>NZ_JACIEK010000001.1:0-756187 GCF_014196835.1 Aureimonas pseudogalii
GGCCATCAGGAGCTTTCGACATAGTCGTACTCATAGGCGGATGCCTATGCCTTATCGGCTATGCCACCTGTCCGGTCAAAACGGGGTGCGCTCCACAGACCTGATCGACCGGGACGACGAGATCCTCGCACGCTTGAACCAGCGATTCAGCGAACGGATCGGGCGGACGCTATCGCTGCCGGATGAGCGCTCGTCAAACTTGGCATGTCCTGACGCTGGACGCCGACGGGTTGAAAGCCTCGACACTCGATCGCAGGGCCTGCCCTACATCCGACGAATCGAATTTCCACGTCGCATCCAGACCGAAGCCGAGATCGTGGAAGCCCTCGACCATCTGACGAGCCGTGCCGGTGAGGTGCAAAGCCCTGCCTCAACTCAAGGCTTGTAGCCTGACGGGCAGTCGGCCCGGAAACGTCGTCCGACCCCATTCTCGTAGATGCAACGGCCAGTTTCCGTGCCGGACTGGCCGAGCAACCTGTCGCCGTCATGTGCCATGACCACTGGGAGCTTGCCGGGAGCGTAGGCCGATATGCCGCCGGAGCCCAACCCAAACACCGCCGGCAGAACGTCGGCGCGGCAGCCGGTCAGCAGGACGAGCGCCGAAACGCCGATCACCGCAGCGGCAACAGGCTGTCCGACACGACGAGCGAAGCGAACGGACGCCGATCGAAGGTGACGATTCACGGGTAGGGATCCATCAGGAGACGAAGGCGGCGCCATCCCAGAGAGATGGCGCCGTGGATGATCAGTAACCCGCCGGGCACTCGGCCGTGTAGCGCTGACCGCGGCCATCGCGGTAGACGCACTGGCCGGGACGGTTCGTCGCCGCGCCCAGCAAGGCGCCGCCAGCGCCGCCGACGGCCGCACCGATCAGAGCGCCGCGTGCATTGCCGCTGATGCCCGCACCGATCGCAGCGCCGCCCAATGCACCGATACCGGCGGGAATCGCCACGTTTCGGTCCACCGACTGGCAACCGGTCAACGCCATCGTTCCGGCTGCCACCGCCGCCATGATCATCGTTCTCATCACAAAACTCCAGCAAACTGTCCCGTCGTCACAAGCTAGCGTCGTTCCCGTCCTCGTCCAGCGACACGAAGGCGATCTCGAAAAAACAGGCGGGCGGACGACGATGGCTTGCCGACGTCGTCCTGCGTGGCGACGAACGACGTGACGGATCGAACGCGATACGGAGCGGCGGGGTTGACGGGACGGTCGCCCGAAAGGGTCAGAACCCGGTCGCCCTCGCCGGCACCTCCACATGAGACTGGACGCGCACGCATCGATCCACCCAGGTTGGGAGGACAAGTCAGCGGTCGTCCGGCAACGTCGCCATGTGTCGATCGCCAGCCATGATCCCTCTCGCGGGGAATTCACATGGACGATCACTGGGATAGCGTCGATCCGGTACAGGCGACCGCATCGCGTCGCCAAGAATTTTGCGAATATCGAAGCCGTGGCTTATGCGTCGATGAGTTCGAACTGGTTGCGGGGAACGCGCAGCCGATACTGAAGCCCCTCCGGTCGGTAGTCGAGCTCAGCCTCGCCTCCCACCGAGTTGGGAACGATCCTCTCCAGCGTCGACGTCCCAAAGCGCGGATCATGGTCGAGCCGCACGCGTGGACCGCGGGTTTCCAACCATTGCAGTAGCAGAAGCGTCTGCCCTTCCTTTTCCTCGAGAGAGGAGCGGATCGCGACGCGGCCCCCGGGAACCGAGAGCGAGCCGTAGGAGGCGGCGTTGACGGCAAGCTCGTGCAGAGCGAGCCCGACATGCAGGGCTGCGGTCGGCGACAGGTAAACGTCGAGACCCTCGAACTGCACCTGCGCCATGCCATCGGGGGCATAGCGTTCCACCTGCATCGTGACGAGGCTGAAGAGGTCGGCACCCCGCCAGTCGGTTTCGGTCACGATATCCTGCGAGGACGCCAAGGATTGAATACGTCCACGAAACCGAACGAGAAATTCCGGAACGGTGAGGGAATGCCGGGCGGTTTGGCTGGCCAGGCTCTGGATGATGGCAAGCAGGTTCTTGCTTCGATGCGAAACCTCTCGAAGCAACGTCTTCAACGTCTCTTCGCGACGCTTCTGCTCGGTGATTTCCAGTGACGTTCCAATAATTCCGATCACCGCGCCCGCTTCGTCGCGATCGACGTCGATCCGAATATCGAACCACCGCATCGATCCGGCAAAGGGTACCGGCAGCTCGAAACGCGCAGACTGTTCCGTCTTCAGGATATCGGACTTGATCGCATGTGATCGGTCGGCTGCGGCACCGACCAGGACGTCATGGTCCGAATTGCCGTTTCGCGCCGTTGCGAGCCACGAGTTCTGCGCGTTGAAAAGCCAGAGGTAGCGAAGCTCGAGATCCTGTGCGAACAGCGTCATCTCCGTGTTCGCGAGAGCCTTCAAAGCCTTGTAGGCTACCATGTTACGCTGTTCTTTCGAGCGACGGGACCATCCGGCCGAGCGGTCCACCCCAGATCGAGCGTTGCTTGTGCAAGACCTCCATCGCACAAAGCCTCCCGTCGCCCCACCTGCCGACGATTCATAGATCAAACACCTTAACCCCGAATGGATGTTCGCCTGTCGCGCTGCCGTTCTGCTCGGACAAACGAAGCGAACTGGACGCGGTTCCATCAACGGTGCCGAACATTCTTGACGTGCCATACGACAAGGGACGACACGTCGTATGGAAGCAGGGGAACCCAAGGCTCGGAGGTCGGGTTTCGCAAGCGCGATAGAAGCGGCCGAGGCGCTACGCCGCCTCGCGCTCTGTTTCGAAGAACAAGGCTTGGCTGATCAGCGCCTTCACCATGTCGGGGTTGAACGGCTTCGTCACCAGGAAGGTCGGCTCCGGACGCTCGCCCGTCAGCAGGCGCTCCGGGAAAGCCGTTATGAAGATCACGGGAACCGAGACCTTCGACAGGATGTCGTTCACCGCATCGATGCCCGACGATCCGTCTGCGAGCTGAATGTCGGCCAGCACCATGCCCGGCTTCTGCTGCTCGAACAGTTCGATGGCTTCCTTATGGGTGCGCGCGATGCCGGTGACGCCATGACCGAGACTCTCGACCATCTGCTCGATATCCATCGCGATCAGAGGCTCGTCCTCGATGATCATGATGTTGGTCGAGACCTGACGGCCGATATCGGAACTCGCCTGATCGATCAGTTCGGAGAAATCGGCCTCGCCCACGCTGAGGATCACCGCGGCCTCTTCCGTGGTGAAGCCCTCGACGGCGACTAGGAGAAACGCCTGTCGCGGCAGCGGCGAGATGCCCCTGAGATTGCGAGAAGCCTTCTCTTCCCACGCCGACACCGGCGTATCCTCGCGCACATTGACCTCGACGGACTGCCAGAGCGACGAGAACAGCTTGTAGAGCGAGATTCGCGGGCTTTCCTGCTTGTCGAACAGGCTAGGTTCGGCGATCAGCGCCTCCAGCACGGCGGCGACGTACGCATCTCCCGAAGCCTGCGAGCCGCTGAGCGCGCGAGCATAACGCCGGAGATAGGGAATGTGCGGCGCTATGCGCGAGGACATCGACATGAATACTCCCCTCGTACCTTCTGGTTGGCGGGAACGTCCCGTCCGAGCCTGCGTCGTCAGCCGTCGTCGGCTGGCAATTCATCGACCCGCGATCCATATGGAAATCGAGGGCGAAGCACTAAGTAATGCGGGATACGTGAAACGCTAGCCTCCGTCGGCAAGTTTCCGCCGGCGCCTGCAGACGCCTTGCGGAATGTGACGACTCTCACATCTATCGCCTCGCGCGCTGCGAGGGTGAGCCGCTGCGAACGAGACAACGTGCGAGAGGTTGGATGGAAGACCGAAAGAACAAGGATGTGAGTGCATCCGAGGCGTCGCCGGTTCCGTCGACGGATGCGGGAGCGGATCTGGGTCCCTCCTCCGCGATCGGAAAGCGCCTCAAGGCCTATTACGACGACGTCGCGGGAGAGCCCGTGCCCGATCGCTTTCTCTCTCTGCTGGATGCACTGGATACCGCCGAGTCGAATTCTCAGACCTCGAAGCGGAGTTGACGCGAATGGGTCAGGAGCCGGATTTCCGTAAAGAACTGATCTCGATCATCCCAAACCTGCGTGCCTTCGCAGCATCGCTGGCAGGGTCGTTCGATCGTGCCGACGATCTCGTGCAGGAAACTCTCGTCAAGGCGTGGGACAAGCAGCATACGTTTCAGCCTGGGACCAACCTCAAGGCTTGGCTGTTCACGATTCTGCGCAACGAGTTCTACACGCAGATGCGCAAGAAAGGACGCGAGGTCCAGGACGTCGACGGCATTCACGCCATGCAGCTCGCCGGACACCCCGAGCAGCAAGGCCATCTCGATCTGCAGGATTTTCGCAAGGCGCTCGATCAGTTGCCGGACGACCAGCGCGAAGCGCTGATCCTCATCGGCGCCTCCGGTTTTTCCTACGAGGAGGCGGCGGACATCTGCAAATGTGCGGTCGGGACGATCAAGAGTCGCGTGTCGCGCGCGAGAACCCGGATGGCCGACCTACTCGGGATCGAGGGTGACGGCGAGTTCGGGCCCGATTCCATCAATTCGCAGATCATCGGCGTCGCGCCCGCCGCGTGAAGGCGGGACATCGGACGAAAGTTGTGCCGGGAATCGCGTGATGGGCGGAACCTGCATCGCAACGAAGCATTTCAGCACCGCCTCTCGGCGCAGCCAAGCGCAGGGATCCGGTCGCGTTACAGCCCGAAAGGAAGTTTCATGTCGTCTACGAACTCCACCCCGAACGAATTCTCCGCAGCCGCTTCGAGCGCCAAGGCCGACGACGCGCAACAGGATCTCGAGACCCAGGTCGCGAAGCTTCGCGAGGATGTCGCCGGCGTCGTGGAAACGCTGAAGACGATTGCTGGCGGCCGAGCCGACAGCGCGCGTTCGCAGGCCTATGCCCTTCGGGACGACGTGCGCGACCGTGGCGAGCGCTACCTACGTCAGGCACAGGAAACCGCAAGCGATCTCGAGGATCAGGTTAGCGAGCGGGTGCGTTCGGAGCCGATCAAGAGCGTGCTCATCGCCGCCGCCGTCGGTTACGTCTACGCCCGTCTTTTCCGCTAAACGATGATCGGGCAGCTGATCACCAAGCTCTTCACCGGCGAGGCGTCGATCTACATCGCACGCCTTCGTACGGCGGCGGCGATTTACGCCGCTATGGCGTTGCTGGCGCTAGGGATGATCGGGTTTCTTCTCGGTGCGCTCTTCGTCTGGTTGGCGCATCGGTTCGGCACGGTGCAGACTTCGATCGGGTTTGCGATCGTCTGCCTCGTCGGCATTCTCGGTCTCTACGTGTTGTTGACGATCGCGCGCCGCCCGCCCCGCCAACGGGCGGCGGACCGGGTGCAACGTGACGTCGCCTCCATCGCCAGCATCGCGGCGCTGTCGAACATGCCGCTGATCTTTTCGACGCTGCGTCGGCGCAAGTCGCTGGTGCTGCTTCCGGTCGTCGGCGTGGCGGCCTGGGGTCTGATCCGAAGCCTTCGAGGGTTTCGAGACCGTGGCTTGTGAGACTGAGCGGCGTCTCTGCGACTGTGACGACACAAGGCCGCGGCGGATCGTTTTGCCGTCGCGGCCGTTGAAACGACGATATGGTGCACGGTGCGCCATCGACCCTTCGACAGGAGACGAACATGGCAGAACTCAGGACCGACAAGGCAAGACAGGGTCGAACCGGGCGTCCGGTTCTCTTCGTTCTGATCGGAGGTCTCGTGTTGGCCCTCATCGTGTTTGCGGGTCTTGGTGTCTTCAACAGCACGCAGCCCGACCAGAACATCGGTGGGGCGGCAAACTCCGGTGTGAACACCGCGCCCGCGACGGCGACGGGATCGAGTTCGACCACCGTGACGCCGGGTCAGTCCAATGCCGGTGGCGCGGCGAAAGGTACTGCTCCGAACTGAGCGGCCACGAGATGCCAAGCAGATGACGGGCCTTCGGGCCCGTTTTTCGTTTGTTCGGCAACCCATTCCTCGCCCTCGCGTTTTCCCCGAACACGAGGATAATGAACCATGAGTGACCCACGCTCGTTCCGGGATCGCAAGCCCGCCGCGACTGCCCCAGATGCAGGAGGAGACGGTGGCATTCGGGGCATTCCTCAACCCCTCACCCAAGGGGACATCGACGACGTTCTCTCCAATCTCGGCATGACCATCGACGAAAAGCGCGAATGGCTTGCTGCCTATGCCGGACAGATGGCGGATCGGGATCAAACCGATCGCGGCGGCGAGTTCGAGCCGCTGGAGATGCGGATACGGGACGCTCTTTCCATGCTGGCCGAAGGCGGACACACATACGCTTCGGCAGACGCGGCAGATGTCGACCCAGACGACCAAGCTGACACACACCCTCTTCATCAGGATGGGCGCACCGAAGTTTAAAGGCCCGATCGAGAGATCGAGGGCCTCAACTGACACGGAAGGGGCCTACGAGATCAGACGAACGTCACCTCGTCGGGAACGAGGACGTTCAAGCCGCCTTTGTGGATCTTGACCTTGGAGAGCCGGGCGAGATCCTTCAACTCCCCGTCCATCACGGCGCGTCGATGGGTCTTCGAGCCTTTGTATTCGATGGTGATCTCGTCGGCGCCCGAAACGGTGAGATGCTCGTTCGCCTTCCATGCGCCGCGCATCATGTCGGCCGTCAGTTTGAGCACGGCCCCGCGATCGCTCGAGCGCATGAGGTAGATGCCGAGCTTCCCGCCTTGTGGATCGTCGGCGAACGGCACGTGGCCATCGCCGTAGATGTTGTTGCTGATCGCGACGGCGGGCGTCTTGATCGTCTCGCGCTTACCGTCCACGTCGAGTTTCAGTTCCACGGTCGACATGTTCTGGATGGCGGAGCCGATCGCCCGCACGCTCGCCCACATTTTGCCGATACGCGAGGCATAGTCGAGACGCTCGCGCATGCGCACCATCCGGGCATGAAGACCCACGGCGAACTGATGGACGAAGTACTCGCCGTTGACGCTGGCGATATCGACGGCGGCGATGCGGCCCGTTGCGAGCGCCCTGACCGCAACGTCGAGATCGAGCGGGATCTGCAGGCTTCGGGCGAAGAGGTTCATCGTTCCCGCCGGCAGCAGCCCGAGAGCGATGCGTGAACCCGCCACGGCGGCAGCGGCCGACGACACCGTCCCGTCTCCGCCGGCCACCATCAGGACATCCAGATCGGTCCGCCGGGACTGCGTGGCGATGACCTCGCCGATCTCCGAGCTGGAGAGCACATCGACCTCGATCTCGTGCCCGTGAATCCGGAACTCGTCGCGGATCGTCGTGCTCAAAAGATCGAGATCCGTCGTTCGAAGCGTTCCCCCGTCGCGATTGAGGATGGCGTGTACTTTCATCGCGGGGGGTGCCTCTCGCGGGGGAACTGTTCGACCGATATGGCGCAAGATGTGGCTTCTTCGAGGGTGAAGCCCATCGCCGTCGCCAGTGCGGAGCCTATATATTTCGGCAGACCGGATGGGCGTCGATTCGGCCATCTTCCAGACCATATCTGCCGGGAACCCAACCCATGATCGAATGGATCGTCATTCTTCTCGTCGTCGCCGCGATCGCGAGCCTGCTCGGGTTCAGAGGGGTGGCCGGCGCCTCGGCGGGCATCGCCAAGATCCTGATCTTCATCGTCCTCGTCGGCATTCTTCTGCTGCTGTTCTTCGGTATCATCGTCTTCGCCTGACGATCGCTCCGAAGACGGAGAACCGGTGCCGCAGACGGCGCCGGCAACTGCCTGCACGATACGGAACGGGAGCGCTTCGATGATGCGTCGACTTCTTGCAACCACGATGCTGGTGGGATGCCTGGCATCGCCTGCCCTCGCCCAGACGACCCCTGCCCCGGCTACGATCCAGGTTCCCGCGGCAGCACCAGCCGATGCGCCGGCGGGGCCGTCCTATCTTCAGGGGCTCGGGCCGGACCAATATCTGGCGTCGCGGCTCACCGGCGCCGAGCTTTTCGCGTCGGACAAGCCGGATGCGGAGAATGCGGGACGGGTCGACGGATTCGTGGTCGGCGCGGACGGCACGCTGGTGGCGGCGGTGATCGACACGCGCGCGTTCCTCGGCGACCGCTCCAAGATGGTCGCGGTCCCGCCCGAGAAGCTTCGCTGGACACAGGTCGATGGTCAACCGGCGCGGGGCATCCTTCTCGCAACCCGTAACGAACTGAACACCGCGCCGAGCTTCGCGGTCACGCCGACGGCCGCCGTGCAGGATGCCGTTCCCGCGGTGACCGATCCCGACGCGGACGACGCCGCGATGGACGGCGACTCGCCTCCGGCTTCGGGGGTTGCGACGCCGGACATGGCGGCCAGCACGATCGATCCGGCGACCGCATCGGCCGACCTCGCACCCGGCGGCGGCGCCTATATCGCCTCTCCCGGCCCCGAGCAGTATCTCACGCGGACCTTGATCGGCCAGAGCGTGCACGCGGGCGCGACCACCGACTCCGATACGATCGGCAAGATCAGCGACCTCGTCCTTTCGGGAACCTCGACGCTCGACGCCGTGGTGATCGGGGTCGGCGGCTTCCTGGGGCTGGCCACAAAAGACGTGGCCGTCTCGTTCGACGACGTCGCGTTCATTCCTTCCGACGATGCCAGTCCGATCGTCAGCCTCGCCGCGACGAAGGACGAGCTTCGGGCGGCTCCGACCTTCCAACCCGGTCAGGTTCAGCCGGCAGCGGATGCTGTCGCCCTGAGCACCGGAGCGGTGACGACGGATGGAACGGCCTCGGCATCGGCCGCGACGGGCATCGCGGCGGGTGCCGCCGCCGGCTCGCAGCTCGCCACCGACACGACGGAGGGCCCGGCCGTCTCCGCAGCGGACCCCGCCGCCGGATCGGCCTCGCAGCTCGCCCCCATGGCGGCGAGCGAATTGTCGGTGGAAGATTTGCTGGGAACGAAGGTGCTCGGGCCGGACGAGGCCGCCATCGGCTCGGTCGGTGACATCGCGATGAGCGACCAAGGGCAGGTCGATGCGATCATCGTCGATGTCGGCGGCTTCCTCGGTATCGGCGCCAAACCCGTCGCGGTCGCGATGGACAATCTCCAGTTCATGCGCGATGCAGCCGGCCGTCCGACGCTGACGACGCTTTTCACGCGAGAGCAACTTCGCGGTGCCCCCGAGTACAAGAAGGACCAGTACGCGACGGACCGTGATCGCATGCGGCTCGCCAACCCGAATGGCAGTTCGGGCGCGGGTGGCGCGGTGGGTGTGCGGTAACGCGAATGGGATCGGTTTGCGATCCCAGCTGGTGACACCAATAAGTGAGTGAGATCAACAGGTTCGACGCGAGATCGCATCTCGGACGTTCATTTAGAAGCCAACCCTACGAACATTTAAAACCGAATGCGCGATGGCTTCCCGTAGCGTGTAGGCTTCTGCGATCTCCGCATCGTTCGTGCTCGAAGGTGTTCATGGCGTTTCTCCGGCAGATCCTCGTCACCATCGTCGTGCTGGTTCTGGCTGGCGGCGTCTGGCTGCATTTCTCCGCGGTGCCCGGTCGCTACCTTCTCGCCGAGGTCGAAGGTCTGCCCGCTTCTGTGAAGGGCCTGGTTTCCGCGATCTCGCCGGCAGACGATGCCGTCAAGGTCGGCGCCACGCCGAGCGGCGAGGTACGCCGGCAGACCGCCCTCCCCCTCGTCGTCACCGACCCCGTGGTGCCCGCCGTGACGCGCGACCGCCTGCGGGCGATCGGAACCGGCGAGGCGATCCGCTCGGTCGCAGTGCGCCCGGACGCCAACGGCATCATCACCCAGATCGGCTTCCGGTCCGGCGATGCGATCGAGGCGGGGGCGATCCTCGCGGTGCTGCAGAACGATGCGGAGAAGGTGGCGGTCGAGCGGGCGCGGATCGTGCTGTCCGCCGCCGACGACCAGCTCGCACGCTACCGCTCGCTCTCCGCCAACACCTCGATCACCTCCGTCCAGCTCGACGAGGTTCGACGCACCCGTGATTCCGCGGCGCTCGACCTTCAGTCGGCCGAGATCGCGCTGGCCAAGCGCAATATCGTCGCCCCCATCGCGGGCCGCGTCGGCATTCTCGATCTCGATGTCGGCGCGCTCGTCGACGGCACGACGCTCATCGCCACCGTGGACGATCGCTCGCGCATCAAGATCGTGTTCAACACGCCGGAAGGCTTCGCGTCCGAATTGCGCACCGACCAGCCGATCTCGGCGCAGCCGACGACGCGCTCGGGCGAGACCTACCAGGGCCGGATCAGCGCGCTCGACAGTCGCCTCGACGAGGCGAGCCGGACGCTTCGCACGGAGGCGATCATCGAGAATGTCGGCGATCGCCTGCGCCCCGGCATGTCCTTCGCCGTCGATGTCGCCTTCGAGGGCAACAGCTTCCTCTCGGTCGATCCCCTCGCCGTGCAGTGGGAGCGGACCGGCCCCTTCGTCTGGACCGTCGCGGACGAGACCTCGCGCAAGGCGCCGATCCGCATCGTCGAGCGAAACGTCGATCGCGTGCTGGTGGCGTCCGACGTTCTGAAGGAGGCTGACGCGGTCATCGTCGAAGGCATCCAGCAGTTGCGCGACGGCGGCAAGGTCAGGGTGCGGGCACCCGTGACGGCGCCTCCTGCCCCGGTCACGCCCGATGCGCCGGCGCAGCCGGTGACGAGCGAAACCTCGCCGGCGCGCCGCGCCGCTGCGGCGATCGGCTCCACCGGGAGCTCGACGCCATGAGCGCCGAGCACAAGAGCGACGGACTGACCGCCCTCGCCTCGCTCTTCGTACGACGGCCGGTCTTCACGATCGTCGTCAACCTCCTCCTCATCGTCGCCGGCCTCGCAGCCTTCAACTCGGTCGAGATCCGCGAGTTGCCGAATGTCGACCGGCCGGTGATCTCGATTACCACGACCTTCGAGGGCGCCTCGGCCGAAGCGGTCGACCGGCAGCTGACGAGCGAGATCGAAGGGGCCGTGGCGCGCGTCAGCGGCATCGCGTCGATCTCGTCGTCCTCGCGCTTCGGAAACAGCCGCGTCACCGTCGAGTTCACCGACGCCACCGACCTGAACGTGGCGGCCAGCGACGTGCGCGACGCCGTCGCGGGCATCGCCAACCGCCTGCCGGAGGATGCCGACGAGTCGCGCATCGTGAAGGCCGACGCCAACGCCGATTCGATCATGCGGCTGGCGATCCTCTCCGACAGCATGAAGATCGAGGATCTCACCACGCTGGTCGAGGACCGGATCGCCGATCGCGTCGCAGCCGTCGAAGGCGTCGCCGACGTGACGCTTTCGGGCGAGCGCGAGAAGCTGATCTATGTCGACGTGCGACCCGACGAGCTGGCGACGCGCGGTCTGACGCTCGCCGACGTCACCGCCGCGCTCGGCAATGCCGCCTTCGACCAGCCGGCGGGATCGTTGGAGGGGCCGACGCAGAACCTCGTGGTGCGTGCCGACGCCAACCTTTCGACGCCCGACGATTTCGGCGCCGTGCTGCTCAACGCCGACACGCGTCTGCGCGACGTGGCGAGCGTGCGGTTCGGCCCGGACGAGGCGGCGTCGCAGCTGCGCGTCAACGGCGAGACGGGCATCGGGCTCGACATCATCCGGCAGGCGGGCTCCTCCACGATCGCGATCTCGGAAGGCGTGCGGCAGGCCGTGGCCGAATTGAACGCCTCGCTGCCCGCGGGCACGCGCATGGTCATCACCTCCGACGAGGCGACCTTCATCAACGGCTCCATCCACGAGGTCGAGCTCACGCTGGCGCTGGCGATCGTGATCGTCGTCGCCGTGATCTACGCCTTCCTGATGAACTTCCGCGCGACGCTGATCCCCACGGTGACCATCCCGATCGCGCTGATCGGCGTCGTCGCCGGCGTCTACCTCGTCGGCTTCTCGCTCAACATCATCACGCTGCTCGCCCTCGTTCTCGCCACGGGCATGGTGGTGGACGACGCCATCATCGTGCTCGAAAACATCATCCGGCGCCGCGACATGGGCATGTCCGTCAAGGCGGCGGCGGTGCTCGGCACGCGCGAGGTGTTCTTCGCGGTCATCTCGACCACGGCGACGCTGGCGGCGGTGTTCATCCCCATCTCGTTCCTGCCGGGCGTCGCGGGCGGGCTCTTCCGCGAGTTCGGCTTCGTGTTGGCGATCTCGGTCACGCTCTCGGCCTTCATCGCGCTGACGCTCTGCCCGATGCTGGCGGCGCATCTCCTGCCGGAGCGCGACGCGGAGGCCAGGCCGGGCTTCGTGAAGCGCGGCGCGATGCGCCTCGGCGAATGGCTCGCGGGCCTCTACGCCTTCCTGCTGCGCGGGGCACTGAACAACGCGCTTCTGATGGTGGTGGCGTCTCTGATCTTCGCCGGCGCCTCGGTCTTCACCTTTCAAGGCTTGCAGCAGCAGCTGACGCCGACCGAGGACCGCGGCAGCGTGCTGATGAGCATCACCGCGCCGCAGAGCGCTAGCCTACAATACACCGACGACCAGATGCGCCGGATCGAGGAGATCGTGCTGCCCTATGTCGAGAGCGGCGAGGCGACGAGCATCTTCGCGCGCATCGGCACCAACGCGGGCAACTCGGCCTTCATGGTGATGACGCTGACGCCTTGGGGCGAGCGGATGCGCACGCAGCAGGAGATTGCGGCCGAACTGAACGTCGCCTTCCGCGACATTCCCGGCGTGCAGGCGCGCGCCATCCAGCCCAACTCTCTGGGCATTCGGGGCGGCGGGCGCGGCCTGCAGTTCGCCGTTGCGGGGCCGACCTATGGCGGGCTCTCCGACGTCGCGGAAGAGCTGGAAGCGGCGATGAACGCCGACGGGCGCTGGGGCCGAGTGCAGCTCGCCTTCGACACGACGCAGCCGCAGCTTTCGGTGAAGATCGACCGCGCCCGCGCCTCCGATCTCGGCATCGAGATCGACGGGCTGGCCGCGGCGATGCAATCGCTGCTCGACGGGCGCGAGATCGCCACGACCTATGTCGACGACCGCTCGGTGCCGATCCACATCGTCTCGACCTCGGAGCCGATCAACGATCCCGGCGACCTCGCCAACATCTACCTGAAGACCAAGGACGGCCGCTTCGTGCCGATGTCGACCATCGCCGAGATCACGGAAGAGGCGATCGCGCCGACGCTGGCGCGCGAGAACCAGTCGCGTTCGGTCGCCATGTCGGCGGACCTGCACGAGGGCTACTCGATCGGTCAGGGCTGGGCCGACGTGCAGGCCTTCGCCGTCGGCAAGCTGCCGGCCGACATGCGCCTCGTGCCACTGGCCGAGGCCGCGACGCTGGAGGAAACGTCGAACGGGCTCGCGCTCGTCTTCGGCTTCGCCATCGTGATCGTGTTCCTGGTCCTCTCGGCGCAGTTCGAGAGCTTCGTGTCGGCTCTCATCATCATCGCCACCGTGCCCTTCGGCGTCGCCTGCGCGATCTACGCCATGGCCTTCTTCGGCGAGACGCTGAACCTCTATTCGCAGATCGGGCTCGTGCTCCTCGTCGGCATCATGGCCAAGAACGGCATCCTCATCGTCGAGTTCGCCAACCAGCTGCGCGAAGGCGGCGCGGGCGTGCGCGAGGCCATCGAGCAGGCTTCGATCATCCGGCTTCGACCGGTGATGATGACGATGATCGCGACGATCGTCGGCGGTGTGCCGCTGATGTTCTCGGCCGGTGCGGGCGCCGAGGCCCGCGTCAGCCTCGGCTACGTCATCGTCGGCGGGCTCGGCCTCGCGACGGTCGCGACCCTGTTCCTCACGCCCGTGGCCTATCTGGCGCTGGCGCGGTTCTCCAAGCCCAACGTGCACGCCACCAGCCAACTGCAGCGCGACATCTCCGAGGCCGAACGAATGGGGCTCGGAGGCGAAGCGCACGGCTGAGGTCGGCTTCCCGCACGTTCGTCACGTCGGCGATAACAGCCCGACGTGGAACGCGGCAGCGAGCCCGCATCGCGGTTCTGCACGTCAAAGGTCCAGTTGGTCCCGCTCGCAAGGGCGAGGCCGCGAGCGACCATCGAGCAGGCCGACATCGCGAAGGAGATGCTCCGACGTGTCTTCGCCGAGTGTCGGAGGGCGATCTGCGAGACCGAAGGTCTGCGCCATACGTTGCAGGGCAGCCCACCCTCGGCGGGTGAGATGCCGGACGGAGACGGCCGGTCGCAGGGTGCGGAGGTCGTTGGAACGGTTCGGCACGGCAGGGACTCCCGGTCGATTTCGGTCCTGCCATCTGCCGCCCGGACGGCTTGCCGATCCAATCGAACGTCGCGCATGATGCATAAGGAGACCTGATGCATCATGAATCGCGCCCTACCCCCGCTCGCTGCCGTCCGCGTCTTCGAGGCCGCCGCGCGCCTCGGCAGCTTCACGCAGGCCGGCGCAGAACTTGGCATGACGCAGGCCGCGGTCAGCTATCAGATCAAGGTGCTGGAAGAGCGGGTCGGCGCACCGCTTTTCGTTCGCGAGGCGCGCCGCGTCCGGCTGACGCCGATCGGGCAGCGGCTGGCGCTGGACTGCACGAGCGCCCTCGACCTGATCGCGACAGGCTTCGCGTCTGCCCGGGGCACGGCGGCGGACGTGCTGACGCTGACGGTGATCCCGACCTTCGCGACCCGCTGGCTGGCGCGTCATCTCGGCGAGTTCCAAATGGCGCATCCGGATCTCGCGGTGCGCAGCTCGATCTCGCGAGATATGGTCGATCTCGAACGCTCCGAGTTCGACGTCGCCATTCGCGCCGGCACCGGCGACTGGCCTGGCCTGACGAGCCATCCCCTGATCGAAGCCGTCTTCACGCCGATGGTCTCGCCGGATTATCTCGCGAGGTTCGGACCTCTGTCGTCGCCGCGCGACATCGTCTCGCTGCCGCGGATCGACATCGACGATCCCTGGTGGCAGCTCTGGTTCGAGAGGGCGGGGGTCGACTACGCGTTGCCCGAGATCCCGCGCGGCAGCCGGATGGGCGGTCAGGACCTCGAAGCGATCGCCGCGATGGCGGGTCACGGCGCGGCCCTTCTCACGCCCTTCTTCTACCGGGACGAGATGGAGCGCGGGCAATTGATCCAGCCCTTCGACATCCTCTGCCCGGCGGGGCGCGCCTACCGCGTCGTCTACCCGACCGCCCGGCGCAACGTGCCGAAGATCCGTGCCTTCCGCGACTGGATCCTCGGCCATTTCCCGCAGGCGGCATCGCCCCAGCCGCCTTCCCATGGCGGAGCCCGATAGGCTAGAAGCCGAGCATGGCTCCTCCTCCGCTTCTGCGCCTCGATGGCGTCCGCCTCACCTTCGGCGGCACGCCGCTCTTCACCGATGTCGAACTTGGCGTGCTGCCGGGCGATCGCATCGCGCTCGTCGGCCGCAACGGCTCCGGCAAGTCGACCCTCCTCAAGATCGCCGCCGGCCTCGTCGAGGCCGATGGCGGCGAGGTGTTCCGGCAGCCCGGCGCCACCATCCGCTATCTCGCGCAGGAGCCCGACTTCGGTGATGCTTTGAGCGTCGAGAGCTATGTCGCCGCCGGCCTCGGCCCGGCCGACGATCCCTACCGCGTCACGCGCCTGATCGAGGGCCTCGGGCTTCGTGCCGACGCGCGGCCGAACGATCTCTCGGGCGGCGAAGCCCGTCGCGCGGCGCTGGCGCGCGTGCTGGCGCCCGAGCCCGACATCGTGCTGCTCGACGAGCCCACCAACCATCTCGACCTGCCGACGATCGAATGGCTGGAGGAGGAGATCCGCTCCATCCGCTCGGCCGTGGTGACGATCAGCCACGACCGACGCTTCCTCGAAAAGACGACGAGCGCCACCGTCTGGCTGGATCGCGGCACGGTGCGCCGGATCAACGAGGGCTTCGGCGCTTTCGAGGCGTGGCGCGACAAGACGCTGGAGGAGGAGGAGCGCGACCTCCAGAAGCTCGACCGCAAGATCGTGCGCGAGGAGCACTGGCTGCGCTACGGCGTCACCGCGCGGCGCACGCGCAACGAGCGCCGTCTCGCCGCGCTCCACACGATGCGCGCCGACCGTCGCAACACGCGGCGGGCCATGGGCACGGTGGAGATGGCCGCCGGAGAGACGCGCGAGAGCGGCAAACTGGTGATCGAGGCGAAGTCGATCTCGAAGGCCTATGACGAGCGTATTCTCGTCAAGGACTTCTCCACCCGCATCCAGCGCGGCGACCGCGTCGGCTTCGTCGGGCCGAACGGCGCCGGCAAGACGACGCTTCTCAAGATGCTAATCGGCGAGGCGCAGCCCGACAGCGGAAACGTGCGTCTCGGCACCAATCTCGACCTCGCCTTCCTCGACCAGAAGCGCGCTTCGCTCGACGACACGCTGTCGGTGTCAGAGGCGCTGACGGACGGGCGCGGCGATCAGGTGATGGTCAATGGCGAGCCGCGCCACGTCGCGGGCTACCTGAAGGACTTCCTGTTCCAGCCCGAGCAGATCCGCACGCCAGTCGGGAATCTCTCGGGCGGCGAGCGCGCGCGCCTGCTTCTCGCCAAGACGCTGGCGACGCCCGCCAACTTTCTGGTTCTGGACGAGCCGACCAACGATCTCGACATGGAGACGCTGGACCTCCTGCAGGAACTGATCGCCAACTATCCCGGCACGGTGCTGCTCGTCAGCCACGACCGCGACTTTCTCGACCGCACGGTCACCTCGGTGATCTCGCCCGACGTCGGCGGCAAATGGCTGGAATATGCCGGCGGCTATTCGGACATGGCCTCGCAGAAGCGGGGCGCGGAGAAGGAGGCGCGGAAGGCCGAGAAGCCGAAGACCTCCTCCTCCGCGTCCACCTCTTCAGCCAAGCTGGCAGCGGCAAACGGCAGCGCCAAGCTGTCGTTCAAACAGAAATTCGCGCTGGAGAATCTGCCGAAGGAGATCGCCAAGTTCGAGGCGGCGATCGCCAAGGCCGAGGCCGAGATGGCCGACCCCGCGTTGTTCGCCAAGAACCCCGATCGCTTCGCCAAGCTCGCGGCGGAAAGCGAGCGTCATCGTGCGGGGCTGGCGAAGGCCGAAGACGAGTGGCTGGAGCTCGAGATGCTGAAGGCCGAGATGGAGAGCTGACGGCCGGAGCGGTCGCCGGCGCAAGACCGGCGACCGCCCATTCCGTTCAATCGAGCAGGTCCGCGGGAACCTTGCCGCCGTTCTCCGACAGCTTCTTCAGCAGTGCCTTGTGCAGCCAGACGTTCATCGTGGCCGAATCCTCGGTGTCGCCGGTGTAGTGCAGTTCCTTTGCCAGCGCCTTGCGCTCCGTGAGACTGCTGTCGAGATCGAGCGCCTTCATCAGATCGACGATCGACTTGCGCCAGTCGAGCGGCTGCCCCTTGGCCTTCACGGCCTGATCGAGCATCGCGGCGACGTCGACCGGCTCGGCCACGGGGGTCGACGCCGGGGTGACGGTCGGCGTCGGAGCGGCCGGGGCGGTCGGCGAGGGTGAGGGTGCCGCCGGCGTCGCGACGGGGGTGGGCGTCGGCGCCGGGCTCGATGGGGACGGTGCCGTCGCGGTCGGCTGCGGCGCGGCGGGGCTCGGGGCCGGTGCCGCCGATGCGCGCGTTCCGAAGATCGCTCCCTTGATCTTGTCGAAGATGCTCATGGTGCTGTTTCCCGTTGTCGAGCCCGTCGAAAGCGACGGCATGGGACAAAGGGGCGCAGTCGCCAGTTCGTTCCCCACGCGGCTCCCCGTGTGGCGACAACCGATTTTCACCCCATTCTTACCATCTCGGCTGCAAGCTCCCCGCGCGGGCCGAACGGCGTTCGGATAGGATGGCGCGAACGCTTCTCGCGAGGATCACATGGGTCGGAACATGCAAGGGTCGCAGACACGAGGCCTGGGCGCTCGATCGGTGATGGCGTTGGCGGTCGCGTGGACGATGATCGGCGTGTCCACGATCCCGGCCGGGGCGGTGGAGACCACGGCCCGCAACGCGCTGCTTCTCGACTTCGAGACGAACACGGTGCTCTTCGAGAAGAATGCCGATGTCGAGATCCCGCCGGCCAGCCTGTCGAAGCTGATGACGCTGGCCATCATCTTCGACGAATTGAAGCGAGGCTCGATCCGGCGCGACGAGATGTTCCCGGTCTCGGAATACGCCTGGAAGACAGGCGGCGCGGCGTCGGGCGGCTCCACCATGTTCCTGCCGCTGAACTCGCAGGTGAGCGTCGCCGATCTCATCAAGGGCATCGCCATCCAGTCGGGCAACGACGCCACGATCGTCGCGGCCGAGGGCATCGCCGGCAGCGTGCCGGCCTTTGCCGAGCGGATGAACGCCAAGGCGCAAGAGCTCGGCCTCGCGCATTCCCATTTCGCCAACCCGCACGGGCTGCCCGATCCCGGCCAGCGCGTGTCGGTGCGCGACCTCGCGACACTCGCCGCCTACCTCATCCGCACCTACCCGGAAGAGTACCCGCTCTTCTCCGAAGAGGAATTCACCTTCAACGGCATCCGCCAGCAGTCGCGCAACCCGCTTCTGGCCTACGGCGCGGACGGGCTGAAGACCGGCCACACCGCCGAGGCCGGCTATGGTCTCGTCGCCTCCGCCAAGGACGAGAAGGGCCGGCGCATCATCTTCGCGATGACCGGCATGAAGAGCACGGCGGAGCGCGCCACCGAGGCCCGCGCCATGCTGACGCTCGGCCTCAAGGGGTTCGAGAACGTCGTGGTGCTGGAAGGCGGCAAGACGGCCGGCGAGATCCCCGTGCAGGGCGGCGCCGAACCGAGCGTGCAGGTGAAGGCGGCGGGCGAGGTACGCTTCCTCGAACCGCGCGGCTCCGGCGCGCCCTATGTGAGCGAGGTGGTGGCGATCGGCCCGGTCGAGGCCCCGTTGCCCAAGGGCCGGCGCGTCGCGGTGCTGCGGGTCAGCCGCGACGGCAAGGTGGTGCGCGAGGAGCCGCTCTATGCCGCGAAGGCCGTGGAACGGGCGGGCATCCTGCAGCGGATCCAGGACACGGTGATGGGACACTTCCGCTAGGCAGCCGGCAGCGGGATCGCGGGGGCAGCCATGCGTCCAGCGCAGACTGCCTGAGCATTGCGTCCTTGACGCGCCGCACAAGAGCGTCGATATGGAGGGCGTGATGCCGCGTATGCGCTGCGCCCGCTTTTTGATCCGCTTCTCTCAGCTGGATATCTGACGAGCGCCCGCCGGACCCCCTTTCGTCCGGCCGCGGCCCGTGCCGTTCCGATCCTGCGCAGGATCGTCCGGCCGCTTCGCGAACTCATCGGAGTTCGCACCCAAGTCAAAGGCTTTCCTTGACCCAGACCACATTCCAGGCGCTCGGCCTTGCCGACGTGCTTCTGTCCGCCCTCGGCCAGATGGACATCACCGTGCCGACGCCGATCCAGGCGCAGGCCATTCCCGCGGTCCTCAAGGGTCGCGACGTCCTCGGCATCGCGCAGACGGGCACCGGCAAGACCGCCGCCTTCTCGCTGCCGATCATCGACGCGCTCCTCAAGGCCGGCGGGCGTCCGAAGGCCAATTCCACCAAGGTCCTGATCCTCGCGCCGACGCGCGAACTCGCGGTGCAGATCGCCGAGAACGTCAAGGGCTTCACTGTGGGCACCCCGATCCGTCACATGACGGTGTTCGGCGGCGTCTCGATCCGCCCGCAGATGCAGTCGGCGCTGAAGGGCGTCGACATCGTCATCGCCACGCCCGGCCGCCTGCTCGACCTCATCGACCAGCGCGCGCTGACGCTCGCCGACGTGCAGCACCTTGTGCTGGACGAGGCCGACCGCATGCTCGACATGGGCTTCGTTCGCGACATCACCCGCATCGTGAAGATGCTGCCGGTGAAGCGCCAGTCGCTGCTGTTCTCGGCCACCATGCCGCAGAACATCGCCTCGCTCGCCGCCAAGATCCTCAAGGATCCGATCCGCGTCGAGGTGACGCCGGAGATCGTCACCGTCGAGAAGATCGACCAGAGCGTCTACCTGGTGCCGCAGAAGGCCAAGAAGCACTGGCTGATCAAGCACCTACCGACCTTCGAGAAGGCGGTGATATTTACCCGCACCAAGCATGGCGCCAACCGTCTGGCCGAGGATCTCGGCAAGGCCGGCATCGGCGCGGCGGCGATCCACGGCAACAAGAGCCAGGGCGCCCGCCAGAAGGCGCTCGGCGAGTTCCAGACCGGCAAGATGAAGGTTCTCGTCGCCACCGACATCGTGGCGCGCGGCATCCATGTCGACGACATCAGCCACGTCGTGAACTTCGACCTGCCGGAAGAGGCGGAGAGCTACGTCCACCGCATCGGCCGCACGGCCCGCGCCGGCAAGTCCGGCATCGCGGTCACGCTGTGCGATCCCTCCGAGCGCGCCAAGCTGCGCCAGGTCGAGAAGCTCACGGGCCTGCGCTTCGACGTGCAGACGTCGGAATTCTCCGACGCCTCGGCCTTCGCCGACGAGCCGCGCGAGTCGCGCGGTCCTCGCCAGCCCCGCGGTGGCTCCGGTCGTCCGGGAAGCGCGCGGCCGGAAGGCCAGCGTCAGGCTCCGCGCGGCGGCAAGCCGGGCGAGCGTCGCGGCAAGCCGCAGGGCGAGCGCTCCTTCGCGCCGCGCGGCGAGGGTCCACGCTCCGACGCGCCGCGCGGCGAAGACCGTGCGGCCCGCCCGAACGGCGGTCGCGGTCGTAGCCGCGGCGGCAACGGATCGCGCGCCGCCGGCTGATCGGCCGATATCGCGACGTCGAGACAGGGGGCGTCCTTCGCGGGGCGCCCTTTTCTTATGATCGCGAGGGCCCGCGGGACGGGGAAGGGCGCTGGACGGTTGCGGGCACCGCCCCGCCCCTCCATATGGCCGAAAAGCCTCTTTCGAGAATGGAGCACGTCGTATGGCCGAGACCGTGAAGGTCGACATCCCGCACAAGCTGACGCGCGAGACCGCGAGGGCCCGGATCACCGAGGGCTTCGGGCGCATTCGCAGCGAAGCCACGGGCGGCATGCTCAAGTTCGAGGATCAATGGACCGGCGACCATCTCGACTTCAAGGCGCGGATGATGGGCCAGTCGATCGTCGGCCGGCTCGACATCCTCGACGACCACGTTCATGTCGAGCTCGACCTGCCCGGCTTCCTCGCCTCGATCGCGAACAAGCTGACGGGCAAGATCCGGAAAGAAGGCCAGGTCCTGCTCGAAAACAAGACCACGGTCGCCTGACGCCGGCGTCAGGGCCTGGACGGCGTGACGCCGCGCAACGTCGCGAGATCCGCGACGACGGTGCTGCCGGAGGCGGCGGCATCGATAGTGCGGATAACGCCGAGTCCGGGCACCAGCGATCCGACCTTCACGCGCACCAGTTCGTCGTGTGTCGCCAGCAGCGCCTCGTCTCGAAACACCATGACGATCTGATAGTCGCTCGGCTGCAACGCGCGGCTGCGCACGATCTGCGGCGCGGGCATGGCGTTTCCGGTGTCGATCGACCCGGTCTGCAGCCGGTCGAGCTTGGGCGGAATGTTGGCGAGCGCCGCGTTCTGGAAGAAGTCGGGCGAGCTGACGGAGATCGCGTAGGACACGCCGAAGAAGCTCGCCGAGCCGAGGGCGAGCGTCACGGAGGCGAGGCCGATCATCCAGTCGGCCACCGACCACTCGCTGTCGACGCGGTGGCCGAGCAGGCGTTTCAGCTGTGAAAAGCGCCGCGGCTCTGCGGCGGCCTCGAACGCGAGGTTGGTCATGGACGGAGGTCTCCTTGCCTGAAGCTGGAGCATGTCCGGTTTTCCGTTAACGAAGATCGACGATCGCGCGGCGCGCCGCGCCTGCCTCGGGTTAGGGTTGACGAACCGTGAATCGGGTCGCCCGAACGGCCGTCGGCAGGCTGCGCAAGGATGGAGGAAACGGGCATGATCTTCGAGCGACGACGCGAAAACCGCAGCACGACGCGTCTTCGCCCCGGCAAGCTGATCACCGAGACCGGCCGCTTCCTGTGCGACTGCGCCGTCATCGAACGCTCGCCGACCGGCGCGCGGGTGCGAGCCTTCGCACCGGTGGACGACACGCTGCCGGAAGAGTTGTTTCTCTTCGACGAGGTGGAGGCCTTCAAGTGGCGCGCTCGCATCATCTGGGCGAAGGGCGCCGAACTCGGGCTCGAACTCGCTTCGTCCTCCCTGCCCGTCGACGACGCCGAGCGCCACCGGATCGCCGGCCGCTTCTACGCCGTCGGCAACTGACGCCGCGGTCAACACCCCTCTTGAAACAGAAAAGGCTCGTCCGGGGGTACCGGACGGGCCTTTCGATGATTGCGGGTCTGTCGCCGTATGTTATTCGGCGGGAACGACCCGGATGTCGCCGGTCTCGGCCGTCGCCGGTCCCACCGGCTCGATCCGGCCGCTCAGCGCAGCCTGCAGGCGGTCCGTATCCAGTTCGCCCTCCCAACGCGCGACCACCAGCGTCGCCACGGCATTACCGACGAGGTTGGTGAGCGCCCGGCATTCCGACATGAAGCGATCGACGCCGAGAATCAGCGCCATACCGGCCACCGGCACCGAGGGCACCACCGAGAGCGTGGCGGCCAGGGTGATGAAGCCGGCGCCGGTGATGCCGGCGGCGCCCTTCGAGGAGAGCATGGCGACGAGGAGCAGCAGCACCTGATCGGTCAGCGACAGGTCGATGTTGGTGGCCTGCGCGATGAAGAGCGCCGCCAGCGTCATGTAGATGTTGGTGCCGTCGAGGTTGAAGGAATAGCCCGTCGGCACGACCAAACCCACCACCGACTTCTTCGCGCCGGCCGCTTCCAGCTTCTCCATCAGGCTCGGCAGCGCCGCTTCCGACGACGAGGTGCCGAGGACGAGGAGGAGTTCTTCCTTGATGTAGCGAACGAGCGCGAAGATCGAGAAGCCGTTGTAGCGGCAGACCGCACCCAGCACGACGATCACGAAGAGCAGCGACGTCAGGTAGAACGTGCCGACCAGCATGGCGAGATTGGCGACCGAGCCGATGCCGTACTTGCCGATGGTGAAGGCCATGGCGCCGAAGGCGCCGATCGGGGCGGCCTTCATCAGGATGCCGACCAGCTTGAACATCGGCGTCGACAGCGCCTGGAGGAAGTTCAGCACCGGCGCCCCCTTCTCGCCGACCATGCCGAGCGCGATGCCGAACAGCACCGAGAAGAACAGGACCTGCAGGATGTCGCCGGAGGAGAACGCGCCGACGATCGTCGTCGGGATGATGTTCTGGAGGAAGCCGACCAGCGACTGCTCGTGCGCCTTCGTGGCGTAGTCGGCGACGGCGGCGCCGTCCAGCGTCGCGGGATCGATGTTGAGCCCGGCGCCCGGCTGGATCACGTTGCCGACGATGAGGCCGACGACCAGCGCCAGCGTCGAGAAGGTCAGGAAGTAGAGCATCGCCTTGCCGGCGACCCGGCCGACCTTCTTCAGGTCGGCCATGCCGGCGATGCCCGTGACGATGGTCAGGAAGATCACCGGCGCGATGATCATCTTCACCAGCTTGATGAAGGCGTCGCCGAGCGGCTTCATGTTGGCGCCGAGCTGCGGATAGAAATGCCCGAGCGTAATGCCGAGGGCGATCGCCACCAGCACCTGAACGTAGAGCTGCGCGTAGATCGGCTTCTTCCGCGCGGGTTCGCTGCGGACCGTGGGTATGGTTGCCATGAGTGCCTCCCGGTTTCCAAGCGCACGGCTCTTGCGGCCGCACGGGTCGAGGCCGATCGTCGATACGACACGGGCTCGTGGGAGCTATCAGCAAGGCCCGTGCCACCTTCTTGCACGGCTGGCATTCCCTGGGCGCACGGCTTGCCGCCGAGGTCATCGAGGCGATGACCAGCAATCGTTGAGCGCTTTTCCACTCGCGCGCCATGCGTTTTGTGCGATAATCCGCACATGAAAGCTTCGGATGTTCGACGTCTTCGATCGAACGGAATCGTCTGGCCGCCGGCGCTCGCGCTGGTTGCCGTCGCCGTCTGGCTGCTGGCCGGCTGGTGGGCCGAACGGCGAGCGGTCATCGATCTGCGCGAGCGCGCCGGCGCGTCGCTGACGTTGGCCGCGTCGCTTCTGCGCAGCGAAGTGGGCAGGCAGAGCGTCGTCCCCCTCACCCTTGCGGGAGACCGCGACGTGCGCGATCTCCTCCAAAGCCCGACGCGGGGGGCCACGGCTTCGATGAACGTCCGGCTCGCCGACCTCGCGGGCGCGACGGGGGCCAGCGCCCTCTATCTGATCGACCGCCGGGGCATCGCGGTCGCGGCGAGCAATGCCAGCGAACCCGCGAGCTTCGTCGGCAGCGACTACCGGTTCCGCGACTATTTCCGCTCGGCGATGGCGGAGGGTTCGGCCCGACAATATGCGCTGGGAACCGTCAGCCGTCGACCGGGCCTCTATCTGTCGCAGCGGGTCGACGGCTCCGACGGCCCTCTCGGCGTGGTCGTGCTAAAGGCCGAACTCGGCGAGGTCGAGGCGGACTGGCGAGGGAGCGGCCAGATCGTCTTCGCCAGCGATCCGCGCGGCATCGTTCTGGCAACCGGCGTGGACGACTGGCGATACCGGACGCTTCGGGCGACCGACCCCGGCACTGCCGCCACGATTCGCGACAGTCTCCAGTTCGGCGGCGCGCCGCTGACCCCACTCCACATGCAGACGACCGGCGACGGTCGGGTCGATCTCGAAGAGGGGCCGGAGCGCGGCGGGTTCGTCGCGGTGGAGCAGCCGCTCGGCCTGCCCGACCTGCCTTGGCGCATTCACCTTCTCAGCCCCGCCGACGCGCCCGTCGCCGCGGCGCGCCGGGCCGCGCAGGGGCCGGCGATCGCTGCGCTTCTCGGCAGCGCGGGCCTCGCCACCGCGCTTCTTCGCCGCCGACGCCGAAGCCATGCGCGGCGCGCCGGTTTGATCCGAGCGGCGGAGGATCTGGAACGGCGGGTCGGCGAGCGCACCGCCGATCTTCGCGACGCCAACGATCGCCTTCAACACGAGATCGCCGCGCGGGAGATCAGCGAGCGCCGGCTGGGAGATCTGCGCCGCGATCTCGAACAGGCCAACCGGCTGGCGACGCTCGGCCAGATCACCGCCGGCGTGGCGCACGAGATCAACCAGCCGCTGGCGGCGCTGCGCACCTACGCCGAGAACGCCGGGCGCTATCTCGAACGTGGCGACGCCGCGACCGCCACCGGCAACATGGCGACGGTCGTCGCCCTCACCGATCGCATCGCGGCGATCACGCAGACGCTGCGCGGCTTCGCGCGACGCAGCGTGGCGTCGCCCGACGCGATGGCGCTCGGTGATGCCGTGGACGGCGCCGAAATGGTGCTGCGGGGAACGATCGACGATGCCGGCATCACGTTCCTGCGCGACCCCACCATAGCCGGTCTCGATGTGCGCGCCGAACGGCTGCGCCTGGAACAAGTGCTGGTGATTCTCATGCAGAACGCCGCCGACGCATTGGCCGGGCGGCCCGAACCTGCGATCCGGCTGTCCGCCGAACGCCGGGGCGACCACATACTGGTGGAGGTCGCCGACAACGGCGAGGGCATGAGCGAAGACACGATGGCGCGCCTCTTCACGCCCTTCTCGACCACCAAGGCGCGCGGCCTCGGGCTCGGCCTCGTGATCGCGAAGGACATCGTCGGCGAATGGGGCGGCGATCTCGAAGCCCGTAGCGAACCGGGCGTCGGCTCGCGCTTCCTGCTGCGCCTGAAAGCCACGACATGACGACGAACTCTTCGGCAGGGCGCGAGAACGAGGGCGCCTTGGTCGCCTTCGTCGACGACGACGAGGCGCTGGGCCATGCCAACCGCCAGACGCTGGATCTCGCGGGCTTTCGGCCGATCGTCTTCTCCTCGGCCGAGGAGGCGCTCGCCGCGATCGACGCGGATTTTGCCGGTGTCGTCGTGACCGACATCCGCATGCCCGGCCTCGGCGGGCTCGAACTGCTTCGTCGGCTGACGGCCCTCGACCGGGATCTGCCGGTGCTTCTCGTCACCGGGCACGGCGACGTCGAGATGGCCGTCGGCGCGTTGCGCGAGGGGGCCTACGATTTCATCGCCAAGCCCTATGCGAGCGACCGCCTGATCGAGAGCGTCGGCCGCGCGCTGGAGAAGCGTCGGCTGGTTCTGGAGAACCGGCGCCTGCGCCAACTTGCGGCGCGGGCGGAGGACGACACGCCGCTGATCGGCGAGAGCGCCGGCATCGAGCGGCTGCGCCAGACGCTGCGCCAGATCGCCGATGCCGACGTGGACGTCCTCGTCGAGGGCGAGACCGGCACGGGCAAGGAGGTGGTCGCCAGCCTGCTGCACCGCTGGAGCCGACGCGGCGTTCATCCCTTCGTCGCGCTCAATTGCGGCGCGCTGCCCGAGACGGTGATCGAGAGCGAACTGTTCGGCCACGAGGCCGGCGCCTTCACGGGCGCTGCGCGCAAGCGCATCGGGCGCATCGAGCATTCCAGCGGCGGCACGCTGTTTCTCGACGAGATCGAATCGATGTCGCCGGCGCTGCAGGTCAAGCTCCTGCGGGTTCTCGAAACGCGCGAGGTCGAGCCGCTCGGCACCAACCAGCGCCGGCCGGTGAACCTTCGCGTCGTCGCCGCCGCCAAGGTCGATCTCGCCGACCCCGCCGCGCGCGCCTATTTCCGTGAGGATCTGTTCTACCGGCTGAACGTCGTTACCGTCCGCATCCCACCGCTGCGCGAAAGGCGCGAGGACATCCCCCTCCTCTTCGCGCATTTCCTTGCCCGCGCCGCCGAGCGCTTCCGGCGCGAGCTTCCCGATCTGACGCCTTCGATCTCCCGCCATCTTGGCCAGCACACATGGCCGGGAAACGTGCGCGAACTCTCGCACTATGCCGAGCGGGTCGCGCTCGGCCTCGGCGAGGAGCCCGCCGAGCCGGGAACGGAACCGGAGCCGCCGAGCCTATCGGAGCGGGTGGACCGCTTCGAGGCCGACACCATCCGCGAGACGCTGGCGCGTCATGGCGGCGACGTCCGCCGCACGATCGAGGCCCTGAAGCTGCCGCGCAAGACCTTCTACGACAAGCTTCAGCGCCACGGCATCACCCGCAAGGCGTTCGAGAGCGACGAAGGCTGACCGCGGCGGGTCCGGTCAGGCGGCGGCGGAGCGAATGGCCTCGATGACGCTGGCGAGCTTGGCGCTGCCGACGTCCGTCAGAGTGCCGCGATCGCCGGTAGCCTCCAGCAGTCCGGCCGCCGTCATCTCCTCCACACCCTTGGCGTCCGCATGGTGTCCCTTGCCGTCGTCGAGCACGACCCGCGTCACCGTCTCGCCGCTGACGAGCGAATGGTAGGCGGCGAAGGCGAGAATCGAGAGCGCGGCATCGCTGAGCGTGGTGTCGGCCATGGGATCATCCTTAGGGTTCGATCGGAATGCGAAGACGGGCATCGTGCCCGTTCGCACGTTCAGGCCAATCCACGAAAGGCCCGTCCGCTCCACCCCGTGACGATGTTTCGCATGCCCTGCCGTTTTGGCGTCTGCGCCTCGACAGCATCGGTTTCTCCTCCTAGGTCATGCGACGTTAGTGACAGGGCCACCGCCATGACGACGCAGACCGACCCCGAATTGTACGCACTGGTCCAGGACCTCGTGGCGGCCGGTCTTCTGAAACATGGGTCGAACGAACACCGGGTCGCGGCGCATGTGGCGCGTTCGGGTCTCGCCAGCTTGACGGGGGACGAGCGACGGATGTTCGAGCAGAGCGTGCTCCCGATCCTCGCCAAACCGATGCGCGAACAGCTCGCCGTCGCCTCGATCGTTCGCCGCGGCGGCTACGTGCCGAGAAAAATCGACTTCTAGCCGCGTGCCCGGCTTCGGCTCGCCGCCCTGATTCGGCGGGACGTCGACGGAAATTCCCGTGTGCTTTCCAGGCGTGCTCAAACCGTCGTGAGGCTGGATTTGTCGAGGCGCGAAAGGGGTGTCAAGGCGTGGAAGACGCTGAGACAGACGCTAAGTCTGGCTTCGAAAGATCCGGAGGCCACCCATGACGCGTCATCCCGACCCCGAACTTGCCACGCTGATCGCCGAGGCCATCGATGCCGGTCTCTTGTCCTACGGCACGCGCGAGCACGAGGTCGCTTGCCTCGTCGCGACGAAGGGGCAGAACCGGCTGTCGCGATCCGAGCGGGAGACCTTCGAGACGAAGGTGCTGCCGATCCTCGCCAAGCCGCTCTCCGCGCAGATCCTCGTCCGGTCGCTGACGCGCCGGAGCAATCGCCTGCCGCCGCGCATACCCGACCAGCGCCGGTCGGCCTAAAGCGTGAGCCCGCGCGCTCAGGCAAAGGCGAGAATGTGATTGTCCCAGACGACCTCGGCTCGCTCCGACGCCGCATCGGCGCTTGGGAGATGGCGAACGAGGCCGTTGCCGCCGGTGGCGATCCAGCCCGTCCGGCTGCGGTCCGGCGCGAGGCCGCAGCCTTCGCGCATCGAGATGCGCTCGAGCGGCGTGCCGGCCGCCGTTTCCAGAACCAGCACTGTGTTGCCGCGCGGCGATGCCATTGCGACGCGCGATCCGTCGCGTGAGCAGGCGACCGACCCGACATAGTTCGAGAGAGACGCCAACGTGACCTCGTCGAGATCGACGAGCTTCAGCTCTTCGCCCAGCCGCGCCCGCCCCCCCAGCATCGGTCGGTCGCTCTCCGCGCCCTCGTACTGACAGCCGAACCAGACGGCACCGCCGGCGTCGATGGCGAGGTGCCGGATCGAGAGCTGGTGTAGGGCCTTCGGCAGCACGTGGCGTTCGAGCAGGGTCCCGTCGCGTCGGCGAATGAAGACGAGGGACGGCTCCATCGTCGCAAGGTTGAGCTTCTGGCGCCCGAAATCGGGATGGGTCTCGATGCCGCCATTGGCGATGACGATCGTCTCGCCGTCCGGCATCAGCAGGGCCTCGTGCGGATCGGTGCCGCCGGTCTCGAACTCGCCGATCCGGCGGAAGCCCGAGCGGGCGTCGTAGAGACCGATCAGCCCACGCGCCGCGTCGTAGTCGTTCTCGGTGGCATAGAGGATCGCCCCGTCCGGCGAGAAGAAGCCGTGGCCGAAGAAGTGCCGACCCGGCTCGGACGCGATGAGCTTCTCGGTAGCGCCGCTCGCAGGATCGAACACGGCGGCGAAGGTGGATGGCCGCCGGGCGAAGACCACCGCCCGGCCGGACATTGGATCGAACGTCACGTCATGGCCGCGATCGGGCAGATCCACGCGGGCGACGATGCGCCCCCACTCGTCGAAGACGGCGCAGGCCGAGCCTCCGCCCGGCAGGTCGCAGGCGCTGGCGAAGAGGAGATCGGCGCGCTCCACGCTCTCGGCCGCACCGGGCGCAAGCGCAGCGGCGAACGAGGCGCCCGCGGCCTTGAGAAAGGTGCGGCGGTCGAGCGGCAGCAGCAGGCTCATGAATGTTCCTCTCAGTCGCCGTCGAGCGAGGAGAAGCCGGCCGACAGGTTCAACGCCGGGGCGGCGTCCGCGCCGAGAGTCTCGCCGATGCTGCGAAGCGCGGGAAGCACGCCGGCCAGCGCCGCATGCCCGGCCTCAGTCGCGGCTGCCTCGGCGGGGTTCGACCCGAGATCGCGCAGCGCGCCCTCGGCGAGTTGGAACTTGGCCGTCACCGAATCGTCCACGAAGCGCAGGCTTTCGGGCAGCAGCGTGAGGAATCCAGAGCCGGTGAGAAGCCGATCGAGGCCCGCGACATCGGCCTTCAGCGCCCGACCGTCGTTGCCGGAGCGCTGAAACACGAAGAACGCCGGGCGCGCGTCCTTGGCGCTCGCACCGAGGCCGGCGGAGATGCGCAGGTCGCGGATCGCCTCCAGCCCGTGGATGACGGTGCCGAGGATTTCGTCCAGCGCGTCGTCGGTGGTGCGGTAGGCGGGATCGCTCAGCTGCGGCGCGGTCAGGCGGCGCGCGATCCCCTCCGGCGCCCGCCACTCTGCCGCGATGTTGTCGGCCATGGCGTGAAGGTTGGCCGTCACCGCGCGGGCGTAGCCGCAGCGATAGGTGTGCCCGTCGGCCTTGGCGAGATCGTCGGCGCCCGATCCGTAGAGCAGCACTTCCAGCGCCGTCAGCCCCTGCACCGCGACGCTCTTGGCATGCAGCCCGTCCGGGTCGATCGCCGCAGGATCCTCGCGGGCCAGAAGTTCCTGCACCTGCCGCAAGGCGACGCCGCGTCGGTCGGGCCAGAACAGGAAGCGCTCGATGCGATTGTCGGTGGCGATCGGCCCGAAGCGGATGAACTCGACCGCCGCGAAGGCGCCGACGAGATCGCCGAACTGCGCGCGAACCGCATCGAGGCCGGCGGGCGACGGCGCGGCGCAAAGCGCGGCCGTGGTCTCGCCGAGATCGGCCGCTGCCTTGGCGAGCGCGTCGTAGCCCGGCTGGATCACCGCCTCCACCGCCCGGCGCACCACCGCCTCGCGCGCGGCGGCCTCGTTGGCCGTGGCGGCATGGCCGGGCGCTGCCAGCAGAAGGCCGAGCGCCAGCGCCGGCAGGAAGGCGGTTCGCATCAGAGCGACTCCAGGAATTCGAGAAGCGCCTCGCGCCGGGCGGCGGGGAGGTCGGCGAAGGCGTCGCGCGCGCGCTGCGCCTCGCCGCCGTGCCAGAGAATGGCTTCCGTCAGGTTGCGCGCCCGCCCGTCGTGCAGGAACAGCGTGTGCCCGCTCACGGTCTTCGTCAAGCCGATGCCCCAGAGCGGCGGCGTGCGCCATTCCGTCGGGCCGGCGTCGCCCACGGTGGAGCCATCGGCGAGCCCCTCGCCCATGTCGTGGAGCAGGAAATCCGAATAGGGCCAGATCAGTTGGAAGGCGCGCGCCTTGTCCGGCGCGTCGCGGCTGGTGACGAATTTCGGGACGTGGCAGGCCGGGCAGCCCGCCTCGTAGAAGGCCTGCTTGCCCGCCAGGACATTCGGCGAGGCGACGTCGCGCCGGGCGGGAACGGCGAGGTTCTGCGAATAGAAGGTGACGAGGCCGAGCACCGGGTCCGGCGCCTCCACGAGCCCGAGCCGAACCTGCACGCCGGTGGGCGCGCCCTGACAGGCGATCTCGGCCTGCGAGCACTCACCCGCCGAATCGGGAAAGAGCGGCGTCGAGATGCCGATGTCGCCGGAAAAGGCCTCGGCCGACTGGGCGGCGATCGAGGGCGTGCTCGCCTTCCAGCCGAAGCGACCGAGCGAGACGCCGTCCGTGACGGCATCCGGCACCATGCTGGCCCGCCCGGACACCCCGTCGCCGTCGCGGTCGTCGGGGTCGGCGTGGGCAAGGATGTCCTCGGCGGGAATGGCCTCGACGAGCCCGAGACCGATCATCGGCGGCGCGTTGCGCGGCGAAAGGATCGTGGTGGGATCGAGAGGACCGTAGGCGAGATCCTCCGCCGAATAGGTGGGGTGGCGCAGCGGCACGAGCGTGCCGTCGGCGAGGCGCACCGGCTCCTCGCGATAGGCGATGCGCATCCGCCCCTCGGCGGGCACGCCGGGAATGCCGAAGCTCTGCAGCTGGCCGCCATAGACGGGATCGGGCACCCGCAGCAGCTGGTGGCTCGCCAGCGCCTGGCGCTGCTCGTCGGTGGCGGGCGGCCGCGACAGGCGCAGGAACATCGAGGTGGCGTCCTCGCCTGCTTCGGGCGGATGGCCGCGGCCGTCCTTCAGATGGCAGGACTGGCAGGATCGCGCGTTGAAGATCGGTCCCAGTCCGTCGGAAGCAGCCGTGGAGGCGGGCGCGGCGACCCAGACCTTGCGAAACAAGGCGTTGCCGAGCTTGAACCGGTCTTCGCCCTCGAAGCCGATATTGGCGGCCGACTGGGAAAAGCTGTCGCGGTTGACGAGCTTGCGGCTGGTGCCGGCCCCGCCCTGCATGTCCTCGAAGGATTCGGGCCGGGTGAAATCGGCGGTCGGGCGCGTCACGGCGCGCACCCGCTTCAGGTCCTTGGCGTCGAGATCGGTGCGCTCGGGCAGCGTTAGCCCGAGGCCGGCACCGAGCGGCAACGCTGCCGCTCCGGCTGCCACGAGACCCAGCACGATGAGGCCGCGAAGGGGTCCCATGCTCGTTCGTTCCCCCTCGCTCCAAGCGTGCTGCCGAATGCCTGCCGCACGCGAGCGGGCGGCTGCCGCATCTACTGGAAGACGGCACCTTGATTGTCGAGGCTGTCCGACCCCTCGATCGCGACGTTCTGCGCGCCGAGCGTCGTTACGCCGCGTTCGACCGCGCGCGTCTGCGCGATCAAGGCGTCGATCGCGGCCTGGACGCGAGCGTTGCCGGCGGCGTTGCCCTCCGCGATCTGCTGGTCATAGGCCTCGCCGCCCTCGGCCGCTGCGACGATCTTACCCATCTTGGACAGGCTGTCCTCGATGCGCGCGTGGATCTCCTTGTCGATCGCCGGATCCTTCGCGGCGATCAGCGCGGCGATCGACGGCCCCTCGATCGTCTCGCCGTCCACGCGCTTGTAGCGACCCTCGTAGACGTTTCGGATGCCGACGACGTCGTTGAAATGGGAGACATGCGTGTTGTCGGAGAAGCAGTCGTGCTCCTCCTCGGGGTCATGCAGCAGCAGACCCAGCTTCATGCGCTCGCCAGCCAGCTCGCCGTAGGACAGCGAGCCGAGACCAGTGAGGATGGCGGGAATGCCAACCGCTGGATCGTCGGTCATGTGCTTTCGAGCGGCACCGCCCTCGCGCCAGTCGCCCACCATCTCCTCGAGATCGGCGACGAGTAGTTCCGTCGCCGCCGTCAGGTACTCGCCGCGCCGGTCGCAGTTGCCGTTGGTGCACTCGGTGCGCGAATAGTCGGTCCACGGTCGGTTGCCGGCGCCGGGCCTGGTGCCGTTGAGGTCCTGCCCCCAGAGCATGAACTCGATCGCATGGTAGCCAGTGGCGACGTTGGCCTCCACGTCTCCGGCTTCCTGCAGCTTGTCGCGCAGCAGTTCGGGCGTGATGGCGGACGTGTCCACCGCCTCGCCGTTGATCGTGATCTGTCGGTTGGCAACGACATTGGCGGTGTAGAGCGAGTTGGTGTCGGAGTCGGCGCCGTAGGCGGGGTCGACATAGTCGATCAGCCCCTCGTCGAGCGGCCAAGCGTTGACGCGGCCCTCCCAGTCGTCGACCACCGGATTGCCGAAGCGGAACGCCTCGCTCTGCTGGTAGGCCGGACGCGAAGCCTTCCAGGCGGTGCGGGCCTTCTCTAGCGTTTCCTGCGAGGGATTCACGATGAGGGCGTCTGTCGCCTCCTTGAGCGCCTTCGCGCCGAGAAGCGCATCCTCGTAGGTGGCGAGCGCGATGTCGGAATAGGTCCGCAAGACGGCGGCGGGTTCGGGCGCGGGCGTCTGCGCATGGGCCAAGCCGGTGGCAAGGGTCGCGCCCGAAAGGAGGAGCGCTGCCAGCAGTCGGTCGAGTGCGATCAAGGATCCATCCCCCGGCGCCGGTGGGCCGGACGGTCCAGCACGGTCACGACGCGCCGCCGCTCCTACGCTCTCCAAAATGTGAAGTCAACGACTGCGCTCAAGTTAAGCGGACGGGCCGACGACACGGCGCATCTCATTGGAAATATTCTAAAAAGCGATCGGCCGGGCAGCCCTGACCGATGCGTGCGCCGACGCTGCTCGTTCGCTTGCAGCATGGACACGAAACGCCTCGAAGCCGTCTCGACGCTCTCCACCTTACCGGCAGATGAAATTACGAGGGAGATCTGGCGGGGCCGAGGGCGGCGGCGCATCTTCGCCGCATCGGGCCGAGGCGCCCTGTGGTCATCGAGGCGGACAGGCGATGAATAGCGAAGAACGGCGAATGATCGAAGGGCTCTTCGACCGACTGGGCGAAGCCGAACGCCAGTCGCCTCCGCGCGACGCCGAGGCGGAACGCCTGATCCGAGAGCAGATCGCCACGCGACCGGCTGGGCCCTACTACATGGCCCAGACGATGATCGTGCAGCAAGAGGCGCTGAAGGCGGCGCAGGCTCGGATCGAGGAGTTGGAGCGAGCCACACGGGAGCGCCCGGAGCCCACCACCAGCGGCGGCTTCCTCGGTGGCCTGTTCGGTAGCGGCGGCGCGGCCCCTGCGCGGGATGACCGGCGCCCGCACCTGCCATCGGGCACGGGCGCATCGCCTTCCTATGCGCCCTCTCCCTATGCGCCGGCGCAAACGCCGGGACCCTGGGGTTCGGCTCCGGCGGCGGCTCCCATGGGGACGGCTCCTGCCGCGGCCAGCCGAGGCGGAGGGTTCCTCGCCGGCGCCGCGCAGACGGCCGTCGGCGTTGCCGGCGGCGTGATGCTCGGCTCGATGCTCGGCAACCTGTTCAGCGGAACCGGACACTCGTTTCTGGGCGGCGCCGGAGGACTCGGCGGCGGCGAGACGATCGTCGAGAACAACGTGACCGAGAACTTCTACGGCGATCCCGCCGACACCAGCGGGATCGACACGAATGGCGGCGATTCCGGTTTTGCCAATGCCGACTACGACACGATGACGGACGACGGGTTCGACGGCGGCGGCTTCGACGACCAGATCTGATGCATAGGACGGTCGATCAGCTGCCGCGTTCGCTGGCGAGGAAGGCGTCGATCCGCCCTTCCCGGCCGGCACCGGTGACGAGGTAGAGCACGAAGATCGCGGCGACGAGGCTCGCGGCGATGATCGGGGCGGTCCAGTCTCCCTCGGCGACGCGCACCACGATGAGGCCGGCACAGCAGAGCGCGCCGAGCAGCGGCACGAAGCGCGGGATCTCGAACGCGCCGCGCGGCTCGTCCGCCCGCCGCTGCAAGACCAACAGCGCGACGTTCACCACCGTAAACACGGCGAGGAGCAGCAGAACGGTGGACGAGGCGAGCGCGGCGATGTCGCCGACGAGCGACAGCGCGACCACCACGACGAGCAACGCGCCGATCGCGACATACGGGGTATGCCGCGTCGCGTGCACGCGGCCGAGCGCGGCGGGCATCAGCCCCTGCTTCGACATGCCGTAGAGCAGGCGCGACGCCATCACGTAGTTGACGAGCGCGGTGTTGGCGACCGCGAAGATGGTGATGCCGGCATAGATGCTCGTCGGGAACCACGGCGCCGCGCGCTCGACCACGAGTGTGAGCGGCCCCGGCGCCTGAGCGAGTTCCTGCCAGGGCACGACCGAAACGGCGGTGATGGCGATGGCGATGTAGATGACGGTCGCTGCCAGCATCGCCGCGATCATCGCCATCGGCATCGTGCGCTCAGGGTTCTTCACCTCCTCTGACACGTTCAGCATGTCCTCGAAGCCGATGAAGGAGAAGAAGGTGAGGACCGCGCCCTGCGCCACGAGAAGCGCCACGGAGCCCTCAAGGGCGCTGCCGTTCTCCTTGGTCGGGAATTCCAGAAGGTTGGCGTTGCCCCAGTAGGAGATGCCGACGGCGATCACCAGCAACAGGCCAAACGCCTCCACCACCGTGCAGACGGCGTTGAGCCAGAGCGACTCGGAGATGCCGCGGAAGAGGACGCCGGCGAGAAGCACGAGAAAGCCAATGGCGAGCACGCCGAGCGGCGCGTCGATGCCGGTCACCGAGGCGAAGTTGCGGGCGACCACGTTGGACTGCGTGGCGATCGAGGTGAGGCCGGAACACACCACGGCGAGGCCGACGACGTAGGAGACGATCGGCCGGCCGTAGGCGCGCTGGGTCACGTAGGCCGCGCCTCCGGCGCGCGGATAGCGCGAGGCGATCGAGGCGTAGGAGAGGCCGGTGAGGAGCGCGGCCACCATCGAGACGAGGAACGCCATCCAGATGGCGCTGCCGAGTTCGCCCGCGGCCTCGCCGATCAGCCCGTAGACGCCGGCGCCGAGCATCGAGCCAAGCCCGAACAGCATCACCTGTGGGAAGCCAACCGCCCGCTTCAGCCGAGCTTCGCCGTCGTGTCGATCTCCGAGCGCCGTCATCCGCTTCCCCCATGCGACAGTCCGTCGCGAGAGGGGTAATATGCCCGTTCGGCCCAGCGAAGCAAATCACGGCCAAAACATGGCAGGCGTTGGTGCCTTAGTGGCCGGCCGGTCGTAGATCGTCGAGGTGATCGAGGACCGCGTCGAGGCGGTCGAGCACGAGATCGGCGCCGAGTGCGTCCGCGCCCTTCGCGGTGTAGCCGCCGCGCATCGCCACCACCGGCATGCCTGCGGCCTTTGCGGCATCGACGTCGTTTTCGCTGTCGCCGACGAACAGCGCCTCGTGCGGCTCGATGCCAAGCTGCCGGCAGGCGAAGACGAGAAGGTCCGGCTCGGGCTTCTTGCGCGGGCCGGCGTCGCCGCCCACCACGATGGCCATGCGATCCGCGAGGCCGAAATGCGCGAGGATCGCGTCCGTCTCGGCGCCCGGCTTGTTCGTGACGACGCCGACCGCGATACCGCGATCGGCCAAGAGGCGCACCGCGTCGCTCGCCCCGGCGTTCAGCGTGGTGAGTTCGGTGGAGCGCGCGGCGTAGATCGCGAGGTAGCGCTCGGCGATCTTATCGCGCGTGGCGGGATCGAGCGGCTTGTCCAACGCCTCGTAGGCGCGGGCGATGAGCACCTGGACACCGGCGCCCACCATGTGCCCCACCGCCTCCAGCGGAAAGGGCGGCTCGCCGAGGCTCGTCAGCGTCTCGTTCAGCGCGGCGTGAATGTCCGGCAGCGAATCAACGAGCGTTCCGTCGAGATCGAAGAGGACTGCCTTCGGCCAAGCCGCCTTCGCGCTCATGCGCGGGCGACGAAACGGGTGGAGACCGGGGACGGGCGCATCAGACGTTCTCCAGAAGGTGCGAACGCGCCCTTATCCGGCCTCGGGCGCGGGCTCGCAAGCCTCGGACCATTCCGGAGCCCGGCTTGCGTCGAATTCATGCGGCTCGGCCGGGCGATCCGTGCAAGGCTGGCCGATCCGATGGACGCGAAGGGAGAGCGACGATGGGCAAGGGAAGCCGGGAAGAAAAGAAGCCGAAGAAGGTGGTGGAGAAGGGCAACGCCTCCGCGCCGAGCGTGAAGGGCCTGCCGGCCGGGCCGGTGAAATCCGTCGCCGCGCCGAAGGCCGGCGGCCAGAAGAAGAAGTAGCCTGTTGCGATCCGTCGGCGGTCAGTCCGCCGGCGGATCGATGACGGCCAGCGTGATCCAGCGCGCGACGAGGGCGGGCTTCACAGAGCCCTCGATCTCCACCGCGGCATCCCAGCCCGACTGCACGCTGACCGCGCGCTCCGTCAACGCGCGCAGGCGAAACGTGCCGCGCACCCGCGCGCCCGAGCGCACGGGCGTCAGAAACCGCACGCTGTCGAACCCGTAGTTCACGCCCATCTTGGTGCGCTCGACGCCCGGCATGGCGCCGTAGGCGAGGATCGACAGGAGCGACAGCGATAGAAATCCGTGCGCGATCGTGCCGCCGAACGGCGTCTCGGCCTTCGCCCGCTCGGGGTCGACATGGATGAACTGGTGGTCGTGCGTCGCCTCGGCGAACGTGTCGATCATCGCCTGATCGACCGTCAGCCAGTCCGACGTGAAGGTCTCGCCGTCGAGGAAACTCCGGTAGGTCTCGATCCCCACCAGCCGCGGCCCCTTCGGGTTGGTTTCGCTCATGTCTGCCGCTCCCGCCCGTCGCATCTGCGGCCTTCATAGCCCTGCCGCGCAGACCGGCAAAGGCCGCGGCCGGGCAGTTTCTGCTGTGTTGCACCGCAATGCGCCCTCTCTCGCGGACATCGCCGGCCGAAACACGCGACTCGACGGAGATCACCCATGTGCGGCATCGCAGGAGCAGTCCGCTTCGACGGCTCGCCATCGACATCCACTGGCTCTTCACCATCGCCGAGGAGGTCGGCGTCGGCGCCGCCTCGATTCTGACGCCCGACGTCTCCTCAATGGTGGCGGTGGACAACGGCACCTCGGCGCCCGGCCAGAACTCGGCGGAATTCGGCGTCACCATCACCGTGGCCGACCAGACCGGCCCCTTCGACGACCATCTGACGAAGAAGCTCGCCCGGATCTGCCGCGACGAGGACATCCGCTACCAGAAGGACGTCTTCCGCGACTGCCGCTCCGACTCCGCCGTCGAGGCCGGGCACGACATGCGCACGGCGCTCGTCACCTTCGGCGTCGATGCCTCGCACGGCTGGGAGCGCACCCACATGGATGCGCTGCGCTCGCTCGCCGAACTCCTCACGGCCTACGCCGTGTCGCCGCTCGAAATCGAGCGCGACGCCAATCTGCATGGCGATCTCGCGGGCTTCACGCGCCAGCCTCTCGCCGAGGCCGCCCAGACGATCGACACGCAGACCGAGCGGATCGACTGACACCGGCGGGATCGAGCTTCGATCGGGTTGCGGTTCGCGCATGCGACGACCCATCCGGGACGGCGGCAACCTCGGCGCAGCGACGACCGACGAGTGCAACCTTTCGTTTACGGCGTTGGAATGTCGCACATCCTGTGCAGGTGCCCGCAATCGTTCGGCAAGCTTAGGGTGAAATCCTGCGGTCAGGATCGCTTGACGTGAGCCCGTGCCGACACAGCGCGGCCCCTCACCCCGGCGGTCGTGTCGAACGTTCGAGGTTTTCATCATGTCCCTTCGCCCCAGACTGTCCATCCGCATCAAGGTGACGCTGCTCGCCCTCGCCGGCCTCTCCGCCCTCTTCGCCGTCAATTTCTGGCAGGTGCGCCAGAGCATGATCGCCGATGCCGAGCGCAAGGGCATGAGCCAGCAGGACGCCAACATGCGCGTCGCCTGGGAGGTGATGGGCAAGTACGGCACGCAGTTCCGCCGCGACGGCGAGACGCTGAAGCTGGGCGTTCGCGACCTTTCCGGCTTCAACGAGCCGGTGGATCGCATCAAGGATCTCGTGGGCGGCGTCGCCACCGTCTTCGCCGGCGACATGCGGGTGGCCACGAACATCGTGAAGCCCGACGGCACGCGCGCAGTCGGCACCAAGCTGACCTCCCCCGCCGTCCTCGAAGCCGTCCTGAAGGGAGGCAAGCCCTATCGCGGCGAGGCGCAGATCCTCGACCAGGCCTTTTTCACCGCCTACGACCCGATCCTCGATTCCGCGGGCGCCGTCGTCGGCGTGCTCTTCGTGGGCACGGAGCGCCCGCAGTTCCTCAGTGAGGTCGACGCCCTCGTGCGCTCGATGGCCCTGACGAACACCGCGATCCTCGTCGGCGTCGGCTTTCTCGTGTTCCTTGCCACCGGCCCGATGTTCCGGCCGCTCCGCACGCTGCGGGCCGACGTGCTGCGCCTGAGCGCCGGCGACCTCACGGGCCGAATCGCCACATCCGGGAGCAGCGACGAGATCGGCGAGTTGCAGCGCGCCATGGCGGTGATGGCGACCACCATCGCCGAGATCGTCGGCGACGTTCGCGGCTCCGCGGCGCAGGTCGCCTCGGGTTCGGCGCAGTCCGCCGACACGGCCGCGCAGCTCTCTTCCGGCTCCACCGAACAGGCGGCCGCTTCGGAGCAGGCCTCCGCGGCGGTGGAAGAGATGACCGCGAACGTCCGGCAGAATGCCGACAACGCCGCGCAGACCGAGAAGATCGCCAGCCAGGCCAGCGAGAATGCCGAACGCTCGCGCGCGGCCGTCACCGGCTCGCTCGACGCCATGCGCGAGATCGCCGACAAGATCCGCGTCGTGCAGGAAATCGCCCGCCAGACCGATCTCCTGGCTCTGAACGCGGCGATCGAGGCGGCGCGAGCCGGCCCGCACGGCAAGGGCTTCGCGGTGGTGGCGTCGGAAGTGCGCAAGCTCGCGGAACGCTCGCAGGCCGCCGCCAGCGAGATCGGTGACCTGTCGGGCCGCACGCTCGTGGTCTCGGAAGAGGCGGGCCAGCTCTTCGACCGCCTCATCCCCGACATCCGCAGGACCGCCGATCTCGTCTCCGAAATCTCGGCGGCCTGCCGCGAGCAGTCGGTCGGCATCGAGCAGATCAATCTGGCGATCGGCCAACTCGACCAGGTGACGCAGGCCAATGCCGGCGCCGCCAACCAGATGTCGGCCACCGCCGAGCAGCTTTCCAGTGAAGCCGGGCATCTCGCCGAACGGGCCGGGTTCTTCCGTCTGGCGACAGCGAGCGAGCCGGCGATCATCTCGCCGGCAGCCACCGTCGACGCCGGCACGAACGATGTGCGATCCCTTCGGGCGAGAGCGGGTGCCTTCGCCGCGTCGCGTCCGATGCGGGCAGCGCCGGCCTCGCCGAAGGGGGAGGATGGCGGCTTCGAGAAGATGAGCGCCTGATCTTGGCCCCTGCGTCCGGTCTTCCGGGCCCGACGCAACGCCGCGACCGCAAACGAAGAAGGCCCGGCATCGCTGCCGGGCCTTTTCTCATCGAGCCGTGAAACCGCTGACGATCAGCCGTTCGATGCCAGCAGGAAGGCCGGCAGATGCCCCTCGTCTCCCTCGGCGGCGTCGTCGCCCTCGCCCTTCTTCTTGCGCGGGCGACCGGGACGGCGCTTGGGCGAAGCCGCAGCATCGGTGGCTTCAACCTCGGCTTCCGGCGCCTTGGCGGCCCGGCGCTTCGGCTCGGGCGCGGGAACTTCGGGCGCGACGGCGGCCGAAACCGTTGCCGGGCTCTCGGACGGACCGGACGGCAGATCGGCGGTCACGTCGCTCTCGGAGCGATCACGCCGCGGACGGCCGCGACGGCGCGGCTCGGCGGACGCTTCGCCGGCGGGCTCGGCGGCAGCGGGCGCGACGGACGGCTGGATCGACGCCGCTTCCGGCATCGGCGCGCGGTTCGCTTCCGCGGGCGCGGCGGGCGCCGGCGACGCAGCGACGGGCTCGGCCGCACCGGTCGGCGCCGAGCCATCGTCGCGGCTCTCCTCGCCCGATCGCGGACGGCTGAAGCGCTCCTCGAAGCGGCGCTCGCCGCTGCGGTCGTTCAGACGCGGACGATCGCGACGGTTCTCGCGACGGCTTTCCCGCGTGCCTTCGGTGCGCGTCGGCTGCTCGCCACCGCCCGCCTCGACGAAAGGCTGCGGGCCGGTGCCGTTGACGGGCTCGGCACGATCCCGGTTCTGGTTGTCCCGGTTCTGGCCCTCCCGGTTCTGGCCCTCCCGGTTCTGGCCGTCCCGGTTCGGCTGCTCGCGGTTCTGCCACTCGCGGTTCTGACCGTCACCGCGGTTCTGGTTGTCCCGGTTCTGCCCGTCGCGACCTTGCCCGTCGCGACCCTGATTGTCCCGGTTGGGGTTGTCACGGTTCTGGCCATCGCCACGGTTCTGACCGTCGCGGTTCTGCCATTCGCGGTTCTGGCCGTCACGCGGCTGGTTCTCGCGACCCTGCCCTTCCCGGTTCTGGCCATCACGATTCTGGCCGTCCCGATTCTGGAAGTTGCGGTCGCGATTCTCGCGACGCTCGTTCGGGCGGTTGAAATCGCGCTCGCCGCGCTGCGGGCTGGCGTCGCGCGGGCCGCCGTCGCGTCCGTTGTCGCGGTCGCGGGCGTTCTGGTTGTTGAACCCGGCTTGCTGATTGTAGCCGCCCTGCGGACGATCGCCCTGGTATCCGCCGCCTTGGTATCCGCCGCCCTGGGAGCCGGACGGCGCGGCCTCGCCGCCCTCCTCCATCTCGTCGTCCATGTCGTCGAAGTCGCGCTCGGGCTGCGAGGGCTGGAACTGCCCCTGCGCCGCGGCGACGATGCGGCCGTAGTGCTCGGCATGCTGCAGGTAGTTCTCGGCCATCACCCGGTCGCCCGAGGCCGCGGCGTCGCGCGCGAGCGTCGTATACTTGTCGGCGATGTGCTGGGCGGTGCCGCGGATCTTGACGTCGGGACCGTTCGACTCGAAGGAGCGGGACATCGGGTTGGGGCCCTTGCGCCCACGACCGCGCATGCGCTGCTGTTGCTGCTGCTTGTTCTGCTGCTGTCCTGGCCTCATGCTCTTCCTGTCTTCTGGATCATCCGGCAGCTGGCCGGCTGGGGCCCCACATCGCGAGAACCTGGCTGTCGCCGCCTCGCACGGTCTTCGTCTGGAGCCTGGCCGACGGGTTCGAAACCCGGCCTGCGACGCTCGTTCTGGAAATGTTCGGTCCAGTCCGGCGATCCCCATCGCCGACGTGACGGACGGGACGGAGCTTCCATCGAGCATCCCGCCTTCGGAGGGCCATCGGCGCTCCGGCGCAAGGGATGTCCCCTCGATCGCCCCGTCTATTGCTTCAGTCCTAATCTTTCGTCCGGTGACAGACAAGAGCCATTCGCCGCAACCCCCTGTCTTCAGGGCGATTTGGCGGGTTCTGCCCCGTCGATGTCGCGTCGGAACCACAAAGCGCGCGCGATCCCGGCGAGATCGCGGCGTGTCTCGCGCCAGACGAATCCCCTCGCCGCACAGATCGCCCGCACGTCCGCTTCCTGGCCGAGGCCGATCTCGAACAGCAGATCGCCGCCCGCCCTCAGGCCATCGGCTGATTCGGCGGCGATGCGGCGGTAGGCGTCGAGGCCGTCCGCCCCGCCGTCGAGTGCCAGCATCGGATCGAAGCGGCGGACCTCCGGCGCCAGTCCGTCGATCTCCGCGCAGGGAATGTAGGGCGGGTTGGACACCACGGCGTCCAGCGAGGCCGGTGCGAAGGCGGCGAGGTAGTCGCCGGCCACCGGCAGGAAATGCGCGGCGGTTCCCGCCAAGCCTGCGTTGCGAATGGCGGTTGCGAGCGCGCCGGCCGAAAGGTCCACCGCGACGCAGATGCGCGCGGGATCCAGCGCCAGAAGCGACACGCCGATGGCGCCCGTGCCCGTCCCGACATCGGCGAAGACGGGCGCCGGACGGCTTGCCCGCAGCGCTTCATCGGCAAGCAGCACGAGCACCTCCGTGTCGGGGCGCGGCTCCAGCGTCTCCGGCGACAAGGCGAACTCGTGGTCGAAGAAGGCGCGCCGCCCGAGAATGCGGTGAACGGGCTCGCCGCCGAGCCGGCGCGTGGCTCTCGCCTCCAGCCGCTCGTGATCGCTCGCACTCACCGCGCCATCGCCGCGCAGGATTAGCGCCGCGGCGTCGAGGCCGAGCGTGTCCATGACGAGAAGCCGCGCGTCGAGTTCAGGTGTCGCCAGCCCCGCGACCCGAAAGCGGGTGCGCAGATCGGCAAGAACCGCCGAGACCGTCTCGGGCGTCGTCAGTTGCCCACCGCCGCGAGACGCGCCGCCTGATCGTCGGCGACGAGCGCGTCGATCAGCTCGTCCATCTCGCCTTCGATCACCCGGTCCAGCTTGTAGAGGGTCAGGTTGATGCGGTGGTCGGTGACCCGCCCTTGCGGGAAATTGTAGGTTCGGATGCGTTCGGACCGGTCGCCCGAGCCGATCTGGGCGCGCCGGTCGGCCGAGCGCTCGCTATCCACCCGGTTGCGCTCGATGTCGAAGAGGCGCGCGCGCAGCACCTGCATGGCGCGCGCGCGGTTCTGATGCTGCGACTTCTCGGACGACGTCACCATGATGCCGGTCGGAAGATGCGTGATGCGCACCGCCGAGTCGGTGGTGTTGACGTGCTGGCCGCCCGATCCCGAAGCGCGCATCGTGTCGATGCGGATATCCTCGGGACGGATGTCGATGTCGACCTCCTCGGCCTCCGGCAGCACCGCGACGGTGGCGGCCGAGGTGTGAATGCGGCCCTGGCTCTCGGTGGCGGGCACGCGCTGCACCCGGTGAACGCCGCTCTCGAACTTCATGCGCGAGAAGACGCCGACGCCCTTCACCGAGGCCACGACCTCGCGATAGCCGCCCGCCTCGCCCTCGGAGGCTTCCAGCACCTCGATGCGCCAGCCCCGCGCGTCGGCGTAGCGCTGATACATGCGAAAAAGGTCGCCCGCGAAGAGCCCGGCCTCCGAGCCGCCGGTGCCGGCGCGGATTTCAAGGATGGCGCCCTTCGCGTCGGCGGCGTCCTTGGGTAGCAGCAGGATCATCACCTCGCTGCGCAGCCCTTCCAGCCGCTCCTCCAGCTCGTCGATCTCCGATGCCGCGAGGTCGCGCATCTCGCGGTCGGCGGTGGGATCGACGAGAAGCTGGCGAAGGTCGGCCAGTTCCCGCTCGTTCGCACGATAGGCGCGGATACCCGCGACGACATCCTCCAGCGAAGAATACTCGGCGGCGATGCGCGCATAGGTCTCGTGATCGGGCCCCGACGCCATCTGCGCGTGAAGATCCTCGGCACGGCGCAGGATCTCGGTCATCGTCTGTTCGGGCAGAATGGCCATGCGTGTCTTTCAGGATGCGGCGGCGGTCTCGCCCGCTCCCGCACCGGGATGCCCCGAGGCGTCGGCAGGCGCGCCGCGCGGCCGCGTCGTCAGCAGATGATGGCGTTGGCGGCGGCGAACTCTTCCAGCATCTGCCGGAAGGTCTGCCGGGGGTGCTTGTCGCCGAGATGCATCATGACCGCCTTGTGGAGCTTCTCGGCGTCGAGATCCAGCAGCATCGCCTTCACCGGACCGATCGCCGACGAGGTCATCGATATGGAGCGGAACCCCAGCCCGATCAACGCCATGGCCGAGAGCGGGCGACCCGCCATCTCGCCGCAGAGGGTCACCGACACGGAGTTGCGCTGACCGGCGTCGAGAATGTCCTTCAACGCGCGCATGAAGGGCGTCGACAAATCGTCGAAGCGGCCGGAGATCTGCGCGTTGCCGCGATCGACGGCGCAGAAGAACTGGAACAGGTCGTTCGAGCCGATCGACACGAAATCAACGAGTTGCATCAACTCGTCCAGCTGGAAGAGGAGCGAGGGGACCTCGATCATCGCGCCGAGCTTCAGGCGCTTCGGCATCACGTGAGCGAAGCGCGTCAGGTGCTTGAACTCGCGCGAGATCAGGTCGCGCGCCTTCCGCAGCTCGTCGAGATCGGTCACCATCGGGAACATCACGCGCAACTCGCGTCCGCCCGCCGCCTTCAGGAGCGCGCGCAGCTGCGTTCGCATGAGGCCGGGGCGATCCAGCGCCAGCCGCAACGCGCGATAGCCAAGCGCCGGGTTCTCCTCCGGCGAATGGTGCAGATAGGGCAGCACCTTGTCGCCGCCGATGTCGAGCGTGCGGAACGTCACCGGCCGCCCGTCGGCGGCATCGAGCACCGAGGCGTAGAGCCGCTCCTGATCGCTGGTCTTGGGCAGCGTCGAGGCGATCATGAACTGGAGTTCGGTGCGGAACAGGCCGATGCCCGCCGCGCCCGCGGCTTCCAGCTGCGGCAGGTCGACGAGCAGGCCGGCATTCATCAGGAGGTCGATCGGCTGACCGTCCTTGGTGCAGGCCGCCACGTCGCGCAGCGCCTTGTAGCGCTCCTGCCGCTTGGCGCGGAACTGCACGCGCTCGGCGAAGGTCTTCTCGATGTCGGCGGGCGGGCGCAGATGGACGCTCCCCTCCTCGCCGTCGACGATGATGGCGTCGCCCTTCTCCGCCATGGAGACGGCGCCCTTCACCTGCCCCACCACGGGGATGCCGAGCGCGCGCGCCACGATCACGACGTGGCTCGTCGGCGCGCCCTCTTCCAGCACGAGCCCGCGGATCTGCTCGCGGCGATAGTCGAGGAGTTCGGCCGCACCCATCGAGCGCGACACGATCACCGCGTCGCCGCTCGCCCCCTCGCCGAAGAGATCGCCGGCCCGGCCCATCAGCTCGCGCAGCAGCCGGTTGGCGAGATCGTCGAAATCGTGCAGGCGCTCGCGCAGATAGGGGTCGGTCATGTGCATCATGCGCGCGCGCATGTCGTTCTGCACCTTCTCGACCGAGGCCTCGGCGGTGAGGCCGTTGCGCACGGATTCCTCCAGCCGCCGGACCCAGCCGCGATCATGCGCGAACATGCGGTAGGCCTCGAGCACGGCGCGGTGCTCGCCTTCGGCCGCCATGTCGCGACGCGAGAGCATGTCCTCGATGGAGATGCGCAGGGACGACAGCGCCTTCTCCAGCCGCGTCATCTCGGCGTCGGCATCCTCGTTGAAGAGGTTGGTGACGACGACACGCGGCTCGTGCAGGATGACGTGGCCAAGCCCGATGCCGTCGGCGAGCGCGATGCCGTTGAAATGCACGGGGCGCGAGAGATCGAGCACGACGCCGGGCCGCGACAGGCCTTCGAGGCTGCCGGCCGCGATCATCTCGGCGGCGACCATGGCCACCGTTTCCAGCGCCTCGGTCTCCTCGTCCTTGTAGACGCGCTTTTCCTTGTTCTGCACCACGAGCACGCCGAGCGTGCGACCGGCCCGCAGGATCGGCACGCCCATGAAGGAGGCGAAGATCTCCTCGCCCGTCTCCGGCAGGTAGGTGAAGGCCGGGTGCTTCTGCGCGTCCTGCAGGTTGAGCGCGCGGGCCGTCGCCGCGATCGTGCCGACCAGCCCCTCGCCGAGGCGCAGTTGCGCCAGATGCACGGAGCCGGGATTGAGGCCCTCGGTGGCGTAGAGTTCGAGCACGCCGTCGGCGCGCAGGACGTAGAGCGAGCAGACTTCCGCCACCATGTTGGCGGCGATCTGGCGGACGATTTCGTCGAGCCGGGCCTGGGGCTCCAACGGCTCGGCCATCAGTTCCCTGATCCGGCGCATGAGGAGGCGCGGTCCCGAGGAGTCGCTTCGCATCTGAGGCGTCTTCCGTCAGTCGGAGGAGTCATGTCGCGCGGACGAAACCCGCCCGCGCCACGGCCGGCACGACCCTCGCGTGTCGCGTCCGTTCAAGCTTTGTCGAGACCGTACACGGAATGCAAGGTACGCACCGCGAGTTCCGAGAACTCGCCGTCGATGAGGATTGAGATCTTAATCTCGGACGTGGTGATGGCGCGGATGTTGATGCCCCGGCCGGCCAGCGCCTTGAACGCGGTGGCCGCGACGCCGGTGTGCGAGCGCATGCCGATGCCGATCACCGAGACCTTGGTCAGCCCCTTCTCCGACTGGATCACGTCGAAGCGCATGGTCGACTTCGCGTCCTCCAGCACGGCCGTCGCCTTGGCGAGGTCGCCGGCCGGCACGGTGAAGGTCATGTCGGTGCGGGTGCCGTCCTCGGAGATGTTCTGGACGATCATGTCGACGTTGACGCCGGCATCGGCCAGCGGGCCGAAGATGGCGGCGGCGACGCCAGGCTGGTCCTCGACCCGGCGCAGCGAGATCTGCGCCTCGTCCTTGGCGTAGGCGATGCCGGTGACGACCTGCTGTTCCACGATTTCATCCTCGTCGCAAATGAGAGTGCCCGGCGGGTTGAGAAGGTCTCCCATGCCGGGCGCGTCCGGGTCCTCGAAGGAGGAACGCACGAAGGTGCGCACCTTGTGGACCATCGCCAGTTCCACGGAGCGGACCTGCAGCACCTTGGCACCGAGCGAGGCCATCTCCAGCATTTCCTCGAACGAGATCCGGGCGAGGCGCCGGGCCTTGGGCTCGATGCGCGGATCGGTCGTGTAGACGCCGTCGACATCCGTGTAGATGTCGCAGCGGTCGGCCTTCAGGCCCGCCGCGATCGCGACGGCCGAGGTGTCGGAGCCGCCGCGTCCGAGCGTGGCGATCCGGTTGTCGGGCGCCAGACCCTGGAAGCCGGCGATCACCGCCACCTGCCCCTCGCCAAAGCGGCGCACGATCTCAGCGCCGTCGATCTCCTGGATGCGGGCGGCGCCATGCGCGCCGTCGGTGCGAATCGGGATCTGCCAGCCCATCCAGGAGCGGGCGTTGACGCCCATGTTCTGCAGGGTGATGGCCAGCAGTCCGGCCGTCACCTGCTCGCCCGAGGCGACCACCGCGTCGTATTCGCGGGCGTCGTGCATGGGCGAGGCCTCGGTGCACCAGCCGACGAGCTCGTTGGTCTTGCCGGACATGGCGGAGACCACCACGGCCACCTGATGGCCGGCGTCGACTTCGCGCTTCACGTGGCGGGCGACGTTGCGGATCCGGGCGATATCGGCGACGGATGTGCCGCCGAACTTGAGAACGAGACGCGCCATGACCCCATCGAGACTGCGGGGGATCGCCGATCGGCCGGGATCCTCAAGGAAAGACAAGCCACGACCCCGGTCTCGCCCGCAAAAAGAAGCGGACGCCGGAGCAGCAGGCGGGCCGGAGGTAGCCGAAGCGCGACCTTTTCGCAAGGCGACCCCCGAAGCCGCCCGCTTGACTTTGGCGCCCACGGCGGAACATCCGGTGGACCGACGACAGGCGAGGCGAGGCGAGATGACGATGGACGCGCGGCAGACGAGTGTGGACGCCGACGAGGTGGAGCGCTTCTCGCGGCAGGCGGCGGAATGGTGGAACCCCACCGGCAAGTTCAAGCCGCTGCACAAGTTCAACCCCGTCCGCCTCGCCTACATCCGCGAGCAGGTGGCGATGAACTTCGGCTCCGACCTGCGCTCGATACGCCCCTTCGAGGGTCTACGCATGCTCGACATCGGCTGTGGCGGCGGGCTGATCGCCGAACCCCTCGCCCGCCTCGGCGCCGAGGTCGTGGGAGCCGACGCCTCCGTCACCAACATCGAGGTGGCAAAGCTCCACGCCGAGCAGAGCGGCGTCACGGTGGACTACCGTGCCGAGACGGCCGAAGCGCTGGAGGCGGCCGGCGAGCGCTTCGACGTGGTGCTGGCGCTCGAAGTGGTGGAGCACGTCTCCGACGTCGATTTCTTCCTGCGCTCGGCCGCGCGCATGGTGAAGCCGGGCGGGCTGATTCTCGTCGCCACGATCAACCGCACCTTCAAGGCGATGACCTTCGCCATCGTCGGCGCCGAGTACGTGCTCGGCTGGCTGCCGAAGGGCACGCATCAATATTCCAAGCTCGTGCGACCGGCCGAGATCGAGACGCCGTTGCGCGGCGAAGGCATCGAGATGATCGACGAGACCGGCATCGTCTACCATCCGCTGGCCGACGAATGGCGGCGCTCGCGCGACACGGACGTCAATTACATGGTGCTCGGCCGGCGCATCGCCTGAGCCGCGACACACCACGATCCGGCATCCCCTTTTCCGCCCGCTCGGCCTTCCGGCCCGGCGGGCGGTCTGCTATGGAATGCTTCAGATTGCAGTCAAGTTTGACGCTCGGCGCGCGCGACGCGCGAGGGCGGGAGCAGGATACGGCATGGCAGCGACTTCGATGCGGACCGACGGCCCCTCCGGCAGCGCCGCGGTTCTGGCTTTCCCGCGTTGTCCGACCGCCGATCGCATCGCCGCTCCGCGCCAGCTGAGCGAGACGCAGCGGCTGGATCTCGAGCGCCTTCGCTGGCTCGCGCTTCGCTCGCAGCTGGCCCCCAAGCCCGATCTCGACCAGGCCTGCTACGTGCTGGCCGGCCAGCCCGCGGTGTCGCTGGATCGCTATGCCACCGCCTTCTTCCGCGGCCTCTGCGACAACGCCACCGGCGAGATGACGATCTATCGGCCGGGCGCGCGTGCCGTGGGCGACGACGAACTCTGGCTGATCCGGCTGCTCGACGCGTGGCGCGGCGGCGAGGACAAGCTCGCCGGGGCCCTCGTCGGCTGGCGGGTGAAGGGCTCGGCGCGCCGGTGGATGCGGTTCCTGTCGGCTCGCATGGTCGAGGCGCTCGACGAAACCCGCGCAGTTTAGAATGATTCAAAATTAGACTTGAAGCCGCGATCGTTCGCGCATAGATTGGAATCATTCCAAACAGCCCGTTCGGCTGCTCACCACAGGAGAATCCCATGGGCCTCGTCGCCGCGAAGATCGAACCCGCCGCCAAGGAAGACATCGTCAACGGTCTGACGCAGGCGCTGGCCGAGACGAATGTCGAGACCTTGAAGGCCCAGAACTTCCACTGGAACGTCACGGGCATGAGCTTCGGACCGCTGCACGAGTTGTTCCAGAAGATCTACGAGGATCATTTCGAGGGCCAGGATCTCCTCGCCGAGCGCATCAAGGCGTTCGACGCGCATGCCGAGGGCCGCTACTCGGTCTTCCTCGAGCGCTCCGCCATCGAGGAGCATGACGGCCACGCCGACGCGCGCACGATGATCGAGGTCCTCCTGAAGGACCAGGAGACCCTGTCGTCCACCCTCTCCTCGCTCGCGCAGGTTGCCGAGGAGCATGGCGACTGGGCGACGAACGATCTGGCGACCGGCCGCATCGAGATCCACGACAAGTTCGCCTGGATGCTGCGCGCCCACCTGAAGTAGTCGTAGCCGACACTTCGCCGGAATGATGGAAGGCCCGCCCGAGCGATCGGCGGGCTTTTTCCATTGCGAGCTTGAAGGCTATCGCATCGACTTGACGACATCACCATCTGTACCGATGATCGTACAGAATGGAGCGAGCGTCGTCATGACCCATGTTGGCTTTACCGAATTTCGTCAGAACCTCGCGAAGCACTTCGACGAAGTGACGGACTCCCGCGCTCCGCTGATCGTCACCCGCCGAAAAGGCAGGTCGATGGTGGTGATGTCCGAAGAGGAGTACGAGGGCCTTCAGGAGACCATCCATCTTCTCCGAAGCCCTGCGAATGCCACTCGTCTCCTGCAGTCGATAGATGAACTCGATGCCTGTGGTGGTGTGGAACGAGCGCTGGTCGATGAGACGTGAAGATCGTTTGGTCGCAGAACGCCTGGACCGACTATCTCGATTGGCAGATCCATGACCCTGTCATCATCGGCAGGATCAACGAACTGATCCGCTCGGCGATGCGCACCCCCTTCGTCGGTCTTGGAAAGCCCGAGCCGCTGAAGGGCGATCTATCCGGATGGTGGTCTCGCCGGATCACCAGCGATCACCGCCTGGTGTACCGCATTCGCGGTTCGAAGGACGATCAGGCGATCGAGATCGCTCAATGCCGGTTTCACTATTGAGCGAATCGGCCGAGTGCTCGGCCAACTAAGCGTCGGCGTCCAGCGGACAGGCCACGCCCTCCGCCTCGCACTTGCGGCGATAGGCGATGACCCAGAAGGCCGGGTTCTTGTGCTCGGCCTCCAGCCGCGCCAGAAGCGCTTCGAAGAAGCGCTTCTTGGCTTCCGCCTGCCCGGCTCGGGGGAAGCTGTCCTTCTCGGCCTTGGTCATCATGCAGCCGACGCAGCGACCGGCGCGCTTGTACTTGCAGACGTCGACGCACGGGCTCGGAGCGTCCGCCCACAGCGCGTCGGTCTGGCTTGTCGTCTCGGACATGGCGGCCTCCCCTTCTCAGCCAGCCTGCGAGGCTTCGGCCGGCCGTTCGAGCTTGTCGAGCGGACAGGGCCGATCCTTGCGCTCGCAGCGGCGGCGATACATGCGCGACCAGTAGGCGTAGCGGCCCTTGGCCTCCAGCCGCTCCGCCAGAACAAGGAAGAACGCCTTCTTCGCGGTCTTGCCCGCCAGCCGCTTGAAGGCCTTCTTCTCGGGCTTGGTCATTCGACAACCGATGCATTCGCCGCCGTCGCGGAACTTGCAGACGTCGATGCAGGGCGACGGGGCTTTTGCCCAGGTCTTGGCCATGGTGTCTCCAGCGGTGTCGGCCGCCGCCTTCAGTTCTTGTCTTCGGGCAAGGCGGGAAGCGGAAGCGCGGCGATGCCCTCCTCCAGAAGGCCCTTCACCTGCGGCGCCGTCGCCTCGCCGTAGATGCGGCGTTCCTCGCTCTCGCCGTAGTGGATACGGCGCGCCTCTTCCGCGAAGTTCGGCCCGACATAGTCGGCCTTGGCGCGCACCTCCCGCGCCATCTCCTGCATCTGCCGGTAGAGGGCCACCATCTCGGCCGGCGGGCGGGCGACGGCTTCGGTCGAGGCAGGTGCCACGGCGGAAGCGCCGACCGCCGGTCGCATCAGGGCCTTGGCGACAGTCGAAGATCCGCAGGCCGGACATTCCAGCAAGCCGCGAGCCGCCTGAGCGTCGAAATCGGCGCCGCTGCGAAACCAGCCGTCGAACGCATGGCCCTCCGGCTCACAGCGCAGCGCGTAGCGGATCATGTGGGTGCACGCGTGCGAACGGCCGGCTCGTCGAAGGGGCGACGGTTCTTCAGGTTGGGGATCTTGGTTCGAATCGAGCTCACCAGCGCCGTGTCGATCGAGGCCGTCGCCAGGCCGGGCTCGTCGCCCTTCACCTCGGCGATGACGCGGCCCCACGGATCGATCACGATCGAATGGCCATAGGTCTCGCGCCCGTCCTCGTGCCGACCGCCCTGCGCAGCGGCGATCGTGAAGGCGTTGTTCTCGATGGCGCGGGCCCGCAGCAGCACATGCCAGTGCGCCTCGCCGGTCTGGCGCGTGAAGGCGGCGGGCGCCGTCAGCACCTCGGCGCCGGCGAGCGCCTGCGCCCGGAAGAGTTCGGGAAAGCGCATGTCGTAGCAGACCGCAAAACCGAGGCGCACCGGCCCGTCGCGCAGCTCCAGATCGGCCAGCCCGGAGCGGGTGCCCGGCAGGTAGGTCGCGGATTCGCGCCAGCTCTCGCCATTGTCGAGATCGACGTCGAACATGTGGATCTTGTCGTAGGTCTCGACGATCTCGCCGTCCGGGCCGATGAGGAAGGCACGGTTGGCCGCCATTCCGTCCGGCGCCGCAATGGCGGTGGATCCGATATGGAGCGTGATGGCGTGGCGCCGGGCCAGCGCCCGGGCGGCCTGGACGATCGGGTCGCTCGCTTCGTCCCGCAGCGTCGCGCGCATCGCCTCGCGATCGCGGCAGAGGAGGCCGGTCATTTCCGGTGTCTGCACGTATTCGGCGCCGCGGCCCGCGGCCTCGCCGACCAGCCGCTCGAGCGCCTCGGCGTTTCGGGCGGGCTCGGTGCCCGAGCGCATCTGTACGACGGCAGCCTGAAAGACGGTCATGGCGGGGTCCGGACTTTGGTTGCGGCGAAGGAGGGTGCGCTCAGGCGGCCAGCATCGGGTCGAGCTTGCCGGCCCGGTCGAGCGCCACGAGATCGTCGCAGCCGCCGACATGCGTCTCGCCGATGAAGATCTGCGGGAAGGTGGAGCGGCCGGGCGCGCGCTGCATCATCTCCTGACGGAAGGCGGGATCGACGCCCGCGTCCTTCTCGTCGAAGGCGACGCCCTTGGCGCTGAGAAGCTGCTTGGCGCGGCTGCAATATCCGCAGAACGGCCGGGTGTAGATGGTGACGGGCGGCATCGTGGTGATCCCAAGGGCTGACGTCGCGTGGATATGCGGTCAACGCGCGTCCGCCGCAACCCTTGCGAAGACGAGAACATCGACCTCGGCGGCGCCGGCGCGCTTCAGGGCGCGCGCCGCGGCCGAGACGGTGGCCCCGGTGGTGAAGACGTCGTCGACGAGGAGGACGCGCCGACCGCGGATGTCGTCGGCGCGCTCGGGCGGCACGAGGAAGGCGCCGCGCACGTTGGCGAGCCGCTCCTGCGGCCCGAGGCCGACCTGCGAGCGGGTCGAGCGGATGCGCCGCAGGCTCACCGGCGCGAAGGGCAGCCGCTCGTGCCCCGCCAGCGCCCGCGCCAACTCCGCCGACTGGTTGAAGCGGCGGCGGAACAGGCGTCCGGGATGCAGCGGCACGGGAACGACCACCCCGGCCTCGGCGATCAGCTCGCGCCCGCCCCGGCTCATCCAGCCCGCCATCAGCGGCACGAGATCGGTGCGATCGGAATATTTCAGCGACGCGACGAGCCGCCCGGCGAGGTCGCCGTAGATCACCGCGGCGCGCAACCGCGCGAAGACGGGCGGCTCGGCGATCGCCTCCGCCGACAGGAAGCCGCGTCCGAGATCGAAGGAGAAGGGCGAGCCGAGAACCTCGCAGTAGGGCCGCTCGATGAAGTGCAGCCCGGACCAGCAGGGCGCGCAGAGCGCAGCCGCGCGCGTCACCGCCCCGCCGCAGCCCGCGCAGACCGGCGGATAGAGAAAACGACCGAGCGGACCCGAGATCACGCCGAACCCGCGCATCACCCTGCCCATTCGTTCCTCCCCGAGACGGCATCGGCCCGCTTCGTTCTGGCGTCGCCGACGCCTTGACGATACTCGGCGACGGCGCAGCTACAAGGGATAATCTTTCCCCGTTCGGCTCCGGGACGGCGGCGCGTCGTCGCCCCGCCCGGGCTGCTCCTGAACCCATCGTGATGGCCGCATGATCCCCTCTCCGCCCTTCGATCGCTTGCTTCTCGACCGCCGGCGCCTGCGCGCGCTGCGGGCAGACGTCGCTGGCGCCGACTTCCTGCTGCGCCGGGTCGCCGAGGAACTGACCGAGCGCCTGTCGCTGGTGCAGCGCCGCTTCGAGGTCGGCGTCGATCTCGCCGGCTATCGCGGGCAACTCGCGCAATTGCTGGCCGCGGGCGGCCAGATCGACCGGCTCGTCCGTCTGGAGCGCGATCCCGCCGCCTTCGGGGCGGAGCGCTCGGGAGCCGTGGTGGGAGACGAGGAACTGCTGCCCTTTGCCGACGGCAGCGTCGATCTCGTCGCCTCCGCGCTCTCGCTTCACTTGACCAACGACACGCCAGGCGTCTTCGTGCAGATCCGCCGCGCTCTGAAGCCGGACGGGCTGTTCCTCGCGGCGCTGCTCGGCGGCGACACGTTGAGCGAGCTGCGCGCTTCGCTGCTCGCGGCGGAAGCCGAGCTGCACGGCGGCGCCTCGCCGCGCGTCGCGCCCTTCGTCGATCTGCGCGAGGCCGGCGCCCTTCTCCAGCGCACCGGCTTCGCGCTGCCGGTGATCGACCAGGACCGGCTGACGGTGCGCTACGACACGCTCTTCGACCTGATGCGCGACCTGCGCGCCATGGGCGTGACGAACATGCTGAGCGCGCGCTCGCGCCGGCCGGTGGGGCGCGCGCTCTTCCTGCGCGCCGCCGCGATCTATGCCGAGCGCTTCGCCGATTCGGACGGGCGCCTGCGCGCGACCTTCGACGTCATCTATCTCTCGGGATGGCGCCCGCACGACAGCCAGCAAAAGCCGCTGAAGCCCGGCAGCGCCGCGATGCGGCTCGCCGATGCGCTGAAGTCGCCGCCGCACGGAAACGACGAACCGGGCTGAGCGCGGCCGCGCAGTCCGTATCAGCAAGAACCGCGATGCGATCCGTCGGGGAAGCGCAGGCACCCCTCGTTCGAGCCGGAACGCTGGAACGAGAACGCGAAGCGCGACGGCGAGACCGAACCGGTGCTCATCGTGTCGATGCCATCCGTGCCGTAGGCCATCACGTCGCGCTCGGAGCGCGGAGACAGGCCGAGCACGAGCGCCGCACCGAGCGGCACGGCCAGAAGGGCGGCCCGCCCGATTGCCCCGAGGGCACTCGGCTTGCGGCAGCGGCGAACGCTTCGTTTCGTCGGCTTCATCCCCGGTCTCCGATGGTATCGGCGGGCTCGCGGGAGCTCGCCTCGAAGACGCCAGAATGACGGCGCTGCGGTAAACGCGGCTTTAAGCGACGTGCTTAACGCATTGGATTCGATGAAATGTCAGCGCAACAGGTCTTCCAGGAAAGCGACGAGCGGCAGGTCGGCCGGCGGCATCGGATAGTCGCGCATGTCGCGTGGGCGCACCCATTTTAGCCGCTGCCCTTCCAGCCCCTGTGCGATGCCCTCGAAGCGGCGGCAGACGTAGAGCGGCATCAGGAGGTGGAACGTCTCGTAGGTGTGGCTGGCAAAGGTCAGCGGCGCCAGGCACTCGGCGCGGGTCTCGATGCCGATCTCCTCGCGCAGCTCGCGAATGAGGGTCTCCTCCGGCGTCTCGCCAGCCTCGACCTTGCCGCCCGGAAACTCCCAGAGCCCAGCCAGCGACTTGCCCTCGGGACGCTCGGCCAGAAGCACGCGCCGGTCGGCGTCGACCAGCGCGCAGGCGGCGACGAGGAGGAGACGTTGGGTCGCCATGGCGGGCCCTTTCACAAGGAGGACAGTGCGCTCAGACGATGACGCCCGGCGGCGCGCGGTAGCAGTAGCGATAGGCTTCGGCGAAGCCGAGATTGCGGTAGAGCGCGAGGCCGGCGGCGTTGTCGGCCTCGACCTGCAGCCAGCCGGTGCGCGCGCCGCGATGCAGCGTGTGGCGAAGCGCGGTGACGACGAGATCCCGCGCGATGCCCTGACGCCGCACCTTCGGCAGCACGGCGACGTCGAGAATACCCGCCAGATCGTTGTCGGTGATGGCCAGCGCCACCGCCACGGGATCTCCCCCCTCGCTCTCGCGCACGAAGAAGGACGCCGGCGGGCGAATGGCGTTCAGCACCTCCGCCAGCCCCTCGCGCAGGGCTGCCGGCCGCTCGTGGACGACGAGCGAGGCGTCGAGATAGCGCCAGCCGTCGTGGATCGGGATGCGGTCGATGGCGCCGGAGAGGTCGAGATCGGCCAGCACCGCCGTGTAGACCACCGCCTCGCCGAAGCGCGACCAGCCTTCGGCGTCGAGGTGATCGACGAGCGCCGGCGGGCAGAGCGGCGACTGGCGCACGATCAGCGGGCGCCCGACCGCGGCGAAGCGCTCGCCGGCCCGCGCCAGCCGCCCGGCCATGTCGGCATGGTCGGAACGATCGAGCGGGTTCACCGAATTCAGCCGCTTGGCCGGAAAGCTCGTGGTGATGCGCACCGCCCAGGTGCCGTCGAAGAAGGTCGACGTCGCCGGCCAGGCGCGGAAGCCCGCCGCTTCCAGTCGCCGGACGACCGTCAGGCGCAAGCCGGGGTCAGCTCCGGTAGTCGCCATTGATCGCCACGTATTCCTTCGTCAAATCGCAGGTGTAGACCGTCCAGCGGCCCTCGCCGAGGCCGAGCTCGACGCCGATGGCGATCTCGTCGCGGCGCATCTCGGCGCTTGCCGCCGCCTCCTCGTAGGCCGGGTCGCGGGCGCCATCGACCGCCACCCGCACGCCGCCGAACGAGATCGCCAGACGGTCGCGATCGGCGGGTTCGCCGGCCTTGCCGACGGCCATCACGACGCGGCCCCAGTTGGCGTCCTCGCCCGCGACGGCGGTCTTCACCAGCGGCGAATTGGCGATCGACATCGCGATGCGCTTCGCGGAGCGATCGTCCACCGCGCCCGACACGGTCACCTGGATCTCCTTGCGGGCGCCCTCGCCGTCGCGCGCCACCTGCCGGGCGAGGTTGAGCAGCATGTCGCTGAGCGCCGCGCGGAACTCGCCGAGACGCGGATCGTCGCCTGCGAGCACGCGCTCGTGGCTGGCCTGCCCCGTCGCGAAGAGGAGAAGCGTGTCGGAGGTCGAGGTGTCGCTGTCCACCGTCACCGAGTTGAAGGACGGGCCCACCGCTTCGGCGAGCAGCGCCTGTAAGGCCGCGGGTTCGATCGCGGCATCAGTGGCGACGAAGGAGAGCATCGTCGCCATGTCGGGCGCGATCATGCCGGCGCCCTTGGCGATGCCGTTCAGCGTCACCACGGCATCGCCTATGCGGGCGGTTCGGGTCGCAACCTTCGGATAGGTGTCGGTGGTCATGATGGCGTTGGCGGCCTCGCGCCACAGGCCGCCCTCTGCGCGGCCTGCCAAATCGGCGAGATGCGGTGTGATGCGGCCGGCGTCGAGCGGCTCGCCGATGACGCCGGTGGAGGCGAGGAAGACGTCGCTCGCCGCGCAGCCGAGCGCCTCGGCGGCAGCCTCCGCCGTCCGGTCGGTGGTCTCGACGCCGCGCCGGCCGGTGAAGGCGTTGGCGTTGCCGGAATTGACCACGAGCGCCCGCGCATGGCCGGCGGCGAGCGCGCGCCGGCAGTGATCCACCGGGGCCGAGGGGCATTTGGAGGTCGTGAAGACGCCGGCGACCGTCGTGCCCTCCGCAAAGCGCATGAGGAGGAGATCGGTGCGGTCGCGATACTTGATGCCCGCCGCGCCGGTGGCGATGGAGACGCCGGCGATCGTCGGCATGTCGGGATAGGTCTTGGGAGCGAGCGGCGAGACGGCGGCGGACATCGGTTCGATCCTGCGGCAGGTGACGGCGCGCCCGGTGTGCCCGATGGGCGCCTTCGCCGCAAGGCCGCACGACGCCGCTGAAACGACGACGGCGCCGGACGAGCTCAGGGGCTCGGGTCCGGCGCCGTCGGCTTTGGTGGGGAATGCGCTCAGTTGGCGGGCGCGGGCGCCGCTCCTTCGACGGGGGTCGGGTCGGCCGAGGCGGCGGCCGCGTCTTCCGCGGCTTCCGGATCCTGCGGCCCGGAGGCCGACATCGCCTTCTCCATCGCGTCGACCTGCGCCTTCAGCGCCGGGTCGGTGTAGTCCACCTTCAGCTCGTCGCGCGCGGCCTGCACCATGGCGATGTACTTCTCGCGCATCACCAGCTGGCGCACCTGATCCTTCACCTCCTCGAAGGCCGGCGCCTGCTGAGTGCGCTTCTCCAGAACCTTGATGACGTGCCAGCCGAACTGGGTCTGCACCGGGGTCTTGGTGTAGGCGCCGGGCTCCAGCGCGTAGGCCGCCGTCTCGAAGGCGGGCACCATCTGGCCGGGGCCGAAGAAGCCGAGATCGCCGCCCTGCGGGCCCGACGGGCCGGTGGACTTCTCGGCGGCCACGGCGTCGAAGTCCTTGCCGGCGTCGAGCTCCTTGATCGCGGCGTCCGCCTCTTCCTTCGTCGGCACGAGGATGTGCTTGGCGTGCAGCTCCTCCACCGGCTTCATCGCGGCGACCTCGGCGTCGTAGCGCGCCTTCAGCTCGGCATCCGTGATCGCCGCGACGCCGTTCTTGGCGAAATAGGCGTTGTGCAGCGCGCGCTCGCGCAGGAAGGCGATGCGGCTGGCGACGTCGGGCTGGTCGGCGAGCTTGGCCGTCTCGGCCTTCTGGGCCAGCGCCTTGATGTCGATGAGCGCGGCGAGCACCGCGAGTCGGCGCTGCTCGGGCGGCAGCTGGCCGAACTGCTGGCCGAGATCGTCGGTGGCGGCCAGAAGGTCGCCCTCGGTGATCTGCTGCGTGCCGACCTTGGCGAGCACCGTTTCCGGCGGGACGGGCGCGGGGGGTGCCGGCGGGGCCACGGCGGCCGGCGCCTGTCCCGGTGCGGGCGGTGTCGCGGCGTCCTGGGCGAGGACCGGCGCGGTCAGCGACAGGAGCACGAGGCCGGACGCGGCAAGCCGCAGACGAAGCTGAGAGATCATGAGAGCTTGAGCCTTCGGTACAGGACGGAAAAACGGGAGAACCCGAGCAGGGGATGGAATGCGGAAGGGCGATGGAACGGTGGAGCCGGCGACGGGCCGCTCCCTCTCGATCTTCGCCAAAAGCCTGCTTTGCGGTGTTTTGAGGGCCGCCGGGCCGGCGCCGCGGCCACGTTGACATCGATCGGAGCCCCTCTTATCTCTCGCTCGTTCTCAAAGTCCAGCCGCATCCACGGGAGATGCGCGGGTCGCACCCGCTCCCGGCGGTGGACGAGCGGACCCTTGCAGGGCCGCATATCGAGTTTCCTGGAAGGACGTTTCGGATGGTGAGTTTCGGCGGTCTTGCCCGCAAGTTGCTGGGGTCCTCCAACTCCCGTCGGGTCCGGAAGTTCGAGCCGACGGTGCGCGAGATCAACGCGCTCGAGGAGGAGCTGTCGCGGCTGAGCGACGACGAGCTTCGCGCGAAGACGCAGGCCTTCCGCGACGAGATCGCCGGCGGCAAGACGATCGACGATCTGTTGGTGCCCGCCTTCGCCACGGTGCGCGAGGGCGCCAAGCGGGCGCTCGGCATGCGCCATTTCGACGTGCAGATGATCGGCGGCATGGTGCTCGCGGGCGGCTCGATCGCCGAGATGCGCACCGGCGAGGGCAAGACGCTGGTCGGCACCCTGCCCGTCTATCTCGCCGCGCTGGAAGGCAACGGCGTCCACGTCGTCACGGTCAACGACTATCTGGCGATCCGCGACTCGTCGTGGATGGGCCGCGTCTACAAGTTCCTCGGCCTCACCGTCGGCGTGATCACGCACGGACTGAGCGACGAGCAGCGCCGCGACGCCTATGCCTGCGACATCACCTACGCCACGAACAACGAACTCGGCTTCGACTATCTGCGCGACAACATGAAGTTCGAGCGCGACCAGATGGTGCAGCGCGGACACCACTTCGCGATCATCGACGAGGTGGACTCCATCCTCATCGACGAGGCGCGCACGCCGCTCATCATCTCCGGCCCGCTCGACGACCGCTCCGACCTCTACCGCACGATCGACGGCTTCATGCCGCAGCTCTCAGTCGAGGACTACGAGGTCGACGAGAAGCAGCGGCAGGTGTCGTTCACCGAAGACGGCACCGAGAAGCTGGAGCGCCTGCTCGAGGCCGCCGGCCACCTGCATGGCGACTCGCTCTACGACATCGAGAACGTCACGATCGTCCATCACGTCAACAACGCGCTGAAGGCCCACCGGCTGTTCAACCGCGACAAGGACTACATCGTCCGCAACGACGAGATCGTCATCATCGACGAGTTCACCGGCCGCATGATGCCGGGCCGGCGCTTCTCGGAAGGCCTGCATCAGGCGCTGGAGGCCAAGGAAGGCGTCACCGTCCAGCCCGAGAACCAGACGCTGGCCTCGATCACCTTCCAGAACTACTTCCGCATGTACAAGCGCCTCGCCGGCATGACCGGCACGGCCTCGACGGAAGCCTCAGAGTTCGGCGACATCTACAATCTCGACGTCGTCGAGATCCCGACCAACCTCCCCGTGCAGCGCATCGACGACCACGACGAGGTCTACCGGACGGCGGAAGAGAAGTTCAAGGCGATCGCGCTCGAGATCAAGGCGGCGGCCGAACGGCGCCAGCCGATCCTCGTCGGCACGACCTCGATCGAGAAGTCCGAGATGCTGGCCGAGCGCCTGCGCAAGGAAGGCCTCAAGGACTTCCAGGTGCTGAACGCCCGCTACCACGAGCAGGAAGCCTACATCGTGGCGCAGGCCGGCGTCCCCGGCGCCGTGACCATCGCCACCAACATGGCGGGTCGCGGCACCGACATCCAGCTCGGTGGCAATCTCGACATGCGCATCGAGCGCGAACTCGCCGAGGTGCCGGAGGGCCCCGAGCGCGAGGCCGCGATCACGGCGTTGAAGGTCGATATCGCCCGACTGAAAGACGAGGCGCTGGCCTCGGGCGGGCTCTACGTGCTCGCCACCGAGCGCCACGAGTCGCGCCGCATCGACAACCAGCTGCGTGGCCGCTCCGGCCGCCAGGGAGATCCCGGCCGCTCCAAGTTCTACCTGTCGCTGCAGGACGACCTGATGCGGATCTTCGGGTCCGAGCGCATGGACACGATGCTGACCCGCCTCGGGCTCAAGGAAGACGAGGCGATCGTCCACCCCTGGATCAACAAGGCGCTGGAGAAGGCGCAGATGAAGGTCGAGGCGCGCAACTTCGACATCCGCAAGAACCTGCTCAAGTACGACGACGTGATGAATGACCAGCGCAAGGTCATCTTCGAGCAGCGCATCGAGCTGATGGACGCGGAGTCGCTGGTCGAGACCGTCACCGACATGCGCCACGAGACGATCGACCAGCTCGTCGCCAAGCGCATGCCGGAGAAGGCCTATCCCGAGCAGTGGGAGACGGCGGAGCTCACCGAGGAAATCCGCGACATCCTCAATCTCGACCTGCCCGTGGCCGACTGGGCGATGGAAGAGGGAATCGACGACGCCGACGTGAAGAAGCGCATCGTCGATGCCTCCGACGCCGCCGCCGCCGACAAGGAGCAGCGCTTCGGCGCCGACGTCATGCGCTACATCGAGCGCTCGGTGGTGCTGCAGACGGTGGACGCGCTCTGGCGCGAGCACCTCGTCAATCTCGACCATCTGCGCTCGGCCGTCGGCTTCCGTGGCTATGCGCAGCGCGACCCGCTGAACGAGTACAAGTCGGAGGCCTTCGAGCTCTTCCAGGCGCTGCTCGACAATCTGCGCGAGCGCACGACGCAGCAGCTCTCGCGGGTCGAGATCGTGCGGCCGGAAACACAGGAGCCCGTGCTGCCCTTCATGCAGGCGCACCACATCGACGCCACCACCGGCGAGGACGAGTTCGGCCATGGCGGAGAGCGCCTGACCGCCGACTTCAACCCGGCCGGCGAGGACCGTCTGCAGCGCGACCCCGCGAACCCCGAGACTTGGGGGCCGATCGGCCGCAACGAGGCCTGCCCCTGCGGCTCCGGCAAGAAGTTCAAGCATTGCCACGGCGCCTACGTGCAGGACGACGTCACGGCCTGAACGGGTCGGTCTGACAGGCTGCGAACGAAAAGGCCGCTCCTTGCGAGGGAGCGGCCTTTTTCATGAGGTGGGTGCGAAGGAGATCGAGGCTCCTGTCGATGTCGGCGATGGCCCGCGATGCTCATCGCCCCGCTCTCGGCCTGTCCATCGCGGCATGACGAAGCGTTCCACGAGCATGCCTCTCGGCACGGCCCCTCAGCACCACGACGGCGATCTTCACGGGAGCCGAGCGAGGGGCCCCCTCCTACGTCGAGCCGTGGGGCTTTCTGCTGCACGAATGCGACGCTGCGGAAGCTATACCGCGCATCTCCTACGGATGGGAACGTGGCGTTGGCCCCCTCCCCTCCGCCTGAACGCGGCGCTGGGCGTAGCCGATGGGAACCGTCAGTCCGACTTTTCGGCCGGCGGCTTCTTCTGGAGCAGGTTCTTGAACATCGAGGTCTTGGCGGTGATCGGATTGCCGTCGCGGTCGTAGCCCTCGCGGCGATGCTGCTCGGCGGCGTAGGCCTCGGCGGTGATCGGCGATCCCGTCTTGTAGGTGGTGCTGACGGGCACGGCGAAGTCGGTCGGCGCCATCGTCGCGGCGATCTGCTTTTCCAGTTCCTCGTCGGCCAGACGCTTGGCGACGATCTCGGCGGGATCCTGGATCGCGGGGCATTCGCCCTCGGGCGTCAGTTTGCGCCCGTCGGCCAGCGTTTCGTCGAAGACGTAGCGCTTTTCGCAGACGCCGACGGCCACCGGCTTCTTGGTCAGATCGAAGCGGTCGGAGCCGTCCTTCAGCATCTTCCAGAAGGCGTAGTGCTCGGAATTGCGATGCCGCGCCATGTTCTTCGGCGTCATGCGGAAGGGCATCGCCTGGAACTGGAACGAGCGCTGCCCGCCCTCGAAGGCCTTGCGGGCGAGCGCGTAGAGTTCCTCGACCTGCCAGTCGTCCATGGCGTAGCAACCCGACGAGTTGCAGGACCCGTGCACCATCAGGTGCTCGCCGGTGAAGCCGTTCGCCTTGTCGTAGACGTTGGGATAGCCGATATCGAGCGCGAGATGGTAGTTCGAGGCCGGGTTCAGCTGGCCGGCACCGATGTTGTAAAAGCCCTCGGGCGCTTGACGGTCGCCCTCCACCTTCTTCGGCCCGAGTTTCCCGGACCACGCGCAGATCGGGTAGGTCTTCAGCAGAGCGAAGCTGCCGTCGGTCTTCTGCTTCCAGACCTCGAGCTCGGACTCTTCCTTGTAGAGGCGCACGAGGATCGGCGAGTTCTCGCCCATGTCGCCGGCCCGGATCAGCTTGACCATGCCCGGCGAGAGCGGCGCCTGCGCACCCATGAGATCGCCGAGGTCGACGCCCTGCTGGCAGCCGGACAGCGCTGCGAGGCTGACGGCGAGAACGGCGGCCGCGGCAAGACGTCTGACGGACATTCTCGTTCGATCTCCTCGGATGCGGCGGCTCGGCCGGTCCGATCCGCTTTCCATCCACCGTTCGCCCGGTCGGAACGGCGCCGTGCGAACGGCGCCGGGCGCGAACGAACAGCCCTCTTCTCGGCCCGCCACGGTTTCCAAACCGTTAAGGCCGAAGGGTCGATTCGCAGCTTTTCGCAAGCCTGGTCTCGACCATCTCATGGGCATTCGCCATCCGGCGGCCGATCGGCGCGAGACGGCACGGCGCGCCGATCGGCGCCCCGTGGTGTCAGACATACAGTATGAGCGGCCGCGCGAGAAGCGAGACCGCGCGGCCGGGCTGGATCAGACCTTGAGGTCGCGGCCGATGGCGAGAAACTTCTCGCGGCGCTGGGCCTTGAGCGTGCGCCCGTCGAGCCCGCCGAGTTCGGCGAGCGCCGCCTCGACCCGGTCGCCGGCCATGTCGATCGCGGCAGTCTTGTCGCGGTGTGCGCCGCCGAGCGGCTCGCCGACGATCTCGTCGATGATGCCGAAGCCCTTGAGATCCTGCGCGGTGATCTTCATCGCCTGCGCCACGTCCTTGGCGCGCCCCGCGTCCCGCCACAGGATGGAGGCGCCCGCCTCCGGCGAGATCACGCTGTAGATCGCATGCTCCAGCATCAAGACGCGGTTGGCGGCGGCGATGGCGATGGCGCCGCCCGAACCGCCCTCGCCGATCACGAGCGCCACGAGCGGCACTTCGAGGCCGAGGCAGGTCTCGGTGGAGCGGGCGATGGCCTCGGCCTGTCCGCGCTCCTCGGCGCCGATGCCGGGATAGGCGCCGGCGGTATCGACCAGCGTCACCACCGGCAGGCCGAAGCGCTCGGCCAGTTCCATGATGCGCACGGCTTTGCGGTAGCCCTCCGGCCGCGCCATGCCGAAATTGTGCTTGAGCCGGCTCTGAGTGTCCGCCCCCTTCTCCTGCCCGATCACCGCCACGGGACGCCCGCGGAACCGGCCGAAGCCTGCGATGATGGCGTGGTCCTCGGCAAAGAGGCGGTCACCTGCCAGCGGCGTGAAATCGCTTACAAGCCGGGCGAGATAGTCGGAGCAGTGCGGCCGGTCGGGGTGGCGGGCGACCTGCGTCTTCTGCCAGGGCGTCAGCTTCTTGTAGAGATCGACCAGCGCATCGCCGGAGCGCTTTTCCAGCCGCTGGATGTCCTCGGACACGTCGAGGCTGTTCTCGCCCGAGCCGATCTTCTTGAGTTCGAGGATCTGGCTGTCGAGATCGGCGACGGGTTTTTCGAAGTCGAGATAATTGTGCATCCAGCAGCGGCCGGTGGCCGTCCTTTCGGGGGGGCATTCCATCGCGCAGGCGCCCTGGCGAAGGGCCGGACGCGCCGCCGTGACCGGGGTGTTCGCGTCGGCGCGCAAACTGGCGATCCGTTGCCGGATTGTCAAGGAAACGGCCGGTCGGCCGCTCAGTCGTCGGCGAGCGCCGACAGGGGATGATGATCGGTGACGAGGCGCATCAGCCGCTCCTCCAGCACGTGGGTGTAGATCTGCGTGGTGCCGATGTCGGAATGGCCGAGAAGCTCCTGCACGGCGCGAAGATCGGCGCCGTTCTGCAGGAGATGGCTGGCGAAGGCGTGGCGCAGCACGTGGGGCGAGACGCGCGAGGGCGGCAGCCCGGCGCGAACCGCCAGGGCCTTCAGATCGCGCCCGAACGCCTGGCGGGTCATGTGGCCGGTCTCCGAGAGCGCGGGAAACAGCCAGGCGCGCTCGCCGCTCGGGGCCAGCGCCTGCAGCGTCTCGCCGAAGGCGGCCAGCGCATCCTGCGCCCGCTCGCCGATCGGCACCATCCGCTCCTTGTCGCCCTTGCCGCGCACCACGATCACCCGGCTCTTGGCGCGCAGCACCGAGCGCGGTAGCGACACAAGCTCCGACACGCGAAGGCCCGTGGCGTAGAGAAGCTCCACCAGCGCATGCATGCGCCGCGCCCGCGCCAGCGCCGTTCCCTCCACGCCGGGCTCGGCGGCGGCCGCGGCGGCGGCGTCGATCAGCCGGTCGATCTCGGTCTCCGACAGGATCTTGGGCAGCGGCCGGGCCCGGCGTGCGCCTTCGATCGGCGAGGTCGGATCGTCCGCCCGATGGCCCTCGGCATAGAGGAACTTGAAGAACTGGCGCAGCGATGACAGGCGGCGCTGCCGGCTGGACGCGGCGAACCCCTGCGCGTCGAGATGCGTCATGTAGCGGCGGATCGCGTCGGTGTCGGCGTCACGAAGCGGCCCGCCACCCGGCCCGAGAAACTGGCGGGCATCATCGAGGTCGCGCCCGTAGGCGGCGAGCGTGTTGTCGGCGGCGCCGCGCTCGATCGCCATCATCTCGAGAAAGGCCTCGATGTCGGCTCCGTCCCGCCCGCCCCTCATGGCGTGGTGACCGGCGCGAGAGAGCCGGTGGTGGTGGTGTCGCGCAAGGGTTCCGGCGCGGCCGGCACGCCGGGCGATGTGGCAGCCGGCGCCTGCGCGACGTTCGGCAGCGGCACCGGGACGACGATTTCCGTCTGGCGCGGTTCCACGAAGGTGACGAGGGCTGCCATGACGCCGACAACCGCTCCGACGAGGAGGACGATGAGGGACAGGAGGCGTACGAGGGTCGGCATGCTCTGGCGCGGCTTTCGGTCAGTGGGGCCTCGCGAGGCACCCGGATCGTCCCGGCCGCGATCTTACGGGAGCGCCGGGTCGGAGCAAGGGCGAAGCGCGGCCCGGCGCCGCCGTCCATCGCCGGCAGGCAGCTTCGCGAGGGGCCCTTCCCTTGACGCCAAAAGGCTTTTCTGGTCCTAGGACCGACGGCCAACGCGCCCGATCGAGAGCCCGAACGCATGAGCGAAACCCTCGGCCCCGCCGACCGCGAAGACGCCGCAGACCTCGGTCGCGGCGCTCGCTCGGTCGTTCTCGTGGGCTTGATGGGCGCTGGCAAGACGACGATCGGACGCCGCCTCGCGCAGCTTCTCGAGCTGCCCTTCGTCGACACCGACCAGGAGATCGAGGACGCCGCGCGCATGAGCGTCGCCGAACTCTTCGCCGCCTATGGGGAGCCGGAGTTCCGGGCGCTGGAGGCGCGCGTCGTCGCCCGGCTCGTCGAGGGCGGGCGGCAGGTGATCGCGACCGGCGGCGGCGCCTACATGAACGAGGGGACGCGTCGGTTGCTGCGCGAGCGCTCGGTCACCGTCTGGCTGAAGGCCGATCTCGACACGCTGATGGAGCGGGTCGCCAAGCGCCCCACCCGCCCGCTGCTGAGGACCGCCGATCCGCGCGGGACGCTGCGCGACCTCATGGACAAGCGCTATCCCGTCTATGCGCAGGCCGATCTCCACATCCATTCGCGCAACGTGAAGCGCGACGTCATCGCCCGCGAGATCATCCAGTCGCTGGCCCGCCACGACCGAGCGAAAGCCGCCTCATGACCTCGACCACCCGCCCGGCCGCCAGCGCCCCCGCCGCGATGCGCGAGAGCGTGCGCGTCTCGCTCGGCGCGCGTTCCTACGACATCCTCATCGGGCCCGGCCTCCTCGCCGAGGCCGGCGCGGAGATCGCCCGCCGTCTGCCCGGCATTCGCGCGCTGGTCGTCGCCGACGAGCGGGTGGCGGCGCTGCACGCCGACCGCCTCTCCGCCTCGCTCGACGCCGCCGGCATCGCCCATTCGCGTCTCGTGCTGCCGGCGGGCGAGCCGACCAAGTCCTTCGCCCATCTCGGCGAGGTGGTGGACCGGGTGCTGGCCGAGCGGCTGGAGCGGGGCGATGCGGTGATCGCACTCGGCGGCGGCGTGATCGGCGACCTCGCGGGCTTCGCGGCCGGCATCGTGCGGCGCGGCATGCGGTTCGTCCAGGTGCCGACCTCGCTGCTCGCACAGGTCGACAGCTCCGTCGGCGGCAAGACCGGCATCAATTCGCCGCGCGGCAAGAACCTCGTCGGCGTCTTTCACCAGCCGGCGCTCGTCCTCGCCGACACCGCGATCCTCGACACGCTGAGCGCGCGCGAGTTCGCGGCGGGCTATGCGGAGGTGGTGAAATACGGGCTGATCGACCGGCCCGACTTCTTCCGCTGGCTCGGCGAGAACCGCGAGGCGATCTTCGCGGGCGGGCCGGAGCGTGTCGAGGCGATCGCCACGAGCTGCCGCGCCAAGGCCGAAGTGGTGGCCGGCGACGAGCGCGAGGACGGCAACCGTGCCCTCCTCAATCTCGGCCACACGTTCGGCCACGCGCTGGAATCGTGCGCCCGCTACGATGCGGCCCGGCTGGTGCATGGCGAGGCGGTGGCGATCGGCATGGCGCTGGCGCATCGCTTCTCGGTGGCCGAGGGCCTCTGCCCAGCAGAGGACGCCGCCGCCGTGAGCGCGCATCTCGCCGCGGCCGGCCTACCCACCACGATCTCGGCCATCCCTGGCCCAGCCTTCACGGTGGACGAGCTGATGGACAAGATCGCGCAGGACAAGAAGGTCGTGCGTTCGGCGCTGACCTTCATCCTGACGCGCGGCATCGGCCGGGCCTTCGTGGCGCGCGACGTCGACCCCGCGTCGGTTCGCCGCTTCCTCGCCGCCGAGGTCGGTTGCTGAGCCGGATCAGGCCGGCGCGGCGTCGCGCGGCCGAGCGACGGGAACACGGCGCGGCGCAGGCTTGCGCATGAGATAGCCGAGACGCCAGCGCCGCGGGATGGCGAGCGAGGCCAGCCCTATGAGCGCCGCCGCGAAGGCTGCGGCGAAGATCGCCGTCCGGTCGATCTCGCGCCAGAGGAACGCCCCGGCCAGCGCACCGGAGATCATGCCGAGCCAGGGCACGACCTGGATCCACCAGCCCGTCGCCGCCTCGCCGAGCATCGTGCGCCCGAGCCCGCGGCCGAAGCGCGACAGGGCGCCCGTCACGTAGGTGACACCCACCGAATGCCCCGCCACCTCCTCCAGCGCCACGTTGAGCGCCCCCATGGAGAAGACGAGCGCGAGCACGGTCAGCGTCGCCTCGCCGGTCAGTGTCGCCCCCGTCATGACAGCGGCGAGACCGACGAGGAGCGCGGCGTGGCTGCCCCGCGTCCATCGCATGAGGAGGACGCCCGCCGCGTTGCCGACGACGAAGCCGGCGATGACCTCCGCGAGATGCAGGATGCGCGCCTCGTCTCCTTCGGAGATCGAGATCGCCAGACGCGTCGTATTGCCGCTCATGAAGGAGACGAAGTCGCCCGCCAGCAGGAAGCCGACGACGTCGGTGAGCCCCGCCGTGAAGGACAGCGCGGCGGCGAACAGCAGGCCCACGGTGAGCCGGACCCCGCGCCGCCGATGGACGCGCCGGCGCATCGGCATCAGCGCCGCGTCGGCTCGCCGGGCGCCGAGGCCTCGATCGCCAGGGCATGCACGGCGCCGGCGAGCTCGGCCTCAAGCAGACCGTTCACCAGGCGGTGCCGGTCGAGCCGCGAGCGCCCGGCGAAGGCGGCCGAGACGATCCGCACCCGGAAATGCGTCTCGCCGCTGCCGTCGAACCCGTGATGATGGTCGCTGCCACCATGATGGTGGCCCGCGTGGAGATGACTTTCGTTGACGACCCGCAATGTTTCGGGCTTCAACGCCTGGGTCAGCTTGGCTTCGATCTCGGCCTGTATGGTCATGCTCACGCCTCGAAATGGGACCACGGTTCTCGCCGGCTTCGTGCCGACCCCGACCGTGGATGATCCCGGATCGTTGTGGACGGGTTTTCGGATCTGTCAATTCTTGTCCGCTCCCGGTGGGAGCCCCATAATCCGGCTGTGATGAAACTCGACTCCCAATACTTCGACAAGATCCGCGTCCGGCCCGACCGCGACGCGCCGAAAAAGACCGCGGCACCCGAGTGCTGCTGGGACAAGTGCGAGGCGCCCGGTCTCTACAAGGCGCCGCGCGGCCGCGACCACGAGGGCCAGTACCTGCAGTTCTGCGTCGATCACGTCCGGCTCTACAACAAGTCCTACAACTACTTTTCGGGCCTCGGCGACGAGGACATCCAGAAGTATCTGAAGGATTCGCTAACCGGAAATCGGCCGACCTGGACGATGGGCTCGAACGCTTCGGGCGCCATGCCGTCGGAAAAGCCGACCGGTCGGCCGAAGCGCGCCAATGGTCGCACGCGCGGCGCCTTCAATCTCTTCGCCGACGGCGAGCCGGCGCCGCGGCGCAAGGCGCGGGCGCTTGAGGTGAAGGCGCTGGAGACGATGAATCTGGCCGCCGACGCCGCTGCCGAGACGATCCGCCTGCGCTACAAGGCCCTCGTGAAGCAGTATCACCCCGATTCCAACGGCGGCGATCGCGGATCGGAAGACCGACTTCGCGAGGTCATTCAGGCCTACAAGCTTTTGAAGCAGTCGGGCTTCTGCTAATCGCTGGAGGGCCGGTCTTGCCGAGCGCTCCGGCTGCGCCCGTCCGGTTGGACGCCCGACGACATGGACATGATGGCGCCCGCCGACCGGCGACGCCCCTGGAGGTATGATGAGTGCAGCGGAACTGGAAGTGGCGAACCTGCCCGACGCCATGGTCTCCGTCCGCGAAACCTTCGGTTTCGAGAGCGATCTGAAAGTCCCCGCCTTCAAGGCCACCGATCCGCACGTTCCCGAGATCGATCCGGACTACCTGTTCGACAAGCCGACGACGCTCGCCATTCTCGCAGGCTTCGCCAAGAACCGGCGCGTCATGGTGTCGGGCTATCACGGCACCGGCAAGTCGACCCATATCGAGCAGGTCGCCGCCCGTCTCAACTGGCCTTGCGTGCGCGTCAATCTCGACAGCCACGTCTCGCGCATCGATCTCGTGGGCAAGGACGCAATCACCGTCCGCGAGGGCATGCAGGTCACCGAGTTCCGTGACGGCATCCTGCCCTGGGCCTACCAGAACAACGTCGCGCTGGTGTTCGACGAGTACGACGCCGGTCGCCCGGACGTGATGTTCGTGATCCAGCGCGTGCTGGAATCGTCGGGCCGCCTGACGCTGCTCGACCAGGCCCGCGTCATCCGCCCTCATCCTGCCTTCCGGTTGTTTGCCACCGCCAACACGGTGGGCCTCGGCGACACGACCGGCCTCTATCACGGCACGCAGCAGATCAATCAGGCGCAGATGGATCGCTGGTCCATCGTCACCGTCCTGAACTACTTGCCGCACGACAACGAGGTGGGCATCGTCGTCGCCAAGGCGCGCCACTTCGCCACGAAGGACGGCCGCCTCAAGGTCTCGAAGATGGTGCGCGTCGCAGACCTCACGCGCTCGGCCTTCGTCAACGGCGACCTCTCCACCGTGATGAGCCCACGCACCGTCATCACCTGGGCCGAGAACGCCGAGATCTTCGGCGACATCGGCTTCGCCTTCCGCCTCACCTTCCTCAACAAGTGCGACGATCTCGAACGCCCACTGGTGGCCGAGTTCTACCAGCGCGCCTTCGGCGAGGAACTGCCCGAGTCGGCCGCCAATTTGGTTCTGGACTGAAGGCCCGCGCTCTATGGCCGCCATCGGCGACAACTCCTCCAAGGCGTCCCGGCCCAAGACCGCCGACCGCGAGCCCTTCCGGCGCGCGGTGGCGGGCTGCATGCGTGCCATCGCCGGCGAGAGCGAACTGGAGGTCGTCTACGGCAACGAGCGGCCGGGCCTCAGCGGCGACCGGGCACGCCTGCCCGAACTGCCGAAGCGCGCGAGCGCCGGCGACGTCGCGATCACCCGCGGGCTCGGCGACGCCATGGCGCTGCGCAAGGCGCGCCACGACGCGCGCATCCATGCCACGCTCTCGCCCGAGGGGCGCGGCGCGCGCGCCGTGTTCGACGCGGTGGAGCAGGCGCGCTGCGAATCGATCGGCGCCAACGCCATGCCCGGCATCGCCGCCAATCTCGGCGCGATGCTGGAGGACAAGTATCTGCGCTCCAACCTCGCCGACGTGACCGACCGCGCCGAGGCGCCGATCGAGGATGCGCTCGCGCTGATGGTGCGCGAGAAGCTGACCGGCCGCCCGGTTCCGCCCAGCGGGCAGGCGGTGGTGGACGTCTGGCGCGACTGGATAGAGGAGAAGGCCGGTCGCAAGTTCGAGCGGCTCGGTGAGACGCTGGAAGACCAGCGCTCCTTTGCCCGCGCCATCCGCGACATGCTCGTCTCCATGGAGATGGCCGAGGAACTCGCCGACGATTCGCAGGACCAGGACGAATCGACCGAGGAAGAGGCCGGCGACAACCAGAGCCGCGACCAGGAAGAGGGCTCCTCCGAGGACAGCGAGGGCCAGGACGAGGCCGAGCCGCAGGAATCGGAAGGCGACTCGGAGAACGAGGACGCCGCCGAGGCCGAGACCTCTGAGGTCACGGCCGAGGATCCCGTCGACGACGAGGAGCCGGATTCCGAGACGCCCGGCGAATCGCGACGGCCCAACCAAGCAATGCCGCGCGATCTCGGCGATACCGACTACCGCGTCTTCTCCGAGGATTTCGACGAGACGATCGCCGCCGAGGAGCTCTGCGACGAGGCCGAACTCGACCGGCTCCGCTCCTTCCTCGACAAGCAGCTCGTCTCGCTGCAGGGGGCCGTGGGCCGTCTCGCCAACCGGCTGCAGCGCCGGCTGATGGCGCAGCAGAACCGCGCCTGGGACTTCGATCTCGAAGAGGGCTATCTCGATACCGCGCGCCTGACGCGCCTCGTCATCGACCCGATGCAGCCGCTCTCCTTCAAGATGGAGCGCGACACGCAGTTCCGCGACACGATCGTGACGCTGCTCATCGACAATTCCGGCTCGATGCGCGGCCGTCCCATCACCGTGGCGGCGACCTGCGCCGACATTCTCGCGCGTACGCTGGAGCGCTGCGGCGTGAAGGTGGAGGTGCTCGGCTTCACGACGCGCGCCTGGAAGGGCGGGCAGTCGCGCGAGGCCTGGTTGAAGGCCGGCAAGCCGCAGAAGCCGGGCCGCCTCAACGACATCCGCCACATCGTCTACAAGAGCGCCGACGCGCCCTGGCGCCGCGCCCGGCGCAATCTCGGCCTGATGATGCGCGAGGGCCTCCTGAAGGAGAACATCGACGGCGAGGCGCTGATCTGGGCGCACAACCGGCTGCTGGCCCGCTCCGAGCAGCGCCGCATCCTGATGATGATCTCGGACGGCGCGCCGGTCGACGATTCGACGCTGTCGGTGAACCCCGGCAACTATCTGGAGCGTCACCTGCGGGCCGTGATCGAGGAGATCGAGACGCGCTCGCCGGTGGAGCTTCTCGCCATCGGCATCGGCCACGACGTGACGCGCTACTACCGCCGCGCTGTCACCATCACCGACGCCGAGGAGCTGGCGGGCGCGATGACCGAACAGCTCGCGGCGCTCTTCGAGGACGAGGGTTCGGTGCCGGTGCGCCGGCGACAGGCCGCCGGTCGGCGTTGATGCTGCATGGGATGCGGCGTCGCTGGGTCGCGACGGCCCTGCTTCTCGCCGTCGCGACGCTCGGCAGCGACACGCCTCTCATGGCGGCCGCCGAGACGATCGAGACCAGCGCCCGCCCGATCTCGCAGTTCCGGATCGGCTCCGCGGAGCGGCGCTTCGGCAATCTCGAATTCGTCGGCGGCTTTTCCTACCGCTCGTCCGACCGTCGGCTTGCCGGCGTCTCGGCCTTCCGCATGCGCGACGGCGGCGAGCGCTTTCTGGCGGTGACCGATGCCGGCCTGTGGTTCGCCGGCGCCATCCGCCGCGATGGGGAGGGTCGACCTGTGGGTCTCGGCGACACGCGCCTTGCGCCCATGCTCGACGCGAACGGACGGACCTACGGGCGCAAGAGCGACGCGGATGCCGAAGGGCTGGCACTCGCGGGTGGACGGGCGATCGTCTCCTTCGAGGGACGCCATCGCATTGAATCCTTCGCCCTTCCCGCCGGTGACGCGCTGCCCGACAGCGAGCGCCCTCGCCCCGTGCCGATGCCGCTGACGCGGCAGGAGCTGCGCTCCAACGGCGGCATCGAGACGATCGCGGTGGCGCCCGCGGCGAGCCCGCTGAAGGGCGCGACGGTGGTAGTGGCCGAGCGCTCGATCGACGAGAACGGCAATCTTTACGGCGCTATTCTGGAACGCGGCGCCAAGGGCCTCTTCGCAGTGCGCCGACAGTTGCCCTGGGCGGTGACGGACGGCGCCTTCCTGCCGGACGGCGACCTGGTGCTGCTCGAACGCCGCTACGAGGGATTTGGGCGTATCGGCATGCGCCTGCGCCGGATCGCCGGCGGCGACATCCGACCCGGCGCCACGGTGGACGGGCCGGTGATGCTGGAGGCCGATCTCGGCGACGAGATCGACAACATGGAAGGGCTCGACATCTGGCGGAACGGCGCCGGCCAGACCGTCCTATCGCTCGTCTCCGACGACAACGGCTCGCTCTTCCAGCGCAATCTCTATCTCGAGTTTCGGCTCGTCTCGCCGGACTGACTCGGCGACGCCGCAGGCCTCAGATGACGATTCGCGGCGCGTCCCGGTAGGGCAGCACGGAATTGACGATCACCCGGTAGGGCACGAGGCCGAAGATCGCGATGGCGAGCTTCACCGTGAAATCACCGAGCGCCCAGGAGATCCAGCGCGGCGCCTCGGTAGAGAAGACGCCGAGAAGCGGCGCGCTCTGCAAGGCGAAATCGTCGCTCGGGCCGAACACGGCCAGGAAGGGCGCGAAGGCCACGGTGAAGAAGATCGCGGTGTCGAGCATCGAGCCGGCCAGCGAGGATGCCGCGGGCGCCTTCCACCACGAGCCCTGGCGCAGGCGGTTGAAGACGGCGATGTCGAGAAGTTGCGCGGCGAGGAAGGCGAAGCCGGAGGCCGCCGCGATTCGCGCGAGACGCTCGCCCGTGGCGGCGAACTCGAGCAGCCCGGCGCGGAAGAGAAGCGGCGGCACCACCAGCGACGACGCGATGGCGAGCGCGAAGCCGAGATAGACGATGCGGCGCGCGACCCGCGGCCCGAACAGGCGGTTGTTCAGATCCGTCACCAGAAACGCGAAGGGATAGGTGAAGGCGCCCCAGGTGAGCACGTCGCCGAGCGCGAGGGCGCCGATCTGCCCCTCGACGGGAAACTGCACGAGGACGTTGGAGGCGAGCACGATGAGCGTCATTGCGGCCACGGGCAGGACGAGAAGTCCGGGTCGGGTCATGGCGGGTCGATCCATTTTTTTAGGCTGGGGTATGGCACCAGCGACAGGTCGAAGGAGGTTCGGATACGAAAACGCCGCCCGAAGGCGGCGTCGAACTCTTGAAATCGGCGGACCGAAATCAGGCGGCGACAGCCTCGGCGGTCGTCGCGGTCTTCTTGGCGATCTGGCGCTTCAGCAGCTTGGCGCGCTGCGACAGGTCGGTTTCGGGCGCCTTGGTCAGGAAGGCGTCGAGGCCGCCGCGGTGCTCGACCGAGCGCAGCGCGTGGGCGCTGACGCGCAGGCGGAAACGCTGGCCGAGCGCGTCGGAGATCAGCGTGACCTGGCAGAGGTTCGGCAGGAAGCGGCGACGCGTCTTGTTGTTCGCGTGGCTGACATTGTTACCGGACTGGACGGCCTTGCCGGTCAGTTCGCAAGCGCGTGACATGGGATCACCTTTCAAACGTTCGATACGGCCGTTCGGGGCGCGCCGCCACCGAAACGGCAGCGCGATCATCGACCCCATGGCATGATCGGAAAATCGATCGTCCCTATAGTCGCCACCGTCCATTTCGTCAACCATCGTGGCCCGCCGTCGCACGCCATGCCCTTCGAAAGGCCGCCGCGGCCGGCGTTCCCGAGGGTTCGGCCCTTGCGGGTCGTCGCGAGCCTGCCATGATGAGGTCGTCTTCTCCCGACCCTTCCCTCCACGTTTTTCGGCGCCGCGCGTCCGACACGGGAATCGCCCATGCTCTGCCGACGTCTCGCCGCCGCGCTTCTCGTGCTCCTCGCCGCCGCGCCAGGCGCGCGGGCCGCGCCCGAATCGCTCGAGACCAACTACACGATCTCGCTGATCGGTCTGCCGGTCGGGCGTGCCAGCTTCCGCACGACGCTGGACGGGCCGCGCTACCGCGTGGAGGGCACGCTCGCCTCCGCGGGGCTCGCCGATCTCGTGTCGAAGACCCAAGGCACGAGTTCGGTCTCGGGGCGTGTGCGGGCCGGACGGCTCCTCGCCGACCGCTATCGCCTCGCCTATACGAGCGACGCCAAGTCCTGGCGCTCGGACGTGCGCTATCGCGGCGGGCGCGCCGTCTCGGCCGATGTCGCCCCGCCGCCGCGCAACCCGCCGCAGCCCGACTTCGTGCCGGTGCGCAGGGCCCAGCTCGCCTCGGTGGTCGATCCCCTGAGCGGGCTGATGATCAAGCCGGCCAAGCCCGATCCGGCGTCGCTTTGCAGTCGCACGCTGCCCTTCTACGACGGCTGGTCGCGGCTCGACCTCGCGCTGTCGCCGAGCGGCACGCGCGCCTTCTCGACCGAGGGCTTCGAGGGACAGGCGATCGTCTGCGACGTGCGGGTGCGTGCCGTCAGCGGCTACCGCACGTCCTCGAACGGCATCAAGTATCTCTCCAGCCGCACGCTGCAGATCTGGTTCGCGCCGGTGCGCGACAGCGGCATCTTCGCGCCCGTCTACGTGCGCATTCCCACCGAGGTCGGCCCGCTCTCGCTCACCGCCACGACCTTCGCCAAGCCCTGAGCGGTCAGAGTTCCAGCGTGCCCTCGACGAGGATGATCGTCTCGCCGCCGATCATCACCCGCCCGCCGGCGGCCGGGCGCACGTGGACGCGCCCGATGCGCCCGATCACGCTGCCCTGCGTGACTGTGTAGGGCTTGTCGAGCCGGCCCGTCGCCTGCCGCCAACGCGCGATCGCGGCGTTGAGCGAGCCGGTTATCGGATCCTCCTTCACGCCGTGCCAGACGTCGATCATCCGCACCTCGAAATCGGTTTCGGCGCCGGCCTCGTGCGGTCCGATCAGGCCTATGGCGCGCTCATGCGGGAAATGTGCGCCGGACGGGTCGGCCGCCAGCACGGCAGCGGCACTGCGCAGTTCCAACACCTCCCATTCCGGACCGTTCACGAGATAAGCCGACCCCACAACGTCCCGCGGATCAAGATGCAGGACGCGGACGATCTCCGCGACCCGGTCCTTGCCGAGTTCGGTGATTCGCGTCTCGGGCGCTACGAAGGCTGGCACGTCGCCGCCGAGATCAACCTCGACGATGCCGATCGCGCATTCCTGCCGAACGAGACCGGGACGGGCCGGTGCGCCGCCGGCATAAGCCCAAGCCGCGCAGCTGCCGAGCGTCGGGTGGCCGGCGAAGGGCAGCTCGCGCGTCGTGGTGAAGATGCGAACCCGGTAGTCGGCCGCAGCCGGGTCGGTCGGCGGCTGGAGGAAGGTCGTCTCGGCCAGCTGCGTCCAGGCCGCGAAGCGCTGCATCGCCTCGTCGGACAGCCCCTCCCCGTCGAGCACCACCGCCAGACCGTTGCCGCAGGTCGGAACCGACGTGAACACGTCGCACTGGATGAACCGTCGTTTCATGCGAATCGCTCCTCGCCCGTCGTCGGCCGATGATAGCCGCGGCCGGCCTCTTTGTCCGCGGGGCGCGTCCGGGTTTGACGGCGGGACGCCGCTCCGCTAGGCGCCCCTGACGAGACGGGGAACGGGCATGGCGACGGCACTGGGCTTTTCGGCGATTCTCATGTGGTCGATGCTGGCGCTGCTGACGGCGCGCTCCGGCGACGTGCCCCCGTTCCAGATGAACGCAATGACCTTCGCGCTCGGCACGCTGGTCGGCGTCGCCGCGCTCGGCGTGCGGCGGGTGCCGTTCGCGGTCTTCCGGCAGCCGCCAAGCGTCTGGGCGCTCGGCATCGTCGGCCTCTTCGGCTACCACGCGCTCTACTTCGCGGCGCTGCGCAACGCGCCGGCCGCCGATGCCAGCCTCATCGCCTATCTCTGGCCGCTGCTCATCGTGCTGGGCTCGGCGATGCTGCCGGGCGAGCGGCTGCGCTGGTTCCACCTGGCGGGCGCCCTGCTCGGCCTGTCCGGCGCCGGGCTCATCATCGCCTCGCGCGGCGCCCTCGCCTTCTCGCCCCAATACGCGCTCGGTTACGGGCTCGCCGCCCTCTGCGCGCTGTTCTGGTCGAGCTACTCGCTGCTCTCGCGGCGCGTCGCCGAGGTGCCGAGCGACGTCGTGACCGGCTTCTGCGCGACGACGGCGATCCTCTCGTTCCTCGCCCATCTCGCCTTCGAGACCACCGTCTGGCCGGCCGGCGCCTCGCAATGGCTGGCGGTTCTCGCGCTCGGCCTGCTGCCGGTCGGCGCGGCCTTCTACACCTGGGACATCGGCGTGAAGCGCGGCGACATCCAGCTGCTGGGCGCCGCCAGCTATGCCGCGCCGCTCCTCTCGACGCTCGTGCTCGTCGCCTTCGGCGAGGCCGCGCTCACCCCGTCCATCGTCGCAGCGGCGCTGCTCATCACCGCCGGCGCGGTGCTGGCGGCGCTGCCGCTGTTCCGCCGGTTGCTCGCGGCGCGCGCCCCTTGAGGGTCAACTGCCGGATGCGCGCGGTGTCGGGCTCCAGTCCGGCGGTGCCAGTTCGAAGCTCTCGAAGCGAAACCCAGGCGCCACCGTGCAGCCGACCAGCGTCCATTCGCCCAGACTCGTCGCCGTCTGCCACCAGTCGGCGGGCACCGTGAACTGCGGCTCTTCGCCGGTGGCGAGGCTCGGCCCCAGGCGATGGGCGGAGGCGTCGTGCCCGTTCGGCGAGACTGTGAGCACGAGCGGCGCGCCGCCATACCAGTGCCAGGTCTCGGCGGCGTCGCGCACGCGGTGCCATTCCGAGGTCTCGCCGAGATCGAGCAGATAGTAGATCGCGGTGGAGCGCGCGCGGCCCGTCTCGTCGCACGCCTCGTCCTCGAAGGTTTGGCGATACCAGCCGCCTTCCGGATGCGGCTCCAGCTTGAGGCGCCGGATGATCTCGCGCGCGCTCAATAGCCGTTCCTCTTCTCGCGCAGCGCCGCGAAGACCGCGACGGGATCGGCGCCCGCCATGTCCATCGCCGCCGCGAGATCGGGATCGTCGGCCCGCAGGAACGGGTTGGTGCGCTTCTCGCGCCCGAGCGCCACCGGCAGCGTGGCGCGCCGCTCCACCCGCAAGTGCTCCACCTCCTTCACCCGCTCCTGCAGGAGAAGGTTGCCGGGATCGACGTCCACCGCGAAGCGCGCGTTGGTGGCGGTGTATTCATGGCCGCAATAGAGCATCGTGTCGTCGGGCAGCGCCCGCAGCCGCTGCAGGCTCGCCCACATCGTCGCCGCGTCGCCCTCGAACAGGCGTCCGCAGCCGAGCGAGAAGAGCGCATCGGCGGCGAACAGCGCCTTGGCGCCCGGCAGGTAGTAGGACACCTCGCCGGCCGTGTGGCCGGGCGTGTCGATCACCTCGACGTCGATCCCGCCGATCGCGAACGCCTCGCCGCCCGACACCGCCCGGTCGAGGCCGGGAATGCGCTGACGCTCGCCGGCGGGTCCGATGATCTCAACCGAGAAGCGGCTCTTCAGCGCGAGATTGGCGGCGACGTGGTCGTCGTGATGATGCGTGGTGAGGATATGCGTCAGCCTCCACCCCTCGGCGTCGAGCGCGGCGAGGATCGGCGCCTCCTCCGGCGCATCGATCGAGACGGTGACGTTCGATTCAGGATCGTGGACGAGCACCCCGAAATTGTCGCTGCGGCAGGTGAACTGGCGGATCTCGATGGTCGGCATGGCGTTGGCGTCCCCTGCGGTTTTGCAGGGAGATAGCGCGGCGGGAGCGGTTCGGCAGCGCCTCGCCCGCGCAAGGGTTCCGCCGCTTGGCGGAAGCGACTAGGCTGCGGGCCGAAGCCGCCCCAACCCCGACGGGAATCTCCTCTCCGTGAATGCCGACATCGTCGATCTTCGCGATTTCTACGCGTCGCGACTGGGCGAGGTCGCCGTGCGCTCGCTCGCCTATTCGCTGGCGCCCGTGTGGAAGCCCATCCACCAGGAGCGGCTGGTGGGTCTCGGCTACGTCACGCCCTATCTCGACCGGCTGACCGGCGACGCCGACCACACGCTCGCCTTCATGCCGGCGACGCAAGGCGCGATGACCTGGCCGTTCGGCCGGCCCTCGCTCGCCGCACTCGTCCACCCCTCGGACCTGCCGCTCGGCGACGCCTCGGTCGATCGCATCCTGATGGTTCATGCGCTGGAATTCGCCGAGAACCCGACCGAGATGCTAAACGAGACCTGGCGCGTGCTCGCCCCCGGCGGCCGCCTCGTGCTCGTGCTGCCGAACCGGCGCGGGCTCTGGTCGCGGGCCGAGCACACGCCCTTCGGCTCGGGTCGGCCCTGGTCGCGCGGGCAGGTGACACGGCTCTTGCGCGAGACGATGTTCACGCCCTCCGGCTTCTCGGATGCGCTGCACTTCCCGCCGTTTCGCCGGCCCGGCTTCCTCAAGCTCGCGGGTGTCTGGGAGGGGATGGGGCGTCGCAACTGGCCGATCTTCGCCGGCGTCATTATCGTCGAGGCGACGAAGCTCGTCTATCGCGGCATCCCCGTCACCTCGCGGCACGACATCCGCAAGCACGTGCGTCGCCCGCTCCTCGTGCCTCAGGGAGGCGGCGCGCCCGCGCTCAACCTCGAAACGGAGTAGCCCTCCGCTTGTGGATCGTTCGGCCGCGCCTATCTCTTGCGGCGAGGCAGAAGCGTTCGGCCTCTGACGAAAGGATTTTCCATGCAGACCCGCAAGCTCGGACCCGATCTCGTCGTCTCCTCCATCGGCCTCGGCTGCATGGGCATGTCGGAATTCTACGGCGAGGGCGACGACGCCGAATCGATGAACGTCATCCACCGCGCCATCGATCTCGGCGTCACCTTCTTCGACACCGCCGACATGTACGGCGTCGGCCGCAACGAGACGCTTCTCGGCAAGGCGCTAAAGGCCAAGCGCGACGGCGTGGTCGTCGCCACCAAGTTCGGCAACGTGCGCGGCCCCAACGGCGAGCGCCTCGGCATCAACGGGCGGCCGGACTACGTGAAGAAGGCCTGCGACGACAGCCTGACGCGGCTCGGGATCGAGGTCATCGATCTCTACTACCAGCACCGCGTCGATCCCAACGTGCCGATCGAGGACACGGTGGGGGCGATGAGCCGCCTCGTGGAAGCCGGCAAGGTTCGCTATCTCGGGCTCTCGGAAGCCGCGCCCGCCACCATCCGCAAGGCCCACGCGACGCATCCGATCGCGGCGCTCCAGACGGAGTACTCGCTCTGGAGCCGCGAGCCGGAAGAGGAGATCCTGCCGACGCTGCGCGAGCTCGGCATCGGCTTCGTGCCCTATTCGCCGCTCGGCCGCGGTTTCCTCACCGGACGCTTCAAGACGCCCGACGATCTGCCGGACGGCGATTTCCGCAAGGGCTCGCCGCGCTTCACTGGCGCGAACTTCACGAAGAACCTGAAGCTCGTCGAGATCGTCGAGGCACTGGCCAAGCGCAAGGGCGCGACCGCCTCGCAGTTGGCGCTCGCCTGGGTGCTGGCGCAGGGCTCCGACGTCGCGCCGATCCCCGGCACCAAGCGCGTGCGCTATCTCGAGGAGAACGCCGACGCCGTGCATGTCGAGCTGTCGCCTGACGATCTCGGCGAACTCGACGAGGCTTTCGGTGCCGAGGCGGTGGCCGGTACGCGCTATCCGGAAGCGGCGATGAAGGCGGTCAATCTGTAGCAACAAGACAAGGCGGTCGCGTTCGGCGCGCGATCGCCGCCCTCCCGTCCGTAAAAAAACGGCCGCGGACGAGACGCCTTCAAGCCAGCGGAATGTTTCGGCCGCCCTTGTCCTGCTGATAGGCGTCCGACAGCTCGGCATACCGGCGGCTGATCGCCTCGACGCGGGCGGCCAGCTTCGAGCGATCCGGCTCGGCGAGCCCGGCGATCGTGCCCTTGAGATCGTGGCTGGTCCAGTAGCGGTTCGAACGATTGTACAGCGGCCGGTCCGGCGCGACCTCGCCGACATCGGGGTCGGGCACCGCGTAGACCGCCTTCAGAATCTGAATGTCGTAGGGGATCGCGAAGGCGTCGCGGCTGTCCTCGTGACGGAACAGGTAGTGGAAATTGTCGAAGCCGGCCCAGGTGATGCCGGAGAGACAGAGCGAGCAGGGCTCGTGGGTCGCCAGAAAGATGCAGTCCTTCGGCGCCGGCCGGTCGTGCTCGGACAGTTCGTAGAACCGTTTGATCGCGTGGATCTCGCCATGCCACAGCGGATTCTCGATCTCGTTGTTCGTCTCGGCGACCACCACCGAGAGGTCCGATTTTCGCAGGATCGCAGCACCGAAAATCTTGTTCCCGCGGGCGACGCCTGCGCTCGTTCTCGGGAACACGGCCGTCTCGATCACTTCGAGCAGCCTGTCGGCAAAACGAAAATCGTCCATCGCGAACTCCTCAAGGCGTCAGGGACGGCGCAGCACGAACACCGCCTGCTGGCCGAAGAGGTTCCAGAACCACCAGGGCATGCGCATGTCGAGTTTTCGGCCGGTGGTGTCGAGCGCCACCGCCGTCTCCACCACGGCGCCGATCTCGTGCGTCAGGTCGACGAAGTCGCGGATGGTGCAGAAATGGATGTTGGGCGTGTCGTACCAGGCATAGGCGAGGTTCTTCGTCACGGGCATGCGACCCTTGATCATCAGCGACGAGCGCACCGACCAATGGCCGAAATTGGGGAACGAGACGATGGCGTGGCGCCCGATCCGCAGCAGTTCCATGAGAACAAGCTTCGGGTTGCCGGTGGCCTGGATGGTCTGCGACAGGACCGCATAGTCGAAGGCGCCGTCGGGATAGTGGACGAGATCCTTGTCGGCGTCGCCCTGCACCACCGAAAGCCCGCGGCGCACGCATTCGTTGACGCCGGGCTGCGACAGCTCCATGCCGCGCGCATCCACCTCGCGGCGCTGCTGAAGCCGGTCCATCAACGAGCCGTCGCCGCAGCCGACGTCGAGCACCCGGCTCCCCGGCGTCACGAGATCGGCGATGAGGTCGAGATCGACGCGCCGTCCCGCGTCCTCGGCCGCAATCCGGCTGGTGGGCACCGGCGCTTCGGCAACGCTCATCGAACCAGCCCTCGTGCCTTGGCGGCTGAGGAGACGAAGCCCGCCACCGCCCCGATGAACTCCGGCTCGTCGAGCAGGAAGGCGTCGTGCCCCTTGTCGGTCTCGATCTCGACGAAGGAGACCGAGGCGGCGTTGGCGTTCAGCGCGTGCACCACGGCGCGGCTCTCCTCGGTCGGAAACAGCCAGTCCGACGAGAACGAGACGAGGCAGAAGCGCGTCTTCGTCTGGCGGAAGGCCTCGGCGAGCCGCCCGCCATGCTCGGCGGCGATGTCGAAATAGTCCATGGCGCGCGTCAGGTAGAGATAGGCGTTGGCATCGAACCGGTCGACGAAGGTCATGCCCTGGTGGCGCAGATAGCTCTCGATCTGGAAGTCGGCGTCGAAGCCGAAGCCGAGCTTGTCGCGGTCCTGCAGGTTGCGCCCGAACTTGCGCTGCAACGCGGCTTCCGAAAGGTAGGTGACGTGCGCGGCCATGCGCGCCACCGCCAGCCCCTTGTGGGGCCGGGTGCCGTGCTGGATGTAGTCGCCGCCGTGCCAGTCGGGGTCGGCCATGACCGCCTGACGACCCACCTCGTGGAAGGCGATGTTCTGCGACGAGTGGCGCGCGCCGGTGGCGATCGGCAGCGCCGCGAAGACGCGGGAGGGATAAGCCACCGTCCATTGTAGGCACTGCATGCCGCCCATCGAGCCGCCGATCACCGCGAACAGCGTGTCGATGCCCAGCCGGTCGATGAGCATCGCCTGCGCCCGCACCATGTCGGGGATGGTCAGCACCGGCAGCGCGAGCGCGTAGGGCATGCCCGTCTCGAAATCGGTCGAGGCCGGCCCGGTGGAGCCCATGCAGGAGCCGAGGACGTTGGCGCAGACCACGAAGAAGCGGTCCGTGTCGATCGGCTTGCCCGGCCCGATCAGGGTCGACCACCAGCCGGCCTTGCCGGTCACGGGATTGGGGCTGGCGGCATACTGGTCGCCCGTCAGCGCGTGGCACACGTAGATCGCGTTCGACTTGTCGGCATTCAGCTCGCCATAGGTCTCGTAGGCGAGATGGAAGGGCGAGAGCGTGCGTCCGCCGTCGAGCCGCAGCGGCTCGTCCGGGCCGAAATAGGCGACCTTCGAGGAGGGCTGGCGCGCCTCGCGGGCGCCGAGGGTCTCTTCGGTGACGGGATCGGCAATGATCGACATGGCCCGTGCTATCGACTCGTGCGGGCAAGATCAACGCATGCGGGCCCGGCTCGGGAACGGGCGGCGCTCGACATCGAACCGCCCGGGGGTTATGCGGCTGAGGTTTTCCCGCTGATGCCAGGATGATCGCCATGTCCGAAACGCGCGCGCGCCCCGTTCCCAAGCCCGGCATTCTCGACATCCACGCCTACGTGCCCGGCAAGGATTCCGCCCCCGAGGGCGTCAAGCTGCACAAGCTGTCGGCCAACGAGACGCCCTTCGGCGCCTCGCCGCGCGCCCGCGAGGCGGTCGCGGCGCTGGCCGACCGGCTGGAGATCTACCCCGATGGGCAGGCGACGGCCCTCAAGACCGCGATCGCCGAGGTCCACGGGCTCAATACGCGCAACATCCTTTGCGGCAACGGCTCGGACGAGCTGCTCGGCCTCATCTCGCAGGCGTATCTCGCGCCGGGCGACGAGGCGATCCACTCCGAGCACGGCTTCCTCGTCTACGCCAACTACATCCGCGCCGCCGGCGCGACGCCGGTGGTGGCGCCCGAGCGCGACGAGCGCACCGACGTCGAGGCTGTCCTGGCCGCCGTCACGGAGCGCACGAAGGTCGTCTTCATCGCCAATCCCAACAACCCGACCGGCACCTACCTGCCCTTCGACGAGGTGCGGCGCCTGCAGCGCGGCCTGCCGCCGCACGTGCTGCTCGTGCTCGATGCCGCTTACGCCGAATATGTGCGGCGCAACGACTATTCGGCCGGACTGGAACTCGCCTCCGAGGTCGAGAACGTGGTGATGACCCGCACCTTCTCGAAGGTGCACGGCCTCGCCGCACTGCGCGTCGGGTGGATGTACGCGCCCGAAGCGGTGATCGACGCGCTCGACCGGTTCCGCGGTCCGTTCAACATCAACGCCATGGCCATCGCCGCCGGCGCTGCGGCGATCCGCGATCGGGCGCATGTCGCGCGCTCCGTCGAGCACAACACGACCTGGGTCGAGCGCCTGACGAACGAGCTCGGCGCGCTCGGCCTGCGCGTCACGCCTTCGGTCGGCAACTTCCTGCTCGTCCACTTCCCCGACGCGGCCGGCCACACGGCGGCGGCGGCGGACGCCCATCTGACCGAGCGCGGCTTCATCCTGCGCCGGGTCACGGCCTACGGCTTCCCGAACGCGCTGCGCCTGACGGTCGGCTCGGCCGAGGCGAACGAAGGCGTCGTCGCCGCGCTCACCGAGTTCATGGCGCGATGAACGCTCCGCATTTCGAGAAGGTCGCGCTGATCGGCATCGGCCTCATCGGCTCGTCGATCGCGATCAACATGCGCGAGCGCGGGCTGGCGCGCGAGATCGCCATCGCGACGCGCCGGCCCGAGACGCTGAAACGCGCCGAGGAGCTCGGCCTCGGCACGTCCTACCATCTCGACACCGCCGATGCCGTGCGCGATGCAGACCTCGTCATCCTCTGCCTGCCCGTCGGCTCCTGCGGCGCGGCCGCCGCCGCCATGGCGCCGAGCCTCAAGCCCGGCGCCATCGTCTCCGACGTCGGCTCGGTGAAGGCCTCCGTGGTGCAGCAGGTGCAGCCGCACCTGCCCGCCAACGTCCATTTCGTGCCGGGCCATCCGATCGCGGGCACCGAGCAGTCCGGCCCCGACGCCGGATTTCTCGAGCTATTCGAGAACCGCTGGACGATCCTCACCCCCCTGCCTGAGACCGATGAGGCCGCCACGCAGCGGCTGCGCGCCTTCTGGGAGGCGACGGGCGCGATGGTGGAGATCATGACGCCCGAGCACCACGATCTCGTGCTCGCCATCGTCTCTCACGTGCCGCATCTCATCGCCTACAACATCGTCGGCACCGCCGCCGATCTGGAAACCGTGACGCAATCCGAGGTCATCAAGTTCTCGGCCTCGGGCTTCCGGGACTTCACCCGCATCGCCGCCTCCGACCCGACGATGTGGCGCGACATCTTCCTCACCAACCGCGACGCGGTGCTGGAGATGCTCGCGCGCTTCTCGGAGGATCTCGCCTCCCTGCAGCGGGCGATCCGCTGGGGCGACGGCGACGCGCTGTTCGACCTGTTCTCTCGCACCCGCGCCATCCGCCGCTCGATCGTGCAGGCCGGCCAGGACACGGAAGAGGCCAATTTCGGCCGCCTCCCCCACCGCAAGGACAGCTGGAACGAGACGCCGCCGGCCGCCGAGTGAGCGGCGGCAGGCTCGCAGCGGCGCCTCAGAGCCGCGGCAGGTCGCCGAGCGGAATGAAGCCGAGGCGCGCCTCGCCGTCGCGCACCTGAACGTCGACCACCGTCTGGCCGTTCTCCTGCCGCCCGACGAAGCCGACCGCACCGGCGATGCTCGTGGCGATGCCGCCGGTGCCGGGCACGAGCACGCCGACCAGCCCGGCGATGGCCTGCGGGTTCTCCAGCGCCAGACGGAAGTCGCCGGAAATGCGCCCGTCCTGCGAGACGCGGAAGGGCCCGGACACCTCGGCGCCACCGCCCGACGGCAGCGACAGGCGCAGCTGGCGGACGACGCCGGCCTGCCCGCGCAGCGCCGGGCCGAACCGGCCGCCAGGCACGCCGCTGCGAAGCCAGCCGGCGGCGCCATCCACGGTCATGTCGGCCGACACGTCGAAGGGCGGCATCACGGGAATGCCCGGCACCGCGGCGACGATCCCGGCATCGGTGAGCGCCACGTCGAGGCTGGAGCCGTTGCGGCGCGCGTGTGCTTCGAGGCGCGTCGAGCGAGCGATCTCGGCGCCCGCGGCACCGCCCGCCGCTTGCAGCGCGACGACGGGATTGTCCATCACCAGCGACACGCGCTCCAACCCGTCCGACCAGAGGCCGGTGGAGGTCTGCGCGAGGTCCCAGCGCAGCGCCAGCGGCGGCAGGCCCGGCGCCTCGACGCTGGCCGGCGAGGCGAGTTCGGCGACGATGCGCGAGGGGTCGTAGACCTGCGCCGCCGTGTGGAGCGCGCCGGCCGTTACCCGCACGCCGTTGGCCGGCGCCTCGACACCGAGGGCGCTACAGGAGAGGCCGAGCCGGAACGGATAGCCGAAGACCTCGCGATCCGTGCAGGTGATGGTGGTGCCGCCGCCGGCCGCCTCGTCCAACGCCGCCGCGACGCGCCGGTCGAGCTCGCGGGCGAGATAGAACCAGACCCCCGTCAGCACGATCGCGAGGACGACGACGACCCCGAAGATCCCGGCGAAGACGCGCGATGCGCTTCGCTTGCGTCGCGGCGCCTCGTAGCTCCTTGACCTCGCCATGTCCTTGCGTCCTTTCTGCCCACCGTTCCGGCGCTTCATGACGCGCCGCCGATGGGAATGGCAAGCATGGTGGGCGATTTGTGGGTCTTCGGGTACGGTTCGCTGATCTGGCGGCCGGGCTTCCCGTTCCAAGAGCGGGCGAAGGCGCGGCTGGCCGGGTTCCACCGCTCGCTCTGCATCCACTCGCACGTGCATCGCGGCACGCCCGAGCGCCCCGGCCTCGTGTTCGGGCTCGATCGCGGCGGCTCCTGCGTCGGCATGGCGTTTCGCGTGGCTGAAGAGGATCGCGAGGCGGCGGTCGCCTATCTGCGCGCGCGCGAGCTGGTGACCAACGTCTATCGCGAGGTCACCTTGCCCGTCCGGCTGCTCGACGGGCGGCCAGTGCGCGCGCTCGCCTACGTCGTGGATCGCGGCCACGCGCAATATGCCGGCCGGCTCGGCATCGACGAGGCGGCGGCGCTCGTGGCCCGCTCGCACGGCCAGTCCGGCCCCAACGTCGACTACGTGCGCTCGGCGCTCACCGAGATCGAGGCGCTGGGTCTGCGCGATCCCTGGCTGTCGGCGGTGGTCGCCCGGCTCTGAGGCGACGAACTCTTTGTTTGCCGCATTGTCCGGACGTGAAAGCCGACTCGGCTTTCACTGGACATGCTCTAGACCGCGCGAGAGAAGCCGGCCTCGGCTTCGGCGAGGCGCTCGGCCACGAGGGGGCTCATCGGCAGATCGGGACGCTCCGTGAAGGCGTCGCGCAGGAAGTCGAGCGACCGGGTCTCGATCCGCTCGCGCAACGTCGCGATGAAGGGCATGCGCTTCAGTCCGGGCGGGATCAGCTCCAGAAACTCGGCGCGGATCGTGCCGGGCTCGCGCCGCACCGCCTGGCGCGGCCAGTACAGCCCGGAGTTCAACGCCACCGGCACCACCGGCAGACCGAGCTCGGCATAGAGGAAGTGGATGCCGGGACGATAGTTGGGAACGGCGCCGGGCGGGGCGCGCGTGCCCTCGGGGAAGATGATGATCTGGCGCCCCCGCGTCACGGCCACACGCGCGGCGGCCAGCAGCGAGGGCAGCACCGCGCCGCGTCGCTTGCGGTCGACCGGAATCATGCCGAGGCCGTAGGCGTACCAGCCGAAGACGGGAATGCGCATCAGCTCCTTCTTGAGGATGAAGGTCGGCTTCTCCAGATGCGGCAGGATCGAGATCACCTCCCAGAAGGATTGGTGCTTGGCGGCGACGATCGCCGGTCCTGCGGGAATGCGCTCCTGACCGGTGAGCACCGAGCGCGTGCCGGCGACATGGTGCAGCAGCCAGAGGCTGGAGCGCGACCAGCTCTTCACCACCCACCAACGCGCGGGTTCGGGCAGGAAGAAGAAGACCGGCAGATAGAGGATCATCTGCCCGGACAGGTTCGCGTAGAACAGGAACTGGAAGGCGATCGATCGAAGCAGGGTCATTCGGCCTGGGTCTTGAAGGCTCCGCTCGCGCGGCGTGCCTCCTCATAGAGGCATTCCCCGCGAATTTGAAGGATGGGGCGGGCATGCGCCGACGGTGGTGCGAGCGTCAGGATTGCCGCCCGGCGACGCGGTGGACGAGGTGGCCGGCCTCGGCGAGGTTGAGCGCCAGCCGCGCCTTCACCGCCAGCACCTTGGCGTATTCGGTGGCGAGGAGGCGCAGCCCGAGCCGGCTCGGCCAGCCGTCGCGGCGCCAGAGCTTGTCGGGCGACACCGGATAGGCGACGATCTCGGGCGCGCCGGGAACGCCGGCGATCTCGAGCAGCGAACGCGGGACATGATAGTCGGAGGTGACGAGAAGGAGGCGCGAGAAGCCGTGCTCCCGCGCCCAGCGCGTCGTCATCTCGGCGTTGCCGATCGTGTTGAGCGCCTCGTAGTCGAGATCGACGCAGCAGTCGAAGAGCGCGCGGTCCGTGCCGGTGGTGCGCGCGAGCGCCGCCGCGCTCGTCTCGCGGTTGACGCCCGACACGAGAAGACGCCGCCCCCGCCCCTCGCGCAAGAGCTCGATGCCCCGTGTCAGCCGCTGCTCGCCGCCCGTCAGCACCACGATGCCGTCGGCCTGCCCCCCGGCCGGCGGCACGGCGAGCGCCGCGACGTCTCGCGCGAAGCGAATGAAGCCACCGGCGAGATAGGCCGTGCCGGCGAAGCCGACGAAGAGCGCGAGAACGAGAAGAGCGCGCCGGCGCCGGCCACGCACGCGCTTCGCTGGCCGGGCCGATGCCGGGCGGCGCGGTTCGTTTCTCGCCGTTCGGGGTTCGAAACCTTGCTCGTGTCGCATCAGGGACCAACGATCGGTGGGAAGAGTTTGTTCATCGCTCCACCGGCGAAAGCATGTCGATCGCCGCGAGCTGTTTCGTCACGGTGATGCGCGAGGTCACGGCGGTGAGAATGCCGATCGCGACCACGAGAACCACCACGCCGCCATAGCCGGTCCAGCCGATGGCGAAGGAGCCGAACAGCGCGTTGATCTGGTCGGCTTCCGGCGTCGCCTGGTTGGCGCGCGTCCAGTAGCCGACGAGAAGGAAGACGAGAAGTGCGCAGGCCCCGCCCGCGACCGCGCCGACGAGGCCGAGCTTGAGGAAGTGGCGCTGGAACTCGGCGGCGATGAAGGAAGACCGCGCCCCGACGAAATGCAGCACCTCGATGATGTGGCGGTTGCCCGTCATCGCGCCGCGCGTGGCGAAGACGACGGTCAGGACGGTGGCGATCATCACGAGGGAGAGGATGGCGATACCGATGAGCACGGTGGCGCGGGCCATGGAAACGAGGCGCGACACCCAGGCGCGGTGATCGTCGAGGCTCGCTTGCGGCACGGCGGCGCGCACGCTGTTGCCGAGCGTCGCGAAGTCCGGCGGCGCGTCCTCGTCGATCGCGATGATCACGAGGCGGGGCACCGGCAGCTCGTCGAGGTCGAGGCCCTCGCCGAGCCACGGCTCGAGAAGCCGGCCCGTCGCCGCGTCGTCCAGGATGTCGGCCGAAAGGACGCCGGGCGTCGCCAGCGCCAGCATCTGCACCGAGCGCAGCGCGCCGGCCATGTCGAGCCCGTCGTCGGGCCGCACCTGCACGGTGATCTCGCGCGAGATCTGCGACTGCCACGTGGCGGCGGTGTCCGACACCAGCGTCACCGCGCCCACCGTCAGGCTGGCGAGGAAGGTCATGATGGCGATCACCGTCAGCAGCGCGCGGCCCGCGACGTTGCCGGGCGGCACGATCGAGGTCGGGCGCACGCGCCGCTTGCGTGTCATGAGCGAGGGAAGGGTGAGGCCGCGGTCAGTCATAGATTTCCAGCCGCCCCTCCGCGAGGATGAGGCGGCGGGCCTCGACCTGATCCATCAGCGAGAGATCGTGCGTGGCGATCACCACCGCCGTGCCGGTGCGGTTGAGCTCCATGAACAGGCGCAGCAGGCGACGCGCCAAGGGCGGATCGACGTTGCCGGTCGGCTCGTCGGCGAGGAGGATGTCGGGCTGGTCGATCAGCGCGCGGGCGATCGCGGCGCGCTGCTTCTCGCCGCCCGAGAGCACCACGGGCGAGGCGTCCATGCGCTCGCCGAGGCCCACCCACTTGATGAGATCGACCACGTCCTGGCGGTAGCTCGCCTCCTCCTTGCCGCGCACGCGCAGCGGCAGCGCGACGTTCTCGTAGGTCGTGAGATGGTCGAGCAGCCGGAAATCCTGGAACACGACGCCGATGCGCCGCCGGATCGCCGGCAGGTCGGTTCGCTTCAGCGTCGCGGCGTCCTGGCCGAGCACGGTGATGACGCCGCGCGTCGGGCGCAGCGCGAGAAAGAGCATGCGCAGCAGGCTGGTCTTGCCGGCGCCCGAGGGGCCGGTGAGAAACTGGAACGAGCGCGAGCGGATCTCGAACGTGAGATCGCGCAGGACCTCCGGTCCCATGTCGTAGCGAAGACCCACATTCTCGAACCGGATCAATCCGCCGTCCCCTTCCCCGGCACGAGGCCGAACGCTCCCGGCGCCATGCGCCCCATGCAAAGCCGGCCGCGAGCGGCAAGCCGGCGCTCCGTCTTCCGACCCGTTCCAAGGTCAGCTTTGGTTAACCATGCGACCTTAACCCTTCCTGACTTCGGACCCCAACAGCAGCCCGGAGGCGGATGCATGTCCAACCCCAATTTTTCGCCCGCAGCGCGCCGCCGCCGCGACGATTGGCGCGCCGACCTTGCGCCGATCATCGAGGGCCACGCGACACTCATTTCGCGCCGGCCGGGCGCCGCATCGAGCCGTGCACCCTTCGCCGATCCGGCGCCGGCCACCGAGCCGCGCTGGGCGGCACGGCTGGAAGCCGCCAACTCCAACCGCCGCCCGCCGCCGCGTCCGCGCACGCCGCGCCATCCGTGGCTGTGGACGGCGCTGTCGCTGCAGACGGGGGCCGCGCTCGCTGGCCTTGCGGTTCTCGCGCTCGTGGTGTTTCCCTCGGGCATGACCGACACCTTGCCTGCCACCGCCCCGCCTGCATCCACGATCGGCTCCGCGCGATGATTCGCGTGCGCGGCAAGACCATCGAGCCCCTGTTCACCGAGGCCGACATCGCCCGCGAGATCGAGCGGCTCGCCGGCGAGATCGCCGCGCGCAAGCCCGAGAACATTCTCGTGGTCGGCGTCCTCAAGGGCTCCTTCGTCTTCACCGCCGACCTCATCCGCGCGATGCACCGGGTGGGCCTCGCGCCGGAGGTCGAGTTCATCTCGCTCTCCTCCTACGGCTCGGGCACGGTGGGCGGCGACGTGCGCATCGTGCGCGACGTCGAGGGCGAGATCGCCGGACGCAAGGTGCTGATCGTCGACGATATATTGGAATCGGGCCGCACGCTGCGCTTCGCGCGCGATCTCATGCTCTCGCGGGGCGCCACCGGAGCGGAGATCGCGGTCCTCCTCGACAAGCGCATGCGCCGCGTCGCCGAGATCGAGGCGGACTATGTCGGCTTCGATTGCCCCGACCATTTCGTGGTCGGCTACGGCATGGACGTCGCCCACGCCTTCCGCGAACTGCCCTTCGTCGGGCGGGTCGTCTGAGGCCGCTGGAGCATTTCCCGTGAAAGCCGGGTCGGCTTTCACGTCCGGGCGATGGGGCTCCAGATCAGCTTCGCGCAAGCGAGAAGCGTTTACCTCAAATTATCCGCGTTTCGTAAGGGTTCGCACAAGGATGGGCCCCCATAATCCGTGCCGACGGACCGGCTGTTGCGCGGGTCCAGGCCGGCCTTTGCCGGCATGTGCCGGGAGTCAGCCATCATGGCCCGAATTTTGATCGCGGAAGACGATGCCGGCATTCGCCTTCTCGTGACCCGCGCCCTGCGCCTCGAAGGCCACGAGGTGACCATGGCAGACGACGGCGAGATGGCGCTCGACATCCTCGCCGAGCGCAATGGCGCGTTCGACCTTCTTCTCTCGGACATCCGCATGCCCGCCTTCACCGGCATCGAACTGGCGCACGCCACGAGCCGCGCCTTTCCCGACCTGCCGATCCTCCTGATGACCGGCTATGCCGAGCAGCGCGAGGCGGCCGACGATCTCTCCGCCATCATCATCGGCGTGGTCGACAAGCCCTTCACGGTCGCCGAGATCCGCTCGCGTGTCGCCGAGGCGCTGCGCGCACCGCAATGCGACGACGACGTGCTCCTCATGCGACGCTACGCCTGATCCCTCACGCCTTGCGGGCCACGAGGAAGAGACGGGGGAACGGCAGAAGCCGCCGCCCGTCCGCGCGCTCGGGGTAGCGCCGGTCGATCTCCGCCGTGTAGCGATCGAGGAAGCGCGGCTTCAGCTCGGCCGGCAGCGGATCGACGAAGGGCTTCAGCCCGGTGGATGAGAACCATTGGGTGATCGCCGCGGCATCCGCCATCGGATGGTTGTAGACGGTGGTCCAGACATCGACCTCCACTGCCCCCGCCTTCACCAGCCAGTCGTAATAGTCCTCGCGCGATCCGAGCGTCTCGCGGCGCTCGCCATCGGGGTGAGCATGGTCGCGAAACTCCGGCTCGGCCGCGATCTCGCGCATCGCGAGTTGCGCCTCCTCGGCCAGATTGTCGGGAACCTGCGCGGCGAAAAGCCCGCCCGGCGCGACGTGCCGCATCAGCGCAGGGATCAGCCGCTCGTGGCCGAGAACCCATTGCAGCGAAGCGTTCGAATAGATGAGATCGAAGGGCCGATCCGGCTTGAAGGCGCCGATGTCGGCTGGGGCGAAGCGACATTGCGGCAGCCGCTCGCGCGCAGCCGCGAGCATAGCCTCCGACATGTCGAAGCCGGTGATGTCGGCACCTGGAAAGCGCTCGGCGAGAAGCTCCGTCGAGTTGCCGGGACCGCAGCCGAGATCGGCGATGCGCAGCGACGCCGGGTCGCGATCGGGAAAGGCGCAGCGCTCGGCGAGATCGCGCGCCGGGCGGGTGCGCTCCTCCTCGAAGCGCCGGTAGAGCGACGGATTCCAGTCTGCCATGGAGAGCCTTCCCTGCGGGCGGGTGCGGCCTGCACCCGACCCGTTCGCTCTTAGGCGCGCCCGTCTCTCCTCGCAACAGCCGGGGGCGGGCGTCAGGGCGTCCGCAGCAGACGCTCCAGATAGTCGCGCTCCTGCTGCGGCGAAAGCTGGTGACCCAGCCGGTCGCGGATCTGGTCGAGGATGCGCCGGGCGCGCTGGATGTCGATCTCGTCGGGCACGCCGACGTCCTGCCCGAAATCCGGCCCCTGCGTCTGGCGCTCGCGCCCGAGCGGATCGCGGCCCGAGCGCTGCTGCCCGGGGCCGTAGCCCTCGCCGAGCTGCCCCTGTCCGGGTTGCTGGCCGGGCTGCTGACCCTGGCCCTGCCCCGGTTGCTGGCCCTGCCCCTGCATCGCCTGCATCTGCTGCATGGCGTCGCGCGCGCCGCGCCGAAGCGCCTCCATCGCCTGGCCCTGCTCGCCCACGGCCCCTTCGCTCTGCCCCTGTCCCAAGGCACCCTCGGCCCGGCCCATGGACTGGCCGGCCTGCCCGAGATCCTCGCTCGGCTTCATGCCCTGCCCCTGCATCGCCTCCTGCAGTGCCTGCAGATCCTTCTGGAGCTGGCCCTGCTCGGCCTGCAGCCGCTCCTTCATCGCCTGCAGCTGCTCGGCCGTCATCGGCGCCTGCTGCCCCGGCTCGCCGTCCTGCCCCTGTTGACCCTGCTGCGGCTCGCCCTCCTGCCCGTCGGTGCCGTCCATGCCGCGCTCGGCCTCCATCTGCCGGCGCATCTCCTGGCGGCCCATCTCGAAGGTCTCGTCCATCAGCTTCTGCTGGCGCTGCAGCATCTCGCCGAGCTGGTTCATCTGCTGCTGCTGCGGGCTCTGCTGCCCCTGTCCCTGCTGCTGCTGGCCGGGACGCATCGCTTGCAGGCTCTCCATCATGTCGCGCAGCTCGGAGAGAAGCTGCTTGGCGGCGTCCTTGGAGCCGGACCGCGCGAGATCCTCGATCTTGTCGAGCATGCGGTCGAGATCCTGCGGGCGGATCTCCTGCATTTCGCTCATCTGTGACTGCGACTGCGGCGGCATGTTGCGCATCGCCTCCGCCATGGCCTGCATGTATTCCTGCATGGCCGCGCGCAGTTCCTGCATCAGCTTGGCGATCTCCTCGTCGGTGGCGCCGTTCTCCAGCGCCTGCGAGAGGTTCTCCTGCGCGTCGCGAAGCCGCTTCTCCGACACCGACAGGTCGCCGTCCTCGATGCCGAGGGCGATCTGCCAGAGGAAATCCACGGCGCTGACGAGCGTCTCGTCGTCGCGAGCACCCGAGATGCGCTCGCGCGCGGCGCGCAGCGCCAGATAGTCCGACGGGTTGCGGATGAACTCGTCGCCGCGCAGCGTCACGGCGTCGAGCATGTCGACGACGCGGGGCGCGGCGTTGGCATCGAGCGCCAGGATGCGGCGCTGCTCCACCACCGCGCGGGCGAGCGGATCGACGAAGCGGCGCTCGGGCAGCGTCAGTTCCAGCGGCGGCGTCTCGGCCACCTGGCCCGCGTCGTCGCGCGCGCTCAGGCTTAGCGCGACCTTGGCGCCGGCATAGGGGCTCTCGGCGAGCGCGAGGCTCGTGCGCCCCTTCGCCTCGCCCTTCGTGCGGCGGGGCATCGACAGGTTGATTTCGGGCGGTGCCACCAGCGGGCGCGCACCCGGCGCCTGCGGCTCGCGGATCGCCAGCCGGCCCTCGCCGGCGGCCACGCCGTAGTCGTCGCTCACCCGGTAGGCGAGATCGAGCGCACCGTTGCGGCCCGGCGCCGGCGTGCCGTCGAAGGCGATCGTCGGCGCCTCGTCGGGGATCACCGCGAAGGTCCAGCCCTCGAGCGTGCGGAAGCGCGTGTCGACGGCGAGCGTCCCGCCGGCCGCGAGCTTCAATTCATAGGCGCCGGGTATGGGGCCCTCGGGTTCGACGGCGGCGGGATCGGCGGCGATCGGCGTCGTAGTCGCGGCATTGGCCGCGCCCGGATCGACCGGCGCGACCTCGGCGACGACGCCGCCCTCCGGCGTGAAGCGAACCGAGGCGCCGCGCCGGTCCGAGACGCGCAGCGAGAGCACCGTGCCCTCCGGCACTTCGAGCCGCCCGCCCGGCACCGGGCCGCCGGCCGCGTCGGTGAGGAAGATCGGCGGGCGGCCGGTGTAGCCGGGCGGCGTCGCCCAGGCATCGACGCGCACGCCCACCGGCAGCGCGTCGGCGACCGGCGTCAGCGCATCCGCGACGCGTCCGCCGCCGGGGCCGAAGGAATAGGCGAAGGCGGTGACGAAGAGCATGGCGACGAGCGCGCGCAGGCCCCAAGGGTCGATCGCATAGGTGCGGGTGCGCGGCGCGCCGCCGGTGAGCCGGCCGAGCTGCCGGGCCATGCGCTGCTGGTGCTCGTGCCAGAGGGCGAGTGCGAAGGGGTCGGCGCCCGCGGCGCGGTCGTCCTGCGCGCGCAGCGGCTGGTGTTCGAGCTGGCTCGCGCGCTCGATGCGATCGACGATCTCGCCGGAGCGCGGCAGCCGGACGCCGCGGCCGAGCCAGAGCACCGCGAGCACGCCGACGACGAGCACGGCGAGCAACACCAGACGGCCGATCGAAGGCAGCGCCGCGAAGACGCCGAACCAGGACAGCACGAAGAACAGCGCCGCGACGAGCGCGAGGCCGAGCATGGTCGGCCAGATCCGCTCCACCACGATCGCGCCGGCGGCGGCAAGGCGCACGCGGCGCGACCCGGCACGTCCGGCGGTCGGTGGGTTCGGGCGGTTGGGTGCCATTCTGCCGATATCCGTGCCGGCGCGGCCGCCGCCCTCGTGGAGCGGGCCGGGCGCGAGAGGGATAGGAGCGCTGGCTGCGGCCGCGGCGACGCGGCGCGAAGCCGCCCCTACCCTTGAAGCTTACCAGCTTTCATGGCGAAGGCGAGGCGTTGACGCAGGCGTGAAAGCCGCAGGGGCCTCGCCGCTCAGTCCAGCCAGGGCGGCAGGCGGTCGAGAGCGATGAGATCGGCCACCTCGACGCGCGGGCGCACCACCGCGAACCGATCGCCCTTCACCATCACCTCGGGCACGAGGGCCCGCGTGTTGTAGGTGCCGGCTTGCACCGCGCCGTAGGCTCCGGCCGAGGCGACGGCGAGGAGATCGCCCGCCGCGGCCGCCGGCATCGAGCGCTCCTTGGCGAGATAGTCGCCGCTCTCGCAGACCGGCCCCACCAGATCGGCAACGACGTAGTCGGCATGCGGATCGGGCTCCACCACCGGCCGGATCTCGTGCCAGGCCTCGTAGAGCGTCGGGCGGATGAGGTCGTTCATCGCGGCGTCGGCAATCACGAAGCGCCGGCCCGCCTCCTCCTTCACGTAGATCACCGAGGTCACGAGGACGCCGGCATTGGCCGCGATCAGCCGGCCGGGCTCGAAGATCACCTTGGCGCCGAGCGAGCGCACGTGACGCTTCACCGTCTCCGCATACGCGGGGGGACCGGGGGGCAGCTCGTTGGAGGCGCGATAGGGCACGCCGAGCCCGCCGCCGAGATCGATATGAGTGATCGCATGACCGCGGGCGCGCAGACGCTCCACCAGTTGGGCGAGCTTGGCGAAGGCGAGGTCGAAGGGTTCGAGCTCGGTGATCTGCGAGCCGATATGCATGTCGATGCCGGAGACCGCGATGCCCGGCAGAGTGGCCGCGAGATCGTAGATCGCCTCGGCCCGCTCGAAGGCGATGCCGAACTTATCGGACTTCTTGCCGGTGGAGATCTTGGCGTGAGTCTTGGCGTCGACGTCCGGATTGATGCGGAACGAGACATGCGCCGTCTTGCCCATCGCAGCCGCACGCGCCGAGACCAGATGCAGTTCGGGCTGAGATTCGACGTTAAAGCAGAAGATGCCGGCGGCGAGCCCGGCGTCGATCTCGGCGGCCGTCTTGCCGACGCCCGAGAACATGATCTTCTCGGGTGCGATGCCGGCGGCGAGCGCGCGCGCAAGCTCGCCGCCCGAAACGACGTCTGCCCCGGCGCCGAGCGCGGCGAGGGTCTTCAACACCGCTTGGTTGGAATTGGCCTTCATCGCATAGCAGACCACCGCGTCGATGTCGGCGAAGGCCTCGGCGAACACCCGGTAGTGCCGCTCCAAGGTGGCCGTGGAATAGCAGTAGAAGGGCGTGCCGACGGCGGCGGCGATCTCGCGCAGGTCCACGCCCTCGGCGTGGAGAATGCCGTCATGATACTCGAAATGGTTCATGGGAGAGTGCTTCTTCGAAGAGCGGGAGAACTGGCCGCAGCCAGCAGGTCAGTTCAGGAGGCCGTCGAGGAAGAAGCGTTTCTTCGGCCCGTTCGGGTTGGCGGTGATTTCCGTCGGCGCCACCGAGAGGCTGGAGGCGAGCGGCGTCGCCTTCGGCAGCCGGGCGGTGCCGTTCGGCTCGGGCACCACGGCGGCGGGCGGCTGGCCCGCGGCGCGCGGATAGACGGGAACGGACTTGCGCCCGCAGCCGCTCGCCGCCAGAAGGCAGGCGAGGCCGAGCGCCAGGGTGAGTCCACGTCCGTTCATGCCATCCGTCCCGCACTCGCGAGGCCCACCACCTGCGCGGTGTCGCCTCGAATCCTTCGTCCCGTCATAGCGGCTTCCCGCAGCGAAATCATCCCTCCGCCGCCAGTCGTTCCCGCCAGAAGCGCACCTGCGCCCGAACGTTCTCCGGCGCCGTGCCGCCGAACGAGGTGCGGCTCGCCACCGAGGCGTCGACCGAGAGCACCGAATAGATCTCCTCGCCGATCCGGTTATCCAGCGTCTGGAGGTCGGCGAGCGGCAGATCCTCCAGCGGCACCTTGCGCGCCTCGGCCATCGCCACGGCGCGGCCGGTCACGTGATGGGCCTCGCGGAAGGGCAGGCCGAGCTCGCGCACCAGCCAGTCGGCGAGATCCGTGGCGGTGGAGAAGCCGGCGCCGGCGGCGGCGCGCATCTTCGCCGCGTTCACCTGAAGGTCGCTGATCATGCCCGTCATCGCCGCGAGCGCCAGCGCCAGGCTGTCCACGGCGTCGAACACCTGTTCCTTGTCCTCCTGCATGTCCTTGGAATAGGACAGCGGCAGGCCCTTCATGATCGTCAGCAGCGCCACCAGCGAGCCGTTGATGCGGCCGGTCTTGGCGCGCACCAGCTCGGCGGCGTCCGGGTTCTTCTTCTGCGGCATGATCGAGGAGCCGGTGGAGAAGGCGTCGGAGAGGCGCACGAAGTCGAATTGCGGCGTCGACCAGATCACGATCTCCTCGGCAAGGCGCGAGAGATGCGTCACCGTGATCGAGGCGGCCGCCAGGAACTCCAGCGCGTAGTCGCGGTCCGACACCGAATCCAGCGAATTGCGCGTCGGCTCGCGAAAGCCGAGCGCCTCGGCCGTCGCGTGCCGGTCGATCGGAAAGCCGGTGCCCGCCAGCGCGGCGGCGCCGAGCGGCGATTCGTCCATGCGGCGCATCGCGTCCTGCGCCCGGCCGCGGTCGCGCGCCGCCATCTCCACATAGGCGAGACAGTGATGGCCGAAGGTCACGGGCTGCGCCGCCTGCAGATGCGTGAAGCCCGGCATCACGGTGGCGGCATGCTCCTCGGCACGCGCCAGCAGCGCCTCGATCAGCGCTTTCAGCGCGGCGTCGAGATCGCGGCAGGCGGCCTTCACGTAGAGCCGGAAGTCCACGGCCACCTGGTCGTTGCGCGAACGCGCCGTGTGCAGGCGCCCGGCGGCGGGCCCGATCAGCTCGGCGAGCCGCGCCTCGACATTCATGTGGATGTCCTCGCGCTCGCGCGAGAAGGCGAAGGTGCCGGCCTCGATCTCGGCGCGGATCGCCTCCAGCCCGCGCCCGATTTCCGCCGCGTCCGCTTGCGAGATGATGCCGCGGTCGGCCAGCATACGCGAATGGGCGATCGACCCGGCGATGTCTTCGCGGTAGAGGCGCTGGTCGAAGCCGATCGAGGCGTTGATCGCCTCCATGATCGCGCTGGGACCGGAGGCGAACCGGCCGCCCCACATCTCGTTGCTCGTCTTGCCGCTCACGAAGAAGGCCCTTTCCCGTCATGTCCGACCCGAACCCGAAGCCCGCCGTGCCCGCCCCTCGCGGAGCAAGCAAGCGGATCGTCGGACTGGCGCTGGCCGGCGGCGTCGTCGCCGGTGCCGTCGGCGTATACGTGATGGAAACGCGCTCTGGCAACGAGACGGCAAGCGCCGCCTGCCCGGCCAAGGCCGCGCTCGCGCAAGCGCTCGACCAAGCCGCTACCGGCGAGGTCGCGGCGATGCGCCCGCTCGACACACCCTTCGACGTCTCGGCCATCGCCTTCAAGGACGGCGACGGCCGGCCGACGAGCCTCGGGGCATTGAGGGGCCAGACCCTGCTCGTCAATCTCTGGGCGACGTGGTGCGCCCCCTGCCGCGCCGAGATGCCGGCGCTCGACCAGCTGGAGCGCGAGGCCGGCGACGAGAGCTTCGCCGTGGTGCCGATCAACGTGGACATGGGCGACGAAGCCAAGCCGCGCGGCTTCTATGCCGAGACGGGTCTCGCGACCCTGCCCTTCTACCGCGACGAGACGATGGGCGTCTTCAACGACCTGAAGGGCCAGGGCGTCGCCTTTGGCCTGCCGGTGACGCTGATGATCGACAAGGACGGCTGCGCTCGCGCCGCGATGAACGGCTCTGCGCACTGGGCGAGCCCCGATGCGATGGCGCTGGTCGACGCCTTGAAACGCGATGGCGCCTAGGCCTTCTTCAGGAACTCGGTGCGCAGGACGAGATCCTTCACCTTTTCCGCCCGGCACTCGACGAGATCGGGATCGCCGGTGAGGCGGATGCCCTTGATCAGCGTGCCGCGCTTCAGCGTGACCGACGTGCCCTTTACCTTGAGATCCTTGATCACGGTGACGTTGTCGCCGTCGTTGAGGATCGCGCCGTTCGAGTCGCGGGTGTCGTCCATGGGAAGCCGGTTCCGTCCGTTGGGGAATGACGGCGCCTAGCAGATCGTCCCGCCCCTGTCGCGCCTCAGCGGGTGGGGACGGGCGTCTCGCCGCGATAATCGTAGAAGCCGCGGCCGGCCTTGCGGCCGAGCCAACCGGCCTCGACATATTTCACCAGCAGCGGACACGGGCGGTACTTGGAATCGGCGAGCCCGTCATGCAGCACCTGCATGATCGAAAGGCAGGTGTCGAGGCCGATGAAGTCGGCAAGCTGGAACGGCCCCATCGGATGGTTGGCGCCGAGCTTCATCGAGGTGTCGATGCTCTCGATCGTGCCGACGCCTTCGTGCAGCGTGTAGATCGCCTCGTTGATCATCGGCATCAGCACCCGGTTGACGATGAAGCCGGGAAAGTCCTCCGACACCGTCAGCGTCTTGCCGAGTCTCAGCGCGAAGGCCTTGGACGCCTCGAACACGGCGTCGTCGGTGGCGATGCCGCGCACCAGCTCGACGAGCTTCATCACCGGCACGGGGTTCATGAAGTGAATGCCGAGGAAGCGCTCGGGCCGGTCGGTGCCGCTGGCAAGGCGCGTGATGGAGATCGAGGACGTGTTGGAGGCGAGGATCGCGTCGGGCTTCAGGATCGGGCAGATCTGCTGGAAGATGCGGCGCTTGACCTCCTCCTTCTCGGTGGCGGCCTCGATCACGAGATCCACCGAGGCGAGCGCGCCGACGCCATCGGCCGGTTTCAGTCGTGCGAGCGCGGCGTCGCGGTCTGATGCGGAGATCTTGTCGCCTGCGACCTGCCGCTCGAGATTGGCGGCGATCTTCGCGATGCCCTTCGTCGCCAGCTCGAGGCTGACGTCGTAGAGCGCCACCTCGTAGCCCGCGAGCGCGGCGACATGGGCGATGCCGCCGCCCATCTGCCCGGCGCCCACCACACCGACGGTTCGGATCTCGACCATTGAGGCTCTCCGTCGGTTGGCGCCCGCTTTGGGCAAACGTTTCAGAGCTTACCCGTCAACTCGGGCAGGATGGTGAAAAGGTCGCCCACCAGAGAATAGTCGGCGACCTGCAGGATCGGCGCGTCGGCATCCTTGTTGATGGCGACGATGACCTTGGAATTCTTCATGCCGGCGAGATGCTGGATCGCGCCGGAAATGCCGACGGCGACGTAGAGGTCGGGCGCCACGACCTTGCCGGTCTGGCCCACCTGCCAGTCGTTCGGCGCGTAGCCCGCGTCCACCGCCGCGCGGCTCGCGCCGACCGCGGCGCCGAGCTTGTCGGCGAGCGGCAGCATCACCTCCTCGAACTTCTCCTTCGAGCCGAGCGCACGCCCGCCGGAGACGACGATCTTGGCGCCCGACAGGTCGGGCCGCTCGGAATGGGCCACCTCCTCGCCGGCAAAGCGCGACAGGCCGGGATCGCCCGCCCCCGCCGCCACCGGTTCCACCGGCGCCGAACCGCCTTCTGCCGCAGCGGCGAAGGCGGCGGTGCGGATCGTCAGCACCTTCACCTTATCGGCCGAGCGCACGGTCTGCACGGCGTTTCCGGCATAGATCGGGCGCTCGAACGTGTCGGGCGCGATCACCGCGGTGACGTCGGAGACCTGCATCACGTCGAGCAGCGCGGCGACGCGCGGCAGAAGGTTCTTCACCATCGCCGTCGAAGGCCCGACGATCGCGTCGTAGTCACCGGCGAGCGACAGGACGAGCGCGGCGGTCGGCTCGGCCAGGCGATGGGCGAGCTCGGGCGATTGCGCGAGGCGGACCTTGGCGACGCCGGCGAGCTTGGCGGCGGCTTCGGCCACGGCGCCGGCCCCCTCGCCCGCCACCAGGACATGGACGTCGCCGCCGAGCGCGAGCGCGGCGGTGAGGGCCTTGGCGGTCTCGCCCGAGAGCGTGGCGTTGTCGTGGTCTGCGATCAGAAGCGTCGTCATGCCGGTCGTCCTCACGAAGAAGAATGTCCAATGCGGCGCGCTTCCGGCGCGCCGTCTACGACAGTGAAAGCCTCAGACGAGGCCGGCGCCCTTGAGCGCGGAGACGAGCTCGTCCACGGAATTGACGCGAATGCCGGCCTCGCGGCCCTTCGGCTCCGCGGTCTTCAGCACTTCGAGGCGCGGGCTCGTGTCGACACCGAAATCGGCGGCGCTCTTCTCGTCGAGCGGCTTCTTCTTGGCCTTCATGATGTTGGGCAGCGAGGCGTAGCGCGGCTCGTTGAGGCGAAGATCCGTGGTGACGATCGCCGGAAGCTTCAGATCCACGGTCTGCAGCCCACCATCGACCTCGCGGGTCACGCTCGCCCGGCCATCGCCGAGTTCCAGCTTCGAGGCGAAGGTGCCCTGCGACCAGCCGAGCAACCCGGCGAGCATCTGGCCGGTCTGGTTGGCGTCGTCGTCGATCGCCTGCTTGCCGAGGATCACGAGATCGGGCGACTCGGCCTCGACCACGCCCTTGAGGATCTTGGCCACCGCCAGCGGCTCCACCACGCCCTCGACCTTCACGAGGATGCCGCGGTCCGCGCCCATCGCCAGCGCCGTGCGGATCGTGTCGGCGGCCTGCGCCGGGCCGATCGACACGGCCACGATCTCGCTCGCGCCGCCCTTCTCCTTCAGGCGGATCGCCTCTTCCACCGCGATCTCGTCGAACGGGTTCATGCTCATCTTGACGTTGGCGAGATCGACGCCGCTGCCGTCGGCCTTCACCCGGATCTTCACATTGTAGTCCACAACCCGCTTCACGCAGACCAGGATCTTCATGGGATTCTCCTTCCGAAGGCGAGGCGTCGATTCGCCGGACGAAGCATCCGGCCGATCCCGTTCATATGGACGTGCCAGCGCCGGTTCAAGCACCGGTCGAAACACGCGTGTCTTACGTCCAATCCATTAGTTCGACATTGACGTTAACGTCAACTGCGGCCGAGGGTCACGAAGTCGCTCGACACAGGCCTCGCTCCTCGCCGAACGCCGTCAGCGGTTCTTGCCGGGCACCCAGAGCACGTCGGCGCGCCCGCCGTCGTTGGCGTGGCGCGCGGCCACGAACAGAAGGTCCGACAGGCGGTTGACGTAGCGCAGCGCCGGCTCCGACACGTGCTCGCCGTCGCGGCGCGCCAGATCCACCATCAGCCGCTCGGCGCGGCGCGCCACGGTGCGCGCGGCGTGGAGATGCGCCGAAAGCGGGGTGCCGGCCGGCAGCACGAAGGAGTTGAGCGGTTGCAGATCGGCGTTCAGCCGGTCGATCTCGGCCTCCAGCCAGTCCACCTGCGACTGCACGATGGCGAGGCGCTCATAGGGCAGCGGCTTGTCGGTCTCGGGCGTCGCTAGGTCCGCGCCGAGGTCGAAGAGGTCGTTCTGGATGCGCGAGAGCAGGGCGTCGGTCGCGGGGTCGGCGTGGAGCCGCGCGACGCCGAGGACGGAGTTCAACTCGTCCACCGTGCCGTAGCTCTCGACGCGCAGGTCCGACTTCAGCCGGCGCTCGCCGCTGCCGAGCCCCGTGGTGCCGGCGTCGCCGGTGCGCGTGTAGATCTTCGTCAGCCGAACCATGAACTTTCCCCGTCGTCTCGATCCGTGGGGGAGCTAGGGCAGCGCGCGCCGAAAGGGATGCGGAGGGCGGTGCTCAGCGCGAGAAGTAGATCGCGCCGACGATCACCGCCACGGCGATGGCCTGCAGCATCACGCGCGCCCGCATCAGTTTCTGCGAGGTGTTGCCGGGGCCGCCCACCATCATGTTGCGCAGGCCCATCACCAGGACGACGGCCACCGCGATCATGAAGGCAATGGCAAGGATCGTGAAAAGCGTGGACATCGGGCGGCCTTCGGTTGCGGACGGCAGGACTCGTCGCCCCGTGCCTCATATAGTCGTGAAGCGCGGACTGCGCGACCCGGCGGGCTGCGACCTCACGTCCCGCGCGGGGCGCGCCGCCCGAGCGCGCCGGTGGCCACCGCGACGCCGCCGGCGGCGAGCGCCATGCCGAGGATCTGCACGGGCTGCAGCGTCTCGCCGAAAAGCACGAAGCCCATCACCGCCGTGACGCCCGGCACGAGATACATGAGCGAGGCGACGCGCGACACCGCGCCCCGGCGAATGAGGACGAGCAGCAGGAACACCGCGCCGATCGACAGCGCCAGGGTGAGCCAGACGAGGGCGAGCACGAATTGCGGTGTCCAGTCGATCGCGCGGGTCTCGAAGAAGAAGGCCGCCATCAGCGTCGGCAGCAGGGCGCCGGCATATTGCGCGGCGGTGCCGATGCGCAGGTCCACCGTGCCGACGAAGCGCTTCTGCCAGACGGTGCCGAGCGAGATGGCGATCACCGCGACGACCGCCGGCACGAGGGTCGCCGGCCCGAAGGCGGCGCCGGTGCCGAGCTTGGGCGCCACCACGAGCGCGACGCCGCCGAGGCCCACGGCGAGCCCGATCCAGTGCCGACGTTCGAGACGCTCACTGAGAAGGCCGTGCGCGATCACGGCGGTGATCAGCGGCTGGAGGCCGGCCACGAGCGCCGCGATGCCGGCGGGCAGGCCGTGGCGCACTGCGAAGAAGACGCCGCCGAGATAGGCGGCGTGGATGAGGCTGCCCGCAAACGCGGCGTGGGCGAGCGCCGGCAGGCCGGCGCGGTGCGTTCGGGCCGCCCAGAGCGCCACCGGCAGTAGGATGGCGAGCGCCAGCGCATAGCGCAGCGACAGGAAGGTGAAGGGCTCGGCATGCGGCATCGCATAGCGGGCGCCAACGAACCCGGTGGACCAGAGCAGCACGAAGAACGCGGGAAACAGCGGCAGCAGCCGGGACATGGCGGGTTTCCGAACGAAGGACACGTTCGACCTGCCGGCGGAAACCATGCCCGAAGCGGCCGAGACACCCGATGCATCGTGCAGGCGGGCCCTCGTCATGGCATCCGACAGCGGGTCGCCAGCGCGGCCAGAAGACGTTAAGCGGGGCCTATCATCCAACGGAGGCCGGCGCCATGTCCCTCGTCCTGCCGATCATCGCGCCGATCTTCATCCTCATCGCGCTCGGCACCCTCACCGCCAAGCTGAAGCTGCTGCCGGCTACCACGGGCGACGCGCTGTCCGGCTTCGTGTTCCTCGTCGCCGTGCCGACGCTGATGTTTCGCACCGTCGCCACCGCCGATTTCGGCGAGGTCGCCCCGGTCTCGCTGTGGCTATCCTATTTCGCGGGCGTCGTGCCCGTCTATGCGGCCGGCATGGTGCTGGCGCGCCGCCTGCTCGGTGCAGACCGGCGCGGCGCCGTCATCGCCGGCGTTTCCGCCAGCTTCTCCAACCTCATCTTCGTCGGCATTCCCGTGGTGGAGCGCGCCTACGGTCGCGAGGGGCTGGACGTGCTCGCGCTCATCGTCGCCATCCACCTGCCGACGATGATGACGGCCTCGACGCTGCTGCTCGAACGCGCCGCCGCGCGCGACGCCGCCCAGAGCGGAAGCGAGAGCGCAGCCGAGCCCTCGATCAAGCGAACGCTTCGCCAGGTGGTTCGCAACCTCTCGCGCAACGCGCTCGTCATCGGCCTCGTGCTCGGTTTCGCTTGGCGCTTCACCGGCCTGCCGCTCGAAGGGCCGCATGGCGAGGTGATCCGGCTGCTGGCGGGAACGGCGGGGCCGCTGGCGCTCTTCGCGCTCGGCATGTCGCTGCCGCGCTATCGCATCCGCGGCGCGCTTCTCGTGCCATCGCTCGTCACCGCGCTGGCGCTGGTGGTGCAGCCGCTCATCGTGCTCGGCGTCGGCGCGGCACTGCTGCCGCCGCTCTGGCTGGCGGTCGCCGTCACCGCCGCCGCCTGCCCGGTGGGCGTCAACGCCTATCTCTTCGCGACCTACTTCAAGACGGGCGAGAGCCTCGCGGCCGCCGTGATCGTGGTCTCGACCGTCGTCTCGGCGGCGACGCTGACGGCATGGATCGCGCTCGTTCACTGAAGGGGCGGTTCACCGAGGGGCGAGGCCGAGCCCCACCATGCGGCGAATGTCCTCCGGTGTCAGCCCGGCCTCGCCGAGCGTGCGCACCGCGGCGTCGCCCCGGCTCTTGGAGAGCTTGCGCCCGTCGCCGCCGAGGATCAGATCATGGTGATGATAGCGGGGAACGGGAAGGCCAAGCAGCGCCTGCAGCAGGCGGTGCACCGAGGTGGACGGCAGCAGGTCGCGCCCGCGCACGACGTCGGTGACGCCTTGCAGAGCGTCGTCCACGCTCACCGCGAGATGATAGCTCGTCGGCGTGTCGAAGCGTGCCAGCACCACGTCGCCCCAGAGCGCGGGATCGGCCCTCACCGCCTCGCGCCCGCCGCCGCCGCTTTCCTCGAAGGCGAGCTCAGCGGACAACCGTTCGAGCGCGGCGCCCATGTCGAGCCGCCAGGCGAAGGGCTCGCCCGCCGCGATGCGCCCGCGGCGCTCGGCCTCGCCGAGATCGCGGTCGAGCGCGGGATAGAGCGGCGCCCCGTCGGGGTCGCGCGGCCAGGGCAGGCCCTCGCGCTCCTCGAAGGCGCTCGCGAAGGCGCGGGTCTCGCCTCGCGTCATGAAGCCGGGATAGACGAGGCCCTCGCCCTGCAGCGCGTCGAGCGCCGTGGCGTAATCGTCGAAATGCTCGTGCTGGCGGCGCGGCGCGGCGTCCCAGCCGAGGCCGAGCCATTGGAGATCGTCGAGGATGCGCCGTTCGAAGGCGGGCGTGCAGCGGGCGCGGTCGATATCCTCGAGCCGCAGCAGGAACGCGCCGCCCGCCGCGCGAGCGAGGTCGTGGTTGAGGAGGGCGGAATAGGCATGGCCGAGATGCAGCAGCCCGTTCGGGCTTGGCGCGAACCGAAAGACGCGTCGCTCCTCGGCGACCGGCGACGCCGCGCTCACGATGCGCCTTCGGTGGACCGCATGCTGCCGGTGCGCTCGCCATGATCCGCAGCGAGGCCGACATCGCCGAGGCTCTGGACGAGCTGCTGCGGCTCGATCCGCGGCTCGCCGCGATCGCGGCGACCGCCGGCCCCTTGCCGCTGCGCCGTCTGCCGGCGGGCTTGCGGGGTCTCCTGCGCACGCTGATGGGCCAGCAGGTCTCCATCGCGAGCGCCGACGCGATCTTCGCGCGCTTCGCCTCCCTCGTCGATCTCGACGATCCCCATGCGATCCTCGCGGCGCCCGAGGAGACCTTTCGCGCCGCCGGCCTGTCGCGCGCCAAGCAGCAGACGGCGCTCGCGGTCGCCGAGGCGATTCGCGACGGGCGGCTCGATCTCGCCCGCGTCGAGGCCGGGCCCTCGCCGGCGGGGATCGCCGAGCTCGTGGCGGTGCGCGGCATCGGACGCTGGACGGCCGAATGCCACCTCCTCTTCGCCGCCGGCCATCGCGACGTCTTCCCTGCCGGCGATCTCGCCCTCCAAGTGGCGGTGTCGCATGCTCTCTCGCTGGAGGGGCGAATCAGCGAGAGGGCGCTGGCGACCATGGCCGCCCTCTGGAGCCCGGTGCGCTCGGCGGCCGCGCGCCTGTTCTGGGCACACTACCGCACGGTCACCCGGCGCTCCGCGGTGCCCGGCGCGGTCCCAGCCGGCTCCGGTGGCGCCGAGGGTTGAACCCATGGGGCGAGGCTGCGGCAGGTCGGCGCGGCGCGGCTGTGCATCGCAGCCCCTAAGCCGTTCTGACGGCTTCACAAAGGCGACACGATAGGACACGATAGTGCAGACGCATTTGAAACGAGCATGAGCATACGGTTCGCAAGACCGGCTCCCGTTTTGCGAACCGCTGCCTTGCGTGAAGGAGAGTATCCTTGACGATCGCAGTGCAGTCCACCTTGTCGCCGGCGCTCGTCCTGAACGCGGACTTTCGGCCGCTCTCCTACTACCCGCTCTCGCTGTGGTCGTGGCAGGATGCGATCAAGGCCGTCTTCCTCGACCGCGTGACCATCCTCGCGGAATACGACCGGGCCGTCCACAGCCCCAGCTTCTCCATGCGACTGCCTTCGGTCGTCTGTCTCAAGACCTACATCCGCCCCTCGCGCCACCCCGCCTTCACGCGCTTCAACGTGTTCCTGCGCGATCGCTTCCAGTGCCAGTATTGCGGCTCGCCGCACGATCTCACCTTCGACCACGTCATCCCCCGCTCGCGCGGCGGCCTGACGACTTGGGAGAACGTCATCACGGCCTGCTCGCCCTGCAACCTCAAGAAGGGTGGGCTGATGCCGAGGGACGCGGGTATGCATCCCCACCAGCCGGCCTACCAACCCACCGTGCATGATCTCCACAACAACGGCCGGCTGTTTCCGCCCAACTTCCTGCACGAGAGCTGGCTCGACTATCTCTACTGGGATTCCGAACTCGATCCCGAATAGGCCCTGCAAGACGCTGAAGAGCGCTCGCGGGGTTTTTTGTCGGGAACTTCGCCGAACGCCGGTGTCGGGACGGAGCGCTTCCGCTCAGGCGAACCGGTCGCCGCGCGTCAGCGCCGCGCGCAACGCAACGGCCGCGAAGAGCGCGGCGAGGATGGCGTTCCAACCGGCGAGCGACAGCCCGAGAATGCGCAGCGCAGCCTCGGAACACGACGGCGCATGGACCGAATCGAGCGTCGAGAGGAGATCGCCCGTGAGATCGACCGGCGCCGCCATCGCGCAGTCGGTCGGGCCGGCCCACAACGCCCATTCGACGCCGGCATGGTAGATGCCGAGGCCCATACCCCAGAGCATCAGCCCGCCTACCACCAGCAGCAGCCCGCGCACCACCGGCGCGGGCGCGCGCAGAAGACGCGCCAGGAGCGCCGCCAGCGCCAGGGGGATGGCGAGATAGTAGGGCGTGCGCTGCTCCAGGCAGAGCGCGCAGGGAATGTAGCCGCCGACATGCTGGAACAGGAGCGCACCGCCGACCGTCGCCGACATGCCCGCCACCAGCAGGAGGGACGCCAGCGTCTGGCGGAAGCCGCAGGGCTTGCGCAGCATCGAATGCTCCATCGTCTCGTCCCGGTCTGACACCAGCCTGCGCCCAACCGCTCATCGCCGCGGTCTTGCCGCCGGGCTCTAGCACAGGCGTCGGCGGGATTCACCGGTGCGATCGGCGACGATGCCTCCGGCGCTGGACGGCTCCCCGCATTCATGGCATGAAACGGCGTCCCGACCCCTATGTCGGGCATGCGGGCGTGGTGGAATTGGTAGACGCGCCGGACTCAAAATCCGGTTCCGCAAGGAGTGTCGGTTCGACCCCGACCGCCCGCACCAGCCTCGAATTCGCTCCCGTCCGTCAGGACGAATGCCGTAGCCCTCCCATCGCCACTCGAATATCTCGGGCAATCGACCCTCGGCGGTTTTTCTAGCTTTCGCGGCTCGTTCGCGTCGCGGTGCTTGCGAGGCATGCCTCTGGCAGAGTGGCGGGACGGCCGGTCTCGGGCAAACATCTGCGTCGGGCATGGTGGCAGCCGCCATGCTTGACGCCTCAAAGAAAACGGTAATGCGCGGCGCGGGCGACGAGTTGCGCCCGGTTGCGGGCGCCGAGCTTCCGGGCGGCCGAGTTCAGATGCATGGTGACGGTGGGCGCGGAGCGGTCGATCTTCAGCGAGATCTCCTTGGCCGACAGGCCGTCGGCCGAGAAGCGGACGCATTCGCGCTCGCGCGGCGTCAGGCGCACGGCGCGCGACTGCCGTTCGCTCTCGCCGAACAGCGGCTCGATCGCAGCGTGGACGGCGTGGGCGAGCAGCGCGAAGTCGGCCAGATGCTCCTGCGCCTCGCGGTCGAAATCGGCCGCCGCGTCGTGCCGGATGCCGGTGACAGTGGCGCAGTCGCCGCGCAGGAGATGGATCGGCACGGTCATGCCGCAGGTGATGCGCGCGTCGTGGACGTAGTCGACCACCGGCGTGTGCACGTCGCTGAGCGCGCGGTTGAGCACCGTGCGTCCGTCGCTGCGATAGCTCCAGACGAAGGGCTGCGGGCTGCGCAGCGCCAGATGCTGTACGGGGTCGATCTGGTAGAAGCCGCTGGACGACCAGAGCTCGGCCATGTCGGGCGGCACGTCGCGCATGCCGAAGAAGGACGGGGTGATCAGGTTCCCGTCGTGGCTGAAGGCGACGGGCGTGTAGTCGTAGATGAGAGCGGTGAGACCGAGATGGCTCATCGCCACGTGGGCTCGGTCGAGCTTGCCGTCGATCCCGGCGACCCCCTGCAGGCTCTCCTCGAACTCCGAAACGTGCCAAGCCATCAAGAGTTTGCCCAAGACTGCCAATCGATGCAGCATGTTCACATTTTGTGCGCTGCGCTTCAAGATGCTCCAGATACGACCTATCGATTCTGATAGCTTTCGCACAGCCGCCACCCGACCCTATGGTTCGCGGCAACGAAGGCAGCCGGGATGGAACCGCCGCATGTGGCGCGAGATCGAACCAGACGAGACGAAGCGGGTCGCGGTCGAGGGCGGCGAGGTCGTCACCTACTCGTTCGGGTCGGGCGACGACGTGGTGCTGCTGCTCAATGGCGGTCCGGGCCTGCCCTGCGACTACCTGCGCGACAGCCATTCCTGCCTGATCGACCACAGCTACCGCGTGGTCGCCTTCGATCAGCTCGGCACCGGGCGCTCCGACCGGCCGACCGACCCCGCGCTCTGGACGATCACCCGCTATGTCGGCGAGGTAGAGGCCGTCCGGCAGGCGCTGGGTCTCGGTAAGGTCCATTTGATCGGCCAGTCCTGGGGCGGCTGGCTCTCGGTGGAATACGCGCTGACGCACCCCGAGGCGCTGCGCACGCTGGTGCTAGAGAACACCGCGGCCGACATCCCCCATCTCGTCGGCGAGCTCGACCGATTGCGCGAGGCGCTGGGTTCGGAGACGGTGGCGATGATGCAGCGCCACGAGGCCGAGGGCACGCTCGACCATCCCGAATATCAGGCCGCTATCACCGTCCTCAACTACCGCCACGTCTGCCGTCTCGCCGAGTGGCCGGCGCCGGTGAGGCGCTCGCTGGACGACTGGAACATGGGTCCCTACGAGACGATCCAGGGGCCGAACGAGTTCACCTACACCGGCAATCTCAAGGACTGGAACCGGGTGCCCGACATGCACCGGATCAAAGTGCCGACGCTCATCACCGTCGGCCAGCACGACGAACTGACGCCGGCCTGCGCCCTGCGCATGAAGCAGGCGCTTCCCGATGCCGAGCTGAAGGTCTTTCCCAACTCCAGCCACATGCCCTTCTTCGAGGAGCCGGCGGCGTTCTTTCCGGTGCTCGTCGATTTCCTGGCGCGGCGCGGCGGCCGCGCATGAACACGCCGGCTGGGCTCACCGACGGCGGCGCGACGCCTTCCGGCTACACGGACTGACGCGATGCATCGCTACCGTTTCGTCCTCGCCCGGCCGTTCCAGCTTATCCCGGTGCTCCTCGGCATCAGCATCGTCACATTCGTGCTGGTCCGCTCGATTCCCGGCGACCCCGCCCGCCTCATCCTCGGCACGCGCGCGACGCCCGAGGCGCTGGCACGCGTACGCGCCCAGTTCGGCCTCGATGCCCCGCTCTGGACCCAGTATTTCTACTTCCTGAAGAACCTCGGCGCCGGCGAGATGGGTCGCTCCATCCTCTACAAGGTGGACGTTCTCGGCCTCATCGCCGCCCGCATCGAGCCGACGCTGGTGCTGGTGGCCGGGGCCGTCGTGCTCTCGCTCCTCATCTGCGTGCCGATGGCGGCGCTCGCCGCGCGTCGGCGCGGCGGCGCGGTCGATCAGGGCGTGCGCTTCGTCTCGACGATGGGTCTCGGCCTGCCGAACTTCTGGCTGGCGATCATGCTCATCATCCTGTTCTCGGTGACCCTCGGCTGGTTTCCCGTCTCGGGCTACGGCCAGACGCTCGGCGACAAGCTGCACCACATGGTGCTGCCCTGGGCGACGATCGCGCTCTCGCTCTCGGCGGTGCTGACGCGCAGCCTGCGCGCCACGCTGGTGGCCGAGATGCAGTCGGACGTCGCGCTGGCCGCCCGCGCCCGCGGCCTGCCCGAGGGCGTCATCTTCCGCCGCCACGTGCTGCCGAACTCGATCCTGCCGACGCTCAACCTCCTCGCCGTCAACATCGGCTGGCTGATCGGCGGCACGGTGGTGGTGGAGCAGGTCTTCGCCATTCCCGGCATGGGACAGCTCCTGGTGCGGGCGATCTTCTCGCGCGACTACATGGTGGTGCAGGGCGTCGCCATGGTTTTTGCGGTGGCCACCGTTCTCGTCAACTTCCTCGCCGACATCCTCACCGTCACCGCCGACCCGCGGGTGAAGCTATGAGCGCCGCGCTTCCCGTGCCGACGCTCGCGCCGCTGCTGCCGGCCAGCCGCTCGCGGCGCATCGCCGGCCTGCCCGCACCGCTGCTAGCGGGCGCCGCGATGCTGGCGCTGTTCCTGGCGCTGGCGCTGCTGGCGCCGGTCGTCGCGCCCTACGATCCGATCTATCAGGATGCCACAGCGCGCCTCGCGCCGCCCTCGCTCGCCCATCCGTTCGGCACCGACAATTACGGCCGCGACATCCTCTCGCGCGTCCTCTTCGCCATCCGCATCGACCTGCAGCTCGCCGTCTTCGGCGTCGCCTTTCCCTTCGTCATCGGCACCATGGTCGGCACGGTCGCCGGCTATTTCGGCGGGATCGTCGACACCGTCTTCATGCGCATCGTCGACGTCGTGCTCGCCTTTCCCTTCCTCGTGCTGATGCTCGCGGTGATCACCATTCTCGGCCCCGGCCTGCAGAGCTTCTTCATCGCCATGGCGCTGGTCGGCTGGGTGTCCTACGCGCGGCTGGTGCGCGCGCAGATCCTCGTCCTCAAGGGCAGCGACTTCGCGGTTGCGGCCCGCTCGCTCGGCTTTTCCCACGCCCGCATCATGTTCCGCCATCTCCTGCCCAACGCGCTGACGGCCTCGATCGTCTTCGCCATGTCCGACTGCGTGCTCGTGCTCCTGTCGGGTGCGGCGATCTCCTATCTCGGCCTCGGCGTGCAGCCGCCCGCCGCCGAGTGGGGCATCATGGTGGCCGAGGGCCAGGGGTTCATTTCGCGGGCCTGGTGGATCTCGGCCTTTCCGGGCCTCGCCATCGTGACCCTCGCCTTCGCCTTCAGCCTCGTCGCCGACGGTCTCGGCGAGTGGCTGGGACGACGCGCATGAGCGCCGCGCTCGAGATCGAGGGCCTCACCGTCGCCAGCCGCGACGCCGCCGGCGAGCGGCGTATCGTCGACGACCTGTCGTTCCGGCTGGAAGCCGGCGAGATCCTCGGGCTCGTCGGCGAGAGCGGCTCGGGCAAGACGGTCGCCTGCCGCGCCCTCATGCGCCTGCTGCCGGCTTCGCTCGCGATCTCCGCGCGCCGGATCGTGATCGACGGGCGCGAGGTCTGCAACCTCCCTGAATCCGAGTTCGCCAGACTGCGCGGGCGCGAGATCGGCATGATCTTCCAGAACCCGGCGAGCCATCTCGATCCGGTGATGCGCATCGGCGAGCAGATCGCCGAGACCGTCCGCCACGTGCGCGGCGTCTCGCGGCGCGAGGCGGCGCGCGAGAGCGTCGATCTCCTGCGCCAGGTCGGCATTCCCGATCCCGAACGCCGCGCGGCGAGCTTCACGCACGAATTTTCCGGTGGCATGCGCCAGCGCGCGATGATCGCCGTGGCGCTCGCCTCGAACCCGAAAATCTTGATCGCCGACGAGCCGACCACCGCGCTCGACGTCACCGTGCAAGCTCAGATCCTGCGGCTCCTTCTCGACCTGCGCGACCGGCGCGGCCTGTCGATCGTCTTCATTACGCATGATCTCGGCGTCGTCTCGCAGCTCTGCGACCGCATCGCGGTGCTCTATGCCGGCCGGCTCTGCGAGATCGGCCCCAAGCGCGATGTGCTGCTGGCGCCGCGCCACCCCTATGCCGCCGGGCTCGTCGCGTGCCAGCCGGCGGCCAGCACCGGCGCACGGCGCCTGCGCACGATCGAAGGCCAGCCGCCGTCCGCCGGCGCCATGCCGGAAGGCTGCCGCTTCCATCCGCGCTGCCCGCGGGCCGCGGACGACTGCCGCACCCGCCAGCCGCCGCTGGAAAGCATGGGTGCCGACCACGCCATCGCCTGCTTCCACCCGCTCGCCGCGCCGGCGCCCCGTGGGGAGATCGCCGCATGAGCGCCGTCTCCCCCGCGCCCGACACGATCCTCGAAGTCGACGACGTCGAGGTGCGCTTCGCCGCGCCCGGCGGCGGGCCGCTCGGCCTGCAGCGGCGCGAGGTGCGGGCCGTCAACGGCGTGTCGCTCACCGTTCGCCGCGGCGAAACGGTCGGCATCGTCGGCGAGAGCGGATCGGGCAAGTCGACGCTCGGGCGCGCCATTCTCGGGCTCGACCGCGTGGCGCAGGGCCATGTCGTCTTCGACGGCATCAAGGTGTCCGACGGGCGTCGCGACGCGCTTCGCACCCTGCGCTCGCGCGCGGCCATGGTGTTTCAGGACCCCGCCAACTCCCTGAACCCGCGCCTGACGGTCGGCGAGACGCTGGCGGAGGTCCTGCGCGTCCACCACAAGACGAAGCGCGGCGGGGAAGCGGCGCGCGTCGCCGAGCTGCTGCGCCTCGTCGGGCTTGATCCCGCGCTGGCATCGCGGCGCCCGGCCGCGCTGTCGGGCGGCCAGTGCCAGCGCGTCGGCATCGCGCGGGCGTTCGCGGTGGAGCCCTCGCTCGTCATCGCCGACGAATGCGTCGCCGCGCTCGACGTGTCGATTCAGGGCCAGATCATCAATCTCTTCCTCGACCTGAAGGACGAGATTGGCCTGACGCTGATCTTCATCGCACACGACCTCGCCATCGTGCGCCGGCTCTGCGACCGGGTGGCCGTGATGTATCTCGGGCGCATCGTCGAGGAAGGCCCGACCGAGGCGATCTTCCGCGCGCCGCGCCACCCCTACACGGCCGCGCTGATCGCCGCGATCCCCGAGATCGACCCCGATCTTGCCCTGCCCGAGGCGCCGATGGGCGGCGAGCCGCCGAGCCCGCTCGCCCTGCCGCCGGGCTGCGCCTTCCATCCGCGCTGCGCCTTTGCCGAAGACCGCTGCCGCGAGGGCCCGCCTCCGAGCCTTCGGCGCGCCGACGACCATGGCTGGGCCTGCATTCTCGAGCCCGGCACGCTCGCCGCCCCCGCGCGAAACGTCTCTCCCCTCCCCGCCTCCCAGCCCGAACACGAGGTTCACGCATGACCCGATCCCGCATGACGCGCCTTCTCGCCGCCACCGCGCTGGCAGCCCTCTCCCTCACCGCCTCGATCGCCGAAGCCGCGGGCGTCCTCACCATCGGCCGGCGCGAAGATTCCACGACGTTCGATCCCATCGCCTCGGCGCAGAACGTCGACAACTGGGTCTATTCCAACGTCTTCGACGTGCTGGTGCGCGTCGACAAGACCGGCACGAAGCTGGAGCCGGGCCTCGCCGAGAGCTGGACCGTCTCGGACGACAAGCTGACCTATACGTTCAAGCTGCGCGACGCGAAGTTCTCCGACGGCTCGCCCGTCACCGCCGAGGACGCGGCCTTCTCGCTGCTGCGCATCCGCGACGAGCCGACCTCGCTCTGGTCTGCCACCTATTCGATCGTCGACACCGCCACGACGAGCGACCCGAAGACGCTCGTCGTCAAGCTGAAGGAGCCCTCGGTGCCCTTCCTCGCCTCGCTAGCGCTGCCCAACGTCTCGGTGCTGCCGAAGGCGGTGGTCGAGGCGAAGGGCGAGGAGTTCGCCTCCGCGCCGGTCGGCTCGGGCGCCTTCTCGGTGAAGGAGTGGATCCGCGGCGATCGGGTGATCCTCGAGAAGAACCCGAACTACTGGGAGGCCGACAAGGTCAGCCTCGACGGCGTCGAGTGGATCTCGGTGCCCGACGACAACACGCGCATGCTCAACGTGCAGGCGGGCGAGCTCGACGCCGCGATCTTCGTGCCCTTCTCGCGCGTCGAGCAGCTGAAGCAGGACAAGGATCTCAAGGTCTCGCTCGACCCCTCCACCCGCGAGGACGCGTTGCTCATCAACCATACAAAGGGCAAGCTCGGCGAGATCCCGGTGCGCCAAGCGCTCGACATGGCCATCGACAAGCAGGCGATCGTCGACGCCGTGACCTTCGGCATCGGCACGGTGGCCAATTCCTACGTGCCGAAGGGCGCGCTCTACTATTACGCAAATAACCTGCGCCGTCCCTACGACCCCGAGAAGGCCAAGGCGATGCTGGCGGAAGCCGGCGCGAGCGATCTCGCGCTCGACTACAACGTGAAGGCCGGCGACGAGGTGGACGAGCAGATCGCCGTCCTCATCCAGCAGCAGCTTTCCAAGGCCGGCGTCACCGTCAACATCAACAAGGTGGACGCCGCCTCGCAGTGGGACATGTTCATCGCCGGCGACTTCGACGTCGCGGTGGGCTACTGGACGAACGACGTGCTCGACCCCGACCAGAAGACCACCTTCGTGCTCGGCGACGATTCGAACATGAACTACATGACCCGCTACAAGAACGAGACGGTCAAGGCGCTCGTCGCGCAGGCCCGCACCGAGGCCGACCCGGCCAAGCGTGAGGCCATGTATGTCGAGCTGCAGAAGACCGCCAAGGCCGAGGCCAACTGGATCGACCTCTACTACAGCCCCTACATCAACGTGACCCGCGCCAACATCGACGGCTTCTACCAGAACCCGCTCGGCCGCTTCTGGCTGGAGGACGTGAAGAAGAACTGACGCCCGAGGGCCGGCCGGCGCGTCATCCGCCGACCGCCATCGTCAATTCTCGCCGCCGTCACTCCTGAAACGTGACGGTGGTCACCTTCTTCTCCACCAGCTTCGACAGGGCCTCGGCGTCCCAGTTCGTCAGCCGGACGCAGCCATGGCTTTGCGTCTTGTCGATATGCGAGGGATCGGGCGTTCCGTGGATACCGTAGGTGGGCTTGGAGAGGTCGATCCAGACTGAGCCGACCGGCCCGTTCGGCCCCGGCGGCAGCGTCAGCACCTTCGTGTTCTTGCCCTGCTGGAAGTTTTCCTTCGGGTTGTAGGTGTAGCTCGGGCGTGACGCGACGGCCTCCACGATCACCTCGCCCGAAGGCGACGGCGTGTCCGTCGAGCCGATCGAGGCGGGAACGGTGAGCACCAGCGCGCCGTCCTCGGCATAGGCCAGCAATTCTCCCTTCGACTTGTCGACGACGATGCGCGTCACCTTGGTGGTCGGTTCCTCGCCGGTGTCGGCCACCAGAATCGTCGTCCCGGCCTTCGTGAAGTCGGCGTTCGGATTGAGGCTCCTCAGCAGGTCCTCGTCCATGTGGAAGCGCTCGGCGAGCATCTCGCGCGGGCCGCGAAAGGCGATCGAGTTCAGCTCCGCGAGCTTGGCGTAGTCCGTCGGCAGCTTGGCGATATAGGGGCCCTTCGCGTCCTTGGCCGTAATTTCGTAGGTCTTCAAGACATCCCCGCCATCCACCGCTAGGATGTTCCAGAGATCGGCGTCCGGCTCGCCGTCCACCGGCAGCCCCCGCATCTCCTCGTAGGCACGCACCGCCTTCACCGTGTTGCCGCCAAGGAACCCGTCGATGACGCCGGGCGAGGCGTGCGCGCGGTCGAGCAGCACCTGCAGACGGATGAGGAAGGGGTCAGCCGATTCCTGCTTCGGCGCATCCACGGTGTCGGTGAGATCGACCTCGTCGGATGCCGATGCGCCCGCCGCAGCGGCGCCGGCCTCGTCAGGTGCCGGATCGTCGTCGGAGGGAAGCCCTTCCGGCGCCGGCGCGTCTTCGGTTTCGCCCGCTTCCGTCTCGCCGGGGGTGGCCTGCACTGCCGCCGCTGCCTCGGCCTCCTTCGCCGCGCGTTCGCTCTGGCGTTGCTGGAAGGCCTCCAGCGTCGCGCCGTCGATCGCCTCGCGAGAGAGTTCGGCGGAAAGCGCGGGAGCGGCCGTCGAGGCCAGAAGCGCCGTGAACAGGAGGGCGGCAGGTCGAAGGGTCGGCATGGGAAACTCCGCGAAGGCCGAGCGATCGAGACGAAGCCCTGGTGCCTGCTCGTCGCCCGCGCCCTCAACGATCCGCCGCCGCCCCGGTTGCCCCCGAGATGGCAAGGCGACGCTTCTTTTCGTTGCCGCGACGCGTCAGCCGCCGGCGGCGTCCAGCTTGGCCTTGTCGTCGGCGTCGAGCGTCAGCTCCGCAGCGCGTGCGAGGCTGGACAGCTGATCGAGACTGGTGGCGCTGGCGATCGGCGCAGTGACGCCCTCGGCCGCCATCACCCACGCGAGCGCCACCTCGGCGGGCTTGGCCGAGAGGCGAGCCGACACCGCGTCGAGCGCGGCGAGGATGCGCTCGCCCTTGGCGTCGAGATACTTGCCCACTGCGGTGCCGCGTCGACTTCCCTCCAGATCCGCCTTCGTGCGGTACTTGCCGGACAGGAAGCCGGAGGCGAGGCTGAAATAGGTGACGACGCCGATCTCTTCGTCGATGCACAAGTCTCGAAGCGGCCCCTCGAAGCTGCCGCGGTCGTAGAGATTGTACTCGGGCTGCAGCACGTCGTAGCGTGGCAGGTTCGCTGCGGCCGAAACCTTAAGCGCCTCGCCGAGCTGGGCAGCGTCGAGGTTGGAGGCGCCGACATGGCGGATCTTGCCGGCCTCGCGCAGCCGCTGATAGGCACCGAGCGTCTCCTCGTATGGCGTGTCCTTGTCGGGCCAGTGCGAGAAGTAGAGGTCGATCCGGTCGGTCTGCAGTCGGCGGAGCGAGTCCTCGGCGGCCTCGGCGATCCAGCGCGCCGACAAGCCCTTGCGCCCCTCGCCGAGATCGGAGCCCACCTTGGTGAAGAGCGTGACCTTCTCCCGCTTGCCCGGGTTGGCGGCGAGCCAGCGGCCGATGATCGTCTCGGACTCGCCGCCGGAATGGCCGGGCACCCAGGCCGAATAGACGTCGGCAGTGTCGATGGCGTCGAAGCCGTGATCGACGAAGGCGTCGAGCAGCCGGAAGCTCGTCGCCTCGTCGGCGGTCCAGCCGAAGACGTTGCCGCCGAAGACGAGGGGGGCGATGGAAAGGTCGGTGCGGCCGAGCCTGCGATGGTTCATGGGAGATGCTCCAATGGCGTTCGGCCGGCGTTTTCCGCACCGACCAAGCTTTCGCCTTCATATAAGGGAAGCCTACGATTTGCCGAGCCTCGCCTCGCCGGGCTTTCGCGCCGCAGCGACCGGGGATAAGCTCGCAGCTCCCGTTCCCTGGCGAAAGGCCTCCCCATGAAGACGATCCTCCTTCTCGCGACGACCGCGCTGCTGGCCTTCGCGCCGGCGGCTTCCGCCCAGGAAGGCCGCGAGATCCGGATCGCCACCGAGGGCGCCTATCCCCCCTTCAACGTCGCGCAGCCCGACGGCTCGATCACCGGCTTCGACGTCGACATCGCCAACGCACTCTGCGCGGCGATGAAGGCCAAGTGCACGATCGTGGCGCAGGACTGGGACGGCATGATCCCCGCCCTCCAGGCCAACAAGTTCGACGCCATCATCGCCTCGATGAGCATCACCGAGGAGCGCCAGAAGCAGATCGACTTCACCGACAAGTACTACACGACGCCGCTCGCCGTGGTGGTGCCGAAGGAGTCCGACGTCGCCGGCGTGACGCCCGCCGACATGAAGGGCCGGGCCGTGGGCGCGCAGGCCTCCACCACGCAAGGCAACTACGCCGACGAGGTCTATGCCAAGGCCGGCGCCGACGTGAAGCTCTACCCGACGCAGGACGAGGCCACCGCCGACCTGCAGAACGGACGCATCGACGCGCTGATCTCCGACAAGTTCGTGGTCACCGACTGGCTGACGGCGGAGGGCAAGGACTGCTGCCGCATGCTCGGCGACGTGCCGGGCACCGAGACCGACGCCGGCATCGGCCTGCGCAAGGGCGATGAGGCGCTGCGCACCGCCTTCAACAAGGCGATCGCCGACATCCGCACTGATGGCACCTACAAGACGATCGTCGCCAAGTACTTCCCCTTCGACATCTACTGACCGGGCGCGGCGCCGCGTCCCCTTCCGGGCCGGCGCCGCTCCCTCGGACCCTTCCATGACCCAGCCCGACATTCTCGTTCTCGGCGCCGGCATCGTCGGCGTCTCTGCCGCGCTGCATCTGCAGGCGCGCGGGCGAGATGTCGTGCTGGTCGATCGCCGGGCGCCCGGCGAGGGCACGAGCTTCGGCAATGCCGGGCTCATCGAGCGCTCCAGCATGGTGCCCTACGCCTTTCCCCGGCGCTGGCGCACGGTGCTGCGCTACGGGCTGAACCGCTCCACGGACCTGCGCTTCGACTGGCGCCATCTGCCGGCCGCGGCGCCGTTCCTATTGCGCTACTGGCACCACTCGGCGCCCCGCCGGCTGGCGCTCGCGGCCGAGGCGATGCGTCCGCTCGTCGAGGCGAGCGTCGCCGAGCATGACGCTCTCATCGCCGAGGCGGGCGCGGCCGATCTGGTGCGGGCCGAGGGCTGGATCGCGCTATGGCGGAGCCCCGAAGGCTTCCGCGACGGCGTCACGAACAGCGGTACGACGCCGTATCGGGGCCTTGGCGCAGACGTTCTCGATGCGGCCGCCTTCGCGGCCTGCGAGCCCGACTTCGCCCCCGGCGCGGTGGCGGGCGCCATTCACTGGCGCGACCCGAAGACGGTGAGCGACCCTTCCGAGCTGACGAAGCGCTACGCCCGCCTCTTCGAGCGGCGCGGTGGCCGGGTGGTGCAGGGCGACGCCTCGACGCTCGATACGTCGGGTTCGCGCTGGGCAGTGGAGACTGCGGACGGGCCGCTTCGCGCCGGCGCCGCGGTGGTCGCGCTCGGGCCCCAGTCCGGCATCCTCGCACGTCGCTTCGGCTCGCCGGTGCCGCTCGGCATCAAGCGCGGCTATCATCGGCACTACACGCCCCCGCCCGGCCGCACGCTCCGCCACGCGGTGGTGGACGAGGATTTCGGCTACGTGCTGGCGCCGATGCGGCGCGGTGTGAGGCTCACCACCGGCGTCGAGTTCGCTCATCCCGACGCGCCCGCGGACCCCACGCAGATCGTGCGGGCCGAGCGGCGGGCGCACGAGATCTTCGATCTCGGCACGCCGGTGGAGACGACGCCCTGGCTGGGCCTGCGCCCCTGCCTGCCCGACATGCGGCCGGTGATCGGCCCGGCCCCCGGCCATCCCGGTCTCTGGTTCGACTTCGGCCATGCCCATCACGGGCTGACGGTGGGGCCGGCGAGCGGCCGACTGCTGGCCGAGATGATGACCGGCGAAACCCCGTTCGCCGACCCTGCTCCCTTTGCCGCGACGCGATTTCTTCGGCACCCCTGACCTGCGGCATACCCGGCGCCAGTCCGAGCGAGCCTTGACGAAACCGTGATGGGCGTCAGTTCGATGGGACGGAATGCTGCGTGGAGTGCCGGGGAATGGATCTGAAAATGCCGGACGCGCCGAGCCCGATCGACCGGGCTTCCGAAGACGAGAGGTCGTTCGTGCAGCCGGCGTCCGACAGCGTGGTCCTCGCCCCTGCCGAAGCCTATCCCCGCATCGACCTGCGCGCGCCCGGCGAACCCTGGAGCAAGCGCCGCGCCGCCGGAAAGCGCCTGCGGCAGGCCGTGTCGCATGTCGAGCTCTGCCGCCCGGTATCGACCGGCGACCGGCCGGATCCCGTCTCGCTCATCGAGGCCTCCAACCGGGGCCGGCAGGCGCGTCTCGTACCATTGCGCACCGCGCGCATGGCGCAGTCGCCCTTCGCGTTCCTGCGCGGCGCGGCGCCGGTGATGGCGTCGGACCTGTCCCGCGCGCCCCGCAGCGGCATCGACGTGGTGATCGACGGCGACGCCCATATCAGCAATTTCGGCCTGTTCGGCACGCCGCAACGCGACGTGGTGCTCGACCTCAACGATTTCGACGAGGTGACGATCGGCCCGTGGGAATGGGACCTGAAGCGGCTCGTCGCCAGCCTCAACGTCGCCGCGCGCGACGAGGGCATCGGCAAGGGAGAGCGTCGCCGCGCCGCCACGGGCTGCGTCGCCGGCTACCGCCGGGCAATGACCGAGCTGGCGCCGCAGGGCCCGATCGACGTCTGGCACCGCGCCGCGCGGGCCGACAATCTCGACTTCGAGGGCATCGAGATCGATGCGGAATCGCAGGCCGTCTTGCGCAAGGCGGTGGAGAAGGCGCGCAAGCGCAACAACCAGTCGCTGCTGCAGAAGGTCGGCGAGCGGCAGGTCGACGGCGGCTGGCGCTTCCGCGAGGATCCGCCGATTCTTACCCCGGTCGACGACGAGACGCGCGAGGCCGTCATCACGGGGCTAGAGCACTATGCCGAATCGCTGTCGCGCGAGCGCCGCTTCATGCTCAGCCGCTACCATGTGGTGGACGTCGCGCACCGCGTGGTCGGCGTCGGCAGCGTCGGCACGCGCGCCTATGTGGCGCTGCTCTTCGGCAATTCCGACCAGGACGCGCTGTTCCTGCAGGTGAAGGAGGCGATCCGCCCCTCGCTCGCGCCCTTCGTCGCCGACCTGCCCGAGCCCTACGGCTCGCACGAGGGCGCGCGCGTCGTCTACGGCCAGCGTCTGCTGCAGGCGGTGGGCGACCCGCTGCTCGGCTGGACGACGATCGACGAACGGCCCTACTACGTGCGGCAGATGAAGAACATGAAGGGCGAAATCCCGCACTCGCTCCTCGCCGGGCGCTCGCTCGTGTTCTTCGCCTGGGGCTACGGCGCGCTGCTCGCCCGCGCCCACGCGCGCACCGGCGACGCCGCGGCGATCTCCGGCTATCTCGGCGGCCCCGAAACTCATTCGCTCGACGAAGCGCTGGCCGACTGGGCCGAGGACTATGCCGACGTCAACGCCGCCGACCATGCCGCCTTCGTGGCGGCGATCGCGGCAGGCCGGATCGAGGCCTCCCGCGAGACGTGAGGCTCTCGGCTATCGCGCTGGGCCGCGCAGGCTCTCGGTGATCGGCTTCAGCAGCCGGTCGTAGGGGTCGCGCAGGTCGGGCGGATAGCGCACGGACACCGAGTGGATCAACCCGCCGCGGAAGATGTAGCGCTCGTAGAAGATGCGTCCGTCCGGGCGGAAGCCCGAGACCACCGCCCAGTTGCTCCCCGTTCGCTGGTAGGTGACGCGGTCGAGGCTGCGGCGCCAGTCGACCAGCGTTCGCGGCGTGCGCCGCTCCACATTGTCGAGCGCATAGATCACGATCTCGGCGCCGTCGTCCGATCGCCAGCCCTGCCCCTCGCCGTCGGGCGACGCCGGCATGATGCGCGGGAAGGCCTTCGCCGGAAAGCTCGCCGACGTGCCGTAGGTCGGGTTGGTGTAGGTATAGGCTGCGGCCGGCAGCACGCCGGCGCCCAGCGCCAGCACCGTCGCAAAGACGATGGTTCGAAAGCCTCGCATCGATCGTATTCCCTCGTTCGTCGTCCCCACGAAGGCAACGCGGCGGATTCCGCCGGGTTGCGTCCTCGGTTGCATCGATCAGGCGGGCGCGACGATCGGCAGCCCTTCGGCACGAAATCGCTCCAGCACCTGGAAGAGGATCTCCGAGCGCGTCGCGTAGACGAGCCTCGGGCCGTTCACGAAGGCGAAGGACTTGAACTGCACCTGCCCGCTGTCGATGCCGTCGATGAAGACCGAGGGCTTGGGATCGGTCAGCACGTCGCGATGCGTGCCGTAGATCTCGAGCAGCGCCGCGCGCACCGCCGCCACGTCCACGTCGAGCGGCGCCGAGAAGGCGATCTGGATGCGGCCGAGCGGATTGGCGAGCGTCATGTTGCGGATCGTCTTGGTGATCAGCTCGGAATTCGGCACGATCAGCGTCGAGCGGTCGGCGATCTGGATCTCGGTGGAGCGCACGCTGATGCGGCGCACGTCCCCCTCGTCGGTGCCGATGCGCACGGTGTCGCCGATCTTCACCGGCCGCTCGGCGAGGAGAATCAGGCCGGAGACGAAGTTCTGCGTGATCGCCTGGAGGCCGAAGCCGATGCCGACCGACAGGGCAGAGACCACGAGCGCGATGCGCTCGACGCCGATGCCGAGCGCCGTCAGCGCCCAGAAGCCGGCGAGGATGATGCCGATATAGCTGACGATCGTGGAGACGGAGTTGCGCGCGCCGGGATCGAGATCGGTGGCCGGCAGGAAGCGCTCGTCCAGCCAGTGCCGGATGCCGCGAACGAGCGCCACGCCGACCGCCAGCACCACGATGGCCTTGAGGATCGAGCCCGGCACGATCGTGAACCCGCCGATGCGGATCTCGGCGGAATCGCCCAGCTGATAGAAGAGCGAGCTGGCGCCCGGCCCGAGCGGACCCGACAGAAGCAGTGCCGCGAGCACGAGAATGGCGATGCGCAGCACCGCCGAAAGCACGACGCCAAGCTGGCCGACCTGCGTCTTGCGAAGGCCGAGCCCGACATGGAGCGAGCGCCCGAGGCGGCTCTCGCCGGAGAGAAGCGTCGTGCAGAGATCGTCGGCGACGACGAGCAGCAGATAGGTGGACGCGCCCACCACCGCCGTCCAGATGGTCTGCCGGCTGAGGAAGAGCGCGAAGTTGACGTAGCCCTGCAGTGCCGCGATCAGCGAGACGACGACGCAGACCCAGGCGGCGATCGTCGCGAGCGTGACGAGCGTCGTCTGCGCGCTCGGCTCGCGGTTCGCCACCTCCGGGTTCGAGCGCCGGATGCGGCCGAAGCTGACGAGCACTGCGACGATGAGGGCGCAGTAGCCGAAGGCCACGACATAGTTCGACAGGATGGCGGCCGACTGGCTGACGCCGACCGCGCGCCCACCTTCGATGATGAGCACGCCAAGGAACGTCGCGGTGGCTGCCAGCGGGGGATAGGACCGCAAACGCTGCGCCGTGTCGTCGCCGAGCGGTAGCAGACGCCACGAGGGCTTGCCGACGAGCAGAAGACCGGCGCCGAGCGAAACCATGAAGGCGCCCAGCGAAGCGATCGTCGTCAGCGCGAAGGCGAGCGGCTGCGTGCCGCGCGTCAGCATGTCGGCCCAGTCGAGCGCGCCGTAGAGTGCGAAGAAGCCAAGCGCCGGCGCCAGCGTGCCGACAACCACGAACCAGAGCGTCAGCGCCGAGCGCCGCGCCCGCGTCGCCGGCACCTGGTTCAGGGCGAAGTCGCGCCCGGCCTGCCGCAGCCGCCGCCGCACCCTGGTCGCCAGAAGCAGTGCCAGACCGAGGCCCGCGGCCACGATGGCGAGGCGCGAGGCCATGTCGCGCTCGGGAATGCCGGCGATCGAGACGCGCGCATAGTCTCGCAGCCGCGCGCTGTCGTCGGGCAGGCTGCGGGCGACGCCGTTCCAGAGCGCGGGCGAGAGCGGCGACGGCACGAGCTTGAACGTGTCGCGGCTGAACGCCTCGTTGATCTCGAGGATCATCCGGTCGATCACCGCCTTGGCGTCGGCCGCGAGCAGCCGCCCGCGCTTGATCGCCGAGTCGAGGTCGCCGCGCTCGGTGTCGAGCTTGGCCCGCTGCTCCTTGATGTCCGGCGCCTCGGCATCGTTGGGCTCGCCGAGTTCGGCGATGCGCGCGTCGATGGCGACGAGTTGCGGCTCCAGCAGCGCGACCGCCGCGTTGGCGGCGCTGCCGACCGCCATGCCGCGATCGCGCAGATCCGCCTTCTGGCCGGCATCCGTCGAGGCGTCGGCCGCCTGCGTGATCGCGCCGAGTTCGGCGGTGAGCGTATCGAGTTGCGCCACCGGATCGGGCGCGGCGGCGTCCTGCGCGCTCGCCGGCAGGGCGAAGCAAGCCCAAAGCGAGAAGAGCGCCGCCGCCCAGAGGCGGACCCAGCGTGTCGTCGTCGTCATGAGATCCCGTCCGACGACGCGTCGCCGCGCCGTCCCCTCGTCGTCGCGCCCCGCGGACCGGCCGGGCGCGCTCCTCGTCGTATCGCGGCACCAACGGCCCCACCCCTCGACCCGGCAACAGCCGTGGCAGTGCGGCGATTTGGTGTCGCCGCGGGCAGCGCGTCAGTTGCGGATGCGCCAGCCCGAGCGGAAGATCCAGGCGATCACTAGGATACAAGCGACGAGGATCGCCAGCGTCATCGCCAGACTCACGACCACGCCGACGTCGGACTGTCCGAAGAAGCTCCAGCGGAAGCCGCTGACGAGATAGACCACCGGGTTGAACAGCGTCACCTTCTGCCAGAAGGGCGGCAGCATGGAGATCGAGTAGAAGGAGCCGCCGAGAAAGGTCAGCGGCGTCACCACGAGAAGCGGCACGATCTGCAGTTTCTCGAAGCCTTCCGCCCAGATGCCGATGATGAAGCCGAAGAGGCTGAACGTCACCGAGGTGAGCACCAGAAAGAGCATCATCACGAGCGGATGCTCGATGCGCAGCGGCACGAAGAGCGTCGCCGTCGCCAAGATGATGAGTCCGAGCAGCACCGACTTGGTGGCGGCCGCGCCGACATAGCCGATGACGATCTCCACCGCCGAGATCGGCGCCGAAAGGAGCTCGTAGATCGTGCCGGTGAACTTCGGGAAGTAGATGCCGAAGGCGGCGTTGGAGATGCTCTGCGTGAGCAGCGAGAGCATCACCAGGCCCGGCACGATGAAGGCGCCGTAGGCGACGCCGTCGACCTCCGTCATGCGCGAGCCGATGGCCGAACCGAAGACGATGAAGTAGAGCGCGGTCGAGATCACCGGCGCGACGATGCTCTGCAGGAGGGTGCGCCAGGTGCGCGCCATCTCGAACCCGTAGATAGCCCGAATGGCGTGGACGTTCATGCCCGTTCTCCCACGAGTTGGACGAAGATCTCCTCCAGCGAGCTTTGCCGCGTGGTGAGGTCGCGAAGGCGCAGTCCCGCCGCCGAGAGATCCTCCAGCAGGCGCGTGATGCCCGGCCGGTCGGCCTTGGTGTCGAAGGCGTAGGTGAGTTCCGAGCCGTCCGGCGAGAGCGCGAGGTCGTAGCCGGCAAGGCCGGGCGGCAGCGCTGGGATCGGCTCCTGCAGCGTCAGCGTCAGTTCCTTGCGGCCGAGCTTGCGCATGAGTGCGGCCTTCTCCTCCACCAGCACCAGCTTGCCGCCGCGGATGACGCCGACGCGGTCCGCCATCTCCTCGGCCTCCTCGATGTAGTGGGTGGTGAGGATCACCGTGACGCCGCTGTCGCGAAGGCCGCGCACCACCTGCCACATCTCCTGGCGTAGCTGCACGTCGACGCCGGCGGTGGGCTCGTCGAGGAAGAGGACGCGCGGCTCGTGCGACAACGCCTTGGCGATGAGGACGCGGCGCTTCATCCCGCCCGAAAGCGTCATGATCTTGGCGTCCCGCTTCTCCCAGAGCGAGAGCTCGCGCAGCACCTTCTCGATATGGGCGGGGTTCGCCGGCTTGCCGAAGAGGCCGCGGCTGAACGAGACCGTCGCCCACACGGTCTCGAAGGCATCCGTCGTGAGTTCCTGCGGCACGAGGCCGATGAGCGCGCGCGCCGCGCGGTAGTCGCGGACGATGTCGTGTCCGCCGACGAGGACGCGTCCCCCGCCCGGATTGACGATGCCGCAGACGATCGAGATCAGCGTCGTCTTGCCGGCGCCGTTCGGCCCGAGCAGCGCGAAGATCTCGCCCTCCGTGATCTCGAGGTTCACGTCGTCGAGGACTTTCGCCCCCGAGCGATAGGCCTTCGTCAGGCCCTGGATCGACAGAATGGCGCTCATCGGCAGGATCCTCGGAAGGCTACGGCGCGTACGCCCCAGCCCAGGCGTTCGAAACCGCGAGGCGCGGGTTCGGGCATCGGCGAAGGCTTTACACCAGTCGGGACCGCGACGGGCAGGAAATCAGGCGCGGCAGGCGAAGAGGCAGGAATGCCGCGCGGGAAGCCGGGCCGTCCAGACCGAGAACGCGAGGAGATGGAGGTAGGCGGCGAGTTCTAGAAGCTCTTCCATGTCCTGCGCCAACCGGTGCTCGGCGACCTCCGCCAGAAGCAGCATCGCCAGCGAAATGCCGGCTGGCCACGCCCAGAGGAGGTTCCGCGGGTTGAAGAAGGACCACAGGCGCGGACGCTTCACCGCCAGACAGATCAGTGCGCCGACGAAGAGCAGACCGACAAAGACGGCCTTGCCTGTCGCGGGCAGACACACCCCTTCGTCGTAGTAAGCGCTGGCGCAGTTGGGGATCTCACGCTGCATGGCCAGCCCCATCACCACGGCCATTCCGAGGCAGAAGATCGCCTTGGCGTCGCCCGAGCGGCGGAAGCCGAGGAGAAACACGAGGCCCGCCAGCCCCACGAGGCCTGCCTGCAGCGTCTCGACGGGCCCGTCCTCGGCAAAGAACGCGGCCGCCCCCGCAACGTCGGCGAGCTGGCGCGTCGCAAAATAGCAGGCGAAGGCGAGTACCAGCGCCAGCAGGATCCAGACGACGGCAACCGGGCGGGCGGTTTCAGACCACGAGGGCCGGGGCAAGCATGAAGCCATGGCGACGGTCGCCTTTCGCTGAAAGCGCCGACCCGGCAATCCTGCCGCGGATCACGAACGGATCGACCATTCGTGCGCCATAGGATTCCCGACCGCGTTTGTCCACTTCAAACGGCAGGTTGCCTGAGAAGCCGGGGGCCCTTGCAAAGCATCCCCCGCCTCGTCACATCGCGGGAGATTGCCGAGAGGAAGGGAGCGAGCGGATTGAGCCTCACCGACAATGTCGTGCGCCTGCGCATCGCCGACGGGCACAGCGTGGATCAGGTCGCGGCCTCCACCCGCCTGCCCGCCTCTCTCATCCAGGCGATCGAGAACGGCCGCGTGCAGGTGCCGCCGAAGGTGGTGCGGGCGCTGGCGCAGCACTTCCGCGTCAGCGAGGCCGAGCTGCTGGGCTGACACCGCCCGCCTGCGCCAAGCGCTATTGAAACGGCCGCGCCGTCTTGAGACCAGCCGGCGATTGAGCTAGGGCTACGGTTCCCACGGGGGCCTGTAGCTCAATGGTTAGAGCCGGCGGCTCATAACCGCTTGGTTGCAGGTTCGAGTCCTGCCGGGCCTACCACTCCCCCGGGAAGCGACGATGTCGATCGGTGCGGCGTCGGACGCGGCGGCTCGTTCACGAAGGGTTCGACGCAAGGGCCCTCGCCGCGATGGTCGTCCGCGGGCGGGTCCGGAGCCGATGGGCTGGTGCAGTCCGCGCTTCGTCCATGACGTGGCCGTGAGCGGCATTGACGCATGGAGCGATCGTCGGATCGAGACGGCGTTCATGTAAAGCCGTGCCGCTCGGGCGCGATCCTGGGCCGCGCTTTCGAGCTTCCGCCGCATTCGCGTGCGACGAGCTAACTCGCCGAATCATTTCGAAAGTTGCTCATGCGTCCCCGCCTGCTCGCCCTTCTCGTCTGCGCCGCCGCCAGCGTCGCGCCTCCCGCCCTCGCACAGCAGGCGCCTGCGCCCATGCCCGCGCGCATCAGCGTGACCGGCGAGGGCCAGGCCAGCCGGGCGCCGGATCTGGCGATCACGCGGCTCACCGTGCTGCGCAGCGCCGAGACCGCAGCCGAGGCGCTCAAGTCCGCCAACGAGGCGATGAACGCCGTCACGAACGCGATGCCCGCGCTCGGCGTCGAGGCGCGCGATCTGCAGACGAGCGGTTTCCAGATCGCGCCGCAATACCGTTACGACAACCGTCCCGACGGCACGCAGGCTCCGCCGACGCTGACGGGCTACGAGGTTCGCAACACGCTGACGGTGCGCATGCGCGATCTCGCGCGCATCGGCGAAGTGCTCGACAAGGCCGTGCAGCTCGGCGTCAACGAGGGCGGCTCCATCGATTTCCAGATCGAGAACGTGGCGGCCGCCAGCGACGAGGCGCGCCGCGAGGCCGTGCGCAAGGCGCGCGACAGCGCCGCCGCGCTGGCGGAGGCCGCCGGCGTGAAGCTCGGGCGGATCGTGACGATCGAGGACGGCGGCTCGTCCGCCCTCCCCCCGCCGCCGATGCCGATGGCCGAGTTGCGCATGGCCGCGCCCATGGACAAGGTGCCGGTGTCGGTCGGCGAGAACGCCGTGACCGCGCAGGTGCGGATTGTCTTCGAGATCACGCCGTAACAACCGGGCATCGATTAAAGCAAGAGACCCCGGAGGCGTCCGCCTCTGGGGTCTTATCGTTTCCGGGCGATGGCGGCGTCAGCGCACGCCGATGAAGGGGCATCCGCGCTCCTGTGCGAACCGCACGAGGATCGGATGGCCGCGTTTGAACCCGGCGACCACCACCGCGCGTCGGCCGTCGCGCACGATGTCGCCGCCGCGCACGCCGATGCGTGCCGCCTTGCGTAGGGCGTGACGAGGCGAACAGAGGTCACGGCCCACGAAGCCGTGGCGACGGTCTCCTCGGTCCCAGCGGCCCTCGCCACGCCCGCCCCAACGATCGCCGTGGTCGCGGTCACGATGGTGATCGACGAAGACGATGTCCGGGCCGGTCCTCGGACCCGCGGCCTCGGCGATGCCGACGCCTCCGGCAGCGAGCGATGCGGCGACGAGCAGGGTTCGAACGAAGGTGGTGAGCATGGCAGATCTCCTCGCGACGAGATGTCGATGGAGAGAGTTCTGCCTCCCGGCAGATGAACGGTGCCGGACCAATCCGTTCAGGAAACCGTCAGACGGCGGACAACGCGAAAGGGCGGCCCGATGGACCGCCCTTTCGTATGATCGTCGAACTCGGCCGCATCGACGCGACCGTGCGCTCCGTCGTCCTCAGCTGTCGAGGAAGCTGCGCAGCTTCCTCGAACGCGAGGGGTGCTTCAGCTTGCGCAGCGCCTTCGCCTCGATCTGCCGGATGCGCTCGCGCGTCACCGAGAACTGCTGGCCGACCTCTTCGAGCGTGTGGTCGGTGTTCATGCCGATACCGAAGCGCATGCGCAGCACGCGCTCCTCGCGCGGCGTCAGCGAGGCCAGCACCCGCGTCGTCGTCTCGCGCAGGTTCGCCTGGATCGCCGCGTCGATCGGCAGGATCGCGTTCTTGTCCTCGATGAAGTCGCCGAGATGCGAATCCTCCTCGTCGCCCACCGGGGTTTCGAGCGAGATCGGCTCCTTGGCGATCTTCAGGACCTTGCGCACCTTCTCCAGCGGCATGGCCAGTTTCTCGGCCAGCTCTTCCGGGGTCGGCTCGCGGCCGATCTCGTGCAGCATCTGGCGCGAGGTCCGCACGATCTTGTTGATCGTCTCGATCATGTGCACGGGAATGCGGATCGTGCGGGCCTGATCGGCGATCGAGCGGGTGATCGCCTGACGGATCCACCACGTGGCGTAGGTCGAGAACTTGTAGCCGCGGCGGTACTCGAACTTGTCCACGGCCTTCATCAGGCCGATGTTGCCCTCCTGGATGAGATCCAGGAACTGCAGGCCGCGGTTCGTGTACTTCTTGGCGATGGAGATGACGAGGCGCAGGTTCGCCTCGACCATTTCCTTCTTGGCCTGCCGGGCCTCGCGCTCGCCCTTCTGCACCATGTGGACGATGCGGCGGAACTCGGTAATCTCCAGCCCCGTCTCGGTCGCTAGGTTCTGGATCTCCTGCCGAAGGTTCTTGATCCCGTCCTTCTCGCTCTGGACGAACTTCAGCCAGCCCTTGCCGGCCAGATTGGCGATCGACTGCGTCCAGTTCGGGTCGAGCTCGGAGCCCTGGTAGCTGCGGAGGAACTCGTCGCGCTTCACGCCGTAGCTCTCGGCCAGGCGCAGCAGCTTGCCCTCGTTGCCGACGAGCCGCTTGTTGATGTCGTAGAGTTGCGCGACGAGCGCGTCGATGCGATTCTGGTTGAGCGACAGCCCCTTCACCGCGGTGATGAGGTCGTCCTTCAGCTTCTTGTAGGAGCGCTCCTGGCTCTGCGACAGGGTGCCGGTGGCCGCGAGCCGGTTCTCGACCTGCTGGTCCTGCAGCTTGCGCAGACGCTTGTAGTTGTCGGCGATCGTGTCGAAGATCTCCATGACCTTCGGCCGGATCTCGGCCTCCATCGCGGCGAGCGACAGGGAATTCTCCATGTCGTCCTCATCGTCGTCGTCGTCCTCACCGGGGCGCAACTCGCCGTCCGGCCGGCCGTTGACGCCGGGAACGCCCGGCGCACCCTCGCCGGGAACGACGGGCGCCGCGGGAAGCTTCGCTTCCGGTCCGGCATAGGTCGCCTCGAGGTCGACGACCTCGCGGAGCATGATGTTGCCCTCGTTCAGCTCCTCGCGCCAGATGATGATGGCCTGGAAGGTCAGCGGGCTCTCGCAGAGGCCCGCGATCATCGTCTCGCGGCCGGCCTCAATGCGCTTGGCGATGGCGATCTCGCCCTCGCGCGACAGCAGCTCGACCGAACCCATCTCGCGCAAATACATGCGGACGGGGTCGTCGGTGCGGTCTGCCGCTTCCTTCTTGGTGGTCGTGGCCACGGCACCCGTGGTCGCCTCGGCGACTTCGGTGGAGCCCGATTCCTCGGCCTCCTTCTCCTCGCCGTCCTCGGCCTCCTCGTCCTCGACGACGTTGATGCCCATGTCGTTCAACATGGCCATCAGATCCTCGATCTGCTCCGAGGTCACGTCCTCGGCCGAGAGAACCGAGTTGAGCTTGTCCATGCTGACGAAGCCGCGCTTCTTGGCGGCCTTGATCATCTTCTTGACGGCATCGTCCGACAGGTCCAGCAGAGGACTGTCAGGCGTCTCCTGACGCTCTTCGACGGCCGCCTCGCCTTCCTTGACCTTCGTCGCCATGCGCATTCGTCTCCAGTTCGCGCGGTCCGAGAACGGACAGGACCCGAATCGTCAGGCCGCACGCTCCGTCAATAGACCTCAGCCGTGAATGATCGCTTAACCATGAATCGAAAGGTCGAGCGCCGCTCCCGGCCTGATTTGATTTACACCCTCGACGCGGGCAACGGTTTCTGTACTTCCGACGCCGGACCACCTGAGGTCCGTGTTTCTCATTTCACGTCGGCAAGTCAAGGGTTTAAGCCCTCTTCTCGCCGCAATAGGCCTGCGAGGCGCACGTCGAAGTTGCGACCGGCAACTTTTGGCTGCCGTCAGATGCCCTTCGCCGGCCTGCCCGACAGGATGCCGAACCCGTCGATCAGGGCCTCGGTTCCCGCAATGTTTTCGATTTCGCGTTTGATCTCCAGCACCTGGAGATAAGCCAGTTCGTCGGCTTCCGTTCCCAAAGCCTCTTCGGCCATTCGGAGTTCTCTATGTAGGGAGCGCGCACGATGCTGCAAGTGCAGCGCTTGGCGCACCGCTTCGCGCGCGTCTTCGAGCGCGGCATCCGGCAGAACGGTCCATTGCCGCACGAGACGAAGCTGGGTCTCGAAGCCCTCGAAGGAAGCCAGCAGACCCCGACGGTCGAGCGCGCCGAGGATCTCGTCGCGGGTGTGGGGAAGCTGGTCGGCATAGACGTCCATCACCGTCGAGCGAAGCCGTTCCAGCTCGACGCTCTCCAGTTCGAGATCGGCGAGATAGTCGAAGGCTTCGCGCAGCAGCAGCGGGTGGTTGACGAAGCCGACGACGATCGTGACCTCGCGCAGCGGCGCCGCGCTCGAACCCGCCGCGCGCATCATCGAGGAGCGGACCAGCCGGTCGGAGACCGCCGAGCGACGGGCGCCGGCCTGCGCGCCGCGGCCTGCCTGCGGTCCGCGGCTCCCCGGCTCGAAGCGCCGGCCGCCCTCGCCGCCGCCGGGCCGCGAATAGCCATCGCCGCGCCCCGCCCCGCCACCGCCGCCCCCGCCATAGCCGCCTCGTCCGCGCGCGGAGGGGCCGGGGCCGGGGCCGAAGAAGGCCCGCAGGCGCTCGTCGACGTCCTGCTGGTAGTGGCGCCGAACGCTCTCGTCGCCGATGCCGCGCACCAGCGTCTTCAGCCGCTGCTCCAGTTCCGCGCGTCGCTCCGGCGTGTCGAAGCTGCCCGATGCCGTCTCGCGCATCCACAGGAGGTCGGCGAGCGGGCGAGCCTTCGACAGGACGCCGCGCATCACCTCGGCCCCTTGCGCGCGGATGAGATCGTCGGGATCGGCGCCGTCGGGCAGCAGCGCGAAGCGCAGCGAGCGGCCGGGCTTGAGCAGCGGCAGCGCGACGTCCGCCGCCCGGTTGGCGGCCTTCAGGCCGGCGGCGTCGCCGTCGAAGCAGAGGATCGGCTCGGGCACGGTGCGCCAGAGAAGCTCGAGCTGGCGGTCGGTGAGCGCGGTGCCGAGCGGCGCCACGGCATGCTCGAAGCCTGCCTGATGCAGGGCGACGACGTCCATGTAGCCTTCGGCGACCACGAGCGTGCCCGTGGCCTTCGCGGCGCGCCGGGCCGAGGCGATGTTGAAGAGGACGTTGCCCTTGTGGAAGACCTCGGTCTCCGGCGAGTTCAGATATTTCGCCGAGACGTCGGACGAGAGCGCCCGGCCGCCGAAGGCGATGGGCTGCTCGCGCCCATCGAGGATCGGGAACATCACGCGGTCGCGGAACCGGTCGTAGGAGACGGCGATCCCCTCGCCGTGCACCACCAGCCCGGCGGCTTCGACCTCGGCCTTGCCGACGCCCTTGGCGGCCAGGAACTCCTTCAGCCGGTTGCGGCTCTCGGGCGCGTAGCCGATCGCGAACTGCTTCTGGACGGCGGAGTTGAGCCCGCGATCGCGCAGGTAGGCGCGCGCCTTCGCGCCCTCCACCTCCTGCAACGACTGGCGGAAGAAGTCGGAGGCGATGCGCAGCGCGTCGAGAATGGTAGCTCTCGCCTCATCGCGCCTCTCGGCCTCGGCGTCCCGCGCGGGCATCGGCACGCCGGCCTCCGCCGCCATGCGCTCCACCGCCTCGGGAAAGCTCATGCCCTCGAGTTCGGTGAGGAACCGGAAATGGTCGCCCGAGACGCCGCAGCCGAAGCAGTGGTAGCGGCCCTTGGCGTCCTCGCAGTGGAAGGAGGGCGACTTTTCGCCGTGGAACGGGCAGCAGGCCCACCAGTCGCCGCGCGAGGCCTGCGTCTTGCGCCGGTCCCACGTGACGCGGCGCCCGATCACGTCGGAGATCGGGACGCGCGCGCGGATTTCGTCGAGGAAGGAGGGTGAAAACCGCATGAAACGGATATCGTCGCGCGGACGGGCGAATGCCAACCCTATTTGCGCGAGAGGCACCTGCGGGTGTCTTATCCACTCCTATCCACAGGCCCGCCATCACGCGTGCAGGGCGACACCGGAAGGGCCAGCGCCGTGATCCCCATCGTCCATCCAGCCGACCTGCCGCTCGAAGAGATGCAGCAGGGAACGCTGTACCGATCCCGGGACGTTTCCATCACCTCACGCCTCGGCATCACCAAGCTCGGCGTGTCCTACAGCGAGGTCCCGCCGGGCAAGAGCGGCTGCCCCTTTCACAACCACCTCGCCGAAGACGAGGTCTTCGTGATTCTGGAGGGCACGGGGATCTACAGGTTCGGCGCGAGCGAACATCCGATCAAAGCCGGCGACGTGCTGGGGGCGCCGGCCGGCGGGACGGAGACGGCGCACCAGATCCGCAACACCGGCGAGACGCCGCTGCGCTATCTCAGCCTGTCGAACAGCGCGGCCGCCGACATCGTCCAGTATCCCGACAGCGGCAAGTTCCAGGCCCATGCCCGGGATTCGACAGGGCGCAGCTTTCGTTTCGTCGGACGCCCGGCGAGCGAACTGGACTATTGGGACGGCGAACCCGGTGCCTGAGGCGCCATGCGGCTTTGACCCGCCGGGCGCGAACGCTTATCGAGACGTCATCCGAAGCAGCCTTCGAAGTCGCCCCATGGATCAGAGCCCCCCCGTCCTGCCCGAGTTGAAGAACCTTCGCGACTCGATCGACAATATCGACGCGGCGATCATCCACATGCTGGCGGAGCGCTTCCGTTGCACGCAGCGCGTCGGCGTGCTGAAGGCCGAGCACAAGCTGCCGCCGGCCGACCCCGCCCGCGAGACGCGGCAGGTGGCGCGCCTGCGCGAACTCGCCTCGACGGCGCAGCTCGACCCGGATTTCGCGGAGAAGTACCTGGCCTTCGTGGTGCGCGAGGTCATCCGCTATCACGAGGCGGCGGCGCGCGAGCTTTCCGAAAAGGCGGGCTGACCGGCCTCGACCGGCAGCGCTTTCGGCCCTAGCGGAGCAGGCCGCGCACGAGGCTGGAAGCCTGCGTCAGGTTGATCTGGTCGTGATAGCGCGCCTTCAGCGCGTTCATGCAGCGGCCGACGTCGCGCAGCCCCTTCGAGCCCGTCTCCGTCACGGCCTCGCGGCACACGCGCTCGAGTTCGCCGGGCGAGACCGACCGCGGCAGGAACTCGGCGATGACGGCGATCTCGGCTTTCTCGCCGTCCGCTTCCGCAAGGTCTCCCGCGGCCGCCAGACGCTGCGCCGCGCATTCGCGCTGCGCGATCATCCGAGCGAGCATGTCGGCGATCTCGGGGTCGCCGAGGCACGGCCGGCCGCTCGCACGCTGCGCCTCGTCGCGGTCGCGCAGCGTCGCCGTGATGAGCCGCAGGGTGCCGATGCGGCGCTTGTCGTCGCCCGCCTTGGCGGCCTGCAGAGCCGCTGCGATCTCGTCGCGCATGAGATGGGGTCCTGTTGGGTTTTCCCCCGCGCCTTCGGCTGCGAGGGTCGACATCGCGCTTCGCTGCCCTTGACGGGCATCGAAGAGCCTAGCCGACGAAACTTATGGGGAAGTGGATGGCCGGAACGCGGGAGGTCGCCGCCTCGCCCGTGCTCCCTCGACGCATGTCGCTGTTCGATCCTGTCCGAAACGCCGGAAAGCCTGAGGGTCTGGATCTTGGCAGGGTCACCCGCCGTCCCGGCCCAGGCGGCCGAATGTGACGAATTGATTAAGGATCCGGAAACCACATTGCAAGATCGCAGCCCAACGCGCCTGTGCATGGCTGTCATCGGCGAGGAGGGGTTGCGCGTCGGTTCGGTTGGGGCGATAGGAACGCTCCGGTAGGGCTCGGCCGCCTCATGGCCCGTGCGCGCCCCGATGGATCCCGAACGGAGTGACGAACATGAGCGAGAGCTGGACGCAGCGCAAACCGACTGCCCTCCTGGTGCTCGCGGACGGAACGGTGATCGAGGGCGACGGCATCGGCGCCGTGGGCGAGGCGCTCGGCGAGGTCTGCTTCAACACCTCGCTCACCGGCTACCAGGAAATCCTGACGGATCCCTCCTACGCTCGGCAGATCGTCACCTTCACCTTTCCCCATATCGGCAATGTCGGCGCCAACGACGAGGACATCGAAGACCTCGTTCCCGCCAACAGCATCGGCGCGGTCGGCGCGATCTTCCGGGCCGAAGTCTCGGCGCCTTCGAACTACCGCTCGGCCGGCGGCCTCGACGCCTGGCTGAAGGCGCGCGGCGTGGTGGCGCTCTCGGGGATCGACACGCGGGCCCTCACCGTCCTCATCCGCGAGAAGGGCATGCCGAACGCCGTGATCGCCCATGCGCCCGACGGCGTCTTCGACGTCGAGGCCCTGAAGGCGAAGGCGCGCGGCTGGTCGGGCCTCGAAGGCATGGATCTCGCCAAGGACGCGGTGTCCTCGCGCACCGAGGTCTGGACGGAAGGTCCGTGGGCCTGGAACGAAGGCTATGCCGCCGGCGCCGCGCCGCGCTATCGCATCGTCGCCATCGACTACGGCTCCAAGCGCAACATCCTGCGGCTGATGTCCGGCCAGGGCGCCGAGGTCGTGGTGGTGCCCGCGACGGCCGGGGCCGACGAGATCCTCAAGCATTCGCCCGACGGCATCTTCCTGTCGAACGGCCCCGGCGACCCGGCGGCGACCGGGCAATACGCGGTGCCGGTGATCCGAGAGCTGTCGAAGACGGGCATTCCGATGTTCGGCATCTGCCTCGGCCATCAGCTTCTGGCGCTGGCGCTGGGCGGCAAGACCGAGAAGATGCATCAGGGTCATCACGGCGCGAACCATCCGGTGAAGGACTTCACCACCGGCAAGGTCGAGATCGTCTCGATGAACCACGGCTTCGCGGTGGATGCGGCCTCGCTGCCCGAGACGGTGGAGCAGACCCACGTCTCGCTCTTCGACGGCACCAATTGCGGCCTTCGTCTGAAGAACCAGCCGGTCTTCTCGGTGCAGCACCACCCGGAGGCCTCGCCCGGCCCGCAGGACTCGCACTACCTCTTCGAGCGCTTCTTCCGCATGATCGACGATCACCGGACGCAGACCGCCGCCTGAGCCGGTCGATTTCGAAGGCTTGAAACGAATGAAGGCGCCGGGTGATCCGGCGCCTTCATTCGTTCGGGAACGGTACGTCCGCCCCGCCTGTTCGGGCTGTCATGCGAGACGCAGCATCCGGAACAGTCGGCGCATGCGATTGCGCAATCCGCAGCTGAAGGTGGCATGACGATGAAGGTCGTCCCGCCCGCGGTCGCCGCCATAGTTGGAGCGGGCGATGATGATGTCGGCCAGCATGTCGAAACTCTCCTGCTTGAATATGATCCCGGCCCGGATGACGATGGATCCCGCCGGGCGGAAGCCGATCGACGGCCGCTCATGAACTATGAAATGCGCACTTTGTGCACGTCTTCAAGGTCTCGAAGGCGCACTTCGTGCATTTATCGATTGCCTGCGACCCGACCGACGCTTACGAGCAACTCGTCGTCGCGCCTAGACGAGCGTGCGTGCGAAGGGTTTCGCGAAGCTGAAGAAAGGGCCTTCGGATGCGGGTCGAACTGCCGGGAATGGATTCGGAGCGCTTTCGCCAGTGGCGGCGGGCACTTGGCCTCAAGCAGAAGGACGCCGCCGACCGGCTGGGTCTGAAGAAGCGCGTCATCCAGTATTACGAGAAGGGGGACCGCGACGGAAAGCGCGTCGAGATCCCGAAGAGCGTCGAGCTCGCCTGCCTCGCGCTGTCGCTCGGCGTCGAGCACTATGACGGCCGCCCCCTGCCCCGCAGCTTCGCCGAGATCGACGCGCCACGCGCGCCGGGCGACGCCGATTAATTGGCCTCGGGCGGGCCGCGCCCATCGCTTCACCCTTTCGCTGCGGGCTGGCTTTGCCTATAAGCCGGCCTTAGCCTGAGATTTGCCTGACCGAACTCCGACCGCCCGCGCGGCCGGGGTGCCTGCGCGCACGAACGAACGGATGCCCCGATGCCGAAACGCGACGACCTGAAGACGATCCTCATCATCGGCGCGGGTCCGATCATCATCGGCCAGGCCTGCGAGTTCGACTATTCGGGAACGCAGGCCTGCAAGGCGCTGCGCGACGAGGGCTACCGGATCGTCCTCGTCAATTCCAATCCGGCGACGATCATGACCGATCCCGATCTGGCCGACGCCACCTATATCGAGCCGATCACGCCCGAGGTCGTCGCCAAAATTATCGCCAAGGAGCGCCCCGACGCGATCCTGCCGACGATGGGCGGCCAGACCGCGCTCAACACAGCCCTGTCGCTGAAGCGCATGGGCGTCCTCGACAAATACAATGTCGAGATGATCGGCGCCGACGCCGCTGCCATCGACATGGCCGAGGACCGCGCCCTCTTCCGCGAGGCGATGACCCGCATCGGGCTCGAGACGCCGAAATCCTATCTCGCCAACGCCACCGAGGCCAAGCACACCGACAAGGCCGCGCACGAAGAGAAGCGCGCGGGCGCGATTCGCGAGACGCAGGCCGGCGAGGAGCGCGACGCCGCGCTCGCCCGGCTGGAGCAGGAATGGAACCTCGGCGAGACCGACCGCAAGCAGCGCTACATGGCACGCGCCATGGGCGCGGCGGCCGAGGCGCTGGAGCATGTCGGTCTGCCCGCCATCATCCGCCCCTCCTTCACCATGGGCGGCACCGGCGGCGGCATCGCCTACAACCGCTCGGAATTCTTCGAGATCATCGAGGGCGGCCTCGACGCCTCGCCGACCACGGAGGTGCTCATCGAGGAATCCGTGCTCGGCTGGAAGGAGTACGAGATGGAGGTCGTGCGCGACCGCGCCGACAATTGCATCATCATCTGCTCGATCGAGAACATCGATCCGATGGGCGTCCACACCGGCGACAGCATCACCGTCGCGCCGGCGCTCACCCTGAGCGACAAGGAATACCAGGTGATGCGCAACGCCTCGATCGCGGTGCTGCGCGAGATCGGCGTCGAGACCGGCGGCTCCAACGTGCAGTTCGCCGTCAATCCCGAGAACGGCCGGCTCGTCGTCATCGAGATGAACCCGCGGGTGTCGCGCTCCTCGGCGCTGGCCTCGAAGGCCACCGGCTTCCCGATCGCCAAGATCGCCGCCAAGCTCGCCGTCGGCTACACGCTGGACGAACTGAAGAACGACATCACCGGCGGCGCGACGCCGGCCTCGTTCGAGCCCTCGATCGACTACGTCGTCACCAAGATCCCGCGTTTCGCCTTCGAGAAGTTCCCCGGCGCCGAGCCGACGCTGACCACCGCGATGAAGTCGGTCGGCGAGGTCATGGCGATCGGGCGCACCTTCGAGGAATCGTTGCAGAAGGCGCTGCGCGGCCTGGAGACCGGCCTCGACGGGCTCGACGAGATCGTCATCCCTGGCCTCGGCGAGGGCGACGACAAGAACGCCATCCGCGCCGCGCTCGGCGTGCCGACACCCGATCGCCTGCGCATGGTGGCGCAGGCGCTGCGAGAGGGCGCCACGAAGGAGCAGGTGCACCGCGCCTGCAAGATCGACCCGTGGTTCATCGACCGGTTCCAGGCGATCGTCGATCTCGAGACCCGCGTGAAGGAGCACGGGCTGCCGCAGGACGCCGAGAACCTGCGCTTCCTGAAGAGCGCCGGCTTCTCCGACGCGCGCCTCGCCAAGCTCGCGGGCCGGGAGGAGGCCGAGGTCGCGGCGCTGCGCGAATCGCTCGACGTCCATCCCGTGTTCAAGCGCATCGACACCTGCGCCGCCGAGTTCCGCTCGCCGACGCCCTACATGTACTCGACCTACGAGCGCCCCTTCGCCGGCGCCGTTCGCTCCGAGGCCGAGGTTTCCGATGCCAAGAAGGTCGTCATCCTCGGCGGCGGCCCCAACCGGATCGGCCAGGGCATCGAATTCGACTATTGCTGCTGCCATGCCGCCTTCGCGCTGAAGGATGCCGGGCTCGAGGCCATCATGGTCAACTGCAATCCCGAGACCGTCTCCACCGACTACGACACGTCCGACCGGCTCTATTTCGAGCCGCTGACCGGCGAGGACGTGCTCGAGATCCTGCGGGTCGAGAAGTCGCGCGGCACGCTGCACGGCGTCATCGTGCAGTTCGGCGGCCAGACGCCGCTGAAGCTCGCCAACGCGCTGGAGCAGGCGGGCATCCCGATCCTCGGCACGTCGCCCGACGCGATCGATCTCGCCGAGGACCGCGACCGGTTCCAGCAGCTCCTGCACGACCTCAACCTGCGCCAGCCCAACAACGGCATCGCCCGCTCGGTGGAGGAAGCGCGCGTCATCGTCGAACGCATCGGCTATCCCGTGGTGATCCGCCCCTCCTACGTGCTCGGCGGCCGAGCCATGGAGATCGTGCGCGGCGACGCCCAGTTCGCGCGCTACATGAAGGAGGCGGTCGTCGTCTCCGGCAAGTCGCCGGTGCTGATCGACAGCTACCTGTCGGACGCGATCGAGGTGGACGTCGACTGTCTCTGCGACGGCACCGACACGTTCGTCGCCGGCATCATGGAGCATATCGAGGAGGCCGGCATCCATTCGGGCGACTCGGCCTGCTCCCTGCCCGTCCATTCCCTCTCGCGGGCGATCACCGACGAGCTGGAGCGCCAGACCCGCGACATGGCGCTGGCCCTGAAGGTCGGCGGCCTGATGAACGTCCAGTTCGCCATCAAGGGCGAGGACATCTACGTGCTGGAGGTGAACCCGCGAGCTTCGCGCACCGTGCCCTTCGTCGCCAAGACGGTGGGCTCGCCCATCGCCAAGGTGGCGGCGCGCATCATGGCCGGCGAGACGCTGGAAGCCGCCTTCGCGGCCTATGGCGGCAAGCCGGACGTGAAGAACCTCAAGCACATCGCGGTGAAGGAGGCGGTCTTCCCCTTCGCGCGCTTCCCCGGCGTCGACACGCTGCTCGGGCCGGAGATGCGCTCCACCGGCGAGGTCATGGGTCTCGACACCGACTTCGCGCTGGCCTTCGCCAAGTCGCAGCTCGGCGCCTCGGTGGACCTGCCGCGCGAGGGCACGCTCTTCGTCTCGGTGCGCGACGCCGACAAGCAGGGCATGCTGGCCGCCGTGCGCCGCATGGTCGAGCTCGGCTTCCGCGTCAGCGCCACCGAGGGCACGCAGCGCTTCCTCGCCGAGAACGGCGTCCACGCCGACAAGGTGAACAAGGTTCTGGAAGGGCGCCCGCACATCGAGGACGCCATCCGCAACCGGCAGGTGCAGATCGTCTTGAACACGACGGAGGGCGCCAAGGCGCTGTCCGACTCGCGCTCGCTGCGCCGCGCGGCGCTGATGCACAAGGTGCCTTACTACACGACGCTCGCCGGAATGAAGGCCGCGGCCGAGGCGATCGGGGCGCTGAAGGCCGGCAGCCTTGAAGTGCGCTCGCTTCAGTCTTACTTTCTGACCGCCTGAGTCCGTCCCGGCTTGTCCGGGGTCGCGGTCTCTCTCGAATTGATCGGCCGGTTCCCCTCGGTGCGGAACCGGCCGCTTATGCGTCCGGCGGGGCCGGTCCGAAAAATCCGTGCCCGGCATCGGTCGGGCGCCAGCAGCAGGGGTTGTGGACATGGAAAAGGTCCCGATGACGGTCGGCGGGTTCGAAACCTTGAAGGAGGAGCTTCGTCGCCGCCAGCAGGAGGAGCGCCCCCGGATCATCACGGCGATCTCCGAAGCGCGCGCCCATGGCGACCTTTCGGAGAACGCCGAGTATCATTCGGCAAAGGAAGCTCAGAGCCTCAACGAGGGTCGCATCGGCGAGCTTGAGGATCTGACGGCGCGCGCCGAGGTGATCGACGTCTCCAAGCTGTCGGGCGAGAAGGTGAAGTTCGGGGCCACCGTCAAGCTGGTGGACGAGGACACCGAGGAAGAGCGGGTCTACCAGATCGTCGGCGACCAGGAAGCCGACCCCAAGAAGGGCCGCATCTCGATCTCCTCGCCCATCGCCCGCGCCCTCATCGGAAAAGGCGAGGGCGACACGGTGGAAGTGGCCGCCCCCGGCGGCGCGCGCTCCTACGAGATCCTGGAACTGCGCTGGATCTGAAAGGACGGCGATGAGCGAGGCACGCGCCGAGATCTGGAGCCTGCCCGACTTCCTGGCCTGGGAGAGCCATCAGGAGCGACGCTGGGAACTGGTTGAAGGGCGCGCGACGATGATGGCCGGCGGCACGCAGGCCCACGCGCTCATCGCCGCGAATCTGATCGTCGCACTGCGTCCTCTGTTGAGAGCGTCCTCATGTCGTCCTGTCGGCTCCGACCTTCGGATCCCCATTCCAGCGACTGGCAATGTCCGCTACCCCGACGTCACCATCGACTGCGGGCGCTTCGATCCTTCCGCCCACGATGCGAGTGAGCCTCGGATCGTGTTCGAAGTGCTATCCCAGTCGACAGGCTGGTACGATCAGACACGCAAGCTGCGGGATTACGAAGGCGTGCCGACCATCCGTCAATATGTGTGCATTTCTCAGTCCGAGCCGCGCGTCAGCGTCTGGCTGCGAAGCGAGGACGGTCGGTTCGCTCAACAGGATGACATACTCGCCGGCGAACTGTCTTTGAACATCGAGGGCGGCCCGATCTCGCTGGCCCTGACCGACGTCTATGAGGGAACGGATCTCCTTCCGGCCTCGCGGACGGCGTGACGGTTTCATTGTCCGAAAAACACCCTCTCCGCGACATCCTCGTCATCGCGCCGAACTTCAAGCGGCGCCTGTCCGGCGTCACCTCGACGATCGTGCAGCTCGTGCCCGAACAGGCCAAGTCGCTCGGCATCCTTGCCGCCGGCCCCGGCCTGCCCGCGCATCTGCCGAAGCTTCGGCTGCGCGACGTCCCGAAGCTGTGGCAAAGGCCGGCGAACAAGCCCTTCCGCATCTGGCACGCGCGCCGCAACGTCGAGATGCTGCCCGGCATCGTCCTGCGAGACGTGTTGCGCATGCCGCTGCGACTGGTCTTCACCTCCGCCTCGCAGCGGCGCCATACCGCGTACACGCGTTGGCTGATCGGGCGGATGGACGCGGTGATCGCCACGAGCACGCGGGGCGGCGCCTATCTCGACGTGCCGCACACGGTCGTCACCCACGGCATCGACCTCGGGCGGTTTCACCCCTCCGCCGACCGGGCGGCATCCCGACAGGCGCTCGATCTCGATCCCAACATGCGGGCGGTCGGCTGCTTCGGCCGCGTCCGGCATCAGAAGGGCACCGATCTCTTCGTCGATGCGATGATCGCGCTCCTCCCCCGCCACCCCGGCTGGCAGGCGCTGATCGCCGGCCGCGCCACGGCCGAGCATGCCGGGTTCGAGCGCGAGCTGCGCGGACGCATAACAGCGGCCGGCCTCGAGGATCGCATCCGGTTCGTCGGCGAGCACCGCGACATCGAGCGCTGGTACCGGGCTCTCGACCTCTTCGTCGCCCCGCAGCGCTGGGAGGGTTTCGGCCTCACCCCACTCGAAGCCATGGCGTCGGGCGTTCCGGCGGTGGCAGCCGATGTCGGCGTCTTCCCGGACGTGGTGACGGCGGAAACGGGAACGCTCGTTCCCCGCGGCGATCTCGACGCCCTCAAAGCCGCGATCGAGCCCTATCTCGGCGACGACGATCGGCGCGCCGCCATGGCTACCGCCGCCGCTCAAAAGGCGCGGCAGGACTTTCCGCTGGCGCGAGAAGCAGCCGAGATCAACGCGGTCTACGCGCGCCTGTGGGCGCGGGGATAACCAACGTCAGGGGAAGTCGCGCTCGTCGAGTTCGGTGCGCCGATAGACGGCCGGCCCGAGGCGGCGCAGGTGATGCCCGGCGAGCCTCAGCTGCGTCGCGATCCGGCGCCTATGAAAGTGCGCGTTCTCCGGCGTCAGCGGCAGGCGCTCGCGCGGCGCCTGGATCGACGTGCCCGGATCGATCGCGGTGCCATGACCCCGCCGTGCCCAGAGATGCGCCTGGATCGCCAGCGCCGGCTCCGCCTGCCACGCGTTCAGGCCGGCAAGCCCGTGCAGGAAGGCGTCCACCGGCGCCGCGCCGCGCTCGGCCCGGCGGAGCAGTTTGCGGGCGCCGGCCGGCCAGAGGAGGTAGGCGGCCGAGCCCGACTTATCGCGGAACACACGGCGCACCGAGAGGCCTTCGCCGAGCGGCCGCGCGGTGCGGGCGACGAAGCGGCGACGGTCGAAGCTTTCGAGGTTCAGGAACTCGGCTTCGGTGAAGGCGGCGAGCATCGGCAACGCCTCTGCGAGGCGCCGCGACAGCACGGCGTCGTCTTCGAGCACGCAGACCGGCGCGGTGCCCACCGCGATCTCGCGCCAGAGGCCGTGATGCGAGAGGAAGCAGCCGAGTTCAGCCGGCGAGAGCGACCGCTCCCAGCGCCCGTTCAGCCGTCGCGCGGTGGCCTCGGCGATCTCGCCGGCCTGGACGGCCCGCACCCGCTCGAAGGCGAGGCCGAGGCGCGCGCCTTGATCTGCCATGAAGGTCCAGCGCTCCGCGGCGCGGTCGAGATTGATCACCCCGATGCGCATCAGTCCCTCCAGAAGCCGGGCGAGAAGAGGACGAGCACGGTCACGATCTCGAGCCGCCCCATCAGCATGAGGAAGGACAGGATGGCGAGCGCCGGTGCCGGCAGGCTCGAGAAGTTTCCGGCGGGGCCGACCACCGGCCCGAAGCCCGGCCCGACATTGCCGATCGCGGTGAGCGAGGCGGAAAAGGCGGTGAGAAGATCGACGCCGCAGATCGAAAGGGCGGTGGTGCCGAGAAGCAGCGAGAGGAAGAACAGGAAGATGAAGATGGTGACGCCCTGCAGCACCTCCTGCGAAATGTACTCGTGGCCGTATTTCAGCCGTCGCACCGAGTGCGGGCGGATGACCCGTTCGAAATCGGCCCGCACGAGCTGGTAGAGGATGAGGATGCGGTTGACCTTCACGCCGCCCGACGTCGATCCCGCGCAGCCGCCGATGAACATGGCGAGGAAGAAGACCCCGATCGCGGCATTCGACCAGAGCGTATAGTCGCCCGCGGCAAAGCCCGTGGTGGTGATCACCGAGACGAGATTGAAGGTCGAGGACAGCAACGCCTCGCCCGCCGGCACGCCGTTCAGCCCCATGCGCAGCGCCGCCAGCACGAGGATGAGGACGGAGGTGATACCGAGAAACAGGGGTACCTGCGGATCGCGCCAGCGCTGGAACCGGCGCGGCAGGAAAAGCCGGACGTAGAGCACGAAGGGCAGCGCACCCAGGAGCATGAAGATGGTCGCGACCATGAGGATCGGTCCGCTGCGAAAGAAGCCGAGACTCGCGTCATGAGTGGAGAAGCCGCCGGTCGCCAGCGTCGACATCGCGTGGTTCACCGCGTCGAAGAGCGACATGCCGAGCGCGTAGTAGAGGATGGCGCAGACGAAGGTCATGCCGGCATAGATGGCGGTGATCCCGGCGGCGAGCTGGTTGACGCGGGGCAGAAGCTTGCCGGAGCGGTCGGAGCTTTCGAGCTGGAACAACGCGAGACCACCGACGCGCAGCGAGGGCAGGATGAGGAGCGCCATGCCGACGATGCCGATGCCGCCGAGAAAGCTGAGGAGCGAGCGCCACATCAGTAGCCCGCGCGGCAGGGCGTCCAGCCCGGTGATGACGGTGGCGCCGGTGGTGGTCAGCCCCGACATCGATTCGAACCACGCGGCGGCGAAGCCGAGGTCGATCGAGGCGAAGTAGAAGGGCAAGGCGCCGATGAACGAGGCGCTCGTCCAGATGCTGGTGACGAGCAGGAAGCCGAGACGCGGCGTCGGCCGAAACCGCTCGCCGCTCGTGGCCGCCGCGATGAGCGAGCAGATCGCGGCCGTCACCGTGCCCGATCCCACGAAGACCACCCAGTCGCGGTTGGCGTCGGCGATGTCCACAAGCGCGGGCACGAGCATCGCGCCGGAGAGGATCAGGCCGAAGATCGCGGTGATATGGGCAATGATTCGGAAGATGGCGTGCCCCCGCGGCTCGGGTTGTCGTGCGGCGCCCTCTCCCGCGAGGCGCCGGAGCGGGCGAGCCGCCCTCCTCGGCGCCCGCATCGCCCCGTGCTTCTAGAAGATTTCCCCGCCGTCGCAAACCGGCGCAACGGCGGGGGTCAGTGCGTACCGGCTTGCGACCCGTCGGCGAGAAGCGCGGTGCCGCCCTGCTCCTCCGTCATCCCCCGGTAGAGCCCGCCCCACCGACGCATCAGCGCGTCCGGCGCGCCGTCTTCGGCGATGCGGCCGCGGTCGAAGACGAGGATGCGGTCGAGCGCGCGCACCGTGGACAGTCGATGCGCAATCACCAGCGCCGTGCGGCCCTGCATCAGCGTCTCCATCGCGGCCTGGATCAGGCGTTCGGAATGTGAATCGAGCGCCGAGGTCGCCTCGTCCAGCACCAGAATCGGCGCGTCGGCAAGGAAGGCCCGCGCCAGGGCGATGCGCTGCCGCTCGCCGCCCGACAGCTTCACGCCGCGCTCGCCGACCGTGGTCTCGTAGCCCATCGGCAGGCGCTCGATGAACTCCGCGGCGCTGGCGAGTTCCGCCGCCCGTTCGATCTCCGCCCGGCTGGCCTCGGGCCGCGCATAGGCGATGTTGTCGCGCAGCGAGCGGTGGAAGAGGATCGATTCCTGCGGCACGATGGCGATCGAGCGCCGCAGCGAGCGTTGCGTCACCGCGTCGATCCGCTGGCCGTCGATGCGGATCGCGCCGTCGGTGACGTCGTGGAGCCGCTGGATCAGCTTCACGAAGGTGGTCTTGCCCGAGCCGGAATGCCCCACCAGACCGACGCGCTGGCCGGCGGGAACGTGCACGTCGAGCCCGTCGTAGAGCGGACGCTCGTGGCCGGCATAGTGGAAGCGCACCGCCTCGAACCGGATTTCGCCGCGGTCCACCTGCAAGGCGGGGGCGTTTGGCACATCGACGATGTCCGGCCGCTCGTCGTGGAGATCGACGAGTTCCTCCATCTCGTTCACCGAGCGCTGGAAGTTGTTCACGTGCATGCCGATGTCGCGCAGATACCCGTGCACCACGAAATAGGTGGTGAGGAGATAGGCGACGTCGCCTGGGCTCGCCTGACCGCGATGCCAGAGCCAGAGCGCGGCGATCGCCATCGAGATGCGCATGAACCAGAGGATCGCAGTCTGGATCGTGCCGGCATAGGTGTGGCGCATCCAGGTGCGGCGCGTCTCGCCGCTCCATTCGGCCAGCGCCTCGCCGAGCCGCGCCTCCTCGCGGGCCTCGGCACCGAAGGCCTTGACGACGCCGTTGCAGGCCAGCGCATCGGCCAGCACGCCGCCGACGCGCGTGTCCATCTGGTTCGAGACGCGCGAGGCCGGCGCCACGTAGGCGACCGAGAGCCAGACGGTCGCGGCGACATAGAGCGCCGCGCCCACCGCCATCACCAGACCCATGAGCGGCCATTGCACGGCGAGCAGCAACACCGTGCCGACGAGCACAACGGCGGAGGGCCAGAGCGCCAGCAGCAGGATGTCGTGCAGGAGATCGAGCGACCACATGCCCCGCGTGATCTGACGCACCACAGAGCCGGAGAAGCTGTTGGCGTGCCAGTCGGCGGAGAAATGCTGGACGCGCGCGAAGCCCCCGGCCGCCGTGCGCTGCATGATGCGCAGCGTCATCGGCACCACCGAGGCCCACGCCCAGTGGCGAAAGCCAAGAAAGGCGAGGCCGAGCGCGCCCATGGCAAGGAGCGCCGTGAGCGCCGCCCGCAGCGCGCCGGGCTCGCCGGTGCCGGCAGTCACCGCGTCCACCAGTCGTCCCGCGAAGAAGGGAATGAAGATGTCGGCGAGCGTCGCCAGGGTGATCGCGCCGGCGACGGTGGCGACGAGGCGCTTCTCCGAGCGCCAGTTGCGAACGGTGAAACGCAGGACGTTCCGAATCGCCTGTCCGCGATCGGTTTCAAGGGAAGCACTCATGGGGGTCGCGACGACGGCCTTCGGGCGCGTCGTCTCCTCTCCTGTCGGCTCAGCGAGCCGGATGTATCGCGGGAGAGAACCGGATCATCGATGCCGGATTCTCGGGACGTGCGCGGCCGTCGGTGGTCAGATCAGGGCTGACGCCGAAACGGTAATGGCCTTTGCCATGCAGACTGCGGGACGCAGCATCGAGGCGTGACGACGGGCGCCGGCGGGGGAGTTCAGTGCGGATCTGTGCATGCGCCTCCCCTTTCTCGTCCGAGAGTTCGATGGAGGCGAACCTAGACGGGCGGTCGGTGGCGCGTCCACCCCGGCGCTCCGGTCGCGGCATCGAAAACCCGTGCATGTGTTGCCGATCGGCAACGGACGCGGTTGTCAGGGCGCCACCGCCTCCTCTATTGAAGAAAGAGGCGATCGGCGCCATCTGCGGAGCCGATCCAGCAGCGAGTCCGATCCATGACCCAGCGCCACGCGGAAATCCTCGTCATCGGCTCCGGCCCGGCCGGTTACACGGCTGCGATCTATGCCGCGCGCGCCATGATGAAGCCGTTGCTCGTCGCCGGCCTGCAGGAGGGCGGCCAGCTCACCATCACCTCCGACGTCGAGAACTATCCGGGCTACCGCGATCCGATCGGCGGGCCGTTCCTGATGGAAGAGATGAAGCAGCAGGCGCTGAACGTCGGCGCCGAGATGGCGTCCGACCTGATCGTCGAGGCCGACCTGTCGCGCCGTCCCTTCCGCTTCGTGGGCGACAGCGGCACGGTCTATACGGCGGACGCCGTGATCGTCGCCACAGGCGCGCAGGCGCGCTGGCTCGGGCTCGAGTCGGAGGCGGCGTTCCAGGGCTTCGGCGTCTCGGCCTGCGCCACCTGCGACGGCTTCTTCTACCGCGGAAAGGACGTGGTCGTGGTCGGCGGCGGCAACACGGCGGTGGAGGAGGCGCTCTACCTTTCCAACATCGCCAAATCGGTGACGGTGGTTCACCGCCGATCCGAGTTCCGCGCCGAGCGCATCATGCAGAACCGCCTCTTCGCGCGCCACAACGTCCGCGTGATCTGGAACGCCGAGGTCGCGGAGATCACTGGCACGACGAAGCCGATGAAGTCGGTCACGGGCGTGCGCCTGCGCGACCGCACCAGCGGCGAGATCACCGAGCACGCCACGCATGGCGTGTTCGTCGCCATCGGCCATGCGCCGGCGACTGAGGTCTTCGGCGACCAGCTGCGCCAGAAGGACGGCGGCTATCTCTGGGTCGAGCCGGGCACCACGAAGACCTCGGTCGAGGGCGTGTTCGCGGCCGGCGACGTCGCCGACGACGTCTACCGTCAGGCGGTGACGGCGGCGGGGCTGGGTTGCATGGCGGCGCTGGAGGCCGAGCGCTGGCTCACCGCGATGGCCGTGCAGACCGATCAGCAGCAGCAGGCGGCGGAATAAGCGTCGGCTCAAGACGCATCGAGGGGGAGGCATAGCGAAACTGATGGCGCTCGACTGGGACAAGCTGCGAATTTTCCACGCAGCCGCCGAAGCCGGGTCCTTCACCCACGCGGCCAACGCCCTGAACCTCAGCCAGTCCGCAATCTCGCGGCAGGTGGCCGCGCTGGAACAGGAGATCGGCGCGCCGCTCTTCCACCGGCATGCGCGCGGCCTTGTTCTGTCGGAGCCCGGCGAGCTTCTCTATCAAACCGCGTCGGACGTTCTGAAGCGCCTCGAAAACGTGCGCATGCAGCTGACGGAGACGCGCGAGAAGCCGACCGGCAAGCTGCGCGTCACCACCACGGTCGGCCTCGGCTCGGGCTGGCTGACGCAGCGCGCGCAGGAGTTTCTCGAGCTCTATCCCGAGCTGGAGCTGCAGCTCGTCTTCGACAACGAGGAGATCGACCTCACCATGCGCAAGGCGGACGCGGCCATCCGCCTGCGCCAGCCCCAGCAGCCCGATCTCATCCAGCGCCGCCTCTTCACGGTCCATCTCCACGTCTACGCCGCGCCCGCCTATCTCGCGCGCTACGGCACGCCCGAGACGACCGACGACCTGGAGCGCCACCGCATCATCACCTTCGGCGAGCCCGCGCCGAACTATCTGAAGAACCTCAACGCGCTGGAGACCGCCGGCCTGCCCGACGGCCAGAGCCGGCCGTCGATCCTGCAGATCAACAACCTGATGGCGATGAAGTCGGCCATCGAGCGCGGCATCGGGTTGGCGCTGCTGCCGGACTACATGATCGACAAGGACACCAAGCTCGTCCAGGTGCTGCCCGACCTCGATCTCGCGTCCTTCGACACGTATCTCTGCTATCCCGAGCAGCTGCGAGACGCCGCCAAGCTCAAGGTGTTCCGCGACTTCCTCATCGGCAAGGCGCGCACCTGGTCTTATTGAGGCCAGCGCTCAAACGAGCGTCCACGCCGCGCCCGCCGCGCCCGCGAGCGCGATCAGCAGGGGCACGCCGACCCGGCCGACGAAGAGCAGCAGCACGGCGAGAACCGTCAGCCCCGCGGCTGCCGGATCGAAGCTCGCGAGCACCGGCATGTCGAAGCGCACCCATCCCACGTCGACGGGCGCCGTCTGCCGGAAGAGCGCATGGAGCGCGAACCAGAGGCCGAGATTGGCGATGACGCCGACCACGGCCGCGGAGATCGCCGCCAGGGCGAAGCCGAGCGAGCGGTTGCCGCGCAGCCGCTCCACGAAGGGCGCACCGGCGAAGATCCAGAGGAAGCAGGGCGCGAAGGTGACGAACGTGGTCAGCACCGCGCCGAGCGTGCCCGCGAGATAGGGGTCGAGCCCTCCCGGCTGGCGGAAGGCGCCGAGAAAGCCGACGAACTGCGTGACCATGATCAGCGGCCCCGGCGTCGTCTCGGCCAGACCCAGCCCGTCCAGCATCTCGCCCGGGCGAAGCCAACCATGCACTTCCACAGCCTGCTGGGCGACATAGGCGAGCACCGCGTAGGCGCCGCCGAAGGTGACCACGGCCATCTGTGAGAAGAACAGCGCGATCTCGGCGAAGACGTCGGCGCGCCCGAGCCAGAGCACGAGGAGCACGACGGGCACGAGCCAGATCGCGGCCACGGCGGCGCAGACCCGCAGGGTCGCACGCCGCTCAGTCGGACCGGCCCGGTGCAATCCGGCGCCGAGGGCGGAAGCGGCGTCGCCGAAGCCATCGGCACCGGCAGGACCGGGCGGCACTGCGAAGAGAGACCACCCCATGCGCGAGGCGAGGAAGCCGAGGAGGCCGGCCCCCAGCACGATCGCCGGAAACGGGACGGCGAGAACGAAGATGGCGAGGAACGCCGCGGTGGCGACGGCCCGGGCCGCGGGCGTGCGCAGGGCGCGGCGCCCGACGCGCAGCACCGCCTGCAGCACGATGGCGATCACCGCCGCCTTCAGGCCAAACAGCAATCCGGTGACGAGCGGCACGTGGCCGAAGGCGACGTAGACGAAGCTGAGGCCGAGCATGGCCAGAAAGCCGGGCAGCACGAACAGCCCGCCCGCGATCAGCCCGCCGCGCGTGCCGTGCAGCAGCCAGCCGACATAGGTCGCCAACTGCTGCGCCTCGGGGCCGGGCAGCAGCATGCAGAAATTCAGCGCATGGAGAAACCGGCCCTCCCCGATCCAGCGCTTCTCCTCCACGAGGATGCGGTGCATCACCGCGATCTGCCCGGCCGGACCGCCGAAGGACAGCGCAGCGATACGCGCGAAGACACGCGTCGCCTCGCGCTGCGAGATGCCGTGCTCGTGACGTGAGAGGTCTGAAACCGGCGAGAGCGTCACGGCGTACCTGCGGATGGTGGCCGTGTCGGCGGCGAGAGGATGACAGCGACTACCAAACCGATATGACAAGAGGGTCACACCGCGCGGGCGACGGCTCGAACGAGCCGAGCATCGAAAAGATCGGAGGGACGGCATGCCGGACGAGACCCACGACGCCCTAGACTTCTATATGAATCTGCCGACCGAGCACACCATCGCGCGCCTGGCGGGAGACGCAGCGTATGCCCCGCTCCCCGAGGGCTGGTTCGTCGGCACCACGGATCTCGTGGATTCCACCGGCGAGATCGCGCGCGGACGTTACAAGATCGTCAACACGGCAGCCGCCTCGGTCATCGCGGCCCTCTCCAACGCCCTGAAGGGCCGCGAGTTTCCGTTCGTCTTCGCCGGCGACGGCGCGAGCTTCGTGCTCCCCGGAGCGCTCGCGCCCCTCGCGGCCCGCGTCCTCGGCTCGCTCGTGCGCTTCGTGGCCGACAGCTTCGACATGCGCCTTCGCACCGCGCTGGTGCCGGTCGAGACGATCCGCGCGGCGGGACACGAGGTCCGCGTGGCGCGATACGGTCCCTCGCCCGACGTCGCCTACGCGATGTTCACGGGAGGCGGACTGGCGTTCGCGGAAGCGCGGATGAAGGCCGGCGAGTTCGCGCTTCCGCCCGGCGAGGCGGGCGAGCGACCGGACCTCTCCGGCCTCACCTGCCGCTTCGACGAGATCCCGGCGACGCGCGGCGTCGTCCTCTCGCTCATCGTGCTGCCGGAGGGTCCGGCCGATTCCGCCTTCGCAGGGCTGACGCAGGAGATCCTCGCGCTCGCCGACGAGAACCCGGCCGGCGGCAACCCGCTGCCGAAGGGCGGGCCGCCAAGTCCGTGGCGCAGCGCATCCAGCGAGATCGAACGGCGTCTGCGATCCGCCGCCAGGCCCAACTCCATGCTGGACGGCCGGGTCGCCACGACGGCGCGCACATTCGCCAGCACGGCGATGCTGCGAAGCGGCCGGCGGTTCGGCCGCTTCGACGCGGCGCGCTACCGACGCGAGCTCGTGGCCAATTCCGACTTCCGCAAGTTCGACGACGGCCTGCGCATGACGATCGACTGCACGCCCGCCCTCGCCGATCGCATCGAGGCGCGGCTGGTACGGGCGGAGGCCGACGGCATCGCGCGCTCCGGCGCCTTCCGGCAGGGCGCCTCGCTGATGACCTGCTTCGTGCCCTCGCCGACGCGCAGCGACCACGTCCATTTTCTCGACGGCGCCGGCGGTGGCTATGCGCGCGCGGCCGGCGTGCTCAAGGCCCGCGACGCCGCGCGAAACGGGGCGCCGGATCGCTCCGACGCCCAGCACTGATCGCCCGGTCTCAGCGGTCGAGCGAGCCGCAGAAGCGCTGGATGCGCGAGCAGGCTTCCTCGAGCAGCGCGTCGGAGGTGGCGTAGGAGGCGCGGAAGTTGGGGCCGAGGCCGAAGGCCGAGCCGTGCACCACGGCGACGCCCTCCTCCTCCAGCAGCGCGGTGACGAAGTCCTCGTCGTTGCCGATCACCTTGCCGGTCTTGGTCTTCAGGCCGATCGTGCCCTTCACCGAGGGGTAGACGTAGAAGGCACCTTCCGGCGAGGGGCACTCGATGCCGCGCGCCTGATTGAGCATCGAGACCACGAGGTCGCGGCGCTTCTCGAACATGGCGCGGTTGGCGGGGATGAAGTCCTGCGTGCCGTTCAGCGCCTCGACTGCCGCCCACTGCGCGATCGAGCAGGCGCCGGAGGTCTGCTGGCCCTGGATCATGTCCATCGCCTTGATCAGCTTCAGCGGCCCGCCGGCATAGCCGATGCGCCAGCCCGTCATCGCGTAGGCCTTGGAAACCCCATTGATGGTGATCGTGCGCTCATAGAGCGCTGGCTCGACCTGCGCCGGGGTCGCGAACTCGAAGTCGCCGTAGACGAGATGCTCGTACATGTCGTCGGTCATCACCCAGACATGCTCGTGCCGCATCAGCACGTCGGTCAGCGCCTTCAGCTCGGCATGGGTGTAGGCCGCGCCCGAGGGGTTGGAGGGCGAATTGAACAGGAACCACTTGGTGCGCGGCGTGATCGCGCGCTCCAGCGCCTCCGGCGTCAGCTTGAAGCTGTCCTCCTGCCGCGTCTCCACCACCACGGGCGTGCCGCCGCAGAGCGACACCATCTCGGGATAGCTCACCCAGTAGGGCGCAGGGATCACCACCTCGTCGCCGGGATTCAGCGTCGCCATGAAGGCGTTGAAGAGCACGTGCTTGCCGCCGGTGGAAACGATCGTCTGCTCCGGCTTGTAGTCGAGCCCGTTCTCGCGCTTGAACTTTCTTGAGATGGCCTCGCGCAGCTGCGGGATGCCCGAGACCGGAGTGTACTTCGTCTCGCCGCGGCGGATGGCGTCGATCGCCGCTTCCTTGATGTTGTCGGGCGTGTCGAAGTCGGGCTCGCCGGCGCCGAGGCCGATGACGTCCATCCCCTGCGCCTTCAGCTCGCGCGCCTTCTGCGACACGGCGATGGTGGCGGACGGCTTGATGCGGTCGAGGGAAGCGGCAAGGAAGGCCATGGTTCGGCTCCGGATGGCGGGATCGGGCGGGCTCGGGGCGATCTCGCGGGGGCGTCTGCCCTCGAAAATCGGCGGACCCTAGTCTCGCCGTCGCTGCGGTGCAAGACGAAAGCACGACGGGCTCATGACGATGGCTGATGGACGCCATCACGCATCGGAATTGGCCGTCTGGCGCGCGTTGCGGCATGGAACGTCTGCCATCGCAACGAGGAGACGCTCGCCATGATTCCGACCATCCACGGAATGCTCGACAGCGGCAACTGCTACAAGCCGCGCCTTCTGATGGCGCTGACCGGTCGCGCGTTCCGGCACAGCGAGGTTTCCACCCGCGACGGCTCCACCCGGACGGCCGCGTTCCTCGCGCGCAACCCCGCGGGACAGTGCCCCCTCCTTGAACTCGAGGACGGCCGCATGCTCGCCGAGTCCGATGCCATTCTGGTCTATCTCGGCGAAGGCACCGCCTTCGCACGCGACGAGCCGTTCGAGCGGGCGCAGATGCTGCGCTGGATGTTCTTCGAGCAGAACGCACACGAGGGCACCGTGGCCGTGCGCCGTTCGCTCACCGTCTATCCCGAGCGTGCGGCAGCCGCGACGCCCGAGCGCATGGCGCAGACGCTGGCGGGCGGAACCGCGGCGCTCGCCGTCATGGAGCGGCATCTGGCGCAGGCCGAGTATTTCGGCGGCGACCGGCCGAGCCTCGCCGACATCGCGCTCTATCCCTACACGGCGTCGGCGCCGGAAGGCGGCTTCGACCTCGGGCCCCTTCCCGCCGTGCGCCGCTGGCTGGCCCGGATCGAAGCCCTGCCCGGCTACCGACCGCGAGAATGGACGCCGGAGGCGGCCTGAACCGCCCAACGAAAAAGGCCCGCGATCTCTCGCGGGCCTCCTTCAGAATGGTCTCGCGGGACCAGATGGATCAATCGTGGTCGGGGAACAGCGTGTCGAGATCGACGTCCTGTGCCGAGGTCAGCGAGTCCTTGGTCAGCTCCGGCACGGTGATGCGCATCCGGTTGCCGTCCATCGTCATCTGCAGTGCGTTGAAGCCGATGAGCACGTCCTTCTCGCCGACGCCGAGGAAGCCGCCGACTTCCACCACGGCCGCGGCGACCGTGCCGTCCGAGTTCACGACGAGATCCTCGATCTCACCGATCTTCTCGTTGTTGGCGCCATAGACGTCCTTGTCGTCGAGATCGCTCGCGAGATGGCTCATGGGCATCGAGCCCGCGGCGCCGGCGGCCGGCATCGTGTAGAACGCGCCGCCCGTGTTGGCGGTGACGGCGGACGGCGTGGTCGTCGTGGTCGTGGCGGTCTGGGCGATGGCGGCTCCGCCGAGGAGCGTCGCGAAACCAGCAGCGAGAACGAGTGACTTCATGATGGGGTAGGCCTTTCAGTAGGGATGCCGCTCTGGTGCGGCACCATGTCCTTCGGGGGACGAGACGCGTTGGCCGGGGGTCCGGTTCCGCGCCTCACGCGAAGAAAAATTCGGGAACCTTTCCGTTCAGGACGCCGGAAAGACGACGCCGCACGCCATCCGGCTGCCGGCATTGCCGCTCGGCTGCGAGGCATAGTCGTCCATGCCGCCGTGAACCATCAGCGCGGTGCCGTCGGCATCGGCGAGCGGCGCGTCGCCGCCCTCGAAGCGAACCATCGGGTTGAACTGCTGAAAGCGCGCCTTGCCTCCGACGACGTAGACATTGGCCATGTCGCCGGGGTGGGGACCGTTGGCGGCCTCGAAGCCGTGCTCCTTGGCCGTAGGGTTGTGATGGCCTTTGGCGCTGTCGAAATTGCCGTCGCAGAGGCCGGCCTCGTGGAAGTGGAAGCCGTATTCGCCGTCCGCCATGCCGGTGAGATCGCCGTCGAGGAGCACGCCGTTCGGCGTCTGGGTCAACGTGACCGTGCCGTGGGCGGCACCGTCGGCGCTCTTCAATTCGACCCGGCGCGGCTCCGGCGTGGACTGCGCCATCGCCGGTGCGGCGAAGGCGACGAGGGCGGCGACGGCGAGCAGACGTGTCATGGTGGTTCTCCAGGATGGCGGTCCCGTCGGACCGGATCTGGACCGAACGCCCCGCCGCCCACCCCGTTCCGGCCGGCTGCCTGACGAGGGCGTGAGCTCTCACCGGAGCGGCACGATCTGCTTTATGCTCGGGCGACGATCTACCGAAACGGAGCCCAAGCCCATGCAGGACGACGACACCCAGCCCCAGGGCGAACTGACGGTGCGCATTCTCGCCATGCCCGCCGACGCGAATGCGGCGGGCGACATCTTCGGCGGCTGGGTCATGTCGCAGATGGACCTCGCCGCCGGCATTCGCGGCGCGGAGCGGGCGCGCGGGCGGGTGGCCACCGTGGCGGTGAACGCCCTCGCCTTCCGCCGGCCGGTGCATGTCGGCGACACGCTCTGCGTCTACACGCGGCTGGAACGCGTCGGCCGAACCTCGATCACACTCGCGATCGAAGCCTGGGCGCGGCGCTATCTGGCTTCGACGCGGGAGAAGGTGACCGAGGGTGTCTTCGTCATGGTGGCGCTCGATGAAGCGGGCCAGCCGACGCCCGTTCCCGTCGACCCGCTTGCCGGATAGGCCAGCCGGACGACGGGGTCGGACACGAGCCATGCCGCCAGAACCGAAGTGCGGCGCCGTCTCAATACGACGAAGGCCCCGCCGGATGACGGGGCCTTCGCTTCAGGGTGTGGAGATCAGTTGGCGGGCGCCGGCGTCACCGGAGGGGTCGGCGGCGTGGTGCCACCTGCGGGCGGCGTGGTCTCACCGGCCGGCGGCGGGGGCGGGGTGTCGCCGTCCACGAGCGAACGCGGCGGCGGGGGCACGCGGTCGCCCGGCTCCATTCCCGGCAGCTTGGCCATCGCGTCGAGCACCGGCTGGGCGGCATCCACGCAGTCGGCGATGCGCTCGTCGCCGCAATCGACCCGGATCGCCCGGCCCTCGCCGAGGCGGATCTCGAAGCCGGCCTTCGGCGGCGGCGGCGGCGGTCCGCGACGGCCGTCCGGTCCATGCGGCCCGGGCCGGTCGCCGCGATCCATGTCGGGACGGCGCGGTCCGTCGCGGTCCTCGTCGGAATTGCGCGCCCAGCGGTCGCCGTGGCGCATGTCGCGCATGCGGTTGTCGTCGTCGCGGTCGGCGCGACGCTCGGGACGCGGCGGCGGGCCGTCTTCGCGGTCGGCGGGACGCTCGTATCGATCGGTGTCGTAGTCGCCGGAATCCTGCGCGTGAGCCGCCATCGGTGCCGCCGATGCCAGCAGAATGGCCGCGAGGGAAAGGTGCTTCAGCATACCCGTTTCCTGTCGTTGAGGTCGGATCCATGTCCGTGGCTCACCAACGCGCGATCCCGGCAAGTGTTGCCATGTCCATCATGTGAACTTCTCGTAACGGTCCGCCGACGATCCTCACTTGCAGACGGGGCGCAGCCGCGTCTTCACGTCGAGATGCAGATGGTCGGCATGGGCCCGATTGTAGCCGGGACCGAGCACCGTGCCGAAGTGTCGGCAGCTCGCAGTGCGGATGGCCGTCTGGAAGGCGCGCTCGCGAAACGAGAAGGCGCCCTTCGGCTCCACCCGCACCGTCGAGCCGTCGGCAAAGCGGAAGCCGCCGACATCGAGCGCGTTGCCGCCGGCGTGCTCGGAAATGGTGCGCGATCCCGCGATGCGCGAGCATCGGTAGGACGAGGCGTTGATCAGTGCCGTCGGGCGCTTCCAGAGCTTCCAGCGCGCCGCCGGCTTCACGTCGTCGCGCAGCCAGCGGGCCACGCGCAGCGCGGCCGCGCAGTTCATCGTCGCGGGGGGCGACATGGCGATGCCCGCGACGGCCTGCGAGACGCGCACGGGATGGTCGATCCCGCAGGCGCCGCCCGTGGCGACGCGCGACACGTCGCGGTAGACGACGCCCAGCCGCTTCAGCTCGCGACGACACATCGCCTCCGACGCCGCCAGCGGCCGGTAGCCCTCGGGCACCTCGCGCTCGAAGACGCCGAGCCCCGGCCGGTCCATGCCGCCCGTGCGCGGCGAACCGGACGGCGCATAGGCCGGCAGCGATGCGAGCACGCGCGCATCGTTTGCCGGCTCGGCGTCGGTCAGGCCCTCCCAGGGATCGAAGCGCGCGTCGGGTTCGGCACCGTGGCCGGCCCCGCCGTCGTCCACGATTTCGGGCGGGCGTGACGGCGCGAGCGAGGCCTCCCGGACGGGCGGCTCGTCCACCGGCTCGGCGTCGGACCGGCGCTGCGGGCTGAGATCGCGCACGGGATAGGTACGGCCGTAATTGCCGGGGCCGGGATCCTCGCGCGTTCCAGGCGCGGCCTCCTGTTCCGGTGCAGCATCCACCGGCTCGGCTCTCTCCGGCGGCTCGGCCCACTCGGGCGGCGGGGCGGCGGGACGGCGTGCGGCCTTGCGAGGGGCAGCGCGACGGGCCGGTGCAACGTCCTCGTCCGCGCCCGGCTGCTCGTAGGCGGGGCTCGGCACATAGCCGGAATCTGCCTCCGGCAACGCCCCGCCCCAGACGAGGCGGCCGGCCGCACGGCTTTCCACGGGGGGGCTGGACCAGGTTTGCGCAGGCGGCAACGGCTCGGCCTCCACCGGCGCGTCCATGGGTTCGAACTCGGCGGGCGCCGGGCTGCGCACGGGCGCCGAGCGTCGCGCAGGCTTGCGTCGTTCGCTCGAGGGCGCGGCGGAAACGTTGGGAATGTCCGCCGGCGGGATCGGCGGGGCGCGGTCCATCGCCCGCGTCGAGGGCCCGTCGGCGCTCGCCGCCGCGTACAGAGCGGCGGCGAGCGTGACGATGCGCCAGCCCGTCTTACGAGATACCATCGGGGCGGCCTCTCATCCTCCGCGATACTCGAGCGGATCACGGTGACGATAGCGCTCGTTCGGTCAACGAAGGATGAACGGATCGGCTCGAATGCGATGCCGTTCGCGTGAGATCAGATCCCGTCGAGCGCGGCGCGCGGATCGACCCGCGGGTCCGGCCCGTAGCGGTTGGGTCCGTCGGTGCCGGGAAGAAAGCCGATCTCGCCGAGAGCCCACCCGACACCGACGACGGGAACGAACAGCAGGAGGATCCACCATCCAGACTTGCCGCGGTCGTGCCAACGCTTGGTCTGCACCGACAGGCACGCGACGCAGACGAGAACGGGAAACAGAATCTGGGAGACGACGAAGAGCCCGGCGAGCACGCCCGCGAGCATTCCAGAGGCGAACTTGACCAAGAGGACCGTCGCCAACCCCCAACCGGCCGTCGTTCCCGAAAGGATCATCGTCGCGATCCAGAACCACTTGCGGCTGATGCGCCCATGAAAGTCGAACAGGAGCAACTGGTAGCTCATCGGCAGTTGTCCTCGGTCGCAGATGCTCGGTCGCGCATCGCGATCGGCCGTCAGGCACCGTCCGCCCTACACGCCGGGCGCGTGGAAGGCAGCAGACGCCCCGCCACACATGCGACGAAACCCGCCGCCCGTTCCCCCTTTATTCCGCCGCCCCTGCGGCCCATATTGCCGCCATGTCCGAGCCCAAGACGCCCAAGCCCCGCCGTTCGCCGATCCTCGATTTTGCCGACGCCTCAGAGCGCTTGACGCCCGGTTTCGCCGAGGCGCCGCAGGCCTCGTTCGAGGGCGCGCCCCTCACCGGCCCGCTGTCAGGTTGGGCCGACGAGATCGCCCAGTCGCTGGAGGTGGAGGCCGAGCGCGCCGCCGATGCGCCGAAGGCCGCGAAGAAGGCGCCCACTGCGAAGAAGCCCGCCAAGGGCGAGGCCGCGCCGGCCGCCAAGACCGGCAAGACCGCGCGCGGCACCTCGATGGGCATCGCCGCCACGCCCACCGAGCGCGCGCGCGCCGGGCTCAATCCCGTGTCGGGCATGGACGTCTCGCTGGAGGATGCCGGGATGCTGCCCGAGGGCGGCGTCACCGCCACGGTGGAGGCGCTGACGCGGCTGATCTCCGAGGGCAACCCGCTTCTGAAGAACGGCGAGATCTGGGTGCCGCACCGCCCGGCGCGGCCCTCGAAGTCGGAAGGCGGCCACCGCTTCCGCCTCTCGTCCGACTACGAGCCGAAGGGCGACCAGCCCACCGCCATCCGCGATCTCGTGGCCGGCATCAGCGAGGACCAGGACCAGACGCAGGTGCTGCTCGGCGTCACCGGCTCCGGCAAGACCTTCACGGTGGCCAACGTCATCGAGCGCACGCAGCGCCCGGCGCTGGTGCTGGCGCCCAACAAGACGCTGGCAGCGCAGCTCTACGGCGAGTTCAAGAACTTCTTCCCCGACAACGCGGTGGAGTATTTCGTCTCCTACTACGACTACTATCAGCCCGAGGCCTACGTGCCGCGCTCCGACACGTTCATCGAGAAGGAATCCTCGATCAACGAGCAGATCGACCGGATGCGCCACGCCGCCACGCGCGCGCTGCTCGAGCGCGACGACGTCATCATCGTCGCCTCCGTATCCTGCATCTACGGCATCGGCTCGGTCGAGACCTACACGGCGATGACCTTCCAGATGGCGGTGGGCGACCGGCTCGATCAGCGCCAGTTGCTCGCCGATCTCGTGGCCCAGCAATACAAACGCCGCGACATGGACTTCACCCGCGGCTCGTTCCGCGTGCGCGGCGACACGATCGAGATCTTCCCGGCCCACCTCGAAGATCGCGCCTGGCGCATTTCGCTCTTCGGCGACGAGATCGAGGCGATCCACGAGTTCGACCCGCTCACCGGCAGCAAGTCCGACGACCTCAAGTCGGTGAAGATCTACGCCAACTCGCACTACGTGACGCCGCGCCCGACGCTGCAGCAGGCGGTGAAGTCGATCAAGGAGGAGCTGCGGCTGCGGCTCGTCGAGCTGACCAAGGCGGGGCGCCTTCTCGAAGCGCAGCGGCTGGAGCAGCGCGTCGGCTTCGACATCGAGATGATCGAGGCCACCGGCTCCTGCCAGGGCATCGAGAACTATTCGCGCTACCTCACCGGGCGCCAGCCCGGCCACCCGCCGCCGACGCTCTTCGAATACCTGCCCGACAACGCCCTCGTCTTCATCGACGAGAGCCACGTCACCATTCCGCAGATCGGCGCGATGTACCGGGGCGACTTCCGCCGCAAGGCGACGCTGGCCGAATACGGCTTCCGCCTGCCCTCCTGCATGGACAACCGGCCACTGCGCTTCGAGGAGTGGAACGCCATGCGCCCACCCACCGTCGCGGTGTCGGCGACGCCGGGCTCGTGGGAGCTGGAGGAGGCCGGCGGCGTCTTCGCCGAGCAGGTGATCCGCCCCACCGGGCTCACCGATCCGCCGATCGACATCCGCCCCGCCAAAAGCCAGGTCGACGACCTCCTCGGCGAGATCCGCGAGAAGGCGGCCGTCGGCTACCGCTCGCTCGTCACCGTGCTGACCAAGCGCATGGCGGAGGATCTCACCGAATACCTGCACGAGCAGGGCATCCGCGTGCGCTACATGCACTCCGACATCGACACGCTGGAGCGCATCGAGATCATCCGCGACCTGCGGCTCGGCACGTTCGACTGTCTCGTCGGCATCAACCTGCTGCGCGAGGGCCTCGACATTCCCGAATGCGGCCTCGTCGCCATTCTCGATGCCGATAAGGAGGGCTTCCTGCGCTCCGAGACCTCGCTGATCCAGACGATCGGGCGCGCCGCGCGCAACGTCGACGGGCAGGTGATCCTCTATGCCGACCGCGTCACCGGCTCGATGGAGCGCGCCATCGCCGAGACCAACCGGCGCCGCGAGAAGCAGGAGGCCTACAACGCCGCCAACGGCATCACGCCGGAATCGGTGAAGGCCAAGATCGCCGACATTCTCGACAGCTACTACGAGAAGGATCACGTGCGCGTGCCCACCGGCGCGCATGCCGCCTCGGGCGCCATGGTCGGCAACAACCTGAAGAGCCATCTGGAGCATCTGGAGAAGGAGATGCGCCACGCGGCCGCCGATCTCGACTTCGAGACGGCCGCGCGCCTGCGCGACGAGATCAAGCGCCTGCAGGCGACCGAGCTCGCCATCGCCGACGATCCCCTCGCCCGCACGCCCGAAATCGACATGTTTGCCGACGGCCCCACCGCCAAGCCGCGCGCCACGCCGCGCCCGCGCGGCAAACCCACTGCCAACCGCGAGAACCCGCGCTTCGGCCCCAACGGCGAACCCCTCGCCGCCCGCATCAAGCCTGCCGATCATTCGGGCGTGCGCGCCCTCAACCGCGCCGACGCGTCCTCCTCTCCGCGAGGGGGAGACGATGCGGACGGGGGCACGAGGGGCGACGGCGCGTCGACGTCAGGCTACTTCGCCAAACCCTCGCTCGACGACATGGGCCCGGGCACCGACACGGCGACGCCGAACCGCCCGCTCTTCCGCAAGAACTCGCTGGACGAGATGACGGTCGGCCGCACCGAAAAGCCCCTCCACGCCGGCCCCCTCCCCCCGAAGCCCGGCGACGACCTCAAGCCGGTGCGGCGCGAGAAGATCGGTGCGGGGAGTTACGAGGACCCGGCGGACGAGAAGCGGCGGAAGCGCCGGCCGGGGAAGACGGGACGGCCGGGGCGTTGAAACGGCAGAGGATTATTTTTTTACAAGACCCTTTGATCTTAGAGCGTGAGCAACAGAAGCTTTTCTTTCGAGAAATACATTAGCCACTGACTTCGAAACATCCCCCTCCAACTTAGAAGAGATCCTTGGATCCTTCTTTGTTGCTATTGGAAGGAGAAGAGACATTTGGAATGGTGCGGCTGGCTTCCCGTCGCGCGTCATCGTTAACAACCTCCGATTCTGATATAGCGTTCGCGAGGACTATTTGTTCCCGACTGACAAGGGAATCCAGAGCCGGGGCAGCAACAGGTCGTGCTTCTTTTCGGTTTTTTGCGATAGCGCTACCGTTCGCTTTGCGGTCCCCAAACATTCCAAAAACCCGGTTAAAGCTGCCCGGAGCCACGCCTTCATACTGAAGAAATTTTACCTTCCCACCTTCAGACTCAGACATAGTAATCGAGTCAGAGTGAAGTGTCAGTGCGAGGCTTTTTGGATATGGCTCTATATATAGAACTTTATCGATGCCGCTAGCAACTATATGCCTCGCGCAGCTGTGGCAAGGAAACGTAGTAGTGTATAATGAAGATCCAACTATTCCACCATTCCCTTGGCGAGCAACGGAGATAATAGCTTCCATTTCTGCATGTACGGCACGGGAAAATTCAATCAATGATTGAACTCCGCTTCTTTTTATATTTTCCTTTACATTTTCAGTATTTACTGACGAACCTAACCCTTTTGATATTTGCTCTATTATACCTATCTTATGCTTGTCGTTCCAGCATATTTTGTTTTTCCATTTGAAGCATCGGTGATCGCCCGAGCTATCATCAGAGTTATACGTTCCCCCACCAAACCTAGGGACGTCATTCGCCCCTCTGCCGATGACTTCCCCCGTAGCAGATATGATGACGGCCCCGACTTGACGTGACAAGCACGCGGACCCTAGCGCGGCACCTGCCGCCCCATGCATCGCAACTTCATCCTTGCTTGGCGTCTCAACAGATATACCGAAAATCAACCGCAGAAATCTATCTATTGAAGTAGATAGCTTTTCTTCATTCGGCTGATCATTTCGGATGAATACATCCGCACCGGACATTGTCTTTCGAACGGACTGGCCATGCTCCAATCCCTCATCAAAGTCCGCGCTCTTAATTTTCTCTACATAGGAACTACTTCCTAATGAGCTCTCAACTCTTTCGATACGAATCTTTTCAGGAGCAAACACACCCATAAGCCAAAAAGAGTCGCCATAAACCTCCCTTAAAAGTTCGACCTCCTCTGGGTGCTTCAAGGAGTCAACAATGGTACAGAGTCTACGATCGCGAGGAGTGTCATCACCCTCGCGACTCTTGTAAATTCTATCTACAGCGATGGATGAAAGGACGTGATTTCCGAATTTCTCTCGGAGTTGATTCCCTATTGCCTGCAGCTTTTCCACCCGACCGGGATCACCAGCATCGACAGTAGCAGTCCCAGAATAGGTTTGCATAATTTTACTAAGTTTTATATAATCGACTTCATAGCCATAATCTTCATTCAGTTTTTTACTAAGAATACTTGCAGTAGTCGTTGCACCCGACCCAACAGGTGCGACCATTCCAATTACTAGTTCTGCTGTTTTCCTCTCTGCCAGATTGAAAAATCGTTCTTCGCCCGCGTCCGAACTAGGAGCAGAACTAGGACGACGGCTGTAGAATTTTAGCTTCTCCGTAGCCGACGCCATTCCGCACTCCTTAGCTGTATGTCGCGAGCTTCCTTCAATTTGAAGACGTACGCAAGTCCTCGCCACCACGTATCACAGTCGGTTCAGGATGTGATATGAATGGGCTTAGGACCACGAGGTGGCAGCCTTCGCATTCACTCAATAATAAACGTTGTGCGACGGTAGAATCTCTTCTGCTCTTACCGATCCTATCACGCACTTTTTCGCTAAGGACCCAGGCTCTCGCGGTGGAAGGTGGAGGCGGTCGAGATATTTTACCGACATGACAGCGCTCAAGGAGACGCAATTTGATTATACCGGGCTTTCGAACTTCATAAAGCTTTGAATTTTTAATTGTTTGTATTTTTCAAGCGCTTAAGTAAGGAAATAACAGACTAAAATTCTTTATTTCTATGAATAATAAAGTATTTTATACTTAAACATCGTTGAAATATTATGACGCAGAGCCTATAGAATTTTTCCTACACGCCTTTCCTTGCCTGTGAATAGCTCTGCGTTCAAATGTAAACTAGCACTACCAGTTATACCCATCCCATTCCCCCCGCCGCTCTCGCCGATCCATCCGTCGATGATCTCGCTGGCGCTCCAGACGGCGCGCTTCACGCGGCGACAGGTGGCGGCGGTCGCGGTCGCGGCGGATGTCGCGGCGTTGGAGGTCGCGTGAGTTGGTGATGCCGCGGGCGGCGTTGGCGCGGGTCTGCATCTCGATCCGGTCGTTCAGCCGCTGCTCGGCGGCGTTGCGCGGCGCGGAGGGCAGCACCAGCGTCTGCGCGGCGGCCGGGAGCGAGGTGAGGGCCAGGAGGCCCGCCAGGGCGGGGATCAGGAAGCGCTTCATCGAATGGGGTCTCCGTTCACGGGGAAGGAAGGGAAGCCGGACGGCGGTGGGGCACCGAGCGGCTGGAGCCGGGCCGCGCGGCGCGTCTGGCGGGCGCGGGTGGTTTGCCCAGCCGCTCCGGGCGTGGGCCGTGGCAGTCCCCGGCGTCTCATGGGCCGGCCGGGGCGGGGAAACGGCGAAGGCGCGGACGCCATCGCCCGCGCCTTCGGTTCGCTCGAGGTGCCCGGCGGCTCGCGCCGGGCGCTCGGTCCTAGCGGTAGGTGCCGTAGCGCTCGCCGCGATGCTCGATCCGGCGCTCCATGCGGCGGTGGTCGCGCATGCGCTCAAGGCGGCGAGCCTCGCGCGGCGTCAGGTGGCGGCGGCCGTCGCGGCGATACTGGCGGCGCTCGCGCTCGATGCGGCGGGCCTCACGCGGCGAGATGTGGCGACGACCGTCGTCCCGGCTGATGCGCACGTCGCCGTCGCGGGTGATGCGCACGCTCTGCGCGGCGGCCGGCAGCGCGGTGGCGAGGAGCACGCCGGCAACGGCGAGGATCAGGGACTTCTTCATGCGGGGTTCCTCCTGGAATGCAGGACCGCAGTAAGCTCTTCGTGACCTGAATGGTTCCTGAACCACACCGTTCGCGTCACTTATGGTTTCGAAGGCCCGTCGTCGGTTTCCATGAGGCGTCGGCGCCATGCCGGGCGGCGGCGCGGGAGGTCGGCATGCGCCGGCGGTCTCGGGTGGTCCCCTCGCCGCTCGCGAGCCCGTCCGGTGAACGGGTGTTGGGTCGGCGGGTCCGCTTCCCGCTCTGAAACCACGGCTGCCGCGTCGCCCGCCTCTGCCGTTGCGGCGCCGGCGATCGACGATCGCACCCGGCCGGCTCGACCCGGCCCAGCCCCGTCCGGCGGCTTGCAGCCGACGCGGTGCGCTGAGGGATAGGCCTGCGGGACGCGCCCGTCGAGAGGCCGGTGGCGCGGTGGCCAGGCTCAGCGCGGCGGGGTGTTGAGGTCCGAGGTCGCGCGCTCGCGCCAGGTGTCGCCGGGCGTGATCGGCTTGTTGATCTCCGCGCAGCCGGCAAGCGTCAGGAGGGTGAGGACGAGGGCGATCGGCTTCATGCGGGGCGGCATCCGGGAGAGGAGGAATCGGACCGCCCGGCTGCGCCCGCTCGGCGGCGATTTGGTGGCGCCGCGCCGGCTTTCTCGCCCGCCGCCCTGCCCGCTCGACCGACCGCGCGCCCGACGCCGGCAAGGCTTCAGCCCTCGACGAGCACCTCGAACCCGCCGAAGACCATGCGCTTGCCGTCGAACACCATGTCCTCGCCGGGCTGCATGCGCGGGTCGGCCATGATCTTCGCCATGCCGGCGTCGCGCACCGCCTTCGAGGGCCATTCGATCCACGAGAACACCACGGTCTCGCCGGGCTGGAGCTTCACCGCCATCGGGAAGTCCGTCAGCTTGCCGTCGGGCACGTCGTCGCCCCAGCCCTCCACCATGCGCGTGGCGCCATGCTCGCGAAACAGCGGCGCCATCCGCTCGGCGAGAGCGCGGTAGTCCGCCTTTCGATCGGTGGGCACCGGCACCAGAAATCCGTCGACATAAGCCATGATCGTCTCTCCCTTCGCCGGTTCTCAGCTCTTCGCCCAGGCCGCCTGCGCGGCCTCGACATCCATCCACATCACCTCGAACACGTGGCCGTCGAGATCCTCGAAGGAGCGGCCATACATGAAGCCGTGGTCCTGCACCGGCGAGGGATCGGGCGCGCCGCCCGCCGCGACGGCGACCTGCGTGATCGCGTCCACCGCCTCGCGGCTCTCGCGCGACAGGCAGATCAGCATGCCCGTGGCGGCCCTGGCGTCGGCGATCGGCTTCGTCGTGAACTGGCGGAACTTCGCGTGCGTCAGCAGCATCACGAAGATCGTCTCGGAGAACACCATGCAGGCGGCGGTGTCGTCGGTGAACTGCGGGTTCACGGTCGCGCCGATCGCCTCGTAGAAGCGGATGGCGCGCGGCAGATCCGTCACCGGCAGGTTGATGAAGACGAGCTGTGGCATAGGGTCCTCCCGATCGTTCCCGTTGGACGAGGATGCCGCGTTGAGTTATCTTTTGCAACCATGAGGTCAGAAAAAATAACCAAAGAGCGGCGATCCTACGACGATGCCTGCGCCGCCGCCCATGCGCTGGATCTCGTGGGCGACCGCTGGGCGCTGCTGGTGATCCGCGAGCTGATGCTCGGCCCCCGCCGCTTCGCGGACCTGCGCGCCGGCCTGCCGGGCATCAGCGCCAACGTGCTGACGCAGCGGCTGGAGGAGCTGGAGCGGCACGCCATCCTGCGCCGCCACCGCCTGCCCCCGCCCGCGGCCGCGCAGGTCTACGCCCTCACCGAATGGGGGCTGGAGGCCGAACCGATCTTCCAGGCGCTCGGCCGCTGGGCCGCGCGCTCGCCGACCCACGACCCGACGCTCGCCTTCTCCGCCGCCTCGCTCGTCCTTTCGCTGCGCACCATGCTCGATCCCGCGAGAGCCGGCGGGCTTGACGCCTGGATCGGCCTCGACCTCGGCTCGGAGGCGATGCGCGGCCATCTGGCGGGCGGCATGCTGCAGTTCGAGCGCGGCGATCCCCGCCGGGCGGACGCGACCTTCATCGGCGCGCCGCCCGCCGTCGCCGCCGCGATCTACGGCGGCCAGCCGCTCGCGGCGCTGGAGGCCGCCGGCGCGCTGCGCCTCGCCGGCGACCGCGCGCTGGCGGCGCGCTTCGTCACCCTCTTCCCGCTGCCGCCCAAGGCCCCCTCGCCCCCGGAGACCGAACCCGCATGACCGCCGGCTTCCTCGACCGCACCCGCGCCGCCCGTCTGATGGAGGCCGCCGGGCTCGACGCCCTCTTGCTCTGCCGGCCCGACAGCCTGCGCCATGCCACCGGCGCCTTTCCCGGCGTCGCCACGCTGTTCGGGCGCGCGGGCGCCGCCTTCGCGCTGGTGCCGGCCGATCTGGCCGCGCCGATGGCCGCCGTCGTGGGCGATCTCGAGGCCGAGGGCTTTCGCACCGCGAGCGGTCTCGCCGACGTGCGGACCCATCCGATCTGGGTGGAGACGGCGCGCGCCATGTTCGACGAGACCGGCCGCCTCGACGCGCGGCGCACCTCGCTCGGGGATCGGGCGTCCGGCTTCGCCCGGCCCGAGACCTTCGACCCCGCGCTGGCACTGGCCGCGCTCCGCGATCTTCTCACCGAACGCGGCCTGTCGGGCGGGCGGCTCGGCCTCGAACTCGGCTTCGTCTCGGCAGCGGACCTCCGGCGCTTCGAGGCCGCGCTGCCGGGCGTCACCTTCGTGGATGCGACCGAGATCGCCGCGCGGCTTCGCATGGTGAAGCATCCGACCGAAATCGCCCATCTGCGCGAGGCCGCCGAACTCACCGTCGCCGGCCTCGCACGGCTCAGGAGCGAGCTGCGCGAAGGGCTGAGCGCGCCGGAGATCGCCGCGATCTGGCGAGGCGAGGTGGTGGCCGAGGCGCGGCGGCGCGATCTCCGGGAGCCGCTGTCGAGCTGGGCCTATGTCTCGGTCGGGCCGGACGGGTTCGCGCCCGGTGGCCCGGCGCGCCTCGGCGACATCGTCAAGATCGACGTCGGCGCCGTGGTCGCCGGCTACAGCGCCGACATGGCGCGCACGGCCGTGATCGGCCCAATGAGCGCCGCGCAGGCGCAGGTGCACGAGGCACTGCTCGGCGCGTTCGAGGCCGGTCTCGCGGCCCTCCGGCCCGGGCGTCCGCTGTGTGAGGCCCATCATGCCGCGACAAAGGCCATGCAGGCCGCCGGTTTCGAGGGCTTCTCGCGCGGCCATTTCGGTCACGGACTCGGCGCGGGCGTCTTCTCCGAGGAATGGCCGTTCATCTCCGCCGATTGCGAGGTCGAGGCGGAGCCCGGCATGATGCTGGCCTTCGAGACGCCCTATTACGTGCGCGGCCTCGGCGGCTTCATCATCGAGGATCAGTTCCTCGTGACGCCGGACGGTCTCGAATGCCTGTCGCCGTTGCCGCGCGGGCTCTGGGTGATCCCGCCCGGCTGAGCGCGGCGCCCTGTCCTTCTCCCGCCGCGCCGCGCTAGTCTCGTCATCTCGGTATGAGAGAAGGAGCCGGTGCGATGAGCCCTGAGCACGAGGAACCCCTCTGGAAGCACGATGGCGTGCGCGTCGTGCCCGGCGACCGGCTGGATCCCAACACGGCGCAGACGCCGGGCATGTTCCGGCAGGCGGCGATCGACCACGCCCGTGTCGGCGCCCAGAAGCTCTGGGCGGGCACGGTGCGGATCGAACCCGACGCCAAGACCGGCGTCCACCATCACGGCGCGCTCGAAAGCGTCATCTACGTGGTAAGCGGCCACGCGCGGATGCGCTGGGGCGAGCGGCTGGAATTCGTGGCGGAGGCGAGGGCCGGCGACTTCATCTTCATCCCGCCCTACGTGCCGCATCAGGAGATCAACGCCGACCCCGACCGGCCGCTGGAATGCGTGCTCGTGCGCTCCGACAACGAGGCGGTGGTGGTCGGTATCACCGACGTCGAGCCGGTCGAGAAGCCGGAGGCCGTGCACTGGGTGGATCCGATCCATCGCCACCCCTGAGCGCCCGGCGACGAGGGTCGTCACGGAATCGCTTGGGCGAGGCAACGCCCTGCGGCTTGCGGCGTTGGTCCGGCTTGGCATGCCCCGTCATCGAGGGGACCGTTCGAGGAGAGACACCATGGCGAATGTCGGCGAGATCGCGAAGCGGCACGGATTCAGCGAGGCGGCGGGCCAGGCCCTGGCGGACGCCCTGCGCTCGGGCGGCGGGCGGCAGGCGCAGTTCAACCATCCCGAGCTCGGCGGCATGGGGCAGTGGTCGCAGGGCGGCATGCTGATGATCGGCGAGATGAACAACGACGAGCTGAAAGGGCGCGTCGCGGCGCTTGCCCGCGACCTCGCCGAAGCCGGCGCCTCCGACGGCGGGAGTGCCAGGAATGCGCCTTCGAGCTCGAAGCAGGCCGCGAACGACGATCATGCGGGGGCATCCGGCGACTGGTGGCCGGGCGATCTCGGGCGTCCGGGTTCGAGCGGCTCGCAGAACGGCGTGCGCTACGCCGTCTTCCCCGACACGCACCGCCTCGCGATCGAGCGCGACGGGAAGATCACCGTGCACGACACCGGCGACCATCGGATCGGCGGCGTCTCGCAGCAGCAGGGCTCGTCATCGACGCTGCGCTTCACCAGCCAGTCCGGCGAAGTCGATCTCGCGGACCTTCCGAAGGTCTGATCTCGGCGGCGGAGCTCGATCGCGGGGGTGGCCGGTCAAGGCGTTCGATCGAGAAGGACGTCTTCGCGTCCCCTCTTGGAGCGAATCGAGAAAGCCGCCATACTCGCGAGCCCTCGTGGGAGCGAAGGTCACGGGCCTTTGGACCGCCGGCGTCTTCGGCTGCGGCCGGGAGGCGGCGACGCGGGTTTAAGGCTTTCGGCATGTTGCACCATCTAGGCGAGCGACTGGCAGATAGAGGCGGAGCCGCGGGTCCGCGCATCCTCATCTACAGCCACGACACGTTCGGGCTCGGCCATCTCCGGCGCTGCCGCGCCATCGCCAATCGTCTGGTGAAGGCGCGCAGCGACGTCTCGGTCGTCATCATCTCGGGTTCGCCGATCATCGGCTCCTTCGAGTTCGGCGACGGGGTGGACTACGTGCGCGTGCCCGGCGTGGTGAAGCTGCCGGACGGCAACTATACGACCTCCTCCCTCTCGCTCGATCTCGAGGAGACCGTGGCGATGCGCGAGGCCATCATCATGGCGACCGCGCGCACGCTGAAGCCCGACCTCCTCATCGTCGACAAGGAGCCCACGGGCTTTCGCGACGAGCTGCTGCCGGCGCTGGCGCTTCTGAAGGAGATGGGCACGCGCATCGTGCTCGGCGTGCGCGACGTCCTCGACGAGGCCGCGACGATCGTGCCGGAATGGGAGCGCAAGGGCGCGGTGGAAGCACTGAAGCGCTACTACGACCATGTCTGGGTCTACGGCCTGCCGGAGGTGCACGAGCCGCTGGCGGCCTTCCATCTGCCGGCCGAGATCGAGGACCGCATCCTCTACACCGGGTATCTGCGCCGCGAATTGCCGCCCAAGCCCCAGTCGACGCGCTATCCACGGCTGACGCGCGAGCCCTTCGTGCTGGTGACGACGGGCGGCGGGGGCGACGGCGAGGAGCTGATCGACTGGGTGCTCTCGGCCTACGAGGCCGACCCCTCGATCCCCGTCGGAGCCCTGCTCGTCTTCGGCCCCTTCGTGCACCGCGATCGGCGCGACAATTTCGTGGAGCGGATGGCCAGGCTGCCGAAGGTCGACGCCATCACCTTCGATGCCAAGATCGAGCACCTGATGAGCCGCTCCGAGGGCATCGTTGCGATGGGCGGCTACAACACGTTCTGCGAGATCCTCTCGCTCGACAAGCGCGCGCTCATCGTGCCCCGCCGCACGCCGCGGCTGGAGCAGGCGATCCGGGCCGAGCGCGCGGCGACGCTCGGCCTCGTCTCGACGCTCGACGGCGCCAATCTCGAGCCCGGCGCCCGCCGCGACCCGCAGGAGATGGCCGACGCCATCCGCAACCTGTCGCGGCGTCCGCTTCCCTCGCTCGCCTTCCCGCCGCGCCTCCTCGACGGGCTGGAAACGATCGAGACGGTGACGCGCGGCTGGTTCGAGGCGGTGCCGGTGCCGGCCGAGCGCTCGCCCGCGTGAACCCGCCCGCATCGGTCCGTTACGAAGGTCGCCAAGCCCCCGTCGCGATGGTGGTGAAGGGCTATCCACGCCTGTCGGAAACCTTCATCGCGCAGGAGATCCTGGCGCTCGAACGGGCGGGCCTGCCGATCGAGATCTGGTCGCTGCGCCGGCCAACGGACGGCGCGGTGCACGATCTGCACCGGCGCATCCGCGCCGAGATCCACTACCTGCCGGAATATCTCTATCAAGCGCCGATCCGCGTGCTGAAGGGACTGGCCTCTGCGATCCGGCAGCCCGGCTTCGCGGCGTTCCGCGCCCAGGCGTGGCGCGACCTGCGGCGAGACTTCAGCGCCAGCCGCGGCCGGCGCATCGGGCAGGCGCTGGTGCTGGCGCGCGAGCTCGATCCCGCGGTGCGGCACCTGCACGCCCATTTCCTGCACACGCCAGCCTCGGTCACGCGCTACGCAGCGCTGCTGCGCGGCGACGCCTTCACCTTCTCGGCCCATGCCAAGGACATCTGGACGACGCCGGACTGGGAGAAGCGCGAGAAGATCGCGGCCAGTCGCTGGGGCGTCACCTGCACGCGGACCGGGCTGGGCGAGTTGCGGCGTCTCTCGCCGGAGGCCGGGCCGGCCCGCGTCGATCTCGTCTATCACGGGCTCGACCTCGCCCGCTTCCCCCCAAGCCCCGAGCGTTTGGCCGCGCGGGACGGACGCGACGCCGGCGATCCCGTGCGCCTCGTCTCGGTCGGCCGAATGGTCGCAAAGAAGGGCTTCGACGACCTCCTCGCCGCCTTCGCCCGCCTGCCGGCCGATCTTCACTGGCACTGGACGCATGTCGGCGGCGGCGAGCTGAAGGCTGCGCTGCGCGCGCAGGCCGAGACGCTCGGCCTCATGGACCGCATCACGTGGCGGGGTGCCCTGCCGCAGGGAGAGGTGATCGAGGCACTGCGCGACGCCGACCTCTTCGTGCTGCCCTGCAAGGAGGGCGACGGCGGCGACCGCGACGGGCTGCCGAACGTCCTGATGGAGGCGGCGACGCAGGCCCTCGCCATCCTCTCGACGCGCTATGCCGGCGTGCCGGAGTTCATCGACGACGGACGCGAGGGCGTGCTCGTGCCGCCGGCCGATCCGGCGGCGCTCGCCGAAGCGCTCGCGACACTCGCCCGCGATCCCGCGCGGCGCCTGTCGCTCGGGCGCGCAGCGGAGGCGAAGGTGCGGGCGTCCTTCTCGTTCGAGGCGGGCATCCGCGATCTCGCGGACCGCTTCGACAGGGTGGCGCGCGAGACCGTGCTCAGGCCTTGACGACGCGGGTCATATCCGCGCCCGCCCTCGCGAAGACGTTGCGCGTGTCGATCGCCAGCCGGGCGTGCAGGGCCAGCGCGCGGTAGTCCACGGCGTCGTGATCGGTGGCGACGAGCACCGCGTCGTAGCCGGCGACGCGTTCGGGCTCCAGCGCCGCCGAGCGCCGGCCGGCCAGCGTCGGGTGCTCCCGCGTCTTCGGGATCACCGCCACGTGCGGGTCGTGGAAGTCGGCGCGCGCGCCCCGCCCCTCCAGAAGCTCGATCAGGCGGAACGAGGCGCTCTCGCGGGTGTCCTCGACGTTCTTCTTGTAGGCGATGCCGACGACGAGGATGCGCGCGCCGTTGAGCCCGCGACGGAAGCGCAGGTCGAGCGCCTCGGCGAGCCGGTCCACCACGTGGCGCGGCATCGCCGTGTTGATCTCGCCGGCGAGCTCGATGAAGCGCGTGGCGATGTCGAACTCGCGCGCCTTCCACGTCAGGTAGAAGGGGTCGATCGGGATGCAGTGCCCGCCGAGACCGGGGCCGGGATAGAAGGGCATGAAGCCGAAGGGCTTGGTCTTGGCGGCCTCGATCACCTCCCAGACGTCGATCCCCATCGCCTCGTAGATCACCTTCAGCTCGTTCACGAGGGCGATGTTGACGGAGCGGAAGATGTTTTCGGTGAGCTTCACGGCCTCGGCCACCGAGGGGCTGGCGACGGGCACGGTGCGCGCCATCGCCGCGCCGTAGAGGGCGTCGGCCAGCGCGAGCGCCGCCTCGCCGTCGCCGCCGACGATCTTCGGGATGTCGCGCGTGCCGAAATCGGCGTTGCCGGGGTCCTCGCGCTCTGGAGAGAAGGCGAGGAAGACGTCGCGTCCTGAAAGGAGGCCGGTCGCCTCGAGGATCGGCTTCACCACCTCCAGCGTCGTGCCGGGCCAGGTCGTGGATTCCAGCACCACGAGTTGCCCGGGCCGCAGCGCCGCGGCGATGACGCGCGTGGAGGCGACGACGTAGGAAAGATCGGGCTCGCGCTGGCGGGTCAGCGGCGTCGGCACGCAGACGAGGACGGCGTCGGCCTCGCCGAGCCGCGCAAAATCGGCGGTCGCCTCGAAGCGCCCGGCCGCCAGCGCCTCGCGGATCGGCTCGGCCGGGATGTGCTCGATGCCGCTCTCGCCGCGATTGAGCAACGCGACGCGGCGCTCGTCGATGTCGAAACCGAGGACGGGGAAGCCGGCGCGGCACATGGCGAGCGCCAACGGCAGACCGACATAGCCGAGCCCGATGATGCCGACGCGGGCACGCCGCTCCCCAATGGCGGCGAGAAGGGTCTCGATCGAGGGCGGCATCGGCGGATCCTTCGTCGGCAGGAAGCGGACGAGACCTAAGGCGCTTCGCCCGCCGGCGGAAGAGCGGAGGCCGGACCGAACAGGCGATCGGCGGCCGGCCGGTCCACGGCCGGGTGGGCGGCCAGCAGACGGACCAGCCGTTCCACGAAGCGCCAGAGCCGTTCGTCATGCACGAGATGATGGGTCAGGAGACCGATCGGCTCGCCGGACCCGAGGTCGCGCGTGAGCGTCTCGACCAGCGCGGCTTCGTCGGCCAGCCCGCCGCCGCCGCGCCAGTCGATGGGATCGCAATGCGTGTTGATGATCGCCAGCCCGTCGCGGTGCGAAGCGGCGCGCGGCTTGAAGGTCGAGAGACCCCGGAATCCGATCGCCGCGAGATGCGGTTCGAGCGCGTCGTCGACGCGGTTCCACGGCGGTACGAGAACGGCCAAGGCTTGGCGACCGAAGCGGTCCTGCTGATCAAGGAGGGCCTGGGCGAGATCGCGCGTCAGCGCGTCGATGGGGCGGTGGCCGAGTTCGCACTTCTTGGCGCCGGCCGGCGCCCGGTTTTCGTGGGCGAGGCCATGGACGAGGACGTGGACGCCCGGCTCGGCGGCGAGGCGTGTCGCCAGCGCATCGGTGGCGAGCCCTGGGCTCACGGCGAGCGCGAGCGGCATGCCGCTCGTGCGCGACAGCGCGATCAGCCGGTCGAGGGCCGGGGTCGGCTCGGCGGCGTCGTCGTCGCGCCACCAGAGCGTCGCGCGGCGTCCGGCGGCCTGGAGGTCGTCGAGGCACCGGGCCAGCGCGTCCCATGCCGCTTCCACGCGGCGACGCTCATGGGCCGCCTGCTCCACGGCCCGCACGGCGCGGGCTCCCCCGTCGAGGGAGGCCGACGCCACCGGGTGGGGCTTCGCCGCCTCGCGCGCGACGGCGTCGAGCAGCGCGGCGGGCGTGAGGTCGCGCTCGGGCAGCAGCGTCGCGCGTCGCGCCGCCGCCAGCCCTTCCGCGCGCAACCGCTGCTCCTGCTCGGCGCCCTGCTCGAAGGGCACGAGAACGGCCCGCGCGCCGGTGGCGGCGAGATCGAGCGCGGTGTTGTAGCCGGCCTGGCTGACGGAGACCTCGGCCGCCGCGAGCAGCCGGCGGAAGTCCGGCCGGGCCCGCTCGACGATGGCGTTCACTGCCCGCTCGCGAAGCATGTCGAAGGCGGACTCGGGCACGCCCTGCCCGACGAGGATGCGCCAATGGTGCGCCGACGTGTCGAGATCGGCGGCCCCCGCCGCGGCCTCGAACAAGGCCAGCCCGGCCGCGCTGCCGCCGCCGGAAACGACGATCTCGCCGCTCGATGTGGGGGCTGCGTCATCGGAGAGCGCGTCACCGCCGAGATAGCCGGTGTAGACGAGTTGGCGCTCCAGCGCCGTCCCCACGGGCCAGGACAGCGCCAGCGGCGCCGCGGCCTCGTCGCCGTGGACGAGCACGCCGTCGTAGAAGACGCGCAGGATCGCCTCGGCGTCGGCCGCCTTCTGCGGGCGCGAGGGCGGGTTCAGGATGTCGCGGATCGAGGCGAGGATCGCAGGGCGCGGCGTCCGCGCCGTGGCCGCGTCGAGGAGCGCCCGGAACTCGCCGCGCAGCGCCCGCCGGCCGAACGGATAGGTCTCGGTGATCACCACGTCCGGCGCCGCATGCTCGAAGGCCGCGAGCAGACGTCGGATGCGCTCGGCGCGCAGCGCATCGTCGATGGGCGTGCCGGCCTCGCTCAGGAGCCGGGTGAAGTCGGTGCCCTCGCAATGGACGGGGGGAAGCTGCACGAATTCGAGCCCGGCGGTGTCGACGAGGTCCGCCGGACGCCCGCCCGACACCAGCGTCACGCGGTGGCCGGCTCGCGCCAGCGCCCGGCCGAGCGCGGCGGAGCGCGTCAGGTGCCCGACGCCGAGGAGATGAGTGACGGTGATCAGGACCGACAGGCTCATGCCACCCACCTCGTCAGCGCCGGCCGCAACTGCGCGGCGGCGGCCTCCACCGTATGACGCGTGAGAACCCGTCGCCGCGCACCGATCCCCAGGCGTCGTCGCAGATCGTGGTCGCGCTGGAGCCTTGCCAGCGCCGCCGCGAAGGCCCGGGCATTGCCGGGCGCGACCAGCAGACCGCCGACCCGGTCGGCCACCACTGCTGGCACCCCGCCGAAGGCGCCGGCGACCGCGGGGCAGCCTTGGAGGGCGGCTTCGAGAAACGCCATGCCGAACGCCTCGTTGACGGCGGGCCAGGCGAGCACGTCCGCCCGCGCATAGAGATCCGCCAGGGTGCCGCGATCCTCGACGAGACCGTGGAAGCGGATGCGAGCGCCATGGGGCCGCAGCAGCGCTTCCACCTCGCCGCGAGCCGCACCGTCGCCGACCACGTCGAGCGACCAGTCGCCTTCGAGCGCCGCCAGCGCCGCGGCAAGGAGGCGATAGGAGGCCAGCTTGTCGCCCTGGCGCATCATCGCGACGGCGAGCATGCGGAACTGAGGTGTCCGCCCGTCGCGCACGTTCGGGGCCGGCCAGTCGGCGGCGTCGAGAAACGGCGCGAGAGGCAGGATGTCGGGCGCGCCCAGCTGGTCGAGCCCCGCCCGGTCCGCCGGGTTGAGGAGAACGTGCAGGTCGGCCCGCCGAAGCGCCGTCTCGCAGGCTTCGTGCCAGCGGCTCCACGGGCCGGCCGCGCGCTTGGCGGCGTGCGAACCCTCGGCCACGACATAGGGAATGCCGAGCGCCGCCGCGACGGGCGGGCCGAGGAAGTCCGGCGCCTTGTAGTAGACATGGTAGGTGAACCACAGGCGCGGCCGTTCAGCTTCGCCGCATTGCCGGAAGGTCACGATGAGGCGCTCGATCTCGTCTCGCGCCTGCCCAGCCAGCGCTGCCTGCAGCGGCGGCACGCCCACGCGATCGAACGACGAGAAGCGCGAGGCCAGCGACGCGGCGAACCCGGCACCGGCGAGCGCGCGCATCATCAGCCGCGCCATCTCGCGATCGCCGGAGGGAACGGGATCGTCGGGCGCCTTCAGCGGCGCGTAGAAGGCGACCGGCACAGCCATCTCCAGCGTTCGACCCTCCGCTCGCCCATCCTTGCGGCATCACCCGCGCCTCGCTCCGGAAGGCCGATGGTCGCCTCCGCGCGTACGCCCTCCATGGCCCTCGCGCAAGATCAGGGTCGCGCGGGGCCGCGATGGCCCCTCGCCCGCTGTGCAGGCCGCGGCGGCGCTGGTAAGGAAGGTCGGCGAGGAGTACCCAGCCGGCATCATGGCCACATCCCTCTACCGCTACGTCTGGAAACACACCCGCCGCCAGCAGATCTGGATGCTCGTGGTGGTGCTCCTGTCGATTCCGCCGCTCTTCTATTCGTTGAACATCCCGAAGCTCATCATCAACGGTCCGATCCAGGGCAGCGGCTTCGAGGCGGACGGCGCGACGCAGACCTATCTGCGCCTCGCGGTCCCGCTTTCCGACGGCTTGTTCGGAAGGTCGGAATGGGAGCTGTTCCATGGCATCGAGTTCGAGCGAATCGAGGCGCTGTTCGTGCTCTCGACGCTGTTCCTCGTGTTCGTCGTCATCAACGGCGCCTTCAAGTACTATCTCAACATCTATAAGGGGCGCCTCGGCGAGCGCATGCTGCGGCGCATGCGCTACGAGCTGGTGGACCGGCTCCTGCGCTTTCCCATGCGCCAGTTCCGGCGGCTGAGGCCCTCCGAGGTCGCCTCGATGGTGAAGGACGAGCTGGAGCCGATCGGCGGCTTCATCGGCGACGCCTTCGTGCAGCCGCTCTACCTGATGAGCCAGATCCTCACGGCGATGGTGTTCATCTTCGTGCAGAGCATGACGCTCGGGCTCGTCGCCTTCGGCGCGACGATCGTCCAGGTCGTGCTGATCCCGCGCATGCGGCGGCGCCTGCTGGTGCTCGGCCGCCAGCGCCAGCTCGCGGCGCGGCGCCTCGCCGGCAGCGTCGGCGAGATCATCGAGAGCATGCCCTCGATCCGCACCAACGACGCCTCGAACTACGTGCGGGCGAAGATCTCCCACGATCTCGGCGGCATCTTCCTCATCCGCTTCGACATCTACCAGTGGAAATTCCTGGTCAAGTTCCTCAACAACTTCTTGAGCCAGGCGACCCCGTTCATCTTCTACATGTTCGGCGGCTACTACGCGGTGACGGGCCATCTCGACATCGGAGAGCTGGTGGCGGTGATCGCGGCCTATCGTGAGCTGCCCTCGCCGCTCAAGGACCTCATCGACTGGGATCTGATGCGGCTCGACGTGAACGTGAAATACGATCAGGTCGCCGAGCAGTTCGACGTCGGCGACCTCGCCGACGAGAGCCGGCAGGCGCCGCTCGCGGCCGCCGTCCCGCCGCTCATTGGCGCCTTCGCGGCGCGGGGGCTGACGATCACCGACGAATCCGGGCTGAAGCTGGTCGACGACGTCAGCCTCGACCTGCCGCTCCGCCAAGCCGTCGCCGCGACGGGCCCGGTGGGCGACGGAGCGGAGCGCATCGCCGAGGCGCTGGCCTCGCTGCAGGTGCCGAGCTCGGGCGAGATCGCGCTGGCCGGCCATCCGCTGGCCTCCTACCCCGAGGCGGTGACGGGGCGGCGCCTCGCCTATGTGGACGCGGCGACCTTCTATCCGCAATCGACCCTGCGCGAGGCGCTGCTCTATCCGCTGATGCATCATCCGCAGGGCGGTACGACGGTGCGCGACGGCAAGAGCGAGCAGCTCGCGCGCATGGAGACGCTGGCCTCGGGCAACATCGCGCTCGACCCGCGCGACGACTGGGTGGATGCGGCGGCCATCGGCGGCACGACCCCGGCCGACCGGACGCGGGCGATCTCGGACGTGCTGCGGATCGTGCGCCTCGACCGCGACATCGCCCGGTTCGGCCTGCGCCAGCGCGCGCCCGCCGGGCTGACGGAGGACGTCGCCGGCCCGGTGCTCGCCGCGCGCCGCGCGTTTCGCGAGCGGCTGGTGCGCTCGGGAACGGCCGGAGACGTCGAGCCCTTCGATCCCGGGCGCTATCTCGCCAACGCCTCGATCATCGAGAACGTCGTCTTCGGAGCCTCCTATGCCGACGAGATCTCGGCGACGCGCCTGCTCGTGCGCGGCGACGCGCGGCGCGTGCTCGAACAGACCGGGCTCGGCGACGACCTCGCCGTGATCGGCCGATCGATCGCCGAGACGCTCGTCGAACTCTTCGGCGACATGGGCGAATCCAGCCCGCTGCTGCGCCGGCTCGACATCGTGCGCCCCGACGAGATCGACGATTTTCGCCAGCTGCTGGCGCGCTCGGGCTCGCGCGACGGCGAGCAGATGCGCGAGGACCGCAGCCGGCTGATCCGCCTGGCGCTGAACTACGTCGAGCCGCGCTACCGCCTCGGCCTGATCGACGACACGCTGCGGGCGCGCATCGTGGAGGCGCGCCGCCTCTTCCACGACCAGGCCTCGCGCGACGTGACCGAGGGCATCGTCTTCTACGACATCGAGCGCTTCAACCCGGCCGCCAACATCCAGGACAACGTGATCTTCGGGCGCCTCGCCCAGACCACCGCGAGCGCGGCCGACGCCATCGAGGACCATCTGACCGCGGCGATCGAGGACGCCGGTCTCGCGGGCATCGTGCAGGACCTCGCGCTCGACTTCGACATCGGCGCCGGCGCCAAGCGGCTGACGCTCGGCCAGCAGCAGAAACTCAGTCTTGCCCGGTCCATCCTCAAGGCGCCGGACTACCTGATCGCCAACCGCTGCCTCTCGGCGCTCGACGTGGAGACGCAGCGCGCCGTGATGGCCGCCACGCTGGAGCGGGGGCGCGATCCCTTGCGACCGTTCGGCAGTTTCTGGGTGCTCAGTTTCGAGCAGCATGCCGAACTGTTCGATCGGATCGTGCGTTTCGAACGCGGAGACGTCGCCGCGGACCATCTTGTTGCGCCGGCCGAACAACCGATATGATGCTGTTACGGAGATGGGCGATGACGGCGTCGATACACGGCATCGATCTTCGGGGAAGGCGGCTTCTGCCATGAGTCAACTGAGCCATGAAGTGGAACTGCTTCGACGCATCCCCTTATTCCAGGGGATCGAGCCGAAGAAGCTGAAGCTCATCGCCTTCAATTCCGATCTCGCGATGTTCGCTCCCGGCGACACGATCTTCCGCCAGGGCGACGTCGGCGACAGCGCCTATCTCATTCTCGCGGGCGAGGTGGCGGTTCTGGCGTCGTCGCCCATCGGCGAGATCGAGCTCGCGCGCCTCGGACCGAACGAGATCGTCGGCGAGATCGGCATTCTCTGCGACATGCCGCGCACCGCCACGGTGCGGTCGATGACCGCGCTGAAGACCCTTCGCATCTCGAAGGACTGCCTCGCCGAGATGCTCGACGCCTTTCCCGCCATGGCGCGCTCGATGCTGCGCGAGATGGCGCTTCGGCTCAGCCGCACCAATGCCGAGCTCGTGCTGTCGCGCTCGGGGAGCCATTCCCCTGTCTGACACGCCCGCCTTGCAGGACCGCGAATTGCAGCTCGTCGTGTGGGGAGCGCGCGGGTCGATCCCCAGCGCGCCGGACGATCCGTCGATCTTCGGGGCGCGCACCTCCTGCGTCGAGATCCGGGCCGGCGGGCGTCGGCTGGTCTTCGACGCGGGCTCGGGCATCGTCGAATTCGGCCTATCGCTTCTGGCCGACCCCGGCCGCGAGATCGACCTGTTTCTGTCGCATGCCCATTACGACCACATGATGGGCCTGCCCTACTTCGCGCCGCTCTACCATCCCGACTTCGCCGTGCGGCTTCATGCCGGGCACATGCTCGACGGCACCGACTGCGAATCGCTCGTCACCGCGTACATGAGCCCGCCGTTCCACCCGGTGACGCCGAAGGTCTTCCGCGCGGCGGTGGACTATCGCACCTTCACGCCGGGCGACGATCTTTCGCCCGCGCCTGGGCTCGGCGTCGCCACGCACCGGCTCAACCATCCCAACGGCGCCGTGGCCTACCGCGTCTCGTGGAACGGGCGCTCCATCGTCTACGCCACCGACACCGAGCACGAGCCGGGGGAGCCCGATCTCGCGCTGCGCCGATTCGTGGCGGGCGCCGACATTCTCGTCTACGACACGACCTTCACCGATGCGGAGATGGCGACCTTCCGCGGCTATGGGCATTCGTCGGTGGAAGAGGGCGTGCGGATCTGCCGGGATGTCGGGATCGCGCGCCTCGTGCTGTTCCACCATTCCCACAAGCGCACCGACGCGCAGCTGCTCGCGATCGAGGCGGGCGCGCAACGCCTATTTGCCGGCGCCGTCGCCGCCCGGCCGGGCCTCAGCCTCGTGGCGGGAGCCCCGCTCCCGTCGCAATCGAGGCTCAGGGAGCCCGCGTCGGCAGCGACGGAGTAGCAGGGTTTGAGCATTTCCACGGCCAAGATCCTCGAGATCGGCGACTGGCTTCTCGAAGAAGCGCTGAGCGACCAGAGCATCGAGGCGACGCTCGAGGCGCTGGTTCTGCGGCTGCGCAAGGTCGGCCTGCCCGTCGACCGGTGCCGCCTGTCCTGGCCGACGCTGCATCCGCTCTTCGAGGCCGAGACCGTTCTCTGGAACGCCGAGGACGGCATTTCCTCGATGCGCTTCGACCATCAGGATCGCGACAGCGACGACTGGCGGCAGAGCCCGGTGAAGTGGATGCTCGACCACGACACGACCTTCCTGCGGGCTCCGCTGGAGCGTCACCACGGGCCGCAGCGGTTTCCGCTGTTCGAGCAGTTGCGGGGCGAAGGCTACCGCGATCTCATCGCGCTGCGCACGCCGATGTTCTCCGACGTCTCGCTGCTGCGCCGGCCCGAGCAGGATTTCGGGCTCTACGTGACTTGGGCGACGAAGGCGCCCGGCGGATTCCACGACACGGTGGTCGACACCCTGCGCAGCCTGCAGCGCTACATGGCGCTCCTGTGCAAGCTGATGATCTATCCGCGCCTGATCTCCAACGTCGCGGAGACCTATCTCGGCCCGACCATCGCGCGCGAGGTGCTGGGTGGGCGCATCCGGCTGGGCAGCGGCAGCCACGTGCGCGCGCTCGTCTGGTATTCGGACCTGCGCGACTCGACGCGGCTCGCCGAGGAGCTGGAGGAGGAGCGCTACCTGACGCTCCTCAACGACTATTTCGACTGCACCGGGCGCGCCGTGGTGGAGGCCGGCGGCGAGATCCTCGCCTTCATCGGCGACGCCGTGATGGCGATCTTCCCGATGGCGGCCTCGTCGGACGCGGCGGCGGAAGGCGTGGTGGCGCGCCGTGCCGTGGCCGCGGCGCGCGCGGCCATCGACTGCGGCGATGCGGTGAACCTGCGACGTTCGCTCAACGGCGATCCCGGCATCGAGTTCGGCATCGGCATGTGCGTGGGCGAGGTGCGGCTCGGCAATATCGGCATTCCCCAGCGCCTGTCCTTCTCGGTGGTCGGCCCGAGCGCCAACGAAGTGGAGCGCATCGAGCGCATGACCAAGGAGCTCGGCGTGCCCGTGCTCGCGACGCAGGAGGTCATCGCACACGCAGCCGGCGACTGGACGCGGCTCGGCTCCTATCCGCTGCGCGGCATGCGCGAGCCCGTCGCGCTCTACGGGCTGACGGGCATGGAGCGCGCCGCCACCGCTGCCTGACGCCTCAGGTGGCGGCGAGCGGATCGAGCGCGTCGCGAAGGCCGTCGCCGAGGAACGAGAAGGCGAGCACGGTGAGCATCACCGGCAGCATCGGCAGCAGCAGCCAGGGGTAGAGCGCCACGGCCTCGATGTTCTGCGCCTCCGACAGCATGACGCCCCAGCTGGTGATGGGCGCGCGCAGGCCGAGGCCGAGGAACGAGAGCGCCGTCTCGGCGAGGATCATCGTCGGGATGGCCAGCGAGGCCGAGACGATGATGTGGCTCATGAAGTTCGGCAGGAGGTGGCGCGAGATGATGCGCGCGTCGCTCGCTCCCATCATCTCGGCGGCCCGGCAGAAATCCTCCTCGCGAAGGCTGAGGAGCTTGGAGCGCACGGCGCGCGCCAGGCCCGGCCATTCGAGGAGAGCGAGGATCGCGGTGATGCAGAAATAGACGAGGATCGGGCTCATCGTCACCGGGAGCGCCGCCGAGAGCGCCAGCCAGAGCGGCAGCTGCGGCAGCGAGCGGAGCACCTCGGTCACCCGCTGCAGCCAGTAGTCGGCCCAGCCGCCGCGATAGCCGGCGATGCCGCCGAGCATGAGGCCGAGAATCAGCGAGAGCGTGACCCCGACGAGGCCGACGGTGAGCGAGATGCGGGCGCCGTGGACGAGCCGCGAGAAAATGTCCCGTCCCAGCCGGTCCGTGCCGAGGAAATAGGCCGTGCCCCCGTCCGGCGGGCAGACGAGATGGAAGTCGGCTTCCACCAGCCCCCAGAACCGATAGGGTTCGCCGCGACAGAAGAAGCGCAGCGGCATCGGCTTCGAGCGGTCGGGCTCGTAGGTCCGCTCCAGCGTATCCATGTCGAGCCGGCCGGTGAACGGATAGACGAAGGGGCCGACGAAACTGCCCTCGTGGAGGAGATGCACGCGCTGCGGCGGCATGAAGATGTGCTGCGTGTCGCGCGTCGCGACGCCCTTCGGCGCCACGATCTCGGCGAAGACGACGCAGAGATAGGCGAGCGCCAGGAAGCCGAGCGCCACGACGGCGAGCCGATGCCGGCGGAACCTCCACCAGAAGAGGCGGCGCTGGGAAGCGTCGAGATATGCGGTGGAAACCGACGACAGCTCGGCCGTCGTGCGGCCGGGATCGAAGGGCTTGGACGAGACCCAGTGTTCGCTCGCTCCGCTCATCGCCGCTTGCCTCCCGCCAGGCGCACGCGTGGATCGACCAGCGCCAGGACGATGTCGGAGACGAGCATGCCGAGCACCGTGAGCACCGCCAGGAACATGAGGAACGAGCCCGCCAGATACATATCCTGGCTGCGTAGCGAGGAGAGCAGCATCGGCCCGGTGGTCGGCAGCGACATGATGACCGAAATGATGACGGAGCCCGACACGACCTGCGGCAGCAGGTCGCCGATGTCGGACACGAACGGGTTGAGCGCCGAACGCAGCGCGTATTTGCGGATGATGCGCCCCTCCGGCAGGCCGCGCGCGCGCGCCGCCACGACATAGGGCTTGCGCAATTCGTCGAGGAGATTGGCGCGCAGTCGCTGGATCATCGCCGCCGTGCCCGACAGGCCGATGACGACGACGGGCACGATCAGATGGGCGAGCAGCGACGTCGCCTTGGCGAGAGACCAGCCCTCGCCGATATAGGCGGGGTCCATCAGCCCGCCGATCGAGACGCCGAAGACGGCGTTGGAGAGGTAGAGGAGGATCAGCGCCAGAAGGAAGTTCGGCGTCGCGAGGCCGAGATAGCCGAGCAGCGTCAGGCCATGGTCGGCCGCACTGTGCTGGCGGGCGGCGACGTAAAGTCCGACGGGGAAGGCCACGAGGTAGATGAAGAACACCGTCGCGAAATTGAGGAGGAGCGTGAAGAACAGCCGGTCGCCGACCACCTCCGAAACGGGCCGCTGATACTCGAACGAATAGCCGAAATCCCCTGTCGCGAACCCGGTGACCCAGTCGACATACTGGGCAGGCAGCGAGCGGTCGAGCCCGTACATCTCGCGCAGGAACGCCACCTTCTCCTCGACGTTCGTCTCGCCCTCGGCCTGAAGCTCCTCGATGTAGCTGGTGAGATAGTCGCCGGGCGGCAGCTGGATGATGGTGAAGACGAGGACGCTGATGACGGCCAGCGTCGAGAGCATGGTGAGGAGCCGGACGGCGAGGTAGCGCAGCATGTCGGTCAGTTCGGCTCCACGAGGGCCTGCCGGTCTTCCTCGAAGAAGAACGTGTCGGGCCGGTACATGCCGAACAGCGCGCCGGGCTCCCAGTTGTAGACGCCCTCGCGTGGCAGGTTGCGCAGGCGTCGCGAGGCGACGACGATCTGGTCGACGCCCGCCACGAGGCCGATGCGGGGCGTCTCGTCGGCGTTGATCGTGAGCATCCGCCCCCAGATCGCCGTGCGCTCGCCCTCGTCCAGCGTGGCGCGCCAGCGGCGGTTGAGGTCGAGGAGTTCTCGGGCGAAGGGCAGCGTCGGCTCGGCGCCGAGCTTGCCGCCGCTCTCCACATGCAGGCCCCAGGCCGGCCAGGAGGCCTGCGCGGAATCGGTCGGCGCCAGCTCGGCAGGGCTGTCGGCGGGGCGCGCGATGCCATTTTCGAGGCCGGGCGCCACCGACATCAGCGTCGAGCCGGCGGCGAGGCGCGAGCCGAGCGTGTCCTTCTCCACCGTCTTCAGCACGAGGCCGATGCCGACGCGGCGCCAGTCCTCGGCGACGAGCTGCAGCACGTCCACCTGCTCGCCCTCCTCGCCGCCGACCTCCACCACGATGTTGGCGGCGCGCCCGTCCGGCAGCAGGCGGATGCCGCCGGAATCGCGCTTCTGCAGGCCGAGCCCGTCGAGCAGCGCGCCGGCGGCGGCGGGATCGTAGGTCGCCCAGCGCTGCGCGAGCTCTGGCGTCCAGAGCGGCGAGGCCGGCAGCACCGTGTCGTTGGTCGGCCGCGCGAGCCCGTAGTAGATGGCCTGGTTGATGTCCTCGCGGTTGATCGCCATCGACAGGGCGCGTCGGAAGTCGGCGGTCTGGAACAGCGCGCGCCACACCTCGTCGCGGGCGTTGAGGTCGGGATAGAGCACCACCCGGTTGCCGCGCCCGCTCTTCCAGCGCAGCACGTCGTAGTTCCAGCGGTCCGCCGCACGCTTCACGAAGGCGTAGTTGCCGAAGGTCATGTAGTTGGCCTGCAGATCGGCGGCGCCGGCACCCACCATCGCGGGAATGAGACCGGGGCTGGCGATCGCCATCGCCACCTCGTCGATATAGGGAAGCTGGCGGCCCGCCTCATCGACCCGGTGGAAATAGGGGTTGCGGCGGAAGACGAAGCGGTCGGCCGGCGGCGCGGTCGCGAGCACCCAGGGCTGGAGCGACGGCAGCTCGACGCTCGTGTTCTTGTAGGACTGGTCCATCTTAAAGTGCAGCGCCACCCAGTTGCGCTGCCCTTCCGCTGCGACGCGCGCTTCGAGTGCGGCGGGGTCGGCGTATTTCTGGTGGAACTGCTTGAGGTAGTGGGCGGGACGAAAGATCTCGAGCGCCAGCGAACGGGCCATGGCCGGCAGGAAGAACGGGTTGGGCTTCGCCCATTCGTAGCGGATCGTCACCTCGTCGGGAAAGGTGACGGTCGGCCCCTCCCCGTCCACGAGAAGCTCGCGCGGCAGGCCGTTCTTGCCGAGCTTCGGATCGTTGACGACGTCTTCCCAATAGTAGCGGAAATCCTCGGCCGTGAAGGGCGCGCCGTCCGACCATTTGTGGCCGCGGCGGAGATGAATGGTGAAGATGCGGCCGTCCTCGACGTCGACGGCGCGGGCGAGATCGGGCTCGATGCGCCCGCCCGGCGTGGTGCCGACGAGCCGGGCATATCCGAACACGACCATGCGGCGGGTGTCGCGCGCCTGCGCCTCGATCACCCGCAGCGAGCCGCCGTAGCGGCCGGGCACGCGGCCGGTGGCGGGCATGTTCACCACCAGCGGCTCGGCCGGCAGGCGCTCGGCCATGGGCGCCAGCTTGCCGGCCGCGACGTCGGCCGCCAGCGCCGGCGGCTCGTCCACGGCAAAGGCGGCACCCGAGCCGGCGAGCGCGACGAGGAGAGCGACCATCGCCCGGACGCACCAGCGGACGGCAAAGTCTCGGGCGAAGCGGCGGATCGACGGCATCGGGCACTCCGGGGCACGGACTGGCGCTGAGGTGGCCTCGGCAAACATCTGTTTCTGCACGCCGTTCGCCCCTGACAAACGCTCGCACGCGCGGCCTGAACTGGCAACCGGAGCGAGGTGCGACGTCACGCCCGCAACTCGGACGCGGCGCTCGCGAAGGCACGAACGTGATGGCCGCCGCCGAGATCCAGGAGGTGCGGCTCGTGCCCTTCGGGCTGCGACGCCCGGTCGGACGCGGCCGAAAACGGCCAGCCCCAACTCGCGGGATCGCGCGAGCGGCCTGGCCCGAACAGCGAGAAGTCGATGGGCCGGTCGGGATCGGGCTCGGGCACCGAGGCGATGAGCTTCTTCGTGTAGGGATGCACCGGCGCGCGGAACAGCGTGTCGCGCGGCGCGACCTCCACCAGCCGCCCCGCCGCCATCACCGCGATGCGGTCGGCGAGATAGTCGACCACCGCGAGATTGTGGGAGACGAAGAGATAGGTCAGCCCCAACTCGCGCCGGAGATCGCGCAGGAGGTTGAGGATCTGCGCCTGCACCGACACGTCGAGCGCCGAGACCGGCTCGTCGAAGAGGATGAGGTCGGGCTCCAGCGCTAGCGCGCGCGCGATGCCGATGCGCTGGCGCTGGCCACCGGAGAAGCTGTGGGGAAAGCGCCCGAGATGGGCCTCCTGCAGCCCCACCAACGCCAGAAGATCGCGGATGCGGGCGCGGCGCGTCGCGGCATTGCCGATGCCGTGGATGACCAGCGGCTCGGCGAGGATCTGCTCCACGGTCATGCGCGGGTTGAGCGCGAGATAGGGGTTCTGGAACACGTATTGCACGCGCCGTCGCCAGCCGCGCAGCGCATCGCCCTCCAGCGCCATCACGTCCTGCCAGCCGTCCGGCCCCGCCATCTCGACGGTTCCGGCATCCGGCGTCTCGGAGCGCGCGAGGATGCGCGACAGCGTGGTCTTGCCGCAGCCGCTCTCGCCGACGAGGCCGAGGCACTCGCCGCGCCGGATGTCGAGATCGACGTCGGCCACCGCCGGCGCGGCATCCGCCGGCGCCGGCCCGAAGGAGAAGGCGCGGCGCTCCGCATAGGTCTTGCGAATGCCGCGAAGCCGCACGAGCGGCTCGCCCATGCCGTGCCCGCTCTTGTCGGCGCGCGCCGCCGCCCAGCGCGCCACCGTGTCGCCCACCTCGATCTCGCGCAGCGGCTTCAGGCGTTCGCCCGGCGCCATGTCGAGGCGGGGCACCGAGCCCATCAGCGCCTTGAGATAGGCGTGCCGCGGCCGGGCGAAGAGCTCGCGCGCCGGCCCGCGCTCCATCGTGTCGCCGTGGTGGACGACGATCATGTCGTCGGCCATGTTGGCGACGACGCCGAGATCATGCGCGATCAGAAGGATCGCCGTGCCGTCGCTCTCCTGCAGGTCACGCAGCAGCTTGAGGATTTCGGCCTGCACGGTGACGTCGAGCGCCGTGGTCGGCTCGTCGGCGATGATGAGCGCGGGACGGCAGATCATCGCGATTGCGATCATCGCGCGCTGGCAGAGGCCGCCCGAGAGCTGAAAGGAGTAAGCGTCGACGGCTTTTTCGGGCTTGGCGAAGCCGACGCGGCCGAGCATCTCGATGGCCTGCGCCCGCGCCGCCGGCCCGTCGGTGCCGCGATGGCGCCGCAGCACCTCGCCGATCTGGTCGCCCACCGTGTGGAGCGGCGAGAGCGCCGCGGTCGGCTCCTGGAAGATCATCGCGATCCGGTCGCCCCGGATCGCCTGAAACACCTCGCCCGTTCGCGGCAGCGCCGCCAGATCGACCGGCGCGCCGCCGCGATCGCGAAACAGGATGCGCCCACCCAGCTGAAACGCCACCGGCGGCAGCAGGCCGAGGATCGCCTGCGCCGTCACCGACTTGCCCGAGCCGGACTCGCCGATCACCGCGAGCGTGCGCCCCGGATGCACCTCGAAGGACAGTTCGTTCACGGCGCGGAAACGCCCTTCGAGCGTGCGGAACTCGACGGACAGGTCTTCGACGCTGAGAAGAGGCGGCATGGAGGCTTCCGGTCGGGCGCGGCGCGCGGCCCGCCGCGATCATGGCAGAGACGATGCCCGTCAGGGAAGCTTCAAGTCGAGAAGCAGTGTCTCGGCATAGAGATGATCCACATCTGCGACCGGAACGTCGGGCGTGCGCACCCAGCGCGGCAGCGCGATCTCCTCCCGTTCGCCCTCCATGAAGTTCGCCGGCAGGAACCGCGAATCGACGGCGAGGATTTCCGAGACGTCGCGGCAGAGCGTCTGCGCGAGCGCGCCGGCCTCGGCGGCGAGAAAGCCGCGGTCGGAGCAGAACAGCAGTTCGCGGTAGAGAATGTCGGCGCCCTTTCGCTTGGACTGGAACACGAAGAGCACCGGCGACGCCGGATCGCCGGCCGTTCTCATCTCGACGTTCAGCCTGCGGTGATCGCGCACGATCCGGCGCGAGCGCGCGTCCAGACGAGCCTCGTCCAGACGAGCCTCGTCCACCGGGCGAAGCGCCAGACCGGGGCGGCCGGCCTCCGCTCGAAAGATCCGACGCGTGGCGTCGAGCACGGTGAAGCCGAGCGCGCGGATGCGCCGGCCGGTGGCGCGGCGGGCCGTCATCGTGGCGTAGGTGACGCCAAGCTGCGCCATGCCGGCGCGCAGCAGCTCGTCGCCGATGCCGGTGCCGCGATAGTCGCGTTCGAGATACCAGGCGCCGAGATCGCAGAAGCGGCGCAGGCCGACGCTCGTCTCGCGGTCGGAATAGATGGTCGCCATGAACCCGACCACGGCGCCGGCATCCTCGACCAGCCAGCCGCGCTCCGCTTCCGGTGGCCGCCAGGGATAGTCGAGCACGCGGCGCCAGCGCTCGCGCGGGATCTTCGGGTTCATCAGGCGATGGAGGAGATCGGCCACCGGTTCGATGTCGGCATCGACCGCCGGGCGGACGCGGGCGCTCACGCGTCGTCTCCGGGCGGGATCAGCGACGCCACGTCGCACCAACGGACGGCGGGGTGAGCCGCAAGCTGCGGCACGAAGTGGTCGAGGAAGGCCCAGGTGTCCTCGTCGTGCGAGAGATGGTGGGTGAGGAGACCGAAGGGCCGGTCGATCCCGCCTTCGCGGCGCGCCGCCAGCGCCTCGCGCATCGTGCGCTCCAGCTTCTGCGCGCCGGCAAAGCGCGCGCCGCCCTTCCAGCGCAGCACGTCGAGATCGGCGTTGATCTCGTTCGGCACGCCGGGACCGAAGGCCGGCGGGCCGAAACCGGACAGCGCACGATAGCCCTCGCCGGGCAACCGCTCCGCGACGGCTCGCTCGATCCGGTTCCAGGGGGGAACCATGACGGGGTGGAACCGCGCCGCGAACAGCGCCGCCAACCGCTCGCGGCCGAGGCGGAATTCGGCGAGAACCGCCTCGACCGGGCGATCGCCGCCGCACTCCACCGCTCGACCGCCCAGCCGTGCATGATTGGCGTGGCGCCAGCCATGCTGGAGCACCGCGGCGCGCGTACCTCGAAGGCGCCGCACCAGCGCCGGCGTCGCGGTGGCCGGCACGACGGCGAGCGCCACCGGCAGATCGTATCGCCCGGACAGCGCCAGCAGGCGGTCCAGCGCTGACGTCTCGTCGCACGCGTCGTCGTCGCGCCACCAGAGGTCGAGGGTGCGGCCGGCGTCCGCCCAGCGGTCGAGTTCCGCCCAAAGCCCTTCGGCGTCGTCGGGTTGGGTGGTCATGAAAGGGCGGGCGGATGGACGAGCATCGCCGGTCTTAACGCCGCGCCGGCCCGGCGGACAAGCTGGCGCGAGCGGGAAGCCGGTTCGACGTCGAGGAACTTGTCGTCCCGGTTTGTCGCGCACCAACCGTTTAGCCAGGCGAGCATTCTATTGCGGGCTTGTCTGGGTTCGATCGGAACGATGGGGATGGGCGAGTCTTCCTCCCTCAATCAATGGACAAGGAGATCCCCCGATGATCCGCAACACGCTTCGCAATGCGACTATCCTCGCCGGTATGGCGGGCGCGCTGGCGCTCGGTGTGCCCGCCGCTTCGGCCCAGACCGCGACGCCGGCCCCCGCCGCCGCCGCATCGCAGCCGATGGCTCAGCCGGCCCCGGAGATGAAGTCCGTGCTCGACGAGCTGACGGCGCTCGGCGCCAAGCCCATCGGCACGCTCTCGGTGAAGGAGACGCGCACCCAGCCGTCGCCCGCCGACGCCGTGATGGCGATCATGAAGGACCAGAACATCGAGCCGCCCGCCGCCGTGCAGGCGGTGAAGTCGCGCGACATTCAGATCCCCGGCGGCGCCGGCGAGATCGCGGCGCGTGTCTACACGCCGCAGGGGGAAGGCCCGTTCCCGCTCGTGGTCTACTACCATGGCGGCGGCTGGGTGATCGCCGATCTCGACACCTACGACGCCTCGCCCCGCGCACTCAGCGCCGGTGCCAAGGCCGTGGTGGTCTCCGTCGACTATCGCCATGCGCCCGAGCAGAAGTTCCCCGCCGCGCATGAGGACGCCTTCGCGGCCTACAAGTGGATCGTCGAGAACTCCGGCTCGCTCAACGCCGACGCGACGCGCATCGCGGTGGCCGGCGAGAGCGCAGGCGGCAACCTCGCCGCCAATGTCGCGATCATGGCGCGCGACGCCAAGATCACCCAGCCGATCCACCAGCTTCTCGTCTATCCCGTGGCCGGCAACGACATGAACACGCCGTCCTACATCGAGAACGCCGAGGCGCAGCCGCTCTCGAAGCAGGGCATGATGTGGTTCGTGGAAAACGTCTTCGCCTCGAAAGATCAGACCAGCGATCCGCGCCTCAACCTCGTCGGCCGCGACGACCTGCAGGGCCTGCCGGCCGCAACGGTGATCAACGCGCAGATCGATCCGCTGCGCTCGGAAGGCGAAGCCTTAGCGGCCAACCTGAAGTCGGCGGGCGTTGCCGTCGAACAGAAGACGTATTCCGGGGTGACCCACGAGTTCTTCGGCATGGGCACGGTGGTGCCGCAGGCGAAGGAAGCCATGGACATGGCAGGCCAGCGCCTCGCGGCAGCCTTCGCGGAAGCGGGTACGTCGGGCGAGAGCACCAGCTCGACCAAGCCGGCCAACTAAAGTTCGAAGAAGCCGAAGAGCGGCCCGATGTCGTCGGGCCGTTCCGATGAGAGGGCGATCCATCCGGATCGCCCTCTTTCTTGCTTCACATGCCGAGGCGGGTCAGCGAGGACAACGCGCGCGGGCGATAGCGCCCCTCCCCCCGGGCGCCGACGAGTTCGCCGTCGCGCACCATCACGGCACCGCCGAGAACGACGTCGGTCGGCCAGCCCTGCACCTCGATACCCTCGTAGGGGCTGTAGTCGGCGCCGTCGTGCAGGTCGGCATGGCGGATGGTGCGCCGGATCTTGGGATCCCAGATCGCGATGTCGGCGTCGAGTCCCACCGCGATCGAACCCTTCGACTCCAGCCCGTAGAGCCGCGCGTGGTTGGTCGACGAGAGCGCCACGAAGCGCCGAAGATCGATGCGCCCCGTCATCACCCCTTCCGAGAACAGGATCGGCAGGCGCGTCTCGACGCCGGGAATGCCGTTGGGGATGTGCCGGAAGCTGGTGCGGCCCTTGGCGTTGCGTTTGCCGGCCGGGTCGTCGTAGCGGAACGGACAATGATCGGACGAGAAGAGGTCGAAGGTGCCGTTCTCCAGTCCGCGCCAGCAGGCGTCCTGCGAGGCCGCGTCGCGCGGCGGCGGCGAGCAGACGAACTTGGCGCCCTCCCAGTCCATGCCGTCGAGATCGTCGGCGGTCAGCATCAGGTATTGCGGGCAGGTCTCGCCCACCACCTTGCGCCCACGGGCGCGCGCCGCGCGGATCTCGTCGATCGCCGGCCCGTTCGAGACGTGGACGATGACGACCGGCACGTCCACGATCTCGGCGAGCGACAGGGCGCGATGCGTCGCCTCGCGCTCCACGGCGATCGGGCGGGTGGTGGCGTGGGCACGCGGCGCGACGTCGCCCTGCGCCTCGTGGCGGCCGATGAGATAACGGATCGCGTCCTCGTTCTCGCAATGCACCATCACCAGCGCGCCGGTGCGCCGCGCGGTGTCCATCGTGGCGAGGATCTCGGCATCGTTCAGCCGCAGCCCCTCGTAGGTCATGAAGACCTTGAACGAGGTGTAGCCGTCGGCGACCAGCGCCGGCAGTTCCTGGCCGAGCACCGCCTCGGTGGGATCGGAGACGATGAGGTGGAAGGAGATGTCGGTGTAGCAGTTGCCCTCGGCGAGCGCATGGTAGCCCTTCAGGGCTTCCCGCAATGTCTGCCCCTTCGCCTGCAGGCAGAAGGGCAGCACGCAGGTGTTGCCGCCGAAGAGGGCCGAGCGCGTGCCGCTCTCGAACCCGTCGGTCATGACGATGCCGTCGCCGGAGGGCTGGGCCAGATGCACGTGGCTGTCGATGCCGCCGGGCAGCACGTATTTGCCGAGCGCGTCCACCCGCTCGCGTCCGCCCTCCAGTCCCCGGCCGATCTGCGCGATCTGTCCGTCGCGAATGCCGATGTCGGCGACGAAGACGTCGGAGGCGGTCGCGACCGTGCCGCTGTGGATGACGAGGTCGAACTCGGCGACAGCGCTCACAGCGCCGGTTCCAGCGCGCGGATGAGGCGATCGACCTCGTCCGCCGTGTTGTAGTGGATCATCGAGACGCGCACGACGCCGTCGGTCGCCGTCAGACCGTGCTCCTCGACGATGCGCTTGGCGTAGAAGTCGCCGAACCGGATGCCGACCTTCGCGGCATCCACGGTCTCGACGACGCGCTTGGAGCTCTCGTCGCCGACCGTGAAGCTGATCGTGGAGACGCGATCCTCGATCGCGCTCGACGCACGGCCGACGAGACGGACGGAATTGCGACTGCCGAGAAAGTCGAGAAGCCGCGCGCTGATGGCCCGCTCCTGCTCGGCGATGGCGGCGAAGCCCGCCTCGATCGCCGGACGCCCGTCGCTCGCTCCATTGCCCCCTTTGGCGGCACGGCCGAGCTCCTCGACGTAGTCGACGGCGCCGATCGAGCCCCACGCGCATTCGTAGTTGATGTTGCCGGGCTCCAGCTTGTGTGGCACGCGGCTCTTGTCGAAGAAGTAATGGTAGATGTTGTCGAGTTCCAGCAGCTTGTCGCGCTTGCCGAACATCACCGCGTGGTGCGGCCCAAACACCTTGTAGACGCTGAAGACGTAGTAGTCGGCATCCAGCGCCGCCATGTCGAGCGCCCGGTGCGGCGCGTAGGCGACGCCGTCGACGCAGAGTTCCGCGCCCCCGGCATGGGCGATGTCGGCGATGGCGCGGATCGGGTTGATCGTGCCGAGAATGTTGGAGGCGTGCGTGACGCAGACGAGCTTCGTGCGCTCGTTCATCAGCCCCTTGAGGTCGGCGAGGTCGAGCTCGAACGTCTCGGGGCCGCAGCGCCACCAGCGAATGACGACGCCGCGGGCCTCGTGCTTCAGCCACGGGCCGATATTGGCCTCGTGGTCGGTGTTGGTGAGGATGATCTCGTCGCCGGGTTGCAGCCGCCCCGTCATCGCCTCCGACAGGAATCGGAGGAGGATCGTGGTCGAGGCGCCCATGACGATCTCGCCGGGATCGCAGTTCATGAAGCGCGCGAAGGCCTCGCGCGACTCGGCAACGCGGCGCATCGACACCTGGCTCGGCTCGTAGCTGGCGCCCGTCTGCACGTTGGTCGTGAGCAGGTAGTCGGACACCCGGTCGGCGACGCGTCGCAGAACCTGGCTGCCGCCGGCATTGTCCATGAAGGCCCAGGGGCCGTCGAGCGCCGGAAACTGCGCGCGGACGAAGTCGAGATCGAGGGTCATGATGCGTGAGCCTTGTCCGGCGCGTCCACCCGCGCCGCCTTGCGGATGTCTAGTGATTGAGAACGGCGTCGAGAAAGGCGCGCGCGCGCTCGTTGCGGGTCGAGGTGAAGAAGACGTCCGGGGTCGAGACCTCCCGGATCTCCCCCTCCTCCATGAAGACGATGCGGTCGGCGACCTGACGGGCGAAGCCCATCTCGTGGGTGACGAGCACCAGCGTGACGCCGGAATGGGCGAGCCCCTTGATGACGTCGAGCACCTCGCCGACCATCTCGGGGTCGAGCGCCGAGGTCGGCTCGTCGAAGAGCAGGATGCGCGGCTCCATCGCCAGCGCACGGGCGATGCCGACGCGCTGCTGCTGGCCGCCGGAAAGCTGCGTCGGGAACTTCGCGGCCTGCGCGCCGATGCCGACGCGATCGAGCAGCGCCTGCGCCCGGCGGCGGCTGTCCTCCCACGGCAGCTTCTTCACGCGCACCGGACCGAGCGCGACGTTGTCGAGCACCGAGAGGTTCGGAAACAGGTTGAAGGCCTGGAAGACCATGCCGGTCTGCTGGCGGACCTTCAAGAGGTTGCGTCCGCGCTCGACGCGCACGCCGCCGACGAAGACGTCGCCGGTGTCGTACGCCTCCAGAAGGTTGATGCAGCGGATGAACGTCGACTTGCCGGAGCCCGAGGGGCCGAGCAGCACCACGACCTCGCCGGCGGCGACATCGAGATCGACCGAGCGCAGCGCCTCGAACGTGCCGTAGCGCTTGCCGACGCCGCGCATGCGGATGATCGGCTCGGATGCGGGCTCGGAGGTCATCAGCGGGCCTCCCGCGCGGAATAGCGCTTCTCGAAGCGGGCGACGAGGCGCACCAGCGGCAACAGGAGAATGAGATAGAGGAGCGCCGCGCCGATCAGCGGCGTCGGGTTGGCGGCGAGCGCCTGGGCCTGCGTCGCCTGCTTCAGGAGATCGGGCAGCGCCACCACGGAGGCGAGCGCGGTGTCCTTCATCACGTTGATCGAGTTGTTGGTGAGCGGCGGAATGACGATGCGCACGGCCTGCGGCAGCACCACGTCGCGCATCACGTCGAAGGCGTTGAGGCCGATCGACTGCGCCGCCTCGAACTGGCCGCGCGCGATGGCCTCGATGCCGGCCCGGTAGATCTCGGCCGTGTAGGCCGAGGAGACCGTGGTGAGCGCCAGACAGGCGGAGGCGAAGGGCGAGAGGCGGATGCCGATGAAGGGAAAGGCGTAGTAGACGATGACCAGCCAGACCAGCACCGGCAGGGCCCGGAAGACGTCGATATAGGCGATGGCGATCCAGCGCAGCGCCCGCGGCGCATAGAGCCGGACCAGCGCCAGCGCGAGGCCGCCGACGAGGCCGAGCACGATCGACAGTCCGCCGAGCAGCACCGTGCGCCAGAGGCCCTGCAGAAGCTGGGGCATCGAGCGCCACAGCACGTCGAGGTTGAAGAAGGTGTTGACGAGGTTCATGCGCGGTCCTGCAGGCGGATCGAGGCGCGGGAGCCGGAGCCCCCGCGCGAGCCGGCGAAGCGGCGAAAGGGATCAGGGCTTCGGCGCGTCGGCGACCGTGACGGTCGAGGTGGAGGCGTCCGGCGCCGTGCCGAACCACTTCTCGTGCAGATTGGCGAGGAAACCGTCCTGCTTCAGGGCGGTGAGCGCCGTGGTCGCCTGCGCGACGAGCGGCGAGTCCTTGGCGAACATCACCGAATACTGCTCACCGGTCTTGATGCGCTCGACCACCGCGTAGTCCGGCTTGTCCTTGATGTAGTAGGCGACGGCGGGGATGTCGGAGATGTAGCCGTCGATGCGCCCGGCCGCGAGGTCGAGCATGGCCGGAGACAGGCCTTCGAAACGGCGGATCTCGGAGAGGCCGAGTTCCTTCTCGTGCTCGGTGGCGTAGATGTCGCCGGTGGAGCCGGTGTCGACGCCGACGACCTTGCCCTTGAGGCCCGAGAGCCCTTCGATGCCCGAGGCCTTCAGTACCGAGAGCGACTGGTCGCTGTCGTAGTAGGGTTGCGCGAAGGACACCGATTCCAGACGCTTCTTGGTGATGGTGATCGAGGAGATCGCCGCGTCGATGCGGCCCGACTGCACGGCCGAGAACAGGCCGTTGAAGGGAATGTTCTCGATCGCGACGTCGTCGTAGCCCATGCGCTTGGCGACTTCCTTCACGAGCTCGACCTCGAAGCCGACGACCTCGGAATTGGCGTCCTGGAACTCCCAGGGCACGTTGCCGACATTGGCGCCGACGGTGAGGCTCTTGGCCTCTACGGGTACGGCGAAGGCGAGCGCCGCCATGGCGAGCGCGGCGAGCGGAAGGCGGATCATGTCGGCTCCTGGGTGACCGAGGGAAAGAGGCCTGCAAGGCGGACCTGCCCGTTTCGAAAGCAGGATAGCCTAGGAATTGCGCACTCGAACTGCATGCATTTCTAGGGTCAACGTGTATGATGCGAACAGAGTGTTGTGAAGGGGAAATCGTATGGACACCGTGGGCAAACAAAACGAAAGCGATCCCACAACGATCGTGCGCGACTATCTGGAAGCTTCGATGGTGCCCGATCCCGACCGGGCGGCGACCTTCATGGCGCAGGGTTGCACCATCACCTTCACGGGCGGGCGCGAGTTCGATCATCCGAGCGGCCCGACGAGCATCAACGCCACGCGCTACCGCTGGGTGAAGAAGCGGATGGAACGCTTCGACGTGGCGCCTGCCGCCGACCGGACGGTCGTCTATTCCATCGGGACGCTCTACGGCGAATGGCCGGACGGCACGCCCTTCGCGGGCAATCGCTACGTCGATCGGTTCGAGGTCGTCGAAGGGGCGATCACCAAGATGGACGTCTGGAACGACAGCGCCGAATGGATCCTCGACCCCGCGCTTCGACGCTGACGCACGGGCCGCCGAACGCCGCGGTGTTCGGCCGACCGCGAATCGCTCAGCGCGGTGCCGCGCCCACTCGTTTTCGCTGCGGCGTCGCCGCCTCGACGTAAGGGGCGAGAATGTCCATCAGGTCGCCGCGGGGTTCGGGCGCCTGCAGCAGAGCGCGCCGGGCGACCCGGTCGAGGTGATCCGCCATCATCGCCCGCGCCGCCTCGGCGTCGCCGCGCTCCAGCGCCGAGATCAGCTCGCGATGCTCGGAAATGGCGCACTCGGCCGAGTGCGGCCGCCCAAAGGTCGAAAGCGACAGGCAGGAGCGATAGGCGATCTCGCGGACGTAACGGACGAGCGTCGGCTTGGCCGTCATCTCGGCCAGCATGACGTGAAACTCGGTGGCGAGGCGGATGGCGGTCGCGGGGTTGGCGCCCTCCTCCTCCTCTTCCTGGCGCACGATGTCGCGCAGCCCGTCGAGCTGCCCGGGCGTCAGACGTCCGGCCAGCGTGCGAACGACCAGACCTTCCAGCTCGATGCGAATGTCGAACTCGTCGCGCGCCTCCTCGAGCGAAGGGGTCGCCACCACGGCGATCCGGTTGCGCCGCAGTTCCACCAGCCCCTCGCCTGCCAGTTGCCCGAGCGCGTGACGGGCGATGGTACGGCTCACCCCGAAACGCTCGCCGAGGGCGTCCTCCGGCAGCTTGTCGCCGGGCGACAGGGCGCGCTCCAGAATGGCGCGCCGGATCGCACGGCAGATCATGGAAACGCGGTCGTTCTCCTTGTCGCCCGCCGCCTCGTCCGAACGCCGCGTCATCCTGCCCGTCTCCGTCCTCGATCGCCGTGATCTACGACGAGGGTCGGCCGAGAGCAATGGCACGAGGTGGAACGCGAGGCGCCGTCCTCAATGCCGGGCGGTATGCGATATCGCGCAGAGATTGCATGCAGTTCGCTCAGACCGAAGACAGATTCCTGGCTTCTTCGCGGGCGACGCGGTCGCCGCGTCGCTGCGGCGGCTTCTCGTCGAGATGCAGGTAATTGTCGGTGAAGCCGCTGAACGCCTTGAGGCGCTCGACGTCGCGCACGACGATCTGCTTACCCTCCAGCGCGATCATGCCCTGGTTGCGCAGGTTGCGGATCATGCGGTTGACGCTCACCACGGTGAGCCCGAGCGTGTCGGCGAGTTCGGTCTGCGTCACCGGCAACAGGAAGCGGTTCTCGGAATCGACGAGCCCGACGCTGCGAAGGCGGGTCATCAACTCGCAGAACAGATGCGCGATCCGCTCTTCCGCCGAGCGGCGCCCGACATTGACCAGCCATTCGCGCAGGATCGACTGATCCACCAGCGTCGACCACCAGAGCGCCTTGGCGATGGCCGGCCGCTCGCAAAGGATCGCGATGTCGTCGCTGTCGAGTTGGGCCACCGTGCAGGGCGTCAGGGTGGAAATGGCGTGATCCATCTCGCGCAGGATGAAGACGTGCAGATCGCAGAAGTCGCCGGGCACGAGGTAGGCGACGATCTGGCGATCCCCGTCCTCGAGGATCTTCTGGCGGCTGGCGAAGCCCGAGACGATCAGATGGACATATTGCGGATCCTGCCCTTCGGAGGCGATCTCGCGCTTGGCAGGCATCTGTACGGTTCGTCGCGTGTGATGTTTGAGAAGCGCCCGTTCGTCGTCGGAGAAGCTGACGAACCGTTCGAGCTTGCGAAGGAACAAACTGTCTTCGCTCATGGAATGCGGCCTCCAGGACGAGGTAGGGTGGACCGGCATCGGCCCGCGCCCTCCTCATAGGTCGCATGCGGTTTCATTCCAACAAGGGCAAGCGCCAAATATCGTTAGCCCTCTCAGGCCCGGGCGCCTTCCCGCCCCTGCCGCATCTGCGCACCGTCCGGCAGGGACAGTGCCTTGCCGTCAGTCGGCGTTCCGTTCGGGTCGCGCACCGGGGCTCGGACTCGCGTCATCGTCGCCAGCGTCGGCGGGCTTTGCCTTCTCCGCTCCCGTATGCCCGATCTGGGGTTCGCCGCCGGTGTCGTCGCCGAGCACCGCCAGAGCGGTTGCGAGCGTTTCGTCGTCGAGACGGGTCTTGCGATCCGGTGTCATCGGTCTTCTCCTCCATATCCGCTCTAGGAAAAGTCCGTGCGGCCGCGCGAGTTCCCGCCGCGGGGCCGGGGCGATCAGAACAGCGAGAGGAGACCGCTGCCCGACGAGGAGCCCGTAAACAGCGAGAGGATCGACGACGACGAGGCGTCGGCGTTGTTGAGGTCGTACATGGCGGCGAAGCGGCCGATGAACTTGTCGAGCTTCTTCGGGTCGGCGAAGTCCTTGAAGTCGATGCGGCTGTCGAGGATCTTCGCCTGCGCGGCGACGTCCATGTTGGACATGCCGGCCGGCAGCGCGAAGGCCGTCTGCACCACCTGATAGAGCGCCTTGTCGGCCAGGATGCCGTAGGCGGTTGTGACGTTGGGTGCGTTGCGCAGGAAGTAGAGCGCCAGGCGCGTGCCCTCGCTCGTTTCGCCGGCCTGCTCTTCCAAGGACTGCAGCAGGTAGAGATTGTCGGTGGTGCGCTTGGCCGCGTTCGACTGAAGGCCCGAGCCGGCATCCGCCACGCTGCCGTCGGTCTCGAAGTTGAAGGCCGCGGCGAACTTGGCGACCGCGGGATCGGCGCTGGCGTTGGCGAAGCTCTTGGGGTCCGACAGGTCGCTCGTCAGGATCTTGCGCAGATCGGCCTTCGAGAGGTTCTTGTTCTCGACGCCGTAGGCCTTCAGCGCATACTGGACCGCCTTCGTCTCCGCCAGGAACCCGTCGATCGAATAGATCCCGTTGATCGTTTCGAGATAGGCCTTGGTGTCGGCGCTCGCCAGGCTCTTGGTGGCGGCCGACTGGTTGGTTCCGAAGGTGGCGCTGTAGAGCGTGGCCATCTTGGTCTGGCTGTCGGTCGACTGGATCACCCGCTGGCCCTGCACCGCGCCGTCGGACCCGAAGTTGAAGGCGGCGGCCAGTTTCGAGTAGCGCTCGTCCTTCAGGCGCGAGACGTAGCTGGCGGGGTCCGAGGGATCGCTCGTCAGGGCAGCGCGGATCTTCGACAGGCTCTCGGTCTTGGGATCGAGGTCGAACGCCTTGAGCACGAAGTCTAGCGTCGTGCGCTTCGTGTTCGCGACGCCGGTCACGGGATCGTAGGTCAATCCAGTCAGCGGGTTCTTGTCGTTCAGAAGGAGATCGCTGACCGTCTTCACCTTCGCGATCGTGGCCGAGAACGCCGCCGTCGCGTTGCTGTCCTGCTTCGTCTGAATCGCCTTATAATTCTTCAGGTAGCCAGAAAAGAACTGCTCGTACGCTTTCGGCGGAAGCGGCACGTTGTAGGTCTGATCGACGTTGTTGGCGTTTTTCTCGACCGACGTGGCCGCGGACCCATCGGCGTTGAACTTGAACATGCCGTTCAGAGCTTGAAGCTGCGCGCGGATGGTCGCCTGCGCGGGAAGAAAATTGCCGTTGTTGTCGTAGACCGCAACCCGGTTGGCCGCGGCCGTCGGCGAAACCAGAATGTCGTGGATGAAGTCGCTCGTATAGGTCGTGGTCATCCCGACCGCTGCCTGAAGCATCGTCACCAGCCGCGGGTCGTCGGTCAGCTGCGTGGCCGTGGGCGGCGGAGTCCGGGCAAGCGCGGTCTTGAAGTAGTCGACGTTCGCCTGCGCGGCCTGCGGGCTCGTCGCGTTGCCCGTGGCTTCGTTGTAGGCGTAGACGACGTTGCTGAGCCGATCGCTTCGCTGCGCAGCGGTCGCCGTGGCCATGCCGTCGAGATAGCCGCGCAACACCGCGGGCGGACCGGTCAGATTGGTCTGCGGTGTCGTGAGGAGGGATTTGACGTACGAGGACTCGATCAAGGCCGGATCCGTGAAACCGGCCGCACGCAGTGCCACGTTCAGAACGCCGCGGTCGCCGACGATGGCGTCGATCGCCCCAGCTTCCGAGGTGGCCGACGCGAGGATCGACGTGATCTCCGTCTCGAAATAGCCGGTCTGTCTCGCGGCATCGGGCGCCGAGCGGCTGACGCGCTCGGTATAGGCCTCGACGATGCGCTCGGTCTGCGACGCGCTCTGGGCGGCGGGCTTGGTGTCGGCGGCCGAGAAGTTGAAGGCGGCGGCGAACTCGCGGTAGCGCTTGTCGACGAGCTTGTTGGCGAAGCTCGCGCTGTCGCTGAGGTCGCTCTCGAGAACCTTGCGCATCAGCCCCTTGGAGCCGATCTGGTCGGAGAGGCCGTAGGCCGTCATCGCGTAGGTGTAGAGCTTGTAGTCGGCGAGGAAGTCGTCGACGCTCGTCACCTTGTCGATGTTGGCGGCGTAGTAGTCGGCGTTCTTGGCCACGAGCGGCTGCGCAGCGACACGATCCAGCGTCTGCGGCAGGTTCTTGGCGTAGAGCTTGTAGTTCAGAAGGGTCGAAACCACGATTGCCGTCTCCGATCGATCGAGGACCCCCTTCGCGAGGCCACGCAACGCGCCAAGATCTAAACGAACATCCTTTCCCGATCCTGAATCGGGATGCCGTTCGGCAGGCGCCATCGGCGCCTGCCGTCCGCCTGTCATTCGGGAACGGTGATCTTCTTCACGTCCGCCGTCTTGTAGATCTCGCCGCCGAGCTGGTTCTTGGGCATGAAGTCGAACTGGTCGACCATCACATCCTCGACGACCTTCTGCCCGTAGCGCTTGTTCACGGACTCCTTGATGGAGCCGAGAAGCGCCTGCAGATCGTAGCGCTCGGGATTGCGGAAGTCGAAGCCCGACACCGAGTAGACGGCGCGGAACGCCTCGTCGAGAATGATCGGATCGGGCGGCACGGCGAGCTTGGCCGCCGTCTCCCCGTCGATCGTGTAGACGAAGCGGGCGAGGACGTAGCCCTGGATGGCGTTCTCGGCGATCAGCGGCACGGCGATGCCGTCGGTCTTGCGGTAGTCGAGACCTTCGAAATAGTCGGCCTCCTTGGGCGCCGCGGTGGTCTCCGACGAGCGCATTGTGGCGACGGCGTAGCTCGTGCCGAGGGCGACGACGCAGACCCAGATGCCGATGCCCAGGATCTTGATCATCGGACGGGACGGGCCCCCTGGTGCGTGGCGGCGTAGGTGCCGTCCGACTCCGCGTCGGCGATGGCCTGGGTGATCAGGCTCGCGACCTCGGCGGTGGCTTCCATGTGAAGCTCGATCGTGCGTCGGTTGTCGGCGAGCCGCTCACGTAGGCCCGTCAGCCGGTCGCGCAGGCCTTCGCTCGCCTCTATCCCCTGGAAGCCGCGCGAAATGCGAGAGAGCTCCATCAGGCTCTGGTTCTTTCGGTTGCTGATGTCGCCGAGCCCGACATGCTGTCCCGATTGAAGCGCCAGCGTCTCGCCCGCCAGAACGGCTTCGAGACGATTGATGGCCTGAGTGAGTACAGCTTCCAAGATCCTGCCCTTTGATCGTCCGGCCGCAGCCGTTCCTGGTGTCGTGGTGACGGGAGGGGCCGCGGGCGCCCCCTCCCCCTGATGTTGCGAGATCAGCGGCCCGAGGGACCGGACGTCTTCGCCGCGTCGGCCTCGCCGCCCTTGCCGGCCTTGCCGAGCATGTCGGCGATACCGATGCCGCCCGAAGCCGACATCTCATCGGCCATCCGCTCGGCGAGCATGGATTTCCAGATCTTGCCGGCGCTGCCCGTTCCGAAGAACGACGCCTCTTCGGTCGGCATCATGTTCTCGATGAAGGACCGGAGCACGAAGCTCTCGAACTGCTGCAGCGGCTTGAGCTCGCCGCTCTTGGAATGCTGGTAGACGGTGCGCCCGCTGTCGCTCGGCTCCGCCGCGCCGGGCGACGCGGCGCCGGTGCGCGCGGCGCTTTCCAGCGTGGCCGCGAAGCTCGGCTGCGAAGCGGAGGGGCCTGCGGACGTGCCGACGGGCGACGCGGCAGGCGCGGCGCGCTCGCCGGCAATGGTCGCGGTGACGGCGGAAACGGTCATCGGTGGATCCCGGCGAAGGAGGGTTCGGCGGCGGCGCGAAGGGCGCACCGGTCTGTTGCGTCCGGTCTAGCAAACGCCACTTATTTGAAGCTTGCGGCCTGTGCGACGAGATGCTCGTCCAGCGCTTCGAGAAGGCCGACGCGTTCGGCCGCCGAGCGGTCGGCGCGGGCGGCCGTCTCGGTCGCGCGCTCGATCCGCTTCTCGATGCGGCGGATCTCGGTCAGCGCGCCGCGCGCCGCCGCCTGCCGCTCCTGCGTCTCGCGCAGCGCCAGATCGTTGCGACGCAGCGCGGACACCTTGGCGTCGAGGAACAGCCCCTGCATCAGCGACTGGCGCCCGAGCGTGTCGAGAAGCTCGATCTCGGTGGCGCGCAGCGCCTCCTCCTCGCGCACCATCTCGGCGAGCTTCCACTCCGCCAGCTTGCGCTTCTGCTGCTGCACCGCGAGCACGCGCCCGAGGCGATCGGAGCGGCTGCCGCCCCTCATCCGAACAGCACCCAGGAGCGGAAGCCCTCGACGAAGAGCGTCAGGAAGTCGCCGACCGAGACGCCGAGCAGCACCAGCCCGCCCGCCAGCACGAAGGGCAGCGAGATGAAGTAGACGGGAATGGCCGGCGTCATCTTGTTGGCGAGGCCGATCGCGAAGTTGACGACCACGGCATAGACGACGAAGGGGCTGGCGATCCGCAGGCAGAGCTGGAACGTCTCGTCGAGATTGTCGACGAGCGAGGCCAGCCCCGAGCGGATGGAGAATCCGAGTTCCACGGGGATCGCGCGATACGACGAGATGAGCGCCGTGACGATCTCGGCGTGGAGGTTCAGCGAGAAGATCATCACCGTCGCCGTCAGGGTGATGAGCGTGACGAGCGCGGGGTCGGCCTCGTGCCCCTCGATGGGAACGCCGAGCGTCTGGCCCATGCCGATCGCGTTGGCGACGATCGAGCCGGAAAACTGGAGGCCGATCATGAAGACGCGGCCGAGCAGCCCGATCAGCATGCCGTTGAGGATCTCGCCGAACATCATGGCGATGCGCATGTCGTCGGCGGCCTGCGCGACGAGCGGCGTGATCTGCGGCAGCAGCCGGGGCGACACCGCCACCGCCACCGCGAAGGCGACGAAGAGGCGGATATGGGCGGGGATGCGCACGCTGGAATAGCCGGGCAGCAGCATCAGGCACGAGCCGATGCGGCAGAAGACGAGAAACACCGACAGGATGGTGATCTCGGTCTCGGCCGTCACGAGATCGTGCCCAGCGCGCGGATGTCGACGCCGCGCGCGATCTCGAGATGCGACAGCACCGGCAGGTTCACGAAGATCCGCTCGATCATCATGCGCACGTAGGGGCGCGCGTCGGGCGAGGCGACGAGCACGAAGTTCTCGCCCTGGTCGGTCTTCTCGCGGATGACCTTCGAGGCTTCCGTCGCGAACTGCTCGACGAGGCGCGGATCGATGTCGAACTCGGTGACGTCGCCCTTGGCGTCGCGCTTGAGCGCCTGGTGGAAGGCCAGATCCCAGCGATTGCCGAGGCGCAGCACGCCGAGCTGGCCGTTGTGCAGGAGATCGCCGCAGATCTGCTGCGCCATGCGGGTGCGCACATGCTCCACGATCCGCTCGGAGCGGCGAACATGCGGCGCGATCTCGGCGATGGCCTCGAGGATGAGCGTCAGGTTGCGGATCGAGACGCGCTCGGCGAGCAGCAGCTTGAGCACCGCCTGGAGACCCGAATAGGACATGTGGGCGGGCACGATCTCGTCGATCAGGCGCTTGTATTCGGGCTCGAGGCGATCGAGCAGCGCACGCATGTCCTTGTAGGAGAGGAGATGGGCAAGGTTGTTGCGCATCACCTCGGAGAGATGCGTCAGCACGATCGACAGCGTGTCGACGGGCTCGAAGCCGGCGCGGCGGGCCGCCGAGGCGAAGGTGTCGGAGATCCACGCGGCCTTCAGGCCGAAGGCCGGCTCCTTCGTCAGGTCGTGCGGAATGTCGGGCGCCGGGCTCTCGCCGAGCACGATGAGGAGATCGCCGAGCCGTAGCGGCTGGGTGGCGACCGTGGTGCCGTGCACCTTGATCGCATAGGACCGGGAATCGGTCGTGAGATCGTCGGAGAGCTTGATCTCGGGAATGACGAAGCCGTAGCGCGAGGCGAAGCGCCGACGCATCTTCTGGACGCGGCTGGCGAGCTCGTCGCGCGAGAACGACAGATGCGCGGCCACCTGCTTGCCGAGCACCAGCTCGACCTCGATGATGCGCAGGCTCTCCTTCACCGACTGCCGCTCCGCCTCGACCGAGCGCTCCTCCTCCTCGCGCTGGGCGGTGTAGTCGCGCTGGCGCTCCACGGCGCGGCGGCGGGGAATGAGGATACCGAGCGCCGCAAGGCCGGCGGCGACGATCGCGAAGGGCAGGAAGGGCAGGCCCGGCAGCAGCGCCAGGAGACCGATCAGCGCGGCGGCGACCATCAGCGCGCGCGGATAGTGCCCGAGCTGCGTCATGATGGCCTTTTCGGCCGCGCCCCGGGTTCCGCCCTTCGAGACGAGAAGGCCGGCGGCGAGCGAGACGACGAGCGCCGGGATCTGGGTCACCAGACCGTCGCCGACCGACAGCTTCACGAAGACGTCGGCGGCGTGGGAGGGATCCATGCCATGGCGCGTGACGCCGATGATGATGCCGCCGAAGATGTTGACCGCGGTGATGATGAGGCCGGCGATCGCGTCGCCGCGCACGAACTTGGAGGCACCGTCCATCGAGCCGAAGAAGGACGATTCCTCTTCGAGTTCCCGGCGGCGCGTCTGCGCCTGCTTCTCGTCGATGAGACCGGCCGAGAGATCGGCGTCGATCGCCATCTGCTTGCCGGGGATGGCGTCGAGGGTGAAGCGCGCACCGACCTCGGCGATACGCGTCGCGCCCTTGGTGATGACGAGGAAGTTGACGGTGATCAGGATGATGAAGACGACGATGCCGATGACGAAGTCGCCGCCCATCACGAACTGCGAGAACCCGCCGATCACGTAGCCGGCGGCGTTGTGGCCCTCGTCCCCGTGGGAGAGGATGACGCGGGTCGTCGCGATGTTCAGCGACAGGCGCAGCATCGTGGCGAGCAGCAGCACGGTCGGGAAGGCCGAGAAGTCGAGCGGCTTCTCGATCCACAGCGAGACCATGAGGATGAGGATCGACAGGGCGATCGAGATCACCAGCCCGGCGTCGATGAGAAACGCGGGAATGGGAACGAAGAGCACCGCCAGCATCGCCACGATGGCGATGGCGAAGCCGATGTCGCGCGAGGACGACTTGGGCAGCGGGGGCGCGAGTTTCAGCGTGTCGACCGACATGCGGCGGGCTCCTCAGAAAGCTGCGAACGGGGCCAGACGCGGACGGCCCATTCGTTAACGCTTTATTGCCCACCGGACTGGTGCCGGGCTGATTGTCGTCCGCTCACCCCGTAGCGAGCCGATGCCGCAACGACAAAGGCGCCCCGACCGGCCTTGCCGGTAGGGCGCCCTGCGATGGCGGCGAAACGGAGGAGCGCTCAGTAGCCGTGCTCGATCCGGGAGTAGCTTTCCTGCGTGAAGGCGTAGACCTGCGCCCCGGTGAAGGAGGCCGTGAGGGCGATGATCACGAAGATCGCGAGGATCTTCGGCACGAAGGTGAGCGTCACCTCCTGGATCTGCGTCAGCGCCTGGAACAGCGCGATGAGGATGCCCACCAGCATGGCGCCGCCGACGGCGGGCCCGCAGGCGAGAACCACCGTCCAGATCGCGGACTGGACGATGTCGATGGCGTCGGCTTCGTTCATCGCTATTCGACCCGCACGCCCGAGGCGAGCGTCACGGTCTTGCCGGAGGCGAGCGTCGCGACGGTGCCGTCGGTGGTCACCTGAACCGACTTCACGACGCCGCTGACCGTCTGGTCGCCGGAGGTGACGGTGCGCCCGATCAGGCTGTTGGCCTGCGTCAGCGAGCTCAGCGTCGTCATCGCCTCGAGCTTCTGGTTCAGCTTGATCGACTGCTCGACATTCGAGAACGAGGCGAGCTGGCTCATCTGCTGCGTCGGGTCGGTCGGGTTGAGCGGATCCTGGTTCTTCATCTGCGCGACGAGAAGCTGCAGGAAGGCGTTGTAGTCGAGGCCGGTCTTGATGCCGGCGGTGTCGGCCTTGGCGACGGCGGCGGCGGCGGTGCCGCTGACGGGGGAAACGGCGGCGGCCATGATCAGCGCGCTCCTGCTGCGATCTGGACCCGCGCGGGGGCCTCGATCGGGGGAATGGGGCTAACAGTGCCGGCCAGGATCTCGTCCTCGAGCGGAATGAGAATGCGCAGGCGCTTCAGCGCGTCGAAATAGCGATCGCGCGCCACGAGATCGGCGACGTCCTGCAGGCCCGAGCGGACGGCGAAGGACGAGAAGGCGGCCAGGAGGGCGGGATAGCTGCGCTCGAAGCTGGCTCGAGAGTCGGCGGCGGTGGCCGGGTCGATCAGCATGAGCTGGACCACGAAGTAGAGCTGGCGGATCGGCGTGTTGGCGTCCGCTGCCTGCATCACGTGGCTTTCGAGCAGAAAGGTCACGTCGTTCATGAATTCCAGATGCGTCTTGCGGTCGACCCGCATGACCGCGCCGTTGACGAAGATGCGTTCACCGGCGCGCAGCGTGATGCGAAGCGTCGACATCGATCAGGACTCCAGTCCGTCGCGGATCATCTGCGTGATCTCGATCATCGGCTGGAAGCTCTCGACGCGGCCGAGCCGGATGGATTCGGCCTCGCGCATGACCCAGAGACCGATGGAGATAAGGCTGGCACGCAGCTCTTCCGGCAGGGCGTTCTCCGCGCTCGCGAGGTCCTCCACGAGGATCGACCAGAGATTGCGCGTCACGTAGATGGCCTCGATCGCCTCGCGCGAGCGCGGACCGGCGGTCTCGGCCCGTTCGAGCGAGGCGATCATGTTGTCGAAGGCTTCGCGCTCGCGCTCGCGCGCGGTCGAGGAGCTTTCCTGTGCGACCTCTGCGTAGGAGAACTGGTACATTCTCATTCCTCGGTACGTGGGAGCGTCATGTCCCAGATCAGAACGGTTTCGGTCGGCGGGAAGCCGTAAGTGCCGGCAGCGGCCGTCAGTGCCGGCAGCGGCCGTCAGAGATAGTTGAGGATCGAGAGACTCTGCATTCGCCCGGTGATGGCGTAGGTCTTGTCGAGCTGGGTCTGCAGATCCTTGACGAGGAGCAGCGCCTCGGTCTCGTCGACGCCTTCGAGGCGCATGTAGGCGGCCTGGACGATGTCCTTCTGCTTCGTCAGGGTCGTGTCGGCCGCCTCGATGCGGGCGAGGCGCGTTCCGACGTCGGCGTTGATCCGGGTGATGCCGTCGTTGCCGGCGACGAGCTTGGCCTGCGCGGCCTTCATCACCGTGGCGCGGGCGCCGTCTCCCATCGATTCCACGCCGAGCGCCGTGATCATCGCGTAGCCCGCCGCCATGTCGCGGAAGGCCTTGTCGTTGGCGCTCACCGTGGTGGTGATCGTCTCGGTCTTGGAGATCCGCGCCTCGCCGATCTCGTCGGAGGCGTTCGACCAGTTCTGGTCCCAGGTCGAGACGGTGGCGGGCGAGACGGGCGTGGTGGAGAAGGAGTCGCTGAACTTGTAGCTCTTGCCGTCGCTCGCGGGGTAGCCGGTCTCCGACAGGTAGGCGCCCATCTGCGCCTCCGTGACGTTGGCGCGCGTCACCGCGGTTCCGGTGGTCGCGCTGGCCGCGGCGAGGAAGGCGTTGAAAGCGGTGGTGACGGCGGCCGAACCGTCCTCCATCGGCTTCACGTCGGTCTGCGTGCCCGAGAAGTAGTACTGGCCGCCGGTGTTGTTGTTCACCGAACCAATGAGCTGCTGCATGTTCTGCTTGGCGGATGCGACGACCGTCGGCGTTCCCGTGGCGGTCGCGGTGCCGGTGATCAGCTGGCTCTGGAAGGCGACCGCGGTCTTCGACACGGCGTCGAGCGTGCCGGTGACGAGCTTCAGACGCCCGCTCACCAGCTTGTTGGACGCCAGCGTGCGGTCGATCGTCGTCTCGTCGGCGCGATAGGAGATGGCGGTGCCGGTGAGCCGGCCGAGCGTCAGCCCGACGTCGGCGTGGCGGCCGGTGAGGCCCTCTTGGGTGGAGTCCTTGATCTGGCCCTGGATCCGCAGGATCGAGGACCGCGCGAAGGTGCTGAGCGACAGGCTGGAAATGCTCATGGACGTTCGGTCCTCGTCACACGGATTGCAGGAGGGCCGCCATCATCTGATCCACCGTGGAGATCAGCTTGGACGAGGCCTGGAAGGAGCGTTGCAGATCGAGCAGCATGGTCAGCTCGGTCTCGAGATTGATGCCCGTCTCGTTGGAGAGGGTCTCCTTCGTCTTGTCGACGAGGGTCTGCTTGTAGGTAGTCTCCGACGACTTGGCGCTGCGCTGCGACTGGAGCCAGCTCATGGAATTGCTGGCGAAGTCGGCGAGAGTTCCCGTCGAGGTCAGGCTGTCCGTCGTCTGGGTCGACTTGGTTTCCAGCTTGCCGATGAGATCGTTGATGCGGCCGGTGAAGCCCGCCGCGCCCGTGGTGTTGGACTTGTAACCGTTGACGTTGGTCGCGATGGCGTCGTCGTCGTTGATGCCGCCGTCGCGCAGGAGGAACGGGTTCTTGACCGCCGCCGCCGAGACCGAGAGGCGACCCGCGAGGCCGGGAGACTTGTCGACGAGACCGTTGACGCCGTTCGGCGCCGTGAACAGACCCGTCTTCGGCGTGTCGCCGCCCGGCGGCGTCACGACGAGCTTCTCCTCGAAGGCGCCGATCAGACCCTCGGCCGTCTTGTCGAGCTGCGACTGGAAGTCGACGGCGGTTTTGTCGCGCAGTTCCACGAGGCCGGCGATGCGGCCGTCGCGAACCGGCATGTAGGCGTTCGGCCCCGTCACCACGGTGCCGTCGATCTTCATCGCATTGCCGGCGACGCCGGCGGTCAGCGGCGAGGTCGCGGTGTACTCCACCGGCCGGGCGATCTTGTCGAAGAGGGTCACGCCGCTGTCGGTGTGGAGGACGAGATCGTTGTCGCCGCGGATCTGGGCGCTGACGCCGACATAGATCGAGAGTTCCGCGACCGCGTGGTCGCGCTGGTCGACGAAGTCGGTGACGTCGATGTTGCCGCGGGTGCCGGCGGTCACCTTCTCGTTGAGATCCTCGATCCGGGCGAGGATCTTGTTCATGTCCTCGGCAGCGAGGACGAGGTTGTCGTCGGCGTCACGACGAATCACGCCGACCGTCGTGGTCAGATCGTTCAGCGAATTCGCGAGGTTCTGCGCCGAGCTGACGGCGGCCGAGGCGAAGTTGACGTTGTTCGGCGAGACCGCCAAGTCCTTCAGCGCGTTCGTCATCTTGTTGACGAGCGCGGCGGGCGAGCCATTGCCGGCCGTGTCGCCGATCGTCTCGTTCAGGCGGTCGAGGCCGTTCAGCACCGCCGAGGAGGTGTTGAGCGCGGAAGTCGACTCCAGCATGTTGCGGAAGAGAACCGAGTTCTGCGACTGCGCGACCGAGCGCACCTCGACGCGGCCGTCGGGTCCCGTCACCACGTTGGCGTATTTTCGCGTGGCGCCCGGGTCGTTGACGTTGGCGACGTTGCGCGAGACGAGCGCGGTCTGCGTCTGCGTCGCGATCAGGGACGACTTGGCGGTGTTCAGGGCAGACGAAAGGGTCATGGGTCGCAGCGTCCGCATCGGGAGGTCGGGATGGCCCGTCGGCCCCGCGGGCGGGGCCGACGTTTGTCTGGCGAGGGCCAAGCCCCGCCTGCGGGGCTGACGTCGGTGTTGGGGAAGGTCGGCGCGTAGAACGGGGCCGCACGTCGTGCGACGACGGCCCCTGCCCGGTCAGCGCTTCAGGTTGACGAGGACGTCGAGGATTTCCGAGCCGGTCTGGAAGACCTTCGAGTTGGCGGTGTAGCCGCGCTGGGACTCGATCATCGTGGTGAGTTCGGAGGCGAGATCGACGGTCGATTCCTCGAGCGCACCGTGCACCAGCGTGCCGAGGCCGCTCTGGCCGGCGACGCCGACGAGGATGGTGCCCGAGGCGACGCCCGCCGAGTAGACGTTGCCCGACAGCGACTTGAGATTGTCGGGGCTTTCCACCATGGCGAGCGGGATCTTGAAGAGCGGCACGTCCTCGCCGGATGCGAAGGTCGCCGAGACGATGCCGTCGTCGGAGATCTTGATCTTGTCGACGTTGCCTGGCGGGTTGCCGTTCACCTTGGCCGAAAGGGTCTGGTAGGCGGTAGAGACCGACGAGCTTCCGGTCAGGTCCAACTTCATGGACTGACCATTCGGAATGGGAATCGTCAACGAAGTCGGCCCCACCAGCTTACCGCTGGCGTCAAATGACACGTCGACCGCGGTCATGAGCTGTCCGCCAGTTGCGTAGGGGAATGGCGCGGTGGCACCGGTTGCTGCCTTGGAGCGATCGAAGACGGCATATTGCCAAGTCGCATTCGTTCCGGGAACGACTGGAGGACCCGCTTGGGCGGCCGTGCCATCGGCAGTCTTGGTCATGTAGATGTCGAGAATGACCTCCTTGCCCGCGTTGTCGTAGACGACCAGTGACTCCTTGGAGGTCGGTCTCGCAGTCGCGCCGTTGGCACCTGGAAGCGTTCCCTCCACCGAGGTGGGAGGCGTCGCAGGCGTACCTGTCGCGGTCTTCAAGGCTGCCTTGTCGAGGTTCACGCGCAGCGTGCCGCTGTCGGTTGGCTTCAGCCGCAACTCGGAGGAGTTGAGGTTCACGTTCTGAAGGCCGGCAAAGCCGTTGGCGACGCCTTGAATGTCGTCCATCGGCAAGGGATAGCCCTTGAGAATGTAACCGGCGGCATTGACCAAGTCGCCATTTCCGTTCTTCACGAAAGCCCCGGCGCGGGTGAGGAAGTTGCCTCCGTCGCCGTCGCCGACCACGAAGAAGCCCTTGCCGTTCACGGCGAGGTCGACGGCCTGGCTGTTGTTGGCATTGCTGGTGTAGCCGAGGCCGCCCTGCTGGCTGACCAGCGTGCGGGTCTGCGACTCGACGACGCCCGAATTGTACTGACCGGGGCTGGAGTCCAGCACCATGGTCGAGAACTCGGTGGTCGACTTCTTGTAGCCGGTGGTGTTGGAATTGGCGATGTTGTCGGACACCGCGCCCAGGCGGTTCGCCTGTGCGTTCATGCCCGACACGCTGGTGCGCATCAATCCGCCGATGCTCATGTCCCGACCTCGTTCTCTTGGGTTCAAGGCAAACTACGCGATGAAGCTTGTCCGGGGCTGCCACGCTCTATTATTTAAAGAATAGGCTGTTAACCTTTACTTAACCAATACAAGAAACCCTCGGGCACGGAGTGCGCCGAGGGTTTGATGAAGTCTCAATACTGGAGGGGGCAGATGGGCGGGATCAGACCCCGATGCCGTAGCCGAGGTAGCGCTTCGAGGAGACCGGATCGTAGCCGAGGCGCATCTTCAGCTTCTTGCGCAGCTTCGAGATGTGGCTTTCGATGACGTTCTCTTCGACGTTCTCGTCGAAGATGCCGTAGATCGCCGAGAACAGCTGCTGCTTGGAAACGCGGCGGCCCTTGTTGGCGACCAGATATTCGAGGATGCGGCGCTCGCGGCGCGGCAGCACCATCGGCTCGCCGCCGACTTCCGCGTCGCGGCCGTCGGAGAAGACGCAGATCTCGTCGCTAGACGTGCGGTTGCGGTCGATCGCCACGTCGCGGCGGCGGATGGCGCCGACCCGGGCGAGGATTTCCTTCACGTGCACCGGCTTGGCGACGACGTCGTCGATGCCGGCGGCGAAGAGATCGAGGGTGGAATTCAGCGCCTTGGCTTCGGCCAGCGCGATCAGCGGGGCGACCGAGCGCGAGCGAACGAGGCGGGTGAACTGGGCGCGCTCGGGAAAGTCGCCCAGCAGGAAGGCTTCGACCGAGGAGATGTCGACGTCCGACGCGGTCTCGACCCAGTCGCGGAACTCGTCGACGCCGAAGCCCGCGGAGGAGACACCTTCCGTCGAGAACAGGGACTTGTAACCGTTGGTCACGAGCTCTCTATTGTCCACAACTACGATCATCTTGGCCCCGCCGCGTCTCTTGCGTTTCGTTAGGGAAAAGATAACCAAACCCGCCGAATCGGCCTATCCTGAAAAATCATTAGAGGGTTAACGCAACCTTTTCACGACCTGCTCTAAAGCTTGCGTTTTCAACAGGTTGAAAGGTCTTGTTAAGGACGATTAAAATTGTTCCGACGTCCAGTGTCCGATCTACCGATACCGGCTGGTGCGAAACTGATGAGGCTGCAACCAAAAGCTGCAGCCTCGCTTAGTATCAGGTTTCGGAAGTGATGGTGGCCTGAGCCGGCGAATGTCGGCGATCTCGGTCGAGAGACGATCCGGCTTTCGCCGGACAGGCTCTAGAGATAGGTCGAACCGGCGCGCTGGGGTGCGGGCGCGGCATCGCGGCGCGGCGTCTCGGGGGCCGGCGCGGACCGGCGCTCGGGCGACTGGCGCGAGCCCTCGCCGGTGCCCGCGTCTCCGCCGCGCGACTGGCCGCCGGAGCTCGGCGAGCGGGAGTCCGAGCCGCCGCCGGAGGAGGTGCCGGCGTCGCTGCTGCGCGCCGCCGAGGCGACGGCATCGCGCGTCACCACGGTGATGGCGGCGTCGTCGACCGAGAACCCGGCATGCTCCAGCACCGCGCGAAGGGTGCCGCGATCGTCGGCCAGAAGCACCGCCGTGTCGGCCTGGCTGGCCGAGAGTTCGAGCGTCAGCTTGCCCTCGTTGAGGCGCATGGAGACCTCCAGCGTGCCGAGATGCTCGGGCTGGAGCTGGATCGTCAGCGTCTTCAGGGCTGCGCCGCCCGCCCGCATGCGAACATGCGCCTCGCCGGGCTGCGGTGCCGGAGCGCCGGAGCTCGGCACGGAGGTGCCGAGCGCTTCCAGAATGCGTCCGGCCACCTGACCGGCGAGATTGGCCTGCCCGCCGGCGAGGCTCGCGCCCGGGCCGGTGAGGCTCGACGCATCCGCCGTCCGCACGTCCGCACGCAGGTCGAGATCGGCAAGCGCCGTCTGCGCGGCATTCGATCCGTCGCGGCTGGACTGACCGGACCCGCCGGACCCGCTTCGCTCGCCCGCTCCCTGCCCGAGCTGCGCCAAGGCCTCGTCGAAACTCAACCGCGGGGCCTCGGCCCGGCCCTCGGTGGCCGACGCGGACGAGGCGGCGTCCTTCGCCGCCGCGGCCTCCCGTCCGGAGGACCGGGCGGGGGCCGACAGCAGCGCCGCCAGCTCGTTGCCCGGCGTGGACGCAGCCGCGACCGCGAGGCCGCCCGGGGCCGACTCGGCGGCGAGCCCGGTCGCATCGGCCTTTCCGGCCGTGGTGACGAGAACCATGCCGTCCTGGTGCGGCTCGAAATGGGTTTCCATGCGCAGCACGTCGAGACGCAGAGCCTTGACCTTTTCCGACGCGGCGTCGGCCGGCACGGAGACGGCCGCGTCCGCATCCGGCGTCGCCACCGGCTTTTCCGTAGACGGCTCCTGCGGCGTCGCCGCGCCGGCCGGCGCGCTCGCCTGCGCGGGAAGCGTTGCCGCCAGACCGATCAGGCCGAGCAGCGACTGAAGCGCGCGGATGTCGGCCGCAGCGGCGTCGGGCTGCGCCGTCGCCGTCCCGTCGGCGACGGGATCGGTCTCGCCGGCGCTGGCGGTGTCGTCCACAGCCGTGTCATCGGCGGCGGCGACATCCTTGGGCGAGGCGTCGGCAGCGGCGGCACGAGGTCCCGCGCCCTGCCCATCGGCCTTGGCGGGACGGGCCGCGGCGCCGCGAACGGCCTTGTCGAAGGCCTCGCCCTGCGTGTTGCGGGCGGACTCGTCGCGGCCGGACGACCGCGAGCCGACGGGATCCTTCTCGACGGCGACGGGAGCAAGTTCGATTTTCATGGCTTGGACGCGATGAGATCCTGGGAAGCCTGCGCCAGGGCCTGCTCCGCGCGGGAGAGGACGGACGGGGCTTCGGGCGTGGACGGGGCGGCGACCGGGTCGGCCGCGGCGACGAGCGGATGGGCGTCGATCGAGTCGAGCACGCCGAAGGCGGCGTCGAGCAGCTTGGCGTCCTCGGGATGGAGCTGCGCGGCGTCGATCGCTTCGAGTTCGCTTCGCGCGCCCGCCGGGTCGGTGGTTCCGAGCCGCGAGGCCACCTCGTAGAGCCGGCCGCGAACCCGGTCGGCCTCGGCGACGCCTTCGAGGCTCAAACCCTTTTGAGCGGCGTCGTTGGCGAACTTCAAGTTGCCTTCGACGAGCGAGCGTCGCGACGCCGACAGGAAGAGCCGGGCCTGCCGCGGATCGGGAAGGCCCGCCAGAACGTCGGCCATCGCCGCCATCGCAGCGCCCGGATCGGTCTTGGCGCGCCCGACATAGATCGCGGCGAACCGCGCCTCGAAATTCCCCGCATAGGACGAGTCGGCGTAGCGGTCGAAATATTGCCGAGCCAGCCGATCAGCGAACGTCCGTTCGCCCTGCGCCTCGACGAGCGTCGCCTCGAGCCGCAGCGCCGCCTCCTCGATCAGGGTTCCCGGCGCCAGCAGCCGTGCCCGGTCGAGATGGGGCAGCGCGTCGGCGGGATGATCGATCTGCAGGATCTGGCCGAGCACCAGGCTGAGCTGCGCCGCGAGCACCGGCTCGAGGCTCGCGAGATCGACTTCGAGAAGCCGCTTGGCCGCGGTTTCGAGATCGTTGCGCACATAGGCACTGGCCCCCTGGACGAGAGCGGTCTGCGTTTCGTCGAGAAGGCTCTCGCCCGCCAGCCGGTCGATGACCTCGGACGAGCCGCCGCTCAGCGTGAACAGGATGACCGCCCGCACGTTGCGCGGATCCTTCCAGACCACCGGATCGGCTTCGAGGAAGGTGGGGCCGAAGCGCCTCAGCAGCAGGGCCTGCACGCGGATCGCCCGGTCGTTGCCGCGCGCCACCTGATCCTGCAGGAACTGCACCGATCGCATCACGTCGAACGGCATCGGCGTGCGGCTGGTCTTCCAGCTGGGGTCGAAGGGCGCGGTCGCCAAGGCGGCCCCCGTCGCCGCCGCTTGGCCGTGCGCGGCACCGGTCGCCGGCGCCTCGCCTTCGGCCGCGCCCGGCGCTGCCGCCGCACCGTGGTCCGCGCTCGACGCCGCCGTCTCGGCTTCGGCCGCTTCGGCAAGCGCCGGCACGGGCAGCGCGAGCGCCTGCCCGAGCATCAGCACCCCGAGCGTCCATCCGGCCGCCCGTCTCACGCCTTGGGCTCTTTCAGCAGGATCTCGATCCGCCGGTTGCTGGCGGCCTCGGGATCGCGGACGTTGCTCGGCTGGCGGTCCGCGACGCCCTCGATGGCCTCGACGCGGCGATCGTCGAGCCCGCCTCTCATCAGCATGTAGTAGGCCATGTGCGCACGCGAGGTTGAGAGCCGCCAGTTGTCGGTCTCGCCGCTGCCGCCCGCGAAGGGCCGGGCGTCGGTGTGACCACGGATGACGATCGTACCCGGACGATCCTTAACGATGGCCGCGATCTTCTCCATGAGACGGATCGCGTCGGCGGTCGGCTTGGCGGAGCCGATCTGGAACATGCCGGTGTCCAGCGTGTCGGCGAGCGAGATCGTCACCGTTCCCGTGCCGGGGTCGCCGGCCGTGACCTTCACGTCCGCGACGTCGGCGGCGGGATCGTTGGCGCGGATCTCGCTCTGCAGCTTGGCGGCGTCGGCCGCCTGCTCGCTCGCCGGCTTCACGTCGGACGTCGCAGCCGAGGCCGGCAGGGCGATTGCAGGCGTCGCCACCGTGGCGAAGCTGTCGGCCACGGGCGGCGCGCCGGCGGGCGCGTCGGCCGCGGCCAGCATGTTGGGCTGCAGCTGCCAGGAGGTGGGGTCGAAGGGGTCGCGATAGGCGTCGCCGCCGTTGAGGCCCGGCAGGCCGGTTCCGTTCGGCTTGCCCTTGGCCATGCCGTTCTGCACCGCCGGGCCGGCATCGGCCACGATCTCGGCGAGCACCGCGTAGGGGTCGCGGAACAGCGCCTGGTCCTCGCCGCCTTCGGCGGTGCCGCCCACGGGCTTGCCGCCGGGCTGCCCGGGCTGCGATTCCGGACCGGTCGACTTCTCGGCCGGCGAAGCCTGCGCGGACGGCGCCGAATCGGTTTCCGTCAGCCCTTCCGACGGCGGCTTGTCGCTGTTGAGCTCGATCGGGTTGAAATATTGCGCGATCTGCTTCTTCGTCGCGTCGTCCGACACCGAGGTCAGCCACATCACGAGGAAGAACGCCATCATCGCCGTCATGAAGTCGGCGAAGGCGATCTTCCAGGCGCCGCCATGATGGCCCTCGTCGAGCTCGCCCGAGCGGCGGACGATGATGATCTGCTGCTCGTGCAGTCTGTCGGTGGTGCTCACGAAAGAGCCTCCTCCACCGCCTTGAGCCAGGCGGCGAGACGCGTCTCGATCACCGTCTGGTTGGCGTCGATGCGCACGTCGGTGTGGCTCTCGTCGGCGTCGAACGAGACGTGGCGGGCGTGGTCGCCGAGCTTGGTCTCGAGCGCGTCGAGGAGATCGCGCGGGCCCGAGGCCGCGATCTTCACGGTCTGCCCGTCGAAGGCGATCGTCTTCACCGCGCCGGCGAGGTCGTCCACCGTCTGGCGCTTGCGGGCGTCGAGCACCAGCGGGCGCAGCAGGCCGTTCAGCGTCGTCTTCAGCGCGTCCTCGAACACCGCCATCTGCAGGATCACGAGATCGGCCAGACGGTCGCCCTCGGCGTCCACCCAGAGCCGGCGCGTCTCGGCGAGCGCCGCGCTCTGCTGGACGGCGAGCTCCTGGCGCAGCTCGTCGAGGCGGGCCTGCGTGACGCGTTCGAGATCCTGGCGCACGGCCTCGACCTCGGCCTCGGCCTCGCGGCGGGCTTCGCCGACGGCGGCGTCGAGCTGTTCCTGGAAGGCTTCACGGTCTTCTGCCCGCGCCTGACGCTCGGCCTCGAGTTCGCGCAAGGGCACGCGGGGCTCGGTGACGGGCCGCAGCGGTGCAGGGGCCGCGCGCACCGGCAAGGCGGCCGACGCCAGCGGCCGGGACGGAACGGTAAGCGGAGCGGCGGGTCGGGGCTGGCCGGAGAAGGCGGAGGCCGGCGAGGTGATCGCCTTGCGCGGCATCGCGGTTTCCGCGGGAACGCGCGGCAGCCCGGTCTCGAAGGCGCGGATGGGGGCGCTCGCGGGCCGGCGCGCGCCTTGCGGGCGCAGCGGCACGAATTCGTCGTCGGAGGGGTCGGCGAGAAGCTGGGACAGGGGGATCATGGCTTAGGCCGCCTCTTTCTGGTGAATCCACTGCTTGAGGATGGCCGCCGCTTGGGCTTCGTCGAAATCGACGAGCTTTTCGAGGCGGACCTTCGGCGAGTTGGCTCGGTTGCGGGTCAGTTCGTCGAGGAGGTCGTCGGAATTGGCGGGATCGCCGTATCCGAGCGAGGCTGCGAGATCCTCGGAGAAGTTCATGGCGCCGGGGATGCCGGTGAACTCCGGCGTATCGAGCATCGGGTTGCGCAGCTCGATCGGGTCGCCGCCGGCCAGCTCCATCTGGCTGTCTCCACCGGCGGGGCCGGCGATGGCGCGGATGGCGGGCTTCAGGCCGAACCAGATGACGAGCACGGCGACGACGAGGATCGTCAGCGCGTTCACCATCGTGCCGGACTGCTTCATGACCATTTCCATGTAGCTCGGCGCGGGCACCGGCTCGAGCTGCTGGCCGTTCGAGACGAAGTCGACGGCGGTGACCTCGAGCTGGTCGCCGCGGGTCTCGCTGATGCCGGCGGCCGACGAGACGAGCGTCTTCACCTCGGCCAGCGCCGTGGCGATCTGCTCGGGCGTCGGGTTCTCGCCGAGCGTCGCGGCGAGGCGCGTGCGGTTCACCACCACGGCCACCGAGAGCTTCTTGACGTCGTAGCCGTCGGAGACGGTCTGCGTCGTCGTCTCGTTGATCTCGTAGTTCGTCAGCTCCTCGCGCCGGTCCTTGGCCTCGGAGGAGGAGTTGCCCGGCGTCTGCGTGGCGGGCTGGGCCTGCGGTACGTTCTGGGCGGCGGTGGTGGCGTCGGCGTTGTTGGCGCTGTCGTTGGACTGGCCGGTCTCGCGGATCGTGCGGGTGGAGCGCTCGACGCGGCCTTCGGGGTCGAAGGTGCGCGCGCTCGTCTGCTTGCGGTCGGTGTCGAGCCGGGCGATGACGCTAGACTGGAAGTTGCCGACGCCGAGATAGGGCGAGAGCGTGCGGCGGATCGAATCCTCGATCGAGTTGGAGACGATGCCCTCCATGCCGAGTTGCTTGGTGGTGGCGCCGGAGGCCGCGTCGTCGCCGGAGGCGAGCAGCGTGCCGTCGGTGTTGAGCACCGTCACCTGATCCACCTTCATGCCGGGAATGGCGGCGGCGACGAGATGGCGAATGGCCTGCGCGTTGGCGAAGTCCTCGGTGCGCTCGGTGCGGATGACCACCGAGGCGGAGGGCGGCTGCTGCTCGCGGCGGAACGAGCCCTGCTCGGGCAGCACGATGTGGACGCGGGCGGCGCGCACGTCCTTCAGGGTCTGGATGGTGCGGGCGAGCTCGCCTTCGAGGGCGCGCACCCGCGTCACCTCCTGCATGAAGGTGGTGAGGCCCATCGAGCCCATCGTGTCGAAGAGCTCGTAGCCGGCATTGTCGGAGCGCGGCAGGCCCTTCTCGGCGAGCAGCATGCGCGCGGGCGCGGTCTGCGAGAAGGCGGTGGAGACGGTGTCGCCGGCGGCGTTCACGTCGAAGGGAATGCCGGCCTCGGTCAGCGCCGCGCCGATGCGCGTCACGTCCTGCCGGTCGAGCCCGGAATAGAGCACGTCCATCGTGGGCTTCGACAGCGTGTAGGCGGCGAGGCCGATCAGCGCGGCGACGACGACGCCGACCAGCGCCAGCGCGCCGAGCTTGCGACCGCCGAGCGCCTGGAGGTTGGAGAAGAGTTTTTGGGCCTCGGCCCTTGCGACCATCGCCATGCTTAAAGCTGCCTTCATGGAGCGGGATGAGCGCACCATGGGGGCACAAGCTTGTGCGGACGTGATGGGGTTACCAAAGCATGAAGGTTGGAGGAGCGGCGGGCCGCCGATGCGCCACGCGTGCCGCCTCCCCCGGTCCGGAGGGTCTCCCCGAACGACGACACCCTCCGGACCGCGAGGTCCGAAGGGTGCCGATCGAAGTGGGGGTTCCGCCGGCCGGAGCCGGCAGAGTGTCGCCTCGCCGGTCCGATTAACGGAAGAGCGACAGGATGTTCTGCGACGACTGGTTGGCGATCGAGAGCGCCTGCACGCCGAGCTGCTGCTTCGTCTGCAGAGCCTGAAGGCGGGTCGACTCTTCCGACATGTCGGCGTCGATGAGGTTGCCGACGCCCTTGTCGATCGTGTCCATCAGCGTGTTCACGAAGGACTTCTGCATGTCGATACGCGAGGCAACGGCACCGAGGTTCGACGCGGCCGTGGTGACGGAGTTGATCGCGTTGTTGACGACCGTAATGTAGGCCGACAGCACCTTCGAGATGTCGGCGCCCGACGTCGCGCGCGCTGCCGTCAGGCCGGCGTCGGAGATATCAATCTTATCGACCGAGATCTGGTTCGCACCCTGCGACGCCTGCACGCTAGTGATCGCGACGGAGGAACCCGCTCCGATCTTCGTGCTGGTCAGCACCAGCTTGTTGAGATCGACGCCCGTACCGACCTTCGCCGTAACGCCCGTCACCTTGGCTGCAGTCAGCGCTTCCGACATCACGCTCGCGAACTGCGTCGCATTCGTGATCTTGCCGTCCGTCACAGGCACGGTCGGCGTGGAAAGCACCTTATTCACGAGCGCCTGATCGATCGTCACGAGCTTCGAAGTCGTGGCACCATCCACCGCGATGTTGAAGTAAAGGTTGTCGTTGGCGTCAAGGGTGATGCCGGCAACCGGGAACACGGCTCCGGTGGTTGCCGTGCCGACCGTCGCCACGTTCCGGAAGTTCGTCCCGGTCTTGTTGAGAACGGCACCCGTCGAGTCTTTGAACAGAACTGAGTCGACGGTAACGGCGGAGGTAGCACCGCTGGTCTTGGACGTGATGAGCAGGTTGTTCGATGAGTCGACCGAGGCGAAAGCCTTCGCAGTGAAGGCGACATCGCCATTAAGGACGCCCACGAACGCCGAAAGCGAACCGCCTGCTGCAAGGGCACCGGTCTTGATGACCGTGCCGTCCACCGTCAGACCCATCGTGATCGTGTCGGTGGCGGTGAAGTTCGTCGTCCAGGCCGTCTGCACGTCACCCGTCAACGCCGTTCCGGCGTGAGACTCAGTAAACCCACTGACGATATCGGAGTTCTTGATGCGACCCGCTGCATCGTTGACGACGACATCCGAGAGCTCGAAGCTACCACCAGTGGCAGAAGATGCGAACGAGAGCTTAGTTCCGCCTGTGCCACCAACCTGTGTAACCGTTCCGCTCGTAAGGGTGGCCGTCGCGAGCTTTTCTGCAAGCTTGGCATCGCTGACGAGGTCGGCACCGCTCAAGGTCAGAGTCACTGGGGTACGGATCGTGCCGGCCGTCTTGTAGGAGAACGTCACCGTATCGCCCGCGACGAGACCCGTGCGAGATACGGCACCGGTCACGACGCGGCCTTCAGTGGCGATGGTACCGGTCAAGGCCGAACCGTTAACGATGTCACCGGTGCGTGCGACTGCAGTCGAGTTCGTCCAAGCGCTCAGAGCGATACTAGACGTCGCGCCCGTGTTGCCGGTGGTCGACAGGAACTTGATGGTCGTGCCGGACGAAACATCGACCTTCACCTTGCCGGCCAGAGCACTTGCGTCGATCGTGGTCTGGAGCAGCGCTCCCATGTCCGCGAGCGAGGCGCTGGCCAAGCCGGCCGGAACGACCGCGTTCGTGTCGAGAGCAACGCCAACGCCATCGACCGTGAGGGTGAACGTGAAGTCGTTACCCGTCTGAACCTGCGTAGCGCCGGACGTCGCGAAGGTCGCCGTCTCGAACTGGGCACGGTTACCACCGGTGTTCGCAGCCGCGACAGCGGCATTGGCTGCGCCGACCGAGCCCGCAGTCGTCTCGATGGTATTGCCGTCGAGCTTGCCCGTGGTGCCCGCCGCGGTTAGACCAGCATCGAGATTGTTGCCCGAGGCGCTCGGAGTGCCGCCGATCGTCAGATCCTTGCCAGTGACCGATTCCTTGAGGTTCTGCAAGTTGTCGAGGATGCCGTTCTTGCCGACGACCGTCGAACTGTCGAACAGCGCGACGCCGCCGATGGCGACGTCCACCGTGCCGATGGCGACGGAGTTGTTGGCGTCACGGGCGAAGGAGGCGACGATCTTCTTCGTGGCGTCGTAGTCGACCGCTTCGGAATTGACCGAGAGCCAGTTTTCGCCGGAGAACACCGACGAGCCGGCGATCGAGAGGAGCTGCTTCTGGAGTTCGCCGATCTCAGACTGGATGACGTTCTTATCGACGCCCGGCTGCGTGGCGGCGGTGAGCTTGGCCTTGATCTCGTCGAGAACGTCCTTGGCCTTGTTGAGGCCCTGGTAGGCGACGTCGACGGTGGCCGAGCCGAGGCCCAGCGCGTCCTTGACGGTGCCGAGCGACTTGTTGTCGGACTTCAGGGTCGTGGAGATCGCCCAGTAGGCCGCGTTGTCCTTGGCTTCGCCGATCTTGAGACCGGTCGAGATGCGGCCCTGCGTCGCGTCGAGCTGGTTGTTGGTCTGCTGGAGAGTGCGGAGCGCCGTGATGGCTGCGACGTTGGTGTTCACGCTAGTCATTGGATGGGTGTCCCATAAACTGTCCGAAAAGGGACATTCTGGATCGAGCCAGCATAACGGCGCGGCATCATGCCTTCGATCGGCTCCGTCTCTTGGAAGAGGATCGATCCGCTATGACCTCAATCTAGAGGACACCCTTTAACGGGCCGTGAAAGCGTCAGTCTCGGAACAGATTTCGTCGCGTTCGGCTTAGCATTTCGTCGCGAGGCCCGGACATGCGAAAGCCCCGGCGCCTGTCGGCACCGGGGCTTGGGATGTCTCCGACAGCCTGTCGTCTTACTGCTGGAAGAGCTGCAGGATGTTCTGCGAGGACTGGTTGGCGATGGAGAGCGCCTGCACGCCGAGCTGCTGCTTGACCTGCAGGGCCTGGAGCTTGGTCGATTCCTCCGACATGTCGGCGTCGATCAGGCCGCCGACACCCTTCTCGATCGTGTCCATCAGCGTGTTGACGAAGGACTTCTGCATGTCGATGCGGGCCGCCACGGCGCCGAGGTTGGAGGCCGCCGTCGTCACCTTGTTGATCGCGGCGTTGACGATCGCCGTGTAGGCCTTGAGCACCGTCAGGATCTTGTCGCCGGTGTCGGCGCCCGAGGCGGTCATCGCGCTCGTCGAGATGTCGATGTCGATCACGGAGACCTGCCGCCCGCCACCGCTGGCGCTCATGTTGGAGATCGCCAGCGCCGCTTTGGCGCCTGCGACGTTGGAGGTGGAGATGACGAGGTTGGGGCCGACCATCTTGACGTCGGCATTCGTGATGTTCGCCGCCTTCACCGCGGCGGCCAGCACCTTCTGGTAGTCGTTGATCGTTGCGATCGAACCGTTGGTGACGGGCGTCGTCGGGGTCGACAGCGTCTTGTTGACGAGCGCCTGATCGATGCGGACGGTCTTGGCGCCGGTCTCGTCGTTGATCTGGAGGTCGAAGACGATCGTGTCGTCCTTGTCGAGGACGAGCGGCTGGAAGGCGCCCGACGCGACGGTGATCTCGGCGGGTTCGCTGGTCACGAAGTCCGCGCCCGCAGCCGCGGTGCCCGACCCGGCGAACAGACCGACCGTCGTCTTGGCGGCGCCGGAGGACGTGGCGAGCGAAACGGCCATGATGCGCACGGTCGAAGGCGTCGTCGAACTGCCTGTCACGGCACTTGTGAAGATCAGCGTTGCGCCGCTATCGCTTACGGCGACGGCCGGGTTGGCGTTGTCGAGCGCCGCGGCCAGCGTCGGCATATCCTTGAACTCGTTGACGGAGGGGGTGCCGCCTGCGACGCGCGTCATCGTTCGCGTGTAGCTCGTTCCCTGAACCTCGTAGCGGATCGTCAGCTTGTCGCCATCGGCGATCTTCGAAAGATCCACGTTGGTGGTCGTCACCGCGGCCTGCGCAGCATTGCTGGACACGAGCGTTCCCGCGCTGCCCGCCACCGTCGCAGCCGTCGCCGGCAAACCACCCGTCAGCGTGTTGCCGGACGCCGTGGACGTACCGCCATAGGCGATGTCGCGGCCCGTGGCGTCCTTGAGGCTGGCGTGGGAGTCGAGAATGGCGTCCTTGCCCGCGACCGTGGAACTGTCGAACAGCGCGAGATTGCCGATCGAGACGTCCACGGTGCCGATGGCGACCGCATTGTTGCCGTCGCGCGAGAACGAGGCGACGATCTTCTTCGTGCCGTTGTAATCCGTGGCGTTGCTGTCGACGGAGAGCCAGTTTTCGCCGGAGAACACCGAGGAGCCGGCGATCGAGACGAGCTGCTTCTGAAGTTCGGCGATTTCCGACTGGATCACGTCGCGATCGACGCCGGGCTGCGTCGCCGCGGTGAGCTTGGCCTTGATCTCGTCGAGCACGTCCTTGGTCTTGTTCAGACCCTGGTAGGCGACGTCGACGGTGGCGGTGCCGAGGCCGAGCGCGTCCTTCACGGTGGCGAGCGACTTGTTGTCGGACTTCAAGGTCACCGAGATCGCCCAATAGGCGGCGTTGTCCTTGGCCTCGCCGATCCTCAGGCCCGTCGAGATGCGGGCCTGGGTCTGGTCGAGGGCGGTGTTCGTCTGCTGCAGGGTGCGCAGAGCGGTGATCGCGGCTGCATTGGTGTTGACGCTTGCCATAGGGGCTGTCCCGGAAAGAAACGAATGGGGACATTCTGGGTCGAACCAGCACAGCGGCGCGGCGTCATGCCTTTGATCACCATTCAGATGATCAACCCGCTATGCACACATATTTACTTGATCGTCTTTAAGAGAAAGTAAATGCCGCTGCCGTCGCCGGATCAGTCCTTAATCTCTGCTTACCGTCCGTGGTTTTTCCCCGCTCCTGTGCGGTCGGCCCCATGCAAATCGTCGAGCCTGGGCATCGCTAGAGGAACGAGCGCACCAGGCTCCCGGTCAGCATGTTCCAGCCATCGATCAGCACGAAGAAGAGGATCTTGAACGGCAGCGAGATGATCGTCGGGGGCAGCATCATCATGCCCATCGACATGGTCAGCGTCGCCACGATGAGGTCGATCACGAGGAAGGGCAGAACGATGAGGAAGCCGATCTCGAAGCCACGGCGCAGTTCCGAGATCATGAAGGCCGGCACGAGGATGCGGAAGTCGACGACCTGCCCCTCGCCCGATCCCTGCTCGACCTCCGGCAGGCGGTCGCGGATCGAGGCTTCGTTGATGTTGTTGAACAGCGCCAGATCCTGCTCGCGCACCTGATCGAGCATGAAGCCGCGGAACGGCTCGGCGATGCGCGGCAGCGCCTCGGCCTCGGTGATCTCGGCCCGCATCAGCGGCTGCAGCCCGTCGCGCCAGGCCTGGTCGAAGGTCGGCATCATCACGAAGAAGGTGATGAAGAGCGAGAGCGAGATGAGGATGAGGTTGGCCGGCGTCGACTGGAGACCGAGGCCGGTGCGCAGGATCGAGAGCGCGATGACGACGCGGGTGAAGGCGGTGACCATCACCAGAAGTCCCGGCGCGATCGAGAGCACGGTGACGATGCCGAAGAGCTGGACGATGCGGCCCGACACGGCGCCGTCGCCGGCCGGAATGAGCGAGGCGAGATCGCCCGCCGCGCTCGACAGCGCGTCGGGGGCGCCGGGCGCCTGCGCGAAGGCCGGCAGCGCGAGCGACACCAGCGCCAGCGCGCCGGCCGCGAAAGCCAAGGCGGAGCGCTTCACTTGACGACCAGCGAACGGACCATCAGGTCGATCACTGCCGGCGAGCGCAGCCTGGCGCGCTCGAGGAGATCCTCCTTCAGGTGGAGAAGGCCCCGCGCGCCCTCGATCTGGGCGAGTTCCAAGGTGCGCACGAAGACGATCATGTCGGCCTGGACCTGCGCGGCGAGAACGGCCTGGTCGGCGACGCCTTCGGGCGAGACGATGAGGCTGGCTTGCATGCGCAGCTGCGTTCCCGGCGGCGACGCGATGTCGGTGAGCACCGGCTCGAGAGCGAGCACGACGTCGGCGGGGGCCGCCGGATCGGCCTTGGCGGCGAGCGGCGCATCCGCGGCCGGCGTCGAGGACTCGGGCGCGGCGGCGACGGGCGCCGGCTGCGGCTTGCCGAGGAGGAAGCCGAGCGCCGTGCCGCCGCCGGCGGCGACGAGCGTCAGGCCGAGCACGATCGCGATGGTCTGCAGCTTGCCGCCCTTCTTCGGACCGGCGTCGCCGCCGGCCAGGATGGCAAGGGCCTCGGGGGTGAGCTCGGTCATGGGGCGGCGCTCCGGGCGGCTTTCGGGACAGCGGACGGTCCCAGTGCACGGCGCGACGAAGGCGCCGGATGGGGCCGGACGCCGAAGTGTTAAGAAATCGTGCTGTCGCGAGCCTTGCGCTGCGGCAGACCCATGCCCCGGAGGGCCCCAGCCCTCCCCCTATCAGCCAGGACGGCCGACCACCGCGGCGCCCGTCGTCCCGGGCTCTGCGGCGGTCCGCCGTCCTCGCGCCGTCGCCTCTAGTAAGGCAGCGCGCTGTCGAGCACCTGCTGGCCCCAGCCGGGCTGCTGCACCTCCGAGAGCCGGCCGCGTCCGCCGTAGGAGATGCGCGCCTCGGCGATCTTCTCGTAGGAGATCGTGTTGTTGGGCAGGATGTCGCCGGGCCGGATGATGCCGGCGATGGAGAGGACGCGAACCTCGAAGTTGACGCGGATCTCCTGCTGTCCGGCGATGTAGAGATTGCCGTTCGGCAGCACCTGCGTCACCACGCCGGCGACCGAAACGTCGATCTCCTCCTGGCGATCGACCGTGCCCTTCCCGCTGGTCTTCGAGCCGTTCTTCAGGCCGAGCGTCACGCCGAGCGTTCCCAGCGAGAAGTCGCTGACGGCACCCTTGAAGTCCGCGCCGACATCGACGCCGGCATCGCGCGAGCGCTTGGTGTTGTTGTCGAGCTTGGCCTTGTCGTCGATCTTGATCTTGACGGTGACGATGTCGCCGACGTTCAGAGCGCGCGTGTCGCGGAAGAAGTCGGCGTTGCGCCCGGTCCACAGCGAGTTGACGTGGCGCACCGGCTCCTCGGCGTAGGTCGCCGGCTGCACGATCGGCGCGTTCTGCGTCAGGCCGGTGCCGACCGGGCTGAGGATCGGCTCCTTCATGAGCTCCTGGCGCGTGGTGGAGCAGCCCGCCAGAAGGGCCACCGAGAGCAGCGAGACGGCGATCTTCACAACGATTGTCCCTTCGGGGCGGCGCCCGCGAGCGACGCGCGGTCCGTCTTCTCGATGATGACGCGGCTGATCTCGGCGGCGATGGGCGCCGGCATCTCGGCGAGGATGGCGCTGGCCTGGCGCGACTTCAGCCGGGCGAGGAGCGCCGCGGCCACCGGCCGGTCGAGACCGGCGAGCTGCGAGGCGGCCGCATCGGGCTTCATGCCGGAATAGATGGCGATCATGATGTCGGAGGTCGAATCCATGAAGGCCTTGCGGTCGGCGAGCCAGGATTGCACCTCCTGCCGCTTGGCCTCGAGCTCGTCGATCTTGGCGGAGACCTGGCCCTCGGCGTCCTTCAGCTTGGCGAGCTGCAGCGCGTTGCGCTGGTCGAGCGCGGGGTCGGCGATGTTCGAGCAGTAGTTCTGCACGTCGCTGCGCGGCGCGACCTCGGCGGAGGATTGCTTGCCGTCCGGCCCGACGACGCGCAGCTTGGCGGGTCCGGCCGGCACGCCCGCGGCGATCTCGGCCGAGCTCTCCTCGGCCTGCGAGGGAGAGGCGCCGAGCATCAGCGCGAGCGCGGCACCGGCGAGGATGAGGGAACGCTTCGTCGTCATGATCGGTCTCACTGCACCACGAGGTCGGCCTGGAGGGCGCCGGCGGTCTTGATGGCCTGAAGGATGGCGATGATGCCGGTGGGCTTGAGGCCGAGGCGGTTGAGGCCGCGCACCACCGAGTCGAGATTGGCGCCCTGCACGATGGCGAGATTGCCGCCGCCCTGCTCGGCGCTGACCGTCGTGTCCTTCGTCACCACGGTCTGGCCCTCGCTGAACGGGGCGGGCTGCGAGACGTTCGGAATGTCGGTGATGCGCACCGTCAGCGAGCCGTGCGTCACCGCCACCGTCGAGATCTGCACGTCCTGGCCGATCACCACCGTGCCGGTGCGCTCGTCGATCACCACCTTCGCCGCCTGGTCGGGCGTGATCTGGAGGTCGCCGACATCGGCGAGGAAGCGGGTGGAGGAGATCTTCGTCGGTCGCGTCAGCGTGATGTTGCGGAAGTCCTGCTCGCGGGCCACGGGCTTGCCCCAGGTCTGCACCGCGAAGGAGTTGATGGCGTCGACGACGCGGATCGCCGTGCGGTAGTCGGGATTGCGCAGCTCCATCGTGATCGTCGGCGTGTCCACGGTGGCGCGCGGCACCTCGCGCTCGATCAGTGCGCCGCTGGCGATGCGGCCGGTGGTGGGGGTGCCCTGCGTCAGGCTTTCGTTCGTGCCCTCGGAGGAGAAGCCGGAGACCGCGAGAGCCCCCTGCCCCACCGCGTAGATCTCGCCGTCCGGCCCGTAGAGCGGCGTCATCACCAGCGTGCCGCCCATCAGCGAGGAGGCGTCGCCGAGCGAGGAGACCGAGATGTCGATGCGCGAGCCGATGCCGGCGAAGGCCGGCAGGTCGGCGGTGACGACGACCGCCGCGACGTTGCGGGTGCGCGGGTTGGCCGAGCGCACGTTGACGCCCATGCGGTCGAGCATCGACTGCAGCGACTGCTCGGTGAAGGGCGAGTTGCGCAAAGAGTCGCCCGTGCCCTGCAGGCCGATCACCAGACCGTAGCCGACGAGTTGGTTGTCGCGCACGCCCTTCACGGTGGTGACGTCCTTGATGCGCACTCCGCCGGAGGGCCGCACGCGCGGCACCACGGTGTTGAAGCTCTCGCGGGCGCCGATGCCGGCCTGCCCGTAGGAGGCACCGCCATAGCCGAGGTCGGCGGCGCCGGCGGGCACGAGCGAGCCGGTGAGGACGGCGGCGGAGAGAACGAGGGCAAGGAGGCGGTTCATCGCGACGAGACCTCGATCGTTCCGTCCTCGGAGGCGACGCCGCTGATGGTGACGCCGCTATCGACGTTGCGCACGCGCACCGCCTCGCCCGCGCCCGCGGACTGAAGCGGCGTACCGAGACCGGTGATGAGCAGCCCGTCCTCGCGATAGATAAGCGTCGTCGGCACGCCGACGGTGACCGCGTTCGGCGACTTCAGGTCGGACAGGAGGATCGGCTGGTTGGGCAGGAGCGTGCGGCGGGCGAGCCGGTCCTTCAGCATGCCCTCCTCCACGACATAGGCCGAGAGGCGGTCGCCCGGCACGGTGAAGCGCATGGGCATGACGCCGCGGTCGAGAACGACCTGGCCGGGATAGACGACCGAGGTCGGCACCGGCAGATCGAGATCGGCCGCCGCGGCGGCGACCGGGAGAAGACCGCCGGCAAGCGCCAGGGCGAGACCCGCCGCGCGCGATGACACGCGGGTCGTGGAGCGACGGGAAAGGCGGTTCATGGCTTAGCGGATGCCCTTGGAGACGACGCCCGACATCTCGTCGGCGGCCTGGATGACCTTCGAGTTCATCTCGTAGGCGCGCTGCGCGGAGATGAGCTCCGAGATTTCCTTCACCGGATCGACGTTGGAATTCTCGAGATAGGCCTGCTTGATGACGCCGTAGCCGGCATCGCCCGGAACGCCGGCGATCGGCGCGCCGGAGGCGAGCGTCTCGCGGAAGAGGTTGTTGCCCTCGGCGTGGAGGCCGGGCTCGTTGGCGAAGTTGACGAGCGTCAGCTGGCCGACGAGCTGGTCGGCGCCGTCCACGGTGGCGTAGACCTCGCCGGTCTCGTTCACGGTCACCTGCGTGGCGTTCTGCGGGATGGTGAGGCCGGGATCGACGGTGAACCCGTCGAGCGTCACGATCTGCCCGGTGTCGTTCTTGTTGAAGGCGCCGTCGCGGGTATAGAGCGTCTCGCCGCCGGGACCGGTGATCTGGAAGTAGCCCTGGCCGTTCACGGCGAGGTCGAGATCGTTGCCGGTCTGCTCGAGCGCGCCCTGCAGGTGCACCGAGCGGATCGCGGCGGTGCGCACGCCGAGGCCGATCTGCGCGCCTTCGGGAACCACGTTCTCGCCGCCGCGCGCCGGCACGCCGCCGGCCCGCTCGACCTGGTAGAGAAGGTCGGTGAACTCGGCGCGCGAGCGCTTGAAGCCGGTGGTGTTGATGTTGGCGATGTTGTTGGCGATGACCTCGACGTTGGTCTGCTGGGCGTTCATGCCGGTCGCGGCGATCGCAAGGGCGCGCATGGGTTCAGTTCCTTCAGATCGACATGCGGGAAAGTTCGAGATAGGCGGAGACGACCTTGTCGCGCACGGCGATGGCGGTCTGCAGCGTGCGCTCGGCGCCCATCACGGCGTCGACCACGGTCTGCGTCGAGGCCTGGCCGTTGATGCCCTGGATCGAGGCGGTCTCGGCGCCCTTCAGGGACTGCGCGGCGTCGCGGGCCACGTCCGCCATGGCGGCGGCGAAGCTCTGGCCACCGCCGGCCGCGGCCGAGGACGAGGTGGCGAGCGAGCCGCCGAGAGGAGAGGCGCCGTCGAGGCGGAGCGTGTCGAGGCGCGGGAGGGCGCTGCCGAGAGCGGGGATCATGGGCGTCAGCCTCTCATGAGATCGATGGTGAGATTGATCAGTTCGCGCGCCTGCTTGATGACCTGCAGGTTGGCCTCGTAGGAGCGGTTGGCCTCGCGCATGTCGGCCATCTCGACGAGCGAGTTGACGTTCGGCATCTTCACGTAGCCGTCGGCGTCGGCCGCCGGATTGCCGGGATCGTGCTCGATCTTGAAGGCGGCGCGATCGACGCCGACATTCTTCACGCTCACCATCTCGGCGCCGGTCAGCCGGTCGATCTCGCTGGTGAAGGACACCGTCTTGCGTCGGTAGGGATCGGCGCCCGGCGTGTCGCCCGTGGAGCGCGCGTTGGCGACGTTCTCGGAGACGACCCGCAGGCGCGTGGACTGCGCTTCGAGGCCGCTGGCGGCGATCTTGAGGGCGGAGGAGATCGGATCGAGCAACGGATCAGCCCTTCAGCGTCGAGAGATACATGCGGTGGAAGGCCTTGGCGATCGAGGTGTCGAGGGAGAAGTCGCGCGACACCTCGCCGGCCTTCAGCATTTCCTGCTCGAGGCTGACCGAGTTGCCGGAATGGGTGACGTCCCAGGGCGTCTGGCGCCCCTCCTCGACCCCGAAATCGCGGCCGGCGGAGGCGACGAGATGCTGGGCGCTGGTGCCGCTCATCTGCAGGCTGGTGGTGTCGAGAACGCTTTCGAAGGGCGAGACGTCCTTGGCGAGGTAGCCGGGGGTGTTGGCGTTGGCGACGTTCTCGGCGACGATCGCCTGACGCTGCGACAGCCATTCGGCGCGCTGGGAGCTGAGACCGAAGAGATAGAGCTGGCTCACGGGTGGGGGTCCTCGAGAGGTATTCCTCGTTGACCAACTCTTAAGGGGAGGCACTTGTCCGAAACTGACTGAAAGATGAATATCAAAGTATTAACAGGTCGTTAATACTGATTAACGAAGTGTTAATCGATGCGAGCAAACGAAAAAGGGCCCCGCCATGCGGAGCCCTTGGTCGATCGTCGGAGTGTGCGAACCGCGCTCAGGCGCGGGGTGCGTGCCGCAGCCGGGCGCCTTCGATCGCGGCGAGGAGGCGCGCCGTGTTCACGTCGGGGTCGGTGTCGGGTTCGGCGAAGGCGATGTAGTTGATGTGGACGGCCGCCGTGGTGGCCGAGAGGCCGAGGCGGAAATGCACGGTGACCTCGGGAACGCGGAACTCCATGTCGAGATCGATCGTCGGCGTGGTGCCCCAGCCCAGATGCACGTCGCCCCCGTCGGCAAAGCGCAGCGTGCCGGCGCGCAGGTAGAGCTGCGCCGAGGATTCCACGAGATCGGCGATGTTGCCGAGCGCATCCATGCGCAGGAACGCCACGTAGTCGGCGACCTCGACGAGGCGCAGTTCCGCGACGACCTCCTTGATGCCGTTCGCCAGGGCCTTCTCCCGGTCTGCTGCGTGGCCGTTGCGAACGTTGAGCATGACGTGGGAGCCCATGGAGAACCTTTACGCAGGAATGAGCCGAGCGAACCCGGACATGGAATGCACGACGCCGAGCCCGAGGCGTCGGGATCAGGCCGCCCCGATCTCCGCCCGCGAACCGTTGCGGGAGTGGAGATAGTAGATGAGTTCCGCCACGGCCTTGAAGAATTGCGGCGGGATCATCTGGTCGACGTCGACATGATCGTACATCGACCTTGCCAAGAGCTTGTCTTCCACGATGGGGATGTCGTGGGCCTCTCCAATTTCGCGAATCTTGAGCGCGATGAGATCGACGCCCTTGGCGACCACGAGCGGCGCGCCGCCCTCCTCGCGCACGTAACGCAGCGCGATGGCGTAGTGGGTGGGGTTGGCGATGATGACGGTGGCTTTCGGCACGGCGGCCATCATGCGCTTGCGGTTGCGCTCGCGCGCGATCTGGCGCTGGCGCGCCTTGATCGCGGGATCGCCCTCGCTCTGCTTCATCTCGTCCTTGATCTCCTGCTTCGACATGCGCAGATCCCGGCGCCACAGAATGCGCGAGAACAGCAGGTCGGCCGCCACGAGCACGATCGTCGCGATCGAGACCGCCGCGAGCAGTCGCATCGACAGGTCGAGAATGGTTTCCGGCAGGAGCAGCGGATCGGAGAACATCGTCTTCAACAAAAGAGGCAGGTCGCTGGAAAGGATCCAGCCGACGATGATCGTAACAGCAGAGAACTTGAACAAGGATTTACCGAACTCGGTCCAGCCTCGTTTGCCGAACATTCGGCCCCACCCCTGCGTCGGCGAGACGTTCGAGAATTTCGGGCGGATGCGCTCGAGATTGATCTGCGGCGGGTTCTGCAGCAGCGAGGCCAGAACGCCGGCGATGAGGAAGAGGCCGGTGGCGGGCAGCACGAACCGGGCGCTCTGCACCGTGACGACGTGGAGAAACTGGAGGGCGTCGATCGAATTGCCGATCGACCACTGGGTCGGATTCTCGAAGGTGACCTTGAGATTGCCCGCGAGTTCGGCGGCGTTCTCTCGCGCCTGGAAGGCGACGACGCCCATCGCGGCGAGAAGCGAGGCGAGGATCGGCGCTTCACGAGAGGTGGGGAGATTTCCCTTCTCGATCGTGTCGGCGATCTTCTTCTCTGTCGGTTCCTCGGTTTGGGACTCCTTGTCCGCACCTTCCGACATCCACCCGTTCCCCGCTGATTCCGCACCCGCTCCGCGGGCGAGCTCCGATCCGGGCCACGAAGGCGGCCGGGCCGGCGTCCATCATGGACCTTTCGCACGCCGGCGCCGCAGGGACGCCGACGCTTCGTGCCTCAGGCCTCGTCGCGCTCGCTGAGATCGAGCCGGCCCTCGGCCGAGAGGCGGAGCGCGGCGGCCGCGATCGACCGGCGGGCCGTCGTCACCGCGTCGGCGGCGATGGCGTCGCCCCGTGCCAGCTCGGCTTCGACCATGCGCCGCGAGCGGGCGCCGAGTGCGGCCAGGACCGCTTCCTTCAGCTCGTCCGATGCCCCGGACAGCGACTGCGTCACCGTCTCCGTCGGGATCGCGTCGAAGAGCAGCAGGCGCGACTTGCGCGGCAGCGCGGTGATGTCGTCGAAGGCGAAGAGCAACTTGCGAAGCGCCTCGGCCTCCTCGGGCTCGCTCTGCTCGATCGACTGGAGGAGGTCGTCCGTCTGGCGCTTCTCCATCCGGTTGACGATCTCGGCGAGCGTGGCGTGGCGCGCCTTGCGCTCGGCCCCGTTGGAGCCGGCCACGAAGGTCTCGCGCAGGCGCCCCTCGATCATCCGCGCCATCTGGTCGCTCGGCGGCTTGGCCGAGAGCATGCGGCGCACGACGTCGTTGCGCAGCGGCCCCTCGAAGCTGGCGACCACGGCGGCCGCGACCTCGGCCTTCAGCCGCTGCAGCGTGTAGGCGATGACCTGTGGATGCTCCTTGAGGAGGAGCGCCGTCAGCGGCTGGGCGCCGAGCTGCTCGATCTCGTACCACACCGGCAGGGCGTCGGCGTCTTCGGGCGCGTCCTCGCCCTCGAAAACCCTCGCGATCTCTTCCGACGACAGCGAGATGCGCAGGAGCTTGTTGAGTTCGCCGTCGAGGCCCGCGAGCCCCGGACCGGCCCGGAACGCCTCCTGAAACTCGGCGACGATCTCGTCGAGTTCGAGCGCGGTGACCGGCTGCTGGAGCGCCGCCCCCTGGCGGAGCGTCTTGATCTCCTCGGCGCTGAAATGTTTGAGGAGCTTGGCCGCTCCGTCCCCGCCCATGGCGAGGAGCAGGATCGCCGCGCGGGCAGCGCCCGACTTCGGCGGCCCTTCGAGCTCCAGCGTCGTGTAGGATCCCAGCATCATCGGGGGATCAGTTGGCCGAGGTCTTCGAACGAGGCTGGCGGGCCGTCGGCGAGACGATCTCGGTGAGCGTGATGCCGAAGCGCTGCTCCTCGTTCTCGAGCACGACCACTTCGCCGCGCGCCACGATACGGCCGTTGACGATGAGATCGACGGGGTCGGTGATGTTGGTGTCGAGCTTCACCACGGCGCCGCGTCCGAGCTTCATCAGGTTGGCCACCGGCATCACCGTCGAGCCCAGCACGACCTGCATGGTCACGGGGATGTTCATGATGACGTCGAGATTGGGCGTTACTTCGGCGGCGGGCACCATCGGCTCGTCGGCGAAGGTGGGCATCGCCTCCTCGGCGAAATCGGTTTCCATCGTGCCGAAGTCGGTCGCGAAGGTCTCCGTCTCGAGTTCCATCGTTTCGTTTTCCATGCGAGCAGTCCTCAAGAAGTCCGTGAGATCCGGGGAGAGCCGGCCGCTCCGGGGAGCGAGGGCGGCCGATCCTGTTCGTTAACGAATAGCGACCGAGACTGACGCGAGGCGGGAGTTCTCGTTGTCGACGGCGATCGGCAGGGTGCGCCGGCGCTCGTAGCTGTCGAGCAGGATCTCCAGCCGCTCGCCGAGCTCGCGTGCCTCGCCGGTGCGCTCTTCGAGAGCCTGCAGCGTGCGCACGCCCTCGCTCTTCAGAAGGATCACCGCATGGGCGGCACGGTTGATCGAGGCGTCGGCCTCCTGCAACACCGCACGAAGCGAGGATTCGTCGGAGCGCAGCTTGCGAAGCTCGCGGTACATCGCTCCGGTGCGCCAGCTGGTGAAGGCGAGCGCGCCGACGAGAACGGCGTCAATCAGCCAGGATGTCATCGATGAACTCCTCGGTCGGGTCGACGTTTTCTTCGATGCGGATCATGTAGCTGTCGCGCGAGCGGCCCATGTGGCCGCGGAACAGGCGCTGGCCCTCGCACTCGATGAGGACGAGGCTTTCCATCGTCGCGTCGAGCGCGATGGTCTGCCCGATCTGCAGCGTCGCCAGGGCGCCGAGCGTCATCGGTTGTTCGGCGAGGATCGCGCTCACCCTCATGTCGGCCTTCTGGAAGCCGGCCTCGAGGTCGCGCGCCCAGCCCTCGTCGACGATCGAGGGCGCCTCGTCCGGCACGACGCTGAACACGCGCTTGTGTGGCGCCAGCACCGCCTCGGGAATGGCGATCCGCAAGGCGGCCTCGCAACGCCCGATCGCGACGCGGAAGCGGAACTCAACGAAGTTGCGCGCCTCGTCGGGCAGCATCGCATCGAGCACCGCGCCGACGTTCTCGGCCACCAGCCGGTCGGTCGTCATCATTAGCGGCAGGATGTCGGCGAAGGCGGCGTTGCCGGTCTCGACGAAGGCACGCATGGCGTTGTCGGCGAAGAACTTGGAGACGCTGGTCAGCGCCCGGTTCGCCTCGATCCGGTCGCGCCCGTCGCCGCCGAAGGCCGCTTCGGACACGGTGTCGGCGAAGCGCGCGTCGGTGGTCACGAGAACGGTCTCGCGGAACTTCGGCGAGCGCACCGTCAGCGCGAGCTGGGTCTCGGAGGCCTCCAACGCGGCGACCGAGAAAGCGAAGGACGACAAGGCGGTGAATTCGACGCGCACCGGCGAGGCGTAGGTCGCGTTCAGCTTGGCGGTGGCCGCCTCCGCCCAGCGCGCGGCGATGAGGCCGAGGCGGGGGAACCGGTGCGGGTCCATCCGGGCGACGGCGCGAAGGCGCTCGCCGACATTGCCGAGTTTGGGATCGCTCAACGTATCCATCCCGTCCTCCTTATGCCGCTGCCGGGGCCGGGCCGCCGATGGTCTCGGCCTCGACCTGGTCGATCGTCGGGCGGTCGTAGGCGGAGATCGCCTTGCGGCCGTATTCGAGCGCCACCTGCGGCAGGGCGCCGTTCATGTAGGCGATGAGCGTCTGCTTCATGATGATGTACATGCGCATCTTCTTCTCGCGCACCGTCTTCACCTTGGCTGCCAGCGGCGCGAAGATGCCGTAGGAGAAGAAGATGCCGGCGAAGGTGCCCACGAGCGCGGCGCCGATGAGATGGCCCAGCACTTCCGGCGACTGGTCGAGCGCGCCCATGGCGTGGACGATGCCGAGCACCGCCGCGATGATGCCGAGAGCGGGCAGGCCGTCGGCGACCTCCTGGAGCGCGTGCTTGGGCTTCAACTGGTCGCGAGCCACCGTTTGGATCTCTTCTTCCATCAGCGCCTCGATCTCGTGCGGACGGGCGTTGCCGATGATGATGAGGCGGCAGTAGTCGCAGATGAAGTTGGTCATCGGCTGGTTCTTCAGGATGCTCGGGAAGGCGCTGAAGATCGGCGATTCGGCGGGGTTGTCGACATGCGCCTCGACCTCGGAGCGCGACTTGGAACGCATCTCGCGCATCAGCGAATGCAGGAGGCTGAGCAGGTCGAGATAGTCGCGCTGCTTGGGAACGGCGTTGGTGAAGGCCTCCTTGAGCGCCTTTCCGGTGTCCTTCACGACCTTCATGTTGTTGGCCATGAGGAAGGCGCCGAGCGCGGCACCGAGAATGATCACCAGCTCGTAGGGCTGCCACAGCACGTACATGTGGCCGCCCGAGGCGACGTAGCCGCCGAGCACGCAGCCGATGGTCACCACGAGGCCGAGAAGAATACCCATCGGAAGTCCCTATCAGTTCGGAAGTCGGGTCGATGATTAGGAGGGCCGACTTGCGCGAGACTGTGCGCTGCACGAAGGCTCGGGAACCATTCCGCCTCGTCAGCTTCGGTCCATTTGCGTCCGGCAGAATGGCCGGGAACGAAGCCCCTTCGCGGGCGGCTCGTCCTTGGTGGGGCGCTCCCGCCGGGCGTCGCCCGCCTGCCCCCCTCCGCCCCCGCTTCCCTGCCCCGCCCATCCCTGCCCCCGCCCCTCTGCGACGACCGAGAGCCGCATCCCATGCAGACATCCCTTCCCGTCGCCCTCTCCGCGCAGCTCGCGATGGAGAAGCGGCTCGACACGATCGCCAACAATCTCGCCAACACGCGCACCGCCGGCTTTCGCTCCGAGGAGGTGAAGTTCGACACCTATCTCTCGAAAGCCGCGGCGCGCCCGGTCGCCTTCGTGTCGGAAGGGCAGTCCTACATCTCGACCCGTGCCGGCGAGCTCACGCAGACCGGCAACGGCATGGACATCGCGGTGGCCGGCGAGGCCTTCTTCGCCATCCAGGGCAAGGGCGGCACCGTCTACACCCGCGACGGGCGCCTGCAGATGCGCGACACCGGCGAGTTGCAGACCCTCAACGGCGAGGCCGTGCTCGACGTCGGCGGCGCGCCCATCCAGCTCGATCCCAACGGCGGACCGATCTCGGTCGCCCATGACGGCATGATCACCCAGAACGGCGGTCAGCTCGGCGCCATCGGCCTCTTCGCCATGGCGCCCGGCAGCAACCTGACGCGGGCGGGCACCTCGGGCGTGGTGCCCGACAAACCGGCGGTGCCCGTGGTCGAGTTCGGCAGCACCCATATCGCGCAGGGCTACGTCGAGGGCTCCAACGTCAACCCGATCCTCGAGATGACGCGGCTCATCTCGGTGCAGCGCGCCTTCGAACAGGCCGCCAACCTGACGCAGACCACAGAATCCTCGCTCTCCTCCGCCATCAGCATGCTGGGTGGCCAGAAATGATCGCACCGGCCCGGAAGGCCGTCGATCTCGCAGCCCTGTCGCAGCCGCGCATCCGCGTCAGCGGCCATGTCGTCGACGTCTCGCCGCAGTCCTTCCGCGTGGCGGGCCTCAGTCCCTTCGTGCGCCTCGGCGACTGCATCGTCTGCGACGGGCCCGACGGCGAGGAGCTCGGCGAGGTCGTGCGCGTCGAGGAGCAGGCCGCGACCGTGAAGCCGTTCGCCGTACGCTTCCAGAGTGGCGTTCGCACGCTCGCCTGGAAGACCGGGCCGATCACCGTCTCGCCGGCGCAGAGTTGGAAGGGCCGCACGATCGACGCGTTCGGGCGCCCCTGCGACGATCTCGGCCCGGTCGAGCCCGGCCCCGTCGCCTACCTCACCGACACGCTTCCCGATGCCGCGATGCGCCGCGGGCGCATCAAGGACGCGGTCGCCACGCAGGTGAAGGCGATCGACATCTTCACCCCCCTCGTGCGCGGCCAGCGCATGGGCATCTTCGCGGGATCGGGCGTCGGCAAGTCGACGCTGATGGGCATGCTGGCGCGCGCGCCCGGCTTCGACACCGTGGTGGTGGCGCTCGTCGGCGAGCGCGGACGCGAGGTGCGCGAGTTCCTCGAAGAGACGATGCGCGGCGAGCTCGGCCGCGTCGTCACGGTGGTCGCCACCGGCGACGAGAGCGCCATGATGCGGCGCCTCGCGCCCAAGACCGCGATGACCGTCGCCGAATATTTCCGCGACCAGGGCGAGCACGTGCTGCTCATCGTCGATTCCGTCACGCGCCTCGCCCATGCCGCGCGCGACGTGGCGCTCGCCGCCGGCGAGCCGCCGGTGGCCCGCGGCTATCCGCCGTCGGTCTTTTCCGAACTGCCGCGCCTTCTGGAACGCGCCGGCCCCGGCGCGGAGGGATCGGGCACGATCACCGGGCTCTTCGCGGTGCTCGTCGACGGCGACGACCACAACGAGCCGATCGCCGACGCCATCCGCGGCACGCTCGACGGGCATATCGTGCTCGACCGCGCGATCGCCGAGGAGGGCCGCTTCCCCGCGATCGACGTGTTGAAGTCGATCTCTCGTCTCGCCGACCTCGCCTGGTCGGGCGAGGAGCGCGAGCTCGTCTCGCGCCTGCGCGCGATGATCGCGCGCTACGAGGACACGCGGGACCTCCGCCTTCTCGGCGGCTACCAGCGCGGCGCCGACGCCACGCTCGACCAGGCCATCGACCTCGTGCCGCATGTCTACGGCAACCTGATGCAACATCCCGGCGACGCGACGGTGACGAAACCCTTCGAGGAGCTGTCGATGCGTCTGAAGGCCGGGATGACCGGGGGCTGACCGGCGAGAGGACCGCGGGCACCGGGCGAAGACCGCCGGCTCTCCCATCGCCTCCTCGGCGTCGTCGTCCCGGCGCGAGCCGGGACGATCACAGGCCGGCAGAGCAAGCGTGCGACGCGCCGCCGCCCCGCCTCTCGCCTGCCTTACGGCAGCGTCTTCATCTTGTCGGTCACCACGCTCGTCCAGGCACCGGCCGGCTGCTTCGTGATCACGGGATCGGAGCCGCCGCCCATCAGCACCGCCACGGTGCTCTCGGCCGCCTTCGTGTCGAGCGTCCCGTCCGAGTCGCCGACCAGCTTCACGACCTCGCCCACCATGCGCTTCTGGTGCTCCTCGGTCTGGGCACCCGTCGTGTCGTTGTCGAGGACGATGGTCGCCGCCTCGTCCGGGTTGGCGGCGGCGTACTGCCAGCCCTTCATCGAAGCCTTCACGAAGCGGGCGAGCTTGTCCACGGTCGCGGGGTCGGCGAGTTTCGCCTCGGTCGTGTAGAGCCCGTCCTCCAGCGTCGCGACGCCCTGGTCCTCGTATTTGAAGACCGTCAGCTGGTCGGCGGGGAGCCCCGCGTCGATCACCTGCCAATATTCGTTGTATGTCATGGTCGAGATGCAGTCGGCCTGCTTCTGGATCAGCGGATCGACGTTGAAGCCCTGCTTGATGACGGTGACGCCGTCCGCCCCGCCCTGCGTGGAAAGCTTCAGCTTCGACATCCACGAGAGGAACGGATACTCGTTGCCCGAGAACCAGACGCCGAGCGTCTTGCCCTTGAAGTCCGCGGGCGCGGCGATGCCCGTCTCCTTGCGGCAGGTCAGTTCCATGCCCGAGGCCTTGAACGGCTGGGCGATGTTGACGAGCGGCAGCCCCTTCTCGCGCGCCGCGAGCGCGGCGGGCATCCAGTCGACGATGACATCGGCCCCGCCGCCCGCGATCACCTGTTCGGGCGCGACGTCCGGGCCGCCCGGCTTGATGGTCACGTCGAGGTTCGCCTCGTCGTAATAGCCCTTTTCCTTGGCCACGTAGTAGCCGGCGAACTGGCCCTGGGTCACCCATTTCAGCTGCAGCGTCAGCGCATCCGCGGCGCCGGAGATGCCGGTCGAGGCGCCGAGCGCGATGAGGGCGCCGGCGAGGATGGAGGTCTTCATGCGCTTCGGTCTCCTGCTGCGGTGGGTGATGAGGGTTCAGGCGCCCCGCATCGAGGGGTGCCAGAAGGTGACGAGCCGCTCGATCGCGCTCACGCCGGCATAGAACAGCGAACCGGCGATCGCGGCGACCACGATCTCGGCCCAGACCATGTCGGTGTTCAGCCGGCCGATCTCGGCCGAGATGCGAAAGCCCATGCCGACGATCGGCGTGCCGAAGAACTCCGCCACGATGGCCCCGATCAGCGCCAGCGTCGAGTTGATCTTGAGCGCATTGAAGACGAAGGGCATGGCGGCGGGCAGCCGCAGCTTCAGCAGCGTCGCGCGCGGCGAGGCGCCGTAGGTGCGCATGAGGTCGCGCTCCATCGCGCCGGCCGCCGCAAGTCCTGCCACGGTGTTCACCAGCATCGGGAAGAAGGTCATGACCACGACCACGGCCGCCTTGGACGGCCAGTCGAAGCCGAACCACATCACCATGATCGGCGCGACGCCGATGATCGGCAGCGCCGAGACGAGATTGCCGATCGGCAACAGACCGCGCCGGAGGAAGGGCGATCGGTCGATGAGGATGGCCGCGAGGAAGCCCGCGCCGCAGCCCATCGCGTAGCCGGCGATCACGGCTTTCAAAAAGGTCTGGCGAAAGTCGGCCCAGAGGATCGGCAGCGAGGCGGCGAACCGCTCGGCGATCATCGAGGGCGCCGGCAGCAGCACGACGGGCACGTTCAGCCCGCGCACGGCGAGTTCCCAGAGCGCCAGCAGCGTCAGTCCGAACAGCGCGGGAACGACGATCCCAAGCGCGCGGCGGGCCACCACCCCGGCGGGATCGAGCGCGGCGAGCGTGGCGGTGAGCCGCCATGCGGCCAGCCAGAAGAGGAACGCTGCGAGCGCGACGAGAAGACCGGACGCTCCTGCACCGATCAGGGCGAAGGCGGTGGCCAGGGCGACCAGAGCCACGCCGGTGGTGACCACGATCCTCGATCCGGCCGGCTGGTTCAGGAGCGATGCGACGCGGCTCATGGCCGCTCTCCCATGCGACGGCGCGCCGCGGTTTCGGCGAGGCCGATCAGCGCCACGAGGATCGCCGCCAGCGCCGAAGCCGTGACCAGCGCCGACCAGATCTGGATCGTCTGTCCGTAATAGGAGCCGGCGAGAAGGCGCGCGCCGAGGCCGGCCACCGCGCCGGTCGGCAGCTCGCCGACGATGGCGCCGACGAGCGCCGCGGCGACCGCGATCTTCATCGAGGCGAAGAGGAAGGGCAGCGACGCCGGAAACCGCAGCTTGGCGAGCACTTGGCTCCGCGTCGCGCCGTAGGTGCGCATGAGGTCGAGATGCATCCGGTCGGGCGAGCGCAGGCCCTTCACCATGCCGACCGCGACGGGGAAGAACGAGAGATAGGTCGCGATGATCGCCTTCGGCACCAGCCCGGCGACGCCGACCGCGTTGAGGACGACGATGATCATCGGCGCGACCGCGAGGATCGGGATGGTCTGCGAGGCGATGATCCAGGGCATCAGCGAGCGGTCGAGCGTGCGCGAATGCAGGATGCCGACCGCCAGCGCGACCCCGAGCAGCGATCCCATCGCGAAGCCGAGCAGCGTCGAGGCGAGCGTCACCTGCGCGTGGAAGATCAGCGAGCGCGGCGAGGTCGGCCTCACCCCGACCGTCGTCTTCCAGATCTCGGCCACGATCTGGTGCGGCGCCGGCAGGATCGGCCGCTCCGCGCTCCAGGTCGCGGCGACGTGCTGCGCGGCGTCGAAGGGCTGGCCGGCGCGGGCCAGCCTGTCGCCCTCGGTCTGCCAGTTCATGACGACGGCGCCGGCATACCAGAGCGCGAGGATGGCGAGGACGACGGCGAGGACCGGCACGCCGCGGGCCTGCAGGACGCGCGCCCGAAGACCAACGGGCGTAGAAAGGCCGATGCCGGCGCCGGGCTCGGCCAGCGGCGCGGCGCTCACGGATGCCCCCTCGGCCGCCCGTTCAGGGCATCGTCTCCCTTGATGGACGAAGTGCGGCGTGGGCTCGGCGATCGAAAGCCCGTCTCCCTGGCAGGCACCGACGCTCCCCCGCGCCCCTCCGGGGAACGAGGGAGCGCGAGCATGAGCTCGCGGACGGGCGAGGGTTTCGCAGCCATTTCAATCATACGAATGCCCCGCCTTCAGCCCCTCACGCACCCGGTGAGCGATCTCGAGGAAGCGCGGCGTCTCGCGGATCTCCAGCGGGCGGTCGGGGCCGAGATCGCAGTCGACGATGTCGTGGATGCGGCCGGGACGCGGGCTCATCACCACGATGCGCGTCGACAGGAACACCGCTTCGGGAATGGAATGGGTGACGAAGACCACGGTCTTGCGGGTCTTCGCCCAGAGCTTCAGAAGCTCCTCGTTCAACCGGTCGCGCACGATCTCGTCGAGCGCTCCGAAGGGCTCGTCCATCAGCAAGAGGTCGGGATCGAAGGACAGCGCCCGCGCGATCGAGGCGCGCTGCTGCATGCCGCCCGAGAGCTGCCAAGGAAACTTGCGCCCGAACCCGGTGAGCCCGACGAGGTCGAGATTGCGGGCGACCCGCTCCCCCCGTTCGGCCTTGGGCACGTCCATCACCTCGAGCGGCAGCGCGACGTTCTTCTCGATCGTGCGCCAGGGATAGAGCGCGGCGGCCTGGAACACGTAGCCATAGGAGCGGGCGAGACGCGCCGCCTCCGGCGTCAGCCCGTTGACGGTGATCGACCCCGCCGTCGGCCGTTCGAGATCGGCAATGACGCGCAGCAGCGTCGTCTTCCCGCAGCCGGACGGCCCGATGAACGAGACGAACTCGCCGCGCGCGATCGTCAGGTCGATGCCCTTCAACGCATGGACAGGCCCGTCGCCGGTCTCGAAGGTCAGCGAGAGATCGCGCGCGGCGACCACTTGATCGACGCTCATGGGCATCGCTTCGCCGGTCCGAAACTCGTTCCGTCCGAGAGGCGCACCGTCCAGGCACCGTTCTTCAGGGTGGCCGACGCAGCTTCTTCGCCGCCGGTTTCATCACCGCTCTCGCAGGCGAGCGTCAGCGTGGCGGCACGGGCACTGGTCATCACGACCTTCCTGATGTGGCAGACGGCGGTCGACGTCGTGATCGCCTCGCGATCGATCAGGAGGAAATCGTCGGCGCCGCTCGATTCGCCCGTCTTGGCATAGCGGCAACCGTCGCGCTGTCCGAACGTGCCGCCGGGAAACCCGTCCGCGGCTCCCGCGCCGGAACTTGGCATCGCAAGGATCGCCAGCAGGATGGGCCAACGCATTCCCGTCAGACCCCCGCCGGAATGCCGGTGCGCTCGACGCGGCGCGGCGCCGTCAGTTCCTTCCATTCCGACAGGGCGCGCGCGACCGGCGGGTTCGCGGGGCGCTCGACGAAGCGGCCCTCGCCCGTGCCGGCGATCACTTCGCCGTCGCGATAGGCGACCACTCCGCGCGAAAGCGTGACGGCGGGAAGGCCCGTCACCTCGAAGCCTTCGAAGACGTTGTAGTCGATCGCCGACTTCTGGCCCCTCGCCGAGATCGTCTTGGTGGCAGCGGGATCCCAGACCACGAGATCGGCGTCGGCGCCGGGCAGGATCGCGCCCTTGCGCGGATAGACGTTGAGGATCTTGGCGATGTTGGTCGAGGTCGCCGCCACGAACTCGTTCATCGTCAGGCGCCCGGTGCGAACGCCCTTCGTCCAGAGGACGGCGAGCCGGTCTTCGAGCCCCCCGGTGCCGTTGGGGATCTTGGTGAAGTCGCCGATCCCGGTGCGCTTCTGCTCCGTGGTGAAGGCGCAATGATCGGTCGCCACCACCTGCAGCGAGCCCGACTGAAGGCCGGCCCAGAGCGAGTCCTGATGCAGCCTGTTGCGGAAGGGCGGGCTCATGACGCGGCGCGCCGCATAGTCCCAGTCGGGGTTGAGATACTCGCCCTCGTCCAGCGTCAGGTGCTGGATCAGCGGCTCGCCGAAGACCCGCATCCCCTTGGCACGCGCCCGTCGGATGGCCTCGTGGCTCTGCTCGCACGAGACGTGCACGACATAGAGCGGCACGCCGGCCTGGTCGGCGATCATGATGGCGCGGTTCGTCGCTTCGCCCTCGACCTCCGGCGGGCGCGAATAGCCGTGCGCCTCCGGCCCGTTGTTGCCCTCGCCCATGAGCTTGGCTTGCAGAAACGCCACGACGTCGCCGTTCTCGGCGTGGACCAGCGGCATCGCGCCGATCTCGGCGCAGCGCGAGAACGAGGCGAACATCTCGTCGTCGTTCACCATCAGGGCCCCCTTGTAGGCCATGAAGTGCTTGAACGTGTTGATGCCCTCCGCCACCACCTTCGGCATTTCGGCGAAGACCCGCTCGCCCCACCAGGTGATCGCCATGTGGAAGGAATAGTCGCAACGCGCCTTACCGGCCTTCTGGTGCCATTCCTGCAGCGCCTCGACCAGCCCCTGGTTCGGCGCCGGCAGGCAGAAATCCACGACCATGGTCGTGCCGCCGGCGAGCGCCGCGGCGGTGCCGGTGTCGAAATCGTCGGCCGAATGGGTGCCCATGAACGGCATTTCGAGATGAGTGTGCGGGTCGATGCCGCCAGGCATGACGAAGGCGCCGGTGGCGTCGATCGTCTCGTCGCCGGACAAATTCGGCCCGATCTCTGCGATCCGGCCGCCGTCGATCAGGATGTCGGCCTTGTAGGTGAGATCGGCGGTGACGATCGTGCCGCCCTTGATCGCGATGGTCATGCTCGTGCCTCCGTCATGTCTGTCCCGCCAGTCGATGCGCCAATCCCAGGAGGATCATCATCGCCAGATCGATCTTGGTCATGTCCTCGTCGGAGAGAGTGCCGACGATCGTGCCCAGTTGCCCCGCCTCGGCGCTCGTCATTCGGTTCACCATCACCTGCGAGACCATCCGCAATCCATTCGTTTGAGTCGGCTCGATGGTCGGACGCGTCACCGCGTCGTCGAGGAGGACGCTCGTCAGAGGACAGACGAGGATGGGCTGACCGGGACGAAGCAATTCGCTGGCATGGACGATGACGCCCGGTCGCGGCTTGCCGGCGTTGCCGCGGAGCGACAACGAGAAGACATCTCCTCGTTTCACGCCCCGTCGCCGTCCCAGACATCGCCTCGAACCTGAACGACCCATTCGTCGATTCCGGGATCGCGAGCATCCGCCTCCGCGATGCGCCGGGCCTCGTCCTGCATCCGGGCCCGGAAGTCCGGATTGTTCCAGTCGGGAACCCAGACCTCGACGGGCACGAAGCCCTGCCGCAACAGGTCCTCGCGCTCGGCGTCACTCAGTTCCTTCGGCCGTCCCATCGCTTGCCTCCCGCCTCCCGTCCGGCCGATCCTACGCCACCACTCCCGCCGTCTCCACCACCGCCTGCAGTAGCACGTCGGCGCCGGCCTTGGCCCAGTCCTTGGTGATCGCCTCGGCCTCGTTGTGCGAGAGGCCGCCCTCGCAGGGGCAGAAGATCATGGCGGTGGGCGCGACGCGGTTGATCCAGCAGGCGTCGTGGCCGGCGCCCGAGACGATGTCACGGTGCGAATAGCCCAAGCGCTCGGCGGCGCCCCGCACGGCCGAGACGCAGGTCTCGTCGAACGCGACGGGATCGAAATGGCCGACGACCTCGATCGCCGCCTCCAGCCCCGTGGCATGGGCGATCTCGGTGACGCCGGTCTCGATGCGCGCCTTCATCCGGTCGAGCACCGCCTTGTCGGGCGAGCGGATGTCGATCGTGAAGACCACGCGGCCCGCGATGATGTTGCGCGAGTTCGGGGAGACCTCGACATGGCCGATCGTGCCGACCGCGTTCGGCTGGTAGCCCATCGCGACCGTATGCACGAGCTCGGCGATGCGCCCGAGGCCGAGCACGCCGTCGCGGCGGCCCGGCATCGGCGTCGAGCCGGTGTGGCTCTCGCGGCCGGTCAGCGTCACCTCAAGCCAGTAGAGCCCTTGCCCGTGCGTGACGACACCGATCGTGGCCCCCTCGTTCTCGAGGATCGGCCCCTGCTCGATATGGAGCTCGAAAAAGGCCTTCATCGGCCGTCCGCCGACCGGCTCCTCGCCCTCCCAGCCGATGCGCTTCAGCTCGTCGCCGAACCGAAGCCCCTTCATGTCGAGCCGATCCTTCGCCCAGGCCTCGTCGAGGATGCCGGCGAAGACGCCGGAGGCGAGCATCGCCGGGGCGAAGCGGGCGCCCTCCTCGTTGGTCCAGTTGACGACGACGATCGGATGCTTCGTGTGAATCGCGAGATCGTTTAGCGTGCGCACCACCTCCAGCGCGCCGAGGACGCCGAGGACGCCGTCGTACTTGCCGCCCGTCGGCTGCGTGTCGAGATGCGAACCCATGTAGACCGGCGGCAAGTCCGGCTCGGTGCCCTCGCGCCGGAAGAACATCGTGCCCATCGTGTCGACCGACATCGTTGTGCCCGCTTCCTCCGCCCAGCGACGGAAGAGGTGACGTCCCTCCCCGTCGGCGTCGGTCAGGGTCTGCCGGTTGTTGCCGCCCGCGATGCCGGGGCCGATCTTCGCCATCTCCTCCAGCGCCTCCCAGAGCCGGTCGCCGTCGATCTGGAGATTGGACGAGAGGCTCATGCGATGCGGACCTTCGGCAGGAAGCGGTGAGTGGAGGCGGGAACGAACCTCAGGCGAGCCGGCGGATCACCGCCCGAAGCCCGTCGACGATCTCGCCGATCTGGCTTTCGGAGACGATGAGCGGCGGCGACAGGGCGATGATGTCGCCGGTGGTGCGGATGAGCAGGTTGTGGTCGAAGGCGTCGAGGAAGGCGGCGAAGGCGCGCGCCGCCGGCTTGCCCGCGATCGGCTCCAGTTCCACCGCGCCGATCAGGCCGATGGTGCGGATGTCGATGACGTGCGGCTCGCCCTTCAGCGAATGGAGCGCATCGGCGAAGACCGGCTCCAACGCCTTGGCGCGCTCGAACAGGCCCTCCTCCTTGTAGGTCTCCAGCGTCGCGAGGCCGGCGGCCGCGGCGATCGGATTTCCCGAATAGGTGTAGCCGTGGGCGAACTCGATGAGGTTCTCGCCGCCGCCCATGAAGGCCTCGTAGATGGTGTCGCGCACGTAGACCGCGCCCATCGGGATGACGCCGTTGGTCAGGCCCTTGGCGGTCACCATGATGTCGGGCGTCACGCCGAAATAGTCGGCGCCGAAGGCGGTGCCCATGCGCCCGTATCCGGTGATCACCTCGTCGAAGATGAGGAGGATGCCGTGCTGGTCGCAGATCTCGCGCAGCCGCTGCAGATAGCCCACCGGCGGCGGCAGCACGCCCGTCGAGCCCGACACCGGCTCGACGATCACGGCGGCGATCGTGGAAGGATCGTGCAGCGTGGCGATGCGCAGGAGATCGTCGGCGAGATCCGCGCCGTGCTCGATCGGCCCGCGTGTGTAGCTGTTCTTCGCGAGATCGTGCGTGTGGCGCATGTGGTCGACGCCGGTGAGCAGCGTTCCGAACATCTTGCGGTTGCCGACGATGCCGCCGACCGAGATGCCGCCGAAGTTGACGCCGTGATAGCCGCGCTCGCGGCCGATCAGCCGGAAGCGCGAGCCCTCGCCCTTGGCGCGGTGATAGGCGAGCGCGATCTTCAGCGCGGTGTCGACCGATTCCGACCCGGAATTGGTGAAGAACACGTGGTCGAGCCCGGTCGGCGCGATCGCCGCGAGCTTGGCTGCCAGTTCGAACGCCTTCGGGTGGCCCATCTGGAAGGCCGGCGCATAGTCGAGTTCGCCGGCCTGGGTGGCGATCGCCTCGGTGATCTTCGGCCGGCAGTGCCCGGCGTTCACGCACCACAGCCCGGCAGTGGCGTCGAGCACCTGCCGGCCGTCGTCGGTGGTGTAGTGCATGTCCTTCGCCCGCACGAACATGCGCGGCGCCTTCTTGAACTGCCGGTTGGCCGTGAAGGGCATCCAGAAGGCTTCGAGGTTGTTGGTCTGGATCGGGGCGTGCTCGTTCATCTCGGGTATCCCTGGTGCGGCCCGGTTTCACTGGGGCGGCGCACGCCCTGCAATTCTTGACTGTGCGGTCAAAAGCGACGCTAAAAGGTCGCCGTGAACCGGTCAAGCCGCATTGCACGGTTCCAAAGCAGCATGCTGCAACGCAAGAAAATCGGGCAGGAGCCGCCGCCGATGGATGCGAAGGTCCGCGCAGATCACCCGCCGTCGCGTCCGCCGACGCGGATCCAGACCGCGAACCGGGAGATCATCCTGGAAGCCGCCCTGCCGGTGTTTTCCGCGTTCGGCTTTCGCGGCTCGACGATCGACCAGATCGCGCGCGGAGCCGGCATGTCGAAGCCGAACCTCCTCTATTACTTCCGGCGCAAGGAGGACATCTACGCCGCCGTGCTCGAGCGCACGCTCGCCGAATGGCTGGCGCCGCTGGAAGCACTGGATGCAGCCGGCGACCCGGTGGAGGAACTGCGCCGCTACATCACGCTCAAGCTGCAGATGTCCCGCGACCATCCCGACGCGTCGCGTCTCTTCGCCAACGAGATCCTGAACGGGGCGCCGGTGGTGCGGCCCTTCCTCGAGACGCGGCTGCGCACGCTGGTGCTCGAAAAAGCGGCGGTGATCCGCGACTGGGTCACCGAGGGGAAGCTGGCGCCGGTCGATCCCGTGCACCTCGTCTTCGTGATCTGGGCGACCACGCAGCACTACGCCGACTTCGCCCTCCAGATCCGCGCCATTCTCGGCGATCAGGTCGATCGACCGGGCTTCGGCGAGCAGACGGCCCAGGCCGTGCTGACGATCGTCCTCAACGGCATCCGCCCGCGCGACTGAGCGGGGTCGGATGTAAAGCACCGACGTCGATCAGGCCGGCTCGCCGGCCGCGACCGCGACCTGCGGCGAAGAGACCGCGTAGGCGCCGGAGGCGAAGCCGTTGCGCACCTCCACGAGCATCTTGGCGAGATCGCTGGCCGGGCGCGGGCGCGAGAACAGGAAGCCCTGCATGTCGGTGCAGCCTTCGGCTTCGAGCATTGCCAGCTGCTCGGCGGTCTCGACGCCCTCGGCCACCACGGTCATGCCCATCGCGGCGCCGAGCCCCTGCACCGCGCGCACGATGGCGATGTTCTCGGAGCGGCTCATGTCGCGCACGAAGGACTGGTCGATCTTGATCCGGTCGAACGGGAAGCGGCTGAGATAGCCGAGCGAGGAGTAGCCGGTGCCGAAATCGTCCATCGACACGAGAAGGCCGAGGCGACGAAGCTGAACGAGCGTTTCGAGGATCGCGTCGGCCTCGTCGAGGAACAGCGATTCCGTCACCTCCAGCTGCAGGCGGCGGGGGTCGATGCCCGACGTTTCGATCGACTTGCGAATGTCGCCGACGAGATCGGCGCTCTTGAACTGGGCCGGTGACAGGTTGATCGACAGCGACAGGTTGGAGGGCCAGCGGGCGGCCTGCCGGCAAGCGTCGCGCATCACGAAGCGACCGAGACGCACGATCAGCCCGTTCGCCTCCATCACCGGGATGAACAGGCCCGGACTGACCTGCCCGCGCGTCGGGGAGTTCCAGCGCACGAGCGCCTCGAACCCGGAGATCGCGCGCTGCGGCAGGTTCACGATCGGCTGGAAATAGAGCTCGAACTCGTCGCGATCGAGCGCATCGCGAAGATCGGAGACCAGGCGCTGGCTCTCCTCCATCTCCTCGCGGATGCCGGGGGCGTAGAGCCGCAACTTCGAGCCGGTGTCGGCCTTGGCCTGATACAGCGCCAGTTCGCAGTCCTGCATCACCGCATGGGCGTCGCGGCCGGCCGCGCGGTCGGCCTTCGCCAGCGGCACCATGCCGATCGCCACGCGCACGCCGAGCGGACGGCCCGCCACCGTCACCGGGCGCTTCTGCAGGTCCTCGGCGATCATCCGGCACAGGTGATGCCCGGCATCCGGCTGCCCCTTCAGCCGCTGCACGATGCCGAACTCGTCACCGTCTAGGCGGGCCACGAGGTCTCCGGGCCGCACCAGCGCGGCCAGCCGCTCGCCGACCTGGCGCAGCAGGTCGTCGCCCGCCATGTGGCCGAGCGTCGTGTTGACGCTGTTGAAGTCGGCGATGTCGATGGCGATCACGGCGATCTCGTCGTCGACGAGATCCTGGGCCATCATGCCGTTCAGGTGCTCGTAGAACATGCTGCGGTTCGAGAGGCCGGTGAGCGGATCCTGGCGTGAGAGACGCTCCAGCTCGCCCCGCGCCGCGACCTGTTCGGTGATGTCGTCGAAGATCAGGATGGTGCCGCGCTCGCCGCCGCTGTCGTGCCGCCGCACCTGGAGATGGCGGCCCGATCGCAGCTGGTGGACCTGCATCTCGGGATCGTCGCTCGCGAGAATCGCGGCGAGATCGGCGTGGCGACGCACCGTTTCCGCCCGGCTGCCCGCCGCGATGCCCGGGAACATGCGAACGAAGGCATCGTTCGCGGCGAGCACGGTGAGATCGTCGCCGACGAGGCAGAAGGCCTGGGTCATGTTGTCGAGCGCGTTCTCGAAGCGCTGCCGCTGACTGTGCAGTTCGGATTCGAGCCGGCGATGGGTTTCCTTGCGCAGCCGCGCCGCCACGTTGTCGCGGTCGCTGATCGAGGCTTCCACGAAGCGGATCGCATTGGCGAGATCGTCCATCGGATCGACGTTCGGGCGCACCGGCGGATCGGCGCTGGGGTCGCCGACGCGCGTCAGGGCGGCGGCGGCATTGCGAATGGAGCGGCCGATGCTGCGCCCCAGCGCCATGAAGACGAGGAGGCCGACGAGGCTGCCGATGCCCAGACCCGTCCACACGAGCTGGTCGACCGATTGACCGTGATCGACCGAGCGCTGGCGCAGCGCCATGATGTCGGCGCGAAGCGCGTTGGCCGCCGTGTCGAACTCGTCGACGATCGTGGAAAGCTCGCGTCGCACGAGCCGGTGCGTCACGTCGCCCTCGGCGACGCGCAGACGGTTGAGCGCGTAGGCGAGTTCCGAGAGGCGACGCGAGGACGGACCTTCGGGCACCTCCAGCGCGCTCTGGCGAAGCTCGCCGAGGATCTCGGACAGTCCGGCCAGGAGCTCCGCGCCGTCGCTCGCGCCGATCGGTCCGACCACCCCGGCCGGAGTGCTCTTGGCGAGGAACCGGTTCTCCAGATCGGTCGCCTTCGCCGAGGCGACAGTCAGCCGGTCGAGCGGATCGACCCCGTTCTGGAACACGGCCTCGACGGCCGAACGAACGTCCTCGTTGCGCACATGCACCATCACGGCGAAGGTCGTCGCCACGATGGCCAGCAGCACGGCGCTGCAGAGCAGCTTCAGTTTTATCGACATCGCAGCGACCATGCCCAGACTGGAGAACGAAAGCTGCGTGATCGCAGTTTCGGATCGTCTGGCGGCAACGATGACATCACGCCGTTATGGAAGGGTTACCTGAACAAGACGATCCGAACGCCGTTTCGTATGGGCGTTGTATTATTCCGCGGCGTCAGGCAGCAGCATCGGCTCCGGCGCGAACTGCATGGTTTCGCGGCGTTGCGGATTGTTCGGATGCACAGTCCAGTTGGAATAGTCGGCCGGGATCGACTTGCCGGTTCGCGCATCGACACCCTGGACTCGTTCCATGGTGATGCAACTCTCGACGGGACAGACGTTGACGCAAAGGTTGCAGCCGACGCACTCCTCGTCGATCACCTCGAACTTGCGGCGCCCGTCGACCATCGCGGTGATCGCCTGGTGCGAGGTGTCCTCGCAGGCGATGTGGCACCGCCCGCAGGAAATGCAGAGATCCTGGTCGATCCGCGCCTTCGTGACGTAGGACAGGTTGAGATACTGCCAGTCGGTGACGTTCGGCACGGCTCGGCCGCGAAAATCCTCGATCGTCGCGTAGCCCTTCTCGTCCATCCAGTCCGAGAGGCCGGACGCCATTTCCTTCACCACCTTGAAGCCATAGGTCATCGCCGCCGTGCAGACCTGCACCGTGCCGCAGCCGAGCGCGATGAACTCGGCGGCGTCGCGCCAGGTCGTGATGCCGCCGATGCCCGACATCGGCAGCCCCCGGGTTTCCCGGTCCCGCGCGATGTCGGCCACCATGTTGAGCGCGATCGGCTTCACCGCCGGGCCGCAATAGCCGCCATGGCTGCCCTTGCCGTCGATGGTCGGGGTCGGCGCGAAATTGTCGAGGTCGATCGAGACGATCGAGGAGATCGTGTTGATGAGCGACACGGCATCCGCCCCGCCGCGGCGCGCGGCACGCGCGGGAAAGCGGATGTCGGTGATGTTGGGCGTCAGCTTGACGATGACCGGCAGGCGCGAGTGCTGCTTGCACCAGCGCGCCACCATCTCGATATACTCGGGCACCTGCCCCACCGCCGAGCCCATGCCGCGCTCGCTCATGCCGTGCGGGCAGCCGAAGTTCAGCTCGACGCCGTCGGCGCCGGTCTGTTCCACGACCTTCAGGATGTCCTGCCAGCTCTTCTCTTCGCAGGGCACCATCAGCGAGACGATCATCGCCCGGTCCGGCCAGTTGCGCTTGACCCGCGCGATCTCCTCCAGATTGACGTCGAGCGAGCGGTCGGTGATCAGCTCGATGTTGTTGAGGCCGAGGAGGCGCCGGTCCGGCCCGTGGATGGCGCCGTAGCGCGGGCCGTTGACGTTGACCACGGGGTCGCCCTCGCCGAGCGTCTTCCAGACGACGCCGCCCCAGCCCTGCTCGAAGGCACGCTGGACGTTGTACTCCTTGTCGGTCGGCGGCGCGGAAGCCAGCCAGAACGGGTTGGGCGAGGAGATCCCGAGAAAGTTCGTCGTGAGGTCGGCCATGTCCGTCGTCTCCCCTATCGAACCCAGGCCGAGGCGGTCTGAGCCGCGTCCGTCGCCGCTTCGCCGATGCGAGCGAGAAGGCCGGGCCGGGCGCTCAGCGCCTCGTGAATGCTCGTCGCGGCGATCTTGCCGTCCTCCACCGCCACCACCGTGAGGTCGGATCCGTCGGCGATGCAGTCGCCGCCGGCCCAGACGCCTCCTAGGCTCGTGCGGCGCTCGGCATCGACGCGGATGCGGCCCTTTTCCATCGCGATGTCGGCGCCCTCCCTCGTCATGCCGTCTGGGAGGAAGGTCTGGCCGATCGCCTTGAACACCTGATCGGCCTCGATCGTCACGGTCTCGCCGGTCAGTTCGAGCCGCCCGTCGCGCGATCGCGTGCGCTCCAGCTCGATGCCGCTGACATGGCCGTTCTCGGCGAGAATGCGCTTCGGCGTGAGGTTGCAGCGGATGTGGACGCCGCGGGTCTGCGCGATCTCCTGCTCGTAGCGCGAGGCGTTCATCGCCTCGCGGCCGCGCCGGTAGACGAGCGTCACCTCCTCGGCGCCGAGCGCCTTGGCCTGCACCGCCGCATCCACCGCCGTCATGCCGCCGCCGACGACGACGACGCGCCGCCCGACCGGCAGGTCCGAGAGATCGCGGGTCTGGCGCAGGTCCGCGATCCAGGCGACCGCATCGTGCGAGCCGCCGCTGGCTTCCCCGTCCGCGCCCAGCGCGTTGACGCCGGAGAGGCCGAGACCGAGAAACACCGCGTCGTAGTCGGCCCGCAGGTCTTCGAGATGAATGTCGCGGCCGAGCGCCTTACCGGTCTCGACTGTGATGCCGCCGATCGACAGCACGAAATCCACCTCGGCCTGCGCGAAGCCGTTCGTCGCCTTGTAGGCGGCGATGCCGTATTCGTTGAGGCCGCCCGCCTTCGGCCGCGCATCGAAGAGCGTCACGTCGTGGCCGAGCATCGCAAGGCGATGAGCACAGGAGAGGCCCGCCGGTCCTGCGCCGACCACGGCGACCGTCTTGCCGGTGGACGCGGCGCGCTCGAACGGATGGTCGCCGCGCTCGATCAGCCGGTCGGTCGCGAAACGCTGCAGCAGCCCGATCTTGACCGGCTTGCCCTCGGCGGTCTCGCGCACGCAGACCTCCTCGCACAAGGTCTCGGTGGGGCAGACGCGGGCGCACATGCCGCCGAGAATGTTGGCCGAAAGGATGGTCTTGGCGGCGCCGATCGGGTTGCCGGCCTGGATCTCGCGAATGAACAGCGGAATGTCGATCGAGGTCGGGCAGGCCTGCATGCAGGGCGCGTCGTAGCAGAAGTAGCAGCGGTCGGACTCGACCAGCGCCTCGTGCACCTTGAGCGGGGGATGGATGTCCGAGAAGCCCCTTGCCAGCGCCTCCGGCTCCAGCCGTGCCGGCGCGACGTCGCCGCGAATGGGTCGAAACTCGTTCATCGCAAGGCCCCCGGATCGTTCGGGCCGCGTGCCTGCCGACATCTGCCGGACACGCCTCGCCTACCCCTTTGTTGCAGCCGTCCGGCCCGGCTGCGCCGGCGCGTCGCGCCCGCAGTTTTGAACCGTTCCAGACGAGAATGATCCGAGATTTTCGGGCCGTCAAATATTTTTATCGTTTGGTCAAAAACGGTCGCGTTGCCTGAAATCGAGGCGGTGATTGCACTTCTTATGCGCGCAACTCAGCGGTTTCAATCTCACACCACCCGCCCAGTCTTGCAATTGGTTTCCGATGCAGTATGCTTTGTGATGCAAAGTCGGGATGGTGTGATGAGAGACGTTCAAAAGGCGCTGGCCGAGATCGAGGCGATTCGCAGCGGCATGGCGGCGGGCACGGTGTTCCGCGGGTTCGGCCCGACGACGCTGGCCGCGACCGGCGGCCTGGCGCTCGTCGCCGCCGGCCTTCAGACCCTTTATCCGCCGACCGTTCTCGTCTTCTTCGTCCAGTGGATCGCTGTCGCCCTCGTCTCGGTGGCTGCCGTCGGGGTCGAGGTGGTGCTGCGCTCGCGCCGCCAGCATGGCGGCCTCGCCGACGCGATGATTCATCAGGCGATCCAGCAGTTCCTGCCTGCCGGCATGGCCGGTGCGGGGTTCGCCGCCGTGGTCGCCCGCTGCGCGCCGGACACGGCCTGGATGCTGCCGGGCACCTGGGCAGTCCTCGTCGGGCTCGGCCTGTTCGCGGCCCAGCGCTCGTTGCCGCGCGCCGCCGTGCTTGTCGCCGCCTGGTACTTCGTCGCCGGCTTCGCCGCGTTGCTTCTCTCGGCCGGCGTCTCGACGCCCTCGCCCTTCGCGATGGGCGTGCCCTTCGCGGTGGGCCAGGGACTGCTCGCCATCGTGTTCCTCCGATCGCCGGAGGTTCGCTGATGGTGGGCGCGGGTTCCACCTCCCCCTTCGCCTACGAGGGGCTCGACCGCGTCATCCATGAAAAGGCGCGTCTCGGCGTCATGACCTCGCTCGCCGGCCAGCCGCGCGGCCTCGGCTTCGCCGACCTCAAGCGCCTCTGCGGCCTCACGGACGGCAATCTCAGCCGGCACCTGCAGGTTCTCGAAGAGGCCGGGTTCGTGCGCATCGAAAAGGCCTTCGCCGGCAAGCGCCCGGTCACGACCTGCTTTCTCACCGAGGCCGGGCGCGAGAGCTTCCTCGACTATCTCGCCACCCTCGAACAGGTGCTCAAGGACGCCGTGGCGGCGTCGAAGGCACCCTTGCGCGATCCCAAGCCCTCCCCCGCCTGACACCCTTTTTTTGACAGGAAACTTTGCAATGCAAAGCACTCTGCGTCCAAAGACTCACCTCGCCGTCATCATGGACGGAAACGGCCGTTGGGCGACGAACCGCGGCCTGCCGCGCAGCCGCGGGCACGAGGCCGGCGCCCGCGCCGTCCGTCCCGTGGTCGAAGCCGCAACGGAGGCCGGCATCGGCACGCTGACGCTCTACGCCTTCTCCTCCGACAACTGGCGGCGTCCGGGCCCTGAGGTCGCCGTGCTCATGGGCCTGCTGCACCGCTTCCTGGCGAAGGAGATCGAGGCCCTCGCCGACTCCGGCGTGCGCCTCAACGTGATCGGTCGGCGCGATCGCCTGCCGTCCGGGCTGGCCGCGCGCATCGCGGCGGCCGAAGCTATGAGCGCCGGCGCCGCGCGACTGCATCTGCGCATCGCCGTCGACTATTCCTCGCGCGACGCGCTCCTCGAGGCGGCCCGCCGCGCCGAAGCCTCGGTGACGCGCGAAACCTTCGGCGCCCTCGTCGCGGGGGCCGGCGTGCCCGACGTCGATCTCCTCGTGCGCACCGGCGGCGAGCGCCGCCTCAGCGATTTCCTGCTCTGGGAATGCGCCTACGCGGAACTGCGCTTCGTCGATCGCCTGTGGCCCGATTTCGGACGCGACGACCTGACGGAGGCGCTCGCCGACCTTCGAAGCCGCCAGCGCCGCTTCGGCGGCCTGCCCGCCGCCGCCGAAGCGGCGTGAATTCGCCGATGCCCGCGCGAACGTCTCTTCCGACGAACGAGCCCCCGATGACGGAACCGAGCCTGCTCCCGGCCGCCAAGCGCGGCAGCGTCGGCCGAAGCCGCTTCGGCCCGCCCGGTCCGGTCGCGCAGCGACAGGTCGGCCGCAGCTTGCTAGGTCTCGCCGCCCTCGTCGCCATCGGGGCGGCACTGACGCTCGTCGCCGAGCCTGCGCCGCTGCGCGCGCTGGGGTTCAGCCTCGCGCTGCCCGGATCGGGGTTCGTCCTCTGCCATGGATCGGCGGGGGCGCCGGAGGTCGCGCCTTGGCTCGGCTTCGCCGCGACGTGGCTGATGCTGCCGGGTGCCGTCTTCCTGTGGTTCGCGACGGGCAACGCCGCGGCGCCCCCGGCCGTCTGGCTTCTCGCGGCGCTGGGGTCGGCCGTCCACGCCGCCGGTCGCGGCTGTCTCGGGTCCGCTCCCGAGGTCGCCGGCTTTGCGCTGCTGCCGCTTGCGGGCCTCCTCGCCGGAGCGGGACTTGTGCTTCTGCGGCGGTCCAGCCCGTCGCTCGACGCCGCACCGGCGCGGCCGGCACCCGAGACGAGCATCGCGACGCCTCCCACGCCCCGAGCGGAAGATCCCGGCGAACTCGGCCCGCAGGATCTCGCCCGCCTGCGCTTCCTGCTCGACCGGGCGCTGCAGCCGCTCGACGCGTTCGAGGGGTTCGAGCGGCTCGATCCGTTCCAGTCGGGCGCGCTGCGCTACCAGCTCCAGTTCCCCGGCTTCGCGCTGGCGATGGTGCAGCGCTCCAAGCTTCCGGCGCTCCAGGCCTATCTCACGCAGGCGCAGGTCAACCTCGTGGAGAAGACGCGCCGGCACGAGGTCTGGCGATACTGGGCGCTGGAGAACCTCTGGGGCCGTGGGCGTCTCGATCCCGACCCGCTCGCCGTCGACAACGTCATGTATTCCGGCTTCTGCGCCGCGCAGATCGCGCTGTTCCAGGCCGCCTCCGGCGATTACCGCTTCTCACGTCCCGGCGCCTTCACGCTGCACCATCCCTCCGGCCGATGCTTCGAGGCGGACTTTTCCTCGCTGGTCGCCGGCATTTCGGAGCAGCATCGGCGCTCGCGGTTCGGGCTCGTCGCCTGCGAGCCCAACTGGCTCTTCCCCGTGTGCAACAGCATCTCCTATCTCGCCATCGCCGCCCACGAGGCTCAGTTCGGCGGCACCAGCTGGCAGGACATGGCCGAGCGCCAGCGCGCCCTCCTCGAAACCGAGTTCACCGACCGGCACGGGCGTTTCGTCACCTGCCGCTCCAGCCGCACCGGGCTCGCGATGCCGCCGATCGGCGGCGCGCTGACGCGGCTGCTGCCGTGCTTCTTCCTCGATGCGGCGCTGCCCGATCTGGCGCAGGCGCATTGGCAGCGCCTCCGCCCCGCCCTGCTGACGTCGGTGGAGGGATCGTCGCGGGCGAAGGTGCGGGCGTTCTGGCCGATCGACGTCGGCAACTATCGCCTCACGCGCATCGCCGGTCTCGCGGGCGCGGCGGCGGCGGCCACCGAGATGGGCGACCGCGAGGTCGCGAGCGCCATGATCGAGGCGCTCGACCGGCTGCATCCGCTCGTCACGACCGGGGGAATCGGGCACCGGCCGAACGCCTCGATCTGGGCGCACGCCTTCGAACTGATCGCGCAGAGCGGACGCGCGGGCAGCCTGCGCGATCTCGTCCGCCACCCCTCGCCGCCGCTCGGCGAGGCGCCGACCCCGCACGTGAGCGACTGCCCCTATCCTCAAGCTCTGGTCACCCGCGCGGTCTGGCGGGACGGGCGGCTCGAACTCGTGCTGGTTCCCGGCTCCGGCGGCGGCCGGATCACCCTCGGCCTCGCCGGCCTGAAACCGAACAGTCGATACCGCAGGATCGAGGACGGAGCGCCCGTCGCCAGCGGCCGGGATGGAACCGCCGCGCTGTCGCTCGACCTGCGCGGCCGCACCGTCGTGACGATGATCGAAACGGAGACTAACTGATGGCCTGCTGCATTCTCGCCGGACTGGCGTTCGGACTGATCCTCGCGGCTGCACGAAAACTCGCCGCGCTGACCGGACGCGGAACCGATCCACTGGAATGGCGCACCGGTGCGGGAGACGCGCCATGACCGCCTCGGCCCATTCCGCCGCGGCGGGGCGCGGGCTTCGCGCAATTCTGCGGCGTCGGATCGCCAGCTTCGGTCATGCGGGCGTGGGGATCGCCCATATGGTGACGACGCAGCCCCATGCCCGCATCCATCTCGCGGCCGTGGCCGTGGTCGTCGGCGCCGGATGCTGGCTCGCCATCCCGATCGAGGACTGGATCGCCGTGACGCTCGCCTGCGCCCTCGTGCTGGCCGCCGAAGCGATCAACACCGCCTTCGAACATCTTTGCGACGTGGTCAGCCCGCAATGGAGCGAGGACGTGCGCCGCGCCAAGGACGTGGCAGCCGGCGCCGTGCTGCTCGCCGCCGTCGCTGCGGCGATCGTCGGAGGTCTGATCGTCGCGAAGGCGCTGAGCTGACGCCGGACACGAAAAGACCGAACGTTTCCGCCCGGCCCTCTCGCAGGATCGTTCGCTTGGGCCCGTCCGCTCAGGCCGCGCGGGCCTGCATGCCGGCGCCGCCGGCCTCCGTCTGGAGAAAGGCCTCGCCGCAGGCCTTGGCGAGCGTACGCACCCGCAGGATGTAGCTCTGGCGCTCGGTGACGGAGATCACGCCGCGCGCATCGAGAAGATTGAACGCGTGGCTGGCCTTGATCGCCTGGTCGTAGGCCGGCAGCACGCAGCGATGCAGCGCCTGCGCCTCGGTCGGCGCGCCCGCCGCGAGGATCGCCGCGCATTCCCGCTCGGCATCGTCGAAATGCTGCAGCAACATCTTCGTATCGGCGATCTCGAAGTTGAAGCGCGAATATTCCCGCTCGGCCTGCAGGAAGACGTCGCCATAGGTGACCTTCTCCTCGCCCTCGCGGCCGTTGAAGTTGAGGTCGTAGACGTTGTCGACGTTCTGGACGTACATGGCCAGCCGCTCGAGCCCGTAGGTGAGTTCCCCCGCCACCGGCGCGCATTCGATGCCGCAGACCTGCTGGAAATAGGTGAACTGCGAGACTTCCATGCCGTCGCACCAGCACTCCCAGCCGAGGCCCCAGGCGCCGAGCGTCGGCGATTCCCAGTCGTCCTCGACGAAGCGGATGTCGTGTAGCGCCATGTCGATGCCGATCGCCTTCAGCGAGCCGAGATAGAGCTCCTGCAGGTTGGGCGGGTTGGGCTTCAGGATCACCTGATACTGGTAGTAGTGCTGCAGCCGGTTGGGGTTCTCGCCGTAGCGCCCGTCCTTGGGCCGACGCGAGGGCTGCACGTAGGCGGCGTTCCAGGGTTTGGGGCCGAGCGCGCGCAGCGTCGTCGCGGGGTGGAACGTGCCGGCGCCCACCTCCATGTCGTAGGGCTGCAGCACCACGCAGCCATAATCGGCCCAGTAGCGGTGCAGCGCGAGGATGAGGCCCTGGAACGAGCGTTCGGGCCGCATGTGCGGGGCGAGATCGGACATGGGTCGGGAGCCTTCGTCAGCAGCGGCGGCACCGGCGGGGCCGGTCGAGGCCCGGGAGTTGCCATGCGCGCTGCGCCGGGGTCAAGCCGAGGCGAGAGCGCGACGGCCGCGCGACGGTCAGTCCTTCGGCAGGCGATAGACCCCGTCGTCGCCGCGCACGAGCGTGCCCTGCGCGCCCGAGCGCATCTCCTGCTCGGAGCGGCGGTTTCGCTCCACGACGCGCGCGGTCTCGCGGCGCATCTGCTGGTAGCCGAAATAGGCGGCGGCGCCGACGAGTCCGAAAAGCACGAGAGGCATGAGATCGACCATGGGTTCAGATCCCCGAGGGATCGCGGCGAAGCACGGCGATCCTATGGCAGAGACCGCCGCGCGCCAAGCCGCTCACAGCCCGTAGCGCGCCCAGAGCGCGCGCTCCTGCACCGCGTCCAGAAGCCCCCCGCCCAGCGCCGAGGCGAGGCTCGCGGCATCGAGCCCGGCCGCCGCCCCCGCCGCCCGCCGGCCGAACAGCCCGCGCCGGCCCTGCACCACGGCGAGCTTCGCGCCAGGGCCGTAGCGCTCGCGCACGACGCCGCGCAGGTCGCCCAGCCGATCCACCAGCCCGAGGTCGAGGCCCCGCACGCCCGACCAGAAGAGGCCGGTGAAGAGATCGGGATGATCGGCGAGCTTCGCGCCGCGGCGCGACTGGACGAGGTCGATGAAGGTCTTGTGGACGTCGAGCTGCAGCGCCTTCAGGTGCTCGACGTCCTCAGGCCGCTCGGGGCGGAACGGGTCGAGCGTCGCCTTGTTCTGGCCGGCCGTGTGGACGCGGCGCTCGACGCCGAGCTTGGCGATGAGATCGACGAAGCCGAAGCCGCCCGACACGACGCCGATCGAGCCGACGACGGTGGAGGGATCGGCGATGATCTCGTCGCCGGCGCAGGCGATCATGTAGCCGCCCGACGCCGCGAGATCCTCGCAGGCGACGATGACGTGCTTGCCCTTCTCCTCGGCGAGATCGCGGATGCGCTGGAAGACGAGGCGCGACTGCACCGGCGAGCCGCCGGGCGAGTTGATCGAGATCGCCACGGCCGGCGCGTCCTTCATCGCGAAGGCCTTGTCCAGGAGCGGCGCCGCAGAGGCGAGCGAGATCGAGGAGCGGAACGGCCCGCCGCCGCCTGCCATGATCACGCCGCTCAACCGCACCACGGGCACGACGACCTCTGTCTTGCGGAAGCGCTTGGGCAGGAACTGGCGGAGGGGACGGACCACGGGGCGGCACTTTCTGGCGGGGACGGATGGGCTGCCTCGATGTAGGCAGCCGCAGCCCCCGCGCCAATGCGCCGACGCGACGCGGACCCGATCAATCGCCGAGGATGCCGCCGGTGTGATGGAGCCCGTCCGAAACGGCGGCGCGCAGCATGGCATCGAGCACCAGCGGCGGCAGCAGACGCAGCGGCTGGCGCGAGCCGCGGATCGCGCCGAGGAGGATGCGGTTCGCCGGAGCTTCCGGTGAAGGGTGCACGGCGCGAACGCGCAGGGCCCCGAGGCGCCCCTCGGCGGCGGCGAGGAGATCGCCGAGATTGTCGGGCCGGGCGATGAGCGCCAGACGCCCCCCATGGCGCAGCAGCGCGGCGGCCACCGCCAGCCAGCGGCCGAGAAAGGCCGCGTCGGGAATGGCGCGCGCCTCGTCGCGCAGCGCGTCCGGCGAGCCGCGCTGCCCGGCGGGATGAAAGGGCGGGTTCGTCAGCACGAGATCGTAGGCGCCGTCCAGGAGGCCAGCCGCCTCGCGCGTGCCGCGCGGCGCCAGACAGTCGAGCCGGAGAACCCGCAGGCGCGGCGCGAACCCACGATTGGCCGGGAGCATGAGGGCGCCTTCGGCGAGCGCCGCGATCTCGCCGTTGCGCTCGGCGAGGTCGATGCGAAGGTCAGGCGACCGCATGGCCGCCGCGAAGGCGACCGCGCCGTTCCCGGCGCCCATGTCGAGCACCCGGCCCGTTGCCCCGAGCCCGACGCAGGAGGCCAGCAGCAGCGCGTCGTGCCCGGCGCGAAAACCCCGCCCGGCCGGCTGCAGCAGCTCGAAGGCGCCGCGCTGGAAGGCATCGCGCGAGACGGCGGGCGTGCCTTCCAGGCTCGCAGCCGGCTCAGAGCGGGTCGGAGAGTTCATGGCCGAGCTCGGCGTCGCGCAGGAGGCGGCGGGCCTCGTCGGCGCGTTCGGCCTCCACCAGCATGCGGCGCGGAATGGCGCCGATCGAGCCGTCGAGAATGCTCATGTAACCGTCCGCCAGAAAATGCTCGATGCCGCTGTCCTTGAGGAGCGCGGCCACGAAGGACAGGAGCACGGGGTCGTTGGAGCGGACGAGTTCGATCATGGCTCGTGACTTGGCGCGAAACGCTCCCACATCGCAAGGAGGAACGCCGAAACCGCCGCCGTCCCGGCCGGCCGAGGAACGGCGCGGCGCTTTTCCGCCCTTGCCGCTGCGCACGCGCCCGGCTATGCCGCGCGCAACCAACGGAGAAGTTTCGTGAGCCTAGCCAATGCCGTGGGTCAGAACCGACCGGTCGCCTCGATCGATCCGATCCTCGGATTGACCCGGGCCGACATGGACCGCGTCAACGCGCTGATCCTGTCGATGGCCGGCTCCAACGTCGAGCTGATCCCCGAGATCGCCGACCACCTGATCTCGTCGGGCGGCAAGCGGCTGCGGCCAATGCTGACGCTCGCCTCGGCGCAGGCCTTCGGCTACCGGGGCGAGGGCCACGTGAAGCTCGCCGCCAGCGTCGAGTTCCTCCACACCGCCACGCTCCTGCACGACGACGTGGTGGACGAGAGCGATCTGCGGCGCGGGCGCCAGACCGCGCGCACCATCTGGGGCAACCAGGCGAGCGTCCTCGTCGGCGACTACCTGCTCGGCCAAGCCTTCAAGATGATGGTCGAGGTCGGCTCGATGCGGGCGCTGGCGATTCTCTCCAACGCGTCCGCGGTGATCGCCGAGGGCGAGGTCTGGCAGCTTTCGGCGGCCAAGCAGATGAGCACCACCGAGGCCGACTACCTCGCCGTGATCGAGGCCAAGACCGCCGCGCTCTTCGCGGCCGCGGCCGAGGTCGGCCCGGTGATCGCCGAAGCCGGCGACGAGGCGGCGCGCGCGATGGCGGCCTACGGCCTGAACCTCGGCCTCGCCTTCCAGCTCGTCGACGACGTGCTCGACTACGACGGATCGGCCGCCGCGCTCGGCAAGAACGTCGGCGACGACTTCCGCGAGGGCAAGATCACGCTGCCGGTGATCCTCGCCTATGCCGCCGGCGCCGAGAACGAGCGCGCCTTCTGGCGCGGCGCGCTGGAAGACGGCGGCAACGACGACGCCGCTCTCGTACGGGCGCGCCAACTCTTGGAGCAACACGGCGCCTTGGACGCGACGAAGGCGCGCGCGCGACATTATGGCCATGCCGCCGCCGAGGCGCTGCGCGCGATCCCGCCGAGCGAGAGCCGCGAGGCGCTTCATGCCGTGGTGGAATTCTGCATCGAGCGGATCAACTGACGATCGCGCCCTTGCGGGCCTCGCTCGTCGGCGCCTGCGTCGCAAAATAAACATCGTGCGACGGAAAGGATGCGGCGCATGGCTTTGCACCCTCGCGCGAAGCTCCTACAGGACGTCCGTGGGACGGCTCGCGGCCGGTTTGCCTGGCGAAAGGGAATTCGACGTGGATAGAACGCTGACCTCGCGGATCGCACTGGCCGCCGCCTTCGCCGCCGCTCTCCTGGCCGGCGAGACGGCCCGCGCGCAGACGACCGAGGCGCAGACCACCGGAGAGAAGACGGAAGCGTCGGCCCTCGCCTCGCCGCCCCCGGTCGACGTCGAGTCCCTGTCGGGCGCCTATCTCGCCGCCAAGCAGGCGCGCGAGAACCGGCAGCCCGGCATTGCAGCCGACTATTACGACAAGGCGCTCTCGCTCGACGCGACCTCCGAAACGCTGCAGCAGGAGGCGATGTTCGCCTATCTCGCAGACGGCCGGTTCGAGGCGGGCGTCGATCTCGCGGGCAAGCTCGCCGACAACGAGGACGTCGGCAAGGTCGCCCATATCGCGCTGGCGCTCGACGCGCTGCGGAGCGGCCGGTTCGACGCGGCGATCGGGCAGCTGAAGCTCGAGGACACGAGCGATCTCGACACGCTGCTCGTCGGCCATCTCTCGGCCTGGGCGGATGCCGGCGCCGACCGCACGAAGGACGCGCTGGCGCGCATCGACGCACTGAACGGCGCGCCGTGGTTCACCGTCTTCAACCAGTACCAGTCCGGGCTCGTCGCGGCGCTCGGCGGCGATCTCGATCGTGCGCGCCTGTCGCTCGGCGCGCTCGTCGCCGACGACACGGCGGCGCAGACCTCGATCGACGCCTATCTCGCGGGGTGCGAGGCGCTCGCCCGAACCGAGGCGCGCGCCGGGCGCAAGAGCGAGGCGCTCGCCGCCGCGCAGAAGGGGCTGGATCTCGCGCCCGCCTTCGAGCCGCTGACCCAGTTGAAGACCGAGATCGAGGCAGGCCGCGACATCGCGCCCGCCGTCGCATCGGCACAGGCCGGCGCCGCCGAAACGCTCTACATTCTCGGTCAGGCGATCAATCGCGGCGACGGGCAGGACGTGGCGCTCCTCTACTTCCAGTTCGCGCGCGCCGTCTCCCAGCCGGCCGACGACAAGCTGCTGACGGCGCTGGCGGGCCTTGCCGATCGCGGCGAGCAGATCGACCTCGCTCTCTCCTACTATCGCGAGATCCCCGAGACCTCGCCCTACCGGCGCACGGCCGAGCTGCAGATGGGCCTCGACCTCTGGCAGGCCGAACGCAAGGCCGAGGCCAAGGAGCACCTGCGCAAGGCCGTCGCCAACTATCCCGACGACCTGCAGGCGCATCTGGCCTTCGCCGACGTGCTGTCGGCCGACAAGGAATATGGCGAGGCGGTGGGCCTTCTCGACCGCGCGATTACTCTGGCGCCCGAGAAGGGCCCGAACAACTGGAACATCCACTACCAGCGCGGCATCGCCTTCGAGCGGCTGAAGCAGTGGGACAAGGCCGAGCCGGATTTCCTGAAGGCGCTGGAGCTCTCGCCCAACCAGCCGCAGGTGTTGAACTATCTCGGCTATTCCTGGGTCGACATGAACCGCAATCTCGACCGGGGGCTGGAGATGATCCGCACCGCCGTCGATCTCAGGCCGAACGACGGCTATATCATCGACTCGCTCGGCTGGGCCTACTACCGGCTCGGCAAGTACGACGACGCGGTGACGCAGTTGGAGCGCGCCGTGCTCATCACCCCGGCCGATCCGACGATCAACGACCATCTCGGCGACGCCTACTGGCGCGTCGGGCGCGAGCGCGAGGCCCGTTTCCAGTGGAACCGGGCGCTGGTGGGCGAGCCCAAGCCCGAGGCGGCCGACGTCGAGCGCATCAAGGGCAAGCTGGCGAACGGTCTCGAAGCGGCGACGCCGGTTCGCGGCGAGGCACCGGGCGCGCCGCCTTCGGCGGACCGTGCGGCGAACGAGACGCAGTCGCAGGCGCCCAGCCAGTCGAACTGACCCCTGTGGATTCGCTCGCGGCGCCCGGCGCCGACCTTCGGGCCGGCCTCGACGAACCCGCCCCGGCCAAGATCAACCTCGCGCTGCACGTCGTCGGGCGCCGGCCCGACGGCTACCACGCGCTCGAAAGCCTCGTGGTCTTCGCCGCGCATGGCGACCGGCTGCGCATCGCCGCGTCCACCGAAGATCGCCTCGTGCTGTCCGGCCCCTTCGCGCGGCAGATCCCCGGCGGGCCGGACAATCTGGTGATGCAGGCGCTCGATCTCGCGCGCACGGTCGCGACAGATTTCGGCTCGCACGTCCCCCCGCTTCGCATCGAACTGGAGAAGAGCCTGCCACCGGCGTCCGGCATCGGCGGCGGCTCGGCCGACGCCGCGGCGCTGCTGCGCGCGCTCTCGCGGCGCTGGCCGGCCGAGCGACGCGCGGGTCTGCGGGCGGCGTCGCTGCGCCTCGGAGCAGACGTGCCCATGTGCTTCGACGGCTGCGCGGCGCGCGTCTCGGGCATCGGCGAGATCGCCGAGCCGGCGGCGTGCATGCCGGCCCTGCCGATGCTGCTCGTCAATCCCGGCGTGCCCGTCTCGACGCCGGCGGTGTTCGGCGCGCTGGGGCGGCGCGACAACCCGCCGCTCGGCCGACTGCCGGCCGACGGGTTCGCCAATGCCGGCACGCTTCTCGCCGCGCTCGCCGCCAGCCGCAACGATCTCGAAGTGCCGGCGATGGCGCTCGCGCCCGCGATCGGCGAGGCGCTCGCGCAACTCCGCGAGCGGGGCGCCCTCTTCGCCCGCATGTCGGGATCGGGCGCCACCGCCTTCGCCATCTTTTCCGACGATGCCGCCTGCCGTGCCGCCGCGGCGTCGCTCGCCGCCGATCGCCCTAGCTGGTGGGTGCTTCCCACCGTCGTTCCCGCCACCGGAGAACCCGCATGAGCGCAGCCGAGCGCAGCTTCATCCCGCTGGGCATCGCGGTGCTCACCGTCTCCGACACGCGCCGGCGGGAGGACGACCGCTCGGGCGACACTTTGGTGGAGCGGCTGGAGGCGGCGGGCCATCGCCTCGCGGAGCGCCGGATCGTGCCGGACGAGATCGAGGCCATCCGCGAGATCGTGCTCGCCTGGTCGCGCGATCCGGCGGTGGACGTGGTCATCACCACGGGCGGCACCGGCTTCACCGGCCGCGACGTGACGCCGGAGGCGCTGGAGCCGCTGTTCGAGAAGCGGATGGACGGGTTCTCGGCGGTCTTTCACCGCATCTCGTTCGATAAGATCGGCGTCTCCACGATCCAGTCGCGCGCTACGGGCGGCGTCGTCAACGCCACCTTCGTCTTCGCGCTGCCGGGCTCGCCGGGCGCCTGCCGCGACGGCTGGGACCACATCCTCGCCGCGCAGCTCGACTACCGGCACAAGCCCTGCAACTTCGTGGAGATCATGCCGCGGCTGGACGAGCACCTGCGCCGCGGCGGCGCCTGACTCTTTAGCGCTCGCGAAGGGCGCGGGTGCGAAGGCCCCGCCCGAGCCCGTCGAGCGACCTGCGCGCGCGAAGATGCGCCGCGAGATGGGCCTTCGGAACGAGAAGCGCCCCCTCGGCCCGGCCGAACCAGCGACGCCACCCGGCGCGGGGCTGCGTTCCCGGAAAGCGCCCGGCCTCGGTCGGCGCCAGCGCGACATGCCCGGCCGCGAGATCGACCCAGCCGGCGCCAAGTCGCTCGCCCGCCGGCACCACCAGCACCCAGTCGCCCTTGAGCGCCGCGGCCGAGTCCGCGAGCGCAATGAGAGTCTCTACCCGGCATCCCGCGTGATCGGCGACGCGGCGCACCTCCGCCGAGATCTCGCCGGCCACCACGACCTCGCGCAGCGCACCCTCCACCGCCCCGGCGACGAGCGTCGCGAGGGTGGCGGCCAGCGGCATGGGCTCCTCGGCCCGGATGACGATCGCGCTCAACATGATGGTCCGCTTTATCGCGAACAGACGGCCCAGCGCCAGCGCCGTCGCGCTTTGCATTTTTGTTCTTGTATTGTTCTCGCCATCTCGTTAGGACTTTGGTCACAGACGCCTTTGTCCGCAGGGAAGTTGTCTCATGCAGGAGATCCAGACCGCCGATCGCGCCGCCTTCGCCCATCCGGGCGGCGTCGACATGGCCGACCACGTGATCGCCCAGTCCGGCCTTCGCATCGGCTTCGACCGGCGGCGTGGGCGCGGGGCCGGGCTCAACCCGTCCGGCCGCTTCGAGCCCTTCGCGCGCAGCGCCTTCGACGACGGCTGGGCGACGCTCGACGACCTGCCGCCGTTCCGCACCGAGGTGCAGAACGAGACGGCGAAGACGATCATCACCGCCAACAATTCGCCCGACATCTCCTTCGACCGCTCGATCAACCCCTATCGCGGCTGCGAGCATGGCTGTGTCTACTGCTTCGCCCGGCCGACCCATGCCTATATGGGCCTGTCGCCGGGCCTCGACTTCGAGTCGCGGCTCTTCGCCAAGCCCAATGCCGCCGAGCTGCTGGAAACCGAGATCTCGAAGCGCGGCTACGAGCCGAAGTCGATCGCGATCGGTACCAACACCGACCCCTACCAGCCGATCGAGAAGACCCGGCGCATCATGCGCGAGATCCTCGAAGTGCTGGAGGCCGCCAACCATCCCGTCGGCATCGTCACCAAGTCGGCGCTGGTGACGCGCGACATCGACATTCTCTCGCGCATGGCGGCCAAGGGTCTGGCGAAGGTGGCGCTGTCGGTGACGACGCTCGACGGGCGGCTCGCCCGCACGATGGAGCCTCGCGCGGCGACGCCCGCCAAGCGGCTGGACGCAGTGCGCCAGCTCTCGGAGGCCGGCATCCCCACCATGGTGATGACGGCGCCGATCATTCCCGGCCTCACCGACAGCGAGATCGAGCGCCTGCTGGCGGCGGCGAAGGAGGCCGGCGCGCGCGAGGTCGGCTACGTGCTGCTGCGCCTGCCGCTGGAGGTCTCGCCGCTCTTCAAGGACTGGCTGCTGCAGCACTATCCCGACCGCTACCGCCACGTCCTGGCGCTCCTGCGCTCGATGCGCGACGGCAAGGACTACGACGCCGAGTGGGGCAAGCGGATGTCCGGCAAGGGCCCCTACGCCCAGCAGATCCGCCGCCGGTTCGAACTGGCCGCCAAGCGGCTGGAGCTCAATCTGGAGCGCACGAAGCTGCGCACCGACCTGTTCCGCGCGCCCCGCGGCGCGGGCGTCCAGCTCTCGCTTCTCTAGGAACGCACTGAATTCGCCGGTCGTTCCCCGCGGCCGGCGATGGGGCTCGCCGCTCCGCCCATACAAGCGGCGAGCCTTGTGGAGGATCGGAGAATGCGCGAGTCTCGCCGCAACATGGCTCGCCGTTCCTCCGATTCTCCCGCCCCTTCCCGGCCGCCGGCTCGCCCGGCCGCCGCCGGCCCCGTCGCCCGCGCCAAGACCCCGGCGAAGCCGGGGCCGGACTTCGCGTTGGAGACGGCGCTGCTCGGGACCGGGCTGCACTTCGTCGTCGGCATCGACGAAGCCGGCCGCGGACCGCTGGCCGGGCCGGTGGTGGCCAGCGCCGTGCTGCTCGATCCCGCCGCCATTCCCGATGGTCTCGACGACTCCAAGGCGTTGAGCGCGGCGGATCGCGAGCGGCTCTTCGCGGAGATCCTGCGCACCGCCACCGTCTCGATCGCTTCGGCGAGCGCCGGCGAAATCGATCGCATCAACATCCGCCAGGCGACGCTTGCCGCCATGCGCCGGGCGCTCGCAGGGCTGCCCGACCGTCCCTGCCATGCCCTGATCGACGGGCGCGACGTGCCCTCGCTTCTGGGCTGCGCGGCCACGGCCGTGATCGGCGGCGACGCCCGCTCGCTCTCGGTGGCGGCCGCTTCGATCGTCGCCAAGGTCACGCGCGACCGGATGATGAAGCGTCTCTGCCAGGCCTTCCCCGTCTACGGCTTCGGGCAGCACATGGGCTATGGCACGCCCTTCCATCTGGAAGCGCTGGCGCGCCACGGCCCCTGCCGGCATCACCGCACCAGCTTTTCGCCCGTCCGCCAGCACCCGCTGCCCTTCGCGTCCTGAGCTGCGAGCCCTCGTCGACGGCCTGTCCGCGCGAGGCGTCAGGACGACGGAAGCGAATCCAGAAACCGCGTCAGCACGGCGTCGAACCGAACGGGATCATCGAGCGGAGCAACGTGGCCGGCGCGCATTCTCACCCGCCAGGCTCGCGGCGCTTGGCTTGCGAACTCCGCCGATTGATCGTGGATGAGATCGACGTCGTCGGTTCCTTCCACCACGAGGCAGGTGCAACGCACGCGCCGGGGATCCACCGGCTCGCTTTCCACGATCGCGCGATAGGTGGCGACGATCGCGCGCGTCGGCATACGCGCGAACCCGTCGAGGAAGTGGGCGCGTGCCGTCCGGCCGACCCAATGCGGACCGACCGCCCAGCGGGCAATGGCCAGCCCGAGCCGCCCCGTGCGCCGCCGGCCTGCCAGCGCAAAGAGGGGAACCAGCAGGCGCTGCGGCCGCAGGCTCGCCACCCCGCGCCGCAGCCAACGGTTGACGACGAGCGCCCGCGGCGTGTTCGACAGAACGATCGCCTCGACGCGCGCGGGATGGCGCCGGGCGAGTTCCAGCGCCACCATGCCGCCGAGCGAGACGCCGACCACGACGACCCGGCGGATGCCGAGCGCGTCGAGAAGCGCGGCGCAATCGTCGGCCATCGAGCCGACCGACAGTTGCCCGCTCCCCAGCGGCGTCGCCCCGTGGCCCCGCAGGTCCGGCACCACCAGACGGCGGCGCCCGGACAGGCGCTCGACCTGCGCATCCCAGATCGCGCGCGACTGCACGGCGCCGTGAACGAGCAGCAGCGGCACGGCGCCCGAATCGACGCCCAAGCGATGGTCGTCATGGCAGAGGATCGTCCTCGGCACGGGCGGGCGGGCGCCCGCGTCGATCGCCTGTCGCAGCAGCGAGGGTCGAGGGTCTGACGGCCGAGGCGCGATCACGGCGATCTCCGGTTCGGGGAGTGCCGGGCATCGGACATGGGGCATCGGCAGGCGCTTATGGAGGCGAGCGCGCCCGCGACGCAAGGGGCGGCGCAGCCCTGCGCTGCGGCGCAGCAAGCGGGAGACTTGCAGTCGGCGACGATCCGCGGTTTGGCTGGGCTCGATCCCGCCCGAGGCCGATGCCGGCACGGGCCTTGCCGCCGACGAACGGATTTGCCGCATGACCGACTTCTCCCCCCTGCCCCAGGATGCCACGGACGCGACGCTGGTCGGGCGCCTGTTCGACCCCGAGGTCGGCGGCCCCTGCGTGGTGCATCTGCGCGGCGACCGGCTCGTCTGCGTCACCGCCGCCGCGCCCACCGTCTCGACGCTCCTGGAGGCGGCCGATCCCGTGGCGCTCCTACACGGCGCGCCGGAGGGTCGCTCCTGGCCGCTCGCCGAGGTGCTGGCCAACGGCGCGACCGCCGGGCCGGCGCGCGAGGGCAAGCCGGTGCTGCTGGCGCCCTGCGATCTGCAGGCGGTGAAGGCCTGCGGCGTCACCTTCGCGCGCTCTATGATCGAGCGGGTGATCGAGGAGCGCGCCAAGGGCGACCTCGCCAAGGCCGCCGAGATCCGCGACGAGATCGGGCAGGTGATCGGCGGCGCGCTGACCGACGTCGTGGCGGGCTCGCAGAAGGCCGCCGAGGTCAAGAGGATCCTGCAGGACAAGGGCTACTGGTCGCAATATCTCGAAGTCGGCATCGGGCCGGACGCCGAGGTCTTCACCAAGGCACCGGTGCTGGCGAGCGTCGGCCATGGCGCGCAGATCGGCATCCTGCCCTCCTCGGAGTGGAACAACCCGGAGCCCGAGGTGGTCCTCGCCGTCAACTCGCGCGGCGAGATCGTCGGCGCGACGCTCGGCAACGACGTCAACCTTCGCGACGTCGAGGGCCGCTCGGCGCTGCTTCTCGGCAAGGCCAAGGACAACAACGCCTCCTCGGCGATCGGGCCATTCATCCGCCTGTTCGACGCCGGCTTCACGCTCGACGACGTCCGGAAGGCCGAGCTGACGCTGACGGTCGAGGGCACCGACGGCTACAGGCTGGAGGGCCATTCCTCGATGAAGGAGATCAGCCGCGACCCCGCCGAGCTGGTGCGCCAGGCCGCCAATCGCAGCCACCAGTATCCCGACGGGTTCGTGCTCTTCCTCGGCACGCTCTTCGCCCCGGTGGAGGATCGCGACGCGCCGGGCAAGGGCTTCACCCACAAGCTCGGCGACGTCGTCACCGTCGCCTCGCCGCAACTCGGCGCCTTGCAGAACGTCGTGACGCATACCGACAAGGCCGAGCCCTGGACCTTCGGCATCGCGGCGCTGATGAGGAACCTCGCGGGCCGCGATCTCCTCCGGGCGATCTGACCCTCAGGCGGTGGGAGCGGACGGGCCCGGCGCGCCGTAGCGCAGCCCGTCCATCAGAAGCTGCACCAGACGGCGCGAGCGATCGCGCCAGTCCGGCCCGGACGATGCCGCGTAGATGCTCGACAGGGCGTGCAACACGTCGCCGCTGTCGGCATCGGGCCGGATCGCCCCCGCCTCGGCCGCCCGCTCGACGAGGCTTTTCAGCGCCGAGGGAATCAGGCCGCCGACCTCGGCGAAGAGCGGCGACTTCGATTCGAACAGGATCTTCAGGCTGTCGCCCATGCCGCGCTTGGCGGCGATGTAGTCGACGAAGCGCTGCATCCACTGCGCCAGCGCCTCGTCCGCGGGCAGGTCTCGCGCCAGCTCCTGCGCCGCCACGACGAGCGTCTCGACCTCGCGGCGGTAGACGATCTCGATCAGCGCCTCGCGCGTCGGAAAATGGCGATAGAGCGTGCCGATCCCGACGCCGGCCGCGCGCGCGATGGCCTCGAGCGAAGTATCGACGCCCTCGCTCTGGAATGCCAGAGCGGCCGCCGCGACGAGGCGCTCGCGGTTGCGGCGCGCGTCGGCGCGCATCCGCTTGGCTGCTCCCTGTGCCGACCCGGCGGGGTTCGGCGTGTCGCTCTTCGCCTCGGTCACTTCGCCCTCTCGCTCGCTCACACTGGAATCATTGCAAACCGGACTTGATCGCCGAGCGGCGAAGGCCTAGCTTACTAATAATCGGAGGCTGCCTCCATTTAATACCCGGCGGCTCGCTCGGCCTATCGCATTCCGGCCTGCCTCTGTCACGTCGCCCTGCGCGTGCCGGCAGATCAAACCATTCGTCCGACGACCACCCGAGCGGCGCACGGCGCCACGAGAGGGAGCATCCACGATGTCGAACACCCGACGATCCCTTCAGTTGCAGGTCAATGGGCAGACGCATGCCTTGCAGGTCGAGCCGCGCGTGACGCTGCTCGACGCGCTGCGCGAAAGCCTGCATCTCACGGGCACCAAGAAGGGCTGCGACCAGGGCCAGTGCGGCGCCTGCACGGTGCATGTCGATGGCCGACGCGTGCTCTCCTGCCTGATGCTGGCCGCGCAGGCGGAGGGGCGTGCCGTCACGACGATCGAGGGGCTGGAGGGCGAGGACGGCGCGCTGCATGCGGTGCAGGCGGCCTTTCTCGAAGCCGATGCCTTCCAGTGCGGCTACTGCACGCCAGGGCAGATCATGTCGGCCGTCAGCGTGATCCACGAGGGCCGCACGGGCTCGGACGCGGAGATCCGCGAGGCGATGGCCGGCAATCTCTGCCGCTGCGGCGCCTATCCCAACATTGTGACGGCGGTGCGCCGCGCCGCGGAGGCGCTGGCATGAGGGACTTCTCCTATTCGCGGGCCGAAACGCTCGACGCCGCACGCGCCGCCGCCGCCCGTTCCGGCGCGATGCTGATCGCCGGCGGCACCACGCTGCTCGACCTCGCCAAATGCGGCGTCGCCGCACCCGAGACGGTGATCGACATCACCCGCCTTCCCGGCCTCGCCGACATTTCGGTGGGGGCTGACGGCGCGCGCATCGGTGCGCTCGCCACGATGGCCGACGCCGCCGGGCATGCCTCCCTGCGCGCCGCGTTCCCGGCCGCCGTCGAGGCGCTCGACCTCGCAGCGTCCGCGCAGATCCGCAACATGGCGAGCGTCGGTGGCAACCTCCTGCAGCGCACCCGCTGCGCCTATTTCCGTGATCCCGCCGCCTACCCCGCCTGCAACAAGCGCCGGCCGGGTTCGGGCTGCGCGGCGATCGGCGGCGTCACGCGCAACCACGCGGTGCTCGGCGTGAGCGACCATTGCATCGCGCTCTATCCCGGCGACTTCGCCGTGGCGCTCGTGGCGCTGGGCGCGACGGTCCATCTCGGCGACCGCTCGGTCCCGGTCGAGGACTTCTTCCTCGAACCCGGCCCGACGCCGGATCGCGAGACCGTGCTCGCCCCAGGCGAACTGATCACTGCCATCTCCCTTCCCGCCTCGAAGGCCGCCGCGCACTCGACCTACCTGAAGGTGCGCGACCGCCAGTCCTACGAGTTCGCCAGCGCCAGCGCGGCGGTGGCGCTCGACCTGCACGAGGACGGACGCACGGTCCGCGAGATCCGCGTCGCGCTCGGCGGCGTCGCGACCAAGCCGTGGCGGGCCCGCGAGGTCGAGGACGCGTTGCGCGGGCGACCGCTCACCGAGGCGGTCGTGCGCGCGGCCGCCGAACTCGCGATGATCGGCGCGCTCGCGCAGGGCGGCAACGCCTACAAGATCGATCTGGCGCCGCGCGTCGTCGCCCGCGCCATTCTCAAGGTCGGAGGTCTCGCATGACGATCCACGAACCCCGCACCCGGCACGGCGACGCCTCGGACGGCGCCGGCCCGCTCGGCCGCGCGACGAGCCGCCTCGACGGCCCCGCCAAGATCACGGGCCGGGCGACCTATGCGCTGGAGAACCATCCGGCAGGGCTCGTCCATGCCGTGATGATCCAGGCGACGGTGGGTGCCGGCCGCGTCCTCTCGATCGAGGTGGAGACGGCGAAGGCCAGCCCTGGCGTTCTCCTCGTGCTGACGCCCGAGACGGCGATCGAGCTGCGCGAGGCCGCCAACCCGTTCGGCGCGCCGGCGCGCGATCGCGCCTATTGCCCCTTCGCCACCGAGGTGACCTACAACGGCCAGCAGGTGGCGGCCGTGGTCGCCGAGACCTTCGAGCAGGCGACCGCGGCGGCGGCGCTCGTCGTCGTGCATTACGACGAAGGGCCGGTGGTGCCCGATTTCCACGCCGAGAATGCCGGCGCCGGTCATCCGATGGACCGCGCCAGCGTCGAGTGGGGCGAGGCCGAGACGGCGCTGGCCGAGGCGCCGGTGCAGATCGAGGCGACCTATCTCACCCCGCGCGAATACAACGTGCCGATCGAGCCGCACGGCCTCGTCGCCGAATGGGAGGGCGACCGCCTGACCGTTCACGAGCCGAGCCAGTGGGTCGACGGCATGGCGCGCACCTATGCCGAATGGTTCGCCATCCCCTTCGAGAACGTGCGGATCGTCTCGCCCTTCATCGGCGGCGGCTTCGGCTCGAAGGCGCTGAGCCTGCCGCATGGCGCGATCGCCGCAATGGCGGCGAAGATGCTGGGACGGCCGGTGAAGCTTGCCGTCACCCGGCCGCAGACCTTCACGGCCTATGGCGGCCGCCCGGCGACCCGCCAGACCTTGAAGATCGGCGCCACGAAGGAGGGCAAGCTCCTCTCGATCGTCCAGACCGGCGCCAACGAAACCTCGATCGGTGCGGCCAAGCTGGAGCCGCTCGGCTCGGTGACGACGCTGATGTACGCGGTGCCCCACCTCTCGACGCGCCAGACCGTCGTTCCCGTCAACACGGTGGAGCCCGGCGCGCTGCGGGCGCCCGGCGAGAACCCCAGCGCCTACGGTCTCGAATGCGCGATGGACGAGCTCGCCTATGCCGTCGGCGTCGATCCTCTGGCGCTGCGGCTGCTCAACTACGCCGAGGAAGACCCGCAGGCCCGCAAGCCCTGGTCGACGCGCCGCCTGCGCGAGGCCTTCGCGGCGGGCGGCGAGGCCTTCGGCTGGGCGCGGCGCACGATGGCGCCGCGCTCGATGCGCGAGGGGCGCGATCTCGTCGGCTGGGGTCTGGCCGCCGGCACCTATCCGGTGCGGCGCACGCCCGGCGAGGCGATGGTGCGGCTTCTCGCCGACGGCACGGCCGAGGTCTTGTCGAGCGCCATCGACATGGGCACAGGCACCTACACGATCCTCGCGCAGACCGCCGCCGACGCGCTCGGCCTTCCCGTGGAGCGCGTCGCCGTGACGCTCGGCGACAGCCGCCTGCCCCGCGCGCCCGTGGCCGGCGGCTCGCAGCTCGCCAACCTGATGACGGCCGCCGTGCAAAAGGCCGCGCTCGCCGTGCGCGAGGAACTGGTGGGGCTCGCCATCAACGCGCCGGCCTCGCCGCTGGCAGGTGCACAGGCCAACGATCTGGAGATCGAGAACGGCGAACTACGCCTGCCCCGCGCCACCGGCGACGGCCTGCCGATCGCCGCGCTGATGCGGGCGATCGGGCGCGACAGCATCGAGGCGCTGCGCGACAATCTGAAGGACGGCGCCACCGCGAAGGACCGGTTCGACAACTTCACCTCCGTCTCGGGCATGCGCTCGCCGACCGACGGCGACCACTCGCTCCACTCCTGGTGCGCGCATTTCGTCGAGGTGCGGGTGGACGAGGATTTCGGCACGGTGCGGGTGTCGCGCGTCGTCTCGGGGCTGGATTCCGGCCGGCTCTACAACCCGAAGCTCGCCGAGAGCCAGTGGAACGGCGGCATCGTCATGGGCATCGGTCAGGCGCTTCTGGAAGAGGGCGTCGTCGATCCGCGCGACGGGCGCATCCTCAACGCCAACCTCGCCGACTACATGATCCCCACCAACGCCGACATCCCGGAGATCCGAACGATCTCGGTCGGCGTGCCCGACTTCGAGGCTTCGGCGCTCGGCGGCAAGGCGGTGGGCGAACTGGCGATCGTGGGGGTGGCGCCTGCCATCGCCAATGCCGTCTTCCACGCCACGGGCAAGCGCATCCGGCACCTGCCGATCACGCTGGAGACGCTGCTCTGACAGGCACTTAAAGAGACGCGGGAGGATTTTTTAGTCGCAGGCATGCCTTGCGAATGCCTGGATTTGCGGGCATCCCTCGTGCAGGGACCGAAGTCGTCGCGGGGGAAGCAGGATCATGTCGCAGTCGGTCGAGGCGGGCGTTTTCGTCGGCGCCGGTGAGACGCGGGCGCTGCTGGCGTCCGTCGACTGGGCGAGCACGCCGCTCGGGTCCCGCGAGAGCTGGCCGGCGGGGCTTCGCATCGTCGTGGATTCGGTGATCGACTCGCCCGTTCCCAAGGTGCTGATGTGGGGGCGCGACCCCGTCATGCTCTACAACGACGGCTATATCGACATTGCCGGCGGCAACCATCCCCGCGCCTTCGGAGCCTCCGTGCGCGAGATCTGGCCCGAGATCTGGGACTGGAACCGCCGCATCGTCGAAGCCGGGCTCGAGGGCCAGACCCAGGCCTTCCGCAACCAGCAGATGGTTCTCCACCGCAACGGTGCGGCCGAGACGGTATTCTTCGATCTCTTCTACACCCCGATCCACGACGAGGGCGGCGCGGTCGGCGGCGTGCTCTGCACCGTCATCGAGAACACCGAGCAGGTGCTCGCCGAGCAGCAGCTGTTCCGTGCCAACGAGCGCTTCCGCGCCGCGGTCGAGATCGTCCACGCCACGATCTGGACCAACGGCGCGGACGGGCGCATGGGACCGGACCAGCCGGGCTGGGGCCGCCTCACCGGCCAGTCGCCGGCCGAATATGAGGGTTTCGGCTGGGCGGACGCGGTGCATCCCGACGACGCCCCCGGCACGGTGACGGCATGGAACGAGGCGGTCGCCGACCGCCGCCTCTTCGTGCACGAGCATCGCCTGCGCCGGGCCGACGGTAGCTGGGGCTGGTTCGCCATCCGCGCCACCCCGACGCTGGACGAGAACGGCGCCATCCGCGAGTGGGTCGGCGTCCACACCGACATCACCGAAACGCGCCTTCACGAGGAGCGCCTGCGCGAGCACGCGGCGATGCTGGAGCGGCAGGTTCGCCACCGCGAGCGCGCCGAGGAGCAGCTTCGCCAGCTGAACGAGACGCTGGAAAACCGCGTCGTCGCCGCGATCGAGGAGCGCCGCCGCGCCGAGGCGGCGCTCGCGCAGTCGCAGAAGCTCGAGACCGTCGGCAAGCTGACCGGGGGCGTCGCGCACGACTTCAACAACCTGCTGCAGGTCGTCTCCGGCAACCTGCAGCTTCTCGCCAAGGACATCGCCGGCAACGAGCGGGCCGAACGACGCGTGCAGAACGCGATGGCCGGCGTCTCGCGCGGCTCCAAGCTCGCCGCCCAGTTGCTGGCCTTCGGTCGCCGGCAGGCGCTGGAGCCCAAGGTCGTCAACGTCACGCGCTTCGTGCGCGGCATGGACGACATGCTGCGCCGGGCGATCGGCGAGCGCGTCGAGATCGAGACCGTGGTCTCCGGCGGCTTGTGGAACACGTTCATCGACCCCGGCCAGATCGAGAACGCGCTCCTCAACCTCGCGATCAACGCGCGCGACGCGATGGACGGCCAGGGCAAGCTGACGATCGAACTCGGCAACGCCTCGCTCGACGACGACTACGCCCGCACCCATGCCGAGGTGACGCCCGGCCAGTACGTGATGCTGGCGGTGAGCGACACCGGCTCGGGCATGTCGCCGGCGATCATCGAGCGCGTGTTCGAGCCCTTCTTCTCGACCAAGGCCGAGGGCAAGGGCTCGGGCCTCGGCCTCTCCATGGTCTACGGCTTCGTGAAGCAGTCGGGCGGCCACGTGAAGATCTATTCCGAGGTCGGCCACGGCACCACGATCAAGCTCTACCTGCCGCGCGCGGTGGAGGCCGAGGACGTCGAGGTCGCCGTCGACACCGGCCCGATCTCCGGAGGCACCGAGACGGTGCTCGTGGTCGAGGACGACCACGAGGTGCGGGCGACGGTGGTGGAGATGCTCTCCGATCTCGGCTACCGCGTGCTCAAGGCGGTGGACGCGCAGTCGGCGCTGAACGTCGTCGAGAGCGGCATCGCGATCGACCTTCTGTTTACCGACGTGGTGATGCCGGGCACGCTGAAGAGCCCGGAACTGGCCCGCAAGACCCGCGAGCGCCTGCCTCAGGTCGCGGTGCTCTTCACCTCCGGCTACACCGAGAATTCGATCGTGCACGGCGGGCGCCTCGACGCCGGCGTGCAGCTTCTCTCCAAGCCCTACACGCGCGAGGCGCTGGCACGGAAAGTGCGCCACGTCCTCGCCAACCAGGCACAGGCCAACCGCAGCCAACGCGGGCACGGCGCGCCGTCGCTGGTGCCGGCCGACCCGCAAGGGCTCGTCGCGGCCCCGGCCGGCGCTGCGATGCCGGAGCGCCCCGCGCCGCGCAATGCTACGGTGCTGCTCGTCGAGGACGACGCCCTGATCCGCTTCAACACATCGGACATGCTCAAGGATCTCGGTCATGTGGTGGTCGAGGCCGGTCGCGCGGAAGATGCACTCATGGCGATCCAGACCGTGCCGTTCGACGTGCTGGTGACCGACGTCAACCTGCCCGGCATGTCCGGCCCGGAACTCGCGCGGCAGGCGCTCGAATTGAAGCCCGGCGTCGGCGTGGTCTTCGCCACCGGCGATCGTCACGTCGAAGGCTTCGACACCGCTGCCGGTGCCAACGTCGCGCTGCTGCCCAAGCCCTACGGCCCGGACGAGCTGGACGCGGCGATCAAGTCGGTGCTGGCACGCGCCAAGGTCGACGCCTGAGCGGGGTTCTGGGCGCCGCGCGCGCCTCAGAACTTGAACCAGAGCGCCGACAGGAGCCCGTCCTCGCGCAGCGCGTTTCGCCCGGCCACCGTGGTGAAGCCGCCGAGCTGGACCGAGATGCGCGGCGTCACGTCGTAGACGCCGCTCAGCTGCACCTTGTGATAGTCGTAAGGGGCCAGGCTCTCGGCTGAGCCTGCGGACACCACGCTGAAGACCTGCGCCAGCGCCAGAAGCCGCGGGGTCGCGCGGATGCCGAGCGTCGTGTCGACGCGGATCTCGTCCGGCCGGTCGCCGGCCCGCGCCCGGTAGGCCAGCTCGACATTGGCGAAGCTCGGACGCTCGCGCAGCGTGAAGCCGTATCCCCCGAGCAGCCGCGCCTCGTACTCGGCCTCCAGCAAACCGGCCTGCACGGGATCGACGAGATCCTGAACCTCGGCCAGCCGCAGATTGGCTTCTGCCGACGCCACGAACCCGCCGCGCTGCAAGAACCGGTATCGCCCGCCGATCTCGGAGAAGCCGAGGCCGGTGCGGCGCTCGGGATCGCCGCCCTCCTGGCGCACGTCCCGCACCTCGGTTCGCACGCGCGCGGTGAAGCGGTCGGAGATCCCGTACTCCGCGAGGCCCTGGATCTCGACCTTGCGAAACCCGGCGACGGCTTGCGTCTTGCGCTCGGCCGCGAAGCCCTTGTCGGCGCGCGACGCGAACCCGGTGACGATCACCAGGCCCTTGCCCTTCTCCAGCGTCCAGGCGCCCGCCAGGGCCTGCGACGGCGCGGCGGCCGAGAGGGCGATGAGCGCCAACGACGCGGACAAGCCCGCGACCCGGGTTCGACCTTTCCTGATCCGCATCGACGTCACCGCTTCCCTTCCCGCCGGTGCGGACATCGCACCTGACGTAGCGTCACACGCAGCACGTAAAATTTGAGCTAAACCTCCGCCTCTGGCGTGTGGTGCGGACGGTCGGCGATCTTTCTCACGGGCAGATGCTTCTTTCTGCCGGGCGCTCGCGCTAAACCGCGCGCACTCTCCTTCACGCCGGGATGCGCCATGAACGACAACGCGGAAATGCAGGCGAGCCTTCTCGCCGAGGCCCTGCCCTTCATGCAGGCCTACGAGCACAAGACGGTGGTCGTGAAATATGGCGGCCATGCCATGGGCGACCCGGCGCTCGGAAAGGCCTTCGCGCGCGACATCGCGCTGCTCAAGCAGTCGGGCATCAACCCGATCGTGGTGCATGGCGGCGGCCCGCAGATCGGCCGCATGCTCGAGAAGATGGGCATCGAGAGCCGCTTCGAACACGGGCTTCGCGTCACCGACCAGCGCACGGTCGAGATCGTCGAGATGGTTCTGGCCGGTTCCATCAACAAGGAGATCGTCGCCCTCATCAACGCCGAGGGCGAATGGGCGATCGGCCTCTGCGGCAAGGACGGCAACATGGTCTTCGCCGAGAAGGCGACGAAGACCGTGATCGATCCCGACAGCAACATCGAGCGCGTGCTCGATCTCGGCTTCGTCGGCGAGCCCGTCGAGGTCGATCGCACGCTGCTCGACCTCCTCGCCCGCTCGGAAATGATCCCGGTGATCGCCCCCGTCGCGCCCGGCCGCGACGGCGCGACCTACAACATCAACGCCGACACGTTCGCCGGCGCCATCGCCGGCGCCGTGCAGGCGGCGCGGCTTCTTTTCCTCACCGACGTGCCCGGCGTTCTCGATGCCAATGGCCAGCTCATCAAGGAGCTGTCGGTGGCGCAGGCCCGCGCCCTCATCGCCGACGGCACGATCTCGGGCGGCATGATCCCGAAGGTCGAAACCTGCATCGAGGCGCTCGACCGGGGCGTCGCAGGCGTCGTGATCCTCAACGGCAAGGTGTTGCATGCCGTGCTGCTCGAACTCCTGACCGAGCACGGCGCGGGCACGCTTCTCGTTCCCTGACGGAGCAAGCGGCATCGCACGGGTTGATCGACAGTGTACCTTGCGTTACTGCGCATGGGCGTACCCCAGGGTACGCTCATGCGCCAGAAGGGTTTCCCGTGTCCATCGCCTCCTCGCCTCCCGCCGCCGCCGTCAACTCGAAGGGCCGCGTCCTCTTTGCCAGCCTCATCGGCACGACGATCGAGTTCTTCGACTTCTACATCTACGCGACGGCCGCGGTTCTGGTGTTTCCGCACCTGTTCTTTCCCAGCGCCGAGCCGACGACGGCGATGCTGCAGTCCTTCGCGACCTTCGCCATCGCCTTCTTCGCCCGGCCGATCGGCGCGGCGATCTTCGGCCATTACGGCGACCGGATCGGGCGCAAGGCGACGCTCGTCGCGGCCCTGATGACGATGGGCCTCTCCACCGTCGCCATCGGCCTGCTGCCGACCTATGAGAGCGCAGGCGTCGTCGCGCCGATGCTGCTGGCGCTCTGCCGGCTCGGCCAGGGCCTCGGGCTCGGCGGCGAGTGGGGCGGTGCGGTGCTGCTCGCCACCGAAAACGCCCCGCCCGGCAAGCGCGCCTGGTACGGCATGTTTCCGCAGCTCGGCGCGCCCATCGGCTTCATCTGCGCCACCGGCTCCTTCCTCATCCTCTCCGACGTCCTGACCGACGAGCAGTTCTTCGCCTTCGGCTGGCGCCTGCCCTTCGTCGCCTCGGCGCTCCTCGTCTTCGTCGGCCTCTACGTGCGGCTGAAGATCCACGAAACGCCCGCCTTCCAGAAGGCGATCGAGCGCCACGAGCGCGTCGAGGTGCCGATCGTCGAGATCTTCGCGCGGCACAAGGCCCACCTTCTCGCCGGCACGTTCGGCGCGATGGCGACCTTCGTGCTGTTCTACCTGATGACGACCTTCGTCCTCTCCTGGGGCACCGGCCCGCTCGGCTTCGCGCGCTCGACCTTCCTGCCCATCCAGATGCTCGGCGTCGTGTTCTTCGGCCTCGCCATCCCCGTCTCGGCTGTCCTGGCCGACCGCTATGGCTCGCGCGCCATGCTGCTGGCCGCGACGCTCGGCATCGCGCTCTTCGGCTTCCTCTTCCACCCGCTCTTCGGTGCGGGCACGACGGGCAGCGTCGTCGCCTTCCAGATCGTCGGCTTCGCGCTGATGGGCCTGACCTACGGCCCGCTCGGCACGGCGCTCTCGGAGCTGTTTCCGACGAAGGTGCGCTACACCGGCGCCTCGCTCACCTTCAATCTCGGCGGCATCGTGGGCGCTTCGCTCGCGCCCTACATCGCGACGCGCCTCGCCACCGACCATGGCCTCGCGGCGGTCGGATACTACCTGTCGGCCGCCGCATTGATCACACTCGTGGCCTTGGCGCTGTCGCCGCGCTCGAAGGCCGGCGCCGACTAGGCGAGAGCCACGCGGCACCGCCGAAAGGCGCGGCGGGTGTGGCGGCCGCGCACTGGCATGTGACGGGCGCGGATGGGACGAACCGGCCACCGCTCATGGACAGGAGGTTCCCCGTGACCCGCACCGCCCTCGCGATCTCGGCTCTCGTCGTCGGCTTCCTGCCTGGCATGGCTAGGGCGCAGGTTGCATCCGACACATCGCTTGCCGAGCGCCTGGAGACCGCACCTGAGATCGGCGACGACGCGCGCTTCGTGCGCTTCTCGCCCTTCGTGCAGTTCGACGGCGGCTGGGCCTCCTCCTCGCCGGACGATCTCGTCGCGCAGGCCGACCGGCGCAACGGCGAGGTGCGGCGGGGCCGGCTCTACGTCGATTTCGGCTTCGATCAGATCGGCGGCCGGCTGACCGTCGACTTCGCCAATCTCGAGACGGACCCGGTCACCTACGCCTATCTGAACTATGAAGTCGGCGATGCGCTGACGGTGCAGGCGGGCTACCAGGACGTCACCTTCTCGATGCAGCAGCTGATGGGCAGCCGGTCCGCCACCTTCGCCGAGGACGGGCAGAACGCCGGGCTGCAGCTGACCGACGCCGTGGGCGTTGCGGCGCTCGCCGGCGGCGAACGCTGGAGCTTCAACGGCGGCGTCTTCGGCGGCGACATCAATCGCCAGCCCTTCGACGACGGCGTGACGGTGGCCGGGCGCGGAACCTATGCCCCCTATCTCGACGGTGACGACGCCGTGCATCTCGGCCTCGGCCTTGCCGGCGGCTTCGACCGGCAGGAGACACTCTCCTTCTCCGGCGACGCGGGCACCAGTCTCGTCGCCGCCTCGCCGGTCTCGACCGGCGATTTCGAGGGCCCAGGCAAGCTCCTCTCGGTCAATCTCGAGGCCGCCGCGACGCTCGGGCGTCTCACGCTGCAGAGCGAATACACCGTGAGCCGCGTCGAATCGCGCGCCGGCGGCGAGGCGACGCTCGGGGGCGGCTACCTCTCCGCGCTCGTGTTCCTCACCGACGATCATCGACAATACGAGGCGAAGTCCGGCCAGTTCGAGCGGGTGAAGCCGGCGCAGTCGGTGACGAAGGGCGGCATCGGCGCCTTCGAGATCGGCGCCCGTCTCGACCATCTCGACCTCTCCGACGCCGAGGACGGCGGCACGCAGCTTTCCGGCACGGCGATCCTCAACTGGTATCCGACCGACGTCCTGCGCTTCACCACGAGCCACACGTATACGCAAGTGACCGAGGGCCCGGACGACGGCGACGAGGTGAACGCGACGCTGCTGCGGGCGGCGATCATCTACTGAGCGCCGAAGCCGCACGCCGTCGCAGCGATTGGCGATTGACGGGACGCGTTGCGCCATGTCGAAAGGAGCGATGAACGACAGCACCACCATCCTTCGGACCGTCGAGGCCGACCCGACGCATTTCGCCGACGTGCGGACCTGGGTCTTCGACCTCGACAACACGCTCTACCCGCGCAAGACCGATCTCTTCTCGCAGATCGACGGGCGGATGACCGCCTTCGTCTCGGAGCTGCTCCAAGTGCCGCGCGAGGAGGCGAAGACCCTCCAGAAGGACCTCTATCGCCAGTACGGCACGACGCTGCGCGGGCTGATGGAAGTGCATCGGATCGAGCCCGACGCCTTCCTCTCCTACGTCCACGACATCGACTATTCGTGGCTGGCGCCCGACCCCGCGCTCGGTGAGGAGATCGCGGCGCTGCCGGGGCGCAAGTTCATCTTCACCAACGGCGATCGCGGCCATGCCGAGCGGACCGCGCGCCAGCTCGGCATCTTCGAGCATTTCGAGGACGTGTTCGACATCGTCGCCGCCGGCCTCGTGCCCAAGCCCGCCGCCGAGACCTACGACAAGTTCATGGGCCTCCACCGGATCGACACGGCCCATGCCGTGATGTTCGAGGATCTCGCGCGCAATCTCGAAGTGCCGAAAGCGCTGGGGATGAAGACCGTGCTCGTGGTGCCCGAAAACTTCGAGACGACGCTCGGCGACGTCTGGGAGCACGAGGGCCGCGACGCCGCCCATATCGACTTCATCACCGACGACCTGACACGCTTCCTCAAGAGCATCCGCGCCGTCTGAGGCTGCGAACCTCAGGACCCGAGACGCGAGCGGCCCGGCTGCGCCAGAGACTGGCGTTCGGCCTCGCGGCGGTCCTCCGGCGTGCGAGCAGTCCTCGCATCGCTCTCGTCCGACGAGACGGCGCGCCGGTTGGCTTCGAACACGACGTCCATCTGATCGCGCCCGTCCGCGACGTTCCCTGCCTTGGCGCGCTCGCGCTCGGTCTGGCTCACAGCGTCGACATCGTTCGGTCGAAGCGCTGCCTTCGCCGTCTCGTCCGTTTCGATCGTTTCCGGCGCGTCCTCGTTCTGCTGCGTACGCATCATCTTCGGATCGGTGTCGAGGTCGCCCATCGCGTTCTCCTTCGCCTTCTTCATTGCCACCCGTGCCAACGAGCCGCAGACGAGCCCGTTCCCGGTCTAAAAGCCGTAGAAGCCGCGGATGATCGCCCAGCCCTCTTCCGCCGTGTCGGCGAAGCGGAAGAGCTGGAGGTCGTCCGGTGCGATCGTGCCCTCCTGCGCCAGGAACTCGAAATCGACGACCCGGCGCCAGAAGGCCTCGCCGAACAGCACCACGGGCATGCGCGCCATGCGCCCCGTCTGCATCAGCGTCAGCGCCTCGAACAGCTCGTCCAGCGTGCCGAAGCCGCCGGGAAAAGCCACCATCGCCTTGGCGCGCATCAGGAAATGCATCTTGCGCATGGCGAAGTAGTGGAAGTTGAAGCAGAGCTCGGGCGTCACGTAGGGGTTGGGCGCCTGCTCGTGCGGCAGGGTGATGTTGAGCGCGATCGAGACGCCGCCGACATCCGCCGCGCCGCGGTTTCCCGCCTCCATCACACCGGGCCCGCCGCCGGTGACGATCACGAACTCCTTGCCGCCCGAACTGTTGGCCGAGTGCTGCGAGGCGAGCGCGGCGAAACGGCGGGCCTCCTCGTAGTAGCGGCTGTTGGCAACGAGGCGCTCCGCCTGCCCCTCGTTGCGCGCCGCCCAGGCCGGCTTGCCGGGCTCGGGGATGCGCGCGCCGCCGAACAGCACCACGGTCGAGAGGATGCCGGCCTCGCGCAGCGCCATGTCGGTCTTCAGGAGTTCCAGCTGCAGCCGCACGCCGCGCAGCGGCTCGGAGGCGAGGAAGTCCTCGTCGTCGTAGGCGAGCCGATAGGTCGGCGAGAGCGTCTGCGGGGTCTGGGGCTTGGCCTTCTGCTGCGCGCGGTCGGTGCCGGAATCGGGGAATGGCGTGAAGCCGCCGCCTTCGGTTTCGCGGCCCGTCGCGGGCAGGTCGTCGGCCATGTCGTCGGCCATGTCGTCGTCGGTCATCGCCGGGTTTCCTTCGATTGATTGTTGGAGGGCCTTCTACTAGGAGAACGAACCACTTCCAAACCCCTTCCGGAGATCCCGACCGATGACCGATGGCACGCATGCCGGCCTCGAACGCACCATCGAAGCCGCCTTCGAGGCCCGTGACGGCATCGACGCTTCGACGAAGGGCGAGGTGCGCGAGGCCGTGGACGCCGCGCTCGAGCTTCTCGACGCCGGCGAGGCCAAGGTCGCGACGCGCGGCGAAGACGGCGCCTGGACGGTGCACCAGTGGCTGAAGAAGGCGGTGCTCCTGTCGTTCCGGCTCAACGACATGGAGATCGTCGAGGGCGGACCCGGCGGCGCGGTGTGGTGGGACAAGGTGCCCTCGAAATTCGCGGGCTGGGGCGAGAACCGTTTCCGCGACGCGGGCTTCCGGGCCGTGCCCGGCGCAATCGTGCGCCGCTCTGCCCATATCGGCCGCAACGCCATCCTGATGCCCTCCTTCGTCAATCTCGGCGCCTCCGTCGGCGAGGGCACGATGGTGGACACCTGGGCGACGGTGGGATCCTGCGCACAGATCGGCCGCAACGTGCATCTGTCCGGGGGCGTCGGCATCGGCGGCGTGCTGGAGCCGCTGCAGGCCGGCCCGACCATCATCGAGGACAACTGCTTCATCGGCGCCCGATCGGAGGTCGTGGAAGGCTGCATCGTGCGCGAGGGCGCGGTGCTCGGCATGGGCGTCTTCATCGGCCAGTCCACCAAGATCGTCGACCGCGAGACCGGATCGATCACCTATGGCGAGGTGCCGCCCTATTCCGTGGTGGTCGCGGGCTCGCTTCCGGCCAAGCCGATGGGCAACGGCGAACCCGGCCCCGCCCTCTACTGCGCGGTGATCGTCAAGCGCGTGGACGAGCGCACGCGCTCCAAGACGAGCATCAACGAGCTGCTGCGCGCCTGATACCGGCAGAGGAGCCGCCACGCCCGGCACACAACCTGGGCATCGTTGTGCAAACCCGTATCAGTCGTACGCTGCAGGGAATGCACGACGGGCGCCCCTCATGTCGAACGTATCGATCCGCGAGCTTTTCTTTTCCTGGCACGGCACGATCGGACGCGGGTCCTGGTGGCTCGGCGTCTGTGCCCTCGTCGGCGGCACCATCGTCGGTCTGATCGCGCTCGGCGTCCTTCTTCTCTGGATCGCTCCGATTGGTCCCGTGGCGGTGAAGACGTTCACCACGGCAAACGGCCTCCAAGCAGAGAACCGCACATCCGTTGCGATGAACGTGGCGGGCGCGATCTGGCTTCTTGCGGCGGTCGTCTGCTTCATGATGCTGTCGGCCAAGCGGCTTCGGGATGCTCGCATTTCGCCGGCCCTTCTGGCTCTCGTGCCGTTGCCGATCCTGCTGGTCGTCGGGCTGCCTCTGATCCGCGAGCCGTCGCCCGGAGGAGACGCGCTGGCGATCCTTCTGGTCGCGCTGGCATGCTATGGGCCGCTGTGGGTCGTTCTCGGCTTCAAGCCGAGCGCAGCACGCGATCCCCTGATCTGATCGACGTTGCCGGCACGAAAAAGCCGGGACGAAGCCCGGCCTTTTCCAAACTCGATCCGCTTTAACGCCGTCAGTTGAAGCCGAGACCACCGGCCGGCGCAGTGGTCGCCGGCGTCGAGGCGTCGAAAGCGCCGCCGAACCGGTCGATGTCGGGCTGCGGCACGGCGGCCGCCGACGGGCGCACCACCCGGCCGCCGACCATGCGGCCGACGGGGATGCCGCCGTTCGCGGCGGCAGCCGGCCGCGAGCTGTTGTCGGCGACGCGCACCGGGTTCACGGCCGGAACCGGCACGGTCTTGGGAAGCCCGACCGCGGCGGCCGCGCCCGAAGCGGGCGCCTGCGAGGTCATCGCCGTCGCGGCAGGCGATGCCGACTGGGGTGCCGCGGCCACGGCATTCGTCGCGGCGACGCGCGCGAGCACGGGCTTGGCGGCGACGGTGCGCTCGATGATCCCCGCGCGTACGGTCGGCTCGACCGCGGCGATGAGCGTCGAATCCGACGACATGGCCGGGCTCTTGCGCGAGCGGATCGCCGCCATGTGGCGCTTGACGTTGGAGCAGTAGACGCTGGCCGACTTCGACATCGTGGTCGTGCGGTGGCCGCCCTTGTACTTCATGGCGGTCTGGCAGACGTCGCCGCCGCCCTGCTCCCAGGCGCCCTTCAGGTAGCGCATGCCGTAGCGAAGGTTGGTCTCGGGGTCGAGCAGCGCCTCGGTGGGCCCGGAGAAGCCGAGCCCACGCGCGGTGGCCGGCTTGATCTGCGAGAGGCCGTAGACGCCGGAGCCGCGCGCGCGCGGATTGTAGTGGCTCTCGACGCGCACCACGGCATAGGCCAGTTCGCGCGGGATCTCGTTGTCGTCGGCGGCCTGGGCGATCAGGCGGTCGATCTTCGGGTCGCCCGTGATCGTGTCGCCAACGGCCTGCGCGACGGTCTTCACGGTCTGCACGGAGACGTTGGCCACCGCCACCGCGCCGGCGCCGACACGCGAGGCGCCGGCGACGACGCTGTCCTTCGCGGCGACCGCGCCGTCCTTCGCCGCGGAGACCGTGTTCGTCGCCACGGTCTTGGCGGCCGCCGCACCGGCGACGGCGCGGGTCGTCAGGGTGGCGGACGAAGCGTCGCGAGCGGTCTCGGCGGACGAGGCCTTGGCGGCGGCGACGACGACGCGTCCACCACGAGCGGTCTCTGCTCCACTCGTCGTCGCGGCGGCGACGGGACGACCCGAAGGAACCGTGACGCGGGAGGGGCCGTTGTCGGCCAGCGAAATCTTCGTGATCTCGGGCCGGGCGGTGCTGGTGGACGAAGCGGAACTCGAGGCGGTCTCGGCGGCCGGCGCAAGGTTGGCCGTTCCCGTGAGTTTGTCCCCGTCGGAGACGCAGGCCGACAATGTCAGCGGAGCAAGAAGGGCGAAAGCCGCCACCGAAGCCAGACGGCTGGAACGCTTGAAGACGCTCCGATCTCCCTCAGCCCGCTGTATCGTCATGCAGAGTCCCCAAGGCCGTTTCCCATGCAGAACGAACTTGGCCTCGAAACCGGCCAAAACGTGGCGGCCCTCGGGCAGAAGTTACGATCCGTTCACGAAGGTTAGCGCAATGTTGCCAAAAGACACCACCCCCATCCCGTCAGAAAGTCGGCTCGGAGCCAGTTTCACCGCCGCGTGACGGCCTCTGCCGCATCGGATATGCAGGCCGGCATGACCGCGCTCGCCCTCGACCCCGTCGCCAATCTCGTCGCGCTTCTGCGCTGTCCGTCCGTGACGCCGCAGGAGGCCGGCGCCCTCGACGCCCTGCAGGCGCTGGTCGAACCGCTCGGCTTTTCGGTCGAGCGCCCGGTGTTCCGCGAGCCGGGAACTGCGGATGTGGAAAACCTCCTCGCCAGCTTTGGAAGCGGCCCTGCGCACCTGTGTTTCGCCGGCCACACCGACGTCGTGCCGCCGGGGCGCGACGCCGACTGGACGCACGGTCCCTTCGACGGTGTGATCGACGGGGGCGAGATCCACGGCCGCGGTGCCGTGGACATGAAGGGCGGCATCGCCTGCTTCGTCGCGGCGGTGGCGCGGCTCGTCGCGCGCGGGGCCATGCCGGCCGGCCGCATCTCGCTGCTGATCACCGGCGACGAGGAAGGACCGGCGGTCAACGGCACCGTCAAGCTGCTGGCCCATGCCGAGGCGCGGGGCGAGCGCTTCGACGCCTGCCTCGTCGGCGAGCCGACCAATCCCGAGCGGCTCGGTGACATGATCAAGATCGGGCGCCGCGGCTCGCTCTCGGGCATCCTCACGCTCAACGGCCGGCAGGGCCACGTCGCCTATCCCCACCTCGCCGACAATCCTCTCCGCCGGCTCCCGGCGGTGCTCGAGGCGCTGCAAGCGACGCCGCTCGACGCGGGCACGCCGGACTTCCAGCCCTCGAACCTCGAGATCACCTCGGTCGATGTCGGCAATGGCGCGACGAACGTCATCCCGGCGCGGGTGTCGGTGGCCTTCAACGTGCGCTTCAACGACCGCTGGACGGCAGCCGCGCTGCGCGCCGAGCTGCTGCGGCGGATCGAAGCGGCGCTCGCCTCGGCGGGCGCGCCGGGAAGCGCCGAGATCGCGTGGCGCGAGCCGGTGTCCGACGTCTTCCGCACCGCGCCGGGCCCGCTGACGGCCGAATTGGCGGGCGCGGTCGAGGCGGTGACGGGGCGAGTTCCCGAACTCTCCACCTCCGGCGGCACGTCCGACGCCCGTTTCATCAAGAACCATTGTCCGGTCGTCGAATTCGGGCTTGTCGGCAAGACCATGCATATGGCCAATGAGCGGGTCGCCCTGTCCGACCTCGAAACGCTGACGGCCATCTATGAAACCTTCATTGCCCGCTGGTTCGCCGCCCAGTCCTGACTTCATGCCCTCGCTGCCCGAGATCGCCCGCTACTTCACAGGCGCGGCGCGGCTGATGAGGGGGCACCGCGACGGTCTCGACCGGCTCGACCTTTCGGCCGATGGATTCTGGCGCTCGTTTGCCGCCCTCGTGGTGGCGCTGCCGCCGACGATGCTCTCCTGGCTCGAGTTCGAGCGGGTCGAGCGCGCCGGGCTTCACGCCGGCCGGAGCGAGATGGCGACCTATTCGGCCCACGCCCTCGCCGACCTGACGGCGTGGCTGCTGCCGATCCTCGTCATGACCGTGGCGGCGCGCCGTCTCGGCCTGTCGAAGAAGATCGTCGCCTTCGTGGTGGCGACGAACTGGGGCGGCGCCCTGCTGACCTGGCTCTTCGCGCCCTATTTCCTGCTTCTCATGGCGGTCGGCCCGAGCGAGGCGATGCAGCTCGTTGGGCTGCTGATCTCGATCGCCTCGATCGTGCTGACGGTCCGTCTGATCGCCGCCGCCACGGCGATCGACATCCCTCTGTCCATCGCGATCACCACGATGATGGTGATGGCGACGCTCCTCTCCTATGCAGCGGTGTCGGATCTCTTCCAGGTGCCGCTGGCCTGACGGGCGTCACGCCGCGTCGTAGTCGATCCGCGCGAGGTAGAGCCCGTCCGGCGGCGCCACCGGGCCGCAGCGCTTGCGATCGCCCGATGCCAAGGCCGCCGCGAGGTCGTCGGCGCTCCAGCGCCCCTCGCCCACCAGCTTCAACGAGCCCGCGAAGGAGCGGATCTGGTTGTGCAGGAAGGATCGCGCGGAGGCGTGGATGTGGATCTCGTCGCCGGGCCCCCTGATCACGTCGAGCCGCTCCAGCGTGCGGATCGAGCTTTTCGCCTGACAGTTGACCGAGCGAAAGGCGTTGAAGTCGTGCGTGCCGAGGAGGCGCTTGGCGGCCCGATCCATCGCCTCGACGTCGAGCCCCTTCCAGACCCACCAGACATGGCCCTTCAGGACGGTGGGCGGCGGCCGGCGGTTGAGGATGCGGTAGAGATAGTGCCGCTGGCGGGCCGAGAAGCGAGCATCGAAGCTGTCGGGCACGATCTCGGCGGCGAGCACGGCGACGCCGCCTTCCTCGCGCAGATAGGCGTTGAGCGCGTCGCGCACCGTATCGGTCGGCCACGCCTTGGCGATGTCGACATGCGCCACCTGGCCGGTGGCATGGACGCCCGCGTCTGTGCGCCCTGCCCCGAAGAGGGTCACGTCGTCGCCGCAGAAGGATTTCAGCGCGGTCTCGACGGTCTCCTGCACGGAGATGCCGTTCTTCTGGCGCTGCCAGCCGACATAGGCGGCGCCGTCGTATTCGAGCGTGAGGCGGTAGCGCGGCATGCGCTCAGCCGAGCCGCGTGCCGGCCGGCACGCTCGTGCCGCGCAGGAACTCCGCCGCCTCGGCCGGCCGGCCGCCGGCCTTCTGAACGCTCAGGAGCCGCACCGCCCCCTCGCCGGCGGCAACAAGGAGCGAGCCGTCGAGTGCGGTGCCCGGCTCGCCGTCGCCCGGCTCCGCCACCGCCCGCAGCAGCTTCAGCCGCTCGCCCGCAAGGCTCGTCCAGCCGCCGGGAAAGGGCGAGAAGGCGTTGATGCGGCGTGCGATCTCGCCCGCCGTCCGGGTCCAGTCCACCGCGGCCTCGCCCTTCTCGATCTTGCGGGCATAGGCGAGCTCGCGCCCGGTGCGCGCGGCGATCGCGTCCTGCGGCTCGAAGGCGAGCGTTCCCGCTTCCAGCTGTGCGAGCGCCTCCACCATCAGCTCGGCCGAGGCGAGCGACAGCCGGTCGTGGAGTTCGCCCGCGGTCTCGGACGGGCCGATGCCCAGTTCGCACGTCAGCGCCACCGGCCCCGTGTCGAGCCCGGCTTCCATGCGCATCACCATCATGCCGGTGACGGCGTCGCCTGCCTCGATCGCGCGCTGGATGGGCGCGGCCCCGCGCCAGCGCGGCAGCAGCGAGCCATGGCCGTTGAGCGCACCGAGGCGCGGCGCGGCCAGAATGTCGGGCGGCAGCAGGAGCCCGTAGGCGACGACCACCGCGACGTCGGCACCCAGCGCGGCGAAGGCCGCCTGCTCGGCCTCGCCCTTCAGCGAGACGGGCGTGCGCACCGGGATGCCCAGCCGCTCGGCCTCCCCCGCCACCGGCGACGGCACGGCGTTCAGCCCGCGGCGCCCGGCGGGCCGGGGAGGCTGCGAATAGACGGCGGCGATGCGATGGCCGGCCTCTGACAGCGCGCGCAGCGTCGGCACCGAGAAGTCCGGCGTTCCCATGAAGACGAGGGTCAGCGGCATCGGATACGACCGGTCAGGACGCCACCCGCTTCGAGGCCTTGGTGAACTTGCGGATCACCATGTCGCGCTTCAGCTTGGAGATGTGGTCGATGAACAGGACGCCGTTCAGATGGTCGAGCTCGTGCTGCAGGCAGGTGGCGAGAAGCCCGTCGGCCTCGGTCTCGTGGGTCTCTCCGTCGAGGCCCAGATAACGTAAGGTCACGCTCGCAGGGCGCTCGACCTCGGCGTAATAGTCGGGGATCGACAGGCAACCTTCCTCGTAGACCGAGCGCTCGTCGCTCGCCCGCAGGATCTCGGGGTTGAGGAAGACCTGCGGCGCCTTGGTCTCGTCGTCTTCCTTCGAGAGGTCGATCACCAGCATGCGCAGGGGCACGCCGACCTGCACGGCGGCAAGGCCGATGCCGGGCGCGTCGTACATGGTCTCGAGCATGTCGGCGGCGAGACGCTGCACGTCGGCGTCGACCCGCTGGATGGGGGTGGAGACCTGCCGAAGAACGGGATCGGGAAGGAGAACGAGGGGCTTGACGGTCATGGGCTCCCCCTAGATCGAAGGCCGCAAAGGGTCAATCCGGGTGACGAATGTTCTTGCTTTGATCTGGTCTCGCCCTTGCGAATCCGCTAGGGTCGCGGGCATGGATTTCGCCGCGCTCGCCCCCGTTCTCGACCATGTGCTCTTCGTCGTCTTCGGACACGGGGTCACGTTAGGCGAGATCGCGTTCGCGCTGGCGGTGCTGTGGGGGCTGCTGCGCCTCGCGCGGTCGCTGCGGCACGCCGGCGACGACGAGCCGTCGGGTGAGGAGGAAGCGCGAAGCGAGGCGATCCTGCGCTCGCAGGCCGAACTCGCGGGACGCCTGCAGAGCATGGGCGAAATGCTCGGCGCCAGGCAGGCCGAGCTTGCCCGCAGCGTCGGCGAGCGTCTCGACGGCATGGGCGTCCGCGTCGGGCGGTCCCTGTCGGAAACGCAGGTCCAGACCGGCGAGACCCTGTCGCGCCTCGCCGAGCGCCTCGCCGTCATCGACCGGGCGCAGGGCCAGATCCGCGATCTCGCGGGCGAGGTCGTACGCCTGCAGGACATTCTCTCCAACAAGCAGGCGCGCGGCGCCTTCGGCCAGGGGCGGATGGAGGCGATCGTCATGGACGCCCTGCCCCGTGGCGCCTACTCCTTTCAGGCGACGCTCTCCAACGGCAAGCGGCCGGATTGCGTCATTCCCATGCCGAACGGCGCGCCCTCGCTGGTGATCGACGCGAAGTTTCCGCTGGAGGCCTGGACGGCGTTTCGCGAGGCGGCGTCGGACGAGGCGCGCAGCTTCGCGGCCGGGCGTATGCGGCGCGACATGGAGGTGCACATCCGCGCGATCGCCGAGAAATATCTCCTGCCCGGCGAGACGCAGGACACCGCCTTTCTCTTCGTGCCCTCCGAGTCCGTCTTCGCCGAGCTGAACGAGCATTTCGAGGACGTGATCCGCCGTGCCCACCGCGCCCGCGTCGTGATCGTTTCGCCGTCGCTCCTCATGCTGTCGATCGAGGTCGTGCGCGCCCTCTTGAAGGACCAGCGCATGCGGCAGGAAGCCGGACGGATCCAGAAGGAGGTCGCGCTGCTGGCCGAGGACTTGCAGCGGCTCGACCAGCGGATGGCGTCGCTGAAGACGCATTTCGGCCAGACCGGACGCGACATCGATCAGATCCTCGTCTCCACCGAGAAGCTGATCCGGCGCGGCGAGCGGATCGCACGGGTGGAGGTGGAAGCCGACGAAGCCGACGCTTCACCGGGCGGCATGACCACGCGACTGGGATGATTCGATAAGATGCAGCAAGTTTTCCACAGCCGACCGCAACCATGCTAAAAGAGACCCGCGTCAAAGCTTGACAAATCCTTAAGACGCCGGGATCGAAACCGGCGCCGCCGCATTGTTCGAAAGACGAACGGATATCGGGGGCTTTCAATGCGCAGCGTGGCGACGGCAGTTCTGGCAGGATTGATGCTGTGCGCCTCCCCGGCCGTATTGCCGACCGCCGCGCAGGCGGTGACGACCGATCTGGCCACCGCGTACAACGATAACACGGACGCGGGTTTTCGCGTCGGGTTGCAGACGCGCCTCGCCTGGACGGGCGACTATTCCGGCAAGTTCGACGGACGCATCGGCGCACAGACGCTGCGGGCCATCCGCGATTTCCAGGCGCGCTTCGGCTTCAAGGCCGACGGCGTCATGGACGAGGCGTTCCTGAAGGCCGTCATCGCTCGCTCGGACATTGCGCGCGATGCGGTCGGCTATAAGTTGACGAACGACCAGACCACCGGGGCTCGCCTCGGTCTGCCGCTTTCGCTGGTCGCGAGCGCGGGCGACACGGAAGTCGGGCATATGTGGCGGTCCGCGGATGGAAAGGTCGAGGTCGAGACGGTTCGCTTTGCGGAAGACAGCTACTCGCTGGCCGGCGTCTACGAGGTTCTCTCGACACCCGGACCGTCCAAGACCATTATCTCACAGCAATTGACCGAAACCGGTTTCGACATTCGCGGCGTCGATGCGGGCCGCGAGTTCGTCATCCGCTTCGCGGGCAAGGACAAGGACCTGCGCGGCTTCTCGGTCGCATGGAACGACGACGTCGCCGGGCTGGTCGCACCCTACGTCTCCGTCGCGCTCAACAGCTTCGATCCCTTCGCCGGGCGTCCACGTGAGACCGATATCGGGCCGGTCGCCAAGCTGTTCGAGAGCGGACGCGCCGAAGGCGTGGCATTCGGCGACCATGGCACGGCGGCGCTCGGCAATGGCGCGGACGCCACGTCGCTGACGCCCCCGGCCGCGCCCGGCTTCGACTCGTCGGGCACCGGGTTCGTGGTGTCGAAGGGTGGCTGGCTGCTGACGAACGCCCATGTCGCGAAGTCCTGCAAGACCGTGCTCGTCGGCGATCTCGGCGCGGCGTCGGAGGTCGTGGTCGACGAGGATCACGATCTCGCGCTCATCAAGATCGACGCTGCGCTCGGCAGGCCCCTGTCCATCGTCGCCGGCAAGCCGCGCCTCGGTGAAGACGTGCTGGCGCTTGGCTTCCCGCTTCGCTCGATCCTCGCCGACAGCCTCAACGTGACGCGCGGCAATGTCTCGTCGCTGATGGGCCTGCGCAACGACGCGAACTATCTGCAGATTTCCGCCGCCGTGCAGCCCGGCAATTCCGGTGGTCCGCTGGTCGATCTCGCCGGTCGCGTCGTCGGTGTCGTCACCGCCAAGCTCAACGCGGTGGCCGTCGCCGATCTGACCGGCGATATCCCCCAGTCGATCAACTTCGCCATCCGGCCTGACGCCGCGGCGAAGTTCCTGACCGATCACGGGATCGACTTCCAGAAGGCGGACGCCTCCGCACCGCTTTCCAGCGTTCCGGATGCCACGGCCTCGGTGCAGGAGTCGATCTACCCGATCCTCTGCCTCGGACAGAACTGAGACTTGCAAGACGGTTGAGTGAAAAAGGGGTGGCCCGTCGTGCAGGCCACCCCTTCTGTACGTCTGGTTCGGACTGCTCGCGCTTAACGGCGGACAACGGCCTCGAAGAGCGGGGTTACCGTCACCCTGTCGCCATCGGCGCTCGCGCCGGTCAATGGCACTTCGAGGCGCCGCCCCTTACGCTCCATTACGAGAATGCCGCCGTCGCTCGTATCCGAGCTGCGCTGAACGGCGACGAGCCGGCCGATCTCGCGTTCGTCCGAACTGACGACGGTCTTGCCGATCCAGCCTTGCGTCTCGTCGTTACCGACGCCGGAATCGAGGCTTTCGCTCTCTTCCGTGATGGAGGGCACCGCCGGCTGGACGGCTGTCTGGGCCCGTAGGGGACCACCGGTGGCGGCGAGCAAGGCGAAGCTCAAGGCCGCGATGTGAAGACGTTGCGATGTCATGGTCCGTGGACTCCCGGTTCACGAGATCGGTTCGTCGTGTCCAGCGGATGACGCCGTCGCCGACCACCCCGTTCCGCTGTCACGGAAGTTTCGCAGAGCTGCGCTCGCGCGAGCGCTGCGTCGCCGCCGCGCCTCGACCGGCGAGCGCGCATGTCATCGCGCTGTGACAAAGCTCTCGTATGCGGGGTTTGGAACCCTTCCAGATCCGCAGAGAGCGTCCCCGATGACCGAACTCGTCACCGCCCGCCACGTCTTCCCCACCAGCCGTCTCGAAGACGGCGAGGGAGAGGGCCTCAATCCGACCGCGAACCGGACGATGGGCGAGATCGTGGCGGCGCGCTTCTCGCGGCGCGACTTCCTGCGCGGCTCGCTGGCCGCCACCGCCATCGCCGCGACGGTGAGCCCGCTGGCGCTTCTCTCGGCCGACGAGGCGAAGGCCGAGACGAGCGCGTCGCGCTTCGACTTCCGCGAGGTCGAGGCCGGCATCGACGAGCGCCATCACGTGGCGGAGGGCTACGACGCCGACGTGCTCTTGCGCTGGGGCGACCCGCTCTTCCCGGACAGCCCGGCCTTCGACCCGACGAAGCAGACGCCGGAAGCGCAGGCCCGCCAGTTCGGCTACAACAACGACTATGTCGGCTTCATTCCGCTCGACGGCTCGTCGGAGCACGGGCTGCTCGTGGTCAACCACGAGTACACGAACGAGCATCTGATGTTCCCGGGCATCGTCCAAGTGGTCGAGAAGGCCGACGAGAAGAACCCCGGCAAGACCCTGACGGAGCTGAAGATCGCCGATGCCGACCAAACGCGGGTCGACATCGAGATGGCCGCCCATGGCGGCACGATCGTCGAGATCCGCAAGGTCGCCGGCAAGTGGCAGGTGGTGCGCGACGGCGCCCTGAACCGGCGCATCACGTCCACGACCGAGATGGAGCTGACCGGCTCCGCCGCCGGCGACGCGCGCCTCCAGACCACGGCGGATGCAAGCGGACGCAAGGTCTTCGGCACGATCAACAATTGCGCCGGCGGCGTGACGCCCTGGGGCACCTACATCATGGCCGAGGAGAACATCCACGGCTACTTCACCGGCAAGCTGCCGGAGGGCCATCGCGAGGCCGCCAACTACAAGCGGCTGGGCCTGCCCGAGGGCACCTATGCCTGGGGCCAGTTCCACGATCGTTTCGACGTGTCGAAGGAGCCGAACGAGGCCAATCGCTTCGGCTGGGTGGTCGAGGTCGACGTGATGGACCCGAACGCGGTGCCGAAGAAGCGCACCGCGCTCGGCCGCTTCAAGCACGAGGGCGCCGACAACATCGTCGCCAAGGACGGCCGCGTCGTCTTCTATCTCGGCGACGACGAGCGCTTCGACTACGTCTACAAGTTCGTCACTGCCGGCCGCTACGACCCTGCGAACCGCGCCGCCAACATGAACCTTCTCGACGAAGGCACGCTCCATGTCGCGAAGTTCGAGGAGGACGGCACGATGGAATGGCTGCCGCTCGTCTTCGGCGAAGGCAAGCTCACCGCGGAGAACGGCTTCGCGAGCCAGGCCGACGTCCTGATCGAGACGCGCCGCGCTGCCGACCTCCTCGGCGCGACGCCGATGGACCGGCCCGAGGATATCGGACCGAACGCCGAGAACGGCCGCGTCTACGTGATGCTGACCAACAATTCCAAGCGCAAGGACGACAAGGTGGACGCGGCCAACCCGCGCGCCAACAACGCCTTCGGCCACATCATCGAGATCGCCGAGGACGGCGACGACTTCGCGGCAACAAAGGGCCGCTGGGAGATCCTCCTCAAGTGCGGCGACCCCTCGGTGGCTGCCGTCGGCGCGACCTTCTCGACCGAGACCACCAAGAACGGCTGGTTCGGCATGCCCGACAATTGCGCCGTCGACACCGCCGGCCGCCTGTGGGTCTCCACCGACGGCAACTCGCCGAAGGCGACGGGGCGCACCGACGGGCTCTTCGCCGTGGATACCGAGGGCGCGGCGCGCGGAACCTCGAAGCTCTTCTTCCGCGTGCCGGTGGGCGCCGAGATGTGCGGCCCCCTCCTCCTGCCGGACATGCAGACGGCCTTCGTCGCCGTGCAGCATCCCGGCGATGGCGGCGAGGACTGGGAGGGGTTCGGCCGCCTTTCCTACTACGAGGATCTCTCCACCCGCTGGCCCGACTTCCAGCCGGACATGCCGGTGCGGCCCTCGGTCGTCGTGATCACCAAGCAGGGCGGCGGTCAGATCGCCTGATCCTGCCCGACCGACGAAAGGCGGCGCCGGGATTTCCCTTCCGGCGCCGCATCGCGTTTCACTCCGCCCATTTGGCATCGCCAGTGAAGGCGATGGTCAGCCAGCGGTCGCGCCCCTCGCCGCCGATCGCGGCGCCGACCTCCTCGCGGACCGCGTCGAGCACGGCCACGGAGCCGATGGCGAAATCGGGCGGCAGGATGAAGTGGACCTCGACGAGGCGGGAGCGGCCGGCCTTGGCGACATAGGTGCGCGCGTCGCGAAAGCCGTGTCGGCGGACGGCCGCCGCGGCGACGCCCGCGACATGCCGGTCGAGCTCGGCCGGCGCCACGAGGAAGACGTCCTGCAGGGCGGCCGCCACGGTGCGCAGCGGTACGGGAATGAGGCAGAGCGTCAGCACGGCGAGAATCGTCGGATCGACATAGGGCATGGCCCAGGCGTAGCGCGTGCCCTCCAGCAGCGAGGCCACCACGAAGGCGACGAGCAGCGCAGCGGTGATGGCGCCGGACATGGTCCAGCCCTTGATGTCGAGCGCCACGAACTGCGAGCCGATCGTGCGGTTGGCGCGCCGCCCGGTGGTGATCATCACCGCGCAGATCGCCAGCACGAGAACCGCGTAGACGATCGCCCAGTCGAACACGAGCTCGCGCCCACCGGCGAGGATCGTCGCGACGGCGTTGACGAAGGCGTAGAAGGAGAGGAGCGTCAGCAGTGCGCCGTTGAAGGCGAGCACCATCGGCTCGAAATGCCAGAAGCCCATCTGGAAGCGCCGGCTCGTGTCGCGGGCGATGAGCCGCGCGACGAGGAGCGCCAGCCCCGTCATCGCGGCATCCACCGCCGAGAAGACACCGTCGAAGACGATCGACAGCGAACCCGACAGGATGCCGAAGGCGACGCCGGACGCCCCGACCAGGACGGTCATGGCGATGGAGCGCTTGAGGACGGTTTCTTCGGCTGAGGTCGTCATGCCTGCCGATGTGGAGGCGTCGCCCCGTACGGCAAGGCAGTGCGCCTTCCCCGGTGACTACTTCAACCGAACTGCGAGCTCGCGGGTCGGCCAGCAGTCGGCGTTGAGGCCCGCCTTCTCCTCGTAGGCGCCGATCGAGCGGCGGGTCTTGAAGCCCGCGAGCCCGTCGGTGCCGCCGACGTCGTATCCCCCCGCCTGCAGCCGCTCCTGCAGGCGCGAGACGTCGCCGCGCGTCAGGCCCTTCACCGGCTGCCACGATCCCGCGAAGGGTCCGGCGCCGGCGATGCGGTCGGCGACATGGCCGATGAAGAGGGCGTAGAGGTCGGAATTGTTGTAGGTCTTGACCACGTAGAAGTTCGGCGTCGCGATGAAGCCGGGGCCGAAGCGGCCGGCCGGCATCAGGAGATGGCCTGTGGCCTTCGTCTCGGCGGCGGGAAACGCCTTGCCGGAAACGCGCGTCACGCCGGCGCGCACGAAATCGGCGATCGGCCGCCCCATGTCCGGCCCCTCCAGCGTGCAGGAGACCCCGGCGGGAATCGCCGCCTCGAAGCCCCAGCCGCGGCCCGCCACCCAGCCGGAGAGCTGGAGATAGTGCGCGATCGAGGCGAGCGTGTCCGGCACCGAATTCCAGATGTCGCGGACCCCGTCTCCGTCTCCGTCCACCGCCAGCTCGCGGAATTTCGAGGGCATGAACTGCGGCTGGCCGAGGGCGCCGGCCCAGGACGACTTCATCTGCGCCACCGTGAGGTCGCCGTCCTCGACGATCTTCAGCGCGGCCAGCAGCTCGCCTCGGAACATTTCCTTGCGGCGCGAGAGATAGGCCTTGGTGCCCAGCACCTCGAAGGCGTCGTAGGGGATCTTCGCCGCGCCATAGCCGGATTCGCGCCCCCAGATCGCCAGCACGATCTCGCCGGGCACGCCGGTGCGCGCTTCGATCCGCTTCAACACCGGGCCGTAGGTCTTCAGGAGCACGCGCCCCTTGGCGGCGACGCCCGCGACCTTGGCCTCGTCGAAATAAGCCGACGGGCTCTGGAACTCGGCCTGCCGGTTAATCTCCTCGACCTTCTTCGGCTGGCCGGGCAGTTGCAGGTCGGGCAGCTTGAGGTTGGGCTTCACGCGGCCGAGCGCGGCGTCGAACGTTTGGCGCGACACGCCCTCGGCCTTGGCTTGCGGCCAGATCTCGTCGTTCAGGAAGCGCCGGAAGCCGGCCTCGACGCCGCTCGTTTCGGCCCGTGCCGGAGCGGCCACGCCGCCGGCGAGCGTGGTCAGCGCGAGAAGGGCGAGGGTGATGCGTCTCATCGTTAAAGTCTCCGGCATGCGGCTGTCCTGCCGGAAGGCTAGTGACGAAGACTTGCGCCGGCGTGGTGGCGGCTCGCAGGATCGCTCGCGCAACCCTTCGTGAGGTGTGGACGATGGCGGTTCTGGCGCTCGATCACCTGCAGTTGGCGATCCCGCCCGGCGGGGAAACGCTGGCCCGCACCTTCTACGGCGATCTCCTCGGTCTCGCTGAGATCGCCAAGCCCGAAAGTCTTGCCGGGCGCGGCGGGTGCTGGTTCGTGCTCGGCGCGGTGCAGTTCCGCCTCGGCGTCGAGAACGAGTTCCGGCCGGCGCGAAAGGCCCATCCCGCTTTCGAGGTCGGCGACCTCGCCAAAATGGGCGCACGGCTCACGCGAGCGGGCGCCCCGATCGAAGAGGCCGTCGCGCTGGCGGGCTGGTCGCGGCTCTACACCGCCGACCCCTTCGGCAACCGGATCGAACTGATACAGCGCGTGTCCGGCTGACGCCCTCAGATCTTCGTGCGCGAGCGCATGGCGGCCGAGAGCGTGCCTTCGTCGAGATAGTCGAGCTCGCCGCCGACGGGCACGCCGTGCGCGAGCCGGGTGATCTTCACCTCGAACCCGTCCATCTGGTCGATGAGGTAGTGCGCGGTGGTCTGCCCCTCGACGGTGGCGTTGACGGCGACGATGATCTCGTCGATCCCGCCCTCCGCCACGCGCTCCACCAGCCGGCGGATGGTGAGATCGTCGGGCCCGACGCCGTCGAGCGGCGAGAGCACGCCGCCGAGCACATGGTAAGCCGCGTTCAGGGCCTTTGCCCGTTCCAGCGCCCAGAGGTCGGAAACATCCTCCACCACGATGACGGTGGAGCGGTCGCGCGTGGGATCGGTGCAGATCGTGCAGGGGTCGCGCGAATCGATGTTGCCGCAGTTCGAGCAGATCTTCACGTTCTCGGCCGCCTCGGCCATGGCGTCGCCGAGCGGACGAAGCAGCTGCTCGCGCCGCTTCACGAGATGCAGTGCGGCTCGGCGGGCCGAGCGGGGCCCGAGGCCCGGAAGCTTGGCGAGCAGCTGGATCAGCCTCTCGATCTCCGGGCCGGCGATGGTCTTGGCCATGTCGTGTCGATCTGTCGGGAATGGGCCCTGTCGGCGATGGGCGGGGCCACCCCCAGCCGGCGGCGGCGTTCGAAAGCGGGCCCTAGAACGGCAGCTTCATGCCCGGCGGCAGCTGCAGGCCGGCGGTGAGAGCCTGCGTCTTCTGCTGAACCTCGTCGTCGAGCTTACGCTTGGCGTCGGCATGGGCGGCGACGACGAGGTCTTCGAGAATGTCCTTCTCATCGGGCTTGATGAGCGAATCGTCGATGGCGAGCGAGACGAGTTCGCCCGTGCCCTTCAGCGTTACGGACACGACGCCGCCGCCGGCCTGCCCCGTTGCGGTGGCCTCGGCGATCTCGGCCTGCAGGCTCTGCATCTTCTCCTGCATGGCTTTCGCTTGCTTCATCATGCCCATGATGTCCTTCATGCGGACGGTTCCTCGCGGTTGGTTTCGGTCAGTCGTCGTCGTCGGCAGTGTCGTCGGTATCGGCGTCGGGATCGAAGAGCACGCCGTCGTTCCCCTCCGGGCCCATGTCGTCATCCCCGTCGGGAATGCCAAGGGTGGCGGGGTCGATGTCGTAGCGCTCCGGCAGATCCTCGTCGGCGACTGTCTCGATGGCGCGCGGCGCCGAGATTTCGGGCTCGGGCATCTCCGGCTCGGGCGTCGGCTGGCCGCGAAGGCGCACCTCGCGCACGCTCGCGCCGGGCATCAGCGCCAGGATCGCGGCGACGTCCGGATCGGCCTCGGCCTCGGCGATGAGCTGCGCGCGCCGGGCGGCATCCTCCGCCTCCAGCGTGAGGCCGCCCCCCTCCACCACCGTGACGACCCAGCGGAGCCCCGTCCAGTCGTGCAGGCGCTTGGCGAGATCGCCGGCGAAGGTGACGGGGGCGCCGTCCGCCGGCTGCATCTCGAGCCGGCCCGGCTCGATGCGGGCAAGGCGCAGATAGCGGCGGATCCAGGCCTTCATGCGCGAGTCGCGCTTCTCCGCGGCGAGCGCCTCGAGATCGCGCAGCGAGGTCGGCAGTTTCGCGGTCGCCGCCGCATCGGGTGCGGCCGGACGCGCCGGCGCGGGCTGCACGGACGCGGCCTGCATGCGCGCGCCGAGCGACAGGCCGCCGCCGGTGCCCGCCACCGTGCGCAGCTGCATCGTGGCGCCCGGGCCGGCGGGCGGCGCGGCGGGGCCGGGTGCGGCGCGGGCGTCGACATCACCGTGCGCAGGACCGGCGCCATGGCCGCTGCCGGACGACGGAAGCGACGGCGACGCGCCGCGAACGGGCTCGCCATTCGGCGCGGAGCCAGGAGGCGCGGCGGGCAAGGCCGGCAGGGTGCCCGCCTGCAGAAGGCGCAGGAGATCGTCGGGCGCCGGCAGATCCGCGGCGTAGGCGATGCGGATCAGCGCCATCTCGGTGGCCTGCTTGGGCGAGGCCGCAACGCGCGCCTCCTCGATCGCCTTCAGCAGCATCTGCCAGACTTCCGAGAGCGTGCGCACCGAGAGCCGCGCGGCGAAGTCGCGTCCGCGCTCCACCTCGTCGGGCGAGAGCGAGGCGTCGCCGGCCGTTTCCGGCACGAAGCGCAGCGAGGTCACGAGATGGGCGAAGTCGGCGAGATCGGTGAGCACCACCACCGGATCGGCGCCCGCCTGATACTGCGCGTTCAACTCGCGCAGCGCCCCGGCCCCATCGCCGCGCATCAGGAGCTCGAAGAGATCGACGACGCGCGCCCGGTCGGCGAGGCCCAGCATGTCGCGCACGGTCTGCGTGGAGACGGCGCCCGCCCCGTGCGCGATCGCCTGGTCGGTGAGCGACAGCGCGTCGCGCACCGAGCCCTCGGAGGCGCGCGCGATGATGCGCAGCGCGTCGTCCTCGGCTTCCACCGCCTCGGCCGAGAGCACCCGGCGCAGATGCGCGATCATCACGGCCGGATCGACCCGGCGCAGGTCGAAGCGCTGGCAGCGCGACAGGACGGTGATGGGAACCTTGCGGATCTCGGTGGTGGCGAACACGAACTTCACGTGCTCGGGCGGCTCCTCCAGCGTCTTCAGCAGGCCGTTGAAGGCCTGCGTCGACAGCATGTGGACCTCGTCGATGATGTAGACCTTATAGCGCGCCGACACAGGCCGGTAGCGCACCTGCGCGATGATCTCGCGAATGTCGTCGATGCCGGTGTGCGAAGCCGCGTCCATCTCGACCACGTCGACATGACGCCCCTCCATGATCGCGACGTCGTGGACGCCGGGCTCGATCATGTGGATGCGCGGCTGGTGGATCGTCGCCGTCTCGTAGTTCAGCGCCCGCGCCAAAATGCGCGCCGTGGTGGTCTTGCCGACGCCCCGCACGCCCGTCAGCATCCAGGCCTGGGCGATGCGGCCGGATTCGAAGGCGTTGGTCAACGTGCGCACCATCGGCTCCTGGCCGATCAGGTCGTCGAAGGAGCGGGGCCGGTACTTTCGTGCCAGCACCCGATAGGGCGTCGTGGGCGCGGCGGAGCGGGTGGGCACGTCGTCGGCCATGAGGGGCGAGCGGGTCCTAAGGTCAGGTTCGCGATACGGGCGTCGATCATCGTCGCGCGAACGCGCCCGTCGTCGGCGCGACCCTAGAGCATGCCGGCTTGAGGGGGAACAGCCTGGATGCAGCGGCAGCCGAGCGGCAAGCGCCCGCCATTGCGGCAACGCAATTGCGCGTCATCTCCCGAAGGGTTCCGCCCGCCGCCGGGCGACCCCGCTTTGCAGAGGATGCCTCATGTCGATGTCGCTCAGCCGCTACCAGTCGCGGCGACGCCTCGTGCTGGCCGTCTCGATCGCCATCGCGCTGGCCGCCCTCCTCACCGTCCGCTCGGCCTGGGCCGACGAAGGCCACGAATCGATCGAGGCCATCGGGCTGGGTCTGATCTGCCTCGGCATTCTCGGGCGCATGTGGTGCACCCTCTATATCGGCGGGCGCAAGTCGAAGGAGCTGGTGGATCGCGGTCCCTATTCGATGACCCGCAACCCGCTCTACGTCTTCTCCTCGGTCGCGGCCGCCGGCGTCGGCGCGCAGACCGGCAGCCTCGTCGTGGCGCTTCTCGGCGGCGTCGCGTCGGTCGTCGCCTTCACGATCGTGGCGCGCCGCGAGGAGGCGCATCTCACGGCCGTCTTCGGCACGCCCTACCGCGACTATCTGGCGCGTGTGCCCCGGTTCTGGCCCGCCGTCCGGCTCTATCGCGACCGAGAGCATCTCGACGTTTCGACCGGGCGCCTCTATCGCACGCTCGGCGACGGGCTGGTCTTCCTGCTGGCGATTCCCGTTCTCGAAGGCATCGAGAGCCTTCAGATCGCCGAACACCTGCCGGCGATTATCCGCCTCTACTAGAGAGGCACGATGCCCGGCAGGGCGGCAAGACGAATGAAAAGGGGAAAGGTGGGAGGCTGGCACGATGACCCGTGCCGGATTCGTTGGGGCTGCTTCCTTCCGGACCTGACCCGATTGGCGAGCGGCTCGTCCACCACCAACCTCCCGCCTTCCATATCGTGGAGAAGCGAACCGAATGCAAGACATCTCGAACCCGGACGCGGCCTTCACACTCGATCCGCGCCTCCAGGCCGACACGTTTCCCGTCGCCGATCTCGGCCTCTGCCGCGTTCTCCTGATGAACGACGCGCGCTGGCCCTGGCTGATCCTGGTGCCGCGCCGCCCTGGCATCGTCGAGATCTTCGATCTCGGCGCGGACGATCGCCACCGCCTCGCCGACGAGTCCGCGCGGGTCGCCGCCACGCTGAAATCGCTCGTCTCGGCCGAAAAGACCAACGTCGCGACCCTCGGCAACGTCGTTCGCGCGTTCCATCTTCATGTCGTCGCGCGCTCCGCGGGCGATCCCGGCTGGCCCGGCCCCGTCTGGGGCTTCGGCGCTCGCCTCCCCTACGACGAACCCGCCGCGGAGGCGCGTCTCCGCAGCTTGCGCGAAAGCCTTCGATGACCGCTCCCGATCTCCTGCGCCTCGGCTATGCCCACAATCGCCTGCGGCGCGACGGCGAAACCCGCACCGACGAATCGCTCGCCGAGGCGCTGGCCGAACCGCGGGCGCGCGTCGCCCTGCAGGCCGGTGGCCTCTGGCTCTGCAGGGGGTCGGCGGATGCGCCCGAGCCCTATTTCACAGTCGGCGAAGCGCAGGCGCTTCTCGGATCGGGCGCGGTCGAGCTGCTGCTCGGCCACACCGAAGCGGGCGAGCCGCGTCTTGCCGCCGCACTGCCCAGTGACCGGGCGGAGAGCGGCTCGGAGCCGGACTGGCCGGGCGCCCCGCGCAGCATCGCGGGACACAACGCCTTCGATCTGCGCACCCTCGGTATGCGCGAGCTGCTGGATCCAAGCGTCGAGGGCGAGTTGGCGCAGGCCGCACATCTCCTCAACTGGCACGCCCAGACGCGCTTCTGCGGGCGCTGCGGCGGCGAAACGCGGATCGAGGCCGCCGGCTTCCGTCGCAAGTGCACGCGCTGCGACCATCTCGTCTTCCCGCGCACCGATCCGGTGTCGATCATGCTCGTGCACGACGGCGAGGGCCGCGCCCTCATGGGGCGCCAGCCCCGCTTTCCCGCGCAGCTCTGGTCGTGCCTCGCCGGCTTCATCGAGGCGGGCGAGACACTGGAGGATGCCGTGCGCCGCGAGACGGCGGAAGAGGCGGGCATCGAGGTCGGGGCTGTGCGCTACCATTCCTCGCAGCCCTGGCCGTTTCCGGGCTCGCTAATGATCGGCTGCACCGCACGGGCCTTGACGCGCGAGATCCGGTTCGACGCGACGGAACTGGAGGATTGCCGCTGGTTCGAACGGGCGGAGCTCGCAGACATGCTGGCGGGAACCCATCCGGACGAGCTCGCCGTGCCGCCGCGCTACGCGATTGCCCACCATCTCATCCGAGCCTTCGTGATGCACGAAATAGAGGCAGACAACGCAGAGAAATCAGAGAATGCTTAACGGTGTCTGAACTTCGTCTGCACGGGTCATGCGCAGGCTGCACAACAGACGTGCAGAACTTGCTCTCCTTGTGGGCAGGTCCAAGGCGTATATCCCGGTCACGAAATTCGTTTGAACCGGACACTCCGTCATGATCAATTCCTTCACCAAGCGCCTGCAGTCCTTCCGCAGCCACCGCCGCACGATCCTCGAGCTCACCCGCATGGACGACCGCATGCTCAGCGATATCGGCGTCATTCGCGGCGACATCGAGCGCATGGTCCGCGTCGGCCGCTAAGCGTCGATCCACCGATCCTGCATGAACGAAAAAGCCCCGCATCGCGGGGCTTTTTGCTGTCCCGCTCTTCGCGGCGGGACGCCGCGCCTCACTCGCCGAGAACGGGCGGCACCGGCTCCGGCCGGTCCTGCGAGGCCGGGTAGACGCCGAGGATCGAGACGCGCTTGGAGAAGAAGCGCAGTTCTTCCAGCGCATGGGCGACGCCGACGTCGTCGGGATGGCCCTCGATGTCGGCGTAGAACTGCGTCGCCACGAACTTGCCTTCGAGCTGGTAGCTTTCGAGCTTGGTCATGTTGATGCCGTTGGTGGCGAAGCCCCCCAGCGCCTTGTAGAGCGCCGCCGGCAGGTTGCGGACCTCGAAGATGAAGGTGGTGACGACGCGCCCGCCCTCGTTCGGCGCCCAAAGCGCGCGCTCCTCGCGGCCGCGCCGCGCCAGCACCACGAAGCGCGTGGTGTTGTGCTCGAAATCCTCGACGTTCTCGGCGAGGATCTCCAGCCCATAGAGCTCGGCCGCAAGGCGCGGCGCGAGCGCCGCCACGGCGCGCTCGGGCATCTCGGACACGATGCGCGCGGCGCCCGCCGTATCGCCCGAGATCACCGGCTTCCAGCCGTGACGGCGCAGGATCTCGCGGCACTGGCCGAGCGCATGGATGTGGCTGTGCACCTCGCGGATGTCGGCGAGCGCCGTGCCGGGCTTGGCCATCAGCTGGAAGCGGATGGGCAGAAAGAACTCGCCGACGATCTTGAGGCCGGACACCGGCAGGAGATGGTGGATGTCGGCGACGCGGCCGGCGATCGTGTTCTCGATCGGGATCATCGCCAGATCCGCCTCGCCGCGCGTCATCGCCGCGAAGGCGTCCTCGAAGGTGGCGCAGGGCAGCGGCTCGAGATCGGGATACATGCGCCGGCACGCGGTGTCGGAATTGGCGCCGGCCTCGCCCTGGAAGGCGATGCGCCCGGTGGCGCGAGCGGGCGCCAGGAGATCGCGCGCCTCCTGCAGCTGGTAGGCGGTGTCGACGCCGAGCGGCACGGCCTCCACCAGGGCGGCGTCGATGCGCATCCCGTCTTCGAGCGCGCGCAGCTGCTCCAGCCTCTCGCGCCGCTCCAGCGGCGAGGGCGGCAGCGCCACGAAGCGCTCCAGCGCCGAGCGGCGATAGGCGTAGATGCCGACATGGTGATAGAGCGGCCCCTCGCCGCTCGGCGCGCCCGCCCGGGTGAAGTAGAGCGCCTGCAGGCGCCCCTCGCCCGCCGGCGTTCCCACGAGCTTGACGACGTTGGGATCGGTGCGGTCGGCCTCGTTGGAGATTTTCACGGCCACGGTGGCGATGTCCACCGCAGGGTCTTCGAGCGGGCGCAGCACGGCGCGCACGGTCTCGGGCTCGATCGTCGGCAGGTCGCCCTGGAGGTTGACGATCACCGTCACCTCGCCGTCGGGATCCACGGCCCGAAGCGCCTCGAAGATCCGGTCGGAGCCCGATTCGTGGGTGCCCGCCGTCATCACCGCTTCGAAGCCGGCGGCCACCACGGCGTCGAGGATTTCCTGGGCGTCGGTGGCCACCACGACGCGGCCGATCATCGCGGCCCGCGCGCGCTCGGCCACCCGCACGATCATCGGCGCGCCGTGGATGTCGGCGAGCGGCTTGCGCGGCAGACGCGTGGAGGCCAGCCGCGCGGGAATCAGGACGAGTGTGGACATGACGGGCGGCCTCGATGCGACGGTGGGCGATTTCAGCGATTCTGTGGCCGCGGGACGCTTGATCCATCCCGGCCGGAATGTCAGAACGCTTCCAGATTTGCGGGCTTATAGGCGTTGCCACGTTCTGGCGAAAGACCGAAGCGCCCGCACCGTTTTCAGGCGTTCGCCGGCCACTCGTGCCGTCGGCAGAGGGAGCCGCCCTTCATCATGAACTCGTTCGAGGCCAACAAGATCTTCGGCGCCCTTCTCGGCACCGTCTTCGTTCTGTTCGGCGGCAGCCTGCTCGCGGAAGGCATCTTCCATTCCGAAGCCCCCGAGAAGCCCGGCTTCGCGATCGCCGCCGCCGAGCCGACCGAGGGTGGCGCCGCCGCGCCGGCCGCCGCCGGCGTGACGCCGGTCGGCCAGATCATGCAGACGGCCAGCGCCGAGGCGGGCGCCGCGATCTTCAAGCGTTGCCAGGCCTGCCATTCCGGCGAGAAGGGCGGACCGAACAAGGTCGGCCCCGATCTCTGGGACGTGGTGAACCGGCCGATGGCCTCGCACGAGGGCTTCGCCTATTCCGCCGCGATGACCGAGTTCAGCCAGGGCAAGACCGTGGTCTGGGACTGGGATCACCTGAACCACTTCCTGCACGGCCCCAAGCAGTACATCAAGGGCACGGCGATGGGCTTCGCCGGCCTGCCGAAGGATCAGGAGCGCGCCGACCTGATGGCGTATCTGCGCTCGCTCTCGGACAATCCGCCGGCATTGCCGGCCGCGGATGCCGGCGCCACCGAGGCCTCGGCCGAAGGCCCCGCCGCCGAAGGTGCAGCCGTGCCCGCCGGCGACGCTTCGGCCGCACCCACCACGGCGCCGGCGACCTCCACCAACCCGATGACCGTGCCCGGCGATGCCGTGTCGCAGCCCCAGTCGGGCGGCACCACCGACCAGACCACGGGCGCCGCGCCCACGGCGCCGCCTTCCGGCAGCACGCCCGCCACCGGCGGCAACGCGACCTCCGCTCCCGCCGCCGCGCCGACGCCCCCGGCCGCACCCGGCGAGACGGCCCCGGCCGCTCCGGCGCAGCCGGCTCCGGCGGCGCAGCCCGCTCCGGACGCCCCCGCGGCTCCGGCTCCGGCGCAGTAACCTCGCGCCTCACGATCAAAAAGGGCCGGACCCTCGCGTCCGGCCTTTTTCGTTGAGGGCAACCGGTCCTCAAGCGGTCGGCAGCCGGGTAGACAGCGGCGCTTACGAGATTACACTTTCGTCATTGCGCGGCCTCGGCCCGACCCCGGCCACAAAGCTGGGGCGGTCTGCCGAGACGCGCCCTCGCGAGCCGCTTCCCTCGCCAGACCTGGAGATCGATTTGCCGTTCCGCCTTCGTGCCGTATCCACCGCCCTCGCCCTGACCGTTCTTCAGATCGGGGCGACCGGCTCGGCCGGCGCGCAAGGAGCCACTGCTCCGGCTGCGGCGAGTTCGTCCACCGCAGAGCCTGCCGCGACCGCTGCGGCGAGCCAGCCTGCGGCGATGGGCGAATGGATGCGCTATTCCTCGCTCATCGGCCCTTCGAAGTACGGGAACAACTTCTCGCGCTACGACTACGTCAATGCCGAAGCCCCGAAAGGGGGAACCCTCAATCAGATCGCGGCTGGGACCTTCGACAGTTTCAACCCCTTCGTCGTTCGCGGCACGGCGGCAGCAGGCATGAGCTCGGGCGTCGGCGGCTTCGGTGGCGGCATCATCTACGACACGCTGACCGAGCAATCGACCGAGGAGGGCTCCACCTCCTACGGCATGATCGCGGAAGAGATGCGGTTCGCGTCCGACTATTCGTCGGCGTCCTTCCGCCTCGATCCCAAGGCCCGGTGGCACGATGGGCAACCGATCACGGTCGAGGACGTGCTCTGGAGCTTCGACACGCTCCGGAAGCTCCATCCGCAGTGGTCGAGCTATTACCACAACGTCACGAAGGCCGAACAGACCGGCGAGCGCGAGGTGACGTTCACCTTCGACCAAGCCGGAAACCGCGAGCTTCCCAACATCATGGGCGATCTCGTCGTGCTGCCCAAGCACTGGTGGACGGGCGTGGACGCAAGCGGCAAGCCGCGCGACATCACACAGCCGACGATGGAGCCACCCTTGGGATCGGGGCCCTACAAGATCGCATCCTGGCGAGCGGGCAGCGAGATCGAGTGGGAACGCGTCCCCGATTCCTGGGCCAAAGATCATCCGACCCGGATCGGTCGCTACAACTACGACCGCATCCGCTACGTCTATCTTCGGGACTCGAACGCGCAGTGGGAAGCCTTCAAGAAGGGCGGCCTCGATGACTGGCGCCTGGAGAACAGCACCCAGCGCTGGGTCGAAGGCTACAATTTCCCGGCCGCGGTCGACGGCCGCGTGACGAAGACCGTCCTGCCGAACCGGCAGGTCCGGTCGATGCAGGCCTATGTTCTCAACAATCGCCTGCCGAAATTCTCCGACCCTCGCGTTCGCAAGGCGCTGACCCTCGCGTTCAACTTCGAGGACATGAACCGGACGCTCTTCTACGGGCTGAACGAGCGAATCTCGAGCTATTGGTACAACAGCGAACTGGCGGCGACGGGACTGCCGAGCGAGGCGGAGCTCAAGTATCTCGAGCCGCTGCGGGGCCAGATCCCGGACGAGGTCTTCACGCAGCCGTTCAAGCTTCCCGTCTACGACACGCAGGCCTCGACGCGCGAATATCTGCGCGACGCCTTGGCGCTGTTTCGCGAGGCGGGCTACGTGCTGAAAGGCACCGCCCTGATCGATCCTGCCACCGGGGCCCAGATGACGATCGAGATTCTCGGCGACGACCCGAGCGACAACCGTATCCTCGAACCCTATGCGAGACAGCTGGAGCGGCTGGGCATCCGGACGAACGTCCGGATCGTCGACACGTCGCAATATGTCGACCGCATGACCAATTTCGATTTCGAGGTCGTCGGCATCGCCTACTATCCGCAATCCATTTCCCCCGGCAACGAGCAGCGCGACTTCTGGGGTTCGGCGGCGGCGCGCGCACCGGGAAGCCGGAATTATGCGGGCGTCAACAGCCCGATCGTCGACAAGCTGATCGACGACATCGTCTACGCACCGGATCGCCCGTCCCTGGTGGCGGCAACCCGTGCGCTCGACCGCGTCATGCTCTGGAATTGGTACGTGGTGCCGCAATGGACACGCACCGAGACGTGGCTCGCGGCCTGGAACAAGTTCGGCATGCCGGCGACGCAGCCCGCCTACGCCGGCATCGATCCGTTCTCGTGGTGGGTGAAGGGCGAGGTGCCGGTGAACACCCCGGCCGACCAGGCCGCCGCCGAAAAGAGCGAGAGCGCGCCCGCGATCCCGCCGGCCAAGCCATGACGGAGAGCTTCCGAAGCATCACCCGCCGCCGCTTCGGCGCGATGGCGCTGGCGGCAATGGGCTCGGCGACGCTGCCGCGTGTCGTCTTCGCGGCGACGCCGACCGAGACGCCCGTGCACGGCCTTTCTGCTTTCGGCGACCTGAAATATCCCGCCGACTATGCCGCGTTCGACTACGCCTCGCCCGAGGCGCCGCAGGGCGGGCGCATGGTGATGACCGTGCCCTCCTGGCTCTTCAATCAGGCGCCGGACACGTTCGACACGTTCAACACCTTCGTGCTGCAGGGCAACGCCCCGCCACGCATCGAGCTGCTCTACGAGGGCCTGATGCTCTCGACGCTGGACGAGCCCGACGCGCTCTACGGTCATCTCGCCGAAAGCGTGACGCTCTCGACCGATCGAAACCGCTTCACCTTCCGGCTGCGGCCCGAGGCGCGCTTCTCCACCGGCGCGCCGGTGACGGCGGCCGACGTCGCCTTCTCCTACGAGCGGATGAAGACGGAAGGGCATCCGAGCCTCGCCATCGCGCTCGCCGAGGTGGCGGAGGTGACGGCGGAGGACGAGCGCACGCTGCACGTCACCTTCACCGGCCGCCAGACGGTGCCGACCGCGCTGGCGGCACTCTCGATCCCAGTGGTGCCCAAGGCGTTCTTCGAGAGCCGCCCCTTCGCGCAAGGTGGCTTCGACGAGATCCCGGGATCGGGCGCCTACCGGATCGGGCGCTACGCCGCCGGGCGCTACATCGAATACGAGAAGCGCGACGACCATTGGGCGCGTGACATGCCGTTCACACGCGGGCTCTCGCACTTCCAGACCCTGCGCGTCGAGTTCTTCCGCGACCGGCAGGCCGAGCTGGAGGCCTTCAAGAAGGGCGACGTCACCTATCGCGAGGAGTTCACGACCCGCGCCTGGGCGACCGAATACGACTTTCCAGCGGTGAAGGACGGGCGCGTGAAGAAGGCGACCTTCCCGGGCGAGAGATGGCCGCGCTTCCAGTGCTGGGCGCTCAACCAGCGCCGCGAGCGCTTCGCCGATCCGCGCGTGCGCCGCGCCGTCAATCTCTGCTTCGACTTCGAGTGGACCAACGCCAACCTCCTGTTCGGCTTGCGCCAGCACTCCGTCTCGCCGTTCCAGACGTCGGACTTCGTGGCGGCGGGCGCGCCGCCGCCGGAGGAACTCGCGATCCTCGAGCCGCTGCGCGGGCAGCTCATGCCGGAGGTCTTCGGCGCGGTCTGGGTGCAGCCGGTCAGCGACGGGTCGGGCCGGGACCGGGCGCGGCTGCGCGAGGCCGCCGACCTCTTCGCCGCCGCCGGCTGGACGCGCCGCGGACAGAGCCTCGTGAACGGGGCGGGCGAGACCTTCCGGCTGGAATATCTGATCAACCAGCCCGAGCAGGCGCGCGTCTACGGCAAGATGATCGAGAACCTGAAGCTCGTGGGCGTCGACGCCTCGCTGCGGCTGGTGGACGCCGCGCAGTATCAGGACCGGCAGAACCGCTTCGACTTCGACATGATCCTCTGCGCCTTCTCGCTGAACGGCACACCGACGCGCGAGAGCCTCGGCCTGTTCTTCGGCTCGGCGGCGCGGAACCGCAACGGCTCCTACAACTATCCCGGCATGGCCGACCCCGCGGTGGACGCGCTGATCGACCGGCTCGGCGCCGCCGCCAGCCGCGAAGAGCTGACGGTGGTGATGCGCTGCCTCGACCGGGTGCTGCGCTGGCGGCTGGACTGGATCCCGAACATCGGCTCGCCCGGCCACACCGTCGGCCACTGGGACATGTTCGGCTTTCGCGAGCCGAAGCCCGATTACGGGTTCCCGGTCGAGTCTCTGTGGTGGTACGACGAAACGAAGGCGAAGGCCGTGGGCCGCGCCTGATACGAGACATGCGCGCGTCCCAAGGGCGCCGCGACGGGACCGGTGAATGGGCGCCTACATCCTTCGACGCATCCTCCTGATGATCCCGACGCTTCTCGGGATCATGGCGGTGTCTTTCGCGGTCATCCAGTTCGCGCCGGGCGGGCCGGTGGAACAGGTGATCGCGGGGCTGCAGGGCCAGGGCGGCGGCGCCACCGAGCGGCTGTCCGGCGGGGGCGGCGACATGGCCGCGCAGAGCGGCGACACGTCGGGCTATCGCGGTGCGCAGGGGCTAGACCCCGAATTCATCAAGCGGCTGGAGGTGCAGTTCGGCTTCGACAAGCCGCCGCTGGAGCGCTTCGGCGAGATGATCTGGAATTATGCCCGCTTCGACTTCGGCACGAGCTTCTTCTCCAACGCGACCGTGATCGACCTCGTGCAGCAGAAGCTGCCGGTCTCGATCTCGCTCGGGCTCTGGATCACCCTCCTCTCCTACCTGATCTCGATCCCGCTCGGCATCCGCAAGGCGCTGAAGGAGGGCTCGCGCTTCGACACTTGGACGAGCGCCGTCATCATCGTCGCCTACGCCATTCCCGGTTTCCTCTTCGCGGTGCTACTCATCGTGCTCTTCGCCGGCGGCTCGTTCCTCGACTGGTTCCCGCTGCGTGGCCTCACATCCGACAACTGGGCGCAGCTCTCCTGGCCGGCGCGCATCGCCGACTATTTCTGGCACCTGACGCTGCCGCTGATCGCGCTCTCGCTCTCGGCCTTCGCCACCACGACGCTCCTAACGAAGAACTCCTTCCTCGACGAGATCCGCAAGCAATACGTCACCACCGCGCGCGCCAAGGGCTTGAGCGAGCGGCGCGTGCTCTACGGCCACGTCTTCCGCAACGCCATGCTGATCATCGTCGCCGGCTTTCCCGGCGCCTTCATCTCGGCCTTCTTCGCCGGCTCGCTGCTGATCGAGACCATCTTCTCGCTCGACGGGCTGGGGCTCCTCTCCTTCGAGAGCATCTACAAGCGTGACTATCCGGTGGTCTTCGCCACGCTCTACATCTTCTCGCTGATCGGCCTCGTGACGACGCTCATTTCCGACCTCACCTACACCTGGATCGATCCACGCATCGACTTCGAGCGGCGGGAGGTCTGAGGCGATGACCGACACGACCGAGAACCGCCCGGCCATCGACCGGCCGCCCGAGATCGAGACGAGGGCCGAGGCGCAGGCCGGCGCCGGGGGCGTCGCGCAGATGGCGCCGCCCGCCGTGGCGATGCGCCCGCCCCGCCTGTCGCCGCTCAACCAGCGGCGCTGGGCCAACTTCAAGACCAACCGACGCGGCTGGTGGTCGCTCTGGGTCTTCCTGGCGCTTTTTCTCGTCACGCTTTTCGCCGAAGGCGTCGCCAACGACAAGCCGATCTTCATCTCCTACAAGGGCGAGTTCTACACGCCGATCCTCGTCGACTACCCGGAAGAGGTGTTCGGCGGCTTCCTGCCGGTCACGAACTATCGCGACCCCTTCATCCAGGAGGAGGTCGCCGCCAACGGCTGGATGGTCTGGCCGCCGATCCGCTATTCCTATCAGAGCGTCAACAACGAGATCCCCTCGCCCGCTCCGTCCGCGCCCTCGTGGACCTACACGAAGGAAGAGCGCTGCCAACGCTATCCACTCGGCGTCGAGGACCCCAACTGCACCATCGGCAACTGGAACTGGCTCGGCACCGACGATCAGGCGCGCGACGTGCTGGCGCGGCTGATCTACGGCTTCCGCATCTCCGTGCTCTTCGGCCTCGTGCTGACGGCCGCCTCGGCGGTGATCGGCGTGTTCGCCGGCGCTGTGCAGGGCTATTTCGGCGGCTGGGTCGATCTCCTCTTCCAGCGCTTCATCGAGATCTGGTCGTCGATCCCGGTGCTCTACCTGCTGCTCATCGTCTCGGCGATCCTGCCACCCGGTTTCTGGATCCTGCTGGGCATCATGCTGCTCTTCTCCTGGGTGTCGTTCGTCGGCGTGGTGCGGGCCGAGTTCCTGCGGGCGCGCAACTTCGAATACGTCAACGCCGCGCGGGCGCTCGGTGTCGGCGACTGGACGATCATGGGCCGCCATCTCCTGCCGAACGCCATGGTGGCGACGCTCACCTTCCTACCGTTTATCCTCAACGGCTCGATCACGACGCTGACCTCGCTCGACTTCCTCGGCTTCGGCCTGCCGCCCGGCTCGCCGTCGCTCGGCGAACTGCTCTCGCAGGGGCGCAACAACCTTCAGGCCCCCTGGCTCGGCATCTCCGGCTTCGTGGTGCTCTCGCTGATGCTGTCGCTCCTCGTCTTCGTCGGCGAGGCCGTGCGCGACGCCTTCGACCCCCGCAAGAGCTTCCGATAGGACCCGACGTGGCCTCTTCTCACGAGCACTCCCACGACCATTCCGGGCACGGGCATCACGACCACGGCGCCGACGGCCACGACCACACCGCCAACGCAGGCGAGGGACGGCTGGCGATCGCCGCGGGGCTCACGGGGCTCTTCATGCTGGCCGAGGTCGCCGGCGGTCTCGTCTCGGGGTCGCTGGCGCTGCTCGCCGATGCCGGGCACATGCTGGTCGACTTCGCGGGGCTGGCGCTTGCCTGGTTCGCCATCCGCATGGCGCGCCGTCCGGCCGATGCGCGCCGCACCTATGGCTACGACCGGTTCCAGATCCTCGTCGCCTATTCCAACGGCCTCGTTCTCTTCGGCATCAGCGCGGTGATCCTCTACGAGGCCTGGCACCGGCTGACGAACCCGGTCGAGGTGCTCGGCGGCACGATGCTCGCGGTGGCGCTCGGCGGGCTCCTGGTCAACGTCGTCGCCTTCTTCGTGCTGCACGGCGGCGACCGTGAAGACCTCAACATGCGCGGCGCGCTGCTGCACGTGATGGGCGATCTCCTCGGCTCGGTCGCGGCGATCGTCGCCTCCCTCGTCATCCTCTGGACGGGATGGACGCCGATCGATCCCATCCTCTCGGTCTTCGTCTGCCTGCTGATCCTCGGCAATGCCTACCGGCTGATCCGCGAATCCGGACACATCCTCCTCGAAGGCGCACCGGCGGACGTCGAAGCCGGGACGATCGAGAGCCGCCTCGCCGGCATCTCGGGCCTTGCCGGGATCCACCACGTGCATGTGTGGATGCTGACGCCCAAGCGCCGTGCGGCGACGCTGCATGCCTCGCTCCACGACGAGGCCGACGGCACGGCGGTGGTGCGCGCCATCAAGTCCGAGCTTCGTGCGAGCTTCGCGATCGTGCATGCCACCGTCGAGGTGGAGCGGGTGGGCGACTGCGCCGACGCATCCGCCCACGATGATCACGACCATGCGGCCGACGCGGCGAGAGGCTCCGCCTGCCTGCATTCGCCCCCACCCGGCCGGCATGATCACGACCATGGGCATGATCATGGTCCGGTGGGAGGCCATGCCTCCGCAGCGCTGCCGCGACCGGCATGAAGGATCCCGAATTGGTCACGCCCCTCGCCTCTCCCGCTCCTATGCCGGGCACAACGCCCCTCCTCAGCGTGCGGAACCTGCAAGTCGCCTTCCATCAGAACGGAGAGACGAGCTTGGCGGTGAAGGGCATCTCCTTCGACATCGCCAAGGGCGAGACGGTGGCTCTGGTCGGCGAGTCCGGCTCCGGCAAGTCCGTCTCGGCGCTCTCGATCCTCAAGCTCCTGCCCTACCCCGCCGCCAGCCATCCCGGCGGTTCCGTGATGTTCGGCGGTCAGGATCTCATCGCGACCTCGGACGACCGGTTGCGCGGCGTGCGCGGCAACCAGATCTCGATGATCTTCCAAGAGCCGATGTCCTCGCTCAACCCGCTGCACACGATCGAGCGGCAGATCGGCGAGGTGATGAAGATCCACCGGGGCCTGCGCGATCGCGAGGCGCGGGTGCGCACGCTCGAACTCCTGCATCAGGTCGGCATCCGCGATCCCGAGAAGCGGCTGAACGCCTATCCGCACCAGCTCTCGGGCGGCCAGCGCCAGCGCGTGATGATCGCGATGGCGCTCGCCAACGAGCCCGACCTCCTCATCGCCGACGAGCCCACCACCGCGCTCGACGTGACCGTGCAGGCGCAGATTCTCGAACTCCTGAAGTCGCTGCAGAGCCAGCGCGACATGGGGCTGCTCTTCATCACCCACGATCTCGGCATCGTCCGGCGCATCGCCGACCGGGTCTGCGTGATGTACCGTGGCGAGATCGTCGAGACCGGGCCGACCGCCGAGATCTTCGCCAACCCGCAGCATGCCTATACCAAGCACCTCCTCGCCGCCGAGCCCAAGGGCCGACCGCCTGCCGCCAACGCCAACGCGCCGGCGGTGATGGAGGGGCGCGACGTGAAGGTCTGGTTCCCCGTTCGCACCGGCTTCATGCGGCGCGTCACCGACCACGTGAAGGCGGTGGACGGCATCGACGTCACCGTGCGCGCCGGCCAGACCGTGGGGGTCGTCGGCGAATCGGGTTCGGGCAAGACGACGCTCGGCCTCGCCCTCTGCCGCATGATCGCCTCGAAGGGCGAGATCCGCTTCGACGGGACGCGCATCGACGATCGGTCGCTCAGCGCGATGCGCCCGCTGCGCGACCGCATCCAGATCGTGTTCCAGGATCCGTTCGGCTCGCTCTCGCCGCGCATGCCGATCGGCGAGATCATCTCGGAGGGGCTCCTCGTCCACCAGCCGAAACTCGGCGCGGCCGAGCGCGACGCGCGCGTCGTCGCGGCGCTCGAAGAGGTGGGGCTCGATCCCACCACGCGCTTCCGCTACCCGCACGAGTTCTCCGGCGGCCAGCGCCAGCGCGTCGCCATCGCCCGCGCCATGGTGCTGAACCCGCGCTTCGTGATGCTGGACGAGCCGACCTCGGCGCTCGACATGAGCGTGCAGGCGCAGGTCGTGGATCTCCTGCGCGATCTCCAGCGCAAGCACGATCTCGCCTATCTCTTCATCAGCCACGATCTGAAGGTCGTGCGCGCGCTCGCCAACGAGGTGATCGTGATGCGCGGCGGCCAGGTGGTGGAGCGCGGTACGAGCGAGGAGATCTTCGAGCGGCCGAAGACGGACTACACGAAGGCGCTGATGGCGGCGGCCTTTCGCATCGAGGCGGCACCCACGGAAGGAATCGCCCCATGACGGCAGGCTACCGGCATCGCCTCGAAGACCAGCCGCTCGACTTCACGGTTCTCGACGAGCGTCGCGCCTTCGACGGGTTCCGCCCGCTCGACGTTCTCTCGATCGAGCACGCCGCCCTCGGGCGCGACGAGCCATCGAAGGCGCGGCGCGAGATCGTGCGCGGCGGGCGCTGCGCGGTGGTCATCCCCTACGATCCCGTGCGCGACGAGATCGTGGTGATCCGCCAGTTCCGCATCGGCGCCGCCCTCGCCACCGCCAACGCCGCGCCGCTGGAACTGCCGGCCGGCGGCATCGACGAGGGCGAGGATCCTGCCACGGGCGCGGCGCGCGAGCTGGAGGAGGAGACCGGCCTCGACGTCCTCGCCATCACGCATTGCTACACGATCCTGACGACGCCCGGCCTCACCGACGAGACGGCGCTGGTCTTCCTGGCGCTGGTGGATGCCGCCGCGCTCGACGGGCGCGGCGGCAAGGCCGATGAGCAGGAGGACATCCTCGCCATCCGCGCGCCGGTGGACGCCCTGATCGCCGCGGTGGACGAGGGTGCCATCGCCAACGGGTTTCTCGTCGGCGCGACGCATTGGTTCGCCCGCCATGGCCGCACCCGCGCTAGGCTGCTGGCCGATTCGATTCGCCAAGACGAGACCACGACGTGACCCTTCTTCTTTCCGTGACGGGCTTCGACCCCACCCGCTGGCGCGAGGCGCTGCTGCGCGAGGCGCCGAACGAGACCATCGTGCTGCGGCCCGCCAGCGCCGCCGACGAGAGCATCCGCTACGCCGTGGTCTGGAAGCAGCCGCCGGGCGTCCTCGCCAACCTGCCGAACCTCGAGGCGATCTTCTCGCTCGGCGCCGGCGTCGATCACATCCTCGCCGACCGCACCCTGCCCGACGTGCCGGTGGTGCGGATCGTCGCCGAGGACCTGACGCGGCGCATGAGCGAATACGTCGTCTGGCGCGTGCTCGACCACCAGCGTCGCGGCATGACCTATCGCGCCCAGCAGGCGGCCCGTATCTGGAACGAGCGGGTGCAGCCCGCCGCGAGCGACATCCGCGTCGGTATTCTCGGCCTCGGCGAGCTCGGGCGCGACGCGGCCGAGAAGCTGCGGCTCCTGGGCTTCCAGGTCTCGGGCTGGAGCCGTACGCCGCGCGAGATCGAGGGCGTCGCCTGCCGCCACGGCGACGCCGGACTCGGCGAGATCCTCGCCGAGAGCGACATTCTCGTGGTGCTGCTGCCGCTGACGCCGCAGACGCACGGCCTCATCGACGACGGGTTTCTCATGCGTCTGAAGCGCGAGACGCCGCTCGGCACGCCGGTGCTGATTCAGGCGGGGCGCGGCGGGTTGCAGAAGGACTCGGCGATCCTGCGCGCGCTGAACGACGGCCGGCTGATGGAGGCCTCGCTCGACGTGTTCGAGCGCGAGCCGCTGGCGGCCGACAGCCCGCTCTGGCGTCACCCCCGCGTCTTCGTCACGCCGCATGCCGCCGCCTCGTCCGATCCCGCCGCGCTCGCGCCGTTGATCATTCGGCAGATCGCCGCCCATCGTCGCGGCGAGCGGCTCGCGAACGTGGTGGATCGAACCGCCGGTTACTAGGGCGGACCCCGTATAGCGGCTTGCCGGGCCGCTTCGGCTTGCGATAGAGAAATCTGACGAACGAAGTCAGGTTTCTCGCGTGCCCCATTCTCTCTCCCTCCCGATGCCGCGCCGACGCTTTCTGGCGCTGACGGGCGGCTTGGGGTTCGCGGCGTGGTCGCCGCCCTCGCGCGCCGATGCGCCGTCCTTCCCCGCCCGTGTCGCGACGCTCGACTACGGGCTGGCCGAAACGATGCTGGCGATCGGGGTCGAGCCGGTGGCGATCGCCTCGGCGGCCGACTGGACCACCTGGGTGGTGGAGCCGCCGCTGCCATCCGCCGTTGCCGATCTCGGCGCGGCGCAAGATCCCAATCTGGAGCGCCTCGCGGCGCTACGCCCCGACCTCGTCCTTTCCACCGACTTCACGGCGATGGCGGAGCCCGCGCTGGCGCGCATCGCCCGTGTCGAGCGCGTGACGCTCTACGGCACCGGCGTCGATCCGCTGCCGCGCGCCCGCACCGTGACGACGCTTCTCGGCGACATGCTGGGACGGGCGGCGGAAGCCCGGTCCGCGATCGAAGCCTACGATGCCGAGATTGCCGGGCTGGCTGGGCGGCTGGCCGGACGGAGCACCGAGCCGCTTCTTCTCGTCAGCTTCCTCGATCCGCGCCATGTGCGGGTCTACGGCCGCAGCGGCCTCTACGGCAACGTGCTCGACGGGCTCGGCCTTCGCAACGCCTGGGACGCGCCGGTGAACTACTGGGGCTTTTCCACCGTCGGCATCGAGGATCTCGCCGCCGCGCCCCATGCCCGCCTCGTGGCCGTGGACCCGGTGGCGCCGGACGTCTGGCCGACGCTCGCTCGCAGCCCGCTCTGGACGGGGCTGCCCTTCGTCGCGGCGAGCCGGGTGTCCACGGTCGCGCCGGCCCTGATGTTCGGCGCGCTCCCGTCCGCCGGGCGCTTCGCGCGCCTCCTCTGCGAGAACCTTCTGGGAGAGAGAGCGTGACGGCGATCCGCCGTGCCGGGCTGCCGGCGGCGATGCTCGCGCTCCTCGCGGCACTGGCGCTGGCGCTCTGCCTGCCGCTGCTGGCGGGGCCGCTCGCCGCGCTCTGGCGGGCCGCGCCGACGGCGGCGGGCGCCTACGATCCCGACCGCATGCGCCTCCTCTATTCGACGCTGCCGCGCTTCGCGATGGCGCTCTTGTGCGGCGGGGCTCTGGCGGCCTCCGGCGCGCTGCTGCAGCAGGCGCTGCGAAACCCGCTGGCCTCGCCGACGACGCTCGGCGTCGATGCCGGCGGCCGGCTGGCGCTCGCCGTGACGCTTCTCTTCGCACCCGCCCTCTTCGGCTGGGGCCGCGATCTCGTGACGCTCGCGGGAAGCGGCCTCTCGACGCTCCTTGTCTTCGCGCTCGTGCGCCGGCGCCATTTCGCCGCGGTGTCGCTGATCCTCGCGGGTCTCGTGGTCGGGCTCTATGCCGGCGCCCTCTCGGCGATGCTGACGCTTCTGAACGAGCGCTATCTGGTGTCGCTCTTCATCTGGGGCAGCGGCTCGCTCAGCCAGCAGGGCTGGGATCCCGCCCTTCAGCTCGGCCTGCGGCTCGCCGTGCTCGCGGTGCCGGTGGCGGTCATCGTGCGCCCGCTGGCGCTGCTCGAACTCGACGACGCCAACGCCCGGGCGCGGGGCGCCGATCCCGGCCGACTGCGCTTCCTCGCCGTCGCGCTTGCCGTGCTCCTCTCGGCCTTCGTGGTGAGCTCGGTCGGCGTCATCGGCTTCGTCGGGCTCGTCGCGCCGGTGCTGGCGCGTGTTTCGGGCGTGCGGGGCTTCGGCGCCCGGCTGGCGCTCGCAACCGGGCTCGGCGCGCTCCTGCTTCTCGTCACCGACGCCGCGGTGCAGGCGGCTTCGGGCGCCAGCGGCGATTTCCTGCCGACCGGGGCCGTCACCGCGCTGCTGGGCTCGCCGCTTCTCCTCGTCCTGCTGCCGCGGCTGCGGCTGGCCGATCGCCCGCCCGCCGCCGCCGAACCGGCGCGAAGGAACGCGCGCCGGTGCAATCCGAAACTTCTGGCGACGGCTCTCGTCCTCGGCGCCATCCTGCTCGCGGCGTTCGTGCTTCTCGTCGGGCGCGATCCCGTCGACGGCCGCTGGACCCTCCTCCTCGATCTCGCGCATGCCGAGGCGGTGCTGCCGTGGCGCTGGCCGCGTGTCGTCGCCTCGTTCGGGGCCGGCGCGATGCTCGGCGTCGCGGGGTTCCTGCTCCAGCGCCTCACCGGCAACGAGATGGCGAGCCCGGAAGTGCTCGGCGTCAGCGCCGGCGCCGCCTTCGCCGCAACGCTGACGCTCTTCCTGGTCGTGACGCCGCAGGCCGCCACCACGAGCCTCGCCGCCACGCTCGGCAGCCTCGCGGTGATCGCGGCGGTCTTCGCGCTCGGCCGGCGATCGGGCTTCCAGCCCGAGCGGGTCATCCTCACCGGCATCGCGCTGAACGCGCTGCTCGATGCCGTGGTCGGCGTCGTCGCCTCGACCGGCGATCCGCGTGCGCTCATGCTCTTCGCCTGGATGGCGGGCTCGACGAGCGGCGCGACGCCGCCGGCGGCTCTGGCGATGGCGGCGTCGGCCGCCGTGCTCGTGGCGCTGGCACTGCTCGCGGCCCGGCCGATCGCCATCCTGCCGCTCGGGCCCGCCGCGACGCGCGCGCTCGGCGTGCCGCTGGAGCGCACGCGGCTGCTGCTGTTTCTCCTCGCCGCCGCCCTCACCGCCGCCGCCACGCCGGTGGCGGGAACGATGACCTTCGTCGGGCTGATGGCGCCGCACGCCTTGCGGCTCGTCGGGTTGCACCGGCCGATCCCCGCGCTCGTCGGATCGGCGCTCGCCGGTGGCGCCCTGCTGATGACCGCAGACTGGGTGGCGCGCGTCGCCGCCTATCCCTGGCAGCTTCCGACGGGGCTCGTCGCCGCTCTCATCGGCGCGCCCTTCCTCATGCTGCTGCTGGCCGGCGGCCGGCGGCCGGCCTCCTAGAACCGCACCGACGTCGAACGCCGTCCCGACACCCGTGAAAGCCGCTTCCCGATGACCCTGCCCACCGCTTCGGCTCGAACGACCCCGGCTCCGGGCCCGAGGCCCTCGGGCGCGCCCATGGCCTACGAGCTGGAAGACGTGCATCTGCGGATCGGCGACCGCACGCCGCTGCATCCGCTCACGGCGGCGTTTCCCGCCGGGCGCTTCATCGGTCTCGTCGGCCACAACGGATCGGGCAAGTCGACGCTCCTGAAGGTCCTCGCCCGGCAGCAGGAGCCGAGCGGCGGCCATGTGCGCTTCGGCCCACGGGCGCTGCGCGACTGGAGCGACCGCGCCTTCGCGCGCCACGTCGCCTATCTGCCGCAGACTCTGCCGCCGGCGCCGGGCATGCGGGTGCGCGATCTCGTGCGGCTCGGCCGCTACCCGTGGCACGGTCCGTTCGGGCGCTTCACGGCGGAAGATGGCCGGCGCGTCGACGACGCGCTCGATCTGACGAAGCTCGACGACTTCGCCGATCGCCTCGTCGAGGAGCTCTCGGGCGGCGAGCGGCAGCGGGCCTGGATCGCGATGCTGGTGGCGCAGGACGCCGGCTGCCTGCTGCTGGACGAGCCGACGTCGGCCCTCGACATCGCGCACCAGGTCGAGATCCTGCAGCTCGTTCGCGACCTCTCGCACGAGCGCGGCATCGGCGTCGTCGCCGTGCTGCACGACATCAACATGGCCGCGCGCTACTGCGACGAGATCATGGCGCTGAAGGCCGGCCGCCTGATCGCGCGCGGCACGCCGGCCGAGATCATGACGCCACCCGTGCTGGCCGAGGTCTTCGGGATCGGCATGGCGACGCTCGCCCACCCGACGACGGGCGCACCACTCGCCTTCGCCTCCTGATCGGATGGCTCGTCACGGATAGTCACAAGCCGCGATATGTCTTGAAACCTGCCGTTGCAAAAGCGGTCGCACTCGCCCTGGAATCGTTCTATGAGTTAACTCAGACAAAAAATGCGTGACACGCGGCTCCGGGGCGAGAGCTGCCGACGCGTCAGACGCATGAGGTTTAAGGCGACCACCGGTGCAAACGATTCCACAATCGGTCTCTCGCTTCGATCCGAGCTGGAAGGCTCTGTCGGCCGCCGGCGGCTCGCTTCGTCACCTGACGGTGCGCGACGCGTTCGACCTCGAACGGCTGAACGCAGCCGGATATCCCATCCATCTCTCGCCGCCCGACCGCGGTGGTATCACCTTCGAGAGCCTCGCCGTTCGAAGGGGACCGCTCTCGGTCTTCGACATGCGCAGCGGCAGCGGATTTCGCGCGGCGGGCGGTTGCGAAGGCGACGCCTACTCCTTCTCGCTGACGCGATCGGGAACCTCGGTCCGCAGCTTCGACAAGCGGGACGTCCGAAGCCGCATCGGCACGATCTCGATCAGCCGATGCTCCGAACTGACGCGGCTCGACACCTCGCCGCAGTTCCGCACCACCGGAATCCTGATCGAGGGCGACTTTCTGGCCCGTCAGGCGCGGCTTCTCGGCTCCGGTGAAAATTTCGGAACGCCTGCCTTCGAACCGGTGGTCGATCGGTCCGATCGCGCCGCCGCGACGCTGGCTCGCAGCCTAGAATGCCTGCACGAGCGCATGATGACCGGTGCGGGCCTCGCGATGCTGGACGACCCCCTGATGCAGGAACTGCTCTGCCAGCAGATCCTGCATCTCTGGCCGCGGACACCGCTCTGCGGGCCCGCCCTGCCGGCGAGCGCCCCGATGGTCCGCCGGGCTCGCGACTATGTCGAGGCACATCTGGCCGAGCCCTTCACCGTGTCCGACGTCGCGATCGCGGCGGGCACGAGCGTGCGCGCACTTCAGTCGGCGTTCCGCCGGAACGTCGGCCTTTCTCCCGTCGCCTACATCCTGAACCAGCGCCTCGAGCGCGCGCATGCGCAGCTGAAGCAGCAGGCGGACGTGCGACCCGTCTCGCAGATCGCCTACCAGTGCGGTTTCCTGCACATGAGCGACTTCGCGCGGCGCTATCGCGAACGCTTCGGCTGCACCCCGTCGCAGACCCGCCAGCAGCGGTAGCCCGGCCTTCGCGAGACCGGGCGGGAGCTCTGTTTCGGCGCATTGTCCCGTGAACGCCGGCTTGGCCTTCACGGGACAGGTTCGAACACGCGGCGATCAGACGCCCTTCGTCAGGCGCAGGATCTTCGAGTCGCCGCCGCCGCGCTGTTCGGTCACGGCATAGACCGCGCCGTCCGGTCCGACCTTCACGTCGCGGATGCGCGCTTCCAACGGAATGCGCTCCTCGCTCGCCACGCGCCCGTCCTTCATCGTCAGGGCGACGAGCCCCTGCGTCACCAGACCACCGACGAGCACGGTGCCGTTCCATTCGGGGAACTCGGTGCCCTCGTAGACCGCCATGCCGGACGGGCCGATCACCGGATCCCAATAGTAGACGGGCTGCTCCATGCCCTCCTTGGCGGTGATGCCGTCGCCTACGGGCTGCCCCCCGTAGGAGATGCCGTAGGTGATCACGGGCCAGCCGTAGTTCTTGCCGGGCTCGGGCTGGTTCAACTCGTCGCCGCCGCGCGGCCCGTGCTCGATCGTCCAGAGCCGGCCCTCGCCGTCGAGGGTGGCGGACTGCAGGTTGCGATGACCGTAGGACCAGATCGCGTCCTGTGCGCCCTCGCGATCGACGAAGGGATTGTCGGCGGGAACCGAGCCGTCGGCGTTGATGCGGAAGATCTTGCCGAGGCCGCTGTCGAGGTTCTGCGCCTGGTCGCGGATCGGCTCGTCGGAGCGCTCGCCCACCGTCACGAAGAGCTTGCCGTCGGGCGCGAAGACGAGGCGCGAGCCGAAATGCTTGTCGCCGTCATAGCCCGGCGTCTGCTGGAAGATCACCTTCATGTCGTCAAGCGAGGCCGTCTCGCCGCTGGCGACGAGCTTGGCTGAGGCCACCGAGGTGCCGTTGACGTCGCCCTCGCGCGGCTCCGAGAAGGAGAAGAAGACGAGGCCGTCGCTGGCGTAGTCGGGGCCGAGCACGACGTCGAGGAGACCGCCCTGGCCTGCCGAGGCGACCTCGGGCAGTCCCGAGACCTCGGTGCGCGTCTCGCCGTCCGGCGACACGATCATCATCTTGCCGTCCTTGGCGGCCACGAGTATGCGGCCGTCCGGCAGGAACTCCATCGACCAGAGATGTGGCAGGCCGTCGGCCACCGTCTCCACCTTCACCTTCGTCAATTGTGCCGGCTGGTTCGCACGGGTCTGGCCGGCGAAGGCGGGCGTCTGCGCGGGTGCGTTGGCCGCGGCGGTCTCGGCCGGCTGGCCGGCGCCGCCGCCATCGTCGGGAAGGTTGCCGTCGACATGCTGGAGGCGGTCGGCGTCGTTTCCGGTGGCCTGCGCCATCGAGACGCCCGTGCCGAGGAGGGTCGTGGCGAGGAGGAGGGCGAGACCGGAGGTGGCGCGGCAGGAGGACGATCGCATGAAGAGCCTTTCTCGATGGGCATACGCAGCGACGACCCCGTGGGGCCGACTGCATCTGAGAGGGACTTGGTCTTCAACGACTGGCGCACAAGGTTTTCCCGGTTTGTTGACCGGCGCGTGTTCTCGGCCGGGCGGAAGCGGAAGCGATGCCGGCGCCTTTATCGCGGCGCCAGACCTGCTAAAGACGCGGCGTGACGAACGCTTCTCCCCCCGCATCCCCCGCCGCCGCGCTCTACGGCTCGCCGCCCGCCGACCTTGCCGACGCGCCGCCCGGCGCCGCGCAGGTGTCGCCGCTGCGTCCCGGTTCGGCCGACATCGCCGCGCTCGCCGACGACAGCATCGGGCAATTCACCGTGGCGGCACCGCCCGGCTCGATCGAGCGCCGCTTCGTGCTGGCCCATGCGCTTCGCGCCCTCGCGTCGGATGGGCGTCTCGTGGCGCTGGCCCTCAAGGACAAGGGCGGCTCGCGGCTGCGGGGCGAGCTCGAAGAGCTCGGATGCGAGGTCGCCGAAAGCTACAAGGCGCGGCATCGGATCTGCGTCGCCCGCAAACCCGCCGGCGGCGAGGCGGCGATCTCAGCGGCGATCGAGGCGGGCAGCCCGCGCTTCGTGGAAATACTCGGCCTTCATTCGCAACCCGGCATCTTCTCGTGGGATCGCATCGACCCCGGCTCCGCCCTGCTGCTGGCCCATCTCCCGGCGCTAGCCGGCCAGGGAGCCGACCTCGGGGCCGGACTCGGCATTCTCGCGCGCCATCTGCTGCAGGGGTCGAAGGTCGAGGCGGTGACGCTGGTCGAGCTCGACCGGCGCGCCATGGAGGCCGCCCGGCTGAACGTTACCGATCCGCGGGCCCGGTTTCTTTGGGCGGATGCGCGCGAGACGGGGCTCACCGAACTCGACTTCGTGGTGAGCAACCCGCCGTTCCACGCCGAAGGCATCGAGGATCGCGGGCTCGGGCAGGCCTTCATCGCCGCGGCCGCCCGCATGCTGCGGCGCTCCGGCACGCTCGTTCTCGTTGCCAACCGGCACATGCCCTACGAGGCGGCGCTGCGCACCGCCTTCCGCAGCGTCGAGACCATCGCCGACACCGCCGGCTACAAGATCTTCGAAGCCCGAAAATGACCAAGACACCGACCTCGCGCCTCGACAAGCTGCTCGCCAACATGGGCTACGCCTCGCGCCGCGAGATCCAGCTCTTGGCGAAGAACGGCCGCATCCGCCTCGACGGGGCGCCGCGGCCCCGCGCCGACGAGCGGATCTCGCTCACGCCCGATCTCGAAACCCGCCTCGTGGTGGATGGCGAGGCGCTCGATCCCCTCCCCGGCTTCATCCTGATGCTGAACAAGCCGCTCGGCGTCACCTGCTCGCACAAGGAAGCGGGGCCGCTCGTCTACGATCTCCTGCCGCCTCGCTGGCGCCGACGCGACCCAGCCCTCTCGACGGTGGGGCGTCTCGACAAGGAGACCTCGGGCCTCCTCCTGATGACCGACGACGGGGCGCTGCTCCATCGCATCATCTCGCCGAGCCGCCACGTGCCCAAGCGCTACCGCGCGACGCTGGCGCGCCCGATGACCGGCACCGAGGCGGCGCTCTTCTCGGCGGGAACGTTAATGCTGGAAGGCGAGACCAAGCCGCTGGCGCCGGCCGAACTCGAGATCGTCGGGCCGCAGGAGGCGCTGCTGGCGGTGCACGAGGGCCGCTACCATCAGGTGCGCCGCATGTTCGCGGCCGCGGGCAACCATGTCGAGACGCTGCATCGCGAGGCGGTGGGCGCGCTGACGCTGCCGGCCGATCTCGAACCCGGCCACCTGCGGCGCCTCACGCTGGCGGACGTCGACGCCATCTTCGCGGCCTGACGCCTGCCGTCCGGGATCGACCGACGACTTGCCGGTCGATCGCTTCTTTGGCCGTATCAGCCGACGGCGGGCCACTTGTGGTGGAACGTGCCCTCGCGGTCGAGGCGCTTGAACGTGTGGGCGCCGAAGAGGTCGCGCTGGGCCTGCGTGAGGTTGGTGGTGCCGCGGGCCCGGCGGTAGTCGTCGAAATAGGCGAGCGCGGCCGAGAGCGCGGGCACCGGCAGGCCGGCGAGCACGGCCTTCGCGACGACGCGGCGCAGCGAGGCCTGCCCCTCTTCCACCAGCGTCTTGAAGCTCGGCGCCAGGAGGAGGTTCACCACCTCGCCGCCGCCGGCCTCGTAGGCCTGCGTGATGTCGTCGAGGAAGCGCGAGCGGATGATGCAGCCGGCGCGCCAGATGCGCGCGATCTCGCCGAGCGGCAGGTTCCAGCCGAACTCCTTCGAGGCCTCCGCCATCGTGGCGTAGCCCTGCGCGTAGGCGATCAGCTTGGCGGTCTCCAGCGCCGCCTCCAGCTCCTTTAGGCCATCGGCGTCGGCGTGGAATTCGGCGCGCGCCGTCGCGACGGCACCGAAGAGCTTGGCGGCCTCCGCGCGCTCGGAGCGGCGCGAGGAGATGCCGCGCGCTGAGACGGCGGCCTCCAGCGTGGTGGCGCCGATGCCGAGCTTCTGCGCCTCGATCACCGACCAGCGCCCGGTGCCCTTCTGCCCGGCCTCGTCGACGATGACGTCGACCATCGGCTTGCCGGTCTCGGGGTCGGTCTCGGCCAGCGTCACAGCCGAGATCTCGACGAGGTAGGACGAGAGGCCGCGCGTGTTCCAGTCGGCGAAGATGTCGGCCATCTCGCCGGCCTTCAGCCCGACGCCGTCGCGCAGGATGCCGTAGATCTCGGCGATCATCTGCATGTCGGCGTATTCGATGCCGTTGTGGATGGTCTTGACGAAATGCCCGGCGCCGCCCGTGCCCAGCCAGTCGACGCAAGGGGTGCCGTCGTACTTGGCGGAGATCGGCTCGAGCAGCGGCTTGAGGCGCTCCCACACGGCCTCGTCGCCGCCCACCATGATGGAGGGCCCATGGCGCGCGCCCTCTTCGCCGCCCGAGACGCCCATACCGACGAAGTGAATGCCAGTGTCCTTCACGGCCGCGTCGCGGCGCACCGTGTCGTTGAAGTCGGCATTGCCGGCGTCGATGAGGATGTCGCCCTTGTCGAGATGCGGCAGCACCAGCGCCATCTGCTCGTCCACCGGCTGGCCGGCATTGACCATGAGCACGACGACGCGAGGGCTCTTCAGCGTCGAGATGAACTGCTCGATCGTGTCGGTGGGCACAAGGCGCTCGGCGAGCGCCGGGTTGTCGTCGCGCACCCCGTAGGCCTTGGCCACCGTGCGGTTGAAGAGGGCCACCGTGAAGGCGCCGTTGTCGGCGAAGTTGAGGGCGAGGTTCGCGCCCATCGTGCCCATGCCGAGGACGCCGAGGTCCGCCTGTCCGTCACTCATGCCCGTCTCCCCCTGTGGCGCCCGCTCGGCCTGCGCATGGCGCGGACTCGGGGGGCCTTCATCGTCGGTGGCTAGCGATAGCCGCTCGCGAAACGGTTGAAAAGGCGGCGCGCGCCGCCCTTCCCGCCTTAGCGGTGCAGATGCCCCGCATGGTAGGCGACGTGATCTCCCATGAAGGTCGAGATGAAGTTGTAGGAGTGGTCGTAGCCCTCGCGCATGTTGAGGGTCAGGCGGATGCCGGCCTTCTCGCAGGCGTCGCGCAGCAGCGTCGGGCGGAGCCCCGTGTCGAGGAACTCGTCGGCCGTGCCCTGGTCGACGTAGAATTCCGGGTAGCGCCGCCCGTCCTGAATCAGCAGCGTCGCGTCGTATTCGCGCTGCGCCTTGGAGCCGACGCCGAGATACTTGTCGAACGCGCCCTTCGACCAGTCGGCCGTGGTCGGCTGCACGATGGGCGCGAGGGCCGAGGCGCTGCGGTAGCGATCGGGGTTCTTCAGCACGATCGTCAGCGCGCCATGGCCGCCCATCGAGTGGCCCATGATCGACTGGCGGCGCATGTCGGCCGGAAAGTGCGTCGCGAGATAGCCCGGCAGTTCGTCGGTGACGTAGGAATACATGCGATAGTTCGCGGCATAGGGCTCGCGCGTCGCATCGAGATAGAAGCCGGCGCCCGAGCCGAACTGCCAGTTGCCGGCCTCGTCGGGCACGCCGGCGCCGCGCGGGCTGGTGTCGGGCAGCACGATCATCACGCCGTGTTCGGCGGCGGCCTTGCGATACTCGGCCTTGTCCATCGCGTTCTGGTGCGAGCAGGTGAGGCCCGACAGATACCAGAGCACGGGCACGCGGCCGGTCTCGGCCTGCGGCGGCGTGAAGACCGCGAAGGTCATTACCGTGTCGGTGGAGCGCGAGTGGTGGCGGTAGACGCCCTGCGTGCCGCCATGGGCCTTGGAGGAGGAGACGATATCGAGCGGCATCGGAGAAACATCCTTGTTCGGTCGGGAGGTCCGGGTCGTCGGGTCAGGCCGCCACGGAGGCGGCCCGACGCATGTCGACATGCGCGATGTCGTCTTCCAGATAGGCGTCGGAGACCGAGGTGAAGCCGTGGCGCCCGTAGAATGACGCGAGATGGGCCTGCGCCGAGAGATCGACGGCGCTCGCGGGCCAGCGCTCCGTGCAGAGGCGCAGCGCCTCCGCCATCAGCCGGTGGCCGAGGCCGGCGCCGCGAAAGGCACGGGCCGTCGCCACGCGGCCGATCCGCGCCGCGCCGCCCGAAGCCTCGGGCGCGAAGACCCGCAGGCATCCGGCCAGCTCGCCATCGATCTCGCAGAGCAGATGCAGCGCGGCGGGGTCGCGCCCGTCGATCTCGGCGAAGGCGCAGGCCTGCTCGACCACGAACACGTCCGCGCGCAGCTTCAGAAGATCGCGAACCTCCCGGCCACCGAGCGCATCGAACGCGGCCCAGCGCCAGGTTTCCCCCGCCCGGTCCACGGCGCGGCTCAGTAGACCACGACGGAGCGGATCGACTTGCCCTCGTGCATCAGGTCGAAGGCGGTGTTGATCTCGTCGAGCGGCATCGTGTGGGTGATGAGGTCGTCGATGTTGATCTTGCCGTCCATGTACCAGTCGACGATGCGGGGCACGTCGGTGCGCCCGCGCGCGCCGCCGAAGGCCGTGCCCTTCCAGACGCGGCCGGTGACGAGCTGGAACGGGCGCGTCGAGATTTCCTTGCCGGCCTCGGCCACGCCGATGACGATCGACTCGCCCCAGCCGCGATGGCAGCATTCCAGCGCCTGGCGCATCACGTCGGTGTTGCCGGTGGCGTCGAACGAGAAGTCGGCGCCGCCTCCGGTCAGATCCTGGATCGCCTGCACCACCTTGTCGCTACCGATTTCCTTAGGGTTGACGAAGTCGGTCATGCCGAACTTGCGGGCCATCTCTTGCCTTGCGGGATTGACGTCGACGCCGATGATCTTGCCCGCGCCCACCATCCGCGCGCCTTGGAGCACGTTGAGCCCGATGCCGCCGAGGCCGAAGACCACGACGTTGGCGCCCGGCCAGACCTTGGCGGTGTAGATCACCGCGCCGATGCCGGTGGTGACGCCGCAGCCGATGTAGCAGATCTTGTCGAAGGGAGCGTCCTCGCGCACCTTGGCCACCGCGATCTCGGGCAGCACGGTGAAGTTCGAGAAGGTCGAGCAGCCCATGTAGTGGAAGACGGTGGATTCGTCGCAGCGGAAGCGCGACGTGCCGTCGGGCATCACGCCCTGCCCCTGCGTCGAGCGGATGGCAGTGCAGAGGTTGGTGCGCTGCGACAGGCAGCTTTTGCACTGGCGGCATTCCGGCGTGTAGAGCGGGATCACGTGGTCGCCGGGCTTCACCGAGGTGACGCCGGCGCCCACCTCGCGCACGATGCCGGCGCCCTCGTGGCCGAGGATCGCGGGAAACTTGCCCTCCGAGTCGAGGCCGGACAGCGTGTAGGCGTCGGTGTGGCAGACGCCGGTGGCCATGATCTCGACCAGCACCTCGCCGGCCTGCGGCCCGCGGATGTCGACGGTCTCGATCGTGAGCGGCTTGCCCGCTTCCCAGGCGACGGCGGCGCGTGACTTCATCGAAGGTCTCCTCGGGAACGGGCCGCGACGCGGCGGGCCAGGATGGGAGCGGCCGGGCGCGGCGCTTCCGTTGCCGTGCTGAATACAACGGGACGCCCCCCGGACGCCACCGTCGCCGCGGGCGGACTCATGCGTTTTGCGCGGTCCCGTTCAACGCCGTCAGTCGCTGCTTCGCAAGACCAAGCGCGCCGTCCAGCGCATCGCCGAGCGCCGGCGACAGGCGCGCGCTCGCCGACGGCGGCAGGAAAGGCTGCATCGGCGCGGCGAGACCGCCGAGCAGCGCGATCCGCGCGCAGCCGGCCTGCGCCAGCGCCTCCGCCAGCCCGCCGATGGCAAGGCCAGCCTCCGCGAGGAGTTCGGCCGCCGCGGGATCGCTCGGGGCGGTGGCGAGCACGAGCGGCGCGAGCGCCGCGTAGTCGGCCGGGGAAGCGCGCTCCATCCAGGTCGTCATCGCGCTCGTGCGGTCGGCGAAGCGTTCGAGGATCGCGGCCGCAAGCGGCCCGCGCAGGCGACGGCCGTCCACGGCCTGAAGGCTCAGGCCGAAGGCGGCAAGCCCCAAGCGCGCGCCCGATCCTTCGTCGGAGGCAGGCAGCCCGTAGCCGCCGAAGCGCAGGGGCTGGCCGTGCAGGAGGCCCACCGCGATGGTGCCGGTGCCCACCACCACCACGCCGCCCTCCGCGCCCCCGTGGGCGCCGAGGCAAGCGATCGTGCCGTCGTCGGTGAAGGCAAGATCCGCGAAGGGGTGCGGGCGCCCGGCGAAGGCCTCGGCCGCCCCCTCGCGCCGGAAGCCGGCGACCCCGGCCACCGCCACGGCGCGCGAGAAGGCGAAGGGGCCGAGCCCTGCCGCGCCCCACGCGCCGCGCACGGCCTCCATCATCGCGTCGAAGGCCGGGGCGACCCCGAGGCGCGCCGAGGCCGGCCCGCCATGCCCCTCGCCGATCGCGCGACCGTCGGCGAGCGCCAGCCGCGCGCGACAGGAGGAGCCGCCGGCATCGATGCCGAGAAGAAGCGCGTCGCTCATCGGCGGCCTTTCGAGGACGGGAAAACGGCGGGACCGGCGCCGCTCGGCGGCACTGTCGATCGAGGGGCTTTCGGCCGCATGGCGACCGGCAACAAACCCTCGCTGCCGTCGATCGAATCGCATATCGGTGTCGCGCCGTGAAGAGGCCGTGCACTTAGCTCGAGGTCGTTCGAGACGGGTCGCCGTCGCTTCGCGGTCCGCCGGCCGACGCGCCCATCCCGACACCGGAGCCTTCCCGCATGGCGGCCCTGCCGCACTCCCCCTCCCCCGAAGCCTGGCGCCACGGTGCCTTGCTGATCCTTCCCTGCCCCGGCCGCCGCCGCCCGTTCCGCGAGGATGTCGGGTCGCTGCGGCTGCTGCGCGTCTCCTGCCTTCTCGGCTTGGCAGAACCGCACGAACTGGCCGACGCCGACTGGCTCGGCACGGAACTCGCCGAGGCCGGCATCGAATGGCTGCAGATGCCCGTTCCCGACTTCGGCACGCCACCGAGCGAGACGGCGTGGCGGGCGGCCGCCGCGCGGATCCACGCGCGCCTTGACCGGAACGAGACGGTGGCGGTTCATTGCTGGGGCGGGCTCGGGCGCTCCGGCATGGTCGCGGCGCGGCTGCTGCGCGAGCGCGGCCGCACGCCGGCAACGGCGCTGGCGCGCGTTCGCCGCGCGCGTCCCGGCGCGGTCGAGACGGCCGAGCAGGAAGCCTGGATCGCCGCGGACTCCGCGCCCTGAAGCTCGTCGCATCCGCCGGCTTCACCCGCCGGCGGGACGGCTCGCGTACCAGAGAGCGACGGCGTCGATCTGCTCCTGCGTCATGTTGATCGCGATCGGCCGCATGACGTGGGCCATCGCCGTGCCGCCGCGCTCGTCGTCCTTCCAGAGCTGGAGATTGGTGGCGATGAACCATTCCGGCTGGCCCGCCAGATAGGGGTAGAGCGCGTTCTTGCCGCGTCCCGCGGAGCCGTGGCAGCTGTCACAGGCCGCGATCTTCTCGGTCGGCAGGCCCTCTTCGGCGAGGCGCCGGCCGAGCGCCATGAGGCCCTCGACGCTGTAGGGCGGACCGTTCGCCGCAGCGTGATCGACCACGGCCGCGGCGCCGACCGGCGTGGGCTCGGCGGCGGGCGCGTCCGCGCCGATGGTGCCGCGGGGTGCCCGCGCCTTGTGCTCCTCGCCGATCGCGACGCCCACCGGCGCGGGGACGGCGTGTTGCGCAGCGGGATCGGAAGCGGGTTGCGCCGCGTAATGCGCGGCCAGCCGGCGCAGCGTCGCCTCGTCGTGAATGCCGGCGGCGGGCGTCATGATGCCGCTTTCGCGCCGGCCCGCGGCATAGGCGAGAAGCGTCTCGGCGAGATAGGCCTCACTCTGGCCGGCGATCACCGGGAAGGCCCCGGCCGCGCCGACGCCGCGACCGTTCTCGCCATGGCAGCGGGCGCAGTCGGCCAGCGCGGGATCGCCGGCCTGCCCCATCGCGCTCAAGCCCAGCGTCTGCGGCGAGGCGCCCTCGCCCGTCGTCGCGTCGGCAGCCCGCGTCGCCGGGTCGGCGTTTTCCGTTTCCATCGGCCGTCCACCGAGGGCCAGCCGGCCGTAGGTCGCAGCGTCCATGGTGGGCAGCGCGCGCAGGAAAGCGACCATCGCCCAGACCTCGTCGGGCCGCTTCTGCGACACCCAGGCCGGCATGCCCGAATATTTCACGCCGTGCTGGCCGATCCAGAACAGCTCGCGATCCTTCCACTCGCCGACCTGCCCCTCCAGACGCGGCGGCCAGGGCATCATCTCCTTCACCACCGGCGACTGGAGCTCGCCCGGCGCCCCGTGGCAGGGCGCGCAGCCGCTGGCGAAATGGCCGGCGGCGCGCTGCACGAGGCTGGCATCCGTGAGATCGACGCCCTCGGGCACGGAAATGGCGAGGGACTGCGTGTCGACGGCGTTCTCGAAGGTCCAGTGCAGGAACCACTCCACCGGGGCGAAGTGGCCCGACGAGGCGGCGATCGAGACGAGGCCGGACCAGCCGACCGCCAACGCCCCGACCACGCCGACCACGGGCACAAGCGCCAGGCGCTTCCAGGTGATGGTGATCGTGCGCTTCATGGCCGCGAATGTCCCGAAGATGCGAGACCGCCGCCGGCGCGGCGGTCGTTGAGAAGGCCGGCGAGCAGAACGAGGCCGCCGACGAGATAGGCGGAACCGCCGATCGCCAGCATCAGGACGCCGCCGAGCTGCTGGTCCTCGTGCGCGGTGAGGGTCGAGAAGGGCGTGCAGAGCTGGGCGCAGGCATAGAGCGCGCGCGGGGCGAGGAGCAGCAGCGCGCCGAGCAGCGTCATGTGCATGGAGGTGACGAGCAGCCCGGCGGCGCCGGCGGCGCGCGCCTCCGTCCGGTTGCCGTCCGCCGCCGCGCCGAAGGCGGTGAGCCAGACGAAGAGACCGGCGGCAAGGAACGAGGCCTGCTCGAGCAGCAGAAGGGACAAGCTCTGGCGAGCGGCATCGTGCAGGGCCGGCGCGTGCCAGCCCCAGACGAGCAGGAACTCGGCGAGCGCGGCGAGGAGCGCGAAGCGTCCGGGCACGCGCCGCACGAGGCCGGGAAAGGCGCGGGCGAGACCGAAGGCGGCGAGCGGCGCGGCGAGCGCCACGACGCCCATGTGCATCACCATATGCGCGGCGAACGAGCCCTCCGCGCGCTCGGGCAGTGGCCCGCCCCAGAGCAGGGCGAGCAGCAGCACCGCCGACCCAAGCGGACCGAAGCGCGCGAGCAGCCCCGAATGCCGGCGGTCGAGGGTCGCGCCCGTCACCGACAGTCCGCCACGAGCAGCACCGGCAAGGCGGTGAAGACGATCGCCAGGAAGGACAGCGCCGAGAGGAGCACCGAGGCGAGTTCCATCTGCCGCTCGCGGTCGTGTTCGGTCGGCTTGTCGTGCGGCGGCTTGCCGCCGGCCGCCTTCCACTCACGCCAGGCGCGTAGCCCCGCGAAGAAGCAGAAAGCGAGGCCCGCCGTGGTCGCGATGGCGATGCTGATGCGCGCGCCATTGATCGACTTGAACACGTCGGCATTCGGGGCGCAGGCCACCGCCACCAGAATGTAGCAGAGCAGGAAATGCAGCGCCCAGACAGTGGGCGCCGCGATCATGGTGACGAGGGAGTCGGTGGTGCCGCGGCGAAGTCCGAACATCCCAGCCTCAGACCGTCAGAGGGAAATAGGCGATCGTCAGCACCGTGACGAAGCCGGTGGCGGCGGCGAAGTGCCAGTAGAGCGCGACATTGGCGATATCGATGTCGTAGCGCGGGGTCAGCTTGCCGGCGAACGAGCGGGCCAGACAGTAGGAGAGCATCAGCGTGCCGACGCCGGCATGGAGAGCCGTCCAGATGCAGAGCACCCAGACCGTGGCCGGATAGACGTGGACGCTCGGCTGCAGGCCGCTGACGTGCGGCGCCCAGATCAGCGCGGCCGCCGCGCCGACCGAGGCGACGATGCCGACGATCATGAGAAGGCGCGACAGCATCACCCCGCCGCGCCGCAACTCGCGCCGCGCGAAGACCGCGCCCGCCCAGGCGGCCGCGAAGAGCCCGAGCGACACGCTTGGCCAGAGGAGGCCCGGACCGGTGGCGCCGGGCGGCGGGAAATCGGCATGGATGGTGAAGAAGAAGTAGTAGCCGAAGACGAGGCTGAGGAAGGCCGTGGCGTCGCCGATCATGGTGATGAACATCGCCCACCACGACACCGAATGCGGCCCGGAGACGTAGATCGGCAGCGTCAGGCCGAGGCCGACATATTTCTCGTCCTTCTCGGGAATGACGGCGGTGGCCTTCCACAGCCAGAACATGATGACGGCGATGGCGACCACGAGCGAGGCGAGCGTCAGGGTCCAGTAATGGAAGGTCGCGGCGATGAAGCAGCCGCCGAGGAAGAAGGCCGCGGCCATCGGCACGAAGGAGGGGCCGGGCACGCGCAGGCACTGGATGGGCTCGGCGTCGAGCACCGTCGTCACCATCGTCTCGCGCTTTCCCTCCTGCGCGTCCGGCAGGTAGAAGCGCCCCTTGTCCATGTCGTCGACGAGGCCGGGCTGATCCCAGAGCGGATAGCGCGACTTGATGATCGGCACGGAGCGCACGCCCCAGGGCTGGTCCGGCACCTCGCCCGACCATTCGAGCGTACCCGCGTTCCAGACGTTGCGGCTGGCATAGGGGTCCTTGCGCGGGCGCAGGATGTCGGCGACCACGATGAGGAAGCCGGCGGCGAAGACGAAGGCGCCGACCGTGGAGATGAGGTTCGGCAGTTCCAGCCCAAGGGCTGAGGGATAGGTGTAGACCCGGCGCGGCATGCCGATCATGCCGGAATAGTGCATCGGGAAGAACGCGACGTTGAAGCCGACGAACATCAGCCAGAACGCCACCTTGCCCCAGCTGTCGTGCAGCTTCCGCGACGAGACGATCGGCCAGTAGTAGTAGAGGCCGGCGACGATCGGAAAGAGCACGCCGCCGAGGATGACGTAGTGGAGATGCGCGACGATGAAGTAGGTGTCGTGCACCTGCCAGTCGAAGGGCGCGAGCGCCACCATGACGCCGGTGAGCCCGCCGAGCACGAAGATCGCGAGCGAGCCGGAGACGAAGAGCATCGGCACGGAATAGACGATGCGGCCGGCGAGACAGGTGGCGAGGAAGACGAAGATCTGGACGCCGGTGGGAATGGCCACCGCCTCGGACGCCGCCGAGAAGAAGCCGAGCGACATGGCCGGCAGGCCTGTCGTGAACATGTGGTGGACCCAAAGGCCGAACGACAGGAAGCCGGTGCCCACCGCCGCGAGCACGATCCAGGAATAGCCGACGAGCGGGCGCCGCGCGAAGGTCGGGATGATCATCGCGAAGAGCGCGATGGTCGGCAGGAAGATGATGTAGACCTCGGGGTGGCCGAAGATCCAGAACAGATGCTGCCAGAGCATCGGATCGCCGCCGCGCGTCGGGTCGAAGAACGGCCAGTCGAACAGGCGCTCCAGCTCGAACAGGATGTCGCCGGCGATCAGCGGCGGGAAGGCGAAGAGGATCATCGCCGCCACCACCAGCACGTACCAGGCGTAGAGCGGCATGAGGTTGAGGCGCATGCCCGGCGGGCGGCACTTCAGCGCCCCGACGATCAACTCGACCGCCGCGGCGATCGAGGCCACCTCGATGAAGGAGAGGCCGAGCAGCCAGATGTCGGCGCCGTAGCCGGGGGTGAAGCGCTCCTGCGTCGTCAGCGGCGGATACATGAACCAGCCGCTGTTCGGCGCCTGCCCGAAGAAGATGGAGCCGCAGACGAAGATGCCGCCGATGAGGAAGCACCAGTAGCCGAAGGCCGAGAGGCGCGGGAACGGCAGGTCGCGCGCGCCGAGCATCTGCGGCAGCAGGATCACCGCCACCGCCTCGAAGATCGGCACGGCGAAGAGGAACATCATCACCGTGCCGTGCAGCGTGTACACCTGGTTGTACATCGTCGCCGACAGGAAGTCGTTGTCGGGCACCGCCAGCTGCACGCGGATCATCAGCCCGAGCACGCCCGCGAACAGCATGAAGGCGAAGGCGGTGGCCGTGTACCAGACGCCGACCGTGGTGTTGTTGACGTCGGACCAGTAGCGCCAGCCCTTCGGCGTCTCCCAGACGCGGATCAGCCGCTCCTGCTGGCCGCGGCGCACGGCCTCGTTTTCCTGATCGGGATCCTCGGGGCGGCGCATCGCCAGAAGCTCGGCGGCGGCGCTCAACGAAGGGCTCCCAGCCAGGCTGCCATGTCGCGAAGCTCGGTCTCGGGCAGCATGCCGAAATCGGGCATCTGCACGCCCGGCTTCTCGTGTTCGGTGAACGCGACGAAGCGTGCGATGTTCTCAGGCGTCACGGGCAGGATTCCGGCGCCGAGCGTCTGGCGCGCGGCGAGATGGGTGAGATCGGGCCCGACGAGGCCGTTCGAATCGGTGCCGCGCACCTGATGACAGGCGCCGCAGCCGTTGCGCTCGAAGGCCGCGCGGCCGGGATGGTCGAGGACGGCCGCGGGCGACGCTTCCGCCGCGACCTTCTCGGCATAGGCCTCGCGGCTGACGACGCGCACGCGAAATCCCATCTGGGCATGCGCCGTGCCGCAGAACTCGGCGCAGATGCCGTTGTAGACGCCCTCGCGCGTCGGCTCGACCACCAGCCGGTTGATGCGGCCGGGAATGGTGTCGGTCTTGCCGGCGATGTTGGGCACCCAGAAGGAGTGGATGACGTCGGGGCTGCCCAGCAGGATCTCGGAGCGCTGGCCGACCGGCAGCCAGACCTCGTTGGCCGAGGGCACGCCCTCGCCCGACAGCGCCTTGGCGACGCCCGGCTGATCCGGCGTGTCGTAGTGGACGCGCCACCAGAAGCGCTCGCCCGAGACGGCGATGCGCGGCCCGTCGGCGGGGGCGCGGAAGTCCGGCATCATCCGTAGCCCGAAGACGAGCAGCGCCGTCAGCACCACCACGGGAAAGGCGACGCCGCCCCAGAGGATGAGGCGCAGACCGGATTTCTCGCTATGGGCTTCCGGATGCGCCTTCGTGGCATAGACGGAGATGCCCATCACCACGAGCCAGATGGCGGTGGCGCCGGCCAGCATGACCCAGAACAGATCGAGCACCCGCGCGGCCTCGGTGCCGGCGGGATCGAAGGTGGATTGCGGGCCCTGGCAGGCGGCGAGCGTCGCCGTCGCGATCAAGGCGAAGCCGAGGCGGGCGCGACGGCGAGTCGGTCCGCGGGATCGGTTGCAGAATGTCAGAGTCAGCCCCTCAGCTGAAGGCATGACGACCGTCCCGTCGCCCTGCCCCAGTCGTCAATGATCCCCGATGCCTCCAACGGCGACGGCCATCGCCTCGGTTTGGCCTCATTCTAAACAAGCTAAGCCAACGCCGAATTTTAGCTAGCACCGAATGGGTAAAACTCGCCTTATCACCTTCCTTTGATCGCGATCGAATGGTGCGCGGTCGTTTCCCGTCGTCCGTTACCAACTTTTCCCATGGTCGCGCGGGGCAGCGAGGCAACCCGACGGCCTGCCTTCAATGAAAGTTGCGGCCCTTCGGCAGCACGGCATGCACGTCGCGCGGGCCGGCGACATCCGCCGGAGGCGCCGGGAGAGACCGGGCGCGACCCTGGTCGAAGAGCGAGCGCACCGGCCCGGCCTCGCGCACGGGACGGCGCACCTCGTCGGCCCTCGCGAGAGCCGCGGCGAGAGCGCCGGCCGCGGACGCGATGGCGTCGGGCACCGGCGCGCCAGAGCCACGCGGGGTGACGTGCGAGCGCAGCGGCTTCTTCACGTGGTCGGTGGGACTGAGGATGCGGGCACCCTCCAGGCCCGCCGAGGAGAGCTGCGAGAGCAGCGGCGACAGGTCCTCGATCGATTCGGCGACGACGTGGATCACGTCGCGCTCGCTCTGCAGGCGCCCGCGCACCCGCACGAAGCGCGCGCCGAGCACCACCGGCCGGAAGCGCTCGAAGGTGGCGGGCCAGACGATGACGTTGGCGATGCCGCCCTCGTCCTCGATGGTCATGAAAATGGTGCCCTTGGCCGAGCCCGGACGCTGGCGGATGAGCACGAGGCCGCACACGTCCACCCGCCGGCCCGAACGCAAGCTCGCCAGCGCGGCGTTCGGCGCGATGCCGAGCTTGGCCAATGCGCTGCGCAGGAACGAGACCGGATGGGCCTTCAGTGACAGCGACAGGAACCGGTAGTCGTTGACCACCTCCTCGCCCATCGGCATCGGCGGCAGATGCACCGCCGCCTCGGGCCGCAGGTCGCCCCCCATGGCGCGCTCGAAGAGCGGCAGCGCGTCGGCGGCGGGGTCCAGCGCCTCCACCGCCCAGAGCGCGTCGCGCCGCGACAGGCCGAGCCCGGCGAAGGCGTCGGCGTCGGCCAGCCGCTCCATCGTGCGGCGGGGAAGCCCGGCGCGGCGCTGGAGATCCCAGACCGAATCGAACGGGCCGGACGTGTCGCGCACCCAGACCATGCGGCGCATCTCGCCTTCGGGAAGCCCCTTCACCTGCCGGAAGCCGAGGCGCACGGCGTGGCGGCTGCGCATCGCGTCGGCCATGGCGCGGTGGCGCGGGTGGATGCGATCCCGGTGCAGCGCGTCCGGCTCCAGCGCCTGGTCCCAGCGCGAGGCGTTGAGGCAGAGCGGCCGGATCTCGACGCCGTGCTCGCTCGCGTCGCGCACGATCTGCGCGGGCGCGTAGAACCCCATCGGCTGCGAGTTGAGGAGAGCGGCCGCGAAGACGTCGGGATAGTGGCACTTGATCCAGCAGGAGGCGTAGACGAGGAGCGCGAAGGAGGCCGCGTGGCTCTCGGGAAAGCCGTACTCGCCGAAGCCCTCGATCTGCCGGAAGCAGCGCTCGGCGAAGTCGCGCTCGTAGCCGTTCGCGACCATGCCCTCGACCATCTTGGCCTTGAAGCTCTCCACCTTGCCCGTGCGCTTGAAGGTCGCCATGGCGCGGCGCAGCTTGTCGGCCTCGGCGCCGGTGAAGCCGGCGGCGACCATGGCGATCTGCATCGCCTGCTCCTGGAACAACGGCACGCCCCAGGTTCGCTTGAGCACGGCCTTCAGTTCGTCCTTGGGATAGTCGACCTTTTCCAGCCCCATGCGGCGCTTGAGATAGGGATGCACCATGTTGCCCTGGATCGGGCCGGGCCGCACGATGGCGACCTGCACCACGAGATCGTAAAACTCGTTCGGCCGGAGCTTGGGCAGCATCGTCATCTGCGCCCTCGACTCGATCTGGAAGACGCCGAGCGTGTCCGCTCGGTGCGTCATAAGCCAGACCGGCTCGTTCCCGCGCGGAGCCTTGGGAAGCGTGTCGAGCGAGATCGGCCGGCCGTCCTGCGTGACCTCGCCGGGATAATGCGTCTCCAGCATCGCGAAGGCGCGGTAGAGGCAGGAGAGCATGCCGAGCGCCAGGATGTCGATCTTCAGGATGCCGAGCTCGTCGAGGTCGTCCTTGTCCCATTCGACGATGGTGCGCCCCTTCATGCCGGTGTTGAGCAGCGGCACGACCTCGTCCACCCGGCCGCGCGTCAGCACGAAACCGCCGACATGCTGGGAGAGATGGCGCGGCGATTCCATGAGTTCGGACGAGAGTTCGAGGACGTGGCGCGTGGTGACGTCGGTCGGCGAGAGGCCGGCGGCGCGGGCCTCGCGCTCGCCGAGGTCGGAGGGCGAATAGCCCCAGACGGAGGCCGCCAGCGCCGAGATCGCGTCGTCCGACAGGCCGAACGCCTTGCCGACCTCGCGCGCCGAGGAGCGCGTGCGGTAGCTGATCACGGTGGCCGCGATCGCGGCGTTGTCGCGGCCGTAGGTCTCGTAGATCCACTGAATCACCTCCTCGCGCCGCTCGTGCTCGAAGTCGATGTCGATGTCGGGCGGCTCGTCGCGATCGGGCGAGATGAAGCGCTCGAACAGGAGGCCGGTGATCTGCGGGTTCACCTCGGTGATGCCGATGCAGTAGCAGACGGTGGAGTTGGCGGCCGACCCGCGCCCCTGGCATAGGATGCCCTTTCGCCGCGCCGCCTGGACGATGCGATGCACGGTGAGGAAATACGGCTCGTATTTCAGCGTTTCGATGATCGCCATCTCGTGCTCGATCTGCGCCGACACTTTCGGAGGCACGCCGGTGGGGTAGCGCCAGCGCGCGCCCGCCTCGGCCAGCGCGCGCAACTCGGCGGCAGGGCTGCGGGTGAGGCGCAGGCCCTCGTCGGGATATTCGTAGCGCAGCGACTTCAGGTCGAAATCGAGCTCGCCGAAGAAGCGCCGCGCCTCGGCGATCGCTCCCTCGTGCCCCCGGAACAGGCGCAGCATCTCGCCCTCGTGCTTGAGACGGCGCTCGGCGTGCGGCCCCAGCCTGAAACCGGCCTCCGCGATCGGCACGTGCTCGCGAATGGCGGTGACGACGTCGGCCAGCCGGCGGCGGTCGGCGACGTGGTAGAACGCGTCGTTGGTGGCGAGCATCGGCGTGCGGGCGTCCGCCGCCAGCCGCGCGGCGCGCCCGAGCCGCCGGGCGTCGCCGCCGTCGTGACGCGGCGCCACGGCGAGCCGCACGGCGCGCGGGAAGGCCGCCCGCAAGGGACCGAGCGCGGCGCCGAGCCGGCGTTCCGCCTCCACCGGCGCCGCCCCCTCGCCGCCGAGCCCATCGGGCGCGAGCACCGCGAGGTTGATCCCCTCCCCCCATTCGAGGAGATCGGCGAGCCGCAGATGGCACTCGCCCTTGGCGGCGCGCAGGTTGCCGACCGTGAGCAGCCGGCAGAGCCGCCCCCAGCCGGCGCGGTCGCGCGGATAGGCGAAAATGTCGGGCGTCTCGTCGGCGAAGACGAGCCGAGCGCCTGGCCGGAAGGGAAAGCCGTCCTCGCGCGCCTGCCCGTAGCCGCGCACGACACCCGCCAACGTGTTGCGGTCGGCAAGGCCGAGGCCGCCGAGGCGCAAAGCCTTCGCCGCCGCCACCAGCTCGCGCGGATGCGAGACGCCGCGCAGGAACGAGAAGTTGGAGGCCGCGCCGATCTCGCAGAAGCCGGCGCCGGCGGGGATCACCCGCGGCTCGGCGGGACTCACGCGAAGAGGCCGTGCAGGAACCAGCCGGGCACCGGGCCGGCGGCGGGCGCCTCGCGGAAGAGCCAGTAGCGCCGGCCGTGGTCGTCCTCGACCTGAAAATAGTCGCGCTCGGGATGGGCCCCCTCGCGCCACCATTCGGGCGCGATGCGCTCGGGCCCTTCGATGCGCCCGACGCGGTAGAAGGCGCGGCGCCAGCGGAACTGGCGGATCGGCCCGTCCGGCACTTCGGCGGTGGCCTCCACGCGCTCGGGCGTCTCGAACAGGCGCAGCGGACGGGGGCCGAGCGCAGGCCGCAGGATCGGGACGGCGGCGGCGGCCGGGGCGCGGCGCGCCTGCGCCCGTTCGGGCCGGTGCGAGGCGACGTCGCCGAGGCCGAAGACGCAGGCCTCGCCGAGGCGCGTGCTCAGCCGGTCGAGAAGCTGCGTTAGGGTCTCCTCCGGGGCGCGCGGATCGTCGGCGAGATCGCGCTGGCGCTCCGCCATCGCCTCGCTCGCCAGCACCGAAAGGCGCACGAGATCGTAGCCGAAGCCCGCGTCGATCTCGTCGTCGGCCGCCTTCAGCCGCTCGGCGAAGAGGCGCTCGATGCGGGCGGCGTCGCGCAAGGGGGCGCCGGTGCGCACATGCAGGCGCTCGACCCGCCCGTCGACCCGGAAGAGCGCGAGTTCCACCAGCCGCGCCCCCTCGCCGCGCCGCTCCAGATCCTCGCGCAGCCGCGCGGCGAGATGGCCGACGAGGCGCAGGATGTCCTCCACCAGGCTGACCGGCTCGAAGAGGCGGCGCTCGTGGATGAGGAGCGGCACCGGGCGGCGCGGACCGATGGGCCGGCGCGCCGCGCCCGTAGCTTCGTCCAGCCGCCGGGCGAGATCGGCGCCGAAACGGCGCACGAGGCCGGCGCGCGGTAGGGCGAGGAGATCGCCGACGCGCACGAGGCCGAGGCGGCGCAGCGTGGCGGCAAGCGCGGGGTCCAGACGCAGGGCGCCGAGGCCGAGCGGCGCGACGGCCTCGCGCTCGGCGCCGGGCGGCACCTCCCTCCGCCCGCCCGCCCCCACGAGCGCCATCGCCGTGCCGGCGCAGGAGGCGAGCGCAGCCTCCGCGGCGAAACCCTGCCGGGCCAGATTGGCGAGGAGATCGGCGGCCAGCGCCGCCTCGCCGCCGAAGAGATGGGCGCAGCCGGACACGTCGAGCATCAGCCCGTCCGTGCCGTCGAGGGCGACGAGCGGCGTGTAGCGGTCGCACCAGTCGGCGACGGCATCGAGAAGGCGCGCGTCGGCGGCGGGGTCGGCGGGCTGCAGGTCGAGCGCGGGAAAGCGCGCCCGTGCCTCCGCCACCCCGAGGCCCGGCTGCAAGCCAAGCGCCTCGGCCTCCTGCGACAGGGCGACGATCCGGTCGGCGCCGGCGATCCGCTCGTACAGGGCGAGCGGCGTGAGCCCGGCGCAGGCGGTGTCGGCTTCGGGCCAGCGCGCGGCCGGGAGACCATGGCCGAGCGATCCCGCCCGTGCCGGCGGCCGGTGGGCGCTGCCGGCGGCGACGGGTACGGACAGGAGCCCCCCCGGCGCGGCGACCGAGGATGCCACGCCCCCTCCTCCCCGGATGCCGGTCGCCGGGCCCGCCTCAGCCCGCGCGGCGGGCACCGGGCCACGCCACGACCGGCCCAGACGCTCGCGCCGGATCCGGTCCGTCGACAGGCGCGGCAGCAGAAGCGCCAGGAAGCGCTGCGGCGGGCTCGAGGAAACGTCGGTCATGTCTGTTCCATTCGAGGAGCATGTGATCGGGGCGGCCGTCGCGCGATTTCTCGACGGCCAGACGAAAGCGGGGCGGACCGATGAGCCGGGGATCGGCGAGGCCGGGCACGGGCGCCGCGCGATGCGGCGCCACGTGGAGGCGCAGCGGCGCGGCGGTGGACTCGGCGAAGGCGCCCTGGCGCAGCAGGAGCACCGGCCGGCCGGCGTCGCGCGCGCGGGTTTGCAGCCGCCGCGTGCCCTCCAGCGAGAGCCGGGCCGGGTTTCCCTGCAGCTCCAGAAGGGTGAGCGCGGCCGCGCCCGAGCGCACCGCCTCCTCGGCCGCCCAGGCCGCCTCGTCCAGCCGGCGCGTGCGCACCATCACGAGCGCGTCGGGGTCGAGGCCGAAGCCGGCGAGGCCGGGGCGATAAGGCCAGCCGGCCTCGCCGAGCATCGGCGCCGCCGCGATCCAGATCACGGGCCGGCGGGCCGAGGCGCCGAAGAGCGCGGCGAGCGCCAGCGCGAAGCCGAGCGCCGCGCCGCCGTCGCGCACCGCATCGACGCGGATCTCGCTCAGCGCCGCCGCCGGAAAGCCGCCGCCGAGCAATCGGTCGGCGCGCTCGAGCCCGAGCGAGAGACGCTCGAACGACGCGGAACCGGACGAGGCGACGTGCGCGCGGATCGTAGGATCATTCTCCTTCGTCCGGGCGCCGCCGGCCTGCCGGTCCGGCTCCTCCATGCGGCAGGCCGGCTGCCCTTCGATCCGCCGGATCGCGCCCCGAAGCGCGGCGAGAGCGACGGGGCGGGGCTGCCGCGAAGGCTCGGCCGGCACGAGGTCTCCAGCGTCGTCGTCGCCCGCCTCGCCCTCATCGAACACCTCGGGCGCGCCGTCTTCGTCCTGTGAAACCGGCCAGTCGGAATGCCGATGCGACGAGGGCTTGGCGCGGCGTGACGCGTGATCTCCCATCCATTCCGACGCCATGACCGATCCCTTCGCCGATGGATGCCATCGTCGTCACAGCCGGTGGGATACCGACATATGTTCCACTTATGTTCCTATGGATTCCAGAGACGGCAGGGTGAGTCAAGAAAGGCGGAAGGGGATTATTTTCCTGTGGAAAAGGAACGAAATCTTGAGGACAAGTTCGCGGCGTCCCTCGCCGCAGGGGTTCGGCTGGGGATCGTGCGGACGAACGGTTGACGGGCGTGGGCGCGACCCGAATGTGTGGGAACCTGAGAGTCGGGCTCGCACCAGCCCCGGCGTCACGAAGGGGATCTCATGGGGCAACTCGATCAGACGAGCGACTGGGGCCGGCGACTGGCGCCGAGCCTGGAGGAGATCGAGGCGCTGGCGCTCGACGCCTATGCCTTGCTGCCGGACGCGTTCCGCGCCTTGTCGGGCGAGATCCGATTCCACGTCGCCGATTTTCCCGAGGACGACGTGGTGGAGGAAATGGGCCTGGAGACCCCCTTCGACATTCTCGGCCTCTTCGAGGGGCGTGCGGTGGCCGCGGTGGGCACGCCGCAGACCGGCGAGTTTCCCAACCGCATCCTGCTCTACCGCCGGCCCATCCTCGACTATTGGGCCGAGCACGAGGAGAGCCTCGGCACGCTCGTCGGCCATGTGCTCATCCACGAGATCGGCCACCATTTCGGCCTGTCGGACGAGGACATGGAAGCGCTGGAGGCGGCGGCCGACTAGCGTCCGCGCCTAGGAGCTCGTTGCCACGGGCGCGTGGAGCCGCAAGCCCCAGAGGAGAGAGGGCGGCAGGGGCGACCAGAGGCCGGTGGGAAGGCCTGCCGCGCGCAGCGCCGCCGCGGTCCAGGTGTTGCAGCCGAGAAGCAGGTTAAAGCGCCCGCGCGCCTCGTAGAACCGGTCGAAAGCCCCGTAGGCCGCGCCCGGCAGCACACGCGGCGTGCCGTCCGCGCCCGGCTCGAAGCTCTCCTCGACGAAGCCGACGAGCGCTGCGAAGGCGGCATCCGAGAGGTCCAGCCGCAGGAGGCCGGGCTGCTCCTCAGAGACCCGGCCGCCGAGCGAGACATGCAGCACCGAGCGGTCGAGCGTCACCGAGCGCCAGACGGCATCCATCGTGAGATCGGCCCAGGTCGGGGTCTGCGTGTAGAAGGCCCGGCCGCCCCAGCCGACGACGATCGTGGCGAGGTCGGGATGATCGAGCGGCAGGCCGTCGCGCGCCAGGAAGCCGAAGCGCGCCAGCATCTCCGGCGTCGCCGGCAGGAGGATGTCGGTGTGGATCGGGTTGGCCGCGAGATAGACCGCCGTTCGGCCCGTGGCCGTTCCGGCCGGCGGAAAGTCGCGGTCGGCGGCGCGCGGCACCACGATGCCGAGCAGAGCGAGGCTGAGGAGGACGCATACGAGCGCCGCCAGCCCCGCCAGCGCATGGCCGAGCCGCCTCACCGCCGCGTGCCCAAGCGCCCGCAGCCTTCGCTGCCACGCCGGGTGCCCGGCACGGGACGCGCCCTCCCTGCGACGCGGCGCGCGGGCCCTGCCGCAGCGCGCCGCCGGGCGCTCACTGCTCGCCGAGCTTCATGTCGGAGGCGTAGGTCTTGCCTTCCACGGTCTTCACCACGGCCTGCGCGCATTTCATCACGCCGGCCGCGGCGTCGAACCCGTAGGCCGGGCTGCCCTGCAGCTCCCAGCCCTTGGCGAGAGCATCGCAGATCCGGTGGCAGAAGGCGGCGTCGTCGGGGCCGGTGATCAGGCGGTAGAGCTTCATGACGGGAGGTCTCCTCGGCGTTGCGCGATGGTTCGGGCCCACGCCAGCAGCGCCTCGGCCCGCATGAGATGAAGGCGCTCGACCATGCGGGCGCCGATGCGGATGACGCCGCGCCCGGCCGCGATGGGCTCGGCGAAGCCGGCGACGATCGCCTCGGCCTCGGCGATCTCCTCGGCGCTCGGCGAAAAGGCGGCCTCGGTGGCTTCGATCTGCGCGGGATGGATCAGCGTCTTGCCGGCGAAGCCGAGCGCCCGCCCCTGCCGGCATTCGGCGGCGAAGCCCTCGCGGTCGGCGACATCGTTGTAGACGCCGTCGAGAATGGGAATGCCGGCGGCCCGGCCCGCGACGAGCATCGGCCCGAGCCAGGGCATGAGTTCGGGCCGGCCGGGCGAGAGGCGCAGGCCCGCCTCGGCGACGAGGTCGTTCGGCCCCGCGACCAGCGCGCCGAGCGCATGGTGCGGCGCGGCGTCGGCGATCGCCTGGACGTTGGCGACGCCCCGCGCCGTCTCGACCATCGCCCAGAGACGCATCGCGGCCGGCGCGTCGGTCTCGACCAGCGCGCGGCTGGCCTCGTGCAGCCGCGACGGCCCGTCGACCTTCGGCAGGACGATGACGTCGACGCGCGCGCCCCGTGCCATGAGCAGGTCTTCCGTGCCGTGGCGGGTGTCCAGCGGATTGATGCGCACCGCTCGCAGCGGCCCTGTGGGGGCGCCCCGCAGCGTGAGGAGGTGGGTGCGCAGCGCCTCGCGCGCGGCGTCCTTCTCGTCTTCGGCCGCGGAATCCTCGAGATCGAAGATCAACGCGTCGACGGTGAGGCTCGCGGATCGGGCGAGCGCGCGCGGGTTGGCGGCGGGAACGAAGAGGACGGAGCGCAGGAGCGGATCGGCGGACACCATGGCCGCTGATCTGCCCGATCTCGCACCGTCCGGCAAGCCGGTGGACGGATCGCCCCGGCGCCGCCCTTTCGCCGCCGGGGCGATCGGGTGTAGGACGGCGCATCGCCCCTCGCCGTCTCGCCGCTCGTCGTCTAGCCCCTCGTCGTCAGAAGGACCGGTTCCATGCAGAAGTTCGACCACCTGACCGGCGTCGCCGCGCCGCTGCCCATCCTCAACGTCGACACCGACATGATCATTCCCAAGGACTACCTGAAGACGATCAAGCGCACGGGGCTCGGCGTCGGCCTCTTCGCCAACCTGCGCTACCGCGAGGACGGCTCGGAGAACGAGAGCTTCGTGCTCAACCGGCCGGCCTACCGGCAAGCCGAAATCCTCGTCACCGGCGACAATTTCGGCTGTGGCTCCTCGCGCGAGCACGCGCCCTGGGCGCTGCTCGACTTCGGCATCCGCTGCGTGATCTCCACCTCGTTCGCCGACATCTTCTATAACAACTGCTTCAAGAACGGGATCCTGCCGATCCGCGTGACGCAAGGCCAGCTCGACGCGCTTCTGGCCGACGCCGAGAAGGGCGCGAACGCCACGCTCTCGGTGGATCTGGAAGCGCAGGAGATCCGCCGGCCGGACGGCGGCACGATCGCCTTCGAGATGGACCCGTTCCGCAAGCATTGCCTGCTCAACGGGCTCGACGATATCGGCCTGACGCTGGAGCGCGAAGGCGACATCACGACGTTCGAAGAGAAGCTCGCCTCCGAGCGTCCCTGGGCCTGAGGGCGGGCGAGGTGAGCGACCGGAAGGACACGGGACGGCGGCTCGTCTCCACCGGCTCGCCCTTCGAGCGGCAGGCCGGCTACTCGCGCGCGGTGGCCGATGGCCCCTGGTGCTTAGTTTCGGGCACCACCGGCTACGACTACGCCGCGATGACCATGCCCGGCGACGTCGGGGCGCAGGCCGAGAACGCGCTGCGAACGATCGAGGCGGCGCTGAGCGAGGCCGGCTTCTCGATGACGGACGTGGTGCGCGTTCGCACCATCGTCACGGACGCGGCGTTCCAGGACGCCGTCTTCGCGGTGACCGGACGCTGGTTCGGCGAGATCCGCCCGGCCGCCACCCTGCTCGTCGCCGGGCTGATCCGGCCGGAGATGAAGGTCGAGATCGAGGCGACGGCCTTTCGTCGATGACCCCATAAGAGAATGGCCCGGCTGCGGGTGCAACCGGGCCATTCTCGTCACGAGGCGTGCTGGGATCAGGAGCTCATGCGCTCGAAACCGCCGCCGCCGAGGTCGAAGTCGAAGCCGTCGTCGGCCTTCGGCTTGGCCGGAGACCGCGCGGCGGCGAAGCTCACGGCACTCGCCTGAAGGCGATGCACGGGGAGTTCGCTCACCGCCGCCGGTGCCCGCGCCTCGTTCGGGATCGCGACGGGAACCCCGACGCCGACACCCACACCGACCGGCGTCGTCTCGCCCTCGGCCAGCTTGAAGAAGGCGGCGCGTTCGTTCAGACGGCCGGCTTCCGCGGATAGCTGTCCCGAAGTCGCCGACATCTCGTTGGCGGCGCCGGAATTGGCCTGCGTCACCTGGTCGAGCTGCTGGATCGCCTGGTTGATCTGCTCGACGCCGATCGTCTGCTCGCGGCAGGCCGCCGAGATCTCGGTGATGAGTTCGGCCGTGCGCTGGATGTCGGGCACCAGCGCCGAGAGCATGCGGCCGGCATCCTCCGAGATGACCAGCGTCTGCGAGGACAGCGTGCCGATCTCGGCCGCGGCCTGCTGCGAGCGCTCGGCGAGCTTGCGCACCTCGGACGCCACCACCGCGAAACCCTTGCCATGCGGGCCGGCGCGGGCCGCCTCGATCGCCGCGTTCAGCGCCAGAAGGTCGGTCTGGCGGGCGATCTCCTGCACCACCTGGATCTTCTGGGCGATGGTGCGCATCGCCTCGACGGAATGGGCCACCGCCTCGCCCGTCTTCTCGGCGCTGATGCTGGCCTGCGCCGCGATCTTCTCGGTGGTAGAAGCGTTGTCGGCGTTCTGACGGATGTTGGCCGTCATCTCCTCCATCGCGGCCGAAGCCTGCTCGGAGGCCGCGGCCTGCTCGGTCGAGCCCGACGAGAGCTGGTCGGCGGTGGCGGCGGACTGCGCCGAGCCGGAGGCCACCTGTCCCGCCGAGACGCGCACGTCCGAGACGATCGAGGCGAGATGCAGGCGCATCGCGTTCATCGAGCGCAGCAGGTCGCCGATCTCGTCCCGGCCCTTCGCTTCGACGGACGTGGTGAGATCGCCGCCGCCGATGGCATCGGCGAGATCCAGCGAGCGCTTCAGCCCACGCGAGATCGACACCGCCATGATCGCCGCCGCGAGGGCGCCGAGGATCGCGGCCGCGGCGACAAGCGCCGTCAGCATCAGGCGGGTCGAGGCGTAGGACTGGGTGGTCGCCGCTACGAACTCGGCGGCGACGCCGCGTTCCGCGTCGAGCTGTTCGCGCAGGCGCGCCTCGAATCGCTGCGCCACCGGCATCACCTTCTGCGCGTTGAGCTCGGCGGCGCGGGTGTTGTCGTTGGCGAGGCCGCCCGCCACCCACTCGTTCATCGCCGAGCGGAAGGCCGCCCAGTTCTTCTCGACCTTCTCAAGGCGCGGCAGAAGATTGGGGCTGACGGCACCGCGAACCTGATTGAGGAGCGAGTCCATCTGCGTGGTGGCCGCCTTGACGTTGCGGGCGATGGCGGCAAGCTTGGCGTCGTCGCTTTCGAGCAGCGCCTGCGCCGACATCATCTTGAGCTCTGGGAACCGGACGCGAATGTCGGAGATGACCTGCTGGGCGATGGCGCTGAGCGGCGTCTGCGTCGCATTCTTGATCGCGCTCTGCAGCTGCAGAAGATCGCCCGAGATGCCGCGTGACAGCGGCTCGGCCTTCGCCATGGCCTCGATCGCATCCGACCGCCGGGTCGTCATGGCCAGCGGCAGCGCCTCTCCGAAGCCCGCCTTCAGCTCCGTCAGCGTGGCCTGCAGATCGGCGGCCTGGGCCCGGCGCGCCTCGGGAAGACTGGCGAGATAGGCTTCGAGCGACGTCGCCATCGAGGCGCTGGCGGCTTCGAACTCGCCGACCAGTGCGTTCGTTCCCGCCTCGTCCTCGCTGAGGACGATCTCGACGAGAGCCCGGCGCGAAGCGTTCTGCAGGGTCAGGAGATCGGACAGACGCTGGACCTGCTGGAACGGACCCGTCGCGAAGTCGTCGGCCCGCTCGTTGGCCGCACCCAGACTTTGGATTCCCGCCCAGCCCGCCACGGCCGACAGGATGACCACGGATGCGAAGGACGCGGCGAGTTTGGTTTTGATCGACAGTCGCATGGGAGCCTTCGACGCTTTGATCCGAGACTGTCCGGATCGTCGTCGTCACCGTGCGCCGAACCGCTGAATCGCCGATGAATCCGGTTCCGGGAAAAGCACGCTATTGGGCTAGATGGTAAAGCAATTGATACACCTGCCTTGCCATTCCCCTGCCGCCGCGGAATGATCCCGCCTGCGCCCGTCCGTTCTGCGCAGACCGGGAGCCTTCGCCCGAGGGCCGCGCGAGCTTCGGGACCGTTGCGGAGCCCGCGGGCAAAAAGGCTTTGGCCCACGGCACGACGCCGTTGTACGACGCTGGGAAACGACGACCGGACGGGATCGCCCCGACCCGCACCGCCCCAGCGAAGGACGAACGCCGATGACGACGCGCAAACTGCTGCTCCTGCCCGGCGACGGCATCGGCCCCGAGGCCATGGGCGAGGTCTCGAAGATCATCGCGATCCTCAACGACGAGGCGGCGGCGGGCTTCGAGACCGAGACCGGGCTCGTCGGCGGCGCGGCCTACGACGCGCATGGCGCGGCGATCTCGGACGCCGACATGGCGCGCGCCACGGCAGCCGACGCGGTGCTCTTCGGGGCGGTTGGCGGACCGAAATGGGACGCGGTTCCCTACGACCTGCGTCCCGAGGCGGGCCTCCTGCGCCTTCGCAAGGAGATGGCGCTGTTCGCGAACCTGCGCCCCGCCATCTGCTATCCCGCGCTGGCCGAGGCCTCGTCGCTGAAGCGCGAGCTGGTGGACGGGCTCGACATCCTCATCGTGCGCGAACTCACCGGCGGCGTCTATTTCGGCTCGCCGAAGGAGATCGTCGATCTCGGAAACGGCCAGAAGCGCGGCGTCGACACGCAGGTCTACGAGACCTACGAGATCGAGCGCATCGCCCGCGCCGCCTTCGAGGCCGCCCGCACCCGCCACGGCAAGGTCACCTCGATGGAGAAGCGCAACGTCATGAAGACGGGCGTTCTCTGGAACGAGGTGGTCAGCCGGATCGGGCGCGACGAATATCCGGACGTGCGGCTCGAACACATGCTGGCGGACGCCGGCGGCATGCAGCTGGTGCGCGCGCCCAAGCAGTTCGACGTCATCGTCACCGACAATCTCTTCGGCGACATGCTCTCCGACATCGCGGCGATGCTGACGGGTTCGCTCGGCATGCTGCCCTCCGCCTCGCTCGGCGCGGTGGATGCGGCGACCGGCACGCGCAAGGCGCTCTACGAGCCCGTGCACGGCTCGGCGCCCGACATCGCCGGAAAGGGTATCGCCAACCCGATCGCGATGATCGCCTCCTTCGCGATGATGCTGCGCTACTCCTTCGCGATGACGCGCGAGGCCGACGCGCTGGAGGCGGCGATCGCCGGCGTGCTCGAAGCGGGCACGCGCACCGGTGACATCATGGCGCCCGGCTGCCGGCAGGTGGGCACCACCGAGATGGGCGACGCGGTGGCCGCGGCGCTGCGCGGTACGCTTGCGGCCTGACCCTCTCCTCCTTTGCGGGTTCCAACGAAAAGGGCCCCGGCGTCGCCGCCGGGGCCCTTTTCTTGACGAGGGGACCGCTCGGTCCCGTTCAGTCCGCGAGGTCGACGCCCTTCTTCTCACGCACGAAGATGACGCCGATCACGACGGTCAGCAGCGCGAAGATCACCGGGTACCAGAGGCCCGCGAAGATATCGCCGGTGGAGGCGACGATCGCGAAGGAGGTCGCCGGCAGCAGGCCGCCGAACCAGCCGTTGCCGATATGGTAGGGCAGCGACATGGCGGTGTAGCGGATGCGGGTCGGGAAGAACTCCACCAACGCGGCTGCGATCGGACCGTAGACGATGGTGACGTAGACGACCATGATCGTCAGGATCGCGATGACCTTCAGCGCCTGCCCGTTGCCGAGCGCCGAGAAGAACCCATCGATCTTGACCTTGGCCGGATCGGTGGCCGACGGATAGCCGGCCGCCACCATGGCGGGGCCGAGCGCGGCAGTGAAGCCGGCCGCGTCGGTGAAGGCGATCGGCGTGCCGCCGTTGACGACGAGCTGGGCAGGGGTCCCGGCCGGCGCCGAGGTCTGCGTGTAGCGATAGGCCTGCTGCGACATGGTCCGGCGCATCACGTCGCAGGGGCTGGTGAAGACCCGGATGCTCACCGGATCGAAGAGCGATCCGCAGGTCGCGGGGTCGGCCACCACTTCGGCGCGCACCGTTTCGATGGCGTTCGAGTAGGTCGGGTTGGCGGCCGAGGTGAGCGCCCCGAAGAGCGGGAAGTAGGTCAGCGCGGCCAGCAGGCAGCCTGCCAGGATCACGGGCTTTCGCCCGATCCGGTCCGACAGGCTGCCGAAGATCAGGAAGCCGGGCGTCGCGATGATCAGCGCCCAGGCGATGAGGACGTTCGCCGTCAGAAGATCGATCTTCAGCACTGTCTGGAGGAAGAACAGCGCGTAGAACTGCCCGGTGTACCAGACGACAGCCTGACCGATGACGAGGCCGAACAGCGCGATCAGCACGATCTTGCCGTTCTTCCAGTTGCCGAAGGCTTCGGAGAGCGGCGCCTTGGACTGGGTGCCCTCCTCCTTCATCTTCTGGAAGATCGGCGATTCGTGCATCTGCAGGCGGATGTAGGTCGAGATGATGAGGAGCACGATCGACAGGAGGAAGGGAATGCGCCAGCCGCCCTCGAGGCCGAGGAAGAGCGGCTGCGAGGTCTGGAAGGCGTCCTCGCCGAGGTTGAGGCGCAGCGTCACGATGACGGCGAGCGACAGGAGCAGACCCATCGTGGCGGTCGTCTGGATCCAGGCCGTGTAGAAGCCGCGGCGGTTGCGCGGCGAATGCTCGGCCACGTAGACCACTGCGCCGCCGTATTCGCCGCCGAGGGCCAGACCCTGCGCCATGCGCAGGAGCACGAGGATGATGGGCGCGGCGACACCGATCTGGTCGTAGCTCGGCAGCAGGCCGACCGCGAAGGTCGACAGGCCCATGATCAAGATCGTCAGGAGGAACGTGTACTTGCGGCCGACGAGATCACCCAGGCGGCCGAAGACGAGCGCGCCGAACGGGCGCACGAGGAAGCCGGCGGCGAAGGTGAGCAGCGCGAAGATCGCCTGCGTGGCCGGCGGAAACTGCGAGAAGAACTGACGACCGATGATCGTCGCGAGCGTCCCGTAGAGATAGAAGTCGTACCACTCGAAGACGGTGCCGAGCGAGGAGGCGATGATCACCTTCCTCTCCCGTTTCGTCATCGGGGTCCTGGCCGGTTCCCCTGCCGCACTGTGCTGATAGCTCGCCACTCTTTCCCTCCCGGTCTGCCATGCGTAGGGCAGCATCGTGCCTTGGTGGCACAACCCGGACGCTAACGGTTTTCAACGAAATGGAAAGCATCATTCGCCGCGGTTCGGCCACAATCTCGCCCCCTCGCCTCGCTTTTGCGTGAACGGGGGAACTCGCGGTCGTCTCGATCCTTGTTGCTGGCAGAGAGCAATCGGAGAGACGATCATGATCCGCGGTATCATCAAGGCCCTGTTCGTTGGTTGGGTGACGAAGAAGTTCGCCGAGCGCAGCGCGCGCCGCAACGGCACCGTGGCGGCCAACAGCTACCCGGACCGCCGCGTCTGAGACGACGCACCGACGACGTGATGCGACGAGGACCGGCACCGAAAGGTGGCCGGTCTTTTCGTTCATGGGGCCTTTTGGCTCATCGGCGGCACGAACCCTCCGCCCTGGCGACCCCGGCTCTGGCCCGATTGACTCCCGGGCCGCGCGGGCGCATATCGCGTTCCCATGTTCACGCGCTCCACCACCAAAACTGCGATTATCTGATCCCTCGTCCCGCGCTCCCCCGGGACGGGGTTCCGAGCGCATGACGAGGTCGCGGGGGGCGAAGGACAGGGTCACACCATGGGTTACAAGGTTGCGATCGTCGGCGCGACGGGCAATGTCGGCCGCGAGATGCTCAACATCCTCGAGGAGCGCGGGTTTCCCGCCGACGAGGTCGTGGCAATCGCGTCGCGCCGCTCTCAGGGCACCGAGGTCTCGTTCGGCGACAAGACGCTGAAGGTGAAGGCGCTCGAGACCTACGACTTCGCGGGCACCGACATCTGCCTGATGTCGGCGGGCGGTTCGGTGGCGCTGGAATGGGCCCCGAAGATCGCCGCCAAGGGCTGCGTCGTCATCGATAACTCCTCGGCCTTCCGCTACGACCAGGACGTGCCGCTGATCGTGCCGGAGGTGAATGCCGACGCGGTGGCGGGCTTCACGCGCAAGAACATCATTGCCAACCCCAACTGCTCCACCGCGCAGCTCGTGGTGACGCTGAAGCCCCTGCACGACCACGCCACGATCCGGCGCGTCGTCGTCTCGACCTACCAATCGGTCTCGGGCGCCGGCAAGGACGGCATGGACGAGCTGTTCCAGCAGTCGCGCGCCGTGTTCGTGGCCGATCCGACGACCAACAAGAAGTTCACCAAGCGCATCGCCTTCAACGTCATTCCCCATATCGACGTCTTCATGGAAGACGGCTCGACGAAGGAGGAATGGAAGGTGATGGTCGAGACCAAGAAGATGCTCGACCCGAAGATCAAGGTGACCTGCACGGCGGTGCGGGTGCCCGTGTTCATCGGCCATTCCGAGAGCGTCAACATCGAGTTCGAAAACCCGATCACGGCCGACGAGGCGCGCGCCATCCTGCGCCAGGCGCCGGGCTGCCTCGTCGTCGACAAGCACGAGGACGGCGGCTACATCACGCCGATCGAGACGGCCGGCGAGGACGCGACCTACATCAGCCGCATCCGCGAGGACCAGACGATCGAGAACGGCCTCAACCTTTGGATCGTCGCCGACAACCTGCGCAAGGGCGCGGCGCTCAACGCCGTGCAGATCGCCGAGCTCCTGATCAACCGCAAGCTGATCGGCACCAAGAAGGCGGCCTGATCGCTCAACTCATGCTTTGTCGAAAAAGGGGTCGCCGGTGGCGGCCCCTTTTTTCGTGGGGGCTACAGGCGGAAGGTCCGGCCGCCGAGATGGCGGAAGTCGCGCTCGCGGCAGGTGAGCACGATGATCTGCAGGCCCTCGGCCGCCTGGCGCAGCACCTCGTGCATGCGCCCGAGGCGCACCTCGTCGGTGTTGACGAGCGCGTCGTCGAGGATCACCGCCGCGGGATGCCCGCCGCGTTTCAGGACGTTGGCGAGCGCCAGACGCGTGACCACGGCCACCTGCTCGCGCGCGCCCGAGGACAGGCGCCGGAACTCCTCCTCGACGCCGCGCCGGTGCAGGCTGCGGATCTCCAGCGTCGTCTCGTCCAGCTCGATCTCGCTCTCGGGATGGATGATGCGCAGATAGGGCGCGACCTGCGCCTTGATCGGCCCGAGCCAGTGCTCGCGCGCCTCGCGCTGGGCGGCGATGAGCGTCGCGTGCAGGAGCTTGGCGGCCCCCGCCTCCAGCGTCAGGCGCGCGACGCGCGGCTCGGCGGCCTCGATCTCGTCGCGCAAGCGCGACAGGGTTTCGCCGAGCTGCGCGGCACCGCGCACGCCGAGTTCGGTCTCGAGCGCGATGATCTCGTCGCGCAGCGCCCGCACCGTGCGGTTGAGTTCCTCCAGCGCGCGCTTCGATCCGGCCAGCGCGCGCGCCGCGCCGTCCGGGTCGGCGCCGCCGAGCGCGGCGCGGCGTGTCTGCGCCACCGCCTCCTTGGCCGCGCGGTCGAGTTCCGTGGCGGAGAGGTCCTCGGCGAGCGCAGCCGCGGCACGCCGAGCTTCGGCATCCCCGAGTTCGGCGCGCAGGCGATCCGCCTCCTCCGCGCGGTGGCGTGCATCGGCCTCCAGCCCGGCGCGGCGCGAGGCGAGCGCGGCGGCGGCGCGGCGGGCGGCCTCCAGCAAACGGGCCGCCTCTTCGGCGCGCTCCTGCGCGGCGCGTCGGCGGGCCCGCAGCGCCTTCGCATCGGCGTCGGCGTCGGCGGCGCCCTCGTCCGCCGCCGGCAGTGCTTCGAGCGTGGCGCGCGAGGCGGCCAGCGCCTCGCCCGCCGACGCGAGGCCTTCGGGCAGGATGGCCTGAAGTCGCGCCGTCAGCGAGCCTGCCTCCATCCGCCGCTCCTCGGCGCGGGCGGCGAGGCGCCGGGCCTCGTCGAGCGAGGCGACGCGGGCCTTGGCGAGGCCGGCGCGCATCGCATCCTCGGCGGCGCGCTGGCGGCCCGCGAGTTCCGCCGCGCCGGGACCGGGATCGACGCCGATCCAGCCGAAGCCTTCGAGATGGAAACGCCGGGGCGAGGCCACGGCGAGCGGCTCCCCGGACGCGAGCGTCCGCCCGGCGTCGTCGGTGACCGACGCTCCGCCCTCCGGCTCGAAGCGGATCGTCGGCGCAGTGGCGGCGACGGCCGCCGAGGCGGCGCGGCGATCGGCCTCCAGCGCTTCGAGGGTCTTCAGCGCCTTGGGGTCGAAAGGCTGCGCGGCGGCCTCGGCGCGAAGGGCGGCGAGCGCCATCTCGACCTCCCGCGCCTCACAGACCCGCCCTTCGACGCGGGCGATCTCGTCGGCGAGGCGCCGTCGCTCGGTCGCGGCGACGGCGCGCTCGTCGTCGCGCTCGGCGGCGGCCAGCGCCTGCAGCGCCTCGGCGCGGGCCGCCTCCAGCCGCTCGATGCCGGCCTCCCCGCCGGCGGCGTCGGCGGCGATCTCGGCGAGCGCGGTGGCGGCCTTCGTCTGCGCGTCCGCCGCCCGGTCCGCGGCCTCCGCCAGCCGCCGGCGCTGCGCCACGCGCTCGCCCGCCGTGTCGCGTCGGTTCGTGGCGAGCGCCAGTTCGCGCTCGGCCTCGACGAGATCGCGCTCCCGGCCGGCGACCGCGCGGGCGCGCTCTTCGGCGACTTCGAGCGCGCGCTCGGCCGCCGCCACCGCGTCGTCGCGCTCATAGCCGGCGAGGATCTCGCGGCGCCGCGCGAGCTTCTCCAGCCGCTCCTCGTCGTGGCGATGGGCGTCCTCCGCCTCCGCGCGGTCGCGGCGCAGCGTCTCGAGTTCGTCCTCGGCGATCTTCAGCGGCGAATCGGATTTCGGCCGCAGCGTGTTGGTGAAGAAGCGGTCCTGCAGCGCCTTCGAGGCCGCCAGCAGCGCCCGGCCGCGCTCGCCACCGAGGATCACGCCGACCTCGCCTTCCAGCGAGGCGGTGACGGCGTCCTTGCCGACACCGAGATCGAGCCCATGCGGCGAGCGACCCTGCTCGACCCAGAGAAGGCCGAAGGCGCCCTGATGCTCGCCGAGCTTGGATTCGCCCCGGCCGGGATGCGAAAAGCGGAACAGTTCGGCCAGCCGCTCCTCCACCGCGTCTCCCGCCAGCCGGCCGCCGGCCCAGGCGAGTTCGGCGTCGGGCCGCTGGAGGAAGGCCTTCTTGAGCGAATAGGCGGTGCCGTTCAGTTCGAACTCGACGGCGACCTCGGGCCGCACCTGCCGCCCGTAGGGGGCGAGCGCCTTAGCGGCCTCGCCGGTGGCGCGGTGCTTCTGGAAGAAGGCGGCGCGCAGGGCGGCGAGCAGCGTCGACTTGCCGGCCTCGTTGTCGCCGACGACGACGTTGAGGCCGCGGTCGAAGTCGAGGATCTCGGCCGAGACGGTGCCGGCGAGATCACGCACGGCGAGGGATTTCAGATACATCGGGGTCAGCCCTCGCCGCCGGCGAGCCGGGCGTGTTCGACGTAGGCGATGCGCAGCGCCATCGCCGCCGCTTCGCGCTCGGGATCGGCGGGATCGGCGGCCTTCTCGCGCAGGCGCTCCACCGCCACGCGCACGAAGCCGGCGAGGTCGATCCGGTCCAGATCCTCCTCGTCGGGCTCGTCGAGGAGATCGGCGTCGCGAATGCGCAGGTCGAAGAGCCGCGCGTCCCACTCGTCGAGCCGCGCCTGCAGCGCCACGCGGTCGCGCAGCGCAAGGCTGCCCGTGAGCGTCAGATCGACCAGCGTGTCGCGCGGCGCCGGCAGCGCGGCGAGCGCGTCGTCGAGTGCGGCGATGTCGCCCTGCAGACGCAGGGAGAGGGCGCGCCAGCGATAGCGCGCGGTGGCCACACGCTCGACGCGGGGGGCGGCGCCGGGGGCGTCGATCTCCACCAGCGCCGCGAAGCCCGGCTCGTTGGCGGGGTAGCGATCGGGCTCGGGCGTGCCGGCATAGACGGTGCGCTCGGCTATGGCGAGGAAGCCGTGCCAGTCGCCGAGCGCCAGATAGTCGAGCCGGGCGCGGGCGGCGCGGTCGTCGGCGATCGGATTGCCGCTCTCGGCCTTCTCGGGCAGCCGGTTGGCGACCGAGCCGTGGGCGAGGCCGATGCGAAAGGCGCGCGGCGGGGTCTCGGCATGGTCGAACCAGGCGGTGAGGTCGGCGCCCTCGTGGCGGCGCGTGAGGGGCGCCGGCAGCACCACCGCCTCGCCACCCAGAAGCGCGATCGGCTCCGGCCGGTCGGCGACGACGATCTCGCATTCGCGCCGCATGCGGGCGAGCCGCGTCCAGACGGAGACGCTGAGCGCGGCGTCGTGATTGCCGGGCAGCAGGATCCAGGGGCCGCGAAAGCCGGCCATCGCGTCGAGCGTCCGCTGGATCTCGCGCTCGGACACGGTGTTGGCATCGAAGGCGTCGCCGGCGACCAGCACGAAGGCGGCCTCGCGCTCGGTCGCCAGCGCGGCGAGGCGCTCCACGGCCCGGAACCGTTCCGCGCGCAGTTCACCCCGCTTGTCGTCGCCGTAGCCGCCGAAGGGCTTGCCGATCTGCCAGTCGGCGGTGTGGAGGAAACGGATCATGGCGGTCCTTCGGGCGATGCCGGGTGATGGCGGCCTCGCCGCGGAGGCTGGGGATCGCGGCCCCAAGCTTCAACCCCCGCCGGACTCAAGCCCTCGTTTATCCAAGGGTTTCTGAATCGAGCCGATGCGGGAACGGCGGGTCGGGATCGGCGTTGCCCGAGTCCACGCGCCCCCGGGGTGTGCGCGTCGCAGGAGCATCGCCATGGCCCGCCGTCCCGTCTGGAAAGGCCAGATCCGCCTCTCGCTGGTGTCGATCCCCGTGGAGATCTTTGCTGCGACCAAGTCGGGCGCGACGATCGCCTTTCACCAGATCCACAAGGAGTCGGGCAAGCGCATCCGCTACGAGAAGGTGGCGCCGGGCATCGGCCCGGTGAAGAAGGAGGACATCGTCAAAGGGTTCGAGGTCTCCAAGGGCAACTACGTGCTCCTCACCGACGAGGAGATGGAGGACGTCAAGCTCGAGACGCGCAAGACGCTGGAACTCGTGCAGTTCGTCGACCAGAGCGAGATCTCGCCGCTCTACTACGACAAGCCCTATTACGTCGTGCCGCAGGACGAGCTGGCCGAAGACGCCTTTCGCGTGGTGCGCGACGCGCTGCGCCAGTCGAAGAAGAGCGGGCTCGGGCAGCTGACGATGCGCGGCAAGGAATATCTCGTGGCGCTGCGCCCCTGCGGCACCGGGCTGCTCTTGGAGACGCTGCACTACGCCGAGGAGATCCAGAAGGCCGACGATCTCTTCTCCGACATCGAGGAGGGCAAGACCGAGGACGACCTTCTCGACGTCGCCCGCGCGCTGATCGCCAAGAAGTCGAGCGCCTTCAAGGCCGAGACCTACAAGAACCACTACACCGCCGCGCTGAAGGCCCTGATCGAGGAAAAGCGCAAGACCGGGAGCGTCTCCGACCCCGACGATGACGGCGCCGACGAGGCGCCGACGAAGGGCGGCAAGTCCAACGTCATCGACCTCATGGCCAGCCTGAAGAAGAGCCTGGAAGGCGCCAAGGGCGGGGCGGAGGACGAGGAGGACGACGACGCGGACGACGAGGACGAGAAGCCGCGTCGCAAGGCAACCGCGAAGGCTCCCGCCAGAAAGGCACCGGCGAAGAAGGCCGCGCCGAAGCGCAAGAGCGCCTGAGGGAGCGATGGCGAGCAAGGCCGAAACCCTCCTCGAGAGCTACCGCCAGAAGCGCGACTTCGCGCGCACCAGCGAGCCCTCCGGCGGCGCGGCCAGCGCCGAAGGTCTCGCCTTCGTGGTGCAGAAACACGACGCGACGCGCCTGCACTACGACTTCCGCGTGGAATGGGAGGGCGTTCTCAAGAGCTGGGCGGTGACGCGCGGGCCGAGCCTCGACCCCGCCGACAAGCGGCTGGCGGTGCGCACCGAAGACCACCCGATGGACTACGGCGACTTCGAGGGCACGATCCCCGCGGGAGAGTATGGCGGCGGCACCGTGATGGTCTGGGACCGCGGCACATGGGAGCCGGAGGGCGACGCCGAGAGGGGCCTGGCCGACGGCAATCTCAAGATGATCCTGCACGGCGAGAAGATGCGGGGACGCTGGGCGCTGATCCGCATGAAGCCTCGGCCTAAGGAGAAGCGCGAGAACTGGCTGCTGATCAAGGAGAAGGACGGGGAGGTGCGGATCGGCGAGGATTTTCTCGCGGCCGACCGCAGCGCCAAGACGGGCCGCGACATGGCGGCGATCGCGGCCGGCGACGAGACCTGGAAGCGGCCGACGGGGAAGAAGGCCCCGAAGGTCGTGCCGGTGACCCACAAGGCCGCGCCGCACAAGAAGGCGCGGGACCCCAAGGCGTCGGACGGCGAGACGCCCTCCCCCCGTCGTCGGAGCGGACGCGCCGACGCCATGCCGGCCTTTCGCCCGCTGCAGCTCGCCCGCCTCGTGGACGAGGCGCCGGCCGGCGACGACTGGCTGCACGAGGTGAAATACGACGGCTACCGCGTCCTCATCGCGATCGGCGACGGCCGGACGCGGCTCTACACCCGCAACGAACTCGACTGGACCGACCGGTTCGGCCGTCTGCCGGAGGCGGCGCTGGCGCTCGGCTGCCGCAGCGCGCTGATCGACGGCGAGGTGGTGGCCTTCGACAAGGACGGTCGGAGCGACTTCTCCTCGCTACAGGCGGCGCTGAAGGAAGGAGGCGAGCTCTCCTGCTTCTGCTTCGATCTCCTGCATCTCGACGGGGAGGATCTCACCGGCGAGCCGCTGATGACCCGCAAGGAGAAGCTCCGCGCCCTCGTCGGCGCGGCGGAGGGCACCCCGCTCCAGTACAGCGATCACGTGCGCGGGCACGGGCCCAAGGTCTTCGCGGGCATCTGCAAGGCGGGCGAGGAGGGCATCGTTTCCAAGCGCGCCGACGCGCCCTATGCGGGCGATCGCAACGGCGACTGGCAGAAGACCAAATGCACCCGGCGCCAGGAATTCGTCATCGGCGGCTTCGCGAGTTCCGACAAGAAGGGCCGCGCCTTCGCCTCGCTGCTCGTCGGCGTGCGGGAGGGCGACGGCCTTCGCTATTGTGGCCGGGTCGGCACCGGCTTCGACGACGAGACGATGCAGGACCTCGCCGCGCGCTTCGAGCGCCTCGCGCGCAAGACCTCGCCCTTCGACGCCCCCCTGCCCGGCCCGATCCGGCGCACGGCGCGCTTCGTGACGCCGGACCTCGTTGCGGAGGTCGATTTCGCCGAGTTCACGGCAGACGGGCAGATCCGCCACGGGGCGTTCCAGGGCCTGCGCGAAGACAAGCCGGCGGACGAGGTGGTGGACGAGACGAAGGCGGACACCAGCGATGACGATGGCGCGGCGTCGAGCGTGGGCGCCAAGCGCAGCCGATCGAAGGACGGCGGATCGAAACCCGCCAAGCCCACGAAAGGCGAGGCCCCGGCGAATGGCGGCGAAACGGCCGGACGGCGCGAGGAAGAGGGCGACGATCCGATCGAAATCGCGGGCGTGCGCCTCACTCACCCTGGCCGCGTGCTCTTCGAGGACCTGCATCTCACGAAGGGAGATCTCGGGCGCTACTACGAGATCGTCGCGCCGCGGCTTCTCGCCCATGCCGGCGAGCGACCGCTGTCGATCCTGCGCTGCCCCGGCGGGCCATCCGCACAGCGCTTCTTCCAGAAGCATGCCGGCGAGGGCTTTCCCGAGGCACTCGGCTCGGTGGAGGTCGAGGAGAAGCGCGGCGAGAATGCCACCTACATGAGCCTGGCGGATGCCGGCAGCCTCATCGCAGCGGTGCAGATGGGCGCCGTGGAGTTCCATGTCTGGGGCGCCCACAACGCCTCGCAGGATCGGCCCGACCGGCTCGTCTTCGATCTCGACCCCGACGAGGCGCTGGGTTTCGCCGACGTTCGCTCCGCCGCCGTGCTGATGCGCGACGCCCTCGACACGCTGGGCCTGCGCAGCTGGCCGATGGTGACCGGCGGCAAGGGCGTCCATGTCGTGGTGCCGCTCGACCGGCGACGCGACGTGGAGGGGGTCGCGGCCTTCGCGCGGGGGCTCGCGAACCGCGTGGCGGCAAGCGACCCCGACCGCTTCGTCGCCGTGATGTCGAAGGCCAAGCGCGAAGGCCGCATCTTCATCGACTGGATGCGCAACGGCCGGGCGCAGACGGCGATCGCGCCCTATTCGACACGCGCCCGCGCCGGCTGCCCGGTGGCGGTGCCCGTCTCCTGGGAAGAGCTGGAAACTCTCGATCGGGCCAACGGCTTCACGCCCGACCGGGTGATCGAGCGCCTCGGCGAGCCCGACCCGTGGGCGGACTACGGCACGGTGCGCCAGTCCGTGACGAAGGCGATGATCGCGGCCGTGGCGGACGCGGACTGAAAGCCGCCGTTTCGCGGGAGGCCGAAAGGCTCTATGACGGCGCTCGATGTCCCGAACCGCCTGAGGCCGTCATGCCCTTCACGCCCCGTGCGCTCGCTCTTCCCGCCACCGTGCCCTTCGTCGGGCCGGAGGCGCTGGAGCGCCGGTTCGGCCGCCCGTTCGTGGCGCGGCTCGGCGCCAACGAGAGCGTCTTCGGCCCCTCGCCGAAGGTCGCCGAGGCGATGGCCCGCGCCGCCGCCGAAAGCTGGGCCTATGGCGACCCCGAGCATCACGACCTGAAGGCGGCGATCGCCGCGCATCACGGTCTGACACCCGAAAACATCGTGGTCGGCGAAGGCATCGACGGGCTGCTGGGGCTGCTCGTGCAGCTGACGATCGATCCCGGCGACGCCGTGGTCACCTCGCTCGGCGCCTACCCGACCTTCAACTACCATGTGAACGGACGCGGCGGCCGGCTGGATTTCGTGCCCTACCGGGACGACCGCGAAGACCCGGAGGCGCTGGCGGCGCGGGCGCAGGAGATCCGGCCGAAGTTGATCTACTTCGCCAATCCCGACAATCCGACGGGCTCCCGGCACGATCGGCAGACGGTGGAGCGGCTGATGGAGGGTGTGCCGGATGGCTCGATCCTCGTGCTCGACGAGGCCTACGCCGATCTCGCGCCGGCTGAGGCCCTGCCGGAGATGTCGCGCCTCGACCCCAAGGTCCTGCGCTTTCGCACCTTCTCCAAGGCCTACGGCATGGCTGGCGTGCGCGTCGCCTATGCGGTGGGCACGCCCGAGACGACCCGCCATTTCGACAAGGTGCGCAACCATTTCGGGGTGTCGCGCATGGCGCAGGCCGGAGCGCTCGCAGCGCTGGGCGACCAGGGGTTTCTGAGTGAGACGGTGGGCCGCATCGCGGCGGCGCGCGACCGGCTGGCGGAGATCGCCCGCGAGAACGGGCTGACGCCCCTGCCCTCGGCCACCAACTTCGTTGCGATCGACTGCGGGCGGGACGGCGCCTTCGCGCGCGCGGTGCTGGACGGCGTGCTCGCGCGCGGCGTCTTCATCCGCATGCCCGGCGTCGCGCCGCTGGATCGGCTGATCCGCGTGACGGTGGGGCGCGACCGGGAGATGGACCTCTTCGCGCAGGCCCTGGCGGGCTCGCTCCGTGATCTCGCGGGCGCTTGAAGAGCGTCAGTTGGTGGCGAGCCAGGTGCGGGCGGAGCGGAGGGCGCGTCCGATCTCGGCCTTGGTCATCGCTTCGGCCGCCTGGAAGCGGTGACGGGCGGCATCCTCGACGCCCATCTGGTCGGCGAGATTGAAGTACATGTGGGCGGAGACGAGATCGATCGCGCCGTCGCGGCCGGCGGCATGACGCAGCCCCATCGCGAACAACGTCTCGCCGATCGGCGCCGACGTGCCGAGCGCGGTGCCGAAGTCTCCATCCTGCCAGTCGAAGCGTGCCATGACCCTATCTCCATCGCCCACCTGCCCGGGCTCTGACAGCAAGATGCCATCGCCACTTGAACGGACCGCTAAAGATCTTGGCTAATTTGAGTTAAATACAGTCATTCTCTTGCGGCTCGCCGAGTGTTGCATCCTTGCCGCAGATCTGGACTTGCCGGGACCGCTCGCATGCGTTGACGCGTTGTTTGCCATGAGCCCTCCCCACCCGCGAGAGGCGTAGGGGTGCCGATCTCGCGGGCGCGCCGCTTGAGCGCGTGCCGCATTCCCCTTACGTTTGCGGAAGGGCAACCGGTATCGCGCGATCAGAGGCGAACGGACCCGATTCGGGAGGATGACGACATGCGCAAGGCAGGATGGATCTTGGCCGCCGCGGCGGCGATGCTGGCGGGGCCGGCCCTCGCCGACCCGATCGAGGGAACGTGGCGCATGCCCTCGGGCAACAACGCGGCGATCGCGCCCTGCGGCCCCGAATTCTGCCTGACCTACGTGAACGGCCCGAACAAGGGCAAGACCTTCGGGCGCCTGAAGGCGGCGGGCGCGGGCGCCTACGCGGGAACGGTGACCGACTACACGCGCGGCGGCAAGGAGTTCACCGGCAAGGGCAAGCTGGAGGGCGACATGCTGTCGGTCTCCGGCTGCATCCTCGGCGGCCTCATCTGCCGCTCGCAGGAAATGCGCCGGGTCTGAGCGAGCGAAGGATGGTCGCCGCGCATCGGCACGGCGGCCCCGCGCCGCGACCGTGGGCGCGAAACGGACCTGCCGTGCGGTGGGCGATCATCGCGCCGGTGCGCCCAAGCCCGCAGGCGCACTCGGGGACGAGATGCCAGTGCGGGCCGCGCGCGTCTGATCGGCGTTTGCCAGTTGACCGCTGCGTTCCGATCGCCGAAGGCAGGGGATCACCTCTCCTGCCGGACGCCTTGCCATGCTTCGTCGCTCTGCCCTCGCCCTCTGCGCGCCGCTCTTCCTGGTGTCCGCCGCCTCCGCGGCCGAGCCGATCCTGGGAACGTGGCGCGTCGAGAACGGCGAGACGGTGACCTATTCCGCCTGCGGGACGGCCTTCTGCGCGACGGTCGACACCGGCCGCTACAAGGGCAAGTCGCTCGGGCGGGTCTCGGGCACGGGCGGGCGTTACACGGGCAGCGTCGTCGACCCGTCGAACGACAAGACCTACGAGGGACGGGCGGAGGTCAGCGGCAACATCTTGAAGCTGACGGGATGCGTGGCCAAGGTGTTCTGCCAGACCCGGACCTGGACCCGCTGACAGGCGACGTTGGCCCGACGAAAAGCTCGACGCGCGTCGCATCCCGGACCAGCCCGTTCTCTCAGACACCCCTCGCGCCTGGACATAGGACGGGAGGCCGCCTCGAGCGGTGGACGTGCTCGCGCGCCACGCCCAATCCTGGGCGGGTGCCGCTTCGCGATCACCTCGACCGGTGTCTCGCCTGCCGTGAAGCCGGCGGCGACGATGATGCGGCAATCGAACGATGCTGCGGTGCCGCATGAGATGTGCTTGGATTGATGCAGAAATATGACAAGGCTACCTTGTGTTTTTGACGCAACAACAAGCAACCAGATAGCCACAGTGCAGGACGCCTCGCTTCTTTCCCATGTTTTGCGACATAGCCGCATGCTAAGCCTGTCTCCGAGGGCTTTCGCATCGTGTCTAAGCTTTCGCCAACAGTATATAGAGCCCGGAAACAAGGGCTTGCTGTCATTGTTGACTGGAGATCAAATGAACATCAAGAGCCTCCTTCTCGGCTCCGCTGCAGCCCTCGTTGCAGTTTCCGGCGCTCGTGCGGCTGACGCGGTCGTCATGGCCGAGCCCGAGCCCGTCGACTACGTCCGCGTCTGCGACGTGTACGGCAAGGGCTTCTACTACATCCCCGGCACCGAGACCTGCCTGAGCGTCGGCGGTTACGTCCGCTTCCAGGTGAACGTCGCCGGCGACCCGATCATCAACTTCGAAGGCGACGACTACCAGGTCGCGAGCCGCGTCCGCGCCCGCCTCAACTTCGACGCCCGCGAAGAGACCGAGCTCGGCACCCTGCGCGCCTTCGCTCGCCTCCAGGCCACCAACACCGGCGGCGCCAACAACGGCGTCAACATCGACCAGGCCTACATCCAGCTGGGCGGCCTGCTCATGGGTTACCGCGACACGCTGTGGTCGTCGGGCATCGGCGGCCTGGAAGACGGCCTGCTGACCGACACCGATCTCGTGGTCGGCGACATCAACACCAACCAGGTGTCCTACACCTTCGCCGCCGGCGGCTTCTCGGCCACGATCGGCGCCGAAGACGACGGCACGGGCGACGTCGTTCCCGACGTGCACGCCAAGCTGGTCTATTCGGGTGCCTGGGGCGGTGCCTACATCTCCGGCGTCTACGACGAGACGTTCAACCGCGAAGACCTCAACTCGGTCACGCTGAACGGCGTTGCGATCAACCTCTTCGGCGCCTACCCGACGCGCCTTCAGGACGGCGACAACGACGCCTTCGCGCTGAAGGGCGGCGTGCTCCTCAAGGACCTCATCGCGCCGAAGTCGCAGCTGAAGATCGAAGGTCACTACGCCTTCGACCCGACGATCTACGCCGGCATCACCGGCATCAACTCGGTCACCTCGATCTCGGCCTCGCAGTTCACCACGGGCGGCGTTCCGATCACCCTCGAGTGGGCCGCTGGTGCGGGCTACGCGCAGGCCTTCGGCAAGCTCGGTCTGGCCGTGTCCGGCCAGTACGGCGAGACCTTCGACGTCTCGCTGCTCAACCGCCGCACGGGCATCACGACGATCGACAGCGGCGAGTACTACGCCGGCGTCCTGAACGTCGGCTACCAGATCACGAACAACTTCGCGACGCTGGGTGAAGTCTCGTACAAGAACGTCGATTTCGGCGGCCCGGTCGGCGAGACCGATCAGGTCTCCGGCTTCCTGCGCTTCCAGCGCAACTTCTAAGACATGATACGTGCGGCAGGGCTTCGGCCCTGCCGCACCCGCCTCCCCTCCATGCCTCCGTCATACCGGCTGCAGGCTTCGTCCACCGGTAGCCACCTTCGACGAAGAAAGCCGCGCGGCAGGCCGCGCGGCTTTCTTCCGTTTGTCGTTCATCACCCTTCGGCAAAGGGCGGCGTCAGCGCGCCTTCTGACCGAACAGGACGCTCTGCGCGGCCTTGTCGTTCGCCAGTTGCAGCTTCTCGCGCTCGGCCTTGCCGACCGCCAGCCCCCGCTCCACCGCGGGGCGCGCGTTCATCGTCTCGAACCAGCGCTTCAGATGCGGGAAGTCGTCGAGGGTCTGCCCCTGGTTGGCATGCGGCACGATCCAGCCGATCGCGGCCATGTCGGCGATCGAATAGTCGCCGGCGAGGAAGTCGCGCCCCTCCAGCCGGCGGTTCATCACGCCGTAGAGGCGGTTGACCTCGTTCGTGTAGCGCTCGATCCCGTAGGCGATCTTCTCGGGCGCATATTGCCGGAAATGATGGGCCTGGCCGGCCATCGGCCCGAGGCCGCCCACCTGCCAGAACAACCATTCCTCGACCGCCACACGCTCGCGCTCGGCCGCTGGATAGAAGCGTCCGAACTTGCGCCCGAGATATTGAAGGATCGCGCCGGACTCGAAGACCGAGATCGGCTCGCCGTCCGGCCCTTCGGGATCGACGATCGCCGGCATCCGGTTGTTCGGCGCGATCGCCAGAAAGTCCGGCTTGAACTGGTCGCCGGCACCGATGTTGACGAGCTTGACCTCGTAGGGAACGCCGAGTTCCTCGAGGAGAATGCTCACCTTCCAGCCGTTCGGCGTCGGCCAGTAGTGGAGTTCGATCGGTCGGGTCTGTTGCGGCATGGTGTCCCCTTCGCTTTCGGTCGAGGGACAGATAGGGCGCCGACCGCCGCGCCGCACCTGCGAACGATCTCCCTTGGTTGCCGTCTCAGCGCTTCAGCCCGGGTCCAGCTTCGCTGCGCAAGGTTCGGCGGTCACCTTCCCTTGAGGAATGCCGCATGGTTCTTCGACTGTCGATCATGACCGCCACGATGGCCGGCTTCGCGCTGGGCTTTGCCGCGCTCGTCCATTCCGAGACGCGCACGCCGACCCCTTGGGCCCCGAGCGCCGGGTGCTACGACCAGGGCGCGGTCTGCGCCCGCCCCGCGGGATACTGAGCCTCGCCGGCCGGCCGCAAATTTCGCGCCGTCGTCATTCCCGAGGGCTTTGCGCTTCTGTATTGAAGGCCATGAGCCAACTTCCCCATCGACCGACGCCGCCCCACCTCGTCATGCAGACGCCCGAACCCGGCCGCCTCTTCGAGGAGGCCGGCGCGGCTGTGGCGGAACTCGCGCGTCTCTACGACGGGTCCGTCGGGTTTCTGCGCGAGCGCTTCGACGCGGTGCTGGGCTCGGGCGACACCACGCATCGCTACCGCGCCTTCTATCCGGAGGTGTCGATCCAGACGATGGGCCATGCGCGGGTCGATTCCCGTCTCTCCTTCGGCTTCGTGCCCGGGCCCGGCCACTACGCCACCACCATCACGCGGCCCGACCTCTTCGGCTCCTATCTCCGAGAGCAGTTCGAGCAGCTCTTGCGCAATCACGGGCGGCCCATCCATGTCGGCCCGTCGAAGACGCCGATCCCGCTGCATTTCGCGCTGCCCGAGGGCAGCCATGTCGACGGCGCGCGCGCCGAGCGGCTGGACAAGCCGTTGCGCGACGTCTTCGACGTGCCCGATCTCGCGGCGACGGACGACCGCATCGTCAACGGCAATTTCGAGCCGCAGCCCGGCGAGGCGATGCCGCTGGCGCCCTTCACGGCGCAGCGCGTCGACTATTCGCTGCTGCGCCTGACGCACTACACGGCCACCAGCCCGCGCCATTTCCAGAACTTCGTTCTCTTCACCAACTACCAGTTCTACGTCGACGAGTTCTGCATCCTGGCGCGGCAGATGATGAGCGAGGGCGGACGGGGTTACGAGAGCTTCGTGGAGCCCGGCAACGTCGTGACGCGGAGCGGCGCGCAGGCGCCCGAGAGCGGCGTCGCCCCGCCGCGCCTGCCGCAGATGCCGGCCTACCATCTGACCAAGCCCGACGGCAGCGGCATCACGATGGTCAATATCGGCGTCGGCCCCTCCAACGCCAAGACGATCACCGACCACGTGGCGGTGCTGCGCCCGCACGCCTGGCTGATGCTCGGCCATTGCGCCGGCCTTCGCAACACGCAGGCGCTCGGTGACTACGTGCTCGCCCACGCCTATGTGCGCGAGGACCACGTGCTCGACGCCGACCTGCCGGTCTGGGTCCCGATTCCGCCGCTGGCCGAGGTGCAGGTGGCGCTGGAAAAGGCGGTGGCCGACGTCACCGGCCTCTCGGGCTACGATCTCAAGCGCATCATGCGCACCGGCACCGTGGCGACCATCGACAACCGCAACTGGGAGCTGCGCGACCAGAAGGAGCCGGTGGAGCGCCTGTCGAAGTCGCGCGCCATCGCGCTCGACATGGAATCGGCGACGATCGCGGCCAACGGCTACCGATTCCGCGTGCCCTACGGCACGCTGCTCTGCGTCTCCGACAAGCCGCTGCACGGCGAGCTGAAGCTGCCGGGCATGGCGACGGAGTTCTACAAGCGGCAGGTCGCTCAGCATTTGGAAATCGGCATGCGCACGATGGAGAGCCTCGCCGAGATGCCGCACGAGACGCTGCATTCGCGCAAGCTGCGCTCGTTCTTCGAGACGGCGTTCCAGTAGGGTCCATGTCCATGACTCCGCGCCGGGCACCCGGTCTCGTCACGCGCCTCTTCCAGCTGATGGTGGCGTGCACGATCCTCGCCGTCGTCCTTGGCGAGTTCGGCTTCGTCCAACATGCTCTCGACAGCCTCGCGCATTTTCGCGCGCATCTCGCCGCGGCACTTGTCGTGCTCGGCCTGCTGGCGTTCGCGCGCCGCTTCTGGGCGACCGGCCTCAGTGCGATTCTTGGGGCGGCGCTCGGTTTCGGCACGTCGCTGCCGGTGCTTCTCGGCGACCCCCGCGACGATGCCTTCGCCACGGCTGGCGCCTACACGCTGCTGCAGATGAACCTGCGCTACGACACCGCCGACAAGACGGAGGCGCTCAAGCGCATCGCCGACACGCGGCCCGACGTCGTGACCCTGCAGGAGGTGAACACCGAGTGGCAGGCGCTCTTCGCCAATCTCTCGGTGGCCTACCCCTACCAGGCCTATTGCGGCACCGAGAACCGCGACGGGGTGGCGATCCTCTCGCGCCGCCCCTTCTCGCCCGATCCGGCTACCGAGCGGTGCCGCAAGGTGGAGGGGCTGATCACTCGCAGCGTCGACTTCAACGGACAATTCGTCGGCGTCTCGTCGCTGCACCTGGAATGGCCCTGGCCGCGGCCGCAATGGGTTCAGATCGATCGGCTGCCGGGTGTTCTCGCAGGCCTTGCCCAGCCTTCGCTTCTCGCCGGCGACTTCAACGCCACGCCGTGGAGCGCAGCGGTGAAGGCCGTGGCGGCAGCGGGTGGTTGGCGCGTCGTTTCCGGCGTTGGCCCAAGCTGGATGGCGCTGCAGCTGCCCTTCCTGCCGGCGGCGAAGGTCGGGCTTCCCATCGACAACCTTCTGGTGTCGCCCGCGGTAGCGGTGGGCGAGGTGCGCACGCTCGAAGCCACCGCCTCGGATCACCTGCCGGTGCTGATGCGCTTCTCGCTGGTGCGCGAGTCGGACGCGCCGCCGGTGGCGGTGGTAGGCCGACCGGCTGTCCCCGCTTCCTGACCGCATTGCGATAGGTTCTCAGGGCGTCAGGCCTCGGGAGATGGGCAGCGCGGCACGGTGCGCCCGCCATGTCCGCACCGTCCCTTCTTGCCCCGCCTTCGCTTCCCCACCGTGTTTCCACGGGCAGCGATCTGCATCGCCTTCGGCACAGGTCCGAGTGCAATCTCAGCACCCGGCTCCACAACGGTTCGTAACGACGAGCGGCGCTCGCCTCACATCGTCTGATACACCGGCCCCTCGCCGCCCTGCGGCACCGTCCAGGTGATGTTGCCGTTGGGATCCTTGATGTCGCAGGTCTTGCAGTGGACGCAGTTCTGCGCGTTGATCTGGTAGCGCGGCGCGCTTGCGCCCTCCTCCACCCACTCGTAGACCGCGGCCGGGCAGTAGCGTTGCGAGAGGCCGGCGAAGACGTCGTGCTCGGAGGTCTTCTGCAGGCCCATGTCCTTCACGCGAAGATGCACCGGCTGGTCCTCCTCGTGGTTGGTATTGGACAGGAAGACCGAGGAGGTCTTGTCGAAGGTCAGGACGCCGTCGGGTTTCGGGTAGTCGATCCGCTTGTGGTTCGCCGCCGGCTCGGTCGATTCCGCGTCGGTCTTGCCGTGCGCCATCGTGCCGAAGAGCGAGCGGCCGAGAAGCTGGTGCGCCCACATGTCGATGCCGCCGAGCGCCACGCCGAGGCCGGTGCCGAAGCGCGACCAGAGCGGCTTGACGTTGCGAACCGCCTTCAGGTCGTCGCCGATCGGCGAGGCGCGCCAGCCGTCCTCGTAGGCGCTCAGGCGATCCTGCGCCCGGCCGGCCGCGATCGCCTCGGCCGCGGCCTCGGCCGCCATCATGCCGGAGGTAATCGCGTTGTGGACGCCCTTGATGCGCGGCACGTTGACGAAGCCGGCCGAGCAGCCGATGAGCGCGCCGCCGGGGAAGGCGAGGTTCGGCACCGACTGCCAGCCGCCCTCTGTGATGGCGCGCGCGCCGTAGGCGATGCGCTTGCCGCCCTTCAATAGTTCGGCGATGTCGGCATGGGTCTTGAAGCGCTGGAACTCCTCGAACGGCGACAGATACGGGTTCTTGTAGTTCAGGTGCGTGACGAAGCCGACGTAAACCTGATTGCCTTCCAAGTGGTAGAGGAACGAGCCGCCGCCGGTGGCGAGATCCAGCGGCCAGCCGAACGAGTGCTGGATGAGGCCGGGCTTGGCCTTGGCGGGATCGATCTGCCAGAGCTCCTTGATGCCGAGGCCGAACTTCTGCGGCTCGCGGCCCGTGGCGAGGCCGTAGCGCTGGACGAGTTGCTTGGCGAGCGAGCCGCGCACGCCCTCGCCGACGAAGACGTACTTGCCCATCAGCGCCATGCCGCGCTGGTAGTTGGGCCCCGGCTCGCCCGAGCGATCGATCCCCATGTCGCCGGTGGCGACGCCGATCACCGCGTCGTTCTCGTCGAACAGGAGCTCGCTCGCCGCAAAGCCCGGATAGATCTCGACGCCGAGCGCCTCGGCCTTCTCGGCCAGCCACTTCGCGACGAGGCCGAGCGAGACGACGAAATTGCCGTGATTGCCCATGAGCTTGGGCATCAAGGCGTTGGGCAGGCGCAGCGAGCCCTGCGGCCCGTAGAAATAGAAGCGGTCCTCGGTCACGGGCTGTCGGATCGGCGTCTCCTCGCCGCGCCATTCCGGCAGCAGGCGATCGAGCGAGGAGGGATCGAGCACGCAGCCCGAGAGAATGTGCGCGCCGACCTCGGCGCCCTTCTCGAGCACCACGACGGCGAGCCCGGGATCGAGCTGCTTCAGCCGGATGGCGGCGGCGAGACCGGCCGGGCCGGCACCGACGATCACCACGTCGAATTCCATCGACTCGCGCTCGGGCACCGTCTCGCTCATCGCTCTCGTCTCCATGCTGGCTCGCGAAGCCCCGCAAACCGGGGCCGTTTCATCCTTGTCGGAACGGTTCTAATCCGAATGCCCGCCCGGCGTCTTCGCCAAAGCGTCACGGAGAGCTTGTATCGCGACATTGACGTAAACGTTAGAGGCAGACGATCGTTCGGTTTCACCGCGACGGGTTCGGCAACCGGTTCTCGCCGACGACGCGATGCCGTAGAGTGAGGACATGAGGACCGACACCCCTTCCCCGCCAGCAAACGACCCCGCCGCCGCGCTCGCCTCGCTGCTGCGCTGGTACGAGACGGCCGGCGTCGAGCGGTTCGTGGGCGACACCGCGCGGGATCGGTTCGCGGAGACGGCGGCGGAGGCCGATCGCCGGCGTCCCGCGGGCGGGGCAGCGGCGGCGCGCGCTTCGGGCGAGGCAGGTGCGGCGGCCGCACCGTCGCCCGGCCGGCGCCCGTCATCGAGCGTCGAGCCGCCGTTGGCGCCGCCGCTGCCGTCCGTGCTGCCGCTCGTCTCCGACGACGTAATCGCGGCAGAGGCGCGCGAGCGCGCTTCGCGCGCCGCGTCGCTGACAGAGCTTCGCGCGATCCTCGCCGAGTTCACGGGCTGCGGGCTGCGGGCCACCGCGAAATCCCTTGTCTTCGGCAGCGGGCCGGACGAGGCCGCGCTGATGCTGGTGGGCGAGGCGCCGGGGCGCGAGGAGGATCTGGCGGGCGAGCCCTTCGTCGGTCGATCCGGCCGGTTGCTCGACCGCATGCTGGGCGCCATCGCCCTGCCGCGCGAGAGCGTGCGCGTCACCAACACCGTGCCCTGGCGCCCGCCCGGCAACCGGACGCCGACGCCGGCCGAGACGGAAATCTGCCTGCCCTTCACCTTGCGCCAGATCGAGCTGGTGAAGCCGCGGGTGCTGGTGTGCCTCGGATCACCCGCGACGAAGGCGATCCTGCGCTCCGACGAGGGCATCATGCGGCTTCGCGGCCGCTGGAGCGAGCTGACCCTGCCGAACGGCACGGTGGTGCCGACCATGGCGATGCTGCACCCCGCCTATCTACTGCGCCAGCCCGGCCAGAAACGGCTGGCCTGGCGCGATCTGCTGCTGGTGCAGGCCCGGCTCGCCACTGAGGGCTGAGTTTCTCGGCGCGCCGGGCCGCGATGTCGGAATGGCGACATGAACGGTCGGTAAGGCGCGCGCAGGCCGGATCGTTCATCGCTACGACGAACCGGCAGCCCGTGCGAAAGGCCGACCATCGCCATGCGTGCCGAGATCCTGCCCATCGTCGCCCTGCTGCTCTCGACCTTCTTCCTGATGGCGGGAGCGGGCATGCAGGGCATCCTCTTGCCGGTGCGCGCCTCGATCGAGGATTGGAGCTCCTACGAGATCGGCCTGATGGGCACGGCCTATGCGGTGGGCTTCACCATTTCCTGCGTGGTGATGCCGACGATCGTGCGCTCGGCCGGCCATGTGCGGGCCTTCTCCTCGCTCGCGGCCCTTCTGGCGATCTCGGTGCTGCTCAACGGACTCGCGGTGCATCCCCTCGCCTGGATCGCGATCCGCGGCCTTGCGGGCTTCGCCCTCGCGGGCGCCTACATGGTCATCGAGAGCTGGCTCAACGAACGCGTGACCAACGAGACGCGCGGGCGCGTCTTCTCGCTCTACATGGTGATCTCGATGGCGGCGATGATGGCGGGGCAGTTCGCCATGCCGCTGGCGCGCCCCGAGCTCGCGGCCTCCTTCATGGTCTGCGCCATCTTCTACGCGTTCGCGGTGATCCCCAACGCCCTGTCGCGGGCGGAGAGCCCCCGGCCGTTGACGCAGGTGCGGCTCGACCTGCCGGCGATCTACCGCAACTCGCCCGCCGCAGTGGTCGGCGTCTTCCTCGCCGGCGTCCTTTCGGGCGCATGGGGCAACATGGCGCCGGTGCTCGGGCAGAAGATCGGGCTTTCCACCACCGAGATCTCGACGCTGCTCGTCTGCACCATGGCAGGCGGCCTCGTCTTCCAGGTGCCGCTCGGGCGCATCTCCGACCGCATCGACCGGCGGGCGGTGATGATCCTCGCCGGCTTCATCGGCTTCGGCGCCGCGCTCGCCGCGCTCACCCTCTGGTCGACGAGCGTCCTCGGCCTCTTCGCCATCGCCTTCGTGATCGGTGGGGTGATCTATCCCGCCTATTCGCTCACCGTCGCCCATGCCAACGACTATGCCGACCCCGCCGACTTCGTGAAGATTTCCGGCGGCCTCCTCATCCTCTACGGGTTCGGCACGATGGGCGGGCCGATGCTGGCGGCGTGGCTGATGGAGACCTATGGCCCGGACGGGCTGTTCCTCGCCACCGGCGCGGCCCACGCCGCCTTCGGCACCTACGCGGGCTACCGGATGCTGCGACGCACGGCCAAGCCCGCGGCCAGTCGCGACGCCTTCCAGGCCGTGCCGCTGGCACGAGCCCAGACACCGGCATCGTTCGAGCTGGATCCGCGCTCGGACCCGGCGACGTCGGGACGCGCGGCGGCAGGGCGGTGAGGGCGGACAGGGAGCCGACGAGCCTCCCTCTCAAGCGCGCCGGGCCTCGCTGCCGCGTCGTCCATCAGCCCTGCGGCGTTCCCGCCTGCCTGGCGCGGCGGCGCTCCAGCCCGAGCCGGTGCTCGCGAAAGATGATGAACACCCCCGCCGCGATCACGATCGCCGCGCCGAGCAGCGTCGTCGCGCTGGCGCTCTCGCCGAAGAGCAGCGCGCCGACGACGATCGCGAGCAGCATCGAGGTGTATTCGAAGGGCGCGATGGTCGAGGTGTCGGCGTAGCGGTAGCAGGCGGTCAGCAGGAGCTGGCCGACGCCGCCGCAGAGGCCCGCCAGAACCAGCAGCACCATCTGCTGCGGCGTCGGCCACACCCAGCCGAACACGAGCGTGACGAGGGCGAGGAGGCTCGACGTCAGCGAGAAGTAGACGACGATGGTGGGCGTGCGCTCGGTGCGGACCAGCCGGCGGATCTGGATCATCGCCACGGCAGCCACCGCCGCCCCGCCGAGCGAGGCGAGCATGCCGATCGCGTATTCGGGGCGCAGCGTTTGCGTGCCCAGCGTGAAGTTGGGCACCGCGACGACCACGATGCCGCAGAGCCCGACCAGCACGGCCCCCCATCGATAGGCGCGCACCCTCTCCTTCAGGAAGATCGCCGCGAACACCACCGAGAGCAGCGGCGAGGCGTAGGAGATGGCGATCCATTCGGGATAGGGCAGCCGCGCCAGCGCGTAGAAGCCGAGACCCATCGAGGTGACGCCGATGGCGCCGCGCAGGAAGTGGCCGCCGAGATCGTCGGTCTTCAGCGCCGTCTTGAGGTCGCCGAGATAGAGAAGGTAGATCGCGACCGGCACGAGCGCGAAGAACGAGCGGAAGAACACCAGCTGCCCGGCCGGAAGCCCCTCGCCCACCGACTTCAGCGACGTCTGCATGCCGACGAAGACGACGACCGAGACGATCTTCAGGCCGATCCCCAACATCGGGTTGGGGGCGGACGCAGGAACGGAGGACATGGCGGCACTTCGCGGGACGGGACGGCGCGGGGGCGATGCGAGGGGCGGCCCGCTCCCCGTCCCCTTCCCGCCCGGTCATAGGGACTGCGATCCGGCGCGTCGAGCGCCAGGGGCGCGCCCGCCAACACGTTCGGTTCCCTTTGCAATGATCGCGTGATCCCGCGCGGCGCCGAGTTGGCAAGCTTCGGGTTCGACGCTATCGGGTTGGCACCCACAGGCGAGGCAAAGGGACGAGACATGCGCAACGACGATGGACAGGTGATCCGCCTCGAGGACTACCGGCCGACGGATTTCGCGGTCCATCACGTCGATCTCGTGTTCCGCCTGGGATCGGAGACCACCGAGATCGAGGCGCGGCTGACGCTGGAGCGCCGCGCCGGCACCGACCCCGCCGCGCCGCTCGTGCTCGACGGCGACGACCTGACGCTGACCGGGGTGTGGCTCGGCGACGAGGCGCTCGCGCCGCCGCGCTTCGATGCGACGCCCGACCGGCTGACGCTGCGCGAGCTTCCCGCCGCCGGCCGCTTTCAGGTGACGATCGCGACGCGCCTCGATCCGGCGGGCAATACGCAACTGATGGGGCTCTATCGCTCCGGCGGGGTCTGGTGCACGCAATGCGAGGCAGAGGGCTTTCGCCGCATCACCTATTTCCTCGACCGGCCGGACGTGCTGGCGACCTACCGGGTGCGGGTCGAGGCGGACCGGGCGGCGGCCCCGGTGCTCCTGTCGAACGGCAATCCGCAGGACGCTGGCGATCTCGGCGGGGGACGGCACTTCGCGGTATGGGACGATCCGCACCCCAAGCCCTCCTACCTCTTCGCGCTCGTGGCCGGCGATCTCGACGTTCTCACCGACCGCTTCGTCACCGCCTCGGGCCGCGACGTGGCGCTGGCGATCTACACCGAGACGGGCTTGTCGGCGCGCGCCGCCTACGCCATGGACGCGTTGAAGCGCTCGATGCGCTGGGACGAGGCGCGCTTCGGCCGGGAATACGATCTCGACATCTTCAACATCGTCGCGATCTCGGACTTCAACATGGGGGCGATGGAGAACAAGGGGCTCAACGTCTTCAACCACAAATACGTGCTGCTCGACCCCGACACGGCGACGGACGGCGACTATGCCGGCGTCGAGACGGTGATCGCGCACGAGTATTTCCACAACTGGACGGGCAACCGCATCACCTGCCGCGACTGGTTCCAGCTCTGCCTGAAGGAGGGCCTCACGGTCTATCGCGACCAGGAGTTCTCGGCCGACGAGCGCTCGGCGGCGGTCAAGCGCATCGCTTCGGTGCACGGTCTGAAGGCTCAGCAGTTTCCCGAGGACCAGGGGCCGCTGCAGCATCCCGTGCGCCCGACGCGCTACCGCGAGATCAACAACTTCTACACGGCCACCGTCTACGAGAAGGGCGCCGAGCTCGTGCGCATGATCGCGACGATCCTCGGGGCCGAGCGTTTCCGCGCGGGAATGGACCTCTATTTCGCGCGCCACGACGGCGACGCGGCGACGATGGAGGACTTCCTCGCCTGCTTCGAGGAGGCGGGCGGGATCGACCTCTCGCAGTTCGCGCTCTGGTATCATCAGGCGGGGACGCCGACGCTGACGGTGCGCGAGCGGTTCGAGGACGGCCGCCTGACGCTCGGGCTGGAGCAGGATCTGCAGCGGGGTGCGGCCGGCACCGGCACGCAGCCGATGCACATTCCCGTGCGCTTCGGCCTCGTGAGTGAGGGCGGCGCGGACCTCGTCGCCGAACCGGCCGCCGGGGGCGCCGAGATCGACGGCGACGTCATCCATCTGACGACGCCCTCGGCCGAGATCGTCTTCGAGGGTCTGGCGGAGCGGCCGCTCGTGTCGGTGCTGCGGGGGTTCTCGGCGCCGGTGACGCTGCGCTTCGAGCAGCGGCAGGAGGATCGCCTGCGCCTCGCGCGGCTCGACCCCGACGCCTTCAGTCGCTGGCGCGCGCTGACCGATCTCGTGGGCGAGCATCTGCGGAACGCCTCGATCGCGCGAGCGGCCGGCGAGAGCGCCGCCTTCGACGCGCGCATCGTCGACGCGATCATCGCCTCGGCCGAGGACGAGCGCCTCGAGCCGGCGCTGCGGGCGCAGATGATCGCGATGCCCGGCGAAGCGGAGATCGCGCGGCTCGTCGGCCAGAACGTCGATCCCGAAGCCGTGCACGAGGCGCGTGAGGCGGCCCTGACGACTCTGGCCCGGCGGGGCGAAGCGACGTTCGCGCGAGTGCACGAGGCGCCTGCGGCGACGGGTCCGTTCAGCCCGGACGCCGCCGCGGTCGGCCGGCGCGCCCTGCGCAACGCGCTTCTCCTGCCGCTGTCGATCGCCTCCGGCTCGCCGGACCTCGCCCACGCGGCGTTCGCGGCGTCCGACAACATGACCGACCGGCTGGCGGCGCTCACCCTCCTCGCCCATCGATTCGCGACCGAGGCGCGCACCCGCTCGGCGCTCGACGCCTTCTTCGAGCGCTATGAGCGCGACGCGCTCGTCATCGACAAATGGTTCACCCTCCAGGCGACCGCGCCGGTGCCGGAAGCGGTGGAGGCCGCCGAGCGGCTGATCGGGCATCCGCTGTTCCAGCTTGCCAACCCCAACCGCGCCCGCGCGGTGATCGGCGGCCTCGCCACCGGCAACCAGCGCGCCTTCAACCGGGCGGATGGCGCCGGATACCGCTGGGTCGCCGACCAGCTCGTCGCGCTCGACCGGCTGAACCCGCAGACCGCGGCGCGCCTCGCCACGGCGTTCCGCTCGTGGCGCTCCTTCGAGCCGCGGCGGCAGTCTCTGGCGATGGAGGCGCTCCGGAGCCTGGCGGCGCGACCGGACCTGTCGCGCGATCTCGCCGACATCGTCGAGCGGACCCTCGCTTGATCGCGGCGTTCACGTTTCATTAACGACGCGAGAGGAAAACCGGGGAGAAGTCCTGTGGATCGGGGGCAACAGCAAGATCTGAGGATTGCCCTGCGCTGACGATGCCGACTCGCGGTTCTGGACAAGCGAGTCCCCCTCTGATTCATTGACCCTCGTGGTTCGAGCTGGCGGAGTTCGGATCCACGGGCGGTCGAGGGGTCGGTGAATATGGGTTTGAACGCGACAGGCGTTCCGACGAGGGCGTTCGCGTCTCTCGTTTCAGGAACCGGCAAGACGCTTCAAGCCGCCCTCGGGCGATCGCCTGGTCCGATCGGCGAACAGATCGCACGCTTCGAACCCGGCATCCGCGCCACCATCCCGTATCTCGTGATCGGATTCCTGTTTCTCCTGGCCTTCACGCGCGTTCTCGCGCTCGTCGAGGAGCGCCAGGACATCGAGGCGCGTGCCACGAACGAGCTTCGCATCGCCGCCAGCCTGGTGCGGGCGGAAGACGCCGCGATGGGGCCCGAGGTCGCGGACATGGCGACGCGCGCCAACATCCTTCTCACCAGCGCCCTGCCGCTCTTCCTTCGAGACGAAGGGCTGGCAGCCTTCATTTCGGACGACGACGGCCGCATCGTCGAGACGACGCCAGGCTTCGAGGCGCTGCTCGGGCGCGAGCTCGACGGGATGCTGGACGGCAGCCAGCCGCTCGTCGTCTTCGGCGAGCGCGCGGGGGTGATGACGGTCAGTCTCAACCAGCACAGCGCGCTGGCCTCGGCGGCCCTTCTCAGCGGCCCGCTCGGCAGCGTCGTGCTGGCGCGCGACGAGACCGCGCTCTACGCCGAATGGCGTCGCTCCGTATCGCTGAACGTCACCCTGTTCAGCGTGACCGCCCTCGTGCTCCTCACCATTCTTCTCGGTTACTTCCGGCAGGCGACGCGCGCCTCGACCGCCGACGAGATGCTGGTCGAGCAGCACCGGCGCGTCGACACGGCGCTGTCGCGCGGGCGCTGCGGCCTGTGGGACTGGGATCTGGCGCGCGGGCGCATGTACTGGTCGCGCTCGATGTACGAGATCCTCGGCATGGCGCCGCGCGACGGCATCCTGCCCTTCGCCGAAGTCGCCGCGCTCCTGCACCCCGACGACGGGTCCTTCTTCGAGTTCGCCCGGCAGATCGCGTCCGGCAATGTCGGCCATTTCGAGCGCTCGTTCCGCATGCGCCGGGTCGACGGGCAGTTCCTCTGGCTGCGAGCCCGCGCCGAGGTGGTGCGCAACCGCGACAACGAGATCCACCTCATCGGCGTCGCCGTGGACGTGAGCGAGAACCAGATCCTCGCCCGCATGACCGACGAGGCGAACACCCGCCTGCAGAGCGCCATCGAGAACATTTCCGAAAGCTTCGTGCTCTGGGATGCCGACGACCGGCTCGTGCTCTGCAACTCCAAATATCAGGAGGTGTTCGGCCTCACCGATGCGGACGTGGAGCCGGGAACCTCCTTCGACATGGTGCGCGCGCGCGCCCGCAAGCCGATCGAGGAGCGCAAGCTGACGAGCCCGAGCTTCGTGCTCGGCGAGCGCGCCGCCGAGGCGCGGCTCGCGGACGGCCGCTGGCTGCAGGTGTCGGAGCGACGCATGGGCGACGGCAGCCACGTCTCGATCGGAACGGACGTGACGCAGCTCAAGGTGCACCAGGAGCGGCTGAGCGACAGCGAACGCCGGCTGATGGCGACGATCAACGACTTGTCGGCCTCGCGGCGCGACGCCGAAGCGAAGGCCCGCCAGCTGGCCGAGCTCAACCGCAACTATCTGATCGAGAAGGACCGCGCCGAGGGCGCCAACCAGGCCAAGACCACCTTCCTCGCCAACATGAGCCACGAGCTGCGCACGCCGCTCAACGCCATCATCGGCTTTTCCGAGATCATGCACGAGGAGAGCTTCGGGCCGATCGGCAACGCCAAATACACCGAGTACGCCTCCGACATCCACCAGAGCGGCCATTACCTGCTGAAGCTCATCAACGACATTCTCGACATGTCGAAGATCGAGGCCGGCCGCATGGCCATCGCCAGCGAATGCGTCGATCTGCCGGCGATCCTCGGCGAGGCGATGAAGATCGTCGAGGTGCAGGCGCAGGCCAAGAACCTGCATCTCTCCATCGAGACGCCGGGCATCCTGCCGCTTCTCGGCGATCGCCGCGCGACGAAGCAGATCCTTCTCAACCTCATCGCCAACGCCGTGAAGTTCACCGACGACCACGGCACCGTGCGCATCCGCGCCCGCCGCCAGGGCGAGACGGCGGTGATCACCATCGTCGACGACGGCATCGGCATTCCCCGCAAGGCGCTGAAGAGCCTTGGGCGGCCGTTCGAGCAGGTCGAGAACGAGCTGACGCGAACCCACAAGGGCACCGGCCTCGGCCTTGCCATCGCCCGCTCCCTGATCGAGCTGCAGGGCGGCACGATGCGCATCGCCTCCTCGCCGGGGCGCGGCACCGCGATCTCGTTCCGCCTGCCGGCCTTTGCGCGGGAACTCGCCATCGAGGCGACCCCGATGCCTCTCTCCCGCGCCGCCTGACGCGGCCGCCGGTTCAGTCCGGCATACGTTCGCCCGCACCTTGAAACGGCACCAGTTCGGCAAAGGCGGCTCGCACGCGCTCCCCGGTCTCGCGCAGGTGCGGCTCGATCGCCTCGGGCACCGCGAGATCGAGCGCCCGCGCGATGCGCTCGGCGAGGCCCTGCGGGAGCGAGCCGACGCCATAGGCCTTTTCCGGCCCCAGCCGCAGCAACTGCATCACCCGCGTCGTGTCGCGCTCGGCGCTCGCCAGCCCCTCGACGAAGGGTCGGTCGCGGTGGGCCGCGACGACGTCCGCCAGACCGTGCGAGGTCGGCTCGCCAATGCGGTCCAGCGGCACGAGACCGGCGATCAGGCCCCACTGTGCCAGGAACTCGATGTCGGTGGCGCCGCCGGGCGAGCGCTTGAGGTCGAGGGGCCCGCGGGACGGCTTCTGCCCGTCGAGCCGGGCCCGCATGTCCGCGACGTCGAAGCCGAGCAGGGGATCGCCGACATGCGCCGAGATGGCGTCGCGCACGGCCAGCGCGATCTCGGCCCGAAGGCCTTCGTCGCCCGCCACTGCGCGCGAGCGCGTCAACGCCATGCGCTCCCAGGTCCAGGCTTCCGCCTGGTACTTGCGGAAGGCGTCGATATGGGTGGCGAGCGGACCCTTGTTGCCGGAGGGGCGCAGGCGGAAGTCCACGGCGTAGAGCACGCCCTCGGCCATCGGCGCGCTCAACGCGGCGATCAGGCGCTGCGTCAGGCGCATGTAGTAGGTCGAGACCGGCAGCGGCCGCTCGCCGTCCGAGGCCTCGGCGTCGGCATCGTGGTCGTAGAGCAGCATCAGGTCGATGTCGGAGGTCGCCGTCAGCTCGTGCGAGCCGAGCCGCCCGAGGCCGAGCACCGCGAGCCGCCCCCCGGCGACATGGCCATGCGCGCGCCGGAACTCGGCCTCGACGCTGGCGAGCACCGACCGCAGAACGGTCTCGGCCAGCTCGGAATAGGCCGGACCGGCCGCCTCCCCCTCGATGGCGCCGGACAGGAGACGCACGCCGATGAGGAAGCGCTGCTCCGAGGCGAAGATGCGCAGCCGCGCGAGCCGCTCTTCGAGATGCCGGGCGTCGGCGAGGAACGCTTCGAGACGCGTTTCCAGCACCTCGCGCGTCGGCATCTCGCGGTAGAAGGCGGGATCGAGCAGCGCGTCGAAGACGTGCGGGCGCCGCGCGATCGTCTCGGCGAGATTGGGCGCGGCGGTGATGATCAACGCCAGAAGATCGAGCAGGCGAGGATTGGAGGCGATGAGCGAGAAGAACTGAAGGCCGGAGGGCAGCCCGTCAAGGAACCGGTCGAAGGCCGCCACCGCCTCGTCTGGCGCTGGGCCCTTGGCGAAGGCCTGGAGCAGCGAGGGGAGGACGCGCGCCAGATGCTCGCGCGCCGCTTCCGCCCGCGTGGCGCGGTAGCGCCCGGCGCCCCAGCGATGGACAATGCGCCCGATGTCGGACGGGCGGGTGAAGCCGAGCGTTCCAAGCCAGTGCAGCGCCGCCGGATCGGCCTCGTCGGCGATCAGGGCGGCCGTTTCGGCGCTGACGGTCGCCTCGCGCGCGCCTTCGGCGAACAACGCCGAGAACCGGGCCTCGACCCGGCGCAACCGATCGAGCAGCGCGTCCTCGAAGGCCGGCAGCGTCTCGAAATTGCAGAGGCGCGCCACGCGCAGGAGATCGTCGCCCCCGCCCGGCAGCGTGTGGGTCTGCTCGTCCGCCATCATCTGCACGGCGTGCTCGACTCGGCGCAGGAACCAGTAGGCTTCGGTCATCTCGTCGGCGACCGCGGCGTCGATCCAGCCATCCGCCGCCAGCCGCCGCAGCGCCTCGTCGGTGCGGCGGACGCGAAGACCGGGCGTGCGGCCGCCGGCGATGAGCTGCTGGGCCTGCGCGAAGAACTCGATCTCGCGGATGCCGCCGCGTCCGAGCTTCACGTTGTGGCCGGCGACGGCGATGCCCTCGAACCCGCGATGGCGATCGATGCGGGTCTTCATGGCGCGGATGTCGCCGATCGCGACGAAATCGAGGTAGCGGCGCCAGACGAAGGGCGCGATCTCGCGCGCGAAGGACACCGCCGCCGCCGGATCGCCCGCGACCGCCCGTGCCTTGATCATGGCGGCGCGCTCCCAGTCACGCCCCGCGCTCTCGTAATAGACGAGCGCCGTCGGCACGGGGATCGCCAGCGGCATGGCGGAAGGATCCGGGCGAAGGCGCAGGTCGGTGCGGAAGACGTAGCCGTCCTTGGTGCGCTCGCCGATCATCTTCACGAGCCGGCGCGCCAGCCGGGAATAGAGATCGACGCTTTCCGCGGGGTCGAGAATCGCCTCGGCGTCGGGATCGAACAGGATGACGAGGTCGATGTCGCTGGAATAGTTGAGCTCCTCGCCGCCGAGCTTGCCCATGCCGAGAACGAACAACCCGCTTCCGCGCTCGGGATCGGCGAGATCGGGCAGCGCGAGCTTGCCGCGGCGGTAGAGATCGGCGAGGCAGAAACGGACGGCCCGGCGCACGCAGGCCTCGGCGAGCGCAGAGAGATCGCGCGTCGTGCGGGCGGCATCCGCGGCCCCGAAGAGATCTCGCAGGGCGATGAGGAACGACGCCTCCACCTTGGCGTGTCGCAACTCGGCCGAGAGATCGGCTTCCGTCGCCGCCGCCGGGACGGCGGCGCCGAGCTCCACCACGATCGCCGTGATCCGCTCGCCCGCGTCCTCCTCGCGCAGGCGATCCAGCCATTCGGGATGGCGCTCGGCCACGGACGCGAGATGAGGGCTCAGCGACAGCACCGCGCCGAGCCGTGCGGTCTCGGGGTTGTCCGCACGCAGCAGGGAGGAGAGCGACGCCAGACCCGCTTCGTCGGCACGCCGGGCGAGATCGGCGAGCCGTTCGAGCGCCGCCGAAGGCGAGAGCGGCCAGATCGGCCGATCGCCGCCGACGAGAAGTTCCCCGCCCCGTTCAGATGCGCTCGTCGACGGACTCATGGGCGGTCACCGGAAACTCGAGTTCGACCTTGAGCCCCGGTTCGGCATCGGCGAGACTCAGCGAGCCCTCATGAATACCTGCGATCGCCTGCACGAGCGAGAGGCCGAGCCCCGATCCCGGCTTGGAGCGGCTCTGGTCGAGGCGGTAGAAGCGCTCGAGCACCCGATGGCGGCGATCGGCGGGAATGCCCGGTCCGTTGTCGCGGACCGACAACACCGCATTGTCGCCGCGCCGTGCCAGGGCGACGCTGACGACGAGCCCGCGATCCGGCGTCTCGCCGTATTTCAGGGCGTTGTCGATGAGGTTGGAAAGCGCCTGCGCGATCAGCTCGCGGCTGACGGAGGCGACGATGGGCTCGGCCTGCGAGAGCACCAGGACGGCGCCGGCATCCTCGGCCAGCGGTTCGTAGAGTTCGACGACGCCGCCCACGATCTCGGAAAGGTCGACCTCGGTCTTGAGAGCGGGATGCGACCCCGCTTCGACACGGCTGATCATCAGCAGCGCGTCGAAGGTGCGGATCATCCCGTCCGCCTCGGCCAGGATGCTTTCGAGCGCCGGCCGGGCATCGCGGCCCGCGCCGCTCTCGGTGAGCGAGGCCTCGATCCGGTTGCGCAGCCGGGTCAGCGGGGTCTTCAGGTCGTGGGCGATGTTGTCGGACACCTGCCGCAGGCCTTCCTGCAGAAGCGAGATGCGGGCGAGCAGCAGGTTGAGGTTCTCCGACAGGCGATCGAACTCGTCGCCGGTGCCCGACACCGGCAGCCGCTCGCCGAGGTCGCCGCCCATGATGCGGGCGGTGGAGGCCGACATGCGGTCGAGGCGATGCAGGGCCGTGCGCCCGACGAGGAACCAGGCGACGAGCGCGCCCACCATCATCAGCCCGAGCGCCAGGATCAGCGCGTTGCGAACCACGAGGCGGATGCGGTCCTGATCGGTCTGGTCGCGCCCGACGAGGATGCGCATGCCGTTGGGCAGTCGCACCACCTGGGCCACCGCCAGATGATAGCGGTTGGCCTCGTTCTCGGTGAAGCGGGCGTAGCGGAAGGGTCGCACGGTGAAGCCGGGATCGTCGAGAATGCCGGCCTCGATGCTCTCGACATTGCCTGCGAGAATGCGCCCGGTGACATCGGTGACGAGGTAGAGCGAGGCGCCGGGCTGGCGGGTGCGCCGGTCGATCGAACGCACCAGTCCGGCGATGCCGGTTCCCCCGTAGATCCGCCCGAGTTCCGAGATCTCCTCGGAAATGGTCTCGCGGTTCTGCGTCTGGAGGATCGAGGAGGCGGTGCCCGTGACGTAGACGAGGAGAATCGCGGCGAAGACCGCGAACAGCGCCAGATAGACCGCCGAAAGGCGAACGGCGGTGACGCGCGTGAGATCGCGCAGGCGCGGAAGACCCTTGGCACGCAAGCGCGGTCAGTCGCCCGCGCGCATGATGTAGCCGGAGCCGCGCACGGTGTGGAGCAGCGGCTCGCCCATCTCGCGCTCGATCTTCGAGCGCAGGCGCGAGATGTGGACGTCGATCACGTTGGTCTGCGGGTCGAAATGATAGTCCCAGACGTTTTCGAGCAGCATCGTGCGGGTGACCACCTGGCCTGCGTGCTTCATCAGGTATTCGAGCAGCCGGAACTCGCGTGGCTGCAGCACCACGACCTTTCCGGCGCGCCGGACCTCGTGGGACAAGCGATCGAGCTCGAGGTCGCCGACGCGGTAGACGGTCTCGATCTCCTTGCCGCCACGGCGCCGGCCGAGGATCTCGATGCGGGCGAGGAGTTCGGAAAAGGCGTAGGGCTTGGGAAGGTAGTCGTCGCCGCCGGCGCGCAGGCCCGTGACGCGATCGTCGACCTGGCCGAGCGCCGAGAGAATGAGCGCGGGGGTCGTGTTGCCCTTTTCGCGCAGTGCCGAGATCACCGACAGGCCGTCGCGCTGGGGCAGCATGCGATCGACCACGAGCACGTCGTAGTCGCGCGTATCGGCCATGTGGAAGCCGCTCTCGCCATCGACCGCGTGGTCGGGCACATGGCCGGACTCGCGGAGCGCCTTGAGCAGGTAGGAGGCCGCTTCGCGGTCGTCTTCGATGATGAGAATGCGCATGGGATCGGATGTAGGGGAAAGAGCGGCCATCGTCATCGTCGGATCCCGTCGCGATCGGTTGAAGGAAAGGACGGGCGAGTTCGATGAACTCGCCCGTGCGCCGGATCGAAGCGATCAGCTGCCCGAGATCGGCAGCGCCACGAAGCGGTTCTGGTCGCCGTTGCGAAGCTGAAACAGCGCGGCCTTGCGGCCGGACGTCTGCGCCCCCTTCATGGCGGTCTCCACGTCGCGCTGCGACTTCACCGCCTGGCCGTTGACGGCGACGATCGTGTCGCCCGCCGAGACGCCGCGCGTCGCGGCCTCCGAGTCGGGATCGACCTCCGTCACCACCACGCCGTTGCCGTCGTCCGAAGGCGTCAGGGTCAGGCCGTAGCCGCTGAGCGCCGAGGGGTTGACCGGCACCTGCGAGCCGCCGCCCGAGCTGTTGGACGCCTCGTCGAGAGACGAGAGGTTCCCGAGTTTCACCTGCACCTGCTTGGCGGCATTGTTGCGCCAGAGCGTCACGTCGATCGTCGTGTCCGGGCGGTACTCGGCGACCTTGCGCGCGAGCTCGCGCGGGGTGCCGATCGTCTCGCCGTTCACCGCCGTGATGACGTCGCCGGTCTGGATGCCCGCCTTCGTCGCCGGCGTGTCGGTGTCGGGCAGGGTGACGATCGCGCCCTTCTCGTTGGCGAGGCCCAGCGCTTCCGCGATGTCCTTGGTGACCGGTGCGATCTGCACGCCGAGCCAGCCGCGCTGCACGTTGCCGTTGTCGCGCAGCGACTGGATCACGGTCTTGGCGGTGGAGGCGGGAATGGCGAAGGCGATGCCGACGCTGCCGCCCGAGGGCGAGTAGATCGCGGTATTGATGCCGACGACCTGTCCCTGGAGATTGAAGGCAGGGCCACCGGAATTGCCTCGGTTCACCGCCGCGTCGATCTGGAGGAAGTCGTCGTAGGGGCCGGCGCCGATGTCGCGGCCACGCGCGGAGACGATGCCGGAGGTCACCGATCCACCGAGGCCGAACGGATTACCGACCGCCACGACCCAGTCGCCGATCCGCACCTTGGAGTCGTCCGCGAAGTCGACATAGGTGAACTTCACGTTGGCCGCGTCGACCTTCAGGAGGGCCAGATCGGTCCTCGAGTCCGCGCCGATCAGCTTGGCCTCGTACTCGGTGCCGTCGTCCATGACGATCGTGTAGGTCGTTCCACCTTCGACGACATGGTTGTTGGTGACGAGATATCCGTCTTCGGAGATGAAGAAGCCAGAGCCCTGCGCCATGCCCTCACGGGGGCGGCGGCGCTGCTCGGGCCGCTGGCCGGGCATCGTCGGACCGTTGGGATTGCCGAACTCGAAGAAGCGGCGGAGCGGATGACCTTCCGGCAGGTTCTCGAAGGGCGAGGCCTCGTTGGTGGCATCGTTGGCGGTCTGGCGCACCGATTCCTTGACGCGCACCGACACCACCGCCGGCGACACCTTCTCCACCACGTCGGCGAAACCGGGAACCTGCGGCGGCTGTTCGATGCGGACCGGCTCGGCGAAGGACGGCACGATGTTCATCAGCACGCCGCCCGAGAAGGCGAGCCCGGCGACGCCCGCGGCCAGGACCGCGCCCGACAGGCGACGCTTCGTCTTGTTGTGGATGTCGATGCTCATGGGAGACCTCGTTCGCTTCGATTTCGCCGGCGGCGCCCCGAGGTGCCGTGCCGTCTGTGATGCGAACCTAGTGTCTCCAACGTTACGGCAAGTTTTCAGCCTTATGAAAGCTTGGTAAGGTGCGCGTCCGTCTCAGAATGCCGGTTCAGGGCGGCGACGAGGCGCTCCTCCTCTGCCGGCGACAGCGGCACGGCGTCGGCACGACCGGACCGGCGCGAGGCGGCCAGCGCGAAGCCGGCACCCAGCGTGAGCAGCAGGACCGGCGTCCCCCAGAGCGCCACCGTCTCCCATTCGAGCCGGGGCCGTAGCAGCACGAACTGGCCGTAGCGCGACACGAGATAGTCGAGCACCTCGCCGTCGCTGTCACCGGCGGCGAGCCGCTGGCGCACGAGAACACGCAGGTCCTTGGCCAGCGGCGCATCGGAATCGTCGATCGACTGGTTCTGGCAGACCATGCAGCGCAGGCCGCCGGAAAGGGCGCGCGCGCGCACCTCGAGCGCGGGATCCGCCAGCACCTCGTCCGGCTGGACCGCGAGCGCGGATGTGGCTCCGCCCAGCGTCGCCAGACCCAGCATGACCGCAAGGACCGTCGCGCGGATCATGGCGCGAGCGCCGCGGTCGCCGCTCCGCGCCGGCGCGACGGCGCCCCGACCCGAAGCCGTCGATCGCTGAGCGAGGCGACGCCGCCGAGCGCCATCACGACGGCACCGAGCCAGATCAGCGTCACCAGCGGCTTGAACCAGACGCGCACCACCGTGCCCATGCCGTCGGCAGCGGTGTCGCCGAGAGCGATGTAGACCTGGCTGAAGAAGCGTGTGTGGATGCCGGCTTCCGTCGTCGGCATCTGACGGACGGGGTAGAAGCGCTTGGCGCTCTCCATCGTCCCCGCCTCGGCGCCATCTCGCAGCAACGTGAAGCGACCGACGTCCTCGCGATAGTTCGGACCCTCGCGCGGCGTCAGTCCATCGAACCGGACCGTGTAGCCACCGGCTTCCAGCGTATCGCCAGCGCGCATCGTCGTGATCGTCTCAGTGTTGAAGGCGCCGACGCCGACGATGCCGAGCAGCATGACGCCCAGGCCGAGATGGGCCAGCGCCGTGCCGAACGCCGATCGCGGCAGACCGGCAAGCCGCCGCAGGGCAACCGTGGGCTTGACGCGCGGCAGGCCGGAGCGCGCGGCGAGATCGACGAGACTGCCCGTCATCACCCAGACCGCCAGCCCGACGCCGAGGGCCGAGAGGATCTTGGCGCCGTGCGTCAACGCCAGCACCACCACGACCGCAACGAGCGCGGCACCGACTGCCGCGTAGAGACGCTGCGCCGCCGCCAGAAGATCGCCCCGCTTCCAAGCGAGCAGCGGCCCGAACGGCACCGCGAACAGGAGCGGCAGCATCAGAGGTCCGAAGGTGAGGTTGAAGAAGGGCGCGCCGACCGAGATCTTCTCGCCGGTCAGGACTTCGAGCACCAGCGGATAGAGCGTTCCCGTCAGCACGGTGGCCGCCGCCGTGGTCAGGAACAGGTTGTTCACGACGAGCGCCCCCTCGCGCGAGATCGGCGCGAAGAGCCCGCCGCCTTCGAGCGTGCCGGCCCGCAGCGCGAAAAGCGCCAGCGAGCCGCCGATGAAGACGCAGAGGATGCCGAGGATGAAGACGCCGCGCTCGGGATCCACCGCGAAGGCGTGCACCGAGGTGAGAACGCCCGAGCGCACGAGGAAGGTGCCGAGCAGCGAGAAGGAAAAGGTGAGGATCGCGAGAAGCACGGTCCAGATCTTCAGCGCCGAGCGCTTCTCCATCACCACGGCGGAATGCAGCAGCGCCGTGCCCGAGAGCCAGGGCATGAAGGAGGCGTTCTCGACGGGATCCCAGAACCACCAGCCGCCCCAGCCGAGCTCGTAATAGGCCCAGTAGGAGCCCATCGCGATGCCGGCGGTAAGGAACACCCAGGCGACCAGCGTCCAGGGCCGCACCCAGCGCGCCCAGGCGGCGTCGATGCGACCGTCGATCAGGGCGGCGACCGCGAAGGAGAAGGCGATCGAGAAGCCGACATAGCCGAGATAGAGCATCGGCGGGTGGATCGCGAGGCCGATGTCCTGGAGGATCGGGTTGAGATCCTGCCCCTCGAAGGGCGCGGGCACCGCGCGGATGAAGGGGTTGGACGTCAGGAGGATGAAAAGGAGGAAGGCCGTGAGGATCCAGGCCTGAACCGAGAGGACGTTGGCCTTCAGCGTCGCCGGCAGATCCGTCCCGAACAGCGCGACGAGGGCGCCGAACAGGGCGAGGATCAGCACCCAGAGCAGCATCGAGCCCTCGTGGTTCCCCCAGACGCCGGTGATCTTGTAGAGCATCGGCTTCAGCGAATGCGAATTCTCGACGACGTTGACCACCGAGAAGTCGGACGTCACGTAGGCGGCGGTGAGCGCCCCGAAGGCCAGCGCCAGCATGGCGAGACAGGCGATCGAGGTGACGCCGCCCGTCTCCATCAGGCGGGCGTCGCCGAGGCGCGAGCCGAGGATCGGCAGCACCGACTGGACGAGGGCCAGCGCGAGCGCGAGCACGAGCGCGAAATGACCGAGTTCGACGATCACATGCCCGCTCCCGCAGCGACGCCTGCGCCGCTCGCCACCACCGCGCCGTCCTTCCAGAGGCCGCGCTTCTTCATGTCGTCGACGACTTCCTTCGGCATGTAGGTCTCGTCGTGCTTGGCCAGCACCGTGTCGGCGACGAAGACCTGGTCCGGCCCGAGCATCCCCTCGGCCACCACGCCCTGCCCCTCGCGGAAGAGATCCGGCAGCAGGCCGGCATAGGTCACCGGCACGCTCGACACCGTGTCGGTGACGCGGAAGTGCACGGGCTTGCCGGCTCCGCGATCGAGCGAGCCCGTCTCGACGAGCCCGCCGAGCCGAATTCGCTGTCCGCCGCCGGGAACCTGTGCCACGAGATCGGTGGGCGAATTGAAATAGGCCACGCTGTCCGACAGCGCGGTGAGCACGAGTCCTGCGGCCGTGCCGACGACGGCGAGAATGCCGAGGAGCGAGGCGAGGCGCTTCTGCTTGCGGGTCATCGGTCGCTCGTCTTTTCCGGTTCCACCCATCCGAGCCCCCCGGCGAAGGCCTCGATCTCGCCGCGCTCCCGCGAGCCCGGCGGGAACGCCGCCTCAGCCCGTCCCTTGGCCGCGCGCGCGGCGTCGACGTCGCCCAGCACCGTGTAGGATCGCATGAGACGTTTCCACCCCTCGACGTCGTTCGGGGCGGTTTGGAGGCGGGCGGCGAGTTGCGACACCATGCCCTCGATCATCGCGTTCCGGTCGTCCGGTGCCAGATCCTGCGCGGCAGCGACGTCGGCGGCACTCGGGCCGGGCTGGGCGGCGCTCGGCGGCTCGCCGGCGAGCCGCGACGTCGCGTCCGCGAGGGCGGCTCGGGCGATGGTCAGCCACGGCGCATCGGCCGGCGAAGCGGCGATCAGCGCCGACCAGGCGTCGCGCGCCTCGGGCAGCCGGCCTCCCTGCGACAGTTGCAGCGCCAGATAGAAGCGGGCCGGCGGCCATTGCGGGTCGAGCGACAGGGCCTCGCGGAACGCCGCCTCCGCCTCCGGCGTCACGATCCCGTCGGCCTGCTGCACGAGCGCCTCGCCCAACCCTGCCTGGGCCTGCGCCGTGGCCGGGGCGAGCCGCAGCGCATTGCGGAAGGCCACGACTGCCTTCTCGGACTGACCGCTCTGCAGATAGATCGGGGCTACGAGGCTCCAGCCGCGACCATCGTCGGGCGAGGCGGCCAACCGACGCTCAACCTCGGCGAGGACGGTGGCAAGGCTCGTCGCCGGAGCCGCTTCCGGCTCGCGGGAGGCGAAAGGCTGGTCGGGAATTTCGGGAGAGCCCGCGCGGTCGTAGAAGAGAAAGGTGCCGACCGGCAGCAGCAGCGCCACCGTGAGGCCTGCGGCGGCGGCGGTGCGCGCCCGGCGCGGTGGGGACGCCGCGTCGCCCGTCTCGCCGGCAGCTCTCAGCAGGCGCCGCCCGATCTCGGCGCGCGCCCCCACCGCATCCTCCGGGCGAACGACGCCGCGGACGAGATCTGCGTCGAGTTCTGAGAGTTGCGCCCGGTAGACTTCGGCATCATGACGCTCTCGCGCCACGGCGTCGCGCGGCCCGCGCCGAAACAGGGGGGCGACGACGCAGACGGTCACGATGAGGGTCAGCGACGCGGCGATCAGCCAGAACAGCATCGAATTCTCGTTTGGCCTGCCGTCGCAGCGGCGCGGTCGGATGGAGCGGACGACGGGAGCCTTAGCAAGCCCGCAGCGTCAAACCCATTCAATTCCGCATCAAGGCGCGGCGACGAGGCGTCACGCCACCGGCGTCCAGAGGTCGTCGCCGGAGCGGCAGGCGCTGCCGACCTGCTTCACCCGCGTTCCACCCTTCGAGATCACATGCGTGAACCCACGGCAGTCCTGCGAGCCCACCCGGTAGAGCTGGGTGGGGATGAACTGCCCGGTGACGCCGTCGGACTGCCAGTCTACGGGCTGGCCCACCGCCCCGAACTGCAGCGCCTGATACTCGGCATCGAGGGCCGCCTGCTCGGCGCGCGAGGAGAGCTTGATGCTCGCCACCGGCGCGATGCTGCCGCGCAGCGCCTGCACCTTCGGCGAAACCGGCAGGGGCGCAGGGGTCGACAGGCCCGCGCGCGACGTCAGGCACCCGCCGAGAAGGGGGACGAGAAGGAAGAGGGCAAGGCTTGGGCGGGCACCGCGCATAGGAAGGTCCACTGTCATCGCCGCGTCACGGCCGTGCGATGCTGCCCCACGAGATCGTCGCCTAGGGCGCGCGAGGCAAGATGACCTCGGCCCGCAATCCCCCGATTTCGGCCGGACCGAGACGAAAGTCGCCGCGGTATTGCAAAACGGTATCAGCCACGATCGAAAGACCGAGACCGCTGCCGGCCGTGGTCTCGTCGAGCCGACGCCCCCGCTTCGTCGCCTCCGCGATCTCCTCGCTCGACAGTCCCGGCCCGTCGTCCTCGACGGCGATGGACAGGAGACCGGCCTTCGGCGCGCGCAGCACAAGCCGGAGCCGGCTTCGGCCGTAGAGCGCGGCGTTCTCCAGGAGATTGCCGACCGCCTCCTCGAGATCCTGCGCCTCGCCCGCGAAGACGATCGCCTCGGCATCGTCCGGCCAGTCCGCCTCGACGTCGAGCCGAGGGTTCAGCCGCTCGATCACACGCAGGAGCCGTTCCAGCAGCGGCACGACCGGCGCGCGCGCGATCGCGAGATCCCCCGTCGCCGCCATGCGGGCCCGGTCGAGATAGTGCTGCACCTGAAGGCGCATCGCCTCGGTCTGCTCGGCGACGAGGCGGCCCTTTTCGCCGCCGATGGCGTCGGCCTCGTTGCGCAGGACGGCGAGCGGGGTCTTCAGCGAATGGGCGAGATTGCCGACCTGCGTGCGCGCCCGCTCCACGATGCGCCGGTTGCTGTCGATGAGGGCGTTCATCTCCAGCGCCAGGGGCCGGATCTCGGCGGGAAACGAGCCGGGCAGCCGCTCCGCGGCCCCACTTCGCACCGCGGCCAAGGCGCGGCGCACGCCCACCAGCGGATGCAGGCCGAACAGGATGGCGAGCGCGTTGACGACGATCGAGCCGAGCCCGAACAGCCCGAGATAGAGCGCCAGCATCCGGTTGAAGTCGGCGATGTCGGCATCCACCACGCTGGCATTGCCCATCACGCGAAATCTGGCGGCATGGTTTTCGGAGTCGAGCGCGACCTCCGCTTCCTCGACATAGAGCATCTCGCCGTCGAGCCCCTTCATGCGATAGTCGCGGCGGTATTGCTGGTCGAACGGATCGGCGTCCGTGGTCGGTGCGTCGATCCGGCCCGGCCCGAGCGAGAAGGACGCAAGGCGTCCGGTGGTGTTGCCGCTCGCCGGCAGAACCTCCCAGTACCAGCCCGAGAGCGGCTGCGAATAGGCGAGGTCGCCGAGGTCGGGAACTCCCTGCAGCAGGCCGTTCTCGTCGACGGTGATGGCGTTGATGAGGTTGAAGAGCTGCGCGCGCACCACGGCCTCGAAGCCTGATTGCGCGGTGCGCTCGTAAAGGTTGGAGATGAGCCCGGCGACCACGAGGAAGGCGGCGATGGCCCACAGGCTGGACAGGGCGACGACGCGCGCCGCGAGGCTTTCGGTCCAGCGAAAGTCGCGGCGGCGGCGCTTCAAGCCGCCGCCCTCAGACGTGACGATCGCGGGTCAGGCTCCATGCTGCAGCCGGTAGCCGAGGCCGCGCACCGTCTCGATCAGGTCGTTGCCGATCTTGCGGCGAAGGCGACCGACGAAGACCTCGATCGTGTTGGAGTCGCGATCGAAATCCTGGTCGTACATGTGCTCGATCAGCTCGGTGCGCGAGACGATCTGCCCCTGGTGGTGCATGAGGTAGGACAGCAGCCGATACTCGTGTGAGGTGAGCTTCAGCGGCGTGCCGTCGACGCTCGCCTTCGAGGCTTTCGTGTCGAGGCGCAGCGGACCGCACAGGATCTCCGACGAGGCATGCCCAGCAGCGCGCCGGATCAGCGCTCGAATGCGCGCCAACACCTCTTCGAGATGAAACGGCTTGGCGACGTAGTCGTCGGCGCCGGCATCGATGCCCGCCACCTTGTCGCTCCAGCGGTCGCGCGCCGTCAGCAGCAGCACGGGCATGGTGCGGCCCTCCCGCCGCCAGCGTTCGAGAACGCTGATCCCGTCCATCTTTGGCAGGCCGACGTCGAGAACCACCGCGTCGTAGGGTTCGGTATCGCCGAGAAAATGCCCCTCCTCGCCGTCGAAGGCGCGATCCACCACGTAGCCGGCGCCCTGAAAGGCCTCCTCCAGCTGGCGATTGAGATGAGGGTCGTCCTCGACGATCAAGAGGCGCATCGTTGGGTCGCTTCCGTGGGCGGATGTCCGGGCGTCTGGCGTTCTACTGCGGAACCGTGATGGTTTGTCGGCGAGGCCGGTTGCCGTCCTGCGCCGGAATGAGAACCGTGACGATGCAGACGGTCTGGCCGCCCCTCTGCGCGGTCTGCACCGAGAGGATCTGGCCGCCGCTCTGCGCCGCCGCCTGCGAGGCCGCCGCAGAGCACCCGCCCTGGGCGATCTCGTAACGGCCGTCGTTCGTCTGCGTTGCCGGCGCGTCGCTTCCCGAGAGCCAGCTCGCATTCGCCGAGCCGAAGGTCGCCGCGAAGGCGAGCAGCGCGATCGTCGATCGTCGAGAAAGGTGGGCGAACATGGCGATCCTGCATTCCGATGCCGTTCTTTCTAGCGGCACCACGCTGAATGTCGAATGAATGGGGGCGACCCGCCCCCCATTCGCCGCCGCTAGCGCAGCGTCGCGCGGGCGTCGAAACGGCCGAAGATCGCGACCACCGCCCCGATCGCGCCCGCCGCCTCGATCAGCGCCGAGACGAGATTGTCGTTCAACGACCCGTCGATCTCGAGGCCGAACAGGCTTGCGAGACCACCGCACAGCGCGACGAGGCCGCCCCAGACGGTCTTCGAGGCCCACCAGTTCTTCGTGTCGGTCATGTCGTTTCCCTTCCTCGACGTTGCACTCTGTCTCGCGCCGCCCTCAAGGCCGGCGCACGACCTCGATCCGCGCGGCCGTGCCCGGCCCCGCGGTCAAACTGATTTGCGACACCGCGACGGTGAGCCGTTCGGGAAGCCCGCCGAAGCGCTCGCTCAGGGTTTGCGCGTCGATCACGATCTTCGGGGCGGGTGCCTCCACGACCAGCGCGTCGGAGCGCCCCTCCCCGATCGTCACGCGATAGGTCTCGCTCGCCTCGCCCAGCGGCACGTCAGCGCCCTCCCAGGCCTCCACGGTCGATCGGGTCCGCCGGATCCATCGCAGCGCGAGCCCGGCGGGCGAGAGCCGCCCGGCCAGATGCACAGGCGCCAGAGGCCGCAGCCGCCTCATGCCCAGCACCGCCGGGCGCCGAACCACCGCGTCGTCGTCGAGCGCGCGGCCCGCGGGCACCACGAGCCAGGACCGCTCGGACCCGACATCCGCCGCCTTCAGGGGAAGCGCGCCGGTGGCGCCGTCGAGCAGCACGAACCCGGCGCCCGCCCGAGCCCCGCCGCCGGCCAAGGCATCTTCCGTCCCGCCGAGCGCCCGCACGAGTCCGGTCATCGCGAAGCGCCCCGGCGCGATCTCGCGGGCCTCGCGGAACTGGATCACCTCCCACGCCCCGCCGGGGCCCTCGACCGCAGCGAGATTGGCGCCGCCCCAGAGGTCGAGCTCCGCGGCGGACGAAAGCCCGCCCGACACGAGATCGACGACGAGGCGATGGCTCCGGTCGAGCAGGGCCTGCGATCCCGCCCCCCACGGCTCCGCGAGCCGCCCCACCGTCGCCGGCCTCGCGGCACGCGCCCGCGCCTCGAACCCGCTGCCGCCCGCCGAGACCAAAAGCTCGTAGGGAAGCCACGGCACGGCCGACACCGCGAAGCGCGCGCCCTCGCCGTCCGGGAAGACGCCGAGATCCGGCAGATCGAGGAAATGCACCACGGGTCGGGACGCGAAGACAGGCGCGGGTGCCCGCGGCATCGTCGGCTCCGACGGGCTGCGCCGCGGCGCGCCGCCCGGCGTGCGCCGGCGTGCCTCGATGCGCCGCGCTTCGCCGTCCTCGATCCGCTCGATCTGCCAGCATCCCGTTGTTTCCGGCAGTTCGATCCAGTCGCCGGGAACGAGGTCGAGCCGCGTCGGCGCGAGGGCAAAACTCGCGACCTCGCGCTCGCCCCCCTCGCGGCGCAGCAGCCTCTCGGCCCATTGCCGCGCCTCGCCTTCGGCCATGACGACGGGCAGTTCGAGAGTGGTCTGGCGCGGCAGCGCGGCGGTGCCGAGCACGGCGTCCGCGGTGGCCGGCTGGTAGGCGCGCGCGGGATCGCTGAAGCCGAGAAGCATCTCGTCGGCGCTTGCGCCGGCCTCGCCACGCCGGATCTCAATGAGCGCCCGCTCGTCGTCGTCCACCACCGCGTCGATCACCGTGACGGGCCGGGCCCTGTCGACCGATCGGAAGCGAAGGATGCCGCCCTCGCTCCAGGCCTCGATCCCGCAGAGCCGCAAGAGGTCCTCGATCTCGCTGCGCACCGATGCGAGCCCGCCCGCGAGATAGCCGCCGATCTCGCCATCGACGGCGGAGACATCGAACGCCTCGACGCCATGGTCGTCGAGGATCTGCGCCAGCGTCGCGTCGAGCGGCGCGCGGCCGAGACGCCCCGTCAGCCAGTGGCCCCGCTCCCAGTTGCCGCCGTCGCGCCAGAGGTCAGCCCGCTCAGGAAAGGCGGGTGCCGGACGGGCGTCCAAGCACCAGAGGTGGATGGCGTCCGCGGCCACCATGCGCCCGCCATAGACCGGCGAGACCGGATTGTCGGCGTCGCGAAAGCCGGGTGCCTGCGGGTTCCAGTAGGCGAGATGCGCTTCGAGAAAGCGGCGCTGCGCATGGTCGTCGCGCGCGCCGGCCGAGAAGTGCGGAAACGCGCTCTCTGCCGATTTCGGGTCCACGAAGACGTTCGGCTGGTTGGCCCCGCGGTCGATCGCGGGGCAGCCGAGTTCGGTGAACCAGATCGGCTTCGAGCGGGGCACCCAAGCGCTCGACGGGCCGGTTTCGACCCCGCCGCGACGCTCCACATGGCGATGGCTCCACCAGCCCCGGAGATCTTTCGGGCGGTAGACCCAGGACTCGCCGAGCCCATCGGTGACGGGCGTCCGGCGCCCCGACCGCCGGTCCTGCGGGCTGGCATAGTACCAATCGAACCCTTCGCCGCCTGCGATGGCCGCGGCCAGTCCCTCCCGGTCGTAGGGCGAGGTCATCGCATCGCGACCGCCCGCCTCCGCATCGCCGTCGCGCCAGTCCGCGAGCGGCAGGTAGTTGTCGATCCCCACCACGTCGATCGCCGGATCGGACCAGAGCGGATCGAGATTGAAGAAGACGTCGCCCGAGCCGTCGTCCGGCTGGTAGCCGAAATACTCGCTCCAGTCCGCGGCGTAGGTGACGGTCGCCCGCGGCAGCATCGCCTTCACGTCGCGGGCCAGCGAGACGAGCGCCTCGACGAAGGGGAAGCGCCCGGCCTCGTCGCGCAGCCGCGTCAGCCCGCGCATCTCGGAGCCGATCACGAAGGCGTCGCAGCCGCCCGCCAGCCGGGCGAGCGCGGCCTGATGCAGCACCATGCGCCGGTACGACCATTCGGACGGCCCGCGGTAGCGCACCTCCCCGCCCTCGACCGCGAAATCGCCGGGAGCGGCGCGGCCGACGAAGCGCGCGATCTCGGCGCTCACGCCCGCCGTCCCGTCGAGCGAGCCGGGCTGCCCGGGTTCGAGATCGAGCGTCATCCGGCCGCGCCAGGGATAGGCAGCTTGCCCGCCGCCGCCATAGGGGTCCGGCAACGCGTTCCCCGCCGGCACGTCCATCAGCAAGAACGGGTAGAGTGTGACCTTCAGCCCCCGCGCCGCCAGCGCCTGGATCGAGCGCACGACGCCGGCATCCGAAGGCGTCCCGCCATAGGCCGGGCCGCCCTCCACTTGGCTCACCGTCCGCGCCTCGGCGCGCGCCAGACCGCCGACCCGCCAGGGCACGGTCTCGTCGCGGATCGTGGTCTCCACGCCCGGCCACACGCCGGCATGCCCCACCCGCAGGTCGTCGCAGAACCACGACACGACGAGCGCGGCGCGCTCCAGCTGCGGGCACAGCGCCGTCAGCTCGTCGATCGAGGCGGTGACGTCGTTGGCGCCGTGCAGGACGTTGCGGTTGATCAGGCGGTCGTGCCCCGGCGCCAGCCTCTCGCGCACCGTCAGCGGGTCGAGCCCGTGCTCGGTGGCGCCGGGAATGACCGTGACGGCGCGCATCGCGCGCTCGAGTTCGCCCACAGGGCGCAGCACCTCGCAGGCGATGTTGGGAATGCGGTTGCCCCAGCGCTCCAGCGCCAGGCGTTCGACCACGACATAGGCGAGCCCGCGATAGGCCGGCGCGTTGCCACGCCCCTGTTTGGCCTCGATCAGCGGGTCGGGCTGCTGGCGCTCGTCGCCCCGGTGCAGCCGCCAGTTCACCCCCGCGAGGTCCATTTCCTCGCCGTCGGCCCAGATCCGGCGCACCCCCGCGACCGGACCTTCGCAGAGGCCGATCGCGACATTGCCGAAATAGCTGTAGGTGGTCGTCTCCGTGCGCGCCGCGCCGCCGCCGCCCTTCCCGCCCGAGCGATCGGTCGTCGAGACCTCCTCGAAGCGCGTCGTCCAGATCACCTGCCCCGCGATCCGTGCGGTGCCGTAGAGCCGGGCGATGCCCGCCCCCTCGTCGGCGTCGAGCACCCGGCTGGCGCCGAGGCGCGGCCCCTCCCGGCGCTGCGTGCGACCCCCGAGCCGGCTGTCGATCGCATAACCACCGAGCGCACCCAGCGCCCGCCCCGCGACCGCGCCGAGCGGTCCGCCCACGAGCCCGCCAAGGGCCCCGCCCGCAGCCTGCAGAAGGATCGTCGCCATCGGTCAGTCTCCTTCGGGAAATCGGAAGGCCGCGGTGATCCGTGACGCCCAGCCCGGCGTCAGCGGCGAGGACACCACTGCCACGCCCTCGTAGGCGTGGAGAAGGCGCGGCGAGCCGTCCGAATCGGGGTGGCCGAGGATGCCGCAATGCTTCGCCGCGCCGCCGGCGCGCCAGCGAAACAGCACGAGATCGCCCGGCATCGCGTCGGCGATCGCGACCGGCAGGAAATGCCGCCGCGCCGCCGCGAGCAACGGGTCGCCGGGCTCGGTCTCCGCCCAGTCCGCCGCGTAGGGGGCCGGGCTTTCAGGCTCGGCTCCGTAGAGTTCGCGCCAGACGCCGCGCACCAGCCCGAGGCAGTCGCAGCCGACCCCCCGCGTGGAACCCTGGTGCCGGTAGGGCGTGCCGAGAAACGTCGCGGCGACCGCCAGAACCCGCGCGCGCATCACGCCACCACCGGCGTGCCGTCATGCGCGGCGTCGCGCTTGGCGACGCCCAGCGCAATGTCGGTGCCCGGCAGATGCGGAAAGCCGCGAAAGTTCACGCCGTTGGCGAAGCGGTCGCGGCAGGTGCGAAAGCTCCGGTCGCATCCGGCAACGAGCCGGACAGTCGCATCCGACGTCGCTCCGGCAGGCTGGCGAACCGGCGTGACGCGCCAGCACCCGTCTTCGGCAGCCGGCGCGAGATCGCGGATATCCGCCGGCTCGCCATTCTCCCCCAGCGCGATGCGTCCGCGCTCGAACAGCGCTCGGTCGAGATCGGGCAGGCCGGCCACGATGGTCGCCTCGCCCTCGCGCCGCACCAGCGTCCCCCGCCGCGTCCACGCATGGAGATCGACGCCGCAGCGGCGGTCGCCGAGCGCGGCGTCGCAGCGGCGCCGGTAGGTACGGCCATGGATGCGGTCGAGCCGTGCGGCAAGGGAGCGCAGTTCGGCCGTGAAGCCGCCGCGCCCGCGCGTCACCTCGCCGAGATCGCAGACCTCCACGAGCGCCGCCGCCGCCGGCATCCGCCAATCGACCCGGAAGATCTCCACCCGCGCGCCGTCGAAGAGCCCCGCCGCGATCTCGGCTTCGTCCAGCGCGTCGGAGGACAGCGCGCCCTCCACCCCTTGCGTCCCCGCCGCCAGACCCAGCGCGCTCTCGGCCTCGCCGGCCGTCCAGCCGGTCGCCGCGCGAAACGTCGTTCCCGCGAACACGAGATTCTCGTCGTGGTCGGTGAAGCCATCGATCCGCCCGTCCGGACGCCGCAGCCGCCAGGCGTTCGCCAGCGTCGTCGCCGGCTCGGCCAGCCGGCGCGCGAGATCCTCCCCCAGCACCCTCACGGCCGCACCTCCACGAGCGGGATCGTCGGAATGTCGCCGGCCTCGAACGCCGCCATGTTGACGGACAGATGGTCGGTATCGAAGCGCACGGGCACGTCGAACTCGAAGCCCGCCGTCACCGCAACGCCGATGGCGGGCGCAGCCCCAAGCGTCACGAGCCCCGTCGCCGCGTCGAGCGTGAACGCCGCGGCCGGCGTGCCCGCCACGGCGACGAGCACCGAACCGGCCACCGGCTTCATCACCGGTCGTCGATAACTGTCCTCGCCGGCGCCGTATTGCTTGGCGAGTTGGAACGTCCGCGTCACCCCGTCGCCGGTCCCGATCGCCTGGTCGAAGGCGGTCTGCGGCAGGCCGATGCGCGAGGAGCGAGCATCGAACGGATCGCGGAACCGGAAGGCCACGAGCCGGCCGCGGCGCGCCTCGAAAAAGTCGAGCACGGCGACGAGGTCTGCGAGGCTCTTCACCCCCGACCCCGCGTCGTAGCGGCGCGTGGAATGGCGCGTGCGTTGGTTGCGGTTCTCGAAGCCGTTGGAAAGGCGGACGATGTCCGTCCGCCGCTCCGGCCCGCCGCTCGTGCCGAAGGCGACGCGCAGCGGAAACCGCTCCTCGCTGAAGGAAGCGAAGCTCATGGGATCGGTCCTCTATGGGTGGGATGACGGGGCGAAACCCCGGCGGGCAATCCGCCGGCGGCGGCTTCAGAGCCCGCGCTGGCCGCGCTGCGCGGCGCGCGCCAGCATTGCCTGGATCTGCACCTCGGCGCGGCGAAAGCTCGGCGCGTCCGGCGTCGAGACGTTGAAGACGATCGAGGGCCCGCTCCGTCCCCCGCCCCCCTGCAGCGAGACGCCGAGCGAGCCATCGGCGCCGCGCTGCAGCGGCAGAATGGCCTCCGCCCCCGCCTCGCCCATCAGCCCCATTTGCCCGCCCGCTGGAAAGAACGAGGGCGTTCGCACCACGCCGCCCTTGGCGAAGGGCAGGATGGAGGGCGCTGCGGCGGAGGCAGCGGAGCCCCCGCCGCCGATCCCGCCGAGAAGCTGGCCGAACAGGCCGCCCGCGAGGTTGGTCAGCGGCTTCAGCGCCGCGTCCAGCGCGATCGTCGAGATGCGCTGCCCGAGCTGGCGCAGCACGCCGTCGAACGACTTGCCGCCGCCGACGCCGCCGCGAAACGCCGCCGTCAGCGCCGAGCCGAAGCCGTTGGCGCGCGTCGTCAGATCGCCCAGCGCCCGGTCGAAGCCGCTCGTGTCGGCCTCCACCGCGATGCGCATCGTGTCCACCGTCTCGCTCATCGCTCGCCTCCATCGGGAAATCGCCGCATCAGATCGGTGAGCCCGCCCCGGCTCGGCGCCCCCGCCGTTCGCGCCACCAGCGGCTTCACGGCACCCGCGAGTTCACGCGGCGTCATCCGCCAGAAGTCGCGCGGCGAAAGGCGCAGCAGGCCGATCCCCACGCTCATCGCCTCGTCCCAGGGAAACGCCGCCGCGCCGCCGGGCTCCCCCGGCGCGGCCGCGCTCAAGGGCGCGCGGGGCCTTCCCCCGCCGGCTCCCCCTCGCCGAAGGCCGCCCGCAGCAGTTTGCCGCAGATCCGCGCCGCGCCCGCCGCGCCATCGGTGATGCGCATCCCCGCCACCTCCTCGTCGGCGACGCTCTCGCCGGCCCCGCGCAGCCCGGCGCCGAGAATGCGCGTGAGATCGCGCGCCGAGAGCCGGCCCGATCCGAAGCGCTCGGCGAGCGCCGCGATGTCGTCGAGCGCGAAGGCGTCCTCCAGTTCGGCGAGCGCGCCGAGCGTCAGGCAGAGCGTGCGTTCGCGCCCGTCGATCTCGGCCGAGACCTCGCCGCGTCGCCGGTTCGCCGCCATCAGAGCGCCTCGAAGGCGAGCGCGCCGGCCGATTCCAGCGTCACCTCGAACGAGACCTCGCCATTGTGCTCGCCCCCATATTCGAGCGCCGTCACCTGGAACGGCCCACTCACGCTGCCGAAATCCGGGATCACCGCCTGGAACGGCGCGACGCGCCCCTCGAAGAACAGCCGCCGGACCGCCGCATCCGATGCCGCGTCCTTGAAGATGCCCGAGCCCGACAGCGCCGCCCGCTGCACGCCGGCCCCGCCCAGAAGCTCGCGCCAGCGCCCGGCGCTCTCGCTGTCGGTCACGTCCACCGGCTCGGCGTTGAACGAGAGGCGCCGCGAGCGAAGCCCCGCCACCGTCTGGAAGGCGCCCCCCTCCTCCGGCTTCAGCTTGAGAAGAAAGTCCTTGCCCCGCTGCGCACCCATGTTGGTCTCCTTGGGTTCGATCCACGAAAAAGGGCGGCCCGAACGGACCGCCCCGAAATTTTCACCGATGTCGACGATGCCGGCCTCGCGCCGGCGCGAGCCCGTTATGAGGCCAGCGGCTCCGTCACCGCGCGAAACCGCAGGATGCCGTGATAGGTCGGCGAGTCCGGCTCCTGCCGCGCTTCCGCGAACTGGAGCTGCAAATTGACCAGCCGGTGCGAGTGGAGCGGCAGGTTCGCGTCGTGGAGCTTGGCCGAGACCTTGTGCATGATCTCGTAGGTCTCCTGCTTCGAGCCGCCCTTCGCCCAGACATGCAGCGTCAGGATATGTTCGACCCCGTCCTCGGTGCCCGTCGACCAATCGATCACGGCGGTGCGCCCGAGCGTGAGATAGGGAAATGCGACGCGTTCCGGCACGCGGTCGAACACCTTCGGCCCGCCCAGAAGCGCCGTCAGCCCCGCGTCGCCGGTCAGCGCCGTCACGATCGTCGTCTGCAGTTCAGCACTGGGATGCCCCATGCCGCTCTCCTCCGTGATGTCGAAATCGGCTGGAATGATATATCCAGACATATGGCGTGAACATCGCCGGGCGACGAGCCGATGGTTAAGATTTCGTCAGGATCGGCGGATCGGCGATGCCGGGTCGCCCCGCCTCTCCGAACGCCGCCTGCTCGCCATCGTCCAGCCGTGGATCATCGAGCGACGCCTCGCGCGACATGCGTTCGCGCACCCGCCGCTTCATCGCCTCGCGCAATCCCTCGCGCCTCAGGCGGACGCGCACGGACGGCGTCACGCCTCCTCCTCGCAGCGGCACACGAGGTAGCGCCCGGTCTCGTCGGGGTCGTGCAGCCAGCGGATCACCAGTCGCCGCGCTCCGAGCCGGAACGCGTCGCCCCGGTCGAGCCCCACGCGCTGGCGCAGCGTCACGCGATGCGTCACCGTGCCGATCCGCTGCGAGAAGCGCTCGCGCACCTCCGCGCTCAAGGGCTCCACCCGCGCCGCCGTCTCGCCGATCTCCGTCCAGGCGTCAATGAGGCCGCCCGCGCCGTCGGGACGGCCGAGATTGCGCTCGATCGCGACGCGCCGGTTGAACAGGCCGGGATCGAGAAAGGCCGGCGCCATCAGAGCCGCACCCGCCGCAGCGGCGCCAGCAACCCGCGCACGAAGGGCGGCATCACCGCCGGCTGCATCGCGGCAGGCACGGCGGCGCGCGTCTCGAAGGCCGCCGCCACCAGCCGCAGGATCGCCTGCCGCACGCCCTCCGGCACCGCGGCGGGGTCGAGCCCCAGTTCGAGATCGAGCTCCAACCCGTTCGGCGCGGCCATCGCCGGCAGTCGCAGCGAAGCACCGAGCGGCTCGTTGCGCACCGCGATCCCCGCGGGATCGATCGTCATCGCCTCGCCCGCCACGTCGAACGCCTCGGCCGCCACCACCCGGCGCACCGGCCGCCGCGAGAGCTCGATCCGCCCGCCGCCCGCCGGCGGCTCCAGCGCCAGGCGTGCGCGCGCCACGCGCAGCACCAGCCCCGTCTCGGCCTCCACCGCCTCGCGCGCCGCCGCGATCAACCGGGTCACGAGCGCGTCCTCGCCGTCGTGTTCCAGCCGCAGGAAGCCCTTCGCCTCGGCCAGCCCCACCGGCTCCGCCGCGCCGGTCTCGGTTTCCATCCAGATCATGTCGTCTCCGATCCTCGCCGCTCGAAACGGAAAAGGGGTGGGCGTCGCCGCCCACCCCCTCCCCATCTCCGTCTCCTCGCCGTGTCAGGCGGCGAAGCGCAGGAACTTCGCGGCGTCGAAATCCTGGATCCCGCCGCCGACGCGCTTGGTCGTGTAGAAGAGGACGTAGGGCTTGGCGGAATAGGGATCGCGCAGCACGCGCACCCCCTGCCGGTCCACCACGAGATAGAAGCGGGCGAAGTCGCCGAAGGCGACCGAGAGGCTGCCGGCCGCCATGTCGGGCATCGCCTCTGCCTCGACCACGGGAAAGCCCATCAGCGTCGCCTTGGCGCCCGCGATCGTCGGCGGCTGCCAGAGGTAGTTGCCGTCGGCATCCTTCAGCTTGCGCACGGCGCTCTGCGTGCGCCGGTTCATCACGAAGGAGGCGTTCTGCCGGTAGCCCGCCTTCAGCGCATAGACGAGATCGACCAGCGCGTCGGCCGGCGCCGTCGCGGCGAAGTTGGCGCTGAGGCCGGTCGAGACCGTGCCGACCTTGCCCCAGGCCCAGGCCGTCTCCTGCACCGCCTCGTAGCGCATAAAGCCCTTGGGCTTGGCGACGCCGTCGCCGTTCACGAAGGCGGCGCTTTCCTGCGCGGCGAAGGCCTGCTCCACCTCCTCGCCGATCCAGGCGTCGATGTCGACGGCCGCGTCGTCGAGCAACGCGTTCGTCGCCGCCGGCATGGCGTAGAGCTCCATCGTCGGGAAGGTCAGCTCGGCCAGCTGCGGCGCGTTGGTCTGCGGCCGGGCGTCGGTCTCGCCCACCCAGCCGGCCTGCGCGCCGTTCACCGCGAAGGGCTTCTTCAGCACCGCCGAGGAGACAGTGCGCAGCCCCGCAATGGCCCGGATCGGCGAAACCGCGGCAAGGCGCCGGCCGATCTCGGTCTCGGTCTCGCTCGGCACGAGGAAACCGCCGTCGGCACCCACCAGCCCCGACATCGCCTTTTCCTCCAGCCGACGCAGCCGCGTCTCGTCGCCGCCGCGCACATAGGCCTCGAAGGCCGAGCGGTGCTCGCTCGGCGCCGCCGCCGCGCCCTCGTTCGGCCCGCCCACGGGCGGGCGCAGGCTCTTCAGCGTCAGGCGCTCGATGCGCCGCTCCTGCTCGTCCATGGCGCGCGAGATGCGGTCGGCCTTCTCCTCGGTCAGCACGTCGGCGCCCATCCGCTTCTCGATCTGCGACAGTCGGTCGTCGTTGGCCTCGCGGAAGGCGTCGAAGGCGCGCATGAACTCGCCGAACATCTCGCCGCCGCCGGTGCCGGCGCCTTGAGCGCCACCGGCCTTGATCTCGGGCGCACCCTGGTGGTTCGTGGTGGACATGGTGGTTCGCTCCATCGTTGGGAAAAGAAATCAGACGCCGAAGCGCGGCGTCGGACGGGCCATCCGCCGCGTCGCCTCGGCGATGCGGTCGAGAAGTTCGAGCGGGCGCGAGCGCGTCTCGGCGACGCGCGCGGCCTCCTGCATGGGAAAGGTGACGACCGAGATCTCCCAGAGATCGATGTCGAGGAGCAGCCGCCGTGCGCCGGCCTCGCGCACCGCCTTCGCGCGCCGCGCCCGGAAGCCGATCGACAGCCCGTCCACGGCTTTGGCCTTCAAGAGCTCGAAGACGTTGCGCCCGCCCGCGGTGCCGAGCGCCAGCCGCCCTTCGGCGTAGAGCCCGTGCCAATCCTCGGCGAGCCGCGTCCACACGCCCACCGGCTGCGCCGGGTCGTGCTGCCAGAGCATGCGCACGCCCGCCACGCCCCGCTCCGCCAGCGATCGCTTGAAGGCCCACGGCGCGATCCGGTCGCCCGAGAGGTCGGTGCGCCCGAAGAGGCTGGCATAGCCGCGCACGATGCCGGTCTCGTCGAGCACCGGCAGCGGCAAGGCCGCCCCGCCCCCGCTCATCGGCGCTCTCCGGCACTCTCGCCTCGCTTGGCGTCGTCGCCCCCGCCGCGGGCCCGGTTCGCCACGGTGAACAGCCCGTCGGCGAAGCGCTGGATCACGCCGAGCGCCCACCAGGCGCAGAGGCTGGCGGCGGCGGATCCCATCAGCGCCACCTCCGCCGCGCCGAACTTGGCGGCGAAACCCAAATGCTCGGCGATGGTGACGCCGGCCGGGCCACCGAAGACCAGCCCGGTCACCGCGCCGGTGAGAAAGCGCACGGCGGCGTCGCGCCGCCCGTTCGGCAGGAGATAGGCGATCGAGATCACCGATCCGCCGATCGCGCCTGCGAATTTCGCCGTCAGCAGCGCCAGCGGCGAGACGATTTCGCCCGTCATCGTGTCCATGGGAACCTCCATCGGTCGGGGTGTCAGCTTGCGCCGGCAGCGCGCGGGCCGTAGCCCACCGCCTCGCGCTTCTCGTCCTCGTCGAGGAAGCCGGCGGCGCCGACGCGCGCCCACAGGGCTTCGCGCTCCAGCGCCAGTCCCTCGATCCGGTCGTGGTCGAAGCCGAGCCGCAGCCCGGTCCCGCCCTCGTAGAACCCCGCCAGCCAGTCGCCGACCGCACCGCAAATGCGCGTCAGCAGCGGCAGCACGGTGAGGCGGAAGAGGGCGCGGTTCGCCTCCTGGTAGTTCGCATAGGTCGCGTCGCCGGGAATGCCGAGCAGCATCGGCGGCACCCCGAAGCTCAGGGCGATGTCGCGCGCCGCGCCGTTGCGCGCTTCCATGAAATCCATGTCGCGCGGGCTCAGCGCCATCGCCTTCCAGTCGAGCCCGCCCTCCAGCAGCATCGGCCGCCCGGCGCGCGCCGCCCCCGCATAGCCGCTCTCGAGTTCGGTCTTCAGCCGCTCGAACTGGTCGGCCGAGAGGTTCGCCCCGTCGCCGGGCTGGTAGACGAGCGCCCCGGAGGGACGCGCCGAATTGTCGAGCAACGCCTTGTTCCAGCGCGTGGCCGCGTTGTGCAGGTCGAGCGCCGTCTGCGCCGCCGCCACCGGCGGGAACCCCTCTCCGTCGCTCAGCGGGTGGAACAGCCGGATCGCCAATCCCCGCGCCGGGCGCGCGTCCTCGCTCTCCAGAGACACCCGTCGCACCGAGGATCCCGCCCGCACCTCGATCGCCTCCGGCCAACCGTCGCCGCCCGCCAGCGTTCGCACGCGGTCGGGTCGCAGCGCGTGCACCAGCCGCGGCTCGCCGTCGATGAGCCCCGCTTCGAGATGCGCCGCGCCCGCCAGCAGCAGATGGCCGCACACCGCCTCCAGCAGCGCCGCGCCGTCCTGCCCGCCGTTCGGGCGCCGCAGCAGCGCCAGCATTGGATGTGCCTCCACCTCCGCCGCGCCGTCGTAGAGCAGCAGCGGCACGCTCGCGGCGTTCTCCGAGATCAGCCGCACGCAGCGGTAGACCACGGGGTTCTGCAGGAAGCCCGCCCGCGACAGCGCGCCGTAGGAGCGCTCGCTCCACTGCGCGCCCTCCGTCTGCCCGCCCGCGAAGACGAGCGATCCCCCGCCATATCCGCCGCCCGCCGCCTTGGCCTCGGGCACGCTCGTGCGATCGTCGCCAAAGCCCGCGAGAGCCTTCAGCCGCGTTGCCAATCCCATGATCGGTCTCCGATTGTTGTCAAGAATCGTCGCTCAGAGGCCGCGCACGCGCGGCTCCGCCACCGGTTGCGTCAGCGCCGTCACCGCCCAGACGAGGGCGTCCAGCCGGTCGGGCGAACGCCCGTTCGAGAGCCCGTCCGGGCCGAAGTCGCAGAGTTCGTCCTCGAGGGCGGCGAAGCTGCCGGCGTGGCGCACGCGCCCCTGCTCGTAGAGCGCGGCCACCGGCTCGGCCCGCACCCACTTGCCGCGCGTCGCCCGCACCGCCGTCACCGGCACGCCGGGCGCGACCGTGCGGATTACCGCCTCCACCATGTCGCCGCCCTGGTTGACCTCCGCCACGATGCGGTCGGCTTCGAGATCCTGAAACAATCGCACCGCCGCACCCGCCCATTCCGGCGGCCGCGCGCCGCGCCGGCTGCGGTCGGCCAGCACGTAGATCGTGCCGTCGGCCGCCAACCCGGCGGCGACGATGCCGCAGGCGTCGGAGCGCCGCGTCGCCGTCGCCGGCGGGTCCACCGCCACCACGACGCGCCGCAGCTCCGGCGCGGCGCGCACCCGCAGCCGGTCGATCGTTCCGCGGTCGAACAGCGCGTCGTCGCGGGCCTCGATCAGTTCGCCGTCGAGTTCCTGGCGCGCCAGACGCGACCCGCCGTAGCGGCTTTCCATCGCTTGCACGAAGCCGGCGGCGAGATTTGCCCGGTTCTCGGCGGTACGCATGCGCGTCACCGCCGTTCCCGGCTCCTCCAACAATCGTTTCAGGAGCGGCACCGCGCGCGGCGTCGTCGTCAGCACCATGCGCGGCGCGGCGCCGAGGCGCAGCGCCAGCTGCAGATTGTCGAAACAGGCGTCGGCATGTTTCCACTTGGCGAGCTCGTCGCCCCAGGCGGCGTCGAACTGGTAGCCGCGCAGGGCATCCGGGTCTTCCGACGAAAAGATCTGCGCCACCGCGCCGTTGGCGAAGACGAGGCGGCGGCGCGTCGCCTCGAACACCGGCCGCACCGCGTAGTCCAGCGCCCGCAGGCCACTCTCGCCCTCGATCATCACCTCGCGCGCGTCGCCCAGCGTCTCGGCCACCAGCGCGATGCGCCCGTGCACCTGGCCCGCCAGAGGCGCCTGACCCAGCGCCAGCGCCCGGATCCACTCGGCCCCGGCGCGCGTCTTGCCCGATCCCCGCCCGCCGATCAGCAGCCATTGCCGCCAGTCGCCCGCCGGAGGAAGCTGCGAGCCCCGCGCGCAGCGAGACCAGTCCGGCATCGCACGGCGCAGCACCCGCGCCGGCTGCCTCGCCAGTTCCGCCTCCACCAGGGTCCAGAACGCCTCGTCGGCCAGCGCATCGGATCGCACGCCGCTCAAGCCTCCGCTCCGCTCGCATCGGCCACGGCGAAGAGGCCGCCCCCTGCGACCCGGCGCTCTTCCAGCGCCCGCAACCGCTTCAGCATCTCCGCGCTCAGCCGCTCGGTCTCGGCCGCGTCGGCTTCCGCCGCGCCGGCCCGCTGCAGCGCCTCGAGCTGCTTCAGCTCCAGCAGCTTCTCCAACGTGCGCGTCAGCTGCGTGATCGCCTCGATCCGCGCCTTCGCGCCGACCTGAATCTCCCCATCCCCCTTCGGCGACACCGCTTCGGTCGAAGCGGCGTGCGCGGCCTTCGAGGCGATCTCCAGCGCGCGCACCTCGCGCGTCAGCGCCCGCAGCAGATGCGCCGAAAGCGGCGCGCTCCTCTCCCCCGAAGCCGCAGCCATGAGACCCTCCCCCAACGCGAGAGGCGGCCGTCCCTTCCGGAACCGCCGCCTCTCGTCGCAACAACTCGACTGTGCCTGAACCCTACCCGACCACCGTCACGCAGTCAATGACTATTTTCCTATTATGGATTTTATTCCTGCGTTGCTGGCGACCTGCGGTCTGATCCCCGCCCCCGGATCCTCACCGGGCCAGTCCACCAGATGGTCCTCGAACGCCTCCGGCTCGATTCCCGCCTCGCTGCGCGTGCGCCCGCGCGCCGAGACGCCGGCCTGATGGACCGTGTCGGGATCGCCCGAGACGAGCGGATGCCACCAGTAGAGATCGCGCCCCTCCGCCACGAGGCGATAGCCGCAATTGGGCGGCAGCCAGCCGATCGAGCGCACCGTCGGCGCATCCAATGTCACGCAGTCGGGAATGGTGGCGTGCCGGTCCTCGTAGTCCGAGCAGCGGCAGCTCTCGCCGTCGAGCAGCCGGCAGGCGAGGTTCGTCCACACGATCTCGCCGGTGTCCCAGTCCTCCAGCTTGTTGAGGCAGCAGCGCCCGCACCCGTCGCAAAGCGATTCCCACTCGGCCGGGCTCATCTCCTCCAGCGTCTTGTGCTTCCAGAAGGGAACCATGCTCATGCCACATGTCGATCGTTGAAGGGGAACGTCGCGGCGTCTGCCGAAGGGCGCAACCGAAACTGCACGCTTCTTGCACCAGAATGGCGGGGAACGCGAACCGGCTCGATTGTCTCTCCCTCGGGTTGCTGTAAAATGATCGGGGCGCCTTCGTGGCTGACCGGGTGGAAGAACTGACCTTGCCGAACCTGTTTGACAGAAAGCCGTCCCCCCGGCGCTCCCCCACACGCCTCATCGAGGTGGATGCCTGGGTGGATTCCACGCTGTGGCGCGCGGTTCACGGTTTCTCGTCGGCCTGGGAGAGCCTCACCGTCTTCTCGCGGCGGTTTCGGGTGCGCGGTTTCAACCGCGTCGTCGTCGAGCTCACCTGCGAGGCGATGACCCTCGGCGTCGCCGGTTTCGTTCTGCTGCTGCTGCTCGCCCAGCCGGCCATGCAGAAGACCGTGAACGGACTGCCCGAGCAGGCCGACTTCTCGATCCAGTTCCTCGATCGCCACGGCAACGAGATCGGGCGCCGCGGCATCCTCAAGGCCAACGCCGTGCCGATCGATGAGCTGCCCGATCATTTCGTCAAGGCCGTGCTCGCCACCGAGGACCGGCGTTTCTTCGAGCATTGGGGCATCGACTTCCTCGGCCTCGCCCGCGCGGTCGGCGAGAACGCGCGCGCCGGCGGCGTCGTGCAGGGTGGCTCCACCCTCACCCAGCAGCTCGCCAAGAACGTCTTCCTGTCGAACGAACGCTCGCTGGAGCGTAAGGTCAACGAGGCCTTCCTGGCGCTCTGGCTGGAATCGCACCTCACCAAGCGCGAGATCCTCGGCATGTATCTCGACCGGGCCTACATGGGCGGCGGCACCAACGGCGCGGCGGCGGCCGCCGAGTTCTACTTCGGCAAGAACATCCGCGACGTCAGCCTCGCCGAAGGCGCGATGCTCGCCGGCCTCTTCAAGGCGCCCACCCAGTACGCCCCGCACAAGAACCTGCCGGCCGCGCGTGCCCGCGCCAACGTCGTCCTCTCGGCCATGGTCGATTCGGGCTTCATGACCGAGGGCCAGGTCGTCGCCGCCCGGCGCCACCCGGCCGTCGCGGTCGATCGCTCGGTGATCCAGTCGCCGGATTACTTCCTCGACTTCGCCTTCGAGGAGGTACAGCGCGTCGCCGCCAACCTGCCGCAGCGCACGCTGGTCGCCCGCACCACCGTCGACATGGGCCTGCAGAAGCTCGCCGACGAATCCGTCGACTTTCACCTCCGCCAGTTCGGCAAGTCCTACGGCGTCGAAGAAGGCGCCATGGCCGTGCTCGACGACGATGGCGGGCTCGTCGCTCTCGTCGGCGGGCGCGACTACGGGCTGTCGCAGTTCAACCGTGCCACCCGCGCCCTTCGCCAGCCCGGCTCGTCGTTCAAGGCCTATGTCTACGCCGCGGCCATGGAGAACGGCCACAAGCCGACCGATTTCGTGATCGACCGTCCGATCACGGTCGGCAACTGGAGCCCGCAGAACTACGGAAACTCCTTCGCCGGCCGCATCCAGATCCAGGACGCCATGGCCCGCTCGCTCAACACGGTGGCCGTGCAGCTCAGCCAGGAGAAGGGCGTCGGCCCCGGCCGCGTCGCCGCGCTCGCCAAGTCCTTCGGCGTCGAGACGCCGCTGCGCGGCGACAAGACGATCGCGCTCGGCACCAACGAGGTCACGGTGCTCGATCAGGCGACCGGCTATTCGGTGTTCCCCGCCGGCGGCCTCGCCTCCCATCGCCATGCCATCCAGCAGATCAGCGGCGCCGACGGCACCGTCCTGTGGGACGCGAACCGCGACATGCCACCGCGCGCCCGGGTTCTCTCGGAAGAGGCGACGAAGAGCATGAACGAGATGTTCGTGCGCATTCCCGAGGTCGGCACCGCCCGGCGGGCGCGTCTTTCGATGACCCGTGCCGGAGGCAAGACGGGCACAACGCAGGGCTATCGCGACGCCTGGTTCGTCGGCTTCACCGGCAACTTCACCGCCGCCGTCTGGTATGGCAACGACAGCTTCAAGCCCACCAACAAGCTCACCGGCGGCGGCCTGCCGGCGATGACGTGGCAGCGCTTCATGGAGGCGGCGCATCAGGGCATCGAGCTGCGCCCCATCCCCTTCATCGACGATCCCATTCCTGCCCCCGGCTCGATCGAGGTGGCCAAGACCGAAGGCGACGAGGGGGGGCCGCGCATCGCGCGTCCGGAAACCGTCACCGCCTCGACCCAGAAGATCCTCGCGGACATCGAGACGATGCTGGCGGCGACGCAGCCGATCGTTGCCGAAAAGTTCGCCGCGGCCGGCGCGGTGAGCCTCGTGCCGCCCGCCGCGGTCACCACCCGGCGCTGATCTTGCGGGCCCCCTCCTTCGTGCCCGGCGCTGGCTTCGGCGCGCATTCGGCGCAATAGAGACGCATGCGCTTCCTCGTCCAGACCCTCCTCGTCATCGTCATCGCGCTCGGCCTCGGAAGCTGGTCGGCCGCCTACGTGCTCGATCGGTTCGAGAGCGCCGACACGCTGGTGGTCGGCGCCTGGCATGCCGACCGCACGGCCGGGGCGCCCGACGCCGATCCCTATTCCAAGGCGCGGCTGGCGCGCTCGGGCCATCTCGGTCTCGGTCTCGGCGAGGGCGTCGCCTTCCAGGCCCGCACCGACAGCCAGGGGCGCGAGCTTCGCCGCGAATGCACCTACCGGCTCGAGGGCGCCTACCCGCCGGCGCGTATCGCGACGCTCGCGGCCTACGATTTCGGCGGCCGCCTGATCGCACCCGGCGAGGGCCGTCCCGATCGTCTCGTCTCGCTCGACTGGATGCGCGAGGACGACAATTCCGCGATCGTGCGGATCTCCTCGCAGGCGCAGCCCGGCAACTGGCTGCCGCTCGTGGGCGACGGCGGGTTCGTGCTCGCGATCACCTTCTACGATTCGCCGATCAGCACCGACAGCGGCGCGGCGCCGATCGCCATGCCGCTGATCGTCAGAACGGGATGCCTCGTCGATGGGTAAGCTCTTTCTGGCGGTCGTCACGGGGCTCGTCGGCGCCGCGATCGTCCACATCGCCATCGTCTTCGCCATTCCCGGTCAGGCGGAGAACGACGCGTGGAGCCGCCTGGCCCGGCGCGGCGATCTGTTCGCGCCGGTGCGCGTCGGTGAGGCACAGGCCGGCGCCCCCATGCAGGACGAGACGGACGAAAGCGACGGTTTCCGCTTCGTGGACCCCGCCTTCATCGTGCTCGCCTGCCGGTTCTCGGTGGCCGATGGTCCGGTGCGCCTCTACGCCGAGGAGACCACGCCCTTCTGGACGGCCTCGATCACCGCCCGCAACGGCGACAACCTCTATTCGATCGGAGAGCGCGTGGCGCTCGATGGACGGCTGGATCTCCTCGTCGGCACGCGCGAGCAGCTCGATCTCGCCCGTCTCGAGGGCACGGCCGACGAGCCGCAGTCGATCCCCGTCGAGTTTGCGGCGGACGAAGGCTATCTCACGGTGCGTGCGCTGGTCGCGTCCGAGAGCGAGCGCCCCTTCGTGGAGCGTTTCGCCCGCTCCGTGACCTGCCGTCCGGGCACGGTCGAGGAAAGCGGCCGCCCGGCGAGCTGATCGCGACCTCGCCGGCGCACCCGCGCGTCGCCGTCCGCGTCAGGAGGGCTGTTCGTCGCCCATCGAGGCCGGGTTCGGCCCGCCGCGCTCGGCCAGGCTGCGGATCGCCGCGATCTCGAACAGTCGTTCCCGCCGCACGCAGGGCAGGATCACGACGTCGGCCATGCCGTCGCGCGGCTGTCGGCTCGGCGCGGTCGGATCGCGAATCAATCGGTGCACGGTGGCCATGGCAGTCTTCCCCGTTCGCCGGCGGCTTCCGCCGGCCCGTCCGTTTTCGAAGTCCATTTCCAGTTCGCCGGCTTCATCGCCGAAGACGCGGCATGAGGAGCCCTAGCGCCGAGACCTGCCGTCAGGCTGACGCGTCGAGATCGTGCGGGCGGCATGCCGGAAGCCTTCGAGCCCGCGAAACGCCAGTGAAGCGGTTTGAGGTTAACAGCTTGCTAAGAGATTGGGCGGTATTCTTTCCATCCGTGCTCCGATCGGCCCACCAACGCCTGGAATGTCATGAACGACGCCGCACCGCGGATCTTCCGATCCCTCGAACGATCGTCCGGACAGCAGGAATTCGATCTCGTGGTGACGGCGGCCGTCGCCGCCTACAGTTCGCTGCGCCATCCCAATCCCTCGCAGGCCGAGGATCTCGGGCGCCTCGTGCAGCCGCTCTGGCCGCGCGTCGCCGCCGAGACCCGTCGCAACGCCGCCGCCGCGCTGTCCCACACGCCCCGGCTGCCCCGCGTGCTGGTGGAGGCGCTCCTCGCCGAACCGCTCGAGGTCGCCGCCCCCTTCCTCGTCTCCAGTCCGACGCTGACCGGCGCCGACATCGCCGGTCTCGCCGCTTCGCCGGACGAGCGCATCGTGCGGCTGGTCCGCAACCGAACGAACCGCCCGGAGGCCCCGGCGCCCCGCGCCGCCCTGCAGATCGAAGCGCCGCTTCCGGCTGCGTCGCTGCCCGCGCTCGATGATGCCGACGTCGCGTCTCCCTCGCTCAGCGCCGACTTCCTCGCGATCACGCCGCTGCGCGGCGACGAGCCGTCGGCGCCGCCCCTTCGCACCGCCGAGACGGTGCGCGAGACGCTGAAGCGGCTGGCCGGCGCCGGTCGCGGCCGTCCCACCGTCGCGCCCGCCTCGCCCGAGGCGGCCCCGACCTTCACCGCGCTCCTCCATCACGCCATGATGCGCGACGAGATCGCCTTCTACCGCACGCTGCGCGGCATCTTCGGCATGCCGGAGGCGACGCTTCGCGCCATCGAGGCCGACGAGGAGGGCGAACGGCTCGCCGTGTCGCTGAAGGCGCTGAAGGCCAGTTCCGCGGATGCGATGAGCATCCTGATGATGATGAAGCCCCGCATCGGCCTCGACGTCGCCGCCTTCGACGCGATGGCGCGCTTCTACAAGGCGTTGCGCGCCGAGGACTGCCGCGCCGCCATCGGTGCGGCCCGTGCCGGCGCCCTGCCCGAACACCGCCCCCTCACCTCGCCCGAGCGCTTCGACGCCGCGCCGCAGCCGCGGCTCGAGTTCGGCCGCCGCGGCGCCCGCCCCGCCGGACGCGAGGCCAAGGGCTGAGGCGCTTGCGTCCGTCCGGCTACGAAGCGTCGGCGATCGTCAGATAGGTTTCCGGCTGCTCGGTCTCGATCTCGACCACCCAGACGTCGGGATCGAACCGGACCTCTCCGGCGAGGCGCGCGCGCAGGCCCTCCGCGTCGGCTACCCGCTCCTCCACGAAGCGCCGGTCTCCGTCCTCGCTCGCGAGCGATTGCGGCGCCGGCCCGAACAGGCGCAAGCCGCCGGCGCGGTCGCGCGCCAGCACGAAAACGGCACCGGCCGCAGCCGCCCCCCGCCGCTCCACCGCCGCGAAGCCTCCATCGGAGAAGACGCGCCGCAACAGGAGCGAGGCGAAGATCTCGCTGGTCAGGCGCATGGCGTCCTCACTGCCACCTTAGCGCCCCGCGCTGACCGCTTCGAGACGCGCCAGCACCTCGCGCGTCGGCTCGCCCGTCACCTCGAGGCTCTCCAAGGCCTGGAAGGTGCGGATCGCGGCGCGCGTGCGCTCGCCGAGGATGCCGTCGGCGGTGATGTCGGCCACCTGCGCCTCGCTGAGCTTGGCCTGGATCTCGCGAACGAGCTCGGCATCGGAGCCGATGCCGGCCGTCGCGCCGGGATCGACGTTCACGAGGCTGGCGATCTCGTCGCGCGGCGGCGCGCCGGGCGGCTCGTTGGCGGCGCGGATCTGCGAGAGGAGCAGCGGCGTCGCCATGCCGTCGACGCGCAGACCGCGCTCGTTCTGGAAGGCGCGGATGGCGAGATCCGTCGCCTGTCCCGCCCGCCCGTCGATCCCCGACGTGTAGAGGCCGCGTTCGGCGAGAAGCGTCTGCACTTCGCGCACCAGCGGAAAGGCGAGAATGCGCGGATCGTTGGCGATCTCCACCTTTTCGGGCGCCGCCCGTCGCGCGGCGGCCGGGCGCGCCAGGATCGCCGCCACCTCGTCGGGCCGCGTGGCGAGCATGGGATGGGGATGGCGCCCCGTCTGCCGGTTCAGCGCGTTGTCGGCGACGACGCCCGAGAGCGCGGCGAACACCGCGACGCTGCCGAAGAACACGGGGCGGGCCGCCAGCACGCGGCCGCCCGCGACGAGGCCGCCGGCGACGCCGCGCAGCAAGGCGCGCGCCATGCGGTTCGACGGCTTAGGCCGAGAGGCGGCCCTGGTCGTCTTTCGGGAGGGAGCTGTCTTTTTGGCGGGCATGGGTCAGCGCTACGACGTTTTCGAGGAGGTTTCCACCGGCGCGCATGCGCTCGGCACAGTCGATGGGAATGCGGACCGTCACGGTGGTTCCCCGGCCCGGCTGGCTGCGGATGCGAAGCGAGCCGCCGTGCAGTTCGGCCAGACCCTTCACCAGCGAGAGGCCGAGGCCGGTGCCCTCGTAGCGCCGCGCGAGGCCCTGCGACAGCTGGACGAAGGGGCGGCCGAGGCGGTCGATGTCGTCGGCCTGGATGCCGATCCCGGTGTCGGCCACCTCGAACAACACGGCCCCGTCCTCGCTGCGGATGGCGAGGCACACCGTGCCGTGATGGGTGAACTTGACGGCGTTGGCTAGGAGGTTGACGAGGATCTGCTGGCAGGCGCGGCGGTCCGCCGTGAGAACGTCCTCGGCGGGCGTCGAGCGCACCACGAAGCGCAGGCCCTTGCCCTCCGCCTCGCCCCGGATCATCGCCGCCGAGCAGTCGGCCATCTCAGCGATCGAGAAGGGCTCCGGCAGGAGCTCGTAGCGGCCCGCCTCGAGCTTCGAGACGTCGAGCAGGCCGTTGACGACCTCCAGCAGATGCTGGCTCGAACGCCGGATGAGCGCGACATATTCCTTCTGCCGCGGGTCGGCGAAGGGACCGAACGTCTCCTGGTCGAGAAGGTCGGAGAAGCCGATGATGGCGTTGAGCGGAGTGCGCAGCTCGTGCGAGACGGTGGCGAGCAGAGCCGGTGTCTCGGGCAAGAGAGGTGCGATCGCGCCCGGCGCCGTCTCGTCGCGGTCGAAGGCGTCGACGCGCAGCAGCGTGCCCTTGCGGTCGCGCACCGGCACGAGATCGGCGCAGACCGGCAGGAAGGTCGCGCCGGCCGAGCCCGCCCGCTCCACCCGCAGATCCAGCTCGATCGCGGCGGCGCCGCCGCGGATCTCGTCGAGCGCCTTGAGGAAGGCGACGCGATCGAGAAGATGCAGGCGCTGGCTGAACCGGTCGGACGTCCGCATTCCCGCGGCGAGCGGCCCGCTGCCCGCGATCACCCGGCCCTGCGCATCGAGGCTGAGCAGGGGCTGCGCGGAGGCCGCGACCTCTCGGGAAGCCGCAGGGCGGACGGCGCGCCAGCCGACGAACCCGGCATAGGCGAGAAGCGCCGGCAGTGCGATCTGCCAGCCGGCGAGGCCCTGCTCGGCGGGGCCGATGCCATGCAGCGACAGATAGCCGACGAGGCCGATCGCCACGAAGACCGCCGGCATCATCAGCCGCACGAGCAGCGAAGCCCGCGCCAGCCACGCCTCCGCCGGCCCCGCCGCCAGCAGCGCGAGCGGCCACAGGCTGTCGAGGGAGACCGAGAGAACGCCGAGAAACACGGCGAGCATCGTAAAGGCCGAGGCCAGAACGAGGTCGCGCTCTCCGGTGACGGCGAGGAGAACGGCGGCGGCGAGAGCGGCGAAGGCCGCGACGCTCCATCCCAGCGTCACGCCGAGACCGTATCCGGCGAGAACGGCCATCGTGGTCGAGAGCGCCGCGCACAGCGAGAACCCGACGAGCCCAGCCAGAATGCCGGCCTGGACGCGGCGCTGCGCGTCGTCGGCGACCTGCGCGGCGACGAATGGCCCGAACGCGGACAGGAGCACGTCGCGGTGCCAGCCGCGGCTGGCCTGGGGTCGATTCCTCTCAACGCAAGTCTGGAGATTCATCGTCGACCCACACTCAGCGGCCGGGAGGATCGAAGCCGTCATGGCCTCCCCGAACCGTCATCCAACATGCTGCGACCTTGCCGCTTAACCTTTTAAGGAAGCCATAAACCCCGCTGACGGCCCCGCCCTCGGAGCCCGAACGGGGTGCGAAAACCGGCGGGAACGGATCAGCTTCGGAACAGGGTTAACATCCGGTCTTGAATTTTTCACGAAGCTCTATCAACGGCTTACGTTCATCTCGTCCGTCATGGAACGCCGTAGGATCGACCTTCCCGGCCACGTCGCGCTTCAAATTGATTCAAATCCGATTCAAGAACGAAACGAGCGTCTCACCCGTCTCGTTGAAGGTGGGACGGTGGCGCCGAGGCGCTTGCGGCAGACAGCAACGGGCAACCCGACGATGCGCTTCCTCTTCAAGATCGCTCTGCTTCTCTTCGCGGTGTCGTTCTTCCTTCCCCGCTCGCCGGTGGAGGCGGACGGCGGCAGGTCTGCGCCCTCGACGATGGCGCTGGTCTTCGGCGCGCAGCAGGCGATCAACGACCTCGGCAGCTTCTGCGAGCGGGCACCGGCGGCCTGCGCGGCCGGCGGCGAGACCCTGCGCTATGCCGGCGAGCGCGTCGGCGCGGGGTTCGCCTATCTGGCCGCCCTCGCCAACGAGCAGATGGCCGCAGGCTTCTCCACCCCCCCATCCGCCTCCGAGGCCGCGCCGGTTCGCGTCGCCGCGCCGTCGTCCCACACCCCCGCCCCCGTCGCGCCGCCGCGGCCGACGCCGATCAACACGCAGGCGCCGGTTCCCCGCCCCTACTCGCCGCCGCGCACGGTAGCCGAGAGCGAGACCCCCGTCGTCCTGCGTCCCTGAGCCCGCCTGACAAGCGCCGGGGGATCGCCTATATCCCGGCGGCGACCCCAAGCCGGATCGCTTCTCCGAGAGGCCCGTCCATGCGCGCGATCGACGACATCATCACCGATTTCGAACTGCTCGACGATTGGGAGGACCGCTACCGCTACGTGATCGAACTCGGCCGCGAACTGCCCGAACTCCCCGCAGACGCGATGAACGACGCGACGAAGGTGCCGGGATGCGTCAGCCAGGTCTGGCTGACCAGCCAGACGCAGGCCGGCGCCCCGCCGCGCCTCACCTTTTCCGGCCAGTCCGACGCCCATATCGTGCGCGGCCTCGTCGCGATCGCGCTCGCCTTCTATTCGGGGCGCACCGCGCCCGACATTCTCGAGGCCGACGCGGAAGCCCTGTTCGAGCGCCTCGGCCTTCGCGAGAATCTGACCCCCCAGCGCTCGAACGGCCTGCGTTCCATGGTGGCGCGCATTCGCAACGACGCCCGCGCCGCGCTCGAAACCGCCTGAGTCCTCGGCGCGGCCAGCCCTTCCCACGGCACGGGCGGCGGATCAGCCCTCCCCCTCCGGCCGCCACGCCCTCGTCGCCGCGCCGCCCGTGCCCGCCCGATGGGTCAGCCCGTAATGGCGCGCGAGAATACCGAGCCCCGCCTTCAGCAGCATCTTGGCAGAGCGCGCCGGCCAGCCCCGCTCGCGTTCCACCTGCTCGGTGCCCTTCAGGAAGCAGCAGACATCGACGAGGACGCCCGAAAGCTCCGGGCCGACCGCCGAGAGCGCGCCTTGGGTGCGGCGGCGGCAGTCCATCATGTGGTCGCTCCAGTCGCCCGGCCCCGCAGAGCCCGCGCCCGGCAGCCGGTCCCATCGCTGGGTGACGCTCGGCATCAGCCCGCCGCGCGTCCAGTCGGCGCGCAAGCGCTCGCCGGCCTCGCATTCGCCGGCGTCGAGAAACGGCACACCGCCCGCCACCCGGCGCGTGGCGAGGCGGGTGAGTGGCGATTCGTCGGCCGGCGTGCGTGTCGGCGCCATGGTCAGCGCTCCCCCGGCAAGGCGATCCCGCGCCCGGTCAGACGCCGGCACGACTGCGCCAGCGCCTCCATCTGCGACAGCAAGCCGTCGAAGACCTCGTCGTCGCGCGCGTCCTCGATCCGCGCGACGCCATGCGCGATGCTCGTCCGGTCCCGCGCGAAGCCGCGCGCCACGTCGCCGAGCGGCAGCTGAAAGGCGACATGCGCGAGATACATCGCGACATGGCGCGCCCGCGCCGCCGCGGATCGGGCACGGTGCGGCGTCAGGATCTCCGCCACCGGCACGCCGCAGAAGATCGACGCGATGTCGGCGGCGACCTCGCACTGGACGATCTCGGACCGAGGGCTCGCGCGCGCCGGCAGCGGGTCCGGCGGACCATAGGAGGCGGAAGGAAACGGGGAACGGGGCGTCGGCATGTCGATTCCTCGGGGCTGATGGCGGACCCCGAGCCTAGAGCGCCGGCAAAACTATAGGAATATTTTCTTTATCGACACCGGTTGGTCCAGCCCACAAGCCCCGCGCTTCTCGCCACTTATCCCCACAATCCACACGCGAATAAGGAATTCTATCCTCGGTCTTCGAGCCCGCCCCATGCTTGGCACCTTCTCCGCATCGAGGTGTCCATGTCCGCTCGTCCGCTCGCCTGCCACTTCCCCGCCGATCCGCCGCTCGGCCGTCTCGAAGCCGCGCTGCGCGCCGCCGCCGCAGCTTTCGCCCGGCATACGGCCGCAAAACGCGACGGCGGCGGAGCGGACATCGTCACGGCAACCGCCGCCCGCCTCGGACTAACGGTCGGTGCCGGCGGGTTCGGCGCGGCGGACCGGCGACGGCTGCTGACGGCGCTGCGCCTCGAAGACGCGCGTCGATTGCGCCGGCTGCGCGCCGGTCGGCCGGGACACGATCTCGGCGCGCATCTCGCCCTGCGCCGCGCCATCTGCGAACTCGACGGCGATGCCATCCCGCTCGACACGTCGCGCCTGCCCGGCCGCGTGCTGAACGACCGCTTCCGTCGAGGGAACGGGCGCCGGGATGGGGCCCCGGATCGCCGCCCGGTTCAGCCGGCGCGAGCGACGAGCGCGGGCTGAGGGGAGAGTCGCTCTGCCGCGCGTCCGAACCCCGCGAAGAGCGCGTCGAAGGTCAGCGTCGCCGCGGCGATGATGTCGAAGCTGTCGCGCGTGCGCAGCCATTCCGTGAACAGTCCCGTGAACACGCAGATGCAGGCGTTGGACGCCATCTGCGGCGTCCAGCCGGCGCGCAGATGCCCGAGCGACGCCGCCCGCTCGAAGACGGCGACGATCGTCTTCTGCATGTGATCCTCGGCCTCGCGGTGGCAGAGCATCGCCTCCTCCATCTCGCCCACGTATTCGCAGCGCAGCGTCAGGATCGTGTAGACCTTGCGGGCGCGCTCGTCGGCGACGAAGCGGTGGATGCTTTCGAGCGTGACGCGGTGCAGCGCAGCGAGCGGGTCGGCGTCGCTGAGGATGTTCTGCGAGTTGATGAACTCTTCCTGCGGCCGGTAGGCGCGATCCTGCATAGCGCGAAACAGCGCCGACTTGCCCGAAAAGTGCCAGTAGATCGCGCCGCGCGTCACGTTCGCCTCGGCGGCGATCTGCGACAGGCTCGTCTGGCTCACGCCGCGCTCGAAGAACATGCGCTCGGCGGCGTCGAGTATCGCCGATCGCGTTTCCGCCGCCTCTTCCTTGGTTCGCCGCACTGACCGCCTCCTTGAATACATCCATTTATGAATGTATGTATGGTGCGACGCAATACCCAACACCCGCGTTCTCGCACGGCCGGAGCTTCCCCACATGCGCCTCGATCGCCCCCTCCTGACGCTTCTGGCGCTTCTCTCCGTTTCCACCCTCGCGGCCGCGCAGCAGCCGGGCGGCGCCGCGCCGCCCCCGCCCGGCGTCACCGTGGAGACGCTGGCCGCCCGTCCCGTGCCCGTCACCTACGAATATCCCGCCCGCGTCACCGCCTCGCGCGTCGTCGAGGTGCGCGCCCGCGTCGGCGGCATCCTTCTCGACCGCACCTTCACCGAGGGCGAGCGGGTGAAGCAGGGCGATCCGCTCTTCAACATCGACCGCCGCCCCTTCGAGGCCGAGGTCGCGCTGGCCGAGGCGCAGCTGCAGCAGGCCAACGCCACGCAGGCCCAGGCCAGGCGCACCGAGGAGCGCGCCCAGGCCCTCGTTCGCAGCGGCGCCACCTCCACCGCCACGGTCGACGACGCCACCTCGCAGCGCGAACTCGCCGACGCCTCGGTGGCGCAGGCGCAGGCCCGCCTGCAGACCGCCACCCTGTCCCTCGACTACACCTCGGTCGAGGCCCCCGCGAGCGGCATCACCAGCCTCGAGCAGGTGCCGGAAGGTTCGCTCCTCACCTCCGGCGACCTCCTCACCCGCATCACCCAGCTCGATCCCGCCTACGTGAACTTCTCGGCCGCCGACACCGAGGCGGCGTCGATCCGCCAGCTCATCGAGAAGGGCGCCGCGCAAGGCTCGGTCGACGACCTGACGGTGACCGTGAAGTTCGGCGACGGCTCGACCTACGGCAAGATCGGCAAGATCGACTTCACCTCCTCCTCGATCGACCAGGAGACGGGCACGATCCTGTCGCGCGCCGTGCTCGAAAACCCCGACAGCCGCCTGCTGCCCGGCCAGTTCGTGCGCGTCGAGATCGAGGGCCTCGTGGTTCCCGACGCGCTGACGATCCCGACGGAAGCCCTGATGCAGGGGCCGCAGGGCACCTTCGTCTACGGCCTCACCGCCGAGAACGTCGCGGAGGTGCGTCCCGTCACCGTCGGGCGCGAGCTCGACGGCCAGTTGCTCATCGCCTCCGGCCTGAAGGTCGGCGACCGCATCGTCACGCGCGGCGTCATCAAGGTGCGGCCGGGCTCGCCGGTATCGCCGGTGGCCGAGGAGGCGCCGGGCGCTGCCCCCGCGTCCCCTGTCCCCGCCGCCCAAGCCGCGCCCGCGGCCGGTGCCACCAAGAGCGTCGCGGAGGCCGCCAAGTGAACTCGCGCTTCTTCGTCGATCGTCCGGTCTTCGCCGCCGTCATCTCGATCATCATCGTCATCGGCGGCCTCGCCGCCATGCGCGCCCTGCCGATCGAGCAATATCCCGAGCTCGTGCCCCCGCAGGTGCAGGTCGCCGCGACCTATCCCGGCGCCTCCGCCGAGACCCTCGCCCAGACAGTGTCGGCGCCGATCGAGCAGCAGGTCAACGGCGTCGAGGACATGATCTACATGACCTCGTCGAACTCCTCGACGGGTTCGGCCACGATCACCGTCACCTTCCGCTCGGGCACCGATCCCGACCAGGCGACGATCAACGTCAACAACCGGGTGCAGCAGGCCGTCTCCTCGCTGCCCTCCGAAGTGCAGCGCCTCGGCGTCACCGTGACGAAGCAGTCCTCGTCGATCCTCGCGGTGGCGACCATGTCGTCCACCGACCCGCGCTACGACGCGACCTACGTCTCGAACTACGCGCTGCTCTACGTGCTCGACGAGCTGAAGCGCATTCCCGGCATCGGCAACGCCCAGCTCTTCGGCGCCCGCAACTATTCGATGCGCATCTGGCTGCGGCCCGATCAGCTGGCCCAGTACAAGCTGACGCCCGGCGACGTCGCCACCGCGATCCGCGAGCAGAACGCCCAGTTCGCCGCCGGCCAGTTCGGCGCGCAGCCCTCCAACAATCCGCTCGCCTTCACCTATTCGGTGACGACGGCGGGCCGCCTGCCCGACGCGCAGGCCTTCGAGAACATCATCATCCGCTCCGACGCCAACGGCGCGGCGCTGTTCCTCAAGGACATCGCCCGCGTCGAGCTGGGCAGCCAGGACTACGCCTTCAACGCCACCTACAACGGCGACTCGACCGTTCCGATCGGCCTCTACCTGCAGCCGGGTGCCAACGCGCTGAACGTGCTCGCCGCCGTCAACACGCGGATGGAGGATCTGTCGAAGCAGTTTCCCGAAGGCATCCGCTTCGCCGTGCCCTTCGACACCACGAAGTTCATCGAGGCCTCCATCGAGTCGGTGATCCACACCTTCATCGAGGCGATGGTGCTGGTGCTGGTCGTCGTCTACCTCTTCCTCCAGAGCTTCCGAGCCACGCTCATCCCCATGATCGCGGTGCCGGTGTCGATCATCGGCACGTTCGGCGTGCTGCTGGCGCTCGGCTTCTCGATCAACCTCCTGACGCTGTTCGGCCTCGTGCTCGCCATCGGCATCGTCGTCGACGACGCCATCGTGGTGCTCGAAAACGTCGAGCGCATCATGCGCGACGAGGGGCTGCGGGCGAAGGACGCCACCGCCAAGGCGATGACCGAGGTGACCGGCCCCGTCATCGCCATCGTGCTCGTGCTCTGCGCCGTGTTCATCCCCGTCGCCTTCCTCGGCGGCCTGGCGGGCACGATGTATCGCCAGTTCGCCGTCACCATCGCCGTGTCCGTCACCATCTCCGGCATCGTCGCGCTGACGCTCACGCCGGCGCTCTGCGGCATCCTCCTTCGCGACGAGCACAAGGAGCCGATCGCGCCGTTCCGCTGGTTCAACCGGATGTTCGACAAGATCACCAACGGCTACGGCCACGGCGTCGCCTTCATCATGCGCCGGGCGTTCCTCGCGATGGTGTTGATGGCCGCGATGATCGGCGGCATCGTCTACTTCTTCCAGACGATTCCCGGCTCGCTCGTGCCGAACGAGGACCAGGGCTCCAACTTCGCCGTCGCGATCCTGCCGCCCGCCGCCTCGCTCAGCCGCACCACCGACGTGATGGATCAGGTCAGCGCCAACATCCGCAAGAACCCGGCGGTGTCCGACGTCGTCGCCTTCGCCGGCTTCGATCTTCTCTCGGGCTCACAGAAGTCGAGCGCGGGCGCCGTCTTCGTCACGCTGAAGGACTGGGGCGAGCGCACCGATCCGAGCCAGGACGCCCGCAACCTGCCGGGCGCCTTCATCGGCGCCAATGCCGGCATTCAGGACGCGATGGTGCTGGCCTTCTCGCCGCCCCCGATCCAGGGCCTGTCGACCACCGGCGGCTTCGAGCTCTTCGTGCAGGACCGCTCGGGCAACGGCAGCCAGGGCCTGATCCAGGCGACCGACGCGCTCATCGCGGCGGCCTCGAAGCGGCCGGAACTCGCGGGGGTGCGCACCACCTTCGTCGCCAACGTGCCGCAGTACCAGATCGACGTCGATCGCGAGAAGGCCAAGGCCCTCGGCGTGCCCATCACCTCGATCTTCGAGACGATGCAGTCGACCTTCGGCTCGCTCTACGTCAACGACTTCACGCTGCTCGGGCGCAACTACCGCGTCTCGCTCCAGTCGGAATCGGACTTTCGCGAGAAGCCGGACGACCTGCGCTTCGTCTACGTGCAGGCCTCCAGCGGCTCGATGGTGCCGCTGGATTCGCTGCTCATCACCAAGCGCGTGGTCGGGCCCGATCTCATCGAGCGCTTCAACGCCTTCAACTCGGCCAAGGTCTCCGGCGGCCCCGCCCCCGGCTACTCGTCGGGACAGGCGCTGGAGGCCATGCAGGCCGCGGCAGCCGAAGCCCTGCCCGAAGGCTACGAGGTGGCCTGGACGGGATCGGCCTATCAGGAGATCCAGGCCGGCGGCACCGGCGCCATCGCCATCGGCTTCGGCATGGTGATGGTGTTCCTCATCCTCGCCGCGCAGTACGAGCGCTGGTCGCTGCCCGTCGCGGTGCTGCTGGCCGTGCCCTTCGCCATGTTCGGCGCGCTGCTCGGCATCTTCCTGCGGGGCCTGGAAAACGACGTCTACTTCCAGATCGGGCTGGTGACGCTGGTGGGGCTGGCGGCCAAGAACGCCATTCTCATCGTCGAGTTCGCGGTTCTGAAACGTGAGGAGGGCCTCTCGGCCTTCGACGCCGCGCTGCAGGGCGCCAAGCTGCGCTTCCGCCCGATCGTGATGACGTCGCTGGCCTTCATCCTCGGCGTGGTGCCGCTGGCCACCGCCACAGGCGCCTCGTCGGCCAGCCGCCACTCGATCGGCACCGGCGTGATCGGCGGCATGCTGATGGCGACCTTCGTCGCGATCTTCTTCATCCCGCTCTTCTACAAGCTGCTGGCGCGCGACAAGAAGCCGAAGGCGAGCGACACGCCGCACCGGGCCGAACCCGCCGCCGCGGGCCCCCACCCCACACCCGCCGAATGAAGAAAGGGCGCCGCGAGGCGCCCTTTTTGCGTTGGCGAACCGGGATCGTCCGGATCAGTCGACGCCGATCATAACGTCCGAGGCCTTGACGATGGCGTAGGCGTCGCCGCCTTCCGCGAGACCGAGTTCGTCCACCGCCTCGTTGGTGATGGCGGCGGTCACGATCGTTCCGGCGACGTCGAGGCGCACATGCGCGGTGGTCGCCCCCTTCTCGACGGAGACGACGCGGCCCTTGAGGCGGTTGCGGGCGGAGATCTTCATGGGTCGCGGTATCCTCGTGCTGGAGCCTCGTCCGCCGTCGGCGACTCCACGCGCTATAGCCGAGCGGACATAACGCGATGTAGCGGAGACGATGCCGCGGCAAAGGGCATGCGCTGCGCGCGTCAGACGGGTCCGACCGCCTCCAGAAGCGCCGGCGTCCCGCACCAGATGCCGATCGCGCCGTCCGGTGAGCGGCGGATTTGGACGCCGAGCCCGAGCTCGCGGCAGATCGCGGCGCCGCCCGCGATGTCCCACATGGTCGTCACCGGCTGAAGGTGCCCGTCGAAGCGGCCGAGCGCCGCGAACAGCATCGAGACCGACGTGGAGTGGAACGCCTCGATCACCCAGCCGCCGCGCCGCAGCCGCGCCTGGAGCGCCAGGCTGGCGTCGAGATCGTCGTCCATGCTGTCGCCGATCGAGACGAGCCGCAGGTCGGCGAGCGGCTGGGGCCGCTCGAACGGCACGCCGCCCCGCAGCGTCCCCAGCCCGTCGGCCGCGACGAGGAGTTCGCCGAGCACCGGCGCCGCTACCGCGCCGACCACCGGCACGTCGTCCACGACATAGCCGAGCGACACGCCCCAGAGCGGCGATCCCGCGAGGAAGTTCGAGGTGCCGTCGATGGGATCGACGATCCAGTAGGCATCGCCCCCTTCGCCGCCCTCCTCCTCGCCCACCACTGCGTCGCCCGGAAAGCGGGCGGCGAGGCGCCGGCGCACGAGAGCCTCGATCTCGCGATCGGCAGCGGAGACGAAATCCTGCGGCCGCTTGGCGTCGATCGCGATGGTCTCGCGGCGCGCGAACGCGGCGAGCGCCTCGCGCGCGGCTTCCGCCACCAGCTCGGCCGCGGCGTCGCGGCGCGCCGCCAGATCCGGGGTCGCGCTCATGCCGCGCGCCGTCCACGGGCCGCGAGATAGGCGACGAGGTCCGCCGCCCGGTCCGTCTGGATGGCGCCGACGCCGGCATCGAGAAGCGCGCCCCACACGGCGTCCGGGTCGCCCGCCGCGCGGCTGTCGTCGTAGCCGGCGATGTGGAAGCAATCGAGGGAGTTGATCCAGAGGCGAATGCCGGCCTCTTCGAGAGCTTTGCGAGCCTCGTAGAGGACCTCGATATTCGGAGCATGGCCTTCCACCATCAACGGACGTAGCGGATGTAAACACGCGATATCCGCGGCGACGCGACCGGGAACGGCCTTGAGAATGGGCATGAACGGCACCGGCCCGAAGGCGGGATGATCGCCCGGCAACTCCGCCACGCGTTCGGGATCGACCGCCGCCTTCACCACCACCTCGTCTGTCATGCCGAGATCCTGCACCAGCGCCATGACGGCGGGAAGCTCGGCGGTGCTCTTCGTGTCGATGTTGACGAGAATGCGGCCGCGCGCCTCCTCCAGCGCCTCCGCGAGCGTCGGCAGCCGCTCGTCCGTGACGGGCGCGTCCGGCCCGCCCTCGCCCATCCGCAGCCGCGCGGACCGCTGGGCCCCGGCAGCGAGCGAGCCGACGCGTCCCGAAAGCCCGGTGGTGCGGTCGAGCGTCGCGTCGTGGATCACCACCGGCGTGCCGTCCGCCGCCAGCCGCGCGTCGATCTCCACCATGTCGAGCCCCAGCGCCACCGCGGCGCGGATCGCCGCCAGCGAGTTCTCCGGCGCGTCGGTCCACACCCCGCGGTGGGCGACGACGAGAACCCCGCGATGCGCGAGCGAGGCGGCGGCGAAGGAACGCGGCGGAACCACCGCAGGATCGGTCGCACGGGACAGGGACATGGCAGGCTCGGGAGTTCGGCGGGATGGGAAAGGCGCACCGCGCCGGCGTCGGTCGCCGGGCCCTCGGCCGGTCCGAGGCTCCCACGACACGGCCGCCCGTAACACGCCCCATGTGACGACCGGATGACGATCCTGACTGAAGTCTCACAATAGATATCCTTGCCCACAAGCATCCTCATAAACAACTGGCCGTTGTGACTGTCATGGAAACTTCATTGTACAGCGAGGGACCGGTCTCCTATTGCCCCGCCTCGACAGCCCCGGCGAAGGGGACGGTCTTTCCTCCTTCCGGGACAAGAGTTTCATGCTGACGAAGATCCTCGGCGCGGCGAGCACGCTCGCGCTCTTTGCCGCCCTGTCGGGCCCCGTCGTCGCCGCACCGGTCAAGATCGACTTCTGGTACGGCAACAGCGGCGACATCTCCAAGCGCGTGCAGGAGCAGTGCGAGCGCTTCAACGCCAGCCAGAGCGACTATCAGATCGTCTGCACCAGCCAGGGCTCCTACGACGCCTCGCTGCAGAACACGATCGCCGCCTTCCGCGCGGGCCAGCAGCCGACGATCGCGCAGGTCTCCGACGCCGGCACGCTCGACATCATGCTGTCCGGCGCCTTCTACCCGGCGAACAAGCTGATGAAGGACAACGGCTTCGACGTGAACTGGGACGACTATTTCTCGGGGATCAAGAGCTACTACGCGACCTCGAAGGGCGAGATGAATTCGTTCCCCTTCAACTCCTCGACCGCCCTTCTCTACTGGAACAAGGACGCCTACGCCAAGATCGGTAGGGATCACGGCCCCGCCACCTGGGAAGAGGCCGCCGCCGACTTCAAGGCGCTGAAGGCCGCCGGCTACAGCTGCCCGCTCGGCTTCAACGTCTCGCGCGACGAGGTCTGGCAGCTCGAGGAGCAGTTCCTCGCCGTCCACGGCGAGCCGAACGCCACCTTGAACAACGGCTATGACGGCCTCGGCGCCGAGATGGCCTTCAACAAGGGCAAGTGGGTCCAGTTCGTGCGCGACCTCAAGGGCTGGTACGATGCCGGCGAGGCCGTGCTGAAGTCCAAGGAAACCGGCCAGACCTTCGTCGAGGCCTTCGCCGCCGGCGACTGCCAGACCATCCTCACCTCGGTCGGCGACCACGGCAATATCGGCCGTACCGCCAAGGAAGGCATGAACTGGGACGTCGCGATGCTCCCGGTCTACGAGGGCACGGAGCGCAAGAACTCGCTGGTCGGCGGCGCCTCGCTCTGGACCATCGCCGGCAAGTCGCCTGAGGAATACAAGGCCGCTGCCGCCTTCTACAACTTCATCGCCAAGCCCGAGGAAGCGCTGACCTGGTCCACCGTCACCGGCTACATCCCGGTGCGCCAGTCCGGCTTCGACTATCTCAACGGCGAAGGCTTCTACGACAAGGCGCCCTACAAGGGCCGCGAGCTCGCCATCCAGAGCCTGACCTTCACGCCACCGACGCCGGTGACGCGCGGCCAGCGTCTCGGTGGCCTGCTGCAGATCCGCCAGGAGATCGCCAACGCGCTGCAGGCGATCGTCATCCAGAACGCCGACGTCCAGACCTCGCTCGACGACGCCGCGACCCGAGGCAACGCCATCCTGCGTCGCTTCGAGCAGACCTACGCCGGCAAGACGCTGCCGTAACCCGTCCCGATCCGCTGCCACGCCGCCCCGGCGCCAAGCGCGCCGGGGCGGATCTCATTCCAGGACGGGCCACCCCATGGAAAAACGCGCCACCTTCGGCTCGACCCGCGTCGGCCTGCTCTTCGCCGTGCCGATCCTCCTTCTGATCTTCGTGTTCTTCTACTGGCCGGCGGGCCAGGCCCTGTACTGGGCCTTCACGCTCGAGCAGCCCTGGGGCGGCGGCAACAGCTTCGTCGGCTTCCAGAACTTCGCGCGCCTCGTCCAGGATCCCGTCTACTGGAACTCGATCGCGCGCAGCCTCGTGTTCGGGGTCGGCTCCACCTCGATCGCCATGGGCTTCGCGCTGGTGCTGGCGCTCCTGACAGACCGGGAACTCGCCGGCAGCCGGATCTACAAGTCGGTGCTGATCTGGCCCTACGCCATCGCCGCGCCCGCCATCGGCCTCGCCTTCCGCTTCATCATGGCGCCCGAAGCCGGCCTCCTCGCCAATCTCAACCGGATCTGGCCCGGCGTCTGGAACCCCGCCCTCGACGGCACCGACGCGATGATCTCGGTGATATCAGCCTTCTCGTGGAAATATGTCGGCTACAACTTCATCTTCTTCCTCGCGGCGCTGCAGTCCATTCCGGCGACGCTGACGGAGGCCGCCGCCATGGACGGCTCGGGCCCGCTGCGCCGCATGCGCGACATCCAGCTGCCGCTGCTGATGCCGACGATCTTCTTCCTCCTGGTCATCAACATCACCGAGAGCTTCCAGGATTCCTTCGGCATCGTCGACATCATGACCCTCGGCGGCCCGGCCCGCGCCACCGAACTGATGGTCTACAAGCTCTATTTCGATGGCTTCAAGGGCCTCGACTATTCCGGGGCCGCCGCCCAGAGCGTCATTCTGATGCTGCTCGTGGTCGCCCTCACCATCGTTCAGTTCCGCTTCATCGAGCGGCGCGTGCACTACAAGTGAGAGCCCGATGATCGAGCGCACTCCCGTCTTCGACGCCGTCTGCCAAATCGTCCTCTTCCTCGGGCTGCTCGTCGCGGTGCTGCCCTTCGCGGTGGTGATCCTCGCGGCGACGCAGGACATCCGCGCCGTCAACCAGGTGCCCCTGCCGATCGTGCCCGGGCCCCACTTCCTCGACAATCTCGCGGAGGCCTGGACACGCGCCCATCTCGGCTCGAAGCTCTTCAACAGCTTCGTCTTCGCCAGCGCGGTGGCCTTCGGCAAGGTCGCCTTCTCGGCGATGGCCGCCTTCGCCATCGTCTATTTCCGCTTTCCCGGCCGCATCCTCATCTTCTGGGCCGTGTTCGTCACGCTGATGCTGCCGCTCGAGGTGCGCATCGTGCCGACCTATGCGGTGGCCGCCAACGTGCTGCAGCCCTTCCAGACCATCCTGAACGTCACCGGGCTGACGAGCCTCATCGCCTTCGTCACCGGCGTCGAGGTGAAGCTCAACTGGGGCCTCCTCAACTCCTACACGGGCCTCGCCCTGCCGCTCGTCGCCACCGCCACCGGCACCTTCCTCTATCGCCAGTTCTTCCTCACCCTGCCGGACGAGCTGGCGGAGGCCGCCAAGATGGACGGCTCCGGCCCCATCCGCTTCTTCTTCGAGGTGCTGCTGCCGGTCTCGCGCCCCACCATGGCGGCGCTCGCGACGATCATGTTCGTCTGGGCCTGGAACCAGTATCTCTGGCCGCTCCTCGTCACCACCGACCCCGCCTTCGGCACCGCGACGACGCAGCTGAAGGAGTTGATCCCCTCAGAGTTCGGCCTGCCCGACTGGAACGTCGCGATGGCCGGCACCCTCATCGTGATGGCGCCGCCGCTCCTCGTCATCATCCTCATGCAGCGCTGGTTCGTTCGCGGCCTCAGCGCCACCGACAAGTAGGGCCCGCCCGATGTCCGCCATCTCCATCCGCCAGGTCGCCAAGTCCTACGCCAAGTCCGCCGTCGTCCACGGCGTCGACCTCGAGATCGCCAGCGGCGAGTTCGTCGTCATCCTCGGGCCGTCGGGCTGCGGCAAGTCCACGCTGCTGCGCATGATCGCCGGCCTCGAAGCGATCACCGCCGGCGAGATCGCCATCGAAGATCGCGTCGTCAACAAGCTGGAGCCGCGCGAGCGCGGCTGCGCCATGGTGTTCCAGAACTATGCGCTCTACCCGCACATGAGCGTCGCCGAGAACATCGGCTACGCCCTGAAGGTCGCGGGCGTCGCCAAGACCGAGCGCCGTCGCCGCGTCGAGGCGGTGGCCGCGACCGTCGGGCTCACCGAGACGCTCGACCGCAAGCCCGCCGCGCTCTCCGGTGGCCAGCGCCAGCGCGTGGCGATGGGCCGGGCGATGATCCGCGAGCCGAAGATCTTCCTCTTCGACGAGCCGCTCTCCAATCTCGACGCGCTGCTGCGCGTCGGCATGCGCGCCGAGATCCGCCGCCTGCACCGGCGCCTCGGCACCACCTCGGTCTTCGTCACGCACGATCAGGTCGAGGCGATGACGCTCGCCGACCGGCTGGTGGTGATGCGCGCCGGCCGCATCGAGCAGGTGGGCACGCCGGCGGAGGTCTACGACCGGCCGGCCACGCGCTTCGTCGCCTCCTTCATCGGCGCGCCGCCGATGAACCTCCTCGAAGGCGAACTGGAACCCGACGACGCCTTCCGCCTCGCGGGCGGCGGGCGGCTCGCGCTTCGCGCCGGCGAGCGCGTGCGCTTCGGCGCGCGCCGCGTCACGATCGGCATCCGCCCCGAGCATACGATCCTCACCCGCCGCGGCGCCCCCGGCAGCCTCGATGCGGTGGTCGAGTTCGTCGAGGAGCTCGGCGCCTCGCGCGTCGTCTATGCCGATGTCGGCGCCGGCGCCAGCGCGATCGTCGCGGCCGTGGTCGCCGACGCGACGCCGGTCGCCACCGGCGATCCCGTCGGCCTGCTGCTGCCCGCCGACCGGCTCCACGCCTTCGACGCCGAGACAGGCGCGCGCGTCGAGACGGCTCCGATTCCGGCCCGCCAGGCCGCCTGACCGAGGATCGCAGCATGAGCGAACAGACGATCACCGCCGTCGGCTTTTCCGTCGATGCCGGGCGCGGCAGCGCTAGCGCCCTCGAAACCTCCTTGCGCCGCATCGCCGATCTCGGCGCCGATGTCGCCGAACTCTCGCTCTACGGCTACGACGTGATCGCCGGCGGCCGGATCGTCGAGGCGCGCGCCCGCGAGATCGCCGCGATCTGCGCCCGCGTGCCGCTGCGCTACACCGTGCACGGGCAGATCGTCTCCAACTTCATGGACGGCCCGCATCTCGGCCGGCAGAAGGCCGTGGTCTCCGCGATGCTCGACCTCTGCGGCCGGATCGGCGCCACCGTCCTCGTCCAACACGGCGGCCGGGCCCGGCTCGACGCCCGGCCGGGCCGCGAAGCGCTCGATCGCATGGAACGCGACGCGCTCGCCGAGATGGCGGAGGTGGCGCAGCGTCACGGCGTGCGCATCGCGCTGGAGAACATCTTCGGCACGAGCCCCGACGAATACCGCCAGACCCCGGCCGAGCTCACCGAGACCGTGCGCGCCGTCGACCACCCCAACCTCGTCGGCCTCGTCGACGTCGGCCACGCCTATATCGAGGGAACGCGCACCGGCTTCGACTGGCGCGCCGAGGTGAAGGCCTTCTCGCAGGTGGCCGGCCACCTTCATCTCCACGACAATTTCGGCCAGCCGCCCGCACCGACCCCGTTTTACCATCCGAGCGAGGCCGTCGCGCTCGGCATCGGCGACCTGCATCTGCCGCTCGGCTGGGGCGACATTCCCTTCGAGGCGGTGGCCGGCGATCTCGATGTGCTGCCGGGCACGATGATGATCCTCGAACTCGGCGAGCGCTTCGACACCGAGCGCGCGGAGAGCCTCGCGGAAGCCAGGCGTCTCGCAGCCATCGTCAACGCCCGCAGCGCGACCCGCACGGCGGCCTGACGAAAGGCTGCCCGTCGCGCGACGCGGCAGCATCCCTTCTTCAGAAGAGGCTGAGCTGTTCCGGCTTCTTCTCGCGCGGGGCGAAGCCCGGCAGCGTCTCGCGGTCGGAGAGCTGGCGCGGCGTCCAGTCGAGCGCGGTGACGAAGGGTCGGACCTTCTCGACGGACTGGCAGAGCCGCGCCACGTCGTCGAGCCGCAGCGTGCGGTGCCGGCGCGTCGAGAGGATGCGGTTCACCGCCTTGGTGCCGAAGCCGGGCACCCGCAACAGCATCTCGCGATCGGCGCGGTTGACGTCGATCGGGAAGCGGTCGCGGTTCTTCAGGGCCCAGGCGAGCTTCGGGTCGATCGCGAGATCGAGCATCCCCGCCTCGCCGCCCGAGACGATCTCGGTGCGATCGAAGCCGTAGAAGCGCATCAGCCAGTCGGCCTGATAGAGCCGGTGCTCGCGCATCAAAGGCGGCTTCAGCAGCGGCAGCCGGCTCGACGCGTCGGGGATCGGCGAGAAGGCCGAATAGTAGACCCGGCGCAGCTGGTAGTTGCCGTAGAGGTTCTCGGATCGGCCGAGGATCTGGTCGTCGCTCGACTGGTCGGCCCCGACGATCATCTGCGTCGACTGGCCACCGGGCGCGAACTTCGCGGGCTTGGCGCGGTCGCGCTTCTCGCCCTTGTGCTCCTCGATCTTCAGCCGCAGGTGCCCCATCGAGCGCTTGATGTCGCGCGGCTTCTTCTCGGGCGCGAAGCTCTCCAGCGAAAGGTCGGTGGGCATCTCGATGTTGATCGACAGGCGATCGGCGAAAAGGCCGGCCTGCTCGATTAGGATCGGCGAGGCGTCGGGGATCGTCTTCAGGTGGATATAGCCCGAAAAGTTCTGCTCCAACCGCAGCTTGCGCGCGATGTCGACCATCTGCTCCATCGTGTAGTCGGAGGAGCGGATGATGCCCGACGAGAGGAACAGCCCTTCGATGTAGTTGCGCTTGTAGAACTCCATTGTCAGCTTCACCACCTCGTCCACCGAGAAGCGCGCGCGCTGCACGTTCGACGACGAGCGGTTCACGCAGTAGACGCAGTCGTAGACGCAGAAATTCGTCATCAGGATCTTGAGCAGCGAGATGCAGCGCCCGTCCGGCGCATAGGCATGACAGATGCCCGACCCTTCCGTGGAGCCGATGCCCTTCGAGGCCATCGAGTCGCGTTTCGTCGTGCCGCTCGACGCGCAGGACGCGTCGTATTTGGCGGCGTCGCTGAGAATCGCGAGTTTTTCGATGAGCGTCAGTTGGGCCATGGGCCTTAACTAGCGTTCTCACTCCGTTCTCGCCACACCCCGCCGCGATTTGGTGGTGGACAGCGGTGGACCGATGCCATCACGGGTTGCGGAGGACGGGAACGAACGGGACCGGTCCCCATTTCGCAGGCTGGGACGAATGAGACCGGCCGAGCGAGGCCGGCTCGATACGAGGGTTACAACATGCGTCGATTCACCCACATCCTGACAGCGCTCGCCGTGCTCGGCAGCGGCGTCGCGACCTTCTCGGCGCCGGCCGAAGCGCAGAGCTACCGCCAGCAGCAGCGCTACGTCGAGCGCTTCTGTGCCCGCAATCCCGGCGCGCGAGACTGCCGCGAGTTCCGACGCGACGCGCGCCGCTGGGACAACCGCCGCTATCAGCGCTGGTATCGCGACAACGAGAGGCGCGACCGCCGCGACGCTGCCACCGCCGCGATCTTCGGCCTCGCCGCCGGGGCCGCGCTCGGCGCCGCCGCCTCGTCGGGCGGCAACAGCCAGGCCGCACGCTGCGCCCAGCGCTATCGCACCTACGACCCCCGTACCAACACATACGTCGCCAACAGCGCCGGCGAACGCCGGGTCTGCCGGCTCTGATAGGGCGGAGTTTTTCGACGGGCCGCATCTCCGGATGCGGCCTCTCGTTTTCAAGGTCAGTCGCGGAGGACTTTCTTCGTCGCGGATACGTCGTTCAGAGGGTGCGGTGATCTGAACGACCCGTCGATTCTCGTTTGACGCCGATATATATTTAAGTCGAACCTGAGGGCTTGGATGGCGGAGTTCGAACTCGTTCGTGCATCAACACGGTCTGCGCCCGGCCATTGCGAAACCGAAAGTCCCTCCCGATCCCCTGCCTTTTCCGGTCAGTCCCGCATCGCCCAGAGGATCATTCCGTCTGGCAGATGATACGCTTCTTGTCCTGAGCGGCTCGCAAGCCGCAATCGCGGCACCGTCTGCCGATGCGACTTCACTCTGGAACGATCGTTGGCGGGATATCGACCTGCCGCCACGGCCCGTGATGAGCTTCATGTCGGAAACCATCGCGTTCAGCCGACGTTCAACTGGCATAGTGCATTTTCGCGCTATGGGGACTCTCGTGCCGACCATCGGCATCCGGGGTCCGGCATTGACCATCGGGAGTTCGATCATGCGGAAATGGATCTTGACGGCCGCGACCTGCGCGATGGCGCTCGGTGTGGTGGCTCCTGCGGCCAAGGCCGATCCCTGGGGCTATGGCGGCCCGCAATATCGCGGCGGATATGGCTACGGCGAGCGCCACCATCGGCGCGGCTTCGACGGCGGCGACGCGCTGCTCGGCGGCGCCATCGGGTTGGCGGCGGGTGCGCTGCTCGGCTCGGCTCTCTCCCAGCCGCAGCCGGCCCCCGTCTACCGCGATCCCTATGCCCAGCCGTACGGCCGGCCGACCTATGCACGTCCGTCCTACGCGGCACCGGTCTATGTCGATCCGCCGTCCTACGAGGACACTGTGCCCCAGCGCGTCTACCGCGCAGCACCCCGCCGCGTCGAATACCGGGATCGCTCGGCCCGCGGCCATATCGAGGCCTGCGTCGACCGCTACGGGTCCTACGATCCCCGCTCCGACACGTTCCTCGGGTATGACGGCTATCGCCACCGCTGCAATCTCTAGCGTTCGAGTGAAAGCCGGGTCGGCTTTCACGTCTGGCAGGATGCGTCGAAGATGCGTTGAAAACGGGCCGGAGCCTCTCTGGTCGTCTTCGGTCCATCGAAGGGTTCAAGCGGTCACGAAACGGGCGGTCGGGGCGTCCGCCCGCTTCGCCGCGCCGGACCATAACACCACGTCGACAGACCGCGGCGCCTCACAACCGACTTGGTCCCACCGATCGACCATCACGACCGGCAACCGACTCATCCGGCAATCCAACGCGTGAAGAAGGCGCCCCGTCCGACGGGGCGCCTTCGTTCGTTCCTACGCTCGTTCACCGTCCGTACCCGGTGAAGGCTTCGCCGTCAGCCCCGTGCCTTGCGCACGGCGCGCTGCGTCACCACCGTCACGAGGTGCGCGCGATACTCCGACGTTCCGTGGATGTCGCCGATCATGTCGCCGGCCGGCACCGTCAGCCCGCTCACCGCCTCGGCGTCGAAGCGCTTCGAGAGCGCGCCTTCCGCCTCGCTCCAGCGGAACGCGCCGTTCGAGCCAGCGCCCGTCACCCCGACGCGAACCTCCGAGCCTCGTTTCGCGACATAGACGCCGCACATCGCGTAGCGCGACGCCGGATTGCGGAACTTCTCGTAAGCCGAGGCGTCCGGCGCCTCGAACGACACCGCCGTGACGATCTCGTCCTCCTCCAGCGCCGTCTCGAACAGGCCGAGGAAATAGTCGTCGGCGCCGATCTCGCGCCGGTCGGTGTGGATCGTGCCGCCGAGCGCCAGCAGCGCGGCCGGGTAGTCGGCCGCCGGGTCGAAATTGGCGACGACGCCGCCCATCGTGCCCATGTGCCGCACGGCGGGATCGCCGATGAGTTCGGCGAGCCCCGTGAAGCCCGGCGCGACGGCCGCGATCTCGGCGGAGGTCGCGACCTCGAAATGCGTGGCGCCGCCGCCGATCCGCACGTGCCGGCCGTCCACCGCGATGCCCTTCATCTCCTTGATATGGCGAAGATCGATGAGCGCGCCGGGCGCCGCGAGGCGCGCCTTCATCGTCGGGATCAGCGTCATCCCGCCCGCGAGATACTTGCCCTCTCCGCCGGACTGCGTGAGGGCGGCGGCCGCTTCACCGAGCGAGGTCGGGCGCTTGTATTGGGTCTGGTACATCGGATCGTTCCCTCTCGCCGTCAGGCCGCCGACCGGGCCGCGTGGATCGCGCGCCAGACCTTTTCGGGGGTCGCGGGCATCGACAGGTCGTTGTTGCCGATCGCGTCGGTGATGGCGTTGATCACGGCCGGCGGCGAGCCGATGGCGCCGGCCTCGCCGCAACCCTTGATGCCCAGCGGATTGGTGGTGCAGGGCGTCTCGGTGGTGAGAACGTCGAACATCGGCAGGTCCCAGGCCCGCGGCATCGCGTAGTCGTTGTAGGAAGCCGAGACCAGCTGCCCGCTGTCGTCATAGTGCGTGCCCTCGAGCAACGCCTGACCGATGCCCTGCGCAAGGCCGCCATGCACCTGCCCCTCGACGATCATCGGGTTGATGATCCGGCCGAAATCGTCGGCCGCGACGAACTGGATGATCTCGGTGGTGCCGGTCTCCGGGTCGACCTCGACCTCGCAGATGTAGGTGCCCGCCGGGAAGGTGAAGTTCTGTGGGTCGTAGAACGCGCCTTCCTTCAGGCCCGGCTCCATTCCGTCGGGCAGGTTGTGCCCGGTATAGGCGCCGAGCGCGACCTCGTGCCAGGCGAGCTTGCGGTCGGTGCCCGCCACCTTCACCTCGCCGTTCTCGATCACGATGTCCTCGTCGGAGGCTTCGAGAAGATGGGCGGCGATCTTCTTGGCCTTGGCCTCCACCTTATCGAGCGCCTTGGCGATGGCCGACATGCCGACCGCGCCGGAGCGCGAGCCGTAGGTGCCCATGCCGAACTGCACCTTGTCGGTGTCGCCGTGGATCACCTGCACGTTGTCGATGGGCAGGCCGAAGCGCTCGGCGATGAGCTGGGCGAACGTGGTCTCGTGGCCCTGCCCGTGGCTGTGCGAGCCCGTCAGGATCTCGATCGTGCCGACCGGATTGACCCGCACCTCCGCCGATTCCCAGAGACCGACGCCTGCGCCGAGCGAGCCGACGGCCTTGGAGGGCGCGATGCCGCAGGCCTCGATGTAGCAGGAGAAGCCGATGCCGCGCAGCTTGCCGCGCGCCTTCGCCTCCGCCCGCCGCGCCTCGAAGCCCGCCATGTCGGCGGCCTTCAGCCCTGCATCCAGCGTCGCGCCGAAATCGCCGGTGTCGTAGTTCATGATCACGGGCGTCTGGTGCGGGAAGGACGTGATGAAATTCTTTCGGCGGAACTCGGCCGGCGACTGGCCGAGTTCGCGCGCCGCCGTCTCGACGAGGCGCTCCACCACGTAGGTCGCCTCTGGCCGGCCAGCGCCGCGATAGGCGTCCACCGGCACGGTGTTGGTGTAGACCGCCTTCACGTTGGCGTGGATCGCAGGGATGTCGTACTGGCCCGAGAGCAGCGTCGCATAGAGGTAGGTCGGCGTCGCCGAGGAGAAGAGCGACATGTAGGCGCCGAGATTGGCGATCGTTCCGACCTTCAGGCCGATGATGCGTCCGTCCGCATCCATGGCCAGTTCGGCATGGGTCTGATGGTCGCGCCCGTGAGCGTCGCTGAGGAAGGCCTCGGAGCGGTCGGAGGTCCATTTCACGGGAACGCCGGTGCGCTTGGACGCCCAGAGGCAGACGATCTCCTCGGGGTAGATGTAGATCTTCGAGCCGAAGCCGCCGCCAACGTCGGGCGCGATGACGCGCAGCTTATGCTCCGGCGCCACGTTGTAGAAGGCGCTCATCACCAGCCGCGCCACGTGCGGGTTCTGCGACGTCGTCCAGCAGGTGTAATGGTCGTCGGCCGCCTCGTAATGGCCGAGCGCGGCGCGCGGCTCCATCGCGTTGGGGATCAGCCGATTGTTGACGATGTCGAGCCGCGTCACGTGGGCGGCCCGGGCGAAGGCCTCGTCCGTGGCCTTCTCGTCGCCGATCTCCCAGTCGAAGATCAGGTTGCCCGGCGCTTCCGGATGCAGCTGCGGAGCGCCCTCCTTCAGCGCCTTGGCGGCGTCGACCACGGCGCCGAGCACCTCGTAGTCGACCTCCACGGCCTCGGCGGCGTCGCGCGCCTGCGCCTTCGTATCGGCGACCACCACGGCGACGGTCTGCCCGACATGGCGCACCGAGCCGACCGCGAGCGCCGGCCAGGCGCCCATCTTCATGCCCGTGCCGTCCTTCGAGGACACGGCCCATCCGCAGATGAGATTGCCGATCCCGTCGCCGGTCAGCTGTTCGCCGTCGAGAATGTCGATGACGCCCTTCATCGCTCGCGCCGCCGCGGTGTCGATGCCGCGGATCTTCGCGTGAGCATGGGGCGAGCGCACGAAGGCGGCGTATTTCATGCCGGGAACGACCATGTCGTCCGTGTAGCGGCCGCGGCCGGTGATGAACCGCCGGTCTTCCTTGCGCAGAACGCGCGCGCCGATGCCTTCGACACCCATGACGAGATCCTCCCGAGATCGCTGCGGGCGGCGCTCGCGGCGCCCTCCAGGCGCCGGCGCGGCCCGATAGAGAAAGCCTGCGGCCTATTCGGCGGCGATGCGCTGGTCGGCGGGCTGCGAGCCCATGGCTTCGGCCGCCGAGAGGATCGCCTTGACGATGTTGTGATAGCCGGTGCAGCGGCAGATGTTGCCGTCGAGCTCCTCGCGCACCGTGTGCTCGTCGAGGACGCCGTCGTGGCGGCGGATCATGTCGATCGCCGTCATGATCATTCCCGGGGTACAGTAGCCGCATTGCAGCCCGTGATGCTCGCGGAAGGCCACCTGCACGGGGTGCAGCTCCTGCCCCTGTGCGATGCCTTCGATCGTCGTCACCGCCGAGCCGGCGGCCTGCACCGCCAGCATGGTGCAGGACTTCACCGCCCGCCCATCGACATGCACGATGCAGGCGCCGCATTGCGAGGTGTCGCAGCCGACATGGGTTCCCGTCAGGCCGAGCTGGTCGCGCAGGAACTGCACGAGCAGCGTGCGGCCCTCGACCACCCCGTCCATGGCGCGCCCGTTCACCGTCATCGAGACTTCGGTCATGCACGTCCTCCCCCGGGCCGCGGCGAACGCGGCCTAATCCTCCGGCGTCGCACGGCATTCGACCGGCCGGCGAGCCCCGCGAATGGCGGGCGTTGGGCTCTCGCCCTCGCCTCGTTCTCATCGCGTTCCACCGGAGATTGCTCTGCCGTTTCGAGCCTCGCAAGCGAAATCTGGAATCCTTCCATCTTGGCCGCAGGCCTCGATTCGAGCGCCGGCACCGGCTGCGTCGAAACGACACGCCGCCGCAGAACGACCGGGTTTGGCGCCAATCCGAGGGCGGCGCGCGAAGACTGTGGCGCAAGTCCCACAAAAGGTTCGGCGATTGATCGGCGGGCCGAGGTGGCGGTTGTCATTTGGGGTGGGTCCGGCATTTTGATGGAGACGTGCTCGGGAGCGCGATGGTCGAGAGAGGGTTCGCACGGGGTGCGGCGCTCGTTCGCCCGGTGGCGGAGCAATCCGTCACGGTTCCCGGTTCTGATGGCATCCGGCGAAGAGAGCGTTCCTGCGTTGTTTGAGAGCTTGAAGCGTCGCCGTCTTCCCGTCCTGTTCGCCCTTCTCGCGGCGACCTTGGCGGGCCCGCTCGTGCCGGCGCCCGCGCAGGCGTTCGAGATCTTCGGCATCACGCTGTTCGGCAAGAAGGAAGCCGATCCCGCGATCACCGACCCCGTCGAGTACACGGCGACGCTGACGGTGGCGCCGGAGAACGAGGACCTGCAGGAGGTTCTGGAAAAGGCCTCCTCGCTGGTGGCCGACGAGGACGAGCCGGTCTCGGGCTCGCTCGGGCTACTCGCCAAGGCCAAGAACGACCGGCGCCGGCTCGTGGCGGCGCTCTACGAGAACTCGCGGTACGACGGCCTCGTGACGATCCGCATCGAGGGGCGCGACGTCGCCGACCTCCTGCCTGACGCCGCGTTCGACACCTCGCGCCCGGTGCCTGTCGAGATCACCGTCGATCCCGGCCAGCTCTTCACCGTGGGCCGCGTGTCGATCGACGCCAACGGCGTGCCGCTCGATCCCAAGACCTACGATCTGGCGCCGGGCTCGGCGGCCGATTCCACGCGCATCCTCGCCGCCGAAGGGCGCATCCTAGAGGCCCTGCGCAACGAAGGCCGCCCCTTCGTGGCCCTGACCGAGCGCAGCGTCGTTGCCGACAGCGCCACGGCCACGGTCGATCTGTCGCTGCGCATCTCGCCCGGCGAGCCCGTGCCCTTCGGCCAGACCTTCGTCGACGGCACCACGCGGATGGACCCGGGCTTCGTCGCCTTCATGGCCGGCATCGAGCCGGGCACGCCCTATTCCACCGCCGCGCTGGAGACCGCGCGCAAGCGGCTGGTCGATCTCAACGTCTTCTCCAACGTCAGCGTGCGCGCCAGCGACGCGCAGGCTGCCGACGGCACGCTGCCGCTGCAGGTCACCGTCGCCGAGCGCAAGCGCCATGTCTTCGGCGCCGGCGCCACCTTCTCCAACACCGAAGGGGCCGGCGCCAACGCCTATTGGGAGGACCGCAACGTCTTCGGCCGTGCCGAGAGCCTGCGCATCGAGGGCGCGGTGTCGCGCATCGGTGCCAACACGCTGTCGGACACCGGCCGCGAGACCGACGGGTTCGACTACCGGCTCGCAGGCGTCTTCCGCAAGCCGGGCGTCCTCGGGCCCGATTCCGTCTATGTGGGATCGCTGATCGGCCTGAAGGAGCAGCCGCTCGCCTACGACCGCACCTCGGTCGCCTTCACCAACGGCGTCGAATATTCGATCGACGCCCGGCAGCGCCTGACGGTCAACGTCGTCGCCGAGTACGAGACGATCACCGACTATCTCGTCTCCGACGAGGAGTTCATCATCGCCTCGGTGCCGGTGACCTACACGTTCGATTCGCGCGACGACAAGCTGAACCCGACCAGCGGCTTCCTCGCCAAGCTGGCGGCGGAGCCGGGCTACGAGATCAACGGTTCGGTGCCTTTCGTGAAGGGCCGGGCCGACGCCTCGGCCTATTTCTCCTTCGACGACGACGGCCGCTTCGTGCTGGCCGGGCGCGTCGGCTACGGCGCGGTGGTCGGCGCCGACCTGCAGGAGGTTCCCAACGACCGCCGCTTCTATGCCGGCGGCGGCGGCTCGGTGCGCGGCTACGTGTTCCAGTCGATCGGTCCCTACTACCCCTCGATCCCGCTGCCGGGCACCAACCCCAATTTCGTCGACACGCCCACCGGCGGCCTCTCGGTCTTCGAGGCGTCGGCAGAGCTTCGCTTCAAGGTCACCGACAACATCCAGATCGTGCCCTTCGTGGATGCCGGCACGGTGGGCGAGGATCTCGCCCCGGACTTCGGCAACCTGAAGATCGGCGCGGGCGTCGGTGCCCGCTACATGACCGGCTTCGGCCCCATCCGGGTCGATGTCGGCATTCCCCTCGATCCCGGCCCGCGCGATGGATCCTTCCAGATCTATGCCGGCATCGGACAGGCCTTCTGATGATCATGCGCGCCCTTGCCCCCCTCGCCGCGCGCCTGCGCCTCGTGCTGATCATGGCGCTCGCCCTGCCGGCGATCCTCGCGGCGCAGCCCGCCCGCGCCCAGTTCCTCGCCGGGCAGTTGGAGAGCCTTCTTTCCACCGACGAGCGCATCGTGAAGATTGAGGGCCTGAGCGGCGCCCTGTCGGGCAACGTGCGCATCGAACAGCTGACCGTCGCCGACCGCGACGGCGTCTGGCTGACGGCCCGCGATCTGGCGCTCGACTGGTCGCCGCTCGCGCTCGTACGCAAGACCGTGTCGATCGACAATCTTGCCGCCGCGCAGATCATGCTCGACCGCCTGCCCCGTGCCTCCACGGCCCCGGCCGACGAGAGCGCCGGCGGCTTCTCCCTGCCCTCGATCACGGCCCGCGTCGGGCGCATCGCCATCGCCGAGTTCGTGCTTGGCGAAGCGGTGGCCGGCGTTCCCGCCCGCCTCTCGGCCGAAGCTTCGCTCAATCTCGCGCCCGATCCCGCCCAGCTCGACGCCAACGCCCGCGTCCAGCGGCTCGATCAGCCGGGCGAGGTGTCGCTGCGCCTCGGCTTCCAACCCGACGCCAACCGGCTGGAGATCGCCGTCAATGCCAGCGAGCCGGCGGGCGGGCTGGTTGCGAACCTCCTCAAGCTGCCCGGCGCGCCGCCGGTGACGCTCGCCGTGACCGGCTCGGGTCCGTTCGACGATTTCGCGGCGAACGGCACGCTCGATCTCGGCACCGAGCGCGCCGCGACGCTCCAGGCGAACGTGCGCAACGGCACCGAAGGCCGGCGCGTCGAAGCCTCGTTGACCGCCCTCAGCGCGCCTTTCGTGCCGCAGGCCTATCTCGGCGTCGTCGGCGAGAATCTCGCCCTCGACGCCAACGTGCTGCTGCGCTCCGACGGCGTCGTCGCGATCGACACCGGCCGCCTCGTCTCCGGCGCTCTCCAGGTGACGGCCGCCGGCACGCTCGACCGCAGCGGCAGCGCCAACGACCTCCAGGTGACGCTGCGCACCGATGCCGGCAATCCCGTGGCGCTCAGCTTCGGCTCGGCGGGGTCGCAGACCGCGCTGGAACTCTCCAGCCTCGACGCCACGCTGAAGGGCGCCTTCGCCGCCGCCGCGCTCGACGTGTCGGCCGCCGCGCGCACCGCCGGCTTCGAGGACTACGTCCTCAACGACGTGACCGCCAACGCGGTGAGCTCTGCCTTCGACCTCAACAATCTCGCGGGGCCGCTCACCCTCGTCGCCCGCGCCCGCAACGCCACGGTCGCCAACACCGCGACCGGACGGGCGCAACTCGTCGCCTCGCGCGTGCTGGAGGGCCCGATCGCGCTCGACGCGGCGGGGGCGCTGACCGCCGACGGTATCACCTTCGACACCGCCCGCCTCACCACGGGCGCGGCCGAGCTTTCGCTCGCCGGTCAGGCGGCGCTGAACTTCTCCACCTTCCAGCTGCAGATCGACAGCGCCTTCGAGACCGCCGCCTTGGAGCCGCATGCCGAGCCCTATGTCGGGACGCGCGTGCGCATTGCCGGCAACGCCCGGCGCGGCAGCGACGGCTCGCTCGGCGTCGAAAACCTCGTGGTGGACGGCGACGCGCTCGACATCGGGGGCTCCGCCAGCCTCACCGGCGAGACGATCGCAGCCGCCATCACCGGCCAGCTCAATCAGGCCGCGATCGCCCAGTCCGGACTCGACGGCTCCGCCAGCTTCACGCTGAACGCCTCCGGCACGACGAGCGCGCCGATGATCGATCTCACGGCCAGCGCCAGCGATCTCCTCGTCGCCGGGCGTTCGCTGAACGACCTCAACGCCCGCATACAGGGCACCTTCGCGCCCGACGCGCCCTCCGGCACGATCGCGGTGGGAGGCACCTACAACGGCGCGCCGCTGGCCCTCACCGCCGATCTCGCCAGCGAGGGCGGGCAGCGGCTGCTGCGCAACCTGCTCCTGCGTCAGGGCGAGAACCGCATAGAGGGCCAGCTCGCCCTCGACGACGAGAACCGCCCCTCCGGCAACCTGCGCATCGCCGTGCCGAACGCCGCGACGCTGCTGGCGCTCGCCGGCCAGACCGGCTCCGGCGATCTCTCGGGCACGCTGAACTTCGCGGTCGGCAACGGCGGCACGCCCGTCGCCGACGTGGCGCTGCGGTCGAACGGCCTGACGCTCGGCACGAACGAGCTGAGCGACGCCGCGATCGACCTGCGCCTCACCGACTTCCTCGCCCGCCCGCTCGCCGCCGGCACGGTGCGCGCCGGGGCCCTTCGCGCCGGCACGTTGAACGCCGAGCGGCTCGACGCCTCGCTCGCCACCGTCAATCAGGCGACCGCCGTCAACGCGACGGTGCGGCTGAACGAGGTGCCGGTGCGCCTCTCCACCGACATTGCCTTCACCGATGCCGGCACCGTCCTCGACCTTCGCACGCTCGAAGCCGCCATTCCCGACGCGGCGCTCTCGCTCGCCGAGCCCGCGACGATCACGCTGGGGTCGCTGCGCACCACGATTTCGCCGCTTCGGCTCGATGCGGCCGGCGGTTCGCTGACGGTCGAGGGCTCGCTCGGCGAGCGCTACGATCTGCGCCTCGCGCTCGACCGCTTCCCCGCCGCGATCGCCAATCCCGCCGTCTCGGGCCTCGCGGCGTCCGGCACGCTAAGCGGCACGGCGTCGCTCACCGGGCTCTCGGCAGCGCCCGACGCCGATTTCGACCTCACCGCCGACGCGCTCGCGACCTCGCAGACGCGCGCGGCCGAGATCGCCGCGGTGGACGCGGCGCTGCGCGGTCGTTATCGCGACGGCACGGCGACGCTCACCGCCGCGCGTGTCGATCTCGGAACCGGCTCCATCGACGCCACCGGCACGGTGGGCCAGTCGCTCGACCTCGCGCTTCGCCTCACCGACATTCCCGTGGCGCTCGCCAACGGCTTCGTCGCGGGGCTAGACGCCGAGGGCACGATCAGCGGCACCGCGAACGCGGTGGGTTCGCTCACCAACCCAGCCGTCACCTTCGACATCGCGGGCTCCGGCATCACCGCGGCCGAAGTGCGCCGCGCCGGCGTCGCGCCGCTGACGCTCGATCTCTCGGGCGTCTATCGCGGCGGCACCGCCCGGCTGGAGACGGCGCGGGTCGACGTCGGCACGGGCCGAATCGAGGCGACGGGCAGCGTCGGCCGCGACCTGAACCTCCAGCTCGCGATCGTCGATCTTCCCGCCGCGCTTGCCAACGGCGCACGGCCGGGGCTCGGCGCCTCGGGTGTGATCAACGGCACCGCCATCGCCACCGGCTCGATCAGCAACCCGAACGCCGAGTTCCAGCTGACGGCGCGCGACCTCACCGCCGCGCCGTTGCGCCAGGCCGGCCTGGAGCCTGCAGCCCTCGACCTCGCCGGCGCCTATGGCGACGGCACGGCCCGTCTCGACAGGGCGCGGATCGACGTCGGGAACGGTTCGCTCGACGCCACCGGCACGGTGGGGCGCACGCTCGACCTGCGCGTCGCGCTCGACGGGCTTCCCCTCGCCCTCGCCAATGCCGTGCGGCCCGATCTCGACGCGCGCGGAACGCTGTCGGGCACGGCGAGCGCCACGGGCTCGATCTCCGATCCCGCGGCGAGCTTCGACCTGCGCGCAACCGACGTCTCGGTGGCGCAGACCCGCGCGGCCGGCGCCCCGTCGATCGACGCCGTTGCCGCCGGCCGGTACGCGGCCGGCACTGCCGAGATCCAGACCGCCCGGATCGATCTCGGCTCCGGTTCGGTCAGCGCCACCGGCAGCGTCGGCCAGCGGCTCGACCTCGCGGTGACGCTCGACAATGTCCCCGCCTCGCTCGCCAACGCGGCGGCGCCTGGCATCGCGCCCACGGGCACGCTGAACGGCACGGTGCGCGCCGGCGGCACGATCGCCCAGCCAAACGTCGACTACGATCTCCGCGTCGGCGCCCTCACCCTGCAGCAGACGCGCGACGCCGGCGTCGGCCCGCTCGATATCGCCGCGCGCGGCACCTTCGCCGACAATCGCGTCACGCTGGATTCGCAGCTCACCGGCTCGGGCCTCGCCTTCACCGCCGCGGGCTCCGTCGCCCTCGCCGGCCCGACCTTCGACCTGCGCCTCGACGGCACGGCGCCGCTCTCCCTCGCCAACCGCATCCTCGCCGAGAACGGCCGCTCGGTGCAGGGCACGGCGCGCGTCAACGCCGCGATCACCGGCACGCCTTCCAGCCCCAACGTCGTCGGCACCGTCTCCACCGCCGGCGCGAGCTTCACCGATACCGGCGCCAACCTGTCGCTGCGCAACATCAACGCCGACATCGCGCTCAGCGGCACCACCGCGACGCTGCAGCGCGTCACCGCGGAGTTCGCGGCCGGCGGCACGCTGTCGGTCGGCGGCACGATCGGGCTCGGCGCAGGTTTCCCCGCGAACCTGACGATCCAGGTGAACCAGGGCCGCTACGCCGACGGCGAGCTGGTGTCGATCCGTCTCGACGCCGGGCTGACGCTGACCGGGCCGCTCACCGGCGACGCCGTCCTGGCGGGCACGATCAATGCCTCCGAGATCAACATCCTCGTTCCCGACAACCTGCCGACCTCACTCGCCCGCATCGACCTCGAACGGCGCAACGCACCGGCCGCGGTGCTTCAGCAGATCCGCGAGATCGACCCGAACGCCGGCAAGGCGGGCACCTCGCCGCGCGGCGGCATCCGCCTCGACGTGACGCTGAACGCCCCCAACCGCGTCTTCGTGCGCGGTCGCGGACTCGACCTCGAGCTCGGCGGCACCATCCGCATCACCGGCCCCGTCTCCAATCTCGGCATCGATGGCGGGTTCGAGTTGCAGCGCGGGCGCTTCCAGCTCCTGTCGCGCCGACTCGACTTCGAGCGGGCTTCGCTCACCTTCGACGGCAATCTGGTTCCGACGCTGGATCTGCTCGCGACGTCCGACACCGGTGAGGTCACCGTCAACATCGCCATCACCGGACCGGCGACGAACCCGGCCTTCAACTTCTCCTCCTCCCCTGCCCTGCCGCAGGACGAGGTTCTGGCGCGCCTGATCTTCGGCCAGGGCACGGCCGATCTCTCGCCGCTGCAGATCGCCCAGCTCGCGTCCGCCGCGGCGCAGCTCGCAGGCGTCGGGGGGTCCACCAACCTCCTCGACAACCTACGCTCGCAGCTTGGCGTCGACGATCTCGACATCCGCACCAATGCCGACGGGCAGACGGCGGTGGGTGTCGGGCGTTACCTCAACGACAACACCTATGTCGGCGTCGATTCCACCGGGCGCGTCGCCATCGACCTCGACCTCGGCGCCAACGTGAAGGCGCGCGGTGCGGTCACGGCGGGTGGCGGCGGCGAGGTCGGCATTTTCTACGAGCGGGAATACTGACGGTCGCGGCGTCCCGCGCCCGCCTGACGCCGCAACGTTTGACGCGCCGCGCCGTTATCGGTCCGTCACAAACGGTCGATGCCCGCCCTTCGGGGGCGACCGGCATCGAGACGGAAAGGAACCGGACCATGAGCACCGAGCCCCTCAAGCATGCGACGTTCCACGGCGGGGACGGTCGCAGCTTCGCCTCGCCGCAATCGGTTGTCGACGATACCGGGCTCGATCACGACGGCAAGCGGTCGATCCTAGAGGAGTGGAAGCGTCGCGTCGCCGCCGAGAACCGCGAGGACGGCATCGACACGCTCGATCACACGCTCGACCGTGCCATCGAGAACCTCGCGGGCCTGCGCACCTGATCATCCCTCACTGCGCCCTGCGGTCATGGCGGGTCGATCCAAACGGATCGGCCCGCTTTTTCGTGTCGGATGCCCCGTCCGGTCGCTTCACGGCGGCGTGAGGGCAATTTGGCAACAGTCGGCGTGGTAGATACGTCGACGACGGGTTGGAAACGGCCTCGTCGCGTACCGATCCGGGATCCGGCGGTTGAGGTTTTGCTTCGCCGCAAAAGCCTCTATCTCTGAACGCTGGTGCGGACGGCTCCTCGCGAGGGGCTTTGAGCGATGGATTAGGACGTGAACGAGAACAGACCCGTTTCGAGCGACGCCGGCGTCGAAGACCTCAAGAGCCGCGGCGAGACCGCGATCGCCAAGGGCATCCGCTCGCTCTTCACTGAGAATGCCGATCGCTTCGCCGCCTTCTCGGTGCGCCACGACGACCTCCTCCTCGACTTCTCCAAGACCGCGCTGTCGCGGGACGACCTCGCCGCGCTCCTCGCCTTCGCCGGGACGGCGCAGGTCGAGGCGCGGCGCGACGCGATGTTCGCGGGCGCGCGGATCAACGCGACCGAAGGGCGCTCGGTGCTGCATGTCGCGCTGCGCGGGCGGCCCGAGGACGGCTACACCGCCGATGGCGAGACGGTCGGCGACGAGGTCGAATCCGTGCTCGCGGCCATGTCGCGCTTCGCCAACGGCATTCGCAACGGCGCCATCCGCGGCGCCACCGGCGAGACCATCACCGACATCGTCAATATCGGCATCGGCGGGTCCGACCTCGGCCCGGTGATGGCGACGATCGCCCTCTCCCCCTACCATGACGGCCCGCGCGCGCATTTCGTCTCGAACATCGACGGCGCGCACATGGCCGACACGCTGGCCCGCGTCGATCCCGCCACCACGCTCTTCGTCGTGGCTTCCAAGACCTTCACCACGATCGAGACGATGACGAACGCGCAGACCGCGCGCCGCTTCGTCGCCGCGGCACTCGGCGAGGACGCCGTCGGCGCGCATTTCTGTGCGGTCTCCACCGCGCTCGACAAGGTCGACGCCTTCGGCATCGGCGCCGACCGCACCTTCGGCTTCTGGGACTGGGTCGGCGGTCGCTACTCCGTCTGGTCGGCGATCGGCCTGCCGCTGATGATCGCCATCGGCCCCGACCGCTTCCGCGAGTTCCTCGCCGGCGCGCGCGACATGGACCGGCATTTCGCGCAGGCGCCGATCGAGCAGAACCTGCCGATGCTGCTCGGCCTCGTCGGCTGGTGGCACCGCGTCGCGCAAGGCCACCCGACCCGCGCCGTCATCCCCTACGACCAGCGCCTCGCCCGCCTGCCCGCCTATCTCCAGCAGCTCGACATGGAATCCAACGGCAAGCATGTCGGCCTCGACGGCCGCCGCGTCGCCGTCACTGGCCCCGTGGTCTGGGGCGAGCCCGGCACCAACGGTCAGCACGCCTTCTTCCAGCTCCTGCACCAGGGCACCGATCTCATCCCGGTCGAGTTCATCGTCGGCGCCAACGCGCACGAGAGCGATCCGGAGATGCGCATCCACCAGGATCTTCTGCTCGCCAACTGCCTTGCGCAGAGTGAAGCCCTGATGAAGGGCCGCACGCTGGAAGAAGCCCGGCAGCAGCTCCTCGACGCCGGGCGTTCCGCCGACGAGGCCGAGCGCATCGCGCCACACCGCGAGTTTTCCGGCGACCGGCCGTCCCTGACCCTCCTCTACCGCCTGCTCGACCCCTTCGCCTTCGGACGGCTCGTGGCGCTCTACGAGCACCGCGTCTTCGTGGAAGCCCAGCTCTTCGGCATCAACGCCTTCGACCAGTGGGGCGTGGAGCTCGGCAAGGAGTTGGCCACCGGCCTCCTGCCGGTCGTCCAGGGCAAGGAATCCGCCGCCACCCGAGATTCGTCCACGGCCGGCCTCGTCGCCGCCATCGCTGACATGAGGACCTGACCCCGATGACCGCATCCAGCCTTGCCGAAACGAGCGCCGCCGAGCGGACCTTCGCCGAGAAGCCGGCGCCCCGGCTCAACGATGCCGATACCCTGGCGCAGGAAATCGTCGAGAAGCTCACCTATTCCATCGGCAAGTCGGTGAAGCGCGCGCGCCTTCACGACTGGCTGGAGGCGACGACGCTGGCGGTGCGCGACCGCATCATCGACCATTGGCTCGTTTCCTCGCATGAGACGGCCGAAACCGGCGCCAAGCGCGTCTGCTACCTGTCGATGGAGTTCCTCATCGGCCGGCTGCTGCGCGACGCCATCGCCAATCTCGGCCTCACCCAGTCGGTGCGCGAGGCGCTGGCGCGCTACGACGTCGAGCTGGACCTCGTGGAGCTGCTGGAGCCCGACGCCGCGCTCGGCAATGGCGGTCTCGGGCGTCTGGCCGCCTGCTTCATGGAGTCGATGGCCTCCACCGGCGTCCCCGGCTTCGGCTACGGCATCCGCTACGTCCACGGCTTCTTCCGGCAGGAAATCGTCGACGGGCGGCAGGTCGAGCTGCCCGAAACCTGGCTGAAGCACGGCAACCCCTGGGAGTTCGAGCGCCGCGAGAGCGCCTACGAGATCGGCTTCGGCGGCAAGGTGTCGATGCTGGACGAGGCCGGCAAGCCGCCGCGCCAGGTCTGGCGCCCGGCCGAGCGCGTTCTCGCCGTCGCCTACGACACGCCGGTGGTGGGCTGGCGCGGCGAGCACGTCAACACGCTGCGCCTCTGGTCGGCACAGTCGCTCGACCCGATCCTGCTCGACGCGTTCAACGCCGGCGACCACATCGGCGCGCTGCTGGAATCGAACAAGGCAGAGGCGATCACCCGCGTCCTCTATCCTGCCGACTCGCATCAGGCCGGCCAGGAGCTGCGCCTGCGCCAGGAGTATTTCTTCTCCTCCGCCTCGCTGCAGGACATCATCCGCCGCCATCTGCGCGAGAACGAGACGCTCTCGAACCTCGCCGACAAGGTCGCCATCCAGCTCAACGACACCCATCCGGCCGTCTCGGTGGCCGAGCTGATGCGCCTCCTGATGGACGTGCACGGCATGGAGTGGGACGAGGCCTGGACGATCACCCGCGCCACCTTCTCCTACACCAACCACACGCTGCTGCCCGAGGCGCTGGAGACCTGGCCGATCCATCTCTTCGAGCGCCTGCTGCCGCGCCAGATGCAGATCATCTACGCGATCAACGCGGTGGTGATGCGCGAGGCGACGCAGGGCCAGGGCTTCGACGATACGACCATCTCGGCGATCTCGCTGATCGACGAGGGCAACGGCCGGCGCGTGCGCATGGGTCAGCTCGCCTTCGTCGGCAGCCACGCCGTCAACGGCGTCTCGGCCCTCCACACCGAGCTGATGAAGGAGACCGTGTTCCACGACCTCCACAAGCTCTACCCCTCGCGCATCGAGAACAAGACCAACGGCGTGACCCCGCGCCGCTGGCTCTTCGAGTGCAACACGGGTCTCGCCAGCCTCATCGACGAGACGATCGGACCAGGCTTCCGCGACGAGATCGGCGAACTCAAGAAGCTCGACGGCTTCGCGAACGACGCGGCGTTCCGCGAGAAGTTCGCCGCCGTGAAGCGCGCCAACAAGGCCCGGCTCGCCGCGCTGGTGGAGGAGCGGCTGGCCATCCAGCTCGATCCGAACGCCATCTTCGACATCCAGGTGAAGCGCATCCACGAGTACAAGCGCCAGCTTCTCAACATTCTGGAGACGGTCGCTCTCTACGAGCAGATCCGCTCGCTGCCGCATCTCGACTGGACGCCGCGCGTCAAGATCTTCGCCGGCAAGGCGGCACCCTCCTACGTGCAGGCCAAGGAGATCATCCATCTCGCCGGCGACGTGGCGCGGGTGATCAACTCCGACCCCTCGGTGCGCAACCTGCTGAAGGTCGTGTTCATCCCCAACTACAATGTCAGCCTCGCCGAGATCATCATGCCGGCGGCCGACCTCTCCGAGCAGATCTCCACGGCGGGCCTCGAGGCGTCGGGCACCGGCAACATGAAGTTCGCGCTGAACGGCGCGCTGACGATCGGCACGCTCGACGGTGCCAATGTCGAGATGCTCGAACATCTGGGCGCCGAGAACATCTTCATCTTCGGGCTCGATGCCGACGAGGTGGCGCGCATGCGCCGCGAGGGCCACAACGGCCAGAGCGTCATCGACCGTCAGCCGCTCTTGCGCTCGGCGATCGACTCGATCTCCGCCGGCGTCTTCTGCCAGGAGGAGCCGGGCCGCTACGCCTCGCTGATGAACTCGATCCGCGACCGTGACTGGTGGATGATCGCGGCCGACTTCCGCGCCTACTGGGACACCCAGCGCCAGCTCGACATGCTCTGGAAGAAGCCCGACGACTGGAACAAGATCGCCGTCCACAACACCGCGCGCATGGCCTGGTTCTCGTCGGATCGCTCGATTCGCGAATATGCCAAGGACATCTGGCGGGCCGGGCCGGACGCCTGAAGGGCCACCCATGCGGGTATCCACGTAAAAAACTGTGGGAGCCGGGTTGTCCCTCTGTGGCAGCCCGGCTTTGCGGCGCTATCTTGACGGAACCGGGGCGATAAGACCTTCTCACGAGGTGGCGAACCGGCCGCGCCGGTGTAGGCGGCGCGGACGCTGAGAGTAGGGGGGAACGATCCATGGCCGACCGCAGAGTGGCGCCGATCTCGCGCGATACGATGGCCTACGTACTGGCAGGGGGACGGGGCAGCCGCCTGATGGAGCTGACCGACGACCGCGCCAAGCCCGCGGTCTATTTCGGCGGCAAGTCCCGCATCATCGACTTCGCTCTGTCGAACGCCGTGAACTCGGGCATCCGGCGCATCGGCGTCGCGACCCAGTACAAGGCGCATTCGCTGATCCGGCACCTGCACCGGGGCTGGAACTTCCTGCGCCCCGGGCGCAACGAAAGCTTCGACGTGCTGCCCGCCTCGCAGCGCGTCTCGGAAGATCAGTGGTATGCGGGCACCGCCGACGCGGTCTACCAGAACATCGACATCATCGAGTCCTACGCGCCGAAATACATCGTCATCCTGGCAGGCGACCACGTCTACAAGATGGACTACGAGATCATGCTGCAGCAGCATGTCGACACCGGGGCCGACGTCACGGTCGGCTGTCTCGAAGTGCCGCGCATGGAAGCCGTCGGCTTCGGCGTGATGCATGTCGACGAGAAGGGCCGCATCACCGACTTCATCGAGAAGCCGGCCGATCCACCGTCGATCCCCGGCCGGCCCGACACGGCGCTCGCCTCGATGGGCATCTACGTCTTCAACACCGAGTTCCTCGCCGACCAGCTGCGGCGCGACGCGGCCGATCCGATGTCGAGCCGCGACTTCGGCAAGGACATCGTGCCCCACATCGTGCGCCATGGCACCGCCTGGTCGCATTCGTTCAACACTTCGGTGGTGCGTTCGGCCGCCGAATACGGCGCCTACTGGCGCGACGTCGGCACGGTGGAGGCCTATTGGCAGGCCAATATCGACCTGACCGACGTTCAGCCGCAGCTCGACATCTACGATCGCGACTGGCCGATCTGGACCTATGCCGACGTGACGCCGCCCGCCAAGTTCGTTCACGACGAGGACGGGCGCCGCGGCACGGCCATCTCCTCGCTCGTCTCGGGCGACTGCATCATCTCCGGCGGCTCGCTGCATCGCTCGCTGCTCTTCACCGGCGTTCGGCAGAACTCCTACTCCAAGCTCGACCACGCCGTGGTGCTGCCGGGCTGCCATATCGGGCGCGGCGCGCGCGTCACCAAGGCGGTGCTCGATCGCGGCGTCCACATTCCCGACGGGCTCGTCATCGGCGAGGATCCCGAGCTCGACGCGCAGCGCTTCCGGCGCACCGCCAGCGGCATCTGCCTCGTCACGAAGCCGATGATCGACCGACTGAACTACAGATGACCAGCGTCCTCTCCGTTTCCTCGGAGGTGTTTCCGCTGATCAAGACCGGGGGGCTCGCCGACGTCGCCGGCGCGCTGCCGCTGGCGCTCGGCCGCATCGGGATCGACGTGCGCACGCTCATTCCCGCCTACCCGAGCGTTCTCGCCGGATTGGGGGGCGGCCAAGTCGTGGCGGAGATGCCCGAGCTCTTCGGTGGCCCGGCGCGCATCCTCCAGGTCGAGGTCGCGGGCCTCGATCTCCTGCTGCTCGACGCCGCCCATCTCTACGACCGGCCGGGCGGCCCCTATATCGGGATCAACGGCTACGATCATCCCGACAACTGGGCGCGATTCGCCGCGCTTTCCAAGGCCGCCGCGCTGGTCGGCCTCGGTCTCATTCCCGGCTACCGGCCCGACATCGTCCATGCGCACGACTGGCAGGCCGCGCTCGCGCCCGTCTATCTGGAGCGCGAGCCGGACCGGCCGCGCACCGTCGTCACCATCCACAACCTCGCCTTTCAGGGCGCCTTTCCGCACGCCATCTTCGCCGAACTCGGCCTGCCCGACGAGGCATGGGGGGTCGACGGGGTCGAGTATTACGGCTCGGTCGGCTTCCTGAAGGGGGGTCTGCGTTCGGCCGACGCGGTCACCACGGTCAGTCCCAACTACGCTGCCGAGATCACCACGGCGGCGGGCGGCATGGGGCTCGACGGGCTGTTGCGCGGGCGCGCCGACCGGCTCACCGGCATCGTCAACGGCATCGACGTCGAGACCTGGGATCCCGCCACCGATCCGCATGTCGCGGCGACCTTCACCCGCGGCGACGTCTTTCGTCGCACCATCAACAAGCGCGCCCTCGAGGCGGAGTTCGCCATCGAGGAGGACGACACGCCGATCCTCGCCGTGGTCAGCCGCCTCACCTGGCAGAAGGGGCTCGATCTTCTAGCCGAGAGCTGCGACGACATCGTTGCCGCTGGCTGCCGGCTGGTGATCTGCGGCTCTGGCGACCGCATGCTGGAGGGCGCCTTCCTCGGCGCAGCCGCTCGCCATTCGGGGCGCATGGGCGTTCGCATCGGCTACGACGAGATCCTGTCGCATCGCATCCAGGCCGGCGCCGACGCGTTGCTCGTGCCGTCGCGCTTCGAGCCCTGCGGTCTGACGCAGCTCTACGCGCTGCGCTACGGCTGCCTGCCCGTGGTCAGCCGTGTGGGCGGGCTCGCCGACACGGTGATCGACGCCAATTTCGCGGCGCAGGCCGCGGGCGTCGCCACCGGCGTGATCTTCTCGCCGGTCTCGCGCGAGGGACTGATGGACGGCATCGGGCGGCTCGTGCGGCTTTACGAAGACCCCTCGCTCTGGCGAGACCTGCAACTCACGGCCATGTCGAGCGACGTCTCGTGGACGAGCAGCGCTCGCCGCTACGCCGATCTCTACAAGAGCCTCCTCCCGGAACCCCTCGCATGATCCAGACCGTCGCGACCACGCCCTACGACGACCAGAAGCCCGGCACGTCGGGCCTTCGCAAGAAGGTGCCGCACTTCCAGCAGCCGAACTACGCCGAGAACTTCCTCCAGGCGATCTTCGACGCCTCGGAGCGGGCGCCGGGCGCGACGATCGTGATCGGCGGCGATGGGCGCTTCTTCAATGCCGACGTGGTGCGAAAGGCCATCCGCATGGCCGCCGCCAACGGCGTCGGGAAGGTCGTGGTCGGGCGCGACGGCCTCCTCTCGACGCCGGCGGCCTCCAACCTCATCCGCCAGCGCAAGGCGGCGGGGGGCATCATCCTCTCGGCCTCGCACAATCCCGGCGGGCCGGACGGCGATTTCGGCATCAAGTACAACATCGCCAACGGCGGGCCCGCGCCGGAGGGGATCACCGACGCGATCTACCGGCGCACGCGGGAGATCACCGAGTATCGCATCGTGGACGAGGACGCGCCGGATCTCGGCACCCTCGGCACCACGCGGCTCGGCGAGATGGAGGTCGAGATCGTCGATCCCGTCGCCGACTACGCGGCGCTGATGGATACCTTGTTCGACTTCGGCGCCATCCGCGCGGCGATCGCCGGCGGCCTGACGCTGCGCTTCGACGCCATGCATGCGGTGACCGGCCCCTACGCTCACGAGATCCTCGAGCGCCGCCTCGGCGCGCCCGCCGGCACCGTGATCAACGGCACGCCATCGGAAGATTTCGGCGGCGGCCATCCCGATCCGAACGTCGTCTGGGCGGCGCCGCTGGTCGATCTCCTGATGGGTCCGACCGCCCCCGATTTCGGCGCCGCCTCCGACGGCGACGGCGACCGCAACATGATCCTCGGGCGCGGCATCGTCGTGACGCCGTCCGATTCGCTCGCGGTCCTCGCTGCCAACGCCCATCTCGCTCCCGGCTATGCCCGCGGCATCGCAGGCATCGCCCGCTCGATGCCCACCAGCGGCGCGGCCGACCGGGTGGCGCAGAAGCGCGGCATCGGCCTCTTCGAGACGCCCACGGGCTGGAAGTTCTTCGGCAATCTTCTCGACGCCGGCAAGGTGACGATCTGCGGCGAGGAAAGCGCCGGCACGGGCTCCGACCACGTGCGCGAGAAGGACGGGCTCTGGGCCGTGCTGCTCTGGCTCAACATCCTGGCGGTGCGCAAGGCGAGCGTCGCCGAGATCGTCCAGGCGCACTGGCGCGAGTTCGGACGAAACTACTATCAGCGCCACGACTACGAAGAGGTCGATAAGGCCGCCGCCGAAGGGCTGATGGAGTCGCTGCGCGATCGTCTGGCGTCGATGGCCGGCCAGCGCTTCGGCACGCTCGTGGTCTCGCAGGCCGACGATTTCTCCTACCGCGACCCGATCGACGGCTCGGTCTCCACTGGCCAAGGCGTGCGCATCGTCTTCTCCGGCGGCTCGCGCATTGTCTTCCGCCTGTCGGGCACCGGCACCAAGGGCGCGACGTTGCGCGTCTACATCGAGCGCTACGAGCCCGAGAGCGGCCGTCTCGACATGTCGATCGACGAGGCGCTCGGCGAACTCGTGCGCACCGCCGACGCCATCGGCGAGATCACCAAGCGCACCGGCCGGGCCGAGCCGGACGTACGCACCTGAGCGCTCTCGCGCGGGAGCCGGAGCTTGGCAGGCGCGGCGGCTCCAACCGCCGCGTCGCGCCCTGGCACGTCGCGCTGATCCTCGCGCTCATTGCCGCGACGGCCGCGATCCTCCTCGCCATGGGCCGGGTGCCGATCTGCGAATGCGGTACCGTCAAACTCTGGCATGGCGCGGTGCAGAGTTCGGAGAACTCGCAGCACCTCTCCGACTGGTACTCGCCGTCGCATTTCATCCACGGGCTGATCTTCTACGCTTTGGCTTGGGTGGCGGCGCGTCGCCAGCCGCTCGGGGCTCGGCTCGCCGGAGCCGTCTTCGTGGAAGCCCTGTGGGAGATCGCGGAGAACAGCGACGCGGTGATCCAGCGCTACCGCGAGGCGACGATCGCGCTCGACTACTATGGCGACAGCGTCGTGAACTCGGTGGCCGACATCGGCTTCATGGTGCTCGGCTTCCTCTTCGCCTCCCGCATGCCGATCTGGGCGAGCGTCGCCGTCGCGATCTTCTTCGAAGGGCTGACGGCCGTTCTCATCCGCGACAACCTGACGCTCAACGTTCTCATGCTTCTCTATCCGCTCGATGCCGTGCGCGTCTGGCAGAGCGGGCTCTAGCGTTTGAGAGGAAGCGCCGGCGTCGGGACGACGAGCGCTCCGAAGCGGAATCCCAACGAGGAAGGCCGACGAGCATGACGCGCCAGATCACCGCCGAACGCGGCCTGCCGGACGGCCTCGGCGCGACGCTGATGGAGGACGGCGTGCATGTCGCCGTCTTCTCCGCCCACGCCGAGGCGATCGACCTTTGCCTCTTCGAGCCCTCGGCCCCGGTGGAGGCGCAGCGTCTGCAGCTGCCCGGCCGCATGGGCGACGTGCACTACGGCTTCGTGCCGGGGCTTCGCGCCGGCGCGCTCTACGGCCTTCGCGCCCACGGACGCTTCGATCCCGCGCAAGGTCATCGCTTCGACGCCTCGAAGTTGCTGGTCGATCCCTATGCGCTGCGGATCGACCGGCCGTTCCTCTACCACCCGACGCTCGCCGCCCCGCCCGGCCGCGCCATCGACACGGCGCCGCTGGTGCCGCGGGCCGTGGTGGATGCGCCGGCCGGGGATGCCGCCCCCCTCCCCTTTCGCCGACCGGGCTTCACCTACGAGGTGCTGGTACGCGCCTACACGCAGCGCCATCCCCTCGTGCCCGAGCGCCTGCGCGGCACGGTGGCGGCGCTCGCCGAGCCGGCGGTGCTCGACCATCTCGTGCGCCTCGGCGTCGAGACGGTGGAACTGATGCCGCTCGCCGCGGCGATCGACGAGCGCCACCTCTCGGCGCTCGGCCTGACCAACGCCTGGGGCTACAATCCGGTGACGCACCGCGCGCCCGATCCGCGCCTTGCGCCCGGCGGCTGGCCGGAGATCCGCCGCACGGTCGAGGCGCTGCACGCGCGCGGCATCCGCGTCCTTCTCGACGTGGTGCTCAACCATTCCGGCGAGAGCGACCGGTGGGGGCCGACGATCGCCTATCGCGGCCTCGACAACCGCAGCTACTACGCCGCCGCGCCGGACGATCCCGACTGCCTCATCAACGACACCGGCACCGGCAACACCTTCGCGCTCTGGCGCGAGCCCGTGGCGCGTATGGCGATCGACGCCCTGCGGACCTGGGTCGAGGTCGGTGGCATCGACGGCTTCCGCTACGATCTCGGGCCGATCCTCGGGCGCACGCCCGATGGCTTCCGCCCCGATGCGCCCTTCTTCGCGATGCTTGCCGCCGATCCGGTGCTGAAGGACCGCATCCACGTCGCCGAGCCTTGGGACATCGGGCCCGGCGGCTATCAGGTCGGCCGTTTTCCGCGCCCCTTCCTCGAATGGCAGGACCGGTTCCGCGACGACGTGCGCCGCTTCTGGCATGGCGAGACGGGCCTCATCAGCGCGCTCGCGACCCGCCTCGCCGGCTCGCCCGATCTCTTCGACAGTGGCGGGCGCACGCCCGGCGACGGTGTCAATTTCATTGCCGCGCATGACGGCTTCTCGCTTGCCGATCTCGTCGCCTTCGAGGCCAAGCACAACGAGGCCAACGGGGAAGGCAATCGCGACGGGCATGGCGAGAACCATTCCTGGAACAACGGCACGGAAGGCCCGACGCGCGACCCGGCGATCGCCGAGGCACGGCGGTGCGACGTGCGCGCGCTACTTGCGACGCTCTTCGTGGCGCGAGGCACGCCGATGATCGTGGCGGGCGACGAGATGGGCCGCACGCAAGGCGGCAACAACAACGGCTACGCGCAGGACAACGAGACGCTCTGGCTCGACTGGCCAAGCGCCGACATGGATCTCACGGCCTTCACGGCTCGGCTCGCCGCTCTTCGCCGCGAGGAGCCCGCCCTCCATGCCGACCGCTTCCTGACCGGCGCCGAATGGCATGGGCGACCCGACGTGACCTGGCTCGGCGACGACGGCGCGGCGATGACGCCGGAGGCGTGGAACGCGCCAGAGGGGCGCTTCCTCGGACTTCGCACGAGCGGCGGGACGCAGGGTGCCGATGTCCTCGTCTACCTCAACGCCGCCGGGGAAGCCCGCGACCTAAGCCTGCCCGAGCCGCGACCGGGCCATGCCTGGTCGCTCGCGCTCCAGTCCGATCGCCCGGACCTCGGCGAGCGCCCGCTAGGGCCGGGTCTCGGCCTCTCGGTCGGCGCGCGGTCGGTCTTCATTCTCGTGGAACGCCTCGCCGCCTGACGGGCCGTGCCGCCGGTTTGCCCACCCGCCCGCAAGCGCCTATCGTGGCGACCCGTCGCCCGTCCTGCCGAGCCTGCCATGCCCATCGAGCAACTGTCCGAGACCCTGATCGACCAGATCGCCGCCGGCGAGGTGGTGGAGCGGCCGGCGAGCGTGGTGAAGGAGCTCGTCGAGAACAGCCTGGACGCCGGCGCGCGCCGCATCGAGATCGTCACCGCCGGCGGCGGCAAGAGCCTGCTTCGCATCACCGACGACGGTCATGGCATCCCCGAGGCCGAACTGCCGCTCGCCGTTCGCCGCCACTGCACCTCGAAGCTCGCGGGCGGGCTCGACGCCATCGCCTCGCTCGGCTTTCGCGGCGAGGCGCTGCCCTCAATCGGCTCGGTGGCGCGCTTGTCGCTGCGCTCGCGTGCGGCCGGAGCCGACGGCGCGCACGAGATCCTCGTGCAGGGCGGGCGCACGGAAGGGCCCCGGCCCGCCGCGCTCGGTCAGGGCACGGTCATCGAAGTGCGCGACCTCTTCCACGCCGTGCCGGCCCGGCTGAAGTTCCTGAAGAGCGACCGGGCCGAGTCCTCGGCGATCACCGAGGTGGTCCGGCGCATCGCGGTGGCCTTTCCCGGCGTGCGCTTCGAGTTGGCCGGCGAGGACCGCAGCCCGACGATCCTCGAGGCGGTGGCGCCGGGCCGCGAGATCGACCGGGTGGCGCAGGTGCTGGGCGCCGATTTCACCGACAATTCCTTCGCGCTCGACGCGGCGCGCGAGGGCGTTCGGCTCACCGGTCATGCCGGCCTGCCGACCTTCCACCGCGGCAACGCGCTGCACCAGTTCGCCTATGTGAACGGGCGGCCGGTGCGCGACAAGATGATCCTCTCGGCGATCCGTGGCGCCTATGCCGACGCGATGGCGCGCGACCGGCACCCGGTCTGCGTGCTCTTTCTCGACCTCGACCCGCGCGACGTCGACGTCAACGTCCATCCCGCCAAGGCGGACGTGCGCTTTCGCGATCCCGGCCTCGTGCGCGGGTTGGTGGTCGGCTCGATCCGCGCCGCCATGGCCAATCTGGCGCTGCGCGGCTCGACGGAAGGCGCGGGCGGACTGATGGCGCGCTTTCGCGCCGGTCCCACCGGCTTCGCGCCCGCGCCGAGCCCGCCAACGCCTGCCGCCGCTGCCAGTGCCGCTTCGTTCGGCTCGGGGCGGGGCTTCTCCGCGCAACCCTCCGCGCGCTACGAGATCGACGCCTCGCCGTCTCGGCCCCTGAACGGTCCGGCCCCACGTTTCGCCGATTTCGCCCCGTCCGCGAGATCGGTCGCCCCGGCCGCGGCCGAGCCCACCCCGGCGCGTGCGCAGTTTCCGCTGGGTGCCGCGAGAGCCCAGATCGACAGGGCCTTCATCGTCGCCGAGACCGGGGACAGTCTCGTGATCGTCGACCAGCATGCCGCGCACGAGCGCCTCGTCTACGAGGCCCTGAAGACCTCGCTGCACGCCAAGCCCCTGCCCTCGCAGATGCTGCTCCTGCCCGAGATCGTCGATCTGCCGGAGGCCGACGCCGACCGGTTGGGCGAGGCCGCGCCGACGCTGGAGCGGTTCGGGCTGCGGCTGGAGCGCTTCGGGCCGGGGGCGGTGATGGTGCGTGAGACGCCGGCACTGCTCGGTGAGGTCGATGCCGGCGCGCTGGTGCGCGATCTCGCCGACGAACTGGCGGACAGCGGCACCGGCACGGGGTTGCAGGCGCGGGTCGATCATGTGGCGGCGACCATGGCCTGCCACGGCTCGGTGCGCGCCGGCCGGCGCCTCGACGGCGCCGAGATGAACGCGCTCCTGCGCCAGATGGAGGCGACGCCGGGCTCGGGCACCTGCAACCACGGGCGGCCGACCTTCATCGAGCTGAAGCTCGCCGACATCGAGCGCCTGTTCGGCCGGCGTTGACGAGGGCTTCAGGGCACCCCGCGTTGACTTGCCGGCGGAAAGCGCGAGAACAGGCGATCCCTGGACGCGCGCCGGCCAGACCCGAACCGACGAGACAGAGACCAGACCCATGATGAACCGTATGGACAGCGGCGGCGAGGCGAAGCTGCGCTATCTCGACGCCGATTTCGAGGTCGTGCGGCCCGGCGCCTTCGTGCGCTGCGCCGTCACCGGCGAGGCGATCCCGCTCGATCTCCTGAAATACTGGAGCGTCGAGCGCCAGGAACCCTATGCCGACGCCGCCGCCTCCTTGGCGCGCGAACTCGAACTCGACCCGGGTCTTCGCAAGCGCTCCACCCGCTAGACCATTGCGGGGGAAAGCCGAACCGGTTTCCCGTCCGGACGATGCGGCGGACAGGGACTGGAGCCGATCTGGCAAACACGTGCCGCCCCATCGGCTCTAGGCGGCGGCTTCTCGGGCGGCATAGGCGTCGAGCGCCCGGCGCAGGATCGCCTCTGCGTCGCCCTCGCCGGCGAAGCGCAGTTCGTGTTCGAGCACGCTCGTACGCTCATGGAGAGCCCGCACCACGCCGGCCGAGGCGGCGTGCAGGCGCTGGGCGTCCTTGGCGGTGGTGACCAGCCGGGCGCCGAGGCTGTCGGCCTCCTGAAGGAGGCCGCGCGCGTCGTCGGCGCCGAAGACGTGGTGGTCGGGATAGTCGCTCCGGGCCACGATCTCGGCGCCCGCCGCTCGTAGCGAGCGGTGGAACTTGCCGGGATCGGCGATGCCCGAGAAGGCGAGGACACGCACCCCCGCGAACTCCGCGCCGTTCGGCGAGAGGATGTCGGCGGTGAAATGCGACAGGCCGGGCGCCGCGAAGCCCGGACGAGCGTCCGGCCCGGCCCCGACGGTCAGGATCGCGTCGGCGTGGCGAAGCTGCGTCATCAGCGGCGCGCGCAGCGGGCCGGCGGGAAACACCCGGCCGTTGCCCACCCCCCGCACGCCGTCCACCACCACGAGCGCGAGATCGCAGCGAAGATGCGCGCTCTGGAAGCCGTCGTCCATGATCGCGAGGTCGCAGTCGGCCTCGCACAGCCGCCGCGCGCCGGCCAGCCGGTCGCGCGAGACGGCGGTGGGCGCGGCGGCAGCGAGCAGCATCGCCTCGTCGCCGACGGCTCGCGCGTCGTGCCGGGCGGGGTCGACGAGGACCGCGCCGCGCTCGCGCCCGCCGTAGCCGCGCGTCAGGAAGCCGGGACGCAGGCCAAGACCTCGCGCCGCGGCGGCGAGCGCGAGGCAGGTCGGCGTCTTGCCGCCGCCGCCGAGCGTCAGATTGCCGACGCAGATCACCGGCAGTCCGGCGTCGGCGCGCACGCCGCGATCCATCCGCCGCCCGGCGATCGCCCCGAAGAGCGCGGCGACGGGGGCCAGCGCCCGGGCGCCCCAACTGACCTCACGCCACCAGAAGCCGGGCGCGCGCATCAGCGGACGTCCCCGTCACGGCGGTCGGGAGTGCGGCGATCGAGCCTCTGCTGCAGGCGCAGCGGCAGGAGGAAGGGATCGAGCGCCGCCATCGTGCGGCGAAGACCTCCGCTCATCTCGTTCACGGCCCCCGCGGCGCTGGCGATCATCGCCCGTCGCATCTCGGGATGAGCGAAGAGTTCGGCGACGTTGTCGGCGAGTTCCTCGCGGTCGCGCACGATGCGCGCGCCGCCGGCGTCGATCAGGCGCTGGTAGACCTCGCGGAAGTTCTGCACGAAACGGCCGGACAGGACGGCCGCGCCCAGCATCGCCGCCTCCAGCGGGTTCTGCCCACCCTCGCCGTGGATCGACTTGCCGACGAAGGCGATCTCGGTGAGGCGCAGGTAGAAGCCCATGTCGCCCATCGTGTCGCCGAGCAGGATGTCGGTGGTGGGGTCCGGCAATTCACCGCGGCTCCAGCGGGCCACCGTCAGCCCACGGGCGCGCATCTCCTTCTCCACCGCGTCGGCGCGCTCGACATGACGCGGCACCACGATGGTCAGGAGGCGGGGCCGATCCTCGCGCAGGCGCAGGTGGATGTCGGCGGCCATCGCCTCCTCGCCCTCGTGCGTGGAGATCGCCGCCCAGACCGGGCGAAGGCCGAGAATGCGCCGGGCGTCGGCGAGATCCTCGGAGTTCACCGGGGGCGCCTCGACGTCGGCCTTGAGGTTGCCCGAGATGGTGACGGCCCGCGCGCCGAGGAGATGGTAGCGCTCGCCGTCGATGTCGGACTGCGCCACGATATGCGCGAGGTTCTCGATGAGCGCCTCGGCCAGCCGCGGCACCGAGCGCCAGCGCTGGAACGAGCGATCCGACAGTCGCGCGTTGACGAGAATCTGCGGGATCTTGCGCCTGGCCAGTTCGGTCATCGTCACCGGCCAGATCTCGCTCTCGGCGATGATCGCGAGATCGGGCCGCCAGTGGTCGAGAAAGCGGCGCACGCAGGAGGTGATGTCGAGCGGCACGTATTGGTGGAGCACGCAGTCGCCGAGGCGCTCGCGCACGAGCACGGCGGAGGTCACCGTGCCCGTCGTCATCAGGACGCAGATCCCGTCGGCCGCGATCGTGCGCACGAGCGAGGCCACCGCGATGCTCTCGCCGACGCTGGCCGCATGAATCCAGACCAGCGGCGCGTCCGCCGGGCGCGGCTCGCCGGGGTAGCCGTAGCGTTCGCGGCGACGGCCGCGCTCCTCCTTGCCGCGCGCGGTGCGCCAGCCGACATAGGCCCCGATGCCGGGATAGGCGAACGAGCCCGCCATCCGATAGGCCGCCAGCGCGGTCCTTGCCCAGCCTTCGCTCAATGCGTTCCGTTCCCGTCCGCCAGTTCGATGGCTCTTCGATTCGCCCGCTCGATCGCCGCGGTCAGCTGCACGCGGACTGCCTCCAGCACGGCGGCGTCGGCGTCGGCAGGCACCATGATCGGCTCTTCCATCACCACGGCAATGCGGCCGAAGGGCAGCGGAAGCGTGGTCCGGTCCCAGGTTTTTTCGAGCACCCGGCGCCGGCTCGTCACCGCCGCGCTCGGCACGATCGGGCGCCCCGAAAGGCGGGCGAGCGTGACGATGCCGAGCCCCGCCTCGCGCGCCACGCCCTTGGGCACGTCGGCGATCATGCAGACGCCGAACCCCTCGCGCAGCTGGCGCATGAGCTGGATCAGCGCGCGCGCGCCGCCCTTCTGCGAGGCGGCCTCGCGCACCCGGCCGCCCGAGCCGCGCACCGTGGCGATGCCGAAACGCTCCACCACGGCGGCGTTGATCTCGGCGTCGGCGTTGCGCGAGAGCAGCGCCACGTAGGGCAGCCTGCGCGGCCGGAAGAAGGGCGCAAGCAGGTGCTGGCCGTGCCAGAGCGCCACGATCGCGGGATGCTCTCGCGCGAGGATCGCGGCAAAATCGCTCGATCCCGCTGCCCGGCGCTGCGTCGCGTACACGAGACGCAGCGCCTCGTAGATCGCCCGACCCACGAAGCGGACCACGGCCGGCGAGCGGGACAGCGTCTTCATCCGCCGCTGCAGGCGCACCCGCAGGCGCCGCCGCCGCGGCGGCCCGCCGGCAGCGACCGGTGGCTGGTCATCCATGGCCGGCGACGCGCTCGCTCACGGGTCTGGCGCTCACGGGGCTGGCGCTCACGACAGCTCGGGATCGAGGAGCCGGTGCATGTGGACGATGAAATAGCGCATCGCCGCGTTGTCGACGGTCGCCTGCGCCTTGCCGCGCCACGCCGTCAGCGCCGACGCGTAGTCGGGATAGATGCCGACGATGTCGAGCGCCGACAGGTCGCGGAAGTCGACCGACTTCAGCGAGGTCAGCTCGCCGCCGAAGACCAAGTGAAGGCGCTGCTTGGACTCGTTTTCGGTGACCATGGGCTGAAACTCCGAAAGGAACGGGACAACGGCTCAAGCCGCGGCGGCGCCGTAGGCGAGAAGGCGATCCAGATGCCCGACGCCGCCCGCGACGAGAACGCCATGCCTTTCCGACGCCGGATTGTAAAGGTGGCGCCCGGCGTCGAGCCGCGCCAGCGCCCCGCCGGCCCGCTCGAGAATGAGGTCGCCGGCCGCGATGTCCCAGTCGTTGGCGCGCGGCCCGATCAGCGTTCCATCGAGCCGGCCGCTCGCCACCAGCGCCAGACGCCAGGCCAGCGAGGGCACGCCGGGCTGGAAGGCGATCCGGGCGCCGTGCTCGGCCTCCAGACGCCGCCGCATGCCGTCGGGCATCGAGAGGCGCAGCGGGCTGCCGGGGTCGGGCGCGGCGACCGAGATGGTCTCGCCGCCGAGCAGCGCCGGTCCGCCCGCTGTCGCCGTCAGCACCTCGCGCAGCGCCGGTGCGTCGATGACGCCGGCGACGGGCCGCCCGCACGCAATCACGGCCACCGAGATGCACCAGGTCGTCTCGCCGCGCAGGAAGGAGCGCGTACCGTCGATCGGGTCCACCACGAAGAACCGCTCCTCGCCCTCGCCCGCCGGGCGGGCCGCCGTCTCCTCGGAGATCCAGCCATAGGTCGGCCGCGCGGCGAGCAGCGTGCGCCGCAGATGGTCGTCGGCGGCGAAGTCGGCTTCCGAGACGGGCGAATTGCCCTTCCAGAAGACTTGCGGATCGCGCTTCCAGAAACCCAGCGCGATCCGGCCCGCCTCGGCCGCGGCATCGGCGATGAGCGCGAGATCGTCGAGGTGGCCCTCGTCCGCCATCAGGATCCGGCCACCGTCATCTCGCCGACGCGAAGGGTCGGCACGTCCACCGAGAAGCGCGGATCGCCGTCGTCGGCGGCCTCGATCGCGAGCAGCATGTCGCCGAGATGGCCGGCGACGGTGAACTCCGAGACGGGATGGGTCAGCACGCCGTTCTCGATCATGAAGCCCGACGCGCCGCGCGAGTAGTCGCCGGTCACGAGATTGGCGCCCTGCCCGATCATCTCGGTGACGTAGATGCCCCGATTCGTATCGCGGATCAGGTCGGCCGGGCTGCGCGCGCCCTTGGTCAGCGAGACGTTGGTGGAGGAGGGCGAGACGCCGGAGGAAGAACGCGACGCTCGCCCGTTGGGCTGGAGGCCCAGCTCGCGCGCCGTGGCGCCGTCGAGCAGCCAGTGGCGCAGGATGCCGTCCTCCACCAGCGCCAGCCGCTCGCCGCGCAGGCCCTCGCCGTCGAAGGGGCGCGAGCCCGGACGGCGCACGAGCAGCGGCTCATCGAGGAGATCCATGCCCTCCGGCAGGACACGGCTGCCCATCCGGTTCTTGAGGAAGCTGGTGCCGCGCGCGATGCCGGCGCCGTTGATCGCACCGAGAAGGCTGCCGATCAGCCCGCGCGAGACGCGCGGATCGAGCACGATGGGATAGCGGCCCGTCGGCACCTTGGCCGGCGAGAGACGACGCACCGCACGCTCGCCCGCCCGGCGGCCGATCGCGTCCGCCGCGTCGAGATCGCCGGCATGCATGCGCGAATCGAAGTCGTAGTCGCGTTCCATGCCCGTGCCCTCGCCGGCGACGACGCTGACCGAGCGCGAATAGCCCGAACGCATCCGCCAGCCGCGAAAGCCCGTGCTCGTCACCAAGACGAGACCGGTGACGCCGGTGCCCGCGCTGGCGCCGCCCGAATTGGTGACGCCCGCGACGTCGAGCGCCGCGGCCTCCATCGCCTTCGCCGCCTCGACCAGCGCCTCGCCGGCGATCTCGGTGTCGTCGTAGAGGTCGAGATCGAGCTCGCCCGACGAGAGAAGCGCGGGGTCGGCGAGCCCGGCATAGGGGTCTTCCGGCGAGACCTTCGCCATCGCCACCGCGCGCTCGGCCAGGCGGTCGGCGTCAGCGCGGATGTCGGCGGAGACGGTCGCGACGCGCCGCCCGACGAAGACGCGTAAGGAAAGGTCGTCGCTCTCCGACGATTCCAGTTCCTCGACCTTGCCGAGCCGGACCTGCGCCGAGCGGGATCGCGAGAGGACCGACGCGGCGTCCGCCGCATCCGCGCCATGGCGGCGCGCGGCCCCGATCAACCGGTCGCCGAGGTCGGCCAGGCGCTGGATATCGTCGTTCATCGTGAAAACCGCCGAAGCTTTTGCATCCGCACCATCTATTATGCGATTCGCGTCAATCAAGCTGCTGCTTCGGCGCGGCAGGCGATTCGATCTTGCGGGAGACCCCATGGAAGAGACCGCGCCGCTGTTTCTGGAAGTCCTCCTCATTCTCGGCGGCGGCATCGTCGCGGGAACGCTGTTCAAGCGCATCGGCCTCGGGACCGTGCTCGGCTATCTCTTCGCCGGCATCGTGCTCGGGCCGGTGCTGCGCGTGATCGAGAGCGGCAAGGGCGAGATCCTCCATATCGGCGAACTCGGCGTCGTGTTCCTGCTCTTCATCATCGGTCTGGAGCTGAAGCTCTCGCGCCTCTGGTCGCTGCGTCGCCAGATCTTCGGTCTCGGCCTCGCGCAGGTGCTTCTCACCGGCGCGGTGCTCGCCGGCCTCCTCATGCTGCTGCCGCTCGGCTGGCGCGCCGCGAGCGTCATCGGCTTCGGCCTCGCGCTCTCCTCCACCGCCTTCGCGCTGCAGCTTCTGCAGGAATCGGGCAGCCTCAACACGCGTTTCGGGCAGGCGTCCTTCTCGGTGCTCCTGTTCCAGGATCTCGCCATCGTGCCGCTGCTGGCGCTGCTGCCGGTGCTGGCGCCCGGCGGTGGCGCGGAGGCCGCGGCGGGGATCGATCCCGTGGCGATCGCCAAGTCCTTCGGCGCGCTGCTGCTGCTCGTGCTGGCCGGGCGCTATCTCATCAACCCGCTGTTTCGCGTGCTTGCCAATGCCGGCGCGCGCGAGGTGATGATCGCCGCGGCGCTCTTCGTGGTACTGGCCTCGGCGCTTCTCATGGGCCTTGCCGGATTCTCGATGGCGATGGGCTCCTTCATCGCCGGCGTGCTTCTGGCCGAATCCTCCTACCGGCACGAGCTGGAAGCCAATATCGACCCGTTCCGCGGCCTGCTGCTTGGCCTGTTCTTCATCGCCGTCGGCCTGTCGCTCGACATCGCGGTGATCCGCGACAACTGGTGGATCATCCTCCTCGGCGCGCCCGCGCTGATGGCGGTGAAGGCGGCGATCCTCTATCCGCTCTGCCGCGTCTTCGGCGAGAATCACGCTAACGCCCTGCGCACCAGCCTCGTGCTGCCGCAGGGCGGCGAGTTCGCCTTCGTGCTGTTCTCGGCCGCCAGCGGCGCGGCGATCTTCGACGGCGCGGTGGGCTCGCTCCTCGTCGCCGTCGTCACGCTGTCGATGGCGCTCACCCCCCTCACCGCCTATCTCGGCCGCCGGCTGACGGAGGAGGAGGACGACGAGGGCGAGCAACTGGAGGAGGATTTCGAGGGCGCCGGCTCCGACATCCTGATGATCGGCTTCTCGCGCTTCGGGCAGATGGCGGCGCAGGTGCTGCTCTCCAGCGGCCTGGAGATGACGATCCTCGATTCCTCGGCCGAGCGCATCAAGACCGCCGGTCGCTTCGGCTTCCGCATCTATTTCGGCTCGGGGCTGCGGCGCGAGGTGCTGGAGGCCGCCGGCATCCGGCAGGCGAAGATCGTGGCGGTCTGCACCAACAAGCCGGAGGTGACGAACCAGATCGTCGATCTCATCCGCTCGGAATTTCCGAACGTGTCGCTCTTCGTGCGCTCCTACGACCGAAACCACTCGCTGGTGCTGCGCGAGCGCGGCGTCTCGTTCGAGATCCGCGAGACGCTGGAATCGGCGCTGCGCTTCGGCGGCCAGACGCTGGAAGAGCTCGGCTTCGAGACGGCCCGGGTGCGCGAGATCGTCGAGGACGTGCGCAAGCGCGATGCCGAGCGTCTGGTGCTGCAGCAGGCCCGAGGCCTCGGCGCCGGCGGCAGCGTCTTCGCGCCGAACAAGGCGACGCCGGAACCGCTGGTCAAGCCGCGCGCCGGGCGCGACGGCGAACCGGCGGGCCCCAAGCGCCGGCCGCGGGGGCAGAAGCCGCTCAGCGTGCGGCTGGCCGAGGAGTCCGCCGCCGCCGATTGATCCGGCGACGGCGCATGACGCCAGGTCTCACTTCGCCTTGTGGACCTCGCTGTCCTTCTTCAACGCCTCGGCGCCGTCCTCCTGCTTCACGAGATAGGCGGGCTCGTCCTTCGTGGCGTTGCGAGTGATCTCCTTGCCCTTGATCTCTTTCGTCACCTTGTCGGTGAAGGTCTCCTCGACCTTACCGGTCGCGGTGCCCTTGCCGTATTTCCACTCGACCTCGGTGCCCTTGCGAATGCCTGTCATGATGCCGTCTCCGATGATGGTTGGCGGGGCAATGCGGGCGCCGCATCCCTCGTTCCCCGACGAATGCCGCAAGCGGCGGGGTTGAATCGTCGCAGCCCACGCCGCTCTGTGCGCGCAAGGGAACGACGCGGCGCGAAAGGGCGTTGGCTCGCACGATCACCGGTGTGCCCGTCCATGAACAAGCGTCTCGAATTCCATGCCCTGCGCTTCGGCCTTCTTATGGTCGATCCCGCCGACTTCACGGTCGAGCGGCGCAAGCACGGAAGCCAGCATCGCATCGTCTTCGCCGGCGGCGAGACGATCACCGACAAGCGGCTGAAGGCGCGGGTCAAGGCGCTGGTGATCCCGCCCGCCTGGGCCGACGTGAAGATCTGCGTCGAGGAGAACGGCCATATCCAGGCGATCGGGCGCGACGAGAAAGGCCGGCTGCAATACCGTTACCACGACGACTGGGTGAACGTGCGCAACGCCGTGAAGACCGAGCGCCTGCTGCGCTTCGGCCGGGCGCTGCCGAAGCTGCGCAGGCGGATGGAAAAGGATCTTCGCCGACCCGCGCTGGACGAACGCACCACCTCCGCCGTCGCCGCCCGGCTGATCGACGTCGCCGCGATGCGCCCGGGACACGAGAAGTACGCCGAGGACGGCGGGCGCGGCGTCGCGTCGCTGCGCAAGGGAGACCTGCGCCTCGGCAAAAGCCGTGCGGTGCTCAAGTTCGTCGGCAAGTCGCGCAAGCTCAACGTCATCGAGATCGAGGACCGCAACCTCGTGCGCTCGCTCGAGAAGATGCGCGCCGGGCGCGGCAAGCGCCTGTTCCACTATCGCGGCGCCGACCACAAGGCCCATGACCTGACCGCCAACCGGCTGAACGCCTACCTGCGCGATTCCGCCGGCAAGCGGATTTCGGCCAAGGACTTCCGCACTTTCCACGGATCGGCCGAGGCTCTGCGCTTTCTGGTCGAGGAGGTGAAGCCGGCGGAGACCGACACCGAGGCCAAACGCAAGCGCGCCGTGGCGAAGGCCATGCGCGCCGTCAGCGAGGTGCTGCGCAACACGCCAGCCGTGGCGCGCGCGTCCTACGTCCATCCCGAGATCGTCTCGGCCTTCGAGGAAGAGCGCCTGCCGCGAAATCTGCTGAAGGGGCGCAGGCGCGAAGGGCTGACGAAAGTGGAGAGCGGGTTGATGCGCTTTCTCGAAGAGACCGCTACCGCCTGAACCCCACCGCCTGAACCGCCATGCGCTCAGGCGACCGTGCGCGCCACCTCCTCCGGCGATGGCCGCCCGAGCGGCCAGCCGCGGCCCGCGAAGGCCGCCTCGATGGCGCGCTTGGTCTGTTCGCGCACCGGGCTCGTCTCTTCCACGATCACGCGGGCGCGCAGGAAGTCGAGCACGCCATAGCCGGACACCGCCGGCTGCACGAAGATCTCCGGCGCCCCGCAGGCGAGCTTGGCGCGGATGATCGCCTGCATCATCAACTGCGAGGCGCCGAACATCGTCTCGATCGGACGCGGCAGGGGCGCGCCGGAGGCGACCGGCCCGCCGGTGACGTCGCAGGCGACCACGAGGTCGCAGCCGCGAGCGGCCACGTCGAAGGGCAGCGGATTGGTGATGCCGCCGTCGACCAGCACCACACCGTCGCGCCGCACCGGACGAAACACCGCGGGAATGGCAGCGGAGGCGGCGATTGCGGATGGAAGGGGCCCGCTCGTCAGTTCGCATTCGCGGCCGGCGAAGAAGTCGGTGGCGATGACCGTCAGCGGGATCGCGAGATCCTCGAACTGGCCGGGCACGCGCGCCGGCAGGAAGGCCGCGATGACCCGCTCGGCATTGAGCTGCCCGAACCGCAGCCCGCCTTCCGCGATGAACTCGGCGAAGGAAGGCGGCCGCGTGCGCCAGAGCGTGCCGACCACGAGGCGGCGGTTGGCGAGCGCCTCGAACACATGGGCACGGATCTCCCGCGCCGTGAGGCCGGCCGCGAAGGCCGCGCCGATCAGCGCTCCGATCGACGATCCCGCGATCCGCGCGGGCTTGAGGCTGAGATCGTCGAAGGCCTGGAGAACGTGGATATGTGCGAGGCCCCGCGCCCCGCCGCCGCCGAGCGCGAGGCCGATGCTGGGATCGGAGAGCGGAGAGGGAGAAGTGGGACTAACGGACATCGGCAGGCTTCCCCTCTCGTCCGGCGCCCCATCACGGGATGGCGGACGAGAAGGGTCCGAGACGCTGGAAAGTGAAGATGGGCGGCGGGACCGCTTCTGTCAGCCCCGCCCGCCCGATCAGGCGGCGGGACCGACGGTGATGACAGTCGGCTCAACCGAAAGGAGGCGCTTGGCCACCGCTTTGACGTCGTCGAGCGTCACCGCGTCGATCAGCGCCTGCCGGCGGTCGATATAGTCGATGCCGAGATCGTCGAGTTGGATGCCGACGAGGGTGGAGGCGATCGACAGCGACGAGGAGAGGTTCTGCACGGCGTAGGAGCCCTTCACGAAGGCCTTCGCCTTGTCGAGTTCCTCCGCCGACGGCCCGTTTTCGGCCAGCTGCTTCAACTGCTCGCGGATGATCGCGACGCTTTCCGCCGCCTTGTCGGCCCGCGTCGCGGTGGAGCCGGCCAGCAGCGACGCGTGGTCGTAGTTCGACAGCGAGGACCCGGCGCCGTAGGCCAGACCCCGCTTCTCGCGGATCTCCTGGTAGAGGCGCGAGGTGAAGGAGCCGCCGCCGAGCACATGGTTGGCGAGATAGGCGGCGAAGAAGTCCGGCGCGTCGCGCTTGACGCCGGGCAGCACGAACTGGATCTGCGTCTGCGGCACGGCGAGCGTCACCGCCTCCACCTTGCCCGTCACCGGCTGCACGTCGGGGACGGTCGTCAGTTCCGCCGTCTGGCGCAGCGGGCCGAACACCTCGTCGAGACGCCGGCCGAGCGTCGCCGCGTCGATCGCCCCGACGACGCCGACCACGAGATTGTCGCGCCCGAAGGTCGTCTGGCGGAAGGCTCTGAGATCGTCGGCCGTGACCGTGTTCAACGTCGCGACCGTGCCCTCGACGGGGCGCGAATAGGGATGGTCCGGGAAGACAGTCGTGCGGAAGGCCTTGCCGGCGAGCGTGCCGGGATCGTTCTCCTCCGAGACGATGCCCGCCGCGATCTGGCCGCGGATGCGCGCCACCGGCTCCTCGTCGAAGCGCGGCTCGTTGACCGAAAGGCGCAGCAGGTCGAAGGCGGCATCCTCGTTCTCGACGATGGTGCGGAAGTTGCCGGAGAAATTGTCGTAGCCGGCATCGTAGGAGAGGCTGACGCCGAGTTCGTCGAGCTTGCCCTGGAAGGCCTGGCTGGTGATGTCGCCGGCGCCCTCGTCGAGAAGCCCCGAGAGAAGGTTGGCGATGCCCTCCTTGCCCGGCTTGTCCTGCGTCGAGCCCGCGCCCTCGAAGGCGAAGCGCATGGCGATCAGCGGGTTGGTGTAGTCCTCGACCAGAAGCGCCTTGATGCCGCCAGGGCTCGTCACCTCCTGGATGTCGACGGCTTGGGCCACCGTCGCGAGGCCGAGCGATGCCAGGCCCGTGAAGCCGAGGGCGAGCGTCGCCCGGCGAAACGAATGGAGAAGAGCGTTCATAGAATGGGATCCGTTCGTCAGGAGCGCGTGTCGCCGGGCGCCGGAGCGCCGGCCGCCGGGTCCACCGCGCCGGCGGCGGCGGGCGTGCCCTCGGGCGCCTTGGCGTCGGCCGCCGTCTCGGCGGCGGCCGGCAGCAGCGTGCCGGTGACCGAGCGTTTCTTGTCGAGAATGGCGCGCGCCGCGGCGTTCACCTGATCGACGCTCACGGCCTCGATCCGCTCCGGCCAGCTCTCGACGTCGGCGATGGTCTGACCGGTGGAGAGCGCGGCGCCGTAGCGGCGCGCCATCGAGGTCTGGTTGTCGCGCTGGTAGATCAGCGCCTTGCGCACCCGGTTCTTGGCGGCCTCGAGCTCGGCCGGCGTCACGCCGTCCTTGACGAGCCGCACGATCTCGCCGTCGATGGCCGCTTCCACCTGCGCCAGCGTCGCCTCGCCGCGCGGCGTGCCGTAGGTCATGAACTGCCCGTCGTCAAGCGCCGTGCCCTGGTAGTAGGCGCCGGTGCCGGCGGCGATGCCCTGCTCCACCACGAGTGCGCGATAGAGCCGGCTGGTGGTGCCGCCGCCGAGAATGTCGGCGAGGAGATCGAGCGCCTCGGCCTCGCCGGGCTCGGCATTGTTCTCGGAAGGGGCGAGATAGGTAGTCTGGACGCTTGGCTGCGTGACCCGCGCGTCCGACAGCGAGACGGTGCGCGCGGCCAGCGGCTCGGGCTCCTGCGGGCGCTGGCGCTCGCCGGGCTCGGCGCGCCGCTTCACCTGGCCGTAGGTCTCCTCGGCATAGGCGCGCACCTGATCGAGCGTCACGTCGCCGGCCACCAGCAGCGTCGCGTTGTTGGGCGTGTAGTACTTGTCGTAGAAGGCGATCGCCTGGTCGCGCGACAGCTTCTCCATCTCCTGCCGCCAGCCGATCACCGGCGTGCCGTAGGGGCTGTTGGCGAAGAGCGCGGCGTCCACCGCCTCGGAGAGCTGCGCGCCGGGGTCGTTGTCGACCCGCATCCGGCGCTCTTCGAGAATGACGTCGCGCTCGGGCAGCACCGCCTCGTCGGAGAGGACGAGGTTCTCCATGCGGTCGGCCTCGAAGGCCATCATCTCGCGCAGCTGCTCTACCGGCACCTGCTGGTAGTAGGCCGTGTAGTCGTAGGAGGTGAAGGCGTTCTCCGAGCCGCCGACCGCGGCCACCGCCGCCGAGAAGGCGCCGTCGGGATGGGCCTTCGTGCCCTTGAACATCAGGTGTTCGAGGAAGTGGGCGATGCCCGACTGGCCGCGCGCCTCGTCGGCCGAGCCGACGCGGTACCAGATCATCTGCGTGGCGATGGGCGCGCGATGGTCGGGCAGCACCACGACCTGCAGGCCGTTGTCCAGCGTGAAGCTCTCGATCGCCGGGCGCTTAGCCTCGGCAGCCGCGGCTGCCGGCGTCGGGGCTGCCGGCGTCGGAGTGGCGGGGCTCGTTTTGGTGGCGCTCGCGGCCGGGCGCGGGGCCTCCTGCGCGAAGGCGGGCGTCAGGGCGGTGGCACCCAGCGCCAGCGCCAGAAGCGAGGTGCCGGCCGAGCGGACGAGCGACGTCCGGCACAGGACCTTCCGGGACAGGGACTTCATCGTCGGGCGTTTCCTCGTGTTGCGTCGGGCATCTCGCCGTCCGATATGGCGGACGGCGAGGAAAGGAGCCAATTACGTTTTTGTAAGGGCTTGGAATCTCAAGCGATCGACACGGCCCGCAAGAAGCGCAGCCGCGTCTCGCCCATCTCGCGCTCGTCCTCGACGACCAGCCCCGCGATCGGCTCGAAGGGCGCCGCCAGTGCCTCCTCCAGCACGAGGAGCGCGCCGGGAGCGAGCCAGCCGCCGGCGAGCGCGCCCGCCAACGCGGCTTCGCCGAGGCGCCGGCCGTAGGGCGGATCGGCGATCACGAGATCGAAGGGCTCCACCGGGCCGGCGGGGCCGAGCCGCGTCGCGTCGCGCCGGAAGATCTTGGTGCAGCCGCCCAGCCCGAAGGCTTCGACATTGGTGCGGATGAGGCCGCGCCCCTCCGTGCCCTCCTCCACGAAAAGGCAGAAGCGGGCGCCGCGCGACACCGCTTCCAGACCGAGCGCGCCGGTGCCGGCGAAGAGGTCGAGCACCCGGGCGCCCTCGAAGCGGAAGCCGAAGCCGTGCTGCAGGATGTCGAACAGCGCTCCGCGATGGCGTTCGCTCGTCGGGCGGATGCCTTCGCCCTTCGGCGTGGCGAGGGGGCGGCCCTTCAGGCTGCCCGCGACGATTCGCATCGCCATGCCGGATCAGCCCTTCGGGCCGCGACCGCCGCCCCCGCCACGGGGCCGGTCGCCCTGGGGCCGATCCCCGTGTGGGCGATCCCCGCGCGGACGGTCGCTGCCGGAGCGCTCGCCGCCCCGCGCGCCGAAGCCGCCCGTCCGCTCGCCCGTACGAGGGAAGCGCTTGGCCTTCTCGTCGCGCTCGGCCTTCTTCGCCTCGCCCACGGCCCGGGCGCCCGGCGCCATCCAGACGTTGGTGGAGCGCTTGGGCTCGTTCAGCGCGGGGCGGCGCGTCGCGCGCGCATCGCCGCCGGCCTCGCCAGTCCGGTCGTTCGGCCGGTCGTTCGGGCGACGCGGCTTGTCGCCGAAGGTGGGCTTGTCGCGGCCGCCGCCGAAGGCCGGGCGCTCGCGCTTCTCGAAGGTGCGCCCGCCCCGCTCGCCGCCGTCCGGCTTGTCGCGGAAGGAGCGCGGCGCCTTGGTGTCGAGCCGGCCGAGCGCGTCGTCGCGCTTGGCGGCGCCGAACTTCTTGCGGTTCGGCGTCGAGTCGGTGGCGCTGATCCACTCACGCTTGGGCTTGGCGCCGCGCTCGGACCGGTCTTCGCTCGCCTCGGTGCGCTTCGGCGCGACCACCGCCTGGTTGGTGAACTCGTTGACGATGGGCGCGTCAAAGTCGGCGCCCGATTCTTCGATCAGGCGCTCGCCGAGCTGGTCGCGCAGCATGCGGCCCTTGATCTCCTGCACCGCGCCTTCGGCGAGATCGCCGAGCTGGAACGGTCCGAACGACAGGCGGATCAGCCGGTTCACGTCGAGCCCGAGATGGCCGAGCACGCGCTTGACCTCGCGGTTCTTGCCCTCGCGAAGGCCGAGCGTCAGCCAGACGTTGGAGCCCTGCTCGCGATCGAGCGTCGCCTCGATGGCGCCGTAGAACACGCCGTCGACGGCGATGCCCTGACGCAGCTCGTCGAGCTGGGCCTGCGTGACCTCGCCGCGGGCCCGCACCCGGTAGCGCCGCAGCCAGCCCGTGGCCGGAAGTTCGAGGACGCGCGCCAACCCGCCGTCGTTCGTCAGCAGCAGCAGGCCTTCGGTGTTGATGTCGAGGCGCCCGATCGAGAGCACGCGCGGCATGTCCTCCGGCAGGCGGTCGAACACGGTGGTGCGCCCTTCCGGGTCGCGGTTGGTGGTGACGAGGCCGGCCGGCTTGTGGAAGAGCCAGAGGCGGGTACGCTCGATCGCCGGCAACGGCTTGCCGTCCACCTCGATGCGGTCGCGCATCGTCACGTCCACCGCCGGGGTGTCGAGCTTGCGTCCGTTCAGCGTGATGCGCCCGTCGGCGATCATGCCCTCGGCGTCGCGGCGCGAGGCGACGCCGGCGCGCGCCAGGCGCTTGGCGATGCGCATGGACCCGTCGGACGCGGTCTCGCCGCCCTCGCGCCGGGCCGGACGCTCGCCGGCCTCGGTGCGCGATTCGCGGCGCGATTCGCGGCGCGGACGCTCCGCCCGGTCGGAGCCTCCCGAACGCTGCTTGAACTCGCGAGGCTTGCGTGCCTCGCCGGCGACGTCGCCATGCTGCAGCCGGCCGTAGGAGCGCGGACGCGCCTCGCCGCCCTCAGTTCTGGCACCGCCATGCGAGAACATGCCGTGCGAGCGGGGCGTGAACGGCTTGTCGCCGCCCTGCCGGGCGGGACGCTCCGCGCCCTCGGGCCGGCGATACGAGCCGCGCTCGCCGCCGTCCTCACGCTTCACGAACGGCTTGCGCTCGCCCTCGGGCCGCTCGGTGCGCGCCCGGAAGGGCTTGCGCTCGCCGGCCTCGCCGTCGCGCTTGACGAAGGGCTTGCGCTCGCTCGTTCCAGCACCGCGCTCGCCGCCTTCGCGCTTCACGAAGGGTTTGCGTTCGCCGTCGCCGCGTTCGGTCCGGGGCCGGAACGTCCGCCCCTCCCCCGCGCCGCCGCCCTCGTGCTTCACGAAAGGCTTGCGCGCGCCCTCGGTCCGCTCGGTGCGCGGCCGGAACGTCCGGCCCTCGCCGCCACCCGCGCCTTCGCGCTTGACGAACGGCTTGCGCTCGCCCTCGCTGCGTTCGGTTCGGGGCCGGAAGGATCGCTCTCCGTCGCCACGCGGCGCGCCGGCCGCTCCTGCCGGGCGCGACCGGAACGGCTTGCCCGCGCCCGCGCCGCCCGGCTTGGCCCCGCCGAACGCCGGCTTGCCGCCGCGCGGGCGATCGCCGCCGCCCGCGCCGCCGCGGGCTCCGCCACCGCCGCTCTTGCCGCCGCCGCTGCGCGGTCCGCCCTTGCCGCCGCCGCGGCGGCCACCGTCGTTCGTGTCGCTCATCTTTTCGCTATGCCTTGTTTCGGGCGACGCATATCAAAAACCCGTCGACGAAACGAGGGAAACGGCGTGTCCCGCAGGAATTGGATGCCAGCCAAGGCCGATGGCCCGTGAACTGGATGGACGAGGCGCTGACGCAAGCCCATCTCGCCGCCGATCGGGGCGAGACACCGGTCGGCGCCGTGGTGGTGTTCGAGGAGCGGATCGTCGCCCGCGCCGGCAACGAAACCCGCGCGCTGTTCGACCCGACGGCCCATGCCGAAGTGCTGGCGATCCGCCGCGCCTGCCGGGCGGTCGGCTGCGAGCGCCTGCCCGGCTTCGATCTCTACGTGACGCTGGAGCCCTGCGCGATGTGCGCGGCGACGATCTCCTTCGCGCGCATCCGCCGGCTCTACTACGGCGCGGCGGACGAGAAGGGCGGAGCGGTGGAGCATGGCTCCCGCTTCTACGCCCAGCCGACCTGCCATCACGCGCCGGACGTCTATTCCGGCATCGGCGAACGGGCGTCCGCCGAGCTTCTTCGCAGCTTCTTCCGGGCCCGGCGGGACTGACGCTGGCGGCCGGGAAACGATCAGAACGGCCAGAGGCTCTTCAGCTTGGAGCCGACGCTCGTGGTGCCCTTCATGCGGCGCTCCTTGACCTCCTCGTCGTCGCCCTGCACGCCCACTGGCGCGGTGGCGGCCGGCGCGCGATAGGCGAGCGGTGGCTCGGAGAGGTAGCGGCGCACCTCGGGGCTGCCCTGGCGGGTGTTCTTGGCAGCGTCGGTGGCCGCGACGCGTTGGCCCGCCATCGCCTTGGGGTCGAGCCAGCTGTTCTCCATGTCGGTGCGGCGCCCGACCGTCGAGCTCTGCACGGAACGCTCCACCGGGATGCCGTCCTTGGCCGCGGTCATGTAGCCGACCGGCAGCGGGGTGTCGGGATCGGGCGCGGCGGCCTGCAGGCGGGCGCTGCGCCGCTCCGGCGATTCCGGCCAGTCGGCGTCGTTGGCCGCCGATACGGACTCGCTCGGCGGCGGCAGCGCGCCGATGGTCTTGGGCTTCACCAGTTCGGGCCGCGGCGCGTAGCTGGGGCGGGCGCCGCCGGTCGAGCCGAGCGAGACGATGTTGTCGAGATCGCTGAAGAGCTGGCCGCCCTGCGACTTGCCGGTGCCGTAGGTCGGCCCCATGCATCCGGCCAGCGTCATCGCGCAGATGCCGAGGAGCGCGGCACGAACACCCACGCGGATGAGATCAGACGTCATGCTCAGCAGTTCCCCTCGTGGCGCGATCGACCGGCCCTCTGGACAAGGGTTCGCCGCAGCTTTATCTCGCGCCATCCCACGACAATCCGGCGAATTTGCGAGCCCTCCTGTAGGCGAGACCGCCTCGTCTGTCCAGAAACGGCGCGCGGGGCGAGGCGAGGCTACGACCGCCCCCTCGCCTCGTCGTCAGGCGGCGTCCCGCTCGACCGCCAGTTCGCGCAGCGCGTCGGCATCGCGCGGCGTCACGTCGGGGAACTCCGGGTCGGACCCGACGTCGGGCGAGATCTTCCAGGAGCGCGCGCATTTGCGCCCCTCGGCGCGCGCCGGCGTCACGGCGATGCCGGGCGTGTCGGCCAGATGGAACGCCGTCTCGGGCGCGGACTCGGCCGAGATCGCGATGTCGCTGGTGATCGCGATCTCGGCGAGATCGACGCCCGCCAGCAGCGCGCGAAGCTCGGCATCCTCGACATGGACGACCGGGGCGGCTTCGAGCGACGAGCCGATCCGCTTGGCGCGGCGCTCCTCTTCCAGCGCGCCGGTGACGACGCGGCGCACGCGGCGGATCTTCGCCCACCGTGCCGCCAGCGCCTCGTCGCGCCAAGCGGGATCGCAGGGGCGGAAGGCTTCGAGATGCACCGAGCGCGCGGCGGGATAGCGCGACAGCCACGCCTCCTCGGTGGTGAAGGGCAGCAGGGGCGCCAGCCACGTCACCAGCCGATCGAACAGGATGCGCACCACCTGCAGCGACGCCTTGCGGCGGGTCGAGGACGGCGCGTCGCAGTAGAGCGCGTCCTTGCGGATGTCGAAATAGAAGGCGGAAAGCTCCGTCACCGCGAAGTCGAGGAGCGTGCGGGTGATGCGCTTGAAGTCGAACGCATCGTAGGCGCGCAGCACCACCTCCTCGATCTCGGCGAGGCGATGCAGCATCAGCCGTTCGATCTCCGGCATCTCCGCCAGCGACACCTCATCGCCCCGATCGTGCGCGAGCGTGCCGAGCATCCAGCGCACGGTGTTGCGCAGCTTGCGGTAGCTGTCGATGTTCGTCTGCAGGATCGTCTTGCCGAGCCGCAAATCCTCGGAATAATCGGACGAGACCACCCAGAGGCGCAGGATGTCGGCGCCCGACTGCTTGATCACCTCTTGCGGCGTCACGACGTTGCCGAGGGACTTCGACATCTTGCGCCCCTCCTCGTCCATCACGAAGCCATGCGTCAGCACGGCGTCGTAGGGCGCGCGGCCGCGGGTGCCGCAGCTTTCGAGCAGCGAGGAGTGGAACCAGCCGCGATGCTGGTCGGAGCCTTCGAGATAGAGGTCGGCCGGCCATTTCAGGTCGGGACGCTTCTCCAGGCAGAAGGCGTGCGTTGAGCCCGAATCGAACCAGACGTCGAGGATGTCGCGCACCATGGCCCACCTGGGGCCGTCGTGCTCGACCCCGAGGAACCGCTCCTTGGCGCCCTCCGCGAACCAGGCGTCGGCACCCTCCTCGGCGAAGGCCTGCGTGATCCGCGCGTTCACCGCCTCGTCCTTCAGGATCTCGCCGTCCTCGTCGACGAAGACGCAGATCGGCACGCCCCAGGCGCGCTGGCGCGAGAGCACCCAGTCGGGCCGATCCTGGATCATGCCGCGCAGGCGATTTTGCCCGGAGGCCGGCACGAAGCGGGTGTCCTCGATCGCCTTGAGCGCGCGGGCGCGCAGCGTGTCGTCACCCTCGGTGAGTCCGCGCTCAGGTGAGCCGTAGCCGCCGAGATCCCGATCCATGTGGACGAACCATTGCGGCGTGTTGCGATAGATGATCGGCTTCTTGGAGCGCCAGGAATGCGGGTAGGAATGCTTCAGCCGGCCGCGGGCGAGGAGATTGCCGCGCTCGATCAGCGCGGCGATGACGCGCGCGTTGGCGTCGCCCTTCTTGCCCTTGTCGTCGATGACCCGCGCCGCGCCCCCCTCGGCCTCCGGCCCGAAGCCCGGCGCGTCCTTGGTGTAGAAGCCGTCGTCATCGACGGTGAAGGGGATGGCGGTGTCGATGCCGCGCGCAGCGAGATCGCGGCGGGCGTCCACGAAGGCCTCGAAATCCTCGCGGCCATGACCGGGCGCGGTGTGCACGAAGCCGGTGCCCGCGTCCTGCGTCACATGCGCGCCGAACAGCAGCGGCACCGCGAACTCGTAGCCGCCGCCGAACCCCTTCAGCGGGTGATCGACGACGAGCGCCGCGAGATCCTCGGCCCTGACGTCGGCAACCCGCTGGAACCCGTCCGACCCGACGCGCGCCTTGGCGAACACGTCGGCGGCCAAGGCGTCGGCGAGCAGAAACCGCTCGCCCGACCGGGCCCAGCGCGGCTGCTCGGCATCGTCCGGCGCCGTCACCTCGTAGAGACCGTAGGCGATCTTCGGGTTGAAGGTGATCGCGCGATTGCCGGGCATGGTCCACGGGGTCGTCGTCCAGATGACGACGGAAGCGTCCTTAAGTTCGTTCGCCTCATCCACGCTTCGACTATTGCCGCCCGTATCAGACAGCCAAGCAGCCTTCATTTCGGTTGGAACGTTCCGAACCGGAAACTTCACCCACACAGTATCCGACTCGTAGTCATGATACTCGACCTCGGCCTCGGCGAGCGCGGTCTTCTCGACCACCGACCACATGATCGGCTTCGAGCCGCGATAGAGCTGGCCGCTCATGGCGAACTTCAGGAGTTCGCCGGCGATCACCGACTCGGCCCCGAAGTTCATCGTCAGATAGGGGTCCTTGAAGTCGCCCTCGACGCCGAGGCGGCGGAACTCGGCCGACTGCACGCCCACCCAGTGCGCGGCGAACTCGCGGCACTCGGCGCGGAACTCGTTGATCGGAACCGCGTCCTTGTCGCGCCCCTTCGCGCGGTAGGCCTCCTCGATCTTCCACTCGATCGGCAGGCCGTGGCAGTCCCAGCCCGGCACGTAGTTGGCGTCGAAGCCGCGCATCTGGAAGGAGCGGGTGATCGCGTCCTTCAGCACCTTGTTCAGCGCGTGGCCGATATGGAGGTTACCGTTGGCATAGGGCGGGCCGTCGTGGAGCACGTATTTCGGCCGCCCCGCCGATTCACGGCGCAGCGTACCGTAGAGATCCATCTCGTCCCAGCGCGCGATCCAGGCGGGCTCGGCCTGCGGCAGGCCGGCGCGCATCGGAAACTCGGTCTCGGGCAGGAAGAGCGTCTGCGAATAGTCGGTCTCGGGGGTCGTCGGGGCGTCGGTCATCTCGGATTCTTCGCGGAAGGCGCCGCGCATCAGGGGCGGCGCAACCCCTCGGCGGGGTCGAATGGAAAAAGGCTCTTGCGGGAAGGCGCGGCGTCTCGTCCCGGCCTTCGCCCTCGCGGCTAGTGCAGCGCGAGCGACGAAGCCGGGCGGATAATTCGGGCCGCGAAGGGCGGCAGGCGGGCGCCGGGTTCCATGAGCGGGTTCTCTAGCAATCGCCGCGTGGGGATCAAAGCCTTTTCGCGCAGTGTCAGAAGGCGATGCGGGCGTCGAGGGCCGAGAGCGGACGGGCGCCGGCGAGCAGCGCCCTCGCCTCGTCGCGGTCCCGATCCATCTGCGCCACCAGCGCCTCGACCCCGTCGAACTTCTCCTCGCCGCGCAGATAGGCGAAGAGCGAGACGCTCGCGGTCTCGCCGTAGAGATCGCCCGCGAAGTCGAAGAGGAAGGTCTCGAACAGCGCGTGGCCGTTGTCGAAGGTCGGCCGGCGCCCGAAGCTCGCGACGCCGTCGTGCAGCGTGCCGTCGGCCCGGCGCAGCCGCACGGCGTAGATCCCATGGGCGAGCATCGCGTCCTCGTCCAGCGCCATGTTGGCGGTGGGATAGCCGAGCGTGCGGCCGAGCTTGGCACCGTGCCGGATCTCGCCCGAAAACGTCCAGCGATAGCCGAGCAGCGCGGCAGCCGCCGCCACGTCGCCGTTCATCAGGTCCTCGCGGATGCGCGAGGAGGAGACGGGAATGCCGCCCTCGTCGGCGAAGGGCGGCACCTCGGTGACGCCGAAGCCGAGCGCCGGGCCGCGCTCGGCGAGAAAGGCGCCGTCGCCCTGCCGGCGCGCGCCGAAGCGGAAGTCGAAGCCGACGACCACATGGGCGGCGCCGAGATCGCGCGCCAGCGTCTCGGCGACGAAGGCTTGCGCGGGATGGGCGGCGTAGGCGAGGTCGAAGGGCTGCTCCACGACGGCGTCGAAGCCGAGCGCTTCCAGAAGCCGCGCCTTCATCGGCGCCGGCGTCAGGCGCGGCACGGGATGGGCGGGGCGGAAGACGGTGCGCGGATGCGGCTCGAAGGTGAGGCACACGAGCGGGCGCGCCTCGCTCGACGCCCGCTCGGCCGCCGTCTCCAGCACCTGCTGGTGGCCGCGATGGACGCCGTCGAAATTGCCGATCGCCACCACGGCGCCGCGCAAGTCTGCCGGCAAGGCGGCAGCGCCCGCGATCCGCCGAAGGGTCGTGGTGCCGGCGTCGCTCATCGCAGCGCGGGCTGGACGAAGCGGGCGTGCAGCCCGTGGGTGCGCAGCGCCGCGGCGATGGCCTCCGGCCGCCCCTCCGCCGGCGCCAGCTCGTCGCGGTGGATGCCGTCGGCGACGAAGAGGCAGTCGGCGTCGATGCCGTTGGCGCCTTTCACGTCGGTGAACATGCCGTCGCCGATGCAGAGAATGCGGGGCTGAACTTCGGCGAGCAGCGCGCGCGCCACGTCGTAGATCGGCGCATGCGGCTTGCCGGCGAGATGCACGGTGCAGCCCATCTCGGCATAGACGGCCGCGAGCGCGCCAGCGCAGTAGATCAGCCGTTCGCCCCTGTGCACGACGATGTCGGGATTGGCGCAGATCATCGGCAGGCCTCGGGCCGAGAGCCGCGCGAGGAGGTCGCGGTAGTCGTCCGGCGTCTCCTCCTCGTCCTGCGTCAGCCCGGTCGCGACGACGACCTTCGCGCGGGCCTCGTCGGCGAAGTCGAGCGCCAGCCCGTCGAAGAGGTCGCGGTCGCGCACGGCGCCGATGTGGAAGACCTGCGCGGGCCCGGCGGCGATGAGGGCGCGCGTCGCGTCGCCCGAGGTGACGATGGCGTCATAGGCGTCATGCGAGACGCCGAGCGCGTCGAGCTGGGCGCGTACGCCGGCAGCCGGTCGCGGCGAATTGGTGAGGAGCACGACGCGCGGCCCCGAAGCCCGCGCCTCGATCAGCGCGGCTTCGGCCTGCGGATTCTTGGCGACGCCGTCGTGCACGACGCCCCAGACGTCGCAGAACAGGGCGTCGTAGCGCTTCGCGACATCCGCCAGCCGGGCGATCGATTCGAGCGCGCTGGACCCGTCCGTGTCTGTCGTCATCGCCCGCCATCCTCGCTGCCGCCGACGACGCGCCGGCTTGACGGGCGATATCGGGTCGGGCGGGGACGGGTCAAGCGAGGGCCCCGATTCCCCCGTGATCGGCCGCTAACGTCATGGTCGGCAGGGGCCAGAAGAGCTCCACGAGATGACCGGCGGATGAGCGCAAACCCTGCGAAGCTTTCGTGAAACCTGTCGCGAACCTTGACAGGAGCCGCCGGGATCGCCTATCTCCCGCTTTGTTAGCACTCCTCGAAAGAGAGTGCCAAAGATCCCGGGGACGGGTGCCGCTCAGGGCCCGCTCCTCTATCAGCCAAGGAAGGTTCGATCCAGATGGCCAACGTGAACTTCCGCCCTCTTCATGACCGCGTCGTCGTTCGTCGCGTCGAGTCCGAGAGCAAGACCGCGGGCGGAATCATCATTCCGGACACCGCCAAGGAGAAGCCGCAGGAAGGCGAGATCATCGCCGTCGGCGCGGGTGCCCGCGACGAGACCGGCAAGATCAATCCGCTCGAGGTGAAGGCCGGCGACCGCATCCTGTTCGGCAAGTGGTCCGGCACCGAGATCAAGCTCGGCGGCGAAGACCTGCTGATCATGAAGGAATCCGACATCCTCGGGATCGTCGGCTAAGTTCCAGCCCCCTTCTTCCATCCCATTCATCCCAGACGGTGTGGCCTCTTTTTGGGGAACGCCGAGGAGACAAGATCATGGCTGCCAAGGAAGTCAAATTCGGACGTGACGCCCGCGAGCGGATGCTGCGCGGCGTCGACATTCTCGCCGACGCGGTGAAGGTGACGCTCGGCCCGAAGGGCCGCAACGTCGTCATCGACAAGTCGTTCGGCGCGCCGCGCATCACCAAGGACGGCGTCACCGTCGCCAAGGAGATCGAGCTCGAGGACAAGTTCGAGAACATGGGCGCCCAGATGGTGCGCGAAGTGGCCTCGAAGACCAACGACAAGGCCGGCGACGGCACGACCACCGCCACGGTTCTGGCGCAGGCGATCGTCCGCGAAGGCGGCAAGGCCGTCGCCGCCGGCATGAACCCGATGGACGTCAAGCGCGGCATCGACCTCGCCGTGACGGAAGTCGTCAAGGTTCTCGTCGCCTCGGCCCGCAAGATCGAGACCTCCGACGAAGTCGCGCAGGTCGGCACGATCTCGGCGAACGGCGAGAAGGAAATCGGCCAGATGATCGCCTCGGCGATGCAGAAGGTCGGCAACGAGGGTGTCATCACCGTCGAGGAAGCCAAGACCGCCGAGACCGAGCTCGAAGTCGTCGAAGGCATGCAGTTCGACCGCGGCTACCTCTCGCCCTACTTCGTGACCAACGCCGAGAAGATGGTTGCCGAGCTCGAGGACCCCTACATCCTCCTGCACGAGAAGAAGCTCTCGAACCTGCAGGCGATGCTGCCGATCCTCGAGGCCGTGGTGCAGTCGGGCAAGCCGCTCGTCATCATCTCCGAGGACGTCGAAGGCGAGGCCCTGGCCACGCTCGTCGTCAACAAGCTGCGTGGCGGCCTGAAGATCGCCGCCGTCAAGGCGCCGGGCTTCGGCGATCGCCGCAAGGCGATGCTCGAGGACATCGCGATCCTCACCGGCGGTCAGGTCATCTCGGAAGACCTCGGCATCAAGCTCGAGACCGTGACGCTCGACATGCTCGGTCGCGCCAAGAAGGTGTCGATCACCAAGGAAAACACCACCATCGTCGATGGCAACGGTGAGTCCGCCGGCATCCAGGCGCGCGTCGCCCAGATCAAGCAGCAGATCGAGGAGACCACCTCGGACTACGACAAGGAGAAGCTCCAGGAGCGTCTCGCCAAGCTCGCCGGCGGCGTCGCGGTCATCCGCATCGGCGGCGCGACGGAAGTCGAGGTCAAGGAAAAGAAGGACCGCGTCGACGACGCCCTCAACGCGACCCGTGCGGCCGTGGAAGAAGGCATCGTCCCCGGCGGCGGCGTGGCGCTGCTGCGCGCCTCCAACGCGCTGACGCTCAAGGGCGAAAACCAGGACCAGGAAGCCGGCATCACCATCGTGCGCCGCGCTCTTCAGGCCCCGCTTCGCCAGATCGTCACCAACGCGGGCGCCGAAGGCTCCATCATCGTCGGCAAGATCCTCGAGAACGCCTCGGTGACCTTCGGCTACAACGCCCAGACCGGCGAATACGGCGACATGATCCAGATGGGCATCGTCGATCCCGTCAAGGTCGTTCGCTCGGCGCTGCAGGACGCGGCCTCGGTCGCGGGTCTCCTCGTCACCACCGAAGCCATGATCTCGGAGGCTCCCCGCAAGGAGTCGGCCGGCGGCGGCATGGGCGGCGGCGGCGGCATGGGCGGCGGCATGGGTGGCATGGGCGGCATGGACTTCTAAGAACCCCTACCCGGGTTCAAGGAACGACCTGACGCTCGTCCATTCGGACGAACGCCAACGCATCGAGAGGGTCCGGCGCAAGCCGGGCCCTTTTGCGTGCGACGGGGGGACGATCGATCGTCCCGCCGTGCGGCAAGGGGTGAGATTTTGCGTCGTGAGCCGCTTTCGGCGAAACTCCTGGTCTCGTCACGAGCGGCGGAAAACCGTTTAAGTCCGAGCAGTCGGTCCTTGAGGGCGGCGTGATTCGGCTGGAAAGGCCCCGGAATGATCGAAGCGACGGCATGATCGAGTTCGCGACCTTCTTCTTCGTGGGCGCGCTGGCCCAGCTCGTCGACGGGGCGCTGGGCATGGCCTACGGCGTCATCTCCTCCACCGTGCTCATGAGCTTCGGCGTTCCGCCCTCCGTCGCCTCCGCCTCGGTGCACACGGCCGAGCTCTTCACCACCGCGGCGTCCGGCACCGCGCACATCGCCAACCGCAACATCGACTGGAAGCTGTTCTGGCGCCTCGTGCCGTTCGGGGTCGCGGGCGCGGTGCTCGGCACCTACGTTCTGACCTCGATCGACGGCTCGGTGCTACGCCCGTTCGTGGCGGCCTATCTCGGCGTCATCGGCGTGCTGTTGACCGCACGGTCCTTCCGCAAGATCCCGCGCGCGCCGACGCCGATGGGCCTCGTACCACCGCTCGGTGCGGTCGGCGGCTTCCTCGATTCGATCGGCGGCGGCGGCTGGGGGCCGATCGTCACCTCGGGCCTGCTCGGGGCCGGCGGTCAGCCGCGCTACGTCATCGGTACGGTGAACGCGGCCGAGTTTCTCGTCACGCTCGCGGTCTCGCTGTCGTTCCTTCTCGCCCTCCTCACCGGACACTGGGAGGAGGCGGGCGACCTCTCGACCCACGCCCTCTCCGTGCTCGGGCTGATCGGGGGCGGCGTGCTCGCCGCGCCGCTCGCCGGCTATGCCGTGAAGGCCATTCCGGAGCGCCTGCTGCTGCGGATCGTTGGCCTTCTCATCTGCGGCCTCTGCCTCCAGCAGATCGTCTCGCTTCTCTCCTAAATGTAATGTTTGGCCGGGAACCGATATCGGGCATCGCCGGTTCTTCACCCGAAACCGGACACACGGTTCGGTACGACATCGAATGGAGAAGTCTCGTGGTCGACAAGAACGAAATCTCGGGCGGCGCCAAGGAAATCGGTGGCAAGATCAAGGAAGGCGTCGGCAAGCTGGTCGGCAACGAGCGCCTCCAGGCGGAAGGCGTGGTCGACCAGGCCGAGGGCAAGACCGAGAAGAACTACGGCAAGGTCAAGGACGCCGTGAAGGACGAGGTCGGCAAGCACTGACCACGGGCTGACGATCGACGAAAAGGGGCTGGCCGAAAGGCCGGCCTTTTTTCGTTCGGGGATCTTCAATCGGTTCGACCTCGACCGAAGGGTTTCCGGGCCCCGGCCTTCGTGGTAACGCGCGGCGGAAGCCAAGCGGCGCAACACGGGACAGGGCGGGCGAACAGTGACCAGCACCAGACGCGAAACGGACTCGATCGGCGCGATCGAAGTCGCCACCGACCGGTACTGGGGCGCCCAGACCGAGCGCTCCCTCCACAATTTCCGCATCGGCACCGACAAGCAGCCGATCGCCATCATCCACGCCCTCGCCACCGTCAAGAAGGCCGCGGCGCGGGTCAACACGGCGATGGGCAAGCTCGACGGCCAGCTCGCCGGCGCCATCGAGGCCGCCGCCGACGAGGTGATCTCGGGCGCGCTCGACGACCATTTCCCCCTCGTCGTCTACCAGACGGGCTCGGGCACGCAGACCAACATGAACGTCAACGAGGTCATCTCCAACCGCGCCATCGAGGCGATGGGCGGCGAGATGGGATCGAAGAAGCCGGTCCACCCCAACGACCACGTCAACATGGGCCAGTCGTCCAACGACGTGTTCCCGACCGCCATGCACGTCGCCGTCGCCATCGAGACGACGAAGCGCATCCTGCCGGCGATCGACGCGCTGCACGGGGCGCTCGACGCCAAGGCCAAGGCGTTCGACGGCATCATCAAGATCGGGCGCACGCACACGCAGGACGCAACCCCGATCACGCTCGGCCAGGAGTTCTCCGGCTACGCGGCGGCGCTGGAATTGGGCAAGGCGCGTATCCTCAAGGCCATCGAGGACGTCTATGCCCTTGCGCAGGGCGGCACCGCCGTCGGCACCGGCCTCAACGCTCCCGTAGGCTTCGACGTGAAGATCGCCGCCGAGATCGCGGCGCTCACCGGCCTGCCCTTCCGCACCGCCGCCAACAAGTTCGAGGCGCTGGCCTCGCACGGGGCGCTCGCCTTCTTCCACGGCTCGCTCAACGCGCTCGCCGCCGATCTCTTCAAGATCGCCAACGACATCCGCTTCCTCGGCTCCGGCCCGCGCTCGGGGCTCGGCGAACTGTCGCTGCCCGAGAACGAGCCGGGCTCCTCGATCATGCCGGGCAAGGTCAACCCGACGCAGGCCGAGGCGCTGACCATGGTCGCCTGCGAGGTCTTTGGCCACGAGACCACCGTGACGGTGGCGGCGAGCCAGGGCCATTTCGAGCTCAACGTCTTCAAGCCGGTGATCGCCAATGCCGTGCTCTCCTCGATCCGGCTGCTCGCCGACGCGATGGACAGCTTCCGCGAGCATTGCGTCGAGGGCATCCAGGCCAACGAGGATCGCATCGCAGCGCTCATGAGCCAGTCGCTGATGCTCGTCACCGCGCTCGCCCCGACGATCGGCTACGACAACGCCGCGACGATCGCCAAGACCGCCCACAAGAAGGGCACGACCCTGCGCGAGGAGGCGATCGCCTCCGGCCTCGTGTCGGGCGAGGACTACGACCGGATCGTCGATCCCGCCGCGATGACGCGTCCGGGCTGACCCCTCCTCGATTGGACCCTGGAAACGTTCCAGTCGCGCCATTGGTCCTGAAATGATGAACGAACAGTCGCCCGCCGGGCGGCTGTCCGACGGGCGCGCTTTGGGTCATCTGTTCGCTGCGACATTTCGGGCGGTATGATACGGCCCGGCCCTTCCACAGACCGGAGCTTTGCATGAATCCCGCCGTCACGCTCATCGCGCGCGTCCTCCTCTCGATCCTCTTCATCGTCTCCGGCTTCGGCAAGCTGGCGGGCGCGGCGGGCTTCGCCGGCTATCTCGGCAGCCTCGGCGTGCCCGGCGGCGTCGCCATGGCCTATCTGGTCGGCCTGTTCGAGCTTCTCGGCGGCCTCGCGGTTCTCGTCGGCTTCCAGACGCGCATCGTCGGCTACGCGCTCGCCGCCTTCTGCGTGGCGACGGGCCTGCTCGCTCATCTCGGCCCCGACCAGTCGACGCAGCTGATGAAGAATCTCGGCCTCGCCGGTGGCTTCCTGCTGCTCGCCGCCGGCGGCGCGGGCGCCTATTCGGTGGACGCGCGCAAGCGCTGATCCCAGCCTGCCAAGACCGGAAGCGGCCGTCCCTCGGGGCGGCCGTTTTTCGTTCAGGCGGGCTTGGCTGCGAAGCGCGCGGCGAGCCTCGTCAGCGCGGCGTCGTCATCGGCCGAGCGCTCGACCTGGGCGGCCAGCGCGAGGCAGGCCTCGGATCGCAGGATCGTGCCGTCCGCGAGGATGCGCAGGTGGTTGGCGGTCAGCGTCGAGCCGGTGGAGGTGATGTCGACGATGATGTCGGCCGAGCCCGCCGCCGGGGCGCCCTCGGTGGCGCCGAGACTTTCCACGATGCGGTAGGACTGGATGCCGTGGGCACGGGTGAAGAAGCCCTGCGTCAGCCGCCAGTATTTGGTGGCGATGCGCAGGCGCCGGCCGTGGGCGGCGCGAAAACCCGCGGCGACGTCGTGAAGGTCCTCCATCGTCTCGACGTCGATCCAGGCGTCGGGCACGGCCACCACCACGTCGGCCCGGCCGAAGCCCAGGCGCGAGAGGATACGCCCGCGCCGGTCGAAATCGGGCATGGTCTCGCGCAGGAGATCCTCGCCGGTGATGCCGAGGTCGATCGCCCCGTCGCGCAGTTCGCGCGCGATCTCGGAGGCCGAGAGCAGCAGCACCTCCAGCCCGTCAGTGCCCTCCACCCGCGTGCGGTAGGACCGCGCGTCGTCGGAGGGGATCACGGTGATGCCGGCCGCCGCCAGCGAGGCGACGCACTGGTCCTTGAGGCGGCCCTTCGAGGGAATGGCGAGCGTCAGGGTCATGCGGTCTCTCCCGCCACCGCCGAGATGCGATCGAGCCAGAGCGAGAAGCCGACCGCGGGGATCGGCCGGGCCGCGCCGAGATAGCCGACGAGCCGGTCGTAGCGCCCGCCGCCGGCGAGCGGCTCGGCTGCGCCAGGTCGGCGGGCCTCGAAGACGAGGCCGGTGTAGTAGTCGATGGCGCGCCCGAAGGCGGCGCGGTAGCGAAGGCGGCCGAGATCGACCCCGGCCGCGGCGAGCGCGTCGTTGCGCTGGCGGAAGAAGGCGAGCGCGGGCCCGAGATCGACGCCGGTGTCGGCCTCCAGCGCGGCGAGCGCGCCGGGCGCCTCGGCGAGCGGGCAGTCGAGCGCCAGGAAGCGCCGCAGCCGAGCGAGCGAGGCCGGCGTCATCCGCGTCTCCGCCAGTTCCACCTTCTCGAACAGGCGCACGGCGATCTCGCGCGGGGTGCGCCCGCGATGGGGCGGCAAACCGCCCTCCTCCATCAGGCCGGCGACGTGGTCGGCCAGCGCCTTCACCGATCCGGCCTCGACGAGGGCGCGAATCTCCGGCGGCAGGCGCGCGCTCGACGCCTCGCCTTCGCGCGCGAGAGCGTTCAGCGCGGCGTCGAGCAGGTCGTCGCGCCCGAAGGTGCGCACCAGCCGGCGTTGCCAGCCCGCCGGCAGCGCGAGCGCCCCGAGAAACGCCTCGAACAATGCCTGATCGCCGAGCACGATCTCGAGCGGCGCGGTCTCCGCGATTCCGCAGGCTCCGAGTCCGGCGAGCGCGTCGGCGAGCGTGCGGGCGTCGGCCGCCGCGCGGTCGTCGTCGCCGAGACTCTCGATGCCGGCCTGCCGGAACTCCGCAGCGCCGTCGCGGTGCTGGCGGAAGACGAGGCCGTGATAGGCGTAGCGGCGCGGCAGCCCCTCGCCGCCCGCGATGTGGGCGAGGCACACGGGGATGGTGAAATCCGGCCGCAGGCACAGCGTCTCACCGGCCTCGCCCCGCGTCAGGAAAATGCGGCGACGCAGATCCTCGCCGGCGGTGTCGAGATAGGGCTCGGCGCGCTGCAGGATCGGCGTCGACACCGTGACGGCGCCGGCGGCGTGGAACAGGCGCGCCAGCGCGAGGTCGACGGGCGAGCCCTCCGCGGTCGGGCCCGCCGACCTCTCGATCGAGATCATCGGCCGGCGCTCTCCGCATCGGCGGCGTGGCGATCGAGGATCGCGCGCACGGCCGTGACGAGCTCGGCTTCGTCCACAAGCTCCTGTCCCGCGCGGGCCTCGCGCCACTCGGCATTGTCCTCGATGCCGGCGGCGATGCGCTTGCCCTCGACGAGGTCCTTCACCTGGACCTTTCCGGCCACCTTCTCGTCGCCGCCCTGGATGACGACGACGGGGGCGTTGCGTCGGTCGGCATATTGCAGCTGCTTGCCGAACTGCTTGGGGTTGCCCTGGAAGACCTCGACGGGAAGGGCGGGGCCGAGATAGGCGCCGTCCGCGCCCTTCGGGTTCAGCCCGTCGCGAAGCACGCTCGCCATGCGCTGGTAGTCGGCCATACGGTCGCGGTCCATCACGGTGACGACCACCGGGCCGGAGCGCGGCGCGGCGTCGAGGCGGCCGAGATTCTTCAGCGCCGTCTGCAGGCGCGAGACGCCGATCGAGAAGCCGGTGGCCGGCACGGGGGTGGACATGAAGCGCGACACCAGCCCGTCGTAGCGCCCGCCGCCGCCGACCGAGCCGAACTGCACCTTCTGGCCCTTCTCGTTGACGACGTCGAAGAGGAGTTCGGCCTCGAAGACCGGGCCGGTGTAGTATTCGAGCCCGCGCACGACGGAGGGGTCGATCAGAATGCGGTCCGGTCCGTAGCCGGCGGCGCGAACGGATGCGGCAATCTGCTGGAGTTCAGCAACTCCGTCTGCACCGGACTTACTATCTCCAACGATGCGCATCCAGTCTGCGAAGTCATCCTCAGAGGTACCGTCCTCGTCGTCAAAACTGACGAGAGCATAGCCCAAAACTTGCCGCGCCGCGTCTTCGTCGAGCCCAGCACCAGGAGTGAAATCGCCACTTTCGTCTTTTCGACCAGAGGTCAGCAAAAGGTGGACACCGGGCTCACCAAACTTGTCCAGCTTGTCGATCGCCCGCAACACGGTGAGCCGGCGCCCGGCATTCTCCTCACCGCCGAGCCCGATCGCCTCCAGCACCCCGTCCAGCACCTTGCGATTGTTCACCCGGATCACGTACTGGCCGCGCGCGATGCCCAGCGCCTCCATCGTGTCGGCCATCATCATCGCCATCTCGGCATCGGCCGAGACGTTGGGCGCGCCCACGATGTCGGCGTCGAACTGCATGAACTGGCGGAAGCGGCCGGGACCGGGCTTCTCGTTGCGGAAGACGTAGCCGGCCCGATAGGAGCGGTAGGGCTTCGGCAGGTCCTCGAAATTCTCGGCGACATGACGGGCGAGCGGCGCCGTCAGGTCGTAGCGCAGCGACAGCCATTCTTCGTCGTCGTCCTGCAGCGAGAAGACGCCCTCGTTGGGGCGGTCCGAGTCGGGCAGGAACTTGCCGAGCGCATCGGTGTACTCGAAGAAGGGCGTCTCCACCGGCTCGAACCCGTAGCGCTCGTAGACGCCGCGGATCGTGCCAAGCATGCGCTCCTGCGCCAGGAGGTCGGCGCTCGTGCGATCCACGAAGCCGCGGGGCTGGCGCGCCTTCACGCGGGAGGGCTTCTTCGGGGCCATGGGGCTGCCTGTCGCTCGTAGGGGGCCCCGATCGAATGGGATCTCGACCGAGGCGCAATGGCGTAAGTCAATTTTGACTTACCGCGTTGGCCGCGTCCTAGCCGATCACCCCCGCAGCGGCAAGTTTGGCGCCGGTTTCACGCCGGCCGCACGAAGCGCGCCCGCGCCGCCTCGCATTCGTCCCGCACGCAGCACCCCTCCATGTGGTCGTTCACGAAGCCCATCGACTGGAGAAAAGCATACATCGTGGTGGGACCGACGAAGGAGAAGCCGCGAGCCCGCAGCGCCTTGGACAGACGCGTCGAGGCGGGCGTCACCGGATTGGCGCGCAGCCATTCGGCGCTCATCGGCTCCGGCCGCTCCTCGGGCAGCGGCTCGAAGCGCCAGAGGAAGGCGGCGAGCGAGGCGCCGGTCTCCTCGCGCAGCGCCAGCGCGCGCCGGGCGTTGTTGATCGTGGACGCGATCTTGCCGCGATGGCGGACGATGGCGGGGTCGGCGACGATGCGCTCGACATCCGCCTCCGTCATGCCCGCCACCGCCTTGATCGCGAAGCCGTGGAAATGGCGGCGGAACGCCTCGCGCTTGCGCAGGATCGTGATCCACGAGAGCCCGGCCTGGAAGCCTTCGAGGCAGAGCTTCTCGAACAGGCGGTCGTCGTCGGCGCTGGGCCGGCCCCATTCCGTGTCGTGGTAGAGAGCGTAGTCGGCGCTGGCGCCGGCCCAGGCGCAGCGCATCCGTCCGTCCGTGCCTTGCAGCAGGCCCTCGTGTGTCGTCTCTTCGCTCATGGGCTCAAGGGTTCGCGCGACACGCGGGCGAAGGCAAGGCCCGACCGGGCATCCAGCCTTCGGGAAAGCGTCGGCCTTGGAGCCGTCTCACCGTCTTGGCGCTTGCCACGATCCCTGGAAGCACCGCACAAAAAGCCGAAGAACGGGCAAGAGGGTCGACCGGCATGCGATTCGCGGGGGCAGCGACGGGGAAGAGCGGACGGCCGCCATCGGGCAGGCTGGCGCTCGTCGTCGCGCTCGCACTGGCCGCCCTCGGCATGGCGCCGAGCGTCGCTCGCGCCCAGCGTCTGCCGCCCGACGCCGCGATCCTCGACGGGTTCTCCCGCGTCGTGTTCGGCGCGGAGTTTCGCGGCGTCTTCAGCGACGACACCTATCTCAAGCGCTTCGCCGCGCCCGTCCGGTTCCGGGTCGAGAACCGCGCCGCGATCGACCGCGCGGCCGCCGTGCGCGGCTTCGTGCGCCAGGTCGGGCGCTCCGTCGCGGGTCTCGAAACCGGCATGGCCGGCCGCGACGAGCCGGCCAATTTCGTGGTGCACGTGGTCGACCGTGCCGCGTATCAGCGCACCGGGCGCGAGATCTACCGCAACCCGTTCATGACCGTGCCCGGCAACTGCATCGTGCGCGCCGTCTACGGGCGCGCCGGCATCAGCCATGCCGACGCGATCCTCGTCTCGGACGAGGGCGAGCCGCTGTTCCGGCGCTGCCTCGTGGAGGAGATCCTGCAGGGGTTGGGGCCGCTCAACGACGATTCCGACGCGCCGCAGAGCGTCTTCAACGACACATCCCGCCTCACCACGTTCGGCCCCTACGACCGGCTGATCCTCAACATGCTCTACGACGCGCGCCTGAAACCCGGCATGAGCATGGCCGCGGCCAAGCCGCTGCTGCCCAAGGTGCTGGCCGACACGAAGCGGCGGCTCCGACTGCGCTGAGCGTCCGGCGGGGATCGCGGCAAGACGGCGTTCACCATGCCCGCGAACGCGGCCTTCACCATAGCGGGAGGCAGTGGCATGCGGACGGCCGATCGAAGCCGCCGATTCACCAATCGAACGGATTTCGCCCGCATTCTGGCCGCAACCGCTCCTCCCGGAGCCTGCGACGGGATCAGACCGATGCGACTTCGCCTTCTCCTCGGTGCCGCCATGCTGGCCGGCGCGCTCACAGCGCCGGCGCTGGCGCGTGATCGCCAGCCCCTGTCGGTGGCGCCCGACATCGCCGCCGAATGGGTGCAGCAGCTTTCGCCCGGCAGCGGCGTCGTGCCGGGCTACGCGCGCCAGAGCCTCGCCCGCCCCTACCCCGCCGGCCACGTCGTGTTCGAGGGCAGCGTTCCCGTCGGCATCGCGCCCGCCGACGGTGGCCCCGTCGAGCCGCTCGGCTCCTACCGCGAGGAGCGCCGGCCAATGCTCGGCTTCTTTGGCGAGCGGGCACCCCGCCGCGCGCCCATCGAGCGCCCGCGAGCCTCGCGTCGCACGCCCCTCTTCGCCTCCGCGACCGTCGCGCCGGCGGCGGTGCGCGCCACCGCGCCGCGCCACGCGCTCGACCCGCGCTTCCTGCCCCAGCGCGTCACCTACGACACCCGCTACGCGCCGGGCACGATCGTGATCGACACGCGCCAGAAGTTCCTCTACCGCGTCGAGGGCAGTGGTCGGGCCATGCGCTACGGCGTCGGCGTCGGCAAGGAGGGCTTCGGCTGGACCGGCTCGCACGCGATCTCGCGCAAGGCCGAATGGCCGGGCTGGACGCCGCCGGCCGAGATGCGCCAGCGCGAGCGCGCCAAGGGCCGCGTGCTCCCCGCCCACATGCCGGGCGGCGTGGAGAACCCGCTCGGCGCGCGCGCCCTCTATCTCGGCTCCACGCTCTACCGCATCCACGGCACCAACGCGCCCTGGACGATCGGCCAGGCGGTGTCGTCGGGCTGCATCCGCATGCGCAACGAGGACGTCATCGACCTCTACGAAAGCACCGACGTCGGCACCCGCGTGGTTGTGCTCTGACCGCAACATCCGATTGCATTTCGGCGCCGCCGTCTCGCTTCGGTAAGCATCGCGTTCCATCTTCTCTCTCAACCCGATCCCGTCGCATTCCGCCGATCGCCCGAAGGACGTCCCGCCGATGAAACAGCTTCTCGCCCTTTCCCTGCTCGCGGGCCTCGCCTCCGGGGCGATGCTGCAGGGCGCCGCCGCCGAAGCGCGCTACTACGACCACAGCCGCAACCAGTGGGTCGTCGGCTCCGACCGCGCCACGGTGCAGACGCAGCGCATGACGCGCCAGACGCAGGTCGCCCGCAAGGTCGATCCGCGTTTCCTGCGCCAGTCCGTGCGCCTCTCCACCAAGGAGAAGCCGGGCACGATCATCATCGATACCGACAAGAAGTTCCTCTACCTCGTCGAGGCCGGCGGCACCGCGACGCGCTACGGCGTGGGCGTCGGCAAGGAGGGCTTCGCTTGGGGCGGCACGATGAAGGTGGCCCGCAAGGCCGAATGGCCGGGCTGGACGCCGCCGGCCGAGATGGTGCGCCGCGAGCGCGCCAAGGGCCGCATCCTGCCGGCCTACATGGAAGGCGGCCCGGAGAACCCGCTCGGCGCGCGCGCCATGTATCTCTACCGCGACGGCCGCGACTCGATGTTCCGCATCCACGGCACCAACCAGCCTTGGACGATCGGCCTCAACATGTCGTCGGGCTGCATCCGCATGATGAACCAAGACGTCACCGACCTCTACGATCGCGTGACGCCCGGCACCAAGGTGATCGTCCTCGCCCCCGGCGCGGCCAACCGCGACGCCGTCTACGCCGAGACGGGCACGATGCGCCGCGCCGGCGAGCGCCCGAACCTTCTGGCGGCGATCTTCGGCGGCTGAGCCGGCTGCGGATCGCAAGGGAAAAGGCCCGGCTTCGCGCCGGGCCTTTTTTACGTGGACGCCGGGCTCAGGCCGTCGCGACGGCGAGCGGACGCGCCTCGAAGCCGGCGAGCTTGGCCGGCTTCTCGCCGCCGAAGGCCCAGTCGAGGAGTTCCACCGTGTGGACGATCGGGATGGCGGTGGCCGAGCCGATCTGCGTCATGCAGCCGATATTGCCGGTAGCGATGAGGTCGGGCGCGACGCGCTCGATGTTGGCGACCTTGCGATCGCGCAGCTGCACCGAGATGGCGGGCTGCAGGATGTTGTAGGTGCCGGCCGAGCCGCAGCACAGATGCCCCTCCGGCACGTCGCGCACCGTGAAGCCGGCCTGCGCCAGCAGCACCTTCGGCGCCTTGGTGATCTTCTGCCCATGCTGCATCGAGCAGGCGGAATGATAGGCGACGACGGCATCGACGGGGTTCGCGGGCAGCGGCAGCGCGAGGGTCGCCAGGACCTCCGTCACGTCCTTCGCCAGCGCCGACACCCGCGCCGCCTTCTCGGCATAGGCGGGGTCGAGCCGCAGCATGTGGCCGTAGTCCTTGATAGTCGTGCCGCAGCCCGAAGCGGTGATCACGATCGCGTCGAGCGTCCCCTCCTCGGCAAGCGCCGACCAGACGTCGACATTGGCGCGCGCGAAATCCAGCGCCTCCGCCTCGCGGCCCATATGATGGGTCAGCGCGCCGCAGCACCCTTCCCCCTTCGGCACCACCACCTCGACGCCGAGCCGCGTCAGCAGGCGCACCGTCGCCTCGTTGATGGCGGGGTCGAGCACCGACTGGGCGCAGCCGCGCAGGATTGCGACGCGCCGGGTGCGCGCGCCGACGGCGGGATGGACGCCCGGCTCGTCGTTCGGCGAGCGCGCGGGAACGCTCATTGGCGCCAGCCGCAGCATCGCCGCCAGCGGCTTCAGCGGGACGACCGCGTCGAGGAGACCCGCGAAGGGCCGCCCGATCCGGGCCAGCACGAGCGCCGCCCGGAACCGCCGGGGATAGGGCAGCACGCTCGCCAGCACGGCGCGGATCGTGCGGTCGAGGAAGGGCCGGCGATAGGTCTTCTCGATATGGGCGCGGGCGTGATCAACGAGATGCATGTAGTTCACGCCGGACGGGCAGGTCGTCATGCAGGCAAGGCACGAGAGGCAGCGGTCGATGTGCTTGACCACCTTCTCGTCGGCCGGCCGGTCGTTCTCCAGCATGTCCTTGACGAGGTAGATCCGCCCGCGCGGACTGTCGAGCTCGTTGCCGAGGGTCACGTAGGTCGGGCAGGTCGCGGTGCAGAAGCCGCAATGCACGCATTTGCGGATGATGCCCTCGCTGTGGGCGGTGTCGGGGTCGGCCAGCGCGGCGGGGCTGAAGGCGGTCTGCATGGGTCGGCTCTTTCGCCTTATGCGGGAGACGGTCCGACGGCGTCGGTCCTATCGATGATCTTCACCTCGCCGGGTCTCGCATCCCGAATGGTCATCGCGATCTGGTCCACCAACGGCGCCAAGATCTGCAGGCGCTGCCTAGGAACGACCACGACCGCAATGGAGCGGCCTGCGAACGACTGCTGAAACGGCATGTTGCGGTCGCACGTCACGAGAACGGTCCACCCTTGCGCCTCGATCGCGTCGAGAAGCGCCCCGTCCTGCATTCCCTTCCAGCGAGCTGGGAACCGATCGACCGGGCAGCCGGCGTCGCGGAGCAAAGACGCCAGCTTGTGAGGGAGCGCTTCGTCGAGCACCGCTCTCACGGTCAGGCGACCAACCTGTCGACACGTTCCGTGACGAGATGAAGCGCGGCCTCGACCTGCCAACGCTCGACGGTCGGGAAGTTCTCGAGGAACTCGTCCAGCGACATGCCGTCGGCAAGGTTCTCGAAGAGCGCTTCGGCGGGCACGCGCGTTCCCGCGAACACGACGGCGCCGGACATGATCTCGGGATCGCGGGAGAAAACCTCGGTGACCTGCATATCCATTTCCCTCGAATGCGCCTGCAAACCCTACCCCATCCGGCCGGGGTTGAGGATGCCCTCCGGGTCGAACTGGTCCTTCAGCCGCTGCGCGAGCGCCGCGAGGGCCGGCGGCTGCGGCTGGAAGACCGGCGTGCTCGCGCGGGTCGCGAGGTCGGCGCGCACGAGCGTCGCGTGCCCCCCGCCATGCGCGGCGACGAGACGGCGCAGGAGATCGGCCTCGGCACCGGCCTCGAGCCGCAGCCAGACGAGACCGCCCTGCCAGTCGTAGAAGGCGTCCGCCGCGACCTGCATGCGAAGCGCCATGACGAGCTCGTGGCCGCGCGTCGGCGCCACCGAGACGCGCCAGACCGGCCGCTCGGTGCCGTCTGCGAAAGGCCGGACGTCGCGGATGTCGCGCCAGAGCGCCGCGGACGCCTCGTCCTCCAGCCGCTCCAGCGGCGCGACCCGGCCGAGCGCCGCGCCGAGATGGCGGGCGCGCGCCTCCACCGAGGGGCCGAACCCGTCGATGCGGATGGCGGTGGCGGCCTCGCGCCCGAGCGCGCCCTCGCCGACGCGGGCCGCGACGCCGTAGGGCAGGTGCGCGGCGCCCGACACTTCGGCCGACGAGCCCATCGCCGCGGCCATCGCGCCCACCGCCGCCGCATCGTCGAGGCCGCGCAGCACGAGCGTCGTCTCGCGTTGCGAGCGCGGCATGGTCTTGACGATGATGTCGGTCAGCACCGCGAGCGTGCCGTAGGCGCCGGTGAGGCCCTTCGACAGGTCGTAGCCGGTGACGTTCTTCACCACGCGCCCGCCGGCCTTGAAGATCTCAGCCCGCCCCGAGACCGCCGCGAGGCCGAGCACGTGGTCGCGCGCCGCGCCCTGCTTCAGCCGCCGCGGGCCCGACAGGTTGCACGAGACGACGCCGCCGAGCGTTCCCTCGCCGGCCGGGCGGCCGTGCAGAGGGCCGTAGTCCATCGGCTCGAAGTCTAGCCGCTGGCCATGCGCGGCGAGCAGCGCCTCGATCTCGGCGATCGGCGTGCCCGCCCGGGCCGAGAGCACCAGCTCCTCCGGCTCGTAGAAATGGATGCCGCTCAGCGCCGCCGTCGAGACGGTTCGCGCGGCCTGGACGGGACGCCCGAGCCCACGCTTGGAGCCTGCGCCCTCCACCGCAAGCGGCTCGCCGGCGACGACGGCCTCCGCCACGATCTCGCGCAGCGCCTCGGGCGTTCCCGGCGTCAGGATCTCCTCGGACACGAGAGATTGCGGAACGGCCGACATCAGAACCGCGGCAGTTCGGGAAAGGGAAGCTGGCCGCGATGCACGTGCAGCCGGCCGAGTTCGGCGCAGCGGTGCAGCACCGGAAAGACCTTGCCGGGATTGAGGAGATGCCGGTCGTCGAAGGCGCATTTCACGCGGATCTGATGCTTCAGATCGTCCTCGTCGAACATCTCGGTCATCAGGTCGCGCTTCTCGATGCCGACGCCGTGCTCGCCCGTCAGCACGCCGCCGACGGAGACGCAGAGCCGCAGGATATCGGCGCCGAAATCCTCGGCGCGCTGCAGCTCGTCGTGCTTCGAGGCGTCGTAGAGGATGAGTGGGTGCAGGTTGCCGTCGCCGGCATGAAAGACGTTGGCGACGCCGAGCCCGTATTTATGCGACAGCGCCTTCATGCCGGCCAGCACGCGCGGTAGTTCCTTGCGCGGGATCGTGCCGTCCATGCAGAGATAGTCCGGCGAGATGCGCCCGACCGCCGGAAAGGCCGCCTTGCGCCCGGCCCAGAACGACATGCGCTCCTCGTCGGATTGCGAGACGCGCGCCGTGGTGGCGCCGTTGGCGGTGGCGATCGCTTCCACCTCGGCGAGGAGATGATCGACCTCGGCCTTCGGCCCGTCGAGCTCGACGATCAGCAGTGCCTCGACATCCAACGGATAGCCGGCATGGACGAAGGCCTCCGCCGCGTGGATCGCCGGCCGATCCATCATCTCCATCCCGCCGGGAATGATGCCCTTGGCAATGATCGCGGCGACGCACTCGCCGGCCTGCTCGGAGGTCGGGAAGCCGATCAGCACGGCGCGCGCCGTCTCGGGCGCCTGCAGGATGCGCACGGTCACTTCCGTTACCACGCCGAGAAGCCCTTCGGAGCCCGTCATCAGGCCGAGCAGGTCGTAGCCCTCCGAATCCAGATGCTTGCCGCCGAGCCGGATGACCTCGCCCTCCATCGTCACGAACTCGATCCCGAGGACGTTGTTGGTGGTGAGCCCGTATTTCAGACAGTGAACCCCGCCCGAGTTCTCCGCGATGTTGCCGCCGATGGAACAGGCGATCTGCGATGACGGGTCGGGCGCATAATAGAAGCCGGCATGCTCCACGGCGCGGGTGATGCCGAGATTGGTGACGCCCGGCTGGACCACGGCGCAGCGATTGTCGAGATCGACCTCGAGGATCCGGTTGAATCGCGACAGCACGAGGAGAACGCCGTCCTCCAGCGGCAGCGAGCCGCCCGAGAGCGAAGTGCCGGACCCGCGCGGCACCACGGGAATGCGATGCTCCCGGCAATAGCTCAGGATCGCCGCGACCTGCGCTACCGTCTCCGGCAGCACCACGACGAGGGGCAGCTGGCGATAGGCGGTGAGCGCGTCCGTCTCGAAGACACGCATCTCGTTTGTGGCGTCGACCACGCCCTCGCCCGGCACGATCGACCGCAGCGCCTCGACGATGGCCGCGCGGCGGCCGAGGATCTCGCCGCTCGGCTTCGGCATCGAGATGGCCATCGCCTGCCCCTCCCCCTTTGTTCTTGGAATCAGTCTAGCCCAGCCAAGCTCGCGATGGGAAGCAGCCACGCACGGGTACGCCGGTTCGCCTGCCTCGCTCTTGCGCGAACAAGACCGGCAGGTGCGGCAGCGGTCGCGGCACCTGCCAGAACGGTATGGGAAAAGATCGGCGGATAGGCCGACGCCTGCAACCTGAGGCTCACCCGACGATGGCGGGCAGCGTCGCCCGCTCGGGCCCGCCGGCAGAGTGGATCGGCGCACTGCACCCGTCCTGCAGCCGCTACGGGCCGTCTCCCGTCAGTCGTCCCGGTTTTCCTCGGCGGCTTCGACGCCGTCCGGGTTGTTCTCGCGGAAATTCCTGCCGCGAAAATCCTTGGCGAGGAGATAGAGCTCCACCGATCCATCGCGCGAGGCCGGCGGCTTCACGTGGTGAACCGAGCGGAAATTACGCTTCAGGAGGGTCAGCAACGCGCCCTCGGTGCCGCCCTGGAAGGTCTTGGTCAGGAAGTGACCGCCCGGCCGCAGCGTGCGCAGCGCGAACTCGGTCGCGACCTCGCAGAGATGCATGGTGCGCAGATGGTCGGTCTGGCGATGGCCCGTGGTCGGCGCCGCCATGTCGGAGAGGACGATGTCGGGATCGCCGCCGAGCGCCTCGAGCAGCCGCGCCGGCGCGCTGTCGTCGAGAAAGTCGAGCTCCAGGATCACCGCGCCCGGCACCGGATCCACCGGCAGGTAGTCGATGCCCACCACATGCGCCTCGGTCTCGGAGGTGCCGGTGCGCTGCACGGCGATCTGGCACCAGCCGCCGGGCGCAGCGCCGAGATCGACCACGCGCATGCCCGTCTTCAGGAGGTGGTAGCGATCGTCGATCTCGGATAGCTTGTAGGCCGCGCGCGAGCGGTAGCCGTCGGCCTTCGAGCGCCGCACATAGGGGTCGTTCAACTGGCGCTCCAGCCAGCGCCGCGACGAGGCCTTTAGCCCGCGCTTCTTCTTGACGCGGACCACCAGCCCACGATCGTCGCCTCGCCCCGAACCTGTCACGCGGTCTGCCTTGCCTGTGCCGTGGCGGCGCGGCGCCAGACGCCGTCCGCCACCATCATTTCCGTCAACAATCCCTCGCGAAGGCCCCGGTCGGCCACGCGAAGCGTCTTGGCCGGCCAGACCCGCCGAATCGCCTCGAGAATGGCGCAGCCCGCCAGCACGAGATCGGCGCGATCCGAACCGATGCAGGGGTTGGCGACGCGCTCCTCGAAGCTCCAGCCGGCGATGCGGGCGACCAGCCGGTCCGTCTCCTCGTCGCTTAGCCACAGCCCGTCCACCTGCCGCCGGTCGTAGCGCTCGAGTTCGAGATGCACGCCCGCCAGCGTCGTCACCGTGCCGGATGTGCCGAGGAGATGGAAGCCCTCGCGCCCCACGAGATCGCGCAGCCGATGGCGGCCGGGGAAGTCGTCGATCATCGCCTCGACCTCGCGGATCATCCGCTCGAAGAGCTCCGGCGTCACGTTGCGTCCGCCATGGCGCTCGGCCAGCGACACGACGCCGACCGGAAGCGAGGTCCAGGCGACGATGTGGTTCGACAGGCGCCGGCTGGCACCGTGGCGCAGGTCCAGGAGCGCGATCTCCGACGAGCCGCCGCCGATGTCGAAGAGCACCGCACCCTTCGCCGAGCGGTCGACGAGCGAGCCGCAACCGGACACGGCGAGCCGCGCCTCCGTCTCGCGGCTGACGATCTCCAGCTTCAGCCCGGTCTCGCGGTGCACGCGCTCGATGAACTCCTCGCCATTGGCCGCGGCCCGGCAGGCCTCGGTGGCGATCAGCCGCGCCCCGCAGATCTCGCGCGCCGAGAGCTTCTGCGAGCAGATCTCGAGGGCGGCCACCGCGCGGTCCATCGCCGTGCCGGCCAGGCTCCCGGTGCGGCCGAGCCCCTCGCCGAGCCGCACGATCCGCGAGAAGGCGTCGATCACGCGAAACTGGCCGGGACGGGTGGGCACGGCCACGAGCAGGCGGCAATTGTTGGTGCCCAGGTCGAGCGCGGCGTAGACTGGGATCTTCGCCGAAACCGACGCCATCCCCGCACCCGACGGAACGGGCGTCGCGGGAACGGGCTTTTCCCACGCGGACGGCACGGCCGAATCAGCCGAGGGTGCCGCCTTCACGGCGGGACTCGCGACGCTGCCGCGACTGCCCGCCTTGGCGCCGCGCCGCCGGCGCGGCTTGGTGCGCCCCGCCGGCGGCTCGTCGCGGGTGCGAAGGGCGCGTTCAGCCTCGGCCACCTTGGCGCCGAGTTCCGCCGACATCTTGCTCAACCCCTGCGGTAGCGAAGCCGCGGCAGCGACATCCTTCGGCTTGCGCCGTCGCCGACGCTGGCGCTTCGAAAGCCGCCCCGGATCGACCGTCCCGTCGTCGATACCCGTCGGCTCCCCGCGCTCGCGCGTCGTCGAGCCACGCCGCGCGAGCTCGCCGACGTCGTTGCGTCGCACGGGCCCGAGATCGATGTTGCTCGTCGCACCCGTCGTCGCTGCCCGATCCTGATGCGGTTCGTGAATCACTCACTGTCTCCGGAGCCGGCACACGGGGGCTCCCTCGGCTCTCTCGGCCGCGTTCGTTGGCGCCACTGTAGCAATCCGACAACATTTCACAAGCCACCGCGCCTTGCTCCCGCCGCATTGGCTTCTACGGCGCGCCGATAGACGCCGGGCGACATCGGGACCGCGAACCGGACACGATGCGAAAGCCGTTCGACCGATCAGCACTGGACCGTGCGATCGGCGAGCACCGGCCTTTCAGGGCAACCGGTATCCAACCGGAGGCCAATCGATCACCCGATGCCGAAACGCCCTGACGCCCGGGCTTCGCCATCCGCACTTGCCGAGCTCCGATCCCAGGTCTGCGTCGACGTCCAGACGATCGCCCCATCGTACGCATCCGATGAAGACCGCGGCGTTTGCGTGCTTTGCATGATAAGTTTGCGAGCATGGATATCGATGAGGAGAAGATCGACGCCGCTGTTCTGGCGCTCTTATGGCTGACGCTTCACGATGAGCGCCGTGCCTGGAAGAGCTTTGACTGGGACGCGATGGATCGCCTGCACCGGAAGGGAATGATCTGCGATCCGGCGAGCAAGGCCAAGTCGGTCGTCTTGACCGACGAGGGGCTGCGCCAGGCGGAGGTGCTGTTTCGAACCCTGTTCGCGCGGACCGGGTGATCGGCCTATTGGGATGCTCGGCTGGACTTGGTGCGCGGCTTGCGGGTCCAGCTTTTGCCGAGCCTGAGCAGTTCCGCACCGATGGCATCGATGTCGATGTCGCCGGGATCGAAGCTGTCGCCCCACCACTCGACCATCTCTTCGTGCCGCTCGTTCTTGGGATCGGCGAGCGCTTCGAGGAATTCCTGGTAGCCCCAGGGTCCACCGACATCTTCGGGCGGGCAGCGGCCCGACGCCGCGAGCAGGCGGGGATAGATGACATCGGCAAGAGCAGGCTCGATCCGCTCGATCCGGATCGAATGCTCCCAGCCGTCGCCGAAGTCGTAGAGATACTTGAACGACTTGGCGCCGGTATCCTCGATCACGGCGAGAAGCGTTGTCTTGCGGGCGTCGATCGGGCCGTCGCCAAAGCCCCATTCCGGATTGGGAATACCAAAGCCGATATCGCGGACGCGGAACTCCCAGAGGTGACTGTTGGTCCAACCGACGGCTTCCTGAAGGACGGCATGGAGGCGGTCGAGCCGCAGGTCGAAAGGAACCTCGATCCGCCGGGTGACGGCGGGCTCGACATCGTCGAGAACGATCTTGAGACGGGCGATCGAGGTTTGCACCATTATGCGGCTGCCCGTTGGTCCCGCGCGAACGGCTTCGCCCAATTCCACGGAAGCAACTCTTCGAGCCGGCTCTGCGGCGTGTCGGCGATGCGGCTGAGAACGTTGGCGAGCCAGGCCTGCGGATCGATGTCGTTGAGCTTGGCGGTGGCGATCATCGTCAGCATGAAGGCACAGCGATCGGCGCCGCGCTGCGAGCCGGCGAAGGTCCATGAGCGGCGGCCGAGGGCGATGCCGCGCAAGGCTCGCTCCGCTGCGTTGTTCGACAGGCAGACGCGCCCGTCTGTCGTGAATCCGGCGAAGGCGTCCCACTTGGTCAGCATGTAGTCCATCGCCTTGGCGACGTCGGCATGGCGTGACAGTCGCGCCCGCTCGGTGCGCATCCAGCTTTCCAGATCAACGAGAAGCGGCAGCGAGCGTTCGCGGCGGATCGCCAGGCGCTCGGCGGCAGGCAAGCCGTTGATCTCGCGCTCAATGGCGAAGAGGGCATCGATGCACTTCACCGCCTCCAGCGCCATGGGCGAGATCGACGCCGCGTTCTTTCCCCGACGCGCGTTCTTCGCGAGGTCGGCGAGTTCGAAGAACTTGCGACGGGCATGTACCCAGCATAGCGCCTGGGTCAGCGGTCCCGGACTTCGATCCGCAGCATAGAGGCGCCCGTAGCCGGGATAGGCGTCGGCTTGCAGGATGCCGGTCCAGCCCTTCAGGTGCTCCTCCGGCTGCTCGGCCGTGCGGTCCGGGGAAGCATGATACAGGGCCGCCGGTGGGGCTTGACCGTCAAAGGGACGGTCGTCGCGCACATAGGTCCAGATCCGGCCCGTGACGGTCCGGCCCTTGGCCAGGATCGGCACGGTCGTATCGTCGCCGTGCAGACGCTCGGCGGCGAGGACGTGGGCGGTGATGAGGTCATGCAGCGGCCGAAGGGCGTGGGCGCAGGCGCCGACCCGGACATGATCGACGACGATCGAATGTACCTTGACGCCGGCTCGCGCCTCCCGTACAAGCCCCATCAACCTTGCAGGCTAACCAGCCGGCAAGCGGATGCTACGGCATCATGCTGGGGAATAGTTTAAGGGTAGAACAGCGGACTCTGACTCCGCTAGTCTTGGTTCGAATCCAGGTTCCCCAGCCAGCTAGACGCCCTACGACGCATGGGCTTCAGACCCAAACCACCTCACCGCACGACGATGTCGGCCTTTGCTAGACAGGCCAGCTAGACGACGATGATCCGGGTTTGCTGCTCTGCAGAGGCTCGAACGCGAGGGTCGAGCCGACCGTTCGGGTGTGATGGCTCGCCCCCTCCCCTCTTCAAGGAGTGCGGGCCGTGGCGATCGTCTTCCGTCCCAGCACCATGGCGATGTCTTGCTTGCGCCGTTCTCTTTCAGGAGCGCCGATCATGGACCGGAGAGCGTGGAACGTCGGCCCGGAGGCACCACGAGAGTTGACGCACAGGATCGTCACGGCCGGTTTCCGCGTCTTGCCGGCCTGACGATCCTTCTCGGCCCTCTCAGCCGCGGCTCGGGCCACCGCCTCGCCGCTCCCCCCTCCCCGGCAAGCGCCGTGCGCAGTGGCCAGGCGATCCCGACGCCGGCCTAGTCCGTGCACACGACGATCCAGTCCTCCTGGACGCCGTTGCGCGGGAGCGAGATGGCGCCGCCTTCGAAGGCCCGCGAACATCCCGAGCGCGATCGGCAGGTTCAGCGCCAATGGCACGACCGCCATGACCGCGGCGCGCTCCGTTCGGCCTCCTCGCCCGGTTCGCCTTCCTGGCGCTCTTCGGCTTCGGGATCTGCCGGGCACCTTTCACAGGACTGTCCTTCCTCTCGCCGCGCTTGGTGGCCACGCCAAAACCGCGGCGAGGACTGCCATGACATCGTTCGCGAACCGCCGCTCCTCTCGAAGCCTTTATCGCGCCGGCCGGCGTTGAAGGCGCGGTCGATCGATGCCAGCGGCATCTACCTCAGCCGGTGCTCCGGCGCCCTGCGTTCCGATCGAACGTCGTCGCCGCTTCGCATCGAGGTGACCGGCATTCGCAACGGAAGACGACCGGAAAGACGATCGGCGGCCGATGCGCCTTCGTGCATGCTGGATCAATCCGGCCGGACCTTTCATTCCCAGGATCCACTTTGCCCCTCCTACAAGTTGCACCAAGCGTCGGCGTGGCCGGTCGCACGGAAGGCTGGTCGGCCCGTCTGCGAAACTTTCGTATCGACACTTGACAGGCGCCTAGCTTCCGTTCAGCTTAATCCTTGAGCGTGGGGCAAGGCTGCCCAAAGTCGCGCCAGAACGATGATCCTTTGACTTGGCACCGTCGCCCCGCAGCCATCAGGCTGAGGGGCTTTTTGCGTGGGACGACCTGATGGCTCGACGAAACGTTCCGATCGGTATCCTGTTCTCCGCCACCGGGTCCTATGGCGCGGTCGGGCGCACGATGCTGAACGGGGCGCTTCTCGCATGCCGCGAGATCGCAGGCGATGCCGAGGCCGGCATCCGCCTCGATCCCGTCGTCATCGATCCCGGCAGCCGCCTCTCGGCCTATGCGCCAGCCGTCCACGCGCTGCTCGGGCGCGGCATCCGCCATGTCGTCGGCTGCTACACCTCCTCCTCGCGCAAGGAGGTGATCCCGATCTTCGAGAAGCGCGACGCGCTGCTCTGGTATCCCGCCCATTACGAGGGCTTCGAGAGTTCGGAGAACGTCGTCTACACGGGCGCGGCACCCAACCATCACATCCTGCCGCTCGTCGATTTCCTCGTCACGCGGTGTGGCCGCCGGGCCTTCTGCATCGGCTCCAACTACATCTGGGCCTGGGAGAGCAACCGGGTCCTGCGCGACGAGCTCGGCCAGCGCGGCGGCACGATCGTCGCCGAGCGCTACCTGCCGGTCGGCGAGACCGACATGGCGCAGATCGTCGAAGCGATCCTCGAAGCCGAGCCCGACTTCGTCTTCAACTCGCTGATCGGCGAGTCCGCCTATGCCTTCTTCCGCGCCTTACGAGCGGAATGCGAGGCGCGCGGCATCGATCAGGTCAGGCGCTTTCCCGTGGCGAGCTGCAATCTCTCGGAGCCCGAGCTGCTCGAGATCGGTCCCGAGGCCGTCGACGGCCATCTCAGCTCCTCGGTCTGGTTCGCGAGCATCGACAGCCACGCCAATCGCCGCTTCGTCGCCGCCTACGACCGCGCCTTTCCCGATGGGCCCGTGGCCTCCGCGGAGGGCGAGGCCGCCTTCATCGCCGTGAAGCTGCTGGCCAAGACGCTGGCCGCCGCCGGGACGGATGCGATCGCGGCGGTGCGTGCGAGGGTCGCCGGACAGACGTTCGACGCGCCGCAGGGCTGCGTCTCGATCGATCCGCAGACGCTTCATGCCTATCTGACGCCCCGCATCGGCCGCTCGCGCGCCGACGGGCAGTTCGACATCCTGATGGAAGCGCAGGAGCCGGTTCGCCCCGATCCCTATCTCGTGCGCTCCTCCGCCGCCCTCGAACAGCCGGTTCTCCGGCCCGCCTTGAGGATCGTGTCATGAGCGTCGTGCGCTTCGTGCAGAACTTCAGCCAGCGCCGGGCGCTGATCGCCTCGGCCGACGCGCGCGCGATCGAGGCGCTTTCGGTGACGCTCGGCAAGCTCGGCCTCCTTGTCGAGCCGCTCGGCGCCGAGGGGGCGCAGGCGCCGCTCGCCGATCTCGACGCCGCCCGGGACGTCCTCTTTCTCGACGGCGATCTGCACGCGCCGCCGATCGTGCCGACCGGCCCCACGGCCGAATTGCCGCTCGTTCCCCTCGTCGGCCTCGTCGGGGTGGAGGCGCCGAGCCGGCTGCGCGCGCTGATGCTGGCGGGCGCCACCGCCTTCCTTCCCAAGCCCGTCTACGGCGGCTCGGTCTATTCCGCGCTCTACCTCGCGGTGAACGAGCATGCCCGCAAGGCCGCACTCGGTTCAGCGGTCGAAGAGCTCGAACAGCGCCGGCGTCAACGCCGCTACGTCGTCAAGGCGATCCTGATCGTGATCGCGGAGGCGGGCCTCGACGACGAGGCGGCCTTCCAGTCCTTGAGGCGGGCGGCGATGCGCGCGCGCCTCGGCCTCGAAGCCTATTGCGAGCAGCTCGTCCGCGAGCGCGCCGACGAAGATCTCGACAATCCCGCGGCCCCTTTCGCAAGGGCCGCGGTGGACTGAGCCGACGCCTTCCCCCCTGACGGAGACCACAGATGAAGATGCGATCCTCCAGCGTCCTCGCGGCGCTCGGAACACTCCTCCTATTGTCCGGCGCCAGCCTTGCCCAGGAACCGATCAAGCTCGGCGTCCTCGAGGACCAGTCCGGCGACTTCGCCGTCGCCACGATCGGCAAGGTCCACGGCATCGAGCTCGCCACCGAGGAGATCAACGCGGCCGGCGGCATCGCGGGCCGCCCGCTCGAGCTCGTGGTCTACGACACGCAGTCGGACAACACGCGCTACCAGGAGTTCATGCGCCGCGTCCTGCAGCGCGACAAGGTGGATGCCGTCTTCGCCGGCTTCTCCTCGGCCTCGCGCGAGGCCTACCGGCCGATCGTCAACCAGTTCGACGGCCTCGCCTTCTACAACAACCAGTACGAGGGCGGCGTCTGCGACGCCAACATGATCGTCACGGGCGCCGTGCCCGAGCAGCAGTTCTCGACGCTCATTCCCTACATGATCGAGACCTACGGCAAGAAGGTCTACACGATCGCGGCGGACTACAATTTCGGCCAGATCTCGGCCGAATGGGTGCGCAACATCGTGAAGGAGAGCGGCGGCGAGATGGTCGGCGAGGAGTTCATCCCGCTCGGCGTCTCCCAGTTCTCGCAGACCATCCAGAACATCCAGACCGCCAAGCCGGACGTCCTCGTGACGCTCCTCGTCGGCACGGCGCAGGCCTCCTACTACGAGCAGGCGGGCGCGGCGAACCTGAAGGTGCCGATGGCCTCCTCGGTCAATGTCGGCCAGGGCTACGAGCACAAGCGCTTCAGGCCGCCCTCGCTCGCCAACATGTACGCCACCGTGAACTACATCGAGGAGGTCGACACGCCCGCCTCGAAGGCCTTCGTCGAGAAGTGGCACAAGAAGTTCCCGGACGAGCCCTACATCAACCAGGAGGCCGAGAACTCCTACACGGCGGTCTATCTCTACAAGTCGATGATCGAGCGGGCCGGCGGCTCGACGAAGAAGGACGATCTGCGCGCCGAGATCGCCAAGGGCGACGTCTGCTTCGACGCGCCGGAGGGCAAGGTCTGCCTCGACCCGAAGAGCCAGCACATGTCCCACACGATCTATCTCGCCAAGGTCGGCGAGGACCACGCGATCACCTTCCCGAAGGTCTGGAACGACATCAAGCCCTACTGGCTGGGCGATGCCGGCTGCGACCTGACGAAGAGCGACCCGAGCGCGCAGTACACGCCGTCGAACCCGCCGCCGAAGGGCTGATCCAGAGCCGGCCGGGCGCTCCTGCCCGGCCGGCCCCTCCTTCGATCCGCGTTCTCCAACCCCGGGATGGCACGATGGACGTCCTCTACGGCGCCTTTACCTTTCTCTACCAAGCCGGCGACGCCTTCGCCTTTCTCGTCCTCTCCGCCTGCGGCCTCGCCGTGATCTTCGGCATGATGGGCGTCATCAACCTCGCCCATGGCGAGTTCATCCTCTGCGGCGCCTACGTCTCGACGAGCGCGGCCCGCATGGGCCTGCCGCTGCCCCTCGCCATCCTTCTCGGTGCGCTCGTCGCGGGGCTCGTCGGCATGGCGCTGGAGCGCCTGGTGATCCGCCATCTCTACGAGCGCCCGCTCGACACGATCGTCGCCACCTGGGGCGTCTCGATGATCGCGACGCAGGGAACGCTGATCCTTCTCGGCTCCACCCTGCAGGGCACGGGCACGCCCTTCGGCTCCTTCGCCGTCGGCCCCTACAGCTATTCGGTCTACCGGCTCGTGCTGGTCAGCGCCGCGCTGCTGACGCTGCTCTGCCTCTGGCTGGTCTTCACGAGGACGCGCTTCGGCACGATGGCGCGCGCCACGATCCAGGTGCCGCACATTGCCGAGGCGCTCGGCGTCAACACGAGCCTGATCTACTCGCTGACCTTCGGCCTCGGCGCCGCGCTCGCGGGCCTCGCCGGCGGGCTCTACGCCCCGACCATGACGCTCGTGCCGACCATGGGCAGCGCCTTCGTGGTGGAGGCCTTCGTCACCGTCGTGGTGGGGGGCGCCGACATCTTCCTCGGCACCGCGCCCGCCGCCGCCGTGCTCGGCATCGTCAAGGCCGCGCTCACCTCCTGGCAGGGACAGCTCTTCGGCCAGATCGGACTGCTCGTCGCCGTCATCGTCGTCATCCGCGTCCTGCCCCGAGGCATCTCGGGCTGGATCCTGCGCGAAAGGGCCTGATCTCCATGGCACGCGCTTTGAAAAAGCCGCGCTGGCTGGCGCTTCTCGAAGGCCCGCAGACGCTGGGCAAGGGCCCGAAGTTCTGGGCGCCCTTCCTCCTCGTCCTCCTCGCCGCCTCGGCCTATCCGCTGTTCGCGGACGGCTACGACGTCGGCAACAACGTCTACTTCTTCAACTGGGCCTTCATGGCCCTCGGCCTCAGCCTCATCTGGGGCTATGGCGGGGCGCTGTCCTTCGGCCAGACCGCCTTCTTCGGCGTCGCCGGCTACGCCTACAGCGTCATCTCGATCAATCTCGGCGACGCCTACGGCCTGACGCTCTTCGCGCTTCTGGCCGCCGTCCTGATCTCGGCGCTGTTTGCCGCCGTGCTCGGCTACTTCCTCTTTTTCGGGCGCATCTCCGGCGTCTTCCTCGGCATCGTCACGCTCTCGGTGACGCTCGTCCTCGAGCGGTTCATGTCGCAGACCGCGGGGCCGGAATGGCGCATCGGCGCGGCGCGTCTCAACGGCTTCAACGGCATGGGCGGCATGCCCTCGCTGACGATTCCCTGGCCGGGCGGCGCCATCGCGCTCTTTCCCGACATCCCGCTCTACTACGTGACGCTGACGCTCCTGACGCTCGTCTATCTCGGCCTTCGCATCCTCGTGAACTCGCGCTTCGGAAACGTCCTCGTCGCCATCCGCGAGAACCCGCAGCGCGCCGAGATGCTCGGCTACGACATCCGCCGCTACCAGCTCGCCGCCTTCGTCGTCGGCTCGGCGCTCGCGGGGCTCTCGGGCGTCCTCTACACGTCCTGGGGCAACTACATCACGCCGGCCTCGATGGGCATGACGGCGGCCTCGCTGCCGATCGTCTGGGTCGCCGTCGGCGGACGCTCGGATCTCACGACCACGCTTCTCGGCACGCTCCTCGTGCTCGCCGGCTTCCAGGCGCTGACGATCTACGGCAGCCAATATGCGATCGTCGTCATGGGCTTCCTCCTCGTCGCCACCGTCCTCGTCGCGCCGAACGGCCTCGTCTACGGCATCGGCTCGCTCCTCTCGGGACGCCTGCGCCGGCGGGTGCGCGAACGGGAGGCCGTGTGATGGCCGCCCTTCTCGAAACCCGCACGCTGAACAAGTGGTTCGGCGGGCTGCATGTCACCGGCGGCGTCGACTTCGACCTCGAGCAGGGCGAGATCCATTGCCTGATCGGGCCGAACGGGGCCGGCAAGTCGACGCTCTTCCGGCTGATCCTCGGCGAACACCTGCCGAGTTCCGGCCAGATCCTCTACGAGGGCGCCGACATCACGAACGACAAGCCCTTTCAGCGCATCCGGCGGGGCATCAGCGTCAAGTTCCAGGTGCCCGGCATCTTCAAGGCGCTTTCGGTGCGCCAGAACCTGCAGATCGCCCTCCAGCACCACGAGAGCCCCGAAACGCTTCACGACGAGATCGACCGGCTTCTCGAATTTCTCAAGCTGACGGCCGACGAGAGAGTGCTCGCCGGCAATCTCAGCCACGGCCAGAAGCAATGGCTGGAGATCGGCATGGCGATCGCCCTGAAGCCGCGGCTGCTGCTTCTCGACGAGCCGACCGCCGGCATGACGCCCGACGAGACCTTCGCCACCGGCGAGATGGTCCAGGCCCTCAATCGCCAGGGCGTCACGGTCCTGGCCGTCGAACACGACATGGCCTTCGTGCGCCAGATCGCCCAGCGGGTGACGGTGCTGCATTTCGGCAAGATCTTCGCCCAGGGCACGATCGAGGAGATCGTCGCCGATCCCCGCGTCGCCGCGATCTATCTCGGAGAGGTCCATGCGTAGGGAGACGATCCTCAACACGGTGGGCCTTCGTTCGGGCTATGGCGGCAAGCCGGTGCTCCAGGGCGTCGACATGGAGGTGCGCGAGGGCGAGATCGTCGCCGTGATCGGGCGCAACGGCGTCGGCAAGTCGACGCTGATGAAGAGCCTGATCGGCCTTCTGCCCGTCGACAAGGGCTCGATCGTCTTTCGCGGCAGCGCCATGGACGCGCTCCCCGCGCACAAGCGTGCCCGGCTCGGGCTCGGCTACGTGCCGCAGGGGCGCGACGTCTTTCCCCGCATGAGCGTCCTGGAGAACCTGGCCGTCGGCGAGTGCATCGCCGGCGCCCCGGCGCCGAAGGAGCGGCTGGAGCAGATCTTCTCGTTCTTTCCCATCCTCGCCGAGCGGCGCAACCAGCGCGCCGGCACCATGTCGGGCGGCCAGCAGCAGCAGCTCGCCATCGGCCGCGTCCTCATGGGCGCCCCCTCGCTCATTCTGCTCGACGAGCCGTCCGAAGGAATCCAGCCGAACATCGTCCAGGACATCGCCCGGATCATGGTCGAGCTGAACCGGACGACCGGCGTCACGATCGTCTTCGTGGAGCAGAACATCGACATGATCCGCGCCATGGCGACGCGCGCCTACGCCATGGACAAGGGTCGGATCACCGACGAGATCATGCCGGCCGCCCTCGAGGATCGCGACGCCGTGCGGCGCTACCTCGCGGTTTGAAGCGAGACTTTCAGAATCATCAGAAGAAGGAGGCTCCGATGAGCTGGTTCCAGGATTCCATCATGGCCCGCAAGGGCGCCGCCAAGGGCGAGGCGCGCACCGAGCACGCGATTACCGAGGAGAGCCAGGGCCGATACCACTACGTCTACGGCGCCTTCGCCGAACCGATCCTCGCCGTCGACCCCGGCGCGGTGATCTCGGCCGAGACGCACGACGCCTTCGAGGGCGCCATCAAGACCGAACGGGACCTGCCGAGCGAAAAGCTCAACTTCCCCTTCCTCAACCCGCAGAACGGCCCGGTCTGGATCAACGGCGCGGAAAAGGGCGACTGCCTCGCCGTCCACATCAAGAGCATCGTGCCGCGCGGGCCCCAGCCGCGGGGCACGACGGTGATCATGCCCGAGTTCGGCGGCCTCGTGCCCACCGCCGACACCGCGCTCTTGACCCAGCCGCTCCCTGAACGCGTGAAGAAGCTCGAGGTCGATGCCGTGACGGGCGTCAAGTGGAACGATCGCATCACGCTGCCCTACGAGCCCTTCATCGGCACGATCGGCACGGCGCCGGAGATCGAGGCGATCTCCTCGCTCGTTCCCGACTATTACGGCGGCAACATGGACCTGCCGGACGTCGCGCCCGGCGCGGTGATCTACCTGCCGGTCAACACGAAGGGCGCCTATCTCTTTCTCGGCGACTGCCACGCCGCGCAGGGCGACGGCGAGCTCTGCGGCGTCGCGATCGAGCATCCGACCGTGACGACGGTGCAGGTCGACCTCATCAAGGGCTGGACGATCCGTTCGCCGCGCCTCGAAAACGAGAGCTTCTACATGACCATCGGCTCCTCGCGGCCGATGGAGGACGCGGCGCGCGGCGCCTATCGCGAGCTGATCCGCTGGATGGCCGCCGATTTCGGCTTCGAGGAGATCGACGCCTACATGCTGCTGACCCAGTGCGGCCGCATCCGCCTCGGCAACATGGTCGACCCCAAATACACGGTCGGCGCCTCCGTGCTCAAGTCGATCGCCGGCACGCCGCGCTGATCCGGCTCCTTTCCGGTCCCCGCAGGCGTCGCGCGGGGCCGGGGCTCGTCCGCTTCCCGTCGATCGAGGTTTTCCCGCCATGAGCGCCCCCACGCCCTTCAAGACCGCCGCCGTCCAGTTCGAACCGACGATATTCGAGAAGGAGCGCAACGTCGAAGGGCTGCTGGCGCTGGTCGAGCGGGCCGCCGCCGGCGGCGCCAAGCTGATCGTGACGCCGGAGATGGGCACCACCGGCTATTGCTGGCACGACCGCAAGGAGGTGGAGCCCTTCGTCGAGCCGATCCCCGGCCCGACCACGGATCGCTTCGCGGCCGTTGCGAAGGCTCTCGACATTCACGTCGTCGTCGGCCTGCCGGAGGTCGATCCGGCGACGCAACTCTACTACAATTCGGCGGTACTCATCGGGCCGGACGGGGTCGTCGGCACCCACCGCAAGACGCATCCCTACATCTCCGAGCCGAAATGGGCCGCTTCCGGCGATCTCGGGCACCGCGTCTTCGAGACCCCGCTCGGGCGCATCGCCCTTTTGATCTGCATGGACATCCACTTCATCGAGACCGCACGCCTCGCCGGTCTCGGCGGCGCCGACGTGATCTGCCACGTCTCCAACTGGCTCGCCGAGCGCACGCCCGCACCCTACTGGATCACCAGAGCCTTCGAGAACGGCTGCTATCTCGTCGAGGCCAACCGCTGGGGCCTGGAGCGCGGCGTCCAGTTCTCGGGCGGCAGCTGCATCATCGCGCCGGACGCCTCGATCCTCGACACCGTGGACGACGGCGACGGCATCGCCTTCGCCGTCGTCGACCCCGCCCTCTCGCGCGCCCGCACCGTCTGGGGCGAGCCGATCCTGCGACAGCGCCGGCCGGAGCTCTACCGCGAGCTGATGACCAACACCTTCGCCTGGAACCCCGGCGACTTCTTCCGCCTCTACGGCCACCAGCCCCTGCCGGAAGGGCGAAAGGCGGCCGTGGCGGTCGCCGAGTTCGCGCCGGGGCCCGTCGCCTCCGACAACCTCGCCGAGATCGCCCGGCTCGCCGAAGCCGCGGCGACCGAGGGCGCCGAGCTCGTCGTCTTCCCGGAACTCGCCCTCACCGGGCTCGAAGATCCCGCGGCGGGCGCCGTGACGGGGTACGATCCGCTGATCGCGGCCATCGAGGATCTGGCGAGACGCCTCGCCATCCATCTCGTCGCCGGCTTCGCGGAACGCGACGGCGAGCGCGTCTTCGACAGTGCCGTTCTCGTCGGTCCTGCAGGGCTCGTCGGCATCTATCGCAAGATCCATCTGAGCGAGGCCGACAAGGGCTGGGCGAGTGCCGGAGACGACTGGGCCGTGTTCGATCTTCCCTTCGGCCGCCTCGGCCTCCTGATCGGGCACGATGCGAGCTTCCCCGAGGCGGGTCGCATCCTGGCCCTGCGCGGCTGCGACCTCATCGCCTGCCCCTCGGCGGTGAAGGACCGGTTCCACCAGGGTCACGCCGGCACGAGCGTCGTGCAGCCCGAGCCTATCCCGACCGGCGCCGACCCGCTTCACTGGCACCAGTACCGGGTGCGGGCCGGCGAGAACAATTGCTGGCTCGCCTTCGCCAACGTCCGCGCGCCCCTCGACGGCTATCCCGGTCTCTCCGGCATCTTCGGTCCCGACACGTTCCTGTTTCCGAGGCAGGAGGCGATCGTCGACGGCAACCGGCCTTACGCCGTCATGGAGATCGACACCGGCACGCTCGGCGGCCCCTATCCGACCCACGTCGTGCGCCGGAAGGATCTCGTCCTGATGCGCCAGCCCCACCATTACATGGACCTCGTCGTCGCCGCGCCGACGGCTGTCTGAGCGACGATCGTCCAACGTCGGGAACGGCCCGCGAGGACTCGGCGCTCGGCCGGATCGACCCCCTCCGCGACGATCGGCTTTCAGCGGCGAACACGACGCCGACGAGCATGTTCGGCCGCACCACCACGATGGGGTTGGGGCTGACGATGAGCAGGGCTCATCGCTTCATCAAGACCCTCGCAACGGGCGAAGTTAGGCGACATGCGTTGTCTCCTGATGACGCCAGAGAACTCGGACACCCCGCCGAAGACCGCCAGCCGACAGACCAAGGCCGATCGATACGCTCGCAAGCGCCGGGCCTTCGTTCTCGCCACGGGAATGGCCGTCTCGATCATGCCGAACGGCGCATCGATGGCGGCCGCTCCGGATCTGCTGCCCGGTCTGGTGGCGGACGAGCGCCTGCGGGGCGAGGTGCCGATTCCCGTTGCCGAGCGGGACATTCCCACCGTCGTCGCGAAGCCCTGGGTCCGGATCCTCGAAGGCCCAACGCCTCTCGAAGGCGTCGCCTTCTCGACCTCCGGCGAAATTCTCCTGTGCGATGTCGGCGGCGGACGCGTGCTGCGCCTGACGAGCGAGGGCGTGGTCTCGCCGCTGCTCGAACGCGGGAGCCTGGGGCCCGGAGGTCTGGCGATCGACACGGAGGGCCGCGTGTTCGTGGCCGCGGCGGGCGACTTGACCGCCGGCACGGTCGGCTCGCTCCCCGAAGGCGGGGATGACTGGCAGGAGATCCTGCCGACATCCGCCGGCTACGTCCCGAACGATCTCGTGCTCGACGGACGCGGCGGGTTCTACTTCACCGACTTCAAGGGCTCGGCCTTCGAGGCGACGGGCGGCGTCCACCATCGGGCGGCCGACGGGACGATCACGTCGATCGTGACCGGTCTGGCGCTGCCGAACGGGATCGCGCTCTCGCCGGATCGCCGCACGCTCTGGATCGCCGAGCATGGCCGGAACCGTCTGGTCCGCGTCCGGCTCGACGGCGCGACGCAGATCGCACGCCTCGGCATCGACGTCGTCTACCATTTCATCGGCCCCAAACCCGACACGGTGCGCACGGACGCGGAGGGCAACGTCTACGTCGCGCTGAACGGACAGGGCCGCGTCCTCGTCCTCAGTCCCGGCGGCATCCCGATCGGCCAGATCCTGCTGCCCGGCCGCGAGGACGGGCGCAACCTTCGCAGCACCAGCTTCGCGATCCGGCCGGGCGGCGACGAGATCGTGATCGTCGCCAGCGACGGCGAGCGCGGCGGCGGAGGATGGACCTTCCGCGCCCGAACCTTCGGGCATGGCCACCGGTGACGACCGACCTTGGCCCAGAAAAATCCAGCAGCCCCTCGAAGAGAGATCACCCGATGACCAACCCAACCACCTCCAGCCGCCGGAACTTCGTGAAGTTCGGTGCCCTTCTCGGCGCCGCCGCTTCCACGCCGTTCGTCCTGGGCGGCATCGCGGCCCGTGCCCAGTCCGGTGCACCATCGCCTTCAGGCATCGCGACTCCGGACCTTCCCACCCTCGGGCAGCGCCGGACGCTGGGCACCGGCCGCGCCGCCATGGAGGTGTCGGCGCTCGGGTTCGGCGTCATGGGCATGGACCACGACCGCGGCGAGCACCCCGATCGCGCGGCGATGATCGCGCTCCTGCGCCGGGTGGCGGAGCGCGGCGTCACCCTGTTCGACACGGCGGAAGTCTATGGGCCCTTCACGAACGAGGAGATCGCCGGCGAGGCGTTGCAGCCGTTCGGCGACGAGGTTCTCGTCACCACCAAGTTCGGCTTCCGCTTCGTCGACGGCAAGCAGGTGCCGGGCGAACTGGACAGCCGCCCGGCCAACATCCGCAGCGTGGTGGAGGCTTCGCTGCGTCGCATGTGCGTCGAGGCGATCGAGCTTCTCTACCAGCACCGCGTCGATCCGAACGTGCCGATCGAGGACGTCGCCGGCACGGTGCGCGATCTCATCGCGGAGGGGAAGGTGAAGCGCTTCGGACTCAGCGAGGCCGGCGCCGACACGATCCGCCGCGCGCACGCCGTGCAGCCGGTGACGGCGGTGCAGAGCGAGTACCACCTCATGTGGCGCGAACCCGAGACGAAGATCTTTCCGACGCTTCAGGAACTCGGGATCGGCTTCGTGCCCTATAGCCCGGTCAACCGCGGCTTCCTCACCGGCGCGATCACCGAATACAACCGCTTCGACAGCGGCAACGACAATCGCGGCGACTCGCCCTGGTTCCAGCCGGAGGCGATCCGGGCCAATCTCGCGGTCGTCGAGGTTCTCAACGCATTCGGGCGCACCCGCGGCATGACGCCGGCGCAGATTTCCCTCGCCTGGCTGATGGCCAAGCAGCCCTGGATCGTCGCGATCCCCGGAACCACCAAGCTCGCGCATCTCGACGAGAACCTGCGCACCGCCGAGTTCACGATGTCGGCCGCCGACGTGGCCGAACTCGAGACCGCGTTGGGAAAGGTCGAGATCGTGGGCACCCGCTACTCGGCCGACCAGCAGGCGATGATCGACAGCTGAGGGGCGGCGAGCGGTGCCCTTCTCGTCTCGCCGGGAGGGGCGCCGGGCATTGGTCGCCGGTCCGCTCCGCCCAAACGTTCGGAGCTGGAGCCGCGGAGCCCGTTCTCCTCAGGTGTCGCCGACGTTCGGCGGCATTGCGATCCCGTTCGTTACGATCGTTTAAGGCTGCTTTCAGGCCGTGGGGGGTTCGGTCGCGCAAGAAGCAACTCCCTCGCGCGGTCCGACGTATAGGGCGTGCGGCGACACGAAATCGCCCGCGGCCGGCGGCTGGAACGCCGGGTCGTTTCTCAAGCGTTCATTGGTGAGTCATGTCGAGTTCACGGTTTCGGATTTCCGTCCGCGCCAAGGTCGTTGCCCTGGCCCTGGCCGGCATTGCAGTGGTGTCGGTCGTCAACGTCTGGCAGGCCTATCAGGCCGCCATCGTCGATGCCGGGGTCAAATCCGCCGCGCGCCTCGCCTCCAACAACAAGGTGGCCTGGAAGGTCCTGAACGAGACCGGCGAAGCGTTCTCGTTGGAGAACGGTACGTTGAAGCTGGGGGCCCGACCGTTGAACGGCGACGAGACGACCGTCGATGCGATCGAGGGCCTGGTCGGCGGCGCCGCGACGATTTTCGCCGGCGACACGCGCGTCGCCACCAATCTGCGCGGTGCCGACGGATCGCGCGCCGTGGGAACCAAGCTGACCTCGGCGGCCGTCAACGAGACGGTGCTGATGCGGGGCGAACCCTTCCGGGGCGAAGCCGACATTCTGGGGCATCCCTATTACACCGCCTACGATCCGATCAAGGACGCGTCGGGCAAGACGATCGGCATGCTGCTCGTCGGACTGGACAAGGCGTTCTATCTCAACGGAATCGAGGCCACGATGCGCACGATGGTGCTGACCAATCTGGTGATCGGCGGCCTCGCCGGCCTTCTCGTCTTCGCCGTGACGGGGCCGATGTTCCGCCCGCTGCGGGTCCTTCGTTCCGGGCTCGTCAGGATTTCCGAGGGCGATCTCAGCCAGGCGGTCGAGACGTCGCGCCTGCGCGACGAGATCGGCGATCTGCAGAATGCCGCCGCCGTGATGTCGACCAATCTGGCGCGCATCGTGACGGACGTGCGCTCCTCGGCCGCGCAGGTGGCGGGCGGGTCTTCCCAGTCCGCCGCCACCGCCGACCAGCTCTCGTCGGGCTCGACCGAGCAGGCCGCGGCCTCCGAGCAGGCTTCGGCCGCGATGGAGGAGATGACCGCCAACATCCGCCAGAACGCCGACAACGCCTCGACCACCGAGAAGATCGCGGCGCAGGCCAGCGTCAGCGCCGAGAAGACGGGCGAGGCGGTGGCCCATTCCGTCGAGGCGATGCGTGCCATCGCGCAGAAGATCCAGGTGGTGCAGGAGATCGCCCGTCAGACCGACCTTCTGGCGCTGAACGCGGCGATCGAGGCAGCCCGCGCCGGCCCCCACGGCAAGGGCTTCGCGGTGGTGGCGTCCGAGGTGCGCAAGCTCGCCGAGCGCTCGCAGCAGGCTGCGGCCGAGATCGGCACGCTGTCCTCGCAGACGCTGGTCATCTCGGAGGATGCCGGCCGCATGCTCTCGGCGCTGGTGCCCGACATCCAGCGCACGGCCGAACTCATCACCGAGATCTCGGCGGCCTGCCGCGAGCAATCGATCGGCGTGGAACAGATCAACCAGGCGATCCAGCAGCTCGACCAGGTGACGCAGGCCAATTCCGGTGCGGCCAACGAAATGTCGGCGACCTCCGAACAGCTTTCGGCCGAAGCCGGCCGGCTCAGCGAACACGCGGCGTTCTTCACCCTCGGCTCCGACGAAGGCCGGGCGACGGCGCCCGTGAGCGACCCAGTCCCGCCGGTCGCCGGCAACGTCTACCGCTTGGCATCCGCCCCGCGCGGCCGGACGCCGACGCGAACCGAGGGGGCGATCGAGCGGCTGAGCGCCTAGAACGTCTCGGCACCGGCAGTTCCCGAAGCTGCCAGCATCGACACCGCGTCGCCGGCCCGAAGCCGTCGGCGCGGTGTCGACGTTTATACGCCCCGTCGTTTTCGACGCGGGTGCATGTTCCCGCGGGATCTCGCAGCGGAGCCGAGTTCGGCTTTGCCTGTTGGGCAGCAGCCTGCCGTTGTGTCCTGCGACTGAGAAAGCACTCGCGAGGCGAGAACGCTTGCAGCGGTTTTCGGTCGTGGTTAGCGAGGGGCGCATCGTCCGAGCGTCGGCCGCCACAGCCGCTGGGCCTCGGCGCAGTCGATGCTGTCCGGTCCAGCCACCGGCGCACCGTGTTGGGGCGGCGCACTGACCGGCGGAGAGCCCGACGCCGGATGGGTTGGCAGCACTTGGCGGATACCGGCAGACGCCCGACCTCGTCACGTCCGCTACACGAGAGAAATGGCGGACCGGCGTGAGCGCGCGGGTGCACCGGCCCTTCGCGAGGCGAGCGGGGCGACACGCCCTGCGCCATCGGCCATCACGCCGGCCTCGCCGCCATCGCCGGCACGAGACCGGCCGAGCGCTTCACCGCCATCTCCAGCCCCTCCCGCAGCCCGCCTTCGACCGACGCCTTTCGATGGGCGGGGATGTCGATACCGCCGAGAACGATGGGCCGAGCCCGATGCCGTTCTCCAAGACCCGAGGTCGGCAATCTCACTCCAGACGCCGAGCCTCGAGATCACGACAGATCGACGCGAAACGACCATGCGGCCGCAGGGAAGACGATGTCGGGGCAACGCGCCGGCCTCCGAACGTCATGCTCACACCCGTCCGCGGGTCCTGACGCGGATCGTCCCGACAGGGGATAGACGGGTTCGGGGAAAGGCAGCGCCGAAGCGCGGAGCCAAGCCGGGCGACGTCGTCTGCTCCCGGCTTGAAGCACGGACACGGTGCGAGCGCCGCGACCGGCGCGTCCCGTCGGCAACATGCGAGACGACCTCGGCACCCGAGGGATGAAACGTCGGCGACGCGGGCTCCGCCGCCGATCCGACGACGACTCGCGGCAGCGGGAGGAAACCGATCGGTTCCCTCCCGCTGCCGTTCGTTCAATGGCGTTGCAAGCAACGGGCGACGCCGCTTCTCGTGTCCCGCCCTCGTCCGTCACCCCGCATCGCGATGCGTCAGCCCCTGCCGAAACCATTCGGCCCGCGGTGCGAACACCGCGCTCAGAGCAGGAAGTCGGCTGCGGCCAGCGTCTGCACGCCGTTCAGAGCGATGACGAAATCAGCCACCCTGTTGCCGTCGAGGTCTGCCTCGACGAAGGTCGAGCCGTTGGCCTGCGCGAAGCGGATGTCGCCGATCGCGCCGGTGAAGGCGGCCTTCCCGACGAAGTGGAGGTCGATCGTGCCGCCGCGGTCGATCTCGCTGAGGTCGATGACGTCGCCCTTCTGGAAGTCGGTGATCCGGTCGGCCGCCATCCGTGTCGAGCCCGTGTCGCCGTTGCGGAAGATGAAGACGTCCCTGCCCGCGCCGCCGGTCAGTTCGTCGATGCCGGCGCCGCCGGTCAGGCGGTCGTTTCCGCCGTCGCCGATCAGGCGATCGTTTCCGCCGTCGCCGATGAGAATGTCGTTTCCGGCATAGCCCCGCAGAACGTTGGCCGCCGAGTTGCCGACGAGGATGTTGGCCAGTTCGTTGCCCGTTCCCTCGATGTCGGCGCTGCCGACGAGATAGAGGTTTTCGATATTGGCGCCCAGCCGGAACGAGACCGAGCTTTCCACGTGATCGGTTCCCTCGGCGGCGCGCTCGGTCACCGCGTCGCGGACGTTGTCGACGACGTAATAGTCGTCGCCGCGCCCGCCCACGAGGCGATCGACGCCGCCGCCGCCATTCAGCCAGTCGTTGCCGTCGCCGCCGGTCAGCACGTTCGCCGCATCGTTGCCGAAGAGGGCGTTGTCGCGATCGTTTCCGGTGCCGGAAATCGCGCCCGTGCCGGTCAGCCGCAGGTTCTCGAAATCGGCGCTCAGCGTGAAGCTGATCGAGGATTCCACGACGTCGAACCCGCCGTCGGCCTCCTCCACCAGCACGTCACCTCGGTTGTCGACGATGAAGACGTCGTCGCCCGCGCCGCCGATCATCGTGTCCGCGCCGGCGCCGCCGTCGAGCCGGTCGTTGCCGTCGCCGCCGTCCAGATGATCCCGGCCGATATTGCCAATCAGGCTATCGTGCCCGCCGAGCCCTTCGAGACGCCAGTCCGCGCCGCTCGTCGCCACCAGCGTCTCGCCATCGTCGGTTCCGATCAGCGTGTCGGCCGGTGGATTGGGCTCGGTTCCGGTCGGCGAGAAGACGCGCCCGACGAGATCGTAGGTGCCGTCCGAGAAGATCGCGGTCTCGACGGTCTCCAGCCGGTCGACGCCCTCTCCCGTGATCACCGTCACGTCGCCCTCCAGCCGAAGGGTGTAGCTGGAAAAGGCGTTGCGATAGATGGCGGTGTCGGAGCCCGCTCCGCCGACGAGCGTGTCGTCCCCCTCTCCGCCGTCGAGGCGGTCGTTTCCACCGTTGCCGCGCAGGACGTCGTTTCCGGCCAGCCCCGTGAGCGTGTTGGCGACGTCGTTTCCGACGAGGATGTCGTCGCCGACATTGCCCTTGGCGTTCTCGATCGTGACGCCGTTGGCGATGGTGAAGCCGCCGGTCAGCGGTTCGGAGGTGGAGATCCAGCCGCCGCCGCCGATCTCGTCCTTCAGCGTCGCGGCGCGCAGGTCGATCTTGGCCCGGCTCGTCCCCTCATATTCGATCGTGTCGGAGCCGCCCGTGTCCCAGATCGTCGAATAGCCCTTGTTGAAATCGACGTCGTCGCTGAAGCGGTAGACGTCGTTGCCGGTGTTGTAGGCGCGCGCCCCGTAGAGATGCTGGAGGGCGGCGATGTCGATGGCGCCGAAGGAGCCGGGCTGGGCATTCACCTGCGTGCCGAAGTCCACGGCGTCGGTGAAGGGGTTGTCCTCCGACAGGAAGGAGGACGTGTAGCCCATGACCGTGTTGATCTGCGAGTTGAGATAGGTCGCGCCCTGGTCGCCCGGCTCGACGACGCCCGGAAGCTTGGGAAACAGTCCCTCCTCGGCGTCGTGGGTGTGCTTCAGCCCGAGGGCGTGGCCGAACTCGTGGAACCAGGTGACCGAATAGGTGCCGAGCCGCACCACCGCCGCGGCTCCCGCGACGTCGGGATTGATCCCGACCGCGGTCTCGACGTCGCGCACCCCGAACACCGGCACGCCGGACTCGCCGCCGCCGCCTTCATCCAGTCGGAAGTTGATGTTGCCGAGCCCGGAGACTTCCTGAAATTTCAGCTTGGTGAAGGTTTCGACGTTCGAGTTGATCTCGCGGTAGAACGATTTCCAGTCTCCCTCGTCGAAATCGCTGACGCCGTTCTTGTTCATGTCACCATGCTTGAAGCTATAGGTGATGGTCGGGCCGGACCATGCACCTCCCAGCATCAGTCCGTCGACGACGGCATTTCCAGAAAGGGGAGCACTCTTCGCGGCGTCAGGCATAGCATATCCTCGGTATCAGATGATCTTCGAGACCAACAATAGCGGCTCTCGATGGAAATGAATGCTGCATCGAAGCGGAATTAACCAGTTCCGTTGCATGTAATGAATGAATTATTAAGAAAAGTTATTTGTTTTGATTGCTATAAGTTTGGAATGCTTTGGATATATTATAGCGGACTTACCACCCGGCCGATGCCCTCTCCCCGAACCGGGTGAGGCAGATTTTCAGCTCACGCAGGAACCCGGAAACATCACGCCGAAGAGCCGGCAGACGTTCGACCCACGCCCGACCCACCGCAGCGCGCCCGTGGAACGCGGCGTCGCTCGCCTCACATCGCGGCTTGACAGGACGCTGCCGCTTCGCCTTATTTGTCCGACAAATCGAGGGTTCACGATGCAGGTCAGCGCAGTCATCCACCGGGGTTTCGCCATCGCCGAGATCGACGACAGGCTCTATTCCGCCTTCATCGAGCACATGGGCCGCGCCATCTATTCCGGGATCTACGAGCCCGGGCACCCGGAGGCGGACGCCAACGGCTTCCGGCGCGACGTGATGCGCTTCGTGAAGGATCTGCAGATTCCCGCGATCCGCTATCCCGGCGGCAACTTCGTCTCGGCCTATCGCTGGGAAGACGGCATCGGCCCGAAGGAAGACCGCCCGGTGCGGCTGGATCTCGCCTGGCGCTCGAAGGAGACGAACCAGGTCGGGCTCAACGAGTTCGCGGTCTGGGCCAAGGACGCCGGGATCGAGATGATGCTGGCGCTGAACCTCGGCTCGCGCGGGCTGGAGGACGCGCGCAACTACGTCGAATACGTGAACCACCCGTCGGGCACGTTCTGGTCGGACCTGCGCCGCAGCCACGGCGTCGCCGACCCCTACGCCGTCACCATGTGGTGCCTCGGCAACGAGTTGGACGGCCCCTGGCAGATCGGCCACAAGGAGGCCAAGGAATACGGGCGCCTCGCCGACGAGACGGCCAAGGCGCTCCGCGCGCTCACGCCGAAGGCCGAGATGATCGTCTGCGGCTCCTCCAACGACGAGATGCCGACATACCCGGACTGGGAGCGCGAGGTTCTCGAGGAGTGCTACGAGAACGTCGACTACATCTCCCTGCACAAGTATTTCGGCAATTCGAGCCACGACACGCTGAACTTCTTCGGCAAGGTCGAGGAGACCGGCCGCTACATCCAGGCGATCGGCGGCGTCATCGACTTCGTGAAGGCGAAGAAACGGGCGAAGAACGACGTCCACATCTGCTTCGACGAGTGGAACGTCTGGTATCACAAGCGCGAGGACGACAGCCGTCGCTGGCGCTCGTGGGACTGGCCGGAGGCGCCGGACCTTCTGGAGGAGGACTACAATTTCGAGGACGCGCTCTTCGTCGGCTGCCTCCTCAACGAGTTCATCCGCCGCTCCGACCGCGTGCGCATCGCCTGCATCGCGCAGCTCGTCAACGTCATCGCGCCGATCCGGGCCGAAAAGAACGGCCCGGCCTGGCGTCAGACGATCTACTGGCCCTATCAGTTCGCCTCGCTCTACGGCCGGGGACGGGCCCTGCGCGTCGCCGTCGACGGCCCGACCTACGACTGCCAGGTGGCCCACGACGTGCCCTATCTCGACGTCGCGGCCATCGAGAACGCGGGCGGCACGGTGACGATCTTCGCCATCAACCGCCACCTCACCGAAACGCTCGACCTCGACTGCCATCTCGGCGGCTTCGGCGGCCTTCGCGTCGCCGAACATCGGACGATGGCCGGCTACGGTCTTCGCGAGACGAACGGGCCGACGGCGCCGGACGCCGTGGTGCCGACGACGGGAACCGGCGTCGCGATGGACGGGGATCGCCTGCGGGGCAAGCTCGCGCCGCTGTCCTACCACATGATCCGTCTGTCGGTCTGAGGCCGCGATCATGTCGGGCGTCAAACTCACGAACGTGCGCAAGTCCTTCGGCTCGGCGGAGGTGATCCGGGGCGTGTCGCTGGAGGTGCCGAAGGGCAGCTTCGGCGTCTTCGTCGGCCCGTCCGGCTGCGGCAAGTCCACGCTTCTGCGGATGATCGCGGGGCTGGAGGACACGAGCGGCGGCACGATCGAGATCGGCGGGCGCGACGTCACCTCCGTGGAGCCCGCCAAGCGCGGCGTCGCGATGGTGTTCCAGTCCTATGCGCTCTATCCCCATCTCAGCGTCTACGAGAACATGGCCTTCTCGCTGCGGCTGGCACGGGCGAAGCGGGCGGTGGTCGAGGAGAAGGTGCGCGAAGCCTCGCGCATCCTGCGGCTCGACGAGCACCTGCAGAAGAAGCCCGGGCAGCTCTCCGGCGGCCAGCGCCAGCGCGTCGCCATCGGCCGCGCCATCGTACGCCAGCCCGAAGTCTTCCTGTTCGACGAGCCGCTGTCCAATCTCGACGCCGAGCTGCGCGTCCAGATGCGGCTGGAGCTGACGCGCCTCCACCGCCAGATCGGCGCCACCATGATCTACGTCACGCACGACCAGGTGGAGGCGATGACGCTCGCCGACGACATCTTCGTGCTGAAGAACGGCGAGCTGCAGCAGGCCGGCCGCCCGCTCCACCTCTACGACAATCCGGCGAACCGCTTCGTCGGGGGCTTCATCGGGTCGCCCGCGATGAACTTCGTGGAGGCGAACGTTCTCTCGACGCAGGGCGGGCGCACGCGCGTCCGGGTCGAGGGCGAGACGCAGGAATTCAACCTTCCCATGGCCTCGCAGGCCGCCGGCAGCGGGGCGCGGGTCGTGCTCGGGCTGCGGCCCGAGAAGCTCCGGCTGGCCGAGGAGGGCATGCCCGTCACGATCGAGATGATCGAGGAACTGGGCGGCGTCTCCTACCTCCATGCCCGCACCGCGGGGGGCGGCGACATGGTGATCGAGCGTCGCGGCAGCCGCGAGGGCATGGAAGGCCGGCGCGTCTTCGTGACCGCCGACGGCGAGGACATCCTCGTCTTCTCGCAAGGGGGCGAGCGCCTGCACTGACGATCCGATCGAGATTCAAGGGACCCGCGATGGTGGAGGCCATGCGGTCCGCACAACGACAAGGGAGGAATGACGATGCGTAAACTGAAGGTGCTGCTCGCCGCATCCATGACGATGCTGGCGATCCTGCCGGCGCAGGCGGCCGAGACCGTCGCGCTCTGGGACTTCTTCGTGGGGGGCGACGGCGTGCGCATGAAGGCGCTGCTGGCGGACTTCAACAAGGAGCATCCCGACATCAAGATCGAGGCGACCTCGCTCGAATGGGGCGTTCCCTTCTACACCAAGGTCCGCACCTCGGCCGCGGTCGGCCAGGGACCGGACGTCATGAGCTACCACCTCTCGCGCCTGCCGCTGGCGTTGACCGAGAAGGTGCTGACGGAGGTGACGCCGGACGATCTGGCGGCGGCCGGGCTGAAGAAGGAGGACTTCTTCCCGAACGCTCTGGAGGCCGCAAGCGACGGCGGCAAGCTCTACGCGGTGCCCTTCGACATCCATTCGGTGGTTCTCTACTACAACAAGACCTACCTGAAGGGCACCGAGTTCCTCGATGCGAACGGCAATCTCACGGGGATCACCGACCTCGCCAGCTTCGAGAAGGCGATGGCCGCCGCCAAGGAAAAGGGCTCGGCGACGCCGCTGACCTATGCGACGGGCGACGACGGCGGCGTGTTCCGCGTCTTCTACACCCTGCTGGCGCAGCAGGGCGGCGAGTTGATCACCAACGGCAACGAGGTGCTGACCGGCGACAACGAGGCCAAGGCCACGAAGGCCGTCGAGACCATGACGCGCTGGCACGAGCAGGGCTGGCAGCCCGAGCAGGCGCTCTACCCCGCCTCCGTCGCGCTCTTCACCTCCGGCCAGTCCGCCTTCAGCATCAACGGCGTCTGGGAGGTGCCGACGATGAAGGACCTGCAGGCCACCGGTCGCCTCGGCTTCGAATGGGGTGCGGTGGAGGTGCCCAACATCATGGGCCAGCAGGCGACCTGGGCCGACAGCCACGCCTTCGCGATTCCCGTTCAGGGCGACAGGACGATGAGCCCGGAGAAGCGCAAGGCGGTGATGACCTTCATCGGCTGGATGGAGAAGAACTCCCTCCGCTGGGCCGAGGCCGGCCATATCCCGGCCTACAAGCCGGTGGCCGAGAGCGCCGAGTACAAGGCGATGCAGCCGAACGCCACCTACGCGCCGCTGGCCGAGACCGCCGTCTACGATCCGCGCTCGAAGATCGCCGGCGTCGCCTCTCCCGTCTACGACGCAGCCGTCAACATCATCTCCCCCGCGATCCACGGCTACATGCCCGCGGCCGATGCGGTGGCGCAGATGAAGAGCGATCTCCAGGGGCTTCTGAACTGAGGCCACGCCATTCCTGGCCGGGCGGCGGATCGACCGCCGCCCGGCTTTCGTGCAGGCTCGATCGAGGAGAAACCACCATGGCGATGCTGCAGAACCGCCGAAAGCATGTCCTGACGGCCTACACGCTGGTGCTGCCGTTCATCGCGATCTTTTGTCTGGTCTTCCTCTACCCCGCCTTCCGCATCGCCCAGCTCAGCCTCACCGATTCCACCCTGATCGGCGACGGCGCCTTCGTCGGTCTCGACAATTTCCGCAAGCTCCTGGGCGACCGCCTGTTCTGGACGTCGCTGAAGAACAACGGCTACTTCCTGGCTCTCACCGTCGTTCCGACGACGCTCATCGCGCTCGGCATCGCGCTGATGGTCAACCGCCTGTCGGGTCGGCTCCAGGCCTTGATCCTGGCGCTGTTCTTCCTGCCCTACGTGCTGCCGGTCTCGGTGGTGACCACCATCTGGCTCTGGCTGCTCGACCAGCAGTTCGGCGTTCTCCAGAACGTCATCACCTTCTTCACCGGGCGCCCGATCCCCGTCTTCAAGCATCCGGTCTGGGTCATGCCGGCCATCGCCGTCGTCACCATCTGGTGGACCAACGGGTTCAACGTGCTGCTCTTCCTGGCGGGGCTACGCAACATTCCGCAGGATCTCTACGAGGCGTCCGCGCTCGACGGCGCGACGCGGCGCCAGCAGTTCCGCCGCGTGACCTGGCCGCTCCTCTGGCCCGTCACCGGGCTCGTGCTCACGTTGCAGCTGATCCTGCAGCTCAAGCTCTTCGACCAAGTCTATCTCCTCTCGGAGGGCGGCCCGTTCAACTCGTCCTACGTGCTTCTGATGATGGTCTACCGCGCGGCGTTCCAGCTGAACCAGGGCGGCTACGCCTCGGCCATCGCCCTCGTTCTCTTCGTCCTCATCATGGGCCTGTCGGTCCTCCAGTTCCAACTGCTGCGCATCGGAGGCCGTCGATGAGAAGCGCCCGCGTCGCCAACGGCCTCCTGACGGTGCTCGCCCTCATCGCGGGCGCAGTCTGGTTCTTCCCGATCTACTGGGCGATCGTCACCTCGCTGCGCTCCGAGGACAGGGTGGTGAGCGCCGGGGCCGGCGTGCTCCCCGACGAGTTCAACCTCGCGTCCTATTCGAACGCGATCTTCAACACGCGCCTGACGACCTGGTACCTCAACTCGGTCGGCACCTCGCTCATCATCACGGCGGTGGTGATCGTCACCGGCATGATGTGCGCCTACGCCCTGTCGCAGATGCGCTTTCCCGGACGGCGCATCCTCTACGGCGTGGTGCTGGCGAGCTTCATGATCCCGGCGCAGGCGCTGGTGGTCTCGCAGTTCATCCTGATGAGCCAGCTCGGCTTGATCAACACCTGGGCCGGCATCATCCTGCCGCAGCTCGTCGTGCCGATCGTCATCATCGTCTACAAGCAGTTCTTCGATGCCGTGCCGAAGGAGATGAAGGAGGCCGTGGTCCTCGACGGCGGCGGCGACTATACCCTGCTCTGGCGGGTCTATATGCCCCTGAACTGGGGAATCACGACGGCGCTTGCGATCATCACCTTCATCACGTCGTGGAACGCGTTTCTCTGGCCGTTCCTCGTGGAGACCAGCGAGAGCATGATGACGATCCCGGTCGGCATCACGCAGGTCAACGATTCCTTCGGCGTCGTCTACGCGCGGCTGATGGCGATCGCGCTTCTGGCCGCCGCGCCCGTCGCCCTCGCCTATCTCGTCTTCCAGAAGCGGGTGACGGAGGCGATCATGATTTCTTCCGGCGTGAAGGGGTGAGACGCGGCAGCGCGAGATCGGCAACCGTCGTGCCCGAACTGTCGAGAAGCGCGGTGTCGACGAGTTCGGCCATCAGGCGCCGTGCGCCCTTGGCGTCGCGCGCCTCGATCCGCTCGAACACGGCGGCGTGCTCGTCGATCGGGTTGCGCGTGTGCGGATTGGGCATGTCGCGGTAGCGGAAGGCGGTGGTGAAGGCGACCGCCGACCGGATGCCGGCCTCGAACGTCACGAGGATCGGGTTCTTCGAGGCCCGCAGGATCGTCTGGTGGAAGCTGGCATCGGCTTGATGCCAGCTGTCCTCGGTGATCTCGCAGGTGCGCATCGCATGAAGCGCCGTACGGAACGCCGCGAGGTCGGCCTCCGTGCGCCGCTCGGCCGCCAGCGCGGCCGACGGCGGCTCCACCATCGCCCGCAACTCGTAGAGCGCGCGGATGAACCAGTCCGGCGGGGTACCGGTCTCGAAGAACCAGCGCAGGACGTCTGGGTCGAGCAGCGACCAGCCTTCGCGCGGGGCGACCCGCGTTCCCGTCCGCGTGCGCCTCACCAGCAGCCCCTTGGACGCGAGCTGTCCCAGAGCCTCCCGATAGGTGCCCCGCGCGACGCTCGCCTGGACATAGAAGTCGAGCTCCTTGGGAACGGCCTCGCCCACCGCCAGCTCGCCCGAGACGATGCGCCGGCCCAGCCATTCCGCGATCGAGCCGTGGATCCGCCGCTCCGATCGGGTCGAGAAGTTCAGTTCCGCTTCCGGCATTCTCTTCATCGTCCGGGAGCGGACGCCTTTACGTGTATGGCCCTTATCAAACGGCGAACGACACCCGCTTGGCAAGGCGACGTCGCTTCCTCCGGGCTCCGAGTCGCGTCGTCCGCTTTCAAGCGGATCAGCGCCCCGTCGCTTCGGCGTAGATGTCGAGAACTCGGCGGACGCTGCCGAGAAGCAGGGCTCGGGCGGTCGGCTCCACCGAACCGTCCTCCACCATCGGGTAGAGCTGGCCGAGATGCCGGCTGACGAGCGGGCGCGGGATCTCGCGCTCGCCGAGCCGCGCGAGGAGGCGCTCCACCGCCGCGCTCGCCTCCGGCTCGGGCCAGTAGTAGCGGATGCGATCGCTGAAGGAGTAGTGCCGCTCGATGCGCTGCTCGGCGTCGCTGCCGGGATAGTATTTCTGCCAGTGGCCGGGCGAGGCCAGCATCACCCGTTCCATCGTCTCGGGCAGCGTTTCGCTCGGCACCCCGGGATCGAGGAGATCGGCGATGTCGGAGAGGCCATAGAGCGCCTCGCGCAGCGCGAAGGTCAGCCACGGCCCGACCTTGAGGATCACGAAGCCGTCCGCCACCAGCGCCTTCAGGGCGGCCGCGGGCTGGTAGTCGGTGGAATGGGCCTCGAAGACGAAGCCGGGCATGTCGCGCAGCGTCGCGGAGAGCGCCGCGGCCTCAGCGGGATCGAACACCACGATCTCGGCATTGCCGAACTCGACGCCGGGCTGCACCACGGCCGCGATCGCCCGCCCGAAGGCGGCCTCCAGCCCGAGTGCGGCGAAGGCGTCGCGATGCACCTCGATCGTGCGCCGCGCCGCCTCCGGGCGGGTCACCTCGATATGGTCGAGCGCCTCGAGCGCGCCGCCGGGCACCGGCACCTCGGTTCCCACCACGTAGACCGGCAGCGCACTGCCACCGCGTGCCGCGGCCGCCTCGGCCGCCTTCGCCAGCCGCGCGGCACGCTCGGCGACGACGGCGTCCGGCAGCGCGGCGGGCTCGCCGGCGCAGCCCATCGAGGTGTCGAGATGCAGCTTGGTGAAGCCGGCTTCAGTGAAGGCCTCGATCATCGTCTCGGCCTTGCGCATCGCCGCCTCGGCCGACAGCGCCTTCCAGGGATTGGGCCCGAGATGGTCGCCGCCGAGCACCAGCCGATCGAGCGGGAAGCCGACCTCAGCGGCGATGCGCTCGACGAAGCCGCGGAAGTCGGCCGGGTTCATGCCGGTGTAGCCGCCGTCCTGGTTCACCTGGTTGCAGGTCGCCTCGATCAGCACGTCGCTGCCGCGCTCCGCGCCGTGGCGCAGCGCCGCCTCGATCACGAGCGGATGCGCCGAGCAGACGGAGCAGATGCCCGTCGCCTCGCCGGCGGCGTAGCGCCGGGCGATGGCGGCGAAGCGTTCGGTGGCGTTGGTCATCGCGTCGTCTCCTGCTGCGCCGCCAGGAAGCGGCGGACGGCCTCGGCAGTTCCCGTGCCCTCCATCGGCCCCTTCGTGCCCACCGCCAGGGCGCCGCAGGCATTGGCCTGCCGCAGCGCCTCGCGCGGCGCCGCGCCGCCAAGCCAGGCGCAGACGAAGCCGGCGCCGAAACAGTCGCCCGCCCCGGTCGGGTCCACTTCCTCCACCGCGAAGGCGGGCATCGACACCGTGCCCTCGCAGTCGTGATAGCTCGCGCCATCCGCGCCCTTCTTCACCACCACGGCCCGCACGCCGCGCGCCAGAAGCTCGGCGACGGCGGCCTCCTCGGTCTGCGCCTGCGTGAACAGGAAGAGCTCCGGCCCGCTCGGCAGGAAGAGGTCGCAGCGTTCCAGAATCTGCGACAGCGCCTCGCGCATGCCCGGCGCCTCCAGCATCTCGGCGCGGATGTTGGGATCGAACGAGACGGTGCCGCCCTGCTGCTTCACCTGTTCGATCCCCGCCGTCACGACGGCGACCACGGCGGGCGAGAAGAGCGAGGAGCCCATCACGTGGAAATGGTCGGCCCGCTCCAGCAGCGCCCGCCCCTCCTTCGTCAGCGCGATGCGGCCCGAGGCGCTCAAGGGAATGTTGAAGACGAAGGCGCGGCTGCCGTCCTCGGCGTAGCGCACGAAGGCGGTGCCGGTCGGCGCGTCCCCGTGGACCGCGATCGCCGAGACGTCGACGCCGCTCGCCCGCAGCCGATCCAAGTTGAGCGTGCCGAAATCGTCGGCCCCGATCGCCGCGATCATGCCGCAGGGCTGGCCGAGCCGCCCGGCCTGGTCGATGAAGATCGCCGGCGCGCCGGAGGGAAACGGCCCCACCAGCGGGCCGGGCGCGCGGAAGGATTGCCCCACCTGCGTCGCCATGATCTCGACGAGGATCTCGCCCGCCGTCACCAGCACCTTGCGTCCCGTGGCATCCATGCCGCCCTCCCCCGTTTCTCGTTTCATGCGGACTCCCGCGCCACCACGCGGGCGCCGAGCAGCACCAAATCCTCGCCCCCTGCCGCGGCCGGCGCCTCTTCGGCGAGGCGCCGCAACAGGATTGCCATCGCTCGCCCCGCGATCTCGTCGTAGTCCTGCGCCACCGTGGTGAGCGGCGGGCAGGCGTAGCGCGACAGCGGGTGATCGTCGTGGCCGGCGATGCGAAGGTCGCAGGCCTCTGCGCGCCCGACCCGGACGCCCGCCTGCCACGCCGCGGCGAGCGCCCCGAAGGCCAGCCGGTCGTTGGCGCAGAGCACCGTCGCGCCGGCGACGCCGCCCGCCGCGATCCATGCCGCGCTCGCCTCGAAGCCGACGCGCTCGAAATCCCAGTCGCGGGCGTTCGGCAAGGGCAGAAGGATCGGCTCGAAGCCGCGCGCGCGCATCGCCGCGTCATAGGCCTCGGCCCGGCTCGCCGCGTTGGCGTTGACGGCGGGCATGGCGAGGAAGCGCGGCGGCGTGCCGGTGTCGCAGAGATGATCCACCATCAGCGCGAAGGAGGCGCGGTTGTCGGTGCCGACGAAGGCCGCCGGGCGGGCGGGCGGCGAATCGACGTAGACGATCGGGATGTCGGTCTGCATCCGCTCCAGCGCCCCGCCGCCTTCGGACCCACCGAGCGGCGCGACGATGATTCCGGCGACGCTCATCGCGGCGAGCGTGCCCACCGCCCGCGCCTCTTCAGTGCGGTCGCCATCCGAGGACAGGACGAAGGCATGGAACCCCGCCTCCGAAGCGATCGCCTGCACCCGCCGGGTCAGCGCGGTGTAGAACGGATCCACGGGATCGGGGATGATGATGCCGACGATGTTGGAGCGCCGGCGCACGAGATTGGCGGCGAGGAGGTTGGGCTGGAAGCCGGACGCCTCCACCGCGAGGGCGATGCGGCGGCGCGTCGTCTCGCGCAGCGACGCGGGATCGTTGAAGAAGCGCGAGACCGTCGGCCGCGACAGGCCGACGAAGGCGGCGAACGCCGCCATGGTGCGCGGCGGCGGCGCGCGCTCCGTCTCGCCTTTTCCCGGCAGGCGCGGCAGCCTGTCGGAGGCCGGGAGGCGGGCTCGCGAACGCACCATGACGCCGGCTCCCGCTCAGCTCATCCAGTTGCCGCCGTCGACATTGTAGGTCTGCGCCAGGATGTAGTCGCTGTCCGCCGAGGCTAGGAACACGGCGAGCCCCGCGATGTCCTCGGGCCGGGCGAAGCGCCCGATCGGCACGGCTTTCGCGACCGCTTCCTTCTTCTCGCCGGGCGCCAGCCCCTCCCACTTGGCGAAGGCCGCGTCGACCTGATCCCAGTGCTCGCCGTCGACGACGCCGGGCGCGATGGCGTTGACCTGGATGCCGTGCTTCACGAGGCCGAGCGCGGCCGACTGCGTCGCCGAGATGATGGCCGCCTTCGAGGCGCAGTAGAGCAGCACCAGCGCCTCGCCCCGGCGCCCGGCCTGGCTCGCCATGTTGATGATCTTGCCGCCGCGCCCGCGCGCGATCATCGCGTTCGACACCGCCTTCATCACGAAGAGCGGCCCGCGCAGATTGACCGAGAACACCCGCTCGTAGCTCTCGGGCGTGATGTCGGTGATCGGCGCCATGTCGAAGATCGCGGCATTGTTGACGAGGATGTCGATGCCGCCCTGGTGCGCGTCCACCTCGGCCACCACCGTCTCGATGGCGGCGAGATCGGTCACGTCGAGGCGCACCGCGCTCGCCGCCGGCCCGATCGCCTCGGCCGCCGCTTGCGCCCGCGCGAGATCGACGTCGGCCAGCACGACGCGCGCCCCCTCGCGCACGAAGGCCTGCGCGAAGCCGAGACCGATGCCGCGGGCGCCGCCCGTCACGAGTGCCGTCTTGCCGTCGAGCTTCATGCGGTTCGTCCTGCAACGGATGGGGCCAAGGCCGCCGGATACCGGCAGCGCGTTCGACAGGGGGAGGCCGGCCGACCCGTCCCGAAGAGCGATCCGGCATCCTGTCCGTCAACTGTTACACGTGTCAAAAACCTCGTCAAGAACGTCGAACGGACGGCGATTTGGTGCAGGACGGCACCGCTTGAGATTTCGATACGTCGCCGAATGCCGGCCTTCGCGCCTGACACCGCAACGATTCCATCTGCGCGACCGGTTCCGGTTCCCGGACTGCCTCTTGCGTCGCCGTGCCCCCCCGCGAGCGGTGTGTTGCAGCGTCAGCCGGCGAGACGTGTGGCGATCTCGGGCCAGCTTCGGGCCACGAAGTCGGCGTCCGCCTCGCGCAGCGCCTCGCCGGCGTCGCCGACGAGATGAGCGCCGCCGAGGAAGCCGAAGGCGGTCATGCCGGCGGCCTTGGCGCCGAGAATGCCGAAGCGCGAATCCTCGATCACCAGACAGCGTGCGGGATCGACGTTCCGCCGCCGTGCGGCATGCAGAAAGAGATCGGGCGCCGGCTTGCCCCGCGCCACGTCATGCGAGGAGAACACCGCGTCGGGCTCGAAGAACCGCGCGAGATCGCACACCGACAGGCTATGGCGGATGCGGGCGTGGTCGGACGAGGAGGCGACGCAGCGCGGCGTCGCCGACGCCTCGAGAAAGGCAACGATGCCGGGCATCGGCTGGAGGTGAGCCGTGAACAGCGCCTGCGTCTGCGTCCAGAAGAGAGGATGGTAGGCCGCGTCGAGCGTCTTGCCCGTGCGCTCTTCGAGACCGCGCAGCATGTCGGCGAACTTCATGCCAACGATCGCGTCCACCATCGCGCCGGTGACCTCGATCCCCGCCTGCCGATACACCGACTGGACGGCGCGGCGCGCCAGAAGCTCGCTGTCCACGAGCACCCCGTCGCAATCGAAGACGATGAGATCGAATGACGCCATGGCTTCTCGTCCTTCCAGCCGACGGGGGAACGCAAAGTCCCGCGACCCCGCTCCCAAACCCCGATGTGCCGCAAGGCCCGATCCGATGAAAGAGGTCGATCGCGATCGTTCTCGGCGGTCGTCAGCGTACCGGATGGGAGCCTGTCGTTCATCGCCCGACGATCGCGCCGGTCCGTCTCTGCCGCAGCGGGCCGCTCGTCACGGCCTCTCCGGTCTTTCGACCATCGAAATCCGATCCGAGCGTCGGAGAGAATACCACTCAGGAGGTCGGCAAGTTTTGGCCGCAGCCGTACCGATGATCATCGGCAACGCAGCGAGGCAGACACCGCACGTGAAGTTTGGGACGCCGCATGCCGGACGACGACCTTCAACCACAGGAATTCTGCCGCTGATCGGCCTCCAGCACGCCGGTTTCAGTCGCGCGGTTGACATGGAGAGGCTTCGACTCGGGACGGCAGAAAACGAAGGCGGGCTCGTCGAACGCGAACAGCGAGCCCGCCCGCCATCAGGGAAAGAAGAGTTTCACCCCGAAGATGGCGACCGCCGCCAGAAGGCTGAGGGCGGTGAGGTTGACGAAGACGGACACGAAGGTCTCGACACGCACGGCGAAGGCTCCCAAAGGTCTCAAGCGACCGTCCCATTCTACAACGGCCCTGTTTCCGCCTTGTTTCGTCCAACGCCGGGTATTTTTCCTCCCGGTCTTTTTCGCCGGGAAGGCTTAACGAGGCGACCCCGCCTCAGGCGCCGCGCGGGGTCGGCCGCACGAAGCCGTCACTCGCCGTCATGAGCGCCTTGGCATAGGCTGAGGCGACGTCGCGGCGCGCCAGACGCCCTTGCCCGAGTTCTTCCACCGCCCGGCCCGCCCGCATCACCAGAAGCCGCTCGCACATGTGATCGACCACCGCGAGATCATGGCTGACGAAGAGATAGGTGAGGCCCCGCTCCACCCGCAGCCGCGCCAGAAGGTTCAGCACCTCCGCCTGGATCGAGGCGTCGAGCGCGGAGGTCGGCTCGTCGAGCAGCAGGATCGCGGGTTCGAGGATCAGCGCTCGGGCGATGGCGATGCGCTGGCGCTGGCCGCCCGAAAGCTGGTGCGGCAGGCGGAAGCGGAAGGCGGGGTCGAGACCGACGTCGCCGAGCGCCTTCAGGATGCGCGCGTCGCGATCCCCCAGGCCATGAATCGCCAAAGGCTCGGCGAGGATGCGGTCGATCGTGTGGCGCGGATGCAGCGAGCCGTAGGGGTCCTGGAACACCATCTGGACCTCCGCCGCGAACGCCTTGTCGCGCCGGCCTTCGAGCCGCATGCCGTCGACGAGCACCTCGCCGGACGAGATCGGGGCGAGGCCGCAGATCGCGCGCAGGATCGTGGACTTGCCCGAGCCCGATTCCCCGACGAGCCCGAAGGACGCGCCCGGCTCGACCGCGAAGGAGACGCCCTTCACGGCCTCCACCCGGCCCCGCCCCTCCCCGAGGACGACGCCGAGATCGCGGACCTCGATGCGCGGCGCGCTCATGCGCCCGCCCATTCGGGTCGGCGGTCGAGGACGGGCAGCGGCTCATGGCCGCCGCCGATGCGCGGCAGGCAGGCAAGCAGCCCCTGCGTGTAGGGGTGCTTCGCCTCGGCGAGGTTCACGGCTTCGATCTCCTCGACGATGCGGCCCTTGTACATGACGAGAACCCGGTCGCAGAAGGTCGAGACGAGACGCAGGTCGTGGCTGATGAAGAGCAGCCCCATGCCGCGCCCGCGCACGAGATCGTCGAGAATGCGCAGGATCTCCAGCTGCACGGTGACGTCGAGCGCCGAGGTCGGCTCGTCGGCGATGAGAAGCTCGGGCTCGGGGATCAGCATCATCGCGATCATCACCCGCTGGCCCATGCCGCCCGAAAGCTCGTGCGGGTAGGCGCGCAGCACCCGCTCGGGATCGCGGATCTGCACGTCCTCCAGCATCGCGACCATGCGGCGCTTCGCGTCTCCCGACGAGATGCGGCGGTGCGCGCGCAGCGCCTCGCCGAGCTGGCGGTCGATGCGCATCACCGGGTTGAGCGAGTATTTCGGGTCCTGCATCACCATGGCGATGCGCCGGCCGCGCACGGCGCGCATCTCGCGCTCCGACAGGCCGGTCAGGTCGGCGCCGCGAAACGCCAGCCGGTCGGCGGCGACATGGCCGGGCGGGCGCACGAGGCGCAGGATCGCGCGGCCCGTCATCGACTTGCCGGAGCCGGACTCGCCTACGATCGCCACCCGCTCGCGCCCCACCGTGAAGGAGACGCCGCGCACCGCCTCGACGAGACCGCGCCGCGTGTCGAAGCCGACGCGAAGGTTGCGGACGTCGAGGAGGGTCTCGGATGCGCCGGCGCTCACGACTTGGCGCTCCGCGGGTCGAGAATGTCGCGCAGCGCATCGCCGAGGAGGTTGAAGCCGAGGCTGACGAGGAGGATGGCGATGCCGGGAATCGTCGCCACCCACCAGTGCGTGAGGAGGTACTGGCGGCCCGACGAGATCATCGCGCCCCATTCGGCGAGCGGCGGCTGGGCGCCGAGCCCGAGGAAGCCGAGCCCGGCTGCGGTGAGGATGATGCCGGCCATGTCGAGCGTGATGCGCACGATGACCGAGGAGAGGCACATCGGCATGATGTGGCCGGTGATGATGCGGATCGTGCCGGCGCCTTGCAGCCGCGCGGCGGCGATGTAGTCGGAGCGGCGCACCGTCAGCGTCTCGGCGCGCGCGACGCGGGCGTAGGGCGGCCAGGCCGTCAGCGCGATGGCGAGGATGGCGTTCTCGATGCCGGGGCCGAGCGCGGCCACGAAGGCGAGCGCCAGGATGAGCCGCGGAAAGGCGAGGAAGATGTCGGTGACGCGCATCAGCACCCGGTCGGTCCAGCCGCCGAGCGTGCCCGCCACGGTGCCGATGACGAGGCCGAGCGCCGGCGCGGTGACGGCGACGAGCGCGACCACATAGAGCGTGACGCGCGAGCCGAAGACGAGCCGGCTCCAGACGTCGCGCCCGAGCTCGTCGGTGCCGAGCCAATGGCCGGCACCGGGCGGCAGCAGGCGAGTGTTGAGGTTCTGGACGTTCGGGTCGTGCGTGGCGATGAACGGCGCGAAGGCCGCCATCAACAGGAGCGCGACGATGAGGCCGAGGCCGATCATCGCCAGCGTGTTGGCGCGCAGGTCCGCCCACCCCTGCCAGAGCGCGACGGCGCGCGCCTGCAGGCGCGAGCGCGGCGTGTCGGTGGTGAGCCAGGTCAGCCAGCCCGTGGTGCCCTTGCCCGCGCTCATCGGGCCCTCGGATCGACGAGCGTGTAGACGACGTCGGACAGGAGGTTGAGGACGATGAAGGCGGCGCCGATCACCAGCGTGCCGCCGAGCACGGCGTTGAAGTCGGCGGCGAACAGCGCCTGCGTGATGTAGAGACCGAGGCCGGGCCAGGCGAAGACGGTTTCGGTGAGCACCGAGCCTTCGAGGAGCGCGGCATAGGAGAGCGCGATCACCGTGACGAGCGGCACGAGCGCATTGCCGAGCGCATGCACCCAGACGACGCGCCGCTCCGACACGCCCTTCACGCGCGCGGCGGTGACGTAGTCCTGCGAGAGCTGTTCGAGCATGAAGGATCGCGTCATCCGCGAGATGTAGGCGAGCGAGAAATAGCCGAGCACGAGCGCCGGCAGGACGAGATGCGTCAGCGCGTTGCCGAACACGTCCCAGGCGCCCGACAGCGCGGAATCGATGAGGATCGAGCCGGTGACGGGCGTCACGTCGAACTCGTAGGCGAGTTCGAACGAGACGTCGAGCCGGCCGGGGCCGCCGACCCAGCCGAGTTGGCCGTAGAAGACGAGCAGCGCGATGAGGCCGAGCCAGAAGACGGGCATGGAATAGCCGAGCAGGCCGACGACGCGGATCACCTGATCGGGCCAGCGCCCCTGGTGCACCGCGCCGAAGACGCCGACGGGCACGCCGAGGAGCACGCCGATCAACGTCGCGAGCGTGGCGAGTTCCAGCGTCGCGGGGAAGGCCGCCGCGATGTCCTCCACCACCGGGCGCGAGGTGAGGTTGGAGCGGCCGAGATTGCCGGTCACGACGTCGCCGAGATAGCGCACGAACTGCACGGGCAGCGGCTGGTCGAGACCGAGCGCGATCTTCGCGGCGTCGTACTGCGCCTGCGTCGAGCGATCGCCGACCACCGCGAGCACGGGATCGAGCGGCACGACGCGGGCGATGAGGAAGGTGACGAAGAGCAGGCCGAACAGCGTGATGGCGAGGCTGAACACGAGCCCGGCACCGCGCGAGAGGGCGCGCGGCACGCCGAGGCCGCCGCCGGTCGGGGCGCGCGCGGGACCCCGCGCGGGCTCGTCGAGAACGGGCGGGCTCATGCGCCCGCCCCGAAGACTGAACGGCGCAAGGGCCTACTTCGCCTTCGTCACGGTCCAGTAGAACGCCGAGGCCACCGCGCCGCCGGTGTGGAAGCCGTCGACGCCCGCCCGCAGCGCCGGCTGCTCGGAGCGCTGGAACAGCACCGCGATCGGCGACTTCATCTGCTCGATGCGCTGCATCTCCTCGTACATCGCGGCGCGCTTGGCCTCGTCCTTCTCGACCACGGCCGCCGCCACCATCGGTGTCGTCTCGGCCGCCGCATAGGCGTTGCGCCAGGCGAGATTGCCGACGAGCGCGCCGGCGTCCGAATTATCGGCATTGGCGGCGAAGACCGAGGCGTTGGTCTGGGGATCGGGATAGTCCGGCCCCCAGGTCTGCAGCGTCAGCTTGTGGTTGCGCGCGCGGTAGATCGACAGCGCCTCGGCGCCCGTCACCGAGCGAAGCGAGGCCTTGATGCCGCCCTGCGCCAGCGAGCCCTGGATCGCCTGCGCGATGTCCACCCGCTCCTTCTCGTTGCGGATCAGGATCTCGGTCTCGAATCCGTCGGGGTAGCCAGCCTCCGTCAGCAGCGCCTTGGCCTTGGCGACGTCGAGCTTGAAGGACTTGTCCTCGATGGCGCCGAGGAAGCCCGCCGGCAGGAAGGACTGGTGCGTCTGCTCCTGGCCCTTCAAGAGCTGGTTGGCGATGCCGTCATAGTCGATCAGATATTTGATCGCTTCCATAACCTTGGGCTTGGCGAGGATCTCGTCCTTCTGGTTGCCCGAGAGATAGTAGACCTGACCGCGCAGCTCGGTCTGGACCTTGAGGTTGGCGTCGCCCTCCACCGCCGCGATGTCGGTCGGCCCGAGATTGCGCGCGACGTCGACGTCGCCCTTCTGCAGCAGCAGAAGCTGCGTCGCCGGCTCCACCACGTGGCGCACGAAGACGCGCTTCATCGCCACCTCGTGGCCGAAATTCGGATTGGCGTCGAGAACCACCGATTCGTTCGGCTTCCAGGCGCGCAGCACGTAGGCGCCCGACCCCGCCGAATGGGTGTCGAGCCAGGCGTTGCCGAAATCCTCGCCGAGATTTTCGGAAACCACCGCCTTGTCGACGATCGAGCCGACCTCGGCCGTCAGCGCGTTGTAGAGGAAGGACGGCGCGTAGGGCTTGTCGGTGACGATCTGCAGCGTCGAGGCGTCCAGCGCCTTCACGCTGGTCTCGACATTGCCCTTCGTCAGGCCGAACTGGGTGAGGATGAAGGCCGGCGTCTGGTCGAGCTTGACGACGCGCTGCAGCGAGAAGGCCGCGTCCTCGGCGGTGATCGGGTTGCCGGACGCGAACTTGCGCCCCTCCGCCATCTTGAACGTGTAGGTCAGCCCGTCGTCGGAGACGCTCCAGCTCGCCGCGAGGCCCGGAATGGGCTTCAGCGTCGCCGGATCGATCTCGACGAGCGTCTCGTAGAGATTGTTGATCTGGTCCTGCCCCGAGAATTCGAAGCTCTCGGCCGGGTCGAGCGACTTCATGTCGTCGATGCCGTTGGCGATCACCAGGGTGTCGGCCGGGGTCTCGGCCATCGCCGCCGGGCCGAGAGCCGCGACGCCGAAAAACATGGTTCCGGCGAGGAGGCTGCGGGCGAGCGGGCGGGAGCTGGGGAGCGACACGGGCAACCTCGTCGGTTCGATGGGAAGACGATCGGCGCAGGGCACTCATAGGCCGCCCGACGCCGGAAGACCCAACGCTATGTCATGCTTAAGGACGGAGCAAGCGAGCGCAGTGCACAAACTGTGGACGAGATCGCCTCATGCCTTCCACGTGCGCTCGAGCACCGACAGCCAGTTACGGAACGCGATCTTCTCCAGCAGCGTCTCGCCGTAGCCGGCCGCTGCGAGGTGATCGAAGAGCTTCGGCAGCCCTTCGGCGGTGCCGATCGCATTCGGAATCGTGGCGCCGTCGAAGTCGGAGCCGAGTGCCACGCCGTCCTCACCGAGCCGTTCCAGCAAGGCGTCGAGATGCCGGCGCATCGTCTCCAGCGGCGTGTCGGCGTCCATGCGCCCGTCCTCGCGCAGGAAGGCCGTGGCGAAGTTCAGCCCGACGACGCCGCGCGAGCGCGCGATCGTATCCAGCTGCGCGTCCGTCAGGTTGCGGCTCACCGTGCAGATCCGGTGCACGTTGGAATGGGTGGCGACGAGCGGCGCGTCGGAGAGCTCGGCCACCTCCCAGAAGCCCTTCTCGTTGAGATGCGAGAGATCGAGAAGAATGCCGAGCTCGTTGCAGCGCTTCACCAGCCGCCGGCCGGGCTCGTGGAGGCCAGCGCCCGTGTCGGGCGAGGAGGGAAAGCGCATCGGCACGCCTTCGGCGAAATGGTTGGGGCGGCTCCAGACCATGCCGACCGAGCGAAGACCCGCCGCGAAGAGCACGTCGAGCATCCGCAGTTCGGGGTCGATCGCCTCGGCGCCCTCGATGTGGAGCACCGCCGCGAAGCTGCCGCGCGCCATCGCCGCCTCGATCTCGGCGACCGTGCGGCACACGGTCAGCCCGCCCTTCGAGGCCGCCTCCAGGCGGAAGAGGATCGAGGCCATCGCGATCGTGGCGTCGGCGCCCTCGGGGTGCGCGAGCGCCTCGGGCAGCGGCAGCGAATAGCCGTCCGCGCTCATGCGGTCGAACATGTCGCCGTTCATCGGCGAGGGCGGAAAGATCGCGAAGAGCCCGCCGGCGAGCCCACCGGCCTTCGCCTTCGGCAGATCGATATGGGCGTTCGATCCGCCGTGGAGGAACGCCTCGAACGCCGCCGGCGTCCGGTCGAGGTAAATGCGCAGCAGCGCGTCGTTGTGACCGTCGAAGACCTGCACGTCGGGATTCCCTGGCTGGATGAAAGACGGCGCGGCTCAGGCCGCGACCCGCACGAGGATGGCGTCGTGACGCCAATATTCGAAGTCGCAATCGACGCGCCGGCCGGCGCGGTCGTCATGGGCGCGGGTGACCAGCAGCCCCGGCGAGCCCACGGCCATGCGCAGTGGCTCGGCCGCCGCGGGGTGCAGGCCCACGGTGGTGATCTCGAACACCATGCCGCCGTAGGAGAAGCCGTAGTCGCGCTCGTAGATCTCCGTCATCGAGCCGGTGAGGTCGGCGGTCTCGAGGCCGGGAAAGGCGTCGGGCTGCAGGTGGTGCTCGACATAGAGCACCGCGCGCCCGTCGAGAAAGCGCTGGCGCCGGATGCGCAGGATGGGCAAGCCGACCGGGAGGGCGAGGAGCGCGGAGACGCGGGGGGCGCAGGGCACCACGGCGAAATCGAGCAGGCGCGTGACGGGCACGCGCCCCTGCGCCCGCGCGGTGCGATCGAAGGTGCCGCGCTCGGTCGGGTCGTAGACGAGACGCGGCGGCGCCACGAACCAGCCGCGCCGGTCCTCGCGGTAGAGCCGCCCCTCCGATTCCAGCATCGACAGTGCCTCGCGCAGCGTCACGCGCGTCGTCTCGAAATGCTCGGCGAGATCGCGCTCCGACGTCAGCCGTTCGCCGGGCGCCCAAATGCCGGAGCGCACGCGGCGTTCGATCTCCTCGCGGATGCCGAACGCGCTGCGCAGCTCGCCGTCGAGCTTCGGCCCGGCGCCTTCGTCCCGTTCCCATGCCGATTCGTGCATGTGCCCCGCTCGTCCCCAAGACGTGTCATCGTTTTGTTACAGGACCGGGCGCCCTCTGCGCCAGTGCGGGCGCTCCCGGCCTCTCCGGCGCATGCGAGAGCGGAGCCGATCGGGCCGCGATGCGTTGAGGACGCGAACCCCGAAACTAAGGACGCCCGCGATGAGCCATATTCCGAAGGACGAGTTCGACAACCAGCAGGACCAGCCCGACAATCAGGACCGCGACGCCGACCAGGCCTCGCAGCAGTCGCAGCAGGACGAGCTGAACGAGGCGCTGGCTCGCATCCTGAAGCAGGACACGCCGTCGCCCCGCTGAAGCGCGGCCTAGGACGAGGCGCGGCGGGAGCGGCATCGACGTGCACGATGCGCCGAACATCCCCCTCCCGCCGCCCGCGTTTAACGAAACTTCGCCGCGTTCCCGCCACCGCCCCCTGCCCGAAAGCCCATCGCCCGGACATGAACGACCCGACCCCAGCCCCCGCGCGCTTCGGCTTCCCCGTCAAACTTCTGAGCGATCCCGCGCTGAAGAGCGGCGACACGCGGCGCGCGGCAAACGAGCCGCATCTGAAGGTCTCGCTCGAACTTCTCGACGCCGTGCTCGACCAGCTCGACCGGCTGGACATCCGCATGTATCGGCTCGCCTCCGACATCGCGCCCTACGTCACCCATCCCGACATGCCGCAGTTCCATGGCATGGTGTCGGAGAGCCGGGCCGAACTCGCCGCCTTCGGGGCCAAGGCGCGGCGCCTCGACATCCGCCTCTCGTTCCACCCCTCGCAGTTCATCGTGCTGAACAGCCCGGACGCGGCGCTCGTCGCACGCTCGACCGCCGATCTCCTGTCGCAGGCCGAGATGCTGGACGCGATGGAGCAGCCGCCGGAGGCGGTGATGGTGATCCATGTCGGCGGCACCTATGGCGACGTCGCGGCCAGTCGCGCGCGCTGGGTCGAGACCTATGCGACGCTGCCCGAGCCGGTGCGCCGCCGCCTCGTGCTGGAGCACGACGACCTGCGCTTCTCGGCCGCCGACGTCCTGTGGATCCACGAGCGCACGGGCGTGCCGCTGATCTTCGACCACCAGCATTTCTGGTGCCTCAATCCCGAGCGCGCCGACATGCGCGAGACGCTCAAAGCGATCCTCGCCACCTGGCCCTCGGGCGTGCGCCCGAAGGTGCACTTCTCCTCGCCGCGCACCGAGATGCGCGAGCAGGTGCGCGTCGATCGAGTCACGAAGAAGAAGGTGACGTCGCTGGTGCCGCCGGTCTTCACCGGCCATGCGGATTTCTGCAATCCGTTCGAGTTCGCCACCTTCATGCGCACGGCCGAGGGGCTGACGTTCGACGTGATGCTGGAAGCCAAGTCCAAGGATCTGGCCCTGATGCGCCTTCGCCAGGATCTGCCGCGCTACGCGCCCGATGTCGCCGCCCGCTTCGGGTTGCCGATCGGCGACGGGACGCGGGATGCCGACCTTCCCCTTGATCCTCGGGAGGACGACGCCGGCACGCCGTAGAAAGATCCTGGGTGCCGCGAAGCACGCCAGCCGTTGAACGAGATCTTCAGCCGCCGAAAGAAATCGGCGGACACAACTAGGAATTGTTGGCAGTTTTAGACAGTCGGACTTAGCATCCTTTCCCCAGACGGGGGAAACATGCGGAAACTCTTCTATGGCTTGGCCGGGTTGATCGTCCTCCTGCCCGTCGCCGGCGAAGTCGCGGTTCGGCAGGCGGGGCTGATCGACGTTCCCCTGTACGATGCCGACAACCGCATCGGCTACATTCCGAAGCCGAACCAGCACGGCTCGTTCCTGAACGGCAACGACTGGGTCTTCAACGAACTCAGCATGGGCACGGCGCGTCCCTTCCGGGCCACCGACGAGACGGACGTGCTCCTCGTCGGCGACAGCATCGTCATGGGGGGCAACCGATACCGGCAGACCGAACGCCTCGGTCCCCAGCTGGAACAGGCGACCGGGGCCGCCGTCTGGCCGATCGGTGCGGCCAGCTGGCGGCTGCAGAACGAGTTCCACTACCTGGCCGATCATCCGCAGGTCGTGGCGTCCGTCGATCGCATCGTCTTCGTCGTCAATTCGAACGATTTTGCCGGCGTCTCCTCCTGGCGCACCGAGATGGCGCATCCGCGCCATCCGCCCGTCTCCGCGCTCGTCCATTTCCTTCAAAAGCAGCTTTTCGAGGCCGACGTGCCGATCCAGCCGGAGATGAAGGTGCCCGACGGCGACGCCTATGCCGACCTCGAGCGTCTCTCCCCGTCGTTCGGCGGGTCTTTCGACGTCTGGCTGTTTCCGTCCCGCGCCGAAAGCCTCGACCCCGCGCTTCGAAACGAGCATTTCGGCCCCGAGCGCGCCCGGCTCGAAGCCTTGGGTATCCATGGCATGCGCATCTTCGACGCGGCCGCCGTCCTCGGCCTCACCGAGGACGACTACACCGATCGATCGCACCCGACGCCGGCGGCGACGCGCAAGTTCGCCCACGCGATCGCCGACGCCTTGAAGACCGGCAGTTGCTCGGTCGCCGCTGGCTGTCGCCAGGTATCCCGCAACGGGGCCATCGGCAGCACCGGGTCGGGTCGGTAGCGGGGCTTCTTGCCGAAGCGAGCCTGCCTCCCGCCGCCGCTTCGAGACGGGTTCGACGGGGCGAGGCAGCGAAAGCGCCGTAAACGGATGGATCGAGCCCGCGAGTGCCGCACCGCATCATGCGGCACACCGAAACCACATTGACACAAGCCGCCCGATCGAACTTGTATGAGTTATTCGCGAGGTTGCACCTCGCGACCGATCAACCTTCGCGGGCGCGGCTTTTCGAAAGCGGCGTCCCGTGGTGATGTCTCCGGTGCGGATGCCGGAGGCGTGACGACCGGCCGGGCCGGACTTTCTGGGAGGAAAGACGATGACGACACTTCGCAGGATCGCAGCAGGCCTTGCGCTCGCGACGCTTCTCGGCACGCCGGCCATGGCCGCCGGCATGGTGGTGGGCTTTGCGCAGGTGGGTTCCGAATCGGGCTGGCGCGCGGCCGAGACGGCGGTGACCCGCCAGGAAGCCGAGAAGCGCGGCGTGGACCTCAAGTTCGCCGACGCCCAGCAGAAGCAGGAAAACCAGATCAAGGCGATCCGCTCCTTCGTCGCGCAGGGCGTCGACGCGATCCTGCTCGCCCCCGTCGTCGCCACCGGCTGGGACGACGTGCTGGCCGAGGCCAAGGAAGCCAAGATCCCGGTGGTTCTGCTCGACCGCAACATCGAGACCAAGGACGACTCGCTCTACCTGACCGCCGTGACCTCCGACCAGGTCCACGAGGGCAAGGTCGCCGGCGACTATCTCGTGAAGCAGGTGGGATCGAAGGACTGCAAGGTCGTGGAGCTGCAGGGCACCACCGGCTCCTCGCCCGCCATCGCTCGCAAGAAGGGCTTCGAGGAGGCCATCGCCGGCAAGTCCAACATCAGCCTGACGCGCTCGCAGACCGGCGACTTCACCCGCACCAAGGGCAAGGAAGTCATGGAGAGCTTCATCAAGGCCGAGAACGGCGGCAAGGACATCTGCGCCGTCTACGCCCATAACGACGACATGGCGGTCGGCGCCATCCAGGCGATCAAGGAAGCGGGCCTGAAGCCCGGCACCGACATCATGGTCGTGTCGATCGACGCCGTGCCGGACATCTTCGCCGCGATGGCCGCCGGCGAGGCCAACGCCACCGTCGAGCTGACGCCGAACATGGCCGGCCCGGCCTTCGACGCCCTCGAGGCCTTCAAGAAGGACGGCACGATGCCGAAGAAGTGGATCCAGACCGAATCCAAGCTCTACACGCAGGCCGACGATCCGAAGGCCGTGATGGAGTCGAAGAAGGGCCTCGGCTACTGATCGATCCGAACTTCGGGGCGGGAGCGGGCCGGTGCGGCCCGCTCCCGCCCCTTGTCGTTTCGCCTGACTGCCGCGCCCTCGCCCGCCCGGCTTCCGGACCCGGCGTCGATACGTGCCCTACCCGGTGATCGCGTCCACCGACCGCCGACCTCTCGCGTTCGCCGACCTTCCGCGTTCCAGGATCTGCCCATGTCTGAACCGCTTCTCGCCATCGAGAACCTCGGCAAGAGCTTCGCCGGAATGACGGCGCTCGCCGGCGTCGACCTGACCCTGCGCGCCGGCGAGATCCACGCCCTGCTCGGCGAGAACGGCGCGGGCAAGTCCACCCTCATCAAGACGCTGACCGGCGTCTACCGGCGCGACGGCGGCACGATCCGCCTCGCCGGCACCGAGATCCATCCCGCCGACAGCCGCGAGGCGCAGTCGCTTGGCATCGGCACCGTCTACCAGGAGGTCAATCTCCTGCCGAACCTCTCGGTCGCCGAGAACCTCTTCCTCGGCCGCCAGCCCATGCGTTTCGGCTTCACCGACGGGCGCACCATGCGCCGGCGCTCGGCCGAACTCCTCGCCAGCTACGGGCTCGACGTCGATCCCGCCGCGACGCTCGGCCAGCTCTCCGTCGCCGTGCAGCAGCTCGTCGCCATCATTCGCGCCGTCGACGTCTCCGGCAAGGTGCTGATCCTCGACGAGCCCACCGCCAGCCTCGACGCCGCCGAGGTCGAGACGCTGTTCGCCGCCATGCGGCGGCTTCGCGACCAGGGCCTCGCCATCCTCTTCGTCACCCACTTCCTCGATCAGGTGTTCGCGGTGTGCGACCGCGCCACGGTGCTGCGCAACGGCCGGCTGGTCGGCGAGCGCGCCATCAAGGAGACCTCGCAGATGGAGATCGTCACGATGATGCTCGGCCGCGAGCTCACCGAGGCGGTGTCCCATCCGGTGCGCGCCGCCGCCCCGGACGGCCCGCCGCGCGTCGCCTTTCGCGGCTTCGGCCGCAAGCGCTCGGTCGAGCCCTTCGATCTCGAGATCCGCCCCGGCGAGGCCGTGGGCGTCGCGGGGCTCCTCGGCTCGGGCCGCACCGAGACCGCCCGCCTCGTTTTCGGCGCCGACCGCGCCGATACGGGCGAAGCGCTGGTCGACGGCAAGCCCGTGCGCCTTACCAACCCGCGCGCGGCCATCCAGGCGGGCTTCGGCTACTGCCCGGAGGAGCGCAAGGTCGAGGGCATCGTCGGCGATCTCTCGGTGCGCGAGAACATCATCCTGGCGCTGCAGGCCCGGCGCGGCTGGACCAAGCCGCTGCCTATGCGCGAGCAGGTGCGCATCGCCGACCGCTTCGTGAAGGCGCTGGACATCCGCACCACCGACATCGAAAAGCCGATCAAGCTCCTGTCGGGCGGCAACCAGCAGAAGGCGATCCTCGCCCGCTGGCTCGCCACCGAGCCGACCTTCCTCATCCTCGACGAGCCGACCCGCGGCATCGACGTCGGTGCCCATGCCGAGATCGTGCGCCTCATCGAGTCGCTCTGCGCCGACGGGATGGCGATGCTCGTCATCTCCTCCGAGCTCGAGGAGATCACCACCTATTCCAGCCGCGTGCGCGTGCTTCGCGACCGCCGCCATCTCGGCGACCTCACGGGCGACGAGATCAATCCCGCCGCGATCATGCGAACGATCGCCGGCACCGACGCTCCGGCTCGCGCATGATTCTCTCCCGTCTTCGCCCCGCCCTGCCGCAGATCCTGGCGCTCGCCGCGGTGCTGTCAGCCAACTGGCTGGTGTTTCCCGGCTTCTTCGACCTCGCGCTTCGCGGCGAGCGGCTCTACGGGCCGCTGGTCGACGTCCTCAACCGCGGCGCGCCGGTGATGCTGCTCGCCATCGGCATGACGCTGGTCATCGCCACCAAGGGCGTCGATCTCTCCGTCGGCGCCACGATGGCGATCTCGGGCGCGGTGGCCGCCACCCTCACCGTCGCGGGTTATCCCGTGCCGCTGGTGCTGCTGGCGGCCCTCGGCGTCGGCCTCGTCTGCGGCCTGTGGAACGGCTTCCTCGTCGCCGTCCTCGACATCCAGCCGATCATCGCCACCCTCATCCTCATGGTCGCGGGCCGCGGCATCGCCCAGCTCGTCACCTCCGGCACCATCGTCACCTTCAACGATCCCGTGCTCTTCTTCATCGGCGGCGGCTCGTTCCTCGGCCTGCCGATGCCCGTGGTGATCGCCTTCGCGGTGGCGCTTCTCGCCATCCTCCTCGTGCGCCGCACCGCGCTCGGCCTTCTCATCGAGGCCACCGGCATCAACCGGCGCGCCTCGGCGCTGGCGGGCATCGATGCCAAGGCCATGCTGATCGCCGCCTACGTGACCTCGGGCCTCTGCGCCTCGGTGGCGGGCGTCATCGCGGCCGCCGACATCCGCGGCGCCGACGCCAACAATGCCGGCCTCTGGCTGGAGCTCGACGCCATCCTCGCCGTCGTCATCGGCGGCACCTCGCTGATGGGCGGGCGCTTCTCGATCCTCCTGTCGCTCGTCGGCGCCCTCATCATCCAGGCGATGAACACCGGGATTCTCCTCTCGGGCTTCCCGCCGGAAATGAACCTCATCCTCAAGGCCGTGTTGATCGCGGCGATCCTCGTGCTGCAGTCGCCGGCCTTCGCCCAGCTCGCGAGCGCCTTCCGCTCCGCCCCGCCGCCGCCGGGCCGGCCCGCGCCGCCGCTCGTTCCCACCGCCCGCGGCGAGGTTTCCGGCCGATGAACGCCCGCTTCCTGCCGCTTGCCGTCACCGTCGGCGTCTTCGCGCTCGCCTTCGCGCTGTCCTCGATCCAGTTCCCGGCGATCCTCACCACCCGCGTCGCCGCCAATCTCCTCACCGACAACGCCTTTCTCGGCGTCATCGCGGTCGGCATGACCTTCGTGATCCTGTCCGGCGGCATCGATCTCTCCGTCGGCTCCGTCGTCGCCTTCACCGGCGTCTTCCTCGCCGTCACCATCCGCGACGGCGCGCACCCCTATCTGATGATCCCGGCGATCCTCGCCATCGCGGCCGTCTTCGGCGCCGGCATGGGCGCGATGATCCACTATCTGCAGACCCCGCCCTTCATCGTCACGCTCGCCGGCATGTTCCTGGCACGCGGCGGCTGCTACCTGCTCACCACCGAATCCGTGCCGATCGACCATCCCGCCTTCGACGCCCTCAAGCAGCTCTACTGGGTGATCCCCTCCGGCGGGCGCCTCACCTTCGTGGCCATGGTGATGCTCGCCGTCTTCGCCCTCGGCATGATCGTCGCCCACAAGACGCGGTTCGGCACCTATGTCTACGCGCTCGGCGGCGACCGCACCTCGGCCGAGCTGATGGGCGTGCCCGTCGCCCGCGTCACGATCGGCATCTACGCCCTGTCGAGCCTGCTGGCCGGCGTCGCGGGCGTCGTCTTCGCCCTCTACACCTCGTCGGGCTATTCGCTCGCCACCGTCGGCGTCGAGCTCGACGCCATCGCCGCCGTGGTCATCGGCGGCACCCTCCTCACCGGCGGCGTCGGCTTCGTCGCGGGCACATTCGTCGGCGTCCTCATCTCCGGCCTCATCCAGACCTACATCGTCTTCGACGGCACCCTCTCCTCCTGGTGGACGAAGATCGCCATCGGCCTCCTCCTCTTCGCCTTCATCACCCTGCAGCGCGGCCTGACCAAACGCACCAGCCTCGCCGCCTCGGCCTGAGGCCGTTCTTGCGCGTCACCGCCTTGGCGCGTGCCGTGCGATGGGCACTGAAGGCTCGGCACGGCGGTCGAATCCACGAGTCGGCTACTGGTCCGGCAATATCGGAGCGAGATCGAACGGCTGGGGAAATTCGCGGGTTCGATCCCCGAAGGGGTGATCTCGGAGGCGTTCCAGGATCTCCTGAAGTCCTGGTCGCGCCAGAACGGCCTGCATTTCATCAGCCAGTACGAATTCGCCCCGCCGCAGAAGAATCACATCCGTTCGGACGGCACGATCCTGCACGATCTGCGCGTGCCGCTGGCAAATGGCAGACCAAGGACAGGGGCGACGATCTCGACGTCGAGATCAAGAAGAAGCTGGCCAAGGCCACCCGCAGGACGACATCGTCTTCGAGAACTCGGTGACGGCCGTTCTCATCCAGAACCGCAGCGTCCGGCGTCGTCGCGCCGCGCGCTGGCGCATCCCGGTCTTGCGCATCCGCCGGACTGGCTCGTGCGAACCCACGATGCAGGTGGCGCCCGCGAGAGGCGCGGCTTCGCCGTAGCGCCCGATCCCGAGGCCTTCATGATCCGGCGGACCGGCACCGCGTATCGGACAGCCGATGGATGGCCGCTCAGTCAGGCCGTTCGTCCTCAGCCGAGCGCCTGCGTCGCGACCGCGTAGGTTCGCGGGATCCCCGGTTTCGGCGCGCCGATCCCGTTGCCGCCGAGCGCCATGGTGGTGACCGTGTCGTAGACCGAGAGACCGCATTCGGCGAGGAAGGCGAAGAAGGCGCCGTCGCGCTCGCGCGTGTCGAGGCGCAGGAACCGGCCGGCCTTGTCGACGGCATGCGGCCGCACGACGGCGATCGCATCCGCGTCGGTTGACGCGACGACCGGACCGATCACGTGGCCTCGTCCGAACCGTCGGCAGAGCGCGAAGGCCTCGATCCGTCCGTCCCGGACGAGGGCGACGCCCTTGGACACGTCCAGGAGCTTGGCCAGAAGCGCCGCGCGGCCGGCGCCGAACGCCTGCGCGTCGAGGTCGGCGAGCGCCGGGAAATCGCTCGCCTCGATGCTCCGCAGCGCAGCGCCCGGCGGCAGGGGCCCGTCCGGCGGGCGCTGCGCCACGGCATGGCACTGATAGAGGGTCGCCTCGGGCTGGAATCCGAGGGACAGGTAGAGCCGGCGCGCGGCGCTCGTCGCGTTCAGGCCGAAGACGCGGGGGCCGGCGTCCTGCATCACATGGTCCATCATCCAGCGGGCGGTGCCGAAGGTCTGCAGGCGCGGCGAGGTGATGACCATGCCGATCGTGGCGAAGTCGCGCTCGTAGGGGAACCACATGGCCGAGCCGACGGGCCGGCCGATCTCGTCCTGCAGGACGATGCCGCGCCCGACCTTCAACAGGAACTGCCAGTCCTCCGCCCGGTGCGGCCAGCGAACGCCGATCGAATGGGCGTGAAGCACCTCGATCGGCACCTCGGCGATATCGGTCGCGGTCAGCTCGAAACTGTCAAGATGAAGGATGGTCGGCTTCGTCACGATCTCCCCTTCCATGGGGCTCTTCCTTGCCGCAGGGCAGCGCGCCTCCAACGCAGCCGGCGATAGAGTGCCGCATCGCACGCCATAGAGTCTGCTCAAGATGGCGGTCTTTCGAAACTTTCCACCGCCGCTCGCCCAGACTTCGGCAATCGCGAACGCCGTGCACCGCTAGTCTGTGGCGCAGGGGCGACACTGCGCCGCCGACCGTGGCCGGCCAGCGCGACGATGGGGAGCGCCATGACACCGGAAGAGATCCTCGCCCGCCTCGTCGGGTTTCCCTCGGTGGTCGGGCGTGCGAACGGCGAGATCGTCGCCTTCGTGCGCGACGTCTGCGAGGTGGCGGGCGCGAGCGTCGCCGTGTTGCCGGGGCCGGAAGGCGACCGCGCCAATCTCTTCGCCACGATCGGCCCGCGCGACGTGCCGGGCGTCGTGCTGTCCGGTCACATGGACGTCGTGCCCGCCGGGGAACCCGGCTGGTCCAGCGATCCCTTCACGCTCCGGCGGGAGGGCGAGCGGCTCTACGGGCGCGGCACCAGCGACATGAAGGGCTTTCTCGCCGCCGTTCTGGCGGCCCTTCCCCGGCTCGCCGCGGTGAAGCTGGCCAAGCCGATCCATCTCGCCTTCTCCTATGACGAGGAAGCGGGTTGTCGAGGTGCGCCCCATCTCATCGCCGCGCTGCCCAGCCTCTGTGCCACGCCCGAAGCCTGCATCGTCGGCGAGCCGAGCGGGCTCCGGGCGATCCGCGCCCACAAGGGCAAGGCCGCGGCGCGGATCGGGATTGGCGGGCGTTCGGGTCATTCCTCCCGGCCCGATCTCGGCCTCAACGCCATCCATGCCATGGCCGAGGTGCTGACGGCGGCGCAGGAGCAGGCGGACCTCCTGTCGAAGGGCCCCTTCGATCCACGGTTCGCGCCGCCCTACTCCTCCCTTCAGGTTGGAACGCTCCGGGGCGGTCAGGCCCTCAACATCATTCCCGACGCCTGCACGGCCGAGATCGAGGCTCGCGCCGTCGCGGGCGTCGATCCGCTCGGTCTTCTCCAGCCCGTGCGCGCCGCGGCCATGGCGCTGGTCGAACGCGGCTTCTCGGTGGATTGGGACGTGCTCAGCCACTACCCTGCTCTGTCGCTCGACGAGGACGCACCGCTCGCCCGCCTGCTGGAAGACCTCACGGGCAAGGTTCCGCTCGCCGCCGTCAGCTACGGCACGGAGGCCGGGCTCTATCAGGCGGCGGGCATTGCCTCGATCATCTGTGGGCCGGGCGACATCGCACGGGCGCACAAGGCCGACGAATATATCGAGGCGGGAGAACTCGCGGCGGCCGTCGCCCTCGTCGAGGCGTTCGGCGAACGGCTCTGCGCATGACCTTTCTCTTCAACTCCGACGCCGCGCGCGGCGCGATCTTCGCCGACGAGTTCGCCGTCGCGCTGCCGGATCTTCCCTTCGCGCAAGGGGCAGCCGGCGTCGATCCGGAGACGGTGCGCTACCTCATCACCTGGAAGGCGCCGGAGGACATCGCGCGCTACCGGAACCTCGAAATCCTCTTCTCCATCGGGGCCGGCATCGAACAGTTCAGCGGTGCGCTCCTGCCACCCGGCGTGAAGCTCGTGCGCATGGTCGAGGACGGGATCGTGCGCATGATGCAGGAATATGCGACGCTCGGCGTGCTCGCCCTCCACCGGGATCTGCCGGCCTATCTTCGCCAGCAGAACCGCGCCGAATGGGCGGCCCGTCCCGCCCGTCAGGCGGGAGAGCGCCGCGTCGGCCTGCTCGGTCTCGGCCAGCTCGGGCTGGCCGTCATCGAGCGGCTGAAGCCCTTCGGCTTTCCGCTGGCCGGCTGGAGCCGGACGCCGCGCGAGATCGCGGGTGTCGAATGCTTCGCCGGTCCGGCCGGCCTGCCCGGCTTCCTCGCGCGGACCGACATTCTCGTCTGCCTTCTGCCGTTGACGCCGGAAACGCGCGGCATTCTGGGCGCCGACCTCTTCGCCGCGCTGCCCGAGGGCGCAGGCCTCGTCCATGCCGGGCGTGGCGGCCATCTCGACACCCCGGCGCTTCTCGCCGCGCTCAACGGGGGACGGCTTTCCGCCGCCATGCTCGACGTCACCGACCCCGAGCCGCTGCCGGCCGGGCATCCGCTCTGGCGCCATCCCTGCGTGATCCTGACGCCGCATGTGGCGAGCGTCACGCAGCCCGTCACGGCGGCCCGGGCCGTCATCGACAACATCCGCCGCCACGAGGCCGGGCTCGACCCGATCGGCCTCGTCGATCCCGTCCGCTTCTATTGAAGCCGAGCCTTCGAAGGATCCGTTCCATGTCGCTTCTCCTCACCATCGATACCGATCCGACGACCGCGCCTCGGGAATCGAAGGCCATGCCGGAACGGCTGATCTCCGGCGATCCCAGCTTCAGGACCTGGGCGCAGGACGTCTCGCAGGGCGAGCGCACGCACACCGGCGTCTGGCAGGCGACGCCGGGCGAGACGCGCTCGATCAAGGGCGAGAGCTTCGAATATTGCCACATCCTGGAGGGCGTCATCGAGCTCGTCGAGGACGGCCACGAGCCCCGCCGCTTCCAGGCGGGCGATATGTTCGTGATGAAGCCCGGCTTCACCGGCATCTGGCGCACGATCGAGACGGTCAAGAAGATCTACGTCACCGTCTACTGAGCGGCCGGACGCGACACAATCCACCGCGCGACTTCAGGCAAACGAGGCGAAACCCTCGTGTCCCCTCGCCGAAGAGCGGAAGCTGCGCCGGGGCGGGCGCTATCCTCGATGCCGAACCCGTCCGCAGGATCGTCCATGACACTCTCCTTCGACCCCGACAGCATCGCTCTGCCGCATGGCCATTTCATCGGCGGGCGGCTCGTGCCGGCCGAGGGCGTCATTCCCATGCACCGCCCCTCGGACGGCGTCGCCTATGCCGCCTGCCCCGTCGCGGACGGCGCGCTGGTGGACGAGGCGGTGGCGGCCGGCGAGAAGGCGCTTCGCGACAGCGGCTGGGACGAGGTTCGTCCGCGCGAGCGCACGCGCGCGCTCCAGCGCTGGGCCGATCTGATCGAGGTGAACGCCGAGCCGCTCGCGCAGCTGGAAGCGCTGTCCTCCACGCGGCCGGTCGGCCAACTCGTCGCCGGCGACATCGCGGTGACGGCCGAGCAGATCCGCTTCTTCGCCGAATTCGCCGACAAGGAATGCGACGCGCTGGTGCCGACCGACGAGAACAGCCTCGGCATGGTCATGAGCGAACCCTACGGCGTCGTCGGCGCAATCACGCCCTGGAACTTCCCGCTGTCCATGGCGGGCTGGAAGCTCGGGCCGGCGCTCGCCGCCGGCAATGCCGTGGTGCTGAAGCCCTCGGAAATGACGCCCTTCTCGACGCTGCGGCTGGCCGAGCTGTCGGTGGAGGCGGGCCTTCCCCCCGGCCTCGTCAACATCGTCCTCGGCGACGGACCGACCACGGGCAGCGCCATCACCGGCCATGCCGGCATCGGCAAGGTCAGTTTCACCGGCTCTACGGCGGCAGGCTCGGCGATCATGGCGAACGTCGCGCGCACCGGCGTCAAGCCGATGACGCTGGAGCTCGGCGGCAAGAGCCCGCAGGTCGTCTTCGCCGATGCCGACCTCGCCAAGGCCGCTCAGGCGGTGGCGGGGGGCGTCCTCTCCAACGCCGGACAGGCCTGCGTCGCCGGCACGCGGCTGATCGTGGAGGAGAGCGTCGCCGAGGCGCTGGTCGCCGAGATCCGGCGGCATATGGCGGCGATCCGGCCGGGTCCGACCTGGGACGCGCGCACGCAGTATTCGCCGATCATCTCGGAGCGGCAGATCGCACGGATCGAAGCCCTCGTGGACGCCTCCGTCGCGGCCGGCGCCCAGTCCCTCTGCGGCGGAACGCGCCTCGAGCGCGAAGGCTACTTCTACGCCCCGACGCTGCTCGGCGGGCTGGAGGCGACATCGCCCGCGCTGACCGAGGAGATCTTCGGCCCGGTCCTGACGCTCCAGACCTTCCGCACCGAGGAGGAGGCGTTGGCGCTGGCCGATCATCCGACCTACGGCCTCGCCGCCGGTCTCTTCACCCGCGACCTCTCGCGCGCCCTGCGCCTCACGCGAAAGCTGCAGGCCGGCACGGTCTGGGTCAACCGCTTCGGCCGCTCGCGGGATCACATCCTGCCGACGGGCGGCTACAAGCAGAGCGGCATCGGCAAGGATCTCGGCCGCGAGGCCTATCATGCCAACCGGCGCTCCAAGAGCGTCCTGATCGGCCTGTGAGGAGCACCCCATGAAGACCCACCGCATCGCGCGCATTCCCGGCGACGGCATCGGCACGGCGGTGCTGGATGCCGCCTCGGCCGTTCTCGACAAGGCCGCCGCGTCGTCCGGCTTCGCGCTGGAAAGCCAGACCTTTCCCTGGTCCTGCGCCTTCTACAAGGAGACCGGCGCGATGATGCCGGCCGACGGCATCGAGACGTTGCGCGGCTTCGACGCGATCCTGCTCGGCGCGGTCGGCTGGCCCGCCGAGGTGCCCGACTCCGTCTCGCTCCACGGCCTCCTCCTGCCCATCCGCAAGGCCTTCGTGCAATACGCGAACGTGCGGCCGCATCGCCTCCTTCCCGGCGTCGAAGGCCCTTTGCGCGAGGGCGGCTTCGACCTTCTCTGCATCCGCGAGAACACCGAAGGCGAATATTCGGGCGCCGGCGGGCGCGTCCACCAGGGAACGGCGGACGAGGTGGCGGTCGAGACCTCGATCTTCACGCGCACCGGCGTCGAGCGCATCCTGCGCTTCGCCTTCGAGCGGGCCACGGAGCGGCGCGGCAAGCTCGCCTCCGTCACCAAGTCCAACGCGCAGAAGCACTCGATGGTGTTCTGGGACGAGATCACCGCCCAGCTTTCGGGCGAGTACCCGGCCGTTGAGGTCACGAGCTACCACATCGACGCCATGGCCGCGCGCATGGTCATGGCGCCGCAGACGCTGGACGTGGTCGTCGCCTCCAACCTCTTCGGCGACATCCTCACCGATCTCGGCGCGGCCATCCAGGGCGGCCTCGGTTTCGCGGCTTCCGCCAACATCGACCCGACGCGCAAGAGCCCCTCGATGTTCGAGCCCGTCCACGGCTCGGCGCCCGACATCGCGCATCTCGGCATCGCCAATCCGATGGCGACCATCTGGTCGGGCGCGATGATGCTGGAGCATCTCGGCGAACGAGACGCCGCCGCGCGCGTCATGACGGCGCTCGAAGCCACGACCGCACGCGGCATCGGCACCGTGCCCGGCCGTGACCGGACGGACGCCATCACGGCTGCGGTGCTCGAAGCGCTGGACTGACCTTTCAGGAGAGAACCACCATGGACGGACTCGGCCGCAAGGACCTCTTCCGCCAAGCCCAACTCATCGGCGGCGACTGGAGCGCAGCCTCGGACGGCGCGACGATCGAGGTCGCGGACCCCGCGACGGGCCGTGCCATCGGCACCGTGCCGGATGCGGGCGCGGCCGACACGCGCCGCGCGATCGAGGCCGCGGACGCCGCCTTCCGGCCCTGGCGGGCCCGCACCCATGCCGAGCGCGCGGGCCTGCTGGAGCGCTGGCACGACCTGATGCTGGAGCATCTGGAGGATCTCGCGCTGATCCTCACCACCGAGCAGGGCAAGCCGCTCTCCGAGGCGCGCGGCGAGATCCGCTACGGCGCGGCCTTCGTGAAGTGGTTCGCGCAAGACGCGCGGCGCATCGGCGGCGCGACCATCCCCTCGCCGACCGCCGACCGGCGCATCCTCGTCCTGAAGGAGCCGGTGGGCGTCTGCGCCATCATAACGCCGTGGAACTTTCCGACCGCGATGATCACCCGCAAGGTCGCGCCCGCGCTCGCGGCCGGCTGCACCGTCGTCATCAAGCCGTCCGACTTCACGCCCTATTCCGCGCTCGCGCTCGGCGTGCTGGCGGAGCGCGCGGGGCTTCCGGCCGGCGTCGTCAACATCGTCACCGGCATGCCCGCCGCCATCGGGGCGGAGCTGACGGCCAGCCCGACCGTGCGCAAGCTGTCCTTCACCGGCTCGACCAAGGTCGGCGCGCTGCTCATGCGCCAGTCGGCGGACACGATCAAGCGGCTCAGCCTGGAGCTCGGCGGCAACGCGGCCTTCATCGTCTTCGACGACGCCGATCTCGACCTCGCGGTGGAGGGCGCCATCGTCTCGAAGTTCCGTAACGGCGGCCAGACCTGCGTCTGCGCCAATCGCATCCTCGTGCAGTCCGGCATCTACGACGCCTTCGCCGAGAAGCTGTCCGCGCGCGTGTCGGCCATGAAGGTCGGCCCCGGCACGGTGGAGGGCGTCGATATCGGGCCGATGATCAACCCGGCCGCGCTGCAGAAGATCGAGCGCCACGTCGCGGACGCCCTCGCCAAGGGCGCGCGCGTCCTGTCGCAGCGCCCGGCCGGCATGCCGGAGGGCGGGCAGTATGTCGCGCCGATCGTTCTGGGCGGTGCGACGGCCGAGATGGACCTGGCCGACGAGGAAACGTTCGGGCCGGTCGCCCCGCTCTTCCGCTTCGAGACCGAGGCCGAGGCCATCGCGCTCGCCAACGGCACGCCCTTCGGCCTCGCCGCCTATTTCTACACCGAGAGCCTCAAGCGCTCCTGGCGCGTGGCGGAGGCGCTGGAGGTCGGCATGGTGGGCTTGAACACCGGCGCGATCTCCAACCGAGGTCGCACCCTTCGGCGGCGTCAAGCAGTCCGGCCTCGGGCGCGAGGGCGCGGAATGCGGCATCGAGGAGTATCTGGAAACCAAGAGCTTCCACATCGGCGGGCTCGGCTGACCGCAACGAAAAAAGGACGGCGCGCCCTTCGGCGCCCGCCCCTCTCGACATGGGTCTTCCCCGCCTTACTGAAACCGGTCCAGCATCTTGTAGTAGAAGCCCACCATCGGCAGGAACCAGGGCTTGCCGCCATGGCCGGGGATCGCGGGCCATTCGAGGCCGGAGACGGGGTTGCGGTCGGCGCGGCCGAGCATCACGTCGGCCATGACCTCGCCCATATGGACCGACATCTGCGTGCCGTGCCCCGAATAGCCCATGGCGAAGAAGACGCCGTCCGCCTCGCCCGCGCGGGGAAAGCGGTCCTTGGTCATGTCGACCATGCCGCCCCAGCAATAGTCGATCGCCGCGCCCGCCAGATGCGGGAACATCTCGGCGAGGCGGCTGTTCAGGATCGCGCCGCTCGTTTCGTCGGCTTTGGGATCGGATCGCGCGGAGAAGCGCGCTCGGCCGCCGAAGATCAGGCGATCGTCCGGCGCGAGGCGGAAATAGTTGCCGAGGTTGAGCGAGGTCACGTAGGTCCTGTTCCCCGGAACGGTCGCGGCGATCTCCGGCTTCGTCAGGGGCCGGGTCGCCAGGATGTAGCTGCCGACCGGCACGATGCGGCGCCGAAAATGATCGAAGGGGCCTTGCGTATAGGCGCCCGTCGCCACCAGAACCGCATCCGCCGTGACCCTGCCCTTCGGCGTCGCGAGGTCGTGCCGCCCGTTCGTGCGCGAGCGCGCCGTGACGGGCGCGTTCTCGAAGATCGCCGCGCCATGGCGGCTTGCGGCATCGGCGAGGCCCGCGACGAAGCGGCCCATATGCATCATGGCGCTCTTCCTCGAGAGCATGGCGCCGTGAAAATCGGACGAGCCGATCTCGCCGGAAAGTTCGCCCGCCGTCAGCAGCGCCGTGTCGGGATCGACCTCGGCATGAAGCGCGTCGAAGTTGCGGGCGAGCGCCTCGAAATGCCCCGGCTTGGAGGCGAGCTTCAGCTTGCCCGATCGGCGAAAGGCGCAGTCGATCCCTTCCTCCGCGGTGATGCGCTCCACCGTGTCCACCGCCGCATCGAAGGCGCGATAGAGCATCTTGGCACGCTCGGGGCCGAGATCGACCTTGGCGGCGAGATAGGAATGGGCGAGGCCGTTGTTGACCTGCCCGCCGTTGCGCCCGGACGCGCCCGCGCCGATCGTCTTCGCCTCGAACACGACGACGCGCGAGCCTTCCATCGCCAGTCGGCGCGCGGCGGCAAGCCCGGTGAAGCCGCCGCCGACGACGGCGACGTCGTAGTGGCCCTCCGCCGGTCCTGTCGCAGCGCCCGCGAAAGGCGTCGCGGTCTCGTGCCAGTAGGATGCAAGGCGCACGGGACGGTCCCTCAGAGCCCGACGACGCCGGGCAGACCGGAAATGTCGGGGATCTCGACATAGCCGTAGGAGGGGTTCGCCGGCTCGTGGCCGCGATTGACCCAGACCTTGTTCGTGATGCGCAGGTCGTGCGCCGACATGAGGTCGTAGCGGAAGGACGAGGAGCAGTGGAGAATGTCCTCCGGCCCGCAGCCCAGCATGTCGAACATGTATTCGAAGGCCTGGAAGCGCGGCTTGTAAGCGTTGGCCTGCTCGGCCGTGTAGACGGCGTGGAAGGGCGCGCCGAGCTTCTCCACGTTGGCGTGGATCTGGCTGTCCATGGCGTTCGAGAGGATCACCAGCGGGATCTCCTTGGCGACCTTGGCGAGCCCGGCCGGCACGTCGGGATGCGGTCCCCAGGTCGGCACGCTCTCGTAGATCGCGCGGGCGTCCTCCGGCCGAAAGGCGAGGCCGTGGCGCTTGCAGGTGCGCTCGACCGCGTTGTGGACCACCTCGGCATAGGGCTTCCAGGCGCCGAGGATCTCGTCGAGGCGGAAGGCCGCGAAGCTCCGGATGACGTCCAGCGTCGTCGGCTCGTCGAGACCGGCACAGAACGTCATGCGCGCGCCCTCGGCCATCTGGAAATGGGTGAGCGTGCCGTAGCAGTCGAAGGTGATGAACTTCGGACGAAAGTGGGTCATGGCTCTCTCGCGGCGCTGCCCCTCGTCGCCGGGGCTTGGATGATGCGTCGAGCTTAAGGCCGCGCGATCAGCGCCAATCACCGCAATCGGGGCTGCCGAAGCAGATTGTTGTGTATCGCGGGATGCCCGCCGCAGAGTTTGCGGCGGTGGGCGGTGGGCGGTGGGCGGTGGGCCCGATGCAGGACGGTGAGCGTCCCGTGGCAACCCTCATCCCCACCCCGGCATAAGATGCGGTGCGTCGCGACCGGTACAGCGCAAGATTGCGCGCCTGCCAGAAGCTCGGCGGTTTCCGCTCGGTGCGCCGGGCTAGTCTTTCCTCGACCGAACCAACAGCGAGGACCGGGCGCATGCAGGCGACCGAGATCGAACTCATCGACTTCCAGGACGAGCATCTCGATGCGGCCGTGGACCTGTCGCGGGCCGAAGGCTGGCCGCATCGGCGGGAGGACTGGGCGCTCGTCCTGTCCTTGAGCCGGGGCATCGTCGCGCGCGTCGGCGAGCGCATCGTCGGCACCGCGCTCGCCACGCCCTTCGGGGACACGGGCGCGGCGGTGAACATGGTGATCGTCGACAAGGCGATGCGCGGCCGGGGTCTCGGCCGGCGGCTGATGAACGGTGCGATCACGGCGGCAGGCACGCGCCCCTGCCGGCTGACCGCGACGCAGGACGGACGCCCGCTCTACGAAAAGCTCGGCTTCGCCGCGATCGGCGAGATCGGCCAGCATCAGGGCATCGTCATCGCGCCCGCCGCCGATCCCTCCGCGGACATCGCCTTCGCCGGCGCCGACATGGAGGACACTCTCGCCACGCTCGATGCCGAGGCGACGGGGCTCGATCGCCGCGCGCTCTTCTCCCACCTCGCGCGCGACGGCCGCTTCGCCGTCCTGAGGCGCGAGGGGCGCATCGAGGGCTTCGCCGCGCTGCGCCCCTTCGGCCGCGGCGAGGTCGCGGGGCCGGTCGTCGCGCGATCGGCCGCGGATGCCAAAGCGCTGCTCGGCTTCCTCTTCGCCGAGCGCGCGGGCGCGTTTCTCCGGGTGGACACGCCCGTGGAACGAGGCCTTGCGCCTTTCCTCGCCGAACATGGCCTTCCCCCCGTCGGCGGCGGCATCGTCATGCAACGCGGCGGCACGGCCTCGCCCGGGCTGCGCGACGTCCGGACCTTCGCCCTTGCCAGCCAAGCCCTCGGTTGATTTCGGAGTCCATGATGCTGAACAATTCTCTCGTGGCGCTCGACCGCGCCCATCTCGTCCATCCCGTCGCCTCCTATCGCCAGCACGAGAGGAACGGCGTGCGCGTCATCACCTCCGCCAAGGGCGCGACCGTCTTCGACGCGGCCGGGCGTCCGCTGATCGACGGCTTCGCCGGCCTCTGGTGCGTCAATGCCGGCTACGGGCACGAGAGCATCGTCGAGGCCGCCGCCAGGCAGATGCGCGAGCTGCCCTATGCCACCGCCTATTTCGGCCTCGGCTCGGAGTCCGCCATCCGGCTGGCCGCCGAGCTCGCCGAGCGCGCGCCGGGCGATCTCAACCACGTCTACTTCACGCTCGGCGGCTCCGACGCGGTGGACACGACGGTTCGCCTCATCCGCTACTATCAGACGGTGCGCGGCAAGCCGGAGAAGGACCAGTTCATCTCGATCGAGCAGGGCTATCACGGCTCCTCGACGGTCGGCGCCGGCCTCACCGCGATCCCGATCTTCCATGCCCATTTCGGCGCGCCCTTCGACTGGCAGCACAAGATCCCCTCCGCCTATCCCTATCGCAACCCGGTCGGCACCGACGACGCCGCGATCATCGCGGCGTCGCTGCAGGCGCTGAAGGCCAAGGTCGAGGCGGTCGGCGGGCCCGAGCGCGTGGCGGCCTTCTATGCCGAGCCGATCCAGGGGTCCGGCGGCGTCATCGTGCCGCCGAGAGGCTGGATGAAGGCGATGCGCGATCTCTGCGCCGCGCTCGACATTCTCTTCGTCGCCGACGAGGTCATCACCGGCTTCGGCCGCACCGGACCGCTCTTCGCCTCGACCGAGGACGACATCGTGCCGGACCTCATGACGGTCGCCAAGGGCCTGACCTCCGGCTACGTGCCGATGGGTGCGGTGTTTCTCTCCGACAAGGTCTACGACACGATCGCGGACGGGGCCGGAAACGCGGCCGTCGGCCACGGCACGACCTATTCCGCCCACCCCGTCAGCGCGGCCGTCGGCCTCGAAGTGCTGCGGCTCTACGAGGACGGGCTTCTCGACAACGGCCGTCGCGCGGGCGCGCGGTTGATGAAGGGCTTGAACGGTCTTGGCGACCATCCCCTCGTCGGCGAGGTTCGCGGGCGCGGCATGCTGGCCGCCGTCGAGCTCGTGACCGACAAGGCGGCGAAGACACCGCTCCCTGCGGCCGCCGACACCGCGCGCCGCATCTTCGACCGCGCCTGGAACCAAGGCCTCGTGATCCGCGCCTTCGGCAACGGCATCCTCGGCTATGCCCCGCCGCTCTGCTGCACGGACGAGGAGATCGACGCGATCGTCGAGCGCACGCGCCTCGTGCTCGACGAGACCCTGGACGACCCGGACGTGCGCGCCGCCATGGCGTGACGCCACGATCAGGCTGGCTTGACAAGTCTGCTCAAGACTTCGGCAGGTGTCGCCCTGCCCTCGCAATTCGCAATTTTCTGCTGCGGGATGCCCGTTCTTCCAACTTTCAGGCGGCGGCAGTCTGCCACACTCCTTGTCAAACGAGGCGTCTGCACGGGACGGCGCCTCGGAAAACGCCACCGGTCCGGTTCTCCGCAAGGCGCGGGCCGAACCGTCGCATCACCAACGTCAACGCAAGGGGAACGAGATGACCGACGGCCGCTTCACCAACTGGACCCGGGGCGACGACGCCATGGTCGAGAACGCCATCAAGCGCGGCGCCAACCGCCGCGAACTCCTGCAGATGATGATGCTCGGCGGCATCGGCATCGCGGCCGGCGGTCTGATCCTCGGGCGCGCCGAGACCGCGCTCGCGGCGACCCCCGTTTCGGGCGGCTCGATCAAGGCGGCCGGCTTCTCGGCCTCCACGGCCGACACGCTCGATCCGGCCAAAGCCTCGCTTTCCACCGACTACGTGCGCTGTTGCGCCTTCTACAACCGCCTGACCTTCCTCGCCGACGGCGACGTCCTGCAGATGGAACTGGCCGAAAGCATCGAGAGCGCCGACGCCAAGGTCTGGACCGTCAAGCTGCGCAAGGGCGTCACCTTCCACAACGGCAAGACGCTGGAGGCCGCCGACGTCGTCTACTCGCTGAACCGCCATCTCGACCCGGCCGTCGGCTCCAAGGTGAACACGATCGCCAAGCAGATGACCGGCATCAAGGCGGTGGATTCCGGCACGGTCGAGATCACGCTCGCCGCGCCGAACGCCGACCTTCCCACCATCCTCGCCATGAACCATTTCATGATCATCGCGGACGGCACGACCGATTTCGCCAAGGCCAACGGCACCGGCGCCTTCGTCTGCGAGGTCTTCGAGCCGGGCGTGCGCTCGGTCGCGGTCAGGAACGCCAACTACTGGAAGGAGACCGGCCCCTATCTCGACAGCTTCGAGTATTTCGCGATTCCCGACGACACAGCCCGTGTCAACGCGCTGCTCTCGGGCGACATCCAGTTCGCCGCCTCGATCAATCCGCGCTCGATGCGTCTCGTCGAAAGCCAGTCGGGCGTCGCCCTGTCGAAGACGACCTCGGGCAACTACACCAACTTGAACATGCGCCTCGACATGAGCCCCGGCGAGAAGGCGGGCTTCATCGAGGGCATGAAGTATCTCGTCAATCGCGAGCAGATCCAGAGGTCGGTCATGCGCGGCCTCGCCGAAATCGGCAACGACCAGCCGATCTCGCCGGCCTCGGCCTTCTACAATCCCGAGGTCAAGGCGAAGGCCTTCGATCCCGAGCGCGCCAAGTCGCTCTTCGAGAAGGCCGGCCTTCTTGGATCGTCCATCCCGATCGTCGCCTCGGAAGCCGCCAATTCCTCGATCGACATGGCGATGATCGTCCAGGCCGCCGGTGCCGAGGTCGGCATGAAGCTCGACGTCCAGCGCGTGCCCTCCGACGGCTACTGGTCGAACTACTGGCTGAAGGCGCCGGTCCACTTCGGCAACATCAACCCCCGCCCGACGCCGGACATCCTCTTCTCGCTCCTCTACGCGTCCGACGCGCCGTGGAACGAGAGCAAGTACGCCTCGCCGAAGTTCGACAAGATGCTGCTCGAAGCGCGCGGCTCGCTCGACCAGGCCAAGCGCAAACAGATGTACGGCGAGATGCAGGGCATGATCGCCAACGAGGCCGGCACGATCATCCCGGCCTTCCTGTCCAACGTCGACGCGCTGTCTGCCAAGCTGAAGGGCCTGCAGCCGAACCCGCTCGGCGGCCAGATGGGCTACGCCTTTGCCGAACACGTCTGGCTCGAAGCCTGAGCCGAGACCGAGATCCATGGCGGCCGGGGGCAAGATCCTCCCCCGGCCGTCCGATCGAGGATGCAGCGATCAGCGATTGTAACGAAGGAGCCCGAGCATGACGTCCAGACTTCTGCCGCTCATGCTCGGCCGGCTCGGCATCGCGCTGGTCACGCTTCTCGTGGTCGCCTTCACCATCTTCTTCGCCACCGAACTCCTGCCCGGAGACGTCGCGGAGATCCTGCTCGGGCAGTCCGCGACGCCGGAAGCCGTCGCGGGCCTTCGCACCGCCATGCATCTCGAGGATCCCGCCATCCTGCGCTTCGGGCGCTGGCTGCTCGGGCTTCTGTCCGGCGATCTCGGCATGTCCTATTCCTCGAACATGCCCGTCGCCCAGCTCATCGGCGGTCGCCTCGCCAACACGTTGAAGCTCGCCGCCGTCACCAGCCTCGTGTCCGTTCCCATCGCGCTCGCGCTCGGCATCACGACGGCGGTTCTCAAGGGCTCGCTCTACGACCGGATCGTGACGACGCTCGTCGTCGGACTGATCTCGATCCCGGAATTCATGGTGGCGACCTCCGCCGTCCTCGTCTTCGCGGTCTACCTGAAATGGCTGCCGGCGCTCGCCTTCGCCAACGAGGTCCGCTCCTTCGGCGAGTTGCTGCGGGTCTTCGCCATGCCCGTGATCACGCTCGCCTTCGTCATCTCGGCCCAGATGATCCGCATGACGCGCGCCGCCGTCATCGAGACGCTGAAGGCGCCCTACGTGGAGATGGCGCTGCTGAAGGGCGCCTCCCGCTCGCGCATGGTGCTGCGCCATGCCCTGCCGAACGCGCTCGGGCCCGTCGTCAACGCGGTGGCGCTGTCGCTGTCCTATCTTCTCGGCGGCGTCATCATCGTCGAGACGATCTTCAACTATCCCGGCATCGCCAAGCTGATGGTGGACGCGGTGGCCACGCGCGACCTGCCGCTGATCCAGACCTGCGCGATGATCTTCTGCCTCGGCTATCTCACGCTCATCACGACGGCCGATCTCGTCGCCATCGCCGCCAACCCGAGGCTCCGCCGATGACCGTCGTCACCGCCGCCCCGCAGCGCCGCAAAGGCCCCGGCCACCATTTCCCGGTCGTCGGCATGATCGGCCTCGCCGTCATCCTCGTCTGGGCGCTCGTCGCCATCCTCGCGCCCCTCCTCGTGCCCTATCCCGCAGGCGAGATCGTCGATTTCGACTATTTCGGCCCGATGAGCGAGGCCTTCCGGCTCGGCACCGACTATCTTGGCCGCGACATGCTCTCGCGCATCCTGATGGGGGCGCGCTACACGGTCGGCATCTCGCTCGCCGCCGTCGCCCTCGCCTGCTTCACCGGCGTCGCGCTCGGCATGGCGGCGGCGGTCACGGGCGGATGGTTCGACACCTGTCTCAGCCGTTTTCTCGATGCGCTGAACTCGATCCCGAGCAAGCTCTTCGGCCTCGTTGTGGTGTCCGGCATCGGTTCCTCGATTCCCGTCCTCGTCGGAACGCTCGCCGTCATCTACACGCCCGGCGCCTACCGCTTCGCGCGGGCGCTGGCGGTCAACGTCAACGCGATGGACTTCGTCACCGTCGCCAAGGCGCGGGGCGAGCGCACGCTCTACCTCATCGGCGCGGAGATCCTGCCCAACATCGTCGGCCCGGTTCTCGCCGATCTCGGCCTGCGCTTCGTCTTCGTCGTGCTGCTCCTGTCGGGCCTCTCGTTTCTGGGCCTCGGCGTGCAGCCGCCCTATGCGGACTGGGGCGCGCTGGTACGCGAGAACATCGGCGGCCTGCCCTTCGGCGCACCGGCCGTGATCGTCCCGTCGCTCGCGATCGCGAGCCTCACGATCAGCGTCAACCTTCTGATCGACAACCTTCCCCGCAAGATCCGCGATCGGAGCGCATGATGGCGAACCTCGTCGAGATCCGCGGCCTCACCGTCGAAGCCAAGACCGACAGCGGCCGAACCGTGGAGATCATCCGCGGCATCGACCTCGACGTCGCCGACGGCGAGATCGTCGCTCTGATCGGCGAGAGCGGATCGGGCAAGACGACGATCGCGCTGACGCTGATGGGCTATGCGCGTCCCGGCTGCCGCATCTCCGGCGGTGCCGTCAGCGTCGGCGGAACCGACATGGCCGCGATCTGCGAGCGCGCCCGGGCGCGGATGCGGGGGCGCGATGTCGCCTACATCCCCCAAAGCGCCGCGGCGGCCTTCAATCCGGCCCGCACCGTCATGGACCAGGTGGTCGAGGTCGCACGCATCCACGATCTCATGCCGGATGCGCAGGCCCGCCGGAAGGCGGTGGATCTCTTTCGCGCCCTCGCCCTGCCGAACCCCGAGACGATCGGCGCGCGCTACCCGCACGAAGTATCCGGCGGCCAGCTGCAGCGGCTCGCGGCCGCCATGGCGCTGATCGGCGATCCCAGGCTCGTCATCTTCGACGAACCGACGACGGCGCTCGACGTGACGACGCAGATCGAGGTGCTGCGGGTCTTCAAGTCCGTGATGAAGGCCAAGGGCATGGCCGGCGTCTATGTCAGCCACGACCTCGCCGTGGTCGCGCAGATCGCCGACCGCATCGTCGTGCTGCGCGACGGCATGGTGCAGGAAAGCGGCACGACGACGGGGATCATCGAGGCGCCGGCCCATGCTTATACGCGCGAGCTTCTGGCGGCGTTCGAGCACGCGCCGCGCACGGAGCGGGCTGTCGAACCGCTGGGCGATCAGACGGACATTCTCGACGTCCGCAATCTCTCCGCAGGCTTCGGCCCGATCCAGCCGAACGGACAGCCTCGGATCGTGGCGTTGCGCTCGGTGAACATGACCATCGCGCGCGGCACGAATTTCGGCATCGTCGGCGAATCGGGCTGCGGCAAGTCCACGCTCGCCCGCGTCATCGCCGGCATCATCCCGCCCTTTGCCGGCAGCGTTGTCATGAACGGACGCCCGCTCGGCCGCGACCTTGCCGCCCGCTCGCGCGAGGACATGCGCCGGCTCCAGATCGTGTTCCAGCTGGCCGACACCGCGCTGAACCCGGCCAAGTCGATCGGCGACATTCTCGGCCGGCCGCTGGCCTTCTACCACGGCCTGCGCGGCCGGGCGCGCGAAGCGCGGCTCGACGAGCTTCTCGACATGGTGCGCCTGCCCCGCGCCTTGAAACACCGGCTGCCGGCCGAACTCTCCGGCGGCCAGAAGCAGCGGGTCAACCTTGCGCGCGCCTTGGCTGCCGAGCCCGATCTCATCATCTGCGACGAGATCACTTCGGCGCTCGACACCGTGGTCGCCGCCGCGATCATGGAGCTCCTCAAGCAGCTGCAGCGCGATCTCGGCCTGTCCTACATCTTCATCAGCCACGATCTGTCGATGGTGCGCTCGATCTGCGACCGGATCGCGGTGATGTATGCCGGCGAGAAGATCGAGGAGCTGGGGCCGGACGCCTTCGGTGCGCGCGAGGGCCATCCGTACTCGCGCCTCCTGCACCAATCGACGCCTAGGCTCGACCCGACCTGGCTCGACCGCCTCCATCTCGACCCCGAAGCCGCGAGCTTCCTCGGCAAGACGAAGTCCTGACCCGAACGGCGCCGCCCCCTCCCCTGCGGGGAAGTCACATCGGGAACAGGCTCGTCAAAGGCATGTACGTCTTGGCGATCGGGGTCTTGAGGACGACGAAGCTGAAATACTTGTCGATCCCGATCTCCATGTCGATCAGGCGCTCCATCGTCTCCTGATATTCGGTGATGCCGCTCGCCACGAACTTGATGAGATAGTCGTAGCCGCCGGAGACGAGGTGGCACTCCATCACCGAATCCTCCTTCTGCGCGACGGCGAGGAAGCGGGCGAAGTCGATCTGCCGATGGTTCTTGAGGGTGACCTCGGTGAAGACCGTGAAGGTCTGTCCGAGCTTGGCGACGTTGATCTGCGCGGAATAGCCGGCGATGAACCCGGCCTCCTGCAGCTTCTTCACGCGCATCAGGCAGGGGCTCGGCGAGAGGCTGACCAGATCGGCCAGCTCCACGTTGGTGATGCGGCCGTTCTTCTGCAGTTCGTAGAGGATCTTCACGTCGATGCGGTCGAGCTTCATCGGGGACCTCGTCGAACACGGGCCGATCCCGTTCGGCCGATATCTTATGCCGAATTCCAGCTCTTCGCAAAGTTCCGGGACGGCCTGACCTGCAACGACCGCAAGAGAGGAAACGACGCGGATCGGATGCGGATCGATCGTCGGTCCGGCAGATTATGCCGTCGCCGCGTGCATTGCAGCAGGTGCCTCTCCGCCGAGATCCCTAGAATGGACGCGTCAGCCGGAGAACGCCATGCCTGCGCCCCTTCTCGCCATCCAGACCGCCTCCGCATTGCCGGACGCCTCGGACGTCGTCGTCATCGGCGGCGGGATCGTCGGCGTGTCCACCGCCTATTATCTCGCGCGTCGGGGCATCTCGGTCACGCTTCTGGAAAAGGGCCGCATCGGCGCCGAACAGTCCAGCCGCAACTGGGGCTGGTGCCGCCAGCAGAACCGCGACGCGCGCGAACTCCCGCTCGCCACGCGCAGCCTCGATCTCTGGGACAGGCTGTCGGAGGAGATCGGCGAAGACGCGGGCTTTCGCCGTTGCGGCCTGCTCTATCTCAGCCAGAACGAGGCGGAGATCGCGGCCTGGGCGAAGTGGCGTGATTTCGCCCGCGGCGTCGGCGTCGAGACCCATATGCTGAATGCGCAAGAAGCCGCTCGGCGCGGGGCGGCGACCGGCCGCGACTGGAAGGGCGGCGTCTTCTCGCCCCATGACGGCGTCGCCGATCCCTCGCGCGCCGCCCCCGTCATCGCGCTCGGCCTCGTGAAGGCCGGGGGAACCGTTCTGCAAGACTGCGCCGCGCGCGGGCTGGAGACGAGCGGCGGCCGCGTGTCCGGCGTCGTCACCGAACGCGGGACGATCCGCACTCAGGCCGTCGTCATGGCGGGCGGCGCCTGGGCCTCCTCCTTCTGCCGCCAGCTCGGCATCCGCTTTCCGCAATCGGCGGTGCGTTCCTCCATCCTCAGCGTTTCGCCGGGCATCGACGGCCTTCCCGACGCGCTGCACACCGCGGACATCTCGGTGACGCGGCGTGGGGCGAACGGCGGGCACACGCTGGCGATCAGTGGCCGGGCAAGCGTCGATCCGAGCCCGCAGAAGATCCTCTTCTCCCGCGAGTTCGTGCCGATGTTCGCGCGCCGCTGGCGCTCGCTTCGGCCGGGCGGCGCGGCGGCCTGGCGCGCCGGTTTCGAGACGACGGCGCGTTGGCGCCTGGACGCGCAGACGCCGATGGAGCGCTGCCGCATCCTCGACCCTCGACCCGACGCGCGTCTGGTGGCGGAGACGCACCGGCGCGCGCAAGCGCTTCTTCCCGCCCTTCGCGGGACGCGGATCGAGGCGAGTTGGGCGGGTTTCATCGACTCCACACCCGACGGCGTGCCCGCGATCGGCGCGATCGAAGCACTGCCCGGCTTCGTTCTCGCCGCCGGCTTCAGCGGCCACGGCTTCGGCATCGGCACGGGCGCAGGCCATCTCGCCGCCGATCTCGTGACGGGCGACACGCCGATCGTCGATCCCCGCCCCTACGACCCCGCGCGACTGACGGCCGCCGCCTGGGGCCAGGTCTCCGAGTTCTGAGCGAGCTGAAGAGCATGCGGGGCCGGGTCTAGAAAGAGACTTTCGCGATCCCGTCCGGCCCAAGGGGCCCATTCCACCGCTTCCAGATCGCCAAGGCTCACTGCGATCGCGATTTTGTGGCGGAACGCCCCTTCAAGGCGGGCATCGAAGATGCCGATCGTGGTGGTCCCTCGCCGCGGGACCGAAGGAACCGTTCCACGGAAAAGATCATCACCATCTGTCTGAACCGGGCCAGATCGGTTCTCCGGGTTCACGCCATCATGCAAGACGGCCACGTCATCGTCCGAAGGGCGCTGCGGCTATCGCAGGTGCTGGACTTCTTTCGCGGGCTCCGTTGCCTGTGTGGGACGGCCCGGTTTGCGAGGCGATCGCCCCGTCAATCGCCGTCAATCGCCGTCGGACGGTGCCGTCATCTGTCCGGCCTGTGAGCGCGGTCCTGGACCGCTGGCCAGGATGAGATCCACCATGTCGATCGCCTGAATCAAAGTCACGCGCTCATCGGCGCATCGCAACGGACGGTCTGATCGACATCGAGGTGTCGCCCCTCCGCCTCGTCGCGCAGGATGGCGATCGGCTTGTCGATGCTGGCCATGCCCGTCGCGGCGGTGATGCCGGGCTCGGCCCTGCGCGCGCGCATCGCGTTCGATGTCCGGGTTCGCTGACGCACGAACAGCTCTCGGATCTTCAGAACCATGCAGGCGGCCTGCTTGTTCGGCGTCTTGATCGGCAAGAAGCGCATGGTAGGGCGCGTCACCGCCTCGCAGATCGCCTCTGCATCGGCTGCGTCGGCCTTGTCGCGCTTCCCATAGGCTTGACGTAGGCCGCCGGCATCATCCGCACCGTAGGACCGAACTGGCCGATCGCGTTGGCCCCGTGATGGGCACTGGCAGAGCCCTCGAGTCCGACGAGACAGGGCGGGAGAGCGCGAAAGAAGTCCAGCACCTGAGACCGCCGCAGCGTCTTCCAAACACCGACGCGGCCCTCCTGCGTGATGGCGTGAACCTGGAAGACCGACCTGGCAAGGTCCAGACCGATGGTGGTGATCGTCTCCATGGAGCGGGTTCTTCTGTCTCGCGGCGAGAGGATCGCCGAGATAGGCACCTTCGATGCCGCCTCGAAGGGCCGTTCCACACCATCGAAGTTTCATGCCAACGCGAGCTGATCAGGACCGATGCGCCCGATCGCGCATACCGATCAAGATGATTTTCCAAGGCGGCTCGACGAGCTTGTTCCAGGCCTCGCAGCAGTGGGCGACGATGTCGTCGTCGTCGGTGAAGACGCGGTGGGAGAGCCAGTTGTCGCGCAGGAACTGCCAGACGCTCTCGACCGGGTTCGGTTCGGGCGCTCGCGGCGGCAGGAAGAGAGGGTGACGTTGGCGGGCACGACGAGCTTCGGCGTCATGTGCCAGCCGACGCGATCGAGGATCAGAACGGCATGGCCGCCGGGATCGGCAGCGAACGATCTCCGCCAAGGTGCTGGTTCATGGATGCGGTGCCGCAGCAGCGCAGAACAAGGCCGGCACCCTTGCTCTTCATGGGGCAGACGGCGCCAGAGACATACGCCCACATGATGCGCGGGTCGTGCGGGGCCGAGGGCTTCGTGCCGCGCCGTGCCCAGCGGCGGGTGATCTTGCTTTCCGGCCCAAGCGGGCCTCGTCAACCCGCCACAGCTCGATCCCGGTGCCGTGCGGGCGCTTGGCCCGGGTGGCCGCCAACTCGGCTGGGAAGTCGTTTCGAAAGCCGAGGAACACCGTCAGCCAGCCTCGCCCGCCGCGGCGGGCGGCATGCCGATCCTGCGGCGCAGCGCCGCGAGAAAGCCGGTGAGCAGCCGTTGCGCGTCGGCCGGGCCGAACCGATCCGTTCGCAGATACCAGTGCAGCTCGCGCCGCTCGCCCGATTGCAGGACCATCAGGAGGACGTGTTCTTCGCGATGCGCCTCGGCGTGTCGGGGTCCGTGACGGAAGGATACGTCGCCCTCGCCGCCCTTGTCGCTCTTCTCGCCGACCTGCCGATGGTTGAAGATGTAGCGGAAGGGCGAAGCAGCGGCCGGATGGGCCGCCTCCAGCATCTCCTGCAGGAGGACATGCGGCACCGGCTCCTGGTCGAGGGCCTCGAGAAGCGTCGCGCCGACGCCATCGAGGGCATCGCCCGCTGCCGGCTCGCGAAGGCGCAGCGGCAGCAGCCGCGCGAAGGTGCCGATCATGCTCTGCGTTCCCGCAAGATGTCGCGACGTCGTCGCCGACGCCACCCAGACGTCGTCGGTCCCGTCCAGCTCGCGCAGGAACGCGGCGAACTCGGCAAGCAGCACCACGTGCGGCGTCGTGCGCCGCGCGGCGGCGAAGGCGTCGAGCGCCCGGCCGGTCCCGGCCCCGATCTCCTGCTCGTAGAGGCGGGCGGGGCCGATGCCCTCGCGCCCGTCCGCCCAGGCCCCGGGCGGGCCGCCGGCGAGGCGCTCGTGCCACCACGCGAGCGCCGAGCCGAAGCGGGCCCCGCGCAGAAGCCGATCCTGCGCGGCCGCGTAATCGGCATAGTCGAGCGCCGGCCGCGGCGGTTCGGACGCCGCGCCGCCTCGTTCGGCCGCGTAGAGCGCGCGCAGCTCCGCGTCGATCAGGTGCAGCGTCTCGCCATCGGCGACGAGGCTGCAGAAGCACAGGAGGAGGACACCGCGCCCGCCGCGGCTGATCAGTTCGGCCCTCCAGAGCGGTCCGGTCACGGCATCGAAGGGTTGGGCGAGCATCGTCTCGTATCGCCGGCGCACCCAGCCCTCGGCGCCCGTCACGGCCGCCATGAGCGGCAGCGTCGTGAGTTCCAGCGGCGCGGGCGCATCGGGGTCGAGCCGCTGCACGAGGCGTCCGTTCTCCTCCCGGATCGTCATGTGCAGAACGTCGTGCCGGCGGGCGAGCGCCGCCACGGCCCGACGGACGGCATCGACGTCCACGTCGTCGAAGACGATCGGCGGCGCGGCGATCGTCCAGGCCACGCGCCCGCCGTACCGCGTCTGCTGGCGCAAAATGAAGGCCTGTTCGAGAGACACCGGCACCGGCGCGTTGCGATCTGTGGGCATGAGCGCCGGCTCGTCCGCCCCCGCGCCGTCCCTCAGGCGCCGGGCGAGCAGCCTGGCGAGCACGGCGTCGCGAAGCTCGCGCGGCAGATCGCTCCACGCCGTGGGGAGGGATCCTGCCGTCATCGCCTCGTCTCCCCGGAGAGCTCTCGCCGAGCCTCTTCGATCAGCCGCTCCAGTTCCGCCGGGGACACCGAGGCGAGGAGGTCCTCCTCGAGCCGCGCGGCGACGGTGCGCAGGCTGGAGGCGTCGTAGAACCGTCGCAGGCGGAGCTTGATGCCCGTCAACAGCGCGATGTCCGCCACCGCGCGCGCCGCGGCCAGCGAATGGCCGCCGAGCGCGAAGAAGTCCTCGGTGGCGGGCACGGAAGACTCGGGCCGGTCGAGCACCGCCGCCCAGACCGGCAGGAGCAGGCCTTCGAGATAGCCGGCGGGCCGCGCATCGGCGTCGGCGTCGCGATCCGCGAGGCGCGTCCTCTCGGGATCGGGCAAGGCGTGTCGGTCGATCTTGCCGTTGGGCAGGAGCGGCAGCGCGCCCAGCCTCGTCCAGTGCTGCGGCACCATGTGCCCCGCGAGCGTGGCGCGCAGGCCCTCGACCAGCGCCGACGGCTCGGCCGGGCCGCACCAATAGGCCGCGAGCGCCAGCCCGCCGCCGGGCGCCGGCACGGGCCGCACGGCCGCGTCGCCCGCCCCCGGCTGGCTGCGCAGCACCGCCTCGACCTCGCCGATCTCGACCCGCATGCCGCGGATCTTGATCTGCCCGTCCTGCCGGCCGAGGAATTCGATCTCGCCCGAGCCGTTCCAGCGCGCCCAGTCCTTCGTGCGGAACATCCGCCCCGCGCCGAACGGGTTCGCCAGGAAGGCCTCCGCGTCGAGGCCCGGCCGGGCGTGATAGCCGTCCGCGAGATTGTCGCCGGTGACGTAGAGTTCGCCCGGCAGCCCTTGCGGCACCAGCCGTCGGCGGCGGTCGAGCACGTAGGTGCCGGAGCGGTCGATCGGCTGGCCGATGGGCACCGGCGCGCGCGCGTCCTCGACCGCCATGCCGGCGGTGTCGAAGGCGGTGACGTCGCCGGCGACCTCCGAAGAGCCGTAGAAGTTGACGAGCCGGGCACCGGGCAGCTCGGCCCGGAACCGCGCCACCAGCTCGGCCGTGCAAGCCTCGCCGCTGACGATCCAGGTGCGCAGGGCGCCGAGCCGGCGCGCCGCGCCGCCGGGCAGGTCGAGGATGGCGCGCAGCAGCGACGGCACCAGCACGATCCAGGTCACGCGGCGCATCGCGAGAGTGTCGATGAGGCGTCCGGTGTCGGCGACGTCGTCGTTCGCCACCACCACGGCCGGCACGCCGGCGAGTAGCGGCCCGAAGATCTCGGCGACCGAGTCGACGAAGGGCAGTGCCGTCTTGAAGACGGCCACCTCGTCGGCGCCGTAGGGCAGCGCGCGCCAGCTCCATTCGAGGCGGTTGAGAAGCCCGCGATGCAGCGCCCGAACGCCCTTCGGACGGCCGGTCGAGCCGGAGGTGTAGATGAGATAGGCGAGATCGTCCGGCGTGAGCGCCGAGGTCACGCGTTCCGCCGGGCCACCCGCGGCCAGCACCGCACCGGCGTCGAGCACGGCGCAGACCGGCGCGGCGGCGAGCGCGCCGCCGTCGGTGAGGACGAGCACGGCGCCGCTATCCTCGATCATGAAGGCGAGCCGGTCGGCCGGGTAGGCGGGATCGAGCGGCAGCCAGGCCGCGCCCGCCTTGACGACTGCCAGGAGCGAGGCGACGGTCAGGGGCGAGCGCTCCATGTGCACCGCGACGACCGCCCCGCGGCCGATGCCACGCGCCCGCAGCGCCGCGGCAAGGACGTTCGCGTCGGCTTCGATCTCGGCATAGGTCGCGACCCCGTCGCCGTGGATCAGCGCCGGGGCGCCGGGCGCGGCGTCGGCGCGGGCCTCGAACAGCGCCAGCACGGAGCCGGCCGCCGATGCCGGCCGGTCCGGCCCGAGGCTGGCGGCGAGGATCGCGGCCTCCGCCTCCGGTCGCAGAATGTCGACCTCGCCGAGCGTGCGTGCGGCGCCGAGCTCCTCGACGAGCGTCGCGAAATGGTCGGCGAGCGCCGCGATCTCGCCCGCCGCGAAGCGCCCGGCATCGTAGACGAATTCGACGGCGAGACCCTCGCCCTCCGGCACGACGAAGAGCGTGAGCGCGTAGCTCGTGGTCTGGTGTCCGTCGATCCCGCGGATGAGGTCCACGAGCCCCGCCCCTTCCGGGACCGACGCGCCGGGAGCGACAAGCCGCGCCGCGAGCCCGCCGTCGAGCGGGAAGTTCTGGAAGACCAGCAGGCTGTCGCAGAGCCGCTCGCCGGCGGGAAGGCCGCTGAGGGCCTGGATGTCGGCGAAGGTCAGGTGGTTGAAGCGGTCGTTGCCCGCATGGGTCTCCTGCACCGCGCCGAGGTATGACGGGACGCCCTCGGCGTCGACGGTCCGCACGCGAAGCGGCAGCACGTTGACGAAGGGGCCGACCGCGTCCTCGATGCCGGGCAGGTCGGCGGGGCGGCCCGAGACGGTGACGCCGAAGACCTGGTCCTCGCCCTGGTTGTAGCGCGCGAGGAGGAGAGCCCAGGCGCCCTGAATGGCGGTGCCGAGGGTGATCCCCTCGCTCCGGGCGCGGTGTGCCAGCGGCGCGAGCGCGGCCGGGTCGAGCGTCACGCGGTGGCTGGCGAAGACGCCGATCTCGGCGGCGGTGCCGCGACCGATCACGAGGTCGGTGCCCGCCGTCAGCCCGGCGAAGCCGTCCCGCCAGTGCGCCCGCGCCGCCTCGCGGTCCTGCGCGGCGATCCAGCCGACATGCGTCGCGAAGTCGGGCGCCGGGGCGAGCGCGGCGACGGGCAGGCCGACGAGGCCGTCATAGAGCACGGCGAGATCGCGCAGCAACAGCGGCAGCGACCAGCCGTCGACCACCGCGTGATGGACGGCGAGGAGCAGCGCGCTGCCGCCGTCCGGCGCCAGCGCCAGCGTCGCGCGCATGGCGGGCGCACCCGACAGGTCGATGGGCCTTGCCCGGTCGGCCGCCACGAGAGCGGCGAGCGCCGCGTCGTGGTCGTCCGCCGAACGGCCGCGCCAGTCGAGGCGTTCGAGCGGCAACCGTACGTGGCGGTGGACGATCTGGAGCGGCCGGTCGGATAGCGACCAGTCGAAGCTGGTGCGCAGGATCGCGTGGCGCGCGACGAGCGCGCCCAGCGCCCCCTGCAGCGCCTCGACGTCGAGGCCGGCACCCAGCCTCAGGGTCGTGTGGATGCCGTAGACCGCGCTGTCGGGGTCGGCGAGGGCGTGGAAGACCATGCCGGTCTGGCCGGGCGTCGCGGCATGGACCGTCTCGAAATCGGGATGACCGGCGGCGAGCGCATCCAGCCCACCGGGGCGGAAGGTCGCCAGCGGAAAATCGCCATCCAGCCAGACGGCCGGGTCGGGCCGTGCGGCGAGCGCGGCGAGCGCGCGCAGGGCGTCCGCCAGCGCATCGGGCAGCACGGAGAGCGCCGCCGGCACCTCGTTGCAGCCATGCAGGCCGAGCCGCAGCGATCCCCCGGCGAGGGCGAGTTCCAGATGCGGCGGGGCCTCGAAGGCCAGAGGCAGCACCGGCGTCTCGACCGCGCAGACGGCGAAGGCCGCATCGCCCCCGACGAGCCGCACCGTGAGACCGAACGTCTCGGCCGCAGCCCTCGCAGGCGCTCCGAGGGCCGTCTTGGCGGCGCGAAGGTCTGCCGCGAGGTCGCCGGTCGAGGTCGGCAACGCCACCAGGCGCTCGCGCGCCGTGGCGAGACCCGCCGTGCCGGACGGGCGATCCGCGACGACCAACCCGACCGGGCCGGGCAGGCCGGACACGGATGCCATGAGTGCGGCGGCGATGAGCGCGTCGGCACCGCTGCGCAGATGACGCGCCGCCAAAGCCGGAAGCTCGGCGAGGTCGAGGTCGAGGTCGAGATTTGGCGACAGGCGTCTCGACGCCGAGGCGTCGAGCGCGGCCTCGATCGGGACCGGCGGCAGAAGGGCGAGCCGGGGCGCGGTGCCGGCGGGCGGGCGGCTGGCGATCAACGCGACGAGATCCGACAGGACGATCCGCCAGCCCGCGGCGTCGAGCAGCAGCGGATGGGCGCGCAGCACGATCGCCGCGACGCCGCCCCCCGCGTCGTCGAACGCCACCGCGAGCGCCGCCGGCGCCTCGATGTCGGCGCTCTCGCCGAAGGCCAGCACCGGGCCCGTCGCCCGGCTTTCGATCCGACCGCGCAGGATGTCGTGCCGGGCAGCGAGCGCGGCGAGGACGCGGCGCGCCTCTCCGTCCGCGATCGGGGTGTCGAGGGTGAGACGCACCGAGCGCCAGGCCTCCACCGGCAGCATCGGGAAGCCCGCGCCGAGAGTGACGTCACGGAGCGCGGGAGCGGCGGCGTCCGCGCGCACGGCGAGATCGGCGAGCGTCGCGGTCTCGAAGAGATCGCGCACGCCGACCGCGAGGCCCGCGGCGGCGGCGCGCGTCGCGACCCGGATCGCCGAGATCGAGTCGCCGCCGAGGTGGAAGTAGTTGTGGGTGCGGCCGATGTCCTGCGGCCGGCGCGCCAGCACCTCGGCCCAGATTGCGGCGAGCGCGGTTTCCGTGGCGGTCTGTGGCGGCACCACGGGTCCGGCCGTGGACGCACTCTCGTCGTCCGGCGTCGGCAGGGCGCGCAGGTCGACCTTGCCGTTCGGCAGAAGCGGGATGTCGGCGAGCGCCACCAGCGCGGCCGGCACCATGTGGCGCGGCAGGATCGCTTCGAGGGTAAGGCGCAGATCGGCAGGATCGAGGCCACCGGTGTAGTAGGCGACGAGCCGCGCCCGGCCGTCGGTGCCCGGACGGTTGAGGACGACGGCGGCGGCGACCGCGTCGACGCCGCGCAGCGCCGCCTCGACCTCGGCGAGATCGACCCGCATGCCGCGGATCTTCACCTGTCCGTCCTGTCGTCCGAGGAAGGTGATCGTGCCGTCGGGCTCGCGCCGGCCCCAGTCGCGGCTGCGGAACAACTGGCCCTCGCCGAAGGGATTGGGCACGAAGGCCTCTGCGGAAAGGCCGGGCTGGCCGTGATAGCCCGCGGCGAGATGGGCACCGCCGATCCAGAGTTCGCCCGGCATGCCGTCCGGCACGGCACGGCGCGCGGCGTCGAGGAGGTAGACCGACGAATTGTCGAGCGGGCGGCCGAGCGAGGCCGGCCGCATGGCGCCCGGCGCCATCTCGGCGGTGTCGAACCAGGTGACGTCGCCGGCGACCTCCGAGGAGCCGTAGAGGTTGACGAGCCGTCCGGCCGGCACCGCGCGGCGGAAGTCGGCGACGAGGTCGGCGGACAGCGCCTCGCCCGACGAGATCCAGTGCATGAGCTTCGGCAGCCGGCTCCCGAGGTCGGGATGGAGGTCGAGCAGGGCGCGCAGCAACGTCGGCACGAGCACGAGACGCGAGACGCCGTGTGCGGCGAGGCGGTCGGCGAGGCCCGGCACGTCGCGGGCGTCGGCATCGCCCAGCACCAGCGAGGGCACGCCCGCGAGGAGCGGCCCGAAGATCTCCCACACGCAGTCGACGAAGGAGAGCGCCGTCTTCTGCACCGCGACCTCGCCCGCCGCGAAGGGCATCTCGCGCCACATCCAGCCGAAGCGGTTGAGCGCGCCGCGATGCAGCGCCCGCACGCCCTTCGGCTGGCCGGTCGAGCCGGACGTGTAGATGAGGTAGGCGAGGCTGTCGGGGGCGAGCACGGCCGCGCCGGGGGTCTCGCCGCGGCCGGCCTCCGGCGTCTCCAGAGCGGCCGCGAGCGCGAGGCGGCGAGGCGCCGCTGCGTCGAGACCGGGCGGCAGGTCGCCCGCATGGAGGAGGATCGCGGCGCCGGAATCCTCCAGGACGTGGGCGAGGCGCGCGGCGGGGTAGCTCGGGTCGAGCGCAAGGAACGCGGCGCCCGCCTTCATGATGGCGAGAAGCGCAGCCGTGGCGTCGAGCGAGCGCTCGGTGAGGAGCGCCACCACGTCGCCGGGAACGACGCCAGCGTCGGCGAGCGCGAAGGCGATGCGGCGCGCGCGCCGGTCGAGCTCGGCATAGGAGAGGCGGTCGCGTCCGTCGAACAGCGCGACCCCGTCCGGCGTGCGCGCCGCCTGCCGCTCGAAGAGCGCGATCAGCGAGGGCGCGTCGGGCAGCGGCGCCAGCGGGCCGGCGGAGCGGGCGAGAACGCCGGCCTCCTCGTCGGCGTCCATCAGACGGAGATCGCCGAGCGTCGCCGCCTCGGCCATGCCGAGAAGCAGGCGGGCGAACCGCTCCGTCAGCACCGCCATCTCGGGCGCGTCGAAGCGGCCGGCATCGTACTGGACGCGCAGCGCGAGCCCGCCCGCCTCGCCTTCCGCGAACAGCGTGACGGGGGCGCTGGTCTTCTGGAGGCCGGTCATGCCGGCGACGAGGCCGCCGAGCCCTTCCGCGCCTCTGCCGGACGCCGCCGCGCCGAGCGGCGTGTTCTGAACGATCACCAGCGTCTCGGCGAGCCGCTGACCGGCGGGAACGCCGGAGAAGCGCTGGATGTCGGCGAGACCGAGATGGCCCAACGCGTCGTTGGCGGCCTGCCGCTCCTGCAGCGCGCGCAGCCAGGACCACAGCGCCTCGCCGTCGTCCGCGTCGGCGCGCAGCGGCAGCGCGTTGAGGAACATGCCGACGATGTCCTCGGCGCCGGGAAGATCGTGCGGCCGGCCGGAGACGGTGACGTTGGCGAGCACCTCGCGCGAACCCGAATAGCGCGACAGGAGCAGCGCCCAGGCGCCCATCACGAGGGTCGCGAGCGTCACCCGCTCGGCCCGCGCCGCCGCGGCCAGCGGGGCGAAGGCGTCCGGGTCGATCCGGCGCGCCGCGAGGCCGACCGCGCCGGTCTCGGCCGCCGCGTCCCGGCCGATGCCGAGTTCGGTCGGCGCGTCGAAGCCGGAGAGCTCCAGCGACCAATAGGCTTCGGCCGCCGCGCGGTTGCGGGTGGAGAGCCAGCGAACGTAACGCTCGAAGCCGGGCGCGGGGTCGAGGTCGAGGGGGTGTCCCGCCATGCGAGCCCCATAGAAGGCGACGAGGTCGTCGTAGAGGAGCCCCATGCTCCAGCCGTCGACGATCGCGTGGTGCTTCAGCCAGACGAGCGTATGGCCGCCGCGCCGGCGCGCCAGCGTCAGCCGCATCAGCGGCGCGTGGGCGAGATCGAGCGGGCGCGCGAGGTCGGCCGCCGCCAGATCGTCGAGCGCCCCGGCCTCGTCGGCGGCGTCGGTGAGGTCGACCTCGCTCCAGGGCAGCGCCACCGAGCGATGCACGAGTTGCAGCGGATGGGCCCGGTCCTCCCAGAGGAAGCCCGTGCGCAGCACCGGATGGCGGGCGGTGAGATCGCCGATCGCCGCCTTCAGCGCCGCGACGTCGAGGCCTTGCGTGAAATCGATGCGGGTCTGCAGCAGGAAGGCGCCGCTCTCGGGGGCGAGCAGCGAATGGAACAGCATGCCCTCCTGCCCGAACGTGGCGTCGTGCACCGCCTCGACGCCGGGCCGCTCCGCCAGCAGGCGGTCGCGCTCCTCGGACGTCATCCCGGCCGGCAGAGCGGCCTCGGCGGACGGATCGTCGGCGTCGGTTTCGTCGGCGCTGGCCGCTGCCGCGGCCAGCGCCGCGAGCGTCTGGTGGCGGAAGACCGCGCGCACGTCGAAGCGCAGGCCGGCCCGCCGGGCGCGGGCGGCGAGTTGCAGGCTGAGGATGGAATCCCCGCCGAGCTCGAAGAAATTGTCGTGCCGCCCGACGCTCTCGCGCGCCAGCATCTCGCGCCAGATGGCGGCAAGCACGGCCTCGGCGCCCTCGCGCGGCGCCTCGAAGGCGAGGGACGCCGCCGGCCCCTCCGGCACGGGCGGCAGCGCCCGGCGGTCGATCTTGCCGTTCGGCAGCAGCGGAAAGGCGGGAAGATGCATCATCGCCGCCGGCACCATGTGCTCGGGCAGGACCGTTTCGAGATGCGCCCTCAGCGAGGCGATCAGGACATCCGCCTCGACTCCGCCGAACTCGCCAGTCGCCGGCACGACATGGGCGACGAGGCGCGAGCGCCGGTCCGCCGTCTTCTGTGCCGAGACGAGCGCGGCTGCGACGCCGCGATGGGCGAGCAGCGCGGCCTCGATCTCGGCAGGCTCGATGCGAAAGCCGCGGATCTTGATCTGCGCGTCGCGCCGCCCGTGGAACTCGAACGTGCCGCGCGGCGTGGCGCGGCCGTAGTCGCCGGTTCGGTAGACGCGGCCGAGGCCCGCCCGCTCCACGAAGGCGCCGGCGGTGCGCTCGTCGTCGTCGAGATAGCCGATCGCGACCCCCGGCCCGCCGATGGCGATCTCGCCGATCGTGCCGGGCGCGGCGGGAGCGCCGAACAGGTCGAGAATGTGGACGGCGACGTTCGGCAGGGGCCGGCCGATCTCGGGCGAGACGTCGCCCATTGCGGCCATGGCGCGGCTGTCGCTGAGATAGGCCGTGGCGGTGATCGAGGCCTCGGTCGGGCCGTAGGAGGAGAGGAACGTCACCTCGCGGTCGCAGAGCGCGGCCCAGCGGCGCATCGTGCGCCCCGACAGGGCCTCGCCGCCGGTGAGGAAGATCCGGATGGTGGGCGCCATGCGCAGGCCCTCCTCTGTCATCGTGTCCACCCACTGGCGCCAGAGCGCCGCCGGCAGGTCGAGCATGGTGAGGCCGTGGCGCTCGGCGAGGTCCATGAAGTCGCGCGCGCCGAGGCCGTTCGGCCGGTGGTGAAGGACCGAGCGCCCGCCCGCCAGCAGCGGCACGAAGATCTGCAGCGCCGAGGCGTCGAAGTTGAGCGGCGCGAACTGCAGGAGGCTGTCGCCCGGACCGACGCCGAGCCGCCGGCCCATGCCGAGCGCCATGTTGGCGACGCCGCGATGGGGCACCACGACACCCTTCGGCGTGCCCGTCGTTCCCGAGGTGAAGATGACGTAGAGCGGCAGCCCGGCGTCGTGCGCGGGGCGGACGAGGCCCCGGCCGGCCGGAAGCGGGTTCTCCAGCAGGTGATACGGCACGCCGGGCCGGCCGTCGGCGTCCGCGAAGAGCGCCAGCAGCGGCGCCTCGGTCAGGAGGAAGCAGGCGCGCGACGCGGCGAGCAGGCCGCGCTGGCGCTCGGTCGGCGCCGCCGGGTCGAGCGGCACGTAGGCCGCGCCCGCCTTCATCGCTCCGTAGATCGCGACGAGCAGCGCCGGCGAGCGCTCGGCGGCGATCGCCACCCGGTCGCCGTGGCCGACGCCGCGATCCTGGAGGAAGGCCGCCATGGCGGCCGACGCGGCCTCGAACTCGGCCCAGGTCAGTTGCGTGGCCCGCCCGTCCGCGGCCTCATGCACCACGGCGACGGCGTGCGGACGATCCTGCGCATGGGCGTCAAGGATCGCGTCGAGGCGCAGGTCCGCGATGTCCGGCATCGCCGCCGCGGCGACGACGACCGGCCCGTCGTGGAAGGCGAGCGCGCCCACGGCCGCTTCGGGAGCGTCGAGAGCCGAGGCGAGAAGCCGGCAAAACCGGATGGCCAGGTCCTCGATCGTCGCGGGCTCGAAGAGCTCGGTGCGATATTCCAGCATCGCCTCGATGCCGTCCCGGGTCTGCGTCATGTCGAGCACGAGGTCGAACTGCGTCGCGCCCTTGTCGAGCCGCACCGCGCGGATCGCGAGGCCGGCGACCTCCTGCGGGGGCGCGGGCGTGTTCTGCCAGACGAAGAGCGTCTGGAAGATCGGCGAATGGCCCTCGCTGCGCTCCGTGACGAGATCCTCGACGATCGCCTCGAAGGGCAGCGCCGCATGCGCCATGGCGTCGAGGAGTTCGCCCTGCGCGCGACGGCAGAGCGCGTCGAAGCCGGGCTCGTCGGCGACGTCGAAGCGCAGCGCCAGCGTGTCGGCGAAGAAGCCGACGACCTCTTCCGAGCCCGGCAGCGTGCGGTTGGCGGTGACGGTGCCGATGGCGAAGGCACCCTGCCCGCTCAGGCGCGCCAGCAGCAGGCCCCAGGCCGAGAAGAGCACGGCGAAGGGCGTGACGCCGAGGCGCCGGGCGGTCTCTCCCAGGCGCCCGGCCTCCTCGCGTGGCAGGGCGAAGCGATGGACGCGCCCCTCGCCGTTCGGAACGTCGGGCCGCGGATGGTCGGCGGGAAGCTCCAGCACCTCGGGAAGATCGCCGAGCCGTCCGTGCCAGAAGGCGCGCAGCGGCTCGGCGTCGAGCGCCAGCCGCGCGCCGGCCGAGGCCGCCGCGAAATCGGCGTAGTCGAGCGCGGGAAGCCCGAGACCGCGCAACGGGCCGCTGTCGGCCGCCGCGCCATAGGCGAGCGCGAAGTCGCGGCCGAGGATCGCCATCGACCAGCCGTCGGTGACGATGTGATGGGCGGCGAGAACGAGCACGTGCGCCGTCGCCGAGCGCCGGAACAGCGCGGCGCGCACGAGCGGTCCGGCCTCGAGATCGAAGGGCGCGGAGGCGGCGGCCAGCGCCGCGCGCTCCACGGCGGCGGCGGCGTCGTCCCGGTCGGACAGATCGACGATCTCGAAGGGCAGCACCCCCGCCTCGTCGATCACCGCCAGGGGCTCGCCGTCCCGGTCCACGAAGCGGCAGCGCAGGCTCTCGTGCCGGGCAGCGAGCGCGCCCAGCGCGGCGCGCACGCGCTCGGGATCGAGCGGGCCGGAGAGTTCGATCCGCGAGGGCAGATTGTAGGTGCCGCGCGCGGGATCGAGCTGATGCAGGAACCAGAGCCGGCGCTGCGAGGGCGACAGCGGCAGCGGTTGCCCCCGTACCTGCCGCGCGATCGCGACCGGCGCCGGCGCCGCGTCGTCGGGAGCGGAACCGAGAAGGCGCGCGAGATCGCCGAGCCGCGAGGCGCGGAAGAGGTCGCGTGCCGACAGCGCGGCCGAGCCCGCCGCGCCGAGCCGCGTCAGGACGCGCATCGCGAGGAGCGAGTCGCCGCCCACGGCGAAGAAGTCGCTGCCCGGCGACAGCGCGGCGGGATCGACACCCAGCACCTCGGCCCAGATCGCGGCGACGACGCGCTCGCTTGCGTTCAGCGGCGCGCCCTCGCCGCCCGCCGCGCCCCCGTTCACCCCGCTTGCGAGTTCGCCCGGCCAGTCCACCGCCGGCAGCGCCCGGCGATCCACCTTGCCGTTGGCATTCAGCGGCAGGCGCGCGAGAGGCAGGATCGCTTGCGGCACCATGTAGTCCGGCAGCCGGCGCAGGAGCTCGGCCCGAAGCGCCGCGCGGTCGAACGAGGTGCCAAGGCGCGGCACCACGTAGGACGCGAGGCGGGTCGTCCCGCCGACGTCGTGCGGGACGACGACCGCGCCCGCGACGGCGGGCAGCCGCTCCAGCGCCTTCTCGATCTCGCCGATCTCGACGCGGAAGCCCCGCAGCTTGATCTGGTCGTCGGCGCGTCCTCGATAGTCGAGCAGCCCGTCCGGCCGCCAGCGCACGAGATCGCCGGTGCGGTAGAAGCGCTCGTCCCGACCGGGCACCGCGACGAAGGCGGCGTCGGTGAGGTCGGGCCGGCCGTGATAGCCGCGCGCCAGCGTGCCCGCGACGTAGAGCGTACCGACCGCGCCCGGCGGCAGCGGCTGCAGCGCCGCGTCGAGCACGAGCGCCACGGCGTTGGCGACCGGCGTTCCGATCGGCACCGGGCCCTCGCCGGGATCGACGGGCGCTCGCCCGTCGCCGGGATCGACGAGGTCGCCCCCGACATCGAGGCGCGCGGCGGTGCAGACGATGGTGGTCTCGGTCGGGCCGTAGGTGTTCCAGAGACCGATTGCCGGAGGAGCCCGTTCGCGCCAGCGCGCCACCGCCGCGGGCTTGGCCGCCTCGCCGCCGAGCACGACGTGCCGCAGGCCGGCGGGAATGCGGGCGAGCGCAGCGGGCTCGCCCATCAGCTCGTGCCAGAAGGCGGTGGGCAGGTCGAGGACGGTGATGGCCTTGGCGGCGACGTCGTCCCAGAAGGCGCACGCGCCCGCCGGCAGATCCTCGTCGCGAAGGGTCAGGCCGGCGCCATGGGCGAGCGCGCCGTAGATCTCCTCCAGGCTGGCGTCGAAGCCGAGCGCGGCGAACTGGAGGATCCGGTCCACCGGCGTCAATCCCAGCCTCCGGCCGAGCCAGGCGACGTAGTTGGCGACCGGGCCGTGCTCGATCGTCACGCCCTTCGGCTCGCCGGTCGAGCCCGACGTGAAGATCACGGTCATCAGCGCGCCGACCCCGACCGGACGCGCGGGATCGGTGCGCGCGAACTCCGCTCCCGCCTCCGCCGGGACGAAGAGCGCGCCGGTGCCGCCGAGATCGCCTTGCGGCCCGACGATCAGGCCGAGGCCTGCCTGCGCGGCGATCCGTCGCCGCCGCTCCGCCGGCTGGCGCCGGTCGAGCACGACGAAGGCGCCGCCCGCCTTGGAGATCGCCAGCTGCGCCACCACGAGGTCGATGCCGCGCGGCAGATGGATGCCGACGAGCGCCTCGGGCTCGACCGCGGCGGCGAGGAGGCGATGGGCCAACGCGTTCGCTCGCGCGTTCAAGGCGCCGTAGGTCAGCGCGTCGTCGCCGCGGCGCAGCGCGACCGCGTCCGGCGTCTCGGCGGCGATCCGCTCGATCCGCCGGAAGACGGGCTCGACCGGCGCCGGCCAGACCTCGCCGCGGCCGAGCCCGTCGAGGCGCTGCGCGGCCGACGGCGTCAGAAGCGGCAGCGTGCCGAGCGGTCCGCGCGCGCCCGATGCCACGGCCCGCACGAGCGCCGCATACGCCTCCAGCATCGCGCGCGCCGTGCCGGCGGCGTAGAGCCCGGTGTCGTAGTTCAGCTCGAGCGCAAGCCCGCCCCCGACCTCCACGGCGTTCAGCGTCAGCTCGCCGTCGAGATAGCGCAGCGGCCGGGGCCGGAACCCGACCGACAATCCCTCGAAGACCGCAGCCGCATAGGCGTTCTGATAATTGAAGACGACCTGAAGCGGCAGTTCGGCGCCGGTTCCGCGCAGATCCTCCGCAATCCAGGCGAAGGAATGGTCGGCATGGGCCATGTCCTGAAGGAGCTGGCTCCGCGCCCGCAGGCAATGGTCCGCGAGCGCGACGTCCGTCTCGATCGTGCAGAGCGAGAAGATGAGGTCCGAGCAGTAGCCGACGACGTCGCGCCCCGGTCCCTCCGGCCGTCCGGCGGTCGGGGTCGCGATGGCGACCGTGCGCTGCCCGGCGAGTCGGGAGAGCACCACGGCGAGAAGCGTGTGCAGGAGCATGAAGGGCGTCAGGCCGAGCGAGCGCGCCGCCCCCTTCAGCCGCTCGGTCTCGGCGGCATCCAGGATCTTGAGCACGCTGTCGCCGCGCCAGCCCTTGGCGGCGCCGCGCGTCCCGTCGGTGGCGAGATCGAGCGCCGGCGCGCCCGCGCCGAGGCGGGCGAGCCAGTAGGCCCGGTCCGCCTCGGCGCCCGGCCTCGTCCGCGCCGCCGCCCGCTCGTTCAGGAAGGCGCGGTAGGACGGGGCCGGCGCCAGCACGGCGGTCTCGCCCCGCCGCTCCGCGTTGCACAGCGCGGCGAGTTCGCCGACGAGGACGTTCATCGACAGGCCATCGGAGACGAGGTGATGGGCCTCGATCGACAGGACCCACGCCTCCTCGCCCACCTGCAGCAGCCGGGCGCGGATCAGCGGATCGGCGGCGAGATCGAACGCCCGGTCCCCGAGCGTGGCGATCCAGACCTCCCGCCCATCCTCGGGCCAGTTCCGCCCGTCGACCGTCTCGAAATCGGGCCGGACGTCCGCGACGTCGCGCACGACCATGACGCCATGCGAGGGAAAGCACGCCCGCAGCGCCTCGTGCCGGGCCATCAGCGTCCCGAAGGCCGCTTCGACGGCGGCGGGATCGAGCGGTCCGGCGATGTCGAGGAGGACGGGAAGGTGATAGGCGCGCGAGGCGTCGTCGCTCTTCTGCGCCAGGAGCCAGATCAGGTCCGCGGCCGGACGCATCGGCGCCGGTCCTGTCGGATGGGACTCGGGCACGAGGGCGACCGCCGTTTCGGCAGCGAGCGGCGGCGACGGCTCGGGAACCTGGACCCGCGAGACGTCGGTGCCGGCATCCTCCGCGGCGCCATCGCGCATGCGAACGCCGGGCGGCGGCGGGGCCCCGCCGATCGCCTCCAACTGGCTGGCGATCGTGCGGCGCACGAGTTCCAGCTGGTCGGCGAAGAGGTCGTGGAGGTCGTCCTCCCCCGCCTCGCCCGTTGTCGGCAGGCGCGCGGCCATCGACGCCGGCGCGAGCTTCGGCAATGGCTCGTCCCGGCTGACCGGCGCCGCCGCGTCGCGCGCCGGTTCCATCCAGTGGACCGTGCGGTCGAACGGGTAGAGCGGCAGCGCCGAGCCCGGCAGGGTGCCGCTGCCGAGAACGTCGCGGCCGAGGTCCAGCCCGAGCGCGACGATCGCGGCGACCGCGTCCTCGATCGCCTCCGCGCCGTCGCCGGTCCGGCGCAGCGTCGGCACGAAGCGGCCGGCCTCCAGCGTTCCCGTCGCGCGACCGAGCGTCGTCAGCGTCGTCCCCGCGCCGATCTCGACGACGATCGTGGTCGGATCGCGCGCCAGCGTCTCCATCGAGCGCTGGAACTGCACGGGCTCGCGGGCATGGCGCATCCAGTGCTCGGGCGCGAGCATCGTGCCCGCCGCCCTCGATGCGCCGTCGAGATTGGAGACGAGCGGTATGTCGAGCGGCCGCAAGCCCGTCGCCTCGCAGAGCCGGCCGAGGTCGGGCAGCGCCGCCTCCATCAGCGGCGAATGGAAGGCGTGCGACACCGGCACGGGCCGAGCGGCGAAGCCGGCCGCCTCGGCGCGCCTGCGCAGCGCCTCGACGGCGTCTGCGGCGCCTGCCACGACCACGGCCCCTTCCGACAAGACCGCGGCGAGAGACAGCACCGCATCGCGGCCGCGCAGTTCGGCATCGATGAAATCCGCGGGGGCCCGGAGCGAGAGCATCGAGCCGGCCTCGGGCAGCGACTGGACCAATGCTCCGCGGCGCGCGATCAGCGCCAGCATCTGCGCCTCCGGCAGGGCGCCCGCCACCGAGGCGGCGACATATTCACCGAGGCTGTAGCCCATGACGGCGTCGGGCCGCACGCCGCGATGGCGCAGCTCCTGCGTCAACGCGAACTGCAGGGCGGCGATCGCCGGCTGCGCGTGGACGGTGTCGCGCAGCACGTCGGCGTCGGTCTCGAACATCAGCTCGCGCAGGGGAATGGCGAGATGGGCGGCGAGCACGCCGGCGCAGCGGTCGAGCGCGGCGCGGAAGACGGGGCTGTCTCGGTAGAGCGCCGCGCCCATGCCGGGCGCCTGCGATCCCTGACCGCCGAAGGCGAAGACGATGCGCGGCCGCCGGCTGCCGAGGCGCTGCCCCGATCGGGCACGCCCGGCCGACCCGGCGGCAAAGGCGGCGAGCGCCGGGCCGACCGCGCCCGGCGCGTCGCGGCGCACCGGCAGGGCGAGCCGGTGCGCATGGCTCGTGCGCCGCGCGGCCAGACTCGCGGCGAGATCGCAGGGGTCGGCGGGCGGCTCTGCCGCCACCCGCCCGGCGAGCGCGCGCAATGCCGGCTCGCTCTTGGCCGTCAGCACGAGGATGGCGGTGTCGGGACCGTCGGCGACGGCGGACGACGGCGCCTCCGCCCGATAGCGCTCGAGCACGACATGCGCGTTCGTGCCGCCGAAGCCGAAGGCGGAGACGCCGGCGTGCTCGCGCCCCTCCGGCCAGGGCGTGCGCACCCGGACCGGCGCCGCCACCGCTTCGGCCGCCTCGCGCAGATGTGGGTTGAGCGCGGCGAGATGCGGCTGCGCCGGGATCTGCCCCGCCTGCATCGCCAGCACCGTCTTGATCAGGCCCGCGATGCCGGCCGCCGCCTCGGTGTGGCCGATGGCGGCCTTCACGGCGCCGACGAGCACGGGCGCGCCCTCGCGGCCGGCCATGACCCTGGCGAGGGCGTTCAGCTCGATCGGGTCGCCGAGCGGCGTGCCGGTGCCGTGCGCCTCGACATAGGCCACGGCCTCCACGCCGATGCCGGCATCCTTGTGCGCGGCGCGGATCACCGCCTGCTGCGCAGGACCGTTCGGCGCGGTCAACCCGTTGCCGCGGCCGTCCTGGTTGACGGCCGATCCCGCGACGACGGCACGGATCGCGTCGCCGTCGCGCATCGCGTCCTTGAGGCGCTTGAGGATCACGACCCCGACGCCCTCGGAGCGGACATAGCCGTCGGCGGCCGCGTCGAAGGTGCGGCAGCGGCCGGTCGGCGACATCATGCCGGCCTGCGAGAAGGCGATGGAGACGTCGGGATTGAGAAGGACGTTGACGCCGCCGACCACGGCGAGGCCGCTCTCGCCGAGGCGAAGGCTGCGCACGGCCTGGTGCACGGCGACGAGCGAGGACGAGCAGGCCGTGTCGACCGCGAGGCTCGGCCCTTTGAGGTCGAGGACGTAGGACAGGCGGTTGGCGGCGATGCTGAGCGCGTTGCCCGTGCCCGCCCAGGCCTCGCGCGCCGCCGGGCCGCCGGCCTGGAGGAAGCCGTAGTCGTTGGAGGAGATGGCGACGAAGACGCCGGTGTCGGTGCCCGAGAGGCTGGCGGGAACGAGACCGGCATCCTCCAGCGCATGCCAGGCGGTTTCGAGCAGCAGCCGCTGCTGCGGGTCGACGTAATCCGCCTCGCGGCCGGAAATGCCGAAGAAGGCGGCGTCGAAGCTCCGGATGTCGTCGAGGAAGCCGCCATCGGCGGTGCGCATGCGGCCGGGTTGGGGCGCGGACCCCCGCGCCACCAGCGCCTCGGCGTCCCAGCGCCCGTCGCGCAGCGGGCCGACGCCATCGACGCCGGCAAGGAGGTTCGCCCAGAACGTCGCCGCATCCGGCGCGCCGGGCAGGCGACAGGCGAGACCGATGATGGCGATCGGCTCGCGCACGCCCGCTTCCAGCGCCTCGATCCGCTTGCGCGCCCGCAGGAGCAGATCGTGCAGCTCGTGTTCGGTCAATCTCGCCATCGCCTCGTTCCCCTGCCCCGCCGCGCCCCGATCTCCCGATCGCGACGTCAGCCGTCGAGGAGCGCCCGCAGCGCCGCAGCCTCGCGGTCGACGTCGCGATCGGTCGGCGTCGCGTCGTCGGTCTCGTTCGCCGGTGGCGGGGCCGCTTGCTCGCAGGCGTCGAACATGTGGTCGAGCAGCCGCTGGATCGTCGGATAGTCGTAGAGGTCCACGGGCTGGACGCGGCGCGCGCCGAGGTCGAGCGCGTTGATCGCGGCGATCGTCTCGATCGCGGTGACGCTGTCGAGCCCGTAGCTCGCGAAGGGTTCGTCGAGATCGACCTGGTGCGGCGCCTGCCCGGAATGGCTGGCCAGACGCTCGACGAGCCAGGCTTCGAGCTCGCCGCGCGTCGCGATGGCCGGCGGCACCGCGTTCGGGTCGGCGACGGCCGGATCCGGACGGATCCAGCGATGCACGAGATGGGGCTCGAACCCCGTCTCGCGCCATTCCGCCCGCGCCGCTCCGTGCTGGATCTTGCCGCTGGAGGTGCGCGGGATGCGGCCGGGCTTGACGATGCAGATCTCGGCGGGCGTGATCTGCAAGCCTTCGCCCAGCCGCTTCGTCACGCGGGCCACGAGCGAAGCGGCGGCATCCCCGTCCTTGAGCGCGGCGACGCCGCCCCGCGTCGCCTCGGCCAGAAGCACGACCTCCTCGCCCCGGCCGCGGTCCACCGCGAAGGCGGCCGCCGCGCCGGTCGAGAGATCCGGCAGGTCGCGCGTCGCGGCCTCCTCGATGTCCTGCGGGTAGAGATTGCGACCGCGCACGATGATGAGGTTCTTGAGCCGCCCCGTGACGAAGAGATCGTCGCCGAGGAGAAAACCGAGATCGCCCGTCCGGTAGAAGGGACCAGCCTCCGGCTCGTCCTCGAGCCGCGCTCCGAACGCCGCCGCCGAGACCTCCGGCCGACCCCAGTAACCCCTGGCGACGCTGGCCCCCGTCAGCAAGATCTCGCCGATCTCGCCCTCTCCGAGGGCGCGGTCGGTCTCGACGTCGGCGATGCGCACGCGCCCCTCCGGCGCGCCGTTGCCGACGAGGCGCTGTGCGGCGGCCCCCTCGACGGCGGGCACCGCCCGGTTGGCACCGAGCGCTTCCGTCTCGAAGCCGCGGATCGTCGGGCCGGCGCGGTCGCGCAGGTTTCCGGTGACGAGCAGCGTCGATTCGGCGAGGCCGTAGGACGCCAGAAGCGCATCCGCCCGGAAGCCGCAGGGCGCGAAGGTGCGGGCGAAGCGCTCGATCGTGTTGGGATTGACCGGTTCCGATCCGGTCAGGAGGCAGGTGATGGTCGAAAGGTCGAGGCCGGCGACGACTTCCGGGGTCGCCATGTCGCAGCAGCGCTCCAGCGCGAAGTTCGGGGCTACGGCGGTCGTCGCCCCGACGGCGGACAGCTTGCGCAGCCACGTCGCCGGCGACTGCACGAAGGCCTGCGGCGACATGAGATCGGCGGTCCCGCCGACCACCATCGGCGTGATCACCGCGCCGACGAGCCCCATGTCGTGGTAGAAGGGCAGCCAGAGGACGCCGCGCGAGGACGGGCCGAGGCGCAGTTTCTCGATGATCAGATTCGCATTGGCGACGAAGTTCCCATGGGAGATCATCACCCCCTTGGGATCGCCGGTGCTGCCCGACGTGTACTGGACGATCGCGATGTCGTCCGCGTCGATCGTCTCGCGGCGGAAGGCGGCGGGATCGCCCGCCAGGTCCTCGAGCGTGGCGACGATCGGCGCCGCCTGCCCCGTCGCTTCCGCATGGGCCGCCGCGACCTCGCGCAGCCACGGCGCGGTGGCGGGCTCGGCGATCACCAGCGCGGGGCCGGCATCGGCGAGGACGGAGGCGAAGCGCGGATCGCTCTTGCCGGCGCGCTGCCCCGGCACCGGCACGGCGAGCGCGCCTGCCGAAAGACATGCGTAGAAGGCGAGAAGGAATTCCGGTGCGTGCGGCAGCGCCAGGACGACGCGCTCGCCCTTCAGCCGGCGGGCCTGCAGGGCGGCGCCGATCGAGCGGACGCTGCGCTCGATCGCGGCCATCGAGAGATCGACGGTCTCCTCGGATCGCGACGCGTGGAAGCGGTAGGCGATGGCGTCCGGCTCGCGCGCGGCACGGCGGAACAAAATTTCGTCGAGGGTGGCGGACGGTGTCATGCGGGCGTGACCTCGGTTTCCTGGATCGCGGTGGCTCCGGCCGGCCGGCGCGGTGCGCCGCGCTGTCCGGCGGGTCCTGCCGCTTGCGGTGGTTCCGGCGTGGGCTGCGCCTCGATGCGACCGCGCAGGGTCGCGGCCAGGCGGTTCTGAGCCTCGATCACCTCGGCCACCATGGCGAGCTGCGCGCGCATCAGCCGGATGTCGGCCGACCCGGCGCCGGCGAGCGCTGCGCCCGGCCTCTGTAGGATGCTCTCACGAGCGACCGGCGGCGGTGCGCCCGAGTCGCTCCACGTCGAGGCTTCGGCTCCCGTTTCGGCGAGGAAGGCGGCGATCGCGTCGATCGTGTTCAGCTCCTCGAAGAACTGCCGGATCTCGATGCGCCGGCCGTAGCGCGATTCGATCCAGCCGCGGGCCTCCAGCAGCATGATGGAATCGGCGCCCAGATCGAGGACGTTCGCCGACGTCGAGATGGCGCCGCGCGAGACCCGCAGCAGGGTCGCGAAATACTCGGCGAGATCGTCGCGAGGATGGGGCGGCATGGTCGGGATGGATCTTCCAAGATCGCCCGTCGATCCTCACGTGTCGGCGGCCCCTCGGCCCCTCGACTCATGACGACCGGGGCGCGGCTCCACGGCAAATAATCGCTGGTCTTCGTTGAAGCATCATGGGCTCCGATCCGTAAAGAACCCTTGAAGCGCGCCTCGCCTTCCGCTCTCGTGGTCGATCTCCGAACAAGATCTCCGTCGGTTGCAGGCATCCGACGCAGGTTTTATTCGCATCCCTTCCTATTTCACTCGGTCCGCCGGAAGCGGCCAGGATCCGTTGCGGCCGCCCCGCTGCCAGCGAAAGGCCTGCCGAAGCGCGGGAAACGGCGCCGATCCGTGCGTCGCGAGGGGGATCGCTCCCCTACGGCCGTCCGAAGAAGGCTCGTCCTCATCGCCTCTTAACTACTCTCGTCTACTCTTCGGCATCGAACCCCGATGCAGTCGTCCGTGCGGGACGCTGCGGCGGAGACCTCGAAGCGGCGGCCTCGCGCCCTCGCCGCGAGGCGGAACGTCTCGGCCCTGCGGCCGGGCGCCGAACTGTCCTGACGGGATCCTGCATGACGACCCTGATCGCATGGCGCAACCTTCGGCACGACCCGATCCGCTTCGCCGCGACGGTGGTCGGCATCGTGTTCGCCGTGGTCCTGATCTCGATGCAGACCGGCATGCTGATCGGCTTCATCCGCGCCTCGGCCGGCCTCGTCGAGAATGCCGGCGCCGATGTCTGGGTCGCCGCGCGCGGCACGAGCAACGTCGACCAGTCGGGCATCCTGCGCCAACCCGCCTTCTACCGCGCGCGGGCCGTGCCGGGCGTGGCCGAGGTCAGCCGGACGATCATCCAGTTCACCGGCTGGCGCAAGCCTGCCGGCGGCACCGAGTCCGTGATCATCGTCGGCTTCGATCCGCAGACCGGCTTCGCCGCGCCGTGGAACCTGGTGGAAGGATCGGTGGAGGCGCTCGCCGCGCCGAACGCGGTGATGATCGACAGGCTCTACGCCGAGAAGCTCGGCGTCACCGCCGTCGGCGACCGGGTCGAGATCGCCGAGCGGCGCGCCGTCGTCGTCGGCTTCACGCAAGGGGTGCGCACCTTCACCCAGTCGCCCTACGTCTTCACCTCCTACGCCAACGCCCTGCGCTACACCAACATCGAGGACGGCGACGCCAGCTACATGCTGGTGAAGGCCGCACCCGGCGTCGAGCCGGCGACGCTCGCCGCCGATCTCGGCGCCGTCCTCGGCAAGGAGGAGGTCCTGACCACGCAGGCTTTCGCAGCCCGCACCCGTGACTACTGGATCCTCACCACGGGCGCGGGATCGGCGCTCGTCCTCGGCGCGGCGCTCGGCGGCCTCGTCGGCATCATCATCGTGGCGCAGACGCTCTATGCGGCGACGGTGGAGCGCCTCGCCGAATACGCCACGCTCAGCGCCATCGGCGCGGGCAGCGGCTATCTCAACGCCATCGTCCTGAAGCAGGCGATGATCGCCGGCACGATCGGCTTCGTCATCGCGGGAACGATCGCCTGGGCCATGGCGGCCTCCTCGACCTCCTCGCCGGCCGCGATCCTCCTCTCGCCCCTCGCGCTGGCGCTGATCGGCGTGCTCACCCTCGCCATGTGCGCCGTCTCCTCGATGCTCGCGGTTCGCAAGCTCTACCGCATCGACCCCACGAGCGTGTTCCGATGAGCGCGAACGATCAGGCTCTCGTGGTCGAGGACGCCGCCCTCACCTATGGAAGCGGCGAGGCCGCGACGCCTGCCCTGCGGGGCGTCTCGCTGACGGCGCGTCCCGGCGAAGTGCTGCTGATCCGCGGCCCCTCGGGCAGCGGCAAGACGACGCTGCTGCAGCTCATGGGCGCCCTGAAGACGCCCGACCGCGGCCGCGTGTCGATCTGCGGCACGTCCACGACGGGCCTCGGCCAGCGCCAGCTGCAGGCGATCCGGCTGCGGCGGATCGGCTTCGTGTTCCAGTTCTTCAACCTCTTCCCCACCCTGTCGGCCTGGGAGAACGTCGCGCTGCCGCTCGATCTCGTCGGGCGCGACCGACGGTCCGCCGAACGGCGCGCCCGCGCGCTCCTGGCCGATCTCGGCCTCGCCGATCGCGCCGACCACCGGCCGGGCGAGCTCTCCGGCGGCCAGCGCCAGCGCGTGGCCGTCGCCCGCGCCCTGGCGCACGATCCCCAGGTGATCCTCGCCGACGAACCGACGGCCGCGCTCGACGGCGCCAGCGGCCTCGTCGTGGTGGAGACGCTTCGAAGCCTCGCCCATCGCGAGGGCCGCATCGTGGTGCTGGTCTCCCACGACGCGCGCCTCGCCGACAAGGCCGATCGCGAGATCACCGTCGAGGACGGGCGGATCGTGGCGGAGCAACGGAAGCGAGCGTCGATGCCGGCCGGAGACATCGCATGAGAACGTCGCTCAAGATCGTCGCGGTCGGGCTTCTGGCCGGGGCCGCCTATCTCGGCTTCTGGCCCGGCGAGGGACCGCAGGACACGGCATCGGGCGACGCACCCGGCGCGCCGAGGGCGGCGGCGGCGGTCGAGGCGCGCCCCTCCACGATCATCGCCGGTCTCGGCGTCGTCGAGCCGAACGGGGGCACGATCGAGCTGGCGTCCGAACTGCCGGGCGTGATCACCGTCCTGCACGTCGCGGAAGGCGACCGCGTGAAGAGCGGCGACATCGTCGCCGAGCTCGGGAACGGCGAATTGCGCGCCAAGGTCGCGCAGGCGGAGGCGCAGCTGGCGATCCGGCGCGCCGATCTCCAGCGGATCGAGAACGGCTCGCGCCTGCAGGACGTCGCGCAGGGCGAGAGCCGCGTGGCGGAGCTGCGGGCCGGGCTCGAACTGGCGGAGGCCGATCTCCAGCGGGCCGTCCAGTTGCAGAAGAACGGCACCGTCTCGAAGCGCGCGCTCCAGGCCGCGACCAACGTGCGGACCGTCGCGCTGAAGCAGCTCGACGCCGCCGAGGAGGCGCTCTCTCTCCTGCGGGAAGGCTCCCGGGCCGAGGAAACGCTCGCCGCCCGTGCCGAGGTCGCGCTCGCGCAGGAGCAGCTCGCGGAGGCGGAGGCCTATGTCGCCAAGTCCGTGATCCGGGCGAGCCGCGACGGCACGGTGCTGCGCCTGCTCCGGGAGGCCGGCGAGGCGGTGTCCACCCAGCCCGCCACGGCGCTGGCCGAGATCGGCGACACCTCCCGGCTGGTGGTTCGCGCGCAGATCGACGAGGCCGACATCGCCGACCTCCTGGTCGGGCAGCGCGCCGAGATCGCCGCGCCCGCGCTCGGCGGTCGGCGGCTGACCGGCCGCATCGAGCGCATCAGCCCGCGCATCGGCGCCAAGATCGTCAATGCCGACACCGCCGACGAGAAGCGCGACGCGCGCGTTCTCGACGTGATCGTGGCGCTCGAACCGGGCACCGAGCTTCCCGTCAACCTACGCGTCGACGTCTTCATCGACACGGGCGAGCGCGTCGCGATCCTCGACGAAACGCCGGCGTCGGCGATGCCGGACTGGGTCATCCGGCGGTAGCGCCGGCGCGCGGGAGCGCGCGTCAGGCCTTGCCGGCCGGACGGGCCGAGCGCGGGCCGTGGTCGAAGAGGAGCTCGGCCGACCCCTCGATGATTCGCGCGCGGATGAGCGAGCGCTGGATCTTGCCGCTCGGCGTCTTCGGCACGCCGCCGGCCGCCAGCAGGATCACCCGCCGCGGGCCGACCCCGTGCGCGGCCGAAACCGCCGCGGCGACGGCGCGGGCGACGGCCGCCATGTCGGCTTCGCCGAGCGGGGCGATCTCGCAGGCGAGTGCGAAGCCCGGATCGTCCTCGTCCTCGGTCATGAAGGCGGCCGAGGCGCCCCGGCGAACGCTCGCATGCGCCTCCTCGGCCGTCGCCTCGATGTCGTGCGGATAATGGTTGCGGCCGCGCAGCACGATCAGGTCCCGCTCGCGTCCGGTGACGAAGAGTTCGCCGTCGAGACGGAAGCCGAGATCGCCGGTCCGCAGGAAAGGCCCCTCGCCCGAGGCGAGACGCGCGGCGAAGATGCCGTCCTCCTCCGCCCGCGGCGCGAAATAGCCCGACGCGACGCTCGGCCCCTGCAGCCAGATCTCGCCGACCCGGCCTTCACCCAGCGCGACACCCGCGGCGGGATCGACGATCTCCAGCCGCTGCCCCCCCGCGACCCGGCCGCAGCCAATGAGCGTCGCCGTCGAGCCCGCCGCGGCATCCGGCGCGGCCCGCACCGGGCGCCCGGCCTCGAGGCTCGCCTTGTCGATCGTTGCCGCCGTCGTCGGCGCGCCCGGCTGTCCGCCGGTGACGAAGAGCGTCGCCTCGGCGAGCCCGTAACAGGGATAGAATGCCTGCGGGCGGAAGCCGGCGGGCGCCGCGAAGGCGGCGAACCGGTCGAGCACCGACTGACGCACGGGCTCGGCGCCGTTGAAGGCGTGCGTCCAGCGCGAGAGGTCGAGCCCTTCGAGCCCGGAGGGCGCGATCCGGCGGGCGCAGACGTCGTAGGCGAAGTTCGGCCCGCCCGAGATGGTCGCCCCGAACCCGGAGATCGCCTTCAGCCAGCGCTCGGGCCGCCGCAGGAACCGCGCGGGCGAGAACATGACGCAGCGCCCGCCGACCTGCAGCGCCATCAGCACCGCGCCGATCAGCCCCATGTCGTGGGAGAGCGGAAGCCAGGAGACGCCGACGTCGCCGGTCCGGTAGCCGAAGCTCTCGGCCTGCGTCGCGAGATTGTGCAGGACGTTGCGATGCGTCAGCGCGACGCCGCGCGGCATCCGCGTCGAGCCCGACGTGTACTGGATCAGCGCGAGGTCGCCATTGCCGCGGACGAGGCCCGGCAGCGCCCCGCCCTCGCCAGAGCGCGGCGCCATCGGCCGGTCGCTGGCGAGCCAGCGCAGGCCGAGCTCGTCCACCGCGTCCTCGTCGATGCCCTGCATCTCCGACAGGACCGCATGCGGGCCGAGCACCGCCTTCGCGCCGCAGTCGCGCACGATGCCAGTGAAGCGGTCGAAGGCCTTCAGCGCGCCGGCATGGACGCCCGACACCGGAACGGCGCCGGCATAGAGACAGCCCAGAAGCCCGATCACCGTGTCCGGCCCGTCGCCGTAGAGCAGCATCACCCGCTCGCCCGGCTTCACGAACCGGGCGACGCTCGCGCCGACGATGCGGGCCTCCTCGCACAGACCCGCGAAGGTGATGTCGCGCGAGACGGTCTCGCCGTCCTCCATCCAGGAATAGACGACGGCGTCCGGCCGATCCCGCGCCCAGGCCTCGGCCACCGAGAGCAGCGTGCCGGTGTGCCAGTCGACGGGCGCCGCGGACCGGGCGGTGTCGAAGCGGACCTGTTCGTTCACGGGTGCGCCTCCTGGCGGACGGGGCGCGCGCCGTCGCGGCCGCGGCGGTGAGCGGCGTCGAGGCCGCGAAACAGCGCCGAGCAGGCTTCGGCGACGACGGCGCCGGGCTGGTCCTTCAGATAGAAATGGCCGCCGGGAAAGAGCCGGAGGCGGAAGCCGCCGTCCGCGAGGTCGGCCCAGGATTCGAGCGCCGAACGCGGCACGCCGCGGTCGTCCGCCCCGCCGAGCGCCAGGATGGCGGCGGGCACGCGCAGATCTCCGGGCGGGTGCCAGGTCTCGAGCGCGGCGAAATCGGCCCGCGCGACGCGCATCGTCATCGCCATCATCTCGCTCGAGCGGCGAATGGCGTCGGGCAGGCCGCCGAGCGCGGCCAACGCCTCGGCGAAGCGTTCGTCGGGAAGTTCGTGCAGATCGGGGGCGAGCGGGGGATGGTGCGGCGCCCGGCTGGCGGAGACGATCAGGGCCGCGGGCGCCGGCAGGCCGCGCGCGGCGAGCGTCGCCGCCGTCGCGCACGCGAGACGCGCGCCCATCGAGTGCCCGAACAGCGCATAGGGCAGGTCGAGCCGAGGCTCCATCGCGTCGGCGAGACGCGCGGCCAGAGCCCCCATGTCGGTGACGGGCGCCTCGGCCATGCGGCTTTCGCGCCCCGGAAGCTGCACCGCGCAGATGTCGATCTCGGCCGGGGCCAGCGCGGCCCAGCCGGCGAAGGACGACGCGCCGCCGCCGGCGTGATGAAGGCAGAAGAGGCGCGCCGTCGCCTCCGGGCGTGCCGGACCGTGCCGGAACCAGGATGTCATCGCGTCCGCCTCCTCAGGCCGCCAGCCGGTCGCCCGCGGCGCCGGGATCGAGATCGAGGTCGAGGTCGAAGCGCTTGAGCACCGAGCGGGCGAGATCGGTGACGCTCGCTCCCTTGGACAGCTGGAGCAGCGAGATCTGCACGCCGTAGCGCTGGCCCAGCGCCGACTGGAGCTCGACGCCGATCAGGCTGTCGATGCCGAGATCGGAGAGCGGACGATCCGCGGGAATGCGGGCGGCCGGCATCTTCATCGCCCCCGCGACGACGCCCGTGATGCCCTCGACGACGGCCGGCAGGCGATCCGCCGGATCGAGCGCCGCGAGCGTCGCGGCGGCGCCCGAGCGCTCGCAGCCCGGCGCGTCTTCGGCCATCAGGGCGCTGAAACGCGGGATCTCGCGAGCCTGCGGGAACAGGCCGCTCCAGGTGGCGACGTCGATGTCCATCACGGCGAGCGCCCCGCCGGGGAGATCGGCCGCGAGCACGGCGTCGAGCGCGGCGATGGCCCTTTTCACCGGGATCCGGCGCACGCCGGCGAGTTCCAGCTGCCGGGCGGCCGGACCGTCGTCGGCGAGCATGCCCGCGCCCCCGATCGCGCCCCAGGCCACCGCCGTCGCCGGCAGGCCCTCGGCCCGGCGGCGACGCGCCAGGGCGTCGAGCACCGCGTTGGCCGCGACATAGCTCGCCTGGCCGGGATTGCCGATCAGCGCGGTCGCCGACGAGAACAGCATGAAGACGTCGAGCGGGCGACCGAGCGTCGCCTCGTGCAGCGTCAGCGCGCCGAGCGCCTTCGGCCGCATCACCCGCGCGATGCGCGCCGGGTCGAGATGATCGACGAGGCCGTCGTCGAGGACGGCCGCCGCGTGATAGACGCCCGCCAGGGGAACGCCCGCGGCATCGAGTTCGCCGAGCAGCGCGTCGACCGCCGTTCGGTCGGCGACGTCGAGGCGGCCCTCGATCACGTGGACGCCAAGGCTTGCGAACTCGGCGAGCGCGGCCCTGGCCGCCTCGCTCGCGGCGCCCGAGCGGCCAGCCATCACCAGATGGCGGCAGCCGCGCGCAACGAGCGACCGGCAGAGCTCCAGCCCGAAGCCGCCGAAGGCGCCGGTGACGAGGGAGGCCGCGTCCGGGCGCACGGCCGCCGCGCTCCGGCGCCGCGGCACGAGCGACAGGTCGGCGCGATCCTCGAAATCGACCACGATCTTGCCGATGTGGCGGGCCTGCGCCATGTGACGCAGCGCGTCGGGAAGATCGGCGACCTTGAAGCGCGTGACCGGCAGCGGGGTCACAACGCCCTCGCGCATCAGCCGGGCGACGTCGGCCAGGAGCGCGGCGACGACGGCCGGGCGCTCCGCCATCAGACGGTCGAGATCGACGGAGGAGAAGCTGAGGTTCTCGTTGAAGAGCCCCATCGGGATCCGCCCGTTCTCCATGATGTCGCGCTTGCCGATCTCGACGAAGCGGCCGAAGGGCGCGAGGAGCGGGAGCGTCGCCTGGAAGACGTCGCCCGAGAGCGAGTTGAGGACGACGTCGACGCCCCGCCCGCCGGTCGCCGTGCGGATCTCCTCGGCGAAGGCGAGGCTGCGGCTGTCGTAGATCCCGGCGACGCCGAGCGCGCGCAGGTGCTCGCGCTTTTCGGGATTGCCGGCGGTGGCGTGGATCTCGGCGCCCAGCCGCTGCGCGATCTGGATGGCGGCAAGGCCGACGCCGCCCGTCGCGGCATGGATCAGCACCCGCTCGCCGGGCTTCAGGCGCGCCAGTTCGTGGAGCGCATACCAGGCGGTCATGAAGGCCACGGGAATGGTCGCGCTCTCGGGCCCCGAGGCGCCGGCCGGCAGGTCGAGGGCGAAGAGGCGATCCTCGGCGATCGTCACGTGCGAGGCGAGGCAGTCCGGCAAGGCCGCCACCACGCGCTGGCCGACGGCAAAGCGCGTCACGCCCGCCCCGACGGCCGTCACCACGGCGGCGGCCTCCATGCCGAGCGTCTCGCCGAAGAACGTGTTCTCGTAGGCCTTCTTCGGCAGGACGCCGAGAACCTTGAGAACGTCCTTGAAATTGAGGGCCGCCGAGAGGACCGCGAGTTCCACCTCGCCGTCGCCGGGCGCGCGGCGCTCGCTCTCGCGGAAGCCGAGCGCCTCGAAGCTGCCCCCGGCCCCGGTGTCGAGGCGGAAGCGGACGTCGTCGGCAAGGGTCGAGACCGCGACGGGCGTTTCGTCGGCGGCGGCGAACCCGGGCATGCGCGCGATGCGCGCGACGAGGCGCTCGGTCCCGCGCAGCACCACTTCGTCCTCCGTGCCATCGGCGACGATCTCGGCACCGAGCCGGCGCAGGGTGGCGGGCGAGAGGTCGGCGTCGAGATCGACGAGCGTCGGCCGCAGGTCCGGGCGCTCCAGCGCGACGACCCGCAGCGTGCCTGCGGCGCCCGCCTGGTCGATCGCCGGCGCCGTGCCGTCCGCCGGCCGATAGCCTCGGGTCACGAGATAGAGACGCGGCGACACCTCGGCGTCGGAGAGCGCCTTCACCAGCGCCGCCAACCCCTCGACATGGTCGATGCCCGCCGGGTCGCCCGCGCCGTCGGCCTCGGCCGGTCGCAGGTCGATCACCGCGTCGAGATCGGCCGGACCGATCGCGGCGAGGCCGCCGGCCGAGACCTCGGCGCCGGTCAGCACCAGGATCTCGCGCGCGCCCTGGCGGTCGAGCGTCGCCGACAGGCGGTCGGCGAGCGCGCCGCCGTCGCTGACGAGAAGCCAGCGGCCGTCGCGGGCGAAGGCGGCGACGGGCTCGGCGGGAACCCAGGTTTCGCTGAAGAGCCAGCGGTCGAGCGAGGGGGCGGCGTCCCGCGCGGTGGCGACGGCGCGGCAGGCGAAGCCGAAGATGTCGGCGACGATCGAGCCGTCGGCCGCGACGAGGCGGATGTCCCCCTCGATCGCCGTCTCGTCCTGCCGCCGGATCGTGCCCAGCGCCCGCACCGCGGTGCCGGCGGGCCGATGATAGAGCACGCGCCGGATGCCGACGGGCATGAACAGGCGCGACGCGCCGGGGCGATCGGCGCAGGCGGCGATCAGCGCCTGGAAGGCGCCGTCGAGCAGCGTCGGGTGCAGGCGCCCGGCGAGCGCCTCGCTGGCATGGGCCTCGTGGACGGCGAGTTCGGCAAGCACAGAGCCCGCCGTCCGCCGCAGCGCCCGGATGGTTCGGAAGGACGGGCCGTAGTCGAGGCCCCGCGCGGCAAGGCCGGCATAGAGCGCCTCGACGTCGACGATCTCACCATGCGCGACTTCGAGCGCCGGCAGATCGATCGCCGGCGAGGTCCAGGGCCTGGCGGCGAGAACCCGCACCGAGGCGTGGTCGCGCCAGTCGCCGTCGCGGCCCGGCCGGGTCGCCGCCGTGAGGGTGCGCGTCGCCGCCTCGAAGCTCCAGCGCAGCGGGAAGCGGCGGTCGGGATCGACCAGCATCGCCTGCCGGAGATCGAGCCCCTCCAGCACCGCGCCCTCCTCGCCTTCCAGCGCCGCATGGGCGGCGAGCGCGGCCTCCACATAGGCGGCGGCCGGAAACACCACGTCGCCCTCGATCCGGTGGTCCGGGAGCCAGGGCATGTAGTTCACCGAGACGTCGGCCTCGAAGACCGGCGCCGGGCCCTCCAGCGGCGCGCCGAGCAGCGGATGCGCGTCGCGGCCGAGGCGATCGGCGGCCGTGGCGGCGCTCTCGGCCCAGTGGACCTCGCGCTGGAACGGATAGGTCGGCAGGCGCGCGTAGCGGTCGGTGCCGGCGAGGCAGGCCCAGTCCACCGCCGCTCCGGCGGTGATCAGGTCGGCGATCATGCGCCGCACGGCGAGGGTTTCGTCCTCCTGGCGGCGCAGCGTGTAGAGGGATTCCACGGTGCGATCCATCCCGGCCGCGCAGGTGCGCACGGCCGAGGTCAGCACCGGGTTCGGCCCGACCTCCAGGAAGGTGCCGTACCCATCGGCGATCATCGCCTCGACGGCGCGGGCGAAGAGCACGGGCGCGCGCACGTTGCGGAACCAGTAATCCGCATCGTGGCGCTCGTCGGCGCCGAAGCGCGCGCCGGTGACGGTGGAATAGAGGGGAATGCGGGGGCTCGTCGGCCGCAGGCCGTCCAGCGCCTGCGCCAACGGTGCCTTCAGCACGTCCATCTGCGGGCTGTGATAGGGCACCTCGACCCGCAGGAAGCGGTGGAACACGGAGGCGGCTTCGAGCGCCTGCGCGATCTCGTCGAGCGCCGCGCTCTCGCCGGACAGCGTGATCGCCTGCGCGCCGTTGACGGCGCCGATCGAGACGCGCCCGTCATAGGGGGCGATGCGGGCCTGCGCATCCGCCTGCGAAAGGCCGACGGCGAGCATCGTGCCGGTGCCGGCGGTGGTCTGCTGCAGCCGGCTGCGGTGATAGGAGACGAGGACGGCGTCCTCGAGGCTCAGCGCGCCCGAGACGTAGGCGGCCGAGACCTCGCCGACCGAATGCCCGACGATCGCGGCGGGCCGGAACCCGCGCGCCGACAGGAGAGCGGCGAGGCCGATCTGCACGACGAAGTTGGCGGGCTGCGCGATCTGCGTCTCGCCCATGCGCGACGTCGCCTCGTCTCGCGCCATCTCGGCGAGGATCGACCAGCCGGACAGGCCGGCGAACAGGGTGTCTGCGGCTTCCGCAGCGGCGCGGAAGGCGGCGTCCTCGGCCAGCAACCGCCGCCCCATGCCCCACCATTGCGGCCCCATCCCCGAGAACACCCAGGCCGTCGGCGCGTCGGTCCCGCTCGATGGCCGGACCACGACGTCGCCCGCCGCCTCGCCGCTCGACAGCGCATCGAGCGCCGTGATGAACGCCTGCGGATTGTCGCCGAAGACCACGGCGCGATGCTCGAAGTCGGAGCGCTTCGCGCCTGCGCTGTAGCAGAGCGCCGGCAGTTCGCCCGGCGCGGCGGCCGCGATGCGCTCGCGATAGGCTGCGGCGAGCGCGGCGAGCGCGGGCTCGGTGCGCGCCGTCAGCTTGAGGAACTGCGTCCCGGCGGGGGTCGGTCGGGGCGTTGCGGCGAGACCCACATCCGGCGCGGCGAAGGGCTTCAGCAGCGCATGCGCGTTGGTGCCGCCGTAGCCGAAGGAGTTCACCGCGACATGGAAGGTCTCGGGCTCGATCGGCGTCGCCACGCGCGGCAGCGCCAGACCCCAATCCGCGAAGGGGATCGCGGGGTTGGGCTCGCCGAGGCGCGCCTGCGGCGGCACGAGGCGGTTCTGCGCGACGAGGCAGGCCTTGATGAAGCCCGCGACGCCGGCCGCCGCCTCCAGATGCCCGATATTGGCCTTCACCGAGCCGATCACGACGGGATGCCCCGCCGCGCGCACGCTGCCGATCGTCTCGGCCAGCGCCCGCGCCTCCAGCGGATCGCCGACCGGCGTGCCCGTCCCGTGCGCTTCCACATAGGCGATGTCGGCGAGATCGACGCCGCCGGCCGCGGCCACCTCGCGCACCAACCGCGCCTGCGCCTCGGCGCTGGGAACGGTGATGCCGTTGGTGTGGCCGTCCTGGTTGACGCCGGTCGCCACGAGAACCGCCTGGATCGGATCGCCGTCGGCGAGCGCGTCCTCCAGCCGCTTCAGCATCACCAGTCCCGCGCCCTCGCCGCGCGAATAGCCGTCGGCCCGCGCGTCGAAGCTCTTGCAGTGGCCGTCGGGCGCCAGGAAATGGCCCTTGCTCATCACGATCGGATATTGCGGCGAGATCATCATGTTGACGCCGCCGGCCAGCGCCGCGTCGCATTCGCCGGTCTGCAGCGCGCGCGCCGCATAATGGAGCGCGACGAGCGAGGAGGAGCAGGCCGTGTCGATGGCGATGGCGGGCCCGCGGAAGTCGAACGTGTAGGCGATGCGCGCGGCGAGCATCGTCATCGCCGCGGCGGTCGCGGTGTGGTGCGTGTCGACGATCGAGCGGCTGAGCGGCGAGGAGAGCTGGATCAGGTGGTCGAGCGCGAAGCCCCCGACATAGACGCCGACATTGCCGCCGGCCAGCCGCGCGGGGACGAGGCCGGCATCTTCCATGGCCTCGTGCGCGACCTCGAGAAGCAGTCGCTGCTGCGGATCCATGTAGGCCGCCTCGCGCGGCGAGATGCCGAAGAAGAGCGGGTCGAAGGCGCCGAAATCGCCGCCCAGAAAACCGCCGCGGCGCATGATCGCCTTGCCAGGCGTCGCGGGGTCTGCGTCGTGGAAGCGCCGGACGCTCCAGCGGTCTTCGGGAACGTCGCGGATGCCATCGCCGCCGTCGAGAAGGAAGCGCCAGAAGGAGGAAGCGTCGTGGACGTCGCCGGGAAACCGGCAAGCCATTCCGACGACCGCAATCTCAGTCCTATCGTGCTTACTCATGTGACACCTCTGCGACGATCGTGTGTTCTTGAAGCACCTTCAATAGCAGCAACAGCGGCAAAAGACGTTATGAGATACGCTTAACATTGCGTTGTAGTAAACAACGAAGCCAGCATCTCAAAAGGATTGGCTGCCTTATTTAAATAGCGAAGATTTTATGAGAATCACCTCTCGTCGCTTCGATCGAAAACGCGCATGGATTGCATAGAATCCCAAGTGAATTCTAGAGATTCCAATTTTATATATTCACTATCTACTGAGCAAAAGATGGTTAGCGGCATATTAAAATTGTGCTCTGCCGGCTTCCCGATTATGCCTCGCCTTGCATCCTTCAACACCGCATTGACGAGAGCAGACCGGTTGATGGCGACCTCGAACCTATCGCGACGAGAGGCTCGCCACTTGGCCTTCGACGCGCCGTCGTCGCCGGCCTTCGGCCCGCAGACGATCCGGCCGTTACCGAACTCTTCCCCAGCCGGTTCCGGCTGAGCCTGCATCCGATCCGGGGGTCGGCAACCCCCGGCGCCCTACGGACCGCGCCGATCGAGCGACGGCCGGTCATCGACCCATCGACCGATGCGGAGCCCCGTGGTCGGCAGCCCCGGCTGCCCGGCCGGCCCCCTCGCGCCGATCCCACCGGAGTATCGCCGTGCCCGAAGCCAGACCCGCCGCCTTCGCCGGACAGAAGATCGTCATCGTCGGCGCGGGCCTTGCCGGAACGCTCTGCGCGATCATGCTGGCGCAACGCGGCGCCCGCGTCGAGATCATCGAGCGACAGACCTTCGATCCCAAAGACGACTACAGCAACCGGCGCTCGTTCAACGTCACGGTGAGCAGCCGCGGCGAGGCGGCGATGAAGGCCGCGGGGATCTGGGACCGCGTGAAGGCACGCACCATCGCGATCACCGGCCGCACCTGCCACGAGGGCCTCGGTTCGACCTTCTTCTCCTACAGCCGCGACCGGTCCGTCGCCCTCCATGGGGCGCGCCGCTCGGACGTGAACGGCGAACTTCTGGCTGCGGCGGCCGAGCACGAAGGCATCGCCATCCGCTTCGGCTGGACGCTTCGCGATCTCGACAAGGCGAGCGGCGCCCTGACGATCGCCCCCGTCGCCAGCGACGCGCCGGCCGAGACGATCGGCGACGCCGACTTCGTCATCGGCGCGGACGGGGTTCATTCGGCCGTGCGGCGCCTCATCCATCGCGGCGAGCGCGCCGACTTCACGCAGCGCTATCTCGACTGGAACTATCGCGAGATTGCCATCCCCGCCGGCCCGGACGCGGACCATCCCTGGCGGATGGATCCGAACTCGCTGCATCTCTGGCCACGCGGCGATCTCATGATGTTCGCGCTGCCGAACCCGGACGGCTCGTTCACCGGCAACTTCATCTACCCCTGCGCGAGGGAGGCCGACTTCGCGGCGATCGGTCTCGTCGGCGAGATGTTCCGCCGCGAGTTTCCCGACGTGGCCGCGCTCGTTCCGGACGCCGAGGAGCGCCTGCGCGTGACGCCGCCCTCCTACTTCCCGACCCAGCGCAACTCGAAATGGTCGCATGGCGACCGGTTCGTGCTGCTCGGCGACGCCGCCCATGCCACGGTCCCCTTCTACGGGCAGGGCATGAACTCGGCCTTCGAGAGCGTGCTCGAGCTCGTCTCCTGCCTGGAGCGCTTCCCGCGTTCCGAGCGGGCGCGGGCGTTCGAGGCCTATCAGAGCGCCCGCAAGCCCCACACCGACGCGGTGGCCGACCTCTCGATCGAGAATTTCGACGAGCTGCGTTCGCGCTTCCGCCACGTCGTGCCGCAGGCCCGGCGGCGGGTCGAGGTCCTGCTCAACCGCCTGCTGCCGAACGCCTTCGTGCCGCTGCACGTCAGGGTCTCGCATTCGCTGGAGGGCTACCGCACGGCCATCGACGCCTGCGCCCGGCGCGATCGCCTCCTGCGCTGGTTCGGCTTCGATCTCCTCGTCTACGCCGCGGCGGGCGGGCAGATCGCCGCCACCGCGCTCCACCGCGTCTGGCACGGCGGCACGGGGCTGTCGGAGCATCTCGCACGGAGGCGCGCCGTGGCCGCGGCGCATGTCGAGGCCGAGGCGCTGCTGCCCGGCGATCCGTCGTCGGAGCGCCCGGCGTGAGCCCCGCCGCTCCGACGCGCAGCCTCGCCCCCTTCGCGATCCTCATCGGCGGCCAGCTCGTCTCCTTCGTCGGCACCACCCTGACGGGCGTGGGCATCGGCATCTGGGTCTTCGGCCAGACCGGCTCGGTGATGACCTTCGCCTGGCTGACGATCCTCACCCTGGTGCCGGCCATCCTGATCTCGCCCTTCGGCGGCGTCATCGCCGACACCTGGCGGAAGAAGCCCGCGATGCTCGCCGTCGACAGTCTCTCGGCGCTGTCGAGCGCGACGATGCTGGCGCTGCTTCTGTCCGGGCGCCTCGAGTTCTGGCATCTCTACGCCAATGCCGTCGTCAGCGGGCTGGCGCTCGGCCTGCAGCGTCCGCTCTTCGAGAGCACGACGCCGCTGATGGTGGACGAGCAGCGCCTTGCCGGCGTCAACGGCATTGTCCACTCGGTGGCCGGCATCGGACAGGTGGTGGCGCCCGTCCTCGCCGGCACGCTCGTCGCCACGCTCGGCCTCTCCACGCTCCTGATCCTCGACGCCTGCACCTTCCTCGTCGCCTTCGGCTGCACGCTTGGCGTGAAGGTGCCGAACGCCCCCCGCCGGGACCGGGCGGACGAGAGTTTCGTCGCGGCCTTCCGCGAGGGCTGGCGGTTCGTGCGCGAACGCCCGGGCCTCTACGGCATGTTCTGGTTCACGACGATGAGGAACTATCTCTTCGCCACCTGCGAAGTCGTGGTGGTGCCGCTGCTTCTCGTCGTCACCACCCCCGAAAAGACCGGCGCGGTGCTCTCGGTCGGCGGCCTCGGCGTGCTCGCCGGCGGCCTCGCGATGGGCCTTCTGGCGCGCCGCCGCCGGCTGATCGTCTGGGTGATCCTGGCGCAGGGGCTCACCGGGCTGGCGATGATCGTCGGCGGGCTCTCGACCGACCTCGTGGTCATCGCGGTGGCCCTGGCGCTCGCCTTCATGGCCTTCCCGATCGAGGAGGCGAGCAGCACCACGATCATGCAGCGCAAGGTGCCGGCCGCGCTTCTCGGCCGCGTCGCCAGCGTGCGCAACATGATGAGCATGAGCGCGCCGCCGCTGGCCATGCTCGTCGCCGCGCCGCTCGCCGACAAGGTGTTCGAGCCGCTGATGCGCGACGGCGGCCCGCTGGCGAGCTCCGTCGGCCTCCTGACCGGGACGGGACCGGGACGCGGCATGGGCCTTCTCCTCGTCGTCACCGGGCTCGCGACGCTGGTGCTGACCATCGTCGGCTGGCGCAGCGCGGCGCTGCGAAACGTCGAGACGGATCTGCCGGACCAGCACCACGAGAGCGCCAAGCAGACCCCGGCCCCGGCGCGCGGTCTGGCCGAGGCGATCGGACGGGACCGATGAGGCCGGCGGCCCTGTCGCTCCATCGTCCGCTGCCGGGCGCGGCCTTGCGGATCGCCGCCTTTCCCCATGCCGGCGGCGGCGCCTCCGCCTTCCGGGGCCTCGCCGCAGCGCTCGGCGCGCGCGGCGTCGAGCTCTGCCCGCTGCAGGCGCCGGGACGCGAGAACCGCATCGCCGCGCCGTTCCACCGGACCGCCGAGGCGATGGCGGCGGAGTTCGCGGCGGCGCTCGCCACCCTCGCGCCGCTGCCCACGGTCTATCTCGGCCACAGCCTCGGCGGCCTCGTCGCCTATCTCACCGCGCGCCTGCGGACCGCGGACGGCGCGCCGCCGCACCATCTCGTCGCCTCCGCCAGCCTCTCGCCGCTGCTGCGGTGCGGGCGCGGCGCGGCGGCGGAGCGGCCGTCGCCCGCAAGCTTTCGCGAACGCATCCTGGCGCTCGGCGGCGTTCCCGAGGCCATCGCCGCCGATCCCGACCTCTTCGCTCTCTTCGAACCCGCGATCCGCGCCGATTTCGAGCTGGCCGACCGCTACCAGCACGAGACGGCCGAGCCGCTCCCCTGCCCGATCACCGTCTATTCCGGCCTCGGCGACACCGCCGCGCCCGCCGCGGCGGCGCCATCCTGGCAGGGCCTGACGCGCGCGCCGGTGCGCCGGCGAAGCTTCGAGGGCGGCCATTTCTTCCTCTACCGGCAGCCGGACGCCACCGCCGCCGCGCTGATCGAGGATCTCGCGTGAGCGGGACCGCCCTCCCCGCCGAGGGCTGCATCGATCTCTGGCTCCTCGACGGATCGAACCCACCCGCCGGGATCGACGCGATCGATCTCGACGGCGAAGAGGAGGCGCGGGCCGGCCGCATGGCGACCGCCGAGCTGCGCGCGCGGCTTCGTCGGCGGCGGCGCTTCCTGCGCGCGGTGCTCGCCCGCTATCTCGGCCTCGCGCCGGGCGACGTCCCGTTGCGCGCCGCGCCCGGCGGCAAGCCGGCGCTCGCCGGCGAGACGCGCCTGCGCTTCAGCCTGTCGCACAGCGGCGAGCTCACGGTTCTGGCCGTCGGGCGAACCGAGCTCGGCGTCGATCTCGAGCAGCGCAAGCCCTTCGACCGGCTGGCGGAGGTGGTCGCCCATTCCTGTTCTTCGCGCGAGCGGGCCGCAATCGCCGCTGCGCCCGATGCCGCGACGGCCTTTCTCGATCGCTGGGTCGTCAAGGAAGCCGTCCTGAAATGCCGGGGAACCGGGCTCGTCGAAGACCTCGCCGGCATCGATCCCGGTCCCGTCTCCCGCGAGCCGCGGGACTGGCAGGGCCTGACGATCCGCAAGCTGCGCCCGCCAGCGCTTCCCTCCGGGCCCGATCTGCATATGGCCCTCGCCGTCGAGGGACCTGCCGAGCGCATCGCATGGCGTGGGCTCGAATCGCCGGTGGCGATCCCCTTCCGCCTCTCGGACGGGACAGGGAGCAGATGGGCTGCTCCCCTGACAGGGGAGGGCATTCTGGACATCGCGCCGCCCGCCTCTCGAACGCAACGCAACTCATAAAGTCCTGCATCCAACGACGCCCGACGGGGTCGCTGATGCCGTCGGACGTCGCAGGCGATCGCCTCTGTGCGGTCCAGAACGATGCACGAGACGCATTCGGCGTCTCGAAGAACGTCCTTCGTGGGGCGCCGTCGATGCCATGTGCGCGTCTTCCCGGTTCCGCCGTCTGCTTCCCCATTCGAGCGCCCAGTCTGCCGGCCTCACGCCGGAATGGCTTTTTCTGGATTTGACCGCAGGCACGATTCTGAACGGCCGCGTTGGCAAGTTGACGTTCTCGAAGAGGACGGTGGACTGGATCCATCGGTAGACGGCGATGTGGTCGACGGAAAGACCAAGCTCGGCCGTCGTCTCTTCAAGATCGGGACGGCTGAGGACGTAACGGCCGTACCAGTTCGTGCAGAGGAGTGGCTTCGGCGGAAATCGGATAGCATCCGTCGTCCGTCGAGCATCATGCTTTCAAGCTGTAGCGTCCTCCGTTCCATGCCGCCCCTCACCAACGCGATGGCGGTAGGCGCCGGGCGTCATTCCCGTCGCGGTCCTGAAGGCCCGGGTCAGATGGCTCTGGCTGCTGAAGCCGCAGGCGGAGGCGATCTCGGCGATCGGCTCGACGCCCTTCAGCAGGGATCTGGCGCGCACGATGCGGCGGTGGCCGACGAAGGCATGGGGCGAGATGCCGAAGCTCGCCCGAAACATCCGCTGGAGATGAAACTCGCTGAGCTGCACGAGGCGCGCGAGATCCTCCAGGCGGATGGTGCGATGCAGGTCGGCCTCGATCTGGTCGCGCAGGCGGCGACAGAGATGCGGGGCCAACCCGCCCCGGACGCCGTCCCGCTTCGCTCCGCCATACCGTGGATCGTCGTAGAGGCGAACCAACGCCGCGATCCCCGCCGTTTCCGCCCGCATGTGATCGCCGACGAGCGTCGCCTCGGCCAGGTCTCGCAACACGGGGGCGAGCATCGGCGCATCGCCGAACGTCACTTCCGGCATCACCATCATCCGCGCATCGCGGTCGAAGGTCTCCGCAAAGACCCGACGCGCCTGATCGTCGGGAATGTAGAGATGCACGAAGCGGAAGGCGTCGGTGATGTCCCATTCGGACGACTGGCCTTGCGGCATGATGCATAGCGCACCGGGCCACCCGCCGGCGGTATCGATGTCGAGCCGCCGCGTGCCGGTCCCCCCGGCGAGATAGAGGCTGATCGTATGCCCGCCCGGCCGCTCGTAGGACATGCGGTCGCGTTCGTTGGCCCAGATCGCGGCGGACCGGTTCGATCCGAGATCGAGATGCTGGAGAACCCGAGCCGACGGCGAGGCCGAGAGCGAGTTGAACACGGTGGGAAGGCTTGGCATCATCGCGAGACCCCGGCGGAACACGTCGACCGTCGTAGCATCGACGATCCGGCGAGCCCACGAGCGGATCCGCCGGCTTGTCCGTTCACCGCAAGATCCTGCAAGCCGTCGCGCCGTCGATCTCCTAACGGTCGTGAGCCCAAGGGAGCCGACCACCATGAATGCAGCGCTGTTCGTCTCCACCGTCCTCATCTGGGGCACGACCTGGATCGCCATCGCGCTTCAGGTCGGCCCCGTGCCGGTTCTCGTTTCCGTCTTCTACCGCTTCGCGCTCGCCGCGCTCCTCCTCGTCGCCGTGCTGGCGGCCACGGGACGCCTGAAGCGGCCGCCGCTGCGCGACCAGCCCTTCGTCCTGGCCCAGGCGCTCTGCCTCTTCAGCCTGAACTTCATCTGCTTCTACAGCGCCGCCGCCTACATCCCCTCCGGACTGGTCTCGATCGTGTTCTCGCTGGCGACCATCTACAACGCGGTGAACGCGCGCCTGTTCTTCGGCGACCGGATCACGGCCCGCACGCTGGCGGCGGCTCTGCTCGGCGCCAGCGGCCTCCTCCTTCTGTTCGGGGAAGCCGTTCTGGTCGGCATGAACGTCGATACGTTGAAGGGCGTCGGCCTCGCCGCGCTCGGCACGCTGTTCTTCTCGCTCGGCAACATGGTCTCCCGCCGCAACAGCGCCACCGGCATCGCCCCCGTCACGGCCAATGCCTGGGGCATGACCTATGGCGCGCTCTTCCTTCTCGTCCTGATCGGCCTGACGCGGACACCGGTCGTCGCGCCGCCCTCCCCAACCTATCTAGCCGCTCTCGTCTACCTCGCCGCCATCGGGTCGGTGGTCGGCTTCACCACCTACCTGATGCTGGTGGCGCGCATCGGCTCGTCCCGGGCTGCCTACACGACCGTCCTCTTCCCGATCGTCGCGCTGTCCCTTTCGACGATGTTCGAGGGCTACCAGTGGGACGGGACCTCCGTGGCCGGACTGGTTCTGACCCTCTTCGGCAACGTGGTGATCTTCACCGGTGGCAAGGCTCGAAGGATCGAACAGTCCTGACGAAGCCTTCGGCTCATTCATCGAGATCATGCGTGTCTCGTACTTGGTCGAACGCCTTGGGTACCGTCGTTATCGCTGACAAAGCGGGATCGAACGTCGTCACCGGGCCCAAGTTGTTGACCCACCGGTTCCCTTTATCGGCGCAACGTCGTCATTCGTGATCAGGCAAATCCACGAGAGTCTCGGCGCAGGACCGCCTGGGGACGATGTCGTTCTCGCTCTTGCCTCTCGACGTCCCTGACGGCCGTCCACCGACTGACCGATTGAATGATGTTCAACCGACTTGAAAATCGGCGACACGTCCATTCTATCTTGCGGCATGACAATGCCGTGGAAGACGTGAATGAACTCGAAACCGAAACCTTCGGACGGATCGCGGGTCGCTCGCAGTGATGTCTTGGCCTCCCCGAACAGGCTTGGTGTGCGACTGAAGCTGGCTCGCCAAACCAAGGAGATGACGCTGAAGAACCTGGCGGCGTCCGCAGGCTGTTCCGAGAGTCTCCTGTCGAAGATCGAGAACGGCAAGGCCTCGCCGTCGCTCCCGATGCTGCATCGTCTGGTGGAGGCCTTGGGAACGAACATTGGCCGCATGTTCGAGGAAGTGGATGGCGAAGAAGGCATCGTCTTTCGCGCCGGACAGCGCCCCTTCATCACCCTCGACCCCCTTCGCCAAGGAGAGGGCATCACTCTGGAACGGGTCATTCCCTATTCCGTCGGCCATCTCCTCCAGTGCAACATCCACCATATCGATGCCGGTGGCTCCAGCGCGGGGCCGATCCAGCATGTGGGCGAGGAAGTCGGCTACGTCGTTGCGGGCGAGGTCGAACTGATCGTCGACGACCTGTCCTTTCGGCTGTTCGAAGGCGATTCGTTCGCTTTCCAGTCGGGGAGACCCCACCATTATCGCAACGCCGGAACCGGGCGCGCCAGCATTTTCTGGGTCAACACGCCGCCCACGTTCTGAACAACAGACGGGCAGGTCGGTACAATGGTTCGCTGTTTTGTCGCGGCGGCGCCGGATGCGCGGCGCCGCGGCCGCAGCGCACAAATGACGTGCGGCAATGCACAATCAAAGGGCAGACGCACGCATCGGCGCGAAACCCATCAAGATAATTGATAAATGTTCAAGTCTCTTGAATTCTCTCCTTGCTGACGACGGCACGGCCCGATGGACGGGTGTCTCGATCAAGGAGAACTGGAACATGCGCCTTTCCCATTTCCTCGCCGGTGCCGCCGCCCTGACGCTTCTGGGCGGCACCGCCTCGGCGGCTCTGGCCGACACCTTCGCCCTGGTGACGATCAACCAGCAGGCCCTCTTCTTCAACCAGATCAACGACGGCGCGAAGGCGGCGGCCAAGGCAGCCGGCGCCGAGTTGGTGATCTACGACGCCAACAACGTTCCCGCCGCCCAGAACACCGCGATCGAGAACTACATCACCCAGAAGGTCGACGGCATCATCCTGATCGCCATCGACGTGAACGGCGTGAAGCCCGCCATCACCGAAGCCAAGAAGGCCGGCATCCCGGTGATCGCGATCGACGCGCAGATTCCGGGCGGCGACAACGTCTCCTTCGTCGGCGTCGACAACATGAAGGCAGGCGAGGAGATCGGCAGGTTCTACGCCGAGTACGTGAAGGCGCAGATGAAGGGCGAGGCGACGGTGGGCGTCGTCGGCGCTCTGAACTCCTTCATCCAGAACCAGCGCCTCGACGGCTTCAAGAAGGCCGTGACGGAGAGCGGCGCGAAGGTCGAGTTCCTCGACACGGTGGACGGGCAGAACGTCCAGGACGTGGCGCTCGGCGCCGCCGAGAACCTGATGACCGCCAACCCGACGATGGCGACGCTCTACGCGACCGGCGAGCCGGCGCTGATCGGCTCCGTCTCGGCCGTCGAGAGCCAGGGCCGGCAGAGCGACGTGAAGGTGTTCGGCTGGGACCTGACCGCCCAGGCGGTCAAGGGCATCGACGAGGGCTGGGTCGCCGCCGTGGTGCAGCAGGACCCGGCCGGCGAGGGCAAGGCGGCCGTCGAGGCGCTCGCCAAGCTGAAGAAGGGCGAGAGCGTCGAGCCGATCATCAACATCCCCGTGACGATCGTCACCAAGGAGAACGTCGACCAGTTCCGGGGCATGTTCCAGTAACGAGCCCTCCGGGCGGGCTTCGGCCCGCCCCTCCCCGTTTTTCTCCAGCCGAGCGGCGCCATGACAGCCACACCCGACCGGGTCCGGATGACCGGCATCTCCAAGCGTTACGGTCCCATCCAGACGCTTCACGACGTTTCCCTGCATCTGGCGCCGGGCGAGGTTCTGGGGCTCGTCGGCGACAACGGCGCGGGCAAGTCCACGCTGTCCAAGGTGCTGTCGGGCGCCGTCGTGCCGGACAGCGGCACGATCGAGATCGACGGGAAGGCCGTCGCCTTCGCCTCGCCCGCCGACGCGCGCGCCGCGCATGTCGAGATGGTCTACCAGGACCTGTCGCTCTGCGACACGGTGGACGTCGCCGGCAACATCTTCCTCGGGCGCGAGCCGCGTCGCCGGGTGGCCGGGCTCAAGCTCCTCGACAAGCGGCGCATGCACGACGAGGCGAAGGCGATGCTGGAAACGCTCGGCATCGTCATCGCCGACACCCGCCTTCTCGTCGAGAACCTCTCGGGCGGGCAGCGCCAGTCGATCGCCATCGGCCGCGCCGCCTCGTTCGAGCCGAAGATCCTCATCATGGACGAGCCGACCGCCGCACTCGCGGTGGCCGAGGTCGAGGCGGTGCTGGAGCTCATCCGCACCGTGTCGGCGCGCGGGGTCAGCGTCATCCTGATCACGCACCGGCTGCAGGACCTCTTCCTCGTCTGCGACCGCATCCAGGTCATGTACGAGGGCCGCAACGTCGCGGAGCGGCGCATCGCGGACACCAACATCGAGGAGGTCGTGAACCTCATCGTCGGGCGCCGGTTCCAGGCGCGCTCGGCGCGGGCCGACCACGCGCAGGGAGCACGGGCATGACCTCGGGCATCGCGGGCCAGGGCGGCCATCTCCATGCACCTGCCGCGCCGCGCGTGCGCAAGGCGACCCTGCGCGACCGTTTCGTCGCCAATGGCGCCGTGGGCTCGATCGCCATCTTCTTCGCCGTCGTCTGCCTGCTCTTTGGCCTGGCGACCGACGCGTTCCTCTCGACGCCCAACCTCCTCAACATCGTCCGCCAGTCCGCACCGCTCCTCATCGTCGCGGCGTCCATGACCTTCGTCATCACGACGGGCGGCATCGATCTCTCGGTCGGCTCGGTGCTGGCGCTGGTCTGCGCCCTCTCGGCGGCGCTTCTGCAGCTCGGTCTCTCCTGGCCGCTGACCATCCTCGCGATGCTGGCGCTCGGCGCCGGCATCGGCGCGCTGCAGGGCTTCTTCATCGCCTATGAGGGCATTCCGGCCTTCATCGTGACGCTCGCGGGCCTCTCGGTGATCCGCGGCGTCGCCCTGCTCATCACCGGCGGCTATTCCATTCCGATCGAGCCGACGAGCATCTTCGTCACCCTCGGACGCGGCTGGTTCCTCGGCGTGCCCATTCCCGCGTGGATCGCGCTCGCGGTTCTCGCAGGCGCCTATCTCGTCTTCAACGGCACGCGCTTCGGACGCTACGTCACCGGCATCGGCGCGAACAAGGAAGCCGTGCGCCGTGCCGGCGTCGACGTCCGGCGCACGCTGCTCTTCGTCTACATGCTGTCCTCCACCGCCGCGGCGCTGGCCGGGGTCGTGCTGGCCGGACGCCTCGGCTCGGGCTCGTCCAATTCCGGCCAGGGCTTCGAGCTCGAGGTGATCGCGGCGGTCGTGCTCGGCGGCACCTCGCTCTTCGGCGGACGCGGCACGATGGTCGGCACGCTGCTCGGCGCGCTGACGGTCGCCGTCATCGCCAACGGGCTGATCCTCGCGCATATGTCGCCCTTCCTGACGCCGATCATCACCGGCACCATCATCCTCGTCGCGATCTGGCTGAACTTCCGCCTGTTCCGCGGCGCCTCGCGCGGGCGCTGATCCGATGGCGCTCGACTTCCGCGATCCCGCCTCACGTCGTCCGTCCGCCGCCGGGATCGGCGTTCGCTCCGGTCACGTGATGACGGTGGATGGCCCCCTGGCCGTCGCCGACATGGGCGTGACGCTCATGCACGAGCACGTCTTCCTCGACGGCGCCAAGTCCTGGCGCTGTCCGTGCCATCCGCCCGACCCGGTGCTCAACGAAGGCCCCGTGCGCCTCGAGATCATCGGCGAGCTGCGTATGAACCCCTACATGAACCGCGACAACGTCTCGCTGGACGACGGCGATCTCGCCCTGTCGGAACTGAAGATGTTCCAGGCGCTGGGCGGGCACACGGTGGTCGATCCCACCAATTTCGGCATCGGACGCGACCCGGAGGGGCTTCGCCGCATCCAGCGCATGAGCGGGCTGAAGATCGTGATGGGCTCGGGCTTCTATCTCGAGTTCAGCCATCCCGACTGGCTGAAGGCGATGAGCGTCGACGAGGTCGCCGATTTCATCGCGCGCGACGTCGGCGGCACCGAGGATCGCCCGGAGATCGTGGCCGGCATCATCGGCGAGGTCGGCGTCTCCAAGGACTTCACCGCCGAGGAGCGGAAGTCGCTGACGGGCGCCGCCCGCGCCTCGGCGCGCACCGGCGTGCCCCTCTCGATCCACCTGCCGGGCTGGGAGCGCCTCGCCCACGAGGTGCTCGACGTGGTGGAGGGCGAAGGCGCGGACCTCGGCCACACCGTCCTCTGCCACATGAACCCGAGCCACGACGACCTCGACTACCAGACGAGCCTCGCCCGGCGCGGCGCCTTCCTGGAATACGACATGATCGGCATGGACTACTACTATGCCGACCAGGACGCGCAGTGCCCCTCCGACGAGGAGAACGCCCGCGCCATCCACCATCTGGTGGACGCCGGCTTCGCCGACCGCATCCTCCTCAGCCAGGACGTCTTCCTCAAGATGATGCTGACCCGCTACGGCGGCTTCGGCTACGCTCACGTGCTCCGCCACTTCGTGCCGCGCCTCAAGCGCCGCGGCGTCGAGGACGCCGTGATCGACCGCATGATGGTCGACAATCCCCGTGCCGTCTTCTCGGCCACCTGATCCCGTTGCCTCAAGGAAACATCCCCATGTCCCGTAAGAAGGTTCTCCTGGCCGGCGAAAGCTGGGTGTCCACCGCGACCCACATCAAGGGTTTCGACCAGTTCCCGACCGTGACCTACCACCAGGGCGCGGACGAGCTTCTGGCCGCGCTGAAGGACAGCCCCTTCGACATCACCTTCATGCCCGCCCATCAGGCGCAGAGGGACTTTCCCCAGACCCTCGAGGCGCTCGGCGAATACGACGCGGTGATCCTGTCGGACATCGGCGCCAACACGCTGCTGCTGCATCCCGATACGTGGATCCACTCCAAGCCGACGCCGAACCGGCTGAAGCTCCTGCGCGACTACGTGGAAGGGGGCGGCGCGCTGCTGATGTTCGGCGGCTACTACTCGTTCCAGGGCATCAACGGCGGCGCCCGCTACGCCCGCACGCCGGTGGAGGACGTGCTGCCGGTCACGTGCCTGCGCTTCGACGATCGGGTGGAGGTGCCCGAGGGCTTCGTTCCCGTGGTGACGGGCGACGCCTCGCACCCGATCCTCGACGGGCTGGGCACGCAGTGGCCGCTGCTTCTGGGCTACAACGAGGTGGAGCTGAAGCCGGGCGCCGAGGTGCTGGCCACGGTCTCCGACGACTACGGCGCGCAGCCGCTGCTCGTCACCGGTACCTACGGCAAGGGCCGCTCGCTGGTCTGGACGTCGGACGTCGGACCGCACTGGCTGCCGGGCGAGTTCATCCGCTGGGACGGCTACGCCAGGCTCTTCGGCGCCATGCTCGCCTGGGCGACGGCGAAGTAGGGAGGCGCTGGGCGCATGGCCGTTCACGTCGTCGGCAATGTCGGGCTCGACACGACGTTCCGTCTCGCCCGCTTTCCCAAACCCGGCGAGACGCTGAACGCGTCGGGCGTCGGCGTCGCGCTTGGCGGCAAGGGGGCCAATCAGGCCCTCGCGGCCCTGCGCGCCGGCGCAGAGGTGACACTCTGGTCGGCCGTGGGGTCGGACGCGGAGGCCGCCGTGGTGCGGCGCGGTCTTCTGGACGCGGGCCTCTGCGACCGCGGCCTGTTGGTCCTCCCCTTGCCGACCGACCGCTCGGCGGTGCTGGTCGATGCCGACGGCGAGAACCAGATCGCCAGCGCCGTCGCCTGCGCCCTCGCCTTCGATCCCGTCTCCAGCCGCTGGTTCGAGAGGGCGCAGGGCGGCGACGTCCTCGTGCTGCAGGGCAATCTGACGCCGAACGCGACCCGCGCGGCGCTCCGGACCGGCCGCGCGCTCGGCCTGCGGACGATCCTCAACGCCAGCCCGCTCGGAACGCACGCCGACATGCTCGACGGCATGCCGCATGTCGTCGTCGTCAATCGCGTGGAAGGCGAGACGTTGACCGGCGAGCACGCGCCCGACCGGATGGTCGAAGCCCTGTGCGGGCGTATCAGTGGGGCGGCGGTCGTCACGCTCGGCGCGGAGGGCTTCGTCTTCGCGGAAGGGCCGGACGAAAGGCCCCGATCCCGCGCCGCCCACGCTGCCCGCGCGGTGGACACGAGCGGCGCGGGCGACGTCTTCTGCGGCACCCTTGCCGCGCGCCTGTCGCTTGGGCACGGGTTCGAGCCGGCCCTCCGCCTCGCGGGATGGGCGGCGGCGATCGCCGTCACGCGGGCCGGCACCTTCGGCTGCGGTCCGGACCGCGGCGAGTTTCAGACATGGTATGAGAGAGAACGCACATGAGCCCTTCATCCCAGCCCATCGGACAGGCGCCCGGCGACACGCTCCAGGCCATCTTCGGCACCCGGCGCGCGATCATCGGGGTGGTGCATCTCGCCCCCCTCCCCGGCAGCCCGCGCTTCGACGGCGAGGCGGTCGAGACGATCTACCGGCGCGGGCTCGACGACGCGCGCGCCTATCTCGGCGGCGGCTGCGACGGCGTGATCGTCGAGAACCACGGCGACGTGCCGTTCTCCAAGCCCGATGCGATCGGCCCGGAGACGTCGGCGTACATGGCGGTCGTCGCAGACCGGATCCGGCGCGAGCTCGGTCGCCCGATCGGCATCAACGTCCTCGCCAACGCCGCCATTCCCGCGCTCGCGATCGCCAGCGCCTCGGGCGCCGCCTTCGTGCGGGTCAACCAGTGGGCCAACGCCTACGTCGCCAACGAGGGCTTCGTCGAGGGCGAGGCGGCGCGCGCCATGCGGTATCGCGCCCAGCTTCGTGCCAAGGGCATCCGCATCTTCGCCGACGCGCACGTAAAACACGGAGCCCACGCCATCGTCGCCGACCGGCCGGTGGAGGAGCAGGTCAAGGATCTCGTCTTCTTCGACGCCGACGTGGTGATCGCCACCGGCCAGCGCACCGGCCATGCCGCCGAGCTGTCCTACATCCGCATGATCAAGGAGGCCGCCAACCTGCCGACGCTCGTGGGCAGCGGCGTCACGCACGAGAATGTCGGCGACATCCTGTCCGTCGCCGATGGGGTCATCGTTGCCAGCTCCCTCAAATACGACGGCGTCTGGTGGAACCAGGTCGACCCCGAGCGCGTGAAGGCGTTCACCGCCGGGCTGCCGCGATGAGCGGACGGCCGGCGATCCGGCCCGATCGGCTTCAGGATCGCCTCGCCCGCTTCGCCGCGATCGGCGCCACGCCGAAGGGCGGCGTCGATCGGCAGGCCCTGACGCAGGGCGACCGGCAGGCGCGCGCACTGCTGGTGGACCTCGCGGGAAGCCGCGGCTTCTCCGTCCGTCAGGACGCGGCCGCCAACCTCTTCCTGCGCCGCCCGGGCGAGGACGCCGACCTGCCACCGCTGCTTCTCGGCAGTCATCTCGACACCCAGCCGACCGGTGGCCGCTTCGACGGCGCGCTCGGCGTCCTCGCCGCCTTCGAGGTTCTCGAAGCCCTGGAGGACGCGGGAGTCAGCGCCCCGCGCTCCGTCGAGATTGCGGTGTGGACCAACGAGGAAGGCAGCCGCTTCGCGCCCGGCGCGATGGGATCGCAGGCCTTCGCTTCGGGCCTGTTGCCAGCGGAATGGCTGGACGCACGCGCCTCCGACGGCGCGCGGCTCGGCGATGAGCTGGCGGCGACGATCGGATCGCTTCCTGCCCCGGTGACGTCTCTCGGCTTTCCCATCGCCGCCTATCTCGAACTCCACATCGAGCAGGGTCCGGTTCTCGAACGGGAGAACACGCCGATCGGCGTCGTCACCGGCATCCAGGGAACGCTCTGGCTGGCCGTCGAACTTGAAGGCCGGGCGGCGCATGCGGGAACGACACCCCTCGACTTCCGGCAGGATCCGATGCGGGCCGCGGCGACCGCGATGGCCGAGCTCTATCGAACCGTCATGCCGACCGATCCCGACGCTCGTTTCACCATCGGTCGGATCGAGGTGCAGCCCGGCTCGATCAACTCGGTTCCCGAAAGCGTGCGCTTCACGATCGATCTGCGCCATCCCGATGCGGCGGTCCTCGCCGGTCTCGAACGCCAGGTTCGGGCCGCCTGCAAAAACGCGTCCGCGGATTCCGCCTGCCGGCTGTCGATCCATCGGCTTCTCGACATGCCGCCGATCGTCTTTCCGGAGACGATGGTCCGCCTGGTCGAGGAGAGCGCGCAGCGTGCCAAGCTCGCCACGCGCCGCATCGTGTCGGGCGCCTTCCACGACGCGGTCCATCTCGCACGCTGCGCTCCGACCGCGATGATCTTCTGCCCTTGCCGCGACGGGATCAGCCACAACGAGGCGGAGCATGTCGAACCCCACTTCGCGGCGGCTGGAACGACAGCCCTCTTGGAGGCGACATTGTCCGTGTTGGCCCGTGTTCGTTAGAGCCGGTCCGGAAACAAACGCGTCGATCTTCGTTCGAAGCGGATGAACCGCCACGACGTCAACGCCGACTCGCAGCTCGTCGCGGAGTGGCCCTTCCCGATGGCAGCCGCACTCGGCTCCAGCGTGCGGGCCAAAGGGATCGAGCGCGAGATCAAGGGACATCTGTCCTTTCCCGACCGCAAGCACCTCGCCGTCGACGAGGGTGCCATCCGGCTGACCTTCGAGGCGGGAGAGGACCACCGTCTCACCGAAGCTTCCAAGGTCGTGGAACAGGTGCTCGGCGGGGTCGACACACTGGCCGTCCTGCCACGCGAGGTCGATGACATCCTGACCATCTCGCCGCGCGAGCGGCTGAAGTGGACGAAGGACGGTCGGTTGAAAAGCGCGGGCATGCGGACCGTGAAACTGCGTGGGCGCGCGAAGGCCGTGACATTCCATGTCTTCGATCCCAGGCATATCGAGGACGTTCAGGACCGCGACCTTGCGTCCGTCTGGCGCAACGAGGATGCGCAGACAACCGCCGAGAACCGCCGTCGAGCAGGCGCCAGAGCCGCCCTGACACGAGGGGCGAAAGATGCGCGCAAAACAACCGCTGCGAAGAAACGGACCGGCGGTCGAGATCAAAGCCCGACCTTACGCGAATGGGATACCTTTGAAACCGAAGGCCTGCTGCGCTGACGATGCTCCCGGCATCGTCGCGCGCAACTCGGCGGATCGACATTCAGGACTCCCCGTCGAGCAGCCGCCGACGCGCCTTGCGAAGGGAGATCACCCAAATGGGGGCTCTGGCCGTCATTCCTTCGAACCAAAGTCGCGAGATCCTCGTTCCCCACGACGCCGACACGCATCGCAACCGCATCGAGCGATGCGTCTCGAAAGCTCCGCGGCCAAAGAAGACGGAGAGCCGATCCGGGGAACCCGTGTTCGCCGGATCGGCTCTTCGTGCGCCGGCGCCGCGCCTACTCGCCCGCCGAGAAGGCCGCGAAGGCGGCCATGTTGACGATGTCGGTGTCCTTGGCGCCGAGGCCGACGATCTGCACGGGCTTCTCGAGGCCGACGAGGATCGGGCCGAGCACGGTGGTGTCGCCGAGTTCCTGCACCATGCGGGTGGAGATCGAGGCGGAGTGGAAGGCCGGCATGACGAGGACGTTGGCCGGCCCGGTGAGGCGGCAGAACGGATAGGCGGCCATCAGTTCGGGATTGAGCGCGACGTCGGCGCCCATCTCGCCGTCGAATTCGAAGTCGGCGCTGTTCTGAGCGAGGATGCCGACGGCCTCGCGCACCCGCTCGGAGCGCTCCGAGGGCGGGTGGCCGAAGGTGGAATGGGCGAGGAAGGCGACGCGCGGCGTGTGGCCGAGCTTCTTGGCGAAGCGCGCGGCCTCGATGGCGATGCGCGCGAGCTGCGCGGCGGTGGGCATGTCGTGCACGGCGGTGTCGGCGACGAAGGTCGTGCGGCCCTTGGCGATGACGATGGAGATGCCGATCACGGCGCGTCCGGGCTTGGGATCGATGACGTGGCGCACGTCTTCGAGCACCACGGAATAGTTGCGGGTGAGGCCCGAGACCATCGCGTCGGCATCGCCGAGCGCCACCATGGCGGCGGCGAAATGGTTGCGGTCGGTGTTGATGAGGCGGTGGCAGTCGCGCTGCAGGTAGCCCTCGCGCTGCAGGCGGGCGTAGAGATGCTCGGAATAGGCCTGCGTGCGGGTCGAGAGCTTGGCGTTCTGGATCTCCATCCCGTCCTTCAGCTCGACGCCGGCAAAGCGCGCGGTCTCCTCGATGCGATCCTCGCGGCCGACGAGCACGGCGCGGCCGAGCCCCTGCGCCACGTAGGACGCGGCGGCGCGGATCACCTGCTCCTCTTCGCCTTCCGCGAACACCACCTTGCGCGGGCTCTGGCGCAGCTTGGCGAAGATGTTCTGGAAGGTGCCGGCGGTGGGGTCGCGGCGTGAGGCCAGCTGGTTGCGATAGGCGCCCCAGTCCTCGATGTCCTTGCGCGCGACGCCCGATTCCATCGCGGCGCGGGCGACGGCCTCGGGAATGTGGGTGATGAGACGGGGGTCGAAGGGCGCGGGGATGATGTAGTCGCGGCCGAACTTCGGGCGTCCCGCGCCCTTGTAGGCGGAGGCGACGGCATCGGGCACGTCCTCGCGGGCGAGCGCGGCCAGCGCCTGCGCCGCCGCGATCTTCATGGCGTCGTTGATCTGCGTGGCGCGCACGTCGAGCGCGCCGCGGAAGATGTAGGGAAAGCCGAGGACGTTGTTGACCTGGTTCGGGTAGTCCGAGCGCCCGGTGGCCACGATCGCGTCGTCGCGGATGGCGTGGGCTTCCTCGGGCGTGATCTCGGGATCGGGATTGGCCATGGCGAAGATGATGGGATTGGGCGCCATTGCCGAGACCATCTCGGGCGTCAGGGCGCCCTTGGCCGAGACGCCGAAGAACACGTCGGCATCGACCAGCGCCTCCTGCAGCGTGCGCGCCGGCGTGTTGGCGGCGTGCGCCGACTTCCACTGGTTCATGCCCTCGGTGCGGCCCTGGAAGATGACGCCCTTGGTGTCGCAGAGGATGACGTTGTCGTGCGGCACGCCCATCGCCTTGACGAGTTCGACGCAGGCGATGCCCGCAGCCCCCGCACCGTTGCACACGAGCCTGATGTCGGAGATCTCGCGGCCCGTCAGATGCGCGGCGTTGATGATTCCGGCCAGCGCGATGATCGCCGTGCCATGCTGGTCGTCATGGAAGACGGGAATGTCCATGAGCTCGCGCAGGCGCTGCTCGATGATGAAGCATTCGGGGGCGCGGATGTCCTCGAGATTGATGCCGCCGAACGAGGGCCCGAGATAGCGCACGGCGTCGACGAACTTGTCAGGGTCTTCCGTGTCGATCTCCAGATCGATGGAATCGACGTCGGCGAAGCGCTTGAAGAGCACCGCCTTGCCCTCCATCACCGGCTTCGAGGCAAGCGCGCCGAGATTGCCGAGGCCGAGGATCGCCGTGCCGTTCGAGATCACGGCCACCATGTTGCCGCGCGTCGTGTAGTCGAAGGCCTTGGACGGATCGGCGGCGATGGCGTTGACGGGCACCGCGACGCCCGGCGAATAGGCGAGGCTGAGGTCGCGCTGCGTCGCCATGGGCTTGGTCGGCGTGATCTCGAGCTTGCCGGGCCGCCCCTCGGCGTGGAAGGCCAGCGCCTCCTCCGGCGTGGTGCGAATGCCGCTGCGACGGTTGTTCTCGGCCATGGACTGCCCTCGCTCGGGCCGCGCGAACCCTCGCCGGCCTCCTTGGCGTCCTGTTTCGCCATCGCCGCGGGCGCCGTCAACCGGCCGGCATGGTGCGGCGCGGCAGGGCTAGACCGTGCCGAGCCCTACTCCGCGGGCGCCGGCATGCCGCCGCGCGATCCGCCGAAGCGGGTGCGCAGGAAGCCCGCGAGGCGCTCCACGAAGACGAAGATGACGGGCGTGATGAAGAGCGTCAGCACTTGGCTGACGAGAAGCCCCCCGACCACGGCGACGCCGAGCGGCTGGCGCAGTTCCGACGAGGCGCCGGACCCCAGCGCGATGGGCAGCGCGCCGAGGAGCGCGCAGAAGGTCGTCATCATGATCGGGCGGAAGCGGCGCACCGCGGCTTCGCGGATGGCGCCCTCGGCGTCGTGCGTGCCGTCGCGCCGCAGTTCCAGCGCCACGTCGATCATCATGATCGCGTTCTTCTTGACGATACCGATCAGCATCAGCAGCCCGATCACGGCGATGATCGAGAGGTCGTAGCCGAATAGCGCCAGCGAGGCGAGCGCGCCGAGCGCCGCCGAGGGCAGGCCGGAGAGGATCGTCAGCGGATGGAGGAAACTCTCGTAGAGGATGCCGAGCACGATGAAGATGGTGAGGACGGCCGCGCCGATGAGGAGGCCGAGATGGCCCGTCGCCTGCTGGAAGACCTGCGCCGTGCCGGCATAGGAAGTGATGATGCTGGCGGGAACGCCGATCTCGGCCTTTAGCGCTTCGACGCGCGCCGTGGCGGTGCCGAGCGAGACGCCTTCGGGCAGGTTGAAGGAGAGGGTGACGGAGGTGAGCTGGCCCGTCTGGTTGACCGTGACCGGGCCGGCCGTGCGGGTGACGGTGGCAAAGCTTGCCAGCGGCACGAGGGTGCCGCCGCCGGCCGGCACGCGGATCGCCTCCAGCGCCGCCTCATCCCATTGGAAGCGCTCGTCATATTCGAGGATCACGTCGTAGCTGTTGCCGGTGGACTGGATCTGCGTCGCCGTGAGCGTGCCGAAGCCGGCTTCGAGCGCCGCGCGCAACGCCGTCGCGGAGACGCCGAGCGCGTCGGCGCGCGGGCGATCCACCGTGATGCGGGCCTGAAGTCCGTCGTCCTGCAGGTCGGTCGCGACATCCGAGAAGGTGGCGCGGTCGGTGCGCAGCGCGCCTTCGAGCTTCGACGACCAGTCGCGCGCGACGGCGGCATCGAGCGACTGCACCACGAGCTGATACTGGCTCTGCGAGGAGCGGCCGCCGAAGCGCAGGCTCTGTACCGGCGTCGGGAAGCTCTTGAGGCCGGGGATCTCGGCGAGCGCGCGACGCAGCCCGGCGATCGTCCGGTCGAGCGGCGGCCGCTCGGCCTTCGGCGTGAGTTGCACGAACATGTTGCCGGAATTGGTGGCGGAGCCGCCGGGCCCGCCGCCGAGCGTCGAGGTGACGTGCAGCACGGCCGGATCGGCGGAGACGACGGCGGCGGCCTTCGCCTGCAGCACCGCCATCGCGTCGTAGGAGATGTCCTGGCGCGCCTGCGTCGACACGGTGAGGAGGCCGGTGTCCTCCTGCGGGAAGAACGAGCGCGGCAGGTCGGCCATCAACACGGCCGAGGCGGCGAAGGAGAGGAGGAAGATCGCGAAGACGAAGCCCTTGCGCCGAAGGCACCAGTCGACCGCGCGGCCATAGGCGGCGGTGACCCGGTCGAAACCGCGCGAGAAGCGGAAGGCGAGCCCCCGCGTCGCCGGCTCGGCGTGCGGCAGGCGCGCGGCCAGCATCGGCGTCAGCGTCAGCGACACCACGGCCGAGGCGAGGATGGCGAGCGTCACCACCATGCCGAACTCGACGAGGACGCGCCCGACGACGCCGCCCATCAGCAGGATGGGCAGGAACACCGCGACGAGCGAGAGCGACATGGAGACGATGGTGCCCGACACCTCGCCCGCGCCCTTCAGCGCGGCCTCGAAGGGGCGCATCCCCTCCTCGGTGTGGCGCACGATGTTCTCCAGCATGACGATGGCATCGTCGACCACGAGGCCGACCGACAGCGTCAGGGCGAGAAGCGAGAGATTGTCGATGGAGTAGCCGAGCCCATACATGGCCGCGAAGGTGGCCACCAGCGACAGGGGCACGGCGAGCGCGGGGATGAGCGTCGCCGAGACGCGCCCGAGAAAGAGATAGATTACCAGCACGACGAGCGCGATCGTCAGCATCAGCGTGAACTGGACATCCTCGACGGCGGCCCGGATCGAGGTGGAAGCGTCGTTCGTCGGCTGGATGTGCATGGAGGCCGGCAGGCTGGCCTCGATCTCCGGCAGCTTGGCCTTGATCGCATCGACGACCTCGACCGTGTTGGCGCCGGGCTGGCGCTGCACGGCGAGCACGATGGCGGGCCGGCCATCGAGCCAGGAGCCCTGGCGCAGGTTGTCGACGCTGTCGACGACGTCGGCGACGTCTTCGAGATGCACGGACTGGCCGTTCGAGCGGGCGATGACGAGAGTGCGGAATTCGGCGGCGCTGGTGCGCTGCGTCGGGGCATCGACGGTCAGCGTCTGCGTCGCGGTCTGGATCGTGCCGACGGGGGTCTGGTCGTTCGAGGACTTCAGCGCCGAGGCGACATTGGCCATCGACAGCGAGCGCCCTTCGAGCTTGGCAGGATCGACCTTGACGCGCACCGCATAGGTCTTGGCGCCGTAGACCTGCGCCTGCGCCACGCCCGAGACGGTGGAGAGCGCCGGCGAGACGACGTTCTCGGCGAGGTCGTCGATCGTCGTCAGCGGCGCCCCGTCGGAGACGAGCGCGAGCAGCAGCACCGGCGCGTCGGCCGGGTTGGCCTTGCGGTAGGAGGGCGGCGTCGTGAGATTGTCCGGCAGCTGGCGCGTCGCCCGCGCGATGGCGGCCTGCACGTCGGCGGCGGCCGCGTCGATGTCGCGCGACAGGTCGAACTGCAGGGTGATGCTGGTGTTGCCGAGCGAGGAGCGCGCCGAGATCGTGTCGATGCCGGCGATGGTCTCGAACTGCTTGATGAGCGGCGTCGCCACCGCGCTCGCCATCGTGTCGGGCGAGGCACCGGCGAGCTGCGCCGAGACGTTGACGGTAGGATAGTCGGCCTGCGGCAGGCTGGCCACCGGCAGCAGCCGATAGGCGGCGATGCCGGCGATGAGGACGGCGAGCGACAGAAGCAGCGTCGCGACGGGCCGGCGGATGAAGAGGGCGGAGACGCTCATGTGGCATTGCCAGTGCGCGAGGCGGTGGCCGGCAGCGGCATCGCTGGCCCATCCGCGGACGCTCCGGCCGGCACCTTGACGGTCTCGACGCCGCCTGCGGGCGCGCTGGCGGGCTCGGGCGCCTTGACGCTGACATGCGCACCGGCGGAGAGCGCGCCCTGCCCTTCCGTCACCACGCGTTCGCCCGCCGCAAGGCCGGCCGAGAGCCCCGCGAGGTCGCCGACCCGCAACGCCACCTCGACCTTGCGGACCTCGATCGTGTCATCGGGCTTGGCGACATAGACCACCGATCCGTCGTCGCGCGGCTCCACCGCGACGCCGGGCACCAGCACCAGCCCGTCGCGGTTGCCCGCATGCGCCTCGACCGCGATCGACTGGCCGGGCACGAAGGCGCCGTCGTCGTTGGGCAGGAGCGCGCGCAGGCGGATCGTGCCGGAATTCTGGTCCACGGCATTGTCGATGAAGACCACGGGGCCCTCGCCCTCGCTCGACGTCGCGCCGGCGGGTCGCGCCGTCGCGGTCAGCGTCCTGGCCTTCCAGGCGGCGTGCAGGAGGTCGAGATCGTTTTCGGGCAGCGAGAATTCGGCATAGACGGGCGCGCTCTGCGTCAGCGTCACGATGGCGGTGCCCGGCGTCACCAGCGCGCCGGCCGAGAGCGCGATGGCGCCGAGCCGCCCGTCGAAGGAAGCGCGGATCTCGGTCTTGGCGAGCGCCACCTGATCGGCGAGGAGCGTCGCGCGGTCGACGTCGAGGCTGGCGGTGGCGCTGCGCACGGCGGTGGTGGCGTCGTCGCCGGCCTGCTGCGTGTTGGCGCCGGACTGGACGAGGCGTTGGATACGGTTGAGCGAGGCGGTGGCGGCGTCGAGCGTCGCCTGATCGCGGGCGATCGCCGCCTCGTCCTTCGTGACCAGCGCCCGTGCCGCGCGATCGTCCAGCCGCACGACGAGGTCGCCCGCCTTCACGCGCGCGCCGTCGTGGCCCTCGATCTCGGCGACGACGCCGGTGGCCTCGGTGCTCAGCACCGTGGAGGCGACGGGGCGCACCCAGCCGACGGTGGCGCGCAGGATCGGCAGCGAGCCGGCCTCGGCCTCGGCGACCACCACCGCGACCGGGCCGCCCGATCCGCGCCGCCCGGAGCTCCCGGCGCCCCCGGCCCCATGACCTCCTGCGGCCGGATCGGCCGGCGCAAGCCAGGCCGCGAGCGGCGCGGGCGCATAGGGCGCGATGCGTTCACGCTCGTACCAGCCGCCGACCAAGAGAAGACAGAGGACGAGAAGGGTCCATCGACGCATGCCGGCCGTCCCCACGGCGAGCCTACCCGATGTCCGCCACGCCGCTTCCCTCGTTCTACGCCACGGGACCGCGTCTTCAACGCAGCGGCCTCCTTAAATTCCGGCAATGCAACGTGAGCGGACTACTCGGCAGCCTCTGCGCGCGACGGCACGTAGTTGAGGATCGGCCCGAGCCAGCGTTCCACCTCCGCGACGGGCATGCCCTTGCGGGCGGCATAATCCTCGACCTGATCGCGCTCCACCTTCGCCACGCCGAAATAGTAGCTTTCTGGATGCGAGAGATAGAGGCCCGAGACCGACGAGCCCGGCCACATGGCGAAGCTCTCGGTCAGCGTCACGCCGGTCTGCGCCTCGGCATCGAGAAGCTCGAACAGCGTCGCCTTCTCGGTGTGGTCGGGCTGCGCGGGATAGCCCGGCGCCGGGCGGATGCCCCGGTAGGGCTCGCCCACGAGATCCTCCGGCGCGAAGGTCTCGTCGGTGGCGTAGCCCCAGAACTCGCGGCGCACCGTCTCGTGCATGCGTTCGGCGAAGGCCTCGGCGAAGCGGTCGGCCAGCGCCTTCACCATGATGGCGGCGTAGTCGTCGTTGGCCTTGGCGAAGCGGTTGGAGATCTCTTCCTCCTCGATGCCCGCCGTCACCACGAAGCCGCCGACATAATCGGGCTTGCCCGAAGAGACGGGCGCCACGAAGTCGGCCAGCGCCACGTTCGCCCGCTCGCCGCGCTTCGAAAGCTGCTGGCGCAGCGTGAAGAGCGTCGCGCGCTCGGTGGCCCGCGTGTCGTCGGTGAAGAGGCGGATGTCGTCACCCACCGCGTTGGCCGGCCAGAAGCCGACCACGGCGCGCGGCCGGAACCACTTTTCCTCGACGATCTGCGCCAGCATCGCCTTCGCGTCCTCGAAGAGCTGGCGCGCCGCCGCACCCTGTTTCTCGTCGTCGAGGATCGCGGGATAGCGGCCCTTCAGCTCCCAGGTCTGGAAGAAGGGCGTCCAGTCGATGTAGCGGGCGAGGTCGGCGAGGTCCCAGGTCTCGAAGGTGCGGGTGCCGAGGAAATTCGGCGCGGGGGGCGTGTAGCGCTCCCAGTCGAGCTTCACGGCGTTCTCGCGGGCGCGCGCCAGCGGCAGGCGCTGCTTCTCGGCCTCGGAGCGCGCGTGGTTGGCCGCCACCTTCTCGTATTCGGCGCGGATGCCCCCGACATAGCCGTCGTGCTGCTCGGGCGAGAGGAGGCTGGAGACGACGCCGACGGCGCGCGAGGCGTCGGTGACGTAGACCGTCTGGCCCTTGTTGTAGCGCGGGTCGATCTTCACCGCCGTGTGGACGCGGCTCGTCGTCGCCCCGCCGATGAGGAGCGGGATCGAGAAGCCCTCGCGCTCCATCTCGCTCGCGACATGCACCATCTCGTCGAGCGACGGCGTGATGAGGCCGGAGAGGCCGATGACGTCGACCTTCTCGTCGCGCGCGATCTGCAGGATCTTGGCGGCCGGCACCATCACACCGAGGTCGATCACCTCGTAATTGTTGCAGGCGAGCACGACGCCGACGATGTTCTTGCCGATGTCGTGGACGTCGCCCTTCACCGTCGCCATCAGGATCTTGCCGGCGTTCTTGCGCTCCTCGGCGCCGCCCGCCGCGATGCGCTGGCGCTTCTCCTCCTCCATGAAGGGCAGGAGATGGGCCACCGCCTGCTTCATCACGCGAGCCGACTTCACCACCTGCGGCAGAAACATCTTGCCGGCGCCGAAGAGGTCGCCGACGACGTTCATGCCCGCCATGAGCGGGCCTTCGATGACGTGGAGCGGGCGCTCGGCGGCGAGCCGCGCCTCTTCGGTGTCTTCGTCGATATACTCGGTGATGCCGTTGACGAGCGCGTGCGCCAGTCGGTCGGCCACCGGCTTCTCGCGCCAGGAGAGATCCTTGGCCTGCGCCTCGCGCCCCGCCGTGCCGCGATAGCGCTGGGCGATGTCGAGCAGGCGCTCGGTCGCGGTGCCCTCGCCCTTCGGCCGACGGTCGAGGACGACGTCCTCGCAGGCCTCGCGCAGCTCCGGGTCGATCGTGTCGTAGACCGCGAGCTGCCCGGCGTTGACGATGCCCATGTCCATGCCGACCTGGATCGCATGGTAGAGGAACACCGCGTGCATGGCCTCGCGCACCGGCTCGTTGCCGCGGAACGAGAAGGAGAGGTTGGAGATGCCGCCGGAGATATGGGCATGCGGCAGCGTCTCGCGGATCGTGCGCGTCGCCTCGATGAAGGCGACGCCGTAGCCGTCGTGCTCCTCGATGCCGGTGGCCACCGCGAAGACGTTGGGATCGAAGACGATGTCCTCGGGCGCGAAGCCCGCCTCGGTCGTCAGAAGCTCGTAGGCGCGGGTGCAGATCGCCACCTTGCGCTCGAACGTGTCGGCCTGCCCCTCCTCGTCGAAGGCCATGACGACGACGGCCGCGCCATAGGCGCGCACCAGCCGGGCGTAATGCAGGAAGGCTTCCTCGCCCTCCTTCATCGAGATCGAGTTGACGATCGGCTTGCCCTGCACGCATTGCAGCCCGGCCTCGATCACCTCCCACTTGGAGCTGTCGATCATCACGGGCACGCGGGCGATGTCGGGCTCGGCGGCGACGAGGTTGAGGAACTCGACCATCGCGGCCTTCGAGTCGATCAGGCCCTCGTCCATGTTGACGTCGATGACCTGCGCGCCCGCCGCCACCTGGTCGCGCGCCACGTCCAGCGCCGCCGCATAGTCGCCGGCGGTGATCAGCTTGCGGAATTTCGCCGAGCCCGTGACGTTGGTGCGCTCGCCGACATTGACGAAGGGAATGTCCTTCGTCAGCGCGAAGGGCTCGAGACCCGACAGGCGCATCACCGGCGCGGCCTTCGAGAACCGGCGGGGCGCCAAGCCTTCCACCGCGTCGGCGATGGCGCGGATGTGCTCGGGCGTCGAGCCGCAGCAGCCGCCCACCACGTTGAGGAGGCCCTCCTCGGCAAAGCCCCGGATCTGCCGGGCCATCGCCTCCGGGCTCTCGTCGTACTGGCCGAACTCGTTGGGCAGGCCGGCATTGGGATAGGCGCAGAGATAAGTGTCGGCCGCGCCTGCGATCTCGGCGAGATGCGGGCGCATCGCCTCGGCGCCGAGCGCGCAGTTCAGCCCGATCGTGAAGGGCTTGGCGTGGCGCACCGAGTTCCAGAAGGCCGTGGGCGTCTGGCCCGAGAGGGTGCGGCCCGAAAGGTCGGTGATCGTGCCGGAGATCATCACCGGCAGCGTGACGCCAGCCTCGCGGAACACCTCCTCGGTGGCGAAGATCGCCGCCTTGGCGTTCAGCGTGTCGAAGATCGTCTCGATGAGGATGATGTCCGAGCCGCCGTCGAGAAGACCGCGCACCTGCTCGCCATAGGCGATGCGCAGCTCGTCGAAGGTCACGGCGCGGTAGCCGGGATTGTTGACGTCCGGCGACATGGACGCCGTGCGGTTGGTCGGGCCGATGGCGCCCGCCACGAAACGCCGGCGCCCGTCCGCCTCTTCGGCGCGAACCGCCGCGCGGCGCGCCACGGCCGCGCCCTCGCGATTCAGCTCGTAGACCACCGCCTGCATCTCGTAGTCGGCCTGCGCGATCGTGGTGCCCGAAAACGTGTTGGTTTCCAGGATGTCGGCGCCGGCCATGGCGTAGGCGAAGTGGATGTCCTCGATGGCCTTGGGCTGCGTCAGCACGAGAAGGTCGTTGTTGCCCTGCAGGTGGCATTCGCAGCCGAGGAAGCGCTCGCCCCGGAAATGCGTCTCGTCGAAGCCGAGGCCCTGGATCTGCGTGCCCATGGCGCCGTCGAGGATGAGGATGCGCGTCGCCGCCGCCTTGCTCAGCGCCGTCCACACGTCGTCTCGCGCGCCACTGGCGGCAGGGGCGGCGAACAGGCGGTCGCTGACGAGACTCATGGGGAACCCTCGGGATTCGAAAGACGCGCAACCGGCGGCATCGCCGGCCATGCGCCCTATCATATAAGGAGTTCCTTATATCATTCCGCAAGCCTTGGCGAGGCAGGCGTCAGACCAGCCGGCGTGCCGCCGCCTGCACCGCGACGAGCGCGTCGAGAAACCGCGCGACGCCGTTCTCCTCGTTGGTGGGAGCGACGAGCATCGCCTCGCGGCGCACCTCCTCGGGCGCCTGCCCCATGGCGACCGACAGCCCGGCGCGGGCGAACATCGGCACGTCGTTCGGCATGTCGCCGAGCACCGCCACGGCGTGGAGCGGCACGCCCATCGTCTCGGCGAGAAAGGCGACGCCGTCGCCCTTGTTGGCGGATTTCGCGGTGACGTCGAGGAAGTAGACCTGCGAGCGCACCACCGTCGCGGCCTCGCCGATGGCGGCGGCCACCTCGGCTTCCAGCCGGCGCATCAGCGGGTGGTCGTCGCTGACGCCGGAGATCTTGTCGGCCCGCGCCAGCGCGTCGTCGAAGGATGCGACGGTCGTCGGCGCGAGGCCCGAGGCGAGACGCTCGCGCGGGCCGTGCGGCGAGGCGTCGGCATCCTCGCGCGCCAGCCATTGGCCGTCGGCGAAGACCCAGACGAGGACGCCGGCTGCGTCGAGCATCTCCACCGCCTGCCGCGCTTCCCGTTCGGGAATGCGGTGCGAGCCGATCACCGTGCCGTCGCGCCGCGACAGCGCGCCGCCGTTGAAGGCGCCGATCGGCTCGTCGGTGATCTCGACCTTCGCGGCGATCTCGCCGAGGCCGGAGGGCGGCCGGGCCGAGATCAGCGTGAAGGCGATGCCGGCGGCCCGCGCCCGGCGGATCGCCGCCACCGTCTCGTCGGCGAGCGACTTGTCGTCGCGCACCAGCGTTCCGTCGATGTCGGAGACGACGAGGCGGATGCCGGCGGCGGCGGGAGGCAGATCCCTCACTGCGGGATCTCGACATGGCCGCCGAAGCCGAAGCGCATGGCCGAGAGCAGCTTGTCGCCGAACGTGTTGTCGGAGCGCGAGCGGTAGCGCGCGTAGAGCGCGGCCGAGAGGACGTGGGCGGGCACCGCCTCCTCCATTGCCGCGTCGATCGTCCAGCGCCCCTCGCCGCTGTCGGCGACCCGGCCCGAGAAGCGCTCGAGGCTGTGGTCGGAGGCGAGCGCGTCGGCCGTGAGGTCGAGGAGCCAGGACGAGACCACCGAGCCGCGGCGCCAGACCTCGGCAATGTCCGGCAGGTTGAGGGCGAAGCGCTCGTCGGCCGGCAGGTGCTCGGAATTCTTCGAGGCGAGGATGTCGAAGCCTTCGGCATAGGCCTGCATCAGGCCGTATTCGATGCCGTTGTGGACCATCTTGACGAAATGGCCGGCGCCGGCCGGGCCGGCATGGATGTAGCCGCGCTCGGCGCGGTCGTCCGGCGCATCGCGCCCGTGGGTGCGCGCGATGTCGCCGTAGCCGGGCGCGAGCGCGGCGAAGATCGGGTCGAGATCGCGCACCGTCTCCTCGGGCCCGCCGATCATCATGCAATAGCCACGCTCCAGCCCCCAGACGCCGCCGGAGGTGCCGACGTCCACATAGGCGATGCCGCTCGGCTCCAACTCCTTGGCGCGGCGGATGTCGTCCTTGTAGAAGGAATTGCCGCCGTCGATGATCACGTCGCCGGGGGCGCAGAGGCCGGCGAGGTCGCGGATCGTCGCCTCCGTGGGATCGCCCGCCGGCAGCATCACCCAGAAGACCTTGCGGCCGGAGAACTTCGCGGCGAGCTCGCCGAGCGAGGCGGCCGGCACCGCGCCTTCGCCCGACAGCGCCGCGACGGTCTCCACGGAGCGGTCGTAGACGAGGCACTCGTGGCCGTTCTTCATCAGGCGGCGGGCGATGTTGCCGCCCATCCGGCCGAGGCCGATGATCGCGATCTGCATGGGATGTCTCTTCGAGATGATGGGTGGGAATGAGCGACCGCCGCCTCCCGCCGGCGGTCGCGAAGGTCGAGGACGGATCAGCTTCGGCGCGCGGCGATCTGCCCGCGCGCGGCCTCGGCGACATGGTCGGGCGTGAAGCCGAACTTCTCCTGCAGCTTGGCGAGCGGCGCCGAGGCGCCGAAGGTGGACATGGTGATCTTGGCGCCCTTGGCGCCGGTGTAGCGGTCCCACCCGAGCGAGCCGGCCTGCTCCACCGCGACGCGCGCCATGATCTCAGGCGGCAGCACGCGGTCGCGATAGGAATCGTCCTGCTTCTCGAAGAGCTCCCACGAAGGCAGCGACACGACGCGCGACGTCACGCCTTCGGCTGTCAGCTTCTCGTGTGCGGCAAGGCACAGCGAGATCTCCGATCCCGTGCCGATGAGGATCACCTCCGGCGTCTCGTCGGGCGAGCCGGCGAGCACGTAGCCGCCTTGTCGCAGGCCTTCGGCGCTCGCGTATCTGGTGCGGTCGATCGTCGGCAGGTTCTGGCGCGAGAAGACGAGGCAGGTCGGCTCGTGCGTCTGCTCGACGGCGATCTTCCAGGCCTCCACCACCTCGTTGGCGTCGCCCGGGCGGATCGTGTTGAGGCCGGGAATGGCGCGGAGCGAGGCCAGATGCTCGATCGGCTGGTGCGTCGGCCCGTCCTCGCCGACGCCGATGGAATCATGGGTGAAGACGAAGATCGTCGGCACTTCCATGATCGCGGCGAGGCGCAGCGTCGGGCGCATGTAGTCGGAGAAGACGAGGAAGGTCGCCGTGAAGGAGCGCAGATAGGAAAGCGCCATGCCGTTGGCGACGGCGCCCATGCCATGCTCGCGAATGCCGAAATGCAGGTTGCGCCCGCCATAGGACCCCGCCTCGAAGGAGCCGGCGCCCTCGAAGGTGAGCTTGGTCTTGGTGGAGGGCGCGAGGTCGGCGGAACCGCCGACGAGGAAGGGCACCTTCTCGGCGATGGCGTTCAGCACCTTGCCGCCGGCATCGCGCGAGGCGACGCCCTTGGCGTCCGCCTCGAAGCTCGGCAGGTTCGCGTCCCAGCCCTTCGGCAGCTTGCCCTGGCGCATCAGGTCGATCTCGTCGGCGAGATCGGGATGGGCCTTCCGGTAGGCCGCGAAATCGCGCTCCCATTCCTCGCGCCGCGGCCGGCCGCGTCCGGCGACGGCCGCGTTGAACGCCTCGGCCACGCCGGCGGGCACGTGGAAGCTCTCGCCCTCCGGCCAGCCGTAGGAGCGCTTGGCGGCCTTCACGTCGTCGGCGTCGAAGGCTTCGCCGTGCGCGGCGGCCGTGCCCTGCTGCTTGGGCAGACCGTAGCCGATGACGCTGTCGACGACGATCAGCGTCGGCCGGTCGTCGGTCTCGCGGAACTCTGTGAGCGCCTTCGCGATGGCCTCGGCATCGTTGGCGTCGGTGACGTGCAGCGTCTTCCAGCCGTAGCCGCGGAAGCGCTCGGCGACGTCCTCGGAGAAGGCGAGCTCGGTGTTGCCCTCGATCGAGACGTGGTTGTTGTCGTAGATCCAGCAGAGGTTGGAGAGCTTGAGGTGCCCGGCGAGCGAGGCCGCCTCGCTGGCGACGCCCTCCATCAGGTCGCCGTCGCCGCAGAGCACGTAGACGTCGTGGTCGAAGACGGTCGCCTCCGGCCGATTGTAGTGCGCGGCGAGATAGCGCTCGGCGATGGCCATGCCGACCGAGTTGCCGCAGCCCTGCCCGAGCGGGCCGGTGGTGGTCTCGACGCCCGTGGTCATCCGGTATTCGGGATGGCCGGGGGTCTTCGATCCCATCTGCCGGAACTGCTCGATGTCCTGAAGCGACACCGCCGGCTTGCCGGTCTTGGCGCCGTCGGCGTCGATCTCCTTCACGCCCGCCAGATGCAGCAGCGCGTAGAGCAGCATCGAGCCGTGGCCGACGGAGAGCACGAACCGATCGCGGTTCGGCCAGTCCGGCTGGTCGGGATCGGTGCGCAGGAAGCGGCTCCAGAGCGTGTGCCCGACCGCGGCGAGGCCCAGCGGCGCGCCGACATGGCCGGAATGGGCCTTCAGCACGGCGTCCATCGCCAGGGTGCGGATCGTGTCGATCGCCCGCTGGCCGGAGGCGTCGCCGGTCTGGCCGGTGTCGTGGGGGGAAACGGATTTGACCGCGCTCATCGGATCGTCCTCTTCGCGTCTCGATGGGACCGGCCGATCGCATCGGCCGAATGTCCCTGCGGTCCGGCGGGCGCTGCGCCGTGCAGCCGGGCCGGCGTCGAACCGATTGAAGCGCTATGGTGGAGCACGCCGGCGTGATGTCGATGGGCGGCAACGGGGGAAAGCGCGAGAGGCGCGAGAGAAGAGGGGTTGCACCGGAGACCCGCCCTCGCCTATGGAAACATGACTACTGTAGTCATGATTGACGGGTGCGGCGAAGGATCGCCGATCGAGCGTGTTCGGCGAGACGGACCGGCTCGACGTCCCGTCCGCGGGAAGGTTCGCCATGAACGATACGACGCCTCTTCGCCCTCGCGCCCACCGGGCCGCCGGCAGAGCGGGCCGGATTTGGCTCGTGGCGGCGATCGGCGTGGCCGGTTCGAGCCTCGCCTTCGCGCAGGAGGCCCCTGCCCCGCAACCGCCGGCCGTCTCCGCGCCTGCTGCGTCGCAGCCCCTCACCATCGCACCGGCTCCGTCCCAGCCCAGCGTCGCGGCGCCCGTGGTCGAGGCGCCCGCCGCACCGGCCTCGAATGCGCCGGCCGTGCCCGTGACCGACCCAGCCGCCGCCCCCACCATTGAGGCGCCGGCCGCGGCGCCGATCGTCTCTCCCTCTCCTGCGGCGGTGCCGGCACCGGCCGCGTCGTCCCCCGCGCTCGTCGGCATCCCGCAGGAGAGCGGCACTGCCGCGCCCGCGGCGGGCAGCGGCGAGGAGGCCGAGATCGCGCCGGCGGCCACCGGCGCGCTGCCGCACGATCTCTCGCCCTGGGGCATGTTCCTCGCGGCGGACTACGTGGTGAAGGCGGTGATGATCGGCCTCGCCTTCGCCTCGCTCGTCACCTGGACGATCTGGCTCGCCAAGGTGCTGGAGCTCGCCGCCGCCAAGCGCCGGGCGCGCATCGGGGTGCGCCGCCTCGAAGAGGCCTCCGCGCTGCCGACGCCCGACAGCCTCGCGGCGAACGGCTGGAAGGGCGGGCCGGTCGCCGCCCTCGTGAGCGCCGCCGCCGAGGAGCGCGCGCGCTCGGTCGACCTGCCGTCCGATGGCGTGAAGGAGCGCGCGGCCGCGGCGCTGCACCGCATCGAGGCGCGGGCCGGGCGGCGCATGGCGCGCGGCACGGGGCTGCTCGCCACGATCGGCTCGACGGCCCCCTTCGTCGGCCTGTTCGGCACGGTCTGGGGCATCATGAACTCGTTCATCGGCATCAGCCAGGCCAACACCACCAACCTCGCAGTGGTGGCGCCCGGCATCGCCGAGGCGCTGCTCGCCACCGCCATCGGCCTCGTGGCGGCGATCCCCGCCGTCATCGTCTACAACGTCTTCGCCCGCGCCATCGCCGGCTACAAGGCAGTGCTCTCGGACGCCTCGGCCGCCGTGCTCCAGCACCTGTCGCGCGATCTCGACCGCGCGAAGGCGGCGGCGCGCCCGGCGGGCGGTCGTCCCTCGCTCCAGGCGGCGGAGTGATCCGATGGGCGTGAGCCTCAAGACCGGCGACGACGACGACACCGGCGAAGTCGCCGACATCAACGTCACGCCCTTCATCGACGTGGTGCTGGTGCTGCTCATCATCTTCATGGTGGCGGCGCCGCTTTCCACGGTCGACGTGCCGGTGGACCTGCCGGTCTCCAACGCGCGCCCGCAGGAGCGGCCGGACGAGCCGCTCTATCTCACCGTGCAGGACGACCTGAACCTCGTGCTCGGCGAGGCGCCGGTGACGAAGGAGACGCTGCGCGCCGCGATCGACGCGCGCACCGGGGGCAACCGCGAGGAGCGCGTGTTCCTGCGCGCCGATGGCGCGGTGGCCTATGGCGACCTGATGGAGATCATGAACGCGCTGCGCGACGCCGGCTATCTGAAGATCGCACTCGTCGGCCTCGAGAATGCCGCGTCCGAGAGCACATCGCCCGCCGCCCCCGGACCGACCGCCGCGCCCGCCTCGCCCGCACCCGCCGGATCGCCGCCGCAGCCATGACACTCGCCAACCCGCAGGATTGGGAGAAGCCGGACGGCTGGTTCGGCGGCCTTCACTGGGGCGTGGCCGCGCTCGTCGTGGTGAGCCTGCATGCGGCCGGCGCCTGGTTCTTCGTGCAAATGCCGCCCGTCGCCGCGCCGCCGCAGGGCGTGCCGGAGGCGCCGATCCTCATCGACCTCGCGCCGCCCGAGCAGTCGGCGCCCGCCGCGCCCGCCGTGGAGGCGCCGCCCACCGAGGCTGAGCCGGAACCCGCCCCGCCCGAGCCGACGGCCGAACCCGAGCCCCTGCCGGAGCCGGTGACGCCGCCGCCGCCCGAACCGCCGCCGCCGGAGCCTGCTCCGCCCGAGCCCGTGGTGCCGCCCGAGCCCGAACCTCTGCCGCCGGAGCCGGTGGTTCCCGAACCCGTGGTGCCCGAGCCGCCGGAGCCACTCCCGCCGGAGCCTGTCATCCCCGAGCCGCCGCCCGAGGTGCTGCCGCCGGTGCTGCCGGTGACCGAGCAGCAAGCGGACGCCGTGATCAACGCGCCGGTTCCGCGCGCCCGCCCCGCGCCGCCGCGCCCGCCCGAGCGGGCCGTGACCGAGCGCCGCCGTCCTCCGCCCGAGAGGCGGGAGACGCCGGTTCGCCGCGAGGCGCGGCCGCGCGTCGAGCGCAAGACCGCGCCGCCGCCCTCGCGCGCCTCCACGGCGAAAGCGGCAGCAGAGGCGTCGCAGGGCGCCAAGTCGAGGGTTTCGGCTAACGACGAGCAGCGTTGGCGTGCCCAGATCAACGCCCGCGTTCGTCGGTTCAGGCGATCGGTACAGGGATCGGGAACGGCGCAGGTGACGTTCCGGGTTACGACCAGCGGGGCGGCGACCGGCATCCGCCTGTCCTCCTCGTCCGGAAACGCGATCGTCGATCAGGCAGCAGTGTCGGTGATCCAGCGGGCCAGCCCGTTTCCGCCCCATCCCGACGGAGAGGCGACGAACGTGACGATTCCGTTTAACTACAAGTGATCGGCGTAACCAAAGGCGAGAGGCGGGTCGTCGCGATGCGCCGGCGGACGTGGTAAAAGGCCGCCCGCTTCGAGCTCATCTCTTCACGAGCACCGCTCTTCACGCGAACCGCGCGTCGGCCGCGTCGAGCCGGCGGCGGATCTGCGTCACCTCCTGCGTCTCGTCGGGCGCGCAGTTGGCATAGGTCAGCTTGTCGCCGGCCTTCACCGCTTGCGTCACGCGCCCGCCCTCGGCAAGGCCCAGCGGCAGGCCGCCCGCGGCCCGCGCCTCGGCCCAGACCATGGCGAAGCCGCGATACTGCGTCTCGCCGATGCGCCCGAGCGTCTCGCCGACCGCCAGATCGCGCTTGGCCACCGCGATGCATTCGGCCACGGGGCGCTCCAGCGGCTCCATGTGCGGCACGCCGCGCATCACCGCGTGGATCGCCGAGAGCGGCACCTCGATACTGGTCAGATGGAAGGGCCGGTAGAGCGCGAAGCAGGGGCCGGGCCCGACTTTCAGATCGGCGATGCGTTCGAGGACGCGGGGATGGCGCGGCTTGACGATGCAGAAGACGCCGGGCGCGACGCCCCGGCCGATGGAGTAGTCGACGCAGCCGGGCTTGGTCAGAATGCCGCCGTCCTCGCGCGTGCAGAGCACCTGCGCCAAGTCTTCCGCGGTGGCGTTCGGCCCGTGCATACCGGGCACGTCGGGCACGAGACCGGTGGCGTTGGCGATGGCGGTCATCTCCACCATCGTCTTCGAGCCGTCGACGAACTCCACCAGCATGCGCGCGTTCATGTTGCGCCGCGCCGCCTCTTCCTCGTAGTCGGCGGGCACGGCGGCGAAGTCGAGCGGATTGTTCTTGCCCTTGCCGGCCGCCACGATGTCGAGCCCCAGCGCCTGCGCGAGGCCGATCAGCTCCAGCGTCGCATGCGGCTCGTCGCCGGCCGCCCCCGTGTAGACGACGCCTGCCGAGCGCGCCTCCGCCGCCAGCGCACGCCCGATCGTGATGTCGGCCTCGACGTTGAGCATCACCACGTGCTTGCCGTTGCGGAAGGCGTCGAGCGCGATGCGCGTGCCCGCGCTCGGGCTACCTGTGGCGTCGATCACGACGTCGATGCGCCCCGCCGCGCAGAAGGTGCGGAAGTCCGCCACCAGCGCCACGCGCCCCGCCTCGATCGCGGCGTCGACCGCGGCGGGCGAGCCGGCCTCCACGACGTCGCCCGCTTCGTAGCCGGCGAAGCGCAGCGTCTCGCGCGCCGCACCCGGCCGCGAGGTCGACACCGCGCCGAGCCGCACGCCCGGCATCAGCCGCAGCTGCACCATGAGATCGGTGCCCATCTGCCCGGCGCCGGCCAGCCCCACCGTGACGGGGCCGTGGCGCTCGGCATGCGCCAGCAGTTCGGCGGCGAGCCCGACCTTCGCGATCCCATCCATTCGTGCAGCCCTTCCGGTTCGCTTCGACGGCCGCGCGTAAGGGAGGCGTCGGTGCGTCTTCGATTGCCGAGACCGATAGGCGGTTCTGCCCGCCGGGATCAACCGGGCGCGGCGAATGCGCTCGTCAGACGAGCCGGCCGCCGGCCTTGCATCGCGGGCCGCCCAACCTATGCTGCGGCGACCCGCGAAGGCCCCGCCCCTCCCCTCGCCCATTCCGTCCTTCGGTGCGACCCACGAGACATCTGCGATGCGCATGCTTCTGGTGGAAGACAACGAGGGCCTCGGCGACGCGACCAACCGGCACCTGCGCCAGGCCGGCCATTCCGTGGAATGGGTGCGCACCGGTGAGGAGGCGATCGAGGCCTGCGCGGCCGAGCCGTTCGACGCGGTGATCCTCGACCTGACGCTGCCGGGACGCGACGGGCTGTCGGTGCTGGCGGAGCTTCGCCGTCGGCGCAACGCCGTGGCGGTGCTCGTCGTCACCGCGCGCTCCGAGATCGACGACAAGGTGAGCCTCCTCGACCAGGGGGCCGACGACTATCTCGTGAAGCCCTTCGACCTGCGCGAATTGGAGGCCCGCCTGCGGGCGCTGCTGCGCCGCCCCGCCGGGCAGACCACCAGCCTGCAGCGCCATGGCGACGTCGCGATCGACCTCGCGGGCCACGAGGTGACGGTGGCCGGGCGCCCCGCCGATCTCGGACGCCGCGAGTTCCGTCTGCTCGAGATTCTTCTCTCGCGGCCGGGCGCTGTGGTGCAGAAGGAGCAGCTGATGGCCCAGCTCTTCTCGTTCGACGAGATGGTCTCGATCAATGCGCTGGAGCTCTACGTCTCGCGGCTGCGGCGCAAGCTGGAGGGCTCCTCGGTGGAGATCGCCACCGTGCGGGGCGCGGGCTACGTCGCGCGGGTGCGCGATGTCCGCTAGGCCGGTGTCCATCCGCCGGCGTATCCTGATCGGTGCAACGGCGCTGCTGCTCGTCGCGGCCCTCGCGCTCGTCGCCTTCCTCCACGCCTATGCCGAGCGCTCCGCCGACCGCGCCTTCGACCGGCTGCTGGCGGCTTCCGCGCTCACCATCGCCGGGGCGGTGCAGCTCGAGGACGGCACCGTCACCGTCGAATTGCCGCTCGCCGCCTTCGCCATGTTCTCCGGCGAGGACCGCATCTTCTATTCCGTGCTCGCGCCCTCCGGCGCGGAGGTCACCGGCGATCCCGATCTCGGCGCGTCGTTGCCGAAGGCGGGCGACGACGACGCCGCCTTCGCGGACGACCGCTACGGCGGCGAACCCGTGCGCATCGCCACCGTCGGGCGCCTCGTCTCCTCGGCGGCGGGCACCGGCTGGGTGACGATCCGCGTCGCGGAGACGCAGGGGGAGCGCGACGCGCTGTCGCGCGAGATCCTCGGAAACGCGCTGTTGCCGGTGGCGGCGATGACGCTCCTCTCGCTCGCCCTTCTCTGGTTCGGCATCGGCCGCGTCTTCGCGCCGCTGGCGGGTCTCGAACGGCATCTGCGCGGCCGCGCACCGGAGAATCTCGAACCGGTGGAGGCGCGCGCGCCGATCGAGGTGGCGCAACTCGTGGGCGCCCTCAACGGCTTCATGGCGCGGCTGCGCACGGCGCGCGAGCGGCTGGAGGCGCTCGTGGCCGAAGCCGCCCACGAGGTCCGTACCCCGCTCGCCTCCCTGCGCGCGCAGGCCGAGGTGGCGCGCGGCGAGCCCGACCCGGCGGAGCTGCGCCGGCAGGTGGCGCGCATCCACGACGGCGCGGTGCAGGCGAGCCAGCTCGTCAGCCAGCTCCTGATGGACGCCACGATCTCGCATCGGCTGGAGACCCCGAACGCCACCGGACCGACCGAACTGTCGGCGGTGCTCGCCGAGGTCGTCGGCCGGCTCGACCCCGATCTCGCGAGCCGCGTCGGCGTGCATGTCGATCCTGCCGCCGCGGAGGCGCGGCTCGACGGCGACCGCGTCGTGCTGCGCGAGATGCTGCGCAACCTCCTCGACAACGCGTTGCGCTACAGCGAGGGCCCGGTGTCGCTTTTCGTGGCGCCCGCCCGCGCCCTCGCGGGAGCGGCAGCCTCGGTGGAGATCCACGTCTCCGACCGCGGCCCCGGCATCGCGGACGCCGAGAAGGCGCTGGTCTTCGAGCGTTTCCGGCGCGGCGCGGCGGCGGAAGGGCGCACTGGCTCGGGGCTGGGTCTCGCCATCGTGCGCCGCGTGGTGGCTGCGCAGGGCGGCGCGATCGCGCTGAAGGACCGCAGCGGCGGCGGCCTCACCGTCTGCGTGACGCTGCCGCTGGCGCTTCGGGTGGATCGCCCCGCGCCTCGCGCCGCGATCGCAGGGGTTCTGGCGCTGGCCTCGCTCGCTCTCACCATGCTCGCCGAGACACCGCCTGCCACAGCCGCCGAGACGCTATACCCCGCCCCGAACGGCTCCACCGCCGACGTGCTGCGCGTCGCCGGCACCACCGACACCCCGCTCTTCACCCCGCTCGTCCAGGCCTTCCAGGCAACCCGGCCGAACGTCGCCGTGGCCTACGAGGAGGGCGACACGCGGCCGATCTTCGAGCGCTTCGTCGCCGGCGACGGCGCCAGCCCCGACATCCTGATGAGCTCGGCCTCCGACCTTCAGGTCAAGCTCGTCAACGGCGGCCTCGCGAGGGCCTACGATTCGCCCTTGGTGCGCGCCCTGCCGGCCTGGGCGCGCTGGCGCTCGCAGGTGTTCGGCTTCTCCTTCGAGCCCGCGGTGATCGTCTACAACACGCGGGCCATCACCGAGGGCGAGGTGCCGCGCACGCATCTCGGCTTCGCCGGACTCCTCGAGCGCGAGCCCGAGCGCTTTCGCGGCCGCGTCGCCACCTACGACGTGGCGACCAGCGGCGTCGGCTATCTCCTGGCGACGCAGGACGCGGCGATCTCCTCCTATTTCTGGCGCCTCGCCAACGCCTTCGGGCGCACCGACGCGGTGGTGAGCGGATCGAGCCCGGCGATCCTCGACGGGCTGGCGAACGGGAGCCTCGCGATCGGCTACAACGTGCTGGGCTCCTACGCCTTCGCCCGCCAGCAGGCCGGCGCGCCGATCGCCATCGTGGTGCCCGACGACTACGTGCTCGTGCTCACGCGCACCATGCTCATCCCCGTGGCGGCGCCGCGCCCCGATCTCGCCGAGGCCTTTCTCGACTTCACGCTCTCGCCGGCCGGCCAGGCGGTGCTGGCGGGGCCCGCGGCGCTCGGCTCGGTGGTGCCCGGCTCCGCCGGCCGCTGGACGGCCGAACACATCGCCTCGCTCGGGCATGGCGCGGTGCAGCCGATCGCGCTCGGCCCCTCGCTGCTCGTTGGCCTCGACCGGCAGCGCCGCGCGCGCTTCCTGGAGACCTGGCGTGAGATCGTCTCGCCGCGCTGAACGCGGCGCATCCAGTGGCCGCAGGGCCCGTGACAGGTTTTTGACAGGTCGCGCCCGTAAGATCGTCAACGACGGCCGGGAGGCTGGAGGTGCAGTCACGACACGAGGGATCGGTTCGCCGCCGAAAGCTGCGGACCGCCCCGGCGACGAAAAGGTCTGGAGGGACCGCTCGTCACCGGTTTACCCAGCCCATCGTTCATGATCTCTTCTCGCCGACCCATGCCGCGCAAAGAGCATCGGCATTGCCGCCTTTCGGGAGGAAGATCATGAAGACCCTTATCGTGGGCGCGTTCGTCGCGCTTCTCGCCTCGACCAGCGCCTTCGCGCAGACCGCCAGCTACGAGATCATGGCGCCGGCCTCGCCCGGCGGCGGCTGGGACCAGACCGCCCGCGCCATGCAGAACGTGATGCAGGAGGCCAAGATCGCGAGCGGCGTGCAGGTGGTGAACGTGCCCGGCGCCGGCGGTACGATCGGCCTCGCGCAGTTCGTCTCGGCGAAGTCCGGCAACCCGGAAGCGCTGCTCGTCGGCGGCTACGTGATGGTCGGCGCGATCCTCACCAACAATTCGCCCGTCAGCCTCGACGACGTGACGCCGATCGCGCGCCTCACCGGCGAGACCGAGGCGATCGTGGTGCCGGCGTCCTCGCCCTATCAGACGATCCAGGACTTCACGGCCGCGATGAAGGCCGATCCCGGTGCGGTGGCCGTCGCCGGCGGCTCGGCGGGCGGCGTCGATCACATCGCGGCCGGCCTCATCGCGCAGGCCGCGGGCGTCGATCCCAAGCTGATCAACTACATCGCCTTCTCGGGCGGCGGCGAGGCGCTCGCGGCGATCCTCGGCCAGCAGGTCGCGGCAGGCATCTCCGGCTACGGCGAGTTCGAATCGCAGATCAAGGCCGGCACGCTGCGCCTTCTCGCCACCACCGGCGACGCGCGCATTCCCGGCACCGACGCGCCGACGCTGAAGGAGGCCGGGCTCGACGTGTCGCTGCAGAACTGGCGCATGGTCGCCGCGGCGCCCGGCATCTCGGCCGAGCAGCAGGCCGCCATCACCGGCGACATGGAAAAGCTCTCCAAGTCGCCGGAGTGGAAGGCCGTTCTGGAGCGCAACAACTGGCAGGACGCGTTCCTCGCCGGCGACGCGTTCAAGACCGAGCTTGCCAAGAACATCGCCGACACCAAGACCGTGCTCACCGCGATCGGCCTCGTGCAGCAATGAGCGATCGGCTCGATCCGATCGACACCCCGAGCCATCGCCGCCCCGACCGGGCGGCGATGGCCATCGGCGTGGCGCTGTTCGTGCTCGGCCTGCTCGTCGGCTGGGACGCCAGCCATGTCGGCGGCGGCGCCTATGCGCGGGTCGGCCCGGCCACCGTGCCCTACCTGATCGCCGCCGTGCTCGTGGGCTTGAGCCTCTGGACGATGGTGGAGGCCTGGCGGGGCGAGTTCCCCGAACGCGAGCACGACGAAGTCGCGCCGATCGTCTGGATCGTCGGCGGCCTCGCGGCGCAGCTGATCCTCCTCAACATGGCCGGCTTCTCCATCGCCACCGGGCTTCTCTTCGCGGCCACCGCCCGTGCCTTCGGCCGACGCAAGCTCTGGATGACGATCCCGATCGGCATTCTCCTGTGCTTCGCGATCTGGATCCTGTTCACGCAGGTGCTGCGCCTCGCGCTGCCCGCCGGCCCGCTCGAACGCCTCTTCTTCTAGAGGCGCGCCGGTCTTTTCGAGGCGCGCCGCCAGCCGCGCCCGCACCATCCCGCCTGCCGCCGCCGCGGCTCTTCCCTTCTGATCGCGGGTCCCATCGATGGATACGTTCGCACTTCTCGGGCAGGGGCTGCTCACCGCCACGCAGCCGATGAACCTCGTCTACGCCCTCATCGGCGTGACGCTCGGCACCGCGGTGGGCGTGCTTCCCGGCATCGGCCCGGCGCTGACGGTGGCGCTGCTGCTCCCCGTCACCTACCAGCTCGACGCCGCCGGCTCGCTCATCATGTTCGCGGGCATCTACTATGGCGGCATGTATGGCGGTTCGACGACGTCGATTCTCCTCAACACGCCGGGCGAGAGCGCCTCGATCATCACCGCGCTCGAAGGCAACAAGATGGCCCGGGCGGGCCGCGGCGGCCCGGCGCTCGCCACCGCCGCCATCGGTTCCTTCGTCGCCGGCCTCATCGCGACGCTGGGTCTGGCCTTCCTCGCGCCGGTCATCGTCTCCTTCGCGCTGTCCTTCGGCCCGGCCGAATATTTCGCGCTGATGCTGCTGGCCTTCGTCACCGTCTCGGCCGCCTTCGGCGCCTCGGCGCTGCGCGGCCTGACCGCGCTGGCACTCGGCCTCACCATGGGCCTCGTCGGCATCGACCTGCAGACCGGACAGGCGCGGCTGACGCTCACCGGCGCGGCACAGACCTTCCGCCGCCTCGCCGCCGATCCCGACGCGGCGCTCGCGCCCGTCTACGGCGGGCTCGCCTCGTTCTTCGGCGGCATCTCTGCCAATCTTCTCGACGGCATCGAGGTGACGACGCTCGCCGTGGCGCTCTTCGCCATCGGCGAGGCGCTGGTGGTGGCCGCCGCGGCGTCGCGCACGCCTGACGTGATCGAGGCCGTGAAGGGCTCGCTCTGGATGACCAAGGAAGACTGGAGGCGGTCTTGGAAGCCGTGGCTGCGCGGCACCGCGGTCGGCTTTCCGATCGGCGCCATGCCGGCGGGCGGCGCCGAGATCGGCACGTTCCTTTCCTATTCGATGGAAAAGAGCCTTTCCAAGCACCCCGAGGAGTTCGGCCACGGCGCCATCGAGGGCGTCGCCGGGCCGGAGGCGGCCAACAACGCGTCCGCCGCCGGCACGCTCGTGCCGCTCCTGACGCTCGGCCTGCCGACCTCGGCGACGGCAGCCATCATGCTCGCGGCCTTCCAGCAGTTCGGGCTGCAGCCGGGACCGCTCCTCTTCATCACCTCGCCGCAGATCGTCTGGGGTCTCGTCGCCAGCCTTCTCATCGCCAACCTGATGCTGGTGGTGCTCAACCTTCCGTTGATCGGGCTCTGGGTGCGGCTTCTCACCATCCCCCGCCCCTGGCTCTATGCCGGCATCCTCGTCTTCGCGACGCTCGGCTGCATCGGCGCCAACCCGTCTTCCGTCGAGCTCGGCATGCTGCTAGCCTTCGGCCTTCTCGGCTACATGCTGCGCCGCTTCGGCTATCCGATCGCGCCGGTGGTGGTGGGGCTGATCCTCGGGCCGATGGCCGAGCAGCAGCTGCGCCGGGCGCTCGCCATCAGCCAGGGCGATCCGAGCGTGCTCGTCCACTCGCCGCTGGCCATCGCGCTTCTGACCATGGCCCTGTTGGCGCTGGTGGTGCCGATGATCCTGCGGGCCCGCGGCCGCGGCAAGCTGCTCACCGCAATGGCGTCCGACGAAGATTGAGGGGCTTCGCGTCCGCAAAGACGCGAGCATCCAACGAAAAAAGGGCAGCCGCTCGATGCGGCTGCCCTTTTGGCATGAGATGACCGGCCCAATGGCCGGCAAAGCCGTCGATCAGTCGCGGCCGATACCGTAATAGGCGTCGGCATCGATGCCGACGGCGGTCAGTGCGGAACGCGACGGACGCTTGCCCGCCTCGGCCGCCGAGGCACAGGCCACGGCGCCGCCGACGGCGGTGCCGATCGAGCGAAGCTGGCGGCCGAACTGGCGCAGGCGATTGGGCTGGGCGGTCATGACGGTTCCTCTTCGTTTCTCTGTTGCACTGAAGATGGACCTGTCGGCGTCTTCATTGAAGACACGATCCGGCCGGCGCTGCCATGCAAAAACGTGATGGCTCGTTCGATAGCGCCGTTAACGAAACGTTGCGCATTTGCGCCGCGAAAGGGGGAACGATAAAATCTGCGACCGGTCGGGAACCGGTTGACCTCGTCATAGCTTTCGCTGCGTTGGATCGCGGTCGCCATCGGCCGCGAGGTGGCCGGAGTACACCCTTGGATATCGTCACCTCGCAGATGCTGCGCAAGGCACTGCCGCTCTTCACGGCGCTTGCGGTCAGCGTGCTGATCCTGACCGTCTCGTCGATCCTCTATCTCGGCCGCGAGATCTTCGTGCCCTTCGCCTTGGGCATTCTCCTGTCCTTCATCCTCGCCCCGATCGTGATCGGGCTGCAGCGCATGCGCGTGCCCCGCATGCTCGCGATCTCCGGCGCCATCACCTTCGCGACCGTGGTGATCACCGCGCTCGGCTTCGTCATCGCGGTGCAGATCACGGCGCTCGTCGGCGAGATTCCCTCCTACCGCACGACGGTGCAGCAGAAGCTGCGCTCGCTTTCGGAATCGGCGCAGGCGCAGGGCGACGGTCCCTTCAGCCGCGCCGCCCGCTCGCTCGAAGAAATGGCCGCCGACATCCAGCAGATGGGCGCGCCCGCCTCTCTCGAAAGCGACGCCTCCGGCACCCTGCCGCGCCAGCCGATCCCGGTCACCGTGGAGAACGGCTCGAGCATCATCGACACGGTCACGACCTACGTGTCGCCGCTCCTGCATCCGCTGGCGACCTTCGGCGTGGTGGTCATCTTCGCGATCTTCATCCTCCTGCAACGCGAGGATTTGCGGAACCGCTTCATCCGGCTGGCGGGCACCGACGATCTTCAGCAGACCACCGCAGCGATCGACGACGCGGCCTCGCGCCTGTCGAAGCTCCTCCTCTTCCAGCTCGGCGTGAACACCGCCTTCGGCCTCATCACCGGCGGCGGCCTCTGGCTGATGGGCGTGCCTTCACCCTTCCTCTGGGGCATTCTCGGCGGCATCCTGCGCTTCATCCCCTATGTCGGCGGTATCGTCGGCGCGGGCCTTCCCATGCTGCTCGCCTTCGCGGTGGACCCCGGCTGGAGCCTCGTGATCTGGACGGCGGTGCTCTTCCTCGGCGTCGAGACGCTCCTGTCCAACGTCGTGGAGCCCGTCCTCTACGGCCACTCCACCGGCCTTTCGCCGGTCGCCATCCTGCTGGCCGCCACGGTCTGGGCGCTTCTGTGGGGCGCAGTCGGCCTGATCCTCGCGACGCCGCTGACCATCTGCCTGGTGGTGATGGGGCGGCACGTTCCACGGCTGGCCTTCATCGACGTGATGTTCGGCGATCGACCTGCCCTGTCGCCGCCACAGATCTTCTACCAGCGCATGCTCGCAGGCGCGCCGCAGGAGGCGGCCGATCAGGCGCGCGAGTTCCTGCGCGAGCGCGAGTTGGCGACCTATTACGACGAGGTGGCGCTCGAAGGTCTGCGCATCGCGCACGAGGACGTCGCACGCTTCGCCGTGCGCGACGCGCGCCTGGACACGCTGAGGGCCTCGACCCTCGAACTGATCGACGATCTAAAGGCGATCCCCGTCCATACCCAGAAGCGGCGCAAGAAGCATCTGACCGCCGAGGCGGCCGCCGCAGTCGACGCCGCCGGACCGGACCAGGCGGTGACGCGGGTCATTCAGCGCCGCGAGGATCTCGCGCCGGAATGGCAGGGCGAGACGCCGGTGATCTGCATCTCCGGCGTCAGCGCGCTGGACGAGGCGGTGACCGCGATGCTGTCGCAGGTCTTCAACCGGCAGGGGCTGACCTCGCGCCATGTCGGCTGGAAGGAGCTGCAGGCGAACCCGCCGACGGCCGAGGACGCGCGCGGCGTGGCGCTGGTCTGCCTCTCCTTCATCGAGCCGCTGTCGATCGTGCACCTGCGCCAAGCCGTGCGGCAGGTGCATCGCGTCGCCCCGAAGGCGCGCATCCTCATCGGCATCTGGCGCCAGCGCGATCCCGCGATGCTGTCGGAGCTGCGCCGCCGCGTCCATGCCGACGCGCTCGTGACGACCCTCAACTCGGCCCTCGCCGCCGCGCTCGAAATGTCGGGGCCCCGCGCCGTGCCGGAGACGCGTGAGAAGCTGCGCGGCGCCGAGCCGGCCGACCAGACCCGCGTCGGCGCCGCCGTTCCCGCGGAGTAGGGGCGAGGCATCTCTCGGTCGTGGGTGCGAACCCACAGGCGTGAGGGGCCGATCGCACACGACGAACCGCCCGGTCGAGCGCCTGAGGAGTTGAGGCGCGACGCTGCCATACGCGGCGGCGCCTTGCCGACCTCGACCGTCCGGTGTCTGCGATGTCGGCTGGAAAAAGACCCCTGCCCCATCCGTGATACCCGGCAATCGTCCTCCATCCACCGCGGGCGGGATCGACCGGTATCGCTGCGTCGCCAAGGCAGGACGGGTCGAGGTCACGAGCCGCCGTTCGCCTGCCGTCGCCGTTCTTCGCCAGACGAAACGGCTCAGATGACCGATGGCGCAAGACGTTTTTCGGCGAGCGTCGCAAAGCCCGCTCACCCCCCGAGAGCACCGCCGCTCATCGACCTCCCTCGTAACGCAGCGCTGACCGTCACCGCCACAGCGGTCGATGCGGCGGGCGCGCGACCGCTCACGAAAAAGGGCCGCATCCTGCGATGCGGCCCCCAACTCGTTCTATGGTTCGAACGACGACGTCAGTCCTTCGGGCTCTCGACGAAGTGCACGCGATCGGCCGCGGCCGTGTCGAAGGCCTCCGACACGTGCAGGAACGCACGATGCGCGGCCTCCGAGGTCGGGTGCCCCTCCTCCGGCTCCAGCAGGAAGACGAGGAAGGACCGGCCCGTCACCATGTACTCGGTGCCGAAATCGAACGGCTCGAGTTCGTTGCGGTCGGGCAGATTGGTGTCGATGATGCAGCGCCAGCGCTTGCCGCCAGGTGCCTCCGGCAGCTTGAAGTTGACGACGTCGTAATGGGCGTTGAGCACCATCAGCATGGTCGCATCGCTGCCGAGACGGCGAATGCCCTCCGACTGCGCGCGACCGTCGAGCAGCATGCCGAAGCAGCGGGCGCCGGCGTCCGTCCATTCGCCGTCCTGCATCTCGCCGCCGCCGGGCGAGATCCACGAGACGTCCTTGACGCCGATCTCCTCGTCGAACGTGCCGTGCAGGAAGCGTCCGCGACGCAGCATCGGCAACGACTGGCGGATGAGGATGAGCTTCTGCACGAACTCGGCGAGGTCGATGCCGTCGGGCGAGACGTCCCAGTTGACCCAGCCGATCTCGTTGTCCTGCGCATAGGCGTTGTTGTTGCCGTTCTGCGTTCGCGCGAACTCGTCGCCCGCCAGGATCATCGGCGTGCCACGCGAGAAGAGGAGCGTGGCGAAGAAGTTGCGCAGCTGGCGGAAGCGGGTGTCGTTCAGTTCGGCGTCTTCGGTCGGTCCCTCGACGCCGTAATTGTTCGACAGGTTGTGCGAGTGACCGTCGCGGTTGCCCTCGCCGTTCGCCTCGTTGTGCTTGTCGTTGTAGCAGACGGTGTCGTGCAGGGTGAAACCGTCATGCGCGGTGATGAAGTTCACCGACGCCCACGGGCGACGGCCGCGCTTGTCGAAGAGATCGGCGGAAGCGCTGATCTTCGAGGCGACGGCGGGCACCTTGCCCTCGTCGCCGCGCCAGTAGGAGCGGATCGTGTCGCGGTAGCCGTCGTTCCACTCGGCCCAGCCCGGCGGGAAGCGGCCGACCTGATAGCCGCCGGGGCCGCAATCCCACGGCTCGGCGATGAGCTTGACCTGCGCGAGCAGTGGATCCTGCATCGAAGCGTGGAGGAAGGACGATTCCTCCGAGAAGCCGTGCGGCTCGCGCGCCAGGATCGTCGCGAGATCGAAGCGGAAGCCGTCAACGCGCATCTCGCCGGCCCAGTAGCGTAGGCTGTCCATCACCAGCTGCATCACGCGCGGATGGCTGGTGTTGACGGTGTTTCCGGTGCCGGTGTCGTTGATGTAGTAGCGCGGGTTGTCCGGCATCAGGCGATAGTAGGACGCGTTGTCGATGCCCTTGAAGGAGAGCGTCGGCCCGTTCTCGTTGCCCTCGGCCGTGTGGTTGTAGACGACGTCGAGGATCACCTCGAGGCCGGCATGGTGGAAGGTCGACACGAGTTCCTTGAACTCGTTGACGAAAGGTCCGGCCATGTAGCGCGGATCGGGCGCGAAGAAGCCGAGGGTGTTGTAGCCCCAGTAGTTCTTCAGGCCCTTCTCTACGAGATAGCTGTCGTCGACATAGGCATGGATCGGCAGCAGCTCGACCGAAGTCACGCCGAGACTCTGAATGTATTTCACGACGTCGTGGTTGGCGAGGCCGGCGAACTTGCCGCGCTCACGCTCGGTCACCGACGGGTGGCGCTGCGTGAAGCCCTTCACGTGCGTCTCGTAGAAGATCGTGCGCTCCCACGGAATGCTCGGACGGCGCTCGCTGCCCCAGGTGAAGGCGGGGTCGATGATCTGCGACTTCGGCACGAAGGGCGCGGAATCGCGCTCGTCGAACGACAGGTCGCCGTCGGCATGGCCGATCGTGTAGCCGAAGACCGCATGGTCCCAGGTGAGCGAGCCCACGTGCTGCTTGGCGTAGGGGTCGAGCAGCAGTTTGTTGGGGTTGAAGCGATGACCGGCCTTCGGCTCGTAGGGACCATGGACGCGGTAACCGTAGATCAGGCCGGGACGCGCGTCCGGCAGATAGCCGTGGAACACCTCGTTGGTGTATTCCGGCAGCACGATCCGCTCGATTTCCTGGGTGCCGGTCTCGTCGAAGAGGCAGAGCTCGACCTTCGTGGCATTGGCCGAGAAGAGCGCGAAGTTGACGCCCAGCCCATCCCAGTTCGCGCCGCGCGGATAGGGGCGGCCGGCTTCGACGCGGGAACGCTTGAGGCCGGGCTTGGAGAGGCCGGACGTCAGCGACGTCGCTGTGTTCTGAATGTTCAAGGAGTAGATCCCGTCCTGTCTGGGAATGACGCGACGTTAGAAGGCTTCGATCCGGTGAATGGTTCCTTGGCCGAGGGCGAACTCTTCGCGGTGCAGCGCGTTGAGCACACTCAATCCGCCTGCGAGGAGCCCGAACGCCCGTGAAGATCGAAAGCCTGATGACCCGCCACGTCGAATTCGCCTCGGGAGACGACAGCGCCGCGGAACTCGCGGTGGTGATGGGCGATCTCGACGTCGGCGCCTTGCCGATCGGCACCGAAGGCGATCTTCTCGGGGTGATCACCGATCGCGATATTCTTTACCGCGTGGTGGCCAAGGGCCTCGACCCGACGACGACTGTGGCCCGCGACATCGTGTCCTTCCCGGTCATCGGTTGCCGGCCGGACGACAGCCTGCAGGTGGCGATGGACCTCATGGGCGCACACCGGATCCGGCGTCTCGCGGTGCGCAGCGAGGACGGGACCGTGGTCGGCTGGCTGACGCTTGCCGACGTGTCTCGGGCGCTGCTCTTGGAATCCGGAACGGTCCAGTCGGGTCTGCGCGAGCTCAGCCGCGAAACCGCCGGTTGAGACTGCCGATCACCTGCTGGGTCAGCCCCAGCCGGGCCGCAAGATAGGCGAGGAACAGGCTCGACACCGGCGAGCGCGTCTCGGCGGTCAGGAGCGCCACGGCATAGGCGTGCGCCGCGATGTCCTGCGCGCGCGCCTGCCCGACGAGTTCGGCGAGCGAGGTCGCTGCGCCCCGCCCCTTCCGAAGACGCTCGACCATCGCGTCGTCGGCGCCGACGCGGCGTAGCCGCTCCTCGGCGCGCCCGGTGCGCGCCGGCGGGCTTTCGCCGTCCGCCGCGAGGGTGGCCGAGACGACGTCGACGAGGCAGTCCGCTTGATCCACCGCCAGCGAACGGAAATCGAGGGTCAGCGGGTAGGAGATCTGATGCCGGTTGGCCAGATGCGCCCCGAGGAGCTTGGCGGACAGCTCGGCCTCGACGCTGTCGCGCCGGCGTCGTCGAATGCCGGACTCGGCCGCGACGGGGCTCGGCTCGCCGGCGCCCAGCTTCTCGACGTCCGGCACCAGCGCGTCGAGATTGAGCGCCGCGCCGTCGCGCGCGCCCGGCGCCCGCGCAGCGAAGCGCCACAGCCACTCGAAGCTCATCACCGATCCCCTGCCGTCGCGCTCACGCCTATTGCGCCGCCTGCTCGGTCTTGGCCGGAAGTAGCGCCTCGATCTGGCCGAGCAGCTTGGAGAAGTCGACGGGCTTGGCGTGGTAGTCGTCGCAGCCGGCGGCAAGCGTCTTCTCGCGGTCGCCCGACATGGCATGCGCGGTCAACGCGATGATGGGCACGCGCGGGATCGAGGTGTCGGCACGGATCGTCTTGGCCGCCGTCCAGCCGTCGAGGATCGGCAGGTTCATGTCGAGGAGCACGATGTCGGGGCTGGCGACGCGCGTCTTCTCGACGCCGTCCTGGCCATCATGGGCGAGAATCACCTCATAGCCCCGGCGCTGCAGGCGGCGCGACAGGAAGTCCCAGATCTCTTCGTGGTCCTCGACGAGCAGGATGCGGGTCATGGCATGGTCTCCGGTTCGACCTGCCGCTCGTGCCGGTCCGCTTGTTGTTCGTCTGGTGTCTGCACCATAACGCGTATCTGGGCCGCAAGGTCCCGCAGGTCGATATCCCCCTTGGTCAGAATTCGCTCGGTCTGTCCCTGAAGCTGGTTGAACTCCTCGGTGGTGAGATCCTTCGAGGTCAGCACGATCACCGGAATGTCGCGCCAGTCCTCGCGCGAGCGCAGCGCGTGGAGGAAGCCGAAGCCGTCCATCACGGGCATCACGAGATCGAGCAGGATCAGCCCCGGCCGCTCCAGAGCGACGCGCTCCAGCGCCTCCTGCCCGTTTGCCGCCGTCACCACGTTGAGGGTCTCGCGCTCCAGCATCGTGGCGGTGCGCTGCAGCGCGTCGGCGTCGTCGTCCACCGCGAGCACGAGCGAGTTACCCGGTGTGCGGTAGCGGGTCATCACCGACTTCAACCGGCTCCATTCCACCGGCTTGATGAGATAGTCGGACGCGCCCAGCGCATAGCCGAGCGAATGTTCGTCGAGGATGGTGATCATCACCACCGGGATCGACGCCAGTTCGGGGTCGGCCTTCAACTCGGTCAGCACCGTCCAGCCGTCCATCTTCGGCATGGTGACGTCGAGGAGGATCACGTCGGGGTGCAGCATCCGCGCCATCTGCAGGCCGCTCAGTCCATCGGCGGCCGTGCGCACCGCGAAGCCCTCCTTCGTCAGGAAGCGCACCACCAGTTCGCGGGCGTGCGGGTCGTCGTCGATGGCGAGCACCAGACCGGACGAGGCCTCGCGCTCGGCCGGCGCCACGGGCTGGTTCGCTTCGGTCTCGTCCTCCGCGGGCGGGGCGTCGGTGATCGCGGCGGGAATGCGGATGGTGAAGGTGGTGCCCTCGCCTTCCTCGCTGCGCACGCCAATGTCGCCGCCGAGCAACCGACAGAAGGCACGGGTGATGGCGAGGCCGAGGCCGGTGCCGCCGAACTTGCGGGTCGTGGAACTGTCGGCCTGCGCGAAGCGCTCGAAGAGCCGGCCCACCTGTTCGCCGGTCATGCCGATGCCGGTGTCGGCCACCTCGAAGGTGATCCAGTCGCGCCCGTCGTCCGTCACCCGCTTGGCCGTCAGCCGGATCGTCCCGTTCTCGGTGAACTTCGAGGCGTTGGAGAGGAGGTTGATCAGGCACTGGCGCAGCTTCACCTGATCGGTGTGGACGCTGCCGAGATCGCCCGCATGCTCGACCACGAGACGATTGTCCTTCTTGGCCACGAGCGACCCTACCGTCGAGGCGACCTCCTCCATGACCGTGCCGAGATCGAAGGTCTCGGCATAGACGTCCATGCGCTCGGCCTCGATCTTCGAGAGGTCGAGGACGTCGTTGATCAGGCTGAGGAGATGGCGCGCGTTCTGCTCGATCTTCTTGAGATCGCCGAGCAGGTGCTTCTCGCCGAGATCCTCGACCTCCTCCTCCAGCATCTCGGCATAGCCGATCACGGCCGAAAGCGGCGTGCGCAGCTCGTGGCTCATGTTGGCGATGAACTGCGACTTGGCGCGGTTGGCGTTCTCGGCCGCCTCCTTGGCGGCTGCGAGTTCCTGTTCGGCGGCGCGCTGCGTGGTGACGTCGGTGTTGGTGCCGAACCAGCGCACGATCGCCCCGGTCTCGTCGCGGATCGGCACGGCCTGACTGAGGAACCAGCGGTAGCTGCCGTCGGCGCTGCGCAGCGGGAACGTGTCCTCCCAGGGCTCGCCCGCCGAGAAGCTGCGGTTCAGCCCCAGCATCACGCGCTCGATATGATCGGGATGGTGCACCGTCTGCCAGCCAAGACCCTTCATTTCGGCGAAGCTCTTGCCGGTGTAGTCGAACCAGCGCTGATTGTACCAGCCGATCGCGCCGCTCGTTTCCGCGATCCAGGCGAATTGCGGAATGTTGTCGGCAATGGCGCGGAACTGCAGGTTGGTCTCGCCGAGGGCCGCCGCGGTGCGCTTCTGCTCGGTGATGTCGGTGTGGGTGCCGATCCACTCGCGGATCTCGCCGGTCTCCTCGAAGATGGGCGCCGCACGCGCCTGCATGTCGCGCCACTCGCCGTCGGCCCGGCGCAGGCGGTGCTCGATCGTGTAGGGCGTCCGCGCCTCGGTCGCCGCACGCCAGGCGATCGCCGACTTCTCCCGGTCGTCGGGATGCACGGCATCGACCCAGCCGAAGTCGGAATATTCGGCCTCGCTCTGGCCGGTGAAACTCGACCAGCCCGGCTGCTCGCCGCTGAAGCGGCTGGACGAGGGAACCGACCAGACGATGGCGGAGGTCGCCTCGATCAGGGAGCGGAACCGGCTTTCGGAATTGACCAGCTGCTCTTCGGCGAGGATGCGCTGGGTGGCATTGACGAGAACGACGCCGACGCCGACCGTCTCTGCGGTGATCCGCCCCTCGGTGCGCAGCGGATAGAGGCTCGCCAGATAGATCGCCTCGTCGCCGTCCTCGCCGACGCGCAGTTCGACATTGTCGTGCTCGGCGCCCCCGTTCAGCGTCTCGGCGAACATGCCCTGCAGGCGCTCCGCCTCGCGCGGGAAGAGATCGAGCAGACGATCACCGATGGCGACGGGGCGACCGAGCGCCGTGCCGGCCGCCGCGAAGGAGGAGTTCAGGCGCCGAATGCGCCCGTCGCGGTCGGCGAAACCGATCGCCACGGGCGAGTTGTCGAGCACGGACGACAGGAGGTCGGAGGCCCGCCGCCCTTCGAGGTGGCGGCGGAACGCCAGCACCGCGAGCGCGGCGGCCGAAAGGATGGCGGCGAGAAACGCGATGTTGGAGATCACCTCGTTTCTTGCGGCGGCGGCGGCGCCCACCGACACCCGGTCGACCGCGTTGCGCTGGGCTGTGGCGATCTCCGCCCGGATGCGATCCATGATGGCCTTGCCCTGGCCGGTGCGCACGAGCGCCGCTGCCGGCTCGAAGCCCACGGTCTCGCGAAGCCGTACCACCTCGCTCTCGAACGCGCTCTCCTGCGCCACCAGCGAGCGCAGCCGGACCAGACGGTCGGGATCGGCACCCGCTCCCTTCCAAGGGTCCGACATGCGGGCGAACTGGGCGTCGAGCCCCGCCTGCGAATGGCGGAACGGGTCGAGGAACTCGGGCGTGCCGACGAGCACATAGCCGCGCGTCGAGGATTCGAGGCTCGCCATGATCGACAGCAGCCGCTCGGACTCCGCGATGACGCTGGTATTGGCCGCGGTGACGGTCTCGCGCTGCGTCGATTGCCAGAGGGTCCAGCCGAACGCCGCGATCGCCACCATCAAGAGGAGCCCCGCCAGGATGGCGGTTCGTCCCAATCCCGCGTCCGGTGTCGCCGCGCCCATATTGCCGGAAGCGCTTCCGGCGCCATTCTTCGTCATCACTTTTCCCCGGACGATGCGGGCGGGACACCACGCGACGGATGACAACGCCGATGGCAGCGTTTCGTTCGACGCGGCGATGGCTGCCCGCAAGCCTTTTCTACGCAAGACGAGCCCGCCCATGACCCTCGACCAAGCCCTCGCCTTCGCCCTGGTCGGCTTCACCGTCGCCGGCTTCGTCTGGGGCCGGCTGCCCTACGACCTCATCGCGCTGCTCGGCCTCCTCGCGGGCGTCGCGACGGGCATCGTGCCGATCAAGTCGGCCTTCACGGGCTTTGCCGACGACGTCGTGGTGATCGTCGTGGCCGCGCTCCTCGTCAGCGCAGCCATCGCGCGCTCGGGCGTGGTGGAAGACATCATGCGCCCGCTGATGCCGCATATGAAGACGGTGCAGCGGCAGGTGACGATCCTCGTCGCCGCCGTCACGGTGCTCGCGATGTTCACCAAGAACGTCGGCGCGCTCGCCATGTTCATGCCGGTGGCCGGCCAGGTGGCGCGCAAGAACGGCACGTCGGTCTCCAAGCTTCTGATGCCGATGGCCTTCGGATCGCTGATCGGCGGCCTCGTCACGCTCGTCGGCACCTCGCCCAACATCATCGTCTCGAAGATCCGGCAGGACGTGACCGGCGAGCCGTTCCGCATGTTCGACTACGCGCCGGTGGGCCTGGGCGTCGTGGCCGCGGGCTTCCTGTTCCTCGCCTTCGCCTCGCGGCTGATCCCGGAGCGCCGGCCCGGCGGCTCGATGGCCGACGCCTTCGCCATGGACGCCTACACGGCGGAAGCCGAGATCCCCGAGGGCTCGGCCATCGCCGGGCGCACCGTGGCCGATCTCGAGGCCGCCGCCGACAACGACATCCTCGTGCGCACGATCATTCGCGAGCGCTTCCGCCGGCTGGAGCCGAGCCCCGCCATGGTGGTGAAGGCCAACGACCTGCTGCTTCTCGGCGGCGAGCCGGACGGCATCGAGCGGGCGGTGGCGCGGGCGGGCCTGCGCCTCACGGGCGACGCCGCCGCGCGGCGCACCGACATCGAGAGCGAGAGCGTCGTGGAGGGCGTGGTGACGCCGCAGTCGCCGGCGATCGGCTCGCGCATCGGCAAGCTGGCGCTGGAGACGGCGCACGGCGTCTCGATCCTTGCGGTCAGCCGCGCCGACACGCAGATCGAGCAGCGCCTCTCCTCGGTGCGCCTGCGCGAAGGCGACGTGCTCGTGCTGAAGGGCACGAGCGAGACCGTGCCGCCGGCGCTCGCGGCGTTGCGCATCCTGCCGCTGGCCGAGCGCTCCATCGTGCTCGGGCGCAATCGGCGTTCGTTCATCCCGCTCGGCGTGCTCGCCTGCGCCATGCTGCTCACCGCCTTCGGCGTCGTCAGCGCGGTGGCGGCCTTTTTCGCAGCGGCGGTGATCCTGCTGCTGCTGCGCGTCATGAGCATGCATGAGGCCTATCAGACGGTGGAGGCCTCGGTGATCGTGCTGCTGGCGGCCCTCATCCCGCTGTCGGAGGCGATCCAGACGACGGGCGGCACCGACCTCATCGCCGGCTGGCTCTCGGCCCTCCTGCACAATCTCTCGCCGACGCTCTCGCTCTTCATGGTGACGCTCTTGGCGATGGCGGTGACGCCCTTCCTCAACAACGCCGCGACGGTGCTGATGCTCGGGCCGATCGCCGCCGGCCTCGCGCAGCGCCTCGGCCTCAGCCCCGACCCGTTCCTGATGGCGGTGGCGCTGGGATCGGCCTGCGACTTCCTCACCCCGATCGGCCACCAGTGCAACACGATCGTGATGGCGCCGGGCGGCTACCGCTTCGGCGACTACTGGCGCCTCGGCCTGCCGCTCTCGGTCATCGTGCTCGTCGTCGGCGTGCCGCTCATCGCCTTCTTCTGGCCGGTCATGCCGTGAGTGGTCAGAGCGGGAGCGGCGCGGTCGTGCCGCTCTCTTCGAGGTTCCAGCGTGCGGTCCAACTCGTGCCGGATCGCTCCAGCACGAGAAAGTTGCGCTCCGCCGTGTAGGTCGCCTTCTGTCCCGGCAGCGCCTTCAGCCGCACGGGGCGGCCGCGCAGCGGCGCATGACCGAGCCGGGACAGGAGGCCCAGCCCCACCGCCATGGCGCGCGGGGGCTTGGGATGGGTGATGCCGGAGGCGACGAGCTGGTGCAGCACCGAGCCGTCGCGCAGCCGCATCTCGGCGCGGGTGGCGAGATGGATCTCGCCCGACACCACCGTCACGGCCCCCGTCTCGATGGCCTCGCGCTCCAGCGCCGAAAGGAAGCGGACCCACTCGGCGCGGTGAGCCCGGCTCTGCCACTGGTCGCGCAGATCGTCCTCGTATTGCTGCTGTCCGGGATAGAAGTCGAGGAGCGACTCGATCAGGCTGAGGCGCGGTCCGAGCGCCGGGACCGAGGACACGACGATCTGCCGGTCGCCCGCAGGCACAGCGCCCAGCATCGCCTCGAAGGCGGCCCAGCCGGTATCGCCCATCACGCGGGTGGGCGTGCGCTCGGAGCGAAGATCGGGCAGGAGGACCGAAAAGCCGGGAAAGCCCGCCCCTTGCGTGAAGCTCGCGCCCGTGCGGTCCGGGCAGGTCTCGGGCAGCGCGTCCGGCGATCCGCCGAGTTGGAACAGCACGAACATCTCGCGCGCCGCGGCGAAGAGCCCGCGTGCCACCGGGCTCTCCTGCAGCGCCGGCGGATGGCTGCCCCAACCGTCGAAGATGTCGTGATCGTCCCAGATCATCAGGGTCGGGACGCCTGCGGAAAGCTCACGCATCGCCGGCTGGCGGAAGGCCTGCAGGTAGCGGCGGAAGAAGTAGCCGCGCACGGCCTCTTCCATCTCGGCGGTCCAGGCGACGGAGGGGCGCTCCTCCAGCGGCAGTCCCTGCCAGCGCGCGGCGTCGGGATGGGCCTTCACGGCCTCGTCGGCATAGAGCTGGTCGCCGCCCTGCAGCAGCAGCGCGAAGGGGCGCTCGCGATGCTCGGCCGCGAGGCGCCGCCACATCACGTCCCGGTCCTCGTGCGTGCGGTCCTCGTCGCCCTCCTCCTGCCCGTTGCAGGAGACGAAGGCCACGGCGAGGTCGCCGGTAAGATCGGTGCGCAGCGCGTACTCGCGCCCGTTGACGCCGTAGACGGCGCGCTCGCTCGCCGGCAGCACCAGTTCGGCGCCCCAGACGTCATGGCCGAACAACGCCGCACGATGCGTCATCGCGGCCGGCATGTCGTCGCCCGCGCCGATGAGCGGCGCCGGATCGCCGCTCCGCGTGACCACGACGACGCCGATCCGGGCGGCATGGGCGTCCGCGCCCCGGGCATATAGGATGGGGCCGGCTTCAAGCGGCCGATCGGTGGAGGACAAAGGCAAGATAGGCGTGGCTCCGGCATCGGTCGGCGACGGGGTCGAAGCGCAGATGTCGGTTCCGCCGCCGCCGAAACAAGGGGCGGACGCCTCGCGAAGGCCCCCTCGACGGCCATGACGGGAGGGGCGCCCCGATCCCGCCCCGGCATGTCCGTCCGGCCGCGGGCCGCCTCAGACCGCGACCGGCTCGGCCGATGCGACGGCGGCGCGCGCCAATGGGCGATGGCTGGCGCCGGTGGCGGCGTCGAGGCACTGGATGTCGGCGGGCGAGAAATGCACGGTGACGGCGGCGCCGCGCTCGGGCGGGGGCGTCGCGGGATCGTTGAACGTGTCGATCAGGATCTCGTTCTCGCCGAAGCGGGCGCGGATGCGCACCACCGAGCCTAGAAACGCGACGTCGGCGATCTCGCCGGTGAGGCGGTTGGAGCGTTCGCGCGAGGTCACGAGCGACACGGCTTCGGGCCGCAGCGCCAGCGTCACGGCCTCGCCGACGCCGTGGCCCGGCGTCTCCGCCTCGATCTCCTGCCCCGCCACCACCACGCGCTCGCCGATCACGGTGCGGCCTTCGAGAAGGCTGAGCGTACCGACGAAGGAGGCCACGAAGCGCGAGCGCGGCCGGTTGTAGATCTCGAAGGGCGTGCCGACCTGCTCCATGCGCCCGTCCGACATCACGACGATGCGGTCGGACATCGAGAGCGCCTCCTCCTGGTCGTGCGTCACGAAGATCGTGGTGATGCCGAGCGCCCGCTGCAACTCGCGGATCTCCTCGCGCAGCGACACGCGGATCTTGGCGTCGAGCGCCGAGAGCGGCTCGTCGAGCAGCAGCACGCGGGGTTTCGGCGCGATCGCGCGCGCCAGCGCCACGCGCTGCTGCTGGCCGCCCGAGAGCTGGTAGGGATAACGGTCGCGCACGTGCGGCAGGCCGACGAGGCGCAGCATCTCGTCGACGCGGGCCTCGCGTTCGGCTCGCGCCATGCCGGCGATCTTCAAGCCGAAGGCGACGTTGTCGGCGACGTTCATGTTGGGAAACAGCGCGTAGGCCTGGAACACCATGCCGATGCGCCGCGCGTTGGGCGCGAGATCCGTGACGTCCTCGCCGCCGATCCGCACCGTGCCGGCGCTCGGAGACTCGAAGCCTGCGACGATGCGCAGCATCGTGGTCTTGCCGCAGCCCGACGGCCCGAGGAAGGAGACGAACTCGCCGCGCTCCACCGAGAGGTCGAACCCCTGCACCACGGTGGTCGGGCCGAACGCCTTGCGAACGCCCGTGATCTCGAGAAAGCTCATCGCGGGGCCCGCCTTGCGAAGGAGAAGAGGGAGCGTCGGACGGAGGCCTCGCGGCGCCGACCCGGCGCCCGTCCGCCGACGAGTTGCAGCAGCACCATGCAGCCCCAGGTGATGGCGAAGGAGATCATCGCGAGCGCGGCGGGCTCGTAGGCGCGGTTGGCGCCGATGTTTTGCAGGTAGGGCCCGAAGGCCGGCCGGTTGAGGAGGCTGGCCAGTACGAACTCGCCGATCACGATCGCGAAGGTGAGGAAGGCGCCGGACATCACGGCGGGCCGCACGTTCGGCAGGATCACCTGCCAGAGGATGGCGCCGCGCTTGGCGCCGAGGCTCTCGGCGGCTTCCGTCAGCGTGCGGATGTCGATCGCCTGCATGCCGGTGTCGACCGCGCGGTACATGTAGGGCAGCGCCAGCACCGTGTAGCCGAAAACGAGGATGAGGTTGGTGCCCGCCACCGAGCCGGTGAAGGGCAACCAGGACGAGGAATTGTAGAGCCGGAGATAGCCGAACACGAGCACGATGGGCGGGATCACCAGCGGCAGGAGCGTCACGAACTCCACCACCGGCCGCAGCTTCGGCAGGCGTAGCCTCACCCAGTAGGCGGTGGGCACCACGAGAGCCGCGCCGAGCACGATGGTGGCGAGCGCGCAGACCAGCGAGAAGGTGAAGGTCGCCTGGAAGGCGGCATCGGCGAAGATCACGCGGTAGGCCTGGAAGCTCCAGGTGCCCCGGATCATCGAGAGCGAGAACTGGAAGGTCGCGACCAGCGGCAGCAGAAAATAGAGCACCGCCACGATCACCATCGCCCAGGGGGCGATGCGCGACAGGAGAAGGCGCGGCGCCTTCGCAGCCGCAGGACTGGGGGTCGCGCCGGCCGACACGGCGCTCATCGCAGCCACCGCTCGGCGCGCGAGCGCAGCCAGATGTAGAGGATGTTGGAGCAGCCGGTGATGAGGATCATGCCGAAGGCCAGCGCGTAGCCGAGATTGGGATTGTAGAGCACGTCGCCCCGGATCTGCGCGTAGAGGAGGATCGGGACGATGTTGAGCGAGGAGCCTGTCAGCGCATAGGCCGTGGCGATGGCGCCGAAGGCGTTGGCGAAGAGCAGGAGGAAACAGCCGAGAAGGCTCGGGAAGAGGACCGGCAGCGCCACCATGCGCCAGTACTGCCAGTTCGAGGCGCCGAGGATGCTGGAGGCCTCGCGCCATTCGCGCTTCAGCCCGTCGAGCGCCGGCGCGATGATCAGCACCATCAGCGGGATCTGGAAGTAGAGATAGGTGATCGTCAGCCCCCAGAACGACAGGAGGTTGAAGCCGAGCCGGTAGAGGTTGATCCCGAAGGTCTCGTTGAGGAACAGCGTCACCAGCCCGAGCCGCCCGAGCGTGGCGATGAAGGCGAAGGCGAGCGGGATGCCGGCGAAGTTGGAGGCGACGCCCGAGAAGGTCACGATCGAGGGCCGGATCCAGCTCGGCAGATTGCCGTGGACGATGGCGTAGGCGAGGAAGAAGCCGATCACCGCGCCGAGCGCGGCGGAGGCGAGGCTGATGCGGATGGAGATCCAGTAGGCCGCGACGATCTGGGGCTGGGCGAGCGCCGCGAGATTGGCGAGCGTCGCGTTGCCGGCCGGATCCTGGAAGGCGCCGGCCACGAGATAGAGCGTCGGGCCGACGAGAAAGAGCAGCGCGAAGAGGAAGAACGGCGCGACGCCGAGCCAGGCGAAGGATGGCTTCGCCCGCCGATCCGCCACCGGGCCGGCCTGCCCCGCCCGAATGCCGTCGCCGATGGACCCGGTGATGGACGTCACGTCGCCTCCGTCTCGCGCTGCCGAGCCAAGCTGGTGTCGATCCGGCGACCATGAGTTCACCGGATCGACACCAGGTCTTCGTTTGCCGCATTGTCCGGACGTGAAAGCCGAATCGGCTTTCACTGGAAATGCTCTCGAGCGAAGGCGAGCGACGCGCCCTCCCCCGTCTCGACGAACCATACTTACTGGACGTTGGCGCCGACGACGCTGTCCCACTTGGCGGCGACTTCGGCCTTCGAGGTGTTCTGGTCCTCGAGGGTCGGGAACTTGGCGGCCTCGTAGCTCGCCGCCGGGGGCAGCTTGTCGAGGAGGTCCTGCGGGATCTTGCCGGCCTTGGCCATCGCGTTGAAGCGGATCGGGTGGCAGTAGCCCTTGAGGTAGCCGATCTGGCCCTCGTCGGAATAGAGATACTCCATCCAGAGCTTGGCGGCGTTCGGATGCGGCGCGTAGGCGCTGATCGCCTGCACGTAGACACCGGCGATGACGCCGGTCTTGGGCACCACGACCTCGACGGCCGGGTTGCCGTTCAGCGTGTCGCGGCTGGAGAGCGCGTTGTAGTCCCAGCGGATCATGATCGGCGTGGTGCCCTGGGCCAGCGAGGCCGGCTTGCCGATCACGGGAACGAAGTTGCCCTTGGCGTTCAGCTCCTTGAAGAAGGCGAGGCCCGCATCGGTGATCTCGGAAGCCGTGCCGTTCGGCTTCTGGGAGAGGCCGGCCGAATAGATCGCCTGGATCGCCTGCGAGGACGAGCGCGGATCGCCCGCCAGCGCCACCGAGTTGGCGTAGTCGGACTTCAGGAGATCGGCCCAATCCTGCGGCACGGTCTCGACGATGTCCTTGTTCACCTCGAAGGTGAGCACGCCGTAATAGTCGCCGTACCAGTAACCCTCGGCGTCCTTGGCGTCGTCGGGGATCTCGGCCCAGGTCGCGACCTTGTAGGGCTGGATCAGCTTGTCGGTCTTGGCGGCCGGGCCGAACGAGAGGCCGACGTCGATCACGTCGGGCGCCTGCGGGCCGGAATTGCCCTGGTTGGCCTTGATCGCCTGGATCTCGTCGCCGGAGCCCGCATCGGGGTTCAGCTCGTTCACGGTCAGGCCGTACTTGGCCTTGAAGCCTTCGAGAATGCCGCCGTAGTTGCACCAGTCGTGCGGCAGCGCGATCGTGGTGAGCTGGCCTTCCTTCTTGGCGGCGGCGACGAGTTCGTCCATCGTCTGCGCGGACGCACCGGGAACGGCGAGCGATCCGAGGGCGAAGGCGGCGAGCGCCGTAGCGGAGACACCGCGCTTCAACGTTCCGATCATGCGAGAGACTCCCGTTTGCCGCCGACCGAACGGCGCTCGACTTCGTTTCGCGAGCCAGCCGCTCGCCGGCCTGGCCCTAGCACCGCCGCATGACAGTTGGGTGTCGGTTGAACGATCGATCAACAGGGCCGTCACGCAGGCGGTATGTGAACGGGTTATCGAAAGTCAGGCAAGCGAAAAGAATCGGCATTCCACTGCCTTGCACGGCGCGCGATCCCTGCCGTTCCCGGCGCCCGCGAGCGGCAGGGCATCCCCTATCTCAGACAAGGACCTCCATGAGCTTCGACGCCTTTCGCGCCCCCGGCCAATTCCGGCGCGCCAATCTGCACACCCATTCGACGCTCTCCGATGGCGCCCTCGCGCCCGAGGCGGTCTGCGCCGCCTATGCGGACCGAGGCTACGAGGTGCTCTGCTTGTCCGACCATTTCACGGAGCGCTTCGGATTCCCGGTCGCCGACACGCGGGCGTTCCGGAGCGAGGGCTTCACCACGATCTTCGGGGCCGAACTGCACGCGCCCGCCAATTCGCAGGGCGAGGTCTGGCACATCCTCGCCTGCGGCCTGCCGCTGGACTTCGCGCCCAACCGGCCGGGCGAGGACGGCGTGGCGCTGGCGCGACGGGCCCGCGAGGCCGGCGCCTTCGTCGCGATCGCCCATCCGCAATGGTCCTCGCTGACGATCGAGGACGGCCGCGCGCTCGCCGGCATCGCCCATGCCGTGGAGATCTACAACACGGGCTGCGATCTCGAATGCGCCCGCCCCGACGGGTTCCAGCTTCTCGACGCTCTGTGGAACGAGGGCCACCCGCTCACCGCCTACGCCGCCGACGACGCGCATTTCCGCATCCCCGACGGCTTCGGCGGCTGGACGATGGTGAAGGCGGAGACGAACGAGCCGGAGGCGATCCTCGCCGCGCTGAAGGCCGGCCTCTCCTACTCGACGATGGGCCCGACGCTCCACGACGTCGCGATCGAAGGAGACGCGGTGACGGTGCGCTGCTCGCCGGCGCGCAACGTCGCGCTGGTCGGGCGCGGTTCGCGCTCCGAAAACGTCTTCGGCGATGGCCTGACCGAGGCGCGCCTGCCGCTGGCACGCTTCGCCGGCGACTGGGCCCGCGTGGTCGTGAGCGATGCCGCCGGCCGCCACGCCTGGTCGCAGCCGCAGCGGTTCTGACGCCCGGCCGAAACGCAGAAAAGCCGGCTCGCGCCGGCTATTCCATTCGTCGTCGCGAAGGGCGAGATCAGCGCGCCTTGCGGTCGTCCGATCGGCTCTTCAGGAGGCTCGCCACCGTGGTGACCACGAGGATGCCGAGTATCACCGAGAGCGAGAAGCCGGTGGTGATGTGCGGCAGGCCCTCGATCGGCTGTCCGCCGTTGACGAAGGAGAGCTCGTTCGCCTCCATCGCGTGGATGATCAGCTTCACGCCGATGAAGGCGAGGATGAGCGACAGGCCGAGGCCGAGATAGACCAGCCGGTCGAGAAGGCCGCCGAGCAGGAAGTAGAGCTGCAGGAGGCCGAGCAGCGCGAAGGCGTTGGCGGTGAAGACGATGTAGGGCGCGTCGGTGAGGCCGTAGATCGCGGGGATCGAGTCCAGCGCGAACAGGAGATCGGTCATGCCGAGCGCCAGGATCACGATGAACATCGGCGTGAAGAAGCGCTTGCCGTTCTCCACCACCGTCAGCGCGTTGCCGCGGAAGTCCGGGGTCGTCGGCAGGTGCCGCTGGAAGTACTTCACCAGCGCGTTCGGCTCGTAGGCCTCGTCGGTCGACTTGGCGCCGTGCGAGAAGCTTTCCGCCGCCAGCTTCCACGCCGTGTAGAGCAGGAACAGGCCGAAGATGTAGAAGACCCAGGAGAACTCCTCGATCGCCGCCGCGCCGAGCGCGATGAAGATGCCGCGCATCACCAGCGCGATGACGATGCCGATGAGCAGCGCCTTCTGCTGGTAGGCCGCCGGCACCTGGAAGCTCTTCATGATGATGACGAAGACGAAGAGGTTGTCGACCGACAGCGACTTCTCGGTGATGAAGCCGGCGAAATACTCGACGCCGTGCTCGGCATCCCAGAAATAGTAGACGCCGCCGCCGAAGACGAGCGCCAGCGCGATGTAGAAGGTCGACCACAGCGCCGATTCGCGGAAGGTCGGCTCGTGCGGCTTACGAACGTGGGTGACGAAGTCGAACACGAACAGGGCGCCGATGGCCCCGATCGTCGCAAGCCAGACCCAGGTCGGCACGACATCCGCCGCGGCCAGTCCGGTCAACGCGGTTTGCTGCACCGCCTCCGAAGTCGTCGGTTCCAAACGTCGCCCCTTCTCAAACTCGTGTGGCACGCCGCAAGGGGCCGCCGTTCATGGATATCGACGGACACCGGGGCGGCTCGCAGCCTGCCCGATCTCCGTTTCATGCGACGCCCGTCTCCGAGCGCCGCCGCGCGCCTTAGATGTGATGCCGCGTGCAGGGCACAAGGTTTTCCGTCGCGTCCGCCATAAAAAGTTCGGCGAAGAAGAGAAACGGTCACAGCCATCCGAAATGTCTGCTGTCATTCGGGCAAAGACCGTAAGGGCGACTTTCTATCTATGAAGCATCATCACGCGATCATCACGGATCGGTGAATTCTAGTCTTGATCGAGTCCCGGTTCAGGCCACCACCGCCGCTCGCAAGGCCTCGATATTCTGCCGATAGGCGGCTTCCGAGCCGCCGCGATAGATTGCCGAGCCCGCCACGAAGCAATCGGCGCCGGCCCGTGCGAGATCGCCGATCGTCTCGGGCGAGACGCCGCCGTCCACCTGCAGCCGGATGTCGCGCGTGCCGATCATCGCCCGCACCCGCGCCACCTTCTCGAGCATCGCCGGAATGAAGCTTTGGCCGCCGAAGCCGGGATTGACGGTCATCACCAGCACGAGGTCGAGCCGGTCGAGAACGTGCTCGATCGCCGTCTCGCTCGTCGCCGGGTTGAGCGCGACGCCCGCCTTGCAGCCGAGGGCGCGGATGCGCTGGAGCGTGCGGTCGAGATGGCGGCAGGCCTCGGCATGGACGGTGATTCCCTCGCAGCCCGCCTCGGCGAAGGCGTCGAGATAGGGGTCGGCCGGCTCGATCATCAGGTGGGCGTCGAAGAACTTCACGGAGGCCTTGCGCACGGCGGCGACGATCGGCGGGCCGAAGGTGATGTTGGGCACGAAATGCCCGTCCATCACGTCGAGATGGATCCAGTCGGCGCCGGCCCGGTCGACGGCGGCGATCTCCTCGCCGAGACGCGAGAAGTCCGACGAAAGAATCGAGGGGGCGATGAGAATCTCGGCGGCCATCGTCAGAACCCGCCCACCGGCCGGTCGCCGAAAAGCGGCGAGGCCTCCGAGAGGCTCGCGGGGTCGGCCAGCGTGCGCGCCACCTGAAGGACCTCCTCGCGCGAGCCGAAGACCACGGGCGTGCGCTGGTGCAGCCCCTCGGGCACGAGGTCGAGGATCGGGTTGAGGCCGTCGCTCGCCGCGCCGCCCGCCTGCTCGGCGCAGAAGGCCACCGGGTTGGCCTCGTAGCAGAGGCGGATGCGCCCTTGCACGTAGCCCTTCCGGGCGTCGCCGGGATAGAGATAGATGCCGCCGCGCACGAAGATGCGATAGGCGTCGGCCACCATCGAGGCGACCCAGCGCATGTTGAAGTCGCGCCCGCGCGGGCCGTCCGCGCCGGCGAGGCACTCGTCGACGTAGCGCCGCATCGGCGCCTCCCAGTGGCGCTGGTTCGAGGCGTTGATCGAGAATTCCTTCGCCTCTGCGGGGATGGAAACCGTCATCGTCTTGGTGAAGACGTTCGTTTCCGGCGACCAGCCGAAGACATGGGTGCCCTCGCCCGTGGTCATCACGAGGAGAAGCTGCGGCCCGTAGACGAAGAAGCCGGCGGCGAGCTGGCGCCGGCCCGGCTGGCGAAACACCGTGGCGGGATCGGCGCGGTGCGACGCCTCCACCGGCAGCACCGAAAAGATCGTGCCGATCGAGACGTTGGTCTCGATGTTGGACGAGCCGTCGAGCGGATCGATCGCCAGCGCCAAGGTGCCGGCGGGGTCGATCGAGACGGCCTCGTCCTGCTCCTCCGAGCCGTAGAACGCGACGCCGGCGCTGCGCGCTGCGGCAAGGAACAGGCGGTCGGCCTCGAGGTCGAGCAGCTTCTGGATGTCGCCGCCGCCATTCGCGCCGCCCTCGGGCGCGGAGGCTGCAGCGCCGCCGGCGGTGCCGCCCGTCGATATCAGACGCTGCAGCGAGGCCGCGGCGCCCGACAGCGCCTCGACGAGCCGCGCGACGTCGGCGCGGCTTCCGCCCGCCGATGCGAGGGGGCCGAGATGGTCTTGCAGCGTCGCGGTCATGCGTCCTCCGGCGGGCGGTTGCGTGACGTCCGCTTAGCGGAACGAGCGCGGACGCCGCAAACGAAATCCGGCGTCAGGCCGCGCCGGGCTCCGGGATGCCGGCGATCGCCGCCCGGCGCAGGGCGGCGAGATCGGCCGAGCCCGTGCAGAAGCAGGCGATGCGCAGCTCCTCGACGACGCCGGCGAAATGGCGGGCGGCGGCCTCAGTCGAGACCTCCGCGGCGGCGAGGCTCGCCGCCGCCTGCCCCACCAGGTCGGCGCCGAGCCGGATCGCCTTGGCCGCGTCCAGCCCGTTGCGGATGCCGCCCGAGCCGATGAGAGTGATCGCCGGGCAGGCGGCGCGCACCGCCGGGATCGCCTGCGCGGTCGGGATGCCCCAGTCGGCGAAGAGCAGCGCCGTGGCGCGGGCGCGCGGATCGGCGAGGCGCTCGGCCTCGATCGCGGCCCAACTCGTGCCGCCGGCCCCCGCGACGTCGATCACGGCGACGCCGACATCGGCGAGGCGACGCGCCACGGGGCCCGAGATGCCGGCCCCGACCTCCTTCACCACCACCGGGCGGCCGAGGTCGAGAACGAGCGATTCGATGCCGGAAAGGATGCCCCGCCAGTTGCGGTCGCCGCCCGGCTGCACGGCCTCCTGCAGCGGGTTGAGATGAACGATCAGCGCGTCGGCGTCGATCATCTCGACGGCGCGGCGGGCCTCGTCCAGACCGTAGCCGAGGCCGAGCTGCGCGGCGCCGATATTGGCGAGCAGCGGCACGTCCGGCGCCAGCGCGCGCAGCGACCGGTCGAGCCCGCCGTCGCCGCGGCCTTCCAGCGCGATGCGCTGCGAGCCGACCGCCAGCGCGATGCCGAGCGTCTGAGCGGCTTCCGCCAGATGTCGGTTGATGCGCGCGGCGCGCTCCGGCCCGCCCGTCATCGAGGAGATGAGAAGCGGTGCCGACAAGCGCCGCCCGAACAGCGTCGCCGTGAGGTCGATCGCGTCGAGGTCGATCTCCGGCAGGGCGACGTGCTCGAAGCGCAGGGCATCGAAACCCGAATCGGCCCGCCGGCCGGCCCGCGACGGTGCCAAAACGATATCGAGATGATCACCCTTTCGCGATCGAATGTCGGTCAAATGGTTCGCCCTCGTATCATTGGCTGCGCCGGACCGGCCGTGGGGCAGGCCGCTTCGCACCAAGCGTCACCGCCGCTTCGCATCCGCGCCCGCTCGTGGCAGTACGTCGTTTCGTCGCATCGCCGGCCCGGTGCGTTCGTCCGGGACTTCCAGAGCGCGCGGAGCGTGCTAGAAATCCGTATCCGCATTCGGTCGGACATGAAATGGTAGTGCCGTGAAAGCGGGAAAGTGACGACGCCACGATGACAGCCGAGCCGGACAGTCGCATCGAACTCCTTCAGAGGCGCGTCAACGCGCGACTGGAGGCGCTGATGCCGCCGGTGCTTGCCGGACAGTCGGCGCTCGACCGGGCCATGCGCGACAGCGTGCTGGCGCCGGGCAAGCGCCTGCGCCCGATCATGGCGCTACTGGTGGCCGAGGATCTCGGCGGCGCAGCCGACGCCGCGCTCGATGCCGGCTGCGCGCTCGAGATGGTGCACGCGGCCTCGCTCATCCTCGACGACCTGCCCTGCATGGACGACGCCGAGCTTCGGCGCGGACGCCCGGCGCTGCACCGCGAGCATGGCGAGGACGTCGCGGTGCTCGCGGCGATCGCGCTGCTCTCGGCGGCCTACGGCACGCTCGCGCGGATCGAGACGCTGGCGGCGGAGCGGCGCGGTGAGGCCGTGTCGATCCTCGCCGACGCCGTGGGCACGAGCGGGCTCGTCGCCGGCCAGTTCCAGGATCTGCGCGGCGGGCGCGGCCAGCGGCGCGTTGCCGAGATCGCCGACGCCAACGGATTGAAGACCGGGTCGCTCTTCACCGCCGCGGTGGAGCTCGGCGCGGTGGCGGCCGGGGCCGATGCCGCGACGCGCCACGATCTGCGTGCCTTCGCCATCGAGATCGGGCTCGCGTTTCAGCTGCTGGACGACCTTCTCGATGGCGGGCCCAGCGCCGTGGCCCTCGGCAAGGACGTCGGCAAGGATGCCGGCAAGTCGACCATCGTCTCGCTGATCGGGCCTGCGCAGGTGCGCCGGCACATCGCCCGCCACGTCGAGGCGAGCGAGCGTCGTCTCGACGCGGTGTTCGGCCCGCGCTCGCGGCTGCATGCGATGGTCGCGGCCATCTTCGAGGGCGCGGGTCTCGCGGACCTCGCCGCCGCGGCGGACGAACCGCTGCTCGAACACGAAGCCGCCCGGTAGCGCTGCGCAAGCGCCCGGCCGGCGAGGAAACCGAGGGCCGCACGCGGCTTCCCTTTCCGCCAACCTGGAAGACGACGACATGGCGAACACTTGGCTCGGCTTCGGCGCGATCGCGATCGCGGTGTTTCTGGTGATGGAATTCGTCGCCTGGGCCGCGCACAAATACATCATGCACGGCGACTGGGGCTGGGGCTGGCACGAGAGCCACCACGAGCCGCACGAGGAGCTGTTCGAGAAGAACGACCTCTACGCCGTGGTCTTCGCGGGCTTCGCCATCGCGCTCTTCGCGCTCGGCCGGTTCGGCGGGCTGCCGGTGGTCACCGCCATCGCCACGGGCATCACGCTCTACGGCCTGTTCTACTTCATCGTGCATGACGGGCTGGTGCACCAGCGCTGGCCCTTCCGGCACATCCCGCACAAGGGCTATGCCAAGCGTCTCGTGCAGGCGCACCGGCTGCACCATGCCGTGAAGGGGCGCGAGGGCTGCGTCTCCTTCGGCTTCCTCTATGCGCCGCCGGTGGAGAAGCTCTCAGCCGAATTGAAGGCGTCGGGCCGGGTGCGGGCCGAGCAATTGGCCGAGCGCCAGCCGCACGGCCTGAACTGAGACGAGTTCAGCCGAGGGCGGGCCGACGCCAGAGCGCGGGATCGCGCTCGCTTCCGCCATAGTCGCGGAAGCGAAGCGCGGTCCAGCCCGCGCCGGCGATGGCGCCGAACTTCTCGCCCTTCGTGGTGGAGATGCGCCGGTCCCCCGCCGCCTCGCCGGCCGCCGTCAGCTTCAGCCCGATGCGCCGGTAGACCCGCTCCGCCGTGGCGATGGCCCAGGCCGAGCGGCGCGGCAGCGCGTCGACGCCGATTCGCGCGGAAGCGTAGTAGGGCTCGGCCGCCGCCACCAGCCGCGCCCGCAGCCGCGCGATGTTGGCCGCATGGCGAGGATCGGCGAGATCGGCCGGCGACACCCCTTCTTCGGCGAGCCAGTCGAGCGGCAGATAGACCCGCCCCTCGGCGGCATCCTCCACCACGTCGCGCGCGATGTTGGTGAGCTGGAAGGCGAGGCCGAGGTCGGCGGCGCGGTCGAGCACGCCCTCGTCGCGCGCGCCCATGATGCCGGCCATCATCACGCCGACGACGCCCGCCACGCGCCAGCAATAGACCATGAGCTCGTCGAGCGTCCGGTAGCGGCACCCCGCCACGTCGTCGGCGAAGCCCGCGAGATGCTCGTCGAGCAGCGCCGGCGACAGGTTCGCGCGCCCGGCCACCGCCGCTAGCGCATGAAAGGCCGGATCGAGCTCGGCGAGGCGCCCGTCGAGCGCCGCGTGCGTGTCGCGCCGAAGCCCTTCGATGCGCTCGACAGGCGTGAGAGACGAGGCGACGCGCCCGCGTCCGCCCTCCTGCCCGTCCACCACGTCGTCGCAATGGCGGCACCAGGCGTAGAGCATCATCACGCGCTCGCGCGTCTCGCGGTCGAAGAGGCGCGCGGCCGCGGCGAAGCTCTTGGACCCCGCCGCGATCGAGCGGGCCGCGAAGGCGGCGACGTCGCCCGGTGTCTCCTTCGGCATCGTCAGGCCGCCCGCTCGCCGAGAATGAGGCCGGCCGTGGCCTTGGCCGAGCCGACGACGCCCGGCACCCCGGCGCCGGGATGCGTGCCCGCGCCCACGAAGAACAGGTTGTCGATGGCGCGGTCACGGTTGTGGGTGCGGAACCACGCCGACTGCGTCAGCACCGGGTCGAGCGAGAAGGCCGAGCCGTGATGGGCGTTCAGCTCCGACTGGAAGTCGAGCGGCGTGAAGATGCGGCTAGTCACGAGATCGGCCTTGAGGCCGGGCATGTAGCGCTCTTCGAGATAGTCGAAGATGCGGTCCCGGTATTTCGGGCCCTCGACCGTCCAGTCGATGTCGGCGTTGCCGAGATGGGGAACGGGCGAGAGCACGTAGTAGCTGCCCATGCCCTCGGGCGCGAGCGAGGGGTCGGTGGCGCAGGGGCTGTGGAGATAGAGCGAGAAGTCGCCGGCGAGTTCCTTGCCCTTGAAGATCTCGTCGATGAGGGCTCGGTAGCGCGCGCCGAAGAGCACCGTGTGGTGGCGAAGCTGCGGCTGGTGGCGCTTCAGCCCGAAATAGATGACGAAGAGGGACATCGAGAAGCGCTTGGACTTCAGTCGCCTGGCTTCCTTCGTGCCGCGCGTCGTCGCGCCCAGAAGCGTTTCGTAGGTGTGCACGATGTCGGCGTTGGAAGCCACGAGATCCCCGGCGAAGCGGCGTCCGTCATGGGTGCGCACGCCCGTGGCGCGCTCGCCCGCCGTTTCGATCTCGGCGACCTCGGCGTTCAGCTCCACCCGCCCGCCGATGTCCTCGAAGAGCTTCATCATGCCGCGTACGAGCGCGCCGGTGCCGCCCTTCGGGAACCAGACGCCCCATTCGCGCTCGAGCGCGTGGATCAGCGCGTAGATCGAGGAGGTCGCGAACGGATTGCCGCCGACGAGCAGCGAGTGGAACGAGAAGGCCTGCCGCAGCTGCTCGTCCTCGATGAACTCGGCGACCTTGGCATAGACCGAGCGCCACGCCTGCAGCTTGGCGAGCTGCGGTCCGGCGCGGATCATGTCGCGGAAGTGGAGGAAGGGCACGGTGCCGAGCTTCAGGTAGCCTTCGCGGAAGACCTCGCGCGAATAGGCGAGGAAGCGCCGGTAGCCCTCGACGTCGGCCGGGTTCTTGGCGAGGATCTGCCGGTCGAGCTCGTCCTGGTCGTTGGCGTAGTCGAAGGCGTAGCCGTCCTCCCAGCAGAGCCTATAGAACGGGCTGACGGGCAAAAGCTCGACATAGTCCTCCATCCGCCGGCCGGCCGCCGTCCAGAGTTCCACGAGGGCCGTCGGGTCGGTGATCACCGTCGGCCCGGCGTCGAAGACGAAGCCCTGGTCCTCGTAGACGTAGGCGCGCCCGCCCGGCTTGTCGCGCTTCTCCAGAAGCGTCGTCTGGATGCCGGCGGCCTGCAGGCGAATCGCCAGCGACAGGCCGCCGAAGCCGGAGCCGATCACCACGGCGGTGCGCGGATCGGCCCCGGCGCGCCCAGCGGCGCGCGCGGGAACCGGCGACGGGGCGGCGGTCGAATGTGCGGTCATTCCTCGTCCTTCAACGTCCGGCGAGCCGCGAGCACGCGAATCGCGCTGCGGATCGAGATCGGAGGTTTACCCGCGAAGATGCGGATCTTGTCGCGGACATCGAGACGTGCGGCGTAGAACCGCGCCACCAGCGGATCGGGCAGCCGGTAGAAATGCTCGAGGATGCGGTAGCGCTCCTCCGGCCGTCCGGCCAGGAAGAGCAGCCGGTTCAGCAGCCGGAAATAGGCGCGGTCCTGCCAGAGATTGCGGGCATGCGCCGAGAGAAGTCGCGCCAGCGAGGGCGAGCCGAGATCGGGCAGCGCGGCCACGAGATCGGCGACATGCACGGCGTCGGGCAGCGAATAGCCGGTGGTCGGGTGGAACAGCGCCCGTGCGAGACCGACCGTCGGCACGCCGGCGGCCTCCTCGACCAGCCCTTCGATGCGCCCGTCGAGCGCGATCGGCAGGATGCCGTGTTCTTCGCGCATCAGCGTGGCGAGCCGCCAGCCCGCGCTCGCGGCGTAGTCGGCGATGGAGCGGCGCAGGCTCTCGGTATCGAGCGCCTCGCCATCGGCATAGTAGGTGTCCTCGATGAGGAGGCGCGTCGGCGAGAAGGGCAGCACGTAGACGAAGCGGTAGCCGTCGCGCTGGGGCACGGTGGCGTCCATCACGATCGGGTGCGCGAGGCCGTGCGGCTCGGCGAGCTCCCATTCCTGGCCGAGGAACTTCTGGAAGCCGAGGCGCAGGTGCCGGCTCGCGCGGTGACCGCGCCCGTCGATCACGGCGCGCCCCGCGAAGACCCGCCCGTCCTCCAGCGTCACGCGGTCCGGCGTCAGCGCGGCGATGCGCGCGCCGAGCACAAGCCGGTCGCCGAGGCGTTCGGTGAGGAGCGCGCGGAAGCGCTCCGACGAGACCGAGGCGTAGCCGGTGGCGACGGCGCGTTTACGCTTGGGGAAACGCACCTCGTAGGTCGGCCAGCGATGCGCCACGAAGGGCTCGATCCAGGCGTGCTCGGCCGGCGAGAGATCGCCGTCGTGGAAGCTCCAGGTGTGGTTGCCGCCGAGCGAGGTGCCGCCCTCCAGCACGACGACCCGCAAATCCGGCCGGCGCTCGGCGAGGCGATAGGCGATGAGGCCGTTGGCGAGGCCGCCGCCGGCGAGGACGAGATCGTGCGTCATGCCAGAGCCAGTTCGCGTGAGTACGAGGCGCTGGCGGCGAAGCGCTCGACGAGCTCGGCGGCGCGCTCGGCCCCGCCGGCTCCGCGGATCTCGGCGCCGATGGCCCGGGCACGCGCCGCGAAGCGCGGCTCGCCGTGAAGCCGGCGCAGCGCCGCCACGACGTCGTCGACATCCAGCCGCCGGCGCGCCAGCCGCAGGCCCGCGCCGTGATGCAGGAGGCGGGCGGCGACGCCGGGCTGGTCGTAGGCGATGGGAATGGCGAGCACGGGCACGCCGGCCTCCACCGCATCGAGCGCGGTGTTGAGCCCGCCATGGCTGACGCAGAGGTCGGCGAGCGCCAGCATCGCGCGCTGGGGCAGGAAGTCGGTGACAAGATCGGCGTCGATCGAGGCGGCCTGCTCGACCGACAAGCGTCCGCAATGGGCGACAACGAGATGCCAGCCGAGCCGGCGGCAGGCGCGCGCCACGGCGTGGAAGATGGAGAGCCGATGTCCCTGAAGGGTGCCGAGCGAACAGAACACCAGCGGCACGCCCGGGCGGCGCGCGAAGGGCAACACGAGACCGCCAATCTCGACCGCCTCGGTGGAGCGGAACGGGCCGACCGCGAAATGGCGCGGGCTCGGCGGGCGGGGGAAATCGAAGCCGGGCACGGTCTGCGCGATCGTGGCGAGGGGCGAGAGACATTCCTCCAGCCGCGAGCGGGAACGGAGGCCGAAGCGCTGCGCCGCCGACTGGATCGCCTCGCGCTGGCGATGGAGCAGCAGGCGCGAGACGCGCTCGCCGCCGCGGTTGCGCTTCAGGCCTTCAGGGCTGGGATCGTAGGGCCATCCGAGAAAGGGCGAAGGCAGGCTCGGATGCGGATCGATCGGCAGGGCCGCAGCCACCGAGAGGAACGGCAGGCCGAGATGCTCGGCCAGCAGCCCGCCGGCAGGCTCCATCTGGTCGGCGAGGACGATTTCGGCGCCGATCCGGCGCAGGATGGCGGGTCCACCGTCGCAAAGTGCGCGCGTGCGGTCGGCGCTGGCGCGAACGGTGCGCAGGATGCCGAACAGCCCGGCCGGATTGCGCCCCGGGCTGCGGCACGGCGTGCGCACCGCGCCGACCTCCTCGACCCCGAACCCACCGGCCTCGACGAGCGCGCCGCCCCCGGCGTTGAGGAGGAAGCTCACCGTATGCCCGCGCCGCAGCAACGCTCCGCCGATCGCCTCGAAGGCGCGCACGTGACTGTGGAACGGAGGGCAGATCAGGGCGTGGTGGGTCATCGGATCGGGGAAGGGCCAGACGGCGGAGAATCGATCGCCTCGCCGGAACGGACGTTCGACGGGGCCTTCCGTTCGTTTTGGCACAATGCCGGCAAAAGGAAAGGGATGCCGACGGCTGGTTCCCGCACGGGCTCGTGTGTGGGGCTCGCACCGACGTCACGCAACCCTTTTTCCGGGCGGCGCGTTGGAGACCCAGCATCACAGCGAGACGAGATGACCCACACCACCAACGCCGTTCCCGCCTTGCGGGCGAGAGGCTGGCTTTCCAGCGCAGCCGGTCAGACGGCGGTGGGTCTGGCGATCGTACTCGCCATGGCCTCCTGGCTCGACGTGATGGGGCGCCCGATGCTCTGCGAATGCGGCACGGTGGCGTGGTGGGACGGCGATCCCCGCTCGCCCGGCGCCTCGCAGCAATTCGCCGACTGGTTCTCCGCGCTCCACGTGATGTTCGGCATGGCGCTGTTCGCCTTCCTCGACCGGATGCGCCCGAACTGGCCGACGTCGTGGAAGCTGCTCGCCACCCTCGCCTCCTCCGCGGTCTGGGAGATCGCCGAGAACACGCCGATGATCATCGCGATGTTCGGGCAGGCCGAGGGCGCGCCGGCCTACGAGGGCGACAGCATTCTCAACGCGCTTGGCGACACGCTCTTCGTGGTGGCCGGTTTCTTCGTCTGCCGGGCGACGTCCTGGCCGGCGCGCATCGCGGTCGCCGTGGCGCTGGAGGCGGCGATCGCCTTCGCGATCTCCGACGGGTTCGTGCTGGGAACGCTGCGGCTCGTCGGCATCACGGTCTGACGCCTCAGCGCGTGCGCGCGAAGCTCCAGCAGTCGCGCGGCACGTCCGACAGGTTGGGATGGACGATCCAGCGCTTGAGCAGGCCTTCGCGCTCGAAGCCGGCCTTTTCCATCACCCGGGCGGACGCCGTGTTCTCGACGTCGCAGACGTCGCCGATGCGCCAGATGCCCTTCTGCTTCATCGCCCAGGACGCGACCTCGGTGAGCGCCTCGGTCATCAGCCCCTGCCCCCAAGAGCGCCGCGAGAGAGCGTAGCCGAAGCCGACGCGGCCCGGAACCGGCCGGCGAATCGTGATGGCGCCGCGCAGCTGGCGGTCGCGCCGGCCGAGCAGCGTAAAGGTGCGCGCGTTCGGGCTGGCGAGACAGCGGGCGATGTAGGCTTCGGTGTCGGCGAGCACCTCGTGCGGCGCCCAGGTCAGGAAGCGCGTGACCTCCGGGTCCTGCGCATACTCGTCGAAGATCGCCGCCGCGTCGCCCAGGGCGATCGGCCGCATGATCAGATCGGTGGTCCAGAGGCTCTCGGGAAACATGGGCTCTCCTTGCCACAGGCCGCGCCGCGAGGCGACCCCGATCGGCATGCCCGACGCCGAATGCCGGCACGGGGAAGTCCGGGCGGAACCCGCGCTCTCGGCCCGAGCGGCTTCGATCACGCGCGGCGCCGTGCCGGACGCGGCGTCCGGCTTCGCGCCCTCTCAGGCCCGGCGCATGCGCGGCGTCGTGCCGGGCGTGCGCGGCCGGGCCGAGCCCGCGCCGGTGCGCCAGCCGTGGCCGGCGATCTCCACCACGCGGTTGCCGCGAAAGTCGGTCTCGGCGGCGATGTAGCCGCGCTCGGCCATGTAGGTGAGGAGAAAGCGCCCGCGAGAGGGCGAATGGCTGCCATAGGCCTTGGCGAGCACGTCGTCGCCGGGGCAGGGCTGGCCGTCGCGCGCGGCCTTGGCGAGCAGCAGGTAGACGCCCTGCATGTCGTCCGGCAGTTCTTCGGAGCGCTGCACCACCTCGCTCCAGCCGGCGTCCTCGCCGTCGGCTCCGACGCCGGCGCGCGCCAGGGCGAGCTTGCGCCGGAAGCCGGCCATGTCGAGCCCCGTGTCGGTGATCCGCTTCAGGCGGCAATGGGTGAGGAAGTCCTGGTAGAGCATCGGCACCGGGCGGAACGCCGCTTCGGGATCGGCCATCAGATCGGCGAAGATCTGGTCGAGCCGGGCCTGCCGCTCGGCCAGCGCCTCCTCGTCGGGCTCCTCCTCCGGGTCCGGCGCGGTGGCCGGCGCCGATCCCGCGAGGCGGGGCGCAGCGGCTCTGGGCGCCGAGACGCGATCGAGAAGCTCGCGCGTCGCCACCGGCTCGCGCCGCACGGGCGCCGGCAGATGCGTCGGCTCGTCGGCCCCGGCGGTGAAGATGAGGTCGGCCAGCGCCTCCGGGCTCGCGTCGGGCAGCGCCATCAGCACGGGGCGCCCCGAACGTCCGGCGGTCTCCACCGGGCCGATGCGGATCGGGATCGGCCGGCGCGACAGGGCGGGACCAAGCGCCACGAACTGCCCCGGCTCCAGGTCGCGGAAGCGCTCGGCCTGTTTTCGGTCCATGCCGAGGAGATCGGCGGCGCGCGCCATGTCGATGTCGAGGAAGGTGCGGCCCATCAGGAAGTTGGAGGCCTCGGCCGCGACGTTCTTGGCGAGCTTGGCGAGACGCTGCGTGGCGATCATGCCGGCCAGACCCCGCTTTCGGCCGCGGCACATCAGGTTGGTCATCGCGCCGAGCGAGACGCGTCGCGCCTCGTCGGCGACCTCGCCGGCCATCGAGGGCGCGAAGATCTGCGCCTCGTCCACGGCGATGAGCATCGGGAACCAGTAGTGCCGGTCGGCGTCGAACAGCCCGTTGAGGAAGGCGGCGGCGCAGCTCATCTGCACCTCGGCGTCCAGCCCTTCGAGATTGAGCACGACGGAGACGCGGTGCTGGCGGATGCGCGCGGCGATGCGGCCGAGCTCGGCCGGCGTGCGGTCGGCATCCACCACCACGTGGCCGAAGCGATCGGAGAAGGAGACGAAGTCGCCCTCGGGATCGATGATCGCCTGCTGCACCCAGCCCGCGCTCTGCTCGAGCACGCGGCGGAAGAGATGCGACTTGCCCGACCCGGAATTGCCCTGAACGAGAAGGCGCGTCGAGAGAAGCTCCTCGAGGTCCATCTCCGCGGGATCGCCGGTGGCGGTCGTGCCGAGATCGACGGCGACTTTCGTCAAGGCTGGCCTCCGGTATGCGGGTGGTTGCCGCCGCACGGCCTGGCGGCCTGCGAGATCGACGTGTCGAACGATCAATCTAGCGACTCGACGCCGCCCGGGGGAGTCCCGCGGCGCTTCATCCACAGCTCGCCGCTCCGACACCATTCGTTCAGATTGCAAAATCAACCTAGAGTTTATTCAATAAACACTGGCGGACTTACGGTCATTGAAGAACATTTACTGATATAAATTGAGTAGGTTTGGCGGCCCTTAGCACAAAATTCAATGATCTATAATATCGATTGTCACACATAACATTGCGTCGCTCGGCGACCATATCCAGCATGAGGCGAGAATGCGCGTGACGATGAAGCTGAAACTTGCGGCAAGCTTCGGTGCCGTCCTTCTTCTGACGGGCGCCGTCGGCTATCTCGGCGTGTCCAGCCTGTCGCAGAGCAACGGGACGCTGCGGGCCTTCGCCGACCGACCCTACGCGCAGGTGCAAGGCGCCAAGGACGCCCAGCGGCTGTTGGAGCGCATCCGTCGGATCACGCTTCTGACGATCGTTTCGTCGGACCCGGACGACGTGAAGATCAACATCGCCGACTATGAAAAGGCCTGGAGCGAGATCGACGCCGCGACGGCGCTGATCTTCGGCAACATGCCCGAGGAAGGGAAGGCGCTGTTCGCCGACGTCGGGGCCCAGTTGCAGGCGCTGCGCACGATGTCCGACGAAACGATGGAACTGGCGGCGCATGCCGATCCGAGCGCCGGCGACACGGCGCTCAAGGCCACCGACGAGCCGTTGGCCGCCTTCAATGCAGCGCTCGATCGCGTCGTCGCGCGGCTGCCGGCCGACGGCGTCCCTTCGCTCGACTTGGTCGAGAGGATCCATTCCGACGTGTCGTCAGCGCGCATGGACATGATGCAGGCCGTGGACCGGACGAGCGGCGAGGCGAAGGCGACGATCGGCGACAGCATCGACGCGCGCGACCGCGCCGTGCGCACGCATCTCTCGGACCTCGAAACCCGGCAGCCTCAGCTGGCAGGCGACATCCGCGCCACCCAGGACGCCTGGGGTCGGCTCTACGTTCCGCTGCGGGCCCAGACCGACATCGGCCTGGAAAACCGCATGTCGGCCGCGATGGACTCGCTGATCACGCGTGTGCGGCCCTTGACCTCGAACGTCACCAAGCGGTTCGACGAGATCAGCGCGCGGGCCTCCTCGCTTGCGACCCGCTTCCTCGCCGAGGCCGAGACCTCGTTCGCCGCGGCGCAGCTGATGCTGATCCTGGTCATCCTCGGCGCCATGACGATCGGAGCCGCGGCCGCCACCTGGATGGCGATCTCGATCTCGCGCAGCCTGTCGCGCGCCGTCCATCTGGCCCGTGCCATCGGTGCCGGCGACCTGACGCAGCGGATCGACGCGAAGGGGAGCGACGAGATCGCCGATCTGCAGCGTGCGATGGGCGAGATGGTCGACAAGCTCTCCGAAATCGTCGCCGACGTCACGACCTCGGCGACGCAGGTCGCCTCCGGCTCCACCCAGGCCGCCATCACGGCCGAGCAGCTCTCGTCCGGCTCCACCCAGCAGGCCGCGGCGACGCAGCGTCTCTCGTCGGGCGTCACCGAACAGGCCGCCGCCACCGAGCAGGCCTCGGCCGCGATGGAGGAGATGGCCGCCAACATCCGCCAGAACGCCGACAGCGCCTCCACCACCGAGAAGATCGCCACGCAGTCGGCCGAGAATGCCGAGCGCAGCGGCGTCGCGGTCCAGAAGTCGGTGACGGCGATGCGCACCATCGCCGAGAAGATCTCGGTGGTGCAGGAGATCGCCCGCCAGACCGATCTCCTCGCGCTGAACGCGGCGATCGAGGCGGCCCGTGCCGGCCCGCATGGCAAGGGCTTCGCGGTGGTGGCGTCCGAGGTGCGCAAGCTCGCCGAGCGCTCCCAGCAGGCCGCACAGGAGATCGGCGCGCTCTCGAGCGAGACGCTCTGCGTCGCTGAGGATGCCGGGTCGATGCTCGAAAGCCTGGTGCCCGACATCCGCCGCACGGCGGAACTGGTGGCCGAGATCTCCGCCGCCTGCCGCGAGCAGAACATCGGCGCCGAGCAGATCAACCAGGCGATCAACCAGCTCGACCAGGTGACCCAGCAGACCGTGACGTCGATCACCCAGCTCGACGAGGTGACGCAGAGCAACAGCGGCGCCGCCAACGAGATGTCGGCCACCGCCGAGCAGTTGTCCGCCGAAGCGCGCCGCCTCGCGGAGCGGGCCGCCTTCTTCGTGACCGACGCCAGCAAGGCGGCCCGTCCGGCCGCGGCTCGTGGCGGAGAGAGCGCCGGACGCAAAACAGGGGCGTCGGTGCCGGTGCACGAACTGCAGGAACGCGCCCAGCGATTCGCAGCGCCCGCCAGGCCTGCCGCCTCCAAGATCTCCGGCGCCGCGCCGAAGACGAACGAGGCCGGCTTCGCCCTCGATCTCGACACGGGCTTCGAGAAGATGAGCGCCTGATCGCGGCGATCTTGGCCTGAGACATCGAAAGCCGGCGCCCTCCCGAGAGGAGAGCGCCGGCTTTTCTCGTTTCAGAGGCCGTGCCGGGTCACAGCCACTTGTCGTAGTCGGAGACGAGAAGATGCACGGGCGCCTCGTCCTCCTCGATCTCGGCGAAGCGGCCGATCGGCTCGGCGAAGACGTTGTCGGTGAGATCGTCGTTGACGGTCGAGACCTCGCCGATGAGGACGTCGCCCCCCTCGCCCCAGAAGGCGTGCCAGTCGACGCCCGGCATCAGCGTCACGCTCTCGCCCGGCTGCAGGCGCAGGATGTCGCCGCCCTTCATCTGGCGCCGCATGCCGTCGGTCACGACGTTCACCGGCAGGCTCTTGTCGATCGTGCCGTCCGGGGCGGCGGTGTAGAGCTTCAGCGCCAGCGTGGCGCCGCCGCGGTTGATGATGTCCTCGGCCTTCAGGTCGTGCCGGTGCATTGGCGAGATCTGGTCCTGGCGCGAGATCATGATCTTCTCGGCATAGAGCATGCCGCGGCCCGACTTCAGATCGGCGTTGTCGCCGTTGCGGGTGGTGAAGAGGAAGAGCCCGAGCTTGTCGAAGTCGCCCTTGCCGTAGTCGGTGATGTCCCAGCCGAGGCGCCGGTCGACGATCGCCGAGAGATCGCCGCGCCGCGCCTTCATCTCGGCCGGCGAGAGATAGGCGAAGGGCGGCAGCACATGGCCGAAGGAGCGGATGAACGCATCGCTCGCCTTCAGGATCTCGTTCACGCGCGATCGTTTCATGGGGGGTCTCCTCCGGGACGTTGCGCCGGCGCTTTAGCACATCGCAGCCCGCCGCGTCAGTTCCGCCGCGCGGCGCCGCGACTTGGACAAAACGCCCGTTGCACGGCGCCGGCGAAAGGCGCCCTCTGGCATCCGACGGCGATGGGCGCGCTCGGCGCCTCGTCGGGCCCGCGTCGCGCCCGAAGGTCCGCGTCGCGCCCGAAGGTCCGCGTCGCGCCCGAAGGTCGCGAGGGGCCAAAGGGTCGCGAAGGGCTTGCGCGAGCCGTCGCATGGGCCATCTCGATCGAGGGGATTGCGGCGTTCGCCGGCTTCCCGTGCAACCAGGATGACGGTGATGTTCGACGGTTTCGACCCGGTGCTGCTGGCGCGGTTTCAGTTCGCCTTCACGATCTCCTTCCACATCGTCTTCCCCGCCTTCACCATCGGCCTCGCCTCGTTCCTCGCCGTGCTCAACGGTCTCTGGCTGGCGACGGGCCGGCGCGTCTATCTCACCACCTTCCAGTCCTGGCTGAAGATCTTCGCGGTGTCCTTTGCCATGGGCGTCGTCTCGGGCATCGTCATGAGCTACCAGTTCGGCACCAACTGGTCGGTCTACGCCGACAAGACCGGGCCGATCCTCGGACCGATGATGGCCTACGAGGTGCTGTCGGCCTTCTTCCTCGAGGCCGGTTTCCTCGGCGTCATGCTGTTCGGGCTCAACCGCGTCGGCAAGGGCCTGCACTTCTTCGCGACGCTGATGGTGGCGGTGGGCACGCTCGGATCGGCCTTCTGGATCCTCTCCGTGAACTCCTGGATGCAGACGCCGGCCGGCTACGCGGTCGCCGCCAACGGCCAGTTCATCCCGGAGGACTGGTGGGCGATCGTCTTCAACCCGTCCTTCCCCTATCGTCTCGCGCACATGGTGCTCGCGGCCTATCTCACCACGGCCTTCGTGGTGGGCGCGGTCGGCGCCTTCCACCTGCTGCGCGACCGCGGCAACGCCTCGGCGCGGCTGATGTTCTCGATGGCGCTGTGGATGGCGACGATCGTCGCGCCGCTCCAGATCATGGCCGGCGACGCCCACGGCCTGAACACGCTGGAGCACCAGCCCGCCAAGGTCGCCGCGATGGAAGGGCATTTCGAGACCAACCGCGACGGCGGCATGCCGCTGACGCTGTTCGGCATTCCCGACATGGAGGCCGGCACGATGCGCGGTGCCATTGCCATCCCCGAGATCGGCTCCCTCATCCTCACCCACGAGATCGGCGGCGTGGTGAAGGGGCTGAACGAGTTTCCGCGCGAAGACTGGCCGAACGTGTGGGTGGTGTTCTTCACCTTCCGCATCATGGTCGCCATCGGCTTCGCGATGCTCGGCATCGGCGTCTGGAGCCTGTGGCGGCGCTACAAGGGCTCGATCTACGACGCGCCCTGGCTGCAACGCGCGATGGTCGCGATGGGGCCGATGGGCTTCGTGGCGGTGCTCTGCGGCTGGATCACCACCGAGGTCGGTCGCCAGCCCTTCACGGTCTACGGCCTGCTGCGCACCTCGGAGAGCCATTCGCCGATCGCGGCCTCGGCCGTCGGCACCTCGCTCGTCGCCTTCATCGTGGTCTATTTCGTCGTCTTCGGCGCCGGCACCTTCTACATCCTGCGCCACATGCGACAGGCGCCGAACGTCTTCGAGGAGGGCCTCAACCCGCGCGAGCCCATCCGCACCGCCGGCCTGACACCGGGGCCGGCGATGGAGCCGGGCGACGCCGTCACGCAGCCGCTCTGAGGAGACGATCCATGGACCTTCCGCTCGTCTGGGCCTTCATCCTCGCCTTCGCGGTGCTCGCCTATGTCGTGCTCGACGGGTTCGACCTCGGCATCGGCATCCTCTTCCCGTTCCTCAAGCGCGAAGAGAACCGCGACACCGCGATCAACACGATCGCGCCCTTCTGGGACGGCAACGAGACCTGGCTGATTCTCGGCGGCGGCGGGCTCTTCGCCGTGTTTCCGCTGGCCTATGCGGTGGTGATGCCCGCGCTCTACGCGCCGATCATCGCGATGCTGCTGGCGCTGGTGTTTCGCGGCGTCGCCTTCGAGTTCCGCTTCCGCACCGTGCGCTGGCGCTTCGTCTGGGACATGTCGTTCTTCGTTGGGTCGCTGGTCGCCGCCTTCGCGCAAGGCGTGGCGCTCGGCACGATCGTGCAGGGCATCCGCATGGAGGGCCGCGCCTATGCCGGCGGCTGGTTCGACTGGGCGACGCCCTTCTCGATGACGACGGGCGCCGCCGTCACGGTCGGCTACGCGCTGCTCGGCGCGACCTGGATCATCGTGAAGACCGAAGGCCCGCTCAACCGGCTGGCGGCGCGCTATGCGGGCGCCTTGATGATCGCGACACTCGCGGCCATCGGGATGGTGAGCGTCTGGATGCCCTTCCTGCAGCCGACCTTCTATTCGCGCTGGTTCTCGTTCCCCCAGATCCTGCTGGTGGCGCCGATCCCGCTCGTGCTCGGCTTCGCCGCCGTCAGCCTGCACCGCTCGCTGCGTGATCACGTGTCGAGCACCCGGCCGTTCCTCGCGGCGCTGACGCTTTTCGTGCTCTCGTTCATCGGCATCGGCATCTCGTTCTATCCGCACATCCTGCCGCCGGAATTGACGATCTGGCAGGCCGCCGCCCCCGACTCGAGTCTCAAGTTCCTGCTCGTCGGCGCTTCCGTCCTCATCCCCTTGATCCTCGCCTATACCGGCTATGCCTACTGGGTGTTCCGCGGCAAGGTGATCGAGGGCGAGGGCTACCACCAGCACCACCATTGAAGGCCGGCGATGAGCCCCACACCCTTCGCCCGTCTGCCGCCACGCCTGCGGCAGATCCTCTGGTTCGTGGCGCTCTGGTGCGCAGGCATCGTGACGCTCTCGGCCGTGGCCTACCCGATCCGCTGGGTGCTGCTCGGCTGACGCGTCAGACCGCGATTTCCGGTACGTAGGCCTTCACCCGGCCCATGTCCTCGGCGAAGGCAGCGCGCTCGCGGGCCTGCGCCTCCGGGTCGGGCAGACGCAGGATGTAGGCGGGGTGGACGGTGACGAGGAGCTTCGTCGCGCCGTCCGGCAGGTCGATAAGACGCGAACGCGTGTCGCGGATCGTCACCGTGCGCCCGAGCACGGACGCCGCGGCGGTGGCGCCGAGCGCCACGATGAGCTTGGGGCGTATGAGCTCGCGCTCCTGCTCCAGCCACCAGCGGCAGACCTTCACCTCGCCCATGTTGGGCTTGGCGTGGATGCGCCGCTTGCCGCGCGGCTCGAACTTGAAGTGCTTCACGGCATTGGTAACGTAGGCCTGGGAGCGGTCGATGCCGGCCTCGGCCAGCGCCGCGTCGAACACCTTGCCCGCCGGGCCGACGAAGGGCTCGCCCGCGAGATCCTCCTGGTCGCCCGGCTGCTCGCCGACGAAGATCACCGGCGCGTCCGCCGGACCTTTGCCGAAGACGGTCTGCGTCGCCGGCTCCCAGAGCGGACAGGCCTTGCAGTGGCGCGCCTGCTCGCGCGCCTCGTCCAGATCGTCGGGGGCCTTGTTGAACCCGTTGAAAGCGGGGACCGCTGTCTTGGCCATGTCGTTTCGCTCGCTCTGCCGTTCGTGTCGCAAACTCGGCAGGGTCGGCGCGGTTTCGATCATGCGGCGCGAGGCCGCTTCCGCGCCGCGGATCAAAGGCTCGATGAGCACGGCCTCGGGCAGGTTGTGCCAGTATTTCTTCGGCATCTCCGCCTGCATCGCCTTCACCTTCAGCCGCGCGGGGTTGAAGATCGAGGCGTAGTAGGTGAGCCAGAGCGCCTCCATGTCGTCGTCGGCGGGCTTCTGCGAGGGGTCGGCGCCGGGAGCGAAGACAAGGTCCGCCCCGTCCCAGTGCACCGAGCGCTTCGGCGTCAGGATCGACCAGAGCATGCCGGGAAAGCGCCGCATGAAGAAGGGCGCGGTCAGTTCCACCACATGGTGGAAGGGCTCGAACCACGCGATGTACTGGCGTTCCCCGTTCACGTCCTCGATCTCGCGGAAGCGCACGAAAGCCTTCATCTTGTGGCTGTCGCGGCGCACCGCCTTTTCCATCTCCACCGCGTGGGCCGTGTCGGGGTCGGACACGATCTCGAGCAGCTTCTTCTCGCCCTGCAGGCGCCAGAGCAGGCGATAGGCGAAGGCGAAGCGCTCCGCGTCGGCATGGCAGACGATCTTGCGGGCAAGATCGGGAAAGGCCTTCGGCACCGTGAAGGGCGCGGCGTCGGCGGGGCGGTCGGGCAGCGGCTCGGCGAAGAGCGTGCCGGCCTCGTCGCCGATCGTGAAGCTCAAGTCCTCGGGCGCGACGCCTAGCGCGAAGGCGGTGCGCGCCGCCTCGCGCCAGCCCTCGAAGTCGGCGGGGTGGTCGAGACGGGCAACGAACATCGGACGAGAACCTCGGGTACGCGGGAGAACGCCAGCCCGAACGCGCGAAGGCCGGGCTTCCGGTGAGAAGCCCGGCCTTCGCCGGATGGTTCCGCAGCGCTCGTCAGGCGCGGTGTCGCATCACGGAGCCTCCCGTCGGCGGAGGGCGCCTTAGTTGGCGGACGGCTTGGCGTCGGCGGAGCCCTCTTCGCCGTCGTCCTCGTCCTCGTCTTCCTCGCCGAACGGGTAGGACTCGATCATCTGCTCGACGTCCTCGTAGATCTCGTCGAGGAACTCCATCGCGCCTTCGGCGTCATCGGTGCCTTGCGTCACGAGCATCGCCATCTGGATCTTCAGGATGCTCGCGACGTCTTCGAGATCCATGCCCTGGAAGAGCGTGGCGATCTTTTCGGAAATGTCGTCGGTCTGCGCTTCGGTCAGCATGTCGGGTCTCCGGTAGGGATGTCACAGAAAGGCGGCCGGTCGCCCGATGTTCCGGCGGGATGCGTCGCCGGGTTCCCGCCGCCGTCGGGACGACGGGAATCGAGTCCGGCGCGGCCGGTTCTAGCAGAAACGCCGGCGAGGGCACCCTCCCCGTCGCGAACGAGCCGCACTCTTTCCGGGCGTTCGGCAAGGCAGGGCCTCAGGCGACGGCGCGGGGCGTCTCGCGCCGGCAGGGTCGCACGAGATGGTCGATGAAGTTGTGGATCTCGGTCATTCGCCGCCGCGGCTGCGTGATCTCCTCGTCGAGCCCGAGCTGCCAGGCAAGGTCGCGCCGGTCCGGCGCGTCGCCAAGCGCAGCCAGCCGGGCGGCGAAGCGTTCGAGATCGCCTTCGTCCTGTGCCAGTCCTTCCTCGAGGAGATCGTCCTTCTCGCGCAGGAGCGCGGCAGCGATCTCGCCGAGCGTCAGCTCGGGATGGTACTGGACGCCCCAGAAGACGCCGCCCTCGAAGCGGATCTCGGCGGCCTGCACCGGCGTCGTGCGTGTGCTGGCGAGGACGAGGCTTCCCGGCGGCAGTTCGGCGATCTCCTGCGAATGCATAGCCGGCGCGTCCCAGGCGATCGGGCGGCCCGCGAGAAGCGGGTGGTTCCGGCCCGCCTCGGTCGCCACGATCCCGCGGGCGAAGCCCGCCTCCAGGCGCGGCTCGCGCGTTCGCGCCCGCCCGCCGGCGGCAACGGTGGCGATCTGCAACCCCGCGCAGGAGCCGAAGGACGGCACGCCCGAACGATACACGCCCCGCATGAAGGCGGCGGCCGAGCGCGTCACGGCGCTGTCCTGCGTCATGTCGATGGGCGAGCCTGCGAAGACAACCGCGTCGTAGCCGCGGAACGTCTCGGCGGACGGCACGGGCGTGCCGTCGACGCAGGAGACGAGGTCGCAGACGCATCCCGGCTCGATGTCGGCCAGCGTCTGCGCGTAGGTTTCGTCGGACGCGGCGCCGACGGCTTGCCGGCGCTCCGCCCGCTGGTCGGGCGTTTCGCTGGCGACGACGAGAAAGCGCAAGGGCAAGTCGGAATCCGATCGAAGGAGGAGATGACGCAGGTAGGCGACGAATGTGCCGAGCCCATGCGCCGTCTCGTCACATCGCCGTGCAGCCCGCGTTTCTCAGCGCCGGATCTCGCGGCCACGCACGGCGCGCACGATGGCGATCAGGATGCAGGCGCCGACGAAACCCGCGACGAGATAGCCGATCCAGCCGCCGAACGAGACGCCGACGATGCCGAAGAGGAAGCTGGCGATCGCCGCGCCGACGATGCCGAGCACGATGTTGAGAAACACGCCGGTCTCGCGCCCCATGAAGCGGTTGGCCAGCCAGCCGGCGAGGCCGCCGATGATGATGGCCGCAATCCAGCCGACGCCTGCATCGTTCATGATCTCGTTCCCTTGCGGCCCGGCTCTCCAGCACGGGCATCCTTCACTTGCGGCCAGAATGAGCGGGCGCCCCGAGGGTTCCCACCCCGGGCGGCCGACGTGATGGTTCGGGCACGCAGGACCGCGCCGGCGCTACTTGACCTGCCGCTTCTCGAGCTTGCGGGCCAGCGTGCGCCGGTGCATGCCGAGGCGGCGCGCGGCCTCGGAGATGTTGAACTCGGTCTCGGCGAGCACCTCGTGGATGTGCTCCCATTCCAGCGTCTTGATCGAGGTCGGGCGCTCCGTCAGCGGCACCCGCACATCGCCCGCCGCCTTCGAGAAGGCGGCCTCGATGTCGTCGGTGTTGGAGGGCTTGGCGAGATAGTGGCAGGCGCCGAGCTTGATCGCCTCCACGGCCGTCGCGATGCTGGCGAACCCCGTGAGCACCACCACCAGCGTCGCGGGATCGTGGGCATGGAGCGCCTTGACGCAGGCGAGCCCCGACGCGGTGCCGAGCTTCAGGTCCACCACCGCGTAGCCCGGCGTGCTCTGGGCGAGCAGCGCGTCCAGCGCGTCCGGCGTCGCCGCCACCTCGACGCGGTATCCCCGGCGCTCGAAGGATCGCTTCAGCGAGGCCGCGAAGACCGCGTCGTCGTCGACCACCACCAGATGACGCTCAGGCTCGCTCATCGTCGTCCTCCCCGTCTTCGTCCTCGACGTCTTCGTCCTCGATCGCCAGCGTCGCCAGCGGCAGGCGAAGCTCGACCTCGGCGCCGCCGCTCTCGCGGTTGCGCACGCTGACATGCCCGCCGAGCTTGCGCACCACGTTGAACACCAGAAACAGCCCGAGCCCCCCGGCGCGGCGATCCTTGGTGGACTGATAGGGTCGCCCGATCTGCGCCAGGATCTCGGGCGGAAAGCCCGGCCCCTCGTCGACGACGCGCAGCACCAGCGTCTCGCCGTCGCGGTGGGCCGTGAAGCACAGCCAGCCGGGCGAGGCCTCGACGGCGTTGTCGAGGACGTTGAAGACGCCTTGCCGCAGGGTGGATTCGGCGACGATCGCCCAATCCTCGTCCACTTCGTTGGCGTAGACGAAATTGACGCCGGGGCGCGTCGCCCGCCAGTCGGCGGCGAGCCCGTCGAGAAAGCGGAAGAGCGTGGTGGCCCCCGCCGACTCGCCCCGCGCCTCGCCGGCCGCCAGCAGCACGCCGGTGACGATCGACTTGCAGCGCGCCACCTCGGCCCGCATCGCGTCGATCTCGCCCGACAGCTCGGGATCGGCGGTGAGCGCGGGCATGCGCCGCCAGTCGCCGAGGATGATGGAGAGCGTCGAGAGCGGCGTGCCGAGTTCGTGCGCGGCGCCGGATGCCAGGAGACCCATGCGCACGATATGGTCCTCCTCGGCCGCCGTCTGGCGAAGATGCGCGAAGCGCGCGTCGCGCTCGCGCGCGTTGCGGTTGATCCGCGTCACGAAGACGACGAGCAGCACCGAGTTGATGACGAAGCAGACGAGGAGGCCCATCGTCTGCGGGGCGAGGACGCCGGTTCCGGCAACGTCGAGCAGGTCGAGCGGACGATGGAAGCGCGTCAGCCCGGCAAAGCTGACGATCGCGAGGCCAACGAGGCAGCCGATCGACCAGGCTTCGAGCAGCACGGCACCGAGCGTCACCTGCAGCAGGAACAGCGCCGTGAACGGGTTCTGCGCGCCGCCGCTGAGATAGAGCTGCACGGTGAGCGCGGCGACGTCGAAGACGAGCGCGGTGAAGAGTTCGCCGTTGGTGACGTGCGTCCGGCTGTAGAGGCGCAGCAGCGAGACGAGATTGAGCGTCACCAGCGCCGCGATGACGAGACCCATCGGCAGCAAGGGCAGCGACGCGCCGAAGCCGTAGGCGACGACCAGGATGCTGACGATCTGGCCGGCCACCGCGAACCATCGCAGCTGGATGAGAAGGACGAGGTTCTTGCGCCCCGCCAGATCCTCGTCGCGCGTCAGCGCCCTCGCCGCGCCCCGCCCGCCGCGAGGGCGCAGGTGCTCGAGCAGCCGGGCGAGCGGCGCCGTGGCGACAGCGTCAGGTTCGGGGGCGCTCACGGCACGCGCTCCGCAGGCGAGCCGGCATCGCCGCGCTCTCGCCGCCGGGCATCGCGCCGGAGCCAGAGGCCGGCGCCGGCGAGCATCGCCGCCAGCGTGTACCAGGTGAGGGCGTAGACGAGATGATGGTTGCGGAAGGCGACGACCGTGAGCCCGCCGACCGGCGCATCCGGACCCGCGCCGGGAACGCCGGCCGCGTCCGCATCGACGAAGTAGGGCGCGACCTCTTCCAAACCCTGCGCCCGCGCGATGGCGGCGACGTCTCGTGAATACCAGCGGTTGCCGGCAGGATCGTTGCCGCGCAGGAAGCCGCCGCCGGGCTCGCTCAGGCGAAGAAGCCCGATCACCGTCACCGGACCGGCCGGCGGCTCGACGCCAAGCGCGCGCCCGCTCAACGGATCGCGGCGTTCCGTCGGCACGAAGCCGCGGTTGACGAGAAGGGTCGTGCCGTCGCCCGCGCGCAGCGGCGTCAGCACCCAGAAGCCGGCGCCCCGCTCGGTCAGCGCCTGCGTCAGCACCTGGTGCTCGGGGAGGAAGGTGCCCTCCAGGCGCACCCGCCGGTACTCGTCGGCGGCGGCGTTCATCCTCGGCCAGTCGGCCGGCCCGGGGGACGGCACGGGGGGGGCCGCGAGACGCGACTCGACGCGGGCGACGAGGTCGGTCTTCCAGGCGATGCGCTGCACCTGCCAGGTGCCGAGCACCAGCAGCAGCACGAAGACGAGCGCGCCTGCCGCGGCGAGGGCCAGCCGCCCCTTGCGCGGGCGGCGCGGCGCGGCAGACCGCTCCGCCCGCCAGCGGAGCTGTGTCACGGCATCTGGCTCATGTCGTGCGTCATGATGCCGGGCTGCATGCCGGGCATCATGTTCGTGTTGAGGTGGTACATGACCCAGAGCGAGCCCGAGATCGTGATGATCACCAGCACGAGCGTGAAGATCAGGGCCAGCATGTTCCAGCCCCCTTCCGACTTCGTGTTCATGTGCAGGAAGTAGACCATGTGGACCACGATCTGCACCACGGCGAAGCCCATCACCAGGAAGGCGGTGATGCGCGGGTTCGAGAAGACCTCGCCCATCACCAGCGCGAACGGAATGGCGGTGAGGATCGCGGCCAGCACGAAGCCGGTGACGTAGTCCTTACGCGTGCCGTGCCCGACCTGGTGCTCGTCGGCGAGCACGTGGACCTGAGCCTCGCCGCTCTCGGTGGTGGCGGTCTCGGCGCTCATTGCAGCACCCCCAGAAGGTAGACGAAGGAAAAGACGCCGATCCAGATGACGTCGAGGAAGTGCCAGAACAGCGACAGGCACATCAGCCGGCGCCGGTTCTCGGGGTGCAGCCCGCGCTGCGCCACTTGCAGCATCAGCACCACCAGCCAGACGATGCCGAAGGTGACGTGCAGGCCGTGGGTTCCCACCAGCGTGAAGAAGGCCGACAGGAAGGCCGAGCGCTGCGGCCCCGCCCCCTCGTGGATGAGATGGGCGAACTCGTAGAGTTCGAGCCCGAGGAAGGCGAGGCCGAAGAGGCCGGTGACCGCAAGCCAGCCGAGCGTCCCCGCATTGTTCTCCTTCTCCATCGCCAGCATGGCGAAGCCGTAGGTGATGGAGGAGAAGAGCAGCATCGCGGTGTTGATCGCCACGAGCGGCAGGTCGAAGAGGTCCGCCGGCGTCGGGCCGGCGGCGTAGGAGCGCCCGTAGACGCCGTAGCAGGCGAAGAGGACCGCGAAGATGAGACAGTCGCTCATCAGGTAGATCCAGAAGCCGAGGAGCGTGCCGCCCTCGGCGTGGCCGTCCTCCTCGGCGACGTAGAACTTAAGATCCTCGGCTTGGGTGGCGGCGACGGTGCTGGTTGCGTTGGCCATTGGTCAGGCGCTCGCCATCAGGGCGCGGGTGCGCCGGTTCTCTTCCTGCACGACGTCCTCGACCGGAATGTGGAAGTCGCGGTCGTAGTTGAAGCTGTGCACGATGGCGACGCCGACGATCGCGGCGAAGGAGAGCGCCGCCAGCCACCAGACGTACCAGATCATGGCGAAGCCGAAGGCGACGCTGAGGACGGCGAGCACGAGGCCGGCCGCGGTGTTCTTGGGCATGTGGATGGCCTTGAACCCCTCGACGGGCCGCTTGTAGCCGCGACGCTTCATGTCGGAGAAGGCGTCGTGATCGTGGATCATCGGCGTGAACGCGAAGTTGTAGGCCGGCGGCGGCGAGGCCGTGGACCATTCGAGGGTGCGCCCATCCCAGGGATCGCCGGTGGTGTCGGCCAGCTGGTCGCGCCGCACGAAGGCCATCACGATCGACAGGATGAACGAGGCGATGCCGCAGAGCACGAGGAAGGCGCCGACGGCCGCGATCACGAACCAGATCTGCAGCGAGGGATCGTCGAAATGCTGCATGCGGCGCGTCACGCCCATCAGGCCGAGCACGTAGAGCGGCATGAAGGCGAGCCAGAAGCCGGTGAGCCAGAACCAGAAGCTCATCTTGCCCCAGAACGGGTCGAGCTTGAAGCCGAAGGCCTTCGGGAACCAGTAGACCGTGCCCGCGAACATGCCGAACAGGACGCCGCCGATGATGACGTTGTGGAAGTGGGCGACGAGGAAGAGCGAGTTGTGCAGCACGAAGTCGGCCGGGGGCACCGCGAGAAGCACGCCCGTCATGCCGCCGATGGTGAAGGTGACCATGAAGCCGACCGTCCAGAGCATCGGCACCTCGAAGCGGATGCGGCCCCGATACATGGTGAACAGCCAGTTGAAGATCTTCGCGCCCGTCGGGATCGAGATGATCATCGTGGTGATGCCGAAGAACGAGTTGACGCTGGCGCCCGACCCCATCGTGAAGAAGTGGTGCAGCCAGACGAGGTAGGAGAGGATGGTGATGACGACGGTGGCGTAGACCATCGAGGCGTAGCCGAAGAGGCGCTTGCCCGAGAAGGTGGACACCACCTCCGAGAACACGCCGAAGGCCGGCAGGATGAGGATGTAGACCTCGGGGTGGCCCCAGATCCAGATGAGGTTCACGTACATCATCGGATTGCCGCCGAGATCGTTCGTGAAGAAGTTGGTGCCCACGTACCGGTCGAGCGTCAGCAGCGCCATCACGGCCGTCAGCACCGGGAAGGCCGCGACGATCAGGACGTTGGTGCAGAGCGAGGTCCAGGTGAACACCGGCATCTTCATCATCGACATGCCCGGCGCGCGCATCTTGACGATGGTCACGATGAGATTGACGCCCGACAGCAGCGTGCCGACGCCGGCGATCTGCAGCGCCCAGATGTAGTAGTCGACGCCCACCCCCGGCGAGTAGGCCGCGCCCGAGAGCGGGGGATAGGCCAGCCAGCCGGTGCGCGCGAACTCGCCGACGAAGAGCGACATCATCACGGTGACGGCGCCGGCTGCCGTCATCCAGAACGAGAAGTTGTTGAGGAACGGAAACGCGACGTCGCGCGCGCCGATCTGCAGCGGCACCACGAAGTTCATCAGGCCGGTGACGAAGGGCATCGCCACGAAGAAGATCATGATCACGCCGTGCGCGGTGAAGATCTGATCGTAATGGTGCGGCGGCAGGAAGCCTTCGGTCTGACCGAAGGCCATCGCCTGCTGGGCGCGCATCATCAGCGCGTCGGCGAAGCCGCGCATCAGCATGATCAGCGCCAGCACGATGTACATGATGCCGATCTTCTTGTGATCGACGCTGGTGAACCAGTCGCGCCAGAGGACGCCCCAGAAGCGGAAATAGGTGATGGCGCCGAGCAGCGCGGCGCCGCCGAGCGCCACCACCGCGAAGGTGACGAGCAGGATCGGGTCGTGCAGCGGGATGGCGTCGAGCGTCAGGCGCCCGAAGATCAGCTGCTGGAGATCCGTATTGGCAAACATGGGAAACCCGTTCGTTCGCGTCTGGCCGTTTCGGGCGGACTTACTGGTTCAGCTGGGTGGGCGCGGGCGAGGATTCGCCCGTTTCGGTCGAGGGCCGGGGCGGCGGCGCCGGTGCGGCACCCATTCCCGGCATGGCGTCGTGGTTCATGCCGGGGATGGAGTGCCCGCCATGGTCGGCGTCGTTGCCGACCGGACCGCTGGCGTCCGGCTGCATGCCTTCGGGCTGGTCGGCCGAGCGGGGCGTGCGGTCGGTGGCCGGGAAGGTCGCGCCCTGCGCCTCGGCGTTGCCATGGCCCGCGCCGTAGCCGAAGCCGTCGAAGGCGCCGGCCCGGTCGTAGATCAGCCGCTCGCGGTTGGCCTCGTGGTTTTCGGCAACGCCCCCGGACATGTCGACATGCATCATCTCCTGCATGCACATCTTGCCGGGCTGGACGCACATGCCGAGGATCGCCTGATACAGGCCGCCGTCGACGGAGCCGAAATAGCGCACCGGATCGTTCTCGCTGGGCGCTGCGACGTTCATGTAGCCGGTGCGGTCAAGCGGCTGGCCTTCGGCCTTCACCTTGGCCACCCAGGCGTCGAAGTCGCCGGCCGAGAGCCCGTGGAACTTGAAGCGCATGCGCGAGAAGCCCGGCCCGCTGTAGTTGGCCGAGAAGCCGTCGTAGACGCCGGGCTCGTTCATCACGGCGTGAAGCTTCGTCTCCATGCCGGGCATGGCGTAGATCTGGCCGGCGAGCGCGGGGATGAAGAACGAGTTCATGATCGCCGAGGAGGTGATCTTGAAGTTGATCGGCGTGTCCACCGGCGCCGCCAGCTCGTTGACCGTGGCGACGCCGAGCTCGGGGTAGATGAACATCCACTTCCAGTCGAGCGCGACCACCTCGACGGTCAGCGGCCTGGTCTCCTGCGTGACGGGGCGCGCGGCGTCGATGCGCTCGAGCGGGCGGTAGGGATCGAGGAGATGCGTCGAGATCCAGGTCAGCGCGCCGAGCGCGATGATGATGAGCAGCGGCGCCGTCCAGATCAGCACCTCCAGGCCGGTGGAATGATGCCAGTCGGGATCGTAGGTCGCGGCCTTGTTGGAGGCGCGGTAGCGCCACGCGAAGAGCAGCGTCGCCGCGATCACCGGCACGATGATGAGGAGCATGAGGAGCGTCGACACGACGATGAGGTCGCGCTGCTGCGTGGCGACGTGCCCGGCGGGCGACATCACCACCATGTTGCAGCCGCCCAGAAGGGCGAGAAGCGGAAGCATCCCGAGGATGCGCAGGAATTTGCCTGGCAAGACGACCATCCGAGCTCCAGTGCGATTGCCGCCATGTACGGTCTCGCCTTCCGGAATGGGATTGGACGTTTTGTCCAACCCGCAACCGTTTGACGGTGACCGGCCATGCACCCTATGCCCATATAGCAGAACGGCGGACGGCACCACGCGGCGCGGCTTCGCCCCGGACGGCAGGAGACCAAGCGGCATGACCACGGCAACCCAAGGCAAGGCCTCGTCGACGCAGCTGGAGAACGATGCGCGTCAGGTGTCGTCGGACGGGCACATCTCGCCGGCCGAGATCGCCATCGGCGTGGTGATCGGCCGCGCCTCGGAGGCCTTCGACTTCTTCGTCTTCGGCCTCGCCTGCATCCTCGTCTTCCCCGCCCTCGTCTTTCCCTTCGCCGACCACCTGACGGGCACGCTCTATTCCTTCGCCATCTTCGGCCTCGCCTTCGTGGTGCGTCCGTTCGGAACCGTGCTCTTCACCGAGATCGACCGGCGCCACGGGCGCGGCGTCAAGCTGACGATCGCGTTGTTCCTCCTCGGCGGCTCCACCGCCTTCATCGCCTTCCTGCCGGGCTACGAGACGATCGGCGCCTGGTCGATCGTGGCGCTCGCCGTGTTCCGCGCCGGCCAGGGCTTCGCGCTCGGCGGCGCCTCGGACGGTCTCGCCTCGCTCCTCGCGCTCAACGTGCCCGAGAACCGCCGCGGCTGGTACGCCATGGTGCCGCAGCTCGGCGGCCCCATCGGCTTCATCCTCGCCAGCGCGCTCTTCGCCTTCTTCACGCTCAACCTCGCCACCGAGGACTTCATCGGCTGGGGCTGGCGCTATCCGTTCTTCGTCGCCTTCACGATCAACGTCGTGGCGCTCTTCGCGCGGCTGCGCCTCATCGCGACCGAGGAATTCGTGCAGATGTACCAGCGCCGCGACCTGGTTCCGGTGCGCGTCGCCGACCTCTGGCGCGTCCAGGGCCGGGCCATCATCCTCGGCGCCTTCGTGCCGCTGGCGAGCTTCGCGCTCTTCCACCTCGTGACGATCTTCCCGCTCTCCTACATCGACAACTTCTCCAACCGCGCGCCCGGCGAGTTCCTGCTGATCCAGACCGGCGGGGCGGTGGTCTGCCTGATCTGCACCATCCTGTCGGGCACGGTCGCCGACCGCATCGGTCGCCGCCGCCTGATCGGCATCTGCGCCGTCGCCATCGCGGCCTTCTCGGTGGTGACGCCCTTCCTTCTCGGCGGCGACATCGCGGGACAGACGGCCTTCGTCTTCATCGGCTTCGCGCTTCTGGGCTTCGCCCACGGCCAGTCGGCCGGCGCCACCGCGTCGAACTTCTCGAGCCAGAACCGCTACACCGGCTCGGCGCTCACCACCGACTTCGCTTGGCTGATCGGCGCCGGCTTCGCGCCGCTGGTCGCACTCGGCTTCTCGTCGAGGTTCGGGCTCGCGGCCGTCGGCCTCTACCTCCTGTCCGGCGCGGTCTGCACGCTGCTGGCGCTCGCCTACAACAAGCGGCTGGGATTGCGGGACGCCTGAGCCGCGTCGTAGAAGGTCGGCCATGCCCGTACAGACCCTCTACATCGTCCAGCAGTTCGAGAAGATGGGCAAGCGCCTCATCGCCGGGCGTCAGATGACCTTCAAGAGCGCGGGCGAGGCATCCGCCCGCGCCGACCGCGACGCCTCGCGCACCGTCGGCGTGGTGGCGATCCAGCAAACGGTGGACACCGACACCGGCGAGGTGCTGGAGGAGCCGGTGGTGCTGGCCCGGCACGGCGAGCTTCCCGCCGAGTTCGATCCGAATTGACCGCGCCGCCCGGCGCGCCGGACGATAGGCCCCCTCGCCTCTCGCCCCCTTCATCCGCGATCGAGCCGACGATCCCCGGCCGGCCCGCCGCGGGTCCCTTCGCACGGCTCGCCTACCGCGCGCTCGGCCTCGTGTTCCTGGCGCTCGCCGTCGCCGGCATCGTTCTGCCGGGCCTGCCGGCGACGCCCTTCCTGCTCCTCTGCGTCTGGGCCTTCGGCCGCGGCGCCCCGGCCTGGGCGGCGCGCGTCGAGGCCCATCCCCATCTCGGCCCGCCCCTGCGCAACTGGCGCGAGCGTGGCGTGGTGCCGAGGGGCGCCAAGATCCTGGCGATCGCCTCGATGGCGGCGAGCCTCGCCCTCCTCTGGCACAGGGGCGTGGCGACGCCCGTGCTGCTCGCCGTCGCCGCCGTGCTGGTGGGGGTCGCCGTCTTCCTTCTCTCACGCCCCTCGCGCTAAGTCCCGGTTCTGCAGCCGGACGGCCCGGCGTCAGGCCGATGCAAGCCCGTGTCGGCACGATCGGCTTGGCATCATGGAGGGCGCCCATGCACCGGTTCACCCGATTTCTCCGTCTCGGCTTCGGCGGCTCATTGCGGGGCGACGATCGTTCGCCGGTCCCCGCGATGATCGACCTCCTGCGGCGGCGGCGGCGGCGTTCGCGCGCGCGAAGCTTCTACTGAACCGCGGCCGTTTCCGCCGTCTCCTTCCCAGCTCGACCTGCCCGATCGAACTATACGAAAGCGTATAGCGGCGGCGACGTCATCGACATCTTCGGCCCCTATCGCAAGCGTCGCGCGGTCCGACGAGACCCCGCGATCCTCGTGCCGGCCCGCCATTCACGGCCAGCGCCGATGCTGCCGGAATGTCGCCGCCCATGCCTCTGCACCGCCCCCGCCTCGCCAGCGCCACGCTGACGTTTCTCGTCTCGGCCGTCCTGCTGCTCGGCTTCAACCGGACCTTCTGGCACAAGGGCCTCGGCTATTTCGCAGGCCACGAGGCGCAGCTCGCCGCGCTCGGCGCCGGTCTCTTCATCCTCACCTTCGCGGTGCTGACGGTGTTTTCCGTCAAGTATCTCATCAAGCCGTTCTTCATCGTGCTGCTGCTCGTGGCGGCCGCCGCGTCCTACTATGTCGATACGTTCGGCATCCTCATCGATCGCGACATGATCCAGAACGTCGCGCTGACGACGCCGAGCGAGGCACGGCACCTCGTCACCGGCGCGATGGTGCGCCATCTCGCTTTCTTCGGCCTTCTGCCCTCGCTCTTGGTCGCCGGCGTCGCGGTGGTGCACCGGCCTTTTTCCGTCAAGCTGCGGCACAACACCGGCACGGTGCTGGCCTGCGTCGCGGCGGCGCTCGTCATCGTCTGGTGGAACTATCCGAGCTTCGCCTCGACCTTCCGCCGGCATCCCGACCTCATCGGCAGCTTCAATCCGGCCGCGCCGGTCGTCTCGGCGGCGAAATATGCCTACAACCGCATCGGCGAAGCCGAGCTCGGACTCATCACCCCGCTCGGCACCGACGCGCATCAAGGCGCCGCGTCGCAGGGCGCGGCCAAGCCGTGGCTCACCGTGCTCGTGGTGGGCGAGACCGCCCGCGCGCAGAGCTTCGGCCTGAACGGAACGGGCCTCGACACGACGCCCGAACTCGCTCGGCGCGACGTCGTCCACTTCTCCGACGTCTCGTCCTGCGGCACGGCGACCGCGGTGTCCGTGCCCTGCATGTTCTCCGTGCTGTCGCGAAGCGGCTATGCCCGCACGAAGGCGCTGGCGAGCGAGAACCTTCTCGACGTTCTCGCGCATGCCGGCCTCGGCGTCTCCTGGTACGACAACGACACCGGCTCGATGCAGGTGGCCGACCGCTCCCCCTACGAGTTCCTGCCCGCCACCGACGACCCGCGCTTCTGCCGAAACGGGGAATGCCACGACGAGATCCTCGTCGATCGGCTGCGGCGCGAGATCGGGTCGGTCACCGGAAACCGCGTGATCGTGCTGCACCAGATCGGCAGCCACGGCCCCGCCTATGCGGAGCGCTACCCGGCCGAGTTCGAACGCTTCGGGCCGGCCTGCCACAGCGGCGACTTCGCCGACTGCTCGCGCGAGGAGATCGTAGCCGCCTACGACAACACGATCGTCTATACCGACCACATCCTCGCCGAGATCGTGGATCTCCTCGCCGAGCACACGGAGCTCACGACCTCGATGATCTACGTATCGGACCACGGCGAGTCGCTCGGCGAGAACGGGATCTACCTGCATGGCGCGCCCTACTTTCTGGCGCCCTCGACACAGACGCAGGTGCCGATGGTCGCCTGGTTCTCGCAGCCCTATCGCGAGGCCACCGGCCTCGACATGGCCTGCCTTCGCGCCGAAGCCGACACGCCGCTCTCGCACGACAACTTGTTCCACACGGTGTTGGGAATGGCGGACGTCGCCACCGGCGTGTACGATCGCTCGCTCGACGCCTTCGCCGCCTGCCGTCGCCCGCCTGCCGGGGGGCCTCTCGCCGACATCGGACGAACCGGACCATGAGCCTCGACCTTTCCGACCGCAAGCTCGCCGGCAAGAAGCGCGGTCTCGACCATCTCCTGTCGGCAGCGGGCTATTCGCTCGGCGGCTTTCGCCGCATGCTCGGCGAGACGGCGTTCCGCCACGAGCTCGCGGCCGCCGCAGTGGTCTTCGTGCTGTTCGCGCTGCGCGGCGCGGAGGTGGCGAGCTACCTGACGCAAGGGGTGCTGATCCTCGTGCTGATGGCCTGCGAGGCGCTGAACACGGCGATCGAGATCATCGTCGACAGGGTGTCGCCGGAGATCTCGGAATTCGCCCGCCACGCCAAAGATCTCGGATCCTTCGCGGTGTTCTGCCTTCTCGCCGCCAACGGCGCCTATGCCGCGAGCGTATTGATCGCCGGCGCCTAGCGGTAGCCCTGCGCCTGCAGCGCGAAGAGTTCGGCGTAGCGGCCGGGCCGGCCGACGAGATCGTCGTGCGTGCCAGAGGCCTCGACCCGCCCGTCCGCCAGCACGAGGATGCGGTCGGCCATGCGCACGCTGGAGAAGCGATGCGAGATGAGGACGGCGGTGCGCCCGGCGCTGAGGTCGCGGAAGCGCTCGAAGACCTCGACCTCGGCGCGCGCGTCGAGCGCGGCGGTCGGCTCGTCGAGGATCAGCACCTGCGCCTCGCGCATGTAGGCGCGGGCGATGGCGATCTTCTGCCACTCGCCGCCCGAGAGCTCGACCCCGTTGGTGAAGCGCTTGCCGACCATCTGCTCGTAGCCCTCGGGCAGCCGGGCGACGACGCCGTCGGCGAGGCTGCGCGCCGCCGCCGTTTCGATCCGCGTCCGGTCCTCGCGTGCCTCGATGCGCCCGACCGCGATGTTCTCGCCGGCGCTCATGTTGTAGCGCACGAAATCCTGGAAGATCACGCCGATCTCGGCGCGCAGCGCGGCTGGGTCGTGCTCCCGCAGATCCCGCCCGTCGAGAAGGATGCGGCCTTCGGTGGGGTCGTAGAGCCGGGCGAGAAGCTTGACCAGCGTCGTCTTGCCGGCGCCGTTCTCGCCCACCAGCGCCAGGACCTCGCCCGCCCGCAGCGTGAAGGAAAGGTGGCGCACGGCCCAGCGCTCCGAGCCCGGATAGCGGAAGCCGACGTCCTCGAACACGAAACCCCCATGGATCGGCCGGGGCACGGGCACCGGCGCAGCGGGCGCGGCGATGCCGGGGCGCACGGCGAAGAAGGAGAAGAGATCGTTGAGATAGAGCGCCTGTCCCGCGGTGGAGGAGAAGCTCGCGAGCAGCCCTTCGAGAAGCCCGCGCAGCCGCAGGAACGAGCCGGCGAGAAACGACAGGTCGCCGACGCTGAACGGCCCCGCGACGGTGCGCCAGACGATGGCGGCATAGGCGGCGTAGTAGCCGATCGTGCCGAGCGCCGTGAACAGCGCGCCCCAGCTCGCGCGGCGCAGCGCCAGCGCCCGGTTGTCTGCGAAGAAGCGGGCCGAGAGGGCGCGGTAGCGCGCGACGAGGAAGTCGTCGAGCCCGAAGATGCGCACCTCCTTGGCCGTCTCGACGCTCGCCGCCGTCTGGCGGACGTAGTCGAGCTCGCGCCGCTCGGGCGTCGTCGCATAGGCGAGCCGGTAGCTCTCGGCGTTGAAGTGGAACTCGCCGAGGAAGCCGGGCACCAGCGCCAGCGCCAGCAGCAGGATCAGCCAGGGCGCGTAGGCGAGGAGCCCGACGACCAGGCTTGCCACCGTCACGAGGTCCTGCACCTGCGCGAAGATCTGGCTGAGCAGCGTCATGCGCCCGCTCGTCTGGCGGCGGGCGCGCTCCAGCCGGTTCTGGAAGTCGGCATCCTCGAAGGTCTGGAGGTCGAGCGTCGCGGCATGCTCCATCAACCGGACGCTGGAGACGATCGAGACGCGCTCGGTCAGGAGGCTCTCGGTGAAGGTGACGACGCGCCCGAGGAGGTCGGCGACGACGGCGAGCGCGAACTCGGCGAGAAGCAGCAGCGCGATGCGATCGAGAAGGCCGGCAGCGATCCAATCGCCCAGGCTCTCGGGGCGATCGGCCAAGCCGGCGAGCCGCACCACCTCGTCGACGATGAGCTTGGCGACGAAGAGCGCGGCCACCGGCTGCAGCGCGCGCACCAGACGGAGGGCGCCCGACAGCGCGGTCAGCCAGGGGCTCGCCTGCCAGACGAGGCGCAGGAATGGCGGCAGGTTGCGCAGCGCGCCGAAGCGCTGGCGGAAGGTGACGGGTGCGGCCAGGGGGAAGCGTTCCTCGACGGGTTTCGGGCGGGTGCGCGGTCGGGCCGACGCACATGGGGTCGCCTCAGGGCCCTCGTCTGCCGCATGGTTGGGACGGGGAAGCCGACTCGGCCGTCATTGGAAACGTTCTAACACGACTCGCTCCCGTCGCATCCCTCTCTCCCACCTGCGCACGCAGGGTTCGCCGTCACAGCGCCAGGGGCGCCGCGTAGCCGGTGAGTTCGAGATAGCCGCGCCCGCCGGGCGTGCGCACCGCGCCCTCCCAGTAGACCGGCAGGCCGCCGGAGCGCCCGTCGAGTTCCTGGTCGGGAAAGAGCGGCGTCAGTGGAAAGGCGCGCTCGCCTTCGGGCAGCCGCAGGCGCAGCATCTGCGCGACCGGATAGATCGCGTCGGTGCGCGGCGAGCGCCAGGTTTCCACCGTCGTCCACGAGACGTCGCCCGGCGCGAAGCGCACGATCTCGCCGCCGGGCCGGCGCAGCGAGCCGCCGGCATGAAGCGTGCCGCCGTCGCGGTCGCGGATGCGGAACGCCATGAGCGCGCCGCCGTCGTCGAGATTGAGGCCCGTCCAGTCCCAGCCGACGGCGCCGGGCATGAGGTAGTCGGAGGACCATTCGCGGTCGAGCCAGGCCTCGCCGGTCACCGCTTCGCCCACCCCTTCGCCCCCTCGGCGCAGCGTGCCGGTGACGGTCAGGTGCGGCATCGAATAGTAGTAGCTCGCCTGCCCCGCGAGCGGACCCTTGCGGCTGTAGCCGTTCTCGCCCTGCAGGAAAGGCGGCTGCGTCGGCTCGAAGGCGAGCTCGAAGCCGAACTCGGGCGTCGCGACGCGCGTGTGGAACCGCTCGTCGGCGTCGCGCCGCAGCCACCAGTCGCGGATGGCGACGTCGGCATCGGTCTCGGCCGCCTCGGCCAGCCCGAAGCCGGCACGTGCGGCCCGCTCGCCGTGCAGCAGGCGCCCCTCGGCGGGGTCGGAGAGGGCGGCGTGGGCGAAGAGCACCTGCGAGGGGGCGAAGCGGCTGGGGTTGGCAGGATCCATCGACGGCCGCGTGCGGAAGAACGTAACCTGAAAGCCTCGCTCGCGCCCGTCCGCCCCCTTCAGCCAGCCGGTGACGTACCACCATTCGGTGCGGAAGTCGGGATGGGCGCCGTGGTCGGCGGGAAAGGCGAAGGCCCGGCCGGGCGCCACGACGGCCGGCGCATCGGCCGCGCGGGCCGGCGCGACAGAGATCAGCAGCACCAAGAACATCCGCAGCCAGTGCATCACCAATCCTCCCGAACCGCATCCACCGCGCCGCGGCCAGTGGCGCGCCGCCCGGCCAGGACGGCCGTGCCCGCGGCGGCGAGCACCAGCGCCGCCACCACGGCAAGGATCGTGCCGAGCGGCAGGCGCGTCGTCATCGTCCAGTTGAAGGACTGCGGGTTGATGACGTGGATGAGCACCTGCGACAGCACGAGCCCGAGCGCCACGCCCGCGAGCGCCCCGACGGCGCCGAGCGTGGCGCCTTCCAGACCCAGCATGGCGACGATCTGCCCTTTGGAGACGCCGAGATGACGGAGCATGCCGAACTCGCGCACCCGCGCGATCGTGCCCGCCGACATGGTGGCCGCGACGCCAGCGAGCCCGACGAGGATGGCGACGGCCTCCAGCGCGTAGGTGATGGCGAAGGATCGGTCGAAGAGATCGAGCGCGAAGCGGCGCAGCGTCGCCGGCTCGGCGATCTCGACGCCCGGCGTGTCGGCAAGCGCCGCCAGAAGCGCTTCGCGCACGTTGGCACTCTCGGCGCCGGGCGCGAGCGTCACCGCGCCCTCGCCGCGCGAGGCATCGCCGGTGAGCCGCGTGTAGTCCTCGGCGCGCATCGCCACCGCGCCGGTCTGGCGCGCGTAGTCGCGCCAGATGCCGGCGACCGCGAAATTCTGCGAGCCCGGCCCGAGCGGCAGTGCCACGCGCTCGCCGGGGCTCCAGCCGTAGAGGCGCGAGGCCGGCTCCGAGATCCAGACGGGGATCGCGCCCTCCGGCACCGGCGTCTGGCGCAGCAGCACGAGCGAGGCGTCGGGCCGGGCGGGATCGACGGGCCGCGCGATCAGCGTCACCGGCGGCCGGTCGGGCGCGAGCGTCAAGGGCAATTGCCGGCTGAAGTCGAGCCGGCCGATGCCGGACACCGCAGCGAGCCGCGCCTGCGCGGCGGGATCGAGGCCCGCGCCCTCGACGCGAAGATAGAGGTCGGCCGAGAGTACCTGTGCCAGCCATTCGTCCACCGCGCCGCGAAAGCTCGTGACCATGGTCGCCATGGCGATCATCAGCGCCGTACTCGCGACGATGCCGCAGAGGGCGGTGGCCGCCTCGCCCGGCGCGCCGTGCACGTGGCGCAGCGCCAGCGAGAGCGGCAGAGGGCGCAGCGGCCGGCCGACCCATCCCGCCAGCAGGCGGCGCGCCAGCCACGGCACGCCGGCGACGCCGCCGGCGAGGATCAGCGCCATCGCCGCGAAGCCTGCGAGCGGCAGGCCACCGATCGAAGGCAGCAGCGCCGCGACGCCGCCCGCCGCGAGCAGCACCACGGCCGGGCGCCAGGGAACGGGGCGGCGGGGGTCGAGAAGGTCGCCGCTGTTCTTCAAGGCCGCCGCGGGGGCGGCGCGCGAGGCGGCGCGCGCCGGCAGCACGGAGCCGAGCAGCGCCGCGGCGAGGCCGAGCGCGAAGAACAAGGCCGCCGCGCCCGGCGCGAAGACTATCCGCACGTCGGCGCCCCGGAAGTAGCCGGCGCCGAGATCGCCGCCGAGAAGCCGCAGCGCCAGGACGGCCAGCCCGTAGCCGGCAAGGAGGCCGGCGGCCGAGCCGAGGACACCGATGACGAGACCTTCCAGGCCCACCGCCGCGACGATGCCCGAGCGCGGCAGGCCGAGCGTTCGCACCAGCGCGAAGGCGCGAAGACGCCGCGCCACCGACAGCGACTGCGCGGAGAAGACGAGGAAGCCGCCGGTGATCAGCGCGACCAGCGCCAGCATGGTGAGATTGACGCGATAGGCGCGCGACAGAGCACTGCCCTGCGCCGCTTCGCTCTCGCCGGTGGCGAGCGCCGCATCCGCCGGCAGCAGCGCCGTCAACGCGGCCTCGGCGGCGCGGCGGTCTGAGAGCTTGAGGTCCAGCCGGTCCAGCCGCCCGAGCCGGTCGAAGCGCCACTGCGCGGCGGCGATGTCGAGCGTGCCGATCCGCTGGCCCGCGGCGACGCCGGACAGAACGCCCGCGATGCGCAAGGCGGCGCGCCGGCCGTTCGCCGCCACCTCGATCGTCTCGCCGACGGTCCGGCCGGTCTCGGCCAGCGCGTCGCGCGAGAGAAACAGCGCGTCGTCGGCGAAGGCCGCGGCCTGATCGGCGTCCGGCCCCGCCGGCGGCAGGCCGACGAGGCTCAGCGTCACTGCCCCGGCGCGGATGACGTCGAGCCCGAGCAGCGTGAAGCGCGCCGCGCCGGCTTCCGCCTCGAGGCTGACGACGGGGCTGGCGTCCATGACGCCTTCCGCCAGCGCCACGCGGGGGTAGAGCGCCTCGTCGAAGCCGAGGGGGCTCGCGGCCCGCACCGCGAGGTCGGCCGCGCCGTTGACGCCGCGCACCGCGCCGTCGAACGAGGCGAGCGCCGAGCCGTTGACGAGATGCACGGCGAAGCCGAGCGCGACGCCCACCGCGATCGCCACCGCCGTGGCGAGGAAGCGCGCGGGATGGGCGCGCCACTCGCCGGCGATGAGCCAGACGAGCGCCCGGCGCGCGGCCGCGAGATCGGCGCTAGCGGCCCGCATGAGGCTCCAGCCCGGTGGCGGTGAGGCGGAGCACGCGGTCGGCGACGGCGGCGGTCGCCTGCGAATGCGTGACGATCACCGCCGCCGCGCCTTCCTCGCGCACCGACCGGCGCAGGAGGTTCAACACGACGTCCGCCGTGTCGGGATCGAGATTGCCGGTCGGCTCGTCGGCAAGGATCAGCGCCGGGCGATGGACGAGCGCACGGGCGATGGCGACGCGCTGCAGCTCGCCGCCGGAGAGATCGCGCGCGTAGGAGGAGCCGCGCCCTTCGAGGCCGACGCCCGCCAGCATCGCCTCGGCCCGCGCGTCCACCGTTCCGCGCTCGGCCGAGATCAGCGCCAGCGGCAGCGCCACGTTCTGGCGCAAGGTCAGGTAGGGCAGGATGTGGAAGGCCTGGAACACGAAGCCGATGCGCTCGCGGCGAAGCTTGGTGGAGGCTGCCTCGCCCAGCGCGCCGAGATTAATACCGTCGACGAGCACGGTGCCGGCGTCGCCCGCGTCGAGCCCCGCGAGGATGTTGAGGAGCGTCGACTTGCCGACGCCGGATTCGCCGACGATCGCAACGATCTCGCCGGCCCCGGCGTCGAGCCGCAGGTTCGAGAAGAGTTGCCGGCCGCCGGGCACCGATTTGGCGAGATCGCGGACGGTGAGAACGGGTGTTCCGTCGGGTCTCAAGCTGCCTCGTCCTTCATGCCGGTCTGTTCTCTCGGTCTACCTGCTACCCAAGATGGGGCGCGCCGTCGGATCGGCAGGGCCAAGCGGGCGGGCGCATCGTCGCGGAGGCACCGGCAGCACGACGCGAGCCCGTCAGTCCTCGTCCGTCTCCGCGGCGCAGAGCTTCTCGACCGCGGCTTCGTAAGCCTTGAAGTCGATCTTGCGCAGCGAGTTCTCGCTCTGGTAGCGCACCGTGCCGAAGATCGGCCTTCGCGCCCAGGGCCGGTCGTGCAGGCCGTAGGTCCAGGCGACGTTGGTAAAGGAGTTGGGGTCGCGCCCGTCGAGGAAGAAGCGGTTGTTGAGGCGCAGCGTGCGCTCGAACCCCTCCTTCGCGCTGCCCGACCATTCGAGGATCTTCTTGGCCCAGTACATGCGCAGGTGGTTGTGCATGTAGCCGGTGACCCGCATCTCGGCCATCGCGACGTTCCAGCCGTGGTCGTGCGTCTCGCCTTCGATCAACTGATCGTCGGTGTAGCGGTGCTCGCGATGGTCCTTCGCCTGCTCGTGCAGGGTCTTCTGCGCCCATTCCGGCACGGCGTCCTCGAACCGGTCGTAGTGCTCGGTGGTGTTGACGTGGTTCATCGACAGCTCGCGCCGCACCACGAGCTCCTCGACGAAGGCGTCGCGATCCTCGTCGCTTCCGCCCTCGGCCTCGCGCACCGCCAACACGATCTCGGCCGGCGAGATCTGCCCGAAATGCAGGTATGGGCTCATGTGCGAGGCTGCGCCCGCCTCCGGCTTGCCGCGGCCCGCGCCGTAGGAGCGGAAGGGCCCGTCGAGATAGGCCTTCAGAAGCCGGCGCGCCTCGCTCTCGCCGCCCCGGAACCGGCGCACCGGCGGCACCGAGCGATCGAGCGTCATGCCGGCCAGCACCTTGGCGGGGTCGGAAATGTCGACGTCGCCCTTCGGCACCGTCGTCGCCTTGTGCTTCACGGGCGCGGCGCGCAGCGGATGGAGGAAGTCGTCGAGATGGCGGCGGATCTTCGGGCGGATGGTGCGCGCGCCGTATTCGTGTTTGTCCGACGCGATCTCGACGGGCACCACGACGTCGCCCTCGACCTGGACGATCCGTCCCTCCACCGCCCCAGTGATCTCGCCGTACCAGCGCTTCTGGATGGCGAGATAGCCGCAGTCGAGCACTAGGAGGGCGGCATCGCGCGCAAGGTCGATCGCGATCTCGGCGGGCGAGGCCTTGCGCATCACGAAGCCGATGCCGCGTTTCTCCAGCCCCGCGGCCATGTCGGCGAGCCCGTCGAGCAGGAAGGCGTAGTGCCGGGCGTTCGCCTCGGGAAAGCCGTTGGAGCCATCGAGCAGGCCGAAGCAGACGACGACGGGGAGCTTCAGCCGGTTGGCCTCCCCCACCGCATATTCGAGCGCCGGGTTGAAGCGCGCGCGGTTGGCCTGCTGGGCGAGGTAGAGCACGTAGCCAGCATCGCCGCGCGGCTCGACGTCCTTGAGAATGCGCACGCGCCCGTCTTCGATCGTCATGAACCCTCGTCACCTCGCGAGCCGCCCGGCGCGGCTCTCCGCGCGATGGAAATGGCCTTCGCGCGGGCGGCGCACAGGGGAGAACCGGCCTCGCTGCACGGCTTCGGCATGGTTGCGGCAAACTGCTGCAGCGGGGATCGTTGCCTTGGAACGGTTCCAGCCCATTTGCGCCGCATGCCCGAAAACGTCGCCGTCCCTCGCCCCACCTTCGTTCTCCTCCACTTCCTCGGCGGCAGCGCCCGCGAGTGGCGGCACGTCCGCACCGATCTCAACGCGGAGGCCGACACGCTCGCCGTCGATCTGCCCGGCTTCGGCGACGCCGCCGGGATCGCCCGCTATTCGGTGGACGAGATGGCCGATCACGTCGTGGCCGCGATCGTCGCGGCGGCCCCGGCGCGCTGGATTCTCGTCGGCCACAGCATGGGCGCCAAGGTGGCGATGGCGATCACGCGCCGGATCGAGGACGGGGTGCTCGCGCTGCCCGGTCTCGCCGGCCTCGCGCTCGTCGCGGGATCGCCGCCCGCGCCCGAGCCGATGGAGGAGGAACGCCGCGCGCGCATGCTCGGTTGGTTCAAGGGATCGGCGGACGAGTCGCGCCGGCAGGCGGAGGAGTTCGTCGACGCCAACGTCGTGGCGCTTGGGCTAGATGACCGCGCCCTTGCGGTGGAGGAGGTGCTGCGGCTCGACCGCCGCGCCTGGGAGGCTTGGCTCGAGTCCGGCAGCAAGGAAGACTGGCGCGAGCGGATCGGCGTGCTCGCGACGCCCGCGTTGATCGTCTCAGGCGGCGAGGATGCCGATCTCGGCCCCGTCGCGCAGGACGAGTTGACCCGGCCGCATTTCCGCACCGTCCACGCCGCGGTGCTCGAAGGCGCCAAGCACCTCCTTCCGCTGGAGCGCGCCGAGCAACTGGCGCGGCTCCTGCTCCAATTCGCCGGGAGCGATGCGGAAGGCGACGACACCGACGGCCCCGACGGCGAGACGCTCGATTCCGCCTATCGCGACCTCATCGCGTCCGACCGCGTCTCGCCCAAGCTGCGGGCGATCCTTTTGGATCGCGCTCGCCCCGACGATCCCGCCTACGCGCCGCAGGCGCTGACCGCCCCCCAGTTCGCCACCCTGCGCCGTCTCGTCGAGCGTCTGATCCCGCAAGAAACCGAGACGCCAATCGACCTCGCGGCGCGGCTCGATGCGATGATGGCGGAGGCCACCGGCAACGGCTGGCGCTTCGAGGCGCTGCCGACCGACCCCGACGCCTATCGCCATGCGCTGGACACGCTGGCCGAACTGCCACTCCCTGGCGCGACGAGCTTCGCCGAGTCCGACGAGGCGACGCGTGACGAGACGATCCGGCGCATCGCGGCTGGCGAGATCGAGGCGCCCGGCGGTCCCGGCCGTCTCGACGGCGCGGGCCTGACGCTCTGGTTCCAGGAGGTCCTTTCCGACGCTCTGCGCCTCTACGCGGCCCACCCCGCCACCATGGCCCGCATCGGCTATTCCGGCATCGCCAATGGCGGGCCGGGCGGCGCCGGCTTCCAGGGCTTCCGCCGGGTCGGGATCGGCGAGCGCGAACCCTTCGAGCCTCTCGCCGCCGCCGATCGCGCCCGATGAATCCGTCTCGCCCCCTGCCGACCCCGATCCGCCCCGCCGAAGGACCATCCCGTTGAACCTCGATCGCATGCGCCGCCACGCCCTCAACGAGACCGTCGACGCCGTGGTGATCGGCACCGGCGCGGGCGGCGCCCCGCTGCTTGCGCGCCTCGCCAAGGCCGGGCTGAAGGTCGTCGCCCTCGAGGCGGGCTCGAACCGGCGCCCGGAAGAGGAGTTCGTCGCCGACGAGGCGGCCTCGGGCGATCTCTACTGGATGCGCGAGCGCATCAGCGGCGGGCGCACCCCGGAAGCCTTTGGCGCCAACAACAGCGGCGTCGGCGTCGGCGGCTCCACCCTGCACTGGGGCGCCTACGTGCCCCGCGCCGACGCGCGCGACATGCGCCTGCGCTCGCAGACGGGCGTCGGCGAGGACTGGCCCATCGCCTTCGACGAGTTGCTCCCGTATTTCCGCTCGGTCGAGGATTTCATCGGCGTCTCCGGCCCGGCCGACTACCTGTGGGATCCCCGGCGCGGCTACAAGCTGCCGCCGGTGCCGCGCAACGCGCCGGCGCAGGCGATGGCGGCGGGCTGCGAGAAACTGGGCCTGCGGGTCTCCGACGGGCCAGTGGCCGTGGTGTCGCGCCCCTTCGAGCAGAAGGGCGGCGATCTGCGCCATGCCTGCGTCAATTGCGGCTTCTGCCACCAGGGCTGCCGCAACGGCGCCAAGGCCTCGATGGACGTGACCTACCTGCCGCTCGCGGTGGCGCATGGCGCGGAGATCCGCCCGGACTGCTTCGTCCACAAGATCGAGTTCGACCGCTCGGGCCGCGCCACGGGCGTCGTCTACCGGCACGAGGGCGTCGATCATCGCCAGCCCTGCGGCGCGGTGTTCCTGTGCGCCGGCGCCGTCGAGACGCCGCGGCTCCTCCTCAATCTCGGCGTCGCCAACGCCAACGGACAGGTCGGCCGCAACTATCTGGCGCATGTCGCGACGCAGGTCTGGGGCACGTTCGACGCCGAGATGCGGATGAACAAGGGCTATCCGTCCGCGATGATCACCGAGGACATGGTGCGCCCGCAGGATGCCGATTTCGCCGGCGGCTACCTCGTGCAGAGCCTCGGCGTGGTGCTGCAGACCTTCGCCGACCAGGTGGCGCGCGGACGCGGCCTCTGGGGCCAGCCGCTGGTGGACTATCTCGACCGCTACAACCATCTCGCGGGCATCGGCATCAACGGCGAGACCCTGCCGAGCGACGACAACCTGTTGACGCTGTCGGACGAGACCGACGATCTCGGCCTGCGCAAGGCCTTGATCCAGTTCAGCGAGGGCGAGAACGAACGGCGGCTGAAGGCCCATGCCACGGCCTTCATGAAGGGTATCTGGGAGGCGGCAGGCGCCAGCGACATCTGGGTGCTCGATCGCACCGCCCACACGATCGGCACCTGCCGCATGGGCACCGACCGCGAGCGCTCGGTGGTCGATCCCACGGGGCGCAGCCACGAGGTTCCCAACCTCTGGATCGCCGACAATTCGGTGTTCCCCTCCTCGCTCTCGGCCAATCCGGCGCTCACCATCATGGCGCTGTCGCTGCGCACGGCCGACGCCTTCCTCGCCGCTCGCTGAGCGGGGTCCGTTCGCGCCTGACGATCCCGCGCGGGGCGAGAGGGATCGCATGGCTGCCTGCGACGTTGGGCCTCGGGGAACCGGGACCGACGAGGGGACAGATCATGCGCCGAACCAAGACCAGATCCGGCGGGGCCAGCGACGTCGTCGTCGGCCTCGCCTCCGTGGTCGGGCTGACGCTCGCCGGCTTTCTCGCAGGCCGCGACCATGCCGGGCGCGACGGCGAGCCCTGGACGGGCGACGAGCCGGCCCCCGGCGGCTGGTCCGACGACGGCAAGGCGGCGGGTGCCGATGCGTCGTCCGGGACGCAAGCCTCGCCGCTCGCCGACAACCGTGGCCGCTCCGCCCGGCGGCCGCAGGACGTGCCGGCCAAGGGATGGATGGACGTTCTCTGGCGCACCTACGAGGAGTTCTCGTCCGACCGCCTGATGCTGGTGGCGGCGGGCGTCACCTTCTACGTGCTCCTGGCCTTGTTTCCCGCGATCACCGCGATGATCTCGATCTACGGCCTCTTCACCGACGCCTCGAACATCGGCGACCAGATCGCGACGCTCCGGGGCGTCCTGCCGTCGGGCGCGCTCGACATCATCTCCGAGCAGATGGCGCGCGTCGCCTCGCATGGCGACGAGAAGCTTGGCTTCGGCCTCGTCTTCGGCCTGGGCGTCGCGCTGTGGAGCGCCAATGCCGGTATGAAGACGCTCTTCGACGCGATGAACATCGTCTACGAGGAGGAGGAGAAGCGCGGTTTCGTGAAGCTGACGCTCGTCACGCTTGCCTTCACGCTCGGCACCATCGTCTTCCTCATCCTGGCGCTTGCCGGCGTCGTGCTGCTGCCGATCGTGCTCGACTTCATCGGCCTCGGGTCGATCGAGTCCTGGCTCCTCTTCCTGCGTTGGCCGGTGCTGCTTCTGGTGGTCGCCTTCGGCCTGTCGCTCGTCTACCGCACCGGCCCGAGCCGGCGCACCGCGCGCTGGCGCTGGATCTCGCCGGGCGCCGGCGTCGCAGCCCTCCTTTGGGTCGTCTTCTCCATCCTCTTCTCCTGGTACGTGCAGAATTTCGGCAATTACGACGAGACCTACGGCTCGCTCGGGGCCGCCATCGGCTTCATGACCTGGATCTGGATCTCGACCATCGTGGTGCTGCTCGGCGCCGAGCTCAACGCCGAGCTCGAACACCAGACCGCCGAGGACACCACCCGCTCGCCCGAACGCCCGCTCGGCCAGCGCGGCGCGCGCATGGCCGACACGCTCGGCGAGACGAAGGGCTGAGCGCGGCGATGCCGGGCTGTTCATGGGGGACGCCGAGGGTTATGGCCTGCCACCCGGCTTCGAACCTGCGGCACCGCGCATGACCTCCAACCAGTCCCTCCTCGCCGGCATCGGGCTGACGGTCGTCGCCGGCGCGACCTTCGCGGGCATGGACGCGCTCGGCAAGCACCTGACGACGCTGGTTCCCGTGCTGCAGGTGATCTGGGGCCGCTACTTCGTGCAGACGGTGCTGATGACCGGCTATCTGGCGACGACCACCGGCACCGGGTTCCTGCGCACCGCCCATCCCGTTTTGCAGATCCTGCGCGGCATCATGCTGCTCGCCTCCACCGGGCTGATGTACACGGCGCTGACGCATGTGCCGTTGGCCGATGCGACGGCGGTGCTCTTCTTCACGCCGATCGTGGTGACGCTTCTTTCGGTGCTGGTGTTGCGCGAGACGATCGGCCTCCATCGCATCGGGGCGATCGTCGCGGGCTTCGCCGGCATGCTCCTGATCCTGCGGCCGGGCTTCGGCGCGATCCACCCGGCGCTCGGGCTGGCGCTGGCGGCCTCCGTCACCAACGCGATCTACCTCATGCTCACCCGCCACCTCGCGGGCCGCGAGGACGCCGCGTCCACGCAGTTCAACACCACGGCGGCGGGCGCGCTCATTCTGACGCTTCTCGTGGTGCCGGTCTGGCAGACGCCGGCGCCCTCGACGCTGGCGCTGATGCTGGCGATCGGGGTCGTCGGCACGATCGGTCATTTCACGCTGGTGCGCGCCTTTGCCAGCGCGCCCGCCTCGCTCCTGTCGCCCTTCCTCTATTCGCAGGTGCTGACGGCGGCGGTCCTCAGCCTCGCGGTCTTCGGCGATCCGCTGCGGGGAACGACGATCCTCGGCACGCTCGTCCTCGTGGCGAGCGGGGTCACGATCTGGTGGCGGGAGAACCGGCGGCGTCTCGCCGCCTGAGGCGCCGCCAGGTCAGGATGCCGGGGGCTTGAGGCTGCGGGCCAGATCCACCGCCGTTCCCGAGAAGATCTCGCCTCGGCGGGGATCGCGGAAGCACTTCCACAGGCCCGTCTTCTTGTCGCGCTTCCAGCCGGCCTTCGCCAGCGTCGCCTCGGCGGCCGTCTCGGCCGGCGTCTTGAACGCCATGGTTCACCTCCTCGCATGCCGCCGCCTCGCGGGCGGCCGGTCTTTGCCGGTGTCATTGCGCGACCCCGTGCGTCGGTCAACACGCCTCCCCGTGCCATTCGCCGCCGGCATCGCGGGGGAACCGCCCGCGTCCGCGCGGCTTGTCGCTAGATGACCTCATCCACCAACCCCAGAGCGCCCGCCCCCGACGAGATCAGCGAGGTCGAGCGCTTCGATCTAGACGTGGCGGTGGAGGTTCGCCACCATCACCACAACCCATTCGTGCGCTGGGCCGGGAAGGCCAGCGAGATCGCCGACCAGCCGCAGCTGCTCGCGGTCTGTGGCTGCGTCGTCGCCGCGGGCCTGCTCGGCGGCCGCCCCGCGCTGACGCGAACCGGGCTGCGGATGCTCGCGGCCTTCGGGCTCGCGACCGGCATGAAGAACTGGCTCAAGGCGCGGATCCGGCGAACCCGCCCGAAGGCGGCCCTCGAGAAGGGGCGCTACGAGATGGAGGCCGCCGAAAGCCAGGATGGGGACGAGGGCTCCTTCCCCTCCGGCCACACGGCCGGCGCCGTGGCGGTGGCGGGCGCGGTGGCGAGCGAGCATCCGCGCCTCGCCCTTCCCGCCTTCGGGCTTGCCGCCGCCATCGCGGCGATCCAGGTGCCCCGCGGCAAGCACTATCCGAGCGATCTCGCCGCCGGCTTCGCGGTCGGTCTCGCCGCCACGGCCCTCGCCGCCGCGCTCTTCGCGAGTTTCGACCACGCCGCAGGGCGGCACGACCGACGCCGCTGACCTCGCCTTCCCGGCCGTCGAAGCGTCGCCGCCTTGCCCCCGCCGCGAGGCGGCCGTAAGCCGCCCCTTTCGACCGAGGACGGAGACCCGACATGGCCGCTCAGCGCGCGAGCATCGAGACAAGGATCGCCGGCGAGATCGGGGCCGAGGCCCGGCAGGTCGCGGCGGCCGTGGCGCTTTTGGACGGCGGCGCCACCGTTCCCTTCGTGGCGCGCTACCGCAAGGAGGCGACCGGCGGCCTCGACGACGTGCAGCTGCGCACGCTGGAGACCCGGCTCGCCGCGCTGCGCGACCTCGAAGCCCGCCGCGACACCGTGCTGCGCTCGATCCGCGAGCAGGGCCAGCTGACCGACGCGCTGAGTGGCGCGATCGAGGCCGCCGCGACGCGGGCGCAGCTGGAGGATCTCTACCTTCCTTACCGGCCCAAGCGCCGCTCGCGCGCCACCGCCGCGCGCGAACGCGGCCTCGGGCCGCTGGCCGAGCGCATCCTCGCCGATCGCACGCTCGACCCTGCCGATCTCGCGCGCGGTTTTCTCGGTGACGACGTGCCCGACGCGAAGGCGGCGCTGGAGGGCGCGCGCGATATCATCACGGAGCAGATGGCCGAGACCGCGCCGCTGCTCGGGGCGCTGCGCCGCCACATGCAGGCCAACGCCCGGCTGCGGGCGCGGGTGGTGCCGGGGCAGGCGGAGGCCGGCGCCAAGTTCTCCGACTATTTCGACCACGAGGAGCGCTGGGCGAACGCGCCGAGCCACCGGGTGCTGGCCATGCTGCGCGCCGAGAAGGAGGGCGCGATCACGCTCGACATCGAGGTGGACGCCGCCGACCCCGCGCCGGTGAAGCCTGCCGAGGCGACGATCGCGCGCGAGTTCGCCATTCGCACGCAAGGCGGCGGCGCGGCCGACACGTGGCTCGCGGGCGTCGCGCGCTGGGCTTGGCGCAACCGCATCCAGCCGACGCTCGTCGGCGAGTTGACGGCGACGATGAAGGAAACCGCGGACGCCGAGGCGATCCGGGTCTTCGCGCGCAACCTCAAGGACATTCTCCTCGCCGCCCCCGCCGGCGCCAAGACGGTTATGGGCCTCGACCCCGGCATCCGCACCGGCGTCAAGGTGGCGGTGGTCGATGCCACCGGCCGGCTGGTGGACACCGCCACGGTCTATCCGTTCCAGCCACGCAACGACGTGTCGGGCGCCACCGCGACGCTCGCCGCCCTCGCGAAGCGCCACGGCGTCGCGCTCGTCGCCATCGGCAACGGCACGGCGAGCCGCGAGACCGAGAAGCTCGCCGCCGACATGATCGCCGCGCTGCCGGGCGAAAAGCCGGTGAAGGTGGTGGTGAGCGAGGCCGGCGCCTCCGTCTATTCGGCCTCCGAGATCGCCTCGAAGGAGATGCCGGGCGTCGACGTCTCGCTGCGCGGTGCCGCCTCGATCGCGCGCCGGCTGCAGGATCCGCTCGCCGAGATCGTGAAGGTGGACCCGAAGGCCATCGGCGTCGGCCAGTACCAGCACGACGTCGATCAGGGCGCGCTGTCGCGGGCGCTGGAAAGCGTGGTGGAAGACGCGGTGAACGCGGTGGGCGTCGACGTCAACACCGCCTCGCCCGCGCTTCTCGCGCATGTCTCCGGCATCGGCCCGACGCTGGCCGAGGCGATCGTCGCGCACCGCGACCGCGAGGGGCCGTTCGAGACGCGTCGAAAGCTTCTGAAGGTCGCGCGTCTCGGGCCCAAGGCCTTCGAGCAATGCGCGGGCTTCCTGCGCATCACCGGCGGGCCGGAGCCGCTCGACGCCTCGGCCGTCCATCCGGAGGCCTATCCGGTGGCGCGGCGCATCGTGGCCGCCACGGGGAAAGACCTGCGCACTGTGATGGGCGACGGCGCGACGCTCGCCCGGCTCGATCCCGCCCGCTTCGTCGGCGACGGGTTCGGCCTGCCGACGGTGCGCGACATCCTCGCAGAGCTGGAAAAGCCCGGCCGCGACCCGCGCCCGAGCTTCCGCACCGCGAGCTTCGCCGAAGGCGTCAACGCGATCTCCGACCTCGTGCTCGGCATGATGCTGGAGGGCACGGTGACGAACGTCGCGGCCTTCGGCGCCTTCGTCGACATCGGCGTGCACCAGGACGGGCTGGTGCACGTCTCGCAGCTCGCCGACCGCTTCGTGAAAGATCCCTCCGCCGTGGTGAAGGCCGGCGAGATCGTGCGGGTGCGGGTGTTGGAGGTCGACCCGAAGCGCAAGCGCATCTCGCTCTCGATGAAGACCGCCGGCGCGGAAGGCGCGCCGCCGCGCGAGGCGAAGGGCCGCGAGGCCCCGCGCGCACCGGCGCCGGATCGGCCGAAGGCACAAGGCGGCGGCGCGGCGGCTCCGGACGGCGCCTTCGGGGCGGCGCTCGCGGAGGCGATGAAGCGGCGCTGAGCCGACGCTCCGTCTACAGCGTGAAGGCGCTGCGGAAGCGTTCGAGCGCCCGCTCGTCGTCGCCGTCCGGCCAACCCTCGAAGCCGACGACGCCGCCGTAGCCCATCACCTTGAGGGCGCGGGCGATCGCGGGATAGTGGATCTCGCCGGTGCCGGGCTCGTGGCGTCCAGGCACGTCCGCCACCTGGATCTCACCGATCCAGGGCAGCGCCCGGCGGCAGAGCTCGATCAGGTTCCCCTCGCCGATCTGCGCGTGATAGAGGTCGAGGTTCAGCCGCAGCGACGCCCGGTCGACGGCCTCGACCAGCGCGATCGTGTCGGCCGCCCTTGCGAAGGGCACGCCGGGGTGATCCACCGCCGTGTTGAGGTTCTCCAGCACGAAGGCGACGCCCTCGCGCTCGCCGAGATCGGCGATCCGCTTGAGCGTATCGATGGCCTTCGCCCACATGGCCGGCGTCGTCGCTTCGCTCGGCACCACCGGCAGGCCCCGCCCGTCGAGGCCGGTGCCGTGGAGGTTGAGGCGCGGGCAGTTCAGCTCGCGCGCGACGGGGATCGACAGGGCGGCGGTGCGCAGCAGTTCGTCGGCGCCGGCCTCGTCGGCCAGCGTTCCCATGACGTAGCCGGTCATCGACGAGAAGGTGGCGCCGGAGCGGGCGAGTGCGGCGATGTCGTGCTTCGTCCAGTCCCAGATCTCGACGAGGAAGCCCGCCGCCGTCAGCCGCTCCAGCCGCTCGGGCACGGGACGGTCGGCGAAGACGGTCTCCGCGCAGACCGCGAGCTGAAAATCCTCCGCCATGACCGTCTCCTCCCCGAGCGGCGCCGCGAGCCCACGGCCGCCGATTGATTCTCCGGCGGCGACCAGAGCACGGCGGGTGCGCCGTCCGCCAGCCATGCTTTCCAGTCCTGCGATCTCGCGATTGCGCTTTGACGGAGCGGCCCGCATGCGCCAGAGTTGTAAGGGGAGGAGAACGAATGACGCTGGCGATTCCGGGAGGACGCCTGCGGGAGCGCCGCTGTGCGCCCTGCAGGACACGCACGAGACGAGGCTCGACACGAGCGCCCGGCGCGCCCGTCCGCGTCGGCGGAAGGCCGTCCCGTTGATCGCCGCCCACGGAACCGATGCGGGAACGTCCCGGCCGATCGCGGAACCCTCCGCCGTGCTGCGCGCCGCCGGCATCGGCAAGTCGTTCGGTCCGGTCGAGGTGCTGCGCGACGTCTCGTTCGATCTGCGGCCCGGCGAGGTTCATGCCCTCATCGGCGAGAACGGCGCCGGCAAGTCCACCCTGATGAAGATCCTTGCCGGGCATCTCCCGCCGACGCGCGGTGCCGTCGAGGTGGACGGCGTGCCCCTGCGTTTCGCCTCGCCCCGCGAGGCCGAGGCGCGCGGCATCGTGCTGGTGCATCAGGAGATCCTGCTCGCCCCCGACCTCACGGTGGCCGCCAACATTCATCTCGGACGCGAGATCTCGCGCGGCCTCGTGCTCGACGACCGCGCCATGAACGAGGCGGCGCGCGCTGCGCTCGAGCGGCTCGGCGTCGACATCGATCCGCGAACGGTGGTGGACCGGTTGTCGATCGCGCAGCGCCAGCTCGTGCAGATCGCGCGGGCGCTCGCGGTGCCCCACCGCGCCGTGATCTTCGACGAGCCGACGGCCTCGCTGACGCCGCACGAGACCGAGGCGCTGCTGCGCATCATCGACGAGATTCGCGCCCGCGGCGTGGGCGTCCTCTACATCTCGCACCGCCTGCCGGAGGTGAAGGTGCTCGCCGACCGCGTCACGGTGCTGCGCGACGGCGCGCTCGTTGCGACGCACCCCGCCGCCAGCCTCGCGCCCGCCGACATGGCGCGGCTGATGGTGGGCCGCGACGTCGCCAAGCTCTATCCCGACCGGGAGGCGCCCTCGACCGACGGCGCGCCGGTGCTGGAGGTGGCGGACGCGCGGGTGCCCGGCCATGTGCACGCGGCCTCGTTTCGGCTTCGTTCCGGCGAGATTCTCGGCTTCGCCGGCCTCGTCGGCGCCGGGCGCACCGAGCTTTTCGAGGGCATTCTGGGTCTGCGCCCGGCCACCGCCACGGTGCGGCTGCGCGGGCAGCCGGTGCGCTGGCGCGATGCGCGCGACAGCATGGCGGCGGGCATCGTCTATCTCAGCGAGGATCGCAAGGGAAAGGGGCTGCTCCTCGGGCAGAGCCTGCGCACCAATCTGACGCTCGCCGCGCTCGGCCGCTTCACGCGCGGCCCCCTCCTCAGCCCGGCCCGCGAGGACGCGGCGCTGGAGCGCGCCATCGCCGACTACGACATCCGCACCGGACGACGCGACCTTCTGGCCGGACAGCTCTCGGGCGGCAACCAGCAGAAGCTGCTGCTCGCCAAGATGATGCTGCTCGACCCCTCGATCGTGGTGATCGACGAGCCGACGCGCGGCATCGACATCGGCACCAAGGAACAGATCTACCGGCTGATCGCCGATCTCGCGGCGAGCGGACGCTCGGTGGTGGTGATCTCCTCCGAGATGCCGGAGCTGATCGGGCTCTGCGACCGCATCCTGGTGATGCGCGAGGGGCGGATCGCCGGCGAGGTGAGCGGCGCGGACATGAACGAGCGCGCCATCGTCATGCTGGCGACCGGCGCGAGCGACGAGGAGGCCGCCCTGGCGGTGGAAAGCGCATGAGGGGGAGAAGCCGTCCGTGAGCCCAGCCGTGGAACCGCTGTCCGACACCACGCCGCGCCGGGCGCGCCGCGAGATCGACCTGCGCGCCGTCGCGCCCTTCGCGGCGCTTGTCGCGCTAGTGATCTTTGGCGCGCTGGTGAACCCCGCCTTCGTCAGCCTCGACAACCTGACCAACGTCGTGACCCGCTCGGCCTTCATCGCCGTGATCGCGGTCGGCGCCACCTTCGTGATCGCGTCGGGCGGGCTGGACCTTTCGGTCGGCGCCATGGCCGCCTTCGTGGCGGGCACGATGATCCTCTTCCTCAACGGCGGCGCGGTGGAGGGTCCCATGCTGCTGCCCGCCGCAATGCTGCTGGCGCTCGGCACCGGCGCGCTCTGCGGCCTCGCCAACGGGCTGACGATCACGCTCGGGCGCATCGAACCCTTCATCGTCACGCTCGGCACGATGGGCATCTTCCGGGCGCTGACGGTCTATCTCGCCGAGGGCGGCTCCATCGCCATCCGCTCGCAGGAGCTGCGCGCCGCCTACCGGCCCGTCTATTTCGGCAACATTCTCGGCGTGCCCGTGCCCATCGTGGCGATCGCGCTCGTTGCGGCTCTCGGGGCCTTCCTCCTCTACCGCACGCGCTACGGCCGGCACGTCACGGCGGTCGGCTCCAACGAGGACGTGGCGCGCTATTCCGGCGTGCCGGTGAACCGGGTGCGCGTCCTCGCCTACGTGATCCAGGGGGTCTGCGTCGCCGTGGCCGTGCTCATCTACGTGCCCCGCCTCGGCGCGGCGACCGCGACCACGGGGCTTCTGTGGGAGTTGCAGGCGATCACCGCCGTGGTGATCGGCGGCACGGCGCTGCGAGGCGGCGTCGGGCGCATCTGGGGCACGATCTGCGGGGCGCTGATCCTCGAGATGGTCGGCAACATCATGGTGCTCTCCGATCTCGTCAGCGAATACCTCATCGGCGCGGTGCAGGGCGCCATCATCATCGTGGCGATGCTCATCCAGCGCTCGCTCGGGCGGCGCTGAGCCGCCGCCGGGAAGGTTCGGGCCGGACGCGAGGAGGCGTCCGGCTTCATGAAGCGGGTATCGGGACCGGGACCGATCGCCTCGAAGACGTCGAAGCCCGGTTTGGGAGGATACGACCGTGAAGAAGACGATCATGACGCTGGCGCTGCTCGCCGCCACGAGCCTCGGCGGACACGCCCTCGCGCAGGACAAGGTGGTGAAGATGGCGGTGTCCATTCCCGCCGCCGACCACGGCTGGACGGGCGGCGTCGTCTACCATGCCGAGCGGGCCAAGGCCTCGCTGGAGAAGCGCTATCCCGGCCTCGAGATCACGCTGAAGACCTCGCCCGACGGCGCCGCGCAGGCCAACGCGCTGGAGGACCTGACGGCGCAGGGCATCGACGCGCTCGTGACCCTGCCGCACAATTCCGACGAGCTGACCGACCCGATCCGTCAGGTGAAGGAGAAGGGCGTCTTCGTCACGGTGGTGGACCGCGCCCTCTCCGACCAGACGATCGAGGACCTCTACGTCGCCGGCAACAATTCCGAGCTCGGCCGCGTCGCCGGTCAGTACATCAAAGACACGCTGAAGACCGGCGAGGTCGTGGTCATCCGCGGCCTGCCGATCGTCATCGACGAGGAGCGCCAGAAGGGCTTCGACGAGGCGCTCGCGGGTAGCGGCATCAAGGTGATCGATCGCCAGTTCGGCAACTGGTCGCGCGACGACGCCTTCAAGGTGATGCAGGACTACCTGACCAAGCACCCGAAGATCGACGCCGTCTGGTGCCAGGACGACGACATGGCCGTGGGCGTGCTCGAGGCGATCCAGCAGTCGGGGCGCACCGACGTCCGGTTCGTGGTCGGCGGCGCCGGCATGAAGGACATGATCAAGCGCGTCGCCGACGGCGACAAGATGGTGCCGGTCGACGTTCTCTATCCGCCGGCGATGATCGCCACCGCCATGGAGCTGACGGCCGCCGGCTTCTACGACCAGAACCCGGTGCGCGGCGAATACATTCTCGACGCGACGCTGGTGACCAAGGAGAACGCGGCCGAGTTCTACTATCCCGACTCGCCGTTCTGAGACGGCTCGGGTCGCGGCGCATACGGGCGCCGCGACCCATCTTTCGGCACGTCGGCCTCGTCAGAGGCCGAGTTCGCTCAGGCCCGGGGAATCCTCGGGCCGCACGTCGCCGTCCAGGTGAACCGGCGTTCGTCCTCGTCGATCGCGACATCGTTGATCGAGGCCTCTCGCCGCCGCATCAGTCCGGCCGCGTCGAACTCCCACTGTTCGTTGCCGTACGAGCGGAGCCGGCGCCGGTCGGCATCGCGCCACTCGTAGGCGAAGCGCACCGCAATCCGGTCGCCGCCGAAGGCCCAGACCTCCTTGATCAGTCGATAGTCCAGTTCCCGCTGCCACTTGGCGGCGAGGAAGTCGACGATGGCCGCCCGTCCTTGAAGAAACTCCGACCGGTTTCGCCAGACGCTGTCCGGCGTATAGGCCAGCGACACCGCATGCGGATCCCGCCGGTTCCACGCGTCTTCCGCACGGCGTGCCTTCAGCGCGGCCCTCGCGGCATCGAACGGCGGGAGCGGCGGGCGGGACGAGGACATGGCAACTTGCAGAAAGCACGAAGGGTGGGTCGCCGATCACCCTCTTCGAACACACCGTCGGCCAGGACGGACATGATTGACGGGCATGGATGACGGGTCGGCGCAGCGTGACGTCGTCCGCGGGAAAGGTGCAAGCCGCATCCCCAACGCGAAAAGGGGCCCGGCTTGCGCCGGACCCCTTTCGTTTCCGATCGGATGGAGCCGATTAGAACTCGCGCTGGAAGCGCAGGAAGCCGGAGACCTGATCGGTCTCGCCGACCGGGCCGCCGAAATCGACGTTCTTGTACGAGACTTCACCCAGCGTCGCGAAGTTGTTCGTGATCTGGTAGCCGACGTTCAGGACGCCGGCGTAGTACTCGCCGCTGTCGATCGTCGTGATGCCCGTGCGGGTGTTGAACAGCGACACGTCGAAGGTCTCGCCGTACTGGCCGGCAATGGCCAGACCGAGCTTGCCGAAGGCCTGCGCGTAACCCGCACCAGCGGCCCACTCGAGGGTGATCGGAACGCCGCCCGTGGTGAACTGCGAGGCCGAGATCGAGGTGACCGAGTCGATACCGGTGATGCCGGCGTAGATCGTCGGGTCGAAGGCGTAGTGACCTTCGATCTTCAGCTGCGACTCAGGCGCGATGAGGTCCTTGAGGAGAACGCCGCCCTTCAGAGCGAAGGCGTCGTTGTCGCCGTCCTGAAGGCGCGTCGGGTAGGCGCCGAAGAGGTTGATCGCAACGCCGTTCAGCGTGACCGAGTTGAGGTCTTCGTTGTTGAAGGTCTCGTCGAAGACGCCGGAGAGGTAGGCACCGCCCCAGGCACCCGAGTAGACCAGCTTGGCGTGCACGTCGGGAACGACGTCGCCCGTGCCGTCGTCTTCGGCGCCGATCGTGGCCGAGAAGCCGCCGGCGGCGAAGGTGTAGGACACCTGGTTGGTGTTGATGTCGCCGACCACGAGATCGGTGTCGGTCAGCAGGCCGTCTTCCAGGCCGCCGATGCCCGACGACCACAGCGTGTCGCGGTAACCCATGAGCAGGCCGCCCAGCTGGATGTAGGCCTGGTCGATCGAGACGCCGTTGCCGGCGCCGCCGGTGTTGGTGGCCTGGAGGCGAGCGAAGGCGCGCAGGGTGCCGAGCTCGGTCTCTTCGCGGGCGTCGAAGTTGAGGCGGGCGCGGACGCGGCTCGCGACCTGGTAGTCGTCGCCTTCGAGGTTGATGATCGGGTCGCCGGCGACGTTCACCTGGAAGCGGACGTAACCGCCGACGCTCAGGCAGGTCTCGGTGCCGGGGATGTAGTAGAAGCCCTTGCCGTACACGTCGCAGACGCGGACGTAGTCGACGGGCTCGGGCTCGGCCATGACGACCGCGTCAGCCGCACGAGCGCCGGAAACTGCAACGAGGGCTGCAGCGGAGCCGAGAAGTAGGCTCTTGATGTTCATGTCATGACCTCCAGTCAAGTTATAGGTTAGGGTTGGGCCTTTGATCGAAAGGACAGCCTTCCCTGCCCCATCCCTATGAAAGTCCCGGGTCGTCCCCCGCTCTTTCGACTACAAGCATATTCAGGCCCACAGACGATGCAATCACCGAAAGGCCACACTGGAGGCATTCCGGCATGTTGGCCACAGTGCTGTTGCATGACCGCCACGATTGTAAGGACAGCTCGCTCCCCCTCCGCCACACTCTGGCCGCCCCCGCCGCCGCCTGCCATCTCCTTGACTCCACACCGTTTCGGCGCCGCCGCGAGACGCGCGAGCCGCACCTGGCGAAGTCCCTGCAACCGCCTGCTCCACGTCATCGCCGCGTCATGTGACCGGCCGAAAACCGGAGGCCGGGGCCGGACGCGCAAGCCTCGTGTCAGTTTGCCGTGCGTCCGGCACCTCGACGGCGCTCCGCGGAGCCGCGCGCCGTCGTCCGAACGGCCTCGCCGCACCGTGCCGCGATAACGCCACGGAGGCGCCTTAAGCGCGGCAGGCGGGCCCTCGCTCGGCGCGAGCCGCGCCCGGCCTTCACCTTTCGGCAACCATGAGCGGCAACACTGCCCGCTCCTCCCACAAGAAGCGTCCGCTCATGAAGAAAACCGCTCTTGGCGCCCTCGCCGCCGTCACCCTTCTCGCCGGCTGCACGACCGACCCTTATACGGGCGAACAGAAACTCTCGAACACGGCCGGGGGCCTCGGCATCGGCGCCGGCGCCGGCGCGCTCGGCGGCTATCTCGTCGGCCGCGCCACGGGCACCGATCCCGGCCGCGCCGCGCTGATCGGCGCCGGCATCGGCGCCATCGGCGGCGGCGGCATCGGCGCCTACATGGACCGGCAGGAGGCGGACCTGCGCGCCCAGCTGCAGGGCACCGGCGTGTCGGTGACGCGCCAGGGCGACCGCATCATCCTCAACATGCCCTCCAACATCACCTTCGCCACCAACCAGGATCAGGTGCGCTCGGAGTTCTACCCGACGCTGCAGTCGGTCGCGATCGTGCTCAACAAGTACGACCAGTCGATCGTGGACGTCGCCGGCAACACCGACAATGTCGGCGGCGAGGGCTACAATTTCGCGCTGTCGCAGCGCCGCGCCTCGTCGGTCTCGCAGTTCCTCGGCAGCCAGGGCGTCAATCCGCGCCGTCTGAACACGCAGGGCTACGGCATGTCGCGGCCGGTCGCCTCCAACGCCACGGAAGCCGGGCGAGCTCAGAACCGCCGGGTCGAGATCTCGATCTCGCCGCTGCAGGCGGGCTGAACGAACTTCGCGAGGCGCGGGCCGGTTGCAATCGGCCGGTTCGCGCCTCGCTCTCGCCTCGAGATCAGCGGGCCGGGCTGGGCGCCGGCTCGTCGAGCCGCCAGCTGATCACCGCCACGACGAGCGCCGCCATCGCGATGGCGGCCGAGCCGAGCGGCAGCGCCGCATAGGGAACGCCCGCCCCGATCATCGCCGCCCCCGCCCAGGCGCCGAGCGCGTTGCCGAGGTTGAAGGCGCTTTGGTTGATCGTCGAAGCGAGATTGCGTGCGCCCTTGGCCTCGTTGACGATGCGCATCTGGATCGGCGACACCAGCCCGAAGACGAGCGCGCCCCAGAGCAGCAGCAGCGACACGAGCACCGCCGGGTCGGCCATCGCGAAGTGCACGCCCACCAGCACCGCGATCATCACGGCGAAGAGCCCGATGATCGAAGGCATCAGCTTCCAGTCGGCCAGCCGCGCGCCGACGAGGTTTCCGATCGTCATGCCGACGCCGAAGACGAGAAGGACGTAAGGCACGCTCGGCGCGGGGATGCGCGTGACGTCGGTGAGGATCGGCGCGATGTAGGTGTAGAGCGAGAACAGCGCCGAGGAGGCGAGCACGCTGATCGACATGGCGAGAAGCACCTGTGGCCGCGCCAGCGCGCGCATCTCGTCGCGAAAGCGCACGCCCGTGCGCGGATGGCTCACCGGCACGAAGGCCGCGAGCGCCAGGGTGAGCACGACGGAAAGCCCGGTGACGGCCCAGAACGCCGCGCGCCAGCCGAAGGCCTGACCGATGAAGGTGCCGGCGGGAACGCCGAGCACGTTGGCGAGCGTCATGCCCACGAACATCAGCGAGATCGCCTGCGCCTCCTTGCCGGGCCGCGCGATCTCGGCCGCCAGCACCGCGCCGATGCCGAAGAACGTGCCGTGCGCCAGCGCCGTGAAGACGCGCGCGGCGAGCAGCACGCCGTAGCTCGGCGACAGGGCGCAGGCGAGATTGCCGAGGACGAAGATCGCGGCCAGAACGAGAAGCGTCCGGCGCCGTTCCATGCGCGAGGTCAGCACCGCCAGCACCGGCGCGCCGAACACGACGCCGAGCGCATAGCCGGTGACGAGGAGGCCCGCCCGCGGGATCGAGACGGTCAGATCCTCGGCCAGTTCCGGCAGCAGGCCCATGATGCCGAACTCGCCCGATCCGATGACGAAGGACCCGAGCGACAGGGCCGCGAGGGCGAGACCCGCATGGCGAACGGGTCGATCGGCGACCTCGCCGGAAGAACGGGGGGCCACGGCTACGGAAACGGTCATCGCGGGGCGATCCCTGTCGGTAAGGAGACGAGAGCATCGACACCACGGCGCGCCGGTGCCGACCAATGCCATATGGGCAGGGCTGCCGTGCAGCCTGCGAATGGCGCGACGCGATGTCCATCGGGGAGCGCGCGCTTGCCTGCACGGCGCGATCGCGCTTCATAAGGGCGTGCAACCGTTCGGGACGCCGCCATGTACGTCGACTTTCGCAACGACGGGCCGCCGCCGGAGCCGTGGAAACCAGAGCGTCCGAAGGCGCGACTGACCGGGCGCCAGGAGAAGCTCCTGGTCTGGATCGTCTGCTTTAATCTTCTCATGCTGTTCCTCGGCCCCCTGGCCGGCGTCACCCTGCTGGACGCCGTGATCGCCTATTTCCGAGGCTGAGCCGACGCGCGATCGCCGACGGCGGGCGGATCGTGCCCGTGCCCGCCGTCCGCCGTCGGTGGCGCGACGATCGCGGTGGTCGCATCACCGGGCGAGCGCCATCCCCATCGCGCCTTCGCGTCCCATCTAGGAGGACGACAAGGCGCAGGACGATCCCGTCCGGTCGCCCCTCCCTTCAGGACGCCCGCCGATGAAAGCCATAAGACTTCTCGATCCCTCGGGTCTCGATGGCATCGCCCTCGTCGAACTCCCCGATCCCGGCCCACCCGGCCCCGGCGAGATCCGCGTGCGCCTGCACGCCAGTTCTCTCAACTACCACGATCTCGGCGTCGTCTCCGGGGCGATGCGCACCCAGCCCGGCCGCATTCCGATGTCGGACGGAGCCGGCGTGGTCGAGGCGGTCGGCGCCGGGGTGTCGGATTTCGACACTGGAGACTTCGTCGTCTCCACCTTCTTTCCGACCTGGCTGGACGGCGATCCGCCCCTTGCCGACTTCTCGCAAACCCCCGGCGACGGCATCGACGGTTATGCGCGCGAGATCGTCGTCGCGTCCGCCCATAGCTTCACCCGGGCGCCGGGCGGATACAGCCACGCGCAGGCGGCGACGCTGACGACGGCCGGACTGACGGCGTGGCGAGCGCTCGTCGTCCACGGTGGACTGAAGGCCGGCGACACCGTTCTCGTGCTGGGCACCGGCGGTGTCTCGATCTTCGCCCTGCAGATCGCCAAGGCGATGGGGGCACGGGTGATCGTCACCTCGTCCTCCGACGAGAAGCTCGCCCGTGCGGCGGAGCTCGGCGCCGATCACGGCCTCAACTACCGGCGCCAGGACGCCTGGGGCCGGGAGGTCGCCGCCTGGACGGACGGGCGCGGCGTCGATCACGTTGTGGAAGTCGGCGGCCCCGGCACGCTCGCCCAATCCATCGAGGCCACTCGCATCGGCGGCCATATCGCGCTGATCGGCGTCCTCACCGGTCGCGCCGGGCCGGTCCCGACGGCCGCGCTCATGGTGCGCCAGCAGCGGCTCCAAGGTCTGATCGTCGGCAGCCGCGCGCATCAGCTCGAAATGGTCCGCGGCCTCGAGGCGACCGGCATCCGGCCGGTGATCGACCGGACGTTCGCGCTCGGTGAGATCGCCGACGCCTTCCGCCTGCAGCAGGCGAGCGGCCATTTCGGCAAGATCGTGCTGGAGTTCTGAAAGCCGGTCGTCCTGCTCGGCGTGCCCGTCCGCCGGCGCGCCGAGTGGGGCCTCGTAAGGTGATCGTGACCGAACGCGAGCGGCCCGTATCGGCCAAGCCTACGACATCTCAGCATGACGGCAGAAACGACGAAGGGTGGTTCTGGAGATCCAGAACCACCCTTCGGGTCGTCGATTTGGTTGCGGGGGCGCGCAGCGGACAGAACCACGAACATTTCGTGCCGCTAGTGATTCCCCTTCGGTCGCATGTCTTTGGTTGGAAACGAACGGCATGACGATTCACGACGGACCGGAGCCTTCGGCGTCCCTTTGGGAAGACGTAGCGTCCGCGAGTTCTCAGGGGGTCGAGGAAGGCGCATCGACCGAAGATGACGTACGACTAGCGCTTCTGAGGGCGATCGAACTGGCAGGCTCGCAACAGGCCTTCGCGGCAGCTACAGGTTTTTCCAAACAGTACGTCTGCAATGTCGTGCGGCGGCATCGTCGGACGGCTATCAGCAATGCGTTAGCCAGGACACTTGGGTTCGAGCGACAGGTTATCTACGTTCAACGACCAAAAGACCGTCGAAAGTGATGCCGCTTGTCTTCCCCTCGGCGAAAAGCTCACTTTTCGGCGCGAGCCCAGAGATCATGTCATCATCTGTGAGGCAATTCGCTTCTCGGAGCCATTGACGGCCAGCTTCTCGCCAAATGTGCGGTTGGTGTAGCCTGTACGGGGCGCCATGAAACGACGGCCCCGTGCGACGGTGCGACTAAAGTCTAAAAGGACGTCAAGTTAGGCGATGTGACCAACATATGTAATAAATTCGACCTACCCAATCTTGCTTGCTAGCCATCCAACCATTGAGCAAATCTATTGGCTAGTCTCTTTCCGCTGTCGAATAACAACAAAAAAAGGGCGGCATCTAGCCGCCCTCTTCCATAGTATTTAAGCTTGCGTCTTAGACGACAGTGTAAGCGATATTGCCGCCCGAGATTGCGATGGTATCGTCACCGGTGACATTCGTGCCAGTCAGCTTGATCAGGTAATCGTTGTCCGAGAACGTCGTGTCGGTCGAGTAGACCAAGTATGTTCCAGAGAACGTAGTGTTTGTGCCTGCATCAGTAACTTCAATGAGGAAAGCCGTTCCAGCTGCCTCGGTGATGCCGTTGGCGATTGCAGTCGTCAGCGCGGACGCGGCAGTAACCGAGTTGGCGGTGCCAACCGCGATAGCGGTCGCATTGCCCGATCCGACCACAGCCGTGACGTCCGAAGCAAAGTCGATGATGTCACCGCTGGTAAGCGAAACAAGATCGATGCCGGCAGTCGCTACAGTTGTTGCTGCACCGGTGACAACAGTCGAGTGGTTCGCCGCACTGTAGATGTACGTATCGGTTCCAGCGCCTCCGGAGATAACGTCGCCGCCCACACCACCGGTGATGGTGTCAGCAGCATTACCGCCGGTAAGGGTGTCAGATGCCGCACCGCCAATGATCGAGAATGCACCAGCAGTCTCACCGGCGCCGCTGAACGTCAGCGTGTTATTTCCCGTAAGAGCCGATCCATTTACGGTCAGCGTCTGACCTGCAACGATCGCACCTTCAGTGTTATTGAAGTTGAAGCTGTACACTCCATCATTGGCGACTGTGAGCGTCTCAACGTTCGCAAGTCCACCGATGTTGAGCGTGGTCGAGCCACCCGTGAAAGCGACCGTGTCCGTGCCAAGACCACCATCGACGACGCCGTAAGTACCCTGCGTCAGGTTGATGACGTCGTTACCGGCGCCAGCATTGATAACGTCGTTAGTATTCAAACCGGTCGTGGAGGTGATCGTATCGTTGCCTGCACCACCAAAGATGGTGTCGTCCGCACCAGTCGTGCCCGTCAGGGTCGCGGCAGTGTTTGTGCCGACGACGACGCGCGCCTCGGTTGCACCAAGAGCAAAGTCGCCGTTTCCGTCAACACCGATCGTGGTTGCAGTCGTAGTCGTGCCATTGACCTGGAGGCCAAAGGTCGCGCCGTTCGCGATCGAGAAACCGTTCGGTCCGATCGTGACAGTGGGCGTTCCCAGAGTTACGCCAGCACCGAGCAGGATGGTGTCCGCAGTTCCGCCAACGCCGAAGTCAGCAACGAGCTTGTTGCCATTCCCGGTGATTGCAAAGAGGTCCGCACCTGCACCACCAAAGAGCTGGTCGTTACCAGTGCCGGTCACAAGACGATCTGCACCGCCGTTGCCATAGATCACTTCGTTACCGGCGCCGCCGACAATGGTGTCGGCAAGGTCGGCTGCGTCATTGATGCCCGAACCACCGAAAATGGTCGAGTTCTGGTCAGTGGTCGAGACAACGGTGATCGAGTCGGAATCTGCGGAACCGCCGTAGATAACCGCCCCATTGGTCGTGTCGGTACCAGCGAGGGTTACGGAAATCGTGTCGTTGCCGACGCCACCATAGACGGTGGAGCGAACCGAACCAGTCAGCGTGATCGTGTCTGCGCCGGCATTGCCGTAAACGACAGCCGTACCGCCACCGACGTTGATCGTGTCGTTCAGATCGGTGGAGTCCGTTACACCGGTACCACCGTAGACGGTTGCGCTCGAGGTCGCGCCCTGCGTCAGCGAGATGTTGTCCGAGTCGGTCGCGCCGCCGAAGATCTGCGAGCTGCCCGTCGTGTTGACGGCGATCGTGTCGTTGCCGAGACCACCGTAAACCGTCTGGTTACCAGCCGCGCCGCCGATGATGTTGATGGTATCGCCGCCGGCATTACCAAAAACCGTCAGGTTGCCAGCGTTCGAAGCGTAGTTGATCGTGTCGGCACCATCGACGGTGTCGTTGAACCCACCGCCACCATAGACCGAAGTCGTCTGACCCGCGAGGACGCTGCTCGTCACGCCTGCAGCAGCTTCTCCACCGATCGACAGCGTGCCTGCACCGATCGTGTCGGAGCCGATGCCACCATAGATCACGTCAGAACCGGACGTCCCGACGATCAGGTCATTGCCGCCGTTGCCGTAGATCGTGTCGTTACCAGTTCCGGCGCCGATCGTGTCGTTGCCGTCGTTCGGATCGGTCACGCCCGAACCGCCATATACGAGGTTCGCGCCGTTGCCAGCGCGGATCACGTCGTTTCCGCCGAGGCCGAGGAACACGTCAGCAGCGGCAGTGCCAGTCAGCTGATTGCCGAAAGCGTCAGCCAGGGTGTCGGACGTGCCGTCACCGAATGTGACCGCGCCGCCGCCCTGGACTGCGAAGTTCGCCGTCGCAAGCTGAGCGAGCGTAACGCCCGTGATCGTAAGAGCGGTAGCGCCCGTCGAGATGACGACGTTGGAGCCCTGCTGGGAAACGTTCGTGATCGACCCGGGGGTAACCGCAAGCGTGTAGATGTCAGTGGCAGCGTAAGCGGTCGTCTGCGACGCGGTGCCGGTGTAAATCGTGCTAGCCAATTTGTTTTCTCCTGGAGCCCCGATAGGACGGTCAAGGTGCGAGCGTGCACACTGCGCACCCTCCCTGCATGGGAGCCTCTTACCACGCGGTAACTGACCCCTGCTGAAGGACGTATGCATAACGTCATACCGAAGAGCAAGCTCGTTCGCTCTGTCCTCGCCAGCCACTGCAGATTGGTGATGCAGCCATGCCACACGGCATCCAGCTTCGATCAAGCTTCAATGATTTCAACACATTTGACCAACGTCCTACAGCCGCTGCCTTTTACAGCGGCAAGAGGGTAGATATTCGGGCCGTTCGGCAACCGGCGTCAAAAAAAGCGTCGGCCCATGATCAACCCAATGCGCCGTTGCAAAAAATTCGTGATCTGGGGTTGTCGCCTCACCCTCAGAAGCTGCACCTTCTCGGAGAGTCATTTGTCATTGAACCCATACGACGACGATTTTTCGAAGCGGCTTGCCGCGCCTGATGGCCACCGCAACATCATCGGGGGCCTTTGGGACGAGATGGGCTCACTCCAGCGCGACTATCTCGTTGACCAAGGACTGCGCCCCAACGACCGGCTGATCGACATCGGATGCGGGTCTCTTCGCGCAGGCGTTGCGCTCGTCCCGTATCTAGATCCTGGCCATTATTACGGGGTCGATTACCTCGGCGCCCTCCTCGAGGAAGGCTACGAGAAGGAAATCAGGCCGCTTGGCTTGGTGAACCGCTTGCCGCGCGAGAACCTCGCCGAGGAACGCGCCTTTTTGCTGCCGTTCGACGGTGTGGTCTTCGACGTCGCACTCGCCCAGAGCGTCTTCACCCACCTGCCGATCAACCACCTTCGACTTTGTCTGACTCGCCTGCGACCCTGCATGAAAGCGGGCGGACGCTTTTTCTGCACCTTCTTCATGGCAGAAGACGAGGTCGACGCGAGCGCGGGGATCCGCCAGCCGCCGCACGGTGAGGTCGAGACCTTCTCCTTCTGCGACCCGTTCCATGTTTGGGAGCGCGACATCCGCTTCGCCATGGAAGGCCTTGCTTGGCGTTTGGACGGCATCCGAGACTGGAACCACCCGAGGGGCCAGCAGATGGCCCATTTCGTGGCGATCTAGGGCGACTGGAACCAGCGGTTCGATCTGACCTGTGGCTTGACGTGGAGGAAGAGGGTGCGCGTCACATGAGAGTTGAGGATATTGAGATCCACCTGGGCAGACGGGTTCTTGAGCGCCGAGAGGCGCTCGCCTGGAGCCAGAACGCTTTGGCGAAGGAGCTCGGCGTCAGCACCACGCAGTTCCGAAAGTATGAGGGCGGCGAGAACCGCATCAGTGCCGAGACGCTCTACAGGATAGCGATCCTCTTCGATGTCGAGATCGGTTTCTTTTATGAAGGATTGCCCGGCGTCGAAAGGCATGGGCCCCTTCGCAAAAGCCAATGGTCGGTCGTCAGGCACGCCGAGAGTCTGGAGGCGATCCTCGACCCGGAAATGCGAAAGGCTGTGATGGCGCTTATCGATCGTGCGACGCCGCCTCGCGCCGAAGGCAACCCTGGCAGGCCGGCCTGATGCCCAAGACTCCGAGCAGCGTGCACATGGGATCGGTCCTACGCGATCTTCGTCGGCAAGCGGGCCTGACGATGGCGCAGGTGGGCGAAAAGGTTGGAATGCCCCATCAGCAGATTCAACGCTATGAGTCCGGCCTCAATGCGATGAGTGCGAGCACCCTCTATTGTCTCAGCCAGGCTCTCGGTTGCGACGTTCGGCGGTTCTACGACGGACTGGAGGAGAACCCGGAGATCGAGCGAACGCACAACCTCCACTGGACGACGCTGGAAATGGCCGAGCGTCTGGATGCCCTCCCTGATGGCCAGCTCAAGGATGGGCTCAAGCTCGTGCTCTCTGCACTGAGCAATGGAGAAAGTTCGACGAGGCAGTCGTGAGAGGTGAGGCACTATCCTACCCGTCTGCACCGTACTTGCAGGAGCCGTAGAGCTCGCGAAGATCGGCACACCGTATCGGCCTTGGGGGAAGTGATCTCTTAAGCCCCAGCTCTCAACCGTTGACCAAGGTTTCCCCGCCACCTGAGTGCGGGCCGCTCGATCGCATACCAGGACGCGATGCTGAGTGGCACCACGATTGCCGTAGCGATCAAACCGTTTTGCCACGGGGTTTGCCCAGACCACCAGATAGCCTGCTGGACGGGCCACGCGTAAATGTAGATGCCGTAGGAGAAATCTCCGAACCGGTCGAGATCGACATGCGGTGCAGTGTAGGCGAGAACGAAAATCGCGTACACGAGACAGACCGACAGGACGATGGGGAACAGGACCGTTCCCAGAAACAACCACGGCACCAACATTGCCACGGTGGCCGCAATGCCGTTCAGCCGCACGAGATCGCGATTGATCCAGAGAAGCGAGCCGATCACGAAGTAGGCGTACTGCCGATTGTGGTTTGGTGCGACTCCGATGGACGGCAGGTAGGGCTGCAGGAAGTAGCCCAGCACGAGCATCGATCCCAAAACTCCGTTCGCGATGGTGCGACGCCGAAAGCCTCCGAGAAGGCCGAACACGAGGACGGCAACATAGCACCGCAGTTCGAGGATCACTGTCCAGAGCGATCCGTTGACGGAATTGCTGAAAGGCCGGTTGTCGAACACGCCCGGCAGCACCGTCCGAAGGTCGAGGAGCAACGCCCCCAGGGCGAACGACCATGTCTGGGGCGACGTGAAAAACTCCTCGACGCTCACCGACGTGAGGGCCGGCCCCAAAACGCCCAGCATGAGCGCAAAGAACACGAGCGCCGCAGGGTAGAGGCGAAGTGCCCGGCTCAGCACGTAGTCGCGCCAAGGACGGTTTTCGAAACTCGCCGTCACGAGAAACCCGCTGATGGCGAAAAAGCCGGTTACGGAAATGGCTCCGACCCATGTTCCCGGCATCACCATTGTCGATAGCGGGTCGAAGCCGGAACCCGTGATGGGCCAGGCATGGCCCCATAAAACCATCAGCGCGAACACAAGCCGGATCAATGTGAAATTGTTGTCGCGGCGGCCGTCAAAGCTCGAAAGCGGGGGAGAATGCATCAGTGTCTCAGCATGAACTTTTCTGGCTATCATCCCATCACTCAAAGCGATGCTGTCGGTGCGACGGCTCCAGAGGTACGGGGCTTTTTCATCCAGTGTAGAATCGGGCGCTCGATCCAGCGGTAAGACAGAATCGAAGTGGCCAGGGTGATCGCCCCCCATACCAACGCTGTCAGGTAAGGTCGCTCGAAGCTGTAGATCCCCAATCGCGACCCTGTCCAGTTCAAGGTCCAGAAGACTGGCAGATGCCAGATATAAAGGGAGTAGGAGGCGTCACCCAGCCATCTCAAGGACGGCATCATACGACGCCCGTCTTGCTCCCTGGACACGGCCACGTAGATTAAGGCCACCGAGACGACCCCGAAGGTCAGCAGACGCCAGACCCGGTCCACCTGCACGGTTTGGTCCTGGGTGGAGAGGAAGACGAGGCCGAGTGCCAGCATCGGCACACAGAGCAAAAGCGCCACCCGACGATAGGGCAGTCGACCCTTCGACGCGAAGTGCGCGATGAGCATACCGGCTGCAAAGTCCATCAAAATGGCGTCCGTCACTGGATTGAGCGATCCGATCCAACCGACGCGAGCTAGGGTGATCAGGATGAGATGCACCACGACCCATCCGACGAGCGCTTTTTCCAGATGCACAGGCGCAACGAGCAGGATCGCTACAATCCCGGCGTAGAAGTAAACCTCGTACATCAACGTCCAAGCGGCAGCGATCACGTCATAACGGTTGGTGACGTCTATCAAGAACCATTCCGGCCAGTTTGCCATCGCTTTCATCGGATACGTTGGGTCGACAAAGCTCGTGCTGAAAACGCTGAAGAGAAAGACAATCCAATAGAGCGGATAAATCCTCAGAAACCGGTTAAGCGCGAAACGCCCTGTATCGCCTCTTTCTGCTGATCGCCGGGCTGAAAGGAACAGAACAAACCCGCTGATGACAAAAAACAAATCGACGCCAATGAGCCCAAGCGGAAGAGTGTGCGGAGCAATGACGGCGATCCATCCCGCGTAAGATCCATTCTGCTCATAGAAGGCAGCTACAACGCGCAACAGATGCATGATCACGACGAGAAGCGCTGCAACGCCTCGCATCACTTGTATGTTTTGGAATGTCTTCGGCTTTCGCTCTGATAGCGTTGGGTGAGAAGTCAAAATTTCACCCAGAGTTGGCTTCGTTCTACCATCACAAACTGGACGCATCGGTACAGGAAGTTTCGAACATGTGGTGCTAGCTCAGACAGTCGCTTCTCAGGCGCAGACTAGCACAACCACGACGGCTTGGACGATCAACGGCCCCTAGGATTCTCCCGTGTTGGCGCTGATCGTCACCACCATGTTGCGAAAGGCGTAGGCAGCCGCAACCCTGTCCAATGGACTTGTCAGAGCGGTTCGATCAGGGGCTCGAGGTGAACCCAGAGATCGAGCGAACGCACACCCTGCACTGGACGACCCTCGAGACGGCGGAGCGTTTGGAGCCCTTGCCGGAGGGCGATCTGGAGAACGGGCTCAAGCTTGTCATTTCCGCTCTCGGCAACAGCTGGGGTGGATGACCGGGATCTCGCCGCCGAAGACCACTGAGGACTACGCCAATCGCAGCGCCGACTGCCAGGCTGCGATGGACGCGGCGTTCCTGGCGCTGCGCACCGCCGGAGAGGAAGCCGGCTGGACCGAGGACGACGTGGCGATCGCGCTGCTCGAACTGGCCCGCGGCAACATCAAAGGCATGATGGAAGACCGGAAGATGCTGGGCACGATCGAGGTGGCTCGGTGGACCGGAACGCTCGGGCCAGAAGGGACACCCTTCCGCCGGCCGCCGCCTCGCCGCTAGGGGTTGCCTCTCGCTTCCAGTTCATCGATCCCCACCGGCCATCGACGCTTGAGCCATGGCGGCGGCGTCCATTGTGCCAGCGCCTCGCGATTGTTCACGTCGATCAACGTGTACCGCACCCACCGGGATGGCGTCCGGCACCACGAGCAACGCCAGATCAGATCCTCGATCTCCGCATGCGGCGCGATATACCCTTCGAAGTCCCGGCAGAGATAGGTCACGTGCTTGGAGCATCGCTCGCACTTCACGACGATGCCGAGACGACGGCGGCACCCTTCCTCGAAGCTCCGTATCCGCTGCACCACCGTCCGACTCCATTCCTACCGCGCAGGAACAAAATAGGAACAAATGCTTCCCGTCGAGCGTCTTTGAAGGCATCATCCACAGATCGAATCATGGAGCCCTCCGATGTCACGCCTCGCCGAAACGATCACCGACCTGCCCTTGAGCGACAATCTGGAAGCGGCGATCGACGACGCCATCCGGGTGTCCGGCGGGGATCCCCGCGTGGCGATCGGCGCGCTGATCGCAGGGCAGCGCTCCCTGATGGAGGCCTACGCGCAGCGGATCTCCGCCGGCTACGTGCGCCGGGGTGCCCGATGAGCGGCGGCGGACGACGGACGCAGCGCCATCCCGCGATCTTTCCCGACCAGCAAGCTGAACTCGTCCGCCTCGCCTACGACGTCTGGAGGAAGTGCTCGCTGGCGATGGTGCTGTTGCAGGTAGAGAGCGACGACTATCGAACCGTCGCAGGTTTCCAGGCCACGGCACTCGACTTCGCGAAAGCGATCACACAGGGCGAGGTGGATTTTGCCCGCGGTACGACGACGACGCCCGGAGATAGGATGCCGGGTCGGCCGATGGACCGCGACGCCGAAGTCGAGCGGGCGATTGAAGCTTGCGGCGGCGATGCGAGAATGGCCGTGCGTGCGTTGCTAGATCTCAAGCAGCGGTTCGAGGCCGTGCGCCAGTTGCCATAGGCGACCGGTGGCTGTGGATCACCCACCGGTCGCCGATCACGGCTGAGGATCGTCCAGTCGCTGGCCTTTCGCGACGATCCGCAGCGCATCGTCGGGTAGCGGCCGCTGCAGCCTCTTGGCCTCTGGCCAAGGCGCGCGCAGCCAAGCATCCATCTCCTCGGCGTCCATCAGGATCACCGGCATCGCCTTTGGGTGGATGGCGCCGACCGTGGCATTCGCATCCGTCGTCAGGAAGCCGAACGCGTCCACGGTCACCTCGCCTTCCTTCGCCTTCCGAACGCTGGTCCACGTCGTCCAGACCCCGGCGAAGACCATCAGCGGGCGGCTCTCGTCGGCGGCGAACCAGACCGGGACCTTCCGCTTGTCCGCCGTCGTCTCGTATTCCGAGAAGGACGTGAACGGCACGAGGCAGCGGCGCTCGGGCCCCAGCCAGCGCCGCCAGTGTGGGCTCTGCGTGTTCCGGATGTTGGTGACGCCGGGATCACGCGTCAGGCCCTTCAGCGCGAAGGCCGGCGACGGCATGCCCCAGCGCATCGCCGTCAGCTCGCGCTTCCCGTCGACCACCCGCACCACCGGCGCCTTCGTGTCGGGGAAGACGCCGGGCATCGACGGCAGGTTGCCGAGCCGGTCCTCCATCGTCCGCGTGAACTGCAGGATGGCCGCCTGGCCCTTGGTGATCGCGTAGAGATTGCACATGCGCGGACGAGAGCACGCCGCCTGACGCGAGAAAAGCCCCGCCCCGGCCGGTGGGCCGAGGCGGGGCTCTGGAACTTCAAGCGAGCTTGTGGCTTGCTAAACGATGACCCGATACGCGCTCATGTGGCCGGCCCTCTTCGCGGCAATGATCTTCGTGATCTAGCCGACGACCTTGGCGCGCGGCAGCGGAAACGGCCCCGCCGTCGTCGGCAGCGGCCAGAATCCATGCCATGCCCGATGCTCGACGGTGGTGAACCAGGTCGCGTAGCCGGTGACGCATCCCCCGATCAGCCGCCACGGCCCCCACTCCTGTATGCCGAGCGGTCGATTCGTCGGCACGCCCGGTTGTTGGTCCTCGAACTCGAAGAAGGTGCTGCGGAAGCGGCCGTTCGGCTCCCCGTAAAAGATCTGTTGCCGGCCCTCGATGTAGGAGGCGTCGGTCCGCACCTTGGAGAGCGTGCCGCTCACGATCGCGTCCCGGCCGTCGCAGCGGGCGGCGGTCTGCTGGAACCCCTCATAGACCACGACCGGCCCCGAACATGCGCCTGTGTCCGGCGCACGCGCGCCTTCGCAGACCGTGACGGTGGCGAGCACTGGCCATCGGTCCACCTCCCATCGCCCAATCATGTGCTGGACGCCGGAGAAGATGAAGAAGCCGCCGACGAGGAACACGCCGGCGCCGATCGTCGCCAGCATGTTTCGGAAGGCGTGGGCGATGGCGACCTTATCCATTGGGTTTGTCCTCATCCACGGTTGAGAGGCGGCGCCGGCGCCAGTGCCAGACGTCGAGCACGAAGCCCGAGACCGACACGCCGCCGACGCCGATCACGAAGGCCGAGAGGCGGGCGAGTTCCGCGGGCGTGCCGATGATCGCGCCGAGCGCCGGCGTCAGCGCGGGGATGGCGAGCGGCGAGAGGTAGAGGGCGCAGATCGCGCCGACGACGATCTGGCCGACGCCATCCCGCCACGAGGTCTTGCGCGTCAGCCAGTTGACCGCGCCGCCGAGGGCACCGGCCAGCAGCAGCCGCGCGTCGGCTCCGAACATCCAGTCCATGCGAACGGCTCGTCCTTCTGCGAGGTAGGGGTGGAACGAGCGTGAATGCGACGCCGCGTGAGAAGCCGGCACGGTGGTCAACCCGGCGCCGCGTTGCGAGGGGCGAGGAAGGCGCCCGCATAGCCGCCAGCCGCGACGACGAGCGTCGTGACGATGATCACCGTCTCCGGGTCGTTGGCGATCTCGGCGGGAATCCATCCGAACTTCGCGAAGAGCAGCAGCACCGGCCCCACCAGCGTCGCCCCGATCGCAGCGCCGTTCGCCTTGGCCTTCGGCCCGCCGGTCGGAACGGTCGGCTCCGGTGGCGGTGCCGGGCTCGTCACGACGACGTCCGTCGACGGCGCCGGCAGCAGGATCGGCTCGGGCCGCGGCGTCGGAACGGGCACCCGCACCGCCTCCCCTTCGATCACCGGCGACCACGGCGTGTCGCGAATGCGGCTCCAGCGGGCGTAGGCGGCGGCAAGCCGTGTGTGGTAGCCGTGCTTGGCGTATTGCGGACCGTTATAACCCCTCGCGAACCGCGCCCAATCATGCGCCCGCAACGCGCCGTCGAGTCTTGCCGACAGGATGAAGGCGACCATCATCTCAAGGTGACGATCGGCATCGTCGAGCGTCGCCATCACCATCGCCTGGACGGTGTCGAAGCCGACCATCGCGTGGTTCTCGCCGAGGATCTGGCCGAGCCCCCACGAGGCGGATTTCAGCGCGGCCGTCTCGTCGATCGCCATCGCCAGCGCGAGCCGGGGATAGCTGTCGCCGGGATAGGGCTTCTCGCCCCACGAAGGATAAGCGAGCCCCGCCGCCACGGCCCGGTCGCGCTTCTCGCCCGGCCCGAGGTTCTTCCAGAAGCGGTGCGGCTCGAAGAGCATCTTCGGTCGCCCGCGCGCATCCCAGGCGCCGCCGGCGGCCTCGACATCGATGACGGCGTGGATCTCGTCCTCGCCCACCCCGATCCGATGACCGAGGCGCGGCAGGTCGATGTCGTCGAGAGGCTTCGCGACGCCGCGAAAGCCGTTGAACTCGATCATGAGGACCTCCGGGCAAACGAAAGCCCGGCGTGAGGGCCGGGCGAGGGAATTGTTGAGTGTGTTTTGCGACGATCATCGCAGGCAGCTGGACGTGTTGCGTAGGTTCAGCCTGACGGAAGCCGCCGGGCCATCATCGCACTCCGGTGGCTTTCGCTTGTTTGGCCCGACCCGCCATTTGAAACATGGGTGAGCGCCGAAGTACGGGGAAGTATGGCTCATGAAAAAGCCCGCCTAGCAACGCTGGGCGGGCTCGTAGTTATCGAGAGTAACAGCCGTTATGCAAAGATATCAGCCGTCAGCGTACCAGGCGTGATGCCCTGAAGAACGATCACACCACCCTGCCCAATGAGGATTGCGGTGTTCCCGTCGCTCGTCTGCGTGAAGGCGTAGGGCTGGCCGCCAAGCTCGATGCGGTCTCCCGCTGCGAAGTTGAAGTCGGTAATGATGTCCTGACCACCAACGGAGTGAACGAAACGATCTGCGCCGGCACCGCCAGTGATCACGTTGCTCCCAGGGCCGGCGATGATGCGATCCGCTCCTGAGCCACCCGTGATGTTATCGTTTCCGACGCCTCCGAAAACGGTGTTGGCACCCGTCCCGGTGAACACGATCACATCGTCACCGCCATTGGCGTAGACGACATTGTTCCCGTTCCCAACGATCGTGATGCGGTCCGCCCCATCATTCGGATCGGTGATCGTAGAACCACCCAGCACCAAGTTGTTGCCGTTACCGTTGATTTGGATCGCATCATCGCCCGGCCCGGCTGTGATCTGGTTGGCCGAGTTGTTGGTGATGATTACTTGATCGTTGCCAACGCCGCCGAAGATGCTGGCGGTACCGGTGGAGTTAAAGACAATGACGTCATCTCCGCCATTGCCGAAAATAATGGCCGATCCGGCGCCCGATACTGAGATGGTGTCGCCCGCATCATTGGGGTCTGCAAAACCCGAACCGCCGTACAGCTGGGCAGTACTCCCAGCATCAGGGGTTGCAGTGATCTGATCAGCACCGCCTCCACCGAACACTGGCGTGGTAGAATTGCCCGCCGCGAGCGTGTCGTTGCCAGGAGTGCCGTTCGTGAGAGGAGGCTGTGTGGTAGGGGGCTGAGTGGTGGGCGGCGGCGTCACCGGAGCCGTATCGTCGTTGGTGATTGTACCCGTCGCCGTCGCGCTGGCGCCGATCGTGCCACCGCCCACGACGCCCGAGATCGTCGCAATCACCGTCTCGTCCGGCTCGACGACTGCATCCGGCGTCGTCGTGACCGTGACGGTCGCGGTGCTGGCCCCTGCAGCGAAATTGACCGTGCTACCGGTAGCAACCGACGGCGTGTAGTCGGTACCGTTCGTCGCCGTGCCAGTGTAGGCGATCGCAACCGAGCCGGCCTGCGAGACGTCGCCGG
>NZ_JACIEK010000001.1:756282-1384392 GCF_014196835.1 Aureimonas pseudogalii
GCCGGTGCGCGTGACCGTGTAGGTCAGCGTATTGCCCGGACCCGCGTTGCCTTCGGCCACAGCCGCGGGCGAGACCGCGATCGAGTACTCCGGTGCCGTGTCGTCGTTGGTGATCGTACCCGTCGCCGTCGCGCTGGCGCCGATCGTGCCACCGCCCTGAACGTTCGAGATCGTCGCGATCACCGTCTCGTCCAGCTCGACCACCGTGTCCGGTGTCGTGGTGACGGTCAACGTTGCCGTGCTCGCGCCGGCTGCGAAGTTGACCGTGCTGCCGCTGGCAACCGACGGCGCGTAGTCCGTACCGCTCGTCGCCGTGCCGGTATAAACCACGTCGACCGAGCCGGCCTGCGAGACGTCGCCGGTGCGCGTGACCGTGTAGGTCAGCGTATTGCCCGGACCCGCGTTGCCTTCGGCCACAGCCGCGGGCGAGACCGCGATCGAGTACTCCGGTGCCGTGTCGTCGTTGGTGATCGTGCCCGTCGCCGAGGCCGTACCGATCGTGCCGGAATCTGACGGAGCCGAGATCGTTGCGATCACCGTCTCGTCCGCCTCGGCCACCGTGTCCGGCGTCGTAGTCACGGTGAACGTCGCGGTGGTCGCGCCGGCTGCGAAGTCGACCGTGCCGCCGTTAGCAACCGTCGAAACGTAATCGGTGCCGAAAATTGCAAGGCCGCTGAAATCAACCTGCACGGTCGCAGCGCTTGTCGAGTCGTCACGCGTGATCGTGTAGACCAGATCGAAACCAGGTGCGATGTTACCCTCGGCAACGGCGGCTGGGTTCACGCTAATGCTATACTGCGGCACGGTGGCTCCTCTCGGGACAACTTCTGTCTAACAGAGGTTGTAGTTTCCCGGCGTTTTTCCGGCAACTGATAGAATCGTATCGTGCGTTTTGCATCGACACTACACCAGAGAAATGATTGCAAGTCCTTGCTTTTCAGAGGGTTGCCGACTTCACGTGTGTGCAGCGAGCCACACAACGTAAGACTCCTTTAGCATCTCATGATTGTGAATTGACAGGAGGAGGCGCATTTCAATCGGTCCGGCTAGAAACAATCCTAATTCCGGCAGCGGGCCAAGTCGCGATCACGGTAGCCTTGCCTTCGGCACTAACAGCAAGCCTGTAAGGCGTCGAGCGAAGTGGCCATCACGAGGCTCTCGTCAAGTCAGTCGCGATCGACTTCGAGCGCGAGAGTGAAGGGCTCGGCCGAAACGGGCGTCACCGCGCCGCGCGTCAGCAGGAGGACGTCGGCGCCGCGCACCGGCTCGACCGGCGCCACCGGCGGCGGCTGTGTCCCATCGAGATAGATGCGCGCCAGACCGAGGTCGTAGCGAGCCTCCTCCAGCGTCAGCATGACCTTGCCGTCCGCGGGCACAGGCGCACCAGCCACAAACAGGATGCCGGGCACGACGACGTAGCGCTGCTTGGCCATCAAGATCGTCCTTTGGGTCAGATGTTTCAAAAAGGTCAGGTTGCGCGCGGCGTCGGGATCGGGACGTTCGCGGGCGTGGACTGCGTCGGTGTCCGGCTGTCCTTCCCGGCTTCGCCCTGCGGCTGCTTGATCTCGATGCTCGTCGTCGCGCCGCCGCCGCGATCGGCTTTGTGGGTCACGCCGACGATCCGGTAGGAGCCGTCGATACCGGCGCGGGCGCCGGTCAGGTTCAGTGTGCCTTCGGCCTGGGCGGCGGGTTCGAGATCCATCTCGATCGTCCCGGTGGCGCGCTCGCGCTCAGCATCGGACCGGCGCCCCTGCCCGATCGCGTCGGCCTCGTCGCCATCGGCGGCGGTGAAGCGGCGCACGTTCACCGCCTCCGTATCGTCGGCACCGATCTCGACATCCTTCTCTTCGAAGGTCGCTTTCTTTCGATCGAAGTAGCGGACGCGAGCAGCCTTGAACGCGCGCCGCCCCTGCGCTGGATCGATGTGCGCGGTGATGACGTTGCCGGGGATCTTCGCTTCCACGGTCGGCATCGCCCCGCCGGCAGCCGAGGCGCCCTGTCCGCGCTTGGCGAACACGGCGCGTGATCCTCGCACCTTGAACGTCGCGCCGTGGTCGGCCGCCAGCCGGCGCGCCCAGCCGAGGAAGGACGCCCCCTGCGGCGACCAGTAGGGCCGCTTCAGCTGGCCGAGCTCGCGGTCGACAGTGATCCCCTCGAGACCCGCCACCTTCGCACCCTTCTGCAGCGCCTCGTCAAGCGTGGCGTCGTCGAGATGCCAGGTCTGGCCTTCCTTCGCGCGACCGCGGGTGTCGAGACCCTTGGCGCTGACGGACAGGATCCGGCCGCCACCGCGTGTCAGGGCCCACGGTGTGCCGTCAACGACGCCTTCGAAGATGCGCACGCCGTCGAGCTCGATGGCGACATTCGCCCCGCCCTTCGGCAGGAGAAGCTGACCCACGGCGTCGTCGAAGGTCAGCGACGCCGCATCGGATGCCATTCCATCCTTATCGGAGACGCTGATCGCGATGAGATAGGGGCGCATGCCCGCGCTCATGTCCCGGCCGTCGACCGTGACACGCCAGGAGACCTTCCAGGGCATGGGCGCTATCCGAAGAGAGAGACGACGCGGCGCGATGGCGCCGCTGCCGGCGGATCGGGCAACACGATCGTGCGGCCGACGGGAAGCACGGGGCCGGCATCGGCCAGCCCCGGGTTGAGATCGAGCGTCGCCACCAACAGCTCGCGCGCCGTCGCCGGCCCGAACTCGGCCGCGAGCACCGCGTCGAGCAGGATCGGCTCGCCGCGCACGGTCAGGGTCTTCGGCATGTCAGGCCCCCATCGCGCCGAACAGCGACAGAAGCGTGCCCAGCAGGTTCCGGCTGGCACCTTCCGGCCCGACGCGAACGAGATCGATCGTATGCTCGACGGTGAACCCGACGCCGTCCCGCTCCAGATCTTTGTGCGCCTCCTGGATGCGCGTGATGGCGAACCATCCCAGCATCCGGCCGTCGCCGCGCATCACCGGCAGCTGCTCGCCGGCGCGGCGGAAGCTGTGAAGCGCCTCCAGTTCGGTCAGTCCGCCGATCTTGCGCGGCAGCAGCTGCCCCGAGATCGTCAGTTCGTCGTCCCCTTCACCCATAAACTCGCGGTTCGGCAGGGCGCCGAGGACCGGCTTCACCGCGAAGTCGGCACTGGCGGTCCGGTCGATCGTGTCGGCACCGAAGGGAAACGTATCGAGCTGGACGGCTCCGATCTGGATCAGCATCAGTTTTCGATGTCCTCGTGCAGTCCGGAATAGTCGGCGCGGCCGACACGGCCGCCGCGCGCACCTTGCGCGTTCAGAGCGTCCAGCTCGGAGCGCGCCGTCCGCACCTTCGAGATGAAGGTGTCGAGTGATGCGCTGTTGATCTGCGGGGTGGCCGTCACGCTGAAGGCCTCGATGATGCGCGCAGCCAACTCCTTCGCCTTGAGCGCAGCAGCCTCCCCTTCGCGCGTCACCGGTCCGACTATGTCGGGGCGAGGCGTCGGAAGGGCGACCGCACCCGTCGATCGGCCCAACGGACCGTCGAAAACGGGAGCCGGAACAGCTGCTGGCATAGGCGGAGCGAACGGACGAACGGCTCGCTCGATACGTCCGCCGCGTTCCGCCGGCGGCGTCACGGCGCCAAGCTCGCCGTTGGCGGCGGCATGGATGCGAGCCTGAACGGCGTCGATACGGTTCGAACTGCCCATCCGGCCGCGACGATCGATAACCTCCCGGTCCCGATTCTGCTGCCGTTCGCGCTCGATTTCGGCACGGCGCTCGTCCGTCATCGGCGTGATGCCGGCGGCACGAAGGCGCTCGTCGGTCATCGGCTTCTTCATGTAGCCAATGGGATCGCGGGCAAACTCTGTGACGTCGGCAAGTTCCCGGCTGACATAGCGCGTTGTGGCGGCGATGCCGTCGATGACCTTCGCCAAGTCGCGAAAGAACTCGCCGAGCGTCGAGCCGCTGGTGTCCATTCCGAGCGTCGTGCGCAGCTGCTCGCCAAGATCGCCGACCGCGAGTTTCGCGGCGTCGACCTGCGACCAGTCGATCTGCATTTCCAACTGGGTCATGCCATCACGGATCTGCCCGATCAGATCTCGCGCACCCTGCAGTCCTGCCTTCAGCACCGGCATGCCGGCGGTGCCGACATCGATCGCGGCCGTCGCCAGATCATTCTTCAGAAGCTGCCATTGTGACCAGAAGTCGTCGAGCTTCAGCTTGTAGGACTTGTCCAGCGAGCCGAACCAGTCGGTCCCAGCCGCATAGGCGAGGTTGCGCTTCAGTTCGTCGGCGCCCTCGACCATCTGCGTCATGACGTCGAGATGGTCCTGACCGAACAGCTCAACGATGACGCCGGTGCGGGCTTCCTTGTTCATGGCGCGCAGAGAATCCAGAACGCCAACGAACGCCTCGTCGGCCTTCCCGCTCGCCAACTGCTTCTTGAACTTCTTGTCGTCCTTGATCAGCCGGTAGTAGGCCTCGCGGGCGTCGCCGGAGAGCGCGTCCGGCGCCATCAGACGCGTGAAGATCGCATTCGTCGCCGTCGCGCCCTTGGCGGCGGAGACCTTGAGGTTCGCGAGCGCCGCGCCGAACGCGGCGGTCTCCTGCGCCGACAGGCCGAAGGTCTTCGCCATCGCGCCAGCCTGGTCGATGTAGTCGACGATGCCACTTTCGTCCGCGATGCCGGAATCGGCCAGACCGTTGATCAGGTCGAAGTAGCGCTCCATCTCGGCGCGCGGCACCTTCAGCACGTTGGTGAAACCCGCCGAAGCGTTGGCGACGTCGGTCGCACTCATCTCGAAGGCGTCCGCCGCCTTCGCCGAGAGCGAAGCGAACGCCCGCAACTCGTCCAGCGGAATGCCGGCGGCGGCGCCGCGCTCGTAGGCCGCAGCGATCTCCTCGATGGGAACGGCCAGTTCGCCCGACGTCGCGAGCGCCTTGATCTCCTCGCCGAGCTTCGCCGTCTGCACCGCGGTTGCACCCGCTTTCTTCTGGATGTTGGTCAGCGCCGTCTCGAAGTCGGCCGCGGTCGAAATGACCTGAGACGCGGAAACCGCGCCGGCGATCGGCGCCAGAACGCGCGATGCGCCGGCCAGCATCAGGCTCTGCGCCCGGCCCATCTCGCGCGCGCTGTCCGCCGTCATGCGCGACGATTGCGCCAACCCGTGCTGATCGCGCTTCAGCTTGTTCAGGGACCGCCCCACGCCGGCGGCCGGGCCGCTGACGCGGTCGGTCAGGCTGAGGACGAGTTCGGAAGAAAGTCGGGCCATGGCGAGCGTTGGATCCATTCATGGTCAGCGCGGAGGCGAAGGGCCGGTGCGCTATCCGCGCTGCAAGTCCGGGGCGAGATGGCGGGCGAACAGCGTGACGGTCTCGACATCCGGCCAGCGCATGGCGCGAAGGACCATGACGGGCAGCCCGCACATGCGGGCGAACATCTCCAGCTCGGAGATGCGCCCGGCCGTGAGCGCCTCGACATCGGCGAAGGTCGGCGGGACCATCGAGACAGAGCGGACCTTGATCCCCTCGATGTCGAACGGGAACCTGAGCCGCACGGTCGTCCGAACTGCCCGACCGCGATACGTCACGACGGGCTCGGGCGGGATGGGCTCCACCGGTGCCAGCGGATCAGCCGATTCGGTCTCCAACCCGCCGCTCGGCTCGATGACGACAGATCCGTCGTTCGCGAACGTCGCCAAAACCGAAGCGTCCCGATCGGCAGACGCCCGCAGGCGGGCGCGCTGCTCTTCGCTGTCCTCGGGGTCCGAAAGCGCGGCGAGGTCCATCAGGCGCCCAGCGCCTCGCGAACGTCGGCGAAGAGGTCGACGCCCATCAACCGCGCGACCCGCTCCTTCGCGTCGAAGTAGATCCACTCCTCGTCGCCGAGGCGGAACTCGAAGTGGGTCACCTCGGCGAACATGTGATTGCAGCCGGCGAACTCGGCCGGGTCGCTCTCGTCGGGCTCCCACTGCTTGATGGCGCCCTCGATGATGCCCCGCGCCGGCACCGCGACGCCGGTATCCTTGTTCCGGTACGCCGAGGCGAACGTCCAGGCGTCGCGCACGCCCATGCCGCGGAACACGTCGCGATCGAGCCCCTTCGACGTGAAGGCCGGCTCCAGCGCCTCGATGCGGCGCTGGAGATAATTTACGGCCATGATGCCGCCGCCGGGATTGTGCTCGGCCTCGACGAACGTGATCGTCGGAATCGTCAGCGTCGAGATCGTGTTGGCGCGCGAGGTGCCGACCTGCGTCGCGCGGCGGACGTCGACCGCCTCGAGGAGGAGAAGGGGCTGCTGGGCCATGGAATGCTCCGAAGGGACGCGGCGAACGGGGCGCTGCGATCAGGACGAGGAAGGGTGACGCGCCGCCGTCAGGCGACGGTGCCGAGGCGCGCGACGATTTCGGAGATCAGGCCTTCGACCGCGGGGCGGTAGCGGTGGATCGCGACGTCGGCGCGCTTGAACGAAGGCGCCGGCTCGATGCCGAGATCGAGCTTCAGGCGCCCAAGACGAATGTTCTCGGGCGAGTTCTGGTCGGGGATGAAGACCTTGCGATTGTAGCCGAGGATGTCGTCGGCCGCCTTGTGGTCCCGAAGCTTGAACAGCAGCGAGTTGACGTAGGCCTCGACCATGTCGACCGTGATCTTGCGGCCGAGAAACTCGCGGGTGATCTGGATCACCTCGACCGTAATCAGGTCGGCACCGCGCACCTGATGGATCTGCTTCCAGAGTTCGCCCGTGTCGGTGTTGTCGGTGCCGATGAAGGTGAAGCCGCCGCTCGCCGCGGCACCGTCGACGTTGACCTGCCCCGGCACGACGATCGACACCTCGGCGTCCAGCATCTGCTGGCCTTCGGTCGAGCCGTCGAGGAGCGAGAACGGGATCCGACGGCTGAGACCGGCGAGCCCGTAGATCGCCCGGTTCGCGATCGGATCGAAGGGGCGACCGCCGTTCTCGTTGTCGACGCGGGCGAAGAGGCCGAGAATGCGCGGGCCCATCGGGCGCGTCACGAGCGTCTCGCCCTCGTAGACGCGCGCCGCCACGCCCACCGGCATGAGGCGCTGCGAGCTCATGGTCTCTCGCGCGTCGATCGCATTGGCGGACGACGTGTCGTCCACATCGACCACCGCGATCGCCAGCAGCTTTTCGAGTGCCTCCGGCAGAGCGGCCACCACGGGGTTCACCGTGTCGGCATCCGCGCGCCAGGCGGTTCGCCCGCACCAGACGAGGCGGGGCGTTGCGTCGACAAGCGCGGGCACCGATCCCGCCCGCTGCAGCGCGGCCACGATGTTCGCGCAGGTCGCCGCGACGTTCGCTCCTTCCGCGATGCGGGACACGATGACGTCGGCGCCGACGTTCAGACCGGTCAGCTGCGAATTGATCCCGGCGACGGCATCGCGCAGCGGCCCGGTACCGAGCTTGGCTACTTTCGTCTCGTCCGAGGACGAAAACCGAACCTCTTGGCCGATCGGAAACACGGTGGCGTCCGCGTCAGCCGAGGCCTCGATCAGCCACATCTTCGAGAAGTCCGCCCCCGTCACCGGCACCGGCTCGGAGTTCGGGCGCGAGAAGGTCATACCGAAATTCGGTGCGGTCATGGGTCATCCCTTCGGGGCAAAGAAAAAGGCCCGGTGGGTGCCGGGCCTCGTTGTCATGTTTCTGGGTAGAGAAGCGTCAGTCTGTGCAGGCTTCCAAGAACTGTGAAGCGGCCTTGCTCGACCCTTTGACGCCCGGGTTGAGCGAAGCTTTGATGTCGACGATGGGTATCTGCAAACCGAACAGCGCCGCCTTGTTCGCTTGACCGATGGCCTTCACGAGAGAGCGGATCTGCTCCTGGTCTTCGTTCTTGAAGCCCACGTATTCGTCATTGTGCGCGTATGAGGCAGCGGTGAACCGAAGCGCCTCCCCACCGTCGATCTTGACGACCAGAATGCCGGGAACCCCAGGGCTCTTGTCCTCGGATTTGCTGAGAACGGCAAATTCGAGTTCGTGGTCGCCGTCGCATTCGATGTAGACGCTGTCACCGCTCGGAGTAAAACCGAGCATCGTCGCGCTTTTCTTGTCGCTGAACACGTCGTCCTCGACCTTCGTGATCCAGCCTTGGGCAGCCTGTGCCGTCGATAGACCAGTTAGCAGTATCAGTGTCGTCAGCCGCAGCATCTTTGCCCCCACCGTGATCGCCGAAGCTTACGGGCTCAGCGGGAAGAAACAACCGGTAGATGTGTGGCCTCTCCCGATTCCCACATGCGTCGTGTCAGCGGCGCCGACGGTGAAGCCAAGCGCGCAGGTAGAAGGGCCCGCCGAGGACGAGCACGGCGGCGAGCACGGCCAGCGCGGTAACGCCGTCGCCGGTGGTGGTGGCGAAGCACGCCGCGAGGTCGAGGTCGGCGGCGATCTTTGGCGCGCCGGTCTCGTAGGCGAGATCGTGGGCCCGGCAGCACGGCGCGATGTCCACGCCGCCCCAGGTCTCGGGGAAGCCCGTGCACCAGTCCATGGCGTCAGCCGCCGACGCGGGCGATGCGGCAAGGGATGGCGTAGGTCGACGCCAAGGCGAGGGCCGGTGTCGAGACCCCGACCGAGATCGTGTCCTTCCCCATCGCGATCGCGTCGTGGACGGCATAGAGCGGGCCCGGGACGGCCGTCGCGAAGGCCAGCAGGTTCTGCCCGACTGCGATGCCCCACGCGGAGGGCGTCGTCACGGTGACGCGGCGAATGCCGGAGCCGATCGCGAGCGGGATGGTCTCGCCGACGATGAGGGCGCCCAGCGTCACCGCGGCGGGTGTGCCATCCTTCCCGGCGGCGCCGTCTTTGCCGGGGGCACCTTGCGGTCCGGCTCCTCCGTCTTTGCCCGCGGCCCCATCCTTCCCCGCAGTGCCGTCCCGACCGGGCAATCCCTGCCCGCCGTCCTTGCCCGGCAGACCGTCGCGGCCGGGCGAGCCATCCCGTCCGGGCGGCCCCTCGATGGCGGCGACGCTGGAGAGCACCGCCGCCTTCAGGATCGCCCAGGTGACGCGCGCCGCCTTCCGGCGCGTGTGGATCTCGCGGTTGCGGAAGACGAGCAGCACGTCGTCGTCCCGCAGGTCGGACAGCATTTCCGGCAGGTCAATCACCGAACCCTCCCTCGGGAATGTCGGGCACGCCCTCGGACGGATGCGCCAGCAGGAAGGCTCGCACCGGCTGCGGAATGTTCATCTGGTCGAAGCCCGCGATGAGATCGGGGAATTCGGGGTCGAGCCCGCGCTCCAGCGTCAGCACCTTCATCCAGAGCGGCGGGCTCTGCGCGAGGAAGGTGGCGAGGTCTTCCCAGATGCCCATCTTCTCCGCGCGCTGCCGGAACAGCGCGGCCGGGATGAAATGGGCGTACGGGTCGGGCATTGGCACCGGCGGCAACGCCGCGATCTCGTCGGGAGTCAGGTCGCGGATGCGCGCCGTCGCGGTGATGGTCTTCCTTGCGCCATCGGCGACAATGTCGAACCCGTCGCCAACCGTCTGCAAGCGCCCGTCAATTGGTAGATAGACGATCGCCGCCGGCCAGTAGCCGACGCCATCGAACTCAGCGGGAACCGGGTCGAGCGCGGCGGGAAGGTCGGCGAGCGTAGCGTTGTCGAGCCCGACGAGCGCGGCGGGCAGTGCTTCAGGCTGCAGAGCCACGAGCGTCGAAAGAGTGATGCGCGAGTAGAACATGATGGTTCCTCAAGTGAACAGGAAACGGACTTCGCCACGCGCTCCGAAACCAGAACTGGATGCGCCGGGATAACCGGACCCGGTCGCGGCACCACCACCTCCGCCACCGGGTGCGCCGCCACCTCCGCCACCCGGGCCTGACCCTCCGCCGGTCCCTCCACCGCTACCTGCCGAAGGCGCTGCGCCAGGGAAAACGTAGGGGTCTATCACTCCCTGTGCTCCCCCATCGCCACCTCGGCCGCCTGCCCCCGATGAGGCTTGCGTTGGCAACGTGCCGTTTGAGCCGGCCGTAATGGCACCACCTCCACCACCGCCACCTCCTCGGTTGTAGTTGGTATACTCGAAACCGCCCCCAGTCCCGCCAAGCTTTCCGGTTGCGGAATTCCCTCCTCGGGTGGCTGAATCGTTGCCGTTGGTAGATCCAGCCCCTCCACCGCCGCCAAACGGTCCGCCCGCTCCTCCTCCTCCACCGCCGGACCCAGATTGTCCTCCCGTCGCACCCCCATTACCCGACCCGCCGGGAATGGCTGGGTTGCCATTTTGGCCGCCGAGAGCGCCTTGCCCCCCGAGGTGGGTCGGAACCGCACTCGTACACAAGATTTTGTCGCCCATTGAAGCGGATGAGTGAGCGAGATTGCTTAGGCCGACTATGACGGTAATGGAGCCACTTGTAACCGGGATGTCTTCTGCCAACGAATAGTCACCGCCTTTTCCTCCACGGCAACTAGACGGAGTGCCAACACTACCTAAAAGACCGTCTTCTCCAGCTTGAACACACTCGATCTTCTTGATTTTTGTTGCACCCAATGGAATGTTGAAGGTGGTGCTACTTGTCACAATAACGGTGATCGGTTTAAAGACTGGCGCTGCCCCATTCGACCCCCGAGGACTGGCGCCTTGATCGTAGGTCGGCGCTGCTCCGAACATTACGGAACCCCCGCCACAAAACCTTCGGCCTCGACGGTGAAGGCAATGCCCGCCGCCAGAGCCACGCCAATGCCGACATAGAGCCGCTCATTCGGAGCGAGACCGAGCGGCTGCGCGAAGTTGATGCCGAAGTCCGTCACCGGGACGGCGGTGGTCTGCGACATCGTGTAGGCCGGCATTAGGACCGACCCGCACAGGATCAACGTCGTGCCCCCATCCGTCGATCGATAGAGCTGCAACTGCGTGGCCGTGACAGTGGCGCGCGGTACTGCCGTGATGCGACGGACGAGGTCGCCATCCGCGCCCGCCGTGTGGATCAGGACGGCGTTTGCAGCATCGTTGTAGGTCGTCTTGGCCGCCGTGCAGATGGCGGTGCTGGTCCGCTTGTTCTGCGTGTAGATCGCAAGGTTGCTCTTCGCCATGTCAGCGGGTTCCCGTCAGTGCGAGTGCTTGGCTCAAGAGGAGGGCGCGGGTGTCGATCGCTGCGATGGCGTTGTCGACGCGCCCAGTGAGCGTGTTGGCGAGGGTCGTGAAGTCGGCGGCGTTCGCCTTCAGTCCGAGCGCTACGATGATCTTCGCGAAGGCGACCTGAGCGTTCGCGGCGTCGAGCCCATCGATCGCCGCAATGCGCACGCCGGTTGCGGCGATACCGCTCGCCTGGATCGCTGCGACCTCGGCGATGATCGCATCGGCCGCTACCTTGATGGCAGCGAGATTGTCGCGCTGCGCCTCGACCTCGTCGGTGATGTTCGCCGAGACGATCGCCAGCGCCTGCGTCGTGATGGCGTCGATGGCGGACTGGTAGTCCGCCTCGGTGAGCTCGAGCGCGACGAGGCGGGCGTGAATGCTGGACAGGAACGCCTCGAAGAACTCCCGCGTGGCGGGCTGCTTCAGGGCGACGGCATAGCCGTTAGCGCGGCTCGGCAGTGTCGACGACATCCGCACCCTCCTGCGCAACGATCGCGTTCAGCGCCCGCCCCGTCATCTGGTGGACCGGCAGGGCTGTGAGCGGTGCGCCCCGATAGGTGACGGGGCGCATGAGCTTCACGCGAAAGATGGTTTCTTCGTCGTAGGCGTTGGCGGTCTTTGCCATGGGAAACGGTCCTTAGAGCGCGAAGCCCGCGATGTTCTGGATGAAGAAGATGTCGGTGATCGACGTCGTGTTGCCGCCCGGCGCCAGCCGAACGAACCGCGTTCCTGCCGGCACTGTGTAGGTCGATAGCACGGCCACGTGCTCCGGTCGGTCGAGCACCGTCACCGTCGAGACGTCTGGCGCGATAAGCGTCGTGCCGATGGCGTTCGCCGCGGCCCCGGCCATGATGCGCGGGTTGAAGTTGTGGATGTCGTCGTTGAAGTCGTCGAGATAGGTCAGGGTCTGGAACGTCGTGGTGGTCAGCCCGAGGTTCAGCACCTTCGTGATCGCCTGCAGCACGTTGCCGACGCGGGCCGTCAGGACCGTCGCCTTGTCGGTCAGCTCGATCATCGGCCCGAGATCCTGCGTCGCGAGCATCGTGCAGCGCAGCTCCACCAGCGCCGGTAGCCCGGACAACGGGTTCGGATCCTTCGGCTCGAGCTTCACCCAGTCCGAATCCACCCCGTTCCCGTAGAAGGGCCGGATCTCCCATTCGAGCTTCGTGCCGCCCGGTACCCAGTTCGGATAGAACAGCCGGAACTCGGTCATGCCGCCGTCGAGCGTGATCGGCTTGAAGGCCACCACCGTGCGCGCATGGCGGAAGCGCGCCGCGTTGACCCGAAAGTTGAAGTCGAAGTCCTGGTCGCCCTGCGCCCAGGCCCCGTCCGTCAGCCGGAAGGACGTGCCGCCGGTGAACCGGTTCGCGGTCGAGCCCTGAAGCTGGTGGTTGCCCGTGGTGACGGTGAACCACGCGTAGCGCCGACCCGGCGTCAGGAACGTCATGGGGATGGCGAACTTCTTCCAGCCCGTCCCGCCGGCGGCGAGTTCGGTCGGGGTCTTCTCGGCCCAGGCCAGCACCCGCTCGACCACCGGCGCGCCGGTCGGATCGGTCTCGCAGAGCGCAAGCTTCACCCCGCCTTCCGTCCCGATCTTCGTGAACTGGATCTCGACCGAGGTCGCGATCATCGGGTTGGCGACGAGGAAGGTCTGGCCGTAGACCGAGCCGTTGAAGCCGAAGGTCTCGGTGATGTAGTCCCAGTAGGTCTCGGTCCAAGAATGGTGCTGGATCTGCTGGACGGCGAAGACCTGGTGCCCGGGAACGTAGCCGTCCGGCGTGTAGCCGTTGTCGACCACGAGACCGACCGTCTGGTAGGCCGCGCCGTTGGCGTTGAAGGACGACCCGGCATGGGCCGCCTGCCCCACCGCCGACCACTCGGCGGCGTTCTCGCAGACGTTGATCGTCGGGCCGTAGGAGACGCTCGACATGGCCACGGTGCGCTGGATCGCGGTCACGACCGAGTGCACCACCGAGGAGATGTCGCGCGTTCCACCCGAGCCGGTGTTCTCGATGCGCAGGATCTCGTCCCACGCCGGCATCATCCGCCGACCGCGGAAGTTGATCAGCGGATTGTCCTCGCCGACGACCTCCATGCGCTCGATCTTGACGTTCGAGTAGGGGAACTGGACCCCCTCGCGAACGCGGAACTGCGCGGTGTAGCCGGCGACCTGCCCGAAATCCCACTGATCCGGCACGAGGCCGGGATCGTAGAAGTCGGAGCGCGCGCCCTCGGGCACGTCGCCCTTGATGCGCAGCGCGGCGATGTCGCGGCGCATCTGGCGGATGATCTCGGGCCGCGGGACGGGAAGGCCGTTCAACTTGGCGGCGAGCGCCGCGAGATCGGTCTCCAGCGCGGAGGTGCGCCGGAACAGCGCCGACAGGTTCACCTCGATCGCGGTGACACGGCCCTCGACCTCGTAGAGCGATTTGACCCGCCACCCCTCGCCTGTGACGATCTCCTGCACGCCCGACGACTTCAGCCGTACGAAGGCGATGCAGCAGTCCGTCTCCGCGACCACCGGCTTCTGCGCCGGCGCTGGCGTGGCAAGCCCCTGCTGCACCACGATGCCGAGGCGTCGCGCCTCGACCTTCGGCACCGAGCGCACCACCGGCGTCGACACCTCGGGATCGGTGGACGTCTCGAACGCGCGATTCTCGGCCAGCGTCTCGACCGAGCCCCGCAGGATCAGCGCGACCCAGCGCTCGTCCGACGCCACGGTGGGCAGTTGCGTCAGGAGGTTCACGTCGACCGACGCGTCGAGCTCATAGACGACCCGGCCTTCGAAGTAGCGCCCGGCCGAGACGCGCACTTCCTGGCTGTTCGCCGTGGCCGAGACCGTCATCGCCGCCCAGTGTGCGGGATAGGCGATCGCGTCGTCGATCAGGCTGTCGACGGCATCGGTCGGGAACAGCGCGGCATCGTCGAAATCGCCCGGCTCGGCGATCTCGGCCTCGTTGAACAGGACGCGCTTGCTCATTCAGAGCCTCTTTCGATGGAGGTAGCCGCCGAGCAGGAAGGTGCCGTCGAGCGGGAAGCCGTCGTCGATCGTGACGGGGCGGCGGTGTCCGTAGTTCACGGAGATCAGGGTTTCCGGCGCCTTCGCGACGACGATGGCGCGCTCGACGCGGCGAAGCGGGGTCTGATCCAGGGTTCGCAGGCCGGCCCGCGCGATCGCGGATCGGCCGATGATCATCGCGTTGGCCGGGCGCCGGAGTGGCACGCGGACCAGAAGGTGCGCCGTGAACGGCTGGTGCCCGATGGGCTGGAGGCCGAGCGCCGAGCGCCCGATCACGAAGCGACGCGGGTAGGACACCCGCTCGATCACCTCGGCATCGACGTAGGGCAGGAACACCGCGATCGCCGCGCGCGTGCCCTTCAACGCCGCCAGGTGCAGCGCCTCGTCCACCATCCGCCGCTTGCGCGCTTCCGACCAGTCGTCGAACCAGAGATCGACGCTCTCGTGGGCCGCGAGGAACGGCAAATACTCGACACGCGTCCGGCTCGGGTCGAGCAGCTCGACGAGCGGCACGGGCAGCGTGTCGGACAGGGCCTTCGCCAGTGCGCGCTCAAACGGTCCTGCCTCGCGGTAGAGGATGTCGCGTGCGTTCGTCACGGCCGCACCACAACGGTCACCGTCAGGCTCGTCATGACCGGCACCGTGTAAGGGTCGGGCGCGATCGAGACCGGCGCGAGGTCGCGCACCTTGATGACGTTCGGCCCGTAGGCGACACCGGGCAGGAACCCGGCAGGGATCTCCGCCTTGATCAGCGTGCGCGCCGCAGTCGCGCCCGTGACCCGCTCAATGACGTCCGCCTCGACGAGGGCCGCGTCGGGGCCGTTCGGGATCTCCACCAGCAGCCTTGCGGCATACTCGGCACGCCGGGCCACGATCACCGAAACGCTGACCGCCTCCGGCTGCACGTCGGCGGCGAGGCATGCGGCGGACACCGCGCGGCGCTCTTCCGAGGTGGGCAGACGCCCGCCGGGCCCAATGATCACCACGTCGGTGTCGCCGCGCCGACCATGCACCGCACGACCGTTCACGCGCGCGTCGCCCATCTGCGGCCACGCCGTGAACGCGGCGAAGAGGTAGGCGCCCTCCGAGCCCGCCGAGGGCCGATCGAAGGACAGCAGGTAGCGGCGTAGCAGCGCGTCGTCGCCCTCCATCACCGCCGGCGCGTTCACTGTCGCCGGCAGCAGCACGAGGCGCTGGACGTTCTGACGCGCGACGAGCGCGTCGAGGTTGGTGCCCTTGGCCGTCGTCGCGAACAGGGCGCGCAGCGCGTCGTTCACCCGCTGGCGGTCACCGACCCGCAGATAGGTCGAGGCGCGACCGACAACCGCCACCGGGTTCGCCTCGAGCTCGCCGATCGTGAAGGCCGGCAGCGTCGCGTCGCGGGCCCGCTCCTCGTCCCATGCGGCAAGGAAGCGGGCGATGAAGGCGGCGCGCAGCTGCGCCGGCGTGAAGGTCTCGATCGCGCCCGGCAGCGGCACGCGGGTGAGATCGATCGTGGTCGGCGTGCTCATGTCGTGATCCGCGGTGTGCGGCCGAACCAGAGGCCGAGGGTCTGGACGCTCTCGACCGTGTCGTCGCCGAGATGGGCGTTCGGGCGGAAGTCCACTTCGATCGCGAACGCCGCCTGGCCTTGGCGAATGGCATCGACGGTACCGCCGGGGATGATGCGCCGAACTCGGAAGCGAGGCTCCCAGAGGTCGATCGCCGCCGCCATCAGCAGCATGAAGGTGGCGAACAGGCGCGGCGTCAGCTTGCGGCCGAGCAGTTCGAGGAGACCGGCGCCGAACTCGCGCAGCAGCACATGCTCCCCGACCTGCGAGAAGAACAGGATCTTGACCGACTGCACAGCGCTCTCGTAGTTGGAGATCCTCGCGCCGGTGCGTCGGTCGAAATCCATGACGCCTCCTCGGGCTATGCGGGTGGATCGGTCAGCGCGCCGCCGCGGGCGACGCCGCCGTGACGATGCGACGAGCCGATGTTCTTCTCGTCGTGGGTGATCGCGCCGCCGGTCGTCGCGACGCCGTCGCCGGAGACCGTGTGGCCGACACCGCCGACCCGGGTCGTGACGCCGTCACTGGAGATCGTGTGGGTGAGCCCCCCAGCCGAGATGGTCAGCTTGCCGCCGGCCACCTCGATCCGCACGCCGGCGTCTTCGAAGACGTTCGCGTCCATGTTCTCGTTCGGGCTCTTGTGCCCATCCGAATAGCCGCCGCGTAGCAGGAAGCCCTGCTGCGGGTCGCCGGTCGGGCTCATCAGCCCGACGATCTGCCCGACCTTCAGCGGCACGCTCGTCTTGCCGGTCTCCGGATGCGGCAGCCACGGCGACAGGTAGGGGTTTCCCTCGCCATCCTTGCCGAGCTGCAGCCGGTAGCCCTTCGCCTTGTCGACCTTGGACACGGTGCCGGGGCGAAGCAGGTTCGAGACGATGGTGCGAAGCGACTCGATCTCGGCGCGCAGTTCGGCGAGATCGTGGTCGTAGCTCACGGTGCGACCTGCCGCACGTCATGCTCCACGGCCGTCAGAGCCGGTGTCGAACGGTCCTCATCCTGTTCGACCGGACCGAGGCCAATGGCGAGAAGCGCCGCGCGCGTCATGCCGTATCGGCGCTGGTGCGCCTTCCAGTCGAGATCGACGTCGCCGCCGACCACCTGCCGTAGCTTGGCGGCGAAGACACGGTTGTCGGGATCTTCGCTGGCGGCGAGCGCCGTGAGAAACTGACCGATCGGCGCCGCCGGGTCGATCGGTTCCCCGCGGGCCGGATCGTTCACGAGATCGACCCAAATCCGAGCCTGATGCCCTGCCAGGCGTTGCCCGTCGGTTGAGGTGCGCTTGGAACCGACCTCGATCTTGATGATGCGGTTCGCCAATCCGCGCCAGATCTCGCCCCAGGGATTGTCGGGGTCCATCAGTGCGTCGCAGACTTGCCGATGCAGCAGGCCCAACGTGAACTCGAACCCGCGGTCGGATGCGGGGACGCCGATCGCAAGGACCGATTCCCCGAGATCGTTCGTCTGCGTCATCGCCACCGAGATCCCGGCCTCGATGACGAGAACGCACACGCCGTTCTCGAGCAAGCCGCGACCCGAGATAGACTCGGCGACGCCCTCGTCCGTGAAGACGGAGACGAAGGGCTTGTCCTCTTCGGTCCGCAGCTCGCCGTTGGCCTGGATGTCGAGGGCGCCGTTCGGACTGTCGAGAACGTTCGTCCCAACGTCCGTCCGCCCCTTGATGGCCTCGACGGCGGCGATGCGCAGGGCGATGCGAGCAATGCTCATGTGGCCTCCATCAGACTTCGCCGAGGATCAGAACGAGGCGGGTGTCGCCGCGATCATCGATGCGCAGGATCTCGAACCAGGGCTTGCCCCGCCGGCTGACGGCGCGGATACGATCGCCGAGCCGCACGCCGGTGGCCGGGTACGCCGCGAGATCGATGTGCAGTTCGGCCTTCCCCGACGCGATCCGCGTCCGCCAGTCCTGCGCCGTCCCGCCGGTGAGGTTCCCCTCCTCGCCCCCGCCGGTGCGCAGCACCGCCATGATGCTGGAAGGAGGCTTCGCCGGATCCGCACGCCCCTTGGTGAGAAAGGCGATCTCGACCGGCTCGGCGAACGCGCGGTCGACGGCCGCACTGACCTCGGCACGGACATCGCCGTGGGCCCCGCGGATAGGCATGGCGGGTCAGCCTTCGGGCTGCAGCGCCGCGAGGATCTCGGCCTTGGTCGCCGACGGGCTCACCTCGACGCCGCGCTTCGTCGCCGTCGCGAGCAGCTGATCCTTCGACATCTCGGCAAGGGTCAGCACGCGCTTCGGCTTGCCGCTCTCGTCGACGTTCACGATCGTATGGGTGCCGGCGCTGACGGCGTCCTGCGCCGGCCCAAAGCGCATCGTCTCGATCTTGCCCGACTCGTTGTTTCTGACCTGCATCGAACGATCCTCAGTTGCTGGAGGTGAGGCGGACGAGAAGCCCGGGACGCTTCACGAGGGGCAGCGGGTTCGACTGCGAGTGCAGCTTCACGTACCGCTGGAACTCCGGATCGACCGCCTGGCGGACGTAGATCTGCTCGCCGAACGTGTTGACCGTGTCCATGAAGTCCGCCGGCGCCCAGTACGTCGTGAACGTGTCGGTCGTGCCAATCGGGAAGGCGATGGCCTCGCCGGCGGGAACGAAGCGGCGGTTCGCGTAGGTGCCGTCTTCCTGCAGGTACTGCGCCGAGCCCCGGTATTCCTCGATCGTCAGACCGTGGAAGGGGAACCCGCGACGCACGTCCTGGCGCAGCGGATTGTTCTGCCCGTCGTAGTACTTGTAGATCTCCTCGACGCTCTTGTGGCCGATGAACTTCTCGAACCACTCCGGCGACGCCAGCACGTGAATGCCGGTCATCACCTCGCCCATGAGGTTGTCTTCCATGTAGGCGACCACCGAGCGGGCCTTCGCCTTGACGTTCGTCGCTTCCGTGCCGAGCGTGAAGTCGACGGACTTCTGCGTCACGCCGAAGGCGGTGAACAGGTTCAGCAGCGACGAGCCGTCACTGTCGAGGATCTCGCCGCGCAGCGCCCCCATCCGCATGTGCTCGATCGTGATGGCGTGCTTGCGCCGCATCACCGCTTCCTTGCGGGTCACGACCGACATGACGGCCTCGAGGACCTGGTCGGCAGCGGTGCGGGCGATGATGTTCTGGACGTCGTCCGCCCGCACGAAGTCGTCGTGAGGGATGTGGAAGGCGCCGAACTGACGAACGCCGCGCTTCTCGGGCATGCCGAGCGAGGACGGCGCGCCGCGCTCGCGTGTCGGCAGGAGGTTCAGCGTGCCGTTCGAGAACTGCACGGCGACGCTGGTCGTGGCGATCGGCTCATCGACGAACAGTCCGAGCTCGCGGATCCTGCCGTAATCGTTCGGGACGATGTTAATGGCCTGCGTCAGCGACGTCGACGAGAACACCGAGTTGCCGAAGATGTCGAGAATGGGGTTCATCGATCAGGCTCCTTCGCGCGCAAGGATCGGCGGGTTGAGCGCACGAAGCGCGTTCTGGACGGCGAGCCGTTCGGCGGGCGTGTCGACGTCGGCGCCGTAGAGCAGCCCCTGCATGACCACGATGGCCTCGCGGGCGACGATCACGGCGGGGGCGTCCGCACCGGTCGCGTCGACCGTGTTGAGGAGGATGCCCTTGGCGACCTGGCTGCCGTCGGTGGCGGCGACGGTCACCGGCTTGAACTTGCCGGTGGCGGTGACCTGCCCGAGGACGGTTCCGGTCTGCACCTTGCCGGCGCCGGAAGCGACGATCACCTCCTCGTAGGAGAAGCCGCTGACGTGGCTGACGGCCTTCAGCCAGTCGCTGGGGTACCGGCCTTCGAGAATGACGGGGTTGGGCATCAGACGGGCTCCTTGCCGAGCTGCTTGCGCATGGTGGCGACGAGCGACGGTGCGCCATTGCCGGGGGTGAAGCGGGCGGTGGGCTGACCGCTGAGACCGTCACCGTTGAGCCGGCGGTTCTGATGCTCGGTGGCGTCGTTGGCGGGCGTGTCGCCGGCAGCGGTCGTCTTGCCCGACACCGCCAGCGTCGCCTTGGCCTCGTCCACCGTCTTGCCGGTGGCGTACAAGTGCTCGGCGAGCGGCTCACGGCCCGCGGTCTCCGGCAGCGCCATGATCGCAGCGCGCCGTTCGCGATCGGCGGTCACCGCGGCGGTTGCAGACGTGCTCATCGTCGCCTTCAGGGTCTCGAGTTCGGCGGACAATGCGTCCGCCCGTTCCTTCTCCGTCATGGAGGTCTCCTTCGTTGGGCTGGGGCCGGTGGCCTGCGGGGCGGGGCGCGTTTCGGCGTCGGGGAGACGCCAGTCCTTCTTCTTCGCCATGGCGACGAGCCGGCGCGGCGCATTGGCGAAGACGCGGTAGTCGAAGGCGGCCACCGGCTCGGCCTTGCGTTCGGTGGTCTCGTCGGCGAAGCCGGCGGCCACGGCCTGCTCCGGCGTGAACCAGGTCTCGGCCTTCATGATCTCGCGGCATTCGTCGACCGACTTGCCCGACTTGTCCGCGTAGACGCGGGCGTAGGCCGTGGCGAGCGCCTCGAGACCGGCGATCGTCTTCGTGTGCTCGTCCGACGTCCCGAACGTGAAGCCGCTGGGATCGTGGATCATCATCACGGCGCCGGCGGACATGGTGACGGTTGCACCCGCCATCGCGATCAGCGACGCCGCCGACATGGCGACACCCTCGACCACGACATCGGTGACGCCGCGGCGTGCGGAGAGCACGGCATGGATCGCCGCGCCCTCGTAGGCGATCCCGCCGGGTGAGTTGACGTGAACGGTCAGGTCCGAGCCCGGGTCGATCTGCGACAGCGCGGACACCACGTCGGCGGAGGTGAAGCCGTCTTCGTAGTAGTACTCGCCGACATAGCCGGACAGCCGAAGCACGCCGTCTTCCAGAATGGCTGCCATGGGAACCTCAGTAGGGACGCGTCATCCGCCCGCTCATCGCGAAGCGGGTTCGGGCCGGTTTCTCGCCGCGCGAGATCGCGCATTGGCGAAGGGCTTCGTTCAGAGCCTTGGTCACCTCACCGAGCGATGCGCCCGCGAACCGGGTCATGTCCGACCCGAACCGCGCTTCGGTAATCATCTCGCCCGACAGGAGAGCCATCTCGACCTGCCGAAGCTTGGCGGCGCGCTCGCACCAGTCGATCATCTCAGCCATCACGTGCTCTTCTTCACTCGAACGGGCTCGATGTCCGGCTGAGGCGCGTTCGCGCCGGCGCCGCCCATCGTCCGCCCGAAGGGGTGCGGGATCTTCCGCCGGTCGAGGACCGTGATCTCGCGCTCGATCTGCGCGGCCGTCTCTTCCCAGTCGCGGCCGAGAAGCCCGGCCTCGTCGGACAGCGACGACAAGCCGAGCTCGAGACGGGTCTGGGCGGCGCGGGCGCTCTTCTGATCGTCCGCCGTCGGCTGTGCCGGGCCCTGCCATTCCGCCCAGACCACCTTCTGCCGGTGCGTCTTGAAGGCCTGATATCCGCCCTTCAATGGGATCCGACCTTCGGCGATGCTCTCCTCAAGCCAAGCCTCGTAGATCGCCTGCGCGAAGGGCGCCGCGATCCGCTCCCGGCGACGCGTGACGATGGGCCAGATCGAGGAGATGCCCATCCGGACCGACGAATACGTGGCGTCCGAATAGTCGAGGGCGAAGCTCTCGAAGGTGATGCCGATCCGGCGTGCCATCTCGCGCTGCAGGTTCTGCGAGAACGGCAGGTACTGCGACCCCGGCGTTGCCGCCGTGTGCATCTTGAACTCTTCGCCCGGGCCAAGGTGATTGACCTGCGCCGGATTCGACATGGACAAGCCCTTGTCCTTCAACGCTCCGATCCGCATCCCCCAGACGTCGATCAGATCCTGCGCCGTTTCCTTCGCGCCGTCGTAGCCGGACAGATCGTCGCCCAGCGTCTGGATGGCCTGGAACGCGATCTCGCTTGGCTCCGGGCTCTTGATCGTCGCCGCGAAGATCGTCTGTAGCAGCGCGGTCGCCAACGTCGCGTCGGCCAGCTGGTCGGACTGCGCGACCACCTTCAGGATGGGCGCGAAGACCGAGATGCCGCGAGGGCTCCCCGGGTTGTCGCCGCGGTCCATGACGTGGATCACGTCGCGCGCGGCGATGACGGCATCGACGTCGAGCCCGCCTTCCCGGCGCCGGAAACGGTACTGCTGGGGTCGCCCACGAGCGTCGTGGTAGATCCCCTGATCCAGCCCCTCGTACTCGCGGGTGGTTCGCGGCAGCCGATGGGGCGCCACGAGAGAAACCTTGGTTCCCGTCTGGATGCCGTAGGCACGGCGACCCAAAGGGGTCAGGAAGTCGAGAACACCGAACGCCTCGCCGTAGACGAGGTGGTAGCGAACCACGGCGTCGAGCATCTCGGGCACGGTCGACTTGCCCGCGAGATCGCATTCCGCCGGGGTCCACGCCCACCGGCGCCATTCCGCTTCGACGAGGCGGCACCATGCGGACCGCTCTTCCTCGCTGTAGCGCAGGCCCGTGAGATCGGGACGGGCGTTCAGCTTCAGCTCGGTCCCGATCGTGTCGGACACCACCTGATCGGCAGCTCCCGCGAGCCAGCCGGAGTTGTGCACGAAGTCCAGCGCCAGGGCGGAGGCGCGCTCGGCCGCCTCCCAGACGTCGATGCGAGCGTCGCGAGTGACCGCCTGACGCATCGCCAGGATGCGAGAGGGGTCGTTTCGCAGATATTTCGCCGTGGGCCGCGCCGCCGGAACAGGAGCTGCCATCGTGGCGGTGCCCGCCTTGACGCGCATCCTTGGCTTCACGTCGCTCATATCAGGCCTCAGCTATAGCCCCTCCAGCGCGGTCGCGAGGGCGGGGTCAGTTTGGCGACCGGCTGTGCTGCGGTCTGAAGGTCGGTGACGGGCGTCTCCTGCGGCACCGCGGCGGGCGGCAGGGCGAACAACCCGTCCTCGAAGTCGAACTGCTGGTCTTTCGCCGGCGTGTCGCGCTCGGCCTCGAGGCGATCCCAAATCGCGTCGGGCATGCCGCGAATGCCGTAATGGATGGCCGCGGCCTCGGCCTGCAGATGCGCGTCGAGCATCTCGTTCGGCACCGTGGGCTCCTTCACCCACTCGTAGACCGTGAACCCCAGCTTGTTTTGCTTTGCCCGCCGGCTCTCCGACGTGAGCTGGCGATAAAACTCGTCCTCCATCCCGGTCGGAAGCCCTACGAAACCGCGGGCCAGCGGGTCGTCGCGGACGATGTTGCGATAGAGCCCCATCTTCAGGACCGAGGTCGCGAAATTGTAGAATCGCTTGGAGTAGCGCAGCGTCTTGCCCGTGCGGCTCTTCTCCTTCTTCACCATGGCGATCAGCGGGGCCGTCTCCGACCCGACGCCGCGCACCATGATGACCTGGCTCGATGGCTTGCCCTTCACCCAGGACCAGACGTCCTCGGTGTAGGCGTTGCCGTCGATCGCCACGCGATCCGGCTTGATCTTGTTGCCCGCCGCGTTCCCCCACCGCTGCTCGATCAGCGCGTTCAGGCGCGTCTGGCAGCGCTCCTCCGAAATGTGCCCCTGGATGACGCCGGCATCGACGATCCAGCGCCTGTAATCACGGCCCCAGACCACCGCCTGCCATTCGACGCGGTCGCCCTGGCAGTCGATGCCCATCGTCAGGAGCAGCCCGCCGGCGGGGATCGAACCCCGCTGGTAGAACGACACCGCACCGCGATCCCGCAACGTCTCCCAAGGCGGGGCCTCGCCGAGCGTCTTGTAGGCGCGGCCGACCGTGTCGTTGAAGAAGACCTGCTCCTTCGACGGCACGCCCTTGGCCGCGAGATACTCCCGCGCGATCTGCTCGAACGGTTGCAGGTGCGAGTAGGCCGACCAGAGATCGAACGATCGATGGTAGCGTCGGGCACCGGGGTTGTTCGCCCGCCACTCGCCGCGCGGCAGGATCGCGCCGCGATGATGCTCGTGGATCTCGCAGCCGCATTCGACGCAGGTGAAGTGCGCCACTTCCGGCTGCGCCTCGTCGAGCACCGCCAGCATGTTCTCCCACTCGAGCGCCTGCATGTGCTCGCAGTGAGGGCACGGAATGTAGAACTCCTCTTGGCTGCCGTCGTCGAAGCTCGCCGAGATGCGGCAGCCCGGGTCGATCAGCGGCGTCGAGATCTTGAAGATCTTGGCGTCCGAGCGACCGCGGGACCGGCTGTTCGCCTGCGTCTCCGGGTCGCCCGCCAGGTTCATCTCCCACTTCGACAGATCGTCCTGGACCTGCCGCTTCATCGTCACCTGGGACAGCGACGCCGGCGAGTTCGCGCCGGAGATCAGGATCGACCCACGTCCGTCGGCGCGCTCCTTGTAGAGCACCGAGTCCGACCCGTCGCGCGAGCGCATCGGGAACATCGCGGCCAGCGACGCCGTGCCTCTCAGCATCGGCGCCAGCTTCATTCTCGACCAGCGCACGGCGTTGTCGGCGGTCGGATGCACGAACATGAAGCTGCCCGGATCCATGTCCACCGAGCCGCCTGTAAAGACGTTCGCCAGCACCGTGCCGCCGATCTGCGCCGACTTGCGGAGCGTCACGATCCGGCACGGATCGTCCGGCGACAGCGCCCGCAGGATCTCGCTGAAATACGGGAACAGGGTCGGGTTGTAGGGCCCGTGGAACTTGGACTCCTGCTCGCTGAAGACGATGTTGTCGATCGCCCAAGCGAGATAATCGACCGGCGGCGGCGGGCTCCAGATCTCGGCGAGCACCTCTTCGGCGACCCGCTGGGCGTTGGCGGTCTGCACCACGAGCTGCGTCATGCCGCGGCGTCCTCGTTCGTCGTGACGATCGTCTCCATCGTCTCCGGCATTCCGGCAGCGTCGCGCCGGTGTCGCTTCGAGATGTCCTCGCGGGCCGCCCGGAAGCGAAGCCGCAGCGTGTGCTCGACGTCGCGCGCCGGTACGCCGAACTGGCCGGCGACGTCGGCGGCCATCTCCGCAAGCGACCCTTCGAACGCCTGCAACATGGAGGCCGCGAGACGGCCCATGGCCTGGCGCATCTCGTCGGTCTCGGTGAAGCGGCCCTTCCGGGCCTCTTCCTCTTCGGCCGACTTCCGGTTCGCGAACTGCGAGGCTCGCAGCTTCTCCCGCTTGATCTGCTCCTCGATCGAGTCGGGTCGGGGCGCAGCCGGTGCCGCAGGCTCGGGCGGAGGCGCCTCACCCAGCCGCGTCATCAGCCCGTTGCCGAAGGCCTGGCCGATGTCGCGTTTGGCGTTGATCTGCCGCTTGGCGATATCGACCCGGATCCGCGCCAGCCGGCCTTCGCCGACCAGCGCCTCCGGCCCGATCTTGCCCTCAGAGATCATCTGCGAGATGCGCGCGGCGCTCACGCCGATCAGCGCGGCGAAGGCACCCTTCGGCATGACCGCGTCGGGCGACATGGTCTCCGACATGGACCGATCCCGTGATTGTTCACAAAAACAGCGACTTAAATCGCCGTAAGCCGTCCTAAAGGTTGCTCTTTAGGCTTCCGAAACGCCGTTAGACTGGCGAGAACCCGGGCGTTTCCCGCCCGCGGGCGCTGCGGGGACCTTGGTACGGTCCCTGACCGGGGGGGGGTGTCACATATGGGTCACACCATCGATGCGGTGTCACCGAAATGTCACGCCTGCCGAGGTGGTCTGGGTCGAGGGCGACCGGGCGCCCGGCCGTCGAGGTCAGGTCACCACGCCCTTCGTGATGCGGCCGATCTCGTGGGCGATGCGCCTGGGTAGGACGTTCGCGACCGCGCCGGTAAAGGCGTCGGCGGTTGCCCCCTTCACCATCTCGGCAGGAATCACCACGCCGCTCTTCGAACGCTCAATGGGCAGGCGTGAGCCGCTGGAACGGTAGAACGCGTGCCCACCGGCAATGAGTTTGGTTCGACCTTCCGGCCAGGCGCCGCCGCTCAGAAAGGTCTGCGCGAACACGGCGCGCTGGCCGAAGGGCTTGGCCGAGACACCCGCATCGGTCTCGCGCGGCTCAAAATACTTCAGACTGACGTCGCCGCCGCTCGACTCGATCCGATACTCCAGACGTTCCCAGCCCGATCGGCGCACCCTGACGGCGCGAACAATGATGCTTTTCCGCAGGCCCGTCTGTTTTGCCAGCGCGGTGTTGACCTTGCCCTTGGCAGAGTCGCCCGTGCGGTTGATCGCACGGTTCAGCACCTTCCGGCTTTCATCGTTGCCGAGCGCCCGGATCGCCTCCGAGAACCGCTCCAAGCCGCGGATGGAGCCCCATCGAAGTTCGATGAACATCCGCTCCTCCAAAGCTGCAGCCATCACAGCTGCGGGATCATGGCAGCCTCCCGAGCGAATGGTGATGAGCGCTCAAGGGAACGCTTGCCCTAACCCCAGATACGAAAAAGGCCCGCTTGCGCGAGCCCATAATTCCCTATCCTCGAAGATCGCCTCTCGCGTCTTCCGGGTGCGCCCTGCTGTCCACCCCTTGGGGTTCAGCTAGGATCGACGCATCGACCGTGATCCTTGTTAAGCGAACAGCTTTAGGTTTGCAACATCGATTTTAATCGGATGAAGCGCACCGCAGATATTCGGAATGACCTTGGCTGAGTGCTTGCCGAAGTAGTCATCGAAAACGAAGGTCACGCCGCGAAGCGGACCATCCTTCACCGTGACCGTGTCGCCGGGCTGAAAGCGTACGCCCTCCTCTTCCAGTGTGCCAACCACACCCGCCGCTTCGATCGCACGGAAGGCATCGACAATCCCGGCGGCGATCGGCACGTAGCGCGAGCGCTCCGGTGCCGACAGGTCGTCCATCCGACGGCCGAGCACCGAGTGGACGCCGTCCACCTGCCGCAGATCGTAGAACGACGGCGAGTCCACCGACAGGCCAGCGAACAGGTAACCCGTCAGCAGCGGGAAGCTGACAGCTGTCTTTGTGCGCTTGTGGCGACGCCACATGTGCTTCACCCCGCGTGGCAGGTGCGCCTGGAAGCCGCGTGCCAACAAGCCTGCGGTCACCCGCTCCTCACAACGCGGGTTCGTCTTCACCACGAACCATACCGTCTCGCCGCCTTGCTCGACGAGGCGCGGCTTCGCATAAGGCGCGACCCATGTCTCGCCGCGCTCTAGCCAAGCCGCCTGCTCCGCCAGCGTCGGAAACGAAGCCTTCATACCGAATTTCGCCTTTTCCTGAATGATTTCAATGGTTTCGGACGCTAGAGAGGCAACCGCTTTGGTCATTTTGCTTGCGTCCCTCTTAAAACGATCAATGATTTCAGTAAGTTCGGACGCTAGAGAGGCTAGGGAAGCAAGGTTTCCGCATACACATGGCGAGATCAGAGCAAGAGGCTTCGCCTCGCTGTTGATCCCACGCGCACACGTGATGCGGAAACCTTGCGTCCCCAGCCTCCCTAGCGTCCGAAGCCGTTGTTTCCGTTCGCCCTTTTGCGAGGGACGCAAGCGTTTCGCGATGGGGCTTGCGTCCCTAGCGTCCCCAAATCGGACCAAAGCGATCGCGTCAGTCACGGGGCGAGAACCCCCGGTCGTCGGGCGTGCCGGTGGTTGGACCGCCGCGGAAGCGTTCCTTGATCTGGATGCCACGGTAGACCGTTGCCCCACCCGTCTTCGATTTCGAGAACTGCGTCATGCGCCCGTCAGGCGCCTTGAAGGTGCGCCGCGTGAGCTCCGGCAGTCGCCGGTTGAACGTCGCTTGATGCAGCGGGTAGAGCCCTTCCTGCCGGCAGAAGATGACGTAGGCGTCGTGCAGCGCTCCCGGACCCTCGTGATGCGCCGGCTCGCCGGTCACCTCGCAGGCTCCCCGAATGTACGCGCCCATCGAGTCGCTTTCCTCGCGGTGCTCCTGCACGGCCGCCCGCACGCTGTCCGGCGGTTCGAGCCCGCCCAAGGTCAGGAACTCCAGCGCCCCGGCGATCATCCAGGCGAGCACGCCGTCGCGCTCGAGCAGCAGCTTGCGAGTGAGGTGCTTGTCGCGATCCGCCTCCGGGATCTGCACCGGCCATTCCACGAAGTGGAGCCGGCGCCAGATGCCGTCGTCGTCGTTTTTGATCCGCGGCTTGTGATTGCCGATGATGACGAACTTCGCCTGGACACGGATCTCGACGAACTCCTCGCGCATCTTGCGCACCGGCAGCCGGTCGCCGCCCGTCAGCGTCTTGATCAGTCCCTCCTTCACCGAAACCCCTTCGTCGCCCTCGCTGGCGATACAGAGGTTGGCGCCATTGAGCCGCACGAGGTCGGGAGTGGCCGAGGCTCCGTCGCGCTTGGCGTCACCCGTGAACGTGTCGATCGACAGGGTGACCGCGAGGTCCGAGAGGATGGCCGAGATCAGGTCGGCATAGGTCGATTTGCCGTTCGCGCCGATGCCGTACCAGAAGCCGATCATCTGCTCGGACGTCAGCTTCGTCAGGCAGTAGCCGGCATGACGCTGCAGGTAGGATCGTTGCTGGATCGCGGGTTGCACGGTCTGCATGAAGGTGTGGAACGTCGGCGCCATACGCTTCGAACCGGCGGCGAAGAAGTCGAGATCGTAAAGCCGGTCACCGGGCTCCAGCGGAACACCGTCGGGCCCGCAAGCCGTCGCCTCGCAGAGCTTGGTGATCCAGTCCTCGCGCCGATGCGGGTCGAGCCGCGCCCGCCAGACGAAGCGCGGCTCTTCCGGGTCGCTTTCCTCGTCCTCGATGCGCACGAAGCGCAGCGTTCCGTTCCGGCAGTTCAGAGCCAGCGGGTCGGCGTTCATGTCGTCGAGCCGACGCTTGAGGTGTGGAGACGCCTCGCCGAGCATGTTGTCCATCTTCGCTGAACCAGCGGTGGAGCGCGCATGCGAAGCGCGCCGATCACGGCGCTTGTCGAGGCGCTCGGTCAGCCGGTCGCGTTCGCGGATTGCGGCCTTCGCCGCAGCGATGCGGCCAGCATCCTCACTCTTCGTCGCATCGGCGAGCCCCGCTTCGGCCTCGTCTCCGGCCTCGACGATCAGCGCCTCGGCATCCGTCAGCCGGATCTCCTGGCATTCGAAGACGATCGCCTCGGCGGTGCGCTGCGCCAGCGGGCGGATCACCGAGCCGTCGTCGTCCTCACGCCAGCGCAGGCCGTCATAGCCGTGCCAGCCGATCTTCGCGATGTGCAGGACGTCCGGTCCGAAACGGTGAATGAAGCGTCGCCCGTTGCCGATATCGGTCTCTGGCTCGCTGGCGCAGATCGCCAGCAGCGAGACCGTCTCGTTCAGCTTATCCTGCATGCGATCCCCCGGCGTCGCGCCGTCGTCGGTTGGTCTGGAAGGGGCACCGGGGCCCATGCTGGAGGCGGTCATGCCGCCGCCACGGCCGGAAACTTCTCGGCCTCGTTCCCGAAGCCGTCCCATCCGGGTCGGCGCTGGCGGGAGAAGATGTCGGCACGTCGCCCGACGGGCACGAGCGTCTCGATCAGCTGGAAGAACTCTTCGGGCTTGCGGCTATGCTCGCGTGCCAGCCCGTCGATCGCCGCGTCGCTGAGCGTCTCGATCAGGTTCGGCACCTTGCCCCGGGCAAAGCTGCCGCCCTTCAGCCGACCGATCAGGAACGGCTCGCAGACCGAGCGCAGCACGAAGCCCGTGCCCCAGCGCAGCTTGCCGTTGACCGTCCGCTTCGCCCAGACGCCGCCCGTCACCGGTGGCACGCCCCAGCCGCGCATGATCGTCGCCTGCGCCTCGATCAGCGGCCAGGTGCCCCACATGATCAGCATGCCGCCGGGCGCCAGAAGATCGCCGACCGGCATCGCGGCGATGTCGGCCATCGACATGGTCACGTACTGCGCCTCGGGACTCTTCTCGAGGCCTTTGTCGGAATACGCCTTCCACGGCCACGGCGGGTCGATCACCACGACATCGTAGGAGAACAGGGGAAGACCGAAGTCGATCATGCCGTCTCCAGTTCGCGGCTTGGCTTGTATTCGCCCCAGTCGGAGCCGGCGGGGGCGAACATCGAGAGGACGGTGCGGCCGTCGCGGGCGTGCCGGGCAACGCCGCGGCGCAGTGCGGCGCGGGTCATCACGACCTCGCTGTCGCCATCGCCGAGCAGCACGAGCTCGACGATATGGTCGGGCACCGGCAGACAGATCGCGTCGAGGTCCGGCTCGAAACCGGGCACCATCAGCGGACGCGTCGCGCCGCCCTTGATCGTCCGCCGCAGCGTCGGGTGCCGGATGCGGCTGGTGACGAGCGCCTTGCCGCAGAGGTTTCCGAGATCGCCGGCGGCGCAGTAGAATGTGTCGGCCCGGTGCCCGTCGAAGGCAGCGAAGCCCAGCGCGGTCTCGATCCCCTCGCCCGCCACCATCCGCGTCGACGTGCCCAGGCGACCGATCACCGGGATCAGACCGCCGGCCTTCGAGCCCTGCATCTTTTTCGTTGCCAGCGACTCGCCGGTCTCGGGATCGCGCAAGGCGGGCCGGAACTTGGGCGCGGCGTCGAGATCAATCCAGGTGCGGTGCAGACCGATCATCCGCCATTGCCCGTCCTCGGGCCGCACGAACGGTGCGACCATCGCAGGGCCGGTGTGGATCAAACGCGAAGGGCCCCGCTCGAGCTTATGGAAGAACCCGAGGCGCGGATGGGTACGCAGGTAGGAGTTCTCAACGGCCGTAATGTCGAGGCCGCGCGCCGAGAGATACCGACGGGCGTCGTCGTGCTGCTCGTCGCGCAGGCCGAAACTGTCGGCGAAGGTCTCGCGGCACCGCGCCATCTCCCTCGCCCGATATTCGTTCTCGCCGGCCTCACGCTTCGCGTCGGCGGCGGCCGCCACCCGGCGCTGCTCGGCGATGCGGGCCTCGGCGGCGCGCAGGCGCTCCCGGCGCTCGCGGTCGTCGCCGTCGGCGCGGTCGGGCCGTTCCTGTCCGATCAAGATCTCGCAGGCGTCAAGGAAGTCCTGCCCCGTCAGATGCTGCGCAAGAGCGATCGCGTCACCGCCGCCGAAGCCGCGGCAGTTGAAGACGCCCTTGGCCGGCGCAATCGAGAACCGATCCTTGCCACCGCAGGCCGGGCACGGCCCAACATACTCGCCGCCGGTCCGGCGCAAGCGCGACAGGCTGTAGCCGCAGCGCTCGAACGCCTGCTCGACGCGCACGGCTTTGGCCTCCGCGACGAACGCGTCCATTTCGGGCGAGCGGTCGCGAGTCATCGACGCCCCGCCGCCGAGCCGACCAGACCCTGAAGCGGCGTCGGCTTGGAGTTCAGGTCCAGCTTCAGGATCTCAGACAGCGCGTCCTCGCAGGCCGCGTCGTGGGAATGCCGCTCCAACGCAGCGCGCGCGATGCGCAGCGCCTTCTGCAAAGCGATGATGCGAGCCTTGTCGGACTTCGTGCTCAAAGCCCGCTCTCCACGGCTTCGAGGATCTCGGAAAAGACGGCGATCGCGTCGCGGATCTCGCGAGCGGTACGCTGGCGATCGGCCGAGCAGAAGCGGCCGTCGGCGAAGGCCTCGGCGAGCGCGGTGATGGCTTCGGCGCTTTCCTTCGCCAACGGAGCTACGTCGGCGAGGCCAACGGCGCGGCGCAGGCGATCCGGGTCGGCGTTATGTCGTTCGACGCCCCAGGCAGAGACGACCGGTCGCTGCGCATGACGCTCAAGAGCGATCACGTCGTCGAGCGGCATGTACCGGTCGGGTACGTTTGGATTCGCGTAAGAGCGGATCAGGGAGGCGCTCTTGCCGTCGAGCAGGATCTTGCAGGCCTCGGAGCCACCGCAGGCGTCAATCAGCGCATGCGTGGTCGATTTGATCGCGAGGAGGTCGGGGGGAAGCTTGCTCATCGCGCGCCGCCGTGTGCCGCATGTGCTGCAACCGGCACAGGACATTCCGTCGCACCTGCGCCATTCTCCATGTCATTGCTGAAGCCCCAAAGCTTCGGCGGCGCGGATAGCTCACATTCGGAAAGTACCGCAACGTGCGTGAAATAGAACCGCGACGGAATTCGTTCGCGGATACGCCAGTTACCAACGGTCTGCATGCTCACGCCGAACAGCTTTGCCGCCTGCGCGAGCCCGCCAAGACGGGAGATAAGGTCCGAAACGGTGAGGACGGGTTCTTGAGCCATAGCCTGATATACACGCAGCGTGTGCACTCGGCAACGGATAAGACGTTGGTGGATTCACGCGGCGTGTACACGCATCATGGGCGAATGAAGCGGACCCATGACACTGACATTCGAGCCATCGGCCAGCGACTGATCCAGACGCGGGCCGCGCTTGGCATGTCACAAGCCGATTTCGCCCGTTTTCTCGACTTCTCGACGGCTGCCCTATCGAATTACGAGACTGGCCTGCGCAGACCCAACCTCGATCAGGCATTCGTCATTGTCAGACGGACAGGCGTGACCCTCGACTGGATCTACTTCGGTGATCGATCAGGCTTGCCTCTTAGGCTCGCCGAAAAGATACCGAACGAAGCTGATGAGTTTGCAGAGCGGACAGGCTAAGACGCTTCACCGTTTTCGAAGTTCGATACCAAGCGAAGAGCACGGCTCTCCCAGCGACCAACGTCGTCGCCAATGAAGCGCGATACCAATTCGCGGGCGTGCGCCAAAATTTTCAATGCCTCCTCTTCGCTTTCAGGCAGTTGCGCAACGATCTGCACGGCTTGCCGACGAAGCCAACGATCATGCTCCTTGCTCGCCTCGGTTCGCTTGCCATCACGCATCCGACCACCCGATGTTCTCATTTCGTTCACTCAGAGATAGAGGATCAAAAACCTAAAGACGAGTCGGTTTTTTCAGAATTAAATCCTAGTGTGGATAACCCGCTAAGAGTGCTGGGTTCACGCAGCGTGAATATCGTCTTGCAGATGATCACGCTGCGTGTATATTCGCTCCCATCCCCACCGGATCGGAGCTTCCCATGCCTCCCCTCACCCCCGATTCGCCCGGCGGCAACGCGGGCGCACCGCTCCCCGACCGCCTGGCCCCGCAAACGGCCGGTGACCTCTCCACGTCGCCCGCCCGCCTCGTCATGGACAGACCTCCCTCGGCGACCGGCGCAGCGACGCTCTATTCCGATTACCTCGCCTTCTGCGAGGGCGAGGGAATCACCCCCATCTCCCTTGCCGATTGGCCGGTCACCGTCGCAGCGGCGGCGACGGAGCGAGCACCCCTGCCCGGCGGGCTCCTCCATACGTTCGCCGGCGAGCACCGGATCCCCGTCCGCAAGCTGGACCAGAACTTCGCAGAGCTAGAGCCCCTCCCCTCGTTCTCCGAACGCCACCTCGAACACGGCCGATCCATATTCGGCACCGTCCCGCTCTCCCCCGAAATGGAGGAGCGCATGCGCGAGGAGGAGCGCAACGCCGGCGCACCGCTCGCCGCCGCAGCGATCATCATCCTCATGACCTGCGTCGGCTTCGCGTCGGGCGTCATCGCCGGCCCCGCCGTGCGCCAGCTGCTCGCGATGGTGCTCTGATGCGCGCCTACTTCGCTGCCTTCGCCGAGCTCGCCGCCATCGCCCTCTTCATCGCCGGCATGGGCGCCGCCGGCCTCGCCATCGCCAGCAACGACCGCACGCCGGTCGCCTTCGCCGAGGTGCAGTGATGGCCTTCATCAACGCCGCACCCACGAAGGGTCGCGTCACCCTCACTATCAGCGAGCGCTGCCCCATTGAGGGCCGCATCGAACCGCGCGCCTCCATCGAGATGCCGATCGACGCTGCAGAACTGTTCATCGTCGAACTGCAACTCGCGACTGGGAACGCTCGACGCCAGCATCGCGAACTGACGATCGCTCGGCGCGTCGAAGTGGAGCGGGAGCTCGAAGCCGCACGCTTGTACGTCAACCAGCTCGAGACACAGCTGACTGACAGCGCCGTGTCGGTCGAAGCGCCGTCACACACGACGGGCCGCGATGCCACGCCTTCGATGGCACCACCCAGCCCACCCGCGAACCGGAACACGACTGCGAAGCCGTCGCCGCCGCCTTTCTCGCGCCGCTTCTGACGCGCCGCGCCCCTTAAGGAGAACCGCATGTCCCTAGCCGCTGAGATCGTCGCCCGCGCACAGGCGCGCGCCGAAAGCTTCAAAGCCGAACAGGCCCACCTGGCGCTCCGGCTGCGCACCAACCTCGCGCCCACCAAGCCCGTCACCACGCCCGACGCGGTCGCTCGCCGACTGGCGCGCGACATGGTCAACCTCGTCGCCCTGAAAGAGAGCGTCGACCACGACGACCTCGCCGCCCTCGGCTGGTCCGCCGCTGCCATCCGCGAGCACGGCGAAGCCGCCCGCGCCATCGCCTTCGCTGAACGGGAGCGCGAGGTCTGATGGTCCGCGTTACCTTCGAACTTTTGCCCGGCGGCGATGCAAGCCGGGCCCGAACGATTGGCATCATGGAGGTGGCGAACATCGCCACTCGCCTCGACGGAACGGCCTACTACGTCGTGGCCCTGAAGAAGACGCCGCCGTTCAAGGGGGCGCTCGACTTGGCCTGGAATAAGGGCCGCGTCTCGGCAGACGACCGCATCATCAATCAGGTGATCGCGGGCGACGATGAGCAGCTGGTGACAGCCCTTGTCGAGGGCCATCACCGCACGCAGCGCGGCGTCTACGACCTCCTCTATCGCGCACTCGTCGCCTGCGGTCTTCATACGAGGAACGCAGCGTGAGCGCCTGGATGCAGACCGCCACGGGCCGCGACTTCGTCCTGCGCACGCCGCACGTCGAGCCGGGCCACCTCTTCACCGAGATCGCACCGGCCCTCGCGCGCATCCCGCGCTTTAACGGCCACACGGTCGAGGCCTACTCGGTCGCGCAGCATTCCGTGCTCTGCGCCGAGGCGGCCGAGGACGAGACGGGCGACTTGGAACTCGCCGCCTACTGCCTCCTGCACGACGCGCACGAGGCCTATGTCGGCGACATCACCCGGCCGGTGATCGCCGCCCTCGCCGAACAGCTCGCCGATGGTGTCGATCCGACGACTGCCCGTCTCGTTGGCCAGTCCCGCGCGCAGCACTTCCACAACTCGCTGCACCGCGTGAAGGCCGGGATCGACACCGAGATCGCCTACGCCGCCGGCTTGGACATCGACGGCCTGATGCGGCACCGCGCCACCGTCATGGCGATCGACCTTCGCGCCCTCCGCACCGAGCGCGACGACCTGATGCTCGACGGCTCGCGCCGCTGGGAAGGCGGCGTCGAGGGCGCCGTGCGCCTTCCCGTCCGCACCGGGCGCATTCGCCCGCTCTCCGAGACGCAAGCCCTCGCCGCCTTCGCCGAAGCGCTCCAGCGCCTCTGCCCCTCCACCGCCGCCGCCAACCCTGCGCGCTGGTAGCCCGCCGCTTTTCTCAGGAGTCGCCCGCGTGAAGAAGATCCGCGATGCCACCGTCGTTCTTGGCATGCTGGAGGACGGCCAGTTCGCCTCCGACCTGTCGGAGTCGATCCGCGCCACGCTCGACGCGCTGAACGAGCGCGCGGGCACCAAGGGCAAGGCCAAGGGCTCGATCGCCGTGAAGCTAGACCTCGTCGTCTCCAACGGCATGGTCACGATCGACTGCACCCTCGACGCCAAGACGCCGAAGCCCGAGCGCGGATCGACCGTGCTCTTCGTCACCGACGACGGCAGCCTGTCCACCGAGCACCCCAAGCAGATGACGATGTTCCCGCGCGACGCCGATGAACGGCGCCGCGTCGGCGACGACGACTGACCCTTCCCCCACCGAAAGGAGGCCGTCATGGCCGAGACCACGCAGACCACCGCCGCCACGTTGACGGCGGCCCCGATCACCGATCTCAGGATCGACGGCAGCGCCGTCGACATGCTCGCCGCGCTCGGCTCCAAGGCGACCGGCGTCGAGATCACGATCGTCGACTACGACACCGGCATCCCCGGCCTGCCCGACCAGTTCCCGGTCGGCGTCGTCCACGGCGACGAGCCCCGGCTCGTCAGCGTCAAGGCGTTCGCCGACGAGTGGCGCACCCATCCGCCCTTCCGCATCGGCCAGGCGCGTGCGCTGACGCTCGAGAGCTTCATCGCCTTGGTGAACCGCCAGAAGGAGGCCGACAGCGCCATCTTCTGCGACAGCGACTGGCGCAAGCCCGCGATGACGGCAGTGATCGACTACCACGCCAGCGACGACGATCGCGACGCCACCGAGATCGGCGCCGGCAAGCACCGCGTCCACTACGCCTTCCCGCTCTCGGAGGAGTGGAAGGGCTGGATCAAGGGCGACGGCGTGCCGATGTCGCAGCAGGACTTCGCCGAGATGATCGAGGACCGGATCGGCGACCTCGTGGCGCCCGAGGACGCCTGGGCGGCGCGCGCCGAGCGCGACTTCCAGACCCGCATCGCCAACCCCGCGCAGATGCTGACGCTCTCGCGGGGGCTGGAGGTGAACGTCGAGGCGCGGGTGAAGGAGAGCAAGGTTCTCCAGTCCGGCGAGGGCTCGCTGGTCTTCGAGGAGACGCACAAGGATTCGTCGGGCGCGGCGATCAAGGTGCCCGGCCTCTTCATGCTGCGCATCGCGCCCTTTTTCATGGGCGACCCCGTCGAGATCCCGGTGCGGCTGCGCTACCGCGTCCGCGCCGGCGCGATCATCTGGATCTACCAGATCTACCGGCCCGACCAGTCGATCACCGAGGCGGTGCGCGCCGCGATGCAGGACGTGCGCGCCAAGACCGAGCTTCCGGTCTTCGAGGGCGCGCCGGAAATGCTGGCCGACGGCAAGCCCGTCACCGGCTTCACGGGAGCCTGACGCCGATGGCCGTCGACTTCACCGTCCCCCACGACACCTTCCGCAAGCTGGTCTCGCGTACGCTGAAGGTGGTCGAGCGGCGGAACACGATCCCGATCCTCGCCAACGTGCTGGTGGCGGTGGAGGACGACGGCCGCCTCTCGGTCGAGGGCACCGACCTCGACCTCTCGATCCGCGCCACGGCGCCGGCCCACACCGCCACCGTGCGCAAGGCCGGCGCCACCACCGTGCCCGCGGCGCTGCTCTCCTCCATCCTCGCCAAGGTGAAGGGCGAGGTGCGCTTCCACTCCGACGAGCGCCACGCCGCGCTCACCTGCGGGCGCGCCGAGTTCCGGCTGAACGAACTGCCGGTGGCCGACTTCCCCGAGTTCGCCAGCGAAGAGATGCCACACGGCTTCACGCTGGGGCCGGCGCACCTGAAGCGCATCGTCGCCGACGTCGCCTTCGCGATCTCGACCGAGGAGACGCGCTACTATCTCAACGGCATCCTGCTGGAGCGAGGTCCGGAGGGCGAACTCGTCGCCGTCGCCACCGACGGGCACCGGCTGTCCAAGCTCGTGCAGCGCCTCGCCGAGCCCGTGGCCGAGATGCCGCGCATCATCGTGCCCCGCAAGACCGTCGGGCTCTTCGGCGACATCGCCGAGGCCTGCGACGGCGACGAGGCCGTCGAGGTGCGCTTCTCCGAGGGACGGCTGGAGTTCGAGGCGCCCGGCCTGCGGCTGCGCTCGAAGCTGATCGACGGCACCTTCCCCGACTACAACCGCGTCATCCCCTCCGGCAACGAGCACCTCGCTCGTTTCGAGCCGACCGCGCTCGCCGCGGCGGTGGATCGGGTCGCCACCGTCTCGAGCGAGCGCGGTCGCGCCGTGAAGTTCGCCTTCGACGACGGCGTGCTGCGGCTCACCGTGCTCTCGCCCGACGCCGGCTCCGGCGAGGACGAGATCGCCGTCGAGAACGGCCCGGCCGAGATGGAGATCGGCTTCAACGCCAAATACGTCCTCGACGCACTCGCGACCTTCGCCGTGCCCGTGTTGCAGCTCGCGCTCCACGACCCCGGCAGCCCCGCGCTCTTCCAGATCCCCGACGACCCGAGCCGCCTCGTGGTCCTCATGCCGATGAGGGTTTGACCGATGGCCCGCCACCTCACCGACCGCCAGCGCGTCGAGCAGCTGCTCTTCATCGACCAGCTCGCCCATGTGGTGCGCGAGGGCGCGGCGGACGTGCGCGAGCCCGAGACGGCGGGTACGCTGCAGGCGCTCTGCCGCGCGCGGGCCGAGACCGAGGCCGGGCTCACCGGCTCGGAGCGCGACAAGATGGGCCGCCGGCTGCGGCGGGTGGATGCGGAGGCCTTCGCACCGCTGCGCCGCGAGGGCAGCGACGTGGCCGCCTTCGGGCTCGTGATCTTCTGCCTGCTGCGCGATCTCGCCGAGACCGGCTACCTCGCGCCCGTCCCCGGCAGCCAGCTGGCGCAGGCGCTGGCGCGCATCCTACCGGCGCTGCAGGCCACGGCCGATCGACCCGGCACGATGGACCAGGCTGAGGTCGACGCGAAATGGGCGCTGCGCGCGCTGGAGGCCGCTGGCTACCTCGCCGGCTGGCGCACCGGGGCCGAGGGCTGACGATGCGCGCGGCCCGGCAGATCCCCCTCTTCGATCTCGGCGACCCAGACATCACGCCGGCGATGCTCAAGCATCTTCGCCTGCTCGAGGTCGCCCGCCCCGCCGGCATTCCGCGCCACGGTGTCGGCTACGCCGACTTCGCCGGGCGCCGCATCGCCCGCATCGACGCCATCCGCCTCTCGAACCGCGACCTCGCCCGCCTCGATTGGCGCGGCCGCACCCCTCGCCTGAAGATCACCCGCCAGGGCCTCAAGGTCCTCGCCGCCTTGGAGCACTGACGATGGACCGCCGTCCCGACGAGACCACCGACGACTACCACGCACGGCTTTGCGAGGCCGCCGGCAATCCCGGCGTCCTGACGTTCGTGCCGACGATGATCGTCCTGCACGTGACGACGGTCGAGTTCAACGATCGCGGCAAGCGGAACTGGATGCTGTTCGAGGTGGCCGCCACCGACATGAAGACCGTCGTGGATCGGCTGAACAACGGCGACCTGGTCTTCGGCTACGCGCTCCGTGTGAAGCGCGACTTCGACGACCCGAGTGTGCGCATCGTGACCAACGTCGAGGAGACGACGCTTCATCGCGACGAGGTCCATCGGATCCAGACCCCGCTCTTCCGGATAGTCCGGTACGAAGACGAGCCTGAAGGTGCAGTGGCATGAACGACCGTATTACATCGTCTGCTGAGGCCGAGGTGGCGCTCGCCGTCGGAGATCGCGTCGAAAAGTTCACCGGCGACTATCAGCTGTCCGGCGAAGTCCGCTGCAGCTTCACCACGCGCGCCGGAAAGGTGCGGCTCGTCGTCGAGCATGACCCCGGCTTTCTGCACATCTATGGACCGCAGAACCTGCGCCTCCTCACCGCCGCCCCGAAAGCCACAGAGACGCAGGGGCTGCGGGAGGCGGCGCAGGCTGTCATCGCGGCGGCGGGGACGACGTACCGCAAGCGCAACGGTCAGATCGGAACGCTGGAAGGCGACGACGGCGAGATGATGGTGCTCGTTCCATCGGACGAGTTCGAGCACCTCCGCGCCACCCTCGCCACCACACCCCAGCCTCTGCCGGAGACGCCGGGGCTGCGGGAGGCGTTGGTGTCTTCTAAGCGCATCCTTCGGGAATGGTTCGGTGGTGAACGATATGCTCGCGACTACGAATATCTTGATGCCAATTTCGGCAAACAGGCGCGGCAGGTTGCTGATTGGGTGAACCGCGCCGCCCTATCCGTCACATCCCAGCCGCTCGCCGTCCCTGACGATGGTGCGGGACGGGATGAGGTGGTGGCGTGGACGTACGCTCATGAGCAGGGAGCGAAGGTCGTCACGCTTTACCGTCGAGATAAGGGCGCCTTTGCGGATTGGATGGAAACGCCCCTCGTCCCCGCATCCGCTCTATCCGCTGAGCGCGCCGCCCACGAGCAGACGCGGCAGGAGTTGGAAACCTACCGCACCGCCCTCATCCCAAGCGGGGAAACGAAAGGACTTCTGATGGGAGAGTTCTGGGAGGAGATCGAAGTTCCGAACCCGGACTACGAAGGCGAGAGCGACGACCCCGTCGAGGAACACGAACCCGAACTCGTTGCACAACGCGTCCCCGTTCAGTGGACCACGATCAAGGCAATCATGCAGAGCATTCGGCAATACGCTGAGCGCGCCGTCGCCGCATCCTCTTGGGAGGATACCCCGCGATGATTAAGCCGGCACAAAGTGCAAGCGTCTCGCAGAAACCTGACCCTGCCATCCTCGAACTCGCGCGGGCCCTTGCTCGAATGATGGCGCGAGCGGATCATGCACGCGAAGACGGCGACACCCAGAGAGCATCATGAAGTTTGGCATCTACGCGCGCTTCTCCTCCGAGCTGCAGAACGAGCGCTCGATCGAGGATCAGATCATGCTGTGCCGGGAGTTCGCCGCGCGGCAGCCGGGCTGGACGCCGGGCGACGTCTACCCCGACTATGCCGTCTCGGGCTCGAGCGTCCATGGCCGCTTTGCGTTCGAGCGGCTCGTCGCTGACGCGCGCCGCGGCGAGATCAACATCATCCTCGCTGAGGATATCGACCGCCTCTCGCGCAATCAGAGCGACATCGCCGGCTTCTACGAGCGGATGACCTTCGCAGGCGTCGAGGTCTGGACGGTGGCGGACGGACGCATCTCGGAAATGCACATCGGCCTGAAGGGCACGATGAGCGCCATGTTCCTGCGCAATCTCGCGCTCAAGACACACCGCGGTCTCAGCGGTCGCGTGCGCGAGGGTAGCTTCGCCGGCGGGCGGTGCTTCGGCTACAAGCTCGCCGGCACCGGCCAGCGCGAGATCGCGGAAGAAGAGGCGGCGGTGGTGCAGCGGATCTTCGCCATGGCCGCCGACGGGCGTAACTCGCGCGAGATCTCCGCGCGACTGAACGCTGAACACGTGCCCGGTCCGCGCGGTGGTGCGTGGAACCAGTCGACCCTTCAAGGCTCGCAGTCCCGGGCCAATGGGATCCTTCGCAACGAACTCTATGTCGGCCGCCTCGTCTGGAACCGCCAGCGCTTCCTTCGCGATCCAGACACCGGCAAGCGGGTCTCGCGGCCGAATGGCGAAGCCGCTCGCCAGATCGTCGAGGTGCCGCACCTGCGGATCGTGGACGAGGTCACGTGGCAGGCGGTCCAGGATCAGCTTGCCGGGCGTCGCGTCGCGCAACGCGCGCACCGCCGTACGCCCAAGCATCTCTTCTCCGGACTCATCAGGTGCGGCGCCTGCGACGGCAACTTCATCGTCACAGGTAGCGCGCGCGGCATCCACCGCTTTGGCTGCGCGACGGCCACCGCGAAGTCGACCTGCACCAACCGCCGGTCGATCAGTTCGAAGGTGCTCGAGGATCGCGTCCTCACGGCGCTGGAAACCCACCTCCTGCATGAGGACGTGATCGCCGAGGCGGTGAAGGCCTACACGGCCGAGCGCAAGCGGCTGCGCGCCACGCGGCAGGACACCGTCCGACGCGTTGAGAAGCGCGTGGCCGAGATCGACGCCGAGTTGCGCCGTGCGGTCGACCTGGTGATCAAGGGTTTCGCCACGGACGCCCTCGGCGCTCGAATGCAGGATCTGGAGGCGGAGAAACTGCGACTGAAGGGCGAGGCGAAGCGCGAGCCGGGCGACGTCGTCGAATTTCACCCCGCGATCGCCGAACGCTATCGGCAGATGATCCGCGACTTGCGTAAGACGATGGCTGAGGCCACAGAGGATTCAAAGCGAGAGGCAGTGGGAATGGTGCGAGCGCTTACCAGCAAGCTCGTGGTCTATCCGAAGGATGATCCCGAGAACCGAGACATTGAACTTCATGGACAGCTTGCGGCCATTCTGGAGATCCAGAATGGCCGCAAGTTAGTGGGTAGAGTGGTTGCGGGGGCAAGATTTGAACTTGCGACCTTCAGGTTATGAGCCTGACGAGCTACCGGGCTGCTCCACCCCGCGCCATGTCCGAGGCGTCTCCGCCGCCGGTGAGGTCTATGTATGCGACAGCTGGATGAATGAAAAGCGGAAACTTCGATCTGAGGGAAAAAAGGTTGCCCGCTCTCGCAAGCGACGCTGCGAGCCCTTCATCGAACGGCAGGAGCCTACGCTCGTGCGCGCAGGATGCAAGCCCCCGCGAATGCAAGCGTTTCTTCCGTCAGCAGGGTCCCGCCTGTCCTCCCGAGAGCATGGCGACGGGCGACGCGTGCGGGCTTGGGTGGCGAGTGAGATCAAAACCCGCCGCCGGCCTCGCACAGCCGGCCGTCATTCGCAGCGCGCTCCGCTGCCGGCGCGAATCGGCGAAATCCTCCATCTCGCACAGGAGACGGATCTCAAGGTCGCTCGGCCTCGGCATGAGGCTCGGACAGCACCGCGCCCGGTCCACCGTCTCGCCGAGATCCTGGACCTATCGGACTGCGATATCCGCAGCGAGATCCTTCGGCCGGGCGAAGGGGATGCGGACGCGTCGCACGAGGCAGGCTTGGGCCTCTCGCCCATCTTCAGGAGGCCCGCCGCCGCCAGCTCGTCGTCGAAGCGCCCGTCCCTCGACGACGTCGGCAGCGGGTTTCATCCCCACCTCCCTCTCGGCCGTCGCCCTTCAGCCCTCGAGCCGCGTCGGCTCGCTGCTCGTTCTTCGCTACCGGCAAGAAGCGCCCGACCGCCCGGGCCGGTCTCTCAGTCCCGCAAGGCTCGGCGCAGCACCTTGCCGACGCCGGACTTCGGAAGCTCGGGGCGAAACTCGACGTCGCGCGGGCGTTTGTAGCCGGTGAGGTTGGCGCGGCAGTGGGCCATCACCGTCTCGGCGGTGACCGACGGGTCGCTCGCCACGACGAAGAGCTTCACCGCCTCGCCCGAGCCCTCGTCGGGAACGCCGATCGCGGCGGCCTCCACGATGCCGGGCATGCGCGTCATCACGTCCTCGATCTCGTTGGGATAGACGTTGAAGCCGGAGACGTTGATCATGTCCTTCTTGCGGTCGACGATGCGCACCGCGCCGGCGGTGTCCATCACGCCGATGTCGCCGGTCTTGAAGGCGCCGTCGGCGGTGAAGGCGGCGCGCGTCTCGTCCGGCCGGTTCCAGTAGCCGGCCATCACCTGCGGCCCGGCGATGACGATCTCGCCGCGTTCGCCCATCGGTACCTCGCGCTCGTCGTCGTCGAGGATACGGATGTCGGTCGAGGGCAGCGGATAGCCGATGGTGCCGGTATAGGCGTCGGACGAGGTGATGTTGCAGCTGGCCGACGGCGAGGTCTCCGACAGACCGTAGCCCTCGCAGATCGCGCGGCCGGTGACGGAGCGCCAGAGATCGGCGGTGGCCTTTTGCACGGCCATGCCGCCGGCGACGGAGAGACGCATGCGGCTCCAGTCGATCGCGGCCGCACCGGGATGGCGGGCGATGGCGCCGAACAGCGTGTTGACGGCCGGGAAGAGATGGAAGCGATCGGCCTTCAGCGCCTTCAGGACGGCAGGAATGTCGCGCGGGTTGGGGATCAGGAGGTTGCAGCCGCCACCGCGCAGCGACAGCAGCATGTTCACCGTGAAGCCGAAGATATGGTAGATCGGCAGTGCGCAGACCGTGACGACCTGCTCTCCGGCGGGAATGGCCGCCACGGCCGGCGCGTTCCAGAGTTCGGACTGGATGACGTTGGCGACGATGTTGCGGTGGGTCAGCGTCGCGCCCTTTGCGACGCCCGTGGTGCCGCCGGTGTATTGAAGCACCGCCGGGTCTTCCGCCCGCCGCGTGGCGGGAACGAAGCGGGCGGCCGCGCCGCGCCGCATCGCCTCGCGCCAGGACACGGCGCCGGGCAGCACATAGGCCGGCACCGCCTTGCGGATGCGCTTCAGCACGAAATTGACGAGGGCCCCCTTCGGAAAGGGCAGCATGTCGCCGACTTGCGTGACCACCACGTGCTCGACGGGCACCCGCGCCCGGCAGGCCTCGAGCGTGTGGGCCATGTTGGCGAGCACGACGAGGGCGCGGGCGCCGGAATCCATAAGCTGATGCTCGAGTTCGCGCGGCGTGTAGAGCGGGTTGGTGTTCACCACCACCATGCCGGCGCGCACCACGCCCGCCACCGCCACCGGATACTGGAAGACGTTCGGCATCATCAGCGCCACGCGGTCGCCGGGTTGCAGCCCGAGCGACTGGAGATAGGCGGCGAAGCGTGCCGAGGCGGCGTCGAGCGCCTGGTATGTCAACGCCTGGCCCATGAAGCGGAAGGCGGGTCGCTCGGCATAGGCGGCGAAGGAGGCGGTGAGGAGATCGCCGACCGTCTCGAAGGGAAGCGGGCCGAGTTCGGGCGGCATGCCTTCGGGATAATGTGCCAGCCAGGGCCGTTGCATCACGTCGTCCTCCCACGTCGTTCCTTGCACTGAGACCTAGCGCAAAGCGGCCGGGAACGGAACCGCTTCCTCTTACGTCAACGTCAGTCAACGGTCGTTCGACCGCCAGCCTCTCGCGACTGGTCAAGCCGCGCCGAACGGCGCAGAACGCGACATCGACCGATCGTCGGGCTCACCGCCCCCAGCGAAGGACTGCCGCCATGTCGTCGAACCACATCGGAAGCCGCATCGAGGAGACGGCCTCGCGCATCGAGCCCGAGCTCGTAGCGATCCGGCGCGACCTGCACGCCCATCCCGAGCTCGCCTTCGAGGAAGTGCGAACCGCCGCCATCGTCGCCGAGCGCCTGGCGAGCCTCGGCATCGCGCACCGCACCGGCGTCGGGCGCACCGGCGTCCTCGGCACGATCGACACCGGGCGCCCCGGCCCGACGCTGCTGCTGCGCGCCGACATGGACGCGCTGCCGATCCATGAGCAGACCGGGCTGGACTTCGCCTCCACCGTGCCGGGCAAGATGCACGCCTGCGGCCACGATCTCCACACCGCGACGCTGCTCGGCGTCGCCGAGGTGCTGGCCGGCATCCAGCCGATGCTTTCGGGGCGCATTCAGCTGATGTTCCAGCCGGCCGAAGAGGTGTCGGACAGCGGCGCGGCGGCGATGATGCGGGACGGAGCGCTGGAGGGCGTCGACATGGCGCTGGGGTTCCACAACTATCCCGGCGAGCCCGTGGGCACCTTCTCCTTCGTGCCGGGCGTCGCCGGCGGATCGTCCGACGAGTTCACGATCACCGTCACCGGGCGCTCCGGCCATGCGGCGCGCCCGCATCTGACGAGCGACCCGATCGTGGCGGCGGCGACGCTGATCCTGCAGCTGCAGACGATCGTCTCGCGCGAGATGAATCCGATGCGCCCGATCGTCCTGACGATCGGCGTGATTCAGGGCGGCCTCGCGCCCAACATCATTCCCGACGCGGTGCGGATCGTCGGCACCGTGCGCACCCATCACGAGGAGGACCGCGTGGCGATGGAGGCGGCGATCGCCCGCCATTGCGCGGGCGTCTCGGCCTCGTTGCGCGTCGAGTGCGCGCTGGCGATGGAGCGCGGCACGCCGCCCCTGGTGAGCGATGCCGGCGTGATGGCCAAGACGATGAAAGCGATCCGCGAGCACTACGGCGACGAGGTGGTGCTCGAGGCCGCGCCCTCGCTCGGCGCCGAGGATTTCGCGCTCATCGGCGAGCGCGTGCCGACCTTCCAGCTCGGCGTCGGCTCCGGCATGCCCGGCCGCCACGACGAGTTGCACAATAGCGACTACCAGCCGGACGAGCGCTCGATCCGCAACGGCGTGGTGGCGCTGTCGCTCGCGGCGGTGGAACTCCTCACCGCCCCCGTCGGCTGAAACCGATTCGCCGCGATCAAGCCGGTTGCAGCCGCCCCGCGCGCCGATCGTGAGCGGGGTCGATGAGCAGCGCCAGGGCGGCGGCGAGGATCGCCGTCAGCCCGGCGACGGTGAAGGCGAGGCCGTAGGTGCCCTGCAGTTCGCGCATGAAGCCGCCGAAATAGGCGGCGGTCGCCGCGCCCACCTGATGGCCGGCGACGATCCAGCCGAAGACGAGCGGCCCCTTGGCGTCGCCGAACGCCTCGTTGGCGAGGCGCAGCGTCGGCGGCACGGTGGCGATCCAGTCGAGCCCGTAGAGCACGGCGAAGATCGTCAGCGCGCCCACCGAGAAGCCGGAATAGGGCAGGTAGACGAGCGACAGACCGCGGATGCCGTAATAGACGGCGAGCAGCTTGCGCGGATCGTAGCGGTCGGTCAGCCAGCCCGAACTCGTGGTGCCGATGAGGTCGAAGATGCCCATCAGCGCCAGGAAGCCTGCCGCCTGCACCTCGGGAATGCCCATGTCGCCGCAAAAGGCGATGAGATGGGTGCCGACCAGCCCGTTGGTGGTGAAGCCGCAGACGAAGAAGGTGGCGAAGAGGAACCAGAAGACCCGCGTGCGCGCGGCCTCGCGAAGGGTGCGCAGCGTCGCGGTGAAGAAGTTGCCGACCGGCGCGGCCGCGGCCGGCTCGTCTTCCGTCGCACCGTACCGGCGCTGGCCGATGTCGGCGGGACGCTCGGGCACCAGCCAGAAGACGAGCGGCAGCAGGCAGAGACAGGCGATCGACACGGTGATCGCGATCGGCCGCCAGCCGCCCGACTGCGCCAGAAAGGCGAGAAACGGCAGGAAGACGAGCATGCCCGACGCGCCGCTCGCCGCCATCAGCCCCATCATCAGCCCGCGGTTGGTCTTGAACCAGCGGTTGATCACGGTGGCGCCGAGGACGTTGGCGACGGCGCCGCTGCCAAGGCCCGTCATCACGCCCCAGGTCGCCACGAGATGCCAGGGCTCGCGCATGAACAGGCTGAGCGCGGTGGCTGACGCCATCAGCGAGATCGCGAGCATCAGCACGCGGCGCAGGCCGAAGCGCTCCATCAGCGCCGCCGCGAAGGGCCCGGCCAGCCCGTAGAGGAAGATGCCGATCGCCGCGGCCAGCGAGACGGTGTCGCGCCGCCAGCCGAAGCTCTCCTCCAGCGGCAGCATCATCACCGAGGGCGCCGAGCGCAAGCCCGCCGAGACGAGCAGGGCCACGAAGACGACGCCCGCCACGACGAAGGCGTAGCGCGGCCCTAAGGGGCGGGACGAGGAACGGGTCATGGCGGGACTCCGGCGACGGGCTTCTCGCCTTTGCGTCGGTCCGGCCGTCGGCATTGTCAAGGGAGCGTGACACCGGACACGGCCGTATTCGGCGTCGTCGGACAGCGAAGGGTGAGACGAACGCGCGAGGAAAGCCACTCCGTCGCGGGCTGCGCAAGCGCGTCGGGTCTCGAACCCCATCCCCGGCCTTGGCCTGGGCTGGGCTGGGCTGGGAACGTCCCGGCCGGTCGCCCGCTTGTTCCATGGAAGGGAGACGACGATGCACACCCACCCCGACGACCCCGCCACCCCTCGAATCAGCGGATCGGCAGACCATCCGCCGGGCGCGGAGGCGCCGACGGCACCGGCGCTCGGTCCTGCGTCGCCTGCGCTCCGGCCGTCCGCGACCATGCCCTTGGCGGGACCGGCGTCCTCGACCGGAGCGCATGCCCCGGTGCGCCCCACCGTTCCGCAGGAAGACCTCGAAGAGGTGCCCGACGCGATCTCGCCGTTCGGTCCGTCCTGATCGGCCGGGTCGCCATCGAAACGCACGAGCCGTCCGCCCCTTCGGAGCCAACGGCGCCGCGCTGCGTTAGGCGTTCCACAGCGCGGCGGTTCGTCGCCGCGCAGGAACGGAGAGATCCATGCAGATTCCCAAGGGTGCGACGATCGCGGTGGTCGATGGCCAGAAGCTCAGCCTCTTCCGCAATGGCGGCGAGGGCGACCATCCCAAGCTGACGGCCCTCGACACCGGGCCGGTCGACACCGACAACAAGAGCGGCGGCGTCGGCCATTCCAGCAGCAGCGCCAATCCCGACGACAACACGCAGGACGAGGACGGCTTCGTCGCCGGCGTCGTCGATATCCTGAACAAGCAGGCGGTGTCGGGCTCGCTGACCAAGCTCGTGGTCATCGCCGCGCCCCGCGCGCTCGGCGAGATGCGCAAGCACTACCACGCCAAGCTGAAGGACGCGCTCGTCGGCGAGATCGCCAAGGATCTGACCGGCCAGACCAGCGCCGAGATCGAGAAGGCCCTCGCGGCCGCCTAAGGCGCACTTGGCGCCTGGTCATGAGACCAGGCCCCGTCGCCGCGTCGCGGATGGCTTGCCACGTGACGAACGACAAGCCCGATCTGCCCTTTCGGGCGGGTCGGGCTCGATCGGTGGACCGACGGACACCGATGCATGGAGGATGAAGCTGGAAGAAGTGGATCGGGGGCGACGCTGAGCGATCGCGTCGTTCGCGCTGCCGGCCCGCGATTGCGCCGACCCGTTGTTCCTGTGACTCCCGACCGACGAGCGGCTCCGCAACCTCCCCGGCTTACGCTCGACGATCGATCAAAACGGACCCGTGCGGGTAGGACCCAGGCGCGTCGGCGGGTCGTTCGTGATCTGCTGGGGGAGCCCGGCCTCGGTTGCCGATGGGACGCACGCGCTCCAACGGGAGTCGACACACTCGGCTCGCTCGGTGGCGGCGCCGTTGCCAATCCCCATTCCCAAACGATCATTCCGAAAGGGTCGCCACTCGACGTCTCGACAGCAGGGCATCGTCTCAGCATAAACAGCCCCTCGGCATACGCCTAAAGACATCAGCTCTACAAAATCAAAAGGGAACCTGGTACGCCCAAGGGGAATCGAACCCCTGTTTGCGCCGTGAGAGGGCGCCGTCCTAACCGCTAGACGATGGGCGCGTGCCAGTGGTTGCTCCTATAGCCAGCCGGCTCGGGGATGGCAAGCCTGTTTTTGTCGTCCCGGAGTCAATTCGCGGGAACAGGCGCGGACGACGGCACCCCGCCCTCGACGCGGATCGGATGGCGCGACACGACCTCGCCGTTGCGCAGGTCGACCACCACGAGTTCCTCGCCGCCGCCCGACAAGGCGATGCGTAGCAGCGCGTGCGAGGCGTCGAGCGCGGTCTCGCTGATGCTCGCGCCCTCCGGCAGCGTGATCGGGGCGAGCGTGCCCACCGCGATCTCGCGAGAGCCCCCGGCCGCGGCGCTCGCCGCCTCGGGCGCGCGGTCCGAGCTTCGATAGACAACGGCGCTGAGAACCGCGATAAGTCCGACGAAGAGCACCGCGATCGACAGGGCGAGCAGGCGCACCATCTTGCGGCGGACCTTCTCGAAGGCTGGGTCGATCGGCGTCGGGCTGTCGTCGGGCTCGCTCATCGCAATCGGATTTCCATCGATGGAGGACGTCATTTCGGCCGTTGGTACAGGGGGAGCGGAAGCTGGCGCAAGACGCTTCCTCGTGGAAGCCGCGCAGGCGGGCCAGCGGCTCGACCAGTTCCTGGCGCAGGCGCTGGCGGGCGAGTTGTCGCGCTCGCGCGTGCAGGCGCTGATCGAGGCCGGCGAGGTGAGCGTGGACGACGCGCCCGTCGTCGCCCCCAAGCGCAAGGTCGCGGCCGGCGAGAGCGTGGCCTTCACCGTGCCGGAGGCCGAGGCGCCCGAGCCGATCGCCGAGGACATCCCGCTCGACGTGCTCTACGAGGACGCCCATCTCGTCGTCATCGACAAGCCGGCCGGGCTCGTGGTCCATCCCGGCCCCGGCAACTGGACGGGCACGCTCGTCAATGCCCTCCTCTTCCATTGCGGCGACACGCTGTCGGGCATCGGCGGGGTGAAGCGGCCGGGCATCGTCCACCGTCTCGACAAGGAGACGAGCGGGGTGATGGTCGTCGCCAAGACCGATCTCGCCCACCGCTCGCTCGCCGACCAATTCGCCGCGCATGGCCGCGACGGGCGCATGGAGCGCGCCTATCAGGCGGTCGTCTGGGGCGTGCCCTCGCGGCCGGTCGGACGCATCGAGGCCGCGCTCGGGCGCTCCAATTCAGACCGGATGAAGCGCACCGTGGTGAACGAGGAGCGCGCCGACGCCAAGCATGCCGTGACGCATTTCCAGGTGCTGGAGCGCTTCGGGGGCGCGGCCGAGCACGCCGCGCTCGTCGTCTGCGTGCTCGAGACCGGGCGCACCCACCAGATCCGCGTGCACATGGCCCATATCGGCCACCCGCTCGTTGGCGACGACGCCTACGGCGCGCATTTCCGCTCGAAGGCGCGCAAGCTCGGGCAGGACGTCGCCGGCATCATCGAGAACTTTCCCCGTCAGGCACTGCATGCCTTCCGGCTCGGCTTCGAGCATCCCGCCACCGGCGAGCCGATGGAGTTCGAGACCGAGCTTCCCGTCGACATCGCGGAACTCCTCGACGGCTTCCGCCATTGTGCCGAAGAACCGCGCGGCTCGGCGTACAAGAGCCGCTGACGGAGCTTCTTCCCCTCGGCCCGAGAGATCGGCCCGAAAGGTGAACGGATTGTCATGCCGTTCGCCATCCGGAAGCCGTGAAACGCGATCATCGAGTTCCCATATGTGATCCGGGCGTGGTGGGTCGGTTTGACCCCATGCCTTCGATCGGCTCGAACGCGAGCGGTCGTCGCAAGAGAAGGAGGGTATCCCATGGCACGAGCCAATCTTCCGAGCATCGCTTCGGGTGAAGGCGGCCTCAGCCGCTACCTCGAGGAGATCCGCCGGTTTCCGATGCTGGAGCCGCAGGAAGAATACATGCTGGCCAAGCGATACGCCGAGCACGACGATCGCGACGCCGCGCACCGCCTCGTCACCAGCCATCTGCGTCTCGTCGCCAAGATCGCCATGGGCTATCGCGGCTACGGCCTGCCGATCGGCGAGGTCGTGTCGGAGGGCAATGTCGGTCTGATGCAGGCGGTGAAGCGCTTCGACCCCGAGCGGGGCTTCCGCCTCGCGACCTATGCCATGTGGTGGATCAAGGCCTCGATCCAGGAGTATATCCTGCGCTCGTGGAGCCTCGTGAAGATGGGCACCACGGCCAACCAGAAGCGGCTGTTCTTCAATCTGCGCAAGATGAAGAGCCGCATCCAGGCGCTGGACGAAGGGGATCTGCGCCCCGATCAGGTCGACCAGATCGCCACGCAGCTCGGCGTCTCCGCCGAGGAGGTGGTGTCGATGAATCGCCGCCTCTCGGGCGACGCCTCGCTCAACGCGCCGATCCGCGCCACCGAAGGCGAGTCCGGCGAATGGCAGGACTGGCTGGTCGATCAGTCCGAGAACCAGGAGGATTCCCTCGTCGAGCAGGACGAGTTGAACCAGCGCCGCGGCATGCTGCATCAGGCGATGGACGTGCTCAACGACCGCGAGCGCCGGATCTTCGAGGCCCGGCGCCTGACCGAAGACCCGCTGACGCTCGAGGCTCTGTCGGGCGAGTTCGACATCAGCCGCGAGCGCGTGCGCCAGATCGAGGTTCGCGCCTTCGAAAAGGTGCAGAAGGCCGTGAAGGACACGGCGGAGGCGGCCCGGCGCGCGCTGCGCGTGGTGGAAGACGCGCACGCCTGACCCCCGCGCAGGGGTGAACAACGCGAAATGGCAGGGCTCCCGGATCGACGTCCGGGGGCCCCTTTCGTATGAAGGGCCGTGAAGCCAGCGGCGTGCCGTCGCGGCCCGCGGGCGCCCTCGACATCGGCTGGCGTTCCCGCCATTTGAAGGTTCGGCGAGCCCTACTCTCTCGCTAGCCTCGTCGCATTCGCCCACCGGAGACTGCCCGCATGCCAGAGACCGGACGCCGCGCCGACCGGCCCGCTTCGAGCGATCCGCTGTTCGAGCGGAACGTCGATGGATCGGCGGACGGCCGCATCGCCGAGCCCCGCGAGGTGCTGCGCCGTGTCTTCGGGCACGATGCCTTTCGCGGCGAGCAGGAGGCGGTGGTGGAGCAGATCGTGCGCGGCGGCGACGCGGTGGTGCTCTTCCCCACGGGCGCCGGCAAGTCGATGTGCTATCAGGTGCCCGCCCTCTGCCGGCCGGGCACGGCGATCGTCGTCTCGCCGCTCATCGCGCTCATGCGCGACCAGGTGGAGGCGCTGCGCCAGGCCGGCGTGGCCGCGGCCTCAATGAACTCCTCGATGAGCGAGGAGGAGCGCTCCGCGGTGTGGCGCGATCTCGTGGACGGGCGGCTCGACCTTCTCTACGTCACGCCCGAGCGGCTGGTGACGGAGGGTTTCCGGCGCACGCTCTCCAACGTGCGCATCGCGCTCTTCGCCATCGACGAAGCGCATTGCGTCAGCGCCTGGGGCCACGACTTCCGACCCGAATACCGCGACCTCGCGCGCCTCGCGGTCGACTATCCCGACGTGCCGCGCATCGCCCTCACCGCCACCGCCGATGCCACGACGCGCGCCGACATCGTGGAGAGGCTGGCGCTCGATGACGCGCCGGTCTTCATGACCTCGTTCGACCGGCCGAACATTCGCTACGCCATCGTCGAGCGCGACAATCCGAAGAAGCAGCTTCTCGCCTTCCTCGAGAACCACAAGGGCGAGAGCGGCATCGTCTACTGCCTGTCGCGGCGCAAGGTGGAGGAAACCGCCGAGTGGCTGAACGGCGAAGGCATCTACGCCCTGCCCTACCATGCCGGCATGGACGCGGCCGTGAAGGCCAAGAACCAGGACGCCTTCCTCAAGGAGGAGGATCTCTGCCTCGTGGCGACGGTCGCCTTCGGCATGGGCATCGACAAGCCCGACGTTCGCTTCGTCGCGCATCTCGACCTGCCCTCCTCGGTGGAGGCCTACTACCAGGAGACCGGCCGCGCCGGCCGCGACGGCCAGCCCTCGGAGGCCTGGATGGCCTACGGCCTGCAGGACGTGGTGCAGCGGCGCCGGATGATCGACGAGGGCGGCTCGGAGGAGATGATCAAGCGCGTCGAGCGCGGCAAGCTCGACGCGCTGCTCGGCATCTGCGAGACCGCCGACTGCCGCCGTGCCGCGATCCTGCGCCATTTCGGCGAGGATCATCCCGGCGGCTGCGGCAATTGCGACACCTGCCTCTCGCCGGTCGAGACCTGGGACGGCACGGAGGCCGCCACGCAGTTCCTCGCCGCCGTCTACCGCACGGGCGAGCGCTACGGCTCGGGCTACGTAATCGACGTCCTGATGGGCAAGGCGAGCGAGAAGGTGCAGCGCGCCGGCCACGACAAGATGCCGGTCTTCGGCGTCGGTAAGGCGGTGGACCAGCGTACGTGGCAGTCGGTGGCGCGCCAGCTCGTCTCCGCCAACCTGCTGACGATCGACCACGAAGCCTTCGGTGCGCTGCAGCTGGCCGAATCCGCACGCGCGGTGTTCCGCGGCGAGCGGCGCGTTGTGCTGCGCAAGGACCGGGCACGCCGCTCCACGCAATTTCGCCGCACGGGCGCGGCGACAGACGGGCTGTCGGGCGAAGCGTCCGCGGTGTTCGAAGCGCTGCGGCAGGAGCGCACGCGCCTTGCGCGCGAGCAGAAGATCCCGCCCTACATGGTGTTTTCCGACGCCACGCTGCGCGCCATGGCCGAGTCGCGGCCGGCCAACCCTCAGGCGCTGAAGAGCGTTCCGGGCGTCGGCATGACCAAGCTGGAACGCTACGGCGAGGTGTTCCTCGCCGCCATCCGCCGCGCGGGCGACGCCGCGGACTGAGTACCGGCCGCCGAGGCGGATGCGCTTCAAGGCCGCGCGATGGTACGAACGCGACGAGACCGGATCGATCCGCCAAACGCCGGGCCGCGCGATGGGCCCGGCGACGTCGCGACCGTCAGCTCTTGGCGGCCCAGGCGTCCAGCGCCTGCTTGAAGACCCGGTCGCCGGGAATGCCCTTCTCGATCGACATCAGCGCCCGCTGCCCGCTCGAATAGGCCAGGGGAACGTCGATCCACTGCTCGCGCCCGAGGAGCGCGAGATTGCTGTCCACGGCCGCCTTCAGATCGTTGAGCGCGATCACGAAGAACCCGTCGGAGATCTTGCCGGCAACGCCGACCAGCGCCTCGCCCCGCGCCTGCTCGGTCGGCTTCAGCGCCAACCGCTGGACGTTCTCGATGGCGCCGCCGGGGAAGTCGGCGGGCGTCTCGAACAGGATCTCGATGACGTGGCTGGCCGGCAGCGTCGCGTCGGCGTTGCGCCGGATCGTCATGGTCATCTTCAGGTTGGCGTTCGGCACGTCCGCCACCGCGCGAATTGCGGGCTCGGGCGGCTGACCGTCGGCCGGCGGCTCGCTGACGACGCTCCACACCACGTTGCCGCTCTGCTGCGAGCCCTCGCGGTTCGTGGAGCGCTCCTCGTAGAAGACCGCCCGCTGCCCCACGGGCACGGCAGCCGAGGCCGGCGGCGTGGACGGGGTGGCAGGCGTCGCGGCCGGCGCGGTCTCGGTGGCTGGCGGCGTGCCCGGGGCGGCGGTCGCCGCCGGCTCGGCCTCGGCCGGCGGATTGACCGAGGCGGTCGCGACGTCGGTGCCCTCCTCGAAGGCGTTCGCGCCGCCGGCGCCCGGCCCCGCGTCGATCTCCGTGCCGTCGGCGTTGAGGCGCTGCGTGAACTGGCGAGCGCGTAGGCCGGCCGGCGCGGCCGCGGCGGGCGGCGCCTGCTCGCTGGCCGTGCCGACGGGGGCCGCCGCCGTGGCGGGCGGCTCGCCGTTCGTCGCGGCCAGCGACTCACCCTCCTCGCCGGCGGTGCCGGGAGCCTGCGTCGCCGGATTGGTGGAGGCCACCTGCGCTTCGCCCGTGAGGAGCGTGCGGATCTCGTCGCCGTAGAGCCAGCCGGCGGCGCCGAGACCGACGAGCGCAAGGACGGTCAGCCCGGCGGCGATCGGCGGACGGCGGCGGCTGCCGGTGCGGCGTGTGGGGTAGCGCGGTCCCGACATGTCGGCCGCCGGGATCGACGGCCGGTCGGGCACCGCGGGGCGGGGAACGGGGCGTTCGGGATCGCCATCCTTCGAAGACGAGCGCATCGCGACGAGACGACGCGAGGCCGTGTCGCCGGGCGTCGCGCCCTCGATCTCGGCAGGTCCGGTCTCGCCGACGCGGGGCTCGACGTCGTCAAACAGCGGCGGCCGGGGTTCGGTGCCGCCACTGCGCAGCGGCGGATCGCTGCGCAGTGCCTGCGCTCTCGATCCCACCGGCGGCTCTGCGGTCCGGCTGGTCTCGGACGCGGGATCGGCGGCGCCGGCGCGCGAGGCGACGGGCCATGCCGGCTGCGCCGGCGGACGGGTGGTGGGCGTTGCGCGAGGAAAAGCGGGGGGCGCCGGACGCGGCTCGACCCTCGCCGGTGCCTCGATGCGCTCCCCGGAGGCGGCGGTGGAGGCGACCGCGGGGGCCGGCTCGGGCGCGGGACGCTGCGGCGGTGGCGCGGGCGCCTCGACGCGCGCCGGCTCAGGCGGCGATGCCGGCTCCGGCGGCCGCTCGGACTCGGCCGCGGCAACGCTCTCGTAGTGCGCCTCCGTCTCGCGGATGGCGTCTTCCAGCACACGGTAGCGCGCTTCCACCACCGCTTCGTCGAGCGGCGGATTGGCGGCCTGGATCTGGCGGGTGATCGCCGCGCGCGCCTTCTCGTAGACCTTCGCCCGCAATTGCGGGGATGCGTTCGGCAGGCCGTCGATCGTCTTGCGGAGGACGGCGGTCAGATTCGCCATGGATTGCAGCACTCACTCGAAAGGTCGGTCATGGCGATAAGTCGGTGATGGCTCGGCCGACCTGTCGCGTCGGTGCCGCCGTCCCCGGCACCCCGCCTCGCGCCTCGCTCGCCTGCCTCGCCCGGCGCGCCCGCGGCGCGAGCCCGCAGTCACGCCGCGCGCTGGGCCACCTCGCGGCGGACCTGCGGGGCGCCAAGCGCGCCGCAGGGATCAGAACGAGAGAGGCCCGACATGTCGCACGACACCCCGACCGCTCGGAAAGCTTGTATCAAGTTTTCCTTAATCCTGAAACGGATCGCGGACAAGGATCGTGTCGTCACGCTCCGGGGAGGTCGAGAGGAGCGTCACCGGCGCGCCCACCAGTTCCTCGATCTGGCGCACGTATTTCACGGCCTGCGCCGGAAGGTCGCCCCAGGAGCGGGCGCCCTTCGTGGTGCCCTTCCAGCCCTCGAAGCTCTCGTAGATCGGCACCACGCGCTGCTGCGCGCCGAGGCTCGCGGGGAAGTAGTCGATGCGCTCGCCGTCGAGCTCGTAGGCCACCGCGATCTTGATCTCGTCCATGCCGTCGAGCACGTCGAGCTTGGTGAGCGCGAGGCCGTGGATGCCGTTGATCGCGACGGCCTGACGCACCAGCACCGCGTCGAACCAGCCGCAGCGGCGCTTGCGCCCCGTCACCGTGCCGAACTCGTGACCCTGCGTTCCCAGGAACTCGCCGACCGCGTTGTCCTGCTCGGTCGGGAACGGCCCTTCGCCGACGCGCGTCGTGTAGGCCTTGGTGATGCCGAGCACGAAGCCCAGACTCGACGGGCCGAGCCCCGAGCCCGCCGCCGCCTGGCCCGACACGGTGTTGGACGAGGTGACGAAGGGATAGGTGCCGTGGTCGATGTCGAGAAGCGTGCCCTGCGCGCCCTCGAAGAGGATGCGGGCGCCGGCCTTGCGGCGCTCGTCGAGCAGGCGCCAGACGCGATCGATATAGGGGGCGATCTCGGCGGCCACCGAGGTCAGCTCCTCGAGGATCGCCGCCGCGTCCACCTCGGGCTGGCCGAGGCCGCGGCGCAGCGGGTTGTGGTGCGCGAGCAGCCGGTCGATGCGCTCGGGCAGGAGGTCGGTCTCCACGAGATCCATCACGCGGATGGCGCGCCGGCCGACCTTGTCCTCGTAGGCCGGGCCGATGCCGCGCCGCGTGGTGCCGATCTTGGTGCCCTCGGCGGCGTTTTCGCGAATGGCGTCGAGCTCGCGGTGCAGCGAGAGGATGAGCGCGGCGTTGTCGGCGATGCGCAGCGTCTGCGGCCCGATCACAACGCCCTGCGCCTCCAGCCGCGCCTTCTCGGCGACGAAGGCGTGCGGGTCGAAGACGACGCCGTTGCCGATCACCGAGAGCTTGCCGGGGCGCACCACGCCCGACGGCAGCAGCGACAGCTTGTAGGACACGCCGTCGACGACCAGCGTGTGGCCGGCATTGTGCCCGCCCTGAAAGCGCACCACGACGTCGGCCCGCTCCGAGAGCCAGTCGACGATCTTGCCCTTCCCCTCGTCACCCCACTGGGAACCGACGACGACGACGTTAGCCATTCTGACTCCTCGAAAGGGCGGAACGCCCTCGCTATGCGGGTGCTTCGGACATGCCGACGCCTTCGGCTGGCGCCGAATCCCGGTTCAAATCGGCCGGACTATAGTGAAAGCGCATCGGGGATGCGAGGGCGCGCACGTGCAATCCCGGCCTTTCGCGGCGGCAAGCGCATTGCGCTTCGCCCCGTCCGGCGCCTATGCAGCGCCATGCTGCAGAAACTCCGTCATCCTTACGTCCTGCTCGGCCTGACGGCCCTCATCTGGGGCGCCAACTCCGTGGCGGGAAAGCTCGCGGTCGGCCACGTCTCGCCGATGATGCTGACGCTCCTGCGCTGGACGATCGCGGCGGTGCTGCTCGCGCCCTTCGCGATCCCGCACCTGCGGCGCGACTGGCCGCTGGTGCGCCCGCGCCTCGGCTACTTCCTCGTGCTCGGCCTCGTCGGCTTCACCGGCTTCAACTCGCTCTTCTACGTGGCGCTGAACTACACGAGCGCGATCCACTCCACGATCGTGCAGTCCTCGATGCCGCTCGTGGTGTTCGCCGGCATGTTCCTCGTCTTCCGGGCCCGCGTCACGTGGATGCAGGTCGCAGGGTTCTCGCTGACGCTGCTCGGCGTGCTGCTCACGGCCGCGCATGGCGATCTCACGACGCTGGCCGGGCTCGATCTCAACCACGGCGACGCGCTGATGCTCGTCGCCGTTCTGTTCTTCGGCGCCTACACGATCATGCTGTCGCGCAAGCCCGCGATCCATTGGCTGAGCTCGATCTTCCTGATCTCGCTCACCGCCTTCGCGACCTCTCTACCGGTGGCGATCGGCGAATGGGCTTTGGGCGCGCAGCGCTGGCCGGACGCGCAGGGCTGGGCGGTGGTCGCGTTCAGCGTGCTCCTGCCCTCGATCCTGTCGCAGAGCCTCTACATCAAGGGCGTCGAGATGATCGGCGCCAACCGCGCCAACCTCTTCATCAATCTCGTGCCGATCTTCGGCACGATCCTCGCGGTGGCGGTGCTCGGCGAGCCGCTCTTCGCCTATCACGTGGTGGCCTTGGCGCTGGTGCTCGGCGGCATCACCCTGGCCGAACGCGGCAAGCGCAGCCTGCGAATGGCCGACGCACCGGCGGCGCCACTGCCGACGCGGCCACGCGACTGACGTGCCGGGTCCGGTCATGCGCGAGGCCGCGGTGAAACGCGAAAGGGCGGCCCTCGCGGACCGCCCCCTCTCGAATACCCGTCGCCCGTCTCAGACCTCGAAGGTCAGAAGCTTGGCCTGGCCGATGGCGTTCAGCCCCTCGATCTGCCGGATGAAGGCGTCGTCCAGCGGCTGGTCGAGATAGAGCAGCGCGATGGCGCTGCCGCCCTGCTCGTCGCGGCCGAGATGGAAGTTGGCGATGTTGATGCCAGCCTTGCCGAAGGCCATGCCGAGCTCGCCGATGACGCCGGGCACGTCCTTGTTGGCGGTGTAGAGCATGTAGCGGCCGACGTCGGCCTCCATGTTGATGCCCTTGATCTGGATGAAGCGCGGCTTGCCGTCGGAGAAGCAGGTGCCCGCCACCGAGCGCGTCTGCTTCTTCGTGGTCACGGTCACCTTGAGATAGCCGTCGAAGACGCCCGACTTGTCGCGCCGCACCTCGGAGACGGCGATGCCGCGCTCCTTGGCCATCAGCGGCGCCGAGACCATGTTCACTGTCTGCACCTGCGCCTTCATCAGGCCGGCGAGCGCCGCCGAGACGAGGGCGCGGGTGTTCATACCGGCCGGCGCGCCATCGAAGAGGATCTCCACCGCGTCGATCGGGTCGTCCGTCAGCTGCCCGGCGAAGGAGCCGAGGATCTCGGCGAGCTTCACGTAGGGCGTCAGGAGCGGCGCCTCCTCGGCGGTGATCGAGGGCATGTTCAGAGCATTCGACACCGCGCCGTTGACGAGATAGTCGGCCATCTGCTCGGCCACCTGCAGCGCGACGTTCTCCTGCGCTTCCGTGGTGGAGGCGCCGAGATGCGGCGTGCAGACCACGTTCTCGAGATGGAAGAGCGGCGAATCGGTCGCCGGCTCCGTCTCGAACACGTCGATGCCCGCACCCGCCACGTGGCCCGACTTGATGGCCTCGGCGAGATCGGCCTCCACGATCAGCCCGCCGCGCGCGCAGTTGATGATGCGCACGCCCTTCTTCATCGTGGCGATGGCCTTGGCGTCGATGATGCCGCGCGTCTTGTCGGTCATCGGCGTGTGCAGCGTGATGAAGTCGGCGCGGCGGAAGAGCTCGTCGAGCTCGACCTTCTCGATGCCGAGCTGCGAGGCGCGCTCGGGCGAGAGGAACGGGTCGAAGCCGATCACCTTCATCTTCAGGCCGACGCCGCGCGAGGCGACGATCGAGCCGATGTTGCCGCAGCCGATGACGCCGAGCACCTTGCCGGTGATCTCGACCCCCATGAAGCGGTTCTTCTCCCACTTGCCGGCCTGCGTCGAGGCATCGGCGGCGGGCAGCTGGCGCGCCACCGCGAACATCATGGCGATGGCGTGCTCGGCCGTGGTGATCGAGTTGCCGAAGGGCGTGTTCATCACGATGATGCCCTTCCGGCTGGCCGCCGGGATGTCGACATTGTCGACGCCGATGCCGGCGCGCCCGATCACCTTCAGCCTGGTGGCGGCGTCGATGATCTTCTCGGTGACCTTCGAGGCCGAGCGAATGGCGAGGCCGTCATACTGGCCGATGGCCTCGAGGAGCTTGTCCTTGTCCTTGCCGAGATCGGGCAGGTAGTCGACCTCGACGCCCCGGTCCTTGAAGATCTGGACGGCGGTGGGAGAGAGCTTGTCGGAAACGAGAACGCGGGGTGCCATGTCGGACCTCCTGAGGTGGCGGAGCACGAGGACTCCAAAAAAGGAAAGCGAACGGTCGGGATCGAGGACGAGCCGCGCGCGGCGGCCCGGTTCATCGGGGCATCGAACTCAGCCGCCGAGCGACATCGGCTTCTGCCCGGGTCCGCGCAGCCCGAAGCGGGTGCGCACGAAGTCGAGCCAGAGGCCGTAGGGGCGGCCAAGAACGATCATCAGCGCGGCGAAGCTCGCGGAGCCCCGCAGCGCGGAGGGCAGGTCCGCTCCGCCGACGAGAAGGATGGCGAAGTAGATCGGCACCTGAAACAGAAGAAGCGCCAGACCGTCGGCGAGGAGCGATCCCCACCGCGTCGACGTTCGCACCCGCCCGAGGAACCAAGTCCGCCAAAGCCCGTAGGGCCGCGCCGTCAGCACCATGAGAACGGCGCCGATGGAACGCGACACGAGCACCTCGCTCCAGCCCATGCCAGCGACGAAGCGCTCGTTCAGCCCGCTCGTGACGGTGAAGAACGCGATGAGGGCGAGCGTGTCGGCAAGGAAGCTGCGGATCGCGGTCGAGAAGGCCACGATCCCGCGGCCTCGCTCAGGCCGCCGCTTGCGCCAGCGTCGCCTTCTGCTGGGCGAAGGCGTAGGCGATCCACGGCATCAGGGCTTCCAGATCAGAGGCCTCCACCGTGGCGCCGGCCCAGATGCGAAGGCCCGGAGGCGCGTCGCGATAGGCCCCGACGTCGAGCGCGACGCCTTCCTTTTCGAGCATCGACGCGACGCCCTTGGCGAAGGCCTCCTGCGCGTCCTTCGGCAGTGCCACCACGCTCGCGTCCGTGAACTGCAGGCAGACCGAGGTGTTGGAGCGCGTCGCCTTGTCCACCGCGAGGAAGCCGATCCAGTCGTTGGCCTCGACGAAGCGCTCGATCACCGCGAGATTGTCGTCGGCACGCTGCTTCAGCGCCGGCAGGCCGCCGATGCGCTGGCCCCAGGCGAGCGCGTCGAGATAGTCCTCGACGCAGAGCATGGAGGGCGTGTTGATCGTCTCGCCCTTGAAGATGCCCTCGATCAGCTTGCCGCCGGAGGTGAGGCGGAAGATCTTCGGCAGCGGCCAAGCCGGCTTGTAGGTGAGGAGACGCTCGACGGCGCGCGGGCTGAGGATCAGCATGCCGTGCGCGGCCTCGCCGCCCATCACCTTCTGCCAGGAGAAGGTGACGACGTCGAGCTTGTCCCAGGGCAGATCCTGCGCGAAGGCGGCCGAGGTCGCGTCGCAGATCGTCAGGCCCTTGCGATCCGCCGGGATGGCGTCGCCGTTCGGCAGACGCACGCCCGAGGTCGTGCCGTTCCAGGTGAAGACGACGTCGTGGTCGAAGTCGAGCGTGGTGAAATCGACGATCTCGCCGTAGCCCGCCTCGAAGACGCGGGCGTCGGTCAGCCTCAGCTGCTTGACGGCGTCGGTGACCCAGCCCGAACCGAAGCTTTCCCAGGCGACCATGTCGACCGGGCGCTCGCCGAGCAGCGACCACATGGCCATCTCGACGGCGCCGGTGTCGGAGGCAGGAACGATGCCGACGCGATAGTCGGCGGGCACGCCGAGAATGGCGGCGGTGTCGTCGATGGCCTTCTGGAGCTTGGTCTTGCCGATCTTGGCGCGGTGCGAGCGCCCGAGCGCCGCGTCTTCGAGCGCCTGGAGGCTCCAGCCCGGGCGCTTGGCGCAGGGGCCGGACGAGAATCGGGGATTGGCCGGACGCGTGGTCGGCTTGTCGGTATTCGCCATGGTCTATCCTCTCAGATAGTCGGCGCCTCGTTGGGGAGGCGTGTCCCGCCGCGGCCATTAGGCCCGCGCGGCGGCGGCGTCAAGCGACATTCCGATGACGGTGGGGCGCGGCACGGCAGCGTCGCCCTCCCGTCCTCCTCCGGTATCATCCGAAGCGGTAGCGCAGTCCGATCTGGATCGAGTGGCGGTCGAAGCCGTCGTCGTGCCCGCTCGTCTCGAAGCCCGTCAAGCCCGGCGTCGGCACGGCGAAGGACGACGCCTCGCCGCCCTCGACGTCGAGATAGCGGTAGCCGAGATCGAGCGCCATCGCGGGCGTCACGTCGTAGGCGACGCCGGCGCTCAGCGCGTAGGCGAAGCGCCAGGACTGCTGCCCCGCGACCGGAGCCGCGCCGGCCCCGCCGAGGTCGAAGGCGCCGTCGCCATAGGAAAGGTGGACCGCGCCGAGGCCGCCGCCGAGATAGGGCGTGAAGCCCGCGACGGTGCCGAGATCGGCATAGACATTGCCCATGAGCTCGACCGCCCTCACCTCGCCCGGCGCGCGCGACGCGCCGCAGAGCGCCGCCGAGAGGCAGAGGACCGGCACGGAGAAATCGACGTCGGGCTCGGAGTAGCGAACGGTCGCGTCGGCGCGCAGCCAGTCAACGGCCTGGAAGCCGAGCCCGAGACCGCCGGCGAGCCCCTCGTCGACATGGCCCATGCCGAGACCGGCGGGCACCGAACCCGCAGGGGTCGCAACGCTGCCGGAAAGGTCGAGATCGGAGCGAAGATCGTAGGCGAGATCGGCGCGAACGTAGAAGCGCGCGGGGGCCGCGCTCACCGAGATCTCGGGCGCCGACTGGATGTCCGCGGCCGCGGCGAGGCTCGCCGTCGCGAGAAGCGAGAGGAGGGCGGCTGCGGGGCGAAGGATGCTGGGCATGGGGCAGGCTTTCCGCGCGCAAGAAGACCGATGCCCGATGCGGGCGGCGTCGGACGCCACCTTGCATTGCCAAGTCTTAATCGCTCGTTAACCACGTTCGTTAACCCGCGGGCCCGGTGGCGGCCCGCCATGCCCGCGTCAGCTTCGGCCCATGAAAAAGGGCCGCCCCGCGGGACGACCCTTTTCAACGATGAAAAGGATGCGGCGCCAGGGCGCCGCTCCCGGTGTGGTTCTCAGAAGAACGAGTAGCGCAGACCGGCGCGGATCGTGTGGACGTCGAAGCCGTTGTCGCGAACCTGCGTGCCCTTGGCACCGAAGCTCTTGTCGGCGGCGTCGTACTCGAAGGCGTCGCCTTCCCAGATCTTGGTGAACTTGTAGCCGACGTCGAGCGCCAGGCTATGGGTCAGGTCGATGCTCGCGCCGGCCATGAGGGCGGTGGCCAGACGCCAGTCGTCGGTTCCCTCGCTGGTGGCCTTGAAGGGCGTGTAGCTCGGCTTGCAGCTCGGGCAGACTTCCTGCGTCGAGCGATCGTCGTACTGGACGTAGGCCGCGCCGATGCCGGCGCCGAGATAGGGCGTGACCGGTCCGAAGAAGGGCAGGTCGACATAGGCGTTGGCCATCGCCGTCCAGACGTCGGCCTTGGAGCCTTCGTCGTAGTAGCACTCGTCCTGATGACGCAGGCCGTGCGCGGCATCGATCTTGATCATGTAGGGGCAAGCGGTCTTGCCGGACACGTCGGGGCGGAAGTAGTCGAGCGTCGCGTCGGCGCGGAACATGTCGGAGAAGCGATAGCCGACGCCGCCGCCGAAGCTGGCGGTCGAGTCGAGGCGCAGCTCGTCGTAGCGGTAGGTGTCGTCGATGCCTTCGACGCCGGGGAACTGGTTCCAGAAGTCCCAGTTGCCGTCGGTCTTCGACTTGAAGACGTAGCCGACGTCGGCACGGATGTACCAGCCGCTGAAGTCGGGGGCCGGCTCGACGACCGGGATGGGCTCCAGAATGTCCGCGGCCTGGGCAGCGAACGGCAGCAATGTCGCGGACGCCATGAGCGCGAGGACAAGCCGAACCATGGTCAAATCTCCAAAATTCGTGAGGGCGCGGCTTGGGGTTCCGCAACACTCCCGAATCTAAAGATTAATGATTAACGCTTCGTATAAAGGCCGACGCGCGCACGTCATAGGGCCGGGCTCAAGCCGCCTCGCGCCGCAGCGCGCCGATAATGTCGTCGACGACCTCGCCGACGAGCGCCAGGTCGTCGCCCTCCGCCATCACGCGGATCAGCGGCTCGGTGCCGGACGGACGGATCACCAGGCGCCCCCCCTGCCCCAGCCGGTCGCGCCCGAGGCTGATCGCGTCCTTGACCCGCTCCTGCTCCAGCGGCTCGCCGCCCGAGAACCGGATGTTCTTCAGGACCTGCGGCACGGGCTCGAACTTGCGGCAGACCTCGGACACCGTGCCCCCGGCCTTGCGCACCACCGCGAGCACCTGCAGCGCCGAGACGAGACCGTCGCCGGTGGTGCCGAAATCCGACAGAACGATGTGGCCGGACTGCTCGCCGCCGACATTGTAGCCGTGCTGACGCATGTGCTCCACCACGTAGCGATCGCCGACCTTGGTGCGCGCGAGCTGGATCTGCCGCTCGTTCAGGAAGCGCTCCAGCCCGAGATTGGACATGATGGTCGCGACCACGCCGCCGGCCGCGAGACGCCCATCCTCGGCCCAGGCCTCGCCGATCACGGCCATGATCTGGTCGCCGTCCACCACCTCGCCGTTCTCGTCGACGATCAGCACCCGGTCGGCGTCGCCATCGAGCGCGATGCCGATGTCGGCGCGCACCTCGCGCACCTTGGCGGTGAGCGCGGCGGGGCTGGTGGAGCCGCAGTTGAGGTTGATGTTGGTGCCGTCGGGATCGACGCCGATCTTCACGACCTCGGCGCCGAGTTCCCAGAGAACGTCGGGCGCCACCTTGTAGGCGGCGCCGTTGGCGCAGTCGATCGCGACACGCACGCCCTCCAGCGACATCTCACGCGGCAGGGTGCGTTTGGCGAACTCGACGTAGCGGTCGCGCCCGCCGTCGTCGTAGCGCCGGGCCCGCCCGAGATGGGCGCCGTCGGCGAGGCGCTTCGACAGATCCTCCTCGATCAAGCCGTTGATCTCGGTCTCCAACTCGTCCGACAGCTTGTAGCCGTCGGGGCCGAAGAGCTTGATGCCGTTGTCGTCGAACGGATTGTGCGAGGCGGAAATCATCACGCCGATGTCGGCCCGCATCGAGCGCGTCAGCATGGCGACGGCGGGCGTCGGCATCGGTCCGAGCATCAGCACGTCGACGCCGACGGCGGTGAAGCCGGCGCAGAGCGCGGGTTCGATCATGTAGCCAGAAAGCCGCGTATCCTTGCCGATCACGACCCGGTGCCGGTAGTTGCCGCGGCGGAAGGCGAGGCCCGCGGCCATGCCGACCTTCATCGCGATCTCCGGCGTCATCGGAAAGCGATTGGCCCGGCCGCGAATGCCATCGGTGCCGAAATAGGACTTGCTCATGAAGGGCGGTTCCAAACTCGGGGTCGTGCGGACGTCTGCGAACGGTATCATCGCACGAAAGGTGAAAGAGAATACAAGCTCTCCGCTGGCGCGAGGCCGACCGGCTCGGCCACCGAACACACAACGAAAAAGGGGCGGCCCTGCGGCTCGCCCCTCTCTCATCATCGAGCCGGCGCGAACCGCCCGGCGGTCAGCCCTTGGGTCAGGCGCTCGGCTGCGGCTCCAGACCGCCGTCCTTCTCGTCGCGCGGACCGGAGGGCTTGGCGGATCCCGCCTTCGGCACGGCCGAGCCGCGCGAGGGCGGCGTGTCGTCGCCCATGTCGCGGGCCAGCGTCTTGCCGGCGAGGAGATCACGCACCTCGTCGCCCGACAGGGTCTCGAACTCGAGCAGGCCGTAGGCGAGCTTGTGGAGATCATCGATCCGCTCGTTCAAGATGCGGCGCGCCTTGTTCTCGGCGACCTCGATAATGCCACGCACCTCCGAATCGATCAGGCGCGCCGTCTCCTCCGACATATTCTGCTGCTGCGAGACGGAGTGGCCGAGGAAGACCTCCTCCTGGTTCTGCCGGTAGCGCAGGCGGCCGAGCTTGTCACTCATGCCGTATTCCATCACCATCGCGCGGGCCATGTTGGTGGCCTGCTGGATGTCGTTGGAGGCGCCGGTCGTCACATTGTCATGGCCGTAGATGATCTCCTCGGCGGCACGGCCACCGAAGATCATCGTGAGCCGGGCTTCCATCTCGTTCTTGCGCATGCCGTAGCGGTCGCGCTCCGGCAGGTTCATGGTGACCCCGAGCGCCCGGCCGCGCGGGATGATCGTCACCTTGTGCAGGGGATCGTTGAAGGGCTCGTAGATGCCGACGAGCGCGTGGCCGGCCTCGTGATAGGCGGTGAGCTTCTTCTCATCCTCGGTCATCGCCATCGACCGGCGCTCAGCGCCCATCATGACCTTATCCTTGGCGTCCTCGAACTCAAGCATGGTGACGAGGCGCTTGGAGCGACGCGCCGCCATCAGCGCCGATTCGTTGACGAGATTGGCGAGATCGGCGCCCGAGAAGCCCGGCGTGCCGCGCGCGATGGTGCGCAGATCGACGTTCGGCGCCAGCGGCACGTTGCGCACATGCACCTTGAGGATCTTCTCGCGGCCCCCGACGTCGGGGTTCGGCACCATGACCTGCCGGTCGAACCGGCCCGGGCGCAGCAGCGCGGGGTCGAGCACGTCCGGCCGGTTGGTGGCAGCGATGAGGATGATGCCCTCGTTCGCCTCGAAGCCGTCCATTTCGACGAGAAGCTGGTTCAGCGTCTGCTCGCGCTCGTCGTTGCCGCCACCGAGGCCTGCGCCACGATGGCGACCGACCGCGTCGATCTCGTCGATGAAGATGATGCAGGGCGCGTTCTTCTTGGCCTGCTCGAACATGTCGCGCACGCGGCTCGCGCCGACGCCGACGAACATCTCGACGAAGTCGGACCCCGAGATGGTGAAGAAGGGCACGTTGGCCTCGCCCGCCACGGCCCGCGCCGTCAGGGTCTTACCGGTGCCGGGAGGGCCGATGAGCAGCACGCCGCGCGGGATCTTGCCGCCGAGGCGCTGGAACTTCTGGGGCTCGCGCAGGAACTCGACGATCTCTTCCAGATCCTGCTTGGCCTCGTCGATGCCCGCGACGTCGGCGAAGGTGACGCGGCCATGCGCCTCGGTCAGGAGCTTGGCCTTCGACTTGCCGAAGCCCATCGCCTTGCCGCCGGCGCCGCCCTGCATCTGGCGCATCAGGAAGATCCAGACGCCGAGAATGAGGAGGATCGGCCCGAAAGAGAGCAGCATCGACCAGATCGGATTGGAATTGTCCGACGGCGGCGCCGCGTTGATCGTGACGTTGCGGCCCTCGAGCCGGCTGACCATCTGCGCGTCGCCGGGCGAATAGGTCTGGAACGGGCTCGACCCGTCGGTGTAGGTGCCCGAGATCCGCTGGCCCTGGATCGTCACCGAACGCACGCGGTTGGCGTCGACGTCGGAGAGGAACTGCGAATAGGGGATCTCGCGCGAGTTGGCGGTCTGCGAGCCGTTGGAAAACAGCTGGAACAGCGCAATCAACAGGAGAGCGATGATCGCCCAGAGGGCGAAATTCCGGAAGTTCTGGTTCATTATCCGTCCTGGGATTGCGCCGGGGCGCCCACATGGCGTCGTCACGTGGGACCATGACTTGGAACCGAAGATAGGTGGCCGCCAAATCCTTGCCAACAGGCTGCGGGGGATTTGCGGCAATTTGGGGCCGCGTGGTTTACATGAAGGGCGCGGACCCCGGCAGATCGGCCCACAGCCGCCAGCCCACGCGCCCGCGCAAGACGAGCGGCGCGCAGCTCGGCAGCTTGGGGGCCAGCGCCGGATGGCAGGCGATCGGACGGTCCGATTCGTCCAGCGCCACCGGCAGGGTCCGGTCCCGCAGGTTGCCCCGTCCGAGCGATCCCCATGCGACGATCCGCATCGCCCTGCCCGCCTCCGCCGGTGGCCGGATGTCGAAGCGATGATCGAAGGTGACGTCCGGTCCCTCGGTGGACATCGGCGCGATGCCCTCGCGCCCGTATTCGCGCAGAAACAGCAGCCGGTCGCCCTGGCGCTCGACCCGGCAGCCATTGAGGGTCGCCGTGAACCGGCGCCGAGCCGCCAGCGCCTCCGCGAGGCGAAGCACCGCGCGCGTCGGCGGCGTGACCGCCGCGCCGCCGGCCGCCGTCAGACAACGCGACAGCAACGTCGGGGAAAGGGCGGAGGCATCCGCGAGCTCGATCTGCCCGCTCTCGCCGGTGCGCAGGGTTCCGCTCACGGCGAGCGCGCGCAGGCGCTCGGCAAGCGCCTCGTCCCGCGTCATGCGGTGCCGATCCGCCGCCCGCAGCACGTCGGCCAGCGCCGCCTCGTCGTGCTCGCCGGCCGCGAGGGCAAGGCGAAGACGGGCGCGGGCCGAGCGTGGGTCCCGGTTGCCGGGATCATCGGCGGCCTGCACTCCCTCGCCGGCCACGAGATCGACGAGCGCGGACTTTCGCAGCGACAGGAACGGGCGCAGCAGCACGAGGCCGGGCTGGAGATCGCGCCACACCCGCATGCCCGCCGCCTCCTGCAGTGCGACGCCGCGCGCCCGTGCCAGGAGATGCGTCTCGAGCTGGTCGTCGAAATGATGGGCGGTGACCACCGCGTCGGCGCTGCATCGCCGGGCTTCGCGGGCGAGAAGGTCGTAGCGAGCCTCGCGCGCCAGCGCCGCGAGATTGCCGCCGGCGCCCTCGGGCCCACGCCAGACGAGACGGCGATGCGACAGGCCGAGCGCGGCGCAGAGCGCGCCCACCGCCTCGGCCTCCGCTGCGCTTTCGGGTCGCAGACCATGGTCGATGGTGGCGACCGCGAGGGGGGGAAGATCGGCGCGTCCGGTGCGAGCAGCGAGGAGTAGCGCCAGCGAGTCGGGCCCGCCGGAGACGGCGAGGAGGAGGCCGGACGAGACGCAGCGTGCGCTGGAGACGATGCGGAGCGCGGCGGCCAGCGCCTCCCCAGTGCCGTCAGTCACGCGGGTTCCGCCCTGCCCGCGATGCCCGTCGCTCGATCAGGAGCAGCGCGCCGACTTTTCCTCGACCTCGAGCTTGCGCTTCACGTTGGCGCTCATCGCGGGGTAGCGGCGCGACACTTCCGAATAGGTGACGCAGGCCGTCTCGCGGTTGTCGAGATGGGCCAGCGACATGCCGAGCTTCAGCATCATCTCCGGGGCCTTGCCGGCCTGGGGATGGGTCTTCTGCGCGTTGAGGAAGACCTCGGCGGCATCGCGGTACTTGGCCTGCGCATAGAGCGATTCGCCGAGCCAGTACTGCGCGTCCGGCGCGTCCTGCGAGGTCGGGTAGGCCTGCGTGTACTGGCGGAAGGTGGTTTCGGCGAGGTGGTAGTCGCCGGCGAGCATGTAGTTGTAGCCGAGCGAATAGAGTTCGACCGGACCGTTGGCGGCGATCGAGGCGACCTGACTGGGGGCCTCGGCCGGCGCGGCCGCGGACGCGGCGACACCGCCGCCGAGGATCGAGGCGATCTCGTCGCCCGCCGGCGCGGGCGCGGCGGCGACCGAGCCGGTCTGCGTGGCGTCGGTACCGGGAACGGAAACGCTCGCGGGCGCCGCCGCCGCCACGCGGGGCGCAGTCGCCAGCGTGGGATCGACGGCCGGTGCGGCGTCGGTGCGGCGTTGCGGCGCAGCGGCGGTGCCGCTCTTGGCCTTTTCCAGATCCTGGAAGCGGAACTCGTTGTCCTCCTGCGTCTTGCGCAGCTGCTCCTGCAGCTGCAGCACAAGGAAGGACAACTCCTCCACCTTGCCGGTGAGGCGGCGCATCTCCTCTTCCATCTGGCTGAGGCGTACGCCCCCGTCGGAGGCCTGCGCCATCAACACGGGCGCTGGCTGGGGTGCGGGAGCGGCGACGCGGGCCCGCGTCTCGCCGCCCAGGCCGAAGGGCAGGTCGAGCGCCGAGGCGGGGCCAGCGACGGCGAGAACGGCCAGCGAGCCGAGGAGGAGACGGGAGAGAGACTGGCGGGCCATACGGAACATCCCTTCGGGATCGCTCGGTGACCGGCCCCGGGAGGGGCAAAGGGGCGGCTTCCGACGATCGGATCGGCGTGCCTCGCATCAAGGGAGCGAAGGCGTCCAAAGTTTGTCCGGCCCTAGCACAACGGCGTGCTCGCCTCAGCAAAACGGCCCCGAAGGGCCGTTTCACTCACATCACTGTTGCCGAAAAGGCTCAGGAGCCGGCGCCCGAGAGCACCGTCACCGCGCGGCGGTTCTGCGACCAGCAGGAGATGTCGTCGCACACCGCCACCGGGCGTTCCTTGCCGTAGGAGATGGTGCGCATGCGGCCCGACGAGACGCCCTGCGAGGCGAGGTAGTCGCGCGTGGCGGCGGCGCGGCGGGCGCCGAGCGCCAGATTGTACTCGCGGGTGCCGCGCTCGTCGGCATGGCCTTCCACGACGATCCGGTAGTTCGGGTACTGGTTCAGCCACTGCGCCTGACGCGAGAGCGTCTGCTGCGCGTCGGCGCGGATCGAGGTCGAGTCCGTGTCGAAGAAGATGCGGTCGCCGACATTGACCGTGAAATCCTGCGTCGAGCCCGGTGCGCCGCCGCGCCCGCCGGCACCGCCGGCTCCCGCGCCGCCGGCGCCGCCGAGACCGCCGGCCCCGCCGAGGCCGAGGCCCGCCGCGTTGTCGGGTAGAACGTTGCTCTTCTTGGCGCAGGCCGAGAGAGCGAGAGCGGCCACGAGCGCGAGAGCGATGCGACCATGGACCCCAGTTGCGATGCGGCGCATGGCCGTCTCCTTCATGTCATGGAATGGTGTGCCGCCCGTTTACCATGTTCGAGGTTAACGAGCGGTCAATGCACGTCGAAGGCGGATGCCTTCGACGCTACTCCAGCGCCGGCGACCAGGCCGGGTCGGAGCCGTAGTTCGGCGTCGCGATCTTCTGCTCGTTGCGGCCGGTGAGATCGATCGAATAGAGTTGCGGCCCGCCACCGCCCTGCACGTCGCGGAAGAACATCAGGACGCGGCCGTTCGGCGCCCAGGTCGGGCCCTCGTTGTGGAAGCCCGACGTGAGAATGCGCTCGCCCGAGCCGTCCGGCTTCATCACGCCGATCTGGAACTGACCACCCGACTGCTTGGTGAAGGCGATGAGATCGCCGCGCGGCGACCAGACGGGCGTCGAATAGGACGCCGCGCCGAAGGAGATGCGCTGCTGGCCGGAGCCGTCGGCCCCCATCACGTAGATCTGCGGGCGCCCGCCCCGGTCGCTCTCGAACACGATCTTCGAGCCGTCCGGCGAGAAGGAGGGCGAGGTGTCGATGGCACTGGTCGAGGTGAGGCGCGTCGTGGCGCGCGAGCGAAGGTCCATCGCGTAGATGTTGGCGTTGCCCTCCTGCTGCAGGCTCATCACCACCTTCTGGCCGTCCGGCGAGAAGCGCGGCGCAAACGTCATGCCGGGGAAATTGCCGACGATCTCGCGCTGCCCGGTCTCGAGCTGCAAGAGGTAGACCCGCGGCTCGCCCTCGCCGAAGGACATGTAGGTGACCTCCTGCCGGTTGGGCGAGAAGCGCGGGGTGAGCACGAGGTCGCCCCCCTGCGTGAGGTAGCGCACGTTGGCGCCGTCCTGATCCATGATGGCGAGGCGCTTGCGGCGCTTGTCCTTCGTGCCGGTCTCGTCGACGAAGACGACGCGCGTGTCGAAATAGCCCTTCTCGCCCGTCAGCCGCTCGTAGATGGCGTCGGCGATGATGTGGGCGACGCGGCGCCAGTTGTCGGGCGTCGCGTAGAACTGCTGGCCGTCGAGCTGGTTGGCGGCGAACGTGTCCCACAGCCGGAACTCGACGCGCAGCCGCCCGTCGGCCTCCGGCGTCACGCGGCCGGAGACGAGAGCCTGCGCGTTCAGCACCGTCCAGTCCTGGAAGCGGGGCGTGGCGTCGGGCGAGAGGTCCTTCTGGATGAAGGCGGCCGGGTTCACCGGCGCGAAGAGGCCGGAGCGCTTGAGGTCGGCCGAGACCACGTCGATGATCTTCTGCCCGAGCGCGTCGCGCGACTGGAACGCCGGCAGCGCGATGGGCAGCGGCGCCACGGTGCCGCGCGTCAGGTCAAGTTCTACTGCGGCGTCAGCCGGAGCCGACATCGTCATGCCGGTTGCGCTGGCAGCCAGTGCAATGGCGAAGTATCGGATAAAGCGCGTCATTGCGGGACCTTCCCGTACAGCAATCGGATTTTCACTTCGTCAAACACGACGTGGCATCCGTTCTGTCATTTCAATCAAGGGTGGACCGGCCTCTTAGGTCGGGTTGGTCGGCAAAGCACTGCCGTTTACAATATAATACTAAGTCAAAACATCTGACTGGGATCAAAGTTGATCGTTACTTCCGACCATGTGTCGTACTTTTCTGCGGGAAGGTTGTAAGGCGCACAACGTCGAATCGCACGAAGTGCCGCCTCGCCGGCTGCTCTTTCCGCTGTCGAGCCAGAACCACCTTCCAGAATTTCAGGCATGCCATCGACATCGCCGGTAGGCTTCAAACGCATCGAAACTTTAACCCGGAAGCTACCTGCGTCGGCATTGCCGGCCGGCGGACTCCAGCATTTTTCCATTTGGCCTTTCAGCGCGTCGAGCTCGCTCTGCGACAGAGTGCCGCCCGTCGCCTTCTTGGCGCCGAGCGAGGCGGTCTGGGTCGAGCCCTTGGAGCCGCCGCCCGCCGAATCCTGCTTGTTCAAAAGAGCCGCGACCTTGTCCTCGAAATTCTTCTCCGTCGACTTCTGCGAGTCCGTGGTCTTGGTTTCCTTCGTCTTTTCGGTCGACTTCGACGTGGTGGGCGTCTTGGTCTTTTCCGGCGTCTTCACCGCTTCCTTCACCGGCTCGGGCTTGGGCTCGGGGGGCTTCTCGGCCACCTTCACGGGCTCGGGCGGACGGGGCTTGGCCTGTGGCATCGGCACGTTCTTGGGCGGCGCCGGGGGCTCGGGCGGCTTTTCGGCCAGAAGCTCGGCGAGTTCGTCGATCTCGGTCGGCGGCTCGGGCGGCGTCGGCACGTCGGGCTTGGCCTCAGTCACCTCCGGCGGGGCAGGCGTCGGCTCCGGCACGGGGGCGGGCGTCGGGACGGGGGGCGTCGGCTCGGCAGCTGGCGGCGGGGGCGGCGGCGCTTCGGCGGCAGCGGTCTTCACGCTCTCCTGCGGCGCGGCCTTCGGCGCCGGCGGGGTGTCGAGATCCACCTTGTTGTCGCCGACGTTCTGCGCGTCCACGAGCGGCGTCTCCGGCCGCTCGGTGGGCTTGGGCGCGGAGATCTCGGCCTCGGGCGCCTTCTCGTCGCCGAGCGTCGCCTCGGAGAGATCGGAAATCAGGGTCACCGGCACGGACTCGCCGCCCATCTCGAGCGGCTCGGGCGAGCCGAGCGACCACAGTCCCCAGGTGAGGACGGCGGCGTGCAGGGCGGTGGAGATGCCAACGGACTTCATGGCGCGCGCGTCAGCTTCCCGCGGTCTGCTGGGCCGTGACGAGGCCGATGTTGCGGAAGCCCGCCGCCGAGATGCGCGCCATCACCTTCATCACCGTGCCGTAGCCGGCATTGCCGTCGGCGCGCACGAAGATGCGCTCCTCGTAGCCGGCCTCGGCGATCGCCTTCAGCTGCTCGACGATGGCGTCCTCGGCCACGGGCGTCTCCTGCAGGAAGATCTCGCCGCCCGCCTGCACGGAGATGGTGATCGGCTGCTTCTTGGCGCTGAGCGATTTCGCCGCCGTCTTCGGCAGCTCCAGCGGCACGCCCACCGTCATCATCGGCGCCGACACCATGAAGATGATGAGCAGCACCAGCATGACGTCGACCATCGGCGTCATGTTGATCTCGTTCATCGGCCCACGGCGCTTGCCGCGCCGGCGGCGCGATCCGCCGCCGGAAGATGCGGCGCCCGTCGACATGCCCATGGATCGGTTCCCCTCGGAGTGGCCGCGCCCGGCGGCCGATGTGGTCTGCGGTGGTTCGTCGGTCGAGCCGCCGGGCTCAGCGAGCGGCCGACTTCTCGTCGATCTGGCGCGACAGGATGGACGAGAACTCGTCCGCGAAGGCTCCGAGCCGCATGCCGAGCTTGCCGGCGTCGGCCGAGAGCTTGTTGTAGGCGACGACCGCCGGAATGGCCGCCACGAGGCCGACGGCGGTGGCGAGCAGCGCCTCGGCGATGCCGGGCGCCACCACCGCGAGGCTGGTCTGCTCGGAGGCGGCGATCGACTGGAACGAGGTCATGATGCCGACCACGGTGCCGAACAGGCCGACGAAGGGCGCGGCCGAGCCGACGGTGGCAAGGAAGCCGAGGCGCGATTCCAGATGGTCCATCTCGCGGGCCATGGTCACGTCCATCGCCTTCTCGATGCGGGTCTGCAGGCCGATCGGCGAGCGGGCGCCCTTCTCGAAGGACTTCTTCCACTCGCGCATGGCGGCCACGAACAAGGCGCCCATGCCGGAGGTCTTGCGGTCCGACAGCGTGTGGTAGAGCTCCTCGAGCGACTGGCCGCTCCAGAAATTGGTCTCGAAATTGTTGAGCTGGCGCCGGAAGCGGGCGTAGCGGGCGGCCTTGTCGAAGATGATCGCCCAGGTCCACACCGAGGCGGCGAGCAGCCCCAGCATCACGAACTTGACGACGAAGCCGGCCTGCCAGAACAGTCCGAGTATCGACATGTCGCTGCCATGGGCGGCGAGCGCAGTCTGGGCGACGTCGTTCATTCCTCGTGTCCCTCGATCCGTCCGATGCGTAGCGCGTGCCGTGCTGCCGCGATCCCCCGTCCGCGCCCCCGAAAGAATCCGGCGACACGGCGGTCTGGATCGGCCCCATGCCGCATGACGAGCATCCCGTTCTTTCACCTTGTGAATCCGGTGAAAGAATGGCGCGGGCCGGGGACTTCGGCCGCGAGCCCATCAAGCCTCGTTAGGGTTAACATTTCGTTGCGGTCCGAACCTGTCGCCGCAGCGCAGCACGAAGCCGCCCTCCCCGAGGTGTGCCCGCGGCCGCCCGCACCGTCGTCTGACGAGGGTCACAGCCGCTGGGCGCCGTTCGGCGTGCGTAGGGTCCGGCCTCCGTCAGTCCGAGGGATCGCCGGGTCCGCCGAGCCGCTCCGCCACGGCCTTCGGCATGCGCCGGGGGCGCCCGTCCGGCGAGATCACCGCGACCTTCACCTTGGCCTCCACCAGCACGGCCCCCTCGCAGAGGATGCGCTGGTCGAGCACGACGCGCGCGCCGCCGAGCAGCGTCGTGCGCGTCTCCACGTCGAGGACGTCGTCGATGCGTGCCGGGCGCAGGAAGTCGATCTCCATGCGCCGCACGGCAAAGGCCATCGGCTCGCCGAAGCCGCCCGCCATCAGTTCGCGATGCCCGATGCCGTGCAGGCGCAGGTAGTCGGTGCGCCCGCGTTCGAGAAAATGCAGGTAGCGCGCGTGGTAGACGACGCCCGAGAAATCCGTGTCCTCGAAATAGACGCGCACGCGAAGGCTGTGGCCGGTGTCGGTCAGCCGGCCGGAAAGCTCGTGATCCATGCGCCCGTCCTACCTGATAAGGCGCCGCGCACCAACGGGGGCGTCCGGGTGGAGCGCCGGCCTTACCCGCAGCGGCAAGCTCGCCGCCGGGCTTGCCGCGGCCAACGCGCGACCGATAATCGCCGCGGTGCGCCGCGGTTTCGGGCCGGCCGGCGCGGCGGGAGGATCGATGCGCGCACGCCTGTTCAAAATCGCCGAGGATCTTCGCGCCAGCTACTGGTTCATCCCCCTCGTGCTGGCGATCCTCGCGGCGGTGCTCGCCTTCGTGCTCGTCTCCGTCGACATGCATCTCGACGCCAAGACCTTCGGCGACTCGCCCTTCTTCTTCGCCTCGCAGCCGAGCGGCGCCCGCGCGGTGATCTCGGCCACCGGCGGCTCGATGCTCGGCGTCGCCGGCACGGTGTTCTCGGTCACCATGGCGGCGGTGGTCTACGCCTCCGGCAGCTACGGCCCGCGGCTCCTCTCCAACTTCATGAACGATCGCGGCAACCAGTTCGTGCTCGGCACCTTCACCGCGACCTACGTCTATTCCATCCTGGTGCTGCGCACGGTGCGCGAGGCGACCACGGCTGGCGACGGCACGGTGACGCCGGCCTTCGTGCCCAACATCGCCATGCTCGGCTCCACCGTGCTGACGCTCTGCTCGATCGGCGTCCTCATCTTCTTCATCCACCACGTGCCGTCCAACATCTACATCGTGCGCGTCATCGCCGGCATCGGGCGCTCGCTTCTTGCCGGCATCGACGCGCGCTTTCCCCGCACGATCGGCGACGCGCCGGAGGGAGAGGCCGAGCGCCGGCGCGCCCGAGCCCAGATCCCGCCGCCGTTTCGCGACGAGGCGGCGGCCGACGCCGGCAGCGCCGAGGCGGCCGAGATCGCATCGGACGAGGCCGGCTACATCCAGATCTTCGACGACGAGATCCTCGTCGGCTTCGCACGCGAAAAGGACATCGTGATCCGCGTGAACTGCCGTCCCGGCTCCTTCGTGCAGCCGGGCTCGGTGCTGTTCGACGTCTGGCCGCGGTCCCGCGTCGACGACGCAGTGCGCGACACGCTGCGCGAGGCGGTGGCGATCTCCTCGCGCCGCTCGCCCAAGCAGGATCTTCTGTTCCTCGTCGACGAACTCGTGGAGATCGGCTCGCGTGCCCTCTCGCCGGGCGTCAACGACCCCTACACCGCCGTCACCTGCCTCGAATGGATGGGCGTCGTCATCGGCGAACTGGCGGGGCGCAACCTGCCGAGCCCGCTGCGGCTCGACCCGGCGGGAGACCTTCGCGTGATCGGCCTTCCCGTGACCTTCGAGGGCTTCGTCGAGCGCGGCTTCGGCCGGCTTCGCCAATATGCCGCCGGCGACGCCATCACCGCCTCGGCCTTCCTCGCGGCACTCGCCAAGGGCTTGCGCGGCTGCCGCTCGGGGGAGGAGCGCGCGGTTCTGGCGCGCGCCGCGGAGCGCCTGATGGACCTTGCCGAGGAAACGCTGTCCGGCCCGACGCTGGCGGACGTTCGCAAGGCGAAGGCGGCGTTCGACGCAGTGCTGGCGCATCCCAGCCACCGCGAGCCCTCGCCGCTCCTCATCGGCGTCGGCGTCGGCGTCGGCGCGCCTGCGCCACTCGGCCTGCGCGACGTCTGATCCGTCAGTCGTCCTCGGCGCTCGCCTCGAAGAGGCTGGCCTGCGCACCCTGCCAGCCCGAGGGCACCGCGAGCCCGATATGACGGAAGGCGTGTTGCGTCAGCATGCGCCCGCGCGGCGTGCGCTGGATGAAGCCCTGCTGCAGCAGATAGGGCTCGACGATGTCCTCGATCGCGTCGCGCGGCTCGGAGAGCGCCGCGGCGATCGTCTCGATGCCGACGGGACCGCCGCCGAAATTCAGCGCGATGAGATCGAGATAGCGCCGGTCGAGCTGGTCGAGGCCGAGCGTGTCCACCTCCAGCCGCGTCAGCGCCTCGTCGGCGATGCGCCGGTCGACGCTTTCCACCCCCGCCATGGTCGCGAAGTCGCGCACCCGGCGCAGCAGCCGGCCGGCGATGCGCGGCGTGCCGCGCGCCCGGCGCGCGATCTCGCGCGCGCCGTCCTCGCCCATGGGCAGGCTCATCAGCCGCGCGCCGCGCTTCACGATGTGCTCGAGCTCGGGCACCGTGTAGAAGTTCAGCCGCACGGGAATGCCGAAGCGGTCGCGCAGCGGCGTCGTCAGCAGGCCGATGCGCGTCGTCGCCGCCACCAGCGTGAAGCGCGAGAGATCGATCTTCACCGAGCGCGCCGCCGGCCCTTCGCCGATGATGAGGTCGAGCTGGAAATCCTCCATCGCGGGATAGAGGATCTCCTCCACCGCCGGCGAGAGGCGGTGGATCTCGTCGATGAAGAGCACGTCGCGCTCCTCGAGATTGGTGAGGAGCGCGGCGAGGTCGCCGGCCTTGGCGATCACCGGGCCGGAGGTCGAGCGGAAGTTGACGCCGAGCTCCTTGGCCATGATCTGCGCCAGCGTCGTCTTGCCGAGGCCGGGCGGCCCGACGAAGAGCACGTGGTCGAGCGCCTCGCCGCGGGTCTTGGCCGCCTCGATGAAGATCTTCAGGTTGGCGCGCGCCGCCGCCTGCCCGACGAAATCGTCGAGCCGCTGCGGGCGCAGCGTCGAATCGACGTCCTCGCCGCGTTTTTCGGGGGTCAGGAGGCGGGTGGGCTGGCTCATGGTTCGGCGCTACCAGTTCGGGTCGGCCCCTGTCGAGGCGGCGGGCGAGAGCGCCATGCACCTCTCGTCGAGGCACGGCGCTCCCGCTTTTCCAATCAAACGACGGGTTCGGCGCAATTCGCACGCGACGCCCCGCAGATCCGATGCGTCATCCTATCGGCTGAGCGCCTTGAGCCCCAGTCGGATCAGCACGGTGGACGCCGCCCCCTCGCCCCCCTCGCGCACGGCGGTCGCCACCGCACCGGCCGCCTGCTCACGCGAATAGCCGAGATTGACGAGCGCCGAGACCGCGTCGGCGATCGGCGCAGGCGCGACGCCCTCGCCGATCTCGCGCTTCAACCCGAAGCTTTCGTCCGACCCGGCGCCCGAAAAGGCCGGCGCCTTGTCCTTCAGCTCGGCGACGATGCGCGCGGCGACCTTCGGGCCGACGCCGGGCGCGCGCGACACCATCGCCTTGTCCTGCAGCGCCACGGCATTGGCGAGGTCGCCCGGCGACAGCACGCCGACCACGGCGAGCGCCACCTTGGCGCCGACCCCCTGCACGTTCTGCAGGAGGCGGAACCAGTCGCGCTCGGCCGCCGAGGCGAAGCCGTAGAGGCGGATCATGTCCTCGCGAACATAGGTCTCGATCAAGAGCACCGCCGCTTCGCCGACGGCGCCGAGCCCGGCAAGCGTGCGCCCGCCGCAGAACGCGACGTAGCCGACGCCGTGGACGTCGATCACCACGTGGTCCTCGCCGATCTCGTCGACCGTGCCTTTCAACTTTCCGATCAAGGATGGGTCTCCGGCGAGAGGATGTCCAGATCGGGAAAGTAGCTGCGGTAGCGCGCGGCGTCGCGCGTCAGCAGCCGGTGCCCGGCCACCAGCGCATGGGCGCCGATGAAAAAGTCCGGCAGGGTGCGCTCGCGCGCCCCGCCCCGCTCGCGGTAGAGGCGATGGGCTTGGCCTGCAGGAAAAGCGGCCGCGAAGGGGAAGTCTTCCTCGACACACTCGAACGGTTGCAGCATCACCCGAAGGATCCGGCCATTCGCAAAGCGTTGCGTCACCTCGGCCCAGACGATCGCGTTGACGTAGATCCGGCCCTGCTCCTCGGCGTCCAGCAGCATGCGGGACGACCAGAGCCGCTGATCTGGAACGGAATCGACACCGACGAGATCGAGAATGACGTTGGAATCAACGAGGGTCGAGATCGTCACGCGGTCCTCGCAGTGATTCCATGAATTCGTCGGTCGTCATCCCGCCGAGATCGACCGTTCCGCGCATCTCGTCGAGATGGCGTTGCAGCCGTTCGCGCCTCTGTCGGGGCGTCTCGTCCATATGTTTGGCAACGACCTCGACCACGTCGCCGCGCTCCACGAACTCGACCTCGCTGCCCGGCCCGATCTTCAGCTTGTCGCGGATCGGCTTGGGAATGGTGACCTGCCCCTTCTCGGTGACGCGCATGGATCGATCCTCCTCGGGTCACCTTCGAAAGTAATACCTCGATGGTATTACCTACGGGAAGAATAGGAACAGGTCAAGAACATCTAGAGCCCGGCAAAGGCCGCGCGGGCCTGTGCGGACTGGCGGTGATGGGTGTGGCAGATGGCGATGGCGAGAGCGTCGGCAGCGTCGTCAGTGTCGAAGGTGGCCTTCGGCATCAGCACCTTGACCATCATGTGGATCTGTTTCTTCTCGCCGTGGCCGACGCCGATCACCGCCTTCTTCACGGCGTTCGGCGCGTATTCGGCCACCGGCAGGCCGGCGAGCGCGGGCACCACCATGGCGATGCCGCGGGCCTGGCCGAGCTTCAGCGTCGCCACCGCGTCCTTGTTGACGAAGGTCTGCTCCACCGCCGCCTCTTCCGGCTGGAACTCATGCAGCACGGCCTGCAGCCCGTCGTGGAGCTGACGCAGGCGCGAGGCGAGGTCGAGACTGTTGTCGGAGGTCACGGTGCCGCTCGCCACGAAGCGCAGCGAGTTGCCGAGCGTCTCGACGACGCCCCAGCCGGTGCGGCGAAGGCCCGGGTCGATGCCAATGATCCGAATGGTCCGCCCCTGCAACATGATGCCGTTCACCTCCTGCTTACCCTGATCGGCGCCAGCGATAAAGACAAAGAGTGAACGGAGCGGAAACGAAGGCGGATCGACAGCAATCGGACGGCCTTCAACAAGTGGTGACGGCCCTCGCAGCGTCGTCTTCGCCGACCCATCTCGCCGTCATGACACGATCGCTCTCCCGCCGTCTCGCCACGCTCGCCGCCGGTGCCCTTCTCCTTCCCGGCGCTGCCGGCGCGCAGGAAACACCGTCCGCGCCGGTACCAGCCGAACTGCGCGACGGAGCACTGAGCGCTGCCGTCGGCTTCGGAGCGGCGATCGAGCGGGCCCGCTCGCTGCCGCCGCTGGAAACGCTGCTCGTCGCCGTCGACGGGCAAACGCAAGTGGACGAGGGCTTTCGCGGCAGCCGCACGAACGCATCGACCAACATCAAGTCGGCATCGAAATCCGTGGTCTCGGCGCTGGTCGGCATCGCGATCGACAAGGGACTGATCGAGGGGCCGGACCAGCCGATCTCGGACTTTCTGCGGGCCGACTTCCCGGCCGACCCCGATCTGCGGCTCGCGAGCGTCACGGTGGGCCATCTCCTGTCGATGCAGGCCGGGCTGGAGCGCACGTCGGGCGCCAACTACGGCAGCTGGATCGCCTCGCGCAACTGGGTGCGCGACGCGCTGGCGCGCCCCTTCGCCGCCGACCCCGGCGGCCCGATGCTTTACTCCACCGGCTCGACGCATCTTCTTTCCGCCATCCTGACGAAGGCGAGCGGTCGCTCGACGCTGGCCTTAGCGCGCGAGTGGCTGCGCCCCGCCGGGGTCGAGATCGCCGACTGGGAGCGCGATCCGCAAGGGGTCTATCTCGGCGGCAACCAGATGGCGATGACGCCGCGCTCGCTGCTCGCCTTCGGCGAACTCTACCGGCGCGGCGGCACGGCGGCGGACGGCACGCGCATCCTCTCGAAGGACTGGATCGACCGCTCGTGGACGCCGCGCACGACTTCGCGCTTCCACGACGGGCGCTATGGCTACGGCTGGTTCATCGATCGTCTCGCCGGCCACGACGTCGCCTATGGCTGGGGCTATGGCGGACAGATGATCTACGTCGTGCCGGACCTCGCGCTCACGGTGGCGATCACCTCGGACGAGACGCAGCCCTCGGGGCGCAGCGGCTACGTCCAGGAGCTGCACCGGCTCGTCGCCGAGACGATCGTACCGGCCGCCGAGGCGCAGCGCGCCACTTCCACGCCCGTGGTGCCGAAGAGCTGACGCGGCGAAGGCCGCACCGGGGCTTCCGGCGCGGCCTTCGTCATCCAAATCGCCGAAGACGTTCGTCAGGCGGCCGAGAGCTTGGCCATCGTCTCCTCGTCGACCTCAAAATTGGCGTAGACGTTCTGCACGTCGTCGTCGTCGTCGAGATTGCCGATCAGCCGCAGCACGCTCTGCGCCTTGTCCTCGTCCACCGGCGTGCCGGTCTGCGGGCGCCAGATCGTCTTGACGCTCTCGGGCTCGCCGAGCGAGGTCTCCAGCGCGGCCGCCACCTCGCCGAGATCCTCGAAGGCGGTGATGATGCGATGGCCGTCCTCGTCGGACTGCACGTCGTCGGCGCCCGCCTCGATCGCGGCCTCCATCACCTTGTCGGCGTCGCCTGCCTTGGCGGGATAGGTGATCTCGCCGACATGGTCGAACATGAACGACACCGAGCCGGTCTCGCCCATCGCGCCGCCGGCCTTGGTGAAGTAGGAGCGCACGTTCGAGGCCGTGCGGTTGCGGTTGTCGGTGAGCGCTTCCACGATCACCGCGACGCCGCCGGGGCCGTAGCCCTCGTAGCGCACCTCGTCGTAATTCTCCGAATCGCTGCCGGAGGCCTTCTTCACCGCGCGGTCGATGTTGTCCTTCGGCATCGACTGCGCCTTGGCGTTGGCGATGGCGAGGCGCAGGCGCGCGTTCATCGAGGGGTCGGGCAGTCCGGCCTTCGCCGCCACGAAGATCTCGCGCGCCAGCTTGGAGAACATCTTCGAGCGCACCGCGTCCTGCCGGCCCTTGCGGTGCATGATGTTCTTGAATTGGCTATGACCGGCCATCCGTCACCTTCTCGTCGTGCGTTGGGAATGTCCGTCCTATAAAATCTTCGGGCGCGCGCGTCCAGCAAGGGCGATGCGGCGCTGCGGTCGATCCCCCGATCCCCCTGCGCCGCGATGACGTGAAGGTGAGTTGGCGCTCGCCGCCCGCCCGATAGTCTCGACGCCCAAGCGCAACGGCAAGCCGGAGACGGGCGATGGGTCGGCGAACGATGGCTCTGGCGCTTCTCGCCCTGGCTTGGCCCGGCGGCGCGGCGCTCGCGCAGCAGAGCCCCTCCACCTGTCTCGCGATCGCCGAGGCGACGCCGAAGGCCCGCTTCGCCGACTTCCGCGACCGTGCCCGCCCGCCCGTCTGGAACGCGGCGCTCGCCCGCGACGAGGTGGAGATCACCTACATCCACCATTCCACGTACCTGATCGAGAGCGCCGGGGGCGTGCGCATCGCCACCGACTTCTCGGGCCTGTCGGGGCCCGGCGATCCGCCCGACATCGTGACGATGAACCACGCGCATTCCACGCACTACACCGAGTTTCCCGACCCCGCGATCCCGCATGTCTTGCGCGGCTGGAACCCCGCCGGCAACGGGCCTGCCCGCCATTCGCTGGAGGTCGAGGACGTGCTGGTGCGCAACGTGCCCACCGACATCGACCGCTTCGGGACGTTCGAGGCCGACGGCAACTCGATCTTCGTGTTCGAGGTCGCGGGCCTCTGCATCGGCCATCTCGGCCATCTGCACCACCAGCTGACCGACGAGGACTATGCCGCGATCGGCCGGCTCGACGTCTTGATGGTGCCCGTCGACGGCTCGTGGACGATGAGCCAGGCCGGCATGGGCGAGATCGCCGAGCGCCTGCATTCCTCTGTGGTGCTGCCGATGCACCGCTTCCGCACGCCGATCGAGCGCTTCCTCGCCGCCATCCCCGATTTCGCGGTGGAGCGCCGACCGACGGCCTCGCTCACCCTCTCGCCGCGCACCCTGCCGCGCCAGCCCACCGTGATCCTGCTCGAGGGCGTGTGAAACGCGGGAACGCCTGACTGTCAGGCCTCTCCGTCCCCCTCCGCGTCGGGCTCGTCGTCGGGCGAGGCCTCGTCCTCGACGGTGGCCGGCAGGATCTCGCGCTCCTCGTCGTCGTCGATCTGAATCAGCGAGGACGCCCGGAGGTCGGCGCCCAGCCCCTTCACCTTGAAATGCGGGGGTGCCGAGGTGGCGAAGGAGATCAGCGCGGCGGCGAGCGCCAGCACATTCGGGCGGTATCCCCATCTCATGGCCGCCCTTCCCGCGCGATCGAGCCATGCGTCACCTCGCCGGTCACGCCGCCGCCGACATCTGCCGCCCCGTTCGGGGCGCGAGTGGGGCGGCGGGCGAGATGCCTACCAGAAGCTCGGAACCACGGGCTCCAGCCGCGCGCCGATGCGCACCGCCGCGACCTTTTCGGCGAGGCCCGTGCGGTCGGAGATCTCCACGGCGAGGCCGCAGATCGTCGCCGGACCGGAGGCCGCCTCGAAGCGGCCGCGCGGCACCTTGGTGAGGAAGCGGTTCAGCGGCTCCTCCTTCTCCATGCCGAGCGAGCTATCATAGTCGCCGCACATGCCGGCATCCGACTGGTAGGCCGTGCCGCCCGGCAGGATCTGGTGGTCGGCGGTCGGCACATGGGTATGCGTGCCCACCACCACCGAGGCGCGCCCGTCGAGGAAATGGCCGAAGCACTGCTTTTCGCTGGTCGCCTCGGCGTGGAAATCGACGATCACGGCATCGGCCTGCTCGCCGAGCGGACAGGCCGCCACGATGTCGCCGATGGCGCGGAAGGGATCGTCGAGATCGGGATGCATGAAGGCGCGGCCCATCACGTTGGCGACGAGGACACGCGCGCCGTTCTTCGCTTCGAAGAGCCCCGATCCCCGGCCGGGCGTGCCCGGGGGATAATTGGCGGGGCGTAGGAACCGGTCGTGCCGGGGTGCGAAGGTCAGCGCCTCACGCTGGTCGAAGGCGTGATTGCCGGTGGTCACCACGTCGGCGCCAGCCGCCACCGTCTCCTCGAAGATGTCCTCGGTGATGCCGAAGCCGCCTGCGGCGTTCTCGCCGTTCACCACCACGAAATCGAGCCGCCAGTCGGCGACGAGGCCGGGCAGGCGCTCGTACACCGCCGTGCGGCCGGCGCGGCCCACCATGTCGCCGAGAAACAGGAACCTCATGCCGCCAACGCCTCCTTGGCCGCCGTCAGCTTGGCGAGCGCCCGGCGCACCGCAGCGCGGTCTCCCACCCGGTCCACCCAGTCGGCCAGCGCGGGAAAGCGGTCGCGGGCGTCGAGATCCTTCAGTCCCGACACGGCCCAGGACCAGTTCATCACGTCGGCGATCGAGTATTCGCCCGCCAGATACTCGGCGTCCTTTAGCCGGGTGTCGAGCACGCCGAGCAGCCGCTCGGCCTCGCGCTCGAAACGGCGGATGGCGAAGTCGCTGCGCTCGCTCGCGTTCTTGAAATAGTGGATCTGGCCGATCATCGGCCCGGTGCCGCCGGCCTGGAAGAAGGTCCAGCCGAGCGCTTCGGCGCGCGCCGGACCGGCGCTCGCCAGAAAGCGTCCGGTCTTCTCGGCGAGATGGACGAGGATCGCGCCGGACTCGAAGACCCGCGTCTCCTCGTCGCCCTCCCGGTCGAGGATCGCGGGGATCCGGCCGTTCGGGTTGATCGCAAGAAAGTCCGATTCCTTCTGTTTGCCGGTGGAGATGTCGAGAAGGCGCAGATCGTAGTCGAGGCCGCACTCCTCCAGCATGATGATCGGCTTCTCGCCGTTGGGGGTGGTCCAGGTGGTGAGCTCGATCACGAGGCGACTCCGAGAGAATAGGGCCGGAGCGGCATCACATAGGGCCGCCGCTCCACCACAACGACATGCCTTATGGCGAGAAGGGCCATCCTTGAACAGCAAAACGACGTTTCCGGCGCTCCTCGCCGCCGCGCTCCTCCTCGCCGGCTGCGCGACGCCCGCGCCGACGCCGGCCGCCCGCGTGACCGCCGTGCCGATCGAGCGCGAGGCGGCGCTCGCCGCGGTCAACGCCTTTCGCGGCGAGCATGGGCTGAAAGCGCTTGCGATCAACGAGACGCTGATGCGGGCGGCCACCGCGCAGTCGGCAGCCATGGCGGCTCGCGATACGATGGACCACGAGGTCGCGGGCGTGCTGACGACGCGCGTCGAGACGGCCGGCTATCGCTGGGGCACGGTGGCCGAGAACATCGCCAAGTCCTATCCCGACTATGACGGGGCGATGAAGGCGTGGATCCACTCGCCGGGGCATCGGCGCAATCTGCTCGACCCCCGCGTCACCGAGATCGGCTTTGCCGGCGAGCGCGCGAGCGCGGGCGGCAAGCCCTACTGGACGCAGATCTTCGCCTCTCCCTCGCGGCGCGTCAGCGCGCCGGCCGCGTCGGAAAAGCCGCTGCGCTGGGGCCCTGAGCTTCGCTTTCCGTGATCACGAGGTCGAGCCGACGGTCGTGCGGGCCCGTGGGCACCTCGTCCACCTCCTGCGCGGCGAAGGCGAGGCCGAGGGTGCGGAGGTCCGGGTGAATGTCGGACAGGCGTGCGATGGCCCGGTCGTAGAAGCCGCGCCCATAGCCGAGGCGGGCGCCCGAGCGATCGAAGGCGAGAAGCGGCACGAAGAGGATGGCGGGCTGCAGCACGGCGGCGCCCGCGCCCGGCGCATGGGTGCCGAAGCCCTGTGGCTCCAGCGGCGCGTCGCGTAGCAGCTCGCGAAACTCCAGCTCCCCCGCGACGATGGCGGGCACCGCCAACCGGGCCCGCCGGTCCGCCAGCAGCGCCATGAGGGGCCGCGGGTCGACCTCGGAGCCGATCGGCAGATAGGCCGAGATCACCGTGCCGGCGTCGAAGCGCAGCGCGCCCGCCACGCGTTCGGCCATCGTGAAGGACGCCTCGATGCGTTCGGCGACGGGAAGCGCGTCGCGACGTGCCCGTGCCTCGTGGCGCAGCACCGCCTTGCGTTCCGCGATGGCGTCCATGGCGCTCCCCGATCGGTTCGCGGCGTCGCTAGCCCGGTCGTGCCACTCTGGCAAGGTCGGGGATCGACCGGCCGATGGCATGCCTGTCGCCGCCCGCGGCGTTGAAAGGCGAAAATGGGGTGAGGAGTGACGAGCCACCTCGGCCGATGAGAAGATCGATCCCGGGAACCTACAAAGTAGGTGGGCGCCGTGTACCGCAGCCCACGGGCCGCAGCAGGGACAGCTCCCTAGGGGATGCGTAAGGCCCCGGGGAATATGTTATCCCTGTCGCACCGTGCAGCCCGTCGCCGCTACATCTAGCACTGCTGCTTCCGGGTTTCCATGGGCGCGAAAAGAAACAACCGGCTTCACGCCCGCGGCACGCGGTCGAGATCGCGCAGCCAGGCGCTCGCCATGGAATCGGAGGGCGCGCGCCAGTCGCCGCGCGGCGAGAGCGCGCCGCCGGCCGAGACCTTCGGCCCGTTGGGCATGGCCGTGCGCTTGAACTGGCTGGTCTGGAAGAAGCGCACGAGGAAGCGCTCCAGCCAGTGCCGGATGGTGGCGAGGTCGTATTCGTTCTTCTTGCCCTCGGGAAACCCCGCCGGCCACAGCCCGCCCTCGCGCGAGCCCCAGGCCTGCAGCGTCAGGAAGGCGACCTTGGCGGGCGACAGGCCGTAGCGCATCGTGTGGAACAGGAAGAAGTCGTTGAGCTCGTAGGGGCCGATCTTCGCCTCGGTGCTCTGGATCGCGCCGCCGGCATCGGCCGGCACGAGTTCGGGCGAGATCTCGGTGTCGACGATCGCCTGCAGCACCGCGCTCGTGTCGGCGTCGAACTCGCCGCCGGCCACGCACCAGCGGATGAGATACTGGATCAGCGTCTTCGGCACGCCGGCATTGACGCCGTAATGGCTCATCTGGTCGCCGACGCCATAGGTGCACCACCCCAGCGCCAGCTCCGACAGGTCGCCCGTGCCGATCACGAAGCCGTTTCGCTGGTTGGCGATGCGGAAGAGATAGTCGGTGCGAAGGCCCGCCTGCACGTTCTCGAAGGTGATGTCGTAGACCGGCTCGCCGCCGGCGAAGGGGTGGCCCATGTCGGCCAGCATCTGGCGCGCCGCCGGGCGAATGTCGATCTCGGCCGCCTCGATGCCCATCGCGCGCATCAGCGCCCAGGCGTTGCGCTTGGTCGCCTCGCCGGTGGCGAAGCCCGGCAGGGTGAAGCCGAGAATGGCGCGGCGCGGCAGGCCGAGAAGGTCGCAGGTGCGCGCCGCCACCACCAGTGCATGCGTGGAATCCAGCCCGCCGGAGACGCCGATCACCATCCGGTCGCCGGGCGTCGCTTCGAAGCGGCGGGCGAGCGCGTGGACCTGGATGTTGAAGGCCTCGTAGCAATCCTCGTCGAGCCGCGCCGGACTGTTCGGCACGTAGGGAAAGCGCCGGATCGGGCGCTTAAGATCGCGCACGGCATAGTCCGGCCGGTGCTCGAAGCCGATGCGCCGGAAGCTCCATTCCGGGTCGCCCTCGGCCATCGCCGTGTCGTTGAAGGAGGTGGTGCGCATCCGCTCCTGCCGGATGCGCTGCAGATCGACGTCGGCGAAGGTGATCGCGGGCTCGCGGGCGAAACGGTCGGACTCGGCGAGGAGATCGCCGAGCTCATGGATCATCGCCTGCCCGTCCCAGGCGAGATCGTTGGTGCTCTCGCCGAAGCCCGCCGCCGAATAGACATAGGCCGCGATGCAGCGCATCGCCTGCGAGGCGCAGAGGAGATGCCGGTCCGCCGACTTGCCGACCACGATGTTGGAGGCCGAGAGATTGCAGAGCACCGTGGCGCCGGCGAGCGCACCACGCGTCGATGGGGGCGCGGCGACCCAAAAGTCCTCGCAGATCTCGGCATGGACCACGAAGTCGGGAAGATCGTCGGCGGAGAAAAGAAGATCGACGCCGAAGGGGACGCGCGCCCCCGCCACCGTGATTTCGGCCTCCACGATGCCCGCGCCGCCGGCGAACCAGCGGCGCTCGTAGAACTCGCGGTAGTTCGGCGGGAAGCTCTTCGGCACGACGCCGAGAATGCGGCCGCGCGACATCGCCACCGCGCAATTGTAGAGCCGCCCGTTGCGCCGCAGCGGGGCGCCGACGAGGACGAGCGGGCCGAGATCGCTCGTTGCCTGCCGCAGATCGTCGAGCGCGGTCTCCACCTCGTCGAGCAGGGCGTCCTGCAACAGGAGGTCGTCGATCGCGTAGCCCGAGAGGGCGAGTTCGGGCGTCACCACGAGATCGGCGCCCGCCGTGTCCGCGCGGCGGATCTCGGCCAGCAGCGCCCCGCCATTGCCGCGGGGATCGGCGGGATGCACGCGGGGCGTCACGGCGCAGACGCGCACGAAACCATGGGAATGTGGGGCGTGGAACCGCTCAAGATCGCGCTGGCGGCTCGCTGCGTCTGCGGTCATGACGTCGCTCCCTCTGCTGGGCGGCGCGTCGCCGGCCACCCGCCGCGAAGGGGGATAGCGCGCCGCCGCCGCCGGGGCAAATCGCAGGCGCCGGCAGGAATTGCCTGCATCCACGGTCGGGGAGGCTTCGCCCGGGCGCGAGCGGCCCTAGTTTGCGGGGAAACGAGGAGGAGACCTGTGATGAATCTCACCGATGCGGAGCGCGAGTTCCTGGAGGCGATGCGCGCCATCACGATCAATGAGGGCGGACACGAGATCTATGTCGGGCTGACGCCGGAGGAGAGCGAGGCCTATCTTCTCCTGGCGCGCCGCGACCAGAGCGGTGAACTCGAAGGCGCCGAACTCGAACGCTTCCGCGAGATGCACGCTCGCCACGAGGCGGCGCGGCAGGCGATCGTCGAGGGTAAGGTGCCGCTGCACTAGCGTTGGTCCAGCGAGTTGGCTGCGCCCGGCGGGCAGGCGGTACCGCTTGTCGGCGTCCCTTCGCCGTGACGGTTGCTCCCCACGTTGCCGGCAAGGCTCGCCGGGCATCCCGGCAACGAAGAGTCGACGCGTGAACTCGTCGCCAAGCTGTGTTGGCAGTTGTCCCGTTTCAACGCGAACTGCCATCGACCGGCCGCAGGCCGACATTCGCCGCCCGCATCGCGATGAGTGACGACGGGACCGATGACCAGAGGTCGCTGCTTGCCTCCGGCGGACATGGTGCAGCCAGCCTCCTCCACCTGCGAACCGCCGAAGCCCTCCCCGCTCATGGCTTCTCGCCCCAAACCGCTCTCGACCGGAAACGCATCGTGTCCAGCCCCCTTCCCCTGCGCATTGCCGGAACGCTCGCCCATCGCTGGGGCGACCTTCGCTACCGCGCCAAGATCGCCCTGCGTCTCACCTCGCCGCCGATCATGCTGCCCTACCGCGGATGGGCGGGCGCGGATGCCCTGCATCTCACGGGGCGGGTCGTCGAAGACGAGAAGGTCATTCACGCCCGGCCGACGCGATCGCGCTGGCGCAACCTCTGGCGCACCTATCGGCGCTACGAGACCGACGAGATCCGCGGCGCCGAGATCACATGGAGCGGCTTCGGCCTCTCCGGGCGCGCCACGACGAGCCGCGAGGGCTTCTTCTCGCTGTCGATCGAGCGCACCGAACTGCCCGATGGTCTCGGGGACGCCCCCTGGCAGCCGATCGCGTTGCGGCTGGAAGGCGCGCCGGGCTATCGCTTCGCGCCGATCCGCTGCGGGGCCGAGATCCGTTGCGTTTCGCCGGACGCTGCCTTCGCGGTCGTCTCCGACATCGACGACACGATCGTCGAGACCAGCGCGCAGCATTTTCTCGACCACGTGCGCACGGTCGCGTTGAACTCGGCCGAGAGCCGCGTCGCCTTCCCTGGCATCGCCTTCCTCTACCGCGCGCTGGCGGCGGGCGTGCGGGGCGGCGAGACCAACCCGATCTTCTACGTCTCGTCCAGCCCGTGGAACCTCTACGAGCTCTTCGCCGAGTTCCTCCAGCGGCGCGGTCTTCCGGCCGGACCGATGTTCCTCAAGGATTTCGGCCTGACGCCGACGCAATGGCTGACGGGCAGCCACGCCACGCACAAGACCGCCGCGATCGAGACGCTTCTTCGAGGCTATCCCGCGTTGGCCTTCATCCTCATCGGCGACACCGGCCAGCGCGACGCCGAGATCTATGCCGACATCGTGCGGCGCCATCCCGGGCGCATACTCTCGGTGCACTTGCGCGACGTCTCGCCGAAGGGACAGCGGCCCGCCGTCGCGGCGGCCGTGGCTGCGATCGACGCGGCCGGCGTCGCGATCACCACCAGCCCTACTCTCGAGGGCGCGGCGCGAACCTGCGAGGAGCACGGGCTGGTGGCGCCCGGCACGGGCCAGGCCATGCGCCGCGAGATCGAGAGCGACCGGGCGCGGCTCGCCGGCAGCGCTGCAGGGGTGGCGAGCGAGGACTGACTGCGAGCGGCGAGGCGAGACAGCGACACCCGAAATGCAGAAAGCCGGCCCTCACGAGCCGGCTTTCTTCGATAGTGACTGGGACGCGCCCGTCAGTTCAGACGGCGGCGGACCTCGGCGATCGACTGGTCGGTCATCGCGCCGTCGCCGCCGACATTGCGCTCTTGGATGATTCGGGTCGCGGCCTCGACCGCGATGTTCACGGCAGAGGCGCGCACCTCGGCGATCGCGTCGGCCTCGGCCTGCACGATCTTCTGCTCGGCGACCTGCGTGCGGCGAGCGACGTATTCCGCGCTCTTGCGGTGCGCGTCCTCGAGGAGGGCGGACGCCTCGCGCTGCGCCATCGCGACGATCTCGCGCGCCTCGTCTTCGGCCTCGCGGCGGCGGCGCTGGAACTCGGCGAGCTGACGCTTGGCCTCTTCCTTCAGCTCGCGCGCTTCCTCGATCTCGTTGCGGATCTGGTGCGAGCGCTTGTCGAGCGCCTTCGACATCATGCCGGGCACCTTCAGATAGGCGATCAGCACGAAGAAGAGGATGAGGCCGATCAGGGCCCAGAACGTGTTGTCGAACGCCAAGGGGACCTCCTGTTACGAGCGGACGGAGCGGACGGCGCGCGACACGTCCTCGCGGGACACGTCGAGGCGGGTCAGCTCGGCGAGGATGGTCTCGGCGGCGTCTTCGGCGATGCCGTCGACATCGGCGAGGGCGCGGGCCTTCACGTCGGCGATCTGGGCCTGCGCGGCTTCGAGCTTGGCGTCGAGCTCGGCCTCGATGCGCTTGCGCTGCGCGTCGGCGTCGGCGCGGGCGCCGTCGCGGGCCTCGATCGCGATGCGATGGGAATTCTCACGGGCGGAAGCCAGTTCCTGCTCGTAGGCGGCCTGGGCCTCGTCGGCATCGGCGCGCATGCGCTCGGCGGCGTCGAGGTCGACGGCGATGCGCTCGCGCCGGTTCTCGAGGATCGCGGCGATGCGCGGCAGGATGGTCTTGGAAAGAACGTAGTAGAAGACGCCGAACGAGATCGCCAGCCACAGGATCTGCGAGGCGAAGAACTCTGGGTTCATCGGCGGGAAGCCGGCTTCCTCGTGCGACCCTTCGGGAACGTGGATCGCTTCTCCGGTCGCGGGTACTGGCGATTCCATCAAAGTGGCTCCATGCCCCGCATCCGGTGTCTCGGCCTGCGCGAAGGCGGCTGTAACGAACATGACGAACTCCGATGATACGGGTCCGGCCGCCCCCATTCGGGAGCGGCCGGCTGCACAATCCCCTGGGGACGATGCTTAGACGAAGAGCAGCAGCAGCGCGATCAGCAGCGAGAAGATGCCGAGCGCTTCGGTGACGGCGAAGCCGAACACGAGACGGCCGAACTGACCGTCGGCAGCCGACGGGTTGCGCAGGGCGCCCGTGAGGAAGCTCGAGAAGATGTTGCCGAGGGCAAGAGCGGTACCGGCCATGCCGAAGCAGGCAAGACCAGCGCCGATGTAACGTGCAGCTTCCGCGTCCATGAGAACTCCTTTTGATTGGATCGTGCGGGGTAGGATCCGCGGCACGGGGCCGCGAAAGCGAAGACGGGTCAGTGGTGAACGTGGACCGCGTCGTTGAGGTACATGCAGGTCAGGATCGCGAAGACGTAGGCCTGCAGGAAGGCGACGAGAAACTCCAGCGCCGTGATGCCGACGGTCATCAGCATGGGCAGGAGCGCGCCGACCACGCCCACGGCGCCGAGGCTGCCGAGCGAGACGACGAAGCCGGCGAACACCTTGAGGGTGATGTGACCGGCCAGCATGTTGGCGAAGAGACGAACCGAGAGCGAGATCGGACGCGAGAGGAACGAGATCAGCTCGATCAGAACGACGAAGGGCAGGATCGAGCCGGGCACGCCCGAGGGCACGAAGACCTTGAACCAGCCGAGACCGTTGGCCTTGATGCCGTAGGCCACCACCGTGCCGATCACGAGCAGCGCGAGCGCGAAGGTGACGATGATGTGGCTGGTGACGGTGAAGAAGTAGGGGAACATCCCGATCAGGTTGGCGACCAGGATGAACATGAAGAGAGAGAACACGAAGGGGAAGAAGCGCATCCCCTCCTTGCCGGCGGCATCGCGCAGCATCTTGGCGATGAACTCGTAGGAAAGCTCCGACACCGACTGGCTGCGATTGGGAACGAGGCCGCGGCCCCGCGTCGACCAGTAGAGGAAGCCGGTGGCGACGGCGACGGTCGCGACCATGAAGAGCGATGAATTCGTGAACGAGAAGTCGACCCCGCCGATCTCGATCGGAACGATCCGAGAAATCTGGAACTGATGAAGCGGATCGTTCGCCAAACGCTTAAGTCCTCTTTGTGCGGGCCCTTTGCGGGCGCCACTGCCATAGCGTCCCGAACCGGGCTTCGCAACACCCCGAAGGCGAATTGGCGGGGACGAGCGCGATCACCCCCGTGTCATCGCCCAAGCCGTTGCGCCGTCAGGGGGATGGCGGGGGCTCGTCGGCCTTCGGACGGGTGGAGCGCACGACGTTGAGAACGCCGGCGGCGAAGCCGAGCAGCAGGAAGATCACGAGCCCGAAGGGCAGCGTGCCGAACAGGCTGTCGACGCCCCAGCCGATGGCGCCGCCCACCGCGATGCCCGCGATGAACTCGCTGGCGATCTTGAAGCCCTGCGCCATGCCCTTCATGCTGCCGCCGGGCCCGGGGGCGTCCTCCATCGCCGACTGCCCGGCCTTGAAGCGGTCGAGGCGCGTGCGCAGGCGCTCGCGGTCCGCCGCCCATTCCGCCTCGCTGCGGCTGTCCGGCTTCTCGCGCTCGTCCATTTCGCCGATCCTCCCGGAGAGCACCGGCGAGCCCGAAGAAGCGGCTCGCATCGGCATTCAACAATCCGTGTTCGCCGGACAGAACCGACCCCTCGGACTTAAGCGCACGGCGCGCCGAAGGGAAGGGTTCGGAGCGCGCGCGGGAGGGAACGACGCAGAGATCGCGTCGGAGGGGCTCGCGCGGCGGAAAGTCTAGCGCCAGCCGCCGCCGAAGGTGCGGTAGAAGACGTGGAGACCGATCTTGTCGACCTGCTCCATCGTCTTGGCCCAGCGCGGGCGCACGTAGGTGGCGTGGTAGTGGGTGGCCGAGCCGACCTCGGGCAGCCAGGTCTCGCCCTTCGTCACCGCATCGGCGATTCGCTCGGCGGCGGCAAACGCACGCTTGTTCCAGATCACGTCCTTGATGCCGTCGCAGGCGAAGGAGAACTGGCAGCGGTTGCGCCACGAGGCGTTCTGGTAGACCACGCCGCAGATCGTCTTCGGGTAGGCGGGATTGCGCACCCGGTTGAGAATCACCTGCGCCACCGCCGCCTGGCCCAGCTCCGTCTCGCCGCGTGCCTCGAAATAGATGCCGTTGGCGAGGCACGTCTGTTCCTTCGGCGTGAACGAGGACGGCGGCAGCGCCGTCGCCGCCCAGGAATGGTCGCCGGCGCCGATCGGCGGAATGAACTCGCCATCCTGGGGCGCGAGCACGGCGTCGAAGAGCGACGAGGCGCCCGGCTTGGGGGCGGGCGCATATGCGGCGAGCGTCTGCAGATCGGCCGAGGCGGCGGTGAGCGCGGCCGCGACGGAGGGAGCCTTGGCGGCGGACGGCACGGTCTCCTCGAGCGAGGCGACCTCGACCGCCTCCCCCGCGCCCGCGCCCGCGCCGATCCCAGCACCGATCCCCGCTCCGGGCACCTGGAAGTTGCCGGCGACGCGCTCGGTCGCACCGAAGGGCTGCGGCCCCGCGAGGGCCGTACGCATCTCGGTGTCGCCGAGCGCGATGCCGGGCCGCAGCAGTCCGAGCGAGGCGCCGAGACGACCGGCGGCGAAGCGCGGCTGCACCAGGGCATGGCGCGAGGGCACCACGCGGGTGCCCCGTTCGGCGGCGACCCGGCCGCCGGCGTCGCGCACGTACAGCGTTCCGTCGCGCGGCAGCGCTGGCGCGTCGTCGTCCTCGAAGTCGGGATGAAGCGAGAGCGCCGACAGCGTCTCGATCGCGCTGGCGGCGTCCGCGAGCCGGGCGGACGCTGCCGGGCGATCCGACACCGCGACGCGCGCCGGCATCACGGCGGAAAGGAGAAGCGCCCCGAGAACGGACGCGAGGAGCGGCGAGGCCCTTCCGACGCCGGCCGGTCGGCGACGCCGCGCGGGCGAATCGCGACGGACCTGGCCTTCGCGGGAGATACGTCTCGACATCGCTCGGCTTCCATCGGTTCCAACGGAAGTCGAACATCCCTCATTAACCTTAGCGAGCGGTTAACGGGTGCGAGGCCCCTGCCCGCCCGCGCCTCCCCGCACGGCTCAGGTGTATTTCTTGCGCCGTCCGGCGAACGGGTTTTCCGAGGTCTTCAGGATCAGCCGGATGGGAATGCCGGTGAGGCCGAACTGGTCGCGCAGTCCGTTGATGAGATAGCGCTGATAGGCCGTGCCGATGGCGTCGGGCCGCGAGGTGGAGAGCACGAAGGTCGGCGGGCGCGTCTTGATCTGCGTCATGTACTTGATGTTGACGCGCCGTCCCGCGACGGCCGGCGGCGGATGGTGGGCCACCGTGCGCTCCAGCCACTGGTTGAGCTTGGCGGTGGAGATGCGCTTGTTCCAGATCTCGTGCGTCTCGGTGACCGCCTTCATCAGGCGGTCGAGACCATCGCCGGTCTCGCCGGAGATGGTCACCGCCTTCACGCCGCGCATCTGCGGCAGAAGGCGATCGGTCTTCTCGCGAAGCTCGGCGAGCAGCGCCTGCCGGTCCTCCACGAGATCCCACTTGTTGAAGGCGAGCACCGGCGCGCGCCCCTCGCGGGCGATGAGGTCGGCGATCGAGAGATCCTGCTTCTCGAAGGGAATGGTGACGTCGAGCACCACCACCACGACCTCGGCATATTTGATGGCGCGCAGGGCGTCGGCGACGGAGAGCTTCTCCAGCTTCTCCTGCACGCGCGCCCGGCGGCGCAGGCCCGCCGTGTCGAACATCTTGATCTTGCGGCCGCGCCACTCCCATTCCACCGAGATGGAATCGCGGGTGATGCCCGCCTCGGGGCCGGTGAGCATCCGGTCCTGGCCAAGGAACTGGTTGACCAGCGTCGACTTGCCGGCGTTCGGCCGGCCGACGATGCAGATGTTCAGCGGCTTGGTGTCGTCGTAGGAGCCGATCGGCTCGCCGTTCTCGTCGAACTCGACCGCGTCGCCGACGCTCGGCTCGGCATCCTCTTCGTCGAGATCGTAGAAGGTCTTCAGGCCCAGCTTCTCGACGATGGCGTCGCGCAGCTCCGCCATGCCCTCGCCGTGCTCGGCCGAGATCGGGCAGGGATCGCCGAGGCCGAGCGAATAGGAATCGTAGAAGCCGGAATCGGAGCCCCGCGCCTCCGACTTGTTGGCGACGAGAATCACGGGCTTGCCGCGACGACGCAGGAGTTCGCCGAACACCTCGTCCTGCGGGGTCATGCCGCTCTTGGCGTCCACCATGAAGAGCGAAAGGTCGGCGTCGTCGATGGCGCGCTCGGTCTGGGCGCGCATGCGCCCTTCCAGCGAGTCGGCGGCGGCCTCCTCGAGGCCCGCGGTGTCGATGACGCGGAACTCGAGATCCTGCAGGCTCGCCTCACCTTCGCGCCGATCACGCGTGACGCCCGGCCGATCGTCGACGAGCGCGAGCTTGCGGCCCACGAGGCGGTTGAACAATGTCGACTTGCCCACGTTGGGGCGGCCGATGATGGCGATGGTGACCATGGCGACAGACGCCCTCGTTTGGCTCAAGGCCGCGTCTGGGGCGCGGCAGCGGGCGTTTCGGCTGAATTGGCGGGGGATGCGGGAGCGGCCGGCGCGGCAGGTTCGACGACCGCCGGTGCCGGGGCGGCAGGCGTTTCGACGGAGGGCGCGGGCGTAGCGGGTGCGGTCGGCGCTTCGGTGGCGGGGGTCGTGGGCGCCGGGGCCGGGGCCGATGGTGCCACGACCGGCGTCGTCGCGGCAGGCGGCGCGGCGGCTTCCGTCTCGGCCTCGGGATCGCCGGCGGACGCGGCGGGAGCCGCCGCAGGTTCCGCCGGCTTGGCGATGGTGGCGTCGATCAGTTCGAGCATCAGCCCGGCGCGGCGCTTGATGCCCTGCGGCGTGCCGAGATCGTCCTGCAACTGGGCGAAGAGAGGGCGCGCGGTGCCGGCGTCGCCGGCCTTCCAGGCCGCCAGCGCCACGGCCTCGCGCGCGGGATAGCGCAGCGCCTCGCCGTCGCCCGTCAGCCGCTCGGCCCGCGCCCGCACGTCGGCGAGCGATCCGGTGTCGACGAGGATGTAGGCGGCGCGGATCGCGGCCATGTCGCGCAGATCCTGCGGCGCGCGGGTGTCGTTGGCGACCTCGTCGAACCGCGTCACCGCGCCGGCGGGGTCCTCGCCCTGCATCATCTCGGCGAGGCGCAGTCGGGCGAGCACGGGATAGACGCCGGTGCCATTGGCGACGAGCGTCTCCAGCGCGCTGCGGGCCTCGTCGGTCTTGCCGTCCGCGGCGAGACTTCCGGCCGCGATCAACCGGTCACCGTCGGCGGCCTCCCGGCCGGCACGGTAACGGTCGTAGAGCACATAGGCGCCGACGGCCACGACGAGGAGCACGGCGGCGGCCACCGCCATCCGCCCGTAGCGAAGCCAGAGCGCGCGCACTCTCTCCTGGCGCATCTCCTCGTTCACTTCGCGCAGGAAGGTATCGTTGCTCATGGACCGGATCTACCCAATGGAAAAACCGCCTTGCCGACACGCGAAGCGCACGGCGATGGCAGGACATCCCGGCTTTTGGACGATTTTTGCCGCCAGAGGAAGCCGTGCCGGCCGCAAGGCGTCTCGGGAGGCCTCCACGGCACGCGGCAAAGGGGCCGCCGCGACGTGCTCGACAGAGCGGGGGACCGCGCGCGACAATGGACGATCCGAGGAAAGGACGAGGCCCCCGATGCCCGCGACACCCGATCGACCCAAGACCGCCGATACCCCGACCGCCCGTCCCGGCGCGGGCGGCCGCGTGCTGGTGGTCGGCGCCGGGATCGCCGGGCTTTCCACCGCCTGGGCGCTGATCCGGCGCGGCTTCGCGGTGGAGGTGTTCGAAGCGGGGCCGGTGCCCAATCCGCGCAGCTCGTCGCATGACGAGCACCGCATCACCCGCCACGCCTACGGCCCGTTCGCCGGCTATGCCCGGATGATGCCCGAGGCCTTCGCCGCCTACGAGCGCCTCTTCGCCGATCTCGGCGCCCGGCACATCGACGAGCGTCCGATCCTCGTGCTCCAGCGTGAGGCGAGCGACTGGTTCGCGGCAAGCCTTGCCGATCTCGGCGCGCTCGGGATCGCCCATCGCGAACTCTCGCCCGCCGCCATCGCCGAGCGCTACCCGATGCTGGATGCCACGGGCGTCTCGGCAGCCTTTCTCAGCGAGGGCGCGGGAATGCTGTTTCCCATCCGCATCCTCACCGATCTCGTGGTGCATCTGGCGGGGCGCGGCGTCGTCTTCCATCCGCACACCCGCGTCGAGGCGGTGGACCAGGAGGCCGGCACGCTGCGGGCGGGCGGCGTGACCCATGGCGGCGACGCGGTGGTGGTGGCCGCCGGGGCCTGGGCCGGCCGGCTCGTGCCGGAGTTGCGCGGCCTCGCCGTGCCCTCGCGACAGACCGTGATCTATCTCGCCCCGCCGCCGGCGCTGCACGACGCCTGGCGCGCGGCGCCGGTGATCATCGATCTCGGCGAGCGCAGCGGCACCTACACGCTGCCGCCGAGCCCGGGAACGCGGCTGAAGATGGGCGACCACCACTTCACCCGGCGCGGCGACCCCGACGACGACCGCGTGGCCGAGGCCGCCGACGTCGCGCGGCTGGAGGCGGCGGCGCGCCTCGCCTATCGCGGCTTCGACCGCTACACGCGGCTCGAGCACAAGATCTGCTATTATACGGTCACCGAGGACGAGAGCTTCGTGGTGAAGCCCATCGGCGCGCGCGGCTATCTGCAGAGCGCCTGTTCGGGCCACGGCTTCAAGCTGGCGCCGCTGATCAGCGAGGGCGTGGCCGATGCGATTGCCGGCGCACGGCCGCGAGACGGGCTGGAATCCTGGGCGGCCGGCCGCGAGGAGACGGGCGGGCGCCGCGCCGCTTAGAGTCGGCACCGCCGCACCGAAGGATCAGGGAGGAGACGGACATGGCAGAGGCACAGATCGTCGGCTGGGCGCATTCGCGCTTCGGCAAGTCCGAGGCGGCCTCGACGCTCGAACTTATGGCCGAGGTGGTGCCGCCCGCCCTCGCCCATGCCGGGCTCGGCGCCGCGGACGTCGACGCGATTTTCGTCGGCGTCTTCAACAACGGCTTCTCGGCGCAGGACTTCCAGGCTTCGCTCGTCGCGATGGGCACGCCGGACCTGGCGCATACCCCCGCGACGCGGCTCGAAAACGCCTGCGCCACCGGCTCGGCGGCGATCCATGCCGCGCTCGACTTCATCGGCGCGGGCCGCGGGCGCGTGGCGCTCGTGGTCGGCGCCGAGAAGATGACGGCGGTGCCGACGGCCGAGACCGGCGACATCCTCCTTGGCGCCTCCTACCGGACCGAGGAGGCAGGCGTCGAAGGCGGCTTCGCGGGCCTCTTCGGGCGCCTCGCCGCCCATTACTTCCAGCGCCACGGCGACCGCTCGGACGAACTTGCCGCCATCGCCGCCAAGAACCACCGCAACGGCGCGGCCAACCCCTATGCCCACATGCAGCGCGACGTCGGCTATGCATTCTGCCGCGACGTCTCGGAGCGCAACCCGCTCGTGGCGCCGCCGCTGCGCCGCACCGACTGCTCGCTCGTTTCGGACGGCGCCGCCGCGCTGGTGCTGGCGGATGCCGAGATCGCGGCGGACCTGCCGCGCGCGGTCGCCTTCCGGGGGCGGAGGCAGGCCAACGACATTCTCGCCCTGTCGCGACGCGACCCCATCGTCTTCGAGGGCGCGCGTCGCGCCTGGAGCCAGGCGCTCGGCGATGCCGGTCTGACGCTGGACGATCTCGACCTCGTGGAGACGCACGACTGCTTCACCATCGCCGAGCTCATCGAATACGAGGCGATGGGTCTCGCGGCACCCGGCGAGGGCCATCGCGTGGTGCGCGAGGGCTGGACCGAGCGCGGCGGTCGCCTGCCGGTCAATCTCTCCGGCGGCCTCAAGTCCAAGGGCCACCCGATCGGCGCCACCGGCGTCTCCATGCATGTGATGGCGGCGATGCAGCTTTGCGACGAGGCCGGGGCGATGCAACTGCCCGGCGCCTCGCTCGCCGGGGTCTTCAACATGGGCGGCGCCGCCGTCGCCAACTACGTCTCGATCCTCGAGCGCATGCGCTGACCACCCGTTCCGCCGGCTACGGCGGCGGCCACTACTCGGCGCGGGCGACCCGCAGGAAGCGGTCGGGCGCGAGGCGCGGAGCGGGCACGGCATCGCGGGCGGCGGCCAGCGTCGAGGGACGCTCGCGCGGGTCGAGCATCGCGGCCGCCATCGCCTCGATCGTGGTGGGCGAGTAGACATGGCCCTGCGGCGTGCGGATCCACGGGTGGAGGCCTTCGCGCTCGCGATCGGCCTGCATGCCGATCGCGTAGTTGATGGCGTGGCGCAACGACGACCAATGCCCGGCCGTCTGCTCGCGAGCCGAAGGGCCGATGTTCCATACGTTGGGGTCGGGCTTCTCGGTCCGATGCCCCCAGATGAGCGTGGTGATCTCGTCCAACTGGCCCATGATCCCCGTCCTTTCCGGTCGCGCGATCCGTAAGGCGCGAATGCGCCGGCCCCGTATCACTGTCGGATCAACGCGGGCGGCACCGAGACGTTGCACCCGGCAGAAGGTCTGCACCGCACAGGCGCCGGACGCTTGGCGAACGTCACGAAAAAAGGGCGACACATTCGTGCCGCCCTCGCTCGCTGCAGGTTCGATCGTCGCTGGTTCGGGCGGCGAGCCGCTACTTCAGCTGGTCTTCGGTGTAGTAGCCGCTGTCGACGAGGATCTGCTTGTAGTTCTCCTTCGTCACCAGCACCGGCTTCAGGAGGTAGGACGGGATCACCTTGACGCCGTTGTTGTAGCTCTTGGTGTCGTTGACGGTCACTTCGGTGCCCGCCGCCATCGCGTCCACCATGTCGACCGTGACCTTGGCGAGGTCGCGCGTGTCCTTGAAGACGGTGGAGGTCTGGTCGCCCGCGATGATCGACTTGACCGACGGGGCCTCGGCGTCCTGACCGGTGATCACCGGCATCTTGCGGGTCCCCGTGCCGTAGCCGACGCCCTTCAAGGAGGAGATCACGCCCCGCGCGATGACGTCGTTGGGAGCGAGGATCGCGTCCACGGCCTTGTCGGAATAGTAGGCCGACAGGATGTTGTCCATGCGCGACTGCGCGGTCGCCGCGTCCCAGCGCAGCGTGCCGACCGTCTCCATGCCCTGCTGGCTGGAGCCAATCGTCAGCTTGCCCGAGTCGATGTAGGGCTTCAGCACGCTCATCGCACCGTCGTAGAAGAAGTAGGCGTTGTTGTCGTCCGGCGAGCCGCCGAAGAGCTCGATGTTGAAGGGTCCCTTGCCGTCCTTCAGGCCGAGGCTCTGCTCGATCGAGGTGCCCTGGATCACGCCGACCTGGAAGTTGTCGAAGGTCGCGTAGTAGTCGACGTCGGGCGAATTGCGGATCAGCCGGTCGTAGGCGATGACCTTGATGCCCTTGGCATGGGCCTGCGCTAGGATGTCGGTCAGCGTCGTGCCGTCGATCGAGGCGACCACGAGCACCTTGGCGCCCTTGGTGACCATGTTCTCGATCTGGGAGAGCTGGGTCGGGATGTCGTCGTCGGCATATTGCAGGTCGGGGCTGTAGCCCTTTTCCTTCAGCTGCTTGACGATGTTGTTGCCGTCGTCGATCCAGCGCGCGACGGTCTTGTCGGGCATGGCGACGCCGATGGCGCCCTTGTCCTGGGCCTGCGCGCCGGTGGCGGCGAAGGCCAGTGCGAGCGCGGCGCCCGCGAGCAGTCTCTTGATGGATGTCATGACGGTTCGTCTCCTCCCAGAGCGGGCCGGACGCGGTAGAGCGTCGGGCCCTGACGGTTTCGATGGACTTGAGCCACCGGGCGGCGAGGCGCCCGGCGAAACGACGGCCGCATCCGGCCGGGTGGGGATGTCCGGGCAAACGGCCATTCGGCCCTTCGCCCGCGAGGCCTCTCAGACGTAGCGGTTGAGAAGGCTCTCGAGATATTCCTGGCGGCCCGAGCGGGGCTGCGGCTGCAGGCTGCGCCCGCGCGCCGCTACCTCTTCGAGCGTGTGCCGGCCATCGAGGATGGCACGATTCTCGGCCGTGTCCCAGCCCGCGTAGCGCGCCTTCAGCGGGCCTTCGAGCGCGCCATCCGTGAGCATGCGCTCGGCCGCCAGCAGCGCACGGGCGCAGGCGTCCATCGAGGCGACGTGGGCGATCACGAGATCCTGCGGGTCTATCGACTGGCGGCGGATCTTGGCGTCGAAGTTGAGCCCGCCCGTGGAGAAGCCGCCATGCTTCAGCATCTCGTGGAAGACGAGAGCCATCTCCTTCACGTCCATCGCGAACTGGTCGGTGTCCCAGCCCAGGAGATCGTCGCCGCGGTTGATGTCGAGCGAGCCGAACAGGCCGCAGGCATAGGCGAGCTTGACCTCGTGGTCGAAGGAATGGCCGGCGAGGATGGCGTGGTTCTGCTCGAGATTGAGCTTCACGTCGTTCGTCAGGTCATACTTCTGCAGGAAGCCGAAGACCGTTGCGGTGTCGAAATCGTACTGGTGCTTGGAGGGCTCCCGGGGCTTGGGCTCGATCAGGATCGGCCCCTCGAAGCCGATCTTGTGCTTGTAGTCGACGAGCATCGACAGGAAGCGCCCGAGCTGGTCGAGCTCGCGCCCCATGTCGGTGTTGAGCAGCGTCTCGTAGCCCTCGCGTCCGCCCCAGCACACGTAGTTCTCGCCCTTCAGGCGATGGGTCACGTCGAGCGCGGCCTTCACCTGCCCGCAGGCATAGGCGAAGACGTCGGGGTCCGGATTGGTGGCGGCGCCCGCCATGTAGCGGCGGTGCGAGAAGAGGTTGGCGGTGCCCCAGAGGAGCTTCACCTTCGAGGCCGCCATCTTCTCCTCGAAGAGTTCGCCGATCGCGTTGAGATTGTCGATCGAGCCCTGCAGCGTCTCACCCTCGGGCGAGACGTCGGCATCGTGGAACGAGAAGAAGGGCACGTCGATGAGCCGAAACAGCTCGAACGCCACGTCGGCCTTCTCGCGCGCCCGCGTCATCGGGTCGCCGGCCTGCATCCAGGGCCGCAGGAAGGTCTCGCCGCCGAAGGGATCGCCGCCCGGCCAGGTGAAGGAATGCCAGTAGCAGGCGGCGAAGCGCAGATGGTCCTCCATCCGGCGGCCCATCACCTCGCGGTTCTTGTCGTAGAAGCGGAAGTGCAGCGGGTCGCTCGACCCCTCCCCCGCAAAGCGCGCCGCCTCGTCGAGGCCGAAGAATGGGGCCGTTGCCATGCACGTCTCTCCCGGATCGTCACCGGTCGCCTCCTGCCGGCAACCTGTCTTGAGATACGTACCTCAGAAGATCGTATGGATGCAATGGCGTCTCGCCCGAGCGTGTGTCGTCAGGCTTCGGGGAGGTTGTCGCGCAGGAGGATCTCGATGCGGATGCGCTCCTGCGACTCGTCGATCCGGGTGCCGGAGAGCTGCGCGAGCGCCAGGCGCAGCGCCGAGCGCGCCTCGTGGCCAGCATCCTGCGCGATGAGCGCATCCACCGCGCCGCGCTCGATGAGCGGGCGCGTCTCGGCGGTCAGCTCGTGGGCGACGACGCAGGCCTGCGAGCCCGCGTCTTCCAGCGCTCGCGCCAGACCGACATTGCCGGCGCCGGCACTGTAGACGGCCGCGATGCGAGGATGCGCGGCGAGGAGTTCGGCGACCGCGGCCCTTGCCCGCACGGGGTCGTCCTCGCCCTCCCATACGCCCGCGAGGCGCAGATGCGGGAAACGCTCGCCGAGCACCGCCGCGAAGCCGTCGAGACGATCGCGATGGTCGCGCAGCGCCCGCGAGCCGAGGAGCACCGCCACCTCGGCGGGCTCGGGCCCCAGGAACCGGCCGACGAGCGAGCCGGCGACGCGGCCCGCCGCCCGGTTGTCGATGCCGACATAGCGGCTGCGGCGCGAGCCGGGAACGTCCGAGACGAGCGTGATCACGGGCACGCCGCGCGCGGCGGCCGCGTCGATCGCGGCGGCGACGAGCGGATCGTCGAGCCCGACGGCCACCACCGCGTCGCTCAAGCCTGCGGCGGCCTCGATCGCCTCGGCGAGGCGCGTCGGGCGCAGGGTCTCGGCCGCGGCGAGCGTCAGGTCGAGGCGGCGGGCTCCGAGAAGCCGCGCGGCGCGGCTCAACTCCTCGCCGAGCCGCCGCATGAACGGGTTGCCGCCGCTCGGCAGCACGGCGGTGACGCGATGGCGCACGCGGCGCGCGAGGTCGGCCGCCCCGGCATGGCGCTCGAAGCCGAGCGCAGCCACCGCCGCCTCGACGCGCGCGATCGTCGCGGGGCGAACGCCGGCGCGCCGGTTCACCACGCGGTCGGCGGTGGCCAGACTCACCCCCGCGACGCGCGCGACGTCGGTCAGCGTCGGAACACCCTGCGGCGCACCCAGGCTCGCGCTCATGCCACGCCCCCGCGAGCCGAAGCGACGCATTGATTTCCGGCTCCCGGCCTGCGATGCCGTTTCGGGGAGGGTTGGACGCGGCCGCGTTGCGCGAAAGGACGAGACATGGAGGACGACATGGATCCGATCATGACCATCCTTCGGCTCGTGGAGGAAGAGGACGACGGCGATCGAATCGCACGACGCTTCTTCCAGATCCATCCGGAGGCCGATCGACAGGCCTTTCTCGACGCCTGCCACGTGGCGCTCGACATCATCGGCCTGAAGCCGCAGCAGCTTCACTGATCGCAGCAGTGCGCCTCGTCAGGGACGCGGCGCGGCGTTGACCGGCTCGAACAGGCTCCCGCGCTCGGTCACGAGGACGATGGCGATCGAGAGGGCGCCGAGCCCGGCATAGCCGAGCGTCAGCGGCACGGCGGTGCCGTCGTAGTGCTGGCCGATGTAGAAGCCCAGCAGCGCCCCGATCACCGTGGTGACGAAGCCCTGGAACGAGGCCGCCGTGCCGGCGACGCGCCCCACCGGATCCATGGCCATGGACGAGAAATTCGACATGATGAGGCCGAAGCAGAACATCATGGCGGCCTGCAGCACCACGAAGACGGCGAGCGACTCGTGGCCGCTCCAGGCGATGGCGGCATGCAGCGCGGCGAAGGCCGTGAAGCCGAACATCGCCGTGTGCGAGACGCGGCGCATGCCGACCCGCTCGACGATGCGCGCGTTGACGAGCGAGGACACCGCGATGAAGAGCGCGATGCCCGCGAAGATCAGCGGGAAGGCCGAGCCGGTGCCGAACACCTCGACGAAGATCTGCTGCGCCGAGTTGATGAAGCCGAACAGCGCGCCGAGAATGGCGGCGGAGGCCAGCGTATAGCCGAGCGCGGCGCGGTTGGTGGCGACGATGCGGAAGGCGCCGAGCACCGAGGCGACCGAGATCGGCGTGCGGCGCTCGGGCGGCAGCGTCTCGGGCAGGCGGGCGAGCGACCAGATCGCGACCGCGAAGCCGAAGAGGCCGAGCACCAGGAAGATCCACTCCCAGGGCGCCAGGAGCACGATGGCCTGCCCGACGCTCGGCGCGATCACCGGCACCGCGATGAAGACGATGAAGGCGAAGGACATGACGCGCGCCATGTGGCGGCCGGAATAGCAGTCGCGCACGATCGAGACGGCGAGCACCCGCGTCGCGGCCGAGCCGATGCCCTGCACCACGCGTGCCCAGATCATCTGATCCAGCGAGGTCGCGAATGCCGCCGCGCCGCTCGCGAGAACGTAGACGACGAGCCCGAAGAGCAGCACCGGGCGGCGGCCGAAGCGGTCGGACAGTGGCCCGTAGAAGAGTTGCGCGACGCCGAAGCCGAGAAGATAGGAGGTGATGACGAGCTGGCGCTGGTTCTCCTCGACCACGCCGAGCGCGTCGCCGATCTGCGGCAGCGCCGGCAGCATGGCGTCGATCGCCAGCGCGTTGATCGCCATCAAGGCCGCGACGAAGCCGACGAATTCGCGAAAGCCCATGCCGGGGTGCGGCACGCGGCGCGGCTCGACATCCGCGGTCTCGACGAGGTTCGTCATCGCAACGCCATCCCATGATCGGACGATCGGAGTTCCGACCATGGCGGGGGCATGTCATGGCGCCGACCCCGATGGCAAGCCTCGCGAATCGATCTTTCCCCGTCCCGGCTCTCCGTTCCGCCCGGCGCAGCGCGCGCCCGGCGCCTCGTGGAAATGCCGGAATGGGGCGAGTGGAGCGTCATCGTGTCCCGGCGATCCGCCCTTTTCGGCGGCGAGGCCCAGCTCCAGATCCTGCTCTGGATTCCCCACCCGAGACAGCGAATGCACGGTCGACTTCCTTTCGCGCCCCGTGAGCCCCGATGACGTCGCGGCGGCGACGACGGGTGGCAGGCCGGCGCGACGACGGGCCTCCCGCCCCCGGCGCGGCCGAGGCGGCGTCGGCGACGTGCTGGTTGTGCGCGCGGCCTCTGGGTGCGCGGATCGAATGGCATCATGCCGTGCCGAAGAGCCGGGGCGGGCGGATCGTGGTGCCCGTGCACCCGATCTGCCACCGCACGCTGCACGCCGCGCTGTCGAACGCCGAGCTGGCGCGGCTCGAGCGCGAGGGCACGCCGCTCGCGCAGACCCCGCAGATCGAGCGGTTCCTGCGCTGGATCGCCGACAAGCCGCCCGACTTCCACGCGCCGACCCGCAGCGCGCGCTGACGACGCGAGACCCACCATCTCGCGGCGCTTCGTTCGGTGAAGGCGAGCCCGGTCAGGCCGCGCCGGCGACGTGCCGCCAGGGGTCGTCGACGCCGGCGCAGAGCCGTCCGGGCCGCCCGATGAGATAGCCCTGGACGGCGTCGCAGCCGAGCGAGCGCAGCAGCGCCAGTTCCTCGTCGGTCTCCACCCCTTCCGCGAGCGTCGGGATCTCCAGCATCTTGCCCATCTGGGTGATCGCCGTGAGCACGGCCATGCAGTGGCGATCGGTGGCCGCGGCCATGACGAAGCTGCGGTCGATCTTGATCCGGTCGAGCGGGAAGTCGCGCAGATGCGCGAGCGAGGAATAGCCGGTGCCGAAATCGTCCATGGCGATCTTCACGCCGAGGGTCCGAAGGTCGCGCAGCACGCGGGCGACCTCGGTTCCGTCCTCCACCATCGCCGTCTCCGTCAGCTCGATCTCGAGCCGGCTCGGCGCCAGTCCGCTCTGCGCCAGCGCATTCGTGACATGCGAGAGAAACAGCGGCGAGCGCAGCTGGACCGGCGAGACGTTCACCGCGACATGGCGATGCACGGCCCATGTCGCGGCCTCCCGGCATGCGGTCTCCAGTACCCACTTGCCGATGAGCACGATCTGGCCCGTTTCCTCCGAGAGCGGAATGAAGGCCGGCGGCGGCACGAGGCCGCGCGTCGGGTGCTCCCAGCGGATGAGCGCCTCGAAGCCGATGATCCTGTCGTCGGGAAGCGAGAGGAAGGGCTGGTAGGCGAGATGGAACTCGGCCCTCTCCAGCGCCCGCTCGAGATCGGCCTCGAGCGTCTGGCGGCTCGCCGCGGCCTCGAGCATGCCGGCGCGGTAGCGTGAGACGCGGCCGCGGCCGTTGCGCTTGGCTTCGTAGAGCGCGATGTCCGCCCGCTTCATCATCTCGACGGGATCGCAGGCGTCGTGGCTGCCGCACAGACCGATGCTGCAGCCGATGGAGATGCGGATGTCCTCGATGAGGAACGGTTCGGCGAGGGCCCCGACGATCGCCTCGGCGAGCGCCGTCGCGGCGTCGAGATCGCAGGGCACGATGAGCGCGATCTCGTCGCCGCCCATGCGGGCGCAGAAGGCCTCGCTCCCGGCGACGGCGCGGATCCGGCTCGCGACCTCGACGAGGAGGAGGTCGCCGACGCCGTGGCCGTGACTGTCGTTGACCGACTTGAAGCGATCGAGATCGAGGAGAAGCAGGCTGAACCGCACGCCGGGTTCGACCGCCTCGGCCATGCGCAGCGACAGGGCGTGGCGGTTGGCGAGCCCGGTGAGCGAATCATGGAAGGCCAGATGCGCGATGCGATCCTGGGCGGTGCGGTCGCTGGTGACGTCGTCGAAGGTGAGAACGGCGCCGCCGCCGGGAACGGGGCGAACCTCGATGTCGAGGATGCGACCGTCGGGCATCGGCCAATCGCCCCGGGTGCCCGCGCCCGGCGACACCCCCTCGCCGATGCCGTGCGCGATGGCGACGCGCTGCCCGTCGGCCCAGCCCTGGATCGCGCAGACGAGGCGCAGCAGCGCCTCGAAGGGCATGGTGCGGGTGATCTGCTCCGGCAGGAGGCCGAACATCTCGAGATAGCGGTCGTTGTAGAGCCCGACCTTGCGATGGGCGTCGATGAACAATAGCCCGTTCGACATGTTGTGCAGCGCCGTCGACAGGATCGTCGAATGGGCGCGCTCCTGCGCCTCGAACCGCTTGGCGGCGAGAACCGTGAGGAACGCGCCGAGGAAGATCACGATCGCCCCGGCGGCGGTGAAGATGCTGAGCGTGATCGTGTCGCTCTTGCCGCTCTCGAACCCGGGAAGCTGGACGAAGCTCGTACCCGAGATCGCCGTGAAATGCGCCCCGCAGACGCCGAGGGTGAAGAGCGCCGAGGTCGCGAGGTTCGACCTCGACGCGAGGCGCAGGCCCCGGGCCAGAGCCAGCGCGCTCGCGCCGACGAGGCAGGCCGCGAGGCTCGCGGCGGGCGAGTACACCTGGAGGCAGCCGTCGATGGCCTTCATGCCGGTGTAGTGCATGGCGCCGACGCCGAGGCCCGCCGCCGCGCCGAACGTCACCGCGAGCGCGCGGGACCGGACGAGCGCCGAGAGGGTGAGCGGCAATCCCACCGCGAGAATGCCGAGCATCGCCGACCAGGCCGTGCCGAGCACCCCGTAGGAGAGGATGATGTCGGTCCGGTAGCCGAGCATGGCGATGAAATGCGTCGTCCACACGCCGAGGCCGGCGACCACCGCGATGCTTCCGAGCCACCACCGGCGGGACGGCGGCGCGGCGCATTCGGACTGCGCGATGAGAACCGACAGGAGCCACCCCGCGACGACGCAGATGACGAGCGCGGTGGCGACGAAGCCGAGGGAGTGTTGCGAGGCGAGGGAGAGAAGCGTCGAGGTCATAAGGCCACCTTGCCGAAAAGCTGTGACCGATCGGCGAACGCGAATGGTGAACCAATCGATCGCCGCCGACATGCTGGCCGCGCGATCCGCGCGGATCGTCGCGGGGGGCCGGCCGGGCCGAGGCGGCGGGGTGGCGGCCGGATATCTGTGGATCGCCGCGAGGTGCCTCGCGCCGGCGCGACGCCGCGAGGCATCATGGCGCCAGCGAATCGAAAGGACCGACCGATGGGCGAGGCTGCACGCACCACCCCCCCGACACTGGAACTCGAAGCGGCGGTCGACCGGGCGATCGAACGGGCGGGCGGCGACGTGCGCCATGCCATCCGCATGCTGGCGATCCGCCAGCACGAACTGGAGACGAAGCTGGCGACCACGGTGAGCGCGGGCTATATCCGCCGAAGCCCGATCGCCGGCTGACGGCGCGGGCCGGGCGGCCGCGCGGCATGACGGAGGTCTCGATGCCCCAGACGATCGAACTCGGGCTCGACACGTTCGGCGACGTGACGAGAGGCCCCGAGGGAGCGCCGCTGACGCATGCCGCGGTGCTGCGCGACGTCGTCGCCGAGGGCGTCCTCGCCGACGAGCTCGGCGTCGACTTCATCGGCATCGGCGAACACCACCGCGAGGATTTCGCGGTGTCGGCGCCCGAAGTGCTGCTCGCCGCCATCGCCGCGCGCACCCGCCGCATCCGCCTCGGTTCGGCGGTGACGGTGCTCAGCTCCGACGATCCGGTGCGCGTTTTCCAGCGCTTCGCGACGCTCGACGCGGTGTCGGAAGGGCGCGCCGAGGTGATCCTCGGACGCGGCTCCTTCACCGAGTCCTTCCCCCTCTTCGGCTTCGAGCTGTCGCAATACGAAGCGCTGTTCGAGGACAAGCTCGATCTCTTCTCGGCGCTGATCCGCGAGGATGCCGTGACCTGGCAGGGCACGACGCGGCCGCCGCTGCGCGACCAGCGCGTGTTTCCCCCGATCGAGCGGGGCCGGCTGAAGACCTGGATCGGCGTCGGCGGCAGTCCGGAATCGGTGGTGCGCGCGGCGCGCTACGACCTGCCGATGATGCTGGCGATCATCGGCGGCGACCCCCCGCGCTTCCGCCCCTATGCCGATCTCTACCGCCGCGCCTTCGCGCAGCTCGATCGTCCCGTGCAGCCGATCGGCGTCCACTCGCCCGGCTATGTCGGCGAAAGCGACGCGGCGGCACGCGAGGATCTCTGGCCCGACTACCGGCAGATGCGCGACCGCATCGGCGCCGAGCGCGGCTGGCCGCCGATGACGCGCGAGGAGTTCGACCGCGAGGCCGACGCCGGCTCGCTCTATGTCGGCTCGCCCGAGACGGTGGCGCGCCGCATCGCCTCGACCGCCAGGACCCTCGGTCTGTCGCGCTTCGACCTGAAATACAGCGCCGGTCCCCTGCCCCACGAAAAGCTGATGCGCTGCATCGAGCTCTACGCCACGAAGGTGATGCCGCGGGTGCGCGAGATCCTCGCCGAGAGCTGAGCGCGACGACCGCTGGATGGCGCCGTCTCAGATCAGCCGGTAGCCGATGCCCGGCTCCGTGACGATCAGGCGGGGGGCGGCGGGATCGCGCTCCAGCTTGGCCCGCAGGTGCCCGACATAGACGCGCAGATATTGCGTATCGTGCTCGTTGGCCGGGCCCCAGACGCCGCGCAGCAACTGGCGATGCGTCATCACCGTGCCGGCGTGGCGGAACAGCATCTCGAGCAGCGCGAACTCGCGTTTCGTCAGCCGGATCTCCTCCTCGCCCCGGTGCACCCGGTGCGCCTCGCTGTCGAGCGTCACCTCGCCCGAGCGGAACGACGTGTCGCGCGAGGAGCGCGAGCGATGGCGCAGCGCCGCGCGGATTCGCGCCATCAGCTCGCCGACGCCGAAGGGCTTGTTGACGAAGTCGTCGGCGCCGAGATCGAGCGCATGCACCTTCTCGGCCTCGCGATCGCGCGCCGAAAGCACGACGATCGGTACGTCCGAGACGCGGCGCAGCCGCTCGATCACCACCTTGCCGTCGATGTCGGGCAGGCCGAGATCGAGAACGAGGATGTCGGGCCGGCGCTCGCTCGCCAGCGCGAGTGCCTCCTCGCCCGTCGTCGCCTGCACCACGTCGTATCCCTCGGCCGCCAGCGACGGGCGCAGGAAGCGGTGGATCGCCGGCTCGTCGTCGACCACCAGCACGAGGGCGCACGTCATCGATCGTTCCCCCGTTCGTTCGGCAGGCGCAGGCGAAACACCGCGCCGCGCGGGTGGGCGGGGTCGGGCGGCACGAGCTCGATCGTGCCGCCATGAGCCTCCAGGATGCCCTTGGCGATGGCGAGGCCGAGACCGGCGCTCTCGCCGCCGTCGGCCGCGGAGCGCCGCGCGCGGGTGAACTTCTCGAAGACGTGGGCGCGCAGGGTCTCGGGCACGCCGGGCCCGTCGTCGGCGATCTCGACGGTGAACCCGTCCTCGCCGCTTGCCGCCGACAGCGTGACATGCGCGCCCGCGCCAGCATGGCGCACGGCGTTGGCGACGACGTTGCCGAGCGCCTGGTCGAGAAGGCCGCCATCGGCGCGCAGCAGCGGCAACGGCCGCTCGCGCGGGGGGATGGCGAAGCGCTGGGGAGCGCCGCGCCGCTTCGCCAGATCCACCACGCGCTCCAGCGCCTCGCCGAGATCCACCCAGTCGCGGTCGAGTTCGAGGGCGCCCGCTTCCAGCCGCGTCATCGACAGGAGATTGCGCACCATCGTGTCGAGATGGCGGGCCTCGTCGCGCACCTGACCGAGGAGGTCGAGGCGCGCGGCGCGATCGAGCCGGTCGTCGTAGTCGATGAGCGCGGTGGCGGAGCCGAGCACGCAAGCGAGCGGGGTGCGGAAGTCGTGGCTGATGGAGGCGAGCAGGATGTTGCGCACGCGCTCGGTCTCGGCGGCGGTGCGCACGAGGCGCATCTCGTCCGACAGGAGCGCGCGGTGGAGCGCGGCCGCCGTCTGTTCGGCGAGCGCGGCGAGGAGCGTGCGCGTCTCGCGATCGAGCGGCGCGGCGTCGCCGGTGCGCTCGATGCCGAGGACGCCAACGCGGCCCTCGGGCGCGGCGAGCGGCAGGAAGGTCCAGCCGCTGTTCGGCAGCGTCGCCGTACCCTCGCCCGCCGGCTCGCCGCGATCGAAGGCCCAGCGGGCGGCGGCAAGGGCGGGCGTTCCCAGCCGGTCGTCCGGCGGCCAAGCCGCGGCGATGGCGAGATCGGCGCCGTCCAGCCGCAACAGCACGCAGGCGCGCCCGATCGCGGCATGCACCTCGCTCGCCGCCGCCTCCATCACCGCCCCGGCATCCGGCAGGGCCGAGAGCGCCTTGGTGAACTCGTAGAGACGGCGCGCGGCGCGGGTGCGGGCGGCCGAAGCGCGCATCTGCTCGCGCGCCCGGCCCGCAAGTGCCGAGATCGACACGGCGATGATGAGGAAGATCGCGAGCGCCAGCACCTCGTGCGGCCGTGCCACGGTGAAGCTGCCGGTGGGCTCGATGAAGACGAAGTTGTAGGCGCCGAACGAGAGGAACGAGGCGAAGACCGCCGGCCAGACGCCGTACGCGACGGCGGGCACGAGCACGGCGAGGAGATAGAGCATCGAGAGGTTGGGCAGCGGCACGAAGCGCAGCAATTGCGATCCCATCAGCGTCGCGGCGCCGACGCTGGCCGCCGCGCTCGCATAGCCGATCCAGCCGCCGAAGGCCGGCATCGCGAACGCGCGAGCACCCTCGTCGGCTTCGCCCGTGATGACGTGGATCGACACCCCGGCGGCGCGCCGCACGAGCGCATCGGCCAGGCTCGGCCGCGGCCAGCCGAGGGCGGACGCGCGGCGGCGCGCCTTGCCGACGACGATCTGCGTGACGTTCTCGAAGCGGGCGAAGCGCAGGAGTTCGTTTCGCAGGTCGGACGCCACGAGATGGCGCGTCTCGGCGCCGAGCGTGCGGGCGAGCTGCATCGCGCTCTCCAGCCGGGCGGCGGCGGTCTCGCCTTGCGTGGTGCCCGGCCGCTCGATCGTCACCGCGAACCAGGGCGCGTCGAGAAGATCGGCGAGGCGCTTGGCGCCGCGCACGAGCCGCTCGGCGGCGTCGGTGGGGCCGAGGCAGACGAGCAGCCGCTCGCCGGCCGCCCAGGGGCCCTCGATGGCACCGCCTTGCATGCGCTCCAGAAGGTCGCTGTCCACCTGCGCGGCCACCTGGCGCAGCGCCAGTTCGCGCAGCGCCGTGAGGTTGGAAGGCTTGAAGAAGTTCTGCGTGGCGCGGGTCGCGGTGTCCTCGACATAGACCTTGCCCTCGGCGAGCCGGCGGATGAGCTCGTCGGAGGGCAGATCGACCAGCACGATCTCGTCGGCCACCTGCAGCGTGGTGTCGGGCACGGTCTCGCGCACGCGCACGCCCGTGATGCGCTGGACGACGTCGTTGAGACTCTCGACATGCTGGACGTTCATCGTGGTCCAGACGTCGATGCCGGCGGCGAGACATTCGGCGACGTCCTGCCAGCGCTTGGGGTGGCGCGAGCCCGCGACGTTGGAATGGGCGTATTCGTCGACGAGAAGAAGCCCGGGCCGGCGCTCCAGCGCGGCGTCGATGTCCAATTCGGCCACCAGCCGGCCGCGATAAGGCACGCGTCGGCGCGGCAGGATCTCGAGATCGGCGACCATCGCCTCGGTGTCGGCACGCCCGTGCGTCTCGACGATTCCGACGAGGACCGCGCGCCCCGCGCCCGCTGCGGCGCGCGCCGTCTGCAGCATGGCGAAGGTCTTGCCGACGCCGGGCGCGGCGCCGAGAAACAGCCGCAGCCGACCCCGCCCCTCGCGCCCGGCCTCGGCGAGAAGCGCATCGGCGCTGGCGCGCGGAGCCTCGTCCCGGTTCATGGGCCTCGCTGTCCTTCTCGATCGGCTGCGAGGCGATGGTCCTGCCCCGCGCCGTCACATCTGCCTTCGAACGTCATAGCGCCGGCACCGGCCGATGCCCACCGAGGGCGCCTCGTCGCCTCACCCCGCGGGCGAGGCCGAAGCCGTCGGCACCCCATCCGCAGGTACCGGCGCCGCAGCGTCGAGGGCGAGGTTGGCGGCGAGGACGTTGACGCGGGGCTCGCCGAGAAAACCGAGCGTGCGGCCCGTGGTGGCGGCGGCGAGGACGCGGCGGACGGTGTCGACCGGCAGGCCGCGCGCCTCGGCGATGCCGGCCGCCTGGAGGTCGGCGAAGGCGGGCGAGATTTCGGGGTCGAGCCCGCTGCCCGACGTCGTCACCGCGTCGGCCGGCAAGAGGGCGGCGCCCGTCCGGGCGCGCAGCACCGCCGCGTCGGTCGCCAAGCGCTCGGCGAGCGTGGCGCTGGTCGGCCCGAGATTGCTGCCCGACGAGGCCGAGGCGTCGTAGCCGGCGCCGGCCACGGAAGGGCGCGGATGCAGGTAGCGGGCGTCCGCGAAAGACTGGCCGACGAGCCGCGAGCCGACCGCGACGCCGTCGCGCATCACGAGGCTGCCCTTTGCCTCCTCGGGAAAGAGCGCGCCGGCGACGGCCGTCATGGCGAGCGGATAGAGAAGGCCGAGAAGCACGGTGAGGACGCCGAGCAGCGTGGCGGCGGCGCGAAGTTGAGCGAGCATGGGATGGGTCCTTTCAGGCGAGAGCCAGCGCGGAGACCGCGAGGTCGATGAGCTTGATGCCGGCGAAGGGCACGAGGATGCCGCCGAGGCCGTAGACGAGGAGGTTGCGCCGCAGCACGGTGGCGGCGTCCAGTGCCCGGTAGGGCACGCCGCGCAACGCCAGCGGGATCAGCGCCACGATGACGAGGGCGTTGAAGATGACCGCCGAGAGAATGGCGCTCTCGGGCGACGCCAGCCCCATGACGTTGAGGATTGCGAGCTGCGGGATGGCGGCGACGAACAGCGCCGGGATGATCGCGAAATACTTCGCGACGTCGTTGGCGATCGAGAAGGTGGTGAGGGAGCCGCGCGTCATCAGGAGCTGCTTGCCGATGCCGACGATCTCGATGAGCTTGGTCGGATCCGAGTCGAGATCCACCATGTTTCCGGCCTCGCGGGCGGCCTGCGTGCCCGTCTGCATGGCGACGCCGACATCGGCCTGCGCGAGCGCCGGGGCGTCGTTGGTGCCGTCGCCGCACATCGCCACGAGCCGGCCCTGGCGCTGCTCGTTGCGGATGTAGTTCAGCTTGTCCTGCGGGGTGGCCTCGGCGATGAAGTCGTCGACGCCCGCCTCCGAGGCGATGGCGGCGGCGGTGACGGGATTGTCGCCGGTGACCATGACCGTGCGGATGCCCATGCGGCGCAGTTCGGCGAAGCGCTCCTTGATGTCGGGCTTCACGACGTCCTTCAGGTGGACGACGCCGATGAAGCGGCCGTTCTCGGCGAGGCCCAGCGGCGTGCCGCCGGACTTCGCGATGCGCTCCACCGCGGCGGTGAAGGCTGCGGGCTCGGGCACCTCGCGACCCGCGCTCTCGCGCACGAAGCGGCGGACGGCATCGACCGCGCCCTTGCGCACGTGCCGGTCGCCCCGGTCGACGCCCGACAGGCGGGTGGCGGCCGAGAAGGGAATGAAGACGGCGTCCGCGGGCGCGGCGTCGGGCAGCGAGACGCCATGCCGCTCGCGCGCCAGCACGAGAATCGAGCGGCCTTCGGCCGTCTCGTCGGCAAGACTCGCCTCGGCCGCGGTTCGTGCCGCCTCGGCGTCGCCGACGCCCTCCACGGGCACGAACTCGGCCGCCATGCGGTTGCCGAAGGTGATGGTGCCCGTCTTGTCGAGAAGCAGCGTGTCGACATCGCCCGCCGCCTCCACCGCGCGGCCCGACATGGCCAGCACGTTGTGGCGGATGAGGCGGTCCATGCCGGCGATGCCGATGGCCGAAAGGAGTCCGCCGATCGTGGTGGGAATGAGCGTCACGAGAAGCGCCACGAGGATCGGCACGGAGACGGCCGCGCTGGCATAGCGCGAGAAGCCCGTGAGTGTGACCACGGCGACGAGGAAGATCAGCGTCATGCCGACGAGGAGGATCGTCAGCGCCAGCTCGTTCGGCGTCTTCTGCCGCTCGGCGCCCTCCACCAGCGCGATCATGCGATCGAGGAAGGACGAGCCGGGCGCGGCGGTGATGCGCACCACCAGCCAGTCGGACACGACCGTGGTGCCGCCGGTGACGGCGGAGCGGTCGCCGCCGGCCTCGCGGATCACGGGCGCGGACTCGCCGGTGATCGCGGCCTCGTTCACCGAGGCGATGCCCTCGACGATCTCGCCGTCGCCGGGGATCACGTCGCCGGTCTCCACGAGAACGTGGTCGCCGAGCTTCAGATCGAGCGCCGAGACGCTCACGGTCGCGGTGCGATCCCGAGGGTTGGCGAGGCGCCGGGCCGGCGTGTCGGTGCGCGCCTTGCGCAGACTATCGGCCTGCGCGCGCCCCCGCCCCTCCGCGATCGCCTCGGCGAAATTGGCGAAGAGCACCGTGAACCAGAGCCAGGCGGTGATCTGGCCGGTGAAGAGAAGCGGGTTTCCCGCCACGAGATCGCGCAGGAAGAGCACCGTGACGACCGCCGCCACCGCCTCGGTGACGAAGATCACGGGGTTGCGCGCGAGGGCGCGCGGGTCGAGCTTGCGGACGGCGTCGAGCGCGGCGCGCCCGACGAGATCGGGCCGGAAGGTGGATGCGGCGGCTTTGGAAGCCATGGAACGGGTTCCCTGAGGATCGGGCTCGGAGGAGCCGACGGAGGACGGAAGGAGCGGGGCCGGCTTGAGGCGTCAGAAGGTCTGGCCGGCGAGCATCTGCACCTGTTCGGCGATCGGCCCGAGAGCGAGCGCGGGAAAGAACTGCAGCCCGCCGAGGATGAGGATGATGCCCGCCAGCAGCCCGACGAAGAGGGGTCCGTGCGTCGGGAACGTGCCGGCCGAGGGGGCGAGCCGGGTCTTCTCCACGAGCGAGCCGGCGATGGCCATCATCGGCACGATGTAGGCGAAGCGGCCGATGAGCATGGCGAGGCCGAGCGTCGTGTTCCACCAGGGCGAATTGGCCGAGAGGCCGCCGAAGGCCGAACCGTTGTTGCCGGCCGCCGAGGTGTAGGCGTAGTAGATTTCGGAGAGCCCGTGCGGTCCGGCATTGCCGAGCCCGGCCAGCGCCGCCGGCAGCACCGCGGCAACCGACGAGAAGCCGAGGATCGCGGCGGGCAGCACAAGGATCGCGAGGATCGCCATCTTCATCTCCTTGGCCTCGATCTTCTTGCCGAGATATTCCGGCGTGCGCCCGACCATCAGCCCGGCCACAAAGACCGAGACGATCGCGATCACCAGGATGCCGTAGAGGCCGGAGCCGACACCGCCCGGCAGGATCTCGCCGAGCATGATGAGCACCATCGGCACCATGCCGCCGATGGGCGTGAAGGAGCCGTGCATGGCGTTGACGGCGCCGTCCGAGAGACCCGTCGTGACGGCGGCGAACATCGCGGAGGCCGCCAGGCCGAAGCGCACCTCCTTGCCCTCCATGTTGCCGCCCGCGGGATCGAGGCCGGCGGCCGCGAGGATGGGCGTGCCCGCCGCCTCCGCCCAGTAGGCGACGGCGATGCCGGTGACGAGCAGCAGCCCCATGACCGAGAGAATCGCGGCGCCCTGGCGGCGGTCGCCGACGATGCGGCCGAAGGCGAAGACCATGGCGGTGGAGACCACCAGCATCTGCCAGATCGTCAGCGCGTTGGAGAGCGGCGACGGGTTCTCGTAGGGGTGTGCCGAGTTGGCGTTGTAGAAGCCGCCGCCATTGGTGCCGAGCTGCTTGATCGCGAGCTGCGAGGCGACGGGCCCGAGCGCCAGCGTCTGCTCGCTTCCCTCCAGCGTGGTGAGCGTGGCGGCGGCTTCCAGCGTCTGCGGCGTGCCCATCGACACCTGCCAGAGGCCCGTGACGATCGCGAGCGGCAGCAGCACGTAGAGCGTCGCACGGGTCATGTCGGCGAAGAAGTTGCCGACCGTCTTCTGCCCGGACCGCGCGAAGGCTCGCACGAGCGCCACCGCGAGCGCCATGCCGGTGGCCGCCGAGAGGAAGTTCTGCACGGTGAGGCCGGCCATCTGGCTGAGATGGCTCATCGTCGTCTCGCCGCCGTAGCTCTGCCAGTTCGTGTTGGTGACGAAGGAGACGGCGGTGTTGAAGGCCAGATGCGGCGACAGGCCGGCGAAGCCTTGCGGGTTCAATGGCAGCACGCCCTGCCCGCGCAGCAACGCGTAGAGCAGCAGAAAGCCGCCGGCGTTGAAGGCGAGCATGCCCAGCGTATAGCCGAGCCAGCTCTGCTCGCGGGCGGGATCGATGCCGGCCAGGCGGTAGAACCCGCGCTCGACGGGGCCGAGGATCGGCGTGAGGAATGTGCGCTCGTTTGCGAAGACGCGCCCGATGAAGGCGCCGAGCGGGATCGCGACGGCCAGCACCGCCGCGAGGATGACGAGAATCTGCAGCCAGCCCATGACCGTCATGGCACGTGCCTTTCAATAGTCGGAAGGGGTCAGAACCGCTCGGGCCGCACGAGGGCGAATACGAGATAGCCGGCGAGGGCGAGCGCGACGGCGCCGCCGAGGACGAGATCGAACATCGTCAGGCCTGTCCGGCCCAGCGCGCATAGGCGCCCATCAAGACGAAGAAGCCCAGCCCCGTGGCCAGGTAGAAAAAATCGAACATGGCGGTGCCCTCCTTGGGGATCACCCCAGGAGTGCCGCAGGCCGGCGTAAAAAATCGATGCGAGTTTTCGGCGGAAATCGGCGGGTCGGTGGGATTTGAACGGCCGGGTGGCAGGTCTTCGCTCTTCACCGTTCGCCCGCCGATGCGCCGCGACGCCGCGATGGACCGTCAGCGCCGGGTGCGTCGGATCAAGATCGGCGAGGCGTGCCGCACAATCGCCGGCCGCCGCGTTGCCGGCGACGATAAAGCTTGTGCCCAATGGCCTCGGACGTCGGGTTCTCGTCCTTCGGGATCAGATACTGGGTGTTGGGAGCGATAATGCGAACGCCCTCGTCGTCGAAGAACCGACGCAGACTTGGATCGAAGGACGGGGTCCGGCCGCAGCAGTCCTCCGCAGTCGGCCAAAACGGGACGAGCTTCGTATCCCGGACGATTCCGTCCTGTGCCGGGTCCTCCATCTGGGTGTCCCCGGTTCCATCCGTCATGAGCAGGACTATGGCCCTGGCCGTCTGTCTCGTCAGCCCGTCTCCAGGCTTCGTGATCGCCTTCTGCAGCTCCCCGAAGGCGAAATGCGCGTTCGTGCCGGCCTCCCGCGTCGAGAGATCGATCTTCGGGACCGGAGGCGATGGCGCTCGCGGAGCCCGTCAGAGGCATGTTGCGAACGAGGAATGGATCGGTTCGTCCGCCCTCACGCCTCTGTCCCGACCTCCGCAGCGTCGATCGGCCGGCGCGGTCAATCCACGGGATAATGGAGAGCATCGCGGCCGCAAACTGCCCCTTCGAAGACGGCCGCGATGGTCGTTCGGTGCGCCGTGGGGGGCATGTCACGGCGCCGCGGATTACACGGCGCGTCCCGCTCCGCCCTCGTCCGGTCGTCGCGCGAGGCTCGGCGCCCCTGTCTCGGTCAGCGTGCGCCCGGCTGGCCGAGAAGCCGCGCCAGGATGCGCCCCTCGATCGCCGCGGCGGCGGCCGAGCCGCGGCGGCGCGGGCGCGGCAGGTCGACGCGTTCGTCGAGCGTGATCTCGCCGCCCTCGACCAGCACGATGCGGTCGGCGAGCGCCACCGCCTCCGAAACGTCGTGGGTGACGAGCACGGCGGTGAAGCCCTGCTCGCGCCAGACCCGCTCCAGAAGGCCCTGCATCTCGATGCGGGTCAGCGCGTCGAGGGCGCCGAGCGGCTCGTCGAGCGCCATCACCCGCGGATGGCTGACGAGCGCGCGGGCGAGCGCCACGCGCTGGCGCTGGCCGCCCGAGAGCACCGAAGGCCAGTCGCCGCCCCGCTCGGAGAGACCGACTTCGGCGAGCGCCTCGGCCGCGAGCCGGCGCCGCTCGGTGAGCGCCAAGCGCCGGTCGGCGCCGAGCGCGACATTGGCGAGAACCCGCTGCCAGGGCAGGAGCCGGGGCTCCTGGAAGACGAAGCGGGCCGACACCCCGGCGCGGCGGGCCTCGCCGCCGATGCGGATGTCGCCGGCATCGGGCGTCTCGAGCCCGAGGAGGAGGCGCAGCAGCGTGGACTTGCCGCAGCCCGAGCGACCGACGATCGCCACGAACTCGCCGGGGCGCACGTTCAGATCGATGTTCGACAGCACGGTCTTGTCGCCGTAGCGCTTGGCGACGCCGCGAAGCTCGATCTCCGCCCCGGCCGGCCGCGCGGCCTCGGCCGGCGTCGCCGCCGGCGCATCGGTGCGCACGGGAGACGCGAAAGGGCTGCGGGCGCGCGCGACCGCCTGGGGCTGGGGAAACAGTGCCGTGTTCATGGCGGTCGGCCTTTCCAAAGGGGTTCGGGCGCTAGCGGCGATAGCCGGGATGCCAGGAGAGCGCGGCGCGCTCGAGGATCCGCACCAGGCTGTCGGCGAGCTTGCCGAGCAGCGCGTAGATGAGAATGGCGAGGATCACGACGTCGAGCTGCATGAACTCGCGCGCCTGCATCGCCATGTAGCCGAGGCCCGAGGAGGCCGAGATCGTCTCGGCGACGATCAGCGTCAGCCACATGATGCCGAGCGCGTAGCGCACGCCGACGAGAATCGAGGGCAGCGCGCCCGGAAACACCACGCGGGCGAAGAGTTCGAGCCGCGAGACGCCGTAGACCCTCGCCATCTCGACGAGCTGCGGGTCCACCGAGCGGATGCCGTGGAACGTGTTGACGTAGACCGGGAAGAACACGCCGAGGGCCACGAGGAACAGCTTGGCCTCCTCGCCGATGCCGAACCAGACGATCACCAGCGGGATCAGCGCCAGATGCGGGATGTTGCGGATCATCTGCACGCTGGTGTCGAGCACCGTCTCGGAGCGGCGCGACAGACCGTTGGCGAGGCCGAGCGCGAAGCCGACGAGCCCGCCGACGGCAAAGCCCGAGAGCGCCCGGCCGACGCTGACGGAGAGGTGCTCGGCCAGCTGCCCGTTGCCGGCGAGCTTGGCGAAGGCCGCGGCCACCGCCACCGGCGAGGGCAGGACGTTGCGGGCGACGAAGCCGCCGGCGGTCGCCGCCTGCCAGACGGCGAGCAGCAGCAGCGGCAGGAGGAAGGGAGCGAGGCGCTCCCCGAGGCGTTGCCGGGTCATGGCCGATCCCTTCAGGTGGCGCGCGCGGCGCCGAGGCCGGAGCGCTGGCCGATGGCGGTCTGCAGCCCCGCGGGCACGCGGCTCTCGCGCCCGTAATGGCCGACGGTGAGGCCGAGTTCGGGGAAGAGCAGCTCGGCGACGCGGTAGGATTCCTCCAGATGCGGATAGCCCGAGGCAATCACCGTATCGATGCCAAGCGCCTGATATTCGCGGATGCGCGCGGCGACGGTGGCGGGATCGCCGACGAGCGCGGTGCCCGCGCCCTGGCGCACCAGGCCGATGCCGGCCCAGAGATTGGGCGAGACCTCGAGCGCATCGCGGCGCCCGCCGTGGAGCGCGGCCATGCGGGCTTGCCCGACGCTGTCGCTGTTGTCGCGAAGCGCCGTCTGCGCGTTGGCGATCGTCTCGTCGGAGAGATGCGAGATCAGCCGGTCGGCCTCGGCCCAGGCCTCCCGCTCGGTCTCGCGCACGATGAGGTGCAGCCGGATACCGAAGCGCAGGCGCCGACCGCGCTCGGCCGCCGCCGCGCGCACCCGCGCGATCTTCTCGGCCACCGCCGCCGGCGGCTCGCCCCAGGTGAGATACATCTCGACGTGATCCGCCGCGACGTCGATCGCGGCGTCCGAGGAGCCGCCGAAATAGAGCGGCGGATGGGGCGTCTGCACGGGGGGAAAGAGCGTGCGCCCACCCTTGGCGTTGAGGTGGCGACCCTCGAAATCGACTTCCTCGCCCGCCATCAGCGCGCGCCAGACTGTGAGGAACTCGTCGGCCTGCTCGTAGCGTTCGTCATGGGCGAGATGGATGCCGTCGCCGGCGAGTTCCCTCGGGTTGCCGCCGACCACGACGTTGAGGAGCAAGCGACCGTTCGTCAGCCGGTCGAGCGCCGCGGCCTGCCGGGCGTAGTGGGCGGGCGTCGCGACGCCCGGCCGGATGGCGACGAGGAACTTCAGCTGCTCGGTGAAGGGCGCGATCGAGGCGGCGGTGATCCACGAGTCCTCGCAGAACTGCCCGGTCGGCAGCAGCACGCCGCGATAGCCGAGCCGGTCGGCCGCCACCGCGATCTCGCGCAGATAGGCGTTGTCCGGCGCCCGGTTGCCGACGTCGGAGCCCAGGTAGCGCCCGTCGCCGGCGGTGGGCAGGAACCAGAAGAGATCGAGCGGGCGATCCTGGATGAAGGCATGGGTGTTCATCGCGTGTCTCCGTGGGAAGTCGCCGGGAGCGGGGTAGGCGCTGCCGAACGTGTCAGCTGCCGGGCCGCGACCAGACGATGTCGCTCACCTTGATCGGCTCGGGGATGAGGTTCAGCTTGGCGAAGCGGTCGGCCACCTGCTGCTGGGTCGCCACGATCTCGGGCGTCACGGGCGTCACCGTGAACTCGCCGCGCTCGGCCGTCAGCGTCTGCGTCTCGACGGGCACGCCGGTGGCCTGCGACAGCGCCTCGGCGACCTTGCCCTTGTTGGCATTGGCCCATTCGCCCGCCTCGCCCAAAGCGTCGATCGCCTGGGCGACGATCTCGGGATGGGCCTTGGTGAAGGTGCCGTTGGCGAGGAAGAACGAGTTGGTCTGCCCGAGGATCTCGGGGCCGGAGGCCAGGACGCGGGCGCCGTAGTTCAGTTCGGCCGCCGCATAGAAGGGGTCCCAGATGCTCCAGGCGTCCACCGAGCCGGAGGAGAAGGCCGCGCCCCCGTCGGCGGGGCTGAGGTAGACCGGCTCGATGTCGCCATAGGTCAGGCCGGCCTTTTCCAGCGCGGCGATGGCGACGTTGTGGGCGCTGGAGCCCTTGGTGAAGGCGAGCTTATGGCCCTTGAGGTCGGCGAGCGTGCGGATCTCGCTGTCCTTGGGCACGAGGATCGCCGAATTGTTGCCCTTGGCGGGCAGCGCCGCGACGTAGAGGAGGTCGGCACCGGCGGCCTGCGCGAAGATCGGCGGCGAGTCGCCGGTGGTGCCGAAATCGATCGAGCCGACGTTCAACGCTTCCAGCAGCGGCGGCCCGGCCTGGAACTCGATCCAGTTGACCTTGATGCCCTCGTCGGCCAGCGCCTTCTCGATCAGTTGCTGTTTGCGGGCGACGACGAGGACGCCGTTCTTCTGGAAGCCGACGTTGAACTCCTTCAGCGCCTCGGCGTCCGCGACGCCGGAGAGCGAAAGGATGACGGCGAGCGCGCCGGCGGAGGCGGCGAGACGGGAGCGGATCGACATGGAAACATCCTCATGGCTTCGCCGGTCCGCCCGATCGGGCGGTGTTGGCGGCGGTGAATTCGAAAACGCCAGAGTGAGAGCGAGCCGTCAGGCCGGGAGCGGCGCACCGAGATCGAGGGCGCCGTAGCGTCCCTCCGCATAGACGAGCGCCGGGCCGGGGGCCCCGAGCACGACCGCGCGCACCGCGCCGAAGATCAGCGCATGGCTGTGGCGCTCCACGACGTGCTCGATCTCGCAGTCGATCGAGGCGAGCGCGCCGACGAGGGCGCCCGCGCCGGTCGCCAGTTGCACCCACTCGGCGCCCTCGTAGCGCGCCTCTCCCTTCTCGCCGCCCCGCCCGGCGAACCGGTCGGCGACCGCGAGCTGAGAGGCCGCGAGAAGATTGACGCAGAAGGCGCCGTGATCACGGATCACCGGCCAGCTCGAGGACGAGCGGTTGATGCTGATCAGCATCGTCTCGGGATCGACGGACAGCGACTGGGCCGAGGTGACCGTCGCGCCGGTGCGGTGGAGGCCCGTGCCGGCGGTGACGACCGACACGGCGCCGGCCATGCGGCGCATGGCGGACTTGAGGGCGACCGGGGCAGGTGTGAAACGGCGGGGATCGTGCAGCATGGAAAAGCCCTTCGCTCAGCCGGCGTTCAGCGGCTGGCCGAGGCCCGACAGGGCATCGCTGAACAGACGTTCGCCGGAGCGCGCCCGCTTCAGCCGATCGCGCGCGTCAGGCGTCGCGCCGGGTTCGGCGGCGTCCTGCGGCAGCGGCGCGGAGCGCGTCAGGGTCTGGATCAGAAGCGAGAGATCGAACATGGGGCACCTCAGATGGCGAAGGTCGCCGATGCCCAACGATAACTATCACTATAGAATTAGTAGAGAGATACAGCGCTAGTTTGACGGTGTATCGTGAAACGATCGTCTCAAATGACCCCGCTCGGAGGATGATCGTTCGCTTCAGCCGGCGCTGGGTCCGGTTTGAGGGTGCGCCCCGCCGGAGACGGATCCGCGCGTTGGCCTCGTGCTTGTCCGGCACGCCGGTCGCCCGGCCGCTGTGTCGGCGGGCTCGTCCGGGCCTGCCAGGCAAGAGGCCGAATCTCACCGGCAGGCGGGCAATTGAGATAGCTGCGGTTCGGCGCGACGAGCCACCTCGCACGATGGCCGGCCCGACGTTGATCGCCGAGCCGGCCGCGGTGGATGGAACGTCCTACTCGTCGAAATCCTCGTCGTCGTCGGTGTCCTCGTGCGCGCGGAACCCTTCGCGCCAGAGATCGAACTCGTCGGTCCCCTTCTCGTAGGGGTTGGCGGAGATGCGCTCGCCCTCGGAGGCTGCGATCTGGCCCTCCTCGTAGGGCCCGGTGTCAAGATTGGACATGCTCGCCCCTTTCACTGTTCGGCGCGGCGATAATGCGGCAGGGCCCTCGCCGTTCCCCCGCTCATGCGTGGCCGGCTGCCGGTCGGACAGGCTGGCCACGAGCCGTCAGAAGGCGATGAGCTTCAGCATCAGCGCGGTCGCGACCGTGTGGGTCTTGTTCGAGCAGTTCAGCTTGCGCTGCGCGTTGGAGAGGTGGGAGACCACCGTCTCGCGCGAGATCCCGAGGATCATGGCGGTCTCGATCACCGTCTTGCCGTAGGCGGCCCAGATCAGGCTCTCGCGCTCGCGGTCAGTCAAGGATGCCGCCTCGAGCGACTGGCCCTCGCCGTCCAGCAGTTCGCGCGGCTTCAGCTGGTCCCGCGCCACCAGGTTCATCGCCCGCGTCGCCCAGTAGATCATGATCAGCTGAAACTGGAGCTGGTACTCGCGCTTCTTGATCACGCGCCTGAACAGCCCGACATCGTCGGTCCAATAGGCCACGGCCGAGCTCGAATAGTGTCGCCCGAGCGCGTCGGTGTAGTGGCAGGGCACCACCAGCCCGTCGCGGAACGAATGGTCGGCCGCCGCGTCCATGATCTTGCGGGCGAGTGGCTTGCGCACGCCGGGCCCCTTCGGCAGGGGCGTCGAGCTCCAGGTGAACGGCTGGTTGGTTCGCCGCGCGAAGGCCGCGCAGGGGTCGCCCGCCACGAAGTCGTTGGCGATGTAATCCTGGACCCACCCGTCGGTCGTCGTGGTGACGTAGAAGGTCTCGGGCTTGGGCCCCGAGCGCGTGTGCATGAAGCCGAAGGAGTGGAAACCGTTCCGCTGCACTTCGGCATGCATGATCTGCGTGAGCTGGTCGAGGCTGTCGGCGCTCTCGATGCTGGTGATCAGATCGTCGGTCTTCATCCAAAGTCCCACTTTCATGGGATACGTCGACCACGCCCCACGCCTTAACCCTGGTTGCACTAGCATTCCTGCAACCCACGGTGAAGCGACGTGCCAACCTATTCGGGTGTTTTCTTCCGTCCATCGAGCGATCCCGCGCGCTTCGACGCGGTGGCGCGACTGCGCAAGACCATCTTCGTCGATCAGCGCGGCTGGGATCTGCGCACGGTCGACGGGCGCGAGAGCGACCAGTTCGACCTGCCCGACACCGTCCATGCCACGCTCGCGCGGCGGGGCGCTCTCGTCGGCAGCTTCCGGGTCCGCTCGACAAGCGAGCCCTATCTCGCCGACTCCGTCTTTCCGGGTCTGGCCACCGACCGCCCCTATCCGCGCGACGCCGACTGCGTCGAGATCTCGCGCTTCGGGGTCGACCGGGACACCGCCGGCCACGAGGACGCCGTTCGCCTCTACGCGCTGATGTTCTGGTATGCGCGCCGGCGCCAAGTTCGCGCGCTCGTGGCGCTCTGCGACCCCACCTACGAGCGCTTCCTGCGAGCCTTGGGCGTGCGCACGCTGCGCTACGGCCCGCCGCAGACGGTGGACCTCGACGCCTTCGGGCGGCCGATCGAGGTGATGGCGGGCGAAATCCCGATGGCGACTCAGTCGGGCCCGCGCTTCCAGAAGCTTCTCGCGACCTGCGACGACATGGAGATCTCTGATGAAACATCCGTTTTCGGACGTCGCCGCCTTTCAGCGTGACGCGACCAGCCTCCTCTCGCGCGATTGCCGCGACGGCGAGCCGCTGAAGCGCCTGCATCTCGGCCTGCGCCCGGTCTACCAGGTCACCGATCCCGACCTCGTCAAGCCCATCCTCAAGGCCGACGAGACGATTCTCGACAAGGGCCGGATGGTACACAAGCTACGCTCGGTGGTGGGCATGAGCTCGCTGACGATCAGCGGTCCCGAGAACACGCGCCGGCGCGCCGCCATCCACGAGCAGCTGCGCGACGGGCTGGCGCAGCATTTCGTGCCGGTCGTCACCGATCTCTACCGTCAGGTCTGGTCGCGCCTGCCCGAGGAGGGCGTCGTCGACGCCCACAGCTTCACGGGGCCGCTGGCGCTGCGGGTGATCTGCTCCGTGCTGTTCGGCGGCGGCGTGCTCACGGCGGGCGACGAGGCCGCGCTGATCACCTGCGTCAAGCTGGTGGAGGACGACCTCGCCGACAGCATCACCCGCGTGCTGCCCGCCCTGCCGCATCGCCAACTCGCCAAGCGCCGGAACCTGCGCTTCGCGATGGCGGCGATGGATCTCGTGGTGCGCCGCGCCCGAGACAATGCGAGCGAGCAGAGCATCCTGCGCGGCCTGCGAACGCTCGGCCTCTCCGACACGGATCTGCGCGACGAGATCCTGATGCTGATGCTGGCGGGCCACCACACCACCGGCACCGCCGGCGCCTGGATCCTCTACTACCTCGCCAAGGATCCGGTGCTCGCCAACGCCGTGCGCCAGGAGGCGCTGCAGGCCTGCGGCCCCGACGGGACGCTCGACGCCCGTCGCCTCACGCGATGCGCCGTCAGCCTCAACGTGGTGAAGGAGGTGCTGCGCCTCTATCCCTCGAGTTACTGGTTCGCGCGCGAACTGAAGCAGGACCACGAGATCGCCGGGCAGCCGCTGAAGCGCGGCACCTCGCTGATCATCAGCCCCTGGCAGATGCAGCGCGACGCGCGATTCTGGAGCGATCCGACAGAATTCCGGCTGGGCCGCGACTACGGCGGCAAGACCTACCTGCCGTTCGGCGCGGGGCCGCGCGCCTGCATCGGCATCCAGGTGGCGATGCTCGAGCTGCAGCTTCTGGCGCTGGAATTCGCCCGGAACATGGATCTCGAAATCCACTCGCCGGTGCCCGCCCCCCTGCCCCGCCCGTCGCTGACGCTGATCCCCCCGCCAATCCTCGTCTCGGGCCGCATCCACCACCCCCATCACGCACGCGAGGCCGCATGATCGACGACCACGAGCCCCTGATGGCGCCAAGCTCCCTCGACCACGTGGAATGGGTCGCCTACCTCCGGCTCATCCGCAGCGAACTCGCCACCCTCTCGCCGGTCGCCGCCCAGTGCATCGAATGGGCCGAGGACATCCTGCGCCGCGAGGACGCGGCCGGCACCCGCCTCCTTCCGGTCACCAGCGCCGTGGCCCTTCGCCAGTAGCCGCCGGGGGAAAGGTACGGATCGATGGCATCCGACGCAGGCCGGCCTCTCGGCCCGCTTGCAGAGTTCGCCGTCCAGCGCCGTGCGCAACCCACGCCATCGCCGAAGGGCACGCCCTCGACGGTGGCGGATCGGCGCCGATACCGGCACGGCCGACGATCTCGCGAAACTCGCCGACGGCCGGGCGAACGCCATTGCGGGTCTCGGCAGCGGATGTCCTCCCGCCGCCGACCGCACACGCCGACGGCCATCCCACCATGTAGACCAAGTCGGATCCCGTCGTCGCGGCACCACCGACCATGCTGTCGATCAACAGTTGGCGGCGATGCCGGCGGCGTCGTTCGCGCCGCGCGCGGTCTGGCAGGCCGCGCCCTTCGCGAAATCGTTCAGGCCGTTGCGGGTGGCGTCCAGCGCCTCGGCCCCGGCCTCCTTGGCGCGGGCCACGGCGGGTGCTGCGGCATCGCGCACGTCGCCGGCGGCCGAGCTCGCGGCCTCCCCGACTTCGCGGCCCGCATCCTGAAGCGCCGCGCCGGCCTCGCGCGCCTGCTGCTGCGTCGACGTCGCAGGGGTCGCGGTCGACTGGACCGCCGCCGGCGTCCCCGGCTCGTCGCTGCAACCGGCCAGCAACATCAGAGCCACGAGGGCGGGAGCAAAGGCGCGCATGGAGAAACTTTCATCGTGAGAACTTTGGGTCACAGGAGATGGAGCACCCGCCCGCCCCTGCAACCCTCCAGGCTCTGGCGCGTGCGCTTTGCCTTGGGCGACGCTCAGGTCCTTCATGGGACACGGCTGCACGGATGGCGACCGGTCGGCGTCATGCGGACGAGCGGGCAGCGTGCGCTCTCTTACGAACTTACCGAGCATACCGGGTCGCATCACCGGCATATCGAAGAACACCTCGTTCGCCTGCAACACAACACATTAGGCCGCAACTCTGACCTAACGAACGACCGGCCGAAAACTTACGTCGAAGAGCAGCGGGTCGCGGTCAGCGTCGCGGACGCATCGTCGAAAGGAGAGCCCAACAGGTGGGAAGGATTTTCCCATCTCGGCGACGAGGCTTGCAACTTCAAACGCTACCGATGACGAAGATGGTACGGTTGGGCGGGTTCGAACCGCCGACCTCTGGAGCCACAATCCAACGCTCTAACCAACTGAGCTACAACCGCATCCGGGCGGGGTTCACCGCCGAGGCCTCGCAATAGGATTTTTTGCGGGCCGTGGCAAGAGGCGACGAGAGCCGCCTCCGCCAGGGCCGCGAGGGCCTGTCGTCAGAACGCGTCCTTGCCGCTCGCCTGTTCGGCGGCCTCGCGTGCCGGCTGGCTGACGTCGCGCGCCACCGACTGCGACATCTGCTGCATTTCCTTGGCCTGGTCGGTCGCCAGTTCGACCTGGCGGCGCACGAAGCTCGTCTGCATCTCGATGATCTCGGAGAGCGAGCGCGCGGAGGCCAGCTTCTCGAGATGGGCGAAGTTCAGCTCGGCCTGCGCCCGCAGACCCTCGATCGCCCGCTTCGACAGCGAGAGCGAGCCGTTATGGGCGTGCTCCATCGTCGACTCCAGCGTCTTGGTGGCCTGGTCGGCGGCGGTCTTCATGCGGGCGTAGGCGTCCTTCGACTGCTCCATCGACCGCTCGGTCATGGTGCGGAACGCCTCGGTCATCTTGGCGGGATCGAGCCCCATCGCGGCCTGCGCGTCACGATAGGCCTTGGGATCGGTCATCGTGTCGAAGGCTTTCTGGGCCTGGTCGTAGGCCTGGCGGCCGGGTTCGTTGCTGTTGAAGTTCTCGGTATCGGACATCGGGCATCCTCCTGAAGCGCTTCGGCAGTGGGAGGCTAACATGCATTTCCCCCCGAGGTTGCGACAGTGCGTCCGATTTTGTCGCGGTGCCGTTTTTCCTCGCATCGCTCGCGCCGCCCGCGAATTTAACCGTGCCGACAGGGACCGGCGTCGGCACGCCCGCGCGTTCTGGATTAACGGATGCCAAGCGCCTATTAACGTTCCAGTAACCGCATTCGACCTGCCGGAGACCCGCCCATTCCCGCCCCCCTCGATCTCATGGCCACCGAGGCCGTCCGCACGGCCAATGCACTCGGTTCCGCGATCGCGGTGCTCTCCGAAGACCTCGGCGGGATCGTCTGGGCGAACGGCGCGGGTCAAGCCCTGCTGCGCGGCACGCCGGACGAGGCCCCGGACGGCGCCGACGCTCAGCCGGTGATGCGCCAGATCGCCGCCGCGATCGGTACGCTGCGCGCCAAGGGCCGGACGCAGCTGCTGCTGCGCCCGGCCTCGGCCGCGCTCGGGCGGGCGGTGCTCGCCCGGCTGGAGCGGATCGAGGATTTCGAGACGCCGCTGGCGCTCCTCACGGTGCGCATCGAGTGGGCCCCCGCGGAGACCCGCCTGCAGCTGGCCGAGCGGCTCATCGCCGAAGCGGGCCTCGGCGACGCCGCCGCCTGCATTGTGGCCCGCGACGGGCTGGTCGCCGCCGCCGCCGGTCTGTCGCGCGAGGAGGAGCCGCTGCTCGCCGCGCAAGGCCAGGAGTTCCTCCTCTCGGGCGAGACGCGCCTCACCGTCGAGGACGAGTTCGGCGCTCTCTCCTTCGCCGAGGTCGCCCACGGCCTCGTGCTCATCCATGTGGGCGCACCGCCGGAAGCCGCCGCGACCCCTCCCCTTGCGCTCGACGATGCGCCCGAGACGGCGCCGGTGGCGGTCGTCGAGACCCCCGCCGAGCTCGAGGACGTCGCATCTGCGAAGCCCGGCGATGATGATTTCGCTGAAATGCGGGACGGCGAATGCGCCGGGGACGAGCCGGTCGAGGCGCGGCTTTCCGCAGGCGAGCCGGCCGAAGCGGTTTTGCCCGAAGCCGAGCCCCACGCCGCCGCCCAGCCCCAGCCCGCCCCGCCCGTCGCGAGCGAAGCCGCACCGCCGGCAGGCGACCCGGCGCCCGATTTCCGAGCCGATCTCACCGCCGAACCCGCGCGCTTCGTCTGGCAGATCGACGCCGAGGGCCGTTTCTCCTCGTTCTCGCCCGAGTTCGCCGCCGTGCTCGGCCCCCGCAGCGCCGACGTGATCGGACGCTCCTTCGCCGATGTCGCGGCCGTCTACGGCTTCGACGAGGGCGGCGACATCGGCCGGCTGCTGGCGCGGCGCGACACCTGGTCGGGACGCTCGATCCTGTGGCCGATCGAGGGCACGGACCGCCGTGCGCCGATCGACCTCGCGGCGCTGCCGCTCTATGGCCGCGACCGCGGGTTCGAGGGCTTCCGCGGCTTCGGCGTGGTGCGCCCGGCCGAGCATGTCGAGGATCCCGACGCGCTCGGGCTGGTTCTCGTGCGCCCCGTCGAGGCCACCCCGCCGCCGCCGCCTGCCGAGCCGTCGTCACCCGCCCCCGAGATCGTAGCGTCGCAAACGGGCGAGGCGGATGCGGCGCTTCGCCCGGCGCCGAAGATCCGTCGCATCGTCGCCGAGCCGGCCCCGGGCTTCGGACGGCGCTCGCAGCGCTCGATCGATGCGGCGAACGAGGCGGAGCAGGCCGAGGATCGGCGGCGCCTGCGCGAGGCCTCGCTCTCCAGCGCCGAGGCGGCGGCGTTCCGCGCCATCGGCGCCGAACTGCAGCTTCCGGCGAGCGCGCCGAGCCTCGTCGCCCTCGCCTCGCAGCCCCCCGTCGCGCCGGCGGCGGCGCCGCCGATCCTCGCCAGCGCCCTGCCCGAGGTGCCCGACATCGGCTTCGAGGAGGACGACGATCCCGCGCTCGCCGCCGCGCGCGAACTCGAGACGCTCCTCGACGCGCTGCCGCTCGCGGCGCTCGTTCAGATGCAGGAGCAGCTCGTCTTCGCCAATCGGCGCTTCTTCGGGCTGACCGGCTATCCCGATCTCGACGCGCTCGACGCCGTCGGCGGCCTCGATCACCTCGTGGTCTCCTGCGGCATCGACGAGACCGATTCGGAAGCGGTGATCCGCAAGGCCGACGGATCGCAGGAGCGCGTGCGCCTCTATCTGCAGCGGATCACGGTGGCGGGCCGATCCTGCCTGCTGATGACCTTTCCGGCCCCGGAACAGACGACGGCCCCGATCCCCGACGTGTTGACCCCCGAGGTGCTGGCTCCCGACGCGTCGATCGACGACCTGCGGCGCGAGCGGGACGAGCTGCAGGCGGTGCTCGACACCGCCACCGACGGCATCCTCCTCCTCGACGACGACGAGCGGCTGCGCAAGATGAACGGTTCGGCAGAGGCCCTGTTCGGGCTGGCGGCCGAGCAGTATCTCGGGCGCCCCTTCGTCGATCTCCTCGCCCCCGAGAGCCGGCAGCCGGCGCTCGACTACATCGAGACGCTGCGCGACAACGGGCTCGCCGCGATTCTCAACGACGGGCGCGAGGTGAGCGCGAAGGTCGCGGCCGGCGGCGCCACGATCCCGCTCTTCGTGACGCTCGGCCGGCTGGCCGACGGCCGCGGCTGGTGCGTCGTCATCCGGGACATCGCCCAGTGGAAGCACGCCGAGACCGACCTCGTGGCGGCGCGGCGTCAGGCCGAGGACGCGAGCCTCCACAAGAGCCGCTTCCTCGCCAACATCAGCCACGAACTGCGCACGCCGCTCAACGCCATCATCGGCTTCGCCGACGTGATGGCCTCGGAATGCTTCGGCCCGATCGGCCATGCGCGCTATCTCGAGTATCTCGGCGACATCAAGCGCTCGGGCCACCACGTGCTCGATCTCGTCAACGATCTTCTCGACATCTCGAAGATCGAGGCGGGCAAGGTCGAGCTCACCTTCGAGTCGGTCTCGCTGAACGAGGTGGTGGCCGAAGTGGTGTCGCTGATGCAGCCGCAGGCCAATCGCGAGCGCGTCATCGTGCGCTCGGTGCTGCCGGCCTCCGTGCCCCCCGTGGTGGCCGACCGGCGCTCGGTCCGGCAGATCGCGCTCAACCTCATCGCCAACGCGGTGCGCTTCACGCCCGCCGGCGGCCAGATCGTCGCTTCCACCCATTACGGCAAGGGCGGCGAGGTCACGCTGCGCTTCCGCGACAGCGGCATCGGCATGACCGAGCGCGAGATCGAGATCGCCCTCACGCCCTTCCAGCAGGTGAACGCCGCCGCACTCGGCCAGGGCGAGGGCACCGGCCTCGGGCTGCCGCTGACCAAGGCGATGGCCGAGGCGAACCGCGCCCTCTTCTCCATCGCTTCGACGCCTGGCGAGGGAACCTCCGTGGAGATCGTCTTTCCGGCGCAGCGCGTTCTCGCGGACTGATCTTGAATGATAAGTGATCTATACTTTTTCAGGCGTGAGTTCACGGTCTAGAATCACTCTAGATCGCATTACACGACCTCGTTACTGGCGAAGGACTTGCACCACGCGATCGATTCCGACATCGAAAACTTGAGCGAGGCGGTCATGTCATCCCCTCGCCACCTGCCGCCCGTCGCGTTCACGCGACGAAGCGGCTGCGATCCGGACCGACGAGCGGAGTTCTGCCATGCATCCCACCTTCCTGCGACACGCCGCGGCGCTGGCTCTGGCGGCGACGGGTGCCGCGATCGGCGCGCCGGCGCTGGCGGCCGACGTCAACATCTACTCCTCGCGCCAGCCCGCGCTGATCCAGCCGCTGCTCGACGCCTTCACGAAGGAGACGGGGCTTTCCACCGCGACGATCTTCATCGAGAAGGGCTTGGAAGAGCGGGTGAAGGCCGAGGGCGCCAATTCGCCGGCCGACGTGATCCTCACCGTGGACATCGGCCGCCTCTACGCTGCCAAGCAGGCCGGCATCCTGCAGCCGCTGGCGGACGCCGTGATCGAGCGTGACATTCCCGCGACATTCCGCGACAAGGCAGGCGAGTGGTCGGGCGTGACGGCGCGCGCCCGCGTCGTCTACGCGTCCGCGGAGCGCGTCGGCGACGAGCCGATCACCTACGAGAGTCTCGCCGACCCCCGGTGGAAGGGCCGGATCTGCATCCGCTCGGGCCAGCACCAGTACAACGTGGCGCTCATTGCCGCCTTCCTCGCCCATCACGGCGAGGAGAAGACCAAGACCTGGCTGACGGGACTTCGCGACAATCTCGCCACGGCGCCCGAGGGCGGCGACCGCGACCAGGCGCGCAACATCGCCTCCGGCCAGTGCGACATCGCCATCGGCAACACCTACTATGTCGGCCTGATGCAGACCAACGAGAAGGAGCCGCAGCAGAAGGAATGGGCGAAGGCCATCAAAGTGGTGATGCCGGCCTTCGAGACCGGCGGAACGCACGTCAACATTTCCGGCATGGGCCTCGCGAAGAACGCGCCGAACCGCGACAACGCGGTGAAGCTGATGGAATTTCTCACCACCGACGAGGCGCAGCGCATCTACGCCGAGACCAACTACGAGTATCCGCTGAAGCCCGGCGTCGCGCTCTCGCCCGCCGTGAAGGCCTTCGGCGAGCTGAAGCCCGACACGCTGTCGCTCGACGACATCGCGGCCCAGCGGTCCAAGGCCTCGGCGCTCATCGACGAGGTGCGCTTCGACGAGGGTCCGCAGTCCTGATCGGCGCCGGGACCGGGCGCGAGTCCGGTCCCGCAGGTCCGATCCCGTCCCGGCGGATCGGCCGCGCGCCGCCCGCCGATGCCCCGCCGCAGCGGCGCTCGCTCCCTTCGGGAGCGGGCGTCGTCGGCCGTTCGCCCTCCTGCATTTCATGAGCCCGCCATGAGCCGTCCGGCTCGCCCGATCCCGCGCGCCGGCTTCGCAGCGTCGCCGGAGCGCCCGTTCCTTCTCGCCGCGCTCCTTCTGGCCGCCCTCGTGGCAATGCCTGTGGTGGCGCTCGCCGTGATCGCCCTCTCGGGGTCGCTCTCGAATTTCCGGCATCTCGCCGCCACCGTCCTGCCGCGATCGGGCACCACGACACTCGGTCTCATGGCGGGCGTGGCGCTCGCGACGGGCACGACCGGCGTCGTCACGGCCTGGCTCACCACGAGCTTCCGCTTTCCCGGCCACCGCGTCTTCTGCTGGGCGCTGGTGCTGCCGCTGGCCGTGCCGACCTATATCGCCGCCTACTGCTTCAACGAATTGCTGCACTTCGTCGGCCCGGTGCAGAGCGCGCTGCGCGCGGCCTTCGGCTGGCGCTCGCGCGCCGACTACTGGTTTCCCGACATCCGCTCGCTCGGCGGCGCCGTGCTCGTGCTCTCCTCGGTGCTCTACCCCTACGTCTTCCTCACCACGCGCATGGTGTTCCTGATGCAGGGCGCCAAGGCGGCGGACGTGGCGCGAACGCTCGGCGCCGGCCCCGCGCGGGTGTTCTTCGTCGTGCTCCTGCCGATGGCCCGGCCGGCGCTCGCGGTCGGCGTCGCGCTGGCGCTGATGGAGGTGGTGAACGACATCGGCGCGGTGGAGCATCTCGGCGTCCAGACGCTGACCTTCGCGGTCTATTCCACCTGGCTCAACCGCGGCGATCTGGAAGGCGCCACGCAGCTCGCGCTCCTCATGCTCGCGGTGATCCTTCTCCTCGTCGGGGTGGAGCGGTTCGCGCGCCGGCGCCAGCGCTTCACGGCGGCGCGCGCCGACCGAATGCGCGCGCCGCCCGAGCGGCTCACCGGCTGGCGCGCGGCGGCGGCGGCGCTCGCCTGCGCCCTGCCGATCGTCTCGGGCTTCGGCATCCCGCTCGTCGTTCTCGCCGGATACGCCGCCCGGCGCCTCGGCGATCTCCTCGATCCCGTGCTCTGGCGCGCGCTCTGGCACACGATCGCCATCGCGAGCGCCACGGGGCTCGCCACCGTCGCGATCGGCTTCCTGCTCGCCTACGGCGCGCGACTGACGCACGACCGCACGCTGAGCGCCGTCTCGCGCGTCGCGGCGCTCGGCTACGCCATTCCCGGCACGGTTCTGGCCATTGGCATCCTCGTCCCCCTCGCCGCCTTCGACAACGGCCTCGACGCCCTCATGCGCCGGAGCTTCGGCGTCTCCACCGGGCTTCTCCTGTCGGGCTCGGGCTTTGCGGTCGTCTTCGCCTGCACCGCCCGCTTCATGGCGATGGGGCACGGCTCGCTCGAAAGCGGCTTCGCCAAGCTCTCGCCGCATCTCGACATGGCCTCGCGAACGCTCGGCCGCGGGCCGGGGGAAACGCTGCGCGCGGTGCTGCTGCCGCTGATGCGCCCGGCCGTCTTCACGGCGTTCCTTCTCGTCTTCGTGGAGGCGGCGAAGGAGCTTTCGGCGACGATCCTGCTGCGCCCCTTCGACTTCGACACGCTGGCGACCTTCGTCTATGCGCAGGCCTCGCGCGCCGCCTTCGAGGACGGGGCGATCGCCGCCCTCCTCATCGTCCTCACCGGCATCCTGCCCGTGATCCTCCTCACGCGCTCGCTGCTGGCCGACGAGACGCGGCGCTCCGGCTGATCCCGGCCCGCCCCCGCACACGCGAGGCGACTTGCCGTCGCCATCGGGCCGGCGCATTCTAGGGATAGAGCGAGCAGGCCGTGGGCCGCCGTTTCCGGCGCGCTGCCCCATTTTCGTTTTCGCTTCCACGGCTTTCCGGCCGGACTTCGAAGGACCACCGCTTGACCGACGCGCCAGACCCGGCCCCACACCCCCCGGTTGGCCGCAGCCGCGCTCGCACCCTGCCGACACGCCGCCTGATGCTCGGCGCCGTCGTGGCGGCCTGCCTCCTTCTGCCGGCGGCGTTTCTCGTCTCCTCGGTCTCGCTCGCGCTCCCCTCGGCCCGGTCCGCTATCGAAGAGAGGCTGGCACGGTTGACCGGCGGCCCGGTGCGGGTCGAGGGCGAAGCGCGCTTCTCGCTGTTCCCGCGCGCCAGCGTCTCGCTCGTCGACGTGCGCATCGGCACGGCGGCCGGCGAGGAGGCGCTGGCGCTCGACGTCGACCGGATCGACGCCGACTTCGATCTGGTCTCGGCCCTGTTCGGGCGCACCGAGATCGACCGGGTGACGCTGGTGCGGCCCGAACTGGTGGCGCTCGGACCCGTCGTCGCCGCAGTTCCCGCAGCCGCCCCGCCCGCCGCGCCCGCCGCGCCGCGCACGAGCGAACCGACCGCCCCCGCCGACAGGCAGGTCGACACGCGCCGCGCCTCCGATCTCGCCGCCTTCTTCCTGTCGCGCTTCGAGGGGCTGCACGAGTTGCATGTGCGCGACGGCCTGTTCCGGCTCGCCGGCCGGGGCGGCGGCGTCTCCAACGTCAATCTCGCCTTCGAGTGGGCGGGCGGCGGGGCGCCGGCCATCGTCGACGGATCCTACGTCTGGAACGGCCAGCCGACCGAGATCGACGGGCGCTTCGACAGCCCGCTCGACTTCCTGGCGGGCACGCCGAGCGCGCTTGCCCTGCAGGTGAGCTCGCCAGCGCTCGAGCTCGGCTTCTCCGGCAGCGGGGCTGCCGGCGACAGCCTGCACCTCGCAGGGGGGCTTCGCGTCGCCGCCCCGTCGCTGTCGCGCGCCATCCGCTGGCTCGGCACCCGCCAGCTCACGCTTCCCGACATCGGCGCGGTGTCGCTGGAGACGCAGATCCAGCTCGTCAGCGATCGCGTGAGCTTCGGCGCCGCGCAGCTCGATCTCGGCGGCAACGAGGCGCGCGGCGCCCTCGAGGCGATCCTGCCGCGCGGCGGCGCGCGCGCCAGCCTGTCGGGAACACTCGCCTTCGACCGCCTCGACTTCGGCGTCCTGTCGCAGGCGATCGCCCCGACGCCGCGCACCCTGATCGACCTGGAGCGCCCGATCCGCAGCAGCTTCATCCGCGCGCTCGACATGGATCTGCGGCTCTCCGCGCGCCGGGCGACGCTCGGGCGAGCCAGCGCCAGCGAGGTCGCCGCGACCGTGAAGATGGCGTCGGGCGTCGGCGTGATCGACGTCGGCGACATGGCGGTGCTCGGTGGGCGCGGGCAGATGCGGGTGACGCTCGACGCGCGCGCCGACGTGCCGACCCTCATCGTCACCGCCGGAGTGCGCGACGCCGGGGTCGGCGAGGTCGCGGCGCTCGTCAACGAGCCGCTGCCCTTCGCCTCCGGCAGCGCGCTGATCGGCGCCACGCTGCGCAGCCCCGCCGGAAACTGGGGGCAGATCCTCGCCTCCAACCGCGGCGAGTTCACCGCCGAGATCCGCGACGGCGCGCTGCAGGGCATCGACGCGGCGCTGCTGAAGAGCGCCGGTCGTCACGCTCTGGATTTCTCCGTCGCCAGCGCCGGCGCCCCCTTCCAGTCGATCCGGATCAAGGCCCAGTCGCTGGGAACGCGCGTGCGCTTCGACGACATCGCCGCCGTGATGCAGGACGGCGAGATCGCGGCCTCCGGCCAGTTCGACCTGCGCGGCGACGGGCTCCAGATCGCCGGCAACATGCAGTCGCCGCGCATCGAGGCGTCGGGTCGTCAGGATTCCTTCACCACATCGCAACCCCTTCGGTTCACCTTGCGGGGCGAATGGCCGAAGCCGGTGATGACCGTGGGATCTCCGGCGGAGCCGATCTGACGGATGCCGCCGCGAGGCGGGTCCGTCGCCAAAACGGAGCCGACCCTTGCACTCGAAGCCCAGCCGCCGCCCCGCGTCCCTCCGCCTCTCCTCGACCCTTCTCGCAGCCGGCCTCGCGCTGGGTGCGCTCGCGCCGGCCGCTGCCGCCTCGTCGGTCACCGAAGCCGGGCGCGTCGAAACGGCCGGTGGTTCGGTGACGCTCGCCGCCGCGCCGCGCGCGAAATCCACGGTCACGCCGGCCCGCTGCGCCGAAACCTTCCACGCCGCCTTCGCCGACATCCTCGCCGGCCCCTATGCCGCGCTGAAAGCGGCGGCCATGGCGCCGGCCGCGACGGATGCCGGGGCACGCCCGAGCGATCTGCCAGGGGCGCTGGTCTTCGCGCCTCCGCCGCGCCCACGCAGCACGACGGAGGCTGCGGCGCTGCGCAGCGCCGCCTCGCTGGCGCGCCGGGGCGCGCGCATGGGCGCGGCCCCGGCCGATGCGAACGCCCGCTGGGTCGCCGCGCGCATCCGCGAGGACCTCGCCGATTTCCTGACGCAGGGGCCCTCGCCCTATCTCTGCTCGGGCATCGACAACTATCTCACGACGCTGAAGCGCCAGGCCGACACGATCGCGATCGGGCCCGACCGCCGCGCCGGCGACCTCGCGGTGCAGACCGAGGCCGCCCGGCAGAGCCTGAAGAGCGCGCTCGACGCGCTGAAGCCGGTTCCCGTTCCCGTGGCCGCCCCCGCGGACAGGCCCGACGCCGGGATCGTCGCACAGACGTTGCGCTCCACCGTCGGTCTCGGCCGCGAGGCGATGGGCCCGCCGATGCTGATGGCCAACCGGGGCGACGAGGCCTCCCGCCTGTCGGAGGGGCAGACGGACCCCGACCTGCCGCCGCTCGGGCTGGACGAGACGCGGGCGCTGTCGAGCGAGGCGGACATTCTCGCCGCCGTCGATCGTCTTGCGGGCGCGATCGAGGCTGCGGGGCTCTTCGCGCCGGCTCCGCAGGCCGATCCGGCCCCGAGCCTTGATGCCGGGCCGACCGACAGCGTCATCACCGGCAGCGTCGCGCCAGCCGCGCCGCCGCGACCGGTGATCGCGCGCCTCGCCGAGATCCGCCCACGGCTGGCGACCACGGCCTCGCCGATCCGCGACCCGCGGCTGCGCCTCGCGTTGCAGGGGGCCTTCGCCGATCTCGAGGCGCTCGACTATCTGCGAGTCGCGGCGCTCGAACCCGCCGATCCGCTGCGGGCGGCGATGTCCGCCACGTTCGAGGCGATCGCCGCGGCGCATGCGAAGGCCTGCGACTGCCGGCCCTGAACCGGCGGGCGCGCGCTCGTCAGGCGCCTTCGGCCGCCATACGCTCGTCGCGCAGCCGCTGGCGCTCCTGGCGGCGGGTGACGAAGGAGGCGGCGACGACGCCGGCCGCGACGACGCCGATGAGGATCGTCGAGATGGCGTTGATCTCCGGCGTCACGCCGAGCCGGACCTGACTGTAGATCCGCATCGGCAGGGTCGTCGCGCCCGGGCCCGAGGTGAAGCTGGCGATCACGAGATCGTCGAGCGACAGGGTGAAGGCGAGCATCCAGCCGGCGGCGACCGCCGGCCAGATCACCGGCAGCGTCACGAGCAGGAAGGCCTTGGCCGGCGGGCACCCGAGATCCTGCGCGGCCTCCTCCAGCGAGCGGTCGAAGGAGACGAGGCGCGATTGCACCACGACGGCCACGAAGCAGAGTGTGAAGGTCGTGTGGGCGATCGTCACCGTCCAGAAGCCGCGATCGAAGCCGATGGCGACGAAGAGCAGCAGCAGCGACAGGCCGGTGATCACCTCGGGCATCACCAGCGGCGCGAACACCATGCCGGAGAACAGGAACCGCCCGGGAAACCTGGCATGGCGCACCAGCGCCATCGCCGCCAGCGTGCCGAGCACCGTGGCCGCGCAGGCCGAGAGGAAGGCGACGCGCAGCGTGACCCATGCGGCGTCGAGAAACAGCCGGTTCTGCGCGAGCTGCCCGTACCAGCGCGTCGAGAAGCCGCCCCACACCGTGACGAGCTGCGAGGCGTTGAACGAGTAGACCACGAGAAGCACGATCGGCACGTAGAGAAACGCGAAGCCGACGATGAGCGAGGCGACGTTGAAGGCGGTCAGGCGGCGTTGCAGGGTGGCCTCCTCAGACGGTCTTGGCCTGGACGCGCTGGAACAGCGCGATCGGCACCACGAGAAGCAGCAGCAGGATCACCGCCACCGCCGAGGAGACCGGCCAGTCGCGGTTGGCGAAGAACTCGTCCCACAGCGTCTTGCCGATCATCAGCGTCTGCGATCCGCCAAGGAGATCGGGGATCACGAACTCGCCGACGGCGGGAATGAAGACGAGGAAGGCGCCGGCGAGAACGCCGGGCAGCGACAGCGGGAAGGTGACGCGCCAGAACGCCCGGATCGGCGTGCAGCCGAGATCGGCCGCCGCCTCCAGCAGGCGCCCGTCCAGCCGCTCGAGGCTGGCGTAGATCGGCAGCACCATGAAGGGCAGGTAGGAATAGACGATGCCGATATAGACGGCGGTGTTGGTGTTGAGGATCTGCAGCGGCGTGTCGACGAGGCCGGTCCAGAGCAGGACCTGGTTGAGATAGCCCTCGTTGCGTAGGATGCCGATCCACGCGTAGACGCGAATGAGGAAGCTCGTCCAGAACGGCAGGATCGTCAGCATCACGAGGATCGGGCGCAGCCCGTTCGAGGCGCGCGCCATCGCGTAGGCCAGCGGATAGGCGACGAGCAGCGACAGCGCCGTGGAGACGGCGGCGATGCGAAGACTCGAGACGTAGGCGTTGAGATAGAGCGGATCGTCGGCGAGCCAGCGATAGGACTGGACGCTCAAGTCCCGCGCGCTCTCGATGAAGCCGGACAGGCTGTCCAGCGGAAACACCGGCAGGTAGGGCGGCTGTGCGATCGCGGTCTCGGAGAGCGAGATCTTGAAGACGATGAGGAAGGGCACGAGGAAGAGGACGACGAGCCAGAGATAGGGCACGCCGATCACGACGCCCGTCCACCAGCCGTCGCGGCGGCGCGTGCCGCCAGTACGACCGACCGCGAGAGGGCGTGCGGGAGATGGCGTCTCGCTCATTGCACCAGCACCAGGCCGGCGTCGCGCGGGAAGGTGAGCCAGACCTCCTCGTCCCAGGCGATCTGTTCGGGTGCGATGCGCGAGGCGTTGATCACGGTGGAGCGCACCATGGTTCCGCCGTCGAGCTTGACGTTGAAGAGCGTCACGTCGCCGAGATAGGCGATGTCCCACACCGTGCCGCGCAGCGCGTTGACGCCGATGTCGCCGGGCACCTGACGCGACAGGCGCATCTTCTCGGGCCGAATGGCGAAGGCGGCGGTCATGCCGGGTGTGGCCGGCGCGCTGCTCTCGCTCTCGATCGTGCCGACCGGGGTGGCGAGGCGCACCACGCCGTTCGACGCGCTCTCCACCACGCCCTCGATCAAGGACACGTTGCCGACGAAATCGGCGACGTAGCGCGAACTCGGCGCCTCGTAGATGACGCCGGGCGTCGCGACCTGGCAAAGCTTGCCCGCGCGCATCACGGCGATGCGGTCGGACATGGTCATCGCCTCCTCCTGGTCGTGCGTGACGATGACGAAGGTGAGGCCGAGCTCCTGCTGCAGGTCCATCAGCTCGAACTGCGTCTCCTCGCGCAGCTTCTTGTCGAGCGCGCCGAGCGGCTCGTCGAGGAGCAGCACCTTCGGCCGCTTGGCGAGCGAGCGCGCCAGCGCCACGCGCTGCTGCTGCCCGCCCGAAAGCTGCTGCGGCTTGCGGCGGGCGAAGGCCTCGAGCTTCACGAGCTTCAGCATCTCGGCGACGCGCGCGTCGATCTCGGAGCGCGCCATGCCGTCCTGGCGCAGGCCGAAGGCGATGTTCTTCTCGACGCTCATGTGCGGGAAGAGCGCGTAGGACTGAAACATCATGTTCAGCGGCCGCCGATAGGGCGGCACGCCCCGTAGGCTCTGCCCGGCCAGCCGGATGTCGCCCTCGCTCGGCTCCTCGAAGCCGGCGAGCATACGCAGCAGCGTGGACTTGCCGCAACCGGAGGGCCCGAGCAGCGCGAAGAACTCGCGCTCGTAGATGCCGAGCGACAGGTCATCGACGGCGGTGAAGCCATCGAACCGCTTGGTAACGCGGTCGAACTCGATCAGCGGCTTGGCCGCAGGATCGTTCCAGGGTTCGAAGGATCGGCGGATGTTGCCGAGAGACTTGGATGCCGAGGCCATTCGATTCCCGATGCTTCCCGTGTGAGGATCACGCCTGCGCGCGCCTTCCTAGGCGGGCGTCACTGCCCCGTCTTGACGGTGGTGAAGGCGCGCGTCACGAGGCGCTGGGAGCGGGCGTCGTAGGGCTTCTTGGTGAAGAGCGTGGCGAGCGTCGCCGCGTCCGGGTAGATCGCCGAATCCTGGATGATCTTGGGCTCGATCAGCGGCTGCGAGGCGAGGTTGCCGTTGGCGTAGCTCGTGTGGTTGCTCGCCTTGGCGATCACGTCCGGCCGCATCAAGTAGTCGATGAATTGGTGCGCCGCGTCGACATGGGGGGCATCGGTGGGAACGACCATCTGGTCGAACCACATCATCGCGCCCTCCTTGGGGATGGCGTAGGCGATCTCGACGCCGGCGCCCGCTTCCGCCGCCCGGTCGCGCGCCTGGAAGACGTCGCCGGAGAAGCCGACGGCCACGCAGATGTCGCCGTTGGCCAGCGCGTTGATGTATTCGGAGGAGTGGAAGCGGCGGATGAAGGGGCGCACCTTCATCAGGAGTTCCTCGGCCTTGCCGATGGTCTCGGCGTCGCGCGCATCGGGGTCGAGGCCGAGATAGCGCAGCGCCGCGGGGATGATCTCGCCGGGGGCGTCGAGCATGTCGATGCCGCATTTCGACAGGGGCTCGGCATATTTCGGATCGAACACCAGCGCCCAGCTGTCCACCGGCGCGTCGGGCAGGATCGCCTTCACCTTGGCGACGTTGTAGCCGACGCCGGTGGTGCCCCACATATAGTTGACGGAGTAGGCGTTGCCGGGATCGTAGGCGGCGACGCGCTCGGTGATGAGGGGCCACATGTTCTTCAGGTTCGGCAGCTTGGCGGGATCGAGCTTCTGGAACACGCCGGCCTCGATCTGGCGCGCCATGTACTCGGCCGAGGGCACCACCACGTCGTAGCCGCTGCCGCCCGCCAGAAGCCGCGTCTCCAGGATCTCGTTGGAATCGTAGACGTCGTAGACGACGCGGATACCCGTTTCCTTCGTGAAGGCGTCGACGGTCGAGGTGTCGATATAGTCCGACCAGTTGTAGACGTTGACGACCTTGTCCTGCGCCAGCGCCGCGTGCGGGGCGGCGGCGGCGAGAGCCGCACCGAGAAATGCGGGGAGACGCTTCATGCGGGAGAACCTCTTCGTGGCGCGCCGACAGTGAGGCCGATGCGGTCGGCCGGTCCGGGCAACCGGTCCGGTCGGCGCCACTATTGTCGAGCGAGGGCGCGATTCCTAGTCCCCGCTGCCGTTTTCCTGCACAGGGCGCGCTTCGCGGCATTCGGCGGTGTCGCGCACCATGTAGACCGCCGTCGGCCCGTAGGCGCGCAGCTTCGCGGCCATCGCCTCGCCGTCCACGGCGCGAAAGCCATGACGCGCCCAGAAGGGCGCGGTGCCGTAGACCGAGACGAGCATCGCGGCTGGAAACGCCGCGGCGAGCGCCAGCAGCCGGGCGATCCCCTCGCCCGATCGCCCGCCGCCGCGCCATTCCGGCGCCAGGGCGACGTCGTGCAGGTAGAGCGCGTCGGCCTCATTCGGTAGTCGTCCGAGCACCGTGTCGAGCGGCGGCGGCGAGCCGAGGCGGGCGGGATAGGCCACCGCGTAGCCGACGATCGCCCCCGCATCGTCGGCCAGCACGAGGCAGCCGCCGGGAAACAGGCGCATCCGGTCGCGATACATCGCCTCGCCCTCGGGAAAGTCGGGATGGACGCGGTCGGCGAGCGCGATGACGCCGACGAGGTCGGCCTCCGTCATCGCCCGCCAGCGGACCATCGGCAGACCCTCAGCGATGCTTCTGTCCGGCGCCATAGAACATCTTCTCCCAGGCCTTGTGGGCCTTGTAGCCCTCGCGGATGAACGGCGTGAAGACCGCGAGGTTGAGCACCGCCTTGTTCGTCAGGTTGGCGGGGAAGGCGAGCGGCTTCTCGAAATCGACGAAGAGCACGACGCGCACTCCGGTCGAGTGGTTCCAGGCCTCGTGCTCGTAGGCGTCGTCGAAGATCAGCGCCTTGCCCTCCTCCCAGTGGCAGGTCCGGTCGGCGATGCGGATGCCGATCTTGTCGGGCTCGGGCGGCACGAGCAGGCCGAGATGGAAGCGCAGCACGCCGTTATAGGGTCCGCGATGGGGCGGCAGGTGCTTGCCGGGCTCGAAGATCGAGAACATGGCCGACTTCATGCCGGGGATCTTCTGCAGGATGCGCCAGGTCTCGGGGCACTGGCGGATCGCCTCCTCCGACTTGATGCCGTAGCCGCAGAGGAAGAACGTCTTCCAGTTCTGGTCCGAGGAGATGGAGCGCACCTCCGAGGAGATCTCGTGGAAGGCGGGCAGGTCGCCCTTGCGCACCAGAACCTCGTCGAGCTCGGCGCGGATCAGGCGCCATTCGCTCTCGACCTCGCGCGCCCAGGGGAAATCGTCGGTCGGATAGACCGGCGGATTGCCGCGCGCGGCGTATTTCAGGTTCAGCCGCTCGGCCCCGTCGACGAGCGACTGGACGGTGCGCGCCACCGCGCCGCCGCGCGACATCGTGTCTTCGAGGCCGGCGGTCTTGGTCTTCTGGGTGCTGTCGGTCATCAGATGCGCCGCGCCTCGCGGCCTCCTTGCCCCGCCGATGCGACGGTCCCGATTTCAGATAGCTCGATCGGTGTCATTTCAATGACGGCGGCCGGCCGATCGCCCCTTTCCGCGCTGCGTTTCGGGGCCGGATCCGCCGATCCCCGGCAACCGCCCGCCGCCGTCGATCCGCCGGCCCGGCGCGCCTTTCGCCGCGCCGGGCGACAGGCTATGGTCGGCGATCCCCGCAACCGCCCGCAGGATTGCATGCCCGACCCTTCCCGCCCGACGAAGCTCGACGCGAAGACGCGCTCGAAGATCAAGCGCGACAAGCCGAAGCGCCGGACGGCAGAGGGCGGAGGATCGACGGCGGGCCGCGCCAGCCCGCCGAAGTCCCGCGTCCTCGAGGCCGAGCGGCCGGCCTATCTCGAGCGGCGCCGCGGCGTCGGCTCGATGGCGGAGGCCGCCGAATGGCTGCGGGTGCGCGGCATCGAGGATCTCGAGTGCATCACGCCGGATCTGGCGGGCGTGGCCCGCGGCAAGATGATGCCGGCCAAGAAGTTCACCGGCAACACCTCGCTCGCCCTGCCCTCCGCGCTGTTCATGCACACGATCTCCGGCGAATACCCGGACGAGACCGGCGAGTTCCGCTATTCGCCGAACGACGGCGACCTCAAGCTCGTGCCCGATCTCTCCACCCTCTCGGAGGTGCCCTGGGAGAGCGACGCCACCGCGCAGGTGATCTGCGATCTCGTGGACACGGCCGGCGCGGCCGTCGGCTACACGCCGCGCAACGTGCTGAAGCGCGTGCTGCAGCTCTATGAAGAGCGCGGCTGGCAGCCGATCGTGGCGCCCGAGATCGAGTTCTACCTCGTCTCCAAGAACGTCGATCCCGACTACCCGCTGACCCCGCCGATCGGGCGCTCGGGCCGGCAGATCTCCGGCGGGCAGGCCTATTCGATCGGCGGCGTCAACGAGTTCGACGAGCTGATTGACGACATCTATCACTTCTCCGACCGGCAGGGCCTGGAGATCGACACGCTGATCCACGAGGACGGCGCGGCGCAGCTCGAGATCAACCTGCGCCACGGCGATCCGATCGAGCTCGCCGACCAAGTCTTCATGTTCAAGCGCACGATCCGCGAGGCCGCGCTCAAGCACGACATCTACGCCACGTTCATGGCCAAACCCATTCAGGGCCAGCCGGGCTCGGCGATGCACATCCACCAGTCGGTGATCGACCTGAAGACCGGCGCCAACGTCTTTTCCAACGACGACGGCTCGCCCTCGCAGCTGTTCTACCACTTCATCGGCGGCATGCAGCGCTACGTGCCGGCGGCGCTCATCATGATGGCGCCCTACGTCAACTCCTACCGCCGCCTCACCTACGGCATGTCGGCGCCCACCAACAACGCCTGGGGCTACGACAACCGCACCACGGCCTTCCGTATCCCGTCCTCCGACGCCTCCTCGCGGCGCGTCGAGAACCGCCTGCCCTCCTCCGACGCCAACCCCTATCTGGCGCTCGCCGCCTCGCTGGCCTGCGGCTGGCTCGGCATGGTCAACGCCGTCGACCCCGACCAGCCGACCGACCGCACGGTGAACGAGGACGGCATCATCTCGCTGCCCCGGGGCCTGCTGGAGGCCGTCGCCGCCTTCGAGGCGGAGGAGGCATTCCACGAGGTGCTCTCGCGCGAGTTCGTGGGCACCTATGCCGGCATCAAGCGCGGCGAGTTCGAGACCTTCATGCAGGTCATCAGCCCGTGGGAGCGCGAGTTCCTGCTGCTCAATGTCTGAGCCCTACCAGTCGCCGATCTCGCCTGGCCGGTCCTGGTACGAGGATTCGGTGCCCGATCGCCCGCGCCATCCCCGGCTGGAAGGCTCGGTCCAGGCCGACGTGCTCGTGGTCGGCGGCGGCTTCACCGGGCTGTCGGCAGCGCTGCATCTGGCCGCCAGCGGGGTGCGCGTCGTGCTTCTCGAGGCCGCGCGGCTCGGCGACGGCGCCTCGGGGCGCAACGGCGGCCAGTTCGGCACCGGCCACCGCGTCTGGCCGGAAGACCTCGAGGCGAGCCTCGGCCTGGAACGCTCGCGCCGCCTCTTCGCGCTGGCCGAGGAGGCGAAGGCGCATCTCCACGAGATGATGGCGACGCACGGCATCGACGCCGACTACCGCCCCGGCCAGATCTCCCTCGTCCACAAGCGCCGCTACGTCGACGAGTTCCGCCGCCATGCCGCGATCCTGCGCGATCGCTACGACTACCCGCACGCCGCCTTCATGGACCGCGCCGAGACCGCCGAGCGCCTGGGATCGCCGGCCTATCATGCCGGGGTTCGCGACACCGGCACCGGGCATCTCCATCCGATGAAGCTCCTCGTCGGCACGGCGCGAGCCGCAGCTGCCGCCGGCGCCCGGCTCTTCGAGGAGACGCCGGTGCGCGCCGTGCGCCGCGAGGGCGGACACATCGTCGCCGAGACGCCGTTCGGCACCGTCACGGCCGACCGGGCGCTGCTCGCGACCAATGGCCACGGCGGCGGGCTCAACCGGCAGAGCGCCGCCCACGTCATGCCGATCCGCTCCTTCATCGGCGCCACCGAGCCGCTAGCCGAGCCCGCGCGCGTGTTGCCGGGCAACGAGGCGGCCGACGATTCGCGCTTCGTGGTGCGCTACTTTCGCAAGAGCGTCGACGGGCGCCTGCTCTTCGGCGGGCGGGAGGCCTATTCCTCGTCGGCGGGCGACATCGCCGGCCAGATCCGCCGCCAGATCGCCGACGTCTATCCCCATCTCGCCGACGTCGCGATCACCCATGCCTGGGGCGGCTCGGTGGCGGTGACGATGACGCGCATGCCCTATGTCGCCGAGCCGGAGCCAGGCCTGACGACCATCGGCGGCTTCTCCGGCCATGGCGTCCTTCTCTCTCACTTCACCGGACGCCTCTATGCCGAGCGCGTCGCCGGCAACCGGGACCGGCTCGCCGAGTTCGAGGATCTGCGCATTCCCTCCTTTCCCGGCGGCACCGCCTTGCGAAAGCCGCTGCTTTTCCTCGCCATGACTTGGTTCGCCCTGCGCGATCGGCTTTGACGGGCTTGCGCATTCGGCCCGAACCGGCCACCTGAGACGAGACTAGAAGCCGATCGCACGCCACGCCTTTTCCGGACGATTTTTCCCGTGCCCCAAGCCGCCTTCCCCGACGCCGCCGACGACCGCGCGCCGCCCACCCTGCGAGAGCGGCTGCGCATCGAGACTCGGCAGGACCACGAGGCGCTCGACGCCCTCTTCGACGGGATGCTGGAGGACGAGAGCGACCGACGCTACCGCGGCTTCGTCGCCATGAATCTCCTCGCCCACCGCGCGATCGAGCCGCGTCTCGTGGGCGCGCTGGCAGAGGCCGGCTGGCAGCCGGGAGACCGGCTGGAGGCCGCCGAGCGCGACGCGCGCGCCCTCGGGCTCGAAGCCGCCGAACCCCCGCCCTTTCCGCTCGCCCCCCTCGCGGTCCCGGCCGCCTTCGGCGTCGCCTACGTGCTGGAGGGATCGCGTCTCGGCGCGCGGTTCATGCTGAAGGCGCTCAAGGCGCGCGAAGCCGACGCCCCTCGAAACCGTCTGCCGACGCATTACCTTCAGGCTTCGGGCGACCCGTCGCCGTTTCGAAACCTCCTGACGGCGATGAACGAGGCTGGGATGACTGAGGACGACCAGACCCTCGCAATCGAGGCGGCGAGACGGACCTTCCGCTATTTCCGGCAGATCGCCGCGACCTGGCCCCACGACGGCGGCCCGCGAACTTGAGCATTGCCCCCGCTTCGGATCACACCGTCGACCTCACCAATTGCGAGCGCGAGCCGATCCAGTTCCTGGGTCGCATCCAGAATGTCGGCTTCCTCATCGCCGTCTCGATGGACTGGCTGATCGAGCGCGTCTCGGCCAATATCGGCGACTATCTCGCCGTCGATCCCGCCGCGCTGCCCGGCGAAGCGATGGTGGCCGTCCTTCCCGAGGCGAGCATCCATGCCATCCGCGGACGCCTGCAGATCCTGTCGGCCGACGACGGATCGGAGCGGCTCTTCAACTTCGACTTGTTGGGCACCGGCCAGCCCTTCGACGTCGCCATCCACGTCTCCGGCCAGACGATCGTCATCGAGGCCGAGCCGGCCTCCGAGCGGCCGGGCATCAACCCGAGCGCCCTCGTCAAGAGCATGATCGCGCGGGTCCAGAAGACCGCCACTCTCGACACGCTCTTCCGCGAATGCGTGCGCCAGCTGCGCGGCATCACCGGGTTCGACCGCGTCATGCTCTACCGCTTCGCCTCGACGGGCGCGGGCTCGGTGGTGGCCGAATCCGCCCGCTCGGGCATCGGCGCGTTTCTCGGCCTCAACTACCCGGCCACCGACATTCCCGCGCAGGCGCGCGCCCTCTACGTGCGCAATCAGATCCGCATCATCGCCGACGTCAACGCCGAAAGCGTCGCGGTCGTGCCCGAGCTTGATCCGCACGGAAAGCCGCTCGATCTCTCGCTGTCGGTGATGCGCTCGGTCTCGCCGATCCATCTCGAATATTTGCGCAACATGGGCGTCTCCGCCTCCATGTCGGTGTCGATCGTGATCGACGGCGCGCTCTGGGGCCTTTTCGCCCTCCACCATTACTCGCCGCGTCACCTGCCGCTGGAGATCCGCGCCGCGACCGAGCTGTTCGGCCAGATGGTGTCGCTCATCATCGAGGGGCGCCTCTATAAGGAGGCGCGGCGCGTCGACGAGGAGGCGCGCGCCCTGCACGACCGGTTCGTCTCCAAGATCGCCGCGGCCTCGCCCTCGATGGACACGATCGCGGAGTTCGCCGAGGATCTGCGCGAGATCATCCCGTGCGACGGTTTCGCGGTCTGGGCGAAGGGGGTGGGCAAATGCTTCGGCCAGTGCCCGACGCAGGACGAGCTGCCGGGCCTCGCGCGCTTCCTCAACCGCGCGGGATCGAGCCGCGTCTACGCAACGGACGAGCTGTCCGCGTTCCACCCGCCTGCCGCCGATTACGTGATGCGCGCGGCCGGCGTTCTCGCCATCCCGATCTCGCGCAGTCCACGCGACTACATCCTCTTCTTCCGGCGCGAAATCGTCCAGACGGTGGACTGGGCCGGCGATCCCAAGACCAAGGAAGTGATGGTCGGGCCGAACGGCGTGCGGCTCAGCCCGCGCAAGAGCTTCGAGGCCTGGAAGGAGACGGTCTACGGCAAGTCGCTGCCCTTCACCGACGCCGAGCGAAAGGCCGCGGAGGGCTTGCGCGTCTCGATCCTCGAAGTGCTGCTGCGCTTCAACGAGGAGACCGAGCGCCAGCAGAACCTCGCCACGCAGCGCCAGGAACTGCTGATCGCCGAACTCAACCACCGCGTCCGCAACATCCTGAGCCTCATCCGCGCGCTCATCGTGCAGTCGAAGCCGGGCGCTTCGAGCGTCGACGACTTCGCCCGCATCATCGGCGGCCGCATCCAGGCGCTGGCGCGCGCCCACGACCAGATCACCAGCGACCAGTTCGCCAGCACCTCGCTGCGCGACATCGTCAAGACCGAGGTCGCCGCCTATATCGGCGCCAAGATTGACCGGGTGCATCTCGAAGGCCCAGACATCTTCGTCGAAGCCATCACCTTCTCCACGCTCGCCCTCGTGTTCCACGAACTCGTGACGAACTCGGCCAAATACGGCGCGCTGTCGGATTCCTCCGGCAGCGTCCGGGTGTCCTGGCACATCGACGCCGACGACGGCTGCCGCATCACCTGGACCGAGAGCGGCGGTCCGGCCGTGACGCCGCCGGCGCGCCGCGGCTTCGGCTCCACCATCATCGAGCGCTCGATCCCACACGATCTCGGCGGCGAAGCCCGTCTCGACTATCGCCTCGCCGGCCTCGTGGCGCATTTCACCCTGCCCCAGACGGTGTTCCACCTCGATCGTCCCCGGGCGCCTGCCGAGCCCTTCGTGGAGACCGCCTCGACGATGCCCCTCACCGCCGTTCCGCATTCGCTGAAGGGCCTCGTCGGCCTCGTGGTCGAGGACAACATGATCATCTCGTTGGATGCCGAGCAGCTGCTGCTCGACAACGGCATGGAGAGCGTGTTCACCGCCGCGAGCGTCGCGGAGGCGCGCAAACTCATCGAGGCGCACCCGATCGACGTGGCCCTCCTCGACGTCAATCTCGGCTCGGAAACGAGTTTTCCGCTCGTCGGAAACCTCAACGCCAAGGCCATCCCCTTCGTGTTCGTCACCGGTTACGGCGAGGCGATCGATCTGCCCGCCGAGGCCGAGGATGCCCGCGCGATCAAGAAGCCCTTCGCCACCGAACAGCTCGTCGTCGCGATCGCACAAGCCGTGGCGAAACGGACCGGCCGGGCGTGACGAACCGCCGTCCCGACACCGCCGCGCCCGATGCGGCGCCGGCCCGGCTTTCCAATATCAATCGATTAGCATAAAGCCTTTCGGAAGGGTCCGAGGCCCTTTCGCGAGCCGAGCCGGAGGTGCCACCCGTGTCCAGTCAGATCATTCCCGTCGAATGCTTCGACTACATCGTGTTCGGCGGAAACGGCGATCTCGCCGAGCGCAAGCTTCTGCCCGCCCTGTTCCACCGCGATCTCGACGGCCAGATCCCCGCGGGCTCGCGCATCATCGGCGCTTCGCGCACCGCGATCTCCGACGAGGACTACCGCGCGTTCGCAAAGGCCGCGCTCGAGGAGCACGTGGCCGAGGGCGACCGGCAGACCGCCCCGATGGAGCGCTTCCTCTCGCGCCTGTTCTACCGTCAGGTCGACGCCAAGAGCGAAACCGGCTGGGCCGATCTCAAGGCGCTGCTCGACGAGGCCGGCGACAACCGCATCCGCGCCTTCTACCTCGCCGTCGGCCCGGCGCTGTTCGGCGATCTCGCCTCCGGCATCGACCGGCACGGCCTGTCGAACGATCGCACGCGCCTCGTGGTCGAGAAGCCGGTGGGACGTGATCTCGCCTCGGCGCGCGAGCTGAACGCCCTCATCGGCGAGCATTTCCGCGAGGACCAGGTCTTCCGCATCGACCATTATCTCGGCAAGGAGACGGTGCAGAACCTGATGGCGCTGCGCTTCGCCAACATGCTCTACGAGCCGCTCTGGAACAACGCCTTCGTCGACCATGTGCAGATCACGGTGGCCGAGAGCGTCGGGTTGGAGGGCCGCGCCGGCTACTACGATAAGGCCGGCGCGCTGCGCGACATGGTGCAGAACCACATCCTGCAGCTCGTCTGCCTCGTCGCCATCGAGCCGCCCTCCTCGCTCGGCGCCGACCCGTTGCGCGACGAGAAGCTGAAGATCCTGCGTTCGCTGAAGCCGGTCGACACGAAGAACGTCGAGCAGGTGACGGTGCGCGGCCAGTACAGGGCCGGCGCCTCGAAAGGCGGCGCGGTGAAGGGCTATCTCGACGATCTCGGCGAGCCTACCAGCGACACCGAGACCTTCGTCGCCATCAAGGCCGAGATCAACAACTGGCGCTGGGCCGGCGTGCCCTTCTACATCCGCACGGGCAAGCGCCTGTCGGAGCGCATGAGCGAGATCGTCGTCACGTTCCGGCCGATCCCGCACTCGATCTTCGACAATTCGGCCGGCCACGTGCAGCAGAACCAGCTCGTCATGCGCCTACAGCCGGACGAGGGCGTGAAGCAGTGGTTGATGATCAAGGATCCCGGCCCGGGCGGCATGCGCCTGCGCCACGTTCCGCTCGACATGAGCTTCGCCGAGTCCTTCCATGTGCGAAACCCCGACGCCTACGAGCGCCTGCTCATGGACGTGATCCGCGGCAACCAGTCGCTGTTCATGCGCCGCGACGAGGTGGAGGCCGCGTGGGAATGGGTCGATCCCATCCTGAAGGCCTGGGAGGAGATGAGCCTGAAGCCGCAGGGCTACACCTCGGGCACTTGGGGCCCCTCCTCCTCGATCGCGCTGATCGAGCGCGACGGGCGCACCTGGCACGAGCCGGATTGAGGGGGCCGCGATGAAGCGACACGACTACGCGACGCGCGCCGACCTCGCGCAGGCTCTCGCCGCCGGCGTCGCCGCCGTCCTGGCGGGCGGCATCGCGACGCGCGGCGAGGCCATCCTCGCCGTTTCCGGGGGTTCGACGCCGAAGCTCTTCCTGCAGACCCTTGCGCAGGCCGAGATCGATTGGTCCCGCGTCATCGTCTGCCTCGTGGACGAGCGCTGGGTGCCCGACACCAGCCCGCGCTCGAACGCCGCCTTCCTGCGGGAGAACTTCCTGCGAGGACGTGCGGCGGCGGCCCGTCTCGAACTGTTCCACGAGGACGGCCTCACCGCCGAGGAAGCCGAGCCCGAACTGACCCGGCGCTTCGGCGGCCTGCCCCGGCCCTTCGACGCGGTGATCCTCGGCATGGGCGGCGACGGCCACACGGCTTCGTTCTTTCCCGGCGGCGACAATCTCGCCCGCGCGCTCGATCTCGCCAGCCACGAGGCGGTGGTCTCGATGCGCGCCCCTGGCGCGGAGGAACCGCGCGTCACGCTCACCCTTCCGCGACTTGCCGACGCGCGGTTTCTGGCGCTCCATATCGAGGGCGAGGACAAGCGGCGCACGCTGGAGACCGCGATGGGGCCGGGGCCGACCGAAGAGCTGCCGGTGCGCGCGGTGCTCCGGCTCGACCGCGCCGAGCCGCTGCAGGTGTTCTGGGCGCCCTGACGCCGCCCGGGCGGCCCCTGGCGCCATCGACCTATCGCCGGGGTGCCGCCCCCGGCAGACGACCCGAACGAGGAAGTGACCCATGTGCGCAGATCGCCGCATCGAAGCCATCACGGATCGCATCCGCGAGCGCTCGCGCGCCACGCGCGAGGTCTATGTCGACCGCATCCAGACCCGCGGCCAGGCTGGCCCGAAGCGCTCCTCCCTCACCTGCGGCAACCTCGCGCATGGCTTCGCGGCCTGCGGCCCGACCGACAAGGAGCGTCTGGCCGGCGACCGGACGCTGAACCTCGGCATCGTCACCTCCTATAACGACATGCTCTCGGCGCATCAGCCCTTCGAGACCTACCCCGAGATCATCCGCCAGACGGCGCGCGAGGCCGGCGCCACGGCGCAGGTCGCCTCCGGCGTGCCCGCCATGTGCGACGGCGTCACGCAGGGGCAGGTCGGCATGGAGATGTCGCTCTTCTCGCGCGACGTCATCGCCATGTCGGCGGCCGTCGGGCTCTCCCACGACATGTTCGACGCCGCCGTCTATCTCGGCGTCTGCGACAAGATCGTGCCCGGCCTCGTCATCGCCGCCCTCTCCTTCGGCCACCTGCCGGCGATCTTCGTGCCGGCCGGCCCGATGACCACGGGCCTGCCGAACGACGAGAAGAGCCGCATCCGCCAGCTCTACGCCGAGGGCAAGGTGGGGCGCGAGGCGCTGCTGGAAGCGGAGTCGAAGTCCTATCACGGGCCGGGCACCTGCACCTTCTACGGCACGGCCAACTCCAACCAGATGCTGATGGAGATCATGGGCCTGCACACGCCCGGCTCCTCCTTCGTCAACCCCAACACGCCGCTGCGCGACGCGCTGACGCGCGAGGCGACGCGCCGCGCGCTCGCCATCACCGCGCTCGGCAACGAGTACACGCCCGCCGGGCTCGTGGTGGACGAGAAGGCCGTGGTGAACGGCGTCATCGGCCTGCACGCCACAGGCGGCTCGACCAACCACACGATGCATCTCGTGGCGATGGCCGCGGCGGCCGGCATCAAGCTGACCTGGCAGGACATCTCGGACCTCTCCGACGTGACGCCGCTGCTTGCCCGCGTCTATCCCAACGGCCTTGCCGACGTGAACCACTTCCAGGCCGCCGGCGGCATGGGCTTCCTCATCCGCGAGCTTCTCGCCCACGGCCTGCTGCACGAGGACGTGCGCACCGCCTGGGGCGCCGGCCTCTCGGCCTACACCGTCGAGGCGCGCCTCGGCGAGGACGGGCATTCCGTCGCCCGCGTGCCCTCGCCCGAGCTCAGCGGAGACCCGAAGGTGCTGACGACGCCCGCCATGCCCTTCTCCGCCAATGGCGGGCTGAAGATGCTGAACGGCAATCTCGGCAAGGCGGTGATCAAGGTTTCCGCGGTGAAGCCCGAGCGTCGCTTCGTCGAGGCGCCGGCGCGCGTCTTCCACGACCAGGACGACATGCAGCGCGCCTTCAAGGCCGGCGAACTCACCGGCGACTTCGTGGCCGTGGTGCGCTTCCAGGGGCCGAAGTCCAACGGCATGCCGGAGCTTCACAAGCTGACGCCCTCGCTCGGCGTGCTGCTCGACCGCGGCCAGAAGGTGGCGCTCGTCACCGACGGGCGCATGTCGGGGGCTTCCGGCAAGGTGCCCGCCGCCATCCACGTGACGCCCGAGGCCAAGGACGGCGGGCCGATCGGCAAGATTCGCGATGGCGACCTCATCCGCCTCGACGGCGAGGCCGGCACGCTGGAGATCATCGTCGACGCCGAGGAATGGGCGCGCCGCCCGCTCGCCGAAGCCGATCTCTCGGCCAACGAGCACGGCCTCGGGCGCGAACTCTTCGCCGTGTTCCGCCGCGCCGTCGGCACCGCCGACACCGGCGCCAGCGTCTTCTGACGAGCGCGGGCTCCTCGCCCCCTTGCGCGGGGCGAAGATCGAAGGCTCCATGCCGGCAGGATTTTGCCGCCGCCGTCGGAGGTTCGCATGCCGCCCTTCCTCGCGTCGGCCCTCATCGGCGTCGCCTTCGTCGCCGTGACCTCGCACGTCACGATCGCCAGCTATCTCGCGGCGCGTCGCCTCTTCGGGGCCGTGGACGAGGCCGACCGCACCTATGACGTCGCCGCCACCGTGGCGGTGCGCATCGCCGCGCTGCACGGGCTGATTCTGGTGCTGGTCTATGCGCAGGAACTCGACGCCTACCGGGACCTGCGCGCAGACCTCATCGAGGAGGCCGTCGCCGTCTCGGACGTGTTCAACGACGTCCGCCGCTATGGCGGTCCGGCCGTGGCGCCGGTGCAGGCGGGGCTGGCGCGCTACGTGCGGCTCGTCGTCGACGACGAGTGGGATCGGCTCGGGCGCGGCCAAGGCCTGTCGCCCGCCGCCTGGATCCAATGGAACGACGCCTACGAACGCCTGCTCGACCTCGAACCCGCCAGCGATCGCGAGCGCTTCCTCGCCGGGCGGCTGCGTGATCGCATCACCGCGATCGCGCGCCTGCGCCAGTCGCGCGAGGCCACCTCGATCGACCGGTTCCCGACGCTGTTCTGGGCTCCGGCGCTGATCGGCCTCGTGCTCGTCGCCGCCCCGCTCTTCGTCTTCCGGCCGACGCGCTTGCATCTCGCGCTCATCGCCCTGTTCGGCGCCTATGCCGGCATCATCCTCTTCTTCATCTACGGCTTCTCCAATCCCTTCGCGGTGCCCGGGCGCCTGGAGCCCACGGCCTTCGAACGGCTGCTCGCCGGCGACATCGGCGCGCCGCCGTGATCGAGCCGGCGGGCCCCGGATTTCCCCTGCGGCCCGGGATCGGCTAGAGCTTGCGGCGTCCCGCTCGGCCGTTGCCTTCCGCGGGTCCGCCGTCTTCGATCCCGGATTTCGCCATGTCGCGTCGTCGCCTTCCCCGTCTGCCCCGCGGCTCGCTCCGGTCCTTCGGCATCGTTCATGACGTCGCGATCTCCTGCATCGCGATCACGCTCTCGCTCGGCCTCGCCTTCGATTTCTACCCGCTGGCGATCTCGTGGCAGCTTTGGGCGCTGATCGCTTCGTTCACCGCGCTCTCGGCCGCGATGTTCCCGCTCTTCTCGCTCAACAGCGGCGCCTGGCGCTACGCCTCGCTCCTCGACGTCGTGTCGATCGTCAAGGCGGTGACGGCGATCAACGTCGTCTTCCTCATCGGCAACTTCATCCTCTTCCGCGGCCAGTACTTCCCGCGCTCGGCCTTCGTGATGACCTGGTTCATCATGATCGTCGGGCTCGGCGGCCCACGCCTCGCCTACCGACTCTACAAGGAGCGCGGCCTCTCGGAGCGCTTCTTCGACACCGGGCTGGCGAAGGCGCGCACCCAGCACGTGCTGCTCTACGGCTTCAACGACAACGCCGATCTCTTCATCCGCGACGCCCGCCGCTCGCACGATCCCGTGCATATCGTCGGGCTCATCGACGCCCGCCCGAAGAACCGCAAGCGCCAGCTCCATGGCGTGCGGGTGCTCGGCTCGCTCGACGAACTCGGCGAGGTCGTGCAGAAGGCCGAGCACGGCGCGACGCCCGTGACGCAGCTCATCGTGACGCAGACCTCGCTTTCGCCGGCCGAGCTGTCGCGCGTGGTCGAGGCCGCCGCGCCCTTCCAGATCGCCGTGAAGCGCCTGCCCGACATCTCGCGCGCCGGCGGCGTCGACCGCGACCAGCCGATCGAGGCACTGCCGGTGTCGCTCGAGGATCTTCTCGGGCGCACCGAGATCGATCTCGACATCGCCGAGGTCGCCCAGCTCATCCGCGGGCGCTGCATCGCGGTGACCGGGGCCGGCGGCTCGATCGGCTCCGAGCTCGTCAACCAGATCGCCGCCTTCGAGCCCGGCCGCATGGTGCTGGTGGATGCCAACGAGTTCAACCTCTACTCGATCGGCAAACGGATGGAGCACGCCCATCCCGGCGTCGCGGTGGTGGAGCGCATCGTCGACGTGCGCCAGGCCGAGCGGGTCCGCGCGGTGTTCGCGCAGTGGCAGCCGGAGGTGATCTTCCACGCCGCCGCGCTGAAGCACGTGCCGATCGTCGAGGAGAACCCGCTCGAGGGCATCGAGACCAATCTCCTGGGCTCGCGCAACGTCGCCGACGCCGCGCTCGCCTGCGGCGCGCTTGCCTTCGTCATGGTCTCCACCGACAAGGCGGTGAACCCGACCAACGTGATGGGCGCCACCAAGCGCGCAGCCGAGGCCTATTGCCAGGCGCTCGATCTCTCGCAGGCCGGCACGCGCTTCATAACCGTGCGCTTCGGCAACGTCATGGGCTCGGCGGGCTCGGTGATCCCGCTGTTCCAGGCGCAGCTGGCGCGTGGCGGGCCGCTGACGGTGACCCATCCCGACATCACCCGCTTCTTCATGACGATCCCCGAGGCCTCGCGCCTCATCCTGCACGCCGCCGGCCACGGGCTGGGATCGAACGCGGCGCGCGGCCAGATCTTCGTGCTCGACATGGGTGAGCCCATCCGCATCGCCGAACTCGCCGAGCGGCTGATCCAGCTCGCGGGCCTACGCCCGCATCAGGACATTCCCATCGCCTTCACGGGCCTGCGCAAGGGCGAGAAGCTCTTCGAGGAGCTGTTCGGCGATGGCGAGACCCGCGAGAAGACCGGGCGCTCCGGCCTCCTCATCGCGCGTTCGCGCGTCTCCGACATCAACTTCCTGCGCCGCAATTTCGAGGCGATCACGCTGGCGCTTCGCGAGGGCGACGCGCCGCGCGCCGTGGAGCTGCTGGCCCATATCGTGCCGGAATACGCGCGCTCGCGCGCCGAGCCCGCGCTGATCGGCACCGACGAGATCCGCCTGCTGCGCCCGCCGGAGGCCTGAGGCCGGTGCGAGCATGTCCCTCGGCAGCCGGGACGGCTGTCATGCCCGGACGATGCGTCGCCGCAAGACGATGGGGCCCGTCCGGGTGAACCAGACAGGCTCCACCCCCCTCAGGCGGCGAGCCGCTGCAGACCCCGGATCGCCCGCCCCTCCGGCCCGAACAGCCGGATCGCTCCGGCGTCGGCCTGAAGATGCACCGTCGCGCCGCGCGCCAGATTCACCGCGCCAGGAAGCTTGGCCACCAGCGGCTCGCCGCCCTGCCCGAGATCGACATAGACGAGCGTCACCTCGCCGAGCGGCTCGGTGAGCGTCACGGTGCCCGTCAGAATGGCATTGCCGGGCTCGCCGAGGCGAAGATCCTCGGGACGCACGCCGAGATGCACCGCCGCACCTTGCAGGCCAGCCGCCGTCGCGCCGGGAAAGCGGATGGTGCGCCCATCTGGCAGCGCGATCTCGCTGGCCGCCCCGGCCCGCGCCAGCGTCGCCGGCAGGATGTTCATGGCGGGCGAGCCGATGAACTGCGCGACGAAGAGATTGTCGGGATCGGCATAGAGGTCGAGCGGCGCGCCCACCTGCTCCACTCGGCCCTTGTTCAGCACCACGATCCGGTCGGCGAGCGTCATCGCCTCCACCTGATCGTGGGTGACGTATATCATCGTCGTGCCGGGCATGCGCTCGTGCAGGCGCGCGATCTCGATGCGGGTCTGCACCCGGAGCGCCGCATCGAGATTGGAGAGCGGCTCGTCGAACAGGAAGACCTTGGGGTCGCGCGTGATGGCGCGCCCGATCGCGACGCGCTGGCGCTGTCCACCCGACAGGGCCTTCGGCAGGCGGTCGAGATAGGGCTCGATCTGCAGGATGGCGGCGGCGCGGCGCACGCGCGCGTCGATCTCGGATTTCGGCGTGCCCTTCTCCAGCGTCAGGCCGAAGGCCATGTTGTCGTAGACGCTCATATGCGGATAGAGCGCGTAGGACTGGAAGACCATGGCGATGCCGCGCTCCTTGGGCGTGCGCTCGTTCACGACCTGGCCCTCGATCTCCAGCGTGCCGCCGCTGATCTCCTCCAGCCCCGCGATCACCCGCAGCAGCGTGGACTTGCCGCAGCCGGAGGGGCCGACGAAGACCACGAACTCGCCCGAGCGGATGTCGAGGTCGATCCCATGCAGCACGTCCACCGCACCGTAGGACTTGCGCACGTCGGAGAGCTTGAGAGAGGCCATGCTGCGGTTCCTTGCCGGGAAGCGGAGGGTCAGGGGCGACGCGCGAGGAGAAAGCCGTGCCGGGGAAGACGAAGCGGATCGGGCGCCGCATCCTCTCGGCCGGGACCGATCGGGATGGCGCCGTCGAGAAGCGCGATGCCGGCGAGATCCGCCGACTCGCCCGAAAGGTTGAAGACGCAGACGATGCGCTCCGATGCGAGAATGCGGTCGAAGGCGAGAAGGCCGGGGCCGAGATCGTGGAAGGCGATCTCGCCCTTCACGAGCGCGGGATGCGCGCGGCGGAAGGCGAGGAAGGCGCGGTAGAATTCGAGGAGCGAGCCTTCGCGCCCCGCCTGGCCGTCCACGGCGAGCGCCAGATGCTCGGCCGGGATCGGCAGCCAAGGTCGGGCGTTCTGGGTGAAGCCGCCCTGCGGGGCTGCGCCCTCCCAGACCATCGGCGTGCGGCAGCCGTCGCGCCCCTTGATCGTCGGCCAGAAGCGCTTGCCCCAGGGATCGACGATGTCCTCGTAGGCGATCTCGGCCTCGGTCTGGCCGATCTCCTCGCCCTGGTAGAGGCAGACCGAGCCCCGCATGGTGAGAAGGATGGCGGCGGCGAGGCGCAGGATCGCCTCGCGGTCGGCGTGGCCCTCGGCCCAGCGGGTGGCATGGCGCGTCACGTCGTGGTTGGAGAAGGCCCAGCAGGGCCAGCCGTCGGCGCCGACCTCGGAGAAGCGCTCCACCACCGGGCGGATGTCGTCGACCTCCGGCAGCACGGTGTTGAGGAAGTCGAAGGCGTAGCACATGTGCAGGCGGTCGGTGCCGCGTGTGTATTCGCCCATCAGTTCGAGACCACGGATGAGCTCGCCCACCTCGCCGATGGCGGTGGCCGCCGGATATTCGTCGAGCAGCGCCCGGAAGCGCTGGAGGAAGGCGAGGTTCTCCGGCTGGTTCTTGTCGTAGAGATGGTCCTGCCAATTGTAGGGCCGGTCGCGCGGTGCCGTGCGCTCGTTCCAGAACGGTTCGGCCAAGGGCGGGTTGTCGCGCAACGCGGCGTCGTGGACGTAGAAGTTCACGGTGTCGAGCCGGAACCCGTCGACGCCCCGGTCCAGCCAGAAGCGGACGACGTCCAGCATCGCGTCCTGCACCGCCGGGTGGTGGAAGTTGAGGTCGGGCTGCGAGATCAGGAAGTTGTGCAGGTAGTATTGCCCGCGCCCGGCGTCCCACTCCCAGGACGAGCCGCCGAAGTTCGACAGCCAGTTGTTCGGCGGCGAACCCTCCGGCTTGGCATCGGCCCAGACGTACCAGTCGGCGCGCGGATTGGTGCGGTCGCGCCGGCTCTCCATGAACCAGGGATGGCGGTCGGAGGAGTGCGACAGCACGAGGTCGATCATCACCTTGAGGCCCAGCGCGTGAGCGCGGGCCACCAGCGTGGCGAAATCGGCGAGCGTGCCGAAGATCGGATCGACGTCGCGATAGTCCGAGACGTCGTAGCCGAAATCCTCCATCGGCGAGCGCATGAAGGGCGAGATCCAGACCGCGTCCGCGCCGAGCGCGGCGATGTGGTCGAGCCGCCGGGTGATGCCCTCGAGGTCGCCGATCCCGTCGCCGTTCGAGTCCTGGAACGAGCGGGGATAGACCTGATAGATCACCGCGCCGCGCCACCAGTCGCGGTCCACCGGCGCGCCGGCCGGGGTCTCGGGGTCGGGCGCGATGCCGGTAACGGGTCGGTCGAATTCGAGCATGCGGAGGGTCAGCCTTTGACGCCGCCGGCGGTGAGGCCGGAGATGATCTTGCGTTGGAAGACGAGGACGAGGACGATCAGCGGCACGGTGACCACCACGGAGGCCGCCATGATCGTGCCCCAGGGCACCTCCTGCTCGGAGGCGCCGGAGAGGAGCGCGATCGCCACCGGCACGGTGCGCGTCTCGTTGTTGGCGACGAAGGTGAGCGCGAAGAGGAACTCGTTCCAGGCGGCGATGAAGGCGAGGAGGCCCGTGGTCACCAATGCCGGCCACATGAGCGGCAGGAAGACGCGGCGGATGATGGTGAAGGGCGAAGCGCCGTCGACGATCGCCGCCTCCTCGATCTCGATCGGCAGATCGCGCATGAAGGTGGTGAGCACCCAGACCGTGAAGGGCAGGGTGAAGATCATGTAGGCGAAGATCAGCGACCAGAGCGTGTTGTAGATGCCCATCGCCCGGATCATCTCGAACAGCCCGGCGAGCACCGCGATCTGCGGGAACATCGACACCGCGAGGATGGTGAGGAGAAGCAGCCCCCGGCCGCGGAAGGAGACGCGCGACAGGGCGAAGGCGGCGGTGACGGCGAGGAAGAGCGAGATCGCCACCACCGAGACCGCGACGACAACGGAGTTGAGCACGTTGCGCAGGAAGGTGCCGGAACTCAGCACCGTCTCGTAGTTGATCAGCGAGAAGGCGCGCGGCCAATAGTCGATGCGGAAGAGGTCGGTGCCCGATTTGAAGCTCGTCAGGATGGCGTAGTAGAACGGGAAGATCGAGAACAGGACGACCGCCACGACGAGGGCGTAGAAGCCGACCTGCCCGGCCGTCCGCTTGAGGGCGCGGGCGCTCATCGACCGCCTCCCGAAAGGTCGAGGCGCGCGGCCTTGATGTAGATCAGCGTGATGCCGGCGATGACGAGGAAGAGAACCGTCGAGGCGGCCGACCCCTGCGCGAAATTGTCGAACTGGAAGAGGTTCTCCTGCGCGTAGACGCTCATCGTCTTGGTCTGGTTGTTGTTGGGCGTCAGCACGTAGATGAGGTCGAAGACGCGCAGCGCGTCGAGCGCGCGGAAGATCACGGCGACGAGGATGGCCGGCCGGATCAGCGGCAGCGTCACGCGGAAGAACACCTTCACCGGGTTCACGCCATCGATCTTCGCGGCCTCGTAGACGTCGCCCGGCACCATCTGCAGGCCGGCCAGGATCAGCAGCGCCATGAAGGGCGTCGTCTTCCAGACGTCGACGATGATGACGGCCAGCATGGCGGTGTCGGGTGAGGCGGTCCAGGCGATCGGCGCGGAGATGATCCCGACGGAGACGAGCATGTCGTTGAGGATGCCGAACTGGTCGTTCATCATCCAAGCCCACATCTTCGCCGAGACGATGGTGGGGATCGCCCAGGGGATGAGCACGGCGGCGCGCACGAGGGCGCGGCCGGGAAAGTTGGCGTTGAGCACGAGCGCGAAGACGAGGCCGAGCACAGTCTCGATCGACACCGAGATCAGCGTGTAGCGAACCGTGTTCCACACCGCCTGCCACCAGACGGGATCGACGAGCAGCCCGAAGGCCTCGCCCTCCCCGTCGCCGTAGTCGACCCATTCGTAATAGTTGCGGAACCCCACGAACTTGGCGCCGGCGAGATCGCTCAAGGTCGCGTCGGTGAGCGAGAAGCGGATCGTCTGCAGCAGCGGGTAAGCCGCCACCAGCGCGAGAACGAGGAGCATCGGCGCGAGGAACAGCCAAGCCGATCGGCGTCGCTCGCGCGTCAGCCGCGAACGGCCGGGAACGGAGGGCACGGTTCGGATCGGGGATGCGCCGGCATGGACGTCTGCCATGGTGATCGCCTCGTCGGAAGCTGCGGGGAAGCGAAGGGGAGCGCGGCGGCCGCCCTCGTCCTGCGTCGAGGCCGGTGGCGCTCGCCGCCGGGCTCGCGGATCGGGCGGGAGCGTCCTACCAGTCGCTGCGCTTCAGGCGGCGCATCTGCTTTTCGAGCGCGTCGAGATTGGTTGCAGCGTCGCCCTGGTCCGACAGGGTCTTGTTCACCGCCGTCCAGAACTGCTGCGAGACCTCGTTGTACTTGGCCTTGGTCGGCGCGGAGGGACGGGGCGTGGCGTTCTCGAAGACGCTCTTCCACTTTGCGACCAGCGGCTGCTGCGCCTTGATGTCGGCGTCGTCGTAGAGCGTGGTGATCGTCGGCAGGCGGGCGGTGCCCAACGCACGGGACTTCTGCGACTCGGCCGAGGCCAGGAACTTCACGAGTTCGATCGCGGCGTCCTTGTTGGGCGAGTATTGCGACACCGCCAGGTTCCAGCCGCCGAGGCATGCGGCGGACTGACCGCCCTCGCCGGCCGGCAACGGCACGGCCTCGAACTTGCCCTTCACGGCCGAATCGGCGCTCGCGCTCAGCGGATAGGCGTAGGGCCAGTTGCGCATGAACACAGCATTGCCGGTCTGCCAGACGCCGCGCGACTCCTCCTCCATGTAGCCGAGCACCCCGGCCGGCGCGATCGTGCCGACCCAGCCCTTGGCCATGTCGAGCGCCGCCGCGGCTTTGGGATTGTTGACGGTGATCTCGCCTTCGGGCGAGACGATCTGGCCGCCGCCGCTGGAGGCGATCCATTCGAGCGCGTCGCAGGTGAGCCCCTCGTAGGCCGCGCCCTGGAAGACGAAGCCGTTCATCTGCGGGTTGCCGCCGGCGCGCTCGCCGTCCTGGATCTCCTTGGCCGTCGCGGCCATCTCGCTCCAGGTCTTCGGCACGCCCTTGCCGTATTTCTGCAGGAGATCCGTGCGGTAGTAGAGGGCCGGCGCGTCGGCATAGAGCGGCATGGCGACGAGCTTGCCGTCCACGGTCTGCGACTGGATGATGGCGGGCGAGTGCTGGGGCAGCACGTCCTTCATCGCCTCGGTGAGATCGACGAAATTGGCGGCGAGTTGCGGCGCCCAGATGACGTCGGTGCGATAGACGTCGACGTCGGTGTTGCCGGCCGAGAGCCAGAGCCGGTACTGGCCGAACTGGTCGGTGGTCGAGGCCGGCATGGTGACGATCTTCACCGTGTGTCCGCTCGCGGCCTGGAACTGGTCGAGCTGCGCGCGCATCTCCTCGACGTCCTTGCCGATCGAGCCGAGCACGATCGACAGTTCGGCGGCCGAGACCGGGCCGGCGAAGGCGGGCATCGCGGCCAAGGCGGCGGCCCAGAATGTCCAGCGGATCATAAGCGACGTCCTCCCTGCGCGGCGCGCGGACCGGATCGGTCCGTTCGCCGCCTTCTGCCGGGTCGTGGCGCTCACCTTGACGAAGCGATACGCCGACTCGGCACTCGTGAGGACAGAATTGACGCAAGGAAATGATTTGGGAAGACCGCCGGCGGGTCTGCCATCAAATTCAACTTGAGGGCGAGCTCGTTCTGCCCTTCGATGATCGCGGAGGGCGAGCGGTCAGGAGGCTTCGCGCATCGCGGGTTTGCGCCGGCGGCGGGCCGCCTCGCGGGTGAGGCTGATCCGGTCGCGCTGCGGGTCGGCGGTCTCGAGCGTCGGCTCCGCCTCGGGTGCGGCGTCCATCAGGGGAGCGGGGCGATCGTCGTCTACACGCGACGCGGGCACCGGCCGCCGCGATCCGATCTCGCGAATGCGCTCACGCAGCAGCGCCCGCCGAACTTCGATGTCGCCCGTGACCGCGACGGGATTGGCGCCGGCCTCGGCGGTTTCGCCGTCCGGTCCGGCCGCGACGGGTTCCGCCGCCGGCATCGTCTCGGGCGACGCTGAAGCAGGATGATCGGCCGCCGCGTCCATCGTCTCGGGTCGCTCGGCCATTTTGACGGCCTCGGGTGCCGGCGTCTCGCGCTCTTCGGTAATCTCCGGCGCAGCCTGCGACACAGGCGTCACATCGGCGAGACCGTCGTGGACCGCAGCCTCGGAACCATCCTGCGCCGTCTCGCCGTGGTGCCGATCGGCTGTGGACGCCGGAACCCTCTCCGGCAGGGGGTCGGTGACGTGGCGATCGGCAACGGCAGCGTCGCTCCGCTCGCTTGCAGGCCCGCGCAGCGCCCAGCCGGCCGCCATCGCTTCGGCGCGTTTCGCCGTCTCGGCGGCGCGCTCGACCGTCGGCCTCTCGGTCGTGACGACCGCGCCGGCGGGACCGGCACGGCCGGCCGACAGATGAAGCCGCTGCGCGCCATAGGCGGGCTGCGGGCTAGGCGTCTCGTGCTGCGTCTCGCCCGACCATCTTTCGACCGAGAGCGAACGGGCGGGCCGGCGCACCAGCGACACGAGCCCGGCGACGAGGGCGACGCCGGCGCCGAGCATCAGGCCGCAGACGAGGCCGAGGATCGCGATCAGCTTGCGCGAGGATCCCGACGGGTCCATCGGCACCACGGCGTCGGAGATCACCCGCACGTTGGCGGTGTTCAGGCTCTCCTGCTCGCTCGTCTGGCGGGCGCGCAGCAGATAGGCCTCGTAGACGGCGCGCGAGGCGTCGACCTCGCGCTCCAGCTCGCGCAGCCGCACGAAGGCGCCGCTCGTCTCGATCTGGCGCGAGCGCAGCGTGTCGATCTGGCTTGAGAGGTCGCGCTCGGTCTGCTCGGCGCGGGCGAGCTCGGTCTGCGCCGAGGCGACGATGCGGGCGAGCTCGCCCTGGATGGCGCGGCGGGCAGTGGCGACGGCCTGCTCGGCGGCGATGCGCTGGGGATGGCGCGGTCCCAGGCGCGTGGTGAGGATCGCCTGGTTCTGGGCGGCCTCGGAATAGGTCTGGCGAAGCCGCAGCAGCGATTCGGCGTTCAGCCCTTCCGGGTAGGAGCCGCCGACGACGTCGTCGACGTCGGCGCGGCGCAGCGATTCGGCGCGCACGTTCAGCGAGGTGATCTGCGAGCGCACGTCGGCGAGCTGGTTGTTGACGCGGGTGATGTAGTCGTCGTCGATCAGCCGTCCGCCGACGCCGACGAGCTTGTTCTCGGCCTTGTAGGTCTCGACCGCGCCTTCCGCCTCAACCACGCGCTGGCGCAGTTCCGCGAGGCGCGAGGAGAGCGCCGCCGTGGCGCGCCGGGCGACGTCGGACTGCGCACGGCCCTGCTCGGCGATGAAGACCTCGGTGGTGAGGTTGGCGAGACGGGCGGCCTTTTCGGGATCCTCCGACTTCACGGCGAGGCTGATGACGAAGCTGTTGGCGGTGCGCGTCGCGCTCATGCGCTCGCGCAGCGCGTTGATCGTCACCTGCTCGCGGTCGCGCACGGCCTTGGCGGGATCGCGCGAGACGAGCGCCGAGATCAGCGAGGTGATCCGCGAGACGGCGTTGGTGCGCGTGCCGTTGAACTCGGGATCGGCGGCAAGCGAGGTCTGCGCCACGACGCGTCCGAGCACCGAATTCGAGGTCATCACCGCGATCTGGCTCTCGATCAGCGCCAGCGTCGCGTCGGTGGTCATGCCGGTAGGCGTTTCCGTCACCTCGTTCTGCACGAGATTGAGGTTGCGTGGATCAATGACGATCTGCGTCACCGCGGTGAACTGCGGCGGGATGGTGCTGGCGTAGCTGCCGGCCAACACCAGGCCGACGACGCCCGCCAGAAGCACCATGCGCCGACGACGCCAGACCTCGCCGGCCACGGCCAGCGGATCGAACAGGCTGCGAGCCGGATCGGCGGATGCGGGAGAGGACGCCGCAGGCGTCGCGGCTCGGGCGGCATCGGTGCGGTCGGCGTAGAACATCCGGAATGGCCCGTCGGCAGGAGGGAGCGATTGCGCGTTCGGCCCGCGGCGCCCTCGCGAGGCGCTCCGGGTCCGTCCGGTTCCCTGAACCATCGGGCAACATGGCAAAGAAAGCGTTAATGCTCCGGCCGGGACAACCTGAGCGACTACCCCTGCGTCAGCTTGCGCCGCAGCGCCTCGTACCAGGCCTTCGGGCGGCCTTGCGGGTCGAAGGGCAGCGGCCGGGCGGGCGTGCCGTCGGTGCGCGGCATGACGTCGGACACCCAGCTGTAGCGGTCGCTCAGCCCCCAGGTGATCACCGCCTCGGGACGCTGGCCCGCGAACAGCCCGTCGAGGAAGTCGCCGACCACGACGCTCGCCGCCTCGTCGATCGCGTCGGCGTCGCCCCGCACCTGGAAGTCGATGACGTCGAGCTCGGTGGCGAGGAGGCCGACGCCCATCGCCTCGAGGTCGCGCCCGAAGCGGGCGAGCGCCTCGCGGTCGATCTTCAGATGCGAGTAGAGATGGCCCTGGATGCCCACGGCATCGACCCGGTGGTTCGCATCCTGAAGCTGGCGCACGATGTCGAGCATCACCGCGCGGCGCCGGTCGTAGCGGTCGCCGGTGAATTCGAGGTCGTAGTCGTTGATCACCAGCCGGGCGCTCGGGTCGGCGCGCGCGGCCGCAGCGAAGGCGAGCGGGACGTGGCGGGGCCCGAGCCGGCGCAGCCAGATGCTGTCGCGCAAGGGGCCGCCGGCCTCGCCCGGTTCGTGCGCGATCACCTCGTTCACCACGTCCCAGCTCGCGAGGCGACCGCGGAAATGGTCGGCGGTGCGCTCGATGTGGTCGAGCAGCACCCGCTCGGCCTCGGCCTCCTCGGTGACCGCCTCGAGCCAATCGGGATTGGTCGACCACCAGACGAAGGCATGCCCGCGCGCGGCCTGGCCGTTGGCCAGCGCCCAGTCGACCAGCCGATCGGCCGGGCCGAAGCGAAACGCACCGCGTTCCGGTCGCAGCAGACCGAACTTCAGTTCGTTCATCGGCAGCACGAGATCGCATTCCGAAACGTAGGGGCGGCGGTAGTCGGGATCCCCCTCGAAAGGCTCGAACTGGATCGCCGCGCCGAAGGGCACGCCGCCGGGTCGAGGCGCTGCATGGGCCGGGACGGCGGACCCGAGGCCGGCGAGCGCAGCGCCCGCGCCGAGCTTCGCCAGCAGCGAACGCCGCGTTAAGCTCGCCGCGCTATGGGTTGGCGTCGAGGCGGATCTGCGGCACGGCTCGGGCGATCCGATGCTGTCGGCCTCGTGCGCCATGGTTCAACGCCCTCTCGAGAGTTCGCGATGCGGTTGTTTCGATTCCTCGCAGAAACGGTTGAAGCAAACCTTTATCTCGTGCGGGACTATTCGAAGCTGATCAGCGGCTCGCTCGGGCGGCTCGTGCTGTCGCTCGCCTATTTCACCGCCGTCGCCAACACCTTGAGCGTCGCCGATTTCGGCCTGTTCGCCACCGCCTCGGGCACCGGCGTGGTGCTGTCGCGCATCGCGGGCCTTGGCTTCGTCTCGCCGCTCTACCGCGCGGCGACCCGCAAGCCGCAGCTCGTCGGCGTCTACACGGCCGGCTATCTCGCGGCGCTGGCGCTGTCGCTGCCGCTGGTCGTGCTTGCGGCGGCAGGCTTCTATCTCGGCGTCTTCCGCGGTGATCTGGCGCTTCTGCCCTTCGCGCTCATCATCGTGGCGGAGGTCGTGTTCTGGCGCTCGATGGAGGTGGTCTGCATCGTCAACAACGGGCTCGGCCGGTTCGGCCGCGCCTCGCTGCTGGTGATCGGCGGCACGGCGGCGAAATCGCTGGCCGCGCTTCTCTTCTCCTTCGGGGTCGGCGCCTCCGGTGGCATCCTCGCCTGGAGCGCCTTCTATCTCGGCGCCAACGCGGTGGCCGCGCTCGCCGGCATCGCGCTCATCTACCCGCGCCAGCGGCTGCGCCTTCGGCCCCGGCTCTATCTGCGCCGCGCCTCCGACAGCTTCGCGGTGGCCGGCGCGGAGGTGCTGTTCTACCTCCAGTCGGAGATGGACAAGATCCTGGTGCTCTCGATCGGCGGGCCTCAGATCGCCGGCGTCTACGCCATGCTCATGCGCCTCATCGACCTCACCGCTCTGCCCATCCGCTCCTTCAACACGATGGCGGTGCAGAAGCTGATGCGCGCGCCCGCGGCCTTCTCGTCGCGGCGCATGCGCTGGGGCATCGAGGGCGGCATCGCGCTCGTCTCGGTGGCGGGCATGGCCGGGCTCGGGCTCGTGCTGCTCGTGGCGCCGACGCTGCTCGGGCGCAACGTCGCGGACGCCGCGCCCCTCGTGCTCGTCGCCATCGCCGTGCCCGCCTTCCGCAATCTCGTGGAGTACGAGAGCGAGCTTCTCTATGCGCGCGGGCTGACGGGCACCCGCGCCGGGCTGCTGGCGCTGCTCGGGCTGATGAAGGCCGGGCTTCTGACGATGCTGCTCACCTCGGCGGCGAAGGACGGCGGCACGGGCTGGATCGCCGGCCTCAACGGGGTGTTCGCGACCCTCTGGCTGACCTCGGCGATGACGGCCTACACGGCGATGGACGCGCGGCGCGCCGCGCCCCGGCTCAGCTGGCGCCGGAGGAAAGCCCGACGGCTGCCCGGATGAGGGCGGGGTCGGTTCCCGTGAAGGACTGGAGGCCGACCGCGACCTGGCGGGGCTCGAGCGCGCCGAGATAGCGGGCAAGTTCGGCAGAGCCCATCGGCGGGCCGTCCCAGTAGACGGCGCAGAGTTCGTTTGCCACCGCGACGTGGCGATCGGGCCGGCCTTCCACCTCGTCGACGAAGCGGCCGTAGATCGTGCATTCCGACAGCGCCCGCGAGCCGGCGAGCGCGCGCATGGCCGAACGCCCCCGCACCGCCTCGATGCGGGCCAGCATCTCGCGCACCGTGTCGCGGCGCCAGGCGATGAGGGTCGCGATGTAGCCGAATTCGATCCGGCGCCCGGTCTCGGCGATGCCGAGCAGCGCGGCGGCGCGCGCCTCCCAGCTGTCGTGGACGGCGCGCAGATGCGGCAGCACCGGCCGCCGCGCCTCGGGAATGCGGGTGAAATGCACGGCCGTGCCGTCGTGCAGCGAGGCGGCGTCGAAGGGGCGCACGAAGACGACGTCGGAATCCAGCGACACGAGGACGTCCTCCTCCATCGCCGCCGCCATGGCGATGCGGCGGAGCTGCTGCACGTGCCACCCGCGCAGCGGCGGGCCGAAGGGGCTGAACCACAGCCGCCGGCCGCGCCTCAGGGGATCGGGCACGGGACGCAGCCAGCCGGGCAGAAGGTCGCGCTCGCTGACGACGCGCCGGTGCGGCCCCTCGAACGAGCGGAACAGTGCGACGTCGGCGGCCTCGACCAGGAGATAGTGCCGCGAGAAGCCGGTGGCGAACCGGTCGATGCTGTCGCAGAGGAGACGGCACCGCTCGAGATCGCCGCGGTAGCTTGACGTGACCAGCGCGACCTGGAGGCTCATGGCGACGTGTCGTCGCCCGAGGGTTCCCGCCCCAGCCATTGGCGGGCCATGCGCAGGAGAAACGCCGGATTGCCGGCGACGTAGCGCTGGGCGAGGCGACGCGGCTCGAGCGCCAGCCGCCACAGCCATTCCGAGCGCAACCGGCGCACCGCGGAGGGCGCGCGCGGCACCTTGCCGGCGCTGAAGTCGAGGAACGCGCCGACGGCGATCGCCACCGGCACCTCGCGCGCGGTGATCGTCTCGGCGATGAAGTTCTCCTGCCGGGGAACGCCGAGCCCGACGAGCACGATGTCGGCCTGGACGAGGCGCAGCAGGCGGATCACCGCCTCGGTCTCCTCGCCGCCCGAGAAGTAGCCATGCTGGATCGGCAGGAAGCGATGCCGGGGAAACCGCTCGCCGAGGCGCTCCGCGGCGGTCTCGACGATGCCGGGCTCGCCCCCGATCAGCGCGACGCGCAGATCCCGCGTGGCGCGCTCGAGCACGAAGGGCACGAAGTCGGTGCCGTTGAGATTCTCGGGAAACGCCTCGCCGAAGAGCATGCGCGAGCCGAGGTCGACGCCGATGCCGTCGGGCAGCGACAGGAAGTTTCGCATCGTCGCGGCGTAGCGCTCGTCGCCGGCGGCGACGTTGACGCAGTGCGCGTTGACGAAGGCGACGTGAAGCTCGGAACGCGCCTCGATCGACAGCTCGATGATGGCGAGCGCCTCGTCGCCGGTGATCGCGGCGACGTCGAGCCGCCCGATACGGCGAAGGCCGGAGGCGGCGACGGCCGATTGCGGCTCCGGCGCGGCCGGGCGAGGGGCCGGCGGCGCCGCGCCTGCGAGGTCGACGAGGGGAAGCGAGGTGATCATCGCGCCACCGTCCGGCGCGAGGCGGCATCGGCAGGCTCGGGCTGGGCCAGGACCGGCTCGGCCGAGCCGGCGAGGCGCGCCAGCCCTTGTTTCAGACCGCGTTGCAGGTCGCCCGCCTGTCGCTGCGCGAACGCGCGGCCATCGAGCCGCAGCGTCTCGCCGGCCCGCTCGCGCCGCACCAGATCGGCGAGCGCGGCGGCGAAGGCGCCAGGATCGGACGCGACGCGAAGGTTCGAGGGCAGCACCGCGCCGAGGCCCCGCAGCGCCAAAGGCGTCGCGACGGCGGGCATGCCCTCCTCCAGCGTCTCGATCGTCTTCAGCTGAACGCCGGTGCCGCCGCGCGTCGCCAGCGCGACGACACGGCCCGAGCGCACGAAGGCCTGCGCATCCGGCACGCGGCCGTGGAACGACACCTGCGGGGGCGCGGCCGGCGGCGCCCCGTCGAAACGGCCGGCGATCGCGACGGTGACGTCGGCCGGCAGCAGCGGCGCGACGCTTTCCACGAACCAGTCGAGGCCGGCGCGGTTGGGCGCCCAGCTCCAGGTGCCGATCATCACGACGTCGGCGGCGCGGGTGCCGTCGTCCTCGCGCGGGCCGCCATGGCCGACGGTGAGGCTGAGGGGGATCGAGCGGGGATCGTCGGCCAGCCCGAGATTGCGCGCGTCCTCGGCGGCGAGGCTGTGGATCACCGCGGCCTCGCGGCAGAGGCGCGCCTCGGCGCCGCGCAGGAGCTTCGCTTCGCGGCGATAGAGGAAGCGGGCCACCCGGCTGCGAGCGTGCTCGGCATTCTCGGCGGCCGAGAGATGCTCGACATTGTGCGCGACGAAGATCACGGGCGCGAGCGTCGAGAGGAACGGATACGCGATCGGCATCTGCACGGAGGAGAGCACCACGGCGTCGAACGGGCCGGCTTCGGTCAGCCGGGCGCGCAAGGCCGCCTCGCCGAGCCCGCGCAGCTTGGCCGATCCCACCGGCAGGCCGCTGCGCCAAGCGTCCAGCACCCAGCGGATCTTCTGCGCCCGCCCCGCCGCGCCGTTCTCGATCGCGAGTTCGCCAAGATCGACATGGGCGCGTTCGGGCGGCAAGGCGCCCGGCCGGCGGAAGCCGACCAGCGTCAAACGTGCGCCCGCAGCCTCCAGCCCCTCCGAGATCGCCCGGTTGGCGATCTCGAACCCGGTGCTGCTGCGGCCGTCGGGAAGAAGCGACGAAATGAAGAGGAGATGCACGGCCGGCTCCCTGCCTTTGCGCGATAATGCCTTCGGGAGCCTTTCGATTTCGTCAACCGGACATGGCGCCGGCCGCGCGCCGGACAGGGCCGAACCTGCCGCGGTGGACTTTGAGGGAATCTTGAGGATCGGGCTCTAGGCTCGTCGCCATGACCGCGTTCCTCGCCTCCCCCCTGCCCCCGACCGTCGTCGTCGAGACGGCCTCGACGCCGCTGCGCGAGGCGGAGGTGGTGGTGGTGGTGCCGACCTTCCGCCGCCCCGAGGCGGTGCTGCGCACCCTCGCCTCGCTCGAGGCGCAGGTGACGCGCCAGCGATTCGCGGTGGTGCTGGTGGAGAACGACGGCGAGGGTCGCGAGGGCGTCGCGGCCGCCCGCCCGCTCTTCGAGACCGGGCGCTTGTCCGGCCTCGTCGTGACCCAGCACGAGCGGGGCAACTGCTCGGCCTACAACGCGGGCTTTGCGGCCGCCCGGCGGGCCTTTCCCGCGCATCGCTTCGTGATGATCGTCGACGACGACGAGACGGCGCCGCCGGACTGGATCGAGCGCCTGACGGCGGCCACTGAGTGCCTCGGCGCCGATTGCGTCGGCGCGCCGCAGATCCCCGTGTTCGACGATCCCGCGCTCGCGCACGCCGCGCGCCATCCCGTGTTCCGGGCGCCCTACGCGCAGACCGGCCTCGTGCCGATCCTCTTCTCGTCGGGCAACGTCTGCATCCGCGCCGAGGTGCTGGCGGCCGTGGGCGAGCCGGCGCTCGACGCCGCCTTCAACTTCATCGGCGGCGGCGACGCCGACTTCTACACCCGCGTGCGCGACCTCGGCTTCCGCTTCGGCTGGTGCAGCGAGGCGCCGGTGCACGAGACCATGCCGGCACGGCGCGCCGAATTCTCATGGCTGCATGCGCGGGCGCTGCGCAACGGCGCGATCTCCTCGCTCATCGAGCACCGGCGGCGCGCCGGCTGGCGCGGGCGGGCGAGAACGCTCGCCAAGAGCCTCGGGCTTCTCGCCGCCGCCCCCGCCCGCTCGCTGGCTCTCGGCTGGCAGACCCGCTCCGCCGTGATCGGGCTCTATCATCTTCAGGTCGCGCTCGGCCGCTTTCAGGCCGAGTTCGGCACGGTCGGCGAGCAGTACCGCAACGCCGAGAGCAACTGAGCCGGGCCACGAGGCCGCGCCCGTGTCAAAGCCGGCGGCCGCCCTACCTCTCCGCGTATCGCCTCGCCCTGCCGCTCGGAGCCGACACGACCCATGGACAGCCTTCGCCTCGCGGCGCTCGACGCCGAAGACCTCGCGATCCTTTCGGCGCACACGCAGGACGCCGTGGTGCTGACGGGCGAGTGCCGGTTCCTGCCCCGCGAGAAGCGCTTCGTGGTGACCATGAACCGCTTCGTCTGGGAGAAGGCGCCGCCGCGTGGCCTCTTCCGCTTCAAGTCCAGCTACGAGCGCCGCCGCTCGGTGCTGCATTTCGACCGGGTGCTGGCGGTGAAGCGCACCGGCCTGTCGATGAGCGACCCCGACGAGGTGCTGGCGCTCCTCTCGCTGCAATGGGCGGAGACGCAGGCGCCCTCGGGCACGATCGACCTTGTGTTCGCCGGCGGTGCCGCGATAAGGCTCGACGTCGAATGCATCGAGGCCCAGCTCGCCGATCTCGGCGCCCGCTGGAGCACCGACGCCCGGCCCGACCACCGGATCTGACGCCGCCTGCCGACCGCTGCCCGCCGGGCGGCCCCGAGGAGACCCGACGCCGTGCCCCAGAGGCTGTCCAGCGCATCCGACGATTTCGAGCCGCGATTCCGCGATCTCCTGGCGGGAAAGCGCGAGGCCTCGCTCGACGTCGAGGATGCCGTGCGGGCGATCCTCGCGGACGTGCGCCGGCGCGGCGACGCCGCGCTCATCGAGCTGACCGCGCGCTACGACGCGCTGGAGCTGACGCCCGAGACGATGCGCGTCCCGGCGGACGAGATCGAAGCGGCCTACCGCGCCACCGCGCCCGAGACGCTGCAGGCGCTGGAACTGGCGCACGAGCGCATCACCCGCCATCACGAGCGCCAGCGCCCGCAGGACGACCGCTACACCGACGCGATCGGCGCCGAACTCGGCAGCCGCTGGACGGCGGTGGAATCGGTCGGGCTCTACGTGCCCGGCGGCGCGGCGAGCTACCCGTCCTCGGTGCTGATGAACGCCGTGCCCGCCAAGGTCGCCGGCGTCGAGCGCATCGCCATGGTGGTGCCGGCGATGCGCGGCGCGCTCAACCCTCTGGTGCTCGCCGCCGCGCGGATCGCGGGGGTCGGCGAGATCTACCGGATTGGCGGGGCGCAGGCCGTCGCCGCACTTGCCTTCGGCACGCAGACGATCGCCCCCGTCGCCAAGATCGTCGGTCCCGGCAACGCCTATGTCGCCTCGGCCAAGCGCCAGGTCTTCGGCACCGTGGGCATCGACATGATCGCCGGCCCCTCGGAGGTGCTGGTGATCGCCGACGGCGCCAATGACCCCGACTGGATCGCCGCCGACCTCCTCGCGCAGGCCGAGCACGACCGCGCCGCGCAGTCGATCCTCCTCACCGACGACGCCGGCTTCGCCGACGCGGTGGAGCGGGCCGTGGAGCGCCAGCTCGCCCGGCTGTCGCGCCAGGAGACGGCGCGCGCCAGCTGGGAGGCGTTCGGGGCCGTGATCGTCGTCGGTGATCTCCTGGCCGAGGCTCCCGCGCTCGCCGACCGCATCGCCGCCGAGCACCTGGAAATCGCCACCGACGACCCGGAGGCGCTGTTCGCGCTCATCCGCAACGCCGGCGCCGCCTTCCTCGGGCGCCACACGCCGGAAGTGATCGGCGACTATGTCGGCGGCTCCAACCACGTGCTGCCGACGGCGCGCTCGGCGCGCTTCTCCTCCGGCCTCTCGGTGCTCGACTTCGTGAAGCGCACCTCGATCCTCAAGCTGACGACTGAAGCACTGCGCGCGCTCGGGCCCGCCGCCATCGAGCTCGCCCGCGTCGAGGGACTGGATGCGCACGGGCGATCGGTCTCGGTGCGCCTCAACCTCGCAGGGGATGCGGGATGAGCACCGGCGGAACGCTGATCGCCATCGACCTCGACGACTCGATCGGCCGGGCATCGCCCGACATCGAGCACGAGCGGGCGGTGGCGATCTTCGATCTCATCGAGGAGAACCGGTTCGGCCTGCCCGGCCGCGAGGACGGGCGCTACCGTCTGAAGCTGGCGCTCGCCGAGCGGCGCCTCGTCTTCGACATCGCCGATGAGGCGGGCGCCCCGGTCGCCGTTCACATTCTCTCGCTGACGCCCTTCCGGCGCGTGATCCGGGACTATTTCCTGATCTGCGACAGCTATTACGAGGCGATCCGCAGCTCGACGCCCTCGCAGATCGAGGCGATCGACATGGGGCGAAGGGGCATCCACGACGATGGCTCCGAGCTCCTGCGCGAGCGGCTTGCGGGAAAGATCGAGCTCGACAAGGATACGGCGCGCCGGCTGTTCACGCTGATCTGCGTGCTGCATCGGCGCAATTGAGAGCGGCGGGGATTTCGGGCATGCGGCACGACACCACTCGACCATCCGCGACCAGCGCGAGCGAGGCGCCTCGTTGAGCGCGGACCATCCCCACTCGATCCTCTTCGTCTGCGGGATGAACTCGATCCGCTCGCCGATGGCCGAGGCGATCGCGCGTTCGGTGCTGCCCGCGTCGGTCTACGTCGCGTCCGCCGGCGTCAAGGACGGCGAGCGCGACCCGTTCGTCGACGTCATTCTCGGCGAGGAAGGCCTGTCGCTCGGCGACCGCAAGCCGCAGAAATACGAGGATCTCGAGGACGGGTTCTTCGACCTCATCGTGACGCTCTCGCCCGAGGCGCACCACGCGGCGATGAGCGCCACCGAGACCGACGCCACCGCCGTCGAGTTCTGGCCGATGCCCGACCCCTCCGCCGTCAACGGCAGCCGCGGCCAGATCCTCGACGCCTATCGAGACCTCTACCGGCGCATCCGCGACAAGCTGGACGACCTGCGCCGCCGCTAGAGCATTCCCAGTGAAAGCCGTGTTGGCTTTCGCGTCCGGACAATGCGGCAGACAACGAAGTAGAGCCGACGCTGGTCGTCAGTGCGCGTCGACCTTCACGCCGGTCTCGGGCTTGCGGATGAAGATCGAGAGGGCGCACAGACCGACGAAGAGCACGGTCAGCGCCAGGAAGACGTCGGAAAAGGCCATGACGCTGGCCTCGCGCCGCACCATCGACACCATCTGGCCGATCGCCGCGCTCGCGCCATCGAGGCCGTTGGCGGAAAGACTGGCCGCCGTCTGGTCGATCCGGTCCTCGGCGATCTGGCTGCCCCAGCGCACGCGCTCGACCAGACGGTCGTAGTGGAGCGCGGTCCGGTCGTTGATCATCGTGTTGATGACGGCGAGGCCCACCGCGCCGCCGAGATTGCGGGTCAGATTGTAGAGGCCCGAGGCGCCCTTCATCTTCTGCGGCGAGAGCGTGCCGAGCGCGATGTTGTTGATCGGCACCATCGCCATCATCAGCCCGAAGCCGCGCAGGATCTGCGGGATGAAGAGCTCGCGAAAGTCCCAGTCGTGCGTGATGCCGCTCATCAGCCAGGTGCCGATGCCGAAGGAGACGAAGCCCATCGCCATCATCGCGCGCGGATCGAGCTTCTTCGACAGAATGCCGGAGAGCGGCGCGGTGAAGAACATGGCGAGACCCGAGACGAACATGGTCTCGCCGATCATCAGCGAATCGTAGCCGCGGACCCGGCCGAGATAGACGGGATAGAGGTAGGTGAGGCCGTAGAGCCCGACACCCATGACGAACGAAAAGAGCGAGCCGAAGGCGAAGTTGCGGTTGGCGAAGGCCGTGAGATCGACGATCGGCTCCTTCGCCGTGAAGGCGCGCCAGAGGAAGAGCAGCGCCCCGACCACGAGGATCACCGTCATCACAACGATCACCCGGTCCTCGAACCAGTCGTCGAGCGGGCCCTCCTCCAGCACGTATTCGAGCGAACCGAGAAACGCCGCCATGCCGAGGAGGCCGAACCAGTCGAACTTCTTGAACAGCGAGAGGTCGGGCTTGTCGAAATCGACGAGGTTCCAGACCGCGATCGCCACCACGATGCCGAAGGGCACGTTGACGAGGAAGAGCCAGTGCCACGACAGGGCGTGGCTGAGATAGCCGCCGACGGTGGGTCCGATGGTCGGCGCCAGCGTCGCCACGAGCCCGATCATCGGCGAGACGATGGCGCGCTTGGAGGGTGGAAAGATCGTGAAGGCGGCGGCGAAGACGGAGGGGATCATGCCGCCGCCGATGAAGCCCTGCAGCGCGCGGTAGACGATCATCTGGTCGATGTTGGTGGCGGTGGCGCAGAGCGCCGAGGAGGCCGTGAAGCCTGCCGCCGCGAGCGTGAAGAGGACGCGCGTCGAGAGCATCCGGGCGAGAAACCCGGAGAGCGGGATCATGATGACTTCGGCGATGAGATAGGCCGTCTGCACCCAGGCGATCTCGTCGGTCGAGGCCGAGAGGCCGGCCTGGATCTCGGCGAGCGAGGCCGACACGATCTGGATGTCGAGAATGGCCATGAACATGCCGAACACCATGGCCATGAAGGCCAGCATGCGGCGCATGGGAATGGTGTCGGAGGCCGAAGCGGCCGGCGGGGCGGCGGCGGGAGGCGAGCCGGCGGTGGTGCTGGACATGGGCTTCAAGGCCTCCCCGGTCGCGAACGGGCCGGCGTTGGGTCGCGCATGCGGCCAAGAGACCCGCACATGCGATGGGGCGTCAGGCCGGGCGAACCCGGCGTGACGTCGATGCTTCGTTCATGGCCTCGCCGACCCCGATGGCCGGCGCGGCGCAGCCTTCAGCGTGCGACAGGGGCAGCGCCCGGCGCGGTGCGCTGGTCCACTGACACCGTGACGGACAGGCCAGGCCGCAGTTTGCCGGAATGCGCGTCGTCCGCATCGATGGCGATGCGCACGGGCACGCGCTGCACGATCTTGGTGAAGTTGCCGGTGGCGTTGTCGGCCGGTAGAAGCGAGAAGACCGAACCCGACGCCGGCGCCAGCGAGACCACGGTACCCGAGACCTCGACGCCCGGCAGCGCATCCACCTCGACGCGCGCCCGCGACCCGACGGCGATCTCGTGAAGCTGCGTCTCCTTGAAGTTCGCGTCGACGAAGACCTTATCGAGCGGCACGATCGCGGCGAGACGGCGCGTCGGCGACACGAGATCGCCCGGCTGCACCGACAGGTTGCCGACGACGCCATCATAGGGCGCGCGCAGCGTGGTGAAGGAAAGGTTGCGCGCCGCCTGATCGCGGTCAACCACGAGTTCGCCCATGATCGCCTGGGCTTCCTTGATCTGGGCGTCGAGCACCGCCCCTTGCGCCTTCGCCGAGGCGATAGCGGCATCCGCGCCGGCGACCTTGGCCTGCGCCTCGGCCTGCGCCGAGCGCGCGGCATCGAGGGGGGCCTGCGCCCCTGCACCGGAGCGCACGAGGCTTTCGGCCCGCCGCAGGTTGAGATCGGTCTGCGAGAGCGCAGCCACGTCGGCCACCTTGTCGGCCTCGGCCTGCACCACCTGTTGGTCGGCCGCGGCGCGCTGGGCACGGATGCGATCGATCGCGGCGTTCTGCGTGTCGATCTTGGCCTCCGCCGAGCGCAGCGCCAGCTGGTAGTCGCCGGGGTCGATCTCGACGATCGGCTGACCCGCCACCACGGTCTGGTTCTCGGTGACCGGCACGGACTGGACGTAGCCGGTGATCTTCGGCGCCATGATCGCCATGTCGGCGGCCATGTAGGCGTCGTCCGTCGTCACGAGGAAGCGACCGTCGATCCACCATTGGTGCCCGTACCAGGCGCCGCCGCCGATTGCCGCGAGGACGACGCAGGAGAGAAGAAGCTTCTTGAAGCCTCCGCCCTTCTTCTTCGCGGACTTGACGGACGCGTCCGCCACGGGTGCAGCCACCGGAGCCTTGGCTTCCGCCTCGGTTCCCTTGCGCGAGACGACTTCGAGCTTCGGCGCTTCGCGATCGCCAGCCGCGGTCGCGCCCCCCTTGGTCGCATCGGCGGTCGTGTCGGTCTTGGGAGCGGACTTCGGCATGGCACGGGACCTCGATCGAACCGAACCGTTCGGTTCGATGTTGACTTAGCGGGATGGTCGGTGCAGTGCAAGATGGACGGGGGCGCCGGCCTCACATTAATTTGCAAAGCCGAAGGACACCGTAACTTGGCCGCGCCAGCGACATCGCACACCATCCCGATCTGCTCGGTCCCGCTCGCCGCCGCCGCGCTCACCGAAGTGCGCAGCGCCGCAGGCGAAGACCCGGCGAAGCGCCGTCAGATTCTCGAGGGCGCGCGCCGCGTCTTCGTCACGCTCGGCTTCGATCGCGCGTCGATGAACGACGTCGTGCGCGAGTCCGGCGTCTCGAAGTCGACGCTCTACGTCTATTTCCGCTCGAAGGAGGACCTGTTCCGGGCGCTGATCGAGGAGGAGCGCGCGCGCTACTTCTCCGAGGTGGAGGCCTTGCTCGGCGAGGCCGACCAGCCCGCCCGAACGCTGGCGCTGTTCGGCCGGCGCCTCGCCACGCTGGTGCTCTCCCCCGAGGGCATGCATGCCAAGCGTACGGTGATCGCGGTGGCTGCGCGCATGCCCCATCTCGGGCGCGAATTCTATCGCCATGGCCCCGCCCGCGGCCTCGCGATGGTCTCGGACTTCCTCGCTCGCGCCTGCGCCGCGGGAACGCTTCGCATCGACGATCTCGAACTCGCGGCCGCGCAGTTCGTCGAGCTGACGACGGCGGGCCTTCTACGGCGCCGCTTCTTCGACGACGAGGCGCCGCCGGCGACCCCGGCCGAGATCGAGGCCACCGTCGATGCCGCGGTGCGCCTCTTCATGGCAGGCTACGGCGTGCCCGGCGCGGCGGGTCAGCCCTCGCGCGCGAAGTCCGCGATCACGGCCTGAACGCGGTCGAGCCCCTCGCCCTTCTCGGACGAGGTGGCGATGATCTCGGGGAAGGCGGCCGGGCGCTTGCGGATGAGCTCGCGCGTCGCCGCCTCGAGCTTGGGCAGCGCCAGCGCCGAGATCTTGTCGGCCTTCGTCAAGACGATCTGGTAGGACACCGCCGCCTTGTCGAGCAGCGCCATCACGTCCTGATCGTTGCTCTTGATGCCGTGGCGCGCGTCGATCAACACGAAGACGCGCTTCAGCGTGGCGCGCCCGCGCAGGTAATCGAAGACGAGCTTCGTCCAGGCGTCCACCTGCTCCTTCGGCGCCTTGGCGTAGCCGTAGCCGGGCATGTCGACGAGCGCGATCGGGGGCAGGTCGTCGCCCTCGCCGGTGAAGCCGTCGGGCACGAAATAGTTGAGCTCCTGCGTGCGGCCCGGCGTGTTGGAGGTGCGCGCCAGCCCCTTCTGCGACACGATCCCGTTGATCAGCGAGGACTTGCCGACGTTGGAGCGCCCGGCGAAGGCGACCTCGGGCGGGCCTTCGGGCGGCAGGAACTTCATCGACGGCACGCCGCGGATGAAGACCCAGGGCCGCGCGAAGAAGAGCCGCGTGTCGGCCTCCGGGTTCTCGGGGCCGGGAACGGCGGAAATCCTGCGTTCGGTCATGCCGCCTTCTCCAGCGCGTCGATCTCGCCGCCGCGAATGGCGGCGAGGTTGGCCGAGATCCGCTCGATCGGCCAGTTCCACCAGGCGACCGCGAGCAGCCGCTCGACGATCTCGGGCGCAAAGCGCAAGCGCCGCTCCTCCGCCGGATTGCCACCGACGATCGCGTATGGCGCGACGTCGCGCGTCACCACGCTCTCGGCGGCGACGATCGCCCCGTCGCCGATGCGCACGCCCGGCATGATCGTCGCGCCCGACCCGATCCAGACATCGTGGCCGACCACCGTGTCGCCCTTCAGCCCGGCGCGGATCGTCTCCATGTCGAACGTCTCCTCCCATCCGAAGCGGAAGATGTTGAACGGGTAGGTCGAGAGGCCGGTCATTGCGTGGTTGGCGCCGTTCATCACGAAGCGCACCCCGGTGGCGAAGGCGCAGAAGCGGCCGACGATGAGCTTGTCGCCGAGAAACTCGTAATGATGGAGGATGTTGCGCCGCTCGAAGTCGAGCGCGGCGTCGGGATCGTCGTAATAGGTGTACTCGCCGATCTCGATGCGGGGGCTGTCGATCAGCGGCTTCAGGAAGACGATCCGCTGGTGCTCGGGCACCGGGTGGATCATGCGGGGATCAGGACCTTGGGGCATCGGGGTGCCTAACACGGGACGGGGCGCACCGTCCAACGGCGGCGGAGTTCGGCCGATCGTCTCGGCGCGAACGGGAACGGCCCGCTCCTCGGGGAAGCGGGCCGTGATCGCAATGCGACGAAGCTCGGGCCCTCAGGCCTCTTTCTTCTTCCGCCGGAACGTGTCGCGCAGATTGTCCCAAAGCTCGATCTTGGCGCCGGCGCGCTTCATGATCACCGTCTGCTGGGCGATCGAGAGCGTGTTGTTCCAGGTCCAGTAGATCACGAGGCCGGCGGGGAAGGAGGCCAGCATGAAGGTGAAGATCACCGGCATCCAGGTGAAGATCATCTGCTGCGCCGGGTCCGGCGGCGTCGGGTTGAGGCGCATCTGCACGAACATCGTGATGCCCATGAGGATCGGCCAGATCCCGACCATCAGGAGGTGCGGCAGCGTCACCGGGATCAGCCCGAAGAGGTTGAAGACGCTCGTCGGATCGGGCGCCGCCAGATCCTGGATCCAGCCGAAGAACGGCGCGTGCCGCATCTCGATCGTGATGTAGAGCACCTTGTAGAGGGCGAAGAAGACCGGGATCTGGATCAGCACGGGCCAGCAGCCCGCCGCCGGATTGATCTTCTCCTCCTTGTAGATGCGCATCATCTCCTGCTGCTGCTTCATCTTGTCGTCGGCGTATTTCTCGCGCAGCTCGGCGATCTTGGGCTGCGCCGTCTTCATCTTCGCCATCGACCGGTAGGACTTCGAGGCGAGCGGGAAGAAGAAGAGCTTGAGCGTGACGGTGACGAGCAGGATGGCGACGCCAAAATTGCCGGTCAGACCGTAGAGATGGTCGATGAACCAGAACATCGGCTTGGTGATGAAGTAGAACCAGCCCCAGTCGATCAGCTGCCCGAAATGCGGGATGGCCAGCTGGTTCTCGTAGCCGTTGATGAGATCGACGACCTTGGCGCCGGCGAAGACGCGGTTGGTCGTCTCGGCGCTGGCGCCCGGCTCGATGGTGACGGGGTCGGCGAGATAGTCCGACTGATAGAAGGCGCGGCCCTCGCCCGAATAGCGGAAGTTCGGCTGGAACTGCCCGACGCCGGCGGCGGGCACGAGCGCCGTCGCCCAGTACTTGTCGGTGATGCCGAGCCAGCCGGTGGAGACCTTGGGCGGCGAGACGCGGCCCTCCTCCTCGATCGCGTGATACTTGACCTCCTGCAGCCCCTCGTCGCCGAAGACGCCGAGAAGCCCCTCGAACAGGACGTAGGCGGCAGCGACCTCGGGCTTGTTGAAGCGCACGACGCGGCCGTAGGGCGCCATCGTGATCGGCGCCGCGCCGGCATTGCGGATGCTGTCGGCCACCGTGAACATGAAGTTCTCGTCGACCGAGAGGCTGCGCGTGAAGACCGTCCCTTGCGGATTGGTATAGGTGAGCGTCACCGGGCTCGCGGGTGTCAGCGTCTGTCCGCCCTCGGCCGTCCAGAGCGTGGCGGGGCCCGGCAGGTCGCCGGCGCCCTGGCCGGAATAGCCGAACTCGGCGAAATAGGCGTTGGAGCCGATCGTCTCGGGCGACAGCAGCACGATGGTCGGCGACGTGTCGTCCACCGTCTCGTGGTAGCCCTTGAGGCGCAGGTCGTCGAGGCGCGCGCCCTGGAGGTTGATCGAGCCCGAGAGCGCCGGCGTGTCGATGGGCACGCGGGGCGAAGCCGCGAGCGCAGCCTCGCGGGTCTGACCGGTGACGGCCGGCGTCTCCGACGTCGGCACCACGCTCTCGCGCCCGGCGGGCGCCACCACCTGCTGTTGGTCGGTGCCAGCGGGCGTCGTCGGCGTCTGCAGCGAGCCCTGCCGGGTGACTTCGGCCTGACGCTGCGCCTCGACGCGGGGGTTGACGATGAGGAACTGCCACCCGATCAGGACGGCGAGCGAGAGCGCCATGGCGATCAGGAAGTTGCGGCTGTTTTCCATCATTCGGTCCCCGAGGGAGGCTTGTCCGCAGGCGAGGCCTTGGGCCTGACCTTCGAGAGGCGACGCGACAGCTCGCCCGTCAATGTCGCGAACGGCAGGGTGAGGACGTCCCGGCGGGCGACGACCACGTAGTCGAAGCCGTTCGCCATGTCGGCCCGGCACGAGACGCGCAGCGCCTCGCGCAGACGGCGCCGAATCCGGTTGCGCTCGACCGAATTGCCGACCTTGCGCGTCACCGTGAGGCCAATCCGAGCCGGCGCATCGTCCGCCCGCTCGAGGGCCTCGATGAAGAAGAAGGGGCCGTTCAAGCGCCGGCCCCGCCTCGCCGCGAGAAACTCGGCGCGATTCTTCAGGCGTGCGGGAGGCAGGGTCGGAATGGTGGCGCCCCTCGCCCGTTCGCCGGTTTTAGGCCGACAGGCGCTTGCGGCCCTTGGCGCGGCGCGAGGCGATGACGTTGCGGCCGCCGACGGTCGCCATGCGCGAACGGAACCCGTGGCGACGCTTGCGGACGAGCTTGGACGGCTGATAGGTGCGCTTCATGGTCGTTCTCCCGCGGGATGGCCGCGAGGCCTTCTGAATGGCGTTAGGGTTCGGGTCACGGTGCGAACGCACGAAGCAGCCGCGCGGGAACTCCCAGGCGACACGGCATCCGCTCTTGGGCGCGCTTATAGAAAGGGTTGCCGGCGAAAGTCAATGCGCCCGGCGCCGGGCGGCGCCCCGGCCGCTCCGACGCGGGCTCCCGCAAGCGAGCGCCGTGCGGCCTCTGGCCCAGCGGTGCAGGCGCCCGTTCGGCAGCCTTCGTGGCCATCAGTGACGGGCTTTGAGAGGCCCGCCCCGCCCGCGCTCCGCGCCATTGTGTCGGCATACCTTGGTCTCGGAGGCGGCCTGACCATCGGCGCCCCTGCGGCGATCCACGCTGCGTTCAGTGGTGACGGCGGACCGGGACGGCCTCACCGCGCCTCCCGCAAAATCGTCGCCTCTGCGTCGCATGCCCTCTTCTGCTGAGGCCGCCATCCTCCATGTTCACCGGGACGTGACCCACCGGCAACGCCGCCGGACTGCCGAGCCCCAGCCAACCGGACCCGCCGATGACGAGACCGCACGAGATCGAAGGGGACCGCCGCACGGACCGCCCCACGCTCGCGCGCCGCCTGTCCATCCGGCTCTTCGCGATCACGGCGCTGGCGGTGATGGGCGCGGAAATCTTCATCTTCGTGCCCTCCATTGCCAATTTTCGCCGCGAATGGCTGGAGACCAAGCTCGAGACGGTGTCGGTGGCGACGCTCGTGTCGGAGTTCGGCGAGAACGGCGTGCCGCTGACGCCCGAGCAGGAGACCGAACTCCTGCGGGCGCTCGACGCGCGCCTCATCGCGATCCGCAAGCCCGATTCGACCCGCCTCCTCGCCCGCGTCGCCGATCTCGGCACCGTCGACGAGCAGATCGACCTGCCGGCCGAGGGCATGTTCGAGGCCGTCGCCGCCGCCTTCGAGACGCTGGTCTGGGGCGGCGATCGTCTGCTGCGCCTCGTCGGCCCGATCGGCGACGGCTCGTTCGCCGGCGAGATCGTCATCGACGAGCGCCCGCTTCGCGCGGCGATGCTCGTCTATTCGCGCACGATCCTCCTCCTGTCGCTGGCCATCGCGAGCTTTGCCGGCGCCCTCGTCTTCGGCGCGATCAGCCTGTTCCTGCTGCGGCCGATCCGGCGGATGACGGGTGCCATGGTGCGCTTCGCCGCCGATCCCGAAGACCCCGCGCGGGTGATCGTGCCGAGCCGCCGGCAGGACGAGCTGGGCCTCGCCGAGCGCGAACTCGCCGACATGCAGGCCATCCTCGCGCGCACCCTGCGCGAGCAGCGTCATCTCGCCGATCTCGGCCTGGCCGTCTCGAAGATCAACCACGACCTGCGCAATATCCTCGCCTCCGCCCAGCTCGTGTCCGATCGCCTGTCGGACCTGCCGGACGCGCAGGTGCAGCGCTTCGCACCGGTGCTCATCCGCTCCCTCGACCGCGCGCTCGTCTACACCCAGTCGGTGCTCGCCTACGGGCAGGCCGCCGAAAGCCGGCCGGTGCGTCGGCGCATCCTCCTCGCGCGTCTCGTCGACGAGATCTTCGAGATGCAGCTCGTGGCGCCCGAGCGCCGCATCGAGCTCGTCAATGCCGTGCCCCCGGCGCTCGAGATCGACGTCGACCCCGAACAGTTCTTCCGCGCACTCTCCAACCTCGTGCGCAACGCCATCCAGGCGGTGGAGGGCGACGACGAAGCCGAGGCGCTCGTGCGCCGCGTGCGCGTCGAAGCGCAGGCGCAAGCGGACGGCGGCGTGCGAATCGCCGTCGACGACACCGGACCGGGCCTCAGCGACGGCGCCCGTGCGAACCTCTTCAAGGCCTTTCGCGGCTCCACCCGCGCCGGCGGCACGGGCCTCGGCCTCGCGATCGCCGCCGAGATCGTGCAGGCCCACGGCAGCCGCATCCGCCTCTGCGATACGACGCGGACCGGCGCCCGGTTCGAGATCGACCTGCCCGGCAATTCCGGCGCCCCCGCGATCTCGCCGCCCTGACGGCGCTTCTCAGACCGCGTACCGGCGGCCGCTCGCGAGAGAAGCCTCTCAATGCGAAAGGCGACCAGCCAGCGGCGCGCCGCCCATTCCGACACCGCCCCGCGATCGTCGGCCCTGCGCTCGCGGCACGGCGCTTTCCAACATTTTTGCGACAGGAGCCGCTTGCAATCGCGAACGTCCAAGGCTAGTAACCCGTCATCGCCGGACGGGAGTGACACACCCCGCCGAGCAGAGTGCGCCCGTAGCTCAGCTGGATAGAGCACTAGACTACGAATCTAGGGGTCAGGAGTTCGAATCTCTTCGGGCGCACCACTTATGCTACTTCACGAGACATGAACGACGATTCGTTGTTTAGTTGAACGCTCATCTGACGCGTTTTTGATGCCGCGCGAGACTGTGGCGTCGTGCGAAAAGTTGGCGCAGATCGTCGCGACTCGTTGCACGGATTGTCCAGCCAGCGCATGAGACGCTCCCACCTCCTCACGGCGTGATGATCACTCCCCGCTCAAAGGCCGCTTCCTGTTCGCGACCAAGCAGGTCGTGTTCACGCCTCGATCGCGAAGGCCACAAAAATCTCGCGCATCGCCGGGTGGTCGTCGGTCGATGGGATGAAGCTCCCCTTTATTTGCGCTGAGCGCTTGGCCATCCTCGCAACGTCGGTCCGCTTGAAAGCGCCGCAGCCGTAGAAGGGCTCGGTGCCGTAGTGGGTCGGTTGGAGACGGAAAGGCATGCCCGGCCTTCCGTTTCGTCGGCGGCGAAGACCGAACCGATCCCGACGCCCCCGGCCTCACCGAAAGGCGTCGGTGAAGTCGAGCACCTTCGTGTCCTCGCCCCGGTGGAGGATCACGCGGCGCGGCTCCACGGCGGCGAGGGTCCAGCCGTCGATCGTGCTGCCGACCTCCAGCCAGGAATCGACGCCGGCGAACGTTGCCTTCGGCGCGGCCCCCTCCACGACGATGCCGGCAAGGCGCAGCGGCGGCGGCGAGGCCGCAGCGGGGTCGATCGGCCCGGGTTCGGCGAAGAGTCCCGTCGCAGCGTCGACCGGTCGACGCAGCGGATCGAAGACGGGACCGGAGAGGAACGAGCCGCCGCCCGCCGCCTCGGGAACGATGCGCGCGAGCGGCACGGAAACCGGCCCGCCCGCCCCGTCGATCATGAGCGGCTCGCCGACCGCCAGGGCGACGAGCGCCGTGGAACACAAGCAGACGAGCGCCGACCAGCGCTCGCTCGGACGGAGCGTACGGCGGACGGTCATGGCTGCGGCCTCAGGAGGGGAACGGTGGACACTGCGAAGCTGCCGGAGAGGCCGATGCTTCCGTCGCCCGCCGTCGCCGGCACGGCCTGCAGGTCGTCGACGCGCAAGAAAGGCGGCCGGGTTTCGATGGCGGACAGGAAGGCGTAGAGGCCGCCCTGCGTGCCCTCGAAACGGTAGCGCAGCGCGACGCGAGCGCCCGGACGCTCGTCGATCACCGGGGACGCCTCCGCGGTGAGCCGCATGGTGGCCCCCGCAACCGCGCCAGAAACGCGGGCCGCGAGGCCCGCCGTCGCCGACGCCGCATCGGGCGCGACGAGAAAGGGGGCGTCCGGCGTGTCGGCCAGAGCGACGACCGCGGCGCGGCGCGCCGCAAGCCGCTGCGCACGATCGAGGCGCTCGCTTTCCTCGCCGACCGCGATCCGCCCGTCTCGCCAGCCCTGCAGAGGGTTGAGCAGCGGGGGAACGACGATCCAGGCCGCGAGGGCCAGGAGCGCGAGGGCCCCGGCGCGACGCGCCAGCGGGGCATTCTGCAACCGCGCGATCATCGTCCGGTCTCCTGTGCGGCTGGGGCGTCTCCGGGGGCCGCCGCCACGGCGAGAACCAGCGTGTCGTCCGGCCCGGCGGTGACGGAGGCGAACATCGGGCTGCCGGCGAGGGCCGTGCGTGCGGTCTCGCCCGGCGCACCGGTCAAACCGAGCGTCAGCGTCTCGCCGCGATAGTCGAGCCGCGTCACCGACGCCGCGCGCGGCAGGCGGCGCGAGAGCTCGTCGAGAAGGGCGGCAAGCGGACGGCGCGTCGCCCGCGCCTCCAGCGAATCGGCCACCGCGGCGGCCGAGACCGCGGCAGGCCCGACCTTCGGCAGCCCCGCCCTCGTCTGCGCCATCGCGTCTGCCGCGCCCGCAAGCCGGCCGGCGGCCTCGAACGGGGCGTAGAGCGCCAGCGCGAGGGCGGCGGCCAGAAGCAGCTTGGCGGCAAGCGGCAGGCCGAGGAACGCGGCATGGAGGCTCGGCTCGTGCCGGCCGACGAGATCGACGGGCACCGGCCGCGCCTCGCCGTCGCCGACCGTCAGATGCGTCATCGCCAGCCCGGCCGCGGCGAAGGCGGCCTCGGCGCGTGCGATGTGCGCGCGCGCCAGCGCGATCTGGACGACGTGGAGCGTCCCGGCCCCGGTGTCCTCGGTCTCCACATACCAGTCGCAGAGGATGCCCTCGGGCTCGATCGGCATCCGCGCTTCGATCTCGTGGCGAAGGATGGCGCCGGCATGGGCCAGCGCGCGCACCGGCAGCACGGAGCGGCGCGACAGGCAGATGTCCCGCGGCACCGAGAGGCGCACGGTGGGGCGCCGGGCCGCCGCACGCAGCACTGCCAGACGGGCCGCCGCCGCCTCGTCCGGCTCGCGAGCCTCCGAGGCCGACGGCATCTGCCCGGCGCGGGCGAGATCGAAGGCGATGCGACCGTCCGGCAGAAGCAGGCAGTCGATGCTCGCCGCGCGGTCGCTGGAGCGCACCAGCAGCGCACGCGGCACCATGGCGCGCAGTTCGTCGACCCACCAGGCCCAGCCCTGCCGGGCTCGATCCGCCAGATCGGGACGGGCGGCCTCCTCGGCCCTTGCAGCTTCCCGACGCACGCCTCGCTCCACATTCGTTCGCTTCGATCGAGCGTAGCGCGGGAGCATCTATGGATTGTTAATCATCTTCCGCACTTCTTGAATGGCCAACGGGGGATCGGTCGATGCGGGTTTGGGGTTCGAAGCGGCGGCCGACGGCGGTGATCGCCGATCGCCGGGAGGACGCTCGCCTCGAAACCTTGCCGACGCCGCACGGCTTCGTAGAGCCCGGCGTGCTGGTGCGCCCGCAGATCGAAGTGCTGTTGCTGCGCCCGCTCGGCCAGTCCTGCCGCGACGGCGACGATGAGTTGCCCGGCTTTCCCACCCCGCTCGCGGCGCGCATCGACGCGATGGCGAACCGGCCGAGCGCCATCTTGCTCGTCACCGGGCCGACCGGCTCGGGCAAGACGACGACGCTCCACACCAACTCGGCCGCCACCTCGGGGACGCGCCTCGTCGATATGGGCGTCGAACCCTTTCTCCTGGCCGCGCTGCCGAACGGCGTCCATCTGGCAGCGGGAGGCCGGGCATGACGCATTTCCGCTTCGAGGCGCTGGACGCCAAGGGACTGCGGCGGTCGGGCCGGGTCGAGGCCGCGACGCGCCCCGAGGCCATGGCGCTCGCCGCGGCCGGCGGGGCACGCGTCACCCGGCTCGAGCCGGTCTCCTCTCGCACCAGCCTCTGGACTCGAGACTTCGGCGGCGGGGCGTCGCGCGCCCATCTCCTGCCGATCCTCAAGGATCTGTCGCTGCTGCTCGGCGCCGGGCTGACCATCGACCGCTCGCTGCGGCTGGTGATCCGCCAGGCCCCCGATCCCGTCAAACCGCATCTCGAGGCGATCCTCGCCGACGTCCTGTCCGGTCTCGCGCTGTCGCGGGCTCTGGCCCGCCATCCCCAGCTCTTCCCGCGCGACGTGATCGAGGTCACGGCAGCCGGCGAGCTGACGGGAACGCTCAGCCGGGTCCTGTCCGATCTCGCGCTGTCGCGGGCCCGCGCCGAGGAGATCCGGCGCACGGTCGTCTCGGCCCTCATCTATCCCGCGCTGCTCTTGACGATGGCGCTCGGCATCGTCGGCCTCGTCCTCGCCGTGCTCGTGCCCTCGCTGGAGCCGCTCTTCGACCAGCCCGACGTCGCCCCGCCCGCCATCATCGCGCTGACCCGCTCGCTCCGCGGCCTTCTCGCCGACCGCTGGCCGATCCTTCTCGCCGGGCTGCTCGGTGCCGTGGGTGCCCTCGCCTTCGCGTGGCGCCGGCCGGGTTTCGCGAGGGCGCGCGAGGATGCGCTGTTCCGGGCGCCGCTTCTGGGGCCGGTGCTCGTGGGCATCGAGATGGGGCGGCTCTGCCGCATCCTCGGCACGCTGCTCGGCGCGCAGGTGCCGCTGCCGGCGGCGATCGACGCGGCGCGGCAGGTGCCCAAAAGCCGCGCCGTGCGCCATGCCGTGTCCGAGGCCGCGCGCCGCATTCCCGAGGGCGCGCGCCTCGCTGCGGCGCTGTCGGACCTCGAACCGCTGTCGCCGATGACGCTGCAGATGATCGCCACCGGCGAGGAGGTGAACCGGGTGCCGGACATGCTGATGCGCGCGGCCGAACTGCACGAGGAGACGGTGCGGACGCGCATCGATCGTCTGTTCACGGTGATGACCCCGCTCATCACCGCGCTGATGGGCCTCGTCGTCGGCGGGCTGATCCTGTCGATCATGAGCGCGATCTTCTCCGTCAACGATTTGGCGACCCAGTGACCGGCAACCCGGTGCCACCCGACGTGGCAGCCGAGGCCGGCTTCACGCTCGTCGAGATGCTCGTGGTCCTCGCGATCCTGGCGGTGACCGCCGGGATCGCCGGCGCCTCGATGTCGCGCGGCGGGCCGGAGCGCCTGGTGCGCGCCACCGCCGAGCGCCTCGCCGCCGATCTCGCGCGCACCCGCATCGACGCCATTCGCGCCGGCGACCGGCGCGATCTCGTGTTCGACGGCGAGAGCCGCGCCTGGCAGCGCGCGGGCGCGCGGCCCGTCCCCCTGCCCGCCGGCGTGACGCTCGACCTCACCACCGCGCGCGAGGCGCGCGCCGCCTCCCCCGCGGGCGGGCGCTCCACAATTGCCTTCCTGCCGGACGGACGCTCCACCGGCGGGCGTATCGACATCCGCATGGGCGAGACGCGGCGCAGCCTGACGGTGGAGTGGCTCACCGGCGTGGTGCGAGCCTCGGCGCCATGAGCGCGGCGCCCTCCAAGCGCTCGGACGAGGACGGGTTCGCGCTGGCGGAGGTGCTGGTGGCCTTCGCCATTCTCGCCCTCGTGACGCTGGCGATGATGCGTGCCTTCGGCGGCTCCACCGCGAGCGTCGCGGCGGTGGCCCGCAGCGACGCTCGGCTGGATCTCGCCGAGCGCATCCTCGAGCGCGCGCGGGCGGCGCCCTGGCTGGCGCCCGCGCGCCGGCAAGGCGTCGAGGACGGCCTCGCCTGGTGGTCGCTCGTCGAGCCCGTGGAGGGGGCCGGCCTCCCGCCGCCGGAGGGCGCGAAGCGCCTCGTGAGGGTGACGGTCGGCGTCGGCGGCAAGAGCACGCCGGCCACCGCGCCCCTGCTCGGCACCCTCGTGCTGACGGGCGCACCCCGATGAGCGCCTCCCCGGTGTGCCCCTCCCCGGTGTGCCCCTCCCCGGTGTGCCCCTCCCCGTCAGTGTGCGACGACGATCCCGAAGCCGGCACGACCCTCGTGGAACTCCTCGTCGTGCTGGCGCTCATGGCGCTCATCACTCTCGTGATCGGCCAGGGCCTCGACGCCGTGCGGCGGATGTCGCCGCTGGCGGGCCGGATCGACGCCGCCGCCGAGACGGCCCTCGTGCGCGACCATCTGATGCGCAGCGTCGGCGAGGCGCTGGCGGATCTGCCGCTGGCGGGCGCCGCCCCGTTCGACGGCACGCAGGCCGCGATGCGGTTTCTGGCGCCGAGCGATCCCGTCCTCGAAGTCGACGGCATCCAGCGCATCACGCTCTCGCTCGCCGCCGCCAAGAACGGTCTCGACCTCGTGGAGCTGCGCGGAGTGGCGCGCGGCGATCTCGCGATCGACGCCGCGCTGCCGGGCGAGACGAGGACCGTGCTGATCCGGGGCATCCGCGCGGCTCGCTTCGCCTATGCCGACGCCCCGCTCGAAGGCGAGGGCGAAGGTGAGCCGGACTGGCGTCCCGAATGGCACGCGCTTGGTCAGTCGCCCGCGCTCGTTCGGATCGAGGTGGAGCTTCCCCCGAAGGACAGCCGGCGCTTCGCCCCGCTTCTGATCCACCCGGCGGCCTCGACCGCCGTGGCCGACAAGCGCAGCCGACGCTGATCCTTGAGGCACCCGCGGGCCCGTCGCGGTCCCGTCGCCGACCCGCCGAAATTGCACAGTGAAACGAACTAATCCCTTGTCCGATAAGGCTTTCAAGCTTCGATCCACCTTGCCGGGCTAGGCCTGTCCTTCAGAGGACTATGTCGGCTCCCGCACCGATCAGGTTCGCAGCCCGAGGTGCGGATAAAGTGGAATCGCCATGCGAGTCGGAATCGGACTGGTCGATGGACGCCGCCCCGCCACGGTCCTGCTTCTCACCCTGGCGCTCCTGTCCTCCGCCTGCACGCCGCCGCCACCGCCGCCCGGCGGCCCGACGACCACCGTGCGCACCGGACTGGAGGCGACGCGCTCGCTGAGCACGCCGCGCCAGCGAACCAGACGCCAGGGCATCTTCGACCGGGCGTCCCGCCCGACGCCGACCGAGGTGACCCTGTCCAGCGGTTCGCGCGCCGATGCGGCGCCGCTCTTCACGGATCAGGGCGAGACCGTGACGCTCAACCTCGTCGACGTTCCCATCCGCACGGCGGCGAACGCCATCTTCACCGAGATCCTCCACGCCAACTACGTCCTCGGCGACGACGTGTCCGGCACGGTGACCCTGCAGACATCGAAGCCGGTCTCCAAGCAGGCGCTCGTCGACAGCTTCCAGTCGGTTCTCGCCGCCAAGGGCCTGTCGATCGTCGAGACCGGCGGCATCTACCGCATCAGCGCCGGGCAGGATCCGATGCAGACGGGCAGCCTGTCGTTCGGAAACGGACGGGACGTCCAGGTCGGCAACGGCGCGCGCATCGTTCCCCTGCAGTCGATCTCGGCCGCCGAAATGCAGCGCATCCTGGCGCCGATCGCGCCGAGCGGCGTGCTGCGGGCCGACACCGCCCGCAACGTGCTGGTGCTCACCGGCACCGCCGAGCAGATCCGCTCCATGCAGGAGGCCATCGCCCTCTTCGACGTCGACTGGATGCGCGGCCAGTCCGCCGCGATCTTCCCGCTGCAGAGCGGCGGCGACGCGGTGGCGATCACCAAGCAGCTGGAGGCGCTGTTCTCCACCGACGGCGGACCCGGCGAGGGCGCCGTGCGCTTCGTGCCGAGCCGCGAGCTGAACTCCATCCTGGTGATCGCGGCCAACCAGCGCCACCTCGCCCGGGTCCGCGACTACATCGCCAAGCTCGACTACGTGGCCTCGGCCAACACCACCCAGAACTTCGTCTACAAGGTGGAGAACCGTCCGGCCAAGGAACTGGCGACCATCGTGCAGGGGATGATGGCGAGCGAGGGCGCGAGCGGCGTCGCGTCCGGCCTCTCGGCGATCCGCTCGACCGTCGGCTTGAGCGGCGAGGCCGCCGGCTCGGCCAGCCTCGACGCCGCGACGCCGGAAGACGCCGCCGAGGCCACCCCGACCGCGGCCGGCAAGATGATCGTGGTGGCCGACGAGCCCAACAACGCCCTCATCGTCGTCGCCACGAAGGCCCAGTACGACCGGCTCCTGCCGATCCTCGTCGCCTCCGACAAGATGGCCAACCAGGTGCTGATCGAGGCCGTGATCGCCGAGGTCACCCTCAACGACCAGCTGAAGTTCGGGCTGCGCTGGTTCTTCGAGAACAACGGCGGCAAGGGCAAGGGCCGCCTCAGCGACGCCGCGAACGGCGCCATCGCGGCCGTGGCGCCGGGCTTCTCCTACTTCTTCAGCGACGTGAACTTCCAGGTCGTGCTGAACGCCCTCGCCTCGATCACCAACGTCAAGGTCATCTCCTCGCCCACCCTCACCGTCCTCGACAACCGGACGGCGCGCCTGCAGATCGGCGACCAGGTTCCCGTGGTGACGCAGACCGCCTCCGCCACCAGCGCCTCGATCGACGCGCCGATCGTCAACAAGGTGGAGATGAAGGACACCGGCGTCATCCTGTCGGTGACGCCGCGGGTCAACTCGAACGGCCACGTCCTCCTCAACATCGAGCAGGAGGTCAGCGACGTCGTGCGGACCACGAGTTCGGGCATCGATTCGCCCACCATCCGCCAGCGCAAGGTCGCCACCACCGTGGTGGTCAGCGACGGCCAGAGCATCGCGCTCGGCGGCCTCGTGCAGGAATCGCGCGAGAAGGGCAACGAGTCCGTGCCGGTGCTCGGAAACGTGCCGGTGCTCGGCGCGGCCTTCCGCAACCGCTCCGACGTGAAGAAGCGGACCGAGCTCGTGATCTTCATCCGGCCGCGCGTGATGCGCAACGGCTCGGAGGCGGAGGCGGTGACGCGCGAGTTCCGCGAGGGTCTGGCGCGGCTGGGGCTGGAGGACCGCGATCCCACCACGATCCAGCGCATCGTGCGCTGACCCCGGATGGCGCGCCGCGAGGGCGAGGGCGAGGGCGACGACGGGTTCGTGCTCCTGACGGTGCTCGTGGTGATCGTGCTCTTCGTCGGGCTCGCCGCCAGCCTTGCCGTGAAGTCGCGCCTGCTGGCGATGCAGGCGGCCAACCGCGGCGTCGCGACGCGCGCGCAGGCCCGCGTCGACGGTGCCGCGCTCTTCGTCGCCGACGCGCTGCGCCCCGTGCCCCGGCGCCCGCTCGACGCCGAGGCCGTTCTCGCCGCGGCGACCGCGGGCAGCACCGGCGCGAACGCCCCCGCCCCTGCTCTGCCCGCACCCCTGCCGCTGCCCGTCGACGGATCGCCGGTCGTCTGCCGGCTGTCCGACGACGGCACGCGCCTCCTCGTCCGGGTGGTCGACCAGGGCGGGCTCGTCGATCTGAACGGCGCGCCGGTGGCGATGCTGCGGGCGGTCTTCGCCGCTGCCGGGCTCGACGGCCAGATCGCGCTGCGCCTCGCCGACGAGGTGGCCGACTTTCGCGATCCCGATGACGACCCGCAGGCGAACGGCGTCGGCGAACGCGCCCAATATGCGCAGAAGGGCCTGCCCTGGGGGCCGCGCAACGGCGCCTTCGGCGATGTCGGCGAGATCGCCCAGCTTCCCTCGGCCGACCCCGCCGCGCTGGCTCGCATCCTGCCGCTGCTCACGGTGTGGAACCCGCGCGCCGGCGTCGATTTCACGGCGATGGACGTCGCCGCGCGCGCCCGGCTGGCCGCCGACGCGGCGCGCCAGCCGGACCTCGCCCGCTGGCAGCTCGCGAGCGAACGCGGCCGGTTCAGCGTCGAGATTCGGCTGATCGACCCTCGCGGCGTCGCCAAGGCGGCGCGCGGAGCCCTCGTCGGCTTCGACGGCGACACGCCCGGGGAGCTCCGCGTACAGCGCTGGTGGCGCCCGCTCTCGCAGCCCTCGTCCGGCGAGACCGAGGGCAACGACGCTCCCGTCTGCGGTTCGTTGCGAAGGGTGCTCGACATCGGAGGCCGATGACCGCTCCGACCGGCGCGATTGCCGTGCATTCGGGCCGCGGGATTCACCGGATCGCAAAGGCCGTCCGCTAGTCTCCGGCGATGATCGAGGAGCCGAAGCGGCCGAGAGGGAACACGATGCAGCCGACAGCCGACACGCGGACGAACGAGGCGGCCCCCGAGGGCGAGGCGGGCTTCACGCTGGTGGAGCTTCTGGTGGTGCTCGCCATCATCGCGCTCGTCGGCACCCTGGTCGGTCCGCGCGTCCTCGGCTACATCGGCATGGCCAAGGCGGACACGGCGGCCTCGCAGATCCGCAACCTCGCCAGCGCGGTGGAGCTCTATTATCTCGACGCGGGGTCCTATCCGACGGCGGACCAGGGGCTGGCGGCGCTGACGCAGGGCGACGGCACGCCGGGCTGGAACGGGCCGTACCTCAAGCAGTCCACCGGCACCCTGGACCCTTGGGGACGCGCCTATCTCTACGAGCCGACGGCGGGCAGCTTCCACATCGCCTCGCTCGGACGCGACGGCAAGCCCGGCGGATCGGGCGAGGACACCGACCTGTCGGGCGGCGGCAACTGATGAAGCGCCGGCCGGCCCCGGCCGCGCACGGATAAGGCGAACGTCCCCATGCCGACCGGCACCGCTCTAGACGCCGGCCTCGAGACGGCCTTTCTCGTGGCGCTCGGCGTGGCACTCCTCGCGGTCGCCGTGACCGATGCCCGCGAGCGCCGGATTCCCGACGTCTGGAACCTCGCGATCGCGCTCCTCGGCCTTGCGCGGCTGATCGCGCTCCACCCCGCGCAGTTCGTCGACCGACTGCTCGACGCGGCCGCGATCGGGTCGCTGCTGCTGCTGCTGCGCTGGGTCTACCGCCGGATGCGCGGCCGGGTCGGGCTCGGGCTCGGCGACGTGAAGTTCGTCGCCGCCGCCGCGCTGTGGACCGGCCTCTCCGACATGACCCTCGTCATTCTTCTGGCGTCGCTCGCCGCCCTCGTGTGGCTGGGCGGGCTGCGGCTGGTCGGCGGTTCGGTCGGGCGCGGCACACGGCTCGCCTTCGGACCGTTCCTTGCGGGCGCACTCTTCGCGGTTCTCGTCTTCGACGCCGCGTCGCCCGCCGCCGGCGACGAAGCCTGGCCGATCGAGGACCCCGCGGATTTCGGTTTGAGCGTACCGTGACGGCTGCGCCTCACACCGCGCCGCGTCGATCCGGCCCCTCGTAGCGGGCCGCGCCCCGACCGGCCGGCATCAGCAGCAGGATCGCCGCCGCGGCGAGCGCCATGCCGATCAGCCAGAGCGCCATGATGGCGGCGAAGGACGCCGCATAGTTCCATTCGCGCAGCACGCCGAGCGCGAAGGCCAGCACCCAGGACGCCCCGGACACCGCGCCGCAGGCGACGAAGGAAACGCGCTCGCGTTTGCGCCAGCGCCCGTCGATCGAGCGGCCGAGCGATCGGGAAAAGGTCGGCAGAACGCGAATGTGCAGCATGAAGGCGTTCACCGTCAGCGCCGTGACGACGACGACCTTGGCCCAGATCTTCGGGTTGGTCAGGAAGGCGGGATCGGCCAGCACCGCGAGCCAGGTGAGCGCGACGCCGGAGGCCCAGAGCAGGGCGAACCCCACGAGCACGATGCGTCCGCCGACCTCGAGATGTTCGCTCGCGTGGACCGGCGCACGCCCGCTGCGCAGCCACGCGAGCGCGGTGCCGTCGAGCGTCATGGCGGTGCCGAAGCCGAGGCAAAGGCCGACGAGGTGGATCATGCGCAGCAGCGAGCGCAACTCGACGGGCGGCAGGAAGGCCGGCAGGAAGGCCGGCACGGCGGCGGCCTGCACCTTCTCGTGCAGGAAGTCCGGTGCGAGAAACCCGCGAAGGTCTGCGGACAGGTCGCTCGCCCCGGCGATCGCACAGGCACCGAGGAGAGAGGCCAGCGCGATCGGCAAGGTCAGGGCGCGCGGCCAGATGCATGAATGTCCGGTCATCGATGCAAGCATCCGTCGGTGCAGAAAGGGTTCGTCGTCTTGGTGCATCGGAGTTTATGCGGCCAGCCTCAACAACGGTTTAAAGCGAGTCGCGAGATCAAGCGCTGAATTAGGAAGTCGTACTGACGATCGACTGGCGAACGCCGTGCGCAAGGGCCGAAGGATCTTGAACCTGGACTCCGATCCGGGTTCGCGGACATCGCTCTCGCGCGAAGGTCGGGCGGTCCTGCGCCCTCCCCCCGTCGACCCGGACCGCCCCCTTGCGCAGCGCAATAAAAGCAAGGGAACCTGCGACATTCCGGTCCGTTCTTCCCGCAACCGGCGGGTGTCTCGCCTGGACGGCGCGGAGGCCCCATGGGCGAGGATCAGCATGGGCGGAGATCAGATCAGGGCACGAAGACGAAATTCGGCAGGCGACAGAAACGTTCGCCAGCCGATGGTTCGGCACGAAGCGACCTTGGCGGAAACGTCGTGAAGGACCATTTCCCCTGAGCGCGGCTCACTCCGCCGTCTCTCGGGAAGCGGCAACCTTTCGCCAGGCCGCTTCCCTCCTTCTGCCCGAAGCGTGAAGCGTTCCCATGTCCTGCAGAACTGTTGCCGTCTCGGTGCTCGCCGTCCTCCGGACGGTCCCCGAAGTTCTTCTCGTCGTCTTCGCGACGCCGATCGCCACCGCCGCGCTCCGGCTCGGACGAGTGGCCCATGTCAAGGCCTGGCTCGGCCACGAATCGACTTCGACGGGGGTCGCGCGATGACGACTCACAACCTGCAGGCGGCAAGCGTCGCCGAACCGGACGAGCGCGCCTCGCCGCTCCAGCCCGGCCACAACTGCCAGCGCATCGAGCGGGCGACCCGCGCCTCGGTGATCGTCGACGCCGACGACTATTTCCGATGGGCGCGCGCCGCGATGCTGAAGGCGCGCCGGCGCATCGTCCTCGTTGGCTGGGATTTCGACGGGCGCATCACGCTCGGGCGGGGCGAGGATGGCGACGAGGCGCCCGAGAAGGTCGGCGACTTCATCTACTGGCTGGCGCGCAACCGGCCCGAACTCGAAGTCTACCTGCTGCGATGGGATCTCGGTGCGCTGAAGACGCTGACGCGCGGCTCGACGATCTTCACCGTGCTGAAGTGGATGAGCCATCCGCGCATCCACACCAAGCTCGACGGCGCCCATCCCTTCGGCGGCTCGCACCACCAGAAGATCGTCGTGGTCGACGACAGCTTCGCCTTCTGCGGCGGCATCGACATGACCGAGGACCGCTGGGACACGCGCGAGCACCGCCACGAGGACACGCGCCGACGCCGGCCGAACGGCACGATGTACAAGCCCTGGCACGACGCGACCACCGCCGTCGAAGGCCCGATGGCGAAAGCCATGGCGCAGGTCGCGCGCGATCGGTGGCACCATGCGGGCGGGCGGGCGATGGAGCCGGTGGAGGATCTGCCCTCCTGCTGGCCGGACGGCTTGCCCGCTCACTTCACCGACATCGACATGGCGGTGTCGCGCTCGGCGCCCGAGATGCCCGGCGAGGATCCCGTGCGTGAGATCGAGGCGCTCTATGTCGATCAGATCGCCGGGGCCAAGCGCCTGATCTACGCCGAGAGCCAGTATTTCGCCTCGCGGCGCATCGCCGAGGCCATCGCCAAGCGACTGGACGAGGAGGACGGTCCCGAGATCGTCGTCGTCAACCCGCTGACGGCGCAGGGCTGGCTGGAGCCGATCGTGATGGACACGGCGCGCGCGCGCCTCGTCGAGGCGCTGCGCCGACGCGACCGGCACGGCCGCTTCCGCATCTACCATCCGTTCACCGACGGCGGCGAGGCGATCTACGTCCATGCCAAGATCCTGATCGTCGACGACCGGAGCCTCAGGATCGGCTCGTCCAACATGAACAACCGCTCGCTGCGGCTCGACACCGAATGCGACGTGACGATCGACGGGAATCTGGTCGGAAACGAGGGGTTGGGCGAGACGATCGTCGCGATCCGCGACGACCTTCTGGCCGAGCACCTGGGCGCCGACACCCGGACGGTGGCGCAGCGGGTGGCCGCCACGGGATCGCTGATCGCGACCATCGAGGCGATGCGCGGGCCGGGCAAGAGCCTGCGCCCCTACGAGACGCCGGACCTCAACGCGGTCGAGGAATGGCTGGCCGACAACGAGGTTCTCGACCCCGAGGGGCCGGAAGAGATGTTCGAGGCCTTCAGCGAGCGGGGCCTGTTTCGAAAGCTGCGCGGGCGCTTGCGAGCTCGCAGGCGCCCCGGCGCGAACTGAGGGAGACCGGGCTTGCTAAGGGCGACCGAGCGCCGCGCCCATCGAACCCGCTGCCGTAGCGGCGCCGTCGTTCGCGCGCTTGCCGGGCCGAGGCTCACGCAACAAGTCCAATGCCTCGCCGAGCTTTCCCATGTCGATCGGCTTGGTGAGGATCGCCAGCGAAAGGTGGCCATAGTCGGCGGCGACCTCGGCCTGTCCGGTCAGGAAGATCGACGGGATGCCCCGCTCGTGCAGCCATTCGGCGGCGGCCGGACCTGTGCGCCCGTCCACCAGGTCGATGTCGATGAGGGCGCCGTCGAACGCCAGTTCGCCGCCGCTGGCACGGAGCGCGGCGAAACTGTCGAAGGAGCCGACCACGGCATGTCCGAGATCCTCGACCATCTGTTCGACATGGAAGACGATGAGCGGATTGTCCTCGACATGCAGGATGCGCAAGGGAGCGGGGCGGGGCGGGGCGTCGTCGTTCATGCGCCACCAACGCAGTCTGCCGTCAGGGGTTGCCCGCGACCCGCGAAAGAGGCCCCGACGCCTCGCAGATCAACCCCGCCCGGTCGAAGACGAGCGTCGGACTGCGGCCGAGCATGGCCTTCAGCGCCGACCGCAGATAGCGTGTGCCGTAGCCCACCCGCACGGGTTCCTCGACGGGCGGCCCGCCGCTCTCGGTCCATCTCATGGCGAGTTCCGCCCGATCGTCGCCGACGAGCGACCATTCGAACGCGACGCGGCCCTCGGGCCGCGACAGCGCCCCGTACTTGATGGCGTTCGTCGCGAGTTCGTGCAGGCAGAGCGCCAGCGTCGTTCCCGCCTCGCGGGTGAGCAGGATCGCGGGGCCGCGAACCGCGATGCGTTCGAGCCCCGCCTGGCGATAGGGCTCGAAGGTCAGCTCGGCGATCTCCGACAGCGCCACGACCTCGCCCTCGGCGCGGAAGACGGCCGAATGCACCTTGTCGAGCGCGCCCAGCCGACCGCGAAAGTCGGCGGCGAACCCGTCGAGGGTGGTCGCGCCGCGACGCGTCACCTCGAAGATCGACGCGACGCTGGCGAGGATGTTCTTGACGCGGTGGTTCAGTTCGCGCCGCAGCTCGATCTCGCGCGAGATGTGATCGCGCACGTCGCGCTGGCGAAGCCGCGCCAGCAGCGCCGACTGGACGCCGCTGACCAGTTCGACCGCCGTCACCGGGCGCTTGTAGAAGAGTTGTCGCGCCCGTGGCCAGGCGGCGCTGAGCTCGGCCTTGATCCGGGCATCGGGCGAGCCGCGATCGAGAAGCACGACGATCGGCATCTCCGACCACGCCTGCTGGCCTTGCAGATGCGCGGCGACGGCCTCCATCACGGCACGCGTCAGCGCCTCGTGCGTCAGCAGGAGGACGCCGGGCGCCGCCGAAAGGCGGTCGGCGAGTTCCGCGATGCCCGACGCCACGTCGACGCCGATCTCGTGCTCGTCGAGCATCTTGGCCAGATACGCCGCGTCGCTTCGATAGGGCGCGAGCACCAGTACGTGGTCGAGCGCCGAGACGTCGTCGGGCCGGGGAACGTTCACGCTTCCGGAAGCGGGTTGTAGGGAACGACGCTGATCCCCGAACTCCGGATGAAGAGCTCGTGGACGTCGAGGTCGTGCGGGCCGTGGCGCTTCTTGACGACGGTGATGTTGCGCCGGAGCCGCCCGTCGTGCTCGGTGATGCGCAGCAGCAGCACCGTGTCGCCGAGGAAGCTGACGTCGACGTCGATCCCGACATTCTGCCCGAGCAGGCCGTGCTGGGCGACGATGAGCATCGTCAGCACGCCGGCCCGCGCCAGATATTTCAAGAGGGACTGGATGTCGCGAACGGCCTTCTCGCGATGCGGCAGCGAGTTGAGATAGCCCGTGAAGCTGTCGATCACGACGACGCGCGAACGCTCCGTCGAGACGATGCCCTGCACCACCTGCGCGAATTCGCCCGGCGAGATCTCGTTGGGATTGAAGTCGCGGATGATGAGCTTGCCGCTCTCGTAGAACGGACGCAGCGCCATGCCGAGGCCCTCGGACCGGCGGAAGAAGGTCTCCAGCCGCTCCTCGAACAGGAACAGCGCGACGCTCTCGCCCCGCTCCAGAGCGGCGGTGGCGTAGAGCGAGGCCATGGTCGACTTGCCGGTTCCGGACTGGCCGATGACGAGGGTGATCGTGCCCGATTCCTGCCCGCCCCCGAACATGTCGTCGAGCATCGCGACGCCGGACTTGATCAGTTCGGGCTGGGTCTGCTCGACCACCGCGCCGGGAACGATGCGCGGGAAGACCACGACCCCCTGCCCCTCGCGAATGGCCATGTCGTGATAGCCGTCGGCGATGGGAACGCCGCGCATCTTGCTGACCTCGATCCGCCGGCGCACCGCGCCGTAATCCTCCAGCGACTTGTGGAAGCGGATGACGCCGTGGGCGATGCCCTCGACCTCCTCGCCGTTCATCGACTGACCGTTCTGCGTGTCGAGCAGCAGCGCCACGACGTTGCGCTTGGCCAGAAACGCCTTGAAGCCGATCAACTCGCGGCGGAAGCGCGGCGTGTCGCCGGTGATGAGGCGGATCTCGAGGAGCGAGTCGTAGACGAGGCGGTTCGGCCGGTGCTCCTCGATGGCCCGCTCGATCGCCTGGCGCGTCTCGTCGAGCCGCAACTCGGCGGTCTGGAAGATCGTCTGGTCGGAGGCGCCGTTGACGCTGTCGGAGGCGGAAAGCTCCTCGACGCGAATGCCGTCCATCGTCCAACCGTGCGAATGGGCGATGCTTTCCAGCTCCGACTTGGTCTGCGAGAGGCTGACATAGATGCATGTCTCGCCCGCCGCGACGCCGGCGAGGAGGAACTGAAGGGCGGCGGTGGTCTTGCCCGCCCCCGGGGCGCCCTGCAGCATGTAGAGGTTGGAGGGCGGCAACCCGCCGCGCAGGATCTCGTCGAGACCGGGAATGCCCGAGGAAATCGGCGGAGGGGTCTTGCTCTCGGTCATCTCGTCTCCGCACGCCGCGTCCGGGGCGAAGGTGCCGGGACAGTCTCTTTGTCATCGGGGGCGCCGTCGGCAAATGCAAGCCCGGCCTGTGCCCCTGAAACCCCGCGTTCGGACGCGCCGACCGACCCCGATCAACCCGAACGCAGGACACGATGCCGTCAGGACACGGGAGCCGAGCCCGCTCCCGTCGCATTCATGAGCCCACGATATAAGAGCATTTCGATTTCGACGGGTAATGAACCCGCCAGTTTAGACTAGTTTCAATCTACGACGGAAATCTCGATGCCAGTCATCGGGTTTCACCGACCCACTTTCCGGCCCGTCCGCCGCCTGTGCGCGGACAGGGCCTGTCGGAAGCGCTCGACGAAAGAAAGAGCCATGACGAGAACGACCGATTTCGAACTGAACCGGAGGGACCTGATGGTCAGCGCTTCCGCCTGCGTGGCAACCACGATGCTTCCCTCTTCCGCCTCAGCGCAAGCCGGCGCCCCGACCGAGAGCCCCGTCACCGCGAAGGTCTCCTTCCGCGTGAACGGCGAGTCTCGTGCGCTGGATCTGGACCTGCGCACGACGCTGCTCGACGCGCTGCGCGAGCATCTGCATCTCACCGGCACCAAGAAGGGCTGCGACCACGGCCAGTGCGGCGCCTGCACCGTAATGGTCAACGGGCGGCGCATGGTCTCCTGCCTGTCGCTCGCCGCGATGCACGAGGGCGACGAGATCACCACGATCGAGGGGCTCGGCACGCCCGACCGGATGCACCCGATGCAGGACGCCTTCCTCAAGCACGACGGCTACCAGTGCGGCTACTGCACGCCCGGCCAGATCGTCTCGGCCGTCGCCGTGCTCGCCGAGGTGAAGGCCGGCATTCCCAGCCACGTCACCGCCGATCTCACGGCCACACCCGAAGCCTCGAACGCCGAGCTGCGCGAGCGCATGAGCGGAAACCTCTGCCGCTGCGGCGCCTATTCCAACATTGCCGAGGCGATGACCGAGGTTGCCGGGAGGCCCGCATGAAGTCCTTCACCTTCGAGCGCGCGACCTCGCCCGCCGACGCCGCCAAGGCCGCGAGCGCCAGACCCGGCGCCAAGTTCATCGCGGGCGGCACCAACCTCCTCGACCTGATGAAGCTGCAGATCGAGACGCCGCAGCATCTCATCGACGTCAACGGCTTGAGCCTCGACACGATCGAGCCGACCGAGGACGGGGGTCTGCGCATCGGCGCGCTCGTGCGCAACACCGATCTCGCCAGCGACGAGCGCGTGAAGCGCGACTACGGCGTGCTGACGCGGGCGATCGTCGCCGGCGCGTCGGGCCAGCTGCGCAACCGCGCGACCACGGCCGGCAACCTCCTGCAGCGCACGCGCTGCCCCTATTTCTACGACACCAACATGGCCTGCAACAAACGCGCGCCGGGCTCCGGCTGCTCGGCGATCGAGGGCTATTCGCGCCAGCTCGGCATCGTCGGCACCAGCGACGCCTGCATCGCGACCAACCCGTCCGACATGAACGTCGCCCTGCGCGTGCTCGACGCCGTCGTCGAGACGGTGAAGCCGGACGGCGCGACGCGGGCCATCGCCATCGCCGACTTCCACCGCCTGCCCGGCGACACGCCCCATGTCGAGACCGCGCTGGAGGCGGGCGAGCTGATCACCGCGGTGACGGTGCCCAAGCCCCTCGGCGGTCGCCACATCTACCGCAAGGTGCGCGACCGCGCGTCCTACGCCTTCGCGCTGGTCTCGGTGGCGGCGGTGGTGCAGCCGGACGGCACGGGACGCTTTGCCTTGGGCGGCGTTGCGCCCAGGCCGTGGCGCGTCGAGGCGGCGGACGCCGAGATGGCGCGCGGCGCGAAGGCGGCGGCGGGCCGGCTGCTGGCCGATGCCCGGCCGAGCGAGCACAACGCGTTCAAGGTCCCGCTGGTCGAGCGCACGCTCGGCGCGGTGATGGCGCAGGCGAGGAGCTGATCCCATGAAGTTCGACACACCCGCCACGACGAACCCGATCGACCGGATGAAGGTCGTCGGCCAGCCCTACGAGCGTATCGAGGGCCGCCAGAAGGTCACCGGCACCGCGCCCTACGCCTACGAGCACCACGAGTTCGGCGCCGACACCGCCTACGGCTACGTCGTCGGCTCCGCGATCGGCAAGGGTCGGATCTCCGCGTTGCATCTCGGCGAGGCGCAGAAGGCGCCCGGCGTGCTGGCGATCGTCACGGCCGAAAGCGCCGGCGAGCTCGGCAAAGGCAAGTTCAACGTCGCCAAGCTGCTCGGCGGTCCCGCCGTCGACCACTACCATCAGGCCCTGGCCCTGGTGGTGGCCCGCAGCTTCGAGGAGGCGCGTTCGGCCGCCGCTCTCGTTCGCGTCGATTATGCTCGCGAGGACGGACGCTACGATCTCGAAGCGCTGAAGGACGGCGCGCCCCTCTACACGGGCGGCGAAGCCCCGGCCGAAGATCGCCTCGGCGACTTCGAGACGGCCTTCGCCGAGGCGCCGATCCAGCTCGACGCCGAATACACGACACCCGACCACAGCCATTCGGCGATGGAGCCGCAGGCCTCCACGGCGCGCTGGGACGGCGACGAACTGACCATCTGGACCTCGAACCAGATGATCGACTGGGGCGTCACCGATCTCGCGACGACGCTCGGCATGCCCAAGGAGGAGATCCGCTTCATGTCGCCCTTCGTCGGTGGCGGCTTCGGCGGCAAGCTGTTCCTGCGCACCGACGCCGTGCTCGCCGCGCTCGGCGCGAAGGCCACCGGGCGTCCGGTGAAGGTGGCGCTGACGCGCCCGCAGGTGGCCAACAACACGACGCACCGCCCCGCCACCATCCAGCGCATCCGCATCGGCGCGGGAGAGGACGGGCGCATCGCCGCCATCGCGCACGAAAGCACCTCCGGCAACCTCAAGGGCGGCGATCCCGAGAATGCCGTGGCGCAGACCAAGCTCCTCTACGCCGGCGCTCATCGTCTGGCCTCCATGCGGATCGCCGAGATGGACCTGCCGGAGGGCAACGCCATGCGCGCGCCTGGCGAGGCGCCGGGCCTGATGGCGCTGGAGATCGCCATGGACGAGATGGCCGAGAAGCTCGAGCTCGACCCGATCGAATTCCGCGTGCTCAACGACACGCAGGTCGATCCGATGAAGCCGGACCGGCCCTTCTCGCAGCGCCAGCTGGTGGAATGCCTTCGCCAGGGCGCCGAGCGCTTCGGCTGGAACGCCCGCAATCCGCGCCCCGGTCAGGTGCGCGACGGGCAGTGGCTGGTCGGCGTCGGCGTCGCCGCGGCCTTCCGCAACAACATGACCCTGCCGTCGGGCGCGCGCGTCCGGCTGGGGCGGGACGGCGTCGTCACCGTCGAGACCGACATGACCGACATCGGCACCGGCTCCTACACGATCATCGCGCAGACGGCCGCCGAGATGATGGGGCTGCCCCTGTCGCGCGTCGCCGTGAACTTGGGCGATTCCAGCTTCCCCGTCTCGGCGGGTTCGGGCGGCCAGTTCGGTGCGAACTCTTCGACCGCCGGCGTCTATGCGGCCTGCGTCAAGCTACGCGAGGCCGTCGCCGCCAAGCTCGGCTTCAATTCGGCCGACGACCTCACCTTCGCGGAGGGCGAGGTGCGGTCCGGCAACCGCTCGGTGCCGCTGGCCCAGGCGGCCGCCGACGGCGAAATCACCGTGGAAGACACGATCGAGTTCGACCAGGGCTTCACCGATGCCGAGCAGCAATCGACCTTCGGCGCGCATTTCGTCGAGGTCGGCGTCGACCGGGCGACGGCGGAGGTACGGGTACGCCGCATGCTCTCGGTTTGCGCGGCGGGCCGCATCCTCAACCCGATGACGGCGCGCAGCCAGGTCATCGGCGCGATGACCATGGGCGTCGGCGGCGCGTTGATGGAGGAACTCGCCGTCGACAAGCGCCACGGCTTCTTCGTCAACCACGACCTTGCCGGCTACGAGGTGCCGGTGCATGCCGACATCCCGCACCAGGAGGTGATCTTCCTCGACGAGACCGACCCGCGCTCCTCACCGATGAAGGCCAAGGGCATCGGCGAGCTCGGCCTCTGCGGCGTCGGCGCGGCCGTGGCCAACGCCATCCACAACGCGACGGGCATTCGCGTCCGCAACTACCCGATCACGCTGGACAAGCTGATCGAGGATCTGCCGGACGTCGCCTGACGGTGCGGGCGGGGGCGCACCTATTCGCGCCCCCAATGCCCCCTGGTGCCCGCCGTCAGGTCCGTCCGTAGCCGGGCTTGACGTAAAGTCGATCGAGGTTCGGCTCGATCTCGGGAATGTAGACGGCCTTGGTCCATTCCGCCATCGGCACGTCCTCGATGGCCACCGACACGGCATCCTCGCCGCAGCCGATCGTGGAGGTGAGCGCCTCCGCCATCCTGCGGGCGAGCGCCTGCTTCATCTCTTCGGATCGTCCGGCGCCGAGCTTCACGACGACATGGGGCATCTCGAGCTTCCTTCGATCACAGGGGTCGTGCCCCTCCCGCGGACGCGGTGATGGCGCGAAGATGACACATCTCCCCGCTTCCGTCAGCGGTTCCGCGTCAACCGCGAAGGCCGGGACGGCCAACGACCACGCCCGCCAAGCCGATGCGCGTCAGGGTGCAAGCGGCGCGAGATGGATCTCGACCTCCCCCGGCCGGTCGAAGATCGAGACGTCTCCATCAACCTGTCCGAGAACCACGATACCCGGCCGGGGAACGCGGCCGCCGCGATAGTAGATCACGAAGTCGCCCGATCCCCAGAGCCCGAGCGTTCCCGGCGAGAAATCGCGCTGGCGGGGCACCTCCGGCAGCGGCGACGGCAGATCGCCCGTCTTCTCCTGGCGAAGATGGTCGCTCATCCGGAGGGTGATCGGCAGCATCCTCGCAAGCGCGCGGGCGGCCTCGTTGTCGGCGAGATCGGCCATCACCTCGCCCCAGGGCGACGTGATGCGGATGCGGTCTTCAGCCATGACGGTTTCTGCCGAGAGCAACGTGAGGATGACGGCGGCGACGGGAGCTTTGCGCATTCCAAGGTGCCTCTTGTCGATGTTCGGGTGCAGCCTTCTCTTCACCGGGGCTCACAGCGACCAGCCGCCGTCGACGGCGATCGAGGCGCCGGTGACGAAGGCGCCGAGGTCGGAGCACATCCAGAGGACGGCCTCGGCGATCTCTTCCGGCTGGCCGAGCCGGCCGACCGGCTCGAGGTCGATCGCCTTCTGAATGTCGCCGTCGGTGAAGCGGTCCATCATCGGCGTCGCGACGTTGCCGGGCAGGACGCAGTTCACGCGGATGTCGCGCCGGGCGTAGTCGAGCGCGGCGGACTTGGTCATGCCGATCATCGCATGCTTCGACGCGGCATAGGAGGCGCCGCCCGCGACGCCGCGCACGCCCGCGCCCGACGCGGTGTTCACCACGACCCCGCCGCCCTGGCGCAGCATCTGCGCAATCTCGTGCTTCATGCAGAGGAAGGTGCCGCGCAGGTTGACGTCGAGGATGCGGTCCCATTCCTCGATCTCGATCTCGTGCAGCGGCGTCGCCTTGTTCTCGACGCCGGCATTGTTGAAGGCGCAGTCGAGCCGGCCGAACCGCTCCACGACACGCGCAAGCGCCGCCTCCACCTCGTCCGGCCGGGAGACGTCGCAGGCGATCGCGAGCACCTCGCCGCCCGCCTTCGCGAGGGCATCGGCGGTGCCGCGCAGGGCATCCTCGCTGCGATCGAGAACGGCGACACGCGCGCCCTCGGCCGCGAACGCGAGGGCGGCGGCGCGGCCGATGCCGCTGGCCGCGCCGGTGACGAGCGCGACCTTGCCGGTGAAACGGGGGAATGACGACATGGGGATTTCCTTCGCGATCGAGGTGCGGGCGGGGTGCGGCGCTCTCGTTCGAGGTGCGCCGGCCGGCCGTGCGGAACGATGCCGCGCTTGCACGCCCCCGACACCTATCGTCTGGACCCACAGCCGATTACCCGTTAGATCGCGCATGAAGTGATAGACGAGGATTATCAATCCGTGCGCGAGAATGTCGGCGGCCTCCTCGCCGTCCTGGCCGTGGCCCGGGCCGGCAGCTTCACCCGGGCGGCGAAGGAGCTCGGCATCTCGCAGCCGGCGCTCAGCCACACCGTGCGCGAACTCGAGGCTCGGCTCGGCGTGCGTCTTCTGAACCGCACCACGCGCAGCGTCTCGACCACCGAGGCCGGCGAGCGCCTGCTGCGAACCATCGCGCCCCATTTCGACGGGATCGAGGCCGGCCTCGCCGCCCTGACGGAGGTGCGCGACAAACCGGCGGGCACCGTGCGCATCACCGTCGGCGACACGCCGGCGGAGGGCATCATTCTGCCCGTCGTCGCCAAGCTCCTGCCGGACTATCCCGACCTTCGCGTCGAGATCAGCGTCAATGCCGGTTTCATCGACATCGTCGCCGAGCGCTTCGACGCCGGCGTGCGCCTCGGCGACACGGTGGCGCAGGACATGGTGGCGGCCCGCATCAGCCCGGACATGCGCATGGCGATCGTCGGATCGCCTGGGTACTTTGCGGCCCGAAGGGCGCCGGCGACGCCCCACGATCTCGCTGCGCATAGTTGCATCAACCTGCGCTACACCGCGACCAGCGGATGGGCGATCTGGGAGTTCGAGAAGGCGGGCGAGGCCGTCAACGTGCGCGTCGAGGGCCAGCTTCTCGTCAATTCCAACACGCTGGCCAGGCTGGGGGCGCTGGAGGGGGCGGGCCTCGCCTATCTGCCCGCCGATTACGTGCAGCCGTTCGTGCGCTCCGGCGCCCTGGTCAGCGTGCTCGAGGACTGGTGCGACCCGTTTCCCGGCTATTTCCTCTACTATCCCAGCCGCCACCAGCCCTCTGCCGCCTTCCGCCTCGTGGTGGACGCGCTGCGCCATCGCGACTGAACTCGGGCGGCGCTTCGCAACGGCCCGAGGACACGCGTCGTCCATCGGCGAACCGGATTAATCGATTCCACACATAAGTGCATGTCGTTCGTGCACCCTAATCGACCGGACGGGGGTAGCCTAAATTCGGATGATCATGACGAGGCGCGGGTGAAGACCCGGATAGGCCGACACTTATCCCGTCGCCGACTCTCATCCGATGCCAGCAACGAGAGGCACCATGACGCTCATGGCAACCACGACCGCATCCGCCACCCTTCTCGCCGCCGCAGCGCTGGCGCAGGACACCCCGCGCATCTCGGTCGTGCCGACCGAGGCGGTGGAAGATTTCAAGCCCAATCCTCCCGAGAACTTCACGGGCGACGTCCGCCTCGGAGGTACGTTCAAGGCGGCGGCCCCCGGCCGGTTGGGCGGCGGAACGGTCGTCTTCGCACCGGGCGCGCGCACCAACTGGCACAGCCACCCCGCCGGACAAACGCTGATCGTCATCGACGGCGCCGGCTTCGTGCAGGCTTCGGACGGACCGCGGCAGGAGATCAAGCGCGGCGACATCGTCACCATCCCGGCTGGCGTCAAGCACTGGCATGGCGCGCAGGCCGGCCAGGCGATGACGCATATCGCGATCGCCGAGGTCGTCGATGGCGCAGCGGCCACCTGGATGGAGCCGGTCACCCACACCCAGTACGGGGGCTGAGACGCGGCGCGTCGCCTCGGCCAACCTCGACGCTCCCCGCCCGAGAGTCCCATGGGTCGAGATCGACCGGGACACGCTCGCATCCGCCGAGCGGTCCCGACGTTCGTCGGCCGGCGCGCGCAGCGTTCGGGACGAAGGGCCGCATCGACGGGGATCGGTGTCTCGCCGAGCGGCGGTGGAAGCCGACCCCGGCATGGCCCGATGCCTCGGCCGATGCCGGGACGGATCGCTTGGGCGACGCGATCGGGACGGTGCTCTCGCTTGGACCTCGGCCGCGCCAGCGAAGCGCTTCAACCATCTGAGGTTCGACGACAATGCTCCCGGTCTCGCCGCGAAGGCCCTAATCCTTGCGCCAGCGGTGCCGCATCCAGACGGCGAAACCGAGCGCGACCGATCCGGCGCCCGCCAGCCCCGCGAGAAGCGCGTGCTCGGACTTCAGACGACCGAACAGCGCTTCGATGCCATGGCCGAACCAGTAGCCGGCGGAAACGAAGAGGAGCGCCCAGGTCGCGGCCGCGACGGCGTTGATCACGAGGAAGCGCCGCACCGAGAGGCGCGTGGTTCCGATGGCGACGGGGCTGACGGTTCGAAACCCGTAGACGAAGCGGAAGCCGAAGGTGAAGAGCACCGGGCGCTTGTCGAATTCGGCGAGAGCCCGGGCGAAGAACGGCTTGGCGCTGAGGTGCCGAACCAAGCCGGCATCACGGAAGTAGCGGCCGCAGAGGAAGAAGATCTGGTCGGCGACGAACGAACCGAGCGCGACCGCCACGGCGACCTGCGGGAACGGCAGGGTTCCGCGGTGGGCGATCAATCCGGCCAGCACCGCGGCGGTCTCGCCTTCGATCCCCGCCGCAAGGAAAATCGCAGGCAGCCCGTACTCGGCGATCAGCGTCTCGACGCTCATGGCGAGGTCAGGATGTCGCCGGGCGCCTCGTTGGCACAGGCGACCTCGACGTCGAAAGACCGCGGCTCGGGGGAGACGGCGCTGTCCTCGATCCCGCATTCCCGCGCGTCCGCACCCTGGCGCCGGGTGTCCTCGGCCAGGGAGTCGGCATAGGGGACGGGCGCTTGCGGATCGCGGTGGAGCCGCCGCTGGTCGGGATGGATCGGCGCGGCGCCGAGGTTCCACCAGATCTCCTTCACCTCCTCGCCGTGATTTCCCTTTACGTCGGCGAGGCCGGACAAGCGCTCCCTGCGGACCGCGCCGACGCCGTTCCAGAACCCGGGCGACAGGAGGCGCCCATGCTGGCGCACGTCGCAGAAGCCGGTGATGCCATCCTCGCGCCAGCGATAGCCGAGCAAGCGGGCATGGTTGTGCGGCAGGGTACGCCAGGCGGGTCCGTCCCTGCGCGAGGTGCTTCCTCGGCTCCGGAAGAGACAAGGCTCGCGGCGGCGCCCCTCCGCGTCGTCGGCTTCGCGCAGGCGCTGCTCCTCGGCGGGGTCGACGATCGGAGAGCCGGCGCTCAAGCGGCGGGCCTCGCTACCGGCCCGCCATCGACGCGCGCGTCCGGGTCGTCGCCGAGCGGCGTCCAGCGGTGGCCGCCTCGCGCCAGCAACGCGTCGGCGCCCGCCGGCCCGTCCGAGCCCGCCGCGTAGAGCTCCGGGCTGCCCTGGCTCCAAGCCTCGATCAGCGGCTCGACCACGGCCCAGGCGGCCTCGATCGAGTCGGCGCGCTGGAAGAGCGTGGCGTCGCCGCTCATGCAGGCGTGGAGCAGAGTCTCATAGCCGACATTGGGCGTGCGCTGGAAGAACTCGTCGTGGCGAAAGACCTGCGCGACCGACGCCGGGACCAATCCCGGGCCGGGCCGCTTGGTCTGGAACTCGGTTCGCACGCTCTTCTCTCCGTCGATCTGGAGGATCAACCGGTTGGGCGCGGGCGTGCCGCCGCCGGCTTCCGCGAAGAGCGGGTGCGAGGCGGGCTTGAAGGTGACGACGATCTCGGTGCGGTGCGCGGCGAGGCGCTTGCCAGTGCGCAGGTAGAACGGCACGCCCGCCCAGCGCGGCGCATCGATCGTCAGCTTGAGCGCGGCATAGGTCTCGATGGCGCTGTCCGGCGCGACGTTCGGCTCGTCGCGGTAGGCGAGGCGCGCCTCGCCGTTCAGCGTGCCCGCGCCGTACTGCCCGCGCACGGCATCGCCCGGCTCCGCCGGACGCACGGCGGCAAGGAGACGGGCCTTGGCATCGCGCACTGGCTTCTCCGCGAGGCTCTCGGGCGGCTCCATGGCGAGCATCGCCAGAAGCTGGAAGAGATGGTTCGGCACCATGTCGCGCAGCGCACCGGCCCGCTCGTAGAAGCCGCCCCGCTCCTCGACGCCGAGCGTCTCGGCGGCGGTGATCTCGACATGGTCGATATGTTCGCCCGACCAGACGGGCTCGAAGATCCGGTTGGCGAAGCGCAGCGCCAGGATCGCCTGCACCGTCTCCTTTCCGAGAAAATGATCGATCCGATAGATCTGGCTCTCCGCGGCCACCGAGAGAAGCTCGGCGTCGAGGGCGCGCGCCGAGGCGAGATCGCTGCCGAAGGGCTTTTCCACCACGAGGCGGCGGAAGGCGCCCTCGCTCTCGCCCAGCAGTCCGGCCCGGCCGAGCCCGAGAACGATCGGCGAGAAGAAGCGCGAGGACACGGCGCAGTAGAAGACGGCGCTGCCTTCGAGACGGCGGCCCAGCGCCTCGAAGGTGGCGGGAACGGTGATGTCGCCGCGCAGGTAGGAAAAGCGCGAGCGCAGCGGACCCCAGATCTCCTCGCGGATGGTGCCGGCGTTGAACTCGGCGCCGGGGTCGGCGGCGAGGTCGTGCAGGGCGCGGGAGATCCCGTTCGCCCAGGTTCGGTCGTCCATCTCGGCCCGGTCGACGCCGAGCACACGCATCGACCCGTCGAGCATCCCGGCGGCGGCGAGGTCGTAGAGCGCGGGCACGAGGAGGCGCTTGGTGAGATCGCCCGCCGCGCCGAAGATCACGAGGGTGCAGGGGGGCGCGACCGGTCCGGCGGGGATGGGAAGAACGGGCTGCGTCATGACGGGACTCTCGAAGACGAGACTGCGGATGGGTTTACGTCGAAGCGGGCGGGGAGGCGGGCGGCGTCAGGGAACCTTCCATTCCGACTGTTCCGTGCCGAGGCCATCGGCGGGCGCATCGAGCTGGAACACGACGCCGTCCCCGGCGAATCGAAGCTCGGCCGTGCCGCCGAACTCGGCCGCGAGCACGCGCTCGATGATCTTCACCCCGTATCCGGGTGTCGCCGGCGCCGTCACGGGCGGCCCGCCCGCCTCCTGCCATGTCAGATGGAAGTGCCGGTCCGCGACCGTCCAGCGGATCGACACCGTTCCCGCCGCGTTGGACAACGCCCCGTGGCGGCGCGCGTTTTCGCCGAGTTCGTGCACGGCGAGCGACAGCATCGTGGCGATGCGCGGCTTGATGCGAACGTCGGGGCCCTCCACCTCGAGCCGCTCCGCCACCTGATCGTGGAGCGGGTCGAGCGCGCCGCGCACGACGTCGCCGACCAGCGCCGATCCCCAGGCCTCGCGCGTCATCACGTCGTGGCTGCGGGCAAGCGCGCGAAGGCGCCCCGCGACGGACGCGGCGACGTCCGTCGGCACCGTCGCCCGGCGCAGCGTCTGCTCGACGAGGGTCTGGACCGTGGCCAGCGTGTTCTTGACGCGATGGTCGAGCTCGCGCTGCAACAGAAAGGCGTGCTCCTCGGATCGCTTGCGGTCGGTCACGTCCATCTGCGAGGCGAAGAAGTAGACGAGGTCTCCACCCTCGAAGACCGGCGACAGAAGCAGCGCGTTCCAGAAGGTCGTGCCGTCCTTGCGATAGTTGAGGATGTCGACCTGGGTGGGCTCGGGCACCGAGATCGCCCCGCGCAGCTTCGCGACGGCGTCGTCGCGGGTCGCGGGCCCTTGCAGGAAACGGCAGTTGCGCCCGAGAACCTCGTCGCGCGGGTAGCCGGTGAGGTCCACGAAGGCGTCGTTGCAGAAGACGATCGGGTTGTCGGGGCGCCTCGGGTCGGTGATCACCATCGGCATCCGGGTCGTGCGCACGGCCGAGGCGAACGGATCCCGGCTGCTTCCCGACGGAATGTCGATCTCGTCCTCGACGCTCGGGCGTAGCCTGTCGTCCACGGTTACACCCTTCTCGGCGGCCGAGGGACGGTCATCCCTCCGAGGTCTCCGGTGCGCTTAACGTGGCACCGCGCCAGACGATCCATCGCTCGCGCGAATGTCTCGTCGAGGCGGGTCGCGTCACCGCCACGGCCGCGTCCTTGCTCTACGCGACGACGTCGGCCCGATCATTCCTTCACGATCATCCCCACGGTTTTCCCGGTCCGCTCGCCACGCATGCAAGGCCGCGGGGATCCGGGGGAGAGGTCGTGGGAGCGGAGGCCGAGCCTCGCCGCCCGGCGGCCTGGTTGAGACGTGAACGGCTCAGGCGCTCCGGCGCTCGAAATCGCTGTCGAGCGCCATGTCGAAGCCGGCGTCGATCGGGGCCTTGCGGGCGGCGGCCGCGGCCTTCGGCGCATGCGTGGCACCAAAGGCCTGAACCCTCGCCTGCAACACGTCGACGCTGTCCTGGCGCGACGGCGCCGAAGCGGACGCATCGCGCCGCACCTTGAAGAAGGCGACGCGCGTTTCCAGCCGTGCCGACTCGGCGGAGAGCTGGTCCGCAGTGGCCGACATGGCGGTGGCGGCGCCGGCGTTGGACTGCGTCACCTGGTCGAGCTGCTGGATCGCCTGGTTGATCTGGTCGATGCCCACCGACTGCTCGCGGCAAGCCGCCGAGATCTCGGAGACGAGCTCCGAGGTCCGCTCGATGTCGGGCACGAGCGCCGACAGCATCTGACCCGCCTCTTCCGATGCCGCAAGCGTCTCGCCCGACAGCGCGCCGATTTCCTGCGCCGCCTGCTGGGAGCGTTCGGCGAGCTTGCGCACCTCCGAGGCCACGACGGCGAAGCCCTTGCCGTGCGGTCCCGCCCGCGCCGCCTCGATCGCCGCGTTCAGCGCCAGAAGGTCGGTCTGGCGGGCGATCTCCTGCACCACCTGGATCTTCTCGGTGATGACGCGCATCGCCTCCACCGACTTGGCCACCGCGGCGCCCGACTTGCCGGCGTTGAGGCTCGCCTGCGCCGCGATCTTCTCGGTGGTGCCGGCGTTGTCGGCGTTCTGGCGCACGTTCGCGGTCATCTCCTCCACCGCGGCCGAGGCCTCTTCGGAGGCCGCAGCCTGCTCGGCCGAACCCGAGGAGAGCTGCGCGGCGGTGGCCGCCGACTGGCTCGAGCCCGCCGCCACCTGAACCGCCGAACTCGTGACGTCGCCGACGATTTCCGACAGCTTGACGCTCATCGCGTTCATCGAGCGCAGGAGGTCGGCGATCTCGTCGCTGCCCTTCGCCTCGACCCGCTGCGACACGTCGCCCGCCCCGATGTCGTCAGCGAGTTGCACCGCACGCTTCAGCCCGCGCCGGATGGAGAGCGCCATCCAGGTCGCCGCCGCCCCGCCGAGCAGCACGGCGGCCGCCACGAGAGAGAGCAGCGTGGTCGAGGTCTTCGCGTAGTCGTCGCGGGACGAGGACAGGAACAGCTGCACATCCTCGTTGACCGACCCGTTGAGATCGTCGAGCCGCTTGTCGATGGCGCGCGCCAGCGGCGTCAACTTGTCGTCCAGCAGGGCGGACGCCTTCACGGTCCAGTTCTCGACCCCCTCGTCGGCATTTTCGCGCATGAGGCCGAAGGCGTCGGTCCAGGCACTCGCGAGGTCGGCGGGCACGGCGGTGCCGGCGGCGGCGGCGATCGACGACAGGCTCGCACGCAGCTGGGCGTTCTCCCTGTCGAGTTCGGCGCTGTAGCGCGCGATCGCCGCATCCTCGGGCAGGACGATCGTTCCCATCATGTCGAGCTGTGCACGTAGCGTGGCAAGACGCGCGGCGTCGAAGGCACGGGTCACGGCTGCGTCGGCACGCGCTACGGTCGGCAGGGCGGCCTCGAACTGGTCGAGCTTCTCGGCGAAGGCGGCGCGCTTCTCTTCGGTGGCGACGAAGCTCGTCAGCGCCGCGCTGCCGTTGGCCTTGAGCCCGGCGGCGTAGGTTTCGTCGGAAAGCTTGCGCAGTTCCACGAGCGAGGGGCGAAGATCCTTGAAGGCAACCTGGGCCTCGTCGTCGAGGACGCCCATGACCGCATCCATGCCCCGGTCGATCTCGCCCCAGGACCGGTCGTAGATCGACCGAGCCTCGGCCATCGCAGCCTCGTCGTCGAGCGTGATCGACTGCATCACGCTGCGACGCATGTCCGATAGCGCGCCCTGCGCCATGCGCGAGTTGTCGACTTCCAGGAAGGGAACGGCATGGAAGCGGGCCAGCGTATCGTCGCCGCCGGCCACGCCGCGCACGCCGAGATAGCCGACGGCGCCGGTCATCGCAAGAATGGCGGCAAAGCTCGCACCGAGCTTCAGTGTCATCGTCGTCTTCATGCTATCCCCGCAAGTGTTCGGAGCGGCGGACGAGGCCGATCCATCACGGAGAAATGACATGCCCGACATAAGCAAATGTTAATCGCACACCAAATATTATTAATAAATTTCAGTTACGATACAATCATTCGATCCCATATTTTCCTGCCAAAACAAATAATTTTTTATCGCCCCTCTGCAACCCTCAAGCGCAGCGAAGCAACTCTTCGACAACGATCGCGAGCCGGCGGTCGTCACACCACGGGGGCGCCCATCATTCCTATCCAGCGGGGACGTGGTTCCCCAACTCCCTCGATCATGGTCGGGAGTGGTTGTGACGCGGCGCAACCTCGGGCTTTGGGCTATCCGTCCGAAACGCAGACCCGCGTCCTCGCGTCCGCCCCGGCCGTCCGAGATCCGCTCATTCCCACTCGATCGTACCAGGGGGCTTGGAGGTGACGTCGTAGACGACGCGGTTGATGCCCTTCACCTCGTTGATGATGCGCGTCGCCGTGTTGCCGAGGAAGGTCATGTCGAACGGGTAGAAGTCGGCGGTCATGCCGTCGACCGAGGTGACGGCGCGCAGCGCGCAGACGAACTCGTAGGTCCGCCCGTCGCCCATCACGCCCACCGTCTGCACCGGCAGGAGCACCGCGAAGGCCTGCCAGATCGTGTCGTAGAGCCCGGCCTTGCGGATCTCATCGAGATAGATCGCATCGGCCTGGCGCAGGATCTCGAGCTTGGCGCGGGTGATGCCGCCGGGGCAGCGGATGGCGAGGCCCGGACCCGGGAAGGGCTGGCGGCCGACGAACTGCTCGGGCAGGCCGAGCTCGCGCCCGAGCACGCGCACCTCGTCCTTGAACAGCTCGCGCAGCGGCTCCACGAGTTTCATGTTCATGCGCTCGGGCAGACCGCCGACATTGTGGTGCGACTTGATGGTGACGGACGGCCCGCCGGTGAAGGACACCGATTCGATGACGTCGGGATAGAGCGTGCCCTGCGCCAGGAAGTCGGCGCCGCCGAGCTTTTTCGCCTCGGCCTCGAAGGTCTCGATGAACAGGCGCCCGATCGTCTTGCGCTTCACCTCGGGGTCGAGTTCGCCCTCCAGCGCGTCGATGAAGAGATCCTGCGCCTCCACGTGCACGAGCGGGATGTTGTAGTGGTCGCGGAACATCGCCACGACCTCCTCGGCCTCGTTCATGCGCAAGAGGCCGTGATCGACGAAGATGCAGGTGAGCTGGTCGCCGATCGCCTCGTGGATCAGCACGGCCGCGACGGATGAATCGACGCCGCCCGACAGGCCGCAGATCACCCGGCCCGAACCCACCTTGGCGCGGATCTCCTCGATCGCCTGCTCCTTGAAGGCGGCCATCGTCCAGTCGCCGGCGAGACCCGCGATCTTGTGGACGAAGTTGGAGATGAGCTTGGCGCCGTCCGGCGTGTGCACCACCTCGGGATGGAACTGCACGCCGTAGAAGCGCCGGCCCTCGTCGGCGATGGCGGCGAACGGCGCGCCGGGCGAGGCGGCGACGATCTCGAAGCCCTTGGGCAGCGCGGTGACGCGGTCGCCATGGCTCATCCACACCTGATGGCGGGTGCCCTCGGCCCAGATGCCCTCGAAGAGCGGCGAGGGCTTCTGCACCTCGAGAAAGGCGCGGCCGAACTCGCGGTGGAGGCCACCCTCGATCTTGCCGCCGAGCTGCGCGCACATCGTCTGCTGGCCGTAGCAGATGCCGAGAACCGGCACCCCGGCCTCGAAGATCGCGTCGGGGGCGCGGGGGGAATCGACGTCGATCGTCGAGGCGGGCGAGCCCGACAGGATCACCGCCCGCGGCTTCAGCCGGCGAAAGCCCTCCTCGGCCGATTGGAAGGGCACGATCTCGGAATAGACGCCGGCCTCGCGCACGCGGCGCGCGATGAGCTGCGTCACCTGGGAGCCGAAGTCGACGATGAGGATGGTGTCGGGGTGCTGGGTCATGGCGGACTTCTAGATAAGGGCTCCCAAAAGGCAAGACCCTTGTCGCCGCCGCGCCGGGTGGCGGCGCCCGGTGAGCGCGATGCGCTTTGTCATCGCGCGGTCACCGCCCGGTCAATCGCCTGTCATCGACCATGGGTCTGGTGCGGCTCGAACTCGCGATCCGGAGCCCGCCATGAAGACGATTCTCGCCGCCGCCACCGCCCTCACCGCGCTCTGCGCCGGGCCTGCCTTGGCCGACGGCGACGCGGCCGAGGGCCGGCGCTTTCCCGCCGTGCTCACCGGACAGGCCGTGCTGCCGGCGCAGACGCTGGTGGATGCGCCGGCCGACGCGCCGGAGCACCTGCGCCATGCCGGCAAGTTCACGACGCCCGACCGCCACCGCACCGAGGCGCTCGGCACGGTGGCGGGCAAGGACGGCCTGCGCCCCACCGGCGCCGGCCTGCCGCTTGCGGGCCAGTCGGTGCAGGGCTTCTCCGGCATCAAGACCATGCCGGACGGCACGTTCTGGAGCCTGTCGGACAACGGCTTCGGCGCCAAGGCCAATTCGAGCGACGCGGCGCTGATGCTGCACCACGTCGCCATCGACTGGACGGCCGGCACGGTGGACCGCCGCGAGACCGTGTTTCTGCGCGATCCCGACAAGCGGGCGCCCTTCCCGATCGTGCTGGAGGGCACCGACACGCGCTATCTCACCGGTGCCGACTTCGACGTCGAATCGATCCAGCCGACCGCCGACGGCTTCCTCGTCGGCGAGGAGTTCGGTCCCTATCTCCTGAGCTTCGATAAGGCGGGCGTTCTGCGCTCGGCCACCGAGACGCGGATCGGGGACCGCGCCGTGCGCTCGCCCGACCATCCCGCCCTCGCGCTGCCGGCCGACCCCACCAAGCCGCTGCCCGAGTTCAACCTCAAGCGCTCCGGCGGCTTCGAGGGCCTCGCGCTCGCGAAGGACGGGGCGCATGCCTACGGGCTGATTGAGGGCCCACTCTTCGTCGACGGCAAGCCCGAGACGGTGGCGGACGGGCGCACGGCGCTGCGCATCGCCGAGTTCGACACCGCGAAGGGCGATTGGACCGGACGCTCCTGGCTCTATCCGCTGGCCGCGGGGGGCGCCGCCATCGGCGACTTCAACATGCTGGACGCCACCACGGCACTGGTCATCGAACGCGACAACGGCGCGGGCCGCGCCGCGCAAGGCTGCGCGGGCGATCCGAAGGCCGACTGCTTCGCCGCGCCGGCCAAGCTGAAGCGCATCGTGAAGATCGAGATGAACGAGGCCAATGTCGGCGGCGCCGTGCGCAAGATCGGGTACATCGACCTCATGGACATCGCCGACCCCAAGGGCGTCGCGCGCCAGGGCAGCGTGGAGGGCGTCTACGACATGCCCTTCGTGACGATCGAGAACGTCGACCGGATCGACGACACGCATATCGTCGTCGCCAACGACAACAACTTCCCCTATTCGGCCGGCCGCCAGATCGACAAGGCCGACGACACCGAGTTCGTCCGGCTCGAAGTCGGCGAGTTCCTCGCGGCGCAGTAAGGGAGTTGGGCAAAGTCAGGCGGCGCCGCTCTCCAGCGCCGCCGCCAGACGATCCACGGCGTCGGCGAGGCCGGCGTCGACCACCGGCAGGAGATGCGTCCAGTCCTCGTAGCGGCGCAGTTCCGCCGCGCCGTCGGAGATGCCGCGCAGCGCCAAGATCGGCACCGCGAAGCGCTGGCCGGCGCGCCAGACTGCGAAGGTCTCCATGTCCACCATGTCGGCGTCGATCGCATCATAGGCGGCACCCGTGACGACCGCCGCGCCCGTCGAGAGCCGGGCGGTCGGCAGGCCCGCGATCGGCGTCGCCAGCGGCACGGCGACGGGATGGTCGATCAGCGGCGTCACGCCCTTCGCGAAGCCGAGCGGCGAGGCGTCGATGTCGCGCCAGGAAACGGACGAGGCCTGATAGATGCGGCCCTGTTCGAGCGTGCGTGAGCCCGCCGAGCCCAGCGAGACCAGAAGGTCGGGCCGCGCACCCGCTGCCTCGCAGGCCGCCAGCGCCCACGTCGTCTCCACCGCCGCCTCGATCGGCCCGATGCCGATGAAGAGCGGGCGGATGCGCGCCTGCAGCGCCGCACCGTATTCGGCGGGCGCGGCCATCGCGAAGAGGACGCGGCGTCCGCCGATCGTCTCGAGCGCGGGCGCGGCACTCATCCGTTCAGCCGCCAGATCGCGCCGTTGAGGAGCGCGGCGTAGGAGACCCAGACGGCGTAGGGCAGGAAACACCAGAACGCCCCGCGCTCGGCGATCGCCGTGCGCGTGAGAAAGACGAGGATCGCCACCAAGAGACCGAGGATCACGACGAGCGCCGGCAGCGTCGCGTGAGCGGTGAAGAAGAGCGGCGACCACAGGAAGTTCAGCGCCATCTGCACGCCCCAGGCCGTCAGCGCCCGGCGGTTGCCGGCCCGCCAGACGAGCCAGCCGGCGACCGCAATGAGCACGTAGAGGATCGTCCAGGCCGGCGCGAAGACCCAGTCGGGCGGGTTGAACCAGGGCTTGGCCAGCCCGCGATACCAGTCGTCCGGCGTGTTGCGCGCTCCGATGAGGAGGCCGCCGCCGAGCGAGATCGCCAAGAAGACGGCGAGGGAGATCCAGCGCCTCACGCGCTTCGCTCCAGCATCGCGAAGAAGAAGCCGTCGGTGTTCGAGCGCGCCGGCGTCAGCGTCAGCACGGCGCCGTCGCCGATGCGCTCCGTGTGATAGGCAGGCTCGATGCCCGGCAGCGCCTCGCGCCAGATCGCCTCGCCGTCGGCGAGTCGCCAGCCGGCATTCGCCGCCAGAAAGGCCTCGACGCGCGCGGCGTTCTCCTCGCGCAGCACCGAGCAGGTGACGTAGGCGAGCCGCCCGCCGGGGCGCACGAAGGGCGCGGCGCTCGCCAGCACCTTGTCCTGCTCGGCGGTGCGCCGGGCAAGCTGCGCCTCGGTGAGCCGCCACTTGGCGTCGGGCCGGCGGCGCCAGGTGCCGGCGCCCGTGCAGGGCGCGTCGACGAGCACGAGGTCGATCGCGCCGTGAAGGGGCGAGAGATCGTCGCGCGGGGCGTGGACGGTGACGCTCGATGCGCCGGCCCGCGCCAGACGGTCCCAGATCGGGGCGAGGCGCTGCCGGTCGGCGTCGAAGGCCTGGATCTCGGCCGCGTTGCCGGTGACGGCCGCGAGCGCCAGCGTCTTGCCGCCGGCCCCCGCGCAATAATCGAGGACGCGCTCGCCCGCCTTGGCCCCGGCGAGAAGCGCCGCGATCTGCGAGCCCTCGTCCTGGATCTCGAACGTGCCGATCTGGAAGCCGCGCTCGACCTGCACGTTGGGATGGCGTCCGTCGCCGACGATCGGGGCGATGCGAAGGCCCCAGGGCGAAAGCGGGGTCGGCAAGGCGCCGAAGGGCGCGAGCTCGGCCAGCACCTCGTCCCGCGTCGCCTTGAGAAGATTGGCACGAAGGTCCAGCGGCGGGCGGGCCGAAAGGGCGCGGGCCTCGGCCACCCAATCGCCCCCGAGCGAAGCGGCGAAGGGTTCGGCCAGCCAGTCCGGCAGGTCGGCCGCGGCGGCGCCCTCGCCGGCATCCTGGGTCGCGGAGAAGGCGTCGAGGCGCTCGCTCAGTGGCAGCGGCGGGGCGAAGCGGTCGCCCTCGATCGCCAGCGCGAGGGCGGCGGGCGCCGTGCCGGCGTCGATCACCGCGCCGTAGACGAGCGCGGCGGCGCCCTCCTCGCCCATGCGAAGGGCGAGCGAGCGCCGGCGCCGCAGCACGTCGTAGACGAGATTGCCGATCGCCGAGCGGTCGCCCGATCCCGCGAAGCGGTGCGACAGGCCCCAGTCCTTCAAGGCGTCGGCCACCGGGCGGCGGCGCGCCGCCATGTCGTCCAAGATTTCGACCGCCGCAGCGATCCGTCCGCCGAGGCGCATGGGTTCGTCCGTCTTCCCGTTCCGGTTCGCCAGCTTGGTAAGTCGCCCTGCCCCGCCGGACAAGGGCCGTGGGGCGAAGGCGAGACGGGATGCGAAATAGAAAAGGGCCGGCGCGTCGCCGCGCCGGCCTTTCCACTCGTCTCACACGTGAAGGCCGAGCCTTACTCGGCGGCCTGCTGCGGGGTCTCCGGCGTCACCGAGATCGCGGGCTCGCGGCCCTCGTGAAGCTGGCGCGCCCGGCGCACGCCCGCGCCGTAATCGGCGTGGACCTTGTCGAAATGCGCGAGCTGGCGATCGGCGATCTCCTCGGGAATGCCGGACATCGCCGCTGCGATGTTGGCGAAGAGGCGCTTCTTCTCGCCCTCGTCGAAGAGGTTGAAGAGGTCGCGCACCTGCCCGTAGTCGTCGTTGCCGATCCGGTGGTTGTAGCGGTCGGCATCGCCGTGGATGCGCAGCGGCGGTTCCTTGGCAGAGGGCTGCTCCACCGGACCGTTGAACGAGTTGGGCTCGTAGTAGACGTCCGGGTTGCCGGTGCGGATGCCGCCATACGTGTTCATCTGCCCGTCGCGGTGGTAGTGGTGCACCTCGTTCTTCGGGCGGTTGACCGGGATGTTCTCATAATGCGTGCCCAGCCGGTGGCGGTGGGCGTCGGCATAGGAGAAGACGCGCGCCTGCAGCATCTTGTCGGGCGAGTAGCCGATGCCCGGCACGATGTTGGACGGCGAGAACGCGACGTTCTCGATCTCGGCGAAGTAGTTCTCGGGATTGCGGTTCAGCTCGAGCACGCCGACGTCGATCGGCGGATACTCCGAATGCGGCCAGACCTTGGTGAGATCGAACGGATTGTAGGAGGTCTTCTCCGCGTCCATCTCCGGCATGATCTGGACCTGCATCGTCCAGCGCGGGAAGCGACCCTCGTCAATCGCACCGTAGAGGGCTTCCTGGTAGCTCTCGCGCGTCTTCCCGATGACCTGGTCGGCCTCCTCGTTCGTGTGGAACTTGTGGCCCTGCTGGGTCTTGAAGTGGAACTTCACCCAGTAGCGCTCGCCCGCGTCGTTCCAGAGCGAGAACGTGTGCGAGCCGTAGCCGTTCATGTGCATCGGCGAGATCGGCAAGCCGCGATCCGACATCAGGATCGTCACCTGATGCAGCGATTCGGGCGAGAGCGACCAGAAGTCCCACATGGCGGTGGGCGAGCGCATGTTGGTCTTGGGGTGGCGCTTCTGGGTGTGGATGAAATCCGGGAACTTGTAGGCGTCGCGCACGAAGAACACGGGCGTGTTGTTGCCGACGAGATCCCAGTTGCCCTCGTCCGTGTAGAACTTGAGCGAGAAGCCGCGCACGTCGCGCTCGGCGTCGGCCGCGCCCGATTCGCCGGCCACAGTCGAGAAGCGCGCGATCATCGGCGTCTCGGCGCCGGGCTGCAGCGCCTTGGCCTTGGTGTACTTGGAAATGTCGCCGGTGATCTTCAGCGTGCCGAGCGCGCCCCAGCCCTTGGCGTGAACGACGCGCTCGGGAATGCGCTCGCGATTCTGATGGGCCAGCTTCTCGATCAGCTGGTAGTCCTGCAGCAGCAGCGGGCCGCGCTCACCGGCCGTCCAGGAGTTCTGGTTGTCCGGCACCGGCGCGCCGGCGGTGGTGGTCAGGATCTTGCTGTCGGTCATCTGTGTCTCCGTTCGGATCGTCCGGCATATGGGCCGTGATCTGGAATTCTTCCAGACGACCATGACGGTCTTTTGGCGATAACCGCAAATCGCATTTTCAAGGGATGCCGATCGGTTTAACCTATCGCTATGTTCAGCCTTCGCCAGTTCCGAGCCTTCGAAGCCGTCGCCGCCACGGGCCATTTCGGTGCCGCGGCCCGCCTCCTCCATGTCAGCCAGCCCGCCCTCTCGGCGCAGGTGGCGGCAATGGAGGAGACGTTCGGCGGCCCTCTGCTGGAGCGCCGGCCGGGCGGCGCCGTGCTGACGCGCGACGGCGAGGAGGTGCTCGCGCGCGTGCGGCACATCCTCGCCGAGGTGCGTGACCTCGAAACGCTCGGGCGCGCCTGCGGCGAGGTGCTGACGGGGCGGCTTCGCATCGGGTTGATCGCCACCGTCGCGCCCTACCTGCTGCCGACGCTCCTGCCGGCGCTCGCCCGCGCCCATCCCGGGCTCGACTGCGAGATCCGCGAGAGCGTCACCGACACGCTGGCGCGCGACGTCGCGGCCGGCGATCTCGACTGCGTGGTGCTGGCGCTGCCCTTCGCGGAGCCGGGCCTCCAGACGATCGAGCTCTTCGAGGACCGCTTCCACCTCGCCATTCCCGAGGCCGAGCGCGAACGGTTCCAGGGCGCGGTGAGCGTCGGCGCTCTTGCAAGCGAGCGGCTGATCCTTCTGGAAGAAGGCCACTGCCTGCGCGACCAGGCGCTGAAGATCTGCGGCCTGGTGGAGGCGCGCGCGCTCGCCAGCCTCGGCGCCACCAGCCTCGCCACGATCCTGCGCATGGTGGCGGGCGGTCTCGGCGCGACGCTCATCCCCGAGATGGCGGTGGAGGCGGAAAGCCGCGGCGGCGGCATCCGCGTGCTGCCCTTCCAGGCGCCCTCGCCCTCGCGCACCCTGGCGCTCGCCTTCCGCGGCTCGGTGGCGCGCCGGCGCGACTTCGAGGCGCTGGCGGATCTCATCCGCGCGCTGCCGCGCGGGGCGGGACCGGCGGCTGCGGCCTAGCGGCGCCGTTCTTCAGCCTTTGCCAACGGGTGCTGCGGCATGGTCGCGGCCCCGCATCCGTCCTCCCGAGGAGAGCCCCATGCCGTCCGCCTCTCTGCTCCGCTGGGCGATCCTCGGCACCGGCGCCATCGCGGCGCGCTTCGCCGCCGACATGCGCCATTCCCGCAGCGGCATCGTCCAGGCCGTCGCCTCGCGCACGCCCGAGCGCGCCCGCGCCTTCGCCGCGCGTCTTGGGCCGGGCGTCCTCGCCGGCACGCCGGACGCCATCCTCGCGCGCGCCGACGTCGACGCCGTCTACGTCGCGACGCCGAACGCGGCGCATCTCGCCGGGGCGCTGATGGCGCTCGAAGCCGGCAAGCCGGTGCTGGTGGAGAAGCCCTTCGCCGCGGGCGCGAGCGAGGCCCGCACGCTGGCAGACGCCGCCCGCAGCGCCAGCCTGCTGGCGATGGAGGCGATGTGGATGCGCTTCACGCCCGGCATCGTGCGCCTCAAGCGCCTCGCCGACGAGGGCGCGCTCGGGCGCCTCGCTCGGCTCGACGCCGCGCTCTCCTTCGCCCATGCGATCGCGCCCGGCTCGCCGCTCGCCGACCCCGCGGGAGGCGGCGCGCTGCTCGATCTCGGCGTCTACCCGGTGTCGCTGGCGCTGCATCTCCTCGGCCCCGCCGAGACGGTCTCCGCGCAGGTGCGGCGCTCCGCGGACGGCGCGATCGTCTCGGCTGGGCTGGTGACCCGGCACGGCGATGCGCTCGGCATCCTCGCCTGCGGCTTCGACGCGGAAGGGCTGAACGAGGCGAGCCTCGCGGGCACGAAGGGCATCGCGCGCGCCCACCGCTCGATGCTCTGCCCGCCGATGATATCGGTGCGCCGCACCGGCACGGCCGCGCCGCTATCGAGGGAAGCCGACTTGATATCGATCCCCCCGCGCCCACGGATCGCGGTGCTGCCGGCTCTCCGCGCGCTCGCCTCCGAGGCCAAGCTGCGGCGTCATCCCACGCTCTTTGCAGGGTCCGGGCTGCACTATCAGGCCGACCATTTCGCCGAATGCCTGGCGCGCGGCCTGACGGAAAGCCCGGTGATGCCGCTCGCGCAGTCGATCGCCGTGCTCGACCTCATCGAAGCGGCCGCACGCGCCTGATCGCGACGCCTCAGGCCACCGGCTCGAAGCTCGTGGTCGGCCGGTAGGGCATGGGGTAGCGGTCGGCGTTCTGCGCCACGAGCGCGAGTTCGGTGACATGCGCGGCGAAGGCGCCGCCGAACGGATGCGGCCGTCCCGCCGCGATCGAGCGCGCGAGATCGGCCGGCCCGCGCGCGAAATCCATGCGCGAGGAGGTCGCGGGCACCCGCGCCGTGGAGGGCGCGAGTTCGACCCGCCGGCCGAACCAATGGCGCAGCGGGCGGCGCGCCGACAGCCGGGCGAGGAGCTTGCCAAGGATCGCGGGGCGGGACGGCCAGCCGCCGAGGACGTCGCGCCGGTAGACCGGCGAGCGGTAGTCCCAGCCGTCGCTGACCGACAGGATGCCCTTCGTGCCCACGAGATGCAGCGAGCGATCGACCGGCGCGGCGAGGCCGCAGGTCAGCCGCGCCACCGCGCCGGAGCGGAAGGTGAGGCAGGCGACGGAGAAATCGTTGGCGAGTTCGTCGGGCCGCTGCCCCGTGCCCTTGTCGTCGAAGCAGCGCGCCGCGAATGCGGTCATCGACACGGCTGGGCCGAAAAAGGCGCAGAGCCAGGTGAGATAGTAGCCGGCATGCTCCAGCGTCGCGCCGATGGCGAATTCGTGCGCGCCGGGCCAGGGCGCGCCCGACGGGCTGCGCCACGCCGCGTGGTCTTTCCGAAAGACCATCGAGTCTTCCATCTCGGCATAGGCGAGGCGCACCTCGCCGAGCGTGCCCTGGCGGATCGCCGCGCCAGCGGCCGCTGCGGCCTCGCCGAGATAGGAGCAGGGCGCGCCGGCGATCTCCAGCCCGCGCGCCTCGGCGAGCGCCACCAGTTCGCAGGCGTCCTCGACGCGCATCGCCAGCGGCTTTTCCGAGTAGACATGCCGGCCCGCCTCGAGCGCGGCCTTCGACACCGGGTAGTGGCTCTCGGGATCGGTGAGGTTCAGCACCATCTCGACCGAGGGCTCGGCGAGAAGGGCTTCGAGGCTGGCGAAGGCGTGCGCGCCGAAATGCCGGCAGAAGCGAGCCAGCGCCACCGGGTCCCGGTCGAAGACGCCCACCAGCTCCAGCGCGGGATGGTTGGCGAGCGTCAGCATGTAATAGTCGGCGACGAAGCCGCAGCCGACGATGGCGATCTTCATGGGGCACCCGCAACGCTCGATCCGAACGGGCGAGGATAGCAAGCGTCCCTTGACGAAACGCCTACGGGCGAACGTCCGCCGGGCTCAGAGCCCGGCGCCGGGATAGTTCGGGCTCTCGCGGGTGATCGTCACGTCGTGGGCGTGGCTCTCGCGAAGGCCGGCATTCGAGATGCGCACGAAGGTGGCGCGCTCGCGGAAGTCCTGGAGAGTCGCGGCGCCCGTGTAGCCCATGGCGGCGCGAAGCCCCCCCGTCAGCTGATGCAGCACGGCCGAGACCGCGCCCTTGTAGGCCACCTGCCCCTCGATGCCCTCGGGCACCAGCTTCAGCGTGTCGCGCACCTCGGCCTGGAAGTAGCGGTCGGCCGAGCCGCGCGCCATCGCGCCCACCGAGCCCATGCCGCGATAGGCCTTGAAGGAGCGTCCCTGGTGCAGATAGACCTCGCCCGGGCTCTCCTCGGTGCCCGCGAGCAGCGAGCCGACCATCGCGGCCGAGGCGCCGGCCGCCAGCGCCTTGGCGAGATCGCCCGAGAACTTGATGCCGCCGTCGGCGATGATCGGCACGCCCGCCTTGTCGGCCACGGCCACCGCATCCATGATGGCCGAGAGCTGCGGCACGCCGACGCCCGCCACGATGCGCGTGGTGCAGATCGAGCCCGGCCCGATGCCGACCTTGATGCCGTCGGCGCCGGCGTCGATGAGCGCCTGCGTGCCGCTCGGCGTCGCGACGTTGCCGGCGATCACCTGCACCTCGTTCGACATGCGCTTCACCCGCGCCACCGCGTCGAGCACGCGCTGCGAATGGCCGTGCGCGGTGTCGACCACGATGAGGTCGATGCCGGCGTCGATCAGCCGCTCGGCCCGTTCGAACCCGTCGTCGCCGACGCTGGTCGCGGCGGCCGCGAGCAGGCGCCCCTGCGCGTCCTTCGCCGCGAAGGGGTTGAGCTGCGACTTCTCCATGTCCTTCACGGTGATGAGCCCGACGCAGTGGCGGGCCTCGTTCACCACGAGCAGCTTCTCGATGCGGTTGGTGTGGAGCAGCCGCTTGGCCTCGCCCTGATCCACCGTATCGCGCACGGTGACGAGGTTCTCGTGCGTCATCAGTTCGGCGATGCGCTGGCTGTCGTCGGAGGCGAAGCGCACGTCGCGGTTGGTGAGGATGCCGACGAGCTTGCCGCGCGTCTGGCCGCCGCGCCCGCCGTTCTCCACCACGGGAATGCCGGAGATGCGGTGCTGGCTCATCAGCGCGCGGGCGTCGCCGAGCGTCGCGTCCGGCCCGATGGTGACGGGATTCACCACCATGCCGCTCTCGAACTTCTTGACCTGCCGCACCTCCTCGGCCTGCTCGATCGGGGTGAGGTTGCGATGGATCACGCCGATGCCGCCGGCCTGCGCCATGGCGATGGCGAGGCGCGATTCCGTCACCGTGTCCATGGCGGCGGAGAGGATGGGAATGTTGAGGCGCAGCGTGCGGGTGATGCGGGTGCGCACGTCCACCTGCCCCGGCATCACCTCGGAATGGCCGGGCTGCAGCAGCACGTCGTCGAAGGTGAGCGCGAGCGTGCCGGTTGCCGTCTCGATGATGCGGGCCATCGCCAGTCCTCGAAATGATTGCAGGCGCCTTGGGGGCGCCCGCGATTAGGATTGGCAAGGGCTGGTAGCACGGAGCCCCCGGATTGGGAAGCACCGCAGCAAACCGGGCAAACGGGGCGGATCAGCCCTCAATGATGCTCTGGTAGGTGTCGGGCACGAAACGGAACGCCTCGCCGTCGCGTATCACGGTGCCGATCGCGGGGAACGGCAGGTGGTAGCCGGCGACCATCGTTCCATCACCGGCCAACATTGCCGCGAGGCGCCGGCGCGTCGCGGCGGCCGCCGGCTTGTCCTGGTCGAAGCGCACCTGCCAGTCCGGCTTCTGGAAGGAGACGACGAACTGGCTGAACGTGTCGGCGCTCAGCAGCAGGCGCTTGCCGCCCGACGCGATCTCGAAGGCGAGCATGCCCGGCGTGTGGCCGAAGGCGGCGCGCGCCGTCATGCCCGGCACCACCTCGTCGCCGTCACCGATCAGCGTGGTCTTGTCGCGCAGCGGCACCACCAGCGTCTCCACTGCCTTGGCGTTCTCGGCGCGCGGGCCGTTCTTCGCCTCGTCGGAGGTCCAGAAGTCCATCTCCGCCTGCCCCGCCACGTAGCGCGCGTTCGGGAAGGCCGGGGCGCCCGCCTCCATGAGACCGTTGATGTGGTCGCCGTGGAAATGCGTGAGCACGACGATGCCGACATCCTCCGGCGCGATGCCGGCGGCGGTCATGCGCGCGCGCAGGAGGCCCATGCCGTTGGCGCGCCCGCCCTCGCCCATGCCGGTGTCGACGAGGATCGTCTCGCCGCCGAGCTGGACGATCATCGGGTTGAAGAAATTGACGAAGCGCCCGGCCGGCAGGCCGTTCGCCTGCATCAGCGCGCCCACCGCCTCCTGCGACTGGTCCTCGCCGAAGGTCGGGAACGGCCCCTCGCCCGGCCGGATGCCGTCGAGCACCACGGTGATCACGGCGTCGCCGACGGCGAAGCGGCGCCAGCCCGGCGCCAGCGGATGGGTGTCGGCGGCGGTCATCGGGGTCGCATCCTGGGATGGGGTGGGGGTCTGAGCGAGCGCGCCGCCCGCTCCGGCGACGGCGGAGACGCCGCCGGCGGCCAGAAGCAGCGCGTTGCGACGGTTGATGCCTTCGGTGGACGACATGGTCGATCTCTCCTGCCTCGGGAAACGGGTGTCCTGGCGGGACCAATTCGCGCCATGGCCCCGTGCGGAAACCGCACTTCGTTTTGCGGGTAGATGCGAAGGCGCATCCTCGCGGCAACCCGCCCATCGTCAGTTTGCCATAGCATCCCGGTCCGCAAAGCTTGCCGGCGCCTCGCTTTCGTCCATCTTTCCCGCCATCGACAGGTCGCGCGGCCGCCATGCCCGCGCTCCTCTCCCGTCCGGACCCGGCTCCCCGTGAAACGCATCGTTCCCGTCGTGCTCGCCGTGGCCCTGTTCATGGAGAACATCGATTCCACGGTCATCGCGACCTCGCTCGCGACCATTGCCGCCGACATCGGCACCAGCCCCATCGCCCTGAAGCTGGCGCTGACGAGCTACTACGTCTCGCTCGCGGTGTTCATTCCCATTTCCGGCCGCATGGCCGACCGCTTCGGCGCCAAGCCGGTGTTCCAGTGCGCCATCGGCGTGTTCATGGCGGGGTCGCTCGCCTGCGGCTTTGCCGGCTCGCTCGAGGGGTTCGTCGCGGCGCGCTTCCTGCAAGGGATCGGCGGGGCGATGATGACGCCGGTCGGGCGCATGCTGCTGGTGCGCGCCGTGCCGAAATCCGATCTCGTCGGCGCCATGGCCTGGTTCACCATTCCCGCGCTGGTCGGGCCGCTGATCGGCCCGCCGCTCGGCGGCGCCATCGCCACCTATGCCGACTGGCGCTGGATCTTCTACGTCAACCTGCCGATCGGCGTCGCCGGGGTGCTCCTCGCGCAGCGCTTCCTGCCGGCGGTGGACCGAGTTCCCGGCATCACCTTCGACTGGCCGGGCTTCGCGCTCTCGGGCCTCGCCTGCGCCGGCGTCGTGTTCGGCCTCTCCGTCGTCTCGCTGCCTGCGCTGCCGCCGCTCTTCGGCGCCGCGCTGGCGCTGGCGGGGATCGCGATGGCCGCGCTCTACGTGCGCCATGCCCGGCGCACCGAGCGGCCCGTGCTGGAACTGCGGCTCCTGGAGATCCCGACGCTGCGCGCCGCCGTGATCGGCGGCGGCATCTTCCGGCTCGGCGCCGGCGCCGTGCCCTTCCTCTTCCCGCTGATGCTGCAACTCGGCTTTGGCTACACGCCGCTGCAGTCGGGCCTCGTCAGCGCCGTCTCGATCGGCGGCGCGATGATGATGAAGGCGCTGGTGAAGCCGATCCTCAAGCGCTTCGGCTTCCGCACCACGCTCACCGCCGCGGCGCTGGTCGGCGGCACGCTGATGGGGGCGATCGGCTTCTACCGGCCGGAGACCCCGGTGCTGGTCCTCGTGGTGCTGCTCTTGATCGGCGGCTTCTTCCGCTCGCTCTTCTTCACCGGCGTCAACACGCTGGCCTTCGCCGACGTCTCGAAGACGCGCACGGGCGACGCCACCTCGATGCTCGCCGCCTTCCAGCAGATCGCGATCGCCGGCGGCGTCGCCATGGCCGGCGGCATTCTGGAGATCGGCATCGCGCTGAACGGCACGGGAACGGCGACGGTCGCCGACTTTTCGGTGGCCTTCTTCGTCGTCGGCATCGTCACGGTCGTCGCCGCACTGCCCTTCCGGCGCCTGCCCGACGAGGCCGGCGCCGAGGTCGCGGGGCGCCGCCTGCCGGCCGAGTGACCGGCGAACAGGCGCCCGCCCCCGTCAGTTGCCGACCGCCTGCACCGAACCGCCGTCCACGCGGTAGTTCGCGCCGTTGACGAAGGAGGCGCGCTCCGAGACGAGGAGCGCGATCACCGCCGCCACCTCCTCCGCCCGGCCGCGGCGCTTCTGCACGATGCCCGGACGCTCTTCCTCGAGGAAGCTCTCGATCGCCTCGTCGAACGAGGTGCCGTTCTCCTCGGCCCGCTTCGTCATCATCTCATCGGTCATGTCGGTGGCGATGAAGGCGGGCGAGACGGTGTTGCAGAGGATGCCGTCGGCGGCGGCGCGGTAGGAGAGCCCCTTCACGAAGGCCACCACCGCGGCCTTGGCCGTGTTGTAGGTCGCCTCCTCCCAATAGGGCTGGGCGGCGTTCTCGGAGGCGATGCAGACGAAACGGCCCCAGCCGCCGCGCTTCATCACCGGCAGCGCATGGCGCGCGATGCGCACGGCCGAGAGGAAGTCGGTCTCGTAGGCCTCGCGGTAGTCGTCGTCGGCGAGGTCGATCGGATCGCCCTTGGCGCCGGTGATGCCGGCGGTGTGCACCACGATGTCGATCGTCCCGAACCGGTCGAGCGCCGTGCGCACGAGGTCGCGCACCGCGTCGTCGTCGGTCATGTCGGCCCCGACCACCAGCGTCTCGGCCGGGAGCGAGGCGGCCTGCGCCTCCATGCCCTCGAGGTCCTTGTCGGTGAGCACGAGGCGCACGCCCTCTTCGGCGAGAAGCCGGGCGGTGGCAAGGCCCATGCCGCCGTTGGCGCCGGTGATGATGGCGACGCGGTTGCGGATCTGCAGGTCCATGGGGGTCCTTGTCGGGTTCGGGGTCGGGTTCGGGGGCGCGCGGGAACAAGCACTGGGCGAAGGACCGTCTCGGCCGCTACGGGGGTGGAGGCGCTGGAAACCGCGCGCGTTCTCGCTAGAACGAGCGTTGGGAGGCCAACCGCCTTCGGTCGCTCGGCTAACGCCGCTCGGGCCGATCGGGTTCGGCCGGATCCGTTCTCCTGCCGGCGAAACCCATGCCCGACTACGATTTCTCCGGACCCCGCCTGTTCCTCGAGCCGACGATCGAGCGCGACGTGGCGATCGAGGCGACGGTCCCGCAAGCGAACTATCTCCTCAACGTGCTGCGCCTGGATGAAGGCGCGGCGATTCTCGTCTTCAACGGGCGCGACGGCGAATGGCGGGCGCAGCTCCGGCGCGAAGGGCGCAAGCGCCTGTTCCTCGTGCCGACGAAGCACCTGCGCGACCAGATGCCGCTGCCCGACCTGCACTACTGCTTCGCGCCGCTGAAGTCGGCGCGGCTCGACTACACCGTGCAGAAGGCCGTGGAGATGGGCGCCGGCCTCCTCCAGCCGGTTCAGACGCAGCACACGCAGGCGCCCCGCTTCAACGTGGAGCGCGCGAAGGCCAACGCGGTGGAGGCCTGCGAGCAGTGCGGCGTGCTCGCCGTGCCTGAGGTTCGCGACATCGTGAAGCTCGACCGGCTGCTGGCCGGCTGGGACGCGGCGCGCACGCTGGTCTTCTGCGACGAGCGCGCGGGCGCCGAGCCGCCGCTGGCGACGCTCAAACCCCTCGCCGATCGCCCGATCGGCCTTCTCGTCGGGCCCGAGGGCGGCTTTTCGGCGGCCGAGCGCGAGATGCTGCTCGCCCTGCCCTTCGTGCGCGCCATTTCGCTGGGACCGCGGATCCTGCGCGCCGACACCGCGGCCGTCGCGGCGCTGGCGGTTCTCCAGGCCGCCGCGGGAGACTGGCCGCGCAGCTGACGCGCGCGCCGGACCGTTCACGGTAAAAGCGCTTGCGCCTCCCGGCGAAAGCGGACATGCACCGTTCGCCTCGGCCGGGAGCGGCGGAGCCGAGACTTTTCGCATCCAGGCCGGAGCACTCGATGGCGCGCGATACGACCGATCTGACAGAGATCGCCGACCTGAACGAACTGGTCGGCCACATCGCCGAGGGCGAGAAGCCGGCGGAGGCGTTCCGCATTGGCACCGAGCACGAGAAGTTTCCCTTCTACACAGCCGACCTCTCGCCCGTGCCCTACGAGGGCGAGCGCGGCATCCGCGCGCTCCTCGACGGCATGCAGGCGCTTTCGGGCTGGGAGGCGATCGTCGACGACGGGCGCATCATCGGCCTCGCCGGCGCGGCCGGGGCCGGCGCCATCTCGCTCGAACCCGGCGGCCAGTTCGAGCTCTCCGGCGCGCCGGTCGAGACGCTGCACGAGACCTGCCGCGAGTCGAACGCGCATCTGGCCGATCTTCGCGACGTCGCCGAACCGCTCGGCATCCGCTTCCTCGGCCTCGGCGCCAGCCCCGTCTGGACGCTCGAAGAGACGCCGGTGATGCCGAAGTCGCGCTACGAGATCATGGCGCGCTACATGCCGAAGGTCGGGACGCGCGGCCTCGACATGATGTTCCGCACCTCCACCATCCAGGTCAATCTCGACTTCTCTTCCGAGCGCGACATGCGCCGCAAGATGCAGGTCGGCATGCGCCTGCAGGCGGTGGCCTCGGCGCTCTTCGCCAATTCGCCGTTCACCGAGGGGCGGCCGAACGGCCTCGTCTCCTGGCGCTCCGACGTCTGGTCCGACGTCGACAACCGTCGCTCCGGCCTTCTGCCCTGCGCCTTCGAGGAGAGCTTCGGCTACCGCGACTACGTCGAATGGGCGCTCGACGTGCCCATGTATTTCGCGATGCGCGACGGGCGCTACTTCGACGCCACCGACATCACCTTCCGCCAGTTCCTCGACGGCGCGGTGCCCGCGACGCTGCGCGGGCGCGCCGGGCCCCTCGTTCCCAATCACGGCGACTGGGCCAACCATCTCTCCACCCTCTTCCCCGACGTGCGGCTGAAGCGCTTCCTCGAGATGCGCGGCGCCGACGGCGGCCCGTGGCGCGGCATCTGCGCGCTGCCCGCCTTCTGGACCGGCCTCCTCTACGACGAGGCCGCGCTCGACGAGATCGAGTCGACGACGCGCGACTGGAGCTTCGAGGAGGTCTCGGCGCTACGCCGCGAGGTGCCGCGTCTCGGTCTCGCGACGCCCTTCCGCGAGGGCACCGTGCTCGCCATCGCCCGCCGGGCAGTGGCGATCTCGCGCGAGGGTCTGGCGCGGCGCGCGCGGCTCAACGCCGCCGGCGAGGACGAGACGATCTTCCTGCAGCCGCTGGAGGACGTGGTGGCGCGCGGGCACACCGTCGCCGAGGATCTCCTGCGGCTCTACGAGGGCCCCTGGGGGGGACGCCTCGAGCCGCTGTTCCGGCACATGGCCTACTAGCACCGGGCTCCCGGCCGGCCTTGCGGAAGGGCCTGTCGTCTTTTCGTCGTGAACGGCTTGTGGCGCCGGCCCGGCCGCGCCATCCTGGCAAGCACGACCGGCCGCCTTCGCGCTTCCTGCGGCGGCCCCGGCGGGAGGGGCGATGACCGATTTCTTCGACTGGCTGCGCGCGGGCGACGCGGGCCCTGCCGCCGAGCAGATCGCCGCGCATTTCCGATTGAGCCAAGAGGAGATGCGCCGCACCGCCGACGCGCTGGTGCCGGCCTTCATGCTGGGCATGCAGCGCGCCATGGCCGACCCCGCCGGCTGGACCGACCTCGTCGGCCGCGTCGGCCAGGCCACGGCCGGCGGCGGCGGGCTGTTTCCCGGCGCCGCGGCCGGGCGCACCGTCATGGACGGCCTCTTCAACGCCGACCTGATGCACGCGATCGCGCGCCAGGCCTCGATGCTCACCGGCCAGGCGCCGGACGTCATCGAGAAGATGATGCCGATGCTGGGGGCGCTGACCTTCCAGTCGATGCTGCGCACGCTGGCGGCGGCGCCCGGCAGCTTTCCCACCGACGCCGCCGGCCAGACGATTGCCGAAGCCATGAGGCGCAGCGCGAACGCGGTAGAGGCGTTCAGCCGCCCCTCCGCGCAAGGCGCGCCCGGCCGCCCGGCCGCCCCCGCCATGGCCTCGCTCTTCGCCGAGGCGCTGAAGGGCGGCGTGCCCTGGATGCCCGGCGGCGGCGGCGCTTCCGCAACGCCCGGCGACCCGTTCGGCTTCTTCGGTTCGATGATGAAGGCCTTCGTGCCGCCCGGCGCCCCTCCGACGACCCCGGGCGCCTCCCGGCCCGGCGCGGCGAAGGGGGAACCCGGCACCGCCGATGGCGCACCGGCCGACCCGTTCTTCGGCCTGATGGACAATGCCCGCTCGCTGCAGGCGGACTACGTTCGCGAGATGCTGTCGCTCTTCGAGCGCCATCGCCCGACGAAACCCTGACGCGCCCGGTCTTCAGCCGCCGAGGCCGCCACGAAGACTGGCACCGCGCCGCAAAAGATTTTGCCGATACGGCCTTGGACGGCGACGGACCCGCCCCCTATAGTGCGGGAGACTGAAACGCGCGGGATCGTCGTATCCCCACGGAACCCGGATGCTGATCGCTAATCTTCTCATCGTCGTCTTCCTCATCGTTCTCAATGGCTTCTTCGCGATGTCGGAACTGGCGGTGGTGTCCTCGCGGCGTGCCCGCCTCCAGCAGATGGCCCAGAACGGCAAGCGCGGGGCGAGCGGCGCCCTCAAGCTGATCGACGATCCCACCAGCTTCCTGTCGACCGTCCAGGTCGGCATCACCCTCGTCGGCATCTTCGCCGGCGCGTACGGCGCCTCGTCCTTCTCGGGCCCGGTCGCCACGTTCCTCGGCGGGCTGCCGCTCATCGGTCCCTATGCCGAAGGCCTGTCCTTCGGCATCGTCGTGGTGCTCATCACCTATTTCTCGCTGATCATCGGCGAGCTGGTGCCCAAGCGCTTCGCCCTCGCCAATCCCGAGGCCATCGCCTGCTTCGTCTCCTCGCCCATGCGCTTCCTCGCGCGCATCGGCCTGCCGATCGTCTGGTTCCTGCGCGTCTCCACCGAGATCGTCGGCAAGCTGGTGGGCGCGGGCAAGGCCAACGAGAACGCGGTGACCGAGGAGGAGGTCAAGGCGATGATCGCCGAGGGCACCGAATCGGGCGTCTTCGAGGAGAAGGAGCGCGAGATGATCGAGGGGGTGCTGCGCATCGCCGATCGCAACGTGCGCTCCATCATGGTGCCGCGCCCCGACGTCGCCTGGGTCTCGCTGGCCGACGAGCCCAGCGTCATTCTCGACGAGATCCATCTCAGCGGCCATTCGCGCTTTCCCGTCGCCGCCGAGGACATCGACGATCTCGTGGGCGTCGTGCAGGCCAAGGAGCTGCTCGAGCAGTATCGCACCACCGGCAGCATCGACGTGAAGGCGGTGATCCGCGAGCCGCTCTACGTCAACGAGACCATGCCGGTGCTGAAGCTCCTTGACCGCTTCCGCACCTCCAACATCCACATGGCGATCGTGCTCGACGAATACGGCTCGTTCGAGGGCGTGGTGACGCCCACCGACATTCTCGTCTCCATCGCCGGTTCGCTGCCCGAGGGCGCGAGCGACGACTACGGCGCGACGCAGCGCCCCGACGGCTCCTACCTGATCGACGCCGGCATGCCGATCGATGACGTCGAGCGGCGCCTCGCGGATGCCAAGCTGCCCGAGGAGCGCGACTACGAGACGCTCGCCGGCTTCATCCTCGACCAGTTCGGCCACATTCCCGAAGTCGGCGAAGCCATCCAGTACGGCGCCTGGCGCTTCGAGGTGGTGGATCTCGACGGGCGCCGCGTCGACAAGATTCTGGCGACGCGCACCGGCGAACTCGCCGGCGCCCTGCGCGAGAACGCCTGATCGCCAAGCCGCTTTCCCGGCGGCAACGAAACGAAAAAAGGCCGGGAGGGCGCCGCGATCGTCGCGGATACCCTCCCGGCCTTCCATGTCTCGCATCCCTCCAAGTCCGACCGGCGATCCCCAGCCGGCGGGGGAATCAGTCGCGCGCGGGCGACCGGCGGCGGCGGCCCGCCGCCATCGCCATCTTGAAGGTCGGATCCTCGCGCCAGTCGGCATGCATCGCCTCATGCACGTCGTCGCGCTTCAGGCCGATGTCGGTGAGAAGATAGTCCGGCAGTTCCGACACGCGGTAGGCGGCACGGCGATTGAGAAAGGTCCGCACGATCGCGCGAAGGGCCGAAAGACCGGTGGCGAACGCCGGTGCCAGGGTTTCGGTGATCCGGGAAGCCGGTGTCTTCGAAGCGAGCGTCATGGCCGTTTCTCCTTTCGAGTGCCATATCGGGGGTCAGACATGCCTCCGGCGGTCCGGCGAACGGGGTGTTCACCGGTGGAAAAGCCGTTGGGCGGGCGTGACAGGATCTGAGATAGATCGCCTTGACGGATCAGACCAACGAATGTTTCTTATGCGGGTCATCAGCTAACGCGATGGATCAGACGATGGCCAATCCACTCGATCTCGACCAGCTCCGCACCTTCGTGGCGATCGTCGACACCGGCTCGTTCACGCGCGCCGCCGAAGAGGTGTTCAAGACGCAGTCCGCCGTCTCCATGCAGGTGCGCCGGCTGGAGGAGCGCCTCGGCACCGAGCTCTTCGAGCGCTCGGGCCGCGCGGTGAAGCTGACCGACGCCGGCAGCCGCCTTCTCGCCTATGCGCGGCGCATGCTCGCGCTCAGCCAGGAGACACTGTCCGCCTTCGACGAGGAGACGATCGAGGGGCACGTGCGCATCGGCCTGCCCGACGACTATGCCGAGCGCTTCCTGCCCGAGATCATGGCGCGCTTCGTGCGCTCCAACCCGCGCGTCGAACTGCAGATCGCCTGCGAGACGACGTCGAGCCTCATCGAGCATATCGACAAGGGCCATCTCGACGTCGCGCTCGTCTGCCCGACCAAGAGCAGCGCCTGGTCGGAGATCGTGCGGCGCGAGCCGCTGCACTTCGTCACCTCCGCCTCGCATTCGGTGCACGAGGAGCCGGTGCTGCCGCTGGCGATCGGCCGGCAGGACTGCGCCTGGCGGCGTCAGGGCATCGAGGCGCTCGACGGGATCGGCCGCGCGCACCGCGTGCTCTTCACCTCCTGGTCGGCGCAGATCGTCACCTCCGCGGTGCTCGCCGGTCTGGCCGTCAGCGTGCTGCCGGAATGCGCGCTGCGTCCGGGCATGCGGGTGCTCGGCGAGGCCGACGGCTTCCCGCGGCTGGAGGACGCAGAGATCGCGGTCATGCGCGGGCGCAACACCAACACGCCGGTGATCTCGGCCCTCGTCGAGCATATCCGCGAGAGCCTGCAGAATCTGGCGCCGGTCGCCGCGCCGATCCGCCCGCGCCTCGCCGAAACCCGGACGACGCGCCCCTCGCTGCTGCGCCCGGCCGCCGGGCCCCAGCGTCTGGTCGGGGTCTGAGAGCGGTGAGTGCGCTTCGCGAGACGGCCGCGACCAACGTCGCCGAATATTCCGTCACCGAGATCTCCGGCGCGCTGAAGCGCACGGTGGAGGAGACGTTCGGCCACGTGCGCGTGCGCGGCGAGATTTCCGGCTATCGCGGGCCGCATTCCTCCGGCCATGCCTATTTCGCGCTGAAGGACGACAAGTCGCGGCTCGAAGCCGTGGTCTGGCGCACGAGCTTCGCCAAGCTCGCCTTCAAGCCCGAAGAGGGGCTGGAGGTCATCGTCACCGGCAAGCTCACGACCTTTCCGGGCTCGTCGAAATACCAGATCGTGATCGAGGCGATGGAGCCCGCCGGCGCCGGCGCGCTGATGGCGCTTCTCAACGAGCGCCGGTTGAGGCTCGAGGCCGAGGGGCTGTTCGCGGCCGAGGCCAAGCGCCCGCTGCCCTTCCTGCCGCGCGTCATCGGCGTCGTCACCTCGCCGACCGGCGCGGTGATCCGTGACATCCGCCACCGCATCGCCGACCGCTTTCCCCTGCATCTCCTCGTCTGGCCGGTGCGCGTGCAGGGCGAGACCTGCGGCGCGGAGGTGAGCGCGGCGATCGCCGGCTTCAACGCGCTGCCCGAGGGCGGCAAGATCCCGCGCCCCGACCTTCTCATCGTGGCGCGCGGCGGCGGCTCGCTCGAGGATCTCTGGGGCTTCAACGACGAGGCGGTGGTGCGCGCCGCCGCAGCCTCGTCGATCCCGCTGATCTCGGCCGTCGGCCACGAGACCGACTGGAGCCTCCTCGACCACGCCGCCGACCGGCGCGCCCCGACCCCGACCGGCGCCGCCGAGATGGCCGTGCCGGTGCGCGCCGATCTCGTGGCGACGCTTGCGGCGCTGGACGCGCGCTCGGGCGCGGCGATCTCGCGCGGGCTGCAGGGCGAGCGGCGCGCCGTGGCGGCGCTGGCCCGCGCCCTGCCCTCTGCCGACACGCTGCTGGCGCTGCCGCGCCGACGGCTCGACGAGGCCGACGCCGGCCTCGGCCGCTCGCTGCGGAGCCTTTTCTCCGACCGGCGGCGCGATCTCGTGGAGATCGGCTCACAGCTCTCGCCCCAGCGGCTGGAGGCGGCCCTGCGCGACAAGCGCGGCGAGCTGCGTCATGCCGACCAGCAGGCGCTGCACGCGGTCGGCCTGTCGCTCGCCCGCCACCGCCACCGGCTCGACCGGCTCGCCGGCGCCTTCCGCCCGCACATCGTCGCCGCCCGCTCCGACGAGGCGCGCCACCGCTTGCTGACGGCGGGCGACCGGCTCGATCGCGCCTTCAAGGGGCTGCAGGATCGGCGCCGTGCGGCGCTCGGCGCTTCCTGGCGCATGGCCTCCAGCCTCGATCCGCGCCAGGTGCTGGAGCGCGGCTACGCCATCGTGCGCGGCGCCGGCGACGTGCCGATCACCCGGGCTGAGGATCTCGTGCCGGGCTCGCGCTTCGAGATCGAGTTCGCCCACGGTCGCAAGCGCCCGGCGCTGGCGCTCGACCCCGCGGGCGAACTGCCCGAGACGCCGGAAGCCCGCCCCGCGCGGCCGGCCCGGCGTGCTCGCCGGGCCCACACCGAGACGGTGCAGGGCGACCTCTTCTGACGCAGCGTCAACGGACGCGATCGAGGCTTTCGGCGGCTTCCGTCGCCGGCGCCTTGGCCGGCTCCGGCGCGCCCTCGCCATGGCCGCTGATCTCGCGCCCGGCATCGGCCGCGAAGCGCGCGTTCCAGATCGTCGCCGCCAGCGAGATCGCCACCACCACCGCGAAGGCCGCCGAGAAGTCGGCGAGCTGCGGCGTCGCGTGGTCCCGCCATTGCATCGAGCCGTGCAGCGCCAGCGCGGCGACGCAGATGCCGAGCGACAGCATGAGCTGCTGGAACGTCGTGTAGAAGCTCGTCGCCGAGCTCATCTGGCGGTTCGAGATGCTGTCGTAGGCCACCGTGTTGTAGGCGGTGAACTGGAACGACATCGAGAAGCCGCAGACCATGAGCACCCCGAAGATCAGCGGCAGCGGCCAGTCCGGCCGAAAGAAGGCGCAGAGGCCGTAGAGCAGCACCGCCGCGACGCCGTTCGCCATCAGTGCGTCGCGAAAGCCGAAGCGGCGCAGCAGGCGCGGCGCCAGCGCCTTCATGGCGAGCGAGCCGATCGCGGTGGCGATGGTGATCAGTCCGCTCGTCGCGGCCGAAAGGCCGAAGCCGAGCTGCATCATCAGCGGCAGCAGGAAGGGCTGCGCCCCTTGCGTGATGCGCGTCAGCGAGCCCGCGATCACCGAGGTGCCGAACGAGGGCACACGCATCAGCGAAAGATCGAGGATCGGCGCGGGATGGCGCCTTGCGTGACGCAGGTAGAGGGCACCCGAGACGAGGCCGAGCGCGACGAGCGCCAGCGCGGTCAGCCCCTCGCCGTCGCGGCTCGCCATCTCGAAGCCGAAGAGCAGCGAGCCGAGCGAGATGCCGGACATCACCATGCCCCAGCGGTCGAACGGCCCCATGACCTCGCCGCGCGTCTCGTCGATGAAGAGCGTGACGAGCACCATGCCGAGAAGTCCGATCGGCACGTTGATGTAGAAGATCCAGCGCCAGTCGGCATAGGTCACGATGAGGCCGCCGACGGGGGGCCCGAGGATCGGGCCGATCAGCGCGGGCACGAGCAGCCAGGACATGGCCGAGACGAGGTCGCGCCGCTCCACCGAGCGCAGGAGCACGAGCCGGCCGACCGGCATCATCATCGCCCCGCCGAGCCCCTGCAGCAGCCGCGCTGCCACGAGAAGCCCGAGGTTCGGCGCGAGCGCGCAGAGGATCGAGCCCAGCACGAAGACGCCGATCGCGGCGCGAAACACGGTGCGCGAACCCCAGCGGTCGGCCATCGCGCCGCTTGCCGGAATGAACACGGCGAGGCTGATGAGATAGGAGGTGAGCGCGATGCTCATCGCCGGCGCGCCGACGCCGAAGTCGCGCGCCATCGTTGGCAGGGCGGTTGCGAGGATCGTCGCATCGAGCTGCTCCATGAACATGGCGCTGGCGACGATGAGGGCGACGGTGCGGAAGTTGCGGGGGGCACGGGACGCGGCGGCGATGCCGGCGCCGGAGGTGGAAACCGACATGGGATCGAGACGAACGCTTCACGGGCGGCGATGAGCCGGGCCGCCGGACGGCGTGACACCTACGAGGGAGATCGCAGGGCCGACATACGATCGGCCGCCCGCGATTGCCAGCCTTTTCCGGTCACGATTGACCGCGCGGGCGAACCCGGCGTGATGGCAGCGGAGCACTTCCCGCGAGGGCACGGCGGGGCCGCGCGCCGCGTTGCGCTTGGAAACGACAAAACCATCGCCGACCTCTGGGCGTCTGACGAGCGAACGGCCGGCATCGCGGACCGCTCGGGAACGCGCCTTCGGCCCCTACCCCATCGTGCCGGGATAGGCCGCCTCGTCGGGGAGCGTGTCGCGCCCCTCGCCGAGCCGGTACTGCATGAACACGGTGTCGATCCAGCGCCCGAACTTGAAGCCCGAGCCCTCGAAAATGCCGATGTGTTGGAAGCCGACGCGCTCGTGCAGCTTGATCGAAGGCTGGTGGTCGGAGCCGCCGATCACCGCGATCATCTGCCGGAACCCCTTCTCCTCGCAGACCTCCACCAGCCGGCGTAGCAGCGCGGTGCCGATGCCCTTCCCCTTGGCCTCCGGCAGCATGTAGACGGAATCCTCCACCGACCAGCGATAGGCGGGGCGCGCCCGGAACGGGCCGGCATAGGCATAGGCCACCACGACGCCTTCGGCATCGAGCGCCACGAGGTAGGGATAACCCTGCCCCGTCAGGTTGCGGAACCGCGTCGCCATCTCCGCCTCGTCCGGCGGCACCAGCTCATACGTCGCCGTGCCGTGCAGAACCGCATCCTCGTAGATCCGCCGCAGGGCCGGCACGTCCTCGATCACCGCGTCGCGGAGGGTGAATGCACTCATGGTTTCGATGGCCTCGCCTTCGGGAATCACTCCCGTCCACCATAGGCGCGCCGCCGGGACGGCTCAACGTGGGCGGTGGTTGGAAGTGGGGCTGCCGCCCCGAACCCCGCCCGAGGGCTGACACCCCCGGACCCCTGCTTCTCTTTGATCGATGATGGGGGCGGACCAACGGCCCACCCCCGTCATCGAAGGAAGTGAGGGGGTTCCAAGGGCCTCAGGCCCTTGGCGGGGCCGGGGGCAGCGCCCCCGTCTTCCCAACGCGCCCACGAAAAAGGGCGGCCCGAGGGCCGCCCTTCGATCGACTGGCGTGGCAGGTCGCTTACGAGTTGCGGTTGCCGAAGAGCTGCAGCAGGAACATGAACATGTTGATGAAGTTCAGGTAGAGCGACAGGGCGCCCATGATCGCCTTGCGGCCGGCCACCAGCGTGTCGTCGCCCTCCCAGTACATCTCCTTGATGCGCTGCGTGTCGTAGGCGGTGAGGCCGGCGAAGACGAGGACGCCGATTACCGACACCGCGAAGGCGAGCGCCGAGGACTGCAGGAAGATGTTGACGATCATCGCGATGACGATGCCGAACACGCCCATGATCAGGAACGAGCCCATGCCCGACAGATCGCGCTTGGTGGTGTAGCCGAAGAGCGAGAGCGCGCCGAACGAGGCGGCCGTGATGAAGAAGACCTGGGTGATCGACTGCTGGGTGTAGACGAGGAAGATCGTCGACAGCGATAGGCCGACCATCGCGGCATAGGCCCAGAAGGTCGCCTGCGCGGCCTGGGTGCTCATGCGATTGATGCGCGCGGCGAGGAAGAACACCATCGCAAGCGGCGCGAACATCAGCACCCATTTGAGCGGCGAGTCGTAGATCGCCGCGCCGAACTGGGTAACCATCACGCCGCGGATCTGGCCCACCGCGTTGGCGGGATCGCTCGTGGTGGCCAGGGAGTAGACGCCGTAGGCCGACGCACCCGTGATGGCGAGACCCGCCGCCATCAGGTTGTAGACCTTCAGCATGTAGGCCCGCAGGCCCTGGTCGATCGCGGCGTCGGTTCGGCTTCCCGCCACGGGGACGCTGCGAAGCCCCGCATTCCACTTGTCAGCCATCGAATTTCCCTTTCTCGGTGTTCCCGCCGGTGTTGGTGAACCCTCGAGCCGGGTTCACGCATGCCGCTGGCGGAACGCCCAGCAAGCCTTGCCCGAAATATGCGGTTCGCACCCAGCCGCAGCAAGGCCCCCGGCGCCGGCAGACGTCGGAATCACCGTTCGGGCGATTAAATCTTCGTTATTCGGCCTGGTTGCGCCCAAATCGGGCAGGCGCAGCCCTGCAGGGTCCGGCCCCTTCGCCTCAAGGGTTGCGATGGTTGACATGCGGCGCGGTCTCGCCGCTATCGCTCGTTGTGAAACGGGCGCCGGCGACGGCCACTGAGCGGAAAGGCGAACCCATGCGGTTTCTGGTGACGGGCACGGCGGGCTTCATCGGCTTCCATCTGGCGCGGCGGCTGCTGGCGGAGGGGCACGACGTCACCGGCTTCGACGCGATGACGAGCTACTACGACGTGCGCCTGAAGGAGGCCCGGCATGCCATCCTCGAACGCTCCGAGCGCTTCACCGCCCACATCGGCCGGCTGGAGGACCGGGACGCGCTCGACCGGGCGGCCGAGGCGGCGCGGCCCGACATGCTCGTGCATCTCGCGGCGCAGGCCGGCGTGCGCCATTCGATCGACCATCCCCAGACCTATGTCGACGCCAATCTCGTCGGCTCGTTCAACGTGCTGGAGCTCGCCCGCGCGCTGAAGCCGCGCCATCTGCTGCTGGCCTCCACCAGCTCGGTCTACGGCGCCAACGAGGCCATGCCGTTTCGCGAGATCGACCGCGCCGACCACCCGGTCTCGCTCTACGCCGCCACGAAAAAGGCGCTGGAGGCGATGTCGCATTCCTACGCCCATCTCTTCGCGGTGCCGACGACCTGCTTCCGCTTCTTCACGGTCTACGGGCCATGGGGGCGGCCCGACATGGCGCTGTTCAAGTTCGTCGACGCGATCCGCGCGGGACGCCCGATCGACATCTACGGCGAGGGGCGCATGCAGCGCGACTTCACCTATGTCGACGACCTCGTGGAGGCGATCGTGCGGCTGGCGCACGCCGTGCCCGAGCGCGGCTGCCCCGTCGCCGCGCCGGAGGGCGTCGCCGACACCCTGTCGCCGGTCGCCCCTTGGCGCGTCGTCAACATCGCGGGCGGCGAGCCGGTGGGCTTGATGCCCTTCGTCGAGACGATCGAGCGCTGCCTCGGCCTCCCGGCGATCCGCAACATGCTGGCGATGCAGCCGGGAGACGTCGTCTCGACCTTCGCCGACCCGCGCCTTCTGGAGGCGCTCACCGGCTACCGCCCGGCGACGAGCGTCGAGACCGGCGTCGAGGCCTTCGTGCGCTGGTATCTCGACGTCTACGAGCCGCTGCGCGCCGCCGCGTGAGCGCCGGCGCGCCGCCGGTGCCCTCGTCCGTCAGGCCAGCTTCTCGCGCAGGAAGCCGGTGGTGCGCTCCCATGCCAGATCCGAGGCCGCCTTGTCGTAGCGGGCCGCGGACGTGTCGTTGTTGAAGGCGTGGTTGACGCCGTCATAGACGAAGATGCGGTGCTCGACCTTGGCCGCCTCCAGCGCCGCGCGATAGGCGGGCAGGCCGGCATTGATGCGCTCGTCGAGGCCGGCATAGTGCAGCATCACCGCGCCGCGGATGCGCGCGACGTCCTCGGTCTTCGGCTGCCGCCCGTAATAGGCGATTCCGGCCGCGAGGCGGGGATCGGCCACCGCGAGATCGTTGACCAGCCCGCCGCCCCAGCAGAAGCCGACGGCGCCGACCTTGCCGTTGACGCCCGAAGCCTTCGCGAGCCAGTCGGCGGTGCCGGTGGCGAGCGCCACGGTGCAGGCGGGATCGAGCCCGCCGATCATCGCGCGCGCCCGGTCCTCGTCGGCCGGCGTGCCGCCATCGGGAGAGAGGAAGTCGGGCGCGAGCGCCGCGAAGCCGGCCTTCGCCATCCGCCGCGCGACGTCCTCGACATGGGCGTTGAGACCGCGGTTCTCGTGGATCACCATCACCCCGCCGAGCAGCCCGGCCGCCGCCGCCGGGCGCGCGAGATAGCCCTGCATCGGCGTGCCGCCCGCATCGAACGCGGTGCGCCCGGCGGTGACGGACGGATCATCCGGCGCCACCACGGCCGCGGCGGCCCCGGACGCCGCGAGCAGCGGCGCGATGGCGGCCGCCGCCGCGGCCGAGCCAGCAAGGCCCGTGAGCTTGCCCATGAAGCCGCGCCGGTCGAGCGTCAGATGGGTGTATTCGTCGTAGGCGTCGATCATCGCCTGCGTGATGCGGGGCTCGGACATCGGGTCTCCTCCTCGGGCCGTCGGCCACGGCGCCCATCTTCGCCGTGTCGCGAGCGGGCACAAGCGGGCCGGCCGATCTCCCGCGAACGTGACGGCGGGCCGCGGGCCGTGCGGAGCCCCGTTTACCGCAATACGCGGTGGCGTTGGACGACGCTTGGGCAAACCTGCGACAAGACGTCCGGCAGAAGGCGATCGAAGCGGGGAACGGGCTCGACATGGGCGAGGCGCGAGCGATGACGGCGGAGCGTTCGGTGGGGCTCGACTGCGGCCGCACCGTGGCGGTGGTTGCGGTGGTGTTCGTCCACACGCAGGCGAATGTTCCCTTCACCACCGCCTGCGACGTCGCCACGCGGTTCGCCGTGCCGTTCTTCTTCCTTCTGGCCGGCTTCTTCCTCCGCGTGCCCGCCGGCCCGATCGCGCCCGCGCTGCGGCAGGTCGCCCTGCGCACGCTCGCGCCCTTCGCGCTCTGGCTGGCGATCTACCTCCTGTGGTTCCAGCCGCCGATGTCGGACTGGCGCTCGCCCATCTTCCTCGTCAAGCTTCTGGTGCAGGGCGGGCCGGCGCACCACCTCTGGTTCCTGCCTTCGCTCGCCGTGTCTTCGGCCCTGCTCCTCGTGCTGCTGAAGCGCGGCGCCGCGCCGGGCACGGTGGCGGCGATCGCGGCGGGGCTCTACCTCGTCGGACTCCTGTTCGGCGCCTATCACGACGCCGTCTTCGGCGGCGACTTCTTCTGGAACACGCGCAACGGCCCGTTCTTCGGCTTTCCCTTCATGGCGATCGGCGCGCTGATCGCGCGCAGCCCGGTGCGGCCGACCCTCGCGGCCTCGCTGGCGATCCTCGTCGCCGGGGCGGCGCTCCATGCCGGCGAGATCGTGACGCTCGACCGGTTCGGCGTCCGCTTCGAGCACGACCAGCTCCTCGGCACGCTGCCCTATGCGCTCGGCTTCTTCCTGACGGCGATGAACCTGCCGGCGAACGCCGCGACGTCGGCGCTCGCGCGGCTCGGCCCCTACAGCCTCGGCATCTACTGCGTGCATCTCCTCGCCATCGAGGGCGTGCAGGCCGCGCTCGCCCCCGTTGCGCCGACGCCGCCGACCTCGCCCTACCTGGTCGGCCTTCTGGCCGCCGTCCTCTCGATCGGCTTCTGCGCGGTGCTCGTTCAGGTGCCGGCGCTGGCGCCGCTCGTGCGCACGGGCCGGCGCACGCCGGCGTACGGCAAGGCCACGCTCCGGCCCGCCGGGTAAGCGGCCCGCCATCAATCGGCTGGATTCGCGCGCCCTGCTGCGGCAGACCGGTGCTCGGCGGAAGGCCAGCGAAAGGACGGAACACGTGAACCCGGCGTACGATCTCGAACGCTTCGTGACGGCGCAGGACGCGCTCTGGCCGGCGGTGCAGCGCGAACTCGCCGCCGGCGCCAAGCGGAGCCACTGGATGTGGTTCGTGTTCCCCCAGATCGCCGGCCTCGGGCACAGCGCCACCTCGCGCCACTACGCGCTCGCCTCGCTCACCGAGGCGCAGGCCTATCTCGCCGATCCCCTTCTCGGCGCAAGACTGCGCGAGTGCACAGATCTCGTGCTGGCGGTGCAGGGCCGCTCGGCGCACGCGATCTTCGGCTCGCCCGACGACATGAAGTTCCGCTCCTCGATGACGCTGTTCGCGCAAGCCGCGCCCGGTGAGCGGCGTTTTGCGGAGGCGATCGAGCGCTTCTTCGCGGGCGTGCCCGACGCAGCGACCCTGCGCCTTCTGGCGGGCGGCGCGGCGTGAGCCGCATCGACGAGCTTCTGGCGGCGATGACGCCCGAGGAGAAGATCGGGCAGTTGGTGATGCGCGCCGCCGGCTTCTCGGTCACCGGGCCGGTGCTCGGGGGAGACGCGACCGACGACGTGCGGGCGGGGCGAACGGGCAGCCTTCTCAACGTCTTCGGGCCCGAGGCGACGCGCGCCATCCAGCGAGTCGCGGTGGAGGAATCGCGCCTGCGCATCCCGCTGCTGCTGGGCTTCGACGTGGTGCACGGGCACCGCACGGTCTTTCCGCTGCCGATCGCCGAGGCCGGCGCCTTCGACCCCGATCTCTGGGAGCGCACGGCGCGCGCGAGCGCCGTGGAGGCGGCGAAGGACGGCGTCAAGCTCGTCTTCGCGCCGATGATCGACATTGCCCGCGACCCGCGCTGGGGGCGGATCGCCGAGAGCCCCGGCGAGGATCCGCTCATTGCCGCGCTCTTCGCCGAGGCCAAGGTGGCGGGGTTGCAGGGCGACGACCTCGGCCATGAGACCGCGGTGGCGGCCACCGCCAAGCATTTCGTCGCCTATGGCGCGGCGGAGGCGGGGCGCGACTACGCCACGACCGATCTCTCCGAGCGCACGCTGCACGAGACCTACCTGCCGCCCTTCGAGGCGGCCGTGCAGTCCGGCGTCGCGGCGGTCATGCCGGCCTTCTCCGATCTCGCGGGCGTGCCGATGACGGCGAACCGCCGGCTGCTGCAAGACTGGCTGCGCGGCACCGCGGGGTTCGAGGGGGTCGTCGTCAGCGACTATCATGCGCTCGCCGAGCTGATCGCGCACGGCGTCGCGGCCGACGCGGTGGAGGCCGCCGCGCTGGCGATGCGGGCCGGCGTCGACATCGACATGATGAGCGAGGTCTATCGCGAGGGGCTGGCGCCCGCGCTGGCGCGCGGCCTCGTGGAGATCGAGGCGGTGGACGCCGCCGTGCGGCGCGTGCTGGCGCTGAAGGAGCGGCTCGCGCTGTTCGAGCGGCCCTACGGCCCGGACGCGGCCCCCGAGGCCGAGGCGCTGGAAGAGCGCCGCGCCGCCCGCCGGCTGGCGCGCGAGGCCGCCGCCCGCTCGATCGTTCTGCTGACCAACCGTAACGCCACGCTGCCGCTGCCGCAAACGCCCCAGCGCATCGCGGTGGTCGGGCCGCTGGCGGATGCGCGCGCCGACATGCTCGGCTGCTGGTCGGGCGCGGGCGAGGCGCGCGACGCCGTCAGCGTCTTCGAGGGGCTGGCCGCCGCTCGGCCCGACTGCGACTGGCGCCTCGCACCCGGCATCGGCATCCGCGACGGCGACGATTCGCGCGTCGAGGCCGCGCTCGGGGTGGCAGCCGCGGCCGATCTGGTGATCCTGTGTCTGGGCGAAGCCAGCGACATGAGCGGCGAGGCCGCCAGCCGCAGCGATCTCGCCCTACCCGGCCTGCAGCAGGACTTCGCAGATCGCGTACTGGCGCTCGGCCGGCCGGTCGTGGCGGTGCTCTCGGGCGGCCGGCCGCTCGCGGTGCAGGGGCTCGCGGAGGGGGCCGAAGCCCTCCTCGCCACCTGGTTTCTCGGCCACGAGGCCGGCAACGCGCTGGCGGACGTCCTCACCGGCCGCACGGGGCCGAGCGCGCGCCTGCCCGTCACCTGGCCGCGCTCGGTGGGGCAGGTGCCCCTCCACTACGACGCGCGACCCTCCGGGCGCCCGGCCTCGCCCGAGCACTACACGAGCAAATATATCGACGGGCCGGTGACGCCGCTCTTTCCCTTCGGCCACGGCCTGACCTACGGCCGCTTCGAGCTGACGGGGCTGCACGCCGATCGGCCGGTCGCCCATTCCGGCGAGACGGTGGCGGTGACCGCCGAACTCGCCAACACGGGCGATCATTTCGGCGAGGAGACGCTGTTCCTCTTCACGCGACGCCCGGTCTCGGCGGTGGCCCGGCCGCGGCTGACGCTGAAGGCCTTCGGCCGCCTCGCCCTCGCGCCGGGCGCGCGCGGCCGCCTGACGATGCTGCTGCCGGTGGAGGCGCTGCGCAGCCTGGACGCGGATCTCCGGCCCACGCTCGAGCCCGGCGCAGTGGAGCTGCTCGTCGGCCCCTCTGCCGATCCCGAACGCCTCGTCTCGTTCTGGATCGAGGTCCGCGCGGGGCGGCGGGCGTGAGCGACGGCGCGGGCGGGATCACCCGGCGCGGCTTTATGGTCGGCGCGGCGACGCTCGCAGCCTTGCCGGGCCCCGCGCGGGCCGTGCCGAGCATCCAGCACCGGCGCGTGCTCCTCCTGCCGCAAGCTCTCGCCGATCACGCGGCGCTCGCCGGGCTCGTGGCGCGCGACCAGGCGACGGAAGCGGGCCAGCCGCTGGCGATCGCCGCGGCGATGCCGCCGGCGTTTCGATACGGTCCGACGCTCACGCTGGTCTCGCCGGCGAGCCTCCTCGCCGTGCCGCCGGCCATGCTGCTGCGGCTCGTTCTCGCCGCCCCGCTGGGCATCGCCGCGGCGGTCGTCGCAGCGCCCGCGCCGGCCCGGTCGGCGCCCGGCCTGCCGGCTCTGGCGGAGGCGCTCGGCCGGCTTCTGGCGGAAAGGGAAGCGCCCGCGACGACGATCTGGGTCCATGCCGATGGCGCGCGGGCGCGCGGGGCCGAAGCGACGGAGCGCACGATCCTCGACGGCCTGCGGACGGGGCTCGGCGAAGCGAGCGCGGGAGTGGAGGTACTGACGGTGGCACTCGGACCCGGCGAGCCGGCGGGCGCGGTGCCGACGCTGCGCGCGATGCCGCTCGCCTGACCCCTCAGCCCATCATCACGGCGACGTCGATCTCCACCCGGCGCAGCGCGACGTCGTCCTCGTGGATGCGCTGGCGAAAGCCCAGCGCCCCCGCCATTGCCAGCATCGAGCGGTTCTCGGCCAGCACCTCGCCGGTGACGGTCTTCAGGCCGCGCCGCGCGGCGTGGCGCAGGATCGCGTTCATCAGGAGATAGCCGAGGCCCCGCCCCTTCTGGTCGGAGCGCACCATGATGCCGAACTCCGCCGTCTCCTCGTCGGGATCGGCGATGAGGCGGGCGACGCCGAGAATGTCCTGCGGCCCCTCGCCGTCGCCGAAGCCGACGAAGGCCATCTCGCGCGAATAGTCGATCTGCGTCAGGCGCGCGGCGAAGGCGTGGCCGAAGGTCTTCACCGGCGCGAAGAAGCGAAGGCGCACGTCCTCGGGGTCGCAGCGTTCCAGCATGGCGACGAGGCCGGGCTCGTCCTCCGGCCGAATCGGGCGCAGGCGGAACGCCGTGCCGGAGCGCGTCGAGACGGTTTCCTCCAGCTCGCCGGGATAGGGCTGGATGGCGAAGCGCGAGCGGTGGCGTCCGGAGGAGGGCGCGAGGACGATGCGCGCGTCGAGCGCCACCACGCCGCGCTCGTCGGCGAGAAGCGGGTTGATGTCGATCTCGGCGATCTCGTCGAAGTCGGCGACGATCTGCGAGAGGGTTATGAGCGTCGCGGCCACCGCGCCGAGATCGGCGGGCGGCCGGTCGCTGTAGCCGGCGAGAAGCCGCGACACCTCCGTGCGGCCGATCATCTCGCGCGCCAGGAGGCCGTTCAGCGGCGGCAGGCCCACCGCGCGGTCGGCGATGAGTTCGGCCCCGGTGCCGCCCTGCCCGAAGGAGATCACCGGCCCGAACACCGGGTCGGTGCGCACGCCCACCACGAGCTCGTGCGCCCGGCGCGCCGGCACCATCGGCTGCACCGTGAAGCCCTCGATCGCTGCGCCCGGCCGGCGCTCCTGGACGAGCTTCCGCATGTGGGTGGCCGCCTCCTCCACGGCAGCGGCACTGTCGAGATCGAGCCGCACGCCGCCAACGTCGGTCTTGTGCTGGATGTCGCCCGACAGGATCTTCAGCGCCACGGGAAAGCCGATGCGCGCGGCGACCGCGGCGGCCGCGGCGGGGTCGGCGGCGATCTCGGTGCGCACGACGGGAACCGCGTAGGCGGCGAGCAGCGTCTTTGCTTCCGGCTCCGTCATCACCCGCCGCCCCTCGGCGAGCACCCGGTCGACGGCGCGGCGCGCGGCGGCGAGATCGACGTTTCCCGGCGCGATCGCGGGCGGCGTCTGCATCAGGAGATCCTGGTTGCGGCGATACTCCACGAGCTGCATGAAGCCGCGCACCGCCTCGTCGGGCGTGGCGTAGGTCGGGATGGCCTTGGCCGCGAAGAGCCGCCGCGCCTCGCGCGCCGCGCGCTCGCCGAGCCAGGAGGCGAGGATCGGCGCCTTGCGGCCGGGCAGCGTCACCGCCGCCACGGCGCGTGCCGTCTCCAGCCCCTCGCCGATCGCGCGCGGCGCCTGCAGCACGAGCACCGCGTCCTGTCCGGGGTCGGCGAGGAGCGCACCGAGCGCCTCGGCATAGGCCGCGGGGCCGGCGTCGAAGGGCAGCGCCACCGGGCCTTCGGCCGTGAGCCCATCGGGCACGAGCGCGGCGAGGCGTGCGCGCGTCTCGGGCGAGAGCGCGGCGAGGCGCCCGCCGGTGTCGGCGAGCGTGTCGGCCGCGATGGCGCCGGGGCCGCCGCCATTGGCGAGGATCGCCAGCCGGTCGCCGCGCGGGCGCAGGCCCGAGGCGAGCGTCGCGACGGCGGCGAAAAGATCGCGCAGCGAGCGCACGCGCAGCATGCCCGCGCGGCGGATGGCGGCGTCGTAGACCTCGTCCGAACCGGCCGCTTGCCCATTCGCGCGGTCCTCCCAGCGACCGGCCTTGATGACGACCACGGGCTTGGCGCGCGCCGCGATGCGCGCGGCGGTCATGAACTTGCGGGCGTTGGTGATGGTCTCGACATAGAGGAGGATCGCCCGCGTCTTCGGATCGGCGGCGAGCGCGTCGAGGAGGTCGCCGATGTCGACGTCGATCATGTCGCCCACCGACACGACGTGCGAGAAGCCGATCTCCCGCACGTCCGCCCAGTCGAGCACCGAGGAGGCGATGGTGTCGGACTGCGACACGAAGGCGAGATCTCCGGCGCGGGGGTTAAGATGCGCGAAGGAGGCATTGACGCCGGAGCGCGGCGAGATGACGCCGAGCCCGTTCGGCCCGACGAGGCGCAAGAGCGAGGGGCGCGCGGCGTCGAGCAGCCGCTGGCGCAGGGCCGGCTCCTCGAAGCCCGCGGAGATGACGATCGCGGCGCGGCAGCCGCGGGCGCCGAGCGCGGCGGCGATCTCGGGCACGCCGGCGGCGGGCGTCGCCACCACCGCGAGATCCGGCGTCGCCGGCAGGTCGGCGATCTCGCGGTAGCTGACGGCCGAGCGGATCGCCTCGCCGCGCGGATGCACGGGCATCACCGGCCCCTTGAAGCCTGCGCCGAAGAGGTTGCGCGCGAGCACGGCGCCGACCGACCCCTCGCGGTTGCTGCCGCCGATCAGCGCGATCGCCTGCGGGGCGAAGAGAGCGTCGAGATTGCGGATCGTCATCGGCGGTATTTCCCAGGATCGAGGCGGTCGGCGCGAGGATGCACGGCGGATCGCCTGCGCGAGGGTGCGCCGGGTTCGCCCGCCCGCGCAAGGCGGCGGCGGATCAGGCGTCCGCCGGCGTGCGCCCTGCGCCGCGGGTGCGCGATGCCAGGATCTCCGCGAGTGTCACCGGCCGGAACGGAAAGGCGTCGACGCCGACGTCGTGCTGGCGCGTCATCGGTTTCAGCCGGGCATGCGAATGGCCATGCAGGTCGAGGGCGCCCTTGCCCATGCCGTTCCAGGTGCGGAAGGCGTAGTGGCAGAGGACCAGCCGGCGCTCGTCGACCGTGATCTCGGCATAGGACTGGACGCTCGCCCAGCCCGCCGCCTCCGTCTCCGCGTCGTCGTTGTTGCCGATGACGAGATGCTTGGTGCCGTGGAGCGCGGCGAGGCGTTCGCGCTTCGACGCGGCCGTGCCCTTGGCGAAGTCGCCGAGATGCCACACCTCGTCACCCTCGCCCACCACACGGTTCCACTCGGCGGTGAGTGCTTCGTCGTGGCGGGCGAGATCGGGAAAGGGGCGGCGGTCGATGCGCAGGATGCGCGGATCGTTGAAATGGGTGTCGCTGGTGAAGAAGATCATCGGCCGGTCTCGTGTCTGCGCCCACGCCACGGCGGTTGAAGGTCTTAGGGCCGCGCCGCGGCGGGGCAAGGCTGCCATGCGCCGCCCTGCCTTGATCTCGGCACGCTTGGGGTCTAGGTCCGCGGACCCGATCCGGCAAACCACCGAGGGATGCCGGGCCCACCACCGACAGGACGGAGGTATCGCGATGTCGCAGATCCGCAAGCCGATGACCCGCAACGACCAAGTGCGCAGCGAGGGCGAGGACGCCCGTCTGCGCCGTCGCTCGCGCAAGGACAACCCCTACCGCCCCGGCAGCGCCGACTGGCGCGCCTGGAGCGAAGGCTTCGGCGGCTGAGGTCGTTGGTGCCCCTGCAACCCCTCGAACCGGAGACATGACATGGCGACTCCCGAAGCGACGCTGAAGGTGATGGCCGGCGCGATCATGAAGCTCCAGAGCCAGGTGCAGGCGCAGGATCTTCTTCTCAAGGCGCTTTATGCCGAGCGCGCGACGCAGCGCGAGGTGTTTCCCAAGGAGGCCGAGGACGAGATCGGCGGTCTCGTGGACGCCGTGGAGCGCGCCGCGCGGGACGGATACGAGGGCGAGGAGCGCCATCTCGCCGAGGTCCAGGCGGCGCTACGCACCTTCGGCGAGACGCTGCGCGAGCGGCTCGAGGAGCAGCGGCTCTAGCGCTTCCGGCAGGGTCGGAGGCGGCCCTCGCGCCTCGGCGGGGCAAGGCCGCGGAAAACCGGAGCGTGTGCTTCGAAGGTTGCATGACAGCCTGGGAACAGCCTCGAAGGTTAAGCTTGCCTTAACGAAGGAGGAGCCGCCGATGTTCGAGGACCTGAACCTGCAGCGTGTCGCCGACGTGACGCGGCGTCTCAACGAGATCGTGCGCGAGGTGGAAGCCCGCCCCACGCCCGCCGTCGCTCCCGCCGCGCCCGCATCGCGCCGCCCGTCCGACGACTATCGCCTCCTCGCCAACGGCCTCGACTCGCTGCACGCGATCTTCGCCGAGCGGCGCTAACCCGCCGCTCCTGCGACGACGCAGGGCGACTCTGACGGTCCTCGCCGGGCGGGTCGCAGCTGGACGCTTCGTGCGGCGTGCCGCGCGGCTATCGGCACAAGGGCGACGACTCCCGCCGGACGCCTCAGGCGGCGGCGAGCCCCTGCCGCGCGGACGCCAGCATCATCTCGGCGGCCTTTTCGGCGATCATGATCGTCGGCGAGTTGGTGTTGCCCGAGACGATGCGCGGCATGATCGAGGCATCCGCCACGCGCAGGCCCTCGACGCCGCGCACCCGCAACTCGGGGTCGACCACCGAGCCGGGATCGCCGCCCATGCGGCAGGTGCCGACGGGATGGAAGATCGTGGTGCCGATCGCGCCGGCGGCCTCCACCAGTTCCTCCTCGCTCTGGAAGGCCGGGCCGGGCTTGAACTCCACCGGCCGGTAGCGCTGCAGCGCCGGCTCGGCGACGATGCGCCGGGTCAGGCGGATGGAATCGACGGCGACGCGGCGGTCGGATTCGGCCGACAGATAGTTCGGCCGGATCGCCGGCTGGACCCGATGGTCGGGCGCAGTGGCATGGACCGAACCGCGCGAATCCGGGCGCAGGTTGCAGACGCTCGCGGTGAAGGCGGGAAAGGCGTGGACGTTCTCGCCGAACCGGTCGAGGCTCAGCGGCTGCACGTGATATTGCAGGTTGGCGGTCTCGTAGGACGGGTCGGAGCGGGTGAAGATGCCGAGCTGGCTCGGCGCCATCGACATCGGGCCGGAGCGCGTCAGCGCGTATTCGAGGCCGATCATCGCCTTGCCGAAGAGCGAGTTGGCGCGCTCGTTGAGGGTGCGGATGCCCGAGACCTTGTAGGCGCAGCGCAGTTGCAGGTGGTCCTGCAGGTTCTCGCCGACCTCTCGTGATTCGACCGCGACGGGAATGCCGGCCGCTGCCAGCGCCTCGCCCCGGCCGATGCCCGACAATTCCAGCACGTGGGGCGAGCCGACCGCGCCAGCCGAGACCACCGCCTCGCGCCGCACGAGGGCGGTGCGCAGCGCGCCGCCCTGCTCGAACTCGACGCCGGTGACGCGGCGGTCCGTCAGCACGAGGCGCCTGACATGCGCCCCCGTCTCCACCGTGAGGTTGCGGCGGTCCTTCGCCGGCTTCAGGAAGGCCTTCACCGTGTTCCAGCGCACGCCGCGCCGCTGGTTGACCTTGAAGTAGGAAGAGCCCTCGTTGTCGCCGCGGTTGAAATCCTCGGTGCGGGGAATGCCGAGGCTCTCGGCGGCGTCGCGGAAGGCGTCGAGAATGTCCCAGCGCAGGCGCGGCGGCTCCACCCGCCATTCGCCGCCCGCCCCGTGCATCGCGTCGGCGCCGCCGAAATAATCCTCCGAGCGCCTGAAGAGCGGCAGCACGTCGTCCCAGCCCCAGCCGGGACAGCCCATCTGGCGCCAGAGATCGTAGTCGCGCGCCTGGCCGCGCATGTAGATCATGCCGTTGATCGAGGAGCAGCCGCCGAGCACCTTGCCGCGCGGGTAGTTCAGCGAACGCCCGCCGAGGCCGGCTTCGGCCTGCGTCGAGAAGCACCAGTCGGTGCGCGGGTTGCCGATGCAGTAGAGATAGCCGACGGGAATGTGGATCCAGGCATAATTGTCGCGCCCGCCCGCCTCCAGCAGCAGGACGCGGGCCGCGGGGTCGGCCGAGAGCCGGTTGGCGAGCGTGCAGCCCGCCGTGCCGCCGCCGATCACGACGTAGTCGTAGGTCTCGTCCATCGCGCTCAGCCCCCGGCCCGCTCGCGGCGCAGGCGCCAGCGATGCAGGGTCTCGCCCACGAGGCCGCGCCGGAACGTGAGGACGCAGACCATGAAGATGAGACCGGTCACCACCGTCACGGGGAAGGCCGAGGTCGCCAGCGTGTTCTGCAATGCCACCACGAGCGTCGCGCCCACCAGCGGGCCAAGCAGCGTGCCGATGCCGCCGAGCAGCGTCATCAGGATGACCTCGCCCGACATCTGCCAGGAGACGTCGGTGAGCGTCGCGAACTGGAAGACGATCGCCTTGGCGCCGCCCGCGAGACCGGCGATGGCCGCCGACATCACGAAGGCGGCGAGCTTGTAGCGGTTGACGGAATAGCCGAGCGAGATCGCCCGGTTCTCGTTCTCGCGGATCGACTTCATCACCATGCCGAAGGGCGAGTGGACGATGCGGTAGACGGCGAAGAGGCCGAGGAGGAAGACGGCGAGCACGAAGAAGTAGATGGCGAGGGGATCGTTGAGGTCGATCAGGCCGAAGGCGAGCCCGCGCGGCACGCCCTGGATGCCGTCCTCGCCGCCGGTGAAGGGCGCCTGCAGGCAGAAGAAGAAGAACATCTGAGACAGCGCCAGCGTCACCATCGCGAAGTAGATGCCCTGCCGGCGGATGGCGAGGACGCCGATGCCCAGCCCGAGCACGGCGGCGGCCAGGACGCCGGCGAGGAGCCCGAGCTCGGGCGTGAAGCCCCAGACCTTGACGCTGTGCGCGGTGGCATAGGCCGCCCCGCCGAAAAAGGCGGCGTGGCCGAAGGAGAGCAGCCCGGTATAGCCGAGGAGGAGGTTGAAGGCCGCGGCAAACAGCGCGAAGCAGAGGATCTTCATGAGGAAGATCGGGTAGACGAGGAAGGGCGCGGCGACCAGCGCCAGCAGCGCGAGGGCGAGAAGCGCCAGCACGAGCGGCCGGGCGCGCGAGGGCGCGGCGGCGGAACGGATCGTGGCGGCGTCGGCGGTGATCTCGGTCATCGGGGTCACGCCGTCCTTCCGAAGAGGCCCGCCGGGCGCACGAGCAAGACGATCGCCATGATGACGAAGACGACGATCGAGGAGGCCTCGGGGTAGAACACCTTGGCGAGGCCCTCGAAGAGGCCGAGCATGTAGCCGGTGACGATGGCGCCGCCGATCGAGCCCATGCCGCCGATCACCACCACCGCGAAGACGACGATGATGATGTTGGAGCCCATCAGCGGCGACACCTGATAGACGGGCGCGGCCATGATGCCGGCGAGCCCGGCGAGCGCCGAGCCGAGCCCGTAGGTGAAGGTGAGAAGCACGGGCACGTTGATGCCGAAGGCGCGCACCATCACCGGGTTCTCGGTGGCGGCGCGAAGCGTCGCGCCGAGCCGCGTCTTCTCGATGAGCGCCCAGGTGCCGAGGCACACGAGGAGCGAGGCGACGACGATGAAGGCCCGGTAGTTCGGCAGGAACATGAAGCCGAGGTTCGTGCCGCCGGCGAGTTGCGGCGGCGGCGCGTAGGGCTGGCCCGAGGCGCCGTAGTAATAGCGGAACGTGCCCTCGATCACGAGCGCCAGGCCGAAGGTGAAGAGCAGGCCGTAGAGCGGATCGAGATCGTAGAGCCGGCGCAGCGCGACGCGCTCTACCACGACGCCGACGAGCCCGACGGCGAGCGGTGCGAGGACCAGCGAGGGCCAGAAACCGATGCCGGCATGGTGGAGAAAGAGATAGCCGGCGAAGGCGCCGAGCATGTACTGCGCGCCATGCGCGAAGTTGATGATGCGCAGCAGGCCGAAGATGATGGCGAGGCCGAGCGACAGCATCGCGTAGAACGAGCCGTTGATGAGACCGACGAGCAGCTGCCCGAGCAGCGCCTGGATGGGAATGCCGAAGAGGGTGGTCATGTCCGTCAGACCCCGAGCGTTTCGGTGAGCTGGTTCATGCGGGCCGGCAGGTCGGCCACCGCGAACCCGTCGAGCACGCGGCCGTGGTCCATCAGGTAGAAGCGGTCGGCGACCTTGGCGGCGAAGCGGAAGTTCTGCTCCACCAGCAGCACCGTCATGCCCCGCTTCTTGAGATCGACGAGGATCTCGCCGATGCGCTGCACGATGACGGGGGCGAGCCCCTCCGTCGGCTCGTCAAGGAGCAGCAGCTTGACGCCGGAGCGCAGGATGCGGGCGATCGCCAGCATCTGCTGCTCGCCGCCCGAAAGCTGCGTGCCCGCGCTCGTGCGGCGCTCGCGGAGATTGGGGAAGAGCCGGTAGATATCGGCGACGCTCATGCCGCCCGGCGCCACCACCGGCGGCAGCAGGAGGTTTTCCTCCACGGTGAGCGAGGCGAAGATGGCGCGTTCCTCCGGCACGAAGCCGACGCCGTGATGGGCGGTGCGGTGGAGCGGCACGCGCAGCATGTCCTGGCCGCCGAGCCGGATCGTGCCGGTGCGGCGCGGCAGGATGCCCATGATGGCGCGCAGCGTCGTGGTCTTGCCGACGCCGTTGCGCCCGACCAGCGTCACCGTCTCGCCGGCGTGGACGTCGAGATCGACGCCATGCAGCGCGTGGCTCTCGCCGTACCAGGCGTTGAGACCGCGCACGTGGAGGAGCGGCTCAGCCATGGTCGGTTCCCATATAGGCGGTGCGCACGCGCGGGTCGGCCGAGACGGTGGCGTAGTCGCCCGCCGCCAGGATCTCGCCGCGCTGCAGAACGGTGACGCGCTCGCAGAGATCGGCGACGACCTTCAGATTGTGCTCCACCATCAGAACCGCATGGCGCTCGGCGGCGCGCCGGATGATCGCCGCGACCGTGCCGATGTCCTCGCCGCCCATGCCAGCCATCGGCTCGTCGAGGAGGAGGACCTTGGGCTCCAGCGCCAGCGTGGTGGCGAGTTCCAGGACGCGCTTGCGCCCGTAGGAGAGATCGGCGGCGAGCCGGTCGCGCGCGCCCTCCAGCCCCACCGTCTCCAGAAGCTCCATCGCGCGCTCGTTCAGCCGGTCGAGCGAGGAGACGGGCTTCCAGAACTGCACGGCGAGCCCGCCCGGCCGCTGCAGCGCGACGCGCACGTTTTCCAGCACGGTGAGATGGGGAAAGGTCGCCGAGATCTGGAAGGAGCGCACCAGCCCCATGCGCGCGACCTTGGCGGGTTCGGTCCTGGTGATGTCCTGCCCGAGCAGCTCGATGCGCCCGCTGGTCGGCTGCAGGAACTTGGTGAGGAGGTTGAACACCGTGGTCTTGCCGGCGCCGTTCGGCCCGATCAGCGCATGGACCTCGCCATGCCGTACGTCGAGATCGACGTCGTTGACCGCCGTGAAGCCGCCGAAGTCGCGGCGAAGGCCGCGACAGGACAGCACCACCGGCTTGTCGGAGCCGAGCGATATCGGATTGGGCGAGTCGAAACTTCTGACAAGTTGGACCATTGTTTTCGAACTTAAATTGCAGAAAACAGATGATATGTCGTGAATGCACCCGGAATGACCAAAATCCACATCCATTCATTGTATGCGCGCAAACTTATCAAGTAAGCGGCCATTGCCGAAACGACGCTGGGAGCGAAAACAAAAATAAGGGCAATCAGATCTTTGTTTGAAGCGTCGTAGTAAAATAACCCAACCAGAAGCAAGCAGAGCGGGATTATCAACATGGCGACACATATAAATCGCAGGATTTGGCAAGATCGGCGACGATAGCCGCGCAACTCCGATACGGACTTATACAATCGGTGCTCAGACATGAGACCAAGCATAACCCGGCGCGACGCGCTTTCAAGTGCCGAAGGAAACAAGGGTATCAATGCCGGAATCGTCGTCTCCGGCATTGACGCGACCGCACCTTCGGCTCCGGCGCCATGCCCCTTTACTGCGCCGCGGCGGCGAGCGGGCAGCCGCTCTTGGCGGGGTCGAGATAGGCCTGCGCACCCGGCACCGTCGCCAGAACCTTGTAGTAGTCCCAGGGCTTGGTGCTCTCGGCCGGCGTCTTCACCTCCATGAGATACATGTCGTAGATCAGCCGCCCGTTGGCGCCGACCTTGCCGCCGCGCCCGAAGACGTCGTCCACCGGCATCTCGTGCAGCGCCTTGGCGACCGGCTCGGTGGCGTCGGTGCCCACCTTGTCGATCGCCTTGAGGTATTGCAGCACAGCCGAATAGGTGCCGGCCTGGATCATGTTGGGCATGCGCTGGGTGCGCTCGAAGAAGCGCTGCGAGAAGGCGCGGGACTGGTCGTCGCGGTCCCAGTAGAAGCCCTCCGTCAGCGACAGGCCCTGCGCCGCCTCAAGCCCGAGCCCGTGGACCTCGGCGAGCGTGAAGAGGAGCGCGGCCAGCCGCTGCCCGCTCGCCACGATGCCGAACTCGGCGGCCTGCTTCACCGCGTTCGCGGTGTCGAGCCCGGCATTGGCCATGCCGACGACCTTGGCGCCGGAGGCCTGCGCCTGCAGCAGGAACGAGGAATAGTCGGTGGTGGAGAGGGGATGGCGCACCGAGCCGAGCACCGTGCCGCCGTTGGCCTTCACGTAGTTCGAGGTCTGCTCCTCCAGCGAATAGCCGAAGGCGTAGTCGGCGGTGAGGAAGAACCAACTGTCGCCGCCCTGCTTCACCAGCGCCCCACCGGTGCCGACCGCCAGCGCGTGCGTGTCGTAGGCCCAGTGGAAGCCGTAGGGCGAGCACTGCTTGCCGGTGAGCTCCGTCGTCGCCGCGCCGGTGACGATGTCGATCTTGTTCTTCTCCTTCGACAGGCCCTGCACGGCGAGCGCAACGGAAGAGGTCGTCAGCTCCATGATCGCGTCCACCTGCTCGGTGTCGTACCATTGCCGGGCGATGTTGGAGGCGACGTCGGGCTTGTTCTGGTGGTCGGCGGTGACGACCTCGACCTTCGCGCCCTTCACGGTGCCGCCGAAATCCTCGACCGCCATCTTGGCGGCCTCGAAGGACCAGCGCCCGCCGAAATCGGCGTAGACGCCCGACTGGTCGTTGAGGATGCCGATCTTCACGACGCCGTCGGAGATCTCCTGCGCGGACGCCGGCAGGGCGGTGCTGGCGAGAAGCGCGGCGGCGAGCGCGGCGAGCTTGGTCATGGCGGCGGATCCTCCCGAGGATGGTTCGAAGCGTCGAACCGGGAGAATTCGGACTCGGTCGCTCCGTCGCGACCGCACGCGGCTCTTGCGGTGCCGCGTCCGTCCTCGTCCTCCCGGCTGCTCCGGCCCGTCTTCTGCGGGTCTCGAAGCGGTCTGATACGATGAACGTACCACCGGTCGATCCGCAACTGAATGTTCATTTGCGAAAAACCGCTGTACGAAAACGTTCGCGTGACGGCAGGCGAACGAGGCGGACATGACGGGATTTGCCTGGGACGATCTCCAGTTCTTCCTCGCGGTGGCGCGCACCGGGCAGCTCTCGGCCGCCGCACGCGAGCTACGCACCAACCACGTCACCGTGTCGCGCCGCATCGACCGGCTGGAACGAGAACTTTCCGTGCGCCTTTTCGAGCGCTCGCCGCGCGGCTACATGCTGACGGCGCTCGGCGAGCGGCTGGTCGAGGACGCCGAGGCGATCGAGCGCGGCGCGGCGCGGCTGGCCGAGATCGCCACGCACGGGCCGGCCTCGCCGCGCGGCGTGGTGCGCCTCTCGACGCCCGAGGGCTTCGGCCACTTCTTCCTCGCCGAACGCCTGCCGGCGCTCGCCGCGCGCCATCCGGGCCTTGCCGTCGAATTCGTGACGATCCAGCAGATCGTCTCGCTGTCGCGGCGCGAGGCCGACGTCGCGGTGTCGCTGCATTCGCCGCGCTCGGGGCCCTATCGCAACGAGCGCATCGCCGCCTACCGGCTCTTCGTCTACGCCGCGCCCGCCTATCTCGCGGCGGCCGCGCCCATCCGCGCGCCCGCCGACCTCGCGGGGCACCCCGTGATCGGTTACATCGACGACCTCATCTTCACGCCCGGCCTCGACTATCTGCGCGAGATCCTGCCGGGCCAGCGCGCCGCCTACCAGTGCTCGAGCATCCATGCCCAGCTCTCGGCCGCGCTCGCCGGCCTCGGGCTCGCCATCCTGCCGCACTTCATCGCCATGCGGCATCCCGAGCTCGTGCCGGTGCTGGCGCGCGAGGTGCAGGTGGAGCGCGACTACTGGCTCATCGTTCCCGACCGCCTCGCGGGAACGCCGCGCATCCGCGTCGTCACCGACTTCGTGCGGGCGCAAGCGCTGGCCTTCGCGCCGCAGTTCCGGGGCGACGCGCTGCTCGGCGACCCGGCGCCTGCCGCGGGATCGCAAGCCGGCTGAAAATCGGGCGACTCGCCTTCGGCGCGGTGTGGCCGATATGAGGCGTCTCGGAAGTCTCGGCCGAAGCCGGCGCGTCGCTTCCCTCGTTCGGGCGTCCGCCCTCCTTCCAGCGTCCGGATCCCCGCGATGAAAAAGCCGATCTCCTTCTTCGTGCACCACCAGGGGCGCGGCCACGCCAACCGCACCATGGCCATCGCCTCGCATTTCTCGCGCGATCGGCCCGTCACCGTGCTCACCGCCGGCCCACATCTCTTCGACGGCTACGCGCGCGACATCGAGATCGTGGAGCTGCCCAACATGATCGGCGCCGCCGTGCCGACGCCGCGGCTCTTCGCCGAGCCGACGCCGCGGGTGATGCATTGCGTGCCGCTCGGCCTCACCGAGATGCGCCGGACCATGCGCACCATCCTCGACCATCTCGACGATCGCGGAACCGGGCTCTTCGTGGTGGACGTCTCCGCCGAGATCGCGCTCCTCTCGCGCATCGCCAGCGTTCCCGCCGTGCAGATCCGCATGCATGGCGACCGCTCCGACATCGGCCATGTCGGCTCCTACGAGGCCTGCGTCGGGCTTCTCGCGCCCTTCGACGAGAGCCTGGAGCAGGACGACTTCCCCGCGGATCTGCGCGCCCGCACCTTCTATTCCGGCGGCCTCTGCACGACGCTGACGGCGATCCCCGACAAGGCGGAGGCGCGCCGCCGGCTGGGGCTCGATCCCGCGCGCGAGATCGTGGTGGTGCTCACCGGCGGGGGCGGCAGCGGCACCCCCTACGCGCCGCTGACGGTGGCCGCGCGCGCCGCGCCCGACGCGCTCTTCCTCGTGCTCGGTCCCACCCACCGCGAGGGCCACGAGACCGACTTCGCCAATCTTCGCGAACTCGGCTGGGTCTCCACCGTCACCGAGCATCTGGCGGCTGCCGACATCGTCATCGCCTCGGCCGGCGACAACACCGTGCACGAGATCGCGCGCGTCGGCGGCCGGCTCGCGGTGATGCCGGAATGGCGCTATTTCGGCGAGCAGACGCGCAAGGCGCAGGCTCTGGTGCGGCTCGGCGCGGCCGTGCAGGCGCCGCATTGGCCGGGCGACCTCGCGGGCTGGCAGGCGCTCCTGGAGCGCGCCCGCCGCCTCGACCCCGAGGCTATCCGCCCGCTCTTCTCGCCCGACGCGGCGGCCCGCGCCGCCGGCTGGCTGGAGGGGCTCGCCGACGACCTGTGGACGCCCGCCCCCACCGCGCCCTGAACGTTGGGCGGCCTCCACCCTTCCGCGGTCGGCGGGAACTGGCATCCCGGCCGCGCGCGTCGTACATCGCTCGCACGGGCGACGCGCCCGCGACCGCCGACGCCCAAGGATCCCCCGATGACCGACGAACCGCAGATGGAGCGCAAGCGCGGCTCGGGCGCCCGGATGGTCTACGATCTCCTGCGCGACGAGATCCTCGATCTCGCCCTGCCGCCGGGCAGCCCGATCGACGAGGTGCAGCTGGCCGAGCGCTTCCGCATCTCGCGCACGCCGATCCGCGAGGCCCTGGTGCGGCTCTCCGGCGAGGGGCTGGTGAGCACCCTGCCCAACCGCTCGACGATGGTCGCGCCCATCGACTTCCTCAACCTCCACACGTTCTTCGACGCGCTCGTGCTGATGTACCGCGTCACCACGCGCCTCGCCGCGATCCACCACAAGCCCGGGGATCTCGCGGTGATCGAGGAGCGGCAGGCCGCCTTCGCCGAGGCCGTCGCCGCGCAGGACGCGCTCGCGATGATCGCCACGAACGCCGCCTTCCATTCCGCGATCGCCGAGGCCGGCCGCAACGCCTATTTCGGCGGCCTCTTCAACCGGCTGCTCGACGAGGGCCGACGCATCCTGCGCTTCTACTACGAATCCTACGAGGACCGCCTGCCCCAGCGCTTCGTCGACGAGCACGTCGAGATCATCGCCGCGATCGCGCGGCGCGATCCGCAGGCGGCCGACGATCTCGCGCGCCACCATGCCGAACAGATCGTGGAGCAGGTGCAGAAGCTCTTCCTGCGCGGCGGGCAGCTCGACGTCGCACTCTGAACGTCGACTTTTCCTGTCGACAAGAAGAATGCAATGCGCGATAGTCCGGCTCGTCCCGGACGGCGTCGGCGTCATGCCCCGCGTGCCGGCATCGTTTTCCACGAGGTTCCGCCATGAAAGCCCAGATCTTCTCCGGCGTCATTCCCGCGCTGATGACCCCGTGCAAGGCCGACCGCACGCCCGATTTCGACGCGCTCGTCGCCAAGGGCCGGGAGCTGATCGCGGCCGGCATGTCGGCGGTGGTCTATTGCGGCTCGATGGGCGACTGGCCGCTCCTCACCGACGCGCAGCGCATGGAGGGCGTGGCGCGCCTGACGGAGGCCGGCGTGCCGGTGATCGTCGGCACGGGCGCCGTCAACACCGCCACCGCGGCGGCCCATGCCGCGCATGCCGCGAAGGTCGGCGCCAAGGGCCTGATGGTGATCCCCCGCGTCCTTTCGCGCGGGCCTTCGCTGACGGCGCAGCGGGCGCATTTCAAGGCGGTGCTGTCGGCCGCCCCGGAACTGCCGGCAGTGATCTACAACAGCCCCTATTACGGCTTCGCGACGCGCGCCGACCTCTTCTTCGCGCTGCGCGCCGAGCATGCCAACCTCGTCGGCTTCAAGGAGTTCGGTGGCCCCGCCGACCTTCGCTACGCCGCCGAGAACATCACCAGCCGCGACGACGGCGTGTCCCTGATGATCGGCGTCGACACCGCGGTGTTCCACGGCTTCGTCAATTGCGGCGCGACCGGCGCCATCACCGGCATCGGCAACGTCCTGCCGAAGGAGGTCATCCACCTCTGCGACCTCGCGCAGGCCGCCGCGAAGGGCGACGCCACGGCGCGCCGCCGCGCGCTCGAGCTGGAGTCGGCGCTGGGCGTTCTCTCCTCGTTCGACGAAGGGCCGGACCTCGTCCTCTACTTCAAGCACATGATGGTGCTGAAGGGTTACGGCGAGTACGCGCTGCACTTCAACGAGAGCGACGCGCTGAGCGAGAGCCAGCGCGGCTATGTCGAGGCGCAGCTGCGCCTGTTCGACACCTGGTATGCCGACTGGAGCCGCGAGGAGACGCGCCTCTCCGCCGCCGCCTGACCCCTCCCCGAGTGGCGGTTCGCCCGCCGCTCGGTTGTCGTCGAAACGGACGCTCGCGCTCAGGCGACGGCGTCCATCCCCTCGGCCAGAAGCCGGTCGAGATGCGCGATCTCGGCACTTGAGAGCGTGACCCCTTGCGCCATCGACACCGCGCGCGCCGCATACCGCCGCTGCGAGGGCAGGCGCGCGCCCTGCCCGAGGATCGCCTCGAACAGGGCTTCCGCCCGTGCGAACGGGTCGCCCGGCCGGCCGCGCGCGAAGGCTTCCGGCGAGAAGGCGAGGATCAACTCGCCATGCATCGGCGCGAGCGTCGTCGAGCCCAACTCCTCCAGCACCTCGGGGCTGGTGAGATCGCCGATCATGATCCCCGCCAGAAGCTCGATCATCGTCGAGATCGCCGAGCCCTTGTGCCCGCCGAAGGGCAGCATGGCGCCAGAGAGCGCCGCCGCGGGATCGCGCGTCGGCTCGCCGGCGTCGTCGATCGCCCAGCCCTCGGGCAGCGGCTCGCCGGCCCGGCGGCGCAGCTCGATCTCGCCGCGCGCGGCGACCGAGGTCGCGAAGTCGAAGACGTAAGGATCGCCCTCCGCGCGCGGCCAGCCGAAGGCCAGCGGATTGGTGCCGAGGAGCGGGCGCGTGCCGCCCGCCGGCGCGACGGAGGCATAGCTCGGGCACATCGCGATCCCCGCCAGCCCTTGCGCCGTCAAGGCCTCGACCTCCGGCCAGAGCGCCGAGAAATGCGTGCAGTCGTTGATCACCAAGGCCGCCAGCCCGAGGCGGCGGGCACGCTCCGCCAGATGCGGCAGGGCGAGCTCGAAGGCGGGATTGGCGAAGCCGCCGCGCGCGTTCACGCGGACGATCGCCGAGCTGTCGTCGGCCTCGATCTCGGGGATGGCATCGGGGCGCACCTTGCCGGCCCGCACGGTGCGCAGCACCCCGTCGATCCGGTAGAGGCCGTGCGACTTGCAGGCGTCGCGCTCGCCCGCCCCGATCACCCGCGCCAGCGCACCCGCCTGCACCTCGTTGAGGCCGGCCCCGCGCAGGATCGCCTCGATCCGCTCGTCCAGTTCCGCCACGGGCAGTCTCGTGCCGTCGATCATCGCCGCATCCCTTCACCGTCACACTCGTATCTGCATACAGGTGGCATGCAGGCGATGGGAAGGCGGTGCGCTTCTCGTTGGGGTCGTCGAGAGCGCATCGATCGGGGTGCACTGCCAAAAAAACGATGCTGCATCGCAAAGAGGCAAACGGCCTATTGCACACTTGTTGTATTTTCTGCTTGATGGCGGTGGCGGTCGCTCGCGAGCGCCGAACCGATCAACGGGAATCGTGACCATGACGACCAAGGCTCTCACCCTCGGCCTCCTCGCCGCCGTCGCCCTGTGGAGCCCGGCGGAGGCCGACAAGCTCGACGACATCATCGGTTCGGGCACGCTGCGCTGCGCCGTGGTTCTCGACTTCCCGCCGATGGGCTCGCGCGACGCGCAGAACAATCCGGTGGGCTTCGACGTCGATTATTGCAACGATCTCGCCAAGGCGCTCGGCGTCACCGCCGAGATCGTCGAGACGCCCTTTCCCGAGCGCATTCCCGCGCTGATGTCGGGCCGCGTCGACGTCGGCGTCGCCTCCACCTCCGACACGCTGGAGCGCGCCAAGACGGTCGGCTTCTCCGTGCCCTATTTCGCCTTCGAGATCGTCGTCACCGCCAACGAGAAGTCGGGCGTGACCTCCTACGACACGATGAAGGGCAAGACGGTGGGCGCCACCGCCGGCACCTACGAGGCGATCGCGCTGGAAACCCAGGTCAAGGAATGGGGCGCGGGCGAGTTCCGTCCCTACCAGACGCAGGCCGACGTCTTCCTGGCGTTGAGCCAGGGCCAGATCGACGCCACCGTCTCCACCTCGACGGTGGCGCAGGCCAACGTCAAGACCGGCAACTTCCCGGGCATCAAGGTGGTCGGCCCGACGCCGTTCGACATCGACTACGTGTCGCTGTTCACCAGCCGCGACGAGTACGGGCTGATCAACTACCTCAACCTCTTCGTCAATCACCAGGTTCGCAGCGGCCGCTACAAGGAGCTGTTCGAGAAATGGGTTGGCGGCGAGGCGCCGAACCTGACGGCGCCCGGCGTTTACCGCTAAGCTCGATCACCCGCGGCGGCCCGGGGCGCGCGACGCGTCCCGGGCCGCCCATCCATGCCTGCTGGGGACGGCGATGTTCGGCTATACCTTCCGCTGGAACCAGGCGTTCCAGGCGCTTCCGCGCATGCTCGACGGCGCGCTCGTCACGATCGAGATCGCGCTCCTGTCGATGGCGATCGGCGTCGCCGTCGCCGTCGCGCTGACGCTGTTTCGTCGCTCCGACAGCCGCATCCTGCGGGGCTTCGCGACGAGCTGGGTCGAGATCGCCCGCAACACGCCCGCCCTCTTCCAGATCTACATGGCCCATTTCGGCCTCGGCGCCTTCGGCATCCACCTCAGCCCCTTCACCTCGCTGCTCGCCGGCATCGCCTTCAACAATGCCGGCTATCTCGCCGAGAACTTCCGCGGCGCGCTGAAGGGCATTCCCGACACGCAGGCGCGCGCCGGCCGCTCGCTCGGCATGAGCTCGCTCCAGGCGTTCCGGCTGATCGTGCTGCCGCAGATGCTGCGCATCGCCTCCCTGCCTGTCACCAACCAGATGGTCTGGGCCATCCTGATGACCTCGCTCGGTGTCACCGTCGGCATGAACACCGATCTCGCCGGCGTGACGCAGGAGCTGAACGCGCGCTCCTTCCGCACCTTCGAGTTCTTCGCCCTCGCCGCCGTGATCTACTACGCGATCGCCAAGGCCGTGACCCTCGCCGCCCGGCTCCTCGCCGCGCGCCTGTTCCGCTACTGAGAGGGGCGTCTTCGATGTTCGACACCGCACTCACCGGGGCGGACCTCCTCTTCCTCCTCAAGGGCGCCGGGATGACGCTCGCCGTCACCGCCGTCGCGGTCGGCGCCGGCACGCTGCTCGGCATCCTGTTCGGCGTGGTCCGCTTCCAGTTCGGTCCGTACTGGTCCCTTCCGCTGACCTTCCTCCTCGACGTCTTCCGCTCGGTGCCGCTGCTGATCCAGCTCGTGCTCGGCAACGCCTTCCAGGCCATCCTCAAGCTCGGCTGGGCGCCCTTCACCACCTCCTGCGTCATCCTCTCGCTCTACACGGCGGCCTACTGCACCGAGATCGTGCGTGGCGCGATGGAGGCCGTGCCCCCGACGACCCGGCGCGCCGCCCGCTCGCTCGGCCTCACCTGGGGCCAGGACATGCGCGAGATCGTCGCGCCGCTGGCGGTGCGCATCGCGCTACCCTCCTGGATCGGCCTGACGCTCGGGGTGATGAAGGATTCGGCGCTGGTGCTCTGGCTCGGCCTCATCGAGCTCTTGCGCGCCTCGCAGATCCTGGTGACGCGCCTGCAGGAGCCGCTCTTCATTCTCCTGATCTGCGGCGCCATCTACTTCCTCATCAGCTTCCCCATCGCCCGTCTCGGCGGCCATCTCGAGAAACGCTGGTCCCCCCATGATTGAGATCCAGAACCTGCGCAAATCCTTCGGGCCGCTCGAGGTCCTGAAGGGCATCGACCTCACCGTGGCCAAGGGCGAGGTCCTCACGATCATCGGCGGCTCGGGCTCGGGCAAGTCGACGCTGCTGACCTGCATCAACGGGCTGGAGCCGATCGACGGCGGGCAGATCCTCGTCGACGGCACCGAGGTCCACGCCAAGGGCACCGATCTCGACCGGCTGCGCCGCAAGATCGGCATCGTCTTCCAGCAGTGGAACGCTTTCCCGCATCTCACCGTGATCGAGAACGTGATGCTGGCGCCGCGCAAGGTGCTCGGCCGCACGAAGGCAGAGGCCGAGGAGATGGCGGTGCGCCAGCTCACCCATGTGGGCCTCGCCGACAAGCTCAAGGTCTATCCGAGCCGCCTCTCGGGCGGCCAGCAGCAGCGCATGGCCATCGCCCGCGCGCTCGCCATGTCGCCCGACTACATGCTCTTCGACGAGGTGACCTCGGCGCTCGACCCGATGCTGGTGGGCGAGGTGCTCGACACGCTGCGGCTTCTGGCCTCCGAAGGCATGACGATGATCTGCGTCACCCACGAGATGAAGTTCGCGCGCGAGGTCTCCGACCGCGTCGCCTTCTTCCACCAGGGCGTGATGGCCGAGATCGGCCCGCCCGACACGTTCTTCGACGCGCCCCGCCAGCCGGAGACGCGCACTTTCCTGGCGGCGACGCACTGACATGAACGCTTCGACCGATCAGCGCCCCGAAATCGTGGTCGTCGGGGCCGGCGTCGTCGGCCTCTCGGCCGCCCTTGGCGCGCAGGCCCGCGGCCTTTCCGTCACCGTCCTCGACCGCGAGGGGCCGGCGGCCGGCGCCTCGGCCGGCAATGCCGGCGCCTTCGCCTTCACCGACATCCTGCCGCTCGCCTCGCCCGGCATCCTGCGCCAGGCGCCGCGCTGGCTGCTCGATCCGCTCGGGCCCCTCAGCGTGCCGCCGGCCTATGCCGCGCGCATCGCGCCCTGGATGTTCCGCTTCTGGCGGGCCTGCGCGCCCCCGCGCGTGGAAGCGGCGACGCGCGCCCAGACGGCGCTCATGGATCTCTCGAAGGCGGAGCTCGAGCCCTTCCTCGCGGCCACCGGCACGCTTCCCATGCTGCGCAAGGAGGGCAATCTCCAGGTCTACGAAAGCGCCGCCGAGCTGGAGGCCGCCCAACCGGGCTGGCGGGCGCGCGAGGCGCACGGCATCGAGTTCCGTCACCTGAATGCCGCCGAGATGGCGGCAATCCAGCCGGGCCTCTCGCCGCGCTTCACCCACGGCACCTTCACGCCGGGCTGGTTCTCGATCGCCGATCCCAAGCTCTACGTTCTGGCGCTCGCCGAGCGCTTCCGGGCGAACGGAGGCCGCATCGAGCGCGCGGCGGTCACCGCGCTGCGGCCGGAGGGCGAGGGCGTCGCGATCGAGACGGAAGGCGGCCCGCGCATGGCAGGGCAGGTGGTCGTCGCCGCCGGCGCCTTCTCGCACCGGCTCGCGCGCACGCTCGGCGAGCGCATCCCGCTGGAGACCGAGCGCGGCTACAACACGACGCTGCCGACGGACGCGTTCGATCTGCGCACGCAGGTCACCTTCGGCGGCCACGGCTTCGTGGTGACGCGGCTCACCAGCGGCATCCGCGTCGGCGGCGCGGTGGAGCTCGGCGGGCTGGAGCGCGCGCCGAACTTCGCCCGCTCCGCCGCGATGCTGAAGAAGGCGCAAGGGTTTCTGCCCGGCCTCAAGGCGGAAGGCGGCGTGCCCTGGATGGGCTTTCGCCCCTCGCTGCCCGATTCGTTGCCCGCCATCGGCCGGGCGCGCGCCAGCCGGCGCGTCGTCTACGCCTTCGGTCACGGCCATCTCGGCCTGACGCAGTCGCCGGGCACGGCGCGGCTCGTCGCCGATCTCCTCGCCGACCGCCCGTCCGCCATCGATCCGACGCCGTTCTCGCCTCAAAGGTTCTGAACGCGTTCTCCCCAAGCATCCGCCCACCGGGCGTCTTCCCCATCAGCAGAGGTCCGGCCCATGGCCAACCACACGTTCTCCTGTCTCGACGGCCACACCTGCGGCAATCCCGTCCGCCTCGTCTCGGGCGGCGGCCCTCGCCTGGAGGGCGCCACCATGCTGGAGCGGCGCGCGCATTTCCTGGCGCAATACGACTGGATCCGCACCGGCCTGATGTTCGAGCCGCGCGGCCACGACATGATGTCGGGCTCGATCCTCTATCCCCCGACCCGGCCCGACTGCGACGTGGCGGTGCTCTTCATCGAGACGAGCGGCTGCCTGCCGATGTGCGGCCACGGCACGATCGGCACCATCACCATGGCGGTGGAGAACGGCCTCGTGACCCCGCGCGAGCCCGGCAAGCTCTCGATCGACACGCCCGCCGGCAAGGTTGACATCACCTATCGCCAGGAGGGCCGCTTCGTGGAGGAGGTGCGCCTCACCAACGTGCCCGGCTATCTCCACGCCGAGGGGCTGACGGCCGAGGTCGAGGGCCTCGGCGAGATCGTGGTGGACGTCGCCTATGGCGGCAATTTCTACGCCATCGTCGAGCCGCAGAAGAACTTCCGCGACATGGCCGACCACACGGCGGGCGAGCTGATCGGCTGGTCGCCGAAGCTGCGCGCCGCGCTCAACGCCAAGTACGAATTCGTCCATCCCGAGCACCCGGCGATCCGCGGCCTCAGCCACATCCAGTGGACGGGCGTCGCGCGGCACCCAGAAGCCCACGCGCGCAACGCCGTGTTCTACGGCGACAAGGCGATCGACCGCTCGCCCTGCGGCACCGGCACCTCGGCCCGGATGGCGCAGCTCGCCGCCAAGGGCAAGCTGAACGTCGGCGACGAGTTCGTGCACGAGAGCATCATCGGCTCGCTGTTCCGCGGCCGCGTCGAGGCGAGCGCCACGGTCGGCAACCATCCCGCCATCGTGCCCTCGATCGCCGGCTGGGCGCGCCAGACCGGCATCAACACGATCTTCATCGACGACCGCGACCCCTTCGCGCACGGCTTCGTGGTGCAATGACCATGGCGGTCGCCTCCAGCCTCCTCGCCGGGACGGCGGAGGGGCCGGTCCTCGCGCTCGGCGAGCCCTTGAGCTTCTGGGGCGGCGTCGACCCGGCGAGCGGGCGCATCATCGACGTGCACCATCCCCAGCACGGCCTCTCGATCTCCGGGGCGGTGCTGCTGATGACGGGAAGCCGGGGCTCCTGCACCGGCTCCGGCGTGCTCCTGGAACTCGCGCTGGCTGGCCTCGCGCCAGCCGCGCTCGTCTTTCGCGACGCCGAGGACGTGCTGACGCTCGGCGCGCTGGTCGCCGCCGAGATGTTCGAACGACCGATCCCCGTGCTGCGGCTGACGCCGCCGGCCTACGAGGCGCTCGCTGCCGCATCGCACGCGTCGATCACCGCGAGCGAGGTCCGCGCGGGCGATCTGGCGCTTCCCCTCCATCCGCCCGAAAGCACCGAGCTGGCGCTCACCGTGCGAGACCGCGCGATGCTGGCGGGCGAGGACGGCGAGGCCGTGCGGCAGGCCATGTGCATCGTCTGCGCGACCGCGCGCGGGCAGGGCGCGACGTCTCTCACCGACGTGACGCGCGGCCATGTCGACGGCTGCATCTATGCCAGCCCCGCCAATCTCGTCTTCGCCGAGACGATGGAGCGGCTCGGCGCGTGCGTGCGCATTCCCACCACGATGAACGCCATCTCGGTGGACCATGCGAACTGGCGCCGCCAGGGCGTGCCCGAGGCCTTCGGCGGCCCGGCGGCCCGCCTTGCCGACGCCTATGTGCGCATGGGCTGCCGGCCGACCTTCACCTGCGCCCCCTATCTCCTGCCCGATCCGCCGCGCGCCGGCGAGGCGATCGCCTGGTCGGAATCCAACGCCGTGATCTTCGCCAACAGCGTGCTCGGCGCGCGCACGGCCAAGCATCCCGACTTCCTCGACCTCTGCATCGCGCTCACCGGCCGCGCGCCGCTGTCGGGCGTCTATCGCGACACTGAGCGCGTGGCCCGACGCATCGTCGAGTTCGACCTGCCGCCCGGGGCGAACGACGCCGTCTGGCCGCTCGTCGGCTATCTCGCGGGACGCGCCGCGCCGGACCGGGTGCCGCTGCTGCGGGGCCTTGCCGGCGCGCGCCCGACGCCGGACGATCTGAAGGCGCTCTGCGCGGCCTTCGGCACCACCTCCGCCGCGCCGATGCTGCATGTCGAGGGCGTGACGCCGGAGGGGGGACACGCTCCCGCCGCCGATGCCGACCGCAAGACCATCTCGCGCGCCGATCTCGCCGAGGGCTGGCGGAAGCTGAACGCCGGGCCGGCGGCGGTGGAGCTCGTGGCGATCGGCAGCCCGCATGCCTCGGCTGGCGAATGCCGGGCGCTCGCCGCGGCACTCGCCGGCCGGCCGCGTCATCCCGGCACGGCGGTGATCGTCACCGCCGGGCGCGGCGTCATCGCCGAAGCCGAGGCCGAGGGCACGCGGACGCGGCTCGAGGCCAGCGGCGTCCAGATCCTGCCCGATCTCTGCTGGTGCTCGATCTCGCGGCCCGTGTTTCCCGAGCGCGCGCGCACCGTCCTGACGAATTCCGGCAAATACGCCCATTACGGCCCCGGCCTCTCCGACTGCACCGTGCGCCTCGGAACGCTGGCGGACTGCGCCGAGGCCGCGATCACCGGCATGGCGCCGCCACGCCTGCCGCCGTGGCTCGCCTGAAGGCCGCGCTTTCACTCCGGGCCGCCTGCGGCCACCACCCCCGAGGATCCCCCGCGATGCGATCGAGCAAGACCGTCCATGTGATCTCGGCCCATGCCGAGGGCGAGGTCGGCGACGTCATCGTCGGCGGCGTCGCGCCGCCGCCGGGCGACACGCTCTGGGAGCAGAGCCGCTGGATCGCGCGCGACGGCACGCTTCGCAACTTCGTGCTGAACGAGCCGCGGGGCGGCGTCTTCCGGCACGTCAATCTCCTCGTGCCGCCGAAGAACCCGCTGGCGGACGCCGCCTTCATCATCATGGAGCCGGAGGACACGCCGCCGATGTCCGGCTCCAACTCGATCTGCGTGGCGACCGTGCTGCTCGACGGCGGCATCCTCCCGATGCGCGAGCCGGTGACCGAGATGGTGCTGGAGGCGCCGGGCGGGCTGGTGCGAGTGCGCGCCGAATGCCGCAACGGCAAGGCCGAGCGCATCTTCGTGGAAAACCTGCCGAGCTTCGCCGACCGGCTCGCCGTGCCGCTGGAGGTGGAGGGCCTGGGGTCCCTCACCGTCGACACCGCCTATGGCGGCGACAGCTTCGTGATCGTCGACGCCGCCGCGCTCGGTTTCCGACTGGTGCCGGACGAGGCGCACGAGATCGCGCGGCTCGGCGTGCGCATCACCGCCGCCGCCGATGCGCAGATCGGCTTCCGCCATCCCGAGAACCCGGACTGGCGCCACTTCTCCTTCTGCCTCTTCGCCGGCCCGGTGACGCGCGAGGGCGACGAGCTTCGCGCCGGCGCGGCCGTCGCCATCCGCCCCGGCAAGGTCGATCGCTCGCCCACCGGCACCGCGCTCTCGGCGCGCATGGCCGTGCTCCATGCGCGCGGCGAGATGGGCCTCGGCGACCGGTTCACCGCCGTCTCGCTGATCGGCTCCACCTTCGGCGGGCGCATCCTCGGCGCGGCGGAGGTCGGCGGGCGACCGGCGATCCGGCCGGAAATCTCGGGCCGCGCCTGGATCACCGGCACCCATCAGCACATGCTCGATCCCGCCGATCCCTGGCCGGAGGGCTACCGCCTCAGCGACACCTGGGGCGCGCGCTGAGGGCTTGGCCGGGCGAGGCGCGGGACCAGAGCGCCGTGACATCGGCGGGCCTCGCCCCATCTTCGGTCTCGACGAGACGTGGATACGAACCGCCATGACGACCCAGCCGACGATCCCCTTCAACGACGGACGCGCCATCCCGCAGGTGGGCCTCGGCGTCTGGCAGACGCCCGACGACGGTGCGGTGACCGCCGTCTCCGCTGCCCTGAAGGCGGGCTACCGCCATGTCGACACCGCCGCCGCCTACAAGAACGAGCGCGGCGTCGGCGAGGGACTGCGCCAGGCCGGCGTGCCGCGGGGCGAGGTCTTCGTCACCACCAAGCTGTGGAACGAGGAGCAGGGCTTCGACCGCACGCTGCGCGCCTTCGACGCCAGCCTCGAACAGCTCGGCCTCGACCATGTCGATCTCTACCTCATCCACTGGCCCTCGCCCGCGCGCGATCTCTACGTCGACACCTGGCGTGCCTTCGTCCGGCTGAAGGAAGAGGGCCGCGCCCGTTCGATCGGCGTCTCCAACTTCACCGCCGAGCATCTGGATCGTCTCGCCGACGAGACCGGCGTGACGCCCGCGATCAACCAGATCGAGTTGCATCCGCGCTTCCAGCAGCGCGCGCTGCGCGATGCCCATGCGAAACGCGGCATCGTCACGCAGTCTTGGAGCCCGCTCGGCCAAGGGCAACTGCTCGAAGACCCCGTGGTCGCCGGCATCGCGCAGAAGCACGGGCGCACGCCCGCGCAGGTCGTGATCCGCTGGCACCTCGACAACGGTCTGGTGGTGATCCCGAAATCGGTGACGCCGAGCCGCATCACGGAGAATTTCGACGTGTTCGGCTTCGCACTCGATGCCGACGATCTTGCGGCCATCGCCAGGCTCGACACGGGCGACGGCCGTATCGGGCCCGACCCGATGACCGCGACCTTCTGAGGGGAACCCGCATGGATACCGTGAAGCTCGGCCGCACCGGCCTCGACGTCTCGCGCCTGTGTCTGGGCTGCATGAGCTATGGCGAGCCCGATCGCGGCAACCACGCCTGGACCCTGCCCGAGGCCGAGAGCTGGCCCTTCATCCACAAGGCGCTCGATCTCGGCATCAATTTCTTCGACACGGCCAACGTCTATTCCGACGGCTCCAGCGAGGAGATCGTCGGGCGGGCGCTGAAGGAATTCGGCCGCCGCGACGAACTGGTGGTGGCGACCAAGGTGCACGGGCGCATGCGCCCCGGCCCGAACGGCGGCGGCCTGTCGCGCATGGCGATCCTCGCCGAGATCGACGCCAGCCTGACGCGCCTCGGGATGGACTATGTCGATCTCTACCAGATCCACCGCTTCGACCCGGAGACGCCGATCGAGGAGACGCTGGAGGCGCTGAACGACGTGGTGCGTGCCGGCAAGGCCCGCTACATCGGCGCCTCCTCCATGCATGCCTACCAGTTCGCCAAGGCGCTCTCGATCTCGGAACGCCGGGGCTGGGCGCGCTTTTCGACGATGCAGAACTACGTCAACCTCCTCTACCGCGAGGAGGAGCGCGAGATGCTGCCGCTCTGCCGCGAGGAGGGGATCGGCGTCATTCCCTGGAGCCCGCTCGCGCGCGGTCGCCTGACGCGTGACTGGGACGAGACCACGAACCGCTCGCAGACCGACACGTTCGGCCGCACGCTCTACGCCGACACCGCCGAGGCCGACCGCAAGGTGGTGGAGGCGGTGGCGGCGGTGGCGGCGGCTCGGGGCCTGCCGCGCGCGCAGGTCGCGCTCGCCTGGGTGCTGCAGACCAGCCCCGTCGCCGCGCCGATCGTCGGCGCCACCAAGCCCCACCATCTCGACGACGCGGTGGCGGCGCTCGCAGTGACGCTGACGGCGGACGAGATCGCCACACTCGAAGCGCCCTACGTGCCCCATGCGGTGACCGGCTTTTCCTGACGGTTCCCGCGGGGTCACGCCTTGGTTCGGGCCGGCGCGCCCGAACCCCCTCCTCCTCCCTGAAAGGGGTCCGCTCCGCCGACCCGTCGGGCGCGGCCCATCCCCGTCGGAAACCCATCATGATCATCGACCTCTCGGGCAAGACCGCCCTCGTCACCGGCTCCACCGCCGGCATCGGATTCGCCATCGCGCTGGGACTGGCCAAGGCCGGTGCCGCTACCGTCCTCAACGGCCGTGACGAGGGCCGGACGGATGCAGCCGTCGCCAAGCTCAAGGGGCTCGCGCCCCAGTCGGACGTGCGCGGCGTCGCGGGCGACGTCGGCACGGCGGAGGGCTGCGACGCGATCGTCGCCGCGCTTCCGGCGGTCGACATCCTCGTCAACAATGCCGGCATCTTCGGCCCGCAGGACTTCTTCGAGACGCCCGATGCCGAATGGGAGCGCTTCTTCGCGGTCAACGTGATGTCCGGCGTGCGCCTGTCGCGCGCCTATCTGCCGGGTATGCGGGAGAAGGGCTGGGGCCGCGTGCTCTTCCTGTCTTCGGAGTCGGGTCTCAACATCCCGGCCGACATGATCCACTACGGCGTGACGAAGACCGCCGATCTCGCGCTCTCGCGGGGTCTCGCCAAGCGCATGGCGAGAACGGGCGTGACGGTGAACGCGATCCTCCCCGGTCCGACCCTGTCGGACGGCGTCGCCGAAATGCTGGCGGGCGAAGTCGCGAAATCCGGCCAACCTCTGGAGACGGTCGCGGCCGACTTCGTGAAGGCGCATCGCTCGACCTCGATCATCCAGCGTGCCGCCACCGTCGAGGAGGTCGCCAACCTCTGCGTCTACGTCGCCTCGCCACAGGCGTCCGCCACGACAGGTGCGGCGCTGCGCGTCGATGGCGGCGTGGTCGACACGATCGCCTGACGATCGGTCTCGGGCATCGGCGTGGTGATCACGCCGCATGCCGTTCGGCAGCCGCCTCCGGCTCGTCGGGCGTTGCCACGGCGACTCGGCAAGATCGCATGCGCCACGGCCGGGGCCATATCCGGCATGCCCGCCAAATGCGCTCAACTCGAAACGATGGCTCTGTCCGCTTGCCCCGTTGCGACGGTGCTCGCATCAATCACCGGGAGCCCGTGCTCGGGCGTGTCTCGTGACCAGCCATCGACGACCTTTCCGAACCACGTCGTCCGATCGCGGCCCGGCCATCTTCAGATGCCCGATCCCGACCGGCCGATCAGCGGGCCGAAAGCGGCGCCGGCATCGCCAGAGCGTTGACGGCCATCGCGGCAACCACGCCGCCGAGGTCGGGCGCGAGGATGCCGGCCCGCTCGGCAAAGGCGGCGAAGCGCTCACGGGCCGCCTCGGCGTCGCCTTCGCCGGCCAGCGCGCGCTCGCAAGCGAGAAGCGCCTGCCCGTGCGCCACGCCGCGGCTGCGCGGCGACCAGTCCTGCAGCAGGGAATAGGCCTGCGACACCGTCTCGATCTCCCGGCCGACATTCAGCCCGACATAGATCCCGACGGGATTCACGAAGGTGTTCGCGCTCATATCCAACCCTTTCACGAGAGCCGGTCGCGATCTCGCGTCGGCATGAAACCGAATTTGGAGCGGGAATTCGGCTTTCAAGCGGATCGGTAAGGCGGCCAAATGTTTCAATCGGTTCGCAACCGGGTCGGCCGTCAACCGATGGACGCGGCGTTCTCGTGAACAAGAAAAAGCCCGCTCGGGGGAGGACCGAGCGGGCGAGTCTAAAGCATCAATCTGGGAGGAAACGATGCTAGGACTGTATGCCATGCTGCACCGCCGAAGGCGATGGCCAATTCTGCATAGGAGCTATGCAGGATCGGGCAAACGGCCTTCCGGCCTGCCGTCGGTCGAGCGCTTCGCGCGGTCGATCTCGTCGTCCATCGCGGGATCGTCCGCCTGCTCGTCGGCGACGAGGTCCGGCTTTTCATCGCAGTGGCGAATCTCCTCGATGTCGGGCGTGATCGGGCTGATGCCGGGAATGCTGCTCACGAAGACCTCCTGCGCGCTCGGTGAAATCGCAGGAAGAAGGCTTCGCCCGTCGTCATGGTTCCTCTCCCCCACGCCGACCGAGGCTCAACCCGCGGGCAGCCGCACCCGCCAGAGGAACGCGGCGCTCGCGCCCGGCGCCAGATGCACGAGACCGGGCTTCTCGGTGAAGGGGCCGTCCCAGCCGCGCGGGCTCGCCATGCCGCGCCAGGGCTCGATGCACAGAAAGTCGGCGCCCGTCGGCTTCGACCAGACGCCGAGATCGCCGTAGCCCTCGAACGCGAAATCGAGCGCCGCCACCGATTCGCCGTCCTCACCGAGCGCCTCGTAGCGTAGCGAGCGGCTGGCGAGGGCCGGCATCACCAGCGCGTCGTCGGCGAACAGCGCGGGGTCGAGCGGCAGCACGCGCCCCTCGAACGGCAGGGGCGCGGGATCGCCGAGCAGGCCCTCGACGACCGGGCGCCGGGAACCCCGCTCCGGCCTCTCGAAGACGATGCGGTGCCGCGTCTTCGGCGTGCCGGGTTCGAGCGGCCAGCGAAAGGCCGGGTGGGCGCCGATCGAGAAGGGCAGCACCGCCTCGCCGGGATTGGCGATCGTGGCGCTCACCGTCAGCGTTCCCGGCGCCTCCACCGTGTAGGTCATCTCCAGCCGAAACGGGAAGGGATAGAGCGTGCGCGTCGCCGCGTCGTCCTCCAGCCGCAGCACGGCGCGCGCCGGCGACCGCTCCACCCACTCGAACCGGCGGTCGCGGGCGAATCCGTGCTGGGTCAGCCGGTAATCCTGGCCCTCATGGTGCAGCCGGTCGCCGGCGAGGCGCCCGACGATCGGGAAGAGCACGGGCGCGTGGCGAGGCCATTCGGGGCCGGCCTGCCAGAGGAACTCCTCGTCCGCGCCGTTGCGCAGGCCGACGAGTTCGGCGCCCTCCGTCGAGATCGTCGCCGAGATACCCTCCGCTTCGATGCGGTGGGCTTCGATGTGATGAGCGTCCGTCATGCCTCGTCCCTTCGTCGCCGCCGGCTCGAACCGTTCGCCCGGCGCGCTCGCCGGCTCGGGAACCGGACGTTCCGACCCTTCTCGCGACCACCGCGACGAGACGGTTTGACAGATCCCGCCGCATTCGCGAAGTCGCGGCGCCGGCGATGCGTCATGGCCGGAACTCTCTCGGCCGCCCGACCTTCTCCCTCCATCACGAAGGAGGCGACCCATGTCGAACATCGAGAACCCGGAACTCGATCAGGCCAAGACCGGCGGCGGCATCGGCGACATCAGCCGGCAGCCGCTCGATCCCTCGTCCGAGAACGCCGGCAACGCCGATCCGGTCATCGAGCCGGACGGCGATGAGGACGATGCGCAGCCCTCGGACGGCGGTCTCGCGGTGGACGACGAACCGGCGCCGTCCGGCGAAGACCCGGACGACGAGGCCGACGAGACGCTGGGCACGATCGTCTGAGCTCCGATCTCGGTGCGGGGCGGCCGCGTGCCGATCCCGCACCGCAGGTCTGAACCGCACCGAGCGGGATCGACGCCGAGGCACCATCGCGGCGGCAAAACGGCATGGCTGTCATGCATCGCCAGGCCTGCCTCGGGTCAGCCTCTCGTGACATAAAGCTTCTGCATCGTTTCCTCCCAGATTGATGCTTGAGACTTGCCCGCTCGGTCCTCCCCCGAGCGGGCTTTTTCGTGTCGGCTCAGCCCGCCAGAGCGTAGTCGAACGACAGCTGCTTGCCGGTGCGCCGGCCGTGCCCGAGGGCGGACGCCAGGGTCTCGTCGATCGACAGATCGCCGCGGATCAGGCCATGCGACCAGCGTTGGCGCGACCGGGGCCGGTTCCACGGCGGGCAATCGACGATCGGGTACCAGCAGACTCCGACGATGTCGGCGCCCTTCGAGCGGGCGGTCTCGACTTCGGCGAGGACGTGGCGAAGCCAGTCCCTCTTGTTCCAGCCGGGATATCGACGAGCCTGTTCGCGGTGGCCGTCGTGCCAGCTCGTCTCCGCGACGAGGACGGGCAGCCGGTAGCGCCGGGCCGTCTTCAGCAGCACCTTCGACAGCGTCGTCCGCGCCGTATGCGGGTAGTAGTTGACGCCGATCAGATCGACGCCGCCGCGGGCGACCAGCGCGTCCGTGGCCTCGAACTGGCGCTCGCCGATCCCCGTCAGCGGATCGGTCGTCAGCACGCGAACGTCCGGGTGATGATCGCGGGCGACCTCGATCATCGTCCAGGCCAGCCCGACCGCATCGTCGCGGCTCGTTCCGGCCAGGGCCGGGTAGAGGGAGGGCTCGTTGACGGGACAGATCCACAACGGCCGGTCCCGACGGGCCGCGAGGGCGACGCCGCGTGCATGCCCGACCGGGTCGTGCGGCGGGTCGAAATGGTTGAGGTCCCAGATCACGTCCGCCCGAACGGTCTCCGCGCTGCGCAGGCGTGCCGCCGCGTCGTGCCGCCACGGGAGGCCGTCGCGCACCCGTGTCAGCCCGTGGGCCGCGGCGATCGCGTAATGTTCGACCATCCGATCGGCCGGCATGTGCCGCGTCGTCACGAGGAGATCGTGCCCGTTCCAGCCGAGCCGTCCGCATTCGAAACCTGCGAGGAGTGGGATCATTCCGCCTTATTGCCGCGGACGCTGCAGGGAACAAGAGGCGAACGGCTGCACCCCGCAGATCGAGCGAACCTCTCTCGCCGGGCCCCGAAGCGACGACGCTCGCGCATCTCGGGGATCGTCGTCTCGCGGCGGCAGGTCACGGCAGGCGCGCCTTGCCGCAGCGATCGGGCGCCGGACATCCGATCCGCCTCCAGACAGACCGCTCCTTAACCGATGGTTGACGCCCTTCCCCTACGACATGGCCAGCGTTCAAGGGGGGATGACCGGTGCTTTCGATCGACATCAGCGTGCTCGCCGTACCGTCCTTCGTGATCGACGTGGGCCCGGGCGGATCGCTGACGATCGCCGCGATGAACCGACCGTCGGAAGTCGCGACGGGTCTTTCGGCGACGACGACGGTCGGGCGATCTCCGGCCCAATGCCTGCCGGCGCCGATTGCCGCCTCGCTCGAAGCCCGATACCGGCGATGCATCGAGGCCAAGACCCTTCAGGAATACGACGAGACCTTCGACCAGTCGGCGCCGCAGCGGTGGTGGCGCACGACGCTGACGCCCGTCCTCGATCCGAGGACCGGTGCCGTCGCTCACATCGTCGGCGTCAGCGTCGAGATCACCGAGCGCAAATGCGACGAGGATCGGCTGCGCATCCTGGCGCTGACCGACGGGCTGACGGCACTCGCCAACCGCCGAGGCTTCGAGCGCGCGTTCGCGGACGCGACGTCCCGTCCCCATGACCCGCGCAAGGGGGTCGGCCTCGTCCTCATCGATCTCGACGGCTTCAAGGCGATCAACGACACGTTCGGGCACCGGCGGGGCGACGACGTGCTTCGGCTCGTCGGCCTGCTCCTCGCGCGCTCGGCCGGGCGCCCGCAGAGCGTCGCGCGCATCGGCGGCGACGAGTTCGCGCTCCTGACGTCGTCGTCGAGCGAAGCCGAACTCGCGCGATCCGTCGCCGCCCTGCGCCGGTTCCTCGATCGCCATCTCGCCGACCTCCACGTCTCCACCGGCTTCGGCGCCAGCGTCGGGGCAGCCCTCTGGTCGCGCGGCCAGGCCTTCGAGGACCTCCTCGCCTCGGCGGATGCGGCGATGTATCGCCAGAAGGCGTCGCGCAAGGCGGTGGCAGCCTGAACCGTGCCGGCCCCACGCGGCTCATACGGGAGCGGCAATGCTCGGCGGCTCCAAGTGGATGGCGAGGCTCAGCGAAAGGCCGGACTCCTCAAGCCGACGGCACGAGACGGACGCGACGCCTCCCCCGTCGTCCAGCCCGGGCATGCGCATAGCGCCGCGCCAGCTTCGGCTTATACGGGCTACGCGCAGGAGTGGTGAAGGGGTGCGGAATGGGTGCAAAGCCGGCTGAGGGTATCGTTCGTGGCGCGCCTCTCATCGAGATCTTCCAGGCGGATCGACCGGATCTCTCCATGGTCGCTCCGCTCGTCGGGACGTACGGGGGAACGCGCCCTTCCCCGTTGACGATCGCGCTCTTCGAGCTCGGCACGGATGCAGACCCGGACGTCTTGCCCGATCTGGAGCATGCCACGCCGCTGGCGCGCGCGACGCGAGAGGGCGACACGCTGCTCGACAACATGCCGTTGACCCTGTCGTTCCCGCCCATCGCCGACTCGGCCGGACGCCTCTTCGCCATCCAGGTTTCGTCCGCCGACGAGGCCGTGGGGGCGCCGACGGTCTGGTTGAGCGACGCGGACGAGCGGACGGCCGGGCATCGGCGGTGTTTCGTCGGAACTGAGCCGCAGGGTGCCTTCGGCGCCCATGCGCAGATCGGCTACGCGCCGAAGCTGTCTCGCGATCCGGTTCCGCGTCATCTCCTCTACAGCCCCATCACGCAATGCAATCTGAACTGCGTCCATTGCATCTCGCGCGACACGCGCAAGACCGTCTCCCGGCTGGCGGACGGCATCAAGAACGAGATCGCCGCCTGGGCCGGCAAGGGCTGGATCCGCTCGATCACCACCGACTACAGCGGCGACATCCTGTGGGCGGAAGCCCGGTACGGCGGTGAACTCGACTTCCTCTTCGCCCTCGACGTCCCGCTTTCCATCGATACCAACGGCGCCTACCTTACGCCGGAGGTCAGCCGGCGGCTCATGGACTCGCGCCTGACGACGCTGAACGTCTCGCTCGATACGCCCGACCCCGAGACCTACAAGTGGATCCGCAAGGGTGCCCCGCCCCTTCCCGCCGTCATCGAGAACGTGCGCGCGCTCATAGCGGCGCGCGACGAGGCCGGAGCCCGGGGCCGTGTTCGCCTGTCGCTCAGCTTCACGATCATGCGGAGCACGCTCGACCAGTGGGACGACTTCATTCGGCTGGCGGCCGATCTCGGCATCGAGGTCGTGTGGTCGCGCCACCTGGAAGTCTACACCGGCGATCTCGACGCCCAGTCCCTCTGGCACGATCAGGCCCGGCACAACGCGGCGCAGGCCAAGGCCCAAGCGCTCGCCGCCGACCTCGGCGTGCAGTTGTTCATGCAAGGTCCGTTCGAGACCGTCGCGGCAGCGCCGGGCAAGCGTTGGTGCGACGCCCCGTGGACATCGGCGGTGATCCTCGGCAATGGCGACGTGCAGGTCTGCTGCATGCCCAAGACGAAGATCGGCAATCTGAACGAGACGCCGATGGAGGAACTCTGGGCCGGTCCGCGCTACCAGGCGTTTCGCGGCGCGGTCAACTCGGTGGCGCCGCCGACGGTCTGCCAGGTCTGCCCGATGTTCCGGCAACCGAACAACGAGGACAGCTATTTCCCCTATCGCCGGCTGGCCGATGCGAAGGCGCCCGTGGAATGGGCACTGTAGAGCACTTCCAATGAAAGCCGAGCAGCTTTCACGTCCGGACAATGCGGCAAACGAGGAACTCGTGTCGGCGAGATCGGCGGTGCCGTGACAGGTTCTCTCGATGCTCGATGTCGCGGCAGGCGTGAGCGGATTCGTCGAAGCCGAGAACGCCAGCGAGAGAGACGAGCCGTTGCGCCCCGACTAGCCGCCGGGCCGACCGCGGCGCCAGTAGGCGACGGCGAGGTGTCGGTCGCGGGCCCAGCCCAGCTCGCTTCGAAGATGGCGGCGGATTGCCTTGAAGTCCGCGAACTCGCAACCGGACCAGACGAACGGGTCGGCGCCGACGGCCGGCCAGTCGATGGCGCGCAGGGCGCGGGGAAGAGCGCCGAACGTGCCGGGCTCGGCGCCGAGCCGATGGTGGAAGCGAAGGTCCAGCCCCGCGCGGGAGGTCAGTTCGATCTCGTCCTGAGGTCCGTCCACCTCGGCGATCACGGTGGCGCGGGCGCCTGCCGGCAGCGTTTCGAGGATGCGCGCGATGGCCGGCAGGGCCGTGTCGTCGCCGAGGAAGACGAAGTTGGTCCCGGCCGGCACCTCGCCGCCTCCCGGCCCGGTGATGCCGACCCGGTCGCCCGGCCGAGCGTTGAGAGCGAAGTCGGAGCCCGGCGTCGCCTCGCCGGAATGCACGACGATGTCGATGTCGAGTTCGCCCGCGGCGGGATCGACCCGCCGGATCGTGTAGACGCGCCGCGTCAACGCGTCCTCGCCCGCGGGCCAGACGGGAAGCCCGCTCTCGCCCATCACCGGCCAGACGGGCTCGCGCCCCGCCGGCGGAAAGATCAGGTAGACGTGATGGCCGCCCACGGCGAAATGCCCGAGGTTCTCGCCGCGCATCCGCACGCGGCGCATGTGCGGCGTCAGCGCCAGGGTGTCGAGAACCTCGAGCTCCCGGAACCAGGGCAGCGCGCTTCCCGCCGGCAGGCCGTCGCCGCGCCAGGCGATGTCGAGCGGTTCGCCCTCGTGGAATTCGGCGAGATGCTCGGCGATGCCGATCTTGAGATAGTCGAGATGGATCGGATCGTGCGAGGCGACCTCGACGTGCAGCGCGTCGTCGTGGAGCATGAGGCTTGCGGTTCCGTGCTCGAACGTCACCCGCCCGCGGCCGGGCTCGGAAACGACCTCGCCATGCTCGGCGAAATGCTCGCACAGGAGGCCCAGGAGCCGCTCGGCCCCTCGCACGGAAATGGTGGACTGCGCCTGGAGCATGGGGAGCCTTTTGCCTGCCGTCGGGTCGATCGCGTCATTCCCACAACACCCGGCGAGAGACACGCTACGGCTGCCATAGGATTGTTGACGAATCCGATCAAGTTTGAGACGAGGCCAAGGCGTTCGCTGCGTTTCGAAAGGCCCCGATCATGCTGTCCTCTACCACCGACCGGCTGCGGCTCGTGCGCTCCCTGCTTCTCGGCGGCTCCTGTCTCATGGCGGCCGCGCCGGCGCTGGCGCAGGATACGGTCGTCCTCGACACGGTGACGGTGGACGGCGCCGGCGGCTCGTCCGACCCCGGCACCGGCGAAGGCGGCGGCATCAGGTCGGAAGGGTATGTCGGCCGCGAGGCCCGTGTCGGCACCAAGACCGACACCGATCTGCGCAAGGTTCCGCAGGCGGTCGCGGTGGTGACGCGCCAGGAGCTGGAGGACCGCAACGTCCAGACGCTGGTCGAGGCGGCGCGCTACACGTCGGGCGTTCGCGCCGGGGCCTTCGGCTTCGATCCGGCCTTCGACACGCTGTTCGTGCGCGGCTTCAACGTCGCCAACACCGGCTATTACCGCGACGGTCTGCGCTCGCTCGGCGGCTCCTTCGCCGTCTTCCGCAACGAGCCCTACGGGCTCGAGGGCGTGTCGATCCTCAAGGGGCCGAGTTCGGTGCTCTACGGTTCGTCCGCGCCCGGCGGCATCGTCAATCTCGTCACCAAGCGCCCGACCGACGCGCCGTTCCGCGAGGTCGTCGGCCAGATCGGTACCGACAGCCACTATCAGGCGAATTTCGACGCCTCCGGTCCGCTGGCGGGCAACGACAACGTCCTCTACCGCATCACCGGGATCAAGCGCTCAGCCGACACCGAGTTCGTCGCGGCGCGCGACGACCGCACTTATATCGCCCCCGCCTTCACGCTGCGCTCGGACGACCGCAACACCCAGATCACCGTTCTCGGCGAATACACCGATACGAAGTCGGGCGGCGGGCGCGGCTTCTTCACGACGCCGGATGCGCGCATCACCGACATCGAGCAGGGCGATCCGCGCTTCCGCGACCTCGACCAGGAACAGGGCCGCGTCGGCTACGAGTTCGAGCACCGCTTCGACGAGCATGTGACGGTGCGCCAGAACGTGCGCTACCAGTCGATCGACACCGACATGCGCTTCACCTCGGTGCTTGGGATCAATCCCGACGGCATCTCGGCCAGTCGCAGCGCCGGCGAGATTCTCGACGAGGCCCGGGGCATCGCCGTCGACAACCAGATTCAGGGCAATTTCGACACCGGGGCGGTGGCCCACACGCTGCTCGGCGGCCTCGACTACACCTATTTCGACGGCCAGTATCGCTACGGCGGCACCACCGCGCCCGACCTGAACCTCATCACGCGCAATTACGGGCGCCAGCCGATTCCCGGCCCGACCTCGCACTCGATCGTCAACACCACGACGCATCAGCAGCAGATCGGTCTCTATCTGCAGGATCAGGCCGAGATCGAGCGTTTCGTGCTGACGGTCGGCGGGCGCTACGATTGGCTCGACACCGACACGCTGAACAACAACGACGCCTCCGCCAGCGTGCGCGCAGAGGACCGCAACTTCTCCGGCCGCGTCGGGCTCTCGTATCTCTTCGACAACGGCATCACGCCCTATGCCAACTACTCGACCTCCTTCGCCCCGACGGTCGGCACCGCCTTCGGCGGCACGCCGTTCGACCCGACGGAGGGAGAGCAGGTCGAGGTCGGCGTGAAATACGCGCCGGATTGGATCGGTCTGACGATCGACGCCGCGCTCTTCCGGATCGACCAGAACAACCTTCTCGTCACCGATCCCGTGAACACTGCCGGCTTCTTCCAGGTGCAGACGGGCGCGGTGCGCTCGCAGGGCTTCGAGTTCCAGGCCAACGCCTCGCTGACGGAGGGGCTCAGCCTCGTCGCCGCCTATTCCTATACCGACCTGTCCTTCACCGACGGCGACAATGTCGGCAATCAGGTGGCGGGCATTCCCGAGCATCAGGTGTCGCTCTGGGCCAATTACGAGGTGCAGTCGGGCGCAGCGGAAGGCCTCGGGATCGGCGTCGGCAGCCGCTTCCTCGGTCGCACCGCGGCCGACGACGCCAACACGCGCGAGAACGACGGCCGCATCCTGATCGATGCCGCGCTGTCCTACGAATTCGGCGCGGTGAACCCCAAGCTCGAGGGCGTGCGCGCGCAGATCAACGCCAACAACCTCTTCGACAACCGGGCCTCGCTCTGCAACAACGGCTACTGCTACCGCGAACAGGGGCGCGACGTGATCGGCTCCCTGCGGTTCCGGTTCTGACGCGGATGGGGTCCGGCACGATGAGGGGGCGCCTTGTGGCCCCGACGCGGCGCGGCGTCCTGACGGCGCTCGGGGGCGGCCTGTTCGCGGCCTGCCTCGGCGCGGGCCCGGCGCGCGCCGAGGGCGAGATCCGCATCACCCACGCCTTCGGCGAGACGGTGCTTCCCGGCGCCGCGCGGCGGGTCGTCTCGCTCGGCTTCACCACGCAGGACACGCTTCTGGCGCTTGGCGTCGTTCCGCTCGCCGTGCGCGGCTGGTTCGGCGACCAACCCCACTCGGTCTGGCCCTGGGCGCAGCCCCTCCTCGGCGGCGCCGAGCCGCAGGTGATCTTGGGCGAGGTGGCGATGGAGACCGTCGCCGCGCTGCGGCCCGATCTCGTCGTCGCCATCGGCTCGGGCGTCTCGGAGGCCGAATATGCAGTCCTGTCACAGATCGCGCCGACCCTGATGCACGACGCCCGCCATTCCGGCTACGGCACGCCCTGGGACGAGATGACCCGGACGATCGCACGGGCCGTCGGCCGCGAGGCGCTCGGCGAGGAGCGGATCGCGAGCACAAGCGGGGCGTTTGCAGAGGCGCGGGCCCGCCATCCCGAATGGGCGGCGCGCACGGGCGTCGCGGCCTATCATTTCGGGGGCGACACCGGCGCCTTCGCCAGCGGCGACACGCGCGGCCGCTTCCTCGCCGAGCTCGGCTTCCGCTCGCCCGCGACCATCGAGACGCTCGCCGCCGGCAATTTCTTCGCCGCGCTCTCGCCCGAGGATCTCGCGCCGCTCGACGTCGATCTTCTCGTCTGGGTGTCCTCGCAGGACGCCGTTCCCGATCTCGCGGCGCTGCCGATGCGCAAGCTCCTGACGGCGCATCGCGAGGGGCGCGAGGTGATGGCGGGATCGCTCGTCGCCGCTGCCATGTCCTTTGGCAGCGTCCTCTCGCTGCCCTTCGCCCTTCGCGAACTGGAGGCCGACATCGCGGCGGCTCTCGACGGTACGCCCGCGACGCCGGTCGCCTCGGCCGTTCGGGCCGGCCTCGCGCCTTGAAGGGGGCGATCGCCGCCGCGCTCCTCCTCGCCGCGGCGATGCTCCTGTCGCTCTGCGTCGGCGTGCGCCCGGCGACGCCGCTCGACCTCTGGTGCGCCTTCGCCGCGTTCGACCCCACGGACCCCCTTCACACCGCGATCCGGCTGATCCGCTGGCCCCGGCTCTGCGCCGGGCTCATTGCCGGCGCGGGGCTGGGCATGGCCGGTTCGGTGATGCAGAGCCTGACGCGCAACCCGTTGGCCGATCCCGGGCTCCTTGGCGTCGGGGCGGGCGCCGCGCTTTCGGTGGTCGCCGGCTCGCTCCTCTTCCTGCGGGCCGACAGCGGTTTCCTGTCGCTTCTCGCCTTTCCGGGCGCGGCAATCGCCTCGGTCGCGGTCTTCGCGCTCGGCGGGGGCTTGCGCGGCGACGTCGGCCCGGTGCGGCTCGTGCTGGCGGGGGCCGCCCTCAACGCGTTGCTGCTCTCGGTCGTCTCGGCCGTGGTGCTGACGCGCTCGGACTCGCTCGAGATCTTCCGCTTCTGGGTCAACGGCTCGCTCGCGCAGGCCGGCGAGCGCCCGCTCGGGCCCATGGCGCTCGTCGCGCTCTGCGGCGCGGCGCTCGCCTTCGCGGCCGCGCCGCGGCTGGAGACGCTGGCGCTCGGAAACGCGCTCGCTCGGGGCTTGGGAACGCGCGTTCTCTCCGTTCAGGCAACGGCGCTCGCGGTGGTGACGCTGACGACCGGCGCGGCCGTCGCCGTGGCGGGGCCGATCGCCTTTCTCGGCCTCATGGTGCCCCCGATCGCCCGGCGCCTCGCCGGCCATTCGCTGCGCGGCGAGCTCGCCGTCTCCGCGCTGGTCGGAGGCGGCATCCTCCTCGTCGCCGACACGGCCGGTCGCTTGGTGATCGCGCCGGCGGAGGTGCGCGTCGGGCTGATGACGGCGCTGGTCGGCGGCCCGGTCTTCGTCCTCATCGCGCGCCGCCTGCGCATGGGGCCGCAGACGTGAGAGGGGCCGTCCCGCTCGCCGTGCTCCTCGTCGTCGCGACGCTCCTGTCGCTGGCGGTGGGCGAGGTCGTGCTCGGGCCGCAAGTGCTGTGGCAGGGGCTCTGGAGCGGCGAGGGGCCGGGCGCGCTGACGATCCGCGTCCTCCGGGGGCCGCGCCTCGCCACCGCGCTCGGCGCCGGCGCGGTGCTCGGCCTGTCCGGCGCGATCCTCCAGACCCTCCTGCGCAACCCGCTCGCCGCCCCCGACATTCTCGGCTTCAACGCCGGCGCGGGCCTCGCGGTGGTGGCGGCGATCGCCGCGGGCGCCACCCTGCCGCTTCCGCTCGCGGCGGCCGCGGGCGGCGTCGCCGCAGCGCTTCTCGTGGCCGCGCTGGCGCATCGCCCCGGCCAGCCCGGCTCGACGCTGACGCTGGTGCTCGTCGGGCTCGGCGTCGGCTTCACCGTCGCCGCCGTCGCCTCCTACCTGTCTCTGACCCTGCCGACGAACCAGGCGAGCGAGGCGCAGCGCTGGGTGTCGGGCTCGCTCGCCGCGCGCAACTGGGGCCATGCCGCGCAGGTCTGGTCTCTTGGCGCGGCACTCACGCTGCTTCTGGCGCTCCAGGTTCCCGCCCTGACGCTCCTCGAACTCGGCCGCGACCTCGCCGCCGGGCTTGGTCTCCATGTCGACCGGGCGCGCTGGGGCCTGATGGGAACGGCGGTGCTCCTGGCGGCGACGGGCGTCGCCGTGGCCGGACCCGTCGCCTTCGTGGCGCTGATGGCGATGCCGCTCGGCGTCCGGCTGACGGGCGCGCGCGGCGCCGCCGGCCGCCTCGCCTCCGCCGCCGGGGCCGGGTCGCTGGTGATGGTGCTCGCCGACCTCGCGGCGCGCGCCGCGCTGCCCGGCGTGCAACTGCCGGTCGGCGTCACCGCCGGACTCCTCGGCGCGCCCTACCTTCTCTGGCGGCTGTCGCGCGAAATGGAAAAGGGCGAATTGTGAGCGACCTGACCCTGCGCGCCGAGCGCCTGACGCTCGGCTATCGCGACCGCCGCGTTCTACAGGACCTGACGCTGACCCTGCCGCCGGGCCAGGTGACGACGATCCTCGGGCCCAACGGCTGCGGCAAGTCCACGCTGCTGCGAGCGCTCGCGCGCCTTCTCGCGCCGCTCGCCGGCCGCGTCACGCTCGGCGGCGAGGACGTTCGCACGCAGAACACCCGCGCGCTCGCGCGCCGGCTCGCCATCCTGCCGCAGGCGCCGCTCGCGCCGGACGGCATCACCGTCGGCGAACTCGTCCGGCGCGGCCGCGCACCCTGGCGCGGCGTCCTCGCGGCCTGGAACGCGGCCGACGAGAGGGCCTGCGCCCGCGCGCTCGATGCCGTCGCCATGACGGCGCTCGCGGACCGCCCGCTCGGCGAACTCTCGGGCGGCCAGCGCCAGCGCGCCTGGATCGCCCTCGTGCTGGCGCAGGACACGCCCGTGCTGCTTCTCGACGAGCCGACGACCTGGCTCGACCTGCCGCACCAGATCGAGGTGCTGCGCCTGCTGCGTCGTCGCAACCGGGAGGCGGGCACCACCATCGTCTGCGTGCTCCATGACCTCAACCTCGCCGCGCGCTTTTCGGACCATCTGGTGCTGCTTGGCCCCGACGGCGTCGTCGCGGAAGGGCCGCCGGACGCGGTCGTGACCGAAGCCCACCTCGCCAGCGCCTTCTCGCTGGCGGCGCGCGTCCTGCGCGATCCCGTGTCGGATACGCCGATGGTGGTGCCTCTGTAGAACCCAAGCCCCGTCGCTCGCAGTGGCGTGCGCTCCGCTTGCGGACGGCGAGCGGCGAAGGTCGGGCACGGCGACGGATACGATCGGGCGGTGCCAGCGTTCAGCACCCGACGCCCCGTCCAACGTTCGAGGTTCCCATGCTCGCCTCCTTCCTGATCGGCCTCGTGGCCGGTCAACGCGCGATGACACCGCTCTCGGTTCTCGCGGGCGCGGCCCGCCGCGGCGAGCTACCGGCCGGCGCGCCCCTCGCCGGCCTTCTGGCGAACCCGCTGATCGCGGCGGGCGCCGTCGCCCTCGCCGCCGGCGAGATGGCGGGCGACAAGATGCCCTCCGCCCCCGATCGCACCGTCGCGATCGGACTGCTCGCCCGCAGCGTCACGGCCGGCTTCGCGGGCGCCGTGCTCGCGCCCGCCGATCGCCGTCCCGCCGGCGCGGCCCTTGCGGTCGCGGCGGCCGTCGGCTCGTCGTTCATCGGCCTTGCCCTGCGCCGCCCGGCGATGGATCGCTACGGCCAGGCGACCACCGGCTTCGTCGAAGACGCCATCGTGCTGGCGCTCGCGCAGGCCGTCGTCGCGCAGCGGACCTGATCAGGCGGCCAACGCTCCCTTGATCTGGTCGCGTCCGCAGCGTTTAGCCTCATAGAGGTTGGCATCCGCCCGCTGGACCAGATCCTGCAGGGTCTCGGCGGGGCGCAGGCCCGTCGCCAGCCCGAAGCTGGCCGCCTGACGGCCCTCGATGCCGGTCGGCGTCCAGTCATGGGCCGCCATGGCCGAGCGCAGCGCCGCCGCGACCGATCGCGCGCCGTCGGCGGTCTGGTTCGGCAGGTAGAGGACGAACTCCTCGCCGCCGACGCGGGCGGCAACGCCTTGCGGCGGCAGCACGGCCCGGATCAGCCTGGCGAAGGCGACCAGAACCCGGTCGCCCGCCTCGTGCCCCCAGGTGTCGTTGACGCGCTTGAAATGGTCGAGATCGCAGCTGACGACGCTGACCCGGCCGTTCGCGGACGGCGTCGCGGCCTCCGCCTCCAGCCCCCGGCGGTTGAGCAGCCCGGTGAGCGGATCGGTCTCCGCATCCAGCCGGTAGCGTACGAGCATGTCGGTCGTGACGGCGACCAGCGCCAGCAAAGCGAAGGTAAACCCCGTCAGCATGGCGCTTGCCTGCATCAGGTAGCCGTAGTCGGTGGCGAGGAACGACGAAAAGGTGGCGCCGAACGCGGTCAGGGGAATGCTCGCCGTGCGCATGAGATTGTCGAGAACGGTGACCCAGCTCACCGCGATCATCGCGCGGTCGATCCAGGCCCGGGGCCAAGCCGGCACGAGGACGAGCGCCAGCGCGAGTTGGCCCGCACAGGTGACGTCAGACGCCAGAAGCTCCGCCTGCAGGCTTTGCAGGACGAGCACGCCCGACACCGGAGCCGCGATCGACAGGGCGAGCAGCACGATCCGAGCCCGCCGCAGCGGCGGCCCGCCATATCGGAGACGAATCGCGTCGGCATAATGAAAGAAGGAAACGGCGAACAGGACGTCGGCCGCAACGGCGATCCCCTCGATCGGAACGACGGGCTCGAGTGCGGGAACCGCGAAGGCGCCGGCTGTCAGGCAGAACCCGATTCCCCACGCCCGGGCTTCACGGGCACCTCCCGCGCGGTGAGCCGCCAGAAAAAGCACGCCGAAGCCCATCTGGATGAGGGGAATTGTCCAGGCGAAGCCATCGCCCATTCGCTACGCCTCCCGGTGCCGTGGACGATCCACGGGGGTGCGACGAGCGTATCAGCCCACAGGTTGCCGAAGCGTTGAGCCGCCACCACCGAACGTTGACGGGCCGCTCATGCGACGCTCGTCCGAGCCGGACGACATACACGCGACATTCGCGAGCCGCCCCTGACACCAAGCCGGACACCTGACGAGGGGTATTTTGCAAGATGCTGTAATGGCTGGGGAAAATGGTGCTGCGAGCGGGGATTGAACCCGCGACCTCTCCATTACCAAAATTATCAAGACAGGGTTACAGGGGGTTACAGAGCGATACAAGACGGACAGATTGTCCGTTAAATATCAGCCTCTTGTACGGTACGAGGGGTTACTGGTAGGTATGGACGGTGACAAAAACCGTGCTGCCCATGTGCTGCCCACTGGAGACCCGACCTTGTTCAAAGTGCGTATCACGGACGCTGTCGTCCGCAATACGACCCTGCCCGAAGGCAAGTCAGACATCGTCGTTTGGGACACTGACGTGACGGGCTTCGGGCTTCGGGTCCGGCCTGCCGGAAAGTCCTGGATCCTGGCCTACCGCCCGGCTGGCAGTGGCAGGGCCGGAACGTTCAAGCGAATGAAGCTCGGAACGCCGGCAACCGTGAAGACGGCGACCGAGGCGCGCAATCTCGCGCGAGCCGCACTCGGCCAAATCGCCCGTGGCGACGATCCGCTGGCGGCCCGCAAGGAGGCGCGCGAGGCGGACAGAGCCAAGCTCTCCGATTTGATCGACAGATATGAGGCGGATCTGATCCGGCGGAAATACGTCGGCGCCGAGCTGCACACCCGAAACCTGCGCACCAAGATGAAGCATCTCCTGGCTCGAGACGTCCGAACCATCATGGGCGCCGAATATGCACGCGTGATCGAGAAGCTGGAGGAGGCCGGCAAGGCGGGCGCTGCGAAAGACTTTCGCGCCCGCTGCCGCGCGTTCTTGAGTTGGTGCGTGACGAAGGCGCAGGCCATCCCCACGAACCCGCTGGCCGGACACAGGAAGGAACGGGCGACGCGGGCGGACCGGGTCGCCAAGGCCGAGCACGGCCGCGCGCTGACGGACGCCGAGTTGGCCCGCCTCTGGCTGGCGATGGACCCTGCGACCGTCAACGGCCGGCTAGTGAGGTTTTGGATCCTGACCGGCTGCCGGCGTGGAGAGGGCGCGGGTCTGACGCGCGCCATGATTGATCGAAAGGCCGGACTGATCCGGCTGCCGGCCGCATTCGTGAAGCAGGGCCGAGGTCATGACGTGCCCATCGCTCCGGCGCTGGCACGGCTCCTAGATGAATGTCCAGTCGATGCGCGGTCGGATCTCGTGTTCGCCGCCCCGCGGACCGGCGGGGTGATCTCGGGGTGGACGCAGATCGGCGCGCGGGCAAACAAGGCGGCCGGCGTGTCTTTCGGCATCCACGATTTGCGCAGGACGTTCAGGACCGGTCTGTCGCGGCTGGCGGTCGACACGGAAGTTGCCGAGCGGGCGATCGGCCACGCTCGAGCCGAGCTCTTGCAAATCTACGACAAGGACGGCGCGGAGGATCGCTTGCGGGATGCTTTTGAAAGATGGGCCGCGCATGTCGAGAAGATCGTCGCGGCCGAAGAGGCGCGACGGGCGGCTGACGTCGTTGCGAAGGGTGAGGGTGTGTTCGGATGAGTGAAAAGGCCGCGTTTGGGGACATTGTTGCCGACTACATCAAACCTCAGGATCCCGACGTCGTGATCGCATCGACTGAGGAAGACATCGAGCAGATCCTGGTCTCGCTCGCTAACGCGCATGGCTTGCATGCGGGCGATATGCTCGACGATTATCGCCGAGGAGGTCCGTTGGCGCAGCTCCTACGTAGAATTTGCAATGTGACGGCAGACGAGCGGAGCAAATATTGGACGGCGGTTGATTTGGTCGATCAACTTCGGAGCGAGGGCCTTACGCTGAAAGCAGCAAGTCAGATAGCGGCTGAACGTATTTCCGCTCCTGACGCGGCTGGACGCGTGACGCGAAATGCTACCGCAGGTTCGATCGAACAGTATGCCAAGGAGGCATCTGGTTTGAGAAAAACTAACGCCTTAGTGTCGCTCTTCATGCCGGAAGGCTGGCGTCCTCCTAGGAGACCCAAGGGTAACTCCGGTCGCGATTAAGTTACCTATATACGGGCGTACGGGACGCTCATGTTCACTTTGTCGACTGACAAAGAGGACACTGTGAACATGAGCGATACCCGCCCCAACATTTTCTCACGCTTGGCGAAGGCCGGCGTTCCCGACATCTCAACTTTGCCGGACGAAGCGCTTCTTTCCCGTCGGCAGCTCGCAGGCCTAACTGGCTATACCGAGCAGGCACTCCGGAAGTGGACCAAGCAGGGCCGAGGGCCCAAGACGGTCTATTTGGAAGGTCGACCCCGAACGACCGTTAAGGCCTATCGCGAATGGGTCGCCGGCGCGCAGCAGGTGTCGGCATGAACGCCCGTTCTGAAAGCCCGACACCGGTCCTGGACGCGCTCGAGAACCACGCTGGCGGCCCATTGGACGGCTTTTACGGCGGTACCTTCGGCCGCTTCCTGGCCGACGCCGCAACGCTTCCGATCGTGACGCTGCATCATGATCATTTCGCCTACGGCGATCATGACGACGCGTTCCCCGACATTGATGTCTTACTTCACCAAAAGCCGGTCTGGATCGAGTGCACGACCGGCATCGTAGGCGGCCTTGGTCCGACCAAGGACGGTTCCGTACCCCACCGTTCGACGGGTATTCTCATCGAGCCGTACGGGCACAGCCGCAGGAGCCGCGAGGATCCCTGGTGCAGATCCCTACTCAGCGCGCGTTTCTGCCTAGCCGGCGGCGGACAGCCAATCCTCCTACATGATCGGGTGATCATCGAACCATCGCAGCACGGTCGAGCATTCTGGAAGCCCGACGATGAAGGCCCGACCGATCCGTTGGCTACGGGCCTCGCAGATCACGAACGCGTTCGGTTCGGTCTGGTGCCAGCCGGCGAAGCGTCATCGTCGCAGCTACTGCAGATGGCCTGCGAAGTCGTTATGCTCGAAGGGCGCTACTTCAGGGGTATCCCGACGCCGCAGGTGCAATCCGCCTTCAACAAGTTTCCTCGGTACGCAGCAGCATCCGACGAGGGCGTGGAAGGCCTTCGCCGCGGCCTAATGGCGAGCTGCGTCGAGCGATGGGATCCGTTTGAAGACGCTGATCTGGACGAGGAGCTAGCTCACCTTCAGCGCTGGGCAAACAATGTGCTCCAGCTCGGTCCGGTAATTGCGCTCCAGGCCTTGGCTGAAATCAGCCGATCCGGGAACGACGAATATCCCATGTTGAAGACGGTTCCGCTTCCAAAGCCATACGCCAGAGGTCGAAGAGCGTTCCAGATCATCGACACTAGTGTCCGCCTCTGAGCGGCACGCATGCCAACAACACACGACCCTGAAACAGAAACGGCGCCGGGCGGGTTCGAGCCGCCGGCGCCGCAGAAAGGCATGTGCGATGAGCACTTTAGCGCAGAGTGACCCGTCAGGGAAGCCTTCATCCTCGGTCCCGTTCGGTGACTACCTCGCCAGCGAAACCAACATCTCGTCGCCGGCTGATCCCTTTCAGCACTTCTGGCAACTCGGGTATCGGACGCTGCTGCCGATCATTCCCCCGACCGCCGAACTGCACGAACGCAGCGCCTTCGCCCGCAACCTCGCGCGAGGGCGAGATGATCGCGGCAAGGTGCCAGGCATTCGCGGTCGCGACGGCAAATGGTTTGGCCTGAAGGACTGGCAGACGCGTTCGACGACGGAAGAGGAGCTCGCCGACTGGTCGCAGATGGGGGCCGGTGTTGGATTGGCTGACGACGGTGGTCTCGTCCTCGTCGACATCGACGCCCGCGACGAGGCCACCGCCGATGCGATCGAACAGGACGCGCTCGCGATCTTGGGCCCTGCGCCGTTGCGGGTTGGAGATCGGCCGAAACGCGCGCTCGTCTATCAGAGCGAGACGACGGCCACCTTTCAGGTCGTTACCTTCGAAGGCTCGAAAGGCGAGGACCGCGTCGAGATCCTGGCTAAACCAAAGCAGATGGTCATCCACGGCATTCACCGGAAGACCGGACGGCCGTACGAGTGGACCCGTCCCCTGACAGCTCGTTCCGAACTAACGAAAGTCACGCCCGAGCAGGTCACACAGTTTCTGGAGGAGGTGCGGTCGAAGCTGCCGCGCGCGCGTCGTCATGATGCTGGAGCGGTATCCGATCGCTCCAACGTCGACCAAAGGGGCCTCAAGGGCGACATCGAACGCGTCCGCAAGGCCGTCGCGTCGCTTCCCAATACGCGCGACCTCTTCCCCCACTACAGTGACATGATCCGCGTCGGCGAGGCGATACACGGCGCGACAGTCGACGATCCCGCGGCTGGCGCCGAGATTTTTGACGCGTGGTGCAGCCGTTGGGAAGGCGGCGATTACGATCCGGACCTGACCGACGCACGATGGTCGACGTTTAAGAGCCCGCATTCGGTTGGTGCCGATTACCTCGCGAACTTGGCCGTGAAGCATTCCGGCGGTGTCTTCACCGACGCCGAGCGGTGGTTCGACGTAGAAGCCGGCAAGACCGCCGCGACCGAGAACGAGAAGGCGGCGAGTGCCGCGGCGGCCCGGTTCGCCTTCGAGGACTTCGACGATCTCGCTGCCGACGCGACGGGACAGACGGCCTCGCCGCTCGTCAAAGGCCTCCTCGACCAAGGCGCCATGTCGGTCCTCTACGGCGAGAGCAACAGCGGCAAGACCTTCGTCATGTTGGATCTGGCGTTCCATGTCGCGACCGGCCGACCCTGGTCGGGATTGAAGACGACCCCCATGCTCGTCGTCTATGTCGCCGCGGAAGGCGGACGCGGCTTCGCCAAGCGCGTGGCCGCCCTCAAGAGCCGTTACGGCTGCGTTTCCGCGGTCGATCTCAAGGTGTTGCGCTCGCAAGTCGACCTGCTGCGAGCCGAGGCCGACCTGAAGCCGCTGATCGCAGCGCTGAGAGGTTTGGGCCGGCCGATCGGCTTCCTCGTCATCGACACGCTCTCGCGCGCCATGGCAGGCGGCGACGAGAACTCGTCGGTCGATATGGGCGCGACGGTCAAGCATCTCGACGCGCTTCGCGCAGCGACGGGAGCCCATCTCGCGGTCGTCCACCATTCCGGCAAGAACCCTGCGAAGGGTGCGCGCGGCCACTCCCTCTTGCGGGCGGCCACCGACACCGAGATCGAGATCGCCGACGGCGAGATCATCGTCACGAAGCAGCGCGACCTCGAGCGAAGCTTCCGCAAGTCCTTCGTCCTCGATGGCGTTACGCTTGGCGTCGATGACGATGGCGACCCTGTGACATCCGCCACCGTCCGCGTCCTGGATCGGCCCGACGATGATCAGGCCCAGGCGCCGACGGCCGAAGAGATCGAACGTCGCGAGCGAGTGGCGAGGGCTGCTTGCCGGGCCATGAAAGGCCAGACGACGGCGAAGCTCGCCGGGCTTGTTTCCGCTCTCACGGTCGAGCTGAAACGGGAGCGGGTCGTCAGCGGAGCGTCGCTGCCGACAGTGCGAGCGCTTCTTGTCGCTGCCCTCGGCGACGGGGTCGAAGTCGAATGTAACGGACAAGTTGTCCGAATGGAGATCCGACAGGACGGTTCGGGTCCGAAAGCTCCATGGCTGATCGTCGCTTCCAGAGTGCCAAGGGAAACGAAAATCAGCATCGACGAGAGCAGTTCGGACAATCTGTCTGGTGAGTTTTCGGCCGATGAAAGGCTTAAAAGCAGCGGGGTCTTTGCATGACTTACATCGTTGATAATAAAGAGTTTTTTGGAACAAAAAATCCGATGAAAGCGATGAAAGCTGGCCTTTCACTTTTTTCAGAAAAATTCATCAACGAAATCAACGATGTAAGCTTGAAAGCTTTGAAAGCCCCTACGGGGAGCTGCCGCCGCTTTCATCGGCGGGCGGCAGTTCCCGGATCGCGTTGGGGTCGGACGGAAGCAAGGCCAAACGCGATACCTCACGAGAGCCGTTTCAGAAAGCTGGGCTCGTGAGCACCGGCGGGCAGAAAAACCGAACGGATGGTCGGTCGACGGCAGAGGCGAAGGCTCGAGCCCGCGAGATCATCAAAGATTTTAACCGGCGCCGGCACCTCGCGCCGACATGCGGGGCCACCTGTCGGACGACCGGCGAACCCTGCCAGAATTTGGCGATGTCGAACGGCCGGTGTCGGCTCCATGGTGGCGCGACGACGAAGGCCGCAGGATGGCATCGCCCGCGCTGGCCCGATGGAACGGCACACGATGCCGTCGATCGAGCCGACCGGAAAACGGCGGACCTTCAGAAGCGAGCCCGCAAGCAGAAGCAGCGGGTCGCGCAAATGTCGCCTGAGGAGCGAACCGCACACAAGGCTTGGCAGGTCGCCCATGCGCCTGGCAACCCCGCAGAGCGCGCCCGGCGTCGCGCTGAGCGAAAGGCCGCGGCGGACGCGCGCCGGCTCCTGACAGGCAGAGGAGAGCCGAAACCCGTCAATGCCGAGCAGCGGGCCCTCCTCGACGCCGTCGCGGCCGGCGAGGCGCGTTTGACCGAGCTGCGGCATGAGGCCGAGCTTGCCGAGCATTGGGGTAAAGGGGTGTTCGGATGATCAATGACGACGATGACGCGAGCTTGGCCGCGCTGCGCAAGAGGGCCGAGCGCCGAGCGATCGAAAAGGGTCTTGAAATGCTCGACGATCCCAAGGTCAAGGACACGGCACGCGCCTCGGTCGTCCGCGCATTTCTCGGCGACGCCATCCAGCGCCGAGGCGAGGATGACGCGAACCTCGAGCCTCACGAGATGTCTGCCGCACAGGTCGAAGCGGGCGCGCGGAGGGCTCTGGTTCAGCTCGAATTGATCCGTCGCGAGGCCGACGACGCCGAGATCGTCCCGGCGCCCCGCGGCGTCTTCGATTAGGCCGCCTTTTTCTGCATGAGACGGTAGACGCTGGCACGCCCGATGCCGAGGCTTCTGGCGATCTCCGTCGCGCCTGCACCCGCGGCCATCATCTCGCGGACACGGGCAACGTCGATCGACGGTTTGCGGCCCTTATAGACGCCTTCGGCCTTCGCCCTGGCGATGCCCTCCATCTGCCGCTCACGACGGATCGCCGTTTCGAACTCGGCGAACACGCCGAGCATCTGGAGGAAGGCACGGCCGGCGGCGGTGGCCGTGTCGACCGGCTGCTCCGTCGCCCTGAGCGCGATCCCCTGCGCCTCGAGCGTGCGGACGATCGCGGCGAGATCTGCGATGGAGCGCGCCAGACGGTCGATGCGGGTTACGACGATCGTGTCGCCCTCATGCGCGAAGTCGATCAGGGTCTGGAGGGCGTCGCGGCCTTTGGTCGTCGTGCCAGTTTTCTTTTCGGATCTGACGACGGTGCAGCCGGCAGCGCGCAGGGCCTCCTCTTGGATCGCGAGATCCTGATCCGAGGTCGAGACGCGAGCGTATCCGTAGAGGTGGCCGGTCTTTGTGCTCTTCGTCATGCCATCACCCTCTGTATCGTCTCGTTAGCCTCTAGACCCTTTTCCCGTATCGTCTCGAAAGCGCAAACGCAACCCATATGAGACGCTAAAACTGTCTCAACAGCCCGCCTCGCTGGCGTATACCCATATGAGGCACCTACGCTTGACCCACGCAGTTCCGTGTGTATCTATACACACATGAACAGCCGAGCCGTCATCGCTGCGCTAGAAGCCGACGGCTGGTTCGAGGTGAACCGGGTCGGGAGCCACGCGCAGTTCAAGCATCCGGCCAAGCCGGGCCGCGTGACGGTCCCGCATCCGAAGCGGGATCTGCCGATCGGCACGCTCCGCAGTATCGAGAAGCAGTCCGGCATCAAACTGAGGTAACCATGTCCAGCTATATCGCGCTCATCCACAAGGACGCCGACAGCGACTACGGCGTGTCCTTCCCCGATCTTCCCGGCTGCGTCACTGCCGGCACTGATCTCGACGATGCGCGCGCCATGGCAGCCGAAGCCCTGGCTCTGCATCTGGCCGGCATGGCCGAGGAAGGGGAGGCCATTCCCGAGCCCTCGTCGCTCGAGACAGTGATGGCCGATCCCGAGAACCGGGACGGGGTTGCTATCCTTGTGCAGGCCCCGGCTCGGGCGCGGAAGATCGTGCGCGTGAATATCACCCTCGCCGAGGACGAGCTTGCCGCGATCGACGCCAAGGCCGAGGCGGCCGGCATGACGCGCTCGGGCTTCCTAGCGCGTGCGGCGCGCGCCCTCGAGGCAGCCTGAGACACCGGCCCGCACCCCGCCACCTGGCCGATCCGCCCCCTGCCGGGTAGTCCGAACGCTCTGGTGGTGGCGGCATCGGACCCGCGAAGAAATTTGCGCCGGTCAGAAACTTTGGGCTCATCGAAAATATTCCGCGAGCCGAACCGTCCATAACCCCCTGTATACTTCTGTAGCTCATCGCAAAAACGGCCTCAAAACTCGCCATTCGCCGCATCCGATGCTACATTTAGGCCTAAGAAGCGTGCGCCTGTTCTTCTCTCGACTGGCCGCGCGATAAGGGCTTTGAGGGCAGACGGATGATCGAAGCCAGTCACACATCCGAAGACGCATCGTCGTCCGCGAAGGACAGCTTCCTGAGCGTGACCGCCCTGCTGGGGTTCGGTCCGCCCATTCCGGCTGGCAGCTCGCCCGACCTTGCACTGGAGTGGGCCGGCTTGTGCTTCCGAACTGCCGCCGCAGGTGAGGACGTCGCCAGCAACGTCGTCCGCGGCCTTCGCACTCTTCTCAGTGCGCTTCCCCGCGGCGATCTCGGCAAGGCCTCCGGATCGCTTCTCGGCGAAGTCGATGCGGCCGTCTGCGCCGCGATCCCGGTGCTGCTCCAGAAGCTCCCGCGCGGCGTATCCGACTTCTCGAGCTGCATGGGCATGGCGTCGGCGGCTTGGATCCTTCGCGCATTGCGGGATCCCCCGAAGGGCGAGCTGACCGGTGCGTGGTCGGCCTACTTCGCAGAGCGCCTGGATTACGTCGCTCTTCTCGCTGACGAGCTCGACGCCGCCGTTCGGCGCCAGCGCATCAACGACGGCGGCGATCTCGTGCAGCGGACGCTCCAACTCCAGCGCGCCGAGGCGGCCACCGCCGACGGCGCCGCGTCGCACTGAGGAGGCCGACGATGCCGATAAAATCCAATCGCTTCTACAACGATCCGAACATCGGGGCCGCTTTCGAGAACATCGCGTCGATCTTCGCGCCGCCGAGCGCGCAGGACACGTACGCTTACGCCAAGGCCAAGGCCGAGCGTGAGGAAGCCGCCCGCGCCGAAGAGGCCTTCCGCCAGATGACGGCCGAAGGCGCGGCGCCCGAGCAAGTCGATCGCTTCGGCGTCGCGATCGGCCGGTTCAATCCGACGCAGAGCTACCGGGCGCTCGAGATGGGCGACGCGACGTTGCGCCGGGATCAGGACATCCAAAGCGGCGATCGGCGTTACAGCGCCGACAAGACGTCGCTCTCGGCTCTCTACGGTCACGATCGGACGTACCAGTCCTCCGTCGAGAACAACGTCCGAGACAATGCCCGCTCGATGGCGACCAACGAGGCGGACAACGCTCGCTCGCTCGCAACGAACGGTGCCGACAATGCGCGAGCCATCGAAGATCGCCGGATGCAGGAGGAAGGAGCTCTCGCGCGCTTCTACGCCGCGCCCGTCACCGTGAAGCAGGGCGAACGCGCGTTCCTACCGGGTCAGACGGCCGCCGCGACGGGTCTGCCGGCGCAGCTTCAGGGCAGCGAAGCGCCCCTGTCGACCGACGAGGTCGCTGCGCTGGCGATGCAGTCGATGCCCTCGGCGGATCGTGAGCAGTTCGTTCGTGACAAGTTCGCCCCGACCGACAGTCAGGTTCAGGGACAGGAGCGGCGCGAGCTTCGGTCGAGCGGCTTCCTGTCCGATGATGACCTGAAGGCCACCATCATGGGCAGCGTCCCGGTCGAGGAGGCAATCGGCCCGAACGGCCAACCGCAGTTCGTCCGCCGCACCGACGCGGTCGGGATGCGCCCGGCGCCGAAGGCACCGATGGTCAACGTCAACACGGGCGAGGCCGCGGACGGCAAGCTCCGCGGCAAGCTCGACGAGAGCGAGGGCAAGCGGCTCTCCGACCTCCAGGCCTCGGCGGTGACGTCGGCGGGCCTGCGACAGGATCTCGGTCTGATGGATCAGCTCATCGACCAGGCCCCGCAGGGTCCGCTCGTCGGGCGTCTCGCCACGCTGTTCCCCGGCGTCTCCAATGCGGGCACGGCCTTCCAGTCGCTCGTCGAGCGGGCCGCACCGGGCCTGCGCGTCGAAGGCTCCGGCGCCACATCCGACATCGAGTTCCGCGGCATGCTGAACAGCCTGCCGCAGCTCCGCAACCGCCCGGAGGCGAACCGCCTCATCGCCGGTATGATGAAGGCCAAGGCCGACATCAACATCCGCCGCGGCGATCTGGTGACGGCCTACCAGAACGGCGACATCGATGCCTCGCAGATGCGCCGGCAGCTCGCCGACCTGAACCGGCAGAGCATCGTGTCGCCCGAGCTGACGGCGATGATCGAAGCCGTCGGCGGCGGTGCGGCGCCGGTGTCCGCGACCGACACCGGATCTGCCGCTCCCTCGCCCGGCTCGATCGTCGACGGGCATCGGTTCCGCGGCGGCGATCCCTCCGATGCCGCCAACTGGGAGGCGCTGTGATGGCCGGTCCCTGGGAGAAGTACCAGAAGCCGGCGGCGACCGAGGCAGCACCGTCCGCGGGACCGTCCGCCGGTCCGTGGACGCGCTACGCGCCGGAGGCCCGCTCGGCCCCGAGCTTCGTCACGCCCGAACCGCCGCCCGGCGTCGTCGTCCATGGTGGTGATGGCCGGTCCTACGTTGCGGACAAGCCAGCGATCGGCGTCCAGCGGACCGCTGCGGCCGGCTCGCGCGATGAAGCGATCCAGATGCAGGCTCTCCAGGGCCGCGGCGCCACAGACGGTATCGTCGGCGACGTGACGCGCGCGGCGCAGCCGTTCGCGCAGGGGCAGAGCCTCAACTTCGGCGACGAGTTCGTGTCGACCGTCCTGGCGGCGATCGAGGGCGTCCAGGGCCGATCGACGAAGGACGCCTTCGACTACGGGCAGGAATTCCAACGCCAGGAGCTCGAGCGCCGGCGCGCCGAAGCCCCGCTGACGTCCATGGCGTCGGAGCTGGCCGGCGGCGTCGCGACGGGCATCGCCGCGGCCCCGAAGGTCTTCGCGTCCGGTGCCGGGCTCGGCGCCAACGTGCTGCGCGGCGGCCTGACCGGTGCCGCGGCCGGCGGGGCCTCCGGGTTCGGCGGTGGCTCCGGGCTCGAGGACCGCGCGTCCGACGCGCTCACCGGCGCCGGCATCGGCGCGGGCGTCGGTGTGGCCGCTCCGCTCGCCGGCGCCGCGGTCGGTGCGGGTGTGCGAGCCTACGGCGCACGCAACGCAGCGCGCGAGATCCTGGAGCCCGTCGGCATCGGCCGGCGCGCCGCGGACCAGATCGAGACCGAACTGACGCGCGACGGCATGAGCGCGGCCGACGCCCGCACGCGTGCGAGCCAGATGGGGCCCGACGCCATGCTGCTCGACGTCGGCCAGAACGTCGGCGAAGGCGCCGAGGCGGTGGCGAACCTGCCGGGCGCCGGCAACGGGACCGTACGCGACCGGCTCGGCGCGCGCGGCCGCGGTGCGCCCGACCGCATCACCGCCGCCGCAGACGCCGCGATCGGCCCTCAGGGCAACATGGCCGAGACGGTGGACGACCTCATCGCCAGCCGCTCGGCGGCGAGCCGCCCGCTCTACGACCGAGCGCTCGGCCAGCCCATCGAATGGAACGACCGGCTCCAGTCCTTCATCGACGATCCCGTCGTTCGCAAGGGCCTGCGCGAGGGCGTCGACATCCAGCGGCTCGAGGCGCTGGCCCGCAACGAGCCGTTCAACCCGCTCGACTTCGCGGTGACGGGCTTCGACGAGGCCGGCGACCCGATCATCACGGGCGTCCCGAACATGCGGACCCTGAACGTCGCCAAGAAGGGGATCGACAACATCCTCGAGAGCTACCGCGACCCGACGTCGGGCCGGCTGAACCTCGACGAGCGCGGCCGCGCCATCACGGAGGTCCAGCGGGCCTTCGTCGACCAGCTCGACGCCTCCAACCCAGACTACGCCGCCGCGCGCGCTGCGTGGGCCGGGCCGACGCGGGTCCGCAATGCCTTGGCGCTCGGGCAAGGCACGTTCGATCGATCGGTCCGGCCCGATCAGCTTCGCCAGCGGCTCGCGGCGATGTCCGACGACGAGCGCGACGCCTTCCGCATCGGCGCTCGCGACCAGCTCGACGAGGTGATGGGAACGGCCCGGCGCGATGCCGCCGCGGCGCGCGGCATGTTCGAAACCGGGTGGAACCGCGAGAAGCTCGGGCTCGTGCTCGGCGGCGACGACCAAGCCGCCGCCTTCCTCGACACGCTCGGCAACGAGACGGCCTTCGCCAACCGGGCGAACACCATCACAGGCAACACGGCCACCGCCCGCCGGATCGAGCGGCAGAAGGAATACAACGGCACGCGGTCTGCGGCGCGCGAGACCTTCGACCCGACGAGCGGCATGTGGGGCGATGCGAAGCGCGTCGCCGCCCGCGGCTTGGACGCCCTTCTGGACGGTCGCAACGTCCGCAGCGCCGAACAGATGCGCGGCGAGTTCGGCGACGCCGTCTCCCGCCAAGGCACCGATCGCGACGCGCTCGTCGACGCGATCATGGGCTACGGCCAGCGCAAGACCGCGGCGGCGGACCGCGCGGTGCCCTACGAAGACATGATCCGCGCCATCATGGCAGGCGGCGGTTTGGCGATGACGGGCGATCGCTAACACGGAAGTGTGGCGCTAGCAGGCATGGATGGCTCCCGGGGCGGCATGGGCTTCGTGAGGCCGGGAAGCTCTCGATTGATCAAGCCGGCATGGCTGCCATGCATCGCCGGGCCTGCCTCGGGTCAGCCTTCCATGGCATAAGAGCTTTGCATCGTTTCCTCCCAGATTGATGCTTTCTACTCGCCCGCTCGGTCCTCCCCCGAGCAGGCTTTTTCGTGTGCGCGCGGCTTCGGTCGCCCGACCAAGCCGCTCCAATTGCAGAATGTGGTTCGATCTCGTATGGGGCACCTCCGTTCAAGAGAGGCGCCCGCATGTCAATTGCTTACCCGTCGGGCAGCACTCAACGCGACGCCTCCGCAGCTCTGCACGCGCGGATCAACGGCATCGACATGTTCCGCTTCCTAGCGGTCGTCGGAGTGGTCTTCATCCATGCCAGCGATAAGACGACGATCGGGAATGCGCTGGATCTCGCGTCCCGGTTCGGCGTGCCATTCTTCTTCGTCGTTGCCGGGTACTTCGCGGGGTTGAAGCCGAAGCTGTCGTTTCTAAGCGAGGTGCGACATGTCGGCAAGCGCATCATCGGGCCATATCTCGTGTGGCTTGCGCTCTATGCGGTTTATTCAGGATACGACTTCTCGAATTTGCTCAGCATCCGGGGCTTGGCACTCCTGTTCGTTTATGCCGGACCTGGGTGGCACCTATGGTTTCTGACGTCGTTGGCGTTCAGCGTGATGATGCTGGCGATCCTTCGCCGCCTGTGTGAGCTTCGAACCCTCGTAGGGCTAGCGATCGTCGTCTACATTGCCGGGCTGGCGATCGGACCTTATGCACGTATTGTCTTCTCGATCGCTAACCTCAGCATTCACCCCCGCAACGGGCTGTTTCTGGGATTTCCGTTCATGGTTATGGGGTACTGGGTCGGTCGGAACAGGTGGAACGGACGGCCGTTCTCGACCGGCGCATTGCTATATTTCGGCGGCTTCATGCTGACGATCGGCGAAGTCTACGGGCTGTCCAGGCTGCCTGGAGGTGTGAACTACGATGTCCTTCTCGGGACGGTACCGATGGCGGCAGGCGCCTTTATCATGGCCCTTCGGCTGCCTGACATTCCGATGACGCGTCACGTATCCAACCTCGGTCGCTACAGCTTGGGGATCTTCGCCAGCCATCTCGCCATCATGTTTGAGGTTCAGCGGTTGTTGGCGGGAACGACGATTTACACGGAGTTGGTCGTCGTCATCCTGACCGTTGCGGTGGCAAGCCTTTGCGCGCTCATCTTGGGACAGTTTCGACTGACCCGACCGCTGGTGCGCTAGATCAGCGGCTTGCCGCTATGGGAATGCGGTGGCCTCGATCCTTCCTGTACCGCTTCCCGCGCCAGCATAGCGGGCGGTTTGGCGATGACTGGTGATCGCTGACGTAGAAATGGAGCCCCGCGCGAACCAAGCCTTCAACGTGCTCGACGAGCTCGAGGACGAACACGCCGACCAGGATCCGACGGTTCGGGCAGCGATGGCGCGTTGAGCGGACCGCTCGGGTGCCGCGGTGACGTCGAAGATCAGAGACGCTTTTGGCGTCCAACAGAACGCAACCGATGCATTCTCGAATTGCTCGATCACGTCCATTACTCTCCGGTAATATTTCAATCGGACACGATAAGAATATGACCGACGAGCACAACGAAAAATCACTGCGGATCCAGCAGACCGCGGGGATCGTATCGGCCTACGTGAGCAACAACCACGTGCCGCGCGACGAGCTGGCGGCGCTGATCTCGACGGTGTTTGCGGCTCTTTCGCTCGAGACGACGGCAGAGCCGATCGAGGTCGAAGCCGCACAACTCGTTCCTGCCGTGTCGGTCAAGAAGTCGGTGACGCCCGACTATCTGGTCTGCCTGGAGGACGGAAAGCGGTTCAAGTCGCTGAAGCGCCACCTGATGACGCATTACGACCTAACGCCGAAGGAATACCGCCAGAAGTGGGGCCTACCGGACGATTACCCGATGGTGGCGGCGAGCTACGCGGCCAAGCGTTCCGAGCTCGCCAAGTCGTTCGGCCTCGGTCGCAAGGCAGCAAGTGCGCCGGAACCGGCGTCGGTCGCGGAGGAGACCGCGCCCAAGCGCCGGGCGTCCCGCAAGGCCAGCAGCGAGGTCGATGCCGAAGCGGCCTGATCGGATCAGGTGCGGCCTCGTCGATTACGAAGTGGTGAGGCAGCATCGGGCGTCCTCGACTGACGCCACATGCTTGCTTTTCGATCCTCGCCGGTGACCTTCTTCGGTCAGCCTTGAGATCGCTATATGACACCGCATCGATCACGGCAGGAATATTTCGCTTCAAAAACTTTCAATGGTAGTCTAGTATTTTAATTTTGGCATCGCCCTTACCATGTATTCGTCGAACAATGGAACAGTGAATGCCGTATCTCCGTGGGCGGGTGAATAAATCATACCCTTTTTAATCAGAGATGCTCTTGTTGGAGCTACACTATTGGATTTGACGCCAAGCGTCTCCGCAATGTCTCCAGACCTATGCGGGCCGTCTCCAAATTTTGCAAGCGCTCGCATATATTTCTTCTCTGAGGGAGTGCATCTGTCAAATCGAACTTTGAAAAAGCTTTCATCTAAAGTTGAAATTGCATTGTTGTGTGCAATTGATACATCCCGTGCTCTTATGACTTTTCCGCTCGCAACGTTCCATGCTTCATATGCCCATTGCTGCAGGAAATATGGGTATCGTCCTGTAACGCTTAAGATTTGCTCGACTGCCGCTGGTTCGTAGGATACTCCTTCGTTTTTTGCTGGGTTTACAATCGCTTCGATCGCGAAATTATGCGCTAGGGCACCGATTTCAGGATATTTAAAAAGACGTTCAGCGTACGATTTAGAGTTGCCAGCTAAACCCAATATCTGCGGTAAGCCAGCTCCGATTAACACAATTGGCAGGTTCCCCTGCGAGGTACGGTGAAACGACATTATCAACGCACTGAATTCTTCGTGTGAAAGATATTGCAGTTCGTCTATTATTATAGCCACAGGTGTCTTAGCGTCTTTTGCTGCTTCCCCTAGCACAAGCAACAATTCAGGCAAGTCGGCCTCTATGCTCCCGCTATCCGCAGTACCTGTTTCAGGCTCAATAGTAAGTCCGACCTCTACATCATTTACGGAGACACGCAGCCCATTCAAGAAACTTTTCAGTACCCGAAGCCCCCTGCGTGCCTTATCCTTTGCGTTTTCGACTGTGCTCAACTTGAACAACGTCTGCCGTATACCAGGGACAAGCAGTTCTGGCAGCGTTTTACCCTCGTGCGCTTCAACCGAAATTGTTCTAAACCCCTCCTTTTCAGCTATTTCTTTTACTTTGACGAGGAGAACGGTTTTCCCTACACCCCGCAGGCCGACTAAAATGGGGCTTTGGACCGATCGACCCAACCTAATGCGTTGTAGTGCTACCCTTGTTGCGTCTATAACGTCGCTTCGACCCGCCAACTCAGGCGGCGGGCTTCCAGCTCCAGGAGCATAAGGATTTTTAACCGGATCCATGGTTGCACCATACCTAGTTTATGCGTTTATAGCGACTTTCAGCTATAAACGCATAAACTAGGTATGGCATTCAAGCTCTTTCGTAGCTCACGGTGCACCGTCTGAGATGTTTGAGTGCCCTGGCCAGCGCCTTGCCGCCAAAGCGACGGTAAGCTCGTTCATAGTCGCTGCCGACGTCGCATAGATCCCTGAGCACGACGCTGCACTTCGTACCGAGCCAACTTCGTTACCGCACGTAGCGCGTCGTGCTCTCTTCCCCGCATGTGCAACCTCTACTCGATCACCAAGGGCCAGACGGCGATCCGCGAGTTCACACGCTCGATGCGCGACACGACCGGCAACCTACCGTCGATGCCCGGCGTCTTTCCCGACACGACGGCGCCGATCGCGCGCATGGGCCAGTGCATCCGAAGGCGATGCCGGTGATCCTGACAGACGTCGAGGAGATGGACGTGTGGATGCGAGCGCCGTGGACCGAAGCCGCAGCGTTGCAAAAGCCCCTGCTGGATGGGGTGCTGACGATTGTAGCCAGGGGCGATAGGAAGGACGACGTCGAATGATGGACGGTGAAGAGGTCTACCGGACGCGGCTTGCAGAAGCTCTTGCGGCTGCGGAGCGCGAGACGCTGGAGCATGCGAAACGAAAACACCTGACCGCTGCGGCGGCTTGGCAGACCCTCATCGATCTCGATATCGAACGTCGTGCTGAAAACGATTGACCGTTGACGCTCAAAGCAGATCTAGACCTTACGCTATTCCAACACCTGACGATCACCAAGACGTTGGGACGGTTCCAAACTTGCTTAACCGTTCGGTAACGTCAGTCCCCCTTAAGTCCGATACCGGGCGGGAGACGGGACATAATGCTGGTGGATATTCAGACGATCGGCGTGCCCGCATTCGTCGTCGGCGTCGACGCGGACGGCAGCTTGCGAATGAAGTCGATCAACAAGGCCGATGAAGAAGCTACCGGCCTGCGCCTCTCAGACGTCGCCGACCGTCTTCTCGCCGACTGTCTGCCCACATCGATCGTGCCGCAGGTGACGGCCCGCTACAACGAATGCATCCAGAAGCGGACGCTGCACGAATACGATGAGCGACTGGAGATACCGGGCAACACGCGCTGGTGGCGGACGACGCTGACGCCGATCATCGATGCCACGTCCGGACGCGTCGTTGAGCTCGTCGGCGTCGCGATCGAGATCACCGAACGCAAGAGATCGGAAGATCTGCTTGCGGAAGTCGCGTTCCAAGATCCGCTGACGAGCATTGCCAACCGACGCCGGCTGGAGATCGACGTCGACGACGCAATGTCGGCGGCGTTGTACACAGGACGACGTTTTGGCTTGGTGCAGATCGACCTCGACGGCTTCAAGCCAATCAACGACAGGTACGGACATCGCAAAGGCGACGACGTGTTGCGTCACGTCGCCTCTTTGCTGAAGCTGATTGCTCGAAAAGACGAGACGGTCGCTCGCATTGGCGGCGACGAGTTCGCAATGCTGATCGGCGCCTCGACCGACCGGGAGTTTACAGCGAAGGTCGACGCGCTTCGTCGCTTTCTCGATCGCAGCATGAGCATCGCCGAGATGGAGGTGAACGTCGGCGCGAGCGTCGGAGCAGCTATGTGGACGGGCGTCGAGACGTTCGAAGAGCTGTTGGCCGTTGCTGACGGGGAGATGTACCGACAGAAAGGGTGCCGTCGGAGCAGAGCCGCCTGAATATCGACTTCGTAGTTCAGCCGATCCTTGTCTGAAGGCTGGGAACCGGGTTGACGATCACCTGATCGGCAAATGGGTCGCCATCCATCGGCCTTCCAAAACTCTCGATGATGTTCAGCAGCTCGACTGCATCCGCGGCATCCACGTGGGACATCCTGCTGAGGACCTTGTCGCGGACCTTCGCCGGCAGATCCGTGTCGATGTCGACGACACTCCACGTTCCGAACTCGTCGGAGAGTAGCCAGAAACGATCCACCTCGAAGCCTCCACGCAAACCGTAAGGGCAACAGAGCATTAACAAATGATATAATCTAGAGTTATCACTGGTGTACCGCGGACTATCGTTGACATCCTTCCGACGCACTAACCTTCACTGCCTGCTTCGCTCATAGAGGTTTCGGCTAGCGCCGGACCTCGACCGCCACAACCCTCGTTGCCGTTCGCATCACCAGGTCCGCGATCTCCAGGATCGCCCGTTCGCGATCTGCGGCGACGATCGGATGCGGATCCGCAAGCGCTTCGAGGAAGGCTGGCGCCGCGGTCTCGGGATCGTCGTGCGCTGCGATCGGTGCGCGAAGAAGATGACATACCTTTGCCGTGACTTCGAAGGCTACATCGCCCCTAGCGCCGACATTTAAGAACTGACGTGGCGGTGCTCGTGGTGCAGATTGATCTCGACATGGGTCCGCTACACGATGACTGGCGTCAACAACCGCGAAGGCTTGGCTCAGTGGACGCCGCCGCCCTGGATGAAGCGACGGTGGTCGGCCGGCATCGACGAAATCGAGGCCAGGACACGATCATAGCTCGACGTCTCGGACCGAGCACCTGATCCGTCTGACGCGTTCCCTTGCATCTCTGATCTCAGACAGCGGGATCATCCGCAAATCTCCCTGCCGCGATCGGCAGGTCACGTAGGGTTCCCGATCGGGATGAGCCGATGCGGAGGTCAGACCGTGAGCGAGGAGGTTTCGTATCTCGGCAACGCTACGCAGAAGCGCAGCGATCTCGACCATATCATCGTCGGTTCGGCGGGAATGTCCGGCGAGCATCAGGTGCCACTTCGCTAGGCTCGTCATCGATGCTGGCGCCACGAACCTTGCAGTCCTGCCGTCGAGATCGGCTTCGAGAAAGCCCCACTCAAGAAGCATCCCGCCGATAGAGGCCATGAGATCGCGGAAGTCTGCACTACATTCGGACACGTGCCACCGGCGGGAGAGACGATCATATGATCGACGAAGAAACATACACGATTTCGGAGCCCGTCATCGACGCGATCGAAGGGGGCATGCCGGCAATCCATGCCTTCCGGCAGCATGACGGCCGATCGGCCTATGACGTCGCGACGGCCGCGGGGATCACCGAAGAGCGAATGGCGATCTTGGAGCGGGGATCCGACAACGCGACGAACGCCGAGCTCGACGCCTTAAACGAGGTTCTGGACGTACCGCGGGATCTGCTGATTGACGAATAGGTCGGCGCGGGTGGGCCCCTAGCCTGTCACGCAGCAGGCGACATACTTCGAATAAGCCCATCCTTCGGCGCCGTCGTCGAGCCGCACACGAAGCCAGTTTCCAGACTGGTTCAGAACCTGAAGTCGCGTTCCCGGCCCCATCTTTCTCAGACGCTTCGACTTCACGTTCGGTGCGGCCTTCAGCGCCAACCAGTTATCACCGCTCGGATCGAGCCCGTCCACGTAATGTGATGCGGGCTTCGAAGGAGCCGCAAGGGGCGCCGAGGGGACCGGAGCAGCCGTCGCCTCATCCATGGGGGCTTCGCCGAGGTCCAGAAGGCTCACGTCGATACCTACCCGCTCTGCGTCAGCCGCCGTAAGCCAGGTCATCTCGGCTGGTCCGGCTCCGGCGATGTAGGCGACCGCTCGCGTCGGAAGGCCGAGACGGGTCAGATAAGCGCCCATCAGCGCGTTGCCGAACCCGGTCTCTTGGGCTCGCCCGTCATCATCGAGACGGTAAGCCAAATGGAAGCCGACGCGAGCATCCACCGACATGAACCGCTGTGTGCCCCCAAGCCAGGCCAGGGCACAGGCCGATGCGCACATCGTATCCGGCGCTACGCCAGTTCCCAGCGCCTTCATTCGAATGGTCTCTCCGATGGCAATCCCGTCCATCAGCGAGCCGCCGGGGCTTCTCAGCAGCACCGCCCCTTTTGAAAAGGGCTGAATGATTGCATCGAACCTCTTCGCGTCGCCGACCTTGATCTCGCCGTCGATGACGACAAGTGCCGCGTCGTTTCCGAGGGACTGAGCGCTGAACTCCGCTGCGCTTGCGCCGCTAACGATAACGCAACCTAGCAACGCCATCCCATAAGCGGACAGCTTCCGGGCATAACGCAGCCGGACATTCAGAACGCCGAGCGCGGACGATGATGTCTGGAGACCGGAGCGGTTCAACTGGCTTTCTCCACCTTCCGAAGCCGCACGCCGGCCCCGCCGCCGTTCTCGGCAATGAACTCCACGCCGGCTGCCTCAAGGGCTGTCTGGATCGCTTCGAGAACATCGGGACTTCCGGCGTACCGTTCGTTCTCGAAGTTGGTGATGGTGTTGCGATGGACCTTCGCCGCCTCGGCTAGATCCTGAAGCGACCAGCGTAAAGCGGCGCGCGCCATTCTGACTTGTGCAGGCTTCACAACCCATTAACCTTGTGCTATCTGAACAAGTGCAGATTACACAATCAGTGCTCAGGGAGCAATGAACATGAAAAACGGCCACATCCAGCCGACCGGCGAAGCTTTATCCCATCAAGCCGCAGTCGACCCGCTGCTGACGCTCGTGCGCGCCTTTCGCGCTGAAGCCGCGCGCATCGACGCGGACGAGACCGCCAGCGACGCGCATCATACCTGGCTCTACGATCGGCTCATGAACGACACGCCGGAGTGCTGGACGGCCGAGGGCGCCGTCGAGGCCCTGCGGCTCGTCGCCGACGATCTCGAGCACAGCTACGACGGCTTCCATGCTGCGGTGCTGGCGTCGGTGCAGACGTTCCTGTCGCGCCGGACCTGACAGATCCAGTTCAGACGGAAAGAGGGAGGGCTGCCGAGTGCGGCCCCTTTCACGTTTTAGATCTGAAAGGCTAACCCGACGGCGAGGCGGCCTCGTCCGCATCGGGGTCGCGGCCGTGGCTGCGATCGAGCATGCGCATGATCGGCGTCACCGTGATGCCGTGCATCAGGATCGAGATCAGGATGATCAGCCCGACGATCGCCCAAAGGCGGTCGCCGCCCTCGACGTCCGGCATGTGGTTCAGCCCGTAGGCGAGGTAGTAGACCGAGCCGATACCGCGGATGCCGAAGAAGGCCAGGGTCAGCCGCTCCGTCCAATCGGCCCTGTGTCCCATGAGGCCGATCAGTCCCGTGAGAGGTCGCACGACGAGGAGGGTGACGACGGCTGCTCCAGCGTCGATCCAGCGCAATGGCGCGAGCAGGCCGCTTACGAGCGCGCCGCCGAAGACGAGGAGCAGCACCATCATCGCGATCCGCTCGATCTGCTCGGTCAGTTCATGCATCTCGAGCTGGAAGTCGTGGTCCCGGTGCGCGTGACGGAAAGTGAGCGCCGTGACAAATACGGCGAGGAAGCCATAGCAGTGGATGAGCTCGGTCAGGCCGTAGGAGACGAAGGTCGCCGACAGAGCGATTAGGCCGTCTCCGGTCTTCGCCAGCTTGGTCTTGGCGGGTACATGAAAGGTCAGCCAGCCGAAGGCACGTCCGATGACATAGCCAGCGGCCACCCCGGCCCCGATCTCCCACAGGACGTTGTAGGTGATCCACTCCGCGAACCACGGCTTGCCTGTCGATGCCGCCAGCGAAAGCGCGATGGCGAGGTGCACGAACGGGAACGCGAAGCCGTCGTTCATGCCGGCTTCCGAAGTGAGGCCGAAGCGGACCTCGTCCTCCTCGCCCGACTTCGGCGGCCCGACCTGGACGTCGGCCGCTAGGACCGGGTCCGTCGGCGCCAGCGCTGCGCCGAGAAGCAGCGCCACTGTCCACGACAGGCCCATCCACCAGCCCGCCAGGAGGGTGATGGCCGCGATGCTGAGCGGCATGGTCACGGCGATCAGGCGCCAGGTGATGCCCCAGTTCCGGAAGCTGAAGATGCGATCGAGCTTCAGCCCGGCGCCCATAAGCGCGATGATGACGACGAATTCGGAGAAGCGCTCGGTGATCTCGGGATAGTTCATCGGCAGCGGCTCAAGCGTCACCTGCGGCAGCGAGAAGATCGCGGCGCCGAGCCCAATGCAGACGATCGGCAGGGAAAGCGGCAGGCGTCGCAATGCGAGCGGCAACCAGGCGACCAATGCGATGAGAAGGCCGGCCCCGGTCAGAAGCAGGATGTACGGGTCCGGGCTGAAGTCCATGCCGATGTCCCTACCGTTCTCCTGCCGTTCAGGAGGCCATGAGCGGCGACGTTTCGTAGCGGGCGAGGAGATCAGCGGGATCGTCATAGATCGCGACGGCGCCGGCCGCGGTCAGCACGTCGTCGGCGAACCCGCCGCTCCGCACCGCGATGGTGCGCAGCCCGAGCTTGGCCGCGGCCCTGATGTCGTAGGGGCTGTCTCCGATATCGAACAGGATCGCTTTGATGGTCATAGATTTCCTTGGGGGTTATAGGCCCAAGTCCACCAGCAAGCGCATGTTCCGTTTGGGATCTGTCGTCAGCTACTCACGTCGCCTGAAGGGCGCGACGCCGCCGGTCTCTCCGTCACGGTGGCGCCGGCCCTGCCCCGCTCTGCTCTGCCCCGCCCTGTCCTGCCCTGCGATGGCGCAGCCCGTCGTTGCGCTGCGGGCCTGACCTAGCCAATTATCTCACGAAAGAAGCGTGCCCGGTCGTCATACGGCGGCGGACAGTTTGTCCGGCGCTTGTCCGAACCGGCTGACATACAGCCAAAATTGGCAACCACAGCCGTGCTGCCCGCGTGCTGCCCACGTGACCATGACGATCGCCCCATCAGAAGCGGAAGCTGCAACACGCTGATTTTACTAGGGAAAATGGTGCTGCGAGCGGGGATTGAACCCGCGACCTCTCCATTACCAATGGACTTCCAAAACACGGAACCCTTGTCGCATAGGGCTTTGCGCTTGGGAACAGGACAGAAACATTCGGATCGAAACTGTCATATCTGTCAGGTTCTAGTCAGGCGCTAAACGCAAAAAGGCGCCCCGCCACGGCCGAAGCCATGACGAGGCGTTGAGACTCGTTTCGAGTTGTTGAGAGTTCGATCACCGCCGCTGACGGCCCATCTCGTTCCGGTGCTCTTCGATCTCCTTCTCATGCGACTGCACCGCGCGGGTGTGCTCCTCCATCGCTTCAACCATCCGATCGACGGCCGCGATCACGTCTCGCCCCGTGGCTCGGGTTTCGGCCAAGGCCAGGCTATGCCCCTCCACGGCGCCCGACAGCCCTTTGATGGACGAACTGTCCACGAGCGCCCCTGCGATCTCCATGTGGGTCGATGAGGCGGCGTTCTGCGGAGCGGGTGCCTTCTTCCCCGACCGAATGCCGAAGGCCGCCAGGAAGCCCGTCAGCAGGATGATGATGGCGTTGGCGATCTTCTCGAAGTCCAGTCCTGCGATCCACTCCATTCCTCAACGCTCCGCAGCATTCTTTCCCACGTCCGACCAGGACCGGAAGACATTCCAGAGCTCAAGAACCACCATCGTGGACCAGCCGATGAAACCGGAGAATGCACCTCCGGCAGTGAGGAAGGCCATCAGGAACCCAAGGGAGACCTGAGACCAGATGCCGACGCCGACCAGAGAGGCGAAGGCGCGGATGTGGGGCGAGAAGGCGAACCCTTCGAACGTCCCGTTGATGGTGAGCGCCGCGAGGCGGAGCACGGCACACAGGCCGATGACGGCGCTCCACGTCCCTTCGTCGCCCCACGCCGCGATGAAGGCGAAGGACGGCGATTTGCCGAACATGGTGGGGTCGAGTTGCAGACCGAACCAGAGGCCCACGGCGGGCCAGACCATGACCCATTCGGAAACCCGGATCGGGAAGTGATCCGCGACGCCGCGGTAGACGCGGACGATGATCATACGTGCCGCCCCTCGCGATAGGCCTGCACCTGCTCTTGGACGAAGCGCGCCCCGTAGTAGGCGCCGATCCCGGCCAAGACAGCGCCGACGATCCAAGGGGCTGCCCCGCCTAGAGCCGCCCAGATCATCTTGCCGGTGGTGATATGGCCCACCACGTCATCGACAGAGACCGTGCCATCCACCACGCCGCCCACGATCGATGCTCCGGCTGCGATGAGGCCGCCTGTCTTGAGTGCCTGCCCCTGCTGGATCGACGGGGCGTCCTTAAGCGTCTTAGCGGTCGCCTCGGCGCGTTCTGGCGCCACGGGGCGCTGCGGGGCCTTGATGAGATCGGACAGGAGCGCGTCGCTGATCTCGCCCGTCAGAGCGAGCGTGTTGTCGGCCTGGAAGGCGAGGATGGCGTTGCGGGTGCGCGCGCCCATCTTGCCGTCCACGTTGCCGACCTCGGGGTAGCCGCGCTCGCGGAGAAGCTGCTGCACCTTCTCGATGAGGTCTTTGGGGGGTGGCGGCGTCATCGCCCCTTTTGACAGCGAAACCGCTGCCACATAGGGCTTTGAGGTGGCGGTCTGATCGGCGCCTGCGAACACCGTCAGCGCCTTCGCATACAGCGCTTCGACCTCGGCGAGCCCGATTGCCCCGCCGTTGATCGCCTTGCGGCATGCCTTCACGTCGCCCCGATCCGCCATGGCGTTGCATCCCCGCTTGGCCCATTCGCGCACCGCCGTGGAGAAAGCCGTAGCGGGATCGCGCAGCGCATCCGGGTTGTCGCCGAAGCCGAGCGCGGTGTAGTTCTCGCGCCCGGTGGTCTGCATCATGCCGGAGCCGCGGAACATCCAGCCGTCGTTCGACCCGGAGCGGTTCCCCATCCGGCCGTTGTAGACCTTGTTCGCGAGCTTCTGCGGCTGGCGCACGAAGGGCTGCGCCGCGGCGTCCGTCTTGAACCGTGACGGCCATACCGCCCGGATGCGGGCCGCGCTCGTGTAGTTCAGACTTTCGACAATGAGCCGGAGCCCGCCCGTCTCGACGCCGACGTTGGCGAAGAACAGCGCCATCCGCTGCTTGGTGGTGATCCCTGCGGCTTCGGCCTGGGGCCAGCCGTCGATCACGGCCGCCACCAGTTCGGGCTTGGCGTTCGGGAACAGCTTCTTAAGTTGGGCTGCGGTGACGGGCATGTGGACCTCGCATGAAAAAGGCGCCCCGATGTGGAGCGCCTTGGATGGAATGGGGTGGTGGTGGTTGGTTAGGTCAGGCTGTCCAGCAGCAACTCGATTTCCCAATCGTCCGCGCAGCAGCCGTTCCACGAGGTGCGCCGCAAATGTGCAATCCGCGCCGCGTTCTCCTCCAGCGTCAAAGGCTTGAACCGGAGAAGATCGGTAAGCGCCTGTCGTTCGGCCTGCGTCGCTGCCTGATAACGGGCTTCGCGATCTGCCGCATCTGCCGGCGCGCTTCCCTTGGGGTAGTCGTTGTCCTCCGCAGCCTGAACCCACGCTGCGAAGAGTGAGCCGTGACGATCGGCCGTCATCTGCATCATGGAGATACCTGCGGTCAGGCCGCCAGCAGACGTTGCGAGTGCGTAGGCGCCGAAGCTGTGGCCGAGAAAGCCACGGCGTGATAGAGTGGTGGAAGCCATCTGTCGGTTCTCCAAAATGGGTGGGTGGCGACAGGCCCGGCGGGATTGCAGTCCCGGCCGGGCCATTTTCATTCAGTTGAGCGGCTGGTTCAGCAACTCGGCGATCTTCACCAAGCCCTTCGCCGTCACCATGCACCGCGTCGAAACGCGCTCGCGGCGCTCGCTGTCGAGATACAGGTGGTCGTCGTGTTCCAAATATCCGGCGCGGCGCTTGTCGTCATAGGCGAGCCAGTTCTTGTTCCCTGGCCGCTTGAAGATCCACTTCCGTCCGTCGAGGAACCGGATGAAGTCGTCTCTGCGCATGTTGAGGGTCTTCGCCGCGTCCGTCAGGCACATGGAGCCTGTCGCAGCTTCAAGCCGCTCCAGCTTCTTCACTTGAACCGACTGCTCGGCGATGATCTCGTCCTTCTTAGCGTTCTCGGCCTGAAGGTGGTTCACCACGCCGAGCATGACGGCCGGGTCGGAATAGTCGATCATGGCTGGACGCGGCTGAAGAAGTTCCGCCTCCATCGCCTCAAAGGCATCGATGTATCGGAGCTTCCAGCGGAGCGCCTTCTTGCCCGTGAAGCCCATCGACAGGATCGTGAAACCGCGGCGGTCCATCTCAAAGCAGCGATGCTGCTGCGAACCGGTAGCTGGCAGGGTGTAGAACCCTTCCCCAAAATTGGGGAGGCCCTCTCCGATCAGCTTGTCGATATCGCGGATCACATGATCGTGGCGCTTCTCGAAGAAGGAGGCCACGTCCCGGCTGTTGGCGAAGACTTCCCCGTTCCGCTGGAAGACGATCGGCTCCTGCTCAAACGGGACGCCATTGCCCTGCACGGGGGCAAGGCTCATATTTGGGTTGCTCATGACGGTTCCTTTTCAACCGCTGTGGACGTTGCCAGCGGACACCAATCCGCCGGTGTGCTCGGAAGCGGCGGGGCTGTTGGCCTTGGAACCTTGCCCCGTCGCTTCCCTCGCCATCCGCTCTCGGATGGTCTGCACGATCACGTAATTCTGTGATCGATCGTCTCGTCTCGCCACATCCTCAATCCATCGTTTGATGTCGGCCGGAAGGCGGACACCAAAGGGGGGGATGTTGCGGATTGCCTCAGTCACTTGGCCTCCTTACACCACAATTGCACCACAGCTTCATAGGTGCACTCGTGGGGCATAGAAGTCAAGCGTATAATGGTGCATGCGTGGGTCATGGCACGAGATGACCCCTACTTCCGTCTTCGGATACCCGAGCCGCTGCTTGAAAGGATTAAGTCCTCGGCGGAGGAGAGCCATCGATCCGCGACGGCAGAAATCCTTGCCCGTTTGGAAGACAGCTACGGACCTGACGACTATGCCTCTAAGGCTGGCACCGTTTATCGAGCGGAAGCGGAGGAGTGGCAGGTGTTTTCGAAGCGAGTTCTCGGAGAGCTTCAGGAGATGAAGAAAGCATTGGAGGACCGGGCGGGTGTCCTCAAAAGTGAGGAGACCCCATTCACAGACCAGTCCGGTCAATCAGAATGACCAGCCTCCTCATAGCCCTTCTCCTGTCCGCTTCTCCCGCGCTGGCAGCTTCCGACTGCGGCACCTACACGCTGGAAAGCCGCCCTCCCGGTGAACGTGTCGCCACCATCGAAGATGAGCGCGTGCTGACGATCAAAGAGGCTGGCGAGGTCGAGACCTACGATCTCGTCTCTGCCGGGACAGGCCTGCCCTACATGGAAGGTCAGCCCGCGAACGGCGCCGAAGGTGATCCGGTCGAAGTGCTGGAGCACAAGGGCGATCTGATCGTGAACTCGATGGTCTTCGTGCCGTTCTGTGGTGCGGCGAACTAGGCGAAAGGCTCGCACTAGAATGGTCGGCCAGTCTCCAGATTGATTTCAATGGAGGCGCCGTCATGCCCGAGAACGAACACCCGAGCGGTGCGAAGATACTCTTGCCACCGCTCGATGACGTTGGGAGCGCTATAGCCCCTGTACTTTTCAGCGATCATGTCGGGCCCCACGGCGGGCATGGCGGTATCGGCGGATTTGTGCTGGAGACCGTCCGGCATGTGACTGCCGCAGACGGGACAGTTAGCGCCTCGCGTGTTGTCGTCGCTCATGTGAGAATGCCCCTTGTATCAATTGTTACGCTGCGTGACGTTTTGAACGCCATATTGCTCCAAGCGGCACCGCCTGCGTCTGAAGCCTCGAATTAAGCTATCTGACCCGATCGGCTTCGGTGACGGACAACGAGTTTGTCGCAGACCGCAGATCAATCCGTTCTACAAGCGCTATGCTGGCCGGGTCGTCTGCCACGTGAAGCAGAATATCTAGCAGGTTCAGGATCGCCCCCTCGGCGGCATCGCGAGGGCCCAGCGTCTCGAAGCCGCTTAGAGCCTCATACGCCCAGAAGCGCACCTTGTTGGCGTCCATTAGTTGGCCTTCTGTGCATGCGGATCGGGGAGGCGACGCTCCTCCCGCCAGTCCAGAAGCTCCCTGACGAGGGCCAGGGTTTCGTCGGCGAGTTCCTTCTGACGCGGAAGTCGGCTGGCGATCCTGAGCGCGTCGGAGAGGATGGCGTCGCGCCCCTGCCACGCGGTCTCGGCGCGGTCGAATTCGTCCCACTTGGCTTCGGTGTCGTCGCTCATCGTGTTCTCCTTGACTCTCACTCATGAGTTGTGGGGTTCTGTCATCGCTCACACTGGAGGATGACATGCTCAGGACTCTCACGCTCGCTGCCCTGATGGCCGTGCCCGCAATGCTCTCATCGGCGCCGGCTATGGCCCAAACCTGCAGAACCGACGCATTTGGCAACACGCGCTGCAGCGACGGCGGCGGATACCGGACCGATAGCTTCGGCAACACTCAGGGCACCGGCACGTACAGTGGCGGCGGGTATCGCACCGACAGCTTCGGGAACACGCGTGGTACGGGATCGAACAGCGGTGGCGGCTACAGAACGGATAGCTTCGGCAACATCCAAGGCACCGGCTCTAATTCCGGTGGGGGCTATCGTGTGGACAGTTTCGGCACCATCCGTGGGACTGGATCGAATACCGGCACTTCATGCCGGCAGGACGCCTTCGGGAACCTGCGCTGCTGACGCCCTTACCAGCGCGCTAATGCGCTGGGACTACCCTTGTGCGCCGTGGGGCTCATCGGCATTATGGCGGCAATGACCGAACCTAACCTCTTCTGGCCGATCTTCACCGCCGTTCTCGCGGCACTCATGCTGGCCGGAATGTTTTTCGGTGCGCTGATCTCGTACATGCGCTTAGAACGGGAAGGCCGGGAGCACCAAGCGACGTTCAACTACTGGATCGGGATGCTCCTCCCCATCGCCTTTCTCGTGATGGGTGTTCTAACGGTGATCCCGCGGGGCTAATCGCGACCAACGAACGGCTGCCCCAGAAGGATCGACAGGGGAAGACGAGAACGGTCGTTAAGCATCTGCCCTCGCTGCACACCGATAGCCGCCGGCCCTAGCCCTTGGCGACCAAGTTTGACGACATCTGGCACGGTTTGACCGCCACCGCGGATGATATCAGACAGCGCAGCGATGTTTCGCGTGGTAGCGCCATCGGCGAACCGCTTGGCTCCAACGCCTGCGACCATCGCGGGGATCGTAACCGCAGGAACCGCCGCCGTTCCGCCCACACCAAGTGCTGCCATCAGGCCATTGCCTTGGGGCGAAAGCTTGCCAACGAGACGAGCGGCATTCTGCGTCGGCGTCCCGCGGACAACTTGCTCCATAGCGGCCCTCTCGGCTTTGGAATAGCCAGCGGACCGCTTGGGATTGTCGAGGATGGCGCGGATGTTCTGTCGCATTGCATTGTCGGCGTTGCCGCCCGATCCGGTCGAAGCCGCTCGCCGTTCGGCTTTGGCGGTTGCCTCTTCGACAGCTTCCAGACGGCGCATGCGACCCCAATAATCGCGAGCCTGTCGAAGGGCCTTCGATCCTTGGTCCGCATTGCCCGTCATCACCTCGTCGGCCGGGATATCGTCGAGGTAGCTGTCGATCTTGTCGATGATCTTCGCACCCAGAGCCCGTTCAGAAGGCTCGGAACTCTGTGCAGCCCCGCGAGCGACACGACGCAGAACGTCCATGCCCTTAAGGGTGACGGGGTTCTCTGACAGAGTGCCGAGGCGGTTCAGAACAACACCAACGCGAGGCTGCAGGGCGGGGTCATATCCGAAATCTGCGAGATCATCGGTGATGTCGGCTGTCAGGCGCTGGATACCCTTAGGGGCAACCACGACGCCAGCGGCCTCCGCATCGTCAAACGCCTGTTTCGATAGCGCCCTGAGCCCTTCCCGTGTCGGGAGAGCTTCACGCGCGGCGCGGTTCATGATCGTGCGTCCCACGGCATTCCCGACTGCCGCACCAGCGAGACCGAGGGCGCCGCCGGTCAGAGCGTTGTCGCGCCGATTTTCAAAGCCTCCCTCACCGGACCCGAAACCATACACGCCGCCAGCAGCAGCACCTTGAGCCAACATCCCAGGCAGAGATTTGGCACCCACGCTAGGCAGAGCCGCAGTGGCGGCGATGGAGCCGACAGCCGAAGCCACCGGATGCTCCTGCTGCGCATAGTCCATCAACTCTCGACGAGAGCGCAGTCCGCGATCGTAGCCGTCACGAATGCGGTCCATCAGCGATTTGCCGGCGTCCGCTCCGTTGTAGGCGCCAATCACCGCTTCGATCGGAACGCCCATAGCCGCGCCTAGCTCGTCACCGAACCCAAAGGTCAGCACGTCGCCACCGGCCATGACGCTGGAACTGAGCGCATCAGGCTTCGTCGGATCTGGCTGCGGCGAGGCCGATGCTACCGCAGGGGTCGGTGCAGGGGCGGCAGCGGGGGCAACGTCGGCCGGTGCGGCGGAGGGTGACTGCGCACCAAGAGACCGCTGGATGGCCGCGCTGATATCGGCGTCTGACATATCGGCGGGGAATTCGACCTCGCCCATGCCCGGCACTTCGATGATCTGAGCCATTATTCGATCGTCCCGGTGGCTGGGTTGAACTTACGGCGAGGTGACGGCGCCGCCGAAGCGGCTGCTGGCGGCGGTGCGGCGGGAGGGCTTGAGCCGCCGCCATTGGCCTGCGCTCGTGCGAGGCCCTGACGCACGATCTTCTCGTAGTCGTCGAGAGCCGACTTGAACGCTTCTTCCGACGTGGAAGTGTTCATGCGAGTGATCGCGCTGGTGGCCGCCTGACCTTCGTTATTCGACAGCGCGCCGAGGCCCTTCATCTGCTGGATAGCCTGCAGGAAGGCTCCGCTTTTGGCCTGCTCGACCTTGTTCGCGAAGTCATACCCACCCGACCCCGGGATGGAATTTGCAAGCGACGAAAAACCGACGCCACGCTCAAGGTACGGGTCATTGCGGATGCTATTGATCAGATCAAGCGCGTTCTGTGCGTTCGTCGCATCACTTGACGCAGAAGCTGCACGTTCGGCTCCAACACGGCCTTCAACGGTGCCCGCAGCGGTGTCAGCTGCTTCCTGCCGGTTTTGCTTCGGCGTGCGAGAGATGACGTTGCCCGCCTGGTCCAGCAGGATTATCTCGGTGCCCGTATCGACGCTCCGTGTCGGCGGTGCGAACGACTGGCCTTCCGGCAGAGAGATGGGCTTGAACGTGCCCTTATTTCCAATTTGGCCGTAGCTGATGGTGCCATCCGGGTTTTCGGTCGCGACGGGGTTTCCGAAGAAGCTTTCATCTGATCCGCCAGCTTCGGCCTTCCGACGCTCGCCCGCAATGCGGAGCCCTTCAGTGATGGGGAGGCCCGCATCCACCTGTTCCGCAAGATCGGGATAGGTGGATTTCAGCCAAGCCTTTGTCTTGTTCTCGCCCTGCCCTGCAATGGCGACGTTGGCCGCTGATGGGTTGAACGAATACGCCCTAGCCTCCTCGGCATTCAGGCCTTGCGATCGAAGCGCAAGCTCAAGCGCACTGCGCTGGCTTTCTTGGTCGGCTCGATCCTGATCAATCTGATTTTGCTTCAGGCGCCGATTTTGGTTGGCATCCATCGCTACGCCAAACCCAGAAAGGGGCGCATTGCTCGGGCTTTCGAGAAGGGACCGGCCAAGGGACGAGAGGATGTCGCCAAAGGCGTCAGACTGCACGAAGCCGCCCAACCCGCCCAAGCCGCCGGGATTGCTGGTAGGCATGGAGCCTCCTGTCGTCAGTGTATCGTTTCCAGACCCGCCAGCGAGCGTGGCGTCGCCGCCGCCGTCTGCCATCTGCGTAGGTGCTGGCGCGCCGCCATAAGCAGCCACGAGCCAATCAGGGGCGTTTGCGCTCTTGCCGCCTGCACCCCAAACACCCGGGGAGCCAAATCCGATGTGCATGCTGGCCGGAGCCATGTAATCGTCACCGGCGCCGATGCCGGTGATCCCGTTCGCCTTACCGCGACGGACGATCTCTTCGAAGATGGGCCGATCCTCGGGGTTGGCCCAATCCAAGCGGCGTCCATCGCGAGAAAAGAACACGTCGGCAGCGTTGCCATGGTCGTGCCGGACAGACCCGACGCGAGCGCCGCCGCTACCTTTCGCAGGCTGACCACCGGAAAAGACCTCGGCTTGAATTCCGAGTTCAGGGAGGAACGCTAGGGCTTGCGTCAACTCCGGGCTCAAAGGCAGATTGCGCGTTGCCCCTTGGTTCAAATATTTCAGATAATCGGTCGCCATGGCTACTTCAGCACCTTGCTGATGAGCGACCCGCCGAGGCTACCGCCACCCGGCATAGCCGCACCAAGGATGCTGCCGCCGACGCCGAGCACCTGCTGCAGGAAGCCGGGTGAATTGTCTGGCTGTGTGCCCGTCGCGGTGCCAGTCGTGTTGTAGACCTGCGGGGTGGCAGCGAGAAGCCGCTGCAACGCCGTCCACGGGCTATCGAGCGCCGACTGTGCGAAGAGCTGCTGCTGGTTGCCCGTGCCGAGAAGCGCCTGTAGCGCCGAGTTCTGGCGATCCGTCTGGCCGTTGCGCATGGCCTCCGCGACCTGTGCCGCCTGCAGGCCATAGCCGAGGTTGGCGGAGCTGGCGTCCTGCTGATAGCCCGCGTTCGTGAGTGCGACCTGCTGGCGACGATCAGCGTCCGCCTGTGCCGCCTGCTGCTGACGGGCTGCGTTGCTCTCGCCGGTCTGCTGGCGCATCTGGGTGTTCGCCATCGCGGTGGCCGTCGCGGTGTCAAAGCCCTGCGCGAGAAGCTGGGCCGTCGTCGCCTGCAGGTTTTCGTCAAAATCGTCCTGCGCTTTGCCGCGGGCCAGAACCTCACGACCGCCACCGAACGCTCCCGCCGCTGCATACTTGGCGCCGATGTCCGCGTTGGTCTGGCGAAGCTCGCCGCGGGCCTTGTTCGCAGCCTGCGTCACCACGCCGTTGATGAACGGATTGAGGAACGCCTGATAATCGCCGCCGCCAAGCTGTGCCGCAGTGGCCGAGGACGCCCCCGTAGAGCCCGGAGCGCCCACCTGCGCGGCAGTCATGCTCGCGCCGGTCGGAACGCCCGTAGCGGAGCCGGTGAACGCGCCCTGCGCCATCTGGCGGGCGAGATCGAACGCTTTGGTCTGGTCCGGGTTCAGACCCGCGACGGAATAGGCTGGCGTCTGCAGGAATGGGTTCGTCATCCCCGCCGCCGAGGTATAGCCGTTCTGGCCGGCAGCCTGCGTCCACGGTGCGTAGGTGGTGGACGTGTTCTGCGTTGTGGTCTGGGTCTTATCGCCGCCCTTGCTCATGTCAGATCCTTCGTCATTGTGGTGACAAGCTCTCGATAGCCGTCAAATCCGCGAAGCCAGCCACGACGGCCAACGATCATGATGCGAGCCGCGCCGATGGACCGCGCCCACCGCTCGACGCAGCCCTCAAGGTGCCGGACACCATCCAGCACCCCGCCAGCGAGCCAGCCGTGAACCTCGACGAGACCCGTGTCGGGATACCGCTCGACGCTGGTCACGACGGCCGAGTGCTGGTTCGTCCAAAGCTGGCTGTCGCCGTTCGCAATCCGAGACCAGACGCCATCCATCGTGTGCGTCGGGCCATACTGCTCCACGGCCCTCGCCAGCCACGGCCACACGCGACGGAAGTCACGGCGCGTCGAATGAAGCGAGCGCACCACCTGCGGCCCGTATTCGCGATCATCCCACACGGCCATCATCGGCGCGCCCCCGTCTTGTCGATATCAAGGCGCTGTGTGCCCCACCGGACGAACTGCGAGTTAGTGCCTGCCATCCATTCGATCTGGCACTGACGGCCAAGCTGGCGCATCGGAACGTCCGTGCGCGTCGGGGTGATCTCGTACTGCTTGGTGGAGACGGTCGGCCCACGCGGCCACTGCGAGAACGTGAACTTCACCAGCACATTGCCGGCCTGATCTTCGAAGTCGTGGACGTAGCGCTTGATCGTGAACAGGTTCTCGCCGTCCTCGATGTCCACCATGCCAGAGAGAAGCCGCCACATGATCGGGCCGCCGTTGGCCGTGCGACCGCGCTCGTGGAAATAGATCCGACCGTCCGTCGAAAAACCGAGTGGATTGGCGTAGACGCCCGCGGTGATCCACGAGGTGCGAGCCATCGTGCCCTTGGACCAGATACCCGTTTCCCAATTGAATGAGACGTAGCGGGAGCACTCGTTGCCGTCCCGACGATCGGGGTAGAACCACCAGATCTCGTTGAACTCGGCGTTGACCGAGGCGAAGACCTTCTCCTCCTGCGAGGGCGAGAAATTGTCCCACGCCTCACGACGCACGCCGCAGGGAATGATCTGGGGCTCACCGCCCGTGTAGGCGTAGAACTGACCATTCCTGCCCCACCAGTAGACGCGGCCCTGATGCTCCACCGCAGCGTTCTTGCCGAGGAGACCGCAGCCCGTGCCCGCCAGCGCGAAGTTGAACACGTCGTCGGAGGAGCCAGTGAAGCGCATCGTGTAGAGCGCGCTGTCGGTCCAGATGAGGTTCTGGCCGCGCGTCGCGAGCGCCCCGATGATGCGGGAGCCGCTTGCGAGAAGGTAGTCGCCCGCGAGATTGTCGTCGTCGGGTATCCACTGCGTGTTGTCCTCCTGCGCGGACCAACGGACCTGCAGGGGGTTGAAGTCGCCGTCGAGTTCGATCGTGCCGTAGCAGACGACGATGCGGTTTGGATCGACGAACATGCCGGTGGAATACTGCGGCGCGCCGTTGATGCGGTAGGCGACGGGCACGACGCGGATCTGAAAATTGTCCACGGAGCCGGCGAACGTCGCATCCTTGGCAATACCGGCGAGGGTCGGACGGGATGGCGCCTTGAACTTGCGAACGTAGGTGCCGCTTTTGGCGATGGGCTCGCCGATCGTGACGGTGCCGGTCGCGGTGTCCTCGGACTGCACCTGAAACCGCGCGGCCCCGGCGGTGCGAACGATGTCGAATGTCACCTCGTAGACGACGCCGCCAGACAGAACGCCTGCCACGTTGCGGGAAATGGCGCTTTCGGTCCCGGCCGCAGCGTTTGCCTTACCGCCCGAGATCGTCCAGCCAATGCCGAGGTTCCAGCCGGTAGCCGATGCGAAATCGCTGTTGGGGATAAGCTGGTTGTATGCTGGGAGAGGCTGCCATTCGTAGAGAGCGCCATTCCGGGGCACGGCGAGGAGGTTGGAGCCCCAGTTGTCCAGGCTCCAGACGCGGGGGTTGATGTCGCCGCCCGATGCCTGACCATAGAGGCCCGTGCCATAGGTGCCGGTGCCCCAGCCTGTGCCGCCCACGCCATCGATGAGGCCCATGGCGAGCGGAGCCGTGAACTCCAGCGTGCCGCCGCCTGTGGCCGTCGAGGTCGCAGCGGAGGGCGCCTTGATCGTGTAGGTGTCGATCGTCGGGACCGTCAGGACCGTGAACGAGCCGTTAAGCGTCAGCCCGCCCACCGCATCCGCCAGCCGGAAGCTCACCACGTCGCCCACAGTTAGGCCGTGGTCAAGATCGGTCACGAGGACGGCGTCGGAGCCGGACGTGACGGAGAACGGATTGACGAGCGTTCCCGCCGCCTTCTCCGGGGTGATGTCCTTGATGGCGCCGCCAAAGAAACTGTAGAGCTTGGAGGCTGTCCCGAACGCCACCACACGATCGCCCGTGAGAGCCGCCCATGCGTGCGCGCCGCGCGCCGGATGCTGGAACGTGCCGCCACCCGCTGCCTCCCATCCGCCGATGGTCTGCGGACGATCGCGGACGAACCGGATGTTGTCCGCGTCGGCATAGGTGCTCTCGGACGCCAGCGCCGTGTCGTCCGTGACGATGCCGGGCTGAAACTCCAGCTTCGCCAGCATCAGAACGTCTGGTTGAAGGGGTTGGAGACGCCCCACGGGAGGGGCTGGCCGTTGGAGGCGCCCTGCCCCACCGCGCCGCCGTTGGGCCGATAGACCGGAGATGCACCGGACATGCCGCCGAGGCCACCGAGGGAGCCGAACTGATCCAGCGCCGTGTTGATGCCCTCGAAGCCCGTCCTCAACTGGCCGTCGAGGAAGCCGGTGGAGTTGAACAGCGCCTCGCGCGTCAGACCGCCATCGTACTTCACGGTGCGGTTCGTGATCATGTCTGGCGTGGCGTTGCCGCCGTTCGTCAGATAGCTGACCAGATCATTGCCGCTCATCATAGTGCTGTTCGAAGGTCGAAAGAAGCCCTGCGTTTGGGAAGTTGCTAGGCCCATATTGGTCTGCGGGGCCTGATAGGGGCTCCAAGAGAACGGGGTCGTAGCCATTTGGCGGCTCCATAGAAAAAGGCGCCACGCGGGCGCCTGATGGTCGAACAGAGGGTGGTTTAGAGAGGGCTAGACGATCTGGGATGCTGCGCGGAACAGGTTGTCGATCGTCGCATCATCGAGGCCGAGCGTGCGGCCGAGGCCGGCGACAAGCGGGTGGTCGCGGCGGAGGCTGGTCGCATATTCCCACTCGATCAGTGCCGCCTCGCCCGCATCCCCCGGTAGCGCTGCCATAGCGTCCGTCGCACGTTTCAGAAGCCCGGCACGGAGGAGCGCTAAGCGCGCCTGGCGCATCGTGACCGTCTCCGGCACAGATGGCGCGGGCTCTACCGAAGCGGCGAAGACATCGGATGATGTATCGTAGCGCCAACCGATGCCGACGCCCGAGCGGTCGGGCCGTTGGATCGAGCCTGCGGGAGGTTGGAACGAGTTCGTGTTCCCGTCCCACACGATCCGGTTCGTAACGACGCCATTTTGGATGATAAGCCAGATGTTGTTCATGATCGGCTCCTAGAAGTGCGTCACGATGACGATGCGGCCGGGGCCGCCGTTGCCGCCCTTGCCGGAAAGGTTGCCGTTGAGAGAACCGCCACCACCGCCACCACCGGAGCCGACCGAGCCATTCGCGCCGTCGCCAGCGGTTCCATCTGAACTACTCCATCCGCCTGGGCCGCTCACTCCGATCGTGGAGAAGTCCAGTCTCGTCGGCTGCGTTGGCCCGATAGCGTTGGTCTTTGTCGCGCCCGCGCTCCGCTGCCCAGCGATTGCGATATTCTTGCTTGTCAAAGGCACTAGAGTATTGGCTGCGACGAGCTGCACGATACCGCCGTCATAGTTGCCGGGAGTGGTCGTCTGCCCCGCCCCAGACCCGCCAGAGTGAGATCGAGCCAAATTCGCCGCAGAAGCTGCAACCGAGCCGCCTGTAGCGCTCGACGCTGCGTACGTCAGAGCGCTCGCTGTGCCCCCTGCGCCCGCTGCTCCCACTGCTGATACGCCGGACGATCCTTGCCCACCCGAAGCAGCCAGAAAGAATGCGTCATCCACGCCGCCGAACTGAGCATTGCCTGCGTTCGTCCCTGCGTTGCCGGTCGCATTATCGGATGTAACCGAGGCGCCACCCGATCCTGCGGCGCCAAGCGTGACTGGAACTGTGGCGGGCAGATCGTCTGCGCTGTAACTAAATGCGGAGGAGCCACCGCCGCCGCCGCCCGATCCACCTCGGGAAACAGTACCAGAAGCCCGCCTCTCACCTGAAGACCCACCACCGCCGGGCGCCTGAATGAATACATCGACACGCTTCGCGCTGGTCGGTTTTGTCCACGTACCGGATGCGTCGAATACGGCGATCTGCGCCGGTAGCCCTGCTGGACCCTGCAACCCTGTCAAGCCGGATAGGCGAATTGTCCAGTCCGTGAACGTGCCGCCGCCGGTGGTCGCATCAACCGCGACGGTCAACGCCGTCCCGCTGTAAGCCGTCACGAGGCCGTTCATGATGCGCGCGTCAGGCGCGCCATCGCTTGTGATGGCGACGCGCGATCCGGCGCCGTAAGCTTTGCCCGCCTGCGTCGTGAAGGTCTTGGACTCGGCCGAGATCGTCTGAGTCGTCGCGGATGTACCAACGAGGCGCGCCGCGCCTTCTTGCGCCTGGGTGGCAGCCGTTTGCGCCAAGCCCTGAGCGGCTACCGCCCCTTCTTTGGCCGTTTGTGCCGCATTCGCGAAGTTGCCTGCGGATTGCTTGCTCGTATCCGCTTGGGTCGCACTGGTTGATGCGTTCGACGCGCTCTGGCTGGCCGAAGTGGCGCTGGTGGCGGCTGAAGTCGAAGAGTTGGCCGCAGCATCCCGTGCCGTTTCAGCGCCAGTTCTTGCGGTCTGTGAAGCGGTCGCGCTGCCAGAGGCCGCGTTCGCACTTGATGCGGCAGCGGTTTTGCTCGCGTCCGCCGCTGATGCGCTTGTCGAAGCTGCCGATGCGCTGCCAGAGGCCGCGTTCGCAAATGCCGAACTGCTGTTTGCAAAATGACGCGCGGAATAGTCAGACGACCCATTCCCCCCAGCCGCCGCCGAGATCAGACTTCCGATCGCCTTGTTCGCCCATTCCTGAGCGTAGTTCTTGTTGTCGACCGCCGTGTTCTTGGCCGTCGTCGCAGTCCCGGCTGACGACGCCGCGCTGGTGGCGCTGGTGGCGGCCTGATCAGCAAGCGGCTGGACACCTGCGATGGCGCCGGCGACCGCGACCGTCACCGGGTCCAGCATGAACAGGTTCGAGCCGTCGCAGTAGATGTCGACCAAGCGTCCCACTGGGACCGTGACCGTCGTCCCACCCATCGTGAACACAAGCGGGTAGCTCGTGCGGTTGCTGACGTGCCAAGACTTCGGCGCGGGCGGGACGGTGATGGTCGGTGATGAGACGAGACCCGGCCCAGTCGTGAAGATCAAGGTGGCGTTGCGGGCTTCGTCCGAGACGAAGTTCTGCACCTGAAGCGTGACGTTGCCCGTTAAGGGCTTGATCAGGACGCCGCAGACAGCCTGCTCGACCATCTGCAAGGCCTGATTAAGACGCTCTCCCCACTGGTTTAGCGCCTCCCCGGTCTGCTGAAGTTCGAGACGGAGGCTGGTTGTCGGCGTGGACGGCATCGCGGTGTCCTTGAATTAGGGTCGGAGGGCGATGATGCCGAGCGGGATCGTCTGCGCCGTCGCGATGGAGAGGCCGAGCGCTGCGCTGTTGACGAGGACCACCGTCAAGGTGCCGTCCGTCAGGCAATAGGCCTCGCCCATAGAGAGGTTGGCAGGCAGCGCCGCGTTGGGCGTCACCACGAGGTTGTCGTTGCGCTTCAGGCCCGTGACGGCCACCGTGCGCGTGCTCTTGCCAGCGAGGATGGTGATGCCTGCAGCCAGCGTCATCGTTCCCAGCAGCGGCACCACCACGGCCTTGAGAGCGTTGATCTGCGTCTGGAGGGCAGCGTCCGCATCTGCACGGGCCTGCGCTTCCGTCGTGACAGCAGCCGCGCGAGCCGTGATCTCCGCAGAGACCGCATTCTGTCGCGCCGTGACCTCGGCTGTGATCTGCGTCTGGAGGGCAGCGTCGGCATTGCTGCGCGCGGTCGCCTCGGCTGTGTCGGCCGCCGCTCGCGTGGATGCCTCTGCCGTGTCCGCATTGGCCCGTGCAGTGGCTTCGGCGGTGTCTGCGGCCTGTCGATCCGCTTTCTCCTGCGCGTCCGTTGCTGCCCTTGTCTGGGCCTCTGCGGTGTCGGCGCTGGTCCGCGCCTGCGCTTCGTTCGCATCGCCCGTCTGCCGCGCATTGCTCTCGGCGCGGAGACGATCGTCTAGCCCGGCTTCGACGTTCGCCGAATAGGACCGCAGCGTCCGCAGCGTCGCCCGTCCCGGCGTGAACCCCCGCTGGAACACCAGCAGTTCCATATCAAGGCTTGGCTCTGTGTAGAGCGGCGCAAGAGGCGGACTAGGCACCGGAAGTCGCCAGAATGCGATCGGCTTCCGCCTGCCCGAACTCGTCTACAAACATGCCGTAGAACTCGGGGAAGAACGTGCCGCGGTGATAGACGGCCGTGATCGCCTCCCATGTCAGTCGCATGCGGGGTGTCGTCTGGTTCAACAGCGTGTCGAACGTGTCCACCTGGGCGTCCGTCATCCGGGTGATGATGTCCGACTTGTAGGTGAAGGGGCCGAAGTTCGGATCGACCATGTAGTTGGCGAGCGCGATCTCGACCTTGCGGGCGAAGTCGTGAGCCCATGAGGGCGCCGCGCTATCTAGCGGGAACGTGTCACGGAGGCGAAGGGTGCGAACACGCTTCATGGCGTCGGTCCCGAGGCGCGCACCGAAGCCCGCGAATACCGGGCCATGTGGTCGAGGCTCTGGAGATCCGCCACCGCCTTCTGATAGAGCGCCGTCCACTTCGCCAGCGATGACGGATCGGCATCCTGCATGAAGATGCAGGCTTCCAAGAGCGAGCCGTAGAGGTAGATATCAGGAGCCCGCTGTAGCAGCCAGTTGGTTTGATTGGCGTCCGACAGCGGCGGGATGCGCGCATAGTAGTCGAGCGTGACGCCCGCGGAAGGCGTGAGGCCGCCGAGGCGAACCTTGAGCCCTTCGATGGCGAACTGATCACCCCAGCCGGCACTGGCCGACGACACCAACACGTGGGGGAATGCCCCGATGGTCGAGAAGTTACGGAACGCGAGGTAGTCGGTCGGGAGATCGCCCACCGAGTTCGTCAATGCGATCGGCGCGCTTGTCTCCTGAAACGTCGTTCGCAGCTCGCGATTGACCCGCGTTTCCAGTAGGCGGATGAAGTCGGGAACCGTGGCCTCGAACTCCTCGTCCTGAGACCGGAAGGCCCAAAGCGCGATGGATGTCTTGAGGGCGTCGTAGCTGTCGAGGGCCATTTCAGATACGCCCCTCCTTCGTCCGCAGCTTCGCGTAATCGCTATCGTTCAGGAATTTCTTCATCGCTGGCTTGTCGCCCGCAGCCCGGGCTTGGGCGTAGTAGCCGTCGCCGTAGAGGAGCGCGTTCGGGATGGAGGCGACGATCTGGCCGTCACCCCATCGTTTGCCGGCTGTCTCGGAACGCTTCTCGGCGTTGGCCTCTAGGATCGGGTCCACGAGGCTCTGATTGCACGTCGTGTACGAGCCGTCGCCGTTGTTCCTGATCCAGACGATATGGTCCGTCTCGCGGGAAAGGATTTCTCCCTCCCCGCCAAACGGGTCCATGCCGAACTGAGCAACGTCGCGAAACTCAGTCCTCTGCATCGAAGGCGTTCTCGGTCGTGGTGACGACGCCGGCCTTGATGAGGCGAGCTGCTTCCTTCTTTGGAAGACGCACGGTGCGGCCGACTGCGAGGGCGTCGTTCTGCACGCTGTCGTCCACGCGCTTGAAGCCGCCGTTGCCGTCCGAGACCGAGTTGCCGGCATCGTTGACCACGACCGCAGGATTGTAGCGGCGCAGGACTTCGACCTCAATGCAACCCTTCGGCACGGGGCCGGGGGTGCCGTCGCTGTCGTCGTGCTCGATGTCCTTCTCGACCAGCCGGTTGGTGTGGAAGTCGGGATGGTTCGGCATGCGATCCACGTGCCCGACCTGCTGGGGCCGCCCGTCCGTAGGCTTGTCGGTGGTCTCGCGCTCGTCGATCTGCTCGGGCAGATAGGGCTCGCCGGGCTGGATCTCGTCCTTGCGGGGACGGCCGGGGCCGCGCGTCTTCTGATCGTCTGCCATGGAATTTTCCTTTTCCGCTGGGATATTCACTTCTGATGAGTGCCTTCGACGCCGCGGCGCATCCGCGCGAGCGTGCGCTGCTGCAGCCAGTGCTGCGCCTCTTCGATCTTGGTCAGCGCCAGCGCGTTCTCGCGGCAGGCGAATGGCCCGGCCTGGAACGAGCGCAGACGGTCAGCGACGATCGAAAGAAGAACCTCCTGCGTCAGGCCGTTCACACCGGCCTCGGCGATCGGCCCGTTCTGAAAGCGGATGACGGTGGCCGTCTCGTCGTTCTCACGATCGTGGTAACCGCGAACCTGATAGACATGGTTCGCCCCGCCAGCGCCCGGCTCGTCCAGTACCTCTAGGACAAGGAGGTCATTAGCAGGGTTGACCTTATGGTCGTCGATCTCGCGCATTGGGTGTCCTCTCATGAAAAAGGCCGCCCCGAATGGAGCGGCCCACTGATGTCCTGATGCTGCGAAGGCTTACGAGGCGGTCGAGGTGCCGTTCAGGTCGGCGACGACAGCCATGGCGGCTTCGTTGCGAACGATCATCGTCAGCTCGGCGTTAAGCACGACCGGCTTGCCGTCCGCGTTCGGGTCGGCCTCGTCCTCGGCGATCTTGCGAAGCCAGGCCTTCTCGATCTTGTCCTTGTCGATGAAGAACGCATTCCGAGAAAGGTCGGTGCCCGCCGCGGTGGCGCGCGCCATCTGACGGTTCGGAACCACCTCGATGATGCCGTAGTCGGACAGGTAGGCGTCGGCCGCACCGACGATCGTTACCTGCTTGCTGGACGAGGCCGCGAAGCGCGTCTGCGCAACGGAGGCGTCCGACATGAAGGTGGAAAACACCTGCTTCAGATACGGGCTGACCATCAGCATATCGACGTTGCCGCCCGCGATGTAGCCGGCGGCGATGCCCTGGTCGAGGAGCGCCTTCGTGAAGGCGCGCTTCGTACCGTTCGTCGCGGCGTCCACCGCACCCGTGGAGGTGTTGTAGCCACCCGAAGCGCCACCGGTACCCATGAGGTCGTTGGTGGCGAGCCAGGCGCGGAGACCGGCCATACGGCGGGCGACCGAGGACGAACCGGCGACCGATGCCTGATTGCTCAGCATGGCCACTTCGATATCGACCTTTATCTCCTGACCCTTTTTAATTTTTTCGTAGGAGCTGTCGGTCGTCTTGCCGGCCTTCTTCACCGCCTCCTGGGTGTTGGAGATGATGAAGCGCTTCGAGAAGATCTGCGTGAAGTTCTTCACGCGGTTGGTGCCGGTGATCGGGTCGAAGGTGTAGATGTCACCTTCCACCTTGGCATTGTTGATGTCCGGCGCGGCCAGCGCGTCGAGCTGCCAGACGGGCTCGGTGCCGTCGATCGTGACATCGCCCGTGTTGGAGTAGAGCGGGGTTTCCGCCGGGGTCAGCCGGGACAGAATGTCGAGAAAGGTTTCCCGACGCGAGTTCGACTTGTAGGTGTCGAGGGTGTTTGCGACCTGAACCATGGGGTGCGCGATCCTTATCCGGATTTATCGAGGAGGGCTGCGGCTTCTCGCAGGGAGAGCCCGCCCGGCTTGTTGATCTGCGCTTGCAGGGATTGGGTCTTCCGAGCTTCGGCCTCGCCACTCGACACGCGGGGGCCGGGCTGGCTCACGCGAGGCGCTTGACGTTGAGGCTGGGCGGCGTTCGTGGGCTTCGGCTTGGCAGCCTGAAGCTTGCGGTAGGCGATGGCGTCCGACATCACCCGCATGAGCCGGTGATCGTAGGCGCCATTGATCTCCTGCGGCTGAAACCCGTAGGTCTCGGTGCCGAACTTCACGAGATCGTTCTGAAATGCCGTCCGCTTGGCGTCGTCCCTGAGTTCCGGCATCGTCTCAAAAAGCTGCTGACGCTGCTGATCGAGGAAGGCAGCCGTGGCGCGCTGCTGCGCCTGGGTCTGCTCCTGATGCCGAAGCTGCTGCCCCTGCTCGATTGCCTGGATCTCGGCCGCTCTTGCCTGATAATCCTCGATTGCCCGGTTCCGGTCGTCCACCATTGCGGAGTACGTAAACGGATCGGTTTCACGCAGAGACCGATCGGGCATTTCGGGGATCTGAGGTAGCTGCGACTGGAGAGCGGCAATCGCCATCGGGGCGATCTGCTCGAAATACTGCGCCTGCTGCGCTGCCTGTTGGGCCTGCTGTTCGAACTCCTGACGCTGCTGCGTGAAGGTCGTGCGGGCCGTCTCAAGCTCCTGAAGGTCGCCCCAGCGCTTCTTCAGATCCCCAACGGTAATGTCGGAGCCGTCCCGCAGGCGCAGCTTCACGTTGCCATGGAGTTTGTCGAATTCGAAGGGTACGTCTTCCGGTGGATTTTCGTCGTCGCCCTCGCCTTCGTCGCCCTCGGGCTCGTCGGTCTGGTCGTCGGTGTCGCCCTGATCTCCGTCATCGTCTTTGCCGGTCTCTGCCGGGGGATTGGACGTGTCGTCGTCGGGCGGGGTCTGGTCCTCTCGCTCTTCGCGATCGGCGTTTTCGAGCATGCTCGCCGCAGCGGACAGGCTTAGGGGTTCGGACGCAGAAACGTCCACACTCTCGCCCGCAGGCGAAGCGGTATTGATGTCAGACATGAGGGTTTTCCGTTGTTCGGGGACGCACCCCGGTTCAGGATTGCCTCATGACGCGAGGCTCACGATCCGCTAGGCGGAATAGGGTGGTGGTCTGCCGCTTCAAATCGTGGCTCAAACCCTTTTACCGCAAGCCTTTGCGGGTGGTGGCCTACCGATTTCTGCTGTTTCTAAATCGTGGGTGTCAGCGCGTTTTTTTGCGTTTCGATCTTGCCAAGCATGACGGTCGTCTGGATGCGCTGCCGCAGCGCACGAATGGCATTCACCTCGTCCAGATGGTGCCGGGCTTCGCGGGTGCCCTCTGGCTGCCAATAGGGGGCCATCAGAGCGCTTTCCATCGACTCCCGCTCCAGATCGGCGAGGAATGGCTCGATCTTCTCCAGCAGGGTTGCCGCCTCATGCCCCGCCTGAATGGCGGTGACGCTCATCGGACCTGCCCGTTGGGATACATAGCGGCGAGGAGCGGATTAGAGGCAGCCTGTGCCGGTGCCACGGGGGTAGCTGCCAGAAGCGGATTGGAAGCCGCTGCCGTCGTGGCCGATCCCTGTGGGTAGAAGAGCGCGTTCGCCGCGGCGTTGTCGATCGGGACGCTGCCATAGTCGCTATAGACGAACGGCATCTGGTTCATGCCCTCGGTCGCCTGACGAGCCGACTGCATGTAGGCGTCCCACGAGGCCGCATCCGTGCCATAAGAGGCCGGGAGCGCAGTGTTCGCAGGCGTGGCGACCGGCGCGGTAGGCACGGCAGCCGCGACCGGAGCATCGACACCCCACGTCCGGCCTTCCTGCTGACCGAAGTTCTGCCAGTGCAGCTTGGCGGTGTTTGCGCCATATGTCGGGACGGCCGCGGCCACGTCGGAATACCGCTTGATGTAGGCGATATCGTTCGGGTCGGTGATGCCAGCCGCCGCGAAATACTCAGCCATCGGATCGGCGATGTTGCTCATGCGGCCTCCATCAGTTCACGCTCGTATTGCTCCACAGCCGATCGCAGGGCAGCCGGTGATAGCGAGCGGTCACGCTGCATCATACGGCGAGCGACCCAAGTCCGATCCGATATGGACAACGGCGATCCATCCGGGATCGCCAGGACGAACCGCTCGTGGTCGCAGTCCAACCCCGCATTGGCGCCCAGAATGATCCGCATCTCGCCGCTCATTCTGGCCTCTCCGGTACAGGCATCCAATGCGTTGGCGCCCTATCAAGGTAGCCATTGAAGCCGTTGAAGCCATCTTCCCCAAGCACCGGATACAGGTTCCAAGATCCCGTTGAGACCTGAACTTCGTCAGCCATGAACCGGGCCAAAAGAATTGTAGACCCATCCTTCGGCGCGGTTTCGATAGGCTGCCAGTCGCTCATTCTGGCCTCGCAATGTTCGCGGTGTTCAGGTTGACCTTCAGCGCCATGGCGATCTGCGAAAGCTGGCTCTCGATGTCCATCTCGCGATAGCGGGCCTCCTGCCGCATGCCCGCTTCCTCACGGGCGATCAGCAGCTTGGCCTCGTTCTCCTCACGGAGAAGCTGAAGGCGGGCCGCAGCCTCTTCGCGCATCAGCTGGAGCTTCAACGAAGCCTCGGCCTGACGGTTCTGCGTGTCCATCAGCAGCTTAGCCTGTGCGATCTCGTTCTCACGAGTGGCACGAGCCTCTTCCGACTGCTGCGTCATCTGGAACTCGGCCACCTTGGCCTGCTGCTCGAACTGCATCTCCTGCTGGCGGATCTGCAGCTTGGCCTGCGCTTCCATCATCTTCGGATCGGGCTGGCCCTTGCCGGCTTCCTGTGCCTGCTGGCGAAGCTGGGCGACCTGCTCCTGACTGATGGACGGGAAGAACGCCTCGGGGTTCCGAATGCCGGCGGCCTCGGCCATCTTCTGATAGCTCTCCGTCAGGTGTCCGACGTTCAGCTGCTCGTTGAAGGGGCCAAACTGGCCGATGATCTGCTCCTGCTTGGCCGCGACGGCAGACAGGGCCGCGAGATCACGGTCGCGAGAGCCGGTGCCGAGACCGATGTTGATCGTCACGTCCATGTCGGCGTTCCACGAGCGCGGATCGATCTCGACCAGCTTGCCGTGAAGGCGGACCATCTTGGAATGATCCTGATGCTTCGTGATGAGCCGCAGGATGCACCGGAAGATGCGTTGCATGCCACCGCACTCGGCGATGTTGCGGGCGTATTCCTCATTTTTCGTCTGCACCGCAGCTTGGACGACGTTGACGGCCGTCGCGGACTGGTTCTGCAACGCGTTCATGTCAAGGGCGGACGTGCGCTGCGAGGCGCCCGTGCGCTTTTCCCCGACCGCATCCATGATGTCCATGAGCGGCAAGAGCTTGTCGGCGATGAACGGGATCTGGACCGGTGCCGGCGGCATTGCGCCAGCCTTCTTGAGAAGAATGATGCCGTCCGGTGTAGGTTCGAGAACCTCGTCCATGTTCTCGACATCGCCGATCACTACGGCGCGCTGCGGAGCGATGTTCTGGTAGGCGTTGTTCAGGACGCCGCGCAGCACCACCGTCTTGATGCGCTGGATGTCGCCAAGCTCCTCATAGAGCCCCTTGCCGCGCCATGCATGAGCCCGAGGGTTCGGCACGATGTCGGAGAACGGGAGATCGTCACCCCATTCGTCGTTGGCGAGGATCGAACGCTTGCCCGTCAGACCGCCCATGACGATGCGACGCCGCTCGGCAATGCCATCCCCATCGGTGTCGATGAGCACGTAGCACTCGTAAACGTCCACGAGTTGCGTCGATTGATCGGGCGACACGTCGGCATCGTCGAAGCTGTCGTCACGCGCGCGGCGAGAGGCATCCCGCTCCATGTCGTTGGACAGGGGGATCTCGTCCACCTTGTCGCGCGGATAGCCTTCCTTGACCAGTTCCGAGCGGGTCGTGCGGCGGACGTGGGCGCAGAAGCGCACCGTCTCGTCCAGAGCGGTCGCACGGCGCTCGATGATGAACTCCTCGTGCGGCACGGCGGCGATCTGGAGCCGGCCATTCGAGCGGATGCGCTTGACCTTGAAGTCGTGCAGGCGTGGCGCACGCGGATCGGCGTCGTCCTCGCTCGTGTCCTTCGTGTCGCCGGTCTGACGCTCGTCGTCCTCGGCATCAACGAGATCGCCCACCAGCGCGCTCGGATCGATCGCAGTCGCCATCATAGGCGCAGGAGGCATGCCGGGCGCTGGCGGGGCTTCCATGGCTCCCAGAAGCGCCGACATCATCATGGCGGGCGGCGGCGGGGGCGGTGCGACCCAATCGGGATCGGCGTAGGTCTCGTGTTCTAGGATCTCCTCCACGTCCGCATCGCTGATGACCATGCGGTATTGGTCTTCGGTCAACGCGGAGTACGTGTCGGTCGTGTAGTCGGGCGTGTTGTCCCACCAGTGCTTCACGATGCCGTTGCCGAGAAGCAGACCATCCGAGATCGCAGAGCGGAAATTGCGGTAGCCTTCGCACTCGCGCATGACGACGTAGTTCACGAGGTCGGACGCCTGATCCGCATACTCCTCGTGCTCGGTGCGGGTGGGCTCGTAGCTCACGATGCGATCGGAGCCGAAGAACACACGCAGGAGGCTCGGCATGATGAGCCCGTGGATGTCGGACACGTCACGCGACACGACCTGCGAGCCGTGCTTACCCATTGCGGGAAGGTCGGTCTCGCCGTCGAAGAACTTGAGCGCGAGTTCGCGTATTTTGTCGCGATCGGTCCCGCCGTAAAGCTGCGCGTCGGCGATCTGGCTATCGACCTTCGTCGCCAGATCATCGTCCGACATGCGCTTGCGTCGTGCCATTACACGTAGCGCCCGCGCAGCACATTGCCGGATTGCAGCAGATCTTGTCCTTCGGTCAGTTCGAAGCTGGGGGTCATCTTCCTGCTCACAAAGTGCAACGCCTCCTGAAGCGTAGAGAATGCTGCGACGTACGTGCTGATTTCGTAATTCGACATCGCCTGTTCGCCCACGTAGAAGCCTCCCTCGGGAGCGGCGAAGATCGTCATCGCAGTTTTCGGCTTGTCGCTCATCTTGTCGCTCATATCGCTACCCATCTCTCGCTTCATCAGATGAACCCTCGCAGGTCGCGCTTCGGCATCTTGAACGCCACCTGCTTCGGTAGCTCGGCGGATCGTAGCATCATCATCGCGTATCGGGTTGCTGAGAGTAGATCGTCGATCTCTTTCACCACCTTGCCGTTCTTTCGGTGGTAGAGACGAAATTCCTCGAACCACTCGCTGATGTTCGAGAACACCTTCCAGCGGTTCGTCTGCATCCGATCCAGCATTTCCATCAGGCCAGCCTCGACACTGTTCGAGCCATCCTCGAATGTCGCACGGTCTGGCAGGAGGTTCATGCCTTGTGATCGATACTGGCTAGCGAGGTTCGGTCCCGCTGCCGTGTCGTTGTTGCCGTCGTGAGGCCACGCCCACGGGAGTTTTTCGCCCCACGGCTTCAGTGAAGCAGCGTGAAGGACCGGCGTTGCCTCGCGGCGACGATAGCCTTTCGTGACGTAGATCGTGTCGCTGTCGCGGTCCCATGCGAGTTCGGCCGCCGCAGTCGGGTGGTCCCAACCGAAGTCGAGCCCGCCGATACGAGGCCAATGGTCTGGGATCGGGAATGGCGCGATCGTAATCAGGCTTTCCTCGACCGGGAAGATGCGTCCCGATCCGAGGGACGGCACACCCTTCGTGCGGGCTTCTCGCTCGTGAGCCGGGTAGCTCGCAATGATCTTGTTGCGCTCTTCGTCCGAGTAGTGCTCAGCGTCGTCGATCGTCATCGTGACGGTCGTTCGATCCTTGCTCGGCTCCAGAAGATACCGCTGTACCACCGCCGACATTCCCCGAAGCGGTGTGAACGTCATCATGACGCTGCCCTTCGTGGCGTTGGTACGTGTGATGCCCTCAAAATAGAGGTCTTCGGGGCACTCCTCATCGAACCAGACGAAATCAACCGTATTGGCCTGCCACTTCGACCGGCCCTGATCGTAGCTCTTGAGGTAGAGCGTGGATCGTTCGCCAGTGACATGCTGGACCGTCACGGTATCAAGGGCATTGCTGACGCCCATGCGCCGCGTGCGGGCAACGATGGCAGACTGCGGGATGAAGCCTGTGCCCCAATCCTCTTCGCGATCAGGTGGCCCCACGAGAAGTCGTTGCACACCGTCGCGGGTCAGCTCGGCAGACTCCGACCCGGCGATGACGACAACCGCCTTCTCGAACCTACGGCCGTCCCACCACTCCGGATATTGGCCTGTGAGATGCATGGCGACCTCGGCGGCGCCGGAAAGCGTCTTGCCGAGCTGATTGCCAGCGAGAAACAGGCGCTCCCGAAAGCTGTGTCCCGCCCGATGAAACTCCCGCTGCTTGGCGTAGGGCTCGTAGTGGCGAAGGCGGTTAGTGTTTCGTCTTACCCGTTGAAGACGCTCCAACCTCGTCAGAAGTGCCGATCGCTGCGCGGAGGGCAGAGATTGCAGCATCGAGAGTGTTGTCGTCGATGTCATCGAGCTTGTCCGTCACGTCGGCCGTCATGGTGACGGGCTTGCCGTAGCCGCGGTCCAGAAGCTCCTTCGCAGCGGCGATGCGAACCTTCGGATCGTCTTCCTCCAGAGCTTCGGAGAGAACGTCCAAGGCGCGGTCGGTGTGCTCCCTCGCTCGCGCTGCGATACCCTTCGGACGGCCGCCGGGATTTCCGGTCTGTCCAGGGCTGAAAGGCTTCAGGTTCGCAAGCTTGTTCACTGTTCTGTCACTGTTTTCAGTGAGCGACTCCGCAGCGCCACCTCAGTCAGCTTCGTGCGCAGAGGCTTCACGCCGTCCACGAGGTCGGCCATTGTCTTGCCGGTGGTATAGTCGGTGGTGGCAACCGCGTCGGCCGCTCGACCGACCGCATCCCGCGCGTCGGCCAATTCTGCAAAGTTGCCGATAGAGACCCCTTGGCAGAACGCTTCATGCCCGCCTGCATCCAATGGAGTAATTGACACCTCCACGATGGGAAGACCGGCCATCACTTCGCCCCTCCGTCGCCCTCACACCATGCGACGAGCTTGTCCGCCTCGGCGATGGCATCGCTCACGCGGCTGTTGAGTCCACCTCGGGTGACGGCATCGTAGGCCCACCGGCGAAGGTTGGAGATGCGCTCGTCTCGGAATGAGGCATCATAGGCTGCCTGGAACGCGGCCTGATCGGCAGCTTGATCGTTGATCTGCTGTTCGCTCATCTTCATGCTCCGGCCAGCTTATCCAAGATCATGCTGACGAAGAAATAGGTGGACATACCTGCGAAGAAGAGGCCTGACTTGCTCACTTTTTGCCTGCCACAGATGACTTGGCGTCCTCAAACCGCTCTCGCAGCCAATCCTCTTGCTCGACAGTCTGAACGCGGTCGTCATTGATGCGCAACCGAACTCGGCTGCTTTCGAACACGGCTAACTTGGCCAAGATCTGCCCGTCGTCGTTCGGCTCCATCATGTGCGCTTGCTGCATCATGTAGTAGTGAAGCTGGTCGAGCATGCCAGCGAATACGCGGAGACGATCCGCCGCCTCGTGGCCATCCTGATCGTTGAAATCCGTGATGAGGGCTTCGGGACCGCCTGGTGTGCTCCAGATACGTAGATCGAAAGCCCACTTGGGTTCCGCAGCTTTGGGCTTGAGCCGATCGCGAATGTCGATGACGTTCTCGCTCATTTCTTGCCTTTCCCGCCCGAGGACTTGCCCGAGCTGCTGGATTTCGAGCTGGACGAGGCCGAGGACCGGCTAGAGCCCCCCACCTTGCCGCCATCGGTTCCAACCGCGCTGTCACGCTCGCCGAAGCCCGCGAAGCCGCCGCTCATGGTTCCGACACCGCCAGCACGACCCGTGCCGTTCGTACCCGTGGCAGAGCGGTTGCCGCCCATGCCGCTGGAGCCCATACCGTTCATCCCACCGCCGAACATGCCGCCAAGGCCGGAGCCGATCCCGCCACGAGCCGCGGGGGCTGAGGCCATAGGTGCCGTTGCCGGTGCAGCAGCAGGAGCGGCAACGCGACCACCCAGCCAGCCGCCGACGATGCCGCCGATCGGACCAGCGACGACCGATCCGAGGGCAGCCCCGGCAATGCGACCCGGCGTCAGGCCAAGGCGCGAGGCCAGAGACGGCGCCTGCGTAACGGTCGGGGCCACCGGAGCCGCGGAGAACGTCGGCCTGGCTGTCGGCGTCGTAACAGCACGAGACACGACGGGCGCCGCACGCGAGACAGGAGCGGCGATCGTGCGTGTTGGAGCGACGGGGCGAGAGGTCGGGGCAGCCACCGCGGAGATCGTGCGAGGTGCGCTCGTGGGCGTCGGGACCGATGTCGGACCAAGAACGCCGCCGAGAGCATTCGCGGGCAACTGACCCTCGATGCTGCGGGGCGATCCGATCTTGCCGGCGAAGCTCGTGGCAGCAGGCGCAGAGAGAAGCGCATTGCCGACTGGAGCCGCTTGGGCCGCGCTCACGCCAAGAAGGCTGCCGAGAGACGGCGCGGTCTTCGTCGGCGTGCTGGTGCCGAGACGGCTGGCGAGGTTCGTCGCCTGTGCGGGCGTGAGACCGGCTGCCGAGATGGAAGCTGAAGCCGTCCGCAGGCTGGCGAGCGATTGCGTCGGGGTGAAGGCACCGCCGAGGCGAGTGGCGAGGTTTCCTTCCTGTGCTGCGGTGAAGCCTGTGGTGCGAGTGGGTGCCGAGACGGTCGGAGCCGAGACCGCACGTGTCGGCGTCGAGGCAACGCGCGAGCCCTTAGCCGATGCCGCGAGGCCGGACGGCAGGGACGCTGCGGAGCGGATGGATGCCGCGCTCGGCGCTGCCACGGAGATCGATCGCGGAGCGCTGGTGGGTGTGGGTGCCATCGCGAGAGAAGTTTGCGGCGACAGGCGGGATGCGAGGTTGCTGGCCTGTGCGGCGGTCAGTGCCGTGCTTGCGGGGCGGTTCGGGCCTTGGACAGGACGAGACGGCGCAAGGCCGGTGGTGACGGACTGCGGGGCGACACGAGATCCGGTGACGCCCGCTTTCTCGGCGAAGCGATCCATCATGGACTTCGGCATGTTGCCGGGAGCGAAGCTGCCGAAGCGGGTAGCATCGGGCTGGGTCTGTGGAGTTGTTTGCGCTTTCTGCAAAGAAGCCCCCACAGGCCGCGCACTCGGTGTCGGGATGCCTGTCGTGGTGTTCGGACCGACACGGCCACCACGGGACGACTGCAGCCCAGCCGGGAGAGACGAGGCAGCGGCCACGAGAGACGGGTTGCTGCGAGTTGAGACGGACCGAGGCGCCGTGGTTGGCGTTGGAACAGCGCGCCCGCTGGTCTGTGCCTCGATGGCTCGAAGCGCACCCGTTGCGCTCGGTGCTGGCGCATAGGCGGTCACGGCAGGGGCGCGGGAGGGATTGGGCTGACGGAACCCCACGGCGGAATTGATGGAGCGGTTCTGCGGGTCGGCGTAGTAGCGATGGCCGCTGGTGGACGTGACCTGTTTCAGACCCTTCGGCAGGTTCTTCGATGCGCCGGGCGTCGCGTAGAACGTGCCCGTGTGGATCGGACCAGTTGTCTGCACCTCACGGATCGCCTGCTCGGCGAGATCGCGATAGGCGTTGACGCCCTTCGGCAGAGCCTTGCCGTAGGCGTTAAACTCCTTGGAGTTGGCGACAACCTGCTGCGGGGTGATCCCCATCATGCGGGCGCGGTTTTCGATCACCGAGACGATGGCGCGCATGTCGGCGGCGCGCTGTGCTCGGGTGCCGTGGGTGGCCTCCCCTAGCACTACGTCTTGGACTGTACGAGCGACCATCGTTCAAGCCTTAGAAGAGGATGGTGGCGAAGCCGAGGGCAACGATCGCTAGGAGGAAGGCGGCAAGGAAGCGTTCGTCATCCATGCGGCCTCTTTCCAAAATGCAGAAAGTCCCACGGGCGTGAACCGGCGGGGGTGATTTCCTAATCGGCTGATTTCGACTGTTTCCCACCCTAAACCCCTTCATAGCAAGGGTTACGAGGTGATTTCCTCAGGACGTGTCGGGTTCGACACCGACTTCCCATCAACGCTGTTTGCAGGCGACGATGATAGGCTGAATTGACCTGCGTTCGCTGCGTGTCCTTCCACGCCGCCGTCCTGATCTGAATGAGGCTGAACGTGCGCGTTCCCCATACATGGAGGGGGTATGTGCGCCGTTAATTCCTATCCCGCCGTGTCGTATGGTGAGACGACAAGCTCACCCGGCCGTTCAGCTTCAACTGTTCATGCCGCCCTGAGGGCACAAGCCACCATGATGCGGAGGACGATCAGTCCGCAACACCCCGGCGTGTCTCGTGGCCGCACAGTCAGGCAAATTCGTCATCGCCAATCTAGGCTACTAGGCGAAGAGCGTCAACATCTACAGTGACCTCTTCCATCACGCCAACGCACTCTTCAAGTCGAACAAGTGCCTTGTTGCGGTTCATGATCTTTGCGACGACGCCATTCTTGGTCGCGAAGATACCAGACGCGACCTGAACAAGCTCGCCGCCGCTTAGACTTAAACGCTCACCCTTCACTTGTCGCGAGTCACGACGACGTTGCAACACGTTGGCTGCAATATCGTTGAATTCGCCACGAAACTCGGCGTCGAACAAAGGCTCAATCGCTTTCGCTGAGATCGGCATCGGCTTGCCGTTCACACCTAGGAACGCTTTTACTCCGTCACACCGGCGGGCAAAGCCGAAGTGGCGCGCAGCTTCTTCCATCCCCACGAACACATATCCGACCATCAGCGGCGAGAACCGCTCGATCTCAGCTTTGGTGCGGTGATGAAGTCGGACGCTGTAGATCCGGGGGCTATAGGCTGCGAAGCCTTTGTCAGAAAGCGAGGCAACAGCCCGACCTTCACATCGGGGATTAGTGCGAGCGCAGAACCACGAGAGCGTCATGCTGCGCCCCCAATCGAATGTGGCCTGTAAGTACCGTACCCCCGGTAGAACGGAGATGGAGACGGCGTCGCGATGGCGATACCGTTCGCAATTAGTAGGTCGCCATGGCCGCCGTAGCTTATCCGGGTTGCAGCGCGAGGCAGATGGTTACGCCCCATGTCTGAGCAAATGGGTGCGCCATATTGGCTATGAGTGATAACGACATCCATTGTGTTTGCCTCTCCACTGCGGTAGTTTCAAGTGTCCCCGCCAGAGGATAGATCAGGAGCCCGCTCGCACTGCCCGGTGCGGCGGGTTTTCTATGATATGCGCTTGATTAAAGCGTGAAGTTCATCGGCACGGGCAATTAGCTTCCCGATGTTGGCATTCGCTTCCGCCATTTTCCCCTTGAAGACATCTCGGTCTGCATTAAGAGCTTTTTGAGACGTTTCGATACCGATCCACAGCTCCTTAATTTGCTTGTAACAAAGCATAACGTTCTCGTTGGTCGAGATAGATCCGAAATTTTCCTCTCGTATGCGCTCAACCCATGATTTTGGGGTTCCAAGATCATCTGATATTTTCTGGTCAGACCAGCCTGCTGAGTATCCTTGATCCTCGCCAATATATACCTCATTGAGCTTAGCGAAAATAATCCGGCGATCATCGCGGGTCATCTCACGTGGAGGCTCAGTGACAGCGGGTGGGTTGCTCTTAGCCATGACGATTTGCTCCAAATCTAGCTTGTGAATTTTTGGTTGATTATTGTTTGAGGCAGAAATCGCGCTTGGGCGGCAGGAAGGGCAGCGGTTAAGCCGCTGTGAGCTCCCCACCACCCAACCCATTCTCTTAAACTTCTCAGATGAAGCTCGATTTGGAGTGGGGCGCCCGCTAGCTGAATAGCTCAGCCCCTCTTCTTTACATGTGCCGCACCGAATTGATGATGCGTTGACAACTCGACCATCGCGCATCTTGGTTAAGATAGGGAAGTGCTGCTCACCCATTTGCTTTCTCCACCATACGTCGGACAGCGCCAGGATCTCTCCATATAAACTCTCCGGTCTGCCGCCAGCCCATGCCGTGCTTACGACAAAGCCCTGCGACTTCGAGACGGATCTCCTTCATGACGCGAGTGCTGATTGGACTTCGAACGTAAGCGATTGTGGTGCGGCGTTGCGCGAGGAGCACATTAAGATCAACCTGAAACTCTGGATTGGCCTTGATGTTACGCGGACGCCGAGACTTAGGCTTGATCATTCCATGATGGTTTTCAAAAACTGCGGCCTCGCTCATCCCACCCACTCCCTGATCGCGTAATCCGTGCCGTTGAACTGAAACCGTCCCTGCCTCACCATGGATTGAAGACGACGATCCAAGCATCCGGCAGAGGCGAGAAGGCCTAGGAATAGGCCGGTGATGAAGGCGAGCGGGGTCATTATCGACCTCCATCAAGAATGGCGCGGATACGGGTCAGCTTCGCACCGTTGGCATGCGTTTCCTGCTGAACTCGCGCGGCATTCAGATAGCCGGTTTCAAAAGCCCGAATGCACTGCCGCGCCTCTTCGAGGAGTGCTGCGTCCTTTCGCTGCCAAGGAAAACCGGTGCCCCTCATCTGTCCAATTCGGAAAGAAATACGGGCGCAGATATCGTCTGCCATGTCCTTGATAACGTTGTCTTGATCGCTCATGCCTTCGACTCCGTGACAACTGTGAAAAGCAAATCACCTGCGCGGCACGCCACGACACCCGCAATGAACGACCAGCCGTTGAAGCCAGAGTTCAGCGCGCCGTCGATGAGAGCGATGATGACAAACGCGGGCCACGTGATGAGGAAGTGCCGAAACGTGCTCATTCCGGCACCTCATCCAACGGGAGGACCGGGATGCCGAGAGCCTTCGCCTTTTCCGGCCACTTCCCGACCGCGTAGAGCAGGGTTGTGTGGTCACGGCACAGAAGGCGCGCCATCTCGGGATAGCTCACCCACGGGCATCTGCGGCGGATCTCATAAGCTGCGTGCTGGCGAGCGTTAATGACCTTCGCAGAGCCGCGCGTGCCGATGATGACGTGCGTGGGAACCTGATGGAATGCGGACACCTCGTTCAGCACGTCGCGGGCAGTAGCGGCGCTCGGGGTATAGCGGGCTAGCCGCTCTTCTAGGATCTCGATCTTGTCCTTGAGGTCGAAGATGAGGTCGGTCTTTTCCTTCGCGTCCTTCTCGGCGCGTCGCTTGGCGTGCTTCTCGGCTTGCAGTTCGGTTTCCAGTTCCGCGATCTGGCTGCGGAGGATCGGAACCAGTTCAGGGTCAATGCGGCGCTGAACGATACCGCGCTGCGTGTTGGTGGCGATGGCGATGAAGTTCATGGCTCAAGCCTCCCCGAGCGCGTTGAGGTAGACTTCGAGGATCGCGTCCATCTCGGCGCGCTCGTCAGCGTCTTGCTTACGGAGGGCGACGATCTTGCGGAGCACCTTAACGTCGTAGCCGCGGCCACCGGCCTCGCCGTACACGTCCTTGATGTCGTCCGAGATCGTCTTCTTTTCGGTCTCAAGGCGCTCCACCCGCTCCACGAAGGACCGCAGTTCGTCGCCAGCGACGTTGGTCTCGGCGGTGTTCTCGATTGTGTCGCTCATGCTGTCGGCTCCTGATTGGTGGGGTTGCAGGCCGTGATGGTGATCGTGCAGGGCTCGCCGCTGTCCTCCCATCCGATGGAGACACGGCGGACGAAGCGGTGGTCGTCTCCCTCAATGACGCCGTGCTTCACTAGGAGGTCAGTGACGCCTTTCTCGTAGTTCGCCGCGTCACGGAGGCGGTTGTCGGGGGCCACGAGGTCGATGCGGATGTTGACCGGGCCAAAGATGCGGGCTGGCTTCTGCGCCGCGACGCGCCACCCCGCCTCGTCCCGCCATGCCCTATAGCGAGGTGAAGGAACTCGGCTGTTGCCACGGGTGGGAAACATACCGTTGACGCTGATCGGGAACGAGAGGACGAGGCGAGCCGTGCTCATGAAGCCTCCAGAATGGCGGCAACCGGGCGGTCGGGCTGGTTCTGATATTTGCCGCGGTACGGGCGTTCAGTGGGTTCATCAAGCGTTTCGAAAATCACTTGGGCAATGGGGTATCCAGCAGGAAGCCGGACCGGCCAAGGACGATCGTGAGTTAGTTCGAGGGTGAGATGACCTGTCCACCCAGGCTCTGCGTTCGTCGATCTAGATGCGTCGATGAACAGGCGAGCGTTCGTTGATTTGTTGTCAATCTTGGCGCGGAGATCGCTTGGAATACCGATACGCTCCAAAGCTGAACCGAGGCGCCCCCAAAACGGAAACAGGACAACGGCTTGAGCCAACCGAATGTCATAGCCGCATGACGAAAGACCGAAGCTGAGGCCATAAGCTTTTTGCGGCTCTGGAAAGAATGGCTCAATGACGAGCGATCCATTTTCAACGCGCTTGCGGATGGTCTGTGCGGAGAGGATCATGCCGCTTCTCCGAAAATCAGAGGCTCATGCTCCGCGAGCGCTGCACGGATCTCGTTCGCCAGCAGGCGATGCTCCTTCTGCGTGCCGGCCTCCTCGCGAACGTCGAGATAATGCAGCCACGAGCGGAACGAGCCAGAGACGTAGAGGGTGGATGGCGTCAGGCCCTCGGGGAGAACAGCGCGGGCGACTTCCTTGGCTATGCCTTTCTCAATAGCCCCCTGATAGATACGAATAGCTTCTGCGTGGGCCATCCTCTGCGCCATGATCCAGCCCTCTGAGAGCGCGGCGTTCTCACATTCGACGCTATTCTGGCGGTTCCGCTCATCCTGCATCCGCGCCTCGCGGAACACAGGCTCCGCATCGACCTCGGCGTAGCGCTGCGAGAACTCCTGAAACGAGAACGATCGATGCCGCAGAAGCTGTCGGGCGATATCTCGCGTGGTGACAACCTCGACGGTAGCCGAAACCATCTCAAACGGGCTCCAATGCCGATTGCGCATCAGGTAGGCCAGCAGCTTGGCGTCGGTCTCGCGGTTCGCCTGATTGGCGGGGTTGCTGACCCTCGCCGCGAACACGATGAACTCGCCGGCAGTCTGGCATTCGGGCACTAGCGGCTTGGTGATGGCGAAGACACGGGCGCTCATACCAACGCATCCATGCTTGTCGCCCTAAGCGAAACCGCGACATGACGTGGGGCGTCGTTGCCAAACCAGATGGAAGCGATCTCGGGAACCATCCTCGTGAACTTCGGAAAGACCGGCGCATCAGGAACGGCGATCCGGCGAGCCTCGCGTTGCGCTTCTTCCTCGGCGCGAACCCTTTCGCCCCTGATGCTGTCCCGCACCCTCTTCGCATCGCGATAGAGCTTGAGGGAGGCGATCGTCGTGTTGGGGATCGTACGCCCGCGCTCTGCAAAGGCTCGCGAGATCAGCATCGACCCCATTCCTTTCGTCGCCATCTCTCCGATCAAGGCGCTCTCTTCATCGGAGAGGACGGTTGCGGATTTGGTCATGACGGCATCCCCATGGAAATCGCTCGCAGCGAGATTGGAACCTGGATCGGAGTGGAATGCATGACGCCGGCAACGGAGGAAGGCGTGACCATCTGCGTGTAGATCGGGAAGTCGAAGGAGATCGGCGGTCGCGTTGGCGACTGACGAGACCTGACGGCCGCTTTGAACACAGCCTTGCAGCGGATCGAATGCGCCGGGAGGATCCGACGACGCTTGGCGAACTCGGCGACGATCTCGGATGGTGTCGCGCCCGCCAGCGCCATCCTGACGATCAGAGCGTCTTCCTCGGCGGTGTATTCCAGCGTAACGCTCATGCTCGCCATTCCTCTTCGATGAGGATCACAGCGGCAGCCAAATAGTTGATGGCGCCTAGCAGCTCGAACACGGCATTCTGCGAGTTCCCGCGCCTGGCCATGGTGTTGGCCTCCTGCGCTTTCTTCATCACCTGTCCGATGGCAAAGCCGGGTCCGACCATGCGGCTGATGGTGAGGATGGGCTGGTCTGTGAAAGGCTGGCCGTTGGCGTGACGGTCTGCACCTTTGCCTTGAGCGGCTTGCTCTAGGGCTCGGGCTAGGACTTCACAGAGGGGAGCGTAGGGAGCGTCGGTCATGCGGAGGTCGTTGCCTCCTTGATCGCGGCCTTCATCTCTTTATGGATGGTGCCGTTCATGGCCCACGTGTGCTCGAACAGGCGCTCCGCGGCGATGAGCGCCGCCAGCAGTCGAGGAGCAGTCGAGATGAGCGGTGCATCGCGCTTGCTACACGTGGCAACACCATCAAGGTTCGGGCCTCCCTCCTCGCCGATGAGATAGTCGTCAGATGTTAACCCCTGCGGATCTAGCGTTGCGACCCATGGCCCCGGAGTGTGCTGCATCTCGCTCATCGTCCTAGCTCCTCGTCGTAGTCGGTGTGTCGTTCAGGGTGATGGAGGGGGTTAGGCGGCGGCGTCGGTGCGCTTCGCCATGAAGACCCGGCCAGCTTCGGTGGCGACGAAGCACTGAGCGCCGCTCTCGGCGGTCCCGAGCGCCGTGACGAAGCCCTCTGCGACAAGACGGTTCACAGGCTCCCGAGCCAATTCGGACGAGCGCCGCATGAAGCGGTGACCCAACTCTTTGACCGTGATCGAACCTCGACCTTGCTCGTCGTTGCGGATGATGGCTCGAAGCACATTCGTTTGCTTATCCGTCAGCTTCACCTTGACTTCGTTCATCGCTCTATCTCCTCGTCAAAATCGCTATGTCGTTCAGGGTGATGGAGACGGCGCTTGCGGAACCTTCGAAGCTCTCGCTGCCGCCATGCGCTGCTGACGGCGTTCCAGAGCCGCCGCCAAAGTGATCTCGTGAGCCGTCTCAAGGTCGATCCTCTCCAGAAGCGCGGTCTGTTCCGCCTCGATGGCCTCGCTGCGTTCGCAGAGTGCGACGTAGGCCCCGCTGAGACGCATCAGGGCCTCGCCCGACACGTCCTTCATGTCCTGCCAGCGGCTCCAGATCCGAGCCGCGTAGGTGCGATCTATCCCCGCCGCTCGGGCCGCCCGATCTCGCGCTGCCGTCCACGTATCGGCGGGGCCGCGATGGTGCGCGACGGTCAGGGCAACGAGCATTCGGCGGGAATGAGCGACGGCAGTGGTCATGGTTTTGCTGACTGAGCTTTTGTCGTTCTCGACAAGCCTGCTGATGGGTGTGACATGACGTTTGGTAAACACGGGGCGGTCTCCGGTGCGATTGTTGACGCATGGAGACGCAGACCACTCAGGGCGGAAACGGCTTCACCAAAGCGCAGGACGGCAATCCCGCGCCGTACCCGGACGGCAATCCAGGCGACGATTATCTCGCTGATCGCAAAGCCAATGAGGCTGTCGCGGAGCGATGGAGACAGAGGGCGGCTCATCAGGCTGCCGCATCCCGAACCGGGGCGACAGGATGAGGATCGAACTCGTAGGACTGGCAGGCTTCACCGGCGAACAGCGTGTCGCCACGCGGCTTCACGCGACCCTTGCGGATGATCTCCTCGGCGTACTGCGGGTCGCAGCGGATGCCATCCGGCTCCAGCAGGTAGACCTTGCCGCGAGGGATGCGATCGTCCTTCACGAAGTGCACCGTCATGCGCTGGCCGAGGATGATGCGCGAGAACAGGCGCTCGGCGGGCTCGGACAGACGGGCCGGGTCCATCGAGACCGGCAGCTTCTTCGCGACCTTGGGCTTCTTGCTCATGCGACAACCCTTTCATTGACGGAGGATGCAGCTTGATCGACGAGAGCGATGGACCGGGCGTGATGGACGAGGCGGGTGATATGGCCCCGCTCTTCCAGCGCCTTGATCAGGCGGTGGACGGTCGCTTTCGATGCCACGTCCAGAGCGACACACAGCTCGTCATAGGATGGTGGGACGCCGGTACGTTCTACGTGATCCCGTATTGAGGATAGGCAGTGATGCTGGCGTGCTGTGAGGCCGTAAGTCATCGAGCAAGCTCAATGATTGCATCGACCAGCCGAAGAATATTCCAAGTGATGCAGCAAACCGCTAAGCCGATAACGAAGCCCATGCCGCTACCAATGTCGAAGTACTTGACGACCGCATATGCACCAAAAGTCACAGGCGAGGTCGCGAGAAACAGAATGAGGAAGCGCTTCATGCGTCGGCCTTCTCGCGATCGGTGGGAGCAATGACGTGCCTGAAGCAATCCGCCGCAAAACTCGCTTCAACGACCTCCCCGTCTCCGAAGTCATGTGGGGTGTTGACGATCTCCCAAAACCGGAGGCAAAGCGTTTCACTTGAACGATCCACGTCACGAACCGTGTAGTACTCGCCAAGGTTCGGCAGCTTTTCGTTGCCGCCCTTCCGTCGAAGAAAAAGGCGGATGCACCGGCACCGCATTCCTGGCTTCCAGATCGTCATGTTGGCCTCCCTCACGCCTCGGCCATGCGCTTCTGCGCAGCCTTCTCGCGAGCCGCGTCGCCAGCCTTCCGGCGCCGGGCGTACTCGGCTTCGTTCTCGGCAATGACCTTCGCCTTGAAGGCCTCGGCACGAGCGACGGCGTTCTCTGCGGAAGGGTCACGGAAGAACGGGAAGGAGGTTTTGGCGCTGTCGCCAATCAGAGCAATGGAGCCGTGCTCGGGGTTCGTGAACACCACAATCGGCAAATCTCGGATCGGATGATAGATCGTCATGTTGGCCTCCTAGCGGCGGTTGGGTTGGGTGTGAGATGCGGGGGAGAGGGTCATGCGACGGACCGGTAGAGTTCGTGCCAGAGGTCGCCGTCCTTGGGTTTCAGGAGGTGCGACGGAACACGGCAGTCAGGATGGCCGGGAACGCGGCCCCAATGCTCGACGAGCCATCGGCGGCTCACTCGGGCCATGTTGAGGGCCTTGTTCCAGTAGGCGTCGTCCTCGACGACCTGGGGCTTCGGAGCCGGGACGGCGCCCTCATCGCTGAACCGATCCTGGTTCAACCACGTCGTCGCCTGCGGGCAGAAAGCCGATGGCTTGGGATGCTTTCGGGCGAAATGGACGACGGCGGCCATGATCGCCTCAACGGGCACGCCGCGCTTCACCGCCCGGTCGAACGCCAGTTTTGCAGGCTTCTTCGGGTTCGGACCATCTCGCTTCGGGTATGCAGCCCAAAAGGCATCGAAGGGATCAGGTTCGGAAGAGGTAGGTTTCTCCGGCTTAAGCGCAGCCGCGCTCGCAGACGCGCATGCGTCTTTTGATAGTTTATCTGGTTCTGGTTCTGTATGGTTAAGCCGTGGCTTCGCTAAGTCGTTGTTTTTCTTAGGATGAGAGCCGTTTTCGCGCTGTTTATCTTGGAGTTTCGCGAGAGTTTCGAGCTCCGAAACCGCGCGATAATTCGTCAGAAACTCTCCTGAAACTTGGATCTTATCCGCTTCAATCAGGGCGGAACGGATGGTCGTCCACTTCCGAATGGAGCATCCCAGCAAGCCTGAAATGTACCGGTTGTCGTCGGGAAGGTTGCCGCCCTGCATGTAAATGAGGTCGAGGATGACGCGGTACGCGCACTTCACCTCGAAAGGCATTCCGATCGTGCCTTCGATGAAATCGCGAGGATAGGCTTTGTAGTATGGGAGACCATTCATCCGGCGTACCTTTCCCCGTTACGGGCAGCCGAGAACGCCATGTCGCACCACAGGTTAATCGTGGTGACGGGGCCGTTTCTCTGCTTGGCGATGATGAACTCAAGACGGTTCTGGCAGGCGGCGAGCGTCGCGATGCGCTCGTTCTCCTTCTCCGTATCCGTCTCTTCGGTGCGTTCGAGGTAGTAGGCTTCCCGGTGAAGAAACACGACGACATCGGCGTCCTGCTCGATGTTGCCGCTGTCTCGGAGATCCGACAGGATCGGACGCTTGTTGTCGCGCTGGGCGAGCTGGCGGGAGAGCTGCGAAAGCAGCATCACCGCGATGTCGTATTCCTTGGCGTAGTCCTTGAGCGCGCGGGTGATCTCGCCGACTTCGTTGTTCCGGTTGCCGCGGTAGTGCGCGCCGGGTTCAATGAAGCCGAGGTGATCCAGCATCAGGCATTCGAGGCGGGGCTGACCATTGCGCTCAAAGCGCTCGATCATCGCTTCGATCTTCATGCGGATGTCGAACACGTTGCCGCCGGCCTCCTCGACGAGGATCGGGTACGTGTGCAGCCGCTGGTTCATCGCCTCGACGCAGGCCAGACCGGCCTCGTCCATGCGACCCTGCAGGATGTCCACGTAGGGAACCGGGTTCTGCGTCGCGAGCGTCAGGTCAGAGAGGCCACGGGCGATCAGCTTGGCCGCGTCCATCTCCAGCGAGAGGATGCCGACGCCATGGCCCTTGCGAGCCGCACGGAGAGCGGTGGACATCATCACCGAGGACTTCCCCATCGACGGACGGGCGCCCACGAGGATCAGGTCCTTGCGCTGCATTCCGCCGGTGATGCGATCTACGTCCGCATAGCCCCAGGTCACGCCCGTCAGGCCCGCCCCGTTCTTCATCGCCTCACGAGCGGCGGCGATCGCAGCGTCACCTGCTTCGCCAGCGGACATGCGGGACCGGCGGGACGCACTGCGACGTACGCCGCTTCCCAACTCTTCCAGCACCGTCCCGGCCGTCTTGATCAGCTTGCCGACCGACGCCGAGGGATCGCGAGCCGCGATGGACGCGAGTTCCATCTGCTCAGCGAAGGCAAGGCGCGCCCACTGCTCGACGACCGACTTCGCCACCTTGTCGATCGACGCGACGGTGTGGACGCACTCGCCGATGAGGCGGGCGAGGTACTGGTGAATGCCGAGACCGTGACGGGTCTTGAACTCGAAATCGAAGCCTTCCGGCAGCAGCTTAGCGACGACCCGAACGTCTGTCGTGCCAGACCGCTCGAAAGCGTCCTGAATGGCCCGATAAATGATGCGATGGTCTTCGGCGCGGAAATGCTGCTCGTTGAGATAGGGCTGGACGCGGGCGAGGCCGTTGCCTTGAAGCAGGACGCCGAGAAGCGACTGCTCCAATTCCGGCACATAGCCATCCGCCCCTTGGGTGGTGACGAGCGCGTTCATGCGGACCGCTTGAAAGGAATTACGTTGGAGGGTGTGCAGAACACGCGCTCAAACTCGCACCATGCCTCTTCGGCTCGGCGTTCAGTTTCCGTCGTGGAATTCTCGAATGAGGCCAGCTTAGCGACGCGATACCGTTCAAAGGCGGCGTGCTGCTCGGCGATGAGATCGCTCATGCCCGCCACGCGACGGTCAGGAGCCCACACGTGATGACGGCGTATGCGAGGAAGAGTTCGAGCCAGATCATGCCGCTACCCCGGCGGACGAGGCGCGGTTCTGCCGACGTGCAGCGCGCATCTCGGCGAGGGCTTCGATGTCCACCTCGCGCACGCCCTTCGACTTGGCGGCGCGAACCAACTGCGGCCAGTATTCCGGCGGGACCGAGCCCCGCCGCTTCATGGCGCGCGCGTGCATATCGGAAACGCCGATGTCGGCGCCGAACGCCGCGATCGTGTCCCACTTGGCGAAGAGGTCGGCAAAGGTTTTCATGACCCAATACATACGAAACGTATCGTGATCGGTCAAGACGAAAGGTATCGCGAATGCCGGTACACGATACGCATGGAACCGTCAGACCGTCTGCGCGCCGCCCGCATCAAGGCCGGCATCGAAACCGCCAAGGATGCGGCCAATCGCTTCGGGTGGAGCGAGCCGACCTACCGCGCTCACGAGAACGGCGTACGCGGGCTCACACTCAAGAACGTGAAGCCATATGCTAAGGCTTTCAGGGTATCGTCGGCTTGGCTGTTGACTGGTGAGGGCGGCGAGAACCCGCCAGCCCTTCGGGTGCCGGTCATCGGTTATGTCGGCGCGGGCTCCGAGGCGCACTTCTACTCGGATGGGCAAGGGATCGGCGAAGACGCGCCGATGCCGGCCTTTGGCAACGAGGACACGGTGGCGCTGGAAGCACGTGGCGAAAGCCTGGGGCACTTCTTCAATCGCTGGCTCGTCTATTACGACGAGGTGCGCAATCCGCCGACCGACGATCTGATTGGCCGCCTCTGCGTGGTCGAGACGATCGAGGGGAAGGTGCTGGTCAAGAAACTGATGAAGGGCACGGCTCGCGGCTACTTCCACCTTTTGTCGCAGACTGAGGCCCCGATCGAAGATGCCGAGCTGGTGTGGGCTGCGCTCGTCACCGGAATGACCCCGAAGGAATAGCGAAGAGGCCCGCCAAGCGCGGGCTTCTTTTTGTGTCGATGCGATACGTTTCGTATTGACCTCCTGCGATACGTTGCGTATCTTCCATCCATCGGCAGCGAATGACGCGCCGGATGGAGCCCAGCACAATGGACACAATCGCCAACCGTCACGCCGAGCTGCTGGAGCAGTCGCAGGCGCACTTCGCCGCCGACATGCTGGCGAAGGGTTTCTACGCAGCCGAAGACGGCGGCTTCAAGGGCTGCTCGGTGGGTTGCCACCTGCATCACATCTTCGCCGACAAGACGGCGGACGAGATCGAAGGACTCGACGGCAAGCACCGGATCGTCGCCGACTACTACGGCTACCCCGAATGGCTGGCACTGCTGCAGGATACGATGTTCGAGGGCCTGCCGCAGCCTGACAACATGCGCTGGCACGTCCAGTTGGCCGAAGTGATCGCGTCTCGGAACGGCGACATTGATTGGCAGCAGACGCTTCACCGCGTCCACCTCGGCATCCTGCGCTTGAGCTACGTCACGGCGGGTTCGGCTGCTGAGGCGGTCAAGACCGTCATGGATCTGCATGAGCGTGCCGCTGGCGGCGAGGCGATCGAAGAGAAGGCGTGGTCGGCAGCGTGGTCGGCAGCGGAGTCGGCAGCGGAGTCGGCAGCGAGGTCGGCAGCGGAGTCGGCAGCGAGGTCGGCAGCGTGGTCGGCAGCGGAGTCGGCAGCGAGGTCGGCAGCGAGGTCGGCAGCGGAGTCGGCAGCGGAGTCGGCAGCGTGGTCGGCAGCGTGGTCGGCAGCGGATTCGGCAGCGGAGTCGGCAGCGGAGTCGGCAGCGAGGTCGGCAGCGAGGTCGGCAGCGTGGTCGGCAGCGTGGTCGGCAGCGTGGTCGGCAGCGGAGTCGGCAGCGTGGTCGGCAGCGTGGTCGGCAGCGGAGTCGGCAGCGTGGTCGGCAGCGTGGTCTGCAGCGTATCTCGATCTGCGCGACGCGATCCTCGACGCCATCAGCACCAAGGCGATGGCCTGACGCCTCGACCGAGGGCCGCACTCCCCTGCGGCCTTCCACCGAAGCGCCAGTCACCCGGAGAACAGATCATGTCCAAGCTCATCAATAAGTTGCGCGTCCTAGCCCATCTTCTGCGCGGCCCATTCCGCTACGGCATCGAGGCCTACTACTGCGAACTCTACGCCAGACGCTTGAGCGATCGCTTCAACCGCAACCCGGAGACCATCGCTCACGCGAAGCGCGCCATTCGTGACGCTCGTGCTCGACTGGCGTTCCACGCGGCCAATCCCCGCCTTTGCTTCGCCTGAACCCCTTACAGCTGGAGAACAGATCGTGACACGACAGCACTACGAAACATTGCAGGAAGTGTTCGATGACGCTTATTGCGGCTTGGCTGCGCAGGGTTTTGTGAAGTCTACGCAAAAACTCTTCGCCATCGGCTCAGATGAGTACCTTCACGCCTCCTGCGCATACCGCGGCGTTGATGGCCGGCGTTGCGCCATCGGTCACTGCATCCCCGACGACCTCTACACGGGGAAAATGGAGGGGGCCTCTGTGGGGACCAGTGCATCTGGTTTTATCGAAGCATTTGAAGTTTTTGCGCGGCTTTTCGGCTTGATCAGTATCAATGATATTCGTCGTCTTCAAGATATGCACGACGGGGCCTCGTCTCCTGGCAGTATGAAGGATCGGCTAGCGGATTTCGCCCAAGAGCATGGTCTCACCATCCCCTCCATCGAAGGGGCTGCCTGATGTTCACCCCCATCCACGAAACCCACACTATGCCCCCTCTCCGCGAGAGCAACCGCGCCCGCCGCGCCTTCTGGCTCGGCTACGGCTTCCTCTTCATCGCTGGAACGGTGTTCCTCGGCTCCTGCATCGCGTCTGGCATGGAGAACAGCCGGATCGCGCATCTGAGATCGCAGGAGGCGTTCTCCTCCTTCCGCACGGCCAATGGGGGCGGGCTATGACTTCACGGAAGTGGAAAGACGCCGAGTATTTAGATGCTCAGGTCGTCCGATCTGGCGAGATGGTTTGCTGCTCGTGCCACAAACTCATTGAAGGTGAGTATCGATCGCGCGAAGCAGATGACGCTTACATAAATCAGCATCGCGAGTGTTCTGAGCACGATGTTGTTTGGAGCAAGCGCGACGCTGAGAAAGCTAGCTGTCTTGCGTTGATAGAACGTCGAAAGTCCGCCGCAATCGACTTCATTTCCGAATGGGGAGTGATTGACCTCGAAGAGGCGGCCACATGACCCGTTCCGATCTCCCCTCTCTCGCCGTCACCATCACGTTCCTCGCGCTCGTCGCCGCCTTGGCGAACCTCGCGCATAGCCTGGGGCCATTCTGATGGCCCGCTGTCCCTACACAGGCCGCGTCCTACACGACCACTACCGGTCCAACCGCGCCGGCTTCCTCGATCTGATGGCTAGAGCCCGCGCGAACGGCAGCCCGCAGCTTGTCAAGGTCGTCCAGCGCGACGCCGCCGCCCTTCGCCGAGCCCACACCGAAGCCCTTCAAGATGAGGCCGCCATGCGCCGGAAGTCCATCGACGAGATCATTACGGAGAGCCGCGCCGACATCGCGGACCGCGAATACCAACTGGCCCGCGAAGAGGCTGTGAACCTCGGCGCGAAGCCCGTCACCAAAGAAGATTGCGAGCGCATCTTCGGCAGAAAGTTTGCAGCATGAGCCTCACCTACGACTGGTACTTTGCCGCGCTTTCCAATCCATCGCAGGTCGGTCGGGCACCGCAGCTGGCCGTCCACGAAAACGAGCCGCAGCCGGGCTTTTATCGCAAGCGCCGCGGCAAGAACGGCCCGTTCGACCCGGTGGCCATCTGGCCTGAGGACGGCTCACTGGTCGCGATGCTCGGCAACGAGATCGCGGATCCGCACGATCTTTGGACTTGGGTCTGCCGGTCTCCTGTGACGGAAGAGGCCTATCGCCGCGCGGCTCGGGGCGACGGCTGGGGTGACGAACCACCGGCTCCTGCCGAGATTGGACACAACAGCGGCGCGTCGGATCCGTTCGATGCTCTGACGATCGAGTATGCCGGCGAGGCCGAGCAGGCGAACGAGTTCCTCGCCACACCGATCGCCACGCAGGAACAGGCCGACCGTGCTGCGGTCTGGTCGAAGCGGCTGAGCGAGATCGCGAAGAAGGCGGCCGACCTCCACAAGGTGGAGAAGCAGCCCGCTCTAGATGAAAGCCGGCGCATTGATGAGCGCTGGCGCGATCTGAAGGATGGACCGAAGGAGCTCGCGACGAAGCTCAAGCGCCACCTCGACACCTTCCTGCAGGAACAGGACCGCGTCGAGCGGGAGCGCCAGCGTGTCGCTTCGGAGGAAGCGGCGCGAATTCGTCGTGAGGCCGAGGATGCCGCACGCGCTGCGTCCGCATCTCAGAACTCCGATGCAGAAGCTCAGGCTAACGCCGATCGCCTCGCTCGCGAAGCACAGCAAGTCGAGAACGACGCCAAGGCACGGAACGCTGCAGCCGGACGTACCGGCGCCAAGGTCTCGCTGCGCACGTTCGTGTCCGCCGAGATCGCCGACTACGACGCGCTGCTGATGGCGCTCAAGGACCGGTCCGAAATCCGCGAAGTGGTTCAGAGCCTCGCCAACCGCGCGGCCAAGTCCGGCGTCGGCCTGCCTGGAATGAAGATCGTCGAAGAGCGGAGAGCAGCATGAGCAACGTCACCACACTGGCGCCGCCCGCGCTCGCCTCTGGCGGCCGGGTTGCTGCGATCGTGCCGCAGACGATGGAGGAGGCCTACCGCCTCGGCAAGGCCGTCTGCCTCGCGGGCATGGCGCCCAAGGGCATGGACACACCAGAGAAGTGCATGATCGCCATCATGCAGGGCCTTGAGGTCGGGCTATCGCCAATGCAGTCCTTGCAGCGGATCGCGGTCGTGAACGGTCGCCCGACGATCTGGGGCGACGGCGCGATGGGCCTCGTTCGCGGCTCGGGAATCTGTGAGTTCGTCCGAGAGACAATCGAAGGCCAGGGCGACTCCAGATCGGCTGTGTGCACCGTAAAGCGCCGCGGTGAGGCGGAAGAGGTCTCGCGTCGGTTCTCGGTCGCGGACGCCAAGAAGGCGAGCCTGTGGGGCAAGGCTGGCCCGTGGCAGCAGTATCCCGAGCGTATGTTGCAGATGAGGGCGCGAGCCTTCGCGCTGCGTGACGTGTTCGCCGACGTGCTGGGCGGACTGTATTTGCGCGAAGAGATTGAGGATGCAGGTCAGCCCCGTTCGCCGCCCGCCGCGGCGCTACGTACGTATATCTCGCCACCGCCGGCTATCCGGCCCGGCCCTCCCTCGCCGGCCCAGATCACAAATGAGCCTCTGCCGCAGGGCAGCGGCCTGCCGCCTAACCCGGAAGACATCTTCCGCGAGGCCGAGGAGCAGCTTTGCGTCGTGCAAGATATCGAGACTTGGGAGGAGGTCTGGAGCGAGTTCCAGCACTACCAAGAAACGCTCTTCCCGCCGGATTGGGAGCACCTGATCGGCATCGGTCAGAGGCATCGCGAGAGAGTTGAAGGGTGACCAAAGCCGTTTTCCGAAAGATGGCGATGCCGCAAGGCGATGTCCTGATCCCGACCGACGAGGACGGGCGCGATATGGTGCGCGCCCTCAAGTCCATGAAGGACGTGATCGTTGATGTCCATGCGGCTCGCAATCCGCGCCACCACCGCATGCTTTTCCTCCTGTTTAAGAAGCTGGAAGACGGTGGCGCTTGGGAAGGAGATATGGACAGCCTTCTCGACTGGATGAAGTTCGCGACCGGTCACGTCCGTACCGTCATTGACCATAACGGGCAGGTTCACACCGTCCCGAAGTCGATTGCCTTCGAGAGCATGGATCAAGCGCAGTTTTCACGCTGGTTCAGCCGCGTGCTTTTCGTCATTTGCGAGCGCCTCTTGCAAGGCCACAGCTGGGAAGCTCTGCGCGACGAGATCGTGGAAGTGACGGACGGGCGGTTCGAAGCGCAGCGGAAGGCCGCCTGATGCCTCGCGCCCACAACTTCACCCGCAAGCAGCGCCGGGAGATGGAAGCCCGCGCCGGCGGCTGCTGCGAGAAGTGCCACGCCGTCCTCAAGCCCAGCGAGGGCGATGCGGACCATATCCTTTCGGTCTGGATGGGCGGCGAGAGCGAACTATCCAACGGCCAATGGCTATGCCGCCCCTGCCACAAAGGGAAGACGGCTCTGGACATCAACATGATCCGCAAGGTCGAGCGCGTGCGCGATAAGGATCGAGGCGTGTTCCCCAAATCCAAGAGGCCCCTCCGATCCCGCGGCTTCGCTTCGACGCGAGGCACCCCATGACCGCCCTCTACGAAACATCCGGCGATGAAGACGCGGCCCGGCGCGTCATCCTCCAGGCACGGAGCAGCATCCGATGACCTTCTTCACCCGATGCCACGCCTGCCGTCTTAAGCAGGCTGATTGCGGCTCCCGTCATTGGCGCATTCAGATCGACGGGTTCGACGAGCAAATCCAACCTGCCGCATCCATTGGTCAGGCTCGCTGGAGAAATTACCGAGCGGGGCGAGAGGCTGGCTACTTCAGCGGAGGCTTCTCTGACTACCTCTCTCGTCTTTCGAGTGTGACGGATGCATCCGACACCATCCTCCAGGCACGGAGTGCAAAGCTGTGAGCGAGATCGGAACTCTGAGCTACCGACTGTACCGAACGCCGTATCTCGTAATACCGCGTCTCGCGCTGGAAGCGATGCCGCAAGACTGGCAGGAGCAGTTCGAGGCACTTCTTGTGGAAGCTGACAAAGCTGGTCTCCAAACCCCGGACTATCATGTCCTGCGCGACGATCCAGAATTCACGCTCGCCGAGCGGAACGACCCGGAAGACGAGGGTTCCGACCTCCGCTTCTTCACGATCATGCGGCCTGACCCGTGGGCCGATTATCGGCGCGGCGACGCTCAGAAGCTTTCGGAGGTTTCCCGATGAGCACCGAACCCACCAGCCATCCCGACACCGCCTACTGCATCGCTTGCGACAAGCCGATGCAGAACGGGCAGCTCTATTACCCGGATGTGAGCGGCGGTGAACTCCACGCCGAATGCTGCGGCCCCGAGCGCGAGTGTTACACGCTCGACGGCGAGCCCCTTCCTGAGGGTGAGCCGATCCCGGCGCCTCGCGTTTGGTACGAAGAGCCCGTGACCTTCAGCGGGCCGCCGCGTCCGTCTGCCGCGCAAGAGTTGGCGTGGCACAACGAGCCGATCATGTCGGACAGCGATCATGACCTAGAGAAAGGCCGCGATCCTCATGCGATGGTCAACGATCTTTCTCATCCAGCAAAATCGCCATGTACCGAACAGGAGGTCGCTGTTGATCCGGTCTTACCACCGGAGAATGCTCCTGTGACCGACCTCCCCGTCTCATCCGAGGGCGTGGGGCAGGAACCTGCGAACGCTTTCGAGATGATCTACCGTCTCGGGGTGCAGGACGCCTGCGCGATGATCGCCCCGCCAGAAGACATGACGGACGGCGAATTGACCCCATACGGCCTTGGCAAGCGGACCGTCACGGCTTGGGCCAAGCGAGAACTTATCAATCCGCAATCGGCTTGGCGGTCAGACGCTGCCCGCGCCGCGATCTCCCAGGCCACCCGTTCGGAGCCGAGCACGTGAGCGGCATACTTACCCAGCATCAGGCGCTTTACGATCAGTGGCTTGCGAGAGCCCTTGAGACTGTCGAGAAGGAGAAGCAGTCTGTTCTCGACAATGACCCGAGCGAGTTCGGCGTCGGTTACGGACGCGGCTACGCTCACGCGTGCCAGAGCATCATGGCAGAGCTTGTTTGTCTCGCCGAGACCTTTCATCTCGCCTCTCTGCGATCAGACCGCGAACCCAACGTTCAGACCATGACCGACGCCGAGCTCGTGGCTGAACTCAATCGATGCGCCTTTCACTTCGACCGCCGTGGCGAGCATGGCGGATCACCCGGTGAGTATTGGGCCGAACGCGCCATGGAGATCGAGACGCTTCAACGCCGTCGAGCTGCCGTATCCGAAAACCCGGAGCCCACCCCATGACCGCCGATCGCAATTCATCGCCAGCAGAGGCCGAGATGGTGTTCACCATTGGAGACCGGGTCGAGAAGTTCACTGGCGACTATCAGCTGCCGGGTGAGGTGCGTTCCAGCTTCACGACACGCGCTGGCAAGGTTCGGTTCGTCGTCGAGCACGACCCCGGCTTCCTGCATATCTACGGGCGGCAAAACTTGCGCCTCCTCACCCCCGCCCCGAAAGCCACAGAGACGCCGGGGCTGCGGGAGGCGACGGTCGAGGACCGTGGTCGAGATCTTTGGAGCGCGGTCGGAGAATTTCTAGCGAACAACACCCGCATCACCGGTCATGAGAGACAACTTCTTGAGCGTCGGCGCGACGAATTCTGCGATGCGGTCAACCTCCCCCTCGCCGCCCTATCCGCCACGCCCCAGCCGGTCGCCGCCCCTGACGATCCAAACCTCTGGCATTTCTGGAATGAGAAAGCGCGCTGGCTCGCGGTGAAACTAGACGCCGAGCGCGCCGCCCATGAGCAGACCAAGCGCCAGTGGGGCGTTGATCTCAAACTGGCGGCGAAGCTTGACCGCCAGTTTGCAGAGACCATCGCCGAGCGTGACGCCGAGCGCGCCGAGGTCGCCCGTCTCCGCAAGGTGCTGGAGGAGGCGAAAGAGAACAACCCTGTATTCGCACAGGAAGAGCGCGCCAGTCGCCTCGGGAAGATGCTTCGCGAAGGCGCCGCCGCCCGATCCTCTCGTGAGGAGGGCTCTGAAATGACCGGCGACATCATGACGCCTCCCGGCCCGCGCTATGGCGGATCTGCAACAACGCCCGAGGGTGAGGCCTGCCCGGCTGTGGTGGAACTACGAAGCGCGCTTCGCGAAGCCCTGTCCGTCATCGACGAATACATCGCGTATGAACACGACGGCAATCCCGACACGGAGGACGCCCGTGAGCACAACGAGATGGAGATCAACAGGTATGAGCGGGACGGTCGTCTAGACGCCGCGAAAGCACTCCTAACGTGCTCCGAGCCTACGGCATGGCGAGACGTGCTAGCTGAGCGACGCCGGCAGGTCGAAGTCGAAGGTTGGTCGGCTGAACACGACGACAGGCAGCATCCCTGCGCCTTGTCCAGCGCCGCTGCCTGCTATGCGCTCGCAGACCCCAACAACACCGTAAAGCCTCCTTCGATGCTCTGGCCTTGGGATGCGACGGCGTGGAAGCCGAGGGACGAACGATCAAACCTCGTCCGCGCTGGCGCGCTAATCCTAGCAGACATCGAACGGCTGGGTCGTGCCGCCGCCCAATCCGAGGAGGGCAAGTGATGAAGAGCGCCCGCCAGCAGCTTGAGGAAGCCGAGGAGCGCCGCGTCGATATCGCGCGGGCCTCTACCATTCCCGGCATGGTGACGCACCAGTGGCAATCGCTGTTCTTCGCCGAGGCCATCCGAGACCAGACCCCGCGCCGGAAGAGGAGGCCCGCATGACCCCGCAAGCGAACCAGCCCAGCGCCGATGTTCCGGAACTCCTGCCGTGCCCGTTCTGCGGCAAGGACAATATCCGCATTATGGGTCCAACATGCACACGAGAGACGCCTTATAATCCAGCACATCGAGCGTTCCCTGTTGCGCACTGCTGGACGTGCAATACGGAAGTTCCAGGCGAAAACTGGGATAGCCTTGGCATCTCGGCTCTCCGGCGCTGGAACACCCGAGCCGATCGTCAAGCCCGAGAGGAAGCCCGTGATGGCGGTGGGTGGAGGGTGAAGGTCGATGAGTAAAGAACTTCCCGATCAAGCGCTTCTTCTGTCTCTGCTTTCGTATGAAGCCGATACTGGCCGATTGACGCGGAAAGCCCTGCCGCTTGAGCACTTCATGGGAAGTGGTCACCCAGGCGGCCCCTCGCTCGCGGCGTTGATTTACAATGCGCGGAACGCCGGTCGTGAAGCGTTCACCACCTCAGATGCGCGCGGTTACAAGCACGGGAAAGTTCAAGGAGTGAACTATCAGGCACATCGGGTCATATGGAAAATGGTCCATGGCGAAGACCCGAACATCATCGACCACATAGACGGAGACCCCAGCAACAACCGTATCGGAAACCTTCGATCCTGCACAAACGAGCAAAACTGTCGAAATTACAAAAAACCAGCCGGCAGTTCGTCTTACCGAGGTGTGTGCTGGGTTCGCAGGGACAAACGATGGGCCGCAAGAATATCGGTTGGGAAGCTAGGGAAGATGAGCTTGGGAAATTTCAGAAGCGAGATAGAAGCAGCTCGCGCCTATGATGCTGCAGCAGTCATTCACCACGGTGAGTTCGCGATCCTCAACTTCCCTGAGGAGGCTCGCATCCGGTCCTCCATTGAGCCCTCCCCGGTGGAAGGAGATAGGCGATGAGCGATCTCGTTGAACGGCTGCGCTACTGTGCTGCAAAATCACAGGACTATGGAAGGCCGAAGGACAGCGCGACGTTGCTCGAAGTTGTCGCCGCCCTGGAAGCCGCCCAGGCTATCCACGCCGGCCTTCCAGACCCCGACATGCCCGCCAAGCAGCTTCGCCTCCACATGGGCGAGATGACCGCGCAGGAGATGCGGACTGCTCGCGCCGCCATCCGGTGGGCCAACTCTGCCGCTCAAGCCCGGATCGAAGCGGTGCGGAGGGGGACGGTGGAGGAGTGCGCCCAGCACCTAACGACGTTGGCCGACGCCATGCATGAAAAGGCGGAGGCCATCTCCGAACGAGCAAGCCGGCATGGACCTTTTGCGCGGCCGCCCGTGTCAGAGCGTGATGCCGCGGTCATGGCCTATGACTTCGAGCAGGCCGCCGCCGCCATCCGCGCCCTCACCGAAGCCAAGGAGGATCGGACGTGAAGCTGACAGAGAAGCAGCAGTTCGCTCGCGTCGCGATCCTTCGAGATGTCATTCGTTCAGGCGGCAAAGACCGTTGGTCGCACCTTCATAGCCACGGCCACCACTTCAAGCAGGTGATGGCATGTGTGCATCGAGGCGATCTCACATCGTCGGTCAGCTACGAGTTCGAGATCACCGAGACCGGTCGAGCCGCCCTCGCCAGCACGGAAGGAGAGAAGCGGTGAGCGCCGTCCTCTTCCTCGACGTTGATGGGGTGCTGAACAACGAGGCCGTCTTTCGGGATCGTCGATTTGGCCCCTTCCCGATCGACCACCAATGCGTCGAGAGGGTGCACACGGTGGTACGTGAGACTGGCTGCGAGATCGTGCTGTCCTCGTCATGGCGCGGAATGGAGAAGTTGGAGAGCAAGCTTGTTGGCGATGGCGTTTTCAGCGTCTATCGCGACATCCCAGGCCGTCAATTCGGCGAGTTCGCCTTCGTTCGTCATCAGGACGGGCAGACCAAGCGCCTTGAGGGCCGCCGAGGTCCAGAGATAGCAGAATGGTTGTCGCGTCACCCGGAGGTGGATCGGTATGCCATCCTTGATGACGAAAGCGACATGCTCCCGGAGCAGATGCCGCACTTCGTCAAGACGGAGTTCCAAGGCGGTATCATGGACGAGCATGTGCCGTTGCTGGCAGCTGCACTCGCCCGCAGTCTCAGCGAGGATAAGGCCGATGGGTGAGGTCCACACGCTTATGACGCTCAAGGAAGCCTGCAGCACCGTGTTCCGCGGCGCCATCTCTCCCGCCACGCTTCGGGCCGAAGCTTCTCGCGGCCGCCTGCGGTTGACCCGCATCGGCCGAAAGGATTTCGTGACGGAGAATGCCCTGGAGGAGATGACCCGTCTATGCCACGCGCCGCAAAGGGAGCCCGCGTCTGGCTCGATCCGACCACCGAGCTTTGGTACATCAGGGACGGATCAGTCAAGCGCGGCACAGGCTGCCGCGCTGCGAACCGCGAGGGAGCTGACAAAGCGCTCGCGGACTACATCGCCGAGAAATACGAGCCCGTCAGGGACAATCGTCCCGATGTCGTCAGGGTCGCGGACGTCCTGAACTTCTACGGGAAGACGGTCGCGAACCAACATCTGTCCAACGCGGCTGGGTACGCGATCAAGGCCCTGACGAAATGGTGGAAGGGCCGGACGGTCTCAGAGATCCGAGCTTCGACTTGCAAGGAATACGTCGCCTACCGCACCTCGCAGGGCATCCATGGGGCGAAAAGCGAGGAGGCGTTGAAGCGAACGGTGAAGGGCGGGACCGCTCGACGGGAACTCGCCGTCTTGCAAGCCGCCCTGAACGCCTACCACAAGGAGACCCCCTTCACGGCCCTGCCCTCCGTGACCCTGCCGCGGGCGTCTCCTCCGCGCACACGCTTCCTGTCACGAGCCGAGGCCGCGCGTCTTCTCCTGGCGACTCGAAAAATGGAGGACAAGGAAGGCGCGCGCGGCATCCGGCGCTTCGTCCTGATCGGCCTCTACACCGGCACCAGATCAGGTGCGATCCGCGATCTAGGATGGATGCCGAACGTGACCGGCGGGTGGATCGACCTTGACCGCGGCATCTTCCACCGGCGCCCAGAGGGAGAGGTCGAGACGAAGAAGCGGAAGCCGTCGTCGCGCATTCCCGATCGGCTCGCCGATACGCTCAGGCGCTGGCGCGACGCGGACATGAACCCTCCGGCGCGCGAGGACGGCACGACACCAGCGCCCATCCCCTTCGTCATCCACTACCGCGGGGTACGAGCCCAGAGCCAGCGCAAGTCGTGGGTCGAAGCTTGCAGGATCGCCAAGCTCGACGGGACGGTCACGCCTCACATCCTTCGACATACCGCGGTCACCTGGATGATGCTGGCCGGCAACGACCCCTATGATGTGTCGAGCTACGTCGGCATGAGCGTGAAAATGCTGGACGAGGTGTACGGTCACCACCATCCCGACCATCAGAAGGCGATCGCGAGCAAGATCGGGCGACGGTAACTGTCAGCGTATCTGTCAGGCAGCTCAACTGCCGGGGTTGCCCGAAATGCCGGAAGGTGCTGATTTATAAGGGGTTCCGATGGTGCTGCGAGCGGGGATTGAACCCGCGACCTCTCCATTACCAATGGAGTGCTCTACCACTGAGCTACCGCAGCCTGTCGATGGAGGGCTATTGCCACAGCCGGCCGGGGAGCGCAAGCGCCCGGCGCGCTCGAATTTCGTGGCGGGTTCGGCGCAAAGGGGTGGACAGGAAAAAGGCCCGTGCCTATAAGGCCTCCACCACGGCGAGACGCACCAGCCCAACCGGTTGCACGCTTGCCGAAGGCGCCCGGGTAGCTCAGTTGGTAGAGCATGCGATTGAAAATCGCAGTGTCGGCGGTTCGAATCCGTCCCTGGGCACCACCCTTCCCATTCGTTTGCTTCGATCGACGTCGCTGGCTCCTTTCGCCTTGATGGCTGGCTCCTTTCGCCTTGATGAAAGCCGTGCGCTGAAGAGGTGACAACGGGCGAAACTCGCTCGTGGAGGCCATGTGCTCGCTCTGCTTTGCTGAAGTTCTCAACGGCTTCGTCCACCACCACGTGGCGATGGACGAGCGCAGTCGGTTGAAGCTCGCCGAGGCGCTGGGGCGGCACCATGGCAAGCCCACTCGATGCTGGGGGGACTGTCGGCCGGTTCGGTGTCGAAGAGGTTTTTCCTCGCGAGTCGAGGCGGCGTCAGAGGTGCCCCCGACGGCCATCTGAAACCCGATGGGAAGTCCGCATCGCGATCGACGGCCGCGCATTCGGGAGCCGCCGGGTGGACGGGCCGACGACGGCGGGATCGCACCGCAACGAGGATCGCCTCGCCCGTTCGACATTTCACGCGCCGCGACGCGTGTCATGACGCGGCCGGCTCTGCGCCGACGGAACCGCGCGCTCGGCTGCGACGGAATGGGCGGCTTGAAGCGCGGCTCGCGGAAGCCAAGTCTGGCTGACGATACTGAACGCGCCGACACGCGATCGACCCGATGGGATGGAGCCCAAAAGATGAGCGAACAGACCCTTTCCCGTCGCACGGTTCTCGGAGGCGCCGTCCTCGGCGCCGCCGCCACGACCCTGGCGGCTCCGGCAACGGCGCAACAGGCGGCTTCTGTGACGGGGGGCGCCGCGATGCTGAGCGACCCTCGAACCAAGTACACGAACGATCCGTTCCCCGAGCAGAAGCAGCCGTGGCCTGCCCTGCAGTCGAAGATGATTCCCGTGCCGGATTGCGGCGAGACCAGCTACAAGGGATCGGAAAAGCTGACCGGCCGCCGGGCGCTGGTCACCGGGGGCGACAGCGGCATCGGACGCGCCGCGGCGATCGCCTTCGCCCGCGAAGGGGCCGACGTCGCCATCAACTACCATCCCGACGAGGAGACGGACGCGCAGGAGGTGGTGGCGCTCGTTCGCGAAGCGGGTCGCAAGGCCGTCGCGATCCCCGCCGACATCCGGACGCTGCAGGCCTGCGAAGAGGTGGTGCGCAGGGCCGTGAGCGAACTCGGCGGCCTCGACCTTCTCGTCAACAACGCGGCCTACCAGCAGAGCAAGGCCGACATTCTCGAGATCAGCGACGAGCAGTTCGTGCGGACCTTCGAGACCAACGTCTTCCACGTCTTCCGGTTTTCCAAAGCCGCCATTCCCAGCCTGCCGCCGGGCGCCTCGATCATCAACACGGTGTCGGTCAATTCCTACGATCCCGGCGAGGAGCTGATCGACTACGCCTCGACCAAGGCGGCGATCCTGAACCTCACCAAGGGCATGGCCAAGCAACTCGCGGTGAAGGGCATCCGGGTCAACGCGGTCTCGCCCGGTCCGGTCTGGACGCCCCTGCAGGTCGCTGGCGGCCAGATCGAGGGAACGATGGGAGAGTTCGGGCAAGATACGCCCCTCGGTCGCGCGGGCCAGCCGGCCGAACTCGCTTCGCTCTATGTCGCTCTGGCATCCGACGAGTCGAGCTTCAGCACGGGAACCGTCGTCGGAGCGCATGGCGGTAAGGGCAACCCGTAGCTAGCCTCGGTGCCCTCGTTCAGAAAAAGAAGCGCCTTGTGGAAGGTCACTGAAAGAGAAAAGGACCGCGGCTGGGAGGGCCGCAGTCCGATCGATGGACGGATTTCCCGGTTTTCTGCCATGGACCCGGACCCGTATTCCCGCGCAAGCGTCGAGGCCGGGATCGTCTCGAACGCCGCTAGGAAGCGGCGGTCTGGTCCATCCAGGCCTTGTGCTTGTCTTCGTCGGCAAAGGCCGTCCGGAAGAAGGCCAGGGCATCCGACGAGGCCGCCGCATTCTTCGAGGCGTGATCGTAGGCCATCTTGGTCTCGATCTCGTTCGTCGACATCGCCTTGAGGATCGTCTTGTCGCCGATGATGCCGGCGAGCGCGATCTTTCCGGTGGTGAGATACTGTTTCATGTCGCCTTGCGTGGGCGCCTCGATCCCGAGCGATGCTGCCAGACGCTTCAACTCGGCGACATGGCGCAGATGGTCCTCGCGGAACTCGGCGATCTTCGCCTTGTAGCCGGTGTCGTCGAGCTTCTCGACGGTCGAGTCGTACGCGGCGATGGCGTCGTGCTCGAGAATGAGAAGGTTCTGCACCAGCTTCTCGAAGGTGGATTCGGTGCCGACAGTGGTGACCATGGTTCTTCGCCTCGGTTGGTGGATGATTCGGGAACCGTATTTTGCCGCGCCGGTTGCATTTCATTCGCTTGGCTGCCGAACGATCGAGGCGCATCGCGCGCGTCTCGCATCGAGCGATGGCGACGACGTCCCCCCCTCGCAGCTGAAAGCGGCGAACACCGCAGTCGGTTCGCCGGAGGCGAACGAACGCGGGCGGGACGACCATCGCGTTGGCCGGGCATGCGCTTTTTCCTGCCGGTCTGACAAACATCGTCGATCACCCGGATGGGGGCGCTCGCGGCTTCGAAGGGCCGGACGAGTGGAAACGCAGCCGGCCACGTTACCGGCCGGAACCGGCAGGGAACGCAAGCCTGCCTGAACGATTCTTCGATCAGGTCGCGGGGTGGAAGCGAGCGGACGCTGGAAGGCCCCTAGCCTTCCTCACACCCGGCGCGCCGGTCCTTCGCGGATCCTCTCCGTGCTCTCGAACCCTGGCGAGTTTGCGTGCCCCCCAAGATGACCTGGCCTTCTCACCTCTGGATCGTCCGTCACGGCGAAAGTCTCGGCAATGTCGCGCGCGAGGCGGCCATGGGGGGCGATCTGGCCCGGATCGACATCGCCCACCGCGACGTCGACGTGCCCCTCAGCCCCCTCGGCCGCGAGCAGGCCCGCTCGGTCGGCGCCTGGTTCGGCGCCATGGCCGAGGACGAGCGGCCGGAACACGTTCTCTCCTCGCCCTACATCCGAGCCCGCGAGACCGCCGAGTTGCTCGTGGAGGGCGCGGGCCTCGCCGTGCGGGAGATCGTCACCGACGAGCGCCTGCGCGAGAAGGAGTTCGGCGTCCTCGACCGGCTGACCACCCGCGGCATCCTGGAGGACTATCCCGAACAGGCGGAGTTCCGCCGCATCCTCGGCAAGTTCTACCATCGCCCGCCGGGCGGCGAGAGCTGGTGCGACGTGATCCTCCGGCTGCGCGCCATGCTCGACGCCGTCGGGCTGCACTATGGCGGGCGGCGTGTCCTGATCGTCGGTCATCAGGTCGTCGTGCTCTGCCTTCGCTACATCATCGAGCGGCTGGACGAGGCGCAGATTCTCGAAATCGACCGCAAGAGCGACGTCGCCAACTGCGCGGTCACGCAATATCGGCTGGCGCCGACGGACGACGGGGAGGCCCGGCTCCAGCTGGAGCGCTACAATTTCGTGGCGCCGATGGAGCGCCGGGGAACCCCGGTGACGGCCGAGCCGGACGCCAAGTCCGCGGCGGCCGGCTGATGGACGGCGGCCCGATGCCGGCAGGGGCCGTCGATCGCGCGCTGCTTCTCGGCTCCCCCCTCCCGGCGCTGGAGGGAAGCTCGGACAAGGACGCGCGCGGCGCCGTGCTCATCATCGCCGGCAGCCGCGAAGTGCCCGGCGCGGCGCTTCTGGCGGCCACTGCCGCGCTTCGGGTGGGCGCCGGCAAGTTGCAGATCGCGACGGTCGCCTCGCTCGCGCCGCATCTGGCGCTGGCCATGCCGGAAGCGCGGGTCCTGGCCCTCGAGGAAACCGAGAAGGGCGAGATCGATCCGCGCTCCGTCGACCGGTTGATCGAGGATGCCGGAAACGCGCAGGCGATCCTCGTCGGCCCCGGCATGATGGAGGAGACGGGCGCGCGCGCCCTGATCCTGGCGCTGATCGAGCGCGTCGAAGGCGCGAGCTTCGTTCTCGACGCCGCCGTGATCACCAGCCTGCGCGACGAACCCGGCTCGCTTCGGGCCTGCGAGGGACGCCTCGCCATCACGCCGCATGCCGGCGAGATGGCGACCTTCCTCGGCCTCGATCGCGATGCCGTCGAGAAGGACCCGGCGGTGGCCGGCTTGCGCGCCGCCGAGGCGATCGGCGGCGTGGTGGCGATGAAGGGCGGGCGGACCTTCATCTGCGAACCCGGCGGATCCCTGTGGTCCTGCGAGGGCGGCGGCGTCGGAATGGCGACGTCGGGGTCCGGCGACGTGCTGGCTGGTGTCATCGCCGGACTGCTGGCCCGCGGCGCGCCGGCCCTCCTCGCCGTGCAATGGGGCGTCTTTCTCCATGCGGAAGCCGGACGCCGGCTTTCACACCGCATCGGCCGCATCGGCTACCTCGCCCGCGAACTGACGGACGAATTGCCCCATCCTCTCGGCGAACACACGGCCTGACGACGGAGGTCCGGGCGGCGCGGGCGCGCATCGTTCCGCCTCCATCTCGATGTCCCGGTGAAGCGTCGGGCCATGCGCGCCCGGTCCTGCGCCGTCTCCGGCTTCGCGGATTCCGTACCATGTCCGATCTCCCGCAGAGGATATGACGTGAGCGTTGGGAACGGGCCGGGAGTCGCCTTAGGCTTACGCCGCAGTCGGTTGCGGCCGCCGACCGGGGCCGTTCGAGCCTCGAGATCCACGGCCGCGAAGCGGCGGTCGCCGACCCGGTTCCGCCTAAAGGTCCAGCGGGGAACGAAGGCCGTAAGCGTGCCTTTCGGTCTGGTCCGGTCCTGCGTCGAGCAGGACCGCCCGATCCCACCGACGGCGCGAACCGCCCGCGAGGAGCCCACCCATGGCCGACCAGACCCTGAACGATCTCTTCCTGCACCAGCTCAAGGATACCTACTTCGCCGAGAACGCCATCCTGAAGGCCCTTCCGCCGATGATGGAGGCCGCGACCTCGACGGATCTCAAGACCGCTCTCGGCGTGCATCTCGAAGAAACCAGGGCGCAGATCCAGCGGCTGGACGAGGTGTTCGGGCTGATCGACGCCAAGCCCGAGGGCGTCGAATGCAAGGCCATTCTCGGCATCATCGCCGATGGCCGGGAGGTCATGGAGGAGTTCGCGGGATCGGAAGCCCTGAACGCCGGCATCATCGCGGCCGCACAGGCGGTGGAGCACTACGAGATCACCCGCTACGGCACGCTCTTCGCCTGGGCCAACCAGCTCGGCCTCGAAGACGCGGCGGCTCTCCTCAAGGAGACGCTGATCGAGGAGGAGAACACCGACGACATTCTCTCCGACCTCGCCGAAACCTCGGTGAACGCCGAAGCGGACGACTGAGACGGTCCGCTCGGGGGTGGCGGTCTCGCCACCCCCTCGACTCGCCGATCGCCGCACCACGGAGGAAGATCATGAGACGCAAACGTCTGCGCGCTCAGGTTCTGGTCATCACCGGAGCCACCAGCGGCAACGGGCTGGCCACGGCGGAGGAAGCGGTTCGCCGCGGCGCGGCGGTGGTGCTCGTCGCTCGCGACGAGGCCGCGCTCGCGGACATTCGCGACCGCCTGGTCGATGCCGGTGGGCGGGTGGCGATCCTCGCCGCCGACGTCGCCGACGAGGCCTCGGCCGAGCGCATCGTCGAGACCGCCGTCCGCGCCTTCGGCGGATTCGACGCCTGGATCAACAATGCAGGCACGGGCGCCTACGGCACGCTGGATCAGGTGCCGGTCGAGGATCATCGCCGGATCTTCGACGTCAACTATTTCGGCGTTCTCCACGGCTCGCTCGCCGCCGCGCGCCATCTTCGCGGGCGCGGCGGCGGCACCATCGTCAACATCGGCTCGATGTTGTCGGACCGGGCGATCCTCCAGCAGGGGCCCTATTCCGCCACCAAGCACGCCATGCAGGCGCTGACCGACACGCTGCGCATGGAACTCGAACGCGAGAACGCCAACGTCTCGGTGACGCTGGTGAAGCTCGCGTCGATCGACACGCCGTTTCCCGAGCATGCGCGCAACTTCATGGACGCCCCGCCCCGCCTGCCGCCGCCGCTCTACCATCCGAGCGTGGTGGCGGACGCCGTGCTGTTCGCCTGCACGCACCGCCGCAGACAGCTCTATGCCGGCGGCTTCGGGCCATTCGGCTCGGCGATGTCGCGTCTGGCGCCGCGCATGACCGACCGCCTGATGGAACTCGTGGGAACGCGCATGCAGCAGATGCCGAACGATCCCGGCAACCCCGCGCGCCGCGACAACCTGTTCCAGCCACGGGACGACGGTGCGCTTCGTGGAAGTCAGAAGGTCGCCGCTCGCGCCTCCAGCGCGGCGTTGGAGCTCCAGAAGCTGCCGCCCGCGGTGCTGGGTCTGGCGCTCGCCGGCGCTGGCGCGATCCTTCTCGGGCTCGCCACGTCCGCGGGAACGCGCAGACGATGGCGTTGACGCGCCGCGAGATCCTCGGCGGCGATGTCGATCTGGTGCTCGTGCTTGGTGGCGGCAATGCGCTCGGCGCGTTCCAGGCCGGCGTCTACGAGGGGCTTCATCGCGCCGGGCTCGAGCCGGACTGGATCATCGGCACCTCGATCGGCGCGATCAACGGCGCGCTGATCGCAGGCAAGCAGCCCACCGGGCGAGTGGAGGTCCTGCGCGGGTCTGGCACACGCCCTTCGACGGTGCCGCCTGGTGGTCCCTGGCGCCCGACGCGCTTCGCCGCACGGCCGCCGCGAACTGGACGCTCGCCGCCGGGCGCCCCGGGATCTTCGGCCCCGTCCTGTCGGGCACCGGGGGGCCCGCGATCTACGGCACGGACGAGTTGCACCGCATGCTCGCGGCGAAGGTCGATTTCGAGCACCTGAACGCCGGACCCTGCCGCTACACCGCGACCGCCGTCGATCTCGAAACGGGCGACGACGTCGTGTTCGACAGCTCGGAGCGACGGATCGAGGCCGACCACGTCCGGGCGAGCGCGGCGCTTCCCGTGCTGTTTCCGCCCGTCGAGATCGATGGGCGGTGGCTGATCGACGGCGGCGTCTCGGCCAATCTGGCGCTCGATCCGTTCTTCGCCTCGCCGCCGGTGCGACCGACGCTGTGCCTCGCGGCGGATCTCCTGCCGCGCGCCCAGGCGCTGCCGCGCACGCTCACGGAGGCCGCCTGTCGCATGCAGGATCTGATCTTCGCCGCGCAGTCCCGTCGCTCGCTCGCCCGGTGGCGCGAGAGCTATGCGTCGCATCGAGAGCCAAGCCTGACACTCGCCACCCTGACCTACGCGGAGCAAGGCGCCGAGGTGGTCGGCAAGGCGCTCGACTTCTCCTCCGGCACGCTGGACGCACGATGGCGAAAAGGCCGCGAGACGGTCGAGGCGTTCCTGCGTCTCGTCCGAGAGGACGGCGTGGCGCTCGACGGACCCGGACTGCAGATCGTCGAGCGTTGACGCTAAAAGCCGACGGTTTGAAACGCCTCGGCGGAGGCAGCCGATCGGTTCGACAGCGAGAGTGTCGTCGAGATCCACGTCATTCCCGCAAGGGTGCCGTGCACGGCGCCGATAGCTGGAAACAGCAGGGCTGCCATTCCGACTTCGCGCTCCTACCGCACCGCGTCCGCTCTTATGTTGCGGATGTCGAAACGAACCGCACCGGCTTCCACCGACGAGAAGCCGACCGAAAGGATAATTCCATGAGCCTCGCTCGCTCTTTCCAGACCTGGCGCCAGTATCGCAACACGGCCGCCGAGCTGAACCGTCTCTCCCAGCGCGAACTCGCCGATCTCGGCATCTCGCGCTCCGAGATCCCGGCCCTCGCCCGCCAATCGGCGCGCTGACGAATTCGAGAGCTTCGCGGCGGTTGTTCCTCCCGACGACCGCAGCGAACGGGCCGCACGGTTCCTCCCACCGTCGCAGGCCATCCCAAGACGCCCTTGCCGGTCCTCCCCCGGCAAGGGCGTTTTTCGTATCGTCTCAGGTCTTGCGGGCCGTGTCGGAGGGCTTCGCCGCGGCTTCGGCGGGAAGGTCGGGTCGATCCTCGTCCTCGTCGGGCGGATCGAGACCGTCGTCGTCCCAGGCCGGCTGGCCGAACGTCGCGACGCTCACCAGATCGTTGTCGAGCCCCGCGAACTCCTCGGTGATGAGTTGCTCGTCATGCTCGTTCTGCGGCGGGTGGGCGTCCGGTTCCGCGCCGTCTCCCGCCGGAACGACGCGCTCTGGCGGCTCGGCCTTGGTCGCTGCGCTCTCACGATCTGAACCTCCGCCCGACGGGGCCGGGTCCGACGCCTTGGTCGGGTTTGCCATGGCCAGATCCTCTCCTCGTCAAACGATGCCGGGGAGGGCCGGGTTTGGCAGCGTGGGATCCGGCTCGTTGGCCGGATTGGTGCCCGCGGGCTTGGTCGGAAGATCGTTGCCGATCCCCGGGCCGCCGTCGGGACGCCCGATCACGTCGTTGTCGCCGCTTCCCGGCAGAATGGGGTCCGGCAGATCCTGGCCCGGCTGCTGTCCCGTGATGTTCGACATGGTCGTCTCCCGTTCGTCTTGAAAAGGACCAAGCGTCGAGACGAGCGGAAGTTCCGGAAGCGCCCGCCGCGCCGGGTTGGGCGCCTCCGCGTCGAGGCCTCTCGACGAGGCCGCCTCGTCCGGGACAGAGGCCTGCCCGCGTTCCGTATTCTCGTCTCGCCAAGCGCCGGGTCCGCACCGAAGCGACTGGCACTGGGTCCGAAGGGCCCCGGAATGTTCCGTCGCATTGGTCGCATCGACAGGACGGCCTCCTCTCCCACCTGATGGCGACATGAACGAGCAGCCTCCCATCACCCGTCAGGCCGGCCTCAAACGGCTCGACGCGTTCCTGCGCGAGGGCGCGGCCGACTATGCGTCGATGCGCAATTTCGACCGGGGGCCGGCCCCGCGCGCGACGACCTCGGCGCTGTCGCCCTACCTGCGACGACGCCTCCTGAGCGAACAGGAGGTCGTTTCGGCGGTGCGATCCACGCTCGGCGAAGACGCGGCCGAGAAGTTCACGTCGGAGGTGTTCTGGCGAACCTACTTCAAGGGGCATCTCGAAACCCATCCCGCCGCTTGGAGCGACGCCCTGGCGCTTGCCGCTGCAGGACGCGAGCGTCTCGATGCGGAGCCGGGCCTGCGCCGTGCCCATGCGGCGGCCGTGGAAGGGCGCACGGGGATCGATGCGTTCGATGCCTGGGCCCGAGAGCTCGTCGAGACGAACTGGCTGCACAATCACGCGCGCATGTGGTTCGCCTCGATCTGGATCTTCACGCTGCGCCTGCCCTGGGCGCTCGGCGCCGCCTTCTTCATGCGCCATCTCCTCGACGGCGACCCGGCAAGCAACACTCTGTCGTGGCGCTGGGTGGCGGGGCTTCACACGCGCGGCAAACATTACGTCGCGCGCGCCGAGAACATTCGGCGCTACACGCAAGGCCGCTTCGATCCGGCCGGGCTCGACGAGAACCGGCGCGCGCTGGACGAAGACCGGCCTCCGCGCGAGGCGCCGCTCGCCCCCGCCGACGCGGTGCCGGCCGGCGACGTCGCGCTGCTGCTCCATCTCGACGACCTCAACCCGGAGACGCTTCCGATCGCCCGCGTTCGATGCGTCGCCGGCCTTCTCGCCCATGCCGAGGACGCCGCCGAACCGGTGCGGATGGCCGACCGGGACGCGATGCGGGACGGACTGGAGCACGCGGCGCGCCGGTTCGGCTGTCCCGTCGTCCCGCGGGATGAGGGCTGGGCGGGCGACCTGCCGGTGGTGACGCCCTGGGCGCCGCTCGGCCCCTCGGCGGCGGCGTTGCCGGCGGGCGTGCTGCGCATCCGGCGGCGATGGGACGAGGCGGCCTGGCCGCATTGCGGACGCGGCTTCTTCCGGCTGCGCTCCGCCATTCCCGCCGTCCTCGAAGCGTGCGCGGCACGGTGAGCGAGCTGACCGTCTGGCACGACGGCTCGTGCCCCCTGTGCCCGCGCGAGATCGCCCTCGTTCGCCGCCTCGACCGGCGCGGTGCCATCCGCTTCGTCGACGTCGCAGCGGACGAGCCGGCCGATTGTCCGCTCGACCGGGCCGAGTTGCTCGCGCGCTTCCATGCCCGCGAGAACGGTCGCCTCGTCGGCGGCGCCGCGGCGTTCGCCGCCATGTGGCGCGCCGTTCCGCTCCTGCGCCCGCTCGGTCTCCTGTTTCGCGGGCCCATCGCCCTTTCGCTTCTGGAGCGGCTCTACCGGCAGTTCCTGCGCGTTCGCCCGCGCCTGCAGCGCCTCGCTCACCGATGGGAGCGACGATGAGACCACGGCCCGATCCCGTCATGCCCGGAGGCGAAAGCGTCTGGCGCTATCCGCGTCCCGCGATCGCCGAACGCACGCAAGCCCATGTCGTGATCGAGCATCGCGGCGCGCGGCTCGTGGACAGCCGCCGGACGGTGCGCACGCTCGAGACCAGTCACCCGCCGAGCTACTACGTTCCGCTCGACGACATCGCGCCGGGCGTGCTGCAGCGCGGCGCGGGCAGCTCGCTCTGCGAGTGGAAGGGAGCGGCGACCTACTGGGACGTCGTGATCGGCTCCGAGGTGCTGCGCTCCGTCGGCTGGAGCTACCGGGCGCCGACGCCCGCCTTCGAGCTGCTGCGCGACCATGTCGCCTTCTACGCCGGGCCCTTCGATTGCTGCCGGGTGGACGGCGAACCTGTCACGCCGCAGCCCGGCCGCTTCTACGGCGGCTGGATCACCCGCCGCGTGGCGGGACCGTTCAAGGGCGAGCCGGGCACGATGGGCTGGTAGGGACACAGGCCAGACCCTTCGACCCGCCCTCCTCAAGCGGCGGCGGCTTCCTCTTCCAGGGTCAGGTCGTACAGGATGGCGTGCACCTTCTGCCCTCCGAGGCGGGCGGGATCGAAGCCGCTCGCGAGGCCGACATCGGCGAAGCGCTGCGCGTTCGCGCAGGACTGTCCGACGAAGCCCATGGCCCAGTGGGTGAAGGACCGGTGAGCGATGGGCTCCAGCGCCAGCAGCGACACGTCGCCATGGCGTTCGTCCTGCTGGATCCGTTCGAACGTCGCCTCCACCGCCTCGAGCGGGCCCTCCAGCACCTGCGCGAAGACGCCGGCGTTGAACAGGAGCGCGCCGGTGATGCCGGCCGCTTCGTTGTTGCGCCGACTGGCTTCCAGGATCGAATTCACTTCGGCGGCGAAGTTCGCCCCGTCGCCCGATACGGCGTTCCGGCTGTAGTAGACCAGCTGATGGAGTGTCTCTGACATCTTGCGTCTCATGCTGACAGGAAAGTGGAAATGCTGTCGGCCGACATCGGGCGGCCGGTGAAGTAGCCCTGGACGTGCGTGCACTGCTCGCTGCGGATCCGGGCGAGCTGTTCCTGCGTCTCGACGCCTTCGGCGGTGATCGCCATGCCGAGGCTGAGGCCGAGGCCCGCGATGGCCTTGAGGATGGCCTCGCTGTCGCCGCCCTCGTCGGCCCCCTGCACGAAGGACCGGTCGATCTTGATCTTGTTGAACGGGAATTTCTGAAGGTAGCTGAGCGAGGAATAGCCCGTGCCGAAATCGTCCATCGAGATCTTGATGCCGAGATCGCGCAGGGCATGGAGCGTGGCCAGGACGTTCGCGGTGTTTTCGAGAAGCGCGCCTTCGGTGATCTCGATCTCGAGCCGATGGGCGGGCAGGCCGGAATGCGCCAGCGCCGACAGCACCGTCTGTACGAGGGCGTCGGACCGGAATTGAACGGGGGAGATGTTCACGGCGACGGTCATCTCCTCCGGCCAGGTCATGGCCGTCGCGCAGGCGGTTCGAAGCACCCATTCCCCGATCTTGCAGATGAGGCCCGTCTCCTCCGCAAGGGGAATGAAATCGACGGGCGACACGCGTCCGCGAACGGGATGGTCCCAGCGGATGAGCGCTTCGAAGCCGATGACCCTGTTGGTGTAGAGATCGACGAAGGGTTGGTAATGGACGTCGAACTGCTTCAGCGCCGAGGCGCGTCGCAGATCGATCTCCAGCTCCCGGCGATCCCGAAGCGCGGCGTCCATCCCCGTTTCGAAGACGCGGAAGCGTCCTCGGCCCGCCCGCTTGGCTTCGTAGAGCGCCAGATCGGCGTTGCGAAGAAGGTCGCGCGGACCGTTCTTCGGCTCGGCCACCGCGACGCCGACGCTGGCGCCGATGTTCACCGTATGGCCGCTGAGGACATAGGTCCGCCCGATCAGCTCGACGAGCCGCGTCGCCAGCCGCTCGGCATCCTGCGGATCGACCACGCCCGTCTGGACGACGACGAACTCGTCGCCGCCGATCCGGGCGATGCCGTCGCCCTTGCGGCAGGCGGACCGAATCCGATCCGAGACCTTCTTCAGGAGGAGATCGCCGATCCCATGCCCGAGCGTGTCGTTGACCAGCTTGAAGCGATCGAGATCGATGCAGTGAACGGCAACGCGCCCTCCCCCCTCGACCGTCGCGGCGACGGCGCCTTCGAGCCGCGAGTGGAGGCCGTTGCGCTTCAGCAACCCGGTCAGCTCGTCCTCGTCGAGGACGACGACAGGTGCCTCGGCCTCGTCCGGGAACAGGCTGAGCACCCGTGCGCCCGCACCGACCGCACCCATGAAGCCCCGGAAACGGGCATGCGTCTTCGAGGTGAGGCTCATCTCCTTGCCGCTGGCCGCAAACCGATCGAACGGCTCGTGACCGGGGAACAGATCGGCGAACGTCAGCCCGACGATCCAACCGCCGAGATAGACCTGGGCCGAAGCGTTGGCGAGCGTCACTTCGCCCCGGTCGTCGAACGTCAGGACGGGATGCGCCAAGGCGTCGAGAACGGCGTCGGCCAAAGAAGGCTCGACGCGCGCACGTATCGACAGTCGGTGGAGCGGCATCGGAGCCTCTGGTCGTTTGCTTTCGACCACAATGCTCCGCTCGACTTGTAAATCCGTGAAGGCCATCCCGCGGCCAAAGGAATTTCACAATCCTTGTCTTCGAAGTTAACGGGAAGCGGCATCCGACGTTTCGGCCAACACCGACTTGGCTGACGGATTTCGTGGCTCCATCGTGCTTGCGCTTCGAACCGTGGGAAGCGACTGACGCGGAGACATCCAAGAGCGGGCGTTCCATATCCGTCGCGAAGGGAAGGTGACGCCGTGTCCGGTGTTCGCTCGACCAATGCCGGCGACTGTCGCTGTCGTCGTCTCGTCATCCGGAGACAGAGGCTCGGAACACCGGCGGCGGCGGCTGATCGAGAACCGATCAACGGCGTGCTCGACAAGCGCGCCGCCAGCCTCCGTCTCGGCTAAGCCCCCTGACGCGTCGACACGATCACCGCTTGCGGCGGCATCGTCGCACCGGGTGAACGCGTCCGCCGTCCCTCGCGTTATCGCGGATGCTTCACCAACCCGAGCGCACCGTCCGATCCTCCCGCCTCTGGCAACCGAAACGCGTCCTCGTCACGCCCTCGGCGCTGGCGAGATCGCATGGCCGGGTCATCGTCGAGCGGGTCGAAGCCCTCGGCATCCCCGTCGAACGCCTGGCGTCCGATCGCCTGCCGCTGGAGCGCGACTCCGACGCCCGTGGCTATTATGCGCAGGCGAAGTCGACGCTCGCCGTGGTCGTCGCGCCGCCCTCCAAGCTGAGGCTGCAGCCGATCGCGCCGAGTGCCGACTGGCGGGTGGATCTCGCCGAGGGGTGCCCGGCCCATTGCAGCTACTGCTATCTGGCGGGCTCGCTGAAAGGACCGCCGATCACCCGCGTCTACGCCAATCTCGACGAGATCGTCGGCGTGCTGCCGGATCATCTCGGCCGGGGCGTCGTCACGTCGAAGAGCGCCGCGCGAGCCGGCGAGGGAACGACCTTCGAGGCCTCCTGCTATACGGACCCGCTCGCGATCGAGCATCTGACCGGCTCGCTGTCGTCGCTGATCGAGCGGTTCGGGCGGTGGGAGGCCGACGTGCAACTCCGGTTCACGACGAAGTTCGCGGCCGTCGAGCCGCTTCTGGGCCTCGACCATCGCGGACGCACCCGCATGCGCGCCTCGCTGAATCCGGCGGAGTTCGCGCGCTTCGAGGGCGGCACCAGTCCCGTCGGCGAGCGGCTGCGCGCACTTCGGCGGATGGCGGAGGCCGGCTATCCGGTCGGCCTGACGATCGCGCCGATCATCGCCGCCGAGGGGTGGCAGGACGCCTATGGCGGGCTCGTCGCGGAGGTCGCGGCAGCCCTCGGCGACGTCGCCGCGGCCGGCGATCTGACGGTCGAGCTCATCACCCATCGCTTCACGCCGGGATCGAAGGCCGTGCTCCGGAGCTGGTATCCGGGCTCGGACCTCGATCTCGGCGAGGCCGGTCGGCGCGAGAAGCGCACGCGCTTCGGTGCGGTGAAGCAGGTCTACGACGCGCCGACGATGAGCGCGCTGCGGCGCTTCTTCGAGACGAGACTGGCGGCCGAGCTTCCGGGCGGCCGCATCCTCTATTGGACGTGAGCATAAGGCCCGGTCGCCTCCAGCGGGGAAGAGCGAGCCGCCGGTGGAGGCCCGATCCGCGTCTCGACGGATGGCGGGCACGACGATCGGCTCAAGCCGTCCGATCGACCTCGCCCGGCTCGGCCAAGCCGTCGAGGTTGGCGATCAGGCGCTGCAGGAACGCGACGAACTGCTCGGCCTCGCGCTCGGAGAAGCCGGCGAGCGCATCGCGGTTGCCCTGAAACAGGACCGCACAGGCTTCGGGAAGCCCGGCGCGAGCCGCCTCGGTCAGCACGATGCGACGGCTGCGTCCGTCCGCAGGGTCCGGCATCCGCCGGATCAGCCCGTCCCGCTCCATCCGCGCCAGCATCTGCGCCATCGTCGGCTGCTCGACGCGGGCGAACCGGGCGAGGTCGCGTTGCGACGAGGCGTGGCCTTCCTCGAGCGCTACCAGCGCCGGCAGGGTGCCGACGCCGAAACCCAGTGGCTTCAGACGCGCTTCGCTGAGACGGGCGAAGCCGCGGGCGGCCAGACTGACGAGATGCCCCGGCGTCGAAAGCACATCGAGTTTCGCGTCCACCACTTGCATAGGTTCCTATGTTGATACATAGGTCACTATACGAAAGCCACAGCGCACAGGCAATCACCCGCAGTCCCGCGGAGATGGCAACGCCGGAGAGGCCCATGGACGATCACATCGCAACGCTTCGGCGGCTCTACGAGCGGTTCAACGCCCGCGACATCGACGGCGTCCTGCCCGTCCTCGCGGTGGACGTCGCCTGGGCCAACGGCATGGACGGGGGCCACGTCCACGGCCACGAGGCCCTGCGCGACTACTGGACGCGCCAATGGGCGATGGTCAGCCCGCACGTCGCCCCGGTCGGCTTCACCGAGACCGGCGACGGCTCGATCACCGCCGAGGTCCGGCAGACCGTCCTCAACCTCGACGGAACGCCGCTGGAAGGGCAGACGCACGGCTTGAGAGACAAGACGGTCGCGCACGTTTTCCGCATGCAGGATGGCAAGATCAACCGTTTCGACATCCGCGACATAGCCTGAATACGCCGTTTCGCTTCGATGCCCTCCACCGCCGTCGGCCCCTCCGCAACGCCCTCCGCCCCTACGAGGGGTCGCCGAGACGGATGCGCTGGCCGCAGACGGCGTCGGCCAGCGCCTCGTCGTGGGTGACGAGGAGGATCGCGCAGCCGTCGCGATCCGCCGCCTCGACGATCAGTTCGATCATCTCCTTCTGCGTGACGAGGTCGAGCCGCGAACTCGGCTCGTCCGCCACGATCAGCGCCGGCTTCAGGAGAAGCACGCGCAGCAGGGAGAAGCGCTGGAGCTCGCCGCCCGAAACCTCGCCGGGCGTGCGGTCGAGGAGGCTCGGGTGCAGCCGCAGACGCTGCATCAACTCGTCGATCCGGCGCTCGTCCAGCCGGTGCCGTGCGGCGAGATCGGCCAGGGTGCGCCGCAGCCGCCGGCGGGGCGGAAAGGCCAGCACCGGATCCTGGTAGAGCTTCTGGAAGGCGACCGGCGGCAGGCCGGCGGCGCGGCGCACCGTTCCGGCATCCGGCGGCACGAGGCCGAGCACGGCATCGCCGAGGGTGGACTTGCCGCAGCCGCTCGGGCCGGTCAGCCCGACGATCTCGCCGGGGCGCAGGCCGAAGGACAGGTCGGCGAAGAGCCGGCGTCCGCCGCGCGAGACCGCGACGCCTCGAAGCTCCAGGACGGCATCGCCGCCCCGTGCTGCGCCGGCCGCGTCCGTCGCACGCCTCCGCCACTGCCGCGGATCGGCGGCGAGAAGCGTCCTCGTGTAGGGGTGCTCCGGCGCCGACAACACCGTCTCGGCGCGGCCGCACTCGACGATCTCGCCCTTCCACATGATCGCGACGTCGCCGCCGAGGCGGCGCGCGACGTCCAGATCATGGGTGATCGTCAGCAGCCCGCCGCCGCTCTCGAACCCCTTGCGCAGGAGATCGACGACCTCGCCGACGCGGGCGGCGTCGAGACCCTTGGTCGGCTCGTCGGCGACGACGATCGGCGCGCCGCCCGCTTTGGCGGCCACGAAGGCCAGCCGCTGCGCCATGCCGCCCGAGAGCTCGAACGGATAGCGCGCCGTGGCATCCCCGAGGCCGACGCTCGCAAGGTCCGCGGTGGCGGCTCGCCCGGCTTCCCGCGCCGGGCGGCCGGCGACGAACCGGTGCGTCTCCTCGACTTGGCCGCGGGCGCGCATCGTCGGGTCGAGGCTGAGCCAGGGCTCCTGCGGAAGCACGGTGATGGCGTGCCCCCAGAGCGAGCGGCGCCCGGTGGCCTCGGCCTCTTCGGTGAGATCGCCGATCGCGATCCGGCCGCGGGCGTCGAGGCCCGCCGGCAGATTGCCGACGATGGCCTGGGCGAGCAGGCTCTTGCCCGATCCGGTCTCGCCGACGATGGTGAGCGGGCGCCCGGCGTCGAGCGCGAGGCTGGTCGGCGCCACGATGCGCTGCGCACCCGCATGGACCGAGACGTCGTCGATGGTGAGAAGCGCGGTCATCGCGAGCGATATCCTGCCAGGAGGTTGAGCGACAGCACGAGCAGGAAGACCGCCAGGATCGGCTGCAGCAGGATCCACGGAGCCTCCGCGTAGTAGGGCATAAGCTCGGTCATCATCAGGCCGAGCTCGGCCGTCGGCGGGCGCAGCCCGACCGAGACGAAGCCGAGCGCGGCGACCGCCATGATCGCGGTGGCCGCGCCGAAGGCCGCCACGGTGAAGAGCACGGGCGAGAGCTCCGGCCAGAGATGATGGCGCACGATGTAGGCCTGGCCGAAGCCGAGGAGGCGCGAGGCTTCGACGGCGGGCGAGGCGAGGATGGCGCGGGCGGTGGCCCGCGACATGCGGAAATATTCGATCCAGAGCACGAGCGAGATCGAGCCGTAGATCGCCGCGAAGGAGCCGGGGAAGATCGCGCTGACGAGCAGCACCAGAAGAAGACCCGGCAGCGACAGGACGATGTCGCAGACGATCGACAGCGCCCGGTCCGTCCATCCGCCCCGCCACGCCGCGAGGATGCCGAGAAGGGTTCCGGGAATGCCGGCGGTCACCACGCTGAGAAGCGCCAGGCCGAGCGACAGCCGGAGCGCCGCGCCGAGCCGGGCGAGCATGTCGCGCCCGAGGTGATCGGTGCCGAACGGATGATCGGCGCCGAACGGATGATCGGCGCCGGGGTTTGCGAGGATCGCGCCGTAATCCTGGCGGCCGGGGTCGACCGAGGACAGGAGGGGCGTGAGCGCGGCGAAGGCGACGAGTGCGAGGAGCAGCGCCGCGCCGAGACGCGGCAGCGGCCGCCGCGGTTCGGCGGCGATGGGAAGCGTGCCCGAAAGGCTCATGCGAACGATCCCCCTCGCGGGTCGAGCCGGGCGTTGAGGAGGTCCACCGCGGCGTTGAGGGCGACGAAGGTGAGGCCCATCACGAGCGCCGCGCCCTGCACCATCGGAACGTCGCGCTGGACGATGGCGTGGACGAGCGCATGCCCGATGCCCGGCCAGGCGAAGAGCGTCTCCACCACCACGACGCCTTCGACGAGCATCGCGAACTGGACGCCGAGATAGGTGACGACGGGAACCGAGACGTTGCGCAGGCCATGCCGCGGGAAGACGTGCCGCTCGGGCAGCCCCTTCAGCCGCGCGAAGGCGTAGAAGGGCGAGGCGACGACCGCGGCCGTCGCGTCCCGCGTCACGCGCGAGGAGACCGCGGCCAGCCCGAGCGCCAGCGTCAGCGCCGGCAGGACGAGATGGCCGCCATGGCCGTGCCCGGCCGCCGGCAGGATGCCGAGCGTGAGGGCGAGCGCGAGGATCAGCAGCAGGCCGAGCACGAAGGGCGGCAAGGCGCGCAGCACCACCGCGGCGACGAGCAACGCCCGGTCGAGCGCGCCGCCGGCACGCCGCCCGGCCATCGTCCCGAGCGGTAGACCCAAGGCCAGCGACAGAACGATCGCGGCGGCGGCGAGGATCATCGAGGCGCCGAGCTGGTGGGCGAGCTCGTGCACCACCGGCTCGCCCGAGACGAGCGAGCGACCGAGGTCGAGCGTCACGATGTCCCAGAGCCAAGCCCCGAGCGCCATCCACCCCGACTGGTCGAGACCGAGTTCGGCCCGTACGGCCGCCGCCGCGTCGCTCGACACGAGATCGTAGCCGTAGCGGCCCGCCGCGATGCGATAGGCCATGTCTCCGGGCAGGAGACGCATGAGCGCGAAGGTGAGGAGGCCGACCGTGAGCGCCACGAAGCCGGCCTGGAGAAGACGATGGGCGAGACGGCGGATCATGGCTTCCACGCCATCTCGGCGAGGCCGAAGGAGCGCTCGAACGGATCGATCGCCGCGCCCTCGACGGCCTTCGTCACCGCAGCGGTCTGCTCGTACCAGACCACGGGGATCACCGGCAGGTCGCGCTGCAGGATCGCCGCGATCTCGTGGCGCAGCTGCGCCTGCGCGGACGGATCGTTCGACGCGAGCAGCGCGCGCATCGCCTGGTGGAAGGCCGGATCGTCCCAGTTCATCGAGCCCCAGTCCGATCCGCCCTCGCGAAAGTCGCCGAGAAGGGTCACGAAGGGATCGGGCACGAGCGAATAGTTGCGGGCGGCCAGCGCCAGCTGCAGCGTGCCGTCCGCATGGCCGGCCGGGATCGACGAGGCGTTGGTCACCGAGACCTCGACGTCGATCCCGACCTGGCGAAGCTGGTCCTGAAGCGCGGTGGCGATCAGCGGCAGTTCCGGGCGGTCGGCATAGGTCAGGAGCTTCACGCGCAGCGGCCTGCCGTCCTTCTCGGCGATCCCGTCCGCGCCGGGCACCCAGCCGAGCGCGGCCAACCGCGCCCTGGCGCGCTCGGGATCGGTGGCGAGGGGCGCGAGCGCGGGGTCGTGCCAAGCCTCGACGCTCGGCGGAAAGAGCTGCGTCGCCCCGGTGCCGGGCGCGCGCAGGAGAGCGGCGGCGAGCCCTTCGCGCTGGATCGCCTCGCTGAGCGCCGTGCGGCCCTCCACATTGTCGAAGGGCGGCATCGCCGCGTTGACCTTCAGCTGCATGACGCGCGGCAGCGGCGCCTTGAGGACGTCCACCGCGCCGTTGCGCTTCAGCCGGGCGATGCTCGGCGGGTCGAGCTGGAACGCCAGATCCGCGTCGCCGCCCTCGATCATCAGGGTGCGCGTCTCGCCGCGTCCGGCCGCCAGATAGGTCGCCGCCTCGATCGCCGGCTTGCCGCCCCAGTAATCCGCGAAGGCCGCGACCTCCAGACGCTGCGGGGGTTCGAACCGGGTGATCCGGTAGGGTCCGGTGGCGACCACCTGGCTCACCGTGCCGTCGCCGGCCAGCGACGACGGCGCGAGGACGATGGTCGAGAAATGCGCGAGCAGCGCCCAGAGCGGGGCGAAAGGCTCCGCCAGCCGGATCACGACGGCGCCGTTCTCGGCCGCGATGCTCTCGATCCTGGCGCGTTCGAGAACGCCCGGCTTCGATCGGGCGCGGTCGAGCGAGGCGGCGGCGAGGTCCGCGGTGAGCATGGTCCCGTCATGGAAGCGGACGCCGGCGCGGATCGGCAGGGTCCAGGTGAGGCCGTCCGGCGAAATCGTCCATTGCTTCGCGAGCCCGGGCCGCGGCCGGCCCTCGCGGTCGACCTCGACCAGCGTCTCGCCCACCTGCATGCGCTGGAAGATGAAGCCGGAGAGAGACGGGTCGGCGCCGCCGATCTCGAAGGGCGCGACGATGTCGAAGACGCGGTCGGCAGCGACGGCGGGAAGCGGCGCGAGGAGCGAGACGCCGACGAGAAGCGGTCCCGCAAGGCGGGAGACGAGGGCAGATCGGGTCATGGGACGGGTCCGGTGCGGGTCAGGAAGGGAGGGCGTCGAAAGCCGGGAGGTCACGGCGACGAGGAATGAGGCGTTCGTCTCGGGCGTGCGACGCATCGTTCGGCGGCGGCGCAGCGGCGCTGTTCGCGCGGAGGCGCGCCCGACGCGAAGGTCACATCATTTGGGGGCGCGGGTCTTCCGCCGGCGATGGCGAGGCGTCACGCCCGCGGACTGGCGTCATCGGGAGCTGGTCCGTCGTGGTGCCGATGCCGCGACGTGCGGACGTGGACGTGCATGCGACTCATGGGCGATCTCCGCACTCAAGGTTCGCTCTTGTTATTTTATAACATTACAAAGGACAAGGAGGTGCGGAGGGCCGTCGGGGAATCGTGCCGGACTCATGGGGGTGCGTCGGGATGCCCACCCTTACGCCACGGGTCGATCGCCGGCGGTCAACTTTATGCCAGGAGGTGAAGGAGGGACCGTCACCTCGCCGCCCTCGGCAGTGCGGAAGCCCCGAACATCTGCGATGCCTCGGCCGGTCGCCTGTCGGGAATTGCAGGAGTCATCGGCATCGGAGGGCGATCCGACCGCTGCCCTCGAGTCAGGTGCCCGTGGCATCCGGGGTCGTGATTGCACTGTTGGTCACGAGGCATGGGATGCCGGACTGGAACCCAAACGCCTGCTCCGCGGCCAAAGCTCGTTCCAGAAGGGGCGCTCGTTCCAGAAGGAACGGCGCGACGACGCGGATCTTCGTCGGGAAGCGGTTCTCACAGAGCCGCGAATCGCTTGCTGCCCTGTCTACGGGCGTTCACCCACGGTTGCAGCGTCGGCGCCGTTCGTTCGAAGGCGCCTTCACGGCATGTTCGAGGGTGGCTCCGATCAGTCTCTACGGCGCCCGTCGGATGAATGACGGACGGTATGATCGACCACGAACTGGCAAGCGCCGTCCACGTCTTCGCGCGACGTTCGACACGCTGGGACTACCAACGCTCTCATGTGTTTCGGAGCGAATTCGGGTGGTTGCCGAACCCATCTCAACGGGAAAATCCAGATTGATCTGCACCGATCGGTCGCCGCCGGGAGAGAAGGGCGACCGATGGCGAAAACTGGGATTGGCCCGATCCGATCAGCGCGACGCCTGCGCCTGCGGGCCGGGAGCCACGCGCCAGATCGTGTTGGAGAGATCGTCGGCGATCAGCAGGATCCGCCGCGTCGGATCGAACGTCACGCCGACGGGCCGGCCGCGGGTCTCGCCACCCTCGATGTGGAACCCGGTGACGAAGTCCACGGGGTCGCCGGCCGGGCGGCCCTGCTCGAACGGCACGAAGACGACCTTGTAGCCCGACGGGTCCTGCCGGTTCCAGCTGCCGTGCTCGCCGACGAAGGCGCCCTGCGCGAAAGGGCTGCCGAAGCCGTTCTCAGTTGCGAAGGAGAGGCCCAGCGCCGCGACGTGCGAGCCAAGGGCGTAGTCCGGCGTGATCGCGGTCTCCACCAGTTCCGGCTTCTGCGGATGGACGCGGGGGTCGAGATTCTGGCCCCAGTAGCTGTAGGGCCAGCCGTAGAAGGCGCCCTCGCGCACGGAGGTCAGGTAGTCCGGCACCAGCTGCGGCCCGAGTTCGTCGCGCTCGTTGACGACGGCCCAGAGTGCCTGGCTCGTAGGCTCGATCGCCAGAGCCGTCGGGTTGCGGATGCCGCGCGCAATGGTCCGCGTCGCTCCGGTCGCGCGGTCGATCTCCCAGACGACCGCCCGCTCCTCCTCGACGTTCATGCCGCGCTCGCTGACATTGCTGTTCGAGCCGATGCCGACATAGAGCTTGGTGCCGTCGGCGCTCGCGGTGAGCGACTTCGTCCAGTGGTGGTTGATGGCCGAGGGAAGCTTGGCGACCTCCTCGCCGGGTGCGGTGATCTGCGTCTGGCCTTCCTCGTAGGGGAAGCGCAGCAGCGCGTCCTGGTTGGCGACGTAGAGCGAGCCGTCGACGAACGCGAGGCCGTAGGGCGCGTTGAGGTTCTCGATGAAGACGGTGCGCAGTTCCGGCGTGCCGTCGTTGTCGGCGTCGCGCAGCAGCGAGATGCGGTTGCCGCTCTTCACCTGCGTGTTGCCCTGCTTCTTGATCACGCCGGCGATGATGTCCTTCGGCCGGAGCGCCGGGGCATTGCCGCCCCGTCCCTCGGCGACGAGGATGTCGCCGTTCGGCAGCACCAACATCTGACGCGGGATCAGGAAGTCGCTCGCCATCGCGTTGATCGTGAAGCCCTGCGGAACGGTCGGCACCTGTCCGTTCCAGCCGGCCGGCTCGGCGATCTTCATCGGCGGGATGAGCGTCTCGTTCACCGCCGGCAGGTCCGGCGTCGCGCCGACCTGGCTGAGGCTCGGGTCGCTCTCGCTGCAACCCGTGAGAGCCAATGCGGCGACGGCGGCGAGGAGGAAGGTTCGGGTCATCGGACGGCGTCCCAGCGCAGGCTTCGGGAGAAAAACATCCAGCCCGCCGCGAGGGCGAGAAGAGTGGTGGCGACCGACAGGCCGGCTCCGGCCGTGCCGACGGAACTCCACGCGTCGCGCGCATGGTGGAAGGCGTTAACCAGACCGAGCACCCACATGACCGCAAGGGTCGCGAAATAGGCCAACCGACCGCGGCTTCCGGGACGACGGAGCTTGAGGAGCCAGTCGATCAGCGCCCAGGCGGCGACCAGCCCGCCGAAGACGAGCGCCCCGGCGATCGCCCAGCTCGCGAAATTGGTCCACTGGATCTCGGACGTGTTGAGATAGGCGACGTCCGACGCGAGCGCGGTGCTGAAGAGGGCGACGGGAAAACTGAGAAGGATGCCGTGCACGGCGTCCATGGGCGATCGATGATGGTAGGCGGTGTGGCTCATGCCGAACTCCGTTTCGGTCTGGCTACAATCCAAAGTGGAGCGATCCGTTCCGATCCGCCATCCCGGCACATCCGGACGCAAGGTGAACGATCCTGCGACGACGCACCCGTCGCGCTTCCGTTCCAGAAGGCCGACGAAACCTCAATCCCGGTATCGCAGCGCCTCCAGAAGCAGGGCGAAGGCCGGGGACGGCTGCCGGCGGCTGGGATAGTAGAGATAGTAGCCGTCGAACGGCTCGCACCAGTCTTCCAGCACGCGCACAAGCGAGCCGTCGCCGAGGAGCGGGGCGACGCGGTCCTCGACCAGATGCGCGATGCCGTGGCCGGCGGCGGCGGCCTCCACGATGAGGGCGACGTCGTTCATCACGAGCTGTCCCTCGACCTTGACCCGAACCTCGCGCCCGCCCCGCTCGAACTCCCAGGCATAGACGCTGCCGCTGACCATGCGCAGGTTGATGCAGGCATGCCCCGCCAGATCGTCGGGCGTTTCGGGACGCGCGAAACGGGCGAGGTAGCCGGGCGAGGCCACGGTCGCCATCCGCAATCGCGGCCCGACCCGCATCGCGATCATGTCCTGTTCCAGGCGTTCGCCGAGACGCACGCCCGCGTCGAACCGCTGGGCGACGATGTCGGTGAGGCCGGACTGGACGTCGATCTCCACCCGGATGTCCGGGTTCTCCGCGGTCAGGCGGCTGACGGCCGGCCAGAGAACGGACCGCGCGGCGTGCTCGGAGGTGGTGATCCGGATCGTCCCGGCGGGACGCTCGCGAAGCTCGGTCAACGAGGCGAGCGTCGCCTCGATCTCCTCGAAGGCGGGCCGCAGGGTCTCGATCAGCCGCTCCCCGGCCTCGGTCGGCGCGACGCTGCGGGTGGTGCGCGTCAGAAGCCGCAGACCGAGCTTGGCCTCCAGCCTTCGAACCGAATGGCTGAGGGCGGACTGCGAAACCCCGAGCCGGGCCGCCGCGCGCGTGAAGCTTCGCTCCTCCGCCACCGCGAGGAACATCGACATGCCTCCCAGATCCTCGCGCGGCACGACGCCTCCCTCGAAGCGGTTTCATGACGGACCGTCATAGGCCCATGCGCTCGGTCTTGTCTAACGAGCGGCATTGGCGGTCGCTACCTTCCAGACGACGCAAGACCCGGCCCATGAGCCATCCAAGGCGAGGACCATCGCGATGACGACGACACGAGCCCCCGAGATCGGCCGCCGCGCCCTGTTGCTGGCCGGCGGGGCCCTCGCCGCCGCTCCTCTGGCGAGCCGGGCCTTCGCTCAAGGCCCCGCGACGCAGGCGGCCGGCGCTGCCCCGGCCCCCGACTTACCGGTCGTGACGGCGCGCCGGATGCTCGGCACGCTGCGCCGGGCGCATGCCGAGCTGCCCGTCGCGGCCGTCCAGAGCGAGTATTCCATGCTCTGGCGCGGGCCGGAGGCGCAGTGCTCGGGGTCTGCGAGGAACTCGGCATCGGCTTCGTGCCGTGGAGCCCGCTCGGCGTCGGCTTTCTGACCGGCGCCATCGACGCCCAGACACGGTTCGCCGAAGGCGACATCCGTGGGGGCGAGTCGAGGTTCTCGCCGGACAACCTTCCCGGCAATCTCGCCCTGGTCGAACTCGCCAGGACCTGGGGCCAGCGCAAGGCGGCCACGCCCGGCCAGATCGCGCTCGCCTGGCTGCTGACGCAACGCCCCTTCGTCGTGCCGATCCCCGGCACCACGCAGATGGCCCACATGCTGGAGAACAACGGCGCGGCCGACCTGCGCTTTACGGCCTCGGAGCTCGCCGAACTCGACGCCGCCGTGCGCGCCGTCGAGATCCGGGGCGCAAGACTGCCGGATGCCGTGCTCGCCTATTCTGGCGTGGAGGCCCCGCCTCGGAGCTGACCGGACGACGATCCCGCGATCGCGAAGAGGAGACGATCCATGACATCCACCAAGACCATCTCGCGCCGGCAGGCGCTGAAGGGATCGCTGGCCTTGCCTCTCGCGGCAGGCATGGGGTCTCTCACCACGGGAACCGGACCGGCTTCGGCGACGGGGCGCACGTCGAGCCTCGTCGCCTACTTCACGAGGACGGGAAACACCCGGCTGATCGCCACCCAGATCGCACGAGCCCAGGGGGCGACGCTGTTCCAGATCGTTCCGAGGGATCCCTACCCCGAGGACTACGAGGAGCAGGTGGCGCAGGCGGAGGACGAGCGACGGCGCGCCTACCTGCCGCCGCTGCGAGGAACCGTGCCGGACTTCGACGGCTTCGACACCGTGTATCTCGGCTTTCCGATCTGGGGCACGACGGCCCCGTCGGTGATCCGGTCGTTCCTCCGGGCCCACGACATGTCGGGCAAGCGGCTGGCGCCGTTCGTCACGCATGGTGGCTATGGCCTCGGCAGCAGTCTCGCCGTGGTGGCCGAGCAGGCCCCGGGCGCCCGTCTCGCCGACGCCTTCTCCAAAGAGTGCGACCAGGAGCGGGAGACGCTGCGGGAGGTGACGCAATGGCTGGACGGAACCGCACGATGATCGGCGGCGCCAGCGCGCCGAACCCGAGGCCGACGCGGGACGACCGGCGATGCCGAGCCTGTGATGACGAGGGCCCGTTGTCGGCTCGCGTCCCCGTGATATCTCGAACGCAAGGACAAACCGCGCTCGGGCGCCAGGGATCGGAGACGAGACGGCCGTGCAGGACTGGACTTCGGTGCCCTATTGCGGAACGCCGCCGCAGCCGACGGACCTGCTTCTCGCCTGGAACCTTGATCCCTGGCTCATCCTCGCTCTCGCACTGGCCGCGATGGGCCGCTTTCATCCGGCCCTGGCCGGAGACAACGCTCGGCGACGATGCTTCGATCTCGCCCTCGTTGTCGCCGCGCTGGCCTTTCTCTCGCCACTCTGCGCCCTGTCCTCGGCGCTGTTCTCAGTGCGCATCGTCCATCACGTCCTTCTCGTCTCGGCCATCGCGCCGCTTCTGGCCGCGGCGTTTCCAGCGCCGAGCCGGCCGCTCGCAGGCGCACGGCTCGTGCTCGGCGTGCTGGCGGCCTCGGCGACGCTCTGGTTCTGGCACGCGCCCGCCGCATACGCCGCGGCCCTCTCGGACGACCACCTCTACTGGCTGATGGAGCTGACGCTGGTCGGGAGCGCGGTCTTCGTCTGGCGCGAGCTTCAGAGCCCCGGCGCCCTCATGCGCACCGCTCTCGGCCATGTCGCGCTGATCGTGTCGATGGGCCTTCTCGGCGCCCTCCTCACCTTCGCACCGGCGCCGCTCTATGCGCTGCATATCGTGGCCGCTCCAATCTACGGCCTGACGCCGCTGGAGGACCAGCAGCTCGCCGGGCTCGTCATGTGGGTGCCTGCGATCGTGCCGAACCTCCTGGCCGCGCTCTTGTCGCTCGATCGCGTGGTCAACGCAGCCGAGGGCGGGCGCCTCGCCTCCCCCGCATGATCGTCGTCTGGCTGAAACTCCTGCATGTCACCGCGCTCTCGATCTGGGCCGGCGGCATCCTCCTGATGCCGCTGCTGCTTGGCCGTCGCGAGGCGGCGGGCGACGGCGCGACGCTGCATCGCCTGCACGCCTTCTCGCGTTTCGCCTATATCGTGGTGATCTCGCCGGCGGCCTTCGTGGCCATCGGCTCCGGGATCGGCCTGATCTTCGCGCGCGAGGTCTACACCGCCTGGTTCGCCGCCAAGCTGCTGCTGGTCGGCGGGCTGGTGGCCCTGCATGTCTGGGTGGGGCTGCTCGTCCTGTCGGTGTTCGACGAGGGCGGGCGCTTCGCGCGCTGGCGCGTCGCCGCCAGCGTGGTCGTCTTGTCGGCGCTCATCACGGCGATCTTCTGGGTGGTGCTCGCCAAGCCGCCGATCGCGCTCGCCGGCTGGGTCGCGGATCTCGCGCGGCCCGGCGGTCTCGGCGCGCTCGCCGAGCCCCTCATTCGTCGTCTGACACCATGATGCCGACCCCGTGATGCAGGATCAGCTTTCCCCCATGCCAGCCCGCCAGACCGGTGAACACGGCGCCGAGCGCGGAGAGCGCGAGGCCGAGCGGCAGCACCGCGTCGGGATCGGCCAAGCGCAGGCCCCAGTTGAGGCCGATGATCGACACGAACATCATGGCCGCGATGGCGTGCGTCCAGCTCGCCGCGCGCGCCCGGATGCCGGGCACCAGCAGGAGTTCCAGCGTGCCGACCGCCGAGGCGCCGACCGCCGTCCAGAAGGCGAAGCCCGCCGCCCACAAGCCCGCGCGCAGCCAGAACGGGTCGGCGCTCCACCAGTAGAAGACGTCGGCACCAAGCGTCGCGACCGCGAGCGCGATCGGGAAATGCACCGCCATGGCATGGATCGGATGGCCGGCCACCGCCACGGCGGAGCCGATGTCCTTCTCCGCGACGGCGCTCAGAACGGGGCTGTCGTCGGTCGCGGTCTTGCTCATGGAGGCTCCGGAAACGGGTCGCGCCGGTGCGGCGCGGGGGCGGTGATCGTCCTGTCATGTGGGCTGTCGGGCTGCGCCGGCAACCTGTCGATCCTCGATCCCGCCGGTCCGGCGGCCGCCGCGACCGCGACGCTCGCCATCGTGATGTTCGCTGGTGCGGCTCTGATCCTGGCGCTCGTCTGCGTGCTGTTCGCGCTGGCTATGTGGCGGCCGGGCATCGGCGAGGCGGTGCCGCCCAAGCGCTGGCTCGTCTGGGGCGGCCTCGTCTTTCCGAGCGTCACGCTGACCGCGCTCCTCGTCTTCGCGCTCGGCACCGGCGAGCGCCTCCTGCCCCATCCCGGCGAGACCCGGACGGTCGTCGAGGCCCATCCCGAGCAGTGGCGCTGGCGCTTCCGCTACGGTGACGGCCGCGAGACGCTGGACGTCCTTCATCTTCCGGCCGCGCGCGCGGTGGACGTGCGCGTCGTCGGCGGCGACGTGATCCACTCCTTCTGGGTGCCGCGCCTCGCCGGCAAGGTCGACGCCATCCCCGGCCACGTCAACACGATCCGCATCCAGGCCGACCGACCCGGCCGCTATGGCGGCGTGTGCTCGGAATTCTGCGGCACCGGCCACACGCTGATGCGCTTCGAGGCGCTGGCGCACGCGCCAGAGGATTTCGAGGCGGCCCTGTCGGCGGCCGCCGGCCCGCCGCGAGTGGCCGAGACGACGCAGGAGATGCCCCGATGAGCGACGTCGCCCCTCCCGACGCCTTCGCTCACACCGCCGATGCCGTGGTGGACCGCCCGCCGGCGCTGACGCCGGCGCAGCGCGAGCTGGAGCGCATCTGGTCGACGCCGCCGGGATGGGGCCGCCTTTCGGCCGTGAACCACACGGTTCTCGGTCGTCGCTTCATGGTGGCCGCCTTCGTGTTCTTCGCCATCGGCGGGGCGCTCGCCATGCTGATCCGCGCCCAGCTCGCCTCGCCGCGCTCGGCCTTCCTGGGCCCCGACCTCTACAACCAGATCTTCACCATGCACGGCACGGTGATGATGTTCCTCTTCGCCATCCCGATGTTCGAGGGGGTGGCGATCTACCTCCTGCCCAAGATGCTGGGCGCGCGGGACTTCGCCTTTCCGCGCCTCACCGCGCTCGGCTTCTGGTGCTACGTCTTCGGCGGCGGCATCCTGATCGCGGCGCTTCTCGCGGGCGCGGCGCCGGACGGCGGCTGGTTCATGTACACGCCGCTCTCTTCGAGCACCCACTCGCCCGGCATCAACGCCGACGTCTGGCTGCTCGGCGTCACCTTCGTCGAGGTCTCGGCGATGGCGGCGGCGGTGGAGCTCGTGGTCTCGATCCTCAGGTTCCGCGCGCCGGGCATGACGCTGGCGCGCATGCCGCTCTTCGGCTGGTACATTCTCGTCACCGCCGGCATGATGCTCGTCGGCTTCCCGCCGCTGATCCTCGGCTCGATCCTGCTCGAGGTGGAGCGGGCCTTCGACCTGCCCTTCTTCGACCCCACGCGCGGCGGCGATCCGCTGCTGTGGCAGCATCTGTTCTGGCTCTTCGGCCACCCCGAGGTCTACATTATCTTCCTCCCGGCGGCCGGCATCGTCTCGACGATCCTGCCGGTTCTCGTTGGCCGGCCGCTGATCGGCTATTCCTGGGTCGTGGTCTCGGTGGCCGCCACCGGCTTCCTCAGCTTCGGCCTGTGGGTCCACCATATGTTCGCGGTCGGCATTCCGCATCTGGCGCAGGCCTTCTTCTCGGCCGCCAGCATCCTCGTCGCCGTGCCGACCGGCGTGCAGATCTTCCTCTGGCTGGGAACGATGCTGGCCGGCCGGCCGCGCATGAGCGTGCCCATGCTCTACCTGTTCGGCTTCTTCTCGGTGTTTGTCTGCGGCGGGCTGACGGGCGTGATGGTCGCCGTCGTGCCCTTCGACTGGCAGGTCCACGACACCCATTTCGTGGTGGCCCATCTGCACTACGTGCTCGTCGGGGGCTTCGTCTTTCCGATGCTGGCCGCCGCCTACTACTACCTGCCGCACGTCACGGGCCGGCAGCCCGTCTATGCGGTCGGGGTGCTGGCCTTCTGGCTGATCTTCGTCGGTTTCAACCTCACCTTCTTCGTGATGCACCTGACCGGTCTGCTCGGCATGCCGCGCCGCTGGGCCTACGTTCCCGAAGGGCTCGGCTGGGAATGGCCGAACCTCGTCTCCTCGATCGGCGGCTTCGTGACCACGGCCGGCTTCGCGCTGTTCGCCGTCGACATGCTCTTCCAGTTCCGCTTCGGTCGGCCGAGCCCGCCCGATCCCTGGAGCGCCGAGACCCTGGAATGGGCGACCGCCACGCCGCCGCGGCCCTACGCCTTCGCGGCGCTGCCCGAGGTCGCGGGGCGCGCGCCGCTGAAGGACGATCCGGGCCTGCGCGAGCGCCTCGACCGGGGCGAGGGTTTCCTCGCCGTCCCGCGCAACGGCTGGCAGGAGACGCTCGTGGTGGACGCCGCCACCGCGCAGCCGCTCCACATCGCCGTGCTGCCGCGCCCGAGCTTCCTGCCCTTGTGGAGCGCGCTCGCCATCGGCGGCTTCGTGCTGTCGCTCCTCTTCAAGCTCTACTGGTTCTCGCCCGTCGCGATCCTCCTCGTGACAGCGTCCTTCCTCGCCTGGGGCCCCTCCTCCGGGCACCGCCGAAGCTTCGGCGCGCTGGATGCCGGGCGGGGGCTGTCGCTGAAGGTCCATGCCGAGGTGGAGCGCCCGCCGACCTGGTGGGGCCTCATGCTGCTGCTGGTCGCCAACGCTACCCTCTTCGCCTCGCTCCTGTTCGGTGCCCTGTTCCTCTGGCTGACCGCCCCGCTTTGGCCGGCGCTCCTCGACGTCTCGCTTCCTCTCCCGAAGCGCGCCGCGCTGGTGATCGCTGCCGCCGCCGCCGCCATTCTTGCGCACCTGGCGCTCGCGAGGGCGCGTCGCACCGGGCCGGACGCGGCGGTGCCGATGCTCGCCGGCGCCGCGCTGGCGCAGGTGCTCGCCGCGGCGCTCGGCGTCTGGCTTCTCGCGGTCCACGTGCCCGACCCGACCCGGCACGCCTATCCCGCCCTCGTCTTCGCCTTTCTCGCCTACCTCGTTCTCCACGCCGCGATCGGCGCGGTGCTGGCGGGCTTCGGCATCTGGCGCTGCCGAGCCGGGTTCGTGGCGCGCGATCGCCTCGGCGATCTCGCCATCGGCACGCTCTGGCACGACTACACGGCCGCGGCGACGCTGATCGCCGTCCTATTCCTCGCCGCGCTCGAGGCGCTGATCCCCTTCGGTGCCCTGATGGTGCAGCCGTGAACGCGACGCGGCATCGCCCGACCGTCGATCTCGCGCTCCTCTTCGCGGGCTTCACGCTCTGGGCCGCGGCCTTCGTCACGCTCTACGCGCTTCTGTCGCTCGGCTGCGCCTGGCGATGGGAGACGGTGGCGTTGGGGCCGGTGAGCCTGCATCGTGCGGCCCTCGTCGGCGTCTGGCTCGCCTACGCTGGGGCCGCCGCGGCGCTCGCGGTCTGGACGCGAAGGCGCGCGCGCCGGCTGGCCGATGCGGGCGACCCTTCCGCCTTTCTCGCCCGCGCCTCGTTCTGGACGAATGGCGTGGCCTTCGGGGCGACGGTGTTGAATTTCATGCCGGTCCTCAGCTTGTCCACCTGCCTCTAGAGCCGACGCCTTCGCGCTTCAGACGCGCATCGTCCGCGCGATCGAGCGGGCGGCGTGCTCGGCTTCGCGCCGCGCCTGCCGGAAGTAGCTCGTCAGGCTCGGCCGCATGCCGACGAGCCAGAGACCGGGCACCGAGGTTTCGCCGAGCCGCCCGCGAAGGCGCGGGCGGCCCGCCTCGTCGATCGCTCCCAACGGGCCGAGCAAGGGCGCGAGGGCCGACGCATAGCCGAAGGCGGCGATCACGATCTCCGGTTCGAGCCGCGTGCCGTCGGCGAGGATCACGCCCGCCGCCTCGAATGCCACGACCGGCGGAACGACGCTGATCCGCCCCCGCTTGATCGCCGCGACTGCCCCGTCGTCGACGGCGATCGCGACGTGATCCTCGGCCAGTCGCGTCGCGGCGTCGTGCCGCCCCGGCGGAAAGCCGTGCCGGGCGAGGTCGCCGAACGCGATCCGCTGCGTCCACCCGACGAGGCGATCGACGAGCCGGGTCGGCAACGCGGCCATCAGCGGCGACAGCCGATGCACCGCGAAGCCACCGAGGCGTTTGGGCAGCAGGCCGGGGCTGCGCCGGAGCGACAGCCAGACGGGGCCGGTCTCGACGCGGCTAAGATGGTTGAGGACGTCGAACCCCGAGTTGCCGCCGCCGACGACGAGGACGGATCGCCCGGCATAGGCGCGGGCCTCGCCGAACTCGGCGGCGTGGACGATGCGTCCCCCGAAGGTCTCGATGCCCTTCCAGGGCGGGATCGACGGCAGGGCGTCGCGTCCCGTCGCGACGATCACGGCCCGCGCATGGAGGGTGCCCGCCTTTGTCGCGATGGCGAACGGTCCGTCGGTCCTGGCGAGAGACAGCACCTCGACGCCGTGGCGGATCTCGAAGCGATGCCGGTCGGCGAAAGCCTGGAGATGCGCGATCACGGCGTCTCGCTTGGGAAAGGCGCCGGTTCCCGCCGGATAGGCCGATCCCGGCAGCGACGAGACCGAGCGGTGGGTGTTGAGGGTCAGTTGCGGATGGCGGCGGTTCCAAGAGGTCCCGACCTCGCCTTCCCGCTCGAGAACGAGCGGCTCGATGCCCTGCCCTCGCAGCGCGTGGGCCGCCGTCAGCCCGGCCAGTCCCGACCCGATGACGACGACGTCTCTGACGATGGGGTCCAGGCTCATGAAGATCCGCTCGAAGGCCGGGGCATGCCGGCGGGAATGCCACAGGGGGAATGATTGACTAACCGCCTTCGCCATGGAAAGCGAACCGTCGATTGGCAGGACGCGGGCCATCGACCGCCGAGCCCCGCGCAGGAACCACGGCGCATGCCAAGCTTCAAGTCGATGCTGGATTCGTGGCTGGAGGCGCGGCTTCCGGCCGTTCCCGCCTTCGAGCCCGACCTCGAGACCCGGCTCGCCCTGTGCCGCCGGCATGGCGACTTCTCGCTCGCCTATTCCACCGCGGTGCAGCCCGGACTTCGCTATTTCGGCGACGACAAGGGCTATATCGCCTTCGCCACCAAGATGGGACATGCCTTCGTCCTCGGCGATCCCGTGGCGCGCGAGGCGGACCGGGCGGACTTCATCCGTCGCTTCGTGGCGGAGACCCGGCATCCCTGCTTCGTTCAGATCGGCGCGGCCAGTGCCGGCGTCCTGGCCGACCTCGGCTACCGCGTCAACCAGCTCGGCATCGAGAGCGATCTCCATCTCGGCGCGCATTCCTTTGCCGGAAAGCGCAACGAGACGATCCGCTATTCCGAGGCGTGGCTGCGCAGGAAGGGCTACCGGATCCTCGAATGCGACGGGTCCGTCGTGGATGCCGAGGAGGTCCGGCACATCTCCTCGAACTGGCGCACCGGGCGCATCGTCAGCCGGCGCGAGATGCGGTTTCTGAACCGGCCTTTCGAGGCCCGCCTCGCCCCGCACATGCGGCGGTTCATGATCGTTCATCCCGAGGGGCACGCCACCGCCATCCTCGATTTCGACCCCATCTTCCAGGGCGGTGCCGTCGTCGGCTACACCTCGGCCTTCAAGCGCAAGCTCGTGGGAACGACGGCCCACGCCGAGATCGGCCTCACCAAATTCGCGGCCGATCGCTTCCGCGAGGAGGGCCGCAGCCGCCTGTCGTTCGGCCTGTCGCCTCTGGCCGATATCGAGGCGAGCGGGTTTCCCGAAAGCCGGATCTGGCGCCACTCCTTCGAGCGCGCGTTCCGTTCCAAACGCATCAACGAGACGATCTTCAACCTCCAGGGCCAGGCGGCCTTCAAGCGCCGCTTCCATGGCGTCCATCAGCCGAGCTACATCGCGTTCAAACGGGGCAGCCCGGTCGAGATGCTGGCGCTGCTGCGGTTGCTCAAGACGCTGTGAAGGCGCAGCGCCGCCGCCGCATCCGGCAGCGACATCGCGGCGCTTCGCAAAACCGGCCGGGCGATCCCATATCGGGTCGGTCTTGTCCTCCGGAGGTTGTCCCGATGCCTGATGGCGTTCCCGCGAGGACTGCAGCAGCAGCCCTGTCCCTGCTCGGTTTCGCCGTCGCGGCGGCGGCGCCGACTGCCGCACAGTCCAGCCCCAGGCCCATCCGCATCGTCGCCTTCGGCGACAGTCTGGTGGCGGGCTACGGCCTGCGGCCGGGCGAGGCCTTTCCGGCGCAGCTGCAGGCGGCGTTGCGCGCCAGGGGATACGACGTCTCGGTCGCCAATGCCGGCGTCTCCGGCGACACCACGGCCGCCGCGCTGACGCGCGCGCCGCGCGCCGTGCCGGCCGGCACGGACCTCGCCATCGTGGAGCTCGGCGCGAACGACATCCTGCGCGGCGTCCCTCCCGCCGCTACCGAGCGCAATCTCGACGCCATTCTGCGGCGCGTCTCGGGGAATGCCGACGCGGTGATCCTCGCCGGAATGATCGCGCCGCCCGGCCTCGGCAACGCGTTCTCGCGCTCGTTCGACCCGATCTACGAGCGGCTGGCCGAGCGCCACGGCGCGACGCTCTATCCGTTCTTCCTGACGGGCGTCGCGGGCCGCGCGAACCTCAACCTTCCCGACCGCATCCATCCGAACGCCGCCGGCGTGCGCCGCATCGTCGAGGGCATCCTCCCGACGGTGCGTCGCCAGCTCGACGCGCTGGCGAGGCGACCCGCCGCGCTCGACTGAACGGCGCCGGGGCCGCAGCCGAGGACGGCGGCGGTCTCCGTCCTACATGAGCTTGTCGAGCGTGATCGGCAGGTCGCGGACGCGCTTGCCGGTGGCGTTGAAGACGGCGTTGGCGACCGCAGCCGCGACGCCGGTGATGCCGATCTCGCCGATGCCCCGCGCGCCCATCGGCGCGTGCGGATCGGCGATGTCGTTCCAGATCAGGTCGATCGCCGGCACGTCGAGATGCACCGGCACATGGTACTCGGCGAGGCTCGGGTTCATGATCCGGCCCGACCGCTCGTCGAACTGCGTCTCCTCCATTAGCGCGAGGCCGAGCCCCATGATGATGCCGCCCTTGAACTGGCTCGCCGCCGTCTTGGGGTTGAGGATGCGCCCGCAATCGTAGGAGCCGAGGAAGCGCGAGACGCGCAGCTCGCCCGTGACGGCGTTGACGCGCACCTCCGCGAAGACAGCGCCGTAGGAGTGCATCGACCAGTGCTCGGTCTCGAGCGGCATCGGCGCCTCGCCGACGACGCTGATCTCGTCGCGCCCGGCCCGCGAGAGGATCGAGGCGTAGCTTTCGAAGCGATCGGGATGCTCAATCCCGGCGAGGCCGCCGTTCGTGCCACCCACTTCGTCCGGCGAGAGGCCGGCGAGCGGCGTGTCGTTGCCTGCGAGCTTCAGAAGCTCGGCCACCAGCAGGCGCTGCGCCGCGACCACCGAGGCGCCGATCGAGGCCGTCTGCTGCGAACCGCCGGCGAGCACCATGCCAGGCAGCGCGGAATCGCCATAGGCGAAGGAGACGCTCTCCATGGGAAGGCCCAGCCGCTCGGCGCAGATCTGCGTCTGCACCGTCGCCGTGCCCATGCCCATCTCGTGCGCGGCGATCGCGACGAGCGCCGTGCCGTCGCGCCGGATGGTGATCCGCGCGGCGCCGCCGGGCATGCGATGATAGGGGTAGGTTGCGGTCGCGCAGCCCATGCCGACGCGCCAATCCCCCTCGCGCCGCATGCCCGGCTCGGGGCTGCGGTGCGCCCAGCCGAAACGCTCGGCGCCCGTGCGGTAGGCCTCCAGCAGATTGCGCGAGGAAAAGGGCGTGCCCTTGACAGGATCGCGCTCCGGCTCGTTGCGCGCGCGCAATTCGATCGGGTCGAGGCCGAGATCGTGGGCGAGCTCGTCCACCGCCGATTCCAGCGCGAAGGTGCCGACCGCTTCGCCCGGCGCGCGCATGAAGGTGTTGGCGATCATGTCGAGCTTGGCGGCGTCGATGCCGAGCTTGAAGTTGCGCGCGCCGTAGAGGTTGAGCGTCGCCAGGATGAAGGGCTCGGGCATGCCGTTATGCGCCGTCGTGGCGATCGTGCCGGTGTGGACGATCGCATCGAAGCGGCCGTCCTCGTCCGTGCCGATCGCGACGCGCTGCTCGGTGAGCGTGCGCCCGCCGACGACCCGGTAGACGCCCTCGCGCGACAGGGCGATGCGCACCGGGCGCCCGGCGAGCTTCGCCGCCGCCGCGCCCAGCACCTGATGCTCCCACAGCGTCTTCGAGCCGAAGCCGCCGCCGACGAAGGGCGAGGTGACGTGGACCTTGTCCTCCTCGATGCCGAAGACCTGCGCCAGCGACCAGGCCGTGTGCGAGACGGCCTGCGTGGCGTCGTGGACCCGCAGCGTCTCGCCTTCCCAAAGGAGCGTCGCGGCGTGCGGCTCGATCGGGTTGTGGTTGTGGCGGGGGGTTCGGTAGACCTGGTCGACCCGGTGCGCGGCCTTCGCCAGTGCCGCTTCGGCGTCGCCGATCGCCACAGCGAGCGGCTGTCCCATGAAGGTCGCGGGTTCCGTGCACTTGGCCTTCGCCGCCTCGAACGAGGTCGTCGCGGGCTCGGCCGCGTAGTCCAGCGCGATCAGCGACGCCGCATGGTCGGCCTCTTCCTGCGTATGGGCGAGCACGAGGGCGACGGGCTGGCCGTTCCAGTGGATGCGGTCGTCCTGCAGGATCGGCAGGTCATTGCCGCCCGCCGCCTTCTGCGCCGAACCGAAGAGCGGCATCGGCTTCATGCGCGGGGCGTTGCGATGGGTCATCACGAGAACGACGCCGGGCGCGGCCTCCGCATGGGCCGTGTCGAGCGAGGCGATCCGGCCCTTCGGGATCGTGGAGTAGCGCACCGAGGCGAAGACGAGTCCCTCCAGCGCGAACTCGGCGGCAAAGCGCGCGTCGCCCTGCACCTTCAGGGGCCCGTCGATGCGCGACACCGAGGCGCCGACGAGGCCGTGCTTCTGGCGGCCGAGCGGATCGGGCTTGCCGCCGGGCATCCAGGCGTCCGGCGCCAGCTCGATCGCCTTCTTCACCACACTCTGGACCACGCTCTGAACGATGGTGCTCATATCCGGTCTCCCGTCAGATCGCCGAGGGTCGTCACGATGACGCGGCGCGCCAGCTCGATCTTGAACGCGTTGTCGCGAAGCGGCCGGGCATCGGCGAGTTCGGCCTCGGCCGCCACGCGGAACGTCTCGGCATTGGCGGGCCGGCCGCGAAGCGCCGCCTCGGCGCGCAACGCGCGCCAAGGCTTGTGGGCGACGCCGCCGAGCGCCAGCCGCACGTCGCGCACGGTGCCGTCGGGCGCCAGATCCAGCACGGCGGCCACCGACACGAGGGCGAAGGCATAGGACGCGCGGTCGCGCACCTTGCGGTAGGTCGAGCGCGCGGCAGAGCCGAGGCCCGGCAGTTCCACCGCCGTGATCAGTTCGCCGGGTCGCAGCTCGGTGTCGACGTCCGGCCGATCGCCGGGCAGGCGATGGAGATCGACGATCGGCAGCGTCCGGCGGCCACCCGCGCCTTCCAGATGCACGAGCGCGCCGAGCGCGGCGAGCGCCACGCACATGTCGGACGGATGGGTGGCGACGCAGCCTTCCGAGGCGCCGAGAATCGCGTGGATGCGGTTGAAGCCCTCGCGCGCGTCGCATCCGGTGCCCGGCATGCGCTTGTTGCAGCGGGCGGCCTCGTCGTAGAAATAGGTGCAGCGGGTGCGCTGAAGGAGATTGCCGCCCACCGTCGCCATGTTGCGGATCTGCCCGCTGGCGCCCGAAAGGATGGCGCGGGCGAGCACAGGATAGCGCTCGCGCACGCCCCGGTGCTCGGCCAGCGCCGTGTTGCGAACGGCAGCATCGATGATCAGGCCGCCTTCGGGGGTCTCCTCGATCCCTGCCGGCAATCCCGAGACGTCGATCAGCGTCGCCGGCTGCTCGATCCCCTCGCGCATCAGATCGACGAGGTTGGTGCCGCCGCCGAGATAGCGGGCGCCCGTCAGGGCTGCCGCCGCCTGAACTGCGCCGGCGCTGTCGGCGGCGCGCTGGAACTGAAACGGGGTCATGCCGCCTTCTCCGCTTCGATTTCGTTTCGAGCGAAGGTCTCGGCCACCGCCTCGACGATGCCGTTATAGGCGCCGCAGCGGCAGAGGTTTCCGCTCATGCGCTCGGCGATCTCCTCGCGCGTCAGCGTCACGCCGTCTGCGGCGACGTCGGCGGTGACGGCGCTCGGCAGGCCGCGCGCCGCCTCGCCGGCCATGCCGATCGCGGACAGAAGCTGGCCCGGCGTGCAGTAGCCGCACTGGAAGCCGTCATGCTCGACGAAGGCGCGCTGCAGCGGATGAAGGCCCGCTTCGCTCGCCAGCCCCTCGACCGTCGTCACCGATCGCCCGTCGTACTGGACCGCAAGGGCGAGGCAGGAGACGATCCGCTCGCCGTCCACCAGCACGGTGCAGGCACCGCAGGCGCCCTGGTTGCAGCCCTTCTTGGTGCCGGGCAGGCCGAGATGGTCGCGCAGGAGATCGAGCAGCGAGACGCGGGGATCGCCCGGCACCTCGCAGGAACGGCCGTTGATCGTGATCGTCATGATGCCCCCGGATCTGAACCCGTTCTAAACTAGGGCGGCGGGGATCGACCTGCCAAGGGGACGATCATCTTTGCCGGGCGTTTCCGGACGGGCGAGCCGCATGAGGCGGGTCTGCCCCGAACGCACCGAAGCTTTCCCCGCATCCGCGATCAGGGCTTGGCCGTACCGGCCTGCACCTTCGGCCGGCTGCCGAGCATCTTCCAGTTCTTGTAGAAGAGCGCCTTCATCTGGTCGGCGATGGCCGAGACGCCGGCGAGAAGCAGCGAGAGGAAGCCCGGCACGGGGCTCGGGCGGATGACGTCCATGAAGACGTTGTAGCGACGGGCGTCCACCTCGTTCACAGAGCGATGGAACAGCGTGTCGTCGAAGATGTAGAGCGGATCGTCGCGCCAGAGATGGCGCGCCCCGTTGCATTCGATGAAGACGCGGTCGCTGTCGGCGGGCTTGAGGTTGAGGAGCACCCGCAACGTCAGGCGCAGCGGCCCGTAGTGCCAGGTCGTCGATTCCTTGCCCGAGAAGACCGAGACGGCGATCGTCTTCACATAGCGGAAGTCGCGGTTGAACTCCGGCACGGTGTCGAGATGGCGCTTGCCGTACCAGCGATAGACATACATGCCGCGGCGCCCGTCGTGGAACTCGGCGTCGATCTCGCGGGTGATCTCGTCGCGCCGGGTGCGGAACGTGTTCAACACGGCGTCGATCTCCTCCTGCCATTCCGGTGGGAAGTCGGACAGGCGATAGACCCCGGGACTGCGGCGGCTGAGACCGTCGACGAGGAGGTTGAAGGGCGACAGGAGCCAGGTCGGAATGCCGTTGCCCATGAAGTAGCGCTGCAGCATCAGGCCAGTCTTGGCCTTGTTGCGCGAGACGTCGATCGCCCCGGCGATCAGCCAGATCAACGTCAGGATCGGCAGAAACCAAAGAAGCAGGGCGAGAAGTGGCAAGGCGATGGCGAAGCGGCGGAACGCCTTCTTCTGCGAGCGGGTCATGAGCGGGTCCGGAAGTCAGGAACGAATTCGCCGATAACGGACATGTGATCGCGTCGAACGCAAGGCAGGCGACGCGATGTCCTGCATGATCGATGCGTCGCCGTGGCAAGACTGCACGGTTCCACGGCGCTTCCACCCGCGACGGACGCCGATGACAGGATCTCCGCTTGGGCGAACGATGCGCCAAGCTCCTGCGAAAAAATGGTGTCTGCGGCGGGATTCGAACCCACGACCCCAGGATTCATACCACTTCGACTTTCGCCGCCGCCTTGCGGGCGTTCGTGGTCTGGACTGTCCCTTCACCCTAGACCGAAGCCCGTAGGTGCTGCCCTACCAGTCTCTACACCTTCCGGCAGTGCCGGCTTGGCTCGGGATCCGCATCGGCGCGAGTTGCGCGAAGCCTTCCCCGAATTTGAGCAGATCCGATGCGGACTTTCGAACCGCACCGCCCAATTTGCATCAGGAATCCTGTGCTCTATCCTGCTGAGCTACGCAGACATGCGGCCACTCGGCGCCCGAAAGGCCGGAGCGTCCACGCTTGTTGGTAGGACATCTCGGCCACCGAGACAAGCGCCCGGCCCTCACCGAACCGCCGGGTCGGCCTGCAACAGGAGCACCGCGCGCCCGCTCGCGAGGGTCACCGTCACCGGTCCGGTCGCCTCGTTCGACTGCGTGAGGATGGACGAGAAGGGCAGCGCGACGCCGTCGAGCGGGAAGCGAGCGCCCTCGATCGACAGGCCGGCGAGATCGGAAAACTTGAGGAGCGAGAACTGGGCACCGGGCGCGGCGTCGAATCGGTGCGGGAAGCCGTCGGCGGTAAGCGGCCAAGCCCGTTCGCGCCCGTCGAAAAGCTCGATCTCGCGCCCCGCCTCGGCTTCGCGCAGCGCCACGACGAGATGCGAGAAGGCGTGGTCGCTGCGCCCGCCGAAGGCACCGACGAGAAGGATCGACGTGGCGCCGCGCTCGACCGCGGCGGCGATCGCGAGTTCCCCATCCGTCTCGGCCTTGTCGCGCGGCAGGACCTGCCGGGCAATGCCGGCCCCAACGGCGGCATCGGGCTCGGAATCGAAATCGCCGACCCAGAGCTCGGGCCGAAGCCCGAGCGCTGCGGCATGGCGAATGCCGGCATCGGCCGCCACGACGCGCGTTCCCGCCACGGTGGCTCGAAGCGCCGGCGTCGGATGGATAGGGCCGGCGAGGAGACAGGTGAAACGCGCCATGGCCTCCCGTCTATCCCGTCCGGCGCCCCGGCGGCAATCGCGGGCGCCGGCCCTTCCGTTCGCGGGGGGATCCGCTCTCGCCGAGCGGCCCGGCACCGATCGTCCATCCCATCTGGCGAACCCCAATTTGGCCGGTTTCGGCCCGCATGGAAAAGCGGTCGCGAGACGCTGCCGAGAGTTTCGAAAAGCCTGTTGCTCGCCAACCCTTTCGTGCGCATCTCTTCTGCGGGTACACCATCGGTTCGGCGGCCCGATGCGCAGCGGCCGCGCGATCACAGGAGACGAATCGAGCATGGGGCATGACGTTCGATCGCAGGGGACAGGACGCGGCGCATCCACACGCGCCCGCTCGACCTCGCGCGCCGTCCTCGTGCTGCCCCTTCTGGCGCTGGCGGGCTGCACGACGCTCGGCGCCGGTCTCGAAGAGACCGCCGCGAGCCCCGAACTGCAGACCGGCTTCCTGCCGGGGCAGAGCCGGCAGCCCGTGTCGTTCGAGGCGGTGCAGAGTAGCGATCCACAGTCCACCATCGGCAAGTCGCAGCATCCCAAGATCCTGGCGGCCTATGGCGGCGCCTATTCCGACCCCAAGCTCGAGCTGATGCTCGCCGGCATCGTCGGCAAGCTCGGCGCCGTGTCGAGCGATCCCGGCCGCGCTTACAAGATCACCGTCCTCAACTCGCCCAACATCAACGCCTTCGCCCTGCCCGGCGGCTATCTCTACGTAACGCGCGGCCTGCTGGCGCTCGCCAACGATTCGGCCGAGGTGGCGGCCGTGCTGGCGCACGAGATGGGCCACGTGCGCGCCAACCACGGCATCGAGCGCCAGCAGCGCGAGGAGGCTGCCGAACTCGCGGGCCGGGTCGTGACGGAGGTCCTGTCGAGCGACACCGCGGCGCGCGCGGCGCTGGCGCGCGGTCGCCTGAACCTCGCCAGCTTCTCACGCAACCAGGAACTCCAGGCCGACGAGATGGGCATTCAGCAGACCGGGGATGCCGGATACGACGCCTATGCTGCGGCGCGCTTCCTCAAGACGATGGATTCCTTCTCCTCGTTCCGCAACGCCTTCCAGGCCAGCAATCCCAATCTCGACTTCCTCGCCTCCCACCCGGCCGCGCCGCAGCGGGTGGAACTGGCGCGCAAGCATGCCTCCGCCTTCGGCCCGGAAGGCACCGGCGCCACCGACCGCGAGCGCTACCTGTCGGGCATCGACGGCATGCTGTTCGGCGACACCGCCTCGGAAGGCTACGTTCGCGGCCGCTCCTTCTATCATCCCGGCCTCGGCATCACCTTCGCGGTGCCGGAGGGCTTCGCAATCGACAACACCGCCGAGGCCGTGCTCGCGACCGGGCCCGGCGACACCGCCGTGCGCTTCGACGGCATCGCGGTGCCCGAGCGCACCAGCCTCACCGACTACATCCAGAGCGGCTGGGTCGGCGGGCTGGACACCGCCTCGATCCGCCCGGTGAAGATCGGCGCGCTCGACGCCGTGACGGCGGAGGCCTCGGGCGGCTCCTATGTCTTCAACGTCACTGTGGTGCGCGTCGGCGGCCAGATCTATCGCTTCCTTACCGCGCTGCCGGCCGATTCCTCCGCGCGCCTCGCCGGCATCTCCACGAGCATCGCCAGCTCGTTTCGGCTCCTCGCCCCTTCCGAGCGCGAGCAGTTGAAGCCGCTGCGCATCCGCATCGTCACCGCGCGCGCCGGCGACACCGAGTCCTCGATCGCGGCCCGGATCCAGGGCGTCGATCGCAAGGTCGAGATGTTCCGCCTGCTCAACGATTTCGAGGGCGGCGGCACCGTCAAGGTCGGAGACCGCTACAAGATCGTCGCCGAGTAGCCTCGCCGCCCGTCGGACGCTTCGAACGCCTGATGCGTCGCGCGTCCGAACGACGTGGCCCCTGCCGCAGGACGCAACGAAAAAGGCCGCCCTCGGAGAGCAGCCTTTTTCGTGGAATGTCGATGCAGACCCTTCTCGTCAGGCGAGGAAGGCCGCTTCGTCGGGGTTGGACTGGAGAAGCGCGATGCGCAGCTTCTCGAGGGCGCGGGTCTCGATCTGCCGCACACGCTCCTTCGAGATGCCGAGCTTGGAGCCCAGCGCCTCGAGCGTCGCACCGTCGTCCTGCAGGCGGCGCTCGCGGATGATCTTGAGTTCACGCTCCGATAGAACGCCGAGCGCCGAACGCAGCCAGACGACGCGGCGTTCGTCGTCGATCGTGGCCGAGACCATTTCGTCGGGCAGCGGATCGTTGGAAACGAGGAAGTCCTGCCGGTCGGCCGAACCGGACTCGTCTTCCATCAGCGGCGCGTTCAGCGAGGAGTCGGGGCCCGACAGCCGCGAGTCCATCAGCGCGACGTCGCTTTCGGACACTTTCAGCGCGGTGGCGATCTCGCGATACATCTCGGCGCCCGAGAGGCTCTCGGAGCCTTGGCTGAGACGGGCGCGCAGACGGCGGAGGTTGAAGAACAGCGCCTTCTGGGCCGACGACGTGCCCCCGCGCACGATCGACCAGTTGCGCAGGATGTAGTCCTGGATCGAAGCGCGGATCCACCATGTGGCGTAGGTCGAGAATCGAACCTCGCGCTCCGGCTCGAAGCGAGCGGCGGCCTCGAGCAGACCGACATGGCCTTCCTGAATGAGGTCGCTCATCGCCAGACCGAAATGGCGGAACTTCGAGGCCATGGAGATGACGAGGCGCATGTGGGCGGAGGTGATCTTGTGGAGCGCCTCCTGGTCTTGGTGCTCCTTCCACCGCACCGCCAGATCGTACTCTTCCTCGCGCTGCAGGTAGGGCGCGGCCATCGCCGCCTGGATCAGATGACGGCGAGTGTTTTGAGACTTCATGGCTCGGACCTTCCGATGACGTCGGGAACTCTAGGGATCCGAACGCCGATACCGGGACCAGCCACGGCGCTCACGGAGAAGAAACACCGCGCGCGACCGAACGTTCCCGCCTCGGGAAACTTTTTTCGCTATTTAGGCGAGCCGACGAGAAATCAAGTGAGACAGGGATGGGTCCGGAGCGACGCTCGACAGACAGGTAGGTATAGCATTCGGCCCCGACAAAGAAAAGCCGACCGTCTGGGACGGTCGGCTTCTGCGGCAAACCCTTCGGAAAGCGCCTGATTCAGGCGGCTTCGTCCTGTTCGGCGACGATTTCGGTCTCGGCCTCGGTCTCGCCCTCGACCTCCTCCTCTTCGTCGGTCTTGGCCGTGCGCTTCGGGCCCTTGTTGAGGTTCAATTCGATGAGATGGACGGCCTCGGTCTCGCTGACCTCGTTGACGGCGGCGAGCTCGCGCGCCATGCGGCCGAGAGCGGCCTCATAGAGCTGGCGCTCGGAATAGGACTGTTCGGGCTGCGACTCCGCGCGGTAGAGGTCGCGCACCACCTCGGCGATGGAGATCAGGTCGCCGGAATTGATCTTCGCGTCGTATTCCTGGGCGCGGCGGCTCCACATCGTGCGCTTCACGCGCGCACGCCCCTGGACCACCTTCAGCGCGCGCTCGACGAAATCGGTCTCCGAGAGCTTGCGCATGCCGACCTGCTCGGCCTTGGCGACCGGCACCTTCAGGCGCATCTTGTCCTTCTCGAAATCGATGACGAAGAGTTCGAGCGTCATGCCCGCGACCACCTGCTCCTCGATCGCAACGATCTGCCCGACGCCGTGCGCGGGATAGACGATGCTCTCGCCGGTCTTGAAACCCTGACGCTGGGAGGTCTTCTTCTGAGTGCTCATACGCTTGATAAACTCCCTGTTGTGCAGAGCCGCGAACGCCGCTATGCACGGAACGACCGACGAGGCCGCGGATTGAGCATGCCGGCCGATCTGATAGCGGCCGCAGCCTGACGAGCCCGCGGTTCTCCGCACGACCGACCGAGTTCGCCCGAGGCGAACCCGAAACCGATGGTGTGTGGAGAGCCTCTCGGAAGCGTCGTGAAGAGCGGGTCAAGTGGGATCACGAGACCCGGTCATCGACTGTTGCAGAAATAATACCCTATTCCCGGGCAAAATTCAACTGCCATGCAAAGCACCCGCCGCGCGCGAAACGCCGGCGTTCGGACTCGGGTCGTAGCATGCCGACGGGCCGATGCGGACAGTCGGCGGGATGCCCACACCGGGAGCCCCGGCGGCGAACCCGCCGCGCCTTTCGGCCGATCAGTCGCCCTGACCGGGTTCCGCCGAGAAATACTTCTCCAGCTTGCCCTCTTCGCCGTCGAAGGTCTTCGCATCCGCGGGAGCGTCGCGCTTCACCGTGATGTTCGGCCACTGCACGGCATAGTCGGCATTGAGCTTCAGCCACTTGTCGAGCTGCGGCTCGGTGTCGGGCTTGATCGCCTCGGCCGGGCATTCCGGCTCGCAGACGCCGCAGTCGATGCATTCGTCTGGATGGATCACCAGCATGTTGTCGCCCTCGTAGAAGCAGTCGACGGGGCAGACCTCCACGCAATCCATGTACTTGCAGCGGATGCAGTTGTCGGTGACGACATAGGTCATGACGGATTTCCCGGGACTGGCATCGGCCCGGGGCGGCCGCCGGGACGAAGGATGGTCGCTGACGCGATCCGCAGGGCCGCCCGAAGCGACAGGGGGCGGCGAGCCGATCGCAGATGCCGGAGGTAGCGACTAGCGTCCGGCCTGACAAGGGCCGTTCCGTGCGCCGCGAAGCGCGATCGCGAAACGTCGTTCCAATGTGTCGAACGAGCCGGGTGCGCGCGCCATGAGCACGATGGATCGCTCTCGCGTGTGACGTTCAGTCGTCCCAGGCCATCGCGACCAGCCGCCCCGCGTCGCGGCGCTCGCGGCGCGTCGGACGCCCATTCGCCTCGATCGACGCGATCCCGGGTGTCGCCGGCCCCGCCGCGTCCGATCCCTCAGGGGGTTCCGTAGAGGGGGTCAGATCCTCGAACAGCGCCGCCGCCTCGCTGGCGGGCCCGCGCCGAACCCCGGGATCGAGAACCCTGAGGACGCGGATGCGCTCATGCACGTTGATGGTGAGAACGTCGCCCGGACGCACGATCCGGGCGGAATGGGAGACCTTCTCGCGATTGACGCGAACGGCGCCGGAGATCGCCAGCTTCTGCGCGAGAGAGCGCGATTTGACGACGCGCGCGAAGAACAGCCATTTGTCGATGCGCTGTTCGGATCCCGCCATTCGCGTCCCCTATTTCCCGAGCTTGTCCTTCAGAGCCGCCAGCTTGGCGAAGGGCGAGTCCGGATCGATCGCCCGAGGCTTCTCGACCCGCCGCTCTCCACCGCTGCCGGCAGCATCACGCTCATGCGTCGTGTGGGGCTTGCCCCCCTTGCCACCACGACCGTGAGAGAAACGCTCCTCGCGCGATCCCGCCTCCCCGCGCGACGAACCGTCGCGCCGATCCCGCTCGCCGCCCTTGCCGCCGGAGCGCGGGCGCCCCTCGGCGTCGGCGCGCACCGGAGCGGCGCCGCCGCGCTGCGGACGATCGTTGCGGCGCTCGCCGGACCGCGCCTCCGGGGCCGCGACGGCCTCGCCCGTCTCGGCCCCGGCACCGCCGCGGCCACGCCCCTGCGGCCGCGTACCGGCGCGCCCCGCGGGGCGCCCGCGGTTCTCGCCCCGATGCGGACGCCACAGCAACACGAGCTTGGGCGGCTCTTCCGGTTTGGCCTCGGCGGATGCGGCCTCGACGGGAGTGGCCTCCCCTTGGGACGCCGCCGTCTCGCTCTCTGCCGACGGTTCGTCAACGGGGGCCGACCCGGCGTCTTCGCCGGTCGCCTCGACCCCGACCTCGTCGACGACGGCTTCGGACGCATCCGAAGCAGGCGCCTCGTCCTCGTCGTTGCCCGATGGCTCGGCGACCGTCGCATCCGCCGTTGCCGGCTCGTTCTCGGCCGAAGGCGTGGCATCGCTCTCGTTCACCGCGGCGTCGGATGCCACATCCTCAGCAGCCTCGGACACCACATCCTCGCCGCCATCGGTCGCGGTCGCCGGTTCGATCAAAGCCGCGTCCATCGGAGCGGCGTCAACGGGTTCGGTCGCGGCCGCGGCCGATCCTGCGGCCTTGGCCCGCGCGGCTGCGCTGGCAGCCTCGTCCTGGCTGGCGATGGCAGCCTCGACCTCGCGTTGCTCGATCGCCTGCGAGCGGTAGCCGAGACCCTTGAGGATCTCGTCCATGTCGCCCGCGGTGGCGCCGAGGATCGACATCATCGCGGGGGTGACGATGAACTCGCGCCCGTTATAGGCGCCGTCCGGGCGCTTGGAGGAGCCCGGCGTCCAGGCGAGCGCGGGGCGAATGAGATCGGCGAGGCGCTCGAGAATGTCGATGCGCACCGCGCGGCTGCCGAGCACCCGGTAGCCGGCGAGCCCGTAGAACACGGGGTCGAAGCTCGCATCCGGCTTCACCGAGGTGCGGCCCGTCGCCAGAAGCTGCGTCACCTCACCGAAGCCCGGACGATCGCGTCCATCGTTGGCGATGCCCCAGAGCAGCGTCATCAGGTTGGCGGGCGCCGGTTTCACGAGGGCGGGCAGGAAGATGTGGTAGGCGCCAAAGCGCACGCCGAGCCGGCGCAGTGCGGCGCGGGCCTCCTGGTCGAGCGAGCGCACCTCCTCGGCGACGTCGCGCCGCTGCAGCAAGCCGAAATTCTCGTAGAGCCGATAGGCGATGCCCTTGGCGGCGCCCTCGACGCCCTCGGCGCTCTGGAGGTCTACCAGCGGCTTGAGGACGGTCGACACCTGATAGGTGACGAAGCGCTCGGCCCGCTGGGCGACGCGATCGCGCGCCGGCCCGGCGAGCTGGTCGTCGGCGAGGATCACGATGCGTGGCTTCAGCGGATCCTCGCCCGCCGTCAGCGAGGCCACGGGCGAGCCGAGCCAGCGCAGCAGCCCGTCGGACCCCATCGCGAGGTCGCCGTTGGGCGCGTTGAAGAAACGCTCCGCACGCTTGTCGTATTCGCCCGCCAGCGCCTTCTGCGCGGCGGCACGAACGGCCTTGGCATCCGGACCGTCGGACTTCACGTCCGGCGTGAACCTGAAGCCCTGCAGCTCGCCCACCAGGTGACCCTCAACGAGCACCGTGCCGTCGCCGCCGATTTCAGCTTCCATGAATGCGTTCTCTCTCAGCCGCTTCATCAAGACGCTTGTCCTGCGGTCTACGAAGCGTTTCGTCAACCGCTCGTGCAAGGCGTCCGACAGGCGGTCTTCGATCGCCTTGGTGTTTTCCTGCCAGTGTGTCGGATCGGCCAGCCAGCCCGGACGGTGGGAAATGTAAGTCCAGGTTCGGATCTCCGCGATGCGCTGGGAGAGCGTGTCGATGTCGCCCTCGGTGGAATCGGCGCGCCGAACCTGGCTCGCCATGTAATCCTCGGCCACGGTGCCGCGGCGCACGAGATCGGCATAGATCGAGGCGATGATCTCGGCATGCTGGGCCGGCGCGATGCGGCGGTAGTCCGGCAGCTTGCAGGCCTCCCAGAGAAGCTCGACGCTGCGCGCGTCCTTCGCCCATTTCGCCACGCCCTCGTCGCGCGACAGGAAGTCCAGCGCCCGCTGATCGACCGAGGGCAGCGCGCGGGCGAGTTCCTCGCTCGGCGGCAACACATCGAGCGAGCGCTTGAGCGCGTCGATCGAAGCGAAATCCAGCTTGCGCGAGCGCCACTGCACCACGCGAACCGGCTGGAACGTGTGCGATTCCAGATGCTCGACGAGTTCCTGCGGCATCGGATCGACGCGGCCGGTGACGCCGAACGTGCCGTCGCGCACGTGGCGTCCGGCGCGGCCGGCGATCTGACCGAACTCGGGCGGCGTCAGCTGACGATACTGGAAGCCGTCGTATTTCCAGTCCTGCGCGAAGGCGACATGGTCGACGTCGAGGTTCAGTCCCATGCCGATCGCGTCGGTGGCGACGAGGAAGTCGACCTCGCCGTTCTGGTAGAGCTCGACCTGCGCGTTGCGGGTGCGCGGGCTCAGCGCGCCCAGCACCACCGCCGCGCCGCCGCGCTGGCGGCGGATCAGCTCGGCGATGGCGTAGACCTCCTCGGCCGAGAAGGCGACGAGCGCCGAGCGCCGCGGCAGGCGGGTGATCTTCTTCGAGCCGGCATAGAGGAGCTGTGACAGGCGCGGCCGGGTGACGCACTGGATGCCCGGCAGCATGCGCTCGAGCACGCCGCGCATGGTGGAGGAGCCGAGCAGCAGCGTCTCGGCGGTGCCGCGCGTGTACAGGATGCGGTCGGTGAAGATATGGCCGCGTTCGAGGTCGGCGGCGAGTTGCACCTCGTCGATGGCGACGAAGGCGGCTTTGGTCTCACGCGGCATCGCCTCCACCGTGCACACCTGATAGCGCGCGTTCGGCGGCTTGATCTTCTCCTCGCCGGTGATCAGCGCCACCGCGCCGACGCCCACCCGCTCCACCACGCGACTGTAGACCTCGCGCGCCAGAAGGCGCAGCGGCAGGCCGATGACGCCCGAGGAATGGGCGACCATCCGCTCGATGGCGAGAAACGTCTTGCCGGTGTTGGTGGGACCGAGGACGGCGGTGACGCCGCGTCCATCGAGGCCGCTGTCGGGGCGGCGGGCGGGTCGCGGGGAGTGAAAGGCATCCATCATGGTCGCCCCATAGGTGGGACCGCGCACCGGAAACGCAAATGCGGCGGGGCCGGGATCGGCCTCGCCGCACAAAAAAAGACGAGGCCGGCCATGCCGGTGCCTCGTGCGACGGACGTCCCGGTCAGCGAACGTCGATCACGTCGCCCGAGCGGCTGTCGATGATGACGGTCATGTCACGGCCGCGCCGGTCGGCGCCCTCGACGCGAATCGAGCGACGCTGGCGGTAGACGTCGTCGACCTCGCGCATGCCTTCGGAGCGGGCGATGCGGGCGGCCTCGCGTTCGCCGATCTCGCGGCGGGGCGGCGGCGGGCCGTCGCGGTAGTCACGCGGGCCGTCGTAGCCGGGCGGGGGCGGCGGGCCGCGGCGATCGTCGTCGGGTCGCACGCGAACGCCGTTCGGCCCGATCTCGAGCGACTGCGCCATGGACGGCGCCACGCTCGTGAGGGCGAGGCCGGCGACGAGGCCGGCCCGGATGAGGGACTTGATCATCGGTGGAACTCCTCTGGCGCCGGCCGTCTCACCAAACCGGGCCCACTCCAATCGAGAAGGGTCGTCAAAGGTTCCCTCGATGAAAGACGGCAAACGACAAAACGGGCGGTGCGTCGCCGCCCGCCCGTCTGGTCTACCCGGTCTCTCGAACTGCCCACCACGCAAACGACGTCTCGCGTCAGCCGTTGCCGCCGACACACATCAATCTTTGCGTGGGCATACCGCCCAACTCAGCGAACGGCGATGACGTCGCCGCTGCGACGGTCGACATCGACTTGGATGTCGTCGCCACGCCGGTCCGTCCCCATGACACGGTAGGCGTTGCGAGTGCGCGTGACGTCGTCGACTTCGCGCACGCCCTCGGCACGAGCGATGCGGATAGCATCGCGCTCGCCGATCTCACGAGCCGGCCGGCGGTCGTCGCGGCGATCGCCGGGGCGCTGCGCGTTGGGATCGACGAGGCGCACACCATCGCGACCGATCTCGATGCCCTGCGCCAGCGAGGGGGCGGCGGAGCCGAGCAACGCAACGGCCGCCAGTGCGGTGGTCCACTTCTTACCGATCATGCCAGTCGTCCTCCGAAGCGGGATCTCGTGTCCCGAATTGTCACTCTTCGGAGAGATCAACACCGCGCTGCACCGATCGGTTCCTCGTGGCGCAAGCGCGGTCGTCCGCCCGACAGAGGACACCCTCGGCCGAACGACCGTCGCCTCGCACGGGTTCAGTGGAAGTACTGGCCGCCGTTCACCGTCAGCGTGGATCCCGTGATGTAGCCGGCATCGTCGGAGGCGAGGAAGACGACGCAGCGCGCGATCTCCTCGGGCTCACCGAGACGGCCCACGGGGATCTGCGGCAGGATGCGCTCCTTGAGCACGCCTTCGTCGATGGCGCGCACCATCTCGGTGCCGATGTAGCCCGGGCAGATCGCGTTGACGGTGATGCCGACGCGCGCGCCCTCCTGCGCCAGCGCCTTGGTGAAGCCGATGTCACCGGCCTTCGAGGCCGAATAGTTCACCTGCCCCGCCTGACCCTTCTGGCCGTTGATCGAGGAGATGTTGATGATACGGCCGTATTTGCGGGCGCGCATCCCGTCCCAGAGCGGCCGCGTCATGTTGAACAGGCCGTTGAGATTGGTGTTGATGACGTCCGACCATTGCGCCGGCGTCATCTTGTGGAACATCGCGTCGCGCGTGATGCCGGCATTGTTGACCAGGATCTCGACCGGTCCATGCGCAGCCTCCACCGCCTGGATCCCGGCTTCGCAGGATTCATAGGACGAGACATCCCACTTGAAGACGGGAATTCCCGTCTCCTCGCGGAAGGCCTCGGCCGCCGCGTCGTTGCCGGCATAGTTGGCGACCACGGTGTGGCCGGCCTCCTTCAGCGCCCGCGCGATGGCGGCGCCGATGCCGCGCGTTCCACCCGTGACGATGGCGACCTTGCCCATGGGGCTCCTCCCTGATGACGTGGCGTGAATTTTAGATTGCCCGCCCCGACCCTGACGAGGAAAGGCGGGCGGGATCGCGGCCGGCGGCTCGACGCCGCACTCCTCCCGGCGATCCCTTGGGTCTCAGGCGCGGAAGATCCCCCGCGCCGCTAAGTCCCTCAAAAGCGCTCGACGCACATGGCGACGCCCATGCCGCCGCCGATGCAGAGCGTCGCGAGGCCCTTCCTGGCGTCGCGCCGCGCCATCTCGAAGATCAGCGTGTTGAGGCAGCGCGCGCCGGAGGCGCCGATCGGATGGCCGATGGCGATGGCGCCGCCATTGACGTTGACGATGTCGGGGTTCCAGCCGAGATCCTGGTTGACGGCGCAGGCCTGCGCCGCGAAGGCTTCGTTCGCTTCCACGAGGTCGAGATCCTCGATCCGCCATCCCGCCTTCTCCAGCGCCTTGCGCGAGGCCGGGATCGGGCCGGTGCCCATCACGGCAGGATCGACGCCCGCGGTGGCCCAGGAGACGATGCGCACCATCGGCGTCAGACCGCGGCGGCCGGCCTCGCCTTCGCTCATCAGCACCAGCGCGGCGGCGCCGTCGTTGAGGCCCGAGGCGTTGGCGGCGGTGACCGTGCCCTCCTTGTCGAAGGCGGGGCGCAGCTTCTGCACCTTCTCCAACGTCGTGCCGGCCTTGATGTACTCGTCGTCGGCCACCGTCACGTCGCCCTTGCGGCTCGCCACCACGAAGGGCACGATCTCGTCGCGGAAGCGTCCGGCAGCCTGCGCGGCCTCGGCCTTGTTCTGCGAGCGCACGGCGAACTCGTCCTGCATCTCGCGGGTGATCTGCCACTGGCGCGAGACGTTCTCGGCGGTGTTGCCCATGTGGTAGCCGTTGAAGGCGTCGATCAGGCCATCCTTGAGCATGGTGTCGACGAGCTTCATGTCGCCCATCTTGGTGCCGGCGCGCAGATGCGCGGCATGCGGCGCCATCGACATCGACTCCTGGCCGCCGGCCACCACGATGCGCGCGTCGCCCGTCGCGATCTGCTGCATGCCGAGCGCCACGGCGCGCAGCCCCGAGCCGCAGAGCTGGTTGAGCCCCCAGGCGGTGGCTTCCTTCGGAACGCCGGCCTTCATCGCCGCCTGCCGGGCCGGGTTCTGCCCCTCGCCCGCCGACAGGACCTGGCCCAGAATCACTTCGTCGACCTCGGCGCCCTCGACGCCGGCACGCGCCAGCGCCTCGCGCACCACGGCCGCGCCGAGTTCGTGCGCGGGCACGTTGGCGAAGGCGCCGTTGAAGGCGCCGACGGGCGTGCGCGCCGCGCCCACGATCACGATGGATGCACCTGCGGAACTCATGGGATGACCCTTTCCTCGCCTCGGGAATCGTTCTTGGCCGGCGCCGGGCACCCGCAATGCCAGCTTCGCAGAGGTCGCTTCGCACTGTCAAACCACAGCGGGTGCCCCAACGTCAGCCATTCACGCCCGGCTCTAGGCGACGCTTTTGCGTGCGCCGCGGTGGACGACGGCCGCAATTGCTGCGGTTCCCTTGCGAAGCGTTTGGAAACGAGGCGAAATTATGCCTATCTCTTCGCAAGGGCAGCGCGAACGTGCCCGGCGCCACGCATCTGGGGAGGAAACGGATGGCCCGCAACACCGAAACCACCGTCATCAAGAAATACGCCAACCGCCGCCTCTACAACACGGGCACGTCGATGTACGTGACGCTCGAGAACCTCGCTGCGATGGTGAAGGGCAACGAGGACTTCGTGGTCAAGGATGCCAAATCCGGCGAGGACATCACCCATTCGGTGCTGACGCAGATCATCTTCGAGCAGGAGAACAAGGGCGGCCAGAACCTGATGCCGATCACCTTCCTGCGCCAGCTCATCCGCTTCTACGGCGACCAGATGCAGATGGTGATCCCCGCCTATCTCGAAAGCTCGATGACCGCCTTCTCGCGCGAGCAGGAGACGTTTCGCGGCGCCCCGACGGCGACGCACAATCCCGTGCAGTTGATGGAGGCGCAGGTGCGCCGCAACACCGAGCTGTTCCGCGAGGCGATGGGCATGTTCAACCCGTTCGTGGCCAACGCGCTGGGTGGCGCGGATGCGGCCAAGCGGGGCGCGCCCGCCGCCTCGCAGCCCAAAGCCGCCGATCCCGACGATCTCGCCGCGATGCGCGACCAGCTCGCCGAGATGCAGAAGCGCCTGGAGGCGCTAGACGCCAAGAAGGGCTGAGGCTGAGCCGGGCTCCAAGCTCGCCGCGACGCCGCGTCAGGTCCCGAATGAAAAAGGCCAGATGCGCACGCATCCGGCCTTTTTCCATATCTCGATGACCCGCTCCGGACGGAGCGAGCCGGCCTTCGAATCAGGCGTTGTCCTTGATCGTCAGGATCTGCTTGCCGCGATACATGCCGGTCTTCAGGTCGATGTGGTGGGGACGGCGCAGTTCGCCCGAGTTCTTGTCCTCGATGTAGGTCGGCGCGACCAGGGCGTCGGCCGAACGGCGCATGCCGCGCTTCGAGGGGGAGGTCTTTCGCTTCGGGACGGCCATGGGTCTCTCCGTTGGGGTCGGCGGCGTCGGACGCCGTGAGGGCATCGCGCCGCTGCGCAGATGGGTGGGCTCCGGCCGCCCGCATCCTTGCAAGAGGCCGATCCCGGCGTACGCGGCCGACAGCCGATCCGAAAACGGGATCGATCCTGCCTGTCGCGAGACACGGGAAATCGCGTGTGCCCATAGCAAACCCACCCCGTCTTGGGAAGACCGGAGCCGGAGATTCTTGGGTTGCCAGGGTCTTGCCGGTCAGCCGATGCAGCCCGCATAGTCGCCCGCCGCGCGCGCGCGCGCCTCCACCACGTTGGCCAGCCGGTTGAGCCCGCGCGAGGGATTGGCGGGGTCGCGGGTGCGCGGCGAGGGCAGCGCCACCGCCAGCAGAGCGGCCTGGCGCGCGGTGAGCTGGGCCGGGCTGCGGTTGAAGTAGAAGCGCGAGGCGGCGCCGATGCCGTAGATGCCGTCGCCCCATTCGGCGACGTTGAGGTAGATCTCCATCGTGCGGTTCTTGCGCCAGACGAGATCGGCATAGAGCGCCAGCGGCAGTTCCAGCGCCTTGCGCACAAAGGAACGCCCGTTCCAGAGGAAGAGGTTCTTCACCGTCTGCATCGGGATGGTGGAGGCGCCGCGCCCCGCCTCGCCCTCGTTCACCGCCTGGTCGACCACCGTTCCCAAGGCGTCCCAGTCCACCCCGCCGTGGAAGCAGTATTGCCCGTCCTCCGACATCATCACCGAGCGCACCAGAACCGGCGAGATCTCGGACAGCGGCGTCCATTCGCGGTCGAAGGGCTGGAACGAGAAATGCTCGGCGAGCATCAGCGTCGAGACCGGGCGCACGCCGGGAATGGCGTAGATCGGCACCAGCACGAGCGGGATCGCGGCCACGAAGACGAGCGCGAACAGCACTCCGTAGATCAGGCGTCGGGTCATCGGCGTCGGGGTTCCACGAAGGAAGAGGTCGCGAGGGGCCGGCGGCGGCTTGGCGCGTAAAGCGCCAAGCGTCGCAGGCCCTCCCTCATAGCAAGACGAGGGAAAGCGGAGCAACGACCGCGCCGACGCCTTGCGAGATCGCCAGTGGACGGGCAGAGACGGGATCGACGCCCTGCCCCGACGCTTGCCCTGTCTTCCCGCCGAAATCCGGACCCCCGCCATGGCCCCTTCCCGCTTCGACGCCGCGCTCCAGGATGCGGCGCTGCGCATGGAGACGACGTTCGCGCATGCTCTCTCCGAGGCCCATCCGCTGCTCTCGGGCGCGCCCGAGCGGCTGCTGGCGGCGATGCGCCACGGGGCGCTCGGCGGCGGCAAGCGGCTGCGGCCCTTTCTCGTCGAGGCGAGCGCCGCCCTCTTCGGCGCCGAAGCGGCCCACGCCGCCCCGGTGGGCGCGGCGCTGGAATGCATCCACTGCTATTCGCTCGTCCACGACGACCTGCCGGCGATGGACGACGACGACCTGCGCCGCGGCCAGCCGACCGTGCACCGGGCCTTCGACGAGGCCACCGCGATCCTCGCCGGCGACGCGCTGCTGACGCTGGCCTTCGGGCTCGTCGCCGAAGCCGAGGCGATCGAGCCGGCGGCGCGTCTGCGTCTCGTGGCGCTCCTGTCGCGCGAAGCGGGGGCGGCGGGCATGGCGGGCGGGCAGGCGCTGGATCTCGAAGCCGAACGACAGGCGCTGGACGAGCCCGCCATCCGCCGCATGCAGGCGATGAAGACCGGCGCGCTCATCGCCTTCGCCGCCGAGTCCGGCGCGATCCTCGCCGGCGCCCCGGAGGCGGACCGCGCGCGCCTACGCCGGTTCGGCGAGATCGTCGGCCTCGCCTTCCAGCTTGCCGACGACCTCCTCGACGAGACCGCCGACGCCGCCACCCTCGGCAAGGCCACGGCCAAGGACGCCGCCCGCGGCAAGAAGACCCTGCCCGCCCTCCACGGCCAGGACTGGACCCGCGCCGAGCTCGAACGCCTCGTGGCCGAAGCCGAGGCGCTGCTGGCATCCTACGGCGACAAGGCCGAGACGCTGAAGGCGGCGGCGCGTTTCGTGGCGTTCCGCGATCGGTGAGACGGCACGAAAGGTCGAGGTGGGTTTGAATCTCCGGCCATCCACCGAGCGGTGTCCGACTCGAGCATGGACGGGCCAGCGGTTTCAGCTGACGGTAGCGATTTCGCCGCCACCCGTCGCATCGGTCGTCGCCGCTTCCGGCGTCAGGGTCCCGCGATAGGCGACGACCAAGCCGACGATCGGCACCCGAATGGTGACGTCGAAGGCAAACCGCCCGTCGCGCTCGGTCTCGAACGTCTCGCCGCTCGGCAGCAGCCATCCCGGCATCGGGATGTGTCCGATCGACCATCGCCGGGGAACGAACCTGAGGCGTGATCCCTCATGTACGAGAGCGATCGAGAAACGGGCGACCCCGAATCGTTCGACCAGAAGATGACGATCCCGTCCCGTTCCCGCCGACTGGAGCGAGCGAAACGTCCGGCTGCCGATGCGCCGGGTCCATAGCTCGCCTGCGGGCGTCGGCGAGAAGGTGACGATCGCCGGAACATTGCGCGCCGCATGCGGGAAGCGGAAGGCCGCACACAGGAGACGCGCGATCATCCCGCTCCCTCGTGTCACGTCGGCCGAGCCCATCCAGCGGCGCGAAGCGGATGCGCCGTGGATATCTCTCAAAGCCGCAGGCAGTGCCTGAAAAGCGGATCCGAGAATCGCTCTGTATATCGTGTCGCCCTCGCCCTCGTCGCGAAAGCCGGAGACGATCCGGCGGCGTTCGAACAGGGCCTCGTAGTCCTCGAGCTCCAGCGCGTGAACCGCCGATCTGGCGCCCACACCCGGCCTCTCGCCGCGCAGCCTCTTGCGGATCAAAGCCTCGATCGCCATCGAAGGAATGAGCGGTCCGTCGTCGCCTTCCGCCAGAAGATGCCAGCTGCGCACGACGGGACGATCGCCCGAACTGCCGGAAACGGACACGAACATGCCGCCGCGATGCGCGCCGAACCGCGCCCGCTTCAACACCGCATGGAACAGCGTTGCGAACGGTGCGAGAGCCGGAAGGCCGAACAGGGCTCTGGCCTTGGCGAGGAGGTTCAGCAAGCGATGCAAAGATTCCGGGACCGGACCGGCGCCCATCCAGATGTCGGTCATCGACGGATGCTCCGGTGGGAGAACCTGGAGATCGGGCACGTCGACCAGAGAGAAGCGGAGATTGCGCAGAGGCAGGTGACCGGGAACGGCCACCGTGAAGCGACGGCTCTCCGTCAGGCCGCGGCCCTCGAAGGGCTGGCCGGCGCGCAGCAGCTTCACCGGTCCGCCCGCATATCCCAACACCGCCCGCATCACGTTTAAGCCGATCCCGGCATAGGGCGAAGGCGCGATGCCGCCCTCGACGACGCGAATGTCCATGGTGGCGGCCATCCGGCGCAGCACCGCCGCGGTCAGCACGGGAAAGCTGCTGACGCCGGACAGGACGACGACGCCTGCGGCCTTCGCCTGTGCGTCGAAGCGGGAGACGCCGAAGACGAAATCCGCCGCGTCGGCGAAATCGAGATAGTCGACGCCCGCCTCGATGCACGCTTCGATCACGCGGTATGGATGGGCGCCGTAGTCCTGAAACGGACCGGAGGCGTCCACCACGAGATCGGGCCTTCGGCTGCGCAAAGCCTGCAGGATGTCGGCGCGGTCGAGGCCCAGAGGCTCGACATGCGCGATGCCTCGATACGACGCGCAGAAGGCTTGTGCGCGCTCCCAACTCCGGCCGCAGAGAACGAGTTCGAGATCGCCGACATCCTGCAGCAGCTCGACGAGCCGTCCACCGAACACGCCGTAGCCGCCCAGGATCAGAACCCTCATGCGATCGAGTGTCCTTCAGACACCGGCAAAGGCGCGACGGGGGAACCCGTCAAAGGATGCGATCCCGGAAGCGTTGCGGCGCGACCCAGCAGCTGTCGCGTCGACCGAACAGGCGGTAGCGGTTCCGTGCGACGACGCGGTAGACGGGATCGCGCGCGAAGGCCGGTACGATCCGGAAGATCCGCATGAGCGCCCAAGGAAAGCCGAGCCGTTCGTAGATGCTCAGAACGGCGTCGCTGTCGCGGCGCATCCGATCGCCTTCCACCACGAGCATGCTCGCCGGATCGTTCGGGTCCATGCCATGCCGCCGGTAAAGCGCCTGGCCGACCTCGCCCTGCATCGACGCGAGGCGAAAGAGACCGGCGCGATCTCGCTCCAGCACGAACCGGGCGTTGGCCGAGCACAGCACGCACTCGGCGTCGAACAGGATGATGGGTCCGCCGAAGGCGGTCGCGGGGTGGGCGGTGGTCATGGTTCGCCGTTGTAGCGAACTGCGTCTCGCCCCGAAACCTCGCTCTGCGAGAGAGGCCGTCGCCGATCGCCGCTCGGAAGATGCAATTCCGCCAACTCCCCGTCAGTTGCGCATCACCACGCAGTCGCCGCCGGCGGCGCGGAACTTGGTGCAGAAGCCGTTGGCCTCGCCGCGCGAGTTGGCTCCGATGCGCACGGCGGTGATGCGGCGGGGGCCGGAGATCGGGCGGGTGCGCATCACGATCGGCTCGACGCCGCCGAGAACGCCGGGATAGCGGTCCTGCAACTTTCGATAGAGACGCACGGCGATCGCCTCGTTCGGGTGGCCGGCCACCTGCACGCCCCAGGGGCGCATCGGCGCCGATTCCGCCGCCGCGAAGACTGCGCGTGTCGAGAGGATCGGCAGCTTGCGGCAGGCGCTGGCGAAGTCGAGATCCTTCACCAGCGGCGTTACCTCGGCCTCACGGCGTTCGTCGCGAAACCAGGCGGCGGGCTGCGCGGTGATCGAGAGCACGTAGTCCTCGGTCTCGTAGGGCAGGCGCCCGCCAGCGTTCATCCAGCGCTTCACGCGGTTGATACCGCCATTGTAGGCCGCGGCCGCCAGACCCCAGGAGCCGAGCTCGGCCCTGAGATCGCGCAGATACGTGGCGGAATGGTAGATCGCCTGCCCCTTGTCGTAGGGGTCGGCGAGACCGCGCTCCCGCGCCGTGTAGGGCATGAACTGGGCGATGCCCTGCGCCCCCACCGGCGAGCGGGCGCTCTCGTCGAAGCGCGATTCCTTCCAGATCAGGCGGGCGAAGAACTCCGGGGGCATGCCGACCTTGCCGGCATTCTCGGCGATGAGATCGCAGATCGCGCCGACGCGCGGGTCCGACGCCTTCTCCGGCTGCTCGGCGGCTGCCGGCAGGGCGACCAGCGCCGCCGCGAGAAACAATGCGGCCGCAAGGACCCGCCTCATGCGCCGAGCCTCATTCGGCGGCGGCGGTGCCGGCGAGCGCGGCCGGGCGCCCGAAGCGGCGGTCGATGTACTGGCGCACCATCTCGTGGAAATCCTCGGCGATGCGCGCCCCCCGCAGCGTCGCCACCTTCACGCCGTCCATGTAGACGGGCGCCGAGGGCACCTCGGCGGTGCCGGGCAGCGAGATGCCGATGTCGGCGTGCTTGGATTCGCCGGGCCCGTTGACGATGCAGCCCATGACGGCCACCGTCATCGCCTCGACGCCGGGATAGCGCTCGCGCCAGAGCGGCATGTTGGTGCGGATGTCGGTCTGAATGGTCTCGGCGAGTTGCTGGAAGAGGGTCGAGGTGGTGCGCCCGCAGCCCGGGCACGCCGCGACGATCGGGATGAACTGGCGGAATCCCATCGTCTGCAGGATCTCCTGCGCCACCTGCACCTCGCGCGTGCGGTCGCCGCCGGGCTCGGGCGTCAGCGACACGCGGATCGTGTCGCCGATGCCCTCCTGCAGGAGGATGCCCATCGCCGCCGCCGAGGCGACGATGCCCTTCGAGCCCATGCCGGCCTCGGTGAGGCCGAGATGGATGCAATGGTCGGTGCGGCGCGAGAGATCCCGGTAGACGGCGATGAGATCCTGGACGTTGGAGACCTTGGCCGAGAGAATGATGCGCTCGCGCGCCAGGCCCGTCTCCTCGGCGAGCGCAGCGGAATGGAGCGCCGACTGGACGATCGCCTCGCGCATCACGTCGCGCGCCGGCAGCGGGCTGGCCAGCGCCGAGTTGGCGTCCATCAGCCGCGTCAACAGTTCCTGGTCGAGCGAGCCCCAGTTGACACCGATGCGCACCGGCTTGTCGTGCCGGATCGCCATCTCGACGATCTCCACGAACTGCCGGTCCTTCTTGTCCTTGAAGCCGACATTGCCGGGATTGATGCGGTACTTGGCGAGCGCGGCCGCGCAGGCGGGATGATCGGCCAGCAGCTTGTGGCCGATATAGTGGAAGTCGCCGACCAGCGGCACGGTGACCCCGAGCCGGTCGAGCCGCTCGCGGATGCGCGGCACGGCGGCGGCGGCCTCGTCGCGGTCCACCGTGATGCGCACGATCTCCGAGCCCGCCCGCGCGAGATCGGCGACCTGGCGCACGGTGCCGTCGACGTCGGCCGTGTCGGTGTTGGTCATCGACTGCACCACCACGGGCGCCGCGCCGCCGACGAGGACGCCGCCGACATCCACCGCCACGGTGCCGCGGCGCGGCAGCGGATCCACGAGAACGGGTTCGAGGGGGGCTTGCAGGTTCATCGGCGGAAGGTCCGGTTGGGCGGCGGGTCCGGGCGGGCGAAACGACGCCCCGCCAGGCGGGCAAGGTCTACAGCGCCCCGCGCCTCGATCATAGAGGCGGCGGCGTCGCGTCGCCCGTCGCCGCGTTTCAACACCCGCAACTTGTCGCGAGCATGACGCCGCGCGGCTTGATCGGGAGGCGCGCGGCTGGCACATCGCGGCCCGTCCGCTTCCCCTTCCGGAGGTTTCGTGCCAATCGGCCCCGCCCTCGCCCTTTTCTGTCTCGTGATGACCGCCGCGCTCGCGCCGGTCTGGCCCTGGTCGCGCAGCTGGAGCGCCCGTCCGGCGATCGGCTTCGCGCTTGCCTTCACGGTCGTGGTGCTCGGATGGGTGACGATCCTGATCTGAACTCCCGCCCCCGCTCACGGGCCTGCGACAAAAGGATGCGGATGAAGGGAACCGGGTGGTTTCTCACCGGGTTGTGAACGCGAAGGAACGCGTTTTCACTCGGAGTCCCCCATGACCCTCGGCACCATTCTTCTCATCGTCCTCATTCTGCTGCTGGTTGGCGCGCTGCCGTCCTGGGGCCATTCGCGCTCCTGGGGCTACGGGCCGAGCGGCATCCTGGGCTTCCTGCTCGTGGTGGTCCTCGTGCTGCTGCTTCTCGGCCGCATCTGACGACATCCCAAGAAGGGCGGCGGATCACTCCGCCGCCACCGTCTCGCGCGCATGCGCCCCGGCGGCCCGGTCGGCGCCGCGCATGAGGTTCGAGAGCAGGAAGATCACGACGAGGCAGGCCGAGAGCGCCAGGAACACCGGCGGGAAGCCGAAGCGCCCTGCGAAGAAGCCGATCGCCGAAGGCGCGATGAGAATGCCGCTATAGCCGATCGTCGTGGCGATCGAGATGGCGATGCCCGGCTTCAGGCCCTCGATGTTGCCGGCCGCCGAGAAGGCGACGGGCACGAGGTTCGACAGGCCGACGCCGAGAATGGCGAAGCCGAGCAGCGCGAAGGCGAGGCCCGGCGCCAGCGCGATGACGAGAAGCCCTGCGATGCCGAAGGCGACGGAGACGCGCACCGTGCCCACCGCCCCCAGCCGGTCGCGGATGCCGTCGCCGAGGAAGCGGAAGAGCGCCATGGTCGCCGAAAAGGCGGCGAAGGCGAAGCCCGAAGTGGCGATGTCGGCGCCGAGATCCTGGCGCAGGTAGATCGCGCTCCAGTCGATCGCCGCGCCTTCCGGCACCATGCCGAACAGCGCGCAGCCGCCGATCGCCACGGCGGCGAGGGCCGCGGCGCCGCGTGTCGGGCTGCGACCCGCCGGAGCTCCCTCCGATGCGGCGTCGGCTACGGCGGGGCGGTCGTCGCGGTCCTCGCGCAGCGCCCGCGAGACGGGCACCAGCGCGGCGAGAAGCACCAGCCCGACCAGAACCGTGTGGCCGAAGGGGCCGAGCGCGGCGATGAGCGGGCCGCCGACGAAGGCGCCGGCAAAACCGCCGATCGACCAGAAGCCGTGGCAGGACGACATCATCGCCTTCGGCAGGCGCCGCTCCACCGAGACGGCGTTGGCGTTCATCGCGACGTCCATGCCGCCCATGGTCATGCCGAAGAAGAACACCGCGACCGCCGCGGCCGTGGGATTGGGCGCGAGCGTCAGCAGCGGCAGCGCGAAGGCGAGGAGCGCCTGCAGCACAAGCACGGGGCGGCGCGAGCCGAAGCGCGAGACGGCGGCGCCGACGAGCGGCATGGCGACGATGGCGCCGATGCCGATCACGAGGATCAGAAGCCCGAGGCGCGCCTCGTCGAGCCCGAGGCGCTCGGCCTGCACGGGCACCTGCGGGGTCCAGTTGCCCATCACGAAGCCGTTGGCGAGGAAGGCGAGCGACACGGCGCGGCGGCTCGGCGGGAACGAGGCGGGGATCTTCATGGGAGAACGGACGCTTTCGCGAGAGATTCGAAATGGGCGTGAACGCGGGAACGGGACGGCGGTCAGGCGTCGGCGATGCGGTGGACCGTCGTGCCGGCGGCCTCGAAGGCCCGCAGCGTCGCAGGATCGCCGGACGCCTGCGTGACGAGATGGGTGAGCCGGCCGGGCGCCAGCACGCGGAACGGGGCAGCGGTGCGCAGCTTGTCGGCGGTGGCGACCACCATCACGGCGCGCGCGCCCTCCGCGACGCGGCGCTTGAACTCGGCCTCGTCCTGGCTGAAGGCGGTGACGCCCGCCTCCGCGTCGACCCCGCAGGCGCCGAGAATCATGAGATCGGCGTGGAACTCGCCGGCCTCGCGCAGCGCCCGGCTGCCGAGGCACGCGCCGAGCGCGGGATCGTAGCGCCCGCCGACGAGCAGCGTCTCGATGCCGGGAGCAGTGGGCACGGCCAGCGCCACCGCCGGCGAATTGGTGAGAAGGGTCAGCCGGCGCACGGACCCGAGCGCCGCGGCCACCGCCGCGTTGGTGGAGCCGGCATCGACGAAGATCGTGGCGCCCTCCCCGATGAGCGGCACGGCGGCGGCGGCGAGGCGCTCCTTGGCGCCGGCCATCTGGTCGCGCCGTTCCGCCAGCGTGCCGGTCTGCGGCGCGAGCGGCAGCGCGCCCCCATAGACGCGCTCGCAGAGACCGGCCGCCGCCATCTCGCGAAGGTCGCGCCGCACCGTGTCGTCGGAGATGCCGAGTTCGCGCGCGATCTCGTTCGCCACCACGCGCCCGTCCCGCGCGAGACGCTCGGCGAGCAGGCTCTGGCGCTGGCGCGTAAGGAGGGTGCCGGCCATCATTTTACCCGTTTGGATCGGTTTCTGCACGATCTTGCATGATTGAACGGCAGGGCGCAACCCATTCGTGCTTGTCAGGCGTCGCGCTTCTTCAGATAGGCGAACCAGTAGGACAGGCCGATCGAGGCGCCGCCGAAAATGTTGCCGAGGGTGACGACGACGAGGTTTCTGACAAAGCCGCCGAGCGTCACCGTCGGAAAATCGGCGGCGGTGTGGGAAATTCCCGTCCAGAACTCGGGCGCGGCGAAGGCCTTCACCAGAAGCGCGATCGGGATGATCGACATGTTGGCGACCGAGTGCTCGAAGCCGGCGGCGACGAAGGCGGCGACGGGCAGCAGCAGCGCCAGGATCTTGCCGGGCACGGTGCGGGCGGCCTGCGTCACCCAGATCGCGAGGCACACCAGCATGTTGGCGAGGATGCCGCCGGCGAGCAGCGCCACCCAGCCCTTGCCCGTCTTGGTGGCGGCGATCTCGAGCGCGCTGAGACCGACCGCCCCCTCGCCCGGCATGTGGCCGCCCGCCGCCACGAAGAGCGCGGCGATCAGCAGCGCGCCGACGAGGTTGCCGCCGTAGACGAGCGCCCAGAAGCGCCACATCGTGGCGGCGTCCAGCGTGTCGCGCATCCGGTTGATCACCAGCATCGTGTCGCCGGTGAAGAGTTCGGCGCCGGCGATCACCACGAGCACGAGGCCGACCGCGAAGCTCGCGCCGGCGATCAGGTGCTGCGGCCCGGAATAGGCGCCCCCGCCCGCCGAGGTGACGATGTAGAGGATCGACCCGAAGGCGATGTAGGCGCCGGCCAGAACCGACAGGAGCAGCACGTCGCCCGCCGGCTTCTTCACTTTGCCGGACAGATATTCGAGGGCGATCTTCGCCGCCTCGGGCGGAGCGGCATCCTTCGCCGACACCACGGGCGGGGCATCGGACGAAGCCGGGGGCGCAGGGCGTTCGGCAGTCATCGGGCGGTCTCCTCTCGGGGGCACCCGTCGAGCGGCGCCGCAAGCCAGTGGAGATGGGGCGCCGGGCCGGCGGGGCGAGCGCCCCGCCGCAGGGCTCCTGCGTCTCAGGGCGCGAAGACGACCAGAAGGTCCTTGGCGTCGATCTGGTCGCCGGTGCGCACGTGCACGGCCTCGACCACGCCGTCGCGCTCGGCATGGAGCGCCGTCTCCATCTTCATCGCCTCGATGGAGAGGAGCACGTCGCCGGCCTTCACCGACTGGCCGGGTGCGACCGCCAGCGTCGAGACGACGCCGGGCATGGGCGCGCCGACATGGGCGGCGTTGCCCGGCTCGACCTTCGCCCGCGCCGCACTGCCGCCCGCGTTGGAGCGGTCGGGCACCTTCACCCGGCGCGGCTGGCCGTTGAGCTCGAAGAACACGGTCCTCTTGCCCTTCTCGTCGGTGTCGGCGGTGCCGAGGCAGCGGATCACCAGCGTCTTGCCGGGCTCGAGATCGACGAGGATCTCCTCCTCCGTGCCGATGCCGTAGAAATAGTTCGGCGTCGGCAGCGTCGACACCGGGCCGTAGGTCTCGGCGGCCAGCGCGAAGTCGGTGAAGACCTTCGGGTACATCAGGAACGAGGCGAATTCGGCGTCGCTCACCTTGCGCCCGAGCTTCTCCGCGATGGCGGTGCGTTCGGCGGCGAGGTCGGCGTCGGGGATGAGCGAGCCCGGCCGCACCGTGATCGGCGTCTCGCCCTTCAGCGCCTTCTTCTGCAACCCTTCCGGCCAACCGCCGGGGGGCTGGCCGAGATCGCCGCGCAGCATCGCCACCACCGAATCCGGGAAGGCGATGTCGCGCGTGGGGCTCTCGACGTCGGCGACGGTGAGGTCCTGCGCCACCATCATCAGCGCCATGTCGCCGACGACCTTCGAGGAGGGCGTCACCTTCACGATGTCGCCGAACATGCGGTTGGCGTCGGCATAGGTCTGCGCCACCTCGTGCCAGCGCGTCTCCAGCCCGAGCGAACGAGCCTGCTCCTTGAGGTTGGTGAACTGGCCGCCCGGCATCTCGTGGAGATAAACCTCCGAGGCCGGTCCCTTGAGGTCGCTCTCGAAGGCGGCATATTGCGTGCGCACGGCCTCCCAGTAGAAGGAGATCCGCCGGATGGCGTCGCCGTCGAGGTCGGGATCGCGCTCCGATCCGCGCAGCGCCTCGACCACCGAGCCGAGGCAGGCCTGCGAGGTGTTGCCCGAGAGCGCGTCCATCGCCGCATCCACCGCATCGACGCCCGCCTCCACCGCGGCGAGAATCGTGGCCGCCGCGATGCCGGACGTGTCGTGCGTATGGAAGTGGACGGGCAGGCCCACCTCCTCCTTCAGCGCCTTCACCAGCACCCGCGCGGCCGCCGGCTTTAGAAGGCCCGCCATGTCCTTGAGGCCGAGAATGTGCGCCCCGGCGCGCTCCATCTCCTTGGCGAGCGCCACGTAGTATTTCAGGTCGTATTTCGAGCGCTCAGGGTCGAAGAGGTCGCCGGTGTAGCAGATCGCGCCCTCGACGAGCTTGCCCTCGTCCAGCACCGCGTCGATGGAGACGCGCATGTTCTCCACCCAGTTCAGGCAGTCGAACACCCGGAAGAGATCGACGCCGCCCTTGGCTGCCTCGTGGACGAACTGCTTCACGACGTTGTCGGGATAGTTGGTGTAGCCGACGCCGTTGGAGCCGCGCAGTAGCATCTGCAGGAGGATGTTGGGGGCGCGCTCGCGGATCAGCGCGAGGCGCTCCCACGGATCCTCGGTGAGGAAGCGCATGGCGACGTCGAAGGTGGCGCCGCCCCAGCATTCCAGCGACAGAAGCTCAGGCAGCGCGCGGGCGTAGGCGTCGGCGATGCCGGCGATGTCGTGGGTGCGCACGCGGGTGGCGAGCAGCGACTGGTGCCCGTCGCGCATCGTCGTGTCGGTGACGAGGACGGGCTTCTGCGCGAGCATCCAGGCGGCGAAGCCCTTCGGCCCGAGTTCGTCGAGGCGCTGGCGCGAGCCCGGCCGGACGGGCGCGTCGAAGACCGGCGCCAGCGGGCGGCGCGCGTCGGCCGGGGGCTTGGGGCGTCCGCGCGTCTCGGGATGGCCGTTGACGGTGACGTCGGCGAGATAGGTCAGAAGCTTGGTGGCTCGGTCGCGGCGCTTCACCTGCGCGAAGAGCTCGGGCGTCGTATCGATGAAGCGCGTCGTGTAGCTGTTGTCGGCAAAGGCCGGGTGCGTGATGATCGCTTCGAGGAAGGTGAGGTTGGTCGCCACGCCGCGGATGCGGAACTCGCGCAACGCCCGGTGCATGCGCGCGATCGCCTCCTCCGGCGAGGGCGCCCACGCCGTGATCTTTTCCAAGAGCGGATCGTAGAAGCGCGTGATGATGGCGCCCGAATAGGCCGTGCCGCCGTCGAGCCGGATGCCGAAGCCGGTGGCGCCGCGATAGGCGGTGATGCGCCCGTAGTCGGGAATGAAATTGTGCTCGGGGTCTTCGGTGGTGATGCGGCACTGGAGGGCGTGGCCGTTGAGGCGGATGTCCTCCTGGCGCGGCACGCCCGATCCGGCCGTTCCGATCGCGTGGCCGTCGAGGATGTGGATCTGCGCCTTGACGATGTCAATGCCCGTCACCTGCTCGGTCACGGTGTGCTCGACCTGGATGCGCGGGTTCACCTCGATGAAGTAGAAGGCGCCGGTATCGGCATCCATCAGGAACTCGACCGTGCCGGCGCCGACGTAAGCCGTGGCCGCGCAGATCTTGCGCGCATAGGCCGAGAGCTCGCGGCGCTGGGCGTCGTCGAGATAGGGCGCGGGGGCGCGCTCCACGACCTTCTGGTTGCGGCGCTGGATCGAGCAGTCGCGCTCGAAGAGATCGACCACCGTGCCGTGCGTGTCGCCGAGGATCTGCACCTCGACGTGGCGGGCACGCTCCACCAGCTTTTCGAGATAGACCTCGTCCTTGCCGAAGGCGGCCATCGCCTCGCGCTTGGCCTCGGTCACCTCTCGGGCGAGATCTTGCGGCGCGCGAATGGCGCGCATGCCGCGCCCGCCCCCGCCCCAGGAGGCCTTCAGCATGATGGGGTAGCCGACGGTCCCGGCGAGGCGGCGCACCTCCTCCATGTCGTCCGGCAGCGGCTCGGTGGCGGGCACCACGGGCACGCCCACCTCGATCGCGAGATTGCGCGCGGCGACCTTGTTGCCGAGGCGGCGCATCGTGTCGGGCGTCGGGCCGATGAAGGTGATGCCGGCTTCTGCGCAGGCATCGGCGAATTCCGGGCTCTCCGACAGGAGGCCGTAGCCGGGATGGATGGCGTCGGCGCCCGAGAGCTTCGCGACCCGGATCACCTCCTCGATCGACAGGTAGCTCTCGATCGGCCCGAGATCGCGCTTGAGATGCGCGCCGCGCCCGATCGGGTAGCTCTCGTCGGCCTTGAAGCGGTGGAGGGCGTATTTGTCCTCCTCGGCCCAGATCGCCACCGTCTTGATGCCGAGTTCGTTCGCCGCGCGGAACACGCGGATGGCGATTTCCGACCGGTTGGCCACCAGAATCTTGCGAATCGCCATGTCGTTCCCCCGATTGCCGAACCCGGGGTGGGAGTGAACGCGAACTCGCTCGCCGTTGCAATGCAGCACGAGACGCCGATTGTATCGAGCCGCAAAGTTCCCATACTGGAATGATTCCAGGGCGGAAGGGATCGACCATGTGCCATCTGTTTTCGGGGATCCCGGTGGCGGAATACGAGAGCGAGACGCGCTCGGTGCGGCTCGGCGGCCACGCGACCTCGATCCGGCTCGAAGCGGTGTACTGGCGGGCTCTGGAGGAGCTGGCGCGCTCGCAGGGCATGTCGCTGCCGCGCTTCCTGACCGTGCTCTACGACGAGGTGCTCGACCTTCATGGCGAGGCCCGCAACTTCACCTCGCTGCTGCGCTGCGCCTGCCTGCAGCAGGCCGAGCGCCAGGGCGCGGTGCGCGCCCCCGTGCGCGTCGCCGCCTGATCGTCGCGCATAGAGCGACGGGCCGTCCCGACCGTGGGCTCCCGAGTCTCCGGCTCGGCCCCCTTGCTGTCCGAAGCCGACGTCAGTTCGCGCCGGCCTGCGCCAGCAGTTCGGCGAAGACCGGCTGCGCCTTGCCGGGATGCTTCACCGCCTTCGCGGCATCGAGGTTGGCGGGTGCGCCGACCACGACCAGCGCCACCATGCCCATCCCGTAATGCGGCGTGCACTTCACGCCGTAGAGCCCCTCCGTGGTGACGCTGAGCGTGTAGGGCTTGTTGAAGTCGCCGCGAAACGGTGCGACGCCGTCCGGCAGCATGCCCTTGATGCCCTCGACATTGTGGCCGGGCTGGGTCGGCACAAAGGTGACGGTGTCGCCGGGCGCGGCCGTCACGAAGTCGGGCTCGAACACCATCGGCCCCTTCGCGCCGAGATTGAGCATCTTCACGACGTGGTCGGCGGCGTCCGCGCCGCTGGCGGACGCGCCGAGCAGAAGAGCGGTCGCGGCGACGAGAATGCGGGCCTGCGGGATCATGGGTCGTTCCGGGTTTCGTGCGGGAATGGGATGAGGACTGGCGATGAGCGCGCGGCCGTCTCCGCCTTGCGCCCGTTGCGAGGTTCGGGCGACGACGACCGGGGCCGCAGGCGGGGAGGAGCCGCGCACGGTCCCGGCACGGCGAGCGGACACCGACCGTCGTCGTCGCGGAGCCCGGCCGCCGCGAGCGGCGACCGGGATCGAGGGCCCGGCGTGCAACACGGCGAGCGACGCTGCCGCCCGCGTTGCGCGGGCCGGCAGAATGCCGCCTACAACTCGCCGCGCCCGATGCGCCCGGCGATGTGGTCGGCTTGGCGCAGCGCCAGCGCCACGATCGTCAGCGTCGGGTTCTCGGCGGCGCCCGTGGTGAACTGCGAGCCGTCGGACACGAAGAGGTTGGGGATGTCGTGCGTCTGGCCGAAGCGGTTGACGACGCCGTCCTGCGCCCGCTCGCTCATCCGGTTGGTGCCCATGTTGTGGGTGGAGGGATAGGGCGGCGTGTGGATGGTGCGGATCGCACCCACCGCATCGTACATGGCGGTGCCCTGCCGGTAGGCGTGGTCGCGCATCGCCGTGTCGTTCTCGTGGTCGTCGAAATGGACGGAGGCGACGGGCATGCCGAAGGCGTCCTTCTCCTCGGCCAGCGTGATGCGGTTGTCCTCGCGCGGCATGTCCTCGCCGACGATCCACATGCCCGCGAGGTTCTTGTAATTGTCGAGCGCGTCGGAGAAGTCGCGCCCCCATTTCAGCGGGTCGAGGAAGGCGGCCATGAAGGGCAGGCCGAGCGACAGCGTCTCGAACTCGTAGCCGCCGGCAAAGCCGCGGCTCGTGTCGTGGCGCGCCTCGTCGCGCACGATGCCGGCCATCGTGGTGCCCCGGTACATATGCACCGGCTTGTCGAAGAGGCCGTAGACCGTGCCCGTGGTGTGGCGCATGTAGTTGCGCCCCACCTGCCCCGAGGAGTTCGCGAGACCGTCGGGAAATTTCGCGGAATGCGAGTTGAGGAGGAGGCGCGGGCTCTCGATCGAGTTGCCAGCCACCGCCACGGCACGCGCCTTCTGGCGCTGCTCGACGCCGTCGGCATCGGCATAGACGACGCCCGTCACCTTGCCTGACTCGTCGTGTTCGATGCGCAGCACCTGGCAGCTCGGGCGCACCTCCAGCCTGCCGGTCGCCTCGCCCTTCGGGATCTCGGCCACCAGCGTCGACCATTTGGCGCCGGACTTGCAGCCCTGGAAGCAGAAGCCGAGCTGCATGCACGAGCCGCGATCGTCGCGCGGCTCGGAGTTGATCGCCATGTTGCCGGTGTGGACTTCCTTGTAGCCGATCTTGCGGGCGCCGGCCTCCAGCACCTTGAAGTTGTTGTTGCCGGGCAGTCCCGGAATGCCGTTGGTGCGCGTCACGCCCATGCGCGTCTCCGCTTGCGCATACCAGGGCTCCATCTCCTGGAGGTCGACGGGCCAGTCAAGGAGGTTGGCGCCGGCGAGTTCGCCGTAATGGGTGCGCGTCTTGAACTCGTGCTCCTGGAAGCGCAGCGAGGCGCCGGCCCAATGAACCGTCGAGCCGCCAACCGCCTTGACGATCCAGGCCGGCAGGTTCGGGAAGCTCTTGGTGATCTCCCAGGAGCCCGACGTCATCCGCTTGTCGGTCCAGGCGAGCTGGGCGAAGCTGTCCCACTCGTCATTGATGAAGTCCCAGGTCTCGTGCCGCTGGCCGGCTTCGAGGATGACGGTGTCGATGCCCTTGAGGGCGAGTTGCGTGCCGAGCGTTCCGCCGCCGGCGCCGGAGCCGACGATGACGAACACGGCGTCGTCGTTGAGATCGTAGGGTGCGGGCATGGTCGAACTCCTCCCCGCCCGTCGGGGTCCGTCCTCGTCTTTTTCGTCTCACGAGGTTGGGTCTGCGGGCGCTTGCTGGATGAAAGATGGAAACGGCGGCGGGCCGCTCAGGCGAGCCAGTCGATGTCGTCGAAGCCGCGTTCGAGATAGCCGCCCTTGTCGAAGGACGAGCCCTCGTAGCCGAAGACCGGCCAGAGATCCTTCTGGTTGTAGAGCCCGACCACGAGATTGCCGCGCACCTTCTGGAAGAAGGGCTCGGGCTCGATGGCCTTGAGCAGCGCCACCCGGTCGGCCTCGGCCTTCACCTGCGCGTAGGGCACGCCGTGGGCGGCCGCTGCCGCCCGGTTCAGCGCCGCCATGCCGCTTTCCAGAAGGTCGAGCTGGTCGGGCGAGCCGCGCGCGGCCTCGTCGATGATCTCGACGGCGGTGGCGTAGTGCTTGTCGGGAATCTGGTCGTGCGGGTAGCAGTCGCGCGACATCTGCACGAGCGAGGCGAAGGTCTCGGGCTTCGTCGCCTTCGGCATCTGCGCGAAGGCCTCCCCCGTCACGAGGCCGCTCGGCAGGATGGTCATCGCGACGAGCCCGGTCGCCGCGCCCTTGAGGAACCCGCGGCGGGAGAGCCCGCCGGCGGTCTGCTGCATCTCGATCATGCCCGTCCTCCCGTTCGGGGGCCGGCCGGATCGACGCCTCCCGGCGCCGGCGGCCCCTCGCCTCGTGGTCGACGCCGCTAGCGGAAGCGCCAGCCGCGCTCGAGAACCTCGATCTTGTAGCCGTCGGGGTCCTCGATGAAGAAGAAGCGCGCCACGCCGCCACCGGGGGCGTTCAGCACCTTGATGTCCTTCGGCGTCAGGCCGGCGGCGCGAAGCCGCGCGTGCTCGGCCTCGAGATCCTCCACCGACACCGCCAGATGGCCGTAGCCATTGCCGAGATCGTAAGGGCCGGACTGGCCCCCGTTGACGGTGAGTTCCAGCTCGAAGCCGCTCTCGGCGTTGCTCATGTAGATCAGCGTGAACCCGTCGAACGCGATGCGGTCGGCGACCTCAAGCCCGAAGGCCGCCTCGTAGAAGGCGAGCGAGCGCGCCTCGTCGAGAACCCGGATCATCGAATGGATGAGCTTCGCCACGCTGTCTGCTTCCCTGCCTTGGCCGACCCCATCTGGCGGGCGCCCGTCCCTGACCCTCAGCCTAGGGCGCGACGCAAACGGCCGGGTAGTAGCTGGATACGACAGCGCAAGCAGGCCGTGCGGCAGTGCAAAAACGAAGGGCCCGCCGCAGATGCGACGAGCCCTTCAAACCCCGGAAGACGCGAGAGATCAGGCCTTGCGCAGCCGCAGGAAGCGGTTTCGGGCGGGCTTCGCCGCGGCCGCGTCGCCGCCACTGAGCGTCATTACGCCGCAGAAGCCGACGAGCGCCATGCCCGCCACCGCGATCGGATCGGGAAACTCGCCGAAGATCGCGGCGCCGAGGATCGCGGCCCAGACGATCTGGCTGTACTGCGCCGGGGCGATGCGGCTCGCCGGCGCCAGACGCGCCGCCGTCACCATCGCGATGTGCCCGATGCCGGCCGCGAGACCCCCGGCGACGAGGATTGGCCAGTGCGCGGCCGTCGGCGCGACGAAGCTCGGGATCATCAGGACGCCGTTCACCACCGTCGCCGCGACCAGCACGGCGCCGACCAGCGTCAGGCGCTTCTCGGTCGGCCCGAGCTGGCGCAGCAGGATGGACGTGAGCGCGCCGGAAAAGGCGCAGGCGAGCGCCGCGAGATGGCCGAGCGTCAGCGCGTTGAAGCCGGGCCGCACCACGAGCATCACGCCCGCCAGACCGCCGAGCAGCGCCACCCAGCGCGACAGGCCAACGACCTCCTTGAGGAAGAGGCCGGACAGAACCGCCACGAAGACCGGCAGGAGGAAGATCAGCGAATAGGCCTCGGCCATCGGCAGATGGGTGAAGGCGTAGACCGCCGAGATGCCGCCGAACGTGCCGGTGCCCATGCGCGCCAGCACGAGTAGCGGGCGCTTGGGGGCCGCGAGCGCGCGCCAAGTCTCGTCGGCGCGCTTCAGAAGCAGCGCGGGCGCCAGCGCGATGAGCGACATGAAGAAGCCGATCTCGAAGATCGGGAGCTGCGCTCCCAGCATCTTCCCCGCGGCGTCGGAACAGGAATAGGCGAGATACGCCGCGAAGGCGAGGAGGATACCGGACTGCATGGCGAGCGACTTTTCATCGAATTTTGACAAGCCGGCATCGCGATCGGGCGATCGTTTGCTCTCAGGAGAGCGCGTCTTCGTGTGGAGGCGGTCGGCAGCGCACCATCGCGCAGAACGGTTGATAGAACCTTTAAGCCTGCCCGATCAATCGGACCAACCCGCTGATTCCGATCATATTCTCTTACCGAAGAGACACCGGCGTGATCGTGCTGCGTCGCGAAGAGATTGCGTCGATTTCGTGGACGATCGGGCGGCGAAAATAAGAATTAGCCGGTGTCGCCGATCGGCACGAGCATTTGTGTTCGCAGAGATGCCGGTGCCTCTTCGACCGACGACAAAGGCCGGACGGGTTGCCGGCGAGACGACGCCGAAAGGTCAGGGGCGCTCGTCGCCCGGCCTCTCAGGCGTCGGCTTGAGACCATCCGCACCAGGCGAGGAGGGCCTCCCTAACGGTCTCGGATGCCACGTCCGCCGCGATCGACGCCATGTCTCCAGAGAGCGGAAGACGTGGACGGCGGCACGCAGGCCGAAGAGGACGACGGCGATACGGCACCAGAAGGTCAGGGCCTCCCATAGGGGAAGGGTCTCCACTTGGCCGGAGAGCCAGGGCGCGAAGGGGATGACCCCGACGAGCAGCACGATCTTGACCCGGGACAGCCAACGCCTGCGTCGCATATGTCGTGCGAAGCCCGTGGGCGCGTCGCGCATTCCTTCGACCCTTTGTCCGTCTGCTCGCCCGCGAGACTGACAGGAGGCGGGATCGCGGAGAAGAGCCAGCGGGACGAAACCTGCGAAGGTTGTTAACCCCGCTTAGTCCACGATCAGCATCCGCCCCTCGCGGTCCGAGACGAAGCAGAGGTCGAGCAGCTTCTGGATCTCGGCGGCGCGCCGGAAATCCGGCTGGCCGTTGTCGCCACTCATCATCGCCATGGCGAAGCGGTGCTCGTTGCGCGGGGTCACCGGGCATTCCACACGGGACCAGGTGGCCGTCTCGATGTCGGCGCCCAGACACACCTCCAGCCGCGAATCCAGCTGGTTGGCCCAGATCCGCAGCGCCCCTCTCTCGCCGTAGAGAATGAGATGCAGATCGTTGAGATTGCCGGTGGCGTAGCGGCTCATGTGGATGACTCCGAGCGCGCCGTTCGTCATCTCCACCGTCATCGCCACGCTGTCGTTGACGTCGAGCGTGTAGTCGCCGATCCGCCCGCCCTCGGCCTTGTCGAACACCTTCATGCGCGCCTGCAACGCGGCGATGTCGAGACCGGACCCGAAGGTCGCGAAGTCGAGGATGTGGATGCCGATGTCGCCGAGCACGCCCTTCGAGCCGTGGTCCGAGGACAGGCGCCAGAGCCAGCGCTCTTCGGTGCGCCAGTCGCCCCAGTGCTGGCCGGTCAGCCAGCTCTGCAGATAGCTCGCCTCGAAGTGCCGGATGGTGCCGATCCGGCCCTCGTCCACCATGCGCCGCGCCATCTGCAGCGCGTGGGCGTTGCGATAGGTGAGGTTGACCATGTTGACGAGCCCGGCGGCCTCGGCGGCCTCGGTCATCTCGAGGGCGTCGGGATAGTCCACCGCCAGCGGCTTCTCGCAGAACACCGGCTTGCCCGCCGCCATCAGCGTCAGCGTCGTCGCCTTGTGCACGCCGTCCGGCGTCGAGTTCACGGCAGCGTCGAACCGCCCCCAGGCGATGGCCTCGTCGAGGCCTGTGAAGGCCTCCGCGATCCCATGCTCAGCGGCGAACGTCCGGGCGCGCTCGATGTTGGTGTCCACCGCCGCGACGACGCGGCAGCCCGGGATGGAGGAGAAATGCTCGGCGTGGCGATGGGCAATGCCGCCCGTGCCGAGAATGAGGATGCGAAGCTCCTTCTTCACCGCGTCCGGGCTCATCGGTATCCGGCCTCGCCGGCCTTGTGCAGCGAGCCCCCCTTGCGCTCCAGCTTTTCGCGCGCCGTCTCGATCGGCACGTTGGGCGCCTCCGACACGTCCTTCCAGGGCTTGGCCGGATTGTAGGCCCATCGCACGGCGTTACGCAGCACCGTCTGGATCTGCGGGTCGTGATAGATCGGGTAGGTCTCGTGGCCGGGCTCGAAATAGAAGATGCGCCCCGCCCCGCGCTGGTAGGTCAGCCCCGATCGAAACACCTCGCCGCCCTCGAACCAGGAGACGAACACGGTCTCCAGGGGCTCGGGCACGAGGAAGGGCTCGCCGTACATCTCGGAGTTCGGCAGCTCGATCGCCTTGTCGATGCCTTGCGCGATCGGATGGCTGGGATTGATCACCCAGAGCCGCTCGCGCTCGCCCGCCTCGCGCCAGCGCAGCGAGCAGGGCGTGCCCATCATCCGCTTGAAGATCTTCGAGAAATGGCCGGAATGGAGGACGACGAGGCCCATGCCCTCGTTCACCCGCTGTTGCACGCGGTCGACGACGGCGTCGGACACCTGCCCATGCGCCTTGTGCCCCCACCAGAGCAGTACGTCGGTCTCGTCGAGCCGGTTCTGGCTCAGGCCGTGCTCGGGCTCCTCCAGCGTCGCGGTGGTCGCCGTGATCTCGCCGTCTTCGCGCAGCGCCCGCGCGATCGTCTCGTGGATCGAGTCGGGATAGACCGCTTGGACGACGGCGTTCTCCTTCTCGTGGATGAACTCGTTCCAGACGACGGCGCGAATGGTCATCGGGGCTTCCTCCTGCCTGTCCTGATGTCTCATGTCAGAGGTGAGATAGGGCCCCGGCCGGCAACCTCCCGTGCCGGCCGAGACCTTAAGGTCGAGCAATTCCTCGTCAGTCGGCGAGAAGCAGCGCCACCGGCAGCGTCGCCAGAACCTCGGACAGGCGCAGGGTCGCGCCGCCCGTCACCGGCCGCTCGCCGAGGATGTCGTCGAACCGCGCGCCCGCCAGATGCGAGGGCAGGCGCACCGCCGTGTCGCCCCAGCCGGCGGGATCGAGCATCGGCACCGTGGCGTCCTCGCCCAGAAGCTGCAGCGCGAGGCGCGGCACGATGGTCACGGCGGCGCGACCCTCGCCGTCGGTGCGCGCGAAGGCGACGACGTGATCCTTCTTCGCGCCCTCGACCTCCAGCGGCAGGTAGCGGCCGGTGGTGAAGAGCGTCGGCGAGGCGATGCGCGCCTTCAGCGCCGCCGCGGTGAGCTTGGCCTTCACCGCGCCGTCGCGCCAGTCGGGCAGCGCCTCGGCCACCTTGCGCCCGTCGCTCATCGCCCGCTCGCGCGCCGCGAAGTCCACCTTGCGGCGGTTGTCGGGATCGACGAGGCTGAGATCGTAGAACTCGGTGCCCTGGTAGATGTCGGGCACGCCCGGCGCGGTCAGCTTCACCAGCGTCTGCGCCAGCGAGTTGAGGGCGCCCGCCACCACGAAGGGCTGCGCGCTCTTCCAGAAGCCGGCGAGGAAGTCGCCGGTCTCGCGCTCGGACATCACCGCCTCGACGAAGCGCTTCAGCGCGGTCTCGTAGGGCTCGGCCGGCGAGGTCCAGGAGGTGAAGCGCTTGGCCTCGCGCACCGCCTTTTCGGCGAAGGCCGTGAGACGCGCCGCGATCTCCTTGCGCGCCTCGGCGTCCGCCGGGTCGAAATCGGCCGGCAGCACGCCGAGGAGCGACTGGTAGAAGCCCCATTCGGTGGCGGGATCGGGCGAGACGTGCCCCTCGCCCACCGGCTCGCGATACGCCTTCAGCGTCTCGGCGGCCTTCGTGACGATCGCAGTCCAGGCGTCCGGTGCCTCGCTCAACGTGTAGAGCCGGGCGCGGGCGTCCTCGCCGCGCTTGGTGTCGTGAGTGGAGGAGGCCATCAGCCCGTCCGGCTGGTCTTCCAGCCGGATCGCCATCTCCGCATGGAAGGCGCTCGCGTCGGTGCCGTAGTGGTCGGGCTCGCCGCCCACCTCGTTCAGCGCCACCAGCCGGTTGTAGCGGTAGAAGACGGTGTCCTCGACGGCCTTGGCCATCACCGCGCCGGTGGTCTGCTGGAAGCGCCGGGTGAAGTTCAACGCGCCGGTGATGTCGCGCCCGTCCTCGAAGGCGAGCTTCAGGAGGCGGCCGACGAAGGCCACGGGCTCCTTGGCCTCAACCGCGCGGCCTGCCTGCGCCATCGCCACGGCGTCGTCGATGACCTCGACGTCCTTCTCCGGCACCCCGTCGACGCCGACATAGGTGCGGTAGACCGGCAGGTTCGCGGCGACCTCGACGATCGAGCGCGAGAGGTCGTCGCGGCCGAAGTCGCGCGTGGCAAGACCCCGTTCGGCCACCGCCATCGCCTCGTCGGTGAGGACGGTGAGTTCGCCCGCGAGATTGTGCGTGAAGATCGCCCGCTTCTGCTCGGCGATCATGGCGCGCAGGTCCTCGCTCTCGCCGAGGAAGCCCTCGTAGGCCGCCGTCATCGCGTCTTCGCGGCGGCCGTCGACGAAGAGCCCGGCGACGGCGGTGATGAACTCGTAGCCGGTGGTGCCCTCGATGTCCCACGATTTGCGCAGACGCTCGGGGCCGGTCAGGATCTTCTCGACATGAATGGTCACGTCGCGGCGCAGCGACTGGAAGGCTTGGTCGAGCTCCTGCAGGTAGCCCTTGGGGTCGGCGACACCGTCGACATGGTCGATGCGGATGCCGTCGAGACGGCGCTCGCGCGCCAGCCGCAGCACGGTGCGGTGCGACTCGCGGAAGACGCGGCGCATCTCCTGGCGCACGCCGATGAGGTCGGCGATCTCGAAGAAGCGGCGGTAGGACAGCTTCTCGCGCGCCAGCCGCCACCAGGCGAGGCGCCAGGCCTGCGCCTCGTGCAGCGCGTGAAGGGCTTGGTGGTCGGTGTTGACGGCCTCGATGCCCTGCTTCATCGCCGCCAGGAAGGTCGGGTCGGCGATATGCTCGGCGAAGCGTTCGCCGAGCTCCTCGCCGTCGGCCGGCACCGCGGCCGAGAAGCGGCGCACCAGCCGGTCGCGCTCGCCATGCTCGACGAAGGCGAAGACGTGAGAGAGCGTGCGCGGGTCGAGCGGCAGCTCGTAGCCGGCAGCCGAGAAGCGGATCTCGGAGCGCGACGCGTCGAACACCACGGAGAGATCGCCCTCCTCCAAGGCCTGCCCATAGGGCTTGCCGAGCGTCGGAATGAGGATCTTCTCGGCGTCCCAGGAGATGTCGAACGTGTCGGCATGCCGGCTCTCGCGGCCCCAGCGCAATACGTCCTCCCACCAGAGATTCTCCGGCGAGACGCCCATGTGGTTGGGCACGAAGTCGAGGATGAGGCCGAGATCGGCCGCCATCAGCTTGTCGCTCATGGCGTTGAAGCCGGCGTCGCCGCCGAGGTTCTCCTCGAAGCGGTTGTAGTCGACGACGTCGTAGCCGTGGGTCGAGCCGGGCGAGGCCGAGAAGATCGGCGAAGCGTAGAGATGCGAGACGCCGAGCGTCTTCAGGTAGGGAACGAGCGCCTCGGCCTCGGCAAAGCCGGTGCCCTCGCGGAACTGCAGGCGGTAGGTGGCGACAAGCGGTCGGCTCATGGGGTCTCCGGTCTCTCGTCGCGCATCGCGCGGGCCATCGCCTGGAATCGTTCGTCGGCTTCGAGGTCCTCGAGCCGGATGTCGGAGCGCACGCGCCAGTTCGGATATTCGTCGGTGGTGCCCGGCAGGTTGGGCTGCCGGTGCGAGAGGATCATGTCCTCCACCTGCACCGCGAAGAGCATGGAGCGGGTGCGCGCGCCGAAGCGGTGGACGGCGATCGCCAGCTCGCCGGAAATCTCCGTCGGCAGGTCGCGCTCGCCCTTCGCCATCGCCTGGAAGTCGGGCGCGAGCAGGTTCTCGTGGTGGAGCGCGGCCAGCAGCGTGCGCCGGTCGCGGTCGCGCTCGGCCAAGTCGCGCTTCGTCGCCGCTGCATTCTGGCGCCCGGTCTCGGCGCGCAGCCGGATGTCGGAGCCATGCCACCAGCCGGCGAGCGTCGCGAGATCGTGGGTGGAGACGCAGGCGAGCGACAACTCGGGATACGCCGCCGTCTCCTTGAACAGCCCGTCCTTCCAGCGCTCGAAATAAAGCACCTTGTAGGAAAGGATCCGCGCCTCCTCCATCGTGTCGCGGAAGCCCTCGGGCACCGTGCCGAGATCCTCGCCGATCACCAGGCAGCTGCGGCGCTGCGAGACGTCGGCCACCGCATCCACCATCGCGCCGAGGGGATAGCGCATGTAGCCCCCGCCGCCGGACCGGGCGCCCTCGGGAATCCACCAGAGCCGGGCGAGGCCCATGGCGTGGTCGATGCGCACGGCGCCGGCATGCTCCATCAGCGCGTCGTAGGCCTCCGACAGCGGCCGGTACTGGCGTTCGGCCAGCGCCCGCGGCGAGAGCGGCGCGAGGCCCCAGTCCTGCCCGTCGGAATTGAACATGTCGGGCGGCGAGCCGACGCGCGCGTCGCGCACGGTGAGCGCGGGATCGGCCCAGGTCTCCGCGCCGTCGGGCGAGACGCCGACGGCGAAGTCGAGATAGAGGCCGATGGGCATGCCGGCCGCGCGGGCGCGGCGCTGCGCCTCGGCGAGCTGGCCGTCGGCGACATATTGCAGCCATTCGTGGAAGCGCACGGCCTCGGCGTTCTCGCGCTCGAACGCGAGCACCTCGTCACCGTTGCGCTTGTGGAAAGCCTCCGGCCAATTGTGCCAGCCGGCGCTGCCGCCCTCCTTCACCATCGCCGCCGAGATCGCCTCGAACAGGGCGAAGTCACGCAGGGGCGCGCCGCCCTTCTCGGTGAACTCGGCAAAGGCGGCATCGGCGTCGAGCGAGGTTTTCGCCGTCTCGAAGAGCGTACGCAGCAGCCGCGCCTTCAGCGCCCCAGCGGCCGCATAGTCCACGAGTTCGCCGCCGAGTTCCTCGAAGAGCGACGGGTCTTCCCCTCGCAGGGCTTCGACCGCCGCCGCGCCGCCGCCCAGCGCGTCCACCGCGATGTAGAACGGGTTGAGAAAGCGCCGCGTGGACGGCGAATACGGGCTGTAGCGGCCGGGATCGGAGAGGAAGAGCGCGTGCAGCGGGTTGACGCCGACGAAGGCCGCTCCGACGGCACCGCCGATCTCGGCGAGCCTTGCCAGATCGGCGAAGTCGCCGATGCCGAGCGTGCGATCGGAGCGCAGCGCGTAGAGCTGGCAGGTGATGCCCCAGCTTCGCTGGCCCGACAGGCTTTCGGGCATCGCGCAGCGATGCGCCGGCACCTGCTGGCTCGACCCGAAGTCGCCGGGCTCGCCGTCCGTCCCGTCCACGCCGAGAACGGCGAGCAGCGCGTGCTTGGCCTCGTCCTCGATCGCCTGCGCCTCGCCCATCTCGGAGACGTAGCGCGTCTGGATGCCGTGGCTCGTGGCGAGGTCGTCGAGCCGGTCAGTCATGGGCGGGCTCCTCGATAAGCTGAGTGTCGGACAGGAGGAAGACCACGGACGTGCCCGGCAGCACGCCGTTGCGCAGATCGTCGGTGGCGCCCTTGTGGTTGGAGTAGACGCGGGTGGCCTCGGCGATGGCGGGCGAGAGGAGCCCGTCCTCGATCTCCCAGGGCGCATCCTCCAGATTGGCGAAGAGGTGGTAGAACCGGCCGGGCTGCAGCTCCCAAGCCACGGCGAAGGCCCGGTCCTCGACCAGCGCCATGCCGCAGTTTCCCTGCGCTCCGTCGAGCAGCGGCATCAGCATCTCGCGCCGCGTCTTGAGGAGATGGCTCGTCACCTGCAGCCGCCGCTTATGGATGGGCTGGGCGAGCTGCGACCAGTCGAGGCGCGAGATCTCGAAGGTCATGTCGTCGTTGGGATCGGGGAAGATCGCCTGCGCCTCCTCGTCCTCGAAGGCAGCGAAGTTCTTGAACTCCTTCTTGCGCCCGCGCGACACGGCGTTGGCCAGTTCGCCGTCGAAGTCGGTGAAGAAGCAGAACGAGTTGCAGTCGCCGAACTCGTCGCCCTGGAACATCAGCGGGATCTGCGGCGACAGAAGCAGGATCGCCTGCAGGCAGTCGTAGATGCGCCCCGAGGCGAGCGAGCGCAGCCGGTCGCCGAAGGCCCGGTTGCCGATCTGGTCGTGGTTCTGGATGAAGTTGACGAAGGCGGTGGGCGGCAGATAGGCCGATTCCGAGCCGACGTCTCGGTCGCGATGCTCGGAGCGCTGCCCCTGGAAGACGAAGCCGGTGGCCAGCGCCGTCGCCATCTGCTCGGCCGAATGCGGGTCGTAGTCGCGGTAGTAGCCTTCCTGGTCCATCGTGCCGAGAACGTGGGCGCAATGGTGGAAGTCGTCGTTCCATTCGCCCGAGACGAGCGGGATCGTCCCGTCGCCGGCACGATCGATGTGCCAGGTGATGTTGCGGTCGTCCTCGGTGGTGATGTGGACGTGTCGGCCGGCGAGCTGGACGCGCACGCGCTCGGCCAGTTCCTTCACGAAAGGCGTGTCGGTCGTGTCCTTGATCGAGTCGATGGCGTCGAGCCGCAGGCCGTCGATGCGGTACTCGGTCAGCCAGTAGAGCGCGTTCTCGATCATGAAGTCGCGCACCGGCTTCTCGTCATAGGCGATCGCTGCACCCCAGGGGGTGTGGATCTCCTGATGGAAGAACTCCGGGATGTAGGAGGGGATGTAGTTCCCGTCGGGTCCGAAATGGTTGTAGACGACGTCGAGGAACACCATCAGGCCGCGCTCGTGCGCGGCGTCGACGAGATGCTTCAGCCCCTCCGGCCCGCCATAGGCCTGATGCGCGGCGTAGAGCAGCACGCCGTCGTAGCCCCAGCCGCGCTGGCCGCCGAACTGCGCCACTGGCAGCAGTTCGATGGCGGTGATGCCGGCGTCGCGCAGATGGTCGAGCTTGGCGATCGCCGCCTCGAACGTGCCCTCCGGCGTGAACGTGCCGACATGCATCTCGTAGAAGACGCATTCGTGCCACGGGCGGCCCGTCCAGTCCTTCGCCTTCCACTCGTAGGCGTTGGGATCGACGAGGCGCGACAGCCAGTGGACGTCGCCGCCCTGCGCACGCGCCGCCGGGTCCGGCACCACCTTCTCGCCGTCGAGCCGGAAGCCGTAGCCGCCGCCCGGCGCCACGGCGTCGGTGCGGATCTCCCACCAGCCGTCGGCGGTCTTCGTCATCGGCTGGAAGATCTCGGGCATGTAGCGCTCGGGCTCGGCGATCGCGAGATCGATCGCCTTGGCGCTGGGCGCCCAGAGCCGGAACAGCGTCCCCGCGGGATCGTAGCGGGTTCCCCAGCTCAGGTCGAACAGGTCAGTCTGCGCACCGTCCATGCGGCAAGTCTCCGAGGGGAAGAGGAGGAAGGCCCCCGGTCCTCGTCACCTGCCTTCGCCGGCCCGGGGGGAGGAGGCCGGGGGGCGAAGAGGATCGGGGACCGGGAAATTCACGAAATGCGTAAGTGGCGCGGCGAGCGGGCGCGGGCAGTGCAGGAGAGCCTTTAATTTCACGAGCCGCGCATCGCTGCATGGCCGCAAACGGCTCAGGCGTTCTCGGTCTGGCGCGCCAGCACGCGGGCGTCGTTCGAGGTCTTCTCGGACGGGTGGGAGTGCCGCCTCTGTCCGGCCCGGCCGTGCACGAGATCGTGGATGAAGCCGAGCTTGGCGATCACCGCCGGCGAGAGCACGAACGGATAGAGATCGCCGAGGCCCATCGCGCGGTTCATCGAGTTCAGCGCCTGCGAGATCGCCAGCCAGGAATCGGCGATCTCCTCGATGGTGGTGCGGGGATCGTAGACGTCGAAGGCGAGGTCGGCGGTCAGGATGCCGTCGAGGTCGAGCTGCGGCCGGATCGTCATGCCGAACGAGCCGCCGACCTCCAGCGTGTCGACGATGTGGAGATAATGTGCCCAGGTCTCGGCGAAATCCTCCCAGGCATGCGAAGCCGCATAGGCCGAGACGTAGTCCTCCTGCCAGTTGGGCTTCGGCCCGTTGGCGTAGTGGCGCTTCAGCGCCTCGCCGTAATCCTGCGTGTCGTCGCCGAACACGGCGCGGCAGGCTTCGAGCGCGCCGCCGTCGCGCACGAGAATGTTCCAGTACCAGTGGCCGACCTCGTGGCGGAAATGGCCGAGCAGCGTGCGGTAGGGCTCGCCCATCGCGTTGCGCCGCGTCTCGCGCTCCAGATCGTCCGCCTCGGCCAGCGCCACGGTCACGACACCCTTGTCATGCCCGGTCATCACCTTCTTGGTGGAGTTCGGATTGTCGGCCAGGAACTTGAAGCCGAGGCCTTCGGGGTGCTCGTCTCGCGTGTAGAGCGGCAGCTTGAGGCGCAGCAGAGTGTAGAACAGCCGGTGCTTGGCGGCCTCCATCTTGCCCCAGAGCTTCTGGTTGAGCGGATTACTGAGGTCGGGCACCATCAGGTTGTGACGGTCGGCGAGGCAGTATTTCGCGTCGCTGCCAGCCGGAATCAGCCAGTTGCACACACCGTAGCGATAGTTGTCGCAATAGGTCCACCGGTCGCCCTGGCTCCTGCGGCCCACCGACACCCAGCCGTCGTCCGCCTTTTCCAGCGCCAGCACGCGGTTCTGGCGCGGCTCGTAGCCGAGCGCGTGGCCGCAACGCTCGCACGTGACGTTGCTGAAGAACACGACCTGATCGCAGGCCGGGCAGGAAAAGAGCTTCATCGCGGGTTTCCCCTTTTGCGCATCGCAGCGCGAAGTCCGGTCGCGCGGAGAACTGAAGGGACCGCAAAGGGTTCCTTTTTGCCCGCCGAAACCCGCGTCGCAGCTGGCAGACGGGCGATGCCGCATTGCAGTGGTTTCTTGCCGCGTTTCGAGCGACTATGCTCGCGTTCGCTCTTTCCTCGTGACAGCGTCTGGGACCCGATGCCGATCCTCGCAGCCCTCCATCACGTCACCCATTACCACTACGACCGCCCGGTGACGCTGGGGCCTCAGACCATCCGCCTGCGGCCCGCGCCGCATTCGCGCACCCGCACGCCCTCCTATTCGCTGAAGATCCTGCCCGAGAACCACTTCATCAACTGGCAGCAGGACCCGTTCGGCAACTGGCTGGCGCGGATCGTCTTCCCCGAGAAGGCGACCGAGCTGCGCATCGAGGTGGACCTCCTCGCCGACATGACGGTCTACAATCCGTTCGACTTCTTCACGGAGGACTACGCCGAGAGCTTTCCGTTCCGCTATTCGGACGAGCTGGCGGGCGACCTGAAGCCCTATCTGGCGACCGAGCCGGCCGGGCCGGCGCTGCAGTCCTTCCTCGAAGCCGTGGACCTGACGCCGCGACGCACGATCGACTTCCTCGTCGGCCTGAACCGGCAGGTGGTCGAGACCGTCGACTACACGATCCGCATGGAGCCGGGCGTCCAGACGCCCGACGAGACGCTGGAGAAGCATTCGGGCTCGTGCCGCGACTCGTCGTGGCTTCTGGTGCAGGCGCTGCGCCATCTCGGCCTCGCCGCCCGCTTCGTCTCGGGCTACCTGATCCAGCTGAAGCCCGACCTCGTGGCGCTCGACGGCCCGGCCGGCACGGCGGTGGACTTCTGCGACCTGCACGCCTGGGTCGAGGTCTACGTGCCCGGCGCCGGCTGGATCGGCTTCGACCCGACCTCCGGCCTGATGACCGGCGAGAGCCACGTGCCGCTGGCCGCGACGCCGCACTACCGCTCGGCCGCGCCGATCGCCGGCGGGGTGGACTACGCGGAGGTGACGTTCGCCTTCGAGATGGACGTGCAGCGCGTGGCCGAGGCGCCGCGCGTGTCGCATCCGTTCTCGGACGAGAGCTGGCTGGCGCTCGACGCGCTGGGCGAGGCGGTGGACGCCGACCTCACCGCGATGGACGTGCGCCTGACGATGGGCGGCGAGCCGACCTTCGTCTCGATCGACGATTTCGAGGCGGCCGAGTGGAACGCCGACGCCACCGGGCCGGCCAAGCGCGGCCTCGCCGACGATCTCCTGCGGCGCCTGCAGGCGCGCTTCGCACCCGGCGGCTTCCTGCATCACGGCCAAGGCAAGTGGTATCCCGGCGAGACGCTGCCGCGCTGGACCTATTCGATCTTCTGGCGCAAGGACGGCAAGCCGATCTGGCGCAACCCGGCGCTCATCGCCGGCGAGACGCGGCCCGAGCCCGCCACCCCCGACGACGCGCAGCGCGTGCTCGAGGACGTGGCCCGCCAGCTCGGCGTCGATCCCGCCAACGCCCTGCCCGCCTTCGAGGACCCGTCCTACTGGCTGGCGCGCGAGGCCAAGCTGCCGACGAACGTCGCGCCCACCGATTCCAAGCTCGACGATCCGGAGGAGCGGGCGCGTCTGGCCCGCGTCTTCGACCGTGGCCTTGCCCACCCCGTCGGCGTCGTGCTGCCGGTTCAGCCCTGGCAGGCGCAGGGCGTCAAGTGGATCTCGGAGCGCTGGGAGACACGGCGCGGCTCGCTGTTCCTGACGCCCGGCGACAGCGCGCTCGGCTATCGCCTGCCGCTCGCCTCGCTCGATCACCTGCCGCCGGCGCAATACCCCTACACGCATCCCGCCGACCCGATGCAGGCCTTCCCGCCGCTGCCCGAGCCCGCCGCGGCCGCGCCGCCGCAGCGTCGCATCGAGGCCTTCGATGCCGAGACCTGGTCGCCGCCGGCCGCTGGCCCCGAGACCGAGATCCTCGGCCACGTTCGCACCGCGCTCGCCATCGAACCGCGCGACGGGGTGCTGCACGTCTTCATGCCGCCGGTGGAGACCGTGGAGGCCTATCTCGAGCTTCTCGCAGCCGTCGAGGACGCGGCCGAGGCGCAGGCGCTGCCGGTGCGCATCGAGGGCTATCCGCCGCCGTTCGACCCGCGGCTCAACGTGGTGCGCGTCGCGCCCGATCCCGGCGTCATCGAGGTGAACGTCCACCCGGCGGCGTCCTGGCGCGAGGCGGTGGACATCACCGCCACCGTCTACGACGAGGCGCGCCAGTCGCGGCTCGGCACCGACAAGTTCATGATCGACGGCAAGCACGCGGGAACGGGGGGCGGCAACCACGTCGTGGTCGGCGGCGCGACGCCGTCCGACTCGCCGTTCCTGCGCCGACCCGACCTCCTGAAGTCGCTCGTCCTCTACTGGCAGCGCCACCCCTCGCTCTCCTATCTCTTCTCGGGCATGTTCATCGGCCCGACGAGCCAGGCGCCGCGCATCGACGAGGCGCGCCACGACCAGCTCTACGAGCTGGAGATCGCGATGGCGCAGGTGCCCCTGCCCGGCGAGGGCGAGGCGCCGCCACCCTGGCTGGTGGACCGCCTGTTCCGCAACCTCCTCGTCGACGTCACCGGCAACACGCACCGCTCCGAGATCTGCATCGACAAGCTCTACTCGCCGGACGGGCCGACCGGGCGCCTCGGGCTGGTGGAGTTCCGTGGCTTCGAGATGCCGCCCGAGGCGCGCATGTCGCTCGCCCAGCAGATCCTCATCCGCGCGCTCATCGCCAAGTTCTGGCGCGAGCCCGAGACCGGCCGCTTCGCGCGCTGGGGCACGACGTTGCACGACCGCTTCATGCTGCAGGCCTTCGTCTGGGAGGATTTCCTCACCGTCCTCGCCGATCTCGCCCGCTCCGGCTATCCCGTGCGGCCCGAGTGGTTCGTGGCGCAGGCCGAGTTCCGCTTCCCGTTCTGCGGCGAGATCACGCGCGAGGGCGTCAAGCTGGAGATCCGCCAGGCGCTGGAGCCCTGGCACGTGATGGGCGAGACCGGCGCCATCGGCGGCACCGTGCGCTTCGTCGATTCCTCCGTCGAGCGCGTGCAGGCCAAGCTCACCGGCTTCGACCCGGCGCGCCATCTCGTCACCTGCAACGGCCGCGTCGTGCCAATGACCGCGACGGCCACCGCCGGCGAGGCCGTGGGCGGCGTGCGCTTCAAGGCCTGGCAGCCGGCCTCGGGCCTGCATCCGACGATCCCCGTCCACGCGCCGCTGACCTTCGACATCTACGACAAGTGGTCCGGCCGCTCGATCGGGGGCTGCACCTACCATGTCGCCCATCCCGGCGGGCGCTCCTACGACACGTTCCCCGTCAATTCCAACGAGGCCGAGGCGCGCCGCCTCGCCCGGTTCGAGGAGATCGGCCACACGCCGGGCCGCACGCAGCCGATGCAGGAGATCCCCGATCCCTCCTTCCCGATGACGCTCGACCTCCGGCGGCCCGCCTTCCTTGCGCTCTGAGACGCTCGCGGCGCCCGAGGCGCAGGCGCCGATCCGCGAGCCCGTCCCGGCGGGAGCAGGCTCGGCGGCGCTCGTCGCCACCTATGCCGCGGCGCGCGCCGGCCTCGCCGGTCCCGACGAGATGCTCGGGGCCGACGGCGCGGTGCGCCCGGCCTATCGCGCGCTCGTGGACGGGCTCGCCGGCATCGCGCCGACGGAGCGCGAGGCGCGGGTCCGCAAGGCCGAACAGTATCTGCGCGAGGCCGGCGTCTTCTACCGCGCGGGCCGGGACGCGAGCGAGCGGCTATGGCCGCTGGCCTTTCCTCCGCTGGTGATCGAGCCCGGCGAGTGGCGCGCGCTGGAGGCGGGGCTGCGCCAGCGCGCCGACTATCTCGAGCGCCTTCTCGCCGACCTCTACGGCGAGCGACGTCTGGTTCGCGAGGGCATCCTGCCCGGGCGCCTCGTCGGCGCCAACCCCGAGTTCCTGCGTCCCCTCGCCGATCAGGCCGCGGGCGGGCGCACGCTGCTGCGCTTCATCGCCGTCGATCTCGGGCGCGACGCCGACGGTCGCTGGCGCGTGCTGGCGGACCGCACGCAGGCTCCCTCCGGTGCGGGCTTCGCGCTGGAAAACCGGGTCGCCACCTCGCGCGCCTTTCCCGACCTCGCCAACACGCTGCGGGTGCGCCGCCTCGCCGGCTTCTTCGGCCGCTTCCGCGAGACGCTGAACGCGCTGAACGGCACCGAGGGCGCGCGCGTCGGCCTGCTGACGCCGGGGCCGCTCAACGAGACCTATTTCGAGCATTCCTACCTTGCCCGCTATCTCGGCTTCCACCTTCTGGAAGGCGGCGACCTCGTGGTGCACGACGACGAGGCGAGGATCCGCACGGTGGACGGGCTGCGCCCGGTGCGCGTTCTCTGGCGCCGCCTCGACGCCGACTATGCCGATCCGCTGGAGCTCTTCGCGCGCTCGCGCATCGGCACGCCCGGCCTCGTGCGCGCCATCCGCGCCGGTTCGCTCGAACTCGTCAACGCGCTCGGCTCGGGCATTCTCGAAACCCCGGCCTTCGCCGCCTTCGAGGACGCGATGGCGATGGCGCTCATGGGCGCGCCGCTCTCGCTCGGCTCGGCACAGACGCATTGGGGCGCCCCCGGCGGCAATGGTCCCACGGCCGACGCGCCCGGCTGGCGCTACGCCCCGGCGCTGCCGCTGCCCGCCGGCCCGCATGCCGCGCCGAGCGAGGCCGCGATGCGCGCCGCCTTCGCGCGCCGCGACTTGCGTGCCGTGGCGGTGCGCCAGCCCGCCCTGTCGAGCGTTCCCGTCTTCTCGGCCGAGGGACTCGTGCCCCGCCCGGTGACGCTGCGCGTGTTCGTTGCCCGCGGCGAGGGCGGCTGGGAGGTGATGCCCGGGGGCTTTGCCCGCGTCGCCGACAGCCCCCGTGCCGATACGATGGCGATCGCCGGCGGCGGACGCTCGATCGACGTCTGGATTCCCGGCGAGGCGGAGGAGGCCCGCCCGGTAACGCTGCTCGGCAAGCCCGACCCGCAAGGGTTCCAGCGCCGCCTGCCGGGCTCGCTGCCCGCGCGCGCCGCCGACAACCTGTTCTGGCTCGGCCGCTACACCGAGCGCACGGAGGCCGCGACGCGGATCTGGCGCGCCGCGCGCGAGCGCAGCGGTGTCGGCGAGGTGCCCTCGCCCGTCGATCTCGCCCGCGTCGCGCTGCTGGCGCGCTCGGGCGTGGCGATGGCAGCGCCCGGCGAGGCCGGCGATCCCGCGAGGGGCCTGCGCGATCTCGCCGCCATCGCCTTCGGCATCGCCTCGCGCATCCGGGACCGCTTCTCGCCGGATGGCTGGCGGGTGCTCGCCGAGATCGTCGAGGTGCTGGACGAAGCGATCGCCGCACCGACGGAGCGGGACGACGGGGCGGTGGCGAGCCGTGTGCTGACCCGCCTCGCCGGCTTCTCCGGCCTCGTCCACGAGAACATGTACCAGTTCTCGGGCTGGCGCTTCCTCGAATGCGGGCGCCGGATCGAGCGCGCCTTCGCCACCGCGAGCACCGCAGCCGCGCTGCTCGAAGCGGGCGGCGACGGCGTCTTCGAGGCGCTGCTCGACTTCACCGACAGCCGCATGACCTATCGCCGGCGCTTTTCGGTGGAGCTCAGCTCCGAGACGGTGCTCGACCTCGCGATCCTCGATCCGCTCAATCCGCGCTCCCTCGCCTATCAGGTGGCGCAGCTGCGCCAGGTCATCGCCACGTTGCCGGGGAACCTCGCGGGCGAGAGCCTCGACAATGCGGCGCGCCGCACCGCGCGGCTGCTCGTGCGCCTGCAGACCGCGGATCCCGCCGAGGTGGACGCCGCCTTCCTCACCCGTATCGCGGGCGATGCGTGCGACATCTCCGATCTCCTGACCGAGCGCTACTTCACCGTCGGGCCGCAGGGCACGATCGAGCGCTTCGGCGCGGAATGACGACCCCATGACCCGCTACGACATTCGCCTGCGCATCGCCTACCACTATCCCGGACACGTGAAGGACGCCCGCCACATCCTGCGCGTCACGCCGCGCGAGATCGGCGGACAGCGGCTGGAGCGCGCCAGCCTCGAGATCGATCCCGTGCCGGCGGAACTCGCCAGCGAGCCCGACTTCTTCGGCAATGCCTGCGAGCATCTCTTGATCCACCAGCCGCACGACGAGCTGGCGATCGAGCTAAAGGTGCGGCTCGCCGTCGAGCGGCCGGCGCCTGATCTCGGCATGACGCCCTCGGTGGCTGCGATCTCGGCTCTCGCCGCCGCTGCGCGCGATCCCGGCGGCGACAGCCCGATCCATTTCCTCGGCGGAGGCCGCCTCGTCGCCCCCTCGCCCGAAATAGGCGCCTATCTGCGTGAGACCCTTGCGCCGGACGCGCCCGTAGCCGAGGCGATGCTGGCGCTCGCGCGGCGCATCAAGGCCGAGTTCCGCTTCCAGTCCGGCGTCTCGACCATCACCACCACCGTCGCCGAGACCTTCGAGCAGCGACGCGGCGTCTGCCAGGACTTCTCGCATCTGATGATCGCGGGTCTTCGGGCCTGCGGGCTGCCGGCGCGCTACGCGAGCGGCTTCCTGCGCACCGAGCCGCCGCCCGGCCGCCCACGGCTGGAAGGCGCCGACGCGATGCACGCCTGGGTCGAGGTGTGGACCGGCGAGGACGTCGGCTGGATGGGCTTCGACCCGACGAACGGGTGCCTGGCCAGCGAGGATCACGTGCTCGTCGCCGTCGGGCGCGACTACGGCGACGTCGCGCCGATCGACGGGGTTCTCATCACCTCCGGCCCGCAGAAGCACCGCCATTCCGTCGACATGGTCGAGGTGGTCGATCCCCGATGAGCTTGCGGCGTTAACCCGCGCTTCACCATCTGCGTCAAAGGTGCCGTGTGGTAAGGGAACATTGGCGATTGAACGCGCAGGTTGTCGGGGTCAACGGCGAAGCGGCTCATGCAGATCGATGTTCCCACCCTCTACTGCCTGATCATCGGCACCACGGCGACGGCGGCTGCGCTGACCTACTGGGAGCGCCGGACCAATACGGCGCACCGGCGCGAGCTTGGTCTCTGGGCGCTCGGCTACCTGCTGATCTCGGTCGGATGCGCGCTCCGCATTTCCGCCGTCGCCCTGCCGATCTTCCTGGGGATCGGCCTGTCCAACGTGGCGGTCTGCGCCGGATACGCCGCCATCGCTGCGGGCACGCTGAGCTTTCTCGACAGGCCCGCGCATCGGCTCTGGACGGCTGTCTTCGCTGTGCTCGTGGCGGCTTGGCTCGCGAAGGGAACGGATCTCTCCATCGCCACGCGAATCGTCGTGACGTCGCTGCCCGTCGCGGTCGTGATGCTCGCGGTGAGCGCAGCGTTGCTGCGCCGACACGCCGACGTCAAGCCCCTGCCCTCGCAGCGCCTCGCCGCGACCCTCTTCGCATTCCACGGTACGTTCTTCGCGGTCCGCGCCCTTGTCACCGCCCTCTGGCCGGGCACCGAGATCGCGCTCTGGAGCACCAACATCATGCTCACGATGTTCGAAGGTGTGCTCTGGTCGGTGTCGGCGCCGATGACGCTGCTCGTGCTCGTGCGCGAGAAGACGGAGCGCCAGCTCCTGGAGGCCTCGCAGATCGACTACCTGACCGGGCTCGACAATCGCCGCGGCCTCGTGCGCAAGGCCGAACGCGCCTTTGCGCAGTCTCTTGCGGCAGACCGACCTCTGGTCCTCGTGATCTTCGATCTCGACCACTTCAAGTCGATCAACGATCGCTACGGACACCAGACCGGCGACCGCGTCCTCGAACTCTTCAGCCGCGTTGCGGAAGCCGAGATGCGCCCGCAGGACATTCTGGCGCGGCTCGGCGGCGAGGAGTTCGCCGTCCTGTTTCCGGCCACCGAGCCCGACGCGGCCCGCAGCATTGCCGTGCGCATCTGCCGGCAGTTCGCCGCAACGGTGGCGGAGCCGGACGGCATGAACATCAAGGCGACCGCGAGCGCCGGCCTCGCCGGCACGCAAGCCGCGGCGCGCACGCTCGACGACCTGATGATGGCGGCCGACCGGGCGCTCTACCGCGCCAAGGAACTCGGGCGCGACCGGATCGAACAGGCCGCTCCGCGCGAGGCGATCGCGGCCTGAGTCCGTCCGCGTTTCCGCGGACGGACGACCCGTCTCAGACGGCGCCTTCCGCCACCGCGCTCTCGCGCGGCGCAACCGTGGTCTCCGTCGGCTCGTGCGTGATGCCCGCGCTGGCCGCACGGCGTGGCACGAAGACCACCGTCGCGAGCGGGGGCAACGTCACGGACACCGAATAGGGCCGGCCGTTGGCATGGATCGCCTCGGCTTCGACGCCGCCCATGTTGCCGACGTTGGAGCCCGCATAGATCTCGGCGTCGGTATTGAGCGCCTCCTCCCAGAAGCCCCCATGCGGCACGCCGATCCGGTAGCCGTGGTGGACGTTGGGCGTGAAGTTGCAGACCACGAGCGCCGCGCCCCCATGCTTGTCCTTGCGCAGATAGGCCAGGACCGACTGATCGACATTGGACGTGTCCACCCATTCGAAGCCGTGCGGATCGCAATCGTTCTCGTAGAGGGCGGGAACGCCGCGATACAGCGTGTTGAGATCGCGCACGAGGCGCTGCACGCCCTTGTGCTCCGGCTGGTCGAGCAGGTGCCAGTCCAGCGACTGGTCGTGGTTCCATTCCGCCGCCTGCCCGAACTCGCCGCCCATGAAGAGCAGCTTCTTGCCGGGATGGGTCCACATGAACCCGTAGTAGCAGCGGAGGTTGGCGAACTTCTGCCACCGGTCGCCCGGCATCTTGCCGAGGATAGAGCCCTTGCCGTAGACGACCTCGTCGTGGCTGAGCGGCAGCAGGAAGTTCTCGGAATAGGCGTAGACCATTCCGAACGTCATGTGGTGCAGGTGGTACTTCCGGTTGATCGGGTCTTCCTGCATGAAGTGCAGCGTGTCGTGCATCCAGCCCATGTTCCACTTGAAGTGGAAGCCGAGCCCGCCCGCATAGGTCGGACGCGAGACGTTCGGGAAGGACGTCGATTCCTCGGCATGGGTGGTGGCGTTCGGAAAGAGCGAGCCGACCTGCTCGTTCGTCTCCTTCAGGAAGGCCATCGCCTCGAGATTCTCGCGCCCGCCATGGATGTTGGGCTCCCACTCGCCGTGACTGCGCGAGTAGTCGAGATAGAGCATCGAGGCCACCGCATCGACGCGCAACCCGTCGACATGGAACCGGTCGAGCCAATAGAGGCCGTTGGCGACGAGGTAGTTCTTCACCTCGGTCCGCCCGTAGTCGTAGATCAGCGTGTTCCAGTCCTTGTGGAAGCCGCGGCGTGGGTCGGCGTGCTCGTAGAGCGAGGTGCCGTCGAAGCGGCCGAGACCGTGGACGTCGGTCGGGAAATGGCCGGGCACCCAATCGAGGAGCACGCCGATATCGGCCCCGTGCAGGGCGTCGACGAGGCGCGCGAAGCCTTCCGGCGTGCCGTAGCGCGCGGTCGGCGCGAAGAGGCCGATCGGCTGGTAGCCCCAGGATCCGTAGAACGGATGCTCGGAGACCGGCATGAACTCCACATGGGTGAAGCACATCTCGCGGACGTAATCGACCAGCTCCTTCGCAAGTGCGTCGTAGTCGAGGAAGCTGTCGCCGTCGCCCCGCTTCCAGGAGCCCAGATGCACCTCGTAGACCGACACCGGCTTCGAGGCGTCCTGCCAGTCGGCGGACTTGGCCCGGAAGGCGTCGTCCTGCCACTCGTGCTGCACGAGACCGTCAACGATCGAGGCGGTGGACGGCGCCAGTTCCTGACGGAAGCCCACGGGATCGGCCTTCAGCGGCAGGATCTCGCCATGCGGACCGACGATCTCGAACTTGTAGACCTCGCCGCGCGCCAGCGAAGGCACAAAGAGCTCGAAGACGCCGGCCTCGATGCGCTTGCGCATCACGTGACGGCGCCCGTCCCAGGCGTTGAAATTGCCGACCACCGAGACGCGACGCGCGTCGGGCGCCCAGACCGCGAAGGCGACGCCCTCGACGCCGTCCAGCGTGCGCGGATGCGCGCCGAGCTTCTCGTAGAGTTTGTAGTGGGTGCCCTCGGCCATCAGGTAGGCGTCGAGATCGGAGAGGATCGTGCCGAAGCGGTAGGGATCCTCCTCCTCCCAGGTCACCTCGCCATGGGTGAATCGGAAGCGGTGGACGGGCATGTCTCCGGCAACGAAGCCGGAGAAGAGACCTTCGGTGCCGCCTTCTTCCAGCGTGCCGAGCACCGCGCCCTTCGCGTCGATCACCTCGGCGCGGGTCGCGCCGGGCCGGAACGCGCGGACGATCGATCCGCCCTCGGTGGCGTGGCGCCCCAGCACGCCGAACGGATTCTCGTGCCGCCCGCCGCTGAGCGCCGCCGCTTCGTCCCCGTGAAGCCGGTGATCGACGGACGCGTGAGAGGAGGTCTGGCTCATGCGAGCACCTGTCGTTTCTGGAGGAGGGAGACGATGCCCCGAAGCGGGATCGACAGCCAGGCCGGCCGCATCGCGGCCTCGTAGCGCAGTTCGTAGAAGGCCTTCTGCAGCAGGAAGAGATCGAGCAGCGTCGAGTTCCCCTCGTCGGCGAGATCGACGCCCGAGGCGGCCTCCCAGGCCTTGAGGAATTCCGCGCTCGTCGCCTCGCGCCAGCCTTCCGCCATCTCGCGGATGCGGGTCAGCGTCGCCTCGTCGGCCGGGCCGACCTTGTCGCGCGCGGCGAAGGCCGCGTAGTCGTAGGAGCGCAGCATTCCCGCGACGTCGCGCAGCGGCGAGGTCTTGGCGCGGCGCTCTTCGAGCGGACGGCCGGGCTCGCCCTCGAAGTCGAGGATCGCGACGTCGTTGCGCGACACGAGAACCTGCCCGAGATGGTAGTCGCCGTGAATGCGCGTGCGCACCCCCGAAGGCTTGGCGGCGGCGAAGCCGTCGAACCAGCGCCCGATGGCATCGCCAGCGCCTGTCAGCGCCGCGATGTCGTCGGCGAGCGCGGGATCGACGCCGACGGCGCCCTGCCGCAGCACGTCGAGCGCGGCCATGGCCTCGGCCTTGGCTTCCTCCACGATCGCTTTGAGCGAGGCCGCGTCGAGCGGCTCGGGATCAAAGGCGGGATCGCCGGTCACGGTGGCGAGCGCAGCGTGCATCTCGCCGGTGCGCCGGCCGATCGTCTCGCCGGGATCGAACTGTAGGATCAACTGCGGGTCGCTCGACGCGGTATCCTCGCTCACCGGCTCGGCCGTTGCCGACCCCTCGCCATAAGCGTTGTCGCGAAGATGGCGAGCGAGCGACTCGGTGACGCGGCTCCAGGCGTCGCCCTGGTTCTCGATGCGCTCGAAGAGTGCCGCCACCGCCGAGCGGCTGCCGTCGGCGCGGTGCAGTTCCATCGAGCCGAGCAGGGCGGGCGCGGCCTCGAAGCTCGTCTTCTCGGTGAGGAACTGGGTGACCTCGAGCTCGGGCTGCATGCCGTCGCGCAACTGCCGGTAGAACTTGAGGATGCCGACGGTGCCGACCGTGATCGAGGTGTTCGACTGCTCGCCCGAGAGAGGCGAGATTTCCTCCACCGGAACCGCGGCCGCGGCGGCGAGCGCGTCGGCGCGGGCCGACGAGCGCTCCACCACGATGCGCTGCCCGTCGAACTCGAGCGTCTCGCCCTTGGCGATGAGATCGACCATCAGCTTGTCGAACTCGGGGTCGCGCGCGGCGTCCACCACCGCGCCGATCTGCGATCCCAGGCGAATCTTGGCGAGCGTGAAGGGCAGCGTCGGCGCGCCCGAGCGGAGGTGCTCCTCGCCCCATTTGGCGGCGAGCGGCAGGAAGTAGCGCTGCTCGCCCGCGGCGGTGCGGATGATCGTCTCGCCGAGGAGATGCTTGCGCGAGTTCGGCGTCGGGCCGCCGACGATCTGGTAGCTGGCGCCCTCGGGCTTGTCGTTCTTGCCGGCGAACCAGCGCTGGCGACCGACGAAGGACGGCAGCACCGCCTCGATCTCGCGGCGGTTGCGGCCGGGGATCGTGTCCTTCAGGTCGCCGGTGATCACCAGCGTCGAGAATTCCGGCAGCGGCTGGGGGATGTTGGCGCGCTCGCGCACCGTGTCGTCCGTGCCGAGCGAGAACCAGAAGAAGCCGTAGGCCTGAAGCGAAAGGTTGTAGGGGTTGGTTCCGATCGTCGGGAAGGCCGACAGGCCCAGCATCTCCACCGGCACTGCGCCGGCAAAGGCCGAAAGGTCGAGTTCCACGGCCTGCGCGGAGGCCGAGAGATTGGCGATGCAGAGAATGCGCTCGCCCTCGTATTCGCGAAGATAGGCGAGGATCTTGCGGTTCGAGGGATAGAGGAACGAGATCGTGCCGCGCCCGAAGGTCTCGCGGGTGGCGCGCACCTGCACGAGGCGGCGCATCCACGCGAGGTAGGAGGCCGGGTTGGCCGACTGCGCCTCGACGTTGATCGCCTGGTAGCCGTAGATCGGATCCTGGATCGAGGGCAGGTAGAGGCGCTGCGGATCGGCGCGCGAGAAGCCGCCGTTGCGGTCGGCCGACCATTGCATGGGCGTGCGCACGCCGTCGCGGTCGCCGAGATAGATGTTGTCGCCCATGCCGATCTCGTCGCCGTAGTAGACGACGGGTGTGCCGGGCATCGACATCAGCAGTGCGTTGAGAAGCTCGACCTTGCGCCGGTCGTTGCCCATCAACGGCGCCAGGCGCCGGCGGATGCCGAGATTGATGCGGGCGCGCTTGTCGGCCGCATAGGTCGACCAGAGATAGTCGCGCTCCTCGGCGGTCACCATCTCGAGCGTCAGCTCGTCATGGTTGCGCAGGAAGATCGCCCACTGGCAATTGGCGGGAATGTCCGGCGTCTGGCGCAGGATGTCGGTGATCGGGTGCCGGTCTTCCTGCGCCAGCGCCATGTACATGCGCGGCATCAGCGGGAAGTGGAACGCCATGTGGCATTCGTCGCCCTCGCCGAAATAGGGGCGCGTGTCCTCGGGCCACTGGTTGGCCTCGGCGAGCAGCATCCGGTCGGGATAATGGGCGTCGATCTCGGCACGGATCGTCTTGAGGACGTCGTGCGTCTCCTTCAGGTTCTCGTTGTTCGTGCCCTCGCGCTCGATCAGATAGGGGATCGCATCGAGCCGCAGCCCGTCGACGCCCTTGTCGAGCCAGAAGCGCATGGTCTTCAGCACCTCGTCCATCACCTTCGGATTGTCGAAGTTGAGGTCGGGTTGGTGCGAATAGAAGCGGTGCCAGAAATACTGGCCGGCCACGGGGTCCCACGTCCAGTTCGAGGTCTCGGTGTCGAGGAAGATGATGCGGGTGAGGTCGTAGCCCTTGTCGTCGTCGGCCCAGACGTAGAAGTCGCGCTCCGGCGAGCCCTTCGGCGCGTTCCGCGCGGCCTGGAACCAGGGATGCTGGTCCGACGTGTGGTTGATCACGAGCTCGGTGATGATGCGCAGGCCCCGCTTGTGGGCCTCGTCCACCAGCCGCTCGAAATCCTCCATCGTGCCGTAGCTCGGGTTGATCGATTCGTAGTCGGAGATATCATAGCCGTCGTCGCGCAGCGGCGAGGGGTAGAAGGGCATGATCCAGATCGCGGTGACGCCGAGTTCCTTCACGTAGTCGAGCTTCGACAGCAGACCGGCGAAGTCGCCGATGCCGTCGCCGTTCGAATCCATGAAGGTTTTGATGTGCAGCTGGTAGATGATCGCGTCCTTGTACCAGTCCGGCGCCTCGCGGTTGGGACCGCTGGAGGCCTCGGTGGACGAGATGGCAACCTGTTCGTTCATGATGGTCTCTTTCGCGTCGGGGATCCCCTGGCGGGATCGGGCGAAGCTTGCGGAAGGAAGGGGGCGCCGAGGCGTCAGACCGAGATGCGGAACACCGCATAGGGGACGTTCTCGGGCTCGAACCACCAATGCTGGACCTTGCCTGCCCAGACGAACTGCCGGTCCGCCACGAGATCCTCGACCTTCACGGTGCCGGTGTCGGGCAGGCCGAGTTCCCAGAGCGGCACCTCGAAATGCCCGCCTTGCGGGTTGTGCGGATCGAGCGAGACCATGACGAGGATGTAGGAGGAGAGATCCGCCGTGCGCTTGGCGAAGTAGAGGACGTTGTCGTTCCAGAATTCGAGGAACTGCAGGTTGCGGAAGTCGCGCAGCGCCGGCTCGGAGCGCCGGATGCGGTTGAAGAAGGCGATGTCGTCGCGGATGTTGCCTTCGCGCTTCCAGTCGAAGGCGCGGACCTCGTATTTCTCGGAATCCTTGTACTCTTCCTTGCCGACGACGAGAGGCTCGCTCTCGCACAGCTCGAAGCCGGAATAGACGCCGTAATTGCCGGCCAGCGTCGCCGCCAGCGCCAAGCGCAGTCGGAAGCCGGCGCGTCCACTCGTATGCAGGAAGAGCGGGTTGATGTCGGGCGTGTTGACGAAGAAGTTAGGGCGCATGAACTCGCCGCACTCCTCTTTCGTCAGCTCCTCGAGATACTGGCGAAGCTCCCACTTGGCGTTGCGCCAGGTGAAGTAGGAATAGGACTGGTTGTAGCCGACCTTGGCGAGACGCTTCATGAGCTTCGGCCGCGTGAAGGCCTCGGCGAGGAAGATCGCGCCGGGATCGACCGCGCGAACCTCCGCGATCATCCATTCCCAGAAGGGGAAGGGCTTGGTGTGCGGGTTGTCGACCCGGAAGATGCGAACGCCCTTGGCGAGCCAGAAGAGGACGACGTCGCGCAGCTCGATCCAGAGCGAGGGCACAGCGTCGCCCGCGTAGAAGTCGACATTGACGATGTCCTGGTACTTCTTCGGCGGGTTCTCGGCATATTTGATCGTGCCGTCCGGTCGCCAGTCGAACCAGCCGGGATGCTCCTTGATCCAGGGATGGTCGGGCGAGCACTGGATGGCGAAGTCGATGGCGATCTCCAGCCCGTGGTCGGCGGCGCGGGTCACCAACCGCTGGAAGTCGGCGAACGAGCCGAGCTCGGGATGCAGATCCTTATGGCCACCCTCCGCCGAGCCGATGGCGTAGGGGCTGCCCGGCTCGCCGGGCTGCGCCGTCACCGAGTTGTTCCGGCCCTTGCGGTTCGACTGGCCGATCGGATGGATCGGCGGGAAATAGAGGACGTCGAACCCCATTTCCTGAATGTCGGGCAGACGGGCGATCACGTCGTCGAACGTGCCGTGGCGCGTCACGTCGCCGGACTGCGAACGCGGCATCAGCTCGTACCACGAGGAGAAGCCCGCGGCCTCGCGATCGACCCAGACGGGAACCTCGGTCTCGTAGCGCGAGAGGTTCTCGCGCAACCCGACGTCGCGCATCAGCTCGGCCGTCTCGGCTTCCGCGAAGGCCGCGTAGAGCGCGTCGGCGTCGCGCTTGGCGGCGAGCTTCTCGACGCGAGCCCGCAGGGCTTTCAGCGCCTTGCCCTGGTCCTTCGTGCCGCGACCGGAGTCGGCCGCCTTTTCCAGCAGCGTCGCGCCCTCGCGCAACTCCAGCGCGATTTCGACGCCGGCGTCGCGCTTCTTCTTCGTGTCGCTGGCCCAGGTCGCGAACGTGTCTCGCCAAGCGACGATCGTGTAGCGGTAGGGTCCGGGACGCGCGAAGGCGACGCTCGCCGTCCAGCGGTCGTTCGCAAGATAGGTGAAGGGCGTCTCGCGCCAATCCTCCTCCCCCGCGCCCGCCGTGAGCAGAGCCGCGGCGATGATCTCGTGACCGTCGGAGAAGATGTCGGCCTCGACCGCCAGCGGCTCGTTCTCGGTGCGCTTCACCGCGAAGCGGCCCCCATCGATCAGCGGCGCGACCCCCTCGATCACGACGCGATCGCGTGCGAGCGCCTTCAACCGCTTCAGCGAGCCTTCCGAGACGGTGGGCTCGGCCGGCGGACGGCTCTTGCGGGACTTGGTCGCGGCGGCGTCGGACTGGGCCATGGGCGAACCTTCTCGGGTCATGGTGACGGATCGGGCCGGCGGTCATTCACAAGAATGGCCGCCGGCTGCCTTAAGGCTAGGAGGGACGACGCGGGAATCCAGTCGCGCGAAGGGGTTTCACGTGACGGCGCCCGCACGAGGTGCGGTCAGCGCGACTGCGCGCTCACCATCTGGCGCTGTTCGCCGAGATGCTCGCTGCCGAGCGTGACGATGTCGCCGTCCTTCAGGAAGACCGGCGGCTTCATGCCGGCGCCGACGCCCGCCGGCGTGCCGGTGGTGACGACGTCGCCGGGCTCGAGCGCCATGAACTGCGAGACGTAGGAGACGATCGTCCTGAAGTCGAAGATCATGTCGGCCGTGGAGCCGGCCTGCATCCGGCGCCCGTTCACGTCGAGCCAGAGGTCGAGCCTGCCGGGGTCGGACAAGGCGTCGGTCGTCACGAGCCAGGGGCCGAGCGGGCCGAAGCCGGGCGCGCTCTTGCCCTTCAGCCACTGGCCGCCGCGCTCCTTCTGCCAGTTGCGCTCCGACACGTCGTGGCAGAGCGTGAAGCCGGCGACATGGTCGAGCGCCTCGGCCTCCGACACCTGGAAGCAGCGTTCGCCGATGACGACGGCGACCTCCACCTCCCAGTCGAGCTGCGTCGAGCCGTGGGGAATGACGATCTCGTCGCGTGGGCCGGCGATCGAGGAAGTCGCCTTGGAGAAGAGCACCGGTTCCTCCGGCGGCTCGGCGCCGGTCTCGCGCGCATGGTCGGCATAGTTCAAGCCGACGGCGATGAAGTTGCGCGTGCCGCCCACGGGTGGGCCGAGGCGCTGGTTCGGATCGGTCTTCGGCAGGCTCTTGGGGTCGAGCGCCCGGATCTTGGCAAGGCCGGCCCGCGACAGGGCCTCGCCCGCCAGATCGTCGATCTCCCCGGAGAGATCGCGCAGGCGGAATTCGTCGTCGATCAGACCCGGCTTCTCGGCGCCCACTTCTCCAAACCGCACAAGCCGCATCGTCCGCCCTCCGTTGCGAGCCGCCCCCATGACGCCCGCGACATGGGGGGATAAGCCGGAGCCGCGCGCCTCGTTCCCCGCAGCGCATGCCTTTTTGGTGTTGACTTCGGGCGCACGGGCCATTGAACTGACGATCTGACCCTGACGGAACCCATCCGATATGGCGCTGAGTGATCTTGTGAGGTACGGCCTCAGATATGGTCTTTACTATCTCGCGTTGTGGGCTCTGATCGTCCTCGGAGAACTTCTCCTGCCGGGGCTGAAGAATTCCAGCGCGAACATCCTCACGATGGCGGCCAGCGCACTTGGCACATTCCATTTCTTCGTCAAAAGTGAGATGCGACTTCCAACGAGTTCTGAATACTGGAGTTTGGTTGGTGTTAGCGTATTGGTATCGCTCATCATTGAAGTCGCGATTGCATTCGGAATTCTCACTTGGTTTATCGAGCCTTTGCCTGATACCAGTTTCTGGATCATTGTGTTTGGCCTTGGCGCCGTCTTCAACTCGATAGTCGCAATGACCTGCTACTCCAAGTTCTTCGGGCGGAAGGTTCTGAAACGCGTTCAAAAGGCATAGCTGATGATGCATCGGACTCGGTTGTAGAAGCCGGATAGGATGCCGGGTCGATGACGACGCCGAAGAGCCGGTCGTCCATCGCGAGTTCGTAGAACAAGCTTCTTCGGAACCTGCTCCTGGGTTCGACGCGCGTCAGGGCGCCTGGACGCTTCCGCCTTCGCCTCTTCCGGATGCGCCCAGCGCCGGCCCCGGCTCGGCGCGCGGCGGCAGGTCGATGCCCCCGGTGCCGCGCGCATGCACCTTGCGGCCCGCCGCGTAGGTCGAGACGATGGAGCGATCGTCGCCCATCGTCATCAGCACGAAAAGTTCCTCCTCCAGCGTCTCCACCCGCTCCATGCGGCGGCGCAGCGCGGGCGTGGCGTGGGTGTCGAGGACGACGAGATCGGCCTCGAAGCCCGGCGCCACCTGCCCGATGCGGTCGCCGTAGCCGATCGCGTCGGCATTGCCGGCCGTCAGCATGTAGAAGGCGGCGTGGCCCGGCAGCGTCTGTCGGCGCAGCGCCAGCACCTTGTAGCCCTCGGCCGCCGTCGTCAGCATGGAATAGGAGGTGCCGCCGCCGATGTCGGTGGCGATCCCCGTGCGAAGGCCCGCCTCGAGCGCGGCGTCGCGGTCGAAGAGGCCGGAGCCGAGAAAGAGGTTGGAGGTCGGGCAGAACACCGCCGTCGCGCCGGCCTCCGCCAGCGCGCCCCGCTCGCGCTCGGAGAGATGGATGCAATGGCCGAACAGCGCCTTGCGCCGCACCAGCCCGTAGCGCTCGTAGACGGCGGTGTAGTCCTTCGACCAGGGAAACAGCTCGGCGACGAAGGCGATCTCGCCGGTATTCTCGCAGAGGTGCGTCTGGACGTGCATCGCCGGGTATTCGGCGGCGAGCGCCTGCGTCGCCTCCAGCTGCGCCTCGGTGGAGGTCGGGGCGAAGCGCGGCGAGATCGCGTAGGCGAGGCGCCCGTTGCCGTGCCAGCGGGCGATCAGCGCCTTCGATTCGTCGTAGCCGCGGCGCGGCGTGTCGAGCAGGGCCTCGGGCGCGTTGCGGTCCATCATTACCTTGCCAGCGACCATGCGCAGGCCTATCCGCTGGCTCTCGGTGAAGAAGCTCTCCACCGATTGCGGATGCGAGGTGCAGAAGGCGACCGCCGTGGTGGTGCCGTTGCGCAAGAGCTCGTGCAGCAGGAAGCGCGAGGCGGCGTCCGCCACCGCCGGGTCGCCGTAGCGCGTCTCCTCGGGAAAGGTGTAGCGCTGGAGCCATTCCATCAGCTCGGTGCCGTAGGAGCCGACGACCTGCGTCTGTGGCAGGTGCAGATGCGGATCGACGAAGCCGGCGGTGACGAGGAAGGGCCGGTAGTCGGCGACCGGACAGTCGAGCGCGAGATCGGGCAGGAGCGCGCCGGCCTCGCCCACCGCCTCGATCAGCCCGTCGCTGATCACCACGAGCCCGTCCTCGATGTAGCGGTGCGAGCCACCCTCGCCGACGCCGAGCGGATGGGCGTGGTAGGTGAGGACGCGCGCGCGGATGGCCAGCGTGCCGCCGGCGTCGGAAGAGAGGTTCGTCATGTGGCGAAGTCTAGCGGCTTGAGGTTATGGGCGGTAGACGGCATCGCCGGAGCGGATCCAGAGCGCCAGCGCGAGGCGCTCCTCCGGCTCCAGCCCGGTGAGGTTGCCGGGCGGCATGGCGTGCGAGCGCACCGCCTGCCGGTCGATGAGCGCGGCGTTGAGGACGATGTCGCGCTCGGTCTCCAGCAGCACCGCCTTCGGCGCATGGGCGATGCCCGGCCAGTGCGGCTGGCGAGCATGGCACATGGAGCAGCGCGACTGGACGATCGAGGAGGCCTCCGTGAAGAGCGGCGAGCGGGCGAGCGCCAGCTGCGGATCGGCGGGAAAGTCGAGGCTCTGCGCCGCCGCTGCCGGCTCCGAGCCCGGCACTGTTCGCCAGCCGGGCGCGCCCGACAGCGTGATGACGAGGGCGAACAGAAGGCCGGCCACCGCCCAGCACCACCAGAGCTGGCGCCCCGTCTTGTGCATCGTGTTGAAGAAATGGCGCACGAAGGCGCCGATGAGCAGCACCAGCCCGGCGATCGCCCAGTTCCACTGCGTGGCGAAGGCCAACGGATAGTGGTTGGAGAGCATGAGGAAGATGACGGGCAGCGTCAGGTAGTTGTTGTGGAGAGAGCGCTGCTTGGCCGCCGCGCCGAGCCGCGGGTCGGGCGTGCGCCCGGCCTTGAGGTCGGCCACCACGATCGTCTGGTTGGGGATGATGAGCATCGCGACGTTGGCGCTCATGATCGTCGCGATCATCGCGCCGGTGTGCAGCATGGCGCCGCGCCCGGAGAAGAGCTGGGAGAAGACGAAGCTCGCCGCCACGACATAGAGGAAGAGCGCGCCGAGCAGCGCCGAATCGTTATTCTTCAGCGGCGACTTGCAGATCGCGTCATAGACCACCCAGCCGAGCGCCAGCCCGGCGACGCCGATCAGCACCGCGCCCCAGGCCGGGAGGTCGGCCACAGTGGGGTCGATCAGATAGAGATCGGCGCCGAGATAGTAGACGAGGAAGAGGAGCGCCGCGCCCGACAGCCAGGTGGAATAGGCCTCCCATTTGAACCAGGTGAGGTCTTCCGGCATGTGCGGCGGGGCCACCATGTATTTCTGGATGTTATAGAAGCCGCCGCCATGCACCTGCCAGGCCTCGCCTCCCACGCCCGCCACTGGCGTGCCGTGCGGCTTGCGGAGCCCGAGGTCGAGGGCGATGAAGTAGAAGGACGACCCGATCCAGGCGATCGCGGTGACGACATGCACCCAGCGCACGCCGAACTGCAGCCATTCGGAGAAATAGGTCCACATGGGATGGCTCCGAAGCGCCGCCCCCTTGTCGCGGACGCTTCCTCTGGTGATCCGATGCGCCTTCGTCGCGCCCTCCGCCGTTCAGGAGACGGGAAGGAGGGCAGGCTGTTTCGAGGGGAACGCCGCGCGGGCGGCGGTCCCGATGCTGATGGGATGAGAGCCCGTCTAGCAAGATCGCGACGGCGGGGTGAGCCGCCAGCGGACCGGCGAGTCGCCTCGCCGGCGTCAACGGGGCGCTGCTAGTTGCGCACGCCCTCGACGTACCAGTCCATCTTCAGGAGGTCGGCGTCGGGGATGACGACGCCTGCCGCCACCTTCTCGGCGCCCGCCTGATCCTTGATCGGGCCGGTGAAGACGCTGTAGGTGCCCGCCGTCGTCTCGTCGACCACCTTCTGCGCGGCGGCCTTCACGTCGGCCGGCATCTTCTCGTTGAAGGGCGACATCTTCACCTCGCCCTCCTTCATGCCGAGCCAGACGTCGTCCTGTTTCCACGAGCCGGCGGCCACCGCCTCGACGCGGCCGACATAGTAGGGCCCCCAATTGTCGACGATCGCGGTCATGTGGGCGTTCGGCGCGAAGCTCTGCATGTCCCAGGCCTGCCCGAAGGCGACGGCGCCGCGCTTCTCGGCCTCCTGCAGCGGGCCGGGGCTGTCGGTGTGCTGGGTGATGACGTCGGCGCCCTGGTCGAGAAGCGCCGAGGTCGCCTGCACCTCCTTGGCAGGGTCGTACCAGGAATTGACCCAGACGACCTGCGTCTCGAAGGCGGGGTTCACCTTGCGCGCGGCGAGCGTGAAGGCGTTGATGCCCATCACCACTTCCGGGATCGGGAAGGACGCGACGTAGCCGGCCTTGCCCGACTTCGACATATGGCCCGCGATGGTGCCGAGCACGGCGCGCCCCTCGTAGAAGCGGGCGTTGTAGATGCCCATGTTGGCGGCCGTCTGGTAGCCGGTGGCGTGCTCGAACTTCACCTTCGGAAACTGCTTGGCGACCTTCAGGGTCGGGTTCATGAAGCCGAAGGAGGTCGAGAAGATGATGTCGTTGCCGTCCTGCGCGAGCTTGCGGATGACGCGCTCGGCGTCCGGCCCCTCCGCCACGTTCTCGACGAAGGTGGTGACGACCTTGTCGCCGAGTTTATCGGCCAGGAACTTGCGGCCCTGGTCGTGAGCGAAGGAATAGCCGAAATCGCCGACCGGGCCGACATAGACGAAGGCGGCCTTCACCGGCCGATCCAGCGCCTGCGCGAAGGCGGGATGACCGAAGGGCGTCGAGGCGAGAAGCGCGCCGCCGGCGAGGGCGGCGGCTCCGAGGAGAAGGCGGCGGCGGTTGATGGCGATCATCGAGGGCTCCTTGGGATGCGGATGGGAGGTCAGGCGGTGGCGCGGAACGGCTTGCCGAGGCAGGCCGGCGCCGCCGATCGCGTGCGGGTGCGCCCTGAGATGAGGGCGAGCACGAGGATCGTCGCGAGATAGGGAAGCGCGGTGAGGAACTCGGGCGCGAGGAACGACCAGCCGGCGGCCTTGGCCTGCAGCTCCAGCGTGATGACGGCGCCGAAGAGATAGGCGCCAAGTAGCAGCCGGCCGGGCCGCCACGAGGCGAAGACCACGAGCGCGATGGCGATCCAGCCGCGCCCGGCGGTCAGCCGCTCGGCCCACATCGGGGTCAGCACCAGCGAATAGAACGAGCCGCCGAGACCGGCCATCGCCCCGCCGAAGAGGACGGCGAGATAGCGCACCTTGAGCACGGGATAGCCGATCGAATGGGCCGAGGCGTCGTTCTCGCCGACCGCCCGCAGCACGAGCCCAGCCCGCGAATGCTTGAGGAACCACCAGACGCCCAGCGTCAGCGCGAGCGAGGCGTAGACGATGGGCGAATAGCCGAAGAGGACGCGCCAGAACGGATCGTTCGCCAGCGCCGCCGGGAAGATCGAGGTGAAGCCGGGCGTGGTGATGCCCACGAACGAGGCGCCCGCCAGCGCCGAGACGCCGGTGCCGAAGATCGTCAAGGCCAGCCCCGTCGCCACCTGATTGGCCGTCAGCGTCAGCGTCAGATAGGCGAAGATCAGCGAGGAGGCCGCCGCCGCCGCCATCGCGGCCAGTGCGCCGAGCGCGGGAATGCCGGTCGTGACGGAGACCACGAAGGCGGTGACGGCGCCGATCAGCATCATGCCCTCGACGCCGAGATTGAGGACGCCCGACTTCTCCACCACGAGTTCGCCGAGCGCGGCGATGAGGATGGGCGTCGCGGCGGTGACGATCGCGACGATGACGGCAACGGTGAAGTCCGGGCTCATGCCGCCACCTCGCCGGCCGGGCGCGCGGGAAGGGTGGGCGGCGGCGTGGGATCGGGAACCAGCGGCGCGGCCAAGGCGGGACGCCCGCCCGCCCGCAGCCGGTAGCGCACGAGAATGTCCACCGCGAGGAGGAAGAACAGCATCATCGCCTGGAACACGCCGACCGCGGCGGCGGGCAGGCCGATCGTCGTCTGCGCGCTCTCGCCGCCGACATAGGTCAGCGCCAGCACGAGCGCCGCGAGCACGATGCCGATGGGGTGCAGCCGCCCGAGAAAGGCGACGATGATGGCGGTGAAGCCGTAGCCGGTCGGGAAGGCCGGCACCATCTGGCCGAACGGCCCGGCGGCCTCGAAGATGCCGGCGAGCCCGGCGCAGCCGCCGCCGAGCAGCAGCGTCATCCAGACCACGCGCGCCTCGCGAAAGCCGGCATAGCGCGCGGCCTGCGGCGCGAGGCCGACGACGCGCACCTGAAAGCCCGCCACGGTGCGCGCGACGAGACCCCACGCCGCCAGAGCCAGCGCAAGCGCTGCGGGAATGCCGAGATGGATCAGCGTCTCCGGCACCACGATCGGCAGGGTCTGCGAGGCCGTGAACATCGCCGTCTGCGGGAAGTTGAAGCCGGCCGGATCCTTCCAGGGGCCGCGCATGAGATAATAGAGCGTCTGGATCGCGACGTAGTTGAGCATCAGGCTGGCGAGGATCTCGGAAACGCCGAGCCGGGTGCGCAGGAAGGCGGGGATCGCGGCCCAGGCCATGCCGCCGAGGACGCCGGCCACGATCATCGCCGGCAGGATCCAAGCGCCCTCGCCGTCCATCGTCAGAAGCGCGACGCCGGTGCCCGCCAGACCGCCGAGGACGTATTGGCCCTCGGCGCCGATGTTCCAGACATTGGCGCGAAAGCCGACGGAGAGGCCGACGGCGATGATCGCGAGCGGCGCGGCCTTCACCAGAAGGTCCTGCCAGCGATACCAGTCGAAGAGCGGGGTGACGAAGATCTCGCGCACCGCGCCGAACCCGTCGTAGCCGAGGAGCGTGAAGACCACGGCGCCGACCACCAGCGTCAAGACGACGGCGAGAACGGGCGTCGCGAAGAGCATCGCGCGGCTCGGCTCGCGCCGGGGCTCGAAACGCCAGGCCATCAGGCCGCGGCCTCGTGCGGGGCATCGCCGTGGACGCCGCCCATCAGCAGGCCGACGCGCTCGATGGAGATGCCCTTCACGTCCATCGCCTCCGACAGGCGTCCCTCGTTGATCACGGCGAGTCGGTCGCAGAGCTCCAGCAGCTCGTCGAGATCCTGGCTGACCACGACGATGGCCGCGCCGCGCGCGGCGAGATCGATCATCGCCTGCCGGATGAAGCCGGCGGCGCCCGCATCCACCCCCCAGGTCGGCTGCGAGACGACGAGAACCGTGGGCTCCTGCCCGATCTCGCGGCCCATGATGAACTTCTGCAGGTTGCCGCCCGAGAGGCTGCCGGCGGTGGCCTTCGGGCCGGTCGCCTTCACCGAGAAGGCGGCGATGACGCTCTCGGCGTAGCGGCGCGCGACACCGAAACGGATCAGCCCGCCCGAGGCCAGCCCCTTGCGCACGCGCGCCGAGAGGATGGCGTTCTCGGCCAGCGACAGCGCGGGCACGGCGGCATGTCCGTTGCGCTCCTCGGGCACGCAGGCGAGCCCGAGGCGGCGGCGCGCCGAGACGCCGAGCCGCTCCACCGCGCGACCCTCGATCGCGATGGTCCCCGAGACGCCCTCGCTCGTTTCGCCCGAGAGCGCGGCCAGCAGTTCGTTCTGCCCGTTGCCCGCGACGCCGGCGATGCCGAAGATCTCGCCCGAGCGCACCGTGAAGGCGACGTCGCGAAGGCTGGTGCCGAAGGGCGGCTCGCCGACCACCGAGAGGCCCGCCACCGCGAAACGTTCGCCGCCGTAGGTGCAGGCGGACTTGTCCGACAGATCCTTCAGCGAGCCGCCAATCATCAATTCGGCCATGGAGCGGGCGGTTTCCGCCGCGGGGTCGCAGGTGCCCGCGAGCCGGCCGCCGCGCAGGATCGTCGCGGTGGAGCAGAGCGCTTTGATCTCGCCAAGCTTGTGCGAGATGTAGAGAATGGAGCAGCCCTCCGCGGCGAGCTTGCGCAGCACGGCGAAGAGCCCGTCCACCTCCTGCGGCGTCAGGACGGAGGTCGGCTCGTCCATGATGAGGAGCTTCGGGCGGCCCAGCAGCGCGCGCACGATCTCGATGCGCTGGCGCTCGCCGACCGAGAGCGTGTGCACCTCGCGATGCGGGTCGAGCACGAGGTCGTATTGCGTCATCACGGCGCGGATGCGCGCCTCCAGCTCGCGTCGGGGCGGCGGCTCGTCCATGCCGAGGGCGATGTTCTCCAGCACCGTCATCGCCTCGAACAGGCAGAAATGTTGGAACACCATGGCGATGCCGAGCCGGCGCGCCTCGCGCGGCGAGGCGATGCGCACGGGCACGCCGTCGAAGCGGATCTCGCCCTCGTCGGCGGACTGCACGCCGTAGATGATCTTCACCAGCGTCGACTTGCCGGCCCCGTTCTCGCCGAGCAGCGCATGGATGCGGCCGGGCTCGACGGCGAACGAGACGTCGTCGTTGGCGACGACGCCCGGAAAGCGCTTCGAGATATGGCTCAGTTCAAGACGTGGCGGCATGCGGCTCCGTCCAGCGGGGATGGTTCGTCAATTTATTGCACTGAGATTGCACAGGCGCAAAGCCTGTGCAGCGGTTTTCCTCAAGGTTGTACGCGAACGTGACGAGAAGCTCGGCCGCCACCAGCGCGGCGATGACCTCCGGCCGCTTGTCGCGGATCGCCGCGCCGCCGATCGGCAGCACCAGCCGGTCGATCTCGCCGGCGCGGCCCTCGCCGGCGAGATGGCGCCGGAAGCTCTCGCGCTTCGTCGCCGAGCCGATCATGCCGACGTAAGCGGCATCTGGCCGGGCGAGCGCGGCGCTCGCAATGAGGAAGTCGAGCGCATGGTCGTGCGTCGCCACCACGAAGGCCGAGCCGGCGGACGCAGCGGCCACCTCGGCTTCGGGGATCGCCGCTTGACGGCGGGCGGTGCCGGGCGGGAGATCCGCCAGCCGGTCGGCGCGCGGGTCGATCACGAGGGTGCGCAGCGGCAGCGGCGCGAGGGCGCGGGCGAGTGCCTGCCCCGTGTGCCCGGCGCCGAAGACGAGGACGCTCGGATGGGCGGCTTTCGCGGCGGCGTCCCCGGCCTCGATCTGCGCCAACAGCGCCGGCGAGGCGCGGGCGAGATCGAGGACGACGCGCCCGCCGCAGCACTGGCCGATGGCGGGTCCGAGCGGGATGTCGAGCTTTGAAACCGCTTCGCCGGCCGCGAGCAGGCGCCGCGCCTCGGCGATGCCCTCCATCTCCAGCGCCCCGCCGCCGACCGTGCCGACGGCGCGCGCTGCCGTCACCACCATCGCCGCGCCGGCCTCGCGCGGCGTCGAGCCGCGCGCCTTGGCCACCGTGACAAGGATGGCGGGCTCGCCCGCTTCGAGCGCGGCGCGAAGGGCGGCGACCGGAGCGTCCATCCTCACCCGCCTCGCACCGCATCCACCGCCGCGAGCAGGCGCTCGGGTGTGGCGGGGGCGTCGAGATCGGGGAAGCGCCGATAGTCGCCGGCCGCGCAGACGGCGTCGTTCAACGCCGAGAACACCGAGAGCGCCAGCATGAAGGGCGGCTCGCCCACGGCCTTGGAACGGTAGATCGTGGCGGCGGGGTTGCGGCCCTTCTCCCAGAGCTTCACGCGCAGATCGTCCGGCCGGTCGTTGGCGGTGGGGATCTTGTAGGTGGAGGGCGCATGGGTGCGCAGGCGCCCCGCCTTGTCCCACCAGAGCTCCTCCGTCGTCAGCCAGCCCATGCCCTGAACGAAGCCGCCCTCGATCTGCCCGAGGTCGAGGGCCGGGTTCAGCGACTGCCCGGCATCGTGCAGGATGTCGGCGCGCAGCAGCCGGTTCTCGCCCGTCAGCGTGTCCACCACCACCTCGGCGCAGGCCGCCCCGTAGGCGAAGTAGTAGAAGGGCTTGCCGCTGGCGCTCTCGCGGTCGTAAGCGATGCCGGGCGTCGCGTAGAAGCCGGTGGAGGAGAGCGAGACGCGGGCGAGATAGGCTTCGCCGACGAGATCGCGGAAGCGCTTCTCCTCGGCTCCAATGCGCACGCGGCCCGGCAGGAACACCACCTCCTCGCGTGCCACATGGTAGCGCTGCATGGCATAATCGATCAGCCGACCCTTGATGGTGCGCGCCGCCGCCTGCGCCGCCATGCCGTTGAGATCGGAGCCCGAGGAGGCGGCAGTGGCCGAGGTGTTCGGCACCTTCGCCGTCGTCGTCGCCGTGATCTTCACGTTCGAGACGTCGATCTGGAACTCCTCGGCCACCACCTGCGCCACCTTGGTGAAGAGGCCCTGCCCCATCTCCGTGCCGCCGTGGTTGAGGGCAACCGAGCCATCCTTGTAGACGTGGACGAGCGCGCCCGCTTGGTTGAGATGGCTGGTGGTGAAGGAGATGCCGAACTTCACCGGGGTGAGCGCCAACCCCTTCTTGAGGATCGGGCTTTCCGCGTTGAAGGCGCGCACCGCCTCGCGCCGGGCGCGGTAGTCGGACGAGGTCTCGAGATCGCCGACGATCTCGGCGACGACGCAGTCCTCCACCGTCTGATGGTAGGGGGTGCGGCCGAAACGGCCCCCGCCCATCGCCGGATAGAAGTTGCGCCGGCGCACGTCGAGCGGGTCGAGCTTCAGATCGAAGGCGATGCGGTCGATCGCGCGCTCGATCGCCACCATGCCCTGCGGCCCGCCGAAGCCGCGAAAGGCGGTGTTGGAGACCGTGTGCGTCTTCAGCCGCCGCGAGTGGATGCGCGCGGCCTTGAGGTCGTAGGCGTTGTCGGCGTGAAACATCGCGCGGTCGGCGATGGCGCCCGAAAGATCCTTGGAGTAGCCGCAGCGCACGACATGGCGGAACTCGGCGCCGAGGATGCGCCCCGCCGCGTCGTGGCCGACGCGGTAGTCGGCACGCATCTCGTGGCGCTTGCCGGTCATCTCCATGTCGTCGTCGCGGTCGAGACGGCACTTGGCGGGACGCCCGGTGGCGCGCGCCACGAGCGCGCAGACGCTCGCGAAGAGGGCGGGCTGCGATTCCTTGCCGCCGAAGCCGCCGCCCATGCGCCGCACCTCCACGGTCACCGCATGGTCGGCGAGGCCGAGGGCCTTGGCGACGTTGTGCTGAACCTCGGAGGGGTGCTGCGTCGAGGAATGGACGAGCATGTCGCCGTCCTCGCCGGGGATCGCATAGGCGATCTGGCCCTCGAGGTAGAAATGATCCTGTCCGCCGGTTTCGACCGAGCCTTCGACCACATGCGGCGCAGCAGCCAGCGCAGCCTCGGCGTCGCCGAGCCGCATCTCGTGCGGCGGCAGGAGATCCTCGCCGAACTCGTCGGCGAGCCGGATCGCCTGGGGAATCGTGATCGCCGCCAGCAGGTCCTCGTAGTCGACCCGAGCGAGCTTGGCCGCCATCCGCGCCGCGTTCAGGTCGGCGGCCGCCACCGCGAAGAGCGGCTGCCCCACATAGGAGACGAGGTCCTCCGCGAAGATCGGGTCGTCGCCGAAGACCGGCGAGTAGTCGTTGACGCCGGGGATGTCGCTGGCCGAGAGCACGCAGACGACGCCCGGCGCGGCGCGCACCGGCGAAAGGTCGATCGCGCGAATGCGGGCGTGGGCGCGCGCGCTCATCGCGATGAAGACCTGCAGCGTGCCCGGCAGCTCCGGCTCGTCGTCGATGTAGCGTGCCGCGCCGGTGACGTGCTTGGTGCCGCTGTCGTGAGCGATGCCCTGCCCGACGCCACCCTTCAGCCGCGCCTGTTTCACCGGCGGGCGCTCGTCGAGGCTCTCGGGCGAGACGGTGCCCGCCATGCCCCGGTCCTGGATGCGGGTCTCGTCCATCACGCGACCTCCGCAATGCGCGTCGGCACGCCGCCGAGAAGCTCCAGCCGGAAGCGCTCGACGAGGTTGGCGGCGGTCTTCAGCCGGTAGTCGGCGCTGGCGCGCAGGTCGTCGAGCGGCTGGAAGTCGTCTTCCAGCGCAGCTGCCGCACGTGCCGTGGCGGCAGCGTCGAAGGGCCGGCCGACGAGCGAGCTTTCCGCGTTGAGGGCGCGCTTCGGGGTACCTGCCATGCCGCCGAAGGCGAGGCGCGCGGCCACCACGATTCGCCCCTCGAAGCGCAGCTTGAAGGCCGCGAGCACGGCCGAGATGTCGGAATCTGTGCGCTTGGAGATCTTGTAGGCGGCGAAGCGCTCCTCCGGCTCGATCACCGGCACCTCGACGGCGGCGACGAACTCGCCGGGCGCGCGGTCCTGCCGGCCGTATTCGAGGAAGAAGTCCTCGAGCAGCAGCGAGCGCGCCTCGTCGCCGCGCCGCAGGTGCAGCACCGCGCCGAGCGCGATGAGAACGGGGGGCAGGTCGCCGATCGGCGAACCGTTGGCGATGTTGCCGCCCACCGTGCCGGCATTGCGCACCTGCGGCCCCGCGAAGCGGCGCATCACCTCGCCGAGATCGGGATGCAGCGCCGTCCAGTGCGCCATGGCCTGCGAATGCGTCACGGCGGCGCCGAGGACGAGGCGGCCCGGCGCTTCCTCGACATGGGAGAGGTCGGCGACGCGCGAGACGTCGATCATCACGGGGAACTCGCGGTGCTGCTTGGTCACCCAGAGCCCGACGTCGGTGGCCCCGGCCACCAGCGTCGCGTCCGGGTGCTCGGCATAGGCGTCGGCGAGCGCGTCGACGTCGCCGGGCGAGAGCCAGAGCCGGCCGCCCGCCTCGTAGCGGAAGGTCTCCGCCCCCCGCATCGCGCCGAGCCGCGCCGCCGTCGCGGCATCGGCCACGCTCGTGTCGGGCTGCGCCTGCGCCGCGACGGCCACACCGGCATCGACGATCGGCCCGTAGCCGGTGCAGCGGCAGAGATTGCCGGCGATCTCGTCCTTCACCGATTGCCGGTCGGTGAGCGAGCCCGCCCGCCAGGCGGCATGAAGCTGAACCACGAAACCCGGCGTGCAGAAGCCGCACTGGCTGGCATGGCGCGCCACCATCTCGCGCTGGATCGGCGCGGGCGTGTCGCGGCCGAGATGCTCCACCGTCTCCACGGCGCGCCCGTGCAGCGCCGGCAGGAAGGTGATGCAGGCATTCACCGCGCGCCGGGCGAGGCCGCCTGCGCCGTCCGGTTGCTCGACGAGGATCGTGCAGGCGCCGCAGTCGCCTTCCGCGCAGCCCTCCTTCGTGCCGGTCAGGCGCTCGGGCCCGCGCAGATACTGCAGAACAGTGGTGGTCGGCGCGAGGCCCTCCACCGAGCGGTCCTCGCCGTTGAGCACGAAGCGGATCGGGGCCATGGCTCAGCTTCCCCGGTAGGTTGAGTAGCCGAAGGGCGAGAGGAGTAGCGGCACGTGGTAGTGCCGGGCCTCCGCGATGCCGAAGCGCAGCACCACCTCGTCGAGGAACTTCGGCTCGGGCAGCGCCAGTCCGCAACCGTCGAGATAGGCGCCGCAGTGGAAGGTGATCTCGTAGCGGCCGAGCCGGAAGGCCTCGCCCTCCATCAACGGCCGGTCGCAGCGCCCGTCGGCATTGGTGCGCGCCTCGGCCACGAGCTCGCGCCCGCCCTCCGACAGACGATGGAGCGACAGCGCCAAGCCCGCCGCGGGCACGCCGCGGGAGGTGTCGAGCACGTGCGTCGTCAGCCGGCCGGTGCCGGACGTCGTTCCTGCCATCAGGCCCTCGCTCGCTGATTTGACCATCCGGTCAGGGAGATTGCACCGCTTGGCCACGGTGCGTCCAGCGGAAAGCTCGGAACGGTTCCAGACGCAAGGGCTCGGCTTGCCGCCGGTAAGGAACTCTCTTACCTTCGAGGAGAAGGAGCACGACGATGATCACCAGCCGGTTGAGCTCGAAGTCGCAGACCACGATTCCCCAGGCCGTGCGCAAGGCGCTGAAGCTGCGCGAGGGCGACGAGTTGATGTATCTGATCGACGAGGATGGACGCGTGGTCTTGACCCGCGTTCCCGAAGGCCTGTTCGACGATCCGTTCGCCACCTTCACGGAATGGAACAGCGAGGAAGACGAGAAGGGCTACGCCCATCTTTGAGCGCGGCACGATCGTTCGGGTCCCCTTTCCGTTCGTGGAGACGAACAACCAACGCTATCGACCGGGACTCGCCGTGTCGCCCGGCGTGATCGGTGGCCGGTACCCGCTTCTCTGGGTCGTGATGATTACAGGCGCCGGCCACGAGCCCTGGCCGGACGATGTGGAAGTGGGCCCCCGGCATCTGGAATTCGGCCTTCCCATTCCCTCCCGTATTCGCGTGGCCAAGATCACCACCGCCGAGGCGCGCCAGGCCGAAAGGGTAGGGAACATCGATCCCGGCATCCTGGAGATCGTCATGGCGCGGCTGGCCCGGGTTCTCGGCATGCATCGGCTCGAAGCCTGAACGTGCGAAGCCGTCCGCGTCCCCGCTCTCTCGCCCCGCCGTCTCGTGCCCGCCGTTCCCCAGTCCATTCGCAATCCCCAGCGAGACACCGCCCATGACCACGCCCTACCCCCGCGATCTCCTCGGCTACGGCCGCCACGCGCCCGATCCGCGCTGGCCCAACCCCGGCGGCACCGGTCCGGCCAAGATCTGCGTGCAGTTCGTGGTGAACTACGAGGAAGGCGGCGAGAACGCCGTGATCCACGGCGACAAGGCCTCCGAGGCCTTCCTGTCGGAGATCGTCGGCGCGGCGCCTTGGGTCGGCCAGCGCCACATGAACATGGAATCGATCTACGAGTACGGCGCGCGCGCCGGCTTCTGGCGGCTCTGGCGCCTGTTTACCGAGCGCGCGCTGCCCGTCACCGTCTACGGCGTCGCCACCGCGCTCCAGCGCTCGCCAGAGCAGGTGGCGGCCATGCAGGAAGCCGGCTGGGAGATCGCCTCGCACGGGCTGAAATGGATCGACTACCGCGACCACACGATCGAGGCGGAGCGCGCCGACATGGCGGAGGCGCTCGCCGTCCACGAGGCGGTGACGGGCGCGCCCCCCGAAGGCTGGTACACCGGGCGCTCGTCGGAGCACACGCTGGAACTCGCCGCCGAGCGCGACTTTCTCTACGCCTCCGACGCCTATGCCGACGACCTGCCCTACTGGCAGGAGACGCGCACGAAGCCGCTGCTGGTCCTTCCCTACACGCTCGACACCAACGACATGCGCTTCGCGACGCCGCAAGGGTTCAACTCCGGCGACCAGTTCTTCGCCTATCTGAAGGACAGCTTCGACACGCTCTATGCCGAGGGCGAGGCGGGCGCGGCCAAGATGCTGAACGTCGGGCTCCATTGCCGGCTCGTCGGGCGTCCCGGCCGCGCCGCCGCGCTCGCGCGCTTCCTCGACTACGTCCGCTCCAAGCCCGACGTCTGGGTGGCGACGCGCGCCGACATCGCCCGGCATTGGCGCGAGCACTTCCCCTATCGCCCTCGCGTCCAGCCGAGCCGGCTGGAGCGCGAGGTCTTCCTCGCCATGTTCGGCGGCGTCTTCGAGCATTCGCCCTTCATTGCCGCCCGCGCCTTCGACGCCGGCCTCGGTCCCGCGCACGACACCGCCGGCGGCCTCTCGTCGGCGCTGACGGCCGTCTTTCGCCGCGCGAGCACCGAGGAGCGGCTCGGCGTCCTCCGGGCTCATCCCGATCTCGCCGGGCGCCTCGCACTCGCCGAACTCACCGAGGATTCGCAGGCCGAGCAGCGCTCCGCCGGGCTCGACCGGCTGACGGCCGACCAGCTCGCCCGCTTCACCGCGCTGAACGAGCGCTATCAGGCGCGCTTCGCCATCCCCTTCATCATCGCCGTGCGCGGGCTCGACGCGGCTACGATCCTCGCAGCCTTCGAGAGGCGGATCGAGGCCGAACCGGACGCCGAGCTTGCCACGGCGGCGCATGAGGTCGAAAAGATCGCGCGGCTTCGCATCGCCGCGATTCTCGGAGAGACCGCATGAGCGAACGCTCGATCACCGCACCACCCGCGCCCGAAGCCGAGACGCTGCTCAAGCGCTTCGTCGATCTCGCCCATCCGCGCCTCGGTACCGAGGTGACCTTCGCGACCGACGACTTCTTCGCCGACAAGAGCCGGATGCTGCAGCCGGGCCCGGCGATCTTCTATCCCGACCGCTTCGACGACAACGGCAAGTGGATGGACGGCTGGGAATCGCGCCGCAAGCGTGTCGCCGGCCACGACCATGCCGTGATCCGCCTGGGACAGCGTGGCACGATCCACACGATCGACGTCGACACCGCCTTCTTCACCGGCAACTTTCCACCCGAGGCCGAGATCGAGGCCGCCGACACCGAGGGCGAGCCGGGCGACGCCGACTGGCAGGTCGTGGTGCCGCGCTCGGCCCTCAAGGGCGACAGCCACAATCTCTTCGAGCTGAAGGCCGACGCGCCGTTCCGCTGGCTGCGCCTCCACATCCATCCCGATGGGGGCGTCGCGCGCCTGCGCGTCTACGGCACGATCGCGGTGGACTGGTCGCGGATCTCCGCGGGCGAGGAGATCGACCTCGCCGCGCAGGTGAACGGCGGCACCGCGCTCGCCTGGAACGACGCCCATTACGGCCACCCCGCCAACATGCTGGCGCCCGGCCGCGCGCCGGTCATGGCCGACGGCTGGGAGACCGCGCGCCGGCGTCGGCCTGGCAACGACTGGGCGGTCCTCAAGCTTGGCGCGCCGGGCACGATCGAGCGCATCCTCGTCGACACCCATCATTTCAAGGGCAACTACCCCGACCGCTTCACGCTTCGCGCCAAGCATCTCGGCACCGAGCCGAGCGCCGAGGTGCTGGAGGAGGCCTCCGCCGACTGGCCGCTCCTCGTCACCGAGACCAAGCTCGAGGCCGACACGGCGTTGGAGATCCGCGACCTCCAGGCACTCGGCCCCGTCAGCCACGTGCGGCTCGACATCTTCCCCGACGGCGGCGTCTCGCGCCTGCGCCTCTTCGGCCGCCGGGCATGACGACCCTGCGGGCCCGGCCGCTGACGGCGGAGGCGTTCCGCGCCTTCGGCGAGGTGATCGAGCCCGACAATTGCGCCGAGATCCGGCTGATCAACAACGGCACCACCACGCGCTTCCACGACATCGCGCCGGTGGACGTGGCGGCGGGAGGCGGCCATGCGCTGATCTCGATCTTCCGCGGCAAGCCCTTCGCGCTGCCGCTGCGCATCGCCATGCTGGAGCGCCATCCGCTGGGCTCCCAAGCCTTCATGCCGCTGGAGGGGCGCCCCTATCTCGTGGTGGTGGCGCCCGACGAGGGCGGCCGGCCCGGCGCGCCGCTCGCCTTCCTCGCCTCAGGCGCGCAGGGCGTCTCCTACCACCGGGGCACCTGGCACCATCCGCTGGTGGCGCTCGGGGAGCGCTCCGACTTTCTCGTGGTGGACCGCGGCGGCTCCGGCGACAATCTCGTGGAGTTCATGTTCGAACAGGAAATCCAGATCACCTCGGACTAGGTGCCGCGCTCTGCCGAACGCTTGCGCGCCGGACGGAGCCGACGCGAGGAGCCGCGAGCGCTTCGGTTCGCCGGGGGTGCTGCGGGCGCGGTTCCGCTTGGAAAAAACCCGACCGGAAGGCGCGCCGCGACGTTTCGGCGCGCCATCGTTCCCGCGACGGGTTGAAGACACGGGGCGGTGCAACATCTCCCCCGTGTGCCGGCCACGACACGAACGAAGCCGCTGCGCTCCCGCGCCGGCTTCGTTCGTGTCGTGGCCGAGCCGGGGACAGAAGGAACGGTCATGACGCGTCGACAGCGGCTCCCAACCCTCATCATGGCGGCGCTCCTCGCCGTCATCGCCGCGGCGCTGCTGATCGGCGGCCTCTGGCTCGCGCTGGTGGGCGGCTCGCGTTACTACGTCGTCGCCGGCGTCCTGTTCCTCGTCACCGCCATCCTTCTCTACCGCCGCAAGCCGGAAGCCCTCGCCGTCTATGCCGCGCTCGTCATCGGCACGCTGATCTGGGCGCTCTACGAGGTCGGCTTCGACTGGTGGCCTTTGGCGGCCCGCGGCGACGTGGTGTTCGTCCTCGGCGGCCTTCTCCTCCTGCCTTGGGTCACGCGCCCGCTCGGCCGGCGCAGCGTCGCCGACGCGCTCGACGGACGCGAGGTCTCGCCGACGCCGCTGCGTGGCTCCGGCGCTCTGCTCGCCGGCTCGCTCGTCGTGGCGCTCGCCGTCGCCGTCACCTCCTGGTTCGTCGATCTCCATCGCGTCGAGGGCGCGATGCCTGGCACGCGGCAGGCGCCCGGCACGGGCGAGGGCGTACCGCCCGGCGAGTGGCACGCCTACGGCCGTACCGAGCTCGGCCAGCGCTACTCGCCGCTGGCGGAGATCACGCCAGCCAACCTCTCGCAGCTCGAAGTCGCTTGGCAGTTCGAGACGGGTGACGAATCCCAGCCCGGCGATCCCGTGGAGACGACCTTCGAAGTGACGCCGCTGAAGATCGGCGACCGCCTCTTCCTCTGCACGCCGCACCAGAGCGTCATCGCGCTCGACGCCACCACCGGCGCCGAGGTGTGGCGCTACGATCCCAAGATCCAGGGTGAGCTCGCGCTCCAGCACCTGACGTGCCGCGGCCTGTCCTACCAGCCGCCGGGGGACACCACTCAGACCGCCGTCCCGGCGGCGGCGACCGAGGCTCCCGGCGTGTCGACCGAGCCGCAGGCGACCGCGAGCGAACTGTCGGCGGCGGGAGCGCTCACCGCCCCGCAGGCGAGCGGCGCGCCCGCCGCCCCCGGCACCCCGCCGGCCAGCGACGCCGCCGACCCGAACCTTCCCGTCGCCGCGGCCAGTGCCGCCACGGCGACCTGCGACGCCAAGCTGTTCATGCCGACCGCCGACGGCCGGCTGATCGCGCTCGACCCCGCCACCGGCTCGGTCTGCGCCAATTTCGGCGGCGGCGACGGCCAGATCGACCTCTGGGACCGGATGCCCAACGTCAATCCGGGGTCCTACTACTCGACCTCGCCGGCCGTCATCGCCGGCAATCTCGCCATCGTCGGCGGCACCGTCCTCGACAACGTCTCCACGAAGGAAGCCTCCGGCGTCATCCGCGCTTTCGACATCACCACCGGCGCCCTCGTCTGGAACTGGGATTCCGGCAATCCCGACCAGACCGCGCCCCTGCCGGCCGGCCAGACCTACACGCCGAACTCGCCCAATTCCTGGTCGATCATGAGTGCCGACACCGCGCTCGGCATGGTCTACGTGCCGCTCGGCAACCAGCCGCCGGACCAGTGGGGTGCCAACCGTTCGGCCGAGGTCGAGCGCTTCTCCTCCTCTGTGGTGGCGCTCGACATCGCCACCGGGCAGGTGCGCTGGGTGTTCCAGACCGTCCATCACGACCTCTGGGACTACGACGTGCCGGCGCAACCGAGCCTCGTCGATCTCACCGTCGGCGGCCAGCGCGTGCCCGCCCTCGTGCAGCCGACGAAGCAGGGTGAGATCTTCGTGCTCGACCGGCGCACCGGCGACCCGATCCTTCCCGTCACCGAGCGCCCGGCGCCCGGCGGGGCCGTCAGCCCCGACAGGACGGCGCCGACGCAGCCGAAATCCGCGCTCTCCTTCGAGCCCCCGCGCCTTCGCGAGCGCGACATGTGGGGCGCCACGATGTTCGACCAGTTGGCCTGCCGCATCGCCTATCACGGCTATCGCTACGAGGGCCGCTTCACGCCGCCCTCGCTGGAGGGGTCGCTGATCTACCCCGGCAATTTCGGCGTCTTCAACTGGGGTTCCGTCGCCGTCGATCCTGCCCGCGGCGTGATGTTCGGAACGCCCACCTACCTCGCCTTCGTCTCGACGCTGAAGCCGCGTTCGAACGACAGCGAGCTCGTGGTCAACGCGCAGCCGCCGCAGGGCGCGCTGCCGGCGCTGAACGAGAATTTCGGCGCGCCCTACGCGGTGGACCTCAAGCCTTTCGTCTCGCCGCTCGGCCTGCCCTGCCAGTCGCCGCCCTGGGGCTATGTCGCGGGCGTCGATCTCACCACCGGCGAGGTCGCCTGGCAGCACAAGAACGGCACGGTGCGCGACTCCTCGCCGGTTCCCCTGCCCTTCCGCATGGGCGTGCCCAATCTCGGCGGCCCGATGATGACGGCCGGCGGCGTCGCCTTCCTGTCGGGCACGCTCGACTATTACATCCGCGGCTACGACGTCACGACCGGCGAGGAACTCTGGAAGGCCCGCCTTCCCGCCGGCGGCCAGGCGACGCCGATGAGCTACGAGGGCGCGGACGGGCGGCAATACGTGCTCGCCATCGCCGGCGGCCACGGCTCGCTCGGCACCAAGCGCGGCGACAGCGTCATCGCCTACGCGCTGCCGAAGGAGCACTGATCCGCTCTACTAAGGGATAACTGACGGCGGCGGTGCAACAATGCGCCGCCGCCGTCAGGCCGCTGCCTCCGCGGCGAGCGCCGGCAGTCCGCCGAGGCGGGCCAGCGTGTCGAGGATTTCGGGCAGGCCCTGGCGCCGCGAGAGATCGGCGAAGATCGTCGGCAGGTCCTTGCGACCGCGAGCGGCGTCCACCTCCATGCGGGCGAGGTCGGCGCCGACATGGGGGGCGAGATCGGTCTTGTTGACGACGAGAAGGTCGGAGCGGGTGATCGCCGGCCCGCCCTTGCGGGGAATGTCGTCGCCCTGGCAGACCGAGATCACGTAGACCGAGAGATCCACGAGATCGGGCGAGAAGGTCGCCGCCAGATTGTCGCCGCCCGATTCCACGAGGATCAGGTCGAGATCGGGATGGCGCTCGTTGAGCGTGGCAATGGCGCGAAGGTTGAGCGAGGCGTCCTCGCGAATCGCCGTGTGCGGGCAGCCGCCCGTCTCGACGCCGATGATCCGGTCGGCGGCGAGCGCTTGCCGGCGCACCAGCGCCTCGGCATCCTCCACCGTGTAGATGTCGTTCGTCACCACCGCGATCGACCAGCTCTCGCGCGCGGCGAGGCAGATCTTCTCGCAGAGCGTCGTCTTGCCGGAGCCGACGGGCCCGCCGATGCCGACGCGCAGCGGCCCGTTTCGACGGCGACGGGGCGCGGAGGAAGAAAGCTCGCTCATGTGCGGAACAACCTCGTGGACAGGGTTTCGTGGCGCATCGCCGCGATCTCCGACAGGATCGCGGCCGAGCCGAGATCGTCGAGGGAACTCGACGCTGCGGCCCTCGCCGCATGCGTGACGAGGGGTTCGAGAGCGTGGAGCGCGGCCACGGCGTCGCGCTGGCCGAGCGGCACGAGCCGCACCGCGGCACCGAGGAGGTTGGCGGCAAAGGCCTGCGCGAAGGCGGCGAGCGCGGGTTCGAGGAGAAGCGCGTGGCGTGCGGCGAGCGCGCCGATCGCGACGGGATAGGGGAGACCGCCCTCCCCGCCGGCGGGATCGAACGCGGCACCGATGTCGCTTCGATCGTCCCCGCCGGACCAGGGCTCGGCAGCGGCCGCGAACGCGAGCCCGAGATCCAGTGTCTCGATCCGTCGCTCCGCCGAGCCGGCGAGCGCCGCTCCGAGTTCCGCGACCTCGCCAAGCGCCGCCGCGTCGCCGCGCGACACCGCGCGGTGCGCCTCCGCGAAGAGCACGAGATCGTTCCAGCCGCTGCCCCGGCGCAGCAACGCCGCGATCCAGCCGGACGCGTCGGCGCGCGAGCGCACGAGCCCATCGGCAATCGCCGATTCCAGCCCGTGCGAATAGGCGAAGGCGCCGACGGGAAAGGCCGGCGAAAGCCAGGCCATGAGCTTGAGAAGATCGCCCGTCGCCACCGGGTCGGACGGAGGCAACGGCCCGCGGCCGTCAGCCATGATGATGATGGTGCGACCCGGCTTCGTTCGGATCGGGATGGTGATGCCCGGCATAGGCGCCAGCAGCGGGATCGAAGGCCGCCTCGACCTCCTCGACGCCCGCGCCCAGCCCCTCCAGCATGGCGCGGATGACGTGGTCGCGCCGGATGAGAAGACGCGCTTCGCCGATCTGCGTGGCGAGATGCCGGTTGCCGAGATGCCAGGCGAGCGCCAGCAGGTGGGGGGCGTCGCGCCCCGTCACGGCATAGAGCGGTTCGGGCTTGGCGCGCACCTCCACGAGCCGCCCGTCCGAGAGGACGATCGCGTCGCCCTCCTGCAGCAGCCGCGCCTCGGCGAGGTCGAGCAGGAAGGCGATGCCGCCATCCGAGACCATGGCCATGCGGCGGCGATGGCGCTGCTGCTCGTCGAGCGTGATCGTGTCGGCGGCCTCGCCCTTCGGGCGGGCCGTCTTTTCGATGATGGTCTGGGCCTCGATCACGTCGCGTCGCTCATGGGGTCTGAAGGGAAAGCGGAGGCTGTCATGCGGCCTCGGGCAGGAACTCTGGATCGAGGATCTCCTCGATCCCGAAGGGGCAGGTGGCGGGGAAGACGGATCGCGGCATCTGCGTTTCCTTCGTGGCGGACATCACCGCGAGATCGTAGAGATCGGCCAGGATGGCGGCCGGAAACGTGCGCAGGCTCGGGCTATCGTCGATCACCATCGACAGACGTCGGCGCTGCTCGGTGATGGTGTCGCTCCATTCGTGCTTGCGTCGATCGGGCTGGAACTGCCACTTCAGGAGATGAACGATCAGCACCTCGAGACGGCTTCGCACCTCCCGCTTCTCGCTGATCCCCACGCCTTCGATCTCCTCCGCGACGTTTTCCCAATCGACGTCACCGGTTTCGGCGGTGCGCGCACGCAGCTTGGCGGCCTGATCCTGCGTCCAGGCGAAGAAGTCGCGCTCGTAGGCGGCGGACGGCGTCCGGTCGGTGGCGGTGTCCGCCGCGCGTCGTTGCACAATGGTGGTCATCTCGTGGCCTCTCGCCCGCGAAGGCTCCCCTCCGCCTCGATCCTAGAACAGGAAATAGCGCTGCGCCATCGGCAGCACCGTGGCGGGCTCGCAGGTCAGCAGTTCGCCGTCGGCGCGCACCTCGTAGGTCTCGGGATCGACCTCAATGTGCGGCGTCAGGTCGTTGAGGATCATCGAGGCTTTCGAGATGCCCGAACGGGTGTTCTCGACGGCGAGGAACGTCTTCTCGCAGCCGAGCTTGTCGCGCAGGCTATCGGCCATCGCCGCGCCCGAGACGAAGGTAACGCCGGAGGCGCCCACCGCCTTGCCGAAGGCGCCGAACATCGGCCGGTAGTGCATCGGTTGAGGCGTCGGGATCGAGGCGTTGGGATCGCCCATCGGCGCAGCGACAATCGTGCCGCCGAGCAGCACCATCATCGGCTTCACGCCGAAGAAGGCGGGGTCCCAGAGCACGAGATCGGCGCGCTTGCCGACCTCCACCGAGCCGACCTCGCGCGACAGCCCCTGCGCGATCGCCGGGTTGATCGTGTATTTCGCGACGTAGCGGCGCACTCGCAAATTGTCATTGTCGCCCGTCTCGCCGGGCAGGCCGCCGCGCTGCTTCTTCATCTTGTCGGCGGTCTGCCAAGTGCGGATCACCACCTCGCCGACGCGGCCCATGGCCTGTGAATCCGACGAGATGATCGAGAAGGCGCCGATGTCGTGGAGGATGTCCTCGGCGGCGATCGTCTCCTTGCGGATACGCGACTCGGCGAACGCGATGTCCTCGGGGATCGAGGCGTCGAGATGGTGGCACACCATGAGCATGTCGAGATGCTCCTCCAGCGTGTTCACCGTGTAGGGCCGCGTCGGGTTGGTGGAGCCGGGAATGACGTTCGGGAGGCCGCAGACCTTGATGATGTCCGGCGCGTGGCCGCCGCCTGCCCCTTCCGTGTGGAAGGCGTGGATCGTGCGCCCGCGAATGGCGTCGACGGTGTTTTCCACGAAGCCCGATTCGTTCAGCGTGTCGGTGTGGATCATCACCTGCACGTCGTATTCGTCGGCCACCGTCAGGCAGCAGTCGATCGCGGCCGGCGTCGTGCCCCAGTCCTCGTGCAGCTTCAGCGCCGCGGCGCCCGCCTTCACCATCTCCACCAGCGCCTGCGGCTGCGAGGCGTTGCCCTTGCCCGAGAGCGCGAAGTTCATCGGGAAGGCGTCGAGCGACTGGAGCATGCGGGCCAGATGCCAGGGGCCGGGCGTGCAGGTGGTGGCGAGCGTGCCGTGCGCGGGGCCGGTGCCCCCGCCGACCATGGTGGTGACCCCGGAATAGAGCGCCTCGTCGATCTGCTGCGGGCAGATGAAATGGATGTGACTGTCCACCCCGCCGGCGGTGAGGATCTTGCCCTCGCCGGCGATCGCCTCGGTGCCGGGGCCGACCACGATGGTGACGCCCGGCTGCGTGTCGGGGTTGCCGGCCTTGCCGATGGCGTGGATGCGCCCGCCGCGTAGGCCGACGTCGGCCTTGTAGATGCCGGTATGGTCGAGGATCAGCGCATTGGTGATGACGGTGTCGACCGCCCCTTGTGCCCGGCTCTGCTGCGACTGGCCCATGCCGTCGCGGATCACCTTGCCGCCGCCAAACTTCACCTCTTCGCCGTAGGTCGTCATGTCGCGCTCGACCTCGATCACGAGATCGGTGTCGGCGAGCCGCATCCGGTCGCCGACGGTGGGGCCGTACATCGCGGCATAGGTGGATCGGGCGATCGATGCGGGCATGGACGTCTCCGGCGCGGCGGGCGAACGGACGCCCGGCGTTTCTGGTGGATGGGAGATTAGGCGGATCGCGAAAGCTTGTCTGCCGTCCCGCACGCAATTTGCGACGAATCGGCCGCTGCCGCATTCTTCGGCATATGAGAAGGATCCGGCGATGACAGCGACGCTCTCGACCTCCTGCGCCCTCGCGGCGGCCATATCGGTGCTGGCCGCAGCGGCTCCCCTCGCGGCCCAGCCCTTCGAGGCGGGCCCGCCCGGCACGGTGGTGGGATCGTCGATGTCCGGCGCTCCGATCGGCGGCTACCGGCCGGTGCGCCCCTCCGTCGCGGTGCCGGGAGCGCCGGTCTTTGGCGACACCGTGGAAGAGCGGACATGGGGGCGCGACTACGACGATTCGCATCTGCGGCCGAAGGTGCCGCGCCCCGACGCCGACGGGTCGCAGACCCGCCTTCGCGCGGCGCAGGGGCGCTCGACGATCCAGTCCGACACGGCCGGCGACTTCGCGCGGTCCGACCCCTCGGTGTTGAACCAGAGCGGCGTCACCCGGGCGATCTCGCCGCCGACGCGAGCGCGGATCGTGCCGAACAAGGCCGGCCCGGCGCGCTGAGCGCCGCGGCTTAACCGTTCCGAAGGGAAAGGCGGTTTTCTGCCTGGAACGAGCTGGCGGCCGAAAGGTTTAGCGGTCAAGACGACGCGAACATGCACGAATCGCCACGGGCGACCAGGAGGCCGAGATGACCATTTCGACACGTTGGGCGGCAGCCGCCCTGACGCTGAGCCTTCTAGCAACCCCGGCCCTCGCCCAGTCGATCGGTGGTTCGTCGATCGGCGGCGGCAGCGTCGGCGGCTCGTCCGGCGGCGTTGGTGGCGGCGGCTCTTCCTCGCCCAGCCTCGGCGGCGCCTCCAATTCGGTCGGATCGTCCGGCGGCGCCATCGGTTCCAGCGCGACATCGACCCAGCAGCGCGCCACGGCGGGGTCCTCGACGATCAATTCCACCAACGCGGACGCCGTGGCGCGCTCGGGCAATGTCGGCGCCGCCTCCACGATCGGCGGCACGTCGTCGGGCATCGGCGGCGCGGGTACCGGCGCGGGCGGGTTCCAGAGCGTGTCGGGCGCTGGACCGGCCGCGCTCTACAACATTCCGAAGGCGCGCGTGAATGTCGATCTCGATGCCATCCGCTCGGCCCTGCGCCAGGGACCGAACGCGACGCCGGACCGCTACGGCAACTGAAACCGACGACACCGCAACAGAAAAGGCGCCGCGAGGCGCCTTTTCCATGAGTTGGTCCGTCGGCCGGATGGGCTCGACCCGTAGAGCAAGGTTCGGCGGCCCGGCCTGACGATCACACGTCCAGCGGACCCGTGACCTTCGCGTTGAAACCGAACACCTGCCGCGCCCCCGACAGCGCCACGAGATCGACGTCGCGCGACTGACCGGGTTCGAAGCGGACGGCGGTGCCGGCGGCGATGTCGAGGCGATAGCCGCGCGCCCGCGCCCGGTCGAAGTCGAGCGCGGGATTGGTCTCGGCGAAGTGGTAGTGCGAGCCGACCTGGATCGGCCGGTCGCCCCGGTTGGCGACGTGCAGCGTCAGCCCCTCGCGCCCTTCGTTGAGAATGATCTCGCCGTCGCGAACGAAGACCTCGCCGGGGATCATTCAGGCCACCATCAGCGCAAGGCCGGCCGCGGCCGTGGCGCCGCCTGCGAGACGTGCGCCCCACGTGCCGCCGGTGCGCGCCAGCGCCATGCCGAGACCGAGGCCCACGGCATGGAGGATCGCGGTCGAGACGGCGAAGCCGAGCGCGAAGCGCCAAGCCCCGGCGCCGCCGAGTTCGCCGCCATGGGCGAAGCCGTGGAACAGTGCGAAGACGCCGACGACCGATGCGCAGAGCGCGACGGGCAGGCGCACGGCAAGCGCCACGAGTAGGCCGAGCGCCACCACGGAGGCGAGGATCGCCGGCTCCACGAAGGGCAGCGACGCCCCACCGAGGGCCAGCGCGAACCCGGCCGTCATCACCACGACGAAGGAGGCCGGCACGATCCAGACGGCGCGCCCGCCGATCGTCGCCGCCCAGAGGCCGACGGCCACCATGGCCAGGATATGGTCGAGGCCGAAGAACGGATGGCTGGCGCCGGCAAGCATCGAGCCATGCGCGGCGGGGTCGAGATGGGCGAGAGCCGGCGCGGAGGCGGCCAGCGTCAGGGCGGCGGTGACGGAGATGCGACGGAGCATGCGTGTCCCTCTTTCAGGTCGACAGGCGCCCGGAGATCGGTCGCGCCGCCTCCCGCTTGCCACGGACGCGCCGCCCTTGGCAACGCCCGGTGCAGAGCGCGATCATGAAGTGCGCCGTTCGCCCTGTCAAAGCCGGGATCGGCCGACACCGCGAAGATCGAATGTCGTCGGCATCCTTTGGAACGGTTGCCCCACCGGCGAGCCCGAGCGCGCACGAGCCACCGCTGAACGACACGCCATGGGCACATCGCCCCTGCCCCGAGTCCTGCGCCGCGCCGCGGCGACCGGTTTGCCGACCGTCCGACGATCCGCGGTCGGTGACGCCGTCGAGGAGATGTGGAACTCGGTCCCATGCGCCTCCGGCCGCCCCGACGCAGGCGCCCGGATCGTCATCACGCATCCCGCAGCGACCGCGCCAGTGCCGGCGCACAGGCTGGTCCGCGCCTCACCGTCGCGACGCACTGCCGTCCACTTCGCAAGTCCCAACGCTCTGCGATTGGCGACAATTGTCGCGGCGCACGACACCGGGCGGCAACATCGCGGTGCTAGAAACGCGATCACGGCGAGCGGGCCGGAGGGCGCCCGGCAAGCGGCGTTTCCGTCGCCGCAGACGGGACACGCGCGACATGACAGGGCATTCCACTGTGGGAACGGTCGTCCTCGGCATCCTCCTCGCGGTGCTCGCGGTCGGTCCAGCCGGCCCCTTCGATCCCTTCCGGGTGCGGCCCGTCACGATGCAGGGGCGCAGCGGGCTCGCCTACTATTCCAGCGTCTCGCGGACCTACCGATTCACCGCCGAACCCTCCCGGGCCGATATCCCCCAGTTGGACGCGGCCCGCTGACCTCACCGCTCGCGCGACACACGCGATCGACTACCCTGATCCGCACGACCTACTCCTGCCGCACGCGCGAGGCACGCATTGCGAGCGCCTGCTGGCATGGTCGGAGAAGATGAAAGGCGGCGGCGTTCGAGCCTCGTGCGATCTCGGCTCTTGCAGGGGCCTGACGGTATGGGTCCGATCAGCGGATGGGTTCGTGGACCGTCACGAGCTTGGTGCCGTCGGGAAAGGTCGCCTCGACCTGCACATCGTGGATCATCTCGGCGATACCCTCCATCACCTGCCCCCGGCCGACGACATGCGCCCCGGCCTCCATGAGGTCGGCGACGGAGCGACCGTCGCGCGCGCCCTCGACCACGAAGTCGGTGATGAGCGCGATCGCTTCCGGGTGGTTCAGCTTGACGCCGCGTTCGAGCCGGCGCCGCGCCACGTTGGCGGCCATCGCCACGAGAAGCTTGTCCTTTTCGCGCGGGGTCAGGTTCATCGGGCGGGATCCTTCGGCATCGCAGATCAGATTCGCGGGAGCGGCTCAGAGCGACCATACCCGCGGAAGGCCAGCCTGCGCCAGACGGGCGAGCAGCGGCACGAGACGCCGGCGCAGCGCGTAGCCACCGGGCGCGGCGAGCCGGGCGACCCCGAGGCCCGAGACGACGCTGGCGCCGCCCGTCCCCTCGCTCTCCCGGTCGAGGATCGCGCGCACGTCCGCGAGGTCGGTTCCCGGTGTCGCGTTCTGCCAGAGCACGGTGGCGAAGGCGCGGTAGGGCCCGAGCGCTGCCGGCACTGCCAGAAGCCCGGTCTCGTCGGCGTCGATGTCGAGATCCTCGGCGAAGACGAGGCGCCCGTCGCGGCGGATGCGCCAACGGTCGCGCAGCCGACCGCTCGCGACCGTCTCGCCCATGGCGTGGCGACCGAGGATCGCGGCCTCGACGAGAAGCAGACGGCTGGAGCCCTCGCACTCGACCTGAAGCGAGCGCCGCAGCCGCCCGCCGTCGAAGAGGATCGTCTCCTGCGGCAGATAGGCGAAGGCGGCCCCCGCGCCGACCTCGATCCGCGTCTCCACGGTGGCGTCGCCGTCGATCGACCGGTAGACGCGCTCGCAGGCCTGCGTCGTCACCGCCAGAGCGCCGGCGGGCTCGACGGTGAAGCGCTGGCGCAGGCGATCGCCGCCCGCGAGGCCCCCGGCCGTGTTGACGAGGACCGCCTCGGCGGCGGCACCCGGCAGCCGGGGAAAGCGCAGCTTGAGGCATCCGGCCTGGTGCAGAGTGCGAATGCGCGTTGCCGAGCCGGACGCGCCGGCGACCGGACCGAAGGTCACCGACGCCTCGCCGACCGCCCGCTGCGGGCGAGGCGGCAGGGTTTGGCTCGCGGGATCGAACGCGAGCGCGCCGGTCGCGATCATGCGAGCGCCAAGGGCAATGCGGGCTTCACGAAAAGTCGGGGCCGGTCTGCCGGCCTACTGGGCCGCTTCCACGAAGCTGGCGCCCCGCGCCTCGGAGCCGATCTCGCGACCGGGCGCGACGCCCTCGGCGAGACGGCGCGCCGCCAGCGGCAGGTCGGAGGGGCCGGCGACGAAGACGCGCGTCGAGGGGTGGAGCAGCGCGGCAAAGGCGGAATCGACGACGCCGGCGGCCGAGATCGCCTGGATGCTCGATCCCGCGGGCAGGTCGATCTGCTTGATGAGGCAGAGGGTCGAGCCGGGAATGCGGCTGGCGAGCCAGGCGGCGAGGCTGTCGGAGGTGACGCTCCAGGTGTGCTCGATCTCCTCGGCCCGCAGCACGAGCTTGGCGGGCATCCAGACGGGGACCTGCCCACGCCCCTGCGCCGCCTCGATCGCCTCGATCGTGCTGGCGGCGACGAGCTTCTCGCCGAGGCTCACCAGCGCGTGGCCGAACTGCTCGATCGCCAGAATCGCCATGCGATGCGCGGCGTCGGCGTCGTAGCCGATGCGGGTCTGGAACTGGCGTACCGTGTTGGCGAAGGGGCCACCGCCCGGCACGACGACGAGAGGACGGGTCGAGCGCTCGATCGACTGCACCCATTTGCGAAGATCGGGAGAGGCGATCGAGCTTCCGCCGAACTTGACGATCAGCATGTCCTTCATCACCGCTTCTCCGATCTTTCCGTCATACGCCACAGCAAGCACACGTCGCGCGCCCACTTTGGACAAATTTCCGGCGCTTTGCAAAGTTCCAACCGAACGTCGCTGCGCTACAGCATTCTCTCGTCGTTTCAAGCCGTTATCCGGTCGTCCCTATCGCGCCGGATCTCGATACCGACGGCTTCGGGGCCGAGATCGAGCTTCTCGACGCGCACCGTCACGGCGGCCACCCGCCCGTCCATCAGAAGCTCGGCCGCCAGTTCCTCGGCCAGCGTCTCCACCAGATCGGTGTGGCCGCGCTCGGCGAGGCGGCGGATCGCGTCGGTCACGATGTCGTAGGAATAGACCTCGTCCATGCGGCGCGGCACGCCGCCGGGGCGGCGCACGTCGGCCTCGACGCAGAAGCGCAGGCGCTGCGTACGGGCGTGCTCGAACCCGTAGGCCCCGATCTGGAAAGGCACGGTGAAGTTGGTGACGAGCACCCGGTCGGTCGGCGCCGCGGCGTCGAAGCGCCGGTCGGCCGAGACGATGCGCCCGGCCGCGGCCAGCGTCTCGCCGTCCAGCCCCTCGAAGACGAGGGCGCCCGGCCGCACTACGAGAAGCCGCGGCACGTCGGGCAGCTCGAGCGCGCCGCCGAGCCAGGCCTCGACGCCGGCGCGCGCGCAGGCCGCGACGAAGCCGGCCACCTGCTCCAGCGTGAAGACGCGCAGCAACGCGCGTTCGGGATCGAGAAGCACGGCGGCATAGCCCCCGCCCTCCACGCCGGCGAGCGCCTGCAGGCTGCGGATGCGCGCCACGCGCAAGGGCTCGGCCGGCATCGTCTCGTCGCCGGCGATGGCGAAAAGCAGTTCGGGCTCGTCCGGCTCGGCGAGGCGATCGGGCACCGCGAAGCGCGGGCGCTCGCGCCGCGCTGGCGCCAGCACCAAGTCCGCGCCGTTCTCAAGCGCTTGGCGCGCCTCCTCGGGCGAGCCGACCGCGACGGCGAGACGCGAGCGCCGGCTCATGCGGCACGGCCCCGGCGGGAGCGGCGGATAGGGCGCGTGCGCTCAGCCACGTCCGAAGGCCTTGAAGGCGACGGTGGTGAACGTGTCGGACACGCCGTCGAGCGTCTGCAGCCGCTCGGTGACGAAATGGCCGATGTCGCGGTCGGGCGCGAGGTAGAACTTGGCGAGGAGATCGTACTGGCCGGAGGTCGAGTAGACCTCGGAAATCTCCTCGACGCCTTCCACGAGCGCGTCGGCGACGGCATAGGCACGCCCCGGACGGCATTTGAACTGAACGAAGATGGCTTGCACGACGGCGCTCCCCGAAAGACGGCGCGAGGCGCCGCGCCTCATGGCCCGGCCCTGATGGCGCTCCCTATCAGAGCGTCGCGCCCCCCGTCAAAAGCCGGGTGATCTGCGAGGCAGCGTTCTCGAGATCCTCGACGATGTCGAGATGGTGGCGGCCGGGAATTTCCGTCGCCCCGGCGCGCGCGCCAAGCCCGGCCCACGAGGAGCCGAGAAGCGCCGTCTGGCGGCGCAGTTCCGGCAGCTCGTCGCCGCCGACGACGGCCACGATGCGGGCATCCACTAGCGGGTCGTTGAGGAGCGGGCTCTCGGCCCGCGCCTCCGCGGCATCGATGGCGAGAATGTCGTTCATCCGGGTGCGGCGGATCGGCCGGAGGTCGTGGAGGCCCGAGATCGGCAAGACGAGCTCGACGCGCTGCGCCACGGGGTCGGCGAGCGACGAGCCGGTGGCGACGAGCCGCGCCGCGAGCTGGCCGCCGGCCGAATGGCCCGCGAGGCGGATCGGCCCGTCGACCATCCGCGCGGCCTCGCCGACGGCCCGCGCGGCGTCCTCGGCGATGTCTGCGAGCCGCACCTCCGGCGCGAGACGGTAGGTCGGAATCGCCACCGCGAAGCCGGCATCGAGCGCGCCGCGCGCGACATGCGAAAAGGCGTCGCCGTCGTTGGCCTTCCAGTAGCAGCCGTGCAGGAAGACCACGAGCCCGAGCGGCGTGTCGCGTTTGGGCCGGAAGAGATCGAGGCGCTGGCGCTCGTGCGGCCCGTAGACCCGGGCAAGCTCGGCGAGGCCGCGGGCGGCCTGGACCTCGCGGAACGCCGCCGCACGGGACCGCCATCTCGGCGCGAAGGCGGCGGAACCGGGAACCGCCGCGAGATTGTCGTAGGCGACGTCGAAATCCACGAGGCGTGCCTGCGGCTGCGTCATTCCATCATCTCCTGCCGATGCGATGCCGGGAGAGATAGGCGAGGCCCGCCCCGAGCGAAGGTCGTGCAGACCGGGAAGGCCGCGCCTTGTCAGTCGACGAAGGCGCGCTCCACCACGTAGGTGCCGGGCTTGGAATTGGCGCCCTCCTCCAGGCCGAAGCGCTCGCAGAGCGCCGCGGTGTCCTTCAGCATGTCCATCGAGCCGCAGATCATCGCGCGGTCCACCGCCGGGTCGATCGGCGGCAGGCCGAGATCGGCGAAGAGCTTGCCGGTCTCGAGCAGCGTGGTGATGCGCTCGCCCTTGTGCTCGCCCTCGCGGGTGGCCGAGCCGTGATAGAGCAGCTTGTCGCCGACGATCTCGGCGAGGATTTCGTCGGTCTTGATCGCCTCCACCAGCTCTTCGCCATAGTGCAGCTCGGCTAGGGTGCGGGTGGTGTGGGTGAGGATGACCTGCTCGAACTTCTCGTAGGTCTCGGGGTCGCGGATGACCCCGGCGAAGGGCGCGACGCCGGTGCCGGTGGAGAAGAGGTAGAGTCGGCGACCGGGGATCAGCGCGTCGAGCACGAGGGTGCCCGTGGGCTTCTTGCGCATCAGGACCGTGTCGCCCGGCTGGATCTTTTGCAGGTGCTCGGTGAGCGGGCCGTTCGGCACCTTGATCGAGAAGAACTCGAGTTCCTCGTCCCAGGCGGGGCTGGCGATCGAATAGGCGCGGAACACCGGCTTCTCGGCGTTGGGCAGGCCGATCATGGCGAATTCGCCGGTGCGGAAGCGGAAGCTCGCGGGCCGCGTCATGCGGAACTTGAAGAGACTGTCCGTGTAGTGCTTCACCTCCGTCACCGTCTCGGCGAAGACGTTGGCGGGAATCGGGAAGACGGGGGGCGCGGCAGACGTGTCGTCGATCCCAGCGGTCTGGACGGTGGCGTTCATCGAGCGGCCCTTTTCGAGGCGGAAGGTCGGTGTCGGCCCGGAAGATAGGCCTGTTGCGGCGCGCCGGAAGACGCGCGGCCGGTTCAGGCCCTCGTTTGCCGCATCGCGGCGCCGGTTTGAAGGTCGGATTTGCTCAAACCGCGACGGCGCGGGGAATTTCCGCCGCCGTGCCGAAGACGCGGCGATAGCGTTCGATCTCGGCGGCCGTGCCGGTGGCCTTGGCCGGATTGTCGGAGAGCTTCACCGCCGGGCGTCCGTCGGCGTCCATCACCTTGCAGACCAGCGAGATCGGATGGAGGCTCGGCCGCTCGTCGGGCGCGACGCCCCGGAAGTCGTTGGTGAGGTTGGTGCCCCAGCCGAAGCTCATGCGCACCCGGCCCTCGAAATGGCGGTAGGTCTCCTCGATCGTGTCGACGTCCATGCCGTCGGAGAAGACGAGGAGCTTCTCGCGCGGGTCGATGCCGAGGCTGCGCCACCACGCGATGATCGCCTCGCCGCCCTCGATCGGGGGCGCGGAATCGGGCCGGAAGCCCGTCCAGTCGCCGACCCAGGTCGGCGCGTTCTTCAGGAAGGCGCCGGTGCCGAACGTGTCGGGCAGCACCACGAGAAGGTTGCCGCCGTACCAGCTCTGCCATTCCTTCAGGATCTCGTAGGGCGCGGCGCGCAGCGCCTCCTCGGTGCGCGCCAGCGCGGCGGCCACCATCGGCAGCTCGTGGGCGTTGGTGCCGATGGCCTCGAGATCGGTTTCCATCGCCAGCAGCACGTTGGAGGAGCCGATGAAGCGGTTGCCGAGCTTCTCCTTCAGCGCCTCCACGCACCAGCGCTGCCACAGGAAGGAGTGGCGGCGGCGGGTGCCGAAGTCGGAGATGCGGATGGAGGGCAGCTTGTCGAGCCGCTCCACCTTCTCCCACATCTTGGCCTTGGCGCGGGCATAGAGAACGTCGAGCTCGAAGCGGCCGCAATCCTTCATCGCCGAGCGCGAGCGCAGCTCGTTGATGATGGCGAGCGCGGGGATCTCCCACATCATCGTGTCGGTCCAGGCGCCGCGGAACATCAGCTCGTACTGGCCGTCGCGATGGCTGAGCTCGTAGGGCGGAAGCTGGAAGTCCGTCAGCCATTCGAGGAAGGCCGGCCGGAAGATCTGCCGCTCGCCGTAGAAGGTGTTGCCGGCGAGCCAGATCATCTCGCGCTTGGAGAAGCGCACCGTGCGGGCGTGGTCGAGCTGGGCGCGCAGCTCGCCCTCGTCGATCTCGTCGGCGATGCGCACGCTCTTCGTGCGGTTGATCAGGCGGAAGGTCACGCGGCGGTCGCGATGGAGACCCCAGATCATCTGCAGCATCAGGAGCTTGTAGAAGTCGGTGTCGAGCAGCGAGCGCACGATCGGGTCGAGCTTGAACGTGTGGTTCCAGACCCGCGTGGCGATATCGGTGGCGACCATGCTTTGGTCCCTTTCGAGAGCCGATTTCGGACAGCGGGCCGATGCTTAGCCGATGGCGGGCGCGGGAAACAGGGGCGTGCGCGGCTTTCGGACGCAGCGACGGCCCCGCCGCCGGGGGACGCAGGAAGCACCGAACCCGCGAGGCGGCCATCATGCCGGCGGGTTTGCGCGGGATGGGCACGCGGGCAGGACCGCCATCGGAGACCCCGCCATGACCACGCGCCCGCCGCTCGCCCGCCTCGCCGCCCGGTTCCACCCGCGCATCCGCCTCGCGTCCGCCGCCGCGCTCCTCGCCGCGCTCGCCGGCCCGGCGGCGGCGCAGGCGCTGCCCCCGCTCGAACTTCCCGTCACCTGCGCCGTCGGCATCGACTGCTTCGTGCAGCAGCTGCCGGACATGGATCCCGGTCCCGGCGCGAGCGACCCGTTCTGCGGCTCGGCCGCCTATGACGGGCACGACGGCGTCGACATTCGCCTGCGCTCGATGCGCGACGTCGCGGGCGGCGTGCCGGTGGTGGCGAGCGCGGCGGGCACGGTGCGCGGCGTTCGCGACGAGAAGCCCGACCGGCTGGCCTCGACCCCGCAGGCGCGCGACGCCGTGAAGGGCACCGAATGCGGCAACGGCGTCGTGGTCGATCACGGCGACGGCTGGGAGACGCAGTACTGCCACATGCGGCGCGGCAGCGTCGCGGTGAAGCCCGGAGAGCTCGTGGCGGCGGGCACGAAGCTCGGCGAGATCGGCGCTTCCGGCCTGGCCGAGTTCCCGCATGTCCACCTCTCGGTGCGCCGCAACGGCGAGAAGATCGACCCGGTGAGCGGGCGCACGGTCGGCGGCGGATGCCTCGCCACCGCGACGGAAGCCGCGACGCTCTTCGCCCCCGCGCCGGCGGCCATTCTCGCGCGCTCCACCACGGCGATCCTCGACGCGGGGCTCGCAGGTGGGCCGATCGACTACGCCAGACTGGTGATGGAGGGCGCGCCGCCAGTGCCGAAGGCCGGCGGCGAGGCTTCGATCGTCTGGGGCTGGTTCGCCAACCTTCGCGCCGGCGACACCGTCGCCTTCCGCATGAGCGACCCCGCGGGCGCCGTCTTCTTCGAGGGATCGAGCGAGCCGCTGCCGGGCAACAAGGCCGCCTATTCCGCCTTTGCCGGCCGCAAGCGCCCGCTCCAAGCCGGGCGCTGGAGCGTGGCGGTGGAGGTGCTGCGCGAGGGCGTCGCGGTGGCGCGCACCGAGCGCACGATCGACGTCGCGGGCTAGGGGCGTACGCCCGGCGCGGGCCAAAACCCGCCGCCGCGTGGCCGGGGCGGGGTGACACGGCGGCCATCCTGTCGCAGTCTCGCCCCCTCACCCTCGACCGCGAGGGCGAAACGGGGAGACACGCCATGGGCCACCGATCCCTCACCGCGCGGCTGACGGGCGGTTTTCTCGCCGCCCTTCTCGCGCTGCCGATCCCCGCGCTCGCCGCCTCGCCCGCCCCGGTCGCCGCCGAAAACGGCATGGTGGTGACGGCGCAGCGGCTCGCGAGCGAGGTCGGCGTCGCCGTGCTGAAGGACGGCGGCAACGCGGTGGATGCGGCGGTGGCGGTCGGCTACGCGCTCGCCGTGGTCTATCCCACCGCCGGCAATCTCGGCGGCGGCGGCTTCATGACGATCCGCCTGAAGGACGGCCGCACGACCTTCCTCGACTTTCGTGAGCGCGCCCCCGGCCGCGCCACGAAGGACATGTATCTCGGACCCGACGGCAATCCCGTCGACGGCCTCTCCACCGACGGCTATCTCGCGGTCGGCGTGCCCGGCTCGGTCGCCGGGTTCGAATATGCGCGGGAGCATTACGGCACGAAGGAGCGCGCCGCGCTGATCGCGCCCTCGATCGCGCTGGCGCGGGACGGGTTCGCGCTGTCGCCCGGCGACGTCGAGAGCTTCCTCGCGGGCAACGCGGATCTCGCCAAGGATCCGGCCGCGGCCGCCGTGTTCCTGAAGGACGGCACCGAGCCCTACCGCGTCGGCGAGCGGCTGGTGCAGGCCGATCTCGCCGCCACGCTCCAGACGATCTCCGACCGCGGGCCGGACGGCTTCTACCGCGGCCCGGCGGCGTCCGCGATCGCGCAGGCGAGCGCCGCGAACGGCGGCATCCTCGAGGCGCAGGACTTCGCCGACTACAAGGTGCGCGAGCTCGCCCCCGTCACCTGCGACTACAAGGGATACCGCATCGATAGTTCGCCCCCGCCGAGTTCGGGCGGCGTCATCATCTGCGAGATCCTCAACATCCTCGAAGGCTATCCGCTCGCCCATACCGGCTTCGGCTCGGCCGAGACCGTGCACTGGATGGTGGAGGCGATGCGCCATGCCTTCGTCGACCGCAACTCGGCGCTCGGCGACCCCGACTTCGTGACGAACCCGGTCGAGACGCTCCTGTCGGACGACTACGCCGCTTCGATCCGCGCGAAGATCTCGCCCTACCGCGCCGGCGTCTCGGCCGATCTCAAGCCTGCCGGCATGGGCGAGAGCTTTGAGACCACGCATTATTCGATCATCGACCGCGACGGCAACGCGGCGGCCGTCACCTACACGCTGAACGGCTCCTTCGGCGCGCGGGTGATGGCGGCGGGCACGGGCGTCCTCCTCAACAACGAGATGGACGACTTCACCCAGAAGCCGGGCGTGCCCAACCTCTACGGCCTCGTGCAGGGCGAGGCGAACGCGATTCAACCCCGAAAGACGCCGCTCTCCTCAATGAGCCCGACCATCCTCTCGAAGGACGGCGCGCCGGTGATGGTGATCGGCAGCCCCGGCGGCTCGCGCATCATCACCATCACGCTGGAGGCCATCCTCAACGTGGTCGAACACGGCATGACGATCTCCGAGGCGATCGACGCGCCGCGCATCCACCACCAGTGGCAGCCCGACCGCGTCACGATCGAGCCGCGCGCCCTCTCGCCCGACACGATGCGGCTTCTCGCCGACATGGGCTACGACGTCCGCGAGGACCCGGACTGGCCGATTTGGGGCGAGGCAGCCGGCATCCTCGTCGGCGGCCCCAGCCTGCGCGCGCCCTCACCGAACGGCACCGACCGCTATTTCGGCGCCATCGACAGCCGCGCCACGGCCGGGGCGGCGATCGGGTATTGAGGAGGTGATCGACTGAGGGTCTTGCAACGCTGAGTGACAGGCAGGTTTAGACCCATGGAGGGGCTCGTCGGCCCCAGGCGCCATGAGCGGACATCCGTCCCCCACGATCGCCATTCGACAGAGCGGGCATGGTGCATGCCCGGAACGACATCGGAGCAACCGTCACCAAGCCGAGCCTGAAATGCAGGTAGAATCGCCAAGCGGTTCGCCACTTGTCCGCAACGCTCATTTTTCAACAATGATTTCCAGCTAATGATTGCTAGCTAACGATAGGATCGGTGTGAGGGGCAATGTTCAGGGTCAAGAGCTGGCTTGACGTTTTGATCTACGCGAGCTTGATCAGCCTCGTGGCGATGAGCTGTACCGGCGGCTTCGTCCACCTCGTGACCTACTCGTTGCTTCCTCCCCCTGAATACGCTTTCGCCATGCTTCTGGCGGTCGGTCTGCCACTGATCATCGCCTTTCCGATCTCGATCCTGGCGCTGCGCATCGTCAAAATCATCACGGATGCCGTCGAGCGGATCGAGACGTTCGTTAAGTTTGACGCCTTGACCGGGGTCCTCGCCCGTTCCTATTTCATCGAGACGGCCCGCCAGCGCTTCGCCGAAGGCGGCGCCCTGTTGCTCATCGATGCCGACCACTTCAAGCGCATCAACGACACGCACGGCCACGATGTCGGCGACGAAGCGTTGAAGGTCATCGGTTCGACGTTGTCGCGCACCGTACCGCTGGAAGGGCTCGTCGGCCGTATCGGCGGCGAGGAATTCGCTGTCTTCCTGCCCGGCGTCGCCCATACCGAGGCGCATCGCGTCGCGGCAGCCATCTGCGCCGAGATGCGACGCAGCGGCAAGGTCGTCGCAGGCAAGCCGCTGGAGATGACGCTCTCCATCGGTCTGGCTCTGGTCGAGCCGGGCTCGACGGTGGCGATCATCCTGAAGCGAGCGGACGACGGTCTCTATCTCGCGAAGGCAGAAGGACGCGATCGTGTCGTGCAGATCCACCCGTGAACGAGGCGATGACGTGTTCACGGGAAAGCAGACCGTCGTCGTTCCACCCGTCTCCCGCACCGGCGGACGTCGCCCCACGACGATCGGCTTGGTCAAGGCCGGCACCACGGTCGGCGTGACACCGTCGATCCGTGCAACACCCCGCCTCGCTGACTTCCGCCCCGAAATGCCGTAGGTCCGGCGCTCCCGTCGTCGCCGGACCACAAGCCGCCTATGCTCGAGACCAGCCTCTACCTGCCCGTGAAGCGCTTTCTCGAAGGGCTCGGCTACGCGGTGAAGGGCGAGATCGGCGGCTGCGATCTTCTGGCCCTCGGCGAAGGCGAGCCGCCGGTGGCGGTGGTGTGCGAGTTGAAGCTGCAGTTCAATCTCGAACTCGTGCTGCAGGGCGTGGAGCGGGCGGCGGTGGCCGACGAGGTGTGGCTGGCCGCGCGGCTCTCGCTGCGCGGCAAGGGGCGCGAGGGCGACGCGCGGTTTCGCGGGCTCTGCCGACGCCTCGGCTTCGGGCTGCTGGCGGTGGATGGCGGGGGCACGGTGCATTTGCTGCTCTCGCCGGCGGCGCCCGCGCCGCGCCGCGATCCGCGCCGGCGCTCGCGCCTCGTCGACGAGCATCGCCGCCGCAAGGGCGACCCGGCGCTCGGCGGCTCGACGCGGGCGCCGATCATGACCGTCTACCGGCAGGAGGCGCTCGCCTGCGCCCGCGCGCTCGAAGCCGGGCCCTTACGCCCGCGCGACCTGAAAGCGGAGTCGGCGCGCGCGCAGACCATCCTCAAGCGCAACGTCTACGGCTGGTTCGCCAACCCCACGCGGGGGCTCTACGAGCTGACCGCCACGGGCCGCGAAGCGCTCGCGCGCTGGCCGGGCGAGGCGAAGCCGCCACAAGACTCCACGGAATCAAACCCTTGATCCCGATTCGTTTTTTCCGCTGAAACCCGTCGCGCGCGATGCGTAGCCGCGAGCGGAAATCGGGCGGCTCGGCGGGGGAACGCCGCCCCCTCTCGGCCCCTTCCCTGCCCATGGAAAACGCCGCGGAGGGCCGCGGCGACCGACATGGGGATACGACGGACATGGCCAAGGAAAAGACCCTCGCGGACGCCTTCTACGAGACCTTGAAGGACGTCTACTATGCCGAGAAGCAGTCGGTTAAGGCGCTGAAGAAATCCGCCAAGGCGGCGCAGGACGACGAGCTGAAACAGGCCTTCACCGACCATGCCGAGGAGAGCGCCACGCAGGTCGAGCGCCTGACGCAGGTCTTCGAGCTGATCGGCAAGCCGGCGCGCGCCAAGACCTGCGAGGCGATGACCGGCATCGTCTCGGAGATGGAGGAGGATCTCGAGGAGTTCGGTGGCACGCAAGCCGCCGACCAGGTCCTCATCGGCTGCGCGCAGGCGGTGGAGCACTACGAGATCGCCCGCTACGGCCTGTTGAAGACCTGGGCGACGAAGCTCGGCCATGACGAGGCGGCGGCGCTCTTCGCCGAGACGCTCGCCGAGGAGAAGGCCGCCGACCAGCGCCTCACCGAGATCGCCGAAGGGCTCGGCGACGCGGTGGCGGAGGCGGACGACACGGAGGCCGACGACGATCTCGAGATCGAAGGCGAGGACGACGACGCGGCGGACGAGACGCCGGTGAAGGCGAAGAAGCCGGCGCCGAAGAAGAAGGCGGCCTGATCCCAGGCTCCTCCGGGCGCCCTTCGCGCCATCAATGAAAAAATCGCGATGGCGGTGGATGGAAGTCCGCCGCCATCCGTATACGGGGCATGAGCGATCCCTCGCCCCGTCCCGACATCCTCTCGCAGCTGGCGCCGCTGCGCCGCTATGCGCTGTCGCTGACGCGCAACCGCGAGGATGCCGAGGATCTCGTGCACGACACGCTGCTGCGCGCCATCGAGCGCGAGGAGCAGTTCCGCCCCGGTCGCAACCTCCGCACCTGGCTCCTCTCCATCCTGCACAACCGCTTCGTCGACGGCGCGAGAGCCCGGCGCAGCGAAGCCGCCCGCGACGCCGAGTTCGCGCAAGGCACCCCGGCCGCAATGCCGGGGGCGCAGGAGCCCGCGCTGCGGCTGGCCGAACTTCGCCGCAGCTTCGCGGCGCTGCCCGAGGAGCAGCGCGCCGCGCTCCATCTCGTGGTGGTCGAGGGGCTGTCCTACGAGGAGGCCGCCGAGACGCTGGGCATTCCGCAGGGCACGCTCGTCTCGCGCCTGTCGCGCGCCCGCGTCCGGCTGCGCGCCGCCGACGAAGGCGAGGCGGAGAGCGAGACCGTCACGAACGTCATCCCGCTGAAAACGAGAGGAGGCCCGGATGTCTCTTGAGACCGACCCGATCCTCGAAGCCGATCTCGTCGCCTTCGTCGACCGGCAGCTCGCACCCGAGCGCCGCGTCGCCGTCGCCGCGCATCTCGCCGCCCACCCGGGTGAGGCCGCGCGGGTGATGGCCGATCTCGGCGATCGCGAGGCCCTGCGGCTGGCGCTCGCCGGCATGCCCTTCGTCGGCCGTGCCGCGACCGCCCAGGCCGCGCGCCGGCTGGAAGGGCGCCTGCGCCGTCGCCCGATCATGCGCCGCGTCCGCCAGATGGCGGCGCTCGCCTCGCTGGTCGCGATCGGCTGGTTCGCCCATGCCGAGATCGGCCCCCTCGGCATTCGCGAGAGCGTCGCTTCGGCGCCGGCGCCCGCCTTCGTGGCCGAGGCCGTCGCGGCGCACCGCACGGCGGCGCTGCGCGCCGGCATGAGCTCGCAGCCGGAAGCCACCCGGTTCGACGCCGCCGAGATCCTCGCGGCCACCGCCATCGCGATGCCGGCCCTGCCGGGCGACTGGCGGGTGCGCGACGTGCAGATCTTCCCCTCGCCGGGGGGCCCGAGCGTCGAGATGGCGGTGGAGACCGAGGATTTCGGTGCGCTGTCGCTCTTCGCCGTGCGGCCCGGCCGCTTCGACGTGATCGCCGCCGACGTCACCGCCGCCGAGGGCGCCACCGCCGCCTACTGGCAGATCGGCGACGTCGCCTATGCGCTGGTCGCCGACCGCGCGGAGCGTCGCGACCTGGAGCGCGCCGCGCAGACGCTGGCCGGCACGCTCTACTGACCCCGCGCGCCGCGTTCGCGCTCGCGTTTCCTTCCCCCCGCATGATGGAGATTGACCCATGAACACACCGCACCAGGGCTGGGGCGTTCGCGCCGCGCCGGTCGATGGCGCCCTCTTCGACGAGGGCCTGCGCCAGCACATGCTGCGCGTCTTCAACTATATGGGTCTCGGCCTCGTGGTCACCGGGCTCGTGGCCTTCGTGGTCGGCACCACGCCGGCGCTCTACGTGCCGATCTTCTCCTCGCCGCTCAAATGGGTGGTGATGCTGGCGCCGCTCGCCTTCGTGCTGGTCTTCTCGTTCAAGATCCAGACGATGTCGGCCGGCGCGGCGCAGGCCGCGTTCTGGGCCTTCTGCGCTGTCATGGGCCTGTCGCTCGCCTCGGTGTTCCTCGTCTTCACGGGCACGAGCATCGCCAACACGTTCTTCATCGCAGCTGCGATGTTCGGCGCCACCAGTCTCTACGGCTACACCACCAAGCGCGACCTCACCAAGATGGGCTCGCTCCTGATCATGGGCCTCATCGGCGTGGTGATCGCCTCGATCGCCAACATCTTCATCGGCTCTTCGGCGCTGCAGTTCGCGGTGTCGGTGATCGGCATCATCGTCTTCGTCGGCCTCACCGCCTGGGACACGCAGACGATCAAGGAGCAGTACGCCGAGAACGTCTCGGCCGAGTCGCGCCAGAAGATGGCGGTGTTCGGGGCGTTCTCGCTGTTCCTGAACTTCGTCAACATCTTCCAGCTGCTGCTGAACTTCACCGGCGAGCGCGAGTAGCACCGCCGTCGGCCAAGCTCCCACGGCGGGCCGTCGCTTCCGGTGGCCCGCCGCTCAGACGAGAAGGATCCGAGAATGGACATGAACGACCGTCAGGCCATCGAAGGCCTGTTCACCAAGCTCGACACGGTCGAGCGCCAGGGCGCCGGCCGCGACGCGGAAGCCGAGCGCTTCATCTCCGAGCGCATCGCGCGCCAGCCCGCCGCGCCCTACCTGATGGCGCAGACGATCGTGATGCAGGAGATGGCGCTGGAGAACCAGGCACGCGAGATGGAGGCCCTGCGTGAGCAGGCGTCGAGGCCGCAGGCTCAGAGCGGCGGCTTCCTGTCGCGCATGTTCGGCGGCGACAGCACGCCGCCGCGTGCCGCCACGCCGCCGCGCGAGGGCTACGGCGCGGCGGCCGGAGCTGCGGGCGCGGCGGCCGGCGGCGCCTGGGGCGCCTCGCAGGGCCGGCCCGGCGGTGGGCCGATGGGCGGTGGAATGATGAGCGGCGGCGCGGGCGGCATGATGGCCGGTCGCGGCGGTGGCGGCGGTTTCCTTGCGGGTGCCGCGCAGACGGCGATGGGCGTCGCTGGCGGCGTCCTCCTCGGCAACGCGCTCGGCTCGATGTTCGCCGGCGACGCGCAGGCCGCCGAGACCCCGGTCGCCGAGCCGACCGAGCCCGCCGTCGAGGAGACGGCGGCCGAGGACGAAGGCGGCTTCCTCGACGGCGGCGGCTTCGACGAGGAGATCTGACCCGCCGGCACCGGGCGGCTGAAACGCGGCTACCCCGCTAGCGCATGGGAGAAGGGGCGTCCGACCGGGCGCCCCCTTTTTCTTCCGGGTCCGATGCCTCGAGCATTCCGCCCGGCGGTGCTGGCGGACGAGGCAACGAACGGCGACGCACGAGAAGCGAACGGCCACGGTGTTTGCCGAAGCCGACATCGACAGACGTCGAGGGTCGGCGGCTGCTATCGGCCGACACGAGCGCCACGTCATCGACAGCCATTTCGCGAGCACGGTCGACCTGCGATCACGACGAAGGCACGCCGTGTGGTTTCAGAGCCTATTCGGCCAATCAACATTTGCCGGCTCGGCTTCGGGCATCCCGTCTCGCACAGCGGTCAGCACGCGGAAGCGGACCCGGCCTCCGCCGGAGGCGCCCTAGTGGCGCACCTCGGACGGGGACTGCCGATCGTCCGGAGTGTCATGGGCCGGACGGGCGTTCAGCCCCTGTGTCCAGCCGTCCATCCACTGGGTTCGCAGGGTCGAGCCCTTCGGATATTCGCAGGCGGATTTCGGAATGTTGTGGGCGAACGCGGTTCGCCCCTGCTGGAATGCGTCGGTTGCCATGATCCTGGCTCCTTCCCCGTTTCCACTCGCCGTCCATGCCGGCATGAGGGAAAAAACGGGGTCGAGGCCGATCCGTTCCCGGTCGGTCGATCGGCTTCGGCCAAAGTCGGGGCGAAGCATGGCCCGGCGGCGAGACCGCGAGGGCGAAGCCCGGACCAGCCCGGTGGATGGCCGGGCCGATGCGCGCCCGTCAGATGCGCAGGCCGGTTCCCAATCCCATCGAGGCGAGCATCACGGCGCTGTCGGGCTCGGGGCCGACGACCGGCGTCGCCAAGCCATCGCGCACCGCCATGACGGCGATCTCGGCGTCGTCGGTGTCGGGCACGTCGAAGAGTTCGATCAGGTCGTCGCCGGCGTCGAGGCGTTCGACCTCGCGCATGTAGAACCGCGCGTCGCGGAGTTGGCGGAAGGCCCGGAACGTGCGGGCATCATCGGTATCCATTCTCACGACGAACATGGCGGCACCTCCGTTCGAATTGAGGAAAAGTTAAGCACGAGTCTTACACGCCGCCAAGTCAGGCAAACCGATTCTTTTCCGTCCGCTTTTCGCTCTTCGAGGAGCCGGCGACGAGGAGGGCGGGCCCTCGCGAACCCGCCCTCCTCGTCTCGATCGCCAGTGTCGAATTAGCTGTCGAAGCGCTCCTTGCGCAGCGAGCCGTCCGCGTTGATCTCGACGCGCACCGACTTGCCGGCACCGTCCTTGGCATCGGCTTCGACGTGATCCTTCCGGGTCTCGAACTCGCCGACATAGGTGTAGCCGAGCCGTTCGATCGCGGCCTTGGCGGCCTCCTCGGTCATCGGCGCCCGGTAGGGCTCGCGCTCCGCCACGGCGTTGTCCTCGTCGACCTTCACCCGCCACGTCGCGCCGGCCGCATCCTTGGCGGTGAACTCGGCATGGTGCTTCAGCGTGTCGACGAGCTGGACGTCGGCATAGCCGGCATCGGTCAGCGCCTTGGCCGCTGCGTCCTCGTCGACGCCGCCGGAGAACCAGCCGCCGCGCGCCTCGGCGCGCTCGCCCTCCGGGCCGGGGCCACGCTCGTCGCCGGGCCGCGGGCCACCGTGGCGGCCGGGGCCGCGCTCGCCGTCCGGTCCGCGCTCCCCGCGGGGCCCACGCTCGCCGTCGGGGCCGCCACGCTCGAAGCCGGGACCGCGCGGGCCGTCACGGCCGGGCCCGTCGCGCCCCGGACCTTCGGGGCCGCGCAGCGCCACGCGCTCGCCGCCGGCCGGCGTCAGCGCGCTCGCCCGCACTTCGCCGCGACCATAGCGCCCCTCCACCGAGACGGTGTCGCCGACCTTGACGAGACCCTCGCGGGCCTCCGGGCCGGTGGTCACCAGCGTGCGGCCGGTGGCATCCTCGAGGACGAAGCGTTCGCCGAAGATCTCGACGACCCGTCCCTCCAAGCGGATGGCGTTCATGTCGCGCAGCTGGTTCACGGTGACGGCCTCGGTTCGGGGAGCGGCGGGAGCCGGCATCGTCGGCTGCGACGCGGCGGCGGGGGAAGCGGGAGGGGCGGCCGGCGCAGCGGGCGTCTGCGCGAAGGCCAGCGCCGAGCTCAGCACCAGCGGCGCGAGGATGGAGGCGGCCATCAGGCGGCGGCGGGTGGAGGCGGTCTTGGGGGTCGTCGTCACGGTCGATTTCCTTGTGGTGTGCATCGATGACCGGTTTCTAGCGCCCTGCCCGAAACCGCCCCTGAACGGCGCGGTTCAGATTGGGTTCAGCCGCCACGCCTAGAGCGGCGACACGTCTTGCCCACGCCCCTCGCGCGGCCGGGCGCATCCGCAGCGCCTTTCCATCTTGGCGCGGCCGACGCCGACGCCACCTTCCCGCCCGTGCGTTTCTCCCAGCCGAAAGCCCGCCGCCCATGCGTGTTCTCCTCGTCGAAGACGACGCCGCCCTCGCCGGCGAGATCGCGAGCGCGCTGCGCGCGGAAAACTTCGCGGTGGACCGCGCGGCCGACGGCGAGGACGGGCTGCATCTCGGCGACACCGAACTCTTTGATGCCGCGGTGCTCGATCTCGGCCTGCCCAAGCTCGGCGGCATCCAGGTGCTGAAGGGCTGGCGCGCGGCGGGACGCAACCTGCCGGTGCTCATTCTTACCGCTCGCGACGGCTGGTCGGACAAGGTCGAGGGCTTCAAGGCGGGGGCCGACGACTATCTGGTGAAGCCCTTCCGGGTGGAGGAACTGGTGATGCGCCTGCGCGCCCTCGTGCGCCGCTCGCGCGGGCACGGCGACGCGCGCATCGTCTGCGGCCCCATCAGCTTCGACGCGCAGGTCGGCACGTTCGAGCGCGACGGGCTGCCGCTCAAGCTCACGGCGCTGGAATGGCGGGTGCTCTCCTGCCTGATGCTGCGCAAGGAGATCGTGGTCGCCCGCGCCGATCTCATCGAGCGCGTCTACGAGGGCGACGCCGACGTCGACAGCAATTCCGTCGAGGTCATCATCGCGCGGCTGCGCCGCAAGATCGGCCATGCGATGATCGAGACCTCGCGCGGGCTCGGCTACCGGCTGACCGCCGAAGGCACGGCCCGGTGAAGCCCCCGGCCCGCCCGCCCGCCGCTCCCGCGCCGCCGAAGCCGGCTGCAAACGAAGGCGCCGGCTTGGCAAGACCGGCTGGCCGCAAGGACAGGCCGGCCGACTCCGGTCCGCCGCGCCCCTTGCGCTTTCGCTCCTTGCGCTCGCGGCTGGTGCTCTCGGCGGCGGTGTTCGTGCTCGCGGCAATCGTCGTCACCGGGCTGGTGATCTCCACCGTGCTCGATCGCTTCGTACGCGGCGAGGTGACGGGACGTCTCGATCTGCAGGTGGCGACGATCGCCGGCATCCTCGCCGCGCCCCCGCCCCCGCCGGAGGCACGCCGGGCATGGCCGCCCGCCGAGGCCGAGCCGGAGGCGCGCCGCGAGCCGGGCCGCCGCGAGGCGCGCGAGCGCCGACGCGACGCGCCGCCCCCCATCGCCAGCCTCGCCGATCTCGACGGGCCGCCCTTCGACCGGCGCCGCTCCGGCTGGTACTGGCGCGTGACGCGCGACGGGGTCGTGATCGCAAGCTCGCGGTCGCTCGGCGGCGGCGAGCTCGCCGATGTCGAGACGCCGCGCGAGGAGGGCCCCGCCCACCGGCTCGGCAGCGCCACCGGTCCGGGCGGCGAGGCGCTGGTGACGCGCAGCGCCCTGCTCGCCCTGCCCGGCGGCGCGGTGGAGATCGTCGCCAGCGCCCCGCACGCGGCGATCGCCGACCCCTTGCGCGACGCGACCCTCACGGTCGCGGCGACGCTGGCGCTCCTCGGCGCGGCGCTCATCGCGGCCATCGTAGTGCAGGTGCGCTTCGGCCTGGCGCCGCTCGAGCATCTGCGTCATGCGCTGGGCGCCGTGCGCCGCGGCGAGGCCGAGCGCATCGAGGGGCCGCAGCCCACCGAACTCGCGCCGCTCGCCGACGAACTCAATGCGCTGATCGAGCAGGACGCGGCGACGCTGCGCCAGGCGCGCCTGCACGTCGCCAATCTCGCGCATGGGCTGAAGACGCCGCTGGCGACGCTCTCGGCGGCAGCCGAGCGAATGCCCGACGAGGCCGCGCGCGCCGACCTTCTCGCCCTCACCGGGCTGATGGACCGCCGCATCCGGCATCATCTGCGCCGCGCCCGCTCGGCCGCGCTCGGCGGCCCGACGCGCCAGCGCAGCGATCTCGCCGCCCATGCCGGCGATCTCGCGGCGATGCTCGCCAAGTTCCATGCCGGCGCCGGCATCGCGATCGAGACCGGGCTGGAGCCGGGGCTCGCGGTCGCCGTCGACCCCGAGGATTGCGACGAGATGCTCGGCAATCTCCTCGACAATGCCTGCCGTCACGCCCGAAGCCGCGTCGTTCTGGCGACGGGCCGCGAGGGGCGCGAGGCCTTCGCGGAGGTGCGCGACGACGGCGCGGGGCTCACCGAAGGCGAGATCGAGGCGGTGCTGCAGCCCGGCCGGCGGCTGGACGAGACCACCGCCGGACACGGCTTCGGCCTGCCGATCACCGCCGAGATCGTGGAGCTCTACGGCGGCCGGCTGACGCTCTCGCGCGCGGCGGAGGGCGGCCTTTCGGCCCGACTGACGCTGCCCGTTCCCGCGGGCTGAGACGAGCGCTCGGGCGCGAACGTCGGAGACGTCCTGCGCCGGCTCCGTCGCCTCACGGCGGCAGTCGCACGCTTGCGCCTCTGTTGGCGTCCACCAAAGCGGGCGCCTTGGCTGCGGCTTTCAGCTGAATCCGCTCCTTCGCGCTGGATTCAGCTGAGGAACCAAGCCCCGAAGGCCAGCGTCGCGATCGTCACGGGAGCGCCCACCGCGAAGTAGGTCCAGAAGCCGATCTCGATGTTGTTCGCCGCCGCGCGCTCGGCCACGATGAGGTTGGCGACGGAGCCGAGCAGCGTGAAGTTGCCCGCCAGCGTCGAGGCCATGGCCACCGTGATCCAGGCCTTCGCGGGGTCGGCCAGCACCTCCACGAAGGGCCGGACGATCAGCACCGCCGGCACGTTGGAGACGATGTTGGAGAGCACCGCGGTGACGCCGGTCAGCACCCACACGTCGTCGAGGCTGAACGAGGAGACGCGCTGGATGATGTCGGGCGTCAGCACCGTGTGCTCGATCGCGGCGACCACCACGAAGAGCCCGGCGAACATGATGAGCAGCGCCCCGTCGATCTCGGCATAGACGCGCGAAGGCTTGACGCGGCGCGTGAGCATCAGCAGCCCGCCGCAGATGATCGCGACCTTGGCCACCGGCTGGCCGAGGAAGAACAGAACGATCATCGCGAGCGTCAGAAGCGTCGCCTTGATAGCCAGGGGCTTGTTCACATGGGCCTTGAGCCGAACCTCCGGCATCGTCGTCTTCGTCAGGAATTCCGAGCGATAGGCGACGACGACGATCGCGACGATGATCGCCAGCCCGACCAGCGCCACCGGCGCCAGCGATCCCGCGAACTGGCCGTAGGGGATCTTCGACACCGTGCCGATGATCATGTTCTGCGGATTGCCGGTGATGGTGGCGGTGGAGCCGACATTGGCGGCGAGCGCCACGCCGAGGAGATAGGGCACGGGATTGCGCTCCAGCGCCTTGGTCAGCTCGATCACAAGCGGCGTCATCACGAGGCAGATCGCGTCGTTGACGAGGAAAGCCGACAGGATGCCGGTCGCCAGCACCACCGCGACGAGCACCACCGCCGGCGAATGCGCCTTCGACACGGCGAAGGCGTTGACGAGGCGAAAGACGCCGGAAATGCGAAGGTTCGCCACCACGATCATCATCCCGAGCAGCAGCGCGATCGTGTCGAGGTCGATGGCCGCGAAGGCCTCCTCCATCGTCATCGCGCCGACGCCGACCATCAGCCCGGCGCCGAGCAGCGCCGCGCCCGCCCGGTCGAGCCGGGTGCCCGGCAGCTTGCCGATGGCGATCACCGCGTAGGTGGCGACGAAGATCGCCACCGCCGCTTGGGTGCGCCAGGGCGTCTGCGTCACCAGCGTCGTGAGTGCGCCGCGATAGACGAGCGCAAGCCCCGCGAGCACGAGGAGCGGCAGCGCGATCGCGACGATCGCCCCGGTGGAAAGGCCGCGAGCGCGCGGCGTCTCGAGGGTTTCGGTCATGGCGCCGCCGTCCTCAGGCCGCGCTCGGTTCGGCGACGCCGGCACCGGGTGTCTTGCCGCTCTCCGCCGCGTTCTCGCCGAGATGCGCGGTTTCCGGCATCGCGAAGAAGAAGACGAGGAGGCCGACCGCGGCGGAAGCGGCAAGGAAGAGGAAGGCCGGGCTGTAGCCGAGCTGCACCACGATGAAGCCGGCGACGGCGGTGGAGAGCGAGGCGCCGACGCCCTGCGCGGTGGAGATCGCGCCCTGCGTCACGTTGAAGCGGCCGGTGCCGCGAGTGAGGTCGGCCACGACCAGCGGGAAGAGCGCGCCGAAGATGCCCGCGCCGATGCCGTCGAGCACCTGGACGCCCACGAGCCAATAGGCGTTGTCGGAGAGGGTGAAGAGGAAGCCGCGCAGCGGCAGGATGGCGAAGCCGACGAGGAAGATCGGCTTGCGGCCCCAGACGTCGGCCTTGGCGCCGACGATCATCGCCACCGGCACCATCACCAGCTGCGCCGCGACGATGCAGGCGGCCACCAGCGTGGTGCCGAGGCCGGGAAGCTGCAGCGCCAGCTTCTGGCCGACGAGCGGCAGCATCGAGGCGTTGGCGAAGTGGAAGAGCGTGCAGCAGGCCGCGAAGATCAGCAGCGGCTTGGACTTCAGCAGCATGGCGAAGCCGGAGGGCGCGTCCGGGTCGTCGCCCTTGTCCTCCTCGCCCTTCTTCAGGCCGCGCGCGACCCCGTGGTCGATGGCGCCTGCGGGGATCTTCAGCGTCGCGGCGATCGACAGCACGGCGAGGCCGGCCATCAGCCAGAACACCACGATCGGCCCGAAGTAATAGGCAAGGACGCCGGCGAGCGTCGCGGCCACGGCATTGCCGGCATGGTTGAAGGCCTCGTTGCGCCCCACCCGTTTGGCGAAGGCCTTGGGGCCGACGATGCCCAGCGTCACCGCGGCGATGGCGGGGGCGAAGATGGCGCCGGCGCCCCCCGAGATCGCCTGCGTGATCGCCACGAAGGTGAAGTTCGGCAGCAGTGGCAGCGCGATCGAGGAAAGGGTGACGAGGATCGCGGCGATCACCAGCACCGTGCGCTTGCGCCGGGTCTTGTCGACGATGGCGCCGGCCGGCACCTGTGCCAGAAGTCCTGCGATGCCGCCGATCGTCAGCACCAGGCCGATGCTCGCCGCGTTCCAGTCCTGTTGGGAAATCAGATAGATCGCGAGATAGGGGCCGAGACCGTCGCGCACGTCGGCGAGAAAGAAGTTCAGGGCATCCAGCGGGCGTCGCGCGGTTTCGGCCATGCGGCAGTCCTTCGGCCGGACATCAGGAGTGCGATCGCGGTCCGGCCGACCGTGAACACCGTCAGGGAACATTATCGTCTCGAGAGAACTTCATCATTCGGCATGGTCAACGATTTTCGACCATGGAACGCGCCTTTCAATTGCTCGTGATCGTAATTCGTTCCCGGCGTCGGATCGTCGAATTGAATTTCGACGCCGTTCGACGGGTCGAACAGTGCTCCGGCTTGGTTCGTACGCCCCATCTTGCGCGGCGCCCCCGCTCGTTCCACAACGCCGGGGCGGGGGCCGGATGAGTTGCCGCGGCGACGACCGGGAGACGAGCGCCATGCCACCTGAGATGCCAGCCGCCGCCCGGCCAGTCCCCGCCAATCCCGCACCCACCCCGCCCCGCGTGGCTCTCTTCGTCACCTGCCTCGTCAACGTCATGCGCCCGCAGATCGCCGAAGCGACGCGCGACCTGCTGGTCTCCGCCGGCTGCGCGGTCGAGGTGCCGCTCGCGCAGACCTGCTGCGGCCAGCCCGCCTTCAATTCCGGTGACGAGGACGGCGGGCGCGCGATGGCCCGCCACCAGATCGCCGCGCTCGAAGGCTACGACTACGTGGTGGCGCCGTCGGGCTCCTGCGCCGGGACGATCCGGCACGAATACCCCGCGACGTTCCGCCGCGACCCCGCCTGGAGCGCGCGGGCCGAGGCGCTGGCGGCGCGCACCCACGAGATCACGTCCTTCCTCGTCGACGTGATGGGCTTCACGCCCGCGCCGACCCGATTTTCGGGCACCGCGACCTACCACGACACCTGCTCGGGCCTTCGCGAGCTCGGCGTCCACGACCAGCCCCGCCGCCTGATGCGCAGCGTCGAGGGGCTGGCGCTGGTGCCGCTGCCCGACGCCAACGTCTGCTGCGGCTTCGGCGGCACGTTCTGCGTCAAGTATCCCGCGATCGCCAACGCCATCGTCGACGAGAAGGCGGCGACGATCGAGGCGACGGGCGCCGACATCCTCCTCGGCGGCGATCTCGGCTGCCTCATGAACATAGCCGGCAAGCTGCAGCGGCGCGGCTCGCGCGTGCGCGCCTTCCACACGGTGGAGGCGCTGGCCGGGGGCCTTGCGGGCGCCGCGATCGGAGAGCGGCGATGATCGCAGCCCCCTTGCGTCCCGCCGCCGCCACGCCGGACTTCACCGCCCGCACCACCGACGCGCTCGCCGACGCCTGGCTGAAGACCGCGATCGACCGCACCACCGGCACCGCCCGCGCCAAGCGCGCCGCGATCGTCGGGCAATGGCCGGACTTCGCGGTGGCGCGCGAGCGCGGCAAGGCGATCAAGGATCATGTCGTCGCCCATCTCGGCCACTACCTCGCCGAGTTCGAGCGCAACGCGGCCGCCAGCGGTTCGGTGGTCCACTATGCCGCCACCGCGGACGAGGCCTGCCGCATCGTGGTCGAGATCTGCCGGAGTGCCGGGGCGCGCGAGGTGACGCGCTCGAAATCCATGCTCGGCGAAGAGATCGGCCTGCCGCATGCGCTGGAGGAGGCCGGCATCGGACGCACCGAGACCGATCTCGCCGAGCATATCGTGCAGCTCGCGGGCGAGCGCCCCAGCCACATCATCTGGCCGGCCATGCACAAGACGCGCGAGCAGATCTCTGTGCTCTTCAAGGCCCATCACACGGCCCCGCACGAGGAGGAGACGCCGGAGGCCATGGCCGCCTCGGCGCGTCGGCATCTGCGCCGGCGCTTCCTCGAAGCCGACGTCGGCATTTCCGGCGCCAACTTCCTCGTCGCCGACACCGGCTCGGTCTGCACGGTGACGAACGAGGGCAATGCCGAGATGACGACGACGCCGCCGCGCGTCCACATCGTCACGGCCGGCATCGAGAAGCTGGTGCCTTCGATGGGCCACGCCGCGATGATGCTGCGCCTTCTCGTGCGCTCGGCCACCGGCGCGGCGCTGACCCAGTACACGACCTTCCACACCGGGCCGAAGCGGGCCGGCGACCGGGACGGGCCGGACGCCTTCCACATCGTGCTCGTCGACAACGGGCGCACCGAGATGCTGGCGGGCGAGGAGATGCGCGCCATGCTCCGCTGCATCCGCTGCGGCGCCTGCATGAACCATTGCCCGGTGTTCAACCATATCGGCGGCCACGCCTATGGCGGCACCTATCCCGGCCCGATGGGCGCGGTGCTGACCCCCGTCTTCGACGGGCTGACGATGCAGACGCGCGACCTCGCCCATGCCTGCACGCTCAACGGGCGCTGCCGAGAGGTCTGCCCGGTCGACATTCCGCTGCCGACCCTCATCAAGGGCTGGCGCACGCGCTCGTGGCGCGAGGGGCTGGAGCCGCGCTCGATGCGCTCCGGGCTCGGCGTCTGGCGATTCCTTGCGCTGCACCCCGCGCTGTTTCGCTGGACGCTCGGTATCGGCGCGCGGGCGCTGCGGCTTCTCGGGCGCGGGCGCGGGCGCATCCATGCGCTGCCGGCGCTCGGCGCCGGCTGGACGCGCTACCGCGACATGCCCGAGCCCCCGCCCGGCCCGACCTTCCTCCAGGCCGAGGCCGCACGCCGGCGGGCGGCCGCGCGATGAGCGCGCGCGAGACGATCTTCGCCGCGATCGAGCGCGCCCTCGGCCCGGCGGGCGACGCACAAGCCATCCGCCGCGAGGCCGATGCGTTGCTCGCCGAGCCCGAGCGTGTGCGCCCGCGCCTGCCGGAGGGCGACCTCGTAGCGCTCTTCGCCGCCGCAGTGGCGCGCCTGCCGCCCGGCGCCAGCGTCGAGCGCATCGACTCGATCGAGGCGCTGCCGGCTGCCGTGGCAGCGCGGCTGGCTTCGCTGAACCTGCCGCCGGCGCTGAAGCTGCAGCCTGATCCCGCCATTCTAGCTCTCGACTGGGCGGGCGCCGGCCTCACGGCGCAGGAGGAAGTGGACGACCGCGTGGCGCTGTCGCTGGCGCGCACCGGCATCGCCGAGACCGCGAGCCTCGTGCTGCGGTCGGGACCGACCATGCCGATCCTCGACGCCTTTCTGCCGCTGCATCACATCGTGGCGCTGCCGACGTCCGGCATCGTGCCGCATCTGGAGGAGGCGGTGGCGGGCGCCGATCTCGCGGCCGTGCGCAATCTCGTGGTGGTCACGGGCCCGAGCGGCACCACCGACATCGAGGGCAGCCTGGTGATCGGCGTGCACGGCCCGGCGACGCTGCACATCGTCGTCTTCGAGGGATGACGCGCCCCGCGCGGCGCGATCCGCAGGCCCGAGCGGCGCGTCTTTTTCACTAGCCGGCTAAGCGGACGGCCCACCGAGAAGCGCGGCGAGCGACTGGTTGAGATCGCGCGTCGAATAGGGCTTGCGCAGGATCTCGGTGCCGCCTTCGCCGCGCCACACCTCGTCGAGAAGACCGGGATTGCCGGTGGCGAAGAGCACGGGAAGTCCTGGACGGATCTCGCGAAGCCGGGCCGCGAGCGAGGCGCCGTCCATGTCGGGAAGCGTCACGTCGAGGACGGCCGCGACGAAGGTATCGCCCGCTTCGAGACAGGCGATGGCCTCCGCCGCCTCGCCGGCCTCGCGCACCTCGAAGCCGGCCTCCTCCACCCATTCGGCCGAGAGGGCGCGGATCATCGGATCGTCCTCCACGAGAAGGATCTTGCCCCGGCGATCGGCTTCGTGTTCGGAGGCTGACATCGGCGATCACCATTCCCATCTGTGGCGGCGAACCGATCGCGGCACTGAGTTTTTGCGGGGCTGTGGGGGGAGGCATAGGCTCTTCGCAGGCCCGAAGGCAACGACATCACAAGGCTTTCATGAGCGACGCACGCGACGAACCCGCGCCCTTCGCGGGATCCAGACCGACCGTGGCGACCCGACCGACCGCGGGGAAGAATGCGCCCGCCGGTCTCGACACCCATAGCGACATCTTCTTCGCCGCCGTCGAGACGACACGCATGCCGATGACGGTGACCGACCCCTCGCAGCCCGACAACCCCATCGTCTTCGCCAACCAGGCGTTCCTGCAGATGACCGGCTACACGAGCGAGGAGATCGTCGGCTCGAACTGCCGCTTCCTCCAGGGGCCGGAGACCGATCCGGCGACGGTCGGGGAGGTGCGCCAAGCGATCCGCGAGCGGCGCGAGATGGCGACGGAGATCCTCAACTACCGCAAGGACGGCACCTCCTTCTGGAATGCGCTGTTCATCTCGCCGGTCTACGACCCGCAGGGCGAGCTCGTCTATTTCTTCGGCTCCCAGCTCGACGTCTCGCGCCGACGCGACGCCGAGGACGCGCTGCGCCAGGCGCAGAAGATGGAGGCGCTCGGCCAGCTCACCGGCGGCATCGCCCACGACTTCAACAACCTCCTGCAGGTGGTCACCGGCTATCTCGAGGTGATCGCGAGCGGGATCGAGAAGGAGACGATCGACCGCAACCGGCTGGGCCGGGCCGTCGACAACGTGCGAACCGCGGCGGGGCGCGCGGTGACGCTGACGCAGCAGCTCCTGGCGTTTGCGCGCAAGCAGCGCCTGCAGGGGCGCCTCCTCAACCTCAACAATCTCGTCTCCGGCATGGCGGAGCTGGCGCGGCGCACGCTCGGCGAGCAGGTCACCGTGGCGATGGAGCTTGACGAGACGCTCGCCAACTGCCGCGTCGACCCGACGCAGGCCGAGGTCGCCCTCCTCAACATCCTCATCAACGCGCGCGACGCGGTGGCGAGCCAGGGCGGCACGGTGGTGATCCGCACCGCCACCGTCGAGGTGAAGCCCGGCGACGACGACGTCTCGGCGGCGCTGCGGCCGGGCGCCTACGTCTCGGTGTCGGTGAGCGACACCGGCACCGGCATGCCGCGCGAGGTCCTGGCGCGGGTGCTCGATCCCTTCTTCACCACGAAGGAGGAGGGCAAGGGCACCGGTCTCGGTCTGTCCATGGTCTACGGCTTCGCCAAGCAGTCGGGCGGCACGGTGCGGATCGAATCGCAGGAGGGGCGCGGCACCCGCGTCGAGGTCCTGTTCCCGGTGGATCACGGCGAGGAGGCGACGCCGCTGCAGCGCGTGCGCGCCAGCGAGCGCTCGGGCACCGAGACGATCCTAGTGGTGGACGACCGCGAGGACGTCGCGGAGCTCGCGCGCGACATGCTGGAGGAGTTCGGCTACACGGTCTTCGTGGAGAACACGCCGGGCGGCGCGCTCAACCGGATCGAGGCGGGGCTGCCCGTCGATCTCCTGTTCTCCGACCTCGTGATGCCCGGCGGCATGAACGGCGTGGTGCTGGCGCGCGAGGCGCGGCGGCGGCGTCCGCGCCTCAAGGTGCTGCTGACCACGGGCTATGCCGAGGCCTCGCTGGAGCGCTCGGACGCCGGCGGATCGGAGTTCGATCTCCTGAACAAGCCCTACAGCCGGCAGGATCTCGTGCGCCGCGTGCGCATCGTTCTCGACGGTCCGAACGGCGTCGGCTGACGCGGCCCGAGCCGCGATGCCGTCAGGATCCTCGTTCCCCGGCTTCGGGCTTTGACGGCGACCGCCGGCTCGGGCATGGGATCGCCCCATGTGGTTCCGCCCCCTCGCCTGGTCCTTGCCGCCGGACGCCGCCGCCCGCCTGCGGCCGCTCGGCGGCCTCGCCTTTCTCGACAGCGCCGCGCCGGGCGGCCCGAACGGGCGCTGGAGCCTCGTTGCGGCCGCCCCTTCGGCCGAGTTCACCGCGAGCCTCGCCGAGACGCGTTTTGCCGGACGCCGCCTCGCCGCCGCGCCCTTCGTCGCGCTCGACACCGTGCTCGCGCGCTATCGGCTCGCCCCGCCGCCGGGCGCCCCGCCCTTCTGCGGCGGGCTGGTGGGCTTCCTCGCCTTCGAGGCGGCGCATCTTCTCGAAACGCTGGCGCGCCCGCGCGATCTCGGCGACGACCGGGCGCTCGTCTCGCTCGGGCTCTACGACACCGCGCTCGTCTTCGACCACGACAACGCCAGCGCCTGCCTCGTCTCCGCCGGCTTCGACGAGACGCTCGACGCGAGCGCGCCCGAGCCCGCGCGGCGCCGCCGCGCCGAGGCGCGGATGGACGCGTTCGAGGCGGCGCTCGCGAACCCCACGCCGGTCGAGACCGGCGGTCCGGTCACGCTCGACCCCGCCGGCTGGCGCAGCGACCGCGACGCGAGCGCCTATGCCGCGATGGTGGAGGCGGTGCGCGAGACGATCCTCGACGGCGACATCTTCCAGGCCAACATGGCGCGCCGGCTCGAGGCCGACCTGCCGCCGGACTTCGACGCCTTCGGCTTCTACCGCCGGCTGCGGGGCGCCAACCCCGCGCCCTACGGCGCCTATCTGGAACGGCCCGACCGGATCGTCGCCTCGTCGTCGCCGGAACTGTTCCTGCGCCTTCGCGGCGGGCTCGTCGAGACGCGCCCGATCAAGGGCACGGCGCGGCGCGGCGCCGACCAGGCCGCGGATGCCGCCGCCGCCGCCGCGCTCCAGACCTCGGAGAAAGACCGCGCCGAGAACGTGATGATCGTCGATCTCCTGCGCAACGACCTGTCGCGGGTCTGCGAACCTGAGAGCGTCGAGGTGCCCCTCCTCTGCGCGCTCGAAAGCTTCGCCGGCCTGCACCATCTCGTCTCCGCGGTCACCGGCCGGCTGAAGCCCGGCGTCGGCGCCGGCGCGCTGCTCGCGGCGAGCTTTCCCGGCGGCTCGATCACCGGGGCGCCGAAGATCCGGGCGATCGACGTGATCACCGAACACGAAGAGCGCTCGCGCTCGCTCTATTGCGGGTCGATCGCCGCGCTGTCGTTCACAGGCGACGCCGACCTGTCGATCGCCATCCGCACCGTGGAGTTCGCCGGCAACCGCGTCGTCTTCGGCACCGGCGGCGGCGTCACCGTCCTCTCGAACGGTGCGGACGAGTATCGCGAGACGGAAACGAAGGCGGCGCGCATCCTCGCCGCCTTCGCACCCGACCCCGCATGATCCTCGTCCTCGACAACCGCGACAGCTTCGTCTTCAACCTCGCGCGCTATCTCGAACGGCTGGGCACGAGGACGCATGTCGTGCGCTCCGACGCACTCGACCTCGCCGCGATCGAGGCGATGGCTCCGGCGGCGCTCGTCGTCTCGCCCGGTCCCTGCGGCCCGGCCGAGGCCGGCATCTCCGCGGCGGCCGTGCGCGGCTTTTCCGGGCGCATCCCGGTGCTCGGCGTCTGCCTCGGCCATCAGGTGATCGGCGCCGTGTTCGGCGGGCGGGTGGAGCGCGCCCGCGAGCCGATGCACGGGCGCGCCTCGCCCATCCTGCACGAGGGGGCCGGGCTTTTCGCCGGGCTCCCCGCCTCGCTTTCCGCCGGGCGCTACCATTCGCTGATCGTCACGCAGACGCCGGCCATGGAACACGCGCTCGCGGTCGATGCGCGCTCGCCGGCGGGCGAGATCATGGCGCTGCGCCACCGCCGCCATCCGACCTTCGGCGTGCAGTTCCATCCCGAGTCGATTCTGACGCCGGACGGCGCCGCGCTGCTCGCTGCCTTCGTGCAGCGGATCGCCCCCCGAAGCCGATCGAGCGAGCCTGACGGCGCGGCAGCGACCGGTCCCGCGCGTCATGTCGCAGGGCTTGCCGACAGAATCGTTGGTTAGCTGATAAATGGTTTAATGCAGTCGGGCAGGTTCGTCGGGCATAGACTCGGGATGAACGAACGCTTCCCGCCTCTGGACATGCCTGTAACGAACGTCTTGAACGCACCGGCGCTCGCCGCCGACGTCGGCGGAGGGCTCGTTCCTTCGCTCCTCTCCATCTCCAAGTCGACGCGCGCCTTTCTGGCACTGCTGCTCGTCGAGATCGATCTGCATCCCGGCCAGGACCAGCTCCTGATGCGGCTCGACCCCGGCGAGCCCGTGAGCGTCTCGGCGCTCGCCGAACTCCTGGCGGTGCGCCCCTCCACCGTCTCCAAGATGCTCGACCGGCTGATCGAGAAGCATCTCGTGCAGCGGGCCTCCAACAGCGCCGACGCCCGGCGCACCATGGTGTCGCTGACGCCGGCCGGCGAAGAGGTGAAGGCGCAGGTCGGCGCCGTCTGGGCCAAGCTCGAGACGGAACTCGCCTCGGCTCTTTCGTCGGACGACGCCGCGCGCATGGTCAGCGCGCTGCACCAGGCCGACCAGCTTCTGGCGACGAAGCTGCGACGGCTTCGGTGAGGTGGGGACGTCCGCGCCGAGGCGCGGGACGTCCTCGCATCCTTCGGTGGACGGCCATAGTTTGGCTGCCTCGTTCGTCCTAAAGACCTTTGACAGGAATCGCGCGACCGGCGAAGGGTCAACGCGACGTCGAAGCGTCGTGCCGCCCGCGAGGGTGGCGCGGCGGTGGATGAGCTAGGCAGCTTCGGGCTTCTCGCATATGCTCAGTGACCTCGCGCTGCCGAACAGGAAGAAGACCGACATTTCCGTGACGAGATCGACCCTCACCTCCCGACGCACGACGCTGAAATACGGTCTGGGCGGCGTGATCGCCCTTCTGTGGCGCCAAGCCCACGCCCAGACGCCGGCGGCGCCCGAGCCCGCGCCGCCCGTCGACCCCGCCGCGCCACCGGCGGCCGAGGTGCCCGCGGCGCCGCCCGTCGCCGTCGATCCCGGCCAGTTCAGCTTCGACGCCCTCTCGGCCGCCATGCGCAACCGCGCCGCCGTGCCCTATCAGGCGCCCTCCGACACGTTGCCCCAGCCGATCGAGGATCTCGACTACGACGGCTACCGGCGCATCCTCTATCGCCGCGACCAGACGATCTGGGCGAACGAGCCGCTGAACTTCCAGATGCAGGCCTACTTCCCGGGCTTTCTCTACAAGGACACGGCGCGGGTCTTCATCGGCAACGGCACGCAGTTCCAGCCACAGGTCTTCTCCGGCGCCAATTTCGAGTTCCTCGCCCCGCTCGACCCCTCGAACTACCAGAGCCTACAGCTTCCCGGCGTCGCGGGCTTTCGTCTGAACTATCCGCTGGACCGGCCCGACCTCTACGACGAGCTCGTGTCCTTCCTCGGCGCGTCCTATTTCCGCGCGCTCGGCATGAACAACCGCTACGGCCTGTCGGCGCGGGGTCTGGCCATCAACACCGCGACTTCGGTGGCCGAGGAGTTCCCGCGCTTCACCGCCTTCTACATCGTCAAGCCGCAGCCGGGCGAGGAGACGATCCAGATCTTCGCCGAGCTCGACAGCCCGAGCCTGGCCGGCGCCTATTCCTTCGTGCTGCGGCCGGGCACGCAGACCGTGATCGACGTGGTCGCCCGGCTCTACTTCCGCAACGAGGTGGAGCGGCTCGGCGTGGCGCCGCTCACCTCGATGTACCATTTCGGCGAGAACGACCACAACAACCGCGAGGACTTCCGGCCCGAGGTGCACGACAGCGACGGATTGTTCCTGCTGCGGCCGAACGGCGAGCGGCTGTGGCGTCCGCTGAAGAACCCGGACGAGCTCGCCCTCTCCTATTTCGGCGAGACCTCGCCGAAGATGTTCGGCCTCCTGCAGCGCGACCGCGACTTCACGCACTACCAGGACGTCGAGGCTCATTACGAACTGCGGCCCTCGCTGATGATCGAGCCGATGGGCGACTGGGGCCGCGGCCTCGTGCAGCTCGTGGAGATCCCGACCGAGTCCGAGATCAACGACAACATCGTCGCCTTCTGGGTTCCCGAGGAACGGCCGAAGGCGGGCTCGCAATTCGAGTTCCGCTACCGGATGCACTGGGGCTTCCTCGACGAGATGACGAACCATCAGGCGACCGTCGCGGGCACCTATGCCGGCGTCGGCGGCAACGGCGCCGACACGGTGGACACGGCGTTGCGCCGGTTCGAGATCAACTTCGCGGGCGGCACCGCCGAGAACCTGCCGCCGGACGCTGTGGTGGTGCCGGTGGTCGACGTGCCCGACAGCGCGCGCTTGGTCCATAGCGGCATCGCGCGGCTGCCCGGCGGCGGCTGGCGCCTGTCGATCGAGCTCGAGAAGCTCGACGCCCTGCCGGTGGAGCTGCGTGCCAAGCTCACCTTCGGCCAGCGCATCGTCAGCGAGACCTGGCTCTACCAGTGGACGGGCCGGCCGTGACGATCCGTTCATCGCACCTCGCGCAGGGCGCCGGGATCGCGCCGGAAACGCCGGGCTCGACGGGCACGCCCCCCGCCGAGGCGCTGGCGCCACCGATGGAGCGGCCCTTCGACACGCGCCCGGTGGGCGACCTCGTCGGCCGCCCCGACCTCTCGGAGGAGACGGTGCTGAAGGCGATCGCCGAGCGTCTCGCCTTCGACGGGCGCACCGGACCCGAGCCGCAGGTGGTGATCGAGGCGGCGCGGCTCGGCAAGCGCAAGGCGCTGGCCTTCCTGCGCAAGCTCGTGCTGCCGCCGCCGCGCGGCAGCCTGGCGATGCCCGTGCAGCCGATCCTGCGCGAGCACCTGACGCAGGGAACCGATGGCTCGCACTGAGAGCCCCGGCCGCCCGATTACCGTCCCGCCCGCCGGGACGGCTCCATGCCCCTATCCGCGAGACCGCCCGTGATCGCCATCGCCCGCCTTCTGTTCGCCCTCACGGCCGTCGTCCTGGCGGTGGTGGCGGGCGTCCTCTTCGCCGTGGTGATCACCGCCAACGGCACGACCTGGCTGCATGTCGTGCAGGTGCTGCTGCTGATCGTCTGCTGCCTCTGGCTCGCCTGGGGCTTCAACACCGCGGTGGTCGGCATCTTCTCGCGCCGCGGCGTGCGCTGGACGGCCGAGACGCCGACGCGCCGCTCGGCCAGCCGCACAGCCATTCTCATGCCCGTCTACAACGAGGACGCCGAGGCCGTGCTGGCGCGCGTCGCCGCGATGATCGAGGGCCTGCAGTCGATCCGCCGCATGGGGCAGTTCGACGTGCACGTGCTCTCCGACAGCACCAAGCCCGAATGCGTCGTGGCCGAGCGCCGCGCCACCTTCCTCGTCGCGGCCGGCCTCGAATGCGGCGGTCAGATCTTCTATCGCAACCGCACGAAGAACACCGGGCGCAAGGCCGGCAACATCGCCGACTTCGTGACCAACAGCGGCGGCGCCTACGACTACATGCTCATCCTCGACGCCGACTCGCTGATGCGGCCCGAGACGATGCTTGAGATGGTGGCGCGCATGGACGCCGACACCGAACTCGCGCTCCTGCAGACGCAGCCGCTCATCATCGGGCGCCGCACCCTCTTTGGGCGCGCGCTGCAGTTCTCGGCGGCGCTCTACTCGCCCATCTTCTCGCGCGGCATCGCCTCGCTGCAGGGGCGCGAGGGGCCGTTCTGGGGCCACAACGCGATCATCCGCACCCGTGCCTTCGCCGACCATTGCGGCCTGCCCAACCTTTCGGGCAAGCCGCCCTTCGGCGGCCACATCCTCTCCCACGACTTCGTCGAGGCCGCGCTGCTCGCCCGCTCGGGCTTCAAGGTGCGCGTCGATCCCGACCTCCAGGGCTCCTTCGAGGAGGCGCCGACCAACCTCATCGAATACGCCAAGCGCGACCGGCGCTGGTGCCAGGGCAACCTGCAGCATGGCCGGCTCATTCCCGCGCCGCGTATCCGGCTGTGGAGCCGCATCGCCATGGTCTCGGGGATCATGGCCTATGCGGCCTCGCCGATCTGGCTGATGTTTCTCGTGGTCTCGCTGCTCGACCCGATCATGGGGCCGCAGCCCAACTACTTCCCGGCCGACTCGCTCTTCCCCGTCTTCCCGCAGCCCGAGACCGGCAAGGCGCTGCTGCTGCTGCTCGGCATCTTCCTGCTTCTGCTGCTGCCCAAGACCCTGATCGCCTTCTCCACCGCCTTCTCGCGGCGCGGGCGCACCTTCGGCGGCGCGCTGACGGTGCTCGGTGGGGCGACGCTGGAACTCGCCATGACCAGCGCCCTCGCGCCGATCATGATGATGTTCCAGTCGAAGGCCGTGGCCGAGATCCTGCTCGGCCTCGACAGTGGTTGGCCCTCCACCGACCGCGACGACGAAGGCTTGCCCTTGAAGCCGGCCTTCCAGGCGTCCTGGTGGATGGTGATCGCCGGCGCGGCACTCCTCTTCACCACCTTCTTCTACGCCTTCGAGCTGTTCTTCTGGGTCTGCCCGATCGCCATCCCGCTGCTCGTGGCACCGCTCTTCATTTCGCTGACCGCCGATCCCGCGCTCGGCGACCGGGTGCGTGTCACGCGGCTGCTCTCGACCCCCTTCGAGCTCGATCCCGAGCCGGTGATCCGCGCCTCCGAGCGCTGGCGCCACCGCCTGATGGACGAGGTGGCCGCCCGCCTGTCCGCGCCCGCGGGCGAGAGCGCGCCGGCACGGGTTCCCCTTCCCGCGCACTGATCCATCTTCGTCAGCATGACTGAGCAACGAACGGGTCCCGCGGCGGGAACGCGCGACCATCGGGTCGATTTCTATCGGGGCATCGCGCTCCTGATGATCTTCGTGAACCATGTTCCCGGCATCACGCTGGAACAGTTCACGACGCGCAATTTCGGCTTCTCCGATTCCGCCGAACTCTTCGTCTTCCTCGCCGGCTTCGCCTCGGCCTTCGCCTATGGACGCGGGTTCCTGACGCGCTCGCGGCTGGTCTTCACGCTGAAGGCGATGCGGCGGGCGGGCGTGCTCTATCTCGTCCACATCACCCTGACGATGCTCGCCGTCTCGCTCTTCGCCCTGGTGACGCTCGCCACCGGCGACGGGCGCTACATGATGCAGCTCGGTCTCGGCACCTTCATGACCCAGCCGCTCGACGCGCTGGCGGGCGTGGCGCTGCTCGGGCACCAGCTCGCCTATCTCAACATCCTGCCGCTCTACTGCGTGCTCCTCCTGCTCCTGCCGCTGCAGCTCGCCGTCGCCCGGCGCTTCGGGCTGGCGGCGATGCTCGGCGCCTCCGGAGCCCTATGGCTGGCGGCCGGCCTGTGGCGCCTCAATCTGCCGAGCCATCCCGACGCCGGCGGCTGGCACTTCGCGCCCTTCGCCTGGCAGTTCGTCTTCGCGATCGGCCTCGCCTGCGGCCTCGCCAAGCTCGGGCGCCAGTCGCTCGTGCCCTTCCGGCGCGGGCTCTACATCCTCGCGGCGCTCTATCTCGGCTGCGCCTACGGCTACATGGCGCTCGCCATGCAGGGCGTCGAACAGGCGCTGCCGCTGCCGGCCTTCGTGCGCGACATCGACAAGACCTTCGTGTCGCTGCCGCGCCTCCTGCATCTCCTGGCGCTCGTCTACGTCTTCGCCCATGCGCCAGCGAGCTCGCCCTTCCAGCGCATCGCGGCCGGCAACCCGCTGGCGCGACTCGGCCGCCATGCGCTGCCGGTCTTCGCCACCGGCACGATGCTGTCGCTTGTGTGCCAGATCGCGCGGCTCGACCGCGACAACGGCCCCCGGATGGACGTCGCGCTGATCGCGATCGGGATCGCCGTCCAGTTCGGGCTCGCCGCCGTCCTGGACTGGTGGCGGCAGGCCAGCGCCACCGCGAGCGGCACCCGTGCCCGCATCGAGAACCGCATCGAGGCGCCCGCCGGCTCCGAGCGCGCCTTCGCGCGCACCACTCGCTAGCCGATACCAACCGCCGATCCCGCTCGGCGCGTTTTCCCCGCGTCGCATTTCATCGTGCGAAAGGCATTGAGGCCGCCGGCGAAAGATGAAACGCTCGCCGAAAAATGGGAGGATACGCATCGTGACGACTTTGACGGGGGAACACGGGTCGGCCGGCTGGCTGTCGCGCGAGCGCACGGTGGCCGAGCCCGGCTTCAATCGCTGGATGGTGCCCCCGGCCGCGCTCTGCGTGCATCTGTGCATCGGGCAAGCCTACGCCTTCAGCGTCTTCAACCTGCCGATGACCAAGCTGCTCGGCATCACCGAGCCGGCGCCGGGCGACTGGGCGCTGACGCAGATCGGCTGGATCTTCTCCATCGCGATCGTCTTTCTCGGTCTCTCGGCGGCGTTCGGCGGCGCCTGGGTGGAGCGGGTGGGCCCGCGCCGCACCATGGCAACCGCCGCGGCCTTCTTCGGCGGCGGTTTCCTCGTGGCTGCGGCGGGCATCGCCACGCACCAGCTCTGGCTGGTCTTCCTCGGCTACGGGGTGCTCGGCGGCACCGGCCTCGGCCTCGGCTACATCTCGCCGGTGAAGACGCTGATGACCTGGTTCCCGGATCGGCCGGGCATGGCCACGGGCATGGCGATCATGGGCTTCGGCGGCGGCGCCTTCATCGCCTCGCCCCTGTCGGTCTGGCTCATGGGCCTCTACGCCTCGCCGACCTCCGCGGGCGTCTTCGAGACCTTCGTGACGCTCGGGATCGGCTATTTCCTGTTCATGATGGTGGGCGCTGCGATCGTGCGCGTGCCGCGCGCCGGCTGGGCCCCGGCGGGCTTCGTGCCGAAGACCGTCTCGTCCGGCCTCGTCACGGCCGCCAACGTCCACGTGGACGAGGCGATGAAGACGCGCCAGTTCTGGCTGCTCTGGGGCATTCTCTGCCTCAACGTCACCGCCGGCATCGGCGTGCTCGGCCAGGCCTCGGCGATGATCCAGGAGATGTTTCCGGGCGTCATCACGGCGGCCGCGGCGGCCGGCTTCGTCGGCCTGCTCTCGCTCTTCAACATGGGCGGGCGCTTCGTCTGGGCCTCGACCTCCGACTATATCGGCCGGCGCGCCACCTACATGATCTTCTTCGCGCTCGGCCTCGTGCTCTACGCCTTCGTGCCGACCTCGGGCCGCATGGGCTCGGTGGTGCTCTTCGTCGCCTTCTACGCCGTGATCATGTCGATGTATGGCGGGGGCTTCGCGACCATCCCCGCCTATCTCAAGGACATTTTCGGGGTGCGCTACGTCGGCGCCATCCACGGGCGCCTGCTCACCGCGTGGTCGGTCGCCGGCGTCCTCGGCCCGGTGCTGGTGAACTACATCCGCCAGTACCAGATCGACCAGGGCGTCGCGAAGGCCGACGCCTACACGGTGACCATGTACATCATGGCCGGACTTCTCGCCGTCGGCCTCGTGCTCAACCTGATGATGACGCCGGTGGACGCCAAGCATCACCTGCCGCCCGAGCCGGCGCGGACCTGAAAGGACGACGACCATGGCGCACGAACCCTCCACCACGCCCACGCCCAAGATCGCCCTCGCCTGGGGCTTCGTCGGCATTCCCCTCCTCTGGGGCATCGTGATGACGCTGCGCAACGCGCTGCAGCTCTTCCAGTAGACGTCGGGCTCGCCCGGCCGCCCCCATCACGAGGGCTTGCCCGCCGGCGCGATGGCGCCGGGGGCTGCCGGCGCGCTATAAGCGGAGCGAACGAGCCAGGATCGGCCCGCCGACGACACGGGCGGGCCGCCACACGAATGCGAGCGACGATGGCCTTCAAGGATGCCCAACACCCTTTCTTCCGCCCGCTCTGGCGGCGGATCGCCGTCGTCGCGGCCTGCCTCGTCTGGGCTGGCGTCGAAGCGGTGGCGGGCGACCCGACCTGGATGGTGATGACGCTCGCCATCGGCGCCTACGCAGCCTGGACCTTCCTCCTGCGCTATGAGCCACCGGCCGAGACCGCACCATCAGTGGATGCGTCCGACGCGGGGACGCCGCGAAGCTGACCGGCGAGCCCTTGCCGGCCCAGCGGAACCTGCCCTATGCCTCGGGTGGCCCACCGGCGCTCGGTCAGGCTTGGCGGATGGCGGGAAGGCTTGAGCGATGACGGTTCTGGTGACGGGCGGCGCGGGCTACATCGGCAGCCACATGGTCTGGGATCTCCTCGACGCCGGCGAACGCGTGGTGGTCCTCGACCGGCTTTCCACCGGTTTCGAATGGGCGGTGGCGCCTGAGGCGACGCTGGTGGTCGGCGAGATCTCCGACCAGCTCCTGGTCGAAGGGCTGATCCGCGAGCACGGGATTTCCGAGATCATCCATTTCGCCGGCTCGATCGTGGTGCCGGAATCGGTGGCCGACCCGCTCGGCTACTACGCCAACAACACGGTGGCCTCGCGCGCGCTTCTCGAATCGGCCGTTCGCTGCGGCGTGAAGCACTTCATCTTCTCCTCAACCGCCGCGGTCTACGGCTCGCCGCCGCACATGCCGGTGGCCGAAGATCAGCGGCCGGCGCCGGAATCGCCCTACGGCACCTCGAAATGGATGACCGAGATGATGCTGCGCGACACCGCCGCAGCCCATCCGATCACCTACGCCGTGTTGCGCTATTTCAACGTCGCGGGGGCCGACCCGAAGGGCCGCACGGGCCAGTCCACCAAGGGCGCGACGCATCTGATCAAGGTCGCCAGCGAGACCGCGCTCGGCAAGCGCGGGCATATCGACGTGTTCGGCACCGACTACGACACGCCCGACGGCACCTGCGTGCGCGACTACATCCACGTCTCCGACCTCGCCGATGCCCACCGTCAGGCGCTCGGCTACCTGCGCGCCGGCGGCGCCTCGATCACCGCCAATTGCGGCTACGGCCACGGCTATTCCGTGCTGGAGGTGCTCGACACCGTGCGCCGCGTCGCCGGCCATGATTTCGACGTGCGGATCGCCGGCCGCCGGGCAGGCGACGCCAGCGCGATCGTCGCCGATGCCGCTCTCGCCCGCCGGGCCTTCGGCTGGACCCCGCGGCACGACGATCTCACCGGCATCGTGGAGGACGCCTTCCGCTGGGAGCGCGATCTGGAGCGTCGCAACGCACGCTAGAGCACGTCCCGGCGTGAAGGCCGGGTGGGCTTTCACGCCCGGCCGATGCGCCGACACGGCAATCGCAGCCCGGCGCGGCGTCGGCGTCATGCCGCGTCGGCGACCACCGGCGTCGCCATCTCGTCCGGCCGGGCCGCGGTCGGCAGCGGCGCCTGGCACACGCAGTTGCGCCCCTCGGCCTTGGCCCGGTAGAGCGCCTCGTCGGCCGCCTTCACCAGTTGGGCCAGACCGTCCGCGCCGGCCTCGCGCGGAACGATCGACGCGACGCCGATGCTGACGGTGGCGACGCCTTCCAGATTGCCCCGGTGTGGCAGTTCGAGATTGCGCACGGCGATGCGGACATGATCGGCGAGGAGCAATGCAACCGATGGGGTCACGTCGATGAGGAGGAGCGCGAACTCCTCGCCGCCGTAGCGCGCCAGCCGGCCGAGAACGCCGAACACGGTGGTTCCCAGCGTCTGCGCGATCCGCCGCAGGCAGGCGTCGCCCGCAGGATGCCCGTAGGTGTCGTTGAACGACTTGAAGTGATCGACGTCGAGAAGCAGCAGCGACACCCCCTGCCCTTCTGCCGCGGCGCGTTCCCATTCCTCCCTGCAGGCTTCGTCGAACGCGCGCCGGTTGCCGAGCCCCGTCAGCGCGTCGGTGACGGCCAGATGCTGCATCTCGACCGTCGCCGAGCGGTTCGAGGCGAGGTAGCGCTCGAGGAAGAGGCTTCCGCCGACGAGCAGCACGACGAGGCAGACCGTGCCCGTCGCTACCAGCAAGGTGGACGGCAGCCAGCCGGCGAGAACCGTTTCGTAGCTGAGGCCCGCGAACACGACGAGCGGCAGGTTGCCGACATGCTGGTAGGCCTGGATCCGCCAGACCCCGTCGATCGGCGACGGCCGGCGGAACGTTCCCCTCTCGTAGAGACGCACGTCGTCGAGCGACGGCGAGAGCCCCTTCAGGCGCCCGATGCGCTCCGGCGCGAACGGGTATCGGGCGAGAAGCGTGCCGGTCTCCGTCATCAGCGAGATGCCCGCATGCCCGTCGACGTCGAACTCGTGATAGAAGAGGGCGAGCGCCTCCGAGGAGAGGCTGGCGACGACGACGCCGCCGAAGCTGCCGTCGGCCTTGTTCCACCGCCTCGACAGCGGAATGATCCAGCCGTCGCCGTTCGCCGCCTGGATGGGCTCCCCGATGACGAGGCCGCTGCCGGGAGAGAAGCGCCGCTCCAGAAAGAACGGCGCCTCGGCAATTCCGGTCCACTCCGAGAGACCGGGCTTCGGCCGGGTCAGGCGTTGCCCCTCGGCGTCGTAGGCTTCCAGCGATCGAACGAGCGGGAAACGCGCGAGTTCGTGTCGCACGCGCAGATCGACGGTGCGGTCGGGATCGGCATCGGCGGAGGCCGCCTGTGCGGCGTCCGCGAGATCGGAGGACATCAGGTCGGCGATGAGGAAGAGGTCGGCGGCATGGCGGGCGAGCGAGCGCGCCAGGATGCCCGCGTCCCCCTCGGCCTTGGCGACGCGGTGCTCGCGGTCCGCCCACCGGGTCCAGCCCGCGCTCGCCAGCAGCAGCACGCAGAGCGAGGCCACCACGAGGCGGAGCCAGACGGTCGGCAAGTGGGAGGGGCGGGTGTTCAGCGTCATGGCGCCGCGGTTCGCTCTCGAGGAACGGTCACGGTAACGGCCGGCCTTTAAGAATGCGTTCGTAGACCATGTCCGCCGGTGATTCTTTCTGTCGCCAACCTCTCCCCCGCCAACCATTTCGTCACGACGTTGCGAGGCAGGGAGGCCGGACATGGATCCACCCGGCGAATGCTGCGACAACCGAGATCCCGTCGTCCTCGATGAGCGAGCGTGCCCGTGATGCCGAAATCGATCGTCCTTGCAGGGCTTCTGTTCGCCGCCGCACCCGGCGCCACCCTCGCCCAGAATGCCGAGGAGACCGCTGCCTTCCTCCTGTTCGGCCTCGAAGACATGGAAGCGCCCGGTCCGAACGGCCTCGTGCGCGTCACCCAGACCGCCAAGTCGCCGGCCGAATACGTCGTGGATCTCGCCGGCCGCACCGGCGTGATCAAGGTGGCGCAGATCTCCGACGAGAAGTGCCGGTTCACGGCCGAGCGCACGAGCGCGGGCGGCGAGACGCCGGTGCGCACCAATTTCAGCTTCGAGCGCGCGACATTGGTCGAGGAGACGCGTCCGGGACTGGCGCCGCGTCTCGTCTTCGCGGGCCTCCAGTGCCGCGCGCTCGACGAGACCACGCGCGGCCTGACGAAGTCCTGCCCGGCGGACGCGGCGACGCCGCCCTACGGCGACGCGACCCGCCTGCGACGCGCCTTCGACTTCTTCCGCTCGTCCTTCTGCCGCCCGCTGGCGTTCTAGAATCCCCGTGGGGCGGCCTCCGGCGTCAACTGGTTCGCCGGCAAATCACCGGTGGGTAACGGCCGACAATACATGGCTCTGCGCCCATCACCGCGTTCGCGCATGGCAGCTTCGCAGCTGCGAGATAGCTGGGAACGCGAGGGCTGCCATGACGAGCGAGCGCTGCTGCATCGCGAGCGGTTGGGCTAGTGTGTCCTTGTCGAAACGAACCAAGCCGAACCGGCATCCACCGACGAGATGCCGCCGAGAGGACCACACCGATGAACCTGACCCGCTCTTTCCAGACCTGGCGCCAGATGCGCAACACGGCCGCCGAGCTGAACCGCCTGTCGCAGCGCGAGCTCGCCGATCTCGGCCTGTCGCGCTCCGACATCCCGACCGTCGCCCGCCAGTCGGTGCGCTGAACGATTTTTCATTCGCTGCGGCCGATCCTCCCGACGGCCGACGCGGACATGCCACGCGGGTTCCTCCCACCCGCAAGGCGACCCAAGGCGCCCTCCCGGTCCTCCCCCGGTGAGGGCGCTTTCGTTTTGTGCTCGTGCCCCGGCCTCGGCGCCCTTCCGTCGACACGTCTTCACCGGATGGGCTCCCGAATCCTTTGGCCTCGCATCGCCCGGGCGTGAAAGCCGACGCGGCTATCACCGGACATGCTCTAGCGAAGCCGGCGGCCGCCCGGTGGAATGAACGCGGAGGCGGCCGACGACGGCGCCGCCACCTTGCCGGCCGCTAGCATCGCCAGAACCGCATCCAGACTGCGCAGCGCGCGTTTGCGCAGAACACGCGACACCTGCTCCTCGGTGCCGACGCCGAATCGCGGAACCGGCATGGCGGAATGAGGATATCGGGCAGGCGGCGGAGCGGGCTCGCGGCGCATGATGGTTTCCAAAGCGTTGACGACGCATCGATATCTACCCCGGCGAACCGGAGAAGAGGAGTCGGGCCCGCCCCTCTTCGTTCCGCAAGGTAAAGACCGGCCGTACCGTCGAGAGAAAGCCCGAGCCGAAGATGGGCGTCCGGGTCGAAACGCTCGCGGCGCGCAGCGGATCGCCGCACCATCGCAGATTGCCCCGGTCGCGGGACGGCCCGGCACCCGTCATGACGGCATTCAACCACGCGCTTAGCCGGGCCGCGCGCTTGACGGAGCGACGCGGCAGGACCATGACAGGGCCGTCGATGGCCATGGCATCCCTGCGAATGGCCGATCGCCGCCCGGTCCCATCCCGCTCTCCCGTTCGAAGCAGCCCTTGACGTCGTCCGATCCGCTCACGGCCCGAACCGACCCCGAAGCGGGCGGCCCTCCCGTTCCCGACGAGGACCGGTTCGCCGCATTTCGCAACCCGCGGTTCCGGCGCTACTGGCTGGCGCGTTTCTTCGGCTCCTTCGCCACGCAGATCGTCTCCGTCTCGGTCGGATGGCAGATCTACGAACTGACGCGCAATCCCCTCGATCTCGGCTTCGTCGGCCTCTGCCAGTTCCTGCCCGCCCTCCTCCTGGTGCTCGTCACGGGCGCGGCGGCCGACCGCTATTCGCGGCGCTGGATCATGGGCCTGTCGCTGGCGGTGGAGACCGCGGCGGGCGCGGCGCTTCTGGCGCTCACCTTCTTCGAGCTCGTCTCGCCGGCGCCGGTCTTCGCGCTGCTCGTGGTCTTCGGGGTCGCCCGCGCCTTCTTCGGGCCGTCGGCCTCCTCGCTCGTGGTCAATCTCGTCAGCCGCGACGAACTCGCCAACGCCATCGCCTGGAATTCCTCGTCCTGGCAGATCGCATCGATCGTCGGGCCGGTGGCGGGCGGGCTGCTCTACGGCGTCTCGGCGCATCTCTCCTACGGCGTCGCCGTGGCGATGTTCGCGGTGGGCGCCGCGCTCGTGCTCTCGATCCATGCGCCGGCCCAGCGCGGCACGGGCGAGCCCGCCAGCCTCGAGACGGTAGTGGCGGGCTTCCGCTACATCTTCCGCGAAAAGGTGGTGCTCGGTGCGATCTCGCTCGATCTCTTCGCCGTGCTCCTCGGCGGCGCTGTGGCGCTGATGCCGGTCTTCGCGCACGACATCCTCGCCGTCGGCCCCTGGGGCCTCGGGCTGATGCGCGCCGCACCCGGCGTCGGGGCGCTTGCAGTGGCGCTCTGGCTCGCCGCCCATCCGGTGAAGGACCGCGCCGGCCTCATCATGTTCGCCTTCGTCGCCCTGTTCGGCGCCTTCACGGTGATTTTCGGACTCTCCACCGTGCCCTGGCTCTCGATCGGGGCGCTGGCGCTGATGGGCGCCTCCGACATGATCTCCGTCTACATCCGCGAGATCCTACTGCAGCTCTGGACGCCCGACGACGTGCGCGGGCGCGTCAACGCCGTCAACATGGTGTTCGTCGGCGCCTCCAACGAGCTCGGCGAGTTCCGCGCCGGCGTCATGGCGCACGGCATCGGCACCGTGCCGGCGGTGGTGGTGGGGGGCATCGCGACGATCGGCGTCGCCGCGATCTGGTCGCTCGCCTTCCCGCAGCTGCGACGGGCGCGCAGCCTCGCGGCGCGCACCTGACGCCGCGGCCGCCTCAGGCCGCAGAGGCGCCTTGCACGGCGGGCGCTTCGGGCGGGGGCGCCGCCACGGGCGCGAAGGCCCGGTTCCAGGCGTCGAGCGCGGCGATCTTGTAGGCCTCGGCCAGCGTCGGATAGTTGAACGTGTTGTCCATGAAATAGTCGATCGTGCCCTTCAGGTTGAGCACGGCCTGGCCGATATGGACGAGTTCCGTCGCCCCCTCGCCGATGATGTGGACGCCGAGCAGGCGCCGCGTCTTCTTCGAGAAGATCATCTTCATCATGCCGGTCTGCAGGCCCATGATGTGACCGCGCGAGGTCTCCCGAAACCGGGCCACGCCGCATTCGTAAGGGATGGCGCGCTTGCGCACCTCCTCCTCGCTCATGCCGACCGTCGAGATCTCCGGCACCGAATAGATGCCGTAGGGGAAGTATTCGGGCGGCGGCGGCGGCTGCAGGCCGAAGGCGTGACAGGCCGCGAGGCGCCCCTGCTCCATCGAGGTCGAGGCGAGCGAGGGAAAGCCGATGACGTCGCCGGCGGCATAGATGTGCGGCACCGCCGTCTGCAGCGTCTTGCCGTCGACGGCAAGGCGCCCGCGATGGTCGCTGGAGAGACCGGCCGCCTCGAGGTTCAACCCCTCCGTCGCGCCCATGCGCCCGGCGGCGAAGAGCAGCACCTCGCTGGTGACGTCGCGGCCGGTGGCGAGATGACAGACGGGCCGGCCCTGCCCGTCGAAGTCGATCTTCGACACCTCCGCCCCGAGACGCAGGGCGACGTTGCGGTCGCGCAGCTCGTGGACGAACTCCTCCATCAGCTCCTTGTCGATGAAGTCGAGAAAGGACGAGCGTGGCTCGATGAGCGTGACCTGCACCTCCAGCGCCGAGAAGATCGTGGCGTATTCGACGCCGATGACGCCCGCGCCGATCACCGCCAGCGAGCGCGGCAGCTTGGGAATCGCGACGATCTCGTCGGAATCGAAGACGTTCTCACCGTTGAAGGGTACGTAGTCCGGGCGGAACGGATGGGTGCCGACGGCGATGAGGACGTGATGGCCCGTCACGATCCGCTCCTCGCCGTCCGGCAGGGCCACCGCAATTTCGTGCGCCGAGCGGAACGACGCCGCGCCGCGCAACGTGCGCACGCCGTTGCGCGCGAACTGGTGTTCGAGCACGTCGACCTCGTGCTCCAGCGTCATCTCCATGCGCGACTGGATGTCCGCGGCCGAGATGTCCTGCTTCACGCGATAGGCGCGCCCGTAGAAGCCGCGCTCGCGCCAGCCCGACAGGTTGAGCACGGTCTCGCGCATCGTCTTGGAGGGAATGGTGCCGGTGTGCACCGAGACGCCGCCGACCTTGGCGTGGCGCTCGATCACCAGCACGGACCGGCCGAGCTTGGCGGCCTGGATGGCGGCGCGCCGGCCCGACGGCCCGCTTCCGATCACGACGAGGTCGAAGGTCGACATGGCTGGGGATCCCGGTTCCGCGCTGGGGGACGCCGCGTTGAGGCGTCGCGTCTGCTGCATAGCGAAAGAGGCTTTCGCGAGGCGATCTTGCGAAGCGCCGGAGCCGCCGCCTAGGCGGCGGGCCGGCCGAAGATGCGGGCGAGGAACTGCCCGAGCCAGCGCTTCACCGCGGCATCGTGAAGAGCACGGCCGTCGAAATGCTGGCGCCGCGCCTGCGCGCCCGGGAGCGAGAGCCGCGCGTGGCCGTGCGTCGTCCAGCGATGCATCATCGCCAGCGTCAGCTCGGCGTGGAACTGCACGCCGAAGGCCTGGTCGCCATAGCGGATCGCCTGGTTCGGAAAGCGCTCGCCGGTGGCGAGCAGCGTCGCGCCCTGCGGCAGCGAGAAGCCCTCGCGGTGCCACTGATAGACCATGTCCGGCCAGTCCGGCAGCAGCGCCCGGCCCTCCGGCGTCGCTTCCAGCGGATAGTAGCCGACCTCGACCAACGCCTCGGGATGCGGGGCGACGGTGCCGCCGAGATGCTTCACCAGCATCTGCGCGCCGAGGCAGATGCCGAGAAACGGCCGGTCCTCGCGCAGCGGCACGTCGAGCCAGTCGATCTCGTGGCGTAGATGCGCATCCGGGTCATTGGCGCTCGGCGGGCCGCCGAAGAGGATGGCGCCGCGATGCGCGTCGAGCGTCGGCGGCAGCCGCTCGCCGAGCACGGGGCGGCGGATGTCGAGCGCGATGCCGGCGGCCTCGAGCACCTGCCCGACCCGGCCCGGCGTCGAGGTTTCCTGATGCAGGACCACGAGCATGGGTCGACGTTCGCCGGGATCGCGCAGGGCGAAGGACGGTGTGGTCGAAGGCCCCGCGGCCGGCGGCCGTTCGAGAGCGGCCTCAGACATCGCGCTCCTGCCGCCGCGCCGCGGCCTCGCGCTTTCCCAGCATCCGATCGCGGGCGGAAACGCCGAGAAGCTCGGAGATCCGCCAGACCACGTTGTCCTCGAGCTCGTGGACGGTGCCGTCGACGAAGACGACCTCCCACAGGAGCTCGACGAAGCGGACACGCTCGGTCTCCGAGAGATGCTGCATGAGCACCTGCGTGAAGCGGAAGAGATCGACGGCATCCTGGTCGGCCTCGCGCCCGGCCGCCACGACCTCCACCGCCCGCGCGGGCTCGATGCCATAGGCCTCGACGAGCAGGGACTGAAGCCGGATGCGCTCCTGCGCACTCACCGCCCCATCTGCCTCGCAAACGTGGTGGAGAAGCGCGGCGGCGGCGATCACCGGATCGTCGCCGGCCGAGCGGGCGTCGTCGATCGGCGCGATGGAGCGCAGGAAGTCCTTCAGCGTGTCGAACATGTCCGCCTTCGCGCCGTCAGACGCCGGCCGGCATCTCGCGCCGATCCGTCTCCGACCCCGCGACGAGCGGAGCGACGATCACGGGACGCGCATCCGACGATGTGGAGGACGGGGCGACGGGCCTGCCCGCGGCCGGCGCGGACTCGGCGGAGCGTGGGTAATGGTCGGTGATGACGCGCATGGGATCGCCACCCGGTGCGGCGGACGGGGCGGTAGCCTTCGGCGTCGACCACTGGAAGGCGTCGAGCCGCCCGGTCGTCGGCGACACCGGCAGCCACTGCGCCCCCGGCGCGCCTTCGGCGCTCCAGGACGGGTCCTTCGGCGCATGCAGGGCGCGGCTCATCCACTGACGGACGAGTGCCTCGTTGCCGGTCTCGCCGTCCTCGATGTCGGCCAGGAGGAGGTAGACGCTCTCGCGCGGTCCCTTGTCGGCCGCCGCCAGCGCCTCGGTGCGGGCGAGTTCGAACTCGCGCGCGTCGAGCGCCGCATGCGCGACGGCGAGATGCGACTCGACATGGCCGGGCTGCAGCGCGGCCAACGCGCGGGCGCGCTTCAGGCGCTCGGCCACCCCATCGCCGGGCCGTACGTGAATGTAGAGCGCGGCGAGTTCGGGATGCGGCTCGGCCTTCCAGGCCGTCTCCAGCGCCTTGGTGGCACCCTTGGCGTCGCCGAGACGGATCATCGCCTTGGCGGCGACGACCGCTGCGGGCACGAGCTCGGGGGCAAGCTTCTGCGCCTCGCGGGCTGCAGTCTTGGCGCCCGTCGGATCGGCGTCGGCGAGCTCCAACGCCTTGCCGGTGAGGAGCACGGCGCGCAGTCGCCGGCTCTCGGCCTTGTCCACGAGCCGCGAATCGCGCTGTGCTTCGAGAATGGCGAGCGCGCCGTCGTAGTCGCCCTGCGCAGCCTTCAAGTCGAGCACGGCGCCGCCGGCCCAGGGCACGTGCGGCGCGATGCGCACGGCGCGCTCGGCGTAATTTCGGGCCGCCTCGCGGTCGCCGAGGCGCTCGGCCTCGAGGAAGAGCCCGCGAAGGCCGACGAGCCGGGTCTCGGGATCAGATTCCAGCGTCTCGAAGATCGAACGGGCGCGGGCATGGTCGCCTTCGATCAGCGCCGTCTGCGCATCGAGGAAGCGCAGCATCGGCTCGCGCCGGTTGACCAGCAGCTTCTCGGCCTGCTTCGTCATGCGCCGCGCGATCAGCGCGTCGCCCGCGCCGGCGGCGATCATGCCGGCCGAAAGCGCCCGGTAGCCCTTGTCGCGACGCCGGTTGGAGAAGAAGCGCGAGACGCGGTCGGGCGCCTTGAAGAAGCCGCGCACCAGCCAGAACGCGAAGGCGGCGGCCACCACGAGCGCCAGCTCGAGGATCACGAAGACGGTGAAGCTCGTGCCGACCTCCTGGCCCTGCCAGACCAGCGAGACGGAACCGGGATTGTCGGCGAGCCAGGCGAAGCCGAGACCGGCCGCGAGGACGATGAGGAAGAAGGCGAGGATACGCAGCATGTCAGCCCTGCGACGCGGAGGCGCCGACGGCGCTGTTGATGGTCTGCTCGATGATGCCATCGGCCGCCACGCGCGCCTTCACGCGGGTCGCGAAGCTCTCGGTGGCCGATCGCGCGGTGTCCGGCAGCCCTTCCCACTCGCGGATCCAGGCGGCGTAGTCGCCCTGCGAGATCGCCGTATCCATGCGGGCGACCGCGGCCTGCGGGCCCGGCGCGTCGGCCGAGACCGCCGTGCCGGCGGGTCGCACGGTGACGAGCGAGCGCAGGCCGGAAAGAACCTGCGACCCCATGTCGGCGGTCGGGTCGGCGGGGCGGAGCGCGGCGAGGATCTCGCCCTCGGCCTCGCTCCAGCCCGCGTTCAACGTCGCGGCGGTCGGCACGCCCGCGGCGGCGAAGTCGCGCAGCGAGGCGACGGCGGCCGGATCGCCGGAGGCGCCGGCAAAGCTTTCGAGCTCGGCCATGAAGGGCGTTCCGCGGTCGATCGCGGTCTTCAGCGCAGCCGCCGAGAGCGCGATGCCGGCGCGGCGATTGCCCTCCTCGATCGCCGCGAGGCGCGTCGCAAAGCCCTCGACCTGCGTGCGTGCCTCGCCCGCGGCGGTCTGGGCGTTCGCAGCGGCCTGCTGGGCCGATTGCGAGGCCTGCTGAGCGCTGTCGGCTGCGGTCCGCGCGCCATCGGCGGTCTCACGCGCCGCGTTGGCGGCCTGCAGCGCCTGGCCTGCGGCGTCGCGCGCGGCATTGGCGGTCTCGCCGGCCGAAGCGGCGGCGCTCGAAGCGTCGCCCGCCGAGGCGCCGCCGGTCTGCACGGCGCGCTCGGTGGCGGCCACGCGATCGGCGAGCTGCGTGAAGTCGGAGGACGAGACCATGCCGGACCCGGCGCCGCCGGCCGCCTGCGCCGACTGCAGCTGCTCCACCGTGCCGCGCAGGGTCTGCACGTCGCCGCCGATCTGCTGTACCTCGCCGGCCGTGGCGAACTGCTGGGGATTGACCGCGGGCGTCTGCGTCGCGGCGACGGGAATGGCGCCGGAATAGAGAAGCGCGCTCCCGGCCGCGACGGCGATCGCGGCGCCGAGAAGGCCGGCTCCAAGGAGCGAACCGAAGCCGGGACCGCGAGAATGCTCGTCGGGCGCCGCGCGATAGGGGCTGGTGGCCAGCGGATCGGGCCCGGCGGGCTCTGCCTCGGCATGGGGAACTGCCACGTCGTCGTCTTCGAACTCGCCGAGATCGCGGCGCGGCAGTGCATCGCCGCCGCCGATCGGCTCGTGCGCCTCGGTCTCGGGATGGATGCGGTCGGGGCCGGTCTCCGCGGCGGCCGGAGCCACGAAGCCTTCTTCGCGCGCGAAGTCCTGCTCCGCGGCGCCCGCCGGGTCGTCTCCCGAAAGCTCCGGCGCAACGCCCGCCTGAGCGGCGGGAGACGAGCTCGCGACGCTCTGGCCGAGCATGGCCGGCGATCCGACGCTGGCCGCCGGTGCGATCGCCGCGTCGTCGCGCTCGGGCTTCAGGGGGGACCGATCGGTTCCGGTGTCACCGCTCATCGTCTCGATCTGCCCTTTCTCGGCCATGATGGGATCCGTCGCCTCCCCGATTTCAACCGACCCGCCGCGTTCACCGATCGGCGCATTCGAAGGCGCGACCCTCTCGGCACCGAGATCGATCGTGGTGTCCGGCCTGCCGCCGGATTTCGATCGCCGTGGGCGATTGGCCATCGGGAACTCCTTCGCATCACGGTCGGTCCGGGCGGTCCGCAAGGCGGCGCCGCTCGGGTGACACGCCGGTCGGGCACGTCGGTGAACATGATTTAGCGTGCGCCGCGCAAGCTGCAACGGAGATTATCCAACTTGGCGCACGCAGAGCGTGGCCGGATCGACCGCCGGGCGTGTCGGAGCCCCGCGGCGGCATGGCGAAAGCCCGACGATGCGGGCCGTGCGCCACGCGACGCGGCCAGCTTGCGGGCAGCGAAGATCGGCGAAGTCGGCGGCAGCGCTCAGGCGGCCACGGGGTTCCCCACCCGTTCGGGCACCGCCCGCTCGATCAACCGCCCGACGATCCGCACGAACCCGATGAAGAGCAGCGCGCCGCCGAGGTTGAAGGCGACATGGGCGTTGGCGATCTGCTGCGCGACGTCGTCGGAGGTCCAGCTCGCGAAAAGGACGATCTGTTCCACCAGCACAGCACCGATCAACACGGTGACGACGTTGAACAGAAGGTGGAACAGGCCCACTCGCAGCGCATCGCGCGAGCGCCCGATCGTGGCGACGAGCGTATCGGCGCAGGTGCCGATCTCCGCCCCCAGCATCATCGCGATCCCGGCCTCGAGCGGAATGATCCCCTGCCCCGCGAGCGTGATGACGATGCCGAGCATGGCCGAGGAGGACTGGATGGCGACCGTGATCGCCGCGCCCGCGAGAATGCCGTAGACGGGCGTCGCCATCGTCTTCAACCAGTCCGTCACGGCCGGCTGGTCCTTAAGCGGCTCGGCCGCATCGCCGATCGTGTGGAGCCCGAAAAGCACGAGACCGAGGCCGAACAGCGCCGCGCCCCAATCCTTGGCGTGGTGCTTCTTCACCGTCATCCGCAGCAGGAACCCGGCGAGCATCAGCACGGGCGCGTACGCGTCGATGCCGATCGCGAAGACCTGGCTCGAGAAGGTCGTGCCGATATTGGCGCCGAGGACGACGGGAAGCGCCTGCACGAAACTCGCCAGGCCGGCATCGACGAAGGTGATGAGGAGGATGATCGTCAGCGACGAGGAATCGAGAAGGACGGTCGCGAGCGTGCCGGCACCGAGGCCGCGGAAGCGATCGCCCGTCGCCCGGCCGATCACCGCCTTCATTCGCTCGCCCGCCACCGCCTTCAGCGCATGCGAAAGCTCGTGGACGCCGTAGAGGAAGAGAACGAGGCCGCCGACCGCGCCCATCGCCAGCTCGATCCAGTCGACCGCCTCGGGCGCCGCGCCCGGCGCCTGCGCGAACGCCGCTCCTGGCACCAGCAGGGACACGAGAGCGAGGAGGGCGGATCGTTGCAGGATCGACATCGGCGGTCTCATCGACGCGGCACTCCCGGGGGATCGGACAAGACGGGGCTCGACGTCGTGACGCGCGAGACCGGCCCCGCATTCGGCAATCTTCGACAGAGACCCAGACCTGGGTCTCTACGCCGCCTGCGTGACTGTGGGATGACGCAAGGCCCTCCGGCCATTGGCCTTGGCCTCTCTCGCGAGACGATCGGACGATCTTCGCCAAGGAGGCGAACCCGCAGGTCAGCCTCGGTGCGTCCCGACCCGCCGCGTGCGCACGGCGGCGGAGCGGCACCGGCGGCAGTTGGTGCGGCGATACGAAGGCCGGACCGTTCGGCTGCCACGAACCGACCGAGCGTTCCGGCTGCCGGATCGCGCCTTTGCGGACGGCGGACCGAGAAGGCCACCGAGCGCCGGCTGTCCTCAATCGCCGCTGCGCCCCTGATCGTCCTCGGCGGGATCGGCGGCCTGGGTCTCCGAGCTGACGCTAAGCCTCTGATAGACGCCGAGGCCGACGATCAGCAGCGTTCCCGCCAAGAGCAGCAGTGTCGGGTAGATCATCAACCGGGCATCCTCCTTGCCCGCCTCGAAGACGGTGACGAGGGCTTCGAGCAGGACCGCGATGATGATGGTGGAGACGAACTTCGTCAGGCTCCGCCGCGCCTCGCCGGCGTTGCGCATCTCCCGGCCGCGGATCGCCTCCTCTTCCAGAAGGTACTTTCCGACGTCGAAGACCGCGATGGCGATCACCGTGTAGCCGACCGCTTCCAGGGCGGTCTGCCCGAGGTCGCGGTCGGGCACGCGGACGCTCTCCCAGACGCCCGATCCCGCGTAGTAGATGAGCGCGCAGGCCAGCAGCATGAGAGCGAGGCTCGCCACGCCGAACGCAGCCCGGGTCAGAACGTCGAATACGCGCATGGCCACCTTCAGGGTTGGAATCATGGATCACGCCGACTGCGGCCAGCCCGCGCGGGATCGACGACGGTCGTCGGCTTCTGCCGGGTCCGGCGAACGGGATCAAGCGCCGCGTCGGTGCCGTGACGGTCCAGGCCTGGCATTTGGCACGAACCGGCGTCTCCCGCGGCGAAGGCACCGATCTCCGCGCCGGCGAGGATCGACCGCCCGAGAAACCTTGTCCGCGAACGTCGCCTGCCGATCGTCCGCGGCGTTCACTGCGGATGCCGCATGCAGCCGAATAGCCGACACGACTCGTCGCATGGATCACTCGTGATCGAAGGAACGAGGTCCGACGACCCCGGCAGCAGCGCTTGTTGCGCCCTGCTTCAAATTTCAGCTCAAGGATTGGTCCCGCGCCCGGTGGAAATCGAAGCATCGGTTCAACCGATGCCGTCGAGCCATCGCGCCGGGCTTTCGACACGAGAGAGGGTCCACGTCGGCTCGTGAGCCTTGCGGGACTTGGACCAGCAGCCGAGGCGGTCCGGAGCGCCGTCTCCGGCCTCGACCTTCATTCGGATCGATCGTCACCGCCCTCGGCGGGCATGGTTCGACACGGCGCCGGACCATCGTGGGTCCTTCCACGGAGCCATGACGAAGCCTGCGGCGGTCACGGCGCCAGGAGCGAATCCTCGTAGGAGGCCAGGAGATCCGCGGGGTCGTCGTAGATCGCGACGGCGCCGGCCGCGGTCAGCACGTCGTCGCCGAACCCGCCGCTCCGCACCGCGATGGTGCGCAGCCCGAGCTTGGCCGCGGCCTCGATGTCGTAGGGACTGTCGCCGACCACGACAGCGTCGGCGGCTTCGGCTCCAACCTTCTTCAGAGCCGCGGCGAAGATGTCGGGATGCGGCTTGGAGCGTTCGGCATCGCTGGCCGTCGTCACTTCGTCCACGAGGTCGCGAACCCCCAGCGTCTCCAGATGGGGCTCGACCTCGTGGCTTTCGCCCGACGTGGCGATGACGATCGCCCAGCCGTCCTGCCGGGCTCTGCGAAAGAGGGCCGCCACCTCGGCGAACGGCTGGACCTGATCGGCATAGCGATCCCGGTAGATGCGACTGCGCGCCTTCGAGATCGCCTCGCCGTGCTCGTCCACGATCGTCTCTTCGAGGAGGGCGGGCATGAGGTTGTCACCGCCCTTGCCGATCTGATCGCGGACCGCCGCATGCGCGACGACGATGCCGAACTCGGCGAAGGCGTCCATCCAGGCCCGCGCATGCAAGTCGTTGCTGTCGACGAGCGTGCCGTCGACATCGAACAGGATGGCTTTGATGGTCATGATTTCGTCCTTGGGTCTCAAACCCCAGTTCCCGGCATCTGCCCTTGTTCCGCCGCGCTCGCCGGCGGACCGGGGAAAGGGGCGAAGCGCGTCAGTTCGCGGTGCCGAGAAGGCGCCGCAATTCCTGCTGTTCCGGCCCGTTGCCGAGCGTCAGGAAGGCAGGCGCCTCGATCCGCGTCACGGCGCCGCCCGACGACGGGTTGGCGCTGTGCAGGACGTACTCGTCGCCGGTTCGGTCGTCCCGCACGAAGTGCCATTCGTCGCCGTTCGAGCTACGATAGAGAAGAAGCACACCGGGGGCTGCGACGTCGCTCCTCATGCGGAAAGCCGCGCGAGGTTGGCCTGGACAACGCCGCGATAGGCCGAGACGACGTCGTCCACCGAACGCCCGGAGGCGAGACTGAGGACGGCCGAACAGGCGGCCTCGACCTTTTCGGAGACCATCAGCCCGGTTTCCGTGAAGGCTTCGAGCGGTCCCTGGCGTGGAAGCCCGGCCATCCGCATCCAGATGACCTGCTGGGCCTCGATCGCGAGGCACGTCGCGTTGGCGAACTGTGTGAACATGCGCATCTCCATTCGGCAGGAGACGCATGATCGCGGTCTGCAAGGGAACAGCGTTCCGCGGCCCCCTTCGTTCCGGTGTCGGGGCGCCGACGACCAAAGATCCCCGTTTTCAAGCCTGCCGGACGCTTCGAACCGTTGGGATGTGCAAGCTGAGGCGGGCAGGACGAAATGATCTCGCGGCCTGTGCGAGCGCCGGGTGTGAGAGTTGGAGCGGGCGATCGGGATCGAACCGACGACATCCAGCTTGGGAAGCTGGCGTTCTACCGCTGAACTACGCCCGCGCTCCGACTGAAACCGTAGCGAAGGCGGGGTTTCAGCGCAAGCGGTCCCTGCGGCGAACGGAACGGGGTGGAGAACGAACGGCGTACGGTGGGACGTTCGGGCTGAAAGTCCCACCAAAAGTCCCACGCGGCCTCGCTGCCATCCGGTCAGCGGAAATGCTTGGAGAGCTTGAGGCCCTGCGCCTGGTAGTTCGAGTTGAGGTCGGTGCCGTAGAGGCGCTCGGGCAGCGCGGCCATGCGCTCGTAGACGAGGCGCCCGACGATCTGTCCATGTTCGAGAATGAAGGGCACGTCGTGCGAGCGCACCTCCAGCACGGCACGACTGCCGCTGCCCCCCGCCGGCGAATGGCCGAAGCCCGGATCGAAGAAGCCGGCGTAATGCACCCGGAACTCGCCGACCAACGGATCGAACGGCGTCATCTCGGCCGCGAAGGCCGGCGGCACGTGCACCGCCTCGTGCGAGACGAGGATGTAGAACTCGTCGGGATCGAGCACCAGCTCGCCCGCACCCGCGCGGTGGATCGGCTCCCAGAAGTCGAGCACGGTCTGCGCCGCGCGCCGGTCGACGTCGACGACGCCGGTGTGCCGCTTGCCGCGATAGCCGACGAGGCCCGCCCCGTCGCCCACGAGATCGACCGACAGGGCGATGCCGCCGCCCGAGATGTTGGCGTCCGCCGCGCTCGTCAGCCGCTCCCGCTCGTGCAGCGCCGCGAGTTCGGCCTCGCCGAGCTGCGCATCGCCGGTGCGGAAGCGGATCTGGCTCAGCCGCGAGCCCGGCCGCACCACGATCGGGAAGGTGCGCGGTGAGATCTCCAGGAACAGCGGCCCCCGGTAGCCCGCCGGCACCTTGTCGAATTCCTGCGCCCCGTCGCTCATCACGCGGGTGAAGATGTCGAGACGCCCGGTGGAGGATTTGGGATTGGCGGCGGCGCGCACGTCGCCCGGCAGCGCCAGGCTTTCGAGCAACGGCACGATGTAGACGCAGCCCGTCTCCAGCACCGCCCCGCCCTTGAGGTCGATCTCGTGCATCGAGAAGCGTGCGAGCTTGTCGACCACCGGATGGCCGCGTCCCGGCAGGAAACTGGCCCGCACCCGGTAGGCCACCGTCCCCAGCCGCAGGTCGAGGCTGGCCGGCTGGATCTGGTCGGCGTCCAGCGCCCGCTCGGCCCGGATGCCGCCGGTGTCGAACAGATGCTGGATCTCGCGATCGGGAAGGATTCCACCGGCCATGGGCCGTCGTAGCGCATCCGTCGTTAGCGCGCGGTTAAATTCGACGGGTGTGGCGGGGCGCTGCCCCTGCACCCCGCCAAGGGCCTGAGGCCCTTGGAACCCCATCACTTCCTTCGATGATCAAGGAGGGCCGCTGGCCCTCCTCGATCATCGACAAAAAGAAAGCGGGGGTCCGGGGGCGTCAGTCCTCGGGCGGGGCCGGGGCGGCAGCCCCGCCTCCCCCGTTGATTTCACGCGCGCCGAGGATTATGCGTTCCGCCATTCCCGTGGTGATTTTGCCGGCCGGCTTGCAGCCACGTTAAACTGAAGTCGCTAAAGGCCGTTTCCTCTGTTCGAAGCGGTTTCTCGCGTCCTGTCCGAAGTCGGCCGTCGGAGAGCCCTGCCATGCTGAAGACGAACGACGAGGTGAAGCGCGTGCGGCCCGCGACGGCGATGGTGCATGGCGGAACGATGCGCTCGGGCTTTGGCGAGACGTCGGAGGCGCTCTTCCTGACGCAGGGCTTCGTCTACGGCTCGGCCGAGGCCGCCGAGGCGCGCTTCAAGGGCGACGAGCCCGGCTTCGTCTATTCGCGCTATTCCAACCCGACGACGCGCATGTTCGAGGAGCGGATGATGGCGCTGGAAGGCGCCGAGGACGCGCGCGCCACGGCCTCGGGCATGGCGGCGGTGTCGACGGCGCTGCAATGCGCCGTGCAGGCGGGCGACCACGTGGTAGCGGCGCGCGCGCTGTTCGGCTCGTGTCGCTACATCATCGAGACCGTGCTCGGGCGCGCCGGCGTCGCCTCGACGCTGGTGGACGGGCGCGACCTCGACCAGTGGCGCGCGGCGGTGCGGCCGGAGACGAAGGTCTTCTTCCTGGAGAGCCCCACGAACCCGACGCTGGAGGTGATCGACATCGCGGCGGTGGCGGAGATCGCGCATGCGGCGGGCGCGATCCTCATCGTCGACAACGTCTTCGCGACGCCCATGCAGCAGAAGCCGCTGGAGCTTGGCGCCGACGTGGTGGTCTATTCGGCCACCAAGCACATCGACGGCCAGGGGCGCTGCCTCGGCGGCGTGGTCCTCTCCACGGCCGAGTGGATCGAGAAGAACCTGCAGGACTTCTTTCGCCACACCGGCCCTTCGCTCTCGCCCTTCAACGCCTGGACGCTGCTGAAGGGGCTGGAGACGCTGCCGCTGCGCGTCGCCCAGCAGACGGCGAACGCGGCGAAACTCGCCGAGGTGCTGGCGGGTTCGCCGAAGGTCGCGAAGGTGATCTATCCCGGCCGCGCCGACCACCCCGACGCCGAGATCATCGCCCGGCAGATGACGGGCGGCTCGACGCTGCTCGCCTTCGAACTGGAGGGCGGCAAGGCCGGGGCCTTCCGCTTCGCCAACGCGCTGGAGATCGTCAAGATCTCCAACAATCTCGGCGACGCCAAGAGCCTCGTCACCCATCCGGCGACGACGACGCACAAAAACCTGACGGAAGAGGCGCGCGCCGAACTCGGCATCGGGCCGGGCATGCTGCGGCTCTCGGCGGGTATCGAAGACCCGGCCGACCTCGTGGACGACATCACCCGCGCGCTCGCCGCCGTCTGAACCCGCCCTCCCCGGCCGCTCCCGCCCAAGGCCATGGCGGGGCGGCCGGATCGCCCCGAGGCGCGCCCGGTGGCATGGGCGCGGCATCGTCGATCACCGTCCTGCCGCCGTTTCGTGACCCGCGGCGCGTTGACCTCGCCGGCCGATGCCGCGAAAGATGCGGCCGGCACCCACCAGCGCAGCCCGGCCCCATGTACCACGCGACCACCCGCCACATCACCGTCACCGTGACGCCGAGCTTCCTGCCCGAGCAGTCGGCGCCGGCCGAGGGGCGGTGGGTCTTCGCCTATCGTATCGAGATCGCCAACGGATCGCGCGAGACGGTGCAGCTGCGCTCGCGCTACTGGCACATCACCGACGGCCACGGACAGGTGGAGGAGGTGCGCGGCCCCGGCGTCGTCGGCGAGGAGCCGATCCTGACGCCGGGCGACAGCTTCACCTACACGTCCGGCTGCCCGCTCGGCACGCCCTCGGGGATCATGCGCGGCCATTTCCGCATGCAGCGCCCGAACGGCAGCTTCTTCGAGATCGAGGTGCCCGCCTTCTCGCTGGACGCGCCCGACGCCCGGCCGCGCACGCTGAACTGAGGCTTCCGACGCCGGGCTTCACGCCCTCCGGACTCGCAACACTTGGCGAGCGTCCCGCTCAGTCCTGCCGGACGAGTTCATCAGGCTGGAATTCGTAGGCCTCGCCGCAGAATTCGCAGGTGACGTGGATGTGCCCGTCTTCGACGCTCTCGGCGAGATCCTCGGCCGAAAAATTGGAGAGGACGCCGCGGATCTTCTCGCGCGTGCAGGAGCAGTCGTCGCGCACCGGGGCCGGCGCGAACACCCGAACGCCGCGCTCGTGGAAGAGGCGGAAGAGCAGCCGCTCGACGCCGACCTCGGGGTCGGCGAGTTCGGAGGGCTCGATCGTGCCGACCAGCGCCTGCACCTCGGTCCACGCGTCGTCCGGCTCGTAGGCGGCGATGTCATCGGTTCCCGCCGGCGCGTCGCCGCCCGGCAGGTCGGGCCGGCGCATGCGCTCGGGCGCCTCGGGCAGGAACTGCGCGATGAGGCCGCCGGCCCGCCAGGATTCGCTGAAGCCCCCGGCGGCGTTGCGCCGGGCGATCTTGGCGACCGCGAGGCGCACCGTGGTCGGGATCTGCTCGGACTGGCGGAAATAGGTCTCGGCCACCGCCTCGAGCGAGGCGCCCGAGAGCTCCACGATCCCCTGGTAGCGCTGGGTGTGCTCGCCCTGGTCGATGGTGAGCGCCATGATGCCGTTGCCGAGGAGCGCCTCCGGCCCCGTGTCGCCCGCCGCCACCGCCGCCTCGAAGCGCTCGGCGTCGAAGCGCGCATAGGCGCGCACGCTGGAGGGCATGGTGAAGTCGACCACGAGGAGATCCACCGGGCCGTCGGTCTGCGTCTGCGCGATGAACTTGCCATCGAACTTCAGCGAGGTGCCGAGCAGCACGGTGAGCACGATCATCTCGGCCAGAAGCTGCGCGACCGGCGCGGGATAGTCGTGGCGCGAGAGGATCGCGTCCACCATCGAGCCGAGCTGCACCGCCCGCCCGCGCGCGTCCAGCGCGGCCACCGCGTAGGGCACCACGGCGTCGTCGCCGGCGAAGCCGAATTCGCCGAGTTCCAGGTTCGTCTCAGCCATGCGTCGCCACGTCTCCGAACACCCAGGCGAGGATCGACTTCTGCGCGTGCAGCCGGTTCTCCGCCTCGTCGAAGACCACCGACTGCGGACCGTCGATCACGCCGTCCGTCACCTCCTCGCCGCGATGGGCAGGCAGGCAGTGCATGAACAGCGCGTCGGGCTTGGCGTCCACCATCAGCCGCTCGTTGACCTGATAGGGCAGGAACACGTTGTGCCCGCGCGCCTGGTCCTCGCGGCCCATGGAGACCCAGGTGTCGGTCACCACGCAGTCGGCCCCCTCCACCGCCTCGCGCGCGTCGCGCGTCAGCGTGAGCTTCGTGCCTTCGCGCCTCGCCCGCTCGACGAAGCGCGGGTCGGGCTCGGAGCCCTCGGGCGTGGCGACGCGTAGCGCGAAGTCGAAGCGCCCGGCCGCCTCGATCAGCGAGTTCAGCACGTTGTTGCCGTCGCCCGTCCAGGCGAAGGTCCGGCCCTTCACCGGGCCGCGATGCTCCTCGAAGGTGAGGATGTCGGCCATGATCTGGCACGGATGGGTGTCGTCGGTCAGCGCGTTGATCACCGGCACGGTGGCGCTCTCGGCCATTTCCAGGAGGCGCGAATGCTCGGTGGTGCGGATCATGATCGCGTCGACGTAGCGCGAGAGGACGCGCGCCGTGTCGGCGATCGTCTCGGCGCGGCCGAGCTGCATCTCGGAGCCGGAGAGAAACAGCGTCTCGCCGCCGAGCTGGCGCATCGCCACGTCGAAGGAGACGCGGGTTCGCGTCGAGGGCTTCTCGAAGATCATCGCGAGCACCCGGCCTTCGAGCGGCCGCGGGCCAGTGCGCCCCTGCGCCTTGCGCCGACCGGCGTCGGCGAGGATCGCCCGCAGGTCCGCGGTCGGAAGATCGGCGAGGTCGAGGAAGTGTCTGACGCCGGGCACGGCCATCCGCTCCAGCGCGCTCATGCCGCGGCGCCTTCGGCAGCGCCTTCGGCGGGGCGGCCCGACAGTTCGGCCGCGGCCGCCTCGATGCGGCGCATCGCCTCGCGCACCTCCTCCGGCGTCACGTTCAACGGCGGCAGGAAGCGGATGACGTTGTCGCCGGCGGGCGCCGCCAGCATCTCGTGGCCGCGCAGCGCCTCGATGAAGGCGCCGTTCGGCACGCGCGGCTTGATGCCGATGAGCAGCCCCTCGCCGCGCACCGCCTCGATCATCTCGGGATAGCGGTCGGCGAGCGAGGCGAGACTCTGCTTGAAAAGCAGCGCCGTGCGCCGCACCTCGGCGAGGAACCCCTCGCCCAGCACCACGTCGAGCACGGCATTGCCGACCGCCATGGCCAGCGGGTTGCCGCCGAACGTGGTGCCGTGGGTGCCCGGCGTCATGCCCTTGGCGGCCTCCGCGGTGGCGAGGCACACGCCCATCGGGAAGCCGCCGCCGATGCCCTTGGCCGACGCGAGGATGTCGGGCTCGGCGCCGGAATGCTCGTAGGCGAAGAAGGTGCCGGTGCGCCCGATGCCGGTCTGCACCTCATCGTAGATGAGGAGGATACCCTTCTCGTCGCAGAGATCGCGCAGGCCCTTGAGGCAGACCTCCGGCACGGCGCGGATGCCGCCTTCGCCCTGGATCGGCTCGACGAGGATCGCGGCGGTCTCGTCGGTCACGGCGGCGGCGAGCGCCTCGTGGTCGCCGAAGGCCACCTGGTCGAAGCCCTCGACCTTCGGGCCGAAGCCCTCGAGATACTTCTTCTGGCCGCCGGCGGCGATGGTGGCGAGCGTGCGACCATGGAAGGCGCCCTCGAAGGTGAGGATGCGATAACGCTCGGGCTGGCCGTTCACGTAGTGGTAGCGCCGCGCCGTCTTGATGGCGCATTCCAGCGCCTCGGCGCCCGAATTGGTGAAGAAGGCCTTGTCGGCGAAGCTCGCCTCGGTCAGCCGCTCGGCCAACCGCTCCTGCCCGGGAATCTCGAAGAGGTTCGAGACGTGCCAGAGCTTGGAGGCCTGCGCCGTGATCGCCGCCACGAGATGGGGATGGGCATGGCCGAGCGAGTTCACCGCGATGCCGCCGGTGAAGTCGAGGAAGCGCCGTCCGTCGGACGTGTGCAGCCAGACGCCCTCGCCTCGCTCCACACGGATCTGCGCACGCGCGAAGGTCGCGAAGAGCGGATTGTCGTCGTGTGGGAGCATGGGAAACACTTCTGGCTGACGGGAAGACGGTGACGTCACCTTGGCTGGAAACGGCGGGTGGGGGCTGGAAACGGCGGGACGAGGAGCAGGAACCGGCGGAGGTTGCGAAGGACGGCGGCGGGCATCGGGCCTGCGGCGTCGGCGCGCCCGGATCGTGACGCCGCCAGACGGGGCAAGGCCACCGGGCGAGGCCGCGGGACGGGATCCGCAGGCGGTGCCTATACCATGGGGCCCTGCCTGAATGTCAATGAATCCGGGCCTCGCAAAGGCAGGAACGGCGAGAAAATCGACGGGGACCGGCCAGTAGGCGGGCTAGCGGAGCGGCGGCCTTCGCCCCGCAAGGAAGCACGGCGCGGGCCGGACAAGCTGTTGATAAGGGAAAAATCGATTCGCGCAACACTGTGCGACTCTTGCCACAGAGTCCAGCCATGCGGTAACTTTCTTCCAAACACCAGATCTCGTGCGCCCGGGTCTCGCGAAACCACAGATGTTGTGGTTCGCTTTGAATAAGCCCTTGGCTTCCATCACCGCCGCACCGGATCCCAAGAACGAGGAGTCAGTTCATGAGCTGGACCGACGAACGGATCGACCTCCTGAAGCGCCTATGGGGCGAGGGGCAGAGCGCCAGCCAGATCGCCGGGCAACTCGGCGGCGTCACCCGCAACGCCGTCATCGGCAAGGTTCATCGCCTGAAGCTGGACAGCCGGCTCAAGTCGGCGACGGCGGCCGAGATGCCGGTTCTGGTGGCCGTTCCCAAGCCCTCGCGCCCCGTGCTCGTGGAAAGCGTTCCCGTGCCCGCCCCCGAGATCGTCGCGGCCCCGCGCATCCTCACCCCCGTGCAGGCGACCCCGATGCAGGCCACACCCGTGCCGGCCACCACCGCGCCGTCGCGGCCCACGCTCCATGCGGTGATGGGCGCCAACGCGCTGAAGATCGAGCCGGAGGAGGACGTTCTCGGCGAGGTCGAAACGATTGCCGAGCCGCGCCCGAGCGGCGAGGTCGTGCCGATCTCGCGCAACCTGACGCTCGTGCAGCTCTCCGAGCGCACCTGCAAATGGCCGCTCGGCGACCCGCTCTCGGCCGAGTTCCGCTTCTGCGGCAACCACTCGCACGACGCCTCGCCCTATTGCCAGTATCACGCGCGCATCGCCTTCCAGCCGGTGTCGGAGCGCCGCCGAGCGCGCTAGGCGCCAGCCAAAACGGCGACATCGATCGAGGCCCCGGCGACGGGGCCTTTTTCATGCGCGGAGCGTGAAAGACGCTGACGCCGCGCGGCGCGAGATCAAGGTTCTCGAAGCGATCCGGGGCGGCGCCGCACCATCGATCCCGCGCATCGGCCGCCGTCCGGCCGATCGCTTTCGCCCCCGACGCTCGACGTCTGGTCTCCCGGCGCGGGATCGGCTATGAGGCGCGCCATGAGCGACACACCCTTTCCCGACCGCCTGTCCATCGATCCCGACAGCCCCTTCTACGACGAGGCGCTGCTGTCGCGCGGCGTCGGCATCCGCTTCAAGGGAGCGGAGAAGACCAATGTCGAGGAATATTGTGTGAGCGAGGGCTGGATCCGCGTCGTGGCGGGCAATGCCAAGGATCGCCGCGGCAAGCCGCTGACGATCAAGCTGAAGGGGCCCGTGGAGCCCTACGCCAAGGACGAGCCGGAGACCCCGGCCGAAGGCTGAGCGGACCCCTACCGGGTCGGCGGGACGCCCGTCCCGGCCGCCCCCGAAGCCCTGCCCTGACTTGCCCTGCCCGATCACCCGCCCTGCGGCGGGCTTGCCACCGAGACCAGCAGTCAGACCGTCTCTGAGCGGCTCGCCACCGAGCGCGCCGTGCCCGCGGTGAAGGTCTCGTCGAGCGCGTAGCCCGCGCCGCGCACGGTGCGGATGGGATCGCGCTGGCGGCCGCGGTTGATCGCCTTGCGCAGGCGCCCGACATGAACGTCCACCGTGCGCTCGTCGACATAGATGTCGCGACCCCAGACGCCGTCGAGCAGCTGCTCACGCGAAAAGACGCGGCCGGGCGACTGCAGGAAGAACTCCAGCAGCTTGAACTCGGTGGGTCCGAGCTTCACCTCGCGCCCCGAGCGGCGCACCCGGTGGGTCTCGCGGTCGAGATCGATGTCGCCGGCCGAGAGCTGCGAGGAGATGCGCTCGGGCTTCACCCGGCGCAGCATGGCGCGCACCCGCGCCATCAGCTCGGGCGTCGAGAAGGGCTTCACCACGTAGTCGTCGGCCCCGACCGAGAGCCCGCGCACCCGCTCGCTCTCCTCGCCGCGCGCCGTCAGCATGATGATCGGCAGGCGCTCGGTCTCGGGCCGCGTGCGCAGGCGCCGGCAGAGCTCGACGCCCGAGAGGCCCGGCAGCATCCAATCGAGGATGAGAAGGTCGGGCACGACCTCCTTCAGCCGGAGATCGGCCTCGTCGCCGCGCATGATCGTGTCGACGGTGTAGCCTTCCGACTCCAGATTGTAGCGCAGGAGGACGCCGAGCGCCTCCTCGTCTTCCACCACGGCGATGCGCGCGTTCATGGGCGTCACGCGGCGCCGTCGCCGGAGGCCGGCGTGAGCAGGCGCTCGGGCGTCGTCATCGAGGGCGTGGAATCCCCCTTCGGCCGGTCGGTCTCGATCTGCCGCCCCGTCTTGATGTAGTAGATGGTCTCGGCGATGTTGGTGGCGTGGTCGCCGATGCGCTCGATGTTCTTGGCCGAAAACAGGAGATGCGTGCAGGCGGTGATGTTGCGCGGATCCTCCATCATGTAGGTCAAGAGCTCGCGGAAGAGCGAGGTGTACATCGCGTCGATCTCGGCGTCGTTGGTGCGGATCTCCTCGGCCCGCACGTGATCGCGCGTCGCATAGGCGTCGAGCACGTCCTTGAGCTGCGACAGCGCCAGCTCCGACATATGCTCGATGCCGCGCACCAGCTGGATCGGCTGCACGTGGTCGTGCGTCGCGATCACCCGCTTGGCGATGTTCTTGCCGAGATCGCCGATGCGCTCGAGATCGCTGGAGATGCGGATCGCGCCGACGATCTCGCGCAGGTCCTGCGCCATCGGCTGGCGCTTGGCGATGGTCATGATGGCCCGCTCGTCGACCTCGCGCTGCGCGGCGTCGAGCAGCATGTCGTCGGCCACCACCGACTGCGCCAGACCCCAGTCGGAGCGGATGAGCGCGGCGACCGACTGCTCGACCATGCGCTCGGCCTGGCCGCCCATCTCGGAGATGCGACGCAGGATGAATTTCAGTTCCTCGTCGTAGGACGAGACGATGTGCTGTTCCATGGGTCCTCGAGCTCCGTCTTCCGGTCCTGGCCGCGCCCTGGCGCGGAACGCGCGGGCGGCGGGGCGGGGTTGGCGGCGGCGCCGGCCGCCGCCCGATCAGCCGAAGCGGCCGGTGATGTAGTCCTGGGTGCGCTTGTCGTCGGGGTTCTGGAACATCTTCTCGGTCGCCCCGACCTCCACGATCTTGCCGAGATGGAACATGGCGGTGCGCTGCGAGACGCGCGCGGCCTGCTGCATCGAGTGGGTGACGATGACGATCGTGTAGTTCTGCTTCAGCTCGTCGATCAGCTCCTCGACGGTCGCCGTGGCGATCGGGTCGAGCGCCGAGCAGGGCTCGTCCATGAGGATGACCTCGGGCGAGACGGCGATGGCCCGCGCGATGCAGAGGCGCTGCTGCTGGCCGCCCGAAAGCCCGGTGCCGGGCTCGTCGAGCCGGTCCTTGACCTCCTCGAAGAGGCCGGCGCGGCGCAGGCTGGAGACCACGATTTCCTCGAGATCGGCCTTGGAGCGCGCCAGCCCGTGGATCTTGGGACCGTAGGAGACGTTCTCGAAGATCGATTTCGGAAACGGGTTCGGCTTCTGGAACACCATGCCGACGCGCGCCCGCAGCTCCACCACGTCGATCGAGCGGTCATAGATGTCCTCGCCGTCGAGCGTGATCTTGCCGGCGACGCGGGCGCCCTCCACCGTGTCGTTCATCCGGTTGAGCGTGCGCAGGAAGGTGGACTTGCCGCAGCCCGACGGCCCGATCAGCGCGGTGACCTGACGCTCGTAGACGTCGAGATCGACCTCGAAGAGCGCCTGCTTGGCGCCGTAGAAGACGGCGACCTTCTCGCCGCGCATCTTGGACACGGGGGCGACGACGGCGGTGGTGTGATGAGCGGCGTTCAAGGAGAAGTTTTCCATCATGAGGTTCCGGTCGCCTTTCCTACCAGCGTCGCTCGAAGCGGCGGCGGAGAATAATGGCCGTGATGTTCATCACGGCGAGGAAGAGAAGCAGCACGATGATCGCGCCGGACGTGCGCTCCACGAAGGCACGCTCGGCCTCGTTGGCCCACATGTAGATCTGCACGGGCAGAGCGGTCGAGGGGTCCATCGGCGTGGTCGGGTAGTTGGCGACGAAGGCGACCATGCCGATGAGGAGGAGCGGGGCGGTCTCGCCGAGAGCGTGGGCGAGGCCGATGATCGTGCCGGTGAGGATGCCGGGCATGGCGAGCGGCAGAACGTGCTGGAACACCATCTGCGTCTTGGAGGCGCCGAGCCCGAGCGCGGCGGCGCGGATCGAGGGCGGCACCGCCTTCAGCGCCGCGCGGGTGGCAATGATGATCGTCGGCAGCGTCATCAGCGTCAGGACGAGGCCGCCGACGAGCGCCGCCGAGCGCGGCAACCCGAACCAGTTGATGAAGACCGCAAGGCCGAGCAGGCCGTAGACGATCGAGGGCACCGCCGCGAGATTGTTGATGTTGACCTCGATGAGGTCGGTCAACCTGTTCTTCGGCGCGAACTCCTCGAGATAGATCGAGGCGGCGACGCCGATCGGCAGCGCCAGGGCGAGCACGATGCCCATCATGTAGAGCGATCCGATGGCGGCGACGCCGACGCCCGCCGTCTCCGCCCGGCTCGACGCGCCGAAGGTGAAGAGGCCGGTGTTGAAGCGCTGCTCCAGATCGCCGGACGCCTCGAGCTGGCGGATCCATTCGAGCTGGCGGTCCTTGATCGGGCGCCGGTCCTCGGGGATCGACAGGTCGAACTGCCCCTTCACCGCACTGTCGACCGTGGAGTTGGCGTAGACCCAGACGTCCTGCGTCGTGCCGATCACCGACAGGTCGTCGAGGACGATCCCGGCGAGCTGGGTGCGCACCGACTGCGACACGAGCTCGCTCGCGAGCCGCACGTCGGCCCGGTTGGCGAGGTCGAGACCGAGCTTGGTGGCGATCGCGTCCTGCACGAGCTTGGGATAGTTGGCGATCCGCAGCACCGACGGATCCTTCGCCGCGACGCCCCGCGGGTCGATCACGCTCGGCGAGAAGGTCACGGGAACGCGGATCTGCGTCTGCCAGAAGGCGGTGTAGCCCTGACCGATCACCGTCCACAACAGCGCCACGAGGAACACGAGGCCGACGCCGATGGCGGCGAGCCCGTAGGCCTTGAAGCGACGCTCGGCGGCGTATCGGCGCTTGATGCCGATGTCGCGGCGGGGCGGGCGGGCGGCGGTGGGGATGGCCGGTGCCGCGCGGCCGATGGTGGTGTCGCTCATTCGTACTGTTCCCGGTACTTGCGGACGATGGTCAGGGCGATGATGTTGAGGATCAGCGTCAGCACGAAGAGCGTGATGCCCAGCGCGAAGGCGACGAGGGTCTGCGGCGAGTTGAACTCGAGATCGCCGGTCAGCTGGTTGACAATCTTCACCGTCACCGTCGTCATCGCCTCGAACGGATTGACCGTGAGCCGCGCGGCGACGCCCGCCGCCAGCACCACGATCATCGTCTCGCCGATGGCGCGCGAGGCCGTCAGCAGCAGCGCCGAGACGATGCCCGGCAGGGCCGCGGGCAGCACCACGCGCTTCACCGTCTCGGAGCGCGTGGCGCCGAGGCCGAGCGAGCCGTCGCGCAAGGAGCGCGGCACCGCGGTGATGATGTCGTCGGAGAGCGAGGACACGAAGGGGATGAGCATGATGCCCATCACCAGGCCCGCGGTGAGGATCGACTGTGCCTGGATGAAGCTCGTGAAGTCGCCGGTAAGCAGGCGGTTGATGTCGGACGAGATGTCGCGCAGGAACGGCCCGACCGTGACGAGGGCGAAGAAGCCGTAGACGATCGTCGGAATGCCCGCGAGCACCTCGAGCAGGGGCTTCACCACCGAGCGCACCGCGCCGGAGGCGTATTCCGCCATGTAGATCGCGGCGAAGAGGCCGACGGGCACGGCGAAGAGCATGGCGACGGCGGCGATGTAGAGCGTGCCGGCGAGCAGCGGCACGAGGCCGAACTGGCCTTCCGCGCCGCCCGAGCCCGCCGCCGCGAAGCGGGGATCCCAGACCGTGCCGAAGAAGAAGCTCATCGGATCGATGCGCGAGAAGAAGTCGAGGCTCTCGGTCAGCATTGAGAGGATGATGCCGACGGTGGTGAGAATGGCGATCGAGGAGCAGATCACCAGGATCCCCTGCACCACGTATTCGACCTGGTTGCGGGCGCGAAGGCGCACGGCGATGCGACCGAGCGCGAAGACGACGCCCGCGATCGCCGCGGCGATCGCCACGGCGGCCGTCACGAGCCGCAGGGTGTCTTCCAGCCGGATCTTGGCGACCGCGGGCGCCACCATGCCGCTCTCGGTGGCGGTGGCGATGGCGACGCCGCGCCGCTGCAGCAGGGGCGAGACCTCCTCGATCGGCTTGCCGTCGATCGCGGCGAGCTCGTCGGCGGGCAGCGCGCGAAGGCCGGACGACAGGGCGTCGACGAGCTGCAGCGCGAGTTCGGGCGTCATGCCCTCGCGCACCAGGCCGTTGGAGGCGAGATCGGCATGCACCGAGCGCGACACCACGATGGGTGCCACCACGAGGCCGATCACGAGCAGCACCAGCGCCGGCACGGCCGAGAAGGAAAAGACGTAGGAGGCGTGATAGGTCGGCCGCGAATGCAGCTTCTGGCCGGGATCGGGCACCAGGGCCCGGCTCTTGCGATAGCCCAGAACGGCGCCGACGGCCCCGATGAGAGCGACGATCGCCATGATCGCGATGAATGACACCGAAGAACCCCTGCCGCCCGGTTGATGAGGATCGAGACCGGGGCGCTCGCGAGGAGCGCCCCGGCCGAAGATGCAGGCGGACGGGACGACCGAGGCCGACCCCGCCTACCCGAGCGGAAATCACATGGTCTTGCCGGCGTCGAAATCGGCGCGGTAGGCCTCGCGCTCGGCGTCGGGCGCGGGCACCAGGCCGTACTGGGCGAGCGGGCCCTCGGGGCCGATCATCTGCTCGGACAGGAAGAAGTCGCCGAACTCCTTGAGGCCCGGCGCGACGCCGACATGCGCCTTCTTGACGTAGAAGTAGAGCGGGCGCGAGACCGGATACGTGCCGGTGGAGATGGTCTCGACCGAGGGCACGACGTCGCTGATGGTCGCGACCTTCAGCTTGTCCTGGTTCTGCTCGTAGAAGGCGAGGCCGAACACGCCCACGGCCTGCTTGTTGGCGTCGATGCGGGCGAGCGTCTCGGTGTAGTCGCCGTCGATGTCGACCACCGCGCCGTCCTTGCGGACCTGATGGCACTGGGCGGTGGCGGCCTTGTCGTCGAGCCCTGAGGCCTTGAAGACCTCGAGCGCGCCGGTGCCCTTGCAGCCGGCGTCGAGAAGCTTGGTCTCGAAGACCTCGCGCGTGCCGTGCTTCTCGCCCGGGATGTAGGCCGAGATCGGCCAAGCGGGGAGCGAGGCGTCGACGTCCTTCCAGGTCTTGGCGGTGTTGTCGGCGACCTTGCCGTCCACCACGGTCTTGGCGGCCAGCGCCTTGAAGACGAGGTCGGGCGTCAGCTTCCAGTCCGGGCCGGCGGCGTCGGTGGCGAAGACGATGCCGTCATAGCCGAACTTGACCTCCTGGATGTCGGTCACGCCGTTCTTGGTGCAGGTCTCGCGCTCGCTGGCGCTGATGGCGCGCGAGGCGTTGGCGACGCTCAACGTGTCGGCGCCGACGCCGGCGCAGAACTGCTTGAGGCCGGCACCCGTGCCGCCGGACTCGACCACCGGGGTCGGGAAGTCCGGATAGATCTCGCCGAAATTCTCGGCCACGATCTGCGCATAGGGCAGGACGGTGGACGAACCCGCGACCTGAAGCGGCTTGGCGTTCTGCGCGGCGGCCGGGCCGGCGATCACGAGGCCGGCGGTGCCAAGCGTCAGTGCGGCGATCATTGTCTTCAACACGGGACGTTCTCCGTCGAAAATTCGTTGCGGAAGCCACCGAAGCTTTCACGAAACTTAACGGCGCGGGTTCCGCCTGTTGTCTAGCGGTTTGCCGCAACTCCTATATGACAGTCCCTTTTCATCTTTATGACAGTGCAAATAATTGATTTTTATCAGGTATTTTGATCGCTTCGGCGCAGGAGCGGAAATCGCACCGAAAAGGTCGAGCCCGCGCCCGGCGCGGAGCGCACGTGGAGGCGCGTCGCGTGGCGGATCAGGACGTTGCGAACGATCGACAGACCGAGCCCGGTGCCGCGCACGCCGCTGCTCCCCTCCTCCACGCGGTAGAAGCGCTCGGTCAGCCGCGGCACGTGTTCGGGCGCGATGCCACGGCCGAAATCCTGCACGAAGGCCTCGACCCGGCTGCCCTCGCGCTTCAGCCCGACGACCACGCGGCTGCCGCCGTCGCCGTATTTGCAGGCGTTCTCCACGAGGTTGGCGAAGACCTGGATGAGCTCGTCGCGGTCGCCGTTGACGAGCATCGCGCCCGCCGCCAGCCCCTCGGTCTCGATCGGCAGGCCCTTCTCGGCGGCGGGAATCGCGAACTGCTGCACCACGGCGCCGAGCACGTCGGCGAGATCCACCCGCTCGTCCGCGCGCAGCCGGCGCTTGGTCTCGATGCGCGAGAGCGAGAGCAGGTCGTCGATCAGGCGCGACATGCGCGCGGCCTGGTCGCCCATGATGTCGAGGAAGCGGATGCGCGCGGACGCGTCGTCGCGCGCCGGGCCCTTCAGCGTCTCGATGAAGCCGGTGAGCGAGGCGAGCGGCGTGCGCAGCTCGTGGCTGGCATTGGCGACGAAGTCGGTGCGCATGCGCTCCAGCCGCGAGGCCTGGGTGCGGTCGCGAAAGAGAATGAGCAGGAAGGGCGCACGCGTCTCGACCGACGCCCCGATCGGCAGGATGTCGACCGACCAGGCGCGGTCGATCGGCGTGCGCTCCGAGAACTCGACGCTTTGCGCCTCGTCGGCGGCGACGGCGGCCTCGAGCGCTGCGAGAAGCTCGGGCGCGCGAAAGCGCATGGGGAAGGGGTCGCCGAGCGGCGCCAGCCCGAAGGCGCGGCCGGCGGCCTCGTTGCCGAAGCGCAGCGCCAGGTTGCGGTCGATCACGAAGGCGGGTTCGCGCATCGCGGCGACCACCGCCTTGACGCTGGCGTCGGGCCAGAGCGGCGCGGCGCGCATGCGCGGCTGCGTGCGGAAGCGGCGGGTCGCCGCCGCGCCGCGCCGCGTCGCCACCCACAGCGCGGCGATCGCCAGCGTCGCGACCACGATCGCGCGCGTTTCGGCGGCGGCGAGCGCGCAGGCGCCGAGCCCCAGCGCCAGGATCGCGGCGAGCACGCCCGAGCGCGCCGTTCGCAGCCGCCGCGAGGGGTAGGCTTGTTCGGAAGGGAAGGATTCGCTCATGCGGCAGGCTGGTCCAAGGTCGGTCTCGCACGGGCCCGCACGGCGGGCGGACCGGCTCGCCCGGGTCCGCCACGGGGGTCGGACTCCCCCAGCGAACCGTCGAAGGAACTCGCCAGTCTGCACGCGTTCTTCGACGCGGCGATGACGGTCAGCCGAGCGCGCGGATCCGCAGCGCGTAGATGTCGACGTCGTTCGGCGTGCCGTTGAGGCCGGGGCCGATGGCGATCGAGCCGGCCGAGGTGACGCCGGCGGGAACGGCGACGTCGAAGACGAAGGCCTCCTCGCTCATCGCGGTGGAGAAGCGCTGGCGATCGCAGAAGGACTGGTCCGCGGCGAGGCACCGGATGCCGAACTCGCGCAGCGCGGCATTGGGCGAGCCGGCGGTGAGTTCGATGCGCACCTGCCGGCCGGAGATCTGGCGCATGACGCCGGCGCCCATCGTCAAGAGCACCTCGCCCTCGCCGCCCGTGGGCGCGGAAACCCGCACGGCCTCGCGCTCGTCGGGCTTGGCCACCGTCTCGATGCGCCCGCCGTTCGGCGTCGACAGCGCCTCGAGGTCGTTGCCGTCGAAGACGTCGATCCAGCCGAGATCCGACGCCGAGGCCAGCGCATCGGACGACGCGTCGCCGGTGACCGCGCCGGTCGTGGCGGCGTCCGAGCCGCCGCGCACCGCGCCGGCCAGGACATAGGCGAGAACCGCGAGGAGCACGGCGAAGACCACCGCGGCGAGCGGCACGGCAAACCGCGAGCGTGTGGGCGCGCCGCTCTTCGGCACTCCGGTTCCGCCGGGCGTCCAGGCATCGGGCTCCGCCGCGCCGACGGCGCCCGACCCAAGGGTCTGCGGCGCGTGGTCCTCGGTACGCGCGGCCCGGTCGTCATAGGGTGCGGCCGTGTCGTAGGGCGCCTCGCCGGCCTCCTCGAACGCCTCGCCCTCGTCATGGGCGGCGGCGGCGTCGTCGGCCTGCGCGTGCTCGCCCTCCACCCGGTTGATCGTCTCGGCGAGGCGCGAGCGCTGCTCGAAGCGCACGGCCTCGTCGGCGCCGCGCGACTCCAGCATCCGTTCGAGCGCCCGCTCGGAGGCCGCGTAGATGCTCTCGCGGAAGGCCGGATCGCTCACATCCCCCGCTTCGAGGGCACGCCGCAGGCTCGTCTCCATTTGGCTCATGATGTCTCCCGGCCCTTTCGACACGCTGGACTTGGACCGATCCGGCGGCACGAGGCGGCCGGCTCTCCTTAGCTTGGGATAGTGGATGCACGCCGATCGAGCAATTGAAAGGCAGCGGCGCACGCGGGCGCGCTCTCCCCAGCTTTACTTCGATCGAGCGCGACCCATCTGCCGCGCATCCCGATCCGAGCCCATCCCACGAGCCGCCCTTGTCCGTCCAACGCCTCCCTCACGCGCCGAACGCCATCTCCCAGCACGGCGTCATCGGCGACATGGACACGATCGCCCTCGTCGCTGAGGACGGCTCGATCGACTTCTTCTGCCATCCCCACATCGACTCGCCCAGCCTCTTCTGCGGGCTGCTCGATCCCGAGCGCGGCGGCGCCTTCCGGTTCTTCGTCGACCGGCGGGACGTGAAGCACCGGCAGATCTACCTGCCCGACACCAACATCCTTCTCACGCGCTTTCTCGGCGACGACGGGATCGGCGAGATCTCCGACTTCATGCCGGTGGACGGTTCGGGGCGCATCGTGCGCCGCGCCAAGGCGATCATGGGCCCGGTTCGCTTCGACCTGCGCCTCGCGCCGCGCCCGGAATACGGCGGCGCGCCGCCCACCCTGACGCCGGTGGACGGCGGCGTCTCGATCGCCTGGACGCGGGAAGCCGACGGCGCCACCGTCGAGGTCTTCGTCTTCACCCCGATCGCCTTGACGCTGCAGGGCGACACGGCGGCGGGATCGATCGATCTGGCCGAAGGCGAGACCTGCCACGTGGTCTTCTGCCCGGCGCGGCCGGGATGCCGCCCCGTCACGCCCGACTACGTGCGCGCGACCTTCGTGGAGACGCAGGACCACTGGCACCGCTGGGTGCGGCAGGGGAAGTACCCCACCTCCTGGCGCGAGCTCGTGGTGCGCTCGGCGCTCACGCTGAAGCTCCTCACCTCGGCCCGCCACGGCTCCATCGCCGCCGCCGCGACCTTCGGCCTGCCGGAGGTGATCGGCGGCGAGCGAAACTGGGACTACCGCTTCTGCTGGGTGCGCGATTCCGCCTTCACGCTCTACGCCCTGTCGCGGCTCAACTATTACGACGAGGCCGAGGCCTTCATCCACTTCCTGATGGAGCGCGTGGTGGAGCCGGGCGGCGGCGAGGGCGAGAGCGGCCTGCAGATCATGTACGCGATGGACGGCACCGGCGAGATCCCCGAGGTCGTGCTCGAAGAACTCGCGGGATACGAGGGCTCGCGCCCCGTGCGCGTCGGCAACGCCGCCTACAAGCAGCGGCAGATGGACATTTTCGGCGAGTTCATGGACGCCGTCTACATCGCCACGAAGGCGCGCGGCAAGCCGTCCTTCGCGGTCTGGGCCAAGCTGTCGCGGCTGACGGACTGGCTCTGCGGCAACTGGCACCTGCCGGACAAGGGCATCTGGGAGAGCCGGGGCGAGGACCGCGAATACCTGTCGTCGCGGCTGATGTGCTGGGTGGCGCTCGACCGGGCGCTGCGCATCGCCGACACGCAGTCGCTGCCGGCCGACGTGCTGCGCTGGCGGCTTGAGCGCGACCGCATCCAGGCGACGATCCTCGACGAGTTCTGGAACGCCGATCTCGGCGCCTTCACGCAGTACAAGGGCGGCACCTCGATCGACGCGGTGGTGCTGCTGATGCCGCTGGTGAAGTTCATCAACCCGCGCGACCCCTTGTGGACCTCCACGCTGAAGGCGGTGCGCCGGCATCTCGTGCACGACTGCCTCGTCAAGCGCTACAACAACACCGGCGAGGCCGGCGACGGGTTGGAGGGCGAGGAGGGCAGCTTCACCATCTGCTCGTTCTGGTATGTCGAGGCGCTGGCGCGCACCGGCCATGTCGCGGAGGCCCGCCTCCTCTTCGAGAAGCTGCATTCCTACGCCAACCATCTCGGGCTCTATTCGGAGGAGCTTTCCTCGGCGGGCGAGCATCTCGGCAACTTCCCGCAAGGGCTCACCCACCTGTCGCTGATCTCCGCCGCGATCTGGCTCGACCAGGCGCTGAACGGCGGCACGGACGATCCCCACAACGCGGCCTTCTCCATCATCGAGGACCCCGATGGCATCGACTGACCTTCACTCCCTCGTCGGCCAGACGGCTATCGTCACCGGCTCCTCGTCGGGCATCGGCGAGGCCATCGCGAAGGAACTGGCACGCGCCGGCGCCGACGTCGTGGTGAACTACCACGGCTCCGAGCGTGACGCGCAAGCGACCGTCGACGACATCCTCGCCATGGGCCGGCGCTCGTTCAAAGTGCAGGCCGACGTCGCCTCAGAGAGCGACGTGGTCGCGATGTTCGACGAGGCCGAGCGGCAGTTGGGACCGATCGACATCGTCGTCTCCAATGCCGGGCTGCAAAGGGACGCCGAGCTCACGGAGATGACGCTCGACGACTGGAACATGGTGATCTCGACCAATCTCACCGGTGCCTTCCTCGTCGGGCGCGAAGCGGTGCGCCGCTTTCGCAAGAAGGGCCGGCGCCCGGAGGTCAGCCGCGCGCTCGGCAAGCTGATCTTCGATTCCTCCGTGCACCAGACGATCCCCTGGGCGTTTCACGTGAACTACGCGGCGTCGAAGGGCGGCCTGAAGCTTCTGATGGAATCGATCGCGCAGGAGGTCTCGGCCGAGGGCATCCGGGTCAACGCGGTCGGCCCGGGCGCCATCGCTACCGACATCAACAAGCTGGAGCGCGAGAAGGAAGGCGGGCTCGAGTCGATGCTCCAGCTCATTCCCTACGGGCGGGTCGGCGACCCCGTGGATGTCGGGCGCGCCGTGGCGTTCCTTGCCTCCGACGCCTCCGACTACGTGGTGGGGCAGACGCTCTTCGTCGACGGCGGCATGACGCTGCATCCGAGCTTCAAGGGCAACGGCTGAACCGCCGACGCCCTGCCCTCAGACGAAAAAGGCGGCCCGCAGGGGCCGCCTTCTCCTTGAACTGGCAACAAACGAACGATGATCCTCGCCGGATCAGCGCGCGTCCTCGTCCTCGCCGTCGCTCTCTTCGGCGCGGTTGGAGCGCATCGCCGTGAGCTTGGCGAAGACCGCGGCGGCGTCGAGCTCGCCGTCCTCGCGCGAGGAGGGCGAGCGGTAGTTCTGGGTCTGCGCCGCCGAGAGCAGGCGCTCCTCCTCGGCCGCCTCTTCCGGGCGTGGCATGCCGCGCGAGGCCTTCTCGACCTCGAGATCGAGATCGATCTGCGAGCAGAGACCGAGCGTCACCGGATCCATCGGCTGGAGATTGGCCGAGTTCCAGTGGGTGCGCTCGCGGATCTGCTCGATCGTGTGCTTGGTGGTGCCCACCAGCCGCGAGATCGCGGGGTCCTTCAGCTCGGGATGATTGCGCACCAGCCAGAGGATGGCGTTCGGCCGGTCCTGGCGCTTCGACACCGGCGTGTAGCGCGGGCCCTTGCGCTTGGCCTCGGGCACGCGAACCTTGGGCGGCGCGAGCTTCAGGCGGTGGTTGGCGTCCTTCTCGGCCCGCACGATCTCGTCGCGCGTCAGCTGGCCGGTGATGATGGGATCCATGCCCTTGATGCCCTGCGCCGATTCGCCGTCGGCGATCGCCTTCACCTCGAGCGGATGAAGCGTGCAGAACTCCGCGATCTGCTCGAACGACAGCGCCGTGTTGTCGACCAGCCAGACCGCGGTGGCCTTCGGCATCAGAAGCTGCTGAGCCATGGATAATAGTCTCCTCTTGCCCGCTCCGGAGAGGCGGGCTGTGGTCACGCCACAGATCCGGGAATTCGGCGTGGACTATAGGACGTGCGCAATTCCTTCGCAAGGAAGCCCGGGCGCTCCCCGGTGCGATGAGGCCTCCGAATGACGCGCTTACGACGACAGGTCGAGCACGATCTTGCCGATGTGATCGACATCCATGTGCCGATGCGCCTCGGCGGCGTCGCCCAGCTTGTAGGTGGTGTCGACGAGCGGGCGCACGCGGCCCGCCTCGATGAGCGGCCAGACATGCTCGCGCAGCGCCGCCGCCACGCCCGCCTTGAACGCGACGTCGCGGGCGCGCAGCGTCGAGCCGGTCAGCACCAGCCGCTTGGTCATCACGAGGTCGAGCGGGATCTCCGCCTTCGCGCCGCGAAGGGTGGCGATCTGCACAATGCGCCCGTCCGGCGCCGCCACCTTCAGGTTGCGCGCCGCATAGTCGCCGCCCACCATGTCGAGCGTCAGGTCGACGCCGCGCCCGTCCTGCCAGTCCTTCAGCCGTTCCACGAAATCCTCGCGCCGATAGTCGATGGCGAGATCGGCGCCGAGCCGGCGCGCGGCCTCCGCCTTGTCAGGGCTGCCGACGGTGGTGGCGACATGGGCGCCGAAGGCATGGGCGAGCTGGATCGCCGTGGTGCCGATGCCCGAAGTGCCGCCATGGACGAGAAAGGTCTCGCCCGCCGCGAGCCGCCCGCGCTGGAAGACGTTGCTCCACACTGTGAAGAAGGTCTCGGGGATCGCCGCGCCGTGGACGAAGTCGAGCCCTCGCGGCAGCGGCAGCACGCTTCCCGCCGGTGCCAGCGCGTATTCGGCGTAGCCGCCGCCCGCGATCAGCGCCACCGCCGCGTCGCCCTCGCGCCAGTCCTCGACGCCCTCGCCCACGACCGCGATCTCGCCGGCGACCTCGAGGCCCGGCCAGTCCGGCGCGCCGGGCGGCGGCGGATAGACGCCCTTGCGCTGCAGCACGTCGGGCCGGTTGACCCCCGCGGCGCGCACCGCGATCAGCACCTCGCCCGGCCCGGGGCGCGGCACCGGGCGCTCGGCGGGTTTCAGCACGTCGGGCCCGCCATGCCCGTCGAGGACGATCACCGTCATGGTCGTGGGAAGGGTCATCGTCGTTGGTCTCCGCGCTCGGTTCCTGCCGCAGAAGCTAGAACGCGAGCGGCGATGTCGAGGCATCCCGGCTCGATCGCCGCGCCTCGCGCGCATCGGCCAGCCTGTCGCGAGCGTTAACCAACGCCGCCGTCGCGCCTTGCCTTGCGAGGCCGCAGGAGAGAAAGTCGAAAGCATGAACGGGACGAACCGGTGGGCTCCGGCGCGGCCCATGCAACGATTCGCCCGAAGGCCGGTTCTCTCCCCATGACCCAGAAGCCACGCGATCTCCCCCTTGCCGGCCGGACGGTACGCCTCGCGGAGCGTCTGGCGTTCTCGACCTCCTTCCAGCCGATCTTCGACGAGGGCATGACCCTCGTGGACGAGACCGCCGCCTATCTCGATGGCGACGGTCGGCGCGACGTGCGCGGTCTCTCCAGGCCCGCCGCCACGCTCTATGCCGCCGAATCGATGCGCCTGACGACGCGGCTGATGCAGGTCGCCTCGTGGCTGTTGCTGCAGCGCGCCGCCAACCAAGGTGATATGTCGCGCACGCAGGTCGAGGCCGAGAAGGTGAAGGTGCGCCTCGAAGGCGTGGGATCGGGCAGCGGCATGCCGGAGTTCCCCGAACTGCCCGTCGCCTTCCGCGGGCTGGTGGAACGCGCGATCATGCTGGAGCGCCGCATCGCCCTCATCGATCGCGAGGTCTACGGCGAGGGTCCGTCGGACGACGAGACGGCGCCGAACCCGGTGGGCGAGCAGATCGATCTCCTGCGCACCGCCTTCGCGGTCTGATCCCGCCCGACTCTCCGTTCGACCAAGGCGCTCCCGGCGACGGAGGGCGCCTTTTTCGCCTCTGGAGGTCGGGCGAGGAAACACCGGCAACAAAAAACCCGGCGCGGGGGCCGGGTTCTTCGATCGTCCAGACGGCGGAGGCCGGCTTAGATGCCGAGGCCTTCGTACCGCTTCTTGAAGCGCGAGACGCGGCCGCCGCGATCCAGCATCTGCTGGTTGCCGCCGGTCCAGGCCGGGTGGCTGGTCGGGTCGATGTCGAGGTTCATCTTGTCGCCGGCCGCGCCCCAGGTGGAGCGGGTCTCGTACTCGGTGCCGTTCGTCATCACGACCGTGATCGTGTGGTAGTCGGGGTGGATCTTCTCGCGCATCTCTTCAGTCCTTCCAGACGTTCGCGCTCGCACCCGCCCCAACCCCGCGGCACGGCCTGCGGCAGAGCCGCACGGTGCGTCGTCGAGGGGATGGAATGAGAAGCGCGATCGCTTTCAAATTCAAGGGCGAGCCTATACATCAGGGCCGATAAGGGCACAAGAGCCGCAGGGACGAACCGATTTTGGCAGAGACAACCGCCTCGGGCGTCGCAGCGCCCAAGCCCCGCAAGACCTTGAAACCCCTCGCGCGCCTCGCCCCCTACGTGCTGCGCCAGCGCAAGCTGGTGGCCGGTGCGCTCGTCTTCCTCATCCTCGCCTCGATCACCACCCTGTCGTTTCCGCTGGCCGTGCGGCGCGTCGTCGACCACGGCTTCCAGTCCGGCGACACGAGCTTCGTCGACACCTATTTCGCCATGCTGGCGGTGCTGAGCGTCGTCCTCGCGCTCTCCTCGGCCGGCCGCTACTATTTCGTGATCACCATCGGCGAGCGCGTGGTGGCCGAGTTGCGCAAGGACGTGTTCGACCACGTGCTGACGCTCTCGCCCGCCTTCTACGATCGCAACCTCTCCGGCGAGATCGTCTCGCGCCTCACGGCCGACACGACGCAGATCAAGTCGGCGGTCGGCGCCACCGCCTCGATGGCGCTGCGCAACGTCATCCTCTTCGTCGGCGCCCTCGCCATGATGGCCTGGACCAGCCCCGGCCTGTCGCTGATCGTGATCGCGGCGATCCCGCTTATCGTGGCTCCGCTGGTCGCCTTCGGTCGCTCGGTGCGCCGGCGCTCGCGCGCCGCGCAGGATCGCCTCGCCACCGCCAGCGCCTATGCCGGCGAGGCGATCTCGGCGGTGCGCACCGTGCAGGCCTTCACCGGCGAGCCCGCCGCCCGCGCGCGCTTCGCGGCCTCGGTGGACGAGGCCTTCGAGGCGGCCCGGCGCTCGGTCACCGCCCGCGCCCTCCTCACCGCCTTCGCGATCTTCCTGATCACCACCTCGATCGTGCTCGTGCTCTGGATCGGCGCGGGGCAGGTGATCGCCGGCACGATGAGTGCCGGCACGCTCGGCCAGTTCCTCCTCTACGCCGTCTTCGCGGCCTCCTCGCTCGGCCAGCTCTCGGAGGTCTGGGGCGATCTCACGGCCGCGGCCGGCGCCACCGAGCGCCTGTCGGAGCTTCTGGAGGAGGAGCCGGCGATCCGCTCCCCGGCGCAGCCCCTCGCCCTCCCCGTTCGCGCGCTCGGCGACATCCGCTTCGAGGGCGTCTCGTTCCGCTATCCCGGCGCCGACGCCCGCCCGACGCTGCACGACCTCACCTTCACCGTGCGTCCGGGCGAGACGGTGGCGCTGGTCGGGCCGTCGGGCGCCGGCAAGTCCACGATCTTCGCGCTGCTGGAGCGCTTCTACGACCCGACGAGCGGGCGCATCCTCGTCGACGGCGTCGACATCGCCGCCACCGATCTCGGCACGCTGCGCCGGCGCACCGCGCTGGTGCCGCAGGATACCACGATCTTCGCCGGCACCGTCGCCTCCAACATCGCCTTCGGCGAGCCCGACGCCTCGCCGGCCCGGGTCGCGGCGGCAGCCGAAGCGGCGCAGGCCGAGCGCTTCATCGCGGCGATGCCGCAGGGCTTCGAGACCGAGATCGGCGAGCGCGGCGTGACCCTCTCGGGCGGCCAGCGCCAGCGCATCGCCATCGCCCGCGCGGTTCTGCGCGACGCGCCGATCCTCCTCCTCGACGAGGCGACCTCGGCGCTCGACGCCGAGAGCGAGGTGCTGGTGCAGCGCGCGCTCGACCGGCTGATGACGGGGCGCACGACGCTCGTCATCGCCCACCGCCTCGCCACCATCCTCAAGGCCGACCGGATCCTCGTGCTCGACGGCGGCCGCATCGTCGAGGAGGGCACGCACGCCGCCCTCATCGCCCGCGGCGGCCTCTACGCCCGCCTCGCCCGCCTCCAGTTCGAAGCCGGCCACGCGGCCCTGACGCCGACGGCCGCCGAATAGGCTTAGACGGGATCTGCCGCGATGTGGAACGCGCGGACCCGAAGCGGCCCGGGTAGCGCAGCCGTGAGGCTGTAGCCGAAGTCGAGCCGCGTCGGCGGCTGGAGGATCGCAACGCCGGCTGCCTGCCAGCGGGCATGGAGCCGATCCACCGCGGCGTCGCCATCCACGCCCATCGCGAATTCGGCGTTCTCGCCGGATCGGGCCGCAGGCGGGAGAACCTCTTCGCGGCGCCAGAGACCCAGCTTGAGAGCGGCGAGGACGAAGAGGACGAAACCGGGCGAGGCCTCCACCGGCTCGACTTCGAGGAGCGCGGCCAGGGCGCCGCCGGTGGTCTGGGGATCGTCGACATGGAACAGCAGGTAGGGGGTCATGGCCGTCGGGCCTCCGCTCGTTGGAACGGACCCATTCTGGACCGGGCTGGTGTCAACCCATGTCACCAGCCGTCGCCCTCCCAATCCTGCGAGAGGCGCCAGTCGGCGAGGAGCACGCGGTGGCGCCGGCCCATTCGCCGCCCGGCCGGCTCCGCTTCCGCGATGCGATCGAGCCGGAAGTGACGAAAGTCGCGGCGCAGCTCGCACCAGGCGGCCAGCACCTCGGCGGCCTCGAAGAACCCGACGAGGACGGGCCAGACCGCCCGATGCGTCGCCGCGCCCGTCTTGTCGACGTAGCGGATGGAGAGCACCTCCTCGCGGTGGATCGCCTCGCGGATGGCCGGCAGACAGGGGTGGCCCTCGCCGCGCCGGTGGCCGACGGCCAGCCCGACACCTTCGGTGGAGCGCCCCTGCGGCAGCACCGCCTCGATCTTGGCGAGCACGCCGGCGGCGGCGGCGCCCAACTCGTCCTCCAGGCGCCGCGCGACGAAGCGCAGACCCAGCACCAGCGCGTCGATCTCGTCCTCGTCGAGCATGAGCGGCGGCAGCGTGAGACCGGGCCGCAGCACGTATCCGACGCCCGCCTCGCCTTCCACGGGCACGCCCTGCCCCTGCAGCACGGCGATGTCGCGGCGCAACGTGCGCAGGCTAACGCCGGTCTCGGCGGCGAGCGCCGCCCCCGACACCGGCCGGCGGTGTCGGCGCAGAATCTCGACGAGGTCGAGAAGGCGGGCGGCCCGCGACACGCTAGCGCTCGGTGAGCTTCAGCTCGATGCGGCGGTTGCGGGCGCGGTCCTGCGGCGTGTCGCCGGCGACGAGCGGCTGGAACTCGCCGAAGCCCGTGGCCGCCAAGCGGTTGGCCGGCACGCCGTTCTCCACGAGGAAGCGCACCACGGCGGCCGCGCGCGAGGTCGACAATTGCCAATTGTCGACGAAGCGCCCGCTCCCGGTGATCGGCACGTTGTCGGTGTGGCCGTCGACGCGGATGATCCAGTTGATGTCGGAGGGAATCTCGCGGTCGAGCTGGATGATGGCGGCGGCGAGCTGGCGCATCTCGTCCTGGCCTTGCGGCTGCAGCACGTCGGCGCCCGAGGAAAACAGCACCTCGGACTGGAACACGAAGCGGTCGCCGACGATGCGGATGTTCTCGCGGTCGGCGAGGATCTCGCGCAGGCGGCCGAAGAAGTCGGAGCGGTAGCGCGCCAGCTCCTGCACGCGCTGGGCCAGCGCCACGTTGAGGCGGCGTCCGAGATCGGCGATCTGCGTCTGCGATTCGCGGTCTCGCGATTCGGAGGCGCCGAGCGCGTCTTCGAGCGCGGCGATCTGCTGGCGCAGCGCCGAGAGCTGCTGGTTGAGAAGGTCGATCTGGGCGCGGGCCTGCGCCGAGACCTGACGCTCGCTCTCGACCTGCGCGGCGAGTTCGCCGGCGCCCTGCCCCGCCGACGCCGCGCCGGCTTGCGCGCGCCCCTGGTCGAGCGCCGCCTGCAGGCGCGAGCGGTCGGTCTCGGCACCGGCGAGCGAGGCCTGCAGGGCGGCGATCTGGTCCTGGAAGTCGGTGGCGCTGGCGCGCTCCAGCGACAGCAACTGGTTGAGCTCGGCGATCTGCGAGTTCAGCCGGTCGAGCACGGTGTCGCGCCCGGAGAGGTCGCGCGACAAGAGGAACTGCGCGATCACGAAGACCGACAGCAGGAACATGATGGCGAGGAGGAGCGTCGACAGGGCATCGACGAAGCCCGGCCAGTAGTCGATCTCGCGGCGGCGGCCTCGGCGCGACAGGGCCATCGCCGTCAGTTCCGCTCGATCTCGGAGATCGAATGGTTGAGACGCTCCATCACGAGGCGCATCTGACGCTGCTCGTCCACCTGATTCTCGATGTAGTCGCGCATCATCTGCTGCTCGCCGCGCATGTGCTGGACGAGGCCCTGGATGCTTTCGGCGAGACTGGCCATCGCCGCGGAGGTGCGCGGGCTGGTGCTCTGCTCCAAGACGAGGCGGTTGATGCGGTCCGACAGGAGACGGAACTCCTCGGCGCCGTTCTGGATCGGCAGCGCCACGGCGCCCCCCTGCGCCGGCGGCAGCGCGGCGAGAGCTTCGCTGCGCCCGGTATCGGTGACGGTGGAGAGCCAGTCTTCGAGCTCGACGTAGAAGCGGTTCTGCGCGCGCCCGACCTGCAGGTCGAGGAAGCCGAGGACGAGCGAGCCCGAGAGGCCGAAGAGCGAGGAGGAGAAGGCCGTGCCCATGCCCGAAAGCGGCGCGGCGAGGCCGTTCTTGACGCTGTCGAGCACCGAGGCGGCGTCGCCCGTGCCGGGATCGAGCGACTGGATGGTGGAGGAGATCGAGCCGATCGTGGTCAGAAGGCCCCAGAACGTGCCGAGAAGGCCGAGGAAGACGAGGAGGCCGACGAGATAGCGCGAGGTGTCGCGCGCCTCGTCGAGGCGGGTCGCGACGGAATCGAGAACCGAGCGCGCCGCGGTCTGGCCGAGCGCCATCGGGTGGCGGCGGCCGGCGACGAGGGCCGCCATCGGCGCGAGGAGCTTCGGCGAGGCGACCTTGCCGCCCTCCAGCTCCCCCTCGCGCAGGGCGTTGACCCAGCGCACCTCGCGGCGCAGCCGCAGGATCTGGAGGAGCGCCAGGAGCACGCCGACGACGAGGACGCCGCCGATCAGGCCGTTCAGGCCGCGATTGGTGACGAACGCTTCGCTGATCTGCCGGCCGAGGATCATCGCCACGAAGCCGGCCAGCGCCAGGAACACGATCATCGCGTAGAGGAAGACCATCGGGCTTCCCAGCCGCTCGGCTCCCGCATCGAGCGGCCGCGCATTCTCCGGTGACGGACTCAAGACCTGCATCGACACATCATCCGGTTCGGCTCGCCCTCCCCTGGCGCGACGCTCGCGCGGATGGACGATGCTCTTTTAACGCGTGCCCGGCGAAGGTTCCAGCGAATGTTCCCGAACGGGTTAAGGCGTAACGTCCGCAGCCGCGGCGGGCGCCGGCTGGCGCGAGGCGCGCAAAGCGGTCTTGGCCTTCTTCAACTCGGCGAGCAGCCCCTTGTGCACGAATTCGTTGGCGCAGGCGATGTCGCCCTGCACCGCGTCGAACTTGGCGCCGTCCGTGTCGGTGACGAAGCCGCCGGCCTCGCGCACGAGGATCGACCCCGCCGCGATGTCCCAGGGCTGGACGCCCGTCTCCCAATAGCCGTCGAAGCGGCCGGCCGCGACATAGGCGAGGTCGAGCGAGGCCGCGCCCATGCGGCGAAGGCCGGCCGTCTCGCCCATCAGCTGGCGCGCCTCGAAGAGAAAGCGCGCGTGGTCGCCATGCCCGAGGAAGGGAATGCCCGTGGCGAGCACGCATTCGTGCAGCTTCTGGCGGGCCGCGACGCGGATGCGGCGGTCGTTGAGAAAGGCGCCGCCGCCCTTCTCGGCCGTATAGAGCTCGTCGAGCGCGGGATTGAACACGACGCCGGCGACGATCTGCCCGTCGCGCTCCAGCGCGATCGAGATCGCGAACATCGGGATGCCGTGCAGGAAGTTTGTGGTGCCGTCCAGCGGATCGACGATCCAGCGATGCTGGCTGTCCTTGCCCTCCACCGTGCCGCGCTCCTCCATGAGGAAGCCCCAGTCGGGCCGGGCGCGCGAAAGCTCCTGGAACACGACCTCCTCGGCCTTTCGGTCGGCCTGGGAGACGAAGTCGGCGGGGCCCTTCATCGAGACTTGGAGATTCTGCACCTCGCCGAAATCGCGGGTGAGCGAGCGGCCGGCCTTCATGGCGGCCTGCGTCATGACATTCATCAGCGCCGAACGGGCCATGCGGGAAACCTTCTTCAAAACGAGTTCAGAACACGCGGCCGGGCCGCGGCAGGCAATGGGCTTCGACGCCCGCGGCCGATCAGTCGGCGCGGCGCACGTAGAGAATGTCGTTCGTGTCGACGAGAATGCGCTCGCCCGCCTCGATGAAGGGCGGCACCATCACGCGGATGCCGTTTTCCATGATGGCGGGCTTGTAGGACGAGGTGGCGGTCTGGCCCTTCACCACGGGATCGGCCTCTCGGATGGCGAGCACCACGTAGTCGGGCAGGCGGATGCCGATCGGCGTGTCCTCGTAGCTCTCCACCGTCACCTTCATGCCGTCCTGCAGGAAGGCGGCGCGATCGCCGACGAAGTCGGCGGCGAGTTCCAACTGCTCGAAGGTCTCGTTGTCCATGAAGACCAGCGTCTCGCCCTCGGCGTAGAGGAACTGGTGGTCCTTCTGGTCGAGCGTGAAGCGCTCCACCGTCTCGGTGGCGCGGAAGCGCTCGTTCAGCTTGGTGCCGTCGCGCAGGTTCTTCAGCTCGACCTGGTTGAAGGCGCCGCCCTTGCCGGGCTTCACATGGTTGGTGCGCACGGCCGCCCAGAGCCCGCCGGCATGCTCGATCAGATGGCCGGGCTTGATTTCATTGCCGTTGATCTTCATCGGACGGGCGGTCTCGCTCAAATGGGGGAACCGGACCGCCGCGCGGCCGGAGCGCGGGGAAAACCACAAAAACCCCGCCGATTCAAGTCTTCGCCCCGCGAGGGCGCCCCGCCTCAGCCGGCGCGGAACCGGTTGGCCGCCTCCAGCGCCGCCTTCTGCTCGGCCTCGGGCAGCGCGCGGAACCAGCCGTCGAGCACGGTGTCGGAATTCGACGCCCGCCGGGCCAGCACGATCCACTTGCCGGCCTCCGAGCGATCGGCTGGGACGCCGACGCCGTCCTTGTAGAGATGGGCGACGCGGTTGACGGCGATCGGATTGCCGCGCTCCGCCGCGCCCTTCAGCCAGCGGAAGCCCTCCGCGGGCACTGCGGCGCCGCCGCGACCGTTGATCAGCCAGATGCCGAGCTCGATCTGCGCGGTGTCGTGGCCGGCGCGCGCCGCTTCGCTCAGCCAGCGCCGGGCCTCCGCGTCGTCGGGCTTCTCCATGCCCTTGCCGTAGGCATAGAGCTGGGAGAGCGCGTATTCGGCGTCGGGTACGCCGCCGTCCGCGGCCTTGCGGAAATAGCCGAGCGCCTCGGCAAAGCCGCCGGTGGGCGCGGACTGGATGAGCATCTGCCCGTAGTTGAAGGCGGCCAGCGGATTGCCCTGGTCGGCGGCGGACTTCATCAGGTCGCGCGCGGCGGCGTCGTCGTTCTTCACCACGCGCCCGTCGATGAGGAGCAGCGCGTAGCGGAACTGCGCCTCGGCCATGCCGGACTTGGCGGCGATGGCGTACCAGCGCGCCGATTCCGTCTCGTCGCGGGGCACGCCGAGGCCGCGCCCGTAGATCTCGCCGAGAAGCGTCTGCGCGGCGGGGTCGCCGAGATTGGCGAGCGGCTCGGCGAGGCGCATGGCCGAAAGGTAGTAGCCGCGCTGGAAGGCGCCGTAGGCCTGCGCGATCGGCGTCTCGCCCGCGGCCGCCGCCTCGTCGGGCAGCGTCGCCGCGCCCATCGGCGTCGGCAGGAGCGGAGAGGCGGGCGCCGGGGCGGCGGCGGGCGCCGTCGCGGGTGGCGCGGCGGCATCGGGCACGAGAGGCTCTGCCGGGAGCGCTCCACCCGGTGCGGCAGGCACGAGCAGCGAGGGCGGAGCGGCGGTCTCCTGCGCCGCGGCGGCGCCTGCCGTGGCAAGGGCGACGAGAAGGGCGAGACCCGCGCGGGAAGCCGGACGCCGCATGGCTCAGGCCGCCTCGCCCTGGCGCACCGCGTCGAACAGCCGGTTGGCCTCGCGCACGCGCGCAGCCACCCCCGAAGGCTCGCCGAACACGGCGGCCGACAGGAGGATGAACTCGGCGCGCGTCTCGATCGCCAGCGGCAGCGCGGCAAGATCGGCGCCGCCCTGCACGATGCAGGGGATCTCGACGATCGCGGCCCACCATTCGGCGAGTTCGAGATTGCGGCGCAGCGGCTCGGCATCGTTGTCGGCGCCCAGCTTTCCGAACATCAGATAGTCCGGCATCGTCTCGCCGGCTTCCAGCGCCTCGTGGCGCGTGTTGAAGCCCGAGCCCCCGACGATGAGCTTGGGAGCCAGCCGGCCCACCGCCTCGCGCAGCGCCGCGATGCCGCCGGCCGAGGTGTGGAAGCCGTCGGCCCGGGAGCGGCCGGCGCAGCGCGTGTCCTCGGCGACGATCGCCGCCGCCCCCGCCTCCTGCACGATCGGCACGATCCCTTCCGCGAAATCCTGGAAGGCCGCGTCCGGGCGGCCGGCGGGATCGACGATCACGGTGGCGACGTCGCCGGCCCCCAGCGCCGCGCGCAGCATCGAGACGCCCGCCTCGCCGTCGGGCAGGAGGGTCGTCGCCAGAACGAGGCGCGGGCGGATGGGGATGTCGTCGGTCATCGCGGGAACGTCGTGTCCTCGAAGAGGGAATGGGCTCTGCAGGCCGCCGCCGCCAGGGCGACGACGTCGCTGATCGCGCGGGGGCCCCGGCCTAACGCCCGAATGCGGCGACACTACAGAAAGCGCACCGCCCGCGAAAGCGCCGAGACCGTGGGAAGAGCCGCGGCGCGGGGTGGATCGGCGACCCGCGGTAACGTGACGGCGTGACGGCGTGACGGCGTGACGGCGTGACGGCGTGACGGCGTGACGGCGTGACGGCGTGACGGCGTGACGGCGTGACGGCGTGACGAGGAAGGGAGCCTTGCAGCCGACAAGTAAAGGGAGCGCGGCCCGATGGACCGCGCTCCCGCTTCCTCGCTCTGGCGAAATCGTGGCCGGTCAGTCGGCCGAGGCGCGCAGGCGCTCGATCTCATCCTTCAGCTGCAGCTTGCGCCGCTTCAACTCCCGCAGTTCCGCATCGCTCATGGCAGGCTTGGTGTGGGCCGACTCGATCTCGTCGTCCAGCGCGGAATGACGCTGCTCCAAGGTCGAAAGATGGGCATCCAAGGACATTCTTGAGCTCCTCTGATTGCTTCCCGTCCACCGGTCCCGGTCGATCGAAACCGCCGTGGACCGGGTGAACGTGTCACATAAGCTTTGCACTGTCGAACGAGGATCAAGAGCCGGGTTTCGATTTTTCGCGCGGGCTGATAACGAAGGTGGGATGACGACGCCGCCGGCGGATCCCGTCACGCCCGCCGCCCCGGCGCTCCGCATCGCGCGGAAGAAACGGGGCCCGTTCGGGCGATGGGATCGCCACGCGGCGGCGCTGGCGGCGCCAGGCCGTCGAGAGCCGGGTGTGCAGTGTTCGAGGGAAACTTGGTGGCGGATCAGGAACAGGCCGAACTCAGACTGCAACTCGCGCGGCTGCGCCAGGAACACACGGATTTCGATGCGGCGATCAACGCGATGGAGACCACCGGCTGCGACCGGCTGCAGATCCAGCGCATGAAGAAGAAGAAGCTCTTCATCAAGGATCGCCTGCAGGATCTCGAGGATCAGGTCATTCCGGACTGGAGCGCCTGATGCCCGGGGCCGTCGCCGCACCCGTCGCGGTCGTCATGGGCAGCCAGTCGGACTGGCCGACCATGCGCAACGCCGCCGAGACGCTGGACGCGCTCGGCATCGCCTACGAGGCGCGGATCGTCTCGGCTCATCGCACGCCCGACCGCATGGTCGCCTTCGCCAAGGGCGCGCGCGCCGCAGGCGTGCAGATCGTGATCGCGGGGGCCGGGGGCGCGGCGCACCTGCCGGGCATGATCGCCGCGATGACGCCGCTGCCGGTGTTCGGCGTGCCCATCGAGAGCCGCGCGCTTTCGGGCCAGGACAGCCTCCTCTCCATCGTGCAGATGCCCGCCGGCATTCCCGTGGGGACCCTCGCGATCGGCCGGGCCGGCGCGGTGAACGCGGCGCTGCTCGCCGCCGGCGTGCTGGCGCTGAGCGATGCCGCGCTCGCCGAGCGGCTCGACGCCTATCGCGCGCGCCAGAGCGACGCGGTGGCCGAGCATCCCGTCGACGAGGACGCCGCGCCGCATTGAGCCTCCCCCCCCGGGGTCGCGCCGGTGCGCGCGATCCCGCCCGCCTGCCCGCCTGCCCGATCGCTCCAGACCGCGAGCCGCCATGTCCGCCTCCCCCGCCTCGTCCGATGCCGGCGCCCCGCTTCCCTTCGGCTCGACGATCGGCATGATCGGCGGCGGCCAGCTCGCCCGCATGATGGGCGCGGCCGCTGCACGGCTGGGCTACCGGATGCTGGTGCTCGATCCCGACGCCGCCTGCCCGGCGGCGCAGGCCGCCAACGGCCAGATCGTGGCGCGCTACGACGACGTCGCGGCGCTTCGCCAACTCGCCGAGCGTTCGGACGTGGTGACCTACGAGTTCGAGAACGTGCCGGTCGGCCCGCTGCGCACGATCGAGGGCCGCGTGCCCATCCGCCCGCCTGCGGTGGCGCTGGAGGTGGCGCAGGACCGTGTGGTCGAGAAGGCTTTCCTCAACGGCATCGGCATTCCCACCGCCGAATGGCGGGCGGTGGACGACCCGCAGGAGCTCGACCACGCGCTCTTGCAGCTCGGCGGCGACTGCATCCTCAAGACGCGGCGCCTCGGCTACGACGGCAAGGGCCAGGCCGTGCTGCGCCAGGGCAGTCCGCATGGCGACGCCTTCGCCAGTCTCGGCGCCGTACCCTCGATCCTCGAGAAGAAGGTCGCCTTCACGCGCGAGATCTCGGTGATCGCCGCGCGCGGCGCGGACGGCGCGCTGGCAAGCTTCGATCCGGCCGAGAACGTCCACAGCCTCGGCATTCTCAAGCGCTCCACCGTGCCGGCCGCGGTCTCCTCCGTCGTGGCCGCCCAGGCCGCCGAGGTGGCATCCCGGATCCTCGATCATCTCGGCTATGTCGGCGTCATCGGCGTCGAGTTCTTCGTGCGCGCCGACGACACGCTGCTCGTCAACGAGATCGCGCCGCGAGTGCACAATTCCGGGCACTGGACCGAGGCCGCCTGCCTCGTGTCGCAGTTCGAGCAGCACGTGCGCGCCGTCGTCGGCCTGCCGCTCGGCCTCGCCGCACGCCATGCCGACTGCGTGATGGAGAACCTCATCGGCGCGCAGGTCGAGCGCGCCGGCGCGCTCGCCGCCGAGCCCGCCACCATGCTGACGCTCTATGGCAAGGCGGAGGCCCGCCCCGGCCGCAAGATGGGCCATTTCACCCGGCTGACGGCGCGCGGCGACGCCTGAGATGACGACGCCCCGGGCTTGCCCGGAGCCTGCGGAGGACGGGCAGCCGCACCCCGGACGAGGCGATCCGTCACGTCCTCGCCTCTCGCATGGTTGACATCCGACCCCCTCCCCGGCTATCGGACACCCCAGGCAGACGCGCCAGCGATGGCGCGTTTTTCATTGTGCGGCGGAACGGGCTCCTTCCGATCGTCGCCCCCACCGACGGTCGAAACCCATGAAGATCAAGAACTCGCTGAAGTCCCTCAAGGGCCGCCACCGCGCCAACCGCCTGGTTCGCCGCAAGGGCCGCGTCTACATCATCAACAAGGTGGCGCCGCGCTACAAGGCGCGCCAGGGCTGAGCCCGCCGCGCGGGATCGCTTCCCGCCGCACGACGATTTGCATTTGACGGCGCGCACGGACGGACTAACCTCCTCCGATGCGCGCTTTGTCTTGTGTCCTCCTCGCCAGCTCCCTTCTCGTCGGCGGCACCGCCCTCGCCCCGGCGCAGGACGTTCCCTCGCCCGAAATCGGCCGGGCGCAGGATGCGCCGCCGCCGGGCGCGCCGACCCTTCCGAACGGTCCCGAGGCGGCTTCGCCCGCCGAGCCCGGTTCCCCGGCGATCGCCCCGCCAGCCTTGCCGCCGGCATTGCCCGTCCCCACCGATCCCGCACGCCCCGCCGCCAGCCGCGCGGAGCGGCTCGACACGCTCTTCGCCGAGTTGAAGCGGGAAGCCGACCCCGACAAGGCCGGCGTGATCGCCGCGCGCATCCAGGCCGAATGGCTCGACAGCGGCAGTGCCACGATAGACCTCCTGATGGGCCGGGCTGCGCAGGCCGCCTCCCGCAAGGACATGGCCGCCGCGCTCGATCTTCTCGACCAGACCATCGTGCTCGCCCCCGACTACGCCGAAGGCTGGAACCGACGGGCCACGCTCCAGTACGGCGCCGACCGCTTCGACCTGTCGATCGCCGACGTCGAGGCGACGCTGAAGCGCGAGCCCCGGCATTTCGGCGCGCTGGCGGGCCTCGCCACCATGTACGAGGAACTCGGCCGCCGCCGTGAGGCGCTGGCGACCTACGAGCGCGCGCTGGCGATCTACCCGGCGCTCAAGGCCGCACAGGATTCGGTGATCAAGCTCGCCGACGAGTTGGCGGGCGAGCGGGCCTGAGGGCGTTGCACGGCTCGCCTTCGCCGGCGCTCGCCTCCACGAAAAAGGCCCGCACAAAGCGGGCCTTTTTTGTCTCGTTCGCCGATCGTCCCGAGATCAGGCCGCGTGCAGGCCGTCGGCGCCGATATAGGCGATGCGGATCATGTTGGTGGCGCCGGGAGTGCGCAGCGGCACGCCGGCGGTGATGATGATGCGGTCGCCTGCCTTGGCGTAGCCCTGCTGCACTGCGAGGCGGCAGGCCTTGTCGACCATGTCCTCCATGTCGGTGGCGTCCTCGGTGACGACGCAGTGGAGGCCCCAGGCGAGACTAAGCCGCCGCGCCGTCGCCTCGATCGGCGAGAGCGCCAGCACCGGGATCTGCGGGCGCTCGCGCGCGGTGCGAAGGCCCGTGGCGCCGGTGGCCGTGTAGGTGACGATCGCCGCGACGTTCAGCGTCTCGGCGATCTGGCGCGCGGCGAGCGACACGGCGTCGGCGCCGGTCGCCTCGGCGGCGGGGCGCTGGGCGAAGATGATGCCGGGATAGAGCGTGTCCTTCTCCACCTCGACGGCGATGCGGTTCATCGTCGAGACCGCTTCCACCGGATAGTCGCCGGCGGCCGACTCGGCCGAGAGCATCACCGCGTCGGCGCCCTCGAACACGGCGATCGAGACGTCCGAGACCTCGGCGCGGGTCGGCACCGGGGCGGAAATCATCGATTCCAGCATCTGCGTGGCCACCACCACGGGCTTGCCGGCCTTGCGCGCGGCGCGTGTCATCCGCTTCTGGATGCCCGGCACCTGCTCGAGCGGCATCTCGACGCCGAGATCGCCGCGCGCCACCATGATGGCGTCCGACAGCTCGATGATCTCGTCGAGCCGCTCCACGGCCTGCGGCTTCTCGATCTTGGAGAGGATGCCGGCCCGACCACGCGCCAGCTTGCGCGCCTCGATCAGGTCTTCCGGGCGCTGGATGAAGGAGAGCGCCAGCCAGTCGACATTGGCCTCGAGCACCGCCTCGAGATCGACGCGGTCCTTGTCGGTCAGCGCGCCGCTGGTGAGGATCGTGTCGGGCAGGCTGACGCCCTTGCGGTCGGAGATCCGGTTGCCGGCCACCACGCGGCAGCGGATGGCGCGCCCGGTGCTGGCCTCGGCCACGAGCTGCAGCTTGCCGTCGTCGATGAGCAGCCGATCGCCCGCCTTCACGGATTCGAGGATCTCGGGATGCGGCAGGTAGACGCGCGTGGCGTTGCCGGGCTCGGGATTGTCGTCGAGCGTGATGATGTCGTCGATGGCGAGATCGACCTTGCCGTCCTCGAACTTGCCGACGCGCAGCTTGGGGCCCTGGAGGTCGGCGAGGATGCCGATCGGGCGGCCGACGGCCTCCTCGACGTTGCGGATGCGGCGCACCAGCTCGCGCATCGAGCCGTGGTCGGTGTGGCTCATGTTGATGCGGAAGACGTCCGCCCCGGCGTCGTGCAGCTTGCGGATCATCTCCTCGCTGGACGAGGCGGGCCCGAGGGTGGCGAGGATCTTGACCCTGCGATTGCGTTTCATGGCTGCTCGTTGCCCCCGCGTGGTGATTCGGTCAGCTGAACCATCCAACTGCCTTGGCCGCCGGTGTCATACTCCCGGAAGCCCATTTTCTGAAATCCTCGGGCGAAGCAGTCCTTCACCCCGACGATGCGGAATTCGTTCTCAGCGATGCACATGTCGATGTCGCCCGCCCAGCGCCCGAGACCCTCGGAATCCTCGGCGTAGAGATAGTAGTAGCGCGAGTGCAGCTCGCCCTCGACCACCGAGCGACAGGTGGTCGCGGGAATGCGCCACCAGCCCTCGCTGACCCAGCCCTCGGCCGTGCGCTGGCCGACGGCGACGCCGACGAGCGTCTGCGTGCCGTTGCAGACGCGAAAGTCGGCGCGCGCGGCCGTGGCCGTGAGCGGGGCGGCCACGGCGCCGAGGCCGAGGGCCAACAGCCAAGCGGCCAGCGTGGACGAGAGCGGCGCGCGGAGGCGCGCGGCGATCGGGCGGAAGGGCTGGAGCATCCTCGACAAAATTCCCTGGCACACGGATGGTTCGCGCGACGCGTTTCCTTGGCATAGCCGGGAATAGCGTCAACGCAAGGATGGCCTCGCTGTGGCCGGACACTTTTTTGGGGCGCAGCGCGCCGCCGCTTGCGGGCCCGGCGCCTGCGCCCGATATCGCGGGAACGGAGCCGGGCGTCCCGCAGCGGCCGAGCCAGGGAGCGGACCGATGGCGGACCCGACCGACCAGAGCATGACCACCGAGATGGAGGCCGCGGTGTTCCGTCGCCTGCGCGACCATCTGAACGCGCGCGGCGACGTGCAGAACATCGACATGATGAATCTGGCCGGCTTCTGCCGGAACTGCCTCGCCAACTGGTATCGCGACGCCGCGCTCGAGGCCGGCGGCGCGATGACCAAGGACGAGGCGCGCGAGATCGTCTACGGCATGCCCTACGAGGAATGGCGCGAGCGCCACCAGGTCGAGGCGAGCCCGGCCGCGCTCGGGGCCTTCGAGGCGAACCGGCCGCGCGAGTCCTGAGCCCGACGGAGCGTGGCGAAGGCCCGGCCCGCCGATGCGTGAGCGAGGATGGGGCGACCCGTTGGCTTGGGGTCGCATCGGCGCGCCGCCTCGGGTAAACCTTGCGGTAACCATTTCGCGGCATCGAAGAGAGCCCGCGCGCCCACCGGGACGACGGCTTGCGGGCCCGAAGAGATCGCAAGCCCCACCGGCGTCACGCCCCCACAGACGGACGCCGTCCCGCCCGTCGCATCATCAGGCTCAAGCCATGTCCCAGACCGCCGAGAATGCCGCCGAGACCAACGTCGCCGCCGACGAGCTGCGCTCCTTCGTGGAGCGCGTCGAGCGCCTGGAGGAGGAGAAGAAGACGATCTCCGACGACATCAAGGACGTCTACGGCGAGGCGAAGTCCCGGGGCTTCTAGGCCCCCCCAGAAAACCGATTCAGCCCTGCATCAGCAAATAGTTAGGTGGACGCCATCTACGCGTCACATCGAGAGGCAAGACCATGTCCCAGACGGTTGAGAATACGGCGGAGACCAACGTAGCCGCCGACGAGCTGCGTTCCTTCATCGAGCGCATCGAGCGTCTCGAGGAGGAGAAGAAGCAGATAACTGACGATGTGAAGGATGTGTACGGGGAAGCTAAATCCCGAGGCTACGATACAAAGGTGCTCCGTAAGGTCGTTTCACTGCGCAAGCAGGACGCCAACGAGCGTGCCGAAATGGACGCGATTCTGGATCTCTACCTTCAGGCCCTCGGCATGGTCTGAACGGTTGATCAGACAACCTGATCATCGTCCCCAGCAAGAGCTAGCAGAAGTTCGAACTCACGCTTGCGGATCAGTTCTGACTCCGGCGGCGCCACCATCATCAGTCGGCCCGACACGTACATAAGACCGAACTCGCGCATCTCCACTGGGTCCCGCAGGCGCGCGAGTAGTTGCCGCAAGCGCACCCGGTCGGATGGATCCATCGTCGACGACTGTGGCAGGGTCGCTTTTTCGCTCGCGCCTTCCACCAGCGCGTCGACGTCGATGGCCGGCATTGTCCTCAATGATGCCCGAAGGAGGTCTAACTTGCGCTTCGCCTCCAATCCTTCTTCAATCTTCTCCCGGACGGCCATCTGATCCTCGAAAGGCAGCTCCGCGAGCGAACGCTCGTAGCTCGCTTTCCGCTTCGCTGGCAGGTGTGGGCCTCGAGACACGGTCTCCTCCGCCAGTCTAGCACGGACGTACCCTCTCAGCCCTTCGTCCTGTCTGATGAACGGGGCGGTAGGACCTGTCCATATCCCGGTCCCCGAAGTCTCGCGAAGGCGAAGTCGTACGTACGCCTCAATAAGAGACGGGTTCAGGCGTAGTGGCTGACGGCTGAATTGTATGGCACGGACCGGATCGAGCCGTTTTGCCAACTTGAGGGCCTCGCCAGACAGGATGGCGTCGCACGCCATCCGCAGTCGTTCCAGCGTGCCTAACCGCACTTCGGGCCTCGGAGTCCTGCGCGCCTCCTCTACAAGCCGAGTCATGAGTGCGGTTGCCGTCGAGGGCGGCTCTTTGCCCTCCGCGGTTCGGCCGCCGCTCAAAACACCGACCCTTCCGAACCGTCATCACTCTCGCCTTTAGCTGCGGGCTGACGCCCTTCGAGGATCTGGCCGATCTGTCGAAGGTCGTCTTGGCTCGCGCCTTCCACCAAGAGCTTCTCGACCTGCTCGATGTCCGCGCCTTGGCTGAATAGGAACTCTCCAAGCAAGTCGAGGAGCTCAGCCTCCTTTTCGAGACCGGAGCCGGCAATCATCCCGCGCATCCCGGAGGCGTCTACGATTTTGCGAAGTCCCCCGGACAGCAATTCCGCTGTTCCTGGCGGAACGTCCACAGCCGCGGCTGTCACGATCTTCGCTTCCGACAGAAGACGATGCGCGAGCTCTAATTCATGCATTTCCTCTAGGCGGATCTCGATATCCGCCAGCGAAGCCTCCGTTCCGGCCAAGACGAGAGTTCGCGCGTCGATGCCCTCACGTGGCTCTTGCAACATAGCGACACACTTTGCGATGAGTTCGCTCTCCGCCTGCATCTCTGCGAGAATGGCTGCACGGAACTCTACGTTCTTCCGGGTTACGCTCCTCAAATGAGCAACCGGCTTGTCTTCGTCCTCGAGCTCCCGGATCTGCCGATTTACTTCGCGGTCTCGGTTGCTGGAGATCTGGTACTCCATCGACAAAGCGTTGTAGCGGAAGACCAAACCACTCAGAAAGCGAGGGCCGGACAGGCGGAAGCGGCAGCCCGCGCCGCATGCCCGGTGTCGCCACACGGGACCATACTTCTTCGCAGACAGGCGCTTCCCTCCGGTCTCGCACGACCCGCCGACGCAGACCCCGTGAGCGAAGAAATCCAAGAAGCCGATTTGACTGCCGGCGTACTGCATGACGCGGTCCGCGCCGATACTGTCGTCCTCGCGGACATGCACAGCTTCGGCTGCAAGCTCGGCCAGAGCACCCGGCTCATTGCGTGCGGCTCGCTCGACCACTTCCTTGCGCGCTGCCATGAGGCGCACCATGGCATCGTGCACTTGCTTCGAGGAAATGGCCCGGTAGCGCATGGACATACCGACCGTAGCGTGCCCAAGCGCCTTCTGAATGGTATGATCCTCCTCGTCTGCATCGAACATGGCGGTGGCGGCGGTCACCCGCATCGAGTGCATGTCGAAGTGAGCCAATCCGTTCTCGTCGAGTAGGGGGTAGTGATACCCAAGATGCGTGTCCACCAACGGTTGGCAGTGTTTGAGTAGTGCACGCCAGTAGAACATCACCGAACTCGAAGATGGCGGATAGACCCGCCTTGCGTCGGGCAGGCGAAACAAAGGATAGGTCGCACGTTTTCTGCCCAACGCCAGCCTCTCCATTCCCATCTCCGGGTCCTTAGGGATAATCGGTGACCGCATCGGATTGTATCGCCGCTGAAGCTCGACCATTTCTTGGACAGCGGCAGGAAGATGCGGAGCGATGAACTCGATTTCGTGCTCGCGCAGGATCTTGTCCGTGTTGAAGAACATTCCGAGCGCTGTCTGGCCCTCGCCATGGCCCAGCTTATACAATCGCAGGAACCCTTCCTTCCTTTCGAGCGTCGCATCAGGCGATGTATTGGGAAGTTCGCGAAGGCCGTCGATATCAACGACGAATTCGTCCCGCTCTCCGCTATCCAACCATCTGACGCTCGACAGCCGGGCCGGTGAATGGAGGATGATGTCAACGATTAGGGGCACCGCCGGCCAGAAGACCGTTTTCGCCTTGGTAGCGCCTTCCTCAAGGACGGTGTAGTAATGCTTGCCAGCTTTGCGGCTTCGCGCGAGCGCGTATCCGTCCCGTCGATGCTCGGTGGCAATAATCGACAGAACTGCCAAATCCATCGCCGGACGGTTCGTCCGGGTTCCACGAGGCTCAGCCTTCTCTGTGTCCATTTTGGCATCGAATGGACATGAGCGGAGACCAGAAAACCCATCCCGTATGGCAATACGATTCCAAAGGTTGGCGAGTTGAGAAATCGCACGTCCGTGAACACTCTCCCCGAAAAACTCCCGGTTCTTCGACAGGAAGCCTACGAAAGTCGAAGGCGGAGGGTTCCCTGATCCGTCGTTGACATGCAGAGTTCGAACTACTTCCGACATATCTCGCGGCGCCATGGTTTCCGACAGCGTTAAGAGATAGATTAGCCAAGCGTTACAAACAGTAACCGGGTTAGAAAGGCTTTCAACCCCAAGCAAGGGAAGCGCATCCCGCAGGTAAAATGCCCAGTCCCGTACGTGTTCTGGTATCGAAGTGACTTCAGCTTTGAGACAAGCGGCAGCCTTCTCGGTGTTGCGGTGGCTAGGGTTGACGCACCAGTTGAAAAGATCGACGCCGGACTTGGCAATACGAAGGCCGACTGTGAAGATGGGATGGGTGGGCGTCGCCGCGAAGTCAATGTTGAAGTGCGTCGCCGCTAACTGGTAGACCCGGTTGATGCCGCCGGACATCAGGGCATTCGATGATCCGTATGTTTGCATCCAGCCTTTCATCGCGGCAAGACAGGTGGGGGCGAACTTCGGTTCACACCAAGCGTTGCTAGCAAACGTTGTATAGAGGAACGCTGTAGCGGCGCACCCGTTCGATGTTCCTCGGCCGGCGGCGGACAAGCTAAGAATCTGCTCGGCTAGTGAGCGGTTGTGCGACGGTACGGACAGCATAAGACAGAACGGGATTAGATTTTTGGGATACCGGGCGCGGAGGTACCGTGCAACGCCAATCGGCCAGACCCATACCCCACGCGCGACCAAGTAGTGGGAGAACCAAACAGGCGCGTAGACGATCCCGTTCTTAGCTCCTACTTCTTCAACCGTCTTTTGCCCGGCTGTGGCAAGCAGCGAAGCCTCGGCGGCGTTAGCCAACGCCCCAAGCGCCTCGGCTGGCGCAGCGTGCGACCCCAGAAGGTCGTCCATCATTCGAGTTCCCAAAAGGGCACGCTGATCGGTCTTCAGCACCCATTCAAGGTCATTTTGCTTCTTGGTCACCGAACGGATCACCGCGAGCTGACCTTCGCGGGACAATGCCTCGAGGATGCCTGACAGGCCACCTTGAACCTTCCGCAGCCTCTGACGTTTCTGCCCCTGGACCGTTCGTTCAACGGCGGCCCCGATTTCAACCAGTGCGTCGACTACAACCTGCTCCTTCAGAAAGGCTAAGCGAGGCGGGTTCCTACCTCCTTTCCTGAAGCCGAACAGTTCGTCGGGATCAAAGCCATCGGCAAAGCCGAGGTTCCCCCACCGATCCGTGATCTCGCCGTTCGTCATCGACCACAGCTCGCCAAGCAAGCCCATCGCATGGCGCTGGAACTCACCCCACAGCCGAAGCAATTCAAGGTGGTCGGGCATGCGGATGACGACGACCGTGTCATCCGAAAGGTTGGCGTAAACGCCCGGCTCGGCATCAGCGAAATGGACGTTGCGCTCGTTCCTGAACTCAAGCCGCATGAGATGTTCCGAAAAGCCTGGACAGGGTCTGGTGAACGTCGAGCGCCCGCTTCCCGTAGTCCTCCTGTGATGCGAGGGAGGCGTGGTGCATTATGATCTGGATGTCGGAGTCCTTGAGCCCAAGCTGGTGCTTCGCTGTGGCTTTGTAGAAGTGTCTCATCCAGTGGACGGTCGGCACGCTGCGTCCGACGGTGAGACCCACACGGTCACAGGCTCGTCTGAAGGCTGCCTCGACGTTCTTCATCCGGAGCGCGTCCCCCCTGGTTTCGGGGTCGACGCCGTTGACGAAGAAGTAGGGGTGCCGCAGGTCACTGCCGGCTTCCCGGCGGATGTCGCGGACCCGGCCGACCAGCCGGTGGAATTGCTGGGCTTGGTCGGGGTCGATCCAGTAAACGAAGCCGTCGCCGTGACGCCCTTCGTATGGGATCATTCCTTTCCATCCCGCGTAGAGGCCGTCCTTCTTCGGAAGCAGGGGCCGTGCATCGATCCCGAACCTCCGTTTCAAGTGCGTTTCACGGGTGGGCCCTGTGCGAACGCTGGCCGAAGGGTCGCCGAGGTATCGGGAGTTCGTCGGGTGAGCCAACAGGACAAGTGGGGTCCCGGTCATGTCTGCACTGCCGAAGAACCTGCTCATGTGACCAGGCAAGATGTCCACGTTCCATGCGTTCAGCGCCTCGGATACGCGGATGCCGCCATAGGCCAACAGTAGCCATAGCGCTCGAAACACGGGATTGGGCTCCTGTTCAATAAGCTCGATGACCTGGCTGAGTGTGAGATCCCCTTTGGTCGAGTGGCTCTTCATGCGAAGCGGCGAGCTGAAGGTCGTTGGGAACCTTGGATCGGGTGCCGCCAAATCCCTCAGCCGGGCGCGATATGGCTCGAGATGTACCAAGAAGTCGTCGAGCGGCTCATGCCTGCGGCGCTTCGGAAACGCGAAAGCAGCCGACCTCGCGAGCTGCTCACCCAACCAGGACATCGGCCCTTCGACGCTGCGAGAATAGACTGCGAACTCACGCACGGCGTTGAAGTCCTGCCGTGCCACGTCAAGGCAGACCGGACGCCACAGCGGGAGTGCTTGTGTCTCAACGTCCCGCGCCTGCGCCATTCCCAGCCGGCACGCCAAGAAGTTCTGCACGAGGAGATCGGCCTCGACCGCGTCCCAAAGGCCCCACCCCGCGACCTTGACGCTGTACTCGTAGAGAAGGCCAAGCGCTGCCGCCTTTTGCCGAAGGTCCTTGCGGCCCTTCCCGTCCAACATCCAGACCCACTGTAGGACCTCGCGCACGACGGTGGCCTCGCCATCCACGCCACGAATGAAGAGCAACGGGATGGTTCGCTCTAGCCGGACAGGCACCATCCGGCCGTTCCTGAAAATGCGAACGAGGCGACAGACCTTAACGTCCGCCACGATGAAGGTGCCATAGTCTGGGTGGCATATTGCCCTTTCGTCTTTGACAGTGACGTTGGTCACGTCCTGCGCTTTGGTCGCGCCTTCCATCTTTGATCTAGCCTCCATCGTCCAAAGCTACAGCTCATCCCGCAAATGCCGTGGGTTGCACGCTTTGCGTGCGACATGCCAACGTTTTACGTGATCGAGTTCGAAGCGCCCACCAACCGAACGGTTGATGTTCTAAGCTGCTCCTGTGCCGACGGCAGGCAGCGAAGGCCCTTCAACGTAGGGATTCAATGCCTTTCTTGGACGTTTGAATTCTTTCGAAAAAGGATTCGATCGTTTCGGCAGGCCTACGAATCCTCGCTCGTTGAAACACCTTAAGGTTGTGCTTCTGAAAAATGGTTTAGAGCGCTTTACGTGCCGTACGGCTTGAGTTCGGTCGAGCCGGATCAGAGGCGGACACAAGCGCGGTTGGCTGCACGATGGCATTGGGAATACACCGCGCTGTCACGATAAAGGTTGTTGGTCATGAGGTAGGCAGGCGCCGGAATCTTTCGGAGCCCCCTTTCGATCGAACTTCGTCAAACTCGCCGCCGTGTGCACTAGAATGGAGTGTTTGCAGGTCGGTGCACTAAGAGGACTGGGGACAGCCAAACGGCAATCGTTGACTCAGGGCTCGTCATCGAACAAAGCAGGAACATATTCTCCCGGTGAGTCTCGTTTGGGATCGGGTTCCTGTCGTGCCGTCATGATGCAAAAGCCAACCGACCCAGCGCTTGCCGACCTGCGCGAGCGCGTCCGCCGCCTCGAGGGCGTCGCGTCGCGTGACCGCAAGACCCTTCCGTTCGGGCTCGCGCCGATCGACGAACGGCTCCCCGGCGGCGGGTTGGCGGTCGGCGCCCTGCACGAAGTGGCTGGCGGCGGGAACGGTGCGGTGGACGGGGCAGCCGCGGCCCTGTTCACCGCCGGGATCGCGGCGCGGACCAAGGGCAAGATCCTGTGGTGCGTCACCCGTCAGGACCTGTTCGCGCCCGCCATCGCCCAAGCGGGCCTCGCGCCCGGCCGCGTCATCTACGTCGAGGCCGGTGACGAGAAGGCCCTGCTCGCCTGCTTCGAGGACGGCCTTCGCCATGGTGGGCTGGGTGCCGTCGTCGCCGAGGTGGCCAAGCTGTCGATGACCTCGTCCCGTCGCCTGCAACTCGCGGCCGAGGGCACGGGCACGATGGCACTCGCGGTGCGCCGATGGCGACGTCAGACCGAAGCCGCCGACTTCGGTCAGCCGACGGCCTCCGTCACGCGATGGCGGGTCTCCGCTGTTCCGTCCCTGCGCCTTCCGGTTCCCGGCGTCGGCCGCGCCCGGTGGCTTCTTGAACTCGTCCGATGCCGGGCCGGCGAATGTGCCGACTTCGAAGTGGAGGCCTGCGATGGCAAGGGTCGTCTCGCTCTACCTGCCGAGGTGGCCGACCGATCGGCTGCGCCGCAAGTCGCCGGGCGCCGCGCCGCCCGCTGACACGCCGCTTGTCCTCGTCGGACGGGACGGCAACCGGCGTGTCGTCGTGGCTGCCGACCGTCTCGCCGAGGCTGCCGGACTGTCGGTCGGCATGCCCGCCACGAAGGCGCAGGCGCTCGTCCCGGGACTGGCGGTGATCGACGCGGATGCTGCGGGCGACGCCGATGCCCTCGAACGTCTTGCCGTCTGGGCGCTGCGCTTCTCGCCGTTGGTGGCCGCTGATCCGCCCGACGGCATCGTCGTCGACACGACGGGCACCGACCATCTGCACGGCGGCGAGGAGGCGTTGCTGCGCTCCCTCGTCGATCGCTTCACCGCATCCGGCATCGAGGCGAGGGCGGCAATCGCCGACACGTGGGGCGCCGCAAATGCGGCCGCCCGACATGCCGGGGCAGCGATGGTGATCGTGGAGCCAGGTCACGCGCGCGAAGCCCTGAGCGGCCTGCGCCTTGCGGCCCTTCGCCTTGAGCCACGCCTTCTGTCCGACCTCCACGTCCTCGGGTTCGCTACGGTCGGTGACGTGGCCGCCCAGCCGCGTGCACCTCTGACCCTGCGCTTCGGCCCGCAACTCGGCCGCCGGCTCGACCAGGCGTTCGGCGTTCTGCCCGAACCCCTCGATCCCGTCCGTTCGCCCGACCTCGTCGAGGTCCGGCGCGTCTTTGGCGAGCCGATCGCGGCGGCCGAGACCATTGCGCGGTATACGGGCAAGCTCGTCGCGGACCTTGTGGCGGCACTGGAGCTGAAGGGCCTTGGTGCTCGGCGTCTCGACCTCCTGATGGAGCGCGTCGACAACGTCCGTCAGGTTATCCGGATCGGCACCAGCCAGCCTGAGCGCGACCTGCGGCGCCTGACGCGGCTACTGACTGCGCGGATCGAGACGATCGATCCCGGCTTCGGGATCGAGGTGATGAGCCTCGCCGCGACGCTAGCCGAGCCGCTCGTTGCCAGCCAGGTCGTCTCGTCGCTGGTCGAGGAGCCGGAGGCCAACGTCTCCGGGCTCATCGACATCCTCGCCAACCGCATCGGTGAACGCCGCCTTTACCGCTTCGCCCCGCAGGCCAGCGACGTGCCCGAGCGTTCGGTGGTGCGGGTGGAGCCGCTGTCGCTCGACGACGGCGCTTCGTGGGTCGATCACTGGCCGCGACCGTCCCGCCTCCTGCCGCGCCCCGAGCCCGTCGAGACGATGGCGCTGCTGCCCGACCATCCGCCCGTCTGGTTCTCCTGGCGCGGCCAGCGCCGGCGCGTGCGCCGGGCGGACGGACCCGAACGCGTGTTCGGCGAGTGGTGGAAGCGCGATGCCGAGCTGGCGACGGTCCGCGACTACTTCCGCGTCGAGGACGACGCCGGCGAGCGGTACTGGATCTTCCGGGCCGGCGACGGCGAGCACCCCGAGACCGGATCGCACCGCTGGTTCCTGCACGGCATCTTCGGATGATGGGGCGCCCGATCCGGGAAGCCGAGTTCCATGGCTGAGGGCGCGCTTCGCTACTGCGAGCTTCAGGTCACCTCGCACTTTTCGTTCCTGCGCGGAGCCTCGTCCTGCGAGGAGCTGTTCGCGACGGCAAGCCTCATGGGCATTGGGGCGCTGGCCGTCGTCGACCGCAACAGCGTCGCCGGCATCGTCCGGGCGCACGAGGCTGCCACGACGACGGGGGTCCGGGCGATCGTTGGTTGCCGTCTCGACCTGGTCGACGGGTTGCCCATCCTCGTCTACCCGACAACACGCGATGCCTATGCCCGCCTCTGCCGCCTTCTCTCGCTCGGGAAGAAGCGCGGTGGCAAGGCTCGCTGTGTCCTGTCCTTCGACGACCTTGTCGCGCACGGCGAGGGGATGATCGCGGTCCTCGTGCCCGACGAGGCGGACGACGATCTCGCCCGCCAGCTCCGGCGCCTGCGCGATCGGTTCGGGGAACGCGCCTACATGGCGCTGACGCTTCGCCGCCGGCCCAACGACCAGCTCCGGCTTCATGAACTCGCCAATCTGGCGATGGCACAGCGCGTCCCCGCGGTGGTCACCAACGACGTTCTCTTCCACGAACCCGACCGCCGGATCCTTCAGGACGTCGTCACCTGCATCCGCCATGGCGTCTCGATCGACGACGCCGGGTTCCGGCGCGAACGCCATGCCGATCGCTACCTGAAGCCGCCCGAGGAGATGCATCGCCTCTTCGCCCGCTATCCCGAGGCACTGGCCCGAACGGTCGAAATCGCTGATCGATGCCGCTTCTCGTTGTCGGAGCTTGCCTACCAGTACCCCGAGGAGCGGGAGTTCCCCGACCTGACCCCGCAGGAGGCGCTGACGAAGCTGACCTGGGATGGTGCTGCGGACCGCTATCCGGAGGGTCTGCCATCGGATGTGACGCGCAATCTCGAGCACGAGCTGCGGCTGATCGAGAAGCTGGACTACGCCCCGTACTTCCTGACGGTGAACGCCATCGTCCGCTTCGCCAGGTCCCGGGGCATCCTCTGCCAGGGACGGGGCTCGGCGGCGAACTCCGCAGTCTGCTACGTCCTCGGCATCACCTCGATCGATCCCGACCGCAACGACTTGCTGTTCGAGCGCTTCGTCTCGGAAGAGCGCCGCGAGCCGCCCGACATCGACGTCGACTTCGAGCACGAGCGGCGTGAGGAGGTCATCCAATGGGTCTACGAGACCTATGGACGCGACCGTGCGGCGCTCTGCTCCACCGTCATCCGCTACCGGGCCAAGGGCGCGCTGCGCGACGTCGGCAAGGCGCTCGGCCTGCCCGAGGATTTGACAAAGACGCTGTCGTCGCAGGTCTGGGGCTGGTCGGAGGACATCGACGAGAAGCATGCGGCAAGCATCAACCTCAACCTTGAGGACCGACGTCTTCGTCTGGCGCTGGATCTAGCGGGCCAGCTCGTCGGCTTCCCTCGCCACCTGTCGCAGCACCCCGGCGGCTTCGTCCTGACCCGGGACCGTCTGGACGAGCTCGTTCCAATCGAGCCAGCCGCCATGGCGGATCGTCAGGTTATCGAATGGGACAAGGACGACATCGACGCCCTTAAGTTCATGAAGGTCGACGTGCTGGCGCTCGGCATGCTGTCAGCCATGCGTCGCGGCTTCGACCTCTTATCCGAACACAAGGGGATCGATCTCGACCTCGCCAGCGTCCCGGCCGAGGATCCGCGGACTTACGCGATGATCCGGCGGGCCGACACGCTCGGCACCTTCCAGATCGAAAGCCGCGCCCAGATGGCGATGTTGCCGAGGATGAAGCCGCGGACCTTCTACGATCTCGTCATCGAGGTCGCGATCGTGCGGCCCGGCCCGATCCAGGGCGACATGGTCCATCCCTACCTTCGGCGCCGCGAGGGCAAGGAGGATGTCATCTTCCCCAAGCCTGAACTGGAGAAGGTGCTCGGCAAGACGCTCGGCGTGCCGCTGTTCCAGGAACAGGCGATGCGGGTCGCCATCGAATGCGCGGGGTTCACGCCGGGCGAGGCCGACCAGCTTCGCCGGGCCATGGCGACGTTCAAGTTCACCGGCGGCGTCTCTCACTTCCGGGACAAGCTGGTCGAGGGGATGGTGGCGAACGGCTACGAACGCGAGTTCGCCGAGCGCACCTTCCGCCAGCTCGAGGGCTTCGGATCCTACGGCTTCCCGGAGAGCCACGCGGCAAGCTTCGCGCTCATCGCCTATGCCTCATCCTGGCTGAAGTGCTGGCACCCCGACGTCTTCTGCGCCGCGCTCCTGAACGCCCAGCCGATGGGCTTCTACGCCCCGGCCCAGATCGTCAGGGATGCACAGGACCACGGGATTGAGGTCCGGCCCGTCTGCGTCAACGCCAGCCGCTGGGACTGCACGCTGGAGCCGGGATCGGAGAAGTCTTCCGATGACGGGCGCTTCGCCGTTCGGCTTGGTCTTCGCATGGTGAGGGGGCTCGCCAACGCCGAGGCGGGGCGCCTGATCGCAGCGCGTGGCGGCGAGCCGTTCGGTTCGGTCGACGACGTCTGGCGGCGGGTGAGGATTCCGTCGGCGACCTTGGTCGAACTGGCCGAAGCCGACGCGTTCCGATCGTCGCTCGGCGTTTCCCGCCGGGATGCCCTCTGGACGCTCAAGGGACTGCGGGACGAGCCGCTCCCGCTCTTCGCCGCGGCTGCCGACCGCGAGGCGGGACGACCACCCGAACAGATCGAGCCGGTGGTCCGGCTGCGGGAGATGCCGGCCGGTCGCGAAGTCGTCGAGGACTACGGCCATGTTGGACTGACGCTTCGCCAGCACCCGGTCTCCTTCCTGCGAACCGATCTTCAACGACGGCGGATGATCACCTGCGCGGAAGCGATGGCCTCGCGGGATCGGCGCTGGGTCGAGGTTGCCGGGCTCGTCCTGGTGCGTCAGCGACCGGGCTCGGCCAAGGGCGTCATGTTCATCACCATTGAGGACGAGACGGGGGTGGCCAATCTCGTAGTCTGGACGAAGGTGTTCGAGGCGAACCGTCGAACGGTGCTCGGGGCCGGGATGATCGGTGTCCGGGGGCGGGTCCAGCGGGAAGGGGAGGTCGTGCACCTGATCGCGCATGCCTTTACCGATCTGTCAGGCGACTTCGCCACTGTCGGGCTCCGGGGCAGGACCGGAGAGGGAACCGCATCAGTCAGCGCACCTGCGGCTCCTTGGATGCCGACGCCGAAGGTCATGGCCGATCCGCACCAGCACATCGACGAGATCCGGGTCAAGACACGGGACTTCCGATGAATGGCGCACGAGCACAGCAGGTGTGCTGCCCGCTTCTCGCACGGTTCAGGCGCCACCGCGGCCAGATACCGGATGGTGGCGAGATCGGCAACGAGGCGTGCGGCGATCGTCTCGGCATGACGTCCGGCGATCTCGCCCCTGTCGTTGCCAGCAGCGATCCGCCAGCATGGCGTTTGGATCATGAAAGCTGGTGGCGCGCGGTAATGGCGTCATGAGGTTCGACCGGGCACACATCACAAGCCCTTCGACCTTGCCCTTGTCGCCTCCCTTGCCATACCTTCCAAAGCGATCCCAGAACAGGTAATGCTTTGAATTTCGGTGAAGGTCTCGTGCGTTTCTGCCTACCGTTGCGGCAGATCCTGGCCACCGCGATCTTCGTTCGTCGGCAATCGATTCTCTTGATCGGTCGCTGAAGCTTCTCACGATAGTAGAGCATCGGCGGCAACATACCCCAGAGAAGACGAAGGCCGACGCTTGTCCGTCGAGAAAGACTTCCGTCGCCTCCCTTGGGAACCCCCCCCACGAACAAGGCATCCCCCTGCGGCACGTTTGTGCATAAGAAGTGGATTTCTGCCGGATACTGCTGATCACGCCTACAGCATCGCCAAAATCTACCTAGCCACGCCTGCACCGCTCTAGCCTTGCATGTCACATGAACGGCGATATGCCGAACGTCATGTAATTTAGCCGGAGCGCATTGCCGGAACCCTTGTCGTAAATGGCCTGCGTGGCCGACTCCCATTCGAAAAAGTCCCAGTTCCAGGGAGCGTTCGGAGCTTGGATGACGATGTAGGTGCCCAACCGCAACCTCGCCGAGGATGCCGCGCCATCGAAATCCAGGCCGAGGTTGAAGTCTTGCACCATCGCGTTCTCGCTGCGCGAGAGTGCAGTCTGGATGAACCCTGTGGCAAGCCCGACGAACGGCTTCAGCGCGGGCTGAACGCTGGATAGCAGGGACAGCCCACTGGAGAAGGCGCCGGAGTTGAGGACGGTCAAGATTTGGTCGTCCGTCTTGCTGCGGACGTTGATGGTCTTTCCCGAAAACGAGATCCCGTTCGGTCCTACGACAAGCCCATGGAAGATAGGTTTGCCGTTTATAGCGGCGCGTTGTTCCGCACCGCATGTAACCTCGCAGGCAAACTTTAGGTCTTCAGCTTCGCTGTCCGTCTGGTTCCGGCCCGAAAATTCACAGAGCACGCGGTGGGGACCGCCGCCCGGATAGTCATGCACATAGAGGCCGTCCATCGTCAGCTTGATGCGCGTGCCGATGAGCTCGCGTTCGGGCTGCACGTCCTGGACGCCAACAACAGGTCGCCTCCCAGTACCGCCCGGTGAAACGTAACCGATCACCATGCCGGAATACTTCCACTTCTTAGTACCGAACGGATTGAGGCCCATACCGCGTGCGCGAGCCGCCGGCACCGGCTCGCCGATACCCTCCAGATAGGCCTTCACCTCGTGAGCGGGCCACGAATGGAGCGGTATCTGCTTGTTCGGCATCCGTGTCATTCCCTGCCGGCGCGAGGCCGCGCGGCCTCACGGTTCCGGATAGCGTTTCTGAGCTCGGTATGGACGTCGCTTCTCGACGAGGCAGCGAGTTCAAGCGTTACGATAAGCGCGTAAGGCACGCCAACCGGATTCCCGTTGCCGTCGAGCGACCGGGCTTGGACACCTAAGAAGATGCCGTCGAGATCTACGGTTCGGATACGGTTTTCACCTTCCATCACCGTGTGGAAAGTGTTCCCGCGACGCATTGCGTCAGGATGAGGCTGCGGCACCGCCTTAACGCCTTTCCAGAACTTACGCCTGCCGTTCTTGTCGACGACGTCTAGCGCCACGTTCCGGTACGCCATCGTCGACCGTGTGTCGGTTGTCCAACAAAGGGTGACCGTGACGCGCCGCAATTCGCGGTTGTTGACAAGAGACGGAGGAATAGGAATCCGGTACTCATGGAGTTCGTTCGCGCTGATGCGGTCGTGTGCGATCAGAGTCGCGCGGTGCGCACCTGCGTCCGTCATCTCCGCATGCGCGGGACGCCCGAGGCCAAGGAAGCGTGCGATGGCCTGTCGTCGCCGACTCCATTGCCGCACCCCGGCAGGCGGGAAGGAGCCGTCAAGGACCAACCCGGTCCGTCCCCAGCTTGCGCCGTGCACCAGTAAGGCCTTCAAGAGGACAGCCCTGCGGCCACACCCGCGCCAGTCCTCTCCGGACTCCTCGAATGCCTCCCGCGCCAGTTCAAGGACTTGGACGGCGGCGCGGGTGGTCAGGGCGGCAGCATTGCTCGTACCCGAGGACCTGAACGTCATCGTGTTAGAGCCGCCATAGGCATCCGGACCCGCGGCGAGTTGTCCAGCGCTACCCCCGTCGCTCGCAAACGCATAGACGGCGCCATCGTCATTTTCGGCGATCGTCACGAACTGGCGTCCGCCAGCCTCGACAATGTCGGGCTTGATAGACCTGTTGAAGCCGAAACCGACGGCGGAGCCGACGTTGGTCATGCCGAACGGGGGAAATGGGTCATGGTGGGCGCCTGGATTTCCATTAGACCCGTCTTCATGGACCGCCCCGACAGTCAGCGCGTTCACTGCCTCCGCAGGACACAGGATTCCACGCGTTCCTGTCGATCGTTCGAGTGAGTTCAGGATCGACGACTGGAGGGCCAACTCGTCCGCTGCTACCGCTTCTGCCCGCGAGGCGTACCCTCCGATCGCGAAAGGCGTCTCGATGTTACCGGCGCTGACGACGAAGAGAAGGTCGTGGCGATACGCGAGGTGGTCGATCAGCCGCGCCCATGCCGACGGTTGCCGAACGAACGGGCCCTCCGCGTCGCAAACCGAATGGTTAATGACTACAACGTCGGGCGCCAACGGGTCCGTGCCGTCCAGCCCTTCCACCAAAGCCGTCACTGCGCGATGCACAAGTGCCATTGGCAGCTTGCCGTAAGGTGTCGTTTCCAAGCCGGCGTCGTCCGATGCCAGTATTGGGACCACGGCCAAAGGACTCGCCAGCGGTTCGCCTCCGCCGTGAAGGTCGCCATGCAGAATCAACGAGGCCATCGCGGTACCATGGTAGCGAGTATCGATCGGAGCCGCGGCGCTGTTCACGTCAACCTCCTCGACGTTCACCCGGCCCGCCAAGAGCGTGTGGGACGCGACGGGATAGCCGTCGAGGAGCGCCGCATGGGCGGGGCCCGTGGTCGCAGGAGGGACGGACGTGCCGTAGGGCAGTGCTTCTGCTTCGGCGGGGAATCGGCGGCGCACCACCGACTGCGGCTTGACCGTCATCAGCGCTTGAGCGGTCGCGAGCGCGCCGGTTCGGCGAGCGGTGCCCTCTGCCTGTTCCGCTGTTACCTCAACCATCAGGGCATGGTACTCGATCTCCGGTATTAGCGCCCGGTCGGTAATGCGCCCTCCCATTTCCCCGACTTGGCGGACGATCTCCGCCTCGGCGAGAAACCGTTCCTCCTCGTCCGCGCGGAACCAAAGGTCCAGCTCGACCAACACAGGGGCACCGGGATTGCGCTCGCGCTCGCGTGCGACGTATGCAGCTAGGGACGGATCCACCCGGTCCTTGGCTGACCACGTCCGGACGTCCGTTAGGTAGCCAAACAGGTCCCACCACCGCCCATCCGGGTCGCGGTCGCGCAGGGAGGGTCGGGGCTCGCCGGCGACATACCTTCGCCACTTCGACAACATCGTTGTCAATGCTGGTGCGGACGGCAGGGTGACGTAGACGACGGCCCCTCCCGCTTCCCTGTCATCCTCGATTTCGTCCGGCTCGTCATCCCGCTCGGGCAGGCGTTCGGCGAACCATTCGAATCCTGCGTCCCTCGCGGCCGCAGCAAGTTCAGGCAATGTCCACGCGGTCTCGATCACCATTACGCGGTCCGGCGCTACGGCTGACGGATCCAGCGACACCTGGGCTCCCGCTTCGATGCGAGCTAGGTTGGCCTCGATTTCGGCGAACCTCTGACCCTGCCTTTCTGCCTGCTCTTCAACCCCCAGCCTACGTGGGGGCCTGGCCCGCCTTGCGCCGGGTATTCTGTCTGCGACCGCCTGCTGGCGGTTTAACCGGATGAGAGGCCGCCGGCTCATTCTCAGTGTCTCCCAGGAGGCGCGCGTCGGAGTTGTGCGACCGCCTATCGAGGACAGACTGAACTGCCTCTGCTGCGGTTGTAGCCCCCATGCCAATCACCATCCTACGTCGTACGTCAAGGCCTATTGCCTCAACGGTCGAGTAGCTTTCGCCGGTTAGAATTCGGACGAATTCGTCGCGTGCAATACCAAGGTCATCGCGAACGGAAGCCTGAAGGCGCGTGTACAGCTTGCCAAGTTCGCGGGACCCAGGCAGACCGACCTGAAGCTTTACCTCGAACCTGCGCCATAGTGCTTGATCCAAGAGTTGGGGATGGTTCGAGGCACAGACGACCACAGTATGCGATGGTGTCTCGTCCATCAGGAGGATCAACGAACTGACGACACGCTTGATCTCTCCCATGTCGTTATAATCACCGCGCTTCTTCCCGAGCGCATCGAACTCGTCAAAGAACAGTAGGCACGGCGTCCTCGAGGCGAACTCCATCACGCGTCTCAGGCGCCCGGCGGTCTCACCCATGTAACTGCCGATGAGACCGTCATACCGTACGCGTAAGAACGTGAGTCCCAGTTCATAGGCCAGGGCTTCCGCCAAGCTCGTTTTGCCGTTCCCCGGAGGCCCCACAAGGAGAAGTGTGTGCTTAGGCTCAAGCGAATGTGATCGGAGCAACGCTGCGTGGGAAAACTCTTCGACGAACTCCCTCATCGCGGTTTCAAGCGGTCGATCTAATACGAGGTCCGAAATCCGACGGCGGGCCTTCGATTCGTGGATGAACTCTTTCAGATCGTCAGGCAACAAAGAGGCCCGCCGGCCTTTGGGCCGATCAGATACCTCGGGCGTCCCTGCCTCTAAGGCGTCCAACCTGTCGGCGAAACCACGTCTCTGCTCAGCCCTAGCCTCGGAAGCCAGCGCCTTCATCGTCCGATGCAAAGCTTCCTTGTCGTTGCGGAGGCCAGCTTCAGCGAGTCGATGCACCAAGTTGTCCCTGCTCATTGGAAACCTTCGCGAAAATAAGCGGCACGGAGAGAATGACCAAGGCTTGAGCAATCACGCTGGAACGTTACTCCGTGGCGCGAAACGATCGCAACCGTGAATAGCAATGTCCGCACTGGAAACAATGCGAAATTTGAACCGTTCCGGATCGCCGAGCTGTTCGTCGTCAACGTAAGGAATCCTCTACTGAAGTCCGGCCTCGTCGAAGGCAATGGGGATCAAACGAGCGCAAGGATGAATGCGTCCGCTTGAGTAGGGATGACCAACCGCGTCCGCACACTTGAGGACGAAGGAGCGCTCAAAACGGTCCTGAACACCTTAAAGATGGCCCAGCCGCTCGTTGACTTCGTCAATGTGGTCGTCGAGGCGAGAAGGAATGACTGCTTTCGCGCCGCTGCTTGCGGAAAACCAACTGCGTAGGTGAGCGGTACGGTGAGCTGATGCCCTGCAAAAGGCATCTAGTTTTGCGAAATCCCTTGACATTGATGTGTAGTACGTCTTCGGACCACACGGCTATGATGGCTTTGAAACCTACAATGGCGTGTTTGGGTAGGGCTCTGGCAGCATACCTGATAGCTGCTCAAAGTTCGAGCAGACGTATCGGGCGTGTAGATCCTCGACGAAGCCGACACGCTTGAGGAGGTAGAAAGCCAGCGCGCGTCGCACATACAGCCGGCCGCCCGATGCTGGTAGCCCAATCTCCCGCATGGCGGTAGCGGCCTGCACGGCTTCGAGCTCAACACTCGGTCCGAGCTCTAGGCCAATCTCTTCATTCCAGTCGCTGTCCGCCGAACCGTCGACCCACTGCGCGCCGCCCTCGTGCTCCGGCCCGTCCATTCGCGCGAGCACGAAGTCGGCGAAGCGCAACTTGCCGTGGTCGAAAGCACGGGCGTGCAGGCGGTCGCCGACGTCGACGATGGTGTGGGGCGACAGCAGGCGACGTTCGCGCGAGCCGGACGATAGGGAGACGTACAGGACCGAGACGCAGCTTCGGTTGGTCGCCGCCCGCATCATGGCGCGGACGACGTCGGTGGGAACCGTGGCCCACGGGTCGCTTGCGCGCACGCAGTCCGCGATCGCCTCCGTGCCCGCTTGGCGCTCCTCCTCCACCCACGCCCTCGCGTCGTGGACAAAGACTGGCTCGAACGGCTCGCCTGCCTTCAGCCGCTTGTCGGCGTGGTCGAGGACGATGTTGCCGGGCGCAACATCCTTGTAGGAGGCAAGGTCTATTGAGGCCTGCGAGGCCGATATCGCGAACCTTTTCATAAGGTCGCCGCGGGACATCTCTCCCGACCAATAGAGCTTGGCCTCGATCCAGCGAAGTCGCTGAACTGTCGCCGGGCCGCCCCGCTTGGTCAAAAGATGGTCTAGTGAGTGGATTGACATCATCTTGTGAGTGCCATACTTCGATCCGACACGGAAAGCAACGGCGATCATGCCGTACGGGTGTATAGGTTGACCACAGGGGCGAGCGTTGCGGTGAGGGTTGTGGCGGCGGGCTTGGTCGAGGCCCATCGGTCCTCTTCGGCCAACCGGGACATCCTCCGGCAGGATGCCTCGATGCCTCCGGCGCTGCGGCGCGGCATGGCCCTCGTCTCCGCCGTCGCGCTCCGGTCCGGCTTTCCCCACGACATCGCCTCCCAGGCCAACGCCTTCACCGCGCTGGCGACACGCCCGGTGGGCGAATGGGGCCCGGCGCCCTTCGCCGAATGCGCCGAGCGCGCCGTCATCCTCGTCGATCCCGGCTTCGGGTCGCCGACAGCCGACTGCCTGGAACTCGCCTCCGGGGGCGGCGAGGCTTCGGTCGTCGAGGACATCTTCCACGAGCGGCTCCGCACCGCCCTCGCCGCTTCCGGCACCGAGGCTCCCCGCCTTTATCGCGAGGTCCGCGAGACGATCGTCCGCCATCCCTGCATGACGAAGACGGAGGTGCTGGCCTTCGCCTACGATGTGCCGGAGCTGGCGACCGATATCCCGACCTTCTTCCGCCGCCTTCCCGCTTCCGCCCTCCACGGGCGCACGCTTCGCCTCTGCGGCCACTGCGGCGCGCCGTTGTTTCCCGACCGCGACCGGGTCTCGCATCCGCTCGGACGCTGTGCCGTCCGCGAGTGCCGGATGACGTTCCCCGACGCCTCGGTCGGATCGGAGCACGAGGTCGCCTCGCCCGACGACTGGCGCATCGCCGACCCCTCGATCATGACCTATTGGGTCGGGCCGGGCCTTCCCGAGATCTGGCTCTACGACGCACTGCTGGCCTCGGGCGCCGACGCCGAGCTCTACCCGATGTGCGACGCAGCCGACGTCGGGATCGGCGGCACCGCGGTCGGCGTCGACGTGAAGTCGTACTCGAGCGCCGCCGTGATCGGCCACCGCTTCGCGAACGGGATCGGGGGCCTGCGCGCCTTCCGCCGCCGCATTGTCGCGATCCCGGACTTCTGGATCCGGATCGACCGCGACTACCTCGCCACCGCCGCGTCCGTCTCAGGCCTGCGCGAGGGCATCGAGTTCATGTCGGTCTCGGCCGTCGCAAGGGAGTTCGCCGCTTGAGGGCGCGTCCGGAAGGCTTTTCCAGCGTCGTCGCCGTGCAGTGGCTCTGCGCCGCCGCCGAGACGTTCCTCGGGACGCGGGACCTCGTCAACGTGCCCGTCCTCCTGACGGGCTTCGCCTCCGTCACCGACCATCCCGGCGCAGCCGCCTTCGCGCGCGCCGCCTTCTCGCTCCGCCAGCTCGGCGTGAGCTACACGTCCGAGAGCGACCTGCGGCAGGCCGTCTACGACTTCATGACCTGGGAGGAGACCCGGCGTGAGGAGGACGACAACTACATCGACCAGCCCTACGTCATCGATCCGCGCTCCCGCCGCATCGCGTTCCGCCGCGCCGCCGGGGCCGATCCGCGCATCGCGGAGTGGGCCTCGCTGCTGGAGGCCGGCCTCGGGCTGCGCGAGCACGGCGCGGCGATCGCCGACGCGGACCGCCCCTTTGCGGTGGTTCCGTCCGGTGTCGGGTCGCGGCGCATCACGCTGGACCTCGGCGAGGCCGCCGACCACCTTCCCGACCGTCCGGTCCACGACCTGTCCGACCGCGTCCGCGCCCCTGTCACGATCCCGGTCGCCGAATTGCAGAGCGTCGCCGAGCGGTTCGACGCGATCGACGCCGCCGATCCCAACCGGACCTCCAAGGGCTGGTCGCGGCGCCTCTTCGACGCGCTCGGCGCCCCGAAAGTCGACATCCTCCGGCCGGCCGACGACCGCTCGCGCCTCCAGCCCGTCACCGAGATCCGCCTCGACGGCCTCAAGCACCTGATCGGCCTCCCAGGGACGGGAAAGACCACGCTTGTCACGCTGATGGTCGCCTGGCTCCACGGCCGCGACCTAAAGACGGTGGTGCTCCTTCCGTCCATCGAGACGTCCTTCAACCTCATGTCCGACCTGTCGGCCTACGGGATCGACGTCGGGTTGCTCATGGGCCAGTCGCCGGACACGCGCCTGCGCCACAGCCAGAAGCTCGCCGAGCGGATCGCCTCCATAGACGACGCGCGGGGCTTCGGACGCACCGTCCCGTTCGCCGACCTCATGTCCGTCAACTGCGCGCTGGGCGGCTTCGACGAGGCGCATGATCCCGAGGACCCGTTCCCGCACGTCGACGCGCCATGCGGCAACGTCCTCCAAGCCCGGCTCAAGGCGAACGGCGAGCCGAAGTCGTCCGAGAGCGTCTCGCTCTGCCCCGTCTCGACGTGGTGCGGTCGCATGAAGGCATCTAGGCAGCTCCCCGAGCGCAAGGTGTGGCTCGGCCACGTGATGTCGCTGGACACCCGTTTGCCGCCGCACTTCTCCGCCGAGCACGCCCGCTACCTCGAGGCTGTTGCCCGAACGGCCGACGTGGTGATCGCCGACGAGGTCGACGGCATCCAGGCGGTGCTGGACCGCCAAGCCGTTGCCGAGATCAGCATCTCGGGCGGCAAGTCCTCCTACGAGAACCGCCTCCTCGACGACCTCCTGAAGCCGTTCGCGCTCGGCGAAAACGACCGCACGAGTGCGAACGTCAGCGACTACGCCAACAAGGCGACGCGGTTCATGGACCTCAACCGCTCCCTGATCCGCCAGCTCCAGAACGACCGGGCGACCAGCGGCTCCCGCTTCCTCGCCGAGTACGACGACGCCTTCGTCACGGGCAACCGCCTGATCGCGGACCTCTTCGGATTGCCCGGCCGCGCGGCGATGACGGACACGGAGCGCGCAGACGAGGACGAGCGGATCGGAACGATCATGTCGTTCTGGGACGCGTGCGTCCGGCAGGCGCTGTTCCGCGCGCAGGAGTCCGACGAGACGGGCGAGCGGGACTACGACGTCGACCGCCTTGCCGCCGCGGTCGGGCGCGGCGTCGACGAGGTCGACACGACCTTCCGCGCCTGCGTCGAAGCCCTGACCGACTGGATCGCCTTCCCCTCGAACATGCAGAAGGCCGAGGCCGTCGAGGTCGCCCGCGCGGCGGTCTTCGCCTTCGTTCAACCTAACCATGAACTTGAGGCGGCACGGGCCAACGCCCTGTTTTCGTTCCTCGTGAACGTCTCGTCGGTCATCATGCAGTTCCTGTCGTTGCTGCCCGCTCAGCACGTCATGATGGCCGAGGGCATCCACCGCTCGACCATCTTCACCGACGGCGTCTCGTCCGACTTCGCCCGCCTCGTGCCGGACGCGGTGACGGGGCGGCTCGCAGGCGTCCGCTTCATGTTCCAAGAGCGCGGCCGCCGGAAGAGCCTGTCGCTCCACTACGTGACCTTCGAGGGCGCGCCCCGCCTCTTCCTCTACCGCCTGCACGAGATGCTCCGCCACGACGTGCCGGGACGCGGGCCGAACGTCCTCCTGACGAGCGCGACATCCTTCCTCGGGGACAGCCCGTCCTTCCACGTTCCTGTCGGGCCGGACTACATCCTGCGGCGCGCGGTGTCCGAGGACGGGTGGCGCGGCTCTCGCTACCTCCTCCGTCCCATCCCCGACCCGCAGGACCCTTCCCGGTCGCTCCGCTTCTCCGGCGCGAACTACGAGGACCGCGACCGCATCCTGCGCGCCATGGTCGACCACTTCGTGAAGGGCGACGCCCCGCCGATCCAGACGCTGACCACCGACCGCTTCGACCCCGGCCGCAAGGTCGCGCTCGTCGTCAACGGCTACGACCAGGTCCGCCTCGTGAAGGACCACGCGGCCGCCGTGAACGAGCGCGTGGGCCGACGCATCGTCGCCGTCGTCGACACCGTGCCGGACAAGAACCAAGGCGACTACGTCACCGCCGCGCAGGTCGAGCGCCTCGGCGAGCGCGACGACTGGGATGCCGTCGTGTTCCCGATGAAGGCGCTCGCGCGCGGCGTGAACGTCGTCTTCGGCGGCCCGCTCTACGAGGGCACACCGCTCCTCGACAAGGCGGCCATCGGCACGGTCGCCTTCCTCACGCGCCCGCATCCGGCGCAGGAGAGCTTCGACTTCGTCGCGGGGATCGTCGGCAAGGCCTCCATGGACTTCGACGCGGCGACCTTCCATCCGGCAGCGGATGTCGGCCAGCTCGCCGCCGCCCTTCGCCAGGCGCGGCGCGAGGCCATGGTCCGCGTGCGCCGCCTGCTGCGCCATTCGGTGCGCGTCGGGACTCTCGGCGACCTCACCGACGCCTTCGTCGCCGACGTGATGATCGACGTCGTCCAGACCATCGGCCGCTCCATGCGCAACGGCTGCAAGACGCGGGTCCTCTTCGTCGACTCGGCGTGGGCGCCGGGATCGATGAACCCGAGGAACCCGCGCGCCGACACCGCGCGGACGAGCTACCTCGTCGCGATGAGCGGCATCCTCGACCGCCTGTTAAATTCGCCGGATGCCGTCCACCGCGAGGTTTACGACGCCCTGTACCTACCATACGTTGAGCCGCTCTCGCGCTGCGCGGGTCTCATCCTTCCGAGCGACGCAGATGGAGACCGCGACCGATGATCTACGTCAAGAAGCCGTCCCCCTCGAACGAGGGCATTGAGGTTCTTGGGCTGTCGGTGGTGAAGGGCGCCTCCGAACACACCCAGTGCATGCGGCTTTCCTGGCTTCCGGCCGCGGTCGACGCGTTCGCCGCCATTGCGTCCGCCGCGAAGGCGAGCGGGGACGCCGCGGGCAACCGCTTGCCGTTCGCGACGCTGCGCGCCCTCCTCTCCGCCGGGTTGCCGAGCCCGCTCTACGTCGCTTCCGACCTGTCCCGCATCGGCCAGCCCGCGCGCGACGGCGGTCCCGCGCCGTTCGCGGAGTGCGCCGGGGGCGAGGCGGAATCCGTCCGCGCCGTCACCCACGCCGTCCGCGCCTGGACGTCGAAGGTGCTGGGACCGTGGGCCGCCAAGCGCGGGCTTCCCGACAGCCTCGTCGCCGAGGTGTCGCGCCTCGCCTCCGCGGGAGGCCTTTCCCGCGCCGACCGCCGGACGATCAACCTCCTTGCCGTCGACGCGGCGGGCAACGGCTTCCCGGACATGCGGGACGCGATCCATTCGGCGCTCGCCCGCCGCGTCGCCGGGACCGAGCTGTTCCCCGGCATGGGCCCCGTGCGCGTCCTCGTCCGCTCGAGGGCGCGCGAGAACTGGATCGACTTCGTGACCTTCCCCCGCGCGGCGTCGTCCGGCTGGTTCTCGATGCGCGCGCGTCTCACCGTCGAGACGCTGCCGGGCGCCGACCTCCCGTTCGTGCGCCTCGACGTCTCGCGCATGCGCTGGTGCCCCGAGGTGCCGACGGGCCTGCGCCCACGGCAGAAGCGGATCTCCTCGGTCGTGTTCGGGCCCGACGGCCAACGGGCGGTTTCCTTCGACGTCCCCGTCTCGCGCGGCGCCGTGCAGGACCCCGAGAACCCGGCATACGCCCTTTCGGCGCTTCGGGCCGGCGTCGACCCCGGCACCGGGTTCGCGGCGCTCGTCTCGGCCGGCCCGAGGGACGGCGCCTTCGTCGGCGTCCCTTATGCGCCGGGTTACGAACCCGCTCCGGCGGTCGCGTCCGGTTCGACCGAACTCGACCACCTCGACTGCCACGCTGCCCTCGCGGCAGCCATGGCGGGGATTCTCGAACCCATCGAGGCGACGAGCGTCCCGGCGGCCAAGCGCGTGTCGCGTACGGGCGAGGACATCCCGGCGCTGAAGGCCGCTAACATCCTCGGCGAGATCGCCCGCTCGCTCGGCCACAACGAGATCGACGACGAGGCCATCGCCGAGGCTTGGCAGATGCTCCACGGCGTCGACCTACCACGCGGCGTGGTCGTCTCCGCGAAGGCCGCCGACGAGGCGCGCAAGTTTGACGAGCTGCGCGAGGCCAACACGGCGCGGGCGAGGCAGGCCTTCGGGGACGCGGTCCCGCCCATCGTCGTCCTGTCGGCCAGCGCCGCCGAGGGCGCCGCCATCGCGGACGTCGCCGCGACCCTCTTCGCCGGGCGCATGCGCGTCGAGCACCGCCTGTTGCCCGAGGGCGTGCACGGCCCGCGCAAGGCGCTCGCCAACGCCGACCAGCCCGCCCGGGGGCGCTACGAGAGCCGCGTCTCGCTCTGGAAGCCGTTCGCGGAGGGCCTGCTCGAGGAATTTGGCCCCTGCCGCGTCCTTGTGAACGCGCCCCGCTTCATGGACGACCCGGTGAACAAGATCGCCGGGCGCGTGTCGCTCGCCCGCTTCGGCGACTGCAACGTCCAATACCTCGACAAGAGGGGCAACAAGGCCGACGAGTGGTTCTACCGGATCCAGGCGGCGGTGCTCGACCTGATGTTCGGGCATTCGGGCATCGTGTCGCCCGTCGCCGCCAACGTCGCCGACGCGTTTCCCGACGCAGCGACGCGGCCCCGCTCGATCGTCGGCGTCTCCGTCGTCTCCCAGAACCGCACCTTCTCCCGCTCGGGTGCGTCGTTCTTCCTGTCCGTCTCCATCGACGTCGCGTCCGGTCGCACCTCGGCGAGGGTCGCACGCCCGAAGGACGGCACGCTGGAGTTCCTCGACCCGCTCCCGTTCTTCGACCTCCTCAAGGCGGTGGCCGCGTGGGACGGCGCGAGCATCGGCAACGGCGAGACCGCGAAGGCCGACTTCCAGGCCTTCATGTCGGAGGTCGTCGGCGGGGCCTGCGACCGGGGCGAGAACCCGCTCGTCATGGTCGACGCCGCGCACGCGCGCACACTGTGGGCCTCGGTCTCCAACAAGGGATGGGCCGGGCCGCACGTCCTCGACGGACGGCCGCTCGACATTCCCGCAGACTGGCCGGGCGCTCGGCTGGTGCGGATCGAGGACTCCGTCGAGCCGGCCGTCGTGACGCGGAAGTCCCGCACCTTCGCGGCCGTCGATCCGGCCACCGGGACAGAGCTCGACGGCGGGTCGGTGACGCAGCCCACGCCGACGCTCACCGAGCCGGGGCGGCTGGTGCGTCTGCCGGGACCTGCGGACAACTACGTCTCCTCCGGCCATCTCGACGGCCAGCAGAAGATCGCCAAGGGTCTGTCGGTCTACCGCACCCCTCCGCAGTTCCGCCCCGTGCCGGAGGCGGACCGTCCCGCCGCGCTTGACGGGACGGCGCTGTTCACGCCGGGCGAGCGGGACCTGACGACCGAGCCGTACAAGCTGCCCGGCACCATCGGCATCCTCGTCGCCCATTGCCTTCCGGGCGACGACCCCGACCGGGTCGCCGCCCTCTGCCACGCGCTCCGCGAGGGCTTCGGCCACACCCGATCGCCCGTGCGCATGCCCGCGCCCCTCTTCCAGACCCGCAAGGTCGCGGAGTACATCCCAGCCTACGTGCTCGACGACGAGGAGGACGCGGAGGACGCCGCCGACCCGTCGCCTGAAGCCTTCGACGACGCCGACGTGTCGGACGGAGCCGACGTTGTGGACCCGGCCGACGCGTCGGGAGACGGGCAGTCCCCACGCGCCGCCAAGGCACTTGATGACGCAGGGGCCGCCGCACCGACCAAGAACCCGCTCCTGCTGCTCGCCGCGGCCGGAGGCGCCATCCGGAAGACGCGGACACCGATGATCAACGAACCAGCCTCCGCGACGTCCGCCTTCCCGCTCGTCGGCTCCGCGCTCGCCGTCGCGCCGCCGACGATCGTGCCGGAGGAGATCCTCGCGAAGGTCGGCGACGACGACCTGGTCCGCCGCATCCTCGTCGGCCACTGGGTCGGGCCGCTCCCGGCCGCCGTGATGGCGGACGGCTTCTTCGACAACGCCGTCGCGAACTCGAGCGTGAAGTCGCGCCAGCTTATCAAGGAGGCGCTAGCGAAGATCCCGATCCCCTTCAAGGTGGTCCTGCCGCCGTACGAACCCCGCGACGGCGAGGCGTTCCTTCGCTTCATGCACGTCGTCGCCAACCTGTCGGACGGTCTCTCCTTCATCTACTCCGCGATCGAGACGCTCTCCCATCGCGGCTCGCGGCGATGGATCTTCAACAGCTTCTACGAGGGCTTCTACCTCAAGCTGAAGATCCTCTACAGGAAGGAGCAGGTGCCGAAGGCGGAGCTCGTCAACGACAACCCCGGCAAGGTCGCGCGCATGTTGCAGGCCTCCGGCGATGGCCTCGTCGCCCGGAGGTACTTCGTCCTCGAATGCTTCTTCGCCTACACCAAGGCCTCAAACTTCGCCTCGGCTGCGGCGGAGATGGCGAAGGAGTTCGGCGACGGGTGGGACGAGACCGCCGCGTTCTGCGCGCGGATGGCGCGGTACCGGGATACTTTCCGCGAGTTGAACACGCTGAAGTACGAATGGTTGGAGCGCGAGAAGATCGGGCAGGACAGGCCGCGCGTCGGATCACTCGAGATGCCCGATTTCCAAGAGGCGGAGGCATTGGAGGTCATTCCCGACACGCCGGCGCCCGCTTTCGTCGACGCCTCGTGGCTGAAGGACAAGATTTCGCTGACGGGCGCCTTCCGGAGCCGCCTCCATTCGCACCGCGCGACGTTCAACGACCTTGTCGGTGACGTGGACTTCTGGCCCGACGACAAGCCGTCGACCGAGGCGATGACCGAGCGCGTGGCACGGCTCTTCTCCGTACCGGAACCCATCCTGGGCGCGGTCTCGAAGCGCGACCTCGATAGCCTCTTCCGCCCCTTCTACCGTAAGATCGAGAGCATGGCCCGCTCGCTCCTACGCGGCAACGGCCAGGAGCATGTCTACCGCTCCGACTGGGAGGACGCGGGCACAGCCCCGGTCATGTTCTACACGTTGGCGGCGGGCGGCTACCGCGAAACCGCCGCGGACTTCGCCGCCATCCGGGCAATCGACAATCCGTCCTGGTCGCTCGAGTGCGTCTTGCGGGAGGCGGGCGACGGCTTCGCGGAAGTGGCGGAGTTCGTGCGCAACCGCCGTCGGGCGGCCTTATGGTTCGCGGCGCGGGAGACGGAAGAAAACCCCGGCGACGCGGCGTACGGTGCGTTCGTTGCAAGGTTCGACCAGGGAGAGCCGATGCCGAAGTGGAACGAAGGAGGCGGCGGAGATGCCGCCGATGGGGATGCCGGCGCGGTAGTCGCCGAGGCCGACGATGAGGCCGAGGACGAAGCCAGAGACAAAGGCGAGATGCAGGATGGCGAGGAGGAGCCGACCGTGGACATGACCGTCGAAGCCATGTTTGCGAAGACTTCCTCGGCAGCGGCCAGCGCACCCGCAGGCGCCGGCCCGACCGCGCTCGACAGCGTCCTGCGAGCCTTGGAGCTCGCGGTTGGCGAGGCACGCGTCGCATTAGCGTCGGACGACCTCGTGCGCCTCGACCGCCTTGTCCTTGAGGCAGGCATTCTTCTGGTGTCCGCCAAGGAAGCGGCGGACGCGATCCCGCGGCTCGTAAGCAACGATGCCCTGCTTGCCCGCGCCGGGACACTCGCTGAGGCCGCCTCGGCCGCCGCCGAACGCGTCGGCGAGGTCGATCTCCCGACGCTTCCCGTCATCGGGATGATCCTACCCGCGTCGGCCGAGCGCGCCGCTCAGGAGCTGGACGCAAGCGGGGCTGCCCTCGAGGGCGTCCACGGCGCACTTGCCGAGATCGGTTCCCTGTCGGTCAGCCTCGCGACCGCCAAGCTCAAGGACCACCCGCCGATCCAGACCCGCATCACCGAGTGGGGCGAGGCGGCCTCGCGCGACCTTAACACAACCGTCGGCAACCTCCGCGCGGCGGCGGCGCTTCTCGAGCCGGAGAGCCGCTCCCCAGAAACCGGCGCTTCCAAGGAGGTTCGGCAGAAGCGGTCGCACAAAGAAGGGGTTCCGTCGGAAGCGGGCAGCGAAGTCCTGGGCGAGGCTGAAGTAGTCGACGGGTCCGCTATCCAGGCCGATACGGCACCAGACCCGGCAGACGCGGGACCGGATCCGGAGCCCGTCGTGGGCATCGAGGACAAGGACGGAGACCTCGAAGCCGCAGACGGCGACGTTGAGCACTCGGCTCCCGAACCCGAAGTTGACCGATCCGAAACGGCGGCGGAAGCGCCACTTACCGCCGACGTGTCCGTCGAGGTGCCGGAAGCCGTCGCGCCCCCTGAAGGCCTCGCCTTGGTCGATGCCGACCGGACCGAGCCGGAGCCGGCCGGGCTGGACGAGGAGGCGGACACCGCATTCGACGAGGAGGCCCTCGACCGCCTCGCCGCGAGTGCCCACGAGATCGAGCCGTTCGAGCGCGCCTCGCCGAGGGAAGAGTTCGAGAACCTTGACGCCGAACGCGTCAACCTCGCCCTTGACCGTTTTGTCGAGACCGGTTCGGACTCGTATGCCTATCACCTTGCGCTCGCCGCCGAGATGGAGGGCCTCTCAGGCGTGCGCCTGACCTCAGACGAGGCGAAGGTCGCGGCCGTCGCCGGCCACCTCAACCACGTCGTCCTGCGTACCCGCGCGGATCTAGCGTCGGCGCTCGTGACGGCCGGCTTCCGCGGCGTCGAGGCGGCGACGAACGATCCCGATCCCGACCGCTCGGCGGCGCGACTCCTGCCGATGATGCCGCTAATCCTCGAACTCGGTGTCTTCTTCCCCGCCGCCGGCGCGGGCGAGTTGCTCCGTTCTTTCGAGGTTCTGCCGAACGGCCTAGGGGCAAAGGCGCACCTAGTCTTCGAGAGCGTCGCCCGCATCCGCCACGCGAACCTTGCCTTCTCGCGCTCCATGCTCGCCAACGTCGCCACCGAGATCGACTGCACCAAGGCGATGGTCGCCGCGCGTTCCGCCATGATCGCCAAGGCCGAGCAGTGCACGCACCTCCGGTTCAACCACGGAACAGTGACGAGGATCTGCGCCACCCTCGCCCGGGGCGACGGCTTGGTCGGCAAGCTCCATTCCGAGCTCCAGCGTGGCGTCGATGACGCCGAGACCGTCGAGGCCGTCGCCGCGTTCGCGGCCGCCGTATCCGACCGAGGGCGCGTCGTCGCCATCCTCAACGAGGCGGAGGGGACCGTCGCGGACCGTGTGAAGGGCATCGTCGGCGCGGCCCGCGACCGCTTCGTCCAGTTCTTCGGCGACTTCCACGCCAAGGCGACAGCCTACCTCGAGGCCGCCGGCGAGGCCGACGCGGCGAAGGCCGCCGACAGGCCGAAGATCCGCGACTTCGCACGCGAGATCGCGAACTCCGTGAACGCGATGGTGGAGGCCGTAGAAGCGGCCGCAGGCGAAGGTCCCGTCGGCCGGGCAGCGGGCAGCACGGCGCCCAAGCTCAAGCGCTTTGCCGACCTCTTGTCGGGAGACCCGGGGACCCCGGCCCCGGCCGACATGTACCAGGCCTGCCACGCCGCCATGGCCCTGATCCCCTCGCTCGAGTTCGGCCGGTCATGGCTGCCCACCCCGTACGATCCGGCGCGCATCGTCGACATCCTGTGCGAGGTGGACGTGCCGCCGCTGCCGGTCGACCCGACGGAGCGCGACGCCGCTTTCGATGCGGCCGTGCGGCAGCGCATCGACCGCTCCTCCTTCGTCGGCGCGGGGATGCTCCTCGACGCGGCCCGGTTCTTCGGCGTGTCCGAGGACACCGCGACCGCCCTTGCGGATGACCTCGAGGTCAACCTCGACCTCGCCACGCGTCATATAGTGTCCGAGTGCGCCGAGGCCCGTGCCTCCGTCGAGCGAGTCATCCGGTTCGGCTCGCTCCGCCAGTCCGCCGACACCGACACGGCCACCAACCTCGTCTCTCGTATCGACAACATCGAGGCGGTGCGGGTTCCGGTCGAGGTCGACGCGGAAAGCCGCGCCGAGGAACTTGACGACGAGGGTATCTACGACGTCAGCGTCGCCATCGAGGTGCTCGAGGAGGTCAAGGAGCAGGCAGCCGCGCTCCTCCACGAACCCCGCGACCGCCTCCTGCGCGAGATCGACGGCCTCGCGGCGAAAGGCGCCGACTTGACGCACGTCGAGCGGCTCCGGCAGCTCTGCCAGAAGGACGACCTGCTCACGGCGGAGGAGTTCATCGACGAGACGATCAAGCACGGCAAGACGGGCAAGATCGCGGAGTCGCGCAGCCGCAACGCGCGGTTCGACGACTTCTCCGTCAACGTGCTGCCGCGCGTCGCACACCTGAAGCGGGACGTCGGGTCGGACGTCGCGGCGGCGCTCCGTGCCGGCGACGACTTCGAGGGCTTCAGGTTCTCCGCGCTCACCGACGCCCGCCGTTCCGAGTCCGCCGGCATCCTCGACGCATGGCGCGACCTCTTCCGCCGGATCATGGACCCGAACGCCGCCGCGCACCTCGGCGCCTTCCTCGACCGCATCGGGATGGCCAGCACGCTGACTGAGCCGATGGGCGGCACGCCCGCGAAGCGTTCGTTCTTCTGGGCAGACTTCAAGAGCCGCGTCCCTCTCGACCAGGAGAGCCTGCTCCTGTACGACTTCGGCTCGCGGACGAACGGCCAGTACCGGGTCGTCGTTTCGCCGTCGATCCTGCCCGAAGCCACCCTGACCGAGATGTGCGCCAAGGACCTGCCGGGCGTGATCCTCCTCGTGGGCGACCTCGTGACCGAGCAGCAGCGCCGGGCCTTTCACGTCCGCAACCTCGAGGCACGCAGGCGCGTGCTCCTCGTCGACGCGGCGAGCCTTTATTACACGCTCGCCGAGCAGACGTTCCGGCCCCTCACCCTCCTCGAGCTCGGCCAGCCCTACAGCTACGTCTTCCCGTTCGACGACTGGGGCAAGAGCGCCGTGCCGCCGGAGATGTTCGTCGGACGCAAGGACGACATCACGCAGATCATGGCGGCGGACGGGAGCTGCATCGTCTACGGCGGCCGGCGCATGGGCAAGACCGCCATCCTCCAGCACCTGCGCAACGAGCGGAACGACCCCGAGAACGGCCTCTTGGTCGGTTTTGTCGACGCCCAGCACGTCGGCAAGCTTCCGGCCGCTACGCGCCGCATCTGGTCCGACATCGCCGCCGCGCTCCCCGACGTCTTCGGGAACGCCCTCGTCCCGACCGATCCGAAGCGGATCGCCGACGCGATCCGCAAGTGGCTCTCCGAGGACACGCGTCGCAGGGTCGTGCTCCTGATCGACGAGTGCGACGAATTCGTCGTCGCCGACGCGCACGACAACTACTCGGTGTTCCGCGACCTCCAGACGCTGATGACCGACACCAAGCGGCGCTTCAAGTTCGTGTTGTCGGGGCTCTCGGACGTCACCCGCCTCGTGCAGACGGGCAACCCGCCGCTCAAGCAGATCGCGGCGAACCCGCGCCGCATCGGTTCCCTCACGGGGCCGGAGCGGAAGGACGCCGAGGACCTCGTGCTACGGCCCCTCGCCGCCATCGGCATCTCGATCGAGCGGACCGACGTGTGGCGGATCCTGTCCCACGCCAACTACTACCCGATCCTCATCCAGACCTATGCCCAGCACCTCCTGGACATGGTCGCCGAACGCGGCCGCCAGACCCAGAAGCCCCTGCGCGCAATCGGGTCCGACCTCGTCTCGCGCGTGCTGGAGGACCGCAAGGTCCGCGAAGCGATCAAAAAGGTCTTCGACATGACCCTGTTGATCGACCAGCGGTACCGCCTGATCGCCTACGTGGTCGCCAACCTCGCCCTCCGGGCCGAGTCCGACGGTCGCCTCGCCGAGAGCTTCTCGACGCGCGAGATCCGCGACCACGCCCTCGCCTACTGGGAAGCCGGGTTCCAGGACCAGCGCCGCTTCTCCCTGTTCGACGACCTGCTCGACGAGATGGAGGGCCTCGGCATCGTCCGCCGGGTCGGAGACGACCGCTGGACGCTCCGCTCGACGGCTGTCATGCGCCTTCTCGGGAGCCAGGACGAGGTCGCGACCGCGATCGAGGAGTTCAAGCACATGACGGCGCCCGTGGGGTTCGACCCCCGCTCGCACCGCCGCGTGCTCGCCGCCTCAAAGGTCTCGCGCACCGACCAGAAGACGTCGCCGCTTACCCTTGGGCAGGAGCAGGAAATCCTGAAGGGGAACTCCCGAGCCACGATCGTTGTCGGCCCGGCGGCTGCGGACATCGCCCTCGTGCCAGCGGCGTTGCGCACGGCACCGGAATCGTTCGCCGACGGCGACAAGTACGAGGTACGGTTCCTATCCCCCGACAGCGTCGAGGCGCTGGCCGAGGCCGTCCGCGCGATCAAGCCGAAATCGGACGGAAAAGTCATGGCCGTCGTCGCGCCGACGGCGCCGTGGACTGCCGGATGGGTCCGGGTCGCGATTCAGGCGAAGAACGTCGCGAAGGGGGACGTGCGTGTGATCTTCGTCGGTTCGGCCGGGCACGCAGCCTCCGTCGCGGCCGACGAGCAGCTTTCACTCCTGACGGCGCATGTCGGGCGGATCTCGCTGGAGCCATGGTCGACGACCTTCTTCCAGGACACCGTAGTCACCGCGAACTCGGTGGCGTTGTCGCACCGCTACGAGGAGGTCGCTGCCGAGAACGGCGGCTGGAACGGTCCCATGTGGCAGCTCTTCCGGACCGGACGGGCCAGCCAGAAGCCGCCGATACCGCTCGAGCCCGAAGCCATCGGCTTGTCCGGTAGGCACGGCGAGGCGCTTCGCGCGATGGGCCGCATCGTCGCCGATGCTCCCTTTACGATCACGGACGTCGACGAATATCTCGAACTCGACGAAACGATGAGGACGTTCGAGCTGAAGGGCCGCGAGCTCGTCGAATATGGTGAGATGATGGGCGTTGTCGCGCTAGTGCCGGGCAAGGCGAACGCCAACGCACGGTCGCGTGAGTACGCCCTTACGGGTCCTGCCGTTGTCGCCAGCGCCGTCGCCGAGACACCCTGATGGTCGACATGTCGCTCTTCTGGTCCCTGCCGGGACCCTCGGCCTTTGTGTCCGATGTAGTGACGGCCACCAACAGCAAGGGTGTGTGTGCGGTCGAGGTGCCCCGCTACTGCCCACCTGGAATGGTCCAAGCAATCGTAGCCGCATTCGAAACTGCCGGCCTAATGCCCGTTCACCGCGTCGAGCCCCGCTCGAGGGGATCGGCCGTTCATCAAGTCGCGCTTGCGACCGGCGCCGGGGAAAGCACGATGCGATCCGTCGCCGGTTTCTTTGACCTCCCAGACCTGCGCGGGTCGGTCATCCTTGTGGATGCCATTGCAGCCTCCCTCTGGCCATTTTGGACCCCTTTCGTGCGGTCGTTTGCCTCTGAGCGACGACGAAAGGAAGGCTTCCTCTTGCCCGGCATTGTCGTGCTCGTTCCGCAGGACGTCCCGCGATCCGTGCTTGACAGACTGTTCCCCGAAGCCTGCATTCCCTGGCGCGGTTGCGTCTCCGCATCCGACATCAGAAGCTACGTCCAATCGAAGACACGCGCATCACCCGCCGACGACCTCCTACAAAGGTGCGCCAACGAGGTCGCTATCAGCCTCGGGGGCTACGACCCAGTCCTCGCTCAAGCGCTCTGCGACCTAGATCCGGAGGGCGCCCTAGATCCGTGGGAGTTCCTCAAAAACAACTACCGCCAATTCGAGGGCAACCATCCCCATTGGGCGAACGGCCTTGTGGACTACATGGACGACCAGCCGTTCATCCACACAGCGGCCCTAGTGGCAGCAGGCGACAGGAAAATGTTCGACGTGCGTCGTTGGCGAGCGGTAAGTGGTTCTATCATCGACTTCGCCGCGATGGCCTGCCGCCACTTCGCCGACGCCTATGCCGCGGTCATCGAGACACGGCTCCCTTACACGGCACCCTCTTACGGCAATCGACCGCCCAAGGTGATCTCGCACCGTTACGGTCTTGAGACAAGCCATCTGCGCTCGTGCCTCTACGGCGTGCTGGAGCGCGACGATGTTGAATTCCTTAAAGCTGTGGCAAGCGTAAGGAACGACGTAGCGCACAATGAAGTGCCTCCCGCCCACGTTATCAGAAGCATTTCCGACGCGTGGGCTGCGTACCTGTCCCGGGAAGCCTTGGCCGTTCGCGGTTGGTCATGGCCCAGATGCGGACAGAAGCTAGTGATGACGGTTGGTCCCAGCGGGGGTGGAAAATCAACATGGGTCGCGAACAACCACCGACCCGAGGAGATCGTATCGACGGACAATATTAGAATTGAACTTGGTGGGACCTTGCACAATTCCGGTTCGCAAGAACGCGTTTTCCAGATAGCGTTCCGGCGTCTTTCAAACCGTCTTGCGCGAGGCGAGACGGTTGTATTCGATGCCACTAATCTTAAGCGGACCGATCGCCTCCGTGTCGTCGATCTTGTTCCGCCGGATCTTGAGGTAGTCTATGTCGTGGTCGACCGCCCGATGGAATCGAAACGCGCGGATGGCGGATGGCGAAACGAGCGCGAAGGACTACTGGACGCCCACGCTCTTAGGTTTACCTCTGAGTTGGACAACATTTTGGCAGGCGATGGTCGATCGAATGTCAACGTGAGGGACCTGCGATTACTGTAAGGCAAATTGCTAAGAGATTCACTTTACGAGTGTTTTCCCAAGGCGATAGTATCGGCTCAATGTTCGCGCATAGCCCTGCTCCGGTGCAATGACCCAAAGGTCTGAGGTGCTTGCCATCCGCCCTGATCGGCACGTGGGATGACCTTCGGGATAGCCTTTCAAGCAGGGTACCAACCGCTGGGCAAAAGACCACTCGTCAAGGAACGTGGCTTCCTCGAGTGAACCCCGGGCGGGCACTCCACGGCGACGAAGTTCCTCTAGATCACCTATGAGACGTCGGAGGATGTCGATGTGCTCGTCGATTTGGAGAAGCGCTCCGTCGGGCGTCACGAGGATGGTCATCGCAATTCCTTGCCGATTGAATTCTAAGGTACAAGCCAACAGCCACCAATGGGCACGCCACGGCGCCCATCTGTCGATGTCGACTGAAAATTGACTGAGTCTGACTGCTGTTTGTATGCAGTTTACCGCCTGGCGGCGATCTGTCGTATCCTTCCCGGTGACTGCGGCTCCCAGTAGCCCTAGGACGATTGATCATAGCCCCACGCAAACGTCACATCGAACTCGACACCATCCGCCGTCGGTGTGCATGCTGGACTTGCCCCGGGAAAGTGGAGAGCTCTTCTGAAGGAAAGAGGAGCATTTCATGGGCAAGCCGCAGCGCCGGTTCGGGAAGGAGTTTGAAGCG
>NZ_JACIEK010000002.1 GCF_014196835.1 Aureimonas pseudogalii
ACACGGCAAAAACCCAAAAGCTCGCCGTTCGCCAAATCCCCCAAGGGAACCCAGCACAAAAGCATCTCGCGATACCCTCGTGAAATCTCGCCAACACCCGTTCGAAGCCGTACACTCTGGCTCCGACCCTTCGCGGGGCAACCGGTGGAACCGGCGGGCCGACGCCGTGTCGGTGGGCGGCTTATAGGCGGCGGCCTGCGACGACGTCAACGCCAAAAATTCATGCTCGCGTAAGTTTTCTCGTTTTCCGTTTCGTTGCAGTGGCTTGGCGGGTGCGCCGCCTGTCATGCTGAGGTCATGACAGGCGGTTCGGCACGTGTGTCAGAGGCCGCTACTGACGAAATCCACAACCAGTTTGACGTTGAGGACGACGATCAGCGTGGCGATGGCGACGGCGATCCCCATCAGCCAGCGCGGCGCCTTCAGCGCGCCCATGCGCGCGGCGTCACCCGACATCATCACCAGCGGCACCACGGCGAAGGGCAGCTGCAGCGAGAGGACGACCTGGCTGAACACCAGGAGGTCGTTGGCGCTGGACTCGCCGTAGAGGATGATGATGCCGGCCGCCGGCAGGATGGCGAGGCCGCGCGTCACCAGGCGTCGCACCACGAGCGAGAGCTTGAGGCGCAGGAACCCTTCCATCACGATCTGCCCGGCAAGCGTCGCGGTGACGGTGGAGGAGAGGCCGGAGGCGAGCAGCGCCACGGCGAAGAGGATGGGCGCCAGGGCCGAGCCGAGAAGCGGCGCGAGCAGGGAATGGGCCTCCTCGAGATCGCCCACCGTGCCGTGGCCGCTGGCGTGGAAGGCCGAAGCGGCGAGGATGAGGATGGAGGCGTTGACGAGGAGCGCCAGACCCAGCGCGATCGTCGAATCCATCGTCGCGAAGGTGGCGGCCTCGCGCTTCTCCGGGGCGCTCCGCCCGAAGGCGCGGGTGTGGACGATGCCGGTGTGGAGGTAGAGATTGTGCGGCATCACGGTGGCACCGAGGATGCCGAGCGCGAGATAGAGCTGACGCTCGTCCGTGACGATCGAAGAGGACGGCAGGAAGCCCGACATGACCGCGGCGACCGCGGGCTGGGCGAGGATCATCTGCGCCACGAAGCAGACGGCGATGACGAGGATCATCGTCGCGACGAAGGCCTCGACGCGCCGGAAGCCGCGCGACTGCAGCCAGAGGATCACGAAGACGTCGAGTGCGGTGACGACGACGCCGTATTCGAGCGGCAGGCCGAACAGGAGCTTCAAGGCGATGGCGGTGCCGATGACCTCGGCGAGGTCGGTGGCGACGATCGCGAGTTCGGCGAGGATCCAGAGGCCGAAGGAGACGGGGCGCGAATAGCTGTCGCGGCAGGCCTGCGCGAGGTCGCGGCCGGTGGCCACGGCAAAGCGCGCGCAGAGCGCCTGCAGCACGATCGCCATCACCGAGGAGAGCAGCACCGCGAAGAGCAGCGTGTAGCCGAACTCCGAACCGCCGGCGAGCGAGGTCGCCCAGTTGCCGGGATCCATGTAGCCGACGGCGACGAGATAGCCGGGGCCGAGAAAGGCCAGGAAGCGGCGCCAGAACGTGCCGTCGACGCGTGTCGCGACCGAGCCGAAGGACGCGCCGAGCGACCCCTCGCCGCGGGCCGTGCGAAACCCGTCTTCTGTGCCGGGCAGTGCGCCCGTTCCCGCGCCGCCGTCTTCGCCGAACTGCCGTGCCATGCCCCAAGTCCCCGCTCGCTGCCGGCCGTGCCGACGTCCGAGGCAAGCTAGGCGGCGGCCGAGAGATCGTCAATGCAATTGCGAACGATTTGCATTTGAGATCGGAGGGCGAGTATGAACGATGCCGGTGGAGCGAGGCGGTCCTTCGCTCCGCTTGCCCTCTCCCACGCGGCGCGACCCTCGTCACGCCCTGGCGACCGCCCTGTCCCGATGCATTTTGGTTCGAACGTCCTGCGCGGGTCCGTCGCATCCGGCCGCGAATTTCGCTAGAGGAGGAGGGATGACGATCCCGGACAGCCCCCTTCCCGACTACGAGACGCTGCTGCGCGCGAGCGGCGTGCGCATCACGCGGCCGCGGCGCACCATCCTGAAGATCCTCGGTGAGCACGGCGACCATCCGGACGCGCTGGAGATCTTCCGCCGCGCCTCCGCGATCGATCCCTCGATCTCGCTCTCCACCGTCTACCGGACGATGCGGCTGCTCGAGGAGAAGGGCGCGATCCATCGCCATGCGTTCGGCGGCGGCCCCTCGCGTTTCGAGCAGGCCGACAGCGGGCATCACGACCATCTGATCGACATGGACACGGGCGCGGTGGTGGAGTTCCGGTCGGAGGCGATCGAGGCGCTGCAGGACGAGATCGCCCGCGAGCTCGGCTACGAGATCGTCTTCCACCGGCTCGAACTCTACGCCCGCCAGCGACGCGAGGGCTGAAGGACATTCCGCCGGCAGGGTGCCCGGCGAGCCTGGTGTCGGCGAGGGCCGGAGCCGCGCCCGTCGCGCGGCCCCGGTGAGCGTCGAGAAGCCCCGCGTCAGACCAGCTTGGCGTCGAGCGACACCTCGATGGCGCCGAGCGCCTTCGAGATCGGGCAGCCTTCCTTGGCCTTCGTCGCCAGTTCCTGGAACTTGGCGTCGTCGATGCCGGGCACCTTGCCCTCCAGCGTGATGGCACTCGACTTCACCTCGAAGCCGCCGGCGGCCTGCTCGACGGAGACGACGGCGCGGGCCTTCAACTCGTGCGCCGGCGTGCCGTTCTCGGCCAGGAAATGCGAGAGCTGCATGGCGAAGCAGCCGGCATGGGCGGCGCCGAGAAGCTCTTCCGGGTTGGTGCCGGACTTGCCGCTCTCGTCCTCGAAGCGGGCCTTGAAGGAATAGCCGTGCTGGTCGAGGGCGCCCGACTGCGTGGTGATGGTGCCCTTGCCGTCGGCGAGCGCTCCGTTCCAGATGGCGGTGGCATGACGTTTCATCGGGTCTCTCCTGGATGGCGGCCCTCGCCTGGACGGCAGGGGCGGTTCGATCGAAGGGGCGCGCGGCGACCGCTTGTGTCGTCGAGCGCGTTCGTGCGGAAGCTAGGGCGGCGTGGGCCGCGCGCAACGGTTCGTTTACCGCTCGCGGCGCCAAGCTTTGGGGACGCAGCTTTCGGGGACGCCAACGCTGGGGCGCGCCCCGCGAACCGGAGGATCGCTCGTGAACACGCCCATCCTTCTCAGCGCCACGCGCCCGCTGCTCGACGCCAAGCGGGCCTGGCTGGAGCGGCTGGAAACCGAGCGCGGCGTCTCGGCCGAGACCCTGGAGGCCTACGAGCGCGACCTCCGGCAGTTCCTGGCCTTCCTCGCCGGCCACCATGCGCGCCCTGCTGGCATCGCCGACTGCGCGGACCTCAAACCCGCGGATCTGCGCGCCTTTCTCGCCGAGCGCCGGCGCGAGGGCCTCGGCGCGCGTTCGCTCGGGCGGGTGCTCTCGGGCGTGCGCTCCTTCGTGCGCCATCTCGAGCGCGAGGGGCTGGCCTCGGCGGCGGGCGTCGGGGCGATGCGCGCGCCGAAGGTGCCGAAGACCCTGCCGCGGCCCTTGAGCGTCGTCGACGCCCGGGCCGTGACAGAAGAGGGCGGCGCGATGGCGGCCGAGCCTTGGATCGCGGCGCGCAACGTCGCGGTGCTGACGCTGCTCTACGGCTGCGGCCTGCGCATTTCGGAGGCGCTCGGCCTGCCCGGCGACGCGCTCGCCGACGTCTCGGCCCGCTCCATGCGCATCCGCGGCAAGGGCGACAAGGAGCGCCTCGTGCCGCTGCTGCCGGCGGTGCTGGCGGCGGCCGCGCATTATCGGCGCCTCGTGCCCTACGCGCTCTCGCCCGACGCGCCGCTATTTCGCGGCGCGCGGGGCGGACCGCTGCGCCCGCAGATCATCCAGGGCGAGATGGCGCGGCTGCGCGGGCTGCTCGGCCTGCCCGAGACGGCGACGCCGCATGCGCTGCGCCATTCCTTCGCGACGCATCTCCTCGCCGGCGGCGGCGATCTGCGCACCATTCAGGACCTTCTCGGCCACGCCTCGCTCTCGACGACGCAAGGCTACACCGCGGTGGACGGATCGCGGCTGATGCAGGTCTACGAGAACGCCCATCCTCGCGCCCGGCGCTGAGCGTCGACCCTTTAAGCTTTCGTCCGCCTTCCCGCGCTAGGGTCGCGCCCGATCCGCCGACCGCCCCGGCGACGCCGCCCGCCGCCCGGAGACCCCGCCATGATCCGACGCCCCACGCTGCCCCGACTCCTCGCCTGTGCGATGGCGATGGCGGCGCATCTCTTCCCGCTGCTGCTCTGCGCACTGCTTCTCGCGGTCGCCGCGATCGGCACGGCGGATGCGCAGGAGCGGCCGGAGACGCCCGCCGCCGCGCCCGCCTGCGAGACCGGCACGAACGCGCTTCCCGCGCTGGAGCGCGACGGGCGGCTGGAGGCACTGCGGCATGAGGCCGCCGCGACGCCGAACGGCACGGGCCGGCTCTGGCGGGTTGAGCGCGCGGGCGTCGCGCCCTCCTTCCTCTTCGGCACGATGCATCTCTCCGACCCGCGCATCCTCGCCCTGCCCGCCCCGGCCGAAGCGGCGCTGGCGAGCGCGCGCCGGGTGGTGATCGAGACCACCGACGTGCTCGACCCCGCCGCGATGGCCGCCGCGCTCCTGTCGCGGCCGGACCTCACGACCCTGAAGCCCGGCGAGACGCTGGAGACGCTGCTCGGCTCGGACGAGCTGGCGCGCCTCGCGCCGCTGCTGGCAGAACGCTCGCTGCCGCTCGCGGCGATCCGCACGCTGCAGCCCTGGTTCGTGACGATGAGCCTGACCGTGCCGCCCTGCGAGGCCGCGCGCGTCGCCTCCGGCGCGGCGGTGCTCGACGTGGCGCTGGCGGCGCGCGCGAAGGCGGCGGGCCAGCCGGTGGCGGGCCTCGAGAGCGCGGTGGAGCAGATCACGGCGCTCGCCTCGCTGCCGCTCGACATGCAGGCCGACAATCTCGTTGCGAGCGCGGAGATGGCCGACCGGCTGCCCGATCTCTTCGAGACGATGATCGCGCTCTATCTTCGCGACGAGATCGCTCTCATCGAGCCCGCGACCACGGCAATGGAGCCCGCCGGCACCGACGACGCCGCCTCGATCGCCATCACCCAGCGCTTCGAGGAGACCGTGGTGCGCCAGCGCAACGGCGTGATGACGGAGCGCCTCGGGCCGCTGCTGACAGATGGCGGCCAGTTCGTCGCGGTCGGCGCGCTGCACCTGCCCGGCGAGACCGGCCTCGTGGAGGCGCTGCGCCGCGCGGGGTGGCAGGTGACGCGGGCCGACTGAGCAACCCCCTAGCTGCAGACGAGGCGGATCTCCTGCGGGATCACCGTGCCGTCGAAATAGGGGTTCTCGCGATCGTCGCGGATCGCCGCGCGGCAGTGCCCGCCCGCATCGCCGCGCAGGAGCGCCGGCTGGTCGCCGCTGAGCACCGCGTAGACCGCGAATTCCGGGTCCTTCAGCTCCACTCGCACGGGATAGAGCGCGGGGTCGAGCGGCTCGGGCAGCTTGATGCCGAAGGCGAAGGTGACGAGGCCGCCCTCCTGCCGGGCGCGGAAGCCGAAGGGCTTGAGGTCGGCCTGCTCGCGGTCGGCGATCGTCAGGAACGTGTAGTAGTGGATCCCCGCGAGATTGCCGAAGACCTCGCGCTCCATGGCGCCGGATTCGACGTCGTCGAACGTGCCGTCGTGATCCTCGTCGTAGTCGGCGACGAGCTGCTCGGAAAAGGCGGCGTCGAAGGTCCAGGCCTCGCCGAGCCCGGTGAGCTTGCCCGACTCGAAGTTGAAGAGGACGCGGCATTCCATCGTGATGTCGGGATGCGCCGCGGCCGGGCCGCTCGCGAGCACGAGCGCAAGCCCCGAGGCGAACACCCGGCGGAGTTTCACGTCAGGGCGCACGGCCGAACTCCGGAAACAGCGTCTCGTCGAACCGCGCGCCCGGCAGGCTGGGCGGCGGCGGCGGGAGGGCAGCGCCGCGGGTCGCCAGCGTCGCGCCGCCGGTGAGGCAGGCGATCGCCAGCACCCAGGAGCCGAGGATGCGCAGCGCCACGTCGCGCGCGCGGTGGCGCACGGCGCCGACGAGGCAGGCGGCGGCGAGCATGGAGGAAAGACCGGCGAGCCCTGCGATCCACGGCACATGGGGATCGCGCAGGCTGGGATCGGCGAGCTTCACCGCCACCGCCAGCATGGCCCCCACGGCCAGCGCCGCCGGCCCGAGCAGGAGCGGGCGCAGCGCACGCGGCGCGAGCAGCAGGAGGCCCGCCGCGACGCCCGCGATGGGGCCGACGAGAAAGGCGTGCGAGGCGACGTTCGGCAGGCTCGCCATCGCTTCGAGAAAGGCATGACGCCAGGCCAGACCCGCCGCCGCGCCGGCGGCGAGCGCGGCCAGGCCGAGCGCGAAGCCCCCCTCCCCCATCGCGCCGAGCGCCGCGCCGAAGCCGGCGAGCGGCAGCAGCATGTCGGTGGCGAGGCGCGCCAGCAGCCGGCCCCAGGGCACGCCGTGCCCGCCGCCGAGCGCGTCCACCCCGACCGTGACGGCCAGCGCGGCGAGCGCCAGCCCGAGCATCGCCGGGCGAAGGCCGGGCCGGTGCCGGGCGGGAAGCGGGATGGCGCTCACCCGCTCACGCCACGAGATAGGCGACGCCCGCCGCCGCGATCGCGGCGCCGAGCCCCTGCGCCAGACGCCCGCGCATGGGGCGCAGCAGAACGAGGCCGACGCCGATGCCGAGCACGTGAATGCAGCCGGTGGCGACGACGAAGCCCACCGCATAGGCGGCCGGGTCGGTCGCCAGCGGCAGTTCCACGCCGTGCGCATAGCCGTGGAACACAGCGAAGACCGAGATCGCGAGGAGCGCGAGGGCCTCGGGCACCCGCAGCCGCAGCGCGATGGCAAGGCCGAGCGCCAGGATCGACAGCGCGATGCCGGTCTCGACATGGGTGAGCACCAGCCCGCTCATGCCCGCGAGGCCCGCCGCGGCCATGATCAGCGGGAAGGTCACCGGCAGGGTCCAGACCGAGCGCCCGCCCATCTGCGCGCCCCAGATGCCCACCGCGAACATCGCGAGGAAATGGTCGGCGCCGGTCATCGGATGCGCGAAGCCGCTGGCGAACCCGCCGGCCGAGGAGAGGATGTGCGCCGAGGCCGGCCCGGCACCGGCGACCAGCGCGGTGGTGAGCGTGGCAGGTCCGGCCCAACGGGCGAGCCGGACAGGCGGGAGGCGGACGAGGGCCGGCATGGCGATGTTCCTTCCTGGCGGGCACGGAAAAGGCCCGAAGGCGGCGCGGGGATACGCTGTCGTGTTCGCCAGCAGCGTCTACTGCTTCGTAAAAGGTGACCGGCGTAAGACCAATTCCCGCAGGATGTGAGCGACCTTACGGCCGCATCGTCAGGGCGTGAAGATCGACCCAGCTTTTATGGGAAACGCTCTAAATGGTGAGTGGGGCTGCACGTCGCCTTTTCCTCCGACGCGCTACGATCGATCCTTCGAGCCAACGCATCGAATTCGGGCAACACCCCTTCTCTAACCGCACTGTTGATACAGTGGTGACGATTTTCGGAATCTCTCATGCATTCAAGCGTCGGTTTGTAGTGATGAAGCTCTCTGCCCGGCAATGCCGTCGTGTCGAGAAAGGGCCGGAAATACCACAGATCATGGACCATTCCATACATCAGTATATCGATCATTGATTTCCTGTAAGAGGTTTCGTTCATGCGAGACAAGGGCGGAATCAAACCGTTGTAGGTCACGGATAGCGCAAGATCGTGACGTGCGGTCCAATTGCCCGTCTTCGACCACGTCCACAGCAACTCCCATAGATCAGCACATTTGCTTGCTTTACTGAGAGCTACGGCTTTCTCCCTATCATAAGTCCAGGACGATCGAGCAGTGGCCGGGCCAGTGGAAAACACTGCAGGTAGCATGACAAGCAGGCAAAGCACCGGAACGACTGCGCATGTGCGCAGGCACTTTTTCATCGACATGCCCGTTCTCGATTGGCCCCTCTATCGAGCGGTGATGATACCGGATACCCGAGGATCCGGCATCTGCCGATCTCATCTCTGATGACGACCGTCATGCCAAGGAGTCTGGCAGGCAACGCCATTGCAAACAGATGATCTGATCTCGATGCCCCACGGAGGCACGATGGTCCGCCACATCCGCGGGAAGCTGAACCTTCGCGGCCTCGATGTCTCGCCGATCTCATCCTGGCATTCACCGATACGGTGCCGGACGGGACGGCCGTGACAGCGCCGCGTGGCTGAAGAACGGCGGGCGCGGGGTCGCTACTCGACCGCGCCAGTTCATCGCAAGGTCGGGCGAGCGACAAGACCTTCGCCCTCGGCCTCGCCATCCCGCCTCCGCCGCGCGGTAACCAATTTCCACCGCCGGCGTTGAAGAGACATCGGTGCGAGATGAGCGGCGCGTCGACCGGCTTGCCTTGCGCACCCCTTCCCGCCTCGGAGCTTCTCTCGATGCGCTTGCCCTCCCTGTCCCTCGCCCTTCTCGCCGCCGCGACCCTCACGGGTTGCGCCGCGGGCGACGCCCGTCCGCCGACGCTCGGCCTCGCACCCGATTCCTACCGTCCGCCGGTGACGCGGTCCTGCGACAACTATGCCGACCAAACGGCGCGCAACACCTACGAGAACCTCTCCGACGCCGAAGACTCCTTCGGCGCCTCCGCTTTCAACCGGCAGCGCGCCGAACGTGACGGCCGCGACGCCTACCAGCGCTGCCGCGCCGGCCGCCTGAACTGACCCACCCCCGCCGGATGACGCGCAATTCACGAAGAGGCCTCGTGACAAGGCGATGACATCGGTCCACTCTCCCCCGGGTCAGTTTGGGAGAAATGACGATGTCACGATATCGGATCGAAACCGGCACGGTCAGGGGCGAGGACTGGGTGCCCGGCGCCTTCCACGACGCGATCAACGCGCCGTCGGATCGCGAGGCCGTGGGCGCGGTGCGCCAGACCCTTGCCGAGTCCGGCTTCGCGGAAGGCTGGGGCGACTATGCGCGCGTGCTCGACGCCGAGCGCCGCGAGATCGCCCGCCTCGCGCTCGACCGGCACTTCTGGGAGCACTAGGTCCCGCGCGACTTCAGAGCTCGTGCACGCCAGTGATCCGGCGTGCACGAGGCCGGCCGGCCCCGCACCGCCAAGTTCGACAGGCCCGCCGCCGGGCAGGATCCCAGCACCCGCCTAAAGGCCAAGCTTCTGCCGGAGCACCAGTCCCGTGCTGGTAGGCGAAAAGGCCGGCGCCATGAGCGCCGACCTCCCATGTCGTCAGATGTGGATGGGCTTGGCGAAGGCCGCGAAGGCGGCCTCGCGCACGGCTTCCGACATGGTCGGATGGGCGTGCGAGGTGCGGGCGAGATCCTCCGACGAGCCGCCGAACTCCATGAGCACGCCCGCTTCCGCGATCATGTCGCCGGCGCCGAAGCCGAGAATGTGGACCCCGAGCACGCGGTCGGTCTTGGCGTCGGCCAGCACCTTCACGAAGCCGTCGGTGTGCAGCATGGCGCGGCCGCGCCCGTTCGCCATGAAGGGGAACTTGCCGACCTTGTAGGCGACGCCGTCCTTCTTCAGCTCGTCCTCGGTGTGGCCGATCGAGGCGATCTCGGGCGAGGTGTAGACCACCGAAGGGATCACGCCGTAGTTCACGTGGCCGGCCTGACCGGCGAGGATCTCGGCGAGCGCGATGCCCTCGTCCTCGGCCTTGTGCGCGAGCATCGGGCCCTTCACCACGTCGCCGATGGCGTAGATGCCCTCGACATTGGTGCGGTAATGCGCGTCGATCTCGACCCGGCCGGCCTTGTCCATCGCGACGCCCGCCTCGGCCAAGCCCAGCCCCTCGGTGAAGGGCTTGCGGCCGGTCGCCACCAGCACGACCTCCGCCTCCAGCGTCTCGGCCGCGCCGCCCGCCACCGGCTCGAAGGTGACGCTTGCCCCGGTCTCGGTCTTCGTGACCGCCGTCACCTTGGCGCCGAGCTTGAAGTGGAAGCCCTCCTTCACCAGCAGCTTCTGGAAGGCGACGGAGACCTCGGTGTCCATCGGCCCGAGGATCTTGTCGAGATATTCGACCACGGTGACGCGCGCGCCGAGCCGCGACCAGACCGAGCCGAGCTCCAGCCCGATGACGCCGCCGCCGACCACCACCATCGTCGCCGGCACCTTCTGGAGCGCGATCGCATCGTCCGACGAGACGATCGTGTCGCGGTCGAAGGCGACGTCGAGGCCGGGAATGCCGGCCACGGCCGATCCGGTGGCGATGCAGATCGCCTTGGTCTTCAGCGTGCGCGCCGCGCCGTCCTCTCCGGTCACCTCGACCTCGCCGACGGCCTTGACGCGGCCGGTGCCGGTGACGCCCTCGATCTTGTTCTTCTTGAACAGGAAGGCGACGCCGTCGACATTGGCCTTCACCGTCTTGTCCTTGTGGCCGAGCATGGTCGGCAGGTCGAGCTCGGGCGTCACCTTGACGCCGAGATCGGCGAAGGAGTGCGAGGCTTCGGCGAACATCTCGGAGGCGTGCAGCAGGGCCTTCGACGGGATGCAGCCGACGTTGAGGCAGGTGCCGCCATAGGTGCGGCGCTTCTCGACCACGGCGACCTTGAGGCCGAGCTGCGCGGCCTTGATCGCGCAGACGTAGCCGCCGGGGCCGGAGCCGATGACGACGAGGTCGAAGACGAGGTCGGAAGTGTCAGCCATGGGTCTACTTTTTTCTCAAAGGGTGGAGGGATCAGAGGAAGCGCACGAGCATCATCACCAGCCCGGCCGCCGAGGCGAGCCAGACGAGCGAGCGCAGGTAGGGCACGCCGAAGAGGTAGAGCGGCACGTAGGCGACGCGCGCGGCGAGCCACAGCGCGGCGCCAGCCGCGCCGATGCCGCCGGTGCGATCCGCCACGGCGAGGCCCAGCGCCAGCGCCGCGAAGGCCGGAAAGGTCTCCTGATAGTTCTTCAACGCGCGCTCGGCGCGGCCGGCGAACTTGCCGAGCGGCTGCGCCGCGCCGTCGCGCGGGCCGGCGTTCCAGCCGGTGCCGCGCTCGCGCGTCGCGAGCTGGCCCTGCAGGGCGATGTGGACGAAGAGCAGCACCACGGACCAGCCGAGCACCACGAGTTCGAGGGGAAGCGAGGTTTCCATGGGGGTCAGGTCTCCGCGGCGGCGCGCCGTGCGCCGCCCTTTGGCGGAAAGATAGGCTTGCGCCGGCGCATCACCATGGCGGGTGTCGGCGTCGGCCGGCGAGGGCGCGCGCCGGCGATCATGGCAGGATCGCCCGCGCGCCGGAGACGTCGAGGATCGCGCCGGTGGAGTAGCCGGCCTCATCCGACAGGAGCCAGAGGATCGCCTGCGCCACCTCCTCGGCCGTGCCGGCGCGACCCATCGGCAGGGAGGCGCCGACCTCGGCGACGCGCGTCGCCCAACCGCCGGCCGCATGGATCTCGGTGTCGATGATGCCGGGGCGCACCGCACAGACGCGAATGCCGGCGGGGGCGAGTTCCCGGGCGAGCCCCACCGTCATCGTGTCGATCCCGCCCTTGGCGGCGGCATAGTCGACATAGGTGCCGGCGCCGCCGAGCTTGGCGGCGGCGGAGGAGACGTTGACGATCGCCCCGCCCGCGCCGCCGCGCTCTCGCGACAGGCGGCGGATGACCTCTCGGGCGCAGAGGAACGGCCCCGTCAGGTTGATGCGGAACATGCGCTCCAGCCGCTCGAGGCTCATGTCCTCGACGCGAGCGGCAGTGTCGACCACGCCGGCATTGTTGACGAGCCCGGCGAGCCGCCCGAGCCGGTCGGCGGCCTCGAACAGCGCGAGAACGTCCGGCTCCCGTCCGACATCGGCGCGAACGGCCAGGGCCCGCCCGCCCGCGGCCTCGATCTCTTCGACGAGCGCCTCGGCGGCCGCTTCGCTGGCGGCGTAGTTGACGACCACCGCATAGCCGCGCGCGGCGGCGAGACGACAGGTCGCCGCGCCGATGCCACGCGAGCCGCCGGTGACGACGAGAACGCCGCGCTCGCTCATCGAAGCTGCGTTCCGCTTGCCGCCGCCGTTCGCATCGGACGTGAGATCATCTGTGTCCCGTTCGTGTTTCGGGGCCGGGGCCCTGCCTGCGCCGCCGCACGCGATGGACGGGGCCGCGATCGCGTGCCGCCCCGTCCCGCCACGAGGTCAGAGGTCGAGCACGAGGCGCTCGGGATCCTCCAGGCTGTCCTTCACGCGCACGAGGAAGGTCACGGCTTCCTTGCCGTCGACGATCCGGTGATCGTAGGAGAGCGCCAGATACATCATCGGCCGGATCTCGACCTTGCCGGCGATCGCCACCGGACGCTCCTGGATCTTGTGCATGCCGAGGATGCCCGACTGCGGCGCGTTGAGGATCGGCGTCGACATCAGCGAGCCGTAGACGCCGCCGTTCGAGATCGTGAACGTGCCGCCCTGCATGTCGGAGACGCCGAGCTTGCCGTCACGGGCGAGGAGGCCGAGACGCCCGATCTCCTTCTCGATCTCGGCGATGGTCATCTGGTCGGCATCGCGCACCACCGGCACCACGAGGCCCTTCTCGGTGCCCACGGCCACGCCGATATGGGCGTAGTTCTTGTAGATGAGGTCGGTGCCGTCGATCTCGGCGTTGACCGCCGGGATCTCCTTCAGCGCGTGGCAGACCGCCTTGGTGAAGAAGCCCATGAAGCCGAGCTTCACCTTGTGCTTCTTCTCGAAGAGATCCTTGTAGCGCGTGCGCAGCGCCATCACCGCCGACATGTCCACCTCGTTGAAGGTGGTCAGCATGGCCGCGGTGTCCTGCGCGTCCTTCAGGCGCCGCGCGATGGTCTGGCGCAGGCGCGTCATCTTCACGCGCTCTTCGCGCACCTCGTCGGCCTGGCCGGAGGCGACGCGGGGCGCCGCGGGCGCCTTCGCCGCGGGGGCGGGGGCGCCGGAGGGCGCACCGCGCGCGATCGCCTCGAGCACGTCGCCCTTCAGCACCTGGCCGCGCTTGCCCGAGCCCTCGACGTCGGAGGCGCCGAGACCCTTCTCGGTCATCAGCTTCTGGGCAGACGGGGCGGCCGGCATGTCGTTGGAGCCGGTGCCCGACGGGCTCGGCAGCGAGGTGTCGGAGCCCGACCCCACGCTGTCGGGACCGGTGGAGGCCGGTGCAGTCGAGGCGTTGCCATAGCCCTCGGTCGCGCCGGATGCGGCCTGTTTCTCGCCGCCGCCGTCGGCAACCGGCTTCTCGGTCGCCGCCTTGGGGGCGGCAGCCTTCCCGTCGCCTGCGCCGATCATGGCGATGAGCGCGCCGACGCCGACCGTCTCGCCTTCTTGGGCGACGATCTCCTCGAGGATGCCGGCGGCGGGCGAGGGCACCTCCACCGTCACCTTGTCGGTCTCGAGCTCGGCGATCGTCTCGTCCTGCTCGACGCGGTCGCCCGCCTTCTTGAACCACTGGCCGATCGTGGCCTCGGTGACGGATTCTCCCAGCGTCGGGACTTTGACTTCGGTGCTCATCGCTTGGCTCGTTCTCGAAAGGTCAGGGAAATGGGGTGGGGACGGCGAAGGGGGACGAGGACCGGCCGGCACGAAGCCCGCCGGTCCGCGGCTTCGGTCAGGCCGCCGTGTCGCCGAGCGCGTCCTCGAGGAACGCCGCCAGCTGCGAGAGGTGCTTCGACATGGTGCCCACCGCCGGCGAGGCCGCGGCCTGGCGCCCCGTGTAGCGCACGCGCCGCTTCTCGGTGCCGATGCGGTCGAGCACCCATTCCAGGTAGGGCTCGATGAAGCTCCAGGCGCCCATGTTCTTGGGCTCCTCCTGGCACCACACCATCTCGGCCTGCCGGAAGCGCGACAGCTCGTTGATCAGCGCCTTGGCCGGAAACGGATAGAGCTGCTCGACGCGCAGGAGATAGACGTCGTCGATGCCCCGCTTCTCGCGCTCCTCCAGAAGGTCGTAATAGACCTTACCGGTGCACAGCACGACGCGGCGGATGTCCTTGTCCTTCACCAGCTTGATGGTGGTCGCGTCCTTCTTCATCTCCGCGTCGTCCCAGAGGAGGCGGTGGAAGGACGTGTCACCGGCCAGCTCCGAGAGGTCGGAGACGGCCCGCTTGTGGCGCAGCAGCGACTTCGGCGTCATCAGGATCAGCGGCTTGCGGAAGTCGCGCTTCATCTGCCGGCGCAGGATGTGGAAGTAGTTCGCCGGCGTCGTGACGTTGGCGACCTGCATGTTGTCCTGCGCGCACTGCTGCAGGAAGCGCTCGAGGCGCGCCGAGGAGTGCTCGGGGCCCTGTCCCTCGTAGCCGTGCGGCAGCAGCATCACGAGGCCGGACATGCGCAGCCACTTGGCCTCGCCCGACGAGATGAACTGGTCGATCACGACCTGCGCGCCGTTCACGAAGTCGCCGAACTGCGCTTCCCAGAGGGTGAGGGCGTTCGGCTCGGCGAGGCTGTAGCCGTACTCGAAGCCGAGCACCGCCTCCTCCGAGAGCATCGAGTTGATGACCTCGTAGGCCGCCTGACCCTTGGCGAGGTTCTGCAGCGGGATGTAGCGATCCTCGCTGCGCTGGTCGTAGAGCACGGAGTGGCGTTGGCTGAAGGTGCCGCGCTCGGAATCCTGGCCGGACAGGCGCACCGGCGAGCCGTCGGCGAGCAGCGTCGCGAAGGCCAGCGCCTCGCCCGTCGCCCAGTCCAGCGCCTCGCCGGTCTCGATCGCCTTGGCGCGGTTGTCGAGGAAGCGCTGGATGGTCTTGTGGACCTCGAAGTCGCCGGGGATCTCGGTGAGCTTGCGGCCGAGATCCTTCAGCGTCTTGATCGGCACCCCGGTGATGCCGCGACGCGACTCGTCCTCGTCGTCGGCGCGGCGCATGCCCGACCAGGCGCCGTCCAGCCAGTCGGCCTTATTGGGCTGGTAGGCCTGCCCCGCCTCGTGCTCGGCCTCCAGCTCGGAGCGCCATTCGGCCTTGCGGGCGTCGACGTCCTCCTGCGTGAGGATGCCCTCGCCGACGAGCTTCTTGGCATAGATCTCCAGCGTCGAGGCGTGGTCGCGGATGGTGCGGTACATGATGGGCTGCGTGAAGCCCGGCTCGTCGCCCTCGTTGTGGCCGAAGCGGCGGTAGCAGAACATGTCGATCACCACCGGCTTGTGGAAGGTCTGCCGGAACTCGGTGGCGATCTTGGCGGCGAAGACCACGGCCTCCGGGTCGTCGCCGTTGACGTGGAAGATCGGCGCCTCGACGATCTTGGCGACGTCGGAGGGATAGGGCGAGGAGCGCGAGAAGCGCGGATTGGTGGTGAAGCCGATCTGGTTGTTGATGATGACGTGCAGCGTGCCGCCGACGCGGTGGCCCTTGAGGCCCGACAGGCCGAAGCACTCAGCGACGACGCCCTGGCCGGCGAAGGCCGCGTCGCCGTGGATCAGCAGCGGCAGCACCTGGTTGCGGATTTCCGGCGCCACGGATTCGGTGCGCGTGCGCCCGCCGCCGAGTTGGTCCTGCTTGGCGCGCGCCTTGCCCATCACCACGGGGTTGACGATCTCGAGATGCGAGGGGTTCGCCGTCAGCGAGAGATGGACCTTGTTCTGGTCGAACTCGCGGTCGGAGGAGGCGCCGAGATGGTACTTCACGTCGCCGGAGCCCTCGACGTCCTCGGGCTTGTAGGAGCCGCCCTTGAACTCGTGGAAGATGGCGCGCTTGGGCTTGGCCATCACCTGCGCCAGCACGTTCAGCCGGCCGCGATGGGCCATGCCGAAGACGATCTCCTTCACACCGAGCTGGCCGCCGCGCTTGATGATCTGCTCGAGCGCGGGGATCAGCGCCTCGCCGCCGTCGAGGCCGAAGCGCTTGGTGCCCTTGTACTTGACGTCGATGAACTTCTCGAAGCCCTCGGCCTCGATCAGCTTGTTGAGGATGGCGCGCTTGCCCTGCTCGGTGAAGGCGATGCCCTTGTCCGGCCCCTCGATGCGCTCCTGGATCCAGCGCTTCTCGTCGGGGTTGGAGATGTGCATGAACTCGACGCCGAGCGTCGAGCAGTAGGTGCGCGTCAGGATGTCGACCATCTGCGGGATGGTGGCGAACTCCATGCCGAGCACGTTGTCGATGTAGATGCGGCGGTCGTAGTCGGCCTCGGTGAAGCCGTAGGCCTTCGGCGAGAGCTCGTTGTAGTCCTCTTCCGGCTTGGCGATGCCGAGCGGGTCGAGCTGGGCATGAAGATGTCCGCGCACGCGGAAGGCGCGGATGAGCATGAGGGCGCGCACCGAATCGCGCGTCGCCTGCAGGATGTCGGCGTCGGAGACCTTCGCGGCGGGCGCGGCCGCGGCGGCCTTGTCGCGCAGCTTCTTCTCGACGCGGATCTCGGCGGCGCCCCAGTCGCCGTCGAGCGCCGAGACGAGTTCGCCATTGGCCGCCACCGGCCAGTTGGCCTTGGCCCAGGAGGCCCCCTCCGCCGACTTCACCACGCTCGCCCGGTCGTCCTGCAGCGCGCCGAAGAAGTCGCGCCATTCGCCGGCGACGGAGCTGGGGTCCGCCTCGTAGGCGGCGTGGAGTTCCTCGATGTAGTCGGCGTTGCCGCCGTAGAGGAAGGAGGTCTGCGCGAAGGTTTCGTTCGCCGGATTGCGTGCCATGATGGTGATCAACGCGGCTCCCGCTTTGCCGGGCGCCGTCTCCTTGGGTTCTACTGCGGGGTGCCGGGCACGGGCCGCCGGGGCTCCGTGCCTGACCGTTCACTCGAACGCGTGCCCGGCCTGCGGGTCCGAAGACCATAGAGGCCCGGTCGGATGACCGGGCGGACGTATGGGCCGGGCGGTCCATGCGCCGTCTGTTTCATGTCGATCGGGCCAAAACGGGGCGAACCCCGCAGGGGCCGGGCCGCGAACGGCGGAAAAACCACCGATCGCCGCGGGCCGGCTCAGCCCTTGAGAACGTCGACCAGCGTCTTGCCGAGGCGCGCCGGCGAGGGCGAGACGCGGATGCCCGCGGCCTCCATCGCCGCGATCTTCGATTCCGCGTCGCCCTTGCCGCCCGAGACCACGGCGCCGGCATGGCCCATCGTGCGGCCCTTGGGCGCCGTGCGGCCGGCGATGAAGCCCGCCATCGGCTTGGAGCGGCCCTTCTTGGCCTCGTCGATGAGGAACTGCGCCGCGTCCTCCTCGGCCGAGCCGCCGATCTCGCCGATCATGATGATCGACTTCGTCTCGTCGTCCGCCAGGAACATCTCAAGCACGTCGATGAACTCGGTGCCCTTCACCGGATCGCCGCCGATGCCGACCGCCGTCGTCTGGCCGAGGCCCTCGTTGGTGGTCTGGAACACCGCTTCGTAGGTCAACGTGCCCGAGCGCGAAACGATGCCGACATTGCCCTTCTTGAAGATCGAGCCCGGCATGATGCCGATCTTGCACTCGTCGGGGGTCATGATGCCCGGGCAGTTGGGGCCGAGGAGGCGCGACTTCGAGCCTTCCAGCCGGCGCTTGACGCGCACCATGTCGAGCACCGGAATGCCCTCGGTGATGCAGGTGATGAACGGCACCTCGGCGTCGATCGCCTCGATGATGGCGTCGGCCGCGCCGCTAGGGGGCACGTAGATCACCGAGGCGTTGGCGCCGGTGCGCTCCTTCGCCTCCGCGACGGTGGCAAAGATCGGCAGGCTCTCGCCCTTCGCGCCCGTCCAGGTCTCCCCGCCCTTCTTGGGGTGGATGCCGGCGACCATCTGCGTGCCGTGATAGGCCAGCGCCTGCTCGGTGTGGAACGTGCCGGTCTTGCCGGTCAGGCCCTGCACGATGATCTTGGTGTTCTTGTCGACGAGAATGGACATGGGGTTCCTACGAGATTTCGTGGGGTCGGGGACCCATAGCGAAACGGATTGAGGACTTGGACCGACCCGTAAGTCTGCCCGTGATTGAGGTCTTCGGAATAGAAGATCGGCGCGCCGAGGCGCTCGGCCGCGGCAAGGAGCGCGGCGTCGCAATATTGGATCCGGTAGCGCCGACTGAGCCAGTGACCGCGTCGGACGATGGCCGCATCCAGAACCGTGAACGGCATGCCGGACAAGAATTCGATCCAACGATCGACCTCGGCTGCGGGAAGCGGCTTGCGGCCGCCGGTCGCCACGTTGACGAATTCGGCGATGCTCTGCGCCGAGACGCCGAAGACCTGGTCGAGAACGAGGTCTCGAGCGATGGCCGACTTGCGGTCGTCATTCGGTTTGCGCTCCGCCGCGACCACCAGGATGTTCGTGTCCATGAAGCTCGTTGGCGCCGTTCTCGGCATGTCGGCGGCTCAGTTCCTTGACGTTGACGCCCGGTTCGATTTCCAGCGTCGATTCCTCGATCAACTGCCGAATTCCCGCGCGCGCCCAGGCGATCCGGTCCTCCTGCTCGACCTCGTGGGCGAGCAGAGACCGCATCAGCGCGTTGAGCGACGTCTGGCGACGCTCCGCCAGAGCGCGAGCGCGCTCCAGAAGCGTTTCGTCGATCGCGAGGGTGACGTTCTTCATCGAACCGATCTCCACGGGATCACACAGGGCGAATATGTGATCCCGTGTTGCGCAACAAGCTTCAGCCGACCGCCGCGACGATCTTCTTGGCGGCGTCGTCGAGGTCGTCGGCGGCGGTGATGGCAAGACCCGACTCGTTCAGGATCTTCTTGCCGAGTTCGACATTCGTGCCTTCGAGACGGACGACCAACGGAACCTTGAGGCCGACCTCCTTCACCGCGGCGACGACGCCCTCGGCGATGACGTCGCACTTCATGATGCCGCCGAAGATGTTGACGAGGATGCCCTGCACCGCAGGATCGGCGGTGATGATCTTGAAGGCCGCCGCGACCTTCTCCTTGTTGGCGCCGCCGCCGACGTCGCAGAAGTTCGCGGGCTCCTTGCCGTAGAGCTTGATGATGTCCATCGTCGCCATGGCGAGGCCGGCGCCGTTGACCATGCAGCCGATGTTGCCGTCGAGGGCGACATAGGCGAGGTCCCACTTCGAGGCCTCGATCTCCTTGGCGTCTTCCTCGGTCTCGTCGCGCAGCGCCTTCATGTCGTCGTGGCGGAACAGCGCGTTGCCGTCGAACGAGCACTTGGCGTCGAGAACGCGCAGGTGCCCGTCGGTCATGACGATCAGCGGGTTCACCTCGAGCAGCGCCATGTCCTTCTCGGTGAAGGCCTTGTAGAGCGCCGGGAACAGCGACTTGCCGTCCTCCACCGCGACGCCTTCGAGGTCGTAGGCCTGCGTGATCGCAGCCACGTCGGCATCGGTGACGCCCGCCTGCGGGTCGATCGCGACGGTGATGATCTTCTCGGGCGTGTCGTGCGCCACCGCCTCGATGTCCATGCCGCCCTCGGTGGAGACGACGAACGCGACGCGCCCGACCGAGCGGTCGACGAGGAGCGAGAGGTAGAGTTCGCGCGCGATGTCGGCGCCGTCCTCGATGTAGAGGCGGTTCACCTGCTTGCCGGCGTCGCCCGTCTGAGCGGTGACGAGCGTGTTGCCGAGCATCTCCTTCGAGTGCGCGACGGCCTCCTCGACGGATTTCGCGAGGCGCACGCCGCCCTTGGCCTCGGCGCCGAGCTCCTTGAACTTGCCCTTGCCGCGCCCGCCGGCGTGGATCTGCGACTTCACGACGTAGAGCGGGCCGGGCAGCTGCTTCGCCGCGGCCTCGGCCTCGCTCGCGCTGGTGATCGCGACGCCGGAGGCGACGGGGGCGCCGAAGCCCTTGAGAACCTGCTTGGCCTGGTATTCGTGAATGTTCATCGGGTCATCTCGTTGGAAGCGGGATCGGAGGGAAGGGCGATGCGACGCGCTGCGGACACGATGCATCCGGTCTTGAGGCAGGTCCCGGTCAAGGCGGTCCTCCGCGTGCGTTCGAGCCCGTAGCGATCGCTCGCCGATCGCCACCTGAAGCTGCCGGACGCCCCGAACGGTGCGCGATGCACCGTCCGCACGTGCCGACCTTGGCGCCGGGCATACCCGTCCTCGTGCGTCGATTCAATTCCAGATTTACGACAATAATGGTTTCAAACGGTTAGACAGTCCGGGGCTTACGTAAACGTCATTTGCAAACGAACGTCGGTTCAAAGGGTCAGCGGTCCCGAGGGCTCGACGAGATTTTTCTCGCGCCCAAGCCGCGACGAGGCAGCCCCTTTCGGTCGTCGACCCCAGCGATGGCGTCCGGCCGGCAAGGAAGCGTTTACGGACACATCCTAAGTTGCACTGATGGCAACCCTACTCTCTCTTTCGGTCATGCTCGTCGACGGCATCGGGCAGATGGCGATCATCGCCGTCGTGTTCGGCGTGCTGCAGCGCCGGCGCGCCGCGCCGATCCTGCGCGCCGGCTGGCTTTCGCTGCTCTTCGCCGCCGCCGGGCTTCTGGCGATGGCGCGCCCGGTCGAGGTCGTGCCCGGGGCCTTCGTCGACATGCGCGGCGTCGTGGTGGGCCTGGCCGGCGCCTTCGGCGGCTGGCCGGCGGCGCTCGTGTCGGCCGCGGCCACCGCGGCGTATCGCGTCGTGCTCGGCGGCCACTACGTCGGCGGCGTCCTGTCGATCCTCCTGGCGATGACGGCGGGCCTCGTCTGGCGCTACGGTCTGATGCGCAACCGGCGCGTGGCGGGAAACCGGCATCTGCTGCTGCTCGGCCTGATGATCGCGTGTCAGAGCCTGCTGGCGGTCGTCGTGGCGCCGGCCGTCAGCCCCACGATGCTGCTGATCATGCTGACCCTTGCCATCGCCTCGGTTCTCGGCTCGCTCGCCTTCGGCCGGATGATCCAGCGCGAGCTGCGCCTGATCGCCGAGGAGCGGATGCTCGCCGACGAGGCGCTGCAGGACCCGCTCACCGGCCTTGCCAACCGGCGCGGCTTCGAGCGGGCCTTCCTCGACGCCCGCGCCCTCGATCTCGACGCGCCGCTGGCGCTGCTGCTGATCGACGTCGACTTCTTCAAGCGGGTCAACGACACGCATGGCCACGGCGTCGGCGACGAGGTGCTCGTGGCGGTGGCGGCGCGGGTGCGGGCCAGCCTGCGCGCGTTCGACCAGGCCTCGCGCCACGGCGGCGAGGAGTTCGCCGTGCTGCTGCCGCGCTCGGGGTCCGGCTGCGCCTGGGAACGGGCCGAGACGCTGCGTCGCTCGATCGCGGAGCGGCCGATCGAGGTCGCCTCGGGCGAGCCCATCGCGGTGACTGTCAGCATCGGCGTCGGGGTCTGCGGCGACGGCGAGAGTTCGCTGAAGGGCCTGTTCGAGCGGGCCGACGCCCGGCTCTACGCCGCCAAGTCGAACGGCCGGAACCGGACGGAGATTCAGAGCGCGGCCGAACCCGCCTCCGCGGCGTCGGCGGTCGCGCCCGTGTCCGCTCCGCCTCCGGTGCCGCTGCGCAGCCTCGCCGCCTCCGCCAGATAGTCGCCCGAGCGCATCTCGACGAGGCGCGACACCGTGCGGTCGAACTCGAAGGCCTCGGTGCCGGAGCGCCCGCGATAGAGCTCATGGGCCGGCACCGCCGCCGAGACGGCCAGCCGCCGATGCGCGTCGTAGAGCGTGTCGACGAGCAGGATGAACCGCTTGGCCTCGTTGCGCTCGCCCTCCGCCATGACCGGCACGCCGTCGAGCAGCACCGTGTCGTAGCGCCGGGCGATCTCCAGATAGTCGCCGGCGCCGAGCGGGCGCTGCATCAGATCGGCGAAGGCGAAGCGCGCCGCGCCGTTGCCGGCACGCGGCACGCCGACAAGCCGGCCCGCCACGGGAATCTCGCCCGGCGCCTCGGGCTGGCCGGCGAGCACCGCGCTCCAGATCGCGTCCATGCGCCGGGCGGCCTCGGGGCCGAGCGGCGTCACGTAGAGCCCCTCCCCCTCCACGGTCTGCGAGCGGTAGTCGGTCGGCGCGTCGAGGAAGAGAATGTCGGTGTGCGCCTTCAGCGTGGTGACGAAGGGCAGGAAGAGCGGCCGGTTCAACCCGTCGCGATAGAGATCGTCGGGCGCGACGTTGGAGGTCGCGACCAGCACCAGCCCTTGCGCGAACAGCGCGTCGAACAAGCGCGACAGGATCATCGCGTCGGCGATGTCGGTGACGGTGAACTCGTCGAAGCACAGAAGCCGCGTCTCGGCCGCGATGGCGGCGGCGACCGGCGGGATCGGATCGTCGCCGCTGGCCTCGCCCGCCTTCACCAGGGCGCGGTGCGCGTTGATGCGGGCCTGCGCCTCGCGCATGAACTCGTGGAAGTGCAGCCGGCGCTTGCGCCGCTCGGGCGAGAGCTTGAAGAACAGGTCCATCAGCATGGACTTGCCGCGCCCCACCCCCCCGTGGATGTAGACGCCGCGCGGCGCGGCCGGGCGCTCGCGGCGCCCGAACAGCCAGCCGAGCGCCGAGCTCTTGGAGACGAGCGCGGTGTCGGCGAGATCGCGCCCCAGCCGGTCGAGCCGGTCGGCGACGCCCGCCTGCACCGGATCGGCCCGCAATTCGCCCACCCGCACGCGCCGCTCGACATCGCTGCGAACGGGCCCGCGTGCCGTGCCGAGCGTTCCGTAGCCGTGGCTCTGGGGCATCGCGGAGATCCTGCGTGGCGTGTCGGTCGAGATCGGCCCGGCGCGGCATGTCGCGGAGCCGAAGCGGGCGAACGGGGGAAACGGCGCTCGCGACGGAGGTGCCGGGGTGCGCCGGACTCGATGAAGTGCCGCCGAGGGGCAGCAGAGCTTCGGCTGGCGAAGGCTCGCCTGCGCGACGGCGAGCGGCCCACTTGCGCGACGCGCCGCGACCGGAGGCGGGCGAGCCCTGCGCGGCCCGCCGCCGTTTCGGCTCAGCGGTAGAGGCTGACCGACTGACCGCCCGAGGTGGTGCCCTCGTAGCGGGTGCCGCCGGTGTTGTTGAGGGTCGCGACGGTGGAGCCGCCGGAATCCTTCAGGACCACCTGGTTGCCCGCGACGTCCCAGGCGGAGACGTCTGCGACCTGGCCGGGGCAGCCACGCGAGGCCGCGCGATAGCCGCCGGTCCACTGCGTCAGCGCCATGAAGATCTGGCAGTTGCCGCCGCCCGAGGTGACGCGCCACGCGCCGACCAACCCCTCGCGGGTCACCGGCGAGGCGGAGGCCGTCTGCACCGGGGCGGATGTCGCGGGCGTTGCGCCGGCGGCGTCCACCGGCGGCGTCACCGGCGTCTGCACCACGGGGGCGGCCGGCGGCGGGGGCGGAGGCGGCAGCTGGTTGGCGTAGACCTGGCCGGTGGGCGCGGCGCGCAGCGGCGCGACGCCGCCGCCACCAAAGCTGCCGCCGCCCGTCGGCATGGTCTGGTTGCAGCCCGCCAGCGCCAGCGTCGCCGCTATCGCGCAGGCCAGCGTCAGCCGTCGTGCCGTGCCGCCGTTCGCCGCCGCGTTCTCGTCCAATGTCATCGCGCCCGTTCCTCGTTCCACCGCCGCCCCGCCGCGTTCCGGACGTCGGGCTTTTTCATCTCTTTTTAAAGAGGACGTCCGCGTCGATCCGCAAGCCGCCCGCGTGCATTTCCCGATTGCCGAGGGGGAATGTGACCGCGCGGACACGACGCGTGATCGCTCAGCCCGCGCTTTGGAGCACGGCCTCGCCCGGCGCTTCGGCCCCGTCCGGCGCGCTCGCCCCTTCGTCCACGTCGACGAGCGGGCGCTGGAAGTCGCCGGTCTCGGCGTCCATCGCCCAGAGCTCGGCGGTGGAGATGTCGAACCAGGCGCCGTGCAGCGTCAGATCCCCGGCCGCCTCGCGCGCCGCGACATAGGGAAAGGAGCGCAGGTTCGCGATCGAGGTGCGGATCGAGATGCGCTCCAGCGCCGTCTGCCGCTCGGCCGAGGTCATCAGCTCGTTGCCCGCGATGCTCCGCGCCACCGGCTCGACGATGCTCATCCACTTGCCGATGAAGTCGCCGGGCGAGAGCGGCGCGGCCTCGGTGTCGAGCGCCGCCTTGATGCCGCCGCAGCGCCCGTGGCCCATCACCACGATGTGCCGCACGCGCAGCGCCTGCACGGCGAATTCGAGCGCCGCGGAGGTGCCGTGGAAGTCGCCGTCGGGATGGTAGGGCGGCACGAGATTGGCGACGTTGCGCACCACGAAGAGCTCGCCCGCCCCGGCGCCGAAGATCGTCTCGGGCGCGGCGCGCGAATCGCAGCAGGCGATGACCATGGTCTCCGGGCTCTGCCCGTCGCGTGCCAGCGCCCGGTAGCGCTGCGTCTCGGCGAGATAGCGGCCTTCGACGAACTGGCGGTAGCCTGCGAGGAGATGATCGGGAAGAAGGGTCATCGGGGTCTCCTGTCAGCGAAGTGGAACCCTTCTAGCCGGTTTCCTTCGCATCTGCACAGGCGGGCGCCCACACCCCCGCGCCGTGGGGTCTGGCGGGTGCAACGAAGATCGCCGCGACCCGGTCGGCGGCGGTCGGCAAACGAGCGTCTGAGAACGGAAGGGCCATCGGCGTGCCCAGACCCGAGGCCGAGCCGTAGGACCCTTCGCAAACCTTTCCACCCGGAGGATCATCCCCTCCCGCGGGCCAGCGGCGATCCTCAGGCCCGGATCGCGATCGGCAGACCGAACCGGTCGCGCTCGGGCGGATCGGGAAAGGACAGCGCAACCCCGGCCGCGACGCGGCGGGCGACGAGAAGCAGGACACAGGCGTCGAGCCAGTCGTCCTCGGCAGCCGGGCGTGGCAGGGCGGCTGCCAAAAGCTCAGGCCCGATCCCGTGCCGAACGAGCAGGTCGTGCCGCTCCGCCAAACCCGCCGGGTTCGTCTTGGCAAACTCCATCTCCGCGCCGTCGTTCAGCACGGCGAAGGCCAGTTCGGGATGCCCTTCGAACACCCGTCCGGCCAAGTCGCGATCGACGCGCAGTAGCGCATCGATCTCCGCGACGTAGGGCAGCAGTCCGAAACCTTGGATCGAGATTCCCCTCGGCGGATCCGACAAGGTCCGAGCCAGCTGGCCCGCCCGCACGAATGCCTCCGCGATCGAGAGGCGCGTCCTCATCCGAATGCCATGGGCTTCCACGACCGCACGGCCAGGCATGGAGAAAACGCTGGACCGCCGGTTTCTCAGCACGTTTCGCGTCGCCTGCTCGGCGGCGCGGCCGGTTCCCACGATCCGGTCCGGCAAGCCGATCGGCATGTCCACCACGATCAGCGAACCACCGGGCAACCGATCCGTCAGGTCGCGAAAGGCCGATATGAGCCGCAGTTCCGCCCGGCCGTCCGGATGTTCGATCGCAGCGATCCAATGCCCCTTCGCGACGTCGACGCCCGCAAGGGTTCGCTCGCCGAGCCCGATCGCCGTCACGCCCGCCGGTTGCCGCCGGGCGCGGCCAGACGGCGCATCTGCACCATGGCCATCGGCGACTTCAGGCTCTCGGCGTCGGTCTCCAGCGTCAGCTCGTCCTTGCCCCGCTTGGTGGTGCGCGCCAGGATCTCGAACACCGCGGCGGTGGTGGACTGCAGCGCCTTCTCGCCGGAAACGCCGGCCAGCGTGCGCGCGAGGAACACCGCGCCGGTGAGGTCGCCGAGCCCGTTGGGCACCGCCTCGATGCGCCGGTGCTCGGCGAGCATCGCGCGCCCGTCCTCGACGAGGAGGTTGCCGATGCCGCCGCGCAGCAGCGGAAAGGCCGAGGTCACCACCACGCGCGCCGGCCCGAGCGCGCTCGCACCCTCCACCAGTTGGGCGTTGTCGGAAAACTCCAGCCCGGTGAGGAACTCCAGCTCGAAGCGGTTGGGCACGGCGATGTCGGCGCGCCCGATCAGATGGTCGCGGATCGCCTCCAGGAGCGCGGCCGGCTGGTAGAGCCGCCCGCCCGCCTCGCCGCCGTCGCCGAGCACGGGGTCGCAGAGATAGACCGCGCGCGGGTTGGCGCGCTTCACGGCGTCGATCAGCCCAGCGGCGGCCTTGACCTGCGCGGGCGCGCCGAAATAGCCGGTGATGATCCCGCCGACCTCGCCCAGCCACGGCGCGCGGGCGAGGTCGGCGCAGAAGGCGGCGAAGGCGGCGTCGTCCGGCACGATGCGCGTCGAGGGCCCGTGGCCGGGGTGCCAGGGCAGCGTCACCGTCGGCACCGACCAGACGGGATAGCCGAGCGATTCCAGCGCGAAGACCACGGCGCGGTTGCCCACCGTGCCGCGCGCCACATGCGACGAGATCGAGATCACCGCGGGCTTGTCGGCGGGGGGCGTGGACAGGGACATGACGGGGCTCGATCGCTCGCCTTCGGGGGCCGGACGGGTGGGAAGGCCAAGGCGGCGTCAGGGCCCGCCGAGCTGGCGCAGCAGCATCACGGCGAGGACGACGAAGACCACGAGCCCGGCCAGCCGGCCGATGCGCATGCCCCAGACCTCCATCCGGTCGTTCGGGTCGGCGTCGCCGCCCCAGAAATGCGAGCGCGCGCCGAGGACGATGCGCTCCACCGACGCCCCGGTCTGGGGATCGGTTTCCTGGCGCACGCGGCGCAGGATGTCGTCGGCCTCGCGCCGTCGGGCCTCGTCGTCGGATGGATGGGTCGTCATGGCTGCGAAGCGTGACCGAAAAGCCTTCCGAGGGCAAGCGGCGCAGAGGCCGCCCGCCGGCGGTGAGCGCGGATCATCCAAAGGCATTTCGCTCGCCCGCCGATCGCTCACGCGCGAGCGAAAGCGCGAGGCGCGACAGATGCTTGCGGGGCCGCTATGGTCAGGGCTCCCGTCCCTTGCGTGAGACCGTCGCCCGCATGATCGCCTCCGTCCTTTCGCCGCGCGCCGGCGCCCCCCGCGCCCGCCCCGCGCTTCTCGCCCTCCTGCTGCTCGTGCCGCTTCTCGCCGCCTGCGGCGTCAACAACGTGCCGACCCTCGAGGAGAAGGCCAAGGCGAGCTGGGCCGAGGTGCAGAACCAGTACCAGCGCCGCGCAGACCTCATTCCCAATCTGGTGGAGACCGTGAAGGGCTTTGCGGCGCAGGAGCGCGACGTGCTCACCGCCGTGGTGGAGGCGCGCGCCAAGGCCACGCAGACCACGATCAACGCCGACCAGCTGTCGGACCCCGCCGCCGTGCAGCGCTTCCAGGCCGCGCAGGACGAGCTCTCGGGCACGCTCTCGCGCCTCCTCGTGACGGTGGAGCGCTATCCCGACCTGAAGTCCAACGCCAACTTCCTGGCGCTGCAGAGCCAGCTGGAGGGCACCGAGAACCGCATCGCCGTGTCGCGCCGCGACTATATCGAGGCGGTGCAAGCCTACAACACGGAGCTGCGCACCATTCCCGGCCGCTGGATCGCGGGTGTCCTCTACCCGGAGGCCAAGCCCATGCAGGTCTTCGAGGCGAGCGTCGGCTCGGCCACCCCGCCGCCGGTCTCCTTCGCCAAATGAGCGAGGCCCTCGGCAACGGGGCGCTTCGGCAGGGGACGGCTGCCGAGTCGGTTCGGCGGCGCTTCGCCGGCCTCGCCGCGGCGCTCGCGCTCGCCGTCGCGGCGATGGTCGCCGCCCTGCCCGCCGGGGCACAGGCGCCCGCCTTCCCCGCCCTCACCGGCCGCGTGGTCGACGCCGCCGGGCTGCTCGATGCCACGACGCGCGCGGCGCTCGAGGCCAAGCTCGCCGCCCACGAGCAGCTCTCTTCCGACCAGCTGGTGGTGGCCACCGTCCCCGATCTCGGCGGGCTGGAGATCGCCGACTACGGCACGCGGCTCGGCCGCGCCTGGCGCATCGGGCGAACGGGAGAGGACAATGGCGCGATCCTCCTCGTCTCGAAGGGCGACCGCCGAGTGCGCATCGAGGTCGGCTACGGGCTGGAAGGCACGCTCACCGACGCGCTGTCGCGCGTCGTCATCGAGACCGACATCCTGCCGCGCTTCCGCACCGGTGACGTTTCCGGCGGCATCGTGGCCGGCACCGACGCGATCCTCGAAATCATTGAGGGCGACGCCGCGGCGGTGGAGGCGCGCGCCCGGCGCAACGCCGGCTGGCAGGAGGCCGGCGAAAGCGACGTCGCGGGCAGGCTGGTGGTCGTCTTCATCCTCCTCGTGGCGGTCGGGCCGATGATCCTCGCGCTTCTCGGCCGGCTCACCGGGCGCCGCCCCGGCCCCGCGCGGCGCCGCCGCTCGCCCTTCGGCGGAGGCTTCGGTCCCGGGTTCGGCGGGGGCTTCGGATCCGGCATGGGCGGCGGCTTCGGCGGCAGCAGCGGGTCGGGCGGCGGCGGCTTCTCGGGCGGCGGCGGATCCTTCGGAGGGGGCGGTGCCTCCGGCAGCTGGTAGGAGACGCGCCGTGCCGCTTCGCTTCACGCCTGACGATCATGCCCGCGTGGCCGGCGCCATCCGCGCCGCCGAGGCCGGCACCGCCGGCGAGATCTACGCCGTCTTCGCGCGCCGCGCCGACGACTATCGCTTCGTCGCCGCCGCCGTGGCGCTCGCCGCGTCGATGGCGTCGGGCCTCGCCGTCTCGCTCGCCGCGGCCGCGCTCGGCGTGCCGCTGCCGGCGCTGGCGGTGGAGGGTGCGCAGGTGCTCGGCACGCTCGCGCTCTTCGTGGGGCTCACCCTCGCCCCCGGCCTCCTCATGCTCTTCGTGCCGGCGGCGGTGGCGCGCGGCCGCGCGGCGGCGCTCGCCCGCGCCCAGTTCCTCGCCCACAATCTCCATGCCACGGCGGAGCGCACCGGCATCCTCGTCTTCGTGTCGGAGGCCGAACGCCATGCCGAGGTGATCGCCGATGCCGGCATCGCCGCCCGCGTGCCGCAGGCGGAATGGGACGCGATCGTCACTGAACTGACCGAAGCGGCGAAGGGCGACCGGCTGGCGGAGGGCTTCGTGCGCGCGGTGGAGCGCAGCGGCGCGCTTCTCGCCGAGGCCTTTCCGCCTCGCCCCGGCGATCGCAACGAGATCCCCGACCGGCTCGTGGAAATCTGACCGTCCGACCTTAACTTTCTGCGATCTCAGTGAGCGTCCCGTCATGCGGACGTGCCACAAACGAGCGGCGAACCCGATCGCGGACCCCGCCTGCGAACCGAAGGACCGAGCCCATGTCGCCCGTCACCGCCCTGCCCGACAAGGATTCGCTCCTCCAGGCCGCGCGCGAGGCCCTTGCCCCGGGATCGCAGGCTGCGCTCCTGACGCCGCTCCTCTTCGCGCGGCCCCCGGCCGAGGATCTCGCCGCGCTCGGGCCCGCGCGCCTCGCCGCCATGGCCGAGGCTGCAGCCACGCTGCTCGCCCGCCACCGCGCCGGCGAGGCGCTGGTCGAGATCCGCCGCCTCGCCTCCGATGCCGAAGCCGGCTCGCTCGCCGGGCCGCTGGCGGTGCTGACGATCGTCCAGGACGACATGCCCTTCCTGTTCGACAGCGTCGCGGCCGAGGTCGCCGACCGCTCGGCCGCCGTCCATGCCGTGTCACATCCGATTCTGCAGGTGCGCCGCGACGCGGCCGGCGCGCAAGACGGCGAGCGCGTCTCGCTCATCCAGATCGCCTTCGAGCCGCTGCTGCGGACCGACGCCGACGCCGTGCTCACGCAAAGCCTGCGCCAGATCCTCGGCGAGGTCTCGGCCGCCACGGGCGACTTCCACGCCATGCGCGAGCGCGTGCGCGAGGCGTCCGCGGCGCTGCGGGCCCGCGCTACGGAGGCCGATCCGGCGCAGGCCGCAGCCGAGCGCGAGGGCGCGGCGCTCCTCGACTGGCTCTGCGACGACAATTTCATCTTCCTCGGCCTTCGCGAGTTCCGCTACTTCCCCGACGGCGAGGCGCTGCGCCGCATCGAGGGCGGGGAACTCGGCATCCTCAGGGATCCCGCCGTCCGCGTGCTGCGCCGCGAGGGCGGCGAGAGCGCCACCAGCCCGGAGATCCGCGCCTTCCTCGAAGAGCCCGCGCCCCTCATCGTCGCCAAGGCCAACGCCCGCTCGCGGGTCCACCGCCGCGTCTACATGGACTATGTCGGCATCAAGCTGCGCGACGCCGCCGGCGGCCTCGTCGGCGAGCTACGCGTCGTCGGCCTCTTCTCCTCCGCCGCCTACACGCGCCCCGTCCTTTCCATTCCCTATCTGCGCCAGAAGGCCGAGACGGTGATCGCCCGCTTCGGCTTCGCGCCGCGCTCGCATTCCGGCAAGGCGCTGGCCGTGGCGCTCGAGACCTATTCGCGCGACGAGATGTTCCAGATCGACGTCGATCTCCTCGAACGCTTCATCGGCATCGTCACCGAACTCGGCGAGCGGCCGCGCATCCGCGTGCTGCCGCGCATCGACCGGTTCGACCGCTTCGTCTCGGTGCTCGTCTTCGTGCCGCGCGATCGCACCGACGCGCGGCTGCGCGATGCGATCGGCCAGCTTCTTGCCGAGCGCTACGAGGGCCACGTCTCCGCCTGGTATCCCGCCTTCCCGGAAGGGCCGCTGGCCTCCATCCACTTCATCATCGGGCGCAGCGGCGGCCCGACGCCCCGGCCGGACTCCACCGCGCTCGAAGCCGAGATCGCCGAGATCGCCCGCGACTGGACGCTGGCGCTGGAGCGCGCCATCGCCGGCACCGGGCGCCATGCCGACCTGATGGCGCTCGCGCCGGGCCTGCCGGCGGGCTACCGCGACGTCGTCTCGCCGACTGAAGCGGTGACGGACGGCTGGCGCATCCTGGCGCTCGGCCCCCACGATCCGCTCGAGGTCGATTTCCACCGGCGCGCCGACGATGCCGCCACCGTGCTGCGCTTCAAGATCTACCATCTCGGCGCGCCGCTGGCGCTCTCGCGCCGGGTGCCGATCCTCGAACACATGGGCTTCTCGGCAGTGGCCGAGCGCACCTTCGAGATCGCCCGGCCCGACGGCACGCTCGTCTTCCTGCACGACATGGAGCTGGTGCGCCGCGCCGGGGGCGACATCGTCCTCTCCGACGGCGGCGCAGCGCTGGAGCGGTGCTTCGTGGCGGTGGCCGACGGGCGGATCGAGAGCGACGGCTTCAACGGCCTCGTCCATGCCGCCGGCCTCTCGTGGCGCGAGGCCAACGTCCTGCGCGCCTATGCACGGTATCTCCGCCAGACGGGCTTCGCCCCCACCACCGACCTGATGGCCGAGGTGCTGGAGCGCCAGGCGCCGATCGCGCGCGGGCTGTTCGAGCTCTTCGCCGGCGCCTTCGATCCCGAGCGCCCTCGCCAGTCCGAGCCCCTGCCGGCCGAGCTCGCGGGCGACGCCGAGGCCGAGGCGGCGGCCGCGCGCGGCACGCTGCAGCCGCTTCTGGCCGTGCGCGCCGGGCTGGAGGCGATCACCAGCCTCGACGAGGACCGTGTCGTCCGGCGCTTCCTCTCGGTGATCTCCGCGACGCTGCGCACCAACTACTACGCCGTGCCCGAGGTCTCCGCGGCGGAAGGCTCGACGCCGCGGGCGGTGGCCCCGGCGCTCGCCTTCAAGCTCGATCCGCACCGCATCGAGGGCGTGCCGGCGCCGGTGCCCTTCCGCGAGATCTTCGTGTTCGACGCGCGCGTCGAAGGCGTGCATCTGCGCTTCGGCCCGGTGGCGCGCGGCGGCCTGCGCTGGTCCGACCGGCGCGAGGACTACCGCACCGAGGTGCTCGGCCTCGTGAAGGCGCAGCAGGTGAAGAACGCCGTGATCGTGCCGGTGGGCTCGAAGGGCGGCTTCTATCCCAAGCGCCTGCCCGACGCGGCGCAGCGCGATCTCTGGTTCGAGGCGGGGCGCTCGGCCTACATCGTCTTCATCGCCTCGCTCCTCTCGCTCACCGACGATCTCGATGCCGCCGGCGAGGCGGTGACGCCGGCCGCGGTCGTTCGATACGACGATCTCGACCCCTATTTCGTGGTGGCCGCCGACAAGGGCACCGCCACCTTCTCCGACACCGCCAACGCGGTGGCCGAGGCGCGCGGCTTCTGGCTCGGCGACGCCTTCGCCTCCGGCGGCTCGGCGGGCTACGACCACAAGGCGATGGGCATCACCGCGCGCGGCGCCTGGGAGGCCGTGAAGCGGCACTTCCGCGAGATGGGCCGTGACGGAAGGGCCTGGGACATCCAGTCCGAGCCCTTCACCGTGGCGGGCTGCGGCGACATGTCGGGCGACGTCTTCGGCAACGGCATGCTGCTCTCGCGTGAGATCCGGCTGGTCGCCGCCTTCGACCATCGCGACATCTTCATCGACCCCGCGCCGGATGCCGCGCGCACGCTGGAGGAGCGCCGGCGCCTCTTCGCCCTGCCCCGCTCGTCCTGGGCCGATTTCGACAAGGCAGCGATCTCGGCGGGCGGCGGCGTCTTCTCGCGGCGCGAGAAGGTGATCCGTCTCTCCGAGGCGGCGGCCGATGCCATCGGCTGGGACAAGCGCTCGGGCACCCCGGCCGAGATCATCGCCGCGATCCTGCGCGCGCCGGTGGACCTTCTCTGGTTCGGCGGCATCGGCACCTATGTACGCGCCACGACGGAAGCGAACGCCGACGTCGGCGACCGCGCCAACGACGCGGTGCGCGTCACCGCGCGGGATCTGCGCGCCAAGGTGATCGGCGAGGGCGCCAATCTCGGGCTGACGCAGGCCGGCCGCATCCAGGCGGCGCGTGCCGGCGTTCGGCTCAACACCGATGCGATCGACAATTCGGCGGGCGTCAACACCTCCGACGTCGAGGTCAACATCAAGATCGCGCTGCGCGGGGCGCTCGCCGACGGCAGCCTCGCACGCACCGACCGCGACACGCTCCTCGCCTCGATGACGCCCGAGGTCGCCGCGCTCGTGCTCCACAACAACGAGGAGCAGACGCTGGCGATCTCGCTGGAGGAGCGCGCCGGCCCGGGCCGCCTCGCCCTGCAGACCCGTCTCATGCAGGCGCTGGGCGAGACGGGAGCGCTCGACCGCGAGGTGGAGACGCTGCCCTCCGACGCCGCGGTCGCGGATCTTCGCGCCCGCGGCCTCGGCCTGACGCGGCCCGAGATCGCCGTCCTCCTCGCCTATGGCAAGATCGACCTGTTCAACGCGATCGTCACGGGACCGCTCACCAAAGACCCCTATTTCGAGAGCCGGCTTCGCTCCTATTTCCCGAAGGCGATGACCGAGCGCTTTCCCCAGGCGATCGCCACGCATCGCCTGCGCCGCGAGATCGTCGCGACGCGGCTCGCCAACGACCTGATCGACTGGACCGGGCCGTCCTTCCCGACCGTGGTGCGCGATGCCACCGGCCGGGGCGCCGCGGCGATCACCGCCGTGTTCGTCGCCGCCTTCGACGGGTTCGCGGTGGCCGATCTCCTCGCCCGGATCGACGCGCTCGACGCGGCGCTGCCCGGCGACACGCAGACCGACCTCTACGCCGCCGTGCAGCTTTTCCTTCAGGCCAGCGTCGTGCGTCTCGTGCGCCAGCCCGCCGCCGAACTCGGCGAGACCGTCGCGATGCTCCGCGCGCGCTTCAGCGAGCTGAAGCCGCGGCTGGTGGATCTCGCCAGCGAGCGGGCGCGCGACGAGTTCCGCACCCGCGAGGCCGGCTGGCGCGAGCGCGGCGTGCCCGACGATCTCGCCGCCGACATCGCGCTCCTGCCGCTCCTCGGCCTCATTCCCGATCTCGACGCCGTTTCACGTGAAACCGGCGCGCCGATCGAGCGCACCGTCGCGGCCTATTTCGCGATGACGCATGCGCTCCACATCGGCCGCCTGGAATCGGCGATCTCGACGCTGCGCCCGAGCGACTATTACGAGACGCTGGCGCTGGAGCGTGCCGCCAGCCAGATCGCCAGGGAACGCCGCCGCCTGACCGCGCTCGCCCTTCAGGAGGGGTTGGGCGAGGATCCCGTGGCCGAATGGGCCGCGCGCGAGGGCGAGGCGCTGGCCAGCACCGCCGAGCAGATGCGGCGCCTGGCGGGCACCGGCGAGACCTCGGTCTCGCGCCTGACGCTGGCCGCGGGGCTCCTGCAGGATCTCGCTCACTGACCGCCGAGAAAGGTCAGCATGGTTGACATATCTTCCCGCCGCGTGGAAAGGAGGCGGCGGGAGGAGACCCACCATGATGAACCTGACGGACCTGTTCGCCACGCGTGCCGACCGGATGCGCGCCTCCGAGATCCGCGAGCTCCTGAAGCTGCTCGACCAGCCCGACATCATCTCGTTCGCCGGCGGCATTCCAGATCCCGCGCTGTTTCCACGCGAGGCTTTTGCCGACGCCTATGCCGATCTCCTCGGCGGCGCGGGGGCGAACGCCGCGCTCCAGTATCAGGTGAGCGAGGGCTATCGCCCGCTGCGCACCTGGCTCGCCGCCGAGATGGGCCGCATGGGCGTCGCGTGCGACGAGGGCAACCTCTTCATCACCTCGGGCTCGCAGCAGGGGCTCGACTATCTCGGCAAGCTCTTCCTCTCGCCCGGTGACACCGCGCTCGTGACTTGGCCGACCTATCTCGGCGCGCTGCAGGCCTTCAACGCCTACGAGCCGCGCTACGACCGGTTGACGCCTGCGGGCGGCAACATGACGCCGGCCGCCTATCGCGACGCAGCGCGCGCGACCAAGAGCGATGGCGCGACCGGGGGCGAAGCGAAGTTCGCCTATCTCGTGCCGGATTTCGCCAACCCGACCGGCGAGACGCTGGACCGGGCGGGCCGCGAGGGGGTGCTCGATCTCGCCGCCGACCTCGGCATCGCCGTGATCGAGGACGCCGCCTACCGCTCGCTGCGCTTCGAGGGCGAGGACGTGCCCTCGATCCTGGCGCTCGACTGCGCGCGCTCCGGCGGCATCGAGAAGGCCCGCACCCTCTTCTGCGGCTCGTTCTCGAAGATCCTGGCACCCGGCCTTCGCGTCGGCTGGATCTGCGCGCCGCGCGCGATCGTCGACAAGCTCGTGCTCCTCAAGCAGGCCGGCGACCTGCACAGCCCCTCGATCAACCAGATGGCGATCCACCGCGTCGCCGAGACCGTCTACGGCGCGCAGGTCGAGCGTCTCAAGGCCGCCTACGGCGCCCGGCGCGACGCGCTGCTCGCCGCGCTCGAGGCCCACATGCCGCAAGGCGTCTCCTGGAGCCGGCCGGAGGGCGGCATGTTCGTCTGGGTGACCCTGCCCGAGACGCTCGACGCCGCGGCCCTCCTGGCGGAGGCCGTGCGCGAGGCGCGCGTCGCCTTCGTGCCGGGCGCCGCCTTCCACCCCGACGGCACCGGCCGCAACACGCTGCGCCTCTCCTTCACGCTCGCTGACGAGCGCGCGGTGACGCAGGGCATTCCCCGCCTCGCCGCGCTGGTCCGCAAGGCGATCGCCGCAGCCTGAGGCGCCACGGCTCCGCCGGGTTACATCGGGGACGCGCGCAGCCGATCGGCACGGCGAGGCCCATAGCGCGCCGCGAAACGGCGGTTCTCGGTGGTGACCTGAAAACGACGAAGCCCCGCGGAAAGGGCGGGGCTTCGGAGGCGAGGCGAGACGCCGGGCCTTACTTCTTGCCCGAGTCCTTCTGCGGCGAGGCGAACTTGCCGGGCACCGTCATCGCGGCCGCGTCCACCTTGGCCTTCTTGTCGGCCTTCGGCTTACGCGTTTCCTTGTTGCTCTTCACCTGACCCTTGGCCATCTCAAATCTCCCGCCGACCGCCGCCGGCGGTCTTTCCGCCGACCCGCCGCGATCCGGCTGCTGTCATCGCGCGTTTTGCGGGAGCGGGCAAGATTGACGATACGGCAGCGGTTGCGAACGCCCTGCCAGCCCGTTTCGTCACCCGGCCATGCGCAAACTGAGGACAACTTGCTCCCCCTCGTTTTTCGTACGATATTCGGTACGAAAATTCGGGAGACAGAGATGCAGCGCGTCGAAGCCACGCTCGCGGTCAGCGTATCCGACCTCAAGAAAAGCCCCACCGCCGTCATGAGCGAGGCCAAGGGGGAGACGGTGGCCGTGCTCAACCACAACCGCGTCATGGCCTACATGGTGCCGGCCGGCCTCTACGAGGCGCTCCTCGAACGGCTGGACGATCAGGCGCTCGTGGATCTCGCCCGCGAGAGGCTGGACGAGGTCGGGCACCCCGTCGACATCGATGCCCTATAGCCTCGCCTTCCTGCCCTCGGCCGACAAGGAGTGGCACAAGCTCGGCGCCACGGTGCGCGCGCAATTCGTGCGCAAGCTTCGCGAGCGTCTGGAGCATCCGCGCGTGGAAGCCGACGCGCTGCGAGGCCTTCCCGATCACTACAAGATCAAGCTGCGGCAGGCTGGTTACCGGCTCGTCTACCGCATCGGCGATCGCGTGGTGACGGTCACGGTCGTGGCGGTCGGAAAGCGCGAGCGCTCGGAGGTCTACGAGGCCGCGCGCCGTCGCTGACCGGACCCGAGGGAGCGATGTCGCGCCCTCGGGTCCGGTCATGCCGAGGAGAAGGGAAGGCCCCTTCGTCCCGTCGCTCGTCGGCCCCGCGCCGCAAGGTCCCCCTCAATGGCGGAAGTGGCGCATGCCCGTGAAGACCATGGCGATGTCGTGCTCGTCGGCGGCGGCGATGACCTCGGCGTCGCGCATCGAGCCGCCGGGCTGGATCACCGCCGTGGCGCCGGCCGCCACCGCCGAGAGCAGACCGTCGGCGAAGGGGAAGAAGGCGTCGGAGGCGACGGCCGAGCCCTTGGTCAGGATCGGGCCGCCCGCGGCCTGTGCCGCGTCCTCGGCCTTGCGGGCGGCGATGCGGGCCGAATCCACCCGGCTCATCTGCCCCGCGCCGATGCCGACCGTCGCAAGACCCTTGGCATAGACGATGGCGTTGGACTTCACGTGCTTGGCGACGCGGAAGGCGAAGCGCAGGTCCGCCATTTCGGCCTCGGACGGCGCGCGCTTCGTCACAACCTTGAGGTCGAGCCGGTCCACCAGCCCGTCGTCGCGCGACTGCACGAGAAGGCCGCCCGCCACCGACTTCACGGTGAGGCCGGGGGCGCCGGCGTCCGGCAGGCCGCCGGTGAGGAGGAGGCGCAGGTTCTTCTTGGCGGCGACGAGGGCGATCGCCTCCTCGTCGGCTTCTGGCGCGATGATCACCTCGGTGAAGACCTTGACGATCTCGGCGGCCGACGCGGCGTCGAGCCGCCGGTTGAGCGCGACGATGCCGCCGAAGGCCGAGACGGGGTCGCAGGCGAGCGCCCGCGCGTAGGCCTCGGCGAGCGTCGCGCCCTCCGCCACACCGCAGGGGTTGGCGTGCTTGATGATGGCGACGGCGGCCGTGCGCGCGGGATCGAACTCGGCGACGAGTTCAAAGGCGGCGTCGGTGTCGTTGATGTTGTTGTAGGAGAGTTCCTTGCCCTGCACCTGACGGGCCGTGGCGACGCCCGCGCGCTTCGAGCCGTCGTGGTAGAAGGCGGCGCTCTGGTGCGGGTTCTCGCCGTAGCGCAGCGTCGAGGCGAGTTCGCCGGCAAAGCTTTGGCGTGCCGGCGCGGTTTCACCGGTGGCGCCGGCAAACCACGTAGAGACCGCCGCGTCGTAGGCCGCCGTCAGCCCGTAGGCCTTGCCGGCCAGACGGCGGCGATGCTCCAGCTCGGTCTCGCCGTTGCCCGTCCCCAGCGCTTCGAGGAAGGCGGAATAGTCGGCGGGATCGGTGAGGACGGCGACGAAGGCGTGGTTCTTGGCGCCGGCGCGGATCATCGCGGGGCCGCCGATGTCGATGTTCTCGATGATCGCCGCGGGCTCGGCGCCGGACGCCACCGTCTCGGCGAAGGGGTAGAGATTGACCACGAGGAGATCGATCCCCGCGATGCCGTGCGCCTGCATGGCCTTGGCATGGGCGGGGTCGGCACGCATGCCGAGCAGCCCGCCATGGACGCCGGGATGCAGCGTCTTCACCCGCCCGTCCATGATCTCGGGAAAGCCGGTGAGCTCGGAGACGTCGCGAACGGGAAGGCCGGCTGCCTCCAGCGCGGCGCGCGAGCCCCCGGTGGAGACGAGCTCGACGCCGCGCGCGCTCAAGCCCTTCGCGAGGTCCACCAGCCCGGTCTTGTCGAAGACCGAGAGCAGCGCGCGGCGCACGGGGTGGCGGTCGGGGGCGGGATAGCGGTTGGCGGCGACGGCCATGGAACACCTCGAGGCTCGGCGAGCGCGCGGCATCCGCGCCCGGATCGCCTCCCTTAAGGCCCGCCGCCGCATGAGACAACGTGCGGCCGTCGGTTTCGCGCTGGCCGCGATCGAAGCGGTCAGCGCGGCCGGGCGGCGAGCGCGTCGTCGCCGGGCTGGCGGGGCGTGCGCAGAGGCTCCGTGTCGGCGGCGAGATTGTCGAGCGTGTTCGGCAGCACCGTCACGGCGCGGTTCATGCCGCCGCAGCCGGCGAGCGCGGAGAGGAGAAGCGCGGAAAGGAGGAGGCGTCGCATGGGAACCCTTCGGCTGCGCCGGCGGCCGATCCTCCGACGAAAGGAGATGTAGGGCCGCTCGCGCACGCTGTCAGCGACAAGCCGGCGCGAGACCTCGCGCCACGGCGCGCGATAGTCCATGGCCCGACACCCATCCGCACCGGCCTACCCACCGGCCGCGATCCGACGGCTCCAATGATCGACGCGATGCCCGTACCGCTCCTGCGGACGAGCGTCGCGGTTCAAGTCGAGGCGCGACGCTCGGCGAGCGTTCGAGATACCCCCTCCCCGCTCCGCTCGTCGCCGCCAATACGCACCAAAAGCCCGGCGCGGAACCACCGGGCCGCCCCCTCAGCCCTCGCGCTCGAAGCGCCAGCCGAGTTCGCGATATTCGAGGCAGTCGAAGGCGACCGTGATCTGGCGCGTGCGGCGCGCGCCGGCGCCGTCGGCGAAGAAGATGGAATCCTCCAGCTTCGCCTCGCCCTCCGAGCCGAACCACCAGACCTCGTCGCCATGCTGCAGGCGGATGCCGTCGCCGGTGTCGCGCGCCGAGACGTCGGGATGGAGGTGGAAGCGGAGCATGCCCATCGGCTCCTCGCTGGCGAGGCGCTGCGAGCGCCCGGCGGCGTGGAACAGCCGGTCGACGCCGTCGATGCGCCCGCCGTCGCGCGACAGGAAGAGCTGGCGCTCGTGCACGAAGCCGAAGCCCTGGCGGTAGCCGTCATGGGCGGCGGTGAGGATCTGCCCCTCGCCGATCTCCTCGCGCGTGGTGGGCACGCGCGTCGGCCCCGGCATCAGCGGACCGCCGAGAAAGCGGTCGAGCCGCTCGGAGCGCGAGAAGCGCGAGGAGGAATGGTCGTTCAGCGTCAGCGTCGAATGGGCGGCGGTGGCGCGCGAGAGCCGGCGCCAGCCGGCGTCGAGCCGCGCCGGCGCGCCGCAATTGACGATCATCCGCCGCCCGCCGGCCGAGAACTCGAAGGCGAGCGTGCCGGCATGGGCGTCGCTCGACACTTCCGGGGCCGGCGGCAGGCCGGTATCGGTGATGAGGATGGTGCGCCCGGCCGCCAGCCGCTGGTAGCCGGACTGGCGCATCTGGCTGATCGGCTCGCCCAGCGTCTCGTCGTAGCGCAGGAGCGCCGCGGTGAGATGATGGTCGGGCACGCCCGCGCCGTTGAACAGCGCCAGTGCGCCGTCGCCGTGGCGGAAGAAGCGCAGCGCCGGCAGCATGCGGTCGATGGCGCCGAACACGGCGCGCGGCACCGGCTTGTTCTGGTTGGCGAAGAACTGGCGCAACGGCAGCAGGTCGGCGAGCACGGCGACGAGCGTCGCCGGGTTGCGCGAGATGTGGCCGCCGTCGGGGTGGATCTGTCGGTCGAGCTCTTCGCCGAGCGCGCGCGCCGCGGCCCGCGCGCCGCAGGTGCGGCCGGGCTGGGCGACGGCCGCGAAGGCCACCGCCATGCGCACGCGCAGGCGCGGCAGCCCGTCCGGCGCGGCGTTGGCGGTGCGCTTCAGGCGCCGCACCTCGTCGTCGAGGGCGCGGGCGAAGCGGCGGGCGAAGGCCTCGTCGGCCCGCTGCAGCAGGATCGGCGCGTGCGAATACCAGGCGATGACGCGCCGCGCGGCGACGTCGTGGTCGAAGGCGAGGCGCGGCAGCTGCCGACGCTTGAGGCGCAGCCAATCGGCCACCAGCGTGCGCGCGTGCTCGGAGGAGAGCGCGTCGCCGCTCTCGGTGAAATGGCGCAGCCACTCGAAGCTGTTGAGTTCGGCGATCCAGGCGTCGGGCGCATCGGTGACGAGGAAGGGCGACTGGCCGCCCAGATGCACGAGATGGTTGGCGAGCCAGAGATGGCCGACATAGAAGGCGCGCGCCGCCGCCGCGTCGGCGCGGCGGAGGTCGGCGGGCACGGCCACCGGCTCGGGAACGCCGGCCGGCAGCAGCCGCAGGCTCGGCCAGGCGGCGGCGCGCAGGGCCGAGCGCATCCGCCGCCCGGTCTCGCGCAGCATCAGCCCCGCCAGACGCGGCTCGTCGACAAATCCTGCGGTCATGGCCCGTTCTCCCCGGCCCGGCCCGAAGGCCTCGCCGTTGTCGCGATCGTCGTGCCGCACGCCGGACGGTTTCCCGGCTTGAGGCTCGATCTTGAAGGAGAAGTTTTGCCGATCAGGGTTAACGCCGGCTTAAGGGCCGCGCCGGCGAGCCGCGAGGCTTGCGCGGGGCCGACGCTCGCACGCCGCGCGCTTCAGACAGTCCGGCGCAGCCGCGCGGCGAAGAACCCGTCGAGGCCGGAGCTTTCGGGTGTGTCGCGCACCAGCATGGCCGGCGTCGTGCGCAGATACCCTTCCGGCGACACGGCTTCGGCGAGGCCCGGCACCTCCTCGGCGCGCACGGGATCGAGCGCGAACTCGGCATGGTCGGCAAGGAAGGCCGCGACCACGTCCTCGCCCTCCTCCCGGTCGAGCGAGCAGTTGGAGAAGACCAGCAGCCCGCCGGGCTTCACGATCACGGCGGCCTCGCGCAAGAGCCGCGCCTGCACCTGCGCCAGCTTGGCGATCTCGGCGGCGTCCTTGGTGTAGGCGACGTCGGGATGCCGGCGGATCGTGCCCGTGGAGGAACAGGGCGCGTCGAGCAGCACGGCGTCGAAGGGCTCGGGCGGCGTGAAGGCGCCGAGATCGGTGACGACGAACTCCGCCTCCAGCCCGAGCCGCCCGAGGTTCTCGCGCAGCCGCCGCATGCGCGAGGCCGAGATGTCGAGCGCCGTGACACGGGCGCCCGCCGCCGCCAGCTGCGCCGTCTTGCCGCCGGGCGCCGCGCAGGCATCCACCACGCGCTTGTCCCGGATGTCGCCGAAGAGCCGCGCCGGCAGCGAGGCGGCGGCATCCTGCACCCACCAGTCGCCCTCCCCGAAGCCCGGCAGCTCCGACACCGCGCCCTCGCCGCCGGCGAGCCGCACCGTGCCGAAGGGCAGCACCGTGCCGCCGAGCGCCTCGGCCACGCCTTGCGGATCGCCCTTCGCCGTGACGTCGAGCGGCGCCGGCAGCCGGTGCATCTGCGCGATCGCCAGCGCGTTCGTCTCGCCGTGGTCGGCCACCAGCCGGCGGAAGAGCCAGGGCGGACAGTCGAGCTCGGGATCGTCGAAGCGGCCGAGCAGCGCCTCCTTCTCGCGGCCGATGCGCCGCAGGATGGCGTTCACCAGCGAGGCGAAGCGCTCGGTGCGCGAATCCGACGCGGCCTGCGCCACCGCCAGATCCACCGCCGCCGAATCCGGCACGTCGAGAAACAGCACCTGCGCCGCGCCCGTGTGCAGGATGTGGCGCAGCGACGCCGCCTTGCCCGGCAGCGGCCGCTCGAGGCAGGCTTCGACGATCGCGGAGATCGTGCCGCGATGGCGCAGGCTGGTGAGGAGGATCGCCTTCACCAGCCCCTGGTCGCGCGCGTCGAGCTTCAGAAAATCGGCATGGCCGTGGCGCCGGTCCGTCAGCCCGTCGGCCGAGGTCTGCGTGTCCACCACCGCCGCGAGAAGTCGCGTCGCCGCACGCCGCGCCGCCAGACCCGGCCGGTCCGGCTCGGCGTCCGGCCGATGATGACGGGGCTTCGATCCGGCGGGGCCGGACCGGCGAGACGTGCGCGGCGGTTCCATCACCGAGCTATGGGCTGCGGGAGGGCGCCTGCGCAAGAGGCTGGGGGAGAGGCGGGGCTGCCGCCCCGGTCCCCGCCCGGGGCCTGACGCCCCGGAGCCCCCGCTTTCTTTTGATCGATGGTCGGGGAGGGCCTGCGGTCCTCCCCGACCATCGAAGGAAGGAATGGGGATCCAAGGGCTTCCAAGCCCTTGGCGGGTCCGAGGACAGAGCGCTCGTCTTCACCCCCACGGCCCCGAACGCCGCCGCACCGCCGGCACCGAGCGGCCGAGGGGAGCGGCCACGGCACGCTCGGCGGCCATGGCTTCGAGGGCGGCGATGCGGTCGGCGGTGGCGGGATGGGTGGAGAAGAGGCCGTCGAGGCGGCGGCCCAAGAGCGGATTGACGATGAAGAGATGGGCGGTGGCGGGGTTGCGCTCGGCGTCGGGGTTGAGAGTGTGGGTGCCGGCGATCTTGGACAGCGCCGAGGCGAGGCTCAGCGGCCGGCCGCTGATCTCGGCGCCGCGCCGGTCGGCGGCGTATTCGCGGGTGCGCGAGATCGCCATCTGCACGATGCCGGCGGCGAGCGGCGCGACGAGAACGGCCAGCAGCGTACCGAACGGGTTGCCGCCGCCGTTGGCGCCGCGATGGCCGCCGAAGAGAAAGGCGAAATTGCCGAGGGTCGAGACGGCGCCGGCGAGCGTCGCGGTGATCGTCATCAGCAGCGTGTCGCGGTTTTCGATATGGGCGAGCTCGTGCGCCACCACGCCGGCGAGTTCGTCGGGCGTCAGGCGGAGCAGCAGGCCAGTGGTGACGGCGACCGCGGCGTTGGCGGGATTGCGGCCGGTGGCAAAAGCGTTGGGCTGGTCGGCGTCGATCAGATAGGCGCGAGGCATGGGCAGTCCGGCGCGGGCCGCCAGATCGGCGACGATGCGGTGATAGTCCGGCGCGGTGCGCGCGTCGACCTCGCGCGCGCCGTGGAGGCGCAGCACCATCCGGTCGGCGTTCCACCAGGAGACGAGGTTCGTCACCGCGGCGAGGCCGAGCGCCGCCATCGCGCCGAGGCGCCCACCGAGAAGCAGACCGACGCCGACGAAGAGCGCGGTCATCGCGGCGACGAGGACGGCCGTGCGGGTGCGGTTCATGGATGGGCTCCTCTTACGACGGCGCGTCGATGGGTCTCTTGCGAAGCGCCGGCGAACGTCCGATCTGACGCTGTGAATTTGGGCGCGAACGCCGGCGTCTTCAACGAAGGATCGGCCGTGCGCGCGTCCGCGAGCGGTCGCGATGGCGTGAACGCGGGCGAGCGGAGGAGGAAGGGCCGATGAGCGAGACCGAAACGAGCGCACAGACCGGCGATGCCGAGCCGACGCCGCGCGCCGACCTTCCGCCGGCGGCGCAACGCGCGCTGGCCGAGGCCGCGGCGCGCCGGGCGGCCCGCGAGACCGAGCCCTTTCCCGCCACGGAGCGCCCGCCCGAGATCGACGGGCGCAAGAGCGGCGTCGAGCCGGTGCGCTACGGCGACTGGGAGAAGAACGGCCTGATCTCGGATTTCTGAGGGCGATCGACGATCCGGATGCTATGGGAGATCGGGCCCGTCCTGGCGCCCTACCCTCCCAGGAGCCGATCGATGCAGACCCTCCCTCGAATGGTGCTCGCCTTGGTATTCCTGATGCCCTGCGTCCAGGCGCAGGCCAGCTCCGCCAACATCGCCATTCTCGAGGGGATGGGGATCCTCGACCAATGTTCGCGATCGTCGCCACCAGCGGGCAACGGCATCTGGACCCCCACATCGGCCGATATCGCGGCGCTCGAAGCTCTGCTGCCGGATGCGATCGGCGAGACGTGGGAAGGACACGGCCTCGACGTCTCTCAGCTGCAGAACCAGTATCATAGGCAATATGTCGGGATCGTGCGGGACGGAAAACGGTATCTTTACGGAAACGTCTTTCCTCTTGGCAGTGAAGAAGGTCTGTTTGACTGGCATCGCCGAGCCATGATCGTTTGCGACGGGGGCCCAGCCCACTTCGGGGTCGAGATGGATGTTGAAAGCGGCGTCATCACGTCTTTGTCTTTCAACGGCCGCTAGAGCTTTTCCCGAGAGATGCTGCGCCGGCTTTCACGCTGGGAGAAGGCGCTGACATATCAATTAAGCCCTTCCAAACGCTCTCGTCGCCGCCGCTCTTTGTTGCCGGGACAGACCCAACGACATTCGCGGTCCGTCGGGGCTGTATGAACGCTTCGTTCCTCAGGCAGCGGTGGCCAGTCGGAACGGCCTTCTTCAGCCGAACTCGAACGTCGCCAAATTCATCCAGACGACATAGGATTACAATCCCTGATCGTGGTCTGTATGAACGAGGGCGGTGATCTCCTGATTGACTTCCAGCGATTTCGGCGAGATCGCTATAGGAATTTAGTCTTTTGCCGACTATATCTCCTCCATGCTTCGTCTCGCCCCGCTTCTCCTTCTTCTCACCTTCGCCCCCGCGCTTGCCGACGATCTGCCGCCGCGCGAGATCGCGGGGCCGGTGACGGCGCGGGTGGTGAAGGTGCGCGACGGCGACACGGTGGAGGTGGAGGCGTATATCTGGCCGCTGCAGACGGTGTCGGTGGCGGTGCGCCTGCGCGGCGTCGATGCGCCGGAGCTGAAGGGCAAATGCGCCGCCGAAGAGGCCGCCGCGCGCGATGCGCGGGACCGGCTCACGGAGCTCGTCGGCGAGGGTCCGGTGCAGCTGACGAAGATTTCCGGCGACAAGTATTTCGGCCGGGTGCTCGCCGACATGGCGAGTGCGGGCGAGCCCGATCTCGGGCGTCGCCTTCTCGGCGAGGGGCTGGTGGACGCCTATGACGGCGGGCGGCGGCGAGACTGGTGCGCCGCTCTCGGCTTCCGCTCCGGCGACGGCGACACGCCCTCGCGCGGCTGATCGCGGGCCTCAAGTTCGGCAACGGCAGGCTTGACGCGGCGCGGTCCCGATCCGATCTAGGGGGGAGCACGGGGACGACCCCGCGCCATGCGGTATTACCGGGACGACCCGATCCAACGAACGGGTGTGTCATGCCCTATCTCCTCGTCGTCGTCGCCGGTCTTCTCGAAGTCGGCTGGGCCTTCTCGATGAAGCAGTCCGCCGGCTTCACGCGCCTCGGGCCGAGCCTCCTCACCTTCGTGCTGATGGCGGCAAGCTTCGCGCTCCTCTCCTTCGCCATGCGCTCCCTTCCGCTCGGCACGGCCTACGCCATCTGGACCGGCATCGGCGCGCTCGGCGCCTTCGCTGTCGGCATCCTCGTGCTAGGCGAACCCGCTTCCTCGACGCGCCTTCTCGCTGCTGCGCTGATCGGGGGCGGCATCGTGCTGATGAAGGTCGGATCTTGAGACCTTCTGGATTGCGCGTCTGCGATCCGTCGTCGGCACATCAAGACGCGGCAACCAAGACGGTCGCGCGCTAGCCATTGGATGCGCGTCCCGGTAGAACCCGAGTTTCACGTGAAACCCGGACGCCGCCCATGCCCGCTCTATCCACCGAAGCCCGCCTCGCCACCCTGGTTCGCGATGCCGTCGCGACCTTCCAGCCGGGCTTCGCCGTGCGGCTCTGGACGGGCGAGCGGCTGGGGCCGGCGACCGGGCCGGTGGTGGTGGTGCGCGAGGCGGGCGCGCTGTCGCGCCTCGCCTTCCGGCCGCGCATCGACACGCTGGTCGAACTCTGGATGGACAAGACGATCGACGTCGAGGACGGCTCGATCTTCGACATCGCCGCGGCCACGACGGGCGCGGTGCGCTCGAAGGACGGGCTGAAGCGCCTGCCGAAATGGCGAATGGCGCGCGCCCTGCCCGCGCTGTTCCGCCTGCGGCGCGCCGCCAAGAAGGCGGATGCTGCGGAAGTCGGCGCGGATGCCGGCGCCAGCGGCTCGACCAAGGCCGCGATCCAGTTTCACTACGACGTGTCCAATGCCTTCTACGCCACCTTCCTCGACGAGCGCATGGTCTATTCCTGCGCCTATTTCGACGGCTGGCACGACGACATCGCCAAAGCCCAGCGCGACAAGCTCGACATGATCTGCCGCAAGCTGCGCCTGCAGCCCGGCGAGCGTTTCCTCGACATCGGCTGCGGCTGGGGCGCGCTCCTCATCCACGCCGCCACCCACTACGGCGTGAGCGGGCACGGTGTGACGCTGAGCCAGGCGCAGTTCGACCTCGCCACCGCGCGGGTGCGCGAGGCCGGGCTCGAAGACCGGGTGACGATCGAGCTCAAACCCTTCCAGGCGCTCGCCGGCACGTTCGACAAGATCGCCTCGATAGGCATGTTCGAGCATGTCGGCTTCGCCCATCACGACGAATATTTCACCGCGGTGAAGCGCCTCCTGCGACCGCGCGGGCTCTACCTCCATCACACGATCGCCCGCCCCGCCAAGGCGACGCTGAAGCGCTTCCTCAAGGGTTCGCGCGAGTATCGCGCGCTGACGCGCTACATCTTTCCCGGCGGCGAGCTCGACTATATCGGCCACTCCCTGCAGAAGCTCGAGGCCAACCGGTTCGAGGTGCACGACGTCGAGAACTGGCGCGAGCACTATGGGCGCACCTGCCGGCTCTGGGCCGAGCGGCTGCGCGAGAACTTCCCCGCCGCGGTGGCCGAGGTCGGCGAGCCCCGCGCCCGGCTCTGGCTGCTCTATCTCGCGGGCTGTGCGCTGGCCTTCGAGCGCGGCACGGTGATGATCAACCAGACGCTCGCCTCGAAGCGCGACAAGGGCCCTTCCGGCCTGCCGCCGACGCGGGCCGACCTCTACCGCTAGCGGCGCGAAGGCCGATACCCGACCGGCGGGCGAGCATGGGTGTCCGTCGCCGGCTTCGGCCATAGACACGCGCTCAAGGCGCCGGTGCCGCCCCGTCGACATCGGGAGAATGGGGGGTCGCCGTCGCCGGAGCGCCGCAGACGCGATTGCGTCCGAGGCGCTTGGCTTCGTAGAGGGCGGCGTCGGCCGCCGCGAGCAGGGCGTCGAGGCCGCCGGCATTCGGATCGACGGCGACCGCGGTGCCGACGCTGATTGTGACGATGCCCGCCGGGCCGGGGCCGGGATGCGGCAGGCCCAGCGCCTTGATGGCGTGCCGCACGCCCTTGCCGAGAGTCTGCGTCGCCACCGGCGTGGCGCCGGGCAGGAGCACCAGAAACTCCTCGCCGCCGAAGCGGAAGGCGGCCGCATTCGGGCAGCCCTCGCGCAGCGCAGCGCGGATCGCATCGCTGACGAGGCGAATGCAGCGGTCGCCTTCGAGATGCCCCTGCGTGTCGTTGAAATGCTTGAAATGGTCGATGTCGAGAAGCAAAGCGCCGATCGGGTACGGCCCGTCACGACCCGCCAGCATCGCCCCCATCACCGCCAGATACCGCCGGTTGAACAGTCCCGTCAGGTGGTCGAGGCGGGCATTGTCCTCGATCTCCGCGCGCAGCAGATCTCCCCTCAGCCGCAGGAGAAAGCTGGAACGCTCGCCGCGCTCGAGCAGGAACGACGCCATGAGCAGCAGCGCCGAGGCGGTGAGGAAGAAGGTGACGACCGACTGGTAGCTGTCCACCGCGATGGTCGGCATGAAGGCCGTCGCCGTGAACTGCACCGCGAGCGCCGCGAGGATGCCAGCGAGGGCGAAGTGGACCCGCACGCGCTGGATGACCGTCATGTACATCATCGGCAGCAGCGAGCCGAACTAATAGGCGAGCGCGTGTTCGGTGCGGCTGAAGACGAGCACGACCGTGGGCAGGAAGACGCTCAGGACGGTGCCGCCTGCGATCAGCGCGTCGAACTGCCAGTCGCGGCGCGCCCGACGCAGGCACCAGAGCGCCGCGAGTACGACCGGCGTGAAGACCGCCAGCCGGGCGACCACCATCCACGCGAAGACGTCGGGGACCACCACCCAGTCGGTAACGAGGTAGAGATCGAACAGGATCATGGCGAGAACCAGCGTGATGCTGCCGACCTGGATCCGACCGGGCAGGCTTTCGGCCTCGAACCGCGCCTCCACGGCGGGTGTGAACTTCAGGCGGGAGAGGGCGGCGAGTTCGCGTTCGACGGCAGCGAGATCGATCGAGGTCATGGATGAGGGCCAATCGGCTACACGGATCACAGCCTTAGCCCGCGCCGCGTTTCCGGCGGCTTAAGGTTTCGAGCGAAGATGTCGGGATGGTTGATGCGCTGGCCCGTGGGCGAACGCAAAAGGCCACCTTCCATTCCTGGAAGGCGGCCCCGTGAAGTCTGTCACGCCGGAGGTCGTCGAGACCGTTCCCGGATCGACATATCGCTTACGCGTGGGAAGGAGACTGCTCCATCGAACCCGCGAGATACAAAGACCCAACCGGCATTTGGAAATCACTCGACATTGGATCACCTCCTTTCACGACGTTGAACACGAGAGGAATATGAGACGATCGTTTCCCCCTCGCAAGTCCTCTGATGCCGTTTTGGTCAGATTGCCGCAGGGCTCGAAATTTCGTCATGTTTCCGCTCCGCGTTCGCCATTTCCGTTCGGCCAGGGCAACGGCTTCGAACGGTCGTGGAGGCCCGCGGCCGTTCGATGGGCGTGATGCGGCGGGCGCGAGGGGATCTCGCAAAGCAAAGGGGCGCAGCGCCCCGGCCCTGTTTCCCTGCTCCTATCCCCCGGCCCTATCCCTTGCGGTTCTGCCGGTTGTCGACGAGATCCTCGACGACGCCGGGGTCGGCGAGGGTCGACGTGTCGCCGAGCGCGCCGAAATCGTCCTCGGCGATCTTGCGCAGGATGCGGCGCATGATCTTGCCCGAGCGCGTCTTCGGCAGGCCCGGCGAGAACTGGATCTTGTCGGGCGAGGCGATCGGACCGATCTCGTTGCGCACGTGGGCGACGAGCTCCTTCTTGAGTTCGTCCGAGGGCTCCTGCCCCTCCATCAGCGTGACGTAGCAGTAGATCCCCTGCCCCTTCACGTCGTGGGGATAGCCGACCACCGCCGCCTCCGAGACCTTCGGATGCGAGACGAGCGCCGACTCCACCTCGGCCGTGCCCATGCGATGGCCGGAAACGTTGATGACGTCGTCGACGCGGCCGGTGATCCACCAGTAGCCGTCCGCGTCGCGCCGGGCGCCGTCGCCGGTGAAGTACTTGCCGGGATAGGTCGAGAAATAGGTCTGCTCGAAGCGCTCGTGGTCGCCGTAGACGGTGCGCATCTGGCCGGGCCAACTGTCGGTGATGCAGAGATTGCCCTCGGTGGCGCCCTCCAGCACCGTGCCCTCGTTGTCGACGAGCTGCGGCTGCACGCCGAAGAACGGCGTCGTCGCCGAGCCGGGTTTCAAATCGGTCACGGCCGGCAGCGGCGAGATCAGGATGCCGCCGGTCTCGGTCTGCCACCAGGTGTCGACGATGGCGCAGCGCTCCTCGCCCACCACGTGATAGTACCAGTTCCAGGCTTCCGGGTTGATGGGCTCGCCGACCGAGCCGAGAAGGCGGATCGAGCGGCGCGAGGATTTCGCGACGAACGCGTCGCCGGCGCCCATCAGCGCGCGGATGGCGGTGGGCGCGGTGTAGAAGATGTTGACCTGGTGCTTGTCCACCACCTGCCACATGCGCCCGGCGTCGGGATAGTTGGGCACGCCCTCGAACATCAGCGTCGTGCCGCCGTTGGCGAGCGGCCCGTAGACGGAATAGGAATGGCCGGTGACCCAGCCGACGTCGGCGGTGCACCAGAAGACCTCGCCGGGGCGGTAGTCGAAGACGTATTGATGCGTCAGCGAGGCCCAGACGAGATAGCCGCCCGTGGTGTGCAGCACGCCCTTCGGCTTGCCGGTGGAGCCGGACGTGTAGAGGATGAAGAGCGGATCCTCGGCGCTCATCTCCTCCGGCGGGCAGTCGGGCGAGACGGTTTCGCGCAGCGAATGCCACCAGTGGTCGCGGCCCTCGCGCATCGCGACCTCGGCCCCGGTGCGGCGGATCACGAGCATCGCCTCCACCGCGTGGCCGGCTTTCGCCGCGATCTCCATCGCCTTGTCGGCATTGGCCTTGAGCGGCACCTTGCGCCCGGCGCGCAAGCCTTCGTCGGCGGTGATCAGCAGCTTCGTCGCCGAGCCCTCCATGCGCCCGCCGAGCGCATCGGGCGAGAAGCCGCCGAACACCACGGAGTGGATGGCGCCGATGCGCGCGCAGGCGAGCATCGCCACCGCCGCCTCGGGGATCATCGGCATGTAGATCGAGACGCGGTCGCCGCGGGCGACGCCGAGATCCTTCAGGACGTTGGCCATGCGGCAGACGTCCTCGTGCAACTCGCGATAGGAGATGCGGCGCGAATCCTGCGGGTCGTCGCCCTCCCAGATGATCGCGGTCTGGTCGCCCTTGTCGGCGAGATGCCGGTCGAGGCAGTTGGCGGAGAGGTTGAGCGTGCCGTCCTCGAACCATTGGATGGAGACGGCGCCCGGGGCAAACGAGGTGTTCTTCACCTTCGTGTAGGGCTTGATCCAGTCGAGCCGCTGGCCGTGCTCGCGCCAGAAGCCGTCGGGATCCTCCACCGAGCGCTCGTACCAGGCCTCGTAGTCGGCCTTCGTCAGAAGTGCCCCGACCTTCCACTCGTCCTTGACGGGAACGAGGGGCTTGACGGGCACGACGGGCTTGACGGCGACAACGGAACTCATCGGCTGGTATCCTCCCGGATGGATGCGACGGCGGCCCGGCTTGCCCGCCGGTTTCCGCCTTTCGACGCAGACTAGAGCGGCCCCGCCCTCCTGAAAACCCAAGCCGGCGCGCTTTCTGCGTGCTTACTCGGCGCTTTCGACGGGGCCACCGAGAACGTCCACCACGTAGAGTTCGCGCACCAGCGTCACCAGCACGGCGACGAAGGGCACGGCGAGCACGAAGCCCAAAAGCCCGAAGAGCAGGCCGAAAATGATCTGGACGCTGAGCGTCAGCGCCGGCGGCAGCGCCGAGGTGAAGCGCTGCGCCACCGGCTGGGCGACGTTGCTCTCGACGCCCTGGATCACGACGTAGACGCCGAGCGCCCAGAGCGCCATGTCGACGCCCTGCGCCAGCCCTGCCAGCACGATCACGACGCCCGCCACGAACGGCCCGAGCGTCGGGATGAAGGCGAGAAGTCCGGCCTGCAGCGCCAGCAGGAAGGCGTTGTCCATCCCGATCGCCCAGAGGCCGACCCAGGAGATCGAGAAGATCATCGCCATCGAGATGGCGTCGCCCGCCACCCACATGATCAGCGAGTGCGCGCTCTGTTCGAGAACGTCGGCGATGCGCGCGCGCTTCTCCTTGGGAAACAGCGACACCAGCCCGTCGCGGTAGAGGCCGGGCTGCCAGGCGATGAAGATGGCGAGGAAGAGCAGCACGAAGAAGTTGCCGAGCCCGCCGAGCGCCGAGAACACCGCCTTTCCGGCCGAGGAGACGAGGCCTGAGGGGTTGGGCAGCATGCTTTCCAGATCGTTGGCGGTGGTGTCGGGGCTGACGGGCAGGCCGAGATCGGCCAGCGACTTCAGGAGCGTGTTGGCCTGGTCGCGCACACCCGACAGGAGCTGGCTGAACTGCTGCACCACCGCCAGCCCGCCCCAGAGCACGGGCACGATGATGAGCGCCAGCGTCACGAGGAACACCGTCAGCATCGCCGCCCAGCGCGGCAGGCCGGTGCGCTGCAGGAGGCGCCCGAGGCCGCAGAAGATCGCGGCCAGCAGAAGGCTGCCGAAGATCAGGAAGAAGGCCGAGGCGGCGGCCGTGAAGATCACCACCAGCAGCACCATGGCGAGCACGATCGCGGCGGCCGTCACGGTGCGATAGGCGAAATTGGCGGTGGGCGGGGTTTCCGCGGGCGGCACCGGCACGGCGACGGGAAGGGACAAGGCGGGGGCTCCTCTCGCGGCCCCTCCGAAAGGGATGCCGGTTCGAGCCTCGCAGATAGCGGCCCGTCGCCCGGCGGGAAGGACGGCACGCCCGAGGACGGCGGCGCGCTGCCGCCCTGCCCTTCCGGCGCGGTGGCCCTCGGTCAGTCGCGCGTGCCGAAGATCGCCGAGCCGACGCGCACGCTCGTCGCGCCGAAGGGCACGGCGCGTTCGAAATCGCCGGACATGCCCATCGACAGGCGCTCCACCCCCGCCTCGCGCCCGAGCTTTTCGAGCAGCGCGAAATAGGGGCCGGGCGCCTGGTCGGCGGGGGGAATGGCCATCAGCCCCTCGATCGCCAGCCCGTGCTCGTCGCGGCAGCGGGCGACGAAGGCCACCGCCTCGCGCGGAGGGATGCCGGCCTTCTGCAGCTCCTCGCCGACATTCACCTGCACGTAGAGCCGCACCGCCCGGCCCTGGGCTGCCATCTCCTTGGCGAGTTCGCGGGCGATCTTCTCACGGTCCACGGTCTCGATCACGTCGAACAGCGCCACCGCGTCGGCGGCCTTGTTGGACTGCAGCGGGCCGATGAGATGCAATTCCACGCCTTCGTAGCGCTCGCGAAGCGCGGGCCATTTGCCCTGCGATTCCTGCACGCGGTTCTCGCCGAAGACGCGCTGGCCGGCCTCCAGCACCGGAACGACCTCGGCGGCGTCGAAGGTCTTCGACACCGCCACGAGCGCCACCGAACCGGGCGCGCGTCCGGCCTCGTCTTCCGCCGCGCGGATGCGGGCGCGAACCGCCTCGAGGCGCGTGGTGGAGGTCTCGTCGCTCATGGGGCTCTCGCGAAACGGAACAGGGGGCGGGTCGCTCCGACATATCGCACGGGGCCGCCGGGAAGAAAGGGCCGCGCGCGGCGCGGACGCCGCCTGCCGGCCTCGCCCTGCCCCCCGCCCGCTTGGCGACGCCGCCGGGTTGTGAAAAAACCACGGCAGCAATCCTCGGGAGGAAGAGCGCCATGCCCATCGACCGCCGCCGCTTCAACCGATCGCTCGCCGCCCTGGCCGGGGGCGCCTTCGTGCCGGGTCTCGGCGCCCGCACCGCGTGGGCCGCGACGCCCGAGGAGCTCACCATCATCGCCGCGGCGAGCACCGGCGGGGGCTACGACACGCTGGCGCGCACCGTGCAGCAGATCCTGGAGAGCGGCGACGTCGTGGGCAATGTCGAGGTGCTCAACGTGCCGGGCGCCGGCGGCACGGTGGGCCTCGCGCAGCTGGTGGGCTCGGGCACGCCCTCGACGCTGCTGACCACCGGTCTCGGCATGGTCGGCGCGGTGCTGATCAACAAGTCGGCGGTGACGCTGAGCGAGGCGACGCCGGTGGCGCGGCTGCAGGGCGAGTACCAGCCGCTCGTGGTGGCCGCCGCCTCGCCGATCCGCACGCTGGACGATCTCGCGGCCGCCTTCAACGCCGATCCCGGCGCCGTGTCCTGGGGCGGGTTCGGCATCGGCAGCCCCGACCATCTCCTCAGCGCGCAGGTGGTCAAGGCGATCGGCGGCGACGTGAAACGGATGAACTACATCGTGGTGGGCGCGGGCTCCGAGATGCTGCCGCTCGTCCTCTCCAACCAGATCACCGTGGCGACCGGCGGCTATGCCGAGTTCGGCGACCTCATCAAGAGCGGCGCGCTGCGGGCGCTCGCCATCTCCTCGCCCGAGCGCCTGCCGGGCATCGACGTGCCGACCTTGCGCGAGCAGGGCGTCGACACCGAACTCGTCAACTGGCGCGGCCTGATGGGCGCGCCCGGCCTGTCCGCCGACCAGCTCGCCGGGCTCGACGAGGCGCTCGGACGGCTGGCGAAGAGCGAAGCCTGGGCCGAGACCTGCACCCGGCGAGGCTGGCAGAACCTCCACATGCCCTCGGCCGAGTTCAAGACCTTCCTCGAGGCGGAGGATCGGCGCGTCACGGCGCTCATCGGCGAACTCGGCATCGCCGGCTGAGCGGACGCGAGCCGACGCCGAGGAGATCGCGCGTCGCTCGGGCCGACTGTCGTTGAAGGGGCGGAAAAGCCCTCCCGCGCCGGAGTCAGAAGCGGCGGGCCTCGCCTCGCAGGTCGCCCGAAGGATCGGAGAAGCCGTTCTCGACGAAGGGCAATGGCACCCCGCCCGCATCGAGGATCGGCCGCGTCTCCTCCCCCTGTTCGAGAAAGTCGATGAAGGCGTCGAGGAGGTCGCGGTCGAAATGCCCCTCCCACTGCGTCATCTGCGCCAGCGCCTCAGCCGACGACCAGGCGCGCTTGTAGGGCCGCAGCGTGGTGACGGCGTCGTAGACGTCGCAGATCGCGCCGATGCGCGCGGCGAGGCTGATCTCCTCGCCGGCCAGCCGCTCGGGATAGCCGCTCCCGTCGATCCGCTCGTGGTGGTGCATCGTGACGTCGAGGACGAGGTCGGAGAAGCCGCTGGCCTCGACGATCTCGTGGCCGTGCCGGGGATGGGTGCGGATGATCGCGATCTCGTCGGCGTCGAGCGATCCCGTCTTCGTGAGGATCACCGGCGGAAGCCTCACCTTGCCGATGTCGTGCATCAGTCCGGCGACGCCCATCTCGTGGACGGTTTCGCTGGCCATTCCCAGATGCCGGCCGAACGACACCATGAAGCCGCTCACCGCCACGGAATGGACATAGGTGTAGGCGTCGATCGACTTCAGCCGCGTCAGCTTGACCATGGCGACGGGGTTGTCGTCGATGGAGCGGACGATCTCGGTGACGATGCGCGACGAGCGGCCGGGATCGATCGACCGGCCGTTGCGAGCATCCGCGAACATCTGGTGCGTCGCCTTGCGGAAGCGCCCGACCACCTCGTCGCCGGGCACGCCGGATGCCGGCGCCGCGCCCTGCGTCGCCGCCCGAAGCGGCGATCGGGGGGACGGCCTCGGGAAAGGCGCCGTCTCCGCGAGGTCGGCGGCGCGCGGCGCATCCGGCACGGGCGGGCCCGCGCGCGTTCCGCGGCTTTCGTCGATCACCACGACGTCGATCTCGCTGCGGAACAGCCGGGCGAGATCGTCGGGATCGGTCAGCAGGAAGCGACGTCGCCAGAACGGATTGTCGAGCCAGCGCCCCTCCACTCGCTCGATGAACATGCCGAGGCGCAACTGGTTTCGGCCGATCCGTCTGAGCATGGGTGGGAATGGCTTTTCGGAAAGGCATGAGATGCGACGGTCATTTGATACCTTGCGCGTTCCTTTGTCACGCGTACCAATTGTATTCGTGTGATAATCGATCGTATTCCAGCTATTTTCGTTCGTGCGAGACAGATGGGCGCCGCGGACCCGCCAAGATCGGCGCCCTCCGCCGGGTTTGAGCATCCGGCATCCGCCGCCTCCGGCGAATCGCGCCCGTCGCCATTTTTCCCGTGCCCTCGCGCCGAGAAATCCATATGGATCGACGCAACCGACCCGACCCAGCACGAGACCCGCCGCCGCAATGCCCATCGAACGCTACAATCCCCGCGCCGCCGAACCCCGCTGGCAGGAGCGCTGGGCGCAGGATCGTCTCTTCGAGACCCGCACCGACGCGCCCGGGGAAAAGTACTACGTGCTGGAAATGTTCCCCTATCCGTCGGGGCGCATCCACATGGGCCATGTTCGCAACTACGCGATGGGCGACGTGGTGGCCCGCTACAAGCGGGCCAAGGGCTTGAACGTGCTGCATCCGATGGGCTGGGACGCCTTCGGCATGCCCGCCGAGAACGCCGCGATGCAGAACAAGGTGCACCCGGCGGAGTGGACCTATCAGAACATCGCGACGATGCGCGCGCAGCTGAAATCGATGGGCCTGTCGCTCGACTGGTCGCGCGAGTTCGCGACCTGCGACGTCGAGTACTACCATCGCCAGCAGATGCTCTTCCTCGATCTCCTCGACAAGGGCCTCGCCTATCGCCGCAAGTCGAAGGTGAACTGGGATCCCGTCGACAACACCGTGCTCGCCAACGAGCAGGTGATCGACGGGCGCGGCTGGCGCTCGGGCGCCGAGGTCGAGCAGCGCGAGCTGACGCAGTGGTTCTTCCGCATCACCGCCTTCGCCGAAGAGCTTCTCGCCGCGCTCGACCACCTGCCCGGCTGGCCCGAGAAGGTGCGCCTGATGCAGCGCAACTGGATCGGCCGCTCGGAAGGGCTGGTGGTGCGCTGGGCGCTCGCCGCCGGTGCGCCGGCCGGCATCGACGACCTCGAGGTCTTCACCACGCGGCCCGACACGCTGTTCGGCGCCTCGTTCCTGGCGGTCGCCGCCGACCATCCGCTGGCCAGGCAAGCCGCCGAAACGAACTCCGAACTCGCGGCCTTCGTCGAGGACGTCAAACGCGGCGGCACCTCGGCGGCCGAGATCGAGACCGCCGAGAAGCGCGGCTTCGACACTGGCCTTCGCGTCGTGCACCCGTTCGACCCCGACTGGACCCTGCCGGTCTACGTCGCCAATTTCGTGCTGATGGACTACGGCACCGGCGCCATCTTCGGCTGCCCGGCGCACGACCAGCGCGACCTCGACTTCGCCCGCAAATACGCCCTGCCCGTCCAGCCCGTGGTGCTGCCCGAGGGCGCCGACCCCGCCGCCTTCGCGGTGGCGGACGTCGCCTATGACGGCGAGGGCCGCTTGTTCCATTCGCGCTTCCTCGACGGGCTGACCCCGGCGGAAGGCTTCGCGGAGGTGGCCCGCCGGCTGGAGGCCGCCGAGCTTCACGGCCGCCGCCAAGCCGAGCGCCGCGTCAACTTCCGGCTGCGCGACTGGGGCATCTCGCGCCAGCGCTACTGGGGCTGCCCGATCCCGGTGCTGCATTGCGACACCTGCGGCGTGGTGCCGGAGGCGCGCGAGAACCTGCCGGTCAAGCTGCCCGCCGACATCGACTTCGACCTGCCGGGCAACCCGCTCGACCGCCATCCGACCTGGCGCCACGCCACCTGCCCGCAATGCGGCGGCGCGGCGCGGCGCGAGACCGACACGATGGACACGTTCGTCGATTCCTCGTGGTACTTCGCGCGCTTCACCGCGCCGCAGGCGTTCGAGCCGACCGACCCCCAGGCTGCCAACGCCTGGCTGCCGGTGGACCAGTATATCGGCGGCATCGAGCACGCGATCCTCCACCTCCTCTATTCGCGCTTCTTCACCCGCGCCATGCGCGCCACCGGCCATCTCGATCTCGACGAGCCCTTCAAGGGCCTGTTCACGCAAGGCATGGTGGTGCACGAGACCTACCGCATCGGCCGCGACTGGGTGGCCCCGGCCGACATCCGCATCGAGGGTGAAGGCGCGAGCCGGCGGGCGAGCCGCCTCTCCGACGGCGCAGCGGTCGAGATCGGCTCGATCGAGAAGATGTCGAAGTCGAAGAAGAACGTCGTCGATCCCGACGACATCATCGCCTCCTACGGCGCCGACACCGCGCGCTGGTTCATGCTGTCGGACTCGCCGCCCGAGCGCGACGTGATCTGGACGGAAGCGGGCGCCGAAGGCGCGCACCGCTTCGTGCAGCGCGTCTGGCGGCTCATTGGCGAGACCGCCGAGACGCTGGGCGAACACGACAAGGGCGGCGGCGAGCCCTCGCCCGCCGCGGTCGCCATCCGCCGCGCCGCACACCGCACGGCGGCGGGCGTCGGCGACGACATCGAGCGCCTCGCCTTCAACAAGGGCGTCGCGCGGCTCTACGAACTCGTCAACGCGCTGTCGGCCGCGCTGTCGCCAGAGGCGCTCGGCCGAGATCCGTCGCTCCGGCCGGCCGCGCGCGAGGCGCTCTCGGTGCTGGTGCGGCTGGTGGCGCCGATGATGCCGCATCTCGCCGAGGAATGCTGGCGGGCGCTCGGCGAGCCCGGCCTTGCCGCGAGCGCCCCCTGGCCGAGCGTCGATCCCGCGCTCCTCGTCGACGACGAGGTGACGCTGCCCGTCCAGGTCAACGGCAAGAAGCGCGGCGACATCACCGTCCCGGCCAAGGCCACGAAGGACGAGATCGAGGCCGCCACGCTGGCGCTGGATTTCGTGATCGAGGCCTTGGCCGGCGCGGCGCCCAAACGTATCGTGGTGGTTCCCGGGAGGATCGTGAATGTCGTCGTCTGAGGCTCGCCGCCCCGCCCTGCACGGCCTGTCCGCGCTCGCCCTCTTGGCGCTCCTCGCCGGCTGCACCGCCGGCCCGCTCTACGGCACAACGCATGTCGACCCCGCCACCGGCGCGCGCTCGAGCGGGCTCACCGAGCTGCGCGGGCGAATCGGCGTGTCGCAGGCCCCGACCCGCACCGCGCAGGTCTTCCGCAACGCCGTCCTCTACCGGCTGAACGGCGCGACGCCGGTCACCGCGCCGATCTACGAGCTGCGCTTCACCACCGCCGCCTCCGATCAGGTGGCCTCGGTGGAATCGGGCACCGGCGTGCCCACCGCCTCGCTCTACCGGATGACCGTCGACTACCAGCTCGTGCGCCTCGCCGACGGCGTGGTGATCGCGCGCGGGCAGCGCTTCGCCATGGCGCCCTACGACCGCTCGGTGCAGCTCTACGCCTCCGAGCGCGCCGTGATCGACGCGCGCGACCAGGCCGGCGCAGCCGTGGCCGAGCGGGTGCTCGCGGCGGTGGCGCCCATCCTGCAGCGCGAGAGCCTGAACCCGGCGCCCGGGCCCGCCGTCGTGACGCCCCCCGTGGCCAAGGGCTGAGGCGGAGCGCCGCGTTGGCCCAGCGCAAGGCCGGCGAGGTCGAGGCGTTCCTGTCGAGGCCCGACACGTCGTTTCCCGTGGTGCTCCTCTACGGCCCCGACCCCGGCCTCGTGTCGGAGCGCGCCAACACGGTCGCCCGGCTCTCGGGCGTCGACGCGGCCGACCCGTTCGCCAGCGTCGTGCTGGCGGCCGACGAGCTGGAGCGCGACATCGGCCGGCTCTTCGACGAGGCGCGCACCGTCTCGATGTTCGGCGGCCGGCGCCTCGTGCGGATCAAGGGTGCGGGCAACGGCAAGAACCTCGCCGATGCGGCGGCCGATCTCGCGCGCGATCCGCCGCCCGGCGTCACCGTCGTGATCGAGGCGGGCGACCTCAAGAAGAGTTCGGCCCTACGGGTGCAGATCGAGCGCGGCCATGCCGCGATGGCGCTGCCCTGCTTTCCCGACGAGGCGCGCGCGCTCGACAAGATGATCGACGAGGAGCTCGCCGCCTCGAAGCTCTCGATCGACCGCGCGACGCGCGAGCTGCTGCGCACGCGCCTCGGCGCCAACCGCATGGCCTCGCGCTCCGAGGTGCAGAAGCTCTGCCTCTACGCGCTCGGCCAGGCCGCCGTCACCGAGGCCGACGTCGAGACGATCGTCGGCGACGTCTCGGCCGACACGGTGGACGAGTCGGTAGACGCCGCCGCCTCCGGCGAGGTGCGGCGCCTGCCCGACCTTCTGGAGCGGCTGGTGGCGAGCGGCACCTCCACCCATCAGTTGCATTCCGCTCTGCAGCGGCACTTTCAGCAGTTGCTGCTGATGCGCGCCGAGGTGGAGGGGCAAGGGACTCCCGTCTCGGCGGCGGTGGAGAAGCGGCGCCCGCATTTTCGGCGCAAGCCCGCGATGGAGGCCGCGCTCTCGGCCTGGACCGGCGAGGCGATCGCCGCCGTCCTCCAGCGCATCGAGGCCGACATCCTCCTGTCGCGCCGCGAGGCCGCGCTCTCGGTCACCATCATGCGCCGCACGCTCACCGAGATCGGCGTCGAGGCGGCGCGCCGACGCACCCGAAGCCGGCGTTGAACGGGCAGGACAGGGCAGGGCAGGGCCGTCGCGCCGCCTTCGGGTCTGCGGTGGCGGCGGCGGCGGTTCGGGCCCGTCGCGGCGGGTAAAGGGCAGGCGGGTCGACGCCAAGGCCTTGACCGGTCCCTGCCTCGTGGAACGGCTGCGACCCGGCCCCCCTTGCGGCGACCGCGTCCAGACCGTCAGTGCCCGTCGCCGCGGCCCGGCCTTGCGGGACGCCGGCAACGGGTTCACACCGATGCTGCGGCCGGGAGAGAGGCCGATCGGGAGGATGAACCACGATGGACTACCGCACGCTCGGCCGATCCGGCCTCAAGGTTTCCACGCTGACGATGGGCACCATGACCTTCGGCGGCAAGGGCGGGTTCGCCGCCGCCGGCGCCACCGACGTCACCGAGGCGCGCCGCCTCGTGGATCTCTGTCTCGACGCCGGCGTCAACCTCATCGACACCGCCAACATGTATTCCGACGGCCTATCGGAGGAGATCGTCGGCGAGGTGCTCGGCGGCGAGCGCAAGAACGACGTCCTCATCGCCACGAAGGCGCGCATGCGCGTCGGCACCGGGCCGAACGACGAGGGCCTGTCGCGCCACCATCTCATACGCGAGTGCGAGCGCTCGCTGAAGCGCCTGCGCACCGACCATATCGACATCTACTACCTGCACGAATGGGACGGCACGACGCCGCTCGAGGAGACGATGGCCGCGCTCGACACGCTCGTCTCGCACGGCAAGGTCCGCTATGTCGGCTGCTCCAACTATGCGGGCTGGCAGGTGATGAAGGGGCTCGGGATCTCCGACCTCCGCGGTCACCCCCGCTTCGTCACCCAGCAGATCCACTACACGCTGGAGGCCCGCGAGGCCGAATACGAGTTGCTGCCGATCTCGGTCGATCAGGGGCTGGGCGTCCTCGTCTGGAGCCCGCTCGCCGGCGGCCTCCTCTCCGGCAAGTACGGGCGCGACGAGGTGACCGCCCGCCATCTCGGCGGCTGGACCGAGCCGCCGATCCGCGATCAGGACCGGCTGTGGCGGATCGTCGACGTTCTCAAGGCGATCGGTGCGGAGCGCGGCGTCTCGGCGGCGCAGGTGGCGCTCGCTTGGCTGCTCGGCCGCCCCGCGGTCTCCTCGCTCGTCATCGGCGGGCGCAACGAGGCGCAGTTCCGCGACAATCTGGCGGCGGCGACGCTGGTGCTGAGCGACGAGGAGCGCGCCCGGCTCGACACGGTGAGCAAGCCGCCGGTGCTCTATCCCTACTGGCACCAGCAGGCTTCGGCGCGCGATCGGTTCGGCCCCGCCGACCTCGTGATGGATCGAAGCTAAGCCGGCAAATCATTCTAAAATAGTGGGAATGAACGCAGCGGGCCGAGAGACCCGCTGCTGCATCTTCGATTACAGGCTGCGGATACGCGGGCCGTCCTCGCCCGACCCGGCGCGCGTCTGCAGGCGGCGGCAGATGGCGTCGAGATCGTCGAGATTGCGGAAGTCGATCCGCATCGTGCCGCCGGTTCCGGCCATGTCGATGGTGACGCCGAGGCCGATCGCGTCCGACAGAAGGCGTTCGAGCGCCTGCGTGTCCGCATCCTCGTTGCCGCCCATCGGCTTGACGCGGCCGGAGGGCGAGGGGCTGCGGCGACCGCCGCCGGGTGCGGCCGGGGCAGGGGGCTCGACCGGCGATGGGCCGCCTCGGGCCATCGTCTCGGCCTCGCGCACCGACAGGCCGCCCTCGACGATGCGCCGTGCGAAGGCCTCGGGATCACCTTGAGCGATCGCGGTGCGCGCCGCGCCCGCCGAGAGTTCGCCACGGCTCACCATCGCCTTGACGCTCTCGGGCAGCTTCAAGAGGCGCAGCGTGTTGGCGACATGGCTGCGGCTCTTGCCGAGCACGTCGCCGAGATCGGCCTGCGTGTAGCCGTACTCGGCCATCAGCATCTCGTAGCCGAGCGCCTCCTCGATGGCGTCGAGATCGGCACGCTGCACGTTCTCGATGATCGCGATCTCCAGCGATTCGCGATCGGTGATCTCGCGCACCACCACCGGCACGTCCTTGAGGCCGGCGGCCTGCGAGGCGCGCCAGCGCCGCTCGCCCGCCACGATCTCGTAGCGCGTCGCCGCGCCCGCGGCCGTGCGGCGCACGAGAATCGGCTGCACCACGCCGTGATGGCGGATCGAGGCCGTGAGCTCGGCGAGCTCCGCCTCGCCGAAGGAGCGGCGGGGATTGCGCGGGTTGGCCCCGAGATCGCCGACGGGCACCCGGCGCTCGCCGCCCGGGCCGTCCTCGGTGCGGGCGAGCGAGGGCAGAGGAAAGCCGCCGCCGGCGCGCGCGGGCAGGGTGCCCGACGAGCCGCCGATCAGCGAGGCGAGACCGCGTCCGAGCCTTTGGCGCGCCTTATCGTCGTTCATGGGGTGTCTCCTGGCAGGGTCCGGCCGGGCCGGATCGTCGTCATGTCGCAGCCGCCGGGCGGCCGAAGAGGAAGCGGCCTCAGGCGGCCGCGAGCTGGCGCTCGCGCTGGATCACTTCCGAGGCGAGCTTGATGTAGGCCTGGCTGCCCGGGCACTTCATGTCGTAGAGGATCGCCGGCTTGCCGAAGGAGGGCGCCTCCGACACCCGCACGTTGCGCGGGATGATCGTGTCGTAGACGTGGTCGCCCATGTAGGAGCGCACGTCGCGAACCACCTGCGAGGCCAGATTGTTGCGCCCGTCATACATGGTCAGCACGATGCCGTGCAGCGACAGCGCGGGGTTCAGCGTGTCGCGCACCTGCTCCACCGTCTCCAGAAGCTGGGAAAGGCCCTCGAGCGCGAAGAACTCGCATTGCAACGGCACAAGGATGGCGTCGGCCGCCGCCATGGCGTTGATCGTCAGGAGGTTGAGCGAGGGTGGGCAGTCCACCAGCACGAAGTCGAAGAGAGCGCTCTCTTCCATGTGTTGGTGCAGCGCGTCGCGCAGGCGATAGGCGCGGCCCGCGGCACCCGAGATCTCCATCTCGACGCCGAGGAGATCGAGCGTCGAGGGGATGACCGAGAGGTTGGGCACGGCGCTCGCCATCGCCGACTCGGTGATCGAGGCGTTCTCCACGAGCACGTCGTAGGACGACGTCTCGCGGTCCTCGCGGTTGATGCCGAGGCCGGTCGAGGCGTTGCCCTGCGGGTCGAGATCGATCACCAGCGTGCGCTTGCCGATGGCCGCCAGCGCGGTGGCGAGGTTGATCGCGGTGGTCGTCTTGCCGACGCCGCCCTTTTGATTCGCGACCGTAATGACGCGCATGCGCGGGACAGGGAGCGTATCCATGAACCTCGTTTCTCGGCCGACGATGCCGGGCGCGGACGTCGCGCCGTCCGGTTGGCGAGCGTGTCGCCTGCTACTCCGTCAAGCCCCCGCCAGGGCCGTCAGGTTCCGGATTTCCAGCACCACCGAGCCATCCTCGATGTGTGAAGCATGCTTTACCATGTCGAAGCGCCAATGGGCAGAAGCATCCGCGATTTCCCCCTCATGGCTCCGGCCCTTGGGAAACCAGCAGACGGCGCCGGGCGCGAGATGCGGCGCGACGAGCGCGAAGAGATCGGGCAGGGATGCCAGCGCCCGCGCGCTGACGGCCTCGGCCTGGCCGAGAATCGTGCCGCAATCCTCGATCCGTTCGGCATGAACGCTGACCGGCAGCGCCAGTTCTCGCGCCGCCGCCCGTAGGAAGGCGGCCTTCTTGTCGTTGCTCTCGACGAGATCGACATGCGCGCCCTCGCGCCCCGCCAGCAGGATGGCGAGCACGAGACCCGGAAAGCCCGCGCCGGAGCCGAGGTCGACCCAACGGCTCGGGCCCCGCGCCAGTTCGCCGAGCTGCAGCCCGTCTTCGAGATGGCGCGTCCAGAGTTCGGGCACGGTGGCGGGCGACACCAGATTGATTTTCGCCTGCCACTGCCGCAGCAGCGCCACGAACCCGTCGAGCCGATCCACCGTTTCACGTGAAACGCCATGGCGCGACAGGACGAGGGCGCGCTCCTCGGTGAGCTTCGCCTCGGTCGCCGCGCGGCCCATGCGCGGCTTGGAACGGGGCGTCTTCGGCGGCAGAAGCCGCGGACGGGGCTTTGGTTCAAGCGGCTTTCGCAAGATCGGTCTTTCGCAGCGCGACGAGAAGGATGGCAAGCGCCGCAGGCGTCATGCCGTCGATGCGCTCGGCCTCGGCGATCGTCGCGGGCCGGCGGAGCGTCAGCTTGTGTTTCAACTCGTTAGACAAGCCCTTCAGCATCTCGAAGTCCAGGGAAGCAGGAATGCGCTTCTCCTCGTCCCGTCGAAGCCGGATCTGGTCGCGGCGCTGGCGCTCGAGATAGACGTCGTAGGCCGCCTCGATCTCGATCCGCTCCCGAACCGATCCCTGCAGCGCCAAGAGTTCGGGCCAGATCGGCGTGAGCATCTCCAGCGTCGTCTCGGCATTGGAGAGGAGCACCCAGGCCGAACGCGAACGTCCGTCCTGATTGACGGCGAGACCGCGGCGCGCCGCCTCGCCGGTGGTAATGACGGCCGCCTCCAGCAGGGCGCGGGCGTCGCGAAGCGCCGTCTCGCTCGTCTCGAACACGGCTCGGCGGCGCTCGTCGACGAGACCGAGTTCGATGCCCATCGGCGTCAGGCGGCGGTCGGCATTGTCGGCCCGCAGCGACAGGCGGAACTCGGCGCGGCTGGTGAACATGCGGTAGGGCTCGGTCACGCCGGTGCGCGTGAGATCGTCCACCATCACGCCGAGATAGGCGTCGGCACGGTCGATCACGGCGGGCTCGGCGCCGCCGGCGCGGCGCGCGGCGTTGAGCCCGGCGAGCAGCCCCTGCGCCGCCGCCTCCTCGTAGCCCGTGGTGCCGTTGATCTGCCCGGCGAGGAAGAGGCCGGGCGCCACCGCCACCTCCAGCGTCCGGTTCAACTCGCGCGGATCGACGTGGTCGTATTCGATGGCATAGCCGGGTTTCAGGATCGCGACGCATTCCAGCCCCGGGAGCGAGCGCAGGAAGGCGCCCTGCACGTCTTCGGGCAGCGAGGTCGAGAGGCCGTTCGGGTAGACCGTGTCGTCGTCGAGCCCCTCCGGCTCCAGGAACACCTGATGCCCGTCGCGGTCGCCGAACTTGACGATCTTGTCCTCGATCGACGGGCAGTAGCGCGGCCCCGCACCCTCGATCTGCCCGCCATAGAGGGCGGAGCGATGGAGATTGTCGCGGATGATGCGGTGCGTCTCGGGCGTCGTGCGGGTGATGCCGCAGTCGATCTGCGGGTTGGCGATGCGGGTCGTCAGGTAGGAAAAGGCGTAAGGGGTCTCGTCCGGTCCCTGCCGGTCGAGCCCGGCCCAGTCGATCGTGCGCCCGTCGAGCCGCGCCGGCGTTCCCGTCTTCAGGCGCCCGAGACGAAGGCCGAGCCGGCGCAGGGTGGCCGAAAGGCTGAGCGAGGGCGCCTCGCCCATGCGGCCCGCCGGGATCTGTCGGTCGCCGATATGGATGAGCCCGCCGAGAAAGGTGCCGGTGGTCAGCACCGCCGCGCCGCAGGCGATCCGGCGCCCGTCGGCGAGGATCACTGCGGCGACGCGGTTGCCATCGGTGAATTCCAGATCGAACGCGTCGCCTTCCAGCACCGTCAGGTTCGCCTGCGCCCGCACCGCGCGCTGCACGGCGGCCTTGTAGAGCTTGCGGTCGGCCTGCGTGCGGGGCCCGCGCACCGCCGGGCCCTTGCGCCGGTTGAGCAGGCGGAACTGGATGCCCCCGGCATCGGCGGCCTCGCCCATGACGCCGCCGAGCGCATCGATCTCGCGCACGAGATGGCCCTTGCCGATGCCCCCGATCGCCGGGTTGCAGCTCATGGCGCCGACGGTCTCGAAGGCATGGGTGAGGAGAAGGGTCGGCGCGCCCGTGCGCGCGGCCGCGCAGGCCGCCTCGACGCCGGCATGCCCGCCGCCGATCACCACGACGGCGGCTTCGAGATCGGAAGGATGGTCGCTCATGCACGAGGGTAAAGCGCGCGGCGGCGGGGTCTGTCAAATGCGGGGGCGACGGATCCGAAAGGTCCAACGGCGGAACCTGCGAGATCGGGCGCATGGTTTGAGGCGAGGACCGGGCACGCCGTCGCCACCACAGTCGCCTCCGACGGCTTGGACGATCGCCAAGCCGGCCCTTCACAGACCGTAGCCCAGCCTGAGAGCAGAACCGGAGACACTCTCCGTCCATCTCGACCCGCCTGCCCTCAGGCCGCGCGCGGGGGGTCCACCAGACGGGCCATGGTGAAGGCGTCGACGAGGACGCCGTCGCGCAGGATCGAGCGGCGCTCGCGCCCCTCGATCTCGAAGCCGAAGCGCTCGTAGAGGGCGATGGCGCCGGCATTGTCGGTGTTGACGGAGAGTTCGAGGCGGGTGAGGCCGAGCCAGCGATCGGCGAGATCGACGAGTTCGCCGAGCAGCCGGGCGCCGATGCCGCGGCGCTGGAAATCGTCGTGGACGCCGAGGCCGAGCGAGCCGACATGGGCGCGCCGCCCGTTCCAGCGCATCAGATGCGCGAGGCCGACGATCCGGCCCTCCCACTCCGCCACGATGAGCGTGGCGTCGCTGCTCCCGTCGAAGAGGCGTCGGCGCACCGCCTCCGGCGTCTCGAAGGGCAAACGCATCGTCCCGTGCCGGTAGCCCGGCAGGTTCATCAGCGCCGTCAGGGCGTCGAGGTCGCGCGGCTCGGCGGCGCGGATCGCGAGAGGGTCGGTCATGGGATGAAGCGGGCTTCCAGGAGGGATTTTGCGAGACGTTGGAGGGCCGCCGTTACGCAGCCTGCGGCCTCAGATAGGCGAACATGTGAGGCACGTAGTCGCCCTTGCCGATCGTGACGCCTTGGTCGCGCAGGATGGCGTAGGCGGTAACGACGTGGAAGTAGAATTGCGGCAGGGCCCAGTCGCGCACGTACTGCTCACCGCTTATGTCGAACGTCAGCCCGCCGGGCAGCTCGATGGCGAGCGGCAGGGTCGAACGCGCATCGAGAGCGTGCTCCGGCACGGCGCGAACGAAAGACAGAGCCTCGTCGATCCGGGTCCTCGCCTCCGCCAGCGACCCCGGCGTCTCGCCGCCGTTGCGACCCTCCGCGGCCACCGCGTCCAGCCATTCGGGAACGGCCTCGCCGCGCAGCCGGAACGAAGCTTCTTGCGCCTGATAGGCCGCGAAGCGGATCTGCGACGACAACGGGTACATGTCGGGTGCGAGGCGCGCCGACAGAAGCGCTTCCACCCGATCCGGCATCTGCTGCGCGGCCTTTTCCAGCAGGGTGGCCAGGGTCTGCAGCATGTTCGCGTAGGTCGGTAGCAGCAAGGTCGTCGGCGTCATGAAAGGCCTCGTCGGCTTGTGTGGTCAGGGAATGCGGATCCCGCCCGGTCGGGGCCGGCGAATCGCCCGGAGCGTCACTTACCGATACAGAACTCCGAGAAGATGACATCGAGAAGATCCTCGACGCCGACGCGGCCCGTCAAGGCGCCGAGGCGGTCTCCGGCGCGGCGTAGGGCCTCGGCCACGAGTTCGGGCGGCAGGCGGGAGAGGGCGGGATCGGTGAGAAGGCCGAGCGCGTCGGCGACGATCTCGCGATGGCGCAGCCGGGCCGGCAGGACGGCGGCGGGATCGCCGACGGTCTCTGCCGCACGGGCGGCGAGGATCGCGACGAGGCGCTCGATACCCTCGCCGGTCGCGGAGGAGACGGCGAGGTCGTGAGCCGGCAAAGCGGCAGCCGGCAAGAGGAGATCGGCCTTGCCGAGAACGCACAGCACCGGCGATGTGGCCGTCTCGCCGTGCGTGGCCTCCGTCGCCGGCGAGGTGTCCGAACCATCCAGGAGCGCGATCACGAGATCGGCCTCCGCCATCGCCCGGCGGGCGCGCTCGATGCCGATCGCTTCGACCGTGTCGGAGGTCGCGCGCAGGCCCGCCGTGTCGGCGAGGCGCACCGGCACGCCGCCGAGGTCGAGGCTGACCTCGATCACGTCGCGCGTCGTGCCGGGCACCGCCGAGACGATCGCCGCGTCGCGCCGGGCGAGCGCGTTGAGGAGGCTCGACTTGCCGGCATTCGGCGGCCCGGCGATCACCACGCGAAACCCCTCGCGCAGGATCTCGCCGCGCCGTGCGGACTGGAGATGCACCGCCATCTCGCCGGCGAGCGCGGCGACGCCCTCGATCACCCCGGCCGCCACGTCGTCGCCGACGTCGCCCTCGTCGGAGAAGTCGAACTCGGCCTCGAGCAGCGCGCGCAGCCGCACGAGACGGCGCATCCAGCCCTCATAGAGCGCGCGCAGCGCACCGCCGGCTTGCGCCACCGCCTGCCGGCGCTGGCCTTCCGTCTCGGCGGCGAGGAGATCGGCGAGGCCCTCGGCTTCCGTCAGGTCGATGCGCCCGTTGTCGAAGGCACGCCGGGTGAACTCGCCGGCCTCGGCGAGGCGCAGGCCGGGCAGGGCGGTGAGCGCGCCAAGCGCCGCCGCCACCACGGCGCGCCCGCCATGCAGGTGCCATTCGGCGAGGTCCTCGCCGGTGACGGAATGGGGCGCGGGAAAGAACAGCGCGAGGCCGCAGTCGATCGTGCCGCCCGAGGCGTCGCGGAAGGTGCGAAGGCTGGCGCGGCGCGGCTCCGGCACGCCCCCGGCCAGCGCCGCCATCGCGGGCGCCGCGCCGGGGCCGCTGATGCGCAGCACCGCGATGCCCGCCGGCAGCGCGCCGGAGGAGAGGGCGACGATCGTATCCTCTTCCATCCGCTCTCCTTCGCCCGGCCGCCGATGCGCATTCGAGGTCGCGGCCCCGGACTTTTCCGGTCGCGATCCCCCGCGCCTGCCCTAGCTGATGGGGAGCAGCGACAAAAGAGGGCCGACCCATGAGCAGCCAAGCGAACGCGCCGGGAAACCGCCTGGGCGAGGCGATCAGCCCCTATCTCCTGCAGCACCGCGACAATCCCGTGCACTGGCGCGAATGGTCGCCGGCGGTGCTGGCCGAAGCCGAGGCGCTGGATCGACCGATCCTCCTGTCGATCGGCTACGCGGCCTGCCACTGGTGCCACGTGATGGCGCACGAGAGCTTCGAGGATCCGGCCGTCGCCGCCGTGATGAACCGGCTCTTCGTCAACGTGAAGGTGGACCGCGAGGAGCGGCCCGACATCGACCATCTCTACATGAGCGCACTGCAGGCGATGGGCGAGCAGGGCGGCTGGCCGATGACGATGTTCCTCACCCCGCGCGGCGAGCCCTTCTACGGCGGCACCTACTATCCGCCGCGCGGCGCCCACGGGCGGCCGGGCTTCACCGAACTGCTGGAGGCCGTCTCCAAGGCCTGGAACGGCAAGCGCGAGGGCCTCCTGAAGAGCGCCGACACGCTGGGCACGCATCTGCGCCGCTTTCTCGGTGCCGGCGGGGCCGAGGCGGCCGAGATCGAGAGGGATCTCGTGGCGCAGGCCGCGCCCCGCATCGCCGGGCTGATCGATCCCGATCACGGCGGCATGCGCGGCGCCCCGAAATTCCCCAATGCCCCCTATCTGGAACTCCTCGCCCGCTCGGCCTTCCCCGCGGGGCCGCCGGCCCATCGCGAGGGCTTCCTCACGACGCTGCGTTCGCTCTGCGAAGGCGGCATCTACGATCACGTCGGCGGGGGCCTGCATCGCTACAGCACCGACGCGCGCTGGCTGGTGCCGCATTTCGAGAAGATGCTCTACGACCAGGCGCAGTTCCTGCGCCATCTCGTCTGGGGCTGGCGCGCCACCGGCGAGCCGCTGTTCCGGTGCCGCATCGAGGAGACCGTGGCCTTTCTCGAGCGCGAGATGCGGCTGGAGAGCGGCGGCTTCGCCGCCTCGCTCGACGCCGACAGCCCGGATGATGCCGGCCACATGGAGGAGGGGGCCTTCTACGTCTGGTCGACCACCGAGCTCGACGCGGTGCTGGCGGGGCGGCCCGAGGCCGACGCCTTCCGCGCGGCCTACGACGTCCAGCCGGGCGGCAACTGGGAGGGCAAGACGATCCTCGACCGGCTCGGCGGCGCGGGTTCGGGGACGGATGAACCGGATGGTTTCGCCGAGATCCGTGGCCTGCTTCTAGCGCGCCGCACCGCCCGCCCGCGTCCGGGCCGCGACGACAAGCTGCTCGCCGACTGGAACGGGCTTCTGATCCGCGCGCTCGCCGAGGCGGGCGCGGCACTGCCCCACGCGCAAGCGCTCGACCTCGCGCGCGGCGCCTTCGAGGCGGTGACGCGCGGCATGACCCGAGACGGGCGCCTGCATCACGCCGAGCGCGACGGGCGCCTCTCCGGCGTCGCCCTGGCCGGCGACTACGGCGCGTTGATCGCGGCGGCGGCGGCGCTCTTCCTCGCCACCGGCGACGCCGCCGCCCTCGCGCAGGGCCGGCTTCTCGCCGACGCGCTGGAGCGCTGGCACGGCGACGGCGAGGGCGGACACATGATGACGGCAAGCGACGCCGGCGACGTGCTCGTGCCGCTGCGCGGCGACACCGACGACGCGGTTCCCGGCGCCACCGCGCTGGTGGTGGAGGGGCTGGCGCTTCTGGCCCAGGCCGGCGGCGACGCCGAGATCGCCGGCCGCGCCGCGCGGGCGGGGGCTCTAGCGCGCGGGCGCATCGGCGAGCAGCCGGCGGCCTATCCCGGCCTCGTCTCGGCGCTCGACCGGGTCGCCCACGCCTCGGAGCTGACGATCCTGGGCTTCCGCTCCAATCCCGGCTTCACGGAGATGGAGGCCGCGGCGCGCGGGCATGTCGATCTCAACCGCGCCGATCTCGTCAGCAACGATCCCGCCGGGCTGCCCGAGACGCTCGCCGTCTCGGCCCTGCGCCCCCCGCGCTTTCCCGCCGCGATCCTCTGCCGCCGCCAGACCTGCCGGCCCCCGGTCTTCGATCCCGCGGCGCTCGCGGCGTTGCTGCGGGAGGCCTGAACGCGCGGTTCAGCGCACCGCGATGACCGCGGCGTCGGCGGCGATGCGCAGCGCCTCCGGCGTCGTCTCGAAGACGTGGAAGGGCGTGCCCGCGGCGGCCCAGACCGCGTCGAAGGCAAGGAGATCGCGGTCCATGAAGGTGCGGATGGGATGAAGGCTGCCGAGCGGCGCGACGCCGCCGATGGCAAAGCCCGTGGCCTCGCGCACGAAGGCGGCGTCGGGGCGCTCCAGCGCCTCGCCGATCTCGGCCGCAACGGCCGCCTCGTCCACCCGGTTGGCGCCGGAGACGAGCAGCAGCACCGCCTCGCCGCTGGCCTTGCCGCGGAAGACGAGGCTCTTGACGATCTGCCCGACCTCGGCGGAGACGGCGACCGCGGCTTCCGCGGCGGTGCGGGCGATCGTCTTCGTCTCCACCACGCGGATCGGCAGCGAGGCCGCCAGGGCGGCGATCTCGACGCGGCGCACGGCATCGGGGCGGCCCGGCTGGTCGGTCATGGCGAACTCCCTCTCGGCGGCCGGGCCGGACAGAAGAAAGGGCCGCCGCATCGCTGCGACGGCCCTTTAGCAGGCTCGGAACGTTTCGTCTCGCCCGCCCGGTCGGCAGGCGCGGCGTGCGGTCAGGTGTTCATCGAGTCGAAGAAGTCGCCGTTGGTCTTCGTCTGCTTGAGCTTGTCGTTGAGGAACTCGATCGCGTCGGTCGTGCCCATCGGCGAGAGGATGCGGCGCAGCACGAAGATCTTCTGCAGGTCGCCGCGCGGCACGAGGAGGTCTTCCTTGCGGGTGCCGGACTTGAGGATGTCCATCGCCGGGAAGATGCGCTTGTCGGCCACCTTGCGGTCGAGCACGAGCTCGGAATTGCCGGTGCCCTTGAACTCCTCGAAGATCACCTCGTCCATGCGCGAACCCGTGTCGATGAGGGCGGTGGCGATGATCGTGAGGGAGCCGCCCTCCTCGATGTTGCGCGCCGCGCCGAAGAAGCGCTTCGGCCGCTGCAGGGCGTTGGCGTCGACGCCGCCCGTCAGCACCTTGCCGGAGGAGGGCACCACCGTGTTGTAGGCGCGCCCAAGGCGGGTGATGGAATCGAGCAGGATCACGACGTCGCGCCCGTGCTCGACGAGGCGCTTGGCCTTCTCGATCACCATCTCGGCCACCGCCACGTGGCGCGTCGCCGGCTCGTCGAAGGTGGAGGAGACGACCTCGCCCTTCACCGAGCGCTGCATGTCGGTCACCTCTTCCGGCCGCTCGTCGATGAGCAGCACGATGAGGTAGCACTCGGGATGGTTGGCGGTGATGGAATGGGCGATGTTCTGCAGGAGCACCGTCTTGCCGGTGCGAGGCGGCGCCACGATGAGCGCGCGCTGGCCCTTGCCGAGCGGGGCCACGAGATCGATCACGCGGGCCGAGAGGTCCTTTCGCGTGGAATCGGGATGTTCCATCTTGAAGCGCTCGTCCGGGTAGAGCGGCGTCAGATTGTCGAAATGGCTCTTGTGCTTGATCTTTTCGGGATCGTCGAAATTGATCGTGTTGACCTTGAGCAGCGCGAAATAGCGCTCGCCGTCCTTGGGCCCGCGGATCGTGCCCTCCACCGTGTCGCCGGTCTTGAACGAGAAGCGGCGGATCTGCGACGGCGAGATGTAGATGTCGTCGGGGCCGGGCAGGTAGTTCGCCTCGGGCGAGCGCAGGAAGGCGAAGCCGTCCTGCAGGATCTCGACGACGCCCTCGCCGATGATCTCGATGTCCTGCGCGGCCAGGCGCTTGAGGATGGCGAAGAGCAGTTCCTGCTTGCGCAGCGTCGAGGCGCTCTCGACCTGGTTCTCCTCGGCGAAGGCGACGAGATCGGCGGCGGTCTTGTTCTTCAGGTCCTGAAGCTTGATCTCGCTCGGCCGGGCGTCGGTGCCCTTCTGCGCCTCGTGCGGCGTCGCTCCGCTCTCGCTCGCATGGCCCAGCGGCTCGTCGATCGGGAGTTCGGGTGTCGTGATCTCTGACATGGAAGGCTTGGGCTCCGCCCCGGAAGCTCGGCCCGGACACGCTGGTCGCGGGGCTGCCCTCGAGGGTGTTCGTCGGACGGGGAAAGGTCGGGCCGGACTACGGGATGCGTATGATCTGGCTGCGAGAGGCGGGACGCGGGCTGAACAGCCGGTCCGCACCGAAAGGCGGGATACGGGAAGACGTATAGCCGCGCGGCGAAGCGCACGCAAGATGGCCCGCGAGCGGCCACCACCTTCGCGTGAAAGCTCGATCCTCCCACCCCGGGCCCGGGCCGGCGGGGGCGCTCAGTGCGCGCGCAGCACCGCGGCGTCGCCGAGGTCCAGCCGCTGCAGCGCCTCGGCCGCCACCGCCTCGGGGGCCTGCGCCACCGAGACGCGCACGCCGTCCTCGCCCTCTTCGAGCGGCTGGAAGTCGGCATATTGCGAGGCGAGCAGCGAGGCCGGCATGTAGTGGCCCTTGCGCGCGGCGAGCCGGGTGCCGACGAGCTCGGGGTCGGCCTCGAGCTCCACGAAGCGCACCCGCGCCTCGGCGCCGCGCAAGACGTCGCGGTAGCGCCGCTTCAGCGCCGAGCAGGTGATCACCGTGCTCTCGCCCATTCCCGCCTCGTCGGAGATCCAGTCGCGGATGAGGGCGAGCCAGGGCGCGCGGTCGGCATCGTCGAGGGGCAGGCCCGCCGACATCTTCTCGATATTGGCCTTGGGGTGGAATTCGTCGGCCTCGGCGAACTTCCAGCCGAGCCGCTGCGACAGGAGCCGGGCGGTGGTGGTCTTGCCCGTGCCGGACGGTCCCATCACCACGAGGCAGGTTGCGGGGCGGGCGCGGGCAGGGGACGAAGGCAAGGGCTGGGATCTCCCGGACGGGGTTGCGAGGGCGGCAGGCTTCCGAGAAGGACCGCGCCCTCAAGATCGCACGGGGGCCGCGAAAGGCAAGCCGGCTTTGCCGGCGACGTGGCCGGAGCGCCTCAGAAGGGCTTGACGATCACCAGCACGACGATGAGCACGAGAAGCACCGTCGGCACCTCGTTCATCATCCGCCAGTGCTTGGCCGACTTGGTGATCTCGTCGCGCTCCAGGCGCTTGCGCGAGGCCGAGAAATAGCCGTGCGCGCCGGTCATCAGCACCACCAGCAGGATCTTGGCGTGCAGCCAGCCGCCCTGGAAGGCGAAGACCTCGATCGCCATCCACAGGCCGGAGACCCAGGTCACCACCATCGCCGGGTTGATGATCGCCCGCATCAGGCGCCGCTCCATCACCTTGAAGGTCTCGGCCTGCGGCGATCCGGCGCCGGCCTCGGTGTGGTAGACGAAGAGGCGCGGCAGGTAGAGCATGCCCGCCATCCACGAGATGACGGCCACGACGTGCAGCGCCTTGACCCAGAGCTGCGCCCCGAGCGGCACGAGAGCGAAGAGCACGAGCGCCAGCACCGCGCCGGCGCCGAGCGCGGCCAGCACCGAGCGATCCCTGGGCGTGCGGGTGCCGACCGGGCCGGGCGTGACGAACTCGGGAAGGGGAGGGGTCTTGGCGGCCATGGCGGAACCTTCGGGGGAAGCGGGCGCCGGGAGGGGCGTCCGGAAAGCGGGAACGGTCGGTCCTGCCTAGTCGAGAACGGTTCCAGGCGAAAGCGGACGGGTTGTCCTCGGCCAGTCACCAATGGCTCAGCTGTTCACCAGCGGCGCCGGCCGCTCACCGGCAGCGCCGCCCCTCGAACGAGGCCCCGGCGATCCCCTCAGCCGCGCACGCGCCGCAGCAGCGCCTCGACATGGGCGATCGGCGCGTCCGGGGTGATGCCGTGGCCGAGATTGAAGATCAGCGGTCCCGCCCCGAGCTGATCGAGGATGGCGTCGACGCCTTCCTCCAGCGCCCGCCCGCCGGCGATGAGGCGCAGCGGATCGAGATTGCCCTGCACCGGGCCGCCCCGCTGCAGCGCCGCGCCGTGCGAGAACGGTACCGACCAGTCGAGCCCGATGGCGTCGACGCCGGTGCCCGAGCGGTAGCGCTCGAGCAGCGGCCCCGCGCCCTTGGCGAAGCCGATGATGCGCGCCGCCGGCACGCTCGCACGCACCCGCTCCACGATGCGCCGCGTCGGGCCCACCGAGAAGCGCTCGAAGGAGAGTTCGTCCAGCACCCCGGCCCAGCTGTCGAAGATCTGCACGCAGTCCGCCCCCGCCCGGAGCTGGCGGATGAGGTAGTCGGCGCTCATCTCGGCGAGCAGCGCCAGGAGGGCGTCCATCTCGGCGGGATGGCGATAGCCGAAGAGCCGGGCGGGCGCCTGGTCGGGCGTGCCGTGGCCGGCGATCATGTAGGTCGCCACCGTCCAGGGTGCGCCGCAGAAGCCGATGAGCGCGGTCTCAGTCGGGAGCTCGGCGCGCAGCCGCGCCACCGTCGCGATCACCGGCGCCAGATGCGTCTCGGCATGGGTGGGATCGAGCGCCGCGATCTCGTGCGGGGCGATCGGATCCATCTGCGGACCCTCGCCCACCACGAAGCGCACGTTGCGCCGCAGTGTGTCGGGGATCACGAGGATGTCGGAGAAGAGGATCGCCGCGTCGAAGCCGAAGCGCCGGATCGGCTGCAGCGTTACCTCCGTCGCGAGATCGGGATTATAGCAGAGGTCGAGGAAGGAGCCCGCGGCGGCACGGGTGGCGCGGTATTCGGGAAGATAGCGACCGGCCTGGCGCATCAGCCACACGGGGGGCGGCGTCACCGTCTCGCCGGCGAGGACGCGCAGAAGCTTTCGCTGTTCCATGGGGATCTTTCGAGGGTGGGGCGGGCGGGCGAAGAGCGCGCTTCGCGTCTGAAGGCGAGGACATGACGCGTCGCCGCCCTTGCGTCCAGTCCTCGCCTTCTTCCTTGCGTCGATCGGTCGGGGACGCTCGGCTCGGCTTTTCCCGTCCGGCCCTTTTAGAAGAGAATCCAAGGATTCTAGGATTCTGATTCTATGAGTCGGTGAATAGCAGGGATCAACAGGGCGCCCGAAACGACGCGCGCATCGGCACGCCGCCCTCGCCCTCGCGCATCCGCCGCAACCCGCTGCTTCGCCGAAGACATATCGGCAAGCGACCCGACTGCCGGATCGGCCCGTCCCCGTTTTTCACAAGCTCCTTTCCACAAGCCTGCCCGGAGTATGTTCTGTGGACGACGGGTGGGTTATCCCGGCGGCCCGGGCGAGGCCGGGACAATTGGCCGACTTGTCCGCACTCGCCCACAGGGCGGCGGAATCTGCGGGCACAAACCGGGCGCCCGCTTGCGGTTCCCGAGCGAATCGAGTCCGCCCTCGCCATGCACCCGGCTCGATCCGCGCGTAAGATCGAGCGATTTTCCGGGGAATGCCACCGAACGAATGCGAGCCGGTTCGCAAAACCGCTCTTAATGGTTATTAAAGCCGCCAAACTTGAAGAAAACACTAACGTTAAGGCTCTTCGGGAAGGTTTTCGAAGCTCGTGTTATCAGGTCTTAACGGTGGTCCATCCCGTCGTTTCGCACCCGAACAGAGCTCGATCATGCCGAGTGTTGAGGCAAGGATTCTCATGACGAAGCCCATCGTTCTCGCCTCCGGCAGCATCCATCGGCGCGAACTCCTGAAGAATGCCGGCGTCGACGTCACCGTCGATCCGTCCTCGCTCGACGAGCGCGCGCTGGAGGCGCCGCTGACCGGCAGCGGCCTCGCACCCGAGGAGATCGCCGCCGTTCTTGCCGAAGCCAAGGCCGCCGACGTCTCCAAGCGCCATCGCGGCGCGCTGGTGATCGGCGCCGACCAGACGCTGTCGCTGGGCGACACGATGTTTCACAAGCCCGCCGACATGGAGGCCGCGCGCCGCACGCTGCTGGCGCTCGCGGGGCGCACCCACCAGCTGACGAGCGCCGTGGTGATCGTCGAGGACGGCAGCGTGACCTGGCGCCATGTCGGGGTCGCCCGCATCACGCTGCGCCCGCTCGTTCCCGGCGAGATCGGCCGCTACCTCGCACGGGCGGGCGACGCCATCCTCACCAGCGTCGGCGCCTACCAGATCGAGAAGCAGGGCATCCAGCTGATGGAGCGCATCGAGGGCGACTTCTTCACCATCATCGGCCTGCCGATCCTGCCGCTCGTGGCGGAGCTGCGGGCTCGCGGCGCGATCGATGGCTGATCTCGCGATGCCCGTCCTGTCCCGTCCCGCCGGATCGTCGCTGGAGGGCCCGCGCGCCTTCGTCGCCGGCTGGCCGATCGCCCATTCGCGCTCGCCGCTGATCCACGGCTTCTGGCTGGAGGAGCACGCGCTTCCCGGCGCCTACGAGCGCGCGGGCGTGCCGCCGGAAGAGTTTGCGGCCTTCCTCCAGGGCCTGCGCGCCGCCGGCTGGACGGGCGGCAACGTCACCATTCCCCACAAGGAGGCCGCCTTTGCCGCCGCCGATCGGCGCGACGGGGCGGCCGAGGCGATTGGCGCGGTGAACACGCTGTGGTTCGAGGGGGATCGCCTCGTCGGCGGCAACACCGACGCCTACGGCTTCTCGGCCAATCTCGACGAGCGGCTCAAAGGCTGGCGCGATGCGCAGAACGCCGTCGTGCTCGGCGCCGGAGGCGCGGCGCGCGCCGTGGTTCAGGCGCTGGTCGAGGCGGGGATCGGCGAGATCGCCGTCGCCAACCGCAGCCGAGATCGCGCCGAGCGGCTGGCCGCGGATTTCGCCGGCCGCGGCGCGCGCCTCGTGGCCCTCGACGACGCCGGGCTGGCGAGCCGCCTCGCCGGCACCGACCTCCTCGTCAACACGCGCCCGTCCGAAAAGGGCGGCGGCGCGGCGCAGGGCGCCGCCGAGACCTCGCTCGAAGGGCTCGCCCCCGCCGCCCTCGTGACCGACATCGTCTACGTGCCGCTGGAGACGCCGTTCCTCGCCGAGGCACGCCGGCGCGGCCACCGCACCGCCGACGGGCTGGGTATGCTGCTGCATCAGGCAGTGCCCGGCTTCGAGCGCTGGTTCGGCGCACGCCCGAACGTGACGCCGGCCCTGCGGGCGCGTATCCTCAACGATATCGACGCCGCGCGCTGATCTCCCGCCATCCGGCGGCGCGGGCCGCCATCGGCCCGGCCGTCCGCCGCCTCAATCCCGCTCCGGCGATCCGTCGCCGGTGCGCGCAGAAGGACTTCCCCCATGGACGAGCGCTCCCCCCATCCCCTGTTCGAGCCCGCGCCGAGCGACGCCCATGACGCCGAGGACGCGATCGAGGATCTCTTCACCGCCTATGCCGGCGGCTTCGACGATTTCGACGCCGCCGCCATCGCCGCCTGCTTCGCCTTTCCCGTCACCATCTGGCAGGCGGGCCGCGGCAACGTCTTCGCCGACGAGGCCGAACTGACGGAGAACATCGAGGCGCTGCTCGCCGTGTTCGAGCGCGAGGAGATCGTGCATTCGACCTACCGCACGATCGAGGCGGCGGGCGACGGGGCCAGCGCCTTCGCCGTGCTCGACTGGCGCCAGGAGCGCGAGGACGGCGAGGCGGCGCTGGAGTTCCGCTGCCGCTACGCGCTCGTTCGCATCGAACCCGAGCGGGATGCGGATGGCCCGGTCTGGCGCATCGCCTTCGCCGTGAACGACTGACCGCCATGATCGTCCTTGGCCTCACCGGCTCGATCGGCATGGGCAAGTCGACGGCGGCCGCAATGTTCGCGGCGCTCGGGTGCCCCGTTCATTCTGCCGACGAGGCGGTGCACCGGCTCTACAGTGGTCTCGCCGCGCCGCTCATCGAGGCGCGCTTTCCCGGCACGCTTGCCGGCGGCACGGTGGACCGCGCGGCGCTCGGGACCCGCGTTCTCGGCGACGCCGCGGCGCTGCGCGATCTGGAGGCGATCGTTCATCCGCTGGTGCGGGCCGAGGAGGCACGGTTCCTGCGCGAGGCGCACGAGGCCGGCGCGCGCCTCGCGGTGCTCGACATTCCCCTCCTGTTCGAGACCGGCGGCGAGACCCGCGTCGATCGCACGCTCGTCGTCACCGCGCCCCCCGAGGTGCAGCGGGCGCGGGTGCTGGCCCGCCCCGGCATGACGCCGGAGCGCTTCGAGGCGATCCTGGCGAAACAGATGCCGGACGCCGAGAAGCGACGGCGCGCCGATCTCGTCGTGGACACCGGCGCCGGGATGGCGGCGACGCAGGCCGAGATCCGGCGCATCGCCGCGATGCTTCTGCTTGAGGACGAAAACAAAAAGGGAACAGGCGTTTAGCGCAGGGGAGAAGCCCGTTCATCGCGCATCAAGCCGCTTGCGGCACGACCGGGAAGGCCCGACATGAAGGGGCGGACACCGGAGAGCCCCATGCGCGAGATCGTCTTCGACACAGAAACCACCGGCCTCGACTTCGCACAGGACCGCGTCATCGAGATCGGCGGCATCGAGCTCTGGAACCACATCCCGACGGGGCGCGACTACCACTGCTTCATCCGGCCCGAGGGCCGCAAGGTCGATCCGTCCGCCTTCGACATTCACGGCCTCTCCGACGAGTTCCTGCGCGACAAGCCGGTCTTCGCCGAGATCGTCGATGACTTCGCCGCCTTCTTCGACGGCGCGCGGCTGATCGCCCACAACGCTGCCTTCGACATCCGCTTCCTCAATGCCGAGCTCGGCCGGCTCGGGCGCCCGGCGATCGAGCCCGGCCTCGTGATCGACACGCTGCCGATGGCGCGGCGCAAGTTTCCGATGGCGCCGGCGACGCTCGACGCGCTCTGCTCGCGCTTCCAGATCGACACGAGCAAGCGCGAGAAGCACGGCGCGCTCGTCGATTCCGAGCTTCTGGCGCAGGTCTATATCGAGCTGATCGGCGGCCGGCAGTCGGCGCTGCGGCTCGTCACCGACGCCGACGGGCTGGACGAGCGCGGCGTGGAACTCGCGCCGATGCGCGTGCCGCCGCGCCCCGTGGCGCTCGCGCCGCGCCTCAGCCCCGCCGAGATCGACGCCCACGCCGCCTTCGTCGCGACGCTCGGCCCCGATGCGCTCTGGCCGAAGGTGCTGGGCTCGGCGCAGGCCGTCGCCGCCGAGTAGCCGCTGGCTTGGCCGCGATGGTGCGCCGGCCTATGCTGGCGCGGATGAGCCTCGCTGCCGATCCCGTTCCTTCGGTCGAGGCGGCGGAGCGGCTGGCCGAAGCCTTTCCGGCAGCGGTCGAGCGCTTCCGCCGAACGGTCGATCCCGAAACCGACTGAGCGTTCCCGACGAAAAAGGCGCCGCCGGGGATGCCGGGGCGCCTCGTTCTCAACTTTCGGATCGATGAGCCGTCAGACGGTCTGGACCTGCTGGCGGGCGCGCTCCTCGGCCATGCGCTGCGTGAACAGCGCCGAGAAGTCGATGGGGTCGATCATCAGCGGCGGAAAGCCGGCATTGCGCGTGACGTCGGCGACGATCTGGCGCGCGAAGGGGAAGAGCAGGCGCGGGCACTCGATGAAGAGCAGCGGCAGCATGTGCTCCTGCGGGAAGTGCTCGAGGCGGAAGACGCCGCCATATTCGAGTTCCACGTGAAACAACGTGTCGGCGCCCTCGCCGGCGCGCGCGTTCAGCGTCAGGCGCACGTCGTACTCGCCCTCGCTGCCAGCCACCGCGTTGGCGCCGACATTGACGCCGATGTTGATGCCGGGCGCCCGCGCCTGGCCGCGCAGCGAGGCCGGCGCCTTCGGGCTCTCGAAGGAGAGATCCTTGATGTACTGGGCGAGAATGCTGAGGTTCGGGGCTTCCGGGGTCGCGCCGTTTCCGTTCACGGGCGGCATGGTGGTCTCGGACATGGACATCCTCCGAAGGGTCGGCGCCAAGCGCCGGTTGGGCGTCACGCGGCGCCGTGGATCGGTGCGGCAGCTATCACGCGGGGGCCGCGAGAACAAGGCGAGGTCCGGCGGCGCAAGCGGCGCGGCCGGCCGGTGCGGGCTTAGTGCAGGGTCGGTCCCGCGCCCGGCGCGCCCGGACCGCGCCGATCGTCGTCGATGCGGATCCACGGGCTGCCGTCGCGGCGCCGGAACTCGGCCCCGTCGAGCTCCACGATGTCGGCGGCCGGCGCCGGGCGCGCACCGACATTCACGACGCGGATGCGACGGCGCAGGGCGTTCCACAAGAGATCGCGGACGGGGGGCACGAAGAGCAGCAGCCCGACGACGTCGGTGACGAAGCCGGGCAGCACGAGGAGGATGCCGGCGAGCGCGATCATCGCGCCGTGCGCGATCTCGCGGTCGGGCACCCGCCCGGCCCGCGCTGCGGCGCGGGCGGCGGTGAGCGTCGAGAGGGTCTGCCGGCGCAGCAGCATCGCGCCGACCACCACCGAAAGCACCACGAGGGCCAGCGTCCAGCCGACGCCGATATGGCTGCCGACCCAGATGAAGACGCCGATCTCGAGAAGCGGCAGCGCCAGAAGCGCCAGGGGAACGAGGATCAGCGGCATGGGGAAACGGCAACTCCGGGGCGGGTGGAACGGGTCGCTCTCGCCGGCAGCCCCTCGCCGGCCAGTCTGCTCGGCTATGAGCCGGGTTCAATCCCTAGATAAGACGCGTCTTCGTGAATTTGAATGCGCGGAGACCTCCCACTATATAAAGCTTCGTTGACCGAAAACGCGAAAGGCGCACGCAGCTTCATGGGCTTTGGGACGATCTTCTTCATCGTGGTGGCGGCGATTGTCCTCTATCAGCTGCGCAGCGTGCTGGGACGGCGCACCGGCAACGAGCGCCCGCCCTTCGATCCCTTCTCGCGTCCGGCCGACACGGCGACGCAATCTCAGGGCAACGTCGTGACGCTGCCCTCGCGTCGCGTCGGCGACGAGCCGGTGGCCGTCTCCGGTACCTACGAGGCGATCGACGCGCTGGCCGCGCCGGGCACGCCCGCCAATGCCGAGCTTCGGCGCATTCGGGATGCCGACCCCACCTTCGACATGAAGCAGTTCATGGAGGGCGCCAAGATCGCCTACGAGATGGTGGTGACGGCCTTTGCCGATGGCGACCGCAAGCTCCTGAAGAACCTGCTGTCACCGGAGGTCTACCAGGGCTTCGAGGCCTCGATCACCCAGCGCGAGGCGCGGGGCGAGCGGATGCAGTCATCCTTCGTCGGCATCAACGACGCCGCGGTGGCGGGGGCCGAGCTGAAGGACCGCGAGGCCTTCATTACACTGCGCATCGTCTCGCAGCTGATTTCGGCCACCACCAAAGCCAATGGCGAGGTCGTCGACGGCGACCCCGAGACGGTGGTCGAGGTGCGCGACGTCTGGACCTTCGCCCGCGACACGCGCTCGCGCGATCCCAACTGGAAGCTGGTCGAGACCGAGTCCGAAGACTGACGATCGTCGCCCGCCGCGCTTTGCGGCGGCGCGCCCATCGGCCGAACCGCCCGAAGGCGTCCCGTGCCCCCCACCGATCCGTTTCCTGCCGTGACGCCGCTTCGCTTCGCGGAACTCGAGGGCTGGCCGACGCTCGACGTCGTGCCGGCCCTCGCCGCGTTTCGCCGCTCCGCCGTCGCATCGACGACGGCCTCGCCGAATGGCGCTACCGTTCTCGCGGCACCGGAGACCCGTGCGCCGGCGGCCGGTGGAGTTTCCGCAGCTTTGCTCGACGCGGCCTTCCAGGCGCTCGTCGCAACGCCCGATCCTGTCTCGCAGACACAGGCCCGCCGCTTCTTCGAGCAGGCGTTCGAGCCGGTGCGGGTCGAGACGCCCGGCTTCGTTACCGGCTATTACGAGCCGCTCGTGGCGGGATCGCGTGAACGCACCGACGCGTTCACCGTGCCGCTCTACGTCCCGCCGTCCGATCTCGTGACGGTGCCGCCCGAGAGCGAGGGTGCACCCGGGCGCTTCGTGCAGAGCCTCCCCGACGGCTCGACGCGCGACTATCCCGACCGCGCCACCATCGAGGCTGGCGCCTTGGCGGGCCGAGGTCTCGAGATCGCCTGGCTGGCCGATCCCATCGACGCCTTCTTCGTTCACGTCCAGGGATCGGCGCGCCTGGCGCTGCCGGACGGCACGACGATGCGGGTCGGCTACGCCGCCAAGAACGGTCACCGCTTCACCGCGATCGGCCGCGTCCTCGTGCAGGAAGGGCGCCTGGCGCTGGAGGAGGCGGACATGGCGGGCCTGCGCCGCTGGCTGGCCGCCCATCCCGCCGAGATGCGCCGCGTTCTCGACCAGAACCGCTCCTTCATCTTCTTTCGCGAAATGCCGGACGACGAGCCAGAGGCCGGGCCGATCGGCGGCGCCGGCGTGGCGCTGACGCCGCTCGCCTCGCTGGCGGTGGATCGCCTCCTTCACGCCTACGGCACGCCGATCCTCGTGGAGGCGCCGACGCTCGTCGTCGAGGGCGCACCCTTCCGGCGGCTGATGGTGGCGCAGGACACGGGGTCGGCCATCGTCGGCCCCGCGCGGGGCGACATCTTCACCGGCTCGGGCGCGAGCGCCGGCGCGCTTGCCGGCGGCATCCGCCATCCCGCCCGCTTCACCCTGCTGCGCCCGCGCGAAAACAGCGTGGAGAGGGCGGACCGATGAAGCGCCGTCGCCAGCTTTCGGGGGAGGAGACGCGGCTCTGGGTGGCGATCGCGCGCTCGGCCCGGCCGCTGAAGGGCAAGACGGCCCCCGAGATGCCGCCCGCGCCGGAGGTCCCGGCGCCCGCGCCGCCTCCGCCTCCGCCGCCCGGCAAGGCGCGCGCCACCGCGGTCTGGACGGCGCCCGTCCTGCCGGAGACGCCGGCCCGACGCACGCCCGCGTTGCCCGTTTTGCATCCGATCGAGCGTCCGGTGCGGCGCAAGATCGGCAAGGGGCGCGTCGCGCTCGACGACCGCATCGACCTGCACGGGCAGACCGAGGCGGTGGCGCACGGCACGCTCCTCTTCTTCCTGCGGGGGGCGCAGGCCCGCGGCCACCGCCACGTGCTCGTGATCACCGGGCGCGGTGCCTCGTTCGGCTCCACCGGCACGCTCAAGCGCGCGATGCCGCACTGGTTCTCGACGCCCGAATTCCGGCGGCTCGTCGCCGGCTTCGAGCCGGCCGAGCGCGGCCATGGCGGCGAGGGCGCCTTCTACGTACGGGTGCGCCGGCCGTGACGCCGTTCGGCGAGAAGGTGCGCGCGCTGCGGCGCGAGCGCGGCGTGACGCAGAGCGAGATGGCGCGCTCGCTCAGTGTCTCCTCGGCTTATCTCTCGGCGCTGGAGCATGGGCGGCGCGGCCGCCCGACCTGGGATCTCCTGCAGCGCATCATCGGCTATCTCAACGTGATATGGGACGATGCCGAGGAGCTGCAGCGCCTTGCCGAGCTCTCGCACCCGAAGGTGACGGTGGAGACGGCGGGCCTCGGACCGGCCGCCACCACGCTTGCCAACCGGCTGGCCGAGACGATCGCGATCCTTGCGCCTGCCGACCACGTCGCGCTCCTCGCCGCACTCGAGGAGGCCGCGAGCCGCGCCGAGGCGCTGAAGCGCGCCCGGCGTCGGCGATAGGCATCGCACGCCGAAGCTTGCGACCGAGATCGCGCTCAGGCTTGCGATCGGGATCGCGCGCCAGCTTGCGATCGGGATCGCGCACGAGGACGATCCGTCGCGGGGACACGTTGGCGTGAAGCCGAAAGGCTCTCTCGCCGCAGCGCGAAGGTCGCCTACCTAACGGTCTCGTCATCCGCACACGCTGCGGTTCTCCCTGATGCGAGTTCACCGATGGGCTTCAAGGCCGTCCGCATTCGCCGCGCCGCCTGCGCGCTGGCGTTCGTCTCCCTCGTGGGCGCCGCTCCGGCGCTGGCCCAATCCGGCGGCTCTCAGGCCGGCGGGTCGCAGTCCGGCGGCTCCGGCCCGGGCACCGATGGGGGAGGCGAGGCCGAGCGGCCGAGCGTCGATCTTCCGATCGTCGGGCGCATCCCGCTTCCGGGCTTCCTCGCCGGTCTCTTCGACGGCTCCGACGAGGCGGCCGGGCAGAGCGGGGGCGCGGGCGGCGACGGGGCGGCGGCCAATGCCGAGCCCCCGGCAGTGATCGTCGAGACCATCCAGACGCAGTCGGTCGGCGACACGCTCGACTTCATCGGCACGGTCCAGCCGATCGAGCAGGTGGGCGTTCGCGCCCGCGTCGACGGCTACATCCAGGCGGTGGCCTTCGAGGGCGGCCAGCGGGTGAAGGCGGGCGACCTCCTCTACCAGATCGAGCCCGCGCAATACGAGGCGGCGCTGCGGGCGGCGGAGGCGCAGCAGTCGGGTGCGCAGGCGACGCTGAACCAGACGCAGCGCAATTTCGAGCGCCAGCAGGGACTGGCGCAATCCGGCGTCACGGCCCGCGCGACGCTGGACGACGCCACCGCCCAGCTCGAAAACGCGCAGGCGAGCCTTCTCCAGGCGCAGGCCGCGGTGACGCAGGCCCAGCTCGACCTCTCCTACACGCGCATCGAGGCGGCGATCGACGGCGTCATGTCGGCGCCGCTGATCACCCGTGGCAACTACGTCTCCACCACCACGGCGAGCGACCTTGCGACCCTCACCCAGCTCGACCCGATCTGGGGCGTCTTTCCCGTCGGCGAGGGCCAGCTCGTGACGTGGCGGCGCATCGGCGTCGGCGAGGTGCAGGACCCCCCGATCGCCGAGAACGGCCAGATCGACGGTGCCTCGGGCGGCGGCGAGGGCGACCAAGCGGCGGCTGCTCCGGCCGGCGAGGAAGCGCAGGGCGACGCCGCGGCCGCCGGCTCGAAAGAGGCGGGCGGCCAAGCGAACGGCAACGAGGGCGGCGACGAGACCGTGATCGCCTCCGCCGACGGCACGGGCGCCGCCGGCGCGCCGCCCCCGCCTGCAGGCGCCGAGGAGGCGGGAGCCGATCCCGCCGTTCCCTCCAACGAGATCGGCGCCGGTTTCGATCTCAACCTCCGCCTGCCCAACGGCGCCCGCTACCAGCTGCCCGGCACGTTCGACTTCGTCGGCAACACCGTGAACGCCTCGACCGGCACGGTGGAGACGCGGATCTCCTTCCCCAATCCCAACGGCATCCTTCTCGCCAACCAGAACGTCACGCTCGTGGCCTCCGAGAAGAACCCGCCGGTGCTTCCCGTGGTGCCGCAGGCGGCGATCCAGCTGTCGCGCGAGGGCCGCTCGGTGCTCCTCGTCGACGGCGAAGGCACCGTGCGCCGCCAGCCGATCGAGACCGGCAAGACGATCGGCAATCTTGCCTCGGTGACGCAGGGACTCTCGGGCGGCGAGACCGTGATCGTGCGCGGCGCCGCCTCGGCCAAGGACGGCGCCAAGGTGCGCCCGCTCAGCCAGGCCGAGGCCGACGCGGAGGCGCAAGCGCGCCGCGCGAACCGGCCGGCCGGGAACGGCGAGGGCGGGGGCGGGGGAGCCGGAAACGGCGGGGGCGAAGCCTCCGGCGGCACCGGCTCGGGCGCCTCGGGCGGATCGGCCGCCCGATGATCTCCGACGTCTTCATCCGCCGACCGCGCCTTGCCGGCGTCATCTCCGTGGTGGTGGTGCTGGCGGGGCTGCTGGCCATCGCCGTCCTGCCGATCGCGCAATATCCCGAGATCACCCCGCCCACCGTCTCGGTCTCGGCCAACTATCCCGGCGCCGATTCCACCGTGCTGGCGCAGGCCGTGGGCGATCCGCTGGAGCGCGCCATCAACGGCGTCGAGGACATGACCTACATGTCCTCGACCTCGACGGATTCGGGCACCTATTCCCTCTCGATCACCTTCGCCATCGGCACCGATCCCGACATCGCGCAGGTCAACGTCTCCAACCGCGTGCAGCTCGCCACCGCGCAGCTGCCCGAGGCGGTGACGCGCCAGGGCGTGACCGTGCGCTCGCGCTCGCCGAACTTCCTCATGGCGGTCGGCTTCTTCTCGGAGGGCGGTCAGGTCTCGACGATCGACATCGGCGCCTACCTCTCCTCCACCGTCGTCACGGCGCTGCAGCGCGTCGAGGGCGTGGGCGACGCCAACGTCCTCGGCAATGCCGACTATTCGATGCGCGTCTGGACCGATCCGGTGCGCATGGCTGCGCTGTCGATCTCCCCGGCCGAGGTCAACGCCGCCATCCAGGCCGAGAACCTGCCGGCCTCGACCGGGCAGATCGGCGGCTCGCCGGCGCCGGAGGGCCAGGCGCTCGTCTACACGATCACCTCGCAGGGCCAGCTCAACACCGCCGCGCAGTTCGAGAACATCGTGGTGCGCGCCGAGCAGAACGGCGCCATCGTGCGCCTGAAAGACGTGGCGCGGGTCGAGCTCGGCTCGGAAAGCTACGCCGTCAATTCCTTCGTCGAGGGCAATCCCGGCAAGACCATCCAGATCAACCAGTCGCCCGGCGGCAACGCGCTGGCGACGGTGACGGCGATCCGCGCCGAGCTGGAGCAGCTCAAGGGCCAGTTTCCGCCGGGCCTCGACTACCAGATCATCTACGACTCCACCCAGTTCGTGGACGCCACGATCCACGAGATCGTGCTGACGCTGGCGATCACCGCCGCGATCATCGTGGTGGTGGTGTTCGTCTTCCTGCAGGACTGGCGCTCGACGCTCATTCCCGCGCTGGCGATCCCCGTATCGCTCATCGGCACCTTCGCGGTGCTGCTCGCCATCGGCTTCACCATCAACGTCATCACGTTGCTCGCGCTGATCCTCGCCATCGGCCTCGTGGTGGACGACGCCATCCTCGTGGTGGAAAACGTCCAGCGCGTGATGACGGAGCGCAAGATCGACCGCGTCGAGGCGACGCGCATCGCGATGAAGGAGATCACCGGCCCGATCGTCTCAACGACGCTGGTGCTGCTCGCGGTGTTCCTGCCCACCACCTTCCTGCCTGGCCTCTCGGGCCAGCTCTACCGCCAGTTCGGCCTGGCGCTGTCGATCTCGATGCTGCTCTCCTCGGTGGTGGCACTGACGCTGACGCCGGCGCTCGCCGCCTCGATGCTGCGCCCGCCCACCGCCGCCTGGGGCCCGCTGCGCTGGTTCAACCGCGGGCTCGACGCGACGCGCAACACCTATGCGGGCGCCGTCTCGTTCCTCGTGAAGCGCGTGCTCGTGGCGCTTGCCATCTTAGGTGTCGGCTTTGCCGTGGCGACCGTCTCGTTCCTGTCGCTGCCCTCGACGCTGCTGCCCGACGAGGACCAGGGCGCCATCCTCTTCGACGTCTCGCTGCCGGACGGCGCCTCGCTCCAGCGCACCACGGAGGCGATGCTCGAGATCGGCGACATCCTCGCCGAGACGGAGGGCGTCAACTCCTACGTCCTCAACGCCGGCTATTCCCTCCTGCAATCCTCGCAGCGCACCTCCGGGGGCCTCGGCATCGTGACGCTGAAGCCCTGGGGCGAGCGTCCCGACCTCTTCGCCATCCTGGGCGAGCTCCGAGGAAAGTTCGCCGCCATTCCCGGCGTCCAGGTCGCGGCCTTCCCGCCGCCGCCGATCCCCGGCCTCGGCTCGGTCGGCGGCTTCACCTTCGAACTGACGGCTGAGAACGGCCAGGATCCGACCGAGGTTGCGCAGGTCGCGGCCTCCTTCGTCTCGGCCGCCAACGAGCGGCCGGAGATCGAGGGCGCCCGCACCACCTTCTCGGCCGACGTGCCGCGGCTCTACATGACGATCGACCGCGACCGGGCGGAGACGCTGGGTCTCTCCGTCGCCGACATCTACGACACCGTCGGCTCCACGATGGGCGAGACCTTCGTCAACCAGTTCATCTACGACGGGCGCATCTACCAAGTGCGCCTGCAGGCCGAGGCCGACGCGCGGCAGGCGGCGAGCGACATCGGCGATCTCTACGCCAAGAACGCGAGCGGCCAGATGGTGCCGTTGCGCTCCGTCGTCACGGTGGACACGACCTTCGGCCCCTATGCCGTGCCGCGCTTCAACCTGTTCACCGCGCCCCAGATCACCGGCCAGCCGGCGGCGGGCTATTCGTCGGGCGCGGCGCTGACGGCGCTGGAGGAGGTCGCGGCCGAGGTGCTGCCGGACGGCTATTCCTACCAGTTCTCCGGCACCTCCTATCAGGAGCGGCAGGCGGGATCGGTCACGTACATCGCCTTCGGCCTCGCCTTCGTCTTCGCCTATCTCTTCCTCGTGGCGCAGTACGAGAGCTGGCTGCAGCCGCTCACCGTGATGCTGTCGATCGGCATCGCGGCGGCCGGTGCGGCGGGCTCGCTCGCGGTATTCGGCTATTCTTCCAACATCTATTCGCAGATCGGCATGGTGATGCTGATCGGCCTCGCAGCCAAGAACGCCATCCTCATCGTCGAGTTCGCCAAGGAGCGGCGCGAGGAGGACGGGATGGAGATCACCGAGGCGGCGGTGATGGGCGCCAAGCAGCGCTTCCGCGCGGTGCTGATGACGGCGCTCGCCTTCATCCTCGGCCTCATTCCGCTCGTCCACACCTCCGGCGCGGGCGCGGCCTCGCGCAACGCCATCGGCACGGCGGCGATCGGCGGCATGGTGGCGGCGACCTTCGTCGGCATCTTCGTGGTGCCGGCGCTCTTCGCCTTCTTCGAGCGCCTGCGCGAAGGCCGCAAGGGCAAGCTCTGGGGCCGCGAGCGCGAGGATCGCTCCGACCTCTCGGACAAGGCGAAGAAGAAGCTGGAGACGGCCGAGGCCGCGCGCGGCAAGGAGGCCTCCGACAAGGGCGCCACCACCGACGCCGGCCGCGATCGCTTCCCCTGGAGCTTCGGCGACGCACGTCCCGCCGCCCCGGCGGCCCCGGCCGAATGATCCGCAGCGTGACGGGATCGACGACACTCTGGGGCGCGGCGCTTCACCCGGGTCCGTGCGAGATTGCCGCCTTGCCGCGGCGGATCGCCGTGGTCGGCAACGCGCCGGGGCTCGGACCCCATGCCGGAGCCATCGACACGGCGGACTGGGTGATCCGCTTCAACAACGCCGCCGGCTTCGGGGCCGAGGCGGGGCGGCGCGTGACGCATCTCTGCCTTCTCAATTTCGGCGGGCAGGCGGCCGAATGGCTGGAGGATCCCGGCTTCATCCGAAGGCCCGTCGTGCAGGCGGCCGGCGGCTTCGTGCTACCGATCCATCCGGGACCGGAAGCGCTCGCCGATCCCCTACCCGTGGCGACGCGGCGCCGCGCGCCGGGCGACCACGACTGGACGCCGGAACTGGCGGCGGCGCTGGCGCCGCTCGCCCGCCCGGTCTGGCTGATGCCCGGCGAATGGGAGGAGGACTGCCGCCGCCTTCTCGCCGCGGGTGGCGCCCCGGCTCGCGACGGCGCGGCGTCAGCCGATCGGGACGAGGGCGATGCGAGCCCCGCGCCGAGCAGCGGCTTCCTCGTCGTGCGCCGCCTCGTCGAGGCGCCGGAGCTCCAAGACGTCGCGATTGACTGCTACGGCTTCGGTTTTGCCGGCTGGGAGGGCCACGCGTGGGACGCCGAGCGCCGCTGGTTCGAGGACCGCGCCGCGGAAGGGCGCCTGCGGCTGCATGTGCCGGACGGCGCGAGCGCGGAGGCGCGGTGCCTCGAGTCGGCCTGACGCCGTTCGTGCCTCAGGGAAAGATCGCCGCGAGGTCGGCGAGCCGGTCGTTCACCAGCCAGCCGTAGTAGTTCTCCTCCGGCAGGCGCGGCGCCTGGCCCGCCGCCCGCCGCCGGGCGTTGTCGGCCTTCAGGGCCTCGGCGCGGCCCACGGGATCGCCGACATTGTAGAGCGTCGCGACCACGCCGGGATTGCCGGAGATGTCGAAACCCGCGACGTCACGATAGGCGTCGATCGAGGTGCGGATGACCGCGGCCATGTAGGCCAGCGTCTTGTCGGGATCCATGATCGCCGCATAGACCTCGCCGGCCTCGCGCATGTCGAGCTCGGGATAGCCGGAGACGCGGTGCACGACGTCGGAGACGGAAAGCGCCGTCAGCGGGTTGAGCTGGCCGAGGCCGAAGGTCTGTCCGGCATAGAAGGGCTGGAAGAACACCGCGCCGAAGCGGTTGTCGGGATAGGCGCGCCCGTCCACCGTGCGGCCGCGGAATTGCGCATCGAACACGCGCTCGCGGCACGACCAGAGCCGCGTGTCGCTCTCGCTGCGGCAGGCCGAGAACTCTGGCCGCGCCACGAAATCCTCGATCGGCTCGCCCTCGTAGGCGAAGGCGACGCCGGAGTTCAGATAGGACAGCGCCTTGACGTAGTAGGTCTGCAGCCGGTCGAGCGCGTCGACATTGTAGGTGTGCTCGCCGACCAGCGCGCCGGCGATGTGGAGCGGCGAGATGCCGTAGGCGCCCGCGGCCTTACGGATCTTGGCCTGCAACTCGCGGTTTCCCGCGATGAGCGCGCGGATCTTGGCGTATTTCCCCTCGAACGTGCCGCGCGTCTGCGCCGTACGGGCCTTCGAGCCGCCGGGCACCGCGGGCTGCTCGGCGTTGCGGTTGCCGGGCGGCACGAGCGTCGCGGCGCCGGCGGGCATGGCCAGGGCGATAAGAAGGGCGGCGGCGATCGCGGCAAAACGGGACATGGGAAACAAGGCCTTCGGCGGGGTCACCCGTCCTAGACCGGACAATGGGGCGGGCGCGAGGCGAAAGAGCTTTCGCTACGTGATGGCCGTTCCACGTGAAACATTTGACGCACACTCCCGTCGACGCTTAGGCCGCAGCAAGACGCGCGGTCAGGGGTCAGCTTGGCGGGTTCGGTTCTGCGCCATGGGAGGTCTGGTTTGGAGTGGAAGACAAGGCCTGGCGTCCCGAAGCCTCGATCATGAGATAGACGAGCAGCGGAACCAGTGGCCGCCGCTGGCGATGAGCCAAAGAAGGATGCCGGGCGCAGGCGTTTCGGTGGTCAGGCCATAGCGATCGACGGTTGCCTTCCACAGCAGATAGACCAGCGGAACGATGCCGACGCACAAGCCGACCACCAGCGTCCGGCGCCGACTCTGCAAACCCTCGCGGCCTTCGTAGAGGCGGACCCGAAGCACGCGAACGAGCTGTGTCAGAGCCCAGAGACCCGCCGGTCCCACGGAGAAAAAGCCGAGGACGAAGAGCGTCGCGCCAAGATTTGATATCTCGGCTTTCGTCGAGACAACCGACCCGACGGACGGCCACAGACTCAGAACGAAGAAGACCGTCCCCGCCCCGCTGAGGACGAATAGCCACACGATGCTGGGCAGCGCCACGAAAACGAGGGCGCGGACGATCCGGTCGCTTCTCGCCGTGAGCACCTCGTCACGTCCTCCGTTCATTTCCATCAGACGTCACGCATAGCGTGTCGGCAGCGCGGTCTGCGACTTCACCGTCTCCATCGAGATGTAGGCGGACATTTCGAACAGGCTGACGCGGCCGACGAGGCGCTTGTAGACCACGTCGTAATGCTCGACATGCGGCAGCACCAGCTTGAGGATGTAGTCGAAATTGCCGGTCAGCCGGTGTACCTCGACGATCTCCGGCACCGCGTTCACCGCCGCGCGGAACTCCTCCAGCCAGCCGCTCTCGTGCTGCGAGGTCTTGACGATCACGAAGATCGTGGTCGGCAGGTTGATGCGCGCGCGATCGACCAGCGCCACGCGGCGCAGGACGTAGCCCTCGTCGCGCAGGCGCTGGATGCGGCGCGAGCAGGCCGAGGGCGAGAGCGCGGTGCGCTCGGCGAGTTCCGCCACCGGCCGGTCGGCGTCGTCCTGCAGGAGCGTGAGAAGAAGGTGGTCGCGATCGTCGAGCATGGCGGCGAACGTGCACGTCTTCCCGCCATGGTGCAACGAATTTGCGTGGAACGGCGGAACGGCGCTTCTTGCGTGCACGGTGGCACGGGCATCTCGTGATCTTTGCATGCGGGACCATCCTCGCGCATGCGATGCTTTCAGGCAGTCGAAGAGAGTCGAACAGAGGGGCAGGGACCATGAAGCGTATCGGGCTGATCGGCGGCATGAGCTGGGAATCCACCGCCGTCTATTACCGCATGATCAACGAGGGCGTGCGCGCCGCACGCGGCGGCCTCGCTTCGGCCGACCTCCTGGTCCACTCGCTGAACTTCGAGGAGGTCGTGGCGCTGCAGAAGGCCGGTCGTTGGGATCTCGCGGGCGAACTCCTCGCCGCGAGCGCCCGGCGCCTGGAGGCGGCCGGCGCCGACTGCGTGCTCATCTGCACCAACACGATGCATCTGGTCTCGCCAGCCGTAGCCGGCGCGGTGTCGATCCCGCTCGTCGACATCATCGCGGAGACCGGCGCGGCACTGCGCGCGGCCGGGCGTCGCCGCCCGCTGCTCCTCGCCACGCGCTACACCATGGAGCACGGCTTCTACGCCGACCGGATGGAGGCCCATGCCGGCATCCGCCCGATCGTGCCGGACGAGGCGGACCGCGCCACCGTCCACCGCGTCATCTTCGAGGAGCTCTGCGCCGGACGGGTGCTCGACGCCTCGCGGCGGGAGTTGCAGGGTATCGTCGCACGTGGCCGCGCGGCGGGGGCCGACAGCGTCGTCCTCGGCTGCACCGAGATCTGCCTTTCGCTCGACCCGGCGAAGCTCGACCTGCCGGGCTTCGATTCCACCGCGATCCACGCCGCCGCCGCCCTGCGCTTCGCGCTCGGCACGGGCGCGCAAGGCCAGCTTCGCGAACGCATCGCAGCATAGGCTGCGAAGATCGGCGCCCGCGCCGCCGCCTCGCCGATCCCCGCATGCCAGAGGAACCCGGTCGCCCATGTGCCGCCTTCTCGCCTATTCCGGAACGCCCCTCTTTCTCGAGGACCTCCTGATCCGGCCCGAAGGCTCGCTGGTGTCGCAGTCGATGGCGGCGCGCGAGGCGCGCACGGTGGTGAACGGCGACGGCTGCGGCCTCGGCTGGTATGGCGAGCGCGCCGAGCCCGGCCTCTATCGCGGCATCCTGCCGGCCTGGTCGGACGCCAACCTCACCTCGCTCTGCCGGCAGATCCGCTCCAAGCTCTTCCTCGCCCATGTGCGCGCGGCGACCTCGGGCGGCGTCTCCACGAGCAACTGCCACCCGTTCGCGCACGGCCGGCAGCTCTTCATGCACAACGGGCAGATCGGCGACTATGCGCTCGTGCGCCGCCGCGTCGAGGCGATGATCCCCGACGCGCTCTATCCCTCGCGCAAGGGCACCTGCGATTCCGAGGCGATCTTCCTCGCCGCGATCGGGCGCGGCGTCGAGGCCGATCCGATCGCGGCCTACGGCGCGATCCTCGCCGAGATCCTGGCGCTGCAGGGCCGCTCTGGCGAGCCCGTGCGCTTTGCCGCCGTGCACAGCGACGGCGCGCGGCTCTTCGCCTTCCGCTGGGCGAGCGACGGGCAGCCGCCCTCGCTCTATTCGCGGGTGGAGGACGGCAACCTGCTGGTCGCCTCCGAGCCCTGCGGCGCGGATGCGGCGGGCTGGCAGGCCATTCCTTCGGGCAGCGTGCTGGAGGCGAACGGCACGGGCGCGATCTATCTGCGCCGCTTCGACCCGACCGCGCTCGCCCTGGCATCGGCGGCTCGCGCGGCCTGAGGCGGACCATCTCGGGCGATCGCGCGGCGCGGCGGCGGTCTTGCCGGTCGGCCCCATGGGCACGCGTTGGATTGCTCGAACGCCCTGCCATCACCCGCCAGCCGAAGGGTTCGCGAGGTGTCACGCCCTTCGTGACAATTCGGACGACGGCCACTGGCGGTGAGACGGGCAGGGAACCGACACCGGTTCGGCCTCGACCGGGCACCCGCCGCCTTTACCGGATCTGCAGGTTTGTCGCGGCAGGGTTGCCTCGCACGCGCACGGCGTGCTGACGGTCGGTCCCATGTCCTATCTCGTCCTCAAGTATCTCCACGTCATCGGCGCCTGCGTGCTGCTGGGCACCGGCACGGGCATCGCCTTCTTCATGCTGATGGCCCATCGCAGCCGCGACGCCGCGTTCATTGCGCGCACCGCCGGCGTGGTGGTGACCGCCGATCTTCTCTTCACCGCCTCGGCCGTGGTGGTGCAGCCGATCACCGGCCTGCTTCTGGCCCGCGAGGCCGGCTTTCCGCTGGGCGAGGGCTGGATCCTCCTCTCGCTCGTGCTCTACGGCGTCGCCGGGGCGTTCTGGCTGCCGGTGGTGTGGATGCAGGCACGCATGCGCGATCTCGCCCGCGCGGCGGCGGCAAACGGCGAGCCGCTGCCCGCCGCCTATCACCGTCTCTTTCGCTGGTGGTTCGCGTTCGGCTTTCCCGGCTTCGGCGCGGTGGCGGGGATCGTCTGGCTGATGATCGCCAAGCCCGGATGGTGACGATGGGCGAACCCGTGATCCTCGTTCTCGGCGCGGCCGGACTGATCGGCGAAGCCACCGCACTCGACCTCCGCCGCCGCGGCTTTCCGGTGGTGGCCGCCGCGCGCCGCTTCACGCCCGCCCAGCGCGCCGCCTTCGGGCGGGATGCGCGGATCGTCGGCGCGGTGGACCTCGCGTCCGACGCGCTGGCGCGGTTCGTCACGGAGACGGGCTGCGACCTCGTGGTGAACTGTATCGGCGTCCTGCAGGACAGCGCCCGCGGCGGGGCGCAAGACGTCCATGCCGGCTTCACCGCCCGCCTCCTCGCGGCGCTCGCTGCGCAGCCGAAACCGGTGCTCCTCGTGCAACTCTCGGTGCCCGGCCGCCCCGACGACGACCGCACCACCTTCAGCCGCACCAAGCGCGAGGCCGAGCGGCAGATCGCGCACGCGCCTGGCCCTCACGCGATCCTGCGGCCGGGCTTCGTGATCGGGCCGGCGGCCTATGGCGGCAGCGCGCTGATCCGCGCGCTCGCGGCGCTGCCGGTGTCGCTGCCCGAGGCTCTGGCGAGCCGGCCCTTCGCGGCCACCGACATCGCCGACATCGCGGAGACGATCGCGCATCTGGCGCGGCGCTGGGCCGGCGGCGAACGGGATCTTCGCCTCGCCCTCGACGTGATGGAGGTGGCGCCCTCCACGGTCGGCGGGGTGATCGCGGCGTTTCGCGCGCGCTTCGGGGGCCCGCGCCCGCGCCTGACGCTGCCGAACTGGCTGCTGGCGGCGGGCAGCCGCGCCGGCGACGTGGCGGCCTGGGCCGGCTGGAGCCCGCCGGTGCGCTCGACGGCGCTGGCCGAGCTCTCGCGCGGCGTCGAGGGCGACGGCTCGGCTTGGGCGGGGTTGATGGGTCGCACCCCCCCGGACGCGAGCGCCATCGTCGCCGGGCTCCCGGCCAGCGTGCAGGAGCGCTGGTTCGCGCGGCTCTATCTCGCCAAGGCGCTTGCGATCGGCGGGCTCGCGCTGTTCTGGATCGTCTCGGGGCTGGTGGCGCTCGGGCCGGCCTTCGCGCCGGCGGCGGCGATCCTCACGGCGCATGGCGTGCCGCCGGGGCTCGCGGCCGTGCTGACGGCGGCGACGAGCCTCGCCGACATCGCGATCGGCCTTGGCATCGCGTGGCGGCGCACCTGCCGCGCCGGGCTTCTCGCGGGTCTGGCGCTGACGCTCGGCTATCTCGCCAGCGCCACCGTCCTCACGCCCGAACTCTGGATCGACCCGCTGGGCGCGCTGGTGAAGACCGGCCCGGCGGCGATCCTGATGCTGTTCGCGCTGCTGATCCTCGACGATCGGGGCTGACGCCGGGGAGCGTCAGCCCCGGCCGGTGGCTTAAGGGATGATACCCGGCACCCCGCTACAAGATGAAGCGGGACAGGTCGGTCTCGCCTGCGAGACCCGGTGGACGCCTCACAGGATGAAGCGCGACAGATCGGTATCGCCCGCGATGCCGTCGAGCGCCTTGTGGACGTAGGCACCGTCCACCCGGTAGTGCTCGCCGCCCTTGTCGGGGGCCTCGAAGGAGATGTCGTCGAGGACGCGCTCCATCACCGTCTGCAGGCGCCGCGCCCCGATGTTCTCGATCGAGCCGTTGAGCGACACCGCAAGGTCGGCGATGGCGTCGATGGCGTCGTCGGTGATCTCGAGATCGACGTTCTCGGTCTTCATCAGCGCGATGTACTGCTTGATGAGCGAGGCCTCGGTCTCGGTGAGGATGCGGCGGAAGTCGTCCTTCGTCAGCGCCTTCAGCTCGACGCGGATCGGCAGCCGGCCCTGCAGCTCCGGCAGGAGGTCGGAGGGCTTGGCGACGTGGAAGGCGCCCGAGGCGATGAAGAGGATGTGGTCGGTCTTCACCGGCCCGTGCTTGGTGGCGACCGTGGTGCCCTCGACCAGCGGCAGGAGATCGCGCTGCACGCCCTCGCGGGAGACGCCGGCGCCGCCGTGGCCGTCCTTGTTGGCGACCTTGTCGATCTCGTCGAGGAAGACGATGCCGTTGTTCTCCACCGCCGAGATCGCGTCGGCCACCAGCGCCTCGTTGTCGAGGAGCTTGTCGGACTCCTCGGTGATCAGGAGCTCGTAGCTCTCCTTCACGCTGGTGCGGCGCTGCTTGGTGCGCCCGCCCATCGCCTTGCCGAACATCTCGGAGAGGTTGAGAACGCCGACATTGGCGCCCGGCATGCCGGGAATGTCGAGCCCGCCCATCGGGTTGGACGTGTCGGCCACCTCGATGTCGATCTCCTTGTCGTCGAGTTCGCCCGAGCGCAGCTTCTTGCGGAAGCTGTCGCGCGTCGCGGGCGAGGCGGTCTTGCCGACGAGCGCGTCGAGCACCCGGTCCTCGGCGCCTTGATGGGCGCGCGCCTTCACGTCCTCGCGCCGCTTCTCGCGCACGAGCCCGATGCCGATCTCGACGAGATCCCTGATGATCTGCTCGACGTCGCGCCCGACATAGCCGACCTCTGTGAACTTGGTGGCCTCGACCTTGATGAAGGGGGCACCGGCGAGTTTGGCGAGGCGGCGCGAGATCTCGGTCTTGCCGACGCCGGTCGGGCCGATCATCAGAATGTTCTTCGGCATCACCTCCTCGCGGAGCGATCCGGTGAGCTGCTGGCGGCGCCAGCGGTTGCGCAGCGCCACCGCGACGGCGCGCTTGGCGTCGCTCTGGCCGATGATGTGGCGGTCGAGCTCGGAGACGATCTCGCGGGGGGAAAAGTCGGTCATGCGTCCGGCATCTCGTGGCAGGCGGCCGCTTCGTGCGGGCCGCGTCGCGCCGGAAGATGGGGAGGCGGGCGGGCGAGCGCCAGAGGAAGGGGGCGTGGACCTCCCCTGACGGGAATGGCGCCGCCGCGATGCAACCTGCAAACGAAACGGATGATTGTCGTTTCGAGGGTCGAAACCGCGGGCGGGATCGGATTAAGCTGGAGGACCGTCCGGCGTTCCGCGAATCAGCTGCGCGCCTCTTCGGTTCATAGCCCCGTGAGGATCGATCGTATGGCAACCGTCGATGGTCACCCCGTGAAGCCGCCCGCCGTCCTCGCCTGTTTCGCCGCATGACGATTTCGGCGAGCCCTTTCGAATCTCTGGAGCGTCCCTGGAGCGAGGAGCAGCTGGTGGTGTCTCTCGAGCGGCTCTGCCGCGACCGGGGCTTCACGCGCTTCGCGCTGATGAACAGCCCGTCGACCGACGAGGCGGGGGCGGAGATGCGCCTGACCCTCTCGAACTGGAGCGAGGAGTTCCGCCGCGGCTACGAGCGGCTGGGGCTCCACCGTTTCACGCCGGTGCTGCGGGCGATGCGCGGCGGGGCGCTGCCCTTCGTCTGGGACGCCGAGACGCTGCACGGCTACGACCCGGACGACGCCGACATGAGCCCGCAGGCGCGCTTCCTGGCGGCGAACGACTGCCTGTCGGGCCTCTACTGCCCGGTGCACGGGCTCACGGGGTTCAACGGGGTGCTGGCGCTCTCGGGGCCGGGCGCGCCGGTGGACGACGCGGCGGCGGACGCGCTGCAGCTCGCCGCCTTCACGATCTTCGGCATCCTGGCGGCGTGCCGCTTCGAGAAGAACCGGCTGGACAATCCGCTGACGGCACGCGAGCGCGACTGCCTGAAGCTCGCCATGCTCGGCAAGACCTCGGCCGAGATCGGCACGATCCTCTCGATCTCCGGCAACACGATCTCGCAGCACCTGGCCTCGGCGACGCGCAAGCTCGACGCCTCCAACCGCACCCACGCCGTCGCCCTCGCCGCGCAGTTGGGATACCTCTCCTGAAACCGGCAAAGCCGGTTTCAGGAAGCGTCCCCTCCGAAACGGGCAAAGCCCGGCTTCGGGACCGCCTCTCACAATGGCCCGCAGGCCGGCTTCGACGGCGGCTGATGCGCCCGCCGCACCATCCTCAGGCCGCGCGGGCGATCTCGCCTTCCACGAAGCGCACGCGCGACCCGACGTCGGTCCTCGGCAGGAGCACGGTCTCGTAGCCGGCGCGGCGGTAGGTCGCCATCATCGTCTCGAACGTGCGCTCGGCTTCCACGGCGTCCTGGCGGCGCTCCGCGTCCTGCCCGAAGATTTCCGGCCAGAAGGGCGCCACGAAGACGCGGGGGGCATAGCGCAACTCCTGGATCGCGCGCTCGACATGCGGGGGCAGCGGCAGGCCGCAGAGGGTGAGATAGCCGGCGCAGTCGGCAAGACCGCGGTCGAAGAAGACGGGCGCCTCGCCGCCCATTTCGCAGGCCCCGCGCCAGGCCGCGAGATCGTGGAGCAGCATCGCCTCGGCGAAGAGCGCCCGGTCGCGCCAGGGCAGCGCCGGGCCGTCGATGCGGCTCATGTCGCGGATCACGGCGCGCCCGGCTTCGGGCACGGTGCGGTGGCCGGCGGCGGCGAGCGCGTCGAGAAGCGTCGTCTTGCCCGATCCCGGGCCGCCCGTCAGCACGAAGAAGCGATCGGTGGCGGACATCTGGTGGCTCTCCTTCGGATCGAGGGTGCCATCCCGCAACGGAGAAAGAGGACGAGCGGCAGGCTTGCCGCCGCCCGTCCTCCTTAAGGCTCAGGCGGCGCCGAGCGGCAGGAACTGGTAGGCCCAGGTCTCGGTGAGGACGCTCTCGCCCTGCGTCAGGTAGAGGCGCAGCTCCACCGGGGCGTCGCCCTCGGCCGTGAGATCGAACGTCGCGCGCCAGGCGGTGCCGACCTTCACCGAATAGGCCTCGGTCTGGCCGACCGTGCCGCGCGAGGCGGTGACGATGGCCTTGACGCCCTTGGCGTCGCGCCCGAGGGCGGCGACGAGCCCGCCGTCGAAATCCACCACCACCTTGGTGACGCCGGCAGGGCGGGGCTGGCCGGGAATGCCGCCGCGACCGAGGCGCGTCGCCGCCACCTTGCCGACCGTGCCGGGATAGGGCTCGCGGTTGGACCAGAACAGGCGGTAGTCGACCGCCACCGCGTCGCCCCGGCGCACCGGGGTCTCCGGCACCCAGTAGGCGGCGATGTTGTCGTGGATCTCGTCGTCGGTCGGGATCTCTACGAGCTGCACCGCGCCGCGGCCCCAGGAGCCCACCGGCTCGACCCAGACGCTGGCACGCTTCTCGTAGAAGACGCCGTCGTCTTCGTAGTTCTCGAAGTTGCGGTCGCGCTGCAGCAGGCCGAAGCCGCGCGGCGCCTCGTCGGAGAAGCTCGAGGTCATGACGTTGCGCGGGTTGTTGAGCGGGCGCCAGATGCGCTCGCCCGTGCCCGTCCACAGCGCCAGACCGTCGGAATCGTGGACCTCCGGGCGCCAGTCGACGCGGCGTGCCCGGTCGGTCTCGGAGTACCAGAACATCGAGGTGAGCGCTGCGATGCCGAAGCGCTGGATGTCGCCCCGCGCGAAGTAGCGCGCCTGGATGTCCATGCGGATCGGGCCGCCTTTCGAGACGTCCATGCGCAGGACGCCCGCGACGCGGGGGCTGTTCAGCGCGCAGGTGATCACGAGGCGCCCGTCGGCGGAGGGCTCGAGGAAGAAGTCGGTGAAGCGCGGGAACTCCTCGGGCGTCGGCATGGCGACGTCGATGGCGAGCGCGCGGGCCGACATGCCGAACTGGTTGTCCTCGCCCGAGGTGCGGAAGTAGGCGGCGCCGAGGAAGGCCAGCCAATCCTCCTCGCGGCCGGGCTCGAGCACGCGAAAGCCCGCGAAGCCGATGTCGGCGGGCAGTTCCTTGGCCGGGCTGTCGGCGGGAATGTCGAAGAGGGCGGGATCGTAGCGCAGCGTGCGGGCGGTGCCGCCCTCCACCACGTGGATGCCGACGGGCAGCTGGAAGTAGCGTCCGAGATGGAAGAAGCGGATCGGCGCCTTGCCGTCGTTGAGCTGGAGAGTCTCGTCCGCCTTGTACTTGATGCGCCAATGCTGGTCGAAGTCGATGCGGTCGAGCACGGCGGGGGCGCGCGAGGCTTCGGGCACGTAGGGCGCGGCGGCGAGCGCGCGCTGCTTCTCCACCAGAGCGTCGAAGGAGAAGGGCTCGGCCGGCCCGAACTGCAGCCCGTCACCGTCTGCGGCGAGCGCCCGGCTGCCGGGCAGCGCCACGCCGAGGGCCGCGAGCGCCATCATCACTTCGCGTCGGTTGAGGTCGATCGTCATGGAGCGGTCCCTTCTTGAGCCGCGCGGCAGTAGGAGGCCTGTGCCCGCGCTGTCAACTCCCCGGCCCTGCGGAGCGCTTCAAATGCGGCGCGAGGATGATCGGCGGCAGGGGAGCGGGAACGCGCTCCTTCAGTCGGACTTGGCGATGGCAGCGATGAAGCGCGGCCGGTTCGCGGCGAGGTTGACGTGCTCGCCGGAGACGAGGCCAAGCCCGCCGAAGAGCGGATCGTAGGAGACGGCGGTCTCCACCAGGACCAGCGAATCGCCGTCGGCGACCACGGGCAGGCTGTCGGTGGGAATGTCGGCGGTGCGAAGCGCCGTGCGGGGGGCCACGGCATAGGACCACGCGACCGAGAACTTGCCGCCGGAGCGCGTCAGGCTGCTGATGCGGTATTTCGTGCGCTCCGCCGTTCGCGAGACCATCTGCAGGAAAAGCTGCTGCGTGGTGGAAAGGAAGGCGTCGTCGACGGGATCGGTGCGCCGCGACAGGAGATCGCCGATGGTGAAGGTGGCCTTTTCGGCGTCCTGCGAATCCCGATAGGCGACGAACAGCGTGACGCAGCCGAGCAACAGCACGATCAGCACCGGCGCGATCAGCGCGAACTCGATGGCGGCGACGCCGCGCCGGTCGCCGAGCCATCGCCGCCAGGAGGTCGCACGCCGCGCCCTCACGTGCCGGGCTCGCTGAGGAAGGCCGAACTCGTCGCCAGGCGGTAGCCGCCCTTGGCATCCTTGGGAAGCTGCAGCGCCAGGCCCATGAGCGGCGTGATCGGATCCACCACGATGCAGACGCGCACGAAGGTGATCTTGGCGCGGGCCGCGCTCTGGAAGCTGGTGACGGGGCGGGCGGTGGTGCCCCGATCGACGCAGGTCGCTGCGGCGGTGGGGAAGTCGGAGGCCTTCTCGACGAGGCGCATCTCCACCGTGGCGACCGCCTCGCAACCGGGGATCACCATCGCGCGATCGCACACCGCCTTGCGGATCTGGGGTTCGGTGGTGGGCGCGTCGGGCCCGCCGATTCGGACCTCGCGCACGGTGATGTCGAGCGCCCGGTCGAGGAGGGTCGCCTGCGTCATCATCCAGCCCGCCTCGAGCGTCGAGAAGACGATCGCGAGGAAGATCGGCGCGACGATGGCGAATTCCAGCGCCACGCTGCCGCGCCGCTCGCCGCACAGACGGCGAAGGGCGCAGGGGCGGCGGGAGGGGGAGGGACCGGAGGGGGAGCGACTTCTGGCTGCCATCGGCTCACTTCACCAGCCGGATCTGCTGCAGGGTGGTGGCGATGGAGCGGAAGGCGGTGGCCATGTCGAGGCCGTCGACGCGGTAGGCATAGCCCAGTTGGCTGGCGCAGCTGGCGATGCTGTTGGCGACCGAATTGTCGCTGATGGCGAAGGCGATGGTGAAGATCGTGATGCCCTGCTTCTTGGTGTAGGCGCAGACCTGCTTGTAGAGGGCTTCGGACTGGCTTTGCGTGTAGATCTGGTTGGTCTGGGGAATGTTGCGGTCGGTCACTTCCGCCTCGCCGTTGGTGGGCCGGGGCTGAAACCCGATCTGACCGTCGGTCATCAGCACGATGAACTTCATCGTGTCCTTGTCGTCGAAGGCGGCAGGCCGGGAGCGGAAGGCTTCGGGGATGGGGGCCAGTCCCTTGTCGCCGATCGCCTTCAGCGAGGACTGCATCGAGGGGTTGAGCAGCAGCTCGCCCCATTTCATGCCATAGGCGGTGCCGGTGCCGTCGAAAGGCCGCAGCAGTTCGACGCGGTTCTTCAGATAGGTCACGTCGTTCGTCGGATAGGTGATCCCCGCCTCGTCGGTCGGGCACCACCAGGGCTGCTTGCCGGCGGCCGAGATGTTGTAGACGCTGAAATGCGGCACCTGCTTGCGGAAGGCGAAGGTGGGCGTGCCGGCCGCAAAGTCGCCGCTCGGCAACTCGAAGCACCAGGTCTTCTCCTGGATCACCCGACCGTGGAGCGGCGTCAGCCCGTAGAACGGCGTCGCCAGATACTGGTAGATGGCCTTGCTCCCGGCGCTGACCTGGCCCGCGAAGGGCACGATGGAGACGGAGGTGAAGGGGCGCACATCGGGCTTCAGCATCGTGTCGAGAAAGCTCTTGGCCGCCGGCTTCAAGAGCTTCATGCCGCCATTGTCGAGCATCGAGCCGGAGATATCGAGCACCAGCGACAGTTCGATGTTCTGGCGCGCTTCCTGCGCGGTGGCAGCGGCTGCGACGTCCAGCTTGCGGATGTCGGCCAGCTGCAGGAAGGAAGGCACGTAGGTGACCTTCGCGCCCGCTGTGATCTTGCGGTAGTTGGTGCGCTTCTCCTCCGACAGGGTGAGCTCCGCGGTGGCACCGCCCGGCACCGTCCGCAGGTAGCTCATGACCACCTTGCGCGGATCCTCGCTCTGGTTGAGCGCCGCGGCCGCCAGCACGCCGCGATCGAGCGCGTCCTGCAGTGCGACGCGGATCTTCTCGTGTCCGACGAAATCCACTGCGCCGCCGGCGAGCAGCGTCATGGGGATGAGCAGCAGCGCCGCCATGATGGGAATGTTGGCGCCGCGCTCGAAGCGCAGGAAATTTCGCAGACGAAAAAGGAGCGGCATCGACCCACGCTTCGAGGAACGAGCCGACGATACATAAGGAAGACTTATATGATCTTAACGTCTCCGAAACTCGGGACGGCTCCGGCCGGCGCCCTCGCGGACCCGTCCGTTCAGATCTTGCGCAGCGCCACCTGCTCCACGAGGTGGTTGCCGCCCTTACGCAGGATGAGGTCGGCGCGCGGGCGCGTCGGCATGATGTTCTCGACGAGGTTGCGGGCGTTGATCTCCGTCCACAGCCGCTCGGCCACGGTCAGCGCTTCGGTTTCCGAGATCAGCGAATAGCGGTGGAAGAACGAATTGGCCTCGCGGAAGGCCGTCTCGCGCAGGCGCATGAAGCGCGCCACGTACCAGCGATGGAGATCGGCGATGTCGGCGTCGATATAGATCGAATGGTCGAAGAAGTCGGAGACGAAGGGCACGACCTTGCCGTCGCGCGGCATCTCGCGCACCTGGAGGACGTTCAGCCCCTCGAAGATGAGGATGTCCGGCTGGTCCACGGTGACGCTCTCTCCCGGCATCACGTCGTAGTGGAAATGCGAGTAGACGGGCGCCTGCACCCCCCGCTCGCCGGCCTTGATGTCGGAGAGGAAGCGCAGGATCGCCGCGACGTCGTAGCTCTCGGGAAAGCCCTTGCGCTGCATCAGCCCCTCGGCCTCCAGCACCGCGTTGGGGAAGAGGAAGCCGTCGGTGGTGACGAGATCGACCTTCGGGGTGCCCGGCCAGCGGGCGAGCAGCTCCTTCAGGATGCGCGCGGTGGTGGATTTGCCGGCGGCGACCGAGCCGGCGATGCCGATGATGAAGGGGGTGCGCGCCTGGTCGGAGCCGCGCAGGAAGCGCTTGCGCTGGCGAAACAGCGACTGCGAGGATTCGACATGGGCGTAGAGCAGGCGCGAGACCGCCAGATAGATGCGTTCGACCTCGCCGACGTCGATGGCGTCGCCCACCGAGCGCAGACGCCGGATCTCGTCCTCGGTCAGCGTCAGCGCTTCGCGGCCCCGGAAGGTCGCCCACTGGGCGGCCGAGAAGAAGTGGTAGGGCGAGCGCGTCGCGGGGATGAGCGGGTCCATCGGTGCGCTCAGGCCGCCGGCGTCCGGGCGGCCTTTTCCTCGAGGCCCGTCCGGCGCGTGCGGCGCTCCAGCTCGGCAAGGATGTCGGCGAGCGGCACGCCTCTGAGATGCAGCACCACCATGAGATGGTAGAGGAGATCGGCGGCCTCGCCCGTCAGCGCCGCGCGGTCTTCACCCAGCGCCGCGATCACCGTCTCGATCGCCTCCTCGCCGAGCTTCTGCGCGGCCTTCGGCAGCCCGCGCGCGGCGAGCTGGGCGGTATAGGAGGCGGGGTCGCCGGAGGTGGCCCGCTGCGAGACGAGGGTCTCGAGGTCGCTGAGATCGAACATGAGGGCTCCCGGGCCGTCTTGGGTGGGGATGGGCGCCGTCAGGCGGGGTCCTGGCGCATGGCGATGCCGGCGACCTGCATGTGGGCCTTGGCCTCGGCGATCGTATGCTGGCCGAAATGGAAGATCGAGGCCGCGAGCACGGCCGTGGCGCCGCCCTCGCGGATGCCGTCGACGAGATGGTCAAGCGTGCCGACGCCTCCGGAGGCGATCACCGGCACGGCGACGGCCTCGCTCACCGCGCGGGTGAGGCCGAGGTCGAACCCGGCCTTGGTGCCGTCGCGGTCCATCGAGGTGAGGAGGATCTCGCCGGCGCCGAGCGCCACGACGCGGCGCGCGAAGGCCACGGCGTCGATGCCGGTGGGCGTGCGCCCGCCATGGGTGAAGATCTCCCAGCGCGGCGTCTCGCCGTCAAGCGAGACGCGCTTGGCGTCGATCGCGACGACGATGCACTGGTTGCCGAACTTGTCAGCGGCCTCGGCCACGAATTCGGGGCGCACCACGGCGGCGGTGTTGATCGACACCTTGTCGGCGCCGGCCAGCAGCAGGCGGCGGATGTCGGCAACCGCGCGCACGCCGCCCCCGACCGTGACGGGCATGAAGCAGGCCTCGGCGGTGCGCGCCACCACGTCGAAGATCGTCTCGCGATTGTCGGAGGAGGCGGTGATGTCGAGGAAGCAAAGCTCGTCCGCACCGGCCGCATCGTAGCGCCGTGCCGCCTCGACGGGATCGCCGGCATCGCGCAGCCCCTCGAAATTGACCCCCTTCACGACGCGGCCGTCCTTCACGTCGAGGCAAGGGATGATGCGGGCTTTAAGGGTCACGGGGGGTCCTCCGGGACCAGGATTGCAGGCGGCGCGAAGGCCGGATGGCCGCCTTATGCGATGGCGCGATAGAGATCCGCAAGGGCGAGTCGCAGGTCGAGGCCGTCGAGCGTGACGCTTTCGTCCCGGCCGGCGATCATCTCCGGCGAGCCGAAGGCGCCGTCCTCGCCGCGGCGCCAGAGCCAGAGGCGGGGCTCGTCCTGCGACAGGACGAGGTAATGCAGGAGCGAGGGGAGGGCGGTGTATTCGGCGGCCTTCTCGCCGAAGTCGATCGCGAGCGAGGAGGGCGAGAGGATTTCGGCGATCACGAGCGGCTCGGACGTCGCGAGCTCACGCCCGTCTCCCTCGTCGCGCAACACGAGCACGTCGGGATAACGGATGCCGGCGGACGTCCGCACACCGAAGTCGGCCGCAGTGATCCGCAGCGCCCGGTCGGCCATTGCCTGCCGAAGGGAGAAGGCGAGCTGCAGAAACAGTTCGGCATGACGCCGCGACCCGCCCGTCATCATCTCGACGATCCCTCCCCGAACGAACTCGCGCTTTCCCTCGCGTCCTTCGTTCCAGCGAAGGAAGTCGTCGGCGGTTCGGATAGGCGCCTGAATGTTCATGGCGCGCATCATAGCGCCGGCTCGCCGCCCGCAAAAGCCCGGCGGGAATGACACACGTGAAACGTGGCCGCCCAGCGCCTCACCCGAGCCGCGCCAGCGCCTCTGCCGCGTCGATGCGGCCGTCGTAGAGGGCGCGGCCGGTGATGGCGCCTTCGAGATGGGCGGCGTCCGGGCCGGCGAGGCGATCGATGTCGGTCATCGAGGCAAGGCCCCCGGAGGCGATTACGGGGACCCTGACGGCGTGGCCGAGGGCGATCGTGGCGTCCCAGTTGATGCCGGCCAGAATGCCGTCGCGGTCGATGTCGGTGTAGATGATCGCGGCGACGCCGGCGTCCTCGAAGCGCCGGGCGAGATCGGTCGCGGTGAGTTCGGAGGATTCCGCCCAGCCCTCGACCGCCACGTGGCCGCCCTTGGCGTCGATGCCCACAGCCACCTGGCCGGGAAAGCGCCGCGCGGCCTCGCGCACCAGCGCGGGATCGCGCACCGCCACCGTGCCGAGGATGACGCGCGCGAGACCCGCCGCCAGCCAGCGCTCGACGTCGGCCATGGCGCGGATGCCGCCGCCGAGCTGCACCTTCACCGTGGAGCCGACCGCCGCCAGGATCGCCTCCACCGCCGCGCCGTTCACCGCGCGGCCCTCGAAGGCGCCGTTGAGATCGACGACGTGGAGATGCGTGAAGCCGGCCTCACGGAACGCCAGCGCCTGCGCCGCCGGGTCGGTATTGTAGACGGTCGCCTCCTCCATCAGCCCGAGCTTGAGGCGAACGCACTCGCCGTCCTTGAGGTCGATGGCGGGAAAGAGGATGGGCATCAGGGCTTCCAGCGCAGGAAATTGGCGATGAGGGCGAGGCCGAGACGCTGGCTCTTCTCGGGGTGGAACTGCGTGCCCGCCTTGTTGTCGTGCGCCACGATCGCGGTGACCGGGCCGCCATAGTCGGCGACGGCCACCACCTCGGCCTCGTCTCTCGGCACGAGATGGTAGGAGTGGACGAAATAGGCGTGGAGGCCACTCTCGCCGGTCTCGATGCCCTCCAGCAGCGCGTGCGGGCGCAGCGCGCGGATCGTGTTCCAGCCCATCTGCGGGATCTTGAGGGCAGGGTCGGCGGGCACGATCGGCTCGACATCGCCGCCGATCCAGCCGAAGCCCCAGCTGATCGTCTTCTCCAGACCCCGCTCGGCCATCAGCTGCATGCCGACGCAGATGCCGAGGAAGGGCACGGCGCGCCGCTCCACCGCCTCGCGCAGCGCTTCGCCCATGCCCGGCACGGCGTCGAGCCCGGCGCGGCAGTCGGCATAGGCGCCGACGCCCGGCAGCACCACGCGGTCGGCCGTGCGCACGACCTCGGGATCGTCGGTCAGCGCGATGCGAGCGTCCAGCCCGGCTTCGCTCGCGGCGCGCTCGAAGGCCTTGGTGGCCGAGCGCAGATTGCCCGAGCCGTAGTCGATGATGGCGATCGTCTCGCTCACGTGCGTGCTCCGTCGAAGAGAGTGCGGCCGGGCGCGCGGCGCACCGAAGGCCCGCTCAAGGGCTCGGCGCCCTTGATCGCGGCCGGCAGCGTGTCGACGGGCTCGGCGGTCTCGCCCGCGAAATAGAGCGCCTCCGCGTCGCGCCGGCCCCGCGCCGCGACCACCGCCGCCTCGCGCCAGCCTTGGGCCCGGTAACGCCGCAGCCGCAGCGTCGGCCCTTCCAGCGCCACGAGCAGCCCAACGAGCAGCGGCAGCGCGGCGGCCGGCAGGCCGAAGCCCTGCGTGCCCGCGGCGGAGGCGACGGCGAGATCGAACAGCACCACGGCGACCGCCGGCCACCAGAGCCGATGGCGCAGCAGCCACAGCGCCGGGATCACCACCGCGAACGGCCGGAACCCGTCGCGCACGAACACGGCCCGATCCGAGCGCGTCGCCTCGCTCGCCGGCTCCAGCACCACCCAGCGCGTCACGGTCGCGCGCTCACGCCAGCATGCCCTTGGTGGAGGGCACGAGGTCGGCCTGGCGCGGGTCGATCGACAGCGCCTCGCCGAGCACCCGCGCCACCGCCTTGAAGCAGGTCTCCGCGATGTGGTGCGAGTTCTCGCCGTAGAGCGTCTCGATGTGCAGCGTCAGCCCGGCATTGACCGCGAAGGCCTGGAAGAACTCGCGCACCAGCTGCGTGTCGAACGCGCCGATCTTCTCGGTCGGAAACCGCGTCCGGAACACCAGGAACGGCCGCCCCGACACATCCACTGCCGCGCGCGTCAGGCACTCGTCCATCGCCAGATCCAGCGAGGCATAGCGCCGGATGCCCCGCCGCTCGCCCATCGCCCGGCGGATCGCCTGGCCCAGCGCAATGCCGACATCCTCCACCGTGTGGTGGTCGTCGATCTGGTAGTCGCCCTTCGCCTCGACCCGGATGTCGATCAGCGAATGGCGCGCCAGATGATCCAGCATGTGGTCGAAGAAGCCGACCCCCGTCGCGACGTTCGCCCGGCCCTGCCCGTCGAGATCGACGTGGACGCGGATCTGCGTCTCCTTCGTCGCCCGCTCGATCGCGCCGTCCCTGCGTCCCGCCGTCTCGCCCATCGCACCCGTCCTCGCTTCGCCTCGCCGCTTCATATAGAACCCCGCCGCGCGCGCCAACCGCGGGTGGTGCGGGGGAGAAGCGGGGCTGCCGCCCCGAGCCCCGCCCTGGGGCTGACACCCCCGGACCCCCGCTTCTTTTCGATCCGAGATCGGGGTGGGCCGGCGGCCCGCCCCGATCTCGGACTGAAGTGAGGGGGATCCAAGGGCCTCGAGGCCCTTGGCGGGGTCTGGGGCAGAGCCCCCGTCTTCTCCCCCGCGCGGCCCGCCCTTGGCGCGGGCGGCGGTGGGTTCCCATATGGGCGGGCAACGGAACAGGACGAGACGAGCATGATGGACCAGCACGACCCCGCGAAGATGTATGCGACGACGATCGTCACGGTGCGCAAGGGCGGCAAGGTGGTGATCGCGGGCGACGGTCAAGTGTCGCTCGGCAACACGGTGATGAAGGGCAATGCGCGCAAGGTTCGGCGCATCGGCAAGAACGGGCAGGTGATCGCCGGGTTCGCGGGGGCGACGGCGGATGCGTTCACGCTGCTGGAGCGGCTGGAGGCCAAGCTCGAGCAGTATCCCGACCAGCTGATGCGGGCCTGCGTGGAGCTGGCGAAGGACTGGCGCACCGACCGCTATCTGCGGCGTCTGGAGGCGATGATGATCGTGGCCGACAAGTCGGTGACGCTGACGCTGACCGGCAATGGCGACGTGCTGGAGCCCGAGAACGGCGTGATCGCCATCGGCTCGGGCGGCAACTACGCGCTGGCGGCGGCGCGGGCGCTGGCGGAGACCGATTTCGACGCCGAGGAGATCGCGCGGCGCGCCATGCGGATCGCCGGCGAGATCTGCATCTACACCAACGGCAATGTGGTGCTGGAGAGCCTCGACGCGGCGGCGTGAGCGGTCAGGCGAGCGGCGAGACGCCGATGAGCCATTGGTGGAGGCCCGCCAGGAAGGCGACGGCAAGACCGAGGCCGATCGCGAGGGCGGCGACGTCGCCCACCGCGCTGACCGGGCCGGCGACGGGATGCGGTGCGCGGCGGACCGAGGCGGCGTAGTCGGCGACGGCCCACGCGAGGAAGGCGCCGAAGAGCACGACATTGGCGGTCTCGCCATTGGCGAGGAGGTGGCCGAGGGCCCAGAGCCCGACGCCGAGCACCATCGGGTGGCGCGCCGCGCGCTTGATGCGGCCGGCGGGCGCATAGGCGGCGGCGACCAGCACGAAGGCCGCGGGCACGAGAAGGAGCGCGAGGTGGCGGAGGCCAGCCGGCGGCAGCCAGACCTGGCCGGAGGCGGCGAGCGCCTCGCGGTAGCCCTGGCCGATCAGCACGAGGCCGAGGAGCGAGAGCACGGAATAGCCGATCTTGTAGGGCGTCTCGCCGATGCCCGCGATCAGCCGGGCGCGCGGGGCCTCGCCGGCGAGACGCAGCGAGTGGATGCCGAGAAAGAGCACGAGGCCCAGAACGAGAAAGCCCATGACGATCGCCTCCGAACGGGCCGGCGGGCCCGACGGGGGAAGCCTAGACCAGTTTGGCAGCGAGCGGGATCGTCTTGCGGTCGCACCGCGAGGTGAGTGCCGGAGCGGTGGGGACCTTGCGCCCACCTGCGGCCCCCCCGCCTCAGGTCCGCCCTGGCCTCCAGGCATAATGGATCACGGGATCGCCGGATCGCGGATGGGTGCCGCGCCCGGTCGCCGCGAGGCCCTCTCGCTCGTAGAAGCGGCGGGCGCCGGCGTTCGCCTCGCGGGTGAAGAGGGTGAAACCGCCGGGCATCGCGGCCTTGGCTCCGTCGAGGAGCCGGCGCCCGATCCCGCCCCTGAGCGAGGCAGGTCGTACGAAGAGCTCTGCCAGAACGCCCTCGGCCGGATCGATCGCGCTGAAGCCGAGGAGGTCGGGCCCAACCGCCGCGACCGTCAGGCGCCAGCCGCGCTCCTGCTGGCGCTCGAGGCGCTCGCGCATCGCCGCCACCGGCAGCAGCGTGGCCGGCCCGACGCCGGGCAGGCTCGCGCTCGCATGCCAGAGGGCGGCGACGGCGTCGAGATCGCCGGCCTCGGCGGGCCGAAGCCGGCAGTGCGGCGGGGGAACGGGTGGCACGGCTCTCTCTGGTTCGGCGCGCGTCCGGGGAGGGCGTTGAACCCGCGCCGGCCGCGCGGGCGGCAAGGGGTGGATCAGACCGCGCTCGTCATGCCGCCGTCGACATAGAGGATCTGCCCGGTGACGAAACTCGCGGCGTCGGAGGCGAGAAAGACCGCTGCGCCCGCCAGCTCCTCGACATCGCCCCAGCGACCCATCGGCGTTCGCTTCGTCAGCCAGCCCGAGAATTCGGGGTCCTCGACGAGCGCCTCGTTGAGCTCCGTGCGGAAGTAGCCCGGCGCGATCCCGTTGACGCGGATGCCCTTCGGCCCGAGCTCGGCCGCGAGCCCTCGGGTCATCATCTTCAGCCCGCCCTTGGAAGCCGTGTAGGGCACGATCGTCGGCCGCCCGAGCTCGCTCATCACCGAACAGACGTTGACGATCGCGCCCCGGGCGCGCGGCACCATGTGGCGGATCACCGGCTGGGACACGTAGAAGGCGCTCATCAGGTTGGTTTCCATCACCTGCCGCAGCGCCGCCAGCGGAAACGTCTCGATGGGCGCACGCTGCTGCATCCCGGCGTTGTTCACCAGGATGTCGATCGGACCCATCTCGGCTTCGATGCGGTCGATCTCGCGCGCGGCCGCCCCCGGATCGGTCACGTCGAAGACCGCCGCCCGCGCCTCGATGCCGAGTTCGGCGAGTTCGGCGGCGGCGGCCGCCGTCTGCGCGGCGCCGCGTCCGTTGACCACGACGCGCGCCCCCGCCTTTCCGAGGCCGAGGGCCAGCGCTCGACCGATGCCCCGGTTCGAACCGGTCACCAGAGCGATGCGGCCGCCGAGGTCGAAGGGATTGGGAACCATCGTCTCACGCTCCTGCAAGGCGGCCCTCGGCGGTGAAGGACACCGCGGTCGCGAGCGCCTCGTGGAGGCGGAACGCGCCTCGAACTCCTTAGTCGTGATCGCCGGCATGTGCAAAGCCACCTCCGTGCCCCAGCCGACGCAGACGAGAATGCCGCGCACACGAAGGAGGATCCGCGGCGCACGCCATCCGGAGCGCCTCAGCTCCCGCTTCGAACGTCGGCGCCGCCGAAGACGATCTGGTTGCGGACCGCCGGCTTGAACAGCCCGTAGAGGAAGCCTTCCGACCCGCCGCTCGCCTCTTCCAGCATCGCCGCGTGCTCCGGTGCGAGGGTCACGTCGAGGGCGCCGACATTGTCGTCGACCTGCTCGGGGCGGCTGACGCCCATCAGCGTCGAGGCGACGCCGGGACGACCGACCACCCAGGCGAGTGCGATGCGGGCCGCGGACTCCCCGGCCTCCACGGCGACGCGCTTCAGGACCTCGACGATCCGCCAGTTGCGCTCGGTGAAGAGGCTGTCGCCGAACGGGTTGTCACCGTCGAGGCGCTTGTCGCCGTCGGCCCGGGCCTCGCTCGTCGCGCCGCCCTGGTTGGGCACGCCGCCTCGGCGCGCGCCGCCGGCCTCGACCGAGGCCCGGTCGTATTTTCCGGTGAGGAGGCCATAGGCGAGGGGGCTCCAAGGAACGAGGCCGAGGCCCGCCGAACGGGCGAGCGGCAGGTGCTCGGCTTCGACGCCGCGCTCCACCAGCGAATAGAAGTATTGAAGGCCGACCGGGGCGGGCAGCCCGCGCAGCCGGGTGATGGTGGCGACCTCGGCGGCATACCAGGCGGGGGTGTTCGAGAGCCCCCAGTAGCGGATCTTGCCGGACCGCACGAGGCCGGCCATGGTCTCCACCATCTCCTCGGCCGGGGTGATCCCGTCCCAGACGTGGAGCCAGTAGAGATCGACGAAGTCCGTCCGCAGGCGCTTCAGCGACGCTTCGACGGAGGCGTGCAGATGCCGCGAGCCGTTGCCGCCCGCGTGGGAGCCGCGGCCGGTGGAGAAGCCCGACTTCGTCGCGATCACCATCCGGTCGCGAAGGCCTTCTTCTGCGACGAACCGGCCGACCATCTCCTCCGAATGCCCGCCCGCATAGACGTCGGCGGTATCGACGAAATTGCCGCCGAGCTCGACGTAGCGGCGCAAGACGGCCCGGCTGGCGTCGTCGTCCATGCCCCAGCGGGGCGTGCCGAAGGTCATCGTGCCGAGCGCCAGCGGACTGACGAGCAGGCCGGAGCGGCCGAGGGGGCGATAGGTCTGGAGGTTCATGGCTGCAGGCTCCGTTCGGGATCGGCGGGGATCGAACCCCGAAGATGGACCGGACACCGGCGTTCGATCAGGTCATGATCGGCGCATGGGTTGCTGAAGGAGATTCACGAATGGATCGAGACCTCTGGTCCGGCCTCGCCGTCTTCGCCGAGATCGTGGAGGCGGCCAGCTTCGCGAAGGCGGCGGCGCGGATGGGCCTCTCGCCCTCCGCGCTCAGCCACGCGATGCGCGCCCTCGAGGCCAGGGTCGGCATCCGCCTCCTCGACCGGACGACGCGCTCGCTCGCCCCGACGCAAGCCGGCGAGGCTCTCCTCGCGCAGCTGCGTCCCGCGATGGCGTCCGTCGAGGGGGCCCTCGGCGCGCTCGACGCCGGGCGTGCGCGTCCCGCGGGACGCATCCGGGTCAACGCCCACCGCATGGCGGCCGTCCATGTCGTGCTGCCGCGGCTGGCGGGCTTCGCCGAGCGCTGCCCCGAGGTCGCGGTCGAACTCGTGGTCGACGACGGGCTCGTGGACATCGTCACCGAACGCTTCGACTGCGGCGTGCGCCACGAGGGCCAGCTCCAGCGCGACATGATCTCGGTGCGCATCAGTCCTCCCGTGCCGCTCGTGTTCGTCGCCGCCCCCGCCTATCTCGCCTCGCGCGCCGCCCCGCAGGCGCCGGACGAGCTGAGCCGGCACCGCTGCATCTGCTACCGCTACACTTCGGCGGGAACGATGCATGTCTGGGAGTTCGTCTCGGGCGAGCGGATCGTCCAGCAGCCCGTTCCCGGCTCGTTCGTGACCAACGACGTCGACGTCATGCGGGACGCCGCCGTCGGCGGCGTGGGCGTCGCCTGCCTGCCCGCACCCCATGTCGAGGCGCAGCTGAACTCCGGGGTGCTGGTCGAGATCTTGCGGGGCTCGGCGCCGGTCCTGCCGCCCAACCACCTCTACTATCCCCATCGGCGCCAGCCAAGCGCCGCGTTCCAGGCGTTCCTCGAGGCGATGCGGAGCCCCGCCGGGACCGCCCTCGCCTCTGCCGGGAATGGCGAGCGGGCCCTATGAGCGATGGGCGTTTCGAGGGGCGAGGAGATCGTCATCGACGAGCCGCCTCGGCCCGCACGCGGCGCCCGAGACGTTTCAGGTCGCGCAACGCGGCGGCTCCTCGCTCCGAGGACGAGCGTCAGCCGGCGACGATCTCGACATGGCTCGCGTGCACCCAGCCCGAGCGGCAGGGGCCGCGATAGGCTCTGCGCTCGGCCTGCGGCGAGCCCGTGCCGCAGTCGGTGTCCGATCCCTCCGGCGCATAGACGACGCCGAGCCAGCGGCCGCGCTCGTCGCAGACCGTCACGAGGCGCTGCGGCCCGAGACGGTCCAGCTCGGCGTGTCCGGAGCCCGGCCCGGCGCGCACCGCGAGGACGTTGTCGCCGGCGGGATCGAGCCCGACCACCTGCCCGAGGCTCAGGCAGGCGTCGAGATCGCTCTCGCCGCCGACGAGGACGGGGGTCGCGTCCCCTCCTCGAGCCGACAGGGGCGAGAGGAGAACCACCAGCACCGCGAGCGATGCTCGGGAAGGGCATGTCCGGATCATCGTCAGGTCTCGTCGCTCGGGGGTGAAACGGAAGGGCGTCGGACGCGGCCGACGGCGTCGACCCGCAGCGTTGCTGCCGGCGATCGCCGATGCCGGTCGCGGCGCCGCCGCGAACGGCCGGAAGATGCGGTCCGTCGCGATCGAACGCGGGTTCGGCCGAGGCTGCCGCGATCGAGACGAAAGGGGGTCGCGCAGGCCACGACCCGCGCCGGCGAACGCCGCGACGCCCATGCCTGCTCCTCCCGTCTCCCGCTCGAACCGGACGCTCACGTTCCGCATCTCCCGACGATCTCACGGGGCGGGACGGCGCCGCAAGGTCATGGGTTCGGCACCGCGCTCCGCTCGCCCCGGTCGCCGGGCCGGCCCGTCGGCCTCCTTGCCTCGAAGATCGTCCCTTGAGCCGGCGTTGCGGGTATGCCACCCCGGCAGGAGGACGGCCCCCCGCGCCAACGATCCGCATCGTCGTCGCGGTCTCGCCGGGCATCTCGAAGGATGACGACGATGGCAAGCAGGCCGGACGACCTTCCCGACGATCGCCCGTCCGGCGACCCCGAGCGGGACGCGGTCCCGATCGGCACCGTTCTCAGCGGGCGCCGTCGCGAGGGCCGCGCTCCCGCCGTTCCCGGCCGCGCCGCCTGGCGCAATCGTCTGCGCGGGCTCTATGTCGGCACCGGGGGGACGGCGACCCGCTTCCAGCGGTCCGTCGCGATCGTGGATCTCCTCATCATCGCCTTCTTCGTCGCCAGTCCGGTGATCCAGGGTTGGCGCGGCTTTCTCTGGATCGACTATTCGATCGCCGTGCTTCTGGCGCTCGACCTCGGGGCCCGCGCCCTCGCCGCGAGGCGCCTGTCGAAATGGGCGCTGCGCCCGGTCGTCTGGGTCGATTTCGTGGTGCTCGCCACGTTGCTCGCCCCCGCCTGGATGGTCAATCTCGGCTTCCTGCGGATCCTGCGGCTCTGGACGCTCTCGCAGAACGACTTCTTCTGGCGCTTCCTGCGCCGGCACGGCCGCCAGGACTGGGAGGACGCCGCCCGGGCGATCGTCAACCTCGTCACCTGCCTCTTCGTCATCACCGGGTTCGTCTACATCGCGTTCGCGGGCGCGGGGTCCGGCATCGAGAACTGGATCGATGCCCTCTATTTCACCGTCGCGGCGGTCACCACGACCGGCTTCGGCGACGTGACGCTGCCGGGCACGCTCGGCAAGCTGACGTCGATCGTGACGATGATCGTCGGCATCTCGCTGTTCGTGCGTCTGGCGCAGGCCCTGTTCCGGCCCTTCAAGGTGTCGTTCCGCTGCCCGCGCTGCGCGCTGATGCGGCACGAGCCGGACGCCGTGCATTGCAAGGCCTGCGGCCATGTCCTCGCCATTCCCGACGACGGCGGAAACTAAGAGGGGGGCGCGCCGCGCCCATCGGGTGGGCCGACACGAAAAGGGCCGGCGTCGCCGCCGGCCCTCGATTTCCGAACGATCGCTTCGGCTCAGAAGTCGCGCTGGAAGCGCAGGAAGCCGGCGAACTGGTCGGTCTCGCCGAGCTGGTCGAAATCGACGTTCTTGTAGTTGACCTCGAGCAGCGAGGCGAAGTTGTCGGTGATCTGGTAGCCGAGATTGACGACGCCGGCGTAGTAGTCGCCCTTCGAGGCGACATAGGCCGCGCCGCCGGTGGGCAGGCTGGTGAGGAAGGCGGTGTCGAAGGTCTCGCCGTACTGGCCGGCCACGGCGAAGCCGAACTTGCCGATCGCCTGCGCATAGCCGGCGCCCGCCGCCCATTCGAGGAAGATCGGCAGGGAGCCGGGGGTCGGGTTGAGGATGGTGGAGTTGTTTTCCGACAGCGAGGCCACCGTGGCGAGGCCCGGGATCGCGGCGTAGACGGTGGGGTCGAAGGCGTAGTGACCCTCGAACTTCAGCGTCGAGTCGGCAAACAGCAGGTCCTTCAGCGACAGGCCGGCCTTCAGCGCGAAGGCGTCGTTGTCGCCGTCGTCGAGGAGAAGCGGCGAGCCCGGCAGGATCACCGGATAGAACGTGTTGCCGCCGATCTCGATCGCGTCGAGCCCGAAGGCGCTGTTCACGTCCTCGTCGTTGAAGGTCTCGTCGTAGACGGCCGAGACGAAGGCGGCGCCGAAGGCCCCGGAATAGACCAGCTTGCCGTGCACGTCGGGCACGGCGTCGCCGGTGGCGTCGTCCTCGATCCCGAGCGTCGCCGAGAAGCCGTTGGCGGCGAAGGTGTAGGAGGCCTGGTTGGTGTTGAAGTCGCCGACCACGAGGTCGGTGTCGGTGAGGAGGCCGTCCTCGATGCCGCCGATGTCGGACGACCACATGGAATCGCGATAGCCGACGAGCAGCCCGCCGAGCTGGGCGAAGGCCTGGTCGATCTCGACCTCGTTGTCGGCGCCCGAGGTGTTGGTGGTCTGCAGGCGGGCGAAGGCGCGCAGCGTGCCGAACTCGGTCTCCTCGCGCGCGTCGAGGTTAAGGCGCACGCGGTAGCTCGAGCCCGCCTGGTAGTCGTCGCCCTCGAGATTGACGGCGGGATCGCCGGCGAAGGTCGTGTCGTAGCGAATGTAGCCGCCGATCGACAAGCAGGTCTCGGTGCCCGGAATGTAGTAGAAGCCCTTGCCGTAGACGTCGCAGACGCGGACGTAGTCCATCGGCTCGGGTTCGGCCATCACCACGGCATCGGCGGCGCGTGCGCCGCTCCACGATGCCAGAACCGCGGCGGACGCGAGAAGAAGTCGTCTCCGGACCATGCGCGAATATTCCCCCGTCTCGCATTTGATCTTCGTTCCTTATGAAACCCGCGATCGACGACGCTCGCAACCTGGAAACGGACCGACGAGGCACTCCGCGCGTCGCTGTTGCATCGTGGTCACGATGGACCGCCGCCCGGGGGGCGGCGGCGCCGCGCCGGCGCGCGAGGCGGGAAACCGGCGTTTCGCGATGGACCGGGAGGGGCTGCGACGCGGGTGCGCGATGCCGGCATCGCACGGGGTCTCAGTCGAGGAAACGCGTGCTGTCGCGGGCACCGGCCGGGTTCGCCGGGCCTGGAACGGCGGGTGCCGGAGGGTCGAGGAGGGTGGCATCGAGGGTGGCGGGGGCGAGCGGAACGAGGATGGCGGCGGCCGGGTCGCCGGCATCGGGCGCCTCGCCGGCCTCGATGCGCCTCTGGCGCATCTGCTCGGCCATCCAGCCTCGAACCCATTCGAGATTCTGCCCCGACCCGAAGGGAAACCGGCAGGCGGCAGTGGGAAGGTTCGTCCGGAAGGCCTCCGCCCCCGCCTGCTGCACCGACTTCATCGCGAAGGGCGCCTTCGCCTCGGCGAGCGGAACCGGCGAGAGCGGGGGGAGGATGGCCATCGGTTCGGTTCCTTGGAACGAAGAGCGATCGGGGAGCGATCGCTCGGAGATGGGCGTGCATGTCGGCGGCCTGGGCGTGCGCGGGCCATGCACGACCGCAGGGCTTGAGAGCGCCGGCCGGCTTCGGACGATCTCGCCGCCTCGGTGAAGGACCGGTCCGGCAGACGCGGCGGTGGCGCAGCGAAGGGGCGAGACGGCGCAAGGGCTAAGACGGGGGCAGGGGCAAGACGGGGCTCGGACTCGCCGCCCTGTTATGCGCCGTTTCTCATGCATTGCAATGAATTCGGTCTGCATGCGAAAAGTCGTTGTCTCGATCATCGGCAAGAAAATCAATACCGCTCGCGAACGAAGCCGACGTCAAAAAATAAAACGGCCTTCCGAAAAGCCGAGATGCTTATTTTTCCGTGAACGGCTTCTAGATAAGAGGGCGAGGCGCCGAGATCTTTGCCGGGTCCGTCGTGGGCGCAGCCCGCGGCCGTCACCGGCGGGCGGCCTCGGGAGACGCGCGATGTTCGGCTATCAGGGCGGCGAAAGCACCGAGACCGTCGCGCGCAAGCGCGGCTCCATGAAGGGCGCGCAGGCGCGCTGGCCGTTCATGACCCGCTACGACCTCACCACGATCCACAACGAGGCGCAGCTCACCACCCTGGTGCGCGACCGGCTGGGGCTCTCGCGGCCGGCCGCCGACGCCGAGGTCGCCCTCTGGCTCGACGGCAAGTCCTTCTAGGCCGGACGCGCGAACCCGGCATTTTCCGCGGGTTCGCGTGTCGGTTCGCCCGCCGCGGGCGGTCGGCGGGCGGGAGCCCACGGCAAGCCGCCATGCTCCGCCGCGCCGACCATCGCGGCGTTCGTCTTGCCCGTTCCTCCCGACCCGAAGGCGCCGCCATGATCCGAAGCCGCCCACCCCATGCCCTGCGCGAGCCGTTGCGGCTCGTTCGCTCGATCCCCGACGCCGCGCTCGCGCGCCTGCCGGCCGCGTCCGAAGCGGTCCGCCAGGCCGCCGAGCGGCGGCTGCGGCGGGTCCGCATGGCGCTCGAAGACAGCGTCGCCGCCATCCGCCTTCCCCGTCGCGTTTCGGGGCCCGTGCCCGAAAGGATTCTCCCATGACCGACAGCGCTTCCACGACAGCCGACGTTTCCGAGACCGCCAGCATTTCGACGACCGACGTCGTTTCCAAGGTGATCGACTACGATCTCCCGGCCGACGTGTTCTGGACCACCAGCGCCCGGCGCATCACGCCGAAGGGCAACATGCGCTTTCGCTCGTTCCCGTCGCTGAGCAAGGCGCTGGTCTTTCTCGCCGACCGCACCGAGCCGCGCTACCGCTGCGCCATCGACATGACGGACGCGCGCTTCGAAGGGCAGGAGATCGAGCAGCTGCTCGAGCGCATGACGCCTCGCGCCGCCGAGGCCGGCGCCCTGCGCGCGAGCTGAGGCGCGCCGCCGGCGGCGAGGACGCAGGGCGTCTCCGCTCGGGGTGGAGAGCCCGTTCGGGGGTGAGTGCCGGGTCGTGACGCCGACGAAGGGCCCGTGCGGAGACGGACGCCGCTTGTGTGTTCGCCGACTGCCGGTCGCGCAGGGGTTCGTGTCGTGAAACCCCGACGTTCGATCCGCCGACGAGCGGAGGAAACGGGATGGCGGAGCAGAACGACCGCAGTTTGGTAACGACCTCAAGCCGACGCCGACGCCTCAAGCCTTCGACAAGGTGCTCGCGTCCGCCGTGGTTTCGGCCTTCGTCTGTGTCATCCTGACGCTGGTCGCGATCATGCTCGGCTGAGGCTTGCCGACGGGGAGGCATCGGCCACGATCCGTCGAACGGATGACGCGGGACAGGCCGCGCGCCTGCGGACCGGAGTGGTCACCGGGCAGGTTTGCCGGTGCCTCGGTCCCGATGCCGACCGAGCCGACCGTCACTCGACGATCGCGCCAGATGCTCCGGCGATCGACCGCACGCGCCGGACCCGGCCGCCGCGTCGTTGTTTGCCGATGCGGACCATATGGATGTCGATCGCTTGCCGCTCCATTAATATCGTCATCACGATTTTCAGTCTTCATGATCGTCAGTCTTGGAGGCCATTCGCATGCGCTTGACGATCAAAACCAAACTGGCGGCCTCCTTCGCGACGGTCCTGGCCATGCTCTGCGTCACCGGTTCCGTCGGCGTCACCAGCCTTCGGCAGTCGGAATCGATGCTCGACGGCGTGCTCGCCGGTCCGTTCGAGCAGAGCAAGCGTCTCCTCACCGCCCGCGCCTATATTTCCGACGTCGGTCGGCTGGTGAACACGCTGCACGGCGTGTCCGACCCCGCGGTGTTCGACGACCTGTCGCAGACCGCGATCGAACGCTCGAAGGCGGCCAGCACGCTGCTGGCGACCTACGGCCAGCTTCAGGGCGGCGGCGGCCTGCCCGAGATGGCAGCCGTGCAGGAGAAGTCTGCAGCCTACGAGGCGGCGGCCCGCGCGGTGATCGAGAGCCTGACGCGCTTTCGCGCCGACCGTGCTGGCGCGGCGGCGGCCGAGGGAGAAGCCAATGCCATCGCGGACGGGACGATGCGGCCGATCATGTCGGCGATGGTCGACGACCTCAAGGTGCTGATCGAGCACGAGAACACGCAGAACGTCGCGCTCGCGCAATCGAACCGCGAGACCGCGCACGCCCGGCAGGTCCTGCTGTTGGCGATCGTCGCGGGCACGCTGCTCGTCGGGTTCGTCGCCGCGCTGCTGCTGTCGCGCTCGATCGGGCGCGGGCTGGCCCTGGTGTCGCAGGCGCTCGGGCGCTTTCGCGCCGGCGACCTCACGCCGGCACCCGTGCATGGCCGCCGCGACGAGATCGGCGATCTCCTCGCCGTGGTCGATGGCACGCAGAGCAAGCTGAACGCGGTGATCTCGGGCGTGCGCGCCGCCGCCGCCGAGGTCGCCTCCGGCGCGGCCCGCTCGGCCGCCACTGCCGGGCAGCTCTCCTCGGGCTCCACCGAGCAGGCGGCGGCCTCCGAGCAGGCGTCCGCTGCGGTGGAGCAGATGACCGCCAACGTTCGCGGGAACGCCGACAACGCCAGCCAGACCGAGGGCATCGCGACGCGGACCTCGTCGCGCGCCGAGCGCACCGGCGTCGCGGTCGCCGCCTCGGTGGAAGCGATGCGCACCATCGCCGAGAAGATCCAGGTCGTGCAGGAGATCGCCCGGCAGACCGATCTCCTGGCGTTGAACGCGGCGATCGAGGCGGCGCGCGCCGGCAGCCACGGCAAGGGCTTCGCGGTCGTCGCCTCCGAGGTGCGCAAGCTCGCCGAGCGCTCTCGGGTGGCGGCGCAGGAGATCGGCACGCTCTCGGCACAGACCCTCCTCGCTTCGCAGGAAGCGGGGTCGATGCTCGGGGCACTGGTGCCCGACATCCGGCGCACGGCCGAACTGGTGTCGGAGATCTCTGCGGCCTGCCGCGAGCAGTCGGTCGGGATCGACCAAATCAACCAGGCGATCCAGCAACTCGACCAGGTGACGCAGGCCAATGCCGGCGCCGCGCACGAGATGTCGTCCACCGCCGAGCAGCTGTCGGCCGAGGCCGGGCGTCTCGACGAAGGCGCCGCCTTCTTCCAGCTGGCGGCGGCCCCGGCAGCGCCCGCCGCTGTCGCAGCGTCGCCCTCGCGGCAGGACAGCATCCGCACCCTGCAGGGCAAGGTCCGGGCCTTCGGCGCCGCCCATGCCAAGCCGCGGCCCGCGGCGGACGCGCGCGCGGGTTTCGCGGTGGATCTCGGTCGCGGCGAGGGCTTCGAGCGCATGAGCGGCTGAACCGCCGCTTTGGCCGAAGCTCGGCGACGACGCGGCGCGGCCTCGAGCCGAAGCGACTTGGCTCGCGAAAGGGCACGGGACCGGCCGACGAGATCGCTCCCCCCTCGAGCCGACCGGCGACGGCCGCGTCGGCTTACGCGGCGGCGGCGGTGAAGCGCAGTCGCCCGTCCGGCATCGGCGAGGCGCGCAGCGCCGCGTAGCCGGCGATCGCCGGATGCGGGGTGGTCATGGGATGGGCGTGCGTCGCCGTGATCACCACCACCGCGGCACCCGAGGCCTCGGCGGCCCGGATGCCGGCCGGGGCATCCTCGAACACGGCGCAATCCTCGATCCGCTGCCCGAGCCGCCGCGCGCCTTCGAGAAAGCAGTCGGGCGCGGGCTTGCCATGCGCGACGTCCTCGGCGGTGACGAGCACGGGCGGCACGGGAAGGCCGCCAGCGGCCAGGCGCAGCAGCGCCAGCTCGCGCGGCGCCGAGGTGACGATGGCCCAGCGCTCGCTCGGCAGCGACGAGAGGAACGCACGGGCCCCGGCGATGGCCTCGATCCCACCCAGATCGGCGCATTCGGCCGCCAGCAGCGCGGCCGCCTCGGTCTCGGGATCGACGCCGGGCAGATTCAAGCGCCGCACCGTGTCAACCGCGCGAATGCCGTGGATTCCCGCCAGGAAGGACGCGACGTCGAGGCCGTGCCGGATCGCCCAGGCGCCGTAGACGCGCTCGGTCACCGCGATCGAGGAGAGGACCGTGCCGTCCATGTCGAAGAGGAAGGCGCCGAAGCTGCGGTCTCGATAGGCATGGGCGGGCATGGCGATGGTCGATCCCGTTGGCGATCGTCAGGCGGGGAGGCGGTCCCGCGCCCGGTGGCGCGTTCCGCTGTACCTCGTCCGGCCGGGCGAGGCCAGCGCGGGTGCGGGCGAGGAAAGGTCGGCGGCTTGCGGTCCCCTCGCCGGGGCTTTCAACGTCGGCGCGCTCGTGCTCCTGTCCGCCGATGTGCGATCTCTACGCGATGACGACGGGTCAGCCGGCCCTCCTGAAATTCACCGGTGTGCGGCGGGACCGCGCCGGCCCCGTGCCGCCGATGCCCGCTCGCTTTCCCGACGACGAGGCGCCCGTGGTGCGCTACGTCGACGGCGTGCGTGAGCTCGTGCGGATGCGCTGGGGCATGCCTTCGACGACCTTCGCGCTGAAGGGCCGGGCCTACGATCCCGGCGTCGCCAACGTGCGCGACACCAAGAGCCCGCATTGGCGGCGCTGGCTGCCGCCCGAGCATCGCTGCCTCGTGCCCTTCACCTCCTTCGCCCATTACGACGCGACCGAGGAGCGTCGCAAACGTCCGGTCTGGTTCGCCGCCGACGAGAGCCGTCCGCTCATGGTCTTCGCCGGCCTCTGGACGGCCTGGACGAGCGTGCGCAAGATCGGCGAGGGCGAGGTCAGCGTCGACGCCTTCGCGCTGATGGCGACGGACGCCAACCGGCTCGTCGGCACGGTGCACCCCAAGGCCATGCCGGTGATCCTCACTGACTCCGACGAGATGGACGTCTGGCTGCGGGCGCCCTGGCGCGAGGCCGCCAAACTGATGCGGCCCTGGCCGGAGGAGGGGCTCGCCATCGTCGCCCGCGGCCGGCGGCAGGATGCGGGACGCTCGGCCCCGGCGACGATGAGCGAGACGGTCCCCGGCAAAGCGAGCGAGCCCGCGGGCTGAAGAACGGCTCACATCGCGGGGTTCAGCATGTCCACATGCTTGGAATGCTCTTCGAGCACCGGCAGCGCCTTTTCGGCATAGGCCTTGAGGCTGGCGTCGGTGCCGGCTTCGGCGTAGCTGCGATGCAGGACCACGGCGTCGTTATGCGCCAGCATCTGCTGCGTGAGGTAGAGCTTCTGCTTGTCGCCCGTCTCCTCCGCGAGCTGCTTCAGCTTGGTCGCCTCCTTCGAGGCCAGCGTCGTCGGCACGCTCACGCCCGACTTCTCGGCCGCCGCCTTCAGGTCGGCGGCGGCCTTCTTGTGGTCGGCGATCATCTGCGTCGCGAATTCCTTCACCTTCGGATCGGTCGCGCCGTCCTTCAGGATCATCTCGCTCGACTGGATCTCGAACATTCCTCCCGACGCCGCCTTCTCGGTGAAGGCGGCAGGCGACGACTGCGCGAACGCGGCGGTGGAGACGAAGAGAAGGCCGGCGGCGGCTAGAACGGTTTTCATGGAAAATCTCCCGGTGAACCGCGAAGCGTCGCGGCATCTACGGGTCCAACCCGGCCCGGCGAGGCGCCGTTCCCGACGATTCGCATGGCTGACTATCCGTCGAGGGACGCATTCGGCCGGGCATCGGCCGACAAAACCGCCGGGCACGGTGATCTGGAGATCGTGTGAATGTCGGGCGGCGCGCCGCCGGCATCAGCCCCCGACCCCCGCGGGATGCCGGCATCCTGCCCCCGAGCCCCGCCGGCCGCGGGCATCGGCGAAGTCCGGCGAGACCAGAGCTCCACACCCGGAAAAGGGATCGACGGCATTCGTGACCCTGGCGAGGCCGCCCGCGCGAATCGGCTGGTCGCCGGAGATGTTCGAAGCCACCGTTCGGCCCGTTCCGCCCAGCGGACATCACCGGCTGCAGCATCCGGCCTTACGACCGCAGAAGCCTTCGCGGCGTTCCGGAGATGGCGGGACGCGTCGGCGAATGGATCGGGACGATAAATTCGGGATTGGATTCAGGTCGCAGGAGCGGCAAGATTCACCCGAATGACTGCGAGAAGATGAGTGGTGGAGCCAATCGGAATCGAACCGACGACCTCTTGAATGCCATTCAAGCGCTCTCCCAACTGAGCTATGGCCCCATCGCGGCCCGAGGGCTGCGTCTCTGCGGGGCCGTTGGGATCGGCCCCGTTCGTCTGAGCGGCTAGGTAGGCGAATGCGCCGGAGGGCGCAAGCGAAAACTTCGCCGGGCCGCTGCGAAATCCCGCGGGGGATCGCGCGGCGGCCCGGCCGGGTTTCGTCTCAGACGTCGTCGTCCTCGTCGCGGCCGCCGCCGATGATGTCGGTCATGTCGTCGTCCTCGTCCTCGTCGTCGGGCAGGAACGTGTCGTCGGCGTCGTCCGCCACGTCGTCGTCCTCGTCCCCGTCGACGCCGGGCAGCTCGGTCTTGGCGCCGGCCTCCTCGTCGTCCTCGACCTCGGTGAGCGACACCGTCTCCTCGTCGGCCTCGACCACCTCGACGACCTCCTCCTCTTCCTCGGCCTCGACCTCGGGGGCGGGCGCGGCGCGCGAGGCGCGGGTCGCCTTCACGGTCTCGAAGAAGGAGAGCGGATAGGACTTGCCGGTGTAGGGCGAGACGATCGGATCCTTGCCGAGGTCGTAGAACTTCTGACCGGTCTCGGGATCGACGCGCTTGGTGCCGAGTTCTTCTTTGGACATGGGGACCTCGTCGGGAATGGGGGAGCGGAGCGGCCGCCGGGCCGCCGCCGGCGGACCGAAGGCCGGTCGATGCGACCGGGAAGCGAAGCGGCGAACCGCCCGAAAACGGCCGACATGCGGCATCCGGCGCCGCCGGAAAATCGATCGGTGCCATACGGTGTCGGGCCCGTCTTGTCAAAGCCGCGCGGTGCGCGCCGGAGCAAGGCTTCGGGGCCTGGGTCGGCCTCGGGTGGGTTTCTTGCGCGCCCGCGTCTTCCACCTGCGTCATGCGATGTTCGAGTGCCCGCCGGCGGCACCGACCTGGGCGAGGCGTGACGCCTCGCGCGCCGCGTGCTAGGGCGCGCCCTGACGAAGAGGGCCCGCGCTAGGGCCCGCGCGCGCGCGCGCCCGGCGCGCCGCCCGACGAGGACGAACCCCGATGAGCGCCGACGCCTCCCATCCCTCCCCCTCCGCCCGGCCCCTCGCCAGCCGCCGCACCGGCGCGCTCAAGGGCACCGTCTCGGTGCCCGGCGACAAGTCGATCTCGCATCGCGCCTTCCTGTTCGGCGGGCTGGCGGCGGGGCGCACCCGCGTCTCGGGCCTCCTGGAGGGCGAGGACGTGCTCGCCACCGGCCGGGCGATGCGCCAGATGGGCGCGCGGATCGAGCGCGACGGCGCGCACTGGATCATCGACGGCGTCGGCAACGGCGCGCTGCTGGAGCCCGAGGGCGTGCTCGACTTCGGCAATGCCGGCACGGGATCGCGCCTGACGATGGGCCTCGTCGGCCCCTACGACTTCACCACGACCTTCGTCGGCGACGCCTCGCTCTCGCGTCGCCCGATGGGCCGGGTGCTCGATCCCTTGCGCGAGATGGGCGTGCAGGTGCTCGCCCGCTCGAAGGACCGGCTGCCGCTGTCGATCCGGGGCCCCCGCGTCGCCGCGCCCATCACCTACCGCGTGCCGATGGCCTCGGCGCAGGTGAAGTCGGCGGTGCTCTTCGCCGGCCTCAACACGCCTGGCACCACCACCGTCGTCGAGCCGGTGATGACGCGCGACCACACGGAGAAGATGCTCGCCGGCTTCGGCGCGCGCGTCCACGTCGAGACGGATGCGGCGGGCGTTCGCACCATCGCGCTCGAAGGGCAGGGCGATCTGCAAGGCGTGCCCGACTTCGTGGTGCCGGGCGATCCGTCCTCTGCGGCCTTCCTCGTGGTGGCGGCGCTCCTCGTGGAAGGCTCGGACGTCACGGTCCGCAACGCGCTGATGAACCCGACGCGCACCGGGCTGATCGAGACGCTGCGCGAGATGGGCGCCTCGATCGAGATCCTGAACCCGCGCCTTTCCGGCGGCGAGGACGTGGCGGACCTGCGGGTGCGCCATTCCCCGCTGCGCGGCGTTTCGGTGCCCGCGTCCCGCGCTCCCTCGATGATCGACGAGTATCCCGTGCTCGCCGTCGCCGCCGCCTTTGCGGACGGCACCACGCGCATGGAGGGGCTGGAGGAGCTGCGGGTGAAGGAATCCGACCGGCTCGCCGCGGTGGCGGCGGGGCTCGCGGCCAACGGCGTCGCGCACGAGGAGGGCGAGGACTGGCTGACGGTGACCGGCCGGCCCGACGGCTCGGGTCTCGGCGGCGGGCGCGTCGCCACCCATCTCGACCACCGCATCGCCATGAGCTTCCTCGTCATGGGCCTTGCCAGCGAAAAGCCGGTGAGCGTCGACGACGCCACGATGATCGCCACGAGCTTCCCGGAGTTCGAGGGGCTGGTGTCGGGTCTCGGCGGCATGCTGGAGCCGGCGAGCTGACGCCGGCCGGGCGGCATCTACGGGAGGCCCGGCGTTGAGCAATCTGGCGGCCGCGCTTCTCGCCCTCGTCTTCTTCGCGCCGCTCGCCTTCGTCTACGGCCGGCAGGTGGCGGGCGGGCTGCACCGCGCGGCCCGTGCGGCGGGGCTGGCCGACGCGCGGGGGCGTCTGGCGCTCGTCTGGCCGAAGCTCGTCCTGCCGCTCGTGCTCGGGCCGGCCATGCTCTACCGGCTGGCCGGCGCCTCGCCTTTGGCCGGCGAGACCGCCTCGAGCGGCACGCTGCGCACCGCGCTCTCGCTCCTCTGGTTCGCCGGCTCGATCGCCGCGATCCTCTTCTTCCTGACGATCCCCTTCGTGCTCGGGCGCCTGTTCGGCGTCGCGGCCGCGCTCGCCGGCGCCTTCGCGGCGGTGCGCGACGAGCCGCTGCGCTTCGGCACGCGAGAGCGGCGGCGCGACCGGCCGGCCGGCGCGGGTGAGGGCGGTGACGGCGGCATCGCCGGCGGGGCGACGGGCGTGCGCCGGCACGACGAGCCCGCCGCGCCCGACGGCGATGCCTCAGATGGTGGGGATGGCGGCGGCGGGGATGGCGGCGGCGGCGGCGACTGATCCCCTCCGGCGATGGACGCAGCGACGCCCGGCGGCTATCCCTGCCGGCGGCCGCGACCCGGCCGAGCGTCGATGCGCCGAAGCTTGAGGATCCGCCGATGACACCGCTCCCGATCGCCGCGCCGCTGACCATCGCCATCGACGGCCCGGCGGCCGCCGGCAAGGGCACGCTCGCCAAGCGCCTCGCGGCCCATTACGGGCTGCCCTATCTCGACACCGGGCTCCTCTACCGCGCCGTCGGGCGGCTCGCCGACGAGCAGGGCGTCGATCTCGACGATGCCGAGGCCGCCGGCGCGGTGGCGCGCGCGCTCGATGCCGGCGCCATCGACGAGGCGGCATTGCGCGGTCGCGAGGCCGGCGAGCTCGCCTCGCGCGTCGCCGCCCATCCGCCGGTGCGCGCCGCGCTCGAGGCCTTCCAGCGCGCCTTTGCGGCCGATCCGCGCGGCGCGGTGCTCGACGGGCGCGACATCGGCACGGTGATCTGTCCGGGCGCGCGGGTGAAGATCTTCGTCACGGCGTCGGCCGAGGTGCGGGCGCGCCGGCGCACCGACGAGCTCGCCGCCAAGGGCCGCACGGTCGAGTACGAGCGCATCCTCGCCGAGGTGCGCGAGCGCGACGCGCGCGACGCCGGCCGCGCCGCCGCGCCGCTGAAGCCCGCCGCCGACGCGCGCTTGCTCGACACCAGCGAATTGGATATAGAGACGGCGTTCCGGGCCGCTTGCGCGATCGTCGATCAGGCGCCACATTGACGGGACGGAATGCCAGATGGCCGTCGTTCTCTCGCCACAGGTGAGCGGAAGGGCGGCGCAAAGGCGTCTCGATGACCGTTTCGAGAGCGTGATCCGCCACGGCGGTTCGGGCTTTCGCCACGCAGACCAACACCGCCAGAGGCCGGTCCACCGCGCCAAGACGGACGAGGGTTCGCCAAGCGAGCCGCGCTCCGTGTCCTTCGAGATCCACGAGGCTTTCCCTGGGAAGCGGATCCGGGACGGGACCTGCCCGCGGCACCCGAAACGCGAACCCGATACGGCGCGACGCTTCCGGCTCCGGCCGGAGGTCCCAAGGAGAACGAATGTCCAACGCACAAATGTCGCGCGATGATTTCGCGTCGCTTCTCGAAGCCTCCTTCCACGAGCACGATGTCGCCGAAGGCGCCGTGGTCAAGGGAACGGTCGTGGCGATCGAGAAGGACATGGCCGTCATCGACGCCGGCCTGAAGGTCGAGGGCCGCGTCGCCCTCAAGGAGTTCGGCGGCCGCATCGGCGGCGAGCTGAAGGTCGGCGACATCGTCGAGGTCTATGTCGAGCGCATCGAGAACGCGCTGGGCGAAGCCGTCCTGTCGCGCGACAAGGCGCGCCGCGAGGAGAGCTGGGTCAAGCTCGAGGTCAAGTTCAACAACAACGAAAAGGTTGAGGGCCAGATCTTCAACCAGGTCAAGGGCGGCTTCACGGTCGACCTCGACGGCGCCGTGGCCTTCCTGCCGCGCTCCCAGGTCGACATCCGTCCGATCCGCGACGTCGGCCCGTTGATGAACACGCCGCAGCCCTTCCAGATCCTCAAGATGGACAAGCGCCGCGGCAACATCGTCGTCTCGCGCCGCACCGTCCTCGAAGAGTCGCGCGCCGAGCAGCGCTCCGAGATCGTCCAGAACCTCGAAGAGGGTCAGGTCGTCGAGGGCGTCGTGAAGAACATCACCGACTACGGCGCGTTCGTCGACCTCGGCGGCATCGACGGCCTGCTGCACGTCACCGACATGGCCTGGCGCCGCGTCAACCACCCGACCGAGATCCTGCAGATCGGCCAGACCGTCAAGGTCCAGATCATCCGCATCAACCAGGACACGCACCGCATCTCGCTCGGCATGAAGCAGCTCGAGGCCGATCCCTGGGAAGGCATCGGTGTCAAGTACCCGATGGGCGTCAAGGTCTCGGGTCGCGTCACCAACATCACCGACTACGGCGCGTTCGTCGAGCTGGAGCCGGGCATCGAGGGACTCATCCACGTCTCCGAGATGTCCTGGACCAAGAAGAACGTTCATCCCGGCAAGATCCTCTCGACCTCGCAGGAAGTCGAAGTGGTCGTGCTCGAGGTCGATCCGGTCAAGCGCCGCATCTCCCTCGGCCTCAAGCAGACGCTCCAGAACCCCTGGGAAGCGTTCCGCGACATGTTCCCGGTGGGCACGCTCGTCGAGGGCGAGGTCAAGAACAAGACCGAGTTCGGCCTGTTCATCGGCCTGGAAGGCGACGTGGACGGCATGGTCCATCTCTCCGACCTCGACTGGTCGCGTCCGGGCGAGCAGGTGATCGAGGAGTACAACAAGGGCGACGTCGTCAAGGCGCAGGTCCTCGACGTCGACGTCGACAAGGAGCGCATCTCGCTCGGCATCAAGCAGGTCGGCGGCGAATCGCAGGGTTCGGCGGCCGGCACCGCTTCGGCGTCCGAGCCGGGTGAACTGCGCCGCGGCGCGGTCGTCACCTGCGAGGTGACGAGCGTCAACGAGGGCGGCATCGAGGTCGCGATCGTCGACACCGAGTACACGTCCTTCATTCGCCGCAACGATCTCGGCCGCGATCGCGACGACCAGCGCCCGGAGAAGTTCCAGGTCGGTCAGAAGGTCGACGCCCGCGTCACCCAGTTCGACAAGAAGGCGCGTCGCGTCGGCGTGTCGATCAAGGCGATGCAGATCGCCGAAGAGAAGGAGGCCGTGGCTCAGTACGGCTCGACCGACTCCGGCGCCTCGCTCGGCGACATCCTCGCCGCCGCGATGAAGAACCGCGAAGAGCAGTAAGCCGCAGCCGCGGCGCCGCGATCCCGCAAGGGGTCGCCACCGATCTTCGTGACTTGAAGGAAACCCGCGGTGTCGCCACCGCGGGTTTTTTCGTGCGCCGACTTCGGGTTGAGCCGAACCAGGATCGAAGGCTGCCCACCGATCTCGCGTCGATCGCGTGGGCGACGTTGCCTGCGGTTCGGCGGCCGCCGATGCCGGCGATCCCACTTCAGGTAGGGTGGCCTGCGCATTGGCCGGCATCGCCTCCCGGCATCGGTCTCGCGCGCGTTGAGCCTCGCCGCCCCAGCGGCGGCCGTCTCCGAGTATGGAGGGCGCAGGCTCTGCGAGGGTCGATCGGCTGACGGACGGCTTCGTCCCACGCCATTGGCGTGTGGGCGGCTACGAGATCGAACCCGTCGCATGGTGACGAACGTCAAAATTCAGGGTTGTGCCGGACGAGACCGAAGCGCAGGAGTTAAATCGTAATTGAGCATTATCGTCAGAGTGTTGCGTTGCGATAAAAATAAATCGCGCGGTAGGGTAAAAAGCCGCTTACTCCACCCAAACGGGTGATGCCGGGGCCGTATATCACCCCTATCGTTTCCTAGTCGTCGAAGGACATAGAAATTCTTGTGTTGCGTGTGTCGGTGACCGAAGCCCGTCTGGGAGCGGTCCTGGGAGAAGGAGGCCCTGGCGCCATGATCGAGGACATCGAAGGACTGGGGCGCCCGCTCCTGCGCGCATTCTTCTGGATGGGGTCCGTGGCCCATCGGATCTACCGTGTGATCGCGTTCGTGCCGGCCGCGTTCGGCTCGGCCAATCGAACCCGCCCGAACCCGGTCCGCTATCCGCTTTCCGAATCGCCAAGGATCTAGTCTTGCGACGAGACCGACATCCGACGAACGTTGCCGCCGCCATGGCCGTCCATCCCGCCAAGGCGGGAGCGGGATGCCGATGACCGAACGCCCTTCGACCTGCGAGAGCCCGCTGGCCGAGGCGCATCCGGCCGTCGCCTGGGCGGCACGGCCTCAAGCGTTGTCGGACGAGACCCCCGCGCAGGGCGGTTCGGACGAGGCGGACCGGCACCTGCCGACGCGGCACGTCGAGCGGCGCGACGCGCGACCGGCTGCCGACGCCGTCGGCGGACCGGGAGGAGGCCTTCAGTGGCGAGCCCGGCTGGAGGACGTCCAGGCCGAGATCGAGGCGCTTCATCAGGCGTTCGACGCGCTGGCGACGGCCATCGTGACCGCCACGCCCCGAGGAATGGTGCGCTCGGTCAATCAGTTGGCCTCGCAAATTCTGGCGGCGCGCGACGGGCTGCAACTCGAAGGCGAGCATCTGCGCGCCTCCCATGCGCCGGATCAGCGGGAACTGGACGCGCTTCTGGCGCTCGCGGCCGAGCCGCCCGGCACCGGACCGGTTCAAAGGCCCGAGATCCGGCTCCGGCGCCGGTCCGGCGCCCCGCCGCTCATCGTCTCGCTGACCGCCGTTCGCCGAGCGCTGGCCAGCGGCCCGGCGATCGTTTCCGAGGCCACCGTCGTCCTGAAGCTCGAGCGCATGAGCGTCGCGGCGGTGTCGCCGCCCGATCTGATGACGCAGCGGTTCGGGCTGACGCGGTCGGAATCCGAACTCGTCGATCTCCTCCTTCTCGGGCGCAGCCTTCGCGAGGTCGCGCGCGAGCGCGGCGTCTCCTACGAGACCGTCCGCTCCCACATCAAGCACGTGTTCAGCAAGACGGGCACGCATCGGCAGATCGATCTCGTCAACCTCGCGCGCTCGCTGAAGCCGTGAGGCCTGGCGCGACCCCGCTCGCGGCGGTGCGTTTCGCTGCCCCACCCACGCCCCCGACGGGAGATGGCCGATGCATGTTCTGACCTTCGCGGTGTCCATGACCCTCGCCATCGCGACCTTCGCGCTCGTCGCCACGGCGCTCTGGGGCGGCTCCTGGTTCCTGCTGCTCTATGTCGGCATCGCGCTCGTCGTGCTGCAGGCCGGATACCTCGCGCTCGCCTATCTCGTCATCGGCCGGCGCCGCGACCGGCCGGCACGCGGCGACCCCGGCGCTCCCGAGCCGACGCGGGACAGGATGGCGATGCGCACGCTTCCGGGCCCGGCCTCCGGCGAGCGGCACTGAGGTTTCACCGGACGAACCGCAGAGCGAATTCCGTCCGGCTTGGCCGCAGAAAAAGCGATCCGGCACGCGCGAAGGGGTCGGTGACATGCCGCCGTTAGCCCGGAGGGGCGGGTGGAGACTGCCTGTCGGGCGCTCCCGCGGCAGGGCGCGTCGGACACACCATTCTCGATCGATACGCAGGCGAGGACATATGCTGCCTCGCGGGAATGTCTCCCGCGACATCGCACGCCGGCCGATCAGACCTCAAGCGTCGTCGCGAAGCTCGGGTTTTCCGTTCGCGGGAAGCTTCGGTTCTGCCGCCGCCGCGGGCTCGTGTGCACCACCTGCGGGTTCCCGCCGACCCGGCGGCGTTCGATGCGGCGGGCCGCTGTTCTGGGCTTCCGCGGGTGATGTCGCGGCGTCGCTCCGCTTCGTCTCGTTCGCGTCCTGGCTCATTGCGTGTCCTCCTCGACGAAGGCCAACCGCCGGGAGCGCGCCGGGTTCCCGTCGGACAAGGCGGGAGACGAAGGCGCGCTTGCGGCAGCGCGGCGCGCATGCGAAGGCAGCGCCTTCAACGAGCGCGGCCCGCCGGATGTCCCATGGATGAACTTCCCCGTTTCACCGCCATTCCCCGCGGCAAGGTCTCGGCGATCGCCACGACGCTCGAGATGCGCACACGGCCCGCGCTGCGCCCGGAGCCGCAAGGGCTTCCCGGCGCGGTGGTGGATCTCGGTGCGGTCTTGCCCCCAGCCTATCTGGCGCTCTACCGCCGGGTCGGCGCCGACCATCTCTGGTTCTCGCGCCTCTACATGGACGAGGCCGAGCTCGGCGCGCTTCTGGCGCGCGAGACCACCGCGCTCTTCGCCTACCGGGTGGCGGGCGAGGATCTCGGCCTGCTCGAAATGGATTTCAGCGAAGCCGGCGTCTGCGAGATCAAGTATTTCGGCGTCGCGGCGGCCCTGCAGGGCACGGGTGCCGCGCGCCGGCTGATGAACCACGCCGTGCGCACCGCCTTCGATCGCGGCGTCGGGCGCCTGTGGCTCCACACCAACACGCTGGATCACCCGAAGGCGCTGGATTTCTACCGCCGCACCGGCTTCGCGGCGATCGCGCAGGAGATCGAGATCGCCGACGACCCGCGACTTCGCGGCGTGCTGCCGCGCGAGGCCGCGCCGCAGGTGCCGATCTTCGAATAGCGCGCGACGCACTCCCGCCCCCCCGGATGGAGCGCGTCGGCTCGCCGGCCCTCAGTGCGGCGCGGCGGCGCCGACCTCGTAGGTTGCGAAGAGCGCACCCGGCGTCGAGGCCATCGCCATCGCATAGCGCGTGCGCACCATCTCGACATTCACCGGCGTCGCGCGGAGATCGGCCACCGCCCGGTCGAAGCCGCCGCGCCCGTCGCGGCTGGCGACGCCGGCATTCATGATGCCCGTGGCGTAGGCTTGCGCCGCCTCGCCGCCGAGGCCGAGATGGCCGGCGGCCCAGAGGCCGACGTCGCGGTCGGCTCGCGCGCGGTCGCGGAACGAGCGCTCCTCGTGGTGGACGAAGGCGCGCTCGGCGATCTCGTGACGGTCTTCGATGCTCATGCCTTCATCCCCTCGATGTCGGACGTCGCGCGATCATCGCCGCGACCCACGGGAAGAATGGCCCGGGAGGCATGGAGGGAGCGTTCGAGGATTCGCTCCAATTGAAGACAAGTCGAAGAAGATGTGAATGAAACGTTGCGAACGGGCCACCCGACCGGCGATATCCCGACCCGTTCGCGTGATCCTGCGACACGAACGGGTGATTGCGCGAGCGGCCCGGCGAAGGCTCAGCGCGCCACGGAATGGGAGAAGATGTCCTCCTCGTCCCAGCCGAGGAGATCGAGCTTGGCGCGCGTGGGAAGGTAGTCGAACGAGGCGCGGGCGAGATCCAGGCGCTCCTCGCGCTCCAGGCGCTTCAGAAGCACGCCCATCATGTCGTGGAGATAGAGGACGTCGGAGGCGGCATAATCGAGCTGCGCCGGGGTCAGCGTCTCCGCCGCCCAGTCCGAGGACTGCTGCTGCTTGGAGAGGTCGACGCCGATCAGCTCCTTGGCGAGATCCTTCAGCCCGTGCCGGTCGGTGTAGGTGCGCACCAGCCGCGAGGCGATCTTGGTGCAGAAGATGCCGTCGGTCATCGTGCCGAAGGCATGGAAGAGTGCGGCGATGTCGAAGCGCGCGTAGTGGAAGATCTTGGTCTTCGAGCGGTCGGCCAGCAGCGCCTGCAGGTTCGGCGCGGCGCGCTGCCCCTTGGCGATCTGCACGATGTCGGCGGTGCCGTCGCCGGGCGAAAGCTGCACCACGCAGAGCCGGTCGCGCCGCGTGTCGAGCCCCAGCGTCTCGGTGTCGATGGCGACCGAGCCGGTGTAGCGGGCGAGATCGGGCAGATCGCCCTTGTGGACGCGGATCGTCATGGAAAACTCCGGGTGGCCCGAGGCGGGTGACCCAAGGCAGGTGGCAGATGGCGACGAGTTGCGGTGCGGCGACGCATCCCGTGCCCGCTTAGCGGATTTGCACCGGCGGGGAAACGATTTCGACGAGACGAGGGCCGCCGATGCCGCCCCGGCCTCGCCGCCCGGTCGCTGCGTCCCATCTTGCGCTGGCGGAGGGCGGTGCGCGGGTGTAGGGATCCGGTTCATCAGCCTTCCTTACCGGTTGTGTCCTCCCGCCGGACGACGGGACCGTCCGCGACTCCATCCGATCGGCTTTCCATGTCCCATCTCCCGACCCGACCCGCCGCCACGCGCCGTCCGCTGATCCTCGCGGCCGTGATGGCCTCGATGGCGATGATCGCGATCGAGGCGACGATCGTCTCCACCGCCATGCCGCAGATCGCCGGCCAGCTCGGCGACCTCCATCTCTATTCCTGGGTGTTCTCGTCCTTCCTCCTGGCGCAGACCGCCACCACGGTGATCTTCGGCAAGCTCGCCGACACGTTCGGCCGCAAGCCCGTTCTGCTGGCGGGCATCGCGGTGTTCCTCGTCGGCTCGGTCCTCTGCGGCTTCGCCTGGTCGATGCCCTCGCTCATCCTCTTCCGCCTGATGCAGGGCATCGGTGCGGGCGCCATCCAGCCGGTCGGCCTCACCGTGATCGGCGATCTCTACACGGTGGAGGAGCGTGGCAAGATCCAGGGCTATCTCGCCAGCGTCTGGGGCATCTCGTCGGTGGTCGGTCCCTTCGCGGGTGGGCTGATCATCGAGGATCTCTCCTGGTCCTGGATCTTCTGGATGAACCTGCCGATCGGGCTTCTCGCCGCGGTCTTCTTTCTGCGCTTCCTGCGCGAGGAGGTGGCGCCACGCGAGCGCTCGCTGGATTTCGCGGGCGCGGCGCTCTTCACGGTGGCGGTGGCCGCGCTGATGGTGGCGCTGACCGAGTTCGGCAGCGCCGGCGGGGGCACGGTTCTCGCGGCCTTCGCGCTGTGCCTCGTCAGCGGCGCGGCCTTCTTCTGGCGCGAGAGCCGGGCGCGCGATCCGATGATGGACCTCAAGCTCTGGGCGCGGCGCACGCTGCTGACGGTGAACGCCGCGACGCTGCTCTCGGGCATGTCGGTGATCGGCCTCACCACCTTCCTGCCGATGTACGTGCAAGGCGTGCTCGGCCAGTCGGCGCTCATCGCCGGTTTCACGCTCACCGCGATGGTGCTGGGCTGGCCGATCGGGGCGACGGTTGCGGCGAAGAATTTCGGCCGCTTCGGGCTGAAGCCGACCATGCTCTTCGGCGCCGCCATGCTGCCGATCGGCGCCACCGCCTTCGTGGTGCTGGGCGCTGGCTCCTCGCCGGTCCTCGCTGCCGTCGGTTCGGCCGTGATGGGCCTTGGCATGGGCTTCCTGTCGACGTCCGCGATCGTCATCGTGCAGGGGAGCGTCGGCTGGAGCGAGCGCGGCGCGGCGACCTCGTCCAACATCTTCGCGCGCAATCTCGGGAGCACACTCGGCGCGGCGGCGCTCGGCGCGGTGTTCAACGTCGGGCTCGCGAACGCGGCCGGCGGCGCGGTGGATTTCGAGCGCATCCGCACGCTGCTCGATGGTGCCGGGTCGCTCGCTGCCGACGCGCTCGCGCGCGGGGCGCTGGAGGCCTCCTTGCATCTCACCTTCTGGGGCGTCTTCGCCATCGCCTGCGCCACGCTGGCGCTGACGCTTCTGGTGCCGCGCGTGGCGCATGCCGCGGCAGCCAAGCCGGCGGCCGCGGCCGAGCCGGAGGAGGCCCTGAGCGTCGGGCACTGAGGGCCGGGGCTTCCGCGGCGCCGATCGCCTTTCGGAGATCGCCGTTCCATCGCGATGGGTTTGGCGTCCTCGGGGTGCCCTTCAGGTGCGGAAGAAGCGGGCCAGCAGCGAGGATTTCGGCGTGCTCGCCGCATCGAGCTTGTCGACCACCTTGAGTCGCCGGATCTCGCCGCGCCGATACGCGGCGAGGAACCGCTTGTAGTCCTTGATCGAGACGCAGCCATTGGAGTCGCCCCGTGGCCCGAGCATGTAGGTGTGGGCGAGCAGGCCGACGCGGTTGTGGACGTTGCGCTGGCCGCCCACCGGGTTGAGCCGCAGCGCCTGGACGCCGTGGAACAGGCTCTCGCGCAAGGTGAGGTCGTAGATGTGCGGCGGCGTCGGTCCGCGCATCTTCTCGCGCACGAAGCGAACGTCGTCGCGCATCGCGCCCAACCCCGAATGGGCCTCCAGGCGCTCCCCGTTCGGCAGATAGACGGCCGCGGCCGAGATGTCGTAGATCGCCGTGCCCCGCTCCAATCTCGGGTTCTGCGTGCCGGGCGTGGGCGCGAGCTCGATGTCCGGCATCGACAAGCTTCCCGCATCGGGCCGCGCATAGGCCAGAAGCGGAACGGCGCGCGGCTCGGCCGGCGGAGCCTCTGCGGTTCGGCGCGGGGCGACGGGTTGGGGCGCCGCCGGAGCGAGGGGGGCCATGACCGGACGACGCGTCGGAAGCGGCACGCTCAGCAGGGCCATCTCGACCTCGCCTGCGACACTGGCACGTGTCGCGTCGGTGCCTTCCGCCGCCGATGCGGCCGAAATGTCTGCTTGAACCGGCGATGGCCGATCCCGCGCATCCGCCACGACGAAATCGGCGACCGGCGTGCCCGAGATCGAGGCGAAACGCGCGGCGATCGCGGCATCGGGCCTGTCGAGCCGATGGGTCGCGATTGCCGCGGTGGCCGCGTGGCGCATCGACAGGGTGGTCATCGCGAGGACGAGGTGCGCGTCGGCCCGAGGCGGCGGGGCGGCGTCAAGCATGGGCGCGGCCCCTTGCGGCGGAAGCACGGCCTGCGCCGGGGAGTGGGGGAGGCGAGGCGAGCGTCCATTGGACGCCGCGTCGAGAGCGATCGACGATGCCGACCGAGCCATGAGCGCCGAGCGGGTGGGCTCGACGTCGGTCGGCGACGCGCCGGCCACCATCGCAGCGAGAAGCGCCATCGAACAGGCGGCACCACGCAGTTGGATCGCGGAGCGGGCCGTGCGCTTGCGGGCCTTCGGGCGTCGGGCTTTGCGCGGAGATGTCGGGATGTCGTGGCTCGGGGTCATGGCGTGCGCTGAAAACTCGACCGGTCGGGCTCGGGAGGGAGCCGGTCGAGAATGCGCCGTCATGGTTAGCGATCCGCTAAGATCGCATTCGGGAGTCGTTGCGAGCGTGCGGGAACGGCTCCGAAGGTGTCGCGCGTCGAAGGACCGTGAGGGCGACGGCGCCGAAGAGCGGCACCGTCGTCCGTCTCACCGCCCTTCGGCGATCTCTTTGGAACCGGGCGACCGAGCTCGGTTCCCCACGAGTATCGCAGGCTCCCGCGCCACGGCGAGCCTTTGCGGCCTTAGACCTTGATCTCGCCCTCGTCCTCGCCGTCCCACCAGTGCACGCGCGAGGCGTGGACCTTGATGAGGACGATGCCGGGCGTGTCGATGCCGTCCTTGAACCAGTAGTCGAGATCCTTGGTCCAGTGCTCGGCGAAGGCGGCCTTGTCGCGGATCAGCTCGGCCCGGCCTTCCACGGAGATGAAGAACGGGCGCTGTCCGACGATGCCCTTGCGGCCGGCGAAGGAGAGGCCGACCTTCGGGTCGCGCTCGATGTCGGAGATCGTGCGGGCGTTGCCGTAGGAGAAGAAGAACGAGTCGCCGTCATATTCGACGTCGCCGTTGTTCGACATCGGCCGGGACGCGATGTCGCCGCCCTCGGTGCGGGTCGAGAGCATGGCGAAGTCGATGTCCGCCATCGTCTTCGAGAGGTCGTGCAGCGTGCGGTCGGCCATCGGGCATCTCCGTTGTTGGACGACCGAAACGCGCGAGACGGTGCCGGGGTCCAGCGCGGGGCCCCGGAAATTTGTCGGGAGCGGGGAAGGGGGGCTGAGCCCCGCCGCCGCTCAGTCCTTGGCGCGCTCGACGTAGGAGCCGTCCGCCGTCATCACCACGACGCGGGTGCCGACCGCGATGTGCGGGGGAACGAGCGTGCGCACGCCGTTGGAGAGCACCGCCGGCTTGTAGGAGGAGGAGGCGGTCTGGCCCTTCGTGGTCGGCTCGGTCTCGACCACCTCGAAGGTGACGCGCTGCGGCAGCTCGATCGAGATGGCGAGGCCGTTGTAGAGGGCGACCTGCACCGGCATGTTCTCGATGAGATAGGGCGCCTGGTCGCCGACGATGCTCTCGGGCACCGCCACCTGGTCGAACGACTCGGGGTTCATGAAGTGGTAGCCGTCGCCGTCATTGTAGAGGAACGTGTGCTCGCGCTCCTCCACGAAGGCGCGCTCCACCTGCTCGGTGGTGCGGTAGCGCTCCGACACCTTCACGCCGTCGGCGATGCGGCGCATGTCGAGCTGCGTCACCGGCGTGCCCTTGCCAGGATGGATGTTCTCGGCGAAGAGGATGACGTAGAGCTTGCCGTCCTCCCGTTCCACGACGTTGCCTTTGCGGAGCGAACTGGCGATCACCTTCACGGGCGAATTCCTAATCAGATGGCATGGATGGGCGGGTGGCCGCGACGGCCCTCGGACGGGGCCTACAGCATCGGCCGGAAAACGGGAATGGATTTTCGGTTCGGATACCCTGGCGACGGCGCCGCGCGGCGCCTCGGCCTCGATCCACCCGCCGCGTCGCTCTCCCGCCCGCCCCTGCCGATCCCGCCCGTCCTCCTTGCGCCGCGAGCCCTGACGACATGACCGACGCCTCGCCCTGGTGGACGCCCGCCGTCCATGCCGACCGCCGGCCGCGGCTTCTCGCGCGCAACCGCATCAAGGCGGCGTTCCGCGGCTTCTTCGCCGCGCGCGGCTTCGTCGAGGTGGAGACCGCCGCGCTGCAGGTCTCGCCCGGCAACGAGGCCCATCTCCACGCCTTCGGGACGCAGGGGTGGACGCTCGGTGGCGAGCGGCAGGCGCTCTATCTCCACACCTCGCCGGAATTCGCCTGCAAGAAGCTGCTGGCGGCCGGCGAGCGGCGGCTGGTCACCTTCGCGCCCGTCTATCGCAACGGCGAGCGCACGGCGCTGCACCATCCCGAGTTCACGATGCTCGAATGGTACCGCGCGGGCGAGCCCTACGAGGCGCTGATGGCGGACTGCGCGGCGCTGCTGGCGCTCGCCGCAAGCGAAGCCGGCGCCACGCGCTTCCGGTTTCGCGGGCGCGAGGCCGATCCCTTCGCCGAGCCCGAGCGCCTCGCGGTCGCGCAAGCTTTCCGGCGCTTCGCCGGCATCGATCTCCTCGCGACGCTGGAGCCGGGCGGCGCCACCGACCGTGCCGCGCTGGCGGCCGGCGTGCGCGCCTGCGGCATGCGGCTTGCCGACGACGACACCTGGAGCGACCTCTTCGCCCGCGTGATGACCGAGCGGGTGGAGCCGCGGCTCGGGCTCGGGCGCGCCACGATCCTCCACGACTATCCGATCGCGGAGGCCGCGCTGGCCCGCCCGAGCGCCGCCGACCCGCGCGTCGCCGAGCGCTTCGAGCTCTATGCTTGCGGCGTGGAACTTGCCAACGCCTTCGGCGAGCTGACGGACGCCGCCGAGCAGCGCCGGCGCTTCGCCGCCGAGATGGACGAGAAGGACCGCGTCTACGGCGAGCGCTATCCGCTGGACGAGGATTTTCTCAAAGCGCTCGGCGCCATGCCCGAGGCGAGCGGCATCGCGCTCGGCTTCGACCGGCTGGCGATGCTCTGCGTCGGCGCCGAGCGGGTCGAGGACGTGATCTGGACGCCGGTGGCGGAGGCCGGGCGATGAGCCCGCCGGCGAGCCCGAAGGCCGGGGCGCCCCTGCGCAGCGTCGCGGCGCTGGCGCAGGCCGGGCTGGTCTCGCCGACGAGCCGCGCCGCCCTGGAGCGTGTCGCCGAGCGGTACGCCGTTTCGGTGACCGCCGACATGGCGGCGCTCATCGAGCATCCCGACGACGCGATCGGCCGCCAGTTCCTGCCGCGCGAGGAGGAGCTTCTGGCCGCGCCCGGCGATCTCGCCGACCCGATCGGCGACGAGGCGCATGCGCCGGTGGTGGGCATCGTCCACCGCTACCCCGACCGCGTGCTTCTGAAGCCGCTGCATGTCTGCCCCGTCTACTGCCGCTTCTGCTTTCGCCGCGAGGTGGTGGGGCCGGGGGGCGCGGGCAGCCTGACCGACGCCGAGCTCACGGCGGCGCTCGACTATATCCGCGGCGACGAGCGCATCTGGGAGGTGGTGGTCACCGGGGGCGATCCGTTCGTGCTCTCGCCGCGGCGTCTCGGCGCCATCGCCGAGGCGCTGGGGGCGATCGACCACGTGCGGGTGCTGCGCCTCCACACGCGCGTGCCCGTGGTGGAGCCGGCGCGCGTCGACGCCGCGCTGGTGGAAGCCCTGAAGCGCTTCGGCAGGGCGGTGTTCGTGGCTCTCCATGCCAACCACGCGAGCGAGTTCACCCCCGCCGCGCGCGCGGCGGTGGCGCGGCTGGTGGATGCCGGCATTCCCATGGTCAGCCAGAGCGTGCTGCTCGCCGGGATCAACGACGACGCGGCGTCCTTGGAGGCGCTGATGCGGGCCTTCGTCGAGAACCGGGTCAAGCCCTACTACCTGCACCAGGGGGATCTCGCCCCCGGCACCGCGCACCTGCGCACCACGATCGACGAGGGTCAGGCGCTGATGCGCGTGCTGCGCGGCCGTCTCTCCGGCCTGGCCCAGCCGACCTACGTGCTCGACATTCCCGGCGGCCATGGCAAGGTGCCGGTGGGGCCGGGCTATCTGGCGAGTGAGGGCGAGGGCTGGCAGGTGGAAGACCCGAACGGCGGGCGTCATCGCTATCCGCCGAAGGTGGACTGAGGCCGGCGCATCCTCGGCACCGGGCGCTGCGCCAGCGGGATCAGGCGTTCTCCCGCGCCGTCGCCTGCGGCGGGACGCATCGGACCGGACCGTCACACGTGAAACGCGGTGCTGGGCCCTCCCGGCGACGCGCAGCGTCGGCATTGCGGCGGCGCGCCTGCGAGACCCCACCGCCCGAGGGCCCGGCGGCCAAAATTTCGACACCTGAACGCCCGTGGCCCGGGATCTCTCTTTATCGCTTGTGCACCTTCTCGCGTCAGGATCGGTTGACCACGATTCGCGCCTGGAGGGCCGCCGCCATGACCCAGCGAAAGCCGCGCCGGACGGCACCGAAGAAGAAGACCGGCCGCGCCGCCGGCGCGGCCGGTCGCACCGGCGGCGGCGTCGGCTGGACGTGGTGGCTCGCCGGCTGCGCGGCGCTCGGCTGGATCGGCTTCGACCACCGCGACGCCGTGATCGCGGCGCCGGCCCGGCTGGAGGCGCTCTGGCGCGCGCCGGACGAGCGCGCCGGCCCGCGTTCGCGCGCGGCCGCGGCGCCCGAGAGCCGCTCGGTGCAGCCATCCAGGTCGCGGACGCCCGACGCCGCGCCGCCGCGCGGCACGCAGGCCGACGTGCCGAGGGCCGTCGCCTCGGGCGGCGTGCCCCGGTCCCGGCCGGAGTTGGCGCGCGAGGCGGCCCGCGGCGTTCCCGCGCCGCTCGTCGTTCCCGCGGCGCTGCCCGCTCCGCGCCCGGCCGGGCCCGCGCGGTCCCCCATGGCGGTGGAGACACGCTCGGACGCCCGGCGCACCGCCACCCCCGTTCCCGCGCCGGCCGCCGCATCCGGGGGGCTGCCGCTGCGCACGGTGCCATCGGCGGCCGCGCCGGTCTGGACGGTGCTGGAGCCCGGCCGGGCCTGGCGCATCACCGACCGCAAGGGCGACTGGCGGCGGATCGAGTCGGGCATTCTCACGGGCTGGGTCACCGCCGACCGGGTGGAGCGACCCGTCCCGCCCGCCGCCGCCGCACCCCGCACGCCAAGCGCCGCGCCCGTTCGCGCCGCCGCCGCAGCGCCGGCTTCCGCGCCGATGGCGCTGCCGGCCCGGCGGACCGAGCCGGCTGCGGCGCGGCGCAGCCAGCCGCTGCCACCGGGCGCGATCCCGGCGCCGGGTCGCTGACGAGAGGCGGGTCGTTCGGAGACAGGTCGGCGCGAGATCGGGGAGGCGGCCGCCGCGGCCGCAGTTCCTCCAGCAGCCCGCGGTCCCCCGGCGCCGGCAGCGGCCGTTCGCGCCGCGCCGGTCGGCTTGCCGCGCCCGCTGGACGGCGCGGCGTCGGCGTGCACAGTGCGCTCAGGCACCCTTGCGACGAGGGCGGGCACGCCCATCGAATCGAAAGACGGACGATCATGAAGGCATCCGACACCCGCCGGCTGAAGCGCGCGGCGATCGACCTGACGCTGCTCGGCATGGGCACCGCGCCGCTCGGCGGGCTCTACACGCCCGTGGCGATCGAGGACGCGCGCGCCGCCATGCGCGCCGCCTGGGACGCCGGCATCCGCCATTTCGACACCGCGCCGATGTACGGGCTCGGGCGCTGCGAGCACCTGACGGGCGAGTTGCTGCGCGAGGAGGACCCGTCCTCCTTCGCCGTCTCGACCAAGGTCGGGCGCCTCATGAGCTTCGAGCGCCCGGGCCGCACCCTGCCGCCCGAGCCGCCGAAGAACGAGTTCGATTCCGGCTGGAACAACGGCCTCTCGTTCCGCGAGGTCTTCGACTATTCCTACGACGGCGTGATGCGCTCGGTCGACGACTCGCGCCAGCGCACGGGGATCTCCAAGCTCGACATCCTCTTCGTCCACGACATCGGCCGCGTCACGCATGGCGCGCTGCACGACCAGCATTGGGGCGCGCTGACGACGGGCGGCGGCTTCCGGGCGCTGGAGGAACTGAAGGCGGCCGGGCTGATCGCGGGGTTCGGGCTCGGCGTCAACGAATGGCAGGTGATCTCCGACGCGATGGAGGAGACCGATCTCGACGTCTGTCTCCTCGCCGGGCGCTACACGCTGCTCGACGACGACGCGGCGAAGACGTTCCTGCCGAAGGCCCTGGCGCGCGAGGTGGATCTGGTGATCGGCGGCGTCTTCAACTCCGGCATCCTCGCCTCCTCGTCGGGTCGCAAGAAGTTCAACTACGTCGACGCGCCGGCCGAGATCGTCGCGCGGGTGGAGCGGCTGGAGGCGGCGTGCCGGGCCTTCGAGGTGCCGCTGGCGGCGGCCGCCATCCAGTATCCGCTGCGCCACCCCGCTGCCACCAACGTGGTGATCGGGGCGAAGAACGCGGCGCAGGTGACGCAGAACGTCGCCTGGTTCGAGCAGACCATTCCGCCCGAACTCTGGAACGCGCTCGAGGAGGGCGGGCTCATCCCCGCGCTGTGAGGCGCCGGGCGGCCGGGCCCGGCCGCCTCGCCGGCAACGGCAACGAGACGAGCTCTGCGACGATTTGGTCGCGCCGCCACTCGCCCATGTCGCAAAGGGAACAGCACGGGGCGCCTTCGCGACGATAGGATAAGCCCCAGCAACCAGCAGCGAGGGCAGACGTGGCGGAGTTTCCGAAGCAAGCGAAGGTCGTCATCATCGGGCTCGGCGGCATCGTCGGCGCCTCCGTTGCCCATCATCTGGTCGAGCGCGGCTGGGACGACATCGTCGGCATCGACGCCTCCGGCATTCCGACCGACGTCGGCTCCACGGCGCATGCCTCCGACTTCTGCTACACGACCAGCCACGACTTCCTGTCGTGCTGGACGACGCTCTACTCGATCGATTTCTTCGAGAAGATGGGCCATTACGCCCGCGTCGGCGGCCTGGAGGTCGCGCGCGTCGGCGACGACGCGCGGATGGACGAGATCCGCCGCAAGGTCTCCTCGGGCAAGGCCTTCGGCACGCGCGTGCGCCTGATCGAGCCCGCCGAGATCAAGGAGAAGTTTCCCCTCATCGAGGAAGCCCAGGTGCAGGGCGGCCTCTGGGATCCCGACGCCGGGCTCGTCATCCCGCGCTCGCAGACGGTGGCCGGCAAGCTGGTCGACCGGGCCGAGGCCGCGGGCAAGCTCAAGGTCTTCGCCAACACGCCGGCGCAGTCGCTCGTCATCGAGAATGGGCGGATCGCGGGCGTCGTGACGCCGCGCGGCACGATCCGCGCCGAGCACGTCGTGGTCTGCGCGGGCATCTGGGGCCGGCTCATCGCCGAGATGGCGGGCGAGGACCTGCCGGTCATGCCGGTGGACCACCCGCTGACCTTCTTCGGGCCCTACGAGGAGTTCGCGGGCACCGGCAAAGAGATCGGCTATCCGCTGATGCGCGACCAGGGCAACTCCGCCTACATGCGCGACACCGGCGACCCCACCACCGCCGAGGGCGGGCAGATCGAGTGGGGCTATTACGAGGAGACGAACCCGCGTCTCTGCCACCCCCGCGACATCCTGTCGAAGCGCGAGGCGCGGCTCTCGCCCTCGCAGCGCGACCTCGACATGGAGCAGATCCTCGAGCCGCTGGAGCGCGCCATCGAGCTGACGCCGATCCTCGGCGAGCTCGGCTACAACGAGAGCCATTCCTTCAACGGCCTCTTGCAGGTCACCTCGGACGGCGGGCCCTCCTGCGGCGAGAGCCGCACCGTGCGGGGCCTCTGGTACTGCGTCGCCATCTGGGTGAAGGACGGGCCGGCCTACGGCAAGCTCATCGCCGACTGGATGACGGACGGGCGCACCGAAATCGACCACCACGCGATCGACGTCGCCCGCTTCTATCCGCACCAGCTCACCGAGGAGATGATCCACGAGCGCTGCACCGAGACGGCGAAGAAGATCTACAATCCCGCCGTCCACCCGCGCGAACCCTTCTCGCTCGGGCGCGACGTGCGCCGCTCGCCCTTCCACGAACGCGAGGTCGCGCTCGGCGGCCACTTCATGGAACTCGGCGGCTGGGAGCGCGCCCACGGCTACGCCGCCAACGCGCCGCTGCTGGCGAAATACGGCGACCGCATCCCCGAGCGCACCAACGAGTGGGACGCGCGCCACTTCTGGCGGGTGTCGAACGCCGAGCAGCTCGCCATGAGCGAGGATGCCGGCATCATCAACCTCTCGCATTTTGCCATGCTGGAGGTCTCCGGTCCCGACCACGTCGCGCTGCTCGAATGGCTGTGCGCCGCCCGCATCGGCGGGGATGCCAACGTGAACAAGGGCATCTACACCCATTTCCTCGACGACGAAGGCATGGTGCGCGCCGACCTCACCGTGCTGCGCCTCGCCGACCGCCTGCGCGTGGTGGACGGCGCCGACGCCGCGCCGCGCGACTTCCACTACATCGCCGAGACCGCGCGCGCGCGCGGCCTCGACGTGACGATCCGCGACCGCACGAGCGAACTCGTCACGGTCGGCATCTGGGGCCCGAACGCGCGCGCCAAGCTGCAGGGGATCGTCGAGGATCCCGCCGCGCTAGACGCCGCGAATTTCCCCTTCGCGGCGCTGAAGCCGGTGCGCATCGCCGGCGTCGACGTCTTGGCCTTCCGCATCTCCTATGTCGGCGAGCAGGGCTTCGAGCTGCACGTCGCCTATGACGACGGGCTCGCGGTGTGGGACGCGCTCGCCTCGACCGGGGCGGTGCCGGTGGGCATCGAGACCTATGCCAATTCGCGGCGCATGGAGAAGAGCCTGCGCCTGCAGAACGCCGACCTCCTCACCGAATACAATCTCTTCGAGGCCGATCTCGCGCGCCCGAAGGTGAAGGAGGCCGACTTCCGCGGCAAGGCCAGGCACCTGGAATACCGCGCCCGTGAAAGGCAGCCGGCGACGCTCTGCACCCTCGTGATGACCGGCAACACCGACCGCGCCGGCGTCGCGCGCTATCCCGTGGGCATCCTGCCGGTGCTCGATCCCGCCACCGGCGAGACGCTGGTGGACGAACTCGGGCGCCGCTCCTTCACCACCTCGATCGCCTACGGCCCCTCGATCGGGCGCAACATCGCGCTCGCCTACCTGCCGGCCGATCATGCGGTGCTCGGGCGCGCATTGGAGGTCGAGTATTTCGGCGAGCGCTACCCGGTGGAGGTGGCGGCCGTGGGCTCGAAGGCGCTCTACGATCCCGAGAACCTCAACCCGCGGAGCTGATCGTCCGCGAGGTGCGGCCCTCGCCCCCGCGACGGCCGGTCCGGAAGGGGGCGAGGGTTTTTTCACGCGCCGCCCCCGCGTCCCCCCTCTCTGGCGGCACAGCGGCCCCTATGTTCCGCCTTCAGGCCCGCACGCTTCGTCGCGGCCCAGCTTCAGGTGGAATCCGCGATGACGACGAACCGCTTCTTCGGCGGCACGGGGGAGATGGCCGCCCGCTGCCGCTCCTTCGACTGGAGCGAGACGCCGCTCGGGCCCCCCGCCGCCTGGAAACGCTCGCTCAAGACGCTGGTCGGGCTGATGCTCGCCTCGCGCCAGCCGATGTACGTGACCTGGGGGAAGGAGGGCACGCTCCTCTACAACGACGCCTACGCCGCGCTCCTTCAGAGCAAGCATCCGGCCGCGCTCGGCCAGCCCTTCCGCGAGGTCTGGGCCGAGATCTGGGGGGAGATCGAGCCGCTGGTGGCCAAGGTCTTTGCCGGCGAATCCGTGCATTTCGACGACATCACCCTCTTCGTGGAGCGCAACGGCGCGCTGGACGAGGCGCATTTCGCCTTTTCCTACACCTCGGTCTACGACGAGGGCGGCGAGGTCGTGGGCCTCTTCTGCGCGTGCAGCGAGACCACGGCGCAGATCCTGGCCGAGCGCGCCGCCCAGGCCGCGCTGCAGGCGGCCGAAGAGGCCAACGTCGCCAAGTCGCAGTTCCTCGCCAACATGAGCCACGAGCTGCGCACCCCGCTCTCGGCCATCATCGGCTATTCCGAGATGCTGATCGAGGAGGCCGAGGAGGGCGCGGCGGCCGCCGACCTCGCGCGCGACATCCGCAAGATCGAGAGCAACGCCCGCCATCTTCTCGGCCTCATCAACGACGTGCTCGACCTGTCGAAGGTCGAGAGCGGCAAGATGGACATCTATGTCGAGGATTTCGACGTCGCCGAGATCGTCGCCGACGTCGCGGCCACCGCGCAGCGGCTGGCCGAGAAGAAGGGCAACCGGCTGACCACGCGGGTCGAGCCGGGCGCCGGCGCCATGCAGTCCGACGTCACCAAGCTGCGCCAGATCCTCCTCAACCTCCTCAGCAACGCCGCCAAGTTCACACAGGACGGCGAGATCGAGCTGGCCGTCTCGCGCCGCGGCGACACGCTCGTCTTCGCCATCCGCGACACCGGCATCGGCATGACGCCCGAGCAGCTCGAACGCCTGTTCGAACGCTTCAGCCAGGCCGACGCCTCCACCACCCGCAAGTTCGGCGGCACCGGGCTCGGCCTGTCGCTGACCCGTGCCTTCAGCGCCATGCTCGGCGGAGACGTGACGGTGGAGAGCCGCGCCGGCGAGGGCAGCACCTTCACGCTGACGCTGCCCGCGAGCGCGCCGGACCCGGCCGCCGCGATCCTCGACGACCTTGCGCAGGCGCAGGTTCCCGTGCTCGGCGAAGGGGGCGAGGGCCACGTGGTGCTGGTGATCGACGACGACACCGCGCAGCGCGAGCTGATGACGCGCTTCCTGGCGCGCGAGGGCTTCGCGACGCTGACCGCCGCCGACGGCGCCACGGGTCTGGCGCTCGCCAAGGAGATGCGCCCGCGCGCCATCCTCCTCGACGTGATGATGCCGGGCATGGACGGCTGGACGGTGCTCGGGCGCCTGAAGGCCGACCCGGACCTGGCGGGAATTCCTGTGGTGATGGTGACCTTCGTCAGCGAACAGGCGCTTGCCTCCTCGCTCGGCGCCGCCGACTACGTCGCCAAGCCGGTGAAATGGGACCGCTTCCGCCAGGTGATGGACCGCTTCCGCGGCGAGGTCGGCGACGTGCTGGTGGTGGACGACGACGCGGATGCGCGCGGGCGCGTGCGCCATGCGCTGGAGCGCGACGGCTGGACGGTGGCGGAGGCCGGCAACGGGCGCGAGGCGCTGGAGCGCGTCGCGGCCTCGCCGCCGCGTGTCATCCTTCTCGACCTGACCATGCCGGTCATGGACGGCTTCTCCTTCCTCCATGCGCTGCGGGCGCGCCCCGACGGCGGCGACATTCCGGTGATCGTGCTCTCGGCCCGCGACCTGACGCCGGAAGAGCGCAGCCGCCTGAAGAGTGCGGCGCAGGTGATGACGAAAGGCGAGGTGAGCCTTCGCGACGTCACGGCCAACGTGCGCGCGCTGACGCACTGAGGCGTCGCCCGGCGGGCGGACGAGGGCAAGCCATGCTTGACGGGCCGGGCGGGTTCGACCCATCAGTCGCCCATGAAGAGGGCACGCGGCGAGACGGCGGCCCCGCGGGATCGCCGATCGGCACGAAAGGCATGGCATGGCACGCAAGAACCGGGACGAGCCCTGGGTCACCGAAGAGGCGGAGCGGGCCGCGCCGGCTGAGCCCTGCTGGCTCTGCGGGCGCCCGCTCGGCAAGACGGTGGATCGCTTCCACCCCATTCCGAAGAGCCGGGGCGGGCGCGACACGGTCGCCGTGCATCCGATCTGCCGCGAGACGATCGACGCCAACTTCACGGCGAGCGAGCTCGTGCGACATGCACAGGGGGGCATTCCGCTCACCGACAACGAGACGGTGGCCCGCTTCGTGAAATGGGTGGCGGGCAAGCCCGCCGACTTCCACTCCGCCACCAAGGCGGGGCGCTAGCGGGCGCCCCGGCCGCGAAGGGGCCGCACCGACGCGGGGGAGGCTAGAACCGGTAGCGCAGCGAGCCGATGACGTTTCGGCCCTCGTCGCGGTAGCAGAAGCCGCCCTGGCAGCTGTCGGCGCGCTTGTCGAAGAAGTTCTTGGCGTTGATCTGCGCGCTGACGCCCTCGAGCTTCGCGTTGGCCTTGCCGAAATCGTAGGAGAGCGAGGCGTCGATCAGGATGCGAGAATCGTTGCGGAACGTGTTGGTGTCGTCGCCCCAGCTCGTGCCGAGATAGCGCAGGCCCGCCCCGAGCCCAAGCCCGTCCGCCGCGCCGCTCTGCACGGTGTAGCCGCCCCAGAGCGAGAACTGGTGGGCGGGAATGCCCGACGGCGTGTTGCCCGCGTTGTCGCCCTCGGTGATCTCGAGGTCGAGATAGGTGTAGGCCGCCGTCAGGTCGAGGCCGGCGGCCAGGCTCGTGGTCGCCTCCAGCTCGAAGCCGCGCGACTCCACCTCGCCGCGCTGGATCTGGAAGTTGATGTAGTTGGGATCGCTGGCGAGGACGTTGGTCTGCGTGATGCGGAAGAGCGCGGCGTTGACCGAGAGGTTCACGTCGCTCGGCGCGTACTTCACGCCGATCTCCTCCTGCTCGCCTTCGGACGGACTGAAGGCCGCACCGCTGAAGCTGTTGCCGATCACCGGGGCGAACGAGGTGGAGTAGCTGACATAGGGCGCGAGGCCGTTGTCGAAGAGATAGGAGAGGCCCGCCCGGCCCGAGAACTTGTGGTCGTCCTGCTCGCTCGTCGTGACGGCGAGCGTGTTGAAGGCCGACTGGCTGAGCCAGTCGTAGCGCCCGCCGAGCGTCAGCACGAAGCGCTCGTATTCCAGCTGGTCCTGCAGGTAGACGCCGGTCTGGCTCTGGCGCGTCGTGGTGTCGACGAAGTCGAGCGCCGGCGAAGCGATGAACTGCTGGCCGTAGTTCAGCGTCACGAGGTTCAGGTCCGGCGCGAAGCCGAGCCCGATCTTGTCGTCGACGTCGACATGGTTGTAGTCGAGCCCGCCGAGCAACGTGTGCGCCACCGCGCCGGTGTCGAACTTCAGCTCGGCCTGGTTGTCGACGGCGATCGAGTCGAGGTCGTCGACGATGCGGCCGGTGGAGCGGCTCGCGGTCAGGCCGTCCGCCGAGATCGCACCGATCGAGGTGTATTTCACGTCGGCGTCGATATGGGCGTAGCGCAGGTTCTGGCGGATCGTCAGCGTCTCGTCGAAGCGGTGCTCGAACTCGTAGCCGACGCGCCCCTGCTGCTGGTCGAAGTCGCCGAAGGCGGGATCGCTGGATTCCAGGTTCGACGGGCGGCCGTTCCGGCTGAAATAGGTGGCGTTGCCGCCCGTGGTGATGTCGGCATATTCGCCGAGGATCGTCAGATGCGTGTTGCGGTCGTCGGAGCGCAGCGTCAGCGCCGGCGCGATGAAGGTGCGGTCGTCCGGCACGCTGCGAAGGTCGGTGTCGGCGTCGCGCGCCAGGCCCGTGATGCGGTAGAGCACGTTGTCGTTGCCCGCCAGCGGGCCGGAGGCGTCGAACTGGGCCTGGACGCGGCCGTTGTTGCCGACCTGCGTCTCGATCTCGCGGAAGGGCGCGTCGGTGGGGCGCTTCGAGGTGAGGTTGACGATGCCGCCCGGCGAGCCGCCGCCGTAGAGCACCGAACTCGGCCCCTTCAGCACGGCGATGCCCTGCAGGCCGTAGGGCTCGGTCTTGAAGATCGAGAAGTTGCCGGTGAGCTCGCGCAGCCCGTCGCGATAGACGCCGTTGTAGACCACGTCGAAGCCGCGGATGGAGAAGCTGTCGAAGCGCGGGTCGAAGCCGAAGGCGCCGACGCGCACGCCCGGCGTGTAGGTGAGCGCCTCCGAGAGGGTCTGGACCTTGCGGTCCTCCAGCTGCCGGCTGGAGACCACCGAGATCGACTGCGGCACCTTCTGCAGCGGCGTGTCGGTCTTGGTGCCGACCCGCGCGGCCTTCGCGACGTAGCCGTCCGTCTCGAGGCCGCTGCCCTCGCCCTCGCCGGGCGTCGCGGTGCCCCCGCCGCCCTCCACCGTCACCGTGTCGAGCACCACGGTGTCCTGCGCCCCCGTGCCTTGCGCCCCCGTGTTCTGGGCTCCCGTGTTCTGGGCCCATGCCGCCGGCAGGCCCGCGGCCGTCAGGCAGGAGCCGGAGAGAAGCGCGACGGCGAGGGTGCGGGCAAGGCGGGGCGGGGACATCGGGCGATCCTTCTGCGGGGCACGGCGGGCACCGGCTGACGGAAGCGGTAGAAAAACATGACGAGACGAGTCAAGAATGCGCCGGTGCATTCCCGTTCCACCGCGAAATGGACGACGCGGAAAATCGTCGATTGAAAGCAACGAGTTGCGTCGTCGCAGGGCGAAGCCACCTCGGAATGCATCGTAGGTATGCCCTAGCAATAGCGGCAGAAAGGACACAGACATTGGACCCGTTCCACGAACGCGCCCCGGGGCAGGCGGCGACCCTGCCGCACACGAGCCTGCATGATCTCGGGGCGGCGGGTGCCGATCCCTGGCGGCTGCACGTCCATGTGCCGCCGGGCGAGCCGCCGGCGGCAGGCTGGCCGCTGCTCGCGATCACCGACGGCAACGCGATGATCGCCACGGCGGTGGACGCGCTGCGCGTCCAGTCGGCCTATCCGATGGGCACGAATGTCGAGCCCGGAATGATCGCCGCGATCGGCTATCCGGTTGAGGGCGCCTACGATCCGCTGCGGCGCTCGTTCGACCTGTCGCCGCCACCCGGCCGCTCCTATCCGCCCTTCACGCAGGGCGGCCTGCCCGTCGTCACCGGCGGAGCCGACCGGTTCCTGGCCTTCATCGAAGAGGAGGCCCTGCCGTTCCTCAATACCCTCGCGCCGGTCGATCCGGCCCGCCGGACCCTGTTCGGCCATTCCTTCGGCGGCCTCTTCGCGCTCCATGCGCTGTTCTCGGGCTGCCGGTCCTTCTCGCGCTTCGTCGCCGCCAGTCCGACGATCTATTGGGAGGACGGGCTGCTGCTCGAGAGCGAGCGGCGCTTCTCGGCCCGGCCATTGGAGCGCGAGGTCGTGGTTCACTTCTCGGCGGGCGAGTTCGAGGGTGAGACGCTGGCACCCTTCCAGTATGGGCGCGAGGACACCGAGACGCGCCTGGCGGCTGCCCGCACGGCGCGCACGCTCGATCGCACGCGCGAGATGGCGGCGCGGCTGGGAGCGCTGGCCAACGCCCGCGTCGTCTACGAGACCTATCCCGGCGAGACGCACATGACGATGCTGCCGATCGCGGTCTCGCGCGCGGTGCGCATCGCCTTCGAAATCCCGAGCGCCTGACCGCCCGCTTCGCCGCCCCCGGCGCCTCCACCAGGACCGGCGAGCCCGCCGGCGGCGCAAGCCTGCGTCGGCATCCGGGGAGCGGCCCGGCCGGCCCTTGGAGGGCATGATCCCGGCGGCCATGCTCGCCGACTCGTGATGGTGATGCGCCGGCTCTCGATTCCTGCTAAAAATTACTTAGCATCCCTTAACAAATGATAGAGCAGTCCTAGTCTGTGTTCGAGCCAGAGCAGGAGTTCTCCCTTGGACGCTCCCCATGCATCCTCCATCCAGATCGCAACGACGAAGATTCTCGGCGCGTGGAACTGGAACGTGGAGGCCGACACGATCGTGATGTGCACGACGTTGGCCCCCCTGTTCTCGATCAGCGACGAAGAGGTGAACAAGGGCATCTCCCTCTATCATTTCCTGTCGCTGATCCATGTCGACGACATGAGGCGCATCCGCTTCAGCATCGGCCATGCGATCGGCTCCAAGCTGCCGTTCGAGGAGGTCTATCGCGTCGTCGAGGAGGGTGTCGGCACGCGCTGGGTCCGCTCGAAGGGGCGATGCTACTACGATGCCGAAGGCTCGCCGGTGCACATGACGGGTTTCACCATCGAGGCGGTCCCGGGGCTCAGCACGCTTCATGCCTCGATCGTCGACCGTCTGCTGGAGGCACGCACGCTGGCCGTCGCCGCGAACGAACGCATGCTGATCAAACTCATCGACGCCGTCGCCCTGGAGGCGGGCCTGCAACTGGCCGCGGCGATGAAAGGCCTGAAGGACGGGCGATCCTGATGCCGCCGGCATCGCCCGTTCGCCGTTTCGAGAAGGCGACGAAGCGTTTTCCGCCCTTCGCATCGCGATTCGTTTGACAAATGTGAAAGCGCGTCCGCCCTGTTTTGATAAGGCAGGGACGAGCCCGTCCGCGAGCGGCCGGGATGCGACACGCCAGAGGGGTCGGACGTCCGGGTCGCTCGCAGCTGCCGAACGGCGGATACGGAAAGCGAGGGTAGGAACGACGTGCCGAACGCTTTCATTCGCAGACTTGAAAGCTTCCAGCCCCTTCAAGCTGACGAACGAGAGTTGTTGGAAGGCGTGTCGCGGCGCGTCAGAGACATCGACGCGAACCAGGATCTCATCAGCGAGGGCGACAGTCCCGAAGACGTCCACCTGATCCTCGAAGGGTTCGCGGTCCGCTACAAGCTCACCACCCAGGGCCGGCGGCAGATCCTCGCCTACATGATCGCCGGGGATTTCTGCGACGTGCACGTCACGCTTCTCAGGCGGATGGATCACGGCATCCGGACCTTGCGCCCGAGCCGGGTGGTGAGAATTTCCCCCGGCACCCTCCTCGAAATCCTCGAGCGGCAGCCGGCGATCGCCCGCGCGATCTGGCTCTGCGGCCTCGTCGACGAGGCGACCCAGCGCGAATGGCTGGTCAATGTCGGCCAGCGCAGCGCGCCGCAGCGGATCGCCCATCTCTTCTGCGAGATGCACGTTCGGATGGGCATCGTGGGGTTGACGTCGAACGGCTCGTTCGAACTCCCCCTGACCCAGGAGGAGCTCGGCGACACGATGGGCCTCTCGAACGTCCATGTGAACAGAAGCCTGAAGGAACTGCGCGAGTCCGAACTCGTCACCCTTCGCAACGGGCAGATCGTCATCTCCGACGTCGATCGCCTGAAGGCCTTCTCCGGCTTCGATCCGAGCTACCTGCATCTCGAGCGCACCGCGCCGTTCGCTCCCGCCGACACGGACATCGCTTGAGGCTCTAGGCGTTCAGGCCGTGGTGGTCGGTGCGAAAGCTGACGCTGAAGACGATGGTGCCGCTCTCGTCCGCCACGATCATCTGCCAGGCATCGCCTTTCCAGCCCTGAACGCCGTGGCTGAGCATCTGGCCGGACGCGCGGATGGTTTCCGATCGAACCTCGGCCATGCTGGCGAACTCGACGCCGACGTCGTCCACCAGCATCTTGCCGTTCAGCGTATGAAAGAAATAGCGAGCCATGTCCGTGCCGCTCCCGTGAACCGGCGAAAGCACGAAGCCTCTCTCTGTCCCAGCTCGCCACGAAAGAGCGCTGATGATCCGTCCATAGACACCCTGGCCGCGCCAATAGCGATCGATATGTTGGCAGCGCGGCGGCGAGCCGTGCCCCAGGCGCGTCTCGAACGGCTCGGCGATGCCGGACGCGCGGATCATTGTGCCGCCATCTGCCTTCTCGAAGCGGCCGATGCGGCGGCACGCCCCATCGGTTGCACCACGGGCGAGCCGCGGCTGTCGTGCAGCACCTCGACCTCGACGCCGTAGACGGAGCCGATCAGGTCGGGGGTGACGAGGCTTCGCGGCGGGCCGGAGGCGCGCAGCGTTCCGTCCGCGACGACCAGGAGATTGTCGGCATAGCGGCAGGCGAGGTTGAGATCGTGCAGCACCACGACCGTCACCCGCTCCGTGGCGCGCGTCTCGCCGCGCACGACGTCGAGCAGCGCGATCTGATGCTTGAGGTCGAGCGCGCTGACCGGCTCGTCGAGAAGCAGGGCCAGGGGATCGCGCATGAGAACCTGCGCGAACATCGCCATCTGGCGCTGGCCGCCGCTGAGCGAGCCGATTTCCCGATCGGCGAGATGGGCGATGTCCGCGGCGTCGAGGCGCGCCATCGCCGCCTGCAGCGTCTCGTCGTCGACATGGAACTGCAGCCGGCCGAGGCGCCCGAGCACCACCACCTCGAGAACCGTCATCGCGAGGTCGGCGCTGCTGTCCTGGGGCATGTAGGCCAGCGCGTCGCGCCAGGCCTTGCGAAAGGGAGAGCCGAGGCGCCCGGGGCCCATCCGCCGTCCGGCCATCTCGATGCCGCCGGCCGAGAGGGGGAGATCGCCGAAGAGCGCGCGCAGCAGCGTCGTCTTGCCCGCGCCGTTCGGGCCGATCACCGCATGGACGAGACCGGGCTCGAGCGTGGCGTTCACGCCTCGCAGGATCGGCTGCCCGCCCCGCGACACCGCGACGTCGTCCAGCCGGATCATCGTCCGACCCTGCGCGGTGCGAAGATCAGCCAGAGGAGAAAGGGCACGCCGACGATCGCCGTGACGATGCCGACGGGGAACAGGGCACCGGGCACGAGCGACTTCGACAGCACCGAGGCGACCGACAGGAGCAGCGCACCGCAGAGCATGGACAAGGGCAGGAGGAAACGCTGGTCCTCGCCCACGCTCATCCGCGCGATGTGCGGCGCCACGAGGCCGACGAAGCCGATCACCCCGACGAAGCTCGTGGCCGTCGCCGTCATGACCGCGACGATCACCAGCACCTTCATGCGCAGGCGCCGCACGTCGACGCCGAGGCTCGTCGCCCGCGTCTCGCCCATGCGCAGCGCCGCGAGCTTCCAGGAGTCGCGCAGGAGCAGCAGGCCGCAGACGGCGGTGACGCCCGTGGTCAGCCAGAAGGTCGGCCACGTCGCCTTGGTCAGGCTGCCGAAGAGCCAGAACAGGATCTGCTGCGAGAGCTCGGGCGAGGACAGGAACTGGACGAGCGACAGCAGCGACTGGAACAGGAAGAGCAGCGCGATGCCGCCGAGAATGATCGTGTCGCCGCGGATCCGCCGCATGGAGGCGAGCGCGAAGAGGAAGAGGGCCGCGAGCATGGCGAAGACGAAGGCGCCGATCGGCACGGCGATCATCGCGTCGAGCCCGAAGCCGCCGAACGCCAAGACCAGCGCGGCGCCGAAGCCGGCGGCCGCGGCCATGCCGAGCGTGTAGGGACTGGCCATCGGGTTGTCGAGAATGGTCTGCATCTGCGCGCCGCCGGCGCCGAGCGCCGCGCCCACGCTGATCGCCATCAGAGCCATCGGCAGGCGCAGATCCCAGACGATCGTGTCGGTCATCGCGGCGCGCTCGCCGAGGCGCGTCAGCGAGCGCAGCACCTCGCCCGGCGACAGGAGCGAGGGGCCGGTCGCCACGTCCAGAACGAAGCTGGCGCCGGTGATCAGCGCGAAGATCGCCACGGCGCGCCACCGCCGCCGCTCCCGGCGGCGGTGGCTGGCGATCGCATCGGCATGGGGCGTGGCGGATGTCATGGCATGTCCATCGGGCCGAGGGCGGGACGCCGCGTTCGTGGCCCGCCTTACTTCTGCACGCCGATGGCGAACGTGCCCTGCGGCGTCACCGGCAGGTATTTCGCGTAGTAGCCGAGATAGTTCGCCACCGGATCGACGTCGGCGAAGGCGGCGGGATAGAGTTGCTTGGCGATGAACTGGACCATGGCGAAGTCGGACAGGGTGCGGGACGCGCCCTGATAGACGCCGAAGAGCCGGCCGTCGCGGATGGCGGGAAGCCCGGACCAGCCGGGGCGTCCCTCGAAGGCCTTCAGCGTCTCGTGCGCCTGATCCGACCCGACGCCCTGGCCCATCGCGAGGGCCGTGGGGTTGGCGTTGTTCTCGCGGCCCGAGATGAAGATCGCGTCGGGCTGGGCGGCGAGAACCTGCTCGGGATTGATGACGCCCCACCATTCCACGAAGGGAGCGGCGACGTTGTCGCCGCCGGCCGCGGTCGCCATCGCGCCCCACATGTTCTTGCCGTAGGTGAAGGAGGGCTCCGAGGGCCCCTTGTTGCCGAACTCCATGTAGACTTTGGGCTTGGGCTGGCCGCTCGCCGCGATCCGGTCGGCGACGTCCTTCAGCGCACCTTCGTAGAAACCGGCGATCTCGTCCGCCCGCGCTTCCTCGCCCGTGACCGCGCCGAGAACATGCGTCGAGGCGACGTGGCGCTCCACGGTCTGCGCGTTGTAGTCGACGACGGCGACGGGGATGCCGGCGGTCTCGATGCGCTGCGCGTCGAGGCCGAGCGCCTTGTACTGCCAGTCGGCGAGGACCACGAGATCGGGCTGCAGCGCCAGCACCTTCTCGACCGAGAAGGTCTGCGCGTCGATCTCGCCGACGTCCGGGATCTCGGCCAGCGAGGGCCGGTGCGCCAGATGCATGGCCCAGTTGGCGGGAACCTTGCCGACCCAGGCCTCGCGCGAGAGGCCCACCACGTGATCGAAGGCCTTTTCGCCGCCGATCGCCATGTAGTCCTCGAAGTAGAAGCCGAGGACGACGCGCTTGGCGGGCAGGTCGGCGGTGACCTCGCGGCCGATGACGTCGGTGAAGGTGCGGGGTTCGGCGTGCCCGAGGCTCGGCGCGGCGAGACCGAGGCCGAGGGCGGACATGGCGAGGGTCGCGGTCGCGAGGCGCCGCAAGGACTGGATCACGTTGGTCTCCGGAAAGGTCGGCACGGGCCTGTCGTCTACCGCACGGTAAAACTGGATTCAACCAGTATACTTTAGAACGGCACCAATCTGGTCGCCGCGAAATTCGATCGCGAGGTTGCCGTCCACTTCGCATGCGGGTGCGATCGACTGTCGAAAACTTCGGAACGTTCCCCAGCGATCGAAGGGCGGCCCGCCGGGGACGCGGCATCGGAGCCTGCCGCCGGGTCGCGCGGCGAACCGCCCCCGGATCGGTCTCGGCGTTGCCGGGGGACGGGTGTACCGAACCGCCCATCGAACCGCCCTTGCCGGAGACCCCTGCGATGCCGATCCGCCCCGTCGATCGTTGCGCCGGCCGGCTCCTGGCAAGGGAGGCAGGGGGGCGGGGGGCAAGGGCCAAGCGAGGGGCGCCCGCCCGGCCCCGACGCAGGGCCGGGAGGCGGACTCCGTTGCGTCGGCAGGCCCGGGAGGGCGGGATCACGCGTTCCGATCCTCCGGGTTCGGTAAGCACTGCTTTCAATAAGTCATACAAACAATATTAATTGTCGAGCGATTAGATGGTGTCAGAAATCACCTCCCGGACACCACATGGACCGCCTTGCAAAGACAGACATCGGCCGCCTGGCGCGATGTCGCCGTGGAAACGTCTCGATCATCGTGGCGCTGACGATCATGCCGCTGACGATCATGGCGGGATCGGCCGTCGATCTCGTTCGCTTCGAGCGGGCGAGGATATCCCTGCAGACGGCGCTCGATCGCGGAACGGTCGCCGCCGCGTCCCTGACGCAGATGAGCGAGCCCAGACCCGTCGTCGAGAGCTTTCTCGGAGCCGTCTACACCGAAGACCAGAAGCTACGTCTCGATGTGACGTCGAACGTGACGTTGAATTCGAGAAAGGTGACGGCGAGCGCCACGGTGACCTTGCCGACGTTCTTTCTGCATCTGGCCAACGTCGCTCAACTGACCGTCCACGCCAGATCCGTTGCCGAGGAAGCGCGCAAGAACGTCGAGCTGTCCATGGTCCTAGACATTTCGGGTTCGATGGTGAGCAACGGAGGACTGGCGCAGCTGAAGCCGGCGGCCAAGAGCTTTCTCGATATCGTTCTGAAGCCCGAATTGGCCGCGCAGACCTCCGTGAGCATCGTGCCGTTCTCGGGAGAGGTGAATGTCGGCCAGCGGGTCTTCGACCATCTGGCGGGCAGCGGCAACCCGCGCCAGCATCTCCATTCGTCCTGCTTCGAAATGGGCGCGGGCGATTTCAACGAGAACCCTCCCGATTTCACCAGAGCGGCCCAGGTTCCGCATTTCAACCGCGACTTCACCTACAAGGGCACCCGGATGCCGTGGTGTCCGCAGGAAGAAACGTCGATCGCCTATTTGCAGAACGACAAGAACGGCCTGAAGCGCAAGATCGACGAACTGGTCCCGTATGACGGAACGGGAACGATGTACGCGATGAAATGGGGGGAGATGCTGCTGAACCCGAAGTCGAACGGTCTGGTGAACGCCATCATCTCCAAGAAGCTTGCGCCCATCCAGGCCGATTTCGCGGACCGACCCTTTCCGTTCGACGACGAGCGAACCCTGAAATTCATTCTGCTGATGACCGATGGCGACATCGTGGATCAACCACGACCGACGAAGCCCAATCCGATCGCCAACATGCTGGGGATCCGAGGCCAAGAATTCGAGACCATCTACTCCAGCAAGACCGCCTATTCCCTGTTCGACAAGGTCTGCGACTACGCCAAGGCCAAGAAGATCAAGATCTTCACCATCGCCTTCAAGGTGAACGAGACGATCGCGAAAAATATTGCGAAATGTGCGAGCAACAGCTCGTATGCCTACCGGATCGACGGGCTCGACATGAACGCCGCGTTTCAGAACATCGCGACGACGATGCAGAAGCTGCGGATCGTCGAATGATGGGCCGCACGTCCTGCCGCAGGTTCGCACGGGAGACGTCCGGCGCCTCGGCGCTCGAGTTTGCCATCATTGCCCCTCTCTTCTTCGCCATTCTGTTTTCGGTGGCGGAAGCCGGCTGGATGATGACGCGCGCCATTCTCCTCGATCGCGCCCTCGACCTCGCGGTTCGCGAGCTTCGCGTCGACAGCTCCGACAGCCTCACGGCCGACGCCGTTCGACGGCTGATCTGCGACGAGGCGATGGTCATTCCGAACTGCGCCCGGTCGATCGCGGTGGAACTGTCGCGGATCCAGTCCGATGCGGACTTCCCATCGGCGTCGCCGACCTGCGTCGACCGGAACGCGGGTTCCGCGCCTTCGCCGCAATTCTACGGCAGCGCACGGGCGACGATCATGCTGATCCGCGTCTGCGCGACGGCCACGCCCCTGACCCCGCTGCTCGGGATGGGGCTGAACATGCACAAGGACGGGAACGACGACTACAACCTCGTCTCGAGCTCGGCCTTCATGACGGAGCCGGGAACGTGAAGCGCCATGGACGCCGAAGCGCACGGCGCCGTTTCACCGATGCGAGCGGCATCGCCTCCATCGAGTTCGCGTTGCTGGCGCCGTTGCTGATCGTGTTGCTGCTCGCCTCCGTCACGCTGTTCGATCTCTATCGAAGTGCCAAGACCGCCGAGGCGGCCAGCTTCAACGTCTCGGACATCCTGTCGCGCCAGTTGGAGGTGAACAACGGCTTCCTCGCCATGACCTACAAGATCTTCCTGCGATCGACCGGGCGCTCCGAGGCGTCGGTGCGCTACCGGGTCACCAGCATCAAGACGGTCGAAGGCGCGGCGGTGATCGACTGGTCCTATGCGGTCTCTCCGAGCGTGAAGATGACGGCGGCCGATCTCAAGACGCTCAAGCTGCCGCTCTTGTCCAAGAACGACTCGGTCGTTCTCGTGGAGACATGGTCGAAGCAGAGCCCGCTGTCCGAGATCCTCGGCCGGGTCTTTTCGGACCTCTACCTCCCCGTCTTCGCGCGCCCGCGGTACACCTCGTCGATAACGATGAAGACGGGATCGTAGGATTCGCCGGCATCGATCAGGCGGACGCGTCGGATCGACGTTGGCTCTCGCGCAGGCCGCGCAGCGGCGCGGCGACCAGGGCGTGATCCTGCGTGTCGGAAAGCCTGCCGATGGTTGCGACCCCGACCATGCCGCTCCGGCGCAGCACGATGGGCACCGCGCCGCCGCTCGCCGCGAAGTCGCCGCCGGACGCTGGTCGCGCGGCGAACTCCACACCCTTCGCCTCGCACAGGCGGCACGGAGAGCGAACGATGGTGGAAGCGCGGCGCGACCGCACGCTCGCGCCGAAGCGGATCGACATGGTCGGGCGTCGATCCCGGCAGCCGCGACAGGAAGACCGGCGCGGTTCCGTGAGAGATGTCGATGCCGACCGGCTGGCCGTCCTGCCACGGGCAAGCCGAAAAACCGCATTCTTCACCCATCGGAGTCAGAACCGAACGGCCCGACAAACGCTCAAGGTACGAGTGGGATGCGCTCGACGAACCGAACGTGTTGAGCGACGTTGCGGTGCAACGCAAACCTGCGCCTGCACAGCGATCCACCACAACTCCGCGGCACGCCTTCCGGCTCTAGACTGGCTGCGATCGCTGAACTATCAGGCTTCCCTGACGTATCAGGGGAATTGGTGCCCAGGAAAGGACTCGAACCTTCACGTCTTGCGACACACGGACCTGAACCGTGCGCGTCTACCAATTCCGCCACCTGGGCACTGCGGGGGTGAATAGGGATCCCGCGGGCGGCTGTCAATCGTGTTTGCGGGCGAAGGTCGCCCACGGGCCATGTTTGCGGGCCAAGGCTGTTTGCGGGTCAGGGCTGCTCGCGGGCGATGGTTCGTCGGGCGGGGCTGCGGGCGGCGTCCCGCGGCTTGCGGGCGGGGCGACGATCGGGCTCGGCCGCGTGGGGCGGTGGCGGCTTTTCCCGGGGGGCGATTGCCGCTAAAGCCTGACGCCACAGATGAGGCTCGGCGTCCCCCGCGCGGAGCGGACCGTCCCTCTAGGCGAGGCATTCCCATGGCAGTCGACACGAAGAAGCAGATCACGGTGTTCGGAGGGTCGGGCTTTCTCGGCCGCTACGTCGTCCATGCGCTCGCCAAGCGCGGCCACCGCATCCGCGTCGCCTGCCGCCGGCCCGATCTCGCCTACCATCTGCAGATCGCGGGAACGCTCGGGCAGATCCAGGCGGTGCAGGCGAACCTTCGCTATCCCTGGTCGATCGACCGGGCGGTGGAGGGCTCCGACCACGTCGTGAACCTCGTCGGCATCCTGACCGAGGCCGGCAAGCAGGACTTCACGGCGCTGCAGGCCAAGGGCGCCGGCCTCGTTGCGGAAGCCGCCGCCAAGCGAGGCCTGCCTGTCGTGCAGATGTCGGCGATCGGGGCGGACGCCGCGTCGCCTTCCGAATATGCCCGCACCAAGGCCGAGGGCGAGGCGCGGGTGCTGGCCGCCGTGCCGGAGGCGGTGATCCTGCGGCCCTCGATCGTCTTCGGCGCCGAGGACCAGTTCTTCAACCGCTTCGCCGACATGGCGCGCCTCTCGCCCTTCATCCCGCTGCTCGGCGGCGGGGCGACGCGCTTCCAGCCGGTCTTCGTCAACGACGTCGCGCTGGCGGTGGCCGGCGCCGTGGAGGGGGCGGTCGCGGGTGGCCGGGTCTACGAGCTCGGCGGCCCCGAGGCGTTGAGCTTCCGCGAGATGATGGAGGAGATGCTGCGCGTCGTGGAGCGGCGCAAGCGCTTCCTCTCCATCCCCTTCGGCGCCGCGGTGCGCCTCGCCGAGTTCGCCCAGTACCTGCCGGGCAGCCCGCTGACGCCCGACCAGGTGGTGCAGCTGCAGATCGACAACGTGGTGTCGGCCGAGGCCGAGGCCGAGGGGCGCACCTTCGCCGCCTTCGGCATCCGGCCCCGCACGCTCGAGGCGGTGCTGCCGACCTATCTCGTGCGCTTCCGCCCGCAAGGGCAGTTCACCAAGCCGCAGGATCACGACGACCGCCCGGCCGAGGACACGAGCCTGCCCGGCGACGACGGCGTCGCCAAGGCTTGAAAAGGAGCTGACGACGGCGTCGCCAAGGCCCGACGACGGCGCCGGCCGACGCACCGTCGCCCCCGCTCGCCGGAAGGAGGGCGCCTCCTCGACGCGCACCGCGAGGGAGGCGCGTCGAACGTCGGCGCGCTCCGCGGCCGGGCTCGCAGGGACGCAGGCGTGGCCCATCGCCGCTCGGCGCCCGGTCTGCTTCCTCCCCACGAGGACCGCCGCGATCAGATCGCCGGCGTCGCGGCGGGCTGCAGCGAGGCCACCAGCGGCGGATTGCCGGGGGGCACGAGGCGCACGACCTTGAAGCCGCGCCGTTCCAGGCCCGCGAGGAGCCCCGGCAGCATGGCGGCCGTGCGCTCGTGGATATCGTGGAAGAGGATGATGCCGCGCCCGTGCATCTCCAGCGAGAGCAGCGTGCGGTCCTTCACCGCGTCGGGCGTCGCGTGGAAATAGTCCTTGGAATCGACGTCGACGTCGATCGCCACGATCCCCTCTTCGGAGATGCGCTGGCGCAGCGACGGGCGGTCGGCGAGATAGGGGAAGCGGAAGAAGGGCGCGGGCTCGAAACCGGCGGGCGCCAGCGCCGCCGCGACGCTGCGCTGTCCCGCACGGATCTCGGCCATCGCCGCCTCGTCGCTCAGGTGGGCGAGGTTGCGGTGGCTCTGCGTGTGGGTGCCGATCGTGTGGCCGCGCGCGGCGACCTCGCGCGCGATCGCGGGATAGGCGTTCGCCATGGCACCGACCATCAGGAAGGTCGCGCCGACGCCGGCCTCGTCGAGCGCCGCGAGGATCCGCCGCGTCTTGCCGGGAACGGGGCCGTCGTCGAAGGTCAGCACGACCTCGCGGTTCTCCAGCTTGATGTCGGAGAGGCGCGAGACGGGGATGGAGCGTCCGGCGAGCTTGGAAGCGAAGGCGGGGCGGAACGACTGGCGCAGCGGAAACGCGTCGTCGACCTTGGGCGCGGTGGCGGCGAAGCCGAGGGCGGGCACCGAGGTGCCGGGCCGGCCAGTCTGTGTCGGAGCGGCCGGGGTTGCTGGGGCCGCCGCAGCTTGCGGCTTGCGGATGGCGAGGCTCGAGGCCTGGTTCCCGGCGCAGGCCGACAGGCTCAGCGCCAGCGCGCCGGAGAGGAGGAGGGGGACGGCGCGAACCATGGGGACACTCGGCAAGGGATGGTGCGCGAGTGGTAAAGGAACGGGGTTAGTGGCCGGTTAAGGGTGCCGGGTGCGGGGTGTTCGGCCGGCGTGCGGTGCGTGTGAAAAGGCGCTTCTCGCGGGGGACGAGGGATGCAGCAAGGCCCCGCAACCCGCCGGGCGGGGGCCTGACGCGCGCACCGGGAAACCCAGGCCCGCCGCCGCTCTCCCGCGCTCTCCCCGCCGGGAGCCGGGCTCAGCGATAGGCGAGGATCACGCCGATGCCGATCGCGCCCACCACGATGCGCCACCACGCGAAGGGGGCGAAGCCGTAGCGCGAGACGAAGCCGAGCAGCGACTTCACCACCACGAGCGCGGCGAGGAACGAGACCACGAAGCCGATGGCGATGAGCGCGGCGTCGTCCATGGTCAGCAGCGCGCGGTTCTTCAGGAGGTCGTAGGCGAAGGCGCCGGCCATGGTGGGCATGGCGAGGAAGAACGAGAACTCGGCCGCCGAGCGCTTGTCGGTGCCGAGCAGCAGCGCCCCGGCGATGGTGGCGCCCGAGCGCGAGGTGCCGGGGATCATCGCCAGGCACTGGAAGAAGCCGATCTTCAGGCAGAGCGACAGCGGATACTCCTCCACGTCGCGGTAGCGCGGCACCAGCGGCAGACGGTCGATCACGAGGAGCACGAACCCGCCGAGGACGAGCGCCACGCAGATCGTCATCGGCGACTCGAAGAGCACGGTCTTGATGAAGTCGTGGGCGATGGCCCCGATCACCGCCGCCGGCAGGAAGGCGAGGAGAATGCCGCCGACGAAACGCCGGCTCTTCGCCGAGGAGGGCAGCGTCACGGCGAGATGCCAGAGCCGGCCGAAATAGACCGAGAGCACGGCGAGCACCGCGCCGAGCTGGATCAGCACGGGGAACGTGTCGCCCGAGGTGCGGAAGCCCAGGAGTTCGCCCGCCAGAAGCAGATGCGCGGTGGAGGACACCGGAATGAACTCGGTCAGACCCTCGATCAGGCCGAGGATGATCGCGTCGAGATACTGGATGGCATCCATGGCGGCGTCCTGTGGCGCGACCCCGCGGCGGCGGATCGCTGGTCGGTTGCGGGACAGGCCGAAGCCGGCGGCCCGCCATCATGGGCTCTTGAACCTTTCCGCACGATGACGGCAAGGCCCGGCGTGCGAGAAAGCCGACTTGCGCATTCGGCCGATTGAATTATGTGCACCCACACGATCGGATAGGGCCGCGATCGGACGACGGTGCGGAGCCTTTACGTTTGGCTAAGCCTGTCGCTGTTAGGCTCGCCCCTTGCCCCGCGCGGAGCCGTCGTCCCGCCGCAGCCCGAGGATCGGATCTTGCGTCCGCGCCTCGAACACCCGAGTGTCTGCCCTTCATGCTCACCCTCCACCAACACCCGATGTCCGCCGCCTCCCGCTTCGTCAGGCTGGTTCTCGGCGAGTATGGCGAGCGGGCCGAACTGGTGGACGAGCGCCCCTGGGAGCGGCGTCCCGAGTTTCTGGCGATGAACCCGGCCGCGACGCTGCCCGTGCTGGTGGAGGGCAAGGGGCCGCCGGTGGTGGGCGGCACCGTGGTGGCCGAATATCTCGACGAGACGCGCGGCGCCTTCCAGCGCGAGCGCCGGCTGTTGGCCGAACAGCCGAACGAGCGCGCCGAGATCCGCCGCCTGACCGAGTGGTTCCTGGTGAAGATGGACGGCGAGGTGACGCGCTATCTCGTGCGCGAGCGCGTGTTCAAGCTGGAGATGCGCACGAACGAGGGCGGCGGCTCGCCCGACGCCTCCGCCATCCGCGCGGCGCGCGCCAATCTCAAGAACCACATGCGCTACATCGGCTGGCTGGCGGAAAGCCGCAACTGGCTGTCGGGGCCGAAGCTCTCCTATGCCGATCTCGCGGCGGCCTCGGCGGTGTCGATCCTCGACTATCTCGGCGAGGTCGCCTGGGACGAGGAGCCGTCGGCCAAGGAATGGTACATGCGGATGAAGTCGCGCCCCTCGTTCCGGCCCTTCCTCGCCGAGCGCGTGCGCGGCATTCCGCCGGTGGCGCACTACGCCGAACTCGATTTCTGAGCGCAGGCGCCAGGCGGGGCCTGTCCGCACGCCGGGGCGGCGCGGGCGAAATCGCCGCGCTAGCCGCGCCGATGCGCTAGACTGCGCCGGGTATGGCCGATCCTCTCTCCCCCGCGGCGCTCCGACGCTTTCTCGACGACGACGCCCGGCGCCTCGGCTTCGGCGCGGTGGGGGTGACGCGCGCGAGCGCCGACGCCCTGCAGGGCGAGCGGCTCGACCGGTTCATCGCCGAAGGCCATCACGGCACGATGGACTGGCTGCCCGAAACGGCCGCGCGCCGGCGCTCGGTGGAAGCGCTGTGGCCCGATGCCCGCTCGGTGATCGTGCTCGGCCTCAACTATGGCCCCGACGAGGATCCGCTCGCCATCCAAGCCCGCCGCGACCGGGGGGCGATCTCGGTCTATGCCCGGCACCGCGATTATCACGACGTGGTCAAGGGCAAGCTGAAGGAACTCGCCGGCCGGCTCGTCGCCCGCGCGGGGCCCCGTGACGACGGCGGGCTTCACGACGCCAAGGTCTTCGTCGACACCGCGCCCGTCATGGAGAAGCCGCTCGGCGAGGCGGCGGGGCTCGGCTGGCAGGGCAAGCACACCAATCTCGTGTCGCGCGAGTTTGGCTCGTGGCTGTTTCTCGGCTCGGTGGTCACCACGATCGATCTTGCGCCCGACGCGCCCGGCCGCGATCTCTGCGGCTCCTGCCGCGCCTGCCAGGACGCCTGCCCGACCGACGCCTTTCCCGAGCCCTATCGGCTGGATGCCCGCCGCTGCATCTCGTATCTCACGATCGAGACGCGCCGCCCCGTGCCGCGCGCGTTCCGCCGCGCGATGGGCAACCGGATCTACGGCTGCGACGACTGCCTCGCCGTCTGCCCGTGGAACAAGTTCGCGGTGGAGGCGCGCGAGGCCAAGCTCCGGGCGCGCGAGGATCTGAAATCCCCTCCGCTCGCCGAGCTGCTCGTGCTGGACGACGCGGCGTTCCGCGCGCTCTTTTCGGGCTCGCCGGTGAAGCGCGTCGGCCGGGCGAAGTTCGTCGCCAACTGCCTGATCGCGGCCGGCAATTCCGGCGAGGCGGTGCTTCTGCCCCGTGTGGAGGCGCGGCTCGACGACGAGGCGCCCGGCGTGCGGGCGATGGCGGCCTGGGCACTCGGGGAACTCGCGCCGGCGCGGGCCATCGTGCGGGCGCGCGAGGCGCTGGCCCTTGACGGCGAGGCGTTCGAGCCGGACGAAGAGGTGCGGGGCGAATGGGCCGCCATCCTGCAGGGCCGCCCGGCCGACGAGACGGCCCCGCCACCACCTCGAGGAGCGTGATGCCCGTGACGAAGCCCCCGGCCGACAACGACGATCGCCGCTCCCCCGACCCGCAGCACCCCGAGCCGCAGAGCCAGCCCGGAGAGGGCCCGCGCGCCGGCAATCCGATGCGCCTCTTCGTGTTCGGCTGCGGCTTCTCGGCCCGCGCCTTCACCGACACCCTGGCGCACGGACTGGTGAGCGGCGTCACCACGCGCACGCCCGAAAAGGCGGCCAGTCTCGCCGCGCACGGGCTGAAGCCCTTCGTCTTCGACGGCGAGCGGCCCGGCCCCGGCATCGACGCCGCGCTCCATCGCACCACGCATCTCCTCGTCTCGATCGCGCCGGGCGAGGCGGGCGATCCCGTGCTGCGCTGCTACCGCGACGCCATCGTCCACGCGATGCCGCGTTTGCGCTGGATCGGCTACCTCTCCACCGTCGGCGTCTACGGCGACCACGGCGGCGGCTGGGTGGACGAGACGAGCGAGTTGAAGCCGGTGTCGCAGCGCTCGCGCGAGCGCGTGGCGGCGGAGGCGGCCTGGGGAGAGGCGGCGGCCGAGCGCGGCGCCGCTCTGGCGGTGCTGCGCCTGTCGGGCATCTACGGTCCCGGCCGCAACACGTTCGAGAACCTCAAGGCGGGCCGCGCCCGGCGGCTGGTGAAGCCCGGCCAGGTGTTCAACCGGATCCACGTCGCCGACATCGCGGGCGCTCTCGGCCTGATGGCGCGCAACGAGATCTCCGGGGTGTTCAACGTCACCGACGACGAGCCCGCCCCGCCGCAGGACGTGGTGGCCCATGCCGCCCGGCTCGGCGGTTTCCCGCTGCCGCCGGAGGTCGATTTCGACACCGCCGATCTCACGCCGATGGCACGATCTTTCTACGGAGAGAACAAGCGCGTGGTGAATCACCGCCTGAAATCGCTCGGATACGAATTTATTTTCCCAACGTTTCGTGAAGGGCTGGCGGCGTTGAAACCCTGACGGGCAAGGGTTGCGATCACGCAACCTTTCATTAAGATGTCTTAAGAATATATTCCGTGATGGAACCGCCGTCTTTTGGCCTTCTCCGGCCGGCACTTGGCCCCTGTCGATCGGCGGGGGCCACGAGGGAATTTCCAAAAGGAATTCAAGAGGCTCGGTCCCTGTCCGCATGAAACTGGACAGGTTCGGACCTTTGAAGAAGACGACGCTCGCAGCCGCTGCCCTGGTGGGTCTCTCCGCTCTCTCGATCGGGCCCGCTCAAGCGGTGCCGCGCGTGAAGACCACCTGCGGGGGCGCTTCGTGGTATGCGCTGACCTCGCGGACCGCGTCCGGCGAGCGCATGAACCCGATGGGCATGACCGCCGCCCACAAGACGCTGCCGCTCGGCTCGAAGGTCAAGGTCACGAACCTGCGCAACCAGCGTTCCGTGGTGGTGCGCATCAACGATCGCGGCCCCTTCGTGAAGGGCCGCATGATCGACCTCTCGAAGGGTGCTGCCCAGAAGCTCGGCTTCATCTCGTCGGGCCACACGCAGGTCCAGATCGAGCCCGTCGACGGCTCCTCGGCCGGCGGCTGCGCCTGACGCCACCTTGCGCCCGAAACGCGTCGCGGGGTCACCGTTCCATCTCGTTTTATTCGCCTGGAGATTGTAGGGTCCGGCCTAGAGGCGAGCAGAAGGCGTAGCCGTGCAAGACCCAACTCGAACGCCCGATGTCGATCCTTTGCTGGATGAAACCATCCCCGACATGGATCCGCCTCGAGCGCCGACGCTCGTCGCGAAGATGCCGGACGAGACGATCGGCGACCTGATCGAGCGTTTCGAAGCTGCGGGTCATACCGATGTCGAGGGGCACGAATACTGGTTCGCGCGTGATCTGCAGACGCTCCTCGATTACGCCAAGTGGGAGAATTTCCTGACGGTCATCGAGCGGGCACGGATTGCCTGCGAGATGTCGGGCCACGACCCTGCGGACCATTTTCCTGACGTCGGGAAAATGGTCACGCTCGGCAGTGGTGCCGAGCGTGAGATCGAGGACATCGCCCTCAGCCGTTATGCCAGCTATCTGGTGGCGCAGAATGCCGATGGCCGGAAAAGACCTGTCGCGTTCGCCCAGACTTACTTCGCCATCCAGACACGCCGGGCCGAACTCAACGACCAAGCCGCCGTGCCGGCCCCCGTTCTCTCCGAAGACGAGCGGCGATGCCCGCTTCGCGACGAGATCAAGAAGCACAACAAGAGCCTTGCGAGCACGGCCAAGACTGCCGGGGTCGACACTCCCTTCGACTTCTTGGTCTTCCGGACCCATGGCTACAAGGGCCTTTATGGCGGTCTCGACGTCGCTGGCATTCAGCGCCACAAGGGATTGAAGCCGAAGCAACCCATCCTCGATCACATGGGCAGCACCGAGCTCGCCGCGAACCTCTTCCGGGCGACACAGACCGAGGAGAAGCTAAGGCGCGACGGTATTCGTGGGAAAGAAAAAGCCAATCAGACCCACTATGACATCGGTTTGAAGGTCCGCCAGACCATTGCCGAGATCGGCGGTACGATGCCGGAGGCGCTTCCCGTCGCCGAGGATATCAAGAAGGTCAATCGGCGCGTCCAAAAGTCGGGTCCCGATCTCCTGACCGACGAAGGCGGAGATTGAGGTCTCACGTCCGCTCCAGCCGGTCGATGAACCAGCGGGTGAGGCGGGTCCAGACCTCGTCCTTCTCGGCGGCGTCTTCCACGCCGTGCTCGAGATTGGGATTGTCGTTGACCTCGATGAGGAAGACGCCGCGGTCGGTCTCCTTGAGATCGACGCCGTAGAGCCCGTCGCCGATGCAGCGGGCCCCGCGCAGCCCGGCATCCAGCACCTGCGCCGGCGCGTCGGCGAGCGCGAAGGCGGTGAAGCCGCCCTCCATCGGGCGCCCGCCCGCGTCGTGGTTGATGATCTGCCAGTGCGCCTTGGCCATGTGGTACTGCACGGCGAAGAGCGGCTTGCCGCCGAGGACGCCGATCCGCCAGTCGAAGCGCGTCGGCATGTATTCCTGGGCGATGAGGAGGTCGGAATCCTCCAGCCATGCGCCGGCGAGCGCTTCGAGCGCGGCCATGGTCTCCAGCTTCTTCACGCCGCGCGAGAAGGATCCGTCGGGGATCTTCAGCACCATCGGGAAGCCGAGCTCGTCGGCGGCCTTCACGAGGTCCTCGCGGCCCCCGATCATCACCGAGCGGGGCACGCAGACCCCGTTCGCCGTCATCAGTTCGTTCAGATAGACCTTGTTCGTGCAGCGGATCATCGACACGGGATCGTCGATGACGGGCATGCCCTCCTGCATCGCGCGCCGGGCGAAGCGGTAGGTGTGGTTGGAGAGCGAGGTCGTCTCGCGGATGAAGAGCGCGTCGAAATTGGCGAGGCGCGGCAGGTCGCGCCGGGTGATCGGCTCGACGTCGACGCCCATGCGCGCGGCGATCTTGGCCCAGTGGCGCAGGCTCTCCACCGAGGAGGGCGGCAGTTCGTCCTTGGGGTCGAAGAGGGTGGCGAAGGAATATTTCGCCGGCGTCTTGGTGCGTGCGTCCCGCCATTCGCGCGCCGTGTAGCGCTCCAGCGCCTCGAGGAAGCGGCGCTTCTCGGGCTCGTTCATCTTGCCCACCGACAGGAAGCCGATGCGCTTGATGCGCACGCCCTCGCGCATCTCCAGCGTCACCTCCAAGGCGGGGGCGCGGAACCAGTCGAACAGGAGCTTGGCGAAGCGCTCCAGCCGCGGTTCGGGCGCCTGGCCGAAATAGACGCGGATCGGCTCGGCCGGCAGCGGGTGGCGATCGAACACCTTGGCGAGCACCGCCTCCAGCTCCGGCAACGCGTTCTCGTGGAGCTTGCGCTCGGAGAGGTCGATCATCGTCTCCACCGAGGGGATGACCCGGTGGCCGCGCGCCCCTGCCAGCAGCGAGGCGTAGTAGCCCCGGCTCTGGTAGGCGTAGGAGCGGCAGAGATTGATGATCTTCGGCCGCTGCCCCCCGAAGAGCGCGGGGCGGGCGAGATAGTCCCGGCTCGTCATGATCTTGTGCGGGGTCGAGGCGTTGTCGAGGTCGGACGCGCGGCCGACCAGAATGACCCATTGGGACATCGGGGAAGACGACTTTCGAGGGGCCGGAGGGCGGCCGGAGGGCGGGAGGCGCGGCGGCCGGGTCAGGCGCCGCGGGCGCCACGTCGTTCGAGGAATACGGCGGCCTTGAGGCCGACCTTGCCGAAGCGCGCGATGCGGGCGAAGGCGGCGTAGGGGATCGGCAGGTTGGCCGCGTCCGCCATCGACTCGCCCCGCTCGTCGGCGACCCAGGGATCGTGGATCACGAGGTGCCGCCCGTCGTCGCCATGCACCAGCACCCAGTGCGGCACCTTCTGGCCGAACATGTGATAGCCGGAGATCAGCACGGTCGCGGTCCGGCCGGCGGCGACGGCGGCGCGCAGATCCTCGATCGTGAAGGGCCGGATGGTGACGGGAATGCCGTACTCCTCGGCGCGCGCGCGGAAATCCTCCTGCGCCAGCGCCATGACGCGCTGCTTCTCGGGGCTTCGCACCCCGTCGAGAAAGAGATCGCCGGGCTCGGAGACGTGGATCGCGGCGTCGAGGCCCATCTCGTGCGCGGTGACGGCGAGGCCGTAGGGCTCGCAGCCGCCCGGCCCCGACATCATGAAGATCGTGGTGGCCTGGCGCCAGAGGCGCAGCTCCAGCACCGGGCTCATCGCGACGCCCGCGCCGTCGCGCGCCAGCGCCATCATCAGGCAGCAGGCGCCGCAGGTGAAGTCGGTGGTCTGCTCGTAATAGGGCACGCCGGTGTCGAGCGGGTGGTCGCCGCGCAGCGTCTTCTCGAAGCGGATGGCGCTCGTGTGGTCGGCGTAATAGTCGAGATAGCGCCCGATCGGCCGGTAGCCGGCGCGCCGGTAGAGCGCAATGGCGCGAGAATTGTCCTCGCGCACCTCCAGCCGCAGGCCGATGCGGTCGCGCTCGAAGGCCTCGTGCTCGGCGCGCGCCAGCAGCGCTGCGCCGACGCCGCGCCCCGCCGCCTCGCCCGCCACCGCGATGGAGTAGAGCCGGGCGAGCGCGGTGCCGGCGCGAAACAGGATCGCGGCATAGCCGGCGAGCCCGCCCACATCGTTCATCGCCGCGATCACCAGCGCCGAGCGCGACTGCAGGAGATTGCGGAAGGAGCGGCGCGAAATACGGTCGGCGTCGAACGCGGCGCATTCGAGCGCCGCCAGCGCGTCGAGATCGTGGAGCGTCGCGGGCCGGAGCGTCGCCGACGGGCGAGCCCCGTGAGCCTCGACCGGAGGCGGTGCGGGGGAGGATGCGGAGGCGGCGGGAGCGGCATGGGGCATGGCGGCAGGGATCATCGAGGCGCCGGCGGCGATCGCGACGGCGTCGTGATCGCGGGCTTTCGCTCTCATATAGCGCCGCCGCCGCGCCGCCGCGAGGGGCGCTCCGTCTTCCCCCTACGCGAGAACGGGGGTGATGTGCGGCGCGAGGCGCACGATCGGCGCCACCGTCGCGGCGACCGGCACGAGATCGGGCGCGAGCTCGCCGAGGGCGCGGCGCAGCGCCGCGAAGCATGTCGCGTCGATGGCGGTGCCGACGTCGCGCTCCATGATGGCGAGCGCCTGGCTCACCGGCATCGCCGCGCGGTAGGGCCGGTCGGCGGTGAGCGCGTCGAAGATGTCGGCCACGGTGACGATGCGCGTCTCGAAGGAGATGGCCTCGCCCTTGAGGCCATCGGGATAGCCTCGGCCGTCCAGGCGCTCGTGATGGGCGCCGCCCACCGCCGCGATCTCGGCGAAGGCGGGAATGCGGGCGAGGATCGTGCGGCTGTGGCTGGCGTGCCGGCGCATCTCCATCCACTCGGCCTCGTCGAGCTTGCCCGGCTTGTCGAGGATGGTGTTGGAGACGCCGAGCTTGCCGACGTCGTGCAGGAGCGCCGCGCGCTTCATCCAGCGCCGCTTGGCCGCGTCGAGCCCGAGGCTCTCGCCGATGAGGTCGGTGACGGCGGCGACGCGCTGGCAATGGCCGGACGTGTAAGGGCTCTTGGAATCGACGATCTCGGCGAAGGCCTCGGCGATGTCGTCGAGATAGTCCTCGTCGGGGCGTGCGTCGCTCTCGTCGAAACGTTCGAGCAGTCCGTCCTGCGGGCCTTCGAGCCGCTCCCAGAACGCCGGATCGGCGGCGATGCGGGCGAAGGCGAGGGCGAGGACTGGATCGAACCAGCGCCCGGTGCGCTTGGCGGCTTCCGCCAGCGCGGCCCCGCGGCCCCCGCCCTGATGGACGACGTCGACGACCTGCGCCAGAAGGGCGATGCGCGAGAAGAGCGGGATCGCCTCGCCGGCGAGCTTCGCCGGCTTGCCGCCGCCGTCCCAGTGCTCGTCGAGCGAGGCGACGCCCTCGGCCACGGCTTCCGAGAAGCGCAGCTTGCGCGCGATGGCCGCGCCGCGCCCGCAGCGCGTCTCGATCAGCTCCTGCGCGATCTCGCCGCCGTTGCGCACGATGTGGACGATGGCGCGCAGCCGCTCGGCGAGGCCGGACTTCAGGCCAGTGTGGCCGATCACGAAGCGCAGCACCTCGGGCAGGCCGTCGTCGATGCGCTTGAAGGCCTGCTTGAAGCCGAGATCGTCGGTCAGGTAGAGCTGGCAGAGCCGCGCGGCGTTGGAGGAGCAGCCGAGATCCTTGAGCAGCAGCGTGTAGCGCAGGTCGTGCAGCGCCGCTTCGCCGAGGCCGACCGCCGCGCCGATGCGCGTGCCGATGAAGGCCGAGCGGATGCAGTGGCCCGGCGGCTGGCCCTCCGTCATGTCGAGCGCGTGGCTCAGCGCCTCGATGATCTCCGACAGACGAGGCCCCGAAGGCGCGGTGCTCGAACCGGCATTCGACGGGAAGGCGAGGACGGGTGCGAAGGCCGGCAGCCGGCGGTTCGGGGCGAGCGCGCTCATCGGTTCCTTCGAGCGTTGACAGCCCCATCAGTTTCGCAGGCCTGCCTTAAAATCGCGTCTCGCCCATCCCTAAAATTGGCGCACGATGGCTGCCGGCGCCCGAGATATGAGATATCAGGAGCGGGAAGAGGAGAGGGCGATGGTGCAGGACGAAGCGAGAGAGCGGCTGGTCGCGGGGCTCGGGGCCGCGATGGTGCTGACCGAGCCGGACGACGTCGCCCGCTACTGCCGCGACTGGCACGGCGACGTCCAGACCTCGGCCGTGGCGGTGTTGCGGCCGGGCTCGACAGCGGAGGTCTCGGCGGCGGTGAGGCTCTGCGCCGAGCTCGGCCTCGCGCTCGTGCCGCAGGGCGGCAACACCGGCCTCGTGCTCGGCGGCATTCCCGACGAGGCGGGGGCCGAAGTGGTGCTCTCGCTCGACCGGATGACGCGCATCCGGCGCATCGACCCCGACGACTTCTCGGCCGTGGTGGACGCCGGCTGCGTGCTCGAGACAATCAAGGCGGCGGTGGAGGCGGAGGATCGGTTCTTTCCCCTGTCGCTGGGGGCGCAGGGCTCCTGTCGGATCGGCGGCAACGTCTCCACCAATGCCGGGGGCATCAACGTCCTGCGCTACGGGATGACGCGCGAGCTGGTGCTCGGCCTCGAAGTGGTGCTGCCCGACGGCACGGTCTGGGACGGGCTCTCGACGCTTCGCAAGGACAATCGCGGCGTCGATCTCAAGCAGCTCTTCATCGGCGCCGAGGGCACGCTCGGCATCGTCACGGGCGTGGCGCTCAAGCTGCTGGTGAAGCCGACGCAGGTCGAGACCGCGCTTCTGGCGCTCGGCAGCGTCGAGGAAGCGATGGCGCTCTACCGGCGCGCGCGCACCGACTGCTGCGACCTCATCAGCGCCTTCGAGCTCATCGGCCCCGAGGCGGTGGCGCTGGCGCAGATCGCCCATCCCGATCTCGTCGATCCGCTGCCCGGCGCGCACCCCGCCTACGTGCTGATGGAACTCGCCGGCACCGGCCTCGTCGACATCCGCGCCCTGCTCGACCGCTTCCTCGAAGGGGCGATGGAGGAGGGGCTGGTGCTCGACGGCGTGGTGGCGGCCTCGCGGGCGCAGGCGCTGCAGCTCTGGCGCATCCGCGAGGGCATGAACGACGGGCAGGCGATGCTGGGGGCGCATCTGCGCACCGACGTCTCGGTGCCGCTCTCGCAGGTCGCGCGCTTCGTCGCCGAGGCGCATGCGGCGGTGGCGCGTGATCTCCCCGACTGCCGCTCCGTCGCCTACGGCCATGTCGGCGACGGCAACATCCATTTCAACGTGCTGCCGCCGCAGGAGGGTGGCCCTGGCGCGGTGGCGGCGCGCATCAAGGCGGCCAAGGAGACGGTGAACGCCGTGCTCGACCGGTTCGGCGGCTCGATCAGCGCCGAGCACGGCATCGGCCGCCTGAAGCGGGCGGATTTCGAGGCCCGGCTCGGCGGCGTGCAGGAGGGGCTGCTCCGGGCGCTGAAGGGCGCGCTCGACCCCGCCGGCCGCATGAACCCCGGCTGCCAGCTGCACCGGCGATAGGCGATCTCCGCGCGTTCGGGGTCGGCGACGATTTTCAGGGAAGGAACGGGACGATGCAGAACGAGGTGCGGATCGTGGGAACGGCGCGGCTCGAGGCGGCGGTGCGCGCGGCGCTGGAGGCCGCCGGCGCCGACGCGCCCTCGGTGGCCGCTACGACGCGCGCGGTAATGCACGCCTCGCGCCACGGCGTCGACAGCCACGGCGTGCGGCTGGTGCCGCACTATTGCAAGGTGCTGCGCGGCGGGCGGGTGAACCCGACCCCTGCGATGACGCTGCGCCGCACCTCGCCGGCGGCCTTTTCGCTCGACGCCGACGACGGGCTCGGCCACGGCGCGGCCTACCGGGCGATGGAGGTGGCCTGCGAGGCCGCGGGCGAGGTCGGCATCGCGGCGGTCGGCATTCACCGCTCGTCGCATTTCGGCGCGGCGGGCGCCTATGCGCTGGCGGGCGCCGAGGCGGGCCGCGTGGCGCTCGCCATGGCCAACAGCGATTCGGTGGTGGCGCTGCACGAGGGCGCCCAGCCCTTCCACGGCACCAACCCGTTCGCGGCGGGCGTGCCGGTGGCAGGGACAGGGGCAGGGGCGCGCCCCTGGCTCCTCGACATGGCGACCTCCTCGGTGCCGCTCAACCGGGTCTATCTCTACCGCGCGCTCGGCTTGGCCCTGCCCGCCGACGTGGCGGTGGATGCCGGCGGCGCGATGACCGCCGATCCGCACGCGGCGGCCATGCTGATGCCGGCCGGCGGCTCGCAGTTCGGCTTCAAGGGCGCCGCGCTCGGCGGGCTGATGACCATCCTCTCGGCGGTGCTGACGGGCGCCACCGCCGACCCGTTCGTGATCCCGATGGACGGCGAGGAGATCGCGACGCCCCGCAACATCGGCCATTTCGTCATCGCCATCGATCCCGCCTTCTTCGGCGGGGCCGAGACCTTCCAGTCGGCGCTCAGTGCCTACCTCGCGGCGCTGCGCGGCTCGACCCCGCGCGAGGGCGGCACGGTGATGGCACCCGGCGACCGCGAATGGGCGGTGGAGCGTCAGCGGGCCTGCGACGGGATCCCGGTCGATCTCGCCACCGCCGACGCGCTCGGCCTCTGACACTGTGGCCGATCGATCTCACCGACCTGTGATTTTAACGCCCGCCAATCGATCTCGGACGATGGATCGGCGGGTGTACTGCCGAAGAGTCATTTGATCGCAACAAGTTACGCGACAAACGAGCATCTCCGGGCAGCAGAACTCCCGCCTCCGGCGCTCGTTGCACGCGAGCAACAGCGGCTTCCAAGACGTTCCGGACGGTCTTGAGATGACGGATGGTTTGCCCTCCTTATGAGGGCAAGACGGACGCCACGGCGCAGAAGATGCCGGACCGATCGTTTCGCTGAAGTTCGTGCGCCCGCAGCGGTCGGTTCCTTCCGATCCCGGTCGCCGCTGGAGATCCCGCCATGACGCGTCTTTCCCTGCTCCTCGCCTCCGCCGCGACGCTCGCCTTCGCCGTGCCCGCTCTCGCTGCCGACGTCGTCTACGAAGAGCCGGCCGCGCCGATGGTGGCGATGCCCGCTCCGACCTGGACCGGCCTCTATCTCGGCATCCAGGGCGGCGGCGCCTTCAACCCCGACAATGGCGACAACCTCGCCGTGGTCCCGAACTTCGCCGGCGCCGGCGCGACGTTCCTCACGAACGCCTTCGGCAACAGCTTCTCCTCCGAGTTCGACTCGTCCTTCATCGGCGGCGGCCATGTCGGCTTCGACTACCAGGCCGGCCAGTTCGTGGTGGGCGTCCTCGCCGACATCAACGCGCTCGACGTGTCGCAGACCGCCAGCGCCTTCTCCAACACCCCGGCCTTCTACACGGCCGAGCGCAGCCTCGACTACCTCGTCACCGGCCGCGTGCGCGCCGGCTACCTGGTGACGCCGACGGCGCTCGCCTACGCCACGGGCGGCGTCGCCTACGGTGAGGTCGACTACGGCTTCTCCTCCAACAGCCCGGCGATCAACGCCACCTTCCCGGCCCTCCTCAACGAGGACGAGGACGAGTTCGGCTACACGGTCGGCGGCGGCATGGAAGTGAAGGTCACGAACAACATCTCGTTCGGCGCCGAATACCTCTACACCAACCTCGGCGGCGGCGACTCCTCGACCCGCCTCAACGGCGGCCCCTTCGACGGTTCGGGCTCCTCCGTGGTCGCCGGCCAGTTCACCGACTTCAAGTCGAGCGGCGACTTCGACTTCCACACCGTCACCGCGAAGCTCTCCTATCGCTTCAACTGACGCTTGGCGCGCGCCGGCCCGGTTCCAGTCCCGGGTCGCCGCAACGCCAGCTCTGCGCCCGTCCCGGTCGTCCCGGGGCGGGCGTCTTGCGTTTGGTGCGGAGGCAGGCGGCGTCGGTTCGCCTGCGGCCTTGATTGGCATGAGTTGGGTGGCAAGGCGTCGGGACGGTCTGGATGCCGACGATTCCGGCGACGGGCTCGGAGCCCGCGTGCCCCAACCCCTCAGAACGTCTTGGCGCCGTTCACGGCGACGTGGACGGAATAGAGCGAGGTCGTGCCGCAGATGAAGAGCCGGTTGCGCTTCGGGCCGCCGAAGCAGACGTTGGCGACGACCTCGGGCACCAGGATCTTGCCGATCAGCGTGCCGTCCGGGTCGTAGCAATGGACACCGTCGCCGGCCGAGGTCCAGATCCGGCCGTCCTCGTCGACGCGCAGTCCGTCGAACAGTCCTTGCGTGCAGTCGGCGAAGACCTCGCCGCCCGTCAACCGTCCGTCCGGCCCCACCCGGAAGCGGCGCATGTGGGCGGGGTGCTCGGCCCCATGGGTGCGCCCGGTGTCGACGACGTAGAGGAGGCTCTCGTCGGGCGAGAAGGCCAGGCCGTTCGGCTTGACGAAATCGTCGCAGACCACGCGCAGCTCGCCCGAATGCGGGTCGATGCGATAGACGTAGGACGCGCCGATCGCGCTCGGAGCCTTGTGGCCCTCGTAGTCGCTGTCGATGCCGTAGGTCGGGTCGGTGAACCAGATCGCGCCGTCGCTCATCACCACCGCGTCGTTGGGCGAGTTCAGCGGCTGGCCCTCGTAGCGCTCGGCGAGAACGGTGATGCGGCCGTCGTGCTCGGTGCGCGTGACGCGTCGGCCCCCGTGCTCGCAGGTGACGAGCCGCCCCTCCCGATCCACCGTGTTGCCGTTGGAATAGCGCGCCGGGCTGCGGAAGACGCCCGTCTGCCCCGTCGTCTCGTCGAAGCGCAGCATCCGGTCGTTCGGAATGTCGGAAAAGACGAGCGTGCGGCTGGCGGGAAAATAGGCCGGCCCCTCCGCCCAGTGCGCGCCCTGATAGAGGCGATGCACATGGGCAGTGCCGAAGACGAGACGGCGGAATCGATCGTCGAGGATGACGTAGTCGGATGCGGCCATGGCCTGAAAGCTCTCCCTGTCGTCGTTCGAGAATAGGGCGCCCCGGCGATGCCCTAGCGGGTGCCCTCGCGCGAGCCGGTGGCAGCGATCGCGGCGATGATGATGAGGCCGGTGAGAACGTCGCGCAGCCCCGAGCCGAAGCCGGCCGTGTTCAGAAGCGTCGAGATCATGAACAGGAACAGCGCCCCGCCCCAGAGGCCGGTCACCACCGCCCGCCCGCCCGCCACCGACGTGCCGCCGAGCACCACCACCGCGATCGAGGCGAGGAGGTATTCCCGCCCCATCGAGAGCGACGAGCCGCCCGAGAAGCCGGCGAGCAGCGCGCCGCAGAGCGCGGCGAGCGCGCCAGAGAGGATGTAGGTGAGAAGCCGCGTGCGCCCGACCGCGAGCCCGGCGAGGCGCGCGGCGCGCATGTTCTGCCCGGTGGCCGAGACCGTGCGCCCGTAGATCGTGCGGTGAAGCACCAGCCCGGCGAGCAGCGAGAGGATCACCGCGGCCGGAAACAGGATGGGCACGCCGGCGATCCGCGCCAGCGTGAACTCGGTGAAGGCCGGCGGCGGCTTGATCTGCAGGCCGCGTCCGTAGGAAATGCCGACCGACTGGATGATGAAGCTCGCCGAGAGCGTGGCGATGATCGGCGGAATGCGCAGCAGCCAGATGAGGAGATAGTTGAAGGCGCCGATGGCGACCCCCGCGCCGAGCGCGGCGAGGAGCCCGACCGCGATCATCCCGTCGGCACCATCCATCACCTTCATCGCCACCGCGCTGGCGAGGCCGATATTGGCGGGGATCGAGAGGTCGATATTGCCGGGGCCGAGCGTCACCACGGCCATCTGCCCGAGGCCCACCATCACGGTGAACACCGAGAAGGCGAGCGCCGTGGTCAGCATGCCGCCGGCGCCCTGGCCGGCCACCGCGACGGAGAGGCCCCAGACGAGCGCGGCGCCGACGAAGCTCCAGAGCCAGACGGGCGCGACGAAGCGCGATGCGGAGGTGGTCGCGGGGATCGGCGCAGGGGCGGTCATTTCTCGCTCCGGCCGATGAGGGCGCGCGCGGCGAGGATGGCGATGAGGAACACCCCTTGCGCGCCGACCTGCCATTCCTGTGGGATGCGGCCGCCCGGCAGGAACGGCACCTGGAAGAAGTTGAGCGCCGAGGAGGCGAGCTGCAGCACGAGGGCGCCGATCACCGCGCCGATCGGCGAGATGCGCCCGCCCACGAACTCGGCGCCGCCGATCACCGCGCCGGCGATGGAGAGCAGCGTGTAGCCGCCGGCCATGTTGGCGTCGGCCGAGGAGGAGACGCCGACGAGCGCCATGCCGGCGAGGATGCCGAAGATCGCGGCGAGCGCGAACATCGCCATCTTGGCCTTGAGGATCGACCAGCCGGCGCGGTCCACCGCGCGGGCGTTGCCGCCGACGCCGCGCAGCACCGCGCCGTAGGAGGAGCGCATGAGGAGGAGATGCGTGCCGAGCGCCAGGATCACCGCGAGGATCACCGGCAGCGGCACGAAGGGCGTCTTCAGCCCCATGATCGCCTTGAGGAAGTCCGGCGCCGCGCCGCCGGGCGTCGGGCGGATGATGAGTGCCAGCCCGCCCCAGACGAAGGACAGCCCGAGCGTGACGACGATCGAGGGCACGTTGCGCCAGTGGATGATCGCCGCCGCCGCCATGTAGGCGACGACCCCGCCGGCGAGGATCAGCGCCGCCAGCGCCGGCTCGCCCGGCATGTAGGTGGCGGTGACGCAGGCCGAGAAGCCGACGAAGGCGCCGATCGAGAGGTCGAGCTCGTTGGTGGCCATCACGCACATCTGCGCCACCGTCGCGAGCGCAACGGGCACCGCGAGGTTCAGCATCAGGTTGAAGCCGAGATAGGAGATGGCGCGCGGGTTGAACCACCAGATCGCCGCGATCACCAGCACCAGCGAGATGGCGGGGAGCGCCGCGCGGGCGAGGCGCTGGCGCCGCGCCGCCGCGCCGCCGGGCATGCGGACCTTGAGCGGGTCGGCGGTGCCCGTGCCGAGACCCGAGCTCATGCCGCCGCCCGGTCGCCGAAGGAGGAGCCGACCACGGCCGCCTCGGTGATCTCCGCGCCTGCGAGCTCGCGCACGATGCGCCCGTTGTGGAAGACGTAGACCCGGTCGCAGACCTGCAATTCCTCGAACTCCGTCGTGTACCAGAGGAAGGTGCGTCCGCCCGCGGCCTCCCGCCCGATGATGTCGTAGACCTCGAGCTTGGTAGCGATGTCGACGCCGCGCATCGGGTCGTCCATCAGCACGATCGTCGAGGTGGTGGCGAGGGCGCGCGCGAAGAGCGCCTTCTGCTGGTTGCCGCCCGACAGCGAGAGGATGGGATCCTCGAGGCTCGGCGCCTTGATGCCCATGCGCCGGCCCCAGCTCGTCGCGAGGTCGCGCTCGCGCGCCGGCGACAGGAGGCCGCGCGAGCGCAGCGCCTTCAGCGAGGCCACCGCGATGTTGTCGCGGATCGACCAGAGCGGAAACACGCCGTCGGCCTGCCGGTCTCCCGCGACGATCGAGACCTCGCCGCGAAGGACGAGCGCGCCCGCGCGTCGGGAGCCCTTGCGGGCCGCGTCGAAGATGCGCACGAGGAAGTCGGTCTGCCCATGTCCGGCAAGTCCCGCCAGGCCGACGATCTCGCCGCGCCCGGCACGAAAGGCGACGCCGGCCTCGCCCGCGGGCGCCTCGACGCTTGCGGCCTCGTTGGCCGTGGGCCGGATGCGCGCCTGCACACGCCGCTCCGCATGTTCGCCGCCGCTCATGAGATCGACGAGGCTCGTGCGGTCGAACCCGGCGGTCGGCCCGGCGGCGACGACCTGACCGTTCTTCATCACCACGATTTCGTCGGCGGTGTCGAGGATCTCGCCGAGCATGTGCGAGATGAGGATGCAGGCGAGCCCCTCCTTCATCGCCTCGCGCACGAAGCGCAGCAGCTGCCCGGCGGTGGCCGCATCCAGCGAGGAGGTGGGCTCGTCGAGGATGACGAGGCGCAGCGGCGTCTCTGTCACGGTGAAGGCGCGCGCGATCTCGGCCATCTGGCGCCGACCGATCGAAAGGTCGGCGACGATCGTGTCGGGCGAGATGTCATGGCCGGGGAAGATGCGGTCGAGCATGTCGCCGACGAGCCGCCCGGCGCGCCGGCGCCAACCCCAGCCGCGAATCGAGGGATGCAGGATGCGGGTGTTCTCGGCCACCGTGAGGTTGGGGCAGAGCGAGAGTTCCTGGAAGACGCAGCGCAGCCCGAGGCGCTGGGCCTGCGCCACGCTGTAGCGCTCCGCCACCGTGCCGCCCACGGCGATCTCGCCGGCATCGGGGCGAAGCGTGCCGGCGAGGACGTGCATCAGCGTCGACTTGCCGGCGCCGTTGTGGCCGACGAGCCCGACGCAGCGCCCCGGCGCCACCGCCAGATCGACGCCGGCGAGCGCGCGAACCGCGCCGAAGGCGCGCGAGACGCCGCGCAGCTCGACGGCCCGCGCGGGCGAGTTGCCGGATGCGAGCCCGGCGCGGGCCCCGGAGGGGAGCGATGTCATGGGTAGCAGTCCCCCCGGGGTGCTCGCTCGGCTACTTGGCCGCGATGGCGGCGACCGCCTCGTCCTGCGTGTATTCCTTGTTGGCGACGCCCCCGGTGGGCGTGTCCTTCAGGGCGGCATCGAGGGTCGCGGAGGTCACTTCGAGGAAGGGAACCGTCACGTCCTTGGGGATCTCCTTGCCGTCGAGGATCTGCTGGGCCACCCAGAAGGCCAGCGTCGAAACGCCCGGCGCCACGGTGGCGGACCAGGTCTCGTAGCCGTTGGCGTCGTGCTGCTCCTTCCACCAGGCGAGCTCGTCCTGGCGGTTGCCCATGATGATGATCGGCGTGTCGCGCCCGGCCGCCTTGAAGGCCTGCGCCGCGCCGAAGCCGTCGCCGCCCTGATCGACCACCGCCGCAACGGGGGGCAGCGAGGGCAGGACGGTGGAGACCGCGCGCTGCGCCGTCGCCTGATCCCAGTTGCCGGTGGCCTCGCCCACGATCTTGAAGTTCGGATGCTTGGCGACGCCCGCCGCGATGCCCTCGTGGATGAGGTTGTCCACCGAGGTGCCGGCTAGGCCTCGGATCTCCAGGAGGTTGCCGCCCTCGGGCAGGCGCTTGGCGAGATAGTCGACCTGCTGCTCGCCGAGCGCCTTGAAGTCCACCGCCACGCGCCAGGCGCAGGGCTCGCTCACCACGCCGTCGAACGACACCACCACGATGCCGGCGTCGCAGGCCGCCTTCACCGCGCCGTTCAGCGCGTCGGGCGAGGCGGCGTTGATGACGATGGCATCATAGCCCTGCAGGATGAGGTTCTGGATCTGCGCGGCCTGCGTCGGCACCTCCTGATCGGCGGTGGTGAACGTGTCGGCGGCCGCGACGATCCCGTCGGCCACGGCCTTGTCGCCGACCTTCGCCCAGCTCTGCAGCATCGCCTGGCGCCAGGAATTGCCGGCGTAGTTGTTGGAGAGCGCGAGCCGCTTGCCCGCCGTTTCGGCGAAGGCCGAACCTGCGAGGGCCGTGGCTGCGAGCGCGGTGGTGGCGGCGAACGCCAGGATGCGCGTGGTGGTGGTCATCGATGATCCTCCCGGTGACCGCGACGCATCGAGCGGTCGCGGGGGCCTCGTTCGCGGCGGCGGACAGGGAGCCGGCGGGCCCCGCGTCCGGCGCTTCGAGCGCCCGCGGTCCCGCCGATCTCCCGCGCCTCCCAGCGCAACCGTCGCGAAGTCTTCGTCCGAGCGATTGCTAGAGCCAAACCGAGGCTGGCGTCAAGCAGCCGGTATATGAGATACGAGAACTATCGTCCGGACTGTACCGGTCATTGCTGGGAGACCATCGCCGCGTGGAACTGGAGCGCGCCAAATCGCTGACCGTTCTGGCCTTCGAGCAGGTTCTGGAGGGAATCGTCGAGGGGTCGATCCCCTTCGGCACGCTGCTCAGCGAAAAGGCGCTGGCGGCCTCGTTCGGCACGAGCAAGACGCCCGTTCGCGAGGCCTTCGTGCAGCTGCAGGCGTTGAAGCTCGTCGAGATCCTGCCGCAGCGCGGCTGCCTCGTGCTGACGCCCGGCATCGGCGAAGTGCGCGAACTCTGCGAGTTCCGGCTGGAGCTGGAATGGACGGCGCTGCGATTCTCGCTGGAGCGTGCGCCCGAGCGGCTCGTCGCCGAGCTCGACTCGGTCCTGGCGCGTATGGACGGGGCCCCGCTGCGGGGCGGGCCGGAGAGCTATCACGCGCTCGACGACCGCTTCCACCGAGCCTTCTTCGCGGCAAGCGCCAACGCGTTGCTGGAAGGTGCCTATCTGGCACTGTCGCCGCGCATCCAGGCGCTGCGGGCCAATCTCTCGACGCCGAACGCGGCGATCGTGGAGGCGTCGCGGCGCGAGCACGCGGCGATCCTGGCGCTGGCAAAGGCAGGTGATCGCGAGGCGCTGCACACCGAACTGGTGTGCCACATCCAGCGCATCAGCGACGCCTATAGCCGCTCGATCGAGACCGAGGCGGCGAAGGCGCCCGGCGGCGCCTGAGGGCGCCGCCGCGAGAGGCGGGGCGCGGGAAGAGGCCCCCCGCGCCGGTGCATCAGGCGTCGGCCTTGGCCTTGCGGCCCTGGCGGCGCTTGGGGGCCGGCTCCATCTCGGCTTCCGGCTCGTCCACGACCTCCGGCTCCATCTCGATTTCGGGAGCCGCGTCCTCCACGGGCTGGGCCTTGCGGCCGAGGCCGATCGACTTGGCCAGTTCCGAGCGCTTGGCCGCGTAGCTCGCCGCCACCATCGGATAATCGGCCGGCAGGCCCCACTTCTGGCGATAGGCCTCCGGCGTCAGGTCGTAATGCGTCATCAGGTGGCGCTTCAGCGACTTGAACTGCTTTCCGTCCTCCAGGCAGATCAGATAGTCGGGCGTCACCGACTTCTTCACGGGAACGGCCGGAACCAGCGGCTCGGCGGGCGCGGGCGCGGCCTGCGAGGGCTGGTCGAGCTTCAGCGCGTCGTAGACGATGCCGATCAGCAGCGGAAGGTCGTCGCGCGGCACGTGGTTGTTGCTGACATAGGCCTTGACGATCTGTGCCGCCAATGCGCGCCGCGACGTCGATCCGTCCATCGGTTCATCCATCGGTCATAGTCTCCATCATCTTGCGCGGGGCGCAGCGGGCATTCTGCGCGGGGCGCATCGGGTATCTTGCGGGAGGCGAATCGGGTCGGCCGATCCAGTCTTCCCCGCCTCATTCTTCGAATGCTATGTTTCGATGTTGCTTTCAAGGCAAGATCACGTCCTGCCTTCGGCGTGGCGATACGCTGTCCCACCAGTCTTGCTGCCGCATTGGAGCCGCGACGATCCGATCTCGACTGTGGAACGCCACCGAAAACGTTTCATGCGACCGCAGATGGGAGGTGGAAACCAATCTTCAATGGAGAAGAAGGCGCAGAAGCGGCGGGAGAATCACCGAGGTGACGATCGCGTTGAGTGCCATGGCGACCCCGGCGAAGGCGCCGGCGACCGGATCCACCGCCAATGCGCGGGCCGTGCCGATGCCGTGCGACGTCAGCCCGACCGCGAAGCCCCGCGCCGCGAAGTTGCGGATGCCGAGCGCGTTCATCAGCGGCGTCACGACCACGGCGCCGCCGATGCCGGTGACGATGCACAGAACCGCCGTCAGCGCCGGCTCGCCGCCGAGGCGTTCCGACAGGCCCATCGCCACCGCCGCGGTGACGGATTTCGGCGCCAGCGAGACGATCGCCTCGCGCGGAATGGCGAAGGTGAGGGCGAGACCCACTGCCGACACCACCGCCGTGAGCGAGCCGATTGCAAGGGCGGCGACCAGCGGCAGCAGATGGCGGCGTACGAGCGCGCGGTGGCGATGGAGCGGCACCGCGAGCGCCACCGTGGCGGGGCCGAGTAGGAAGTGGACGAACTGCGCGCCGGCGAAATAGGCGGCGTAGCGCGTGCCCGTGGCCTCCAGCAGCAGCGCCATGAAGAGGATCGTCAGCGCCACCGGGTTGGCGAGGGGATGACCGCCGAAGACCTGCGAGACGCGGCCTGCCGTGAGGAAGGCGAGCACCGTCGCGGTCAGCCAGAAGAGCGGCGTGGTGGAGAGATAGGCCCAGAGGGCGAAGGCGCCGGCGGGCTCGCTCATGCCGCGTCGTCGCCGGAGCGAGCGACGCGACGTGCGACGAGGAGAAAGGTGAAGACGGTGAGGAGCAGCGTCGCCAGCATCGACACGAGGAGGATCGCGGCGAGTGCCCAGCCATGGGCCGCGAAGAGGCCGAGATGATCGACGATGCCGACGCCGGCCGGCACGAAGAGCAGGCCGAGCATCGCCAGCAGCCCGTCGGCGGCGCGCCCGAGCGGTGCGTCGGGGGCGGCGTCGAGCGAGGCGAGGGCATCGGCGCGCCGGCGCCGCAGCCGATCGCGCAGGAGCAGCAGCGCGAAGAGGAGCCCGAGCCCCAGCACCGGACCGGGCACCGGCAGCGCAAGCGCGCGCGCGATGGTCTCGCCGGCGAGCTGGCAGACGAGGAGGACGGCGAAAGCCTTCAGCATGGGCGGCATGCCTCTCGCGGGGGGTGGGGCAGCATTTCCGGGCCAGGCGAACGCGGCAGGCCGGCGTCCGGCCCGGTTTGAAACGAGCGGGCCGTCGGCGTCAACCGCGTGCGGTTGGACGAGCGCCGGGTCAGTCGCCGGCCGCGTCGAGCCCCATCTGCCAGAAGTCGCGCTCCATGCGGCAGGCGGCGGCAAAGCTCGCGGCGAGCTCGTCGAAGCGCGCCTCCGGCATGAAGCGCAGCGCCAGCGCGTCGAGCCGGCCGCGTGCGGCCTCGGCCACCGCGCCGTACTCGGCGCCGGCATAGTCGGCGATCCATTCGCGATAGGGATGGTCGGGCGCGATCGCGTCGATCCCGCGCGGCGCGAGCGCCCGGCCGATCTCGGCATAGCCGACGACGCAGGGGCTGAGCGCCACCTGCAGGGCGAGTAGATCGCCCGCCGCCCCGCAATCCAGAACGAAGCGCGTGTAGGCGATCGTCTCGCGCGCCTCCGGCTCGCGGTCCAGCGCCTGTGGATCGAGGCCCCAGCGCGCGCAGATCCGTTCGTGAAGCCGCAGCTCGGTGTCGAGGATCGCCGACAGCGAGGCCTGCGCGGCCCGCATGTCGGGGAGCGTCCGGCTCTTGTAGACGCCGAGCGCGTTGGCCCGCGCGAACTGGATGAGGAAGAGATAGTCCTGCACGAGATAGCGCCGGAAGGCGGCCTCGGGCAGCGTGCCCGCGCCGAGCCGGCGCACGAATTCGTGCTCGGCGTAGTCGGTCCAGTCGCTCCCGGCGGCGTCCTTCAGGCGGGCGAACAGCGTCATCGGCCGATCTCCGCCGCGCCGTCGCCCTCATAGGCGGCGTCGAAGAAGCGGCGCTCCAGCGCGACGGCCCGGCCGAAGAAGAACTGGCAGAGCGCGGCCTCGGCCGGGCCGACGCGGTCGAGCTCGCCGCGCAGGAAGGCGACGAATTCGCGGAAGTCCGGATTGTCGTGCAGCGTGATCCACTCGGCATGGACGAAGCTCGTCGGGAGCGGCTTCGGGGCTTTCGAGGCCCAGTCGAGATAGAGCCATTCGGCGACGGTGAGCACGCAGAGCGCGGCTGCGTAGGAGCGTGTCGCGGCGGCCTCGCGCATGATCGCCTGGAAGCCGGCGGTGGCGTCGGAATCGGGCGCGGTGCGGCGGGTTTCGGAGGTGACACCCAGCGTCGCGAAGGCGCGCTCGAAATAGGTGTTCTCCTCGCCCGCCACCGCGCCGGCGAAGCGCGCGAGGCGCAGCCGCGCCTCGAACCGGTCGGTCCCGGCCATGGCGGCGCCGAGAAGCGCCAGGAACGCGTCGAGGAAGCGATGGTCCTGCACGAGATAGCGGGCCATCACGCGGGGCGCGATCGTACCGGCGCCGAGCTCCGTCACGAAGCGATGGCCGCTCGCGGCCTGCCAGTCGTCCCTGGCTGCCTCGCGCAGCGTGTCGGTGAAGCGGGCGCTCATGCCGGTCTCCGGTCGGGTTGGGCGGCCGGGTCTGCCGCCGGCCACCAGGCGTGGAAATGATGCACGGGACCGCGGCCCGAGCCGACGCCGAGATCGGCGCCGGCCGCGAGCGCGGCATGGAGGTAGCGCTTGGCGCTCGCCACGGCGTCTTCGAGCGCGGCACCCTTGGCGATTTCGGCGGTGATCGCGGCGGCGAGCGTGCAGCCGGTGCCGTGATCGTTGGTCACATCGAGGCGCGGGGCGGCGAAGCGGCGTGGCGGGGCGTCGCCGACGAGAATGTCGACGCTCATCGGCCCCTGGCCGTGACCGCCCTTCACGAGGACCGCGCGAGCCCCGAAGCGCCGGATCGCTTGCGCCTGCGTGATCATCGCCGCCTCGTCGGCGGCCGGCGGCGCGTCGGCGAGGATCGCGGCCTCGGTGAGGTTGGGCGTGGCGAGATCGGCGAGCGGCATCAGCTCCTCGCGCAGCGCCGCCAGCGCGTCCTCGGCCAGCAGCCGGTCGCCGGCGGTCGCCACCATCACGGGGTCGAGCACGGCGCGGCGCCCGTGGGCGCGCAGCCGCCTGGCGATGGCCCGGATCGTCTTGGTGCGCGAGACCATGCCGATCTTGATCGCGCCGACCGTCAGGTCGGAGAGCACCGCGTCGATCTGCGCCGCGACGATCGCGGGGCTGAGATCCTCCACCGCCGCGACGCCGTGGGTGTTCTGCGCGGTCACCGCGGTGATCACCGAGGCCCCGTAGACGCCGAGCGCCGAGAAGGTCTTGAGATCGGCCTGGATGCCGGCGCCGCCGCCCGAATCCGAGCCCGCGATCGTCAGCGCGATCGCGCTCAAGGCTTGATCTCCGCGGGCTTCAGCTCCACCGCGTAGCTCTCGAGCGGCGGCACGGCGGCGATCAGCTTCTTTTCCACCATGAAGGCGGCAAAGCGCTCGTGGCGGCCGGCATCGAGCGCGAAGGGGCGCTTGGCGAAGCGCGGCAGGGTCTGCGTGAAGGCCGTGCGGTTCAGCTCGTCGTCGAGATCGGGATAGGCCTTGAGGAAGAGCGCCAGCGCCTCGTCAGGATGGTTGGTGAGAAAGAGCGTCGCCTCCTCCACCGCGGCCAGGAAGCGCGGCAGGCGTGGGTCGGCGATCTTGTCGCGAGAGGTCACGTAGATCAGCTCGTCATAGGGCGGCACGCCGTTCTCCTCCGGGTAGAAGGCGCGGCCGGGCTTGCCCTCGAGGCGCAACTGCGTCAGCTCGAAATTGCGGTAGGCGCCGATCGTGGCGTCGACATTGCCGGAGATCAGCGAGGCGGTGAGCGCGAAGTTGACGTTGACGAGTTCGACGTCCTTTACCGTCAGCCCGGCCGAGGCGAGCATCTGCGTGAGCACGCTGTCCTCGATGCCGGAGGCCGAATAGCCGATGCGCTTGCCCTTGAGATCCCCGAGCGTCTTCACCGGGCCGTCCTCCAGCACCATCACGGTGTTGAGCGGCGTCTCCACCAGCGTGCCGAAGCGCACGAGCGGCAGCTTCGTCTCGACGTCGAGCATCAGGCTCGGCTGGTAGTGCAGGGCGACGTCGGCCTGGCCCGCCGCCACGAGGCGCGGCGGGGCGGCGGGGTCGGAGGGAGCGATCAGCTCGACGTCGAGCCCGTGCTTCTCGAAGAGGCCCAGCTCCTTGGCCACCACCAGCGGCGCGTGGTCGGGATTGACGAACCATTCGAGCAGCACCGACAGCTTGTCGGCGGCGCGGGCGGGCGCGCCGGCGGTGAGCATGCCGAACGCGAGCGCGAGGGCGGCGAGGGGGAGGCGATACCGGTTCAAGACGCGATCCTCTGGCGGGACGGGGGAAGGATGTGGACGGCGCTCTCGCGCGCCCAGGGGGCGAGGTGGGGGGCGAACTCGTCGACGAGCGCGCGAAGGCTCAGCGTCAGCACGGCGAGGATGGCGAGCGCGGCGAAGCAGAGGTCGGTCTGCATGCGGGCGTTGGCCTGCAGCATGACGAAGCCAAGGCCCCCGGAGGCGCCCACCCACTCGCCGATCACCGCGCCGAGCGGCGCGAAGGGCGCGGCGACGCGAAGCCCGGTGACGAGCGAGGGCATCGCCAGCGGCACCCGCACGTGCCAGAGCGCCTGCATCGGCGAGGCGTCGGTCATCGCGGTGGCGTCGAGAAGATCGGGGTCGGTGCGGCGCAGCCCGTCGGCGAAGGCCGAGGCGATGGGAAAGAAGATCACGAGGCTCGCCATCACCACTTTGGAGGTGAGCCCGAAGCCGAACCACAGCACGAGGAGCGGGGCGAGCGCGAAGACCGGCATCGACTGCAGGATGAGGAGCTGCGGCCAGGCGAAGGCGCCCGCCCGCGGCCAGGCCACCACCGCGAAGCCCGCCGCGACGCCCGCGAGCGTGCCGAAAAGGAGGCCGAGCGCGATCTCCAGAAGGGTGACGAGGCTCTGCTCGAAGAGAAAGGCGCGCCGCGCCACCAGCGTCTCTGCCACCGCCAGCGGTGAAGGCAGCATGTAGGGCGGCGGCGCGACGATCCAGACCAGCGCCTGCCAGGCCAGCAGAATGAAGAGAAGGCCGAGGCCGGTGACGCGGACGGCGCGCATGCCGGAGCTCAGCGCCGCCGGCCGGCGCGGCGGAAACGACGCGTCGTGCAACGCTTCGCCGAGCGGACGCGAATGGTCGCGGAGGAAGAGGAACGCATGCGATCTCCCGGCCCAAAGGCCCCAAGAGATCCGGCGGAAGACGCGAAGAAGGCGGCGGGCGCGGCGTGCCCGATTTCCGTTCCTACGCCGGCATGACCCGGATCAGGTTCAAGGGTTCGACCGGCCGGTCATCTCAGCGCCTCGCGGCACACCCCTCGGAATGGCTGGGAGACTTGACCGGCGGCGGGCGGCTTGTCAACCGTCGGGAACCGGCCGTCGCCGATCGATGCGCCCGCGACACGAGCCGCGCGTCGCGGATGGCGCGCTCGTCGCGGTGCGAGGGGGTGACGCGCCCGTGGCGATATGCGGCGAGGCGTGTCGGGGGCAGAAGCGGCGGCGCGGCCAGGGGCACGAAGGGCAGCTGTGCTGCAGGCGCGGTGCCGCGAAGCCGACGCGAAAGGCCCCGACTGCGCGGCGCGCCGCAACCTTCCGCGATGACGAGGAGGCGAAGCGAAGGTGCGGCGGACGGGGATGAGCCGGCAGATCGATGCATGAGGCGATCAACGGCCACGAAGGCCCGCCGCGGTCGACGAACGCCCGACCGTCAAATTCCCATATGAAAACGCCCGCCGGACCTCGCGATCCGCCGGGCGATGCTTTTATGGCGTGTCCGTCTCAGACGTGCCGCAAGCGCTGCGGGCCCCCTGCCGGGCTCAGGCGATGCTGCCGTCGCCCTCTTCCTCGAAGGTCACCGCGACGTCGCCGTTGGCGGACAGGCGCACCTTGTCGCCCTCGACCTCGGCCACGAGGCCGATCGAGATGTAGTGGTGGTGGCCCTCGTGCGAGCCCTCGCCGCTGTCCTTCTTCGTGAGCTTGATCCGGTGTCCTTCGACCCGGTCGACCGTGCCCACATGCACGCCGTCGGCGCCGATGATGTCCATGTGTTCGCGGATGGAGTCCGTGGTGGCCATGATGCTGGTGTCCCTGGCTTGGGCGACGCCCCGGTGCGGCCGCCGGGCTGGCGGTGCGATCGGGGTCGTGCGCGATCTCCGGTGAAACGCGGCCGCGCGCCGGTCGATCCGTCGAACACCGACGATCTGCAATTCCGCACGCTGATTCCGGCCCATCCGCATGAAGACGCAGCTCGAGGCCTGCACCCCGCGGCCGGGATCGATCCGCGGCATGGACCTCTCGCAGGACCCACGCCGCATCGGGGACGTTCGGGTCGCCGGTGTCAGCGGGCCTTGAAGCGGTTGGCCGTGTCGTCCGAGCCGCCTTCGCTCGGCCCGCCCTCGATCTCACGCGCCGCTTCGGCCCAGAAGTCGTGCTCGCGCCCGAGCGGCCGCCCCGCCTTTTCCCAGAGCAGGTAGGCTCGGTTCCGGATTTCCTGATCCCGGTCGGGATGGCTCATGATGATGGCCCTCGATGTCCTCCCCGCCGTCAGGCGTCCGGCAGCGCGGGCGGCGGCGGAACGCGAGGGTCCGGCGAGGCCCGCAAGGCCGGTTTGGCCAACGGTAGGCTCCTCGCCTCATAGATATGAACCGGGGGGGTAAGGGGAAGCCGCGAGGCCGCCCGCGGAGACGGTTTTTTCGGACCATCCCCCGAATTGCGGCGGACAGGCCTCTCCAAGACCTGCGGATCGGCGGGGTCCGGCCGCGGGACGAAGCGCCGGGCAGGCCTGGCGAAGGGCGTGCGGTCGTCCGTGTCGCACGGGGCGCAAGGCGCTTTGCCAGCCCAAAGGTTCCATGCTAGAGGCTGACGGCCCGGCCGCCGGTGCCGTCGCGCGGATGTCGCGACCGCTGCGGAACGGGCCAACCCGATCCGGGGGTCGAACGCCGTCACGCTGGTGTGACGCTCGTCCCCGAAGGTGGACAAGAGGCAGGCCGAAGGTTCTCGTGGAGCCCCTCTCGTGTTCCCATCCCATCCGACACAATCCGGAGGCCTCGTCCGAGGAATGACCAGCGGCGAAGCGGCCACCCCGGCCGACATGCGGATGTCGACCCGCGAGAATCCCCACAAGAAGAGCATGCCGCTGCTGGTGCTCGGAAGCGTGGGCGTCGTTTATGGCGACATCGGGACGAGCCCGCTCTACGCGATGAAGGAATCGCTGCTGCATGTCGGCGGCATTCCCTCGGCCACCGAGATCATCGGCATCGTGTCGCTGCTCGTCTGGTCGCTGATCATCGTCGTGACCGTGAAATACGTCATGCTGGTGCTGCGCGCCGACAACCAGGGCGAGGGCGGGGCGCTGTCGCTCATGGCGCTGGCGCAGAAGGCGCTGCAGCGGCCCAACAAGGTCATCATGGCGCTCGGCATCATCGGCGCGGCGCTGTTCTACGGCGACGCCATCCTGACGCCGGCGGTCTCGGTGCTCTCGGCGATCGAGGGCCTGAAGGTCACCACCCCCGGCATCGATCCCTACATCGTGCCGATCGCGATCGTCATCATCGTCGGTCTCTATGCCGTGCAGTCCTTTGGCACGGCCAAGATGGCGGTGTTCTTCGGCCCGATCATGGCCGTCTGGTTCCTGACGCTGGCGCTGATCGGCGTCTATCACATCGGCGACGCGCCGCAGATCCTGCACGCACTGAACCCGGCCAACGGCCTGTGGTTCATGACCAGCCACGGCATCATCGGCTTCACCGTGCTCGGCTCGGTGTTCCTCGCCGTCACCGGCGCCGAGGCGCTCTACGCCGACATGGGCCATTTCGGCAAGCGCCCGATCCAGCTCGCCTGGCTCGCCTTCGTCGGCCCGGCGCTGCTCCTCAACTATCTCGGGCAGGGCGCCTTCGCGCTGAGCAACCCCGAGGCGCTGCCGAACCTCTTCTTCCTCTCGGCGCCGGAATGGGCGCGCTTCCCACTCGTGATCCTCGCCACGCTCGCCACTATCATCGCCGGCCAGGCGGTGATCACCGGCGCCTTCTCGCTCACCCAGCAGGCGATCCAGCTCGGCCTCTTCCCGCGGCTGCAGATCGAGCACACCTCGGAATCGGAGCAGGGGCAGATCTACCTGCCGACCGTGAACTGGCTGATGCTGGTGGGCGTGGTCATGCTCATCCTGTTCTTCCAGTCCTCGTCCTCGCTCGCCGCCGCCTACGGCATCGCCGTCACCGGCACGATGATCATCACCAGCCTGATGGCGGTGGTGGTGTTCGCCTATGGCTGGGGCTGGGGCCTCGGGCTCGCCATCGCGGTGGTCACGCCCTTCATCCTCATCGACACCGCCTTCCTCTCGGCCAACCTCCTGAAGCTGGCGGACGGCGGCTACCTGCCGCTCATCATCGGCGGCTGCATCGTCTGCCTGATGTCGATCTGGGTTCGGGGCGTGCGCCTTCTCAACACCAAGGCGGCGCAGCAGAACCTTTCGCTCGACACGTTCATCAAGGCGATGGAGACCTCCTCGGTCACCCACGTCTCGGGCACCGCGATGTATCTGACCTCGACGCCCGAGACGGTGCCCTCGGCGCTGCTGCACAATCTCAAGCACAACCGCGTCCTGCACGAGAAGAACGTCGTCATCACCATCCGCACCGCCGACACGCCCTACGTGAGCCAGGAGGAGCGGCTGGACTACCAGGTGCTGTCGCCGTCCTTCGCGCGCATCGAGCTGCGCTACGGCTTCCTCGACGAGCCCAACCTCGTGCAGGCGCTCATCCACCTGCGCGAGCGCGGCGTGAAGTTCGACGTGATGTCGACCACCTTCTTCGTCGGCCGGCGGCGCATCAAGTCGGCGGCGCGCTCGGAGATGCCGCGCTGGCAGAGCCAGATCTTCATCAAGATGGCTCGCCATTCCTACGACGCGATCGACTACTACCGGATTCCGGCCAACCGCGTGGTCGAACTCGGCACCTACGTCACGCTCTGACGCGCCGGCAAGGGCTTCCCTGCCCTTGCTCTAGTCCTTGGCCCTCGTTCCGGCCGGCGAGCGCCCTATCTCATTCGTCACGATGGACTTCACCGGCCGCGCCGCTTGCGCGCCGGGACGACAGGAAAGGCCCGCGCCTCATGGATCTCCAGAGAACCCCGGCCCAGCGCGCCGACGCCCGCCTCGGCGACATCGCCAACCGGTCCGAGAAGGGATCGGCCATGGGCCTGATCCAGGCCGAGGCCAAAGCCAACAGCGACAAGACCGCCCGGCTGCGGCTCGCCCGCCAGGCGCGCGATGCCGCCGACGCGGCACTGGCTGCCGAGACCCCGGCCAAGCCCGCACGCAAGCCTCGCAAGGCGCGCGTCGCCAACTAAGGCATCCAGCCTGTAGGCTTTGTTTAGTAACAACTTGGGCTCGCGAGGCGCCACGAGGATGTTTTTCTACCTGAAGGAGACTTCGGACAGTTCTCGGCAAGGTAGCCTGTGCTTTATGGCAACGCCGCACCGGCATTAAATCTTGTAGGACATTGTTTCGTGACACGCAAAATCGATCTCGACGAACGCCTCGCCTTTCTTCAGATCGATGCGGACGAACTGAGCGCCCTCGCGCGGCATCGGCCGCTCGTGGAGGGGGCGGTCGAGCGCGGACTCACCACCTTCTACGCCCATATGCTCAAGACGCCGGCCGTCAGCCGCTTCTTCGACGATCCGACGCGCCTCGACGCGGCGCGCGGCGCGCAGGGGCGCCACTGGCAGCGCATCGCCTCCGGCGCTATCGACGAGGCCTATATCGAGGAGGTCGAGCGGGTCGGGCGCACCCATGCCCGCATCGGGCTGGAGCCGCGCTGGTACATGGGCGGCTATGCGCTGATCCTCGAGGAGATCGTGAAGACGGTGCTGCCGGCGCTGCTCGGGCGCTCGGTGCTCGGGCGCCGGCGCCTGGACGAAACCGCGGAGACGCTGGGTCTTCTCGTGAAGCTCGCCATTCTCGACATGGACTACGGCGTCTCCACCTATTTCGCGGCGCTGCAGACCGAGAAGGCGCGTCTCGAGGCCGAGCGCACCGCGGTCGCCACCGAGCAGGCCCGCTCGCTCGGCGAGGCCTCGGCGGCGATGGAGGAGATGACGGCCAACATCCGCCAGAACGCCGAGAACGCGGCGCAGACCGAGAAGATGGCGGGGCAGGCGGCGGTGAGCGCCGAAAAGGGCGGCGACGCCGTCGCCAAGTCGGTGGAGGCGATGCGCACGATCGCCGAGAAGGTCCATGTCGTGCAGGAGATCGCCCGCCAGACCGATCTCCTCGCCCTCAACGCCGCGATCGAGGCGGCGCGCGCGGGCACCCATGGCAAGGGCTTCGCGGTGGTGGCCTCCGAGGTGCGCAAGCTCGCCGAGCGGGCGGCGATCGCCGCCGGCGAGATCGGCACGCTGTCGGGCCACACGCTGTCGATCTCCGAGGAGGCCGGCGAGAGCCTGCGCTCGCTCGTGCCGGACATCCGCCGCACCTCGGAACTCGTGTCGGAGATCTCCGCCGCCTGCCGCGAACAGACGGTCGGCGTCGAGCAGATCAACCAGGTGATCCAGCGGCTCGACCAGATGAGCCATGCCATGGCGGCCAGTTCGATCGAGCCAAATCGACCGGCCGCCGCGGCGCCGAAGCGGTTCGCCCGCGCCGCCTGAGGCGTTTGCTCGATCCAAGGGCAGGCAGCTCGTCTGCCTGCATTGACGTCATGTCGGGCGGGGCGCAGATTGCCGGCTCTGTCCGGCCACCTTCCGCGCCGGCATCGCGACGGGGGTCGGGCATGACGGATTCGCAGGGCGGAGTCGCCTATCGAAAGGCCGACGCGGACTATTTCGCGCAGCGCGGGCTCAAGGCCTATGCCGGCGTCTGGTCGCTCTGGGCGCTCGGCGTCGGCGCCGTGATCTCCGGCCATTATTCGGGCTGGAACCTCGGGCTCGCCACCGGCGGCTGGGGCGGCATGTTCGTGGCGACGGTCATCATCGCCGTGATGTATCTCGGGCTCACCTTCTCGATCGCCGAAATGAGCCCGGCGCTGCCGCATACGGGCGCGGCCTATTCCTTCGCGCGCACCGCCATGGGCCCCTGGGGCGGCTTCGTCACGGGGCTCTGCGAGAACGTCGAATACGTGCTGACGCCCGCCGTCATCGTCTTCTTCATCGGCTCCTATCTCGGCGCCATCTTCGGAACGCCGGCGGCCTTCCAGCCGGTGTGGTGGATCGGCGGCTACGTCCTCTTCGTCGGGCTCAACATCGTCGGCGTCGAGCTGTCGTTCAAGGTGACGCTGGTGGTCACGCTGATGGCGCTCGCCGTCCTCGCGGTGTTCTGGGCCTTCGCCATTCCGCTCGTCGACTTCTCGGCCAATGCGCTCGACATCGCGGCGGGCGGCGGCAGGCTGGAGGGCGGCAACGGGCCGTTCCTGCCCTTCGGGATCGGCGGCGCGCTGGCGACGCTGCCCTTCGCGGTGTGGCTCTTCCTCGCCATCGAGCAACTGCCGCTGGCAGCCGAAGAGTCCGTCGATCCCAAGCGCGACATGCCGCGCGGCATCATGGCGGGGATGGCGACGCTCATCGTCTCCGCCTTCGGCATCCTCCTCCTCAACCCTTCGCTGCCCGGCGTGGGCTCCTTCGCGCTCGGCACCTCGGCCGAGCCGCTGCTCGACGGGTTCAAGGCGATCTTCGGCGAGGGCACCGCCAAGCTGCTGGCGCTCATTGCCCTCATCGGGCTCGTCGCCTCCTTCCACACGATCATATTCGCGCAGGGGCGCCAGATCTACTCGCTGTCGCGCGCCGGCTACTTCCCGCCCGCGCTGTCTGTCACCCATTCCGCCCGCAAGACCCCGCATGTGGCGATGATCGCGGGGGCCTGCGTCGGGCTCGCGGTGATGCTCGGCCTGTTCGTGATCCTCGGCGTCGAGAGCGGCTCGGCGGCGATCGGCGGCACGCTTCTGAACATGGCGGTGTTCGGGGCGATGTGCTCCTACATCGCGCAGGCGCTCTCCTTCATTCTCCTGCGCCGCAACCTGCCGGCGATGGAACGGCCCTACCGCTCGCCCTTCGGCGTGCCCGGCGCGGTGCTGACGATCGCGATCGCCCTCCTCACCATCTTCTTCCAGCTCTCCGACCCGATCTACCGCTCCGGCGTCCTCGGCGTCGCGCTCTGGTTCGCGCTCGGCATCGGCTATTTCGCGCTGAAGGGACGCCACCGGCTGATCCTCTCGCCGGAGGAGGAGTTCGCGATGGAGCACGGCGCCAAGGCCCGGCCGGTGGTCTGAACCCTCCCCCTCGCGCGGCGGGCCCGGCGATCGGGCTCCGCGCGGGAGGGACGGAGACGACCTGAAAACCGGAGCCGACATGAAAACGGGGGCTGGAGTCCCCGTTCTCGTTCACCCGTCTGCGCGACGATCCGCGCGGCTCACTTCGTCCAGGCGGCGACCTTGTTGGGGTTGGCCGCCATCCAGGCCTTGGCGTTGGCGGCGGGATCGGCGCCCTTCTCCTCGTTCTGGAGCATCAGCTTCTGCTCGTCGTCGAGCGAGATCTTGAAGTTGGCGAGGATCTTGTGGACCTCGGGCATCTCGGTCGCGAGATCCTTGCGGGCCACCGTGTTGACGCTCTCCTCGCCGCCGAAGGAGCCCTTGGGGTCGGCGAGATACTTGAGATCCCAGCGGCCGAACATCCAGTGCGGCGTCCAGGTGGTGACGACGATCGGCTCCTTGCGGTCGATCGCGTCCTTCAGCGCCGCCGTCATCGTGGCGTCGGAGCCTTCGATCAGCTTCACCGAGGAGAGGTCGTAGTCCTTGATCGCCTTTTCGGAGGCCTGCATCAGGCCGGCGCCGGGGTCGATGCCGATCACCTTGTTCTCGACCTCGCCGCCCTTGGACTTGAGATCCTCGACCGAGGCCATGTCGACATAGGCGGGCACCGCCCAGCCGATCTTGGCGCCCTCGACATTGGGGCCGATCAGCTCGACCTGATCCTTCAGCTTGTCGTAATAGGCGGCGTGGGTGGCCGGCAGCCAGGCGGCGACCATCGCGTCGGCTTCGCCCGTGGCCACCGCCTGCCACATGGCGGCGGCCGGCAGCGGCGTCATCGTCACGTCGTAGCCCTTCGCCTTCAGGGTCTCCGACAGGAGGTTGGTGGCGACCACGGCATCGGACCATTCGACATAGGCGAGGTTCACCTTCTTGTCCTGCGCGTGTGCAAGACCGGTGAGCGCGGCGCTCGCGAGGGTGGCGGCGGTGAGAAGCTTCAGCATGGGTCGGTTCCTCCGGGGTTGAATGACGGGCAGTTTTCGGGTGACGGGTGGGGTCAGGCGGGGCGGGCGCGGCGCGCCATGGCCTGGGTGATGCGGTCGAGCACCACGGCGACGATCACGATGGCGACACCGGCCTGGAAGCCCTCGCCGGCGTTCAACCGCTGGATCGAGCGCCAGACCTCGCGCCCGAGGCCGCCGGCGCCGATCATCGAGGCGATCACCACCATCGACAGGCCGAGCATGATGGTCTGGTTGATGCCGGCCATGATGGTGGGCAGCGCCAGCGGCAGCTGCACCTTGAAGAGCTTCTGCATCGGCGAGGTGCCGAAGGCGTCGGACGCCTCGATCAGCTCGTGCGGCACCGAGAGGATGCCGAGCGCGGTGAGGCGGATCACCGGCGGCATGGAGAAGACGACGGTGGCGAACACCGCCGACACCGCGCCGAGCCCGAAGAAGGGGATGGCGGGGATGAGATAGACGAAGCTCGGCATGGTCTGCATCATGTCGAGCGCCGGACCGACCGTCTTCCAGGTGCGGCGCGACAGGGCGCAGGCGATGCCGAGGGGAATGCCGATCGCGAGCGCCGCTGCCGTGGAGATGGTGACGAGGACGATCGTCTCCATCGTGGAATCCCAGAGCCGCAGGTTCCAAAGGAAGCCGAAGCCGAGCACCGCGCCGAGCGCCACCCGCCGGCCCGCGACCCACCAGGCCAACGCCGCGATGGCGAGGATCACGATCGGCGGCGGCACGAGAAGCAGGAGATCGGTGCCGGTCTCGATCCAGCCGGCCACGAACCGGCTCAGCGCCCGCGTCAGGCCGCTGAGATGCCCGGTGGCGAAGGTCAGGCCGCTGTCGGAGAGCTCGTCCAACGGGAATTTGGGGATGCTCCAGCCGTCGGGGAGGGACCAGTCCATGGGGAACTCCGTGTCGAGGCGGGGGAAGGGTCGGAAGAGGCGTCCGCGGCGTTGCCGTCGCGCGAGCCGGCGAGCGCGCGCAGCGCCCGCTCGCGCGTCAGGAGGCCGACGAAGCGCCCGGCCTCGTCCACCACGGCGACGCCGGCGGGCTCGTCCGCAAGCAGCGGCAGCACGGATTTGAGGACGTCGGTAGCCTTGGCCTTGGCGATGCCGCCCTCCATCAGCGCGTCGAGCCGGCGCCCCGCCGTGCCCGCCGCGCCCAGCCGGTCGCGCCCGATGCGCCCGATCGGCATGTCGCGGGCGCAGGTGACGACGAAGGCGGGGTCGGGCCGGTGCTCCACCAGCGGCCAGGCTTCGGCCGCGGTGGAGGCCTCATGTAGGCGCGGCTGCGCGGCGCCGACGAGCCGCCCGAGGGTGAGCACCGAGGAGACGTCGATATGCTCCACGAAGCGGCGCACGTATTCGCCCTTGGGATCGAGGAGGATCTCCTCGGGATAGCCGGACTGCACGATGGCGCCGTCCTTCATCAGGACGATGCGACCGCCCAGATGAATGGCCTCGTCGAGATCGTGGGAGACGAAGACCACGGTCTTCTTCAGCCGCGCCTGCAGGGTTCGCAATTCGTCCTGCATGTCGCGGCGGATCAGCGGGTCGAGCGCCGAGAAGGCCTCGTCCATGAGGAGGATGTCGGCGTCCACCGCGAGCGCGCGGGCGAGCCCCGCCCGCTGCTGCATGCCGCCCGAGAGCTCGCGCGGATATTTGGCGTCCCAGCCCTTGAGGCCGACGAGCTCGATCGCCGCCATCGCCCGCTCGCGGCGCTTGGGCCTCGCCACGCCCTGCACCTCCAGCCCGTATTCGACGTTCTCGGCGATGGTGCGGTTGGGAAAGAGGGCGAAATGCTGGAACACCATGCCGAACTTCTCGCGGCGGAACTCCAGCAGGGCCTTGGGCGAGAGCGTCGTCACCTCGGTGCCGTCGACGAGGATCGAGCCGGCGGTCGGCTCCACCAGCCGGTTGAGGCAGCGCAGCATGGTGGATTTGCCCGAGCCCGACAGGCCCATCACCACGAGGATCTCGCTCTCGTTGACCGAAAAGGACACCCGGTCGAGCCCGAGCACGGCGCCCGAGCGCTCGAGGATCTCGGCCTTGCCGACCCCCGCCTGGAGAAGCCCGAGCGCTGCCGCCTCGTCGTCGCCGAAGAGCTTGACGATCTCGGTGACGCGGATGCGTTCACCGCCTGCGCGGTTGGGCTCGCTGGACATGGTCGCTCTGTTCCCGTTGGAGATCGCAAGCACCTCGATCGATGGCGGAAAAGGCCGCCGCCCGCGAACATACGCCGGCGCCGGGAGGGCGTTTCGGCGCCCATCGCATGCAGACGCCGCATGGAGATCGTGACCCTATGACGCGGCCCGTACGATGCGAAACCGGACACCGACCGGTACGATCGCGACACCGGAGACAACTCTCCCCCGACCGATCAGCCCGCTGCTGCAATTTCCGGCTGTGCCCGCCTCTCTTCCGTGCAGGCTGCCGCCTGTCGCGGCACCGCGACGGCTCCCCCGCCCGATCCTGCACCGGCGCGCACGTCGCGCGGCGCCGTGCCGAAATGGGTGCGGAACTGCCGGGCGAAATGGGCGCCGTCGCAGAAGCCCGCTTCCACGGCGATGTCGGTGATGCTCTTCTTCGTGGTCTGCAGCAGGCGGCGGGCGTAGCCGAGGCGCAGCTGGCGATAGGCGACGGCGGGGCTGAGGTTCAGCGCCTCGCCGAAGAGGCGCTCGAGCTGGCGGGCCGAGACCTGCAGCCGCCCGGCGATCGCCTCGATCGACAGCGGCTCGGCGACGTGCTGCTCCATCAGGAGGACGGCGCGGCGCACGCGGTCGTCGCCGCCCGGCGCCGAGCCCGCGTGGGGCTGCGCGTCGCTGCCCGAGCGCGCGTTCTGCATCTGCAGGACGTGCAGGCTCTTCTGCGCGGCGGCTGCGCCGACGTGCTTCTCGATGAGATAGGCCGCGAGATCGGCGACGCCCGAGCCGCCGGCGCAGGTGATGCGATCGCGGTCGACCACGAAGAGCTGGTCGGCGTCGGGCGTGGCGTCGGGGAATTCGGCCTCGAAATCGGCATGGTGATACCAGGAGACGCAGGTGCGCCGGCCCCGCATCAATCCGGCGCGGGCGAGCACGAACGACCCCGTGCAGACGCCCACCAGCGGCACGCCCGCGCGGTCGGCCGACTTCAGGAAGGCGATCGCCGCCTCGTCCATCGGCGCGGCGCCGCCCAGCAGCCCGCCGACCACCACCACATAGTCGAAGCCGCGGGGGTCGACGAGCCCGCTCGTGCGCGACACCTGCACGCCGCAGGAGGCGCGGATCGGCTGCGGCGTCGCGGCCATCACCGACCAGGCGCAGCGGATCGGGCGTGAGCGGTCGCCCTCGTCGGCGGCGAGGCGCAGCGCGTCCACGAAGAGCGAGAGCGCCGAGAGCGTGAAATTCTGGGCGAGGAGGAAGCCGACGCGCAGCGACGGCGTCTCGGAGGCGGCACCGGCCGGTCGGAAGGAAATGGGACGGTTCAATGCGCTTCCCGCAGGTCTCGTCGTCGCTCGATCCGGGGCATCATGGCCCCTCGATCGCCGTCCGCCAAGCCGAAAACGCGGGATCGCCAAACCCAAGTGCTTGATCCCGCATGCGGGCTGTCCGCGTGCCCGCATGCGGCCTGCCGCATGCCCGCATGCCACGGGCTCGGCATCCCGCATGCGCAGGGCACGGCCGCGCCTGCCGCTTGGGCGACTATGCGAGATCCCAGGCGGCAGGCGGGATCGGCACGAGGTTGGCCTCGAACTCGCGCGTGCAGCGCTCCCAGGAGAAGCCCTCGGCGAAGCGTCGGCAGGCCGCCCGGTCGATGGCGAGCGCCCGCAGGGCCGCGTCCCGTAGGTCTTCCGAGAGCACGGCCACCGGCGCCTCGCCGAGAATGTCGAGCGGGCCGGGCACGGGAAGCGCGGCGACCGGCGTGCCGCAGGCGAGCGCCTCCAGCACCACGAGCCCGAAGGTCTCGAAGCGCGATGGAAACACGAAGACGTCGGCGGCCGAGAAGTGGCGCGCCACCTCCTCGCCGGTGCGCCGCCCGAGGAAGTGCGCGGCCGGAAAACGCCGGCGAAGCGCATCGAGCGCCGGTCCGTCGCCCACCACCACCTTCGATCCCGGCAGGTCGAGCGACAGGAAGTCCTCGATGCTCTTCTCGGGCGAGACGCGGCCGAGATAGAGAAAGATCGGTCGCGGCAGGGCAAGAAACCCGGCGTCGAAGCCGGGCTCCTCGCGCCACGGGCGAAACAGGTCGGTGTCCACCGCGCGGCCCCAGCGGCGGATGCGCCGGAAGCCGCGGGCGCCGAGCTCGCGCTCCAGCGTGTCGGTCTGCACCATGAAGCCCGCGCCGCCATTGTGGAACCAGCGCTGCACGCGCGTGGCGAGACCCGAGCCGAAGCCCAGCCGCTTGTCGAAATAGTCGCCGAAGCGGGTGTGGAACGAGGTGGTGAAGGGCAGGCCGCGCCGGCGGCAATAGTGCCGGGCGGCCCATCCGATTGGCCCCTCCACGGGAATGTGGATGGCGTCGGGCCGGAAGCGCTCAATGATGCCGGCCAGCGCGCGGGCGGGCGCGAGCGCGAGGCGCACCTCCGGATAGCCGGGCGCCGGCAGCGTGCGGGCGAAGCGGTCGGGGCCGACCACCTCCACCTCGTGCCCGAAGCCGCGCAGCCGCTCGGCGGTGATGCCGAGGACCCGCACCACGCCGTTCATCTGTGGTTCCCACGCATCGGAGGCGATCAAGATCCGCATTGCTTGTCTTTCGCGCGATCGAAGAAAGTCCGATCCGTTTGCCTGTGAGCGCGCGAATGCTAGAGCTTGCGCCACAGAGTTGCGTCAAGGGCGCATGCGACCGTCAGTTCAGAGGTTCATCCGGTCATGAAGGTCATCATTCTCGGCGGCGACGGCTTCTGCGGCTGGGCGACGTCGCTGCATCTCTCGGCCGAGGGGCACGCCGTCACCATCGTCGACAATCTCGTGCGCCGGCGCACCGACGTCGAGCTCGGCGCCGAGAGCCTGACGCCGATCCGCGGGATCGAGGAGCGCCTGCAGGCTTGGCGCGAGACGCGCAACACGCCGATCGACTTCGTGGAGCTCGACGTCGCCAAGGACTACGATCGCCTGGAGCAGCTCTTTCGCGACGTGCAGCCCGACGCCATCGTGCATTTCGCCGAGCAGCGCGCCGCGCCCTACTCGATGAAATCGCCCTGGCACAAGCGCTACACGGTGGACAACAACGTCAACGCCACCTCGGCGGTGCTCTGCGCCATGGTGGAGGCCTGCCCCGACGCCCATCTCGTGCATCTCGGCACGATGGGGGTCTATGGCTACGGCAAGACCAAGGGCATGACGATCCCGGAAGGCTACATCGACGCGACGCTGCGCTCGGGCGGCGCCGAGGCGAATGTCGAGATCCTCTATCCCGTCGATCCCGGCTCGATCTACCACATGACGAAGACGCTCGATCAGCTGCTCTTCCTCTACTACGCCAAGAACGACGGCTTGCGGATCACCGACCTGCACCAGGGCATCGTCTGGGGCACCTCGACGCCCGAGACCGACCTCGACGAGCGCCTCGTCAACCGCTTCGACTACGACGGCGACTACGGCACGGTGCTCAACCGCTTCCTGTGCCAGGCCGCGATCGGCCACCCGCTCACGGTGCATGGCAGCGGCGGGCAGACGCGCGCCTTCATTCACATCCGCGACACCGTGCGCTGCATCGCGCTGGCGATCCAGGCGCCGCCCGAGCGCGGCGAGCGCGTCCACATCATGAACCAGATGACCGAGACGCACCGGGTGCGCGACCTCGCCGCCATGATCTCGGGCATGACCGGCGTTCCCGTCGAGATGCAGGACAATCCGCGCAAGGAGATGGCCGAGAACGATCTCGTGGTCGCCAACGATTCGCTGATCAAGCTGGGGCTGGAGCCGACGAGGCTCTCCGACGGGCTGATGGAGGAGGTGCTCCACATCGCCGCCCGCTACCGCGATCGGTGCGACGAGAGCCGCATCGTGTGCTCCTCGCTCTGGGTGAAGCCGATCGCCGCCGAGTAGCGCGACGACGCCCTCAGCTCGCGGGCGCTTCGATCGTCTGGATCACCTCGAAGCCCTCGAACTCGGGATGGCCGAGATAGAGCGGCTTCGTGCCGCCGGCGCCGCGGTGCGAGGCGCGGAAGGCCTCGGACGTCGTCCAGCCCTCGAAGGCTTGCTTCGAGGCCCAGACCGTGTGCGAGGAATAGAGGCGGTGGTCCTCGCGCTCGGGCCCCTTCAGCATGTGGAAGACCTGGAAGCCCGGCACGGTGGCGAGATGCGACTGGCGCTCGCGCCACAGCGTCTCGAAGGCCTCGGCCTCCGCCTTGATGACCTTGAAGCGGTTCATCGCGATGTACATAGGCGTCTCCTGTTATTCCCGATCCATCATAGGCTACGAGCCGCCCGCGGCCAGCCGCCTCCCGTGCGCAATCGGGCGAGGCCGCGGCCGGCTCTCGCAATGGTCCGTCGCGAAGACGTGAAGCGTTGGCGCGTAGATTGTGCCACCGAGTGTCGCAAGCCCGCACTACGCAAACGCTTTCTTCTTGTTTACTCCCGCAAGGAATGAAGCCTTGCCGCGGCTCCCGCGCGCGCACGGCGCCGTCGCCATAGGCGGCTGCCGGTCCCGCACGGCCGCGCGTCCGCCTCCGGCCCTCGCATGCGAGGGGTCGGGAGCCCCCATTTTCGAAGAAAGGACCGCTCATGTCCCTCCTGAAGACCCTCAAGGCCGCCGCGATCACCGGCATGCTCCTCGCCGGCGCCACCCCCGCGCTGGCGCAGAGCTGCGGCAATTCCTCGGCCGGCTTCGCGCCCTGGCTCGCCTCGTTCAAGAGCCAGGCGGCCGGCCAGGGCATCTCGCAGGGCACGCTCGAGACCGCGCTCGGCGACGTCACCTACGATTCCAAGGTGATCGGCCTCGATCGCAACCAGAAGAGCTTCAAGCTCTCGCTCGACGCCTTCATGGAGCGCCGCGCGCCCGCTTCCTTCGTCAAGAAGGGCAAGGGCATCATCGCCCAGAACCGTGACCTCCTCAACCGCATCGAGCAGCGCTACGGCGTCCAGAAGGAGATCCTCGTCGCCATCTGGGGCATGGAGACGGGCTTCGGCGCCAATTCCGGCAACATGAACATCTTCCGCTCGCTGGCGACGCTCTCCTACGACTGCCGCCGCTCCGACTTCTTCACCGAAGAGCTCATGGCCGCGCTGAAGATCGTGGAGCGCGGCGACAAGCGCGCCTCCGACATGAAGGGCGCCTGGGCCGGCGAGATCGGGCAGACGCAGTTCCTCGCCAAGAACTACCTGCTCTACGCCGTGGACTTCGACGGCGACGGCCGCCGCGACCTCATCCGCTCGAAGGCCGACGTTCTGGCCTCCACCGCCAACTTCCTGAAGCAGCACGGCTGGGTGGCGGGCGCCGGCTACAATCCGGGCGAGCCCAACTTCGCCCGCCTCGTCGACTGGAACCGCGCCACGGTCTACCAGCAGGGCCTCGCACTCTTCGCCTCCAAGCTGACGAACTGAGAGCAGCGACGGTTCGGACGCATGAAGGGGGCGGCGACGCCCCTTTTTTCGTGGGGGACGATCGCGGGCCGCCGATCCCCGTTGGCCGCGCGTCGGCTTACGCCCCGTCGAGCTCGGGATAGCGGCGGAAGATGCCGTCCTCGTTGAAGGGGATGCGGCGGGGGCTGGCGAGGTAGGCGGCGAGGCGCGGCTCGGCGGCGACGCGGTCGCGCAAGGCGACGACGAGCGGATGCGCGCCCTCGATCGCGGCCATCGCGCGCGGAAAGGCGTAGCGCAGCCCCTCCACCGCCTGGAAGAGCCCGAGATCGGCATGGGTGAGGGCGTCGCCGACGAGATGGTCCGGCCCGGCCGGGTTGTTGGCGAGCAGCGCTTCGTACCAGCCGAGGAACTTCGGCAGGCGCTCGCGCCGGAACTCGCTCGCACGGCGCAGCGCCTCCGGCTTCTGGTCCTCGTAGTAAAGCGAGGTGCCCACGGGATGATGCGTGTCGTGGACCTCTGCGACGAGATCGGCGGTGGTGAGCGCCACCGACCGCGCGAAGAGCCGGTCGGCCGGGTCGGCCGGCGCGAGGCCCAGGCGCTCGCCGCAATAGGCCGCGATCTCGGCGGCCTGCGAGATCACGATCTCGCCGTGGACGAGAAAGGGCGGTGCGAAGGGGATGCGGTGGCTCCCGCGCCCCTCGACGATCGCCAGCATGGCGGCGACGCCGCCGCCCTCCGATTCTGGCAGCCGCGCCATGTCGCGATAGTCGGCGCCGCCGGCTTCCAGCACCAGCCGCGCGAACTCGCCGCGGCCGGGGATCGTCGGCCAGTAGTAGAGATCGTATTCGGCCATGTTCGCCACTTCCTCGCCAAAGGGTCGATCCTAGCAGGAGCGGCCCCTTGGGGTCCAAGTCTCGGCCGGGAGAACCTCAATCGGGAAGGCCGGTGTCGGCGGCGCTCGCCGGCTCGTGGATCGGGCAGCGGTTGAAGCGGGCGCGAAACTCACCGGACATTTCGTAGGCGGGCTTGCGCACGCGCATTACCGAGCCGAGCGGGCGATGTTCGGTGATGCCGTGCCAGGGCGAAAACGCCATGGCGTCGTCGACCGCCTTCGACCGCGCCTCGTTCCAGGCGTCCTGCGGCGCCACGCGCAGGCGCGCCACCGCCACGTGCGGGCTCTTCTCCTCAGGCCAGACCACCGAGGAATCCTCGAGCGGCATCGTCTCGGGGTCGGTGAGAAGCTGCACCCGCAGCTCCCACTCGCCGCCGCCGCCCGCGAAATGGTCGTTCAGCTCCTCGCGCAACGCGTCGGGCCGCCCGCGGGTCGTGACCTTTTCGCCTGAGTGGTCGAGGAGGTTGGCCGAGACCGGGGCGACGGAGAGCTTGGCCATGTAGGGGCCGTAGAGGAGGGGCACCTGCGTGTGGAACGTGTCGCCGAGCGGATGGGTGTTCGGATGGCCGCCGAGCGACAGGAGCGTCGGGCTCTCGCCGCCCGCCGCCTCTACCAGCGTCTCGGCGCCGCGCAGCGCGGCGGAGGCGACCTTCTTAAGCACCTGCGGCGTGTCGGTGGTGGCGGCGAGCAGCTTCAGGCTGGAAAGAAAGGCCTTGGCGGTGGGCGCGGAGAAGGCCGGCCCGTTGATCATCACGAAGTCCTGCGTGTTGGCGCCTTCCGACCCCTCCAGCCGCTCGCCCTCGACGCCGATGATCTTCAGCGCGAGGCCGCGCGGCACCGAGATGGAATCGTCGAGGATGTCGCCGGGATTGGTGGAGAAGCGCAGCACCGCGTCGTAGCGCGCGCCCTCGCGGAAAATGCCCTGCGCATAGGCCTCCGGCAGGTTGCCGTAGACCTCGAGCTCGCCGCGCAGGAGCCCGTGGCTCTTGGCGTGGACCGAGCGCACGGAATGGCCGTAGTCGTTCGCGGTGATTTCGAGGATCTTGCGCATCTGGTCGACGATGGCCTGCGCTGTCTCTGCCTCGTCCTCCTCGAGGATCTCGAAGGCGGGATCGTAGGGGATGGGCTTGGCGGCGGGTTCGTGCTGCGGCATCGCGAATATCGGCTCCCAAATCGATCGGGCGCGACCGGATCGCGCACAGGGTTTAGAACGTCTCGAAACGGGATCGCGTTCCCCGAAACCCTGCGCGAGCGGGGCCGGCGGGCCGATCGCGCGTTGCGACATCGCGCGCCGTGCGCGGCTAGTGCCTACGAATTCATCTTTCGTCCGCTGGACAAACGGTCGTTCACGATGATTGATGCCTGCATCCGGCGCCTCCGGGGCGCCCCTCTCCACGGAGGTCCGAACCTTGACCCTTCACCTGCGATCCCTCGTCAGTGCCGCCTCTCTCGTCGCGCTCCTCGGCGTCGGCGCCGCCGATGCCGCCCAGCTCAACCTGCACAATGGTGGCGACGTCACCTCGCTCGATCCGCAGAAGCTCTCGGGCGATTGGGAGGACCGGGTCGCCGGCGACATCTTCGAGGGGCTGACCACGGAAGACGCCAAGGCTGAGCCGGTCGCCGGACAGGCCGAGAGCTGGACGATCTCGCCGGACGGGCTCGTCTACACGTTCAAGCTGCGGCCGGGCATCAAGTGGTCGGACGGAGTGCCGGTGAAGGCTTCGGACTTCGTCTTCGCCTTCAAGCGGCTGATGGACCCCAAGACAGCCGCCGAATATGCCTATCTGCAATATACGATCAAGAATGCCGAGGCGATCAACAAGGGCGAGATCGCCGATCTCGACCAGCTCGGCGTCCGGGCGATCGACGACGCGACGCTGGAGATCACGCTGGAGAAGCCGACGCCCTACTTCCTCGGCGCGCTCACCCACTACACCGCCTATCCGCTGCCCGAGCACCTGATCCGAGAGAAGGGCGACGCCTGGGTGCAGGTCGGCAACATCGTGACCAACGGCCCCTACAAGCCGGTGGAATGGGTGCCGGGCAGCCATGTGCTCACCCAGAAGAACCCGCAATGGTACGGCGCGGCCGACCTGAAGATCGACGGCGTCAAGTTCTTCACGCTGGAAGACACGGCCGCAGCCTTGCGCCGCTACCGCGCCGGCGAGTTCGACATCCTCACCCAGTTCCCGACCGACCAGTATGCCTGGCTGCAGGAGAACATGCCGGGGCAGGCGCATGTCGCCCCCTTCGCCGGCCTCTACTACTACGTGATGAACTCCACCAAGCCGCCCTTCGACAACCCGAAGGTGCGCCGCGCGCTCTCGATGAGCGTCTATCGCGAGGTGATCGGCCCGAAGATCCTCGGCACGGGCGAACTGCCCGCCTATGGCTGGGTGCCGCCGGGCATCGCCAATTACGAGGGGCCGGAGGTCAAGGTCGACTGGGCCGACAAGCCCTATCCCGAGAAGATGGCCGAGGCCGGCAAGCTCCTGGCCGAGGCCGGCTACGGGCCGGACAAGCCGCTGACCATCCAGCTGCGCTACAACACCGACGACAACCACAAGCGTCTGGCGGTGGCCATCGCCTCGATGTGGAAGCCGCTCGGCGTCAACGTGGAGCTCCTCAACACCGAGGTGAAGGTGCATTATGCCGAGCTGCGGCAGGGCAACTTCCAGGTGGCGCGCGCCGGCTGGCTCGCCGACTACAACGATGCCGACAACTTCCTCAATCTCCTGAAGTCCGGCGTCGAGATGAACTACGGCCAATGGTCGAACCCCGACTACGACAAGCTCCTGAACGAGGCGGCCGGGACCACCGACATGCCCGCCCGCGCCAAGCTCCTGAAGCAGGCCGAGAAGATCGCGGTCGATGCCGACGCCGCGATCCCGATCTACTACTACGCCTCGCGCTCGGTGGTCTCGCCGAAGATCTCGGGCTACGAGGACAACGCCTTCGACAAGCACCGCACGCGCTGGCTCGCCAAGGCCGAGTGAGGCGCGGCCGGGCGACGCCTGTCGCCCGCCGCCCCCGGCGGTGAGGTCGCGGGCCATCGCGAGGGAGGGCTCGGGCCCGACGCCCGGGCCTTCGGCAGATCCGCCCGGCGGCTCCAGCCGCGGCGATCTCGCGGCGTCGGCCCCTGACACCTGCGAGCCCGCAGCCCGCAGCCCGTCCCGTCGCGGCAGGGCTGACAGCCGTCGCTCGTCCCGCTCGATCGCTTCTCTCCCGACACCCCATGCCGGGGCCCGTTTTGGCCCTCCTCGCGTCGCCTCGCGGCGCGCCAACTCCCGGAGGGGACAAGCCCATGCTGTCCTTCGCCCTTCGCCGTCTCCTGACGGCGATCCCGGTGGTGCTGATCGCCGTCACCGCCTGCTTCTTCATCCTGCGGCTCGCCCCCGGCGGCCCGTTCGACCAGGAGCGTGCGCTGCCGCCCGACATCCTCGCCAATCTGCGCGCCTACTATCATCTCGATCAGCCGCTCTTCGCGCAGTACCTCTCCTATCTCGCGGGGCTCGTACGCGGTGATCTCGGGCCGTCCTTCGTCACGAAGGACTTCACGGTGGCCGAGCAGATCGCCATCGGCCTGCCCTACACGCTGATCCTCGGCGGCGCGGCGCTCATTGTCGCGACGCTCATCGGGGTCGCGGCCGGCATCTTCGGCGCGCTCTACCAGAACCGGGCGGGCGACTACGCCATCGCGGCGGTGATCATGATCGGCGTCGTGGTGCCCAACTTCCTGGTGGCGCCCATCCTGCAGCTCGTCTTCGGCATCCAGCTCGGCTGGCTGCCGGTGGGTGGCTGGGGCGACGGGTCCTGGCCCTTCCTCGTGCTGCCGGTCTTCGTGCTGGCCTTTCCCCATGCCGGCCGCATCTCGCGGCTGATGCGCGGCTCGATGATCGAGGTGCTCAACGCCAACTTCATCCGCACCGCCAGGGCCAAGGGCATCGGCGCGCGGCGCATGGTGATGCGCCATGCCCTCAAGCCCGCGCTGACGCCGGTGGTCTCCTATCTCGGTCCCGCCGCCGGCTATCTCCTCACCGGCTCGATCGTCATCGAGGAGATCTTCGGCATTCCCGGCATCGGGCGCTACTTCATCCAGGCGGCGCTCAACCGCGACTACGGCATGGTGCTCGGCACGGTGGTCTTCTACATGCTGCTCATCGTCCTCCTGAACCTCCTCGTCGATCTCGCCTATGCCTGGCTCGACCCGCGGGTGCGCACGCGATGACCCTCTTCGTCACCAAGCGCGAGGCGCTGGAGCCCTTCGCCGCGCATGAGGCCGAGGCGATGCACGGGCGCCCGCGTTCGCTGACGCGCGACGCGATGCGCCGGCTCATGGCCAACAAGGCGGCGGTCGTCTCGCTCGCGGTCTTTGCGGTGATCGTCGTGGCGGCGATCGCCGGCCCTTGGGTGATTCCCCACGACTACGAGACGCCGGACTGGGCGGCCTTCGGCGCGCCGCCTTCATGGGAGAGCGGCCACTGGTTCGGCACCGACCAGAACGGGCGCGACCTCCTGGCGCGCACGCTCTACGGCACCCGCGTCTCGCTCACCGTGGCGCTCATCGCCACGACGGTCTCGGTGCTCGTCGGCATCCTCTACGGCGCGGTGTCGGGCTTCGTCGGCGGGCGCGTCGACCAGGCGATGATGCGCTTCGTCGACGTCATGTACGCGCTGCCCTACATCCTCTTCGTCATTCTCCTGATGGTGATCTTCGGGCGCAACGTCTACCTGCTCTTCGCCGCGATCGGCCTCCTGGAATGGCTGACCATGGCGCGCATCGTGCGCGGGCAGACCCTCTCCCTGAAGGAGCGCGAGTTCGTGGAGGCGGCGCGCGCCTCCGGCGTCTCGACCTTCACGATCATCCGCCGCCACATCGTGCCCAATCTCGTGGGGCCGGTGGTGATCTTCGCCTCGCTCACCATCCCCGAGATCATCGTCACCGAGAGCTTCCTCTCCTATCTCGGCTTCGGCGTGCAGGAGCCGCTGACCTCGCTCGGCACGCTGATCTCGGAAGGGGCCAACGTTCTCGAGGTCCTGCCCTGGCTGCTGCTCTTTCCCGGCGGCGTCCTCGTGTCGCTGCTCCTGGCGCTCGCCTTCATCGGCGACGGCCTGCGCGACGCCTTCGACCCGAAGGACCGGTGATTTCATGCTCAAGACCCAAACCTCCGGGGGTGGCGACACGCCGCTCCTGCAGCTCACCGACTATTCCATCCGCTTCGCGACGCCCGACGGCGAGGTGCAGGCGGTCAGCGACGTCGATCTTATGGTCACCGCCGGCGAGACGCTGGCGATCGTCGGCGAATCGGGTTCCGGAAAGTCGCAGTGCTTCAACGGCGTCTTCGGGCTCCTGGCGCGCAACGGGCGCGCGAGCGGCGCGGCGCGGCTGGAGGGCACCGACCTTCTGGCGCTGAAACCCGCGGCGCTCGACCGGTTTCGCGGCCGCGACATGGCGATGGTGTTCCAGGATCCGATGACCGCGCTCAACCCGGCGATGAAGATCCGCCGCCAGCTCGCCGAGACGCTGGAGGTGCATCGCGGTCTGAAGCGCCGCGAGGCCGAGGCGGAGGCGCTTTCTATGCTGAAGCGCGTCGGCATTCCCGACGCCGAGCGGCGCATCGAGCAATATCCGCACGAGCTTTCGGGCGGCATGCGCCAGCGCGTGGTGATCGCCATGGCGCTGCTCTGCCGGCCGAAGATCATCGTCGCCGACGAGCCGACCACGGCGCTCGATGTCACCATCCAGGCGCAGATCCTCGAACTCTTCGCCGAGCTGACGGCGGGCTCGGGCACGGCGCTCGTTCTCATCACGCACGATCTCGGCGTCGTCGCCGGCGTCGCCGACCGGATCGCCGTGATGTATGCGGGCCGCATCGTCGAGGAGGGCGAGGTCGGCGAGGTCTTCGCCGCGCCCGCCCATCCCTACACGGCGGCGCTCCTCGCCTCGATCCCGCGCGTCGATCGCGACGCCGGCGCGGTGGAGCCGATCCCCGGCCGCCCGCCCAATCTCGTCCGCCCGCCCGCCGGCTGCGCCTTCCACCCGCGCTGCGGCTTCGCGGTGGAGCGCTGCACCGCGGAGCGCCCGCCGCTGGAAGCGGTGTCGCAATCAGCCCGCCCGGACGTGCATCGCCGCGCTGCCTGCTGGCGGCCCTTCGTCGATGTCGCCCGCGGGACCGGCTATGGCACCGTGAATGAAACCGGCTCCGGTTCCATCGGGGAGACCTCCCATGTCTGATCTCGCCATCTCCGACGGGCCGGCGACCCCCGGCGCGCCGCTTCTCGACGTGCAGCACCTCTCGACGCGCTTCTCGGTGAAGGGCAAGGGCCTCTTCGCCAAGCGCCAGTCGCTGACGGCGGTGGACGACGTGTCCTTTTTCGTGCGCGAGGGCGAGACGCTCGGCATCGTCGGCGAGTCCGGCTGCGGCAAGTCCACGCTCGGGCGCTCGATCCTGCGGCTGATCGAGCCGAGCGAGGGCCGCGTCGTCTGGTCCGGGCGCTCGCTCACCGAGCTTTCGCCGGCCGAGATGCGCCGCGCGCGGCGCGACCTCTCGATCATCTTCCAGGATCCGATCGCCTCGCTCGACCCGCGCATGACCGTGGGCGACATCATCGACGAGCCGCTGCGCGTCGCCGAGCCCGCGATGACGAAGGTCGAGCGCCGCGCCCGCATCCAGACCGTGATGGGCGAGGTCGGGCTCGTGCCCGAGATGATCAATCGCTATCCGCACGAGTTCTCGGGTGGCCAGGCGCAGCGCATCGGCATCGCGCGGGCGATCGTCACCGAGCCGAAGCTCATCGTCTGCGACGAGCCGGTCTCGGCGCTCGACGTCTCGATCCAGGCGCAGATCGTCAATCTCCTGGCCGATCTTCGCCGGCGCCGCGGCCTGACGCTGATCTTCATCAGCCACGATCTCTCGGTGGTGCGCCTCGTCTGCGACCGTATCCTCGTGCTCTATCTCGGCCGCGTCGTGGAGCTCGGCGCGCGGGCCGACGTGTTCGACCGCCCGGCGCACCCCTATGCGCGCGCGCTGCTTTCGGCCGCGCCGATCCCCGATCCGCGCATCGCCCGCCACCGCAAGCGCCTGGTCCTCGCCGGCGATCCGCCCTCGCCGGTGAACCCGCCCTCGGGGTGCGCCTTCCGCACCCGCTGCCCGATCGCCGAGCCGATCTGCGCGAGCGAACGCCCGGCGCTTCGCCATGTCGCCGCCGGCCACGAGGCCGCCTGCCACTTCGCGGGCGAAGAGGCGGCGCGGCGCATGCGGGCGGTGGAGGCCCCGGCGCTGGCGGAGGTGGCGGCGGGGTAGGGGGTGGTCAACGCAGGAGGATGCCCACGGGCGGACGGCGCCGGTCGCCGTCGACTCCCGCGTTCCGACCGTCACAACAACAGCTGGTCACAGGGTGGAGCGTAGAGCTAGGGTCCTGCTCTGCCCGTTCTTCCACCGGCAAGCGACCAGGGACCTTCGGCTTGTCGGGACCGATCCGGTCCGCTGCGCGCGGCAGTGTCAAAAGGCTTTCGGCAGGCCGGCCTGCTTTAGGATCGCATTCGCGGTGTGCCGGCTGGCGACGCCCACCTGCACGGGGAACGTCCGCTCGGTGAGCGGGCTTCGCCAGATCTCATGACTGCCCTTTCCCTGGCGCAGGAACTCGCAGCCGCCAGCGAGAAGGTGTTCGCGCAAACTCCGGTCGAACGTGCGCGGTGCCATCAGGCCGCCGGCCGGTGCTCGATCTCCTGAAGGGCGGTGATCTGGAGGAAGACGCCGGCGCGATCGAGATCGGGATGGTTGTCGGGAAGGACGTCGGCGGCCATCGCAGAGACGCGTGCGAGAAGTTCGTCGAGCGTCGCGCCCTCGGCCGCCGCGGGAATGGCGTCGCAGCTCCCCGTCCAGACCTGGGCCTCGTCGTCCCAGCGGGCGGACACGGTGAAGATCGTCGGGCGTATCGTCGTCGGCATGTCGGGCTCCGTCGCGCTCTCCCAGGCAGGATAGCCCGCGCGGAAGAGCTTGCACAGAAGGCGACCCGCTCAGGCCGCCATCATCTCGGCTTCCGGGGCCTTGGCGCCGGTCATCAGCGCCACGGCGTCGGACATGGTGATGGATTTCGGATCGACCACGCAGAGCCGCTTCGACAGGCGGTGGATGTGGATGCGGTCGGCGATCTCGAAGACATGCGGCATGTTGTGCGAGATCAGGACGATCGGCAGGCCGCGCGAGCGCACCTCGAGGATGAGGTCGAGCACCTTGCGGCTCTCCTTCACGCCGAGCGCGGCGGTGGGCTCGTCGAGGATCAGCACCTTCGAGCCGAAGGCCGCGGCGCGCGCCACCGCCACGCCCTGGCGCTGGCCGCCCGACAGCGTCTCCACCGGCTGGTCGATGTTCTGGATCGTCATCAGTCCGAGCTCGGAGAGCTTCTCGCGGGCGATCTTGCGCATCGCCGGCTTGTCGAGCATGCGCAGGTACTGGCCGGCGAAGCCCTTGCGGCGCATCTCGCGCCCGAGGAACATGTTGTCGGCGATGGAGAGCGCCGGCGAGAGGGCGAGCTGCTGGTAGACCGTCTCGATGCCCGAATCGCGCGCCGCCTGCGGGTTGGCGAAGGCGACGGGCTGGCCGTCGAGCCGGATCTCGCCGCCGTCGGGGATCACGGCGCCCGAGAGCGCCTTGATCAGCGTCGACTTGCCGGCGCCGTTGTCGCCGATCACCGCGAGGATCTCGCCGGGGTAGAGGTCGAAGTCGCCGTTGTCGATGGCGACGACGCGGCCGTAGCGCTTCTGCAGGCCGCGGGCCTGGAGGACGGGGGTGGTGCCGAGAACCTTGGACATCAGGCCGAGACCTTCCGGATCCACTGGTCGGATGCGACCGCCAGGATGATGAGCGCGCCCACCGTGAGGCGGGTCCATTGCGGGTCGGTGCCGTAGATGCGCAGGCCCATGGCGAAGACGCCGACGATGAGCGCGCCCACCAGCGTGCCGAGCACCGAGCCGCGCCCGCCGAAGAGCGAGGTGCCGCCGATGACGACGGCGGTGATCGCCTGGATGTTGGCCTCATAGCCCGAGGTCGGCGACACCGAGCCGATGCGCCCGATCAGAGCCCAGCCGGCGAAGCCACAGATGAGGCCCGACACCGCGTAGACCGAGATCAGCACCTTGTTGGAGCGAATGCCCGAGAGGCGCGCGGCGTCCTCGTCGTCGCCCACGGCATAGACGTGGCGGCCCCAGGCCGTGTGGTTGAGGATGTAGTAGAACAGCGCCACCAGCAGCAGCACGCTGACCACCGCATAGGTGAAGACGGCGCCGCCGATCTGGAAGGTACGCCCGAGAAACTGCATGAGCGGGGCCGCGGCCTCGACGTCCTGCGCCCGGATCGTGGCGTTCTGGGTGTAGATGAAATTGACGGCCTCGTAGACGAACCAGGTGCCGAGCGTCACGATGAAGGGCGGCAGGCGCACCTTGGCGATGAGCACGCCGTTGAGCGCGCCGCAGGCCGTGCCGACGGCCAAGCCCGCGAAGAGCGCCAGCGGCGCGGGAACGCCGTTCACCACCGCGAGATTGCCCATCACCACCGAGGACAGGACCATGATGGCGCCGACCGAGAGGTCGATGCCGGCGGTGAGGATGATCAGCGTCTGCGCGACGCCGACGATGCCCACGATCGCCACCTGCTGCAGGATCAGCGTCATGGTGAAGGCGTTGAAGAATCGCCCGCCGATGAGGACGCCGAAGACGCCGATGCCGCAGAGCAGCACGATCACCGGCACCATGGTGGGGTTGGCGTGGAGGAAGTGCTGCAGGTGCTGGAGCGGCGTGCGCTTCTGGCGGGCGGAGAAGTCGGCGACGCGCGTGTCGCTTCGCGCGAGCCCCGCCTCGAAGTCGCTGCCCTTCTGGGGTGTGGTGTCGGTCATCGGGCCGCGAGCTCCCTGGCGCTGAGGGTCGGTGGGGGCCGGGCGCGCGCGATGCGGTCCGGCCGGTCAGCGGGGGCGGCGCGCGGGCGAACCGCCGCCGCCGTGGGGTCTCAGCCCCAGCAGGCCTTGGCCGCGGCGGCCGAGTCCATCGACGTGACGCCGGTGACGGCGCTGTCGGTGACGAGATCGACGCCGGTGTTGGTGATCTCGAGGCCTTCCGAGGCCTTCGGCTTCTCGCCGGATTCGGCGAAGCGCTTCACCGCCTCGACGCCCATCGCCGCCATCTTCAGCGGATACTGCATCGAGGTGGCGCCGATCACGCCGGCCTTGACGTTGGCGATGCCGGGGCAGCCGCCATCCACCGAGACGATCGTCACCTTGTCGGCGACGCCGAGGCTCTTCAGCGCCTCGTAGGCCCCGGCGGCGGCCGGCTCGTTGATCGTGTAGACGAGGTTGATCGACGGATCCTTCTGGAGAAGGTTCTCCATCGCGGTGCGCCCGCCCTCCTCGTTGCCGTTGGTGATGTCGTGGCCGACGATGCGGGCGTCCTGTTCGTCGCCCACCACGTCCTTGTTCTTCACGTCGATGCCGAAGCCCTCCATGAAGCCCTGGTCGCGCAGCACGGCGACCGAGGGCTGCTGCGGCGTCAGGTCGAGGAAGGCGATCTTCGCGTTGGCCGCTTCCGCGCCCATCTTGGCCTTGGCCCACTGGCCGATGAGGACGCCTGCCTCGTAATTGTCGGTGGCGAAGGTGGCGTCGGCCGAGGTCAGCGGCTCCAGCGGCGTGTCGAGGGCGATGGTGATGAGGCCGGCGGCACGTGCCTTCTCGATCGAGGGCACGATGCCCTTGGTGTCGGAGGCGGCGATCAGGATGCCCTTGGCGCCCGCCGCGATGCAGCTCTCGATGGCCTGCACCTGGCTGTCGGAATCACCGTCGACACGGCCGGCATAGGACTGCAGGTTGATGCCGAGCTCCTTGGCCTTGGCCTCGGCGCCCTCCTTCATCTTGACGAAGAAGGGGTTGGTGTCGGTCTTGGTGATCAGGCACACGGTCATCGGCGACTGTGCCGAGGCGGCGCCGGCCAGCGCGAGAGTGCCGAGGGTGCCGAGCGCGGCGGTGGCGAAGAGATGGCGCAGGTTCAAAGGATGAGTCCTCCCGGAATGAAACGGATGCCGACTGCCTTTTTCGTTCCATGACGAGGCGAGCACGGCCGACGCAGCCTCCTCGCTGGTCGATCGCGGCCATCCAACACACGCCTTACGATTCTGTCAATCGATAACTCATGAGGATTTATTTATTGACAGAATCCTCCGTCGGTGTCGAAACTCCTGCGGCAATCCGGCACCCAGACCGGAGCCGGAGGGCGGGAGCGAGACGCGATGGATGAAGCGGTGCGTCCGGCGGGAGAGGGGCGCCCGAGCGACGACGACGAGCGGCTGCGCGGCTCGAACCAGGCGGGCCTGCGCGCCCACAACGAGCGCGCCGTGCTCTCGCTCATCCGTCGCCACGGCGAACTCGCCAAGTCCGAGATCGCGCGCCTCTCCGGCCTGTCGCCGCAGACCGCCTCCGTGATCATGCGCTCGCTCGAGAACGACGGGCTGGTGCTGCCGGGCGAGCCGCGGCGCGGGCGGGTCGGTCAGCCCTCGGTGCCGATGCGCCTCAACCCGGACGGTGCCTTCTCGCTCGGCCTCAAGCTTGGCCGGCGCACGAGCGAGATGGTGCTGATGGATTTCGTCGGCCGCGTGCGCGAGAGCCGCGCCATCCTCTACCGCTTCCCGCGCTACGCGGAGGTGCTCGCCTTCGTGACGGACGCGGCCGACGCGCTGCGCGCCACGTTGCCGCCGCTCCTGCGCCGGCGCCTGTCGGGCCTCGGCGTCGGCCTGCCCTTCGAGCTCTGGGCCTGGGGCGAGGCGCATGGCGCGCCGCCCGGCGAAATGGAGGAATGGCGCCGGCCCGATTTCGCGGGTGAGCTGGAGCGCGCCACCGGCGAGGCGGTGTTCCTCGCCAACGACGTCACCGCCGCCTGCGGCGCCGAGCAGGCCTTCGGCACCGGCGTCTCCTCGCACTACGTCTATTTCTTCGTCGGCGCCTTCGTCGGCGGGGGCATCGTCATCGACGGCAGCCTCGTTTCGGGGCGCACCGGCAATGCCGGGGCGCTCGGCTCGATGCTGGTGCCGGCGCGCGAGGGACGTCAGCGCCAGCTCGTCCACGTCGCCTCGATCCACGTGCTCGAGCGGCTGCTGGAGGAGGCCGGGCGCTCGGGCGTCGAGCTCTGGCGCAAGGACGCCGACTGGAGCGACCTCGGCGTCCATCTCGACGCATGGATCGCCATCGCCGCCGAGGGGCTGGCGCATGCGATCGCCGGGGCGGTGGCGGTCTACGATTTCGAGAAGGCGGTGATCGACGGCAGCTTTCCCGCCGGCGTGCGCCGCCGCCTCACCGAGGCGACGGCCGATGCGCTCGCCCGGCTCGACCTGCAGGGCCTGCCGCCGGTGGCGGTGGCCGAGGGCACGATCGGGCGCTCGGCGCGCGAGGTCGGCTCGGCGAGCCTGCCCTTCTTCGCCAAGTTCCTGCTCGACCACCGGGTGCTGCTGGCCGAGCGTTGAGAGCGCCGGCGGCTACTCGACCTCGCGGATGCGCCCGTCGACATACGGGGCATAGGCGGCGCCACCGGCCTGGAGATAGGCGACCACCGCGTCCTCCATGTTCGGCCCGTAGTCGTAGGCGTTGCGGCCCTTCTCGGTGAAGATCTTGTAGCCGTCGCCGCCGCCGCGCAGGAAGTTGTTGGAGACGACGGTGTAGGTCGCCGCCAGGTCGATCGGCACGAAGGCTCCGGCGGCGTCCTTCACGCGCACGGCCTTCACGCGGTCCACCCCCGGCGTGCCCTTGCGCGACCAGTCGAACTGCAGCCCGGCGACCTGCGGGAAGCGCCCGGCCGTGTCCTCGACCTGGGAGACGCCGTTCTCCAGCGCCGCCACGATGTCGGCGCCGGTCAGCTGGAAGGTGGCGAGCGTGTTCTGGAAGGGCAGCACGGTGAGGATCTCGCCCATCGTGATCTCGCCCCCGTCGATCGAGGCGCGCACGTTGCCGCCGTTGCCGATGGCGATCGTCACGCCCTGATCCTTCGTGCGATCGAGGATGGCGTCGGCGACGAGATTGCCCATGGCGCACTCGCCGACCCGGCAGGTGTCGCGCGACCCGTCGATCGGCGCCGCAGCGCGCGCCACCACCTTCGAGCGGATCTCCTCCAGCGGCACCGCCAGCTCGGCGACGCGCGCCTTCACCCCGGCATCCTCGAGCACCGAGGCGTCGAGGAGGATCGGCGCGCCCTCGGCCTTCGTCACCGCGCCGGCCTCGTCGAAGGTGAGGGTGATCTTGCCGAGATATTTCGAATAGGCGTAGGCCTGCACGATCGGCACGTCGCGCCCGTCCGGCCCCTTCACGAGCGTTGGATAGGGCCCCGCCGCCTTCGGGTCGGTGGAGGAGAGGAGCGTGTGCGAGTGGCCGCCGACGATCGCGTCGATCCCCGGCACGGCCGCGGCGAGGCGCTTGTCCTCCTCGTAGCCGGAATGGCTGAGCAGGATGATCTTCGTGACGCCCTCGCTCGTCAGCCTCTCGGCCTCGCGGCGCGCCGCTTCCACCGGATCGGTGAAGTCGATCGACTTGCCGGCCGCCGTCAGCTCTTGGTTATCGCGCGGGGTGAGGCCGATGAGGCCGATGCGCTCGCCGCCCTTCTCGACGATCGTCGAGGGCTTCACGAGCGCGGCGAGCGCGGGCTCGCGCACGAGGTCGGCGTTCGCCATCAGCATCGGAAAGTGCACCGCGCCCGCGAACGCCTGGATCACCGGCACGCCGTCGTCGAACTCGTGGTTGCCCACCGCCATCGCCTCGAAGCCGATGCGGTTCATGAACTCGGCGGAATCCTTGTCCCTGTAGAACGTGTAGAAGAGCGAGCCCTGGCTCTGGTCGCCGGCATCCACCAGCAGCACCGGGGTCGAGCCGGCCGCGGCGCGCTCCGCGGCCACCGCCGAGGCGATGCGCGCGATGCCGCCGAAGCACGCCTTCTCCTCGGCTTCCTTCGCCGAGCAGGGGCCGTCGTATTTGTTGATCGGCTCCATGCGCGAGTGGAAGTCGTTGATGTGGAGGATCGTCAGGTCGAAGGCCGCGGCCGGCGTGGATCCGATGCCGCCGAGGGCGGTTCCGGCAAGGAGGGCGAGCGCGAGGGCGGGAGATTTCATCGGCGAGACCTTCGGATCGGTTGGGATGCTGCAAGACTGGCCCGCGCCCGAGGGGGCTGACAAGGGGCACCGGTTCCCCGCCTTACCCTCGCTCGGTAAAGTCCATTTGACAGTCGCGCCCTCGCTCGCGAAGACAGGCGCAACGTCGGCGGTCGCGTGGCCGCGTGTTTCGATCGAGGGAGACTCCGTATGTCCGATAATGCCGGCCGCCAGGGCCTCGTCGAGATCCACGGCCTCAAGGTCGATCCCCTCCTGAAGTCCTTCGTCGACGCCGAGGCGCTGCCGGGCACCGGCGTCGAGCCCGATGCCTTCTGGCGCGGCTTCGTCGACCTCCTGCACGATCTCGCGCCCCGCAACCGTGAGCTCCTCGCCATCCGCGACGACCTGCAGCGCCGGATCGACGACTGGTGCCGCGAGCGGCGGGGCGGCACGGTGGACGGCGCCGAGTACGAGGCGTTCCTGCGCGAGATCGGCTATCTCGTGCCGGAGGGCGCACCCTTCGCGGTGGAGACCGCCAAGGTCGACGCGGAGATTGCGGTGATCGCCGGGCCGCAACTCGTGGTGCCCGTGCTCAACGCCCGCTTCGCGCTCAACGCCGCCAACGCGCGCTGGGGCTCGCTCTACGACGCGCTCTACGGCACCGACGCCATTCCCGACGAGGGCGATGCCAAGCGCGGGCGCGGCTACAACGCGGCGCGGGGGGCCGAGGTCGTCGCCTGGGCCCGCGACTTCCTCGATCGCTCGGTGCCGCTGAACGGCGCGTCCTGGCGCGAGGCCGTGGGCTTCGCGGTGGAGAAGGCCCGCCTCACCGCGACGCTGAACGACGGCCGCCACGTGCCGCTCGCCGACCCCGCGCAGTTCGCGGGGTATCGCGGCGAGGCGGCCGCGCCCACCGCCATCCTCTTCGCGACCAACGGCCTCCACGGCGAGATCGTGGTCGACCGCGCCTCGCCGATCGGCTCGACGGACGCCGCCGGCATCGCCGACGTGGTGCTGGAGAGCGCCGTCACCACGATCCAGGACTGCGAGGATTCCGTCGCCGCGGTGGACGCGGAAGACAAGGTCGCCGTCTACCGCAACTGGCTCGGCCTGATGAAGGGCGATCTCGCGGAGACCTTCGAGAAGGGCGGCGAGACCATCACCCGCCGCCTCCTGCCCGACCGCATCTACACCGCGCCGGACGGCTCCGAGCTGACTCTGCCCGGCCGCTCGCTCATGCTGGTGCGAAACGTCGGGCACCTGATGACCAACCCCGCCGTGATCCTCGCCGACGGGCACGAGGCGCCCGAGGGCATGCTCGACGCCATGGTCACCACGCTGATCGCGATGCACGACCTGACGAAGACCGACGGCCCGCGCAACTCGCGCGCCGGCTCGGTCTACATCGTCAAGCCCAAGATGCACGGGCCCGATGAGGTCGAATTCGCCGACGAGATCTTCACCCGCGTCGAGAGCGCGCTCGGTCTCGAGGCCAACACGGTCAAGATGGGCATCATGGACGAGGAGCGCCGCACCACGGTGAACCTCAAGGAGGCGATCCGGCGCGCCCGCCGCCGCGTCGTCTTCATCAACACCGGCTTCCTCGATCGCACCGGCGACGAGATGCACTCCTCGATCGAGCTCGGACCGATGATCCGCAAGGGCGACATGAAGGCCGCCCCCTGGATCAAGGCCTACGAGGACCGCAACGTCGACGTCGGCCTCGCCTGCGGCCTCAAGGGCCACGCGCAGATCGGCAAGGGCATGTGGGCGATGCCCGACCTCATGCACGCCATGCTCGAGCAGAAGATCGCCCATCCCCGCGCCGGCGCCAACACCGCCTGGGTGCCGTCCCCCACCGCCGCCACGCTGCATGCCACCCACTACCACGAGGTCTCCGTCGCGGATCGGCAGGCCGAGCTCGCCGGCGGCAGCCGCACGAAGCTCTCCGACATCCTCGCCATTCCCGTCGCCGTGCGCCCGAACTGGAAGCCGGACGACGTCCAGGCCGAGCTCGACAACAACGCCCAAGGCATCCTCGGCTACGTCGTGCGCTGGATCGACCAAGGCGTCGGCTGCTCCAAGGTGCCCGACATCAACAATGTCGGCCTCATGGAAGACCGCGCCACCCTGCGCATCTCCTCCCAGCACATCGCCAACTGGCTGCTGCACGGCATCGTCACGGAAGCGCAGGTCGTCGAAACGATGAAGCGCATGGCCGCCGTGGTCGATCGCCAGAACGAAGGCGATCCGCTCTACGAACCGATGGCCGCCGACTTCGAGCGCTCCGTCGCCTTCCAGGCCGCCCTCGAACTCGTGCTCGAAGGCCGCATCCAGCCCAACGGCTACACCGAACCCGTTCTCCACCGCCGCCGCCGCGAGAAGAAGGCCGCCGGCTCTCGGGCGTGAGGCGCGGTATGCAGGGGCGCTGCCCCCGCACCCCTGCCAAGGAGCTTGAAGCCCCTTGGAACCCCCTCTCTTCCTTCCCGGATCGGGGTGGGCCGCTGGCCCGCCCCGATCCGGGACACAAGAAAAGAAGGGTCCGGGACTTCCGTCCCGGGCGGGGACCGGGGCGGCAGCCCCGCCATGCAGCGCCGGCCGCACGGTGACCGCCGAGCTTCTGGCGGCGTATGGCGGGTTGTTCGTAGCGGCGTTTCTGGCGGCGACGCTGATTCCGGCGTCGTCGGAGGCGGTTCTGGTGGGGTTGCTGCTGGCGGGCACGGGCAGCCCGTGGTGGCTGACGCTGGCGGCGACGCTGGGCAACACGCTGGGCGGATTGTTCAACTGGGGCTGCGGGCGGTTTCTGGCGCACTACCGGGATGCGAAATGGTTTCCGGTGCCCGAGCGCAAGATCGCGCGGGCGAGCCGCTGGTTCGAGCGCTTCGGGCTGCCGTCGCTGCTCTTCGCCTGGGTGCCGGTGGTGGGCGACGCGCTGACGGTGATCGCGGGCCTCCTCGGGGTGCGCGTGGTGCCGTTTCTCCTTCTGGTCGGCACCGGCAAGGGGCTGCGCTATGGCTTCGTGACGCTGACGACGCTGGGGTTGGCGGGCGCGTCCGGCTGACGGGAACGGGAGAAGGGCATGGACTGGTTCGGCCCGATCGACGCCTATTGCGAGCGCACGAGCGCGGCGGTCTGGGCCGAGCCGGTCAATGCGTTCTCGAACCTCGCCTTCCTCCTCGCCGCGCTCTGGGCCTGGCGGCGCTGGCGCAAGCTTGAGCCAGGCGAGCGCGGGGGCGACCGGGTGGTGCCGGCGCTGATCGGGCTCGTCGCGGTGATCGGCGTCGGGTCGACGCTGTTCCACACGCTGGCGAACGGCTGGTCGATGCTGGCCGACGTGGTGCCGATCACGCTCTTTATCGCCGCCTATTTCGCGCTCGCGCTGCGCCGGCTGGTGGGCTTGAGGCGGTGGGCGAGCGCCGGCGGCACGATCGCGTTTCTCGTGGCGGCGCAAGGCGTGGAGCCGTTGGCGGCACCGCTCGTCGGCTCGTCGGCGGCCTATGTGCCGGCGCTGGCGGCGCTGTTCGGCATCGGTGGCTGGCTGGGGCATCGCGGCCACCCCGCGGCGCGGCTCGTGCTGGCGGCGGGCGGTGTGTTCGCGCTGTCGCTCACCGCCCGCACGCTCGACGGGCCGCTCTGCGCGGCGCTGCCGCTCGGCCTGCATTTCCTGTGGCACGGGCTGAACGCCCTGGTGTTGGCGCTGCTGCTGGCCGCCGCGATGCCGGCGCCCTCCAAGCGTTGATCGTCAGGCGCCGCCGAAGAAGGGCGAGAGGCGCGTGCGGATGCGGTCGAGAACGGTGTCGCCGGCAAGGTCGGGCTGGAAGCGCCGGCCGGTGATGGTCTCGAAGGCTCCGACATAGACCTTCGCCGTGTCGAGGATCATCGCCTCGGGAATGGCGGGGATGGCGTCGTGATAGGGGTCGCAGCGCGCAGCCACCCAGGCGCGCACGCCGTCCTTGTCGAAGCTCTCGGGCCGCTCGCCGGCGGCGAGACACGCCTCGTAGCTCTCCGCGCGCCAGTAGCGCGAGGAATCAGGCGTGTGGATCTCGTCGGCCAGCACGATGCGGCCCTCATGGTCGGTGCCGAACTCGTATTTCGTGTCGGCGAGGATGAGGCCGCGCTCGCCGGCCATCGCCTGGCCGCGCGCGAAGAGCGCCAGCGCATGCGCCGACACCTCGCCCCACTGCGCTGGCGTCAGCAGGCCGCGCTCGAGGATCTCGTGGGGCGTCAGCGGCGCGTCGTGGTCGCCGTCGAGCGCCTTGGAGGTCGGGGTGATGATGGCGGCGGGCAGCGCCTCGTTGTCGGCGAGCCCGTCGGGCAGGCGCACGCCGTACATCTCGCGCTGCCCCTTCTTGTAGAGCGTCAGCACCGAGGTGCCGGTGGTGCCCGCGAGATAGCCGCGCACCACGATCTCCACCGGCAGGATGTCGAGCCGGCGGCCCACCACCACGTTGGGGTCGGGATAGTCGATCACGTGGTTGGCGCAGATATCGGAGGTCGCCTCGAACCAGAAGCGTGCGGTCTGCGTCAGCACCTGCCCCTTGAAGGGCACGGTGCAGAGAATGCGGTCGAAGGCCGAGAGCCGGTCGGTGGCGACGATGATGCGCCGCCCGTCCGGCAGATCGTAATTGTCACGCACCTTGCCGCTGTAGAAGTTCGGCAGCTCGGGGATCGCCGCGCCGGGCAGGATGCGGTGGGCCTGGGGGCGGAGGCGGTCGAAATCCATCGGCTGATACTCGGCGAGACGCGGGGAACGCGGGGAGCTTGGCTTCTAGCCGGTTCGCAGCGCCCTGTCAGGTCCGCGTTCGCCCCGGGGGCAATGCGCCGACGCCGCACCGAAGCGGCAAAGGGACGCCCGCCAAGAAAAAGGCCGGACGCTTCCCCCGAAGCGTCCGGCCAGCGCGGTCCCCCGCCTTGAACTCGAGATGGATGCGGGCCGTCAGCTTTGCGGCGCGGTGCGGCGACGGGACTCGAGGGTCTCCTTGCCCTGCAGCACGATGACGCGCGCGTTCATCGGCACGCGGTCGTAGAGATCGACGATGTCCTGGTTCATCAGGCGGATGCAGCCCGAGGAGACCGACTTGCCGATCGACCACCATTCCGGCGTGCCGTGCAGGCGGAACAGCGTGTCCTTGTTGCCCTGGTAGAGGTAGAGGGCGCGGGCGCCGAGCGGGTTCTGCAGGCCGGGATTCATGCCGACCTCGTTGCCGTAGGGCTTGAGCTCGGGACGACGCGCGATCATCTCCACCGGCGGAAACCACTTCGGCCAATGCTGCTTGTCCTTGATCGCGGCCTCGCCGGACCAGGAGAAGCCAGCCTTGCCGACGCCGATGCCGTAGCGCATCGCGGTGCCCTGCGGCTCCACGACGTAGAGGAAGTGGTTCTTCGTATCGACCACCACGGTGCCGGGCTCCATGCCCTCGCCGTTGTAGACGACGCGCTGGCGGCGGAACTCTTCGGCGACCTTCGTCACGGGAATGGCGGGAAGCTTGAAGCCGCCGTCCTCGATCGAATCGTAGGCGGTGAGCTCGACCGGACCCAGCGGCCCGCCGGACTTGATCTGCTCCACCGGGGCGGGCGCGACATAGGCCTGCGCCATCGGCACGTCGGTGGAGATCGAGGCGCGCTGCTGCGTCGTGCAACCGCTGATCGCCAGCACGGCGAGGCAGACGCCGAGAAGAAGGGGGGTGGAGCGGGTCGTCATGGGGCGTCCGGGTCAGGCTGCGGGATCGGGGGCGGCCAGAAAATGGCACAGCTCCCGAAACGGGCGTCCCGGAGAGGGCCGACCTTTTGGTACGCCGATGCGATTCCACTGGCAACGACCCCAATAGACCGTGGTATGGTTAAGATTGTCTTGTTGCAGCGCGAGCACAGTTGACGATCCCCAGTTTTGTCGCATTTCCCTTTTTCACGGGCGAAAGCTCAAGCGAAACGGGGACTTCCGATGAACATCGGCGAGGCGTCGCAACGGTCCGGCCTGCCGTCGAAGACCATTCGTTACTACGAGGAGGTCGGCCTGATCCGCCCCGCGCGGGCCGCCAACGGCTACCGCGACTATGGCGAGCGCGACGTGCACGTGCTGCGTTTCCTGCAGCGCTCGCGCTCGCTCGGCTTCTCGATCGACGAGGCGCGCAACCTCCTGTCGCTCTACGGCAGCGGCGGCGACCGCCAAGCCATGCACCGGCTGGCGGCGCGCAAGATCGCCGAGATCGACCGCAAGATCGAGGAACTGCAGACGCTGCGCACGGCGGTCGCCGCCGTCACCGACGAAACGGGCGAGGACGGCGATCTCGGCTGTCCCATCCTCGACGAGATCGCAGGCGAGGGCGCACGCATGCCCGGCCGGATGATCGGCGTCTGAATTGGGCCAAGCGCCGACTCTTCAGCGCGGTCGCGAAGGAAGAGCGGATGCAATCGGGACCGCGCGGCGTTCTCTCCGAGGATGTTGCGGCGTCCGCAACACGCCGTTGCGCCTGCATCATCCCCGAGGGGCGGCATTCGCTCCTACGAGACCGAACCGAAGGGCCACTTCGAGAAAGGAAGGCGGGGCGATCCTCGTGCCGGTGAACGCCCACCCGGGCGATTGCGGCGAAACGACTCGTCGTTGCGCTTTCGTTCCCGTCTGCGCTTGATCCCGCGAGGCGACCGGCGCTAGGGAGGAGCCATGCCGCTCGTCTCTCCCTTCCGGCGCGACCCGCTCATCGACGGACGCCAGTCCGAACGCGCCATGGCCGTACGCCGCGGCGTGCAGCGGCTGATGATCCGCCTGCGCGTCTCCGTCCTACCGGAGATCCCGCTCGTGTCGGGCCGCCGCGCCGATCTCCTCTGCCTCGACGACAAAGGCGAATTCTCGATCGTCGAGATCAAGTCCTCGATCGAGGATTTTCGCGCCGACCGCAAATGGCCGGACTATCGGCTGCATTGCGACCGGCTCTACTTCGCCACGCATCCGGGCATACCGACCGAGATCTTTCCCGAGGAGTGCGGGCTCATCGTCTCCGACGGCTACGACGCCGAGATGCTGCGCGAGGCACCGCTCGAAAAGCTGGCGGGCGCGACGCGCAAGGCATTGACGCTGCGCTTCGCGCGGCTCTCGGCCGACCGGCTGCTGCTCGCCGAATGGAACGCGCACGGAACGAGCGACGCGCCGTCGATCGACGACGACGTCTGACGATACGGCAACATTTTCAAGCCCGAAGCCGACCCGCTTGCCTTCGCATTCCTCTCCAAGCCGATCGGACCGCAGTCCGATCGGGCCATCCAGACGTCGCGATCAGCGCGGGGCGCGCTTGGCGAGGATGCGCTGCAACGTGCGACGGTGCATCGACAGGCGGCGCGCCGTCTCCGAGACGTTGCGGTCGCAAAGTTCGTAGACCCGCTGGATGTGCTCCCAGCGGATGCGGTCGGCCGACATGGGGTTTTCCGGCGGCTCGGCCTTGGTGTCGGGATCGCGCATCAGCGCCGCGATCACCTCGTCGGCGTCGGCCGGCTTGGCGAGATAGTCGATGGCGCCGAGCTTCACGGCGGTCACCGCGGTGGCGATGTTGCCGTAGCCGGTGAGCACTACGACGCGGGCGTCCGGCCGGGCGCGGCGCAGCGCCTCGATCACGTCGAGCCCGTTGCCGGCACCGAGGCGCATGTCGACCACGGCATAGGCGGGCGCCTGGGCCCGGATCGCCGAAACGCCTTCGCTGACGCCTTCAGCCGTGCGCACGGCGAAGCCGCGCTGCTCGAAGGCGCGCGCGAGGCGCGTCACGAAGGGACGGTCGTCGTCGACCAAGAGGATCGAGGCGTCACCCTCGGGAACCCGCATCGGAGCGGGCGCGGAAGGGGCATTGTCCATCAGCATGAGCGTGGTTTCCTTTTGTCTTCAGATGGGGTCTGCACGGCGGCGATCAATAAGGAAGACTGCGGACCATCAGGCGCTCGGCAGCGCCATGAACGGGTCGCTCTCGCCCAAGACCAGCTCGCCGCGCGGATCGCTGGCTCTCCCGAACGCCTCGCGCGGCCAGGAGATGGCAACGAGCGCACCGGGACGGTCGGCCTCCGGCCGGTTGCCGAAGACGATCCGCGCACCCGAGCGCTCGAGCAGCGTCTTGGCGATGAACAGGCCGAGACCGAGGCCGCCGCCGGAATTGCGCGGGCCGGTCTCGCGCTGGGCCATGTAGGGGTCGCCGATGCGCGCGAGGACGTCCGCTGGGAAGCCCGATCCGTCGTCGACGATGTCGATGTCGATGCGCTCGCCGTCCCAGGAGAGCGCGATCGACACCTCGGAGGCCGCGAAGTCGACGGCATTCTCGACGATGTTGCCGAGCCCGTAGACGATGCCGGCATTGCGACGCAGCACCGGCTCGGGCCCGATCCGCGTGCCCTCGTGCACATGGATCGTCACGCCGAAGTCGCGGTGCGGCGCCACCACCTCTTCCACCAGCGACAGGAAGGAGTGGCGCGCCAGATGCTCTTCCGACGAGGAGGAAAGGCTGGTGAGTTGGCGCAGGATGCCGCGACAGCGCTCGGTCTGGGTGATCAGGAGATCGACGTCCTCGCGCATCGGATCGGCCGCCGGCGTGGACCGCCCCATCTCCTTGGCGACGAGGGCGATCGTGGCGAGCGGCGTGCCGAGTTCGTGTGCCGCGGCCGCGGCCAGCCCGTCCAGCGCCGAGAGATGCTGCTCGCGCTGCAGCACGAGTTCGGTCGCGGCCAGCGCGTCGGAGAGGGTGCGGGCTTCGGCGGCGACGCGGTAGATGTAGAATGTGGCGAAGAGGAGCGTCGTCACCAGCGCGAACCACATGCCGCCGAGATAGGGCAGCGGCAGCGCGAAGGGCCAGTCGACCGGCCAGGGCATCGGCATATGCAGGAAGGCGAGCGCGGTGGCGGCGAGGACGGCGAGAATGCCGAGGCCGATCGTGGTGGCGGGCGGCTGGGTCGCGGCGGCCGTCATCGCGGGCACGATGAGGAAGATCGCGAACGGGTTCTGGATGCCGCCGGTGAGGAAGAGGAGGCCCGTCGGCTGCAGGATGTCGAAGGCGAGGATCGCCGCCACCTGCCGCGTCTCCAGCCGCTCGCTCTTGGGAAAGCGCACCGAGAGCACGAGATTGAGCGCGATCGACAGGGCGATGAGCCCGAAGCACAGGAACACCGGGTAAGGATACCAGAGGCCCCAGGCGACGAAGACGCAGGCCGCCGTCTGCCCGGCGATCGACAGCCAGCGCAGCCGCGTCAGCGTCGCCAGGCGCATGCGCTGGCCCTCGTTCGAGGCGCGGCCCGACCAGGAGGGGCCGGGTTCGAAATCGGCGTGGTGCGAACGGGTCATCATGCCATGTCAAGTAGACACGACCCTGCCACTGCCAAGATGCGGCACGTCGGCACGCGGTCCCCATTCGCGCGCGGCGCGAAGGCTCAGGTGCCGCGGGGCTTCGCCCGTGCGGTCGGCGCCGCGCCGGCGGGATCCTCGGGCCAGGGATGGCGTGGATAGCGCCCGCGAAGGTCGGCGCGCACGTCGGCCCAGGAGCCCGCCCAGAAGCCGGGCAGGTCGCGCGTCACCTGGATCGGGCGTCCGGCGGGCGAGAGCAGTTCGAGGATCAGCGGCAGGCGGCCGTCGGCGATCGCGGGATGACGGCGCAGGCCGAAGAGCTCCTGCACGCGGATCGCCAGCACCGGGCCTTGCGGCTCGTAGCGGATCGGATGGCGCGAGCCGGTGGGGGCGTCGAAATGCGAGGGCACGATCGCCTCGAGCCGGCGCGCCTCCGCGCCGAGCCGCGCCAGCAGCGCCTCGCGGATCGCACCGGGCGGGATGGCGGCGAGCGCTGCGACGCCGGGGAGGAAGGGGGCGAGCCAGTCGCCGGCCTCCGCCAGCAGCGCCGCGTCGGAAAAGCCGGGCCAGCCCGCCTCGGGGCCGAGCGCGGCCGCGGCGAAGCGCAGGCGCGCCAGCAGGCGCTCGCCTTCCCGGTCGAGCGGCAGCGGCGCGAGGCCGAGATCGAGATCGCGAAGGCCCGCCATCAGGATGGCGCCCACCCGCCCGTCGGCGGGCAGCGGGCGCGGGGCCTCGGTGAGGACCGCTCGGCCGAGCCGGCGCACGTGGCGGGCGCGCACCGAGCGGCTGGCGGGATCGAAGGCGAGCGTCTCCTCCTCCACGATGCGCGCGGCGAGGATGCGCTCCAGCGCCTCGCGCATCAGCGGCGCGCAAGCGCGAATGCGCCCGACCCGCGTCGTGTTGCCTCTCGGCGATCCCGCACCCGGCGCCACCCCTTGCAGATCGGCCACCACGAGCGCCGGCTCGCGCGCCAGCGCCTCGCTCTCGGGCAGCATCCCGCCGCGTCCGTTGGCGAGCACGAAGGCGCCGCGCGCGCCGCGGGCCAGCGCCACCCGGTCGGGATAGGCGAGCGCCAGCAGCGCGCCGGGATCGGTGTCGTCGAGCGTCTCACCACCGATCTCGGTCGCGACCGCGCGCACGAGCCGGGTGGCGAGCTCGTCGGCGGTGCGGGCGCGGGGCGAGCGGTCGGTGCCCCAGCGCCGCAGCCGCTCGCCGAGATCGGTGTCGGTGCCGCCGAGCCCGTGTTCGGTGAGGAGCACCGCGAGGCGCGCCGCGACCCGGCGGGGCGCGCCGGGCGCGGCGCCCGCCACCATGCGCGCGAGGCGCGGCGGCGCCGGCAGGCGGCGCATCGCCTCGCCCATGGCGGTGATGCGTCCGTCCTCGCCCAGCGCCCCGAGGTCGACGAGGAGCGAGCGCGCCTCGGCGACGGCGGGGGCCGGTGGCGCGTCGAGGAAGGCGAGGTCGGACGGGTCGCGCGCGCCCCAGGCGAGCGTGTCGAGCACGAGCGAGGAGAGGTCGCTGGAGAGGATCTCCGGTCGGTCGAAGGCCTCCAGCGCGCCCGTCTCGGCCTCGCGCCAGAGCCGCACGGCGGTGCCCGGCGCGGTGCGCCCGGCGCGCCCGGCCCGCTGGTCGGCGGCCGCGCGCGACACACGTACCGTTTCGAGGCGCGACAGGCCGGTGGCCGGCTCGAAGCGCGGCTGGCGCTTCCAGCCGCCGTCCACCACCACGCTGACGCCGTCGATGGTGAGCGAGGTCTCGGCGATCGTGGTGGCCAGCACCACCTTGCGCGCGCCCGTGGGCGCCGGGCGGATCGCGAGGTCCTGGGCGGCAGCGTCCATCTGGCCGTAGAGCGGGGCGAGGATCACGTCCGCCGGCAGGCGGGGCGCCAGTCGCTCGGCGGTGCGCTCGATCTCGCGCTGGCCGGGCAGGAAGGCGAGGATCGAGCCGGGGCCGCTTGCGATCTCGGCGAGGACGGCGGCCGCCACCGCCTCTTCGATGGGCTCCGTGCCCGGCCGGTCGCGGTAGCGGATGGCGACGGGAAAGGCCCGACCGGCGCTCTCGATCACCGGCGCGTCGCCGAGCAGAGAGGCCACGCGCGCTCCGTCGAGCGTCGCCGACATCACGAGGAGGCGGAGGTCGGGCCGCAGTGCGCCCTTGAGGTCGAGCGCCAGCGCCAGCCCGAAATCCCCGTCGAGCGAGCGCTCGTGGAACTCGTCGAAGAGGATGGCGGCGACGCCGGGAAGGTCGGGCTCGGAAAGGATCATCCGGGTGAGGACGCCCTCGGTGACCACCTCGATGCGTGTTTCACGTGAGACCTTGGTGTCCAGCCGCATGCGCCAGCCCACCGTCTCGCCGGGCCGCTCGCCGACGAGCGAGGCCATGCGCGTCGCCGCCGCGCGCGCCGCGAGGCGGCGTGGCTCGACGAGGAGGATGCGCCCCTCCGCGATCGCGCCGAGGAGATGCAGCGGCACGAGCGTCGTCTTGCCGGCGCCGGGCGGCGCCACGAGCACGGCGGCGCCATGGCGCTCCAGCGCCTCGGCGACGGCTGGCAGGACGGCGGAGACGGGAAGCTCGGGAAGTGTGAAAGGGCGGGTCAGGAGAACGCTCCGCGGCGTCCGGCGCGCCGACTGGCCATGCGCGCGGACGGTTCGAAGACGGCGTTCGGCGGAGACGGTGCGGGCGCGGCGATCATGCGCGGGGTTCTGCGAGATCGGCGCCGCGCTGTCCAGCCGGGAGAGGCGGGGACTGCCGGCCCGCCGCTCAGATCACGCTCGCGCCGACATTCACGGCGAGCGCCAGGATCGTGGTGTTGAACAGGAAGGCGAGGATCGTGTGGGCGAGCACGAGGGCGCGCATGCCGCGCGTCGTCACCGCGACGTCCGAGGTCTGCGCCGCCGCGCCCATGGTGAAGGCGAAGTAGAGGAAGTCGGGATAGTCGGGCTCGGCGTCGCCGCCGGGAAAGGCCATGCCGCCCTCGGCCGCCGGGTTGCCGTAGTATTCGCCGGCATAGTGCACGGCCATCACCACCTGCGTCATGGTCCACGACAGGAGGATCGTCAGGCCCGCGAGGGACAGGCGCCAGCCCGACACGTGGTCGCTGCCGAGGCCGTGCAGCTCGGCGGCGATGGCGCCGAAGGAGACGGCGATGGCAAGGCTCGTCAGCAGCAGGATCGCCGCGCGACCCTCGTCCTGCCCCTGCGCGTGGCCGCGGATGTCGCCGGTGTCGGCGAATAGCATCATGCGCAGGGTCGCCGCGAGATAGACCAGCACGCCGCAGTCCCAGCCGACGAGAATGCGCGTCGAGACGGGCAGGCTCGCGGGCAGGAGAAGCGCCACCGCGAGCGTCACGGCGAAGCCGCCGACGAGCCGGGGGCGGGCCCGAAGGCTGCGCCAGACCCGGAGCGGCGGCAGAACGGGTCGGTCGATCGGGCTCATCGCGGCTCCTCTAGCAGACAAGTCGGCGGCAAGCGGCGGGCGGCTCGCCCCGCGGCGGCGCCGGCTCGCCAAAGACGAAAGAGGGGGCGGACGGGGTGAAGCCGTCGACTTCAGGTCGTCGTTTGCCGCATCGTCCGAGCGTGAAAGCCGAATTGGCTTTCACTGGAAGGCTCTAGCATCGCCTCCACACCTGCGCATCCGGCTTTGCGACGCAATCGGCCCCATTGCGGGTTGCAGGCTGCGCGTGGGTCAGCTTGGCGAGACGGCGAGGTGCGGCACCAAAGCGGCAGGCGCGGCTCCGCTCCTCAAGCCGCGCACTGCACCCAGAGAATGCAAGAGCGACCACGGCAGCATGTGGCGCGCGACCGCTTCCACCCCGATCTCGGCTGGGGTCGCGTGCCGGCACGCTCTCGTCCTCCGTCACTCGGCGCCACGAGACCGATCGTGTGGTCCCGGTGTCGAAGGAGATCGCCGCAGCGAGGTGAAAGGCGTGCGGCAGACGTGGAGGCTGCGGCGAAAGATATTCCCCCGCCGCGGTGCTTTGCGGTAAAGGGAAGGCAGCGTGCGGCTGGCATCGACGGCTCCTCGCGCCGCGGCGGTTCCGCCCCGCCGGCTTGCCCAGACGACGAGGTTCCATGTCCGCTCCCGCGCCGACCGACGCCCGCAAGACGCTCGTCCTCACCGGAGCCTCGCGCGGCATCGGCCACGCCACCGTGAAGCGGTTCTCGCGCGAGGGCTGGCGCGTCATCACCTGCTCGCGCCAGGATTTCGCCGTCGACTGCCCCTGGCCCGCCGGCCCCGAGGACCACATCAAGGTCGACCTGTCGGATCCCGAGGACGTCGGCTACGCCGTGTCCGAGATCCGCCAGCGCCTGCAAGCCAATGGCGGGCGGCTCGACGCGCTCGTCAACAACGCGGCGATCTCGCCGAAGGCCGACAAGGGCGCGCGGATGGATTCGATCCGCACCCCCATGCACGTCTGGCGCGACGTCTTTCAGGTCAACTTCTTCGCCCCCATCATGCTGGCGCGCGGCCTCCATTCGGAACTCGCCACCGCCCGCGGCTCGATCGTCAACGTCACCTCGATCGTCGGCAGCCGCGTGCACCCCTTCGCCGGCACCGCCTACGCTACCTCGAAGGCCGCACTCGCCTCGCTGACACGCGAGATGGCCGCCGACTTCGGGCCGGACGGCATCCGCGTCAACGCCATCGCCCCCGGCGAGATCGACACCGCCATCCTCTCGCCCGGCACCGAGAAGATCGTCGAGACCATCCCGCTGCGCCGCCTCGGCAAGACCTCCGAGGTCGCCGACATCATCTACTTCCTCTGCTCCGAACAGGCCTCCTACGTCAGCGGCGGCGAAATCCACATCAACGGCGGCCAGCACGTCTGAGCGCCGGCGGCGGTGGCATGGCGGGGCTGCCGCCCCGAACCCCGCCCGAGGGCTGACACCCCCGGACCCCCGCTTCTTTTGATCGATGACCGGGGAGGGCCAGCGGCCCTCTCCGGTCATCGAAGAAGAGATGGGGTTCCAAGGGCCTCAGGCCCTTGGCAGGGGTGCGGGGGCAGCGCCCCTGCATACCGTAGCCGCTAGCGCCCGGCCTTCGGTCCGGTGCGGGCGTCGAGGGCGGCGGCGAGGAGGCTGAGGCCGGACATCACGAGGGAGAGGCCGAGGAAGATGCCGACGGCCCAAGCGGCGGTGCCCGGCAGGCCGATGACGAGGAAGAAGGCGAGGGCCACGTTCAGCGCACCGGCGGCGGCGAGCAGCCAGAATCGACCGGTGGAGGCGCGGAAGGCGCGCGCCAGCGACAGGATGGCGAGGCCTGTGAGGAGGAAGTAGACGGCGAGGACGGTGGTCAGCGTCACCGCGCCGGCGAAGGCATCGGCGAGGATCACGAGAGCGAGCAGCGCCAAAAGCACGGTGAGGGTGAGGTTCGACCAGAAGCCGGCGGCGTCGCGCATGCGAAAGCAGGCGATCGCCGCGGCGGCGGCGAGCGAGAGGATCAGCCAGCCGAGGAAGATCGAGGTCGCCCGCGTCGCGAGCAGGGGCGCGACCAGCGCCGCGACGCCGGTCAACGCCATGAGAAGGCCTTGCAGCGAGAAGGCACGCCAGTGCTGGTGCAGGTAGCGCCGAACCTCGCGCCGCACCGTTTCGGGCGCCGCGGGCCGTTGCCTGATCTCGTTCAAATCCATGTGCCGTCCCGTTTCCCGTTCCCACCCCATCGTCCCATCGGTCCCGCTTGCCGATCGCCCGCGTTTCGTCAGCTCTGGCGCCCGAGAGCGCGTGCGTGGTCGAGCAGCGTCTCCGCGAGATCGTCGAGATGTCGCCGATACGTCTCGTCGGCAAGGCGTCCGGACGCCTCGAACGGGGCGCCCGCGACGCAGACGGCGCATTGCGGGGTCACGACTTCGGCACCGAGCGCCTGAAGCACGGCGCGCAGCGGCGCCAGAGCCGCCCGTCCGCCATCGGGCGCGTGCGAGGTCGAGGCGAGCCCGACCACGAGGCGGTGGAACGGGTGGACGGGCTGCGGCTGCTCGCGCGCCGCGGCGGCGATCCAGGCCACAGCGTTCGCAAGAAGCGGCGCCACCCCGTCGTGGACGGCGGGGGCAACGATCAGCAGCCCGTCCTGGAGGGCGAGCCGCTGGGCGAGGAGGCGGGCGTTCTCCGGCAGGCCGGGTGACCGGCCTGCCGGCGGGAGGGCGACGCCGGGCTCGGCGTCGAAGAGCGGCAGCGGATAGTCGGCAAGGCTCGCCGCCGTCAGCGCCACGTCGGTGACGGCGAGAAGCCGCGTCGCCTCGCCGGCCAGCCGCGCGGCGCCCGAGTCCGCGATCGCGGTGCCCGGCAGCACGAGAAGGCGCGGGATCAATGCCCAGACGTCCGTGAGGACCCGGTCGGCGTGTAGATCCAGACGCGGGCGGGAGGGATGTTGTCCCAGACGATGGGCGAGGAGGAGACCTCGAAGAGCCCGGCCACGGGCTTCACCGGCGGCGTCCAGAGATAGGAGAGCTGGGTCAGGTTGCCGCCCGGCAGGAGACGGGCGAAATAGCGCGCGAAGAGCGCCTGACGTTCGCGCTGCGCCATCTTCACGATCGGGATGGCGAAGAGGATGGTGGCAAAGCGCGTGGCGCCGGCGTCACGGAGCGTCTTGTCGAGATCGAACCCGTCGCCATGGATGACGTTGACCTCGGGGAAGCGACGCTGGAGCGTCTTTGCGAACTCGGGCTCGTACTCGATCGAAGTGATGCGCGAGGGCGCGACGCCGGCCTCCAGCAGCGCGCGGGTGACGACGCCGAGGCCCGGGCCGAGCTCCAGCACCGGGCCTTCGATGCCGGTGGTGGACGCCGCGACCATGGCGGCGCAGTAGCTGGCCGAGGAGGGCGCGACGGCGCCGAGCGTCAGGGGATTGCGGACCCAGGTTCCGAAGAAGCGCAGGAGATCGCCCTGACGTTCGTTCTGGCGGTCGCGCGGTGGGTTCGGCGTGGGCGACCCGGATTGATCCTGCATCCTCGATCCTCTCGTTCGGCCGGCCCCGTTCGGCGGCGTCGCTTCGTTCCCGAGCATTTCGCGTGGAAGCCGACCGGACTCCCACGCGAAATGCTTTAGTCGGCGAGTTTGTCAGGCTGACGAAGGCCGGGGTTCCGCGTCGTCGTTGCCGGCGGAGGGGAACGCTGCGCCTTCGCGACGATAGACGACGACGCGGGCCGGCGGCAGGTTGCGCTTGATCCACCGGCTGGGAAAGGCCGTGGCGCCGACGGCATCGGGCTTCACCGGCAGCGAGGGCGAATAGGTGAACTGAATGAACGGCGCGCCGGGGGGCAGCAGCGCAAGATAGCGGTCGAGGGCCCGGCTGCGCTCGGCTTCGGGCCGCGCCATCAGCGGCAGGGACGAGACGACCGCGGCGATGCGGCGCCCGTCGATCCAGCCGAGGAGAGCGGCCGGCGGGGTGTAGGCGTCGCCTTGCACGATGCAGATGCCGGGATAGCGCAGGCGCAGCAGGCCGCAAAACTCTGGCGCGTATTCGACGCAGGCCAGCCGCTCCGCCGCGATCCCACGCTGCAAGAGGCAGCGCGTCACCGCGCCGGTGCCCGGCCCGAGCTCGATCACCAGCGCATCGGGATCGTCGGGCACGAAGGACGCCATCAGCGTTCCCAGCGCCGCCGACGAGGGCGACAGCGCGCCGACGCCGAGCGGGCTGCGCAGCCATTCGCGCAGGAACCGGCCCTTGCCGGCGTCGCGCCCGCCCTTGTGCGAAATCTCTTGCAGCGCCGCCTCCCGGTTCGGGTTTCGAGACGTGTTTACGCGCGTCAAGAACGAAAGGCTACTCGCTCAAGCCCTCGAAGAAGTCCTTCATGCGCGCGAAGAAGCCGGTGGATTGCGGCGAGTTCTCCGACGACGAGATGTCCTCGAACTCTTCGAGCAGCTCGCGCTGGCGCCGCGAGAGGCTTTGCGGCGTTTCGATGGAGATCTGGATGAAGAGATCGCCCGTCTGCGCCGAGCGCAGCACCGGCATGCCCTTGCCCTTGACGCGGAACTGCTTGCCGAACTGGGTGCCCTCGGGAACCTTGACCCGCGACTTCTGCCCGTCGAGCGTCGTCACCTCGAACGTGCCGCCGAGCGCGGCGGTCGTCATCGACACCGGCACCTTGCAGAAGAGATCGGCGCCGTCGCGCTGGAAGAACTCGTGCGGCTTCACCGACAGGAAGATGTAGAGATCGCCCGCCGGGCCGCCGCGCAGGCCCGCCTCTCCTTCGCCGGCGAGCCGGATGCGGGTGCCGTCCTCAATGCCGGCCGGGATCGAGACCGAGAGGTTGCGCTCTTCCGGCAGACGGCCGTCGCCACCGCACTTGCCGCAGGGGTCGGCGATGATCTCGCCACGACCCTGGCAGGTGGGGCAGGTGCGCTCGATCGAAAAGAAGCCCTGCGCGGCACGAACGCGCCCGATGCCGCCGCAGGTCGGGCAGGCCTTCGGCGCGGTGCCGGTCTTGGCGCCCGTGCCGTTGCAGACGTCGCACTGGATGGTGGTGGGAACGCCGATCTCGGCGGTCTTGCCGGCGAAGGCCTCGTCGAGGCTGATCTCCATGTTGTAGCGAAGATCGGAGCCGCGCTCGCGGCCGGACTGGCCGCCGGCGCGCCGCCCGCCTCCCCCCGCGCCGCCCTGGCGCTGGCCGCCCATCATCTCGCCGAAGATGTCGTCGAAGATGTCGGCCATCGAGGAGGCGAAGTCGCCCTTGAAGCCGGCGCCGCCCTGGCCGTTCTGGAAGGCGGCATGGCCGAACCGGTCGTAGGCCGAGCGCTTCTGGGGATCCTTGAGCACCTCGTAGGCCTCGCCGATCTCCTTGAACTTGACCTCGGCGGCGTCGTCGCCAGGGTTCTTGTCTGGGTGATACTGCATGGCGAGCTTGCGGAACGCGGCCTTCAGAACCTTGTCGTCGCAACCTCTGGCGACGCCGAGCGTCTCGTAGTAGTCGACCTTCACGGACACCGTTTCACCGTTCTCATCGTCTGACAGGGGAACGGCGGGCACCGGGCCAGCCGCCTCGAATTCGCCAAGCCGGCCGCCCATGAGCAAGCCGAGCCGCAGCCTGCCTGCGCGGCGGGCCTTTCGCCGCATGTAGGGGCTGGCGGCCCGCGTTACCATAGGATGACGCGGCGCAAAAGCGCCGGACGCCTGCGCTGTCGTCCGCGAGCGGCCTTCGCATCCGTCGTCCCGTGCCGATGCGCCACGGCCTCGAACGCGCGCCCTTCATTGCCCGCCGCAAGGCGCCGGACACGAAAAAGCCCCAGCCGATCCGGCCGGGGCTTCTCGTCATCGCGATAGGACGTGAACGATCAGGCCGACTTCTTGCGGCCGTCGTCCTGCACTTCCTCGAAGTCGGCGTCGACGACGTCGTCGTTCTCGGCCTTGGCCGAAGTCGGCTCGCTCTCGCCGGCGTCGCCGGACTGCGCCGCGTCGTACATGGCCTGGCCGAGCTTCATCGACACCTCGGCAAGGCGGTCGGACTTGGTCTTGATCACCTCGGCGTCGGCCTCGGACTTGTCGAGCTCGGCACGCAGGTCGGCGATCGCGTCCTCGATCGATTTCCGATCCTCGGCCGAGACCTTGTCGCCGTAGTCCTTCACCGACTTCTCGGCCGAATGGACGAGCGACTCGGCGTGGTTCTTGGCCTCGACGCCGGCGCGGCGCTTCTTGTCGCTGTCGGCGTTCGCCTCGGCTTCCTTCACCATCTTGTCGATGTCGGCATCCGACAGGCCGCCCGAAGCCTGGATCGTGATCCGCTGCTCCTTGTTGGTGCCCTTGTCCTTGGCCGACACGTTGACGATGCCGTTGGCGTCGATGTCGAAGGTGACCTCGATCTGCGGCACGCCGCGCGGTGCCGGCGGAATGCCCTCGAGGTTGAAGCGCCCGAGCGACTTGTTGTCCTGCGCCATCTCGCGCTCGCCCTGGAAGACCTGGATGGTCACGGCGTTCTGCGAGTCCTCGGCGGTGGAGAAGACCTGGCTCTTCTTCGTCGGGATCGTCGTGTTGCGGTCGATGAGGCGCGTGAACACGCCGCCGAGCGTCTCGATGCCGAGCGACAGCGGGGTCACGTCGAGGAGCAGCACGTCCTTGACGTCGCCCTGGAGCACGCCGGCCTGGATGGCGGCGCCCATCGCCACGACCTCGTCGGGGTTGACGCCCTTGTGGGGCTCCTTCCCGAAGAGCTGCTTCACGACTTCCTGCACCTTCGGCATGCGGCTCATGCCGCCGACCAGCACGACCTCGTCGATGTCGGCCGCGGTGAGGCCGGCATCCTTCAGCGCCGACTTGCAGGGGCCGACCGTGCGCTGCACGAGCTCGTCCACCAACGCCTCGAACTTCGAGCGGGTGAGCTTCATCGTCAGGTGCTTGGGGCCCGACGCGTCGGCAGTGATGAAGGGCAGGTTGATCTCGGTCTGCGAGGCCGAGGACAGCTCGATCTTGGCCTTCTCGGCGGCCTCCTTCAGACGCTGAAGCGCGAGCTTGTCGTTCTTCAGGTCGATGCCCTGGTCCTTCTTGAACTCGGACGCGAGGTAGTCGACGAGGCGCATGTCGAAGTCCTCGCCGCCGAGGAACGTGTCGCCATTGGTGGACTTCACCTCGAAGACGCCGTCGCCGATCTCGAGCACCGAGACGTCGAACGTGCCGCCGCCGAGATCGTAGACCGCGATCGTCTTGCCTTCGCTCTTGTCGAGACCGTAGGCGAGGGCAGCGGCGGTCGGCTCGTTGATGATGCGCAGCACGTCGAGGCCGGCGATCTTGCCGGCGTCCTTGGTCGCCTGGCGCTGGGCGTCGTTAAAGTAGGCGGGAACGGTGATCACCGCCTTCTCGACCTTCTCGCCGAGATAGGCCTCTGCCGTCTCCTTCATCTTCTGCAGGATCATCGCGGAGATCTGCGAGGGCGAGTACTTCTCGCCGTGCGCCTCGACCCAGGCGTCGCCGTTCGAGGCGTTGACGATCTTGTAGGGGACAAGGTTCTTGTCCTTCGTCACGGCCGGGTCGTCGTGGCGGCGGCCGATGAGGCGCTTCACGGCGAACAGCGTGTTCTCGGGATTGGTCACCGCCTGGCGCTTGGCCGGCTGGCCGACGAGGCGCTCGCCGTCCTCGGAAAAGGCCACCATCGACGGCGTGGTGCGGGCACCCTCGGCGTTCTCGATCACCTTGGCCGTCTTGCCGTCCATGACGGCGACGCAGGAATTGGTGGTGCCAAGGTCGATACCGATCACCTTCGCCATGTCTGTCTCTCCTTGTTGAGCGCGCCGCCCGGACCCTCGCACGAGGCGTTCCGGCAAGCGGCACCTTAAGAATGGGTGGGTCGCCGGCAGGGATGCAGAACCCGACCGGCGAGGCTGGAGGCTATATATGAACGGGGTTTCGGGGGCGCAAGACGTCCTCGTCCGCCTCGTGCGGAACGCCCGTTCGAGCCTCGCGGATGCGGGGAGCTCCGGCGAAAAAAGCCGCTCGAACCCTCTCCTTTCGTCGGAACGCACGGGGCGGCGGCGTGTTGAGCCAGGGATAGCAAGTCGGCCGAACGTTACAGGCGGGACGGCCCGAACACCCCGAGAACCGGAAGGCACGTCATGCGCAGCATCATCTATCTCATCGGCCTCGTTGTCGTCGTCCTCTTCGTCCTGTCGCTTCTCGGCCTTCGCTGATCTCAAGGAGCCCCCCCATGTCCAACACGCAAGACCCCGCCAGCGGCGCCGACCGCTGGAACGCGGATCGTGACGCCGCGGCCCGTACGCTCGACCGCGAGGGCACGTCCGCAAGGGACGCGGCCTCTCAGGCCGCCGGCTCGATCCGCGACCAGGCCGCATCGCTCGCCTCCGGCGTGCGCGAGAGCGCGGAAGCCAAGGCCGAGACCGGAATCTCGGCCGCCGCCTCCAGCCTCGACGACTTCACCGCCGCGATCCGCAAGGCCTCGGACGAGCTGGGCGAGCGCGACCAGTCGATGGCCGCGCAGCTGGTGCGCGAGGCCGCGTCCGGTCTCGAGCAGGCATCCGGCGCGCTGAAGGGCAAGAGCGTCGGCGAGGTCACGCAGTCGCTGGCCGGCTTCGCCCGCCGCCAGCCCGCCGCCTTTCTCGTCGGCGCTACGCTGGCGGGCATCGCGCTCGGCCGCTTCGCGCGGGCCTCGTCGGACCATTCCGACGCCGCGCGCCTGCGCGACGCCGTGCCCACCGGCGCCTCGCAGCGCGCCCGCTCCGGCAGCATTCCGAGCGACGGGTTGAACCATAGCGATCACGAGGCATCGGTGCCGTCGCGCGCGGGAAGTTCGGGCTTCGAGGCCGCCCGCGCCAATTCCCCCGCCGCCCATCCGGCATCGGTCGGCGTCGGCGGCACTTCGACGATCCGTCCGAGCGGCTCTGAAATGGGGGCGTCCGGTACGTCGGGCACCACCGGCATGGTCGGGCTCACCTCGACCTCGACCTTCGGAAAGGGACCTCTCGATGAGCGTTGAACCCCGCGAGGCACGTTCCGTGCCCGATCTCATCGGCGACGTGCTGCGTGAGACGACGGAGCTTTTCCGCACCGAAGGCAAGCTGATCCGCGCCGAGATCTCCGACAAGATCACACAAGTCCAGATCGGCGGCGGATCGATCGCGGCGGGGGCGATCTGCCTGCTCGTGGCGCTGATCGTGCTGGCGCAGGCGCTGGTCATCGCGCTCGCTCACGTCGTCGGCGCAGGCTGGTCGGCGCTCATCGTCGGCGTGGCGATCGCGCTCGTGGGCGTCGCGCTGCTTGCCAAGGGCAAGAAGGAACTCGAAACCGTCAGCCTGACGCCCGACCGCACGGTCGAGCAGTTGCAGAAGGACGGCCGGTTGGTAAAGGATCAGACACGATGAGCACGGAAACCGAACGCCTCGCCCAGGAGGCCGAACAGCGCCGGTCCTCGCTCGACCAGACTCTCGACAGCCTGAAGGAGAAGTTCTCGCCGGGCCAGATCGTCGACGAGGTCGCGAGCTACGTCCGCTCCGGCCAGGGCGCCGAGATGGTGCAGAACCTCAACCGGCAGGTCCGCGACAATCCGCTGGCGCTTGGTCTGATCGGCGCCGGCGCGGCCTGGCTGCTGCTCGGCCAGGGCGTGCGCGACAGCCGTCCCGCGAGCTTCGGCAGCATCTCGCCGCGCGGCCGTTCGCATGACGCATCGCCCGATCATTGGGCACAGGATGATCGCGACAATCGCTTCGAGGGACCGCTCGCCAGCCGCAGCGCGGGTATCGTCGGCGGCGGCAGCGCGGGCCGGGCCGACATCGGCGGATGGGCCGGTGCGTCGTCGTCCACATCGCCCGGCGTGACGCAGCGGGCGCGCGACGTGGCATCGGGTGCCGCGGGCTCCGTCGGATCGGCGGCGTCGAGCGTCGGCAGCACCGTCTCGTCGGCCGCCTCCACCGCCGGCAACGCGGTGTCGGATGCCGCCTCCAGCGTCGCGGATGCGGTGTCGGGCGCCGCGTCCAGCGTCGCCAGCGGCGCCAGCCACCTCACCGAGAGCGCGGGTGACGCGGTGAGCCGCGCGGGGCAGGCGGGCTATCGCACGGCCGCCGAAGCGGGCGACCGGGTCGCGGCCTATGGCCGGCAGGCCAAGCGCAGCTTCTTCGAGACGCTGCAGGACGAGCCGCTGGTGCTCGGCGCGGTGGCGATCGCCATCGGCGCGGCGATCGGCGCGGCCCTGCCCTCGACCCGCGCCGAGGACGAATGGCTCGGCGAGACGCGTGACAAGCTGCGCGACGACGCGCTCGATTACGGCCTCGACACGCTGGACAAGGCGCAGACCGTGGCCGGAAAGGCCTACGAGGCGGCGAGCGCGCAAGCCGAGGACAAGGGTCTCGTGGCGAAAGGCGGAGAGGGCGAGACGATCGCCGACAAGGTGTCTTCGGTCGTGAAGGCCGCCACCGACGGCGCCAAGGACGAGGCGGGCAAGCAGGGCCTCGTCTGATCCTCGACCGCTCGTCGCAGACTGCATGGAAAAAGGCCGCGAACCCGGATCGGGTTCGCGGCCTTCTTGGTTTTCGATATGGGTGTTTTCGAGGTCAGTTGCCGAAGAGACCCCGGAACAGCGAGCGGTCGCTTTCGCGCCCGCCCGGCGCCGGGCCCTCCAGCACGGCGTCCGGCGGCAGATCCTCGGGGCGCACGGGAATGGCGCGGCCCTCGAGCACGGCATCGGGCGGGAGATCGCCGCGGCGCACCACGCGCGGAGGCCCGAGATCGGCGGGCGGACGCATGCGAGCGGGCTCGCCGTAGCCGTATTCGGGCGGCGGGCCGCCATAGGCGTCGTCGCCGTACGGGTCGTCCTGCCCATAGGGATCGCTGCGATCGGGCTCGCCGCGATCCGCCGGCAGAGGCTCGCGGGCGTCCGGCGCGTCGCGGTAGATGCGGCGCATCGGCGGCTCCTCGCGCGAGGCGTAGCCGGGCTCGCCGCGCGGCGGTGCGGCCTCGCGCACGGCCGGGCGGTCGTCCTGTCCCGGCACCACCGAAGCGATGCCGTCCTGCGGCGGGAGCGCGCCGGGCTCCTGCGCAGGAAGGCCCGGAAGAGGCTGGCCATAGGGGTCGCTGCCGCCGGCCGGCAGCTCGGTGTTTTCGTAGACGGGATTGCCCGAGGCGTCGTAGCCGACAATCTGCCCGCCGTAGCCGGAGGCGACCGGCAAGTTGGCGGGATCGCCGATCTTGTAGTTGCCCGGCAGCGGGGTCGCCGGCAGGCCCTCGTGCGCGGCGACCATGAAGGTCTTCCAGGCGTCGGCCGGCAGCGAGCCGCCGGTGACCTGACGCATCGGCTTGCCGTTGTCGTTGCCGAGCCAGACGCCGGTGGTGAGGTTGGCGGTGTAGCCGACGAACCAGGCGTCCTTGAAATCCTGCGTGGTGCCGCTCTTGCCCGCCACCTGCCAGCCCGGCAGCGCCGCGCGCCGGCCGGTGCCGGAGGTGACGACGCGCGTCAGCATGGCGTTCATCATGCCCACGATGTCGGCGGTGACGATCACCGGCGGCACCTCGGCGGGACGCTCGTAGAGCACCTGCCCCGACACCGTCGTCACCTTGTTCACGAGATGCGGGGTCGCGAGATAGCCGCCATTGGCGAAGGGCGCGTAGGCGCCGGTCAACTCCAGCAGCGAGACCTCGGACGTGCCGAGCGCCAGCGAGGCGTTGTCGACCAGCGGCGAGGTGATGCCGAAGCGCTTGGCGGTCTCGATCACGGCGGCCGGGCCGACCTCGGCGGTGAGCTTGGCTGCCACGGTGTTCAGCGACTTCATCACCGCGTCGGCCACCGTCACGGGCCCGCGGAAGCGGTTGTCGTAGTTCGAGGGCGTCCAGTTGCCGATGCGGATCGGCGCGTCGTCGACGATCGTTTCGGGCCGCACGCCGAACTCCAGCGCCGTCTCGTAGACGAAGGGCTTGAAGGCCGAGCCTGGCTGCCGCTTGGCCTCGGAGGCGCGGTTGAACTGCGAGGTCGCGTAGTCGCGCCCGCCGACGATGGCGCGGATGGCGCCGGTGCCGTCGATCGAGACAAGCGCACCCTGGCTGACGTTCTGCGTCGCCTTGTCGATCGTGGCGGCGATGGCCTGCTGGGCCTCTCTCTCGAGGCCGAGGTCGATCGTGGTGGAGACCACCACGTCCTCCTTGATGTCGCCGACGAGCACCGGCAGGTCGCGCATCACCATGTCGGCGGCGTAGTGCTCGGGGCCGGTCCAGAAGGACCGGGCCTTGGTCGGCTTCTCGGCCTTGGCGGCGTCGAACTCGCCCTGCGTGATGAAGCCCTCGTCCTCCATCGCCTGCAGCACCACCTCGGCGCGCGAACGTGCGGCGGCGGGATCGCGCACCGGCGAGAGGCGCGAGGGGGCCTTCAGGACGCCGGCGAGCGTCGCGGCCTCGACCAGCGACAGCTCGTCGGCGTTCTTGTCGAAATAGCGCCGTGCGGCAGCCTGCACGCCTGTGGCGCCCGATCCGAAATACACCCGGTTGAGGTACATTTCGAGAATCTGGTCCTTGGTGAACTTGTGCTCCAGCCAGAGCGCCAGGATCGCCTCCTGCACCTTGCGTTGCAAGGTCTGGTCGGGCGTCAGAAAGATGTTCTTGGCGAGCTGCTGGGTCAGCGTCGAGCCGCCCTGCACGGTTTCGCCCGCCGCCACGTTCTCGGAAAGCGCGCGCACGATGCCGACGGGATCGACGCCCCAGTGCGAGTAGAAGCGCCGGTCCTCGATCGCCATCACCGCCTGCGGCAGGTAGGGGCTCATCCGGTCGAGCGCCACGGCCTCGCCGCCGGTGGTGCCGCGGTCGGCCAAGAGATCGCCGGTGACCGAGACGATCTTGACGTTGGGCGGGCGCGCGGGGATCGCCCAGGCCTCCTGCGGCAGCTTCACCGCGAAATAGCCGATCACCGCCGCGCCCGCGATACCGCCCCAGAGCGCGAGGAGCACGCAGAGGCGAACGAGATGGCCGAAAAGCGAGCGGCGCTTGCGCCGACGCCCGAAGAAGCCGCCGCCGGCATTGTCGTTGCCGCCGGAACCGCCCCCGCCCCCGCCGCGCCGCGTGCGCCCGCTGCCGAGGTCGCGCGAGATCGGTGGATCGCCGCGGCGCGTCGCCGAGCCTTCGATCTCGCGTTCGCGGCGGGTGCGGGAGGATCGTGCGGCTGCGGTCGAGGGAATGACGGCGCGGTCGTCGGCGGAGACGCGGATCTCGCTCTCGTCGCCGCCACGCGCGGCACCGAAGGTCGGCTCGATCCTGTCGTCCCGTCGCTTGGCCGCCATGCGTGATGCCCTCGTCCTGTCGTCGCTTGCCGAAGATAGGGTGCGGCGCGCGCATGTCGCCGGTACCGGAGCCTCCGAGCCTTCCCGCGTCGCCGCGGTCCGTCGAGCGCAGGCTATGCGACACGAGGATTCGGCTTCGTGGACTGAAGTTTAAATGCGGCGATTTAACGGGGCGTTAAGGAAGCCTGCCAAGGCATGAACGATGGAAAGGGACGACCATCCAGGAGGGGCCGGCGCCTCGAAGGCACCGGCCCGGATCGCTTAGGCGGCCGAGGTCAGACGCGCGCGAAGGCGGCGAGATCGGTGGTCAGGCGCTCCTGCTCGGTGTGGTGCAGGCCGTGGGGCGCCCCCTCATAGGTCTTGAGATGTGCGCCGGCGATGAGCTTGGCCGCCTTCTCGCCGGAAACCTCGAAGGGCACGGTGGCGTCCTTCGTGCCGTGAATCACCAGCGTCGGCACGGTGAAGGCCTTCATGTCGGCGCGGAAGTCGGTGGTGGAGAACGCCTTCACGCAGGCGATCGTGGAGCGCAGCGAGGCCTGCAGCGCGAGGTTCTGCGTCCAGGCGAGATAGTCCGACGAGATCGAGAAGTTCAGGAGCCCGACGCCGTAGAACTGCTTGCCGAAGGAGGCGAGGAAGGCCGGCCGGTCCTTTTCGAGATCGGCGATGAAGCCGTCGAAGACGGAACCGTCGACGCCGTCCGGGTTGCTCTCGTCCTTCAGGAGGTATGGCGTCACCGCCGAGACGAGCACGGCCTTGCCGACGCGCTTGCCGCCGTGGCGCGACATGTAGCGAGCGACCTCGCCGCCGCCCATCGAGAAGCCGACGAGGACTGCGTTGTCGAGATCGAGGTGCTCGAGCAACGCCGCCAGATCGTCGGCGAACGTGTCGTAGTCGTAGCCGGTGCCGGGCTGCGACGAGCGGCCGAAGCCGCGCCGGTCGTAGGAGACGACGCGGAAGCCTTGGTCCACCAGCTTGTCGGCCTGGTAGTCCCACATGTCGGCATTGAGCGGCCAGCCGTGGATGAGGACGATCGGGCGGCCTTGGCCCCAGTCCTTGTAATAGAGATCGACGCCGTCTTTCGTCGTGAGGATGGTCATGCCGCGTGGCTCCTTCGAAGGGCTTGGTCCCGGAGGCAATGGATCGCGTGCGAGACAGTTCCGTCACAGGGGGCATGTGGCGCGCCCGGCCGAGGCCGCACGCGAAAAAGCCCGGGCGCCTTACGGCACCCGGGCTTTCGAGAACGAGCGACGCGTCGCTTAGAAGAGGTCGAGCGAGAAGCGCTTCGACAGGCCGATGCCGGCGAAGAACTGGTCTTCCTTGCCGATCTTCACGATCGGGGAATCCTCGGCGTCACCGATCATCCGCTCGTAGGCGGCGTTGGCGTTGAGGAACCAGTCCGGGCGGAACTCGTAGCGCGCGGACGCCGCGGCGCCCACCGACTTGAAGCCCGAGCCCGCGTCGTAGGGCGAGAGGCGGCCGAAGGAGGCGAGGCTCTCGATCGGCGTCACCGAGAAGTAGGTGCTCATGTACTCGGCCGAGGCGAAGGTGGTGCGCGGGCCGAGCTTCAGCGTCCACTGCTCGTTGGGGCGGGAGATGAAGTCGACGCCGGCGCCGCCGACGAAGCCCTCGGCCTCGCCGAACGCATAGCGCGCCTCGCCGTAGATCTCGGCGCTGAAGGTCTCGTAGACCGGGAATTCGTAGCCGGCGCGAAGGCCGAGCTGGTAGGTCTCGTCGAGCGCGCGGGTGCCGAAGAGCTCCGGATAGTCGGCGGCGTTGCGCTTGTCGATGAAGCGGAATGACGGCGAGATCTTGAAGCCGCCGTAGCTCTCGTTCGGCGAGCCGATGGCGCCGAGGCCGGGGATGTTGAGATACTGCAGCGCGAAGATCGGGTAGCCGGAGACGATGTAGTCGCTGGCGCCCTCGTAGGCGGGCTGCGTGGAGACGCCGCCGCCGAGCTCGATGATGAGATCGGCATTGTTGACGATGGCGACCTCGCTCGTGTCGACGGTGGCGACCGCGTCGGCGGCAAGCGCGGGAACGGCGGTCGAGCCCAGAAGGGCGGCGACGAGAAGGGCGGTGCGCGTGGTCACGGCGGCAGGCTCCGGAAGGAATGTCATGGTGTCTTGTGCACCATTGTCGGAAGGGTGGGGCAACATTCAATCGCCGAGGCCCCGCAGCGCGGCACTCGGAAGCGCCGCTGTTGCCCGTTGGGCACGAAACCCGTCGGTAACCGATCGATGGCGACCCATCACGCCTCGGTGATCACCCGCTTCGCGCGATTGCGGCGGCGGGCCGCCTCGCTAGGGTGGCGGACGGTGCCGGGAGGGCATCGCTTCGGGAGAACCACGATGGTGAAACGACGGACCCTCATCGCCGGCGCGCTGGCCGGCACGATGCTGGCGCTCGGCGCGGCGAGTTCCTTCGCACAGGACTATCCCGCCAAGCCGGTGACGCTCGTGGTACCCTTCGCGGCCGGCGGCTCCACCGATCTCGTGGCGCGCACGCTCGCCCAGCGCATGAGCGAGTCGCTCGGCCAGCAGGTGCTCGTCGACAACAAGGGCGGGGCGGGCGGCAATCTCGGCGCGAGCTTCGTGAAACAGGCGGCGCCCGACGGCTACACGATCCTGATGGGCACGATCGCGACCCACGCGCTCGTCGCCTCGCTCTACGCCAAGCCCCCCTTCGATCCCGAAAAGGACTTCGCGCCGATCGCGCTCCTCGTCACCGTGCCGAACGTCCTCACCGTCAACAAGGACTATCCGGCCAAGGACGTGAAGGACCTGATCGCGCGGCTGAAGGAGAAGCCGGGCGAGGAGATCTATTCGTCTTCGGGCAACGGCACGCCGCTGCATCTCTCGGGCGAACTCTTCAAGTCGATGGCCGGGGTCGACATGGTGCACGTGCCCTACCAGGGCTCGGGGCCGGCGCTGGTCGACGCGGTGTCGGGCGCGGTGCCGATCAACTTCGACAACCTGCCCTCGTCCACCGAGTTCATCCGCTCCGGCGCGCTGCGGGCGCTCGCGGTGACCACCAAGACGCGTGCCGCCAACTTCCCGGACGTGCCGACGATGGAGGAGGCGGGGGTTCCCGGCTACGAGACCAACACCTGGAACGCCTTCTTCGCGCCGGCCGGCACGCCTCCGGCAGTGATCGCGCGGCTGAACGCGGCGGCGAACGAGGCGGTCGCCGACCCCAAGGTGAAGGCGCGGCTCGCCGAGGTCGGCGCCACCACCGTGGGCGGCACGCCCGAAGAACTCGCCGCGCACGTGACGAAGGAGATCGCCCGCTGGCGCCCGGTGATCGAGGCCTCGGGCGCGCGCATCGAATAGGCGGTCGGCCCCTCCCCGCGTCGGCCGAAGGACCGGTGCGGGCGGGGGCCTTTGCGCCGGAGGGGCCGCCTTACGCCGCGCCCTTGGCGAGCCAGTCCTTCAGCGCCTGGTTCACCCGCGTCTGCCAGCCCTTGCCGGAGGCCCGCAGCGCCGCGGCCACCTCGGCGTCGAGCCGCAGCGTGACGCGCGCCTTCGGATGCTCGGCGGGCGGGCGCCCGCGCCGGATGAGCACGCCGTTCTCGTGGAGATCGGCGCGGTCGAACCATTCGTCCGTCAACTCGGGCGCATCGTCTGGGTCAATCCAGTCGGACGGCGTATCGAGCCTGTTCTCGCTCATTGGCTTTCCTCATCGAGATGACGTGGCGAGCCCCGTCTCGCGGCGTCCACACCACCACCATCATCCGGCCGTCGAGACGGCCGACGGTGATGATGCGGACCTCGCCATAATCATGCCGGTCGTCTTCCTGATCGAAGGTTCGGCCGGCGAAGACGACCTCCGCCAGCGCGAAGTCGATGCCGCGCTCTCGAAGGGTGCGCTCGCGCTTGGACGGGTCGAAGGTGATCCTCGCCATATTTGTACCGACATCTAATCCCGGTCAACCCGCCCCGCGCTCGCCCAGCGCCGCCAGCACCCGGGCCCAGGAGCGCTGGCCCTTGGCGAAGGAGGCGAGCTCGTACTTCTCGTTCGGCGAGTGGATGCGGTCGTCGCCGAGGCCGAAGCCGATGAGGAGCGAGGGCATGTCGAGGCGGCGCTTGAACTCGCCGACCACGGGGATCGAGCCGCCCATGCCGATCATCACGGCGGGCTTGGGCCATTCCGCCGACAGCGCCTCGCGCGCGGTCTCGAGCACCGGGCTGTCGAAGGGCAGCTGGATCGCCGGAGAGCCGCCGTGCTCGTGGAACTCGGCCGTGCAGTCGGCCGGCAGGCGCTCCGTGACGAAGGCGCGGAAGGCGGCGCGGATGGCCGCCGGGTCCTGGTCGAAGACGAGGCGGAACGAAATCTTGGCATGCGCCTCGGCCGCGATCACCGTCTTGAAGCCCTTGCCGGTGTAGCCGCCCTCGATGCCGTTGACCTCGGCGGTGGGGCGCGACCACGTCTGTTCCAGCACCGAGCGGCCCTTCTCGCCCGCCGGCACCGAGAGCCCGACCGAGCCGAGGAACGCCTCTTCCGAGAAGTCCAGCCGGTCCCACACCGCCTTCACCTCGGCCGGCAGCTCGGGCACGCCGTCATAGAAACCGGGCAGCGTGACGCGGCCCGTCTCGTCGTGGAGATCGGCGATGATCTTGGCCAGGACATGGATCGGGTTGGCGGCCGCGCCGCCGAAATAGCCCGAATGGAGATCCATCGAGGCCGCCTTGATGGTCACCTGTTCGCCCACCAGTCCGCGAAGGCCGGTGGAGATGGCGGGCGTGTCGCGGTCCCACATGTTGGTGTCGCAGATCAGCGCGACGTCGGCCGAGAGCTCCTCACGATGCGCGTCGAGGAAGGGCAGGAGCGAGGGCGAACCCGACTCTTCCTCGCCTTCGAGGAAGATCGTGACCGTGCAGGGCAGCGATCCCGTCTCGGCGATGAAGGCGCGGCAGGCCTCGACGAAGGTCATCAGCTGGCCCTTGTCGTCCGCGGTGCCGCGCCCGACGAGACGCTTCGTGCCGTCGGGCATCGCCTTCACCTGCGGATCGAAGGGATCGGTGTCCCAGAGCGCGAGGGGGTCCACCGGCTGCACGTCGTAATGGCCGTAGAAGAGGACGTGCGGGCTGCCCTCCGGCCCGCGGCGGTGGGCGACCACCATCGGATGGCCCGTGGTCTCGGCGACGCGCGCCTCGAAGCCGACCGCCGAGAGATCGCCGGCCAGCCACTCGGCGGCGCGCCGGCAGTCCGGCGCGAAGGCGGGGTCGGTGGAGATCGAGGGAATGCGCAGGAGATCCTGCAACCGCTCGACCGAGCGGTCGAGATGGAGGTCGAGGCGGGCGAGGACGCTGTCGAGATCGGCCATGGGGCGCTCCGTCGGGGCAGGCGGGCGCCCCCCGAGGAGCGCCGCCGGATGGCGACGGGCATAACGCGGCAAGGTCGCGAAGGCAAAGCGGTGCGCGGTTACGGAGATTAATGCATAAGAGCCGTACCACGCCGGCTGGAACGACGATCGAAGCGCAAGCGGAGTTCAATTTCCGCGTAACGGGAACGATCGAGATGTGTCGGAAGGGAGGGGAGACGCAGAAGAAGAGCCGTCGCTGACTGGAGGGGGGTTGTCGCGACGGCTCCTTCTGATCGAGCGGAGGCCCCGAGAGGGGGGATGGGACGATCCGCTCACGTTCGGCTGCAAAGCGGGGGACGAGCTCTGGGCCGAAGGCGACGCTTATCTGCGCCGTTGATCATCAAATGCGCTTCCCTCGCATTCGGTTCAAGCGAGTGCGATCACATCCGCGTGATAATCAACCTTAAACATTTGTCATGTCGGTCCGCTTGTGCTTCCAGGCCGCGATCGACCTCGGAGCCAGCGCCGCGCTCGCCTCGAAAGTTCACGGCCGTCTCGGGCGATCTCGGTGGCAGAACCCCTCGCTCGGTGTCGGGCCCCGCCCCGAGGATCGATGGACTCGGGCTCGCCCGCGCGATACCACGGGCGCCATGCAAAAGGGCGACCACCTCTTCCTCGTCGACGGCTCGGCGTACATCTTCCGAGCCTATCATGCGCTGCCGCCGCTGACGCGCAAGTCCGACGGGCTGCCGATCGGCGCCGTGTCGGGCTTCTGCAACATGCTGTGGAAGCTGGTGGAGGAATCGCGCGAGACCTCGGTCGGCGTCGCGCCGACGCATTTCGCCGTGATCTTCGACCATTCCTCCACGACCTTCCGCAATGCGCTGTACGACCAGTACAAGGCCAACCGGCAGGCGCCGCCCGAAGACCTCGTGCCGCAGTTCGCGGTGATCCGCGAGGCGGTGCGCGCCTTCGATCTGCCCTGCGTCGAGAAGCAGGGCTTCGAAGCCGACGATCTCATCGCCACCTACACGCGCCTCGCGGTGGAGGCCGGCGGCGACGTCACCATCGTCTCGTCCGACAAGGACCTGATGCAGCTCGTCGGCCCCGGCGTCATCCTCTACGACCAGATGAAGGACAAACGCCTCGGCCCGCAGGAGGTGTTCGAGAAGTTCGGCGTCTACCCCGAGAAGATGATCGACCTGCAGGCGCTCGTCGGCGACAGCTCCGACAACGTGCCGGGCGTGCCCGGCATCGGGCCGAAGACCGCCGCCGACCTTCTGGGCGCCTACGGGACGCTGGAAAACCTTCTGGAGAACGCCGGCGAGATCAAGCAGGCCAAGCGCCGCGAAAGCATCCTCGCCCATGCCGAGCAGGCCCGCCTGTCGAAGCGCCTCGTCACGCTCGATCAGCACACGCCGCTCGAGGTCGGGCTCGACGATCTCTTCATCCACGAACCCGACGGCGAGAAGCTAGTGGCCTTCCTCAAGGCGATGGAATTCACCTCGCTGACGCGGCGCGTCACCGCCAAGCTCGGCACCGACGCCTCGGCCGTCGAGGCGGCGCAGGTCGACGTCACCGCCCCGGCGCGCGGCCCCGACCTCGATCCCGGCGGCACGCCGGGCGGGGAGAAGACCGGCTCGCATCTCGCCATGACCCCGGCCGCGCATGCCGCCGAGCGGCTGCAGGCGGAAGCCGCGACGCCGGTGGATCGCTCCACCTACGAGACGGTGCGCGACGAGGCGCGCCTCGAACACTGGATCGCGCGGGCACGCGAGACGGGCGTCGTCGCCTTCGACGTCGAGACGACGTCGCTCGACGCGATGCGCGCCGATCTCGTCGGCCTGTCGCTGGCGGTGGCGCCCGGCGAGGCGGCCTACGTGCCGATCGCCCATGTCGGCGAGGGCGGCGGCGATCTCCTGTCGGACGAGGCGGCGCGGGAAGGCGTCGGCGCGCAGATCCCGCTCGGCACCGTGCTCGATCTCCTGAAGCCCCTGCTCGAGGACCCCGCGATCCTCAAGGTCGCGCAGAACGCCAAGTACGACTATCTCGTGATGCGCCGCCATGGGGTCGAGACCGCGCCGCTCGACGACACGATGCTGATCTCCTACGTGCTCGACGCCTCCTCCTCGCTGGAGGGCCACGGCATGGACGAATTGTCGGAGCGCTTCCTCGGGCACAAGCCGATCTCCTTCAAGGAGCTCTGCGGCTCCGGCCGGACGCTGAAGCCGATCGCGGCCGTCGCGATCGAGCGGGTGAGCGAATACGCCGCCGAGGACGCCGACGTGACGCTGCGGCTCTGGCGCGTGCTGAAGCCGCGCCTCGCGGCCGAGGGCCTCGCCCATGTCTACGAGCGGCTGGAGCGTCCGCTCGTGCCGGTGCTGGCGCGCATGGAGGAGCGAGGCATCCGCACCGACCGGCAGATCCTGTCGCGCCTCTCCGGCCGCTTCGCGCAGAAGGCGGCCGGCCTCGAGGCCGACATCCACATCCTCGCCGGCGAGCCCTTCAACGTCGGCAGCCCCAAGCAGCTCGGCGAGATCCTCTTCGGCAAGCTGGGGCTTCCGGGGGGCAAGAAGACCAAGACCGGGCAATGGGCCACCGACGCGCGGCTGCTCGAAGACCTCGCCGCCGAGGGCCACGACCTGCCGCGCCGCATCGTCGACTGGCGCCAGCTCACCAAGCTCAAGGGCACCTACACCGACGCGCTGCCGACCTACATGGATGCCGAGGATCGCATCCACACCTCCTATTCCATGGCCTCCACCACCACGGGGCGCCTCTCCTCGTCGGAGCCCAACCTCCAGAACATTCCCGTGCGCACCGAAGAGGGCCGCGCCATCCGCACCGCCTTCGTGGCGCCCGCCGGCCACAAGCTGCTCTCGGCCGACTACAGCCAGATCGAACTGCGGCTGCTGGCCCACATGGCCGAGATCCCGCAGCTGACGGAAGCCTTCCGCCAGGGCATCGACATCCACGCGATGACGGCGTCCGAGATGTTCGGGGTGCCGGTCGAGGGCATGCCGTCCGACGTGCGCCGCCGCGCCAAGGCGATCAACTTCGGCATCGTCTACGGCATCTCCGCCTTCGGCCTCGCCGCGCAGCTCTCCATCCCGCGCGAGGAGGCGGGCGCCTACATCAAGCGCTATTTCGAGCGCTTCCCCGGCATCCGCGACTACATGGACCGGGTGAAGCTGTTCTGCCGGCGCACCGGCCATGTCGAGACGCTGTTCGGCCGGCGCGCGCACTATCCCGACATCGGTTCCTCCAATCCGCAGGTGCGCGCCGCGGTGGAGCGCGCCGCGATCAACGCCCCGATCCAGGGCTCGGCCGCCGACATCATCCGCCGCGCCATGGTGCGCATGGAGGAGGCGCTCGCGGCCGAGCGCCTGTCGGCTCGCATGCTGCTGCAGGTGCACGACGAGCTCGTGTTCGAGGTGCCCGACGACGAGGTCGAGGCGACGATCCCCGTGGTCCGCCGCGTGATGGAGCGGGCCGCCGACCCGGTGGTGGAACTCGCGGTGCCGCTCGTCGTTGATGCGCGGGCGGCCGCGAACTGGGACGAAGCCCACTGACGCCGCCGCGCGCGAAGGCTCACCGACGCGACAAAGTCGCGCACCATGGGATGTGTCGTCTTCACGACCGAACCGCGTGCTAATCCCACCGCTCGCACCATCGAACCCGGCCGATCGCGCCGGGGCCGGTGTCGGCCGAAGGCTCGACAACAACCTGCGGGAAGGCCCGCTGCCAAGGAGACGGCATGGGTCATCAGGATGTCGAAAAGCCGGTGGGCGTCCAGATGCCGGACGGCATGACGACGGCTGCGCTCGCCAAGGTTCCGCTGGCGCTCGTCCTCACCAACCCGCATCTCGACGACAACCCCATCGTCTACGCCAACCAGGCCTTCGCCCGCATCACCGGCTATGCGGTGGAGGCGACGGTGGGCCGCAACTGCCGTTTCCTCCAGGGGCCCGACACCGACCCGGACGCCTCGCGAAAAATCTCCGCGGCGCTCAGGGCGGAAGAGGATATCACCCTCGATCTCGTGAACTACCGGGCCGACGGCACCAAGTTCCTCAACCGGCTCATGATCACGCCGCTCTACGACGCCGAGAACCGGCTGCAATGCTTCCTCGGCGTGCAGCGCGATCTCAGCGAGGGCCGGGATCTCTCGGTGTCGCGCGAAGCGGGCGGGGCAGCCGAGAAACTCGACTCCGCGCTCGGCGAGATCCAGCACCGGGTGAAGAACCATCTGGCGATGATCATCGGCATGATCCGCATGCAGTCGCGCGCCCATACCAGCGCCGATGCGTTCACCGCGCTCGCCCGGCGCATCGAGAGCCTGCAACTCCTCTATCAGGAGATGACGGAGGCCGGCGTCGGCTCGGCGCGCTCGCAGCGCATCCCGCTCGGCGCCTATATCAGCCGCATCGCCTCCACCATCGGCTATCTCGACGGGCGGCGCTCGGTGCGCGTCAACGTCGACTGCGACTCGATCGAGGTCAGCGTCGAGCGCGCCGCGCGCATCGGCCTGCTCTTCTCCGAACTCCTGACCAACGCCCTGAAACACGCTTTCGCCGGCCGCGACGAGGGGCTGGTGGAGGCGCGCCTGAAGATGCTCTCCTCGGGCGTCATCCGCATGACCGTGACCGACGACGGCATCGGGCTGCCGAAGGGCGCGAACTGGCCGCACGGCGCCGAGCGCGGCCAGTCTCGCCAGCGCGTCGCCGAGGCGGTGGATCTTCCCGCCGAGCCCAATGCGGCGCGCCAGATCGCCGGCTCGATCGCGGAGGCCTCGGGCGGCGAACTGCATGTCGGCGGCAAGCCGGAGGCGCCCGCCGGCCCCGCCCACCAGACCGGGGGCTTGGGCGGTCGCATCGTCGTCTCGCTGGTGCGCGGTCTCGACGCGCGCATCGACGTGAATGGTGATACGGTCGGCACCACCGTGACCGTGGACATCCCCAGCGACGAATGATTCTTCCCTCGCAGACCCTCCTCCAGCCCGCCGACCGTCTGATCGTCGGCCTCGACGTCTCCGATCGGCGCAGCGCCGAATCCATCGTCGCCGAGCTCGGCGACACCGTGCGCGTCTACAAGGTGGGCTACCAGCTCGGCTATGCCGGCGGCCTCGACTTCGTGGGCGAACTCGTGCGCGCGGGCAAACGGGTCTTCCTCGACCTGAAGCTCCACGACATCGGCAACATCGTGGAAAAGGGCATCGCCGGCATCGCCGGGCTCGGCGTCGCGATGACCACCGTGCACGCCACGCCCCAGGTGATGCGCGCGGCGGCGCGCGGCGCCGAGGGCTCCGGCCTCCTCGTCCTCGCCGTCACCGTGCTGACGTCGCTCAGTGAGGACGACCTTCGCGAGATGGGTCACACCGAGACCGCGGCCGCGCTGGTGGAGCGCCGCACGCGACAGGCGATGGAGGCCGGGATCGGCGGCATCGTCGCCTCGGCCGCCGAGGCCGCCGCCGTGCGCGCGATCGTCGGGCCGGACCGCGCGGTGGTCACGCCCGGCATCCGACCCGCCGGGTCGGCGGCCGGCGACCAGACGCGGGTGATGACGCCGCGCGAGGCGATCGCCGCCGGCGCCAGCCATCTCGTGGTCGGCCGCCCCATCCTCGATGCGCCCGACCGGCTGGCCGCCGCGCGCGCCATCCTCGCCGAGATGGCCTGACGCGGGTTCGCCCGACTCGCCACGGGCGACCCGCCGAGCCATCGGGTGCCCTGTCGCCGGCGCCGCGCGCTCCTATCTGCCCGTCTCCCGCAGAGGAGACGCACCATGCCGAAGGCCTACTGGATCGCCCATGTCGATGTCCGCGATCCCGAGCGCTACAAGGACTACGTGACGACGGCCGCGCCGGCGATGGTGCGCCACGGCGCGCGGTTCCTGGCGCGCGGCGGTCCGTTCCGCGACCTCGAAGGCCCGGCGCGGGCGCGCAACGTGGTGATCGAGTTCCCTTCGATGGAGGAAGCGCTCGCCTGCTACGATTCCGCCGAATACCAGGCGGCGATCGCGGTACGGCAGGAGGTGTCGGAGGCCGAGATCCTTATCGTCGAAGGCGTCGAGACGGCTTGAGCGGCCGCAAGGCGTTCAAGGGCATGGCGCCCGCCGGCACCCGCATCCGCATGATGGAGCCCGGCGAGGCGCCGGCGCTCCAGGCCATCGAGCACCGCGCGGCGCAGCTTCTCGTCGAGGTCGGGCATCTGGCCTCGGCCGAGCCGACGCCGATGGCGCGCTTCGTGCCGTTTCTCCTGCGCCACGAGGTGTTCGTGGCCGAGGTGAAGGGCGGCGGGCCCATCGGCTATGCCGCCGCCGCCGATCTGGCGTCCCTCGCCGTGCCGGACGACGGGATCGAGGACGGTGAGGGCGCCGGCTGCTACTGGTTGTCGGAGTTGTCGGTCGATCCCGCGCATGGCCGGCGCGGCATCGGCTCGGCGCTGCTCTCGGCCGTGGTGGCGCGGGCCGGCTGGTTTTTCCATCGCGCCGTGGGACTTTCCACCGCGCGCGACGTTGCCTTCAACGAGGCGTTCTATGCCCGGCGTGAATTCTTAAAGGTTGGGGCAGATGATCTGACGCCAGTCCTGCGACGGCGTCTCGTGCTGGAATGCCCGGCGGGTGTGAGCCCCGACCGCCGGACCGTGATGATCCGCTGGCTCTGACGACGACCGAACCCCGCGTGACGGGACCCTCATCTTGCGGTGCGGCAGGATTCTGCCATGTTGCACTGCAGGCTGCCCGGTCCGGACGTCCCGCCAACGAGAACGTGGGAGTGCATGTTGTACGAATTCTACGAGTGGAACCATGCGATGCTGGCGCCGATGCGGGCGGTGGCCGACGCGACGCGCCTGATCTACGGCAACCCGCTGAACCCGCTCGCCCATACGGGCATGGGGCGCACGGTGGCGGCGATGGCCGAGGTGTTCGAGCGCTCGACCCGCGTCTACGGCAAGCCCGAATGGGGTCTGCACGACACGTTCGTGGACGGCATGCGGGTGCCCGTGGTGGACCGGGTCGTCTGGGAGAAGCCCTTCGCGCGGCTGCTGCATTTCGAGCGCGAGCTGCCGGCCGGGCGCCGCGCCGACCCGCGCTTCCTCATCGTCGCGCCGATGTCGGGCCATTACGCGACGCTCCTGCGCGGCACGGTCGAGGCGCTGCTGCCCTATGGCGACGTCCACATCACCGACTGGACGGACGCGCGCACCGTGCCGGTGGCGGCCGGCCGCTTCGACCTCGACGACTACGTCGACTACGTCATCGAGATGCTGCGCTTCCTCGGGCCGGACACGCACGTGATCGGCGTCTGCCAGCCGGCGGTGCCCGTGATGATGGCGGTGGCGCGCATGGAGGAGGACGAGGATCCCTGCTCGCCCGCCACGATGACGCTGATGGGCGGGCCGATCGACACGCGCATCAACCCGACCGGCGTGAACAAGCTGGCCGAGTCCAAGGGCATCGACTGGTTCAAGCAGAACGTCATCATGAAGGTGCCGTTTCCCCAGCCGGGCTTCCTGCGCGAGGTCTATCCCGGCTTCCTGCAACTCACCGGCTTCATGTCGATGAATCTCGACCGGCACCTCATCGCCCACAAGGAGTTCTTCCTCCATCTCGTGAAGCATGACGGCGACCCGGCCGAGAAGCACCGCGCCTTCTACGACGAATACAACGCCGTGATGGACCTCACCGCCGAGTTCTACCTGCAGACGGTGGACGAGGTCTTCATCAAGCACTCGCTGCCGAAGGGCGAGATCACCCATCGCGGCCACCGGCTCGACATGGCGAAGATCCGCCGCACCGCGCTCCTCACCGTCGAAGGCGAGAACGACGACATTTCCGGCGTCGGCCAGACGCAGGCCGCGCAGACGCTCTGCTCCTCGCTGCCCGACGACATGCGCGTCCACTACCTGCAGCCCAAGGTCGGCCATTACGGCGTCTTCAACGGCTCGCGCTTCCGCGCCGAGATCGCGCCGCGCATCGTCGACTTCGCGCTGACGCATGGCGGCAAGCACGGCCGCGCACCGGTTCCCGTGCCCGATCGCTCGGCCGAGGCGCGAGAGCCCGCGCTGCAGCCGCCCGAGGCGCTCGACGCCGCCCAGACGCAGCCGCTCGCCTTCGCGGCGCCCGAGGCCGTGGCGGACGACGCGCCGGCTGCCGAGGTCGCGGCGACCGAGGTGCCCACGACCGAGGTATTCGCGACCGAGACGGCGATCACGCCGAACGAGCCCGAGCCTGCGGCGCCGGTCGAGACGCCCGTTGCCGTAGCGGACGGCGAAGCGGAGATTGTCGAGGCAGGAGAGGCGAGCGCCTTGCACGGGCATCCCGCCCACGCCGCGGACACGGCCCTGGTGCCGCCGGTGCTGGAGCTTCCCGTGGCCCCGGCCGCCCCGCCGGTCCTCGCCGATCTCGAAGCCGCGCTCGGCGCGGGCGCCGAGCCGGTGCCCTCGATCCTGCCGGAAGGCTTCCTCGACACCGCGGCGGGCGCCCCGACGATCAAGGGCAGCCCGAAGCTGGTGAAGGCGGCGACGCGCCCGCGCCGCAAACGCTGACGCCGCGACCTCGACGATCCCGGCTCTGGCGGCCGAGATCGCGGCCCGCGATCACGAAATCGGCCGATCCGTTGAACGCTCCGTTCGCCGAACCCACATCCTGTGTCGGGATCATCGCCCGCTTCCCATGGGCTTCGATGAAACGGAACACAGTCACATGAGGTCGCAAGCTTTGATACGTCCCGCCTGGACGCCCGCCACCATCGCCCTGATGGTGTTGGGCTTCATGGTCTACTGGCCGCTAGGCTTCGCCGTTCTCGCCTACATCCTCTGGGGCGATCGCCTCGAGCTTTTCCGCGCGGATGTCGGGCGCACCACCGACCGCGTGATGGCGGGCTTCCGTCGCTCGGGCGCGCGCATGCCCTTCGCCGCAGAGCGCACCGGCAACGTCGCCTTCGACGATTGGCGCGAGGGCGAGTTGAAGCGCCTCGACGAGGAGTGCCGCCGCCTGAACGAGGCGAGCGCCGAGTTCGAGTCCTATGCGCGCGAACTGCGCCGCGCCAAGGACCAGGAGGAGTTCGACCGCTTCATGTCGGACCGCGCCCGCAACCGCCGCGGCGCCGAGGTCGTGGACGCAGAGATGGTGCCCGCCCGCTGATCCGAGGGCGAACCGCCTCCATCGCGAGCCGTCGGCCTTCGGGCCGGCGGCTCTTTCGTTTCGGGGAAGGCGATGCGCCTTTCGCAGCCCACAGCCGCGGCCGGCCTCAGCCGATCCCGCCGGAAAATGAGTGCCGCCCTCTTGGCCCCCGCGGCGCCGCGTGGTGTCGTGCGCCGGGCCCGTCGCCCGTTCGATCGACACCCTCCCGCACACCGATTCGTGAAGTCCGTCCTGCCCACGCTCCTTCGTCGCCTCGTCTCGCCGCGTCCGCCGGCTGCCTCCCGCTTTCCCGAGACGATCGACCTCGGCGGGCGCTCGCTTCCCGTCGTCGTGCGCCCGCACGCCGCGGCCCGGCGCATCACCATGCGTCTCGCGCCCGGCGGCGAGGCCGTGCGGCTGACGGTGCCGCCCCGTGTCTCGCCGACGCTTGTCGCCGCCTTTCTCGACCGTCACGCCGGCTGGGTCCGCGAGCGCCTCGCCGGCGCGCCGCCGCTCGATCTCGTCGCGCCCGGCACGCTGCTGCCGTTTCGCGGCGGGACGCTGCGCTGCCGGCACGAGACCGGCCGGCGCGCCGCGCGCATCGAAGCGAACGGCCCCGGCGACCATGGCCTGACGGTCGGCGGCGATCCCGCGCGTTTCGCGCGCCGGGTGCGCGACGCATTGAAGCGCGAGGCGCGGGGCGATCTCGAAGCCGCGGTGGCGGGGCATGCGCAAGCCGTGGGTCTCGCGCCGCGCGCCATCGCGCTGAAGGACACGGTGAGCCGCTGGGGCTCCTGCACCGCGGACCGGCGCCTCGCCTTCTCCTGGCGCATCGTCATGGCGCCGCCCTTCGCGCTCGACTATCTCGCCGCCCACGAGGTGGCGCATTTTCGCGAGATGAACCACGGCCCGCGCTTCTGGGCGCTCTGCCGCGAACTCTGCCCCGACATGGACCGGGGCCGCGCCTGGCTGAAGAGCGAGGGCGCGAGCCTCCATCGCTTCCGCTTCGACTGAACGCGCCTCGAAACGGCACCGGGCGGCGCGACCATCGGTCGTGATCGGTGTTTTCGCCTTGTCCCGGCCGCCATCCGGCGCGATAAGGTCGATCTTTCCATCCGATCTCACCAGGCAGCACGGACCCTCGGCGTGATACGACCGCACATCAAGATTTGCGGACTGAAGAGCGAAGCGCTGATCGACGCGGTGCTGGCGCGCGGCTGCACCGAGATCGGCCTCATGCATTTCGAGCCGAGCCCGCGTCACCTTCCCATCGAGGACATGATCCGCCTGCGCACCCATGTCGGCGGGCGCGCCTCGGTGACGGTGGTGACCGTGGACCCGTCGGACGAACTCGTGGCGCGGATCGCGGCACGCGTGCGGCCCGACACGTTGCAGCTCCACGGCAAGGAATCGATTGCGCGGGTCGCAGAGATCGCGGCGTCCAGCGGCCTCTCGACCATGAAGGCGATCTCGGTCGCGACGGCCGGGGATCTCGAGGCCATCGCGCCCTATCGCGCCGTCGCCGACCGCATCCTTCTCGACGCCAAGCGTCCGAAGGGTTCGGTCCTGCCCGGCGGCAACGGCGTCTCCTTCGACTGGGCGCTGCTCGATGCGCTCGGCGGGGACCGCGACTTCATCCTGTCCGGCGGTCTTAACGCCGACAACATCGCGGAAGCCCTGCGCCGCATCCGCCCGAGAGGCTTCGATCTCTCGTCCGGCGTCGAGACGGCACCCGGCGTCAAGGATGCCGGCCTCGTGCATCGCTTCTTCGACGCCGTCGATGCCGCGCTCGCCGCGGAACAAACGGACGGGGGGAGCGCTCCCCCTTCGATGGCCGAAACCGGCCAGCCCGATCACCTCACGCAGGAACGGCGATCCGCATGACCGAGATTCCGACGCCCAACTCGTTCCGCATGGGCCCCGACGACGAAGGCCGCTTCGGCCTGTTCGGCGGGCGTTTCGTCGCCGAGACGCTGATGCCGATCATCCTCGACCTCGAGGCCGCCTACAAGGCGACGAAGACCGACGAGGGCTTCCAGGCGGAGCTAGCCGATCTCCAGACCCACTACACCGGTCGCCCCAGCCCGATCTACCACGCGACGCGGCTCTCCGAGCATTTCGGCGGCGCGCAGATCTGGTTCAAGCGCGAGGAGCTGAACCACACCGGCTCGCACAAGATCAACAACTGCCTCGGCCAGATCCTGCTGGCGCGCCGCATGGGCAAGACGCGCATCATCGCCGAGACCGGCGCCGGGCAGCACGGCGTCGCCACCGCCACGGTCTGCGCGCGCTTCGGCATGCCCTGCGTCGTCTTCATGGGCGCCACCGACGTCGAACGTCAGAAGCCCAACGTCGTGCGCATGAAGATGCTCGGCGCCGAGGTGCGCGCCGTGACGGCAGGCGCCGGCACGCTGAAGGACGCGATGAACGAAGCCTTGCGCGACTGGGTCACCAACGTCGCCGACACCTACTATCTCATCGGCACCGCCGCCGGACCCCATCCCTACCCGGCGATGGTGCGCGACTTCCAGCAGATCATCGGCGACGAGACGCGCGCCCAGATGATCGAGGAGACCGGCCGGCTGCCCGACGCGGTCGTCGCGTGCGTCGGCGGCGGCTCCAACGCCATCGGCATGTTCCGCGCCTTCCTCGATGATCCCGAGGTCGCGATCTACGGCGCCGAGGCCGGCGGCCACGGGCTCGACGTCGAGAACGGCCATGCCGCCTCGATGAGCGGCGGGCGCCCCGGCGTCCTCCATGGCAACCGCACCTATCTGCTGCAGGACGCCGACGGGCAGATCCTCGAAGGCCACTCGATCTCGGCCGGGCTCGACTATCCCGGCGTCGGCCCCGAGCACGCCTGGCTGCGCGACACCGGCCGCGTCTCCTACGTGCCCGTCACCGACAAGGAGGCCGTGGAGGCCTTCCACCTCTGCACCCGGCTGGAGGGCATCATCCCGGCGCTGGAGACCGCGCACGGCCTCGCTCACATCGCCAAGATCGCGCCGGGCATGAGCCCCGACCAGTCGATCGTGCTCTGCCTCTCGGGCCGCGGCGACAAGGACGTCAACACCATCGCCGCGCTGATGGGCATGGACATCTGAAGGCGATGGCGGCGCGACCCGAACCCTATCGGCCGCGCCGCTTCGACGGCTTGGGCCTTTGGCCCGTCGGTGACGGGGTGCTGAAGGCCTACGGCATCAGCGCGACGCCGGAGCCGGTCGAGACTGCGCGGATCGACGCAGCGAAAGCGTGCGTTGCCGCGCTGACGATCGAGGGGCCGGACGGTGGCTTCGTCATACTCCATCGGGGCGAGGAAGCGATGTGGCTCCTCGTCCACTGGTGGATGCCGGGCGGGATGCTGGCGGAGCGCCTGTTCCCGAGCCGACCTCGACACCGCCGACGACTACCGTGCCGTTGACCGGCCACTGATGGCCTGCGTATGGGAACTCGTCGTCATCGCCTTCGAGCGCGATGCCTATGTGGAAACGCGGATGAGCGGTCGCGATGCGCAAGCGTATCTCGCTCGGACATTGCCAGACGGGAGTTATTGAGGTGACCACACGCATCGAGACGCGGTTCGAGGCGCTGAAGCGCGAGGGCCGTCCGGCGCTCGTCACCTTCGTCATGGCGGGCGATCCCGACACCGAGACCGCGCTCGCCGTGATGAAGGCGCTGCCGGCCGCCGGCGCCGACCTCATCGAGTTCGGCATGCCCTTCTCCGACCCGATGGCCGACGGGCCCGCGATCCAGCGCGCCGGACTGCGCGCGCTCGGCTCCGGCCATACGCTCGGCGCGACGCTGGAAACGGTGCGCCGCTTCCGCGAGGGCGACGGCGAGACGCCGGTGATCCTCATGGGCTATTTCAACCCCGTCTACATCTACGGCGTCGAACGCTTCGTCGCTGAAGCCAAGGCCGCCGGCGTCGACGGGCTGATCGTGGTCGACCTGCCGCCGGAGATGGACGGCGAGCTTTGCCTGCCCGCCATCGAGGGCGGCCTCAACTTCATCCGCCTGGCGACGCCGACCACCGACGAGAAGCGCCTGCCGGCTGTGCTGAAGAACACCTCGGGCTTCGTCTACTACGTCTCGATCAACGGCATCACCGGCTCGGCGGCGCCCGACACCGCGCAGGTCTCGGCGGCAGTTGCCCGCATCAAGGGCCAGACCACATTGCCCGTCTGCGTCGGCTTCGGCGTGCGCACGGCCGAACAGGCCGAGGCGATCGGCCGCCATGCCGACGGCGTGGTGGTGGGCTCGGCCCTCGTCGCCGCGTTGGAGGGCGCCGAGGGCGGCGCACGGGACGCGCAGGTCGAGGCCGTTGCCGCGCTGGTTCGCGAGATCGCCGGCGGCCTTCGCCGCATCAAGCTTGTGGCGGCTTGAGCCCGTCGTCCTCTCTCCTTCGCGCGGCCGCGCCCACAGCCAGCGGCCCCGACGCTCTTTCCGGAAGGACCTTCGTCCCGTGAACTGGATCACCAACTACGTCCGCCCGAAGATCTCCTCGCTCCTCGGCCAGCCCTCGCGCGAGGTGCCGGAGAACCTCTGGATCAAGTGCCCGGAGACGGGCGAGATGGTGTTCCACAAGGATCTGGAAGCCAACCAGTTCGTCATCCCCTCCTCGAACTTCCACATGCGCATCGGCGCACGCGACCGGCTGACCACGTTTCTCGACGGCGGCGTGTTCGAGGAGATCGAACTCGACAAGGTGCCGGTGGACCCGCTGAAGTTCCGCGACGAGCGCCGCTATGTCGACCGCTTGAAGGATTCGCGCACCAAGACGGGGCTCGAGGATTCGGTTCTCGTCGCCTGCGGCGAGATCGAGCGCCTGCCGATCGTCGCGGCGGTGCAGGACTTCTCCTTCATGGGCGGCTCGCTCGGCATGGCCGCCGGCGAGGCGATCGTCACCGCCGCCGAGACGGCGGTGGACCGTCGGCGCCCGCTCGTGCTCTTCGCCTCCTCGGGCGGGGCGCGCATGCAGGAGGGCATCCTCTCGCTCATGCAGCTGCCGCGCACCACGGTCGCGGTGGAGATGGTGAAGGATGCCGGGCTTCCCTACATCGTGGTTCTGACCAACCCGACCACCGGCGGCGTCACCGCGTCCTACGCGATGCTCGGCGACGTCCACATCGCCGAGCCCGGCGCGCTCATCGGCTTCGCCGGCCCGCGCGTCATCGAGCAGACGATCCGCGAGAAGCTGCCTGAAGGCTTCCAGCGCTCCGAATACCTGATGGAGCACGGCATGGTGGACATGGTGGTGCACCGGCACGAGTTGAAAGGAACGATCGCCCGCCTGCTCAAGGTGCTGACCAAGGCCGAGATCTCGGCCGAGCCCGCGCCGCCGGAGCCGGACGCGCACGAGACGCCGGCCGAGGCGGCCTGACCGCGCCGCCGCACAGCCCGAGACCGCCCGTGAGCGCCCCCACCAGCCTCGCCGACGCCGAGATCGGCAAGCTCCTCGCCCGCCACCCCAAGGGCTTCGACCTGAAGCTCGACCGGATCCGCCGCCTTCTGGCGGTGCTTGGCGATCCGCAGGGGCGCATGCCGCCGACGATCCACGTCGCCGGCACCAACGGCAAGGGCTCCACGATCGCCTTCTCGCGCGCCATTCTCGAGGCGGCGGGCCAAGGCGTCCACGTCCACACCTCGCCCCATCTCGTCGACTGGCACGAGCGCTACCGGTTGGCCGATCCTGCGGGCGGGCCGGGCCGGCTCGTCGACGACGCGCGGCTGGCCGAGACGATGCGGCGCGTGGCGGCGGCCAATGGCGATGAACCCATCACCGTCTTCGAGCTCCTCACCGCCGTAACCTTCGTGCTCTTCAGCGAGGCGCCGGCCGACGCGGTGCTGCTCGAAGTCGGCCTCGGCGGGCGCTTCGACGCCACCAACGTGGTGGAACGCCCGGCGGTGAGTGTCGTCACCGCGATCTCGCTCGACCATCAGGCCTATCTCGGAGACAGGGTGGAACTCGTCGCCGCCGAGAAGGCCGGCATCTTCAAGCCCGGCGTTCCCGTGGTGATCGGCCCGCAGGCCGAGCCCGCCGCGCTCGACGTGCTCAAGCGCCACGCCGCGCGAACCCGCGCCGAGACGATGGTCTACGGCGAGGACTTCTTCGCCTTCACCGAGCACGGGCGCCTCGTCTACCAGGACGCGCGCGGGCTGCTCGACCTGCCGATGCCGCGCCTGCCCGGCCGCCATCAGATCGGCAATGCCGCAACGGCCATTGCGGCGCTGCGGCTCGCCGGGTTCGACCCCTCGCCGTCGGCGATCGAGCGCGGGATGCAGGGCGTGGAATGGCCCGGCCGCCTGCAGCGCATCACCTCCGGCCCGCTCTTCGACCTTGCGGCGGACGGCTCCGAACTCTGGCTCGACGGCGGCCACAATCCCGGCGCCGGCCTCGTGATCGCCGAGACGCTCGCCGACATGGAGGACCGCGTCCAGCGCCCGCTCTTCCTCATCGCGGGCATGCTGACGACGAAGGAGCCGGTGGGCTTCTTCGAGGCCTTCGCCGGCATGGCGCGCCGGGTCTTCACGGTGCCGATCGCCTCGTCCGACAGTGCGATGAGCCCGGAAGACCTCGCGGACGCCGCGATCGTGGCGGGGCTGGAAGCCGAGCCCTGTGCAAGCGTCGCCGAGGCGATCCGTCTGGTCTCCACGGGCTGGCGCGCCGTGCCCGCGCCGCGCTTCCTCGTCTGCGGCTCGCTCTACCTCGCCGGCGAGGTGCTGCGCGACAGCCGCCTCGCGCCGCGCTAGCGGCCTATCGCTCGACGAGGACGACGGGCCGGCGATCCTGCCAGCCGCTCGTCAGCAGGTCCGGCTCGGTCGTCTCGCATTCGGGATAGCCGAGGCACAGCAGTGCGACGAGCGACCAGTCGGCGGGCACGTCGAGGAGCGCGGCGACGGGGCCGGGGTCGAGGATCGACACCCAGCCGAGCCCGATGCCCTCCGCGCGCGCGGCCAGCCACAGCGTGTGGATCGCCATCACCACCGAGTAGCGCAGCATCTCCGGCATGGTGGCGATGCCGAGGCCGTGGCCGGCGGCGGGCGTCTCGTCGCAAAAGACCGCGAGGATCGAGGGTGCCTCCCGCAGCCCGTGCAGCTTGAGCGCCCGGTAGGCGGCGGCGCGGGCGGGATCGTAGGCTTGCGCGGCACGCCCGCTTGCCGCGTCGACATGGGCCGCGAGGGCGAGGCGCCGGTCCGGCGACGCGACGTGGACGAAGCGCCAGGGCTGCGCATGGCCGACCGAGGGGGCGAGCGCGGCCGCGGCCAGGAGCCGCCCGATCGCACCCTCGGGCAGAGGATCGCGCCGGAAGCGCCGCACGTCGCGCCGCCAGGCGAGCAGTGTCTCGAACCGCGCCCGGAAGGCCGCGTCGAAGGCGGGCGCCGCCATGTCCTCGCTCACGATGCGAGCCTGCGGAGACCGGCTTTCGGCGGGGATGAGCGGATTGTCGTTTGCCGCCCGGTCCCGCCTCGCCTAGACCACGCCTGGATACATCCGGTCGCAGCCCACCCGGTCAAAACAAGGGATCCCATCCGTGAACACTCTTCTCGTCTGCTCCGGCGGGCTGGACAGCGTCGTGCTGGCCCACGACCTGTCCGCCCGCGGCGACCTCGCCGCGCTCATTGGCTTCGACTACGGCCAGCGCCATCGCAAGGAACTCGGCTTCGCGCAAGCCGCGGCCCGCCGCCTCGCCGTGCCGTACCACCCCGTCGATCTCACCGCCATCCAGGGCCTCCTGTCGGGATCGGCGCTCACCGACGCCGTGGAGGTGCCCGACGGGCACTATGCCGAGGCGACGATGAAGGCGACGATCGTGCCGAATCGCAACGCCATCATGCTGACGATCGCCTTCGGCCTCGCGAGCGCCCGGGGAATGGACGCCGTCGCCATCGCCGTGCACGGCGGCGATCATTTCATCTATCCCGACTGCCGGCCGGGCTTCGTAGAGGCCTTCGACGCCATGCAGCGCCATGCGCTGGAGGGCTACGCCACGGTTCGGCTCATGGCCCCCTTCGTCGAGCGTACCAAGGCCGACATCGTGCGCGACGGCGCACGCACCGGCACGCCCTTCGACGAGACCTGGAGCTGCTACCGGGGCGGAGAGATCCATTGCGGTCGCTGCGGCACCTGCGTGGAGCGGCGCGAGGCCTTCGCGCTCGCCGGCGTCGAGGATCCCACGGTCTACGAGGACAGGGATTTCTGGCGCGGCGCGGTGGAGCGGGCGCGCGGCTGATGTTCAGGATCACCAAACGCTTCGAGTTCTCGGCCTCGCACGTCCTCTCCGCCCTGCCGGCGGACCACCCCTGCGCGCGCCTTCACGGCCACAACTACGTCGTCGAGGTGGAACTCTCCGCGGCCGAGCTGGGCGAGACCGGGTTCGTTCGCGACTACCGCGAGCTTTCCGTGCTGAAGCACTATCTCGACGAGACGTTCGACCACCGCCATCTCAACGACGTGCTCGGGCACGACCGGGTGACGGCGGAGGTGCTGGCCCACCACCTCTTCGAATGGTGCGCCGCGCGCTTCGCCGAGACCAGCGCGGTGCGCGTCTCGGAAACGCCGAAGACCTGGGCGGAGTACCGCCCGTGACCGGCGGGGCGATCCGCGTGTCGGAGATCTTCGGTCCGACGATCCAGGGCGAAGGCACGCTGATCGGCGAGCCCACCGTCTTCGTGCGCACCGGCGGCTGCGACTACCGCTGCGGCTGGTGCGACACGCTCCATGCCGTCGATCCCACCTTCCGCGACACGTGGCGGCCGATGACGGCCGAGGCGATCCTCGCGCGGGTGCGCGATCTCAGCGGCGGGCGCCCACTCGTGGTCTCGCTGTCGGGCGGCAATCCCGCCATCCAGCCATTGGGCGAGCTGATCGCGCTCGGGCGCGGCGAAGGCTACCGCTTCGCGCTGGAGACGCAGGGGTCGATCCCGCGCGACTGGTTCGCGGCGCTGGACACGCTGGTGCTCAGCCCTAAGCCCCCCTCCAGCGGCATGGCGCCGGACTGGCAGGCGTTCGAGGCCTGTCTCGCCGCGGCCGGCGCGGCACCGCGAACGGTGATGAAGATCGTGGTGTTCGACGCCGCGGACTATCGCTTCGCCCGCGAGGCCGCGGCGCGTCATCCCCAGCTGGCGGTCTTCCTCCAGCCGGGCAACCTCGTGACCGGGAAGGCCAGCCCGGACGAGGCGGCGGACCTCGAAGCCTTGGCCGCACGCATGCGCTGGCTGGTGGAAACCGTGATCGCCGACGGCTGGTTCGCGGCGCGGGTGCTGCCGCAGCTCCACGTGCTGCTCTGGGGCAACCGCCGGGGCGTCTGACGTCTCTCCGGCTCAGGACACGAAAAGGCTCGCATCGATCGCTCGATGCGGGCTTCGTTCAGCCAAAGGTCGAAACCGTCAGGCGGCGACGTTGGAGTTGATCCAGGCGACGAGCTTGGACTTCGGCGCGGCGCCGACCTGCACGGAGGCCTGCTCGCCGTCCTTGAAGAGCATGAGCGTCGGGATCGAGCGAACGCCGAACTGCGCGGCGAGGTCGGGATTCTCGTCGATATTGACCTTCACCACGTCGATGCCGGCCATCTCCTCGGAGATCTCTTCCAGGCTCGGCGCGATCATCTTGCAGGGGCCGCACCACTCCGCCCAGAAATCGACGACCACGGGCTTCGACGCCTGGAGGACGTCGGCTTGGAAATTGCTGTTGTCGGTCTTCTTCGTGGCCATCGGAAGGCTCCGTTCGGCGGCGGCGTCGCTTGTCGCGGCGCATCGCCCGAGGTTTCGTCGGCCGCGCGCGCCGAGGAATCGGGGCGGGCGCCGGGTCCCACCATAGGTAGATGGCGCGTAGCCCTCGTTCAAGCCGTCGGCTCGATCGCCTCCGGCATCGGCGTGCGTGCCCGCGCCTCGCGCAGGGCGAGCGCGGCGTCGAGCCGCTCGTCCGGCAGCTCCATCAGGAGCGGGCCTTCGGTGAAGAGGAGGGCGGCGGAGACCCGGCGACCGGGATAGAGCGGGCGCACGAGGTCGCGATAGAGCGCGAGCTGCAGGAGGTAGGGTTCGGGCACGGCGTCGAGCGTGCGGGGATGCGGCCGGTTCGTCTTGTAGTCGAGAATGCGCACCGTCTCCATGTCGACCGACAGCCGGTCGATCGTGCCGTTGACGCGGTAGGCGTGTCCGCCGAGCTCCAGACGGCCGGAGAGCGCCACCTCCGCCCGGCTGCCGGGGGCGAAGAAGGGCGCGAAGGCGGGATCATCGAGAATCGCGAGGATCTGATCGGCGAGCCGCGCGCGGTCGGCCCTGTCGAGGAAGGCGCCGGCAGTGTCGAGATGATCGCGCAGCGCCGGCTCGCGCTCGGCCGGGGGCAGATCCGGCAGCAGCTGCAGCAGGCGGTGCACGAGCGCGCCGCGGCGCAAGCCCGGGCCGGGCTCGCCGCCGGAGCCCAGCACCGGCGAGACTGGGCGTTCGGGGCCGGCGGGGGGCAGCGAATCGTCGAGCGCCTCGATGCGGTGGGCGCCGCCGGCCGAGGAGGGCGAGAGCGGGCGCGGCGGCGCCGGCTCCGGGGGCAACGGCGAGAGGTCGATCGGACGCACGGCGCGGGGCGCCTCGCCAGCCTGCGGCGCCAGCTTGACGGCCGCCGGATCGGCGCCGAGACGCAGCGCCGTGCGCTCGCCGGTGGCGGGATCGCGGATGTCGCGCGCGGTTCGGCCGAGCGCGGCTTCCACGCGCTGCAGCCAGCTGTTCTCGTCGGGTCCGCGCACGCCCGAGAGGCCGCAGACCACGAGCCGGTCGGCGGCGCGCGTCAGCCCGACATAGAGGAGCCGGCGGTACTCGTCCTCGGCGCGCGCCTTTTCCGCCTCGCGCAAGCTTGTCACCACCTCGTTGCGAAGTGCCGCCTCGGGGCACCAGAGAAAGCCCGGCGGCGTGCCCGGCACGAGGCCCGGCATCGCCGTCCACTCCATCAGCTTGGCGGAATGGGCGTGACTGAAGGGCGCCGAGCCGGGATCGACCAGGAACACCACCGGCGCCTCCAGCCCCTTCGAGGCGTGGGTGGTCATGATGCGGACCTCGCCGCGCCCATGCTCCATCTCGCGCTTGATCGTCGGGGGCGCGGCCGTGATGTTGGCGAGGAAGGCGTCGAGCCCGCCGCGCCCGGCCTCCTCCTCGGCGAGCGCGAGGTCGAGGAACGCGTCCACCACGTCTCCCGCGTCGCGCCCGAGCCGGGCGCCGAGCTTCGCGCGCCCGCCCTCCGGCCCGAGGATGCGCGCGAAGAAGGGAAACACCGTCTCGAAGCCGGCGCGCCGGCGCAGCTCCTCCAGCCGCGAAAAGGCGCCGGCGGCCTTCGCCAAGAGGCTGGCCCGCGCCCCGGCCGGGACGAAGGCGGGGAGGCGTGTGGCGCCCTCGGGGCGGGCGAGCCGACGCAGCGCCAAGTAGAGGGGCTCGATCTGCCCCTGCGTGCCCCGCGAGAGGGCGAGCGCCATCAGGTCGTCGTCGTCGAACCCGAAGAGTGGGCTTTTGAGCACCGCGGCGAGCGACAGCTCGTCCTCGGCATTGGAGACGACGCGCCCGAGCGCGACGAGGTCGGCGACGGCGATGTGGTCGGTGATGACGAGCCGGTCGGCGCCGGCGACGGGGATGCCGGCCTCGCGCAGCGCCGCGCCCATGGCGGCGACGAAGCCCGAGCGCTTGCGCACGAGGACGAGCATGTCGCCGGCCCCGAGCGGGCGCTCCACGCCCTTCACGCGGATCGGCTGGCCGATCCACTCGGCGATCTGCGCGGCGATGCGCCGGGCCAGCCGGTTGGCGGGGCTGGACTCCGGCTGGTGGTCGATCGGCGCCAGCCAGTCGTCGCTGGCGGCCACGGCGGCCGGCACGAGCGCCGGCCAGACCTCGATGAGGCCGGGCTCGCCGGCCCGCGCCGAGACGTGGACCGGCGGCTCGTCGCCGGCGCTGAGGCCCCGCCGGTCGGCGGGCTCGGCGAAGACCTCGTCGACGGCCTGGAGGATGTCGGCGACCGAGCGGAAGGACTGGTGCAGCTCGACGCGCGAGAAGGGCAGGCCTGCATGGGAGGCGAGGCGCTCCATGCCCGTCCGCTCGGCCGAGAACATGGCGGGCGAAGCGCCCTGGAACGAGTAGATCGACTGCTTCTCGTCGCCCACCGCGAAGACCGTGCGCGGGCGCTCGCGGGCCGCGGCGCCGGCGAAGAACTCCTCCACGAGCTGGCGCACCACCTCCCACTGCCGGGGGCTGGTGTCCTGCGCCTCGTCGACGAGAACGTGGTCGATGCCGCGGTCGAGCTTGTAGTGCACCCAGGCCGAGGCCTCGGTGCGCAGGAGGAGATCGGCGGTGCGCACGATCAGGTCCTCGAAGTCGAGTTGGCCGCGCCGGCGCTTCAGCGCGGCATAGTCGGCCTCCAAGCGGCCCGCGATCACCAGCGCGGCACGGCTGGCGCGCGCCAGGCGCAGCGTCGCCAGCCGCTCGCTCGCCTCCGAGACGAACGCGGTCGCCTCCTCCAGGCGCTCCGTGAAGTCGGCGAAGCGCTCGCTCACCGCCTTGGTGGCGACGCTCGCGGGCTTGTAGGGCTCGCCGTCGGCCTTCAGGAGGATCGCCTTCAGGGCGGCGAAGCGCAGCGCCGGGTCCTCGGCGGTATCGAAGGCGAGGAGCTTGGCGGAGAGCTTGGCGTCGGTGGCCTTGGCCGAGCGCGCGGCGGCCTCCGCCAAGGCCTCGCGGAAGGGCTCGTCGAGGCCGGGCGGGTCGATCGCGCCTTCGAGGATCGTCGTCTCGCTCTCGTCCGCGCCGAGGCCGAGCGCCCGGCGCAGATGCTCGGCGGCGCCCTCGACCCCGCCGACGGCGTCGAGATGGCGGCGCAGCCGGTCGCGCTTGGCGACGATCTCGGCGACGAGCGCGTCGAGCCCCCATTCGCCCGCGAGCGCCAGCGCGTCGGCGAAGGCGGTGCCGAGAATGGCCTCCTCAGCATCTTCGGCATCCGGCCCCGCGGAGGCGCCGGCGACGAGAAGCCGGCGCGCCTCGGCCAGCAGAATGGCGCTCGCGGTCTCGTCCATCACCTCGAAATGGCCGGGGATGTTGGCCTCCAGCGGAAACTGGTGGAGAATCGCCTCGCAGAAGGCGTGGATCGTCTGGATCTTCAGCCCGCCCGGCGTTTCCAGCGCGCGGGCGAAGAGCCGGCGCGCCTCGCGAAGGCGGGCCGGCGAGGGGTCGCCCGCCTCCAGCCGGCGCAGCGCGGCCGCGAGATCGGCGTCGGGCAGCGTCGTCCAGCCCGCGAGGCGCGCGAAGACGCGGGTCTGCATCTCGGCGGCGGCGGCCTTGGTGTAGGTGAGGCAGAGCACCTTGGAAGGGTCGGCCCCCGCCAGCAGCAGGCGCACCACGCGCTCGGTGAGGACGTGCGTCTTGCCCGAGCCCGCGTTGGCGGCGACGAAGACCGAGCGAGCGGGATCGGAGGCGAGGCGTTGGGCGGCCTCGGTGGCCGGCGAGACGGCGGTTTGCGAGAGGGTGGTTTGCGAGACGGGGGTCATTCGGCGGCTCCCTCCTCTTCGCCGACCGCGGCGACGGCCCATTCGCGGGCCCGCGCCAGATGATCGTAGGGGCCGGAGAAGTCGCCGGCGACGAAGGGCCGGGCGCGCGACAGATAGCCGGTCTCAGCCAGGCGATATTGCGCGGCGAGCCCCCGGAAGCGCGCGAGCGCGGCGTCGGCGAGATCCTCGGCCGTCTGCGGCTCGGCACTGCGCCCGCCGGAATGCGCGAGCCGCTCCTCGTAGAATTCGCGCTCGCGAAGGCGCACGTAGAGGAGATCGCCGAGCGGCGTGCCCCTCGCGATCGCCGCGAAGCCGCCGAGCCGCACCATCACCGCCTCCAGCGGCAGCTGGGGGCTGAGCAGCGTGCGCGCCTGTTTCACCGAGGGCTCGGTGCCCGTCTTGTAGTCGACGATCTCCACCCGCCCATCGCGCAGCCGGTCGATCCGGTCGGCATATCCGCGCAGCGTCATGCCGAGATCGGCGAAGGGCACCTCGCCCTCGATCTCGGTGAAGCGCTCGGCAACGCGAGGGCTGCGCTCGCGCTCCCAGGCCACCATGTGGCGGGCGAGCGTCACCATGCGCGGCCACCACACGGCCTCGATCTCGGCCGGCAGCGCCGCCGCGTCGAACTCGGCGCGGGCGAGCGCCAGCAGCGCGCCCTCCGCGCCCTCGTCGGCGGCGTCGATGCCGGCCTCCACGAAGCGGTGGAGCACCGCATGGTAGAGCTGGCCGCGCTCGGCGGCGCCGGGCGCGCGGATCATCGGGGGCAGCGGGTCGAGCCGCAGCACGCGCCGGGCATAGACGGCATAGGGATCGCGGATCCAGGTCTCGACCTCGGTGACCGACACGCTCACCGGGCGCGCCTCCACGGGCGGGCGGGGCTCGGGCCGCGCGATCGGGGGCGCGTGGGGGGCGTCGTCGAGGCGCCGGGCATGGGCGAGATAGGGCTCGCCGCGCGCCGCCAGCGCGGCCGCGCCCTCGGGGCCCGCCAGCGTCAGGATGCGCTGCAGCCAGCGCGAGCGGATGGCGGGCGCGCCGCCGGCCCGGCGGGCGCGCGTCATCACCACGCGGCGGCTGCCGAGCGCCATCCAGAGATCGTGCGCGGCGAGGCCGATGCGGCGCTCCGGCGGGTCGAGCGCGATCTCCGAGCGCATGATGCGCGAGAGAAAGGCGTCGGAACGCGCCGCGCGCGGCCAAGTGCCCTCGTTCAGCCCACCGAGGATCATCATTTCGACATGCTGCAGACGCGCCTCCAGCGCGCCCCAGACGAAGACGCGGCGCGACAGGCCGCCGCGCGGCTGCACGGCGACGTCGGCCATGAGGGCGCGCACCACGTCCGGCAGCTCTGCCGAGCGGATCGTAAAGCCGGTCTCGGGCGCCGCGACGAGCCCGGCAAGGAAGTCGCGCAGCGCGATGCCCGGCTCCTCGGCGTAGAGCGCGGTGGTGCGCCCGTCCTCGTCCCGCGCCAGCGCCTCCAGCACCTGCGTCAGCGCCGTGGCATAGCCGGCGAGTTCGCGCTCGCCCGAGCCGCGCAGGCGCGTCAGCGGTTCGAGCGCCGCCTCCAGCCGCCGCGCCGCCTCCGCCGCACCGTCGCGCTCGCCGGCGCCGAGCAGCCGAACGGGCCGCACCGGACGCCCGCCCTCCGCCTCGGCCGCCTCGCGCGCCCGGCCGAAGAGCCCCGCAAGGCCCGCGCCGTCGGCGACGCCGGTGCCACCGCGCAGCGCCACGAGCTCGATCGTGCGCGCGGCATCGCGGGCCTCGCCGATGGTGAAGCCCAGCCGCAGCAGCGGGTGCTTGAGCAGCGACAGGATCGCCACGGGATCGCCGGGCTCCAGCGCCACCGCCAGCGCCAGCCCGGTGAAGGTTCCCGGTGCGGTGCCCGCCAACGGCCGGCCCGCCGAATCGTTGGCGCGGATGCCGAAGCGCTCGAGCTCGGCCACCACGCGGCGGGCGAGGTTGCGGTCGGGCGTCGTCAGCGCCACCGTGACGTCGGGGTCGGCCAGCGCGTCGCGGATCGCCACCGTGATCGCCAGCGCCTCCTCGCGCTCGTCCGCGGCCTCGGCGAGCTCCAGTCCCTCCAGCGCCGCGGCGCCATGGCGCCCCGCCGCCTCGTGCCAGAGATCGGTGGTCTCGGCCGGGCGCAGCGCGTCCGAGAGGAACCGCTCGCGCGCCCACAGCGGATCGCCGGCCTCGGTGCCGATCGCCTCCACCGCGTCGCGGTCGATCTGCAGCCCCTCGAGAATGCGCCGCAGGCCGTATTGCGGATGGCCGGGCGCTGCGATCGAGCGGGCGCGGTCGATCGCAGCGAAGCTCGGCGCGTCGAGATGCCCGTCGAGGCCCGGCAGCACAACGGCGCCGTTGGCGAGGTTCGCCACCGCCCGCAGAAAGCGCAGCGTCGAGGGCGCCGTCGCCGTGGTGCCGGCCACCAGCAGCGGCGAGGGCGAGCCGCGCTCCGTCAGACGCGCCGCCTCCATGTCGAACCAGCGCACGCGCAGCGCCGCCGCGTCGTCCGCGCCGCGATCCCGCAGGATCGCCGGCCAGTGCTCGGAGAGGATGGCGAGAAAGCGCAGCGTCAGCTGCCACCATTCCGCCAGCCGGTCGGGCGCGAGCTGCGCGAGGCCCGCCAGCCCCGCCTCGTCGGTGGTCGCCTCGTCGAGAAAGGCCGCGAGATCGCCCGCGAGATAGAGCGCATCCGCCGCCGAGGCCGGCAGCACCCGCTCCTCGCCTGTGAGAATGCGCAACGCTGCGCGGTTGAGCTCGTCCTTCCACACCCGCACCAGCCGCGCCAGGATCAGCCGCCGCTCCAGCGCGTCCATCTCCGGCGTCAGCCCCGCGCCCGGGCCTGGGCCAGGGCGGGAATGGAGCGCCGTCTCGTCGGCGTCGCCGAGCGTGCGGATCGCCGGCAGGATCGCCGCCCGGCCCCCGAGGCACTCCGTGAACGCCTCGCCCAACGCGCGCGCCGCCCGGCGCGTCGGCACCAGCACCGTCAGCCCCGCCAGCGCCAGCGGGTCGGCCGCGAAATCATGGCCCGGCAGAAACCGTCCCTCCAGCACCCCGCGCGCCAGCGTCGGTAGAAAGGGCAGGCCCGGCGATAGGGAAAAGACGTTCGTGCGCATCCCCGCCACCCTAGCCGCCTCCGCCTGCTTCACAAAGCGCGACTGTGGCGGCGGCTTAGAAGCGGGGCTGCCGCCCCGAGCCCCGCCCTGGGGCTGACACCCCCGGACCCCCACTTTCTTATATCAGCCTTGGGCGAGGGCCAGCGGCCCTCTCCCAAGGCTGACGGAAGGGAGGGGGTTCCAAGGGCCTCAGGCCCTTGGCGGGGTGCAGGGGCAGCGCCCCTGCGTCCAGGCCACCGCCTCAGGCGTGCTGCATTCGGGTGGCGCTGGCGAGGAAGGCGGCGTCGGCCTCCTTCACGGCCTTCGGGGTGCCGACGGTGAGCCAGAGGCCGTCGAGGCGCACGCCGAAGAGGCGTTCGGTTTCGATCGTGGTGTCGAAGACGCGGTTGAGGGAGAAGGTCTCTTCGGCAAGGTCGCGGAAGAGGTCGGGCTTCAGGATGGCGGCGCCGGCATAGATGAAGGGGCTCAGGTTGCGCTCGGCGACGCGGCGCAGGCGCCCCTCGCGGTCCATGGTGAAGTCGCCGCGGCCCTCGTAGCCGGTGGCCTGGCGCATTTCGGCGATGAGGAGGAGGAGGTCGGCCTCGGTGGGGTTCCAGAGGTCGGCCATGAGATCGAGATTGTCGCGGTAGCCGTCGATCCAGAACGTGTCGGAGTTGACGAGGTAGAACGGGTCGTCGCCGATGAGCGGCAGGGCGCGCACGATGCCGCCGCCCGATTCCAGCAGCCGGTCGGTCTCGTCGGAGACGAGCACCTCCATGTCGCGGCGCTTGCGCAGATGGGCGCGCAGGAGGTCGGCCATGTAGTGGACGTTGACCACCACCCTTTCCACGCCGTTGCGGGCGAGCGCGTCGAGCCCGTAGTCGATGAGGGCCTTGCCGTGCACCTCGACGAGGGGCTTGGGGATGGTGGAGGTGATCGGGCGCATGCGCTTGCCGAGGCCGGCGGCGAGGATCATCGCGGTCTTCGGCTTCGGGGCGCGGGGGGGCTTCGGCGCGAAGCGGGGGGGCTTGGTGGCCGCCGGAGCGAGGGAGGGCAGGGCGGCGAGGGGATGGCGCGAGGTCAAGAGGCGAAGGTCCGGCGATCAGGGGTGAGGCGGCTCGGGGTCGTCGGCGAGGACGTCCCATTCCCGGTAGAGCGCGGCGAGGGCGGTCAGCGCGGGATGGTCGAGCGTGCGCTTGAGATAGGACTTAATCCGAGGAATGTGACGCAGATATTGCGGCTTGCCGTCGCGCAGCTTCAGCCGCACGAAGATGCCGAGGATCTTGGTGGCGCGCTGCGCGGCGGTGATGGCGTAGGCGCGCTCGAAGGCGAAGGCGTCGAACGCGGGATCTCGGGCCCGGCGGGCGGCGACGTAGGCGGCGACGAGGCGGGCTTCCAGCTCGGGGGCGACGTCGACGCGCGCGTCCTGCGCCAGCGACGCGAGGTCGTAGGCGGTGGGGCCGACCATCGCGTCCTGGAAGTCGAGGAAGCCGACGCGCGTGGGTCCGTCTTCGCCGGGCTGCCACAGGAGGTTGGGCGAGTGCACGTCGCGCAGGAGGAGATGCGTCTCCGCCGCGCCCAGCTCGCGGAAGAGATCGTCCCACGCCGCGTCGAAGGCGGCGCGCTCGGCGGCGTTCGCCGGGCGCCCGTGCCGGTGCGGCCAGTACCATTCGGGCAGCAGCGACACCTCGATGGCGAGCGCCCCGTGGTCGAAGGGCGGCACGACGTGGACGGCGCCCCCGGCGGTCTCGATCCGGGGATCGAAGGGCGCGGCGTGGAGCGCGGCGAGCGCGAGGGCCGCGGCCTCGTAGCGCTCCTTGATCGGGCGGCCCGCGGCGTCGAGCACGCCCTCGCGGCCGAGATCGGTCATCACCACGAGCCCGGCCTCTACGTCGGCGGCGAGAATGCGGGGCACGCGCAGGCCGCGGCGCGCAAGCTCTTCGGCGACCGCCACGAAGGGCAGCGCGTCGAGTGCGGTGTGGGCGAAGTGGGTGTAGGGCAGCCCGTCCTTCACCGGGGGGCCGGGCGGCAGGCGGGGGGCGTCCATCAGGACGAGCGCCTCGCCCTCGGGCCCGCGCACGCTCTCGTAGCGCCGGGCCGAGGCGTCGCCCGGAAAGGGCGCGCGGGCAGCGCCGGGCTGGCCGGCGGCGTCGAGGAAGGCACGCACCTGCAGCGTGCGGCCGACCCGCAAAGCGGCTTCGGCCGCGCAGCGGATCTCGGCGATCCGCCCGCCCCCGATCGCGTCGCGCAGCGTCAGGTGGATGTTGGCGAGTTCCAGAACGCGCTCGGCGCGCTCGGGCCATTCGCAGAGCACGATGCCGGTCTCGGCGGCCTCGTCAAAGCCGAGCTCGTCGAGCTCGCTCTCGTCGGCGATACGGTAGAGGTCGAAATGCGTGGTCTTCGGCCGCGTCTCGTAGATCTGCGTGAGCGTGTAGGTGGGGGAGGGCACGTCGAGCGCGGGATCGGCGGCGAGCGCGCGAACGAAGGCGCGCGCGAAGGTGGTCTTGCCGGCGCCAAGTTCGCCCGAAAGCGCCACCACGTCGCCGAAGCCGAGCACGAGCGCGAGATCGCTCGCGAGGCGCCCGGTGGCGGCGTCGTCGGGCAGCGGAACGGCGAAGATGCGCTCGCCGGTCTCGAGGTCGGCGGCGCTCGGGAGCAGGCTCATTCGGCGGCGAGGTCCTTTTCCTGGCGCAGCGCCGGGAAGCGGCAGGTGACGAGCGTGCCGCCGCGCGGCGCCTTGCCGATCTCGACTCGGCCGCCATGCAGCTCGACGAAGCTCTTGACGATGGAGAGGCCCAGGCCGGCGCCGCTCTGGCGCCCGCCCGCGGGGTCGGATTCGAAACGCTCGAACAGGCGCGCGACGTCGCCGGGAGCGATGCCGGGGCCTTCGTCGGCGACGCTGAACAGCACCTCGCCGCGCCCGCGCGCTGCCTTCAGGCGCACGGTGGAGCCGGCGGGGGCGAAGTTGGCGGCGTTGGAGAGGAGGTTGAAGAGGATCTGCGTGACGCGATGCCCATCGGCCCGGAAGGTCGAGCCGGCACCCGCCAGATCGACCTCGAGGCGGATGTCGTTCTCGCGCAGCCGGTCGCGCATCGCGTCGGCGGCATGCTCGACGGTGGCGGCGATGTCGACGTCGGAGAGGTCGAGATCCATGATCCCGGCGTCGATCGTGGCGAGATCGAGGATGTCGTTGACGATGGTCAGCAGCGAGGAGGTGGAGGTGCCGATATAGTCGAGATACTCGCTCTGGCGCTCGTTGAGGGGGCCCGTCTCGGGCGAGCGCAGCAGGGCCGAGAAGCCGATGATGTTGGTGAGCGGCGAGCGCAGCTCGTAGTTCACGTGCTGCACGAAGTCGCTCTTCAGGCGGTCGGCGTTCTCCAGCGCCTCGTTGCGCTCGCGCAGCATGCGCTCGGCGGCGCGCGCGTCGGAGATGTCGGTGAAGGTGAGCATGGTCTGCCCGTTGGGCAGCGGCACGATGCCGAAGGCCTGGACGCGGCCGTCGGAGAGCTCGAACTCGCCGCTCGACGCCTCGCGCGCCGATTCGTCGAAGGCGGTGACGGCCTGCACGAAGGTGAGCCAGGTCGTGTCGGCGACGCCCTCGACGGCGGAGGGGCGGATCGACACCGCCGAGGTGGCGGCGAAGGAGCGGATGTGCGGCTTGGCGGCGAGAAACTCGTCGGAAAGGCCCCAGAGCTCGGCAAAGATCGGGTTCGACAGGCGCAGGCGCCCGTCCTGGCCGAACACCGCCACGCCCTCGCGCAGGAAGTCGAGCGTCTCGCCCTGCAGGCGAACGAGCGCGTTGAGGCGCGATTCCAGCTGCAGCTTCTCGGTGAGGTCCTCGAACACCCAGGTCGCGCCGCCCTGCGGCTCCGGGCTGGTGAAGACGCGCAGCGTGCGCCCGTCGGTGAGGTGCCAGACGACGTCGGTGGGCTGCGTGGCGCGGTGGGCGGCGAGGATGTCGGCCTTGATGTCGCGCAGCGGCCGGTCGTCCGGCAGGATGCCGCGCGAGCGCAGCTGGTCGAGAATGGTGATGTGGTCGGGCGCGGTGTCGAGGAAGGTGGCGGCGAGGTCGAAGAGCTTGGCGAAGGCGGCGTTGTTGTAGATCAGCTGCGTCTTCTCGTCGAAGCGGGCGATCGCGGTGGTGAGGTGATCGAGCGTCTCTGCGTGCGAGCGGATCGTCTCCTTCAGCTCGAGGCGCACGGCCTCGGTGGCCGAGATGTCGATCGCGAGGCCCGCCGAGCCGAACGGGCCGGCCGCGTCGACGACGCGGAAGTTGCGCCGGTCGGCCTCGACCACGGCGCTCAGCTTGTCGTCGAAGCGGCCGGAGCGCGCGGTCTGGGCGGCGATGAGGGCGCGGTCCTGCTCGTTGAGGAACTCGACCTGGCTTTCCACGGCGGAGATGACGCCCGCGGCATCCACCGAGCGGGCATAGGCGGTGTTGACCCAGACGAGCCGGGCCGCCTCGTCGCGCAGCCACATCGGCATCGGCGCGGCGTCGAAGAGCGACTGCATGGTCTCGATCATGCCGTTGGCGCGGGACTGTTCGAGGCGAAGGCTCGCCAGCTCCTCGCGCACGCCCGCCAGCGGCACGAAGCGCAGACACGCAAGCGCCCCGACGGTGCGCCCGGCGACCTCGAGGATGCGCCCGTCCGGGCGCTCGAGCTCGAGGCGGAAGGGTTCGGCGCGGGTGCGCAGCTGCGCGATGGCACGCTCCAGCTCGGCCGCCTCGGCCGGCTCCATCCAGGTGTCGAAGGCGAGAAAGCCGGCGGCGTCCGCGGGAATGCCGAGGCCCTTGGGCAGCGAGCCCGCGAGGTCCGGCGCCCCCGCGCCGGAATAGACCACGAGGCGCTGGCCGTCGTCGGCGAGCAGGCTGCCGCGCCGGTCGGCCTCGTTCACGGCATCGGCGAGGTCGGCGCGAAGGCGCTTGTTCTCGTCCGCGGTCATCGCCTGCTGGCGGATGAGCCAGACGGCGGCGATCATCGCGGCGCCCACGGTGAGCCCGACCAGCGCGAGGTTGAGAATGGTCTCCGGCGCCATGCCGGCGCCGAGGTCCTGGGCCCGGGCGGGCAAGGCGGGCAGCACGGCGAGCGCGGTCCCGCCGGCGAGAAGGGCGGCGCCGATCCGCCGCAACCGCGACGCGAGACCATGCCATCGTCCGGACCGGGTCGCCGGACCCGTTCCCCTCGTCGATTCGCGTTCCATCGTCCCCCGTCCTTCTCAGCCGCCTGTCGAGAAAAGACAGATGTCCCCAAGACCCGGCGCTCCGTTCCCCGCGGAGCGTCGATTCGGCGAATCTAAACGGTGGATAACTTCGCGGAAAGCGCCGGAACGGCACAGGTGGGAAAAAAGAAAAAGCGCCGGGGGCTTGCCACCGGCGCTCGGTCTGATTCGCGGCGGGAGGCAGTAAGGCCGCCTACCGGCACAATCTTCGGTGAGGGTCGCTCAAGCCTCAGTAGCGATAGCGCTCGGGCTTGAACGGGCCCTGCGGGGTCACGCCGATATAGGCGGCTTGGCTCTCGGAGAGCGTCGAGAGCTTGGCGCCGAGCTTGTCGAGATGCAGGCGCGCCACCTTCTCGTCGAGATGCTTGGGCAGCACGTAGACCTCGTTGGCGTACTGCTCGCCCTTGGTGAAGAGCTCGATCTGCGCCAGCGTCTGGTTGGTGAACGAGGCCGACATCACGAAGGACGGGTGGCCGGTGGCGTTGCCGAGATTAAGGAGGCGCCCTTCCGAGAGCAGCAGCATGCGCTTGCCGTCGGGGAAGGTGATCATGTCGACCTGCGGCTTGATGTTGGTCCACTTGAGGTTCTTCAAGCCCGCGACCTGGATCTCGTTGTCGAAGTGGCCGATGTTGCCGACGATGCACATGTCCTTGACGGTGCGCATCGTGTCGAGCGTCACGACGTCCTTGTTGCCGGTGGTGGTGATGATGATGTCGGCAGTGGGTGCGGCGTCCTCGAGGGTCACGACCTCGAACCCGTCCATCGCCGCCTGCAGCGCGCAGATCGGATCGACCTCCGTCACCTTGACGCGGGCGCCGGCGCCGACGAGCGATGCCGCCGAGCCCTTGCCGACGTCGCCGTAGCCGCAGACCACCGCGACCTTGCCGGCCATCATCACGTCGGTGGCGCGGCGGATGCCGTCGACCAGCGATTCCTTGCAGCCGTACTTGTTGTCGAACTTCGACTTGGTGACGCTGTCGTTGACGTTGATCGCGGGGAAGGGCAGCAGGCCCTTGGTCTGCAACTGGTAGAGCCGGTTGACGCCCGTGGTCGTCTCCTCGGTGACGCCCTTGATGGCGTCGCGCTGGCGGGCGAAGAAGCCGGGGCTGGCGGCCATGCGCTTCTGGATCTGCGCGAAGAGGATCTCCTCTTCCTCGGAGCCAGGGTTCGAGAGCACGTCCTCGCCCGCTTCCGCGCGGGCGCCGAGCAGGATGTACATCGTGGCGTCGCCGCCGTCGTCGAGGATCATGTTCGAGGGCTGGCCGTCCGGCCACTGGAAGATGCGGTCGCTGTAGTCCCAGTATTCCTCCAGCGTCTCGCCCTTCACGGCGAAGACGGGGGTGCCGGTGGCGGCGATGGCGGCTGCCGCATGGTCCTGCGTCGAGAAGATGTTGCAGGAGGCCCAGCGCACCTCGGCGCCCAGCGCCTGCAGCGTCTCGATGAGGACCGCGGTCTGGATGGTCATGTGGAGCGAGCCGGTGATGCGCGCGCCCGTCAGCGGCTTGTCGGCGCCGAACTCCTCGCGGCAGGCCATCAGTCCCGGCATCTCCGTCTCGGCGATGTCGAGCTCCTTGCGGCCCCAATCGGCGAGGGCGATGTCGCGGACGATGTAGTCTTGGGTGGCGGCCATGCGGCGGTCTCCTTGGGCGAGGGGCCGGGCGGGGCGTCGATCGCACGAGAAGACCGGCCGGGATGGCCTCTCCTAGCAGAGAGGCACCCGGAAGGATATAAGGGAATGCTTATGTGGTTATCCCCCGTGAAATCGCGAGCGATTTCGCGTCCCACCCGCCAACGCCGAACCAGACTCCCCCGAGAAATCGCTCTTGCGATTTTGCGCCTCCGCCAAATGCCGAACCGGAACCACCCGCACGATCGCCTGCGCGGCCGTCCCGGCCTTCAGCAGTCCTCGCCGAACCGATCCGCCACGAGCGCGGAGATCGCCGTCATCGCAGCCTCGGCGTCCTCGCCCTCGGCCTCGACCTCGATCGTCGAGCCTTGCCCGGCGGCGAGCATCATGAGGCCCATGATCGACTGGCCGCCGACGCTCATGCCGTCGCGCGTGATCGTCAGCTCGCTCGCGAAGCTCTCGGCGAGCTGCACGAACTTGGCGGAGGCGCGGGCGTGCAGACCCTTGCGGTTGACGATGGTGAGGGTCCGGTGGATCGAAGAGCTCACGGAAGCCTCGACTGGGAAGGAGCGGGCGGGGGAGGAGGTCATGAAGGAATGGATCCGGATGGATGGGGCCGGTGTCCGCCGGGCTGCCGCCGCGTGATCATGCGAAGGGAGCGCCTATTTGCCGGCGAGAATGCGGCTGGCGACGGCGATGTACTTGCGGCCGGCCTCCTGCGCCTGCACGAGCGCCTGCTCCATCGGCCGTTCGCCGCGCACGCTGGCGAGCTTGATGAGCATCGGCAGGTTGACGCCGGCGAGAACGTCCACCGTTCCCTCGTCCATCACCGAGATCGCGAGGTTGGAGGGGGTGCCGCCGAACATGTCGGTGAGGATGATGACGCCCTTGCCGCGATCGGCGTCGCGCACGGCCTGGACGATGTCGAGGCGGCGCTGTTCCATGTCGTCGTCGGCGCCGATGCAGATCGTCTCGAAGGCTTCCTGCGGCCCCACGACATGCTCGACGGCCAGCTTGAACTCACGCGCGAGCTGGCCGTGTGTTACCAGCACCAGTCCAATCATTCGTCGTCCACTCCGGAATCGCCGCTCTCGTGGGCAGTCGATTGTGCGCCTGCTGCCATGACGCCGCAAGGCGGCGGGAGACACAGGCGGCGAGAATTCTTCCAAAAGGCGGCGGACCGGGCGTTGCCGGAGGGCAACACGCTTTCGTGATATCTGCGGAACGCGAAGATAGCCTGCCTTTTTGTGCGCCGCACCTGCCCGCATCGCGGTCATCGGCGCCCGAGTGGCCCGTCTTCGGCCTCCAGCACGGTGAGAACGACGTCGGCGCCGAAGGCGGGGTCGCGTGCCGGCAGGAGAATGCGCACCACCGGCTGGCTCGCAATGACCGCGAACGAGGGCTCGGGCAGGCGTACGAGAGGAGCGCGCTCGCCGAGATCCACCACGAGATCGAGCGGCGCTCGCGCCGCATGGGGCACGGTGAGAATGCCGACGCCGCGGATCTCGATGAGGCCGGCGGTGGCGGCGAAGGGCGAGAGCCAGACGCGGCCTCCTTCTGCCTCGACGGCGACCTGATCGTCGGCGACGAGCCGCGCGGGATCGCCGGGGTTGCCGCCACGGCGCAGCAGCGAGAGCGCCAGCGAGGACTTGCCGCTGCCCGAGGGCCCGCGGATGAGGATGCCGCGACCGCCGACGAGGAGGGCGGTGGCGTGGAGGTTGGGCGGGCTCAATCCTCGGCCGGCAGCGAGACGGTGAAGCGCGCGCCGGCGAAACCCTCCGCACCGGCGGGCGCAGCTAAGTTCTCGGCCTCGATCTCGCCGCCATGCGCCTCGACGATCTGGCGCGAGATCGACAGGCCGAGCCCGGAATTCTGTCCGAAGGCCTCGGCGCCCGGTCGGTCGGTGTAGAAGCGCTCGAAGATCCGGTCGATCTTCTCGGCCTGGATGCCCGGCCCGTTGTCCTCGAGGGTGACGACGACCCGCCGGCCCTGGCGGCGCAGGCGCACGGTGATGCGTCCGCCCTGGTCCGGCACGAAGGACCGGGCGTTGTCGATGAGGTTGGTGAAGACCTGGCTGAGGCGCAGGTCGTGGCCCGAGACGCGGTAGCTCTTGCCCGGGCCGGGCGGGGCGGTCTCCAGCACGATGGCGGTGTCGCGCCCGGGCTTCAGATGGGCGCGCGCGCCGTCCACCACCGAGCCGACGAGGCCGGCGAGGTCGATGCGCCCCGAAACCTCGCGGGCGAGCTCGGCATCGAGGCGCGAGGCGTCGGAGATGTCGGTGATCAGCCGGTCGAGCCGGCGCACGTCGTGCTGGATGATGGCCAGAAGCCGCTCGCGCGACTGCTCGTTGCGCGCCAGCGGCAGCGTCTCGACGGCCGAACGCAGCGAGGTTAGCGGGTTCTTCAGCTCGTGGGAGACGTCGGCGGCGAAGCTCTCGATCGCGTCCATGCGGGCGTAGAGCGCGTTGGTCATGTCGCGGATCGCGGAGGCGAGATTACCGACCTCGTCGGCCCGGTCGCCGAAATCGGGGATCTCCTCGCGCGCCTTGACCCCGCGCCGCACGCGGATGGCAGCGGCCGCGAGGCGGCGCAGGGGCGTCGCGATGGTGGAGGCGAGGAGGATCGAGAGCACCACGGTGACGAGCGCGGCCACCGCGAAGGTGCGCACGATCGCCATACGCTCGGCCTGCACGATCTTGTCGATGTCGCCGCCCTGCGTCGACAGGAGGAGCACGCCGAGCACGGCGCGGAAGCGCTGGATCGGCACGGCGACGGAGACGATCAGCTCGCCATTCTCGGTGGAGCGCACCACCGTGGCGGGGCCCCCGGTCAGCGCGCTCATCACCTCCGGATAGGTGACGCCCGAGCCGCCCGGCGTCTCTCGGTAGACCGGCAGGCCGCCATGGCCGAAGAGATGGGCGGCTTGGCGCCCGATCCAGGCGGCGACGCCCTCGCCCTCCTCCTCCACCGGCGGCAGGTTGTAGCGCAGGATCTGGCCGCGCGAGTAGAGGTGCCGCGAATCGAGGATGAGGTTGGCGTCGCGGTCGTAGAGCCGGGCACGGGTGCGCGTCGGCGAGATCAGCCGCCGCAGCAGCGGGGCGACGCGCTCGGGATTGATCGGGAAGTCGAGGCTCTCGGAGGTTTCGGCATTGGGCTGCAGCGTGGCACCCGCCTGCATCTCGAGCAGGCGCTCGGGGTCGAGCGTGATCGAATTGGTCTCGACGGTGGCCGAGGAGGCGATGGCGCTGGCGATGATCTCGCCCTGCGTCAGCAGGCTCTCGACGCGCGCGTCGATCAGCCCGGCGCGGAACTGGTTGAGATAGAGGATACCGGAGACGAGGACGATCAGCGCGACGAGATTGAGGAAGACGATGCGCCGCGTCAGCGAGGAGAAGATGGAATGGCCGAGCACCCAGCGCAGGCGAAACAGCGAGCGCCGGACGAAGGGCACGCGACGCCAGCGCGCCCGCGCGCTGCGGCGCGGCGCGGCGGGGCCGGCCGCGAGCGTGTCGCCGGAGGAGGGGTCGGTGGAAACCAAGGTCCCGTCGCGGCCTTTCGTCGGGTCGTCGTCCGTCGGGTTTTCGTTCGCCCGGTCTGGCGGGGCTGGGGTCAGATCTCGCGGAACCGGTAGCCGACGCCGTAGAGGGTCTCGATCATGTCGAAGTCGTCGTCGATCGCCTTGAACTTCTTGCGCAGGCGCTTGATGTGGCTGTCGATCGTGCGGTCGTCGACGTAGACCTGCTCGTCATAGGCCGCGTCCATCAGCGCGTCGCGGCTCTTCACGACGCCCGGACGCTGCGCCAGCGAGTGGAGGATGAGGAACTCGGTGACGGTGAGCGTCACCGGCTGGCCCATCCAGGTGCAGGTGTGGCGCTCCTGGTCCATCACCAGCTGGCCGCGCTCGAGCGAGGACTCGGGCGCCGGCCCGGTCTTGGCGCCGGCCTCGCGCGGGGCGCCGCGGCGCAGGATGGCGCGCACGCGCTCCACCAGCAGGCGCTGCGAGAAGGGCTTCCGGATGTAGTCGTCGGCGCCCATCTTCAGGCCGAAGAGCTCGTCGATCTCCTCGTCCTTGGAGGTGAGGAAGATCACCGGCAGGTCGGACTTCTGGCGCAGGCGGCGCAGCAGCTCCATTCCGTCCATGCGCGGCATCTTGATGTCGAAGATCGCCAGATGCGGGGGGCGCGCCGACAGGCCTTCGAGCGCCGAGGCGCCGTCGGTGTAGGTCTCGACCCGGTAGCCCTCGTTCTCGAGCGCGATCGAGACCGACGTCAGAATGTTCCTGTCGTCGTCCACCAGCGCAATCGTCGGCATGCCTTCACTCCATGTTCCCGCCGCACCGGCCGGGCGGGGGATGGTTCCGCCGCGCCGCGCCGACGCGCGATCCGCATCGATGGCGACGCGTCCGGCGCCCCGCCAAGACGGCGGAGCGAGGAGAACGCGTCATCCGAGAATGCTTTCCCGGGAGAATGTGGCATTTCGCACGCATTTGCAAAGATTTTGCCGGAAGCGTGTGAAAACCTTTGCTTTTTCACGCGAAAGCCGGGCGCGAGAAGCGAACGAGACCGGCTCGCTCGCCGTCTGCCGGCTCTCGGGGGGGGGGGCACGTCAGCCGAATCAGAGCTGAACCTTGACGTGTTCCGAGACGTCGGGCTGCGGCTTGTCGCCGAGATAGGCCTTGGCGAACTCCCAGGCCTGCGTGACCTTGTTGGCCTTCACGTCCCAGATCTCGGCCTGCGAGGGGTCGATCACGAAGACGCCCACGCCTTCACCGTCCTTGCCCTGCGGCATCCAGGCCTCGATCTCGGCGTCCCAGATCTCGTCGATGCGGGCGCGGTCCTGCGTCACGCTCGCCGTTCCCGACACCGCGACGTAGGATCCGTGCTTGGTGAAGGTGCAGGCGACCTGATCGTCGCCCTCGACCTCGCCGACCTTGTGCGAGCGGATGTCGGTGACGAAGAGGATCTGGCCGCGCTCGCGCGAGATGCGCGGCGCCATCGGCCGGGCGCGCAGCTTGGTGCCGTCGCGCGTCGTCACCATGCAGGTGTCGAACTCGGCGATCATCTCCCAGAACGTCTCGGTGGAGCCTTGCGTCATCGTCTGTCCCTTCCCGTCGGAGCGGCGCTCGGCAAGCGCCGGTGTCGGCGGCCCGCCCGCCCTTCAGGCTTCCCAACGCGCGGGCGCCCGAAAGGTGCCTGCCGGCATCGCGGGAGAGACGCAACGTCCCCGCCCGAGCCCGGACTGTGAGACGAATGAGAAATATTTTCACGCCGCAGCCGGCTCGCAAATGCGTCCTGAACCGATTTAGTCGGAAGATGACCTCTTCTAAACCGATTAAACACCTGAAAAGGCTTAAGAATTAAGCATCATGACGAGTTGCCGCACCGCCCTGTCGCATACTATGCATGGCGCCGAGAAGCCGAGCTGCTTCCTGCCCATCCACGAGGGGATTTCGACATGGAACAGACGGGACTGCGCAACGCCGCATGCGGCATCGAGACGACGGGCCTGCGCGATCTCGCGTCGCTGCGCTGGAACCTCGGCGAGGCCGAACTCGTCGAGACCGCGATCCGGCGCGGCGAAGGGCGGCTGACGGCGCATGGCGCCCTGGTGGTGACCACCGGTCAGCACACCGGCCGCTCGCCGCGCGACAAGTTCGTGGTGCGCGACGCCGCCACCGAAGACCGGATCTGGTGGGACAACAACAAGCCGATGGCCCCCGACGCCTTCGAGCGTCTCTACGACGACTTCAAGGCCCATGCGGCGGGCCGCGATCTCTTCGTGCAGGACCTCGTGGGCGGCGCCGATGCCGACAACGCTCTGAAGGCCCGCGTCGTCACCGAGTTCGCCTGGCACTCCCTCTTCATTCGTAACCTCTTGATCCGCCCGAGCGAGGCCGAGCTCGAAGGCTTCGTGCCCGATCTCACGATCATCGACCTGCCCTCGTTCAAGGCCGATCCCGAGCGCCACGGCTGCCGCTCCGAGACGGTGATCGCCTGCGACTTCACGCGCGGCATCGTGCTCATCGGCGGCACGACCTATGCCGGCGAGATGAAGAAGTCGGTGTTCACGGTGCTCAACGACCGGCTGCCCTCGCGCGGCGTCATGCCCATGCACTGCTCGGCCAATATCGGCGCGGACGGCGACACCGCCGTGTTCTTCGGCCTGTCGGGCACCGGCAAGACGACGCTCTCGGCCGATCCGAACCGCACGCTGATCGGCGACGACGAGCACGGCTGGGGCGAGGACGGCGTCTTCAACTTCGAGGGCGGCTGCTACGCCAAGACGATCCGCCTCTCGGCCGAGGCGGAGCCGGAGATCTTCGCGACCACCCGCATGTTCGGCACGGTGCTGGAGAACGTCATCCTCGACGAGAAGCGCGTGCCGGACTTCGATGACGGCCGTCTGACGGAGAACACCCGCGCCGCCTATCCGCTGCACTTCATTCCCAACGCCAGCGCCACGGGTCTCGGCCAGCACCCGAAGAACATCATCATGCTGACGGCCGACGCCTTCGGCGTGATGCCGCCGATCGCCAAGCTCACCCCGGCCGAGGCGATGTACCACTTCCTTTCGGGCTACACCGCCAAGGTGGCGGGCACCGAGAAGGGCGTGACCGAGCCCGAGGCGACCTTCTCCACCTGCTTCGGCGCGCCCTTCATGCCGCGCCACCCCTCGGAATACGGCAATCTCCTGCGCGACCTCATCGCGCGGCACGAGGTCGACTGCTGGCTGGTCTCCACCGGCTGGACGGGCGGCGCCTACGGCACGGGAAAGCGCATGCCGATCAAGGCGACGCGGGCGCTTCTCGCCGCCGCGCTCGACGGCTCGCTGAAGGCGGCGGAGTTCCGCACCGACCCGCATTTCGGCTTCCAGGTTCCGGTGGCCGTGCCCGGCGTCGACGCGGCGATCCTCGACCCCCGCTCGACCTGGGCCGATGGGGCCGCTTACGACGCGCAGGCCCGCAAGCTCGCCGGCATGTTCCGCGCCAATTTCGAGAAGTTCGAGGCGCATGTCGACGAGAGTGTGCTGGGCGCCTCGCCGACGTTGGCGCTCGCCGCCGAGTAGCGCCGGCCCAAGTTGCTCTGGGAGGAGCGAAGGCCTGCGGCCCCTCGGGGTTGCGGGCCTTTTCGTTTTGTGGCTCACCTTCGCCCCGGCGCGAGAGACCCGGCGTTCGGCCCCCGCATCGGGCGGGAGGGCGCAAGGCCGACGGTTCGAGAAGGTCCGGCCGACATGGACAGATATGGTTCCGAGAAAGGGCTCTTCGTCAGTTCGCGCGTGCGCATTCCCGACGACGAGCTGGAGGAGGCCTTCATCCGCTCGGCCGGGCCGGGCGGGCAGAACGTCAACAAGGTGGCGACGGCCGTGCAACTGCGCTTTCGCGCGAGCGCCTCCAGCGTCCTCTCCGACGACGTCAAGACACGCCTCCTGAAGCTCGCGGGCTCGAGGGCGACGAAGGAGGGCGAGATCCTGCTGGAGGCCTCGCGCCACCGCACGCAGGAGCGCAACCGCCAGGACGCCCGCGACCGGCTGGTGGCGCTGGTGCGCGAGGCGCTGGTTCCGCCGCCGCCGCCGCGGCGCAAGACGCGGCCGACGCGCGGCTCGGTGGAGCGCCGCCTCGACGCCAAGAAGGGCCGCTCCGACACCAAGCGCATGCGAGGCCGCGTCGACGACTGAGCGAACGCGAGGCGTCGCGCTACCCGCGTCCGGTCTGCGTCCGTCTGCCGCAGCATCCGGTCTGCGCCCGATCTCGCGCTTCGAGGCCGCGAAAAACATCTGCCGAAATCAGACGCTTAGCCAGCCACCTAACGTTCGCATCGATCGTTGCTTCGAAGCGAATGCCGCTATCACTGGGGCGTGATCACAAAAGTCTGCACCTTTTTCGAGCGCTCGCCCGTATCTCGTGCACCTTTCGATCTTCCGGAAGGCGAACCTTTCCAAAGGAACGCTCCATGATCCAGTCCTTCATTCGCAACGCCGCCATCGCCACCGTCCTCGCCGGTTCGATCTCCGGTGCCGCCTTCGCCCAGACCGCCGCGTCGGTCGAAGTCGGCGGTGCGCCGATGTACGCGAACAAGACGATCGCCGAGAACGCGCCGAACGCCTCCAACCTCACCACGCTGGTGGCGGCCGTGAAGGCGGCCGGTCTCGTGGAGACCCTCGGCGGCAAGGGCCCGTTCACGGTCTTCGCGCCGACCAACGCGGCCTTCGAGAAGCTGCCCGCCGGCACGGTGGACACGCTGGTGAAGCCCGAGAACAAGGCGATGCTGACGAAGATCCTGACCTATCACGTGGTCCCAGCCAAGGCGACGTCGGAAGCCGCGATGAAGATGATCAAGGACGACGGCGGCAAGCACATGGTCAAGACCGTCGAGGGCGAGGAACTGACGCTCGCGATGAAGGGCGACAAGCTCACGGTCACCGACGCCAAGGGCAACGTCGCCACGGTGACCCAGGCCGACGTGCTACAGGCGAACGGCGTCGTGCACGTCATCGACACCGTGCTGATGCCCTGATCCCGGCGACTCTGGCGAAGCGGCGCGAATCTCACGCCGCTTCGCCTTCTTCCGGCGCTTCCGTTCCCCGTCGGGAGCGGGGGCGCCTCGTGCGTTGCGGCTCGTGCTGCGACGGGACGCCTTGCCGGCGGCGGCCTCGCCGGCCATCTCTTCACCTTCGAAACACGTCTTGCGAGGTCGCCATGCGTCGACGCGAATTTCTCGGAGCCGGGGCGCTCGGCCTCGTCGGACTCGGTCTCTGGTCGCGCGCCGGCGCTGCCGCGAGCGGGACCTTCCCCGTTCAGATGAGCGATGCGGACTGGAAGGCCAAGCTCTCGCCCGACGCCTATGCGGTGCTACGCCAGGAGGCGACCGAGCGGCCCTTCTCGAGCCCGCTCAACGACGTGAAGACCGCCGGCACCTTCCACTGCGCGGGCTGCGACAACGCGGTCTATTCGTCGGAGACCAAGTTCGACTCGGGCACGGGCTGGCCGAGCTTCTGGGAGGCGGTGGACGCCAGCGTCGGCACGCACACCGACTATGTGCTGGTCTATCCCCGAACCGAGGTGCACTGCGCCCAGTGCGGCGGTCATCTCGGCCACGTCTTCGACGACGGGCCCAAGCCCACCGGCAAGCGTCACTGCATCAACGGCGTGGCGATGCGCTTCGAGGCCGGGGTGTCCTGAGGCGCTTAGCGGATCATCAAGCTTTCGGGTTCTTGATGGACGGGCCGGGGCGCCGGCATTGAAGGCGGCCCCGGCCCACGCCATATCGCAGGGGAACGCGGAGGGTGCCTCATCGAGGGCCTTTCGCGACGAAAGTCGCTTGTCACGAGGGCTTGGCTGAGATGAACAGGATGGCTCCGTTTTCCAACCCGCTGCTGCTCGGCTTCGACGGCGTCGAGAAGACGCTCGAGAGGATCGGGAAGGGCAGCGACGGATATCCGCCCTACAATATCGAACGGCTGGCCCCCGGCGAGGCCGGCGAGCGCGGCGGAGCGATCCGCATCACGCTCGCGGTGGCCGGCTTCCGGCCGGAGGATCTGGAGATCACCACCGAGGAGAACCAGCTGACCATCCGGGGCTCGCAAAGCGACCGGGCGGATCGCGAGTTTCTCCATCGCGGGATCGCCGCCCGCCAGTTCCAGAAGAGCTTCCTCTTTGCCGACGGAATGCGAATTCTCGGGGCGCAGCTGAAGAACGGGCTTCTGATGGTGGACCTCGCCAAGCCCCAGCCCGAGCGCGTGGTGAAAAAGATCGAGATCGCCGTCGAGGATTGAACTCCACGCCGCCTTCTCCCGTTTGCCTTTCAAGGAGACGATTGATGACCCAGTTTCAGTCTACGACGTGCATGCCTTCCGCAGTTTCCGAAGGCGATCTGGCGGCGATCGGCGAAGGCCATCTGGCCTATCTGCGCCGTATGTCGTCCGACGACATCCGTGCGCGCTTCCCCTCCGCCCAATCGATCCGCCCCGGTATCAAGCTCTGGGCGCTGTTCTCGGCCGATGGCACACCGCTCGCGGTGTCCGATGATCGCGGCTCGATCCTGGCGAGCGCGACCGAAAACGAGCTTCTGACCGTCAGCCTGCACTGACGGCGATCCCCGATGAATTCACCGGCCGCGCCGGCTTCGGATTGAACCCCGGAGCCGGCGTCGTCATGTCAGGAGTCGGTTCGGCGAAAAGCGGTTCACCGGAGCGATTCCAGCTGTTTGTTTGCTGTATTTTTCGGATGTGAACGCCGATTTGGCTTTCCCTGGAAATGCTCTCGGTTCGGCCGTGGCCGCGCGACCTTTCAGGCCGCGGCCGGATCCTGCGTCATCAGATAGTGAAGCGCCGCAGCGTCGCGTGAAGCGCGCAGCTCGCGCACCGTCTGGGGGTGGCGGAGCATGCGCGCGATCTTCGACAGTGCCTTCAGGTGGTCGGCGCCCGCCCCTTCCGGGGCGATCAGCAGGAACACGAGATCCACCGGCTGGTCGTCCAGCGCCTCGAAGTCTACCGGCTTGATCAGGCGGCCGAAGACGCCGCGAATGCGCGGCAGCGTGGCGAGCTTGCCGTGGGGAATGCCGATGCCGTTGCCGATGCCGGTGGAGCCCAGCCGCTCGCGCGCCAGTACCGTCTCGAAGATCTCCCGCGCCTCGAGGCCGGTGAGAAGGGCGGCCCGCTCGCTGAGATCCTGCAGAACCTGCTTCTTGGAATGCGAGCGAAGGCCGGGAAGGATGGCGTCTTCGGCGATGAGGTCGGAGAGATGCAACTTCGGTCTGCCCTTCGCCTGACGCCGTCGCGCCGACACCCGTCGGTGGATCGACCCCGGCCCGCCGGCGGTCGCCCGCCGGGGTCGGTACGCGTGGGACGGGTAGCGGCCGCTCTGGCCACCACCCGTCCGATGGGTGCGCCGGGTATCAGACCTTGGCGCGCAATGTCGAGGGGTCGATCCAGCCGATGTTCCCGTCCGGCCGGCGATAGACGATGTTCACCTCGTCGGTCATGCCGTTCTTGAACACCACCACCGGGCTGTCGCGCCGGTCGAGTTCCATCACGGCGTTGGCGACGCTCATCGTGCCCACGATCAGCGAGGTCTCGGCGATCACGGCGGGCGCGAAGTCCTCGGCGACCTCCTCGTCCTCGTCGGGAACCGAGGAGATCACGGTGTAGGCGACCTCGCGCGAGGTGTTGGCGGCGGCCTTGTGGTCCTTCAGCCGGCGCTTGTAGCGGCGAAGGCGCTTTTCGATCTTCTCCATCGCTTCGATGAAGCTGGACTCGGGATCGTGGGATTCACCGGCGGCCTGGAAATACACGCCGCTGTCGAGATGCAGCGTGCAGTCGGTGGCGTATCGCGACGCCTCTCGCGACACCACGACGGACCCGGTGAACTTGCCGTCGAAATACTTTCCGACCTGCTCGTCCAGGCGCTCCTCGATGCGGGTGCGAAAGGCCTCGCCGACGTCCATGTGTCGGCCCGTAACACGAAGTCCCATGCGATTCTCCTTCCAATCAGCCGGCGACCGTCCTCCACGGGGAACGAGATCGAAGACGGGCGCTCCCTCTTTCGAAGGCTTCCCGCCGCCTTTCGTTCCAGGCGCCGGCACGCCGGCCATTCGAGACCAATTCTGGAGCGGGCGATAGAGCGAACCGGGCGGGAGGCGACGAATTTCGCGCCGGTGCGCCGGTGGGAAGCCAAGCGGGCGGGCCGGGCGGGCACCCGGTTTCGCTCAGCCGGCGAGACGCCGAGCGTTCATCTCGCGGCGGCGCTGCACCGAGGAGGGCAGGCCGAGCGCCTCGCGATATTTGGCCACCGTGCGGCGCGCGAGGTCGATGCCCTCGCCCTTCAGGGCGGCGGCGATGTCGTCGTCGGAGAGCACGGCGCCGGGCCCTTCCGCACCGATCAGCCGGGCGATGCGCAGTTTCACGCTCTCGGCCGAATGGGCCTCGCCGCCATCGCTGGCGGCGATCGCCACGGTGAAGAAGAACTTCATCTCCACCGTGCCCCGGGGGGTCGCCATGAACTTGTTGGCGGTGACGCGGCTGACGGTGGATTCGTGCAGGCCGACGGCCTCCGCGACGTCCATCAGCGTCATCGGCTTGAGGCCGGACACGCCTTCGTGAAGGAAGCCGTCCTGGCGGCGCACGATCTCGGTGGCGACCTTCAGGATGGTGCGGGCGCGCTGATCGAGCGAGCGCGCCAGCCAAGTGGCGTTCTGCTGGCAGCGGCTGACGAAGGCGCGCTCGTCGGCGGTGGGCTCGCCGGCCAGCACGGTCTGCACGTAGCGCTGGTCGACGAGGAGACGGGGAAAGGCGGCGGCGTTGAGGTCGACCTGCCAGCCCGCCCCGTTCGCCATCGCCCGCACCACGACGTCCGGCAGCACGGCCTCGGTCCGCCCGAGCCCGGCGCCGATCCCAAGGCCTGCGCCGGGGCGCGGATCGAGCGTGCGGATCTCGCGCAGGATGTCGAGAAGCCCGGCCTCGTCCTCGCCGGTGAGCCGGGCGAGCGCGGCGAAGTCGCGCCGGGCGAGCAGCGGCAGATGCGCCAGCACCGCGGCGATCACCGGATCGAACCGGCCGCGGCGGCGCAGCTGGATCGCAAGGCATTCGGCGAGGTCGCGCGCGAAGAGCCCGGCGGGCTCCGCCGCCGCCTGCAGCCGCGCCAGCATCGCCTCGGCGGCCGCGCGCGGCAGGGCGAGGCGCTCGGCGCGCTCCGCCCAGTCTGCCGGGCAGTAGCCGGCCTCGTCGAGATCGGCGAACACCCATTCGGCGATCCGCCGCTCGCGTGCGTCGGCGATGATGTCGGCGATCTCCGTTACGGCGTGAGCGGAGCGTGAGGCTGGCGCCTCGGCAAGGCCTTCCAGGCGATCGTCGAAGCCGCTTTCGCCGGCGCCTGCTCCCCCGCGCACCAGCTCGCGTGGTGCGGCCAGGAACGCCTCGCCGTCGTCGGGATGCGGCAGGGCACCGGAATGGGTGGCATCGGTGAAGGCTTGCGCGCCGCCGTCCTCGCCCGTCACCGCGCCGGGCGGCGCCTCCGCGGCCCAGACCGGCGGCGCGTCGCCGTCCGTGCCGGTCGAAGCGTCGCCGAACGGCGCCTCGCCCGAAGGGTCGAGGCCGGGCGCGGCGAGCTCGATCAGCGGATTGGCCTCCGCCTCGCGTTCGAGGAAGGCCTGAAGCTCGACATGGTGGAACTGAAGCAGGCGGATCGACTGAAGCAGCTGCGGCGTCATCACCAGAGACTGGCTCTGGCGGACCTGGAGACCGACCGACAGGTTCATGATCCGTCCTGCCTCCCTCCGGGCGTGGTTGCGCCGGTAGGGACCGACGCGCCGGCAGTGCCGGCTCAGGCACAGGAGACTGGTCCCGAACTTGCTTGTCAAGCGAGGCATGACTCACGCGCGGGCACGCTGCGCGATCACGAAGCAGCAGCGGGCGCGAAAGGGGGGACCGCAACGCAAGCGGCGCGACCGGGAACCGATCCGGCGAACGGGTTCACCGCATCCACTCCAGGTCTCTGTTGGCCGCATCGTCCCGCATGAAAGCCGACGTGGCTTTCACGCAAAAGGCTCTAGTAGGTGAACTGCTCGCCGAGATAAATGCGGCGCACGTCGGCGTCCTTCACGATGTCCTGCGGGCGGCCATGCGTCAGCACCGCGCCGGCATGCATGATGTAGGCGCGGTCGATGAGGCCGAGCGTCTCGCGCACGTTGTGGTCGGTGATGAGCACGCCGATGCCGCGCCGCGTGAGGTGGCGGACCAGCTCCTGGATGTCGGCGACGGCGATCGGATCGACACCGGCGAAGGGCTCGTCGAGCAGCATGAAGGTGGGACGCGAGGCGAGCGCGCGGGCGATTTCGCAGCGCCGCCGCTCGCCGCCCGAGAGCGCCGTGGAGGGCTGCTTGCGCAGATGCGCGATGCGGAACTCCTCGAGCAGCGCGGTGAGCTGGCGCTCGCGCTCGGGCTTGCTCGGCTCCACCATCTCGAGCACGGCGCGGATGTTGTCCTCCACCGAGAGACCGCGGAAGATCGAGGCCTCCTGCGGCAGGTAGCCGATGCCGAGCCGGGCGCGGCGATACATCGGCACGGCCGTGATGTCGTGGCCGTCGAGCTCGATGCGCCCGCCATCCACCGGCACGAGGCCGGTGATCATGTAGAAGCAGGTCGTCTTGCCCGCGCCGTTCGGCCCGAGCAGGCCCACCGCCTCGCCGCGCCGCACCGCCACGTCGACGCTGTCGACGACGCGCCGGCCGCGATAGGTCTTGGTGATGCCGCGCGCCACCAGCGTGCCGGCGGACGGGTGGCTCTCGGCGGGCGTGCGCCCCGTCTCGATGCCGGGAAGGCCGGAGCGCGGGTCGAGGTCGCGGGCGTCCGGCGCTGCCGGATCGGACTCCCACCGGGCCTCCGGGCGCCCCTCTGCTGCGGGACGGGCGGCGGGAAACCCGTCGGCGGCGGTGATGTCGGAGGGTCGGGTCAACGCGGCGTCCTCGAAGGGGAAGGATCCCGGCGCCCGGACGGGGCGGGATCACGCGGAAATGTCAGGCCCCGGGCGAGGCAGGCCGGTGTCAGGCCGCCCCTCAAATCGGACTCGCCCGAGATCGGGCCGTGCGGGATCGAACGGCGCCGCGACGGCGTCCGGCCCGCACGGCCGTTCGGGCCGGATCGGACATCGGATCCGGCGGCCCGCCCGGTCGGGAGGCTCAGGGCTGGCCGGCGCCCGGCGTCAGCAGCATGCGCACGCGCCCGCCCGCACCCCCGCCGCCCGAAGCGCCGCCGCAATCCTTGCTCTGCAGGCGGGCGACGCCGGTGTCCATCTTGATGCGCAGCACACAGCCCGTGGCGACGTTCTTGCCCTGGCTCAGCACCACGTCGCCCGAAAGCACCGCGACCTGCGTCGCCATGTCGAAATCGGCGCGGTTGGCGGTGGCCACCTGGTCGGCGGACTTGATCGTCACCTTGCCGGTGGCCTCCAGGCGGCTGATGTCGCTGGAGCCGCCGGGCATGTTGCTGCCGGTGGAGGCGGGCTGGGCCGCTGGGGCGGCGCCGGCGGCCGGCGTCTCGGCCTTGCGCACGTAGTGCACGAGCAGCTTCTCGGCGTTCATCGAGGTCTGGCCCTGACGGACGCTGACGTCGCCCGAGAAGGTGGCGAGCGCCTGCGCGTCGTCGACGTCGAGCTGGTTCGATTCGATGGCGATCGGCTGGTCGCCCTGCACCTGCAGGCCGCCGAAGGAGGAGCCGAGGCCCGGGCTCTGCTGGGCGAGGGCGGGCGAGGCCAGCCCGGCAAGGCCGAGGCCGAGAGCGACGACGAGAGGGACGGCGCGGAGGGGAACGGCCAGAAAGGAAGCGGTAGGGGGCCGAAGGATCGCGATCATGGGGAGGGCTCGCTGGAGAGGGGCTCGGCCCCGGTGGCTTGGGAAGGGGCAGGGGCAGGACTGGAATCGGCGGGGGCGTTCGGCAGCAGCGTCAGCTTCACCCGGTCGCGGAACGACACGGCCTTGCCGCCCTGCGAGACCACGACGTTGCCCGCTTCCAGCCGCTGGCTGGGCGTGGTGATGTCGACCGGGCCGGTACCCGTCATCCGGCCGTCGGCGAGCGACACGTCGGCGCTGGCGAGCGTCAGGCGGATGCCGCTGGAGGTCTCCACGGAGATCTGGTCGAAGAGCCGCAGCGTGTTGGCCTGCGTCTCGTAGCGACCTTTCGTCGCTCTCAGCGTCGCCGTGGTGTTCTCGTCGATCGAGACGTTGGCGTTGACGCCTTCGAGATCGATGCCCGATCCGCCGAGCGCCTGGATGGCGCGGTCGGCGATCATCGAATAGGGCCGCTCGTTGCCGTCGATGCCGGACATGCGCGGGTCCTGCATCACCAGCCGCCCGTCGACGATGCTGGTGGAGGCGAAGGCGACGTCGGCCGGCAGCGTGCGCGCCAGCCAAGTGGCGAGGAGCGCGCCGGCGACGATGAGCGTGGCGAGCGTCGGCAGGCCGACCTTGAGCCAGCGCACGGTTCGGCTGTGCCGGTCGGCCCGCTGGAACTCGCGTTCGGAGCGCTGCGACAGCGGCGCGTCGCCGACGCGGATCGTCTGCGTGTTGTCGCTGCGCGCGCGGTTCCTCTGGTCGTTGCTGCCGTCCAAGTTTTGTCCTGTTTCCTCGAATGGGTCGCGGCGCGAAAAGGGCGGCGGTCGTGCGGGGCGCGCTGCCTGTCGTCCCCCGCGACGCTCCCTTCTAGCGTATATGGGGTTTTTACATGGTTAAGCGACGGTTCGCCGGTCGTAGCCCCGCCTTGTGAAGCGATGGCGGCCATCGTATCGCTCCGGCCGCGGGCGAGGCAACGCCCCGCGAGGCGGGAACGGAAGCGACGACATGGACGCGCAGGGCATCATCGATCGTCGTCGGCTTCGCCGCAAGCTGGGGTTCTGGCGCCTTGCGGCCGTGCTCGCCCTCGGCCTCGCCGCCCTGGCTGCCGCCGCGGCCTCCGGCTGGCGGCCGGGTGCCGGGGGCGTCGGGGATCGCATCGCGCGCGTCGAGATCAGCGGCCTCATCACCGAGGACGAGGACATGCTCGACCTCCTCGAAGACCTGAAGGACGACCGGAGCGTGCGCGCCGTGATCGTCAAGGTCGATTCGCCCGGCGGCACCACCGTGGGCGGCGAGACGCTGTTCCATGCCGTGCGCGCGCTCGCCGAGGTGAAGCCCGTGGCGGCCGAGGTCGGCACGCTCGCGGCCTCGGCCGGCTACATGGTGGCGATGGCGAGCGACCGGATCGTCGCGCATCATTCCTCGATCGTCGGCTCGATCGGCGTCATCTTCCAGTATGTCGACGCCTCCGTGCTGCTCGGGCGCATCGGCGTCGACGTGAACGCCGTGAAGTCGGCGCCGCTGAAGGCCGAGCCTTCGCCCTTCGCGCCCGCCGCGCCCGGCGCGCGCGAGATGATCGGCCGCCTCGTCGACAATTCCTTCGCCTGGTTCGTGCGCCTCGTGGGCGAGCGCCGCGCCATGAGCGAGGCTGAGGTGCGCACGCTCGCCGACGGTTCGGTGTTCACGGGCGAGCAGGGCCTCGCCAACCGCCTCGTCGATGCGCTCGGCGGCGAGGCCGAGCTGCGCCGCTGGTTCGAGGAGGAGCGCGGCGTGCCGCGCGGCCTCGAGATCGTCGAGCGCGAGCCGAAGTCCGACGATGGGCGCTTCGGCTTCCTCACCGGCGCACGCGCCGCGCTTTACGAGATGGCCGGGCTCGACCCGAAGGCCGGGGATCTCGGGCAGGCGCTGTCGCGGGCCGCCGGTCACCTTGACGGGATGGTGTCGCTCTGGCAGCCTCCGGCCCGCTGAGTTGTATCCCGAGTGGTCTGCAACCTGTTGATTTATCGATAGGTTTGTCGCAAGGTCGAAGCCCGGCGCCGATCTGTCCCACGCCGCCGGAGGCTCGAGGAAACGCCGTGATCAAGTCCGAACTCGTCCAGATCATCGCCAGTCGCAACCCCCATCTCTACCAGCGCGACGTCGAGACGATCGTCAACGCGATCTTCGACGAGATCACGCAGGCTTTGTGCGATGGAAACCGCGTCGAGCTGCGCGGCTTCGGCGCCTTCTCCATCAAGAACCGGCCGCCGCGCGCCGGGCGCAACCCGCGCACCGGCGAATCGGTGGCGGTGGAGGAGAAGTGGGTGCCCTTCTTCAAGACCGGCAAGGAACTGCGCGAGCGGCTGAACGAGGACGCCTGAGCGCGGCCGACTGACGGCGGGTCGAGCGAGAATACCGGCCGTGGGGCGGCCCTGCTCGTACCCATCGGCCACGACACGGCGGGTGCCCATGGTTGCCCCCCGGTGGTTCGATCGCCGCCTCTGCCGGAAGGCCGGGCGTGACACCGGTTCTGTGGCCGACAGATCTGCCGCGATGTCGGCCCGGCTGGCTCCCGCACGCTCCGCTCGGCTCGTTGCCCGCTCGATCGACGTCCCCGCGATTGACGCCGCCCCCGATTGACGCCGAACGTTTGGCCGTTATGTCTCACCCGACGATCCGGCGCGGCTGGTTCGTGCGAACAGACCACGCTTGCGGGAACCCAACGCCGATGATCTCGAAGATCGTGTCCTTCATCGTCCTGGTGCCGCTGGCGATTCTGCTCGTGGTCTTCTGCGTCGCCAATCGCGAGGACATCAGCGTCTCGCTCGATCCCATCGGCACGTTGCCGCAGCTGGCCTTCCAGGCGCCGCTCTTCGTGCTGCTCATCGGATCGCTGATCGCTGGCCTGCTGCTCGGGGGCCTCGGCACCTGGATGACGCAGAGCCACTACCGCGCCAAGTCGGCCCGCCGCCGGCGCGAGGTCGAGAACCTGCGCCACGAGGTCGAACTCTCCAACGAGCGCCTGCGTCGCCTGCGCGAGGAGCGCGATCGCGAGGACGTGGCGAAGCAGGCGGCCTTGGCGAACGCGATGACGCCTGCCTCGACGTCTCGCGCGCTCACCGGACCCGGCGTCGCCGCCTGAGGCGAGACGCTGTCGCGCGACAGACGCGAAAGCATCGAGATATCAACGCAAGTCCCATGGACTACGGCAGCGAAGCGACGCCGTAGTGCCGATGGGCGATACCGGGGCAGTCGACTGGCCTGCGCCGTCGATCGGCTCGATCTGACGAGTTCAGGAATGCCGAGAGGGCGCTCCTCGCCGGGTGATTCGGCTTAGCGTCAGCCCACCGTCACCGCGTCATCGCCGGCCACGCAGCGTGCCGCGAAGCAATCGAAGAACTGCGTCGCCAGCTTCTTGGCGCTGGAATCCACCAGCCGTCCGCCGAGCTGGGCGATCTTGCCGCCGACCTGCGCCTTGACGACGTAGGTGAGCACGGTGTCCGTGCCGTCCTCCACGAGGCGCACGTCCGCGCCGCCCGAGGCGAATCCCGCGATGCCGCCCTTGCCCTCGCCGGTGATCGAATAGCTTTCGGGGGCGACGATGTTTTCGAGCCGCACCTCGCCCGCGAAGGTCGCCTTCACCGGCCCGACCTTGGCCACCACGGTGGCCGCCATCCGGTTCTCGCCCGTGATCTCCAGCGACTGGCAGCCGGGAATGCAGGCCTTGAGCACCTCCGGGTCGTTGAGCAGCGTCCAGACCGTCTCGCGGGGGGCGGGGATGCGGTGTTCGCCTTGCAGATCCATCGTCGGTCTCTCCCGGACTTCGCCGCCGGCTTCGAACGGCCGGCTGCCGGGAGATTGGCGCTGCAAGCCGCCTTTCACAAGCGCTTCCCGGCGCCATCCACGCCCCTCCCGCCGTTTCTTGGGCTCTAGGCGGCTCCCCCGGTTTGCGGCGGTCCCGCCCCTTGGGCTAAGAGCGGTGCGATGACGAAGAACCGAAACGACAAGCGCGGCGCGGGCGCACCCCGGCGCGAGGGCCGACCGGGCGCCGCCGGCGCGCCCCGACGCCCGGAGACGGCCGAGCGAACTCGCCGCCCGGCACCGGCCGCTGCATTGGCTCCTGAGCCCGCGCCGCCGCGCCCGAGCGCCGAGGAGCGGGCGAGCGAGGGCCGCCGCGACCGACCGCCGGTCGTCTGGCCCGCCGGGCCGCGGCCCGAGTTTCGCGCGCCGCTGGTGCTCACCGTCGAGCCCACCGCCGACTACGCGCTTCTGGACTCCGGCGACGGCGAGAAGCTCGAGCGCTACGGGACGCTCACCATCCGACGCCCCGAGAACCAGGCGATCTGGCCGCGCCGTGTCGGCGTCGACTGGGAGCGTGCCGACGCCGTCTTCACCGGCGACACCGACGAGGAAGGCACCGGGCGCTGGCGCTTCTCCCGCACCGACATCGGCGAGACCTGGCCGATGCGTCAGGACGCGCTGCCCTATCTCGGCCGCTTCACCTCGTTCCGCCATGTCGGCGTGTTTCCCGAGCAGACCGTCCACTGGCGCTTCATGACCGACGCGATCGAGGCGGCGCGGGGCGCGGGCGCCGAGCCGGTGCGCGTCCTCAACCTCTTCGGCTACACCGGGCTCGCCTCGCTGCTCGCGGCGCGCGCCGGCGCGGAGGTGACGCATGTCGACGCCTCCAAGCGCGCCATCGCCTGGGCCCGCGAGAACGCCGAGATCGCCGGTCTCGCGGAGCGGCCGATCCGCTGGATCTGCGAGGACGCCGTGCGCTACGCCGAGCGCGAGGCCAAGCGCGGCTCGCGCTACGACGTCATCCTCCTCGATCCCCCGAAATTCGGGCGCGGGCCGAAGGGCGAGGTCTGGCAGATCTTCGAGGACCTGCCCTATCTCCTCTCGCTCATGCGCCGGCTTCTCTCGGAGCGCCCGCTGGCGCTCGTGCTGACCGCCTATTCCATTCGCTCGTCCTTCTATTCGCTCGCCGCCCTCATGGGCGAGCAGTGCCGGGGCCTCGGCGGGCGGGTCGAATCGGGCGAACTCGTGATCCGCGAGGCGGGCGAGGACGCCCGCCTTCTCTCCACCTCGCTCTTTTCCAGATGGGTGTCCGCTTGACCCGAGACCGCGACGACGCCGCCCCGCCTTCCCGCCGCCCCGAACAGAAGCCGGCGACCGTCGCGCCCGGCCGCGTCAAGGAGGTGACGAGCGTCTCCAACCCGATCGTCAAGGACATCCGCAACCTCGCCCTGAAGAAGCACCGCGAGGAGACGGGCCTCTTCCTCGCCGAGGGGCTGAAGCTCGCCATCGACGCGCTCGACGCCGGCTGGCAGCTTGAGACGCTGATCGTCGCGAGGTCGCAGCTTCACAACGAGCTTCTCTCGAAGACCGCGGCGCGCGCCGTCTCGGTCGGCGCCGATCTCCTGGAGGCGAGCGACAAGGTGCTGGCCGCGATCGCCCGGCGCGACAATCCGCAGAGCGCCATCGGCGTCTTCCGCCAGAAGGCGGTGCGGGCGGAGCGGATCGATCTCGGGCGCGACGGGCTGCTCGTGGTGCTCGACCGGGTGCGCGACCCCGGCAATCTCGGCACGATCCTGCGCACCGCGGATGCCGCGGGGGCGCGCGGCGTGGTGCTGGTGGGCGAATGCGTCGATCCGTTCTCGCTCGAGGCGGTGCGCGCTACGATGGGCTCGATCTTCTCGGTGCCCGTGGCGCGGATGGACGAGCCAGCCTTCCTCGCCATGCGCAAGGGCTTCGGCGGGCTGGTGGTCGGCACCCACATGCGCGGCGAGACCGACTATCGAACGCCCGCCTACGGCAAGGGCGCGACGATGCTGGTCATGGGCAACGAGCAGTCGGGCCTGTCGGAGCCGCTGGCGGGGGCCTGCGACACGCTGGTGCGCATTCCCCAGGTCGGGCGCGCCGACAGCCTCAACCTTGCGGTGGCGACCGGCCTGATGATCTTCGAGGCGCGCCGGGGGAGCCTCAAGCTGTGATCGCGCGCCTTTTCTCCGGCTTCACCCTCGTTGCGCTGGCGGTCGCCGCCGACCAGCTCGCGAAGCGCCTCGTGGTGGAGCATATGGGTCTCGGCGAGGCCATCGAGATCCTGCCCTTTCTGGCCCTCTTCCACGCCCGCAACGAGGGCATCGCCTTCTCGATGCTGAACGACCTGCACGGGCTCGGGCTCGCCGGGCTCGCCGCAATGGTGCTCGCCTTCGTCGGCTGGCTCTGGTGGAACACGCCGCCCGAACGCCGCCTCAGCCAGATCGGCTTCGCGGTGATCGTCGGCGGGGCGATCGGCAATCTCGTCGACCGCGTGTCGCTCGGCTACGTCGTCGATTACATCCTCTTCCACACGCCGGTCTGGAGCTTTGCGGTCTTCAACCTCGCCGACGCCTTCATCACGATCGGCGCCGCGCTCATCCTTCTCGACGAGTTCGTGGTGGCACGGCGCCGCAAGCGCGGCGAGGCCGAGCCGACCTGATCGCTCGACGGACACCCGTCTCGCGGTCACGCGGACTTGATCCCGCCACCATTTCGGCGCCATCGCGCGCCAGTCTGACCGTCACGGGCCGATCGGCCGTCATGCGCCTGTCGCGCTCGCTCGCTATCGGGCAGGCGTGGCCGAGCGGCGCGGGACGGGAGTTGAACGATGGGTGCCTATGTCAGGATCGAGACGCGCACCGCCAGGGTCGCGCGGATCGCGGAGCCGCTGGGAACGATCATGAAGTCGATGCTTCCGGCCTCGCAGCGCCGCACCGACCTGCCGCTCGACCCCAACTCGCCGGTGCTCGGCCAGCTCGGCTCGATGGAGGTTCGGCTCGCCCGCTCCAAGGACGAGGTCCGCGCCGCGCAGGAGCTTCGCTACCACGTCTTCTACGAGGAGATGAACGCCAAGGCCTCGCCGATCCAGAAGATGACGCGGCGCGACCGCGACGTGTTCGACCGCAACTGCGACCATCTCCTCGTGCTCGACCGCGCGCGGGCGGGCGAGACCGCCGGCCAGATCGTCGGCACCTACCGGCTGCTGCGCCAGTCGCAGGCCCGCAACACCGGTGGCTTCTACACCGCGCAGGAGTTCGAGATCGACGGGCTGGTGGCGCGCCATCCCGGCAAGCGCTTCCTCGAGCTCGGCCGCTCCTGCGTCCTCAAGGACTACCGCTCCAAGCGCACGGTGGAGCTGCTCTGGCAGGGCATCTACGCCTATATCCTCGAACACCGGATCGACGTCCTGTTCGGCTGCGCCTCGCTGAGCGGCACTGACACGGCGGCGCTCGCCGCGCCGCTCGCCTTCCTGCGCGACAACGCGGGCGCCCCCGAGGACTGGCGCGTCGCTGCCGTCCCCGAGCGCCGCGTGCGCCTCGCGGCCTCGGCGGTCTGCGCCGACCCCAAGCGTGCGCTCGGCGGCCTGCCGCCTCTCCTCAAGGGTTATCTGCGCCTCGGCGGCTATATCGGCGAGGACGCGGTGGTGGACCGCCAGTTCAACACGACCGACGTGCTCGTGGTGCTGCCGGTGGAGAACATCAAGCAGCGCTACATCGCCCATTTCGGCGGCGAGGCCGGCCGCAGCGCGGCCTGACCTTCGAACGAGGACGGCCGCCGATCGAGACCGGCGCTCCTGCCGCGCCCGTTTTTAGTCGAGGCGCACCACGGCGCGGGTCGCCATCTCCACGATGATCGGGCGCCCCTCGTAGTAGAAATACCCGTAGACCGGGTTCTCGCCGATCGTCGCCAGCTGCACCGATTGCGGCACGGAGGCGCCGAGCGAGGGGGTGAACGGGATCGACACGTCGGCGACCGGATGGTCGACCGCGTATTGGTGGACGTTGACGGTCTCGCCGGTCTGCGCCCGCGCCGCGTCGGCGCCCGCCAGCGCGACGATCGCGGTCGCTCCGAGCGCGCCGGCTCGAAGGAAACGCAGGAGGTCGTGGCGGATCTGGCTCATGGGGCTCTTTCGCGGGACGGCGCGTCGGCCGTCGGTCGGGTGAGGTTGCGTCGGTGCAACATAGGTTGGCGGCACGAGGTTGGAAAGCAACTCCCGCCGCAGCCGCACGAGGCTTTTCGCAGGTGCGCGCTGAATAGAGGCTGAACGCACGGCAGATCGGCCGCGCGAGATCGGCGTCGGTGCTGGGGGAGGGCCTGTGAATCCTGGGGAGTGTCGACGCACCGAGCCGCCCGGCGGTTTCCCTCGCAGCCTCCCCTCGGCTATCCCTGACGCATGCTGGAAATCCTGCGACCCGACCGCGATCTTGAAGCCGGTGCCCCCGAGCCGGCGTCGACGCCGATGATGGCGCAGTTTCTGGCGATCAAGGCGGCGCATGCCGACTGCCTGCTCTTCTACCGGATGGGCGATTTCTACGAGCTGTTCTTCGACGACGCGGTGGAGGCCTCGCGCGCGCTCGGCATCACGCTGACCAAGCGCGGCAAGCATCTGGGCGCCGACATCCCGATGGCCGGCGTGCCCGTGGTCTCGGCTGACGACTACCTGCAGAAGCTCATCGCGCAGGGCTTCCGCGTCGCCGTCTGCGAGCAGGTGGAGGACCCGGCCGAGGCGCGCAAGCGCGGCTCGAAGTCGGTGGTGAAGCGCGACGTCGTGCGGCTCGTCACGCCCGGCACGATCACCGAGGAGACGCTGCTCGAACCCGGCCGGCCCAACCACCTGATGGCGATGGCGCGCCTCGGCGGGGCGGACGGCGAATGGGCGCTCGCCTGGAGCGACCTCTCCACCGGCTCCTTCCGGGTCGCGGCCTCGACGCTGGAGGCGCTGGGCGCCGACATCGCGGCGGTGGAGCCCTCCGAGATCGTGGTGCCCGACACGCTCTCGCGCGACGAGCGCCTGGCGCCGCTCTTCGCGCGGCTCGGGCGGCGCGTGCGCTTCGAGCCCGCGCAGCTCTTCGACGGCGCCACCGCCACCGAGCGCCTCTGCCGCTTCTACGAGGTGGCGACGCTGGAGGGCTTCGGCGCCTTCGGACGGCCCGAGCTCGCGGCCGCCGCCGCGCTTCTCGCCTATCTCGGCCGCACGCAGCTGAAGGCGCGGCCGGCGCTGGCGCGGCCCGAGCGCGTCGAGGCCGGCTCGTTCCTGCGCATCGACGCGGCGACGCGCACCAGCCTCGAACTCATCCGCACCGCGAGCGGCAAGCGGAGCGGCTCGCTCCTCGCCGCGATCGACCGCACCGTCACGGGCGCGGGCGCACGGCTGCTGGCGGCGCGGCTCGCCTTTCCGTTGACCGACCCCGCTGACATCGCCGAGCGCCAGGGCAGCGTCGGCTTCTTCGTCGCGGAGGCGGGCCTGCGCCAGGCGCTGCGCGAGACGCTGCGCGGCCTGCCCGATCTCGAACGCGCGCTCGCCCGCCTCTCGCTCGACCGCGGCGGCCCGCGCGATCTCGGCGCGCTGGCCGAGGCGCTGCGGCGCGCCGCCGATCTCGCTGCCCTGGAAGCCGCGCCGGGCCTGCCGCGCGAACTCGGACAGGCGCTCCGCGACCTCGCGGCGCTGCCCACGGCGCTCGCCGAGTGGCTCACCGCGACGCTCGGCGACGCGCTGCCGGTGAACCGGCGCGACGGCGGCTTCATCCGCGCCGGGGCGCTGCCCGCGCTCGACGATGCGCTGGCGCTGCGCGACCATTCGCGCCGCGTCGTCGCCGAGTTGCAGGCGCGCTACGCGAGCGAGACCGGCCTTCGTGCGCTGAAGATCCGGCACAACAACGTGCTCGGCTATTTCGTCGAGGTGCCGGAGGCGCAGGGGCCGACGCTCCTCGCCGTGCCCAAGGAGGAGGGGCGCGGCTTCACCCATCGCCAGACGCTGGCCTCGGCCATGCGCTTCTCGACGCTGGAACTCGCCGATCTCGAGACGCGCATCCGCGAGGCCGCCACGGAGGCGCTGCGGCTGGAGCTGGAGGCCTTCGATGCGCTGCGCGCCGCCGTTCTGGCGCAAGCGCCGGCGCTGCAGCGCGCCTCGGCCGCGCTCGGCGTGCTCGACGTCTCGGCCGGACTCGCCGATCTGGCGGTCGCCGCCGACTGGTGCTGCCCGGTCGTGGACGCCAGTCTCGCCTTCCGCGTCGAGTGCGGTCGCCATCCGGTGGTGGAGGCGGCGCTGAAGGCGTCGGCGGGGCCACGCTTCGTCGCCAACGACTGCGATCTCTCGCCGCCCGCCGGCTCGGGCCGCAAGGGCGGCGGCGCCATCTGGCTGATCACCGGCCCCAACATGGGCGGCAAGTCCACCTTCCTGCGCCAGAACGCGCTCATCGCCGTGCTCGCGCAGATCGGCGCCTTCGTGCCCGCGACCTCGGCCCATATCGGCGTGGTCGATCGCCTCTTCTCCCGCGTCGGCGCCTCCGACGATCTCGCCGAGGGGCGCTCGACCTTCATGGTGGAGATGGTCGAGACCGCCGCGATCCTCAACCAGGCGAGCGAGAGGACGCTCGTGGTGCTCGACGAGATCGGCCGGGGCACGGCGACCTACGACGGCCTGTCGATCGCCTTCGCGGCGGTGGAGCATCTCCACGAGGTGAACCGCTGCCGGGCGATCTTCGCCACGCATTTCCACGAGATGACGGCGCTCGCCGCGCGCCTCAAGCGCCTTTCCAACGCCACGGTGAGGGTGAAGGAGTGGGAGGGCGAGGTGATCTTCCTCCACGAGGTGACGGCCGGCGTCGCCGACCGCTCCTACGGCATCCAGGTGGCGCGCCTCGCCGGCCTGCCGCCGGCGGTGGTGGAGCGGGCCCGCCAGGTTCTGACGCAGCTGGAAAAGAGCGAACAAGGCGAGCGCCGCACCGCCTTCATCGACGATCTGCCGCTCTTCGCCGCGCTCAACGCCCGGCCCGCAGCGCCGGCCGCCCCCCCCGCCGCGCTCGCGGAACTCGCCCGCATCGATCCCGACGCGATGAGCCCGCGCGAGGCGCTGGAGGCGCTCTATCGGCTGAAGGGGCTGGCGGGAGCGGGTTGAACGGATTCCACCGAACGGACGCCACGGGGCGGTCGCGTCGATGGCGTTCTTCAATTCGGAGCGAGAATGTTTCCGGCGGCGATGGAAGCGCCCGCAATCGTGACGTCGCAGAAACAATCGACGGCGGGATCGTGATGGGCCCGCCCCGTGGCGGCCGACTGACGGATGTTTCCGGCCGGGTCCGACGCAAGGTCCGCGCGCCTTCGCGGCCGCGGCGCCGATCTGCGCGCGGCCGCAAGCAAAGGGCGCTCAGTGGCGGTCGCGCGCGATCAGCCCGAGCAGGAAGCCCAGGATGCCCGCGACGAAGAGCGCCGAGACCGGGTTCTCGCGCACCTGCCGGCGCACGATGCGGCTGCCGTCGCGCGCATACTCGCCGGCATCCTCGTAGAGATGCGAGGCGTAGCGCGAGGCTTCGGTACCGGCCTCGCGCAGCGTGTCGCTGGCCTGGCCGTAGAGGTTGCGGGCGACGCCCTCGGCCTCGCGCACGCGGCCCTGCACCGAATCGCGGTCCGAGTTGACGGCATCGCCGAACGCGCCCTGCACCTTGCCGCCGAGTTCCATGGCAGCGCCCTCGATCCGGTTCTTGTCCATGACGGTCGTCTCCTTCGATTCAAAGCTGGCCGCGGTGATTGCAAGCGCGACCGTTGGTCTGCCGCTATAATCGCGTAGCCGGCAATTCGTTCGACCGCGCCGCGAATAACGCGCATCGCGACCCGCGCCGCCAGCGACGCCGACCGCTCGCGCCGACGCATGTCGTTTACGCGGCCTCCTTGAGGCGGCCAGTCCGCAGGAGGTGGCACACGTCGTCGCCGACCTGGTTGATCGCGCCGAGGCGTTCGATCAGTTGGGCCGGGCGGCTGCCGCGCAGACCCGCGAGCGTCAGGGCCCCGTCCCTCACGTAGACGTAGACGCCGCTGACCGCGAAGGCCGAGGCGAAGGCCGAGGCGAAGGCCACATGGTCGGCCAGACCCGCAGCGGCCGCCGCGAAGGCATTGGACGCGTAGAAGGTGCGCCGCGTCCGCGGCGAGGCGAAGGCGAGTTCCAGGAAGGCCATGCGCGCCCGCTCGGGCGGCACGGTGTGGTCGACCTTCGGCGCCGGGGGCGCCGGCGCGGCGTTGTCGTAGACCTCGGGCAGGTGGAGCCGCGCCTTGAGCACCGCGTCCTCGGCGGCGAGCGCACGGGCGAACCGGTCGATGCGCTCGGCGAAGGCAGGGCCGTCCGTATGAACGGCGCCGAAATGGAGGTGGATCCGGTCGAGGCCGTCGTCGCCGTTCGGCGAGGGCTCGGCCACGAGATCTTTCAGCGTCGTCGAGCCGCGCGGCAAGGCATAGGCGACGGTCGCGGCGAACATGTTCTGCTCGTCGGCGAAGAGGATGGGGCAGGCGGCGTCGAAGGCCGACTGGCCCTCCACGCTCTCGAAGCCGATCTCGACGCCGCCGTCCAGTTCGTAGTCGGCGAAGGCCGCGATTCCCTCGATCGCCGGGAAGAGATGGGCATCCTGCTCGCGGTCGAAATGGGTCTGCACGTACCAGCCGAGGCCGGGAAGGCGCGAGCAGAGCGGGCCATGGACGTCCCGCCAGTAGGTTGCGAACAATTCGTGGGGGACTTTCGGCCGGCGCAGCACCGTCGTGTAGGTGTTGATCGCGATGCGTGCGTCGCGTCCGGCATGGTCGGGGGCGGGGGAAAGCTCGGGCATGGGGGATCTCCGGTTTCGGTTCCGAGCCTCGGCGAGCGGGCGCGGCGGTGCGGGGGACGGTGGCAGGAGCGGATCGTGCCTTCGTCGTCTGCGAGCTAATCCGCGCCCCTGCGCCGGCCAGACGGCACCGAACGGGAACCTGGGCACGCCGCGGTTCCCACCTCGATCTCTCTTCCCGGCGAGCGTCTCGCTCGCCTGGCCATCCTTGCCCGGCCAAGGTTTCCGCGCTCCGTGCTCGCGGAACGTCCCGGCGGCGGGCGGCTTCCCCCTGCGACCCGGGCGGTGCGCCGCCCGTCTGTGAACGTGAAGGGACTGCCGACATGACGAACTTTCCGCCCCAGCACCAGGACCGCGATCCCGGCCTTGAGCACGAGATGGACCCGCGGCCGGACTACGCGCCGCGCTTTCCCGGCTCCGGCCGGCTGAAGGGCAAGACCGCGATCATCACCGGCGGCGACAGCGGCATCGGGCGCGCCACGGCCGTGTCCTTCGCGCGCGAAGGGGCCGACGTCGCGATCCTCTATCTCGACGAGGACGAGGATGCCGAGGAGACCAAGGCGCTGGTCGAGAAGGAAGGGGGCAAGGCGATGCTGATCGCCGGCAACGTGCGCTCCAAGGCCTTCTGCCGCGAGGCGGTCGAGACGGTCGTCGCCGCGTTCGGCAAGCTCGACATCCTCGTCAACAACGCCGCGCACCAGGAAGAGAAAGAGGACCTGCGCGAGATCTCCGAGGAGCAGCTCGCCAAGACCTTCGAGACCAACATCTACGGCTATTTCTACATGACGCAGGCCGCGCTCGACCATCTGAAGCCGGGCGCCGCCATCGTCAACGTGACGTCGGTCAATTCCTACAAGGGCAACGACACCCTCATCGACTATTCCTCGACCAAGGGCGCCATCACCGCCTTCACGCGCTCGATGGCGATGAACCTCATGGACAAGAAGATCCGCGTCAACGGCGTCGCGCCCGGCCCGATCTGGACGCCCTTCATCCCGATGGCGATGGACGCCGAGACGGTGGCCGAGTTCGGTAGCCAGGTGCCGATGAAGCGTGCCGGCCAGCCCAACGAGGTGGCGGCCGCGCTGCTCTTCCTCGCCTCCGACGACGCCTCCTACTTCTCGGGGCAGGTTCTGCACCCCAACGGTGGCACGATCGTCGGCGCCTGAACGACCGTATTCGAGTGAAGGCGAGATCCGGCGGCGGGACCGTCGCCGGATCTCAACGTTTTGTCAGCGGGCGAAATGCTCTATAGCGACAGGCCCCTGACGGAAGGCATCGACATGACGGTTCCGGCGACGACGGCGAAGGTCGCGACCCGCCCACGTGAGGCATCCGCCCCGCGCGGCGGTTCCTCGCGCTCCGGCGCGCTGCGTCTCGACGAGCTGCGTCTCGGCGAGATCGTCGACGGCACCGCGCTGCGCGCCGAGCTCGATGCGCTCGGCGGGCCGGAGGGCGGCCTTCGCGCCGGCGATCCGGAACTGAGAGCCCGCGTCCTGCAGATCCTCAAGGGCGTCAACGCGCATGGGCGCCAGGCGGCGCAGGAGATGCTCTTCGCGGATGGCGGCGGGCTCTCCTGTGCGGCGCGCATCTCGCACCTTCAGGACGAGATCATCCGCGCCGTCTACGCGTTCGCGCTGCACCACGTCTTCGGCTCGCCCAACCTCTCCGCCGGCGAGCGCATGGCGATCCTGGCGGTCGGCGGCTACGGGCGCGGCACGTTGGCGCCGGGCTCCGACATCGATCTCCTGTTCCTGCTGCCCTACAAGCAGACCGCGCTCGGCGAGCAGGTGGCCGAGTATCTTCTCTATCTCCTTTGGGATCTCGGCCTGAAGGTCGGCCACGCCACGCGCTCGGTGGAGGAATGCGTGCGCCTGTCGGAGACCGACTTCACGATCCGCACGGCGCTTCTGGAGCGCCGCCGGGTCTGCGGCGACGAGGCGCTCTTCGCGGAACTCGGCGCCCGCTTCGAGGCCGAGGTGCAGACGGGCACGGGCCGCGAGTTCATCGCCGCCAAGCTCGCCGAGCGCGACGCGCGCCACGCCAAGAGCGGCGACACGCGCTATCTCGTGGAGCCCAACGTCAAGGAAGGGAAGGGGGGCCTGCGCGACCTCCACACGCTGTTCTGGATCGCCAAGGACCATTACCGCGTCGACACGCGCGAGGCGCTGGTGGCCAAGGGCGTCTTCTCGCGGCGCGAGGGGCAGATCTTCCAGAAGGCCGAGGACTTCCTCTGGGCCGTGCGCTGCCACATGCACTTTCTCGCCGGCAAGGCGGAGGAGCGCCTCTCCTTCGACATCCAGCCCGAGATCGCCCGTCGCCTCGGCTACAGCAGCCATCCCGGGCTGACCGAGGTCGAGCGCTTCATGAAGCACTACTTCCTCATCGCCAAGGACGTCGGCGACCTCACCGGCATCTTCTGCGCCGCGCTCGAGGACGAGAAGGCCAAGGACGCGCCGGGCCTTCGCGCCTTCGTGCGCTCGCTGCGCCGGCGCGCGCGCTCGATCCCCGGTACGCTCGCCTTCCTCGTCGACAACGACCGCATCACCGTCGCCGACCGCCACGTCTTCGCCGCCGACCCGGTGAACCTCCTGCGCATCTTCAAGCTCGCGGCGGTGCACCAGCTCGAATACCACCCGGACGCGCTGAAGCTGATCCGCCGCTCGCTGCGCCTGATCGACGCCTCGCTTCGCGCCAACCCGGAGGCCAACGCCCTCTTCCTCGACGTGCTCACCGACCGCACCGACCCCGAGCTGCACTTACGCCGGATGAACGAGGCGGGCGTCCTCGGCCGCTTCATCCCAGAGTTCGGCAAGATCGTCTCGATGATGCAGTTCAACATGTACCATTCCTACACGGTGGACGAGCATCTGCTGCGCACCGTCGCCGAGATGTCGCGGCTGGAGCGCGGCGTCTCGGGCGAGGAGCTTCCCGTGTCGAGCGCCATCGTCCACACGGTGAAGGACCGCGTGCCGCTCTACGTGGCGCTGCTCCTCCACGACATCGCCAAGGGGCGGCCGGAGGACCATTCGATCGCCGGCGAAATCATCGCCTACGAGCTCTGCCCGCGCTTCGGGCTCGACGCGCGCGAGACCGCGCTCGTCGCCTGGCTGGTGCGCGACCATCTCGTGCTGTCGATGACGGCGCAGCAGCGCGACCTCACCGACCGCAAGACGATCCGCGACTTCGCCGAGCGGGTGCAGACCCTCGACCGCCTGAAGCTCCTGATGATTGTCACCGTCTGCGACATCCGCGCCGTCGGCCCCGGCGTCTGGAACGGCTGGAAGGGCCAGCTCATCCGCACGCTCTACGCCGAGACCGAGCTGGTGCTCACCGGCGGCTTCTCCGAGACCTCGCGCGACCAGCGCACCCAGTATGCCCGCCGCCAGCTCGCCGCGCATCTGGAGGGCTGGGCCGAGGAGGAGCGTACCCGCGCCGTCGACGGGCACTACCAGAACTACCTCCTCACCGTGCCGGTGGACGAGCAGGTGCGCCACGCCGAGTTCGTGCGCGACGCCGACCGGGCGGGCCGCAGCTTCACGACCATGGCGCAGACCGACCGGTTCCGCGGCATCACCGAGATCACCGTGCTGGCGCCCGACCATCCGCGCCTCCTCTCGATCATCGCGGGCGGCTGCGCGGCGGCCGGCGCCAACATCGCCGACGCGCAGATCTTCACGATGACCGACGGGCGCGCGCTCGACGTCGTCACCGTCAACCGCGAGTTCACCGACGACGAGGACGAGCTGCGCCGGGCCGGCCGCATCGCCCGCAACATCGAGGCGCTGATGGACGGGCGCGAGGCGATCCCGGCCATGCTGGCGCGCCGGCGCGCGCCGCGCGTGCTGCCCTCCTTCGCCTTCCGGCCGCGCATCGACGTCGACAACGGCCTCTCCAACCTCCTCACCGTGATCGAGGTCGAGGGGCTCGACCGGCCCGGGCTGCTGGCCGACCTCACCGGCGCGATCTCGGACCTCAATCTCGACATCCGCTCCGCCCACATCTCCACCTACGGCGAGAAGGTGGTCGACGTCTTCTACGTCACCGATCTCCTCGGCCTGAAGATCGCCGGCGAGGGCCGCACCGAGCGCATCCGTCGCCGCCTCCTCGCGGTCTTCGACAGTCCCGAGGGCGAGGTCTCGTCGCCCTCCGCCAAGCCCTCGCCGGTCGCCTTCGGAATCGTCTCTTGAGCCTCCTGAAGAAGTTCGCCACCGTCGGCGGCGCCACGCTCGTCAGCCGCGTCTTCGGCTTCACACGCGAGATGATGATGGCGTCCGCGCTGGGCATCGGCCCGGTCGCCGACGCCTTCAACCTCGCCTTCCGCTTTCCCAACCTATTCCGGCGGCTCTTCGCCGAGGGCGCCTTCAACGCCGCGTTCATTCCCCTCTTCGCGCGCTCGCTCGAGGAGGAGGGCGAGGAGGGCGCCCGGCGCTTCGCGGCCGAGGTCTTCTCGACGCTCTTCACGGTGCTCGCGATCCTCACGCTTGCCGCCATGATCTTCATGCCCTTCCTGGTGAAGACCGTGATCGCGCCGGGCCTCGCCGCCTGCATCGACGACCCCGAGACGCTGCGCCAGCAGCTCTCCTGCGAGGACCGCTTCGCGATCACCGTCGCCTTCTCGCGGATCATGTTTCCCTATCTCGCCTGCATGTCGATGATGGCGATGGTGTCGGGCATCCTCAACGCCTTCCGCCGCTTCTTCGCCGCGGCCGTGGCGCCGACCATCCTCAACTTCGCGCTGATCGGCGTTCTCGCCTGGTGCTGGTGGCGGGGCGCCGACGAGCGCACGATCGGCTTCCTCATGAGCTGGGGCGTGCTCGTGGCCGGAATCGGCCAGCTCGTCGTCGTCACGCTCGCCATGCGCCTCGCCGGCTTCTCGGTGGCGCTGCGCCGGCCGCGCTGGACGAAGAGCCTGAAGCGCCTGCTCGTGCTCGCCGGCCCCGCCGCGCTCATCGGCGGCATCACCCAGATCAACCTCTTCGTCGGCCAGGCCATCGCCTCCTACCAGCCCGGAGCCGTGTCGATCCTCACCTATGCCGACCGGCCCTACCAACTGCCGCTCGGCATGGTGGGCGTCGCCATCGGCGTGGTGCTGCTGCCCGAGCTCGCCCGCGCCCTCAAGGCCGGGCGCATGGAAGAGGCCCAGCACACGCAGAACCGCTCGCTGGAATTCGCCCTCTTCCTCACCGTGCCGGCGGCGGTGGCGCTGTTCATCATCCCCGAGCCGATCATCCGCCTCATCTACGAGCGCGGCGCCTTCGACCCGACGACCACCGTGCGCGTCGCCGCCGTTCTCGGCCTCTACGCGCTCGGCCTGCCCGCCTTCGTGCTCATCAAGGTGTTCTCGCCCGGCTATTTCGCCCGCGAGAACACCCGCACCCCGATGATCGTCACCGGCTTTTCGGCTGCCGCGAACACGGCTCTGAGCCTCGTGCTCTTCTGGCTCTACGCCGAGCGCGGCATCGCGCTCGCCACCACGCTCGCCGGCTGGCTCAACGCCTGGCTGCTCTTCGAGGGCCTGCGCCGGCAGGGGCTCTGGCATGTCGACCGGGCCCTGGTGAAACGATGCGCCCTCGTCGTCCTCTCCGCCGCCGCCATGGGCGCGGCGCTCCTGGCGATGATGCGCGTCCTCCACCCCTATCTCGCCACCGGCGCCTCCGCCCTCCATCAGGCCGGCGCCCTCGTCCTCCTCGTCGTGGCGGCGATGGCCGTCTACTTCGCGGTCGCCCTCGCCACCGGCGCCGCCGACCGCACCCTCGTCGCCAAGCTCCTGCGCGGCCGACGCAAGGCGCGGGTCTGAGCCAAGGCGGGGCTGCCGCCCCGAGCCCCGCCCGAGGGCTAACACCCCCGGACCCCCGCTTCTTTTCGATCCGCGATCGGGGTGGGCCAGCGGCCCGCCCCGATCGCGTAAGGAAGTGACGGGGTTCCAAGGACCTCAGGCCCTTGGCGGGGTGCAGGGGCAGCGCCCCGCATGGTCCAGACCCTTGCGTCTCGCTTGATCGCCCGGCGCGGCTCGGCCATAAGGCGCGACTTGTCCGACGCCCTTCCAACCGGCGTCCTTTGGAGTTCGCGTGCGATGACCGCTTTCAAGCCGCTGGTGTTTTCCGGCGTCCAGCCCACGGGCAACCTGCATCTCGGCAACTATCTCGGCGCCATCCGGCGCTGGGTGGCGTTGCAGGCCGAGCATCCGTGCCTGTTCTGCGTGGTGGATCTCCACGCCATCACCGTGTGGCAGGAGCCGGCCGATCTGGAGCGGCAGATCCGCGAGGTCACGGCGGCGTTTCTGGCGAGCGGCATCGACGCCGGGGAACACATCCTCTTCAACCAGAGCCGCGTGCCCGAGCATGCGGAGCTCGCCTGGATCTTCAACTGCGTCGCCCGGCTCGGCTGGATGAACCGCATGACGCAGTTCAAGGACAAGGCCGGCAAGGATCGCGAGAACGCCTCGCTGGGCCTCCTCGCCTATCCCAGCCTCATGGCGGCCGACATCCTGGCCTACCGCGCGACGCTCGTGCCGGTGGGCGAGGACCAGAAGCAGCATCTGGAGCTGACGCGCGACATCGCCGCCAAGTTCAACCACGATTTCTCGGCCCGCATTTCCGAGAAGGGCCTCGGCGTGCCCATGCCTGTGGGTGACGAGACCGTGGACGGCTATTTCCCGCTCACCGAGCCCCTGATCGAGGGTCCGGCGACGCGGATCATGAGCCTGAAGGACGGGTCGAAGAAGATGTCGAAGTCGGACCCCTCCGACCTCTCGCGCATCAACCTCACCGACGATGCCGACACGATCTCGAAGAAGATCCGCAAGGCCAAGACCGACCCCGACGCGCTGCCCTCCGAGCCCAAGGGCCTCGCCGGGCGCCCCGAGGCCGACAATCTCGTCGGCATCTACGCCGCGCTCGCCGATCGCACCAAGGCCGACGTGCTGACGGAATACGGCGGCCGGCCCTTCTCCGAGTTCAAACCGGCGCTCGCGGACCTCGCCGTGGAGAAGCTCGCGCCCATCGCCGGCGAGATGCGCCGCCACCTCGCCGACCCCGCCGAGATCGACCGCACCCTGCGCGACGGCGCCGCCCGCGCCCGCGCCATCGCCGCGACCACGCTCGCCGAGGTCAAGTCCATCATCGGCCTCCTCGGCAACTGACGGGCGCGGCAAGACGGGGGCTCTGCCCCAGACCCCGCCAAGGGCCTAAGGCCCTTGGAACCCCTTCACTTCCTTCGATGATCGGGGTGGGCCGCTGGCCCGCCCCGATCATCGATCAAAAGAAAGCGGGGGTCCGGGGGTGTCAGCCCCAGGGCGGGGCTCGGGGCGGCAGCCCCGCCTCGTCCACAACCCCCGCCCGCTTGCCGCCGCCGACCGGCGCTGCCATGGTCCGGCCATGGTATCGAAGCGATTGGGACGCGACGCCGGCGGGCGTCGCAAATTTCTGGCGGTGGTGGACGAGACGCCCGAATGCGGGCGTGCGGCGGCCTATGCGGCGCGGCGCGCCAAGGCGAGCGGCGGCGCGGCAGTGCTGCTCTACGTGATCGACGGTGCGGATTTCCAGCAATGGCTGGGGGTGGGCGAGATCATGCGGGCGGAGGCGACGGAGGAGGCGGAGACGCGCCTGTCGCGGGTCGCCGACGAGATCCGGTTGGCCGTCGGCCTGGAGCCCGAGACGCTGGTGCGCGAGGGCAAGACGGTGGACGAGATCCGCGATCTCATCGAGGCCGACCGCGAGATCGCCATCCTCGTGCTCGCGGCGAGCGATTCGACGGAAGGACCGGGACCGCTGGTCTCGGCGGTGGCGGGCTCGGGCTCGGCCTTCCCGATTCCGGTGACGATCGTGCCGGCGACGCTCAGCGACGAGGAGATCCAGAGCCTCTGCTGAGAGAGGGCGGGCGGCGGCTTTGCTTGCGGGCGGCGGCGCGGGCGCTTATCTGAGGGGAACGCCGCTTTTTGCCGCCTTCGCCTCAAGGACGCGCCATGTTCATCCAGACCGAATCCACCCCGAACCCGCAGACCCTGAAGTTCCTGCCCGGCCGCGTGGTGCTGGAGAACGGCACGGCGGAGTTCCTCGACCGCGACGACGCCGAGGCGCGTTCCAAGCTCGCCGCGCGCCTGATGGCGATCGAAGGCGTCACGGCGGTGTTCTTCGGCTACGACTTCGTCACCGTCACCAAGGACGAGACGGCGTGGCAGCACCTGAAGCCGGCCGTGCTCGCCGGGCTGATGGAGCACTTCCTCTCGAACGAGCCGGTAATGTCGGCGAGCGCCACGACGGGCGGCGCGAAGGCGTCCGATTCCGGCGAGGAGTTCTTCGACGCCGGCGACGAGGGCCTCGTCACCACGATCAAGGAGCTGCTCGACACCCGCGTGCGCCCGGCCGTGGCGCAGGACGGCGGCGACATCACCTTCCGCGGCTTCCGCGACGGCGTGGTGTTCCTCAACATGCGCGGCTCCTGCGCCGGCTGCCCCTCGTCCACCGCGACGCTGAAGCACGGCATCGAGAATCTGCTGCGCCATTTCGTGCCCGAGGTCGAGGCGGTGGAAGCCATGGAGGCGGCCTGAACCGGTTTCCGGCGAGGGCTTTGAGCCGATGAGCGATGCTTCGAACCGCCGGCTGCTGCTGGCGGTGGATACGGCCAACGAACGCTGCTCGGTCGCGGTGGCCGATCTCACGGATGGCACGATCCTGGCGAGCGCCAATCCCTCGATCGGCAAGGGCCACGCCGAGCGGCTGATGGATCTCGTCGCCGAGGTGCTGGCCGAGGCGGACGCCGGATACGGCGATGTCGCCAAGCTGGCGATCGGGATCGGGCCGGGCTCCTTCACCGGCATCCGCGTCGCCGTGGCGGTGGCGCGCGGCTGGGAACTGGCGCTCGACATTCCCAGCGTCGGCGTCGACACGCTGGAGGCGCAGGCCGAGCCGCATGCGCGGGATGGCGCTGTGCTCGCCGTCCACGACGCGCGGCGCAGCGAGGTCTATGTCGCGCTCCACGCCGTCGGCGGCGCACGGCTTGCGGGGCCCGAGGCGATGGCGGTGGACGATCTGCCGGCCTTCTGCGCGCGGCAGGGCGTCGAGCCGGCTGATCTCCGTCTCGTCGGATCGGGCTCGGCGCTGGCGGCCGAACGGCTGCCGGGCGCACGCCTCGTGCCGGATGCCGGCGAAACCTCGGCGCCGATCGCTTCGATCGTGCGCCTTGCCCTGGCCAGGGCGCCCGGTGCCCCGCCGCTGCCCTTGTATCTGCGTGGGGCCGACGCCAAGGTGCAGGTGCCACTCGGCCTGCGCGCAGCTTCGCATCGCAGCGAGCCCGGCGCAGGTCTCGACATCGCCGGTTAACGCTTCGGCGCCATCATCAACACGGCCGCCTCGGGGGAGCGCGGCCGATCCTTGGGGGAGGCTCGCGACATGTACTGGTATCTGCCTCTGGCCTGGACCCTGTCCTTCTGGGACGGACTGCTGACACCGCCGGGCTTCACCGTCCAGCCGCTCGGCTCGGACGAGCTGGACGACGCCGCCGAGCTGCACAGTGCCGCGTTTGCCGGCGGCTGGTCGGGCGACGAGTTCGCTTCGCTCCTGGCGCAGGGCGGCACGTTCGGCTTTGCCGTACGGCGCGACGGGCAGGCAAAACCCATCGGCATCGTCCTGGCGCGCCTCACCGTGGACGAGGCCGAGATCCTGACGATCGTCGTGGATCGCAGCGCGCGCGGCAAGGGCATCGGCCGGCTGCTGATGGACAACGTGCTGCAATATCTCCACGCCGAGCGCGCCGCCTCGCTCTTCCTCGAGGTCGAGGAAACCAACGCGCCCGCTCTGGCGCTCTACCGGCGCCTGCGCTTCGAGGAGGTGGGCCGCCGCCCCGCCTATTATGCGGGACGCGACGGCACGCGCACCAGCGCCCTCATCCTGAAGCGGACCCTTGGCGCTGGTTGATGCGCCGGGCGAGGGGACGAGCGGGCATCGCCCCGCCGGGCCCTTCGCCGATGCGTCGGCGACGTCCGGCCGTGCCGTGGTGGCCGGTCTGCGCATTGCCGCCGTCGCCATCATCCTTGGTCTCATGACGCTCGCGCTCTGGCCGCTGCAGGCGGTGGCGATCCGCCGCGGCTGGCCGCTGGCGCGGCGGCTGCCGCATCTCTGGCACCGCGTCGCCGTCCGCACGGTGGGCTTGCGCGTCCACGTTCGCGGCGTCCCGGCCGTCGGGCGCCCGTTGCTGATGGCCGCCAACCACCAGTCCTGGGCCGATATCGTGGCCCTCGGCTCGGTGCTGCCGCTCTCCTTCATCGCCAAGTCCGACGTGCGCGACTGGCCGGGCTTCGGCCTCCTGGCACGGCTCCAGCGCACCGTCTTCGTGGAGCGCGAGGCGCGCGGGCGCACGGGAGCCCAGGCCGACGAGATCGGCGAGCGGCTGACGGCGGGCGACGCCATGGTGCTCTTCGCCGAGGGCACGACGTCGGACGGCAACCGCGTCCTGCCTTTCAAGACCGCCTTGTTCGGCGCCGCACAGGCCTCGCTCCGCCGCTCCGGCGTCGAGGCCGTGCTCGTGCAGCCGGTGTCGATCGCCTACACCCGCGCCAACGGCATCGCGATGGGCCGCTTCGGGCGCCCGCTCGCGGCCTGGCCGGGCGACGTGACGCTGTTGCCGCATCTGGCCTCCTTCCTGCGCGAGGGCGCGGTGGACGTCGAGATCGCCTTCGGCGAGCCCATCCGCTTCGAACCCTCCAGCGACCGCAAGGCCGTGGCGCGGCGATGCGAGCGCGAGGTGGCGACGCTGCTCGCCCAAAGCCTCGCGCAGCCGCTCTGACGCGTTGGCCCTCTAGCGTTCGCCAAAACGTCGCTTGCGTCGTCCGCGCTCGGGGCCGATATAGAAAGGACGAAGGCGGACGGCGCGGCGGGATGGCTGCGATGCGTCCCGGCACGACACCCCACGGGGCGGCGCATGGCGCTCCGGTCGATGGGCCTGGGTTTGGTCGCGCCGCGGCCGGCGGGCACCCAGCGAAGGACGCATGAGCGAGACACTGGTTGAGAGCGGCACGGCGGAGCGCAAGGTCTTCATCAAGACCTACGGCTGCCAGATGAACGTCTACGATTCGCAGCGCATGGGCGATGCGCTGCGCGGCGAGGGCTACCGCGAGACGGACGCCATCGAGGAGGCCGACCTCGTTCTCCTCAACACCTGCCACATCCGCGAGAAGGCCGCCGAGAAGATCTATTCCGAGCTCGGTCGCATCCGCGTGCTCAAGGCCGAGCGCGCGAGCCAGGGCCGCGAGATGCAGGTCGGCGTCACCGGCTGCGTGGCGCAGGCCGAGGGCGCCGAGATCATCGCCCGTGCGCCCGTGGTTGATCTCGTGATCGGGCCCCAGACCTACCACCGCCTGCCCGACGCGCTCCGGCGCGCCCGCGCCGGCGAGCGCGTGGTCGAGACCGACTATGCGGTGGAGGACAAGTTCGAGCACCTGCCCGACGCCTCCGAGCGCCAGATCCGCACGCGCGGCGTCACCGCCTTCCTCACCGTGCAGGAGGGCTGCGACAAGTTCTGCACCTTCTGCGTGGTGCCCTACACCCGCGGCGCCGAGGTCTCGCGCCCGCGCGAGGCCGTCCTCGCCGAGGCGCGCCGTCTGGCTGAGGCCGGCGTGCGCGAGGTGACGCTGCTCGGGCAGAACGTCAACGCCTGGGAACACACCGACGCGGCCGGTCGGCGCCACGGTCTCGGCTCTCTGCTGCGCGAGCTCGCCGAGATCCCCGGCCTGGCACGGCTGCGCTACACGACCTCGCACCCGCGCGACATGGGCGACGATCTCGTGGAGGCGCATCGCGACCTTCGCGCGCTCATGCCCTACCTGCACCTGCCCGTGCAGTCGGGCTCCGACGCCATCCTCAAGGCGATGAACCGGCGCCACAAGGCGGCCGACTATCACCGTCTCGTCGAGCGCATCCGGCAGGCGCGGCCGGACATCGCGCTGTCGGGCGATTTCATCGTCGGCTTTCCCGGCGAGAGCGAGGCCGATTTCGAGGCGACGCTCGCGCTCGTGCGCGAGGTCGGCTACGCCGCCGCCTACACGTTCAAGTACTCGCCCCGTCCGGGCACGCCCGGCGCGGCGATGGACGGGCACGTGCCCGAACCCGTGAAGACCGAGCGGCTGGAGCGCCTGCAGGCGCTCATCCGCGAGCAGCAGACGGCGTTCCAGGCGAGCTTCGTCGGCCGCGACACCGAGGTGCTGATCGAGAAGCCCGGCCGCCATGCCAACCAGCGCATCGGCCGCTCGCCCTACCTCCTGCCGGTGGTGATTCCCGCGAGCGCCGGCGAGGTGGGCGATATCGTCACGGTGCGAATCGGCGACACCCGCCCCAATTCCCTGATGGCCGTGGGCGCCGAGCCCTCCGACAACCTCCCGCCGCTCTCGCGCGCCATGCGCTTCGAGACGGCCACCCTTGCAAGGACAATCGCATGAAGGCAGTGCGCGGCATGTCTCCAGCCTCCGGCGCGTCCGACATGGCCCATATCGTGCTGACCTTCGACAACAACCGGCTCGCCGGCGCCTTGTTCGGCCAGTTCGACGAGCATCTGGCTCTCATCGAGCAGAAGCTGCATGTCGACGCGCGGGCACGCGGCAACAATGTCGAGCTGCGCGGCGACCCCTCGGCCTGCGAGCAGGCCCGCCGCACGCTCGACATCCTCTACGAGCGCCTGCAGGGCGGCCACGAGATCCATCGCTCCGACGTCGAGGGCGCCGTGCGCATGGCCGTGGCGCAGGACGACCAGCTCGTGCTGCCGACGCTGGAGAAGAAGGGTCGCATCTCGCTCGCCCAGATCTCCACCCGCAAGAAGACGATCCATGCGCGCACCCCGACGCAGGACGCCTACATGCGCGCCATGGAGCGCTCCGAGCTCGTCTTCGGCGTCGGTCCCGCCGGCACCGGCAAGACCTATCTCGCCGTCGCCCACGCCGCCCAGCTCCTGGAGCGCGGCGTCGTCGAACGCATCATCCTGTCGCGCCCGGCCGTCGAGGCGGGCGAGCGCCTCGGCTTCCTGCCCGGCGACATGAAGGACAAGGTCGATCCGTATCTGCGCCCGCTCTACGACGCGCTCTACGACATGATGCCGTCCGAGAAGGTGGAGCGCGCGCTCGCCGCCGGCGCCATCGAGATCGCGCCGCTCGCCTTCATGCGCGGGCGCACGCTCGCGAACGCCGCCGTCATTCTCGACGAGGCGCAGAACACCACCACCATGCAGATGAAGATGTTCCTGACGCGCCTCGGCGAGAACGCGCGCATGGTGGTGACGGGCGACCCTTCCCAGATCGATCTGCCGCCGGGCCACACGTCGGGCCTCGTCGAGGCGCTGCGGGTGCTCGAAGGCGTCTCCTCGGTGGTCTCGGTGCGCTTCGAGGCCAAGGACGTGGTGCGGCACCGCCTCGTGCAGGCGATCGTCGAGGCCTACGAGAGCGACGCCACCGACCAGCGCGCCAAGCCGGTGAGCCGCCGGCCATGAGCGCCCTGCGGCGAGGGCTCCGAACGTGAGCGACGGGCGATCTAGCCCCGCGCCCGTCGTCGACGCAGCGGCGGGCCTCGTGATCGCGCTCGCCGTCGAGGACGAGGGTTGGCCCGCGATGCTCGGCGCCGATCCCGGGCCGCTCGTGCGCGAGGCGCTGGACGCCGTGCTCACCCGAGCGGGCTTCGCCGCCGGCCCGCCGACGGAGATCTCGGTGACGCTCGTCGACGACGCCGCAGTGCACGGTCTCAACCGCGAATGGCGCGGCCAGGACAAGCCGACGAACATCCTCTCCTTTCCGATGGCGGCGCTGCGGCCGGGCGACGCGCCGGGGCCGCTGCTCGGCGACCTCGTGCTGGCGCGCGAGACCTGCGCCCGAGAGGCCGCGGCCGAGGGCAAGCCCCCGGCCGACCATTTCCGTCATCTTCTCGTGCACGGCACGCTGCATCTTCTCGGCCACGACCACGAGGAGGACGGCGAGGCCGACGCGATGGAAGCGCTCGAGATCGCCATCCTTGCGGGCCTCGGCATTCCCGACCCCTATGCCGACGACGGCGAAGACGACGACCACGAACCCAACGGGGAACAGGTGACGCGATGAGCATGAGCGGCAATGGCGACGAGGCGGGGCTCGGTGAGCGCGGTGCCTCCGACACGGCGGCGGATGCCCGAAGTCGGCGGCGCCAGCGCGTCGAGGAGCCCGGTTTCTTCGAGTCCCTCGTCGCCTTCCTGAAGCCCCGCGTGCCCACCTCGCTGCGCGAGGAGTTCGTGGAGGCGTTGGACGGCGAAGGCACCGGCTTCACCGCCAACGAGCGCCTGATGCTCACCAACATCCTCGAGCTGCACGACGTGCGCGTCGAGGACGTGATGGTGCCGCGCACCGAGATCGAGGCGATCTCGATCAACGCGACGCTCGCCGAGCTGATGGAGCGCTTCGAGGAGAGCGGCCATTCGCGCATGCCGGTCTTCGGCGAGGGGCTCGACGACCTTCTCGGCATGGTCCACATCCGCGACATGGTGGGCCACGTCACCCGCGCCGCGCTGTGCTTCGGGCACGAGGACGGCAAGCCGGAGGCGCCGGTGCGCTCGGGGCTGGATCTCGGCCGCGTCGATCTGCGCCACACGATCTCCGACCTTGGTCTGCTGCGCCAGACGCTGTTCGTACCGCCTTCGATGCATGCCGCCGAGCTGATGGCGCGCATGCAGGCGAGCCACATCCAGATGGCGCTGGTGATCGACGAGTATGGCGGGACCGACGGGCTCGTGTCGCTCGAAGACATTCTCGAAATGGTGGTCGGCGACATCGAGGACGAGCATGACGACGAGGAGATCCTCGTCACCGATGCCGGCGACGGTGTCTACTACGCCGACGCGCGCGCCGATCTCGACGAGGTGCAGCGCGTCGTCGGGCTCGATTTCGACGTGCGGATGCACGAGGACGAGGCCGACACGATCGGCGGGCTCGTGGTCAACGCGCTCGGTCGCGTGCCCGAGGCGGGAACCGTGGTGGAGGCGGTGCCGGGCTTCGAGATCGAGATCCTCGAAGCCGATCCGCGCCGGGTGAAGCGCCTGCGCATCGTGCGCTTCCCCGAGGGCGCGGCCGAGAGCCTGCCGGACTGAGACGACCGGACGGGGAGGGGACCGGCGCGCGCTCCCGTTCCGCGAAAGCTCGGGCTCCTAGAGCTTTTCCCATGCAACCCGAGTCGGGTTTCACGCCCGGACGATGCGCCGAGACGAGACCGGGGAATCGACGTCATGTGCGCTTGGCCGGCTGGCCGGGCCGGCCGATCCGCGCGGGGAAACGATGGGACTGCAACGGCTGGCCGGACGAATCATGTTGCTGGCCGGCTGGCGCCGGGCGCTCGTCGCCTTCGGCGCCGGGCTCGTCGCGACGCTGGCGCTCGCCCCCGTCAACGTGCCGGCCGTCGGCTTCCTGTCCTTTCCCCTCCTCGTCTGGCTGATCGACGGCGCGAGCGGCGAGCCCGGCCATGGCCTCATGCGCCGCTCCTTGCCGGCCTTCCGCGTCGGTTGGTGCTTTGGCTTCGGCTATTTCCTCGGCGGTCTCTGGTGGCTGGGCTCGGCCATGCTGGTCGATGGCGAGGACTTTCTCTGGGCGCTGCCGCTGGCGGTGGTCGGCCTGCCGGCCATCCTCGCGCTCTACCATGGTCTCGCGGCAGCCGTGGCCCGCCTTCTGTGGAGCGATGGGCCGGCGCGGCTCCTGGCGCTCGCCGCCGCCTTCGCCGGCTTCGAGGCCCTGCGCGGCGCGCTTCTCACCGGCTTTCCCTGGAACGAGATCGGCGTCATGGCCGCGCCCGTGCCGCTCCTCATGGGCAGCGTCGCGCTCGTCGGCCTTCACGGGCTGACGCTCGCCGCCATTTTCGTGTTTTCGCTGCCGGCGCTCGCGGTCGGGGCCCGCCGCGGCCGTGGCGTGGCGCTCGGCCTCGGGCTGGTGCTCGTCGCCGGCCATGTCGGCATCGGCGCCTGGCGCCTGTCGGCGGCGCCCGCGGGCACGCAGCCAGGCGTCGAGCTGCGCATCGTGCAGCCCAACATCCTCCAGTCGCAGAAATGGGACGCGGCCGAGGCCGAGCGCATCTTCGCGCGCCTGCTCGACCTCACCGCCGCGCCCTGGGCCGGGCCGGTGCCGGACGCGCCCGCGGGCGAGCCGCCGCGTCGCCTCGTGGTCTGGCCGGAGTCCTCGTTCCCCTTCGTCCTCACCGACCGGCCGGACGCCGTGGCCCGCCTCGCCGAGACGCTGAAACCGGGCGAGACGCTGCTCGCCGGCGCGACGCGCGTCGAGGCGGGATCGGGCGAGCCCCGCTTCTACAATTCGGTCTACGTCATCGGCGAGGACGGCGCGGTGGAGGGCGCGGGCGACAAGCTGCATCTCGTGCCCTTCGGCGAATACCTGCCGTTCCAGGCGCTGCTGGAGAGCTGGGGCATCCGGCAGTTGACCGAACTGCCCGGCGGCTTCTCGGCCGGGGCCGCACGCCGCGTCATGGCGGCGGGCGAGGGGGGTCTGCGCTTCCTGCCGCTCGTCTGCTACGAGATCATTTTCGGCGACGAGATCGACGCCGCGGGCGAGCGGCCCGACTTCATCCTCAACGTCACCAACGACGCCTGGTACGGGCTGACGCCCGGACCCTCTCAGCACCTGCGCCAGGCCCAGTTGACGGCCGTCGCCTTCGGGCTGCCGCTGGTGCGTGCCGCCAACACCGGCATCTCGGTGGTGGCCGACGCTGCCGGGCGCCCCGTGGCCGGACTCGCTCTCGGCGAGGGCGGCACGGTGGACGCCGCGCTACCGCTCGCCGGGCCGCCCACACCCTTCGTGCGCTACGCAAACCGGCCGTTCCTCGCCGCCCTGCTGCTCGCCGCGATCATCGCGGGGGCGGCGGCGATCTCGCTTTCGCGAAGAGATTGATTGACGCGCGTCAACTCCCCGCATACCGACTTCATCTAGAAGAATGAGGCTGATATGCAGGGTTGACTGGACCGGCATGCGGCGGGCTGTGATCGGCGACGGTCGCAGGCCCGGAACCGGTCGAAGACAAGTGGCGGGACGCAACGCATGGTCGAGAACAAGAAGAAGCCGAACCCCGTCGATATCCATGTGGGTAGCCGGGTCCGCCTTCGCCGGACCATGACCGGAATGAGCCAGGAAAAGCTCGGCGAGCACCTCGGCATCACGTTCCAGCAGATCCAGAAATACGAGAAGGGCACCAACCGGATCGGCGCCAGCCGGCTGCAGAAGATCTCGGAGGTCATGGCGGTGCCGGTGTCCTTCTTCTTCGACGGCCTGAGCGACCTCGCGCCCGCGGCCGTGGGCTTTTCCGAGCCCTCCGCCGAATTCGTCAACGACTTCACCGTGTCGAGCGAGAGCGTGCAGCTCAACCGCGCCTTCACGCGCATCGCCGACCCCAAGGTGCGGCGCCGGATCGTCGATCTCGTGCGCTCGCTCGCCGACGCGGCGCCCGACGTCGCGCCGGAGCTGGAGCCGGAGCGAGAGCCCGAGCTGGAGCCGGCTCTGCCGACCACAGACGGCAGCTGACGGACACGAAGGGGCACGGGCCGGCGGCACGCGCGGGCCGGCGACGCCATTTTTTTCTTGCGCGGTGCAGCAGCCCATCCTAACCCCGCTTCGACGGGGTTCGTGACGATCCCGGCGCAAGGGTTCGCGCCGTGCGATCCTGGGGCCCGACGATCCCCTCACTTGGACGCCGACAGGCGGGACGGAACGACGATCCATGGCACGCAGCGAGTATCTCTTCACCTCCGAGAGCGTCTCGGAAGGCCATCCCGACAAGGTGTGCGACCGGATCTCCGACGAGATCGTGGATCTTCTGTACCGGGAGGCGAAGAAGTCCGGCATGGACGCCTCGCTCGTTCGGGTGGCCTGCGAGACGCTGGCCACCACCAACCGGATCGTGATCGCCGGCGAGATCCGCTGCTCGATCGAGCCCGGCAAGGTGAAGTCCAAGGTGAAGTCGGCGGCGAGGAAGGCGGTCAAGGCGATCGGCTACGAGCAGGACGGCTTTCACTGGAAGACCGCCAAGATCGACGTGCTGTTGCACGACCAGTCGGCCGACATCGCGCAAGGGGTGGACACCGGCGCCGAGAAGAACACCGAGGGCGCCGGCGACCAGGGCATCATGTTCGGCCATGCCTGCCGCGAGACGCCCGAGCTGATGCCGGCGCCGATCTTCACCGCGCACAAGATCCTCGAGCGCCTGGCGCAGGCCCGCAAGGCCGGCGAGGGCGAGGCCGGCAAGCTCGGCCCCGACGCCAAGAGCCAGGTGACCGTGCGCTACGAGGGGGGCAAGCCCGCCGAGATCGTGTCGATCGTCGTCTCCACCCAGCATCTCGACGAGACGCTGACCTCGGCCGACGTGCGGCGCATCGTCGAGCCCTTCGTGCGCGAGGCCGCGGGCGAGCTGCCGATCGCCGAGAGCTGCGTCTGGCACGTCAACCCGACCGGCAAGTTCGTGATCGGCGGGCCGGACGGCGACGCCGGCCTCACGGGCCGTAAGATCATCGTCGACACCTATGGCGGCGCAGCCCCGCATGGCGGCGGCGCCTTCTCGGGCAAGGACCCGACGAAGGTCGACCGCTCGGCGGCCTACGCGGCGCGCTATCTCGCCAAGAACGTGGTGGCGGCGCGGCTGGCGGAGCGCTGCACGATCCAGCTCGCCTACGCGATCGGCGTGGCCGAGCCGCTGTCGGTCTATGTCGACCTGCACGACACCGGCGTGGTGGACGAGGCGGCGCTGGAGACGGTGCTGCGCGAGGTGATGGACCTGACGCCGCGCGGCATCCGCGAGCACCTCGCGCTGACGCGCCCGATCTACGCGCGCACGAGCGCTTATGGCCATTTCGGCCGCAAGCCCGGCCGCGACGGCGGCTTCTCCTGGGAGCGCATCGACCTCGTGCCCAAGCTGAAGGCCGCCCTTGGCCGCTGAACGTCGCTCGAACGGGCCGCAGGCGCGCGTCCGCGAAAACTTCTTCGGGCGCTCGCGCGGCAAGACGCTGCGCCCGCATCAGGCCGGGCTCCTGCGCGAGGCGCTGCCCGATCTCGGCCTCGATCTGGCGCAGCCCGCGCCGGCCGACCTCGCCGCGCTGTTCGCCGCGCCGGTCGACGGCGTGCGCCTCGAGATCGGCTTCGGCGGCGGCGAGCATCTGCATCATGAGACCTGCCGCCATCCCGGCACCGGCTTCATCGGCGTCGAGCCCTTCGTCAATTCCATGGCCAAGCTGCTGGCGGCGCTGGAAGACGAGCCGCGCGCGAACCTGCGCCTCTTCGGCGACGACGCGACGCTCCTGCTCGACTGGCTGCCCGACGCCTGTCTTTCGGGCGTCGATCTCTTCTATCCCGACCCCTGGCCGAAGCGGAAGCACTGGAAGCGGCGCTTCGTCAACGAGCGCACGCTGGCGCGCCTCGCCCGCACCCTGCGCCCCGGCGCGCCCTTCCGCTTCGCCTCCGACATCGAGACCTATGTCGACTGGACGCTCCGGCACCTGCGCGATCATCCCGCCTTCGAGTGGATCGCCGAAGGTCCGGCGGATTGGCGCACGCCCTATGAGGCCTGGCCGGGCACGCGCTACGAGGCCAAGGCCCATCGCGAGGGCCGGGTCGGCGCCTACCTGACCTTCCGCCGCATCTGACGGCGCCTCCCGAAGAGGGGGAGAGCCCGCCACAAGGCTTGCCAAGCGCGGCCGCCGGGCTTATAGGAGAGCCATATTCTCTGCGGTGATCGTGAGAGTGGGTCCCACCGGTCCCGCTCTTTTTTGTTAGGGCCTGTCCCCTCGACGCGATCGCACGCGACGCGAGGCGTCGGGCTCGATCCCGCCGCCGGACCCCTTGAACCGGAGTGGACGTGACGGACCAGCGCATCATCATCGAACAGGGACTGGAGGCGCGCGTCGCCGCCATCGTGGAGCCCGCGATCGAGCAGATCGGCTATCGGCTGGTGCGCGTGCGCGTCTCGGCGATGAACGGCACCACCCTGCAGATCATGGCCGAGCGCCCCGACGGAATGATGAGCGTCGAGGACTGCGAGGCGGTGAGCCGCGCGGTGTCGCCGGTGCTCGACGTCGACGACCCGATGGAGCGCGCCTATCATCTGGAGGTCTCCTCGCCTGGCATCGACCGCCCGCTCGTGCGGCGCGGGGACTTCGAGGCCTGGACGGGCCATCTCCTGAAGATGGAGACCAACCGGCTGCTCGCCGGGCGCAAGCGCTTCCGCGGCCAGGTCCTGGCGGTGGAGGGCGAGACGCTGCGCTTCGAGCGCGACGCCGCGGCGGCCGGCGAGGAGGCGGTGGTGGAGATCCCGCTCGACGCGGTCGCCGAAGCCCGCCTCATCCTCACCGACGAGCTGATCCGCGCCTCGCTCACCGCCGACAAGGCGGCCCGCAAGGCGCGCGGCCTGCCGATCGACGACGAGGCCGAAGCCGAAGACGCGGCCGAGGCGGCGAACCCTTAAAACCTGCGCGGTCCGGCGGAACGCCCGAGGGGGTCGTCCGTTGCGAACGTGTCCCACGCAAGCGAGACCCACATCGCGGGTCCGGCCAATCGAAACCGACGAAGTCCAGCGGGGCGGCGCCGGGCGAGGAGAGAGACAGATGGCAGTCAGTGCGAACAGGCTCGAGCTTCTGCAGATCGCGGACGCCGTCGCTCGCGAGAAGTCGATCGACCGCGAGATCGTGATCGAGGCGATGGCCGACGCGATCCAGAAGGCCGCCCGCTCGCGCTACGGGCAGGACACCAACATCCGCGTCGACATCAACCAGAAGACCGGGGAGATGAAGCTGCAGCGGCTTCTCGAGGTGGTGGACGTCGTCGAAGATCCCAACACGCAGATCTATCTCGAGCTGGCGCGTGACAAGAACCCCGATGCCGAGCCGGGCGACTTCATCGCCGAGCAGCTTCCGCCGATGGAGTTCGGCCGCATCGCCGCCCAGTCGGCCAAGCAGGTCATCGTGCAGAAGGTGCGCGAGGCCGAGCGCGACAAGCAGTACGACGAGTTCGTCAACCGCGTCGGCGAGATCGTCAACGGCACGGTGAAGCGCGTCGAATACGGCAACGTCATCGTCGATCTCGGCAAGGGCGAGGGCATCATCCGGCGCGACGAGCAGATCCCGCGCGAGCTGTTCCGCTACGGCGACCGGGTGCGCGCCTTCGTCTACGACGTGCGCCGCGAGCAGCGCGGGCCGCAGATCTTCCTGTCGCGCACGCACCCCCAGTTCATGGCCAAGCTCTTCACCATGGAAGTGCCCGAGATCTACGACGGCATCATCGAGATCAAGTCGGTGGCCCGCGATCCCGGCTCGCGCGCCAAGATCGCCGTGATCTCGCGCGATTCCTCCGTGGACCCCGTCGGCGCCTGCGTCGGCATGCGCGGCTCGCGCGTTCAGGCCGTGGTGGCCGAGTTGCAGGGCGAGAAGATCGACATCATCCCCTGGTCGCCGGACGCCGCCTCCTTCCTCGTCAACGCGCTGCAGCCGGCGGAAGTCGCCAAGGTCGTGCTCGACGAGGACGCCGAGCGCATTGAAGTCGTGGTGCCGGATGACCAGCTAAGTCTGGCGATCGGGCGTCGCGGCCAGAACGTGCGCCTCGCTTCGCAGCTGACGGGCTGGGACATCGACATCCTCACCGAGCAGGAAGAATCCGAGCGCCGCCAGAAGGAATTCAGCGAGCGGTCGAGCCTCTTCATGGACTCGCTCAACGTCGACGAGATGGTCGCCCAGCTCCTCGCCTCCGAAGGCTTCACCAGCGTCGAGGAGGTGGCCTATGTCGAGCCGACCGAAATCGCCGCGATCGAGGGCTTCGACGAGGACACGGCCGGCGAGATCCAGAACCGGGCGAAGGAGTTCCTCGACCGGCGCGAGGCCGAGCAGGACGACAAGCGCAAGGCGCTGGGCGTCGCAGACGAGCTGCGCCAGATCGACGGCCTCACGACGCCCATGCTCGTGGCGCTCGGCGAAGACGGCGTGAAGACAATCGAGGACTTCGCGGGATGCGCCGCCGACGATCTCGTCGGCTGGAGCGAGCGCAAGGACGGCGAGACCAAGCGCTTCACCGGTGCGCTCTCGGCCTTCGAGGTGAGCCGCGTCGATGCCGAGGCGATGGTGATGCAGGCCCGCGTGATGGCGGGCTGGGTCGAGGCCGAAGAGCCCGAGGCGGACCTCGGCGAAGACGAGATCGACGAGACGGTGGAGGCCTGATTTCAGGCTCCGCCGACGACGAACGGAAATTCGAGACGCGAATGACGATGGCCGATGGCGACGACGACAGGGAATGGGAGGAACTGGTGATGAACGGACGCATGTGCATCGTCTCGCGCCGCCCGCTTGCCGCCGAGCGTCTCGTGCGCTTCGTCGCCGACCCCGCGGGCCGGGTGGTGCCCGACCTCAAGCGTCGGCTGCCGGGGCGCGGCGCCCATGTCGAGGCGCGCCGCGACGCCGTGGAGCTCGCGGTGAAGCGTCGGCTTCTGGGCCGGGCGCTGAAGCGCGACGTTTCGGGCACCGAGACGCTGGCGGTGGATCTCGACGCGCTTCTCGTGCGTTCCATCACCGGAGCCTTGGCGATGGCCCGAAAGGCCGGGCAGATCGTCACGGGCGCCGCCAAGGTGGACGCGGCGCTGCGCACCGGAAAGGCCGTCGCGTCGATCCATGCGAGCGACGCGGCGCCGGACGGCGTGCGCAAGCTCGACGGGGCACGCCATGCCGGCGAACAATCCGGCCGGGCTCGCCCGACCGCCACCTATCGACTTCTGGACTCGGTGGAATTGGGTTTGGCCTTCGGCACCGAGAATGTGATACATGCGGCCGTCCTGTCCGGTGACGCGGGTTCGGCTCTTCTGCAGCGCTTCGAGGCCCTGCGGACCTATCGGGGCGAAGGTCCCGACGCAGACGAAGAACGGACCCCCGCGGGGGCGCCGCCATGACACGACGAACCCGATCAACAGCAGAGCACGGTTGCGAAATGCTCTAGGCACGGATAAGGGCGCGAGGATTGGATCCCGCGCAGGAAGCGGAAGCGGTAATGAGCGATACAAAATCAGGGGACGACAAGACGCTGAGCGTCACCCCCAAGAAGACCCTGAGCATCAAGCCAGGCGGCGCCGCACAGTCGACGGTGCGCCAGAACTTCTCTCACGGTCGCACGAACCAGGTCGTCGTCGAGACCAAGAAGCGCAAGTTCACGCGCCCCGAGGACGCGGCGAAGGCGGCGGCACCTGTCGCAGCGCCGGCAGCCGCCCCCGTGGCGGCGGCACCGGCCGCGGCAGCGCCCGTGCGCCCGACGCTGACGCCCGCACAGGCCGCGGCGCTGGCTCATGCCGCCCAGAACCCGCAGGCGCCGGTGGTGCCGGATCGCGTTCCCGCGCCTCCCGCGGCCGTGCCCGCGGCCGAGGTGCAGGCGCCTCAGCCCGAAGCGGCAGCTGCGGCAGAGGCCACCGCGCCTTCGGTGCCAGCGACGCTTGCTCCCGCTGAACCAGTTGCGTCTGCCGCTCCCGAGCCTGTGGCCGCGAAGGTCGAGGCGCCGGCTCCTGTTGCTGAAGCGGCTCCCGTCGAAGCCCCGAAGGCCGAGGCTTCCGCCGCTCCCGCTCCCGCCCCCTCCGAACCCGCCCCGAAAGCTGAATCTCTGACGTCTTCCGCCACCGACAAACCCGCGGCCGCCGTGGCCGCCCCGGCTCCCGCCGCTCAGACGACGGCCGCAGCGCCGGCCCGGCCGCAGCCGACCGCGCCCGCTCGCCCCGCCGGTGGTTCCGCGCGTCCGGCCGGCTCGGCGCCTGCCGGTGCCGGTCGTCCGGGTCAGCCGACGCGTCCCGCGATCCCGTCCGGTTTCAGCCAGAGCCGTTCGGGCCCGAACAACAATTACGGCGCGAACCGCCCGGGTCAGCCGGGTCGTCCCGGCCAGCCCACGGGGCGTGACGATCGTCGCCCGGCGCCGCCCGCCAACGCCGCGCCCGGCGCACGCCAGCCGCGCGGTGCCGTGCTGTCCGATCTCTCGTCGAAGGAGATGGATGCGCGTCGTCGTGCGCTCGAACTCGCCAAGCAGCGCGAGGTCGAGGATCGCCGCCTGTTCCAGATCGAGGAGGCGCGCCGCGTCGCCGAGGACGAGCGTCGTCGCACCGAGCGTGAGGAATCCGAGCGCCGTCAGGCCGAGGAGGCCGCGCGTCTCGAGCTCGAGAACGCCGCCCGCAAGAAGGCCGAGGAGGATGCGCAGCGCCGCGCCGCCAACCGGCCGCAGGCGCGCCCCGGCAGCGCCGGCGCCAACATCAACGTCATTCCCGGTCCGCCGCCGGTGGACGACGGTCTGGGTCTGCGTCCGGCCGGCCGCACCGACCTCACCAAGAAGACCCGCGCCGACGAGGACGACGACCGTCGCCGTCCCGGTGCCGGCCGTGGTCCCGCTCGCGGCCCGACGGCCGATGCCGCCAAGCCGACCCGCGCCCGCACGCCCGACGATCGTCGCGGCGCCGCCGGCCGCGTCGATGTCGGCCGGGCCCTTTCGGACGAGGATGCGCGGGGCCGCTCCCTGTCGTCGATGCGTCGTCGCCAGGAGAAGTTCAAGCGCTCCCAGCAGAACCAGCAGCGTGAGAAGATTGTCCGCGAAGTGATCCTCCCCGAGACCATCACGATCCAGGAGCTCGCGAACCGCATGTCGGAGCGGGCCGTCGACGTCATCAAGTTCCTGATGGCGCAGGGCCAGATGATGAAGCCGGGCGACGTCATCGACGCCGATCTCGCCGAACTCATCGCCTCCGAATTCGGCCACACCGTGCAGCGCGTCGCCGAGTCCGACGTCGAGACGGGCCTGTTCAACGTCGCCGACAACCCGGAGAACGCGGTGTCGCGTCCCCCGGTCGTCACGATCATGGGCCATGTCGATCACGGCAAGACCTCGCTGCTCGACGCGATCCGCAAGACCAACGTCGTCTCCGGCGAGGCCGGCGGCATCACGCAGCATATCGGCGCCTACCAGGTCGAGCAGAACGGGCAGAAGATCTCGTTCATCGATACGCCCGGCCACGCCGCCTTCACGGCGATGCGTGCCCGCGGCGCGCAGGCCACCGACATCGCCATCCTGGTGGTGGCAGCGGACGACAGCGTCATGCCGCAGACGATCGAGTCGATCGCCCATGCGAAGGCGGCCGGTGTGCCGATCATCGTGGCGATCAACAAGATCGACAAGCCGGGCGCCGACCCGCAGAAGGTGCGCTCCGCGCTCCTCCAGCACGAGGTGTTCGTCGAGACGATGGGAGGCGAGGTTCTCGACGTCGAGGTTTCCGCCAAGAACGGCACCAATCTCGACAAGCTGCTCGAGGCGATCATCCTGCAGGCCGAGCTTCTCGACCTGCGCTCCGATCCCGACCGCACGGCCGAGGGCGTCGTCATCGAGGCGCAGCTCGACCGCGGTCGCGGTCCGGTGGCGACGACCCTCGTCCAGTCCGGTACGCTGCGGATCGGCGACATCGTGGTGGCCGGCGACCAGTGGGGCCGCGTGCGCGCGCTCGTCGACGACAAGGGCAAGCAGCTGAAGGCCGCCGGACCCTCGACCCCGGTCGAGATCCTCGGCATGTCCGGCACGCCGCTGGCGGGCGACCGTTTCGCGGTGGTGAAGGACGAGGCGCAGGCGCGAGAGATCACCGAGTATCGTCAGCGTCTGACGCGCGACAAGGCGGTGGCCAAATCCGCCGGCCAGCGCGGCTCGCTCGAGCAGATGATGAGCCAGCTGCAGGATTCGGGCCTCAAGACCTTCCCGCTCGTCATCAAGGGTGACGTGCAGGGTTCGGTCGAGGCGATTCAGGGCGCGCTCGACAAGCTCGGCACCGACGAGGTGCAGGCCCGCATCGTCCATTCGGGCGCCGGCGCCATCACCGAATCGGACGTGCAGCTCGCTGCCACGTCGAACGCCGCGATCATCGGCTTCAACGTGCGCGCCAACGCGCAGGCCCGTCAGGCCGCCGAGCGCGAGGGCGTCGAGATCCGCTACTACTCGATCATCTACGACCTCGTGGACGACGTGAAGCAGGCGATGTCGGGCCTCCTGTCGCCGGAGCGTCGCGAGACCTTCCTCGGCAATGCGCAGATCCTCGAGGTCTTCCAGATCACGAAGGTCGGCAAGGTCGCGGGTTGTCGCGTCACCGAAGGCAAGGTCGAACGCGGGGCCGGGGTGCGCCTCATCCGCGACGGCGTCGTCATCCACGAGGGCAAGCTCTCGACGCTCAAGCGCTTCAAGGACGAAGTGTCGGAAGTGCCGGGCGGCCAAGAGTGCGGCATGGCCTTCGAGCGCTACGAGGACATGCGCGTCGGCGACGTCATCGAGTGCTTCCGCGTCGAGCACGTGGCTCGCACGCTCTGATCCCGACGAGGCCGGCCTTCGGGCCGGCCGGATCCCCCGATCGAAAGCCCAGGCCCGGCGGCGACGCCGGGCTTCGTTCTTGCGTCGGCTCTTCCCGAGCCGTCAGGGCCCAAGCGAAGCGCGCTCCGGCGACGGCGCCATCGCCGGGAATGCCTCGCCCTCGCCCTCGCCGTCTTCGCCTGATGGAAGAGGCGTCGAGCGCCGGCCGATCCGCTCGACGGCGGAGGGTCGGACGCGTTTCGAACCGCCAGCGCCCCGTTCATCCAAAGGACTGCATCCGCCATGGTCAAGACCCGCAAGGCGCCCAAGGGCCCATCGCAGCGCCAGCTTTCGGTGGGCGAGAAGGTGCGCCACGCGCTGACGGAGATCCTGGCGCGGGGCGAGCTGCGCGACGACCTCCTCGAAAAGGCGGTGATCACCGTCACCGAGGTGCGCATGGCCAACGACCTGAAGCTCGCGACGGCCTATGTCACCGTGCTCGGCCAGAGCGAGATGAAGCCTTTCGTCGATGCGCTGAACGCGCACGCGAAATTCCTGAGGGGCCGGCTCGCGCCCGCCCTTCGCCACATGAAATACATGCCGGACATCCGCTTCCTCGAGGACGAGAGCTTCGACAACTACGCCCGGATCGACGCGCTGCTGCGCTCGCCGGCGGTGTCGCGCGATCTCGAGGGCGAGGGCGGAGACGACGGCGACGCAAGCGAGGGTGAACGCTGATGGCACGACGCGGCAAGAAGCCGAAGGGGCGGCCGGTCTCCGGCTGGGTGATCTTCGACAAGCCCTTCGGCATGGGCTCGACCGAGGCGGTGGCCAAGATCAAGTGGCTCTACTTCGCGCAGAAGGCCGGCCATGCCGGTACGCTCGACCCGCTGGCCTCGGGCATGCTGCCGATCGCGCTCGGCGACGCCACCAAGACGGTGCCCTTCGTGATGGACGGCCGCAAGACCTATCTCTTCACCGTGCGCTGGGGCGCCGAGACCACCACCGACGACGCGGAGGGTCCGGTGACCAACGCCTCGGACCTACGCCCCTCGCGCGAGGCGATCGAGGCGCTCCTGCCGAACTACACCGGCGACATCTCCCAGGTGCCGCCGAACTTCTCGGCGATCAAGATCGAGGGCGAGCGCGCCTATGATCTGGCGCGCGCCGGCGAGAGCGTCGAGATCGCGGCGCGCACCGTCTCGGTGCACGACCTTGCGATCACCGCGATGCCCGACGACTCCACCACCGTCTTCTCCGCCGAGTGCGGCAAGGGCACCTATGTGCGTGCCATCGCCCGCGACCTCGGGCGCGACCTCGGCTGCTTCGGCCATATCACGGAGCTGCGCCGCACCTCCGTCGGCGGCTTCGGCGAAGACGACATGGTGACGATCGAGGAACTGATGGACGCCGCCGACGAGGGGCTCGAAGAGCTCGACGCCGAGGCGATCGAGGCGGGCTCGAAGCCGCGCGTCGTGCGCTTCGAGGCGCTCGACGAGTTCGTGCTCGACGCCGCCACCGCGCTCAGCGATCTCTACGAGGTGCCGCTGTCGGAGGAGCAGACGGGCCGGGTGCTTTCGGGCAATCCGGTGCTGCTGCGCGGGCGCGACGCGCCGGCCTTCTGCGACGAGGCCTACGCCACGGGCCATGGCCGTCTCGTCGCCATCGGCTCGATCGACCAGGGCTCGTTCCATCCCAAGCGCGTCTTCGGCGGTCGGGGCTGAATTCGGCTCGCACTGGTCATCACCGGTGCGATGGGCTATAGGAGCGCCACGGATCGGCGCCCCGCGGGCGCCCCGATGCGTTTTCATGGCCTTGGCTGGACGACATCCTTGCCACGGGCGACCCCAAGAACAAACCCAGCGAAAGGGACCACGATGTCGATCACGCCAGAGCGCAAGGCCGAGCTCATCAAGGAATTCGCGACCGTCGAGGGCGACAGCGGTTCGCCTGAAGTGCAGGTCGCGCTTCTCTCCGAGCGCATCAACAATCTCACCGACCACTTCAAGTCGCACAAGAAGGACAACCACTCGCGCCGCGGTCTGCTGCGCATGGTGGCGACCCGTCGCTCCCTTCTCGACTACCTGAAGCGCAAGGAAGAGCAGCGCTACACCGGCCTCGTCGCACGCCTCGGCCTGCGCCGCTAAGTCGTTTCGGGTGCGGCGCCTCTCGGCTTCGAGCCGGGGCGCCGCACCCCTCATGCAGCCGCCGGCCCACCGGGCCGCGGCGACTGCCCCGGCGGGGCGCGCGACCGTTTCATCCGCGTCGCCCATCCGAACGCCGAAGAGCCGAACGCTCGCGGGGCAGGATTGCCGGATGCTTCCCGGCATGATCCGAAGGGCCGACGGCCCCGGACCGCATCGTGCCGAGCGCGGCCCTCGCCCGCCCTCCTGGAAGCCTCCCGCTGTCTTGCCCGTGCGCGTTTCAACGCCAATGGCCGCCCCGCGTCGCGGGGGATCGGCCCGCACGAGAGGCATTCTCATGTTCCATACCCACAAGGTCGAGATCGAATGGGCCGGCCGCACGCTGACCCTCGAGACCGGCAAGATCGCCCGCCAGGCCGACGGCGCCGTGCTCGCCACCTACGGCGAGACGACCGTGCTCGCCACCGTCGTGTCGCAGAAGCAGCCGAAGGTCGGCTTCGACTTCTTCCCGCTCACCGTGAACTACCAGGAAAAGGCCTTCGCGGCCGGCAAGATTCCCGGCGGCTACTTCAAGCGCGAGGGACGCCCGTCCGAGAAGGAGACGCTCGTCTCCCGCCTCATCGACCGCCCCATCCGCCCGCTCTTCGCGGCCGGCTACAAGAACGACACGCAGGTCGTCGTCACCGTCCTGCAGCATGATCTCGAGAACGATCCGGACGTGCTGGCGATGGTCGCGACCTCGGCCGCGCTGACGCTTTCGGGCGTGCCCTTCATGGGCCCGATCGGCGGCGCGCGCGTCGGCTGGATCGACGGCGCCTACAAGCTCAACCCGCATGTCGACGAGATGGCCGAGTCGAAGCTCGACCTCGTGGTCGCCGGCACGCAGGACGCCGTGCTGATGGTGGAGTCGGAGGCTCACGAGCTCGACGAAGCCACGATGCTCGGCGCCGTGATGTTCGGCCACAAGGGCTTCCAGCCGGTGATCGACGCGATCATCCAGCTCGCCGAGCACGCCGCCAAGGAGCCGCGCGAGCACAATCCGGCCGACAATTCGGCGCTCGAAGCCGAGATGCTGCTGATCGCCGAGGGCGAACTGCGCGCCGCCTACAAGAACACCGACAAGATGGCCCGCTACACGGCCGTCGACGCGGTGAAGGCCAAGGTCATGGCCCACTTCCTGCCCGAGGGTGCAGACCCGAAGGCGCCCAAGGAAGTCGTCGGCGCCGTGTTCAAGGATCTCCAGGCCAAGATCGTGCGCTGGAACATCCTCGACACCAAGAGCCGCATCGACGGGCGCGACCTCTCCACCGTTCGCCCGATCGTGGCGGAAGCCGGCATCCTGCCGCGCACCCACGGCTCGGCGCTGTTCACCCGCGGCGAGACGCAGGCGCTGGTCGTCGCGACGCTCGGCACCGGCGAGGACGAGCAGTATGTCGACAGCCTGACCGGCACCTACAAGGAGACGTTCCTCCTTCACTACAACTTCCCTCCCTACTCGGTCGGCGAGACCGGCCGCATGGGTTCGCCCGGCCGCCGCGAGATCGGCCATGGCAAGCTCGCCTGGCGCGCCATCCGCCCGATGCTGCCGGCCAAGGAAGCCTTCCCCTACACGATCCGCGCCGTCTCCGAGGTGACCGAGTCCAACGGCTCCTCCTCGATGGCCACCGTCTGCGGCACCTCGCTGGCGCTGATGGATGCCGGCGTGCCGCTCGGCAAGCCGGTGGCCGGCATCGCCATGGGCCTCATCCTCGAGGGTGAGCGCTACGCGGTGCTCTCGGACATCCTCGGCGACGAGGATCACCTCGGCGACATGGACTTCAAGGTCGCGGGCACGGAAGCCGGCATCACCTCGCTGCAGATGGACATCAAGATCCAGGGCATCACCGAGGAGATCATGAAGGTCGCCCTCGAGCAGGCCAAGGGCGGTCGCCTGACCATCCTGAACGAGATGGCGAAGGCCCTCTCGACCAACCGGGCCGAGCTCGGCGAGTTCGCGCCGCGCATCGAGGTCATGCAGATCCCCACCGACAAGATCCGCGACGTGATCGGCTCGGGCGGCAAGATCATCCGCGAGATCGTCGAGAAGACCGGCGCCAAGATCAACATCGAGGACGACGGCACGGTGAAGATCGCCTCTTCCTCGGGCAAGGAGATCGAGGCGGCCAAGAAGTGGATCCACTCCATCGTGGCCGAGCCGGAAGTCGGCGAGATCTACGAGGGCACCGTGGTGAAGTGCGTCGAGTTCGGCGCCTTCGTGAACTTCTTCGGTTCGCGCGACGGCCTCGTCCACATCTCGCAGCTGGCCGGCGACCGCGTCGCCAACACGAAGGACATCGTGAAGGAAGGCCAGAAGGTCTGGGTCAAGCTGATGGGCTTCGACGAGCGCGGCAAGGTGCGCTTGTCGATGAAGGTCGTCGATCAGGCGACCGGCGAAGAGATCAAGAAGAGCCAGGACGACGCCGCTTGATCGGGCGCATCGTCGGGGTATGAGGGGAGGGGCGGACCGCGAGGTCCGCCCCTTTTCGTTGCGGGTGGGGCGCTCCGCTCGCGATCGTGCGACGCGACTACCGGCGGATGCGGTTGCCGAGGACGTAGCCGAAGAGGCCCATCAGGATGATGCCGACCGCCCCCTGCAGGCCGACGAGGAAGTTGGTGAAGCGGCCGACCGGATCGAGGCCGATTTCCGGCGGATTGGCGGTCATCATGTTGAGCGCGCTGTAGCTCACGAGATCGAGGACGTTGCGCGTGCCCGCCGTCGCCCCCGCCGGCACGAGTCCCGCCGCGAGGCCGAAGAGCACCGCGAAGACCAGGATGAGGATCGCGAAGGCGCGGGTGATCCGCGACATGCTCTCGCCGTAGTCGCAGAGCCATTCCACGAAGCGGTCGGCGCTCCAGCGGTAGAAGGCCGCGAGAAACGTGCGGGTCCGGCGCTCGCGCAACGCGGCCTTCGCCTTGGCGCCGGCGGCGGAGCGGCCCATGCGGCGGCCGCTCTTGTAGGCCCAGCTTGCCTCGTCCTTGGCGCCGATCGAGGTGAAGTTGGCCTCAAGCGCCAGATAGCTCGCCTGCGCCGCCTCGAACTCGCCCGCGACCTCCTCGCCCACGGCGCCGCCGATCTGCTCCATCCGCATCCGGCTGCCTTCGATCCAGGCGCCGGCGAAGCGCGCGTGCCGGAGGTTGCAGGTCGAGAGGTTGAGCCGGGTCAGCGTGGTGCCCGAGAGGTCGGCGCCGGAGAGATCGGCGCCGTCGAGGCGGGCGTTCGAGAAGTTCGCCCCGCGCAGCCGCGAACCGGCGAGCTTGGCGAGCTTCAGGCTGGCGCCCGTGAAGTCGGCATGGGTGAGGTTGACGTCGCGAAGGTCGGCTTCTTCGAGGCGCGCGCCGAGAAACAGCGTGCCGTCGGCGTCGGCCCCCACGAAGCTCGCGCCCCAAAGGTCGGTGCCATCGAACGAGGCGCCGTCGAGCAGCGCCTTGCCGAGATCGGCGAAGCGCATCGTCGCGCCGTCGAACACGGCATCCTCGAGCATCGCCTCGCGCAACGACGCCTGGCCCGCCACCGCGCGGCGAAACGAGGCGCCCGAGAGATCGGCCGCCGCGAAGTCGGCGGCCTCGACCACGGCCCCCTCGATGCGCACGGATCGGGCGCGCCCGCCCGCAAAACGCACCGCGCCGAGATCGGCGCCCGACAGGTCGGCCCGATCGAGCGTCAGGCCGGCGAGATCGAGACGCGAGAGGTCGAGCCCCTGGCGCTCCCCGTTCCACCAAGTGTCGGCTGCGTCGCGCTCGCCGGTCGTCCCGCGCAGCGCGCCCGCCGTCAGGTCGCGTCCGCGCAGGTCACCGGTCGGCGCGCCCACGGCCTGCAGAAAGGCGGCCAGTCGCCCGTCCGCCTCCCGCGCCGTCCCGTCCCGCGTGCCCGCCTGCACCCGCTCGTCCATACTGTTCAACCATCCGTGAGTCCCGTGTCTCGCTATCTGGGGCGGCGCGGCGGCAGGGCGATGCGGCTTTGCTGCGACGCCCCCGTGCGTTTCCCGCTCATCGCGGGATGACAAGGCCACCCGCTGCGATACATGCATCAGAACGTCGCAGCCGAACGTCGCGGTCTGGCGGCAGAGACCCCGGAGTTCCATGGCCTACCGTCTTCACCTCAGCGCCCCTCTCGACGCCGAAATCCGGCGCATCGCCCGCGAGCAGGTCGAGAAGGCGATCGCGACGCTGACGCGGGACGACGGCGACCGGCACGAGGCGATCCACGACGCCCGCAAGCGCTTCAAGAAGCTGCGTGGGCTGCTCGTCCTCGCCGAGGCCGGCGACCCCGCGCGGGTGCGCGCCGAGATCCATCGCTACCGCGACGCCGGCCGGGCATTGTCGGGCGCGCGCGACCGCACCGCCCTCATCGAGGCGCTCGACGGGTTGAAGGCGCGCTTTGCCGAGGAGGTCGAGACGCCCTCCTTCGAGGTGGTGCGCACCGCACTCGAACTGAAGCGCGACGCCGCGCTGGAGGCGATCGGCGATCCGGAGGCGTTGGTCGGCGAGACGGTGGAGCGCCTGCGCGGCGGGCTCACGGCGCTCGGCGGCCTCGTGCTCAAGGGCGGGGCCAAGCGCCAGCGCGCGATCCTCTCCGGGGCGCTCGCGAAGAACCACCGGCGAGCGCGGCGCGACCTCGCCAAGGCGCTGCGCACCGGTGCGGCCGAGGATTTCCACGACCTGCGCAAGCGCCTCAAATATCTGGCCATGCACCTGAAGCTCGCCTCGCGCGCCTGGCCCGAGGCGCTGGCGCCGCTGGAGGCGAGCGCCGACGAGGTGGCCGAAGCGCTCGGCCGCGATCACGATTATGCGGTGCTGCGGGCCGAGATCGCCGCCGATTCCGTGTCCTTCGGCGCGCGTGCCGATCTCGACGTCGTGCTGGCGCTTCTCGACCGCCACCAGAGCGAGTTGCGCGACCGCGCCGCGTTTTTGGCGGGGCGTCTGCTCTGTGATCGGCCCGAGGTCTTCGCCGCACGCCTGGAGGCCTGGATGCGCCTCGCCGGCACCCACGCCCCCGACACCGCGCCCCCCGAGACGCCGGAGGCGCTGCGCCGGCACGCGCATTAAAGCCCGCGACCAGTCCGATATCCGTCGATAAGAAAACGTGACCGCGGCAGTTCACGGTCGGTCAAGGACGATCTGCTAGCCTCGCGTTTTCTCTCGCAGGGTGTGATCGATGGCCATCAATTCGAACGGAGCCAAGTGGGGCCCCCAGACCCTGGGCACGAATGGCGGCACGGTGACGTGGCAGTTCGACGCGAGCTTCGATGCTCTGGCCGCCACGGGCCGCGCGCCCGTCAACGTCTTCATGGCGGCGGTGCAGAATGCCTTCGCGCTCTGGGAGAGCTTCGCCAACATCGACTTCCAGCAGGTCTCCTCGTCGGCCGCGGCCCAGATCGACGTCGGCGCCGCCGCGTTCGACGGCCCGAACGGGACGCTCGGGCAGGCCAACTGGCTCTTCTACGACAAGTCGCCGCTCGACCAGTTCGTCTCGGCCTCGGTCAATCTCGACCAGGCCGAAACGTGGAACGTCGTTCCCGCCTCCCCGCTACCCAACGCCTACGACGTCTTCGCCGTGGCGATGCACGAGATCGGGCACGCGATCGGCCTCGACCATTCCGCCGATCCCAACTCGCTCATGTACTACCAGTTGAACGACCAGCGCGGCCCCGCCTCGATCGACCGGGCGGCGATCCAGGAGATCTACGGCGCGCGGCCCTTCGATGCGACGCCCGATACCGAGGCCGCCGGCTCCCCCTCGCAGGACGTCTTCCGCTTCTACAACGAGACGACCCGCACGCATTTCTACACGAACTCCACAGCGGAGCGCGACCAGGTGCTGGCGCGGCTGCCGCAGTTCCGCTTCGAGGGCAACGCCTTCGACACGGTGAACAGCAACGATTCGGACGCGATCGACGTCTACCGCTTCTACAATCAGCGCACGCAGACCCATTTCTACACCGCGAGCGCCGCGGAGCGCGACGAGGTGATGCGCACGCTGCCGCAGTTTCGCTTCGAGGGTGTCGGCTACAAGGCCTCGGCCACCGATGGCGGCGGCGAGTTCGACGCGCTCTACCGCTTCTACAACACCGAGACCGGCACGCATTTCTACACGACCAACGAGGAGGAGATGATCACCGTCCTCGATACGCTGCCGCAATATCGCTACGAGGGCATCTCGGCCTTCGTCGACTTCGCCTGAGGGTTCATCGGCGGGTGCTTCGCCGGTGTCGGCGATCCGGTGCGATGCCGGGCCGCCTCGCCGGACCCTGCGTTCTCGCGATCGAAGTCGCGCTTCGGCACGCATCGCCTGACCGACCCGAAGCTGGACAGACCGGGGCGCTTGACGGACCGGACGCTTCGCGTCACGCCACGCGCATGACCCGCGATCCGCCCCGTCCCCCGTCGCATCCTCGGCGCCCGGCCGCCGGGGCGACGGCCCCTCGGGCGCGCCAAGCCGCCGCCTCGTCCAAGGCCCCCGGCCACGGCTTGGCGCGCGTCCTCTCCAAGCTCGGCCATTGCTCGCGTGCGCAAGGGGAGGCGCTGGTGCGGGCCGGGCGCGTCACGCTGGACGGGCGCGTCGTCCGCGACCCCGAGCACCGCACCGACCCCGCGCAGGCCGCCATCGCCGTCGACGGCGCGCCGATCGGAGCCCGCGCGCCCGTCCATCTCATGCTGAACAAGCCGCGCGGCCTCGTGACGACGCGCGACGACCCGGAGGGTCGGCCCACCGTGTTCTCGTGCCTCGACGGGCTCGACCTGCCGCATGTCGCGCCGGTCGGGCGTCTCGACAAGGCGAGCGAGGGGCTGCTCCTCTTCACCAACGACACCGCCTTCGCCGACCGGCTCACCGATCCCGCCCGCCATCTCGACAAGACCTACCACGTGCAGATCGACCGCCGGCCGGACGACGCGCTTCTCGCGCGGTTCGAGGCCGGCATCGTGGATCGCGGCGAGCGCCTCGCCCTCAAGCAGGCGCGCATACTGCGCGCGGGCGAGCGCACGGCCTGGCTGGAGGTGGTGCTGGACGAGGGCCGCAACCGGCAGATCCGCCGCGTCCTCGCCGCCTTCGAGATCGAGACCCTGCGCCTCGTGCGCGTCGCCGTCGGCCCGCTCGCGCTCGGCGACCTTGCGAAGGGCGCGGTGCGCGCGCTGACGCCGGCCGAGGTCGCGGCGCTCGGTGGCTGAACGCCGGGCCGGATCGCGGTTCCACCACGCGGGTCTCCGGCGCAAAGCCGATCCGGCATCGAGCGCGACGACGCAACGCGGGTTCGTCGCGTCGCCGCGATGAAACGTCTACCTTACGATCTCGTTCGGCGTCGATCCTTAGGTCCGCCGACCCCGCACCCGATCGAAGGTTGCCGCCATGAGCTCCACCCCGCTCGCCGCCCCGCGCGGCGGATCGCTGTTTCCCGCAGGCGCGGGCGGTCCCGGCGTCCTCGCCGCCGCCGCGCTCCTCCTCGGCGCGCTCGCGCTGACCCTCGCCTACGGGCCCCGCCAGGGCGCGCTGCTGGTGCTCGGCGGAGCGCTCGGCCTCGTGCTCTACCACGCCGCCTTCGGCTTCACCTCGGCCTGGCGCGTCTTCATCCTGGAGGGGCGCGGCCGCGGCCTGCGCGCGCAGATGGTGATGCTCGCCCTCGCCGTCGTGCTCTTCTTTCCGGTGCTGGCGGCCGGCACGCTGTTCGGCGAGCCCGTGCGGGGGCTCGTCTCGCCGCTCTCCACCGGCGTCGTCGTCGGCGCCTTCCTCTTCGGCGTGGGCATGCAGACCGGCGGCGGCTGCGCCTCGGGCACGCTCTTCACCGCGGGCGGCGGCAATGCGCGCATGCTGGTGACGCTGCTCTTCTTCGTGATCGGCTCGGTGGTGGCGACACGCCATTTCGACTGGTGGCTCGGGCTGCCCTCGCTGCCGCCGGTGTCGCTCGTCGAGACGCTCGGCCCCACGGCGGGCATCGCCGTGTCGCTGGCGCTCTTCGCTGCCATCGCCGCCGCAACCGTGCTCGTCGAGCGCCGCCGCCACGGCGCACTGGAGCGCGAGGCGGCGCCGGCCCATCGCGGCCTTGCCCGCTTCGCGCGCGGCCCTTGGCCGCTGGTGGCGGGCGCCGTGGCACTGGCGCTTCTCAACTTCGCGACGCTGGCGCTCGCCGGGCGGCCCTGGGGCATCACCTCGGCCTTAGCGCTCTGGGGCGCCAAGGGCGCGCAGGCGCTGGGCCTTGCGCCTCAGACCTGGGCCTACTGGCAGACCCCCGCCAATGCCGAGGCGCTCCAGTCCAGCGTCTTTGCCGACGTCACCTCGGTGATGGATTTCGGCATCATCGCCGGCGCCATGCTCGCCGCCGCGCTCGCCGGCCGCTTCGCGCCGAGCCTGCGCATTCCCCTGCGCTCGCTCGCCGCCGCCGCCCTCGGCGGGCTGCTGCTCGGCTACGGCGCGCGCATCGCCTATGGCTGCAACATCGGCGCCTACTTCTCCGGCATCGCGTCCGGCTCGCTGCATGGCTGGCTCTGGCTGGTGGCGGCCTTCGCGGGCAATGCGGTGGGCGTGCGCCTGCGGCCCTTCTTCTTCCGTGAGGGGCGCGCCGCCCCCGCGCGCGGCGACGGGCACTGACGCCGGCATCGGGGAGGGGGCCCTTCCGCAAAACCGGTTCCCGTTTGCACGGGAAACGAATATAGCGGAGGCCATGAGCCAGACGCCCCTCGACCACATCCGCAACTTCTCCATCGTCGCCCATATCGACCACGGGAAGTCCACCCTCGCCGACCGCCTGATCCAGACCACAGGCGGGCTGGAGGTGCGCGAGATGAAGGAGCAGGTGCTCGATTCCATGGATATCGAGCGCGAGCGCGGCATCACCATCAAGGCGCAGACCGTGCGCCTGCACTACGTGGCCAAGGACGGCGAGACCTACGTCCTCAACCTCATCGACACGCCCGGCCATGTCGACTTCGCCTACGAGGTGTCGCGCTCGCTGTCGGCCTGCGAGGGCGCGCTCCTCGTGGTGGACGCCGCGCAGGGCGTGGAGGCGCAGACGCTTGCCAACGTCTATCTGGCGCTCGACAACAATCTCGAGATCGTGCCCGTCCTCAACAAGATCGACCTGCCCGCCGCCGAGCCCGACAAGGTGAAGGAGCAGATCGAGGAGGTGATCGGCATCGACGCCTCCGACGCCGTGATGATCTCGGCGAAGGCCGGCATCGGCATCGAGGAGGTGCTGGAGGCCATCGTCACCCGACTGCCGCCGCCCAAGTCCGGCGACCGCTCGGCCCCCCTCAAGGCGATGCTGGTGGATTCGTGGTACGACGCCTATCTCGGCGTCGTCGTGCTCGTGCGCGTCATCGACGGCGAATTGAAGCGCGGCCAGGTCATCCGCATGATGGGCACCGACGCCAAGTATCCGGTGGATCGCGTCGGCGTCTTCACGCCGAAGATGGTAACGATGGACGAGCTCGGCCCTGGCGAGCTCGGCTTCATCACCGCCTCGATCAAGGAGGTGGCGGACACCCGCGTCGGCGACACCATCACCGAGGACAAGCGCCAGACCGCGCAGATGCTGCCGGGCTTCCAGCCGGCGCAGCCCGTGGTCTTCTGCGGCCTCTTCCCGGTGGACGCCGCGAGCTTCGACGATCTGCGCGCCGCGATGGGCAAGCTGCGCCTCAACGACGCGTCCTTCTCGTTCGAGATGGAATCCTCGGCCGCGCTCGGCTTCGGCTTCCGCTGCGGCTTCCTCGGCCTGCTGCATCTGGAAATCATCCAGGAGCGCCTCAGCCGAGAGTTCGACCTCGACCTCATCGCCACCGCGCCCTCCGTCGTCTACGACATCAAGCTCACCGACGGCACCACGATCCCCCTCCACAACCCCGCCGACATGCCCGACGTCATGAAGATCGAGGCGATCTGGGAGCCCTGGATCAAGGCGACGATCCTCACCCCCGACGACTATCTCGGCAACATCCTGACGCTCTGCCAGGAGCGGCGCGGCGTGCAGCTCGACCTCTCCTATGTCGGCAAGCGCGCGATGGTGACCTACGAGCTGCCGCTGAACGAGGTGGTGTTCGACTTCTACGACCGGCTGAAGTCGATCTCGAAGGGCTACGCCTCCTTCGACTATTCGCTGTCGGACTATCGCGAGGGCGACCTCGTGAAGCTCTCCGTGCTCGTCAATGCCGAGCCGGTGGACGCGCTCTCGATGCTCGTCCACCGCAACCAGGCGGAGCGGCGCGGGCGCGCCATGTGCGAGAAGCTCAAGGAGCTGATCCCCAACCACCTCTTCAAGATCCCGATCCAGGCGGCGATCGGCGGCAAGGTGATCGCCCGCGAGACGATCTCGGCCCTGCGCAAGGACGTGACCGCCAAGTGCTACGGCGGCGACGCCTCGCGCAAGCGCAAGCTCCTCGACAAGCAGAAGGAGGGCAAGAAGCGCATGCGCCAGTTCGGCAAGGTGGACATCCCGCAGGAAGCGTTCATCGCGGCGCTGAAGATGGATAGCTGACGGGGGAAGACCCTCGTCCGAACGAGACACGCGGCGGAGAAGATAGGCGAGCGGCGGATCGATCCCGCTTGGGTAAGATCACAGCGCGCCAGCCCCTTTGGAGTGAGGCCGAGCCGAACGACCCGGCCTCGGAGCGGCGATTCCGTGAGATCCCCGAGTCTGATGGGCACATCCTGCGCATGCTATGCTGCGAGACGAATATGACGATCCGCATCGTCACCGCCACCTTCAACCGAAACGCGAGGCGCCCGTCATGATCGACGTCACATATGACCCAGACGCGGACGCCGTTTACTTCCGCATCGGCCAAGGCCGCATTCTCGCCCCCAGCCCTTACAAAATGCCGGCCTTCCAGTCCGTCGTAAGCCGATGCGGTGGAGTGACATCGGCGGAATGCTGCAAAGCATCAAACTGAAGGTGGCACGCTCCAAACTAATGCGGAACTGATCAATAACGCCGACGTTTCTGCTTTGTCCGGTCGGTATTTGGCCTTCATTGGAGACAGACCAATGGCAAAGAACGAGCATACCAGCGAGAAGGCAGGTAAGGCAGCATCGAACGTCTTGAAAGATGGCCGGACCGGCAAGGACTCCAAGTCCGCTGCAGGTTCTGCCCTTTCTCAACGCCCAGACAAAAAGAAATAGATTAATTCTTCCTATTCGCTTCAATATTTGGCAAAAAGTTAAACCACTATTAACGTAACGTCGCCCCCACCCTTAAGCAACTTTAGGGTGGGGGCAACAAACGAAGCGTTCGATATTTTATAAGAGCGGGGTTATTATATCTTAACTTGTCAGTAATTATTTTTATTAGAATTGCGACGGGGCAATTGGTCGATCATCTCGGGGCAACTGGACTCCATGCTCAACATCTTCGAAAATGCCCTCTAATGATTCGACTACGCGCCTTCCAATAAGAGAGAAATCTTCGGCATCAGTTAATCGATAGAGCTGAGAGTTTCTTAGCGAGAGAACCGCCATAGACGCTGGAGACGGGACTATGTTGCGGTATGCGGTATTCATCAAAGCTAGAGCGGCAAATATCTCGCGAGCGTTTAATCCAGGGCTGGCGGTATTCCAAATATGAATAGCCATTCCGCCGCGGTCAGCAATACCAATATCTGATGTGAATTTTACCTTGAATCTCCCTCTTGGGCTTTCATAGATTGCAGGCGGAAATTCGATAAGATCACCTAAATTCTCCGATCGCCATGTATGGAGTCTAGCTAGCCCTTGCGCCGTCGATCTCTTCTCAGCATCTTTAACGATGCGAGATACCGACGCCAGCACGTCCTCTAATGCAGTACCTTCGTAAAGATAACGATGGGCATGCAGCTTCAAATTGCGATGAAAATCATATCCATTCTTGCTTGGCTGCAGTCGTTTCTGAATTTCGCTCTTCTGGCGCCTTGGGCTTAACGAAATTAGCTTTAAAAAAGCTGAGAAGCCAAATGTAGGCATTTGCTATCCTCACACTTCCGAATCACATCTTAAACGCGCAATATAAAGCTATAGGATACCCCGCGATTGTGGGCGTCAATCCCTACGTTATGGCAGGCCACCTTGGTAGCAAAAATGGATTGCGAGCGACTCAAGAGCTGGCCATCTTAAATCTCGAAACCTAAGGTATAGGATGACCGCAACACCACTCAGAATTGGCGTATCTACGCGCGCACTATTCAATCTCGAAGAAGAGCATCTAGTATTTAAAAATGAAGGAGTGAAAGCGTACGCAAAAATTCAGGTGGAACGAGAGAATGTAGCCCTTGGTAAGGGGGGCAGCTTTCGATGTTGTAGAGAGAATCTTATCGTTAAATAAACCTGATCAAAATCCAATTGCAGAAGTTATCCTACTATCCAAGAATTCCCCCGACCTTTCTCTCCGCGCCTTCAATTCAATTAAATCATACAATATAGACGTAAAGCTTGGGAGCTTCACAAGTGGCAGGTCGCTTGGAGCGTATGTGAAGGCTTGGAATATAGACCTGTTTCTGTCGAATGATGCGAGCGATGTGCAAACAGTTGCCAGCGCAGGAACGGCAGCAGCACGCCTTGGAACTCCACCAAAGGGAAGAACTGAAATTCACAAGGAAGAGGTTCGAATTGCATTCGATGGAGACGCCGTTGTGTTTTCTGCAGAGTCGGACAATATTTACAAAAATTTAGGATTAAATTCGTTTCTTGAGCATGAATCAAAAAACGCGAAAAATCCTATGGCTGATGGGCCATTCGGCAAATTTCTGCGCAAATTATCTGTCCTACGTGAAGCTTATTTGAACGAGGTATCAGGTGTTAGCCGCGTCCGAATTGCAATTGTGACTGCTCGAAATGCACCTGCACATGAGAGAGTGATTCATACGCTTCGCGCTTGGAATACCCCGGCCGACGAGACGCATTTTGTGGGTTCTAACGAAAAAGCCCCAATTTTAGAAGCCTTTGGCGCCCATATCTTCTTTGACGATCAAGAAAAGCATATTTTAGGAGCCTCTGCTGTAGTGCCTGCCGGACATGTTCCTGGCCCGCATGACCCCAATCGGCTCATAATTCCGGCGACTTGAATAGTCTCCTCCCATCTATCCCCCTCCACCGGCTCACCCCCCATACTCCCGTCACCGCTGGCCCACGGATGGGCGCGAATGATCACCGGGATCGTTCGAGGGCTGGCGGGTGGTGTCCGCGGTGCGTCGTCTTCTGGAGGCGGGGCAGCTCGGACGATCCCTGGCAAGCCGGGCGCTCCCTCACTAGGAAGGGGGTCCTGAGCCCGAGGGCACCGGGCCTTGGTGATAGCCGGCGTTCGCTGAAGGGGAGAACCCCGAAGGCGGTCGCGGGCCGAGAGGCCTGCTCGTGCGAACCGGGACGCAAGCGGGAGGTTGGCACCCTTTCCGCGGGGTCGAGAACACCATGTGGAGCGCCGGAGGCGAGCCATACAAAAATAAACATCGGAGGCGAGCCTCCGGTGCTCCATTCGCCCAGCGATAGCGACAGCTTTCGCGGGCACAAGCGGGGGGCACGGCCCGCCGCCGAACGCGCCCACCGCCTCACGTCCCACCGGGCGCGGGGCCGCCCGCGCAGCCATCGACGCCCGTCGCGTCTTTCATGAGGAGTCCGCAACCCCGCCGCACCCGGTCGCCGCAGGGGAGCCCGCCGCCCCGCCCGTCAGCCCGGCATGCCCGGCGGCATCACGACCTCGTCGAGGCCGAGCCACGCCGCGAGGAGGTAGAGTTCCGCGGCCAGTTCCTCGCGCGTCTCGGGCGGTGCGCCGGGTTCCTCGTGCACGGCGGGCACGAGGAGGCGGCGGGCGGCTCGGTCGGCCTTGAGGTCGACGCGCGCCACCAGCCGGTCGCCGAGGAGGAAGGGGAGGACGTAGTAGCCGTGGAGGCGGCGGTCGGCGGGCACGTAGATCTCGATCCGGTAGCGGAAGCCGAAGAGGCGTTCGGTGCGGGCGCGCTCCCAGACGAGCGGGTCGAACGGGGCGAGGAGCGCGCGGGCGTGGAGGCGGCGCGGGGCGCGCGCGTCGCGGTGGCGCCACGCGGCAGGCCAGCCCGGCACGGTGACGGGCAGGAGCACGCCCTCTTCGGTGAGCGCGGCCACCGCGGGCCGGGCGTCGGCGGGCGCGAGGCGAAAATAGTCGGCGAGCTCGTTCAGCGTCGCGACGCCCAGCGCCCGGGCGGCGCGCTCCACCAGCGCCCGGTGCGCCTCGGGCTCGCTGGGGGTGGGCCGGGCGAGGAGGGCGGCGGGCAGCACGCGCTCGGGCAGGTCGTAGACCCGCTCGAACGAGCGCCGACGCGTGGCGGTGGTCAGGTGGCCGGCATAGAACAGCCATTCCAGCCCGCGCTTGGCCTCGCTCCATTCCCACCAGCCCGGCCGGCCGCGGTCGAAGTCGGAGGCCGCGAGCGGCCCTTCCTCGCGGATGCGGCCGAGCAGCGCCATCGCCTCGGCGCGCCGCTCAAGAGCGAAGCGGCGAAGGCCTGCGTAGCCGGCCTCGCCGCGGTCGGCCCGCGCCATGCGCCAGCGCAGCAGCGGATGGAGATCGAGCGGCAGCAGCGAGGCCTCGTGCGCCCAATATTCGAAGAGCCGGCGTTCGCGGCGCGGCCCCCAGGCGGCGCGGTCGAGCAGCGCGGCGTCGTAGGCGCCGAGGCGCGAGAAGGCCGGCAGGTAGTGCGCGCGGGCCAGCACGTTGACGCTGTCGATCTGGTGGAGCCCAAGCCGGTCGGCATTGCGCCCGAATTGCCGGATGCCGACGCCACCGAGGGGCCGTGCCGCACCGAAGCCCTGCGCGGCGAGCGCCATGCGCCGTGCTTCAGTGGGGGAGAGCGTGTCGGGCATGGGCGGGCGATCCCTGGCGCGGGTGACGCGCCTTGAAAGCATCCACTGCGCGCCCTGTCGATCCCGCCGCTTGCGCGGCGACCGGCTTTTCCAGCGCCGCCAGTCCCCGAGCCTTGTGTCGCCGGCGAGAGGGCCCGCTGGCGACAGAGGTTCGGGGAAGGGCGACGGTCTCAGGCGAGCGTCAGGCCGACCTCGACATTGCCGCGCGTGGCGTTGGAATAGGGGCAGACCTCGTGGGCCGCCGCCATCAGGCGCTCACCATCGGCCCGCTCGACGCCGGGCAGCGTCACCACGAGATTGGCGGTGATGCCGTAGCCGCCCTCCGAGCGGGGTCCGAAGCCGACCTCGGCCTTCACGGTCGCGTCTGCGGGCACCTTGACGCCGGCCTTCGCCGAGATCGCCTTCATCGCGCCGAGGAAGCAGGCGGAATAGCCGGCCGCAAAGAGCTTCTCTGGGTTGGCGCCCTCGCCGCCGGGGCCGCCCATCTCCTTCGGCACCACCAGCTTCACGTCCACCGAGCCGTCGTCGGAGCGCGCAGTGCCGTCGCGCCCGCCGGTGGCGGTGGCGGAGGTCTTGTAGATCACGGTCACGGGCATGGACGGTCTCCGGGAGTTGCGACGCGGGCGCGGGGTCAATCGGTATCGCGGTGAAAGATATCGCGATAAACGTCGATAGCGGGATCGCCTTGCCCCTGTCCAGCAGAAACATATCGCGATAAGAATAAGTCCGCATCGCTCTCGTGATAGGAGACCCGCATGGCCGACGCTCCGCTTCTCGACGCGCATCTCTGTTTCGCGCTCTATGGCGCGTCGATGGCGGTGGGCCGTCTCTACAAGCCGATGCTCGACGAGATGGGGCTGACCTATCCGCAATATCTCGTGCTCGCCGCGCTCTGGGAGGAGGACGGGCCGACGATCGGCGCGCTCGCCGGACGCCTGGCGCTGGAATCCAGCACGGTCACGCCGCTGGTGAAGCGGCTGGAAAGCGCCGGCTTCGTGGAGCGCCGCCGCGACACCGCCGACGAGCGGCAGGTTCGGGTGTCGCTCACGCCGACGGGGCGCGATCTCCACGCGCGCAGCGCCTGCCTCGGCGAGCGGCTGGTGGCCGTCTCGGGCGGCGACCGCGCCGCGCTGCAGGCGCTGAACGGCGAGGTCACCCGGCTTCGCGACGTCATCGCCGCGGCGCTTCGCGCCGCCGGCTGACGCTGATGTCCGCCCCCGCTTCCGGCAAAGAAACCATGCGAGGCGACGGGGCCGCGAGGGCGATGGTTTGGCTTTGCGGAGGCTCCCGCCTTGCTCTAAAAGAAGCGGACCCTTGCCCGCGGCATTCCCGTCCGGCGCGTCCCGAGTTCCCGAGCGGTCATTTCGCCATGCGCATCATCATCGAGCGATCGAACCTCCTGAAGTCGCTGAGCCACGTGCATCGCGTGGTGGAGCGGCGCAACACGATCCCGATCCTGTCCAACGTGCTTCTGAAGTCCGAGGGCGGCGCGCTGCGCCTGAAGGCGACCGACCTCGACATCGAGATCACCGAGGCGGTGCCGGCGAGCGGCGAGCAGGACGGCGCCACCACCGTGCCGGCCCACCTCCTCTACGACATCGTGAGGAAGCTCTCCGACGGCTCGGAGGTGAAGCTCGAGACGAACCCCGACGGCGCGCAGATGACGGTGACGTCCGGTCGCTCCCACTTCCGCCTGCAGTGCCTGCCGGAGTCCGACTTTCCCGACATCACCGCCGGCACGTTCAGCCACACGTTCCAGATGAAGTCGGCCGATCTCGCCCGCCTCGTCGAGCGCACGCAGTTCGCCATCTCCACCGAGGAGACGCGCTACTACCTCAACGGCATCTTCCTCCACACGATCGATTCCGGCGGCTCGCTGAAGCTGCGGGCGGTGGCGACCGACGGGCACCGCCTGGCGCGGGCCGAGATGGAGGCCCCCGCTGGCTCGGAGGGCATGCCCGGCATCATCGTGCCCCGCAAGACCGTGGCCGAGATCCAGAAGCTGCTCGGCGAGGGTGCCGAGACCGTGGAGATCGAGCTTTCCGACGCCAAGATCCGCTTCACGGTGGGCGCCGTGGTGATGACCTCGAAGCTCATCGACGGCACCTTCCCCGACTATCAGCGCGTCATCCCCACCGGCAACGACAAGGCGCTGACGCTCGACCGGCAGACCTTCTCCTCGGCCGTCGACCGCGTCTCCACCATTTCGTCGGAGCGCGGGCGCGCGGTGAAGCTGGCGGTGGCCGACAGCCAGCTGACGCTCACCGTCAATTCGCCCGATTCCGGCACCGCCACCGAGGAGCTCGCCGTCGGCTACGAATCGGAGGCGATCGAGATCGGCTTCAACGCCAAGTATCTCCTCGACATCACCGGCCAGCTCTCGGGCGACAGCGCCGTGTTCATGCTGGCCGATCCCGGCTCGCCGACGCTGATCAAGGACGGCGGCGACGAGGGCACGCTCTACGTCCTCATGCCGATGCGCGTCTGACGAGCGCACCCGCCCGCACGATGTTCGAGCCCGCCGACGACCCGCGGATCCGCATCCGCGGGCTCGGCCTCGTGGATTTTCGCAACTACGGCGCGCTGTCGCTGCCCGTCTCCTCGCGCTTCGTGGTGCTGCACGGCGACAACGGCTCGGGCAAGACCAATCTCCTCGAGGCCGTGTCGCTGCTTTCGCCCGGCCGGGGCCTGCGCCGCGCCGCCTATGGCGAGATCGCGCGGGGCGGCGGCAGCGGCGGCTTCTCGGTGCGCGCGCGCCTGGGGCAAGGCGAGGCTGGCGTCGAGGAGGTGCTGACGCTGGTGCGCCCGGACGAGGGCGCCGGCTCGGCGCGGCTCGTGCGCCTCGACGGCACGCAGGCGCGAACCGTCGACGAACTCCTCGACCATCTGCGCGTGGTCTGGCTGACGCCCGCGATGGACGGGCTCTTCACCGGCCCGGCCGGAGACCGCCGCCGCTTCCTCGACCGCATGGTCCTGACCGTCGATCCCGGCCATGGCCGGCGCGCGCTCGACTACGAGAAGGCGATGAAGGGGCGCAACCGGCTTCTGGCGGACGACCGCACCGACGACGGCTGGCTCGCCGCCATCGAGGCGCAGATGGCCGAACTCGGGCTCGCGCTGGCGCTGGCGCGCGCCGATCTCGTGGCGCGGCTCAAGGGCTCGATGGCGGGCGACGACGCCTCGCCCTTTCCCACCGCCGACCTGACGCTGCATTCGGGCTACGAGGCGCTGGAACTTGGCGGCGCGGCGGTGGATCTCGAAGATGCCGTCGCCGCGCGCCTGCGGGCCCGGCGCTTTCTCGACCGCGCGGCCGGGCGCACCACCGAGGGGCCGCATCGCTGCGATCTCGACGTGCGCCACCGCGAGAAGGCGATGCCCGCGGCGCTCGCCTCCACCGGCGAGCAGAAGGCGCTGCTGATCGGCCTCGTGGTGGCGCATGCGCGGCTGGTGGAGGCGGCGTCCGGCATGGCACCCGTGCTCCTCCTCGACGAGATCGCCGCCCATCTCGACCCAGGCCGCCGCGCCGCCCTGTTCGACATTCTCGACCGGCTCGGCGTCCAGTCCTTCCTCACCGGCACCGACGCCGCGCTGTTCGAGGCGCTGGAGGGGCGGGCCGAGATGTTCACCGTTCACGACGGAACCATCGCATGACCGACGCCCCCGCCTTCTCGAGCGAGGAGATCGAGCGCTACGCCCGGCACCTGATGCTGCCCGAGATCGGCGGCGCCGGGCAGCAGCGCTTGAAGCGCGCCCGCATCCTGCTGGTGGGGGCCGGCGGCATCGGCTCGCCCGCGGCGCTCTATCTGGCGGCCGCCGGCGTCGGCACGTTGGGCATCGCCGACGACGACATCGTGTCGCGCTCCAACCTGCAGCGCCAGATCCTCCACGGCACCGCCGATCTCGGCCGGCCCAAGCTCGACAGCGCGCGCGAAGCGATCGCGCGGCTGAACCCGCACGTGGCGGTGGAGGCCCATCCGCTGCGCCTCGACCCCGGCAATGCCGAGGCGGTGGTCGGGCTCTACGACATCGTGGTGGACGGCTCCGACAATTTCGCCACGCGCTACGCGATGGCCGATCTCTGCGAGCGGCTGGAAAAGCCGCTCGTCACCGCGGCCGTGCAGCGCTTCTCGGGCTCGCTCACCACCCTCATGCCCTTCGCGGCCGGAGCGGACGGCGTCCGCCATCCCGGCTACCGCGACCTCTTTCCCGAGCCGCCGCCCGAAGGGCTGGTGCCCTCCTGCGCCGAGGCCGGCATCCTCGGCGTCGTCACCGGCATTCTCGGCACGCTCGCGGCGGCCGAAGCCGTGAAGCTCGCCGCCGGCGCCGGCGAGCCGCTTCTCGGCCGGCTCCTCCTCGTCGACGTCTTGTCCATGCGCTTCGAGACGATCCGCTATCGCCGGCCGAAGGGCTGACGGGGGCCGGCGGACTCGGAGCCCGATCCGACAGACGGCTCGGATCGGCCCGCCGGTCTGTCCGCCGCCCAACAAGCTGGTGAACGAACGCGCTGGTCCTTCCGTTGGCGAGATCCCGAACCGTCTCCTAGCGCGCCGCCACCCAGCGGCTTTCGAGTTCGTGGCCGAGCGACCAGTCGGCAATGCGCTTTGCGCCCTCCGGCCCGCAGGGCGCCTCGACGGGGTCGCGGTGCATCTGGAACTCGCCGTCGACGATCATCGCCTGGAGGAAGCAGGCCTCGCGATACTCGCCGCGCTCGCGGCTGACGATCTGCACTCGCGTCTCCAACGCGATCGCCTCCATCGTGCGATCGTGCCAGCGCGCCACGCCGTAGTCGGCGATCGCGACATCGACCGCGATCGGCTTCCAGTCGTCCGGCGCCAGCGTGCCCTGCCAGCGAGCGAACTCGGGGAAGAGCTCGCCCATCGCCGGCCCGGCGCCGTCGCGGCCCGCGAGAATCACCGGGGGATGCCCAAGCACGAGCGCCTTCAACGCCTCCGAATAGGTGTTGAGAAGGGCGGCGGCTTCCGTGCCGTAGCGCTTGCGCAGCGCGGTCTCCTGCGCCTCGCGGCTGCCGGCGGCGTTGCGCGCCGTGCGCTCGGCCTCGGCGCGCTCGCTTTCGGCCTGGAGTCGCCGCGACTCGGCGGCCTTCGTCGTCGCCTGCCGCTCGGCAGCGAGGGCGGCCACCGCGCCGTCCAGTGCCGCGCGATCGAGCCAGAGCGGCGCGATCGAGGCCGGCAGACCGTCGCGCCCCATCGCCGCGGTCAGCGACTTGAGGTCTTCGGCCGAAGCGTAGAGCGCCCGGCAGTCGTGCTGGCGCGCCGCCTGGAAGGCCGCGTCGGCGTCGAGGAAGCGGACCGGGGGCAGGGCGCCGGTCTCGCCGGCGACGAAGCGGGCGAGCCGGTCCAGCACCTCGCGATGCGCCTCGCGCTCGCTCGCCACCGCGGCGCAGACCGCGCCGCCGCCCTCTTCCGGTATGAGCGCGCCGTAGCCCTCGCGCGAGCCGGTCGCGAGATCCGCCGTGATCGCCGCCACGAGCGCGGTCTCGGCCGCCTCTCGGCTGGCGAGCGCGGCATAGGCCATCGGCTCGAACACCTGCAGCGTGCCGGCTTCCATCGCTTCGAGCACGGGTGCGGCGAGCGTCGGGGGCGAGACGAGGAAGGCGCTGCGCCGCAGGAGCAGAAGATCGCGGGATGCCGCTTCGGCGGCGGTGCAGTCGCCGAGATCGACCTGCCGCGCGCCGAAGCCAGCGAGTTCTTCCGAAAGCGCCCGGCGCAGTGCCGGCTCCCGGGGAACGCCGAGCGTGCAGATCGAGGCCTTGCCCGTGGCGAAGACGAAGGCGCCGAGAAGGTTGCGCGTCAGCGAGGGCGCGTGCGGGCCCCCGTTGGCGAGCACCACGACGTCCTCGCCCGGCCCCTGGAGCAGACCTGCGTTGGCGGGCGTCACCGCGACCGCGGCGCCGAGCCCGCCGCCGGCGCTCGGGGCGGCCGGCACGGGCGCGTCCTTGGCCGCCAGCAGCGCCAGCTCGGCATCGAGGCCGAGGCGCGCGACCAGCGAGGCGATCCGCTCGCGCGCCGCGGCCAGCACGTCGCCGTCGCCGCCCTTGAGGTCGCCTTCGAGCAGCGTCAGCTCGGCCACGAGGTCGGGGAGCTTCGGCGAGGTGAGGTTCGCCGCGATCCAGCCCGACAGCGCCGCCTGCCGCGCTTCGAGCTCGGCCCGCAGCGCCGCCACGCGCCGCACCTCTTCGGCCACGCGCTCGGTGCGGCGCGCCTCCTCGAAGGCCGCGAAGCCGCCGGAGGGTGCCAGCGCCGCGCGAAGCCGCAGCGTCGCGGCGCTCAGCGTGTCGGCCGAGCCCGCGTTCATCGCCCCGGTGACGGTGGCGACCTCGGCGGCCACCGCCAGGAGGCCGGGCGTGCGCGGGTTGAGCCGCAGGAAGGCGTCGGCATCCCCGATCAGCGTGCGCGCCTCGCGCTGCGCCGCCTTCAGGCGCTCGGCCTCGGCCGTCTCGAAGGCGGCGCGGTCGGTGAAGCCCTTGCGTCGGGCGGCCTTCCAGTCGTCCGCCTCGGTGAAGCCCGAGGCCTGGAAGGCGCGGTAGTCGCTAGCGGTGTCGACGCCGATACGGGTTGCAGCCTCCAGCGCGGCGGCCGAGGCAAAGCCGCCGGCGCGGGCGCGCACGTATTCGTCGCCGTCGCGAAAGCCGCCGGCCCGCGCCTCGTCGAAATCGCCCATCGTGCGGAAGCCGCGCGAGCGCGCCTCGCTGAAGGCCAGTGCCGAAGGGAAGCCGCCGCTCTCGGCCTCGGCGAACGAGGCCGCGTCCTGAAATCCGCGGGCGCGGGCGAGGCTGCGCTCCGCGTCGTCGCGGAACCCGTCGGCGGCGGTTCCCTCGATCGCGGCGAGCGCGGCGCCGTCGATCGCCTCGCCCGCGGGCGGGCCGAAGCGCCGGGCGAAGCGATCGAAGGCCTCGCTCGTGGTCGGGCCGATCAGCCCGTCCACCGGGCCGTCGTAGAAGCCGAGCCGCGAGAAGGACGCCTGCAGCCGGCGCACGGACTGGCGGTAGGCGGATCGGCCCATGAGATCGAGCGCGGAGGGGTCGTCGAGCGAGTGCCAGACGACACGGTCGAGATTGCGCCCCTCCGAGAGGAACGAGTCCTGCGGCACGAGATGGAGCGCCTTCAGCGCCTCGATGTTGGCCTTGGCCTTTTCGCGGCCGAGCGTTCCCGCCGCCACCGCGTAGCGGCCGTTGCGGCTCTGGATCACCAGCGTCGGCCCGAGCGTCGCGGCGTAGGATTCGCCGAGCGCCACCGCCTCCTGCGCGTTCTCGCGGCTGGCGATCACCAGCCACATCGTGTCGGATCGCACGACCGCGGGCGCGCGGCGCGCGGCCGGCCGGCTCCGGGTCATCTCGCCGAGCACGCCGGCGGCGAAATCGCCGAAGCTCTGCGGCGCGGCGGGCGAAGCCGCCACCACGAGCACCGCGATCATGCTCATTCGCAACCCGTGCCGCACGCTCGTCTCCCCTCGGCGCCTCGTGATCGAGTTTTCCGGGCCTTCGCGGCCGACGAGCGCATCCCGCAGCGATCACACAACCGAAAGGCGTAGAGTGCAAGGGGGCGAGCGCCGGGCGACGGCTTTTGCAGAACATCCTCCACAGGTGCGGCGACGGCCGTGGGTGCTGCATCTCGGCCGGCGTCGCGTGCGAAGCGTTGCGTGCGCCCGCACGCCGTTCCATCCAGGCGATGGGGTGCCGCTTGCTGGCGACTCGCTTCAGGCCGCACGGTCCTCGCGGCCAACGCTTCGATCGGGCCGGGCCTTCGCTGCGACGCGTGCTCGCGCGGGACCGCACCCGAGCGATCGAACGGTCGCAAGCCGCCCTCGTCGTCGCGCGAGGACACGAGTGGCGGCATCTGAAGGACGTGCCGCCGCCGCGCCGGTGCTCTGCGATGCGGCCGGCAGGACAGGTTCGGGAAGGCTCTGTTAACCGCGATCGCCGATAGTGGACGCAGGATCCCGCCGACGCCGTTCCCGTCGTCCCGTCCGGCCGCACCAGCGGCCCGGCGAGGCGTTCGGGGCACCGGCCGGCGTCGATCATCCCATGGCCGCGTCGCGCGGCCGGTTCCTGTCTGGAGTTCCAAGCTCTTGTTCTCCCCCGCCGCCGCCCTTCGCCGTTCCGTCCTCCCGGCTCTCGCCGTCGCCCTGCTCGCCGGCGCCCTTCCGGCCCATGCGCAGTCGCCCGCCGCCGCCGCGACGCTGCCGGAGGCGGTCTCCTCGACGGCGGCCGCCGAGGAGACCGGCGAGGACGCCGAGATGAGCCGCAAGCTGCCGCTGCCGCGCTTCGTGTCGCTGAAGTCGGCACGGGTGAACCTGCGCGTCGGTCCGGGTAAGGACTACGCGGTGTCCTGGCTCTTCACCAAGCCGGGTCTGCCGGTCGAGATCATCCAGGAATACGACCTCTGGCGCCGCATCCGCGACGCCGAGGGCACCGAGGGCTGGGTCTACCATTCGCTCCTGTCGGGCGAGCGCACCGCGCTGGCCGCCCCGTGGCTGAAGGGCAAGAAGGACGCGACCATCATGATGCACCGCGCTGCCGCCCAGGACGGCGCCGTGGTGGCCGAGATGGAGCCGGGCGTCGTGACGAAGGTGCGCGAGTGCTCCTTCGGCTGGTGCCAGGTGGAGGCGGGCGGGCGCAAGGGCTTCGTCTCGCAGAACGAGATGTGGGGGGTTTACCCCGACGAACGCTTCTAGGTTCGCGCAGCGAACCAAGAAGCGTTCGTCGAGCACAAACCCCCGACGAATGCCGTGGCATTCGGCGAATCCAGCGTCCCTCGCCCAATGCCTCCCGGGCATTTGGCGAACCGAGCGCTCGTTTCATCGGACGTTGCCGAGGGTTCGGCGACAAAAGCCGTCCTGCTCTGCCCATCGCGGCCGGCGCGGACCATTCGCGACCCGGCCAACGGCGATCGTCGTCGCGCCATCTGCTCGACTCCCGTAAAACGAAAAAGGCCAGGCCCTCGCGGGATCCCGACCTTTTCGCGTTCAGATGCCGAGCATGACCGCCCGGCAAACCCGCCTCACGCCACCGGCGCGGCCTTGCGGCGTAGGCGCACCACCACGTCGACATTGACGATCTCCATACCTTCGGGGGGCTCCGGCAGGTCGCTCACCGAGATCGTCCCGTCGGGGATGTCGATCATCGTGTTGTCGTTCTCGACGAAGAAGTGGAAATGGTCTGACGTGTTCGTGTCGAAATAGGTGCGCTGGCCCTCGGCCGAGAGCGGGCGCACGAGGCCGGCGTCGGTGAACTGGTGCAGCGTGTTGTAGACGGTGGCGAGCGAGACCGGCTCGCCGGCCTTGTGGGCTTCCTCGTGCAGGTCTTCGGCCGAGAGATGCCGGTCGCCGGCACCGAAGATCAGGCTGCAGAGCGCCACGCGCTGGCGGGTGGGGCGAAGGCCCGCGGCGCGAAGACGCTCGAACACGCAAAAGCTCGGATGCCGAGATCCGCCTCGCGTTGCCGTCGACTGGGTTTCGCCGCGATGGTCCATCGGTTCAGAGCCGTTCAAACTTGAGTTGGTAAATCCACTTTAGCGGAGGATCTCGCATCGCCGCAAGCTCTTCCCGCACTGCTACTATAGCGACGAACCGGTTGAAGAACAATTCAGACGGTGCCGCATCACGGCGCGCAGCTCTTTCGCAGCGCCGCGATCGCCTTGCCCGATCCGCGCAGCGGCAGGCGGAGCGCACCGGCGGGCGCGGCAACTTCGAGCTCGCGGCCCTTGGCGAGCTGATCGAAGAAGGCGCCCAGCGCCGCGGCGGGGTCGCGGCGCACGAAGCGCGATCCCCCGCCGTTCGGCTCGGGCTCGGCGCGCACCGGCGCGACGCGGGCGACGCCGTCCACCGAGAGCACGAGCGTCCGGTCGCGGTCGCCGCCGAAGCGGGCGCCGTTTCCCGCCACCAGGGTGCGGATCGACCCGCCGGGCTCGCAGGCGAACTCGATGCCCGCCGGGCGGCCGCCCTGCGTGTAGAAGGCCCGCACCGCCGCGCCCGTGCCGGCCGATCGCCACTCCTGCGCCGCCGCCGCGCCCGCGCCAGTGAGCGACGCCGCGCCGAGCGCCAGCACGAAGAAGCCGAACGTGGCGGGCCGGACCGAGGGGAGGGGAGGCATGCGCATGAGCGATCCTTGGAAGCGTGGAGACGGGGCCGGCGGGCGGGTGCGGGTGGAAACGCGCGCGGACAGTTAACGCATTTGCCCTTGCCCGCGCCCGTGCTAAGGGCTCACTCCACGAAATTCGGCGGCGTTGAGGGCCGAACGACATGGGCGGATCGATGGACAGCACCAAGACCCAATTCGGCAAGGACGACCTTCTGGCCTGCGGCCGGGGCGAATTGTTCGGCGCGGGCAATGCACAGCTTCCGCTGCCGCCGATGCTGATGTTCGACCGGATCACGAACGTGACGACGGACGGCGGCGAGTTCGGCAAGGGTTCGATCACCGCCGAGTTCGACGTCTCACCCGATCTCTGGTTCTTCGGCTGCCACTTCCAGGGCGATCCGGTGATGCCGGGATGCCTGGGGCTCGACGCGCTCTGGCAGCTCACCGGCTTCTATCTCGGCTGGCTCGGCGAAGAAGGCCGCGGCCGTGCGCTCGGCGTCGGCGAGGTCAAGTTCACCGGGCAGGTGACGCCGAAGGTCAAGCTCGTGGAATACGGCGTCGAGTTTCGCCGCGTCATGCGCTCGCGGCTGAAGCTCGGCATCGCCGAGGGCTGGATGAAGGCCGATGGAGAGGTCATCTATCGGGCGAGCAACCTGCGCGTCGGCCTGTTCAAGGACGAGGATGCGAACGAGGCCGCCGGCGGCTGACCGCCGGACGCGCAATCGAAAAAAGACGGAGCGGCCGAGGGCCGGCCCCAGACGGAGTTCGCCATGAGACGGGTCGTCGTGACCGGAATGGGCATCGTGTCCTCGATCGGCAACAATGCCGCCGAGGTCGCCGCCTCGCTGAAAGCCTCGCGCTCCGGCATCAGCTTCGCGCCCGACTATGCGGAGCTGGGTTTTCGCTCGCGCGTCCACGGTAAGCCGACGTTGGATCCCACAACGATCCTCGACCGCCGGGCGCTGCGCTTTCACGGTGGCGGCACCGCTTGGAACCACGTGGCGATGGACGAGGCGATCGCGGACGCGGGCCTCGAGCCCTCCGACGTCTCGAACGAGCGCACGGGGCTGGTGATGGGATCGGGCGGCTCGTCCACCCGAACCATCATCGAGGCCGCCGACATCGCGCGCACAAAGGGGCCGCGCAAGGTCGGCCCGCTCGCGGTGCCGAAAGCCATGAGCTCGACGGCGTCCGCCACGCTCTCCACCTGGTTCAAGATCAAGGGGCCGAGCTACTCGATCTCCTCGGCCTGCGCGACCTCTACGCATTGCGTCGGCAACGCCGCGCAGCTGATCCAGCTCGGCCTGCAGGACATGATGTTCGCCGGCGGCTGCGAGGATCTCGACTGGACGCTCTCGGTGCTCTTCGACGCGATGGGCGCCATGTCGTCGAACTTCAACGACACGCCCGCCGTGGCGTCCCGACCCTACGATAAGGCGCGCGACGGTTTCGTGATCGCGGGCGGGGCGGGCGTCCTCGTGCTCGAGGAATACGAGCACGCCAAGGCGCGCGGCGCCAAGATCTACGGCGAGATCGTCGGCTACGGCCTGACCTCGGACGGCGCCGACATGGTGGCGCCCTCGGGCGAGGGCGCGGTGCGCTGCATGCGCCAGGCCATCGCCAACGTGCGCGGGCCGATCGACTACATCAATCCGCACGCGACCTCGACGCCAGTCGGCGACCGGATGGAGGTGCAGGCGATCCGCGAGGTGTTCGGCGACGCCATCCCGCCGATCTCCGGCACCAAGGCGCTGACCGGCCACAGCCAGGGCGCGACGGGCGTGCAGGAGGCGATCTACTCGCTCCTCATGCTGCGGGACGACTTCATCGCCGCGAGCGCCCATATCGAGGAGCTCGATCCCGAGTTCGCCGACATGCCCATCGTGCGCGAGCGCCGCGACGACGTGCGCCTCGACACCGTGCTCTCGAACTCCTTCGGGTTCGGCGGCACCAACGCCACGCTGGTGTTCCAGCGCGTGCGAGATTGACCATTGCGGGGGAGGGCGCCATGGGCGACCTGATGAAGGGCAAGCGCGGCCTCGTGATGGGCGTCGCCAACCACAATTCCATCGCCTGGGGCGCTGCCAAGGCGCTGGCGGGGCAGGGCGCCGAGATCGCGCTGACCTACCAGGGCGAGGCCTTCGGCAAGCGCGTGAAGCCGCTCGCCGCCGAGATCGGCTCGACGCTGCTGGTGGACTGCGACGTCGAGGACATCGCCTCGGTGGACCGGGTGTTCGAGACGCTGGCGGCCGAGTGGGGCAAGATCGACTTCGTGATCCACGCCATCGCCTTCTCCGACAAGAACGAGCTGAAGGGCCTCTACGCCGACACGACGCGCGAGAATTTTACGCGCACCATGCTGATCTCCTGCTTCTCGTTCACAGAGATCGCCAAGCGCGCGGCGGCGATCATGAACAATGGCGGCTCGCTGGTGACGCTGACCTATGGCGGCGCCACCCGCGTCATGCCCAACTACAACGTGATGGGCGTCGCCAAGGCCGCGCTCGAGGCCTCCGTGCGCTATCTCGCGGCCGATTTCGGGCCACGCGACATCCGCGTCAACGCCGTCTCGGCCGGGCCGTTGCGCACGCTCGCCGGGGCTGGCGTCTCCGACGCGCGACTGATGCTGAACTACCAGCGCCGCAACGCGCCGATGCGCCGCAACGTCACGCACGAGGAGGTCGGCGGCTCGACGCTCTACCTCCTGTCGGATCTGTCCAAGGGCGTCACCGGCGAGATCCACTACGTCGATGCCGGCTACAACATCATGTCGATGCCGGCGCTCGACGAGCTGAAGGCGCAGGAGCTTCGGGCCGAGATCGCCGGCGACGCCGTAGCGGTCGCCGAGCCCGCAAAGTAGCGCGGCGCCCGTCGTCGGGGCGCGCGTCTCAGCCCGTCACCGGCGGCTCCACGAAACGCGCGCGGATCGCCGCGGCGACGCGCGTCGGCGCCTCCAGGCTCGGCAGGTGGCCGCACTCCTCCAACTCCACGAAACGGGCGTCCGGCATCGCCGCCGCCATCGCCCGGCCGTCGGCCGGCTGCGAGAACTGGTCCTCGTGCCCCCAGACGAGCAGCGCGGGACACGCGATGCCGCCGAGATCACTGCTGCGGTCGGGCCGCGTCATCAGCGCCTCGTTCTGCGCCAGCGTGCGATCGACGGGCGCGCGTGCCGCCATCGCGCGGAAAATATCGGCCGCCGCCTGGCCGCGTCCTTCCGGCTCGAACACGATGGCCCGCGCCATCGCCTCCACCAGCGCCCCGTCGCCGCTCTCGATCGCCGCGCGCCGGTCGTCGTAGGGTCCGCGTTCGCCCGGTCCGCCGGGCCCGGCACCCATCACCACGAGCCCGCGCACGAGATCGGGCGCGAGGATCGCGGTTTCACGTGAGACATGGCCGCCGAACGAGGTGCCGAGCACTACGAAGGGCCGGCCCTTCGCGGCCTCCACCACCGCGGCGGCGCAAGCGCGCAGGTCCGGCGCGTCGGCGATCACCACCTCACAGTCGAAGTCCGGCCGCAGCAGCGGGATCAGCGGCTCGTAGAGATCGCCGTCGCAGGCGAAGGCGGGAACGAGAAGAAGCAGCATCGGAACGCTCGCAGTCGGTTTCATAGCGTTCGCATCTAGCGCAATTCGAGCGGAAGCCGAGCCGGCCTTCCCGTCCGCAGGATGCGTCCGAGGGAAAGCCGGAACCGATCCCGCGATCCCATGCTCGCCGGATCGGCCCTCGCAAGATGCCTCACGAGGACTTGGCGCCGCGCTGCTTTTCGCCGTCCCCATCTTTGCGGGCGCAAGCGTTTGCCGCATTGCGGCATCGGGCGTATGCGACGGCCATCTCTTCCAACGGATGACGCCTCATGCGCAAGCGACCCCTCGGCCGGACCGGCCTCCATGTCAGCCGCATCTGCCTGGGCACGATGACCTTCGGCGAACAGAACAGCGAGACGGAGGCCCATGCGCAGCTCGACCATGCCATCGAGCGCGGCGTCGACTTCCTCGACACGGCGGAGCTCTACCCGATCCCGCCGAAGGCGGAGACGCAAGGGGGCACCGAACGCTTCATCGGCTCCTGGCTGAAGGCGAGCGGACACCGTAATCGCGTGACGATCGCCACGAAGGTGATCGGGCGCTCGGATTCGCGCTGGTTCCGCGACGACGGCGGGACGCCGCGCCTCGACTTGCCCAACATCACCGAGGCGGTGGAGAAGTCGTTGCGCCGGCTCGGCACCGACCGGATCGATCTCTACCAGATCCACTGGCCGGACCGGCCGACCGCCGGCTTCGGCTCGGTGCCGACGCGCTGGAAGACCCCGCAGGCCGACCCGGACGAGGTTCCGATCGCCGAGACGCTGGCGGCGTTGGCGACGCTCGTCGACAGCGGCAAGGTGCGGGCGATCGGGCTCTCGAACGAGAGCGCCTGGGGCACGATGCGCTTCCTGGCCGAGAGCGATCGCGGCACCGGGCCGCGCGTCCAGTCCATTCAGAACGCCTACAATCTCCTGAACCGGACCTTCGAGCCGGCGCTCGCCGAGGTGGCGCTGCGCGAGGACGTGGGGCTCCTCGCCTATTCGCCGCTGGCGCAAGGGTATCTCACCGGAAAATATGCCGGCGGGGCCCGGCCCGAGGGCTCGCGCAAGGCGCTGTTCGACCGGCTGCAGCGCTACGAGAAGCGCGGCACGGCGGAGGCGGTGGACGAATACGTGGCGCTGGCGCGGCGCTTCGATCTGGCGCCCGCGACCTTCGCCAATGCCTTCGTGCTCGCCCAGCCCTTCGTCACCGCCACGATCATCGGCGCGACGACGCTGGCGCAGCTCGACGCGTGCCTTGCGGCCGAGGACGTGATCTGGACCGACGAGATGCAGGCGGCGGTGGACGAGGTGCACCAGCGCCGCGGCAATCCCGCGCCCTGAGACTTCCTTTGAGCGAACCGGCCGTCCCGCTTGGCGCGGGACGGCCGGTCGATCTCACTCCTCGATCATGCGGCGGATCACGTCGAGCTCCTCCGAGAGCTTCTCGTCGTTGGCCCGCTCGGCCTCGATCTTGCGCACGGCATGCAGCACCGTGGTGTGGTCGCGCCCGCCGAAGCGCCGGCCGATCTCGGGGAGCGAGCGCGGCGTCATCGTCTTGGCGAGATACATCGCGATCTGGCGCGGACGCACGATCGTGCGGGTGCGCCGGGCCGAGAGGATGTCGGTGCGCGAAACGTTGTAGTGCCGCGACACGAACTTCAGGATGTCCTCGACCCGCACCCGCTTCTCGCCGCCGGCGCGCGTCAGCTGGTTGAGAAGGTCGTCGAGATGCTCGGGCGAGAGCGGCTGGCCGACCGAGTGGCGGAAGGCGATCTGGTTGAAGGCGCCCTCGAGATCGCGGCCCGAGCCGGCCACACGCCGCGCGATCGTGTCCACCACCGTCTCGGCGAGCGCGAAGGAGGGATCCTCCACCTTCATTGCGGTGATCCGCGTTTCCAGGATGCCGCGACGCATGTCGTAGTCGGGCACGGCCATCTCGATGGCGACGCCGCCCGAGAGACGCGAGCGCACGCGGCTGTCGAGCGACTCCAGCTCGAAGGCCGGACGGTCGGCGGCGACGATCACCTGGCGCGCCGAATCGATCAGCGCGTTGAGGAGATGGCAGAACTCCTGCTGGATCGACTTGCCCTGCAGGAACTGCATGTCGTCGATGATGAGGATGTCGATGCCGCGCAGGTTCTCCTTGAAGTCGAGCGCCTGGTTGTCGCGGATCGCGGTGGCGAAGCGCCACATGAAATATTCCGCCGTGAGATAGACGACGCGCGGCCGGTCCTCGCGCGCCGTCGCGGCGTTGGCGATGGCCTGGAGGAGATGCGTCTTGCCGAGGCCCACCGAAGCATGGACGAAGAGCGGGTTGAAGCGCACCGACTGCGGCCCGTTCTCGGCGATCGAGCGGGCGGCGGCGAGCGCCACCCGGTTGGACGCGCCCTCGACGAAGGTCGAGAAGACGTAGCGCGGGTCGAGCGGCGAGCCGAACTCCGGCGCGGCCGAGCGTCCGCCGGCCTCCGGCGATCCCGCCCGTTCCACCGCCGGGCGCCCGGCATTGGCGGCGGCCACGACCCGCGGGCCGGCGGGCGCCACATCTTCGGACGCGGTGGCGGGCAGCGGCGCCACGGCGCCGGAGCCACGCACCGCCGAGCGCACGGCGACGTCCACCTTTAGCGTGCCCGGCACTTCCTCGGCGAAGATCTGCAGCAGGAGGTCGGCGTAGTGGCCGTTGATCCAGGTCTTGAGGAAGGCGGTCGGCACGGAGAGCTGCACCAGCCCCTTCGAGACCTGCTCCACCTTCATGCGGGTGAACCAGGAGGCGAAGACGTCGGCACCGAGCTGGGCCTTGAGACGCGCGTTCACCCGCTCGATCATGTCGGGCTCGGCGCGGGTCGGGCCCATGGGCTGCTCGTTCGGTTGGGGCGCGGCATGCGCCGTGGACGGGGACCCGGCCCGCAGGCGGCCGAGAGGGGCGCCGGGCATCGGATTGGCGGAGGCCTGGTGCATCGGGATCATTTCTGGCTCCAGGGCAGCCCGGCCGCCTTCCAGCCGGCAACCCGGCCGCGATGGCCCTCCTCGTCCGGCGGTCCCTCGAAGCCGTCGGCGACGTTGAAGCAATTCTCGAAGCCGAGCGCCGTCAGGGCGGCGGCGCTCGCCATGGAACGCGCGCCCGAGCGGCAGAGGAAGTAGACGGGCGAGGCCTTGGTGCCACCGGCTGCCTCGATCGCCGCGGCGACGCGGGGGCCGAAGTCCGGGTCCACCGCCATGGTCGGATAGCGCTGCCATTCCGCGAAGATCGGATCGGCGCGCCCCATGGGCATCGCGGGGGGCATCGCGGGGAAGCCGACGAAATTCCATTCGGCATGGGTGCGCACATCGACGAGGAATCCATCCCCCTGCTCGGCCAGCGAGGACCAGCAGTCCGCGGCGGAAACATCACCCTTGTAGGAACGGCTCATCGGGTACTCCAGACACATCGGTCCCGTGACGCGGGAGCCGATCGAAACGCGGCGACAAAGGCTCCGATCCCTCGCGACAGCGTCGCGCGGGGCCGGAGGCCGGATAGCAAAAATGAAGGGTCAGTCCGAGAGGGCGGCGTCGGTTTCGCGACGCATCTTCCGATTAGCGTTGGAAAACACGTCTTGTCCCCATCCTTTGCCGTCCCGGCCTCTTGTCCTCCCGCAAAAGCTACGAAAGCGCACAGGCTGGAGCAAGCTTTGAATCGGGTCGCGACACCCGAGCGTGGCGTAACTGTGACGCCAAAGTCAGCCTGCCTGACGAAGCCGGTATCGTAATCGCCTGATTCAAACGAGGTTTCGGCGAGCCATCCCGTCATCACGCGACGCACAGGGTAAATGCGGGAATATTTTGGCGGTCGTGGCTTGACTCGGCGACTCGCGGAAACCGTCTGCCCGAGTCTCGGAGCGAGTCCGGTGGCCTATGCCAAGACAATGATTTTCAAAAGGAAAAACTGATCATCGGCGCGAAGCCCTGCGGCGTAGGCCTTCCCCGATGACAAGGGGGTGACGGTCCTGAATCAAAAAAATCGCAGACCGCGACACGTAAGCATGACTCGCCGCTTTCGGCCCCATTCCGGCCTCGTCACCGGTCGCGGCACAGCAAAAAGGCCCGGCGCGCCGCCAGGCCTTCTCGTCATTTCGACAGGTGACCGGCTCGCGCCGATCCGCAGGAATCAGGCAGCGGTGCCGACGGCCTTCACGCGATTCGACAGGCGCGAGATTTTCCGCGACGCCGTGTTCTTGTGGTAGACGCCCTTCGAGGCCGCACGCATCAGTTCGGGCTCGGCCGCCTTGAACGCCTGCTGCGCGGCTTCCTTGTCGCCGGTGAGGATGGCTTCCTCGACCTTGCGGAGGAAGGTGCGCACGCGCGACCGGCGGTCCTTGTTGACAGCGGTGCGGCGTTCGATCTTGCGGGCGGCCTTCTTGGCCGACGGCGTATTGGCCATGGTCTGCTCTCTGGTTGGGTCGTCGGATCCACTCGGCCCAAAGGCCGCGCCGATCCTCGGGCGAAAAGGGTTCGTGTCGTCCGGCCGATCCGGAATTCCAACCTGGAACGGACACGGCACGAGCGGCCGCACCCGAAGATGCCGCCGGAAATCTGCGCGCCTTATAGGACCAGCCCGCCTCGCCGTCAACCGCGGACGGTGTGCCGTGGCGCGCAAGGCGGGGCTGCCGCCCCGAGCCCCGCCCTGGGGCCGACGCCCCCGGACCCCCGCTTCTTTTCGATCCCTCATCGGGGCGGGCCGCCGGCCCGCCCCGATGAGGGAAGGAAGGGAGGGGTTCCAAGGGCCTCAGGCCCTTGGCGGGTCGGGGCAGAGCCCCGTCTGGGCAACGGGCGCCCCCGTCAGCGGTGACGGAAGGTCGGTTTGCGCTTTTCGGCGAAGGCGGCCATGCCTTCGCTCTGGTCGTCGAGAGCGAAGGCGGCGGCGAAGAGGCGGCGTTCGGCGCGAAGGCCCTCTGTGAGGGTGGTGTCGAAGGCGCGGGCGACGAGTTCCTTCACCATCATCGTGGCGGGCAGCGAGAAGGAGGCGATCTTTTCGGCGGCCTTCATCGCCTCGTCGAGGAGCTCGGCATCGGGCACGACGCGGGCGACGAGGCCGGAGCGCTCGGCCTCGTCGGCGTCCATCATACGGCCGGTGAGGCAGAGGTCCATGGTCTTGGCCTTGCCGATGGCGCGGGCCATGCGCTGGGTGCCGCCCATGCCGGGGGGCACGCCAAGGGTGATCTCGGGCTGGCCGAACTTGGCGGACTGCGCGGCGATCACGAAGTCGCACATCATGGCGAGCTCGCAGCCGCCGCCGAGCGCGTAGCCCGAGACGGCCGCGACGATGGGCTTGCGCGAGGCGGCGAAGCGATCCCAGCCGGCGGCGAAATCCGAGAGGTAGATTTCGGCGAAGCCCATCGCCTGCATCTCCTTGATGTCGGCGCCGGCGGCGAAGGCCTTGGCCGAGCCGGTGAGGACGAGGGCGCCGATCGCGGGATCGGCGTTGAAGCCCTCGACGGCCTGGAGGAGTTCGCCGAGAAGCGCGGTGTTGAGCGCGTTCAGTGCGTCGGGGCGATGCAGCGTGACGAGGGCGACGCGCCCGCGCGTTTCGGTGCGAAGGGTCTGGTAGTCCATGGCGAAGTCCTCCCGAATGATGCCGCGGAGGATACGGCTGCGCCGGCGTTCGGCAAGGCCTTCGGGCCTCGTGAGGCGGGAGAAGGGTCAGAAGCCGGCGGCGGTGCGCTCGGCCGTTGAAAGCGCGGCGAACCACTCGGCATAGGGCGAGTTTTCCGGCGAGAAGCGCGTCCAGTCCTTCGCGCCATCCGCCCACCAGACAGGGCCGCGCTCGCCGAGACGCTGCTTGGCGGCGTCGACGGCGCGTCTGGCTTGTCGTCGTGCCTCGTCGTCGGCGGCGTCGCGCACGGCCCGTCGGGCGTCCATCAGGGCATCGACGGCGGCCTGCCGCTCGGCCTCTGGAAGGGCGGGGTCGCTGCGGCGCCAGAGGCGACGCTTGGCGACGAAATAGCGCCCGTCCGGCGTCTGCGGATAGGCTTTCGTCACCGCTGGCAGACCGGGCAGAAGAAGGTGGAGCGCCCGGACTGGACGATGCGCGCGACGATGCCGCGGCAGCCCTCGTGGCGGCAGGGTTCGCCCTCGCGGTCGTAGGCGGCGAAGCGGTGCTGGAAGTAGCCGAGCGCCCCGTCGGCCTGGCGATAGTCCCGCAGCGTCGAGCCGCCGGCCTCGATCGCGTCGGCGATGGTCTCGCGGATGTGGAGGGCGAGGGCGTCGAGGCGCAACGTCGGCCCGCCCTTGGTCTTCACGAGCGAGCCCGCACTGCGTCGCGGCGAGAGGCGGGCGCGCCACAGCGCTTCGCAGACATAGATGTTGCCGAGCCCGGCGACGATCGTCTGGTCGAGGAGCGCCGCCTTCAGCGGGGCGGCCTTGCCGCGGAAGCGCGCGGCGAGCGCTTCGCCGGAAAGCGCGTTGCCGGTCGGCTCGATGCCGAGGCCCCGGAAGTGCGGGTGTTCGGCGAACTCGGCGCGGGGAAACAGCGTCATGTAACCGAAGCGGCGGGGGTCGTTGAAGACGATGCGCAGCGCCCGCCCGTCGCCGGCTTCGAGGTGGAAGACCACGTGGTCGTGCGTCCGGTTCTCGCCGCGCGGCAGATGGAAGGCGGCCCCCGCCACCGGCTCGGCCGGTGCGGCCCCCGAGCCGCCGTCCGCGGCCTCGATGCGGAAGGAGCCGGACATGCCCAGATGCATGGCGAGCACCGCGCCGTCGTCGAGATCGGCGAGGAGATACTTGGCGCGGCGGCCGAGCGCCACGATCCGCCGCCCCGCGAGGCGCTCCACGAAGCGCTCGGGCAGGGGAAAGCGCAGGTCCGGCCGGCGCGCTTCGGCACGCATGATTCGGGCGCCCTCCATCACCGGCGCCAGCCCGCGGCGGACGGTCTCGACCTCTGGCAATTCGGGCATCGGCACTACCTATGGAGCGAGCATGTCCGGCGAGCCGGCGGGCGCGATGGCGCGCCCTTGAGGCTTGCGGTATGGACGGCGGAACGAGCGGACGGACGGGCGGGTTGCCCCGCGCCGGTTCGCTTTACCCCGTGTCATAGGCCGCGTCGCGGCCCGGGCCAACGGTCGAGAGGTCACCCATGTCGCGAACCCGCGTCAGCGCCACCGATGGAATGGAAACCTCCTACGGCTTCGAGACCGTGGGCGGGCGCGAGGAGAAGCAGGCCCGCGTCAACGAGGTGTTCCACCGCGTCGCCGAACGCTACGACGTGATGAACGACCTGATGTCGGGCGGCATGCACCGGCTCTGGAAGGACGCGATGGTGCAGTGGCTGGCACCCTCGCGCCGCCCCGGCTGGCGCTTTCTGGACGTCGCCGGCGGCACCGGGGACGTGGCGATGCGCATCGTGGACGCCTCGCGCGGCGCGGCCGAAGGCACCGTCCTCGACATCAACGCCTCGATGCTGGCGGTGGGCGCCGAGCGGGCCGTGAAGCGCAAGCTCGACGGCAATCTTCTCTTCGTCGAGGGCAATGCCGAGGACCTGAAGCTCCCCGACGGCGCCTTCGACGCCTATACGATCGCCTTCGGCATCCGCAACGTGCCGCGCATCGATCTGGCACTGGACGAGGCCTACCGGGTGCTGAAGCCCGGCGGGCGCTTCCTCTGCCTCGAATTCTCCGAGGTCGAGCTACCCGTGCTCGACAAGATCTACGACGCCTGGTCGTTCAAGGCGATTCCCGCCATCGGCGGGGCGGTCGCCAAGGACCGCGAATCCTACGAATATCTGGTGGAATCGATTCGCCGCTTCCCCAACCAGGCCAATTTCGCGGGCGCCATCCGGCGTGCCGGCTTCGAGCGCGTGACGCATCGCAACCTCACCGGCGGCATCGCGGCGATCCACTCCGGCTGGAAGATCTAAGGGCTTGGCCAGTCCCGTCGCCGGCACCATCGCCCTCGTTCGGGCGGCCTTCATCCTCGTGCGCGAGGGCGTCGTCTCGGCGCTGCCGGGCGACGAGCTGCCGCCGATGGCGCGGCTGGCGCATCGTTTCGCCGGGCTGATCGCGCGGCGCTCGGCCAAGCGGCGGGCGCGCTCGGAGCGCCTTTCCACCGCGCTGAACCGGCTCGGGCCCTCCTACGTCAAGCTCGGGCAGTTCCTGGCGACGCGCCCCGACATCGTGGGCACCGAGATCGCGCTCGAACTCTCCTATCTGCAGGACAAGGTGCCACCCTTCCCGCGCGAGGTGGCGATCGCCGAGATCGAGCTGACGCTCGGGCGGCGCATCGACGACCTCTTCACCGAGTTCGGCGAGATCGTCGGCGCCGCCTCGATCGCGCAGGTCCACCGGGCGCGCATCCGCACCCGCGACGGCGAGGAGCGGCAGGTCGCGGTGAAGGTGATCCGGCCGGGCGTGCGCCTCGCCTTCCGGCGCGAGCTCGACGCCTTCGCCTTCATCGCCAAGGTGCTGGAGCGGGTGGTGAAGTCCTCGCGCCGGTTGCGGCCCGTGGCGGTGGTGGAGACGCTGGCGCAGTCCACCCGCATCGAGATGGACCTGCGGCTCGAGGCCGCGGCCTCCTCCGAGATGGCCGACAACGTGGCCGAGGATCCCGGCTTCCGCGTGCCGACGATCGACTGGGAGCGCACGGGGCGCGACGTCCTGACCATGGAATGGGTCGACGGCATCAAGATGAACGACGTCGCGGCGGTGGCGGCGGCCGGTCACGACCTGCCGGCGCTCGGCGTCAATCTCGTGCAGTCCTTCCTGCGCCACTCGATGCGCGACGGCTTCTTCCATGCCGACATGCATCCGGGAAATCTCTTCGTCTCGCCGGACGGCACGATCGTGGCGGTGGACCTCGGCATCGTCGGGCGGCTGTCGGCCGACTCGCGCCGCTTCCTCGCCGAGATCCTCTACGGCTTCATTCAGCGCGACTACAAACGCGTCGCCGAGATCCATTTCGAGGCGGGCTACGTGCCGCGCTCGAAGGACGTGCTCTCCTTCGCGCAGGCGCTGCGGGCCATCGGCGAGCCGATCCACGGCCAGCCCGCCGAGACCATCTCGATGGCCCACCTCCTGACGCTGCTCTTCGAGGTGACCGAACTCTTTGACATGCAGACCCGGCCCGAGCTGGTGCTCCTGCAGAAGACCATGGTGGTGGTGGAGGGCGTCGCGCGCTCCTACGATCCGCGCTTCAACATGTGGGTCGCCGCCGAGCCGGTGGTGAGCGAGTACATTCTCGGCGAGATCGGCCCCGCCGCCAAGCTGCGCGACGCGCGCGAGGGGCTGGAGGCGGTGTTGCGCCTCGCCAAGCGGCTGCCCGACCTCGCCTCGGGGCTGGAGGTGCTCGCCAAGAACCTGCCCGACCTCGTGGAGAACGGCATCCATATCGGCGACGACGACCTGTTGCAGCTCGCCAAGGAGGGCAAGGCCGCCATCCTCGTCGGCCGCACCGCACAGATCATCGGCGCCCTGGCGCTGGTGGTCATCGCCTGGCAGCTGACCTTTGGGTGAAGGGATCGAACGAGTGATTGCATTGCCATCACTCGGCGGGCAACCTAAGTTGTGGTTCCGTTCAGTTGGAAGTTGACCATGGCGAGCGTCACCATCCGCAACATCGACGACGATGTGAAGCGTAAGCTACAGGTCCGGGCAGCCCGCAACGGGCGATCCATGGAGCATGATCTTCGGGTCGCCCTGGAAAAGCTTGCGGACGAAAACCCTGCGCCACCGCGAAGCGAAGCCGAAGCCAAGCAGGTGTTCGAAGCCTTGATGGCCTTAGGGCAACCGCCGCTCGAACCCTTCGATCAAAAGGCCGTGTCGGACGAACTGAACGATTTCGTCCCGTGATCGTCGTCGATGCATCGGCGCTCGTCGCCATCATCGCCGGCGAGCCCGACGCGAACACGTTCGCAGCCGCACTCAGCGAACGGGACGAGATCTACCTGTCCACCGCGACGGCGGTGGAGACCTTCATCGTCGTGGGATCACGATGGGGCGGGGAAGGAAGGGCGCGTTTGGAGCAGATTCTCACGACTGCCGGCATTCGATTGCAGCCCGTGGACGAACGGCTCATGCGGATGGCGATCGAGGGGTTCGATCGCTTCGGCCGCGGCTCCGGCCATCCCGCCCGGCTGAACTACGGCGACTGCTTCTCCTACGCGCTCGCCCGCGTCCTCGACGCGCCGCTGCTCTTCAAGGGCGACGACTTCATCCACACCGACGTCCGGTCGGCGCTGTGAGCGCTTCGCCGACCCTCGAAGGCCGCCGCATCCTCATCATCGTCGGCGGTGGAATCGCCGCCTACAAGTGCCTCGACCTCGTGCGCCGGCTGCGCGAGCGCGGCGCGGCCGTGACGCCGGTGATGACGCGCGATGCCGCGCAGTTCGTCACGCCCCTGTCGCTCGGCGCGCTCGCCGGTGCGAAGGTCTATGGCGAACTCTTCGACCGCGACGACGAGCACGATGTCGGCCACATCCGGCTGGCACGGGACGCCGACCTCGTGATCGTCGCGCCGGCCAGCGCCACGCGCCTCGCCAAGATGGCCGCCGGCATCGGCGAGGATCTCGCCGGGGCGATCCTCCTCGCCGCGACGGTGCCCGTGCTCGCCGCGCCCGCCATGAACCCGGCCATGTGGGCCCATCCCGCCACGCGCCGTTCGGTGGCGACGCTGCGCGCCGACGGACTACATCTCATTGGGCCGAACCGGGGCGAGATGGCCGAGCGCGGCGAGGCGGGCGAAGGGCGCATGGCCGAGCCGCTGGAGATCGTGGCAGCAGTGGAGGCGATCCTCGCGCCCACCGCCGCCGCCGGGCCGCTCGCGGGGCGCCACGTCGTCGTCACCTCGGGGCCGACGCATGAGCCGATCGATCCCGTGCGCTACATCGCCAATCGCTCGTCGGGCCGCCAGGGCCATGCGATCGCCGGGGCGCTGGCCGAGGCGGGAGCCCGCGTGACGCTCGTCAGCGGGCCCGTCGTGATCCCCGATCCCGCCGGCGTCGCCGTCGTGCGGGTGGAGACGGCGCGCGAGATGCTGGCGGCGGTGGAGGCGGCGCTGCCGGCCGACGCCGCGGTCTTCGTGGCGGCGGTCGCGGACTGGCGCACCGAGGGCGCGGCGGTCGAGAAGATCAAGAAGGGCGCCGGTGGTCCGCCGTCGCTGGCGCTGTTCGAGAATCCCGACATCCTGCGCACGGTCGGCACCGGGCCGCGGCGTCCCGCGCTGGTGATCGGCTTCGCCGCCGAGACGCAGGACCTCCTGGCGAATGCCGGCGCCAAGCTCGCGCGCAAGGGCGCCGACCTCATCGTCGCCAACGACGTCTCGGCCGGCACCGGCGTGATGGGCGGCACGCGCAACACGGTCGCCCTCGTCTCGCGCGAGGGGGTGGACGCTTGGCCCGACTTGAGCAAGGACGAGGTGGCGCGCCGCCTCGTGGCGGAAATCGTGCGCCGCCTGCCACCGGAAACGCCACGATGACGCCTCCCACGATCGGCTTTGTCCGGCTGCCCCACGCCGAAGGGCTGGCGCTGCCGGCCTATCAGAGCGAGGGCGCGGCGGGGGCCGACCTGCGCGCCGCGATCGAGGCGCCGCTCGTGCTGGAGCCGATGGCCCGCGTCCTCGTGCCGACCGGCCTCGTGATGGTGATTCCCGATGGCTTCGAGGTGCAGGTGCGCCCGCGCTCGGGGCTCGCCGCGCGCCACGGCGTCACCGTGCTCAACGCACCGGGAACCGTGGACAGCGACTATCGCGGCGAGGTGATGGCGATCCTCGTCAATCTCGGCGCCGAGCCCTTCACCATCCGGCGCGGCGATCGCATCGCGCAGATGGTGGTGGCGCCGGTGGTCCAGGCTCGGCTTGAGCCCGCCGACGCCGCAGCGCCGACCGCGAGGGGCGAGGGCGGCTTCGGCTCGACAGGGCTCTAAAGGGGCTCCTCGTCGTGATGACGCTCGATGCCACGCTCGCCTCGTGCTCCCGAGGTGCCGCGCGAATTGCGGCAATTGACCCTGCTGCCTTGCCCAGTGCCGCGATCCTCGCGGGCGCCGCGGTCTGGACGGTGCTGCGGCGGGCCTGACCCCTCAGACGGCCGCGATGCGCTGGGGTCTCTCGGCGTCCTCGCCTCGCGGCGCTTCGGCGAGCGCGGCGCGTGTCTGGTCGAGCGAGCCGAGCTGCGTCAGCGTCGAGCGGTTCCGGCCGGTCGCCTTGGCGCGGTAGAGATTGGCGTCGGCGAGCTTGTAGAGCGCATTGAAGGCCACCGGATTGCGGAAGGCGATGCCGCCGAGGCTGACGGAAAGGCGCACGCGCCGGTTCGCCGGCCCGACCTCCAGCTGGTGGATGGCGAGGCGTAGCCGCTCGGCGACGATGCGCCCCTCCTCGTATCCGGCGTTGCGCAGGAGGATGGCGAACTCCTCACCGCCGAGCCGCCCCACGAGATCGTTCTGGCGCACCGAGCGCCGCAGCGTGTCGGCGATCGCCGTCAGCGCCTCGTCGCCGGTGTGGTGGCCGAGCCGGTCGTTGATGCGCTTGAAATGGTCGGCGTCGATGATGAGAAGCGTGCAGGCCGGCATGTCGCCCGACCGCAGCCCGCCCATGCGGGCGATCGCGAGTTCGGCGGACTTCTTGAAGGCGGTGCGGTTGAGCACCTGCGTCAGCCCGTCGCGCGTGGCGAACTCGAAGAGCCGGCGGTTCTGCGTGCGAAGGCGCATGATGCGCGCCACGGCGTAGAGCTGCAGCGGCAGCGCCGAGCCGAGGAGGACGAGAACGCAGAAGACGAGGGAGCCTCGGGCCTCGGGCGCCGCGAAGCCGCCGAAATGATAGTGCACGGCGAGCACCACGACGCCGACCATCGTCGCCGTCAGCCCCAGCAGTTCGAGGCAGAAGCGCGTGAGGTGATCGATCGAAGGGTGCATGCGGGGGATCCTCTCTCGAGCTTGCCCGCCACAGTGCCGTCTGCCGCTTGCGGAAGCATGAAGGCCACCCGGCGCCTTTTACCCAACCCCCGCAAAGTCGAGCGCGGAATGGCGCAACAGGGCGCGCGTTTCGCAGCGGCGGGGCGCCGTGGAGCAATTTTTCGCAAAACGCCGTTCGTTCGCAGCCCTGTGCGTCGTGCCAGCGCTCCGTTCCGCGCTAGATTGGAAGCGACGTCCGGCCGATGGGGCCACGGCGAGCGAAGAGAGGAAGCTTTCCATGGACAAGCCCGTGAACGAGCAACCGGCGCGCACCCAGGGCCGGGGACGCATCTACGATTCCATTCTCGACACGATCGGCGACACGCCGCTGGTGCGCCTCGACAAGCTGGCCACCGAGAAGGGCGTGAAGGCCCATCTTCTCGCCAAGCTCGAGTTCTTCAACCCGATCGGCTCGGTGAAGGACCGCATCGGCGTGGCGATGCTCGAGGCGCTGGAGGCGGCCGGCACGATCCGGCCCGGCCACAACACCCTCATCGAACCGACCTCCGGCAATACCGGCATCGCGCTCGCCTTCGCGGCCGCCGCCAAGGGCTATCAGCTCATCCTCACCATGCCCGACACGATGTCGGTGGAGCGGCGCAAGATGCTGCGCCTGCTCGGCGCCGAACTCGTGCTGACAGAGGGCGCGCGCGGCATGAAGGGCGCCATCGCCAAGGCCGAGGAGTTGCGCGCCGAGATCCCGAACGCGGTGATCCCGCAGCAGTTCGAGAACGCCGCCAACCCGCAGATCCACCGCGTCACGACGGCGGTGGAGATCTGGAACGACACCGATGGCGGCGTCGACATCCTCGTCTCCGGCATCGGCACGGGCGGCACCATCACCGGCACCGGCCAAGTCCTGAAGAGCCGCAAGCCCTCGGTGCAGGTCGTGGCGGTGGAGCCCGAGGCCTCGCCGGTGCTCTCGGGCGGCGCGCCCGGGCCGCACAAGATCCAGGGCATCGGCGCGGGTTTCGCGCCGGCCATTCTCGACCGCGAGATCTACGACGAGGTGGTCGCCGTCTCCAACGACGAGGCCTTCGAGACGGCACGGCTCGTGGCGCGGCTGGAAGGCGTGCCGGTCGGCATCTCGTCGGGCGCCGCTCTCGCGGCGGCGATCAAGGTCGGGCGACGGCCCGAGAACGAGGGCAAGCAGATCGTCGTGATCATTCCCTCCTTCGCCGAGCGCTACCTCTCGACGGCCCTCTTCGAGGGGCTGGTGGACGACGCCGAGCCGAAGGAAAAGCCGCGCGGCGCGCCCTCGATCTGACGCGGCGCCGGGTTTCCTCCCGACCCGAGCGTCACAGGGGTCGCCCTCGCCGGGCGGCCCCTTTTTTGCGCCGACGGGGCGGCTGACGGCGTGACCGCAACCCTTTTCTTTTGCCGCGTGTGGCCTCTGTAGGGGAAAAACGAGCGCCGTCCGAACGGGTCGGCGTTCCCACCGCCCCTTTCTCGACGAGCCCATCGCCCATGCCCCTTCAGGATACGATCGAGACCTCCGGCACCTTCCTGCGCACGCTGGCCGCGCAGGCTGCAGCGTTCCTGCCGAACCTCCTCATCGCCCTTCTCATCCTCTGCGTCGGCTTCTTCCTCGCCGGGCGTCTCGCGGCCGTCGTGGCGCGCGCGCTCGGCGTCTCCGCCCGGATCGACGAGACCGTGCGCGGGCCGCTCGTCGCGATCGTGCGCTACGTGGTGATCGTCTTCACGCTGCTCGTGGCGCTGTCGCAGGTCGGCGTGCAGATGACCTCGCTTCTCGCCATTCTCGGCTGACCTCGCTTCTCGCCATTCTCGGCGCCGCGGGCCTTGCCGTCGGCCTCGCCCTGCAGGGCACGCTGACCAACATCGCCGCCGGCATCATGCTCCTGTGGCTGCGGCCCTTCCGGGTCGGCGATTACATCGAGACGCAGCTCGTCAGCGGCACGGTGCGCGAGATCGGCCTCTTCGTCTGCCATCTCGAGACCTTCGACGGGCTCTTCGTCTTCGCGCCGAACTCGACGCTCTGGAACGTCTGGATGCGCAACCATTCGCGCGCGGCCTCGCGCATGCTGGCTTGGACGGTGACGCTGCCGCGCACGATCGACTTCGACGAGGCGCGGGCGTTGCTCGTCGGCGCCTTTCCGCAGGATGGCGGAGAGGACGCGCTGTCGGAGCCGGTGGTCTTCCTCGACCAGCTGACAGCGGAGGCGCAGATCCTCGTGCTGCGCGGCCGCGTCAAGGAGGGGGCGATCTCCAATGTGCAGCGCGCGACGGCCGAGCGCATCCGGTTGATCTTCACCGAGCGCTACGGCGCGGAGGGTGAGCCGAAGGCGATCCAGCGCACGCTGCCCGCCGATGCCGATCCCTCGCGCTATCTCGGGCGCGACGAGGCACCGGAGGCGAGCCGGACGCTCGTCTCGCGCCGCCCCGACGAACCCGCGCCCGCGTTGCCCGCTGCGAACCTCTAGAGCCGATGCAGCGAACGCGGGTTCGCCAGATCGGCTCCGCGGTCCTGTTGGCAGCCTTGTCCGAACATGAAAGTCGGCTCGGCCTTGGCTGAAACCTCCGGCCCCAAACGCGAAAACCCGGCCCTGCGTGACAGGACCGGGTTTTCGAAAGGTGAGAAAAGGTCGCGGGAGAAGTAGCCCTTCCGGCCGGTCTCGTCAGTCGCGCGAGAAGCCGGAGGCCGCGCGCGGCGCAGGAGCACCCGGCGCGCCGGGGCGCAGCTTGGGCTTCGGCGCGGGCAGCAGGCCTTCGCGTTGCGCCTGCTTGCGGGCGGCCTTGCGGGCGCGACGGATTGCGTCCTGCTTCTCGCGAACGCGACGCTCGGACGGCTTCTCGTAGGCGCGACGCGCTTTCATTTCGCGGAACACACCCTCGCGCTGAAGCTTCTTCTTCAGCGCCCGAAGGGCCTGATCCACGTTGTTGTCTCGGACGTCGACTTTCAAATTCTTTCCTTCGCAAAGGTCGGACGGGCTCGCGCGACCGGCGAAACGCCAACGCGGAAATCCCGATCGGGAGGGGGCCCGGATCGGGAGAAAGCCCGGTTCAGGAGGTTCAGGAGGCCGGCTTGGCCTTGGCGCGAGTTGAGGCGGGCTTGGCCGCCGCCTTGCGGGTCGTCTTGGGTTTGGGTGCCGCCAGGGCCTGCGTCTCGGCTTCGGCGGCGTCGCGGGCGAGGCGCATGGCCTTCAATCGCGACGTCTTCTCATTGACGGCGCGGCTTTCGGCCGCGATCATCGAGACGGCCGAGCCTTTGTCGCCATGCTTGACGGTCGGTACGAACTGCGCGTCGGCGCGGTCGCGTGCGGTCTGACCTTCGTCCATCGGAAGGGCCTTTCGCTGGAGCACCCCGGCGCGCACGAGGCGCGACGGATCATGTGGCCGCGCGGCGGCGGCCGGGGGATGAGCGAACGGCGGGCCTCACCGCAGCGCGGAAGGCCCGGTCGTTCACGCGTCCCGCTATCAGGCCATCTGAACGTTGACGGCCTTCGGACCCTTGCCGCGCGTGTCGGGCTCGACGTCGAAGGAAATGCGGTCGCCCTCGTTGACCGAGGAGAGGCCGGCGCGTTCAAGCGCGGACACGTGAAGGAACACGTCCTTCGCGCCGCCTTCCGGCGTCACGAAGCCGAAACCCTTGGAGCTGTTGAAGAACTTGACGGTGCCGATCTGGGGCAAGGGAAGACTTTCGCGGCTGCGCCGTGCCCGGACGGGCGCGGGGTGGAAGACACCGAGGCGCGGGCGACGGACTTCCGGTTGGGTGGAAACCCGGATGCGCCAGGAGCGCCGCCGAATCCCTGCGAGTCGGAAGTTCACGTCGAACGGCGATAGGAATGTCGGTTCCGTGCGAGAAGGCCGGCCATGCCGGCTTTTCGTTCCGGCCGTCTGGCGGCACGGAGGAAGCATCCACCCTATCCCGGGTCAGCAAAAATGCCCGATGCCCCTTACATGGGCGCTTTTCACTTGCAAAGCAAGTCGAACGCCGAAGACGAAGGCCGCCTCAGCGCCGCTCCACCCGCATCGCCAAGGCCTCGCGCGGCTGCACGGTGATCTTTTGGACGGGATGGGGCGGGGCGGCGCCGGCATGGTGAAAGCGGAGATGCCGCAGCAGGCTGGCGAGCGCCACCACGCCCTCCTGCATCGCGAAGCTTTGCCCGATGCAGACGCGCGGGCCCGTGCCGAAGGGCAGGTACTGGAACCGGTCGATGCGCTCGCGTGCGCCGGGCATGAAGCGCGCGGGCATGAAATGGGCCGGCCGGTCCCACAGGCGCTCGTGGCGATGCACGAGCCAGGGCATCACCAGAAGCGAGGCGCCGGCGGGGATCTCCATGCCCGGCACCCGGTCGGCCGCCAGCGCCGTGCGGTTGAGCGAGGGCGCCGGCGGATAGAGCCGCATCGCCTCCTCGAAGGCGGCGCGGGTGCGCGGCAGCGCCTCGGCCCATTCCACGGGGTCGGGAAGGCCCGGCAGCCGCTCGTCGAGCTCGCGCTCCACGAGATCGCGCTCGGCCGGCGCCTGCGACAGGAGGTAGAGCGTCCAGCCCAGCGCCCGCGCGGTGGTCTCGTGGCCGGCGCCGATGAAGGTGATGATGTTGTCCTCGACCTCCGAGGCGGAAAGCCCCTCGGCTTCGAGCAGCAGCGTCAGCAGGTCGCGCGGCACGCCGGCGGGATCGCGCACCATGGCCGCGCGCCGGCGCGCCATGGTCTCGGTGATGAGACGCCGGAAATAGCGCTGCGAGCGCTGGCCGAGGAGACGGCGCAGGCGCGGCACGAAGGCGGGCGCGCCGAGGAGATCGAGCGGGTCGACGCGCCCCATGCGGCGCAGCGAGGCGTCCATCGAGCGCGCGAACTCGGCCGGCTCGCCGGCGATGTCGTCGGAGAAGAGGGTCGCCTGCAGGATGTCGTAGGTCAGCAGCGTCATCTCGTGCGACAGGTCGATCCGCTGCCCGTCGCGCGCCGCCAGCCCTTCCGCGAAGCGGCGCGAGCGCGCCTCCATCGCATGGGCGAGGCCGGCGATGTTGCGCGGCGTGAAGACCGGCGCGATCGCCCGCCGGGTGCGCCGCCAGAGTTCGCCCTCGGCCGTCAGCAGCCCGTCGCGCAGCAGCGGGCGCAGGATGCGCTGGCGCAGCGGCTGCATCGGGTAGTTGCGGGCGTTCTCCACGAGGCAGTGTCGGATGCTTGCGGGATCGTTGACGATGATGGTGGGCACGTTCAGCCAGTCGGCCCGCAGCACCGGCTCGCGATAGGCCCGCTCGCCCCAGATCTCGATCGGGTTGCGCGAGGCGGTGAGGACGAAGCGGGCGAAGCCGAGCGGGCGGGGATGGGGCACGGGCGCGGGCGCTCGGAAGGGCTCGGCGGCGGAGGGCTCGGCGATGCCGGGCATGGCGGGTCTTGGAGGCTGCATCCTGCGGATATGGCCCGCCGCTCCCGACTTCGCCAGCCGAGCCCTGTAGCGACCCGACGACGCGCAGGCGAGCCCTTCGAGCGAAATGCGGGAGGGAGCGTCGTCGATGCGCGCTGGCAGGCCTCCGAAAGCCCGCAAATGCTTGGATTGCGAGTGGAAAACCTCTATATGAGGGGAGGCCGTGGTGGCGGCCCGACCGGAGCCGGCGACGGCTCGCGCCAGCGTTTAGGAATTCCATGTCGCAAGCCCCCGAGACGAACCCCGCCGTGCCCGCGGAGTACGGTGCCGATTCGATCAAGGTGCTCAAGGGTCTCGACGCCGTGCGCAAGCGGCCGGGCATGTATATCGGCGACACCGACGACGGCTCGGGCCTGCACCACATGGTCTACGAGGTGGTGGACAACGCCATCGACGAGGCGCTGGCCGGCCACGCGACGCATGTGACCGTGACGCTGAACCCCGACGGCTCCTGCACCGTCACCGACAACGGGCGCGGCATCCCGACCGACATCCACACGGGCGAGGGCGTCTCGGCGGCCGAAGTCATCATGACCCAGCTCCATGCCGGCGGCAAGTTCGACCAGAACTCCTACAAGGTCTCCGGCGGCCTCCACGGCGTCGGCGTCTCCGTCGTCAACGCGCTGTCGGTGTGGCTGAAGATGAAGATCCGCCGCAAGGGGCAGATCCACGAGATGAGCTTCACCCACGGCGTGCCCGACGGCTCGTTGGCGGTGACGGGCGAGGCCGGCACCGAGACGGGAACCGCGATCACCTTCCTGCCCTCGCAGGAGACCTTCCGCGGCGTCCTGACCTTCGACTACGCCACGCTCGAGCACCGGCTGCGCGAACTCGCCTTCCTGAATTCGGGCGTGCGCATCATCCTCACCGACAAGCGCGCCGCCGACGAGAAGCGCACCGAACTGTTCTACGAGGGCGGGCTCGAGGCCTTCGTCCGCTATCTCGACCGCGCCCGCAAGCCGCTGATCGCCGAGCCCATCGTGCTCTTCGGCGAGAAGGACGGCATCACCGTCGAGGCGGCGCTGTCGTGGAACGACTCGTACAACGAGAACGTCCTCTGCTTCACCAACAACATCCCGCAGCGCGACGGCGGCACGCACATGGCGGGCTTTCGCGGCGGGCTGACGCGCCAGGTCATCGGCTATGCCGAGAATTCCGGCGTGCTCAAGAAGGAGAAGGTGACGCCGACCGGCGACGACTGCCGCGAGGGCCTGTCCTGCGTCCTCTCGGTGAAGGTGCCCGACCCCAAGTTCTCCTCGCAGACCAAGGACAAGCTCGTCTCCTCCGAGGTGCGCCCGGTGGTGGAGAGCCTCGTCAACGAGACGCTCGCCACCTGGTTCGAGGAGCATCCGCAGGAGGCGCGGATCGTGATGGCCAAGGTGGTGGAGGCGGCCGCCGCGCGCGAGGCCGCCAAGCGCGCCCGCGAGCTGACGCGCCGCAAGGGCGCGCTCGACATCACCTCGCTGCCCGGCAAGCTCGCCGACTGCCAGGAGAAGGATCCCGCGAAGTCCGAGCTCTTCCTCGTCGAGGGCGACTCGGCCGGCGGCTCGGCCAAGGGCGCACGCTCGCGCCAGAACCAGGCGATCCTGCCGCTGCGCGGCAAGATCCTCAACGTCGAGCGCGCCCGCTTCGACCGCATGCTCGGCTCCGACCAGATCGGCACGCTGATCACCGCGCTCGGCACCTCGATCGGCAAGGACGAGTTCAACCCCGACAAGCTGCGCTACCACAAGATCATCATCATGACGGACGCCGACGTCGACGGCGCCCATATCCGCACGCTGCTCCTCACCTTCTTCTTCCGGCAGATGCCCGAGCTGATCGAGCGCGGCTACATCTACATCGCGCAGCCGCCGCTCTATAAGGTGACGCGCGGCAAGCAGAGCCAGTATCTGAAGAACGAGAAGGCGCTGGAGAACTACCTGATCGAAGGCGGGCTGGAAGACGCCATGCTGACGATGGGCTCGGGCGAGGTGCGCGTGAAGCGCGACCTTCGCGTGCTCGTGGAGGACGCGCTGCAGGTGCGCCAGATCCTCGGCGGCCTCCACTCGCGCTACAACCGTCCGGTGGTCGAGCAGGCGGCCGTGGCCGGCGCGCTCAGCCCCTCCGTCGCCGAGAACGGTGGCGAGGCCGAGGTGATGGCCGACCGCATCGCGCGGGCGCTCGACGCCGTGGCCGAGGAGACCGAGCGCGGCTGGATCGGCGAGGCCGACGGCGAGGGCGGCTACCGCTTCCAGCGCACGGTGCGCGGCGTGCTGGAGGTGCAGGCGGTGGACGCGCCGCTCATCCATTCGGCCGACGCCATCGCGCTGCATCGCCTGGCGCCGCGCCTCGGCGAGATCTACGAGACCTCGCCGATCCTCAAGCGCAAGGAGACCGAGCGCGCGATCTCCGGCCCGCTCGAGCTTCTGGCGGCGGTGTTCGAGGTCGGGCGCAAGGGCCTGTCGCTGCAACGCTACAAGGGCCTCGGCGAGATGGACCCCGAGCAGCTCTGGGAAACGACGCTCGACCCCGAGGTGCGCTCGCTCCTTCAGGTCAAGGTTCCCGACGCCGTCGACGCCGACCAGCTCTTCTCCCGCCTGATGGGCGACGAGGTGGAGCCGCGGCGCGAGTTCATCCAGGAAAACGCCCTCCAGGTCGCCAATCTCGACATCTGACGAAGGTTGTAGCGAACTGTTTCTTAGGCCATTTAATTACCTGGTTAGGGCAATTGATTCTATATTTAGGGCAACTATCAGGATTCTCGCGATATAATAATGTCCGCCATGTATTGATCAAGGCGATATTTCCATAGAATAGGCTTGAACACCAACGCATGGCCCATGGGGGCAGAAAAAAACTTCCCCTTACCTCCTGCTGACAGAAAACTTTCGAAATTCCCTCTACAACTCCCGATCCGGTAATATTGATTATAAATACCGTGCAGAAAAAGCGTCGAAATTCCACGAGGCTCAGGAGCTGTTAATTCGCTTTGAAGTCTGATTCGGTACGGCTTTCGGACGAAGGTTCGGATGGCCGGTCTGTTTTTTCTGAGCGAGCGCCAGATGGCGCGGATATCGCCGTTCTTCCCGTTGTCGCACGGCGTCCCGCGGGTCGACGATCGCCGGGG
>NZ_JACIEK010000003.1 GCF_014196835.1 Aureimonas pseudogalii
GCACTCAGGCCTGAAGTTCCGCTCGCCTCGTGAGTTCATAAGGCTCAGTGCCTAAACCCAACAGCCGCCTGTCCGGCGAAATGGGGTCCACTCCACCGCTTTGGCTGTGCACACAGGTTGAACGGCGAAGTCTCGCAGCTCGCCTGGACGATCGATGACGAACTCGGCTCGCATGACGACGCTGTGGATCGCTGCCTTCGAGACAACCGCGGTCGCTAGGTAGGGCAACCAAGTGGCGCTCACGCCCGCAAGGGCGATGGCGAACGATTGCGCGACGCATCGATCTGGCGACCACGAAAAACCTCGCGTGCATGTTTCCACGGCTGCCGGATGACAACCGAACCCGCGATGCAGTGTGATTTGGTCTGGGAGATCTCGATAGATCTCGCGACATTCGTCCGGTGTCAGCGACTGCCCGGAAGACCGAAGCACCTGGAGGATCCAGGACCACTTTCGGGCGTCGTGATGGTTGCCGGTTAGGAGCCATTCGGTGTGCAAGGCACCCAGAAGCTCGGGAGGTAGCGTGGTCGTGAGCTTGGCGTCTGGATCGAACGAGACCGCACCGTGATGCTCAAGGACCAGAAGTGCGGCGTCCAGTCGATTGCTGGCCGATCTGATGTAGGTCGGCCAGTCGGCTTGAGCGCCGGCCGGCGTGGTCGAAAGCCGCTCTCGCCGCAGGAGAACGTGGTCGATCTCCTCAAGCGCGATCCATCGCAGCTCTTCCGGGCGGTCAATCACGATCTCGTCCTCACCAGCCGTCACTAGGCACGCGAGGATCGTGGATTTCGGGACCGTGGTCGTCGCGACGAACGAGCGGAGCGGCGCGCTGGTGGGATGGGCGCTGCGCATCGCGATCGAACGGTCCGTCGTCCAGGAAAACCCTCTGGCGTAGCTCTCGGCGTCATCAGCACCGGACGTGAACCCTCGATAGATCGTGACGAGATCCGGGAGCGCCGCATAGCGCACTTGGTCTGCGTGGCGTCCAAGCGGCTGACCGGAGTTGCGAAGCACGCGGAGCACCCAGGCCCATGTCATGGCATGGTCGGACTGGCCGGCTGCGGACCAGATGTTCCGCAGCATGATGCTAAGACCGTCAGGGAGGGCCGTGGAGAGCGTTGCGTCGGGATCGAGCCGCAATGCCCCATGATGTTCGAGAACGCGCACCAGGGCGCCTAGCTGGCCCGCGAGAGGATGCGCCATGACGTAGGAGGACCAGTCCTGGCGTTGCCATGCGAGCTTGAGGACCAACTCGTGCTGCGCAGCAGCGAGCCGAAGCTCGGCCGACCGGAGCTGGTCCTCGAGCGGGATCATGCTGCGACGCTCGGGCGGATCGTGTCCGGCCAGATACCGCCGACCTCGCCGAGGGCGATGACGATGTCGTTGCGATCGACCAGCTCGGACAGGCCCGTCAGCTTGCCGGCTGCTGCGACTAGGGCGGCGATCAGAGCGTTGTGCGTGGCCTCGGGAAGGTACGTCTGCGTCATCTGTGGTCCTGCTTTCATGCTGCGTGGTGTCGCCGGGGTCTTGAGTCATTTCCGGCGAGTTGGCAACGGAATTTTGTGGTTGTAATTCAGTTAGATAAGTCAGTTCTGACTTACTCGCCGGTCCTGGTGGGTGGTGCGTGCCACGCAGATCATCCGAGACGACGAGCGTTCGACCCTTCACGAGACCGGACGCTTGTGACTCTTCGGCGTTGTCGAGCAGGTATCGAGCCTCCTCGGCGCTGCGAACGGTTCTGATCTTGACCTGACGGTTCTGGCAGAGCTTGCCGGTCGCACCACGAGCCCGGTGCAGTACCCCTCCGAACGCCGCTTCCTCGCCGGGCTTGAGTGCTGCGATCCCGTGGAAATGAAGTCTAGGCCCACCTCGGGACACGATGCCGGCTGCAAGGATCATCGGGGCCGCATAGCCAAGCGCGTCGAGCTTCTTGCTCTCCGCACGAACGAGGCGACGAAACCAGTCCGTAGCTTCGTCTTTCGACAGAGCTTGTGCCTGGCGCTTCTCGGTTAGGTTCACGTCGAAGCGAACCAAGATCGTGCCGGGGACCAACGTCAATTGCTGGAACGCCGCTGCGAGCGTTCGATCGTCCATCGCGTGACGCCGCCGACTGTCAGTCCGGGGCTGACGAGCGCGACGCTGCCGGCACACTGCGAGCGCGCGTTCCGAGATCGACAGAGGTTCCGGTCGCGGTCGGCTTGGTGCTTGCTGGAACGCGCCGGCCGATCTGGTATCGACGCTTGGTGTGGACGATCCGAGCGTATGCCGTGCTGGCGCTGCCCCCCTTACTGAAGGAGACCCGCAGCGTTCTGTCGCCAGACGCAGAGCATCGTGGGTCTCAACGCCTTGACTGCAAAGGGCCGCGAAGACTTTTGTCCAGGTCGGCTTCGAAGGTTCGCGACTTACCAAAACCTGATTGCTGATCTGACCGTAGCCGATTTCGAGGCTATCGAGAACGATCTGGAGTTCGTCGAGAACAACGGCCAATCGGTCGTCAATTCGTTGCAATCCGGGGTGCGGCACGGTATGTTCAACTTGCTGTTTGATGCGGCAAAAAATCATGGCGCTGAGGGTGTGAAGACCCTCAGCGCCATCTCTGTTTTCAGTTTCGAGATTTGAGCTTCTGACGCACCACGCTAGCGCCGAGGCAGAGGTCATATCGATCCTGAATGAGCTTCAGGAAGCGCTCTGCGTTCTTTTCCGGAAGCACCTCGTGCTGGCCGTCCATGGTGAGCTTAACGCCGTCTTCGAGCCGAAGGATTGCGACCTCGCCGGCCGGTGAAGCTTGGTGAGCGTCCCATGAGTAGACGACCCCGGTTCCGACGCCCCGGCACAAGGTCATAGCCAGCGCGTCAACCAGCCCGCCGAGGCCGGCTGGAGAGTTCAACGGAAGCGAGGGGAGCACGGACGCGGTCATCGAACTGCTTCCCCGAGCTGCCGGATCACGTCACCGAGCATCGTTCGGGTGGCGACGAACGCCGCGACGCTCGTCTGTGCGTCCGTCTTGATCCAGGCGAGGCGGTACGCGGTGCCGACCCGTCGGCATTCAACGTGATCATGACCGGAAATGCTCACGCAGATGACCGCGCCGGCCTCGCCAGCGAGCATCTGGCCGAATGCACGGGCGAGGTGCTGTGCGGCTCCTAGTGAGACCAGTGGGAGCGCCTTGCCGGCGATGACGATCGCGACAAGGTCACCCCGGCGAGTGATCGCGAGGCCGTCGAACCGATCCGGGATCTCGCCGGCCGCGACGCGATCGTTGATCAGGTGCTCGATCAGTGTTGAGACCGAGATTTTGGTTTTTGTGGCGAGAACGCGAAGCTGGGCTGCGCGACTCGAGTTGATCTTAATATGCCGAGTTGTCATGAAGGATCCTGCCGTTCGGTTGACAATAGGATACCCATAGCTGGCAAGGACCAGTTAGCCAAAAATCAAGGACGGCATATTTATTCGATAATAACGAAATGCGTCTTGAAAAAATGCCATCGATCACAGGCATGACCCCCTAGGAGGCATCGCATATTATCTAAGACTTCGCCTTTGCACTGAACGTTTGCACTTAACTTGCAAAAGCCCGTTCTCTGCGGGCTTCTGCCTCGGTGATTATTTCGCTCTCGATGTCTGCGTCGTCCTCGCCACCGTTCTGAATGATCTCAATCTCGGTGGTCGTGATGTCGCGAATGACCAGCTCGGGGATCTCTTTGCCGAGCACGTCGCTATCACTCAAACCAAGGGCTGAGCGTTTAAGATCGTGAAGACGCTGTAGTGCGCCAGCCGCAAGCGATAAGGTCTTGATAGCGGTTCCGGCCTTGTATGCCGCGCCGGGGTCAGTCTGCGCTGTGGCGAGCTGCGCCATGATCAGCCGCTCGATTTTCTCAGCGTTCGCGAACGTGAGTTCGCGGATGTCGATAGCGCGGCTGGCAAGGTCTCCAGGATCGCCCATGGCTTCGTTGACGCGCTCGCGCACGTCGGCTGCAAGGGCAGACGCGGCGCGGCCCTTCACAACGCCGTGGCGCTCGAACCGAGATTGCAGCGTTCGGACTGCAACGCCGTACTGATCAGCCAGCTCAGCCAGTGTCGCGTCGCCGGTCTCCCAGAGCGCTTCACACTCGGCCCATTCGGTCTCAGTGAGGCGAATGTATTTCCGGGTCGTTGTCTCTGCGTCGTCTTCCATGGTGCTCTGCCGGTCTGAGGTCTTGTTCGGCTTATCTTACCAGGGAGCTGGATGAATTGCGTAGGAGAAGAGTTGGACGCGCAAACGAGAGGCGTTCATATTGCGACGTGTATCAGGTGTTCGATCAGCTATCTCACGATCGTCCCTTGTATCATCACTAAATGTCCGTATAAGGGTGATACAGGTAGACCACTAGGGGCCGAAACCATGAAGACCGCGATCGCCTACCTTCGAGTTTCGACTGAGACGCAGGGCCGGTCTGGCCTGGGCCTTGATGCTCAGCGTGCTGCGATCGTTCGCTTTGCCGACGCCGAGGGCTTCGCTGTTGTCGAGTGGTTCGAAGAGATCGAAACCGGCAAGGGTTCGGACGCTCTCGATCGCCGGCCGATCCTCAAGGCTGCGTTGGCGAGCGCCCGGAAGCTCAAGGCTCCCGTGATCGTGGCCAAGCTTGATCGTCTCTCTCGTGATGTTGCGTTCGTCGCCGGGCTCATGGCGCAGCGCGTGCCCTTCATCGTGACCGAGCTTGGTGCGGACGCTGATCCGTTCATGCTCCACATCTATGCTGCCTTGGCCGAGAAGGAGCGCGCCATGATCGCAGCGCGGACCAAGGCTGCGCTCCAGGCGAAAAAAGCTGCCGGCGCCAAGCTTGGCAACCGGACGAACCTTGAGGTCGCACAGAAGGCTGGTGCGGCGTCCAACGCGGTCGCTGCTGACGTGTTCGCCGGGAATGTCGTGCCGATCGTGCGCCAGCTCCAGGCGTCAGGTCTGCGAACCTTGCGGGATCTGGCCGAGGCTTTGAACGTGCGCGGTGTCCGCACGGTGCGGGGCGGTGAGTGGACTGCTATGACGGTCAAGCGCGTTCTGGATCGTGACGCGGCATAGGAGCGAGGTTTGTTATGCTGTCGATGGCTTCATGAGATGACCGAGGTCGAGGCCGGGATACGCTATGGACTCGATATGCCTAACGCGCTGGTCTAGCATTCCCTGCGGAAGGATACCGTACAGCCCGGTCGTTCCGCCCTTCGCGTGCCCCAGTATGTAGCCAAACGTTTCGTCCATGTGACCGGCGCGACGGAAGGCGTCCGTTGCACCGTGCCGAAAGCTGTAGAGCGAAAGGCCTCTCCCATCTTTGAGGCCGATGCGGACTAGGTATCGTCCGAACTCACGCGAGAACTCGGCTATCATCTGGCCGCGCTCGTTGCGCACTGCTTCAGGGAATAGCTTTGCCTTCCCGGCTTCGCGCATGGCGGTGTGGTACTCGAGGAAGCCGAGCCGAATGAGTTCGGAGTGGATCGGCACCACCCGCATCGATCCTTTGGTCTTCACGCTTTTGGTCTCGTCTCCAAGCGTGGTGATGTGCATGAGATGCACCCCGCCCTGTTCCCGAACGTCGGCGACTGAAAGCTGCGCGATTTCGCCCGGCCGTGCGCCGCTGTAGAGCATGACAAGCGGCACCCAGTAGCGATGATCGCGGATCAGCACATTCCCGTGCTGAGCAATCAAACGCCATTCCTTGGCGCTTTGCGAGCCTGTGAAAAGCGGCGATCGGAAGAGCGCCGTCATTTGATCCACGGTGAAAGGAACGGTCGATATCTTATCTTCCTTCGCAAGGCTCATGCCTTGCGTCGGGTTCACGGGTAGAACGCCACGCTTCGCCAACCACTCGCAGTAGGCGCCGAGCGAAGAAACGTAGCGGTTAATCGTTCTCGGCAGTAGGACGGGCTTCCCGACGCGCTCGTTTGCCTTCACGATCTGAACAAGCGACATGCCCGCGAACGCCTTCGTCTCGCTCGCCTTGACTGGGTAAAGCGCGAGAAGGTCCATCCACTCGGCGACAGACGGCTTGTCGATCTTGTTTGCCGGGAAATGTCGGCCGTGAACGTCGAGGAAGGTGCCGATGTCACGACGAGCTTGATTCAACGTATCTGGCTTCACCCGGTTCGGGTTCTGTTGTGCATACTTCTCGAAGAGGTCCATGATCGCTTCGCCACTGTTCGCGGTCCCGCGAGCGGTGCCGGCAGCTGGCTTGACGATCGGGTCTTTCGGAACGCCAGAGTAGTCTCCACGGTCGCGCTCGATCGTTCGCTCTAGTTGTTCGATTTCCGCTCGCATCATTCGCCGTGCGAGATCTTTAAAGTCTGGCGAAGCGTGATCGATGATCAGATGATTCGCTTCGAGGTAGCGTTCCACCTCGTCGATCACGAGAGCCGTTTCGCCCGTCTGAAGATGCTTGCGAAGGGTTTCGAGCTTGGAGCGTCGTGACTTCTCGTTCCACTCGCGGCGACCCGTCAGGACAAGCAAATCGGCGCTCGCGTCGAGCAGGGCAAGCTTGTCCGTGACATCGACCTCTCGCCGCTCAATGTCGGCAATCGTCAGCGTCTTTGCCGCATCGATCTCGTCAGGTGACGGCAGGTGCAGACGAGCGCGCTCGTCGCGGTCGAGGGCTCCTGTGTAGTGCTGCCAGACCGCATCAGCCTTGTCGGCGTCAGTCAAATTCCGGCGAGAGCGAAGATCATCGAACTCGCGGTTCCACTCGGCGATGACGCTCCATAAGGCTCGCTTCGCTTCCGCGAGGTCTTTGGTGCGAAGTGACCGTTTCCGGTACTCGGCGCCCGCGACTTCCACGAGGTCTAGCGGCACCCGAAGGCGCGCATAATACGTCGCGCCGTTGCGGATGAGGTACGAGATTCGCGACAAGTTCGATCCCTGCGACTAGGCCATGTTTCCTCGCCATGTGTACTAGTCGCGATCAAAAAAGGTCAATAAGGCCAATTGCTTGAATGCATATAAAGGGTTGATAATTTTTGGATTAACGTCCAGGCGCCCCAGCCAACGTTCCCGGCCTTCGGCTTGCTCACCGCGATTCCTCGGAGTCCGGGTTGTCGGCAGCGCGGCTGAACCTTATGCCGGTCTCGGCGGTTGCGCCCTGCAGGTCGTGCGTGAGGCCAGGATGGACGAGAACGTTTCGAGACGGGAGGACGGCGAGCGGCCCGTTGCGCTGCCGGCCATGCGGCAGAACAGGCTCGTCCAGCTCCTGAACGAGCGGGGGCAGGTGACCGTGGCCGAGCTCGTGGCCCTGTTCGAGGTCTCGCGCGACACGATCCGCCGCGATCTCGACGTGCTGGAGGAGCGAGAGCTGCTGGTGCGCACCCATGGCGGGGCCGTGCGCAACGACCGGATGGTGCGCGTCGACACCACGCTCGGGCAGCGCATGGACGAGCATTCCGACGCCAAGATGCGGATCGCGCGGGCCTGCGCCCGGCTGGTGCGCGACGGCGAGACGCTGATCCTCAACGGCGGCTCGACCACCTGCTACTTCGCGGGCGAGCTCGGCGGCCACCGCGACCTGACGCTCGTGACCAACAATCTGCGCATTCCCCCCGTCGTGCCCGACGCCAGCCTTCGAGCGCTGCAGATTCTCGGCGGTGCCTATTGGTCGGTGTCGCAGGTGACGATCGGTGCGATCGGCTTTCCGAGCGTCGCCGGCATCCGGGCCGACACGGCGGTGATCGGCGCCGCCGCGCTCTCGGCCGCCGGCCCCTCCGTCGGGCGACTGGAAGAGGCGGTCGGCACGAGCGCGATGATCGACATCGCCGACCGCACCGTGCTGCTCGTCGACAGCTCGAAATTCGACGCCGAAGCCTTTGCGCGCATCGCCCCGCTCGATCGCATCCAGCATCTCGTCACCGATGCGGAACCGGCCGGCGCGCTGCGCGAGGCGCTGCTGGCGGCCGACGTGCAGATCACCGTCTGCTGACGGTCAGGTCCCGTCGTCCACGGCAACGACCGTCACCGTGAGGCCGAACTTGGCCAGCCCCGCCCGATGCTCCCTCGCGATGCCGGAATCGGTGATGATCTCGTCGATCTCCCCGAGCCGGCAGAAGGTGCAGAAGGCCGGCGCGTGGAACTTCGAGCTATCGGCGAGGAGGATCGTGCGCCGGGCCGCGGCCAGCATGGCGCGCTTGGCCGAGACGATCTCGATCGAGGCGTCGGTGAGGTCGCCGCCGGTGATCGCCTGCGTGCCGATGAGGCAGAGATCGGCGTGGACGCCCTTGAGGAACGTCTCGCCGGGATTGCCGACGAGCGTCGACGTGCCCGGCCGCACCGAGCCGCCGGGCACCACCACGCGCATGCGCCGCTCGCCGCCGCAGAGCCGCGCGATGTCGAGGTCGTTGGTCACGGCGGTCAGCTCGATCTCGCGGGCCAGCGCCGCCCGCGCGGCCTCCAGCACCGTGGAGGACGAATCGAAGATCACGCTGTCACGCGCCTGCAGCAGTGCCGCGGCCTCGCGGCCGATCGCCCGCTTCTGCGCGGCGAACATCTCGGCGTTGATCGAGGCGTCGAGCTCGAAGGTCGCGTGGGTCGGCGTCGCCAGCACGGCGCCGCCATGGGTTCGCTCGAGATAGCCGGCCTCGGTCAGGTGTTCGAGATCGCGCCGGATGGTCGAGCCGGACGCGCCGATGCCCGCGGCCAGTTCGCCGATCGAAGCGGCGCCGTGCCTTCGGAACCATTCGAGAATGAGCGCCCGTCGTTTCACCGGGATGAGATCGACGCGGCGAGGGCTCGGCTCCATGCGGGGGATCGCCTTCCGGTTCGCTTGAGCGGAAGTCGTGACGGATTTTGGAAGGTTTTGGAAGGGGCTCTCCAACGCGATCGAGATCATCAGCCGCGAGGGACGGCTGACAGTTTATCGATCGGTTGCAACGCAGCATGCATCGTCGCCGCCGCACGCTTGACAGAACGAGCGGTGATCGTCCAAATCACGCCAGAAAATTCCAAAATATTCCACGACTGCCCAGCCGACGCAGGAGCGCCGCATGACCCGTCTCGACCGCAAGCTCGCCAGCATCCACGCTGGCACCTACAAGCGCAGCGACTTCGTGATCGCCGACGCCAAGGATCCCGACATGGGGTCGGGCCCGTCCTATGCCGCGCCCCGGCGTAGCCCCGACGGCACGGTGTCGGGCTTCAAGACGCGGGCGGAGTTTCTTCAGGGCATCAAAGAAATCGTCGAGCAGGACATCGTCGACATCATGCTGACGTCGGTCTCCAATCTGGAGAAGCTGGTGGAGATGGGCGTCTTCGAGGGCTCGGACGTGAAGCCCGCGATCCGCGCCAACGACGCCACCGACTGCTGGGGTGGCATTCGCGGCCACGACTACAACTCGACACCGAGCCGACCCTTCCGCTCCGCCAATCTCGACCGGGTGATGAAGGCGACGGTCGGGCCGAACAAGGGGCAGCCGCTCACCGATCTCGGGCTCTACTCCGTCACCTTCAACAACGACGTGGAGTCGGACGTGCGCTCGCTCGAGGCCTTCTCGCGCTTTCGCGCGGATGCGGCGGCGGTGGGGATGAAATACTTCTACGAGGTGTTCAATCCCAACGTGAACACCGGCATCGATCCCGACCTCGTGCCGCATTACGTCAACGACTGCCTCATCCGCTCGCTCTCGGGCGTCTCGCAGGCCGACCGGCCGCTCTTCCTCAAGATCCCCTACAACGGTCCGAAGGCGATGGAGGAACTGGCGTCCTTCGACCCGACGCTGATCGTCGGCGTGCTCGGTGGCGGCGCGGGCACGGCGCGCGACACGTTCGAGATCATCTGGCAGGCCGAGAAATACGGTGCGCGGCTCGCGCTGTTCGGGCGCAAGATCAATCAGGCCGAGGTGCCGCTCGAAATCGTCAAGCTGATGCGCCACGTCGCCGACGGCGATCTGACTCCGACCGAGGCGGTGAAATCCTACCACGCGACGCTGGCGACCAAGGGCCTCACGCCGATCCGCTCGCCCGAGGACGACGCCGTCGTCACCGAGCCGCAGCTGAAGGCCGGCGCCAGCGCCTGATCCGAGCGTCGAATCGGGGGGAGGGCGACTGCCGCGTCCCTCCCCCCGGCCGGCTCAGCCGCCGCTCTGAAGCCGCGCCGCCTCGTCTTCACCGAGTGGCTCCGGCCGGACGTCGCCGGCGGGGGCGACCTCGACAGGCCGGCCCGTCTCGCCGGCTTTGAGCACCGATTCCATGATCTCCAGCACATGCAACGCCAGATCGCCGGAGGCGCGCGGCTTGCGGCCGGTGCGCAGCGCGTCGGCGAGGTCGGCGACGCCGAGCATGCGGTAATTCGCTCGATCGGGCGCCGCGAAGGGCCAGTTGATCTCGCCGTGCAGCTTTGCCGCCGTGGAGCGCTCGTCCCATCCGGCGCCGCCGACGTTCAACGCCACCGTGCCGCCGAACGTGTCGGGATCGGGCAGGCGCAGCGAGCCCTTCGTGCCGTGCAGTTCGATCGGATGGTTGCCGTGGGCGAAGACGTCCCAACTCATCACCAGCGTCACGGCCGCGCCGCACACGAATTCCAGCAGCGCCATCACCGTGGTCGGCGTGCCCACCGCGAAACTCGAGCCCTGGTGAGGGCCTTCGGCGGTGATCGTGCGCTCGTCCTGCCCGATGCGCGAAACCGCGCAAACCCGCACGACCGGACCGAGCAGGCCGACGAGCATGGTGATGTAATAGGGCCCCATGTCGAGCACCGGCCCGCCGCCGGGCTGGTAGTAGAATTGCGGGTTGGGGTGCCAATGCTCCATGCCGCGGCCCATCATGAAGGCGGTGCCGGCCACGGGGGTGCCGATGGCGCCCTCGTCCACCAGCCGGCGGGCGAGACGCCCGGCCGCGCCGAGGAACGTGTCGGGCGCCGAGCCGATCGCGAGGCCCGCCGCCTTCGCGCGCTCCACGAGGCGCCGGCCCTCGGCCGCCGTCACCGCGAGCGGCTTCTCGGTGAAGACGTGCTTGCCTGCGTCCAGCGCCGCCATCGACACCGCGAAATGGGCGGTGGGGATGGTGAGGTTGAGCACGAGGTCGATCTCGGGCGAGGCGATCAGCTCGTCGACGTCCATCGCCGGCACGCCGTATTCGCGCCCGCGCAGCGCCGCCATCTCGGGTGCGAGATCCGCGCAGGCGGCGAGACGCACGCCCGGGAACAGCGCGGCGTTGCGCATGTAGGTCATCGCGATGTTGCCGCAGCCGACGACGCCGATCCGCAAGGGAGCCATCTCATCCTCCGTTCGCCGCCATTTTTGGATCATCGGGTGCGGCCTGCTCGTTTGATGCGCCAGCATGCGGCATTTCTCAAGACCAGCAGTCCATGATCGATTCTTGAATGCGGTTTTGCGCGTGAGTCTGCTTGACTGCCGCACGAATCGGATCAGACTGCCGCCCAATGAAGCGATCCGCGGACAACGAGCCGTCGGGCACCTGGGAGAGAACCATGTCGAAGTTCGAAACCGATACGCCGATCGGCGAAGGCGTGCGCGCCGACACGGCGGCACCGGATCGTGAGCCGGCGCCCGTGCGCGGCTCGGCACTCGCAGGCCCGACCGATCGTCGCCGCTTTCTGCAGGGCGCGGGGCTGATGGCCGGCGCCGTGGCGGTGAGCGGCCTCTCCGGCGGCGCCCTGGTCGCCGGCTTTCCCGGCACGGCCCGCGCGCAGTCTCGCACCGAGATCACCTTCGCCAGCGCCAAGTTCTTCGGGAAGCAGACGATCGCCGAGGTCGTCGAGATGTACAATCAGGCGCAGTCGAAGGTTCACGTCAAATATATCGAGCTGCCGCCGCCGTCCTCCTCCACCGAGGTGCATCAGGCGCTGGTGCAGCAGTTGGCGCGGCGTTCCGGCACGCCGGACGTGTTCACGCAGGACGTCGTCTGGATCGCCGAGTTCGCCGGCGCCGGCTGGGCCCTGCCGCTCGACGAATACTTCCCCGCGGCCGAGCGCTCGAACTTCTTCCCCGGCCTGATCGAGGCCTGCACCTATCAAGGCAAGCTCACGGCGCTGCCCTGGTTCGTCGACAGCGGCATGCTCTACTACCGCAAGGATCTGCTGGAAGGCGCCGGCGCCAAGGTTCCGGAGACCTGGGACGAACTGGCTGCCGCCGCGGCCGAGTTGCAGAAGGCCGGCAAGGTCGATTTCGGCTATCTCTGGCAGGGCAAGCAGGCCGAGGTTCTCGTCTGCGACGTCGTGGAGGCCATCGCCTCGAACGGCGGCTCGATCCTGGGGCCGGACGGAAAGTCGGCCGCGATCAACGGCGAGAAGGCCGTGCAGGCCGTGCAGTTCCTCTACGACACGATCAACAAGACCAAGATCTCGCCCTCCGACGTCCTCTCCTGGGACGAGGAACCTTCGCGCCTGCCCTTCACGGGCGGCAAGGCGGCGTTCCTGCGCAACTGGTCCTACGTCTATCCGATCGCGCAGGACCCGAGCGGCTCGTCGGTGGTGGACAAGGTCGGCGTCGCGCCGTTGCCGCATTTTGCGGGCGGCAAGAGCGCGGCCTGCCTCGGTGGCTACCAGTACGGCATCAACGCCAACACCAAGAACCGCGAGGCGGCGGTCGACTTCCTCACCTGGATGGCCTCGCCCGACACGCAGCTCCACTATGCGCTACAGCTCGGTCTCGCGCCGACGCGGCCAAGCGTCTTCGACAGCGCCAAGCTCGGCGCCGAGCAGCCCTTCATGCAGACGTTGAAGCCCGTCTTCACCGGCGCGACGCCGCGCCCGGTCACGGCGAAATACGCGCAGGTGACGCTGGCCGTCCAATCCGGCGTCTCGCGCGCGCTCGTCTCGGGCGACATCAAGAAGGAGCTCGACGCCGCGGCCGCACGCATCACCAGCATCCTCGCCTGATGGCCTCCGCGCTCGCCGGCACGATGCCGATGTCCGGTCCCCGAAAGGGGGCGGGACTGTTCGCCCGGCGTTCGATGTCGCCCTGGCTGCTGCTCGTGCCGGCCTTCGTCTCGCTCGGCGCCGTCTCGGTCTATCCGATCCTCAACGGGCTCTGGCTTTCGCTGACAAACACCTCGCTGGTGACGCAGGAGAACGACTTCGTCGGCCTCGCCAACTATGGGCTCCTCTGGAACGACACGCTGTTCTGGAACGCTTGGCGGCACACGCTGGTGTTTACGCTCGTCTCGACGCTGGCCGAGACCATGCTGGGGCTCGCCATGGCGCTGCTGCTCTACGAGCCGTTCCGCGGCCGCGCCATCGTGCGCGCGGCGATGCTCGTGCCCTGGGCGATGCCCACCGTGGTGACCTCGAAGATGTTCGGCTGGCTGTTCGACGGCCAGCATGGGCTCGTCAACTACCTGCTGCTGCAGGCCGGCCTGATCGACGCCAACGTCAACTGGTACGGTTCGGTGGACAACGCGCTCGGCACCATCATCTTCGCCGACGTCTGGAAGACGACGCCCTTCATGGCGCTGCTGCTGCTCGCCGGGCTTCATACCATTCCGATTCTCGACCCTGCAGTTCGGCTACGGCTCGACGCTGACCACCGCCATGTTCGTGACGGAAGCCTTCATCGCGCTCGGCTTCGGCATCTTCGTGGTGCGCCAGATGCGGAGGGCGGGATGAACGAGACCCGGCCCGTCCTTCATAGCCTCGTCCTCTATCTCGGCGGGGCACTGATCCTGCTCTGGTCGGGCGGGCCCTTCGTCTGGCAGCTCTCGACCTCGTTTCAGCTCGACCGCGAACTGACGGCGGGCACGCCGACCTTCTTTCCCGACCCGTTCACATGGGAGCACTACCGCAACATCTTCGTGGAGAAGCAGTTTCAGGACTACGTGGTCAACTCGATCATCGTTGCTGGGCTGACCACGCTCGTCTGCCTCTTCATCGGGGCGCTCGCGGCCTTCGCCCTGTCGCGGCTCGACATCAAGGGGCGGTTCGGCGTGCTCGGGCTCATCCTGTCGATCTCGATGTTTCCACAGATCGCGCTGGTCGGCCCGCTCTATCTCGTGGCCTCGACCTTCGGCCTGCTCGACACGTTCACCGGGCTCGTCATCACCTACGTGGCGCTCGGCCTGCCGCTCGTGACTTGGGTGCTCTTCGGCTATTTCGAGACGCTGCCGCGCGAGATCGACGAGGCTGCGCGCATGGACGGGGTGACGACGCTCGGCCTCCTGTTCCGCATCATCCTGCCGATGTCCCTGCCGAGCCTTGTCACCACCGGACTGCTGGCCTTCATCGCGGCGTGGAACGAGTTCATGTTCGCGCTGGCCTTCACCTCGACGCCCGACCACCAGACGATCCCCGTCGGCATCGCCAACTTCACCAACCTCTACTACGTGCCCTGGGGCGACATCGCGGCCGCGTCCGTCGTCGTCACCGTGCCCCTCATCGCTCTCGTCCTCGTGTTCCAGCGCCACATCATCGAGGGGCTGACGCAGGGCGGCGTCAAGGAATGACCGACATGACCAGTACGGACCTCAAGGTCGGCTGCCAGACCTTCACCTGGGAAATGCTGGGGGAGGAGTTCCACGGCGGGCCCGACGATCTTCTCGCGGCCATCGCCGACGCGGGCTACGCCGGCATCGAGATCACCGACACGATGATCGGCCATTATGCCGGCAAGCCCGGCGAGTTCGCGCGCTCGCTGGACGATCGAGGATTGCAGCTCGTGTCCTTCGCGATGGGATCGCGGAGCGGCTTCACCGAGACCGACGAGGTGGAGACCGATCTCGAGGCGGTGAAGCGCTGGCTCGACTTTGCCAGTCGCTTTCCCGGCGCGCTCGTCTCCATGGGATCGGCCACGGTGATGTCGGACGGGCCGCGCGAGGACAAGTTCCGCGTTGCGGCGGAGGTCTACAACCGGGCTGCTCGTCTCGGGCAGGAGGCCGGCGTCGAGGTGGCAGTGCATCCGAGCTCGCACCACGACACGTTGCTCTACGACCGCGGCGACTACGATGCGCTCTTCGCGCTGCTCGATCCCGGCGTCGGCTGGGTGCCCGACACCGGCCACATCCTGCGCGGCCACCGCGATATGCTGGATACGCTGACGACCCACCGCGACCGCATCCGCTACCTGCATCTCAAGGACGTCGATGCCGGCGGCACCTGGGCGATGCTCGGGCAGGGCGTCTGCGACACGCCGGCGGTGATCGAGATCGTGCGCGCCGCGCCGCGCTTCAATGGCTGGCTGGTGCTGGAAGAAGAGTCGCACGAGGCCGCCGCCGATCCCGCTGCGGCGGTGGAGACCAACCGCGAAACCATGCGGCGCTACGGCGCCTGAGGACGAGTGACATGCTGAAGAAGGACGAACGCCGGCTGCGCGTCGGCGTGCTCGGATGTGGGCCGATCGCGCAGTTCGCGCATCTCGAAGCCTGCGTGAAGGCCCGCAACGCCGACCTCTACGCGATCTGCGACGCCGCGCCGGATCTTCTGGCCCGGATGGCCGCGACCTACGAACCACAGAAGGCCTTCGCCGACTACGACGCCATGCTCGCCGACCCCGCGCTCGACGCCGTGATCGTCGCGACGTCCGACGCCTATCACGTCCCGATGACGCTGAAAGCGCTGGAGGCCGGCAAGCACGTGCTCTGCGAGAAGCCGGTGGGCGTCTCGGTGGAGGAGGGCGAGGCGCTGGCCGCCACCGTGGCGCGCTCCGGGCGCACCTATCAGGTCGGGCACATGAAGCGCTTCGACCCGGCGCTGGAGGCGGCGCGCGACTTCGTGCGGGACGAGATGGGCGAGGTGCTGGCGTTGAAGGCCTGGTATTGCGACTCGACCCATCGCTACACCAACACCGACGCCGTGCAGCCGCTACCCGTCACCTCGAAGCTCGCCAGGAAGCCCGGCGGCAACCCGAAGGCGGACCTTCGGCAGTATTTCATGCTGGCGCACGGCTCGCATCTCGTCGACACCGCGCGCTTCCTCTGCGGCGAGATCACGGCCGTGCGCGCCCGGCTGCGCGAAGCGTTCGGGGCCTATTGCTGGTTCGTGGAGACGGAGTTCGCCTCCGGCGCGCTCGGCCATCTCGACCTGACCGTCGCCGTGCGAATGGACTGGTTCGAGGGCTTCCAGCTCTACGGCGAGAACGGCTCGGTGCTCGCCCGCACCTTCAACCCCTGGTACTTCCGGTCGTCCGAGGTCGAGATATTTCACGAGAAGACCGCCACGACGCACAAGCCGCTCGGCGCCGACGGACATTTCTTCCGCCGCCAGCTCGAAGGCTTCGCCGACACGATCCTCGATGGGGCGCCGATGCGCGGGGCCGATGCCGCCGACGGCGTCGCCTCGATCCGCGCCATGGTCGCCATCGCCCGCTCGGTCGAGACGGGCGAGCGGGTGGAACTCGCCTCCGTGACGGGGGCGGTGTGATGCGCCTCGGCATCTTCGTCAAGACCTTCGCGGGCACCGACCCCGCGGCCGTGCTCGCAGCCGCGGCGGCGGCCGGCTACGAGACCACGCAGTTCAATCTCGCCTGCGCGGGCCTCGCTTCGATGCCGGACGCGGTGCCGGCGGACGTGATCGCCGGCATCGGCGCGGCCTCGGCGTCGACGGGCGTCTCGCTCGCCGCGCTGTCGGGCACCTACAACATGGCCCATCCCGATCCGGCCGTGCGCGACGACGGCTTGCACCGTCTCGCGGTCGTCCTGGGAGCGGCGCGGGCGCTCGACATCCCGCTGGTGACGCTCTGCACGGGCACCCGGCACCCCACGGATCAATGGGCCCACCACCCCGACAATTCCGACGCGTCGGCCTGGGGCGACATGGCCGCCGAGATGGCGAAGGCGCTTGATCTGGCCGAGCGACAAGGCGTCGATCTCGGCATCGAGCCCGAGCAGGCCAACATCGTCACCTCCGCCGCCGATGCCGTGCGGCTCGCCGCCGAGATGGGCTCGCCGCGCCTTCGCGTGGTGCTCGACCCCGCCAATCTCTTCGAGGCCGCCGGTCCGGACGAGGCCCGGCGTATCGTGGCGAAGGCGGTGGACGAGGCGGCACCGCTCATCGCCATGGCGCATGCCAAGGACCGCTATCCGGACGGGCGCTTCGCGACGGCCGGCCGGGGCGTCGTCGATTTCCCGGACTTTCTGCGACGGCTCCGCGCCGTGGGTTTCGACGGTCCGCTCGTCACGCACGGATTGGCGGCGGAAGAGGCCGGCGAGGTCGCCGCCTTCCTGCGCGGCGCGCTGCGATGAGCGAGCGCTGGATCCGCCGCGACGGTGCCCGGCTTCGGATCGTGGAGGCCGGCGAGGGGGCTGCGGTGCTCTTCCAGCATGGCCTCGGCGGCGATGCGGCGCAGGCCGAGGGCAATTTTCCCGACGGTGCCGGCTGGCATCGGCTGACGCTGGAATGCCGGGCGCAGGGGCAATCCGAGCCCGGCAGGACCCGGCCCTTCTCCATCGCAATGTTCGCGGATGATGCGACGGCGGCAACGGAGGCGGCCGGCATGCGCAGCTTCGTCGCGGGCGGCGTATCGATGGGCGCGGCGATCGCGCTGCGACTGGCGGTGACGCGGCCGGACCTCGTCTCGGCGCTCGTTCTCGTGCGCCCCGCCTGGGTGGCGGAGACCGCGCCCGGCAACATGCGCGCCTATGGTGTGGCCGCTGACGCGATGCTACGCCATCCCCGTCACCCGGCGGCGGCACGCGAGACGTTCGCCGCGTCCACCGAGGCCCGGCGACTAGCCGAGGTCTCGCCCGACAATCTCGCTTCGCTCGTCGGCTTCTTCGAGCGGCCCGACCTCGCGTCCACGGCCGATCTCCTCGCCGACATCGCGGCCGACGGGCCGGGCGTGACGCGCGAAGCCATCGCGGCGCTGCGGCTCCCCGTGCTCGTTGTTGGCAACAGCGAGGACCACGTGCATCCGCTCGCGCTGGCACGCGAGATCGCCGAGCTCATCCCGGCCGCTCGCCTTGTCGAAGTGCCGGCGAAGGCCGCCGACAAGGCCGCGCATCAGGCCGCCGTGCGCCACGCCATCTCCGGCTTTCTCGCGGCCCTGCCGGTCGCCCCGTCCGAAGGGATCCTCCGATGACCGAACGATTCACCGTTGCCTCGCTGCCGCGCGACCGCCTGCTCGGCGAGTTCTCGCTCTGGTCGGCCGACCTCGCCAACCTCGAAGCCGACCTGAAGCGCACCCGCGATCACGTCGATCTCTACCACATCGACGTCGCCGACGGTCGCTTCGCGCCGACCTTCCTGTTCTTCCCCGATCAGGTCGCCCGCATCGCCAAGCTCACCGACCGGCCGCTGCACGTGCACCTGATGGTCGAGGCCGACATCGTGGAGGCGCAGGCCGTGCAGTTCGCCGAGGCTGGGGCGCATCTCATCAGCGTCCACGCCGAGAACGGCGAGGCGGGGTTGCGTGCGCTGAAGACGGTGGCGGGGATGGGGGTCGCCGGCGGCGTCGTGCTGCGGCTGGAGACGCCGGTCGAGGCGATCGAGCCCTTCGTCGGCGCGGTCTCCTTCGTGACGCTGCTCGGAACCGCAATCGGCGTGAAGGGGCAGGGCCTCTCGGACACGGCCTGCCCGCGCCTCGAGCAAGCACGCGCCATCCTGCGCCGCCATGGGCGCGAGGCGGACGTCGTGCTGGCGGCCGATGGCGGCATTCGGCAGGAGACGGTGCCGCGGCTGCGTGCGGCGGGGGCCGAGACGGTGGTGCTGGGCTCGCTCGCCTTCGGCGACCCCGATCTCGCGGCCCGCATGCGCTGGCTGCACGATCTGAAGACCGCCGCCTGATGTCCGAGCCGCTCGCCCTCGCCGTCGATCTCGGCGGCACCGAGCTGCGCGCCGCCGCGGTGGCGCCGGGCGGGCAGATTCTGGCGCAGATCGACACGCCGACCGACGCGACCGCGGGTCCGGCGCGGGTGATCGACCAGATCGTCGCGCTCATTGGCGAGGTGCGGGCGCGCGTTCCCGACATGACCTTCCTCGGCCTCGGCATCGGTGCGCCTGGTCCGCTCGACCCCGTCGCCGGCATCGCCATCGCCCCGCCGACGCTCAAGGGCTGGCGCGACGTGCCGCTGACGGCGATCCTCAGCGATCGGCTCGCCATGCCCGTGATGCTGGAAAACGACGCCAACGCGGCAGCGCTCGGCGAGTGGCGCTTCGGGGCAGGGCGTGGCCTCCATTCCGTCGTCTTCGTCACCGTCTCCACCGGCATCGGCGGCGGCGTCGTCGCGGACGGGCGCATCCTGCATGGCCAACGGGGGCTTGCGGCCGAGATCGGCCATATGACCATCACCGAGCGCGGCGGGCGCTGCTTCTGCGGCGCAATCGGCTGCTTCGAGGCGGTGGCGTCCGGCTCCGCGCTCGGCTGGCGCGCGGATGCCGCTACGCGTCCCGGCGACGGATCGCGCCTGCGCGCGCTGGCCGGGAGCGGCGCGGTGACGGCGCGTCATGTCGCCGACGCCGCACGCGAGGGCGACGCCCAGGCATCGGCGCTTCTCGCCGAGGAGGCGCGCTGGCTTGGTATCGGCTTCACCAATCTCCTTCATCTCTATTCGCCCGAGGCCATCGTCGTCGGCGGCGGTCTCTCAGTGGCGCTCGACCTGATGGCGGGCGGCATCGCCGCGACGATCATCGAGCGCGCCATGCCGGCCTATCGCGACGTGCCGGTGGTTGCGGCCGCGCTCGGCCGCCATGCCGGGCTCGTCGGCGCCGCCAGCCTCGTTCTCGAACCCGGCTCGACGCGCATCGTCGAGGCGGCCTGAGACCAAACCAAGAGAACACGATCGGGAACCCCACCATGTCCACCCTGACCCTTCACGACGTGCGCAAGCGCTACGGCTCCTTCGAGGCGATCAAGGGCGTCGATCTCGAAGTCGCCGACCGCGAGTTCGTGGTGTTCGTGGGGCCGTCCGGCTGCGGCAAGTCCACGCTGCTGCGGATGATCGCCGGGCTGGAGGGCATCTCGGGCGGCGAGATCCAGATCGACGGCGAGCGGGTCAACGACGTCGGACCGTCCGACCGGGGCCTCGCCATGGTGTTCCAGTCCTACGCGCTCTACCCGCACATGACGGTGGCCGAGAACATGGGCTTCGCGCTGAAGCTTGCCGGCCTCGGCCGCACCGAGCGCGAGGCCAAGGTGCGCGCCGCCGGCGAGGTGCTGCAGCTCGGAGCGCTGCTGGAGCGGCGGCCTCGCGAGCTTTCCGGCGGCCAGCGCCAGCGCGTCGCGATCGGTCGCGCCATCGTGCGCGACCCCAAGATCTTCCTCTTCGACGAACCGCTCTCCAATCTCGACGCCGCGCTGCGCGTGCAGATGCGGCTCGAACTCATGCGCCTGCACGAGCGACTGGCCGCGACGATGATCTACGTGACGCACGACCAGACCGAGGCCATGACCATGGCCGACAAGATCGTGGTGCTGAGCGCGGGCCGCATCGAGCAGGTCGGCACGCCCCTCGAGCTCTACCACCACCCGAAGAACCTCTTCGTCGCCGGCTTCATCGGCTCGCCGAAGATGAACACGCTCGAAGCGCGCGTCGTCTCGTGCGATGCCGCGGGCGTCCGGCTGGCCTTGGCGGGTGGCGTCGAGCTGACGGTGCCGGTCGATGGCGCGGGCGTCGCGCCCGGTGAGGCGGTGACGCTGGGGCTTCGGCCCGAGCATCTCTCGCTTATCGAGGTGGGCCCGCTCGCCGGCACCACCCTCGTCGCCGAGCGTCTCGGCAACGTGACCGTGCTCTACGTCGATCTCGCCATCGGCGGCACGGTGGTGGTGCAGATGCCCGGCGGCGATCCGACCGCCGCCCACGCGCCGGTCCGTCTGGCAGTGGACGCTGCGGCCGGCCATGTCTTCAAGGCCGATGGCACAACCTTGCCGAGGCTGCTGCGTCACCCGCTCGCCGGATAGGGCGCGAGGCCTGGCGAGGCGCCCTCAACGCGCCTCGAAGCGCTTCCAGGCGGCGACGGCTGCCGCGATTGCCTCGCGCGACTGCGGGATGTGCCGCCCCATCGAGACGAAGCCGTGGATCAGGCCCGGCCAGCGTTCGAAGACGGTCGGCACGCCCGCCGCCTCCAGCCGCCGTGCATAGGCGATGCCCTCGTCGGCAAGGATGTCGGCCTCGGCGATAGCGACATAGGCGGGCGGGGCGCCCGTAAGGTCCGCCGACTTCAGGGGCGAGAAGCGCCAGTCGGCGAGATCGGCGGCGTCGCGGATCGTCAGGTCGCGGAACCAGCGCATGGTCGCCGCCGTCAGCCCGTAGCCTGATGCGAAGAGCCGGAAGCTGTCGCTATCCTGCGCTGCGTCGGTGTTGGGATAGAACAGAAGCTGTGCCGTGAGCGGCGGGGCGTCGTCGCCGCGCGCAGCGAGTGCCGTCACGGTGGCGAGGTTCCCGCCGGCGCTGTCGCCGCCCACCGCGATGCGGGCGGGATCGACGCCGAACTCGCCCGCTCGTTTGCGCAGCCAGGCGAGCGCCCGTCGCCCGTCCTCGACGGCAGCCGGGAACCTGTGCTCGGGGGCGAGGCGATAGTCGGGGCAGAGCACAACCGCGCCCGCCATGTCGGCAAAGGCGCGGCAGACCTCGTCATGCGAGTCGAGGCCGCCGAGCACCCATCCGCCGCCATGCAGGTAGAGAAGCGCGGGAGCGCCGCTTGCGGGAGCGCCATGGCCGCGATAGAGGCGTGCCGGCAGCGCGCCGATCCCGTCCTCGATCACGAGGTCGCGGACCGCGGCGACCGCCGCGCGCTCGCCCTGCACCGCCGGGCGTCCGGCGTCGTAGGCGGCCCGCGCCGCCTGCGGGGTGCCCGTCTCGAACGGTGGCGCGGTGGGATCGGCGAGGGCGAGAACCGCCCGTGCGCCGTCCGTCAACACCGGCGATTCACGCTGCGGGTCCGACCGAAGTCCGGTCATGCCGAGGTCGATCGGGTTTGGCGATCGACCGGGTGAAGCGCGGCGTGGCTGCGCCAGCCCCAGCCTTCGGCGAGCGCGAGGCATCCCGCCACCGTCTCGACGCTGCCGGTCGTGCCGACGGAGCGCAGCGAGGACGCCGCGCAGGCATGGGCCAGCCGCAGGGCGTCGGCCACCGCCTTGCCCTCGTGCCAGCCATACATGAAGCCGGCGGCGAAGGCGTCGCCGGCGCCGTTCGCGCCCTTCACGACGGCGGGTGGCACGTTCACCGAGGGGACGCGCGTCACCGTGCCGTCGCGCTCGAAGGCGAGGCCCCCGTCGGGGAAGTGGATCGCCAGAACCTTCATCGCGCCGCGCTCCATCACGAGCGCGCCGGCCTCGAGGCAGGCTTCGACGTCGGTCTGCCCGTCGTCGGTGGTGGCGCGGCCGGTGATCGCGCCGACCTCGTAGTCGTTGATCACCAGCGTATCGAGATGGCCGAGGCAGGGCTCGACGAAACCGCGCAGGCGCTCGGGCGCGATCTGCAGCAGCTCGAAATTCGTCTCCAGCCCGGCCGCGCGGGCCGCCTTCAGCGTCGCGACCCAGCCGTTGGCCTCGCCCTTCCACGGCCCGTCCATGAGGTCGTGAATGCCCGGTAAGCCCAGATGGAAGATGCGGGCCGTGGTGCGCGAGAAGTCGAAATGGTCGGGCGAGAGATGCGCGCTCGCGCCGGGCAGGAACAGGTGCGTGCGCCGCCCCGTGGCGGTCGCGGTGTAGGCGTCGGTATAGTTGGTGCGCTGATCCGGCAGGATCACCATGCCGGTGCGGTCGACGCCCGCCGCGTCGGCCTGCGCCAGAAGAATCGCCCCGTCGGCGTCGTCGCCGATGCAGCCGATCGTGGCGACGGGCATGCTCGGATCGAGCCGGCGAATGTCGATCGCGAAGTTGCAGGCCGAGCCGCCGCCCTCGACGGTCTCGCCGAGGATCTGCGTGACGGTGTCCTCGCGCGGCCAGCGATCGACGGTCTTGTTATGGTCGGCGCACCAGGTTCCCCCGGTAAGGAACCCGCGGCGAGGCGATGCGGACACGGCTCATGCTCCCATCTTGAGCGAGGGATCGGTGATCTCCAGATCCTCCGCGAGCGGCTTCTTCGGGCGTAGACCCGATTTGGCGAGGCCGTCGTGATAGGCCTTCGTCGCCTCCTCGGAGGAGACGTCGTCTTCGATCACCGAGCGCATCGCCCGCACGATGGCCTTCGCATCTTCGGCGAAGAAGATCTTGCGGCCGAAGAGGGCGACGCGCGCGCCGTATCTCTCGGCCTGCTTCACCATTTCCAGCGTGTCGCGCGTGGTGGACGAGGCACCGCCGAGAATGCCGACGATGAGGTTGCCGGGGTCGAAGGCCGCGAGTTCCTCGGTCGCGCGCGGGCCATTGTAGACGACCTTCAGGAACTGCGGCCGGTCGTGCACCGAGACGCCGGCGAGGCACCGCGCGATGGCGTCGTTGTTGTAGGTCGCGAAGTCGGAGCCGGGCGCCGCCACGTCGAACTGCGGGTTGAAGACTTCGAGGAAGTGACGCACGCCGGCCGCCGAGGCCTCGTCGCGGAACTGCGAATAGGCGTCGAGCGATCGGCGGTCCTGGTCGAGATCGTTGAAGAAGGTGAGGGCGTAGAGGCCGAGATCGGCCACGGGCTTCACCCGGTCGAGCCGCGCGGTGCGGAAGGGCACGGTCGGCAGATGCTTGTAGTTGGCGCCGCGCCAGTGCCAGATGTCGGAGCCGTCGTTGAGGCGCACGGCGGCGGTCACCTCGCTCTCGCCGTAGAGGCCACGTCGCGCCAGATGCTCGGCCGAGGAGAGCGAGGTCAGCATGATGTCGACGAGGTCCGAGCGGATCATCTCCTCCATCGCATCGCGATAGACCTTCAGCGGCTTCATCCGGCCCGTCGGATTGCCGGCCTCGTCGAGCTCGGGGCCGGAAACGCCGGTGCCGAGCGCCATGTCGCCGTCCTTGGCGTCGGCGATGATGAAGTCCTTCGGCGTATACTGGCCGTTGCGGATGCGGGCGAGCTTGGCGTCCATGCGCTTGGCGGTGATCATCGGGTGTCGTCCTTCGAATGCGATCGATGGGGGAGAGGCCGCGGCGCTTCGCCGGTCGGCCGGAAGGGAAGCCGTCAGGCTGCGGCGCCGGGTGGAACGGCCGCGCCGGTCATGAAGCCGACGACGTCCGACATGGTGAAGTCCTGCGGCGCGACGACGCCGAGCCGCTTGCCGAGGCGGTGGATGTGGATGCGATCGGCGATCTCGAACACATGCGGCATGTTGTGGGAGATGAGGATCACCGAGAGGCCGCGACGCTTCACGTCGAGGATGAGGTCGAGCACCTTGCGGCTTTCCTTCACCCCGAGCGCCGCGGTGGGCTCGTCCATGATCACGACCCGGCCGCCGAACGCGCAGGCCCGTGCCACGGCGACGCCCTGCCGCTGTCCGCCCGACAGCGTCTCGACCTTCTGGTGGATGTCCTGCACCGTGGTGAGGCCCAGCGCCGAGAGCTGCTTGCGCGCCTCGTTGGCCATGGCCCGCCGGTCGAGCGAGCGCAGGATGCGGCCGGACCAGCCGCTCTTGCGGATCTCGCGGCCGAGAAACAGGTTGTCGGCGATCGACAGGGCCGGCGACAGCGCGAGGTTCTGGAAGACGCTCTCGACGCCGGCATGGCGGGCCTCCATCGGCGAGCGGAACGAGACGGTCTCGCCGCCGAGCCGGATCTCGCCGGCATCGGGCTTTATCGCGCCGGCCAGCACCTTGATCATCGTCGACTTGCCGGCGCCGTTGTCGCCGATCACCGCGAGGATCTCGCCTTGTCGCAGCTCGAACTCGACCCCGTCCATCGCCACGACGCGGCCATAGCGCTTGCGAAGTCCGGTGGCCTCCAAGGCCGGAGGGGTGGTGCCCGCGCGCACTTGCGGAGCGGCCATCGTCATCATGCCGAGACCTTCCGGATCCACTGGTCGAGGCCGACCGCGACGATGATGAGAACGCCGACGGTGAACTCCTGCCAGAGCGCGTCGATGCCCGAGAGCGCCAGACCGTTGCGGAAGACGCCGACGATGAGCGCCCCGACGAGCGTGCCCACGATCGAGCCGCGCCCGCCGAAGAGCGAGGTGCCGCCGATGACCGTCGCGGTGATCGAATCGAGATTGGCGGTGCCGCCCGAGGTCGGCGAGATCGCGCCGACACGGCCGATGAGGACCCATGCGCCGATGGTGCAGATGACCCCGGCCAGCGTGTAGACCGAGAGGAGCACGCGCCGCGTGTCGATGCCCGAGAGGCGCGCCGCCTCCGGGTCGTCGCCGGTGGCATAGACATGGCGCCCGAAGGCGGTGCGGTTGAGGATGTACCAGACGGCGGCGGCCAGCGCGACGGCGATGATCGTGCCGAAGGTGAGGCGGGCGCCGGCATACTGGAGCGCGGTGCCGGTGAACTGGAGGAAGGGTGCCTCGGCCGCGACTTCCTGCGCCCGGATCGTCTGCGACCCCGAATACCAGAGGAATGTCGCGCCGAAGACGCTCCAGGTGCCGAGCGTCACGATGAAGGGCGGCAGGCGCAGATAGGTGATGAGGACGCCGTTGACCGCGCCGCAGGCGCAGCCGACGAGGAGGCCGATGGCGAAGGCGAGTTCGGCGGGAACGCCCAGGACGACGGCCAGACGCCCCATCACGATCGTCGCCAGGATCATTATCGCGCCGACCGAAAGGTCGATGCCGGCGGTGAGGATCACCAGCGTCTGCGCGATGCCGATGATCGCGATGATCGTGACCTGCTGCATGATCAGCGACAGGTTGAAGGGTTGGAAGAACCGGTCGCCGACGATGCCGCTGAACACGGCGAGGCCGATGCCCAGCACCACGAAGGGAACGATCGTCGGATAGCGGTGCAGCACGTGCTGCAACCGGCGAAGCGGGGTCTTCTTCTCGTCGGCAAATTGCGCGACGGCGTCGGCCGCACTGAGGCGGTTGTCGGTCGGGGACACTTCCGCAACCTCCTGGCTGATCTTGATGGGGACGAAGGGGGCGAAGACGGGACCGGACGGGCGTCGCCTGGGCGCCGGCCCGGTCCGTCCTGTCAGGCCTCGAAGCGGCCACTCCGGGAGGTCACGACCGCTTCGAGGACTTGAGCGCCGTCCCAGGCGGCGGGACGCCGAGGGGACGGGCGCTCGATCTCACCGATGCCGCAACGGCATCAGCCCCAGCACTTCTTCAGCGCTTCCTCGGAGGTGATGGACTCGACGCCCGCCACCGGCTTGTCGGTGACGAGCGTCACGCCAGTGTTGAAGAAGTCGAGGCCGGGCGAGGTCTTGGGCTTCTCGCCGGTCTTCTTGAAGGCGACGATGGCCTCGACGCCCATCGAGGCCATGAGCAGCGGATACTGCATCGAGGTGGCGCCGATGACGCCGGCCTTGACGTTCTGAACGCCCGGACAGCCGCCGTCGACGGAGGTGATGATGACCGAACTTTCCTTGCCGGCGGCCTTCAAAGCCTCGTAGGCGCCGGCCGCGGCGGGCTCGTTGATCGTGTAGAAGACGCTGAGTTCAGAGTCCTTCTGCAGAAGGTTCTCGGCGCTCGTGCGCCCGCCTTCCTCGGCGCCCTGGCTCCACTGGTGGCCGACGATGCGCGCGTCGTCCTCGTCGAGATAACGGGTGGGGTCCTTCGGATCGATGCCGAAGCCCTTCATGAAGCCCTGGTCGCGGGCGACGTCGACGGTGGGCTGCGTCTCGATGGCGTCGATGAAGCCGACCTTCGTCGTGGCCGCGTCCTTTACGGTCTTGGCCGCCCACTGGCCGATGAGTTCGCCGGCCTTGAAATTGTCGGTGGCGAAGGTCGCGTCGGCGGCGTTGGCGGGATCGAGCGGCGTGTCGAGCGCGATCACGAGAATGCCGGCCTGCCGGGCCTGCTCCACCACCGGGGTGATGGCCTTCGGGTCGCTGGCGGTGAGGAGAATGCCGCTGGCGCCGGCCGAGATCAGGTTCTCGATGGCGGTGACCTGGCTGTCGTTGTCGCCATCGAACTTGCCGGCGAAGCTCTGGAACTTCACGCCCATCTCCGCCGCTTTCTGGCTTGCGCCTTCGCGCATCTTGGCGAAGAACGGATTGGCCTCCGTCTTCACCACGAGACCGACGAGAATGTCGCCGGACTGGGCGAAGGCGGGCGCGGCGCCGCCGACCAGCCCAGCGAGGGCGGCCCCGGACAGCCAGGTGACGAGACGCAGCTTCGACGTCATGCGGATCATGGTTCGTCCTCCCAAGGATCGAAGCCCATCGTGCCGCTTCTGAAGAGCGGCTGCGACGAGTTCCGACCGTCTGCCTCTTGATCCCGGTGGGCAGTGAACCGGCTTTCGTCCGACCTGGCGTGAGATCGGTCCGAGGTTGTTCGTGGTGGAACGTGAAGCTCCACCACCGATCCGACGCGACGAGAAAGCCGTCTCGCCTGGTGTTCCCTGAGAATAGAAGACGATTTCGTGAGCCGCACAAGACGCTTTTGCTCAGAATTTTACAAAAGTGCTGGTACGAGCATGAAGAGTGGTTGACGCGGTCTCACACCCGACGCCATCGTCGGCACCATGTCGCTGATCGCTCCCGACCTTCGCTTCGATCCCGCTTCGCTGGACGCCACAGGTTCCGTGCTCTCGCAGCTCGCCTCGTCGCCCGGACTGTCGCGCGCAGAGCTGATGGAGGCGGCGGGGCTTTCGCGCGTCACCCTCGCGCAGCGGCTCAGCGCTCTCGCCGCGGCGGGCTTGGTGCGTGAGGGTGAAGAGACGGTGCCGAGCGGCGGGCGTCCGACGCGGCTTCTCGGGCTCGCCGACGACGCGGGATGCATCCTCGCCGCAGACATCGGCGAGCAGGAGGTGCGCTTGGCGGCGACCGACCTTTCCGGCGTGATCCTTCGACGCGATGCGATCGATTTTCGGCCGACGGACGATCCCGAGGCGACGATGGAGCGCATCGCCGCCGCGTTCGAAGCGCTACGGCAACCGGGAGATCCGTTCGTCGCCGGCATCGGCATCAGCCTGCCTGCGCCGGTCGATCACCGGGCGGGCCACGCGGTCGGCCCGTCGATCCTGCGCGGCTGGGACCATTTCCCCGTCGCCGGATGGATGGTGGAGCGCTTCGGCGCACCCTCCTTTGCCGAGAACGACGTCAACCTCATCACCCTCCACGAGCACCTCAGACATCACGAGGGCGACGAGGCGTTTCTGTTCGTCAAGGTCGGCACTGGCATCGGCTCGGGGCTGATGACCGAAGGGCGGCTCTATCGGGGAGCGCGAGGAGCGGCCGGGGACATCGGCCACATCCAGTTCTTCGACGACCGCGCCCCACCGCTCTGCCGCTGCGGCAAGCTCGGCTGCCTCGAGGCGCGCGCGGCCGGCTGGGCACTGGCGCGAGACCTGCGCTCGCAGGGGTTCGAGGCGAGCAACGCCCGCGACGTGATCGCGCATGTCGAGGATGGCGCGACGGAAGCTATCGCTCTCGTTCGCGCGGCAGGACGGGCCGTCGGCGAGGCGCTCAGCGATGCGGTCAGCATCCTCAATCCCGCGCGGATCGTCGTCGGGGGAACGCTCGCCTTGGCCGGCGAACACCTGATGGAGGGCATTCGCGAACTCGTCCAAGAGCGCTGCCTGCCACTGGCGACGCGTGACCTCGTGCTGACGGCGTCGTCGACGCCCGATTACGCCTGTCTCGTCGGGGCCGCGATCTGCGTACGCGAGCGGGTCTTCTCCGCGGCCGGGGTCGATCGCTTCCTCGGTCGCTACGGACGCTGGTTCGCCGCACAAGCCGGGTGAGCGACGCCCACCGCCGGGAGGGCGCGGGGAGAACACTGAACAAGCAGGAGCCTTCGGAAGCCGCCGAAACCCGTCCGTCGCGACGATTTCGGTCTTCGGCAGGACCGGGGTGAAAGGGAGGACGCGAGAGGCATGCTGATCGGGATCGACTGGGGTGGCACGAAGATCGAGGGCATCGCCCTCAGGCCGGACGGCGCCGAGGCGGCGAGGCTGCGGCGCGACACGCCGCGACACGACTATGACGGATGCATCGCGACCATCGGCGAGATCATCGCCGAGCTGGAACGCCGTATCGGCGGACCGGCGAGCGTCGGGATCGGCATTCCCGGCTCGCTCGAGCCGAAGTCGCGCCTCGGCAAGGGCGCCAGTTCGACCTGGCTGCTCGGCTGCCCTGTGGAACGCGACCTGACGGAGCGCCTCGGGCGCACGGTGCGCGTCGAGAACGATGCCGACTGCCTGGCCGCCTCCGAGGCAATGGACGGGGCGGGCGCCGGCCACAACGTCGTTTTCGCGGTGATCTTGGGAAGCGGCGCCGGCGCCGGGATCGCCGTCGGCGGGCGGGCCCATCACGGGCCCAACAATTCCGGCGGCGAGTGGGGGCACAATCCCTTGCCCTATCCCCACCAGTCGGAACTGCCCGGCCGCCCCTGCTATTGTGGCAAGCATGGCTGCCTGGAGACCTGGGTCTCGGGCCGCGGCTTCGAGGCGGACTATGCCCTGCACGCGGGGCGCGAGCGCCGCGCCGGCGAGATCATGGATGACATGCGCGCCGGCGACCGGCTCTCGGGGCTGCTCTGGGGGCGCTATGTCGACCGGGTGGCACGCGGGCTCTCGGTCGTCGTCAACACTCTGGACCCCGACATCCTCGTGATGGGCGGCGGTATGTCCAACGTGCCCGAACTCTACGCGGACCTGCCGCCGCTGATCGCCCGCTACACGTTCTCGACAGTCTTCCACACGCCGGTGGTCAAGTCTCTCCACGGCGATTCCAGCGGCGTGCGCGGCGCCGCCTGGCTCTGGCGCGACGGCTGAGGCGGTCGTTCGGATCAACGCTGTCTCAAACTCCTAAAGCGAACCCGACCATGACCCCAGCCGATCTCGACGCCCGCTTCCATTTCGCCGACGCCCTCTCTGTCGAGGCCGGAGCTCTGGCCCTCGACTACTTCCGCCGTTTCGAGAGCCTGACCGTGCGCTCGAAAGGGTTGCAGGACATGGCGAGCGAGGCCGATCTCTCCGTCGAGACGCTGATCCGCGAGCGCCTCGCCGCCACCTTTCCGCAGGATGCGTTTCTAGGGGAGGAAACCGGCCGCACCGAGTTCAGTGCCGGGCAGGGGATCTGGGTGGTGGACCCGATCGACGGGACGCAGCCCTTCGTCAACGGCCTGTCGAGCTGGTGCGTGTCGATCGCCTTCGTGAAGGACGGCCGCAATCTCATAGGCTTCGTTCATGCCCCCGCCCGCGACGAGCGCTTTTCCGGCGGTGTTGGGCGCCCCGCGCTGCTCAACGGGCGCGAGATTCGCGTGAAGGATGCCGGCTCGGTGACGGAAGGACTGGTCGCCGCAGGCTATTCCACGCGCCTGCCGCCCGAGACCTTCCTGCCGGCCTTCGAGCGGCTGCTGCAGGCGGGCGGCATGTTCTACCGCGACGGGTCGGGTGCGCTGGCACTAGCCTATCTCGCGGCCGGCCGCCTCGTCGGCTATGCCGAACGGCACATCAACGCATGGGACTGCCTCGGCGCCCTCGCTGTGATCGAGGCGGCGGGCGGGCGCGTCTCGGATTTCCTCGCCGGCGACGGGCTCTGGAACGGCAACGCCCTCGTGGCCGCGCCGCCGCGACTCTACGGCGAACTCGCGGCGATCTTCAGCGACGATGGAGCGACGGCGTCGGCGTGAGATGCTCGCGGCTTAACTGCGGCGGCCGTCGCGTTCGAGCTCCGACCAGGTGTTGCGCTGCGACAGCATCTGCTTGAGATAGGCGGTGTTGGCCTGCGCCTCGTCCGGCGAAAGAACGCTCGTGGCGATCGATTTCGCCTCGTCGAAGCGCCCCTGCAGGCCGACCACGAGCGCGAGGTTCTGGCGTACGCGCGCATCCGCGCCCGGCTGTGCCGCGGCGCGCTTGAGGTAGGTCTCCGCCGTCGGCAGGTCATTGGCGAGCAGCGCGGACATGCCGAGATTGGAGAGCACCGAGGGCTCCTCGGGCTGCAGCACCAGCGCCTTCTCGTAAAGTATGCGCGCCTTCTGGCGCTCGCCGAGCTGATCGAGGATCGCGCCTTCGGCCGAGAGAAGGCGCCAGTCCGGCCGGTCCGGCGTCTGCGCGCGGCGCACCGTCTCCAGCGCCTTCGGCAACTCGCCGGCCGCCGCCAGCGCCTTGCCGTAGGCGGCCAGCACGTCGCGGTCTGTCGGATGGTTGATCGCGACCTGCTGCATCACAGCGAGCGACTGGTCGTTGCGGCCGGTCGCCTGCAGCGCCGCAGCGTAGGTGAGGCCAACGCCCTTGTCCTTGGGGTTCTTCTCGTAGCTGGCGCCATAGACCTTCACCGCCCCTGCAAGGTCTGCGGCCGAAAGCTGCGACAGGTCGCGCACCGGCGCCGCCATAGCCGTCGAGGTGGAGGAGGCGACGTCGGGCCGGCCAATGGAGCCGGTGCGATCGCGCGAGGTCTGGCAGCCGGCGAGCGCGAGAAGCGAGAGGAGGCCGGCCGCGGCGAGCGAGCGACTTGCGCTCGGCCCGAGCCGCGCGTAGGCCGGCCGGCAAACGCCGCCGGAACGGCATGCGGCCGTGTCCGCGAGAGCGGAGACGGAACGGATCAGGTCGTGTCGGCGCATTCGCTCGCTTCCCGGAAATCGGCTGGGGACGTGCGTTGAGAGTAAATCGTTAACCCTAACGCTCCGTTAAACCATCGGAGCGTCCGGCTCGATGGAGTGCACGATGATCGATCGTCTTCTACCCGCAGCGACGCAGGGCTCGCGTCCGGTTCATCCTGTCCGCGAGGGCGCGCTCGATGCGCTGCCCGAGCGCGCGCGGGCCTGGGCCGCCGAGACCGGCTTCAAGGGCGGAGCGGGTTCGGTCCTCGTCGTGCCGGGCGCGGACGGCCGGCTCGACTCCGCGCTCCTTGGTCTCGGCCGGGACGGCGGCGATCCGGCGCAGGACGCCTTGCTCGCCGGTGTCCTCGGCAGGGATCTGCCCGTCGGCGATTGGCATCTGGCGGCGGGAAGCGCGCCGGCGCTCGATCCCGACCTCGCAGGGCTGGCCTTCCTTCTCGGCGGCTACCGGTTCGAGCGCTATCTCGCCAAGCCGCGCGAGGGCGGGGCGCGGCTCGTGCTGCCGACCGGCGCCGATGGCGCGCGGGTGCTGCGCGAGGCCGATGCGGTGGCGCTGGTGCGCGATCTCGTCAACACGCCGACCAACGATCTTGGGCCCGACGGGATCGAGGCGGCGGCCCGCGCGGTGGCCGAAGAGTTCGGCGCCGACATCTCGGTGATCACTGGCGACGCGTTGCTCGCGGCGAACTTCCCGATGATCCATGCCGTTGGCCGGGCGAGTGCCGTCGCGCCGCGGTTGATCGATCTGCGCTGGGGCCTTGAGGATGCGCCGCGCGTCACGCTCGTCGGCAAGGGCGTCGCCTTCGACACCGGCGGTCTCGATATCAAGCCGGCCTCGGGCATGCTCCTCATGAAGAAGGACATGGGCGGCGCTGCCAACGTGCTGGGCCTCGCCCGGCTGGTGATGGGCGCCGGCCTGCCGGTGCGCCTGCGCGTGCTCATTCCCGCCGTCGAGAACGCGATCGCCGGCAACGCCTTCCGTCCCGGCGACATCCTGCGCAGCCGGCAGGGCAAGACCGTGGAGATCGGCAACACAGACGCGGAAGGGCGGCTGATCCTCGCCGACGCGCTGTCGCTCGCCGACGAGGAAGCGCCGGAGATCCTTGTCGATATGGCGACGCTCACGGGCGCAGCGCGCGTCGCGCTGGGGCCCGACCTGCCACCCTTCTTCACCGACGACGAAGCGCTGGCGGCCGAGATCGCCGCCGAGAGCCGGCGTCTGGCCGACCCGCTCTGGCGCCTGCCGCTCTGGAAGCCCTACGCGAAGAATCTCGGCTCCAAGATCGCCGACATCAACAACGTGACGAGCGACGGCCATGCGGGCGCCGTCACCGCCGCACTGTTCCTGCAAGGTTTCGTGGAGAAATCGGCGAGCTGGGCGCATCTCGACGTCTTCGGATGGCGGCCGCAGGCCGGGCCGACCGGCCCGGTCGGCGGCGAGGCGCAGGGAATTCGCGCGCTCGCGGCGGTTTTTGCCGCGCGCTACCCGGCGGTGTCTTGAAAACGCCATCGTCCCTGTCGTGACTGGACGGTACGGGTCCGAAACGAGCGTTTGAGTCGCAGGCGAGGTGGTGATGGGGATCGAGATCAGGCCGGCGCAGGCGTTGCGCTTGCTCCATCGCAATGCGCTGCGCCAGACGCAGGACGCCAGTCCCGATCTGACGCTGCGCCAGACGGCGATTCTCCTCACCGTCTATCTCGAGCCGCCGCCCCATACGGTGCGCGGGCTCGCCTCGAAGCTCAGCGTCGCAAAGCCCGTGGTGACGCGTGCGCTCGACACGATGGGCCGGCTCGAACTTCTGGAGCGTCGACGCGACCCGGCGGACCTTCGCAACGTTCTCGTGCGCCGAACGGTGAAGGGAAGTCTCTTCGTATCGCAGATGGCCGACCGGCTGGTGGACGAGGCGGGAGCACTGAGCCGATGACGGTGACCGAATCTGTGTCGCTCGATCGCCGGCTTCATGCGGCACGACCCGATCTCGCCGATGCCCGGCTCGTGGGCCGGGTGGAGGCGGCACGCTTCGTCGAGGCGCAGCCGGCGCGGGTCGCCGTGCCGCTCGCCGATCTGCGTCGCCAGCCGGCGTCCGGCGCACCGCTGGAGACGCAGGCGCTCTTCGGCGAAGCGGTCGGGATCTTCGAGGAGACGGACGAGGGCTGGTGCTGGGTGCAACTCGCCGGCGACGGCTATGTCGGCTGGATGCCGACGGCCGCGCTCGTTCGCGATGCCGCCTCGTCCGCGCCGACCCACCGCGTTTCGGCGCTGCGCACGTTCGTCTTCCCCGGGCCGGACGTGAAGCTGCCGCCGCTGCACGATCTGCCGATGGGTGCGGTCGTCTCCGTTACCGGCGAGGCGCGCGACCACAATGCCGAGTACGCGCTGGTAGCGCCGTTCGGCGCTGTGGTTCGCCAGCATCTAAGCCCGCTTTCCGAAGTGGCGGAGGATTTCGTCGCTGTCGCCGAACGCTTCGTCGGCGTTCCCTATCTGTGGGGAGGCAAGTCGGCTCTGGGCATCGACTGCTCGGGGCTGGTCCAGGTGGCACTCGCACAGGCCGGCATCGCGACGCCCCGCGACTCGGATCTGCAGGCCTTCCAATGCGGTCGTGCGCTCGAATCTGACAAGCCGCTCGCACGTGGCGATCTCGTGTTCTGGCTCGGCCATGTCGGGATCATGCTCGACGCCGAACGGCTGCTCCATGCCAACGTCCATCACATGATGACGGCGGTGGAGCCCTTGGATTCGGCGGTGGCACGCAGCGCGGCACGCGGATCGTCCGTGACGATGCGCCGCCGCCTCGGGGCCCGATAGCAGCGTCCGACGGTTCCTCGTGTCGCTGCATTCGAACGATCGCCTTCAGCATTTGATCAGGTCCATCGCTTCATAGTCGATCTCCTCGGGAGGGAGGGATCGCCTGCGGCCGCGCGGGCGATGTGCAAGGAGCGATCGACATGGTGGCCATCCGAACGGTGTCTTCGAGCGGGAACGCGTCGATCGACGGCCTTCTGAGTGGCGAAGCCTGGACTTCCGGCCAGCTGACATACGGTTTTCCGTCATCCGCCGCCGCGTATGGGGCCGGGTACGGCGCCGGCGAGGCCGCCAGCGGGTTTCAGCCCCTCTCAGCCTTGGCGCAGGCGAGCGTCTCGCGCATCCTCGCGTCCTATGCGGAGGTCGCCAGACTCACCTTCACGCAGGCTTTCGGCGATGCGGCGGCCGGGGCGACGTTGCTCTACGCGATGTCCGCCGTGCCCGAAACCGCCTACGCCTACCTACCCGAGGCGGGTTCGGCGGGCGGTGACGCCTGGTTCCAGTCCGCCGGCGCGCGGTTCGCCGACCCGCAGCCCGGCAGCTACGGCGGGTTCGCGCTGGTTCACGAGATCGGCCACACGCTCGGACTCAAGCATCCGCACGAAACCGGCGCGTTCGGAACGGTGCCGACGCCCTACGATTCGATCGAATACACGGTCATGTCGTACCGGTCCTATGTCGGCGCCTCCGCCTATGCGGCCGAGGACGGCAACTACCCGACCGGCCCGATGGCGCTCGACATCGCCGCGCTTCAGCATCTCTACGGCGCGAACTACGAGACGCGCGCCGGCGACACCGTTTACCGCTGGGATCTCGCCACCGGTGAGCGCTTCGTCGACGGCGCCTCGCAGGGACCCGGCACTGGGTCGCCGGTCTTCGAGACGATCTGGGACGGCGGCGGACAGGACACTTACGATCTCTCGAACGCCACCGCCGCCGCCGAGATCGACCTCACGCCGGGCGGCTGGTCCTCCTTCGCAAAGGTTTCGCAGCTCCATTTCGACGGCTCTCATCCCGCACGCGGCAACGTCGCGAACGCGTTGCAGGTCGGCGGCGATGCGCGCTCGTTGATCGAGAACGCCGTTGGCGGAGCCGGCGACGACGCGATCTTCGGCAACGCGGCCGACAATCGGCTCGAAGGCGGCGGCGGCAACGACCTGATATCCGGCGCGGCCGGTGCCGACCGGCTGCTCGGCCATACCGGCGACGACACGCTGTCGGGCGGCGCCGGGAACGACACGTTCTGGGGCGGCGCCGGCTCGGACGACCTTCGCGGCGGCGCTGGCGACGACGTGATGTATGGCGGCTTCGGCAACGACACGCTGACCGGCGGCGAGGGCGACGATGCGCTTCGCGGTCAGGCCGACGACGATTTGCTTGCCGGGGGGGCCGGAAACGACATGCTGATGGGAGAGGACGGCAACGACACGTTGAGCGGCGGGGCAGGCGACGACCGTTTGGTCGGTGGCGCCGGCAACGACGTCTTCGTCTTCACCCGGGACGGCGCGTCGAGCGACAAGATCGCCGATTTCGGCGATGTGGCGGGCAACGAGGACCGGATCGATCTCTCCGCGGTGTTCGGCCGCGTGACCAACGCGATGTTCGCCGGCTGGGCCGCCGATCACCTCGACCAGCGGCACGCCAACGTGCTGATCGAGACCGGCGAGGGCGGCAGTATCTGGCTCCTCGGCATCGACGTGTCGCAGCTGGATGCCTCCGACTTCGTCTTCGCCTGAGGCTCGAAGGATCAGCCGAGGGCGGCGGCCTCGGCCGGCGTTCCTGCGCCGCGTCGCGGCTTGATGATCGCGGGCACGCCCACTGCCAGCGAGTGGGGCGGCACGTCCTGAAGCACCACGGCGTTGGCTCCGATCGCGCTGTCGTCGCCGACCCGGACGTTGCCGAGGATCTTGGCGCCCGCGCCGATCTCGACCCGCGACCCGATGACCGGCGCCTCCAGCGCACGCTCCACCGAACGCATGCCGATCGTCACGCCCTGGCGGATGGTGACGTCGTCACCGATGATCGCGCGGTTGTGGACGATGATCGTTCCGAAATGCTCGATCCGGAAGCGGCGGCCGATGCGGGCGTCCTTGCCGAGATAGATGCCGAACAGGATCTCGGACATCTTGATGAGCAGTTGAAGCACGATGCCCCAGGGAACGCGGATCAGCTTGGAGCGGAAGCGCAGGCGCCCGGTGCCGAACCGGTGGATCTGCAGCGCCCAGAAACCCTGCGCCAGGAGAGGTCGCTGGTAGGTCTTCCAGTCTTCTTTCAGGAGAGTCCACATGCGATCCTCGGGAGGTGGGAGAGCGTTCCGCCGAGGTCGCTGCGGGTCGCCACGGCGTACGGCTCGCCGGGCTTGCGGCGTGTCCTCAGTTCAGCGCGCGGGCCGCTTCCGAGAGAAGCGTGACGATCCGCTTGTCCGGGCCGCCCTGCGGATTGAGCTGCAACACGTAGTTCGACACGCCGGGCCAGTCGGCCCAGGCATGGACGACGATCTCACGCTGACGGCAGGCGTCGACGAAGTTCTCGACGGCGTCGGCCCATTCCGGCGTGTCGGGCGTGCCGAACTCGCCGATATGACCGCGAAGGCCATGCTCGTCCAGCCAGCGGAAGAAAGGCTCGATGTCGTCCACCGCGCGCCGGCCCGTGCCGGCCGCCAGCGGCGCCCGCGCCTCGGCCTGCTGGTAACGGCCGGAATGATCGCCGTCGAAATAGAGATGCGCCGAGAAGACCAGCTTATCGGACGGGTCCTTCAACTCGTGCAGTCGCGGGTTGAGCTTTTGCCAGTTGAACGGGTTGGCGTAGTGGTAGCCCTCGACGAAGATGAGGACATCGGGCGAGACGTCGCGGATCGAGTCGATCGCCGCCTGCGCCGCCGCGAACCAACTGTCCGGCCCCTCCGGCATTGCCGTCGGCTCGTTCATGATGTCGAAGCCCATCAGGGCCGGATGGTCCGCGAACTCGGCGGCGAGCTTGCCGACGAAATCGGCGAAGGCCTCCACCGGCACGTCCGGGCTGCCGATGGCGAAACGTCCGCCGCGTCCCGTGCCGCCGGTGACCAGCCAGCGTCCGTCGCGCCGAAGGGCGCGCGCGCCGTAATTGTGCGGATCGAGAAGCACCTTGATGCCGTGCTGCTCGGCCAGATCGAGTTGCTCGCGCACGAGATCCTTGAAGAGGACGACGCCGCGATGGCGATCGGTGCTCAAAAGGTCCACGCGGCCGTCGATGTCGCCGAAGAGTTCCGGCTGGAAGCGCTCCCAGAGATAGGGGAGTCGGATCGTCTTCAGACCCTTCGACGCGTAATAGGCGTAGCGGTCCGGCTGGGGCGGCACGATCTCGGCGTTGAGGCGACCGGGGAACACCTTCTCGCCGAACTCGAGCCCTGCCAGGGCGACGCCGTAGCGATGCCCAGCCAGCGCCTCGTCCCAGGTCAGCGGTCGGCCTGACGTCGCCATCGGCGCCTGCGCGAAGGCCGGTCCGGTAAGCGCGAGCGGCCCGGCTGCGACGGTGCTCGCCAGCAGGCCCAGCACGAACTCCCGGCGGGTCGCATCGGTCATGGCAGCCATCCTTCGAGATGTTGTTCCGACGCCCGGCCCCACGAAGGATCGGACGTCGACCCGCCAAGCGGGTTTTCGTGCAGCGCGCGCTGGCTCTCAGGCGGACGCGAACTCCGTCGCAGGCGCTTTCCAGTAGCGATCGACCAGCTCGCGCGTGTTGCGGATGTTGCCGCGACCCGACGCGCCGAAGCAGATCGCCTGGACGTTGGGCTGCTCGCACACCCACTCGATGGCCTCGCGCGCGGGAATGGCGCCGGACGCGAAGACCGACATGGCGATCGACCGGAAGCGCTTGGTCTTCAAGGCGTCGTCATAGGCCTCGAGACCGCCGCTCATCCGGAAGCCGATCTTGTTGATGTTGGCGCAGACGATCGGGTTGTCGACCCCGACCTCCTCCAGCGCCTTCAGCAGCATCGGCATGTTCATGGTGATGAAGCCGGGCTCGGCGTTGTAGCGCGTCTTGACGTGGTCGGCGAAGATACGGAACGCCTCCTTGAAGCCCATGCCGAGCAGGAGGTCGACCACGACGTTCTGCAGGAAGATCACGGGCGTCTGCAGCCCCCGGAACATCTTCATCTCGGCATCGACGAGCAGCGTCGCGAACCCGTCGACGTCCTTGCGAGCCAGCGACATGCCGCCGCGCATCGCCGCGTTCAGCAGGCCCTCGTCCGGCAGGAAGGCCTTCGCGGCGCCCATCATGCCGTGTTCGGTGACGGCGTTGGCGTATTTGTGCGCGTAGGGCATGCAGGGGAAGAACTTGAAGTCCGGATACTTGTCCGGGTTCTTGCGCACGTGCTCGGCGACGATCTCGATACGATCGTGCGTGGTGCACATGAAGGTGCGCACGCCCTCCTCGTAGGCGGCGTCGAGCACGTCGATGATCGCCTGGATGTCCTGGAAGCGCATGGACTGCGCCCGCGCCTTCTCCTCGGACATATGGTTGACGCCGAAGAACTGATTGTCCCCGAGCAGAAGTCTATCCATGGGAAATCTCCGGTCTTCAGCGACGCGAGAACAGCGAGAAGCGCTTGCGGGGCGCCGTCGAGGTCTGGCGAACGGGGCGAGGGGCCTCTTCGCCCAGACCCTTGTGATCGGCGATCATGCGCCCCATCACCTTGTCGGTCTCGGCAGCGCTGCGGAAGGAATTGAAGCCGTCGCTCTTCCGAGCCTCGACCGCTCGCACGAAATGGTCGATCTGGGCGGAATATTCCTCGCCGCGCAGGTAGAACCAGACCTCTTCGGTCAGTTCGGTCGTGTACTTCACCGTCCAGCCCTTGCCGTATCCAGGCAGGGCAGGGGACTCTTCGCGCAGATAGACCTGGCATTCCTGCCGGTCGGCATAGATGCGCCCCTTCGTTCCCATCAGGGTGATCTTGGTCGACATCTTGCGCTGCGACTCGTCGCTCCAGTTGACGGAGACATGCGCGCTCGGGCCGCCAGCTGGATAGGTGAAGGTGCTGTAGACCTCGTCGTCGGTGTCGGCCGAGAAGATCGGGTTGAGGATCGTTCCCGAGATCGTCTCCGGCACGCCGAAGCACCAGTTGAGCAGGTTGATCGGGTGCGCCGCATAGTCGTAGAGGCAGCCGCCGCCCTCGGCGCTCTTCGTGCGCCAGGTCGAGCCCTTCGGCTTCAGCACCACCGGGCCATAGGCCTCGGCGAGAACGTGGGTCACCTGGCCGATGGCACCGCTGTCGACGACACGTTTCATCTCGCGGAAGGCGCCGACGAACCGGTAGTGGTAGCCGACCTGGTTCACCAGCCCCTTGCTCTCGGCGAGATCCGCCAGCTCTTCGGACTCGCGCCAGTCCAGGCAGAAGGGCTTCTCGCAGAAGACATGAATGCCCTTTTCGAGCGCCGCCCGGACCATCGGTCCATGGAAGCGCGAGGGCGTGGCGATGATCACCGCGTCGAGGTTGGGACGGGCGAGGAGTTCGTCGAACTCGGCGTAGGTCTCGACGCCCGTGTACTTCTTGACCACGTCGAGGACGTAGCCCGTCGCGTCGCAGACCGACACCTTGGCTTGAGGATGGGCATTGGCGATCGCGAAATGCGAGATCCCCATCTTTCCGAGGCCGACCAGGCCAAGCTCGATCATTGTGTGCCTCAACGCTCTTTGCTGACGAGAAAACCGCGAATGCGGTCGATGAATTCCGGCGGTGCCGTCTTGGAGAGGGCGCCGTCGGGATATTCCGGGGCGACGAGCCAGTCCTCGACCGTCGAGAACAGCGCCTCCTTGGTCTCGACCAGCTTGATGCCGGGCCGGTCGCGCAGCCAGTTGGCGGTGTCGACCTGATGGTTCGTGGTGTGCTCGCCCCATTCCTGCAGACGGGGCAGGATGATGATCGGCTTCTGGAACTCGGCGGCCTGGATGACGCTGCCCATGCCGGCATGCGCGACGATGAAATCGGCGCGGGAGAGAACGTCGTCGAATTCGTTCTGGGCCAGCTTGCGGTCGAAGGGCATGTGGCGAGGCTCGTATTCGCCGTCGCCGATCTGCGCACGCACGTCGACGGTCGGGTTCGCGGCCGCCCACTCGTCCATGTAGGTGATGAGGCGGTCGAACGGAAACATCGATCCGATCGTGACGAAGATCATAGAACGGAACCCCAGTGTTGCGGCCCGGCGGGCGTGGCGACTTGCGGAGACTGCGTCAGCCAGACGTCGGCGACGCGGCGCGCCTGACGGCCGGACGAGGACATGACGCGGACATTGGCGATGCTGTCGATCCACATCGTCTGCGCGCGCAACAGAACCTTGGCGAGGCTCAGTGCGACGAGAGCCGGGGCCGAGCCAGTCGTGATGACCTTGGTCGGTCGCTCGACCAGAAGAATGCGGATGAGCTGCAAGATGAGAATGAAGAACCCGAGGCTGTTGCGACGGCTGACATCGCGAATGGAATAGTAGCGATGGTCCGGTACATCGAGCGCCGCCGATGGCGCGATGCTGACGAAGAAGACATCGAGATCCTTGAACGCCGGCAACAGCCGGCGCATCTCGATCCAATGTCCGCCGCCGGATGCAATGGCCATGATCTTATCCGGTCGCATTCGGACCATACCTTTCCAGTCTCATCAAGGCGAAAAGAAGCCTTATGCCGCTCGTCGATCTATTGTCGTGGGTGGCATCACAACTTATAATAGGTCAAACAAGACTGGAAGTTGATCGTAAAAGCAAGCCGCCCTTCGCTTCCGGAGTCTGATCTGTCGTGCGCGTGTCACTTCGTCACCGCCGGGCTTTCATCACCCCAGCCCGTGCCATGATCGATCTCAGAACACCGAGCCCCAATGCTTGGGCCCCGATTCCTCCGCCGCCAGATGCGGCCATTGCGTCAGCCAGACGTCGGCGACGCGCTTGGCCTGACGACCCGATGCCGACATCACCCGGACGTTGGCGATGCTGTCGATCCACATCGTGCGCGCCCCCAGAAGCGTCTTGGCGAGGCCGAAGGCGATCAGTGCCGGAAACGATCCGGTGCTGATGACGGTGGTCGGCCGCTCGCGCAGCAGGATACGCAGGAGCTGCCAGGACAGAAGCGCCGCGCCGAGCCGGTTGCGCCGGCTGACGTCCCGGATCGCGTAGTACCGCCTGTTCGGTACGTCGATCTTGGACGACGGCGACACGCTCACGAAGAAGACGTCGAGGCCGTCGAAGGCAGGAAGGAGCCTGCGCATCTGGATCCAGTGTCCGCCACCGGACGCGATCGCCATGATCTTCTCTGCCATCGAAGTCTCCATGCTGCCATTCACTGGCGCCGCCATCGATCCTGTCGACGGGGCGCTGGAATCGTCGGTAGGCCTACCAGCAGAGTCCCTGGTAATTGTCGTGCGACCGCTCGTCGCCGGAGACGCGGACCAGGTCCACGACGTGGATGTTGCGCCTCGCCAGCGTGTCGAGAATGGGAGCGGCTTCCTTCCGGTTCCCGATGACGACGACGTCGCTGTCGTCGACGAGCGCCGAGACGTCGTCGAGTAGGATCTCGTTGATGTGCGGAAGCTGCTCGGCGAGATACGCCTTGTTCGAACCAGTGAGACGGGCAGGCTGCACGATCGGGTCGTAGATCCGCACCCGGTAGCCGCGGCCGATCAGGCGTTCGGCGAGTTCCACGAACGGGCTGTAGCGCAGGTCGTCGGTCTCCGGCTTGAAGCTCAGCCCGATCAGCCCGATGCGACGCAGGCCCGGCGCGGTGGCGAGGCGAAACGCGGTGCGGATCTGGTTCTCGTTGGCTTCGAGAATGGCGTCGAGGATCGGCGTGTCGACGTCCTCGCGCCCGGCGCGGTGGCGGAGCGCCTTGACGTCCTTTGGCAGGCACGAGCCGCCGAACGCGTAGCCCGGCTTCAGGTAGGCCGGCGAGATGTTCAGCTTGGTGTCGGCGGTCAGGACGTTCATCACGTCGTGGCTATCGACGCCCAGCGACTTGCAGATCAGCCCGATCTCGTTGGCGAAGCTGATCTTCATCGCGTGCCAGGCATTGTTCGTGTACTTGATCGCCTCTGCGGCCTTCAGCGAGAGCACGTGCGGCTTCACGGCGAACTGGGCGTGCAGTTCCATCAGCCGATCCAGCGTCCGGTCGTCGCGCTTGCCGAAGACGATCGCGCCGGGATTGTCGTAGTCGGCGATGGCCGAGCCCTCGCGCAGGAACTCGGGATAATAGGCGATGCCGAAATCCTCGCCGGCCTTCATCCCCGATGCCGCCTCGAGCCGCGGCACCACGACGTTGTCCATCGTGTTCGGGAGGATGGTGGAGCGGATCACCACGGAGTGGAAACCCGTCCGCTTGGTCAGCGCGCGGCCGATGTCCTCGCAGACGCGCTCCACGTAGGTCGTGTCCAGCGATCCGTTGGGGCGGGCCGGCGTGCCGACGCAGACGAACGACATGTCGCAGGCCGCGATCGCCTCGTCGGCGGACGTGGTGCCCCGCAGCATTCCGCCGTCGACGGCGGTGTCGATCAGCTCGTCCAGACCGGGTTCGATGATCGGCGACTGCCTGGCGAGAAGCGTGTCGACCTTCTGCTGGTTGATGTCGACCGCGACGACCTCGTGTCCGTCCCGCGCAAGGCATGCAGCGGCGACGGCTCCGACATATCCGATCCCGAATATGGCTATCTTCATCGAGCAGCTCCGGCGTGAGACGACATCTTGTTGCGGCGCACATCTAACGGGGATTACACAGGTTGCCTAGCTATCGGACAGAGGATGGAAGAAAAATCACCCATTTTAATCGCGTGCGACGATTGGCCGATGCCACGTAACGGCGTACGTTTGCAGGCGAAACAGGGGCCCTTGCAGCTACCCCTGGGTGATCCGGTTGGTCTACGAAATATCATGCAGACGATCCATCAGGGCGCATGCCGTATCTTGTAGCGGACCGGGAACGCGTATACTCCTTCGGCATTTGGACGACGGTGCTGCAGTGCAATAGGTAAACGCTAGGTGGCGCTGACGGGCGTTCCGAGCCTCGTCGTCGAAGACTCGGAGTTGCACGACTTCACATCTCCCCATCCTTCGGGCCTGGAGAATGTGCGGTGCAACATGACATCTCGTTTCGTCCGGTCGACGGGGATCGATCGGCGGACAGGGGGCGGGTGCATTCTCTGTCGGAGAATGTCCGCGCCCGACTTGATTTTCTCGGGGTGCGCCCGGCCGACCGCCGGCTGAACGGAGCACCCCACCTTCGTCCAAGGCGAGATGCGTCGATGCTACATGTCAGCGAGTCCCACATCCAAAGCGATCCGATGCCGCAGAACGAGGATGCCGAGTTCGGGTCTTCGCTTCCCAGCATCGAGCAGATCATCGGGGCCGTCCGCCGGCAGATCTGGGTTCTCGTCGCGGGCGCCGTCATCGGCGCCGTCATCGGACTGATCTACCTGTTCACCACGGTCCCGCTCTACACGTCGTCGGCCAGCATCCTCATCGACAAGAGCCAGACGCAGGCCGTCGACGAGGCCGCCGTCGCCAGCGGCGTGTTCAAGGACGACGCCGAGATGCTCAGCCAGGTCGAGCTGTTGCGCTCCGAGAGTCTCGCCCGCAAGGTCGTCGAAACGCTGAACCTGACCGAGAATTCGGCGTTCACCGGCGAGGGCGGGTTCTCGCCGATCGCCAGCCTGAAGAGCGGCATCAAGTCGCTATTCTCGGTGTTCGGCAGCTCCGAGCCCGAGGTGGCGCCCACGCGCGAGCAACTGGTGCAGGAGGCGGCATCCAGCCTGCAGGACGGCGTCAAGGTCGATCGCGTCGGGCTGACCTACGCGCTGTCGCTTTCCTATGTTTCTCCCGACCGCACGCTGTCGAAGCAGGTCGTCGACGCCTACGCCGACGCCTATATCGACGATCAGCTGAACGCCCGCTTCGACGCGACGCGTCGCGCCAGCACCTGGCTGCAGGATCGGATCGCGGATCTTCGGGGCCAGGCCTTCGAGGCCGACCTCGCGGTCCAGCGATACCGCGCCGAGAACAATCTCCAGTCCGCGGGCGGCACGCTCGTTTCGGAGCAGCAGCTCGGCGAGATCAACTCGCAGCTGATCACGGCGCAGGCCACCACCGCCGAGGCGAAGGCTCGCTACGACCAGATCGAGAACCTCATCGCCAGCGGGCGCACCGACGCCGTGGTCAACGACGCGCTGGCCAGCGGCACCATCACCACGCTGCGCGAGCGCTATCTCGATGCCTCGCGCCGCGAGAGCGAGATCAGCTCCAAGCTCGGCGAGAACCATGTCCAGGCGGTTCGCCTGCGCGCCGAAATGGCCGACTACGAGCGCCTGATCTTCCAGGAGCTGAAGCGCATTGCCGACAGCTACAACAACAACTACCAGGTCGCGCAGTCGCGCCAGAAGTCGCTCGAGGACAACCTCGCCAAGGCGCTCAACGTCAACGCCGCGGCGGGCACGACGCAGGTCCGCCTGCGCGAGCTCGAGCGCCAGTCCGAAACGCTGAAGTCGCTCTACGACAACTTCCTGACCCGCTATCAGGCCACGCTGCAGCAGCAGTCGTTTCCCTCGATCAATGCGCGCGTCATCACGCCGGCCTCGCTGGCGGAGTTCCCCAGCCACCCCAAGAAGCCGCTCGTGCTGGCGCTCTTCCTGATGCTCGGCGTCGCCGCCGCGTCCGGCGTCGCGGTGGTGCGCGAGTATCGTGACCGGTTCTTCCGGACGGGCGATCAGGTGCGCAACGGTCTCGGCATCGAGTTCCTGGGCTTCACGCCCGAACTCACGGCGCAGGATATGTCGGACAAGAGCCAGCAGATCTCGCAGGCCGGCGGCAGCCTGTTTCCGCCCGGCTCGCCGGCGCTCTACGTGCAGACCCACCCGATCTCGTCCTTCGCCGAGACGTTGCGCAACGCCAAGGTGGCGGTCGACATGACACTGCCCGATCAGGCGTCGAAGGTCATCGGCATCATTTCCTGCCTACCCGGCGAAGGGAAATCGACGATCTCGGCCAACTTGGCGCAGCTTCTCGCGATGCAGGGCGCCAAGACGCTGATCATCGACGGCGACATGCGCAATCCCGGCCTCAGCCGCATGCTGGCGGAAAAGCCGAAGTCCGGCCTCGTGGAAACGCTGCTGAACCCGAACGAGGCCGCCGGCACGCTGCTCAGCGATGCCTCGGGTCGTTTCTCGCTGTTGCCGGTTGTCCTGCGGCAGCGGGTGTTCCATTCGAGCGAGCTTCTGTCCTCGCCGCGCATGTCGAAGCTGATCAACGACAGCCGTGCCCACTACGACTACGTGCTTCTCGACCTGCCGCCGATCGGCCCTGTCGTGGACGCCAAGGCGGTGGCCTCGCGGGTCGATGCCTTCGTCTTCGTGGTGCAGTGGGGCCATACCTCGCGCAAGCTGGTGCACAGCCTGCTGGCGACGAACCCGACGATCCGCAACAAATGCGTCGGCGTGATCCTCAACCGGTCCGACGAGGCCAAGCTGAAGCTCTACCGCTCGTATGGATCGGCCGAGTTCTATCATCAGGAATACACGCAGTATTTCGAGCGCTGAGCGTCAAGCGATCGTCGGCCGCGTGCCGGAACCGGCTCCGGTCGAGGCGCGACGGGCCTGTGGCCCCATGAGGTCGCGGGCGGGCCGAAAGGCGAGCGGCTCGCCCGACCGCCCTTTCGAGACCTCGGCCATGCCGCGCGGCCGCATGGGCCCTTGGTCCGCGCGCCGTCCGCACTCGTTCGACAACCCTGGGGATCCCGCATGCTCAACCAGCTGCGACGTGTTCGCTCGTCCGCCCTGGCGAAGAACACGTTCTTCTACGCGATCAACTTCGGGTCGCAGATCCTCGTGCAGCTCGGCTACTTCGTGCTCATCAGCCGATCGCTGGGCCCGGCCGGCTACGGCGTCTTCGCCAGCGTCACGGCGGTGGCGCTGTTCGTCGGCGTCTTCGTCGGATGGGGCAGCGACCGACTGCTGATCCAGAAGGTCACAGTCGATCACGACGCCTTCCCGCGCCAACTCGGCCACGCGCTCATCCTGAACGCACTGACGGTCGTGCCGTTGTTCGCGGCGACGCTGCTGGCCTTCCATTATCTCGACACGAGCGGCCTGTCGTGGACCGGCTTGTTCCTGATTCTCCTCGCTGACATCGTCTTCCGCAAACTGACGATGATCTCGACCTTCGCCTTCATGGCCTTCGACCGCGCGGCGACGCAGACCTGCATCGACATCGGCAGCCAACTGTTCCGGCTGGCGGCGGCGGCGCTGGCCTTCGTGCTCGTTCCCGACCTGACGCTGGACATCTGGGCCGCCTTCTACGTCGCCGGATCGGCGCTTTCGGCAGCGGCGGCGTTCGGCTGGATGCTCTGGAAGCTCGGGCGCCCCGTCTGGAACTTCGAGCGCAACTCGCTGTGGATGGGATTTCTCTTCAGCCTCGAGTTCGCCTCGGTGAACGGCGTGAAGGACCTCGACAAGCCGGTGGTCGTCCAGGTCCTCGGGCCGGAGCTCGGCGGCATCTACACCGCGGCGTTCCGCATCGTGGACGCCGCGTCCGCCCCCATCCGCGCCTTCCTCTATGCGACCTACACCCGCTACTTCCGCGCGGCGAAGGGAAGCCGCGAGGCGAGCGTCGCATTCGGCGTGCGCATGGTGCCCTACGCCTGCCTGCTTTCAGCCGCCGCCGCCCTGGGCATCATCGTCTGTGCCCAGTTCGTGCCGCTGGTGATCGGCCCGGAATACGAGTCGATCGTCACGCCGCTGCGCTGGCTGGCGATCCATCCGCTGATGCTCGGCCTCATGGGCGTCGGCGCCGACATCCTGCGCGCCATCGACCGGCAGGGGGTGCGCGTCGTCATCATGGCCTCGTCGACGATCGCGATCGTGCCGTTCTGCTGGATCGGCGCGACCTATGGCGGCCTGACGGGCGCCGTCGCCGCCCGCCTGCTGGTGCAGACGAGCCTCGTGGCGGCGAGCTGGCTGGGCGTGCGCTACTTCCGGCATAGCTGAGCCCGGCGCGGGGAGCTGAGAGAGCCGACAATGATCCGGGGCGCCAGAATGCGCCCCGTCCGCAGATGAAACGTCGAACCGGACCGCAAACGGCCCGGCTCTTGCGAAGGAGCAGACCCCGATGACCGATCCAAACGCCCCCGTCACGGTGACGCCAGCAGACGACATGCCGGCATCGTCGGCCAAGGCCGTACAGGCGCTCGCGTTGAAGCATCTCTACATCGCCTGGGTGCGCTTCCAGCGCCGACCCGAGTCGATGCGCTCCTTCATCGGCTACGACCTTCTCTATTTCCCACCGCCCTACGCCGCCAAATGGGCCAAGCCGTTCGGCTACATCCGGCAGGCCGCCTCGACGATCGCGGCGATCCGGCGCCACAAGCCCGACGTTCTCTGGTTCCAGTCGCCGCCGACCTTCTTCGCCCATCTTCTGGTGGCCTATCGCGCGCTCGGAGGGCGCCGGCTCAAGGTGGTCGCGGATTGCCACAACATGGGCCTCGACCCCGACGTGCCCGGCAATTTCTGGATGAAGATCCCCGGCACGATCCCGGCGCTGAACAGCTTCGACGTGGTGATCGCCCACAATGCGGCCGTCGGCGCCAAGGCGGCTGGGCTCGGCGTGCGCAGCGACCGGCTGCTCGTCCTGGAGACCCGGCCGGCGCCGCTTCCCGTCGATGAAACGGCCGGCGATCCCGTGCCGCAGGTCATTCTCGTGCCGTGCTCCTACCACGACGACGAGCCCATCGAGATGCTGATGGAGGTCGCCGCGCGGGTGCCGGACGCCACGTTCAAGCTCACCGGCAATCTGGCGCGTGCGCAGTCGAAGAACTATCCGGCACGTGCGCCCGCCAACGTCCAGTTCACCGGGTACCTTTCGGCCGAGGCGTACACGCACCTGCTCACGAACTGCAGCCTGGTGATCGGGCTGACCACGGGGGAGGGCATCCAGCTCAGCGGCGCCAACGAGGCCGTGGGTGCAGGGCGGCCGATGGTGCTGAGCGACACGCAGCTGCTGCGCTCGCTCTTCGGCGATGCCGCGCTCTTCGCGGCCAACGAGACCGCGCCGATGGCGGCCGCGGTGCAAGATGCTCTTTCGCGGCAGGGCGAGCTGCGGCAGGCCAGCCGCACGCTCAAGGACAAGCGCGAGCGGCGCTGGCGTCTGCAGGCCGAAGCCTGTCTCGAACGGCTCGTCCCCTAAAGGGCGGGCGGGGCGGCAGGGCCTCGTCCGAAGGATGGCGCGCGGATGGACTTGGGAGCGCCAGACGCGCGCGGGGTCCGATAATCCGCGCCGCGACGGTGATTGAGCGGGAAGGCCGCGAACGTCAGCCGACGAGCCAGCCGTCCGTCTCGCCGCTGTAGCCGACGACGCGAAACTGGGCGGTGTCCTGTCCTTCATGAACGGCATAGACCCCGCGGCCGGCGAGGCTGACGCTGGCGTCGTCGCCGAAACCGGACAGGACGATCCGGTCGCGTCCGGGCTCATAGCCATGGATCCGGTCGTCGGCGATTTCGCCTTTCACGAGCACGAAGACATCCAGGCCGTCGCCGCCGTAGTAATTGTCGCGACCGGCCCCGCCGTCGAGGCGATCGTTGCCGGCGCCACCCCACAGCATGTCGGCACCATCGCCGCCGAACAGGCTGTCGTCGCCGTTGCCGCCGCGAAGATGATCACTCCCGGCGTCGCCATAGAGCTTGTCGTCTCCCGCGCCGCCATCCACGAGATCGTGTCCCGCGCCGGCGCGAACCGCGTCGTCGCCACCGGTGCCGAACAGGCGGTCGTTGCCGCCGGTGCCGGTCTGCACGGGGTTCGTCGGTTCCGGCTTGGTCGGCGTGGTGGCTGGCGGTTCGCTCGGCCCGGAGCCTTGGCGCGTCAGGCTCGAGCCCAGCGGACCGGCGCCGAGCAGTTCGCGCACGAGATCCGACTGGCTCGAAAGCTTGATCCCCGCCACATGCGAATCGTCTGTCTGGCCCGCTAGATCGAGAACCTTGGCGTAGTAGTTCTGCGCGTTCGGGTTGCGGTAGTCGACGGTGAGGTTGTCGTGAACGCTGGCCGGCGAATGAATGTCCAACTTGCCGGCGATGTTGTTTTCGACGACGACGTCGCGCGAGCCCGGCTTGATCGAGATGTAGATGTTGTCGTTGCGAAACTCGGTCCGGGGCGTTTCCTCGTTCAGCAGAACCGAATTGTTGCGGATCACGACGCCGTCGGCCTCGCCCACGGTGATCCCATGGAAGCTGTTGTTGAAGACGGTGTTGTTCTCGATCAGGACGCCGCGATAGGCGATGCCGAGTTCGTTGCCCATGAAGATGCCCTGGGTCCAATGGCCGTCGCCGCTGTCCAGCACGTTGTTGCGGATGGTGATGCCGTCCGACGCCGAAGTGGTGTGGCTGGTGAAGAACTGAATCATGTCGTTGTGGTTGATCGAGAACAGCGATCCCAGGAAGTCGTGGATCTGGTTCCCGTCGACCACGATCTTGTCGACGTCGGCGAACTGCATGCCGTCCGCCTGCATGTGGTGCACGTCGTTCCCGGCGATCGTCACGTTGTCGGACACCGTGACCTTGATGCCGAAATTGTAGTTCGAGACCTCGTTGTTCTCGAAGGTGAAGCCGTTGGTGCCGGAGACCCGGACGCCGTCCGTGGCGACATGGACCTTGCCATTGTTGAAAGCGCTCGCATCCCCCTTCATCGTCGAGTTGACGACGCTGATATTGCGGCTGTCTTCGACGAAGAGATCGGGTTGCCAGTCGGGGCGCTTGTCGCCGTGGCTGTCGAATGTCACGCCGTCCAGCCTGAGATTGGCGACGTGGTCGAGCTTGACGTCGGTGAACACGGCTTGATCGTTCGACGACAGCGACTTCACCGTCACGTTGCTGGCGAAGCTGACATGCTTGAGGTCCAGCGAATAGCGCGAGCCTCCTTCGAGGAGAATGGTCTCGCCCCCGTTCGCGTGCTTCAACGCCGACAGGAGTTCGGCATCGTTCGAGACGATCTGCGGATTTGGCACGGGTGCGCCCTCATGGTGGGAGATGCCGTCGGCATCCGGGTATCGTTGGCCCGTATCCCCCCAAAGCGCGCGGGAGATCGATATGGATGGGTTCCCGACCGCCTTCCTCGAAGTCTATTGCTCCGTTCGGCCGTTTACATGCGGCAAAGCATCGTTCTTCATGCTTAACAAAGGATGAAAGTTAATCCCGCTCAGTATGTGCGGCAGGCGACTGTCGCCACTTGGTCCTGCCTTCTGAAGCGTCCACCGAATGGTGCCGCGCCGCGTGACGGTTGATCGCGACGGCTCGGGGCCACGACCCCGGACGGTCGCCTCAACTGCGAGGCGAGGCCGCGCGCTTCGACCGTAGGGCGAAAGGGGGTGGCAGCATCAGTGCGGTGGCGACGACGAAGGCGAGCCATTGAGCGCTGAAGGCCCTGAACCAGCTGCTCTCCAGAAGATTGTGGAACACCACGAACAGCATGATCGAAAGGGCGAGCCAGCGCACCTCGCGCGGCGTTCCCGGCGAGGGGTTCGCGTGGTTGAGCGAGGCCAGGATCATCGCCACGAGAACGGCGAAACCCAGCAGCCCGGTCTCGAGCAGCACGTCGAGATAGCCGTTGTGGGCCTGCAGGAGGCCGACGATGAAGCCGGGCGCCTCGAGGAAGGCGACCGAGTTGATCCCGGTGCCCCAGAACGACGCGTAGCCCGTGCCGACATAGGGCGAGCGCTCGTAGACCCCGAGGACGAAGGACCAGATCTGCGTGCGTCCGGTGAACGTGTCGTCGCCGAGAAGGGCCAGCGACAGGTCGTCGAAGCCCATGCCCGAGATCTGCGAGAACAGCCCCGCCAGGGTCGATCCCGCGAAGACGACCGCGAGCACGAGGGCGAGCATGTGGATACGCAGCAGCCCCTGCAGCCAGAGAAGGCTTGCGGCCATGATCGGGGCGATCAGCACGAAGCCGAGCGAGGTCTTCGACTGGCTGAGTGCGACGAGAAGCAGCGCCAGAACCGCAAGGCCGAGAAAGGCGACGCGGCTCAACCTCTGCCGCACGAGCGCCCCATAGGCGAGGAACAGGAAGCAGAGCGAGCCCACCAGCCCGAGGATGTTCTTGTTGGAATAGATGCCGAGATAACCGAGGCGACCGGGCGGAAAGGCGGCGACGAACAGGAGGTTGACGACGACGATCGCGGAAGCGAGCAGCACCATCCCGTTGAGGATGCGCTCGCGGTTCGCCGTCAGGAAGATCGAGCAGACCGTGATCGAGATCACCACGGTCTGGAGCACGAGACGCCGCAGGGCGATGTCGGGCGCCGATGCCCAGGAGACGCTGAGCGCAGCGACCGCGAGATAGGTCGCGATCAGCAGCACCGCCGGATGCACGAACAGCGCGCCGAGCAGCCCCAGCCGTCGGCGAAACCGGAAAAGGCCCGCCGCGAGGAGCGCCAGCCAGAAGATCTGGTTGGCGATGTTGGAATCGGCTCCGGCGACGTTCTGCAATTCGCTCAACCGGGCGTAGGCGGCCGGGGGCCGGAAGTTCGTCAGGGGCTGGAGAAAGGTCGGATAGGCCAGCGCGGCGACCGGCACGAGCGACGCCCAGCGATCGTCGGCGGTTGCGATCGGGGCGACGACCGGCGAAGGCGTCCTGCGTGTGCGGATCAAGCTCAAGCCGTTCTGCACTCGCCGCGAACCTTCAAGACAATTCCCCATGCGGATCGGCCTCCGGGGTCGATCCGGCAACGGGCGGACGAAGGCGTCGGGTCGAGTCTCCCGCCGTCCAGTCGGGGGGCGCCGAACGTCCGACCGAGAACCGCAACCCGTTCAATCCATGCCGCTACGCAACGCCGACCTCGTTGCCGTGATCGGTCTCGCCGTCGCTGCGATTGCATCGCACCATGCCATCAAAGGCGAGAACCGCGCAATGACAAGCCGCCGTCATCGCACGCCTCGTCGATGCGACCGGCGAGTGGGAAAAACCGCGCAGACGCGTGCGAGCCCGTCGTCGGACGGATCGTCTCGTCATCCGCACCCGCACCGGCATCGACGACGGTCGTCCGGCCGGCAGCGACGGTTTGCCGAAGCGCCAGCGGACCCTGTTCCGCCACCAGCGACGAAACTCGATGTTAGGGCCTCGTGTTGCCATAGTGGCACGACACGGAGGACACCGTTTCGATCGTCTAGGCGTCGGCATCCGATTCCGATGCGGGACCGTATGATCGACGAGACGATCGCCCGCCCGGCGGAGGACTTTCCTGCGTCGGTCTCGATCGTGAAAACAGGAAACAACGCGTGCTCGCCGGCATCGTCTCCAAATTGCGCCGTGCGGGCCGGGGTAAACCGAACGGGATCGACGGGGCCGCGACGGGCGGGACCACCCGGCCGCGCATCGTGCTGCCCTCCGATCCCGAGGTCGTCTACGCCGTCGGCGACGTTCACGGCTGCCTGCGGCAGTTGCGCGTCGTCGAGGACGCGATCATCCGCGACGGCTCGCGGTTTGCCGGCTTGAAGCTCATCGTCATGATGGGCGACTACGTCGATCGGGGCCCGCAGAGCGCCGAGGTCGTCGAGCACCTGCTCCAGCCCCCGCCGGACGGCTTCCGCCGGATCTGCCTCTGCGGCAATCACGACGAGACCTTCCTGCGCTTCCTCGACGGCCAGATCCCGCTCGAAGGCTGGATGGGCTTCGGCGGTCTTCCGACGCTCCTCTCATACGGCGTGGACCTGCCGGCGTTCGCGGCGCGAGGCAGGGCCTTGTCCGAGAGCCTGCTGGACGAGATCGTCGAGGCGATCCCGCTCGCCCATCGCGTCTTTCTGCGGGGGCTGCCGGTGTCGCTCACCACGAACGCCTATTTCTTCGCCCATGCCGGCGCGCGCCCGGGCGTCGCGCTGCGCGATCAGAGCGAGCGGGACCTTCTCTGGATCCGCGAAGACTTTCTGCGCGGCAAGCCGCTGACGGAGCGGATCGTGGTCTACGGCCACAGCCCGCTGCCCGCGCCGACCTATGACGAACGCGGCGTCGGCGTCGACACCGGTGCCTATCTCAGCGGCCGTCTTTCGGCCGCCCGCTTGCTGCCGGGATCGGTCGCGTTCTTCCAGTCCGACTGACCGACGAACCTCGCCCGAGGCGAGACGATGGTTCAGGACGACGGCGATGCGCCGCCGAGTTGCCGCATCGCTTCGCCCGCTACCATCGCGACGCTGACGGCGAGGTTCAGCGATCGCGCGCCGGCCTGCATCGGAATGGTGGCCGCGAGATCGGCGCTCTCGTGCACATGCGCCGGGACGCCGGCGCTTTCGCGTCCGAACAGGAGAACGTCTCCGGGGGCGAACGCCACGTCGTAGTAGGATCGCGTCGTCTTCGTCGTCAGCAGCACGAGGCGGCGCCCGGCCGCGAGCCGCGCCGCATCGAAGGCTGCGAAGTCCACGTGACGCGTCAGGGTCACCTGATCCAGGTAGTCCATGCCGGCGCGCCGCAGGTTGCGGTCCGAGACGTCGAAGCCGGCGGGCTCGATGATCTCCACGGGCACGCCGAGGCAGGCGGCGAGGCGCAGGATCGTGCCGGTGTTCCCCGCGATGTCGGGCTGATAGAGGGTGATCGAGAAGGGTCCCATGCGGGGCGTCTTACCGGCCCCCGGCGCTGCGGCCAACCGCCGTCGCCGCGGACGTACAGCGAGGGGAAGGACGGCGTGAAAGCCACGCGGTCCAACCTATATGCGGTGCGGGGGACGGGCCGCGACGGTGCCGGCTTCCTGTCGCATGGCAGCGAACGTGCGAAACGAGCGGATTTCCTTGATGTTTTCATATTTCGAGAAGCTGGTCGATGCGTTTCCGCCGGTGCGGGAGGATAGCCCGCCCAGCTCGCTCGGCCGCTTCATCTGGCACTACGCCCGGCCGGTCTGGCCGCTGCTTCTCCTCTACGCCCTCGGCACGACGCTGATTTCCGTGGCGGAGGTCTCGCTGTTCGGCTTTCTCGGCTCGATCGTCGACTGGCTGTCCACGCGGTCTCGCGAGACCTTCCTGCAGGAGGAGGGCTGGCGACTGGCGCTCATCGCCGGGGTCGTGCTCGTGGCGCTGCCGATCCTCACCTTTCTCTCGTCGCTGATCTCGTTTCAGGCGATCTTCGGCAACTTCCCGATGCGCTTCCGTTGGAGCGTGCACAACTGGCTGCTCGGCCAGTCGCTCGGCTTCTTCCAGGACGAGTTCGCCGGTCGCATCTCCACCAAGCTGATGCAGACCGCGCTCGCCGTGCGCGAGACGGTGATGAAGTCGATCGGCGTGATGCTCTACGTCGCCGTCTATTTCACCGGCATCGTCGTGTTGATCGCGGCGGCCGACTGGCGGCTGGTGCTGCCCTTCGTCGCGTGGCTTGGCCTCTACGTCCTGATGCTGCGCCACTTCATTCCGCGGCTGATGCTCGTCGCCTCCGATCAGGCCGGCGCGCGAGCCGCGATGACGGGGCGCATCGTCGACGCCTATGCCAATATCGGCACGGTGAAGCTCTTTGCCCATACCGAGCGCGAGGCCGTACATGCGCGCCGCAGTATGGAGGAGTTCCTGACCACCGTGCATGGCCAGGCGCGGCTGATCAACCTGTTCTTCTCGACTCTCTACGCGCTCAACTCGCTGCTTCTCTTTTCGGTCGGCGCGATCGGCATCTGGCTCTGGACCGCAAACTCGCTGTCGGTCGGCGCCATAGCCGTCGGCCTCGGGCTGGTGCTCCGCCTCAACGGCATGAGCCAGTGGATCATGTGGGAGGTGTCGGAGCTCTTCGAGAACATCGGCACCATCCGCGACGGCATCGCCACCTTCACCCTGCCGGTGGCACTGACCGACGCGTCCGACGCCAAGGCGCTCGCCGTGCCGCAGGGCGAGGTCGTGTTCGAGCGCGTCGGCTTCTCCTACGGCAAGGCCGCGCCGCATCGCGCGGCCGGTCCGGTGATCGAGGATTTCACGCTGCGCATCCGGCCGGGCGAGAAGATCGGCCTCGTGGGGCGCTCGGGCGCCGGCAAGTCGACGCTGCTGAACCTGCTGCTGCGCTTCTACGACGTCGAGACCGGTCGCATCCTGATCGACGGCCAGGACATCGCCGGCGTCACGCAGAACTCGCTGCGCTCGGCCATCGGCGTGGTCACGCAGGACACCTCGCTGCTCCACCGCACCATCGGCGAGAACATCCTCTACGGCCGGCCGGACGCCTCCGAGGCCGATCTGCGACATGCCGTCGAACGGGCGGAGGCTTCGGGCTTCATCGCCGGCCTTGCCGACAGTTCGGGCCGGCGCGGTCTCGATGCGGAGGTCGGCGAGCGCGGCGTCAAGCTGTCGGGCGGCCAGCGCCAGCGCATCGCCATCGCGCGCGTGATGCTGAAGGACGCGCCGATCCTGTTGCTGGACGAGGCGACCTCGGCGCTGGATTCCGAGGTCGAGGCGGCCATCGCCGAGAACCTCTACCGGCTGATGGAGGGCAAGACGGTGATCGCCGTCGCCCATCGCCTGTCCACCATCGCCGCGCTCGACCGGCTCGTGGTGATCGACCAGGGCCGCATTCTGGAAGAGGGAACGCACGCCGATCTCATCGCCCGCGGCGGCCTCTATGCTTCCCTCTGGGCTCGCCAGGCCGGCGGCTTCCTCGCCGATGGCGACGATGCGGATGCGAGCGGTGCGAGCGAACGGCGGGCCGCCGAGTGATCGACCGGTTCCTGCGACGCTTCGAGCGGGTCATCGATCCCTTCGGCGAGGCCGCCGAGGCCGCCGACCGGCCGCGCCGCGTCGGCGAACTCGCGCCTCTGCCCGCCGACACCAACCGCTTCATCTGGCACTTCGCTCGCCAGGCGAAGGGGCCGCTGATCGGGCTCCTCGTCACCGGCGGCCTCACCGGTGCGGTGGAAGCGGCGCTCTACACGGGGGTCGGCTGGATCGTCGATGCGCTCGCCGCCTCGACGCCGGCGACGCTGATGGCCGAGCACGGGCCCATGCTCGTGGCGCTGGTGGTGCTGACGCTCGTGGTCCGCACCGTGGTTCTCTTCGCGGCCTCGGTGTTCGAGGAGCAGATGATCATCCCGTCCTTCTACAACCGCATTCGCTGGCAGGCGTATCGGCGGCTGATGGACCAGAGCTACACGTTCTTCCAGAACGACTTCGCCGGCCGCATCGCGCAGAAGGTGCAGCAGGTCGGCGAGGCCACCGGCGACTTCATCGTCACCACGCTGCAGACCTTCTGGGCCTTCATCACCTTCGTCGTCCTCGCCGCCACCATCCTCGGAGCCCTCGACCCGTGGATGGCGCTGGTGCTCACCCTTTGGGCGCTCGGCTACGCCTGGATCGTGCGTGACCTGCTGCCGCGCATCCGCAAGTATGGCCGCGAGACGGCGGATGCGCGCTCGGTGGTCTCGGGCCGGGTGGTCGACAGCTTCACCAACATCCTGTCCGTCAAGCTCTTCGACACGCGCCGCCGGCAGGATGCCTTCGTGGAAGACGGATTCCGCCATTTCGTCGAGACGGTGCGGCGCATGACGCGGGCGCTGACCACGGTGCGCACCGCCGTCGCCATCCTCAACGGCTTCATGATGGCCGGCGTCGGCGTGCTGGCGATCGTCGGCTGGCAGGACGGTCGCATCTCCACTGGTGCCGTCGCGACGGCGCTCGGCCTCGTGCTGCGGCTCAATCAGATGAGCGGCTGGATGATGTTCAACATCAACGGCCTCGTGCGCAACTACGGCACGATCCAGGACGCCGTCGCCACCGTCACCGTCCCGCCGAAGCTCGTCGATCGGCCGGCGGCGCCCGATCTCGTGCCCAAAGAAGGCGCGGTCGAGTTTCGCGACGTTACCTTCCATTACGGCAAGGGGCAGGGCATCATCGAGGGCTGCTCGCTGCGCGTCGCGCCGGGCGAGAAGATCGGCCTCGTCGGGCGCTCTGGCGCCGGCAAGACGACGCTCATGCACCTGCTGCTGCGCCTCTACGACGTCGAAGGCGGGGTCATCCTTGTCGATGGGCAAGAGATCGCCGGGGTGACGCAGGCCTCGCTGCGCGGGGCGATCGGCGTCGTCACGCAGGACACCTCGTTGTTCCACCGCTCCATTCGAGACAACATAGCCTATGGGCGGCCGGATGCCAGCGAGGAGGAGGTGCTCTCCGCCGCCCGCCGCGCCAACGCGCTCGACTTCATCCGCACCGTGCGCGATCCGCAAGGGCGCACCGGGCTCGATGCGCATGTGGGCGAGCGCGGCGTCAAGCTTTCGGGCGGGCAGCGGCAGCGAATCGCCATCGCCCGCGTCTTCCTCAAGAACGCCCCGATCCTCGTCCTCGACGAGGCGACGTCGGCGCTCGACACCGAGGTGGAGGCCGCGATCCAGGAGAATCTCGGCGCCATGATGGAGGGCAAGACCGTGATCGCGATCGCCCACCGGCTGTCGACGATCGCCGGGCTCGATCGCCTCGTGGTGATCGACGGCGGGCGAATCGCGGAGGAGGGGACCCATCGCGCGCTGGTGGCGTCCGGCGGGTTGTATTCGCAGCTCTGGGCACGCCAGTCCGGCGGGTTTCTGCGTTCGGAGGCCGCGGAGTGAGCCGAGCCTGTGTCGCCCTTGCCTCATGAGCGACATACTGCCCGGATCGGTTGCCCCAGTCTGGACAAGTTCCAAGGGGCCGCCTAAGAAAACGCGCTGAAAACGGCTTTCGACAGGGCGCTTCGCTGCGCCCGCGATATGCGATCGAGGTCGTCGCATGCAACTGGCTTGTGGGCTCTCCAGCGTCCGCGGTCCCTGAAGGAGCGTCATTTCCCGTGAGCGTCGACCACAGCAGCGAACCCACACGCCGGGACTTCCTCTACATCGCCACCGGTGCCGCCGGCGTCGTCGGCGCCGCCTCGCTCGCCTGGCCCTTCATCGACCAGATGAACCCGGACGCCGCGACGCTGGCGCTGGCGCAGGTGGACGTCGACATCAGCCAGGTCGCCGAAGGCCAGTCGATCACCGCCAAGTGGCGCGGCAAGCCGATCTTCATCCGGCAGCGCACGCCGAAGGAGATCGAAGAGGGCAAGGCCGTCGATCTCAGCGCGTTGAAGGACCCGATCGCTCGCAACGCCAACCTGCCGCCCGACGCTCCCGCCACCGATCCCAACCGCGCCGCACCGGGCCAGGAGAAGTGGCTGGTGATGGTGGGCGTCTGCACCCATCTCGGCTGCATTCCGCTCGGCCAGTCCGGCGACTACGACGGCTGGTACTGCCCGTGCCACGGCTCGTCCTACGATACGGCCGGGCGCATTCGACAGGGGCCCGCGCCCGAGAACATGGCGGTACCGCTGTTCACGTTCGCGACCCCCACCACCATTCGCATCGGCTAAGGGAGAGGCCCACCATGAGCGGTCATTCGTCCTACGTGCCCTCGACCGGCGTGATGCGCTGGCTCGACGCGCGCCTTCCGCTTCCGCGGCTTCTCTACGACAGCTTCGTGGCCTTCCCGGTGCCGCGCAACCTGAACTACGCCTACACGTTCGGCGGCATCCTCGCGATCTTCCTCGTCTCGCAGATCCTCACCGGCGTCGTGCTGGCGATGCACTACGCCGCCAATTCGGGCCTCGCCTTCCAATCTGTCGAGCACATCGTGCGTGACGTGAACTGGGGCTGGCTGCTGCGCTACATGCACGCCAACGGCGCCTCGTTCTTCTTCGTCGCCGTCTACCTCCACATCTTCCGTGGTCTCTACTACGGCTCCTACAAGGCGCCGCGCGAGGTGCTCTGGATCCTCGGCGTGATCATCTTCCTCCTGATGATGGCCACCGCCTTCATGGGCTACGTTCTGCCCTGGGGTCAGATGTCCTTCTGGGGCGCGACGGTCATCACCGGCTTCTTCACCGCCTTCCCGGGCGTCGGAACCGCGATCCAGACCTTGCTCCTCGGCGGTTTCGCCGTGGACAACGCCACGCTCAACCGCTTCTTCTCGCTGCACTACCTCTTGCCCTTCATGATCGCGGGCGTCGTGATCCTGCACATCTGGGCGCTGCACGTCGTCGGCCAGACCAACCCGACGGGCGTCGAGATCAAGTCCTCGAAGGACACGGTACCGTTCACGCCGCACGCGACGATCAAGGACGGTTTCGCGATGGTCGTGTTCCTCGCGATCTTCGCCTACTTCCTGTTCTACATTCCGAACTACCTCGGTCACCCCGACAACTACATTCCGGCCAACCCGCTGCAGACGCCGGCGCACATCGTGCCCGAATGGTATTTCCTGCCCTTCTACGCCATGCTGCGTGCCATCACATTCAACGTCGGCCCGATCGATTCCAAGCTCGGCGGCGTGCTCGTGATGTTCGGCTCGATCATCGTGCTGTTCTTCCTGCCCTGGCTCGACACAAGCCGCGTGAAGTCGACCACCTACCGGCCGATCTACAAGATCTTCTTCTGGGTTTTCGCGGTGAACGCCGTGCTGCTCGGCTGGCTCGGTTCGCGCCCGGCGGAGTGGATCTATCCGACGCTGTCGCTCATCGGCACGATCTACTATTTCGCGCACTTCCTCATCGTGCTTCCGGTGCTGGGTCTCATCGAGACGCCGCGCAAGCTGCCGAACTCGATCACGGAGGCGGTTCTCGGCAAGCATGCGGGAGCCCGTTCGATGCCCGCAGGTGCCGCCGCCTCCCCGGAAACCAAAGGCTGATGAAGCGCTCGAAGGACTTTGCAATGAAACGGCTTCTCTCCGTTCTGTTGACGGCGGGCGTGCTGGTCGCCCCGACGCTGGCGATGGCGCAGCACAACCCGGCCGCCGCTCCGGCCGCGGAAGGGCAGATCGTCGGCGACGCGCCAGGTGCGGCGCCCGACTCGGCCAAGGGCGCCGAGGCCTCGACCTCCGGTTCGGGCGGCGAGGCGCACGCCACGCCCCACTATCCCCTGGAGAAGCCTTCCGAGCTCGACTGGACCTTCGCCGGTCCGTTCGGGCATTGGGATCTCGGCCAGCTGCAGCGCGGCCTGAAGGTCTACAAGGAAGTCTGCTCGACCTGTCACTCGATGAACCTGGTGTCGTTCCGCGATTTCGGGGCGCTCGGCTACAGCGACGCGCAGGTGCGGGCGCTGGCGGCGGAGTACCAGATCACCGACCCCAGCCCGAATGCGTCCGGGGAGATGTTCCAGCGTCCGGGTATTCCGTCCGACCGCTTGCCGTCGCCCTATCCGAACCCCGAAGCCGCTGCGGCCGCCCTCGGCGGTGCGCATCCGCCGGATCTCTCGCTGCTTGCCAAGGCCCGTTCGATCGAGCGCGGCTTCCCGACCTTCGTGTTCGACATCTTCACGCAGTATGCCGAAGGCGGACCGGATTACATCCACAACCTGTTGACGAGTTACGGCGAGCCCGTGCCGGAGCACTTCGTCGTACAGCCGGGCACCTACTATAACCCAGCCTTCGTCTCCAGCTTCGCGCTGGCGATGCCCGCGCCGTTGAGCGATGGCGCCGTGACATACGACGACGGCGCTCCGCAGACGGTGGAGCAGTACTCGCGTGACGTCTCGGCCTTCCTGATGTGGGCGGCGGAGCCCCATCTCGTGGAGCGCAAGGCGACGGGCTTCGTGGTGATGATCTTCCTGATCGGGTTCGCCATTATGCTCTACCTGGTGAAGAACCGGGTCTGGGCCGATACGCCGCACTGAGCGCCGACGACAAGCGACGAAAGCCGTTGAGAAGGAAAAGGGGCCGCGAGGCCCCTTTCAACTTTTCCGGGTAGTGCAACCCTTTCTTCAGAACCGGCGATTAACCTTGGTTGTGTGAGATCGGGGGACACCATGACGGGACTGAACGCGCTTTGGTTGTTCCGCGTCGGTGGCGTCGTTCTCGTGGGTTGCACGGTCGCGATGGCTTGGAGCGCCCTCGACAACTCGCTCCACCGCAGTGCGACCGCGGACGAAAGCCTGCGTCGGATCGGGTCCTTCGAGATCGCCTTCTCCGCGCTGTCCGCGATCGCCGCCGAACGCCAGCCGACGGAAGCGCTGCTCGCCACCGACCAACGGCGCGACGACGCGGAGCTGGGGCGCATGCGAACCGCCCGCCTCGCGACGGACCGCAAGCTGACGCGCCTTCGGGGGCTGCCCGAGAACCTCGAGCCGATCGTCGCCGCGCGGCTTTCCTTCGTCGAGGCGCGTCTTGCAGCCGAACGGCAGCGTGTGGATGCGATGGTCGCGACCCCGCTCTCGGCGCGCCGCGTCGGGGATCAGTTCTCCATCATCCGGGGTATGATCTCGATCAGCGAGACGGCCGAGCCGTTCGTCGCCCACGCCGCGACGGCCGTCAGCGATACCGACCGGGGACTGGCCGGCGAGGTGACGATGGTGCGCCTTCTCGGCGCCCTCCACGAGGCCGCGCTTCGCCTTCCGTCGGAGGTGATGCCGACGCTGGCAGCCGGGCAGATCATCCCGCCCGATCAGGCGATGGCTGCCTATCGAACGCAGCAGCGCATTCTGGCCCTGTGGGACGTCGGTGCATCGCAGATCGAACGCGACAACCAGGACTCTCGATTCGCCCCGGCGCTGGAGGCTATTCGTGGCCGCTATTTCGGCACCGGCTTCTCGTTCCTGTCGCGGATCGTCGAGCGGCAGTCGCTGCGCGTCAATCCGGCGCTGGACATCCGGAAAACTGCCGAGCTCTATGCCGAAACCACGGCGCCGATCGCCGAACTGCGGGACTTCTATGTCGAGCGCATGATCGCGCAGGCGGAGATGCGCCAGCACGAGTCGTTGCTGGCGATGCTCGCGACGCTCGGCCTCGCGGCGACGATGGTCGCGGCCGTCCCGGCACTGGCCTGGATCGCCTATCGACAGGTCCTACGCCCGCTCCTCCAGATCCGGTCGCAGATTCAGGCGATCTGCGATCGAGAGCCGCGGCCGGTCCTTGGCGATGCCGGCACCGTTCCCCAGGTTCGCAATCTCGTTCGCGCCGTCGATACGCTGTGGGATCGCGAGCACGAGCGCGAGGCGCTGGACGTCGAGCGCCATCGCCTCGCCGAGCGGCTGAAGATGCTGTCGGAGACCGACCAACTCACGGGCCTTGCCAATCGCCGCGGCCTCGATCTGGCCCTCAGCGCGATGTCGGCGCAGGCCGACGACAGCCTCGGGTTCATTCTCGTCGACGTCGATCACTTCAAGTCGATCAACGATCGCTTCGGTCACAGTTCCGGCGACCGAGTGCTGTCCGAGGTGGCCAATCGACTGACGCATGTGGCGGGTTCGGACGGGATGGTGGCGCGTTACGGCGGCGAAGAATTTGCCGTCGCCGTCGCCGATCGCGAGATCGGGACACTGCTGGACCTGGCCGAGTCCATTCGCGAATCGATCGAGGCGACGCCCGTGGTCGTCCCCACCGTGGGGTCGATCGCGCTGACGGTCAGCTGCGGGGTGGCCGTCGAGTCGTTGCCGGAAGCCCGCTGGGACTGGCTGGTGGAACAGGCCGACGCCGCGCTTTACGAAGCCAAGGCTTCGGGGCGCAACCGCGTGCGCGCGACCAACGGCATTCTGCGCCGATGGGGGCCCGCCGAGCGCGCGGAGCCCGATCGACAGTTTCCGATCACTGAAGATGCTGCGTGAACGACGCCATGTTTTCCAGGGCCCCAAGTCACGCGAAGGCGCGTCGGCGTCTATGATCCGTCCGCGGGTTCGCTCGTCGCTTCAGGCGCGGTCGGCAGGATGCGGACGAAGACCCGACCCGTCATCGAGAAGGCGAGGCGGCCCTCGGCGTCGGCGGCTTCCACGCGCGTCGAGATCAGACCCCATTCGGGACGCGATGCGGACACCCGCTTCTCGGTGACGGTCTGCGTGTAGTGCAGCGTCTCGCCCGCCCGCACCGGACGCAGCCAGCGAAGGTCCGCCACGCCGGGGGAGGGGCCGAATTGCGGGATCTCGATGCCCGCTGCGGCCCGCTCCCGCGCGATCCGCTGCTGATGCTGGACGTTCAGGCGCATGAAGATGGCGGCGGTCTGCCAGCCCGAAGCGCAGAGGCCGCCGAGCACGCTCGCCCGTGCGGCTTTCTCGTCGAGATGGAACGGCTGGGGATCGAACTTGCTGGCGAAATCGAGAATGCGCTCGCGCGTGAACGTATAGTGCCCGAGATCCTCGACATGCCCGACGTCGAATTCGTTCCAGTAGCTCATGCGAGGGCGCCGGCGCGCGTCAGCAGCATCACGGCGTAGTCGCAGACCAGCACCATCTCGTCGCGTTGGTTGCGGATCGTGTTGCGAAGCTTGCAGATGCCGAGGCCGGGTCGAGAGCCCGACAGTCGCGCCTCGAGAACCCGCGCCTCGCCGCTCAGCACGTCGCCGGGCCGCACCGGACGCATCCATTTGATGACGTCGACGCCGGGCGACCCTTGCGAGGTCGAGTCAACGACGAAGGCGTCGCACATCATCCGCATCATCATCGCGCAGGTGTGCCAGCCCGAGGCCGACAACCCTGCGAGCATGGAGGCCTCGGCCGCGGCGTCGTCGAGATGGAAAGGCTGCGGGTCGAATTCGCTCGCGAAGGCCAGCACCGCCTCGCGCTCGACCCGGTAGGGTCCGAGCGGGATCGTCGTATCCACCGTCAGATCTTCGAAGGTCCGCATCGGGTCTCCCGTCGGCCTCTCGCCGCGTGATCTGAGATAGGGGCCGGCCGCGCTGCGGCCAACCGGTCAGACGTTGAACTTGAACATCAGGATGTCGCCGTCCTGCACGACGTATTCCTTGCCCTCGTCCCGCGCCTTGCCGGCTTCCTTGGCCGCCACTTCGCCGCCGAGCGCCACGAAATCGTCGTAGGCGATGGTCTGGGCGCGGATGAAGCCCTTCTCGAAGTCGGTGTGGATGACGCCCGCGGCCGCCGGGGCCTTGGAGCCGCGCTTCACGGTCCAGGCGCGCGTCTCCTTGGGGCCGACGGTGAAGTAGGTGATGAGCTCGAGCAGCCCGTAGCCCTCGCTGATCAGCCGGTCGAGGCCGGGCTCGTGCAGGCCCATCGCCTCCAGATACTCGGTGACCTCGGCCTCCGGCAGCTGCGCGATCTCGGACTCGATCGCCGCCGAGATGACGACGCTGCGGGCGCCCTGGCGCTTGGCCATCTCCTCCACGGCGGCCGAATAGGCATTGCCGGTCGCCGCGTCGCTCTCGGCCACGTTGCAGACGTAGAGCACGGGCTTGGAGGTCAGAAGGTTGAGGTTGCGCAGGATCTGCCGCTCGTCGGCGTCGAAGGTGGCGAGCAGCACGCGTACGGGCTCGCCGGCCTGCAGCTTGGCGAGCGCGGCCTCCATCACCGGCACCTGCGCGAGCGCTTCCTTGTCCTTGCCGGCCGCCTTCTTGCGCGTGGCGACGATGCGGCGCTCCAGGCTGTCGAGGTCGGAGAGCATCAGCTCGGTCTCGACGGTCTCGGCGTCGGCCACCGGGTCGATGCGGTTCTCGACATGGGTGATGTCGTCGTCCTCGAAGCAGCGGAGCACGTGGACGATGGCGTCGACCTCGCGAATGTTGGCGAGGAACTGGTTGCCGAGCCCTTCGCCCTTCGAGGCGCCGCGCACGAGGCCGGCGATGTCGACGAAGGTGATGCGGGTCGGGATGATCTGCGCCGACTTGCCGATCTTGGCGATGGCCTGCATACGCTTGTCGGGCACGCCGACGTCGCCGGTGTTCGGCTCGATCGTGCAGAACGGGTAGTTGGCGGCCTGCGCGGCCGCGGTCTTGGTCAGCGCGTTGAAGAGGGTGGACTTGCCGACGTTCGGAAGTCCCACGATGCCGCAGCGAAAGCCCATGTCTGTTCGTCCTCGATCTCTGGTGGCGCCCTGCGCCCTGTCGCCCGCCTCAAGGAGGCCGGCGACGGATGATGGTCAGTCCTTGGTGCCGAACAGCCGGCGCAGCATGCCCGCCATCGGACCGGTGTCCGGCATCGGCGGCGGCGAGGCGGACCGCGCCGCCCGCACGTGGCTCTCCGCCTTCGGCTTGGGTGGGGCGGTCTTCGCCCCGCCGCCCTTGGCGCCACTCGGCTCCTCGGAATTCAGCGCCAGAGCTACGCGGTTCATGAAGACCGTGTCCTCGCCCTTCACCAGCGTCTCGACATGGCGGGCCACGGCTTCGAGCAGCGGCACCAGCCAGTCACGATCGACCTTGGCGAAGTCGCCGAGCACGTGCGGGTTCACCCGCTCCTTCGAGCCGGGATGCCCGATGCCGAGCCGCACGCGGCGATAGTCCTTGCCGAGATGGGCGTCGATCGACCGCAGACCGTTGTGGCCGCCGTTGCCGCCGCCCGTCTTCACCCGCACCTTGGCAGGGGCGAGATCCAGCTCGTCGTGCATCACCACGATGTCGGCAGGCTCGATCTTGAAGAAGTTCGCCGCGGCGGCGACGGAGCGGCCGCTGTCGTTCATGAAGGTGAGCGGCTTCAGCAGCAGCACCTTGCGCCCGGCGATCTGCCCCTCGGAGATCTCGCCCTGAAACTTCTTCGACCAAGGCCCGAAGGCGGGATCGCGAGCGATTTCGTCCAGGGCCATGAAGCCGATATTGTGCCGGTTGCCGGCATATTGCGGGCCGGGATTGCCCAATCCTGCGATCAGCAGCATCTCAGCGACCTCTTGCGGCCCACGCTCGCGACGGGATCGGGCGAAGGGGTCTTCCGACCCCGTCCGCCCGGCTCCTCGTCAGTTGCCCGACTTCGGCTCGTCTTCGGCCGTGGCGTCGGTCTGCTCGGTGACCTCGGTCACCGGCGTCTCGGCGTCGAGCTCGTCGACTTCCTCGGCCATCGGCGGCACGATCGTGGCGATCACGAAGTCCTCGTCGGTGGTCAGCGACACGCCGTTCGGCAGCTTGAGCGCCGAGGCGTGGACTGCTTCGCCGATCTCGAGACCCGTGAGGTCTACCGTGAAGCTCTCGGGAATCGACTGCGCGGGGCACTCGACCTCGATGTCGTGATGAACGACGTTGAGCACGCCGTCATTGGCCTTGATGCCCGGCGCCGCGTCTTCGTTCTCGAAGTGGACGGGAATGCGGACCGTGACGACGGTGCGCGCGGAGACGCGCAGATAGTCGATATGGACGAGCGTGTCCTTCACGACGTCGAGCTGGTAATCCTTGGGGAGGACCTGAATCTGCTGACCGTTGAGGTCGATGTTGACGATCGTCGTCAGGAAGCCGCCGGCGTGCAGCTTCAGGAAGGTCTCCTTGTAGGGGACCGCGATCGACAGGGGCGCCTGCTTGTCACCGTAGATGACGGCGGGCACCATGTTGCTGCGGCGAAGATGTCTGGCGGCCCCCTTGCCGACCTTCTCGCGCGCTTCAGCCTTGACCGTGTAGCTCTCGCTCATGGTTTGAAGTCCTTCGTGGTTCATCAGAGGTTGCCGGGACGGTATCCCGCGAGGGGGACCGAAACGACGAAAAGCGGCTGGAACGCAGCCGCTTTTCGTCCGCGCTGCCTCCAAGGGTGTCCGCGCGGACGCCGTGCCTATAGCGTGGAGGGGCGCGCATCGCAAGCCAGAGGGCTTGGCGCTCGCCGCTGGCAAGTTCACAGATTGCCTGGACGTGACCGAAGCGGCTTGGGATGGGACGGTGATGGAGGATGCGATCGCCGGCCCCAGTGCAGCGGGGCTGGCCGGTCGACCGACCCGGCCCGCGTCGTACCGAAGATCCGCTCCGCGCGGCTCAGTCGAAAAGCGACGACACCGACTGTTCGGTGGTGGTGCGGGCGATGGCCTCGCCGAGGAGGGTCGCGGTGGTGACGACCCGGATGTTGCGGGCGTCGCGGATCGCCTTGGTCGGCTCGATCGAATCGGTGATCACCAGTTCCTCGATCGAGGAGGCGGCGATACGGGCGACGGCACCGCCCGAGAGGACGCCGTGCGTGATATAAGCTCGCACGCCCTTGGCGCCGGCCGCCATCAAGGCGTCGGCCGCGTTGCAGAGCGTACCGCCGGAATCGATGATGTCGTCGATGAGGATGCAGTGCCGACCTTCGACCTCGCCGATGATGTTCATCACCTCGGACTCGCCTGGCTTCTCGCGGCGCTTGTCGACGATGGCCAGTGGAGCGTCGAGCCGCTTGGCGAGCGAGCGGGCGCGCACCACGCCGCCGACGTCGGGCGAGACGACCATCACGTGCTCGGTGTCGAGATGTTCCTTGATGTCGCGCGCCAGCAGCGGCACGGCGAAGAGATTGTCGGTCGGAATATCGAAGAAGCCCTGGATCTGCCCGGCGTGGAGATCCATCGTCATCACCCGGTCGGCACCGGCGCGGGTGATGAGGTTGGCGACGAGCTTGGCCGAGATCGGGGTCCGCCCACCGGCCTTCCGGTCCTGCCGCGCGTAGCCGAAATAGGGCAGCACGGCGGTGATGCGGCGGGCCGAGGCGCGTCGCAGCGCGTCCATGATGATCAGGAGCTCCATCAGGTGATCGTTCGCCGGATAAGAGGTCGACTGGATCACGAAGCAATCCTCGCCGCGCACGTTCTCCTGAATCTCGACGAAGATCTCCTGGTCGGCGAAGCGCCGGACGGACGCGAGGCCCAGAGGCAGTTCCAGATACTTTCCGATGGCCTCGGCCAGGATGCGATTGGAGTTGCCGACAAAGAGTTTCATCGTGTCCGCTTCCGTCCTTGGGCGCGAGACGGCGGCCTGTCGGCCGCACCGGGGACCGTCGCCCACGGACCCTCGTTCGCATCTGCGGCGCTCATAACAAGATCGGATGAAGATTCAACCCACAGACCGCCGAATGCCCCGCCGCAGAGGGCCCGGCGGACACGAGCGTCGTAGCCCGTCGAGCCGGTCATGGCGCGGCGAACGGCAGCTCGATCGGAAGGCGCGACAGGCTCTCGGGGGCTTCGTCGGTGGTCCGATAGGTCCGCCCCAGCGTCATCGCCGTGCCGCTGTCGGAATCCATCAGGATCATGTGGGCGAAGAGCGTCATGTCGGGGCGGATCGGCTCGGCATTGCCCGAGACGAACATCTGCGGGTCCATCCACGAGGGGGCGAAGCGCGCGCCCACCGAGTAGCCGCAGGCGGCGAGGCGGTGGCGAACGAGATCGTGCTCTTCCATCACCCGCGCGTGGGCGTCGAACACGTCGCCGAAGGTGCGGCCGGGGCGCAGGGCCTCCTCCACCGCGGCCAATGCCTCGCGCGCGGCGGCGAACAGTTCCTCATGGCGGATCAGCGGTTTGCCGACCACGACGGTGCGCATCAGCGGGGCGTGATACTGCGCCTTCACACCCGACCATTCGACGGTGAGCTGGTCCTGGCCTGAGAGCCGGCGGCGCCCCGACTTGTAGCGGCAGAGGAGAGCGTCCGGTCCTGAACCGAGGATGAAGGGGTTGGCCGGATAGTCGCCGCCCCCGCGCAGGATCGTGCCCTGAAGCGCATGGAGGAGATCGGCCTCGTCGGCGCCCTCGCGCACCAGCGGCAGCATCGCCTCGAAGGCCTCGTCGCCGAGCCGCGCGGCCTCGCGAACGTAGGCGATCTCGGCGGGGCTCTTCACCAGCCGCAACGCCGGCATGAGGTCGGAGGCGTCCTGCAGGCTGGCGAAGGAGCCGAGCTTCTCCTCGACGAGCCGCCCGTTGGCGGCGGTGAGGCCGTGCGTCGCCCACTCCACGCCGATCCGCGCGCCGAGGAGGCCCATGTCGTCGAGGATGTCGCGCAGTTCGATCGCGGGGTTGGCACCGCCCCGATCGCGCCAGATCTCGATGCGTTCGATCGTGGAGGTGTGTTGGGCCTGCCGCAGGTCGGCCGAGCGGGTGAGAAGGCGCATCTCGCCGTCGGCCTTCACCACGAGGCACTGGAAGAAGCAGAAGCCGAACGTGTCGTAGCCCGTCAGCCAGTACGTCGAATCCTGCGCGAACAGGAGCATCGCGTCGAGCTTGCGCTCGGTCATCGCGGTGGTCAGCCGCTCGCGGCGCTGGGCGAACTCGTCGGCAGAGAAATGCAGCATGGACGGATCCGGTTGCCGGGAGAAGGTCAGGCGAGGACGATGGCGGAAAGCTGGCGGCCGTAGTCGGGCTCGCCGCGATGCGTGGTGCGGCGGAACGAGAAGAAGCGCTCCTCCTCGGCATAGGTACAGCGGCCGACGAAGCCGGCCGCGACGCCGAGCGCGGCGAGCCGGGCGACGACGTAGCCGGGAAGGTCGAACTGCCGCTTGTCCCCTTGCGTGCCGGCGGCGAAGAAGCGCTCGTTCGCGGGGTTCTCGTCGAGGAAGCCGGCCATCATCTCGGCGCCGACCTCGTAGTTCGGCTGGGTGATACAGGGGCCGAGCACCGCGGTGATCGCGCCGCGTTCGGCGCCGAGGCTCTCCATCGCCGAGACCGTGTTGTCGAGGACGCCGCCGAGCGCCCCGCGCCAGCCGGCATGGGCCGCCCCGACGACGCCGTTGTGCGCGTCGGCGAAGAGGACGGGGCCGCAATCGGCCGTGAGGATGCCGAGTGCGAGGCCGCGCACCTTCGTCACGACAGCGTCGGCCTTCGGCCGATCCGCCCCGAAGGGCTCGTCGACGATCGCGACGTCGGGCGAGTGCACCTGCCAGGGCGAGGCGAGATCGGCCACGGTCAAGCCGAGATAGCGCATCGCCCGCTCGCGGTTCTCGTGCACGGCCTCCGGCGCATCGTGCGAGCCGCTGCCGGCGTTGAGCGAGGTGTAGATGCCGGTCGAAACGCCGCCGCGGCGCGTGAAGAACGCGTGGCGCAGGCCCGGCAGGACGGAGAGGCGTTCGTCCCGGACGACACCGGCGTCCACGAGATGAGAGGCCGATTCGAGGCGGGGATCAAGCATGGGCGCGATGGTGGGGGAGGCCCGAAGCCAAGTCAACGGAAGGTAGTGGCAACCTCGAAGGGCGGCAGGCTCAAAGGCGCGGAGGCGATCGCCAGCACCTTGAAGAGATCGCCCATCTCGCCGTGCCCGTCGCCGGCAAGGCGGCGCACGGCGGCCGTCAGCGCCGCCCGGCCGGATTCGTCGGCAGAGGCGCCGAGGCGGCCGGCGCGTTCCACCAGGCCGAGGTCGAGGAGAAACCGCCCCTGCGTCGTGAGGCCCGCGGATGGCAGACCGGCCGCTTGCGCCACCGCGCGCAGGGCCGAGAAATCGACGTGGCTGGTGATGTCGGCCCGGCCGGGCTCGGCCAGAACCTCGGCGAAGGCATGGCGGCGCAGGGCCTGCAGCGTGTCGCCGAAACCGGGCGCTGGGTGACCGTAATCCACGAGGAGCGCTGCGCCGCCGCGCCGCGACAGATCGGCCGCCATCTCGGCGACGAGCCGTTCGCGCTCGGGCGACACCTCGAAGACGTCGCCTTCCTGCGGAGCGGGCAACGCTGCGAGCGCCACCGGAACGTGCCGGAGCGCGTCGCCGCAGCGGAAGCGGAGCGAACCGTCGGCGTTCGCCGCGACGAACCGCTCGCGCCAGGCGCCCGCTTCGAACACGAGCTGGCGGATTGCGACCGCGTCGAGCCATTCGTTGGCGACGACGATCGCGAGCAGCGCCTCCACCTCGCTCCAGCGCCGATGCCGCACCACCGGCAGATCGAAGCGCGACAGCGTCGAGAGTTGCAGCGCCGCAAGCCGGTCGCTCGTCTCCACCAGTCGGACGCGTGCCGCCCTGAGGAAGGCGCCGTCGAGCCGCGCGGCCGTGCGCAGCATGTCGGCCATCAGCGTGCCGCGCCCTGGCCCAATCTCGGCGAAGACGAAGGGCGAGGGCGCGCCGAGCTCGCGCCAAGCGGCGAGCGCCCAGGCGCCGAGAAGCTCGCCGAACATCTGGCTGATCTCAGGCGCGGTGACGAAATCGCCCGCCGAGCCGAAGGGCTCGCGCGTCGCGTAGTAGCCCTCCGCCGGATCGAACAGCGCGAGGTTCCAGAACCGGTCGAGCCGCACCGGCCCGCGCGCCCCGATCTCGGCGCGAATGCGCTCGATCAGGCTCGCGCTCACGATGCCGCGACGGGCCGGGGCTCGTAGGCGCGCGGACGCGCCGTCGCCATCGCCCAGACGCCGACGGCCAGCATCGGCAGCGACAGGACCATGCCCATGGTCAGCCAGCCCGTACCGAGGAGATAGCCGAGCTGCACGTCGGGTACGCGCACGAACTCCACCGCGATGCGGGCGCAGCCATAGAGGCAGATGAAGGCGCCGGCGACGAAGCGGGGACGCGACAGCAGCCGGAAACGATGGGTGAGAAGGCGCAGGATCAGGAACACGACGACGCCCTCGAGCGCAGCCTCGTAGAGCTGGCTGGGATGGCGCGGCTCGGGCCCGCCGGTCGGGAAGACCATGGCCCAGGGCACGGTGGACGGCGCGCCCCAGAGTTCGCCGTTGATGAAGTTGGCGACGCGGCCGAAGAACAGGCCGAAGGGCACGGAGGCCGCGACGACGTCGATCAGGCTGAAGAACGGCACTCGGTTGCGGCGGCAGAACAGGAGCACGGCGATCGTCACGCCGATCAGCCCGCCGTGGAAGGACATGCCGCCCTCCCAGATGCGCAACGCCGAAAGCGGATCGTCGATGACGCGGCCGAAATCGTAGAAGAGGATCGAGCCGATACGCCCGCCGAGCACGATGCCGAGCGTGATCCAGACGATGAAGTCGTCGATCTGCAGCTTGGTGATCGGCGCGACGCCGTTCTGCCAGAGATGCGGCGTTCCCACGAGGTGGCGCCCGTAGAGCCAGCCGCAGAGGATGCCGCAGACATAGGCGAGGCCGTACCAGCGTAGCGCGATCGGCCCGACCTGGAGGAAGACCGGATCGATGTTCGGATAGGCGAGGACGCCGAGGAATGCGGTGTCGAGCATGGCGGGTCCGATCGTCGGGGTCGCGAGGGTCGGGCGCGGGTTTGCGACGCAGCGGCGCCCCGGTCAAGGCGCAGGCGCCGTTCCATTGCCAAGCGGGGGGCGACCGCCTACCTGCGAGAGATCACGTCCCGATGGAGCGACACCGATGACCACCAAAGGCCCGAACCGCATGCTGGACGAATTCGCCCGCATGATGACCGATGCCGCCGGGGCCGCCCAGGGCGTGCGACGCGAGATGGAAACGGTGTTCCGCACGCAGGGAGAGCGCTTCATCAACCAGATGGATCTCGTCCAGCGTGAGGAGTTCGAGACGGTGCGCGAGATGGCCGTGAAGGCCCGCACGGAGAACGAAGCGCTCAAGAAACGCATCGCCGATCTCGAAGCGAAGCTCGGCGGCCCTGGTCCCGCGCCGGTTCCCGAGGCGATGTGAACAGCTTATCCACAAGCCCTCAACAGGTTTGAGCGGGTCTGTGGGCGAGGCTGCGATTCCGAAACGCTTGGCGGCGGAGTCGCTTAGCTCTCACCCCGGTCGCGGCGTCCGGCATTTCGGCCGGACGAAAGCTTAAAATACCGTTTCCGTACTGGTGCCGCGACTCCCCGTGGCTACACTGAATCTACTGGGTGATTCGCCGCGGCGGCGGGTCTCCCCGTCTGCGAAAAAGGGGCTTGCGAGGAACTTGCCCCGAGACGGCGGGTCGCATGCGGCGCCCTTCCGGTCGCGCAGGGATGCGGCACGGGGAAAGACATCGGCATGCATTTGGGCGAATGGGAATCGGGTCGTCAATCGAACCCGGTGGACATGATCGAGCTCGTCGCGGCGACGCGCGACTGGTCGTTCGAGCGGCCTTGCGACGACGAGATCGCGGTCTCGGTGCGGGGCGTGTGGACGGATTATTCCGTCTCCTTCTCGTGGATGGAGGCGGTCGAGGCGCTGCATCTGGGATGCGCCTTCTCGATGAAGGTGCCGGCGCGGCGCGAGACGGAAGTTCTGAGGCTTCTCGCCAGGATCAACGAGCAGCTCGTCTTCGGGCATTTCGACCTCTGGGCTTCGGAAGGCGCGATCATGTTCCGTCACGCGCTGCTGCTGTGCGGCGGCGCAGAGCCGACGCGCGAGCAGGCGGAGCGGCTACTCGCCTCGGCACTCGAAGCCTGCGAGCGCTACTACCAGGCGTTCCAGTTCGTAGTCTGGGCCGACAAGGACGCCGCGAGCGCGCTCTCCTGCGCCGTCTTCGACACCGTGGGCAACGCCTGATGCCGGCGGTCGGACAATCGGCGAGCGTCGGGCGCCTGCTGCTTCTGGGCGGCGGCAACATGGGCGGGGCGATGCTGCGCGGCTGGATGGCCGAGGGGCTGGATCCCGCCACGGTCACGGTCGTCGATCCCCGTCCTTCCGAGACGCTCGCCCCGGCCTTCGCGGCCGGCGTGCGGCACGAGGCGAGCATTCCCGCGCAGCCGCACGACGTCGTCATCCTCGCGGTGAAGCCGCAGATGATGCGCGAGGCGATCGGCGCGCTGACGGCGGCGATGGCCCCCGACACGCTGGTGATCTCGATCGCCGCCGGCATCACCGTCGCCTTTCTCGAAGAGCATCTCGGGCGCCGGCCCGTGGTGCGCGCCATGCCCAACACGCCGGCTCTCATCGGGCGTGGCATCACCGGCGCCTTTGGCAACGCGCTAGTGGGCGGCGTTCAACGTGCGACGACCACCGCTCTTCTCAAGGCGAGCGGGCCGGTGGAATGGGTGCATTCCGAAGCCGAGATCGACATGGTCACGGCGGTTTCGGGCAGCGGCCCCGCCTATGTCTTCCTGATGGCCGAGGCGCTGGCCGAGGCCGGCGTCGCGCTTGGGCTGGAGCCCGCGCTGGCCATGCGCCTCGCGCGCCACACGATGGCCGGAGCCGGAGAGTTGATGATCCGCTCCGACGACGAACCGGCGCAGCTCCGCCGCAACGTCACCTCGCCGAAGGGCACGACGGAAGCCGCGTTGAAGGTTCTGTCGGTGGACGATGGGGGACTGAAAGAGCTCATGCGCCACGCCGTCGACGCGGCGCGCCGCCGAGCGGGCGAACTCGCACGAGGCGAGGCGTGAGCGCGGGCGCAGAGGGGGGCGTCGCACCGGAGATCGGCTACGACGACTTTCTCAGGGTCGACATCCGCGTCGGGACGATCCTCACCGCGGAACCGTTCCCGGAGGCGCGCAGGCCGGCCTTTCGGCTGACGATCGATTTTGGGCCGGAGATCGGCGTGAAGAAGTCGTCGGCGCAGATCACCGTTCGCCATTCGCTCGACGAACTCGTCGGTCGGCAGGTGATGGCGGTGGTCAACTTCCCGCCGCGCCAGATCGGTCCGATGCGCTCCGAGGTGCTGACGCTCGGCTTTCCCGACGACGCCGGCAACGTGGTGCTGGCGGCGTTGAGCCATCCCGTGCCGAATGGTGGCCGCCTGTTCTGAAGGCGAGGGGACCGTGGGGCGCGGCCCCCGTTCCGTCAGAAGCCTTCGAGCACGATCTTGCCCATCGCTCGGCCGCTTTCGAGGAGAGCGTGTGCCCGCCGCAGGTTGGCGGCATCGATGCGGCCGAGGTTCTGCGTCATGGTGGAACGGATCTGCCCGGCATCCACCATCGCGGCGATCGCGTCGAGGATCCGGCCCTGCTCGCCCATGTCGGCGGTACGGAAGAGCGGACGCGTGAACATCAGCTCCCAGTGCACCGAGATGGCCTTCGTCTTTAGCGGTACGACGTCGAAACGCTCGGGGTCGTCGATCAGCGCCAGCCGACCCTGCGGCGCGATCAACTCGCCGATGCCCGCCAGATGGCTGTCGGTGTGGGTGGTCGAGAAGACGTAGGCAGGCGCGCCGAGGCCGAGCGCGGCGATCTGCTCGGGCAGCGGCTTCGAATGGTCGATGACGTGGTCGGCGCCCTGCGCTCGCACCCAGTCGCGCGTTTCCGGCCGCGAGGCGGTGCCGATCACCGTCAGATCAGTCCGGGCCTTGGCGAGCTGCACGGCGATCGAGGCGACGCCGCCCCCGCCGCCGATGATCAGGATGGTGTTGGTCGCGCCGGCGGGCGGGCGATGCGTCACGTCGAGCCGGTCGAACAGGGTTTCCCAAGCGGTGATGCCCGTCAGCGGCAGCGCGGCGGCTTCGGCGAAGCCGATCGAGCGCGGCTTGCGGCCCACCAGCCGCTCGTCGACGAGCTGGAACTCGGCGTTCGATCCGGCGCGCAGCAACTCTCCGGCATAGAAGACCTCGTCGCCGACAGCGAAACGCTCGACGTCCGGCCCGACCGCCGCCACGATACCGGCGGCATCCCAGCCGATGACCTTCGTCTCGCCGTCCAGCGGAATGGCGCCGCCGCGCACCTTCGTGTCGACGGGATTGACGGAAACGGCGCGAACAGCGACCAGCAGGTCGCGGCCCGTCGGCTCCGGCGTGCCGAGTTCGACGTCGACTAGGGACCGCTCGTCCGAGACGGGCAGGGGCGTACGAAAGGCGACGGCTTTCACGAGGCGGGTCTCCGGCGTGGGTTCGAAGGACGCCGGAGATGTCGTCGTCGCCGCGCTTCGACAAGGCCGTCCGGCGCGACGCAGCGTCCACCGAATGTCGGTCGGCCTCAGGCGGGAATGCGGATCAGCGCCTTCAAGCCGCCGAGTTCGGACTCCGACAGAAGAATATCGCCGCCATGCGAACGGGCGATGTCGCGCGAGATCGCGAGGCCGAGCCCCGTGCCGCCCGCGTCGATGTTGCGGGCCTCGTCGAGCCGCACGAAGGGCTTGAACACGTCCTCGCGCTGGTCCGGCCGGATGCCTGGGCCGTCGTCTTCCACCGCCACGGTCAGCCAGCGATCGTCGTGGCGCGCCGTCAGCCGCACGTGCTCGCCGTGCCGCAGCGCGTTGGCGACGAGGTTGTGGATCAGCCGTAGGAAGCTGTCGGGACGCACCGTCACCATCGGGTCGCCGTCGATCTCGGTGGCGATCGTGCGGCCCTTGAGCGCGGCTTCGCCCTCGAACTTGAGGAAGGCGCGCTCCAGGTCGAATTCGCCAACATCCTCGCCGGCCTCGCCCTTGGCGAAGTCGAGATAGCCTTCGAGCATCCGCCCCATCTCGTCGACGTCCTGCTCCAGCTCGCGCCGGTCCTCGCCCTCCTCCAAAAGCGCCACCTGAAGGCGGAAGCGGGTGAGCACGGTGCGCAGGTCGTGGCTGACGCCGTTGAGCATCTGCGTGCGCTGCTCCAGCTGGCGCTCGATGCGATCGCGCATCTGGATGAAGGCAAGCGAGGCGCGGCGGACCTCCGATGCTCCGCGCACGCGAAAGTCGCTCGGCATCGGCTGGCCGCGCCCGAAGCCTTCGGCGGCCTGCGCCAGCTTCTGGATCGGGCGGATCTGGTTGCGTAGGAAGAGAATGGCGATGAGCAGCAGCACGAGCGAGGTGCCGACCATCCAAAGCAGGAAGATGTGGGTGTTCGACGCATAGGCCGAGTTGCGCGGCGCGAAGACGCGCAGCATGTGCTTGTCGAGCTGGATGCGGATCTCCACGATCCGCGACTCGCCCACCGTGTCGATCCAGAACGGCCGGTTGATCTGGCGACGGATCTCGTCCGAGAGAATGCCGTCGAGAATGTTGAAGAAGGGCTTGGACGCGGGCGCGGGCAAGGGCTCGGGCGGCAGCACGAGGACGTTCAGCCCCAGTCGCTCGCGCGAGATGCGGTTGATCTCGAGGAACTCGTCGTCCTGCGGGTAGGTGTCGAGCACGTCGATGACGGCAGCGATGTCCTGCACCACGGCCGCCGAAAGGCGCTGCGTCACCGTCTGCCAGTGTCGCTCCATGAACACGAAGGCCACCACCGACTGCAGCAGCACCATCGGCGCGATGATGATGATGAGCGAGCGGGCGTAGAGGCCCTTCGGCGTGTTGCGCGAGATGAAGCGCGGCACGTGGCGCAGCGGCCCGCGGAAAAGGCGAGGGCGCCGCAGCGCGGCGCGCAGGGTCTCGGTCGCGGAACCGACGCCGGAGAGGCCCGGCCGAAAGCGATCGAGCAGGGTCATACCGCGTCTCAGTCGACGTTGAGTCGGTAGCCGATGCCGCGCACGGTCTGTAGCCAGAGCGGGTTGGCCGGATCGCTCTCGACCTTGCGTCGCAACCGGTTGATCTGCACGTCCACCGTGCGCTCGCCCACGTCCGCCTCGCCGCCGAGAAGATCCTGCCGCTGGATGGTCTCGCCGGCCTTGGCGGCGAACTGCGCCATGATCTCCTGCTCGCGCTCGGTCAGCCGGATGATTTCGACGCCGCGCTTCAGCTCCTTGCGCGACAGCGAGAAGGTGAACGGACCGAAGCGCACGTGCTCGACCTTCTGGATCGGCTGGGTGTTGCCGCGCTTCAGGATGTTGTTGATCCGAAGCAGCAGCTCGCGCGGATCGAAGGGCTTGGCGAGGTAGTCCTCCGCCCCGGCTTCGAGGCCGAGAATGCGGTCGTTCGTCTCCGAACGTGCCGTGAGCATCAGGATGGGGATGTCGCGCAGCGGCGAGATGGAGCGCACGAAATCGAGCCCGCTCTCGCCGGGCATCATCACATCCACCACGAGAAGGTCGAAGTCGAGGCCGCCGAGGATCTTGCGTGCCTCTGCGGCATCGGCCGCCACCGACACGCGAAACCGCCGCTCGGTGAGGAAGCGAGACAGCAGACTGCGGATGCGGCGGTCGTCGTCTACCACGAGGAGATGCGGCGCGTCGTCGTCGAGCACCGCGGGCCGCGCCGCCGCCGTTGCCGGGGTCGTGTCGGGGGTGATGTCCGTCACAGGTCCGTTTCCTTGCCGATGCCCTTCTTGGCGAACCAGTCCCGCGTCGCCTTTCGGTCGATTCCCATTTCGAGCAGGAAATCGTTGACGAGACCGGGATCGGTCAGCGCCGCCGCCCGGAAGGCCGCGTCGATCCGGCGACCTTGGGCCCGCGAGAGCTCCAAAGTCAAAGTGCGGCCCCTGTGGGTGGGATAGAGGCGGCGCTGGCGTCGGTCGTCGGTGCCCTGGATCTGCACCACGAAGCCTTCGTCGACGAGCTGGCGCAGCACGCGCGAGAGCGACTGCTTGGTGATCTGCAGCAGCTCCAGAATGTCGGCGATCGTCATGCCGGGGTCGCGGTTGACGAAATGCAGGATGCGATGATGGGCACGCCCGAACCCGTAGCGCTCCAGGATCGAGTCGGCGTCCGCGGTGAACTCGCGATAGGCGAAGAAGAACAGCTCGATCAGGCGGAAGTCCAGCTCGCCGCGCGTCGGCAGCGGCTCCCGGACGATCTCGTCCGCGTCGGGCAGGGCCGTGGGGTTCAAACTCGTATCCAAAATAGGTCAGCACTGTTGACGTATATGCGGTCCATTGTTACACCGTTGACGGCCGGTTGGAACAGTCCGACAACCGGCAAAGCCGATGGTCGGCGGGTGGAAACTCAACCACCACGGCTGCATTGGCCGCAATTCCAGCCCAAGCCTGCCCCAGTGTCGGGGGCGACATGAGCTTGTTCCGCCGTGCCCGGGCGGGTGGGAGGACGTGAGCGCGCTGCCGGGTCCGGCGCCGAACCAATCGGAAAGGGCGCCATCGTCCGATGGCGCGACATCAGCGATGAGCACCGTTCCCTTCGACCAGCTGGATGGCCAGATCTGGTTCAATGGCGAGTTCCTGCCCTGGAAGGACGCCAAGATTCACGTGCTGACCCATGGCCTGCACTACGCCTCCTCGGTGTTCGAGGGCGAGCGGGCCTATGGCGGCGAAATCTTCAAGCTGCGCGAGCACACCGAGCGGCTGATTGCATCCGGCAAGATCCTCGGCTTCGACCTGCCCTACAGCGCCGAGGAGATCGACGCCGCCTGCAACGAGTTGCTGCGCCGGCAGGGCTTCGCCGACGCCTACGTGCGTCCGATCGCCTGGCGCGGTTCGGAATCGATGGGCGTCTCGGCGCAGAAGAACCGCATCAACGTGGCGATCGCGATCTGGCAGTGGCCGAGCTATTTCGATCCCGAGCAGCGCATGAAGGGCATCCGGCTCGACATCGCCGAATATTGCCGGCCCGATCCGCGCACCGCGCCCTCGCGCGCCAAGGCGAGCGGCCTCTACATGATCTGTACCATTTCGAAACATGCGGCGGAGGCCAAGGGCTATGCCGACGCGCTGATGCTCGACTGGCGCGGCCATGTCGCCGAGGCGACGGGCGCCAACGTCTTCTTCGTGAAGGACGGCGTCATCCACACCCCCGACCCCGACTGCTTCCTCGATGGCATCACCCGCCGCACCGTCATCGACCTTGCCCAGCGGCGCGGCTACAAGGTTGTCGTGCGCACGATCCTGCCGGAGGAACTGGAAGGCTTCAGCGAGTGCTTCCTTTGCGGCACGGCGGCCGAGGTCACGCCGGTGTCGGAGGTCGGGCCCTACAGCTTCCAGCCCGGCGAGATCACGCGCCGCCTTGTGGAGGACTACATGGCCGAGGTCACCCCGAAGCGCCTCGCGGCCGAGTAGCTCGTCGTCGAAACGGCCGGCCTCGCTTGCGGGGCCGGCCGTCTTGCTTCAGACGGAACGGCGGGTCCGCCGCATGCGGGCCTCCCGTCCCGTTCGCCGGAGCTTCGCCATGTCCCGCCTTCTCGCCGAGATCGTTCCGGTCACGCCGTTCCAGCAGAATTGCTGCCTCCTCATCGACGAGGCGACGCGCGCCGGCGTGGTGGTCGATCCCGGCGGCGACGTGGACCGCATCCTCGCCGCGATCGACCGGATGGGCGCCGACATCGGCGCGATCTGGCTGACGCACGGCCATATCGACCATGCCGGCGGCGCGATGGATCTGAAGGACGCGCTCGGCGTCGAGATCGTCGGGCCCAACCGGGCCGACGCCTCGCTCCTCGGCCGTCTGGAAGACCAAGCCCGCATGTTCGGCCTGCCCGGTGCCGTGCGCAACTGCGTGCCCGACCGTTGGCTGGACGAGGGTGAAATCGTCTCTGTCGCCGGCCACGATTTCGCGGTCCTGCACACGCCCGGCCACTCGCCGGGGCACGTGGTCTTCTACCAGAAGGAGGCGGCATTCCTGCATGCCGGCGACGTGCTCTTTGCCGGCTCGATCGGGCGTACCGACCTGCCGGGCGGCGACCATGCGGCACTTCTGAACTCGATCCGCACCAAGCTGCTGCCGCTCGGCGACGAGGTCGGCTTCATCTGCGGCCACGGCCCGGGCAGCCGGCTCGGCGTCGAACGCCGAACCAACCCCTTCCTCGTCTGACGCCCGTCCAAGCGCCCTCAGGGCTCGCCAGTGCAGAAGCGCCGGCGCCCGCTCTCGTCGCGATAGGTGCCGAGCGACGCATCGAAATCGGGGTAGCGGGCGACGCAACCGCGCAGCCACTCCTCCGTCCACGGCTCCGCACCCGTCGCGGCCGGTGTCGCGGCTGCCGGGGGTGCGGCGGTGGCAGCGCTGGCCGTGCGCTCGGCCGGCGTCGGCGTCGGCACCCGCTCGGGCCCGGCCGCCGGCGAACGAGCGGGCGCCCGCATCAATTCGTCGGCCGGCGCGGGCGATCCCTCGTCGGGATAGATCAGCGCCTGACGGTCCTCGGCCGGCAATTCGTCAAAGGGTGTTCCATTTTGCACCGGCGCGAGCGCGGCCTCGTCCTTATGGGATGTGGAACCCGGCCGATCGAAACCGGGTGCGATCCGTATGATCTTCGTGGCGCCCGAATAGACGACGTCGAGCCCGTCGCGTCCGTAGGGGCGGCGATCGAGCCGGGCGGATGCGACGTCGATGATCCGTGCGTCGCTTCCTGCCTCGCGGGATTTCATGAGCGTCGGCGGCGGCGGCTCGGCGGCCGGTGCGCTGATCACCACGAAGGACGATCCGCCGCCGATCCCCGACGTTCCGTAGAACGAGCCGCGCTCGACCGCCCCTGGTGAGAAACGCACCCCGGTTTCAGCCCCATCATACCGGCGGAGAGCGTCCTGTCGTCGCTGCGAGCTGGCCTCGGAGCGGCCGCCTCGGCGCGCGGCATCGATCTCGTCGAGCGTGCCACGCTCCCAATTCCGATCGCTCCGGTATGGCAGCGGCTCCGCCCAGTGGTTGCCGCCCGAAACGGTCCGAATGGATCCACCGCGAAGGTCGGAAGCGGCGGAGAACGGCTCCTGATGGCTCTGCGGATGAATGTGCGTCACCGAGCCCGTCCGCTCGTATCCGACGTCCCGGTCATAGGCATGGGAAAACGACCCGCCCGAGACCGCGCCGCCTTCGACGGCCGAGGCGGGAACGGCGCCGACACAGAGCCCGGTACCGAGAATGGCGACGGAAAGGAGTCTCATCGAGTGACCTGCGCGTTAACGTTTCGTTAACAGCTACGGAGCAATCGGCATGCCAAGACGACGTTCCGATGTGGAACGACCGGTTGTGAAAATGGTCATGAAAAACCCGCCGGATTGCTCGGGCGGGTTCAAGGGCAGGTTGCGAGACGTCGCGAAGATCAGTCGGCCGCCTCGAGGTTGACGGCCTTCGGGCCCTTGCCGCGCTTGTCCGGCTCGGTCTCGTAGGAAACCTTCTGGTTCTCGACCAGCCCGGAAAGACCGGACGCCTGGACAGCCGAGATATGCACGAAGATGTCGGCGCCGCCGTTGTCAGGCTTGATGAAGCCGAAGCCCTTTTCGGTGTTGAAGAACTTCACGGTACCAGTCTGTGACATGATGAAACCCTTTTCCTTGGCTTATTCGTTGCCCTTGCGGGCCTGGCAGGCAAGTCTTGATGCGAGGAAAAGGAAACGATACATCGTGATCGGCTTTCACCGATGACCCGGAGGAGGCGCCTCCGATACGCAATTCGTCCATTACCCGAGTTCGCGATTTTGCCCGAACGAGAATCTCTTGCAATCTGCCTGTTGACTTTGCAAGCGAAAGTTTCATGGACAGCATTCACATTTCGTTTCCTGGCCGACTGGCGTTAGCCTTGCGGTTGTTGGAGCAAGTGGACGAATGCGCCCGCTGCCTTGCCGCGATCCGGTTTTCGCCACACGTTGACCATCGTCGGACCGGGCTGTTCTTCCTTTCTCGTCGAACCGTGCGGTTCGACGCCAGACTTGTTCTTTCCGGCCTTGCGCAGAGCCAGGTGACACCACAAGGCGTCGCCATTTCTTCGAATGGATGCGCCGGGAGCGCTGCTTTCGCGGATGATTCGGCGTGGTCGAGCCATTCCAGGTGTGATCCGGCGCTTTGGCGCGTCCCAACGGTTGTAGGTGGATCGCGGTTCTCGGTGCGGTCTGCCTGCCATTGAACGTCTCCCCTGAAGGATAACCCTCGCGGATCGTCTCGGTGCAGATCGTATAAACGTCTTCGATACGTTGGCAGCAGGGATGGCGACGCCCGCGACCCCCCTTTGATGGCGCAACGTGATCTCGGCTTTGTGATCGGTGATCGTCGTCTTCAACTGGCCGCCGAACGTCGGCACTTCGCTCCGCTGCAATCCACTGACCCCTCGAACCTCGATGCTGGCACGCCGACGACTGCGCAGCCGACAACCGGATCAGTCGCCGAGACCTTCGCGGCGGTGTACGCACCACAGTTCGCGACCGCTGCGCAGGTTTGGGTTCACCCAGTGATCGTCAAGGCATGGCGCGTCGAGCGCATACCCACGCCTGACGGCTTCGTGACACCTTGCTCGCAACGGAATCGGCTCGTTCGACTTCCTGTGTCGATCGTTCAAGAATTCTAGGACACGACGCCATGAACCGTACCGCCATCATCGCCGCCGCTTTCGCCTTTGCCGCGACGCCCGGTCTCGCGCAGTCGCCGAATCCGGCTTCGACCACGCCGGTCATTCCGGAGGCGAGCACCGCCGCCCCCGAAAGTCCCGATCGCATGGGAGCAGCCGCGTCCACCGGCGACACCACGCAGTCGCCCGGAACGGACGGGCTGATCGGCACCGACGCCAGCGCCACGAGCTCGACGTCCCGGGATGGAACGAGCGTGCCGACGCAGGGGCTGAGCGAAAGCGAGGCGGCAACGGCGACCGAGACGACACCATCCGGCGGGATCGTGCCCGGCCAGAGCTCGAACTGATCCGTTTCGTTCGATCGCCTTCGCATGCCTTCGCGGCGGCGATCGTCGTGACGATCGATGGCCGCGTCTCACTCACCGTCCGGCGAGGAACGGAGCGGCTCCCGAACCGTTGATCGCGCAGTTCATTTCAGAGGAACAGAAGACATCATGTCGAGAACACTCGCCGCCCTTGCCGTTGCGGCTCTCGTCGGCTCTGCCGCCCCGACCTTCGCGCAGGATTCAGCGCCCATTCCGCAGGGGGGCCAGGTGGTGGAACTCGGACAGGGCACGGATGTGGCCCCGCGGTACAACAACCTGCCGGGCGTCGGCCTCGAGCCGTCTTCCTCCAGCCGCAGCACGAGCCCGAGGGGGCCGGGCGGGCTTTCCAACGGTATCGGAGCCTATGGTGTAATGGCGCCTGACGCTTCCGGCACCGCCGGCAACGCGACGACCCGGATTCCCGGCGCCATCCCCGACACGAATAGCGGCATCGGCATTCCCCTCAACTGATGGTCACTTCCCGGCCATTTCGTCCGGACCTTTCGGTCCGGACCTACTCACGGATGATCTGGCGATGACGCGTTCAACTCTGATGACCGTCGCTGCATTGGTCTTTGCGCTCACCGGGTGCCAGCTTGAGCGACAACGCGGCGTGCTGCCAACGGGAACGGGGCAGACCTCGTCGGGCGGTCTCGTGCCGGGACAAGTCGAACACTGAGCGACGGCATGCAGATGGCAACGCGCCGGGCCGCGTAGCGATGTGCTTCCAACAGCATGCGACACGACATCGTTTCGGCTGACGCGAACCGCATCGACCATGGGGAGGGGCTTCGATTTCAGGGCCCTTTTTCCGTCCGGTGACGGCGCTCGCACCGCCGCCCTCTGGGGGAACCGGGGGGAAAGCATGGCCGTTGAAGGCACAACGCGCTGCCGCGATACGCCGGCGCCCCCTCCATCGAAAGCCAGACGCCATGAAGACCAAGATCACGCTCGCTGCCGTTCTGCTCTCGACGGCTCCCGTCTTCGCGCAAGGCGCGGGCGTCACTCTCTCGTCACGCGAGCGCGCGGTCGCCACCGAACGTCACGTGCTGCCGGACGGGCGCGTCGTGCTTCTTCCCGCCAATGGCGGCCTGCCGTTCCTGTTCGGTCTCGGCGATGCCTATGGCAAGCCGTCGAGCGTGCCGGTGGTGCGTGGCACCACGCCCTCCGTGCTCGCCTCCACGCCCTCCGGCGGTCTGGTGCCCGGCCAGACGCCCGAGTAGCGCTCAGCCATCGATCGCCACGAGGAACCGGCGGATCGTCTCGGACAAGCCGAACTCCAGCGTGTCGGCGATCAGAGCATGCCCGATCGAGACCTCCGACAGCGTCGGAATCGCGCGCTTGAGCTCCGGAAGATTGCCCACCGTCAGGTCGTGTCCGGCATTGACAGTGAGGCCGGCCGTAATGGCGGCGTCCGCCGCCGCCTTCAGTCGGGCGAGCTCCCGTTGCGCGGCCTCGGGGTCGGAATGGGTGGCGCCGTAGGGCCCCGTGTAGAACTCGACGCGGCTGGCCCCGAGTCGGGCTGCGACGTCCAGCCCCTCGGGCGAGGGATCGGCGAAGAGCGAAGTCCGCGCGCCGAAGCCGGTGACGCGAGCGATCGCCGCTTCCAGGCGCTCCGCCTCCCGCACGAAATCCCAGCCATGGTCCGAGGTCGCCTGCGACGGGTCGTCGGGCACCAGCGTCACCTGGTCGGCGCGCGCGGCTTCGCAGAGGTCGAGGAAGGCTTCGGACGGATAGCCCTCGACGTTGAATTCGGCCTGCGGGAACTCGGCGTCGATGAGCGCGCGCAGGTCGGGAAGGTCGGAAAAGCGGACATGGCGCTGGTCGGGCCGCGGATGAACCGTCAGCCCTCCTGCTCCGCTCGCCAAGGCCAGCCGCCCGAACCGCACGACGCTCGGCCAGGGCAGATCGCGCCGGTTGCGAAGCATCGCCACGGCGTTGACGTTGACGGACAGGACGGTGCGCATCGGATCGACCTCATGCAAAAGGCACGACGGGGATGGTGCCGGACGCATGCTGTTATCGGTCGGGCGGTGGGGGGATCAAGGGCGCGCCGGTCCGCCTTCGACGGGAAGCGTGAACCCTCGCAAGAATCGGCCTTGTCAGCGGACGCATGCGCTGCGATATCCATGAGAATGCATTTTTGTCGGCAAAGATCATTTCTGCCGCAAGCGCGAGGGTCGCGATCCCATGCTCACCGTGCCAGACGCCGCCCCGACGATCCTGCTGCATCCCGTCGACACCGTGCGTGTGGCGCGGCGGCCGATCGAGCCCGGCCAGCCCGTGGGCGTGCCCGGCATTCTCGCGCGCCAAGCCGTACCGAGCGGCCACAAGGTCGCCATCCGTCCGGTGGCGCTGGGCGACAGCATCCTGAAATACGGCCAGATCATCGGCTATGCGACCGCGCCGATCGAGGCGGGCGACCACGTGCATCTGCAGAATATGGCGATGCACGAGAGCGAGGTGCATCACGAGTTCGCCGCCGACGCGCGCGCCACGCCGCTGTTGCCGGAGGCCGAACGCCGCACCTTCGAGGGATATCTACGCGCCGACGGGCAGGTGGGCACCCGCAACTACATCGGCATCATCTCGTCGGTGAACTGCTCGGCCACCGTGTCGCGCGCCATCGCCGACCATTTCAACAACAAGGGCGGGCTCGAAGGCTTTCCGAACGTCGATGGCGTGGTGGCGCTGACCCACGGCATGGGCTGCGCGCTGTCGCTCAAGACCGAGGGCTACACCTATCTCGCCCGCACGCTGAGCGGCTATGCGCGCAACCCGAATTTCGCGGGCATCCTGATGATCGGGCTCGGCTGCGAGAGCAACCAGATTTCTTTCATCACCGAGAAATACGGGCTGGAGGAAGGCCCGACGCTGCGCACGATGACGATCCAGCAGCTCGGCGGCACCCGCAAGACGGTTGAGCAGGCCTCGGCGCTCATCCGCGAGATGCTGCCGGCCGCCAATGCCATTCCGCGTACCACCCAGCCGCTCTCGGGCCTGAAGCTCGCGCTCGAATGCGGCGGCTCCGATGGCTACAGCGGCATCTCGGCCAATCCGGCGCTCGGCTACGCATCCGACCTTCTGGTGCGCAACGGCGGCACGGCGGTGCTGGCGGAGACGCCGGAGATCTACGGTGCCGAGCATCTCCTGACGCGCCGGGCCGTGAGCCCCGCCGTGGCGCAGAAGCTTATGGACCGCATCTCGTGGTGGCGCGACTACACCGAGCGCCACGGCATGGAGCTGAACAACAACCCCTCGCACGGCAACAAGGCGGGGGGTCTCACGACGATCCTCGAGAAGTCGCTCGGCGCGGTCGCCAAGGGCGGTTCGATGCCGCTCGAAGCCGTGTACGAATATGCCGAGCTCATCGACCGCACCGGCTTCGTGTTCATGGACACGCCCGGCTACGACCCGGTGGCGGTGACCGGCCAGATCGCCGGCGGCTGCAACATGCTGATCTTCACCACGGGCCGGGGCTCGGTCTCGGGCTGGAAGCCGGTTCCGACGATCAAGGTGGCGACGAACACCGAGATGTTCGAGCACATGGTCGAGGACATGGACTTCAACTGCGGCGGCATCGTCACGGGGGAGGATTCGATCGAGGCCGCCGGACAACGGATGTTCGACAAGCTGCTCGCGGTCGCCTCGGGCGAGCGCACGCTGAGCGAGATCTACGACTACGGCGACAACGAGTTCGTGCCCTGGCAGCTCGGCGCCGTCACGTAGTCGGGCCACGACGACGTGGACACGGTCGAGCCATCGGCGGCCCCCGGCGCCGATGTCTGCGAAGCGCACGGCGAGCGGCTTCCGGCCTACGAGCGTATCGCGCGCCGCTTGAGGCGAGCGCTCGACGCCGGCGCCATACCGCCCGGCACGATCCTGCTCGAAGGGCCGCTCGCGGCGCTCTTCGCCTCCAGCCGTTCGCCGGTGCGCCAAGCGCTCGCGGCGCTGGCGCGGGAAGGGCGCGTGCGGCGCTTCGCCGGGCGCGGCGTCGTCGCGGGTGAGGCGGAGCCGCGGCGGATCGAGCTCGATCCGTCGATGATCGGCCTGGGCGGTGACGAGGACGCGCGTGGCCCACGGGAGGATGCGCTCTACTACCGGTTCGAGCGCGATCTCGTGCTACAGTCTCTCGCCGGGCGGTTTCGCGTGAACGAGCTGGCGCTGGCGCGCGCCTTCGAGATCGGCCGGCTTGCCGCAGGCGATCTCCTGCGCCGGGCCGAGGCGGCTGGCATCGTGGTGCGCGACGAACTCCGGCGATGGCGCATCGTGCCGCTCGACGTCGATCGCCTGCGCCAGATCTACGACCTGCGCATCGCGCTCGAACCGCTGGCGATCCGCCAGACCGGAGGCCGTATTCCCGCCGACCTGCTTCGGGTCGTCGGGATGCGGCATCGAGCGGCGCTCGGCGCCTTCCCGGCGCTCGACATCGCGACGCTCGACCGGCTGGAGCGGGACCTGCACGTGCTCCTCCTGTCTTTCGCCGAGAACCGCGAGATGGTGGAGGCGCTGCGCCGTTCGCATCCGATCCTGCTCGTGGGCAAGCACCTGCAGGTCGCCGCAGGATTGGTGCCGCCGGTGGACGACTTCATCGCAGAGCATCTGTCGGTCATCGAGGCCTTGGCAGGGAACGATCCGGCCGAGGCCGCCCGTCTGCTCGCGAACCATCTGACGAGCTCGCGCCAGACCGCGATCGACCGTTTGAGCCAGATGGCGCTTGACGAGTCCCGCGACGCCGATCCGGACTACATCGTCCGCCTGTAGCGGCGAGGGCGAGGCCGCTTCAGCGTCGGCCGTCGAGGAAGGCGGCGATGGCCGTGCGCGTCGCCGGCCTCTTCCAACAGCCGGCGAGGAGTTCGGCTGTCCGGTGCAGCGCAGCGTCCTCCACCAGGCTTCGGGCGCTTCGGCACAGGCGCTTGGCGCGCGCGACGGTCTCGTCGTCCAGCGTTCGATAGGGCGCAACCTCCCGCTCCACGGCGGCGTCGAGATCTCCGGCGGCAACACAGCGCGCGAAAAGCCCGAGTTCGACGGCCTCGGGCGGATCGAAGACCCGGCCGGAGAAGAAGACGCGGCGGCCCGCGCCTCGCCCATCCGCGCGAGGAGTAGAGCGAGATCGTCGAGGGCAGCCGCCCCACCCAAGCTTTGGCGAAGGCAGATCGGCCGCTCTCGCCACCACCGCGATGTCGCAGACCGCCATCAGCCCGAGGCCACCGCCATAGGCCTGTCCGCCGATGCGCGCGATCAGCGCTTCGGCAGTTCGTTCAGGTCACGCAGCATGAGTGCCAGCGCCTGCTCGATCCCCTTGTCGTGCGTCGACACGTCCTTGAGGGTGACGAATCCCGTCATGTCTCGGGCTCCGTCTCGGCGAGGAGCGCGTCGGCCTCGACCCGATCGCCGAGCGTGACGTGGAGGGCGCCGAGTCGCCCGTCGCGGAGCACGCGCATCGTGTATTCCATCTTCATGGCGGCGGCCGGCGAGGACGATGGGATCCTAGCCTTCGGCGATCACGTCCGACATGGGCGTCAGGTCGGCGCTGACCGGCGTGCAGGAGCCCATCACGGGCGCGATCTGTGGATGCCGACACCCAGCCGATGCCCGCGATGGCGCCGGCCGCCCCATGGCAGCGGCTCGTTGCCGGTGCCGTGGGCGGCGAACAGGCCGATCTTGAGGAAGAGCGAGCCGGGGTCGAGCAGCCGCGCCACCCGCTCGCGCGGCAGAGCTTGGCTTGCCCCACGCCAGATGCCGTGCGCGCGCCTGAGCGCCGCCGCCGGCGAGAGCCACCTCGGCAGCCTTCTCCACCATGTGCATCTGCGCCCGCATCGCCGCGCGGTTGGCGGCAATTTCCGCCGAGCGGGGGGCGAGCGACGAGCCGAGCACCGCCATCACGCCGTCTCCCGAAACAGCTCGCGGCCGATCAGCATGCGCCGGATCTCCGAGGTGCCCGCGCCGATCTCGTAGAGCTTGGCGTCGCGCAGGAGGCGGCCGGTCGGGAAATCGTGGGTGTAACCGACGCCGCCGAGCGCCTGGATGGCCTGCAACGCCATCTGCGTCGCCGTCTCAGCCGCATGGAGGATGCAGCCGGCAGCATCCTTGCGGCTCGTCTCGCCGCGATCGGCCGCCGCCGCCACGGCGTACACATAGGCGCGTGCGGCGTTGGCCGAGACGTACATGTCGGCGAGCTTGCCCTGCATCAGCTGGAACTCGCCGATCGGCTGACCGAACTGCCGGCGCTCGTGGACAAAGGGCACCACCACGTCGAGGCAGGCGGCCATGATGCCGAGTGGACCGGCGGCGAGCACGATGCGCTCGTAGTCGAGCCCGCTCATCAGAACCTTCACACCACCGCCGACCGCGCCGAGGACGTTCTCCCGCGGCACCTCGCAGTCATCGAACACGAGCTCGCAGGTGTTGGAGCCGCGCATGCCCAGCTTGTCGAGCTTCTGCGCGGTGGAGAAGCCCGCCATGCCCTCCTCGACGAGGAAGGCCGTGATGCCGCGCGGACCGGCGGCCGGGTCGGTCTTGGCGTAGACCACCAGCGTGGACGCGTCCGGCCCGTTGGTGATCCACATCTTGGTACCCGTCAGCACGAACCGGTCGCCGCGGTCTTCGGCGCGAAGCGTCATCGACACGACGTCGGAGCCGGCCGAACTCTCCGACATGGCGAGCGCGCCCACATGCTCGCCCGAGACGAGCTTCGGCAGGTATCGTGCCTTCTGCGCCGGAGTGCCGTTGCGGGCGATCTGGTTGATGCAGAGGTTGGAATGGGCGCCGTAGGAAAGGCCGACCGAGGCCGAGGCACGGCTGATCTCCTCCAGCGCGACGCAGTGGGCGAGATAGCCGAGCCCGAGCCCGCCATCGGCCTCGCCGACCGTGATTCCGTGCAAGCCGAAATCGCCCATCTCGCGCCAGAGATGGTCGGGAAATTCATTGGAGCGGTCGATCTCGGCGGCCAGCGGCGCGATGCGCTCGGCGGCGAAACGGCGGACGGTCTCGCGTAGCGCCGCGATGTCCTCGCCGAGCCCGAAGTTCAGTCCCGCGTCAAACATCGGCCGTCTCCCGGGTTCGATCGTGTGCCGGATGCAGGCCCACGGCGCGGCGAACGAGATCGACATAGAGGTCCGTAATGTCGGCGATCGACAGGCGCCCGCCCTCGCGCACCCAGGTCGTGACGCCGGTCAGCATGGCGATGAGGGCGCGGGTCTCGACGGCGGGATCGCGCAGCGCGAAGACACCCTCGGCCGCGCCGCGCGCCAGGATGTCGCGCAGGATCCGCTCGTAACGGTCGCGCAGGGCCTCGACGGCCGCGAAGTTCTCGGGCTCGAGGCTTCGCAACTCCATGTAGGCCACGAGCACCGCCTCGGGCCGGGTGAAGTGATAGCTGATGTGGAAGCGCACGAAGGCATCCAGAGTTTCCGCAGGTGGGCATGATCGCTCCGGGCAGGCCTCCCATGCCGCGATCAGCGCTTCCATATGGTCGACCATCAGCGCGCGCAGGATGTCCTGCTTGGCGGCGAAGTGATTGTAGATGCCGCCCTGCCGGATGCCGGCGCCGTCCGCGATCTCACGCATGGAGACGGCCGCATAGCCCTTTGCGGCGATGAGCCCGAGCGCGGCGGCGCGGATGACCGCGGCGGTGTCGCGAGAGCGTGCAGGAACGTCGGACATGCGAAAAGACCGTAAATGAACGTTCATTCATAAAAGGCTGGCGAACGATGCTTGTCAACTGCTCAAGGTGCAGGAGCCAAAAAGGCCGCTAGGGTGCCGCGTCCTGCGGTCGGCCGGCGGCGGACTGGAGGAGGGCGGCGACGATGTCCGACTGCGCCACGATGCCGACGAGCTTTCCGTCGTCCGCGACCACAGGCAGATGATGTAACCCACCCTCGCTCATGAAGAGGGCGACGGCAGCGACCGACGTTTCCGGCGACACGGTCTCGACCGGGCTGGTCATGATGTCCTCGACCGCGCCGTAGGGCGCACGGCCGCGCGACAGGGTGAGCCGCACGCGATGGCGCGAGGCGAGGCGGGGGCCGCCGCGGCCCCAGGCGGCCTTGTCGAGAAGGTCGGTCTGCGTGACGATGCCGAGCACGCGCGCGCCGTCGTCGGTCACCGGCAGCGCCTTGATGCCATGCGCGCGCAGCAGTTCGAAGGCCTCGCGCAACGAGGCGTCCGGCGCCACCGCGACCACGTCGCGGATCATCACGTCACCGGCGCACAAACCACCGGACTGGCGGGCGTACCAGTGGAACTGCGCCTTGCGCAGGATCCGCTTGAGGTCGCTGCGGGCGATGTCGAACACCTGATCCTCGTCGCGCAGCACCGCGTCGAGGTCGTCGTCGGAGACGCCCACCGTCGCCGCCGGGGCACGGCTCGGCGCCGGGCGGGCACTGGCGGAGGATGCCCGGTGCGGGTATCGGCGGCCCGTCGCATTGTTGAACGCGAGCGCCACCGCGAGGAGCAGCAGCGAGTTGGCGAGCACCGGCCAGACCACGAAGCCGTAGCCGAGATCGCGGATCGCCGCGCCGCCGAGCACGGCCGTCAGCGCCACCGCCCCGCTCGGCGGATGCAGGCAGCGCAGCGTCATCATCGCGGGGATCGCGACCGCGATGGCGAGCGAGGCGGCAAGAAGCGGGTTCGCGACGAGGAGTGCGGCGCTGACCCCGACGAGCGCCGCCACCAGATTGCCGCCTAGGATCGACCAGGGCTGCGCCAGCGGGCTGGCCGGCACCGCGAAGAGCAACACGGCGGAGGCGCCCATCGGCGCGATGAGGACGGGCAGGGCGCTGCCGTCTGCGACCGCGAGCTGCGAAACGACGCCCGTTCCGAGAATGCCGACCAGCGCGCCGCAAGCGGCCCGCAAGCGCTCGCGCACGCTGACGGAGGCCGCTTCGGGCAGCATCGCCGAGAGGCGCGACAGGATGGGGCGCTCGGTCACGTGGACGTTCGGTTCGCAGCGGCATCGCGCCGCGAAGGCCGGCGCACGGGCGCCTCGTCGCCGAGCGGCCGGGCCATCGCGGCCTTACGCGACCGAGGTGCGCAGCGAGCCGTCGCGGTAGCGCTTGGCCATGTCGGCGAGCGCGATCGGCTTGATCGCGTCGGCATGGCCGGCGGTGCCGAACTCCTCGAAGCGCTGCGCCGCGAGCTTGGTCACGGCCGCCATGGCCGGGCCGAGATACTTGCGGGGGTCGAACTCCTCGGGCTTCTCGGCGAAGACCTTGCGGATGGCGCCTGTCATCGCGAGGCGGCAGTCGGTGTCGATGTTGATCTTGCGCACGCCGTGGCGGATGCCGCGCTGGATCTCGGCCACCGGCACGCCCCAGGTCGGCTTGATCTCGCCGCCATACTTGTTGACGATCTCCTGCAGGTCTTCCGGCACCGAGGAGGAGCCGTGCATCACCAGATGGGTGTTCGGCAGCCGGGCGTGGATCGCTTCGATGACGTTCATCGCCAGCACGTCGCCGTCGGGCTTGCGCGAGAACTTGTAGGCGCCGTGCGAGGTGCCCATCGCCACGGCCAGCGCGTCGACATGCGTGTCGGCCACGAAGCGCGCGGCCTCGGCCGGGTCGGTCAGCAGCTGGTCGTGCGACAGCGTGCCCTCGAAGCCGTGGCCGTCCTCCTGCTCGCCGCCGCCGGTCTCGAGCGAGCCGAGCACGCCGATCTCGCCCTCGACCGAGGCGCCGGCCCAATGCGCCATGTCGGAGACGCGGCGGGTGATGCCGGCATTGTACTCGTAGTCGGCGAGCGAGGTGCCGTCTTCCTGAAGCGAGCCGTCCATCATCACGGAGGTGAAGCCGTGCTGGATGGCGGTGAGGCAGGTCGCTTCGTTGTTGCCGTGGTCGAGATGCATGCAGATGGGAATGTCGGGATGCATCTCGGCCAGACCCTCGATCAGCCGCGCCAGAATGAAATCGTTGGCATAGGCGCGCGCGCCCCGGCTCGCCTGCAGGATCACCGGCGAAGACGTCTTCGCCGCCGCCGCGAGGATCGCGAGGCCCTGCTCCATGTTGTTGATGTTGAAGGCGGGAACCCCGTAGCCATGCTCGGCGGCATGGTCGAGAAGCTGGCGAAGGGTGATCAGGGCCATCGGAAGCGAATTCCCAAAGTTGGAACGAAGGTCGGGTTGAGGATCAGGAGAGGGACGAGACGACGTCCGAGACGATGCCGAGATAGCCTTCGGCCTTCCAGGCGGAGCGCCCGATGAAGAGCCCGTCGATATTCGCGCGGTTGGCGAGATCGACGCAGTTCGCGGGGTTGACGCTGCCGCCGTAGAGCACCGCCAGCGGCGAACCGAGCTCGGCCGCGGTCAGCTCCTTGACGCGGGCATGCTGCTCGTCCGCGAAGGCGGGATCGGCCGGCGTGCCGCCCTCGCCGATCGACCAGACGGGCTCGTAGGCGATGATGACCTTCGCGCCGCCGGCCCACTCCACCATGGAGATCGCGGCCTGCGTCTGTCGCTTCAACACCTCGCCGGTGCGGCCGGCCTCGTATTCCTCGCGCGTGTCGCCGATGCAGACGAGGGCGGTCAGCCCGTTGCGCACGGCCGCGGCGGTCTTCTTCGCCACGGTCTCGTCGGTCTCGGCGAAGAAGGTGCGGCGCTCGGAATGGCCGATCTCGACCAGCCTTCCGCCGCAATCCTTGACCTGCGCCGGCGAGATCTCGCCCGTCCAGGCGCCGGCATTCTCCCAATGCGCGTTCTGTGCGCCGACGATGACGTCGGTCTCGCCCAGCGCCTCGGCCGCGCGGTGCAGCACTGTGAAGGGCGGGATGACGAAGAGCTGCGCCTGATCGCTCTGCTTCGACCAGTCGGACGCCCGCAACGCCTCGCAGAAGGCGTCGGCCTCGCGGATCGTCTTGTTCATCTTCCAACTGGTGCCGATCCAGGGACGCTTGGTCACGATGGTCTTCCCCCCATTCGATGCTGTCGCCGCTCCGAAACGGCTCGTTCGCCCCGGCCCGCGCGAACGAGCACGGGCCGGGGCGTCGAACGTTCAGCCGGCGATCTTGGCCTTGGCCTTCTCGGCCAGCTTCTCGGCGGTGAGGCCGAAATGCTTGTAGAGGTCCGGCCCCGGCGCAGAGGCGCCGAAGGTGGTGAGGCCGATCACGTCGTCTTCCTCCTCCACGAAGCGGGTCCAGCCGAAGGGGCTGGCGGCTTCGATGGCGAGGCGCGGCGCGGTGCCGAGAACCGTGTCGCGATAGCTCTTCGGCTGCTCGGCGAAGAGCTCCCAGCAGGGCATGGAGACGACCGCTGCGCGGATGCCGTCCTTCGCCAGCAACTCGCGCGCGGCCACTGCGATCTCGACTTCGGACCCGGTGGAGAGCAGCGTCACCTGCCGCTCGCCGCCTTCGGCTTCGGCTAGCACGTAGGCACCCTTGGCCGAGAGGTTCTCCGTGACGTCGCCCGAGCGCAGCGTCTTGAGGTTCTGGCGCGAGAGCACGAGCGTCGTCGGGTGCTTGGTGTTGGCGAGCGCCGCCTCCCAGCACTCGGCGGTCTCGACGCCGTCGGCGGGGCGCATCAGCAGCATGTTCGGCATGGCGCGCAGCGACGCCAGATGCTCGATCGGCTGGTGGGTCGGGCCGTCCTCGCCCTGGCCGATGGAATCATGCGTCATCACGTAGACCACCGGCAGATGCATCAGCGCCGAAAGGCGCATCGCGGGCCGGGCGTAGTCGGAGAAGCACAGGAACGTGCCGCCGAACGGGATGAAGCCGCCATGCAGCGCCAGACCGTTCATCAGCGCGGCCATGCCGTGCTCGCGCACGCCGTAGAACACGTAGTTGCCGCTGGCATCCGCCGGCGTGATCGGCTTGGCGTCGCCGGCCTTCGTCAGGTTCGAGCCGGAAAGGTCGGCCGAGCCGCCGATGAGCTTGCGCGACTGCGCCGAGAGCGCCTCGATCACCATCTGGCCGGCCTTGCGGGTGGCGAGCGAGGGCTTGTCGGCGGCGATCTTGGCCTTCATGTCGGCAAGGATCGACGCGGCGTCGCCGTCGAAGCCGCCCTTCATGATGCGGGCCCATTCCTCCGCAAGCTTGGGCTCGGCGGCGTCGAGGCGCTTCTGCCAGTCGGCGGCTTGGGCCGAGCAGCGCGAGCCCACCTTCTTCCAGAAGTCGGTGACCTCGTCGGGCAGCACGAAGGGCTCGTGCGCCCATTTGAAGTTCTCGCGGGCGAACGCGATGCCCTCGGCGCCGATCGGCGAGCCATGGACGCCGTGCGTGCCCGCCTTCTTGCCGACGCCGAAGCCGATCGTGGTGCGGCAGGCGATGAGCGTGGGCTTGTCGGAGTTGCGTGCCTTCGCGATGGCGGCATCGACGGCTTCGGGGTCGTGGCCGTCCACCTGGTCGGTGTTCCAGTTCGAGGCGGCGACGCGGGCGAGGAGGTCGTCGGAGGTCGAGATCTCGGTGGAACCGTCGATGGTGATGCGGTTGTCGTCCCACAGCACGATCAACTTGCCGAGCTTCAGATGGCCGGCGAGCGAGATCGCCTCCTGGCTGACGCCCTCCATGAAGCAGCCGTCGCCGGCGATCGAATAGGTGTAGTGGCTGCAGAGATCTTCGCCGAAGCGCTCGCGCAGGATCTTCTCGCCGAGCGCCATGCCGACGGCCGTGGCGAGACCCTGGCCGAGGGGGCCGGTCGTGGTCTCGATGCCGCCGCCCTCGCCGAACTCGGGATGGCCCGCCGCCTTCGAGCCGAGCTGGCGGAAGCGCTTGAGCTGGTCGATCGGGAAGTCGCGATAGCCGGTGAGATGCAGAAGCGAATAGAGCAGCATCGAGCCGTGGCCGGCCGAGAGCACGAAGCGATCGCGATCGGCCCAGTCGGGGTTCGCGGCGTCGAATTTCATGTAGCGGCTGAACAGGATGGTGGCGACGTCGGCCATGCCGAGCGGCATGCCGGGATGGCCCGAATTGGCCGCTTCCACCGCATCCATCGAGAGGAAGCGGATGCCACTGGCCATCAGCTTGGTTTCGTCGAGATCGAGCGCGGGAAGATTGGCGGTGTCCATGGGAAACGTCCTTCAGCTTCGGTCTGGGCGCCGCCGCGCGCCGAGCGGCGGCGTGGCGGGCAAGGACGCGCCGGCCCCGGCTGGAGCGATGCATCCCGATCGGGCGTCAGCAATCCCACGGGGCCCCGCCGGAATCAATCGCCCGTCGATGAATTTGTTCATCTGCACATGGTCGTGCCATATGATCGGCTCGACGAGCCTGCTCTGACGCCCGCTCCGTTCGTGTGAAGGAGGTTTCATGGATGCCTTGGGGACCACCGACTTCGACACTCTGACACGGATCGCCCGGCGCTATTATGAAGGCGACGCCACGCAGGCCGAGATCGCGGCCGAGTTCGGACTCTCGCGCATGAAGGTCAGCCGCATGCTGCGTCAAGCCCGCGAGGAGGGCGTGGTGGACGTGCGCATCCGCGTCCACCGCTCGGTCGCCGGCGACGTCGAGGATCGGCTGAAGGCGCGCTTCGGCGTCAAGGCCGCGCTCATCGCGGTGGACCGGCGCGATCCCGAAGCCCAGCGCGCGGAGGTCGCGATGGTGGCGTCCGACTATCTCGAACGCATGCTCTTCGACGGCGCGACGGTGGCGGTGGGCATGGGTCGCAACGTCGCCGCGGTGGCCGACACGCGAGGCCGCGCGGTGCTGCAGTCCGGCACCTTCGTCTGCGCCACCGGCGGCGCGCACCGGGCCGGCGAGCCCTGGAATGCCGACCATATATGCCGCAAGCTCGCCAAGCGCTTCGGCGGCACGCCCGAAACGCTCTATGCGCCGGCCTACGTGCCGGAGGCGGACCTGCGCGATGCGCTCCTGCGCAACCAGACGGTTCGGCGCACGCTCGACGTGGCGCGCGGCGCCGACTTCGCGCTCATCGGCATCGGCGATCTCGGCGAGGAGAGCCACATGGTGCGCATGGGCTGGTTCAAGCGCGACGAGATCCTGGCGGCGCGGGCCGCCGGCGTCGTCGGCGATCTCATGGGCTACGATTTCTACGATCTGGCCGGGCGCGAGCGCAACGAGATCCTCGGCGGCCGGGTCGTGGGTCTGCGGCTCGACGAGATCCGCGCGATCCCCAACGTCTTGGCGATCGCCGGTGAGCCCAACAAGATCGTCTCGATCCTCGCGGCGCTGCGCACCGGCGTGGTGGACGTGATCGCCACGTCGCTTTCCAACGCGCAGAGCATCCTGGCCATCGACGACGCGACCCGGACAAGCGCCGGACCTTGAACACCTGAACGCGAGGTGTTTATTGTAACGGCAGTGCCGACACGGCAGTCGGCGGGATACGGCGGCGAAGGTCGTTCGAACGCCCCGTCGCATGGGACTCGATTCGCGGAGATCACGGAATGAAGATCGTATTGGGCGGCGACAGCGCCGGCGTCGGGCTGGTCAAGGTGTTGGCCGAGCACCTTTCGAAGCGCGGCGACCTCGAAGTGGTGGATGCCAGCGCCGCCCCCGCCGGCTCGGACGAGCGCTACGCCTCGACTGCCGACCGCATCGCCTCGTCGGTTCTGTCGGGCGAATACGAGCGCGCCATTCTCGTCTGCGGCACGGGCATCGGCGTCTGCATCTCCGCCAACAAGGTGCCGGGCATCCGCGCCGCTTTGACCCACGACACCTACTCGGCGGAGCGTGCGGCGAAGAGCAACAACGCGCAGGTCATCACGATGGGCGCGCGCGTCATCGGGCCGGAACTCGCGAAGTCCATCGTCGATGCCTACCTCGCGTCCGACTTCGATCCTGCGAGCTCATCCGGCCCCAATGTCGATGCCATCGACGCGCTCGACGGCAAGTACAAGGCGCACTGACGGGCCTGCCGGGCCTCGCCGTCCAATTTGGGGCGGCAAGGTCTGAACACGCGAGGCGCGTGATCGCTGCCGGCCGTTTCACTGGATTGCGGCCCGAGACACCCCATATCCGGACGATACACGATCGATCGTCCGCGCGATCCTTCCGCTTCACGGCGGACAGGAGCGGACGTTCAACGCATTGGTAGGAGTCATCATGAGTGTCGCTTTCGTCAAGGAACCGAACGATCTTCAGGTCGAGACGCTGCCGGACCGCGATCTCGGGACGGATCTCAACCTCGTGACCGCACGCGGTTTGCACCTCATCGAGACTGAGCTGAACGAACTCGAGGAGCGCTTGGAAGCGGCACGCACCGCCGACGACCGGATCGCGATGGCGACGATCCAGCGCGACCTGCGCTACTGGAACGCCCGCCGCGCCTCGGCCGAACTCGTGGCGCCGCCGGCCGATGCCGACACCGTCCATTTCGGCAGCCGCGTGACGGTGGAGCGTGACGACGGTCGCCGCCAGACCTTCCGCATCGTCGGCATCGACGAGGCCGATCCCGCGCAAGGGCTGCTCTCCTACCTGTCGCCGCTCGCCCGCGGCATGGCGGGCAAGGAGGTTGGAGACGTCGTTCCGGCCGGGCATGACGACGCCGAGATCGTCGACATCGAGATGGCAAGCGACGACGCCTCGAAGGCTTGAGACGAGGTCCGCCTCCCGGTCCTGTCCTGCTATAGAGCAGGGGATCACCGGGAGGATTTCATGACGACGACGCGACCCAGCCAGACCATCGGCTTCATCGGCCTCGGCTACATGGGCCATGGCATGGCCAAGAACATCGTGGAGGCCGGCTACGGTCTCCACGCGCTTGCCCACACGCGGCGCGAGGCGATCGACGATCTCGTGGCGCGCGGCGCCGTCGAGGCGTCGTCCATCCGCAGCCTCGGGCGCGACTGCGACGTCGTCGTGCTCTGCCTTCCCGGCTCGGAGCAGGTGGAGGCGGCGGTGGCCGGGCCGGACGGCTTGCTGTCCGAAGCGCGCACCGGCCTCGTCATCATCGACGCGTCGACCTCCGATCCCGTCTCCACCCGCCGCCTGGCCGACCTTGCGACGGCGAAAGGAGCGACGCTGGTCGATGCCCCGCTCGGACGCACGCCGAAGGAGGCGTGGGAGGGCACGCTGGATTCGATGGTCGGCGCGGAGGACGACGTGTTCGAGGCGGTGCGCCCGCTGATCGAGACATGGTCCGGCCGCATCATCCGCACCGGCGAGCCCGGCTCCGGCCACACGATGAAGCTTCTGAACAACTTCCTGTCTCTCGGCTACGGCGCGCTCTACGCCGAGGCACTGGCCGTCGCGGCCAAGGCCGGCATCGAGGCCTCGACCTTCCACGGCGTCATCACCGGCGGCCGGATGGATTGCGGCTTCTACCAGACCTTCATGCAATACGTGGTGGGCGGCGACCGCGACGCCCACAAGTTCACGCTGCGCAACGCCCACAAGGACACGCGCTATCTCGTGTCGATGGCCAACAATGCCGGCATCGCCAGCCATATCGCCTCGGCCGTGCTGAACAGCTATGCGACGGCGGATGCCATGGGCCGCGGCGGCGATTTCGTGCCGATGCTGACCGACGTCGTGGCCGAACTCAACGGCTTGAAGCGCTGATCGTCAGGGGCGCGTCGCCAGCCAGATCATGTGGCGGGCGCCGCGTCGGCTTCGTCCGGCCCGCGTCGGAACCTCTTCCACCGTGAAGGCCGAGCGCTTCAGCCGCGACGTGAAGGCGGTGTCGGGACCGGACGACCAGACCGCGAGGACGCCGCCCGGCTTCAATGCCTCGCGCGCGGCGGCCAGCCCTGTATAGTCGTAAAGCCCGTCATTGGCGGCCATGGTCAGGCCGTCCGGCCCGTTGTCGACGTCGAGAAGGATGGCGTCGAACCCGCCCTTCGCCTCCTCGATCACCGCCGCGACGTCGTGCTCGACGACCGAGACGCGGGGATCGTCGAGCGTGCCGGCGTGAAGCCCGGCCATCGGACCTCGCGCCCAGGCGACGACCGATGGGACGAGCTCGGCCACCACCATTGCTGCATCCGCCGGCAGATGGGCGAGCGCCGCACGCAAGGTGAAGCCCATGCCGAGGCCGCCGACGAGCACGCGAGGGTGCGACCGGCCGGCGATCCGATCGCAGGCGAGCGTCGCCAGCGCTTCTTCCGAGCCGCTGAGGCGGCTGTTCATCAGCTCGTTCGCGCCGAGCATGATCGAAAACTCGTGACCCCGCTGCATCAGCTTCAGCGTGCCGCCATCGCCTGGGATGGCGGCGGTGTCGAGATGGACCCAGGGAATCATGCGCAGCCTCCTGCCGGACGGGTTGTGATCTCTGCCAGACCGCCGGCGGCTTGGCCATCGGCTCGCCCCGCCGCCGCCGAGGCCTAGCTAGGGTGGAAAGGCCGCCGCGCTCCGTAGGCGCTGGCGCCGGTGAAGCAGGAGACCCTTCATGTCGCGAACCGACACCACCCACCGCCGCATCGTCCTCGCCTCGCGGCCGGTCGGTGCGCCCACGGCCGCCGACTTTCGCGCCGAAGATGCCGCCATGCCGGAGCCGAGTGAGGGCGAGGTGCTGGTGCGGACGCTCTATCTCTCGTTCGACCCCTACATGCGCGGCCGTATGAGCGACGCGCCCTCCTACGCCCCGCCGGTGGAGATCGGTGCGACGATGGTGGGCGGCACGGTGGGACGCGTGGTGTCGTCGCGCCATTCCGGCTTTCGGGAAGGCGATCTCGTGTCCGGCTTCAGTGGCTGGCAGAGTCATGCGGCGCTCGCTGGCGACACGCTCCGCAAGCTGCCGGCCGATCTCGCGCATCCGTCCCATGCGCTCGGCATCCTCGGCATGCCCGGTTTCACCGCCTATACCGGCCTTCTCGACATCGGCCGTCCCCGGCGTGGCGAGACGGTGGTGGTGGCCGCGGCGAGCGGCGCCGTGGGTGCGGTGGTCGGTCAGGTCGCCAGGATCGAGGGATGCCGCACGGTCGGCATTGCCGGCGGGGCCGAGAAGTGCCGCTATCTCACCGAGACGCTCGGCCTCGACGTCGGTCTCGACCATCGCGCACCGGATTTCGCCGAGCAACTCGCCCGCGCCTGCCCGGACGGGATCGACGTCTATTTCGAGAGCGTCGGCGGTGCGGTCTTCGAAGCGGTGCTGCCGCTTCTGAACGTCCATGCCCGCATCCCCGTCTGCGGGCTGATCGCGCAGTACAATGCCGACGGCTAGGCGGAGGGCCCTGATCGCCTGCCGGGCCTGATGGGCGCGATCCTGCGCAAACGTCTTTTCGTGCAAGGATTCATCATCGGCGATCACTACGGCGAGGGCCGCTACGAGCGCTTCTTCGAGCGAATGAGCGGGTGGCTCACTGAGGGCCGTGTGCACGCGCGTGAAGACGTGGTCGAGGGGCTGGATGCCGCGCCAGATGCCTTCATCGGACTGTTGGAGGGTCGCAACTTCGGCAAGCTCGTCGTGAAGGTCGCCGACGGCTGACGGGATCTTCGCTGCCACGAAGACGGGCATTGTCTCGTGCTGCCGAAGGAATATGCTGGTAGGCGTCAGCGCAACGGAGGTGAGCCTTGGGCTATCACTGGGATCTCGGCGGCACGCGATACGGCTTCGCCGACCTGAAGCGCCTCCTCGCAGCCGCTTCTCCGCGGCGATCCGGCGACGAGTTGGCCGGGCTCGCCGCGACTTCCGACGCCGAGCGGATCGCCGCGCGACTGGCGTTGGCCGGTCTGCCGCTGGCGACCTTCCTCGACCACCCGCTCGTGCCCTATGAGGAGGACGAGGTCTCCCGCCTCATCGCCGACACGCACGACACGGCCGCCTTCGCGCCCATCCGGCATCTGACGGTCGGCGGCTTCCGAGACTGGCTTCTGTCGCATGAGGCCGACACTGCGGCCCTTTCGGCGATCGCTCGGGGGCTGACGCCTGAGATGGTGGCGGCGGTGTCGAAACTGATGCGCAACCAAGATCTCATCGCCGTGGCGCGCAAAGTGCGGGTGGTCACGGCCTTCCGAACCACGCTCGGGCTTCCCGGCCGGCTCGGCTCGCGGCTGCAACCCAACCACCCGACCGACGATCCCCGCGGCATCGCCGTCTCGGTGCTCGACGGGCTGCTCTACGGGGTCGGCGATGCCGTGATCGGCATCAACCCGGCGAGCGACAACGTGCCGAACGCCGTGGCGCTGATGGAGATGCTGGACGGCTTGCGCCAGCAATACGAAATTCCCGTGCAGACCTGCGTCCTCACGCACGTCACCAACTGCATCGAGATCATCGAGCGCGGCGCGCCGGTGGATCTCGTCTTCCAGTCGGTGGCGGGCAGCGAGGCCGCCAACCGCTCTTTCGGCGTCGATCTCGCTGTGCTTCGCGAGGCGCACGAGGCCGGGCGGAGCCTGAAGCGGGGCACGGTGGGCGAGAACGTCATGTATTTCGAGACGGGGCAAGGCGCCGCGCTCTCGGCCGAAGCGCATCACGGCGTCGACCAGCAGACGATGGAGGCGCGGGCCTACGCGGTTTGCCGCGCGTTCGACCCGCTGTTGGTGAACACCGTCGTCGGCTTCATCGGCCCCGAATATCTCTACGACGGCAAGCAGATCGTGCGCGCCGGGCTGGAGGACCATTTCTGCGGCAAACTCCTCGGCCTGCCGATGGGCTGCGACGTCTGCTACACCAACCATGCCGAGGCCGACCAGGACGACATGGATGGGCTGATGACGCTGCTCACCGCCGCCGGCTGCACCTTCCTCATCGCCGTGCCCGGCGCCGACGACATCATGCTGAACTACCAGTCGCTGTCGTTCCACGACATGCTGTACCTTCGCGCGGTCATGGGCGTGAAGGCGGCTCCCGAGTTCGAGGCTTGGCTCGACAAGATGGGCATGGTCTCGGGCGAGGGGCGCCTGCGCGAACTCGAGATGCGCGACCCTCGCGTCTCGCGCATGCTCGACCGCATTCCGCTGGTCTCCGGAGCCGCGGCGTGAGCGCGATCGTCTTCACGGGGGGCGCATCATGAGCGATCCCAAGCCTCCCGGCCCGATCGACCCTTGGGGCCCGCTGCGCCTCGCCACGACGGCGCGCATTGGGCTCGGACGACGCGGCGATGCCATGCCGCTGCAGTCGGTGCTGGAGTTCCAGGCGGCCCATGCCAAGGCGCGCGACGCCGTGCACGCTCCGCTCGACGTCGAAGCGCTTGCGGCGGCGCTCGGCGGGCACGAGGTGCTGACGCTGGCGAGCGAGGCGCCGGACCGCGCCACCTATCTTCGGCGGCCCGACCTCGGGCGCCGCCTTTCGCCTACCTCCATCGAAACGCTGGCAAACGCCGAGACCGGCTTCGACATCGCCTTCGTGGTGGCGGACGGGCTGTCGGCCACGGCGGTCGCACAGAATGCGGCGCCGCTGCTGCACGCTGCCGTGCGGCGGCTGGGCGACCTTCGCATCGCGCCGGTGGTGGTGGCCACCCAAGCGCGCGTTGCGCTCGGCGACGATGTCGGCGCGGCGCTGGGCGCCCGGCTGGTGGCGGTGCTCATCGGCGAGCGGCCGGGCCTCAGCGTCGCCGAGAGCCTCGGCATCTACCTGACCTTCGACCCCCTGCGCGGACGGCGGGACTCCGAGCGCAACTGTATCTCCAACGTCCATAGCCTTGGCGGGCTCAGCTACGAGCAGGCAGCGGACAAGCTCGCATGGCTGGTGCGCGAGGCGCTGAAGCGCGGCGTCACCGGCGTGGCCCTGAAGGAGGACGAGGGCGCGACGCGGATCGATGGCGCGTCTGCGCCCGTGCTCGAATAGGGGCTGCTCCATCCGGCAAGCCGGCCGACGGCGATGCGAGCGTCGAGCTTTGCGCGCGACCTGCGTCAGGCGGGATGGCGCAGCGTCAGCCGGCCGCTGTGGAAGCCACCGTTGCCGCCGAACCGGCCTCTCGCAGCCGTGCGACCTGCCGCGTCACCGCCGAGCGGAACACCTCGGAGGCTGGGAGGTCCGCGCCGAACACCTCGCCGAAGCCGAGATAGGCGGCGACCAGCGCCTCGGGCGTCGATGCCGCCTGCGTCGCCTCGCGGATGCGCCCGGCGAGGGGGTCGCGCACGTCAATTGGCTCGCCCCGCTCGTCGCATCCCGCGGCGTAGACCATCCAGCCGGCGAGACCGAGCGCCAGACGATCGAACGGCTGGCCGGCGGCGAGGCGGTCGCGGATCGTGCCGAGCAGGCGCTGCGGCACCTTCTGCGAGCCGTCCATCGCGATCTGCCAGGTGCGGTGGCGCAGCGCCGGGTTGCGGAAGCGCGCGCGCAACTCCTCGCAATAGGCGGCCACGTCGAAGCCAGCGAGATCGGGCAGGGTGGGCGAGACCTCCTCGGTCATCAGCGCGCGCACGAGCGGCTCGAAGCCGGGCGCCGCCATCGTCTCGGCCACCGTCTCATGGCCGGCGAGATACCCGAGATAGGCCAGCGTCGAGTGACTGCCGTTCAGAAGCCGTAGCTTCATCGTCTCGAAGGCGCCGACCTCGCGCGTGAAGGTGACGCCGTGCTCCTCCCATTGCGGACGCCCGCTCGGGAAGTGGTCCTCCACCACCCATTGCGAGAAGGGCTCGGTCATCACAGGCCAGCGGTCCTCCACCCCGAGAGCCGCGGCGACCATCGCGCGGTCGGCGTCCGTCGTGGCGGGAACGATGCGGTCGATCATCGTGGAGGGAAAGGCGATCTCGGCGGCGACGAAGGCGCCGAGCGCGGGATCGCGCAGCTCGGCGAGCCGGCGCACCACCTTGGCGACCGTATGCCCGTTGGACGGAAGGTTGTCGCAGGAGAGAACCGTGAGCGGCGGCAGGCCGGCCTCGCGGCGCAGGCGCAGCGCCTCGACGACGAAGCCCGGCGCCGAGCGCGGCGCCTGCGGGTTGGCGAGATCGTGGACGATGTCGGGATGGCTCTCGTCGAGTTCGCCCGTCGCCGGGCGGTGGCAATAGCCTTTCTCCGTCACCGTCAGCGAGACGATGCGCGCATCGGGATGGGCGAGCGCGGCCAGCACCGCGGCCGGGTCTTCCGGTGCCACCAGTTGCCGAAGGATCCCGCCGATCACCTGGAACCGGTCGCCCGTGCCGTCGCGCACCGCCACGGTGTAGAGCCCGTCCTGCGGCTGAAGCGCGTCGCGCGTCTCGGCCGAGCGCAGCGAGACGCCAACCGTGCCCCAGCGCAGGTCGCCGCCGGCCAACGCCCGCTCGGTGTAGACGGCCTGATGGGCGCGGTGGAAGGCGCCGAGGCCGAGATGGACGATGCCGGGCTTCAGGGCGGTGCGGTCGTAGCGGGGGCGCTCGACCGTTTCGGGCAGCGCGGCGAGGGTCTGTTCGGTCAGGCGTGTCATCACGGGCTCAGTGGGCGTTGGAAGGCTGCTTGGCGCGGGCGACGATCTGCGTCGGGTTGACGAAGCGCAGCGCCAGCACGAGCCAGAACAGCGTCGTCACCATGTAGACCACGGCCATCGCGTCGATCGACTGCGAGGCGCGAACGCCCGCCGCGAAGACGGCGTAGTAGAGCGAGACGACGAGCGTCTGGCTGGTGGGGCCGGCAACGAGGAAGGTCAGCTCGAACATCGCGATGGTGCGCACCAGCACGAGAAGCAGCGCCGCCAGCATGCCCGGCAGGAGCAGCGGCAGCAGGATGCGCAGGAACAGGCTGCCGGTGCGCGCGCCGAAGACGCGCGCGGCCGCCTCGATGCGCGGGTCGATCTGCTCGATGAAGGGGATCATAACCAGCACGACGAAGGGAATGGACGGCACGAGGTTGATGATGACGACGCCCCAGAACGTGCCGCCGAGGCCGACCTGATAGAGCAGCGTCGCCAGCGGGATACCGTAGGTGAGGGGCGGCACCAGCAGCGGCAGCAGGAAGACCAGCACCACGAAGCGCTTGCCGGCGAACTCGCGCCGCGCCAGCGCATAGGCCGTGGTGATGCCGATGAGGCCCGAGAGGATCGTCACGAGGAAGACGATCTGGAAGGTGACGAGCAGCACCTCGGTGAGCTGGAACTCGCGCCACGCGTCGAAATACCAGCGCGTCGTCCAGCCGGTCGGCAGCCAGGTGCCGAGCCAGCGCGTCGCCAGCGAGTTGGTGACCACGGCGCCGATGACGCCGAGGAGGTTGAGGACGAAGAGGATGGTGACGCCCCAGACGGCGGCGCGCCAGAGCTTCGACCCGAGGCCGCGATCCCTGATCATCGGTTCAACCCTTCGTTCCGCCGGTGGGGCCGCGATAGAACAGGCGGCGCAGCGTCAGCACCGCGAGCACGACGACGAGCTGCACGACGCCCATGATGATGGCGATCGCCGATCCCAGCGAGTGATTGTACTCCTCGAAGGCCGCCGAATAGGCGGCGATCGAGATGACGCGCGTCGGCCCCGCCGGGGCGCCGAGCAGCACCGCGGAGGGGAAGACCGCGAAGGCCTGGACGAAGGCGAGGCAGAAGGTGACGGCGAGGCCGGGCACCAGCAGCGGCAGGAACACGCGGCGGAACCGCTCCCAGGCGTTGGCTCCGAGCGTTGCCGCAGCGTGCTCGATGGCAGGGTCGATGCCCGAGACGTAGGAGAGCGTCAGCAGGAACGAGAAGGGAAAGCCGGTGATCAACAGCGAGGCGAAGACGCCCCAGTAGTTGTTCGTCAGGCGGATGGGCGCGTCGAGAAGGCCGACGAGGATCAGCGTCCGGTTGAACCAGCCTTGCGGGCCCAGGAAGTTCAGCAGGCCTTCGGCGACGAGCACCGTGCCGAGAGTGATCGGCAGGACGAGAAGGATCGTCAGGAGCTTCTGCCGGCGCATCAGCCGCACGCGGAAGGCGATGGGCACCGCCAGCGCGAGGTTGAGGATGGTCACGGGCAGCGCCAGCCAGAGCGTCGCCCCGATCGTGTTGTAGAGGAACGGGTCGGAAAAGAAGCGTCGGTAGTTCTCGTACCAGGCACCGGTCTCGGGGGTGAGCGAATCCACCAGCCCGTAGAGGAACGGGTAGACGAAGAGCGCGAGGATCGACACGAGGCCCGGCAGCACGAGAAGGGTCGTGACGTCGAACCCCTTGGCCGCCAGCCGGGTGCGCAGCGAGGAGCGCGGCTCGGCGCGGGAGGGAAGCACCGCGTCGCTCATCGCGCGTCGCCCGCGAAGATCAGCGTGCGCTGCGGATCGGGCGAAAGCACGATCGTCTCTCCGTTGGCCACCGGCGTGTCGGAGCGGAAATAGGCGAGCGCATCGCCCGGCAGCACGGCGACGCCGAAATAGGCCCGGCCACGGTATTCGCTGGAGCGCACCACGGCGCGAAGGCCGTCGCCGGAGCGCTCGGCCACAAGATCTTCGGGCCGGATCGACAAGACGATGTCAGCGCCCTGCGCCAGTTCGGTCGAGCGGTGGAGCACGAAGCGGCTGCCGCCAGCCTCGATCGTGGTGCGCCCGACGCCGTGATCGGCGACGCGGCCCTCGATGCGCGTGCGAAAGCCCATGAAGTCGGCGACATCGAGGTGGTTCGGCCGCTCGTAGAGGTCTTCCGGCGTGCCGGTCTGCCGGATCACGCCGCCGCTCATCACCACGATCCGGTCGGCGAGCGAGAGCGCCTCGTCCTGGTCGTGCGTGACGTAAATCGTGGTGGAGCCGATGGCGTCGTGGATGGCGCGGATCTCGGCGCGCATCTCCAGCCGCAGCTTGGCGTCGAGATTGGAGAGCGGTTCGTCCATCAGCACGAGCGGCGGGCGGATGACGATGGCGCGGGCGATGGCAACGCGCTGCTGCTGGCCGCCGGAGAGCTGGCCCGGCAGTTTGTCGCCCTGTTCGCGCAGGCGCACGAGATCGAGCGCCCGGTCGATGCGCTTCTCGGCCTCGGCCTTCGCCACGCCCTGCATCGTCAGGCCGAAGCCCACGTTCTTGCGGATCGTCATGTGCGGGAACAGTGCGTAGCTCTGGAACACCATGCCGAAGCCACGCTCTTCCGGCTGCAACTCGTTGATGCGGCGATCGTCCAGCCGGATCTCGCCGCCGGTCAGCGGCAGCAGGCCGGCGATGCAGTTGAGCGCGGTCGACTTGCCGCAGCCCGAAGGGCCGAGCAGCGCGATGAACTCGCCCTTCTCCACCGTGAGGTCGATGCCGGCGAGCGCATGGTAGGAGCCGAACGAGCGGCGCAGGCCGCGCAGTTCCAGCCTTCCGCTGCCCGCTTGGGAAGTGGCGAGACGACCGGAGGGCTTCACGGCGGTGGAATGGGCGTTCATCGCGGGGCGCTCCGGAACGGCTCGAAAGAAAATGCGTCGGCGAGGCGCCGACGATCGAAGCGGACGAGGCCGCCTCGCAAAGGCGGCTCGGACGGCCGGCTGGCCGTTGCCGCGCGCGGTTCACCTCGTCTCCACCCTCGCCCCGACCCGAACGGGCCGAAGGGCGAGGGCACCGGATCGGGTGCTCTCGGCCGCTCGATTGAGCGGCGGACGAGAGCAGGTGTCGAAGCGCGTCGTCGCGGCGGTTGGCTGCGGCGCGCGTCAGCTCTTCTTGGCGCCGATCCGCTCGTCCCAGATGCGGAAGGCGGCGACGATCTTGTCGGCGTCGAGGGGCGTCTCAAGCGGGTTCTCGGCGATCCACTGGTCGTATTGCGGCCGGCCGAACTCCTTGATCGCGTCCTGGCTCTCCTGCGGCGCCATCGAGAGCGGCACGTCATTCACCGCTGGGCCGGGATAGAAATAGCCCTGGTCGTAGGCGTAGGCTTGGCTTTCGGGCGTGAGCATGAAGTTCATGAGGTCGAGGAGCACGGCGAGTTTCTCGTCCGAGACGCCCTTCGGCACCACCATGTAGTGCGCGTCCGTCACCCAGTGGAAGCCGGCGAGCGTGCCGACCTGCGCTTCCGCGGGCACGACGCCGAGAACGCGCGGGTTGATGTCCCAGCCCGTGGTCGAAACCACGATGTCGCGCGTGCCCTCGCCGAGTTCGCGCATCGTCTGCGTGGTGCCCGACGCGTAGTACTCGATGTTCTGGCCGAGCTCTTCGAGGAAGGCCCAGGTCTTGTCCCAACCCTTCTCGGGATCGCGCGGATCGGCGTCCTTGAGGAGGTAAGGCAGGCCCATGAGGAAGGTGCGGCCCGGACCGGAGTTGGACGGGCGGGCGTAGATGAACTTGTTGGGGTTGGCCTTGGTGTAGGCGAGCAGCTCCTCGGCCGTCTTCGGCGGCGTCGGCACGCGGTCGGGCATGTATTCGATCAACGGGCCGGACGGATAGTAGGAGACGACGACGCCCCGGTCCTTGGCCATCGCCTGCATCTTGAAGGCCTGCGGGATGTAGATCCCCTCGAGATTCGGCAGGTCGCCCTTGTAGGGCGTCAGGTCCGTCCAGAGGTCCTGGTCGAGCCCGGCCGAGAGCGCGTCGGTGCCGGTGAGAACGAGGTCGATGTCGAGGCGCCCGGCGTTCTGCTGGGCCTTGAGCTTGGCGGGAAGCTCGGGGGCGGGGGCCTTGGTGAAGGCGATGCGGCTCGCCCATTCGGGCTTCATCTCGGTGTAGCGCTGCATCGCGGCCTGCGTCAGCGCCAGATTGCCGGCGACGTCGACCACCGTGATGGTCACCGGCGACGAGGGTTTGGCGAGCGCGGCGAAGGCCTTGCCGCCGAAGAGCGTGGCGCCTGCGAGGCCTGCGGCCGTGGTGCCCATGAAACGTCTGCGCGTCAGATGCATGGTGGTGCTCCTCCCGGAAATGGCCGATGCGCGGTCTCCCGTCCGCCGGCCGGATTGTCAGAGCCGGTACGCCTGCTTGGCGAGCCGGTAGGCGAGATCGAGGCTGAGTTCGTGCGCCTCGTCCTCGTCGAGACGCCCGTCCGCGACGAGGCGCGCGAGATAGGCGCAGTCGACCCGGCGCGCGACGTCGTGGCGCGCGGGGATCGACAGGAAAGCGCGCGTGTCGTCGTTGAAGCCGACCGTGTTGTAGAAGCCGGCCGTCTCGGTCGCCGTCTCTCGAAAGCGGCGCATGCCCTCCGGGCTGTCGAAGAACCACCAGGGCGGACCGAGACGCAGCGCCGGATAGTGGCCGGCGAGCGGCGCCAGCTCGCGCGAGTAGACCGTCTCGTCGAGCGTGAAGAGGATGATCGTCAGCTGCGGCTCGTTGCCAAGCTCGTCGAGCAGGGGCTTCAGCGCCCGCACGTAGTCGGTGCGGGTCGGGATGTCGGCGCCCTTGTCGAGGCCGAAGCGGGCGGCGAGGGCCGCGTTGTGGTTGCGCATCGAGCCGGCGTGGATCTGCATCACCAGCCCGTCGTCGAGGCTCATGCGCGCCATCTCGGTCAGCATCTGTGCCCGGAACAGCTCGGTCTCCGCCAGACTTGCGCCGCCGCCGGCAACCTTGTCGAACAGGAGCCCCGCCTCGGCCGGCGTCAGCGCCGCCGTGCGCGCCGTCGGGTGGCCGTGGTCGGTGGCGGTGGCGCCGCGCGCCTTGAAGTAGGCGCGGCGGATGCGGTGGGCCTCGAGATAGCCCGCGTAGGTCTGCGGCTGCCCCGTCAATTCCAGAAGCCGGGCGATGGAGGCCGCGAAGTCCGGTCGGTCGGCGTCGATCACCGCGTCGGGCCGGTAGCAGGGCAGCACGCGGCCGGTCCAGCCGGAGGCCCGGATCCGGTCGTGTGCGGCGAGATCGTCGATCGCGGAGTCGGTGGTGGAGATCGCCTCGATGCCGAAGCGGTCGAAGAGTGCGCGGGGGCGCATCTCCGGCTCCGCCAGCCGGGCGGCGATGGCGTCGTAGAGCGTGTCGGCATTGGCGGCGGAGAGCCGCTCCTCGATGCCGAACACCCGCTCCATCGAATGCTCGAACCAGAGGCGGGACGGCGTGCCGCGGAACAGCCCGAAATTCTCGGCGAAGATGCGCCAGATCGCGCGCCCGTCGGTCTCGCTCGGGGCTCCGTCGATTCGGGGCACGCCGAGCGCCTCCAGCGGCACGCCCTGCGAGTAGAGCATGCGGAAGATGTAGTGGTCGGGCACGACGAAGAGGCGGGCCGGATCGGGGAACGGTGCATCGTCGGCATACCAGAGCGGGTCGGTATGCCCGTGCGGCGAGACGATCGGCAGCCGCTCGACCTCGGCGAACAGCCGGCGCGCGACCGCCCGCGGTTCGGGCTCGAGCGGAAGAAGCCGATCCGGGTTCAGCGCCATCGTTGCTCCTCTCCGCCGCGAGCGGCTTCGCCGATCCTGCCAACTGCCGTGTTGGCACGACCTAACGATTGATATACTAGAATGTCAATGGCGGGACGAAAGCGTGGAGGAGGGGGTATGTCGAACGAAGCCGATGCCGTCGCCACTCTGTCCATGCCCCTACCCGCGTACCGCGTGGTCGGCGTGGAACGACGTCGGCAGACGTCGGCCATGCTGATCTTCGAGACCCTGCGCGCCGAGATCGTGGCGCTGGACCTGCCGCCGGGAACGCCGCTGCAGGAGAAGATGCTGCTGGAGCGCTTCGCCGTGAGCCGGACGCCGGTGCGGGAAGCCTTGATCCGCCTTACCGAACTCGGGCTGGTGGACGTGTTTCCGCAGTCGGGCACTTTCGTCTCGCGCGTGCCGGTGACGGCAATTCCCGAGGCGGTGCTCGTGCGCAAGGCGCTGGAGGGCATCACCGTGGAGGCGGCCGCCGCGTCCGGCGATCCCCGGCGCGGCCTGCGCCTCGACGCGGTGATCCTGCGCCAGCAGATCGCGGCCGAGCATGGCGAACTCGGTCTCTTCCATGAGGCCGACGAGGCGTTCCATGCCGAGATCGCAGCCATCGGCGGGCATCCCGGCATCTGGCGCCTGCTGGCGCAGGTGAAGGTGCAGATCGACCGGGCACGGCGCCTGACGCTGCCCGTCCTCGGCCGGACGCACAGCGTGATCGCCGAGCACCGGATCATCCGCGACGCCATCGTTCGCGGCGATCGGGACGCCGCGCTCGCCGCGATGACCGACCATCTCGGTGCCGTCATTCCCGACGTCGCGGAGTTGCGTGGTCGCTTTCCCGATTATTTCGCCTGATCGGCACGTGCCGCGGGCCCATTTCCAAGGAGATCTCTCATGCGGCAAGGCTGGCGGTGGTTCGGGCCGAAGGCGCCCGTCACCCTCGACGAGGTGCGGCAGGTCGGCGCGACGGACATCGTCTCGGCGCTGCACGAGACGCCGATCGGCGCGGTGTGGACGCGCGAGGCGGTGGAGGCGCGACGCGACCTGATCGAGACGACGCCGGTCGGGCGAGTGCCCCTGCGCTGGTCGGTGGTCGAGAGCATTCCGATCCCCGATGCGGTGAAACGCACGGGCGGCGCGGCCAAGGCCGAGATCGAGGCCTGGATCGCCAGCCTGGAGAGCATCGGGCGGGCCGGCATCGGGGTCGTCTGCTACAATTTCATGCCGGTGGTCGACTGGTGCCGCACCGATCTCGACTTCGTCACCGACACCGGTGCCACCGCGATGCGCTTCGACTTCGAGACCTTCGCGGCGTTCGAGCTGCACATTCTCCAGCGTCCCGGCGCGCTTCAGGACTACACGCCGGATGAGCAGGCGCGGGCCCGCACCGTGTTCGAGGCGATGGACGAGCAGGCGGCGGCCGATCTCGTGCGCAACATCGCCAGCGCGCTGCCGGGCTCCACCACCGAGGCGATGACGATCCCCGCCTTCCGCGACCGGCTCGCCGCCTATCGAGACGTCGATGCCGCGACGCTGCGCCGGCATCTGGCCGAGTTCCTCGCGGCCGTGACGCCCGCGGCCGAGGCCTTCGGCGTGAAGCTGACGCTGCACCCGGACGATCCGCCGCGCCCGCTCTTCGGCCTGCCGCGCGTCGCCTCCACCGAAGCCGACTATGCCGCGCTGTTCGATGCCGTCCCGTCGCCGGCCAACGGCATGTGCTTCTGCACCGGAAGCTTGGGCGTGCGTGCCGACAACGATCTGCCGGCCATCGCGCGGCGCTTCGCCGACCGTATCCATTTCGCGCATCTGCGCGCGACGAAGCGCGAGGCCGATCCGCGCACCTTCCACGAATCGGCGCATCTGGAGGGTGACGTGGACATGGTGGCGGTGCTCGGCGAACTCGTCGCCGCCGATCGGCGCCGGGCGCCGGGCGAGACGATCGTCTTCCGCTCCGACCATGGGCACCGGATGCTCGACGACCTCCACAAGGAGGTGACCCCCGGCTATCCGGCGATCGGGCGCATGCGCGGCCTCGCCGAGCTTCGCGGCATCCTCCACGCCCTCGGCCATCCGCCCGAGACGCGCGCGCCGGCGTCGTAAAAGCTTCATCGCGCGAGGCTATCGGCTGTGCAGGGACGGCGCGCGGGCAGGCCCGCGAAGGATGGCGAGGGAGAATCGGGATGCTCGGCGAGATCGGCATACGGATGATGGCCTGGGTCATGGCCCGCCCGGACATGGGCCGCCTGTCGCGCTGGCATCAGGCCTCACCCTGCCGGCCCGTGATGCTGCGCGACGGTCGCACGAGCTCCATCGGCGGCGGCCAGATCTGGCGTCGGCGGATCGAGGGCGGCTGGGAATACGAGCAGGACGATTGCTACGCCGTCGGCGTGGACGACCTGCGCGGCGACGACTGGAACTGAAACGCTTCGCCGTTCGGGTCGTCAGCCGAGGTCCACGAGGGTGGTCGTGCCCGCCGAGACGGGGCCGTCGCGCTCGAACGAGACGGCCTTGATCACGGCATGGACCTGCGATCCCATCGCGATCCCCATCGTCTCCAACGAGCGCTGCGTGATGCGCGCCACCAGCATGTCGCCGCCGCAGTCGAGCTGGATGTCGGCATGGGTCCGCCCCTCCCGGTGGATCGCCGTGACGCGGGCGACGAGGCCGTTGAGGGCGCTGAGACCCACGGGCGGCTGCATCGAGATCATCACGTCGCGCGCGCGGATGCGGATGCGCAGCGGCGCGCCGATCCCGCCGGCGACGATGGGAATGGCGAGGCGGCCGCCTCGCGCGTCGAGAAGCGTCAGGCCGAAGCGCTCGTCATGGCCGGCGATGCGCGTGTCGAGGGCATGGCCCGGCTCCAGTTCTGCCGTGGTCGGGTGAAGATCCAGCCGGCGGAAGATGTCTTCGGGCGTCCCGTCGGCGACGACCCGTCCGGCGTCGAGCACCACGAGATGGTGGGCGAGCCGCAGCACCTCGGGCACGGAATGGCTGACGTAAAGGATGGGCACGTCCATGCCCTCGCGTAGGCGCTGAATGTAGGGCAGCACCTCCTCCTTGCGCGCATCGTCGAGAGCGGCGAGCGGTTCGTCCATCAGGAGCAGACGAGGGCTCGCGAGAAGCGCGCGGCCGATCGCGACGCGCTGGCGCTCGCCGCCCGAAAGGCCGGCGGGGCGGCGCTCCATCAGCGGGCCGATGCCGAGGAGGTCGATCAAGTCGTCGATCGCGCCGCGGCGCTCCGCCGCGGGCGTGAACCAGCGGCCGTAGAGGAGGTTGCGGCGCACGCTCAAATGCGGAAACAGCCGCGCGTCCTGGAACACGTAGCCGACGCGGCGCCGATGGGGCGGCACGAAGATGTTGGCTTCGGTGTCGACGAGCACGCGGTCGCCGACCGCGATCCGGCCGCGGTCGGGCCGGACGAGGCCCGCCACGAGGTTGACCAGCGAAGACTTGCCCGATCCCGAGGGGCCGAACAGGGCGGTGAGGCCGCCCTTCGCGGTGAAGCGCGCGTCGAGTTGGAAGACCCCGAGCCGGTGCGACAGGTCGATTTCGAGCCCGGTCATGGCTCGACGCGCCGGCCGACGCGCGCCGCCAGCCATTCCGACGCCATGAGCGCGCCCATCGAGATCGCAATGGAGATCAGCGTCAGGCGCAGGGCGCCGGCGTCGCCGCCGGGCACCTGCGTGAACGTGTAGATCGCCGAGGGCAGGGTCTGCGTCTCGCCGGGAATGTTGGAGACGAAGGTGATGGTGGCGCCGAACTCGCCCATCGCCTTGGCGAAGGAGAGGATCATGCCCGCGATGATGCCCGGCAGGATCAGCGGCAGCGTGATCGTGGCGAAGACCGCGAGGGGCGGGGCGCCGAGCGTTCCCGCCGCCGCCTCCAGCCGCCGGTCCACCGTCTCGATCGACAGGCGGATCGCCCGCACCATCAGCGGAAAGCTCATCACCGCGCAGGCCAGCACCGCGCCGGTCCAGCGGAACGAGAGGACGATGCCGAAATGCTGGTCGAGAAAGGCGCCGATCGGTCCACGCCGTCCGAAGGCCAGCAGCAGGAGATAGCCGGTGACGACGGGCGGCATCACCAGCGGCAGGTGCACGAGGCCGTTGAGAATGGCGAGGCCTGGAAACCGCGCCCGCGCCAGAACGAAGGCGACGAGAAGGCCGAGCGGCAGGCTCGCCAGCGTTGCGACCACCGACACGAGCAGGCTGAGGCGCACGGCGTCCCATTCCTGCGGGCCGAGCGCCAGCCAGTCTCCCATCATCGACGGATCGTCGCCCCGGTCATCCCGCCTCCGTCCGAACGCTCAGCGGTTGCCGAGGACGGTGAAGCCCTGCTTCTCGAACAGGGCCTTCGCCTTGTCGGTCTTCAGATAGTCGAGGAAGGCGGCGGCGTCCTGCGATTTCGCGTCCTTCGTCAGTGCCACCGGATAGACGATCGGCTCGTGCGAATCGGCCGGAAACGTGCCGACGATGGCAACCTGCGGATCGGCCGCCGCGTCGGTCTTGTAGACGATGCCGAGCGGGGCCTCGGCGCGCGAGACGAGCAGCAGCGCCGCGCGCACGTTCTCGGCCTGCGCGACGTCGCCGGCGACGCTGGCCCAGACGCCGAGCTTTTCGAGCGCCGCCTTGCCGTACTTGCCGGCCGGCACCGAATCGACGTTGGCCATGGCGAGCTTGCCGTCGCCGAGCATCGTCTTCAGCGCGAAGCCCGGCTCGATCGTGGTGGGCTTCGCCGAGGCGGCGGGGGCGACGAGCACGATCTCGTTGCCGAGAAGCTCGGTGCGCGTCGCCGGCTGGATCAGGTCCTTCTTCGCGAGTTCGTCCATCCAGGCGAGGTCGGCGGAGGCAAAGAGGTCGGCCGGCGCGCCGCTCTCGATTTGCTTGGCGAGCGCGGAACTTGCCGCATAGGAAATGGTGGCCGACTTGCCGGTCTCGGACGTCCAGGCGGCGTTGATCTCGTCGAACGCGTTCTTGAGGCTTGCCGCCGCGAAGACGACCGGGCCGCCGTCCTGCGCCGATGCGGGCCGCAGGGGCAGCCCGGCGACGAGGGCCACCAGGGCCGTCGCGGCGAAGCGGGCGAGAAGGGTGCGGCGGTTCGTCATCGGCAGGCTCCTGAAAGAGGCGATATGTTCGATGGGATATATCGGATCCTCGACGAGGGGAAGGGCGGTTCGCGTCGCTGCGGTGGTGCGGTTCCAGCATCGATCGCCAAGCCCATCGCAGCAGGGCCAGGGCAAGTCCGCGACGCGCAGCGTCGCGGCGAGGACGCCCGGGCAAATTTGTCTATTAAGACGGTCTTTTTAGAAGAGATTTGCGGGGCATCGATCACCGGCCTCGCGTAGTCTGCCTCTCATCGGGCCGAAGCGTCGGCCTATCGAGCGAGGTTCTTCATGCCGCAGACAGCCGGGACGATCGCAGCCCACGCGAAGACCTCGTTTCGCCGTTCGATGGCGTCGCGCCTGCGAAGCGCGTCCACGGCGCTGGCGGCGTTCGGCCTCTTCGCCTTCGCGGCGCCTGCCGGTGCGCAGACCCTTCTCAACGTCTCCTACGACCCGACCCGTGAGCTCTATCGCGAGTTCAACGCCGCCTTCGACAAGCACTGGCAGGCCGAGGGTAAGGACAAGGTGAGCGTTCGTATGTCGCATGGCGGCTCGGGCGCGCAGGCCCGCACCGTGATCGACGGGCTCGACGCCGACGTGGTGACCCTGGCGCTCGAAGCGGACATCGACGCGGTGGCGAAGGCCACCGGCAAGATCCCCACCAACTGGCGCACGCTCCTGCCGCACAACTCGGCGCCCTACACCTCGACGATCGTCTTCCTCGTGCGCAAGGGCAATCCGAAGGCGATCGCCGACTGGGGCGATCTGGTGAAGGACGGGGTCCAGGTGATCACGCCGAACCCCAAGACCTCCGGCGGCGCGCGCTGGAACTATCTGGCCGCCTGGGCTTGGGCCAACAAGGCCTATGGCGGCGACGTGGAGAAGACGAAGGCCTTCGTCGGCGACGTCTACCGTCACGTGCCCGTCCTCGACACGGGCGCGCGCGGCTCCACCACGACATTCGTGCAGCGCGGCATCGGCGACGTGCTGCTGGCCTGGGAGAACGAGGCGTTCCTGGCGCTGGAGGAACTTGGTCCCGACAAGTTCGAGATCGTCGTGCCGTCCATTTCGGTGAAGGCTGAGCCGCCGGTGGCCGTGGTGCCCGGCAATTCCGACGCCAAGGGCACGACGGAAGTCGCCAACGCCTATCTGAACTACCTCTATTCCGACGAGGGCCAGACGATCGCGGCGAAGAACTACTATCGCCCGTCCGAACCGACCCGCGTCTCCGACGCCAAGCTGCTCGAGCGCTTTCCCGAGGTGCAGCTCGTGACCATCGACGACGCGCAGTTCGGTGGATGGGCGAAGGCCCAGCCGGAGCATTTCGGCGACGGCGGCATCTTCGATCAGATCTACAAACCCGCCAACTAAACGCTTGCACTCGCGCGGCGGCCGGCATCACCCTGATGCCGGCCGCTTTCATGCCCGCCCTTCGGCGGCCGACCGCCCGCGCCTCTCCCCATCGGAGAGGCGTCGACGCATAAGGATCCTCGATGACTGCGCCACCCCAGCGCCAACCCTTTGCCTTTCGAGCGCCGAGCGTCGTGCCCGGTTTCGGATTGGCGCTCGGCTTCACGCTGACCTATCTCGGCATCGTCGTGCTGATCCCGCTCGCGGCGCTGGCCGTGCGCGCCGCCGGATTGGGCTTCGGCGAGTTCCTGGCGCTCGCCGGCGACCGCCGCGTGCTCGCCGCGCTGAAGCTCTCCTTCGGTGCCTCGATCGCGGCAGCGCTCATCAACACCGTGTTCGGCCTGCTCGTCGCCTGGGTGCTCGTGCGCTACCGCTTTCCCGGCCGCCGGCTCGTGGACGCCGCGATCGACCTGCCCTTCGCCCTGCCCACGGCCGTCGCCGGCATCGCGCTGACCGCGCTCTATGCGCCGAACGGCTGGGTGGGTCAGGCCTTTGCGTCAGGCGGCGTCTTCGCGCCGCTCTTCGGGACGGAGGGCCTGCGCATCGCCTATTCGCCGATCGGCATCGTGGTGGCGCTCACCTTCGTCTCGTTGCCCTTCGTGGTCCGCACCGTTCAGCCGGTGCTGGAGGAGATCGATCCCGAATGGGAGCAGGCCGCCGCGACGCTCGGCGCCAGCCGCTGGCAGACGGTGCGCCGCGTGGTGCTTCCGACGCTCGCCCCCGCGCTTCTCACCGGCTTCGCGCTCGCGCTGGCCCGCTCGGTCGGCGAATACGGCTCGGTGATCTTCATCGCCGGCAACATCCCCTACGTCTCGGAGATCGCGCCGCTCCTCATCGTCATCCGGCTGGAGGAGTTCAACTATGGCGGCGCGACGGCGGTGGCGATGCTGATGCTGATCATCTCGTTCCTGATGCTGCTCGCGATCAACCTCATCCAATCCTGGAGCCGGCGGAGGTATGGCCATGGTGCATGAGGCCGTTCTGGCATTGAAGGCCGGCGAGGGCGAGCACGCCCGTCCCGCGCGCCAGCCCCGCTCGCCGACGAGCGAGAGCCCCGCCGTGAAGTGGACGTTGATCGCGATCGCGGTGGCGTTTCTCGGCTTCGTCCTGTTCATGCCGCTCGTGGCGGTCTTCGTCGAGGCCTTCCGCAACGGATTGTCGGCCTATTTCGAGGCGATCCGTGAGCCCGACGCGCTGGCCGCGATCCGCCTGACGTTGACGGTGGCCGCGATCTCGGTGCCGCTCAACCTCGTGTTCGGCCTCGCGGCGGCGTGGACGGTGGCGAAGTTCGAGTTCCGCGGCAAGACGCTGCTGATCACCCTCATCGACCTGCCGTTCTCGGTCTCGCCGGTCGTGGCGGGGCTCGTCTTCGTGCTCCTGTTCGGGGCGCAGGGCAGCCTGCACTGGGTGGTTCAGGCGCTCGGCTTTCCCATCATCTTCGCCGTGCCCGGCATCGTGCTCGCCACCGTCTTCGTGACGCTGCCCTTCGTGGCGCGCGAGCTCATTCCGCTGATGGAGGAGCAGGGCACCGGCGACGAGGAGGCCGCGATCTCGCTCGGCGCGCGCGGCTGGAAGACGTTCTTCCTCGTCACGCTGCCGAACGTGCGCTGGGCGCTGCTCTACGGCGTGCTCCTGTGCAACGCCCGCGCCATGGGCGAGTTCGGCGCCGTCGCCGTCGTCTCCGGCAAGATCCGCGGCGAGACCGCGACCATGCCGCTCCATGTCGAGATCCTCTACAACGAGTACGCCTTCTCGGCGGCCTTCGCCGTCGCGACGCTTCTGGCCATGCTCGCCCTCGTCACCCTCGTCCTCAAGACGCTGCTCGAATGGCGCTATTCCGGCGACATCAAGGCGACGCGCGGCGGACACTGAAAGCAGACACGATGAAGATCAGCGTTCGCAACATCCGCAAGACCTTCGACCTCTATCCCGCGCTGCACGACGTCTCGCTCGACATCGCCTCGGGTGAGTTGATCGCGCTGCTCGGACCCTCCGGCTCGGGCAAGACGACCCTGCTGAGGCTGATCGCCGGGCTGGAGTTCCCGACCTCCGGCAAGATCCTCTTCGGCGACGAGGATGCCTCCGCCAAGAGCGTGCAGGAGCGCAACGTCGGCTTCGTGTTCCAGCATTACGCGCTGTTCAAGCACATGACGGTGGCCGACAATATCGGCTTCGGCCTCACCGTGCGCCCTGCCGGGACGCGTCCGGCGCGCGCCGAGATCCGGCGCCGGGCCGAGGAACTGCTGGAGCTGGTGCAACTGCCGGGCCTCGGGGGGCGCTATCCGCAGCAGCTTTCCGGCGGCCAGCGCCAGCGCGTGGCGCTGGCCCGGGCGCTTGCCATCGAGCCGCGGGTGCTGCTGCTCGACGAGCCCTTCGGCGCGCTCGACGCCAAGGTGCGCAAGGACCTGCGACGCTGGCTGCGCGAGCTGCACGAGCGCACCGGCCACACCACCGTCTTCGTCACGCACGACCAGGAGGAGGCGGTGGAACTCGCCGATCGCGTCGTGGTGATGAGCCAGGGCAGGATCGAGCAGGTGGGCTCGGGCGACGACATCTACGACGAGCCCGCGACGCCCTTCGTCTTCTCCTTCATCGGCCAGTCGAACGAGGTGCCGGTGGAGGTGCGCGGCGGCGAGATCGCCTATCGCGGCGCCGTTCTCGGCCGCACCGAAGAGGCGGACGGGCACTGGCGCATGTTCGTGCGGCCGCACGACCTCGCGCTGGCCGAGACAGGGCAGCCCGGTCTGGCGGGTTCGCTCTTCGGGGCACGCCGCGCCGGTCGCTCGCGCGTCGCCGAGATCGAGCTCGACGGCGGCGGGCCGCGCATCGAGGTGGAACTGTCGGCCGACGCCGACGCGCAGCAGGGGCGAGCCGTGACATTGCGTCCGACGCGGTGGCGCCTCTTCCCTCAGAGCGCCACGGCTGCCTGAACACGCGGCCACTCATGTCGGTGGCGATCGCCTCGCTCGACGAGGCGATCGCCGCCCTCTTTTGCTTGGATCTGTGCCTGAAGAACCGGTCCGGGAGGACGGCGGAATGGCGAGCGGGCGACGGCGCGCCCTTCCCGCTCGCCCGATCGTCGCAGCAATCTTGCAAATCCGAGTAGCCCACGCTTGCGGTGTCTCGCTTCCCCCGCGTATCCACGTCGAAACGGTGGAGGGCAGGGCGTGCACGGGAATGACGACAAGCGATTCCGCCCGCTCGACGGGCTGCGGGGCGTCGCGGTCCTCGCGGTCCTCACCTACCACACCGCCGCCATTCCCGAGGCGGGTCGCGTCGGCGTCGATCTGTTCTTCGTCCTCAGCGGTTTCCTCATCACCGACATCATCGCCGCGGGCCACGCGAGGGGTGCCCCGTTCTTCGCCCATTTTTACCAGCGTCGCATCATTCGGCTCTATCCGGCGCTTCTCGCCGCCTGTCTTCTACTGGCGGTGATTACCGGCATCTTCCCGTGGCTCGACCAGACCACATTCATCTCGATCGTCGCGTCGCTGACGATGGTCTCGAACTACACGCAGGCCCTCGGCTACGGCTTTCCAATGGCCTTCGGCCACACCTGGACGCTGGCGACCGAGTGGCAGTTCTACCTCGTCTGGCCCCTCGTCTATTTCGGCGTTCGATCGTTCACGCAGCGGGAAACCTCGCTGCTCGCGGTCCTCGGCGCCGGTGTGCTCGCGGTCTGGCTCGTGCGCTACGAGACGATGGGGAGCATGTGGTCGTGGCGTTCGCTGGATGCGCGCGGCGATGGACTGCTCTACGGATGCATCCTGTCGATCGCGCTGCGCGCGCGTCCCTCGCTGCAGATCCCGAAGATCGTTCTGCTGGTGGCGGTCTGCGGCTTCGTCGCCATCGCCTTCCTCCCGGTTCAGGGCGAACTCTACGCCTCGAACCTTCTGGCCGCGCTGGTCGTCTGGGGTGTCGTCACCAGCCGATCGACGCTGCTGAACCGATCGCTCTCGGTGGAGTGGCTGGTGGAAACCGGCCGCATCTCCTACGGCCTCTATCTCTACCACTTCCCGATCGCTGCGCTCTGCTTCGTCGGCGGCCTCTCGCCCTGGTCCAATCTCGTCGTCACCTTCGCCTTCTCGGTGCCGCTGGCGATCCTCTCGTGGCACCTGATGGAGCGTCCGCTGCTGCAGATGAAGTTGCGCCCACGGCTTGCCGTTGCCGCCTGACGAGACGTCCGCATGGGCGGGATTTTGGTTTCAGGTGAGTGGCCGGGGATCGGTCGGCGGCTGGCGGTCGGCGGTGCCCGGTGCCGCCCGCACATGAACCGAAGAGCACGAGACGGGATGATCGCGATGAGACCTGTCGCTGCGGTGCTTGCGCTTCTGGCGATGGCCGGGCCTGCGGATGCGGAGGACGCCGCGATATCCACTCGCCAGCGCGTCGATATCGCGGCGAAGCCCTGGACGGCGGTCGGGCAGGTCAACACCGAGGCTTACACCCGGTGCACGGGGGTGCTCGTCGGGCGCCAACTTGCGGTCACCGCGGCGCATTGCCTGTTCAATCGCGCGACCGGGCGCTTTCTGGCGCCGACTTCCGTCCACTTCGTGCTCGGCTACGACCGGGGGCGCTACGCCTTCCAGACCGTCGCGCGCGGCATCCGCATGGATCCGGCGCAGGAGGGGGAGCGCACCTTCCAGGCCGCGCCGCGCGATTGGGCCTTGCTCGACCTTGCCGAGCCCGCACCGACCTCGATCGAGCCGATGCCGCTCGCCGCCGATTTGCCCACAGCGGGCGAGGCGTTCTTCGCCGCCGGCTTCGGCCGGGATCGCGCCTTCGCACTGACGGTGGCCGCCGACTGCCGGATGCTCGCGGCGCCGGACGCAAGGCTGATCGCCGCGTCGTGCGGGATCATCCAGGGCTATTCCGGCGGGCCGATGGTGGATGCCGACGGCCGGCTGCTCGGCATTTCCGTCGCCACCGCGCGGGTGGGCGATCGAGACGTCGCGCTGGCGGTGCCGGTGTCGGCGTGGCGGGAGGAATTGGGGCGCTGAGCTTCAGCAGCGCTTCAACTGCGCCGCGTAGCGAGCGGCCATGTCGCGGGCTCGGCGGGCGCCGCGAAGCGCCTCCGGCCGGTTTCGCCAGACCTCGCGCTCGTAGCCGGCATGGCCCGAGTGATAGGCAAGATACAGGCTGTAGGCATCGGTGCGGTCGATCCCGGTGCGGCGATGGCTGTCGGCGTGGTACCAGCCGATGAAGTGGACGGCATCGGCGAACTGGTCGCGGCGCGCACCGAAACGGCCGGTCCGGCGCTGATATTCCGCCCAGGTTCCGTCGAGGGCCTGCGCGAAGCCATAGGCGCTCGACGCGCGCTTGCCCGGTATGAAGCCGAGGATCCAGCGCCGGGGCGGGCGGGCCTTCGGATCGAAGTTCGATTCCGCTTGGATCGTGGCCATCAGCACCGGCACGGGAACGCCGAACTCGGCCGACACGCGCTCGGCATCGCGGCGCCAGTTGGTGAACAGGCCCTCGCGCTGTTCGAAGATCGCGCAGGTGTTGGCGGTGTTCTTCGGCGCTGACGCGCAACTCGAGAGAGCCAGAACGGCAACGAGCGGGAGAAGGCGATGCACGGACCTTGTCATGCGCCGAACGCTAGGCGCCGCTGCTTAACGATGCGTTACGCAGCCAGGCCAGCGGTTGGGGAAGGCGGGACTACTGTCGAACTCGGCCCTTCTGCACGGGCAGGCAACGGATCGCATCTGTGCTTCCGGCAAACCCCACTGGACCCGCTTCGCAGGGGCCTACGACCGTCCGCGTCAACTGCCTTTGTGCGGATCCCGGATGTGGAGCACGGTTAATCCGAGCGGAATCACGAAGAGGGCAAGAAGATAGGTAATGTCAAAAATGCTGCCTATATAATCTAGCGATGCGTGACCCAAGAGGGATATTTCAGATAAAGCAATAATCAGGAAGAATATTGGAGTAAATATATATGATAATATAATAATCTGCCACTCTTTGCGGAAACCGTAAAGACGGCCGCCCAGCCCCGCGACAACGATCGGCGCTAGGGCTACGCAAAGCAGGTAGGCCACGATCGGCGCAGGAGATTCCTTCAAGCCCGGTCCTTTCGAATAGGACCGCAACAGCGATGCCCGCGGCGAAAACCCCGAGCGACCGCACAGCCCATCAGGCGACGATCGGAGCCACTTATGGTTGTCCAACAATATAGTGGTAAATGGTGCCGCTTAGGTGACTCGAACACCTGACCCCATCATTACGAATGATGTGCTCTACCGACTGAGCTAAAGCGGCCCGGCTCGAACGGGTTTCGTTCGAGCGATGGCGTCCTGATACCGGCAAACGTCGGGCAGTTCAAGCCTTCATCCCGCGAAGTTTCGTCGAGGCTGGCGCGAGGCTGGGGATGGTTCGGGGGGATCAGGCAGCCGGCGATGGAAGGGCGAGGCGGGTCTTCGCCGCCTCGTATTCCGCGACGAGGCGATCGACGAGCGCGGCCACGGGCACTACGTCGTCGACCGCGCCGATGCCCTGGCCCGAGCCCCAGATGTCGCGCCAGGCCTTGGCGGCCGAGTCCCCGCCGAAGTTCATCGCCTTCGGATCGCCCGTCGGGAGGTTCTCTGGGTCCAGCCCGGCGGCAAGGATGGAGGCCTTGAGGTAGTTGCCGTGAACACCGGTGAAGAGGCTGGTGTAGACGATATCGGACGCCTGTCCCTCGACGATGCCCTGCTTGTAGCCTTCCGAAGCGCGCGCTTCCTCTGTGGCGATGAAGGCCGACCCGATATAGGCGCCGTCCGCGCCCATGGCCTGCGCCGCGAGCACCGCGCGGCCGGTGGCGATGGCGCCGGAGAGGAAGAGGGGGCCGTCGAACCAGCGGCGGATCTCGGCGACGAGCGCGAAGGGCGAAAGCGTGCCCGCGTGGCCGCCGGCGCCGGCTGCCACGGCGATGAGCCCGTCGGCGCCCTTTTCGATGGCCTTGTGCGCGAAACGGTCGTGGATGACGTCGTGCAGAACGATACCGCCGTAGGAATGCACGGCGTCGTTCACCTCGGCGACGGCGCCGAGCGAGGTGATCACCACGGGCACCCTGTGCTTCACGCAGAGGGCGAGGTCGGCCTCCAGCCGGGTGTTCGACTTGTGGACGATCTGGTTGACCGCGAAGGGGGCCGCGGGCCTCTCCGGATGCGCTCGGTCATGCGCGGCCAGCGCCTCGCCGATTTCCGCCAGCCAGTCGTCGAGCTGCCCCACGGGCCGGGCGTTGAGGGCGGGAAAGGAGCCGACGATGCCGGCCTTCGCCTGCGCGACCACCAGCGGCGGGTGCGAGATGATGAAGAGCGGAGCGGCGATCGCGGGCAGGCGCAGCCGGCGATCCATCACGGCGGGCATGGTCATCGCGGTCTCCCTTGAAATTTTACGTTGACGTAAGATGCACGGACGGCCTACCCGCAGTCAACGGTTTGCGGTGGGGGCGCTTGTCGAGCGGCGGTGTGTTCGACAAGGAGCGGGTGAGGACGATACGCCGCGCTCTCACCCCAGTTTCGGGGTAGCCGTTCGATCCTCGCTCCCGAAAGGACCGCCCTCATGATTCCCTTCGATCGTCCGATGCCCGCCCGTGCCCTCGCGGCTACCGCTCTTTTGGCGGCGACGCTGGCCGCGGGCCCGGCGATGGCGTCTTCGGACGAGGCGTGGGCGACGTTTCGAGCGGCGGTGAGCACGAGCTGTCTCGCAGCGGCCGCACCGCTTCTCGATGGAGCCACGGCGACGGTCGATCCGTTCGGTTCGGCGCATTTCGGCCTGGCGGTCCTCGCCGGTCGCGAGCCGGGCGGCACGGCGACGCGCAGCGTGATCTGCGCCTACGACAAGGCGTCGGGCCGCGCCGAGGTGGGCGGCGCTCTCGAACTGGCGCAGGCGATGCCGACCGGCGCGCGGGAGGCGTCGCGGACCGGCGACCTCGCGGCGCCCTTCGGCGGGCGCTGCGCCGAGGAGTGCGAGGCCGCTCTCTCGACGCTCTCGGACGGCGACCGCGAAGCGGTGATCGGCCTGCCGACGAGGATCGCGCGCACGCTGGCGGCGCTCGAGGGCACCGAGACCGATGGCGGCACGCGTCAGGCACTGGACGTCGCTGCGAGCGTGGCAGGCTCCGACGCTGCGAACGCGCCGGCACTGGTGGCGCCGGTCAACGTCACGCCCGTCGAGGCCGAGTGCACCCTTCGATGGTTCGGCTTCCTCGATGAATCCGCGAAGACGGTCGGCACGCATCGCTGCACCGTCGCCGCCGCCGCAGACGGGTCGGTGACGATCGAGAAGCTGACGGGGGAGCGGTTGCGCCTGCGCCTTCTGCCGCTCAACGATCGCCTCTCCCTCACGGTCGGACGGTCGTTCCTCGCCGATCAGCCCGAGCGCGCCTACGACCTCGAGGCGCCCCTGAATGCCGGCAACGGCAATTTCGGCAACGTCGTGGGGCTCGCGACGCGCTCGGGCGGGCAGATCCACCTGTTCGGCGGCGCCGAACTCGGCATGCAACCGGCGGACGACACGTTCTTTTCGATCCTCACCATTTCCGGAACCTGAGACGAGGGGGCGCACCGCGCGCACCCTTGCCAGATGGGCCCCGCTCGCCGATCTTCGCCTGAGATGAACGAGCTTTTCCCTGCCGCGCCGGTCGCCCCCCAATTGTTCCCCGTCGTCCCCGAATCGGTCGTCCGCGTCATCGACACGGAAACGGCCGGCCATCGGCTGGAGGACGATGCGGTGATCGAGATCGGATCGGTGGATCTCGATCTCGCGACGGGTCGGATCTTCAATCCGATGCAGAGCCTCGCCAGCCCCGGCGGGGTCGAGATCAACCCGCACGCCCGCCGTGTGCACAAGATCAGCGACGAGATGCTGGAGGGGGCGCCGCCCTTCGCCGAGGCCGTCCGGCCGTTCGCGACGTCGCGCCTCTTCGCCGCGCAGCGCGCGAGCTTCGATCGGTCCAGGCTGCGGCTCGCCGGCACCTGGCTCTGCACCTACAAGCTGGCGCTGCGCGCCTTTCCCGAGGTGCGGGCGCACGGGCTGCAATCCCTCGTGAAATACGTGCCGCTCGACCTTTCGGACGTCGCGCCCGATCTCGCCGGGCTGCACCCGCACCGCGCTTTGTTCGACGCGCTCTGCACCGCGGTGCTCCTGCGCCGCACGGCGGCCGAATTGATGCCGCGATGCGCCGATCTCGCGGATTTCCTGGCGCGCGCAGAACGCGTGTCCAACGAGCCGGCGCTGCTCGCCCGGCTTCGCTTCGGCAAGCACAAGGGCGTGCCGATCCGCGACGTGCCGACCGACTATCTCGAATGGCTGGTGCGCGAACCGGACATGGACGTCGACGCCCTCTACACGGCCCGCCATCATCTCGAACGGCGCACCCAGCGCCAGATCGACGCCATCGCCCGGCCGATGCCCGCGACGGTCTGACGGGCTGGCCGCTGGTTCGCCGCCGCCTGGCCCCTATCTGCGAGCGGGTCCGCCGATGGGGGCGGGCGATCGCAGGGCTGGGATCTCGTGCAGCGTTTCGCCGAACTTCTCGACCGCCTCGTGCTGACGCCGTCGCGCAACGGCAAGCTCAAGCTGATGGCGGACTATTTCCGCGCCGTGCCCGATCCCGAGCGCGGCTATGCGCTGGCGGCGATCACCGGCGGGCTCGACATCCGCTCGGTGAAGCCGGCCATGCTGCGCGCTCTCATGGTCGAGCGCATGGACGAGGTGCTGTTCGGCTATTCCTACGACTATGTCGGCGACCTCGCCGAGACGATCGCGCTCGTCTGGCCCTCGCCGCACGACGGCGAGGCGCGCGGGCGCAACGACGTTCCGACGCTCGCCGACGTGGTGACGGAACTCGACGCCGCGACGCGGGCGGAAGGGCCTAGGTTGGTGGAGGAGTGGCTCGACCGGCTGGATTCCTCCGGCCGCTACGCGCTTCTGAAGCTGGTGACGGGGGGGCTTCGCATCGGCGTCTCGTCGCGCCTCGCCAAGCAGGCGCTGGCCGATTTTGGCGAGACCGACATCACCGGCATCGAAGAGCTCTGGCACGGGCTCTCGCCGCCCTACGAGATGCTCTTCGCCTGGCTGGAGGGCCGCGCGGAGAAGCCGGTCTCGGCCGCCGCCTCGCCGTTTCGTCCGGTGATGCTGTCGCAGCCGCTGGAGGAGCCCGACTACGGCCGCATCACCGCCGCCGACTACGCCGCCGAATGGAAGTGGGACGGCATCCGCGTGCAGGCGACGGTGGAGCGCGGCGTGCGGCGGCTCTATTCGCGCACCGGCGACGACATTTCCGGCGCCTTCCCCGACCTTCTCGATGTCATGACCTTCGAGGGTTCGCTCGACGGCGAGCTTCTGGTGGCCCGGCCGTCCTCGGCCAAAGGGGCGCCGAAGGTGGCCGCGCATGAGGGGCCGCCGCGAGACGACATCGTGGTCGGCACCTTCTCCGACCTGCAGCAGCGGCTCAACCGCAAGGCGGTGTCGGCGGCCGTCATGAAGAAGCATCCGGTCTTTATGCGCACCTACGACCTGCTGCAGGACGGCGCGGAGGACCTGCGCACGCTGCCTTTTCGGGAAAGGCGCCAACGGCTCGACGCGTTCGTCGCGCATCTGGAGCCGACACGCTTCGACATCTCGCCCTTCGTCGCGTTCGAAGGGTTCAAGGACCTCGCCGCCTTTCGCCGCGAGCCGCCGCATCCGGTGATCGAGGGCCTGATGCTCAAGCGCTGGGATTCGACCTACGTGCCCGGTCGGCCGAAGGGCCCGTGGTTCAAGTGGAAGCAGGACCCCCATCTCATCGACGCCGTGCTGATGTATGCCCAGCGCGGCCACGGCAAGCGGTCGAGCTTCTATTCCGACTACACGTTCGGCGTCTGGACCGGGCCGGAGGATCACCCCGAGCTGGTGCCGGTGGGCAAGGCCTATTTCGGCTTCACCGACGAGGAGCTGAAGCTGCTCGACAAATACGTGCGCGACAACACCACCGAGCGCTTCGGGCCGGTGCGCTCGGTGCGCGCCGAACCGGACCACGGGCTGGTGCTGGAGGTGGCGTTCGAGGGGCTGGCGCGCTCGACGCGGCACAAGTCGGGCGTCGCGATGCGCTTTCCGCGGGTCTCGCGCCTTCGCTGGGACAAGCCGGCCTTCGAGGCGGACCGGCTGGAAACGCTGCAGGCGATGCTCGGCTGAGCCGGGCCCGAGGCTGTCGCGAGCCCGGCCTCGGCGATCCTCCGCCCTTGTGTCGCCGGGATCGCCGTCCTAACTCGGGTCCGTCGAACGTCGGAAAGGATGCGGATGTCCGGTCGGGTCTCGAGTTTTCTGGGCGGGTCGCCGCTGTCGGTGGCCGTGCGCCTCGTCGTCATCTCGCTGCTCGTCGGCGTGCTTCTGTCGTGGCTCGACATTCGACCCGCCGAGCTGATCGACGGCGCTGTCGATCTCGTCCGCTGGGCCTGGTTCAGCGTCTTCGGCTCGCTCAACCGCGCGCTCGACTATTTCATTCTCGGCGCCGTGATCGTGGTGCCCATCTTCTTCCTGTCGCGGCTGTTGAAGTCCTCGCGCGGCTGACCGCCGATCAGACGAACTCGGCGGCGGTGCGGTGCAGGATGGAATGGCGCCGTGCCAGGGTCTCGATGTCGCGCGAATAGCCGCCGCCGATCACGCCGACCACCGGGATGCCGCGCTCGCGAAAGAAGCCGATGACCCGCCTGTCGCGCTCGGCGAGCCCCTCGTTGGTCAGCGAAAGCCGACCGAGGCGATCGTCCGCATGCGGATCGACGCCGGCATTGTAGAACACGACGTCCGGCCGCGCCGCGCGGTGCGCCTCTTCGAGAAGCGCGGGCAGGAGGGCGAGATAGGCGGCGTCCTCCATCCGGTCGGGCAGGGGCACGTCGAGATCGGAGCGCGCCTTTTCGGTCGGGTAGTTGTTCTCGCCGTGCATCGACAGCGTGAAGACGAGCGGATCGTCGGCGAAGATCCGCGCCGTGCCGTCGCCCTGGTGGACGTCGCAGTCGAACACGAGGACGCGGCCGACGTCGCCATCGGCCAGCAGCACGCTCGCGGCCACGCCGACGTCGTTGAACACCGAGAAGCCGGCGCCGCCTTCGCGGGACGCATGGTGGCTGCCGCCCGCCGTGTTGCAGGCGATGCCGCCGTCGAGCGCGAGGCGCGCCGCGAGAAGCGTGCCGCCGGTGGCGCAGCGAGAGCGCATGGCGACGCGATCGTCGACGGCAAAGCCGATCGCCTTCTCCGTCGCGGCCTCCACCGTCTGGGTCAGCACGGCCTCGACGTAGCGCGGGTCGTGGGCCAGCTCCAGCCAGCCGACGAGCGCCGGCGCAGGCACGTGAAAGCCATGTGGCACCAGCCCGTCCGCCACCAGGATCTCGGCCAGCCGCGTGAATTTCGACATGGGAAACCGGTGCGCGGCGCTGAACTGCGCGTCGAAGGCGGAATGGTGGACGAGGGGAAGGGCCATGCCGGCAGGAAATAGGGCATGGCGCGGCGAACCGGCAACGGCTTGAATGTCGCGGCGGTCGGTGGCAAGAACGTATCGGGAACAACCGAGCGTGAGTCGAGATCGGCAATGCAGGTGCAGGACACGGCCCGGATCGCGCGCCCCTTCGACGTGACGCATGCCGAGATCTGGCGGATCGCCCTGCCGATGACGCTGGCCTTCCTGACGACGCCGCTCATCGGCATCGTCGACACGGCCGTGGTCGGGCGCATGGGCGATGCGGCGGCGCTTGGCGGCCTCGTGGTGGGCGCCATCGTCTTCGATGTCGCCTTCGCCAGCTTCAACTTCCTGCGCGCGGGCACCACCGGCCTGACGGCGCAGGCGCTGGGCGAAGCCGACGAGCGTGAGATCGTCGCGGTCTTCTGGCGGGCGCTCGTGCTCGCCGGGCTGATCGGCCTCGCGCTTGTCGTCGCGGCGCCGGCGGTGATCGCGCTCGGGCTTCTCGCCATCGCGCCGGAGCCGCCGGTGGCCGCGGCGATGCGCGCCTATGTCGAGATCCGCCTTCTCGCGGCGCCCTTCGCCCTCGTGAACTACGTGCTGCTCGGCCATCTCCTGGGGCTCGGCCGCTCGGGGCGTGGGCTCGGCCTGCAGATCGCCATCAATCTCGGCAATATCGGCTTCGCCATCATGTTCGGCCTCGTGCTCGGCGGGGGCGTGCGCGGCGTCGCCTTCGGTGCCGTGGCCGGCGAGGCGATCGGCGCGGTGCTCGGGCTGATGTTGGTCGTCGCGGATTTTCGGCGGCGTCCGAGCGTCGGGCGGGCCGACATCCTGCGTCGCGCGGGCTTTACTCGCATGCTGGCGCTGAACGGCGATATCATGATCCGCTCCTTCTGCCTCGTCGGCACCTACGCGCTGTTCACCCGCTTCGGGGCCGGGCTCGGTGCGGTGACGCTTGCGGTGAACGGCATCCTTCTCAACCTGCTGATGACCGGCTCCTACTTCCTCGACGGTTTGGCGACGGCCTCCGAGCAACTGGTGGGGCGCGCGGTCGGGGCCTTCTGGCGCCCCGCCTTCGACCGGGCGCTGAAGCTCTCGATCGGTTGGGGCATCGCGTTTGCAGCGGCCATCGGCCTGCTGCTTTTCGCAGGCGGTCCCGGTTTCGTCGGGCTTCTCACTACCGACGAGACGCTGCGCGAGGGCGCGGCGCCCTTCGTCGCGTGGACGGCGGCGGCGACGCTGGCGGGGGCCCTCGCCTTTGTCATGGACGGGGTGTTCATCGGCGCCACGTGGTCTCGCACGATGCGCAACATGATGCTTGCCTCCGTCGCGGTCTTCGTCGCGGCGGCCTATCTGCTGGTGCCGATCCTCGGCAATCATGGGCTGTGGGCAGCGCTGACTTTGTTTCTTGGCGCGCGCGGTCTTTTCCTGTTGGCGATGACCCCCGCCCGGCGAGACAGCGAGTTCGCACCATCTCGTCCGCCGTCTCCGGTATGAAGCCCAGTCGCTTCATCTGGATTGTCGGGCGGTCAGGCGCGCGCGACCTCCCAGCCGAGCGGCGGCTCGCGGTCGAGGATCTCGTCCACCTTCGTGTCGCGGATCTCGCGGATCGTGTCGGCGCCGGACTTGTCGAGATAGCGGCTCATGCCGTCGAGGATGCGGATCGGCAGCTCCGGCCCGGAATACACGAGCGCAGTGTAGAGCTGCACGAGATCGGCGCCCGCCTCCATCTTGCCGAGCGCCGTGCGCGCGCTCTCCACGCCGCCGACGCCGATGATCGGGAAGTCCGGCCCGAGCGCCCGGCGGAAGGCGGCCACGGCATAGGACGAGCGCGTGTAGAGCGGCCGGCCCGACAGGCCGCCCTGCTCGTCGGCGTTGCGCCGGCCCTCGACGCCATGGCGCGAGAGCGTCGTGTTGGAGACGATCAGCCCGTCGACGCCGCGCTTTAGTGCCGTCTCCGAAATCGCGGCGACGTCGTCGAGCGACAGGTCGGGCGCGACCTTGAGGAACAGCGGCTTGCGCTCCGTCGCGGCGATCGCGGCGGCGCCGTCGCGCGCGGCGACGGCGTGCTTCAGCAGGTCGTCGAGGTCCGAGCCCTTCTGCAGGTTGCGCAGGCCCGGCGTGTTGGGCGACGAGATGTTGATCGTCAGGTAGCTGCCGAGCGCCTCGAAGCGATGGATGCCGGTGACGTAGTCGTCCACCCGGTCGGTCGAATCCTTGTTGGCGCCGACATTGATGCCGACGATGCCGGCCTTGCGCGCCCGTGCCTCCAGCCGCTCGGCGACCTCGGCATGGCCCTCGTTGTTGAAGCCCAGCCGGTTGATGACGGCGAAGGATTCCGGCAGCCGGAAGACCCGCGGCTTGGCGTTGCCCTCCTGTGGCAGGGGCGTGACGGTGCCGATCTCCACGAAGCCGAAGCCGAGCCGCAGCGCCGCATCGGGCACCTCGGCGTTCTTGTCGTAACCTGCGGCGAGCCCGAGCGGATTGGGAAAGGTGAGGCCGGCCACGCTCACCCTCAGACGCGGATCGAGCGGAATGTCGCGGCGCGACACCAGCCCGCGCTTCAACGCCTCGACCGAGAGCCAGTGCGCGCGCTCGGCGTCGAGCTTGAAGAGCAGCGGGCGGGCCGCCCGGTAGAGCCGGCTCATCGAACGCTCGCAGGAAACACATGCGCGCCGTCCGCATCCACCGGAATGTCCTCGACATAGAGCACGGCATCGAGCGGCAGGGGGGCGTAGAGATGCGGAAAGAGGTCGCCGCCGCGCGAGGGCTCCCAGCGCAGCGCCTCGCCCAGGGGCGCCGGATCGACGGCCACCATGACGAGCGGTACGACGCCAGCGAAATGGCGCCGCGCCGTCTCGCGCAGCTGGGCGCCGGTCGAGAGATGGATGAAGCCGTCGGCGAGATCGACCGGCGCCCCCTCGAAGCGGCCCGTCGCCTCGGCTTCGAGCCAATCCGCGCGCGGCGTCAATTTGTAGATGGGAGCGTGTGAAACCATGGGATTCGCGTGCCAGAGACGGACGCGAAAATCAATCTCGCGGCGCCGCCGCGGGCGCTGCGGCCGAACGTGTCGCATGGGCGTCGCAGCTCGCGGCGAGAAAGCGGTTCATCTCGCCCATCGACGCATCGGCGGCCCGCGAGGCGAAGGCCTGGAACACATGGCATCCGCCGGGCCAGACCGAGAGCGTCGTCCCGTTCCCCGCCGCCTGCCAGCGGGAGGCCATGAACAGCGTGTCGTCCAGCAGCAGATCGCGCGTTCCCACCGTAAAAAGTGCGGGCGGCAGGCCGGTTAGATCCGCGTAGAGCGGCGAGACGGCGGGGTCGCGCCGGTCGAACTCGGGCGGCACGAAGCGCGTGGCGAAGGCCTCGACGTCGCCGGTGTTCAGGATCAACCGCTCTCCGCCGAAGCGGCGTACGCTTGGGGTCATCGACAGGTCGAAGCAGCCGGCCACGAGATTGGCGCCCGCGAAGGGGGTCAGTCCGTGCCGGTCGCGCAGACGCAGGAGCGTGACGGCGGCCAGATGCGCGCCCGCCGATTCGCCGCCGATCGCCAGGAAGCCGGTGGGCAGATCGTCGATTCTCCCGGCGGCGAGCGCGAGCGCGGCATCCTCGCAATCGTCCGGTCCGGCCGGAAAGGGATGCTCGGGTGCGAGGCGATAATCGACCGACACCACCGCGAGGCCCGTCGCCTCCGCGAGCGCCCGCAGGCGCGGGTCGTTCTCGACGGCTTCGCCGAACACCCAGCCGCCGCCGTGGAAATGCAGATAGGTGCCGCGCTCGGGCCGGCACGTGGGCCGCAGGACGCGCAGCGGAATGGAATGCCCGCCGCGCCCACGCAGAAGGCTCTCGCACGCCGCGGGATCGGGCACCAGCGCCGGGAAGACGCCGCGGCCCTCGCGGCGGGCTTGGCGCACGACGTCGAGCGGCAGGCTCCAGGGCGAGGGGCGAGCGGCCTGGAAGGCGGCGATCTCGGCGTTCATGGCGGCGAGTTCCGGGTCGTCGGGCCCGAAGGCGTCGGGGGTCGGCATCGGGTAGGTCTCTTTCGTGAACGCTCTCGGCGTTCGGCGCATTGTAGCAGCACGCGCGGCGCAGCGAAGCCGCCTTGCGCGCCGAACCGGAGAGCGACATGCAGACACCCGACCGCCAGTTCCTCGAGCGGCTCTCGATCGAGACGCGCGGGCGCGAGATGCGCGAGATCACCTCCACTGTTGCCGACGTGCTGCGGCGACAGGGCGCCCGCGACGGGCTGCTCACCGTCTTCATCCGGCACACCTCGGCCTCGCTCACGATCCAGGAGAACGCCGACCCGGACGTGCGGGTCGATCTTCTCGACACCCTCGACCGGCTCGCGCCGGCCGACGCTCCCTACATCCACACGATCGAGGGACCGGACGACATGCCGGCGCACGTGAAGACCGCACTCACCGACACCAGCCTGTCGATTCCCGTGGAGGGCGGGCGCATGGTGCTCGGGACCTGGCAGGGGCTCTACGTCGTGGAGCATCGCTCCCGGCGCCATGTGCGCGACGTCGTGCTGCATTACCTGGGGACGGCACGCGATTGAGGCGTGGCGCGCGCTCGTGCTGGTTGCGGCGCGTGTGAAGCGGCGGCATCCTCACGCCGTCGTGACGATGCGACGGGGCGAGGAGAGCGAGATCCATGCTGAAGGAATTCCGGGAATTCGCCCTCAAGGGCAACATGGTCGATCTCGCGATCGGCATCATCATCGGCGCCGCCTTCTCGGGGCTCGTCAATTCGATCGTCGCCGATCTCATCATGCCGATCGTCGGGCTCGCCACCGGCGGCGTCGACTTCACCAACAAGTTCGTCGGCCTCGGCGGGGGCGTCACCGCGGCGACGCTGGCGCAGGCGCGCGAGCAGGGTCCGGTCCTGGCCTACGGCAACTTCCTCACGCTGCTCATCAACTTCCTCATCGTCGCTTTCGTCCTCTTCATGGTGGTGAAGGGCATGAACCGCCTGAAGCGCAAGGAGGAGGCCAAGCCCCCCGAGGCCAAGGACGTGCCGCGCGAGGAAAAGCTCCTCGAAGAGATCCGCGATCTCCTTGCCAAGGGCGGCACCGCGCGGCCCGGTCAGGTGCCCGGCACCGACTTCTGACGGCGCCTCGCCGATCGTCATGCATCGTCCGCGAGGGGTTGACGCACGCCTTTGAAAGATCGAGTCGGAGCGTCATTGGCCACCGGATCGTCGGCGGCGCGAACGATCTGTGAGACCCCTAGGGATGAGCCATCTGCATCGACTTCGTCCCGGCGCCCTCGCAGCGCCGGAAAGCGGCATCGTCGCCGTGATCAACCACGGCCGCCTGCGCGAAGGGTTGATCCCGCTCTGGGCGGGCGAGGGCGACCTGCCGACGCCCGCCTTCATCGCGGATGCCGCCGCCGAGGGGCTGAAGCGCGGCGAGACCTTCTACACCTGGCAGCGCGGCATTCCCGAGCTGCGCGGTGCGCTGGCCGACTATACGACGCGGCTCTACGGCCGCGAGACGAGCGCCGAGCGGATCTTCGTCACGGGATCGGGCATGCATGCGATCCAGACGGTGGTGTCCGCGCTGGTGGGAGAGGGCGACGAGATCCTCTTCGTCGCGCCGCTTTGGCCCAATTTCGCGGCCGCCGCCGGGCTGTCGGGCGCGACGCCCGTCGAGGTCTCGCTGGAGTTCGGCGAGGCCGGCTGGAGCCTCGATCTCGACCGGCTGCGCGCCGCCGTCACCCCGCGCACCAAGGCGATCTTCGTCAACACGCCGAACAACCCCACCGGCTGGACCGCCGACCGGGCCACCATCGCGGCGATCCTCGAACTGGCGCGCGAGCGCGGCATCTTCGTGATCGCCGACGAGATCTACTCCCGCTTCTACTATGCAGGCGCCCGCGCGCCGTCGTTCCACGACGAGATGCAGGACGGCGATCCGCTGATCTTCATCAATTCCTTCTCGAAGAACTGGGCGATGACCGGCTGGCGGATCGGCTGGATCGAGGCGCCGGAGAGCTTCGGCAATCTCATCGAGAACCTCATTCAGTATTCGAATTCCGGCGTCGCGGCCTTCATGCAGCGCGGCGCGGTGGCGGCGGTCGAGGGCGGCGAGGCCTTCGTGGAAGAGCAGATCGCGCGGGCGCACAAGGCGCGCGACATCTTCTGCAACATCCTCCTCGCCACCAACCGGGTGCAGATCTCCCGGCCCGAAGGCGCGTTCTACGCCTTCTTCGCGATCGACGGGATCGAGGACGGCTATGCCGCGGCCTTCCGGCTGGTGGACGAGGCCGGCGTCGGCCTCGCGCCCGGCACCGCCTTCGCGCCGACGACGGGGCGCTACCTGCGCGCCTGCTTCCACCGGCGGCTGGACGAGGTGGAGGAGGCCGCCCGGCGCATCGCGGACTGGATCGGGCGCCAGGGGTGAAGCCGGCCGTCGCTTCCCTCGGTCGTCTGGCTCTGACGCTTGTGCTTGGCGGCGCTGGCGGCGCGCTTGCGGCCTTCGTGGACCTGCCGGTCGCCTGGCTGCTCGGCGCCACCGTCGCCGTGGCGGCCGCGAGCCTCGCGGGCGTGCCGATCCACATTCCCGCGCGGGTGCGCGACGCGACGTTCTTCGTGCTCGGCATTCAGGCGGGATCCGGCGTCACGCCGGACGTGGTGAACCAGCTGACGCTCTGGCCGCTGTCCTTCGCCATCCAGATGATCGGCGTCGCTGGCGTGGTGGTCGCCACCAATCTCTTCCTGCAGCGCGTCTTCGGCTGGGACCGCGAGACCGCGCTCTTCGCGTCGCTGCCGGGCGCCATGTCCTTCGTGCTGGCGGCCGCCACCGAGACGCGGGCCGACATGACCCGCATCATCGTGGTTCAATCGACGCGCCTCCTGCTCCTCATCGGCGTCCTCACGCCACTTCTCGGCTGGCTGGAGGGCGGCGAGGCGCTGCAGACCGGCCTTCGCGGCGGCATCGTGGGCGCGCCCTGGCAATATGCGGCGCTGGTCGGCGTCTGCCTCGCCTTCGCGTGGATCGGCATCCGCTCGCGCGTGCCCGGCGGGCTGATCCTCGGAGCGCTCATCGGCAGCGCGCTGCTGCACGGCACCGAGATCGCGCCCGTCGCCATTCCGCAATGGATCGCCATTCCCGCGCTCGTGGTGCTCGGCTGCACCATCGGCGGCCGGCTGCGGCGCGAGGATCGGCGCGCCATGGTGGAACTGCTGCCGGCCTCGCTCGGCGCCTTCGCGATCGGCATCGTGCTGTCGGGCTTGGCCGGGCTGGCGGCGCTGGCCCTTCTTGGCATCTCCTTCGGCAAGATCGCGCTGGCCTACGCGCCGGGCGCGCTGGAGGCGCTGACGGTGCTGGCCTTTCAGTTCGATCTCGATCCCGCCTATGTCGCGGCCCACCACGTCGTGCGCTTCGTCGCGCTCGCCCTGCTCGTGCCGGTGCTGGCGCGGCGCCTGCCGCGCACCGTCAGCAATGCCAGCATCGTCGCCCGGCAGGGGGCCCCGGCGGAAGCGGCGCGCGATACCGAGGACGGCGATCCGCCGCGCTGAACGAAAAAGGGCCGGACGACGTCCGGCCCTCGTGCCTCATCCCGATCGCCGTAAAGGCGATCAGCCGCCGGCCTGCGCCACCAGAAGCGCAGGCGTGCGCTCGCGCTGCGTCTCGGCGGGCTGCTGTTCGCTGGCGAAGGGAATTCCCACGGCGTTCCAGGTCTCGACCAGCGCCGCCGTCAGTGCCGCGATCAGCGCGTCGTCGTGGAGCGGCGTCGGCGTCACGCGCAGCCGCTCGGTGCCGCGCGGCACGGTGGGGTAGTTGATCGGCTGGATGTAGATGCCGTGAACTTCGAGCAGCCGGTCACTGGCTTTCTTGCAGAGCTCGGCATCGCCCACGAGGATCGGCACGATATGCGTGTCGGACGCCATCACCGGCAGATCGGCGACCGCGAAGGCACGCTTGGCCTGCGCGGCCTGTCGCTGCTGGCCTTCGCGCTCGGTGCCGGAGGCCTTGAGGTGGCGGATCGAGGCGACCGCCGCGGCGGCGAGCGCCGGCGGCAGCGCGGTGGTGAAGATGAAGCCCGGCGCGTAGGAGCGCACGGAGTCGACCAGCGCCCGCGAGCCCGCGATGTAGCCGCCGAGAACCCCGAAGGCCTTGGCCAGCGTACCCTCGATCACGTCGAGCCGATGCGCCACGCCGTCGCGCTCGCTGATGCCGCCGCCGCGCGCGCCGTACATGCCGACCGCGTGCACCTCGTCGATATAGGTCATCGCGTTGTAGCGCTCGGCGAGATCGCAGATTTCGGCGATCGGCGCGATGTCGCCGTCCATCGAATAGACGCTCTCGAAGACGATCAGCTTCGGCCGCGCGGGGTCGGCGGCCTTCAGCAGCTCTTCGAGATGGCCGAGATCGTTGTGCCGGAACACCTGCTTGCGGCAGCCGGACTTGCGCACGCCCTCGATCATCGAAGCGTGGTTCAGCTCGTCCGAGAGGATCAGGCAGTCCGGCAGCAGCTTGGCGATGGTCGAGATCGACGCCTCGTTGGACACGAAGCCGGACGTGAAGACGAGCGCGGCTTCCTTACCGTGGAGATCGGCGAGCTCGCGCTCCAGCGCGACGATCGGATGGTGCGTGCCGGAGATGTTGCGCGTGCCGCCGGCGCCCGAGCCCATGCCCTGCGCAGTCTCGGTCATCGCCGAGATGACGGACGGGTGCTGGCCCATGCCGAGATAGTCGTTCGAGCACCAGACGGTGATCTCGCGCGTTCCGCCGTCATGGTGCCAGAGCGCGGCAGGAAAGCGGCCGGCGATCCGTTCGAGCTCGGCGAAGACGCGGTAGCGACGCTCGGCATGCAGCGCTTCGATCGCGGACTCGAAGTGGGATTGATAGTCGATCATCCAGAACTCCTTCGTGAGAAGCGTTCTAAGATCGAGCGTTTCCAAAGTCCACGGACAGAATGTCCAAGCCTGCGGCGAGCCTGCTGCGCCTGCCTTGCGGAGACTGCATGGCTCGCGGCCTTCAACGTTCGTCTTCGCCGGCGGGCACCTCGTTGGCCGGGGCGACGGGTGGGGCGTCCGAGCGGGCGCGCGCCTGCTGCTTGCGGCGCTTCAGGTTCTCCTTCAGCGTCTCTTCCAGACGTTTCTGGCGCTGCAGCTTGGCGGGGTCGATCGGCGCGTGGTCGCTCATCGCAGCAGGATACCGAAGGGACGCAGGCGGGTTCAAGGCGTTCGCACCGTTTCTCGCAGCGCCGTCTCGACGCTTTGCGGGGGATGCCAGCCGGTGGCCGCACGGAAGCGCCGGTCGTCCATCACGAAGTCGGCGAACAGCCGATCGAACGTGGCGCGCTGACCGAGGGCGCCGGCGGCGGCCCGCAGCAGCGGCAGCGGCGCGCCGACCAGCCGCGGCGAGCGCCCTTTCAGCTGGCGAACGTAGGCGACGAGATCGCCGATCCGCCACGGCGGGCCGTCCGCGACGAGAAACGTGCCCGCCAGCGTCTCGTGCTCGACGGCGATCGCGAGGGCATCCGCGGCGTTGGCGACCGAGAGGAGCGAGCGCCGGGCCGAGGATCGCGCGAAGGGCAGGGGCAGCGGGCTGCGCGCGAGCTTGAGCACCATCGCCAGCCCGCCGCGCCCGCCCGGCCCGTAGACCGGCGGCAGGCGCAGCACCACGGCGTGCGTCGGCGTGCCCGCCAGCGCCTGTCGAAGGCCCTCTTCGCCCGCGCGCTTCGAGGCGGCATAGGCGTTCTGCGGCGCGAGCCTTGCGTCCTCGTCGACCGGAGCCGTGCTCGGCGCGTGCACGAGATTGGTGGAGGCGAAGACGAAGCACCCGACGCCTTCGCGAGCCGCGCGCGCGGCCAGCGCCTTCGTGCCCGCGCCGTTGGCGCGCATCAGCGCGGCGTCGTCATCGGCCGCGCGCTCGCCCCGTTGCGGGTTGAGCGCGGCCAGATGCACCACCGCGTCGATCCCGGTCGGCCAGCCCGTCCAGGCACCGATCTCGGCGAGATCTGCCGGCACGCCGCCTTCGCCCCGGCGCAGCGGCACGACCTCGTGGCCGCGCGCTTGGAGGGTGGGAACGAGCGTTCGGCCGACGAAGCCGGCTGCGCCGGAGACGAGAATGCGCATGGGTCGACTGGTCCTCGCTGCGCCGGCGCTTGCCCCGGCGGCGTTCTTGCTGCAATCGCTGGCGCCATGAAGCGCGTGTTCGACATCGTGGCAAGTCTCGGCGGCCTCCTGGTCTTCGCGCTGCCGATCGCCATCCTCGCCTGGCGCATCCGCCGCGACAGCGACGGGCCGGGCCTGTTCGCGCAGGCGCGCGTCGGCCGGCACCAGCGGATCTTCGTCTGCTACAAGCTGCGCACCATGCGCGCCGACACGGCCAATGCCGCGACGCACGACACGCCGAGTTCGGCCGTGACGCCGCTCGGCACGACCCTGCGCAAGTGGAAGCTCGACGAGCTGCCGCAGCTCTGGAACGTCCTGAAGGGCGAGATGAGCCTCGTCGGCCCTCGACCGAGCCTGCCCATGCAGGCCGAGGTGATCCATGAGCGGGCGGCGCGCGGGGTCTACGCGCTGCGGCCGGGCATCACGGGATTGGCGCAGGTGCACGACATCGACATGGCCGATCCCCGGCGCCTTGCGGAGGCCGATGCCCGCTACCTCGCCGAGCGCTCCTTCCTCGGCGATCTCGTCCTGATCCTGCAGACGGTGACGGGGCGCGGCGTCGGCGACCATGTCGCCCGCTGACGATGGGCCGGCCATTCGACTGGCCACCTGGAACATTCATGGCTTCAAGGGCGAGGGCCGGCGGCCCGACCCCGACCGCACGCTCGATCTGATCGACGGCTTCGGTGCCGACATCGTCGCGCTTCAGGAGGTGGACGGGCGCTCGCATCTCGGGCGCCTGCCGGGCGCGTTCGAGCGCTTGGCGAGGCGATGGCCGCAAGGGATCGTCGAGGCCCGGCTTTTCGGCTCGGGCGAGAAAGCCTACGGCCACGCCCTGTGGAGTCGCTGGCCCATCCTCGGCGCCGAGGTTCGGTTGCTGCCCGGACCGGGCTTGGAGCCGCGTGCGTTGATCGACGCCACGGTGGACACGCCGATCGGCCCGCTGCGGGTGCTTGCCGCCCATTTCGGCCTGAGGCCGGCCGCGCGGCGGGCGCAGGCCGATTTCCTGCTGTCGCTGCCGCGCGGCGGCGGCGCAACCGTCGCGCTGGGTGACTTCAACGAATGGCGCAGCGACGGCGGCGTCCACCGGCGTCTTGCGCAAGATTTCCCGGTGTCGCTGCGGTCGCTGACCTGGCCGGTGCGACGTCCGCTCGTCGCCTTCGATCGGATCTATGCGAGCGCCGGCCTTTCACTCACGGCCGTTGCGCCGCCCGTTGGCGCCCGCGCCGCATCCGACCATTGGCCCGTCATCGCTGATCTGCGCCGCACGAGCAACTAGCGACGCCCGCCGCTTTGGCGGGGGTCGAACGCGTCGCGCAGGCCGTCGCCGAGCAGCTGGAAGCCGAGCACGGCGAGGGCGATGGCGCAGCCCGGCACGATCGCGAGCCAGGGTGCGCTGGCGAGATAGGTCTGCGAGTCCGCGAGCATCCGGCCCCAGGAGGGCGCGGGCGGCGGCAGGCCGAGGCCGAGAAAGCCGAGGCCCGCCTCGGTGACGATGGCGAGGCCGAGTTGGATCGACGCCTGCACCGCAAGATCTCCCGCGATGTTGGGCAGCACGTGCCGGCGCGCGATGGCGGCGCCGCCGACCCCGAGAGAGCGGGCGGCGGCTACGAAATCCCGCGCCAGGATGCGCCGGGCGCCGGCCCGCGTCACGCGCGCGAAGACCGGCACGATGAACACGGCGATGGCCGTCACCGCGCTGGCGAACCCCGTGCCGAGCGCCGCGCCGAGCATCATCGCCGAGAGCACAGGCGGAAAGGCGAAGAGCACGTCCATACAGCGCATCGCAAGCCCATCTGCCCAGCCCGGCCGCTCGGCGGCGAGGAGCCCGACCGCGCAACCGACGAGCGCCCCCGCCGACACCGCGAGAACCGCGACGAGCAGCGAGTTTCCGGCGCCGAGCATCACGAGCGACAGGATGTCCCGTCCGAGCTGATCGGTGCCGAGCCATCCGCTCTCGATCGGAGCGTGGAAGCGGGCGGCGAGGCGCATGCGCAGCGGCGGGGCGACGGGCGTCCAGACCTGCGCCAGAAGCGCGACCGCGGCAAGCAGCCCGACGAGGCCGCCGCCGGCGACGAGGCGGGCGTTGAGCCGGCGGCTCATGCCTGCGACCTCAGGCGCGGGTCGATCCAGAGATGGAGGAGATCGACGAGCCCGTTGACCACCACGACGCTGCCGGCGAACAGCAGGGCCACGGCCTGAACCGTCATGAGATCGCGCTGCTGCAGAGCGAGATAGGCGAGCTGCCCGAGGCCGGGCAGGGCGAAGACGTTCTCCACCAGCACCGTTCCGGCGAGGAGATAGGAGAATTGCAGGCCGATCACGGTGACCACGGGAATGAGGGCGTTACGCACGCCGTGACGCAGAAGCGCGGCGCGTCGCGACAGGCCCTTGGCGAGCGCCGTGCGCATGAAATCCTCGCCGGCGGTATCCAGCACGGCGGCGCGCGTGACGCGCGTCAGCACCGCCGCCTGCGGCAGCGCGAGCGCGAGCGTCGGCAGAGCGAGCGACGAGACGGCGGACGCTCCGGCACTCCAACCGGGAAAGCCCCCCGCCGGCAGCCAGCCGAGATGCGACGAGACGAGGAGGACGAGCAGAAGCCCGATCCAGAAGTTGGGCAGTGCGACGCCGAGTTGCGCGAAGACCGCGGCGAGGTGATCGCTCGGCGACCCGCGCCGCGACGCTGCGAGGATGCCGAGCGGCAGGCCGATGCCGACCGCGAGCAGCAGCGCCGAGGCCGCGAGCGGCAGCGTCACCACCAGTCGCTGGGCGACGAGGTCGGACACCGGCACGCCGTAGGTGATCGAGCGTCCGAAGTCGCCGTGCACCACCCCCGCCAGCCATCGGAGCCAGCGCAGCACGCGGGGTTGGTCGAGGCCGAGCTCGGTGCGAAGCGCCGCCAGCGTGTCGGGGCGGGCGGCGGTGCCGAGCATCACCGCCGCCGGATCGCCCGGCAGGAGGTTCATCACCGCGAAGACGATCGCAGAGACCGCGACGAGAAGGGCGAGGAGGATCGCCGTTCGCCGCGCGAGCGAGGCCATCATGCGCGAGAAGCCACCCGTGGCGCCTATTCGCGCCAGCGCACGTCGGTGAGGTCGTTCGAGGGGATGGGCTCGTCGTGCCAGAGCCCGTCCAGCCGCTTGTCCCACAGCCCGAGCTTCGGCATCACGAAGAGGTAGAGGGCGGGAAGATCCTGGGCGAGACGCGCCTGTGCCTCGCCGTAGAGCGACAGCCGACGGGCCTCGTCGACGCTGGCCTCGGCCTGCGCGATCAGCGCGTCGAACTCGGGATTGCGATAGCCAAAATAATAGTCGGGCCGGGCGTAGATGCCGATGTCCATCGGCTCGGCATGGGCGACGATGGTCATGTCGAAGTCGTGGCCCTTCAGCACCTGATCGACCCAGACCGCGGGGAACTCGGTCGGCACGATGATCAGCGTCACGCCGATCTCGGCGAGGAACCCTTGCAGGATCTCGGCCGACCGTGTGGCGTAGGCCATCTGCGGGCTGCGAATGGTCATCGTAAAGCCATCGGGATAGCCGGCCTCCGCCAGCAGGGTTTTCGCGGCGTCCGGGTCGTAGGGGGCGACGCCGGTGAGGTCGCGGAAGCCTGGACCGTTCGGCGTGTAGTGGCTGCCGATCGGCGTGCCGTAGCCGCCCCAGGCCGCGTCCACCAGCGCCTGCCGGTCGATCGCCATCATCAGCGCGCGGCGCACGCGCGGATCGTCGAACGGCTTGCGACGCTCGTTGAGGCCGGCGACGACCTTCAGTTCGGTGTTGCCCGCGACGGCGGCGAAACGCCCGTCCGTCTCGAAGGCGGCGAAGAGTTCGGGCGTGCCGAACTCGGGAAAGGCATCGACGTCTCCGGCGCGCATGGCGGCGGCCTGCGCCTGCGGATCGGTGATGAATCGGAACGTTGCGCTCGCCAGCACCGGGGCCGCCGACTTGTCCCAATAGGTCTCGCTACGCACGAGGCGGACCCGGTCTCCCTGCCGCCACTCGGCGAAGCGGAAGGGGCCGGTGCCCACCGGCTGCGCGCGGTTGGTCTCGGCCGAACCGGGCTCCACCATCACGCTCGCGGGCCATCCGAGCCAGGTGAGAAGGTTGCCGGAGGGCGCCTTCAGCTGCAGCACCAGCGTCGCGGGGTCGGGCGTCTCGATCGATTCGATGCCCGTGAAGAACTGCTTCTGCGGGTTGGTCGAGGCCTCGCCGCGCGCCCGGTCGAGCGAGAACTTGGCCGTCGCGGAATCGAAGGCCGCACCATTGTGGAAGATCGCGCCTTCCACGAGCCGGAAGGTCACGGTGCGTCCGTCCGGCGAAACCGTCCACTCGCGGGCGAGCTGCGGGCGCACCGCGCCGCTCTCGTCGATGCGCGTCAGGCCCTCGAAGACGTTCTGCCAGACGACCTGGCCGATGGCTGCGGGTGCCGCGATCGTCGGGTCGAGGCCGGCGGGCTCGATGCCCATGCCGATCGTCACGTCGTCGCGCGGCGCTGCTGCGGCTGGAACCGGGACGCCTGCCGCCATGGTCGCGAGGGCGAAGCATGCCGAGACGAGGGCGGTTCGCAAATGTTGGCGCATCGAGGGCGACTCCGTCGTCGAGAAAGGGCGGACCATCTGGGCCGCGAGGCCCGAAGGCGCGCCTAGCCATCATAACCCGGCGCGATTGTCGAGGCCGAACGGTTCTGCGCCGGGCGGGCGTGATTGTTGACGGAGCTGGTCATGTTTGATTACGAGCAGAGCAGCGAGCGAGGAACAGCGATGTCACAGCGAGGCCTGCGGATCGACGAACGGCACGGCGGCCGCGGGGAAGGAGACGGCGAATGGGCGTGCTGACCTCGCGGCTCGATGTGCCGCTCGACGACCCTCATGGCTTTCTCGAACACCTGAAGGCGCATCTGCCGGACGCGATCCCGACGGATGCGGTCCTCGGCGAGGCGACGGTGATCGATCTCTACGGCGCGCGCACCCGGCTGGACTTTCGCGGCTCGGTGCTGCGGATCGACGTGGAGGGCGAGGAGGCCGGGGCGCTCGGCATCGCCAAGGGAACCGCCGCCTATTACGTGCAGCACATTCTCGGCGACCGGTGCCCGGACCTTCGCTGGAGCGGCGACGGCGCCGGCACGCGCGATCTCGCCCATTTTCGCGAGATGCGCGTGGTCTCGGCCTTCGACGTGACGCCGCGCATGCGCCGCGTGCGGCTGGCCGGTGCCGAGCTCGCGCGATTCGCGACCGGCGGCCTGCACGTCCGGCTGGCGATTCCGCCGGCGGGACGTGCACCCGTCTGGCCGCATGCGGGCGCCGCCGCGCTGCCGGTCTGGCCGACGGGTGAGGATACGCTGGCGACGCGCGTCTACACGATCCGGGCGATCGACCCGGATGCAGGGCATCTCGACATCGACGTCGCGCTACACGAGCCGCCGAGCGTCGGTTGCCGCTGGGCCTGCGAGGCCCGGCCGGGCGATCGCGTGGGCATTCTCGGGCCGGGCGGCGACGGAACCAAGCCGGCCGGCTGGACGCTGCTGCTCGGCGACGAGACGGCGCTGCCGGCCATCGCGCGGATGCTGGAGACCCTGCCGGCCAATGCTCGCGGACAGGCCTTTCTGGAGGTCGCCGACGCCGGGGAGGAGCAGGCGCTGCGCCATCCCGCCGGATTCGAGGTGCACTGGCTGCATCGCGGCGACCGGCCGCCTGGGACCACCGATCTCCTGATCGAGGCCGCTCGCTCGGCGGCGTGGCCGGACGAGGGCGGCGTCTATGTCTGGGCGGCCGCGGAGTTCGCGGCGTTCAAGGAGATCCGGCATCACTGCCGCAAGGAGCGTGGCCTCAAGAAAGGCCAGCATCTAGCGGTCGCCTACTGGCGGCGGGGCCGGCTGCAGGGCGACGACGAGGCCGACGATCACGAATGATCGTCAAGCCCTGCGCTCCTCGCTGTAGACCATGAGCGTCGAGCCAATGAGCGCCAGCACGATGCCCGCGAAACTCGCGAGCGAGGGCAGGGTGCCGTAGAAGGCGAGTGAGAGCACGATCGTCAGCACGGGCGCCAGCGCGTTGGTGCAGGGCGCCACGATCACGGCCTTGCCGCGGCTGAGCGCCATCACGAGGAAGAGCGCGCCGACCGCGTTGAGAAGCTGCGTCGCCGTGGTGAGGCCGATGGCGGCCCAAGGGTAGCCGGTGGCGGGCGCGGTCATCATCGCGAGCGCGACGGGCACGAGGAGCAGCCCGCTCAGCGTCATGTAGGCGAAGGTCGTGCCGTCGTTGACGCCGGCCAGCGCCGCCTTCTTCATGAGGAAGGCCTGCACGCCCCAGCAGAGGCAGATCACCACCGCCATCAGCAGCCAGACCCCGGTGTCGGCCGTGTTGGCGTCGCCGCCGGAGATCGAGAACATCACGATCGACACCAGCGCCAGCACGACGCCGAGAAGGCCGAGCGGGACGATGCGCTCGCGCAGGATGAGGAACGCCATCACCACCGTGATCGCCGGCGAGATCGAGATGACGGGGAAGATGAGATAGGCCGGCCCCACCGTCAGCGCCTTGAAGAGCAGCAACTGGCCGCCTGCGCCGGTCAGCCCGGTCGCGAGCCCGTAGCCCGCCGCGACGGCGCGGCGATCGAGGGCGACGCCGCGCAGCGAGACGGCGCAGGGGATGAGCATCGTGAAGGCCCAGACGACGTAGACCATCTGGTCGGGATAGCCGTACCATTGCGTCGGCAGCGCCGAGAACGCTCCCCAGACGCCCCAGAACAGCACGAGCATGAAGGTGTAGAAGATCCAGCTGCCGTTCGGCCTCGTTGTCATGGTTGGTCCTCCCGTGTCGTGCCGCGTGTCAGCTGCGGCTTGCGGTCTCTTTCAAATGGTCGAGGGCGGCCGGCCCGAGCGGTGTGCCGGCGAGGCCGGCGGCGTAGAGCGCCGCACCGATGACGGGCGCGAACAGCGGCTTGCGCAGTTCGTAGGCGCCCGGCGCGAGGTCCAGCCCGCGGCGGAACCGGTCCATCAGAGCGGCGCCGGCGGAGAACACACCGCCGGAATAGGACACGGGCACGCGCTCCTCGTCGGCGAAGCCGAGGCGCCGGCGCGTCGCCTCCACCACGAGCGCCAGTTCGTCGGCAGCCGCCTGCAGGATGGCGCGGCAGGCCTCGTCTCCCTCCTCGGCCGCCTCGGCGATGGTGCGCGACAGGGCGGCGATCGAGCCGCGCTCGCCCTTCCAACGGTTGAGCACGATGTCGACGACCTCGAGATCGTCGGCCAGTGAAAGGCGCCCGTGCATCAGCGCCATCAGCGGTCCTTCGGGAAGCCGTCCGTCGCTCATCTTGGTAAAGGCGCCGAGGCCTCGGATCGCGATCCAGTAGGCCGAGCCCTCGTCGCCGAAGACCTCGCCCCAGCCGCCGCAGCGCGCCTTGCGACCCCGGTTCTCGCCGTAGGTCATCGAGCCCGTTCCGGCGATGACGTTGATGCCGTCGTCCATGGCGAGCGATCCCGCCCAGCCGCAGACCATGTCGTTGTCGCAGCGATAGCGCCGGTGCCCGAGGGCGGCGGCCGGCGCCTCGTCGAGCGCCGCGACGTCGCCGGCGACCTCGCCATAGGAGGGCAGGCCGAAGAAGGCGAAGGCGATGTCGGCGGGGGCGAGACGGGCGGCGTCGCAGACCTGCGAGACGCCGTCCTGCAGCACCTCGGCGACGAGGCCGATGCCCGCCGAGAAGTAGTAGCAGCTGCGCGTCTCGATCGCGGCGAGACGGTTCCCGTCGCCGTCCAGAAGGCAGAAGGCGGTCTTCGTGCCACCGCCGTCGACGCCGAGGAACACGGTCGACGCCATGGTCTCAGCCCTTCGTCCGGGCGGGCGTCGGATGGATCGTCACCCCCTGCACCACGCGGTTGACCTCGCCGGCGGGGAAGGGATTGTCGGGCGTCAGGCCGTGGCCGAGCGAGAGGGCGAGCGCCAGCATCTGCGCGGGGATGACGGCGACGAGCGCCATCTCGCCGTCGTCGAGATCGCCGAGCCCCGGCAGCGCCCAGCCCTCGCCCGGCCCGCTCTCGCCGCCCGAGATGGCGAGCACCGCGCCGGCCAGCCCGCCCCCCCGAAGCTCGGCGAGGAGGTCGAGATCGTAGGGGCGCGTCGCCGCGTCGTTGGAGAGATAGACGACGACGAGGGTCTCGCGGTCGAGGATCGATTTCGGCCCGTGCCGGAAGCCGAGCGGCGTGTCGAAATAGGAGACGACGCGGCCGGCCGTCAGTTCGAGGAGCTTCAGCGCGGACTCCTGTGCCAGGCCTTTCAACGCGCCGCTGCCGAGATAGACGACGCGCGCGAAGCGCCGTTCGGCGAGCTGGCGGATCGCCTCGCCCTGCGTGGCGATCACCGCCTCCGCTGCCGCTGCCAGCCGCTCCACGCGCGCCGCGTCGTCGGTGCCGCCGCTGAAGGCGAGCAGCGTCGCCAGCATCATCGTGGTGAGGCTCGAGGTCATCGCGAAGGCGCGGTCGTTCGTGGCTTCGGGCATCAGCAGCACGAGCGAATCGTCGCGCGCCGCGTGGCGACGGGCGAGTTCGCCGTCCGCGTTGCAGGTGACGACGAGGTGGTGGACGTCCGGCGACAGGGCATCGGCGATCTGCGTCGCGGCCACGCTCTCGGGGCTGGACCCCGAGCGGGCGAAGGAGACGAGCAGCACCGGCTCGTCCTGCGGAAAGACCTGCTGCGGGCAGGCGACGATGTCGGTGGTGGCGATCGCCTCGACGCGCCGGTCGAGCCATGCGGCCAGAAGCGGCGCCAGCATCTGGCCGGCGAAGGCCGACGTGCCGGCCCCCGAAAGGATCAGGCGCAAATTCGGCTGCGCCAACAGGGGCGCGAGAAAGGCCTCGATGCGGGAGCGCTCGCCCGCCAGCGCTCCCGCCAGTTGCCGCCAGACGCCCGGCTGCTGGGCGATCTCGCGTGCCGTCCAGCCGGCCTTGCGCGCCTCCAGTTCCTCGTTCGACAGGCCGGTGAAATGCGTCATGGCGGAAGCTTTCGCTGGGGTCTCGATCAGACGACGACGAGATGGGGATGGGATTGAGCGGCGAGCGTCGATCGCAGCGCGGGCGGCAGGCCGGCATCGGTGACGAGCACGTCGAGCCGGCGGAGTTCGCAGACGAGATGATGGCCGCCGCGCTCGAACTTCGAGGAATCGGTGACCGCGACGATCTGGCGCGCGACCTCGCACATGATCCGGTTGAGGCTGGCCTCGCGCTCGTTGAAGGTCGTGATGCCGATCTGCGAATCGAACCCGTCGACGCCGAGAAAAAGCGTGTCGAAGCGATATTCCCGCAAGCTCCGCTCGGCCTGTGACCCCGAAAGCGAAAGCGCGGACTTTCGAAGGTGCCCGCCGAGGAGGATGATGTCGATGCCGGGGCAATGCGAGAGTTCCATCGCGATGTCGAGCCCGTTGGTCATCACCACGAGTTCGCGGCGGTCCTTGAGGTTCAGCGCGATCTGATGGGTCGTGGTGCCGGCGTCGAGAAGGATCGTGTCGCCGTCCTTGACGCGCCGGGCGGCCTCGACACCGATCCGCGCCTTGGCCTCCATGTTGAGCTTGCGACGCTCGTTGAAGGCAAGTTCGGCCGCCGCGAGGTTCGACAGCAGCGCCTGACCATGCCGGCGCACAACATGGCCCGAGCGCTCCAGCACGTTCAGGTCGGATCGGATGGTGACGGTGGAGACGCCGAAGCGGTCGGCGAGATCCTCGACCCGCGTCTGGCCCTGCCGGGCCAGAACGGCGACCACCGCATCTCTTCGCTCAAGGCTGGATTTCACGGCGGCTCCCCCTCGGAGCCCATCCTAGAATGCGAATCCGTCAGCACGCCATAGTAAACGAAAGATTTTTCTTACGTTTTGGCTCGGCAAGCCGCCGCACGGTCCCGAAGCCGCACTCGACGGCCGACAGCGAGGAGGAACGCGTTCACCCGATGCAGCCGGACGGGCATTCTCGTCGAGCGCGGCGCTTCGCGAACGGGCGCGGCGGACCGGCTAGGCGGCGTCGCTTTGGAAGCCGTAGGTGCCGAAGCCCTGCAGCGTCTCGGCGATCTCCTCTTCGGAGAGGATCACCGGGCCGCCGGGGATCTGCAGGCTGTGGAAATACTGCCTGGCGAGCGTCTCCAGTTCCACCGCGCGCCACATCGCCTTGTCCAGCGTCTCGCCCATCGCGATCATGCCGTGGTTGGCGAGGAGGCAGGCCGTGCGCCCCTCCAGCGCTTCGAGCGCCAGTTGCGAAAGCTCCGCGGTGCCATAGCGGGCATAGCCGGCGCAGCGCACGTCGCTGCCGCCGAAGGCTGCCACCATGTAGTGGCAGGCCGGAATGTCGCGCCGGGCGATGGCCATCACCGTGCAAAAGGTCGAGTGGGCGTGGACGACGGCGTTCATGTCCGGCCGGCGGCGCAGGATCTCGCGGTGGAAGCGCCATTCCACGGAGGGCGCGATCGGCCCCTGCCAGTCCGATCCGTCGCCGGACATGGGCATCGAGACGATCATCTCGGGCGTCATCGAATCGTAGGGCGTGGCCGTCGGCGTGATCAGCATGCGGTCGCCGAGCCGCAGCGAGATGTTGCCGGAGGTGCCTTGGTTCAGGCCGTTGGCGTTCATCTCGCGGCAGAGGTCGATGATCGTCTGCCGCAGGTCTCGCTCGGATGTCTCGGGCATCATTCGTCTTTCTCTTGCAAGGGCGGTGTCAGCCAGCCGTCAGCAATACCTTGACGCTCCGCGTCCGATCCAGCGCCAGACGGAAGGCGTCGGGCGCCAAGTCGAGCGGACGACGCGCGGTGACGATGGCGAGAACGTCGACCTGGCCCGAGACGATGAGCTCGACGGCCTCCGCGAACTCGCGATCGAACCGGAACGTGCCGCGAAGGTCGAGCTCCTTCGCCATCACCGCGTTCATCGGCGCGGGAACGGCCCCGCCCGGCAGGTTGCCGACCTGCACCACGATGCCGCCACGCCGGACCCCAGTGATCGCGGAGGAGAGGCCCGCCGCCGTGCCGGACACCTCGAAGACGATGTCGGGCGCACCGAGCGTCGCAACCCCGTCCGGCTCGGCCGAGAGGTCGATCGTACGATCGGCGCCGAGGCGGGCGGCGAAGGCGAGCGGCGCGGCGGCGACGTCGATCATCGCGACCGATGCGGCGCTTTCGAGCCGGGCGGCCAGCAACGTGAGGAGGCCGATGGGCCCCGCGCCGACGATCGCCACCGACCGGCCTTCGAGGTCGCCGGCGCGATGGACGGCATGCAGGCAGACCGCCAACGGCTCGGCGAGCGCCGCCGCCTCGACCGGCACGGTGTCCGGCACGGCGAAACACTGCCCGGGCGTCGTGTCGAAGAGCGAGGCGAAGCCGCCCTGCATGTGCGGATCCTTCGAGGCCGAGCCCATGAAGAAGACGTTCTCGCAGAGGTTGGCGCGGCCCTCGCGGCAACGCGGGCAATGGCCGCAGGCGCGAGCGGGATTGATGGCGACGCGCTGCCCGACCACGAGGCCCGAGACGTCGGCGCCCACCGCATCGATCGTTCCCGCCACCTCGTGGCCGAGGATCAGCGGCTCCTTGACCACGAAGTCACCGGTTCGCCCATGGCGGAAGTAGTGCATGTCGGAGCCGCAGATGCCGCCGGCGCCGAAGCGCACGCGTACCGCGCCGGGGGCGAGATCCCCGAGTTCGCGCTCCACCACGCGAAGGTCTTCGGCCGCGAAGATCGTCGCGGCTCGTGCGCTCGCGCCGCTCATCGGATCAGCCCCATCTGCGTCGGCAGCCAGAGCGTGACGGCGGGAACGAAGGTGATGACGAAGAGCGCGACGAAGAGCGGGATCAGCCACGGCAGGATCGCGATCGTGGTGCGCTCGACGGAGAGTTTGGCGACGCGCGACAGGACGAAGAGGACCATGCCGAGCGGCGGGTGGAGGAGGCCGATCATCAGGTTGAGCGTGATGATGAGCCCGAAATGCACGGGGTCGATGCCGAGGCGCAGGGCGATCGGCAGGAGGATCGGCACGATGATCGTGATCGCCGCGATCGTGTCGAGGAAGCAGCCGACGATGAGGACGAGGATGTTGACGAGGAGGAGGAACATCCAGGGATTGTCGGTGACCGCGAGGATCGCGTCCGACAGCAGCTGCGCGGCTTGGCTCACCGTCAGCAGCCACGCGAAGACCGAGGCGGCGGTGACGATGAAGAGCACCGAGGCGGTGGTCTCGATCGTGTCGAAGCTCGCTTTGGCGAGGCCCCGGAAGGTCATCGAGCGGTAGCGCACGAGGCCGAGGAAGAGTGACCAGATGACGGCGGCGACGGCCGCTTCCGTCGGCGTGAACCAGCCCATCGTCATGCCGCCGATGAGGATCACCGGCGTCATCAGCGCCATCACGGCCGAGAAGTCGAAATACCAGTCGACGGCGATGAGGGCGAGAAGCGCGACGCCGACCGAGAGGTTCAGCGACAGGCCGGTCAGCGTCAGCAGCCAGATGGAGAGCGGCACGGCGAGCACGACGACGATCTCGAGCGAGGCGGCGAAGAGCTTGCGCACCTCGAAGGGCGCGTCCGAGCCCCAGCCCTTGCGATAGGCCATGATCGCGACGGTGATCATCATCAGGAGCGTCATCACGACGCCCGGCACGATGCCGGCCATGAAGAGGGCGCCGATCGAGACGTTGGCCATCATGCCGTAGATGACGAAGGGCAGAGAAGGCGGGAAGATCGGCCCGAGCGTCGCCGAGGCCGCGGTGACGCCGACGGCGGCCTCCACGGGATAGCCGTGGTCGCGCATCGCCTTGATCTCGATCGTGCCGATGCCGGCGGCGTCGGCGAGCGCGGTGCCGGACATGCCCGAGAAGATCACCGAGCCGATGATGTTCACCTGCGCGAGGCCGCCCTTCATCCAGCCGACCAGCGCGACGGCGAAGGCGTAGATGCGGCCGGTGACGCCGGCGATGTTCATCAGGTTACCGGCGAGGATGAAGAACGGCACGGCGAGCAGCGGGAAGCTCTCGACGCCGGCGATCATCCGCTGCGCGATGATGATGTCGGGGGCGATGCCGTAGACGAGGAGATAGAGGCCGGAGGCCACGAACATGGCGATGGCGACGGGAACGCCGATCACCATGAAGCCGAGGAACGATCCGATGAGAAGCAGCATGGCCCTTATTCTCCGAAGCCGTCGAACGCGCCGGGGCGTTCGAGCACCGAATAGCCGCGGCGCCAGTTGCCCCAGGCCACCTGCAGGGCGCGCAGCAGCATGAGCACGAAGGCGGCGAAGACGGTGTAGAAGACGATGGAGCGCGGCAGGTCGATCGTGACCATGCGCTCGCGCGAGACGATGCCGACATAGCGCCAGAGCAGCTTCACGGCGTAGGCGAGAAAGGCGATGCGCACCACGTCCACGATGATGGCGAGCGCGCGGCCGAGGCGGGCGGGAATGTAGTGGTAGAGCACGTCGACCTGGATGTGCCGCGACATGCGAACGCACATCACCGCGCCGAGGAAGACGACGACCACCAGGCAGTTGATCGCGATCTCCTCGGTCCAGGCGAGGCTGTCGTTCATCACGTAGCGGGTGAAGAACTGCAGGAAGACGCAGAGCGCCATGCCCCAGAAGACGGCCAGCGCCACCCAGTCCTCGACCGAGAAGGGCGAGAGGTCGGCGGGGCCAGTGTCCTCGTCGAATGCCTGCGCGATCTCTTCGGTGGTGACCTGCGTGTGATGCTCTGCTGCCATGGCGATGGTCCTTCCGGGCGCAAGCCTCCGGCAGGCCGGAGACACGACGGTCGGCCGGGGCGGAGCAGGCGATGGGAAACGCTTCGGGACGGGCGGCTTCGGGCACGGAGCGCCCGAAGCCTGATGCGCTGCGGTCTACTGAACGGCGCGGATCGCGTCGTAGTCGGCCTGGCGGTAGCCATAGGTTTCGAGCGGCGCCTTCTCGCGCACCGTCTTCTCGAAGTCGGCCTTGTCGACCTCGGCGACATCGACGCCGCGATCCCTAAAGGTCTGGACGAGAGCAGCCTCGCGCTCCTCGACGATCTTCGTGGCGCGCGCCGCCGCCTCCAGCATCACATCCGAGAAGATCTGCTTGTCGGCGTCGGAGAGCGAGGCCCAGCGCGTCTGCGAGACCACGGTGTTGAGGTGGTCGACGATGTGGCCGGTGAGGGCGATGTACTTCTGCACCTCGTAGAACTTCTTGGCCTCGATCGTCGTCAGCGGGTTCTCCTGCGCCTCGACCGTGCCGTTCTGCAGCGCCAGATAGACCTCGGCGAAGGCGATGGGCGCGGTGTTGGCGCCGCAGGCGCGGGGCATGGCGAGATAGGCGGGCACGTCGGGCACGCGCATCTTCACGCCCGCGAGATCGGCGCAGGTCTTGATCGGCTTGTTCGCCGTGGTCTGGCGCGTGCCGTAGTAGGTAACAGCCGCGATGTGATGGCCGGAGGCCTCCTCGTAGCCGGCGGCGAGCGTCTTGAAGACGTCGCTCCTCGTGTAGGCGAGGAGATGGTCGGGGCTGCGGAAGATGTAAGGGTAGTAGGTCACGCCGATCGGCGGGTACTCGCGCGAGGCGAAGGACGAGCCGGAGATGATGATGTCGGCGGTGCCGAGCGTCAGGCCCTGGTTGAGGTCGGCTTCCTTGCCGAGCTGCGAGGCGGGATAGACGGTGATCTCGTAGCGCCCCTCGGTGCGCTTCTTGATCTCCTCGGCCGCCCAGACCGATTCGGTGTGGAAGGGCTCTGTCACCTCGTAGACATGCGCCCAGGTGAGCTTCGTCTGCGCCTGCGCGAGGCCCGGCGTCATCGCGAAGGCGGCGAGCGCCCCCAGCATCCATTTCGTCGTCGTCATCTCATATCCTCCCGGTCTTGGAACTTCGAGCCTTCGGCGGGGCGCCGCGGCTTCTTGGGTGTTGCGAGGTCGTTCGGCGCGGGGTTCGCGGCTTCGCCGAAGCCACGCTGGAAGCGCTCGGCCGAACGCTGCAGGTGGCGGCGCATCGCGGCGTCGGCCGCGGCGGGATCGCCCGCCGCGATGGCGTCGCGCACGGCGCGGTGCTCGTGGTGGGCGATGCGCCAGCTTTCGCCCGTCTCGAAATAGGACGAGAGGCGCTCGAAATACGGCGTCATCCGCTGGTCGAAGAGTTCGCCGACGAAGCGCACCACGACCGCATTGCCGAGGATCGCGGCGACGGTGACATGGAACATGCGGTCAAGCGCGATCGTCTCGGGTGAGGGATGGGTGCCGTCCTCCATCTGCGCGAGCACGACGTCGAGGGTTGCGATATCGGCAGCGGATGCGCGCGTGGCGGCCTCGCGGGCCACGGCGCTCTCAATGAGCTCGCGAGCCCGCAGAAGCTCGAACGGACCCTCGATCACGTCCGGCGGGACGATCTGCGGCGGCGGCGGCGTCGTGACGTAGATGCCCGATCCCACGCGGATGCGAATGCGGCCCTCCACCTCCAGCGCGATCAGCGCCTCGCGCACGGTCGGGCGCGAGATGCCGAGGCTCTCGGCTAGCTCGCGCTCGGTCGGCAGCCGGTCGCCCAGCGCATATTCGCCGCCATCGATGAGGCCGCGGAGTTGATCGGCGACCTGCCGGTAGAGGCGCCGGGGTTGGATGGTAGCAAGGGGCATAGTGTCGTTCTGCCCCTCCCAAAGCATCCCGACTGGCCAATTGATCTGACCAATTCACCGTTTGTGAAACGCTCTCCGCCGTTCGTCAACCGGCAATTGCACCTTGGCAGTCCACCTCTACGCTGCGCTGCAGCATCGGCCGGACCGTGTCGGTGTCGTTTCCGGGTAGGACGAGATCGCGAACGGCGCTATGGCGACGTCGAACATCGATCTCCGGCAAGGCCGGACGGAGGAGGGTCCATGGTCGATCTCCCGCTCGTGCTGGCTGTGCCGCAGCCGCGCACGCTCGACACGATCTTCGCGCCCGAGTCGCTCGCTGAGTTTCAAAGGCGTTACGAGGTGCTGGAGTCGACGCCGGAGGCGCTGGCGTCGCTGGCGCCCGAAGTGCTGGCGCGCGCCCGCTACCTCGTCGGCCAGCCTGCGATCGGCGACGAAACGCTGGCGGCGATGACCTCGCTGCGGGCGATCGTCAACGTCGAGGGCAACTTCCTCGACAACATGCCGTATGAGCGCTGCTTCGAGCGCGGCATCCACGTGCTCGTGACGAGCGCGGTCTTCGCCGAGCCGGTAGCGGAACTCGGCCTCGGCATCGCGCTGTCGCTGCATCGCTCGATTGCCGAATCGGACGCCGCCTTTCGCAACGGAACCGAGCGCTACGGCCTCGACGGCAACGGCTCGGCTCGGCTGATCTCAGGCTCGACGGTCGGCATCGTCGGCTTCGGCGATCTCGGCCGCGCGGTGCATCGGCTGCTCGCCGGCTTCGGCGCCCGCGTCACCGTCCACGATCCCTGGCTGCCCGCCTCGATCCTGCGTGGGCATGGCGTCGCGCCGGCCTCGCTGGACGAAGTGCTGGAGGGCTCCGACACGATTTTCGTCACCGCCGCGATCACCGCCGAGAACGGTAGCCTCTTCGACGCAGCGGCCTTCGCCCGCATGCGCGAGGGCGCGGCCTTCGTGCTGCTCAGCCGCGCCGGCATCGTCGATTTCCCGGCCATGCTTGCGGCCGCCGCGAGCGGGCGCATCAAGGTCGGCACCGACGTCTTCCCGAGCGAGCCGGTGGCGGCGGACGATCCGGTGCGCTTGACCCCGAACACGCTTCTCTCCGCCCATCGCGCCGGCGCGCTCGACATCGTCTTCCAGCGCATGGGTGAGATGGTGCTCGAGGATTTCGCGCTGATGGATGCCGGCCTGCCGCCCATGCGCGCCAAGCGCGCCGAACGCGAGACGGTCGGCCGCATGCGCTCTCAACCCGTTTCCCGCAGCTAGAGGATCGCCCCATGCTCAAGACCATCCATCCGCTCATCACGCCGGACCTCCTGTCCATCCTCGCCGAGATGGGCCACGGCGACGATCTCGTGCTCGTCGATCGCAACTTTCCGGCCGAATCGGTTGCCGCCGAGACCGTCAGCGGCCAGTGCATCCAGCTCACCGGCGTCGGCACCACGGAAGCCGCCCGCGCCATCCTCTCGCTGCTGCCGCTCGACAGCTACGTCGACGCGCCGGTGCGCCTGATGCAGGTGGTGGGCGACCCCACCGCGGTGCCGGACGTGCATCGCGAGATGCAGGAGGCCTGCGACGCAGCCGAGGGACAGCCCGTGACCATCGAGGGCGTCGAGCGCTTCGCCTTCTACGAGGCCGCGAAGACGGCTTATGCGGTGGTGCGCACCGGCGAGGCGCGCCCGCACGGCTGCTTCATCTTCAAGAAGGGCGTCATCTTCGGCTGATCGCGAGAGGGGACGGGCGTCGGTCGCCCGTCCGCCGCCGCCGTCGTGGCGCGCCGCGACGAAACTTGATATTGCCGCTCATGTATTGCCGCGTCCGGCGATATCCCGGCCGATCGGCGGCGCCTGCCGCCCGGCCCGAACGTCATTCGAGGCCGGGCCGTGCCCGGTCTCCTCGGGACCCGATGCCATGCTTCGCCGCTTCTTCGCCTATTACGCGCCCTGGCGCGGGCTCTTCGTTCTCGACTTCTCCTGCGCCGTGCTCGCCGGTCTCCTCGAACTCGGCTTCCCCATCGCGGTGAAGGTGTTCGTGGACGACCTTCTGCCCGGCCGCGACATGGGCCTGATCCTTCTCGCCTCCGCCGGCCTTCTGGCGATCTACGTGCTCAACACCGGCTTGATGGCGGTGGTCACCTATTGGGGCCACATGCTCGGCATCAACATCGAGACCGAGATGCGCCGCAAGGCGTTCGACCATCTGCAGAAGCTCTCCTTCGGCTATTTCGACAACCAGAAGACCGGCCATCTCGTCGGCCGGCTGACGAAGGATCTCGAAGAGATCGGCGAGGTCGCTCATCACGGCCCCGAAGATCTATTCATCGCGGTGATGACGTTTCTCGGCGCCTTCGTGCTGATGCTCTCGGTGCATGTCGAGCTGGCGCTGATCACCGCCGCCGTGGTGCCGATCGGCACCTGGGCGACGACGCGCTACGGCTCGCGGATGACCAACACCTGGCAGCGGATCTACGGCTCGGTCGGCGACTTCAACGCCCGCATCGAGGAGAATGTCGGCGGCATCCGGGTGGTGAAGTCCTTCGCCAACGAGGACCACGAGCGCGCGCTCTTCGCCGACAACAACCGCAGCTACCGCGCCCGCAAGCTCGACGCCTACCGCATCATCACCGCCAGCCAGTCGCTGAACTACCTGTCGATGCGTCTGACGCAGCTGCTCGTGATGGTGGCCGGCACCTGGTTCGTGATGGCGGGCGACCTCTCCAACGGCGGCTTCGTCGGCTTCCTGCTGCTGACCGGCGTCTTCTTCCGCCCGGTGGAGAAGATCGCCGCCGTCCTCGAAACCTACCCGAAGGGCATCGCGGGCTTCCGCCGCTACTGCGAGTTCATCGACACCGCGCCGGACATCCTCGACGCGCCTTCGGCCGTCGCGATCACGCGGATGGCGGGCGCCATCTCGTTTCGCGGCGTCGGCTTCTCCTATGGCGGCGGGCGCAAGGTGCTGGACGGCGTCGATCTCGACATCGCGCCCGGCGAGACGGTGGCCTTCGTCGGGCCGTCGGGTGCCGGCAAGACCACGATCTGCTCGCTCGTGCCTCGCTTCTACGACGCCACCGCCGGCGCCGTGCTGATCGATGGGCTCGACGTGCGCGAGGCGACGCAGGCATCGCTGCGCCGGCGCATCGGCGTCGTCAGCCAGGACGTGTTCCTCTTCGCCGGCACGATCCGCGACAACATCGCCTATGGCCGCCTCGGCGCGAGCGAGGCCGACATCGCGCTGGCGGTGGAGCGGGCGCATCTGACGGCGACGATCGCGGCGCTCCCCGCCGGGCTCGACACGGTGGTGGGCGAGCGCGGCGTCAAGCTCTCGGGCGGCCAGAAGCAGCGGCTCTCGATCGCCCGAATGTTCCTGAAGGACCCCGCCGTGCTGATCCTCGACGAAGCGACCTCGGCGCTCGACACCGAGACCGAGCGCGCCATTCAGGCCTCGCTCGCCGAACTCGCGGCGGGCCGCACCACGCTGATCATCGCCCATCGCCTGTCGACCATTCGCCATGCCGACCGCATCGTCGTGGTGGCGGACGGGCGCATCGTCGAGGAGGGCGGCCACGAGGCGCTGATGCGCCGCGGCGGCGCCTATCGCCGGCTGGTGGCGGCGCAGACGGCCGGCGCCGGAGACGAAACGCAGACGGCGGCCGAGTAGGCCGCCGTCGCTTGTCTTGCGAAGCCGACGCCGGACACCCCGGCATCGGCTTCATGAGCTTTCAGAACTTGAAGTTGGCCTTGAGAAGACCGGAGCGGCCCTCGGCATAGCCGCAGGTGAGGGCGCCCTGGCAGCCCGCGACGTAGCGCTTGTCGAAGACGTTGTTGACGTTGAGCGAGACGCCCCAGTCATCCTTCTCGTAGGCGATGCGCGCGTCGAAGACCGTGGCGTCCGGCACCTTCAGCTTGTTCTCGTTGTCGGCGTAGGACGAGCCGATGTAGCGGATGCCGCCGCCGAGCTCGACGCCTTCGAGCTGGCCGGTGGGCACCTCGTAATTCAGCCAGAGCGACCCGATCACCTCCGGCACCAGGAAGGGCTGGTTGCCGACGATGGCGGGGTTGGCGTCCTCGCGGATCTCCAGATCGTAGGCCGTGAACGAGCCCACGACGTTCCAGTCGTCGGTGAGGTTGGCCTTGGCCTCCAGTTCGACGCCGCGCGAGCGGATCTCGCCGACGGCCCGCGGCACGAAGTTCGCATCCGACTGCAACGTGTTGCGGCGGGTGAGGTCGAAGAGCGAGGCGGTGACGACGACGTCGATGTCCGTCGGCGCGTATTTCACGCCCACCTCGTACTGCTCGCCCTCTTGCGGCTTCACCGCGTTGCCGTTGGCATCGGTGCCGACCTGCGGGTTGAAGAAGCGCGAGACGCTGACGTAGGGCACGATGCCGTTGGCGAATTCGTAGCCGAGGCCGGCCCGGCCGCTGAGGGCATCGTCGTTGCCGTCGTAGTCGTTGTCCCCCGCCGAGCGGTCGTCGCGGTCGATCCAGACCGTATCGTGGCGCCCGTTCAGCGTCAGGATCCAGCCCCCGCCGAACTTGATCTGGTCCTGCGCGTAAAGGCCGAGCTGGTTGAGTTCGACCTTTTCGTCGAGATAGGGCGCGAAGAGCGGCGACAGCGTGTTGGAGTAGAACGGGTTGACGATGTCGAGCGGCGGGGCCGAGCCCACCGCCTGGACCTGCGAGATCCGGTAGTTCTTGTAGTCGATGCCGGCGAGCAGCGTGTGCTCGAGCGGGCCGGTGTCGAGATGGATCTCGGCCTGGTTGTCGGTGGTGAAGAGGCCGGCCTGCGTGTCGTGGAAGAAGTTCAGCCGGTTGAGCGCGGCCAGTCCGTTCACCGGCTCGGCGAACCCGCCGAAGCCGCTTGCCGCGTCGTAGTAGCCGAAGAGATAGGGGCCGTACTCGCTGCGTGTCACGTCGGCGTAGCGCGTGTTGGAGCGCAGCGTCAGCGTCTCGTCCACCCGGTGTTCCAGATCGTAGCCGAGCGTCGCCTGACGGGCGCTGAACTGGTCGAGATCGGGCTCGTTCGTGTAGAGCGAGCGCGGAATGCGGCCGAAGGCCTCCTGCGTCACCGTGCCGGCATAGGGAAAGAAGCCGTTGGTGTGGCGCTGCTCGTCGGCCTGGTAGGTCGCGTAGATGTCGAGGCTGGTGTCGGCATCCGGCGCGAAATGCAGCGAGGGCGCGATGACGCCGCGGATGTTGTCGGCAGTGTCGGTCTGCGTGTCGCCACCCTTCACGCGCCCGACGACGCGGTAGCTCCAGGGGCTGTCCTCGGAGAAGCGGTTGCCGAGATCGACGCCGAGATAGCCGTTCGGATCGTCGGTCAGGCCGCCCTCGACATAGGCGTGCCGGGTGCCGTCGGCCCGCTTGGAGACGGAGTTGACGATGCCGCCGGCGTTCGAGCCGCCGTAGAGCACCGAGGCCGGACCGCGCAGCACCTCGACGCGCTCCAAGAGGAACGGATCGACGATGAAGCCGGCGAAGGCGTATTGGAAGAGTTGCAGTCCGTCGAGGAAGATGCCGGTCTGGGTCGCGTCGAAGCCACGGATGTAGATCCAGTCCGTATCGGAATCCGGGCCGAAGGCGCCGGCCAGCACGCCCGGCGTGTAGCGCAGCACCTCGTCGAGCTTCTGCGCGCCGCGATCGTCGATCTCCTCGCGGCCGACCACCGAGACCGACTGCGGAACCTCGACGAGCGGCGCGTCCGTCTTCGAGCCCGTGCTGGTGCGCTTGGCGACGTAGCCGTTGACCGGTCCGGTGGCGCTCTCGGCAGTGCCCGTTCCGGTTCCCGTGCCCTCGGCGGCACCCCCGTCGGCTTCCACCGTCACCGTGTCGAGCACGACCGAGGTCTGCGCGACGGCCGGCAGGCAGAGGCCGCCGAGCGCGGTCCCTGCGGTCAACAGGGCCAGAAGGGGGAAGGCGGGACGCGGCATCGACGGACTCCGAAACAAGGGACAGACCGTCAGTAAGGCATATAACATGATCGTTGCAGTCATGTTTCATTCGCTGCCTCGGATCGTCGCCCGAAGTTGCCGCTCCGCCACAGGCTAGGGCTTGCGGGCTTGATGCGATCGCCGCGACACGTCAGAAGCGGTCGCGACGACGGGCCGACGCGCGTCTCCCCCATCCGCACAGGGCCACGCATGAAGACTGCCGGACGGGTCGATCTGAAGCCGCTGACGTCGCTGCGCGGCATCGCGGCGGGCATGGTCGTTCTCTACCACTACACCGGCGGCTTCCTGCCGGCGTTGAACCTTGGGCCGCACACCGGCCTGGTGGCGCGCGGCTATCTCTTCGTCGACCTGTTCTTCGTTCTCAGCGGCTTCGTCATGGCCCATGCCTATGGCGCCGTCTTTGCCGCTCGGGTCGAGCGCGGCGCCTGGGGCTCGTTCGTGCGGGCCCGCTTCGCGCGCATCTACCCGCTTCACGTCGTCATTCTCGCCGGTTTCGTGGCGCTGGAGACGGCCAAGTGGCTGGCGACGCAGGCCGGCCACGACGTCGGCACACCATTCAACGAGGCCTCGCGGCCCTGGCAGCTCGGCGTGAACCTCCTGCTGCTTCAGACGAGCGGCATCCTTGCCTTTCCCACCTGGAACGGGCCGGCCTGGTCGATCGGCGCCGAGTTTCTGGTCTATCTGGCGTTTCCATTCTTGTCGGTGGCCATGCTGCGCGCCGGCGCGGCACGGTGCTGGGCGGCAGGCGCGGCGGCGGTGGCGCTGCTTCTCGTCATCTCGGAAGGCGGGCGCAATCTCGACCAGACCGCCCGCTTCGGGGCGCTACGCTGCGGCGGCGAGTTCGTGCTCGGAATGCTCGCGCACCGGGTCTACGTGAGCGATCGCCTCCAACGTGCCTCCGGCAGCGGGGTGATCCTCGGCGTTGCGGCGGCAACACTTTTCGCCATCCATCTCGAAGCCTGGGATCTTCTGGCGCCGCTCGGCTTCGCGGTGCTCGTTCCTCTCGTCGCCGGCAATCGCGGGGCGGTGGCACGGGCGCTGTCGCGCCCGTGGCTGGTGACGCTCGGCCTCGTTTCCTATTCCGTCTACATGGTCCACTACCTGCTCTTGGAGGCGGTCGATCTCGCCAGCCGTATCCTGATCGGCGAGCGCGTTGGCGCGGCGCTCGGGACGGGCGGCTCGCTCGCGGTGTTCGCCGCGATGATCTCAGCGGTGCTGGCGCTGTCGGTTTTGCTGCACCGGCGCGTCGAGGAGCCGGCGCGGCAATGGCTTCGCCGAACCCCCAGGCAGGCCTCCAGCTCGGGCGCGCATGAGGAGCCTGCCCTCTCGGGCACCGACGTCCGCGACAATAGGGTTCCCTGACGCGCATTGCGCCGCCCGATGCCGACGCCAGTTATAACCCTTGCAGATCAGTCGAGGCTCGCATTGACGCACGCCTACATCAATCGGATCGGCACTGCCGTTCCCGATCACGAGGTTCACCGCTTCGTCCTCGATTTCGCAGCCTCGCGGCTGGCGAACGACCCCCGGCGGCAGGCGATCTTCCGTCGCATGGCCGACCGCATGGGCATCGAGCACCGGTACACCTCGCTCATCCCTGCAGCCGACCCGTTCGGAGCATGTCTCGACGAGGCCGGCGATTTCCGGCTGGGAGCCTTTCCCGGCACCGCGAAGCGCATGGATCTCTTCGAGGCGAACGCTCCGGCGCTGGCGATGGCCGCCATCGAGCGGCTTGGACTCGGGGACGGCCTCGGCGACGTCACTCATCTGGTGGTCACGAGTTGCACCGGTTTCTCGGCGCCGGGCATCGATCTGGAGATCGTTGCGCGCTGCGGCCTGCGAAGTTCCGTCGAGCGCACGCTCATCGGCTTCATGGGCTGCTACGCGGCGATCAATGCGCTGAAGGCGGCGCGCCACATCGTGCGCTCGGAGCCGGCGTCTCGCGTGCTCGTCGTCAACGTCGAGCTCTGCACGCTGCACCTGAAGGAGTCGGACGATCTGAAGAAGTTGCTGTCGTTCTGCCTTTGGGGAGACGGCTGCGCCGCCGCGCTGGTGACGGCCGAGGCAGAGGGTCTGCGCCTCGACCGGTTCCATGCGCTGCTCGCATCGGGTGGCCGCGATCTCATGACCTGGAACGTGCGCGACGACGGTTTCGACATGGTGCTCTCCGGCCAAGTGCCGAACGCCATTCAGGAGGTGTTGCGCGACCGTTGCGACGCCGTTCTGGGGGGGCTCGACGTCGGGGCGATCGACGTCTGGGCGGTGCATCCCGGCGGGCGCTCGGTTCTCGACGCGGTGGAACGGGCGCTGGATCTCGAGCCGGACGCGCTGGAGCGTTCGCGCAAGGTGCTTCGCGACAACGGCAACATGTCGTCGGCGACCGTGATGTTCGTGTTGGAAGCGATCCTGCATGAGAAAGTCGGCGGGCGGGCCGGCTGTGCCATGGCCTTCGGTCCCGGCCTCACCGCCGAGACGCTGCGTTTCGAGCAAGTGGAATGACGTCTCTCGACCAGCGCCACGTCGAGCCCGAAATCCTCGACCATCTCGAACCCGATGATCCGCGCGCGGTAGCCTCGCGGCGTGATCTGCGGCTTCTCAACGGGCTGATGGGGCAGGTCGCCATCGCCGCCGGGCTGTTGCGCGATCACGTTCCAGCGCCGCCGCGCCGTCTGCTCGAGATCGGCAGCGGCGACGGGGTCTTCATGCTGCGCGTGGCGCGAAGGCTGCATCGGCGCTGGCCGCAGGTGCATGTGATCCTGCTGGATCGGCAGGATCTCGTCTCCCATGAAACCCGCGCGGCCTTCGAGGGTCTCGGCTGGACCGTCGAGACCGTGGTTGCCGACGTCTTCGACTGGACCGCGGCCGCTTCGGCACCGAGCCAGGACGTCGTCGCGGCGAACCTCGTCCTCCACCATTTCTCCGACGACGCGATCCGTCTCCTGTTCGTGCGCCTCGCCGCCCTCACGCCGATCCTCGTCGCCACCGAGCCCTTGCGCCGGCCCTTCGCTCTCCTCGCCAGCCGCTCGCTGCGCCTCGTCGGCACCAACGCCGTCACCCGGCACGATGCGCCCGTCAGCGTGCGCGCGGGCTTTCGCGCGGCCGAACTGTCGGCGCTCTGGCCGGAAGCGGCCGCTCACGGGCTGATCGAGCGCCGGCGCGGGTTGTTCACCCACACCTTCTGCGCGGCTATGCCGACCGACGGAGCGGCGCGGCCATGACCTGCGCGACCGAGACGTTCGACGCCGTGGTGATGGGCGGCGGTCCGGCAGGGTCGAGCACCGCCATCGCGCTGGCAAACCGGGGCTGGCGCGTCGCGATGGTCGAGAAGGCCGTGTTCCCGCGGCGCAAGGTCTGCGGCGAGTTCCTGTCGGCGACGAGCGTTCCCGTGCTCGATCGGCTCGGCATCGGCACCGACTGGCGGGGCGCCGCCGGCCCCGAGGTTCGCCGGTTGGCGCTGTTTTCCGGCCGCCAGGTGGTCGAGGCGTCGATGCCGGCGCGGGAGGGCTTCGGGCGCGCGCTCGGCCGCGACGTTCTCGACCTCAGGCTCGTGGCGGAGGCCCTGCGCCGGGGCGTCGCGTTGTTCCAGCCGGCGCGTGTCGTCGCGCATCGGCGCGACGGCGAGGCGGCCTCGATCGACATCGTCTCCGACGCCGGCGAACGAACGCTACGCGCGCACGTGGTCGTCGCCGCGCATGGATCGTGGGAGACCGGAAAGCTCGCGAGCCAACTGCCGCGGCAGCATGACGCCCACGACTTTCTCGGCTTCAAGGCGCATTTCCACGGCGCCAGCCTCTCTGCCGACATGATGCCGCTGCTGGCCTTTCCCGGCGGCTACGGCGGCATCGTCTGGGCCGATGGCGAGCGTTTGTCGCTGTCCTGCTGCATCCGGCGCGACGCGCTCGCCGCCATTCGGCGGTGCCGGCCCGGCCTATCCGCGTCCGACGCGCTGCACGGCCACCTCGTGGACTCCTCGATCGGCATCGCCCGCACGATCGGCGATGCGACGCTCGCGGGGCCCTGGCTGGCGGCGGGTCCGATCCGTCCGGGTCTTCGGGCAGGCTATGGCGACGACATTTTCCGCGTCGGCAACGTCGCAGGCGAAGCGCATCCGATCATCGCGGAGGGCATCTCGATGGCCGTCCAGTCCGGCTGGCTGCTGGCCGAAGCGCTTGGGTCGGCACCGCCGGGCAACGCGGAGGTGAGGGCCGCGATCGGGCGGCGTTACGAAGCGGCGTGGCGGCGCCAGTTCGCGCTGCGCATCCGCGCCGCCGGCGTCTTCGCGGCGCTCGCGATCCGCCCCTCGACTGCCTGCGTCGCGGGCGGGCTCATCGCCGCGGTGCCGCCGATCCTCACGCTCGGCGCTGCCTTGAGCGGCAAGGCCAAGCCGCTGCCGGCGTTCGGCTGAACCCGAACGCCGAGGTGCGCAGGCCGGTCAGAGACCGGCGAGCGCGACGTACTTCACCTCGAGATAGCCCTCGATGCCCTGGTGCGAGCCTTCGCGGCCGAGACCGGACTGCTTGACGCCGCCAAACGGCGCCATCTCGTTGGCGAGCGCGCCGGTGTTGACGCCCACCATGCCCGACTGCAGCGCTTCGGCCACCGTGAAGATGCGCTTCATGTCGCGCGCGTAGAAATAGCTGGCGAGGCCGAATTCGGAGGCGTTGGCCATGGCGATCACGTCGGCCTCGTCGCGGAACGAGATGATCGGCGCCAGCGGCGCGAAGGTCTCCTCCTTCGTCACGATCATGTCCTGCGTCACGCCCGTGACGACGGTCGGCTCGAACATCGTCGGCGCGAGCTTGGAGCGATGCCCGCCCGTCAACACTTTCGCGCCCTTGGCTGTCGCATCCGCCAGATGCTGCTCCATCTTGGCGACCGCGCGCTCGTCGATGAGGGGGCCGAGCGTCACACCGTCATCCGTCCCGCGCCCGAGCTTGAGTCCGGCGACACGGTCGAGCAGCTTCTGGGTGAAGGCCTCGACGACGCCCTCCTGTACGTAGATGCGGTTGGCACAGACGCAGGTCTGGCCGGCATTGCGGAACTTCGAGAGGAGCGCCCCATCGGCCGCCGCGTCGAGATCGGCGTCGTCGAAGACGATGAAGGGCGCGTTGCCGCCGAGTTCGAGCGACAGCCGCTTGATCGTCTCGGCACCCTCGCGCATCAGCCAGCGCCCGACATGGGTGGAGCCGGTGAAGGTGATCTTGGCGACCGTCGGGTTCTTGCAGACCTCCGTGCCGAAGGCCTTGGCGTCGGTGGTGGTGACCACCGAGAAGACGCCCTTCGGCACGCCCGCGCGCTCGGCCAGCACAGCGAGGGCCAAGGCCGAGAGCGGCGTGAGTTCAGAGGGCTTCAGCACGATCGTGCAGCCGGCCGCGAGCGCCGGGCCGACCTTGCGGGTGATCATGCCGTTCGGGAAGTTCCACGGCGTGATGGCGGCGCAGACGCCCACCGGCTGCTTGAGCACGAGAATGCGCTGCTGCGGGTTGGGGCCGGGAATGATCTCGCCCTCGATGCGCTTGGCCTCCTCGGCAAACCATTCGAGATAGGCGGCGTTGGAGACGACCTCGCCCTTGGCCTCGGCCAGCGGCTTGCCCTGCTCGGCGGTGAGGATCGCGGCGAGATCGTCGGCATTCTCGATCACGAGATCGAACCAGCGCTTGAGGACGACGCTGCGGACCTTGGCCGGGGTCTTCGACCAGGCCGGCAAGGCGGCAGCGGCGGCGTCGATCGCGCGCCGCGTCTCCTCGACGCCGAGATCGGGCAGATCGGCGATGACCGCGCCGTCATAGGGGTCGGTCACCGCGAAGGAGCGGGCGCCCGCCGCGATCCACTCGCCGCCGAGAAAGGCGCGGTCGGTAAGAAGGGTCGGATCCTTGAGGGTGAGTTGCGAGCGGGCGGCGAGGGGCAGGGCGGCGGACATCGACGGGTTCCTTTCGGTGTTCTCGTGTCGTCCCGAGACGGCGGCGATCGGGGCGCAGGATGGGGATTGCGGGCCGTCATCACAAGCCCGTGGCCGGCCGACACCGACGGCTCAGCGTTCGCCGTAGATGTCGCGCTGCGCCTTTTCCAGCTCTTCGGCATAGCGCTTGCGCGCATGGGCTTCGGAGAGAAAGCCGAGAACCTGTCCGTCGCGGTCGACAATGGCGAGTTCGTCCGTTCCCGTCTCGTCGAAGGTTGACATCACCCGGCCGATGTCGCTCTCGGGCGTCAGGGCGGTGGTCCTGGCGCCAACGAAGCGCTCGATCGTCTCGTCCGGCTCGGCGTCCTCGCCGTAGATCGCGGCTGTGGTGACGATGCCGAGATAGCGTCCGTCGTCGGCCGTCGCGATGACGCGGCTGGTGGAGCCCAGCGGAAAGCGCCGGCGAAATTCGGCGACGGTGGTGGAGGCGGGTGCCGCACGCGCGTCGCGCCGCATCATGCGGCCGGCCGTCAGCGTCTTCACCCAGCCGACGTCGCGCGCGCTCTTGATCGTCTCGCCGCGCAGATGCAGCCGCCAAGTCGAGAACGAATAGCCGAACGTCTCGCGCACGAGGGTGGACGCGACGAGGGAGGCCGCGAGCACCGCGCCTGTCAGCGCGAAGTCCTGCGTGGTCTGCAGCACGAGCATCGCCATCGTCATCGGCCCGCCGATCACCGACACGGCGAGGGCGGCCATGCCCACCACCGCGGCGTCGCCGCCCGGCACGACGGGGGCTCCGGCCATCAGCGCGAGGGCCCCAGCGAAGAGATGGCCGAGCAGCGTGCCCAGAAACAGCGATGCGAAGAACAGGCCGCCGCGGAAGCCGAAGCCGAGCGAGATCACGGAGGCCAGCGACTTAGCGAGAAACACGGTCGCGAGCAGCCCGAGCCCGGCCCCGGCGCCGATGTCGAGATGCAGCGCCCCGTGCCCGGCGGAGAGCACCTGCGGCGAGACGAGCGCGACCGGCACCAGCAGCGCGCCGCCGACGACGGGCCGAAGCGGGCGCGGTAGCCAAGCGGGCCGCGTCGCCGCCTCGACCAGCGCGACCGAGCGCATGAGCGCGATACCCACCAGCGCCGCCACGGCGCCGAGCACCGCGTAGACGAGATAGTCCACGCTCGAAAGCGCCGAGCCGAGCGCCACGGGAATGAGGTAGGGCTCGGCGCCCAGCGCCTGCGCCACGAGCGATCCCGTCAGCGAGGCCGCCACGACGGGCGCGATCGCCGCCGGAGTGTAGGCGCCGATGACGATCTCGAACGCATAGAAGGCGCCGACCAGCGGCGCGCCGAAGGCGGCCGCGATGCCGGCCCCGGCGCCGGCGCCGACGAGCGTGCGAAAGTCGGCGCGGCGCAGCGCGAAGGCCCGCCCGCCGACCGAGGCCGCCGCTCCCCCCATCTGCGCATAGGCGGCCTCCAGCCCCACCGATGCGCCAAACCCGTTGGAGATCACGGTCTGACCCGTGATCACCAGACTGTCGCGAACCGACATGCGCCCGCCATGCAGGGCGTTGGCCTCGACGGCATCGACCAGCGGGCGCTGGCGCGAGCGCACGAGCAGCCCGAAGCCGGCGAGCGCGAGGCCGCCGATCGGCAGCACCGCGAGCTGCCAAGGGGTCAGGTCCGGCAGCGCGCTGAGGCGGGCGTCGCCGGGTAGCGCGAAGAGAACGGCTTGCAGACCATGCGCCAGGGGCGAAATCGCGACGGTGAGGCCGCCCGCCGCGGCGCCGACGAGCGCCGCCAGCAGCACGAACCACGTCTCGCTGCGCCGGAAGACGCGCCGCAGCGTCTCCTTCAGCCCCGTCCGGGCTTGCGATTCGTCTGCGGCGATGCTCATGCGATGTCCGGGCCGGAAGGCATGTCCGCTCGTATCGATTTAGTTGGGTCGTGGCGAGCCTCCACCGGCGCTTCCCGCATTTCGTCGTGGATCGGACTTCGCAATCGCGGTAGTGCCAGCCGTCGAGACCAAACGGTCCCGTTTCGTGAGCGAAAGGTATCCGATGACCCAGCCCAAACGCATCGCCGTCACCGGCGCGGCCGGCCAGATCTGCTACTCCCTGCTGTTCCGCATCGCCAACGGCGACGTCTACGGCAAGGACACGCCGGTGATCCTGCAGCTTCTCGATCTGCCGCAGGCCCAGAAGGCCGTGCAGGGCGTCGTCATGGAACTCGAGGACTGCGCCTTCCCGCTGCTGCAGGACGTGGTGATCACCGACGATCCCGCCACCGCCTTCCGCGACATCGACGCCGGCTTCTTCGTGGGCTCGCGTCCGCGCACCGCCGGCATGGAGCGCCGCGACCTGCTCAACGCCAATGCCGAGATCTTCCGCACGCAGGGGCGCGCCCTCGACGAGGCGGCCAAGCGCGACGCCAAGGTGATCGTGGTCGGCAACCCCGCCAACACCAACGCGATGATCCTCGCGGCGAACGCCAAGGGCTTCCCGACCGAGAACGTCACGGCGATGCTGCGCCTCGACCACAACCGTGCGCTGACCCAGTTCGCCAAGAAGGCTGGCGTCGGCGTCGATGCGATCGAGAAGTTCGTGGTCTGGGGCAACCACTCGCCGACCATGTTCGCCGACTGGTCGAACGCGACCGCCGACGGCCGGAAGCTCGCCGAGGTCATCGGCGACGAGGCCTGGTACAAGGAGACGCTGATCCCGACCGTCGCCAAGCGCGGCACGGCGATCATCGAGGCGCGCGGCGCCTCGTCGGCGGCCTCGGCGGCCAACGCGGCGATCGACCACATGCGCGACTGGATCTCCGGCTCGAACGGCGACTGGGTGTCGATGGGCATCTCGTCGGACGGCTCCTACGGCATCCCCGAGGGCCTGATGTGCGGCGTGCCCGTGACCTGCGCCAACGGCCGGTACGAGCGGGTGACCGGCCTCACGGTCGAGGGCTTCGCCCGCGAGATGCTGGACAAGACGGTGGGCGAACTCGCCGAAGAGCGCGAGGCGGTGAAGGCGCTTCTCTAGCCCTTCGCTTTCACGAGTGATCGAAAGGCCGCTCCATGACCGTGGAGCGGCCTTTTTCGTGGATCGCCTCGAAAGATCGGGCGCGCTCACGTCCTCTTAAGCATCGCCTGCGAAAATTCGGCGACGTTCGCCAGTCCCGGAAATGCGATGATCTCCTGCCGCGCCATCCTCTCCCTCGTGGCGCTGTCGACCCTTCTTCTGGCTGGCGGCTGCGCCCGCGTGAAAGTGATGAGCTCCGAGGAGTGTCTGGCGCGAGCCATGTATTTCGAGTCCAACCGCTCCAGCCCCGAGGGCATGATGGCGGTCGGGACGGTGGTGATGAACCGGGTCGAGTCCGGGAAGTATCCCAAATCCGTCTGCGGCGTCGTCGGCCAGAAGAACCAGTTCGCCCCAGGCGTCCTGTCGAAGCCGCTCGGCAAGGGCCGGGACCTCGCCGTGGAGTCGGCGCGCAAGGTGCTGCGCGGCCAGCGCCATCCGCGCGTGCAGAAGGCGATGTTCTTTCACACGGCGGGGTATTCCTACCCCTACAGCAACATGCAGTACCTTACGATCCAAGGTGGCAACGCGTTCTACGAGAAGCGCAAGAACGCCACGGTGACGCAGACCATGGTGGCCGAGCGAGAGAAGGCCGAGCGCGAAGGCCGCCTGCCTTTCTCGCCGCCCGAACGCGCCGTAGCCGTCGCAGCCGCTTCGGAGTCGCGCGCCATTCGGCCGGTTGTGGCGGGAGCAACACAGCCGCGCGTGGTGCGACAGTCAACCCCCATCGAACCGGCGTTCGACGCCAGCCGCATCGCGGCCAACGCGCCGCGGTCCGGCGGGCTCGAGGAGACAAGTATCGAAGACCTCATCTCGCAGAACGGCGGCTAAGCATGACCTTTGGCCTTGCCCAGCCGCGGCGCCGCTCAGGCGTCGGGGAAGTCGGTGCCGATGCTCATGTCCTTCAACCCCTCGATCTCGGCGAGGCGCTCCTTCAACTTGCCCGTCACGCCCTCATAGGCGATCTTGCCGAGTACGAGATGGCGCGGCGGCTGCGCCTGCTCGGTGATGGCGATCATCGCCTCGCCCGCCCGCACGGGATCGCCGGCCTGCTTGCCGCTGAGATCGGACGTGCCCTTCAGGCGCTTGCCGGCGGTGTCGGCATAGTCCTCGATGCGGTTGGGCGTCTGGCGCAGCGAGCGGCCGGCCCAGTCGGTGCGGAAGGGGCCCGGCGCCACGCAGGTGACGTGAATGCCGAGCGGCTTACCCTCTGCGGCCAGCGCGTCGGAGAAACCCTCGACCGCGTGCTTGGTGGCGGCGTAGTAGCCCGATCCGGGGAAGCCAATGAAGCCGGCCTGCGAGGTCAGGTTGATGACATGGCCCTTGCGCTGCTGGCGCATGAGCGGCAAGACCGCGCGCGTCATCGCGAAGAGGCCGAAGACGTTGGCGTCGAACTGGTCGCGGATCTCGCGGTCGTCGCCTTCCTCGATCGAGGCCTGGTAGCCGTAGCCGGCATTGTTGACGAGCACGTCGATCCGGCCGAAGCGCTCCTCCGCGGCCTTCACCGCGGCGTCGATCGCCATCGCGTCGGTCACGTCGAGGCTGAGCGCGAGCGCCCGGTCGCCGGCGCCCGACACGAGGTCGGCGAGGCGGCTCTTGTCGCGCGCGGTGACGGCGGCGCGCCAGCCGCGGGCGAGAACGAGCCGCGCGAGTTCCAGGCCGAAGCCGGTGGAGCAGCCGGTGATGAACCAGACGGGCGTGGTGTCCGATGCCATGATGCGATGATCCTTTTCCAACCGGCACCGTCCCGGCCGCGCCTCGTCGAGGCGAGCGCCTCCCGGCCGCCGCGCACCGCTAAATGGGACATACGATCGCCGCGAACAGGCCCGCAGAAGGCCCGCGCGCGATGAACCCCGACGAAACACCCGTCGTCGGCCTCCCGATCGGGCGGCCTCGCAGGACCGTCGTCCCCCGTCATTCCTCCACCAGTCGAGATCCCGCCTTGTCCCTCCGCCTCACGGAACGACGCGCCGCCGGGCGCATCCTGCACCGCCTCGCCGTCGCCGCGCTGGCCTTGTCGCTCACCGCCTGCCAGTCGGTCGATCTCTCGAAGGGCGACCTGCTGCCGCTCTCCAAGGCGCCGGTGCTCGCCCTCGGCGCGGAGGAGGTGGCGATCCGTACGCCGGCCGCGATCGTCCTCGACGCCGATACGGGCCAAGTGCTCTACAACGACGATGCCGACGGCCTGCGCCATCCCGCCTCGCTCACCAAGCTGATGACGATCTACCTCCTGTTCGAGGCGCTCGAAGACGGCAAGGTCAAGATGGACGACCTCTTCGTCGTCTCGGCCGGTGCCGCCGCCAAGCCGCCGTCGAAGCTCGGCCTTCGCCCTGGCGAGACGATCCGCGTTCGCGACGCGATGTTCGCCATGGCGGTGAAGTCGGCCAACGACGTCGCCTCGGTCACGGCCGAGAATCTTGGTGGCTCTGAGGAGGCGTTCGCACGACAGATGACCGCCAAGGCGCGCCAGCTCGGCATGACTCGCACGAATTTCGATAATCCGTCGGGGCTGCCCGATCCGCTGCAGATCACCACCGCGCGCGACATGGCGATCCTCGGGCTGCAGATCCGTCGCCGCTTCCCGCAATATGTCTCGCTCTTTTCGACGCCGGCCTTCGACTACGCGGGGCGGCACTACGTCTCCACCAACAAGCTGCTCGGCAAAGTGCCGGGCATCGACGGCATGAAGACCGGCTTCATCGGCGACAGCGGCTTCAACCTGGTGGCATCGGCGCGGCGGGGTGGGCGCGGCGTCATCGTGGTGGTGATCGGCGGCATCAGCGGCCGGGCACGAGACGCGCGGGTCGAGCAGCTGGTCGACACCTATCTCGGCCCCGCCGTCTGACACCTCAGACGATCGTCGTGACCACCGAGCCGACGCCTTCGATGCGGCCTTCCAGCCGGTCTCCGCGCGCCACGGCGCCGACGCCGGCGGGCGTTCCCGTCATCACGAGGTCGCCGGGTTCGAGGCGTACGAGGCCGGAGAGAGTGGAAACGATCTCCGGCACGCTCCAGATCATCATCGAGAGATCCGACGACTGGCGCAGCACGTCGCCGGTGCGCAGTTCGATGAGACCCGCCGCAGGGTGGCCGATGCGCGCGGCTGGTGCGATTTCGCCGATCGGCGCCGAGGCGTCGAAGCCCTTGGCCATGTCCCAGGGGCGTCCGGTCTTCTTCGCGGCGTCCTGCAGATCGCGCCGGGTCATGTCGAGCCCGGCGGCATAGCCGTAGATGTGGTCGAGGGCGTCGGCCGCGGCGATGTCGGCGCCGCCCGTGCCGATGGCAAGCACCAACTCCATCTCGAAATGCAGGCTCTCGGTCTGCGGCGGGTAGGGCATGTCGGCACCCGCGATCAGCACGGCGTCTGCGGGCTTGGTAAAGAAGAAGGGCGGTTCGCGATCGGGATCACTGCCCATTTCGCGTGCGTGATCGGCATAGTTTCGGCCGACGCAGAAGATGCGGCGCAACGGAAACCGGCCCCCGCCGCCGATGGGAAGGAAGGGTGTGGGAGGCGGCGAAACGACGAAATCGGTCATGAGATGGGTCCGAGGTGACAGGACGGCGCAACGACTCGGCCTTTGCAGCCATGCGCCATCCTGTCGCTCGTCGCCGCATCCGTCGAGGGTCGGTGCACGTTCGCCGCGTCAGTCCGAATAGCGCTCTTCCGCCCAAGGGTCGCCGCGATTGTGATAGCCGCGAACCTCCCAGAAGCCGGGTTGGTCCTTCGTGCGGAACTCGATCGCCTTCAGCCACTTGGCGCTTTTCCAGAAGTAGAGATGCGGCACCATGAGCCGTACCGGGCCGCCGTGCTCGCGATCGAGAGGCCGGCCCTCCCACTCGTGGACGAGCATCGCGTCCTCGGCCGCGAAATCCTCGATCGAGAGGTTGGTGCTGTAACCGTCGTAGGAGGAGAGGGCAACGAAGGCCGCGTCGGATTTCGGCTGGACGACGGCAAGCAGTTCGCGCGTGGCGACGCCGCCCCATCGGTTGTCGTAGCGCGACCAAGTCGTCACGCAGTGAATGTCGGTCGTCTCCTCGCTGCGAGGCTGCATCAGAAACTTGGCGAAGTCCCAGATCTGCGGCTCCTCCACCGCGCCGTTGATCGTCAGCCGCCAGCGATCGGTCGAGACGTCGGGCGTCAGGCCGAGATCGAGCACCGGCCAGTTCTTCACGAGATGCTGGCCCGGCGGCAGGCGCTCCGTCTCCGGGCGGCTCGTGCGGCCGGTGAGGAAGCGGCCCTCCCGCGCCCAGCCTTCCTTCGTTCGCGTCAGTTTGGTGTCGGGAGCGGGCTCGCTGTCGTCGGTCATGGGGAGGGGACTCCTGTGGGTCTCGGGTGAGGTGGGGCGGAGTGCGGGCGGTGCCAAGCCGAAGGCGAACGTTCGTCGCCTCCGCTTGAAATTCAAGCGACACGCGAAATCTTCAATCCCATGAGCATCGGCGAATCCCTGCCATTCAGATCCCGCGCGGCCGCGCCCTCCCTGGCAACGAGACTGTTGTGCGCGCTCATGGTCGTCGCGCTCTGCTTCGCGGGGTTCGTCACGCCGATGCCGGCCGCCGCCGCCGCAACCCCCGCCGTTGACTGCGCTTCCATGCACGCAGGGCCTGACGGAGACGCGCAACGGGCCGCCCCCCTCCCAGACGCGCCAAGCTGCTGCCTGTTCCACTGCATTCCCGCCGTGCCGCTTCTGGCAGCACCCGTCGCCGAGCCGGTGCGCCCATCGCTGCGGGTCCGCCTCGGCGAGAACGAGCGGGCGCGCGGCGTGACGCCGGCGATCGTCGTTCCGCCTCCGCGCGCCTGACGGCCGCTGCTTCCGTCTCAATCCCTCATCGCGGCACGCATCGACCATACGGCGACCGCATCCGTTCGACCGAACGTCAAAGGATCTCCCGATGTCTTCCCACACTCACGACATGCAGGCCTGCATCGCCGCCTGCCTCGACTGCTACCAGACCTGCCTCTCCACCGCTCTCCACCACTGCCTGGAAGCGGGCGGTCGTCACACCGAGCCCGACCATATGCGGCTGATGATGGCCTGCGCCGAGATGTGCCGGGCCTCGGCCCATATCATGCTGACGGGATCCTCCGTGCACCGCCAGTCCTGCGGGGCCTGCGCCGAGATCTGCAGTGCCTGCGCCGACGATTGCGAACGTGTCGGCGACATGGACGCGTGCGTGGCCGCCTGCCGCGCCTGCGCCGAAACCTGCCGCGCCATGGCGGCCTGAACGATGACCCGGAACCTGTCCCAGACGCTCTTCGGCCTCATCCTCACCTGGGGTCTCGCCGCCGGTCCGGCCTTCGCACAGGATCACGGCGGGCATGCGATGCCCGCCGCGCACGGCGCTACCACCGCCGCCCCCGGAAGCCCGTCGCAGGCCTACATGGCGGCGATGCAGACTATGGATTCTGCCATGGCTTCGATGCCGATGACCGGGAAACCAGGGCTCGACTACGCCCGGATGATGATCCCGCATCACCAGAGCGCGGTCGACATGGCGAAGGCCTATCTGGCGAGCGGCGAGAACGATCCGGTGCTCACCAAGCTGTCGAACGACATCGTCGCTTCGCAGCAGGCCGAGATCGCGACGTTGCAGGATTGGATCGCGCGGAACGAAGCGAAGTGACGCTTTGAGACGCGGGGTCGCCTGAGACCGGGAGGCCGGCGTCCGAAGAGGTCGCCGGCTTCTTTCGACCGCGCTCTCGCCGTTGCCGGGGGCACGGCTATTTTCTGGCCTCACACATTTCAGGAGCGATCGACCGATGCCCCCCGCTCTCACCCGGATGTTCGAACGCTGGAAGCCTCTGTTCTCGCGCATCGAAGCGCGCGGCCTCGTGATCCTGCTGCTCGCCTCGGGCTCGCTCGGCGCCTTTCTGTCGATCGCCGGCGAGGTGCGCGAAGGCGATACCCACGCGTTCGACGACGCCATCCTGCTCTGGTTCCGCACGCCCGGCGACACGGCCGATCCGATTGGCCCAGCTTGGGTCGAGATGGCGTTTCGCGACATCACGGCTCTCGGCGGGATGACGGTTCTCGCCCTCATCACCCTGGCGGTCGTCGGATACCTGCTGATCTGCCGCAAGCACGCCTCGGCGCTGCTGGTGGCGGTCGCCGTTCTCGGCGGCGTGGCCGTCTCCAGCCTGCTGAAACTCGGCTTCGATCGCCCGCGGCCCGATGTCGTGGCCCATCTCGTGGACGTGCACACGCTGAGCTTTCCGAGCGGCCACGCCATGCTGTCGGCCGCCACCTACCTGACGCTCGGCGTGCTGCTCGCCCGCACGGAGAAGCGCTTCGTCGTGCGGTCCTATTTCGTCGGCGTCGCGATCCTTCTGACGCTGCTCATCGGGCTCAGCCGGATCTATCTCGGTGTCCACTACCCGACCGACGTGCTCGCGGGCTGGTGCGCGGGCGCAGCCTGGGCGCTCATCTGCTGGGCCGCCGCCCGTTGGCTGCAGCATCGCGGACAGGTGGAGCCGAGCAGTTGAGGTCGGTCAACCGGCCCGGCGCGACGGGCTCTCGCCGGGAAACAGAAGCGTCTCGCTGACCCCCGCGAGACGCGCGGCGAAGGTTCGGATCGCATCGGAATCAACGTTCGCGAAGGCGATGCGCACGTGGTCCTCGCCGTCGGGACCGAAAAACGTGCCGGGCAGGGTGACGAGCCCGAGGCGCGTCGCCAGCGCCTCGCACACGGCCGCCGAGCCGCGGCCGCGGTAGGGATGGCGCAGATAGGCGAAATAGGCGCCGATCTGCTCGATCTCCCACTCCGGAACCGCGCTCATCGCCGTGCGGAACACATCGACCCGCGCGAGGATCTCGGCGGCCTTTTCGCTGCGCCAGCCCGCGGTGCCCTCGATCATCGGCGCGATCGCCATCTGGCTCGGCCGGGGCGCGCAGATCTGTATGCAGTCCACCACCTTCTCGATCTCCGGCATGAAGGTGGGGCCGGCGATGAGCGCGCCGAGCCGATGACCGGGAACGGCGTAGGCCTTGGAGAAGCTGTAGAGGCTGATCAGGTCGTCGCGCCAGGAGGGATCGGCGAAAAGCGCGTGCGGCGCGCTGTCAGGATCGGGTCGGAAATCGCGATAGGTCTCGTCGAGAACGAGCACGATGCCGTGGCGGCGGCAGACGGCGTAGAGTTCCGCGATCCGCTCCGGCGTGTAGATCGCGCCGGTCGGGTTGTTCGGGGTCACCAGCACGAGTGCGCGCACGCGCTCGTCGATCGCCGCTTCGAGATCCGCCGCGGTGGGGACGAAGCCCGAGGCCGCGGAGGTGCGCAGTGGCCGCGGCTCGATGCCGAGCATGTCCAGCGTCATCTGATGGTTGAAGTACCAAGGCGTCGGCAGGATCACGGCGTCGCCTTCGCCGGCCAGCGCGATCATCGCGGCGAAGAAGGCCTGATTGCAGCCGGCGGTAATGCCGACGTCGCGCGCCAGAATCGATGCGCCGTAGCGCTCCGACACGTGGTCGGCATAGGCCGAGCGCAGGGTCGGGTCGCCCATCACCGGCCCGTATCGCGCGGCGGCAGGCTGCGCACCGACATGGAGGAACTCGCGCACGAGATCGTCTGGCGGCGCATAGCCGGGCACGGCCTGGCTGAGATTGACGAGCGGGCCGGCGGCGCCTGCGTAGCGGCCGAGCCACTCGGCGGCCTGCGCCACGGGCGGCGCCGAGACGGCGGCGAGCCGGCGATTGGCGCGGGGGCGAGCGGGCACGGGAGACGAGGTCACGATGCCGGATCCTTCGGGTGATCTGCGGTGCGCCGACATGACAGGGAAGCGCCGGCGCGATCAAGAGCCGCACCGGCGTCAGAATGCGACGACGGGCGGCGCGGGTTGGATCCCGCACCGCCCGTCGTCATGTACCTTCGATCAGAAGTCGAAGTCGTTGATGTCGGCCTTGGTGAAGACCTTCGGCGCGCCGAGCAGGATCTGGCTCTGGTTGACGATCTGCAGGTCGCCGAGGCGACCGGCCTTGAACGACGTGTCGCCGGGCTTCAACGTGCCGTCGGCGACGGCGCGCATGGCAAGGCCCGCGGCGTAGCCGAGATCCACCGTCGACCAGAGGATGGTCGTCTTGATGCAGTCGCCGTTGACGTAGGGCTTCATGGCGTTCGGCAGGGCAAGGCCGACCACGGCCACCTTGCCGCAGAGCTTGTTCTGCTGCACGGCCTCGGATGCGGCGGGCGTCGCCACCGAGGTCATGCCGAGAATGCCCTTCAGATCGTCGCCATGCTTGTTGATGAGCGTCTGCGCTTGGTTGAAGGAAAGGATGTTGTCCTCCTGCGCTTCCACCGTCTCCAGGAACTTGATGCCGGGGTGGCACTTCTCGGCATAGGCGGCCATCTCGCTGATCCAGCGCGACTGGTTCGGCGTCGTGAAGGTGGAGGTCACGATGGCGAAGGAGCCGTCCGCGCCGATCTCCGAGGCGAGCTGGTCGATCATCGACTTGGCGACGCCGTTGGGCTCGGCCTGGTTGACGAACCACTGGCGCGCGTCGGCTTCGGCGTCCGCATCGTAGCCGACGACGTTGATGCCGGCCTCCAAGGCGCGCTTCAGCACCGGCGCGATGGCGACCGGATCGTTGGCAGCAAACAGGATGCCGTCGACGCCCGAGGTGATGTAGTTGTCGATAAAGGTGATCTGCTCGTCGATATTCGCCTTCGTCGGACCGTCGGTCGTGACGGTCATCGAGCCCGTCTCCTTCGCCGCTTCCTGGATGCCGGAGGCGGTGGAGTTGAAGTAGCCGACGCCGACCAGCTTCGGAATGTCGACCACCGTCAGCGGCTTGCCCTTGCGGTCGGGCGCGCCCGTCGGCATGCCGCCGTTGTACTCGCCGGGCGGCACGGGCGTGACGCTGGCGTCGCAGGCCAGCGGATTGGTGGGCAGGTCGTCGCCGCCGGTCCAGGCGCTCTGCGCCATGGCGGGTGCGGTCAGAAGGCTGGTGCCCAGAAGCAGGGCGAACAGGGTGCGCATGGATGTTCCTCCGTTGAGATGATGCGAACCGGCGACGCCCCTCCCGGGCGCTCCGGTCTCTCCTCAGTCGTTCGAGTAGCGGCTGAGGAAATTCGAGATGAGCACCGCCACGATCAGCACGAAGCCGATGATGACGATGGTGCCGTCGCCCTTGACGCCCGAAAGCGCGAGGCCGTTCTTCAGCACCTGCACGAGGCAGAGGCCGAGCAGCGTGCCGACGACCATGCCGCGCCCGCCGAAGATCGACGTGCCGCCGAGCACCACCGCCGTGATCACGTCGAGCTCGATGCCCGAGCCCATGTCCGAGCGCGTGGTGGAGACGCGGCTGACGAAGACCACCGCTGCCAGCGCCGAGACGAAGCCGGACGCCGAGTAGATCAGCAGCTTGGTGCGCGTCACGTCGATGCCCGAGAAGGCGGCGCCGGCCTCGTTGCTGCCGATGGCGTAGGTGGCGCGTCCGAAGGCGGTGAAGCGCAGGATGAAGAACCCGACGAGCGCGACCACGGCGAGCAGCCAGAGCTGGGTGGGAATGCCGGCGAAGCTGCCCTGGCCGAGCGTGAAGAACCATTTCGGGTAGCCGCGGATCGACTGCGCCTGGCTGATGCCCTCCGCCAGGCCGCGATAGAGCGCCAGCGTCGCCAGCGTCGCGATGAGGGGGGGCACGCGGAAGCGCGTGATGATCAGCCCGTTGAGGAAGCCCGCGAGCGTGCCGACGACGACCGAGAGGCCCATCGCCACCGGCAGCGGCAGGTCGAGCGTCTTCCAGAAGACGCCGACGAGAATGGCGCAGAGGCCGAGGATCGAGCCGACCGAGAGGTCGATGCCGCCGGTGATGATGACGAAGGTCATCACGACCGCGATGAGCCCGACTTCGGTGAGGAGCCGTCCCTGGTTGAGCAGGTTGGCGGCGGTGAAGAAGCGCTCGTTCTCGCTGGCCAGCAGCGCCAGCGCGAGGGCCAGGATGAGGGCGAGAATGGCTTCGTGGCGAAGGAGCGTGCGAAGGGTCATGGGGTCAGCTCCTCTCTCAGCCCGCTCGCCCGCGCCGCGCCATGTCGGCGAGAACGGTGACGAGGATGAGGATGCCCTGCACGGCGCGCAGCCAGTAGGCGGAGACGTTGAGGAAGATCAGCGAGGAGCCGATGGCAGCGAAGAGGATCGCGGCGAGCGTCGAGCCCGTCACCGTGCCGATGCCGCCGAGGATCGACACGCCGCCCACCACCGAGGCGGTGATGACGATGAGCTCGAGCCCGTTCGGCACCGTCGACTGGATGACCTGCAGCTGTGTCGCGAAGAGGATCGCCGCGATGCCGGCGATCAGCCCGTGGACCGCGAAAACCCTAACGATCGTCGCCTTGTAGGGAATGCCGGAGGCTTCCGCGGCCTCCGGGTTTCCGCCGACGGCGTAGATCGAACGGCCGAAGGCGGTGGAGCGCAGCAAAAAGGCGGCGAGGATGGTCAACCCGACCATGAACCAGACCGGCGAGGGCACGCCGAGCAGACGGAACTGGGCGAGCTGGAAGCCGGCGGGCAGGCCCGAGATCCAGGCGCCGCCGGTGAGCGTGATCAGCCCGCCGCGCAGGATCGAGAGCATCGCCAGCGTCGCGATGATGGAGGGCACCTTGAGATAGGCGATGAGCGCACCGAGGCCCGCATTGATCAGCCCGCCGATCAGCACCGGCCCGAGCCAAGCCAGCCAGATCGGATAGCCGTTGGTCACGAGAAGCCCAGAGATCGTCGCGAGAACGCCGATCAGCGCGCCGACGGACACGTCGATATGGCCGGAGATGATGACCATCGACATGCCGATGGCGGCCACCGCGATATAGGCGTTGCCGACGAAGATGGACGTCAGGTTGTTGGTGGAGACGAAGCGCGGGTTGATCCAGCCGACCACGGCGAACAGCGAGACGAGCGCCGCGAGCAGCAGGAGCTCCTGCCCCGAGGCCGAGAGGCGGCGCGAGAGCGTCGGGCCCTTCATGCCGCATGTCCCGTCATCATGGCGGTGCCGACGCGGTCGGGCGTCGCCTCGGCGCGCGGCAGGATGGCCGACATGCGGCCGCCGTTCATCACCAGCACCCGGTCGCTCATGCCGAGCACCTCGGGCAGTTCGCTGGAGATCATCACGATCGCGAGGCCCTCGCGCGCCAATTGGTTCATCAGCTTGTGGATTTCCGTCTTGGCGCCGACATCGACGCCGCGCGTCGGTTCGTCGAGAATGAGAATGCGCGGATCGGTGGCGATCCACTTGGCGATGACCACCTTCTGCTGGTTGCCGCCCGACAGCTGCGCGACGACCTGGCCGGGGCCCCGCGCGCGGATGGCGAAGCGCTGGATCGCATCGAGCGCCATCGCCCATTCGCGTTTGGTGTCCATCACGCCGCTCTTCACGAGGCGCGGCAGGATCGCCATCGAGACGTTCTCGCGGATCGACTGCGGACGAACCAGCCCATGCTGCGCGCGGTCTTCCGGCACGTAGGCGATGCGGTGAGCGATGGCCTCGCGCACGCTGCCCACCGTCACGAGCTGGCCGTCGATGCGGATCTCGCCGGAGGTGGCCGGCGTCACGCCGAAGATCGTCTGCGCGAGTTCCGTCCGGCCCGAGCCGACGAGGCCGGCGATGCCGAGAATCTCGCCGGCGCGCACCGAGAACGAGACGCCTTCCACCTTTCCGGCATGCGAGAGGTTCTTGACCTCCAGCACGGTCTCGCCGAGCGCGATGTCCTCCTTCGGAAAGAGCTGGTCGATATCGCGGCCGACCATCATCGAGACGAGGGAGGCCTCGGTCACCTCGGCCGTCGGCCTTGTGTCGATCGTCTTGCCGTCGCGCAGCACCGTCACGCGGTCGGAGATCTCGAAGATCTCGTTCATGCGGTGGCTGACATAGACGATGCCGACGCCTGAAGCGCGCAGCGAGCGCACGACGTCGAGCAGGCGCTTTACGTCGGCTTCGGCGAGAGCGGCGGTGGGTTCGTCCATGATGAGGACGCGCGCGTCGCGCGACAGGGCGCGGGCGATCTCGACGCGCTGCCGGTTGGCGACCGACAGACGCCCCACCTGCTCGTCGACGTCGAGATCGGGGCAGTCGAGACGATCGAGAATGGCGCGGGCGCGGGTGCGCATGGCGCTCCAGTCGAGAAGGCCGCGCGACGTCTTCGGCTGGTGCCCGAGAAAGACGTTCTCGGCCACCGTCATCGCAGGAAACAGCAGAAGCTCCTGATGCACCACGGCGATGCCGGCGGCCTGCGCCTCGCGTGGGCCGACGAAGCGCGTGGTGCGCCCGTCGACCTCGACGGTGCCAGTATTGGCCTGGTGGGCGCCCGACATGATGCGGATCATGGTGGACTTGCCGGCGCCGTTCTCGCCCATCAGGGCATGAACCTCGCCGGCGCGCAGGTCGAAATCGACGCCGCGCAGCACCTTCACCGGGCCGAACGCCTTCTCGACGTTCCGCAGGGCGATGATCGGTTCTCCCGCCGTGTCCCGTGTCGTCTCAGCTGGCACGGAAGCCTCCGTCGATCGGCATGGCGATGCCGTGGACCATGGCCGCGGCGTCGGAGAGGAGGAACAGCACGACCTCGGCGACATCCGCCGTCTCGGCGAAGCGGCCGACCGGCGTTCGCGACATCATCGGCCCTGCCTTGTCCGGCGCCTCCCAGGCGACGCGCGCGAGATCGGTGAGAGTGATGCCGGGATTGACCGAATTGACCCGGATGCCGTGCGGCCCGAGCTCGCGCGCCATGACCCGGCCGAGCGCGTCGAGCCCGGCCTTCGAGGCGCAATAGGCGGCATGGTCGCCGAAGCCGACGAAGGAGGAGATCGAGGAGACGTTGACGATCGCGCCCTTGCGGCCCCTGGCAATGAGATCGCGGGCGAAGACCTGCGAGACGATGGCGGCCGAGCGCACGTTCACGGCCTGCACGAGATCGAAGGACTCGTCCTTCATCTCGAGGAACGGCTCGAGAATGTTGATGCCCGCGCAGTTGACGAGAAGGTCGGCGGGCATCGCATCCTGCGCTGCCCGCCGGGTGGCCGCCGCATCGGAGAGATCGACGACGATGCTGCCGCTGCCGATCTCGGCTGCGAGACTGTCGAGATCGGCTTGCGAGCGCGACAGCGCCACGACATGCGCACCGCGTTGGGCGAGAAGCGTCGCCACCGTGCGGCCGATGCCCTTGCCGGCGCCCGTGACCAGCGCCGTCTTGCCTGTGAAGTCCATGACGTGATGCCCCTCCCGCGGCCGTTCGTCGGTGTGGTCCGGCGGCGTCAGCCGTCGAGGCCCATCGTGATCTGCATCTTCACCTCGCCCTTCGGCGCGCTCGCGGCGATCTCGAAGGCCTTGACGCTCTCCTCGAACAGGAAGGTGCGTGTGATCAGCGACGAGACGTCCACCGAGCCCGACGCCAGCATGGCGATGCAGCGTGGGAAGACGTGCGCGTAGCGGAAGACGTGCTCGACGCGCGCTTCCTTCAGCATGGCGGCCGAAACGTCGTAGCTCGCGGGCTTCAGCGGGATGCCGACGAAGACCACCACGCCGCCGGGGCAGAGCGGCTCGAAGATCGACGCGATGGCGCGCTCCGAGCCCGCGCACTCGTAGATCACGTCGGCGCCCCAGCCTTCCGTGCGTGCCTTCACGGCCTCCGCCAGATCCTCGCGGGCGACGTTGACCGTCGAGACCGAGCCGAGCTTTCGTGCGATCTCGAGCTTGGTGTCGTCGATGTCGGAGACGATGACATGGGCGCAGCCCCCGGCCAGCGCCGCCAGCACGGTGACGAGGCCGATCGGGCCGGCGCCGACCACCACGGCGACGTTGCCGGGTGCGGCCCGCGCCTTGGTCACGGCGTGGACGCCCACCGCCAGCGGCTCCACCATCGCCGCGGCCGCGAAGGAGACGGTGTCCGGCAGCTTGAAGGTGAAGGCCTCCGGGTGAACCACCGAGGGGCGCAGCACGCCGTGCACTGGCGGCGTCGCCCAGAACTGCACGGCGGGGTCGAGATTGTAGAGGCCGAGGCGGGTAGCGCGGCTGTTGGGGTCGGGAATGCCCGGCTCCATGCAGACGCGGTCGCCGGCTTCCAGCGTCGATACGGCGCTGCCGATCTCGGTGACGATGCCGGACGCCTCGTGGCCGAGAATCATCGGCTCGTTGACGATGAACGGGCCGATGCCGCCATGCGTGTAGTAATGAACGTCGGAGCCGCAGATGCCGACCGTGTGGATGGCGATCCGCACGTCGTGGGGGCCGAGCGGCTCGTCCATCGCGAAGTCGCGCAGCGTCAGCCGGTCCTTCGCTTCGAGAACGAGGGCGCGCTGGTCGCCGGCGGTCGAGGTCTTGAGGCTTTCGATGTGATCCATGGTGCGGGACCTCCCTGTCCCGGCATGCGTCATTTCGAGGCGAGGCTAGGCGTCGATGGCTCCGGCCGCGACGCCTTTCGCGGCCATCGTCCAAACTTTCTTGGCTGTCACGTCGGTGGCGCGTCGAATGCCCCGTGCCGTCTCGCGATAGGCCGAAGGGGTCTGTCCGCAGACGAGAGTGAACTGGCGGTTGAAGTTGGCGGTGTTGTTGTAGCCGGCATCGTAGCAGATCTCGGTGATCGTTCGATCGCCTTGTGCGAGCAGAGTGCAGGCGCGTTGCACGCGAAGCTGGTTGACGAAGAACGAGAAATTGTGCCCGGTCTGGCGTTTGAAGAAGCGCGAAAACGCCGTCGCCTCCATGTTGCAGACGGCGGCGACCTCGGGAAGCGCGAGGTCGTCGAGGTAGTGGGCGCCGATGAAGGCGATCGCACGGTCCAGACGCCGGGACGAGGGCGTGTGCAGACCAAGCGCCGGCGCGCAGTGCGAGAGCGTGCGTCGCTCGCTGCGGTCCGCCGCGAGATCCGCCATCATCTCGAGGAACAGGAGGAGGCGCCGCGCTCCGTGGGCCTCGCCGATCTCGCAAAGTTTCCTGCGTCCGGCCTCGGCCGTGCCTCCGGTGAACTCGACGCCGAACGCGGCTTCGGCGAGGAGCGTGCGGATCTCCGCGAACTCGGCGAAGCCGGAGCCGAGCGTCTCGGCAAAGCTGCTGGTGAACTGCACCAGCATGTCGCGGTCGCGCACGCGCACATCCGGCGCGATGGCGCTCACCCAGTTGTGCGGGAGGTTCGGGCCCGTCAGCACCAGGCAGCCCGGCTCGAACGGCCCGACGTGATCGCCGATCATCATCCGGCCGCCCGTCGATTGCACGAGATGCAGCTCGTATTCGGGGTGGCAGTGCCATTTGGCGAGGTGATGGGGATAGTCGTGGACGGCCCAGCGGAAGGACTCGCGCGGCCCGCAGATCACCACCTCCTGCGCGGGATCGCCGGACGTCGCGGCGCGCTCCGGCGATCGGCGCGGCGGGGGGGCGAGATTGACGATCACGAGGCGACCTCGGCGACGGGCGCCGCGCCCTGCGCCGCCAACGCGCGCCAACGCCGGGCATAGGCCGCGAGGCCGTAGATCACGGGCGCTGCCGAGGCCGGGGCCATCGTCGAGCGGGAGAGGGGCGATGCGCCGGGCGGCCCGAGCGCAAGGAGCGCCGCGCCGGCGCTGGTGCCGGTGCCGCCGAGGGCCGGTGTCACCGGGCGCCCGGTGAGGATCGCGAGCGCCCGGCCGTAGAGCGCGTTGCGGGCGAACGGGCCTTCCACGATGGTCGGCCCGTCGGCCCCGACGAGGCCGAGCACGGTGTCGGTCATCAGCGCCGTGTAGAGGCTGGCGACGACTGTGCGCTCCGGCGCCGTCAGCGTTTCGGGCGCGACGGTCCAGCGGCCGGCGCCGGACGGGAAGGGGCCGCTGCCGGGCGCGAAGCTCGGCAGGGCCATCGCGCCGCTCTCGACCACGTGTGCGATGTCCGCCTCGCCCGGCGTCGCCGGAGCGCGGTCGGTCAAGAGATCGAACTCGCGACCGCCCATGAAGAGCCCGGAGGGGACGGGCCGGCCGAAGGCGTCGACATTGGCGAGCGTTCCCTGCGCCGCGTCGAGCCCGGCCGTGCGCCCGCCGATGGCGAAGGAGACGGCCCAGGTGCCGGTCGAGACGACGGTGAACGGCGCCGGCATCGCGAGGAGGTGCGGCAGCAGCGAAGCGTTGGAATCGTGGATGCCGCAGGAGACCGGGATGAGTCCGCGCGCGTCCAGCCCGGTCTCGCGCGCGACCGAATCCTTCAGCGACCCGAGCACGTCGAAGGCGGAGCGGCGCGGCGCGAACAGCGCCCGCCAACCCTGCGCGTCCACCAGCATCGAGAAGTCGCCGCGCTCCGGCGCCCAGAGATCGGTGTGGCAGCCGAGCGAGGTCGGCTCGAAGGCGGCGACGCCCGTGAGCCGTCGCGCCCAGTACTGCGGATAGGTCATGATGTGGCGCACGCGGGCGAACTCGGCGGGAAAGCGCTCCTGCAGCCAGTAGATCTGGTTGCCGAGGTTGAGCCCGTTCGCCATGCGCGGCGACAGGGTTTCGGCGAAGGGCGGGCGCAAGCGCTCGTAAGCCTCGGTCTCCGGCCCCGAGAGATCGTGCTCGTAGTCGAGCATCGGCAGCGCCAGATCGTCGTCGCCGACGAGCGCGGCCGAGGCGCCGTGCGTCGTGATCGCGATCGCGTCGATCGGGTGGTCACGGCCGAGATCGCGCAGCGAGTCGCACACGAAGCGGAAGAGCCGGTCGGTATCGAAATGCGGGTAGGGGCCGTCGTTCGACACGTCGTTCGGCGTGGAGCGATGGGCGACGTCGCGCTGCCCGACCAAGTCGTGGATCGCGACCTTGGCGTTGGTCTTGCCGATGTCGACGACGGCGACGAGGCGCGGCATGCTCATCTCTCAAGCCAAGTGGAAAAGCGTCACGAGCGGCACGGCAACCGGCTCGTTGTCGGGGTGCACCTGCATGATGTCCGCCATGGCGGCCCACCAGCGCTGCATGGCAGGATGCTCGGGCAGGGCGGCCATGGCGTGGTCGCGCGGGCGCTTCAGGATGGCGAAGAGGTGGTTCGTCTCGGGGTCGAGATGGATCGAATAGTCGCGCACCCCGGCCTCGCGCAGCAGGGCGCCGAGCTCGGGCGGTAGCGCGTCGTGGCGGCGCCGGTATTCGTCGGCCTGGCCGGGATGCAGCACCATGCGGAAGGCGTAGGTTTCCAGCGTTTCGTCCGTCATGCTTCGTTCCTCGACTCTCGGCTCGCAACCTTGAGCGTCACGCCGGCGGCCTCCACCATGGCGGCGTCGGCGTCGCTGATTCCCTCGTCGGTGACGAGGATGTCGGCCCGCTCCAGCGGCGCAATCACGAAAGACGAGCGGTTGGAGAATTTCGAGCTGTCCGCCAGCAGCACGAGTTCGTCCGCCTGGCGCATCAGCCGCTGCTCGGACTGGACGATCAGCGGGTCGGCCTCGGCAATGCCCACCGCGGAGATGCCCTGCGCGCCCATGAACATGCGCCGCGCGCGAAAATGCGCGATGCCGTCGGCCTCGAAGGGCGAAAGGATCAGCCCCTGCTCGCGATAGACCGTCCCGGCCGGCAGCAGCACCGTGCATTTGGAATGGCGCAGCAGATGGTCGGCGATCGGAAACGAATTCGTCAGAACCGAGAAGCGAAGCGCCGTCAGGTGGTGCACCATCTCGAAGGTCGTCGAGCCTCCGTTGAGGATCACCGCGTCGCCGTCTTCGCAGAGACGCGCGGCCTCGCGGGCGATGGCGCGCTTCTGCTCGGCGTTGCGCCCTCGGGCCGCGCCGAAATCCTCGCCCGCCACGGTGCCGGGCATCGGCGCCGTCATCGCCTCAGCGCCGCCGCGCACCTTGCGCAGCTTGCGCAGCCCCGCGAGCACGGTGATGTCGCGACGGATCGTCGCCTCCGAGGCGCCCGTCAGTTCGGCGAACTGCTGCACGGTCGCGACGGTGCGCACCTGCACGGCGCTCAGGATCATGCGATGGCGTTCGCGCTCGTGCATCCGGTTCCTCCCGAGACGCAGCGTCGGCCAACCTCGCGGGCCTGTCAATCAAGTTCGATCATGAATTGTCGTGATGCGATGCAACATGACCGGGAATGAGCAAATCGATTGACAGGTTTCGGCGGCTGCGAGATGGTCCGGCCCCAATGGGCACCGGGACGTGACGTCACGGCCCGCCTCCCTCCCATTCAGGACGCAAGCGATGTCGGCCACCCCCGGAACGAAGCTCTTGGACAATCGCTGGGACGAGGCCAAGGCCGCGGCGATGACCGAGCCGGAGCGGCTGCTCTACCGCTCCAACCTTCTCGGCGGCGACAAGCGCATTACCAATTACGGCGGCGGCAACACCTCGGCCAAGGTCGAGGCGCGCGATCCGCTGACGGGCGAGAGCGTCACGGTGCTCTGGGTGAAGGGCTCGGGCGGCGACGTCGGCACGATGAAGCTCGACGGTTTCGCGACGCTCTATCAGGACAAGCTCGAAGCGCTGCGCGGCATATATCGCGGGCTGGAGCACGAGGACGAGATGGTGGGGCTGCTCAGCCACTGCACCTTCGACCTCAACCCTCGCGCCGCCTCGATCGACACGCCGCTGCACGCCTACGTGCCCTATCGCCATGTCGATCACATGCATCCCGACGCGGTGATCGCCATCGCCGCGACCAAGCGCTCGCGCGAACTCACCAAGGAGATCTACGGCGACGAGATCGGCTGGCTGCCCTGGCGCCGGCCCGGCTTCGAGCTGGGTCTCGACCTCTCGAAGTTCGCCGCCGAGAACCCCGGCGCCAAGGGTGTCGTGTTGGAAAGCCACGGGCTCTTCACCTGGGGCGACACGGCGAAGGACTGCTACGAGACGACGCTGCGCATCATCAACAAGGCGATCGCCTGGTTCGACGTTCAGCTCGCCGGCAAGACGGCCTTCGGCGGCGAGACGGTCCAGGCGCTGGAGCCGGCGGCGCGCCGTGACATCGCCGCCAAGCTGATGCCGGAGATCCGCGCGCGCATCGGCATGGACGAGCGCAAGATCGGCCATTTCGACGATTCGCCGGCCGTGCTCGAATTCGTCGGTTCGGCCGATCTGGAGCCGCTGGCGGTGCTCGGCACGTCCTGCCCCGACCATTTTCTGCGCACCAAGATCCGCCCGCTCGTGCTCGCCTTCGATCCCGCGAGCGGTGACGTCGACGGGCTTCTCGCCGGCCTCGACGGCGCCATCGAGACCTATCGCGACGGCTATCGCGCCTATTACGAGCGCTGCCGGCGCGCGAACAGCCCGGCTATGCGAGATCCCAACGCCGTGATCTATCTCGTGCCGGGCGTCGGCATGCTCTCCTTCGCCAAGGACAAGGCGACCGCGCGCATCGCCTCGGAATTCTACGTCAATGCGATCAACGTGATGCGCGGGGCGTCCGGCGTCGACACCTATCAGGGGCTCGACGAGCAGGAGGCCTTCGACATCGAGTACTGGCTGCTCGAAGAGGCCAAGCTGCAGCGCATGCCCAAGCCCAAGGCCCTGGCGGGGCGTGTCGCCTTCGTCACCGGCGGGGCCGGCGGCATCGGCCGCGCGACCGCGGGCCGGCTGCTGCAGGAGGGCGCCTGCGTGGTGCTCGCAGACATCGACCAGGGCGCGCTCGACGGCGCGGTAACCGAGTTCGCCCAGGGGTTCGGCGCCGATCAGGTGCGCGGCGTCGTGGTCAACGTCACGGACGAGAGCGCGGTGGAGCGCGGTTTCGCGGAGACGGTGGCCGAGTTCGGTGGGCTGGACATCCTCGTCTCCAATGCCGGCATCGCCTCGGCCTCGCCGATCGAGGAGACGACGCTGGAGGTCTGGAACCGCAACATCGACATTCTCGCCACCGGCTACTTCCTCGTCTCGCGCGAGGCCTTCCGCCTCTTCCGGCGCCAGAAGCTCGGCGGCGCGGTGGTGTTCATCGCCTCGAAGAACGGTCTCGCGGCCTCGGCCGGCGCCGCCGCCTATTGCACGGCGAAGGCCGCCGAGATCCATCTCGCGCGCTGCCTCGCGCTGGAGGGGGCGGAGGCCGGCATCCGCGTCAACACTGTGAACCCGGACGCGGTGCTGCGCGGCTCGAAGATCTGGAGCGGCGAGTGGCGCGAGCAGCGCGCAGCCTCCTCCAGGCTGCAGACCGATCAGCTCGAGGAGCACTACCGCAATCGCTCGATGCTGAAGCGCTCGGTCTTCCCCGAGGACATCGCCGAGGCCGTCTACTTCCTGGCGAGCGACCTCTCGGCCAAGTCCACCGGCAACATCATCAACGTCGACGCCGGCAACCCGATCTCGTTCACGCGCTGATCGACGCCTGCGGCCGCTCTTCCTTTCCAGCCGGAAAGGGAGAGGGCGTCGCCATGGAAGGCTCGATGCCTTCCCCATCGTTTCCGGGAGCACTGCCATGCCATCTTCGATCGATTCCGGCCTGATCGAACGACACAACGCGCCGCTGCGCGAGACGCTCGATCGCGATTACGCCACGCTCGGCGAGAAGCTCGATCGTCGCGGCGTCTCGATCGACGCGGTGACGCGCCAGGTCGCGGCCTTCGCCGTGGCGGTGCCCTCCTGGGGCGTCGGCACGGGCGGCACGCGCTTCGCCCGCTTCCCCGGCCCCGGCGAGCCGCGCGGCATCTTCGAGAAGCTCGACGACTGCGCCGTCATCAACGATCTCGGCCGCGCGACGCCCGCCGTCTCGCTGCACATCCCGTGGGACAAGGCCGATCCGGCCGATCTCAAGGCGAAGGCCGAGGCGCTCGGACTCGCCTTCGACGCGATGAACTCCAACACGTTTCAGGACCACCCGGACGATCCGCGTCAGCCGCTCTCCTACAAGTTCGGCTCCCTGTCGCACACCGACGCCGCCGTGCGCCGGCAGGCGGTGGAGCACAATCTCGAGACGGTCGCGATCGGCGAGGCCATCGGCTCCAAGGCGCTGACGGTCTGGATCGGCGACGGCTCCAACTTCGCCGGCCAGAGCGATCTCGGCCGAGCCTTCGAGCGCTATCTCGGCGCGATGAAGGAGATCACCCGCGGCCTGCCGGCGGACTGGCGCATCTTCTCCGAGCACAAGATGTACGAGCCGGCCTTCTACTCGACGGTGGTGCAGGACTGGGGCACGAGCTACCTGACCGCGGTGGAGCTCGGCGACAAGGCCTTCTGCCTCGTCGATCTCGGCCACCATGCGCCGAACGTCAACATCGAGCAGATCGTCTCGCGGCTGGTGCGCACCGGCAAGCTCGGTGGCTTCCACTTCAACGATTCGAAATATGGCGACGACGATCTCGATGCCGGGACGATCGATCCGTTCCGCCTCTTCCTCGTCTTCAACGAACTGGTGGAGGCCGGCGTCCGGCTCGACGCGCTGAACCCCTCCTACATGATCGACCAGTCGCACAACGTCACCGACCCCATCGAGAGCCTGATCCGCTCGGCCAACGAGATCCGCCGCGCCTACGCGCAGGCGCTGCTGGTGGACCGCGCGGCGTTGCACGGCCATCAGGAGAACAACGACGCGATGATGGCGTCGGAGACGCTGAAGGCGGGCTTCCGGCTCGACGTCGAGCCGATCCTCGCCAAGGCGCGGCTGGAAGCCGGCGGCGCCATCGATCCGATCGCGGCCTTCCGCGCCAGCGGCTACCGCGCCAAGGTGGCGGGCGAGCGGCCGGCCGTGAAGGGTTCGGGCGGCGGCATCGTTTGACGGAGACCACCCGATGACCACGCTCTACCGCACGGCGCTCGACGAACTCGGCCGCGCCATGGACGGGATCGACGACGCGTCGGTGGACGAGGCGTGCCGCATGGTGACCGCGGCGCGCCGCGTCGGCGTCTATGCCGGCGGGCGCGAGGGCTTGGCCGTCAAGGGCTTCGCCATGCGCCTCTTCCATCTCGGCCGACAGGTCGGGGTCGTCGGCGACATGACCATGCCGGCGCTCAGTGAGGGCGACGTCTTCTTCGTGGTCTGCGGCCCCGGCGAGATCTCCACCGCCGTCGCTCTGGTGGGCGTCGCGAAGGCCGCGGGCGCCAGGGTCGTCGTCGTCACGGCGCAGCCGGGCGGGCGCGTGCCCGGCATGGCCGACCACGTCGTGACCATTCCCGCGCAGACCATGGCCGACGATCAGGGGCCGGCCGCGAGTTCCGTTCTGCCGATGGGCTCGCTCTTCGAGGGCGCTCTGTTCGTGCTGTTCGAGGTGATGATCCTCAAGCTGAAGGAGCGGCTGGCTGTGTCGCCGGAGGCCATGCGCGCCAATCACACCAACATGGAATGAGGTGCGGGCGAGCGCGTCTGGTTCGCTGACCCGACCATCCGTTCGAAGCGGGCTTTGCAAATCGCGCGCGGGGTGCTTGTCTTCCGCCAGCGATGTGGAATCGATCGATTCCGAGGTGTGGACGACACCGGCGGGAACACGCTGAGCGTTCGGGCCGAAGCCGGGAGCAGTGCATGCGGACTGTGATCGAGGGGCTGGCGGAGCGGCGTGCACAGGCGCGGCTCGGCGGCGGCGAGCGGCGCGTCGCCGCGCAGCACGCCAAGGGCAAGCTGACGGCGCGTGAGCGCATCGAGTTGCTGCTCGACCCCGGCTCCTTCGAGGAATTCGGTATGTTCGTGGAGCATCGCTCCACCGATTTCGGCATGGAGCGGCAGAAGATTCCCGGCGACGGCGTCGTCACCGGCTGGGGCACCATCAACGGCCGTCTCGTCTTCGTCTTCGCGAAGGATTTCACCGTCTTCGGCGGCTCGCTTTCGGAGGCGCATGCCGAGAAGGTGCAGAAGATCCAGGACATGGCGCTGCGCGCCCGCGCGCCGATCATCGGTCTCTACGACGCCGGCGGCGCGCGCATCCAGGAGGGCGTCGCCGCGCTCGGCGGCTATGCCGAGATCTTCCGGCGCAACGTGGAAGCTTCCGGCGTCATCCCGCAGATCTCGGTGATCATGGGGCCGTGCGCGGGCGGCGACGTCTATTCACCGGCCATGACCGACTTCATCTTCATGGTGCGCGACACCAGCTACATGTTCGTGACCGGACCGGATGTGGTGAAGACCGTGACGAACGAGAGCGTCACGGCCGAGGATCTCGGCGGCGCCCGCGTCCACACGACCAAATCCGCGATCGCCGACGGCGCCTTCGAGAACGACGTCGAGGCGTTGCTGCAGATGCGCCGGCTTGTCGATTTCCTGCCCGCCAACAACCGCTCGGGCGTGCCGGAATGGCCGACGGCGGATCTGGCCTCGCGGCACGAGGCCTCGCTCGACACGCTCGTGCCCGATAGCGCCAACAAGCCCTACGACATGAAGGAACTGATCCTGAAGGTCGCCGACGAGGGCGACTTCTTCGAGATCCAGGCCGATTTCGCCCGCAACATCGTGACCGGCTTCATCCGGCTGGAGGGGCGAACGGTCGGCGTCGTCGCCAACCAGCCGACCGTGCTGGCCGGCGTTCTCGATTACGACGCCTCGCGCAAGGCGGCGCGCTTCGTGCGCTTCTGCGACTGTTTCGAGATCCCGATCGTCACCTTCGTCGACGTGCCCGGCTTCCTGCCCGGCACCGCGCAGGAATATGGCGGGCTGATCAAGCACGGCGCCAAGCTGCTCTTCGCCTACAGTCAGGCGAGCGTGCCGCTGGTCACGATCATCACCCGCAAGGCCTATGGCGGTGCCTACGACGTGATGGCCTCCAAGCATATCGGCGCCGACGTGAACTATGCATGGCCCACGGCGCAGATCGCGGTGATGGGGGCCAAGGGCGCCGTCGAGATCATCTTCCGCGGCGGCGACGCCGAGACGATCGCGCGCCAGACCAAGGAATATGAAGACCGCTTCATGTCGCCCTTCGTCGCCGCCGAGCGCGGCTATGTCGACGAGGTGATCCTGCCGCATTCCACCCGGCGGCGGGTGGCGCGGGCGCTGGCGATGCTGCGCGGTAAGGCCTCCGAGCAGCCGTGGCGCAAGCACGACAACATCCCGCTGTGACCCTCGCGCTCGAGCGAAAGACCTGACGCCCGTGTTCTCCAAGATCCTGATCGCCAATCGCGGCGAGATCGCCTGCCGCATCGTCAAGACCGCGCGTCGCATGGGCATCGCCACCGTCGCCGTCCATTCCGAGGCCGATGCCGGCGCGCTGCACGTGCGCATGGCCGACGAAGCCGTGGCGATCGGCCCGGCCGCCGCGGCCGAGAGCTATCTCGTGATCGACAAGATCGTCGCCGCCAGCCGCGCCACGGGGGCCGAGGCGGTGCATCCCGGCTACGGCTTCCTGTCGGAGCGCGCGGCCTTCGCCGAGGCGCTCGCCGCCGCCGGCATCGCCTTCATCGGGCCGAACCCGCATGCGATCGCCGCCATGGGCGACAAGATCCAGTCTAAGCTCGCAGCGAAGGCGGCGGGCGTCTCGACCGTGCCGGGCCATATCGGCGTCATCGAAAGTGCCGACGAGGCCGAACGTATCGCCGACGAGATCGGCTATCCCGTGATGATCAAGGCGTCCGCCGGGGGCGGGGGCAAGGGGATGCGCATCGCCCATTCGCGCAGCGAGGTGCGCGAGGGCTTCGAGCGGGCGCGCTCGGAGGCGGCGTCCTCGTTCGGCGACGACCGGGTGTTCGTCGAGAAGTTCATCACCGACCCCCGCCACATCGAGATCCAGGTGCTCGGCGACAAGCACGGGCATGTCATCCATCTCGGCGAGCGCGAATGCTCGGTGCAGCGGCGCAACCAGAAGGTGCTGGAGGAGGCGCCGTCGCCGCTGCTCGACCCCGAAACGCGCGAGCGCATGGGCCGGCAGGCGGTCGCGCTGGCACAGGCGGTCGGCTACGATTCGGCCGGCACGGTCGAGTTCGTCGCGGGCCAGGACAAGAGCTTCTACTTCCTCGAGATGAACACCCGGCTGCAGGTCGAGCATCCCGTGACCGAGCTCGTCACCGGCATCGACCTCGTGGAGCAGATGATCCGCGTCGCCGCCGGCGAGCGGCTGACGCTCCGGCAGGAGGACGTGCGGCTCGATGGCTGGGCCGTCGAATCGCGCGTCTATGCCGAAGACCCCTCACGTGGCTTCGTGCCCTCCACCGGCCGGCTGGTGACGTACCGCCCGCCTGAGGAGGGCACGACGGAGGGCGTCACGGTTCGCATCGATACGGGCGTCGAGGAGGGCGGCGAGATTTCGGTCCATTACGACCCGATGATCGCCAAGCTGGTCACCCACGCACCGAGCCGAGCCGAAGCGGTGAGGGCGCAGGCGCAGGCGCTCGACGGCTTCGCCTTGCGAGGCATCCGCCACAATATTCCGTTTCTCTCGGCGCTCATGGCCAACGAGAGGTGGCGTTCGGGCCGACTGTCGACGGCCCTCATTGCCGAGGCCTACCCGGAGGGGTTCGCGGAGGCAGTACCGTACGGCGAGGCGCTCGCGCCCTTCCTGGCGGTCGCCGCTGCGATCGACGGACAACTTCAGCGGCGGGCGCACGGCTTGTCGGGCCAACTGCGCCCTCGTGCAATCGACGACGCGCGGCAGGAAAAGGTTGTGTTCGTCGGGCTGGACCCGCATCCCGTCGGCGTCGTCTGGCGCGACGACGGCGAGGGGAGCGAATGCGAAGTGATCACAGACGGCGCGGCGTCGATGCGCCTGCGCTCTACCTGGCGACCGGGCGAGCCCGTCTGGCGCGGCACGATCGACGGAGAGGAGGTCGCGATGCAGGTCCGCCCGATCCTCAACGGCGTGGCGCTGTCGCATGGCGGCTTCAGTGCCGAGCTGCGCATGCTGACGCCCCGCCATGCCGAGCTGGCAGCGCTGATGCCGGTGAAGCTCGCGCCCGACCTGTCGAAGCACCTGCTCTGCCCGATGCCCGGTCTCGTGCGCTCCATCTTCGTCACGCAAGGCCAGGCCGTGCGCAACGGAGACGCGCTGGCCGTCGTGGAGGCGATGAAGATGGAGAACCTGCTGCGCGCCGAGCGCGACGGCGTGGTCGCGAAGGTCCATGTTCGCGAGGGCGACGTGCTGGCGGTGGACGAAGCGATCCTCGACTTCGCTTGACGCGTCGGGGAAACGGTAGGGAGGGCCGAATGCAGGACGAACCGGATCTCGACCGTCGATGGCGCGCCAGCGTCGAGCGGGTGCTGAAGGGCGCTTCGTTCGATGAGGTGCTGGTCTCGCGGACCGCCGACGATCTGCGCATCGAGCCGCTCTACCCAACTGTCTCGCCGGGCCCGCGCGCCTTTCGCCAGCGGACGGATCGCCCTTGGCGCATCGTCCAGCGCGTCGATCATCCCGAGGCGGGCCCGGCCAACGAACTGGCGCTCGCCGATCTCGAAGGCGGCGCAGACGGGCTGAACGTGGTGTTCGCCGGCGCGCCGGGCAGCTTCGGCTTCGGCCTTCGCGATGCGGACGCCCTGGCTGGAGCCATGGCCGGTGTCGAACTCGATCTCGTGTCGCTGGCGTTGGACCCCGCGCCGGGTGGTGCGCGCGAGACGGTCGAGGCCTTGCGGTCGCTCGCAGCGGAGCGGCGGCTGACGCCGGACCGGCTCGACATTCGGTTCGGCCTCGATCCGCTCTCTTCCGAGGACGGGATCGCCATGCTCGCGCGGCGGCTTTACGAGGATGGATTCGCGAACGGGCTCCTACGCGCCGACGGGGCGCGGCATCACGAGGCCGGCGCGACCGAGGCCGAGGAGATCGCGGCGGCGGTTTCCAGCGCGCTCTGCGGCCTTCGCATGCTGGAGGCGGCCGGGATGCCGTTGGAGGCGGCGAATGCCGCGCTCGATTTTCGCCTGGCGGTCGATCAGGACCAGTTCCTCGGCATCGCCAAGCTGCGGGCCCTGCGGCAGGTCTGGGCCGGCGTGGAGACCGCCTGCGGGCTGGTGCCTCGCCCGCTTCGTCTCGACGCGCGCTCCTCACGCCGGATGATGACGACGCGCGACGGCGAGACCAACCTGCTCCGGCTGACGCTTGCAGGTTTCTCGGCAGGCATGGGCGGCGCCGATGCCCTCTCGCTGCTGCCGCATTCGGCGGCGGCGGGGCTTCCCGACGCGTTCGCCCGCCGGCTCGCGCGCAACCTCCAGCACATTCTCGTCGACGAATGCCGGCTGGCCGTGGTCGGCGATCCCGCGGCCGGCTCGGGAGCGTTCGAGGCATTGACTCAGTCGCTGGCCGAGCGGGCGACGGCGATCCTCAACGAGATCGAGCAGGGCGGCGGCCTCGGCAGGGCCAACGCTCGCGAAGCTTGGAGCCAGCGTCTGGCGGTAAGCCGCGCGCGGCGGGCGGCGGAGTTCGCGGCGGGATCGCGCGTTCTTCTCGGCGTCACGCTGTTTCCGCCCGCAGTCGAGCGTCCGGCCGGCATCCTCGACGTCGTGAGATCCGACCCTGCGGACGCCGATCCATGGCCGCCGTGCCGCGACGAGAATCTAGCGCAACCGACGCCGAATGGCGGAGGGGAGAACTCGTCATGAGCCGCATTCCGGACTTTTCCCGCTGGTCGCTCCCGCCTTCCGAAGCGTCCGTGCCTCTGCCGCAGGGCGATCCGGTTCCGCTGCCGGAGGGCATCGCGCTGCGCCCCGCCTATGGCGAGGCGGACCGCGCCGGCACGCCCCCACTTGGCAGGCCCGGTCTCGCGCCGTTCCTGCGCGGCCCCTATCCCACCATGTACGTCAACCAGCCCTGGACGATCCGGCAATATGCCGGCTTCTCGACGGCCGAAGCGTCGAACGCCTTCTACCGGCGCAATCTCGCGGCCGGCCAGAAAGGCCTGTCGGTCGCCTTCGACCTTCCGACGCACCGGGGCTACGATTCCGATCATCGTCGCGTCGCCGGCGACGTCGGCATGGCCGGCGTCGCGATCGACTCCATCCTCGACATGCGCCAGCTCTTCGACGGCATCCCGCTTGGCGAGATGAGCGTGTCGATGACGATGAACGGCGCGGTGCTGCCGATCCTCGCGCTCTACATCGTGGCGGGCGAGGAACAGGGCGTCGCGCCGGAGCGCCTGTCGGGCACCATCCAGAACGACATTCTCAAGGAGTTCATGGTCCGCAACACCTACATCTACCCCCCGGCGGGGTCGATGCGGATCGTCGGGGACATTTTCGCCTACACGGCCGAGCATATGCCGCGCTTCAATTCGATCTCGATCTCCGGCTACCATATGCAGGAGGCCGGGGCGACGGCCGACCTCGAACTCGCCTACACGCTCGCCGACGGGGTCGAGTACATTCGCGCAGGTCTCGCGGCCGGCCTCGACATCGACGCCTTTGCGCCGCGCCTTTCGTTCTTCTGGGCGATCTCCACCAACTTCTTCATGGAGGTCGCCAAGCTGCGGGCGGCGCGCCTCCTCTGGAGTGAGCTCGTCGGCGCCTTTTCGCCGTTGAGCGAGAAGAGCCGGGCCCTGCGCGCGCATTCGCAGACATCCGGCTGGTCGCTGACGGCGCAGGACGTCTTCAACAACGTCGCGCGAACCACCGTGGAGGCGATGGCGGCGACCGCCGGCGGCACGCAGTCTCTCCACACCAACGCGCTCGACGAGGCTCTGGCTCTGCCGACCGAATTTTCCGCCCGCATCGCCCGCAACACGCAGATCCTGCTGCAGCGCGAGAGCGGCACGACCCGGATCATCGATCCCTGGGGCGGGTCCTTCTATCTGGAATCGCTCACCGCCGAGCTGACGGCGCGGGCGCGCACCCATCTCGCCGAGATCCAGGCGCTCGGCGGCATGGCGAACGCGATCGAGGCAGGGTTGCCAAAGCGTCGTATCGAGGAGGCGGCCGCACGCACGCAGGCCCGGATCGACGGCGGCGAGCAGGTGGTGGTCGGGGTCAATCGCTATGCGCCGGAGGGGAGCGACCCGATCGAGACGCTCAAGGTCGACAATTCCGCCGTGCGCGCCGCGCAACTCGCCAAGCTCGCGCAACTGCGCCATGAGCGCGACGAGAGCGCAGTCGGTCCAGCCCTCGAACGGCTGGCGGCCGGTGCGCGGGAGGGCGGTGGCAATCTACTGGCTCTGGCGGTGGAGGCGGCCCGTGCCCATGCCAGCGTCGGCGAGATGTCGGCGGCGATCGAGAGCGTCTGGGGTCGCCATTCCGCAACGGTCGAGCTGCAGGCGGGTCTCTATCGCGCGGCCATGCCGGCGGGAGACGTCGCGGTCGCGCGAGCCGAAGACCTGACGCGGGCCTTCCGCGAGGCCGAAGGGCGCCAGCCGAAGATTCTCGTCGCGAAAATGGGGCAGGACGGTCACGACCGGGGCCAGAAGGTCGTGGCCTCCGCCTTTGCCGATCTCGGCTTCGAGGTCGTGGCCGGCGTTCTGTTTCAGTCACCCGAGGAAACGGCGGCGCAAGCGGTCGACGAGGCCGTGCATGTGGTCGGCGTCTCGTCGCTCGCGGCGGGGCATCTGACGCTCGTGCCCGCGCTTCGCGAGGCGCTGGAGCGGCGCGGCGGCGGACGCATCCTCATCGTCGTCGGCGGGGTGGTGCCGGAGGGCGACTACGAGGTGCTGCGGAAAGCGGGTGCGGTGCTGATCGTTCCGCCGGGAACGCCGATCGCCCGATCGGCCGTGGACCTTCTCGAACGTCTGCAGGTCCATCTCGGCTTTCGCCAGAAGTCGCCGGACGCCTACGAAGCCGTACCGGAGGGCAAGGCATGATCGGCTGTCTCAACCATGTCGCGATCGCCGTTCCCGACTTGACGAGGGGCATCGCCTTCTATCGCGACATTCTGGGTGCCACCGTCTCCGGCGTTCAGCCGCTACCCGAGCATGGCGTCAGTGTCGCCTTCGTTCTCCTCGACAATTCCCGGATCGAACTGGTGACGCCGCTCGGCGAGGCATCGCCGCTGGCCGACTTCCTGCTGCGGCAACCGACAGGGGGCCTTCACCACGTCTGCTACGAGGTGGACGATCTCGACGCGGCGCTCGTCCAGTTGGTTGAACGTGGCATCCGCATTCTCGGCGACGGTCGTCCCAAGACCGGGGCGCACGGGCTTCCCGTCGTCTTCCTTCACCCCAAGGATTGTGGGGGAACGCTCATCGAAATCGAAGAGCGGGCTCGTCCGGCGGCTGAGGTTTGAGGGCGACGGCTCGCCGTCGGATCCGGGAACACGGCGAGTTGCCAGCAAAAAAATAGGCGCCGCCAGAAGGCGACGCCCATCGTCATAGGATTGAGATCGTTACTTGGCAGGCGCGATGGCGGTCTCACCAGCCTTGGTGCCGGGAACGGGCGACTGCATGTTCGTCGGCACCTTCGCGGCGTCCGAATTCGTCACGACCGTGCTGGCGGCGGCTGCCGGCATGGTGCTGTCGATGCCCGAATTGTTGCCGGGGACCGGCACGGCGCTCGTGCTCTGACCATTCGTGACGCTCGGCGCGTCGGTGGTCGTAATGACAGTGCTGGCGGCTGCGGCCGGCATGGTGCTGTCGATCGACGAGTTGTTGCCGGGAACGGGAACGGTGGGGGTGGCTGCGCCGGTCGTCGCGGTTGGGGCGGTCTGCGCGAACGCGACCGACGAGACGAGGAGCGAAAGCGAAGCGGCGGCTGCCAGTGCGATGCGGGTCATGAGATACTCCTGAACGGTGAATGGCGTTGGCACATCCGCGAACCGTTCTACTCGTTTCGCAAGCTGTGATGCCTCTCAACACGCACATGAACGGGAAGTTCCGGTCGTGTGCCATCTTTCTTGATGAGTTTTACCGGACATCGCCGGATGGTGATCGCGACCCCTCTTCGAGACCAAGAAGGAGGCGGATCGTTCGCTGGCAACGGCGGCAAGTCCCCGATAGTCTGAATATCGAATCACATCGACCGACCGGCCGTAGAAGCTGGCGTGCGATGGCCGGGAGGAAACGGATGACGGCGTTCTCGCTGGCCGACGAGCAGGTGGCCATTCGCGACATGGCGCGTGACTTCGCGAATGAGCGCATCGCACCGTTCGCGCTCGAATGGGACCGCGAGTGCACCTTTCCGGTGGAGACCCTGCGCACGGCCGCCGGGCTCGGCATGGGCGGAATCTATGTCGGCGAGGCGTTCGGTGGGTCCGGCTTGTCGCGTCTCGACGCGGCATTGATCTTCGAGGCGCTGGCGACCGGCTGCCCGACGGTGGCCGCCTTCCTGTCGATCCACAACATGGCGACCTGGATGATCGACCGGTTCGGTTCGCCCGCCTTGCGGGAAACCTGGGTGCCGTCGCTCTGCCGGATGGACGCGATCGCAGCCTACGCGCTGACCGAACCGGGATCGGGTTCGGACGCCGCGGCCCTGACCACGAGGGCGGTGCGCGAGGGCGAGGACTACCGGATCGACGGCGCCAAGCAGTTCATCTCCGGCGCGGGCGTGGCGCACGCCTACGTGGCGATGGTGCGCACCGGCGAGGCCGGCCCACGTGGTATCTCCACCGTGCTCGTTCCGGCCGACGCCCCCGGCCTGTCGTTCGGCAAGGTGGAGCGCAAGATGGGCTGGAACGCCCAGCCGACCCGCGCTGTGATCTTCGACGGATGCCGCGTGCCCGTCGCCAACCGTCTGGGCGCCGAAGGCGAGGGCTTCCGCATCGCCATGAGCGGTCTCGACGGCGGGCGGCTCAACATCGCCGCCTGCTCGCTCGGCGGCGCCACGGACGCGTTGGAGCGCAGCTTGCTGTACCTGCGCGAACGGCGGGCATTCGGCCAGCCGCTCGACAGCTACCAGGCCCTGCAGTTCCGCGTCGCCGACATGGCGACCGAACTGGAGGTGGCCCGCTCCATTCTCTGGCGCGCCGCCGCTTCGCTCGACGCCGGCGAGGCGCAGGCGACCATGCTCTGCGCCATGGCCAAGCGCTTCGTCACCGATGCCGGCTTCGCGGTGGCCAACGAGGCGCTGCAACTGCATGGCGGCTATGGCTACCTGCACGACACCGGGATCGAGAAGATCGTCAGGGATCTCCGTGTGCATCAGATCCTGGAGGGAACCAACGAGATCATGCGCGTCATCGTCGCCCGCCGGCTTTTGGAGAACCGGCTATGACGACGTCGCCGGACATGCCGGCGTCCGTTTCGGTGTCGCGAACCGGCCATGCTCTTCATGTCGAGCTGCGCCGCCCGCAGGCGCTGAACGCGCTGAACCTCGAGATGATCGAGGCGCTCGATCGCGCCTTCAGTCTCGCCGAGAACGATTCGTCCATCGCCTTGGTCATTCTCGCCGGCGCGGGCGAACGGGCCTTCTGCGCCGGCGGCGACATTCGCGCCATCGCGCAGGGGCTGGCGTCGGGCGAGGAGATCGCCGAACCCTTCTGGCGAGCCGAATACGACCTTCTTCGACGCATCGAGGCATTCGCCAAGCCCGTCGTGGTGCTGATGGACGCCATCGTGATGGGGGGCGGCGTCGGCCTCGCCATGCATGCCTCGCACCGCGTCGTCACCGAGCGGACGCGCCTCGCCATGCCTGAGACCGGCATCGGCTTTCTCCCGGACGTCGGCGCGACCTGGCGTCTGCCGCAGGCGCCCGACCGGATCGGCGATTGGTTGGCGTTGACCGGCGAGACGGTGAACGCCGACGATGCGATCCTTGCCGGACTGGCCGATGCGATGGTGTCGGCCGATCGCCTCTCTGCTCTTCGCACTGCGCTCTCGGAGCTGCCGCTCGGCGTCGGCAGCGCAGAGGTCGGGGCGGCGATCGTGAGCGAGGCTTTGCCCGCGCCGGCCGGACGGCTGCGAGACGCGCGCGCCCTCATCGCCGCGGCGTTCGCCGACGGATCGCTCGAGACGATCATGGAGCGGCTGCGTGCCGACGATCGCCCCTTCGCGCGCGAGACGCTGGCGACGCTCGCGACGCGCTCGCCGGCCAGCCTTTATGTCACGCGCCACCTGCTGGAGCGAGGCGCTCGCTCGCCCGACCTCGCGGCCTGCCTCGAGCGCGAGCTGGCGTCGGCGCTGCGCATTCACCGCGAGGCCGACTTTCGCGAGGGCGTGCGCGCCGCGCTGATCGACAAGGACCGCGATCCCCGCTGGGCACCGTGGACGCCGGAAAGGGCGGCCGACTGGGACGCCTTCCTCGACGATTTCGACCGCCGACACGCAGAAGGACAGGACGCATGAGCGACACGGCACGGGTGGCCTTCGTCGGCCTCGGCAACATGGGAGCGCCGATGATCGGCCACCTCGTTCGCGCCGGGTGGGACGTTCGTGGCTTCGATCTCTCGCCGGCAGCCTGCGAGGCGGCCCGCGCCGGCGGCGTCGACGTCGCAAGCTCGCTGGCCGAGGCGCTCGACGGCGCGGGCACGCTCGTCACCATGCTGCCGGCCGGTCGGCACGTCTTGGCAGTGTTCGAGGAGGCGGCATCGCTTCTGCCCGCGGGCGCGCTGCATCTCGACTGTTCCACCATCGACATCGCCAGCGCTCGGCTGCTTCACGAGCGGGCCGCCGCGTGCGACCTTCTGTCGGTCGATGCGCCGGTCTCCGGCGGCACGGGCGGTGCCGCGGCCGCGACGCTCACCTTCATGCTCGGCGGCACCGAGGCTGCGGTGTCGCAGGCGATGCCGCTGTTGGAGCGCATGGGGCGGCGTATCGTCCCCTGCGGCGCCGGCGGCTCGGGGCAGGCGGCCAAGATCTGCAACAACATGCTCTTGGGCATCTCGATGATCGGCGTCTGCGAGGCCTTCGTGCTCGCCGAGAAGCTCGGGCTTTCGCATCAGGCATTGTTCGACGTCGCGTCCACCTCGTCCGGCCAGTGCTGGTCGCTCAGCACCTACTGCCCGGTTCCCGGGCCGGTGCCGACCTCGCCCGCCAACAACGACTACCGGCCGGGCTTCGCGTCGGCACTGATGACGAAGGACCTGACGCTCGCGCAGGAAGCGGCGCGCGACGCGGGCGCCGAGACGCCTCTCGGGCGAGCGGCGCTGGATCTTTACGCGGCGCTTGTCGAAGCCGGAGAAGGTGGGCGCGACTTCTCGGCCATGGTGGAATTCCTGCGGGCTCGGTCGGCGCCCGAAACGCAAGGGACGGCGCGATGAACGACTTCCGAACCGCCCGCGACTTCCTGCTGGCGCACCGCACGGATTACGAAGCCGCCCGTGCGGGCTTCCGTTGGCCCGATCCGGTTGCTTTCAACTGGGCGCTCGATTGGTTCGACGCCCATCTCGCGCGCGACCCCGAGACCCGCGATCAGGCAGCCCTTCGCATCGTCGATCCACAAGGCTGCACCGACTCTTACTACAGCTTCGCCGATCTCTCCGAGCGGTCCAGCCGCACCGCGAACCATCTGCGATCGCTGGGGCTCGTGCGCGGCGACCGCCTCCTGCTGCTTCTCGGCAACGAGGTGGCCCTGTGGGAGACGATGCTCGGTGCCTTCAAGTTGGGCGTCGTGGTCATTCCCGCAACGGTTCTTCTGACCCCGGAGGAGCTACGCGATCGCATCGAGCGCGGCGCGGTACGCGCAGTCGTCACCGACGCGTCGCAGGCACCCAAGCTCGACGCAGCGGGGTTCGAGGGCATCCGCATCCTCTGCGGTGCCGCGCCGCTCGCCGGCTGGGCGCGGCTCGCCGATCGCGACGGCTGCGACAGCCGTTTCGAGCCGGACGGGCCGACCGGACCCGACGACCCGCTGCTCCTCTATTTCACGTCCGGCACCACCGCCAAGCCCAAGCTCGTGCTCCACACGCACCGCTCCTATCCGGTGGGCTCGCTCTCCACGATGTACTGGCTGGGTCTTCGCCCCGGCGACCGGCATCTCAACGTGTCGTCGCCGGGCTGGGCCAAGCACGCCTGGAGTTCGTTCTTCGCACCCTGGAATGCGTGCGCTACGGTGGTGATCGTCAACCAGCCCCGCTTCGACGCCCGAGCCCTTCTCGGCCAGCTCTCGGTGCTGGAGATCACGACGCTCTGTGCTCCGCCCACCGTCTGGCGTCATCTCGTGCAGGAGGATCTCGACGCCGTTCCGCAGACGCTGCGCGAGGTCTGCGGGGCCGGCGAGCCGCTGAACCCGGAGGTGATCGAGCGCGTGCGCGACGCCTGGGGCCTGACGATCCGCGACGGCTACGGCCAGACCGAGACCACGGCACAGATCGCCAACACGCCGGGTTCGGCCGGCATTCCCGGCTCGATGGGTCGACCGCTACCGGGATACGAGATCGAACTGCTGGATGCCGACGGCCGGCCGGCGCCCGAGGGCGAGGTCTGCCTGCGTCTGACGGGTGAGCGGCCCGCCGGCCTGATGGCGGGCTACCTACGCGACGGCGGCGTTCTCGCCGGCGCCGATGGCGACTACTACCACACCGGCGACGTCGCTTTTCGAGACGCCGCCGGCAGCGTCACCTTCGTCGGTCGTGCCGACGACGTCTTCAAGTCGTCGGACTACCGGATCAGCCCGTTCGAGCTGGAAAGCGTTCTCGTGGAGCATGAAGCGGTGCGGGAGGCGGCGGTGGTACCACTGCCGGATGCCTTGCGCCTCGCAGTGCCCCGCGCCTTCGTGGCCCTAGCGGCCGATCGCGTCGCCGATCTCGCGACGGCTCGGTCCATCTTCGAGCACGCAGCGCAGCGACTGGCGCCGTTCAAGCGTATCCGCGACATCGTCTTCGTCACCGAGCTGCCAAAGACCGTATCCGGAAAGATCCGACGAGTGGAACTGCGAAAGCAGGATGGGGGACGGCTACCGGGCGACGGCACCGTCCTCGCGCACTTCACCGAGAAGGACGTCGCCCCGGCATGAGGCCGGCGGTGATTTCGATCTTCAGTTGCGTTCGATGACGTCGCGCAGGTTGGCGGCGAGGCGCTGGCCGTCGCAGGGCTTGTTGCAAACGACGACGCCAGGGTAGCGGCGCATGAGATCGGACTTCTCGCCTTGGCCGGTATGGAAGAGGAACGGGACCGATCGGTCGCGGAGAAGGTCGGCGACGGGATAGGACGGTTCGCCATGCAGATTGAGGTCGAGGACGGCCGCGTCGAAGCCCCCTCGCTCCGCGATCCCCTTCGCCTGCGACAGCGTGCTGACGCAGGTCACGTCGGCGCCGTATTCCTCCAACTCGGTCTCGAGGTCGAGCGCGACCAGAAATTCGTCCTCGACGACGAGAACCTTCTTTCCGGCCAGTCCCTTGCCATTCACCATGCGATGGGATCCTCGAGTTACGCAATACCGACGATGGAACGCATGGCACGGCGAAAGGGTGCCATCGCCGTTGCATTCTTTCCACCGATCATCCTCGCAGAACAACCTTGTCGAAGCCCGAACGCGATCAAGTCCCGTTGAGGAGAGATAGTTCGCTCGCCGATCAGAGATCGATGATGGCCTTGACCAGCCCTGCCTTGTCATGCGCCCAGCGTTCGATCCCGGCCGGGGCTTCGTCCAGTGTGGCGCTGTGGGTCGCGAGGCGGTCAGTTCGCACGTCGCCGTTGCGGATCGCCGAGACGACGGTCTCGAAATCCTCGCGCAGTGCGTTTCGGCTGGCGATGAGTTGCATTTCACGTTTGTGGAACTCGGGGTCGGCGAAGCTGATCGCGTCCTTCACCACGCTCACGAGCACGTAGACGCCGCCATGGGCGACATCGACGATGCCGTCCTGGATCGAGGCGCCGTTGCCTGTGGCGTCGAACACTACGTCGAACCCGTCGCCCGCCGTGACGTCGGCGACCGAGCGGTTGCGCTCCGGTCCGGCTTTCAGATGCGACGGGAAGCCGAGCGCATCCGCCATGAAGGCGAGACGCTCGTCGCTCGTGTCCATCATCGTCACGTCGAGCCCGGCCAGCCGGGCGAAGATCGCGACGCCGATCCCGATCGGGCCGGCGCCGACCACGAGGGCCGAGCCGGCGGTGCGGCCGGAACGGCGCACGGCATGGGCGCCGATGGCGAGGAACTCGACCATCGCGGCGTCGCGCAGCGAGATCCCATCGGCCGGAAACAGATTGCCCTCGGGCACGTGGATTCGGTCGCACAGACCGCCGTCACGATGGACGCCGAGCACCTCGATCGCCATGCAGCAATTGGGCTTGCCCTTGAGGCAGGCGGCGCATCGCCCGCAGGCGAGGTAGGGATTGACGATGACCGGTGTGCCGGCGGCGATCGATGCACCCGCCGTCACGGTAACGCCCGACAGTTCGTGCCCGATCACGCGAGGATAGGCGAGGAACGGGTGCTTGCCCTCGAAGATATGATAGTCGGTGCCGCAGATTCCGACATGGCGGATATCGACGGCGACCCAGCCTTCCGCCGGCGGCGCGAGGTCGGGCCGCGTCGTCAGTTCGAGATGGCCGGGGGCGGTGCAGACGACGGCTCTCATGCGAATTCCCTTGGACAAGCGATGAAGACCGGCCGCTCGGGCCGGCCTTCGGAGGGTCGGGCCGATCTGGCCGCTACTGACGGCGGCGACGCAACTGGTCGAAATAGACGATCACGATGATCAGCCCGCCGGTGATGATGCGCTGCCAGAACGAGTTGACGTTCAAGAGGTTGGCGCCGTTGTTGATGGTGGCGAGGATGAACGCTCCGATCAGCGGGCCGTGGATCGACCCGACGGCGCCGAAGAGGCTGGTTCCGCCGATGACCGAGGAGGCGATGGCCTGGAGTTCCCAGCCCTCGGCCTGCGTGGCGTTGCCGACGCCGATGCGCGCGGCGAGGAGCACGCCCACGAAGGCGGCGCAGATCGCCGACAACGAGTAGGCGAGATAGATCATTTTCGGCACGTTGACGCCGGAAAGGCGAGCCGCCTCCGCGTTGGAGCCGACGGCGAAGAGGTAGCGGCCCCAGCGGCTCATATGGAGGAAGACGAAGGCCGGCACGGCGACGAGGATCACCATCCAGAACAGGTTGGGGATGCCGAGAAAGCTGTTGCGCGAGAACTCGTTGAAGGCCTGATTGGTGATCGAGATCGTCGAGCCGTTGGTGATGACGAGGCCGATGCCGCGCAGCGCCGTCAGCGTCGCCAGCGTGATGATGAAGGGCGGTAGCCCCATCCGCACGATGCCGAAGCCGTGGAACATGCCGATGGCGAGGCCCATCACCAGCGTCAGAATCACCGAGGCCCACACCGGGAAGCCGGCCTGCAGCAGGTAGGCGATGACGGTGGTGGAGAAGCCGACCACAGCGCCGACCGAAAGGTCGATGCCGGAGGTGATGATGACGAAGGTCTGTCCGATCGCCAGGATCGCGATCATCGAGCCCTGCCGCAGCAGGTTCGTCACGTTGTTGCCGGTGGCGAAGGTCGGCGTCGCGAAGGCGAGGAAGACCCACAACGCCACGAGAAGCCCGAGAAGGGTCAAGGCGAAGAGGAAACCGAAGTTTCGCCTCGGCCGAACGGCCTTGGCGAGCGTGTCGGCGTTGTTGCTCTCGATGGTCATGGATCGCCTCGGTGCGTTGGCGCGACGAAGAAAACGGGCGGACGGCTCAAACGCCGATGGCCTGCGCGAGGATGTCCTCGTGGGTGGCTTGGTGGAAACCGCTCGAGCCGACGAGGCGGCCGCTGCGGAAGACGTGCAGCGTGTCGGAGAGCTCGTAGACCTCCGGCAGGTAGGACGAGATCAGCAGGATGCCGGCGCCGTTCTTCAGGAGCTTGGCGAAGAGACGGTAGATCTCGGCCTTGGTGCCGACGTCGACGCCGACGGTCGGCTCGTCGAAGATGAACAGCTCGGCGCCGTGGTTCAGCCACTTGCCGATCACGATCTTCTGCTGGTTGCCGCCGGACATGGAGGAGGCGAGCGAGCGACGGCTCGGCGTCTTGATCTGCAGGTCCTTGATCTGGCGGTCGGCATGCTCGGCCTCCTCGCGGCGGCTGAGCGTGATGCCCTTCGTCAGCCGGTCGTAGATCGGCAGATTGAGGTTGAGGCCGATCGGCAGGTTGAGCGCGAGGCCTTGGTCGCGACGGCTCTCGGGTGCCAGCGCGATGCCGAGGTCGATGGCCTGGCGCTCGCTGGAAACGTCGATCGGGGCACCCTTCCAGCGCATCTCGCCGCCGGTCTTGGGGTTGCGGCCGAACAGGCTGAGGGCGAATTCCGAGCGTCCGGCGCCGATCAGCCCGTAGAGGCCCACGATCTCGCCGGCGCGCACAGTGAGCGAGACGTCCTCGAACCCCTTGCCCGAAAGGTTGCGCGTCTCGATCAGCGGCTTGCCGATCGGGATCTCTTCCTTGTGGTAGATCTGGTCGAGCGAACGATTGATCATCAACGACACGAGTTCGGCGTCGTCGGTCTCGCCGATCAGCCGCGTGCCGACATGCGTTCCGTCGCGCAGCACGGACACCCGGTCGGCGAGTTCGAAGATCTCCTCCATCCGGTGGCTGATGTAGACGATCGTCACTCCCTCGGCCTTCAGGCGGCGGATGAGCGCGAAGAGCTGTGCGGCCTCCGAGCGCGTGAGATAGGCGGTGGGTTCGTCGAAGATGATGAAGCGGGTGCCGCGAAGGGAGGCGCGCGCCGTGGCGACGAGCTGCTGCTGGCCGATCGTGAGGGAGCCAAGCTCGGCCTCCGCCGGGAGCTGGAAGCCCATGTCGTCGAGGATGCGCTGGGCCGCGCGGTTCATCTCGCGCTTCTGAAGCAGGCCGTAGCGCGCGGTCTCGTCGCCGAGGAAGATGTTGGCGGCGACGCTGAGGTGGCGGCAAAGCACGACCTCCTGATGCACCGCGTTGATGCCGTGGTCGATCGCCTCCTGCGGCGTGGCGAGCGCGACGGGCTTGCCCTGCCACACGATCTCGCCGCCGGAGCGTCGGATCACGCCGGTCAACAGCTTGATGAGAGTCGACTTGCCCGCGCCGTTCTCGCCAACGATCGCGTGAACTTCGCCGGCGAGGAAGGTGACGGTCGAGGGCTTAAGGGCGAGCACCGGACCGTAGCTCTTCTCCAGCCCTCGCAGTTCGAGGATCGGCTGGCCCGCCTGCGGCAGGGGATCGTCGGTCGGGTGAATCACGGCATCGAGAGACGGGGAGGCCACGGCGGAATCCTTCGCGCAAACCCTCGGGCCGGACCCGCAAACTGCGCTTCCGGACCGAGGTTTCGAGATCGACGGTCGCGGCGGCGAGGTGCTGCCGCGACGCTGCGGGAGACTACTTCACCTTGGGGTTGAGAAGTTCCTGCGAGCGGGCCTCGGTCATGTTGGCCGTCGTGATCAGGTTGGCGCCGGTGTCGACGTTCTTGGCCACCGTCTCCTTCTTGGAGGCGGCGAGCGCCGTCTTGATGCCGTCGTAGCCCATCCGGTAGGGGTCCTGCACCACGAGGGCGGAAATGACGCCGTCCTTGAGGAAGCCGACGAGGCGATCGTCGCTGTCGAAGCCGATCAGGGCGACCTTGTCCTTCGCGCCGTTCTCGGCGATGGCCTGGCCTGCGCCCTGCGCCATGATCAGGTTCGACGCGAAGATGCCGACGAGATTGGGGTTGGCGGTGAGAAGGTCGGTGGTGATGTTCAGGCCGGTCGCGGCCTGGCCGTCGGCGTAGCGGTCGGCGACGAGCTTGAGGCCGGGATACTTGGCGAGTTGCTCGACGAATCCCTTCTTGCGCTCTTCCAACGACCCGGCGTTCGGCGCGTTTGTAATGAGCGCGACCTCGCCTTCTTCCTTGCCGGTCTTGGCCTTGATCGCCGCGGCGAGACCATCGGCCGCGATGCGTCCGCCCTGCACGTTGTCGGTGGTGAGGAACGAGGTGAAGGCGTCCGATTCGGCAGACGAATCGATGCCGATGATCGGCACGGACTTTGCGGCCTCGGTGATCGGCGCGCCGAGCGCCGAGCGCTCGGTCGGCGCGATGACGACGGCGGCAGGGCTGCCGGCGACGGCGTTCTCGAGGATCGAGATCTGGCCGTTGATGTCGGTTTCGGCCTGCGCGCCGAGCTCGGGCACCTGGACGTTGAGATCCTTGCCAGCCTGACGGGCGCCGGCGAGCACGATCTGCCAGTAGAAGGACGTGGTGTCCTTGACGATGATCGGGATGGTCGTCGTCTGCGCCATCGCGGGAAGCGACGGGAACGCGAATGAGCCGGCGGCGAGGGCGATGCCCGCGAGCATGAGGCGGCGTGTGGTGGAAAGGCTATGCATCGGGGGTCCTCCCGTCGTTGACGACAGACCGGTTGATCCGGTTTCTTCTGGATTTGATACAGAGCACGCTAGCCAATCCTGCGTCGGGTTGCAACAGTGAAGATTAAATACGATGGAATGTCTATTCGATTTCGAAATTTTCAGAACGCGGCCGCCGAATTTCGCCGATTTTTAGCGGGAATCTTCCTGTCCTATCGCCGCAAATCCGAGCCTTGGCGATGGCCGCACTCTTCGTCGGCGTGATCAACCAACGGAGATTAACAGTCGATTTCGGAACGCTGCGCTTACGAAGGCTGGCGGCGCAGCGGGTCCCGACGGTAGCCTTGTCCCAGACTTCTGGTTCCCTCGTTCGCTGGCCATGACGAAATGATTCCGCCTACCTAGGCAGAGATGCCAGTTCGCGCTGCCGTCGGCCGTCTCTCATCGACAAGAAACAAAGTTTGTCGGTACAAGGGGCATGTCCACGGCCGTGCCGAGACGGACGGAGAAGCGATGTCCAAGCCCAGAACCCTGTTCAAGGATGCGTTCAACCGGGCGCTGGATCTGCTCGCGCAGGAGAAGGCGCTGCCCTCGGAGAGCGAACTGGCGACGCGGCTCGACGTCAGCCGCACCACCGTGCGCGCGGTGCTGGGACGCATGCAGGACATCGGCCTCATCCGGTGGGAGAACCGGACCAAACTCGTTCTGCGCATGCCAGGCGCGTCGGACGCCTATCCGCCCGACGAGACGGACAGTCTCGACGCCATCATCGAGCGCGGCTTCATGCGCCGCATTCTCGCAGGCGGCGCCGAACCCGGCGACATGATCGGCGAGGCCGATCTCGCACGCGATCTCGGCGTCGGCGTTTCGGCCGTCCGCGAGTTCCTCATCCGCTTTTCCCGCTTCGGACTCATCGAGAAGCGACGCAACAGCCAATGGGTGCTCAAGGGCTTCACGCGCGACTTCGCCCTCGAACTGAACGACGTGCGGGAGATGTTCGAACTGCGCTCGGTGCAGCGGTTCGTGGAACTCGGCGCCGCCCATCCCGCCTGGGAGGCGCTCGATGCGATCGAGGCCGAGCATCACGCGATGCTGGCGGCCATCGACCGGCGCTACACGACCTTCTCGGAACTCGACGAGCGGTTTCATCGGCTCATCCACCAGGCGTCCGCCAACCGCTTCGTGATCGATTTCTACGACGTCATCGCAATGATCTTCCACTACCACTACCAGTGGAACAAGACCGGCGAGAGGGAGCGCAACCGCGCGGCCCTGGAAGAGCATCTCCGCTATATCGCGGCGCTGCGCTCGCGCGACGCGATGGAGGCGGAGTTCTACTGCCGCCGCCACCTGCGCTCGGCGCGCGAGACGTTGCTTCAGTCGATCCCCGGCGGAGCGGCGGATGCCGCCGACCCGCCGGCCACGTGAACCTCAGCGCGCGGCGCTGACGCTCTGGGTCTGCTCGCCGAGGCCCTCGATGCCGAGGCGGACCTCCTGGCCTGGCCGCAGGTAGACCGCCTCCGGCTTCATGCCCATGCCGACGCCGGGCGGCGTTCCCGTCGAGATGACGTCGCCGGGCTGCAGGCTCATGAACTGCGACAGATACGAGACCACATGCGCGACGCCGAAGATCATCGTCTTCGAGGACCCGTCCTGGCGCATCACGCCGTCGACCGACAGCCACATCTTCAGGTTCTGCGGGTTCGGCACCTCGTCGCGCGTCACCAGCCAGGGGCCGATCGGGCCGAAGCTGTCGGCCGACTTGCCCTTCGTCCACTGGCCTCCGCGCTCGGTCTGGAAGGCGCGCTCCGAGAGGTCGTTGATGACGCAATAGCCAGCGACGTGGTTCAGCGCGTCGGCCTCCTCGACATAGCGGGCCTCGGTGCCGATCACGACGCCGAGCTCGACCTCCCAGTCGGTCTTCTCGGAGTTGCGGGGAATGACGATGCCGTCGTTCGGGCCGGTGAGGGCGCTCGTCGCCTTCATGAAGATGATCGGCTCGGCCGGGATCGCCGCTCCCGTCTCGGCCGCGTGGTCGGCATAGTTGAGGCCGATGCAGATGAACTTGCCGACGCGCCCGACGCACTGGCCGATGCGGGTGGCTGCGGGAACGCTCGGCAGACCATCGACGTCGATGGCGGCGATCTTCGCGAGGCCCGCATCCGTCAGCCAGTCGCTGGCGAGGTCGTCGACATGGCCGGACAGGTCGCGGATCGTTCCGTCCGCCGCCAGGATGCCCGGCTTTTCGTGGTTCTTCTCGCCCCAGCGCAGAAGCTTCATGAACTCGTTCCCCTCAAGAGATCAGATGTTGGTCCAGCCGCCGTCGATGGCGATGGCCTGGCCGGTGACGAAGCCCGATTCGCGCGAGGCGAGATAGACGGCGAGCGCGGCGATCTCCTCGGCATTGCCGAGCCGGCCCATCGGCTGGCGGGCGGCGAAGGCGAGGCGGGCGGCGTCGAGATCGCCGGTGGCGCGCATGCGGTCTTCCAGCGACGGGCTCTCCACCGTGCCGGGGCAGATCGCGTTGACGCGAATGCCCCGCCCGACGAAATCGGCCGCCACCGACTTGGTGAGCCCGATCACGGCGGCCTTCGAGGCGCCGTAGACGAAGCGGTTGGGCGCGGCGATGAGCGAGGAGGCGACCGAGGCGATGTTGACGATCGACGCGCCGCCGGCCTCGATCATGCCGGGCAGGAAGGCGCGGACCATCCGGTACATCGATTTCACGTTGAGATCGAAGGAGAAGTCGAACGCCGCCTCGTCGCATTCGAGGATCGTGCCGGCATGCACGAAGCCGGCGCAGTTGAAGAGAATGTCGGTGCGACCCGCCTCGGCGACGAAGGCCGCGATCGCGGCGGCGTCGCGCACGTCGAGCACGCGCGTGTTGATGCCCGCGGCGCCGTCGAACTCGGCGAGCTTGGCCTCGTTGATATCGCAGGCGATCACCTCGGCACCCTCGGCGGCGAACGCCAGAGCCGTCGCTCGTCCGATGCCTTGTGCCGCCGCGGTGACCACCGCGCGTTGTCCGTCCAGGCGTCCTGCCATGCTCGTCCTCCCAGCTGAGTTCATCAGCGAACTCCGGTTTCATACGGATCGCGTCAGTCGAATTCAATCGTCTCGGCGATCTGGCGTGCGGCGGCCGCGACGTGATCGGCCAGCGCGTCCGGCTCGGTCGGCGACTGGCGCATGCGGATGTGCGGCGAGGTGAGGGCGGCGACCGCGCCGTTTTCGCCCGCGCTCAGGATCGGCACCGACACGTCGGTCACGCTCTCGGCAATGCGGGAGGCCCGAACCACACGCCCGGCGGCGCGGAACCCGTCGAGATCGGCCGCCAGCGTCTCGAGGTCGCGCAGCGGCTCTTCCGCGGCGATGGCGACGAGGATGCGCGAGCGCCGGCGCGGGTTCATGAAGGCAAGGAGGCAGTGGCCGGAGCCGGTCAGGGCGAGGGGTTGCCGGTAGCCGATGCGCACCGAGAAGCCGATATGCGAGACGCTTTCGACCCGGGCGATCACCACCATCTGCGTCTCGCTCGCCACCGCCAGATGGCAGGAATAGCCGGTGCTCTCGGCAAAGCCGCGCATCACCGGCAGGGCCGCTTCGACGAGGCCGCGATGACGAGGCCGGTTGAGGCCGAGGCGGAAGAGCTTGTCGGCGATCACGAAGCGGTCGGCATCCTCGCGCTCGATGTAGCCCCGGGCCTCCAACACCGCGACCATGCGGAAGATCTCGCTACGCGTGCGACCGAGGGCGTCGGCGAGGTCGCCGAGCGAGAGCGGGCGCCGCTCGTCGGACAGGCGTTCGAGAATGTCGAGGCCCTTCTCCAACGCCGGCGCCGCGTAGCGCCCGGCCGCGCCGTCTGAGGAAGGGGGACCGCGTTCGCTCATTGACAGGGTCTCGTGTCCATGATTTCTCGTTTCATATATGAACAGGATCGCCGCCATGTCCACCACCATTCAGTCGTTCCGCACCCATGACATCCGCTTCGCGACCTCGCAGAAGCTCGACGGATCGGATGCGATGAACCCGGACCCGGATTACTCCGCGGCCTATGTCGTGCTGGAGACCGGCGACGACGCGTTGGCCGGCCATGGGTTGGCCTTCACGATCGGGCGCGGCAACGACCTCGTGACGCAGGCGATCGCCACCGCGGCCGAGCGCGTGGTAGGCCGCCGGATCGAGGACATCGCCGCCGACATGGGGGGCTTCTGGCGCGAGATGACCGGCGACTCGCAGCTGCGCTGGCTCGGGCCCGACAAGGGCGTGATGCACATGGCGATCGGCGCCGTCGTCAATGCGGTGTGGGATCTCTGGGCCAAGACCGCGGGCAAACCGGTCTGGCAGCTCGTCGCGGACATGACCCCGGACGAGATCTTGGCGCTCCTCGATTTCCGCTACCTGACGAACGCGCTGACGAAGGCGGAGGCGCGCGAGATCCTCGTGCGCGCGGCCGAGGGCAAGGCCGAGCGGCGCGGAATCCTCGAGGCGAAGGGCTACCCGACCTACACGACCTCCGCCGGCTGGCTCGGCTATCCCGACGAAAAGGTGCGCCGCCTCTGCCAGGACGGCATTGCCGAGGGCTGGACCCATTTCAAGCTGAAGGTCGGGCGCGACCTCGAAGACGACATCCGCCGCTGCCGCATCGTGCGCGAGGAGATCGGCCCGGACCGCACGCTGATGATCGACGCCAACCAGGTCTGGGAGGTGGGCGAGGCCATTCCGTGGGTCAACCGTCTTGCCGAGTTCAAGCCCTGGTTCATCGAGGAGCCGACCTCACCGGACGACATTCTCGGCCATAAGGCGATCCGCGAGGGCGTGCATCCCGTGAAGGTCGCGACGGGCGAGATGTGCCAGAACCGCATCCTCTTCAAGCAGTTCCTCCAAGCCGACGCGATCGACGTCGTGCAGATCGACTCGGCGCGGGTCGGCGGTCTCAACGAGAACCTCGCGATCATGCTGATGGCCGCGAAATACGGCAAGCCGGTCTGTCCCCATGCCGGCGGCGTCGGCCTGTGCGAATACGTCCAGCACCTGTCGATGATCGACTATCTTGTGATTTCCGGCACGATGGAGGGACGGGTAGCCGAGTATGTCGATCACCTGCACGAGCATTTCGTCGATCCCTGTGACGTGCGCGGCGGGCGCTACATGCCGCCGCGCGCGCCCGGCTTCTCGATCGCGATGAAGCAGGCCTCGATCGAGGCGCATACGTTTCGCGGTTGAAGGGAGACGGGGCGTCCGGGGCGCCTGCCGGTGGACGTCGGGTTGGGCTCGACATCCCGACCCGGCCGATCCGTCCGCGCCAGCGAAACTCACGCGTCGATGACCGTCCGTCCGTGGGTCTCCTTGACGAAGAAGCGGCCTGTCATCAGCACGGCGGCGACGCCGAGGCCGATGGCGAGGCCCCACCAGACGCCGGCCCCGCCCCATTCGAAGACGAAGGCGAGCGTGTAGGCGACGGGCATGCCGACCGCCCAGTAGGACAGGACGGCGAAGATCATCGGGGTGCGCGTGTCCTTCAACCCCCGCAAAATGCCGCTCGACGTGACCTGGATGGAATCGACGATCTGAAAGGCCGCGGCGATGGCCAGAAGCGGCACCGCGGCCTGGAGAACGCGTTCGGCGTCGGGTGCGCGCAGGTCGAGATAGAGCGAGATCAGCGGAACGGGGATCGTCCAGAACAGGAGGGCGGCCCCGGTGGAGATCGCGGTGGCGACGACGAGCGCGGTTCGCGCGGCGCGGCCGACGCCCAGCCGGTCGTCGCGGCCATAAGCGGTGCCGACCCGAACGGTCGCAGCGCTGGCAAGGCCGAGCGGCACCATGAAGGACACGGAGGCGATCTGCAGGGCAATGCCATGGGCGGCGAGTTCCACCGTGCCGATCCAGCCCATCATGACGGAGGCGGCGGTGAACAGCCCGACTTCGGCGAGAATCGTCGCGCCGATCGGCCAGCCGAGGCGGACCACTTCGAGGAAGGCGCTCCAGTCCGGACGCCAGAACCGCACGTAGATATCGTAGCGCTGGAGCGCACCGTCGCGCAGCGTGAAGGCGACGAGCAACGCGACCGTCAGGATCGCGGTCGAGACGGAGGCGATGCCCGATCCCGCGAGACCGAGCGCCGGCGCGCCGAAATGGCCGAACACCAGCACGTAGTTGAGGCCGGCATTCGCCAGCGCGCCGAGCACGGTGATGACGAGAACGGCGCGTGGGCGCTCGAGCGCGCTGAGATAGGACCGCAAGACGAAGGTCGAGAGATACGGCAGCATCGACCATTGCAGGACGCGGGCGTAGTCGCCGGCCATCGCGGAGACGCCGGGGTCCTGGCGCAGCGCCACGAGGATCGCCTCGGTGAACCAGAGCGGGATCATCGTGATCGCGGCATAGGCGCAGACGACCCACAGCCCCATGCGTACCGAGCGGCGTACGCCGCGAATGTCGGCCCGCCCATTGGCGCTGGCCGCCATCGGCATCACGGCATAGGCAAAGCCCGAGCCGAACATCCAGAACAGGTAGAAGGTCTGCGTCGCCAGAACCGCCGCCGCGAGTTCGACCGTGCCGAGCTGCCCGACGATCACCGTATTCGTGACGTTGATCGAGACCTGCGCGAGCTGCGCGCCGACGAGCGGCAGACCGAGGAGGATCATCGCCTTGGCATGGCCGGCCCAGGAGAGCGGGATCGAGCGGGCGTGCGGGGCGGCGAGCGTGGTCATGTCGCCTCCTCCGGCGATGATGGTTCGGGTCTGTCGAATGCGGTGACGGGTAGTGAGAGCATGCCGACTTGTCCAGCCGATGACGGCTTGCAAACTGCGTCCGGCTCGGCGAGGCGCGATCAGGATCGTGCTGCGCTGCGGTGTCGAGAAGGGGTGTGACAAGCGGCCCGTCCGATTGACAAGATCGGAGCCGTTCGAAATAAAGCAGACAATTGACCGGCACTTTGGAGTCGTTCGAGAAGGGGGCGATGCTCCCGCCGCGCGACGCGGTTCCGCCCTCCCGTCAGGCACGAGTTCGGACATCCCATGGCACTTCGGCTTCTTCAGGTGAAAGACCGCGACGGCACGCTACAGGTCGTCGCGAGCGACGATCACGGCGCGGCTCACGTGCTGCCCGGCGTCGCCTCGACCTATGATCTCGCGATGTCGGCGATCGCCGCAGGGCACTCGCTGGCCGACGCCGTGGCGAAGGCGGGACGCGGCGAAGCGGTCGATCTCGACGCGGCGCTGGCGGAGGGCCGGATCGGTCTGCCGATCCACCACGCCGACCCCGCGCATTTCGTGGTGGCGGGCACGGGGTTGACCCATCTCGGCTCCGCCGACGGGCGCGACAAGATGCACAAGGCGCAGGCCGGCGAGCACGTCACCGACTCGATGAAGATGTTCCAGATGGGCGTCGAAGGCGGCAAGCCGGAGAACGGCGAGGCCGGCGTGCAGCCCGAATGGTTCTACAAGGGCGACGGCTCCTGCCTCGTCGGCCCCGGCGAGGCGCTGACCTCGCCTGCCTTCGCGCTCGACGGCGGCGAGGAGCCCGAGCTTGCGGGTGTCTATCTGATCGGCCCCGATGGCACGCCCTTCCGGCTCGGCTACTGCCTGTCGAACGAGTTCTCCGACCACGTGACGGAGCGGGGCAACTATCTCTGGCTCGCCCATTCCAAGCTGCGTCAGGCCTCGCTCGGGCCGGAGCTTCTCGTCGGCGAACTCCCGGCGAGCGTCGAGGGCACATCGAAGATTTCGCGCGGCGGTGAGACGATCTTCGACAAGCCCTTCCTGTCGGGCGAGGCGAACATGAGCCATTCCATCGCCAATCTCGAGCACCACCATTTCAAGTACGAGCTCTTCCGCCGCCCGGGAGACCTGCATGTCCACTTCTTCGGCACGGCGACGCTGTCGGTCTCGCACGGCGTGACGACGCAGAATGGCGATCGCTTCGAGATCGAGGCGCGGCCCTTCCGCCTGCCGCTCGTCAACACGCTGGCGACGGCCGAGGCCGCGCCCGTTGCCGTGCGCGCGCTCTGAGAGAGAACGGCATGACCCTTCGTCTCGCCATTGTCGGTCTCGGGAAGATCGCTCGCGACCAGCACGTGCCCTCCATCGCCAAGACCGAGGGTGTGGAGCTGACGTCGATCGCCAGCCGCAACGCCTCGATCGACGGCATGTCGCATTTCCCCGATATCGAGACGCTGCTCGCGTCCGACGAGGCGGTGGACGCGGTGGCGCTCTGCACGCCGCCGCAGGGCCGGCATGCCCAGGCCGTCGCTGCGCTCCAGGCCGGCAAGCACGTGCTGCTGGAGAAGCCGCCGGGCGCTACGGTCAGCGAGATGGGTCCGCTGGTTGCACTGGCGCAGGAGAAGGGCGTCACGCTCTTTGCGACGTGGCACTCGCGTTTTGCGCCCGCGGTCGAGCCGGCACGGGCCTTTCTGGCAGATACCGACATCCACTCCGTCCACGTCGAGTGGAAGGAGGACGTGCGCAAGTGGCATCCGGGTCAGGCCTGGATCTGGGAGCCGGGGGGCCTTGGCGTGTTCGATCCCGGCATCAACGCGCTGTCGATCGTGACCGCCATTCTGCCACGGCCGATGTTCCTGCGTCGCTCCGATCTGCAATTCCCGGAGAACCGGGCGGCGCCGATCGCAGCCGATCTCGAATTCACGGATGCCACGGGTCTGGCCGTGCGCGCCGAGTTCGACTGGCGCGAGACCGGCGGCGAGACCTGGAGCGTCCATGTCGAGACGGCGAAGGGCAAGCTGACGCTGAGCGAGGGTGGCAAGAAGCTGGCGCTGGACGGGCAGCCGATGGTGAACGAGCCTGATGCCGAATACGCCGGCATCTACCGCCGGTTCGTCGAGCTGACGAAGACGGGCGCCATCGACGTCGACCTGTCGCCGCTCCAGCATGTGGCGGACGCCTTCCTGCTCGGCCGCCGCCACGTTGTCGACGCCTTCGTGGAGGCGTGAGCATGAACACCGCGGTCACGCGACAGGCTTTCGGACGGCTCACGGATGGCCGCGAGGTCGAAATCGTGAGCCTACGGTCGGCGTCCGGGTTTGAGGCGCGCGTCATCAGCTACGGCGCGGTGTTGCAGGCGCTGCACGTCGCGGATCGGGACGGGCAGGTGGCCGACGTCGTGCTCGGCCATGACGATCTCGCCGGCTACCTCGCATCGCGCGACTTCTTCGGCGCCACGATCGGGCGCTATGCCAACCGCATCGCCGGCGGGCGTTTCGATCTCGATGGGCAGACGGTCGAGATCGAACCGAACGACGGTCCGAACGCGCTACATGGCGGGGCGGACGGCTTCGACCGCCAGCTTTGGACGATTGCCGAGACCGGCACTGATTTCGTGCGGCTGGAGCGGACGAGCGCGGACGGCGAGGGCGGTTTCCCCGGCGAATTATCGGTTTCCGTGACCTATCGTCTCGCTGGCGAGGCAGCCTTGGAGATCGCGTTCGAGGCACGCACGACGCGCCCGACCGTGGTGAACCTGACGAACCACAGCTTCTTCAATCTCGGTGGCGTTGCGGACGTTCGCGACGTCCTCTCCCACCGCATCACGCTGGTGGCCGAGACCTACCTGCCGATCGACGCCGTTTCGATCCCGGAGGGCCGGCCCGCACCCGTCGCCGGTACGCCCTTCGACTTCCGTTCCGCCCGCCCGATCGGCGAGCGCATCCGCGAGGGTTACGAGCAGATCCGCCGTGGACGGGGGTACGATCACAACTGGTGCGTCGACGGGACGTCCGGCGGCGAGCCGCGTCTCGCGGCACGGGTCGAGGATCCCGCGAGCGGGCGTGTGCTCGAACTCCTGACCGACCAGCCGGGCGTTCAGTTCTATTCCGGCAACTTCCTCGACGGCACGGTGTCCGGCAAGGGCGGCCAGTCCTACCGGATGGGCGACGCCTTCTGCCTGGAGCCGCAAGGCTACCCCGACACGCCGAACCGGCCGGATTTCCCGACCGCCCGTCTCGACCCCGGCGGCGTCTATCGCCACCATTCGATCTTTCGCTTTTCCACCATCTGAGATCCACCGCCTCGCCCGCTTCGGGCTCGAGGCCGAACGAGGAGAGACGACCATGGGCAACGACCTGACGAAAGTCGCGGGCGACCTGACGAGCCCGAAGGGCAATCGCGGCCACGGACGCGCGGCGACGACGCTGCGCTCGCGCGCCTGGTTCGACAATCCCGACAATGCCGACATGACCGCGCTCTATCTCGAGCGCTACATGAACTTCGGTTTGAGCCAGGAAGAGCTGCAGTCCGGCCGCCCGATCATCGGCATCGCGCAGACCGGCTCCGACCTCTCGCCTTGCAACCGCCACCACATGGAACTCGCGACCCGCGTGCGCGAGGGCATCCGCGAGGCCGGCGGCATTGCGATCGAATTTCCGGTGCATCCGATCCAGGAGACCGGCAAACGCCCGACTGCGGGCCTCGACCGCAACCTCGCCTATCTCGGCCTCGTCGAGATCCTCTACGGCTATCCGCTCGACGGCGTGGTGCTGACGATCGGCTGCGACAAGACGACCCCCGCCTGCCTGATGGCGGCGGCGACCGTGAACATTCCGGCGATCGCGCTCTCGGTCGGCCCGATGCTGAACGGCTGGTTCCGCGGCGAGCGTACGGGATCGGGCACCATCGTCTGGAAGGCCCGTGAGCTGATGGCCAAGGGCGAGATCGACTATGCCGGCTTCGTCAAGCTGGTCGCGTCGTCGGCGCCCTCCACCGGCTATTGCAACACGATGGGCACGGCGACGACGATGAACTCGCTGGCCGAGGCGTTGGGCATGCAGTTGCCCGGCTCGGCGGCGATCCCCGCGCCCTACCGCGACCGGCAGGAAGTGTCGTACCGCACGGGTCTCCGCATCGTCGAGATGGTCAACGAAGACCTGAAGCCCTCGGACATCCTGACGAAGGACGCCTTCGTCAACGCCATCCGCGTCAACTCCGCGATCGGTGGCTCGACCAACGCGCCCATCCACCTCAACGCGCTCGCCCGCCACATCGGCGTCGAGCTGACGGTGGACGACTGGCAGACCTACGGCGAGGAGATCCCGCTGCTGGTGAACCTGCAGCCTGCCGGCGAGTATCTCGGCGAGGACTACTATCATGCCGGCGGCGTACCCGCGGTGGTCAACCAGCTGATGGAGCAGGGGCTGATCAACGAGGACGCGATGACCGTCAACGGTCGCACCATCGGTGACAATTGCCGCGGCGCGAAGATCGAGGACGATAAGGTCATCCGCACCTACGACAACCCCCTGAAGGACCGGGCCGGCTTCCTCGTCCTGCGCGGCAACCTGTTCTCCTCGGCGATCATGAAGACCTCGGTGATCTCGCCCGAGTTCCGCGAGCGCTACCTCGTGAACCCGGCCGACCTCAATGCCTTCGAGGGCAACGCCGTCGTGTTCGACGGACCGGAGGACTACCACCACCGCATCGACGATCCGGCGCTGGCGATCGACGAGCACACGATCCTCTTCATGCGCGGCGCCGGCCCGATCGGCTATCCCGGAGCGGCCGAGGTCGTGAACATGCGGGCGCCCGACTACCTCATCAAGCGCGGCGTCACCTCGCTCGCCTGCATCGGCGACGGTCGCCAGTCCGGCACGTCGGGTTCGCCCTCGATCCTCAACGCCTCGCCCGAGGCGGCCGCCGGCGGCAACCTTGCCGTGCTGAAGACGGGTGACCGGGTGCGTATCGATCTCGGACGCGGCACCGCCGACATCCTCATCTCCGACGAGGAGCTGAACGAACGTCGCGCGGCGTTGAAGAGCGAGGGCGGCTACAAGTATCCCGAGCACCAGACGCCGTGGCAGGAAATCCAGCGCACGCTCGTCGGCCAGATGGAAACCGGCGCGGTGCTCGAGAACGCCGTGCAGTATCAGCGGCTGGCGCAGACCAAGGGCGTGCCGCGCGACAATCACTGAGCCGCGACCAACCGGGCCGGCCTCGCGCCGGCCCTTTTCAACATGGGCACGATCTGGCATCTCGATGGCCGGACGACACGCGACGCGTGCGCCCATCGCGCTGCTGGGAGAGCATAGCCTATGGACGACGTCCGCATCCGCGTCCTGTCGGAGCACCGCTGCCATCTGGGCGAAGGTCCGACCTACGACGCTCGCACGGACACGGCCTGGTGGTTCGACATTCTGGAGAGGAAACTCTTCGAAGCCGTCGTCTCCACGGGCGAGACGAAGATCCACGATCTGCCGATGATGGCGAGCGAACTCGCGATCATCGACGACGCCCGTCAGCTCGTGGCGACCGCCGACGGCCTCTACGTGCGCGACGTCGCCTCCGGCCGCATGGAGCTTCACACGCGCCTCGAGGACGACAACGGCACGACGCGCTCGAACGACGGGCGGGTGCACCCCAGCGGCTCGCTGTGGATCGGCACGATGGGGCGCCAGGCCGAGGAGGGCGCAGGCTCGATCTACTGGTTCCGCGAGGGCGAGTTGCGACGCCTCTATTCGCGCATCACCATTCCCAACGCGATCTCCTTCTCGCCGGATGGCGGCACCGGCTACTTCGCCGACACGCATGAGGGCATCCTCTACCGGGTTCCGCTCGATCCGCTCACCGGCCTGCCGACCGGCGAGCCGACGGCGCTCGTCGATCATCGGGGCGGCGTGGGCGGCCTTGACGGGGCCGTCGTGGACGCCGAGGGCCGGATCTGGAACGCGCGCTGGGGCGCGGGTTGCGTCGACGTCTATTCGCCCGAAGGAGATCGCCTGCGAACGATTCCCGTGCCGGCCACGCGCCCGACCTGCCCGATCTTCGTCGGGCCGAAGCTCGACCGCATCCTCGTGACATCCGCCACCGAAGGCATGAGCGAAGCGGAGCGAAGCGCCGATCCGCAGGGCGGGATGACGTTCCTCGTCGATCTGCCGGTTCGGGGCCAGCCCGAGGCGCGCGTGAAGGCTTTTGCCTCGTGAGCCGCGAACCGGCCTATGCGGCGATCGACTGGGGCACGACCTCCTTCCGGGCCTGGGCCTGCGCGGCGGACGGCACCGTTCTCGGCGAGCGTCGCGCCGCCGACGGGTTGATCTCGGCCGCCGATCGCGGCTTCGAGACCGTGCTCGAAGGCCATCTCTCGGCCCTCGGCCTCGGCTCCTCCGCGCCGGTGGTCATGTGCGGCATGGTGGGCTCGCGCACCGGCTGGGTCGAGGCCGCCTATCTCGATACGCCGATCGGGCTGGACGGACTGGCCGCGCAGGCGACGCCCGTGCCGGCTTCGGCGCGCCCGGTCTTCATCCTGCCAGGCCTTGCACAGCGCAGCCCGGTGGAGCCCGACGTCATGCGCGGCGAGGAGACGCAACTGCTGGGCGTCGTCGCCGACGGGCTGCGCACCGGCTTCGTCTGTATGCCCGGCACGCATTCCAAATGGGTGCGGCTCGAGGACGGGACGATCGAATCGTTCTCAACCTTCATGACAGGGGAACTGTTCCAGCATCTGCGCACCCATTCGATCCTGCGGCAGGCGGTGGAGACGGCGACGGCGGTGGATGCCACGCTGCCCGCCTTCACCGAGGCCGTCCGCCACGTTCTCGAGGAGCCGGCGCTGGCGACGAACCGGCTCTTCCAGATCCGGGCCGGCTGGCTGTTGGCCGGGCGTTCTGCGGGGGATCAGCTGGCGCGCTTGTCCGGGACGCTCATCGGACTGGAGATCGCGGGTGCACAGGCGCGTTACGGCGATCTGACAGGCGCCGCGCTGCTCGCTTCGGGGCCGATCGCCGCGCTCTACGATGCCGCTTTCGCGGTGGCCGGGTTCGGGACCTTCCGGCCACTCGACGCCGACCGCTGCGTGCGCCATGGCTTGCACGCCGCCGCTTGCACCCTGTTCTCGCTCGCCTCGACGGAAACGCCCGCATGAGCTTCACCGCAACCGTTCCCTGGCCGACGCTGAAGCGCTCGCTCGTTGCGATCCTGCGGGGCATCGGCCCGGACGAGATCGAGCCCGCCGTGGCGACGCTGATGGAAGCGGGGTTCGAGGCGATCGAGATTCCGCTGAACTCGCCCGACGCCTTTCGATCGATCGCACTCGCCGCCCGGCTCGGTTCGGCCGATCATTTCATCGGTGCCGGCACCGTTCTCGACGTCGAGAGCGTCGATCGGCTTGCGGAGGCTGGTGGCCGGCTTCTCGTTTCACCCAATGTCGATGCGCAGGTGCTGCGCCGAGCCGGCGAGCACGGCATGGTGACGATGCCAGGCGTCTTCACGCCGACGGAGGCCTTCGCGGCGCTCGCGGCGGGCGCCTCCGCGCTCAAGTTCTTTCCCGCCATCGTGCTCGGTCCCGCCGGCGTTTCGGCGATCAAGGCCGTGCTGCCGAAGGACCGGGAGATCGGCGTCGTTGGAGGCGTGTCCGAGCGCGATTTCGAAGCCTTTTCGAAAGTCGGGGTTCGAACCTTCGGCCTCGGTTCGTCGCTCTACAAGCCGGGCATGACCGCCGGCGACATTCGCGAGCGTGCCGACGCCGCGGTCTTGCTCTACGACCGGATTTTCGATTTAGGATAAATCAGATCGCCGCAAGAATCCGTTTGTGGGTCCTCCGGCGATAGGCTAAATCATCAGACAATAGAACCCTTCGCTGTGGGGCGCCTGTTCGGTGAGGCGGCGGGGGGGTCTGGAGGGGCCGGACGCAGCCGCGTCTCGCCGAACGTCAATCAACGGCGCGAGGGGTTCGCGTCGAAATCGGCGGTTGCGAGAGGATCGCGGCGTCGTATCGGGAGGAAGAGCATGATTTCGATGAAGTCCCTGCTGGCCGCCGTGGCTCTCAGTGCTATGACGTTCGCCGGCAGCGCCCTGGCGCAGGACAAGGGTACGGTCGGCGTGTCCATGCCGACGAAGTCCTCGGCGCGTTGGATCGCCGACGGCGACAACATGGTGAAGGCGCTGAAGGAGAAGGGTTACACGGCCGATCTCCAGTACGCCGAAGACGACATCCCGACCCAGCTCTCGCAGATCGAGAACATGGTCACGAAGGGCGTCAAGGTCCTCGTGGTCGCCTCCATCGACGGCACGACGCTGTCTGACATTCTCAAGCAGGCCCACGATTCGGGCGTGAAGGTCATCGCCTACGATCGCCTGATCCGCGAGACCCCGAACGTCGACTACTACGCGACCTTCGACAACTTCCAGGTCGGAGTGCTTCAGGCCCGGTCGCTCGTCGACGGTCTCGACGCCGCCAACAAGCCGGGCCCGTTCAACGTCGAGTTGTTCGGTGGTTCGCCGGACGACAACAACGCCTTCTTCTTCTACAACGGCGCGATGAGCGTTCTTCAGCCGATGATCGACAGCGGCAAGATCGTCGTTCCGTCGGGCCAGATGGGCATGGAGACGGTCGGCACGCTGCGTTGGGATCCCGCCGTCGCGCAGGCCCGCATGGATAACCTGCTGTCGGCCTACTACACCGACAAGAAGGTCGACGCGGTGCTCTCGCCCTACGACGGTCTGTCGATCGGCATCATCTCGTCGCTGAAGGGCGTCGGCTACGGTTCGGGCGATCTGAAGATGCCCGTCGTGTCGGGCCAGGATGCCGAAGTGCCTTCGGTCAAGTCGATCCTGGCAGGCGAGCAGTACTCCACCGTCTACAAGGACACGCGCGAACTCGCCAAGGTCACGGTCGACATGGTCGACGCGATGGCCGCCGGCACCGAGGTGAAGGTCAACGACTCCAAGACCTACGAGAACGGCGTCAAGGTCGTCCCCTCCTACCTCCTGAAGCCGGTGCTGGTGAACAAGGCGAATGCCGAAGAGGTGCTCGTCGGCAGCGGCTATTACACGGCCGACCAGATCAAGTAATCGACGTTTCGGCATCGGGTCCGGGAGGCGCCATGCCTTCCGGACTCTTCTGGCATCCGGCGGCGGGAGGATAGGATGAGCCCCATTCTGGAGATGCGTGGCATCACCAAGACGTTTCCGGGCGTGAAGGCCCTCGACAACGTCAACCTGTCGGTCACCGCGGGCGAGATCCATGCGATCTGCGGCGAGAACGGCGCCGGCAAGTCGACCCTTATGAAGGTTCTTTCGGGCGTCTACCCGCACGGCACCTACGAGGGCGAGATCCGCTACGAGAACGAGGCTCGGGCCTTCCGCAACATCTCGGACTCCGAGAAGCTCGGCATCATCATCATTCACCAGGAGCTGGCGCTCGTGCCGCTCTTGTCGATCACCGAAAATATGTTCCTGGGCAACGAGATGGCGTCGTACGGCGTCATCGACTGGGACGCCGCGCATGCGCGATGCCGCGATCTTCTCGCTCAGGTCGGCCTCAAGGAAGCGCCGACGACGCTGATCAAGGATCTCGGCATCGGCAAACAGCAGCTCGTCGAAATTGCCAAGGCCCTGGCCAAGAAGGTTCGGCTCCTCATTCTCGACGAACCGACTGCCAGCCTCAACGAAAGCGACAGTCAGGCGTTGCTCGATCTGCTCCTTGAGTTCAAGCGCAAGGGCATTTCGTCGATCATCATCTCGCACAAGCTGAACGAGATCGCGCGCGTCGCGGACTCGATCACCGTGATCCGCGACGGCTCGACGGTCTCGACCATCGATTGCCGCTCCGAGCCGATCTCGGAAGACCGCATCATTCGCGACATGGTCGGCCGCAGCCTGGCCGACCGGTATCCCTCACGCGAGGCGAAGATCGGCGATGTGCTGTTCGAGGCGAGAAACTGGAACTGCTTCCATCATCTCAGCTCCTCGCGGCAGGTCCTCAAGAACGTCGCGGTGAACGTGCGACGCGGCGAGGTCGTCGGCATCGCCGGCCTGATGGGCGCCGGGCGCACCGAATTCGCGATGAGCGTCTTCGGCCGCTCCTACGGGCGCAACGTCTCGGGCGAAGTGCTGATGCACGGCAAGCCGGTGGACGTCTCCTCGATCAACAAGGCGATCGACGCGGGCATCGCCTACGTCACCGAGGATCGCAAGCATCTCGGCCTCATCCTCGACGACGACATCAAGCAGAACATCTCGCTCGCCAACCTTTCGGGCATTTCGAAGGGCGGCATCGTCGACAACCATCGCGAGCAGGAGGTCGCCGACGGATTCCGCGACAAGCTGAAGATCCGCTGCTCGTCGATCCTGCAGAAGACGCTCAACCTCTCCGGCGGCAACCAGCAGAAGGTCGTGTTGTCGAAGTGGTTGTTTTCGAACCCCGATCTCCTGATCCTCGACGAGCCGACCCGCGGCATCGACGTCGGCGCCAAGTTCGAGATCTATTCCATCATCAACAAGCTCGCGGAAGAGGGGAAGGCGGTGCTGATGATCTCGTCGGAAATGCCGGAACTTCTCGGCATGTGCGACCGGATCTACGTCATGAACGAAGGCCGCATCGTGGCCGAGATGACGGCGGCCGAAGCCTCGCAGGAAAACATCATGCGTGCCATCATCCGCTCGGGAGGAGTGAACCATGAGCATTAAGACCGTCGACGAACCCGCGGGCGGCGCCAGCGGGAGCTTCAATCTGGGCTTCCTCAAGTCGCATATCCGCGAATACGGCATGCTGATCGCTCTCGTCGTGATCATGGCCTTCTTCCAGATCATGACCGGCGGCGTGCTGATGCGCCCGCTGAACCTTACCAATCTCGTGCTGCAGAACAGCTATGTCGTCATCATGGCGATCGGCATGCTGCTCATCATCATCACCGGCCATATCGACCTGTCGATCGGCTCGGTGGCGGGCTTCATCGGCGGTCTCGGCGCGGTGTTGATGGTGAAATACGGGCTCGACGGGTTCACCGCTGCCGCGATCGGCCTCGCCGTCGGCGGCGTGATCGGCGCGGTGCAGGGCTACCTCGTCGCCTACTTCAAGGTTCCCTCCTTCATCGTCACCCTGGCGGGCATGCTCGTCTTCCGTGGCTTGACACTGAAGGTGTTGGGCTCCGCTTCGGTCGGACCGTTCCCCGAGGGCTTCCAGAAGCTCTCCAAGGGCTTCATTCCCGATTTCCTCGGCGGCGACGGACTGCATCTCACCACGGTCGCCATCGGCGCCTTCGCCTCCGCGCTCATCGTCTATCTCAGCGCTCGCAAGCGTTCGAAGCAGGCGCGGGTCGGACAGCTGGACGAACCCTTCGGCCTCTTCGTTGGACGCAACCTCTTCATCGCCGCCGCGATCATGCTCATCAGCTACCTGCTGGCGACCTATAACGGCTTCCCGAACGTCCTCATCGTCATGGCGCTGCTCATCGCGGTCTACGGCTTCGTCACCACGCGCACCACGATGGGTCGCCGGATCTATGCCGTCGGCGGCAACGAGAAGGCCGCGAAGCTCTCGGGCATTCGCACCGAGCGGCTGACCTTCTTCACCTTCGTCAACATGGGGGTTCTCGCGGCACTCGCCGGTCTCATCTTCGCCGCCCGCCTCAACTCGGCGACGCCGAAGGCCGGCGTCGGCTTCGAACTCGACGTTATCGCGGCCTGCTTCATCGGCGGAGCATCCGCCTATGGCGGCGTCGGCAAGGTCATCGGCGCGGTGGTCGGCGCGTTCATCATCGGCGTGATGAACAACGGCATGTCGATCCTCGGTATCGGCATCGACGACCAGCAGGTCATCAAGGGGATCGTGCTGCTCGCGGCTGTCTGCTTCGACGTCTACAACCGCAACAAGGCCTGATCGTCCTCGATCGTCGGCTTTTGGCTATCTGAAAGGCGTCCGGGCGACCGGGCGCCTTCTTTCGTTGCCCGCGCACCGGGCGCCGGCGTCTGAAACCTCAAGGTCGATCGCTCGTTTTCCTGCGCCCATATGGATCCAACGCTTGCCGCAACGGAAAGGGTGCCGCCTCCTGACGACCGGCTGGGTTCGCGGCGAGACCATGCGTGCTGGCCGAAGCTTGCAACAGCTTGCAAGCACCGAGCGCGCAAGTTTCAGACGGACTTCTCACCCGTCGCCGATGCGATTTTACGTCCTGCTGGGACGGTGACGCTGGCCGCAAGGGATGCGGACGCTGGCCGTAGAGTTTATCGGCTCAGCAGGAAGTAGCGAGCGAGCCGCTCGAAGGCGTCGTCGCCTTGCATCCGGGGCGTTTCGCCTTCCGCGCCGAGGTCGTGTTCGTCTGGCAGCGGTCCGAAGTCTGAGCGAACGTCGTCTTCGCCGGGCGACGCGACCCGTAGGTCCGACCGAGGGTTTGTCGGAACGTCTGCGACTCCGCGGGATTGGCCTTTCAGATCCAAACGAAAGGTTCCCATCATGTTCATGCGCATCGACAAGCTCCAGGCCGAACTGCCGGCGCCCAAGCGGGCCGATCCCAACGCCGCCGCGGCGTTGCAGGAGCTGCTGGGCGGCAAGTATGGCGAGATGTCCACGCTCGGGAACTACATGTTCCAGAGCTTCAATTTCCGCTCGAAGGACAAGCTGCGGCCCTTCTACAGCCTCGTCGCTTCGATCACCGCCGAAGAACTCGGCCATGTCGAACTCGTTTCGAACGGCGTGGTGATGCTCAACAACGGGCCGGATAAAAAGAATGGCGATGCCGGTGACGGCGGTGACATTTCCGGCGCGCCGTTCGAGGACATGAAGGACATTCGCCTTGCGGCGGCCTTCCTCTCGGGTGGCGGCGGCGCAATGCCCGTGAACAGCAACGGCGTGTCGTGGAACAACGACTTCATCACGACCACCGGTAACGTCGTGGTCGATCTCCTGCACAATTTTCATCTGGAATGCGGGGCGCGTCTCCACAAGCTGCGGGTCTATGAGACGCTGACCGATCCGACGGGCCGCGAGGTCTGCGGTTATCTTCTCGTGCGTGGCTCCGTCCATGCGCACGCCTATGCGCTCGCGCTGGAGAAGATCACGGGCGTGAAGATCAAGGACTTCCTGCCGACGCCGAACATTCCGTTGTCGAAGATCCCCGAGTGCCAGAAGTATCTGGACGAGGGGTCGCATCGCCGGCTCTACACGTTCAGCCCCGGCGACTACAAGGAAATGGCGGGGATCTGGGGCAATGGCGAAGTGGCGCTGCCCGACGATCCGCAGGGCGAGCTGGAGGTCGTCGACGGCATGCCGGAAGGCGGCAAGATCCACCAGTTGACCGGCGTTCCCTCGGCCTTCACGCCGGACTATGCGCCGGAAGAAATGTTCGAGATCGCGCAAAAGCTCTACAAGGCTTCGCGCTAACGACCATCAGGGCTCGCCTCCACCGGAGGCGGGCCCTTTATCGTGAATCCGCGCGCTGCAGCAGGCCGCGATAGATCTCCTCGTTGTCGCAGAGCCCTGCCAGCCGGCCGAGATCGTCGACCAGCAGAATCGGATGGTTGGTCTGGCGCTTCAGCGCAATCGCGGCCCGAAGCCGAAGGTCGGCGGGCGCGATGATGACGTCACAGGGTCGATCCAACTGCCCTTCTTCCGCATCGGCTCGGCCCATCGTGCCGCCGTCGCCGTTGATTTCGACCGAGATCGGACGGTCGCTTTCGTCCACGCGCAGGCGCACGTCGCCGGATGCGTCGAGTAGCAGCGACGATCCCTCGCGCTTCAGCGACCGCACAGGCCGCATGACGGCGGACCCACGCAGAACGTTGAGCGGGTTCATGTGCTTGACGAACTCAGCGACGTAAGGTGTCGCCGGCGCGAGCAGGATGTCTTCGGCACGCCCCACTTGGACGATCCGCCCGTCCTGCATGATAGCGATCTTGTTGCCGAGCTTCAGCGCCTCGTCGAGATCGTGGCTGACGAAGAGAATGGTCTTCTTGATGCTCTGCTGGAGTTCCAGCAGTTCGTCCTGAAGCTTGGTGCGGATCAACGGGTCGAGTGCTGAAAATGGCTCGTCCATCAATAGGATGTCGGCATTCGTTGCGAAGGCACGTGCGAGGCCGACGCGCTGCTGCATGCCGCCGGAGAGCTCGTGAGCGTATTTGTCGGCCCACTGCGTCAGGCCGACCATCGCCAGCTTCTCGTCGACGATGCGGTTGCGCTCGGCGGTCGAGAGTCCCTGCAACTCGAGGCCGAGACCGGCGTTCTGCCGAACAGTGCGCCACGGTAGCAGCGCGAACTGCTGAAACACCATCGAGACGGTGTGAGTACGGATATCCCGCAGCGTGGTGACGTCGCATTTCGCTACGTCGATCGCGCAGCCCTCATGGCGCACGATGACCTCGCCGCGCGCCACTTCGTTCAGCCGGTTCACCGCCCGCAAGATGGTCGATTTGCCGGAGCCCGACAGGCCCATGAGCACGCAGATCTCGCCGCGTTCGACCGTGAGACTGACGTCGGCCGCGCCGAGCACGGCATCCGTCGAGGCCAGAATCTCGTCGCGGGTCTTGCCCGCGTCGATCAGCTTCAGCGCCGCCTTGCGCCGCTCGCCGAAGACGATGTCGACATGGCGGAACTCGATCGCGGGCACGGTCTGGGGGTCGGCCATGGATCAGCTCCGCTTCGCCGCGCGACGCGGTTCGGGTTTCTTGCAGATGCGGTCGAGGAGGATCGCGAGGATGACGATCGCCAGACCTGCTTCGAAGCCCATGCCGATGTTGACGGTGTTCAGCGCCCGCACCACCGGCTTGCCGAGACCGTCGGCGCCGACGAGGGCGGCGATGACCACCATCGACAGGCTGAGCATGATGCATTGCGTGATGCCGGCCATGATCGTCGGAAGCGCATGGGGCAGTTCCACCTTGTAGAGCAGTTGCCGGTCGGTGGCGCCGAAGGCGGAGGCGGCCTCGCGAAGGCTCAGCGGCACCGACGACATGCCGAGATAGGTGAGGCGGATTGGCGCCGGGATCGAGAAGATCACGGTCGAGATCAGGCCCGGCACCGCGCCGAGGCCGAAGAGAACCAGCGTCGGGATCAGGTAGACGAAGGTCGGGATCGTCTGCATGAGATCGAGAAAGGGCCGCAGGATCGTGTAGACGACGGGCCGGTGCGCGGCCGCGATGCCGAGCGGCACGCCGATGAGCACGCAGACGAAGGTCGCGCAGAAGACGAGCGACAGGGTCTGGATCGTCTCCGTCCAGTAGCCGAGATTGACGATCAGGAGCAGCGACAGGACGGCGAACGCGGCGAGCGCGATCGATCGGTGCAGGAACCACGCACCGGCCGCCACGAGCGCGATGAAGAGAAACGGCGGGATGAGTTCGAGCCCCGCCGTGAGGCCGTCGATCAGCGACCCCAACACCAGCGAGATCGTGTCGAACAGCCCTTGCGCGTTGGTCGTCAATCCATCGACGAGGTTTCGCAGCCAGACGCCGAGCGGGATCTTGTGGTCGGTAAGCCAGTCGTACATCGCGCGTTCGTCGTCCCGGTGTTCGTCGTTGGGTTCGCCGGGCGGGAACCGGCCGAGCCGGGCCGCCGGTGACGGTCGCGCGCGGTCAGTCGGAGAGGGCGGTCTTCACGGCCTCGCCCGCCGGGTTGCCGTCCAACGTGGTGACACCCTCCAGCCAGGGTTCGTAGGCTTCGGGATGGGCCGCGAGCCAAGCCTTCGCGGCGGCCCCGGCTTCCTTCGAATCGTTGAGGATCGCGCCCATGATCTCGTTTTCCATCGGCAGCGAGAAGACCATGTTGGCGAAGAGCTTGCCGAGGTTGGGGCAGTCGGCGGCGAAGTCCTTGCGCGTCAGCGTGTAGATCGTCGCACCGCCGTAGTTGGGGCCGAACACGTCGTCGCCCCCCGAAAGATACGAGATCTTGAAGTTGGCGTTCATCGGATGGGGCTCCCAGCCGAGAAAGACGATGGGCTTCTGCGTGCGGGTCAGGCGCGAGACCTGGCTCAACATGCCCTGCTCGGAGGACTCCACCAGCTCGAACTTGCCGAGGTCGAACTGGTTCTTCTCGATCATGCTGAGAATCAGCCGGTTTCCGTCGTTGCCGGGCTCGATACCGTAGATCTTGCCGTCGAGCTGGTCGTGGAACTTGGCAAGATCGGCAAAGGTCTTCAGCCCGGAATCGTAGAGCGTGGTCGGCACCGCCAGCGTATATTTAGCGCCCTCCAGATTGGCCCGCACCACCGCGATCGATCCGTCCGCCTTGTAGGGCGCGAGATCGGCCTCCATCGTCGGCATCCAGTTGCCGAGGAAGACGTCGACGTCGTCGTTCTTCAGCGAGGCGAAGGTCACCGGGAGAGCCAGGACGTCTGTCTTCGGCTGGTAGCCGAGCGCTTCCACGATGGTCGAGGCCGCCGCGGTGGTGGCCGTGATGTCGGTCCATCCGACGTCGGCGAAGCGCACTGCCCGGCAAGCGGCAGGATCGGCTGCGGCCGCAGGCAAAGCGAGGGCGACGAGCGAGACGCCGATGGCGAAGCCGGCGAGGCGACGGTTGGTCAGGTGATGGATGGGCGTCATCTGTCTTGGCTCCAGCATGAAACGGACCTGATGGTCCCTGACCTTCGAAACTACACGACGGACCCTGCTGATCGTTTCGACAATCTGCGCCATCTGCATCATGTGAAAACGCCGTTCGCCGCTTGTCAAGTCGTGGACTGAACGTCCGTTCAATACTTCGCCATCGATGGATCGGCTGCACTACAAAGGTGCAGGCTGCCTGCATGCAAGGCGCACACGAAGATCAGACGAGGCTTGATTGCGACCGCGGTACCGGCGATCCTTCGAAGACCGCCAGGGCCGACCCGATCCCTGCCGGTTGATTGAACGATCGATCAATTGCTCTTATGACGCGGTGATCCGGAGGACAGGCCATGGCGCGCACCGCAGCAGCAACCCGATTCGGCGGCGAGGATCATCGCCGCCGGCAACTCATCGAAGCGACGATCCAGTCTCTCGCCGAGATCGGCTTCGCGGCGTCGAGCCTCGCCGAGATCGCCAGCCGTGCCGGCGTCGCGCCCTCGCTTGTGGCGCATTATTTCGGCGACAAGGAAGGGCTTCTCGAAGCGACGCTGCGCTTCCTCGCCATGCGGGTCTCCGACAGCGCCCGGCTGCGACTGGCGCGCGCCGACGGGCCGCGCGAGCGGATTCAGGCCGTCATCGACGCCAATCTCGCGCCCGAAGAATTCGATCGGCGCACCTGCTCGGTCTGGCTCGCCTTCTGGGGGCAGGTCATGCACTCGGCACGGTTGAAGCGCGTCCAGCGCGTCTACCAGCGCCGCATGCTTTCCAACCTGCGCTACGACCTGCGCGCGCTGGTCTCGTCCGACGACGCGCAACGCATCGCCGTGTCGATCGCTGCGGTGATCGACGGCCTCTGGCTTCGATCGACACTGTCGGAGATCGGCGAGACAGACAGTCTGTCGGCGCGCGCCATCGCCACCAACTTCACCGACGGACAGATCGCGGCAGCCCGACCTGCGGAGGTTGTCGTTACTGCGCCGCGGCCTAGACGCGCCAGCGGCACGCGCGTGCTCGCGAGCCATATCGGCGGCGCCTATATCGAGGTTGGCGATGCCGCCACCTTCCAGACGATCAACCCCGCTACGGGCGAGGTGCTCGCCGAGATCGCGGTGGCGGGCGAGGCGGAAGTGAACCGGGCGGTCGCCTTGGCCTCCGAGGCGCAGCGCGGTTGGGGCGCGATGACGGGCGCTGAGCGCGGCCGCATCCTCAACCGGGTGGCCGCACGCCTGCGCGAGCGCAACGCCGAACTGGCGATGCTCGAGACGCGCGACACCGGCAAGCCGCTTCAGGAGACCGAGGCCGTCGACGTGCTCTCCGGCGCCGACTGCATCGAATATTTCGCCGGGGTCGCCGCAAGCCTCGCGGGCGAGCACGTGGATCTCGGGCCGTCCGCGTTCGGCTATACGCGCCGCGAGCCGCTCGGAATCGTCGCTGCGATCGGCGCCTGGAACTATCCGCTGCAGATCGCCTGCTGGAAATCCGCGCCGGCGCTCGCCGCCGGCAACGCCGTGATCTTCAAACCCGCCGAGCTGACGCCGCTGACGGCGCTGAAGCTCGCCGAGGTGATGACCGAATGCGGCGTGCCGCCGGGCGTGTTCAACGTCGTGGAGGGTGACGGCGCCACCGGCCGGCTCCTCTCGCGCCATCCCGGCATCGCCAAGATCTCGCTCACCGGCGAGGTCGGCACCGGCAAGAAGGTGATGGCGGACGCCGCCGGCACGCTGAAGCAGGTGACGCTGGAACTCGGCGGCAAGTCGCCGCTGATCGTCTTCGCCGACGCCGATCTCGACGATGCCGTGGGCGGCGCGATGCTCGCCAACTTCTATTCCGCCGGCGAGGTCTGCTCCAACGGCACCCGCGTCTTCGTGCACGAGGAGGTGCGCGAGGCCTTTCTCGAAAAGCTCGCCGTGCGCACGCGCGCCATGATCGTCGGCGATCCACTCAACCGGGCGACGCAGGTCGGCGCGCTGATCTCGGAGGCGCATATGAACAAGGTGCTGTCCTACATCGAGGAGGGGCGCCGCGAGGGCGCGCGCCTCGTCGTCGGCGGCGAGCGGGTCACCGAGGGCGCGCTGGCGAAGGGCTGGTTCGTGGCGCCCACGGTCTTCGACGCCTGCGACGACGGCATGCGCATCGTACGCGAGGAGATCTTCGGGCCTGTCATGACGGTGCTCTCCTTCCGCGACGAGGCGGAGGTGGTGTCGCGCGCCAACGACACGCGCTTCGGGCTGGCGGCGGGCGTCTTCACGCGCGATCTCGCGCGGGCACACCGCGTGGTGGCGGCGCTGGAAGCCGGCACGACCTGGATCAACACCTACAACATCACGCCGATCGAACTGCCCTTCGGCGGCGCCAAGGAATCGGGCCTCGGCCGCGAGAACGGCCGCGCGGCGCTCGACGCGCACACGCAGGTGAAGAGCGTCTACGTCAATCTCGGGCGCGTCGACGCGCCCTACTGATCCCGTCCCACCCGCCCGGGAGACTTGCGCCATGAACGACGAGACATTCGACTACGTGATCGTGGGGGCGGGATCGGCGGGCTGCGTGCTCGCCAACCGCCTCACCGAAGACGGGCGCTCCACCGTGCTGCTGCTGGAATACGGAGGCTCCGACCGCTCGGTGCTGATCCAGATGCCGAGCGCGCTGTCGATCCCCATGAACATGCGCAAGTACAATTGGGGCTACCATTCCGAGCCCGAGCCCCATCTCGGCGGACGCCGGATGAACGTGCCGCGCGGCAAGGTGCTAGGCGGCTCGTCCTCGATCAACGGCATGGTCTACGTGCGCGGTGCGCCCGCCGACTTCGACCGCTGGGAGTTCGAGGGCGCGAGCGGCTGGAACTACCCAGACGTGCTGCCCTACTTCCGGCGCGCCGAGCGGCGGCGCACGGGGGGCGATCCCTATCGCGGCGACGAAGGCGCGCTGCACACGACCTACGGCACGCTGGAAAACCCTTTGCACGAGGCCTTCATGCGCGCTGCGGAAGAGGCGGGGCACCTGCACAACGACGACATCAACGGAGCGACGCAGGAGGGCTTCGGCCGGATGGACATGACCGTCCACAACGGTCGCCGCTGGTCCACCGCCAACGCGTATCTGAAGCCCGCGATGGGGCGCGCCAATCTCAAGGTGGAGACCGGGGCCTTCGTCGAGCGGCTGGTGTTCGAGGGCCGCACCGCAACGGGCGTCTCCTACGTCGTCGGCGGGCGGCGCATGCTCGCGAAGGCGCGTCGCGAGGTCATCGTTTCCGCCGGCTCGATCAATTCGCCGAAGCTCCTGATGCTGAGCGGCGTCGGGCCGGCGGCCGATCTGGCGGCCCTCGACATCGACGTGGTCGCCGACCGGCCGGGCGTCGGCGCCAACCTGCAGGACCATCTCGAATTCTATTTCCAGGTCGCCTGCCGAGAGCCGATCACGCTCTATTCGGCGATGAACCCGTTCGCCAAGGGATCCATCGGCGCCCGTTGGCTGCTGACCAAGACCGGGCTCGGCGCCACCAATCATTTCGAGAGCTGCGGCTTCATCCGCTCGGAACCGGAGATCGACCACGCCGACATCCAGTACCATTTCCTGCCGCTGGCGGTGACCTACGACGGCAAGGGGCTAGCGTCGGAGCACGGGTTCCAGGCCCATGTCGGGCCGATGCGCTCGAAGTCGCGCGGCTCGGTGCGGCTGGCCTCGCGCGATCCGCAGGAGGCGCCCCGGATTCTCTTCAACTACATGAGCCATCCCGACGACTGGCGCGAGATGCGGGCTTGCGTGCGGCTGACGCGGGAGATCTTCGCGCAAGCGGCTTTCGATCGCTATCGCGGACGCGAGATCCAGCCCGGCGCGCAGGTGCAGACCGACGCCGAGATCGACGCCTTCGTGAGGGAGCACGTGGAGAGCGCCTATCACCCGTCCTGCACCTGCCGGATGGGGGACGAAGGCGACCCGATGGCGGTGGTCGATCCGCAGACGCGCGTGATCGGGCTGGAGCGGCTGCGCGTCATCGATTCCTCGATCATGCCTTCGATCACCACGGGCAACCTCAACGCGCCGACGATCATGATCGCCGAGAAGGCGGCCGACATGGTGCGCGGGCTCGCGCCGCTGCCATCGGCCGACGTGCCTTATGAACGTGTCGCGTACATGCCGCTGTCGGCGCAACCGGTTCTCTAAGGCCGATCCATCGTCAGGATACGGGGGCGGGAGAGGGACGCAGCGGCGCAAGACGCGGCGGTGCGACCGCGGCGCGCTCGGCGCGAGGCGCATGGCCAAAGCGGCGGCGATAGGCCGACGAAAAATGCGCCGACGAGACGAAGCCGCAGGCGACGCCCACTGCCGTCACCGCGAGGTCGGACTGGCGCAGCAGTTCGCGCGCATGGTCGAGACGAAGCGCCATCGAGAATTCCGCCGGCGCCATGCCGACATGCAGCCGGAACAGGCGCTCGAGTTGGCGAGCCGAGAGGCCGACACGTGCGGCGATGACGGCGATGGCGAGCGGCGCGCCGATCGTCTTCGTCATCAGGGCGGCGGCCTGCTCCAGCGCGGGATGGCCGTGGCCGCGATGGCGGAGCGGCGGATGCTGCGGCTCGGCCCCGCCGCGCAGCCGCTCCAGCACGAACTGCTCCGACATGCGCTCGGCGGCGTCGCGTCCCAGCCGCGCCTCGATGAAGGCGCCCATCAGGTCGAGCGGCGCCGAACCGCCGGTGCAGGTGAATCGGTCCCGGTCGATGACGAAGAGGTCTTCTGCAAAGGAGATCTCGGCAAACTCCTCGCGGATCGCGGCGAGGTTTTCCCAGTGAATGGCGCAGCGATAGCCGTCGAGCAGCCCGGCCTCGGCGAGCGCGAAGGTGCCCGTGCAGAGCGCCCCGAGCGGCAGGCCGCGACGGGCGAGCCGGCGCAGCTCGTCTACCGTGCGACGGTCGAGCGCCCGGCGCACATCCACGCCGCCGCAGACGAACAGAACGTCGAACGCGGCGTCACGAAGCGCGACGGTCGGCGAAAGCGACAGCCCGCCAGAGGCTTGTGCAGGCTCGCCCGTCAGCGTCGCCACCTGCCAGCGATAGACCTCCTCGCCGGCGACGTAGTTCGCCATCCGCAGTGCCTCGACGGCCGCCGAGACGGCGATCAGTGAGTAGTTCGGCAGGGTCAGGAAGGCGAGCCGCGTCAGCGAGGCGAGTGACGGGCAGGGCGACATAGGGTCAGCGCTCGATGACGACGTCGGAGAGCGGCTTGGAGCAGCAGATGAGGATCTGGCCGGCGTCGATCTCGCGCTGCCGGATGCCGCCCTGATGGGTCATCGCCACCTCGCCGGAGACCTTCTTCGACTTGCAGGTGCCGCAGAGGCCCTTGGTGCAGGACGAGGGCAGGCGCATGCCCGCGCGCTTGGCGGCTTCGAGGATCGAGAGATCCTCGGGGCAGTCGACCACGCGCCTCGTCTTGGCGAACTCGATGCGGAAGGTGCGGACGGCCGGCGCCATGTCGTCGGTCGCCTCCGCGACCTCGGCCTGCTCAGCGCCTGACAGCTCTTCGAAGTTGAAGCTTTCCTCGTGATGCCGAGCCATGTCGAAGCCTGCGGCGCCGAGCAGTGCGCGCACGGCCGCCATGAAGGGCGAGGGGCCGCAGACGAAGACCTCGCGCGTGCGGAAGTCGGGCACGAGCGCTTCGAGAGCCGGGAGCGAGAGGCGACCGCGCAGGCCCGTCCAGGTCTCGTGCGGCGCGTCGGCCTCGCAGACATGGGCGACGCGGATCGAGCGGTTGCGCCGGGCCATCATGTCGAGCTCGTCGCGGAAGACGATATCGGCAGGCGTGCGCGCCGCATGCACGAAGACAGTGTCGCGGATCTCGGCGAGATCGTAGGCGGAGCGCACCATCGCCATCATCGGCGTGACGCCGCTGCCACCGGAAAGCAGCAGGTATTTGTTCGCCGCCGAGGGATGGCGCGACCACGAGAACTCGCCCATCGGTGCCGTCGCCTTCAGCATCATGCCGGGGCGGAAGCTGTCGTGCAGCCAGTTCGACACCGGGCCGCCGGGCACGCGCTTGACGGTGATGGAGCAGGTGTCGGGCCGGGTCGGGGTGCCCGAGAGCGTGTAGCAGCGATAGATCGCCTCCCCGCCGATCTCGAACTCGAACGTCATGAACTGCCCCGGCTCGAAGGCGAAGCGCCGGTTGGAGCGCGGCGCGAAGACGAAGGTCTTCACGTCGTGCGTCTCCTCGCGCACCGCGCGGCAGACGAGGACGTCGTCCTCTTCGGGGTCGAACAGGCGATAGCCGGTGGGGGCCGCAATGACGGGTGCGTCCATTCCCGTCAGGCCGCCGCGCGCGCCACGTCGAAATGCTCGCTCATGCGCTGAATGTACCAGCGGCAGAACTTCTCCACGAGCATCTCGGTGTGCGGCGAGTAGGGGCCGGGCTCGTAGGCGCGGCTCTGCGCGCCCTTCTGGCAGAAGCCCACGAGCTCGGCATCCTGCGCGTTCGTGGCGGTCCAGACCTCGATGAGGTTGGCGAGGTCGTAGTCGACGCCCTCCACGGCGTCCTTGTGGACGAGCCAAGTGGTGCGAACGCGCGTCTGTCCGGCGGAGAGCGGAATGGCCGAGAAGGTGACGACGTGGTCGCCCATGAAATGGTGCCAGGAGTTCGGCTGCGTCCAGAAGTGGAGGCCGCCCATCTTGGCGGACGAGAAGGGCCCGAGCGGCAGGCGGCAGGCGGCCTTCGTGTCCATCGTGTGGCTCTCGCCGTCGCCGTCCAGCGGCAGGCGCTCGGTGCGGAAGCCCGAGATGCGGTCGTCGAGATGCTCCTGCATGCGCGAGGGAATGCCAGCGGCCTCCCACTCGGCATGGCTGGAGCGCACGAGCGCGGCGTAGCGGTCGGCCTCGGCCCGCTCGGCCTCGTCCAACTCCTCCGGCGCGAAGCCGAAGCCGTGGGCGAAAAGCGGCACGGTGAGCTCGGGATGGTTCGCCCCGCAATGGTAGCACTCGCGATTGTTCTCCATCACGAGCTTCCAGTTGCCCTCCTCGATCAGGTCGCTCTGGAAAGCGATCTTCGTGTCGCGGAGGTGGTGGGGCGCGATGTAGGGGGCCATCGCGCGCTCCATCTCGGCGAAATCCTCCGGCGGCTCGTCGGCGAGGCAGATGAAGATCAGCCCTTCGAGCGAGCGCACGTGCACGGGCTTGAGACCGTGGCACTTCGGGTCGAAGTCGCCGCCCATGTGCTCGGCGTGGATGAGGTCGCCGTCGAGATTGTAGGTCCAGGAATGGTAGCGGCAGACGAGATTGCCCACCGTGGTCTTCTCGTCATGCACGAGCCGGGCGCCGCGATGGCGGCAGACGTTGTGGAAGGCGCGCACCGCCATGTCGTCGTCGCGCACGATGAGGATGGCGTTGGCGCCGATGTCCACCGTCAGCGCGTCGCCGGGCTCGGGAACGTCGGGCTCGACGCCGACGAAGACCCACGTCCGCTCGAAGATGGCCTCGATGTCGGCGGCGAAGATTTCGGGGCTCGTGTAGAACGGCGCTTCCAGCGAATGGCCGGGCCGGCGCCGACGGAGCAGGGCGTTCAGGGGCGTCGAACTGCGATCGAGCATGGCGGGGCTCCGGCGATGGATCTGCGCCAGTCTGGCGTCATTCCAAATCTCGCACTTTCATCGGCACGACGCAAAGCGTCGCCCTTGCGACATGCTGCCGGCGGTCGCTGGCCCTCGCAGGAACGAACCACCGGATCGTGCTCACACGTATTCGCGCATCGCCTCGGCGAGGAAGTCGAACGCGTAGGACGCGAACGAGCGCCAGACGTCGATCTCGAACGCCTCCGGCCCGGTGCGCATCAGCACGATCTCGGTCTTGCCGAGAACGGTGCGGGTGCCCGCGCCCACTGGAAAGGCGGTCAGCGCGAGGTCGAGCGGGCAGCCGGCGTTGAGCACGTCCGTTGCCCGCGGCCCCGTCAGTTCCAAGGCGCACGAGCGGTGGCTGACATCGACGAGCGAATGCGGCACCCCGGCCAACGTCTGCGCCAGCGCCGGACCGAGCGACGTATCGACCGCCGGGGCCGTCAACAGCCACTCGTCCGGCCCGAGCCACAGCGCGCGGCGCTTGCCTACATTCGCGACGCGGCAGGCCTCGCGCGGCAGGGCGACACCGAAGGCCGCCGCCACCGGCTCGAAGCCGGCTTCGGCGCGCAGGCGCAGGTTCCACCGGGTTCGTGCGTCCAACGTCGTCAGCTGCGCGTGGACGGGTGTGCCAAGGGCGGCGCGATCGCCGAGCGGCGGGGCGGGGATCATCGTCGGCTCAGACATCGAGGCGCTCGTTGGCTTTGTCGTAGAAGACGGGATCGACGATCTCGGCGGCGATGCGCCCGCCCGGCATGGGAATGTCCACGGTCTCGCCGAGGCGCGCCCGTCCGTTCCTCACCAGCGCCAGCGCGATGGAGCGGCCGAGCGCCTCGGAGTGGTAGGCGGAGGTGACGTGGCCGAGCGCCGAACCGGAGGCGAGCGCATCGGCCTGCTCGTGATGCTCGACGATCTGCGCGCCTTCCTCCAGCACGGTCGCGGCCTCGCGGGTGAGCAGGCCCACCATCTGCTTGCGCCCGGCCGCCGACAGCGCCGGACGGGCGAGCGAGCGCATGCCGACGAAGTCGTGCTTCTTCTTCGCCACCGCCCAGCCGAGGCCGACGTCGTCGGGCACCGCCGTGCCGTCCGTCTCCTGGCCGACGATGATGTAGCCCTTCTCGGCACGCAGCACGTGCATCGTCTCGGTGCCGTAGGGCGTGATGGCGTAGGGCTCGCCGGCCGCGTAGACGGCCTCCCAGATCTGTCGCCCGTAACCGGCGGGCACGTTGATCTCGAAGCCGAGCTCGCCCGTGAACGACACCCGCCAGAGGCGCATGGGAACGCCGAGAATGGTGCCCTCGCGCATCTGCATGTGCGCCATCGCCTCGCGCGAGATGTCGAGCCCGTCGACGAGGCCCTCGATCACCTTGCGCGCGTTCGGCCCCTGCACGGCGATCGTAGCCCATGCCTCGGTGGTGGAGGTCAGCCAGACGTCGAGATGCGGCCATTCCGTCTGGAGGTAGTCCTCCATGTGGTGGAGCACGCGCGGCGCGCCGCCGGTGGTCGTGGTCAGGTGGAAGCGATCCTCCGCGATGCGCCCGACGACGCCGTCGTCCATCACGAACCCGTCCTCGCGCAGCGTCACGCCATAGCGCAGGCCCCCGACCGCCAGCTTCTTGAACGGGTTGGTGTAGATGCGCTCGACGAACTCGGCGGCATCCGGTCCCACGACCTCGATCTTGCCGAGCGTCGAGGCGTCGAAGATGCCGACGGACTGGCGCACCGCCCGGCATTCGCGGGCGACGGCGGCGTGCAGATCCTCGCCGCCCTGCGGGAAGTAGTGGGCGCGCTTCCAGATGCCGACATCCTCGAAGGCGGCGCCGCGCTCCGCCGCCCAGTCGTGGATCGGCGTGGTGCGCACGGGATCGAACAGCCGCCCTCGCGCTGCGCCCGCGAAGCTGCCGAAGGTCGTCGGCGTGTAGGGCGGGCGGAAGGTGGTGAGGCCGATTGCCGTCTCGGGCTTGCCGATCTCCTGTGAGACGATGGCGAGCGCGTTGATGTTGGAAAGGCGTCCCTGGTCGGTCGCCATGCCCGAGGTCGTGTAGCGCTTGACGTGCTCGATGGAGCGGAAGCCTTCCTGCGTCGCGAGCCGCACGTCCTTGGCGGTCACGTCGTTCTGGAAATCCACGAAGGCCTTGACGGTGCGCGGATCGCCGCCATGAAAGGCCGCGCCGCGGAAGCCGGCATGGCCGGTGTCGATGGCTTCGACCGCATGGCGGCTCGCGCCGCCGGTGTCGGTGCCGTGCCCTGCGGCCTCGCCGTCGGCGAGCACGTCGGCCAGCGCGTAGACGCCGCGGCAGGCGCCGGCGGAGCGCTCGCCTTCGACGGATTCGGCGGGGACGTAGGCGTCGAGCGCCTCGTCCCAGCGCATCTTGCCGCGCGACTGCGAGAAGAGCGAGATCGTCGGCGTGAAGCCGGCCGACATCAGCAGGCAGTCGCAGGCGATCGTCTCGCCGCTCGTCCAGCCCTTGCGCATGAGCGTCGCCGAGGCGACGCGCAGACGGCCCGCGGTGCCGGAGACGGAGGTGCCGGGATAGACGGGGATGCCCGCCGCCCGCGCCTTCTGGACGTAGGGGCCGGACGGGTCGTCGCGTAGATCAGCGATGGCCGCGATCTCGACGCCGGCGGCCTTGAGGTCGAGCGCCGCGCGATAGGCGCTGTCGCCAGCGGTGAAGACCACGGCGCGCCGCCCCGGCAGCACGCCGTATCGGTTGGCGTATTGGCGCGCGGCCTCGGCCATCAGAATGCCCGGCCGGTCGTTGTCCGGGAAGACGATGGGCCGCTCGATCGAGCCGGTGGCGAAGACGACGCGGCTGGCGCGCACCTGCCACAGGCGCTCGCGCGGCTGGCGCGGATCGGCATGCGCCAGATGCTCGGTGACGCGCTCGCACAGGCCGAGGAAGTTGTGCGGGTAGAAGCCGAAGGCGGTGGTGCGCGGCAGCAGCGTCACGTTCGGCCGCGTCCGCAGCTTGTGCAGGCAGTCGCGCACGAAGGCCGGACCGGAGAAGCCGTCGATCACCGCGTCGCTTTCGTGCAGCAGCGTGCCGCCCATCTCCGCCTGCTCGTCGCAGAGCGTGACGCGCGCCTCCGGGTCTTCCGAAGCGGCAAGTGCGGCGGCGAGGCCGGCCGGACCGGCGCCGATCACGAGCACGTCGCAATGGGCGAAGCGCTGGGTGTAGCGGTCGGCATCCGCGGCTTCCGGCGCGCGGCCGAGGCCGGCGGCGTGGCGGATGATCGGCTCGTAGAGCTTCTCCCAGGCCGAGCGCGGCCACATGAAGGTCTTGTAGTAGAAGCCGGCCGAGAAGAACTTGCCGAGCACGTCGTTGACCGCGCCGACATCGTGGCGCAGCGACGGCCAGCGATTCTGGCTGGTGGCGACGAGCCCCTCGTAGAGCTCGACCTGCGTCGCCCGCAGGTTCGGCGTGAAATGGGCCTCGTCGGCGCCGACGCCGACCAGCGCGTTCGGCTCTTCCGAGCCGGCGGTGACGATGCCGCGCGGCCGATGATACTTGAACGATCGTCCGACGAGGTGGACGCCGTTGGCGAGCAGCGCCGAAGCGAGCGTGTCGCCTTCGTAGCCGCGATAGGTGACGCCGTCGAAGGAGAAGGTGAGGGGCGAGGCGCGGTCGACGCGGCCGCCGGACGCCGTGCGGAACGCGCTCATCGCGCCGCCTCCGACGACCAGGTGCCGACATTGTCGCCGCTGAGCGCCGGCTGGTTCGCTTCCGGTGCGCCGCCCGTGTCCGGCCGCGGTTCGCCGACCCTGTAGGTGGCGGCGAAGAAGTCGGTGCGGGTGTCGCGCAATGCGTTGAAGAAGCGGGCGCAGCCATGGATGTGGCGCCAGCGCTCGGCATGCAGCCCGCGCACGTTGGAGCGCTGGTAGAGGAAATCGCCCCACGCGTCGGCGCCGACCTCCGACGGGGTCTCGGCGCGCACGACATGGGCCTCGCCGGCATAGCGGAACTCGAGTTCGGGTCGCGCGCCGCAATAGGGGCAGTGGATCAGCAGCATGGGGCTCGGCCTTCGCAGGACGGATGAAGGGTCGAAGACGGCATTCGAAACGGCGTCATCGTCAGTGCGCCACCGCCGCCGCCGCGGCCTCGTCGATCAGCACGCCGTCGCGGAAGCGCTCGATCGTGAAGGGCGCGTTGATCGGGTGCGGCTCGTCGCGGGCGATCGTGTGGGCGAAGACGTGGCCCGAGCCCGGCGTCGCCTTGAAGCCGCCGGTGCCCCATCCGCAATTGACGTAGAGCCCCTTCACCGGCGTCTTGGCGAGAATGGGCGAGCGGTCGGGCGTCACGTCGACGATGCCGCCCCAGGAGCGCAGCATTCGCATCCTGCGATATTGCGGGAAGAGCTCGCAGATGGCGTCGAGCGTGTGGTTGGCGATGTGGAGCCCGCCGCGCTGCGTGTAGGACGTGTAGGCGTCGGTGCCGGCGCCGATCACCAACTCGCCCTTGTCGGACTGCGAGATGTAGGCGTGAATCGTGTTCGACATAACGACGCAGGGGAAGACCGGCTTGATCGGCTCGGAGACCAGCGCCTGAAGAGGGTAGCTTTCGAGCGGCATGCGCACGTCCGCCATCGCCATGACCACCGAGGTGTTGCCGGCGGCGACGACGCCGACCTTGGCGGTGTCGATGGCGCCGCGGGTGGTGTCCACGCCCGTCACCTCGCCGCTGGGCCCACGCCGGATCGCCGTCACCTCGCAGTTCTGGATGATGTCGACGCCGAGCGCGGAGGCCGCACGCGCGTAGCCCCACGCCACGGCGTCGTGCCGCGCCGTGCCGCCGCGCCGCTGCAGCGCGCCGCCGAGCACGGGATAGCGCATGGTCGAGGCGTCGATGTTGAGCGGCGGGCAGTAGGCCTTGCACTCTTCGGCCGACAGCCATTCGTTGTCGACGCCGGCCAGCCGGTTGGCGTGGACGTGGCGCTTGAAGACCTGGATGTCGTGGATGTTGTGCGCGAGCATGAGGACGCCGCGCGGCGAGTACATCACGTTGTAGTTGAGGTCCTGGCTCAGGCCCTCCCACAGCTTCACGGCGTGGTCGTAGAGCGCCGCCGATTCCTCGAACAGGTAGTTCGAGCGGATGATCGTGGTGTTGCGGCCGGTGTTGCCGCCGCCGATCCAGCCCTTCTCCAGCACCGCGACGTTGCGGACGCCGTGCTCCTTGGCGAGGTAGTAGGCAGTGGCGAGCCCGTGCCCGCCGCCGCCGACGATCACGGCGTCGTAGCGGCTGCGCGGCGTGGCATCGCGCCACTGCGCCTGCCAGCCCCGGTTCGATCCGAGCGCCTTGGCGATGATCGAGAACCCGGAAAATCTCTGCATGAAGGGCGATCCTGCGGAAGGGAACCGGGTTCGACCTTCGCATCCGCAGCGCGCTCGCGGCGATGACGAATCCGGCATGTCACTTGTATGGAGGCGACATGCGGGATGAATGCGACATGACGAAGCGGATCAGGCGACCACACTGTCGAGAACCGCGGGCGCTCGTTCGGCGAAGCGGAAGCGTCCGCGTCCGGCTTCCTTGGCCTGGTAGAGCGCGACGTCGGCGCTTTTCATCAAGGTTTCCGGGTCATCGCCGTCGATCGCCAGCGCGACGCCGATCGTCACCCCGACCCGGAAGACCTCGTCGCCGTGCGGAATGGGTTCGCTCAACGAACGAATGATGCGGCGCGCGCGAAGTCCGAGCTCGTATCGATTGGAGGAGGCGGCCAGGATGACGAACTCGTCGCCGCCGATGCGCGCGCACAGGTCTCCCGCGGGGAGAGCCTGCATTAGGCGCCTGGCCACCTCGCGCAAGACGTGGTCTCCGGCGGCATGGCCGAACCGGTCGTTCACCGCCTTGAAGTGATCGAGGTCGAGATAGAGAAGCGCGAGGTCTCCCGTATTCGAGCCGATGGCGCGCCAGATCGCGTTCTGGAACGAGGCCCGGTTCGGCAGGCTCGTCAGCATGTCGTGGAAGGCCTGATGCTCGGCGTGCCGTTTGGCGGCACGCAGGGCCTGAGCGAGATCCTTGCCCTCGCGGGCCGAACGCATGCCCTGATGCGCGAGCACGATCACGAAGCCGCCGACAGCGACGACGAGCCCCAAGACCCAAGGCAGCAGGCTCCACAGCATGGCCGTTCCCGGTTCGGGATAGTCTGCGATCATCGCGACTGCGCGATCGGACGTGGCGGATGCAAGAACGATGTCGTGCGATGGTCGTGCTGCGGGATCGACCACCTTAAAACGCAGACGCTCGAGGCCGAGCTGCAGCCGCATCTCCTCGAGTTCGCCCGGCGAGAGCCAGTCGCCGAAAACCAGGACAGAAGTGGTAAGATCGTCGGGTTTTACGGTCTCATCGCCGCCGGGACTGATGGCGGCGGCCGCGACGAACATCGGGCTTCCCTTCAGCGAGATGATCGTTTGAACGGCTTCGCCCGATCTCGACCGGGTCGCTCTCGCATCGTGCACCAGTTGGTTCACGCGGTCGCGTTCGAAGGCGAATGCCGGATGGTCGCTTCGCATCCCGTCGGCCAGCGAATAGACCTCGCGGTCCGCACCGTCGAAGACGGCCAGAGCCTCGATGCCCAAATCGTCCTTGAGCGTGCGACCCATGTTGTTCTGGTCCCACGCCCAACGCGGATCCAGCTTGAGATGAAGATGGCGATAGGCGTCGCCCCAGTCGCCATAGTCGACGACGGTCTGGGACATGAATTTCAGGCGGTTCGTGAGGAGGATGTTGGCGAAGTGCCGTGTCTGCTCCGCGGCTCGCTCGTTCTGCACGCGCGCTGCTCTCAAGACGAGGCCGCTCGACAGCACGAGAACGATCGTGACGGCTGCGATCAGCAGCATCGTTGCCGTGCGTCCGAACGCGATCGTGACCGGCTTGGCAAATCCCATCGGCGGATTGGTTCCCTCGTTGAGCGGAGGATAATCGAAGAAGGTTGAAAGATGGTCTCGTTCGCGCGACATAACGCCGCGGAAGGTCGCGTGGGAAGAGTGCTCCTACCGAAAGAGTGGCGTCTCGTCTCGCTCCGCTAGATTTCGAGCGCGGAAAGGTCGCGGTAGAGATCGAGCGCCTCCGGGTTGGCCAGTGCCTCCTTGTTCTTCACCTCCCGCCCATGCACGACGTCGCGCACCGCCAGTTCGACGATCTTTCCCGACTTGGTGCGAGGAATGTCGGAGACGGCGACGATGCGGGCGGGAACGTGGCGCGGCGTCGCTCCCTGGCGAACCTTCTGGCGAATGGTTCGCTCGAGGGCTTCGTCCAGAACCGTGCCCGGCTGCAAGCGCACGAACAGGACGACGCGCACGTCGCCTTCGAAATCCTGTCCGATGGCGATGGCTTCCAGCACCTCCGGCACCGCTTCCACTTGCGCGTAGATCTCGGCGGTGCCGATGCGCACGCCGCCGGGGTTGAGCGTCGCGTCCGATCGCCCATGGATCACGAGGCCGCCGTGTTCGGTGGTTTCCGCGAAGTCGCCATGGCACCAGATCCCGGCGAACCGGTCGAAATAGGCGGCGTGGTATCGCGAGCCATCTGGATCGGCGAAGAAGCCGAGCGGCATGGCGGGGAAGGGTTGCGTGCAGACGAGCTCACCCTTCTCGCCCACGGCGACCGAGCGGCCTTCGTCGTTCCAGACCTCCACCGCGAGCCCGAGGCCCGGCCCCTGGATCTCGCCGCGCCAGACCGGCCGGGTGGGATCGCCGAGCACGAAGCAGGAGACGATGTCCGTGCCCCCCGAGATCGAGGCGAGATGCAGGTCGCGCTTGATCGCATCGTAGACGAAGTCGAAGCTCTCCGCGACGAGCGGCGAGCCGGTGGACATCATCGCACGCAGCGGGGTCAGATCGTGTGTTTCGGCCGGTCGCAAGCCTGCCTTCTTCACCGCGTCGATGAACTTCGCCGACGTGCCGAAATGCGTCATGCGCTCGCCCTGCGCATAGTCGAACAGGGCGGCGGGACCGGGATGGAAGGGCGAGCCGTCGTAGAGCAGCAGCGTGGCGCCGCGTGCCAGACCCGAGACCAGCCAGTTCCACATCATCCAGCCGAGCGTCGTGAAGTAGAAGAGCCGGTCTCCGGCGTTCACGTCGGTGTGGAGCGCGTGTTCCTTCAGGTGCTGCAGCAGCACGCCGCCGGCGCGATGGACGATGCATTTCGGCGCGCCGGTGGTGCCGGAAGAGAAGAGCACGAAGAGCGGGTGATCGAACGGCATCCGCTCGAAGACGAGGGGCGCGGGAGCATGGTCGGCGACGAAGCGCGCGTAGGAGACGGCGCGCCCCGCCGGCAACCCTGCCGCGACCGCATCGGCCTCGCCGAGATAGTCGGCGACGACGATGCGCTGGACGCCGGGAAGCGCCGCCGCGATTTCGGCCAGCTTCTCGCCGAGCGCGATGCGCTTGCCGGCGTACCAGTAGCCGTCCACCGTCACGAGGAGTTTGGGCTCGATCTGGCCGAAGCGGTCGAGCACGCCGCGCACGCCGAAGTCGGGCGAGGCGGACGACCAGACGGCGCCGAGCGAGACCGCCGCGAGCATCGCGGCGACCGCCTCCGGCACGTTGGGCAGAAGCCCCGCCACGCGGTCTCCCGTCTTGATGCCGGCCGCACGCATGGCCTGCTGCAGCCTCGACACCTCGGCGCGAAGCTCGGCCCAACTCCAGCGCCGCTCCACCTGGTCTTCGCCGCGAAAGACGAGGGCGTCGTCGGTGCCCACGACGCCCTCGACGGGGCGTAGCAGGTTCTCGGCGAAGTTCAGGCGGGCGTCGGGAAAGAACCGTGCGCCGGGCATCCGGTCGCCGTCAACAAGCAGCCGATCGCCCTTCTCGCCGATGACCTCGAACTCGTCCCAGATCGCGTCCCAAAAGGCCGCGGGCTCGGCGACGGACCAGGCGTGGAGCGCCGGCGTGTCTTCGAAGACCCGTCCGGCCCGCTTGCTCGCCCGGTTGCGGAAACGCGCCATGGCCGTGCCCGCGGCGCGATCGGGCGAGGGGGTCCACAGGGGCTGGCTCATCGATGCTGTCTCCGGCGCGTCGCGATCGTCCCTTGCGGGGCGGGCGCACGATAGCGATGCGGCCCGTCGCTGTCGTCGGGTGACGCGGCGATTTTTGCCGGCGCGGGGGACAGGGGCGTTGTGCCGTTGACAGGGGCAGGCGAAGGCTTACTTTCGAAGGTGAAATCCAGGGGGAGTTCCGCCGAGGGAACTGAGAGGCCGACGATGCGCGCGGCGACCCCAAGAACCTGATCCAGTTCGCACTGGCGTAGGGATGGAGTGTCTGCTCCCCGCTGTCGTCGCGCCGATTCGCGACCGCTTTGCGACGGAGCGGAACGACCGGTGCGAGCGCACCGCATTCTCCTCCCGGTCCCGTGCGATTGTGAAGCTGCCGGAGACGCCGCATGCCTCGCCCCGCTCGATGCCCATCTGCCGGCTGCGGCGCATGACGATCCACGTTCTCGGAGCGGGGGTCGCGGGGCTGACGACGGCGTTTCGTCTGGCGCGCGCCGGGCGCGAGGTGGTGGTGCACGAGGCGGCGTCGGCGCTCGGGGGGCAGGCGGCTTCCTGGCTCGCCGGCGGCATGCTGGCGCCGCATTGCGAGGCGGCGACCGCCGATCCCTCCATCGTCGCGCCGGGGCTGGAGGGCATCGCGTTCTGGAAGGAAGCGACCGACGTCGAGGCCTGCGGGACGCTGGTGCTGGCAGGCGCGCGCGACGCCGGTGATCTCCGCCAGTTCGCCGCCCGCACGAGCGGGCACGAGACGCTGGACGCCGACGCCATCGCCGCCCTCGAACCGGACCTCGCCGGTCGGTTCCGCGCCGGTCTGTTCTACCGCGACGAGTGCCATCTCGATCCGCGCCGGGCGATGCAGTCGCTGGCGCGCGGCATCCGCGAGGCCGGCGGCACGATCCTCTATGCTTCCGTCGCGGAGGCCGAAACGTTCGCCGGCGAGACTGTGGTCGACTGTCGCGGGCTTCGCTCGAACGCGGGCGACCTGCGGGCCGTGCGCGGCGAGATGGTCCTCTTGCGAAGCCGCGAGGTCGCGCTGTCGCGCCCCGTCCGCCTGCTCCATCCGCGCTCGCCGATCTACGTCGTGCCCCGCGAGGACGGGATCTTCATGGTGGGAGCGACGATGATCGAAAGCGACCGGTCCGGCCCGATCACGCTGCGCTCTGCCGTCGAACTGCTGTCGGCCGCCTATGCGCTGCACCCCGCCTTCGCTGAGGCGGAGGTGGTGGAGACCGGCGCCGCCTGCCGCCCCGCCTTTCCCGACAATCTGCCCCGCGTCGAGCGGCAGGGGCGGGTCGTCACCTTCACCGGACTGTTTCGCCATGGCTTCCTGCTCTCGCCGGCCTTCTCGGCCGAGGCGGCAGCGATAGCGGCCGAGATCGAGGACGCATCATGATCATTCGACTGAACGGGGAACCGCGCGAGGTCGCGGCCACGACGCTGGCGGCGCTCGTCACCGAACTGGACCTGCCAGGCGAGGCGGTGGCGACCGCGCTCAATCGCGAGTTCGTGCCGCGCGGCGAGCGACCGGACACGGCGATCGGTGAGGGCGACGTCGTGGAGATCCTGTCGCCGATGCAGGGAGGCTGAACGATGGACATCTACGGACGCCGCTACGAATCGCGGATGATGCTGGGAACGGCGCTCTATCCCTCGCCCGCCGTGATGCGTGCGGCGGTCTCGGCCTCGGGCGCGGCGCTCGTCACCGTGTCGCTGCGACGCGAGCAGGCACGCCCCGGCGGCGGATCGCCGGGCTTCTGGAGCGAGATCCGCGAACTCGGCGCCGATTTCCTGCCCAACACCGCGGGCTGCCACAGCGCGCGCGAAGCCGTGACCACGGCGCGGATGGGTCGCGAGCTTCTCGGCACCGATCTCGTCAAGCTGGAGGTCATCGGCCACGCCGACACGCTGCAGCCCGACGTCTTCGCGCTGGTCGAGGCCGCCCGCATCCTCTCCGACGAGGGCTTCCATGTGCTGCCCTACACGACCGAGGATCTCGTGGTGGCCGAACGGCTGGTGGAGGCCGGCTGCCGGGTGCTGATGCCCTGGGCCTCGCCCATCGGATCCGGCCTCGGCTTGAACAACCGCTACGGCCTGCGCTCGCTGCGCGCGCATTTTCCCGATACGACGCTGATCGTCGATGCTGGGCTCGGGCGGCCGAGCCATGCGGCCGAGGCGATGGAACTCGGCTACGATGGCGTGCTCCTGAACACCGCGGTGGCGAGCGCCGGCGATCCCGTCGCCATGGCCCGTGCCTTCCGGCTGGCGGTGGAGGCGGGGCGGCTCGGCTTCGAGGCCGGCGCGATGGAGCCACGCGACATGGCCGCGCCGTCGAGCCCGGTCTTCGGACGGGCGGTGCTCGCATGACCGCAACAAGCGCCGCCGCGGCGTTCGATCCGTTCTATCTCGTGCTTCCCGACGCCGACTGGATCGACCGGCTGGTCCCTCTCGGCCTGCGCCTCGTGCAGTTGCGAGCCAAGTCCGATGACGATGCGCACCTGCGGAGCGAGATCCGCCGGGCCCGCGACGTTTGCTCGCGCCATGGTTGCACTTTGGTGGTCAACGACCACTGGCGGCTCGCGATCGAGGAGGGCGCGGACACGCTTCATCTCGGGCAGGAGGATCTGGAGACCGCCGATCTTGCCTCCATTCGGGGCGCGGGGCTTCGTCTCGGCCTTTCGACTCACGACGAGGCCGAACTCGAAACGGCGCTGCGGGCCGAGCCGGACTATGTCGCACTTGGTCCGATCTGGCCGACGATCCTCAAGGTGATGCCCTGGGCACCCCAGACACCGGCCCGCTTAGCCACTTGGCGCCGGCGGATCGGCGCGTTGCCGCTGGTCGCGATCGGCGGCCTCACAGTTGCGCGCGCCCCAGAAGTCTTCGCGGCCGGCGCCGACATTGCCGCCGTGGTGACCGACGTGACCCTGGCGTCCGATCCCGAGGGCCGGGTGCGCGACTGGCTTGCGGCGACGCACATCGACCGTTGTGATCGCTGACCAGCGCTCTCGACCAAAGGTTGTAAAAAACCCCGTCTCTGGGTTGCATTGGTTATACAACCCAGAGTATATTTCCGCATCTTCCAAAGGATGTGAGACAGGGGAACGTCGATGTCGCTCGCCAAATCGTTCAATACGAGACCCCTCTACCAGCAGGTCGCCGACGAGTTCGTCTCGCGCATCGTCTCGCGCCGTTGGGCCCCGGGCCAGTCGATCGAGAACGAGGCGGACATCGCCCGCTCGCTCGGCATCAGCCTGGGAACGGTGCGCAAGGCCTTCGACATCCTCACCGAGCGCAAGCTCCTCGAACGGCACCAAGGCAAGGGAACCGTGGTCGCCGATTTCGAGGGATCGAAGATGCGCAGCCGCTTCTCCAGCATCTTCGACCGCTCGGGCCACCGCATCTCCGGCGAGATCGAATTGGCCAACGTCGTGCTCGACATGGCGAGGCCGGCGGCGACGGAAGCCCTTCAGGTCAACGCACGGACCCCGGTGCTCCAGTTCGAGCGTCGCCGAACCCATCTCGGCCGGGTGTTCATGACGGAGGAGGTGTTCCTGCGCGTCGATGCCAGCGTGCGGCAGATGGCGCAGGCCGACCTCGAAGCCGTCGCCTCCGCCCGCTGGACGGGGCAGGATCTCGCGACCCACAAGGCCGAGAAGCTGACGGCGGAGATGGCGACCGCCGCCGATCGGCGCAATTTCAAGCTGGCGGAAGGCGCCGCCGTGGTCTGCCTGACCCGCGTCATCTGCTCCTATCAGGACCGCCCGCTCGAACTGCGGTACGCCCGTTGCCATCTCGGGTCCGATCTCGTCTACGGCACCGAATAGAACGGACGCCGTAGGAGGCGCGGCGAGTCTCCAGGCCTGCTGCGGGAACACTTGGTGGTCGCAGCCTCCGGCGCGACGTATCGAGCAGGGCGCATTCCCACAGCGGCTCGCCGGCCGCCCGCATCACGAGCCGTTGATGCTGGGAGCATGGATGGCCTACGGCCCCGATCGGCCTTAATCCCCAGCTAACGCATCGGTGCCGGCTTCCCGTCGGCTCGTGTCCAGTGTCGCGGGGAGCCCATGGCCGCATCGCATTCCTACACGCTTCGCGGCCAGATCGCGCGGCTCGAACTGACGACGCGCATGACACTGGCCATCCTCGCCACGGCCAGCGGCGTCTTCACCTATCTCGGCGTTCGCGAGCTGCTCGACGGCGACGCCACCACCGTCTTCTTCGGCGCCGTCATCTACTCCGTCTCGGTCTCGGTCGGCATCTACGCGTTCTGGACCTATCTCATGCGGATCATGCCGCATGTGCGCCGGCCGGCCGGGCGGCGGATGCTCTACCTCGCGATGGCGCTGGGGGCGGGCATGATCATGGCGATGTCGGCCTGGCTCAACGCCGCCGCGCTCGCCGGTGCCGCCGCGCTCGAACAGCACATGTCGGTGACCACCGAGGCCTACCAGGGCAAGCTCAACGAGGCCCACGAGAACGCGCTCGCCGCGCAGAGCCTGCTGCCCGACATCCAGCTCGCGTCGCAACGCTTCGCGCGCCTCGCCGACGAGGAGCGCTCGTCCGGCGCGCTGACGGGCACGTCCGGCTCGGGTACGGTGGTCCAGCTGCTCTCGCAGATGTCGACGCAGCTCGCGGGCCTGCAGAGCGAGATCGAGTCGTCGCGCACCGCCGTCAGCGCGCTGTTCAAGGACGGCGGCGAGCGGCTCGGGGAGATGCGCCGGCTGGTGGCCGCCGAGGGCAGCGTGAAGCCGCGCCTCACCGACTACGGGGCGCAGGCCACCGAACTCGCGGGCATCATCGGCTCGCTGCAGCAGACCTCCGTCGCCCCTGCCGTGCGCCGCGCCGCCGAAGACTTGGGTCGCACCTTCATCGCGCCGGCCGCAGACGGAACGGACGTCGCGCTGCAGGATCGCCAGACCGCGGTGGTGGGCCAGGTCGAGGCGGTGGTGCGCCAGCAGAGCGCGGCGCTGGCCGCCGCGGCCGACGCCATTCTCGAACGGCCGCGGGTCGAGACCGTGCGCTTCCTGCCGCTCTCGGCGCCCGAGGCGGTGGTGATGTATGCCCGCGACTTCCTGCCGTCCTGGGCCGGGGCGATCTCGATCGACCTGATGCCGGCGGTGCTCGTCTTCATCCTCTGCATCGTGCAGGACCAGATCCGACGCGAGGAGGGCGAGGAGGACAGCGAGATCGGCGACATGAGCGCGGTCGACATGCTGCGCGCCATGCGTCTGCAACGCCGGCTGATGGCGGAAGGCGGCCACGCGTTGCCGGTCGAGCCGGTCGTGGTGGGCGACGAGATCGTCCAGCAGAACGAGCCCGGCGCGGTCGCCTATCCCAAGACCGTGCGGTCCTGACCTCGTGAGCGACGTCCACGAGGCGCCCGGCCGGTGGGAGCGCTGGCTCCTTTCCCGTCCCGACGGCGCAGCCCTCCGCATCGTCTTCCTCGGCGTCGTCGCGCTGGCGGGGACGCTGCTGGCTCAAGACATCCTGCATGTCGCCGGCCGCACCGCCGACGCCGACCGGACACGGCGCACCGAGCCGCTGCCGCTGTCGCGGCCCGTGCCCGGCGACCAGATACGGCCCTATCTGCCGCGCGCGATCCCGGTCGGTCCGGATCGGGGCGTTCCCGTGATTCCCGGCTTCGAAGGGCCGCTCGACACCGACGCCACGGGCCGCCGCATGCGCTTCGTGCGCACCGAGCCGAGCGTGATCGCAGCCGTTGGCCGAATCGATCGCGGCACCGCCGACGATCTGCGGCGCTTCCTCGACGGCGACGGCAAGGGTGCGGCCGCACTGGTGCTTCAGTCGCCCGGCGGTTCGGTCACCGACGCGATCGAAATGGCGCGGCTCCTGCGTGAGCGATCGTTCTCCACGAGCGTGCCGGCCGATGGCTATTGCGCCTCTGCCTGTCCGCTCGTGCTGGCGGGCGGCACGGCGCGCGAAGCCGGCGAGGGCGCCTGGATCGGGGTTCATCAGGTGTATGCGGCGGGCGAGACGCCGACCGGCGCGATGCGCGACCTCGACCGGTCCATCGCCGAGATCCAGTCGACGAGCGCGGCCTGCCAGCAGCTGCTGCTCGACATGGGCGTCGATCCGCAGCTCTGGATCAAGGCGATGCAGACGCCGGCCGCCGAACTCTACGTGCTGACGAGGGACGAACTGGCGAGCTTCCGGGTGGTCGCTGCGCCGCCGACCGAGGGTTCCTGAACGACGCGTCGGCTGTGGTGCGTACGATCAGAGAGCGCCGAACGGCTTCGGCGCCACGGCCGCATGGTGATCGATGAAGCCCATGAGCTCGCGCAGCGCCTCGTCGCGCTGCGGATCGCGTTCGTTCAGCGTCTCGTGGCGGGCGCCCTCGACGATGTGGCAGGTCACGTCGAGACTTCCGGCTTCCTGCAGGCGCACCGCAAGCCTGCGCACCTCGGTGCCGCCCGCCGTGGCGGGATCGTCGGAGCCACCGAGGCAATGGATGGGCAGGCGGCGAGAAATCTTCGCCAGCCGCCCCGGCAGCATCGCGTCGTCGATGAGCGCGAAGAGATCCTCGACCATCGAGATCGTCGGCGTCCAGCCGCAAAGCGGGTCCGCGATGTATCGGTCTACGACCTGCTCGTCGTGGCTCAGCCAGTCGAACGCCGTTCGCCGCGTCGTCATCGACTTACTCCAAATCTCGAAGGTCGCTCGCGCGAACACGGCGCTCGCGACGTCTGAACCCTTCAGCGCCTTCTCCGCCTTCAATGCCGCACGCCCGAGCCGCATCTGCCAGCCGCGCTCGAAACTGGCATTCCACAGCAGCAGGCCCGCGAGCCCTTCGCCATAGGTCTGCGCGTAGTTGAGGGCGAGGTGTGCGCCCATCGAGTGCCCGAGCACGAAGACCGGGCAGCCGGGATGCTCGGCCTCCGCACGCTGGCGAACGGCATGGACGTCGCGTGTCAGCTTGGCCGGGCCGCCCTTTCCGGCAAATCGCCGAAGCGGCGCGTCGATCGCTGTAGTGGACCCGTGTCCGCGGTGATCGTGGACGTAGACGGCGAGGCCACCCCGCGCCAGTTCCAAGGCGAGCGATCGGTGGCGTCCGGCATGTTCGGCGAGCCCGTGCAGGACGAGAAGCACCGCGCGCGCTGGTCGTTCCGGCTCGGTCCGATAGGTTTGGAGGGCGGCCCCCGTCGGGCTGTCGATGAGGAAGGAGCGCTCGGACAATGGCGAAACGATCGGCTGGAGTTCGAATGCGGCAGAAGCTGGGGCGCTCAAACGAAAGCTCAATCACCCGGCGCTCGATCCTCGGGCGGGTCGGGCGCCTTGGTCCCACCGCCGCCTTGCTGTCGCTCGCGACGCTGAATGCGGTATCGGCGCAGGTGCCGATGAGCGGCACGTTCACGGCCGAGGCCAGCTGCTTCGCGACGTCGTCCTTGCGGCCGGATGACAACCCCGGGCGGATCGTCACCGAGCCGGGACGCGGTTACGACCTGTTCGGCCGCAATGCCGTGCCCGGCAGCCATTATCTCATCCGCGTGCCGGGCGCCTCGCCCGAGCGGCGCTGGGTCGCCTATGGCTGCGGACGCGTCGGCGAGGAGAGTTCCTCGGCGGCGAACCGGTCCTATGCGCCGGCTAGCCCCTCGCGAGCCTCGGTGGCGAATGCCATTCGCGGCGACTTCATCCTCGCCGCAAGCTGGCATCCGGCCTTCTGCGAGCTTCGATCCCGCACCCGCGATTGCCGCGAGGGCGGCACGGCGGCCGGCGGCTTCTCGCTGCATGGGCTCTGGCCTCAGCCGCGCGGACGCGAATATTGCGGCGTCTCCGCGAGCATCCGAGCCGCCGACGAGGCCGGAGACTGGCGAGCGCTGCCTGCGGTCGCGCTTTCCACCCAGACCCGCGCCGCGCTGGCGCAGGCGATGCCGGGCGTCGTGTCCGGTCTCGACCGGCACGAATGGTGGACGCACGGAACCTGCTACGGCACGGACGCCGAAACCTACTTCCGCGACGCGCTCGCGCTTCTCGGGGCGCTGAACGCCTCCGACGTCGGTCGGCTCTTCACCTCCTCGGTTGGCGACGAGGTCTCCACCGAGGAGATCCGCGCCGCCTTCGACCGGGCCTTCGGACGCGGCGCCGGCCGGCGCGTTCTCGTCGACTGCGCGAGCGACGACGGCGGGCGTCGCCTCGTGCGCGAATTGCGGATCGCGCTGCGCGGCACCGTCGGTGCGGCGCCGGACCTCGGGCGGCTGGTTCTGGCCGGCGCGCCGCAATCGCGCGGCTGCGCCGGCGGCGTAGTCGATGCCGCGGGCTTCGGTTGAGCCCCAGCGCTCAAGTGCGATCGGGCACCTCGTAGTCCGCGGAATAGCGGATGTCGCGCAGCGGCCGCACGCGCTGCGTGGAGGCCTCGTAAATCGGATCGGCCTTATAGGCATCCAGCGCCGCGTGATCGGCGAACTCGGCATAGACGACGAGATCCACCGCATTGCCCATCGGATCGACGCGGGCGTTCTCGACCACCTCGAAATGGCGATGGTGAACGATGGCACCGAGGGTCTGAAGGCCGGCCTTGATCTCGGGCAGGTCGGCGGAGCGCTTGGCGCTGAAAAAGACGATGTGGCGAATCATGGCGGGCTCCCATCGGGGGTCGTCAGGTCGATCCGGCGGCGCCGAACCCGTTGGAACGGCGGCGATCGACCGTTCGGGTCGAGGCTTTGCCGAACGGAAAGGCCCGCCGGCGGGCTCCGTTAGCACGGCGGGGCGCAAAGATCGCCGGTGTGCGAGCGCGGCGGATATGCTTTCGGCAAGGGGCAAGGGCGGCCTGTCGAACGCCGGAAGGCAGCGGCGCGTCGCGGCGCCGTCCGGCCGACGAGATGGGCAGGCGCGACGATTTCGCCCGGCTTTGTTGCTCATCGCAGGCTCTTGGCTTACCTGTGCCGCAACTCAACCGACCTCTACCTGCGGAGACGCGCGCTCGATGGCTCGCCAGTTCATCTATCACATGGCCGACCTCACCAAGGCCTACGGCAACAAGAAGGTTCTGGAGAACATTCACCTGTCGTTCTACCCGAATGCCAAGATCGGCATTCTCGGACCGAACGGCGCCGGCAAGTCGACCCTCCTGAAGATCATGGCGGGCGTCGATACCGAATTCACCGGCGAGGCTTGGGCCGCCGAGGGCGCCACCGTCGGCTATCTGGCGCAGGAGCCCAAGCTCCAGGAAGACAAGACCGTGTTCGAGAACGTGATGGAGGGGGTCGCCGACAAGCAGGCGATCCTCGACCGCTACAACGAACTGATGATGAACTATTCGGACGACACGGCCGAAGAGGGCGCCAAGCTGCAGGACGCGATCGACGCCCAGAACCTCTGGGATCTCGAAAGCCAGGTCGAGATGGCGATGGACGCCCTGCGCTGTCCGCCGAAGGACGCCGTGGTCGGGCCGCTCTCGGGCGGTGAGAAGCGCCGCGTTGCACTGTGCAAGCTGCTGCTGTCGAAGCCCGACATTCTGCTGCTCGACGAGCCGACCAACCATCTCGACGCCGAGACGATCGCCTGGCTGGAAAAGCACCTGCGCGAATACGAGGGCGCCGTGCTGATGATCACCCACGATCGCTACTTCCTCGACAACGTGACCGGCTGGATCCTCGAGCTCGATCGCGGGCGTGGCCTGCCCTACGAGGGCAACTACTCCTCCTATCTGGAGAAGAAGGCCAAGCGTCTGACGCAGGAGGGCCGCGAGGAGGATTCTCGCATGCGGGCACTCTCGCGCGAGCGCGAGTGGATGCTGCAGGGGGCGAAGGCTCGCCAGACCAAGTCGAAAGCGCGCATCAAGGCCTATAACGAGCTCGTGGAACTCGCCGATCAGCGCAAGCCCGCCGACGGCAAGATCGTCATTCCCACCGGCGAGCGCCTCGGCCAGAAGGTGATCGAGGTCGAGAACCTGACGAAGAGCTACGGGGATCGCGTTCTCATTGAGAACCTGACGTTCAAGCTGCCGGCCGGCGGCATCGTCGGCATCATCGGGCCGAACGGCGCGGGCAAGTCCACTCTCTTCAAGATGCTGACGGGCCAGGAGACGCCGGACTCGGGCGAGGTCAAGATCGGCGAGACCGTCGATCTCGGCTATGTCGACCAGAGCCGCGACCACCTGAACCCCGACAAGAACGTCTGGGAGGAGGTGACCGGCGGCGTCGACATCATGAAGCTCGGCAAGTACGAGATGAACTCGCGCGCCTATGTCGGCAACTTCAACTTCAAGGGCCCCGACCAGCAGCAGAAGGTCGGGACGCTCTCCGGCGGCCAGCGCAACCGCGTGCATCTGGCCAAGATGCTGAAGACCGGATCGAACGTCATCCTGCTCGACGAGCCCACCAACGATCTCGACACCGAGACGCTGGCGGCCTTGGAGGACGCGCTGGAGGAATACGCGGGCTGCGCCGTGGTGATCAGCCACGATCGCATGTTCCTCGATCGGCTGGCGACGCACATCCTGGCCTTCGAGGGCGACAGCCATGTCGAATGGTTCGAGGGCAATTTCGAGGATTACGAGCAGGACAAGATCCGGCGCCTCGGCCCGGACTCGGTCAACCCCAAGCGCCCGACCTACAAGCGACTGACGCGCTGAACTTCGAGCGGGACGGTTCACGGAACCGTGATACTTCCCGCTTGGGTCCGCGCTCCTATGATGGAACTGACGTCGCAGTCGAAGACGGCGCCTCGTCGGACGCCCTCCGCCGAGTAGCGGGTGGCCCCTCGAAGGGCCGCCCATGTGAATCAAGCAGGGGCATTGATGGATCGCATCAGCTTCCACCAGTTGTTTTCCGCTCTTCCCAGCCCGCACATGATCGTCGATCGCGATCTCATCTTCTCGGCCGTCAATCGCGCCTACGAGGAGGTGACCATGCAGACGGGGGAGAACCTCGTCGGGCGAAATCTCTTCGATGCCTTCCCCAACGACGGGGAGAGCGGTCGCCGGGTCCGCAGTTCGCTCGATCGGGTCTTCCAGACGGCGGAGCCCGATACGCTGGCCTATGTGGAGTACGAGATCCCCATCGCCGGCGATCCGAAGGGTGGGTTCGAGACGCGGTACTGGACCGCGGTACACACGCCGCTTCTGGACGAGCGCGGCGAGGTCGCGTTCGTTCTGCAAAACACCGTCGACATTACCGAAATGGTGCGACTGCGGGCGGCGGCGTCCTTGCCGTTCCAGGCCTTTCCCGGCGAACTGGAACTCGTGCAGCGGGCGCGCGAGGCGGAAGAGGCCTATCAGGACACGCTCAAACAGACCGACGAGTTCCGTCGGATCTTCGATCAGGCGCCGGGCATGGTGGCGCTGCTCCAAGGCCCGCGGCACATCTTCACCTTCGCCAACGAGGCCTATCGCACCTTCGTCGGCGGGCGCGAGATCCTCGGACTGTCCCTCGTGCAGGCCTTGCCCGAGATCAAGGGGCAGGGGATCGAAGCAGCCTTCGACGACGTGTATCGTACCGGGAAGGCGCGGATCGCCCATGACCAGCGCGTGCTCATTGCGGATGCAGGCGGCACTTTGCGCGAGGCTTTCGTCGATTTCTCCTATCATCCGATCCGCACTCGCGACGGCGAGATTTCCGGCATCTTCGTGCAGAGCTATGACCGCACGCAGAGCGTTCGTGCGCTCCAGCAGCAGCGGCTGCTGATCGACGAGCTCAATCACCGCGTGAAGAACACGCTCTCCACCGTGCAGTCGCTGGCGCGTCGCTCGTTCCGCACCAACGAGGACCGGGAGGACGCCCGCCGTGTCTTCGAGGCGCGCATTCTCGCGCTGTCCAACGCGCACAACCTGCTCAGCGAGCAGCGCTGGGAGTCGGCGGATCTGCGCACGATCCTGCAGCTCGAGCTCGGCGCCTTCGGCGACGAACGCTTCGTGGTCGACGGACCCTCGATTCCCTTGACGCCGCGGGCCGCGATCGCGCTGGCGATGGTGTTTCACGAACTGGCCTCGAACGCGGTGAAGTATGGCGGCCTCTCGCAGGCCGGCGGGGGGCTCTCGATCCATTGGAAGGTGACCGATGGGCGGCTCGTCTTCCAGTGGGAGGAGACGGGGCTGCCCGGCGACGCGCAGGAGCCGAGGCCGGGCTTCGGCATGCGGATGCTGGAGCGTATCGTCACCGGCGAACTCGAAGGCAATCTGATGGTTGACTTCCGTGCCGATCGGCTCACTTGGCGTTTCGACATCAAGCGCACGGAAGTCGAGGACATGGGCCGATCGGATGATGACTGAGCAGCCATCCTGCGCAGGCCTGCGGATCTTCGCCGTGGAGGACGAGAGCCTCGTGGCGATGCAGCTCGAGGACATTCTGGCCGATCTCGGATGCGAGATCGTCGGGCTGGCGATGCGGGTGCCGCGTGCTCTCGCGATGCTTGATGGTTCGCCGAAGATCGATGCTGCCGTCCTCGACATGAACATCGCCGGCGAGAAGGTCTATCCGGTGGCCGAGCGCCTACGTGACGGAGGCGTGCCCATCATCTTCGCGACCGGCTACGGCGTCAGCGGGATCGCCGAAGAGTGGCGGTCCTGGCCGATTCTCCAGAAGCCCTATACCGGCGATCAGGTCGAAAGCGCCTTGATGCGCGCCCTGTCGCTGCATCGATGACCGCCCGAGGTCGATCGGTCGTCCCGGCGAGGTGACGGAGCGGCCTTCACCTGCTAGGCGCTTCCCCGACGTTTCCTCTCCCATCGAAGGGCCGCATTCCCGCATGGATCAATTCGTTCAAGGCCTGATGGAGAATTTCGGGGTGTTCGGGATCGCCCTCCTGATGTTCCTCGAAAACATCTTCCCGCCGATCCCCTCCGAGATCATCATGCCGCTGGCCGGCTATCAGGCGGCGACCGGCCAGATGTCGATGGTGGCGGTGATTCTGGCGGGAACGGCCGGTTCGCTCCTCGGCATCCTGCCCTGGTACTATCTCGGCCTTCTCGTCGGCGAGGATCGCATCATCCGGCTGGCGGATCGATACGGCCGGTGGATCACCATGTCGGCGGACGACGTGGAGGCCGCCGATCGCTGGTTCCGCAAATATGGTGTTCTGGCAGTCATGCTCGGCCGCCTCGTGCCGACCGTTCGCACGCTCATTTCCGTGCCGGCCGGCCTTTCGCGTATGCCGATCGGCAAGTTTCTCGCATTCTCGGCCATCGGGACCGTGGTCTGGACGGCCGGTCTCGCCTTCGCCGGATATCTGCTGGCGCAGCAATACGAGAAGGTGAACGACTATGTCGGCCCGGTGTCGAACGCGGTCATCCTCATCGTGGTGGTGCTCTACGTCTACCGGGTCGTCACCTTCAAGGCCAAGCCTCGGCGCGTGCCGGTGGACTTGAAGTCCAACGAGCATCCGCATCGCCATGACTGACGGTCTGCAGCCCACGCGCGTTCCTGCACGACGGTTGCTGGCCGAGGTGTCCGGGCTTTTCCGCGCGAGCGGCAAGAGCTTCGTAACCGAACCGGCGGAGCATCTGCCTCTCGGCTTCGACGGCATCGCCGGGGACTTCCACCTCGGCGAAACCCGCCGCACGGGCGGGCGCGAGCCCTGGTATCCACGGGGTACCGAGATCCGCAACGAGCGGCAGCTTTCGATCGTCTCTTCCGCGGAACTTCGCGAGGTCGCGGCGGCGCTGGATCTTCCCGAGATGCGGGCGGAGTGGATCGGCGCCAATCTGGTGCTCGACGGGATCGAGCGGTTGAGCTGGCTTCCGGCGCGAACGCTTCTCTTCTTTGAAGGCGGCGTCACGCTGAAGATCGACGGCGACAACGCGCCCTGCCGCTCGGCGGGCCGCGCCATCGTCGAGCACGGGGGGGCGCGCCCCGAAGTGCAGTTCGAGTTCGTGAAGGCCGCGCGTCATCGCCGCGGGCTCGTCGCCTGGGTCGAGAAGCCCGGCGAGATCCGGCTCGGCGAGCGGCTGGAAGCCAGACTGCCGGAGCAGTGGATCTACGAGTAGTCGTCAGTCCGCATCCGGCCGCTGGCGAAGCGCAGGCGTATCGTCCAGTTCGGTCTCGGCGTCCTCGTCCTCGCCTTCCACCTCGTCCGGCTCGGACACAAGCTGGCGCGTCGACGCCCAATCGTCGAGGACCGCGTTCACGGCGTCGAGCACGAAGAACCGGGCCTCGTCGCGCTCGTAGCCGTCGTCGCGCAACTCGTCATAGTCGGTGTGCTGGTGACGAATGTGGGCGAGGGTGGCGAGCCACACGGCTGCCGCCGGTGTCAGACTTCGCATGTGCCGCGAACCCGCATCGGCGCGGATCGCCTCCGCGTCGAGGAACGGCACGCGGGGGATCAGCAAGGTCAGGTGGCGAGCGATCGCCTTCTGCCGTTCGGTCGCCATCTTACGCTTCCGGCGGGCTATCGACGCTGGCGAAATACGGTTTGATGTCGATGATCGGGGTTCCGTCGAGGAGATCGATCGCGTCGATGGCGAGGACTGCGCCGTCCTGCTCGACGGCCAGTAGACGGACGAGATGCAGCCCAATGGGGTTGGGTCGCACGGGCGAGCGCAGGGCGAAGGTGCTGGTGGGGCGCTCCGCATGACGCGGCATCTGCATCGCGAGGTCGCGTCGCGCCATGTGCAACCAGCTGAGCAGAAAGATCCATGACCCCACCTCCAGCGAGGCGAGGGCGGGCCGAAACGCCTCGTCAATCTCGACACGGGCACCGACGCCGGCCTCACGCGCCGCGCGCAGGTTCTTCGGGCAGTCCGCCCGTGTCGTCCAAGGCGAGCGGACGCGACCCACGAAGACCAGTCTCGCGTCGTCGGCCTCGGCGGGTTCGAAGGCGAGGCGGGTTTCATCGGGGCGGATGTCGGACATCGAATCGTTCATCGCTTGAGGGTAGGCCAATTGGCGGGGCGGTGAAACGCCGGAAGCGGCCAGCCTCGTCTTGCATCTCGGCGGACCGAGATATAAAGATATCTTTATGTGATGGCGAACGAGGGAGGTTTCGTTGCCGGCCTCTTTCGAGCGCACTGTCGATCTGCTGAAGGCGATCGCCGAGCCGACCCGGCTCCGGCTTGTGATCCTGCTGGCCGATCACGATCTCACTGTGTCCGACCTGACATCGATCCTCGGCCAGTCGCAGCCGCGCATCTCGCGCCATCTCAAGCTCCTCGTCGAATCGGGAACGGTGTCACGCCATCAAGAGGGCGCCTGGGCCTATTTCCGCCTTGGCGACGATCCGATGGTGTTGGAACTCGCGCATTCTCTTCGTACCGGCATCGTGGACGAGGACGGTCTTCTGGCGCGTGACCGCGAGCGTCTGGGCGCCGTCCGCGACGAACGCGCCGAACGCGCGTCGAGTTACTTTCGGCGCAATGCCGAGCAATGGGACCGGATCCGCTCTCTCCACATTCCCGATGCCGACGTCGAAGCGGCGATGGACCAGGCGCTCGGCCAGGGTCCGCTCGGCGCGTTCCTCGACATCGGTACGGGAACGGGGCGCCTACTTGAACTGATGGCCCCACGCAGCGATCGTGCGGTCGGCATCGACGCCTCTCGCGAGATGCTGGCGATCGCGCGGGCCAAGCTCGATTCGGCGGGGCTGACGCGTGCGAGCGTGCGGCAAGGCGATGCCTACCGTCTGCCGGTGCCGCGCGGCGCCTTCGATCTGGCGACGCTGCACCAGGTGCTGCACTATCTCGACGATCCCGCTGCGGCGGTGCGCGAGGCCGCGCTCGCGCTGCGACCGGGCGGTCGTCTCGTCATCGTCGATTTCGCGCCGCATCGGCTCGAATTCCTGCGCACCGAGCATGCGCATCTTCGCCTGGGCTTCAGCGACGCCGCTTTGCGAGGGTATGCCGCGTCGGCCGGACTGGAGCTCGAGACCGTCCTCTTCCTGCCGCCGGCGGGCGACCGCCCCGACCTCCTCACCGTCGTGCTCCTCGTCGCCCGCAGACCGCGAGGCCATTCCGAAATGCCGGCATCCAAGCGCCGCACCGAAACCGCCTGAAGGATTGTCGCCATGGCCCAACGCAAGTCGCAGCGGTCTCCGATCCGCGCCTCGTTCGAGTTCTTCCCGCCGAAGACGCCCGCGATGGAGGCGACGCTCTGGACGGCCATTCAGCGGCTGGCGCCGTTGCGGCCCGACTTCGTGTCCGTCACCTACGGGGCTGGCGGCTCGACCCGCGAGCGCACCCACCATACGGTGAAGCGCTTGCTGGCGGAAACCGAGTTGAAGCCTGCGGCGCATCTCACCTGCGTCGATGCCAGCCGCGCGGAGGTGGACGACGTCGTGCGCCAGTACAGCACCACCGGCGTGCGCCATTTCGTGGCGTTGCGCGGCGACGGGCAGGGCGGGGCGGGCGCGGCCTACGAGGCGCATCCCGAGGGGTATCGCAATGCCGTCGATCTCACGGCGGGCATCAAGCGGATCGACCCCGACATCGAGGTGTCGGTCTCCGCTTATCCCGAGAAGCACCCCGAGAGTCCGGATTTCGCCACCGACATCGACCTGCTCAAGCGCAAGGTCGACAACGGCGCGACGCGGGCGATCACCCAGTTCTTCTTCGACAACGACCTCTACGAGCGGTTCGTCGAGCGGGTCCGTCGCGCCGGCATCTACGTGCCGATCGTACCCGGCATCGTGCCGATCCACGACTTCACGAAGATCGCTCGCTTTTCGGCGGCCACCGGCGCCTCGATCCCCGCTTGGCTCGCCGAGCGCTTTCAAGGACTGGAGAGCGATCCGCATACGCATAGCCATGTTGCCGCTGCGGTTTGCGCCGAACAGGTACTCGACCTCGCGGAGCGCGGCATTTCGGACTTCCATTTCTACACGATGAACCGGGCGGACCTCGTCTACTCAATCTGCCATATTCTTGGCTTACGCGGCGAAGCTCCTGCGGAGCCCGTCTCCGAAGCGGCAGCTGCCTGACGGGCTTGCGCCATGAAAAAGGGCCGGTACGACCGGCCCTTGTCATTTCTTGCCGGGCTGTCGGACCCGGTTAGGGGACGATCCCCATGACCATCGCCGCGACGAACACGAAAGCGGAGCCGATCATCACCAGGTTCAGTGAACGAGTGAGTTCCATGGAAGCTGCCTCCTCACGAGATGTTTCAATCTTCATGAATTCTTCAACTTCGTAAAGACGGATTCGTTGCCGTGCTGCGGCGACGAATTGTGGTGTGATCGCGGTTTCTCAGCGAACGCTAGGGCTTAGCGTCATCGCCGTATATTATGGATTTTAACGAAGTCCGGTGCGTCGCCCATCACGTACGCCGAAGCCCAGCCTCGAAGCGTACCGCGCCCGCCAGAAGCAGTCGGTCGCCACCGAACCGGGCGACGAGCGTCAGTCCGAGCGGAAGACCGTTCGGTGCCCGCAGCCCCGGCACGTTGATGCAGGGCGTTCCCGCCAGGGTCCACAGACGATTGAAGGCAGGATCGCCCGTCGACCCTTCCGACAGCAACGGCGCCACTCCGCTCGCCGAAGGCGCGAGGATGAGATCGACATTGTCGAAGAGTTCCGCCGTGGCCCGCCGAGCGCGCCGCGCGGAACGCCGCGCTTCGTCGTAGCGCGTGGCCTCGATGGCGCCGCCGCGATCGAGAGCTTGCAGAAGCGCGGGCGAGATCTCACCGCGATGCCGAGTCCGCTCGTCGAGAAGGGACATCGCGCCCTCGTAGTCCTGAATCACAGCTTGGATCTCGCGACCGGTTCGCAGGCTCTCCGTTTCCTCGACGTCGCGCACAAACCATCCGAGCTCTTCGCCGACCCGAGCGCCCTTCCGGAGCGCATCCGCCATTGCGGGATCCAGCTGGTCGTAGATTCCCGATCGATAGATCCCGAGCCGAAGCCGATCGATGTCGAGCCCGGCTTCGTGGTCCAACGGGCGCCGCGAGAGGATGCCGGCGAAGCGTGCGACGTCGCGCGCGGACGGGGCGAACAGCCCCACCGTGTCGAGCGACCATGCGAAAGTCTTCACACCCACGGTCGGCAGCAGCCGGAAGCTCGGCTTCAATCCGGCGATGCCGCAATAGGCAGCGGGACGGATGATGGAGCCGGCGGTCTGCGTGCCGAGGGCCACGGGGATGAACCCAGCCGCGACGGCCGCGGCCGAACCGGACGACGATCCGCCGGGGCTGCGAAGTCGGTCATGCGGGTTGCGCGTCGCGGCGGGGTTCATGGCGGCGAATTCCGTGGTTGCCGTCTTGCCGGCGACCCATCCACCGGCCCCGCGCACCTGCGCGACGATGGCGGCGTCGGCTCGAGGCTGGTGGTCCCGATAGATCGGCGAGCCGTAGGTGGTCGGCAGGTCGAACGTGTCGAAGAGATCCTTCACGCCGACCGCGATGCCGCGCAACGGGCCGTCCACCGGCACGTCTGCGGGAAGCGGCGCGCGCGCCACGAAGGCTCGGAGCTCCTCGTCGTCGGCATCGATCCTGCGCGCGCTCTCGGCCAGCGCCTGCCTCGGCGTCGTCTCGCCGGCGGCGATGCGGTTCTGGATGTCGACGATCGACTGCGGAGGAAAGACGGTGCCCATGCTGTAGGCTTCTCGCAGAGCCCGGCCTTCGCCGAAAGCGCCGCGACGATTTCGTCCCGCCGAAGTGATCCCCATGGCGCGTCGAAACGTCATGGGACTGCCATCGGAGTCTGCTCAAGCGTGCCGACGGGGTTTCCATCGGCGATGGGAGGGCCTTTAAGGGGCGCGATCACGCTTCGCAGTCATGGAGTCGACGCTTGCAGGTTTTCCAGACGGCGAAGGACGCCGCGCTCGCCATGCGGCCGGACGTTCCGGTCTACTGCTTCCGGCCGGGCGTGCTGCGCGAGGACATCCGCCGGTTTCGCGAGGCCTTTCCAGGCCAGACCGCCTATGCCGTGAAGACCAACGGCGAGCCGATGGTGCTGCAGACCCTGGCGGACGCGGGCGTCGACGTCTTCGACGTGGCTTCGCCCGGCGAGTTCGAGGCCGTGCGCGCCGTCGCGCCAAAGGCCGAGATGCTCTACATGCATCCGATCAAGGCGCAGTCCGACATCCGGCTGGCGCTCGAGACCTACGGCATCCGCACGATGTCCCTCGACCACGAGGACGAGGTGGCGAAGATTCTGCGCATCGTGCGGGCGCTCGACCTCGACCCCGCGGGGATCACCGTGTTCATTCGGCTGCAGACCAAGGGGCATGCGGCCTACGAGCTCTCCAAGAAGTTCGGCGCCGCGCCCGCCCACGCGGTGGAACTGCTGCAGCGCTGCCATCGCATCGGCTTCAAGGTCGGGCTCTGCTTCCACGTGGGTTCGCAGATCGAGGACCCCGAGACCTACGAGCGCGCGCTCGCCTCGTGCGACTGGGTGCGCAACCGCGCCGACGTGCCTCTGGCCGGGCTCGACGTCGGCGGCGGTTTTCCGGCGGAATACGGCTATGATCCGCGTCGCAAGAAGCCGGATATGCCGGGCATGGGCCAGATCATGTCGCGCCTGCGCTCCGACATCGAGGAGTGGGGCTTCGGCGACATTCCGCTCGTGGCCGAGCCCGGCCGCGTGGTGGTGGCGCGCTGCTTCTCGCTGATCGTTCGCGTGCTGCTGCGCAAGGGGCGGCGGCTTTACATCAACGACGGCATCTGGGCCTCGTTGTCGGACTCTTGGACGGGCAAGATCACGCTTCCGGCTCGCTTCATTCCCGATCCCGCGCGCGTCGCGCGTCGGGGCGACGCCTCGAGCATCGTGCCCTTCCGGGTGTGTGGCGCGACCTGCGACAGCGTCGATATCCTCTCGCGGCCGTTCTGGCTTCCCGAAACCGTCGACACCGGCGACTGGATCGAGATCGGCCATATCGGCGCCTACTCGCTGTCGCTGCGCACCCGTTTCAACGGCTTCTATCCCGACACGTTCGTGGAGGTCGAAACGCCGTTCGACGAGGGCGACGCCGCCGAGGGCTTCGCCAGCCTGGAGACGATGGCGGACTGATCCGCCATCGCGTTGGCCGCCGTCAGCGACGGCGCGGCGTGACGTCCTTCATGCCGGCCGCCGAACCGGGCTCGCGAAACTCGTGGTCGTCGGCTCCGACATGGTCGGCGATGATCGCGATGTTGCGCTTGTGGGCCTTGAAGTAGACGTCGAACAGATCGCCGGCGAGCGGCAGCGTGCCGACCGCCGCGTCGAGGCCGAGATTGGCGACCATGCGGGCCAACTTGCGCTTGGGCAGGCCCATGCGGCGCGCCTCGTTGACGATGAACAGCCCGATCGCCGCGCCGCCGGCGTCGCCGATGCCCGGTACGAGACCGAGGATCGAGTCGGCCCCGAACCGGATATTGGTGCCGGGAATGCGCAGCGCCGTATCCATGACGCGCGCGAGACTGTTGAGCCGGGCGAGACGGCGCAGGGTATCGGCGCGCGACAGGTCGCTGGCCGTGCCGTAGGAACCCGAGGCGTGCGCGGTGGCGGTCATCGTCGTGTCGTCTCCCGTGAACGTCGCGATCCATTCGCGCCGTTCCAGCCTTGAATATGGGGAGGGCGCCGCTCCGATACGAGATCGGTCGTTCCCCTGCCGTACCATTCCCGAAATGGCGCGGACGCCTATGTCGGTCACAGGGACGTTATGGCGAAGGTGATGCGATGGAATGGCGCGGGCGGCGAGAGAGTAGCAACATTGAGGATCGCCGCGGCAGCGGAGGCGGGCTCGGCAACGGCGGAGGAGGCTTCCGCATCCCGATCCGCGCCGGCGGGGGCGGGGGAATCGGCCTCATTATCATCCTCGCGGTGCTCTGGATCGGCTTCGGCATCAATCCGCTGTCGGTGATCGGCATGGACGGCGGCGGCGGAAGCCCGCAGACGCAGACCGCCGCGAACCGCGGGCCGGGCGTTCAGGGCACGGCGGACGAGACCGACGATTTCATCGCGGTGGTTCTCGCCGATACCGAGGACGTCTGGTCCAAGCGCTTCCAGAACATAGGCCAGACCTACCGCGATCCGACGCTCGTTCTCTTCGATCGGCAGGTTTCGTCGGCCTGCGGCAACGCTAGCTCGGCGAGCGGGCCGTTCTACTGCCCGAACGACCAGAAGCTTTATCTCGACACGTCGTTCTTCCAGCAGCTCTCCGACCAGCTCGGCGCCCCCGGCGACTTCGCGCAGGCCTATGTCGTGGCGCACGAGGTCGGCCATCATGTTCAAAACCTGACGGGCGTGCTGCCGCGTACCACGGAGCTTCGCCAGCAGGCCTCGGAGACCGAGGCCAACGCCATCTCCGTGCGCGTCGAGCTCCAGGCCGATTGCTACGCCGGGATCTGGGCGCACGACACCCAGAACGCGGGCACGCTGGAGGATGGCGACATCGAGGAAGCGCTGAACGCCGCCAGCCGCATCGGCGACGACACGCTGCAGCGCCAGAGCCAGGGAACGGTGGTCCCCGACAGCTTCACCCATGGCACCTCGGCCCAGCGGGTCGAGTGGTTCCGCCGCGGCCAATCGACCGGCGACATGAAGCAGTGCGACACGTTCGAGGGTCGCCTCTAACAAATGGCATCGCCGGCCCGCGCGGCGTTTCGCGCGGGCCGGCTTGCATTCCACGGGGGGGCATGGTGAGACGCGGCACGTTGGAACCTGCCGCGAAGCGTGTTGCCCCATGCCCGATCTCCTTCTCGAACTTCGGTCCGAAGAAATCCCCGCGCGGATGCAACGCAAGGCGGCGGGCGACCTGAAGAAGGCCGTCACCGACGCCTTAGTCGCAGCGGGGCTCACCTACGAGGGCGCGCGCGAATACTGGACTCCGCGTCGTCTGACGCTGGACATTCGCGGCCTCGACGCGCGCTCGCGCGACATTCGCGAAGACCGCAAGGGACCGCGCACCGACGCGCCGGACAAGGCGATCGAAGGCTTCCTGCGCGGTGCCGGCCTCACGTCGATCGATCAGGCGCACAAGCACAGCGACGGCAAGAAGGGCGAGTTCTATGTCGCCCATATCGTGAAGCCGGGTCGCCCCGCCGAAGAGATCGTCGCCGAGGCGATGCCGGCGATCATCCGCGAGTTTCCCTGGCCCAAATCGATGCGCTGGGGCGCGGCGTCGCGTGAGCCGGGGTCGCTGCGCTGGGTGCGTCCGCTCCAGTCGATCCTCTGCACCTTCGGCCCCGAGGTCGGCGAGACCGTCGTGGTCGATTTCGAGGTCTCCGGCATCCGTTCGGGTGACCGCACCTTCGGCCACCGCTTCCACGCGCCGGCCGAGATCAAGGTGCGCCGCTTCGCCGACTATGCCGAGAGCTTGGAGCGCGCCTTCGTCGTGCTCGACGCCGACCGGCGCAAGGACATCATCCGCACCGATGCCGACAATCTCGCCTTCGCGCAGGGGCTTGAGATCGTTGCCGACGAAGGGCTGCTCGAGGAGGTCGCCGGGCTCGTGGAGTGGCCGGTGGTTCTGATGGGCGAGTTCGACGAGGCCTTCCTCGAGATCCCCGCCGAGATGGTGCAGCTGACCATCCGCACCAATCAGAAGTGCTTCGTGACCCGCCGTCGCCGGCGCGACGGCCTCGCCAACCGGTTCGTGCTCGTATCGAACATCGAGGCCGTGGACGGCGGCGCCGAGATCGCGCGGGGCAACGGCAAGGTGGTGCGCGCGCGCCTGTCGGATGCGCTCTACTTCTGGCGCACCGACCAGAACGCGCTGACCGGCGTCGAGGCGCTGGAGGGCTCGGTGGCCGCCTTCGGCCTCGATCTTGCCAAGCCGCTCGACCAGCGCATGGCCAAGCTCGACGCTCTCGGCGTCACCTTCCACGCCAAGCTCGGCACGCAAGGGGCACGCGTTCGGCGGATCGCCGATCTCGCCGCGGTCATCGCGCCTCTCGTCGGCGCCGATCCGACGCTCGCCCGCCGCGCGTCGGTGCTGGCAAAGGCGGATCTCACCACCGAGGCCGTCGGTGAGTTTCCTGAGCTGCAGGGTCTGATGGGCCGCAAGTATGCGCGCCTGCAGGGCGAGGACGCTGCCGTGCAGGCGGCGATCGAGGACCATTACAAGCCGCAGGGGCCGGGCGATCGCGTGCCGACCGAGCCCGTCGCCATCGCCGTGGCGCTGGCGGACAAGCTCGACACGCTTCTGGGCTTCTGGGCCATCGACGAGAAGCCCACCGGCTCGAAGGACCCCTACGCGCTGCGTCGTGCCGCGCTCGGCGTGATCCGCATCATCCTCGACAACCAGCTTCGGCCGAAGCTCGGGTCGCTCATCACCTCGGGCGATCTGCTGGCCTTTTTCCACGATCGGCTGAAGGTGCAGCTGCGCGAGCAGGGCGCCCGGCACGATCTCGTGGACGCCGTGCTTGCCGGCGGCAGCGGCGAGGCGGCGCAGGACGATCTCCTCGACGTCGCGCGCCGCGTCGCGGAACTCGGCCGTCTGCTCGAAACCGACGACGGGCGCAACCTTCTGGCCGCCGCGCGCCGCGCCGCCAACATCCTCGCCGCCGAGGAGAAGAAGGGCACGCGCGTCTCAGCCTCCGTGGACGCCGCGCTTCTCTCGCAGGACGAGGAACGCGCGCTGGCCGACGCCATCGACCACGCCGAGACGCAGCTCGCAGACGCGCTGCGTGCCGAGGACTATGCGTCCGCTACGGCGGCACTTGCGCAGCTTCGTGCCCCCGCCGACGCCTTCTTCGACAAGGTACTGGTGAATGCGGAGGATGAGGCGGTGCGGGCCAACCGCTTGGCATTGCTTGCGCGGGTGCGGACGGCGACGATGCAGCTCGCGGACTTGTCGAAGATCGCGGGCTGAGCCGCGTGGAGGCGCCCGTCCGCCGCCGGATCGGCGAGATCCAGTGGCTGCGCGCCGTCGCCGCGCTCATGGTGATGGTGGCGCATCTGCAAGTCGAGATCGCGCTGAACCATTTCGGCGTGGCGCCGAATGCGGTGCCGACGAGCCCGTTTCCGTTCACCGCAGGCGTCGACATCTTCTTCGTCATTTCCGGCTTCGTGATGGCGCATGCCTCCGGGGGGCTCTACGGGCGCGCGGGCGCCTGGCGCAGCTTCCTCGTTCGGCGCCTCGCGCGCGTCGTGCCGCTCTACTGGCTGGTGACGCTCGTGTTGCTGGCGTTGATGGCCGCGCTCCAGACGCCGCCCTGGCTGGCGCTCACGCCGTGGCAGCTCGTCTCCTCGTTCCTGTTCCTGCCGGCGCTCGACTCCAACGGCCTGCCGTTTCCAATCTTCACGCTCGGCTGGACGCTGAACTACGAGATGCTGTTCTACGGGGTCTTCGCCCTCTTCGTCGGGTGGCCGCGACGGATCGCGCTGAACGCCGTCTGCGCCGCCATCGTCGCGCTGGTCATCATCGGCCGCGTTTGGCCGATCGACAACGTCGCCGCGCGGTTCTGGACCGATGGCGTGGTGCTGGAATTCGTCGGCGGCATCCTTCTGCAGCGCGCCGTCGCGCGGGGCCTCGTTCTACCGGGCGTGGCACGCATCGGTCTCGCCGTTGCGGCAGCGGCGATGCTCATTGCCTTCGCCGATTTCGACTTCACGCTTCGCTGGCTGGAATGGGGTATCCCCGCGCTGCTGATCTTGACGGCGGCGACCACGGCGCGGCGCGAGGGGCGCTTATCGGCAGGCTGGATCGCGGAGTTCGCCGGCGACATCTCCTACGGTCTCTACCTGACACACCTTTTCGCGATCCGGCTGATGATCAAGGCGATCGAGATCGCCGGGCTCTCGGGTCCTCTGGTCTGGTACGTTCTGTTTCCAGCCGGCGTCCTCGGCGGCACGATCGTCGCATCCACGCTGCTGCACTACGGTTTCGAACGCCCGGTCCTCCAGGCCCTTCGATCGCGTTTCGACCGGCGGATCACCGCTGGTCCAGGCGAGGCGCCAGCCCCGTAGTCGGGGTAGGATCGAGCCAGACCTTCGCCCGCGACCGGTCCGACAGGTCAGCGCAAGCCGGGCAGCGTTTGATGGCGGAAACCAGCATGCTCACGCCACATTTCGTCTGCATCAACATGTGATCGCATTTGCCTGCAACCCGCCCGAATGGGTGGTCAGAAGGCGACACGTCAGGGGACGCGCTGCGGCGCCTTTCACAACTCGATGGCAGCGTCCGAACGTTCGGATGTGGGCCCAATCTGCGGCGACGCGCGACGGATGGACGGTCCGCCGGGTTCGCTCGACGACGAGGGGACATTCCGAATGCTCGACACGAGCGCCGCCTGTGCGGTGGCCCTGCGCTGGTTCTGTGCTTTCACGGCGGCCGCGATCCTTCTGGGTTCGCCCGCACGAGCCGAGTGGAACCAGCCCTGGAAGGACACCGACCGCGCGCTCGTCGTCGACGCCTACGAGTTCAATCCGATCAACTGGCGGGAATTGGCCGGCGACAAGCGCATCGCCGGCTTCATCAACAAGGCGTCGGACGGGTTGCCCCCTGCTTGGTCCTGCGGCCAGCTTTCGGGCGACGATCTCAACCTCTGCAAGAATCGCTGGTGGAAATACACGGTCACGCAGGAACTCTATCTCACACGCCGTGAGATGGCGAAGACGCTGGGGCTCAAGTGGGGCGCCTATCATTTGGGCCGACCCGGCAATCCGCGCGAGCAGGCCGACCATTTCGTCGATTTCGCCCAGCCGGAAGCCGACGATCTGATCGCGCTCGACATCGAGGACAACACGTCCGAGTGGATGTCGCTGGCCGATGCCGAAATCTTCGCCCGTCAGATAAAGGTGCGGACCGGGCGCTACCCCGTTCTCTACACCAACGGATCGACCGCCGACTTCGTGGCACGCAACCGCGAGACCTACCCGCTGCTGTCCCGCTTGCAACTCTGGTATGCGCGCTATCGCGAGAACATCACCGGCGTGTTTCCCGAGGGCAACTGGCCGACCTACGCGCTGTGGCAGTTTTCCTCGATGCACAATTGCAACGCCCGCCGTTGCCCCTATCGCGTGCCCGGCGCACGCAACGACATCGACGTGAACGTCTCTCCGCTCGACGTGGCCGAGCTGAAGAAGGCGTGGCCCTTCGACGGGCTGGTAGGCGAGGCGCCCGAGCCCCGGCCGGACGCAGGCGAACTGATCGCCGAAGTCGGTCGTGCCGCGAAGGATGCGATCGCCGACGTCGGGCACGAGGTGGCCGAACTCGTCTCACCGGCCGCGGCGGTGGCCGCGCCATCCGCCGCGGCGAAGCCGGCTCCCATCGTCGCGCAGACGATGGCCTCGGCCTTCGGTCCGGTGGGGCACGCGCCCATCGATCCGCTGAAGCTCCTGACCGAAACGGCTCGTGAAGAGCGCGCGCACCGCAATGTGGCGCCGGTCCTCTCCACCGTGACGCAGGGTCCGAAGGTCGATCCGACGATTCCCGGAGATCGCACACCCACTCAAGCCGGGATGGACAACCGGGCCGAGGGACTGATCGACTCGCTCGCGCAGCTGAAAGGCGAGATGCGGGCGGTTCGCGAGATCCTGAGCGACGATTTCATTCGCCGTACCGACGGCGTGACGAGTGAGGCCGAGGCTGCCCCAGCCGATGCGCCGCGAGCCGACGTGAAATCGCGGATCCTCGAGATGATGCGCGACGCCTCGGCGGCTGTGAAGGGAGCGATCCCCGCCGGGATGATGGGCCCCACGGCCGACGAGCGAGCTTCACTGTCGTCGCGCCAGAGCTGGACGATGCTGGCCAACCTGCCGGCCTCGGATCGGCGCGTCGTCAAGGCATTCAACGCGACCCGCTGAACGTCTCCCACCCTTGGCGATCTCATGCAGCGAGGCTGCGCCGCCAAGCTTTCGCGGACCTCGACACTCGTTCTCGACGCAAAGCCGGAAGCATTCTCGGTCTTGGCTGAGCCTCGCTCTTGCTGGGTGCGAGACGATGGGATACGGCGTCCGGCGCTGTTTTCGCTTCCGCTCTTCATCGCCGGCCTCGGGACGCCTAAAGAGGGCGGATGATCCCGACCCGCCGCCTCGACCTTCGCCACGACCTGACTCCTGCGCAACTGTTGCAGTGCCTCGCCTCCGGCGGGCTGGCGGCCGTGCCGACGGAAACCGTCTATGGTTTGGCGGCCGACGCGACGAACGGCGATGCCGTCGCGCGTATCTTCGAGGCGAAGGGGCGGCCGACCTTCAATCCGCTGATCTCGCACGTCGCCGATCTCGCCATGGCACGGGAGCACGCCCTGTTCGACGAGACGGCCCTGCGGCTCGCCGCCCACTTCTGGCCAGGGCCGTTGACGATGGTTCTGCCGCTGCGTCCTGGCTCGGCGATCCACCCGCTGGCGCTCGGCGGCCTCTCGACGGTGGCCCTGCGGATGCCCCAGGGGCCGCTTCGCGACGCCGTCGCGGCGCTCGGACGCCCCGTCGCCGCGCCCAGCGCCAACCGGTCCGGGCGCGTAAGCCCGACCGACGCCGACCACGTGCTGCGCACGCTGGAGGGGCGCATCGGCCTCGTGGTGGATGGCGGACCGACCGCACAGGGACTGGAATCGACGATCGTGCGTGCGGAGACCGATCGCATCGTCCTGCTGCGTCCGGGCACGATCACGGCGGCCGATCTGGAGGCCGCGACCGGGCTTCCCGTGGTGCGCCGGGCAGACGGTGAACGGATCGATGCGCCGGGACAGCTTCTCTCGCATTACGCGCCGCATGGGAGCGTGCGGCTGAATGCCGACACACCGCGCGCCGAGGAATACTGGATCGCCTTCGGCGCGGCGCAGGCCGCCGGCCATCCGCCGGAGCGTGTCTTCCAGTTGAGCGCTCGCGGCGATCTGCGCGAGGCGGCCAGCCGCCTCTTCGCGGCGCTCTCGGCCTTCGACTCGCCCGACATCGACCAGATCGCCGTGGCCACCATCCCCACGGAGGGATTGGGCGAGGCAATCAACGATCGTCTTCGGCGCGCGGCGGCCGATCGTTAAGGCGCGCCCGCTCGACGGACACGTCGTCCGGCGTTAAAACTTCGTGCATGGACACACACGATTCGACGCCGCTTTCCGGCGACCTGATCTCCCGCTTCTCGGCGCTCCTGCCGCCGGGCCGCGCGTTGGCAGAGCCTGCGGACATCGCGCCGTTCCTCGTCGAAGAACGCGATCTCTTCAAAGGCAGCACGCGGCTGGTGCTGCGCCCCGGCAGCGTCGAGGAGGTCTCGGCCATCCTGGCGCTGGCGAGCGAGACGCGCACGCCCGTGGTGCCGCAGGGTGGCAATACGGGTCTCGTCGGCGGGCAGATGCCGCGATCGGACGCCGAGATCGTCGTGTCGTTGGCCCGGATGGACCGCATTCGCGAGGTCGATCCCGTAGGTCGCACGATGACGGTGGATGCCGGCGTCGTGCTGCAGCGGGTGCAGGCGGCGGCCGACGAGGTGGGGCTCTTCTTCCCACTGTCGCTGGGATCGGAGGGCTCCTGCCAGATCGGCGGCAATCTGGCGTCGAACGCCGGCGGCACCGGGGTTCTCGCCTATGGCAATTCGCGCGATCTCTGCCTCGGCATCGAGGCCGTGTTACCGTCAGGCGAGATCGTCCACGGCTTGCGCCGCCTGAAGAAGGACAATCGTGGCTACGACCTGCGCAATCTCCTCGTCGGGTCGGAGGGAACGCTCGGCATCATCACGGGCGCGGTGCTCAAGCTGTTTCCCAAGCCCGCCGGCCGCGAGGTCGCCTATATCGGCCTCGCATCGCCGGACGACGCGCTACGGCTTCTGACGCGCGCCGAGCGCGAGGTCGGGCAGCAGCTGACGGCCTTCGAGATCATGCCGCGCATCGGCATCGAGTTCACGGTGCGCCACACCCAAGGTGCCCACGATCCGCTGGCCGAGCCGCATGCCTGGTACGTCCTGATGGAGATCTCGTCGGGTCGATCGGCCGAGGAGGCCGCCACCTCGATGGCCGCGATTCTCGAAGGCGCCTTCGAGGCCGGCGAGATCGAGGATGCCGCGGTCGCGCGGTCCATCGCCGATGCGCGCACCTTCTGGCGCATGCGCGAGGAGATGAGCTGGGCGCAGAAGCCCGAGGGCGGCTCGATCAAGCACGACGTCTCGGTGCCGGTGGCACTCGTGCCGCGCTTCCTCGAACGGGCGAACGAGGCGGTCGTCGCCGCCATTCCCGGCGCCCGCATCGTCTCGTTCGGGCATCTGGGCGACGGCAACATCCACTACAACGTCTCGCAGCCCGTGGGCGCCGACAAGGCCGCGTTCCTGGCACGCTGGGGCGAGATCAACGGCATCGTCCACGCCATCGTGGCCGAACTCGGCGGCAGCTTCTCGGCCGAGCATGGCATCGGCCAGCTGAAGCGCGACGAGCTGGCGCGAACGAAGGAGCCGGCCGAGATGGCGCTGATGCGCGGTATCAAGGCGGTCTTCGATCCTTTCGGGATCATGAATCCCGGCAAGCTTCTTTAAAGTTCTATTCGAAGTTACGGTTTGAACACCGTCTTTCCGGTCAGGTTCGTTTAACTGACTTTCTTAGGTCGAGGGCAACAAGCAGCGGATAGTCTCAAAACATCAGAGGCCGAGATACATGGCCCGTCGCGACGATCTGGAAGTTCGGATCGCCGCCAACGAGACAGGAAACGATCATGAGCTTGGGTCCTCATCAGACGGTGAAGCCGGAATGGGCGAACGTTCCGATCCGCCTCGATCCCGCGCTGGCCGACCGCCGCCAGAACTTCGACCTCGTCGATGACGGCGAGACGGTGAGCTACCGGGTCGATCGGCGCGGCGCCGTGGTGCGCCGCTGCCTTCAGAGCAGCGGCATCCCCGTCGCCATCGCCATCTCCGCCCGGTCCTTCGCCGGTGTCGCGGCGCGGGCCATGGAAGACGAGGCCGGCGACATCACCGTGACGCTCGAACTTCATCATGACGACCCCAAGCTCTGCGTGCCGCTGCTGGTGGCCTGCGACCTCTACGACGTCGCCGCCGACTGGCGCGGCTGGGCCGAGATCTTCCAGCTGCCGATGCTGATGGTCGAGGCCGACGGCTCGGTGACGGCGCTCGAGGAGACGTTCGGCGCGATGAAGCGCAGCGACCCCGCCGCGCGCCGGCGATCCAGCCATCGCGGTCGTCGCCCGCGCTTCCTCGCGCGGCGCAAGCCCGGCGGCCTCGGCATGCGCATGGTCGTGTCGGGCGAAGAGATCATCGCCCGCAACTGAGCGGGCACCCGTCAGGCTCCGGGAAAGGACAGGCGCCAGAGGCTCGAGAAGACGAGCGAGAGGAACAGGATCCACCCGAAGAGCGAGTTGGACCGGAAAAGCTTCAGGCATTCGTCGGGATCGTCGATCCGCAGCTGCCGGATCTGCCAGCCCATCTGCGCGGCGCCGACGGCGAGCCCCGCATAGGCCGGCCACGCCGGGCCGGGCGAGGTCCAGCCGGTGGCGAGATAGGACAGGGCGAAGAGCGCGAGCGCGCCGCCGTAGAGCAGGGTAAGTGCGGGTTTGGTGCGTTCGCCGAACAAACGCGCCGTGGAGCGCACGCCGACCAGCGCGTCGTCCTCGCGGTCCTGATGCGCGTAGATCGTGTCGTAGCCGATCGTCCAGAGCACCGCGCCGCCATAGAGCAGGATCGGAGCGAGGCCGAGCGTGCCCCAGTAGGCGGCCCAGCCCATCAGCGCCCCCCACGAGAACGCGAAACCGAGGCCGAGCTGCGGCCAGTCCGTGACGCGCTTCAGGAACGGATAGACCGCGACGACCCCGAGCGAGGCGATGCCGAGGCCGATCGCGAAGGTGTTGAACTGCACGAGCACGAAGAGGCCGACCAGGGCCTGCGCGACGAGAAACAGCTTGGCCTGCCGGCTCGTGACGCGGCCGGAGGGCAGGGGGCGCGAGCGCGTGCGCGCCACCTGCATGTCGATGTCCTGATCGACGAGGTCGTTGTAGGTGCAACCCGCGCCGCGCATCGCCACGGCCCCCACGAGAAACAGGACGAGATGCCAGAGGTCGGGCAGGCCGGTGTGAACGGCCGAGGGCGCCGCCCATTGCGGGGCGAGCGCCGCCGACCAGAGGCAGGGCCAGAGCAGCAGCTGCCAGCCGATCGGCCGGTCCCACCGGGCCAGCTGCGCATAGGGCCAGGCGGCCCGCGGCAGCACGCGATAGACGAAATTGTCCGAAGGCGCATCCGCGACGCGGTCGGCGGGATCGACGGTGGGTTGGCGCGGCTCGAGCATGCTCGGGCAAAAGCCCGCGCCGCACCGTTCCGTCAAGTCCCCTCGATGCCCCCTCGCGATCCCTTCGCGCCGTGCCCTTGACCCCGCCCGCCGCCGGCCCGTAATCCCGCTCGACGCATCGGCCCGCGAGGGGGCCGGCCCAGCGGAGATCGTATCGCCATGACCATCGACGTTCTTCTCATCGGCTCGGGTGGTCGCGAGCATGCCCTGGCGTGGAAGCTGCGGCAGTCGCCGATGCTCGGCCGCCTGTTCGCCGCGCCCGGCAATCCCGGCATCGCGGCGGAGGCCGAGATCGTCGATCTCGACGTGGAGGATCACGACGCCGTGGCGGCGTTCTGCCGCGACCGCGCGATCGGCCTCGTGGTGGTCGGGCCGGAAGTGCCGCTGGTCGCCGGCCTCGCCGATGCGCTGACGAGCGCCGGCATCGCCGTCTTCGGGCCGAGTGCCGCGGCGGCGCGGCTCGAAGGCTCGAAGGGCTTCACGAAGGATCTCTGCACTCTCAAGGACATCCCGACCGCCCGCTATCGCCGCTTCACGGACGCATCGAACGCGGCGGACTACGTGCGCGCCGAGGGCGCACCGATCGTGGTGAAGGCCGACGGTCTGGCCGCCGGCAAGGGCGTAACGGTGGCGTCGAGCGTCGAGGAGGCGCTGGCCGCGATCGACGATTGCTTCGCCGGGGCGCCGGGGGCGGAGGTCGTGGTCGAGGAGTGCATGAGCGGCCCGGAGGCCTCGCTCTTCTGCATCTGCGACGGCGAGGACGCGCTCGTCTTCGGCACGGCGGAAGACCACAAGCGCGCCTTCGACGGCGACCGGGGCCCCAACACCGGCGGCATGGGCGCTTATTCGCCCTCCGGCCTGATGACGCCCGAGATGGTGGAGCGGGCGATGCGCGAGATCGTGCGTCCGACGCTGGCGGGCATGCGGGAGCAGGGCAGCCCCTTCCGCGGTGTGCTCTACGCCGGGCTGATGCTGACGGAGGGCGGCCCGAAGCTCATCGAGTACAACGTCCGCTTCGGCGATCCCGAATGCCAGGTGCTGATGATGCGCCTCGAAAGCGATCTCCTGCCGATCCTCCTCGCGTCGGCGACCGGGTCCGTGGCCGGGCTCGAACCGCAATGGTCGGCGGACCCTGCCGTCACCGTCGTGCTCGCATCCGAAGGCTACCCCGGCGCGTACCGAAAGGGCACGCAGATCCGCCATCTGCCGGCGACCGGAGCGGACGAGACGATCTTCCATGCCGGCACGAGCCGCGAGGGCGATCGGCTCGTCGCGACCGGCGGCCGCGTGCTGAACGTCACCGCGCGAGCCGCGGACGTCGCGAGCGCACGCGAGCGTGCCTATGCTCTCGTCGATGCCGTCGATTGGCCGGAAGGCTTCTGCCGCCGCGACATCGCCCATCGCGCCGTGGGGTCCGAGCGATAGGGGCAGGGCTTATCGCGATAGGAGAGGCAGGAATGGCATGAGCCTCGACGCGATCTTCGGCGCGATCAACCTCGTCGCGATGGTCGGCTGGATCGCACTTCTCGCCGGCCCCCTCATGCCGCATCTCTCGCAGCGGATCGCCGCCTTGGCCTGCCCGGCGATCCTGGCGCTCGTCTACGTCGCGCTGCTCGTTTCGGGGTTGGTCGGCGATCCGCCGTCCGCAACGACCGGATCCTCGCCCGGCTTCACGACGCTGGACGGTGTCGCCGCGATCTTCACGACGCGGCAGGCCGTGCTGACCGGCTGGGCGCATTATCTCGCGTTCGACCTTCTGGTCGGAGCATGGGAGGCCCGCGAAGCACGCCGGCGTGGCATCGCGCATTGGAAACTGATGCCTTGTCTCGGGCTCACCTTCGTCACGGGGCCACTCGGCTTCCTCGTCTTTCTGGCGCTGCGCACGGCCCATCGATCAAACCGGCGCGAGATCGACGCGTTCTGACGAAGGAGCGGGTGGGAAACGGCACCCATCCCATTAGGTTGGTCTTCACAAAGGAATCGGGGAGGAAAGCCGATGTCGTTCCGACGAGACAGGTTGACCCGGCCGATCTTTCGCTGGGCCAAGACCGCCATGCCGGCGATTTCGCCGACCGAGGCCAAGGCGATCGACGCCGGCACCGTCTGGTGGGACGGCGAACTTTTCAGCGGCCAGCCCGACTGGGCGAAGCTTCTCGCCATGGCGCCGGCGCGCCTGACGACCGAGGAGCGGGCCTTTCTTGATGGCCCGGTCGAGGAACTCTGCTCGATGATCGACGAGTGGGATCTCGCGTGGCGGGATCGCGACCTCTCGCCGGAGGTCTGGGCCTTCCTGAAGAGCCGCAAGTTCTTCGGCATGATCATCCCGAAGGAATACGGCGGGCTCGGCTTTTCGAACGCCGCCCATTCCGAGGTCGTGCGCAAGGTCTCGTCGGCCAGCGTCGTGGCGGGCGTCACCGTGATGGTGCCGAACTCGCTCGGGCCGGGCGAGCTGATGCTGCATTTCGGCACGCAGGCGCAGCGCGACCACTGGCTGCCGCGTCTTGCCGACGGCCGCGAGATCCCGTGCTTCGGATTGACCTCCGCGCAGGCGGGCTCCGACGCCGCGGCGATGACCGACCGGGGCGTCGTGGAGTACGGCGAGCACGAGGGCCAGCGGATGCTCGGCATCCGCCTGAACTTCGAGAAGCGCTACATCACGCTCGCCCCCGTCGCGACGGTGATGGGGCTCGCGTTCAAGCTCTTCGATCCCGAGAACCATCTCGGACGGGGCGAGGCGCTCGGCATCACCGTGGCGCTGATCCCGACCGCGACGCCGGGCGTGCGCCATGGCGAGCGGCATCTGCCGGGCTTCACCTTCTTCCAGAACGGGCCGATCCACGGCAAGGACGTGTTCATCCCGATGGACTGGATCCTCGGCGGCGCCGAGCGAATCGGCGAGGGCTGGACCATGCTGATGACGGCGCTGGCAGCCGGGCGCGGTATCTCGCTACCCTCGCAGTCCGCCGCGTCGGCGGCGATGGCGGCCCGCGTCTCCGGTGCCTATGCCCGCGTGCGCACGCAGTTCAATCTCCCGATCGGCCAGTTCGAGGGCATTCAAGAGCCCTTGGCGGAACTCGCCGCCAATGCCTACCAGATCGACGCGGCCCGGCGCTTGACCGTCGCGGCGCTCGATCAGGGGCATCGCCCGTCGGTGATCTCCGCGATCATGAAGTCGAACGCCACCTACCTCATGCGCGAATCGATCGAGCGCGCGATGGACATCCAGGGCGGCAAGGCGATCATGGACGGGCCGGGCAACGCGCTGGGCGCGCAGTATCGCTCGGTGCCCATCGGCATCACCGTCGAGGGGGCCAACATCCTCACCCGCAATCTGATGATCTTCGGGCAGGGCGCGATCCGGGCGCATCCCTACATGCTGCAGGAGATGCGGGCGTTGGCCGACCCCGATCCCGAGCAGGGGCTTTCGGCCTTCGACAAGTCGTTCTGGGGCCATGTCGGCCACGCGCTCGGAAATCTCGCGCGCACCTTCATCTTCGGCTGGACGGGCGGTCTCGCCGCGCCGGCGCCGCGCGGCGCCGCCTTCACCAGCCATTGGCGCCAGCTTTCGCGCTATGCGGCCACCTTCGCGCTGACGGCCGATCTCGCGCTGTTGACGCTCGGCGGGGCGCTCAAGCGCCGCGAGATGATCTCGGCACGGCTCGGCGACATCCTGTCGGAACTCTACCTGCTCGGCGCGACGCTGAAGCGCTTCGAGAGCGAGGGGCGGCCGGAGGTGGATCGGCCGATCGTCGAATACGTGATGCAGCGCGGTTTCAACCGGATGGGGCAGGCCTTCGCCGGCGTCTTCGCCAACCTGCCGGCCCGCTGGGCGGCGGCAGCGGTGAAGTTGATCGCGTTTCCCGCGGGGATCCCGATGCGGCCACCCGCAGACGAACTGGTGACGGAAGTTGCCGAGATCCTCATGCGCCCCTCGACCCAGCGCGACCGGCTGACGCCCGATCTCTATCTCGGCGAGGGACGCGACCGGCATCCGGTGGCCGACCTCGAAACCGCGTTCCGTCTCGTCACCGAATCGGCGCCGTTGCTCAGGCGGATGCGCGACGCCGGCGTGCGAGATCGCGAGGCGGCGCAGGCGGCAGGGTTCCTCACCGACGAAGACCTCGCGCATCTGCGTGAAATGGACGCTGCGGTCGCACGCGTCATCGAAGTCGATGCCTTCCCGGCCGACGAGGTCTCGCCGCGGACCGCTCGACATCGCCCGCCTTCACCATCGAGCGAAGGCGAGGCGCGATCGACCGCGGAGGCGGCCGAATAGGCGCGGCCGAGCGGACGGGGCCGCGACGCTCTCAGCCCTGAATGCAGAGGCAGTTCTGCTCGCCGAGCCCCGTGCCGCCGAGCGTGACGCGGTCTCCCGGCGCCAGGAAACGCGGCGGGTCGAACGAGAGCCCGACGCCGCCGAGCGTTCCCGTTAGAATGATGTCGCCCGGCTCCAGTCGCAGGAAGCGCGAGATGTAGGAGATGAGGTAGGGCACCTTGAAGACCATGCGGCTGGTGTCGCCGGCCTGCTGGCGCTCGCCGTTGACGTCGAGCCAGAGATCGACGTGATCGTGGTCCGGCAGTTCGTCGGGCGTGACCAGCCAGGGGCCGATCGGCGCAAACGTGTCGTGCGACTTGCTCTTGAACCATTGCCCGCCGCGCTGCAGCTGGAACGAGCGTTCCGTCACGTCGTTGGTGGAGCGCACCCCGTTTTGACCGGACAGGTGGCATAGCCGATAAGGCATAGGCATCCGCCTATGAGTACGACTATGTCGAAAGCTCCTGATGGC
>NZ_JACIEK010000004.1 GCF_014196835.1 Aureimonas pseudogalii
ATGGTCACCGCCGTCGAGCGCCGCTTCGGCACGACCAAAGTCCCGCATGCCGTCGAATGGCTGTCAGACAACGGCAGCGCCTATATCGCGAAGGAGACCGCCAACACTGCCAGGGCCCTCGGCCTGATGCTGCTCTTCACGCCCGTGCGCAGCCCGGAGTCGAACGGCATGTCCGAGGCCTTCGTCAAAACTCTGAAACGGGACTACGCCAGCATCACCGTCCTGCCCGACGCCGACACCATCCTCGCCTTGCTCCCCGACTGGATCGAGGATTATTGCGAGGTTCACCCGCACTCAGGCCTGAAGTTCCGCTCGCCTCGTGAGTTCATAAGGCTCAGTGCCTAAACCCAACAGCCGCCTGTCCGGCGAAATGGGGTCCACTCCAGTCTGGAAGGTTGGGGTGGCACATATCACTCCGGTCGAGCCGATGGGCGCGCGCGAACCCGGTAACCAACGATGCCTGCTGGATGTGGACGCGCATCCATGCGAAATCGGCAAACTCGGCGTAGACGCTTGCGGTGGGGTGGCGCGCCAGAAAACGTCGCCGAACCCGCGAAAACGCCTCGTGAGAGCGTGGGATCTCCTCGGCATCGCCATTGAGCGTCATGCGAGGCTGAGAGAGCGGGTCGCCTCGTGCGACGTCCCTGATCATCAGCGATGCCTGCCCGTCGCGCAGTAGTGCCGCAGTATGGCGCGCCAGTTTCGAGACGAGCAGAACGGGATCCCCCTCGTGTCGGTCGCCACGAGAACGCGGCTGTCGGCGGGTGCACCGGTGTCCGGATCGATGCAGGCGAGCGCCGCATGGCGGGCTTCGCCACGAAGCGCACGGGCCGCTTGCCGCACGACGTCGTCGACCGGCTGGAACGGCGAGCGTGCGGCTTCGGTCATGCTATCCTCTTCCCTCGCGCGCGACATCGATGGACCTCGATGCCTCCCATTCCGGCCCGATGTGATCTATCTGCAAGGCCTAAGTCATCATGGCTGTGCGCGTGCCGCGGCATTGCCTTTCTCGATCGTGGAACTCGCATGAACCAGGCTCTGACCGATCGTATTCTCGCTGCTCTTCGCGACATTCCGATGCCGGGGGGCGGCCCCGACGTCGTGACGCGCGGCATGGTGTCGGAGATTTTCGTAGGGGACGGCAAGGCCTTCTTCTCGCTCAGCGTGCCCGCCAGCGAAGCCGATCGCTTCGAGGGCTTTCGCCGAGAGGCAGAGCGGGTGGTCACCGAGATCGACGGCATTCGCTCGGCGATGGTCGCCCTGACCGCCGAGCGCAAGGGCGGCGGGCTGGCGTCGCGTCCGGCGCCGACCCCGCGCGCCGCGCCGCCGCCCCAGCCCCATCATCATCCACGCCCCCGCCCGGCCAGCGCGGCTTCGCCCGCCGCTCCGGCGCAGCCCAAAGGCGCCAAGATCGGCGTTCCCGGCATTGCGCGCATCGTGGCGGTGGCGAGCGGCAAGGGCGGGGTCGGCAAGTCCACCACGGCCGTCAATCTCGCGCTCGGGTTCCAGTCGCTGGGCCTGCGCGTCGGCCTGCTCGACGCCGACATCTACGGCCCGTCCGTGCCGCGCCTTCTCAACCTGAAGGGCCGCCCGGAAACCGTGGGCGGGCGCACGATGGTGCCGCTGCAGGCCTATGGCCTGAAGGCGATGTCCATGGGCTTCCTCGTGGAGGAGGAGACGCCGATGATCTGGCGTGGGCCGATGGTGATGTCGGCGCTGACGCAGATGCTGCGCGAGGTGGAATGGGGCGAACTCGACATGCTCGTGGTGGACATGCCGCCCGGCACCGGCGACGCGCAGCTCACCATGGCCCAGCAGGTGCCGCTGGCCGGCGCCGTGATCGTCTCGACGCCGCAGGATCTCGCGCTCATCGATGCGCGCAAGGGGCTGGCGATGTTCCGCAAGGTCGAGGTGCCCGTGCTCGGCATCGTCGAGAACATGAGCTACTTCATCGCACCCGACACCGGCACCCGCTACGACATTTTCGGCCATGGCGGAGCACGGGCTGAGGCCGAGCGGCTCGGCGTGCCGTTCCTTGGCGAGGTGCCGTTGGAGATGGTGATTCGCGAGAGCTCCGATGCGGGGCATCCGGTCATGGCTTCGCAACCGGACGGACGTCATGCCGCGATCTATCGCGAGATCGCGACACGCACGCTCGCGTCGATCGAGGGCGTGGCCGCGTCCAGCGTCAAGGCACCGACGATCGTTTTTGAGTGAATGGTCGGAAAATAGTCTTGCGTACGAACTGCTATCCGGTCGAAATGCGCTCTTCCGGCAGCAATGGCGCTGTCCTCGACGTTCATGGGAGAACGCATTCATGCGTCTGACGAACACGCTTCTCGCCGCGACGGCCATCGTCCTGGCCCTTGGTTCGGCGGCTTCCGCCAAGACCTTCGTGTTCTGCTCGGAAGGCTCGCCCGAAGGCTTCGACCCCGGCCTCTATACGGCGGGAACGACGTTCGATGCTTCCGCCCATCCGATCTACAACCGGCTGGCCGAGTTCAAGAAGGGCACGACCGAGACCGAGCCGGGCCTCGCGACCAGCTGGGACATTTCGCCCGACGGCCTTCAGTACACGTTCAAGCTGCGTCCCGGCGTCAAGTTCCAGTCGAATGCCGACTTCACCCCGACGCGCGACATGAACGCCGACGACGTGGTGTTCTCCTTCGATCGCCAGGGCAACAAGGACAACCCGTACAACCAGTACGTTTCCGGCGCATCCTGGGAATACTACGCGTCGATGTCGATGAACGAGATCGTCAAGTCGGTCGAGAAGGTCGACGACATGACGATCCGCTTCACGCTGACCTCGGCCTATGCGCCCTTCATCGCCAACGTCGCGATGCCCTTCGCCTCCATCATGTCGAAGGAATATGCCGACAAGCTGGCCGAGGCCGGCAACCAGGCGCAGCTGAACCAGGCGCCGATCGGCACCGGCCCGTTCCAGTTCGTGGCCTACCAGCCCGACGCAGTGATCCGCTACCAGGCCTTCGCCGACTATTGGGGTGGTAAGCAGCCGATCGACGATCTCGTCTTCGCGATCACCAAGGACGCTTCGGTTCGCCAGCAGCGTCTGCTCGCCAACGAGTGCCAGCTCATGGCCTATCCGAACCCGGCCGACGTACCGGGCCTACAGGCCAATGCCGACCTCACGGTCGCCGAGCAAGAAGGTCTCAACATCGGCTTCCTTGCCTACAACACGCAGATGGCACCCTTCGACAAGCCGGAGGTCCGCAAGGCCCTCAACATGGCCATCGACAAGGACGCCATCATCTCGGCCGTCTACCAGGGCGCCGGCCAGAAGGCGAAGGCGCCGATCCCGCCGACCATGTGGTCCTACAACGACGCGCTGAAGGACGATGCCTACGATCCGGAAGCGGCGAAGAAGGCGCTCGAGGCCGCCGGCGTCACCGACCTCTCGATGAAGCTCTGGGCGATGCCGGTGTCGCGCCCCTACAACCCCAACGCCGCTCGCATGGCCGAGTTGATCCAGGCCGATTTCGCGAAGGTGGGCGTCAAGGCTGAGATCGTGACCTACGAGTGGGGCGAGTATCTCGAGCGCTCGAAGGACGTGAAGCGCGACGGCGCGGTGCTGCTCGGCTGGACCGGCGACAACGGTGACCCGGACAACTTCCTGGCCGTGCTGCTCGGCTGCGACGCCGTGGGCGGCGCCAACCGGGCGCAGTGGTGCAACCAGGACTTCAACAAGCTGATCCAGGAAGCCAAGACCAAGCCGACGCAGGACGAGCGCGCCAAGCTCTACGAGCAGGCGCAGGTGATCTTCAAGGATCAGGCGCCTTGGTCGACGATCGCCCATTCGGTGGTCTACGTGCCGATGCGCAAGAACGTCACAGGCTTCGTCCAGAGCCCGCTCGGCGACTACACGTTCGACGGCGTCGACATCACGGAGTAACCGATCGATCGGAACCATCAGGGAAGGGCGGCTTCACGGCCGCCCTTTTCCGTTTGGTCAAAATCTTTCGTTTCCTACACGATTTCAAACCGCTATCGGGTGCGCCGACGGCAAAACCTTTGTAGAACGCTTCCATGTTGCGCTTTCTCTTCGCTCGTATCGGCGTTCTCCTGCCGACCTTCGTCGGCGTCGCCGTCGTCGCCTTCTCGTTCATCCGCCTGCTGCCGGGAGACCCGGTCACGCTGATGGCGGGCGAGCGTGGCATCACGCCCGAGCGCCATGCGCAGCTGACGGCGCTGCTCGGCTACGACCAGCCGCTGCCGGTCCAGTTCTGGTACTATCTGACGAACCTGTTCCAGGGTGACTTCGGCACGTCGATCGTGACGCGCCGCCCGGTGCTGACCGAGTTCCTGACGCTGTTTCCCGCCACGGTCGAACTGTCGCTCGTCGCGATCTTCCTCGCCGTCCTCATCGGCGTGCCTGCCGGCGTCGTCGCCGCGGTGAAGCGCGGCTCTTGGATCGACCAGTCGATCATGGGGACGGCGCTCGTCGGCTATTCCATGCCGATCTTCTGGTGGGGCCTGCTGCTCATCATCTTCTTCTCGGGAACGCTCGGCTGGACGCCGGTCTCGGGTCGCATCTCGCTGATGTATTTCTTCCCGCCGGTCACCGGCTTCATGCTGGTCGACAGCCTGATCTCCGGCCAGCGTGGGGCCTTCTCGTCGGCGCTGAGCCACCTCGTTCTGCCGGGGATCGTGCTGGCCACCATTCCGCTCGCGGTGATCGCGCGCCAGACCCGCTCGGCGATGCTCGAGGTGCTGGGCGAGGACTACGTGCGCACCGCGCGCGCCAAGGGCCTCGGGCAGGGCCGCATCATCGGCATCCATGCCTTGCGCAACGCGCTGATTCCCGTGGTCACCACGATCGGCTTGCAGATCGGCGTCATGCTCGCCGGCGCGATCCTGACGGAGACGATCTTCTCCTGGCCGGGCATCGGCAAGTGGATGGTCGATTCGGTGTTCCGCCGCGACTACCCGGTTGTGCAGGGCGGCCTTCTTCTCATCGCGCTCGTCGTGATGTTCGTCAATCTCGTGGTCGATCTCCTCTACGGCCTGATCAACCCGCGCGTGCGCGCCCGATAGGAGCCGAGATCCATGTCGCATATCGAAGCCCAGGAAGCGGCCGAGGGCGTCGGCTCGCTCATCCCGCAGCGCACGCCGACCCCGAGCGGACGCCGTCAGGTTCTGCGGGAGTTCTGGTATTATTTCTCCGTCAACCGCGGCGCCGTCGCGGGTCTGGCCGTGTTCGCGATCGTGGTCTTCGTCGCCGCCTTCGCCACGGTCATCGCCCCGCATGACCCGATCCTGCAAAACCGCGACGCGCTGCTCGTGCCGCCGTTCTGGATGGAGGGCGGACGCTGGTCCTACCTGCTCGGCACCGACGCGGTGGGACGCGACATCCTCTCGCGCCTGATCTACGGCGCGCAATATTCGCTGTTCATCGGCACGTTCGTGGTGGTGCTGGCCGTCTCCACCGGCATCGTCATCGGGCTCGTCGCCGGATATTTCCGGGGCTGGGTCGATACCGTCATCATGCGGGTGATGGACGTGATCCTCGCGTTCCCGTCGCTGCTGCTGGCGCTGGTGCTGGTCGCCATCCTCGGGCCTGGCCTCGTCAACGCGATGATCGCCATCGCGCTGGTGCTGCAACCCCATTTCGTGCGGCTGACGCGCGCCTCGGTGATGGCCGAGAAGGAGCGGGAATACGTGACGGCCGCGCGCGTGGTCGGCGCCGGACCGCTGCGCCTGATGTTCGTCACCATCCTGCCGAACTGCCTGGGTCCGCTGATCGTGCAGGCGACGCTCTCCTTCTCGAACGCCATTCTCGATGCCGCCGCGCTCGGCTTCCTCGGCCTCGGCGCGCAGCCGCCGACGCCGGAATGGGGCACGATGCTGGCCGAGGCGCGCGAGTTCGTGCTGCGCGCCTGGTGGGTCGTGACCTTCCCGGGCCTCGCCATCCTCGTCACGGTGCTCGCGATCAACCTGGTCGGCGACGGCCTGCGCGATGCGCTCGATCCGAAGTTGAAGAAGAGTTGAGAAGGGATGGCGAACGGTTGGCTCGCTCCGGCCCTTCTTGCAGCGATCGTCGCGGCGCTGGTGAGCGTCGTCGGCTGGTTTGCGACGGCGCGGCAATCCGTCTGGCTGGAGCAGCGGCGACGACTGGAGCGGATGCGGGACTTCCAGATTGCGCTACGCGCCGAGATCCGCGCGGAGCTCGTGGATCTCGAAGCCTACGATCTGGAAGAAGCGTATGCCGCAATTCGCGATCGCTATGCGAACGAACCAGGTTTTTCGGTACGGGTCTCGGCGCCGCCGAGGCATCCGATCTTCGAGGCGATCGTGGACGAGATCCACGTCCTGCCGGAAGAGGTGATCGATCCCGTCGTTCTCTACGCGCGCCAGCGTTGGGAAATGGAAGGTGTCGCGAACGACATCCGAGACCCGAGCTTCAACGCCCTGTCAGCGGAAAGGCAGTTGGACGTGGTCGGGGACTACGTGAATGCGAGACGTCGCCTCACGACGCTCGCGCAAACAGCCGTCGCCGCTCTCGGTCAACTGCCAAGATGACGACGGAAAGTTGCTGCTCAGTAGAACGGGCGGCGTCCGCTCGGCTCGCGGATCGGCACCACGACCGGCAGGGGCTTGGGCTGGGGGCGGGGCGCCACCCATTCGAGGACTCGGTTCCAGAACGACATCGTTTCCGTCTCCATCAATTCCCGATGAACGTAAGATCCCCAGTCGGAAAGTTCAAATAGAGATATGTCCCTTCTCTCCCTTCGAAACCTCTCCGTCACCTTCGAGACCGCGGCCGGCCCGTTCCGCGCGGTGGACGGGGTCGACGTCACGGTGGAGCCGGGCGAAGTGCTCGGCATCGTCGGCGAATCCGGCTCGGGCAAGTCGGTCGCGATGCTCGGCCTGATGGGCCTGCTGCCGCCCTCCGCCACCGTCACGGCCGACGAGATCCGCTTCGAGGGCCGCGACATGCAGGCGATGAGCCCGCGCGAGCGGCGCTCGATCATCGGCCGCGACATCGCGATGATCTTCCAGGAGCCGATCGCCAGCCTCAACCCGTGCTTCACCGTCGGCTACCAGATCAAGGAGGCGCTGAAGGCGCACACCGATCTCGACCGCAAGGCGCGGCAGGCTCGGGCGATCGAGCTTCTCGGCGCCGTCGGCATCTCCGAGCCCGAGCGCCGGCTGCGCGTGTTTCCGCACCAGCTCTCGGGCGGCATGAGCCAGCGCGTGATGATCGCCATGGCCACCGCCTGCCGACCGAAGCTGCTCATCGCCGACGAGCCGACCACCGCCCTCGACGTGACGATCCAGGCGCAGATCCTCGATCTCCTCGTGGACCTGCGCGAGCGCTACGGCATGGCGATGATCCTCATCACCCATGACATGGGTGTGATCGCGGAAGCCGCGAACCGTGTGGTCGTTCAATATGCGGGGCAGCAGGTCGAGCGCCAGCCGGTGCAGACGCTGTTCGACCAGCCGCATCACCCCTATACGGCGGCGCTTCTCTCGGCGATTCCCGAGCGCGCCACCACCAAGCGCCTGCCGACCATCCCGGGCATCGTGCCGGGGCAGGGCAACCGGCCGGACGGCTGCCTGTTCAACCCGCGCTGCCCGAAGGCCGACGATCGCTGCCGCAGCGTGGTGCCGCCGCGCCAGCCGCCCGCGCTCGGCGAGGCGCTCTGCCACTACCCCGAAAACATGCCACAGACCCGCGAGGCCGCCTGATGGGTGCGATCATCACCGCCAAGGATCTCAATCAGGTCTACGAGGTGGGCGGCGGGCTCTTCCGCAAGGCCGGCTCGCTGAAGGCCGTGAAGGACGCGAGCTTCGAGGTGGCCGAGGGCGAGACGCTGGCGATCGTCGGCGAATCCGGCTGCGGCAAGTCGACGCTCGCCCGCATGCTGACGCTGATCGAGATCCCGACCGAGGGTCAGCTGACGATCGACGGCGTGCGCATCGAGAAGGGCGACCGCTCCGCGGTGGCCAAGCTCCGCTCCACCGTGCAGATCGTCTTTCAGAACCCCTACGGCGCGCTGAACCCGCGCCAGAAGGTCGGCGCCATCCTCGAAGAGCCGTTGAAGATCAACACCAAGCTCTCGGCCACCGAGCGCCGTGCGAAGGCGGAGGCGGGGCTGGCCGAGGTAGGCTTGCGGCCCGAGCATTACGACCGCTACCCGCATATGTTCTCGGGCGGCCAACGCCAGCGCATCGCCATCGCGCGCGCCATCATGCTGGAGCCGAAGATCCTCGTGCTCGACGAGCCGGTCTCGGCGCTCGACGTGTCGATTCAGGCGCAGATCCTCAACCTTCTGGCCGACCTGCAGGAGCGGCTGGGGCTGACCTACGTCTTCATCAGCCACGACCTCTCCGTGGTGCGCCACGTCGCGAACCGGGTGATGGTGATGTATCTCGGCAGGCCTGTGGAGATCGCCCCGGTCTCCGCCGTCTATGCCGAGCCGCTGCATCCCTACACGCGGGCGCTGCTCTCGGCGACGCCGGCGACGCGGCCCGAGGACAAGGTCGAGCGCATCCGCCTCAGCGGCGAGCTGCCGTCGCCCTTCAATCCGCCGCCGGGCTGCTCCTTCAACCCGCGCTGCCCCTTCGCCAACGACCGCTGCCGCTCCGAGCGGCCCGAACTGACGCGGCACGGCGAGACGATGGTCGCGTGTTTCGCGGTGGACGAGGGGCGCTTGCCGCATCTGCAGCGCGCCGTCGCCGCCTGACGAGTGTCGTCCTTCCCCCATCAGGGGAAGGTAGGTTGTCCTGAGAAGCCGAAGCCCGAAAGGTCAGCCGCGCGGCGATAGCACGGCTTGAAGCTCGCGCGTCCCGATGCGGCCGAGCAGGCGGCCGCGGTCGGCGACGACGACATCGCCGCGCGCTAAGGCCGGCAGCACGCGCGTCAGCGGCGTGCCCACCTGCACGAGGCCGGCGAAGGACGAGGCGACGTCGTCGGGCGCGATCGGTCCCATCACGTCCTCGGCCTGAAGGAAGGACACCGGGCTGAGTTCGCTGAGATAGGCCGCGACATGCGGCGTCGCGGGTTCGAGCAGCAGGTCGCGCGGCGTGCCGGCCTGCACGAGGCGGCCGTTGTCGAGCACGGCGATGCGGTCGCCGACGCGCAGCGCCTCGGCGGGGTCGCGGCTCGTCAGCACCACGCTCTTGCCCGTGCGCTCGCGCAGGCGCCGCAACGCTCCCACCATCGAAGGGTCGCGCCACGCGTCCACCCCGTCGAACGGATCGTCGAGCAGCAGGATCGGCTGCCCACCGAGCGCGGCGACGAGCAGTTGCACGCGCGGGCGAAGGCCCGGCGGCAGGTCGGCGATGCGAATCTCGCCCCAGTCGCGCAGTCCGGCGTTGGCGAGTTCCAGCGTCGCGCGAGGGGCGCGGTCGCTTCTCGGCGTGCCGTGCCTAGCGAGCGCGGCGATCACCGTTTCCGCGATGGTGCTTTTCGGGGTGAGCGCCACCGGGCCGGCAACGAGCGCCGCCGCCTCCTGCGCCCAGCGGTCGCGCTGGCGCTTGGTGGCCGAGCGCAACTCCACCGGCCCGGAGGCGGTCTCGGCCGCGACGCTGCCGCGCTCGGGCGCGAGATCGCCGTGCAGCACCGCGAGGAGCGAAGACTTGCCCGATCCCGGCGCGCCGAGCACCACGAGGATCTCGCCGGGGTGGATGTCGAGATCGACGTCGATCAGCGCCACGGCCGTCTCGGTGGCGAGGCGAACGGCGTGCAGATCCTCGCCGCGATCGGCTCGGTCGAGGGCCGCACCAGGGCGGCGGCCATGCGTGGCGGCGAGGCGGCGAACGTGGATCTGCGGGGTCATGGCCGGCTTATGCGGCAGCGGCCCGGACCGCGCAAGCGACGTGGGCGAGGCCGCCCAAGCGACGTGGCCGAGGCGAGGCGAGCGAGGTGCGGCGGCGCCCGTTCAGACGGGCAGGGCGGTGGTGTTCTTGATCTCCTCCATCACCGCATAGGTGTGGGTCTCGCGAATGCCCGGCAGCTCCAGCAGCGCCTTGGCAAGGAAGGCGCGGTAGGCGTTCATGTCCTTCACGCGGGCCTTGAGGAGATAGTCGAACCCCCCCGCCACCATGTGGCATTCCATGATGTCGCCGTTCGCCTTGGCGGCCGCGCCGAAGGCGGTGAACACGTCCTCGCTCGTGCGGTCGAGCTTCACCTCGACGAAGACGATGAGCCCGCGGTCGAGCTTCTCGGGCGAAAGCCGCGCGTGGTAGCCGAGGAGGAAGCCCTCCCGCGTCAGCCGCTTCACCCGCGCCGCGGTGGCCGTGGGCGAAAGGTGGACGCGCTCGGCGAGTTCGATGACGCTGAGCCGGGCCTCGGTCTGCAGCGCCCGGAGGATCTTGCGGTCCTTTTCGTCGAGGTCGGCGTTTTCCATCGGCAGGGCTCGTGTCGGTGGCGGGATGCGTCGTTTCTTCCCGCATAAACGATGGGATCCGCGCCGGCGAGGGCTGCTATGAAAACGCGACCCCGTTCGCCCCTCGAAGGATCGTTCGCCGATGTCCGTCTCGCCATTTTCCGCGCCCTATTCCCCCAGCGACGCGCAGGCCGTCGCCGAGCTTCTCGAGCGCGAGGCGAGCTTCGGACCGGACGACGCGAAGGTGAAGCGTCGGGCGCGATCCTATGTCGAGACGATCCGTTCGCGCTCGGGCGGCGTCGGCGCGGTGGAAGACTTCATGCGCGAGTTCGGCCTCTCGACCCGCGAGGGTCTGGCGCTGATGGTGCTGGCCGAAGCGCTGCTGCGCGTGCCCGACACGGAGACGCAGGACCGCCTGATCGAGGACAAGATCGGCGCCGGCGACTGGGCCAACCGCGAGCCGATCGTCGACCAGAAGCTGATGGCGGCCTCGGCCTGGGCGCTCGGCCTCTCGGCCCGCATCATCCAGCCCGGCGAGAAGCCGTCCGGCGTCGTGTCGTCGCTGGTCAAGCGCCTCGGCGCGCCGGCCGTGCGCACCGCGACGCGCCAGGCGATGCGCTTCCTCGGCCGCCAGTTCGTGCTTGGCGAGACGATCGAGGACGCGCTGGAGCGGGCGCGGGGGCTGGAGAAGAAGGGCTATCGCCACTCCTACGACATGCTGGGCGAGGGCGCCCGCACGAAGGACGACGCCGCGCGCTACTTCAAGTCCTATGCCGACGCGATCGAGGCGATCGGGCGCAAGGCCGGCAACAAGGCGCTGCCGGACCGGCCCGGCATCTCCGTCAAGCTCTCGGCGCTGCATCCGCGCTACCACCCGACGCATCGCGAGACCGTGCTCCGCGAACTCGTGCCGCTCGTCGCCGATCTCGCGCAGAAGGCGCGGGCCTACGATCTGAACTTCACGATCGACGCCGAGGAGGCCGAGCGGCTGGAACTGTCGCTCGACGTGATCGACGCGGTGGTGCGCTCGCAGGACTTCCGCGGCTGGACCGGCTTCGGCCTCGCCATCCAGGCCTATGGCAAGCGCGTGGTGCCGGTGATCCGCCATCTCGACGCGCTCGCCGAGGAGACGGGAATCCGCATGATGGTGCGCCTCGTGAAGGGCGCCTATTGGGACACCGAGATCAAGCAGGCGCAGGAAAAGGGGCTGGCGGGCTTTCCCGTCCACACCGTGAAGCCGGCGACGGACCTCTCCTATCTCGACGCCGCCAACGAACTGCTGCGCCGCCGCGAGCGGCTCTATCCGCAGTTCGCCACGCACAACGCGCTGACGGTCGCGGCGATTCTGGAAATGGCGGGCGAGAACCCCTCGGGATTCGAGTTCCAGCGCCTGCACGGCATGGGCGAGTCGCTCTACGAAGCGCTCCGCGACGACACGAAGGGCGCGGTCGCCTGCCGCATCTATGCGCCGGTCGGCGGCTACAGCGATCTTCTCGCCTATCTCGTGCGGCGCCTTCTGGAAAACGGCGCCAATTCCTCCTTCGTCGCCAAGGTCGGCGACGCCAAGGTGCCGGTGGACGAACTTCTCGTGCATCCGCGCGATCTCCTGAAGGGCGGTCGCACCACCCATGCCGGCGTCGCCACGCCGGCCGCGCTCTTCGGTGCCCGCGCCAATTCGAAGGGCACCGAGTTCGGCGATCGCCGCGCGCTCGCCTCTCTGCTGCGCGCCCGAGACGGCGCCAAGGTCAGTGGCCTGACGGCCGATCCCGCGAGCGGGCTCGACGCCGCCGCGCCGGCCGAGATCCGCTCGCCGGTGGACGGGGCGGTGGTCGGACACAGCCGCTTCCTCACCGCGCAAGGCGCCACGGCGCTGGTGGAGCGCGCCAAGGCCGGCGTGCGCGCGGCCGAGGCGGTGCCGGCCGCGACGCGCGCCGCGCAGCTTCGCCGTGCCGCCGACCTGATGGAGGAGCGGCAGGGAACGATTCTGGCGCTTCTCACCCGCGAAGGCGGCAAGACGCTCGACGACGGCATCGCCGAGCTGCGCGAGGCCGTGGACTTCTGCCGCTTCTATGCGGCGGAGGCCGAGCGGATGTTGATCCACCCCGTGCCGCTGCCGGGGCCGACGGGCGAGGAGAACCGCCTCGTCTATCGCTCGCGCGGCGTCGCCGTCTGCATCTCGCCCTGGAACTTCCCGCTGGCGATCTTCATCGGCCAGGTCGCGGCGGCGCTCGCCGGCGGCAATGTCGTCATCGCCAAGCCCGCCCCGCAGACGCCGCTCATTGCGAAGCTCGCGGTGGATCTCCTGCACGAGGCGGGCTTCGCGCGCGACGTGCTGCATTTCGCGCCGGGTGGCGGAGAATGCGGCGCGGCGCTGACGGCCCATCCCGCCACCGCGCTCGTCGCCTTCACCGGCTCCACCGACACGGCCTTCGCCATCAACCGCGCGCTCGCCGCGCGCAACGCGCCGATCGCGCCGCTCATAGCGGAGACCGGCGGGCTCAACGCGATGATCGTCGATGCCACGGCGCTGCCCGAGCAGGTGGCCGATGACGTCGTGCGTTCGGCCTTCCGCTCGGCCGGCCAGCGCTGCTCGGCGCTGCGGCTGCTCTTCGTGCAGGCCGACGTCGCCGATCGGATGCTCAGGATGATCGAGGGCTCGGCGCGCGAGCTGCATGTTGGCGATCCCGCCGAGCTCGAAACCGACGTCGGCCCGGTGATCGACGCCGCGCAGCTCGCCATGCTGAACGCGCATATGACGGACATGAAGCGCACGCAGAAGGTCCGCTTCACCGGCGAGACCGGGCCGGCGCTGCCGGAAGGCGGCCATTGGTTCGCGCCGGCGATTATCGAGCTCGACCGCGCCGAGGCCATGACGCGCGAGATCTTCGGCCCCGTGCTGCACGTCATCAGATGGAAGGCCGGGGAGCTCGGCAAGGTCTGCGACGCCATCGAGGCCACCGGCTTCGGCCTGACGCTCGGCGTCCACTCGCGCATCGACGAGACCATCGACTTCGTGAAGGAGCGGCTGACGGTCGGCAACGTCTACGTCAATCGCAACATGATCGGCGCCGTGGTCGGCTCGCAGCCCTTCGGCGGCTCCGGGCTCTCGGGCACCGGACCGAAGGCGGGCGGGCCGAACTACCTCGCCCGCTTCGTGCGCGAGCAGGTGATCTCGACCAACACCGCCGCCGCCGGCGGCAATGCCAGCCTGATCGCCGGCAGTGGCGAGTAAGCCTTCCGGCTCGACGATCGCCGATTGTCGGGCCGGGCACGCCATGGTTAACCTTCGCAGGGCCCAAGCCGCCGCAGAGTGGACGGGCGTTTCGGGAAGGGACTGCAGATGATCAGCCGTATCGGCCTCAAGGGGCTCGTCGTCGCCGCCGCACTGCTCGCGCCTCACGGATCGTGGGCGCAGCAGACGGCGCCCGCCTGGACGGCGTCCTGGGGCGCCAGCCCGGTCTTCGATGTCGGACCGGAACTGAGCAACACCACGGTACGCCAGTTCGTGCGCCTCTCGGCCGGCGGGTCGCAGGTGCGCATCCGCTTCTCGAACGAGACGGGCAGCGTACCGCTGGTGATCGGCGCCACCAACCTCGCGCGGCCCGGCAACGCGGCTGGCTCGATCGATGCCGCCTCGGCGGTGCCCCTGACGTTCGCGGGGGAGACCACCGTCACCGTGCCGCCGGGCGCCCCCATGCTGTCGGATCCGGTGGATCTCGCTGTGGAACCGCTCTCGACCCTGGCCGTGACGATGCACGTGACGCGCTGGACCGGGCCGTCCGTGATCCATCTCGACGCCGTGCAGACCGCCTACATGGTGGAGGGCGACCATGTGGCGGAGGCCGAGTTCACTCAGCCGAAGACCGCTCTGAGCCGCTTCTATCTCAGCGGCGTCGAGGTCTCCTCGCCGGGTCGCGCCGCGCCAGCGCTCGTCGCCTTCGGCAATTCCATCACCGACGGCTACCATTCCACGGTGGACGCCAATCGTCGCTGGCCCGATCGCCTCGCCGAGCGCCTGTCGCAGCGCGGTGGGGGCCGCGACGTCGGTATCGTCAACGCCGGCATCAGCGGCAACCGCGTGCTGCACGACCGGCCGGAGGAGATGTTCGGCCCGAGCGCGTTGGCGCGGCTCGATCGCGACGCGCTGGCGCAGCCCGGCCTGCGCTGGCTGGTGGTGATGGAGGGGATCAACGACATCGGCCATTCGACCTCGGCGGGCCTGACCGAGCAAACCGTCACCGCCGACCAGATCATCGCCGGGCACCGGCAGATCATCGCGCGCGCCAAGGCCAAGGGGATCAAGGTCTACGGCGCGACGCTGACGCCCTTCGAAGGCACGGTCTTTCCCGGCTACTTCACGCCGGAGGGCGAGACGAAGCGGCAGGCGGTCAACGCCTGGATCCGGACGGGAGGCGCCTACGACGCGGTGATCGACTTCGACGCGGTGCTGCGCGACCCCGCCGACCCGGCGCGCATGAAGGCCGAATTCGACGAGGGCGATCACCTTCACCCCAACGACGCCGGCTACCGGGCGATGGCCGATTCGATCGATCTGGCGCTGTTCGACTGATCCCGAAGGGCAGCGTCGCTGGGAAAACGCAACACCGGGGTGTTTCCTTCGGCGCCGGGATGAGGCACCTCCTCGGCGAAGACGGACCGGACGAGGGACCCCGAGACATGAGCGAGCCGACCTCCGACATCGCGATCGCGCGCCGTGCCTCCAAGCGGCCCATCACGGAGATCGCCGCGCGGCTCGCCATTCCCGCCGAGGCCGTGATCCCCTACGGCCGCGACAAGGCCAAGATCGACGTCGGGTTCCTGCGCGGGCTGGCGGATCGCCCGAGCGGCAGGCTCATCCTCGTCACCGCGATCAACCCGACGCCGGCCGGCGAGGGCAAGACCACGACGACGGTGGGGCTCGGCGACGGGCTGAACGCCATCGGCAAGCGCGCGGCGATCTGTCTGCGCGAGCCCTCGCTCGGTCCCTGCTTCGGCCAGAAGGGGGGCGCGGCCGGCGGCGGTCATGCGCAGGTCGTGCCGATGGAGGACATCAACCTCCACTTCACCGGCGATTTCCATGCCATCACCACGGCGCACAATCTCCTCGCCGCGATGATCGACAACCACCTGCACTGGGGCAACGCGCTGGGGCTCGACCCCCGCCGCATCGTCTGGCGCCGCGTCGTCGACATGAACGACCGGGCGCTGCGCGACATCGTCCAGTCGCTCGGCGGCCCCGCCAACGGCCTGCCGCGCGAGAGCGGTTTCGACATCACGGTGGCCTCCGAGATCATGGCGATCGTCTGCCTCGCCGCCGATCTCGAAGACCTGGAAGCGCGGCTCGGGCGCATCGTCGTCGGCTACCGGCCCGACAAGAGCCGCGTCTACGCGCGCGACCTCAAGGCCGACGGCGCGATGGCGGTGCTCCTCAAGGACGCGATGCTGCCGAACCTCGTGCAGACGCTGGAGAACAATCCGGCCTTCGTCCATGGCGGGCCCTTCGCCAACATCGCCCACGGCTGCAACTCGGTGGTGGCGACGCGCGCGGCGCTGCGGCTGGCCGACTACGTGGTGACGGAAGCGGGCTTCGGCGCCGATCTCGGCGCCGAGAAGTTCTTCGACATCAAATGCCGGCAGGCGGGCCTGACGCCCGACGCCACGGTGATCGTCGCGACGGTGCGCGCGCTCAAGATGAACGGCGGCGTTGCCAAGGCCGATCTCGGTCGCGAGGACGTCGCGGCCGTTGCGCGCGGCGCCGTCAATCTGCAGCGCCACATCGGCAACTGCCAGAGCTTCGGCGTTCCGGTGATCGTCGCGATCAACCATTTCGGGACCGATACGGATGCAGAGATCGCAGCCGTGCGAGCGGCGGCCGAAGAGGCCGGCGTCGAGGCCGTGCTCTGCCGGCATTGGGCGCAAGGCTCGGCCGGCATCCTCGAACTGGCCGAAAAGGTCGCGGCGCTCGCAGACGGCGGCACGGCGCGCTTCAAGCCGATCTACGCGGACGAGACGAGCCTTCTCGGCAAGATCGAGACCGTGGTGAAGGACATCTATCACGGCGTCGCCGTCACCGCCGAGCCGGCGGTGTTGCGCGAGCTCGAAAGCTTCGAGCGCGACGGCTACGGGCATCTGCCCGTCTGCATGGCCAAGACGCAGTACTCGTTCTCCACCGACCCCGGCCGTCTCGGCGCGCCGAGCGACCATGTCGTGCACGTGCGCCAGGTGCGTCTCGCGGCCGGCGCCGGCTACGTCGTGGCGATCTGCGGCGACATTCTCACCATGCCCGGCCTGCCGCGCCACCCGGCGGCGGAGGCGATCCGTCTGAACGAGGAGGGGCTGGTCGAAGGGCTCTTCTGAGGAGCCCGGCGCGCCGCCGCTTGGCGGGCGTTCGCGCGAGGCGTAGCGTCGCGAGCGTCGATCTGGGAGGATACGCATGAGCGAAGAGCTGGTCTTCTACACGAACCCGATGTCGCGCGGGCGCATCGTGCGGTGGATGCTGGAGGAGGTGGGCGCTCCCTACCGCACCGAGCTTCTCGAATACGGCACCACGATGAAATCGGCCGAGTACCGGGCGATCAATCCGATGGGCAAGGTGCCGGCGATCCGTCACGGCGCGGCGGTGGTGACGGAGGCCGCCGCGATCTGCTGCTATCTCGCCGACGCCTTTCCCGAGGCCGGGCTCGCGCCGGAGCCGGGGCCGGCCCGCGCCGACTATTATCGCTGGTTGTTCTTCGGCGCGGGGCCGCTGGAGGCGGCGATCACCAACCGCTCGATCGGCGTGTCGGTGGCGGAGGACCAGAGCCGCATGGTGGGCTACGGCACGTTCGAGCAGACGATGGCGACGCTCGATTATGCGGTGTCGCGCCACCCGTTCGTGGCCGGAGACCGGTTCACGGCGGCCGACGTCTATGTCGGCGCCGGCATCGGCTTCGGCCTGCGCTTCGGCTCGATCGAACGCCGCCCGGCCTTCGTCGCCTATCACGAGCGGCTGGCGAGCCGCCCGGCGCTGCGGCGGGCGCAGGAGATCGACGACGAACTGATGCGCAGAATGCAGGCTTCGGCCGAGTGATGCCGCGGGCGAACCAGCGCCCGTGGCGGGCCTTGGGCGCGCCCGGTTCGCCGCATTTGCGAAGCACTGGCAAAGAGGGGATTCAGCCGTTTTGCCGTTGCGGGCGCGCGGTGCTTCGGCTACCTGTTTCGTCATGACGAACGTGCGCAACACGACCAATTGGTGGCAGACCCGCTCCTAAGGCGGCTTTGCGAACCCTTGCACGCGTTCGACGAACAAAGGCCGCACCGGATGATCCGGCGGCCTTTTTTTGCGTTTGGTGGCCGCGAGGGCCGGTGCTCTCTCTCGGAGTGAATGTCATGACCCTCGAAATCGATGCCGACGGCGCCTTCCACTACGTGACCGAAGGCGGCGTCTCCGTTGCCCGCACGCGGCGCGACGTGCCCTATGCCGGTGCCATCGAGCCCTATGTCGACCGGCTCGACACGCGCCGCGGCGCCGTCTTCTCGTCGAACTACGAGTATCCCGGCCGCTATACGCGCTGGGACACGGCGATCGTCGATCCGCCGCTCGCCGTGACGTCCTCGGGCCGCAAGGTCTGGATCGAGGCGCTGAACGAGCGCGGCCGGGTGCTCATCGGCTTCATCGCCGAGGCGCTGGCGGGGCACGAGGACATCGCCGAGGCGAGCGTCGGCGAGACCCGCATCGACCTGACGGTGGCGCTGCCCTCGCGCGCCTTCACCGAGGAAGAGCGCTCGCGCATGCCGACCGTCTTCTCGGTGCTGCGCGCGATCGTGGCGCTGTTCAAGTCCGATGCGGACAGCGATCTCGGCCTCTACGGCGCCTTCGGCTACGATCTGGCCTTCCAGTTCGATCCGGTGGTGCAGACGCAGCCGCGCGACGGCACGCAGCGCGACCTCGTGCTCTACCTGCCCGACGAGATCCTGATGGTGGATCACTATGCGGCGAGGGCCTATGTCGAGGCCTACGAATTCGAGAAGGACGGACACACGACGGCGGGTCTTCCCGGCGGCGGCGAGGACGCGCCCTTCGCGCCGGCCGACCGCATTCCGCCGCGCGGCGACCACAAGCCCGGCGAGTATGCCGCGCTGGTGCGCCGCGCCAAGGAGAAGTTCATGCGCGGCGACCTCTTCGAGGTCGTGCCGGGGCAGACCTTCTACGAGCGGGCCGAGCACAAGCCCTCCGAGATCTCGCGCCGGCTGAAGGGCATCAACCCCTCGCCCTATTCCTTCTTCATCAATCTCGGCGGCAACGAGTTCCTCGTCGGCGCCTCGCCGGAAATGTTCATCCGCGTCTCCGGGCGGCGGGTCGAGACCTGCCCGATCTCCGGCACGATCCGGCGCGGCGAGGACGCGATCTCCGATTCGGAGCAGATCCTCAAGCTTCTGAACTCCAAGAAGGACGAGTCCGAGCTGACCATGTGCTCGGACGTCGATCGCAACGACAAGAGCCGCGTCTGCGAGCCCGGCTCTGTGCGCGTCATCGGGCGCCGGCAGATCGAGATGTATTCGCGCCTCATCCACACGGTCGACCATATCGAGGGCCGGCTGCGCGAGGGCATGGACGCGATGGACGCGTTCCTCTCGCACGCCTGGGCCGTGACGGTGACGGGCGCGCCGAAGCTCTGGGCGATGCGCTTCATCGAGGCGAACGAGAAGAGCGCCCGCGCCTGGTATGGCGGCGCCGTCGGCATGATGCATTTCAACGGCGACATGAACACCGGCCTGACCCTGCGCACCATCCGCCTGAAGGACGGCATCGCCGAGGTGCGCGCCGGCGCGACGCTTCTCTACGATTCCAACCCGGAGGAGGAGGAGGCCGAGACCGAGCTGAAGGCTTCCGCCATGATCTCCGCCATCCGCGAGGCCGGCGCGTCGAACGCGGCGCCCGGCGCCACCGAGCGGGCGAAGGTCGGCGTCGGCGTGAAGATCCTGCTCGTCGATCACGAGGACAGCTTCGTCCACACGCTCGCCAACTACTTCCGCCAGACCGGCGCCGAGGTGGTGACGGTTCGCACGCCCGTGCCCGAGGAGATCTTCGACCGCGTGGCGCCCGACCTCGTGGTGCTCTCGCCCGGTCCCGGCAAGCCCGACGATTTCGACTGCCGCGGCACGATCGCCCTGTCGCGCCGGCGCGGCACGCCGATCTTCGGCGTCTGCCTCGGGCTCCAGGCGCTGGCCGAAGCCTATGGCGGCACGCTGCGCACGCTCCACGTTCCCGTCCATGGCAAGCCGTCGCGGGTGCGGGTGTCGAACAGCGGCATCATCTTCTCGGGGCTTCCGAGTGAGGTGACGGTCGGCCGCTACCACTCGATCTTCGCCGATCCCGTCCGCCTGTCGAAAGATTTCGAGGTCACCGCCGAAACGGAGGACGGCGTGGTGATGGCGTTCGAGCACAAGAGCGAGCCGGTGGCCGCCGTGCAGTTCCACCCGGAGAGCATCATGAGCCTGGGCGGCGACGCCGGCATGCGGATGATCGAGAACATCGTCGCGCATCTGCCGCGGCGCTCGCGCGTCAAGGCGGCTTGAGCATGGCGGCCGCGGCGGCGTTCTCGGTCGTCGAGGATCCCGGTCGGCTGGTGAAGCGCACCGCGGCAATGACGATCGGCGTCGCCTGCGCCGTGTTGGCGATCAAGTATCTCGCCTACATGGTGACCGGGTCCGTCGCGCTCTTCTCGGACGCGCTGGAATCGATCGTCAACGTGGTGGCCGGCCTCGTCGCCCTCTGGGCGGTGAGCGTCTCCTACAAGCCGGCCGACAGCGACCACCCGTTCGGGCACACCAAGGCGGAGTATTTCTCCGCCGTCATCGAGGGTGTGCTCATCGTCCTGGCGGCGCTGCTCATCCTGCGCGAGGCCTGGGGGGCCTATCTCAGTCCGCGCGCAATCGAGGCGCCGTTGCTCGGCATCGCCATCAACGGCGTGGCGACCGCGATCAACCTCGTCTGGGCGCAGGTTCTCGTCCGCAAGGGTCGCGAGCACCGCTCGCCGGCGCTCGACGCCGACGGCCGCCACATCATGGCGGACGTCGTGACGTCGGTCGGCGTGCTCGCAGGACTCGCCATCGCCGGCGCCACCGGCTGGTCGATCCTCGATCCCGCACTCGCCGCGCTCGTCGCCCTCAACATCCTGCGCGAGGGCTGGAAGGTCGTGGCCTCCTCGCTCTCGGGGTTGATGGATCGGGCGCTCGACGCGCAGGAGGAAGCGCGCGTTCGCGAGATCATCTCGAAGTATGGCGAGGGCGCTCTCGAGGTCCACGACGTGAAGACCCGGATCGCCGGCCGCGCCATCTTCATCGAGTTCCACATGGTGGTCGCCAGCTCCATGTCGGTCGGTGCCGCGCACGTGATCTGCGACCGACTGGAAGATGCGCTGCAGGCGGAGTTCGACGGGGCGCGCGTTCTTATCCATGTCGAGCCCGAGGCCGAGGCCAAGCAGGTCGGCGTCCCCGTCATCTGACGAAGCGGCGGTGCCCCCGCGCTTCGCGATCATGTCGATCCGAAGGCGAAGCGCGGGGTTCCGTCGCTATGACGCAACGCACTGTTCAGGATCCGCATCTCGCATCTGCGAAGAGAGTGATTACATCCTGATCATCGACCGGCGGCACCGTGGCTCTTCAAGAGGCAGACGGAGTTATGCCGGCTCAGGATCAAGGAAAAACAAAATGAAGATCGTTGCTTTCGCTTCCGCCGCTCTCGTCTCCTTCGCCGCCCTGACGGGCGCCGCTTCGGCCGCCGGCATCGTCCCCGGCTCGGACCACTTCACCGAGGCCCGCGCCGACTACGAGGCTAATACCGTCATCGTCGGCGTGACCCAGGCCCCCGGCGTGATCGCAAACACCGGCGCGACGCAGGCCTACGGCTACCCGACGACCGGCTCCGAGGACGGCATCATCCCGGGCTCGCGCGCCACGACCCACGCCCAGGAGACACGCGACTTGAACGCCGTTTCGCGTGGCACCTTCCACAATGGCTACCGTGTGGTTCCGGTCACGAACGGCAACTACGTTCCCGGTTCCGACTCGTTCTGATCACGCGGACCGTGACATCGAAAGGCTCGACCGGCGACGGTCGGGCCTTTTTCGTCTGAGCGCCCTTGCTTTCGCGGCCCGCATCGGCGAGCTTGGCGGCATGAAACGCGTCGCCGATCCCTTCGGACCTGTAGACATCGCCGTGGCGCCTGCCGCGGCTTTCGTCGTTTCGCTCGATCTCGGCCTTCTCCTCGCGCTTATCCGCGACCGTCGGGCCCATTGATCGAAGGGACGCCCGGCGGTCGAAGCCGGCGCATCCCGCCCCTTGTTCCTTCGGCTTTACATCCCCGTCAAATCCTCGGAAAGACGCGCCAGGCCGCATCGTGATGCGCCACCGTCTTCGCCGAACGAACAAGGTAGTTCCATGTCCCAGTCCGCCCCGGTGATGGCGAAGGCCGCCACGAAGTATCAGCCCTATCCCGCCGTCGATTTGCCCGACCGCCAGTGGCCGAGCCGCCAGATCGAAACCGCGCCCATCTGGTGCTCGGTGGACCTGCGCGACGGCAACCAAGCGCTCGTCGATCCCATGGGCCAGGACCGCAAGGCGCGCATGTTCGCGCTTCTGAAGGCGATGAAGTTCCGCGAGATCGAGATCGGCTTCCCCTCGGCCTCGCAGACCGACTTCGACTTCGTGCGCTGGTGCATCGAGGAGGGCGGCGTGCCCGACGAGATGTCCTTGCAGGTGCTCGTACAGTGCCGGCCCGAGCTGATCACCCGCACCTTCGAGAGCCTGGAAGGCGCGCAGCGTCCGATCGTCCATTTCTACAATTCCACCAGCGAGCTGCAGCGCCGCGTCGTGTTCGGCAAGGACCGCGCCGGCATCCGCCAGATCGCCGTCGATGCTGCCAAGATGATCGCCGAAATGGCCGACAAGGCCGGTGGCGGCTTCCGCTTCGAATATTCGCCCGAGAGCTTCACGGGCACCGAGCTCGATTTCTCGCTGGAGATCTGCAACGCCGTCGCCGAGGTGATCCGCCCGACGCTGGAGAACCGGCTGATCTTCAACCTGCCGGCGACGGTGGAGATGTCGACGCCCAACATCCATGCCGACCAGATCGAATGGATGAGCCGCAATCTCGACAATCGCGACGCCATCATCCTGTCGCTGCATCCGCACAACGACCGCGGCACCGCGGTGGCCGCCACCGAGCTCGGCTTGCTGGCCGGCGCCGACCGCGTCGAAGGCACGCTGTTCGGCAATGGCGAGCGCACCGGCAACGTCGATCTCGTGACGCTGGCGCTCAACATGTTCACGCAAGGGGTGGACCCCGGTCTCGACGTCTCCGACATCAACGGGATCAAGGAGGTCTACGAGTACTGCAACCAGCTCGCGATCCCGGAGCGTCACCCTTACGTCGGCGAGCTCGTCTACACGGCATTCTCCGGCTCGCATCAGGATGCGATCAACAAGGGGTTGAAGGCGGCGAAGGTCGCCAACTCGCCGCTCTGGGAGGTGCCCTATCTGCCGATCGATCCGAAGGACGTTGGCCGTTCCTACGAGGCGATCATCCGCATCAACTCGCAGTCCGGCAAGGGCGGCATCGCCTACGTGCTGCAGGCGGACTACGGGCTCAATCTGCCGCGCAGCCTGCAGGTCGAGTTTCGCGAGGACATCCAGCGGATTACCGATGACGAGGGCCGCGAACTGCCGGTGAAGCGGATCTACGACCGCTTTGTCGAGCGCTACGTCGACCAGCCGGGCGCGCGATTCGAATATGTCGATCACATCACCCGCACCGAGGGGCAGAAGACGCAGCGGATCGTGGAGGCGACGATGCTCGACCGGGGGCAGGAGGTCCAGATCGTCGGGCGCGGCACCGGCGCGATCGACGGCTTCATGGATGCGATCACCCGCCATCTCGGCACGGACCTCTCCGTCGCCGACTATTCCGAGCATTCGCTGCAACGCGGATCGAACGCCTCGGCCATCTCCTACATGGAGCTGGAGCACGATGGCGGGCGCGTCTTCGGCGCGGGCATCGACCAGAACGCCACGACCTCCTCGCTGCGGGCGATCGTCTCGGCGGTGAACCGGTTCGTGGACAATTAAACTCGAATGGTTCCGAACCGGGGTCGGCAGGGGGCGTTGTGCCCTCTGAAGGCTCCGGTTCGGTTTCGCGAAAGCTCGCTCGGATAGTCCGGAGAAGATCCGCGCGTCGGCCATGATGGCCGGCGGACCTGCGGTCGCAGCCGAGGTGGCAAGATGGCCGATGCGAGGACCGCGATGGCGGTGTCGAATGGAACGAAGCGTCTGGCCGACGCCGTGCGCGCGGCCAAGATCGCCGCCGCCCAGCGGACCGACATCGTGGTGGACATCCGCGAGGCCGATCGCGCGCGTCTCGAGATCTTCGCCGAGGAGCTGCAGCCGATCATCGACGCGGTGCCGGCGGGCGACGACCTGTTCGACTTCTCGCTCTCGGGCGGGCCGCAGCCGCGCTTCTGGATCGACGGCACGGCGCAGGTGATGATGGCGCGCGACCGCCGCACCTACCGGTTCGTGCGCGAGACCCGGCTCGGCCGGGTGACGCTGGCGGAATCCACCGAAACGCATCTCATCGTCGACCGCGTGACCGACTATGTGGCCGAGCGGATCGTGGAGCGCGACAAGGCGCTGGCGGTGCATGACGGCCTCGGTCACCGCGCCGCGCCGGAGCGGGCGCAGACCCCGCTGACGGCGCCCATCGCGACCGACGATCCGCTGCGGCTGCCGCCGCGCTCGCGCTCGGCCGATTTCGTCATCGCGCTGTCCTGGCTGATGATCGGCATCGTCGCCGGCTGCGGCATCCTCCTTCTGATAACGTCGATGCGCGGCACGCCGCTGTTTTGAGCCCCTCGTTTACAATTGCCGGCCGACGGCGGCTCGTCTGCGCCGCTGCACGGCCAGCAGCACGCCGCCGGCGACGAGACCCCAGAACGGCGCGCTGATCCCGAGGAAGCTCGTGCCCGATGCGGTGACGAGAAAGCAGATCGTCGCGGCCTCGCGCTCGGCGCGGTCCGTCATCGCCGCATGCGCGGAGGCCGACAGCGCGCCCACCAGCGCCAGTCCCGCCATCGCCTGTACGAGGAGCGGCGCCTCGCCGGCAAACGCCGTGACGATGCCGGCCGTCAGTCCGAACAGGACGTAGACGATCCCCCCAATGATTCCCGCCCACCAGCGCTGCGATCGGTCGGGCCCAGCCTCGTCGCCGGCGCAGATGGCGGCGGTCATCGCAGCGAGGTTCACCGAATGGCCGCCGAACGGTGCGGCGATCAGCGTCGACAGGCCGGTGATGGTGAAGAGCGGGGCGGGCGAGGGCGCGTAGCCGCTGACCTTCAGCACTGCGAGGCCAGGAATGTTCTGCGAGGCCATCGTCACGACGAAGAGCGGCAGCGCGATGCCGACGATCGAGGCCAGCGTGAACTCCGGCCGCACGAACACGAGATCGGGCACGATCGGCCCCGCGAGCGGCGCCGCGCCGGCATGGCGCCAGAGGATGATCGTGACGGTGACGAGCGCGGCGGCCGGCACGGCGAAGAGCCGACGCCATTGACCCACCACCAGCCAGGTTCCCGCGATCGCGAGGCCGGCAGCCGGGCTCTCGGCCACCGCGCGCACCGGCGCAAGGCAGAGGGCGAGCAGGATACCGGCGAGCATGGCGTTGGCGAGCGACGATGGGATGGCCGCGATGGCGCGGCTGAGCGGACGAAACAGGCCGCTCGCCACCACGAAGACGCCGGCCAGCAGAAACGCCCCGACCGCAACGGGGAACCCGCCCTCGGGCATGCCGCTGGAGGCCAGCAGCGCGGCGCCGGGCGTCGACCATGCGATGGGAATGGGCATGCGCAGGCGCGCCGACATCACGATGCCGCAGCAGCCCATGACGATCGACAGGATCATCAGGCCGGACGCCGCCTGCTGCGGCGTGGCGCCGGCGGCGGTCAGCCCCTGCAGGATGACGGTGAAGGAACTGGTGAAGGCGACGAAGGACGAGAGGACGCCGGCGGACAGGGCGGCAAAAGGCGGCGCTCGCATCGGCGACTTTCAGGCAGACGTGGATCGTCCGATCGCCTTATGGCGCTGGCCGTGCCGCCGCAAGAGAGATGCACCGCGACGGCGGCTCGGTCAGGGCGAGACCGCTGCCGGCGCCGCGTCCACCCTAGGGCTGGCATCGACCGCCGTCCCGTTCGCGAGGAGGCGGCGCTCGCGGATCCAGCCGATGCCGGACCCGTCGGCCGCGTGTCCACGCTCGCGCTGGGTCAGCGACCAGCGTCCGGGCTCGCCTTCGATCTCGAACAGGTTGTAGCGCGAGGCCGGCTTGCTGCCGCCGGCGTTCTGGCTGGCCGAGGGCACGCCGACCACCGGCACCTTTTCGCCGTCCGGTCCGCTCAGCCAGTAGAGCGTGTCGAGATGCGTGTGGCCGTGCAGCACGAGCTCGGCGCCGACGTCGTGGATGACCTTCGAGAAGAACTGCTTGCCGATGAGGCGCTTCGACCAGGCGGCGGCGCCTGCGATCGGCGGATGATGGATCATCACCACCCGGAACAAGCCTTTCGCCTTCGCCTCGGCCAGCAGCTTGGCGGTGGCGAGCGCTTGGCCGCGCTTGAACGTGCCGGTGGCGAAGAAGGGCACGGTGGCCTCGGCGCTGGACGTGCCGACGATCGCGACGTTGCCGCGAACGCGCAGATACGGGAAGTGCCGACCCGCAATGCTGCGGCCGCCGTCGCCGATGAGATAAGGGTGCCATTCGCGATAGGCGCGGGCGAGTGCTCCCGGCACGTAGGCGTCGTGATTGCCGGGTACGAGCGACACCAGCGCGGGATCGCCGAGATCCTCGAGCCAGATGCGGGCGCCGGCGATCTCGGTCTTCGTCGCGAGATTGACGAGGTCGCCGGTGACGGCGACATGGTCGGGATGCTGCGCCTTCATGTCGGCCACGAGGCGCAGCAGCGTATCGCCGAACATGGCGCGCTTCCGGTTGCGCTGCCAGTTGATGTAACCCGTGATCCGCTTCGAAGCGAGCTCCCGATAGGAGAGTTCGGGAAGCGGCCCGAGATGGATGTCGGAGAGATGTGCGAGGCGAAACATGAGGGCTGAACTAGCCGGCCCGCCGCGATTGGGAAGGGCCGAGCGTTGAAGCCGTCCGCCACCAGACTCCTGTCGAAGGGTCTGCGCGCCGTTGCCCTGTTGCGCCGCCCGATGACGCTCGGCGTGCGCGTCGCGGCGTTCGACACGGCGGGGCGGATCTTCCTCGTGCGCCATGCCTGGCGGCCCGGATGGTATCTGCCCGGCGGCGGCGTCGACCCCGGCGAAACCGCGGAGGCGGCGGCTCACCGCGAGGCGCAGGAAGAAGGACGTCTGACGCTCGGCCCCGCGCTCACGCTCGTCGCGATCTACTACAATCGCCGTCAGGGCCGTGATCACGTCGTGCTCTATCGCAGCGACGACGCCGTGCAGACCGCGTCCCGGCCGGCCGATCGGGAGATCGCGGAGGCGAAATTCTTCCCCCTCAATCGGCTTCCCGACGGCGTGACCCCGGCGACGGTGCGACGCCTCGCAGAACTCGGCGGCGAGCGCCCGATCGCAGCCGACTGGTAGGCTCCGAGTTCAGCCGAGCCGGTCTCGGCCGTGCGGAACGGCGAGATCCTGCTCCGGCCCGAGCGGCACGATGCGGGTCGGATTGATGGTGCCGTGGCTCTCGTAATAGTGGTGCTTGATGTGGTGGAAATCCGTCGTCTCGGCGACGCCGGGCCACTGGTAGAGTTCGCGCATGTAGGCGGACAGGTTCGGATAGTCGGCGATTCGCTGCCGGTTGCACTTGAAGTGGCCGACATAGACGGGATCGAAGCGGATGAGCGTCGTGAACAGGCGCCAGTCGGCTTCGGTGACGCGCGAGCCGACGAGATAGCGCTGACGGCCGAGCCGCGCCTCCAACTCGTCCAGCGTCTCGAACAGCGTGTGGAACGGCTTCTCATAGGCGCCCTGCGTCGTCGCGAAGCCGCACTTGTAGACACCGTTGTTGACGGCCTCGTAGACGAGATCGTTCACCGCATCGATCTCGGCCTTCAGCTCCACCGGGCAGAAATCCTCGCGGTTGCCGGTGATGCCGTCGAAGGCGCCGTTGAACATGCGTAGGATCTCGGACGATTCGTTGCTGACGATCGTTCCCTCCTTCTTGTCCCAGAGGACGGGCACCGTGACGCGGCCGGTGTAGTGCGGATCGGCCTTCAGATAGACCTCGTAGAGCTTCAACGCCCCGTTCACGCTGTCGGGGATCGTGCCCTGCCGGTCGGAGAACTCCCAGCCGTTCTCGCCCATGAACCAGTCCACCACCGACAGCCCGACGAGATCTTCGAGGCCCTTCAGCCGGCGTAGGATCAGCGTCCGGTGGGCCCAAGGGCAGGCGAGCGAGACGTAGAGATGGTAGCGCCGGGCCTCGGCCGGCACGGCCTCCTGGCCCTCCGGGCCGGAGCGGCCGTCCGCCGTCACCCAGCGCCGGAAGCTCGTCGTCGTGCGCTGGAACGCGCCGCCGGAGGATTTCGTGTCGTACCACTGGTCCTGCCACTTGCCGTCGACCAAAAGGCCCATCGCTTCCTCCATCCGCTTCCTGTCGCCCCAGCATAAGGCAAGGGGCCCGGCGCCGTTCCCGCCGCCGCGACGACGCATCGTCACCGCGGCGGCATCCGATCGTGCCACGGTTCGCGCTGGACGGACGCTAGACACAATGCTATCGACGCCCGCCGGTCTCGTGCCGGCACCCCGAAGCGATGGGATCCCCGAGACGATGGCCCTCCTGCGACGACGACGCGCCGTATCGGCCTCGGCCGCCCGGAACCGCCATTCCGCCGCCTGACCTCCACGAGGCCTCGGGCGCGCGGATCGAACCGACCCGCGTCTTCAGGACTCGTTCCATGCTTTCCCGCCTTCAGGACAGTGATCTGCGCTTCGTCGCAGAACTGCCGAACCACGCTGCCGTCATCGATCGGATCTGCGCCGAGGCTTTCGGCCCCGGCCGTTTCGTGCGCGCAGCCGAACGCGTGCGTGAAGCCGCGCCGCACGATCCCCGCCTTTCGCTGGTCGCCGTCCTCAATGACGAGGTGGTGGGATCGGTGCGCCAGACGCGCTGCGCCATCGGCACGACGCCCGTGGTCATGCTCGGCCCGCTGGCGGTGCGCCCCGCCTTCAAGCGGCGCGGCATCGGGCGGACGCTTCTGGCAATGGCAGCCGAGGTGGCGGCCGAGGCCGGCGAGCGGGCGATCTTCCTCGTCGGCGACCGCGCCTACTACACGCCCTTCGGCTACCGGCCACTGCCGGTGGGCAGCGTGCGCATGCCCGGCCCGGTCGACGAGACGCGGATTCTTGGGCTGGAACTGGTGGAGGGGTCGCTCGACGGCGTCGGCGGGATGGTGGGTCCGCGCCACTGATCGGTCAGGTGCGCCGACGCGCCCGAACGAAAGACCGCGCTAGCGACGGTGTTCTCCGATCAGGACAGAAGGCCGTAGTTCCCTTCGAGGCTGCTGCGGCGGCCGAGATCGTCTTCGTGGGCCGCCAGCCAGCGCTCGGCGGCCGCGCGGCCGAGATCGCGCAGGTCCGTCAGCTCCGACCAGCGCGTGTCCAGCTTGCCGATCGTGCCGCGCCGCGTCAGCGCGTCGCCGGCCGAGATCATGTGCAGTCGCAGCGACGCGATCCGCCGCAGCACCGGGTTTTCGAGATCCTCGCCCTTGGCGAGGCGCGCGACCTCGGTCAGCATGCGCAGATCCCGCAAGAGCGAGGCGTTGAAGGTGATCTCGTTGACGCGGCCCATGATCTCGGTCGGCTCCTCCGGCACGCCCGCGCGCACGAAGGGCGTCACCTGCACGATGAGGATGTCGGTGGTTCCCCGATCCTCGGCGAAGAAGGGCGTCAGCACGGGATTGCCGAGATAGCCTCCGTCCCAATAGGCGCGGCCGTCGATCTCCACCGCGCGAAAGATGTCGGGCAGGCAGGCGGAGGCGAGGAGCGCGTCGGCCGTCAGTTCCTCTCCGGTGAAGACACGGGCGGTGCCCGACTCGACGTCCGTTGCCGAGATGAACGTGGGCGTCTGCGTCTGCCGGCGCAGGAGATCGAGATCGACGGCGGTCTCCACGACCCGGCGTAGCGCGTTGGCACGGGGCAGCCCGGCCGAGTAGGGCGAGACGAACTGGTTGAAGAACTGGATCCGCTCCAGCGCCCGGTGAAGCAGCGAGCGGGGAAGCGGGAAGAAGGGAATGGAATTGACGGCCGCGCCGAGCGGCGACAAGCGAGAGACCGTCTGCCAGAGGTCGAGAAGCGCGGCGCGGGCCGCCGCCGGCCCCTCCTTCGCAAGGCCGACCGCCAGACTTGCCGCGTTCAATGCCCCGGCGCTCGTGCCGCTGACGGCGGCGATCTCAAGACCGTCCACCTCCAGCAGCCGGTCGAGGACGCCCCAGGTGAAGGCGCCGTGCGCGCCGCCGCCCTGAAGGGCGAGACAGACTCTTGGCATGATCCGCGTCTCCGTTCACCTCCCGATGGTGCCCGTCTCCCGCCCGTCTCGGGAAGGTTCGGCGTGACGGTTCGTTCCCTCAGCGCCCCTCGCGATACCAGGTGGCGGAGATCGCCAGCAGCAGGACGGCGAGCCCGAGGAAGCCGGCGAAGAGCGGCGTGCGCTCGACGCCGCGCAGCACGGTCTCGTCGGTGGTGCGAAGGCCGATCCAGTCGCGGCCCTCGGCATCCGCCCGGCCGGCCACGGGCACGATGCGCGGCACCTCGATGTCGCCGGTCGCGCCGGCCAGGCGCCGCGTGCTGCCGCCCATCGCCTCCGCCAGCGGCTGGAGCTTCGCCTCGGTCGAGATCGCCTCGCGATATTCGCGCGGATTGACCGGCCCGATATTGGCGAGCGCCCGCAGTTCGCCGTTGGCGATCTGGTAGAGGCCGAGTTCGGTGGTCTCCAGCGTGCCCCGCCATTCGCCGGCTCCCTGATCGACCAGCACCAGCTGTGTCGCCTGCCCCGAGGGCGTCACCACCGTCGCGGGGCCGGGATCCTCGCCGATCGTGCGGCGGGTGACCACGAGTTCGCTGCCCGCGCCCTCGGCGTCGAGCGCCTCCTCCTCGAGCTGGGGCTCCTTCATCAGCCAGTGCGCGAGGCGGCGGAAGAGCGGCACGTGCGGGCCGCCGCCCTCGTAGCCGCGCGACCAGAGCCAGCCCTGATCCGACAGCAGCAGCGCGACGCGGCCTTCGCCGGCGCGGTTGAGGACGAGCAGCGGCTTGCCGTCCGGCCCGTTCATCACCGTCTCGCCCTGCACCGGGCCGACGTCGACCGTGCGGAACCAGGGGCTCCAGTTCGGCGGCGAGACCTCCGAGCCCGGCAGGCCGCGCGTCACCGGGTGCTTGCGGCCGAGATCGGAGAGGACGGGCCGGAAGGCACGCTCGTCCACGGCGCCGGTCGGCATCGCCGGCAGGATCGCCGAAAGCGGCGAGTTGGCCACCGAATCCGGCCCGGCATATTCGGGGCCCGACGCGATGAGCATGGCGCCGCCGTTCTCCACGTATTGCGCGATGTAGTCGTAGTAGAGCGTCGGCAGCACGCCGCGACGCTGGTAGCGGTCGAAGATGATGAGGTCGAAATCGTCGATCTTCTCGACGAAGAGCTCGCGCGTCGGGAAGGCGATGAGCGACAGCTCGTTGATCGGCGTGCCGTCCTGCTTCTCGGGCGGGCGCAGAATGGTGAAGTGGACGAGATCCACCGCCGCGTCGGATTTCAAAAGGTTGCGCCAGGTGCGCTCGCCGGCATGCGGCTCGCCCGAGACGAGGAGCACGCGCAGGTTCTCGCGGATGCCGTCGATGACGGCGATGGCGCGGTTGTTGACGGGCGTGATCTCGGTGGGCTCGCGCGCCGCCGAGAGTTCCACGATGTTCTTGCCGGCGCGCGGCAGGGTGATCGACACGTTGGCGTCGCGCCCCGGCACCGCGCTCTGGCGTTCCACGAGATCGCCGTTGAGGAAGATCTGCACGTCCACCGGGTTCTGCGACGCCTTCGGTCCTTCCTCGACCACACGGTAGGTCACGGTCTGCGGCTGGTCCACCAGTCCGAAGCGCGGCGAGGTGACGAGTTCCAGCCGGCGGTCGAACTCGTCGGGCCGGCCCGTCACGAGCCCGTGCACCGGCGCCGAGAATCCGAGTGCGGCGGCGCTGGCGGGAATGTCGTGGACCTGCCCGTCGGTGACCATGATCGCGCCGCCGACGCGCGAGGGCGCGACGTCGCGCAGCGTCGTACCGAGCGCGCCGAAGAGAGCCGTCGTGGCGTCGCCCTCGCCGGTGGATCGCGCCTCGACGGTGCGGACCTCGAACTCGGGATGGCCGGCGAGATCGGCCTGCAGGGCGGCGACGGCGGCGTCGGTCTGGGCGGTGCGCTCGCCGATCGTCTGGCTCTGCGAGCGATCGACGACCAATGCGACGACGCTCTTCAGGGGGGCGCGCTCCTCGCGCAGCACCACGGGGTTGAGGATCGCGAGCAGCAGCGCGGCAATGGCGAGCACCCGCATCACCGAGCCGCGCAGGCGCGCGAAGAGGAGGGCGGCGGCGAGCGCCAGCGCCGGCACCGCGAGGAGAGCGATCCCCGTCCACGAGAAGAAGGGCGAGACGTCGATCGACCAGTTCATCGCGTCACTGCCCCAGCCGTTCGAGGAGCGCGGGCACGTGGACCTGGTCGGCCTTGTAGTTGCCGGTCAGCACGTACATCACGATGTTGACCCCCGCTCGGTAGGCGTATTCGCGCTGCGAGGGATCGGCGGAATCGGTGGGGAAGACGAAGAGCCCGTTTTCGTCCACCGCCCAGGCCGAGGCGAAGTCGTTGGACGTGATGAGGATCGAGGAGACCCCGTCGCCGGCGCTGGCGGAGCGCGCCTCGGCATCGGCCGAGCGCACGAGCGACTCGACCCAGAGATCCCCGCCGGTGTGGCGGCCGGGAAAGCCGTCCATGATGTAGAAGGCCTTGGTCAGCACGTGGTCGGCCGGCACCGGCTCCAGCGGCGGAATGTCGAGATCGACGAGGATATCGCGCAGCCGGCGCTGGCCGGGCGAGACGGCGCCGCTGTTCAGATCGCCGCTCATCGCGTCGCCCTCGACGTCGAAGAGGACGGTGCCGCCCTGTTTCATGTAGGCGTCCACCCGGCTGATCGCCGCGGCCGTCGGCATCGGCGCGGAGGCATGCACCGGCCAGTAGAGGATGGGGAAGAAGGAGAGCTCGTCCTCGGCGATGTCGACGCCGAGCGGGTCGCCCGGTTCCAGTGCGGTCTTCGAAGCGATGTATTGCGAGAGCCCGTGGAGCCCCTCGCGCGAGATCTCGTCGGTGGCCGCGTCGCCGGTCTCGACATAAGCGAAATGCGTCGTCTCGGTGGCTGCGATGGCGCGGGCGGTGTCGATGTTCTCCAGCCCATCGGTCGCGGCCGTGGGAGAGGACACGGGCGGCGTCGGAACCTGCGCCTCGGCGCGGGGCGGGGCGGCAAAGGCGAGAAGCACAGCGGCGAGCGCGACGGCCGGCAGGGCTGAAGCGGTGCGCCGGCGCGTCAGCGTGCGGGCCGCGCGGCCGAAGACGCCGTTCAGCCAGAGCAGCGCCAAGGCGTCCAGTGCGAAGAGGGCGATCGCGGCGGCGAAGAGCCAGGGCGTCAGGTCGGTGGCGTCCGCCGTGCCGTAGGCGCGCGAGACGCTGGGGATGCCGAGATCGAAGGCTTCGAGCGGGCGGAGCGTCGCGTCGGCGGCGAGAAGGTTCAAGGCGCGATATCCATCGGATGTCCCGTAGAGGCCCGGCGGGTTCTCTGGCGTCACGGCGGGCGTGGCGCCGGCGGCGACGGTGAGCGGCTTCACGTCGACGCCGGGCGGGGTGAGGCGGCCGGCGCCGTCCATGATGCGGTAGGGCGGCAGGATCTGCGTGCCCGTCTCGTCCGCCGTGGTGGCGGAGGCGCGCGACAGGGTGACGACGCGCCGGAGCATGTCGACGAAGGCGCCGGAGATCGGCAGGTTCGACCAGGTGGCCTCGGCGGTGGTGTGGAAGAGCACGATGCTGCCGGCGCCGCGCGCGGCGGCGGTGACGATCGGCGTGCCGTCGCGAAGGCTCGCCCAAGTGTGGTCGGCGAGATCGGCCGAGGGCTCGGCGAGGATCTGGCGCGCCACGGTCACGTCGTCGGGGATGGCGATGCCGGCGAAGGGGCTCGCCGGCGCGATCGGCGCCACGGTCTGCGGCTCCGACCACGAGAGCGCCCCGCCGAGCTGGCGCTCGCCGCCGCGAAGCCGCACCGGGACCAGCGTGTCCTCGGCCGTCGAGGCGGCGAGACGCGGGCCGGCGAAGCGCAACAGCGTGCCGCCGCGCTCCACGAAACCGGCGAGGGCGTCCGTCGCGGCCGGCGGCATGACGCCGATGTCGGCGAGCACGATCACCGAGGGGCGCTGCTCGACGAGCGCGGGAATGGCGGTGGCGAGATCGGCGCTTCCGGCACGCACGAGATCGGCGAAGGGCTCCAACGCACGGGTGATGTAGTAGAGCGGCGAAAGCAGCGGCTGCGCGAGATCGGCGGCCTCGCCCGAGACGAGCCCGACCTTGCGCCGCTGGAAGCTGTCGTCGACGAGGCGCACGGCGGCGGCGTCCGCCGCCCCGTCGCGCTCGATCCGCGCGATGTCGTTGCGCAGCTCCACCGGCACCGCGAAGCGCGCCTCGCCCTTCGAGGCCCCGGCCGCGAAGACCAGCGGCGCGCGGCCGATCTCGCGCTCCTGCACGTCGAGCGCGCGTAGAACCACGCTCGCCGACGCGGCCTCGCCCTCGGCGCGCACGCCTTGGATGACGAGGGCGTCGGTGGCGTTTTGGGCGCCGGTCAAACCGACGAGGCCGGCCACCGATGGCGCGTAAAGGATCGACTGCGCGGGCTGCAGTGCGCGCAACGCCGCGGCAGCCGCGCTCGTGCCGGCGGTGTCGAGCCCGTCCGACAGAAGGGCGACGCTGGCACCGGGTGTGCCCTGCAGGACACCAGCGAGGCGGGTGGCGGCTGCGAGGCGGTCGGTCGGGATGGGCCGCGGCTCGGCGGCTGCGAGGCGCTCCAGCGCCGTCGCCGGTTCCACCGGCGCGGGATCGTTGGCGGCGCCCTCTGCCGTCAGCAGCAGCGAGACGGGGCGGCCGGCCTGTCCGGCCTCGCGCACGAGGCTCTCGGCGGCGCCGCGCTGCGCCGGCCAGCCGCGGGCGCTGGCCCAGCCGTTGTCGAGCACCACCACCACCGGCCCGTCGCCGGTCAGCGCGCTCTCGCGCGGGTTGAGGATCGGCGCGGCCAGCGCCAGGATGACGAGCGCGGCGAGCGCAAGGCGCAGCAGCGTCAGCCACCACGGGCTCTTGGCGGGCGTCTCCTCGCGCTTCACCACGCGCTCGAGGATGCGCAGCGGCGGGAAGGTCTCGCTCTGCGGACGCGGCGGGGTGAGGCGCAGCAGCCACCAGATGGCGGGCAGCACGGCGAGCGCCGCCAGCACCAGCGGCGCGCCGAAGGACAGGGCGAGGCCGCCCATCAGGCGCGCGCTCCCGCGGCCTGCGGCAGGCCGCTGAGGCGCCCGTGCACGGCGATCAGCGGCTCGGAGGTCCACCGGTCCGTGGCATGGAAGACGTGGCTCCAGCCGAGATGCCGGCAATGGTCGGCGAGAAGCGTGCGGCGGGCGTCGAACAGGGTGCGGTATTCCTCGCGGATGGCCTCGGCCCGGCCGGCTGTCAGCTTGGCGCCGGTCTCGGGATCTCGAAACTCCGTCCGCCCATGATAGGGGAAGCTGACCTCGGCGGGATCGGCGATCTGCACGAGATGGCCGCGAACGCCACGCTTGGCAGCGGCGTCGATGCGATCGACGATCTCCTCGATCGGATCGAGGAAGTCGCCGACGAGCACGACTTCGGAGAAGCGCCGGAAGCGCTCGATGTCGGGAAAGCCGGCCGGGGGACGGCTGGTCATCAGGGCGCCGGCGATGCGCTCCGAGGCGTTGCGCGCCGAGACGGGATCGAGCACGCCGGGATAGCCGACCCGCTCGCCCGAGCGCGACAGGAGTTCGGCGAGCGCCAGCACGATCACCAGCGCCCGGCTCTCCTTCGAGACGAGGCCGTCGTTCGACTGGAACAGCATGGAGGGCGAGGGGTCGGCCCAGAGCCAGACGGTCTGGGCGGCCTCCCACTCGCGGTCGCGCAGATAGACGTTGTCGTCGCGCGCCGAACGGCGCCAGTCGATCCGCGACACCGGCTCGCCGTCGACGAAGGGGCGGAACTGCCAGAAGTTCTCGCCCGCGCCGCGCCTGCGGCGGCCGTGCCAGCCGGTGGTGACGGTGGCGACGACGCGGCGCGCCTCGACGAGGAGATCGGGCAGCAGCGCGGCGCGCTGGCGGGCGCGCAGCAGCGCCTCGTGGCCGGTGGTGGGCTCGGAGACGCGCCCGAGGGTCGCCATCGCGCTCAGCCGACCGAGCGGGTCAGGGAGGCCACGACGTCGCGAACGCCCGTGCCCTCGGCGCGGGCGGCGAAGTTCAGCGCCATGCGATGCTGCATGATGGGCTCGGCCAGCGCCCGCACGTCGTCGATCGAGGGCGCGAGGCGCCCTTCGTAAAGCGCGCGGGCGCGCACGCAGGTCATCAGCGACTGGCTGGCGCGCGGGCCCGGCCCCCAGGCGATGTGCGCGTCGGCCTCCTTCGAGCCGTGGCCGGGGCGCGCCGAGCGCACGAGCGCGAGAATCGCTTCCACCACCGTCTCGGGCACCGGCATGCGGCGCACCAGCATCTGGATCTCTCGCAACCGCTCGGCCGACATCACCGGGGCGGCCTTCTCTTCGGCGACGCCGGTGGTGGCGAGGAGGATCTTCCGCTCGGCGTCGAGCGTCGGGTAGTGCACGTCGACCTGCATCAGGAAGCGGTCGAGCTGGGCCTCGGGCAGGGGGTAGGTGCCCTCCTGCTCCAGCGGGTTCTGCGTCGCCAGCACGTGGAACGGGGCGGGCAGGTCGTGCCGCTCGCCGGCGACGGTGACGTGATATTCCTGCATCGCCTGAAGCAGGGCCGATTGCGTGCGCGGCGAGGCGCGGTTGATTTCGTCGGCCATCAGCAGCTGCGCGAAGACGGGGCCGCGCACGAAGCGGAACGAGCGCCGGCCGCCGGCATCCTGGTCCATCACCTCGGTGCCGACGATGTCGGAGGGCATGAGATCGGGCGTGAACTGGACGCGCTTGGCGTCGAGCCCGAGCACCACGCCGAGCGTCTCCACGAGCTTGGTCTTGGCGAGGCCGGGCACGCCGACGAGCAGCGCGTGGCCGCCGGCCATGATGGCGACGAGCACCTGCTCGACCACGCTCTCCTGCCCGAAGATCACCCGGCCGACGGCTTCCCGCGCGGCTGCGATGTCGGCGAGCGCCGTCTCGGCCTGGGCCACCATCGCCTTCGGGTCGAGAACCGGTTCGGTGGGTGCGAGAATCGTCATCCTGCGGTCTTCCTGCTGGGGGATCGCGGCATCGCCGACGTCGCCGGGAACCATTGGACCGGCTGGCCCGTCGTCTGGCAAGCACGTGGCGCGCAACTATTTCGTGACGGGCAAGGCCGGCCAAAATAAGACCGCCGGGGCCGGCGCCGGGCCCGGTGGCGACGCCCTGCCACGGCTCGCGCGGATATGAGAGGAGACAGGATGCCACAGGGCGGAAACGATCAGATCGACCGCGACGGGTCGGGCGTCTCCCTCGAAGCGCTCGCCTCGCGGGCCGAGCGGGCGGGCGTCGGCGCTCCGCCGGTGGAGCGATGGAACCCCACGCATTGCGGCGAGATCGACATGCTCGTCGATGCCGACGGCCGCTGGTTCCACGAGGGAACGCCAATCGAGCGCGAGGCCCTGGTGCGCCTGTTCTCCAGCATTCTGCGCCGCGAGGCCGATGGCAGCTTCGTGCTCGTCACCCCTGCCGAGAAGATGACGATCCGCGTGGAGGACGCGCCCTTCGTGGCGGTGGAGTTGAGCGTCGCGGGCGAGGGGGCGAACCAGGTCGTGAGCTTCCGCACCAACTTGGGCGATCTCGTCGCGGCCGGTCCCGATCATCCGCTGCGCTTTGCCGAGGGCGGCGAGGGCTTTCGCCCCTACCTCACCGTGCGCGGCGGACTGGAGGCGCGGCTGACGCGCTCGCTGGCCTACGATCTGGCGGGGCTCGTCGAGGAGACGGCGGAAGGCCTGCGCCTGCGCTCGAACGGCGCGAACTTCGCGGTTCCCTCCGCATCGGGCGCATGAGCGGGCAGGCCGGAATGTTCGACGTCGCGGATCTGCGCCATCGGCTCGATGCGCGGGGCGCGGCGCTCTTCGAGCCCGACGACGGCGACCATCGGCTCAACCCCGAGCTGGAGGCGACGATCGGCGAGGCCGCGACCCGCGAGGCCGCCGTTCTGGTCGGGATCGTGGACCGCGAGGCGGGGGCGAGCGTGCTCCTCACCACGCGCGCGGCGGGCCTGCGGACGCATTCCGGCCAGATCGCCTTTCCTGGCGGCGCGGTCGATCCCGGCGACTCTGGCGTCGAGGCGGCGGCGCTGCGCGAGGCGCAGGAGGAGGTCGGTCTGGACCCCCGGTTCGTGGAGGTGCTGGGCCTCCTGCCGCGCTACCGCACCACCACGGGCTTCGCGATCACGCCGGTGCTGGCGATCGTCCAGCCCGGTTTCTCGCTGCGGCCCAACCCCACCGAGGTGGACGACGTGTTCGAGGTGCCGCTCGCCTTCCTCATGGACGAGGCCCACCACGCCCGTGACAGCCGCGTCTGGAAGGGCCATATCCGGCACTTCTACACGATGCCGTTCGGCGAACGGCACATCTGGGGCGTCACCGCCGGCATCCTGCGAACGCTCTACGAAAGGCTCTACGCATGGTGACCCGCATCGAGGCGGAATGGCTCCGCGATCCCCTCCTCCAGTCGCTGCTCTCCGCACTTTCGGCGGGCGGCGAAGAGGCGCGGGTGGTCGGCGGCGCGGTCCGCAACACGCTGATGGGACTGGCCATCACCGACATCGACGTGGCCACGACGACGCTGCCGACCGAGACGGTGCGGCGCATTGAGGCGGCGGGCTTTCGCGCCGTGCCGACCGGCATCGAGCATGGCACCGTCACGGCCGTGCGCGAAGGGCGCGCGTTCGAGGTGACGACGCTGCGGCGCGACGTCGAGACCGACGGCCGCCACGCCAAGGTCGCCTTCGGGCGTGACTGGAAGGCCGACGCCGAACGCCGCGACTTCACGATCAACGCGCTGACCTGCGATGCGACGGGCGAGGTCCACGACCTCGTCGGCGGCGTCGCCGATCTCGAGGCCGGCGTGCTGCGCTTCATCGGCCAAGCCGAAGACCGGATCACGGAGGACACGCTCCGCATCCTGCGCTTCTTCCGGTTCTTCGCCTGGTACGGCCGGGGGCGGCCGGACGGCGAGGGGCTTCGCGCCGCCACGCGGCTGAAGGCGGGCGTCACGCAGCTTTCGCCCGAGCGCGTCTGGGCCGAGCTGCGCAAGCTGCTCGCCGCCCCCGATCCGTCACGCGCGCTTCTGTGGATGCGCCAGACCAGCGTTCTCTCGCTCGTTCTGCCCGAAAGCGAGAAATGGGGGATCGACGCCATCCATGGGTTGATGCAGGCGGAAGCCGCCCACGGCATCGCGGCCGATCCCATCCTGCGGCTGGAGGCGATCGTGCCGCCAGATGCCGATCGCATGGGGGAACTCGCCCGGCGGCTTCGCCTGTCGAATGCCGATCGCGACCGGCTGGTGGCTTGGGCGCGCGAGCGCGAACCGCTTGGCGACGAGAGCGATGCGAGCTTCGCCGCGCGACTCTATTTCGGCGACCGCGGAGCCATCGCGGATCGTCTAGCCCTCGGGCTCGCGCAACTTCAGCCCAAGCTCGCCGCCGATCCCGACAATCTGGCGACCGCAGCGCTATGGGGGCGTCGCCTCAAGGAGACCCGCGGCTTTTCCGCTCCGGCCTTCCCGCTGTCGGGTCACGATCTCACGGAGCGCGGCATCGCGGCGGGGCCGGATCTCGGCCGGCATCTCCTGCGGCTCAAGACCGCGTGGGCGCAGAGCGGTTTCGTGATGGGGCGCGAGGCGCTTCTGGCGATGCTCGACGAGCGTCCGGCATAAAAAAGGCGGGCCTCGGCCCGCCTCGTCTTCTGTATCATTCAACGATCAGTGACGAACGGCGTCCGCCTCGTGCAGACGGTCGCGGAACGAGTCCATCATACCGGCAGTGATCGTCTGCACACCGAGTTGCTTGGCCTGCGAGACAGCTCGGCGGATGACCTCGGCTTTCGACTCCGCGCGGATGACGCGCTTGCAGCCCGGAATGACGTCGGCACAATCCAGTTCATACATGGCAAGACCTCCCTTGATGGTATTCCCAAGGGAAGAGATCGCCAGTTTCTCACCTGAATCAAGTGCTTTGCTTGGCAAATCATCAGACGGCAAAACTGATTGTCGGAAGGCTTGCCGGATCGCGAACGAAAGATCGTTCAGCCTCAAGTGGCTGGCTCATGCGGCGGATGTCTCGCCTTCAGTCGCGGCTCACGGCCATTTGACGACGGGCGGCATCGAGGAGAGGATCGAGTGGACGTTCCCGCCCGTGCGCAAGCCGAAGAGCGTGCCCCGGTCGTAGAGGAGATTGTACTCGACGTAGCGCCCGCGCCGAACGAGTTGCTCCTCACGCTCCTCCTCCGTCCACGAGTGGCCGGCATTCTGGCGCACGAGATGCGGGTAGACGACGAGGAACGCCTTGCCGACGTCCTTGGTGAAGGCGAAGTCGGCGTCCCAGCCGCCCTTCTCCTCGGGCGAATGCAGCCAGTCGTAGAAGATGCCGCCGACGCCGCGCGACTCGTTGCGGTGCGGCAGGAAGAAGTACTCGTCGCACCATTCCTTGTACTTCTCGAAATCGGCCACGGCGTGCCGGTCGCAGACGAACTTGAGGGCGCGATGGAAGGCCTGCGTGTCCGGGTCGGAGGCGATTCGCCGCCGGTCGAGCGTCGGCGTCAGGTCGGCGCCGCCGCCGAACCATTGGCCTGTCGTGACGACCATGCGCGTGTTCATGTGGACGGCGGGCACGTGGGGATTGCGAGGGTGGGCGATCAGCGAGATGCCGGAGGCCCAGAACGAGCGGTCGGCGCCTGCGCCGGGGATCTGCTTGGCGAAATCCTCCGAGAGTTCGCCGTAGACCGTCGAGGTGTGAACGCCGACCTTCTCGAAGACGCGGCCGTGCATCATCGACATGACGCCGCCGCCACCGTCGTTGTCGCGGCTCCAGGGGGTGCGCTCGAAGCGGCCGGCGGGCATGCCGTCCTCGCTGCCGAACTCGTCCTCCAGCGCTTCCAGACCCGTGCAGATGCGGTCTCGCAGGGCCTCGAACCAGATCCGGGCGAGATCCTTCTTCTCGTCGATGTTTTCCGGGAGACCCTGGGGCAGCTCGGGACGTTCCATCTGCAAGTCTTTCTCGCCGTCTCGCGCGGGCGTTCTGCGGACCTTCCCGTCTCGCGTACCAGCAACGCCGGCACGCCGAAAGCACGAGAGCACCCCTGCTGCCCGAGATTCACCATGATTCTCGCGAGCGCCTGTCCGAGACGGCTCGTTTCGACTCGAAACGGCCTGTTTCGACACTATTTCGATTCTATTCGCGACGACGATTCGAGGTCGGAACTGGACCTGCCATGCGGTCTCCTCCCAAACCACCCCTGGATGGGCTGCGTCGGCAGCTTCGTAACCCGCCGTCCGGCCGCCCTGCCTGCGTGGAAAGCTTCGTGCGCGAGACCTTCACGCTGCCGCGGCCGGATGCACGCGTCAAAGCACGGGAGTGGTTCGCACGCTATCCCAAGGCCGGCTACTGGACGCAGGTGGAAAGCTGGCGGCTGCTGCCGAACGGTGACGTCGAATTCACCATGCGCCGCCTGCCGACCGCGGATTGACGGTCGCCGCTCACAATCGCTGGGCGGCCGCGGCCGTCCTTGAGGGCGTCAGTAGTAGGCGTTGAGTGGAAGCCGCAGCGGCTCGCGCATCTTGCCGACATTGACCCAGGACTTCACGAGCATGCGCATGCCGTTCTGGCGGCGGAGGCTCAGAAGGGCGATCGAGGCCGCGAGGGTGAGCATCGCGCGCAGCAGCGAGCCGACGAAGAAGCGCATGCGCGACCAGAGGCCCGGACTCATCTCGCGCCGCGCGAAGGTCTGGCCCTTGCGCAGAGACCGCCGCCACAAGTCCCGCGGCCGGCAGCGGGCGAGCGCGATCTCCTCGTCGATGCGCGCCTCGGGCGCCGAGGCCAGCGTGCCGCCCATCTTCTGGAGGCGCCGAAACAGGTCGGCGTCCTCGCCGCCGGATCGGCCCAGCGCGGGGTCGAAGCGCAGGCCGAGGTCGAAGAAGACGCGGCGCCGCACCAGGCAATTGGCGGTGGAGGCGTAGCGAACCGGCTCGCCGGTCGGTCCCGGCGACTTGGTGAACGGATCGCCCCAGACGATGAAGCGATTGGCGCCTTCGGGATAATGGGCCGTCACCGGCCCGAACACCGCATCGGCGCCGGATGCGTTCAACGCACGCACGAGGGCGTGCAGCCAGTCCGGCCCGACCCATTCGTCGTCGTCGACGAAGGCGAGGGTTTCGCCCCTTGCATGCTCCACCGTCAGATTGCGCGCGACCGAAATGTTGCGCGTCCCGGATGCGACGATCACAACTTCGGGATGCAGGAGCCCTTTGGAGCGAAGAATGCCGGCAACGCGATCCTCGCCGCTATCGTCCGCGATCACGATCTCGAACGGAAGGCCCAGCTGCCGCGCCGACGCATGAACGGTGGCGACGGTTCGCGCGAGCGTCGCCCGCCCGATGCTGGCGATCAGGATGCTGATCTGGATGCGGGAGCTGGCCGGCAAAGGCGGGTACTTTCCGAGCAAGAGCGTCGCAGCTTCCCTACCACCCGCGCCGGAACGATAGAAGCATCCGGCAGGACGCTGAGCCGATTTAACACCAGTGTTAAAGCCATAAGGCAAGCGATCTATTCCCGTCGTCGGACACCGCGCCATATCGGCGAACGACCAGTCCCCAACCGGGTGGTCCCGATCACGACATCGCGATATGCAACGGCTCAATCGGTCCACTTCCATCTCTTCTCGTCGAGGGTGCCTGCCCGGGCTCGACCTCGACTCTCTATCAATCGGAGGTGCTGCAATCCTTCCCACCCGCCGTGATACGATCCGATGGGCTGCGGCCGGACTCCTGAGCGCGAGCTGGGGTGAAACGGCAGAGGCACGCCCGACTCGCGTCGATGCCGTCTCGCCCCTGATGTTCGCATCCACGCGTCTTCATCCTCCGATCCGATCCTACCTCGCCCAGACCCCCGACAGCGCCGGACGCCTTTCGCAGATCGCGTTTTCGACGCCGGACTATCCGATCACCGGACTGCGTCTCGCCTTCGTCAACTGGTTCTGCCTCAGCGGCACCCGGCGGCCGGCCGAATTCGACGTCGAGAACGAACTGGAGATCGAAGGGGTAGCGCTTCGATGGGGCGCAGAGTCGCGGCGGTTGCGGTTTGGCGGACGGGATAGGGTCAGCCTGCCGCCCGGCGGCGTCGCGCTGTCCGATCCGATCGAAGGGACGATCGCGGCCTGGAGCGACGTCACCGTGCGCACGTTCGACCGCGTCGCGCTCGGCGGCAGCCGGCCGGGCGGTCTCGTGCGACAGGCGTTCCGCGGCGAAGCCTGCGAACTCGTCGGCGGGGATCTCGACCTGCGCCGGCTCGCCGAAGGCGACGTCGAACACAACGTCTCGGACGGGGGCCTCTACGGTCCCTGCCTGGCGGTCGGGGAGGGATGGGATGGGCGCGCCGTCGTCCTGTCGGTCGGCGACAGCATTTCCTTCGGCCAGGAGGATGGCGGCCCGACCGCCGATGCGCGTGGCAATTTCGGCTATGTCGCGCGGGGCCTCGATACCCGCGACGGCCTGTCTCTACCCTATGCGCAACTGGCGGTGCCGGCCTCGGCACCGAGCGAGGTGTCGTCGCAAGATGTTGGCCACTTCCGGCGGCGCTTCGAGCTTCTCTCCGCAGTGCGCCGGCTCGGCGGCCGCTGGCCCTTCACCCACATCCTCTCGGAACACGGCGTCAACGACAGTTACGCCTCGAAGGACTGGCGCAGTCTGCAGGGCATCATGCAGGACTGGTGGGATTTCCTCGACCGCTCCTTCGACCACGCGCCGATCGTCCAGACCACCTACACGCCGCGAAGCCTTTCGCCCGGACCGGACGCGTTCACGACGCTCGCCGCGCAATCTCCCGCTCAGAACAATGCCTTTCCGGATGGGAATCGCTGGAGGGTGGCGGACTGGATCCGCACGCGGCCCGCGCCGCTCGCGGGCGTCGTCGACATGCAGCCGTTTTTCGGCAATCGCGCGCAGCCCGATCTCTGGCGGCTGCGCGACTACCGCTCGGTACTGGTCGCCGACGCCGAGATGGGCGCACGATCGCTGCTCCTGGCGAATGCACCGGAGCCGGGCGAGCTTTTTCTGATCGAGCCGGGAACGCCCCGATCCGACCGGGGCGTCGGCGTCCTCAACGTCGTCGGCGTCGCGCGCGAGGGAGCGAGCTACCGCGTCTCGCTGTCTGGCTCGACTGCGCAGGTGCATAGAGCCGGCGCCGGAGTGGCGGCTATGGCGACGCGCGACGGCAGCCATCCCTCGCCACTCGTCCACCGACAGGCTGCGGCGGCGATCGTGACGGCAAAGCGCGAAGGCATCTTCCAGACCTGATCGAGGGCCGTTTCGCAAGGAGCGTGTCGTGGGCGCGGCACCTGCAATCGGCGCGTGCGCGCAGTGCAGCATTCGTGTCGATCCAGCAACCATCTTCGCTCGAACGTCCGGTCCTTGCGGGATCGGTCATCGCTCCCCGGCGGTTTGTGCCGTACGGAACAGAAAGATGCGCAGACTATCAGGGAGACTTCGATTTATGTGGACCAGAGGTCTTCGCTCGGGCGGCACCCTGATTGCGGTTCTAGGCGTTTCCGCCTGCACCACGCTGCCGCGATCCGGCCCCGACGACAAGGCGATCCGGCAGGAAGCGGCCTTCCACATCCAGGGTCCGAAGGCGGGCAATCCGCTTCTGGACTATGCGCTCGTCGATCTCACGCCCAACGTCCTGTCCTACTTCCCGCAGAAGCCGGCCACGTCGCTGAGCGCCGGGTTCGGATCGAAGCGAAGCGGACCACCGTCGGTGTCGCTCGGCGTCGGCGACGTCGTCGAGGTCAGCATCTTCGAATCGGCGGCCGGCGGTCTGTTCGTGCCCGCCGATGCCGGCAGCCGGCCCGGCAACTACGTGACGCTGCCGCGCCAGACCATCGATACCGGCGGAAACTTGTCGGTGCCTTACGCCGGCCGAATCCGCGCGGCGGGCCGCTCGATGGCGCAGGTGCAGGCCGACATCGAACGCCGGCTGGCCGACCGCGCGATCGAACCGCAGGTCGTGCTCAATCTCGTGGAGAGCCGCTCCAGCCAGATCTCCGTGCTCGGCGACGTCAACTCGCCGGCCAAGTTCGAGACGACGCCGAACGGCGACCGCGTGCTCGACGCGATCTCGCGGGCCGGGGGCATCACGGCGTCGGGGGCCGAGAGCTACATCACGCTGCAGCGCAACGGCACCTCGGCGACGGTGCTGTTCAACACGCTGCTCGAAAAGCCGGAGGAGAACATCTACCTCTATCCCGGCGACACGATCTTCGTGAACCGCGAGCGGCGCACCTTCCTGGCGCTCGGCGCGTCCGGCCTCACGGGGCGCATCGACTTCGAGGAGTCGAACATCACGCTGGCCGAGGCGGTCGGCAAGTCGGGCGGTCTCCTCGACGCCTCCGCCGATCCCGGCCAGGTCTTCGTCTACCGTCTCGTCGATCCCGCCATTCTGGCGCGGATGGGCATCCCCGTCGATTTCAAGGCGGGAACGGGCTATCCCGTGATCTTCCGCTCCAACATGCGCGATCCCTCGGCCTATTTCCTGGCTCAGAGCTTCCCGATGCAGGACAAGGACATTCTCTACGTCTCGAACGCCGACGCGGTGGAACTGACGAAAGTGTTCAACATCGTGGCGTCGGCGACGTCGACCGTGTCGGGCACGGCGACCGACGTCGTTCTGACGAGCAATCCGTCGCGCGCCTTCCGGAAGTAGCGGAAGGACCGGCCCTCGCCCTCTACGGCAGGGGAGCCCCGCGATCGGTCAGGACCGCTTTTCGCGGCGCTTCCAGCGAAAATGGTCGAACGGAAGCTTGAGATAGGGACCGGGAATGTAGATCGGCGCCGTCCACGGGAAATGGCGCAGCAGAAACGCGGCTCGCGAGCGCAGCGGCAGCGCCAGGGGATGCTGCATCTGCCGATAGCGCTGCATCAGCGTCAGCCCCGATCCGCCCCAGCGCAGCCGGTTCGAGACGTTGGCGGCGCAGAACCCGACATAGCCGGGCGCCAGCCAGAGGCCCGCGCCGCGCTTGCGGGCGCTGAGGCCATAGTCCCAGTCTCCGAGCGTGTGCTGGTAGACGTCCGGGATGTTGCCCAACTGGTCGGCGAGTTCGCGCGGAAACAGCAGCATGTTGGCGTTCATCAGGTCGCAGGACAGCGGCTCGTCGGGGCTCGGCAGCACCATGCGGAACGGCTGCGGGAAGCGGCGGTTCTTCAGGCGGAACCCGCCATAGCTCGGCTGCTTCGTCTGCGGATCGAGCATCGCGCCGCTGATCATGTGCGATCCGCCGAGGCGAGCGTGCAATTCGTCGTGGGTGGCGACGAGCCGTGCCACGGCGTCCGGCTTGGCGACGACGTCGTCGTTCATCCAGATGTAGAAGTCGTGTCCGCGCTCCAGCGCCGCGCCGTACGCGACGCGCATGCCGCCGGCCCACCAAAGGTCGCCTGCGCTCCCGAAGAGGTGGACATGAGGATAGCGCTCGCGCACCGCGTCCGGCGTGCCGTCGGTGCTGGCGTCGTCGAGGAGGTAGATCTCAATGCGGAGTTCAGGTGGCAGCGTTTGAGCGCCCAGACTTTCGAGGCAGGCCAGCGTCTTCTCACGCCGGTTGAAGGCGGCGATGCACACGGCCACGGTTCGAGGCGGTGTCGCGCCCGACGCTCGGTCGTCGGTCTGCGGCGTGCTGGCGTCGGTCATGTCGTTCTCGCAGGCTCGTTGCGCATCAGTCTGCCCAGTCGTCGAAGCTGAACCGGTATCGTCCTTCCGCCTTGGCGTCGGCGATCGACTTGATCGCCTTGGCGGGAAATCCCGAGATGAGGCTGAGGTCGCCCTCGACCTTCGAGAGGACGACGGAGCCGATCGCCACGAGATTGTCGTTGCCGATCGAGGCGCCCGGCGCGAAGCGCACGGCCGATCCGATGTAGTTGCCGCGGCCGATGATGATGTCGCGATCGAGGACGCTGACGCCATGCGTCCAGAACTGACTACCGACGCCGGCGATCCAGCTGCCGTCGCCGAGCTCGAAACGGCCATAGACGTCGAAGTAGTGGTCGTTGAGGATGAGGCAGCCGTCGCCGATCGCGAGCTCCGGCGTGTATTTCATCGCGGCGTAGCGCGGCGACCCGAGCTTCCAGTTTGCCGTGAACACGTTCTTGCGGCCGATGCGGGTGCGCGCGCCGATGGCGACGTCGATCGGGCCCTTGAAGACGTTGAACGCGCCGATGCGCGTGTCCTCGCCGATGCTCAGCGACTTCACCGCGAAGACGCTGAGCCAGCCGACCGACGCACGCTCGTGGATCGTGAAGCCGAAAAGCCGGCGGTAGAGCAGCTTTCGCAAGCCGTTGCCCGGCATGAGCGACACCAGCGCGGCCTTGATCAATCTGCCCTTCAAGACGGTCTCCTCGTCATCGAACCTGCCTGCGGCGCCTCATGCACGACGCATTCCAACGTCTGTCATCGGTATCGGCTCCGCTGCGCGGTTTACCATGCTTCCCGATCGATCGGCCAACGCCGTATCTCGTGAGCGAACGCTCACGACGGCGTCGCATCCGGTGCGGCGGGCGCACGCTGACCCAGCAACTGCCGAAGGCGCACGCTTTCCCGCCGCAGCACGAACAACACGAGCACGACCGTGAGCACCGGCATCAGCCAGATCGGCAGCCCCAACTCGCCGTAGAAGAGCGAGCCGATCGCCGCGGCGATGGCGCCGAGCACCGGCAGGAGCGGGACGACCTCGTGGTGCACCGGCGAGATGCGCTGCGACAGGGTGCGCCCGGCCGTGGCGGTCACGACGTAAGTGCCGAGGCGCGCCATCGCCGCACCGGCGGCTGCGGCGAAGTGGATGAGCGGGAAGCCGAGCGCCAGCATCGCCGTGGTGCCGCAGGCGACGACGAGGGCGTTGAGATGCGTCTTCTTCTCGCGCAAACCCCCGATGTTGAGGACGATGCCCAGCGCCTGCGGCACGATCGTCAGCGTCAGGATGCAGAACACGAAGGGATGAAACTCGAGCCCGGGGAAGAGCCAGGGCCAGAGGAAGGGGGCGAGCAGGAACGCGCCGAGCATCAGCGTCGAGAGGGCGAGGAGCAGGATGATGACGACCGCCTGGAAGAAGCCTGCCTCGGCGACGGTGTCGCGCCGCATGGCCTCGACGGCGAACCAGAGATTGAGCGGCGTCACGGTCAGCACGCCCATGATGCCGGTAAGGCGCTGGTGCGCCGCGTAGGAAGCGATCACCGAGAGATCGACGTCGAGCGTCGCCATGATGAAGCGATCGGCGCTGGTGGTCATGTTCGCCACCATCGCGGCGCCCGCGATGGGCAGGCCGTAACGGATCATCCGCATCATCAGCGCCCGGTCGACGCCGAGGCGGGCCTTCAGCACGAAGGCCACGGTGACCACGGCCGCCATCGTGAAGGTGCCGCGCAGGATCAGGAAGCTGTCGACGCTCCTGACCCAGGAGAGATCCAGCCAGAGCGCCAGGAACGCGATCGCCACCAGTCCGAGCGAGCGGATCATCTCGAACAGGATCCAGGCGCCGGTGCGCCTCTGTCCGCGAAGGCTCGAGATGGCGAGCATCGCCAGCGTCTCGGCCACCAGCGGCAGCACGAGGCTGAGGTAGCCGACGGGGCCGAGCCACTGGCGCGATGCCAGCCAGACGAGACTGGCGAGGACGAGGGCGAGGGGCGCGGCCAGCGTGAACGCGGCGCCGAGGCCATGGCGCGGCTCGCTGGCGCCGCTCGCCGTGGTGAAGAGGAGCCCGTACTGGATGCCGAGCGCGCCCACGGTGCCGAAGATCATCATCATCGGCTCGACGAGCGACCAGAACGCGAACCCGTCGATGCCGAGCCCGCGCAGCAGAACGAGGGTGAGGAGAAGGTTCGAGCCGGCGGGAATGGCGGCGATGGCGATGAAGCCGAGCGGCTTGGCGATCTGGGAGAGTTTCAAGTCGGCCGTTCTCCGCTGAAGGCCGGCCTTTCTCGCCGCCGGATCGTATCGGACCACCGTCCTCGTCGCGGAGCGTCCCGCGCAGACGATCGGCGGGCCTGACGCCCGTTGATCGCGCGTCTGCCTATAGACGCCATCGTCCGTAAGGCAAAGAGATTATCGCGCTGCACAACGAAGCGGACGAACGCAGCGCGCGGCGGACGGGATCCGATCCCCTCCGCCGCGCGCGGTTCGGTCCGACGACGGGTTTGAGCCGTCAGGCGAAGACCCAGTTGATCGGGGCGCCGTCGGTGACGCCGACGCGGAACTGGGCCGAGGTTCCGTCGGTGTCGTGGATCGCGAAGATCGAGCCGCTCACCCGCGCGATCGTCGAGCCCTCGTGGAAGCCCTGCAGCACGACGGTGTCGCCCTTGCCGTAGTCGTTGATGCGGTCGTCGTCGACCTCGCCCTTGCGCAGGATGAACGTGTCGTTGCCGGCGCCACCATAGTAGTTGTCGCGGCCCGCGCCGCCGTCCAGCGTGTCGTTGCCGTCTTCGCCCCACAGCATGTCGTTGCCCGCGCCGCCATGAATGATGTCGTGGCCCGTGCCGCCGCGCAGGCCGTCGTCGCCGTCCTCGCCGAAGAGCGTGTCGTCGCCGTCTTCGCCGCGGATGAGGTCGTCGCCCGCTCCGCCGTGGATCGTGTCGTTGCCGAGACCGCCGCCGAGCGTGTCGGCGCCGATGCCGCCGTCGAGGCGGTCGTGGCCGTTGCCGCCGTCGAGCCGGTCGGCCCCGCTGCCGCCGAAGAGCTGGTCGTCGCCATCGCCGCCGAACAGCTGGTCGTCGCCGTCCCCGCCTCGCAGGATGTCGTTTCCGGCATCGCCGTAGAGGACGTCGTTGCCGGTGCCGCCGTCGAGCGAATCGTTGCCTTCGCCGCCCGCCAACGTGTCGTTTCCGGCGCCGCCGTTCAGCGTGTCGTGACCGTCGAGCCCGTTGAGGACGTCGTGGCCGCCGCCGCCGTTGAGAACGTCATGACCGCCCGCACCCATCATCTTGTCGGCGGCGTCGGTGCCGGTCTTGACGATGGCCGCGGCCTCGGCCGGTCCGGTGCCGGACGCAGGGGCGGCGGCGGCGTGATCGGTTGGCGGCACCACCGGGGTCGTCGCGCCGCCCCCGGCGGGAACGCCGGGAACCACGGCGCCGTGGTCGTCGGACGGCCGCGTCAGCAACGAGCCGACCGCCTGCAGGTTCTTCAGGGCGGCGGCGTCGCCCAGCAGCTTGATGCCGGCCGCGTAGGCCTTGTCGGTCTGGTGGCTGAGGTCGAGCACCTTCAGATAGTAGTTGGCGGCGGCCGGGTTCTTGTAGTCGAGGACGAGATTGTTCGTGGCGTTGGCCGGCGAGCTCAGGAGGATGGCGGCACCGGACACGTTGTCGGCGACGGTCACGTTCTTCGACCCGACGGGGACGATGATGTGGATGCCGTCGTTCTTGCCGTCGCCGGACGGCGTCTGCTGGTTCATCAGCACGGTGTTGCCGCGGATCGTCAGCCCGTCCGCCTGATACACGGTGATGCCGTGATAGGTGTTGTTATGGATCGTGTTGTTCTCGATCAGCACGTTCTTGTAGTCGATGTTCGACTCGTTGCCGAAGAAGATCGCCTGGGTGTAATTCCCCTTGCCGCTGTCGAGAACGTTGTTCTTGATCGTGATGTCGGTCGATGCCGTCTTCGTCCCGCTTGTGAAGAACTGGATCATGTCGTTATGATTGATCGACCAAGCCGACCCGAGAAAATCGTGCAGATTGTTGCCGTCGATGGTGATCTTGTCGACGTCCGAGAGCTGCATGCCGTCGGCCTGCAGCCCATGGATGTTGTTGTTGAGGATGACGGCGTTCTTCGTCTCGGTGATCTGCATGCCGAAATTATATTTCGACACGTCGTTGTTCTGGAAGACGAAACCGTCCGTACCCTTCACCCGAACCGCGTTGTCGGCGACCACCACCTTGCCGTCGTTGAAGGCGGTCGCGCCACCGACCATCACCGAGTTGAGGACCGCGATGTTCTTCGAATTCTCGACGAAGACGTCGGTCATCCAGGCGGCGCGCTCCACCCCGACGCTGTCGAACTTGACGCCGTCGACCGTCAGGTTCGAAACGTTCGTCAGCTTCAGCGAATTCATCACGGCCTTGTCGTCGGCGTCGAGAGACTTCAGGGTCACGTTGCTGGCGAAGGAGACGTTGTTCAGATTGACCGAGAAGTCGTCGCCGCCGCCTTCGAGATAGATGGTCTCGCCGCCCTTGGCCGCCTTCAGCGCCTTGGTGAGTTCTGCAGTGTTCGAAACGACGATCTTGGAAGCCGACATCACAATCTCCATAACCGCGCCTGGTCGCGGGCTGTCCTGAGATTGTATTGGCCAACTTAACATCGGGACAAAGACAACGGATAATATACTTGCAATCATTCTCATCGGCTTCGAATCAAATCTCAGATAAAATTAGTTCAAATTCTAAGGTTCGGGTTCGGGGTCGATACGTTGTCGGCACTGGGCTAGCGCGTGCGGCTGGCGGGAATGCGGCGTCCGGCTTCGTTCTCGCGCAGGCGTGATCCACGAGGCGACACCGCATCGATCCGGTTTCAGACGGGCGAGGGGGCGGCAGAGCTGCGGACCGTCGATCGTTCGCCTTCCTTCCTTTGCCGCAACGCGGTAGCCAACGGCGACGGGAATGCGTCGACGGGCAAGACCCGCGCGATCAACGAGGACATGCCGATGCTTCGAGGTCTGGTCTGGAGACTATCCACCTTCGTGGCCTGTGCACGGCTGCGGCGTGCGGGCGCGCAGCTCGGGCGCAACCTTCGGTTCTACGGACTGCCGATCGCCAGCGGCGACCTGCGCCGCCTGCGCCTCGGCGACAACGTCGCGATGATCAACCGTCCCGAAGGCACGGCGCTCGGGGTGCGGGCGCCAACCATCCTGCGCATTCTCGGGCCAGACGGGCGCATCGACATCGGCGCCGACACCGGGATCAGCGGCGGCGTCGTCTGTTCGGCGGCGGGCGTCACCATCGGCCGGCGCTGCCTGATCGGGGCGGACGTGATGATCTTCGACACCGACTTCCACAACACCGCTGCGGAAGGGCGCCGCTACGCCGCGCCCGACTGGCCGGCGATCAGCCGGCCGGTGGTGATCGAGGACGACGTCTTCGTCGGCACGGGATCGAAGGTGATGAAGGGCACGCATATCGGGCGCGGCTCGATCATCGGGGCGGGCAGCCTCGTGACGGGCGTCATCCCGCCCTTCTCTATTGCTGTCGGAAACCCCGCTCGCGTCGTTCGCTCGATCGAACCGGGTGCTTCGGCCGCCGCCATGCCGTCGCCGGAAGACGTGGCCGATCTCGGCTGACGCCGTCGATCAGGCCTGGAATCGATCGCTTCCGAACGGTTTCGTTACGGCTCTCTTCATCATGCGATGAAGGACGACAACTGTGAATTGCCTCGTTTACGCACCGGAAAGGACGCGCGGTCGAAGTTCGTTCGAACCGGCCGCGCCGAGACGGCGATTGGGAAGCGATTCATGGACACACTCCTCGCCCGCATCGAACGCCCCCTCTATGTCGATCTCGACGGGACGCTGATCCGCAGCGACCTCCTCTGGGAAAGCCTCTTCCTTTTCGCGCGGCAGAACCCGCTGGGTTTCTGGCGCGTGTTCGGCTGGGCTCTCGCGGGCAAGTCCGTGCTGAAGGACGAGCTCGCGGCCCGGGTCGAACTCGACGTCGCGACGCTGCCCTACCGCGACGAGCTCGTGGCGACGCTGCAGGCCGAGAAGGACGCCGGCCGCCACATCGTGCTCGCGACCGCCGCCAACGAGCGAATGGCCAATGCCGTGGCCAGCCATCTCGGCCTCTTCGACGACGTGATCGCCAGCGACCGCGAAACCAACCTCTCGGCCGAGCGCAAGCTGCAGCGCATCCAGGGCCGCTGCTTCGGCACCGGCTTCGACTATGTCGGCAATTCGCACGACGACGTCTGCCTCTTCGAGGCGGCCGACGCCGTGACGGTGGTCGAGCCCGACCGGTCGGCCGGCGCCTGGCTGCGCTCCGCCACGAAGGAGCGGCGGTTGATCGCCGACCGTCGCAGCCGCGGCCGCGACCTCCTCAAGGCGATGCGGCCGCATCAATGGTCGAAGAACGTCCTCGTCTTCGTGCCGCTTCTCCTCAACCAGGACTTCCTCGACTTCGGACTCGTCGCCGCGGCCTGCGTCGCGTTCCTCGCCTTCTCGTTCGCGGCGTCGTCGGTCTACATTCTCAACGACCTGCTGGACCTCACCGCCGACCGGCGCCACAAGACCAAGCGCAACCGGCCCTTCGCCAGCGGCCGGGTGCCCATTCCCAACGGGATCGCGCTCGCCGTCGGGCTCTTCGCCGCGTCCTTCGCCTTGAGCGCGCTGCTGCCGCCGACCTTCACCGCGGTGCTCGCCGTCTACATGATCGCGACGACCGCCTATTCCTTCGCGCTGAAGCGCATGCTCCTCATCGACGTGCTGACCCTCGCCGGACTCTACACGATGCGCATCATCGCGGGCGCCGCGGCCATCGTGTCGATGGAATCCTTCTGGCTGCTGGCCTTCTCGATCTTCTTCTTCCTGTCGCTGGCGCTGGTGAAGCGCTTCGTGGAACTCGCCGATTGCGGCGAGGGGGCGGACGCGAAGGCGAGCGGGCGCGGCTATGTCGGGCTCGATCTCGAGACGATCGGCCAGGCCGGCATGGCCTCGGGCTTCGCCTCGGTGCTCGTGCTCGCGCTCTACGTGGACAGCGCCGAAGTGCGCCAGCTCTACGACCACCCCTATCTGATGTGGCCGCTCTGCCCGCTGGTTCTCTACATCGTCGTGCGCATCTGGGTGCTCGCTCGCCGGCGCCAGATGAACGAGGATCCGGTGGTCTTCATCCTCAACGACTGGCGTTCGCAGATCATGATCGGGCTCGGCGGCCTGCTCTTCGTCGGTGCCGCCTATGTCTGAGACCTATGCCAGCTGGGGTCGGGCGACCCCGCGCGTGCCGAGGCGCCCGGCGACGACGGGGCAGTCGAGCGATCCGTTTCCGCTCGTGCGCGCCGCCGGCGGCCTGCTGCCGCGCGGCAACGGGCGCTCCTACGGCGACTCCTGCCTGAACGATGCCGGGCTGCTCGTCGATCACCGGGCCGGCGCGGCGATCCGAAGCCTCGACGCCGAGACCGGCGTGCTCGTCGCCGACGCCGGCGTGACGCTTGCCGAGATCACGCGCGCCGCCGCCCCGCTCGGCTGGTTTCTGCCGGTGACGCCCGGTACGCAATTCGTGACGCTCGGCGGCGCCGTCGCCAACGACGTGCACGGCAAGAACCATCACCGCCGCGGCACGCTCGGACGCGCGGTGGAGGCGCTGACGCTTCGCCGTTCCGATCGGCCGCAGCCGCTCCGATGCACCCGGCAGACCCAACCCGAACTCTTCGCGGCGACGATCGGCGGCATGGGTCTGACCGGCCTGATGGGCGAGATCACGCTGCGGCTGATGCCGGTTTCTTCCACCGCGATCCTCCAGACCACGACGCGCTTCGATCGGCTCGACGATTATTTCGCCATGGCCGAAGAGGCCGACGTGCGCCACGAGTATGCGGTGGCCTGGATTGACTCGCTGGCCACCGGTCGCCGCTTCGGACGCGGCCACCTCATCGCCGGCGATCATGCGGCTTGCGGTGATCGCGAGGGTATCGCCCGTCCGCCATTCGCCCGCATTCCGTTCACGCCGCCGGTCAGCCCGCTGAAGGGGCTGGCGTTGCGCGCCTTCAACGAGGGGTATTTCCGCAAGGCGAAGGCGGGCACCGAGACCCACGCGGTGCCCTTCGACGGCTTCTTCTACCCGCTCGACCGGATCGGCGCCTGGAACCGACTGTATGGCCCCCGCGGCCTGCACCAGCACCAGAGCGTGGTGCCGGGTGAGGGCGCGCGCGACACCGTTGGCGCGCTGATGCATTGCGCCCGCGCGCACGGGCAGGGGTCGTTCCTGACGGTGCTGAAGCGCTTCGGCGACCTCCGGAGCCCCGGTCTCCTCAGCTTTCCACGGCCGGGCTACACGCTGACGCTGGACTTTCCAAACGCGGGCGCGCGCACGCTGCGGCTGCTCGATGCGCTCGACGCGATCACGGTGGACGCGGGCGGCGCGGTCAATCCCTACAAGGACGCGCGCATGTCGGCCGAGACCTTCGCGCAGTCCTTTCCGAACTGGGCGGCGCTGGAGCGCCTACGCGACCCCGCGCTCATGTCCGATTTCTGGCGCCGCACGGCCGGGCGTCTGACGCTGCCGGCCGAGGCGCGCGCCGCCGCCTGACCGAGGCAGGGCGAGCGAAAGGCTTTGTTGACGCTGGGGCGGGAAAGGCCGGGTCTGCGCCGCGTGTAAACCTTCGCCTTAACCGCTCCGCGACGGCGTGGGCCTAGGGTGCGGGCAACACAACCGCAGGGAGATTGGCGATGAGCCGCTACATACCCTTCATCCTCTTCACCGTCTTCACCAATGCCGCCGCGCAGATCATGCTGAAGCACGGGATGATGCAGATCGCGCCGCTGTCGTTCGCGGGCGTCAATCCCATCCTGAAGATTCTGCAGATCGTCTTCAGCCCCTTCGTCTTTCTCGGCCTTCTCACCTTCGTGGCGTCGATGGCCTCGCATCTCTTCGTGCTCTCGAAGGTCGAGCTGTCCTATGCCTATCCGTTCCTGTCGCTGGCCTACGTCGTGGTGGCCTTTGCCGCCTGGGGGCTGTTCGGCGAGGCGCTGACGCCCGCCCGCGCCGGCGGCATCGCCCTCATCTGCCTCGGCACGGTCTTCATTGCCAAGGACGGCGGTCGGGAGACCCCCGAGACGTCGGCGTCCGCCATTTCCACATCCGAAGGAGTGATCCGGTGAAGCATGTCATCTTCGGCGGCGACGGTTTCGTCGGTCGCCACCTCGCGCAGAAGCTCGTCACCGAGGGCGAGGAGGTGCTGGTCGCCGACATCGCCCGAAGCGAGCTGCCGCACTATGCGCGCGCCGCCCACATGAGCGTCGACGTCACCGATCCCGCCTCCGTGGCGCGGGTGCCGATCGCGGCCGACGACATGGTCTACAACCTGTCGGCCAAGATGCTCTCGCCGCTGCAGGTGCGCGCCAAGCGCCACGACTTCTTCTTCCCGGTCAACTACCACGGCACCGTCCACATCATCGAGGCGATGGACCGGGCGGGGGCTGCGAACCTCGTCCACTTCACCACCGACATGATCTACGGCCACACCGTCACCACGCCGATGACCGAGGACCATCCGGTGGCGCCGCTCGGCGAATACGGCCTGTCGAAGTGGAAGACCGAGGAACTCGCGCACGAGTGGCGGGCGCGGGGCATGAACATCTCGCTGTTCCGCCCCCGCCTCATCATCGGCCCCGGCCGCCTCGGCATTCTCGAGAAGCTGTTCAAGCTCATCGACGCCAATCTGCCGGTGCCAATGATCGGCTCGGGCAAGAACCCCTATCAGTTCATCTCGGTCTTCGACTGCGCCGAGGCCGCGCGCCTCGCCTGGAAGGCGGGCGTGCCGAACGAGGCCTACAATCTCGGCTCGCTCAACCCGCCGCCAGTGCGCAAGCTGCTCGGCGATCTCGTGAAGCACGCGGGATCGAAGTCGCTGCTGGTGCCGACGCCGGGCTGGGCGGTGAAGAAGACGCTCGACCTCCTCGATGCGCTGAACCGGCCGCTGATGGACCCCGAGCAATATCTCATCGCCGACGAGGAATGCGTGCTCGACGTGTCGAAGGGCAAGCGCCAGCTCGGCTGGGTGCCGCAGTACCGCGACGAAGACATGCTGATCGCAGCCTATTCCGAGTACCGGGCGTCGAAGGAGGGTCGTTCGGCACCCGCCGCCGCCTTCGCCCATCCCGCCGAGTGAGGACCGCCCCCATGCTGGATCGCCCGATCGCCGCCCCTCCCTCGCTCGACGCCGCCGCGCGCGTCGGGCCGGCCAAGCCCGACATGCTGACCCTCGACCAGGCCAAGGCCATGGACGTCGGCACCATGGCGGACCTCTTCAAGGAGCACATCAACCCCGGCCAGTTTCACTTCATGAAGCTGCTCGGCTTCCACAAGGTCAAGGTGGAGCGTGCCGAGGGCATGTTCTACGTGGACCAGAACGGCCGCAAGATCCTCGACTTCTTCGGCGGCTTCGGCTCGCTCGCCTTCGGCCACAACCATCCGCGCATCCTCGCCGCCCGCCAGCAGTTCCAGGACGAGAAGCGCCACGAGATCGCCATCGCCTTCCTGTCGCAATACGCGGCGGCGCTGGCGAAGAATGTCGCGGCCTGCTCGCCGGGCGATCTCGACATGGTGTTCCTCGGCTCCTCAGGCTCGGAAGCGATGGAGGCCGCGATCAAGGTGGCCGAGCGCGCGTCGGGCCGCAAGAACTGCAAGATCGTGCATGCCGAGAACTCGTTCCACGGCAAGACCAAGGGCGTGCTGTCGATCACCGATTCGCCGCTCTACAAGGGCGAGTTCAAGCTCGTCGACAACACCTACAAGGTGCCCTTCGGCGATCTCGCCGCGCTCACCGCCGTGGTGCGCTCCGATCCCGATGTCGGCGTCGTCGTGCTCGAGACGATCCAGGGCGGCGGCGGCATCATCGAGGCCTCCACCGAATACTGGCAGGGCGTGCGCGCGCTGTGCGACCAGCACAAGGTGATCTGGGTCGCCGACGAGGTGCAGTGCGGCTACGGGCGGTCGGGCAAGTTCTATGCCTTCGAGCACCACGGCGTGGTGCCCGACGTGACGGCGCTCGCCAAGAGCTTCGGCGGCGGCAAGGCGGCGATGGCCGCGATGGTGGCGCGCCGCGACGTCTACATGAAGGCCTACGGCACGCCGAAGACGGCGATGATCCACGCCCACGCGACGTTCGGTGGCATCGGCGAGGGCTGCGCCACCTCGATCGAGGCGCTGAACACGCTCTACGACGAGGATCTGATCGGCAACGCGGCGGTCGTCGGCGACTATCTGCTGGAGCGCCTGCGCGCCCTTCAGGAGAAGTACCCCTCGCTCATCAAGGAGGTGCGCGGTCGCGGCTTGATGGTGGGCCTCGAGTTCCACGACTTCTCGAAGACGCTGCCCTTCGCGCTGCGGCCGATGGTGGCGCTGCTCGACGAGAAGCTCAAGGGCTCGCTCTCGGGCTTCATCGGCGCGCTGATGCTGAAGGACTACGACTGCCTCGTCGCCTTCACCGAATACAACCGCAACGTCATCCGCCTCGAGCCGCCGCTGATCTGCTCCCACGACAATGTCGATCAGTTCTGCGACGCGCTGGACGACCTCCTCGGCCGCGGCATCGTCTCGATCGTCACGAGCTTCGTGAAGTCGCAAGTCGGCTGATCGCGTCCGCAAGGGGTTGGCGAAGGCCGGGCGGCGACGCCCGGCCTTCGCGCGTTTCAGTTCGCAGCGATCAGGCCCGGCCGCACGAGGCCGGTCCAGCAGGGCGAGAGTTCGACGCTCACGTGGTCGGCCAATGCGGGCGCGTAGATCTCGCGCAGGCGCATGTTGGCGGTGGTGATCGGGCAGCGCGGGTAGAGCACGAGATCGGTCGCCTCGACGGCCGCGAGCGTCGCCGCATTCGGCGGCGGCACGGCGCGGTAGGGATCGGCGCCGATCGCCACGCGCCGCGGCGCCTCACGCCGGAGGATCGTGGGGAACGGATTGACGAAGTTCAGGCTGAGGATCGTCCCGAAGTGCGTGCCGGTCCTCGCCTCGTAGGCCCGGATCGCCTCGACGCCATCCTGCGTCGCCAGAAGCCAGGCGACCTGGAACTCGATGTCCGCATAGAGGAAGTAACCCGGCAGCCGATGGCCGTCGGCAAAGGACTGGTACATTTCGGGAAACTGACGATACGACGCCATGAGCGCCTGCGCGCCGTCGATGATCTCCGGCTTTTGGTTCGCCGATCCCAGCCGCCCGAGCGATGCGACGGGAACCGGAACGGTCTTCAGTTCGCCGACGGCGGCGCGCATCGTCCGGTGCAGCACGTTGACGAGCGGAGGAAGCGCGGTGGCGGCCGCGAGCCCGACGACCACGATCATCGGCAGGGCGGGCAGGCGCGGCGCGCGGGCGACGATCACGAACAGCACCGGCCAGAGGAAGATGAACGCCTGACCGCCGGTGTTCTGGCTCTCGAAGAACAGGCCGATCGCGAGAAACGCCGCCAGCCAGACGACGTCGCGGTCGATCAGCGCGGCGATCGCCGGCAGCCCGGGCCGGTCGAGCACCCGCGCGGCGTCCTCGCGCAGCAGGCGGGCGTCGACGGTCGCGAGCGCCGCGACGAGCAGCAGACCGGACCCGAGAATGCCGAAATGCATCGAGGCGGCCTGCAGGAAGCGCGGCAGGAGCAGCCCTTCGTTCATCCCGAGAAGCGAGAGAATGTCGGTGACGTACGCCCGCACGAAGCCGGTGGTGAGTTCGAGCCCTGCGAGGACGCCTGCGAGCACGGCGAGGGCGGCGAGGGCCACACCGAGGCGCACGCGGCCGGCAGCGAAGGCAAAGGCGCAGAGGAGGCCGGCCGCCGCGAAGCCGGTGATCTTGAGAAGGAAGAGCGCCGTGCAGGACCACGCGATCACGAAGAGCAGCACCGACTGGCGGCGCTCGAAGACCAGCGCGGCCGCGAGCACGTAGAGGAGTTCGGTGACCTGACGGTTGTAGATGCCGTAGCCGTCGACGCCGGGAAAGTTGGCGTATTGCTCGACGTTGATCGGCACGAGCTGGAACACGAGGAAGGGCAGGAGCAGCCCGACCGCCCGTGCCCGCGACTGCCGCTCGATCGCCGCGATGACCGGCAGGAGCGGGGGCAACGTGACGAGCAGGAACATCCACTGGACGAGGAGCAGCGGCTGCCCACGCGGAAAGATCAGCTCGCCCAAGGCCATCAGCCAGTAGCCGATGGGTCCGACCGGCGCGAAGAAGTCCACCGACGGGATCTGCCCGGCCAGCACGCGCTGCGCTCCGTCGAGATAGACCACGACGTCCCAGTACATCGGCCCGACCGGCAGATGCAGCGGCAGCGACAGGAGGATCGCGACGATGGCACAGGCGAGCGCGATCAGCCCCCATGTCACCGGAAGGCGCGCGACGATCGCGGGGGTGGAGTGGGGCGAAGCTCGCCCTTGTACGTCGATACTCATGCGCGTCCCGGTCTTCCGATGGCTCCGCCCGTTTTAGCGCTCGAAAGTTGTACCGGGCTGACACGCACTCAGTGAGACGATCGTTACGATTTCGTGAATTGCCACCGCACCGATCGCGGCGGACGATACGCGATGCGAACCGTTCCAGCCCTGCTCGCTGCCTGTCTCGCCTTCTGGCTCCCGCCTTCGGTCGGCAAGGCCCAAGCGGCAGAGATGCCGGTCGATGTCGAACTGGTGCTGGCGGTCGACGTGTCCTGGTCGATGGACCGGGCCGAGCAGGAGATCCAGCGCGACGGCTACATCGCGGCGCTGCGCAGCCCCGAGGTGCAGAAGGCCATCGCCGACGGCATCCACGGCAAGGTCGCGCTGACCTATGTCGAATGGGCCGGCGAACTCTCGCAGGCCGTGGTCATTCCCTGGACGCTCGTGGACGGCAAGGAGGCCGCGGAATCCTTCGCCTATCGCCTCTCGAACGCCGAGCCGGACCGGCTGCGGCGCACGTCGATCGCAGCGGCGATCGATTTCGTCGCGCCGATGTTCGAGAACAACGGCTTCGAAGGTATTCGCCGCGTCATCGACATTTCCGGCGATGGCCCGAACAACCAGGGCCGGCCGGTGACGCAGGCCCGCGACGCGGCTGTGGCGCGCGGCATCGTCATCAACGGTTTGCCGCTGATGACACGCGGCGGCTACGACGCGGGATGGGGCTCGATCGAGCATCTCGACCGCTACTACACCGACTGCGTGATCGGCGGTCCCGGCGCCTTCATGATCCCCGTCAACGAGTGGGGGCAGTTTCCCGATGCCGTGCGTCGCAAGTTGGTGATCGAACTCGCCGGTCTCTGGCCGGAGCCGCCGCGGCGCGAGGCGATGCGCCCGCCCGCCGTCCCCGCCGCCGCCGGGCCGCAGACCAATTGCCGCGTCGGCGAAGAGATGTGGCAGCGGCGCCAGGACCGGTGAGGTCAGGGTCTGGCGGGGCGGGGCGTCGTCCGCCTGCCGACGAGTCGGTCAACCGGGCTTTCGCGCCGCTGCCTGTTCGCCCTTTCGCCGCCACATCGCGTTCTGCTCGAACACCAGCACGAAGACGATCGCCACCGCGAACGGCACGAGCAGGTAGAGGATGCGGAAGACCAGGAGGGCAGCGAGCACGTCGGTCTCGGGAACGTCGGAGAGGCCGGCGAGGAAGGTGACCTCGAGCACGCCGAGGCCCCCCGGCGCGTGCGAGACGAGCGCCAGCGAAAACGACACCACGAAGATCGCGAGCACCACCACGAAGCCGGGGTTCGACGCTTCGGGCAGGGCGAAGTAGATGATGCCGGCGGCGGCGACGATCTCCAGCGGCGCTGCGAGAAGCTGCCGGACCACCACGTCGCGACGGGGATAGCGCAGCACGAACTTGCCGATCTGCAGCGGCTTGAACCCCTTCAGGCTGCCGAGCACGTAGAGCGCGATGCCGATGAGGATCGCGACGGCGAGAAGGGTCGGAATGACCGGCGAGACATCGAAGTAGCGCTGGACGATGGTGGGATGAATGACCAGCGTGACCGAGGTGACGAGCAGCACGCCCAGCCCGAAGGTGAACGAACAGAACGCGATGAGGAGCGCGATCTCCGAGGGCGTCAGCCCGCGCGAACTGTAGGCGCGATAGCGCACCACGGCGCCGGAAAAGACGGACGCGCCGATGTTGTGCGACAGCGCATAGGTGGTGAAGGACGTCGCCGCCACGAAGGGAAACGGCACGCTGCGTCCGACATGGCGAAGCGCCAGCCGATCGTAATAGGCGAGCATCACGTAGGCCAGCGCCGCGGCGGCAATCGACCCGGCCCAGGCCATGGGGTGGATGGCGACGAAGCTCGCCCAGATGTCGTCGAGAGAGAGACCGCGCACTTCGCGGTAGAGCAGCCAGCACGAGAAGACCACTGCCAGGATGCCGATGGCCGGCCAGACGGCGTCTTTCCACTTCATTCACAGTCCTTCCTGGCATCGGACCGGGCAGCCGCGTTCCCGAACGAGCGCATGGCCGATGCCCATGGGTACCGAGACATAGGTGCTGATCGCGACAGATGAAAGAAAACTCGGGCGGGAACGTGCCCGCGTCGATCGAAATTCGGTGATGGTCCCGGAAGGAGCGGCGACGATGCCGCAGGCGGGGGCGTCCGGCCGCCCTTGCGTTCACCCCGTTTGCGACATTCGACGAGCGGACTCGCTCACCGATCCACCTCGTCCCCCAGGATTCTTTCACATACGAGGGAACGGCCGCACGCCGATGCCGTTTTGCTGCCGTATTCAGGACCCCGAGGAGCCAGGTTCATGTCGCGTAAGCTTTCTGCCGTCACCGCCGTCCTTGCCACGGTCATGATCCTCTCCGGTTGCGCGAACACGGTGCGCGGCGTGGGTCGCGACGTGGGCGGCACGGTCGATGCGACGGGCGCAGCCGTGCGAGACGTCACGCGCTGACGTCGCCACCCGAACGATCGAGGGCCGCTCTCGAGCGGCCCTTTTTTTGTGGGGAGCGCCGACTGGCTGGCGTCTTCGGCCGTTAGGCGATTGATAACCAAGTTGAGCTAGCGTCTGTCCATCGGCTGATGACGTCGATGCAGTGCGCCGGATCAAGGTATTGCGTACCGGCTGCGCTGTCTCCCGGTCGATCCCGTGGGGCAGGAACGGCTCAGTCCGGCGGCCGATGCCCGGCAGTCGGGGTCGGAGCGGCCGACGCCGATGTCGGAGCCAGCACCTTCCGAAACGCGCGATCACAGCGCCGCCAGATCACCCTTCGCCGTCCGGTTGCTCGCCGCTCCTATGAGCGGCCGAAGGCGTTTTGCTGCAGCATTGACCACACAATCGCTAGGCCGCGGCCAACATCCGGCGCACCGCTTCGGCGGTGAAGGGCTTCGAAAGACGCGGGACCGAGCGAAACTGTGCGGGAAGCTCGCCCACGCTCGCCGAGACGAAGCAGAACGGAACGTCGCGAGACAGAAGCAGGCGCGCCACCGGTGTCGATGTGCCGCCCGCGATGTTGTAGTCGAGCAGTGCGAAATCGAGATCGGACAAAGCTTTCTCGAGGCCATCACTGACCGTTCTCGCCCAGACGCAGGTTGCGTCCGAGGTCTCGGCGACGATGTCCTCGAGGTCCATGGCGATCAACGGTTCATCTTCGACGATCAATACACGCATCGGCCGATCCCCTTCGTAGGAGGTAACGTCGGCGGTTCGAACTCGTTCGGCGGTATTTGAATCGATTTGGCCGAACTTAGAGCCTTTCGGCGAATACGGTTTACGAAGCGTTACCGCGGCACGGCGACCAACTGCGACTGCGGGTCGGCGTCTTTCCGTCGCGACGCCGGGGCGTCAGAGAGCGGCGCGCAGTGGCTCTGGCGATACGGGATCGACCGCGTCGACCAGAACCCGTCGCGACGTCTGCTGCAACATCTCGGAGGCGATGCGATCGATCGGCATCGGTCGTCCGAAATAGTAGCCCTGCAACTGGTCACATCCCATGAGGGAGAGGGCGCTGACCTGCTCGAACGTCTCGACGCCCTCGACCGTGACCTTCATGTTCATGTGGTGGCCGAGCGAGATGATCGTCTCGATGATCTGCGAGACGTTCGCCTCGCCCTCGCCGAAGGCGAGCATGAAGGACTGGTCGATCTTCAGCTTGTCGAACGGGAACCGCCAGAGGTAGCCGAGCGACGAATAGCCCGTGCCGAAATCGTCCATCGCGATGGAGACGCCGAGACCCTTCAGCTGCGAGAGCTGGTCGAGAATGGCGTCCGAGCGCTCGAGCAGCAGCGACTCGACGACCTCGATCTCCAGCCGCCGGCCGTCGATTCCCGCCTGCTCGATGGCGCCGCGCACGATGTCGACGAGATCGCCGTCGCGGAACTGCACGGCCGAGAGATTGACCGAGATGAAGAGGTCTTCCGGCAGGTCGGCCAGTTGGCGCGCGGCCTGCCGGATCACCCAGCTGCCGATCGCCTTGATGTAGCCTCGTGCTTCGGCGAAAGGAATGAAGTCGCCGGGCGAGATGTAGTTGCCCTTGCCGTCGGGAAGCCGGATCAGGGCCTCGAAGCCGATGGGGCGCCGGGACTTGCCGCAGACGATCGGCTGATAGAAAAGCTCGAAACCATCGCAGTCGATCGCCGTGCGAATCAGGCCTTCGATCATCCGGCGACGATGCGCCTCCTCGTCCATCGACGGATCGTAGGCCGTGTAGGCGCCCTGGCGCGAACTCTTGTGGACCATTAGCGCCAGTTCGGCGTGGCGCGCGATGTCGTTGAAGACCCGGCCATGCTCGGGCATGTTCACGACGCCCATGCATAGATGCGGCGTGACCACCCGCCCGTCGAACTCGACGGGAAGTTCCACCGACTGGCGGATCCGTTGCGCCAGCGCCTCGATGTCGTCGGAGTCGGCGACCCGTCGTTGCAGGATCAGGAAATCGTCGGCGCCGAGGCGCGCCACGAGATCGCTTGGATCGGCGACCGTCAGCAGACGTTTCGCCACCACCCGCAGCAGTTCGTCGCCGAAGGGCTGACCCTGCGCACTGTTGATGTCGGCGAGACCGGCGATGTCGAGGCTCCAGAACGCCATCTGCTCGCGCGTCGCGCGCGACGTCGCCAGAACCTTCTCGCACTCCTCCTGCATCCGGTGGCGGTTGAGCAGATGGGTCAGCGAGTCATAGTTGGCGAGAAACTGGATCTGTTCGTCGGCCTGCTCGATCCGCCAGCGGCGCTGGAGATAGATCAGTCCAGGGAGCCCGGTGCTGACGAAGACGACGAGGAAGAGAACGCCGACCGAAGTGGCGATGACCGAGGTGTAGACGGCGCGGATGGAAGCGGTGCTGGTCTGCACGGAGAGGAAGCCGAACCGCTGACCGTCGCGATCGAGCGGCACGATCACCACCGGCATATCGGTTTCGAGATCCTTGACCTCCGTCCAGTCCCCCGCGCGCTCGACGAGGGCCGCGCCCAGCTTGTCCTGCGAGATCGTGCCGCCGGGACGCTCGCGCATCAGCCAGGTGTAGCGGTCAGAGCGCGAGGCGAAGACCTGCTCGCCCTCGAGATCGAAGATGGCAAAGCTCGATATGCCCGAAGCGTCCGCGACGTTGCGCACCCGGGCCTCCTCGTCGGGGCTGCGGGAGATCTGCGTCAGCAAGGTACCAAGGGCATCAGGATCGGCGACGACGAAGGATGCGAAATGCCGGCCGATCTCCTGGACGTTGCCGTCGATGAGCTCGTCGATGGCCACCCGTCCGAGATAGACGCCCGAACCCGCGATCGTTGCCAGCACAGCGCCGGCACCGAGCATCGTCAGACCGTATCTGCGTAGAAGCTTCAGAAGCATCGTCAGGCCACCCTTCGGCGTCACGATGCCGGGAAGGTCTGAAAAAAAAGAAAATTGGGCGTCGCGATGTCGTTGTGCTGGAACCAAGCGGCGGGCGGCGTCAGCTGAACTGCCACCGACGGTGGAACCACATCCACTGCTCCGGCGTGTCGCGGACCCAGCGCTCCACCACGTCGTTGAGCGCCTGGCAGGAGGCGCGGATGTCGATTTCCCCGTTGGCGCCGCGCGGCAGGTCGAGCTTCGGCTCGAGAATCAGCCGGTAGCGGCCGCCCGGCAGGCGCACGGCCCGGGCCGGATAGACGTCGCAGTCGAACTGCCGAGCGAGCTTGGGCAGAAGCGGGTTGGTGCGGCAGGGCCGGCCGAAGAAGGTCGTCGGTTCGCCCTTGGCGAACTTCTGGTCCACCAGCATGCCGACATTGCCGCCGGCCTGCAGCTTGCCGGCCAGAGCCCAGGCCGCACCCGCCTTCGAGGGCACGAGGTGGCCGCCGCGCGTGCGTCGGGCGGCCAGCACCTCGCGGGCGATGACGCGGTTGTTGGGCGGGCGGAAGAGGGCGGTCACATCGAGACCAAAAGTCGCAGCACAGATCGGCAGAAGCTCGAAGCAGCCGAGATGCCCGGTGAAGAAGATGATCGGGCGCGGATCGTCGCGAAGGGCGACGAAGCGCTCCATGCCTTCGACTTCGACAAGACCCTCACCCGGGGGACGTTCGGGATCGTAGTCGAAGATCGCGTCCAGGAAGACGTACTCGGCGGCGATGCGCCCCATCTGCCCCCAGTTGGCGCGCGCCGTCGCCTCGATCCAGGCCGCGTCCTTCTCGGGGTAGGCGAGACGCAGGTTTTCGAGCGCCAGCCGGTGGCGCGGCGTGAAGGGGCCGATCAGTCGGGCCATGCGGTCGGCGACCCGCAGCCCCGTCTGCGGCGGCAGACGGCGCAGCACCCGGAGGATCGCGAACAGCGCCTGCGCGGCGACGACGTCGCGCGCCTTTTTCTGGATCTTCCAAGCCTTGGCGAGTCTGGGGTTCATGCCGCGGCGGACCGGCTTTCCCCGTCCATGCGCAGCACGATCTTGCCGAAGACCTTGCGGCCCTCCATCCGCTCCAGTGCCACGGCGATGTCGTCCAGGCCGATCTCGGTGTCGATCACCGGCGAGACGAGGCCCCGCGCCATCTTCTGCATGGCGTCGGCCATGTTCTCCATGCGGCAGCCGAAGGAGCCGATCAGGCGTAGCTGCTGCTGGAACAGCATCATCAGGTTGATCTCGGCCGAGACGCCCGAGGTCGAGCCGCAGGTGACGAGCCGCCCGCCGCGCTTCAGGCAGAACATCGAGGCCGCCATCGTGTCCTTGCCGACATGCTCGAAGACGACGTCGACGCCCTTCTTCTTCGTCAGCTTGCGCACCACGCCCTCGAACCGGTCGGTGCGGTAGTTGATGACGTGATCGGCGCCGAGCCGCTTGGCGCCCTCGATCTTGTCGTCGGACCCGACGGTCGTGATCACGGTCGCGCCCTGACGCTTGGCGAGCTGGATGGCGGCGGTGCCGATGCCGGAGCCGCCGGCATGAATGAGGATGGTCTCGCCGGGCTCAAGCTTGGCGTTGTCGAAGAGCATGTGCTCGACCGTGCCGAAAGTGACGGGCGCGAGCGCCGCGCCCACCGCGTCACAGCCGGGCGGCGCGGGCACGAGAAGGCGGGCGGGCAGGTTGATGCGCTCCTGCGCGAAACCGTCGAGATGGAAGCCGTGGACGCCCTCGACATGCTCGCAGAGATTGTCGCGCTTGGCGCAGCAGTGCCGGCAGAGACCGCAGGTGCGCGCGCCGTAGATCGAGACGAGCTGGCCGGGAACCAGCCCCGACGTGCCCGGACCCAGCGCCTCGACGACGCCCGACGCCTCCGCGCCGATCGTCAGCGGCATCTTGCGCTTGGCGAAGGCCATGCCGCGCCAGCCCCAGACGTCGATATGGTTGAGCGCCACCACCTGGATGCGAAGGGTCACCTCGCCCGGACCGGGAGCGCCGGGCTCGGCGATGTCGACACGGCGCAGATCGCGGTCGCCGACGAGTTGAAGGGCACGCATGGATGATCGTCCTCGAAGAAGGGTCGCGCCGTCAGCGCGGTTCGCGCCCGATGACGAGCGAGACGTTCTGGCCGCCGAAGCCGAAGGAATTGGACAGGACCGCCGAGACGTCGGCCCGGCGGGCGACATTCGGCACGAGGTCGAGCGCGATAGCGGGGTCGGGCTGATCGTGGTTGATCGTCGGGGGCAGGGTGCCCTCGCGCATCGAGAGGATCGAGAACACCGCCTCGATCGCGCCCGCCGCCGTCAGCGTGTGGCCGATCATCGACTTGTTCGACGAGACCGGCGTCGAGCCGATGGCCTCGCCGAACACGGCGGTGAGGCCCGTGGCCTCCATTCGGTCGTTCTCGGGCGTCGAGGTGCCGTGCGCGTTGACGTAGCCGATGTCGGCGGGCGTCAGGCCGGCATCGTCGAGCCCTGCGCGGATCGTCGCGATGATCGGCGAGCCGTCGGGCTTCGAGCGGGTGCGGTGGAAATCGTCCGCCTTCTCGCCGACGCCGAGGAGGACGCCGAGCACCTCGGCGCCGCGCGCCCGCGCCGAGGCCAGCGATTCGAGCACGAGCGCACCGGCGCCTTCGGCCATCACGAACCCGTCGCGGTCTTTCGAGAAAGGCTTCGACGCCCGCTCCGGCACCTCGTTCTGGGTGGAGAGGGCGGAGAGGAGCGAGAAGCGAATGAGGGCTTCGGCGCCCACCGAGCCGTCGGTGCCGATGGCGATGCAGCGCTCGGCATCGCCGCGCCGGATGGCTTCGACGCCGAGCTGGATGGCGCTCGCGCCCGAAGCGCAGGCGGTGGAGAGTGTCACCGGCAGGCCGCGCGTTCCCAGGCGGTCGGCGAGCCGCTCGGAGATGCCGCCGAAGAGCGTCAGGTCGTAGATGCGCTTCGAGCGGTTGGAGCGGGCGAGCTCCATCAGCCTGTCGTAGCCCGCCTCTTCGCGCGCTTCGCCCGTCAGCTTGTCGAGCGCGAGGCGCTGCGACCATTCCAGCTCGATGGGGGGTGCCGCGAGAAATAGCGGCGCGTCGAAGGCGCGAGGATCGAGCCCGGCGCGCTCGATCGCCTCCAGCCCCGCGGCCTCGGCCAAGGCGTAGGAGAGGTCGATGCCGCTCCAGGGCTCGACGTCCATGAAATCGACGGTGCCGGCGATCGTGGTGCGAAGGTTGTCGGTGGCGAAGCGCGTGATGCGGTGGATGCCCGACCGCCCGGCCGTCAACGCGGCCCAATTGTCGTCGACGCCGCGCCCGAGCGACGAGACGACGCCGATGCCGGTGACCGCGACGACGGGCCGGCCGAGGAAATCGAGGTCGCTCTGCGTCATGGTGTCTTCGATCCGCCGTTGCGCGCGGGCGCCGCGCCCGCCTTGTCCATCGATATGTCGGTCGTCGAGCGCCCCGGCATCAGGACGCCCCCACCGGCTCCAGAAGGCAGACGCCTTCGCCGCGAACGTGACCGACGCCGGTCACGAGCACCTGCTTCGGCGCGAAACCGGCGGCGCGTTCCTCGCCGCCCGCGGCCGGTGCGGGGATCGCGGACGCCGAGAGGAGAGCGGCGCCGAGCGCCACGCCGGCCGGGAACTGCGCCTCGAACCCGTGGCCGGTCATCGTGCCGTAGGCGCGCTGCGCGGCGCGGGGGAAGCGCCGCAAAACGGTCTCGCGCTCGACCGCGGTTTCCGCGCCGAGGCCCGTTGCGCCCGACAGCACGAGAAGGTCGTCGTCCGCCGCGCCGCTCTCGCCGAGCAGTCGGTCGAGGCGTCCGGCGAAGCGTTCGGGCTCGCGCGATCCGCGATCGCCGGCCACGAAGCGAAGGCGCGCATAGCCGGTGGCGCCGCGCTCGCTCGCGTGCTCTGCGTCCTCCAGCACGAGAAAGGCGCCGATGCTGCCCGGCACCAGCCCGGCCCGTTCGTCCGTTCGCGCCGAGACCGGCCGCCATTCGTCGCGCAGCAGGAAGCCGCCGAGCTCGTAGTTGAGCAGCAGATCCTTGCGCTCCGACGAGAAGGCGCCGCCGACGAGGCAGATGCGGCTCTGGCCGGACCGGATGCGCGCCGAGGCGATCTGGACGGCCGACATACCCGCGCTCTCCTCGCCCATGAAGGTACGCGACGATCCCGTCACCTTATGGACGATCGAGATGTTGCCGGCCATCAGGTTGGAGAGCTGCGCGAGGAAGAGCGTCGGGCGCAGCTCGCTGGACAGAAGCTCGTTCATCAGCGGCTGCGGATCGTCCGCTCCGCGCGCACGCGCCATCACGAGCGCATCGACGTCCGGGTCGCGCTCCCCGCCACCCGCCGAGACGATCATGTCGATCTGCGACCGCGTGGCCTCGTCCGGCGCGATCTCGGCATCCTCGAGCGCCAGGCCGGCGGCATAGACACCGAGCTTCTGCCAGGTCTCCATCTGCCGCTGGTCGCCCTTCTTCGGGATCTGGCGGGACCAGTCGATCGCGGGCAGGGGATGCACGAAATGCGGCGCGAAGCGCTCGGCCTCGATCGTCGGCTGCGAGCCTGCGCCGGTGAGACGGGCGAGATGCGCATCCACGCCCTCGCCGAGCGAGGAGACGAGTCCGAGGCCGGTTATCAGCACGTCGCGCGGCGCTTGGGTCATCGTCCGTTCCATCGTCTCGGCCGAAACGCCGATGCGAGGGGGCGGCTCCGGCGGTCGGTCTCGTCTCGTGTCCCGGCGCGCGGGGCGCTGGGCGTCCTCATCGCTGCGGCTCAGGCGCCCTTGGCAGCCCGTAGCTCGTCGATGCGCGCGCAGAGGTTCTTCATGACGAAGTATTCCTCGGTGTTGGCATCGCCCTCGTTGACGCGCTGCGTCCACTTCTCGAGCGGGATCTTGATGCCGAACTCCTTGTCGATCGCAAAGACGATGTCGAGGAAGTCGAGGGAGTCGATGCCGAGATCGTCGATCGTGTGGCTTTCGGGGGTGATCTGAGACCGATCGATCTCGCTCGTCTCGGCGATGATGTCGGCGACTCGGTCGAACGTGGAAGACAAGGCAATTTCCTCGCGGAGGCGCTGGGCGCGTTCAAGCGGCGAACCTATAGGCAATCCCTCCGAATTTGCAAAGCGGGTGCCGGTCCCTCCCCAAACCCTTCGCGCGGGCACGACAGGCTCGGCGGTTGCGGATGGTCGAGCGAACGGGCAGAGAAAGATCCATGACCTCCGAAGCTCTCGAAACCCCGGCGGCAAGGCGCCTCTACGGCCAAGGCCCGATCTTCGCCGTGGCGCCGATGATCGATTGGACCGATCGTCACTGCCGGTTCTTCCACCGCCTGCTGAGCGCCGACGCCCTTCTTTATACCGAGATGGTGGTGGCCGACGCGATCCTCCACGGCGACCGCGAACGCCTGCTCGGCTTCGACGCCGCCGAGCAGCCCGTCGCCCTCCAGATCGGCGGGTCGGACCCGGGGAAGCTCGCAGAGGCTGCCCGCATCGGTGCCGGCTTCGGCTACCGCGAGATCAACCTCAATGTCGGCTGCCCGTCCGATCGCGTCCAGTCCGGGGCCTTCGGCGCCTGCCTGATGCGTGAGCCCGAGCTCGTCGGCCGGTGTCTCGCCGCGATGCGAGAGGCCGTCGACGTGCCCGTCACCGTCAAATGCCGGATCGGCGTCGACGAGCAGGACCCGGAACCCGCGCTGGACGCCTTGGCCGATTGCTCGGTCGATGCCGGCGTCTCCGCCATCTGGGTGCACGCGCGCAAGGCCTGGCTGCAGGGGCTGAGCCCGAAGGAGAATCGAGACATCCCGCCGCTCGACTACGAGCGCGTCTTCCGCCTGAAGCAACGCCTGCCCTCGATGTTCGTCGGGCTCAACGGCGGCCTCGCGACCGTCGCCGACGCTGCGTCGCATCTCGGCCGCGTCGACGGCGTGATGATGGGCCGCGGCATCTATGCCGATCCCGCCGGTCTCGCCGAGGTCGGTCCGTTCGTGCACGGACGGGCGAGAGAGGCGATCGACTATCCCGCCGTGCTCGGATCGATGGTGGACTATTCCGGGCGTCACGTGGCGCGAGGCGGGCGGCTGGGTCAGGTGACCCGTCACATGCTCGGCCTGTTCACGGGGCTGCCGGGAGCGCGGCGCTGGCGGCAGGTCCTTTCGGAGGGCGCGCCGCGCGCGGATGCCCGGCCGGAGCTGATCCTTGAGGCCTTCGCCGAGGTCGAGTTGCCGACGGGGCAGAGCGCGGCCGCCTGAGGTGTCGGGTCGTCAATCCGTCAGGATCAGCCGGTCGCCGCGAAAGTCGAAGGACGAGAGCGTGCCGAGGAAGCTCATGCCGAGCAGGCCGAGCCCGAGGCCCGGCCCGTCCGTCACCACGGCCCGCACGTTGCGCCGCTCGATCGCGCCGACACGAAGGCTGTCGATGACGATCGGCGCAGCGGCGGCGATGCCGTTGGCGGTCTGGATGCGCGCATCGTAGCGAAGCGACGCCGTGTCGATGCCGATGGTCTCGGCGACGTCGCGCCCGAGTGCCACGACGCTGGCGCCGGTGTCGACGAGGAACGAGACGGGGCGCCCGTTCGCGGTGGCATCGACATGGAAATGTGCGTCGCCGGCGCGCGCCACGAGAACCCGGCTGCCATCCGCACCGGTGGTCGAGACGGCGCGTCCGGGCAGGAGCACGGCCAGCATCCGGTCACCGACGCCGCGGACCTCGTCGGCGAAGGCATAGGCGCCGATAAGGGCCGCGAAGGCGACGATCCAGATCGCCGCGCTGCGCAGAGCTTCGCGGGCCCGGCCGCGGAACGCCGTCACGAGACCGGCGCCGAGAACGCAGCACCAGATGCCGGTATAGACGAGCGAGGCGAAGCGGTCTTCGCCGAGCCCCGTCGCGGTGCCGACGTCGCCGAGCATCAGCCAGACGACGGCCGCCGCGATGACGACCAGGATCGCAAGGAGAGCCCAGCGCCGCCCCATCGTCAGAGCGCCGATCCGCCGAGCGGTCTCGGCGCCGCGAGGCGAGCGGGCAAGTCGGCCAGAATTTCGGCCTTCCGTATGTCGGACGCGCCGCCCCAGGCCATGATCTCCTCGATCGTGCGCCCGCAGCCACGGCACCAACCGGTGGCCGTATCGAGAACGCAGAGGGCGATGCAGGGCGACGGGACGGCGGCGGCAGAGAGGGCGGTCATCACGGCGACATAGGCGGGTGCTCTGCCGGGCGCAACGACGCGGCGATCACCTTCAGGCGAATTCCGGCATGGCCGGCATCACTTCGAGCACGCGGGCGTGCGGGAAGATGGCGATGGCCTCGGTGCCCTGCCGCAGCTTGGAGTGCAGCTCGAACTCGCCGTCGTGCAGCTTCACCAGCGCCTGCACGATGGGCAGTCCGAGGCCCGTTCCCTGCTCGGCGCTCTTGATGGCGCTCGATCCCTGCCCGAACGATGACAGGACGATCGGAATCTCGTCGGCGGGAATGCCGGGGCCGTTGTCGCGCACCGAGACATACTGTCCGCCGCCGGCCGTCCAGCCGACCCGGAGCACGATCTGTCCGCGTTCCGGCGTGAACTTCACGGCGTTCGACAGGAGGTTCAGCACCACCTGCCGGAGCGAGCGCGGATCGCCCCACAGCTGGGGCAGGCCGGGCTCGTATTTCTCGACGATGGTGATCGCCTTCGCATCCGCCTTCATCTGCACGAAATGGCGCGAGTCGCGGGCGATCGAGACGAGATCGACCGCCTCCTCGTTCAGCGTGTAGCGGCCGGCCTCCACGCGCGAGAGGTCGAGGATCTCGTTGATGAGATCGAGCAGGTGCTGGCCCGACGTGTGGATGTCGTCGACATATTCCTTGTAGGTCGCGTTGCCGACGGGCCCGAGGATCTCGTTGGAGATCACTTCCGAGAAGCCGAGGATCGCGTTGAGGGGCGTGCGCAGCTCGTGGCTCATCGTGGCCAGGAACTGCGACTTGGCGAGATTGGCCTCTTCGGCCCGCCGCCGCGCGTCGTCCGAATAGAGACGGGCGGTCTCGATCTCCGCGACGAACTGGTCGCGCTCCGCCCGGTGCCGAAACCGCTCGACGAGGCCGGCCCGGAGCCGGATCGACACCACGGCGAAAAACGGGATGGCGACGAAGAGCAGCGCGTCGAGAACCGACGCCAGCGTTCCCGGCGTCGCGGCCAGCCGGTAGGCGAGGGCGACCGCCAACGGCGAGAAGGTCAGGAGCACGACGCCGCCGAGCGCGAAGGTGCAGAGCGACGTCGCGGCGATGGCGGCCATCGGCAGGGCGAAGCGCGCGACGTCGGAGGCGATCGGGCCGCAGGCCTCGTCGCAGCCGGGAAGAAGCACGTAGAGGGCCCAGGGCAGCCCCACCGCCACGGCGCCGGCCTGAACCTTCGTCTGCCAGCGGCGAACTTCGAAGACGCGGCGCGGCGCGCGCTCGAAACGCATCGCGAGGATCGCGGCCACGGCCGAGCCGGCAAGTGCGAGCAGGAACCAGCCTGCCCCCAGAAGCGGCGCGCCCGGCGCCAGAAGACCGGCGCCGATCGCCGCCAGCGCTGCGAGCGCCGGAAGGAAACGTCGTCCCTGAGCGGCGTGGTGATCGAGAAGTTCGAACTCGATGCGCGGCGGCAAGCCGCTCGCCGACGTCAGCTGGTCGCGCGCGGCCTTCAGCGTGCGCGCCAGCTCCACGTCGCGAGCGGGCCGCTTCGAGCGAGCCGGCGTCGTATCGTAGGAGGGCGGGGCGACGATCGACATGAAGGATTCGGGGACTCTACGCGGACGTCATCGGGCACCCTCAGCATGTTGCGGAAAGCTTAAGAAATTGGCTTAAGGAACCGCGAAAAGGCAAGGGATCGCCGCTCGCCCGCACCCCGCCGCCGCACCCCGCCGCCGCACCCCGCCGGCCGCGGATCGCCGCCCGGCGGAGTGGGGTTTGCGCGGCATCGCGCCGAGATGTGAAGGACGGGCCGCGGCACTTCCGGTAGAGAAGGGGGCTCGGACGCTGGACGGAGAATCGCGAATGGATCGGCTCGACAAGAAAATCCTGAGACTGCTTCAGGAAGATTCGACGCTGGCGGTCGCGGACGTCGCCAAGCGGGTGGGACTGTCGACGACGCCCTGCTGGCGCCGGATCCAGAAGCTCGAGGAGGAGGGGGTGATCGTGCGGCGCGTGGCGGTGCTCGATCCCGTCAAGGTGAACACGAGGGTCACCGTCTTCGTCTCGGTCCGCACGAGTTCGCACACCACGGAATGGCTGAAGCGCTTCTCGGAGGTGGTGAACGAATTCCCGGAAGTCGTTGAATTCTATCGCATGAGTGGCGACGTCGACTATCTCCTGCGGGTCGTCGTGCCCGACATCGCGGCCTACGACGCCTTCTACAAGCGGCTGATCGCCCGCATCGAGATCCGCGACGTCTCCTCCGCCTTCGCCATGGAGCGCATCAAATACACGACCGAGTTGCCGCTCGACTACATGATCCTGGAGAAGGACCAGCGCGAGAGCTGACCCTTCCCATAGCCGGGCTCTCGCGGGGGCGATCCCGCGAGCCGAGCGTCAGCGATCGAGCCGCGCCAGCAGCGACGACGTATCCCAGCGCTTGCCGCCCATCGCCTCGATCTCGGCGTAGAACTGGTCGACGAGTGCCGTGACCGGCAGCGAGGCGCCGTTGCGGCGGGCCTCGGCGAGGCAGATGCCGAGATCTTTGCGCATCCACTCCACCGCGAAGCCGAAATCGTACCGACCGGCCTCCATCGTCTTGTGCCGGTTCTCCATCTGCCACGACCCGGCGGCGCCTTTGGAAATGACCTCGACCACCTTGGAAATGTCGAGCCCGGCCTTCTGACCGAAATGGATGGCTTCCGACAGACCCTCGACCAGCCCCGCGATGCAGATCTGGTTCATCATCTTGGTCAGCTGCCCGGCGCCGACCGGGCCCATCAGACCCACCATGCGCGAGTAGCTGTCGAGGACCGGACGCGCGGTCTCGAAATCGGCGGGATCGCCGCCCACCATCACGGTCAGCACCCCGTTCTCGGCGCCGGCCTGTCCGCCGGAGACGGGCGCATCGAGAAAGCGAGCGCCGGCCTTCGACGCGGCGAGGCCGAGCTCACGCGCGAGTTCGGCGGAAGCGGTCGTGTGATCGACGAGGAGGGCACCGTGGGCCAAGCCGGCGAGAACACCATCGTCGCCATAGAAGACCGAGCGGACGTCGTCGTCGTTGCCGACGCACATGAAAACGATCTCGGCGCCGTCCGCAGCCGTACGCGGTGTCGGCGCCGCGCGCCCGCCGAACTCCGCGGCCCAGAGATCGGCGCGACTCTGCGTCCGGTTGTAGACGGCGACCTCGTGTTGGCCCTTGCGTACGAGGTGGCCCGCCATGGGAAACCCCATCGTTCCCAAGCCGATGAACGCTACTTTCATTTGTTTGACGTCTTCTATTGGAGGATCTGGAGTCCAATCGGCATCGAAAGAGTCTGCACGCGTGAAACGAAATTGACGCGACGGCATTTCGAGCGGAGTGGAATGTTCAATTGCACAAGACAGACTATCTGGAATTTGCAAAGTCAGTATTACGATTTTTCGATACTGACAGCAGGCTTTTCGTCGGGGGATCGTGGACATGCAGGGTAAGGACAGGTCGGAACACGGTAGACCGTCCGCGTTGTGCGTGGAACCCGACGAAAAACTCGTCGACGTGCCGGCGCGTCGGCGTGGCCGGCCCCTGAAGGGCCAGTCGGAGACCTTGACGCAATCGATCATCGACGTGGCGACCGATCTGTTCCTGACCGACGGTTTCCGCGCCACCAGCATGGACGCGATCGCCGCGCGAACCGGAAGTTCGAAACGCACGCTCTATGCCCGCTTCCCTTCGAAGCTTCATCTCTTCGACGAAGTGGCGGCACGCTTCGCGCATCGGCGTCAGGCGGTGTTCGAGCGGGCCGAGGGGTCCGGGGAACCGCTCGTTCATTTGCTTCAGAAGGTCGCGCGCGATTTGCTGGAGGATGCGGTCAGTATCGACAGCATCGCGATGTTCCGGCTGCTCGTGGCCGAGGGCTACCGTCTGCCCGAACTCAAGCTCATCGGCCATGAGCGCCTGTTCGAGCCGATGATCCGCACCGTCTCGACGATCCTCGCCGAAGCGGTGCAGCGAGGCGAAGTGGTGGATCTCGATCCCGTGCTCATCGCCGAGCAGTTCATCGAAGCGGTGAGCGGACGGGAGGTCCGGCGGATCGCCTTCGGATATGAACCCGCGGGAATGACTCCTGAGCGACTGGCCCGTCTGTCCACGGTGGTCAGTCTCTTCCTCGACGGCATTTCTGCGCCCCGACGGGGATCACTGGAACAGTCGGGCGTCTCTGCCGGCCTGCATCGCGAGGCGGGTGGCCGGATCGAAAGCTAGTCACCCCGCATCGTTGATGCCGGCCCACCCGCGTTGCGTTCAGCGGATGAGATGGCGGGCGAGGCGCTTCTCGGCGAGGGCGGTAAGGTTGCGGACGACTTCGACGATGACGAGGTAGAAGATGGCTGCCCAGACATAGGTCTGGAAGTCGAACGTCTTGGAGAAGGCGCGCCGCGTTTCGCCGAAGAGGTCGAACACGGTGATAATCGCGACGATCGCCGAGGCCTTCACCATCAGGATGAATTCGTTGGCGTAGGGTCGCAGCGCCACCATCAGCGCCTGCGGCGTGATGATGCGCCAGAGTGTCACGAAGCGGGGAAGCGCGAGGGAGCGGGCGCCTTCCCACTGCCCGCGCCCGACACTCTCGACGGCACCACGCAGGATCTCGGTCTGGTAGGCCGCCGTGTTGAGCGCCAGCGCGAAGATCGCGCAGTACCAGGCCTCGCGGAAGAACCACCAGAGACCGACGCTTTCGAAGGCGCCGCGAAAGCTGCCGAAGCCGTAATAGACGAGGAAGATCTGCGCAATTGCCGGCGTGCCGCGGAAGAAGGAGACGTAGCCGAAGCTCGCACCCCGCGCCCATCGGTTCGACGACATCCGCCCCATGACGAGGGGAACGGACAGAAGCGCGCCGATCCCATACGACCACGCCACGAGCGACAACGTCGTGCCGAGGCCCCGGAGGTAGACGGGGCCGTAGGTCTCGACCAGCTGCGGATCCCACACCCGCACGAGGTAGAGAACCAGCAGCACGATGCCGACCGCCCAGAGGGCAAGGGTCACCATGCCGAGCGGACCGATCTGGCGGCGGGCAAGCGCGGTCGGCATCATCGGATCACCTCTCCGCGGCGCGTCCAGATCTCAACCCGGCGCAGGACGATCGATGACAGCAGCGTCAGAACGAGGAAGAGGACGCAGGCGAGCCCGTAGAAGAAGAACTGCTCACGCGTCACGCGGGCCGCCACACCCGTCTGGCGCAGGATGTCGGCCAGCCCGATCACCGAAACGAGGGCGGTGTCCTTCAAGAGATTGAGCCAGACGTTCGAGAGCCCGGGCAGGCTGATCCGCAGCAGCTGCGGAAAGATCACCAGCCGCAGAATGCGCCCCCCCGACAAGCCGAGCGCGCGTCCGGCCTCCCACTGGCCGGTGGGGATCGCCTTGAACGCCGAGAGGAACACCTCGCTCGAATAGGCCGAGAAGACGAAGCCGAGCGCGATCATGCCGGCGAGGAAGCTGGAGACTTCCACGGGGCCGCCGCCGAGCGAGGCGCTCAGCGCGTTGATGGCGTTCTGTCCGCCGTAATAGACGAGGAAGAGGGTCAGCAGCTCCGGAAGGCCCCGGAAGATCGTCGTGTAGATGTTGGCCGACAGCCGCAGGGCGGGATCGCTGCCACGCTTGGCCATGGCGAGCGCCAGCCCGGCGATGAGGCCGAACGGCAATGTCGATAGCGCGAGGGAGACCGTCACGAGAACGCCGAACGCGATCTCGTCGCCCCAGCCGGTCTCGCCGAACTGCAGGAGCGAGAAAAGCGCGCTCACGTCGCAGCCGCCGTTTCGCCGCCGCGGTCCCGGCGAGGGAAGGCGGCATGGGACCGCGGGACGGCAAGAGCCGAGAGAAGGGGTTCGTGCATCCGGATGGGGTGCCTGCGCTCGGGGCCCGACCCCGGAGGGTCATGGGCCGGGCGGGACGAAGGACCGGACGCGGCGCTCGCCACATCCGGCCGGGCGGCTCACTTTCCGTAGACGTCGAACTTGAAGTACTTGTCCTGCACGCTCTTGTAGACGCCGTTCGCCCGGATCGCGACGATCGCGTCGTCGAACATTTTCTTCAGCTTCTCGCTGCCGGGACGAAGCGCGACGCCCGCACCCTTGCCGTAGATGGATTCGTCGTCCGGCATCGTTCCGAGGATCTTGCAGCAGGCGCCCGCTGGGCTGTCGATCCACTGCGAGAGGACGACGATGTCATCCATGACCGCGTCGACGCGGCCGTTCTCCACGTCGAGCTTGTATTCCTCGGCCGAGGGATAGATCCGCACGTCCGCGTCGGGGAAGAACTTCTCGGCGGCCTGTGCATGGGTCGTCGAACCCTGGGCGCCGATGCTCTTGCCCTTCAGCGAGGCCGGGCTCGCGTCGGCGAGCGGGCTGTCCTTCGGCACCGCGATGGCGCCCGGCGTGTTGTAGTACTTGTTGGTGAAGAGCACCTGCTTCTCACGCTCCGGCGTGATCGACATGGAGGCGATGATCGCGTCGAAGCGCTGGTTCTGCAGGGCGGGAATGATGCCGTCCCAATCCTGCGCGACGAAGGTGCAGGTGACCTTCATCTGGTCGCAGAGGGCCTGCGCGATGTCGATGTCGAACCCGACGAGCTTGCCCGACGTATCCAGATAGTTGAACGGGGGATAGGCGCCCTCGGTGCCGATGCGCACCTCCGTCCACGTCTTGTCGGCATCGCTCTCCTGGGCGCTGGCGAGCGAGGAGGCCGCGACGAGCGACGCTGTGGCGAGCAGGAGAGTCTTGAATGCGGTCATCGAGAACCTTCAGCCGGTGTTTTCAAGCGTTCATCGGTCGATCGCTTGAAGTGTGAGCATGCCTATTATCCAAGCGATACGTCCGACGGGCCGACCTGACAAGGGCGGTCGCGAGCCCCGAACCGACTATCCTGTGATTTCTACCCAGCGGCGTGCCAGCGCCAGATCGACCGGTGTGTTGACGTTGAAGAAAGGATCCCCGCCGGGCGCGCGAGCGTCGGCGGCGAAATCGACGATGCGGCAGGCATGCGCCTCCTGGATCGCGCGAAGCGATCGGTCGCGGCGCGGGGCGGCAGGGTCGATGGAAAGGTCGCAGACGATGTCGGACGACCAGAGCGCAACGATCGGATGGACGTGTCCGGCCTGCGCGGCGACGGCGACGGCGTCGTCCTCTGCGCCGTCCGCAAGCCGGGCGACCAGATCGGCGGGAAGAAACGGCGTGTCGCCGGCCACCGACAGAAGGTGGAAGGGACGCTCCTCGCGTGCTGCGAACCAACGCGCGGCCGCCACAAGTCCAGCGAGCGGACCGGCGAAGTCCGGCTCCTCGTCGGCGATCGCGGGAAGGCCGAGATGGGCGAAGCTTTCGGGCGCGTTGGTCGAGATCACCGTTCCGTCTGCCCGCAGGCGAACGACGTCGAGGACGCGCTCGATCAGCGGACGGCCGCCGATCTCGATCAAGGGCTTCGGAATCGCCGAGCCCATGCGCGAGCCGCGTCCGCCCGCGAGCACCACGGCGAAGAGGGGTCGGCGGTCAGCCATGCGCCATCGTCCTCATCGCGCGCTGGGCGGCACGGTCAGCGGCCGCCGGCGCCTGGCCTCGCGGTGGATCATGTAGGCGCCGCTCGCCACCACGATGCACGACCCGACGATCTCCTGCCAGTCCGGCCGCTCGCCGAGAACGAGGACGCCGAGCGCGAAGGCGAACAGAAGAACCGTGTAGCGGAACGGCGCGACGAAACCCATGTCGCCGGTTCGCATCGAGGCGACGATCATCACGTAGCCCGCGCCGATGGCAACCGACGCCACGGCGAGCCACATCCAGAGATCCGCCGTCATCGGGCTCCATCCGACCACCGGCAACATGACGAAACCGGTGAGGCTGACGGCGACCGACGTGATGCCCGCGACCAGCAGCGACGGCAGGGCCGTGGGCAGGCGCCTCGTCGCGAGATCGCGCAGGGCCGCGAAGGCGACCGAGACGAGAACCCAGATCGCATAGACGCCGAACCCGTCGCCCGTCGGCCGCAGGATCACGAGCACGCCGAAGAAGCCGACGACGATCGCGAGCCAGCGTCGCCAACCCACGGGCTCGCCGAGAAACACAGCCGCCGCGAGCGTGATCGTCAGCGGAAGCGCCTGAAAGATCGCCGAGGCGTTGGCGAGCGGAAGATGGCGAAGCGCCGAGATGTAGGAGATCGTGGTTCCGACGTCGGCGACGGTTCGCAGGAGAAGAACCGGCGTGAACGCCGTTCTCCAGGGTCGCAGGGCTCCCCGCCCATAGGCGAGCGCGAACAGCAGAGCGGAGGTCATCACCCCGCGCAGGGCCATGATCTGCATCGGCTCGATCGAGGCGGAGGAGAGTTTCACGAGGAGATCGTTGACGGCAAAGCACGCCATCGCCCCCGTCATCAGCAGGCTGGCCCGCAGGTTGTCGCCAGGGGCGGGGCCGGCGGAAGGGGGAAGAGGCGGTGGCACGACGGGGGAACCATGCGGGGAGGGGCGACCGCACGCCGCGATCCGGCGCCGTCATGATCTCGACGGGAAAGCACGATCTGCATCGATCTCGCAAGTCGCTCAAATGCGATCGATCATCTCAACGTTTCCAGACGAAGCGAGGGTCTATGACGGTCGAAGAGCCAGCCAAGAAAGGCGAACGGCATGTCCCTGTTGCAGCAGAGTGGAAGTTCCGGCGTCGAGCGACAGGCCAAGCTCGAAGAGTGGCGCCGAATCTGGGCGCCGACTCCATCGGCGGTGGCGACGACTGCCGCGGTGGACAGATCGCCTGCCACCGTCGGGGTCGCGGCTTCGGCAGCGCTGGTCGAACGCTCGGCCTGGACGGTTGTCCAGATGCCGTTCCTCGCCCCTCCCAATTCTGCCGATGATGCGGATGGGTCGATCAACCGTGTCTCGGCGATGAAGGCCTACGAGGAAACGAACGGATAAAGAAAAGGCTCTCGCTGCCGTTTGCCGCGAGAGCCCTCTTCATTCGACCACAGAGCGGGTACCTGCGGGATCAGTAATATCCACGGCGGCCCGAATTGCGACCGATGACGGCACCGGCCGTGCCTCCGGCTAGGCCGCCGATCACCGCGCCCCCCGATCCGCCGATGGCATCGCCGACCACCGCGCCACCAACGCCGCCGATCGCCGCGCCGCCCACCGTTCGCTCCGTCGTGGTGCAGCCCGTCGAGGCCATGAGCACGGCACCGAGTGCCAGAGCGGGTTTCCAGAGAGCGATCATCGGAGTCCTCACGCGAGACGTTTTCGTTGTCTCGGGAATGATCTGAGCGCCTTACGGTTCCGCAGCCGACCCGTCGCTATCCTCCGGTCACGCTCATGTGACGTGCCACCGCGGGCCGGCTCGTGGTCCGGTCGATGATGAAATCATGCCCCTTCGGCTTGCGCGCGATGGCCTCGTCGATGGCGCGGTGAAGCGCCGCGTCGCTATCGGACGAGCGCATGACGCCGCGCAGATCCGCCGCATCCTCCTGGCCCAGGCACATATAGAGGGTGCCGGTGCAGGTGACGCGGACGCGGTTGCAGCTCTCGCAGAAATTGTGGCTCATCGGCGTGATGAAGCCGAGCCGCCCGCCCGTCTCCGCGACCTCGACATAGCGCGCCGGCCCGCCGGTCTTGTAGGGAATGTCGCGCAGGGTGAACTCGCGCTCCAGCCGCGAGCGGACCAATTTGAGCGAGAGATAACGATCGGTCCGGTCCTCGTCGATCTCGCCGAGCGGCATGGTCTCGATGAAGGTCAGGTCCATCCCCTCGCCATGGGCCCAGCGGAGCATGAAGGGGAGCTCGCCCTCGTTGAAATCCTTCAGTGCGACGGCGTTGAGCTTGACCTTGATGCCGGCGGCCTGCGCGGCGTGGATGCCCTCGAGCACCCGGCCGAGATCGCCCCACCGGGTGATGTGGCGGAACTTGTCGGGATCGAGCGTGTCCAGCGACACGTTCAGCCGCTTGACGCCGCAATCGGCCAGTTCCGCGGCATGGCGCGCGAGCTGCGAGCCATTGGTGGTCAGCGTGAGTTCGTCCAGCGCGCCGCTGACGAGATGGCGCGACAACGAGCGGACGAGATGCATGATGTTCTTGCGCACCAGCGGCTCGCCACCGGTGAGGCGCAGGCGCCGCACGCCGCGATCGACGAAGGCGCTCGACAGCCTGTCCAATTCCTCCAGCGTCAGCAGGTCGCGCTTGGGCAGGAACGTCATGTCCTCGGCCATGCAGTAGACGCAGCGAAAATCGCAGCGGTCGGTCACCGAAACCCGGAGGTAGGTGACGGATCGTCCGAAGGGATCGATCAGTTCCGGCGTGGCGGACAGGCGGATGGGCTCATGAAGGTTCATCGTCAGGCGACCGCGACGCCGCCGTCCTTTCTTTCGCACTTGAGACGAATGTGGAAGCGGTGCACCACAGGGTCAAGCGTCCCGCCGCCCGAACCGCAGGAAAGACCCGTCATGGAGCCGATCGCCGAGCGCCCGCCGACCGAGATCCGCGTCTCGCCCGACCGACGTCTGCTCAAGCTCAGCTGGACGGAAGGGGGGCAGGCCGAACTGACGGCGGAATTGTTGCGCGTTCGCTCGCCCTCGGCCGAGGTGCAGGGGCACTCGCACGATCAGCGCCGCACCGTCGGCGGCAAGCGGGACGTCGCGATCTCCGACATCCGCCCGGTCGGGCACTACGCGATCCGCATCGTGTTCGACGACGGCCACGATTCCGGTCTCTTCACGTGGCGCTTCCTCGCCCAGCTCTCGCGCGAACGCGAGGCGTCGTGGAGCGCCTATCTGCAGGAACTCTCGGAGAAGGGTCTGTCGCGCGATCCGGGCTGACGGCGAGGCGGTCGCCTCGCCAGACCAGCCTCGTCAGGCGGCATCCGGCACGAAGGGGGGCAGGCGGTCGAACGCCGTCTTCAGGCTGTCGGACCAGCCCTCCGAAATCTGCCGGTAATAGGGATGGCGTTCGTCGAAGCGCTGCCGATAGCCGGCGACGAGCGAATCCGTCTCGTAGACCTGGAGATCGATCGGCAGGCCGACCGAAAGGTTGGACTTGATCGTCGAGTCGAAGGAGACGAGGAGCAGCTTCGCGGCATCCTCGAGGCTCATGTTCGGCCCGTAGGTCCGCACCAGGATCGGGCGCCCGTACTTGTGCTCGCCGATCTGGAAGAACGGATTGTCGGGCCCGGCCTCGATGAAGTTGCCCTCCGGGTAGATCATGAACAGGCGCGGCCGCCCGCCCTTGATCTGGCCCCCGAGAATGAAGGACCCGGAAAACCGGCTTGAGGCTTCCTGCCCGGCTTCGGCCGTGTAGGAGATGACCTCCTTCAGCGTCTCGCCGATGAGCTTGGCGGTCTGGAACATCGAGGGCTGCGAGAGGAGGCTGGGCTTTCGCTCCGCCGGCGCCAGACCCCGCTCCTCGAGAAGCGAGACGGTGGATTGGGTGGTGGCGAGATTTCCCGCCGACATCAGGCAGAGGAAGCGGTCGCCGGGCACGCTCCACGTGCGCAGCTTGGTGACCACCGAGATGTTGTCGATGCCCGCGTTCGTCCGCGTGTCCGACATGAACACGAGGCCTCGATCGAGCAGCAGACCCACGCAGTAGGTCATCGTCGCATTCCTTCCCCCGCGCACCCCGGCGCTTTCCCCAAGCGCGAACCTATCGCGTCAAGCCGGCCGCGGCGCAAGCGCAAACGGGTGCCGGGTGTGGCCACGGTCAGGAGTAAAAGCTGTAGTTGCGCGCGATCTCGTTCGACAGGCGGTTGTTGTCGGTGATGAAGGCTTCGAGGAATTCGTGCAGCCCGCCGTCGATGATCTCCGTCACCGACTTCTCCTCCAGCCGCGCCACGATCGCGCGGGCCGTGCCGAGACACGGATGGTCGGTGCCGTAGGCCTTCGCCAGATAGTCGAGGCTGTCGCCGATGCAGCGGTAGGAATAGGCGAGCGAGCGCGGCATCCGCCGGTTCAGCATCAGGAAGTGGATGATGTCGGTGGCGCGAAGGTCGGCGTCGTATTCCCAGGCGTAGGAGCGAAGCGCCGAGACCGAGCGCAGGATCGAGCCCCACTGGTAGTTGTCGAGCGAGGAGCCCACCGACGAATGGGTGGGCAGCAGCACCCAGTATTTCACGTCGAGGATGCGGGCCGTGTTGTCGGCGCGCTCGACGAAGGTGCCGAGGTTGCAGAAGTCGAAGATCTCGTTGCGCAGCATCGTGCCGTAGAACGAGCCGCGGATGAGCGCCGTGCGCGACTTGACGAGATCGAGCACGGCGGGGAGGTCGTCAACCGGGCGCGACAGGCGCTGCTTGAGCACCATCCAGCTCTCGTTCAGCGCCTCCCAGGTCTCGCGGGTCAGCGCGGTGCGCACCATGCGCCCGTTGGTGCGCGCCGTGCCCATCGAGGAAAGGACGCTCGACCCGTTGTCGAGGTCGCGCAGCATGTAGTCGATGATGTGGGCGGGCTCGAAGGCGGCGTATTTTTCGAGATAGCCGATCTCGACGCCGGCCGAGACGAGGATCGACTGCCATTCGTCCGGCTCGGCCGAGAGGTTGGTCAGGGAAAGGCGCAGGCCGGCATCGAGCAGCCGGGCCATGTTCTCGGCCCGTTCGATGTAGCGTTGCATCCAGAAGAGCCCGTTGGCGGTGCGTCCGAGAAGCGGCATGGGTGTTTACGTTCGTCCTGTCCGAATGAAGGGTGGGGTCGGGTTCGCTTGGCCGGGGGGCCGGCCTGCGATCGCGCCGGGCACGCAGCCCTGCGGCGCGTCAGTCTTCGAGAACCCAGGTGTCCTTCGTTCCCCCTCCCTGGCTGGAATTGACCACGAGCGAGCCCTCCTTCAGCGCGACGCGCGTCAGCCCGCCGGGAATGATCTTCACCTGGTCCGACACGAGCACGAAGGGGCGCAGATCGACATGCCGGGGCGCCAGCCCGCTTTCTGTCAGGATCGGCACGGTGGAGAGCGCCAGCGTCGGCTGCGCGATGTAGTTGCCCGGACGCTCGCGCAGCTTGGCCGCGAAGGCCTCGCACTCGCTTTTCGACGACGCGGGGCCGACCAGCATGCCGTAGCCGCCGGACCCGTGCACCTCCTTCACCACGAGTTCGTGGAGGTGCTCCAGCACGTAGGCGAGGCTGTCGGCTTCCGCGCACCGCCAGGTCGGCACGTTTTCGAGGAGCGCCGGCTTGCCGGTGTAGAACTCGACGATGGCCGGCATGTAGGAATAGATCGCCTTGTCGTCGGCGATGCCGGTTCCCGGTGCGTTGGCGATGGTGATGCCGCCGTTGCGGTAGACGTCCATGATGCCGGGCACGCCGAGCACCGAATCCGGGCGGAAGCTCAACGGATCGAGATAGGCGTCGTCGACGCGTCGGTAGAGCACGTCGATCGGCAGATAGCCCTCGGTCGTGCGCATGGCGATGCGGTCGTCGATCAGCTTGAGGTCGGACCCCTCCACGAGCTCGACGCCCATCTGGTCGGCGAGGAAGGCGTGCTCGTAATAGGCGGAATTGTGGATTCCGGGCGTCAGGACCGCGACGCGCGGCGTGCCCTTGCAGGCGGGCGGCGCCACGGCCTGCAGCGAGCGGCGCAGGTGCCGCGGGTAGGTCTCGACTGGGCGCACGCGGTTCTGCGCGAAGAGCTCGGGAAACATCTGCATCATCGTCTCGCGGTTCTCGATCATGTACGAGACGCCGGAGGGGGTGCGGGCATTGTCTTCGAGAACGAAGAACTGGTTCTCGGCGGTGCGTACGATGTCGACGCCGATGATGTGCGTGTAGACGCCGCCGGGCGGGCGGAAGCCCACCATCTGCGGGATGAAGGCCTCGTTGCCCTCGATCAGGCGCTTGGGCACGATGCCGGCCTTCACGATCTCCTGGTCGTGGTAGATGTCGTCGAGGAAGGCGTTGAGCCCGCGCACGCGCTGCTCGATGCCTTCGGCCAGATGCGCCCACTCGCGGCCCGAGATGATCCGCGGCACGAGATCGAAGGGGATCAGCCGCTCGGCGGCCTCGTCCTGCCCGTAGACGTTGAAGGTGATGCCCGTGCGGCGGAAGAAACCCTCCGCCTCGCCGGCCTTCGCCGCCAGCGTCTGGGGAACCTGCTGCTCGTACCAGGCGTGAAACCGCCGATAGGGGTGACGGACGTCGCCGCCCTCCGCCTGCATCTCGTCAAAAACGGCCAAACGCTGCCCCTGTGATTTTCCCGCTGCGATACAATGCGCGAAACCCCGCGGATTCCAAGTCTTCACTGCTCGCTCATGCAATAATCCGCGTCGGACCGAGGTCTGGTCCGGGCACCCCGGGCGCGGTAGCGATGGCGCGGGGGATTCGATCGCTCCGTCGGCGAGGGTATCGGCGGCGACGTTCGGGACACGAAGTCCCGGCGAATGGACGAGCATGGGCCGCGCCGGCCGGGAGGATGGACATGGGCAAGACGAGGGAAGAGCCGGTCAGCCGACTCGACGACGCGGCGCGAGCCGGGTGGCTCTACTATGTCGCCGGCAACACGCAGGAGGAGATCGCCGCCAAGCTCGGCATCTCGCGGCAGGGCGCCCAGCGGCTGGTGTCGCTCTCGGTGAGTTCGGGTCTCGTCAAGGTGCGCATCGATCACCCGATCGGCGCCTGCCTCGATCTCGCCCGGCGGCTGGAGGAGCGGTTCGAACTGATCGACGCCGAGGTCGTCCCCTCCGATCCCGCCTCGTCGTCGACGACGCAAGGGGTGGCCGACGCCTGCGCACGCCGGCTCGAGCGTGAACTCTCCCGTCTGCAGCCCCGCATCGTCGGCATCGGCACGGGGCGCACGCTGCGCGCCGCGGTGGAGCGGCTTCCGCTCTTGTCCTGCCCGCAGCACCGCATCGTCTCGTTGACCGGCAACATCGCGCCCGACGGATCGGCCTCGGTCTTCAACGTGATCTTCTCGCTCGCCGACAAGGTGGAGGCGCCGCACTATCCCATGCCGCTTCCCGTGGTGGCCTCCTCGGCCGAGGAGCGCGCGATGCTGCACCAGCAGCGGGTGGTGCAGATCTCGCTGCGGCTGGCCGAACAGGCCGATCTCGCCTTCGTCGGCATCGGCGAGATCGGTCCGGCAGCGCCGCTCGTGCAGGACCGCTTCATCTCGTCGGTGGAGCGCGAGGAGATCGTCTCCGCCGGCGCGGTGGGCGAGATCATCGGCTGGATCTTCGACGAGACCGGCACGATCATCGACTGCGACTTCAACCGTAGGGTCGTCAGCCCGCCGATCCCGAAGACACCCCGCAGCCACGTCATCGGTGTGGCGATGGGACGCGCCAAACGCGGCGGCATCCTCGCCGCGATGCGCGGCCGGCTGATCGATGGGCTGATCACGGACGAGGAGACGGCGAAGGCGCTTCTGGATGCGGCGACGAGCGCGACCAACGCGAACCAGACCGCGAGCCAGTCGCGTTGAGGGTGACACTCGGAAGGACGAGTTTGCCGCGTGCGCTGCGGCATGGGAATCGTTTGACAGCCTTTCGGTTCGATGGGATTTTGCCCACGCATTGAATTTTTGCTCATGTGTGGGCAACGGGAGGTTACGTCATGACTTATCGCGCTTGGATGGCGGGAGCGATGTCGCTCGCCGCCTTGTCGTCGGGAACCGCGTTGGCGCAGACGACGCTGACGATCGGCACGGTCAACAACAGCGACATGATCCGCATGCAGGGTCTGACGGGCGAATTCACGAAGGCTCATCCCGACATCGCGCTGAACTGGGTGACGCTGGAAGAGAACATTCTGCGTCAACGCGTCACCACCGACATCGCCACGAAGGGCGGCCAGTTCGACGTGATGACCATCGGCACCTACGAGGTTCCGATCTGGTCGAAGAACCAGTGGCTGGTGCCGCTCGAGAATCTCGGCGCCGACTACGACGCCGACGACCTGCTGCCGCCGATCCGGCAGGCGCTGTCGACCGACGGCAAGATGTTCGCGGCGCCTTTCTACGCCGAGAGCACGATGACGCTCTACCGCAAGGATCTGTTCGAGAAGGCCGGCATCACCATGCCGGAGAAGCCGACCTGGGAGTTCATCGCCGACGCCGCCGCCAAGATCACCGACAAGGAGGCCGGCGTCTACGGCATCTGCCTGCGTGGCAAGCCGGGCTGGGGCGAGAACATGGCCTTCCTCGGCAACATGGCCCGCGATTTCGGCGCCAACTATTTCGACGCCAACTGGAAGCCGCAGTTCGAGAGCGAAGGCTGGAAGAAGGCCGTCACGCTCTACGTCGACATGATGACGAAGTCCGGACCTCCGGGCGCTGCCTCCAACGGCTTCAACGAGACGCTGTCGCTCTTCGGCCAGGGCAAGTGCGGCATGTGGATGGACGCCACCGTCGCCGCCTCCTTCGTGACCGACACCAAGCAGAGCCAGGTCGCCGACAAGGTCGGCTTCGCACCGGCGCCCTGCGGTATCGCTAGCTGCCCGAACGACGGCGCGAACTGGCTCTGGGCCTGGTCGCTCGCCATCCCCGCGGGCTCGCAGAAGACCGAGGCGGCCGAGACCTTCATCGGCTGGGCGACGTCGAAGGCCTATGCCGAGCTCGTGGCCTCCAAGGAAGGCTGGGCGAACGTTCCTCCGGGCACGCGCACCTCGCTCTACAAGAACGAGAACTACGTGAAGGCCGCGCCCTTCGCCGAGCAGACGCTCGCCGCGATCAACAAGGCGGACCCGTCGATCGGCGCCGACAAGCCCTATGTCGGTCTGCAGTTCGCGGCGATCCCCGAGTTCCAGGGTCTCGGCACGGCGGTCGGCCAGCAGATGGCTGCGGCGCTCTCGGGCTCCTCGACGGTCGAGCAGGCCTTGGCCGCCGCGCAGGCCCAGGCGACTCGCGAGCTGACCCGCGCCGGCTACATCAAGTAGCCTGAACGGACGATCCCGGTCGGCGATGTGCCGGCCGGGATTTTACGTCGCCTCAGCCCGGCCGATCGACCGGGATAGACGAGTGGCGTTCCCTTCGATGCCAAACCCCGTGCCGGCGCCCAATCGGGGCGATGCGGCCCTTTCGGATCGAGCCATGGCGACGACGAACACGAAATCCACCGCTCGACTGATGATGGCACCATCGGTGATCGTCCTGTTCATCTGGATGCTCGTGCCGCTGGCATTGACGCTCTGGTTCTCGACGCTCCGCTACACGTTCTACGATCCGGCGACGCCGTTCGTCGGCATCGAGAACTACACCTACTTCCTCACCGATCCACGCTTCATCAGCGCCTTCCAGAACACGCTGATCCTCGTCGCCGGCGTCCTCGCCATCACCGTGATCGGCGGCACGTTCGTCGCGTTGCTGCTCGACCAGGAGTTCTTCGGCCAGTCGCAGGTCCGCCTTCTCGTGCTGGCGCCGTTCTTCGTCATGCCCACGGTGGCCGCGCTGGTCTGGAAGAACATGATGATGAACCCGGTCTACGGCGTGATCGGGTGGCTGCTGCAATCGGTCGGGCTGCAGCCGATCAACTGGCTGACCGACTATCCGCTGTTCTCGATCATCGTCATCGTCGCCTGGATGTGGCTGCCCTTCGCAACCCTCATCTTCCTCACCTCGTTGCAGTCGCTGGCCGAGGATCAGAAGGAGGCGGCCGAGATGGACGGGGCGGGGATCCTGTCGATCTTCTTCTACATCACGCTCCCGCACATGAAGCGGGCGATCACCGTGGTGATCCTGATCCAGACGATCTTCCTCCTTTCCGTCTATGCCGAGATCTTCGTCACCACCGGCGGAGGCGTCGCGTCCTCCAACCTGCCGTTCCTGATCGCCTCGATCATCTCGCTGGAGGGCGACGTCGGCACCGCGTCGGCCGGCGGCATCGTGGCCGTGGTGGTCGCCAACATCGTGTCGATCTTCCTGGTCCGCCTCGTCGGCAAGAATCTGGAGGCCTGATCCATGGCTCGACGCATTTCCACCCGCCGGAAGGCCCTGATGACGGTGCTGGCCTGGTTCGTGGGCTTCCTGATCTTCTTTCCGATCCTCTGGACGATCCTGACCTCGTTCAAGAGCGAACTCGACGCCATCGCCATTCCGCCGAAATTCCTGTTCTTCGACTGGACGACAGAGAATTACGTCGCGATCCAGGAGCAGCGGAACTATTTCGCGTTCCTGCTGAACTCCGTCTATCTCTCGCTCGGCTCGACGCTGCTCGGCCTCGTCTTCGCCATTCCCGCGGCCTGGGCCATGGCATTTTCGCCGACGCCGCGCACCAAGAGCGTCCTTCTCTGGATGCTCTCCACCAAGATGATGCCGGCGGTCGGCGCGCTCGTGCCGGTCACGATCGTCTTCCGCAGCCTCGGCCTGCTCGACAGCCGCTTCGGATTGATCATCATCCTGTTCCTGATCAACCTGCCGATCATGGTCTGGATGCTCTACACCTACTTCAAGGAGATCCCCGGCGAGATCCTGGAGGCGTCGCGAATGGACGGCGCGAGTCTGCGCCAGGAGCTGTTCCAGGTGCTCGCGCCGATGGCGGTGCCGGGCATCGCCTCGACGATCCTCCTCACGGTGATTCTCGCCTGGAACGAGGCGTTTTGGACGCTGCTGCTGACCACCACCAACGCGGCGCCGCTGACGGCCTTCATCGCATCCTTCTCCAGCCCGCAGGGCAACTTCTACGCCAAGCTCTCGGCCGCCTCGACGCTCGCCATCGCTCCCATCCTGATCATCGGCTGGTTCTCGCAGAAGCAGCTCGTTCGCGGCCTCACCTTCGGCGCCGTGAAGTGACCGCTCCCATCCAGAGGAATTGCGCATGAGTGCGATCACGCTCCAGAACGTCAGCAAGCGCTTCGGCGACGCCGTCATCATTCCCGGCCTCGACCTGCAGATCGAGGATGGCGAGTTCGTCGTCTTCGTCGGCCCCTCGGGCTGCGGCAAGTCGACCCTTCTGCGCCTCATCGCCGGCCTGGAGGACACGTCCGGCGGCAAGGTGGTGATCGACGGACGCGACGTCACCGACGCGCCTCCGGCAAAGCGCGAGCTGGCGATGGTGTTCCAGTCCTACGCGCTCTATCCGCACATGAGCGTCGCCTCCAACATCGGCTTCCCGCTGAAGATGGCGGGCATGTCGAAGGACCAGATCGACGCCAAGGTGAAGGGCGCGGCTGCGACGCTCAACCTCACCGACTATCTCCACCGCAAGCCGCGCGAACTCTCGGGCGGCCAGCGCCAGCGCGTCGCCATCGGCCGCGCCATCGTGCGCGAGCCCAAGGGCTTCCTCTTCGACGAGCCGCTGTCCAATCTCGACGCGGCGCTGCGCGTCAACATGCGGCTGGAGCTCTCGGAGCTGCATCAGCAGCTGAAGACCACGATGATCTACGTCACGCACGACCAGGTCGAGGCGATGACCATGGCCGACAAGATCGTGGTGCTGAACAAGGGCAACATCGAGCAGGTGGGCTCGCCGCTCGACCTCTACGCCCACCCGCACAACCTCTTCGTCGCCGGCTTCATCGGTTCGCCGAAGATGAACGTCCTCAAGGGCGCGTTCGCGGCCAAGCACGGCGCAGCCACGGTCGGCTTCCGGCCCGAGCATACCAGCCTCTCGACCACGAGCGGCGAGCTGCGCGGCATCGCCGGCGTCTCCGAGCATCTGGGCTCCGACACGTTCGTCCACGTCAAGCTCGACAATGGCGAGCAGGTGACGGCGCGTTCGCCCGGCGACTTCCGCGTCGGCCATGGCGACGCGGTCTGGCTGACGCCCGAGGCGGGCCGGCTGCATCGCTTCGACGAGGGTGGCTTGGCGGTCTGACCCGGCGGGACGAGGGGCGGGGGCGTTTCTGCCGGCGAGGGAACCGTCGCCGGTCGGCCCTCTGCCGGACGCCGGATCAGAGGTGTCCGGTTCGTCGGCTGCGCGGTTTCAGGTTTTCTCGGGCAACCGCCAGGGTTTCGAGGTCGAATGCTCGAAATCCAGCCGGAAATCGATGTGTCCGCGCTCGAAATTGATGTTGTAGAACGGATCGGCGCGAAGAGCCTCGCCCCATCGTTCCTGCATGACACGGCTTTCCGCCTCGAACCGCGCGCGGTTGGGGCCCTGCATGTCGCTACCGCGCGACTGTGATTCCAGGTGGTAGAGTTCGGCGAAGGGCGTCCAGACGATCCGCCAGCCCTTCTGCCGGATGCGCAGACACAGATCGACGTCGTTGAAGGCGACCTTGAGCGAGGTCTCGTCGAACCCGCCGACCGCTTCGAAGACCTCGCGTCGAAGGGCGAGGCAGGCGGCCGTCACGGCCGAAAGCTCTCGTGCCAACGCCAGCTGGCCGCCATAGCCGACATCGTCGCGCGGCGCGAGATGGCCGAAATGGCCGGCGACGCCGGTGCTGCCGTCGAACGCTTCGCCGGCGCCGAGCGCGACGCCCGCATGCTGAACCCGCTCGTCGGCATAGAGGAGCTTGGCGCCGACCGCGCCGACATCCGGCCGGATCGCGTGCGACACCATCTCCTCGAGCCAGTCCGGCGCGATCACGTCGATGTCGTTGTTGAGGAGGACGACGACGTCGGATCGGATCGGGGCGATGGCTTCGTTGTTGAGGCGTGCGTAGTTGAAGTCGCCGGGGCTCTCGACCACGCGGACGCGGGGGTCGCCGGCCAGACGGACCAGTAGGTCCAGGGTCTCCGGTTCGACGCTGCCATTGTCGACGATGACGATCTCGAACGTCTCGTAGCGCGTGCGCTCCAGCAGGCCAGCGACGCAGCGTTCCAGAAGATCGGCGCGATCACGCGTCGGGATGACGATCGAGACGCTGGGCTGGGGATCGGGAAGCGGCCAGTGCACCTGCGTCCACTGATCGCGGCCGGGTAGCGACGAGATGCGTGCGCCGTCGGCGCCTGGATGGGTCGCCAGAAAGTCGCCGATGGCGCGTCGCGCGGCATCGATGCAACGATCGAGTTGCGACTGCGAGAACGAGCCCTCGTCGAGCCGCCGCCAATGGTAGAGCACTGCCGGGATGTGGCGGATCGTACCCGGTGCGGAAGCTGCGACCGAGCGCAGCGCGAGATCGTAGTCCTGGCTGCCCTCGTAGCCGACGCGAAAGCCGCCGATCTCGCGCAGCAACGACGTCCGGTAGACGCCGAGATGGCTGACCACGTTGTGTCCGAGCAGCAGGTCGAGGTTCCAGGCCGGCTTGAAGTAGGGACCGTGGCGCCGCCCCGCGGCGTCGATCTGGTCCTCGTCGCTGTAGAGGACGTTGAGATCCGGCGACGACTGAAGCTCGCGCGCGACGCGGTAGAGTGCGTGCTCCGGCACGAGGTCGTCATGGTCCATCAGCGCCGTGAACTCGCCGGCCGCCAGCGACAGGGCCGTGTTCGAGGCCTGCGAAATGTTGCCGTTGGTCTCGCGCACCACCCACTTGATGCGCGGCTCGGCGCTTGCGAGCTCGCGGATCGTCTCGGCGACGCGCGGATCGGGCGAGCAGTCGTCGGCGATGCAGAGTTCCCAGTGCGGGTAGAGCTGCGCCTGCACCGAGGCGATTGCATCGCGCAGCAGCCGATCGTCCGTGTCGTAGGTCGGCATGATCACCGAGATCAGCGGACGGTAAGCGAAACCCTCGATCTCGGCTCGGATCAGCGCCCGGTCGCGCGCGTCGATCGTGTCGCAGCGCGCGACCCAGCGATCATAGGCCGCCGCCAGTTCCACGCGGTTCTGCCAAGCCTTCCACAGGCGATAGCGGTGCAGCAGCTGACCGGTCGCCGTCCAGTGGACCAGCTTGAAGGCTTGAACGGCGCGGGCTCTGATCTGCGCGATCACGCGGAGCGCTCGAACGCCGGACGGCACGAAGCCTGCGCCATCACCGGTCTCAGGCCGCCGTCAGGGAGTCGTGATAGGCGTCGAGCACCTCGTCGATGCCGGCATGCATGCGCATGCGCCCGTGCTCCATCCAGATCGCCGTGGTGCACCACTGGCGTAGCAGGTCGTCGGCATGCGAGGCGAGGACGAGGAGGCCGGCCTCGCTGACGAAGGCGCGCATCCGCTCCTTGGCCTGCTGCAGGAAGGCCGCGTCGCCGGCGCCGATGCCCTCGTCGATCAAGAGGATCTCCGGCCGGATCGAGGTCGACACCGCGAAGGCGAGGCGCGTCGCCATGCCGGTGGAGTAGGTGCGCAGCGGCATGTCGAGGAACTCGCCGAGATCGCTGATCGCGCCGATCTCGTCGGCCCGCCGCTGGATCTCCTGCTTGGAATAGCCGAGCAGCATGCCGCGTAGGATGATGTTGTCCCAACCCGTGGCGTCCGGATCCATGCCGAAGGCAAGATCGAACATCGAGGCGACGTCGCCGCTGACGCTGACGCGCCCGGCGGTCGGCGCGTAGATCCCGGCCATGATGCGCAGGATCGTCGACTTGCCTGCACCATTGTGGCCGACGAGGCCGACGCGCGTGCCATGCTCGAGCGAAAGCGACAGCTGGTCCACCGCGCGCACCGAAAGCCGCCCGCTGTCGCGCGGCTGGATCTGCCCACCGGTGGCGGCCGAGATGACGTTGTTCTTCAGCGAGCGGTTGCTGGCGTTGAAGATGGGAATGTCGACCGAGACGGCGTCGAAACGAATGGATGCCATGTCGCGATCAGGCCCAATAGGCGATGCGGCTGCGGTAGCGCGCGAAGAAGAAGAAGGCGACGGTGCCGGTGACGATCGTGATGCCGATGCAGGCCAGCCAGTTCTGCAGGAGGCCGGTGCCGCCGAGCAGCGGATCGCGGGTGATCTCGATGAAATGGTAGAACGGGTTCGCCGCGAGGAAGAAGGCGCGGTTAGGCACCATCGACGCGTTCCAGAGGATCGGCGTCATGAAGAAGATCACCTGGATGACGCTCGCCACGATCATCGGAATGTCGCGGAAGCGCGCGCAGAGCGGCCCGAGGATCATCGCCACGAACAGGCCGTTCAGCGTCACCAGCGCCAGCGCGGGAATGAAGAGCAGGCCATTGAGGCCGGGCCAGATGCCGAAGACCATCGCGACCACGATGTAGATGATGAAGTTGTGGCCGAAGGTGATGAGCTGCTTCCACATGAACTGGAACAGGTAGACGCTCATGGGCATGCGGATCTGGCGCACCGCGGTCGCCGCTCCCGAAAAGATGTCGCAGCTGCCGGTGATCGTGGTGCCGATGAGACCCCACATGATGAAGCCGATGGCGAGGAAGGGCAGGTAGTCGTGGATGTCCTGCCCGAAGATCTCGGAATAGAGCACGCCGAGGCCGCCGACCATCACGCCCATCGACAGGGTGAGCCAGAAGGGCCCGAGGATCGAGCGGCTGTAGTGCTTGCGCACGTCACGCCAGCCGAGGAACAGCCAGAGCTCGCGCTTGGCGAGGCCTTCGGAGAAGTCGGCGATGCAGTCGCGGACCCGGCTGGCGCGATCCTGCTCGCCCGTCGCGATCCAGGCCCGCATGGGTTTGTCGAGGGTCGCGCTCATGGGTTCTCCCGGCTCCGGTCCGCAACGCGCACCGGCCTGATCGTCTGTCCGGCGCGGGGCGGCGACGCGAAGGTTGCGTCGCGCCGACCCCGCCCCGGAGGTGCCTGATACCGCAGCCTCACGCAGCGCACAAGCAAAGGCCAGATCCCGCTTCGGCCCTCAGAGGGTGCCGCGGGCGAGGCGCTGGAGATAGAGCCCATACTGGCTCTTGCCGAGTTCGCGCCCGAGCGTCATCAGCTGGTCGGCGTCGATGAAGCCAAGGTTGAAGGCGATCTCCTCGGGGCACGAGATCTTGAAGCCCTGGCGGTGCTCCAGCGTGCGCACGAACTCGGCGGCCTCCAGCAGCGAGTCGGGCGTGCCGGTGTCGAGCCAGGCGAAGCCGCGCCCCATGCTCTCGACGGACAGCGTGCCTTCTTCGAGGTAGATCCGGTTGAGGTCGGTGATCTCCAGCTCGCCGCGCGGCGAGGGCTTCAGCGTGCGCGCCAGTTCCGAGGCGCGTCCGTCGTAGAAGTAGAGGCCCGTCACCGCCCAGTTCGAGGTCGGGTTCGCGGGCTTTTCTTCAATCGTCGTCGCGCGGCCGTCCGCCCCGAAGGAGACGACGCCGTAACGCTCGGGATCGTTGACATGGTAGGCGAAGACGCTGGCGCCGCGGTCGCGCGTCACGGCCCGGCCGAGAAGCTCCGGCAGGCCGTGGCCGTAGAACAGGTTGTCGCCGAGCACGAGCGCCGAGGTCTCGCCGCCGATGAACTCCTCGCCGATGAGATAGGCCTGCGCCAGCCCGTCCGGGCTCGGCTGCTCGGCATAGGTGAACTTGACGCCCCAGCGCTCGCCGGTGCCCAGCAGCGCGCGGAAGCGCGGCAGGTCGTGCGGGGTGGAGATGATCAGGATGTCGCGGATGCCCGTGAGCATCAGCGTCGACAACGGATAGTAGATCATCGGCTTGTCGTAGACGGGCAGCAGCTGCTTCGAAGCCGTCAACGTCATCGGGTGCAGCCGCGTGCCGCTTCCCCCTGCCAGAATGATGCCCTTCATGGTCGGATGCCTCGCCTCGTCCTGTCGCAAATCCGTCGTCTCAGAAGTCGGTCTTTAGCCGGATGCACAGGGACTGACCAGCGGCAGGGCACGATCCGCTCGTCTGACGTGCGCTTTTCCTTGCGAGCGGCCGACCTTTGTCGCAAAACCCGCCGCGACAGAGTTCACGGAAAGCGACCCCATGCTCGACATTCGCGCCCTGGAAATCCCGGACGTGCTGGAGATCACGCCGCGGAAGTTCGGCGACGACCGCGGCTTCTTCTCCGAGACGTTCCAGCGCGACCGGCTGAAGGCGGGCGGCGTCGCGGCGGACTGGATGCAGGACAACCAGTCCTATTCCGCAGAGGCCTTCACGCTGCGCGGCCTGCACTACCAGGAGCCGCCCTTCGCGCAGGACAAGCTGGTGCGCGTGCTGCGTGGCGCGATCCTCGACGTCGCGGTCGACATCCGCCGGGGTTCGCCGACCTATGGCCAATGGGTCTCGCTCGAAGTCACGGCCGACAAGTTCAACCAGATCCTCGTGCCCGCCGGCTTCGCGCACGGCTTCCTGACGCTCGTGCCGGACACGGAAGTCTTCTACAAGGTGTCGGCGCCCTATAGCGGTGCGCACGACCGCTCGATCCGCTTCGACGATCCCGCGCTCGGCATCGACTGGCCGCTCGGCGGGCGCACGCCCGTTCTCTCGGCGAAGGACGAAGCCGCGCCTCTGCTAGCCGACGTCGCCAACCCGTTCGTGTTCGAAGGAGCCGCCCGATGAAGATCCTCGTCACCGGCGGCGCCGGTTTCATCGGTTCGGCGGTCTGCCGCCATCTCATCGGCGACACCGAGCATTCGGTGGTCAATCTCGACAAGCTCACCTATGCTGCGAGCCTCGGCTCCGTCGCCTCGATCGAGGCCGACCCGCGCTATCGCTTCGTGCGCGGCGACATTCTCGACCGCGCCTTCGTGACCGCGCTTCTGCGCGAGGAGCAGCCGGACGCCATCATGCATCTGGCCGCCGAGAGCCATGTCGACCGCTCGATCGACGGACCCGGCGACTTCATCCAGACCAACATCGTCGGGACCTACGAGCTGCTGGAGGCGGCGCGGGCCTACTGGTCTGGTCTCGACGGCGAAAAGAAGGCGGGCTTCCGCTTCCACCATATCTCGACCGACGAGGTCTATGGCGACCTGCCGCTCGACGACAGCCTGTTCACCGAGGAGACGCCCTACGCGCCGTCCTCGCCCTATTCGGCCTCGAAGGCGGCGTCCGACCATCTGGTGATGGCGTGGCACCACACCTATCACATGCCGGTGGTGCTCTCGAACTGCTCGAACAACTACGGCCCCTACCATTTCCCCGAGAAGCTCATTCCGCTGATGATCCTCAACGGGCTGGAGGGCAAGAAACTGCCGGTCTACGGCCGCGGCGAGAACGTGCGCGACTGGCTCTATGTCGACGACCACGCGCGGGCGCTTGCGCTGGTGGCGACGAAGGGCGAGGCCGGGCGCTCCTACAATATCGGTGGACGCAACGAGCGCTCGAACCTCGCGGTGGTCGAGACGATCTGCGACACGCTTGACCGGCTGTCGCCGCTGGCGGACGGCTCTTCGCGCCGCGACCTGATCTCGTTCGTCACCGACCGGCCGGGCCACGACCTGCGCTATGCGATCGACGCCTCGCGCATCGAGAGCGAACTCGGCTGGCAGGCACGGGAGACCTTCGAGACCGGCCTGGAAAAGACCATTCGCTGGTATCTCGACAACCGCGACTGGTGGCAGCCGATCCGCGAGGGTCGCTACTCCGGCGAGCGCCTCGGCGCCGCGGCCTCGAAGGGCTGAGCGGATGCGGTTGCTCGTCACCGGCCGCGAGGGCCAGGTCGCGCAGGCCTTGCTGGCGCTGGCATCGGACGAACTCGACGTGGTGGCGCTCGGACGTCCCGAGCTCGACCTCACCGACCGCGCGACGATCGAGCGCGCGATCGCGGCGCACCGGCCCGACGTCGTCGTGAACGCCGCGGCCTACACGGCGGTGGACAAGGCCGAAAGCGATGAGGCGGCGGCCTTCGCGGTCAACCGCGACGGTGCCGGCCATGCTGCGGCGGCCGCGGCGGCAGCCGGGCTGCCGATCGTCCACCTTTCCACCGACTACGTGTTTCCCGGCGACAAGGACGGCCGGTACCGCGAGGACGACGCCACCGGTCCGCAAGGCGTCTACGGCCGCTCCAAGCTCGCGGGCGAGGCGGCAGTGGCGAGCGCCAACCCGCGCCATGCGATCCTGCGGACGGCTTGGGTCTACGGCGCCTACGGCAACAACTTTCTGAAGACGATGCTGCGGCTTGCCGAGACGCGCGACGTGCTGCGCGTCGTCGCCGACCAATTGGGCACGCCGACCTACGCCCCCGACATCGCCGAGGGCGTGGTGCGCGTCGCCCGCCGACTGCGCGAGCCCGGCGCGAGCGATGCCACGGGCGTCTTCCACATGGTCTGCGAGGGCGAGACCAACTGGGCAGGCTTCGCGGGAGAGATCTTCGCTGTGTCGGCCCTCGACGGCGGCCCCAGCGCGCTGGTGGAGCCGATCACCACTGCGGAATACCCGACGCCGGCGAAGCGGCCCGCCAACTCGCGGCTGGATACGACGCTGTTCGGCGACCGGTTCGGCGCGTTGCCGGACTGGCGCAGCGGCGTCGTGCGCTGCCTCGCCGCGCTGAAGGCGAACGCGCCGGCATGAGACCCGATGTTCCCGTCGTCTTCGTCCACGTCCACTATCCCGACGTCTGGGCCGAGATGGCGTTGGAGCTCGCAGCGGCCTTCGACCGGCCCTTCGGGCTGGTGCTCACCTGCCGCGACGCCGCCATGTCACTCGCGGCCGTCGAGAGCCCGCATCTGGCCTTCCAGCGACGGCTGACGGTGGAGAACCGTGGGCGCGACGTGCTGCCCTTCACCGCGGCCCTCCGCGATCTCGGGCCGTCCTTCACGATCGGCCTGAAGCTCCACACCAAGCGCTCGGTTCACCGCGAGGACGGCGAGGGCTGGCGTCGCTACCTGACCGGCTCTCTGCTGGAGCGCGGCGACGGGACGGGGCCGAAGGCGCTGGACCTGATGGAGCGCGAGCCCGCGATCGGACTGATCGCCCCGCGCGCCCATCTCCTGCCGCTGCAAGGGCGGATCGTCCTCAACGCCTGGATCATCCGGCGCATGATCCGGCTGATGGGCATGCCCCTGACGATGCCCGACCTCGAAACCCGGCGCTTCGCGGCCGGCTCGATGTTCTGGTTTCGGCGCGAGGCGCTGACGCATTTCGAGAACCCGGATCTGCCCGGCCTCTTCGCGCCCGAGAAGGGCCAACTCGACGGCACGGCCGCGCACGGCGCCGAACGCCTCTTCGCGGCGGTTGTGGAGCTCGAAGGCTTCGCGGCGACGGCGGCCGAAGCGGTGGATTCCATCGCGAAGGCCGCAGGCGAGGGCTCGCTCTCCAAGGCCGAGATCGACGCCGTGTCGGATGCCACGATCGACGACGCGGCGAACCCGTTCATCCTGCCGATGGCGCGCTTCTGGCGGCGCCACCCCTATGCGCTCATCGCCGCGCATCAGCTCTATACGCGCTCGCCCAAGCCCGTCTGGCGGCTGGCGCGCCGCCTGCTCAAGCACTTCACGGTGGACCGCGAGCCCGCCGGCCGCGGCTGACGCCCGATCACGCCGTGTGGCTGATCGCGTCCAGCGACTCGGCCACCGCCGCGACGATGCGATCCTGCGTCGGCTCGTCGAGATAGGCGTGCATCGGCAGGCTGACGACCTCGGTGCAGAGCTGCTCGGTTACTGGCAGTCCGTTGCCGCCGACGGGCCAGTGGCGATAGGCGGTCTGCTGGTGGAGGCCCTTTCCGTAATAGATCACGGTGGGTACGCCGCGTTCCTTCATCTGCGCCATGAAGGCGTCTCGCCGCCCGCCGGGCACGCGGATCGTGTATTGCGCCCAGGTCGACACGATGTCGTCGGAGATCGCCTGCGGCGTCACGGCTGCCGGCAGCAACTCGCCGTAGCGCCGGGCGACGCGCATGCGGGCCTCGATCTCCTCGGGGAAGAGCGCCAGCTTCTCCGCGAGCACCGCCGCCTGGAACGTGTCGAGCCGGGCGGTGAGGCCGAGGCGCACGTTGTCGTACTTGTCCGATCCCATGCCGTGGATGCGGATCGACTTCAGCACCGCCGCCAGTTCTTCGTCGTCGGTCTGGATCGCGCCGCCGTCGCCGTAGCAGCCCAAGGGCTTCGCCGGATAGAAGCTGGTGGCGACGACGTCGGACCAGCGGCCGGACATCTCGCCCGACAGCGTCGAGCCGTAGCCCTGCGCGGCGTCGGAGATGATTTTGATTCCGAACTCGTCGGCGACGGCGCGGATGGCGGGATAGTCGGCGATCTGCCCGAAGAGATCGACCGCGATGATGGCGCGGGGGGTGAGGTCGCCGCGCGACGCGATCTCGGCGACGGTGCGTCGCAGATGGGCGGGATCGAGGTTGAACGTGTCGGGCAGCACCTCGACGAAGACCGGCGAGGCGCCGACGAGGCCGACGACCTCGGCCGTGGCGGCGAAGGTGAAGCTCGGGCAGAACACCGCGTCGCCGGGGCCGATGCCCCAGGCCATCAGCGGCATCAGCAGCGCGTCGGTGCCCGAGCCGCAGGTGACGGTGTGCTGCATCCCCCCGAAGGCCGAGAGCCCGGCTTCGAGCTCCGTGACGTCCGGCCCCATGATGAAGGACCCCTCGTCCATGATGCGCGCCAGCCGGGCCTCGATCCGCGGCCGGATCCGGTCGCGCTGGGTGGCGAGATCGATGAACGGGATCGGCTGGCTCATGGCGGGTCCTTTTCGCGGTGCGAGCGGCGACGGCAGACGACAGGCCGTCGCCGCGGTCGAGGGCTAGCCTGTTCGCCCGTTCGTTTCAAACCCTTGGTGTGTCGTCCCGCCATCACGTTTGGCGTGCGGCGCGCCATCGCCGTGAGGGCACGCCGCGATGCTCAGGCGTCCAGCAGCCGTCGATAGAGCCGGCTCACCGCCGCCGCGACGTCGGCCTCGGTATAGCCGTCGCGCACCCGCGCCGCCGCCGCCGCGCCCATCCGGTCGACGAGCCCGCGATCCCCCGCCAGTTGCACGAGACGCCCGGCCAGCGCCGCCGCGTCGTCCACCGGCACCACGAAGCCGTCGAGGCCGTCGCGCACGAAGGAGCGGCATCCCGGCACGTCCGTCGTCAGCGAGAGACGACCGCAGGCGGCCGATTCGAGAAGCGTGCGCGGCAGGCCTTCGCCGCCACGCGAGGCGAGCGCTGCGACGTGATGCTCGCGCCAGACGCCGGCGACGTCGCGCGTCGGGCCATGCCAGACGATGCCGGGACGGTGCGACCAGTCCTCCAGCGTGGCGCGCGGAATGGCGCGTGGATTGGACGGATCGGGCTTGCCATAGAGCGAAAGCTCCACCGCGGCGCCGTCGCGGCGCGCCTGCTCCACCGCCTCGACCATCGTGTCGATGCCCTTCGACCAGAGCATGCGGGCCACCACGGCGACACGCAGCGTCGGGCCGGCCGGCGGCGGGGTCTCCGGATAGGCGGCCGGGTCGATGCCGGCGCCGCCGAGGATCGCCACGTCCGGGGCGTCGGCGTCGAGCCCGAGGAGGGCGGGATCGTCGCGGTTCTCGAAGACGAAGCGCGTTGCCGTCGAGCGCAGCGGGCCGGTCGTGACGGCCCGCACGAAGCCGCGGGCGAGACTCGCGCGACGGTCGGAGCGCGCGCCGAGGAAGCCGAGGCCGGTCAAGGCATAGACGCGCCGCCGCACGCCGGCGAGCACGCTGGCCGCGCCGCCCACGAGGATCGGCTTCAGCGAGATGCAATGGACGATGTCCGGCCGCTCCGCACGCAGGATCGCGGCGAGACGCCCCACCGTGCCGGCGGCCTGCAGCGGATTGACGCTCCGTCGCTCCGCCTCGAGCGGAACGACGCGCGCGCCCGTCGTGCGAATCGCTTCCGCATGGTCGCGGACCCGCGCGATCACCACGACATCGAGTCCCATCGCCACCGCCGCCCGCGCCATCGGCAGGAAATGCGAGGCGAAGAACCAGTCCTCGGTGACGACGAAGGCGAGCTTGGGCAAGACGATCCTGGGTGCTGACGAAGACGCGCCAGCGCTTAGCCCGGTCACGCGGGAAGGGGAAGGGCAGGCCGCCGCACGCCTGCCCACCCGCTCGATCAGCCGACGAAATTCTCCTTCAGCAGCGTCAGCACGTCCTTGCCCCGGCCGCCGATCATCGCCTTGGCCGAATAGAGAGCGGTGCCGAAGACCTGCGCGGCCTGGACGGTGGGCGGCATCACCAGTTCCATCCGGTCGGTGAGCACGTCGAGCAGCGCCGGCCCGGGCTCGGCCAGCCAGGCGCGCACGGCCTCGTCGAGATCCTCGGCCCGCTCGACGCGCCGACCCGACCAGCCCATCGCCGTCGCGACGGCCGCGAAGTCGGGGTTCTTGAGGTCGGTATAGGTGTCGAGCAGCCCGTCGACCTTCTGCTCCAGTTCCACGAAGCCGAGCGAGCCGTTGTTGAACACCGCGACCTTGATCGGGATGTGCTCCTGCACGGCGGTGATCATGTCGCCCATCAGCATGGTCAGCCCGCCGTCGCCCGACAGCGAGATCACCTGCCGCTCGGGCGCGGCCTTCTTGGCACCGAGCGCCTGCGGCATGGCGTTGGCCATCGTGCCATGCGTCAGGCTCACGATCGTGCGGCGCCGCGCGGTGGCGCTGAGATGGCGCAGCGCCCAGACCATCGGCGAGCCGCAATCGGCCGTGAAGACGGCATCGTCGTCGGCGTGCCGGTCGATCAGCCGGGTGAGATATTGCGGGTGGATCGCGCCGCCCCGGCCGATCTCGGCGCGTTCGTCGAGCTTCGCTGTGGCGCTCTCGTGCCGTTCGAGGCAGGCATCGAGAAAGCGGCGGTCGTCGCGTGGGGTAAGCCCCGGCAGAAGCGCGTCGAGCGTCGTGCGAATGTCGCCGACGGCGCCGATCTCGATGGGATGGCGCCGGCCGAGATGGGTCGGGTCGATGTCGATCTGGATGATCCGCGCCTTGTCCGGGTAAAACTGGCGCCAGGCGAAGTCGCAGCCGAGCAGCAACAGCGTGTCGCAGTCGGTCAGCGCCCGATAGCCCGATTCGACGCCGAACACCCCGGTCATCCCGACGTTGAACGGGTTGTCGAATTCGAGGAAGTCCTTGGCGCGCGAGGTGTGCGCCACCGGCGCCTTCAGCCGGTCGGCGAGATCGACGATCTGGCGATGCGCGCCCTCGCAGCCCGAACCGCCGTAGATCGCGATCCGCTCGCCGAGATTGAGCAGCGCGGCGATCCGGTCGAGTTCGCCGTCGCTCGGCCGCGTTTGGGGTTGCGAGAGGTGCACGGCGAAGGGGGCGTCGTCCGTCAGCGCCTCCTTCGAGACGTCCACGGGGACGATGAGAACGGCGACGCCGCGCTTCGAGAGGGCGGCCTGTGCCGCCATCGCGGTGAGGCGCCTTGCCTGCGCGGCCGTGCGGATCTCCTCGCAGAACACCGAGCAGGCACCGAAGATCGGCCGGTAGTCGACCTCCTGGGGAAAGTCGAAACCGAGTTCGTCGCGGGCGATCTGGCTGGCGATCAGCACCACGGGTGCGCGGTTGCGATGGCTCTCGAAGAGACCGTTGACGAAGTGCAGGCTGCCGGGACCGCAGGAGCCCGCGCAGGCCGTGAGGTTGCCCGTCAGCATCGCCTCAGCGCCCGCCGCGAAGCCGCCGACCTCTTCGTGCCGCACATGAACCCATTCGATGTCGCTGCGCCGGATCGAATCGGTGACGTAGTTCAACGAGTCGCCGGGGACGCCCCAGCAATGCTTCACGCCGGCGGCCTGAAGGGTTTCGACGATCGCGTCGGCAACGGTCTTGGCCATGAGAGAAAGGTTCCTTCGAGGATGAGCTCCCGACCCCTCAACGCGTTCGGCCGAACCGGGTTCGCCGTCACCGGCCGACATGAACGCGTTTTCACGAAACGCGGTCACGGGGTGCGGCGGCGCGTCCGAGGTCCGGCTCTGGCGGGGCTGCGGGAGCGGGGCTAGATTGGCGGCGGCGGCCTCGGCATCAACTGTCCGCCCGCCCATCCGATTTCCCCCGCGAGTGGTTTGCCCATGACCGTCCCGTCGCTCCTCGCCCTCGGCGGCTTCCTGCTTCTCTCCGCGCTGGTCGCCACCAGCGGCATCCTGTTCAAGCCGGGCGCGTGGTATCGGGGCCTCAGAAAGCCGGCCTGGACGCCGCCGAACCTCGCCTTTCCGATCGTCTGGGGCATCCTCTACGTGCTCATCGCGGTGAGCGGCTGGCGGGTCTGGCGCGAGGTCGGGCTGGCGACCATTCCGTTCGGGCTCTTCGCCGTGCAGATGGTGCTGAACTTCCTGTGGTCCTGGCTGTTCTTCGGTCGGCGCCGGCCGGATCTCGCCTTTCTCGACGTCGTGGTGCTGGCGCTCACCGTGGCGGCCACCCTCCTCGCCTTCTGGCCGATCGACCGGACCGCGGGCCTCCTGCTCGTGCCCTACCTCGCGTGGCTCGGCCTCGCGGCCGCGCTCAATCTCTCGGTCTGGCGACGCAACCGGGATCGCGGCGTCTTCGCCTGATCCTCGCCAGCCAGCTCTCGGCGCGAATTGTCGGAGGAATGAACGCATCGGCTTGACCCTGTCCGGCCGGCGCGCCAATGCGAGGCCTCGCGCGGGCTGCCCGCGACCAGACCCAGGAGACCTCCATGACCTTCGCCACCTATCCCAGCCTTCGCGACAAGCCCGTGTTCGTCACCGGCGGCGCCTCCGGCATCGGCGCCGACTGCGTTCGCGCCTTTGCGGCGCAGGGCTCGAAGGTCGGCTTCGTCGACATCGACGAGGGGCGAGGCGTGGCGCTTGCCGAAGAGCTGAAGGGCAGCGAGGGGCAGGTGGCCTTCGAGCCCTGCGACCTGCGCGACATCGACGCGCTGAAGGCCGCGTTCCAGCGCCTGGAATCGCAGGTCGGTGCTGCCGAGGTGCTGGTCAACAACGCCGCGCGCGACGACCGGCACGGCTGGCAGGACGTGACGCCCGACTATTACGACGAGCGCATCGCCACGAACCTGCGGCACATGTTCTTCGCCACGCAGGCCGTGGCGCCCGGCATGATCGCGGCCGGCGGCGGCTCGATCATCAATTTCGGCTCCAATTCCTGGTGGCAGGCCTCCGGCAACATGCCCGTCTACACCAGCGCCAAGGCCGCGGTGCATGGCATGACGCGCTCCTTCGCGAGGGATCTCGGACCCCACCGCATCCGCGTCAACACCGTGGTGCCCGGCTGGGTGATGACGGATCGCCAGAAGGAGCTTTGGGTGACCGAGGAATCGCTGAAGGCCAACCTCGAGCGCCAGTGCATCCCGGTCCCTCTGGAGCCGGTGTATCTGGCGCGCATGGTGCTGTTCCTCGCCTCCGACGATGCTGCCATGTGCACGGCGAACAACTACATGGTCGAGGCCGGCTCCATCTGATCCGCGCACTTGAAAGGGAGGGGCGGAGCGCTTGTCGCGTTCCACCCCGCGCGGCGTCGGCTGCGTCGCTATCGAAGGCGTCGCGTATGGGTTATTCGCTCGATCAGAATTGAGCGACGGAGAATCCCATCGTGCCCGCCGAAGACTTCATCCTCTCCCTGTCCTGCCCCAACCGTCCCGGCATCGTGGCGGCCGTCTCGCGTCACCTCTTCGACAACGGCGCCGACATTCGCGAGGCGCACCAGTTCGACGATCCCGAGACCGGCACGTTCTTCATGCGCGTGCGCTTCTCGATCGTCGAGCCGGTGGTGACGATCGGCAGCCTGTCCGCGGGGTTCGGCGTCATCGCCGAACGCTTCGCGATGGACTGGCGCATCGTCGACACCGCGGCGCGCCAGAAGGTGCTCATCCTCGTCTCGCGATTCGACCATTGCCTCGCCGACCTTCTCTACCGCTGGCGGATCGGCGAGCTGCGTATGGACATCGTCGGCATCGTCGCCAACTACCCGCGCGAAACCTACGCCCATCACGATTTCGACGGGGTGCCGTTCCACCATCTGCCGGTGACGCGCGACACCAAGCGGGAGCAGGAATCACGCATCCTCGAGATCGTCGAGGAGACGGGGTGCGAGCTCGTGGTGCTCGCTCGCTACATGCAGATCCTGTCGGACGAGATGTCGGCGGCGCTGTCGGGGCGCTGCATCAACATCCACCATTCCTTCCTGCCGGGCTTCAAGGGCGCCAAGCCCTATCATCAGGCGCACAAGCGCGGCGTCAAGCTGATCGGCGCCACCGCGCACTACGTGACGGCCGATCTCGACGAGGGGCCGATCATCGAGCAGGACGTCGAGCGCATCTCGCATCAGGATTCGCCGGACGATCTCGTGCGCAAGGGCCGCGACATCGAGCGGCGCGTCCTGTCGCGCGCCATCGCCTGGCATCTCGACAACCGCGTCCTTCTTAACGCCGACAAGACGGTCACCTTCCGGGACTGAGGAGACGGCCGCACGGGCGCGACAGATTGTCTGAGTATTCAGCCAAGCGTCATCCGATCGTTGAAACCTGTAAAGATCGCGCAGGAAATAGTCGCAATCCTGCCACACGCGGCGCTCGGCGAGAGCCGACGCTGCAAGCGATGGTAGACTTCGGCTGCCCGCAGGGTGAGACTGTCGAACGAGTGTTCAACGGGTCGGTGGCCGAAGGGGAGACATGGAGCGGCTGCGCCACCGGACGATGGAGCAATTCGCCAAGGCGAGTGGCATTTCGCGTCCCACCCTGTCGAAATACTTCGAGGATCCCGGGAGCGTGCGGCCGAGCATGCGGGAGCGGATCGAGGCGGCCCTGCTCCAATCGGACTATCAGCCGAACATCTACGCGCGAAATCTCAACCGCAAGCGCACGAAGAACATCGGCATCGTCGTGCCGCACACGACGGATCCGTTCTATTCCGAACTCGTCAACCGCCTCGACCAGCACTGCCGTGCCGCGAACTACTGGCCCATCATCGTGTCGGCGCACGGCACCAGCAACGGCGAGGTGGAGGCCTACGACCTGATGTTCGCGGTGAAGGCCGCGGGCGTCATCGTCACGCCGCTGGAAAACCGAGCGAGCGAGAAGCTCGGCGCGTTGATCGAGACCGACGTGCCGCTGGTCTATTGCGATCTCGCCCCCGACGATCGGGCTCCGGCCGTCCGCAACGACAACGTCCAGAGCATCGAGACGATGGTCTCCTATCTCTGCCGAACGGGATCCGCTCCCGCCTATCTCGACGGGCCGGTCGTCTCCTCGAACACGATCGAGCGACGGGAAACCTACGCCCGAGCCATGGAGGCGCTGGGCCATGAGCCCGTCTTCCTCGGGCGCTCGCGTGCAGGCTCGACCACGCACGAAGCCTTCGCCTACGACACGATGCTCGATATCTTGGATTCCGGCCCGCTGCCGGCGACGACGATCCTGTTCAGCAGCGACCGCGCCGCCCTCGGCGCGCTGGCGGCAAGCTTCGCGCGGCGCGTCAGTGTCGGCAAGCGCAAGTCGGCGACCCTTCGGATCGCCGGGCACGACGACATTCCCATCAGCCGCTACGCGACGCCGCCGCTGACCACGATGGCGCAGGACATCGACGGCATCGCCGCCTCCAGCGTCTCGCTGCTTCTCGACCTCATCGCCGGCAACGCGTCGCCGAACGCCACAGGCGGCATCGACCTGCCGGCCAAGCTGATGATCCGCCAGTCGGCTTGATCCCGGCGGCCTTCTCTTCCCTCCGTCGATGAATTAACCCTCGGTTAAGCCTGAGGGCGTTAGATCGCCGTGAAACGAAGCGTTAACGAAGATGACCGAAGCCTTACCCAGCTGCAAAGCGGTCCGCCTGCGCGGACGATCCTTCCTGGCCCTGGTGCTGTCGCCCGAACTGCCGTTCGGCGAGTGGCTGAGTCAGCTCGATGACCTCGCCAAGCGCTCCACCGGCTTCTTTCTCGGCCGTCCGATCGTGCTCGACGTGGCCGGGCTGCCGATCACCCGCGAGCAGCTGGCCGATCTCCTGGCCGAACTCGGCAAGCGCAACGTCCGCGTGATGGGCATCGAGGGGGCGCTACCCTCGATCATGTCGCCCGGCATGCCGCCCGAGATGCGCGGCGGTCGCAACGCCGCCGATATCGAGGCGCCCGATGCGCAGCCGGCGAGCGAAGCCGCAGCCGGGCAGCCGAACGCCCAGCCTGCAGCGCCGGTGCCGACGCGGTTCACGCCGCCGCCGGCGACGCCCTCGCTCCTCATCGACCAGCCGGTGCGCTCCGGCCAGTCGATCATCTTTCCCGAGGGCGACGTCACCGTCCTCGGGTCTGTGGCCTCCGGCGCCGAAGTCATCGCCGGCGGATCGATCCACGTCTACGGCGCTCTGCGGGGGCGAGCGCTGGCCGGCTCGGCGGGAAATGCGAACGCGCGCATCTTCTGCCGCAAGCTGGAAGCCGAGCTGATCGCGATCGACGGCCTCTACAAGACGGCCGAGGATCTCGATCCCAAGATGCTGGGCCAGCCGGTCCATGTCTGGCTCGACGACACCGTACTGAAGACCGTGGTCCTCGCTGGTTGATCTCGTCATGACGACGAGGATGCGGGCACCGACGGGTTGAAACGAGAGAGGAAGGCCGGACATGGCTGAGGTGATGGTCGTAACATCGGGCAAGGGAGGCGTCGGCAAGACGACGTCGACGGCAGCGCTCGGAGCCGCCCTGGCCCAGAACGGCCAGAAGGTCGTGGTCATCGACTTCGACGTCGGCCTGCGCAACCTCGATCTCGTGATGGGCGCCGAGCGCCGCGTCGTCTACGACCTGATCAACGTCGTGCAGGGCGATGCGAACCTCAACCAGGCGCTCATCCGCGACAAGCGCGTGGACACGCTTTGCCTGCTGCCGGCCTCGCAGACCCGCGACAAGGACAACCTCACCGAGGCCGGCGTCGACCGGGTGATGGACCAGCTTCGCGGTATGTTCGACTGGATCATCTGCGACAGCCCGGCGGGCATCGAGCGCGGCGCGACGCTGGCGATGCGCCATGCCAACGTGGCCGTCGTCGTCACCAACCCGGAAGTTTCATCGGTTCGCGACAGCGACCGAATCATCGGCCTGCTCGACTCCAAGACGCTGCGGGCCGAGGCCGGCGGGCGCATCGACAAGCACCTCCTGCTCACCCGCTACGACGTGGCGCGGGCCGAGCGCGGCGACATGCTGAAGGTCGAGGACGTGCTCGAGATCCTGTCGATCCCGCTGCTCGGCATCGTTCCCGAGAGCCCCGAGGTTCTCAAGGCCTCGAACCTCGGCACGCCTGTGACGCTGTGCGACGCCCAGAGCGCGCCGGCCCGCGCCTATATGGATGCCGCGCGTCGCCTTCTCGGCCAGACCATCCCGATGACCGTTCCCGTCGACAAGAAGGGTCTCCTCGGAAAGTTCTTCGGTCGGAGGGCGGCATGAGCCTCTTCAACTTCTTCAACAAGCGAGTCGTCGGCAACACCGCGCCGGCCGCCCGCGAGCGCCTGCAGGTGCTGCTGGCGCACGAACGCGCGGAGATCGGCCAGTCCGATCTCGTCGCCGTGCTCCGCGAGGAGATCCTCGCGGTCATCGCCCGTCACGTTCCCATCAACCGCGACAAGGTCAAGGTGAAGATGGGACGCGGCGAGCAGATCTCGACGCTCGAGGTGGATATCGAGCTGCCGCAGCCGGCCGGGCTGGCGACGGCCCACTGACGAGTGCATCGGCCGTCCCGCCGCGACATGGCGTCGGGCCGGCCGACATCCTGGACAGGAGACAAGCCATGAGCCGAGCCGAACTTCTCGTGCGCCTTCAGCGCGTGCAGGGCCTGCCCCAGATGCAGGGGCGCAACATCCGCAGCATCGCCTCCATCCTCTCGACCGAGGCATTGGCCAAGCATGTCGAAGTCTGCGAAGCGCAGGCGGAGAAGGCTGCGCCGAAGCAGTAGCGCCGGCGCAGCCGGCAAGACTAGGCGCCATCGCCGACATCATCAGCCGAGGCCGGCCCACACGGGTCGGCCTTCGTCGTTTCTGGATGACACGTCAGGCCGCCAGATGTGCCGCCGTGTCTGTGAGCGCGCGCTCGAACCGTGCCACCATCTCGACCACCTCGTCCGGGCGGATGATCATCGGGGGACAGAAGGCGATCTGGTCGCCGATCGCGCGCACGATGACGCCGTGCTCGTGCCCGAAGCCGAACAGCGGCGCGCCTGCCTTGCCGACGGGATCGAACCGGGCCTTCGTCGCCTTGTCGGCCACGAGTTCCACCGCCGCGATGAGGCCGACGCCGCGGACCTCGCCCACCAGCGGATGGCTCCGGAACCGGGCGAGCTCGCGCTGCAACACCTCGCCGGACGCCTTCGCGTTGGCGACGAGACCGTTCTCCTCGATGATCGCGAGGTTCTCGAGCCCGACCGCGCAGGCGACGGGATGGGCCGAGGCTGTGAACCCGTGCCCAAAGGTGCCGATCTTCGCCGTGTTGTCGGCGATGCCCTGATAGATCTCGTCGGAAAACAGGATCGCCGCGAGCGGCTGATAGGAGGAGGTGATCTGCTTCGACACCACCATGACGTCGGGATCGATGCCGTAATAATCGGACGCGAACATCGTACCGAGGCGGCCGAAGCCGTTGATGACCTCGTCGGCGACGATGAGGATGTCGTGGCGGCGACAGATCTCCTGCACCCGGACCCAGTAGCCTTCCGGTGGCGGCATGACCCCGCCCGCGCCCATCAGCGGCTCGCCGATGAAAGCGGCGATCGTGTCGGCTCCGGCCTCGGCGATCACGTCTTCCAGTTCCTGCGCCAGCCGGTCCACGAAGTCCGCCTCGCTTTCGCCCTCGCGGCCCTGGCGCCAGTAGTGCGGACAGGTGAGATGTTTCACCGGGATGGCGGGCAGATCGAAGTCGCGATGGTTGGTCGGCAGGCCCGTGAGCGAACCGGAGGCGATCGTGATCCCGTGATAGGCGCCGAGCCGCGACAGGAACGTCTTCTTCTGCGGCTTGCCGCGGGCGTTGTTCAGATACCAGATCATCTTGACCACGGTATCGTTGGCCTCGGAACCGGAATTGGTGAAGAAGACCCGCTGCAGGCGCTCGTGGCTGATCTCGACGAGCTTCTCCGCCAGAAGGATGGCGGGCTCGTTCGATTTGGACGAGAAAGAATGGTAGAAGGGCAGCTTCAGCATCTGCCGATGCGCGGCATCCGCCAGCCGCTTTTCGCCGAACCCGACTCCGACGCTCCAGAGGCCCGCCATGGCCTCGATATATTGGCGACCGTCCGAGTCGGTGACGTAGATCCCGTCGCCGCTCTCGATGACGATCGGTCCCGTCTCTTCGTGCCGACGGGCGTTCGTGACGGGATGCAGCAGGTAGCGCACGTCGCGCGCCTGGATGGAATTCGGGAGAGCGGACATCGGGAGACCTTTCCGTTCGGCTAGCTGCACGCGCCCGCCGAGGCGAGTCGCAGTGCCCTCAGAAGGCTAACAGACTTCCCGGTGTCCGGTGAGCGATACGCCTGCAACGATTGCGGGTCGGGCGCCTCAACCCGCACCCGACCCGTCGTTCTGGATAGCGAAACGCTCTCGCTCAGCGCACGAAGCCGTTGGTCTTGAGGAAGTCCTCGGCGACGGTCTTGGCAGGTTCACCGCCGACCTGCACGCGCCCGTTGAGATCCTGCAGCGTGGCAAGGTCCAACTTTTCGAAGATCGGCTTGAGGATCTCGGCGATCTTCGGGTTCGCCGCGAGCACGGCTTCTCGTACGATCGGGGCCGGCTGATAGACGGGCTGCACGCCCTTGTCGTCGTCCATGACCACGAGACCCGAGGGGGCAATGCCGCCGTCCGTGCCGTAGACCATGGCGGCATTCACGCCGTTGGTCTGCTGGGCCGCCGCCGCGATGGTCGCGGCCGTGTCGCCGCCCGAAAGCGTCAGCAACTGGTCGGGCTTCAGGGTGAAGCCGTAGGTCGTCTGGAACTGGGGCAGGGCGGACGCGGAGTTCACGAATTCCGACGAGGCCGCCAGCTTGACGGCGCCACCACCCGCTACCCATTGTCCGAACTCGGACAGGTTCGTGAGCTTGGCGCCGTCTGCGACGTCCTTGCGAACGGCGATGCCCCAAGTGTTGTTGGCCGGCGAGGGCGTCAGCCAGACGATCTTGTTGGCGGCCACGTCGAGGGTCTTGGCCGTCTCGTAGGCCTTCGTCGCCTCCTTCCAGGCAGGATCCTCGGCCTTCTCGAAGAAGAACGCGGCGTTGCCCGTATATTCGGGATAGATGTCGATCTCGCCGGCCGTGATCGCCTTGCGCACCACCGGCGTTCCGCCGAGCTGGATGCGGTCGGTCACCTCGATGCCCTCGTTCTGCAAGGCGAGGAGGATGACGTTTCCGAGGACGCCGCCTTCGGTGTCGATCTTGGAGGAGACGACCACCGGCGCCGCCTGGGCGAGCGATCCAAGAACCACGGACACCGTGGCCGCCAGAAGAGTTGTGCGCACGCGGAAAACTCCAACGATAGATTCGCCGGGACGGCGACGGGTTGTCAGAGCAATGTGGACAGGTCCGCATGGAAGGCAACGTCCCGCCGGGCGATGTTCAGTTCCATCCGGCGTCGTCCTTTTCATAAAATCTTTACCATCGCGGAACCGACCGCGCTCGGCAGTGCTTTCGAGCTTGGAGTCGAGAAAGAAAGGGGGACTCATGAGCGCGTCAGAGATCGTCAGGGCCTACGAGGCCGGCTTGATCACCGAACAGGAAGCAGCGGAGCAGGGTATGGTGGAACGCCTGTCCGATCTCTATGCAGACCTTTCGCCTTACACCCGTCGGCACGCGTCGTCCGCACATCGCATGCCCGCGCGCGCCCATCGTTAACGGTCTTCCCGGCTGCCGGTGCTAACGGTGGCTTATCGCCCCGCTTCCGGCTAGAAATGCGGCAAGGCATGACGAACGGTCGTGTCGGTTCGTTCCATGGGCTCACGTCGATGGGCCTGGACCGGGTTCCAGCGTGCGGTCCATCTTTGTCGAATCTCAATTCCGTCGATGCGATATCGGTCCAGTCCCGTATACAGGCATTAAGACGTGCCGGGCTTTTGAACCAATCCGGTCGCGAGCAATTCCAGCGGCTGGTCGAACTGGTGCGCTCGACGCTCGGTGTGCCCGTGGCGGTGATCAGCCTCATCGAGGAAGACCATCAGTTCTTCGCGGGACACGAGGGACTGCCGGAGCCTTGGTCGACCTTCGGCCGCACGCCGCTCTCTCATTCGTTCTGCCAGCATGTGGTCGCCCGCACGACACCGGTCACCGTGATCGATGCTCGCACCGACATGTTCTTCTGCGGCAACCCTGCGATCGAGGAGATCGGCGTCGTCGCCTATGCCGGTGTTCCGCTTGCGCTCGACGGCGGCGAGGTGATCGGCGCTCTGGCCGCAATCGACACCGCGCCGAAGCTGTGGACCGAAACGGACATGGCACAGTTGCAGCGCATCGCCGAGATCGTGATGCACGAGTTCGCGGTGCGGAAGTCCGAGATCAAGTGGCGAACCGCTTTCGAGGAGATGCAGGAGGCGTTCGGCATCGGCTCCGCAATGCGCGACGGCGAACACCGACTGCTTGACGTTGTGTTCGAGGACGTCAATCCCGCCTTCGCCACGCTGTCGAGGGATCGTCCGGCTTCTGCCGGTCAAGGCGAGATGACCCATCTGTTCGGCGACGCCGGCCCGGCGATCCTCGCGAGGCTTGACGACGTGTTGCGCGAAGGAACCGCAAAGACCTTCGACGTCGAGCTTCCGCATCACCCCGGCGAATGGTTCGAACTGCGCGTCCGTCGTCTGGAAGGCGACCGCGTCGCTCTGCTCCTCATGCGGGTGACCGAGCGTCACCGAGCGGCGATCGACCTCGCCCATGCCGAAGAGCGTCGGAGGTTGGCGATCGAAACCGGCGATGTCGGGCTTTGGGAAATCGATCTCGAAGCCAAGCGCCTACGCGGCGACCAGCGGGCGCTCTCGGTGCTGGGCCTGCCCGATGACGAGGAGGTTCCCCTCGACCGGGCCTTCGCCTCTCTTCACGACGACGACCGCGCCGCCTTCGGACGCGACCTCGCCGAGATCGCCCGCAGCAGCGAAGATCGGTTGGAACTGCAATATCGCGTCGCCGCCGACGGCCGCGAGCGCTGGCTTCTGGCGAAGGGCCGGATCCTGCGCGATGCGATGGGAACGCCGGTGAGCGTCGTGGGCGCGGTTCGCGACGTGACGGATCGGATCGAGGCGGACCTCAGTCGTCAGATGGTGGCCTCGGAACTCTCGCACCGCCTGAAGAACAATCTCGCCGTGGTTCAGTCGATCGTCACGCAGACGCTTCGCACCTCGCCCGATCTCGAAACCGCGCGCAAATCCCTGTCGGGCCGCATCCAGGCGCTGTCGAAGGCCCACGACATCCTCCTGACCGGAACCGTCGAGACGGCGTCGATCCGTCAGATCGTCGAGAGCGCTCTGCTGCTGCACGACGAACGGCTGGTGCGCTGCCGGATCGTCGGCGAGGATTTCCACATCGACGACAAGACGACGCTGAGTCTGGCGCTGATTCTCAACGAGTTGGCGACGAATGCCGGCAAGTACGGGGCGTTCCGGGCCGAGGACGGCCTGGTGCATCTCGAATGGGAGCGTATCGGCGCGGGCGATGCGCAGGAACTGCGGATGGAATGGCGCGAGGAGGGCGGACCGCCGGTCGTCCCGCCGAGCCGCACCGGTTTCGGCTCGCGCCTGATCCGAATGGGACTGTCCAGCGCCGTCGGCAGCCTCGCCACGCTCGACTACGAACCGACGGGCCTGCGCTGCGTTCTGGTGACGCCGCTGTCTCGCGAGGCGGCGATCGGCGAGGACGGCTGAACGGGGTCGACGCCGCGCTCCCCACTCCTTATGAGGGCCGGATCGAGCCAGCGCCAACAGGAGCCTGTCATGAGCATTCGCCGAATCGAACCGGGCCGCCGCATGAGCGCCGCCGTGGTGCATGGAAACACCGTCTATCTCGCCGGCCAGGTCGGCGAGCCTGGCCAGGACGTCGCGGCCCAGACGAAGACGGTGCTGTCGGAGATCGATCGTCTGCTGGCCGAGGCCGGAACGGACAAGTCGAAGATCCTGCAGGCCACCATCTGGCTGGCGGACATGGCCGATTTCGGCGCCATGAACGCGGTGTGGGACGCCTGGGTCGATCCCGCGAACCCGCCTGCGCGCGCCACCGGCGAGTCGAAGCTGGCGACGCCCGACTATCGCGTCGAGATCATCGTGATCGCCGCCCTCTGAGGGCGATCGGGTTTTCGGCCGGCGCTTCATGCGCCGGCCGCATCGCCTTCGAGCGGTCACTCCGCGACCGCCCGGCCTGTCGATCAGATCAAGCCGTATTGCCTGGCCTTGTTGCGCAGGAACGGCAGGCCCTGGCCGAGCACCTCCTCGCGCGCCGGCGCTACCGGGCGCCAGACCGAGAGCGCCGAGGCGATCTGCGGCGGCACGGTGATGAAGCTTTCCATCGCCATGCCGCCCTTGAAGCCGATCGCGGCGAGCGCGCCGAACACCTCGTCCCAGGCCACCGTGTCGGCGCCGGGCGTGCCCCGGTCGCTGGCGGAGAGGTGGATGTATTTGAGGTGCTCGCGCGCGGTGAGGATGCCGTTCGCGATGCCCTTCTCCTCGATGTTCATGTGATACGTGTCGAGATGGACGAAGACGTTGGGCGCGCCGACGCGCTCGACCATGTCCACCGCCTGGCGCGCCGTGTTGAGAATGTGGTTCTCGTAGCGGTTCACCGCTTCCAGCCCGTAGTCCATGCCGAGGGATTGGGCGTAGGCCGCGGCCTTCTGCACCACGCGCGCGGTGGACGAGATCTCCGCCTCGGTCGGCGCCACGCCGGTGCGCTGGCCGATCGCGCCGTAGATCACGCCGCTCATCGCCTTGGCGCCGATCGCATGCGAGGTGTCGAGCGCCATCTTCAGGAAGTCGAGCGCCCCGTCCGGGTTGTCGGTCGGCAGCTTGTCGAGCGGCAGGCCGAGCGAGCAGACGCAGTCGATCTCGTGCTTTTCGAGGAGGGCGCGGGTGTGCGCGGCATCGACGCCGGCTGGGTCGAGCATGGTGATCTCGAGGAAGTCGATGTCGTGCTTCACCGCCTCGGGGATCGCGAACTCGGCCGCCTCGCGGTTCCACTCCATCGCCCACATAGCCGTGTGCACGCCGAACCCGCTCACATTCGTCATCGATCGTCCTCCCGTTCATTTCGCTGACTGCGAATTGACGAAACCATAGCGTGCGGGTCTCGTCCCGCCACACGGTTTCGACGCCTTTCAGTTTGAAACAAATCGGCGACTTCGCGGTTTGCTGGATTGAATGTTCCATTGAGCGGCGCTACGGAAAGCCGAAACGAGGCGAGGGGGATTGCGATGATCAGGTTTGGTTTGCTCGGCGCGGGACGCATCGGCCAGATTCACGGGCGCAACATCGCGGCTTCGCCCGCGGCCAAGCTCGTCCTCATCGCCGATCCGATCGCCGACGCGGCGGGGCGTCTGGCCTCCGCCACGCATGCGCGCATCGGCGAGATCGACGAGATCGTCGGCTCGGACGAGATCGACGCCGTGGTGATCTGCACGCCCACCGACACCCATGCCGAACTGATCGAGCGGGCGGCCGCCGCAGGCAAGGCGATCTTCTGCGAGAAGCCGGTCGATCTGTCGTCGGACCGGATCCGCGCGACGCTCGCGAGGATCGGCGACGCACCCCTGATGATCGGTTTCAACCGCCGCTTCGACCCGAACTTCGCCTCGCTCAAACATCGCATCGAGGGCGGCGACGTCGGCGACGTGGAACTCGTCACCATCCTGTCGCGCGATCCCGCGCCGCCGCCGGTCTCCTACATCGAACGGTCCGGCGGCCTGTTCCGCGACATGATGATCCATGATTTCGACATGGCGCGCTTCCTCGTCGGTGAGGATTTCGTCGAGGTTCAGGCCGTGGGATCGGCGCTCGTCGATCCCGCCATCGGTGCGGCCGGCGACGTCGACACGGCGGCAGTGCTCATGAAGACCGCGAGCGGCAAGATCTGCCAGATCTCCTGCTCGCGCCGCGCCACCTACGGCTACGACCAGCGCATCGAGGTGCATGGCTCTAAGGGTCTGCTGAAGGCCGAGAACGTGCCACAGACGACAGTGGTGCTGGCCGACGCCCGCGGCGTCTCGGCCGACCCCGTGCAGAACTTCTTCCTCGAGCGCTACGCCCGCGCCTACGAGCACGAGCTGAACTACTTCATCGACCGCCTATCGAAGGGCGAGCCGATGCGCCCGAGCGGGACCGACGGCCTGCAGGCCGGCATTCTCGCCGACGCAGCCACCACGAGCGCCACCGAGGGACGGCTCGTCCGGGTTTAATAGGCGCCCTCGCTCTTCAGCAGGCTGCGGGGCGTCCTGATCAAAATCAGGATGTCGAGCAGCAGCGACCAGTTCTCGATATAGTAGAGGTCGTGCTCGAAGCGCTTCTGCAGTTTCATGTCGTGGTCGATCTCGCCGCGCCATCCCTTGATCTGCGCCCAGCCGGTAATGCCCGGCTTCACCTTGTGCCGCCCGAAATAGCCTTCCACGATGTCGGTGAAGGTCTCGTCGGCGCTCGAGCGTGCGTGGACGGCATGGGGGCGGGGGCCGACGAGAGAGAGCTCGCCGGTCATGACGTTGAAGAGCTGCGGCAACTCGTCGATCGAGGTGCGGCGAATGAACCTGCCGATCCGCGTCACGCGTGGATCGTCCTTCGTCACCAGCTTTCGCGCGGTGGGGTCGGCCATCTCGTGGCGCAGCGATCGGAACTTCCAGACGTTGATGATCTGGTTGTTGTAGCCGTGGCGCTTCTGGCGGAAGAAGACGGGGCCGGGCGAGTCCAGCTTGATGGCGAGGGCGGTCGCCAGCATCATCGGCGAGAGCAGGATCAGCGCCAGACTCCCGACCGCGAGGTCGAGCATGCGCTTGGCCACGAGATCCCAGTCGGCCAGCGGACGGTGGAGCACGTCGAGGAGCGGCACCTCGCCTTCGTAGGACACCGTGCGCGGACGAAAGCGCATGTCGGCGGACAGCGCGGAGACGCGGATGTCGAGCGGCAGTACCCAGAGATCCTTGAGAATCGTCAGGATGCGCTTCTCGGCGGAGAGCGGCAGCGTCACGATCAGCATCTCGATGCGGGCGAGACGCGCGAACTCCGTGAGTTCGGCGATGCTGCCGAGCTTGGGGTAGCCGGCGACGATCGGGGGGGAGCGGCGATCGTCGCGGTCGTCGAAGATGCCGCAGATGCGGATGTCGCTGTCGCGCTGGCTTTCGAGGCGCCGGATGAAGGTTTCGGCCGCCGTACCGCCGCCGACCAGCACCGCGCGGCGCTCCATCGTGCCGTTGCGCGCCCACAGGCGGATGCGCGAGCCGAGCACCATTCGGGCCGACCCCAGCACCGGCGCAGCAATCGCGAACCAGAGCGCCAAGCGCAACGCAAAGGCGGCGTTCGGACCGAGGATCCACAGGCTCGCCAGCCCGGTCGCGAGTGCTGCGAATGCCACGCAGGCGACGAGGCGCCCGAGCTGGCGAGCGCGCGAGTGCAGCATCGCGATATCGTAGCCGTGGACGAGTTGGAGGCCGGCGATCGTCGTGGCGGACAGAAGGAGCACGCCGGCGAGGGCCGCACCGGTTCCGGCTTCGACCAGAAGTGGCCGATACAGGACCGCCGACGCGATCGTCGCGAGAGCCGCGAACTCCCAGAGGCGGCACAGTCCGGCGAGGAGATGCGGCGAAAGGGCGCTCGCCCGCAGCTGCTCGGCGGCGCGGCGCGCATGCGCGTTGAGTTCGACGGGCTCGCTTCGACGCACCTCGTCGGTCACGAAGGTGCGGATCGTTTCCCGACCAAGGGCAGGGAGGTCCTGATGCAGCGTCGCCATGTCCCCATCCTGTCGGCGCCATCCCCACGGCCGCCCGGAGCGGGGCCGTCGAAGGGCTTCGACGTCGAGACATACGACGGAAGAGCTAAGGACTGTTGAGGACGATCGACATCATTTGAAGGACGGCGTTCACTTGGGCTTCTAGAAGAGGCGCTCGTGGATGGTGACGGTGTCGCCCGGCAGTACGGGATCGGAGATCAGCACGCGGCCGGTGATGACCTGCCCGTTCACCTGCCGGGTGATGTCCACGGTGCGGTGATCGGCCCGCGAGGTGAAGCCACCGGCAATGGCGACGGCGTTCTGCGCGGTCATGCCGGGCACGTAGGAATATTGGCCGCCGGTGGTGACCTCGCCCATCACGAAGAACGGCCGGTACTGCTCGACCTGCACCGACACATCGGGATCGCGCAGGTAGCCATCGCGCAGCGAGGCGGCGATGGCCGTCTGGATCGCTTCGGTGGTCTTGCCGCGCGCCGGCACCGAGCCGATGAGCGGCAGCGCGAGATAGCCGGCTTTGTCCACCGAATAGGTGTTGGTGAGGCTTTCCTGCTCGAACACCGTGACGCGGACTCGGTCGCCGGCGTCCAGGCGGTAGGGCTGGTTGAGCGCGGCGTGGAAGGCGGGCGAGGGCGGCGGCGCGCTGACGCAGGCCGACAGACACGCGGTGCAAAGGCCTGCAATGATGAGCATGCTCGCACGCATGGGTGTTCTCCCCGAACGACTGGGCTTCCCCTGGGGAGCACCAAGCCCGAATGATCAAGCTTATCGCGAGTTAGGGTTAACCGCTGGTAAATGGTCTGCCGTCTTGTGGCCGCACGCGTGGCATCTATCCTGCAGCGAGGAGGCGGGCTCGCCGCGACTCCGCTCGTGGCCTTGAGGAGTCGATCGCGAATGAGGGGACCGGCCCACGGCTCTGCAGCGCCGAGCGCAACGAGTGGGCGTGGAAGCACGAGCCGCGCGCTTTGGCTCGTCCCTCCCGTCTGCCTCGCCGGTCTCGCCTTCGTCGCCGTCTCGTGGCTCCCCTCGACCTACCGGGCCTCGCTGCTGCTGACCGGGCCGACCGACTTCGCGCGATCTGCCTGCGTCGACGGCCTAGCTGCGTCCAGGGGCCGCGACGCCGGTCTCGGCTTCCGCCGGCTCGTCGGTTGGTTCGAAGGCGGCCATTCCCTGGCGATGCTGGGAATGCGCGAGACGGGCGTTCGCACGGTCGGAGACCGGTCTGTCGAGTTGTGGGTGCAGGACGGCGAAGCGGCAGTTTCTCAGCGGTTGGTGGGCGAACTTGCCGGCTCGATCGTGCAATGCGTCGCGACGTCGTCGCCCTCCACCATGGTCAGATCCGAGGCGGCGGAGCCGGTGGCGCAGAGCCCAGCCCCGATCGCATCGGATCGGGCTGGGGGAGCCGCGACGCTTCTGCGTACGCAACTCGAGGAGGCGAAAGCGCAGCGCGATGCCGCGCGTTCGCGGCTGGCCGCGCTCGAACCGGCCGAGGCGGCGGCCGATGCCGAGGGCGACGACCCGGCGGCCGTCGCGGCTGAGGCCCGCGCTCTCGAAAATCGGGCGCGCTCGCTGCAACGTGCCATCGCCGACCTGGAGGCGGGCCGGCCCCCGCGCGAAGGCGAGACCGACATCGCCGCCGGCGACGGATGGGGTCGTTACGCAGCCGCGTTGTCGCGGCGCGACGATCTGCAGGCCGGCATTCGGACGATGGCGGAAACGCTTCTCGACGGTCATCCGCGCATGACGATCGCACGTCTGCGCCTCGCGGAGCTTCAGGCCGACGTCCAGACCGCATCCCGCGACCTCCTGCGCGATCTCGGCACCGAACTGAACCGGCAACGCGCGGCGGTGGGCGCCGTGCGGAAGCGGGAAGCGGCGCTGGCTGCGGATCGCGAACGAGCGGCGACGCAAGATGCCGAGCGCGCGGCGATGCAGCGCGACGAGGACGTCGCCGCGGCTCTCGTGTCGCGTCTCGAGGCCGCCGTCATCGATGCCGAGCGGCAGGCTTCGAGCGATGTCGCCTCCAAGGATGCGCCTGCCGATCGAGCCGCCGCCCCGGGGCCGTCCGCGCAACTCGAAACGATGCCCACGCCTGTTCTGCCACAAGCGGGCGCCGTGTCCCTCGAAACGCTGCGGCCGCCGATCTGGCCGGCGGTGATCGGCGCGGGGTCGGTGGGGTTGGCGCTTTCGCTCTTCGGGCTGGCGACCGTCGGCCGGCGGCGCGAGGGCGGCGGGCTGGCGTCCCGCCTCGCCGAACGTCGCGCACGCGGTGCCGGCGAAACGGCTGCACCGAACGACGGCGACGCCGGCGGCGATGCGCTGGAGGTCGCCACGATCGACGAGGTGATCGAGGCCCTGATGACCAGCGGGATCTCGCGGGCGTTGCTCGTGCAGGGCGCTCCGGCTTCGCGCCCTCTTGGCGTCGACATCATCCGGCGGCTGGCGTTGCGCGGTCAGTCGGCCGCGATCGTCGATCTGTCGGACGATCAGGCGACCGCGCGCGCCATGGGCGCGGGCTCGGATGCGCCGGGCATGAGCGATCTCATCGAGGGCGACGCGACTTTCGCGACGATCGCCCGACGCGACTTCGCGACCCGGGCCGACATCATTCCCGGCGGCCGCCGCGCAGCGTCCGTGCGCCTCGACACCCTGGCGGAACGACGCAACGTGCTCGACTTCATCGAGCGGAGCTACGAGACCCTGCTCGTCGACTGCGGCGCGATGGAGCCGACCGGCGTCCGCGATCTCGTCGACAACGACGCGGCGCTGCTCCTCGCCGTGCAGGGCGCAACGCGCGCGGCAATCCGGGCGACCGTCGAGGCATTGCGCGAGGCCGGTCTCGACGAGGTGATTCTCGTCGGCGACGCCGGCTGATCGTTCAGCGGCGGTCGGGCTCGCGCTCCATCCAGCGGATCACGAACATAGCCGGCACGATCCAGAACAGCCCCGTCACGAGGAAGTACAGGAGATGCACGTAGCCCGGCGCGTCGCCGAGATAGAGCGAGGCGTAGGCGGTGGCGAACACGGCATAGACGACGACCAGCGCCAGAAGGATGACGACGCCGAGGAGCTTCTTCAGTCGGACGGGCATAGGGTCGTTTCCGCAGGTCGCTCGTGGGCTTGTCGCCTTGGTATGGTCGCTCGGGTCGGCGAGATCAACCTGCGACCCGATCGCCCGTCCGCAGATCGGCCTTGCCAATCGCCGGCGTCGCATCCAAACCACGGTCGAACCAGCCTGCCGGCGCCGCGCCGGCCCGCCGAAATCCGCGCCGTCCGTTCCGAAGGCGGTGCCACAGCAGGAGGATGGACGGGGATCTTCGTCGAGGGTCTTCGTCTCGCGCCGCCATGAGTTCGATGTCTCTCTCCCGCCCGTCCGAGGTCTCGCGGCTTCCCGCCAGGATCGCCCGCGACCGGACCGCCATCCGCTTGTGGCTCTACGCGATCGCCGCGCTCATCCTGGCGCTGGTTGTGGTCGGCGGCGCGACCCGCCTGACCGAATCGGGCCTGTCGATCACCGAGTGGAAGCCGATCCACGGCATCGTCCCGCCGCTCTCGGAGGCGGAATGGCTGGAGGAGTTCCAGCTCTACCAGCGCATTCCCCAATATCAGGAGCTCAATCAGGGCATGAGCCTCTCGGGGTTCAAGACCATCTTCTGGTGGGAATGGGCGCATCGCTTCCTCGCCCGCAGCGTCGGCTTCGCCTTCGCTCTGCCGCTCGCCTTCTTTTGGGCGACCGGCCGGGTCGAAGGCTGGCTGAAGCCGCGGCTTCTGGCGCTTCTGGCGCTCGGCGGGCTGCAGGGCGGCATCGGCTGGTGGATGGTCGCGTCGGGCCTCGTGGAGCGCACGGACGTCAGCCAGTACCGGCTGGCAGTGCATCTGACGATGGCCTGCATCATCTTCGCCGCGATCCTTTGGATCGCGCGCGGCCTCGTGACGCGGCCGAGCGAACCGCCGCCAACCGGCCATTCGCGCCATGTCGGCCTGCTGATCGTGGCGCTGGCGCTCGTCCAGATCTATCTCGGCGGCCTCGTCGCCGGCCTCAACGCGGGGCTTGCCTTCAACACCTGGCCGCTGATGGACGGCCGCCTCGTGCCCGGCAATCTCTTTGCGATGACACCGGTTTGGCGCAATTTCTTCGAGAGCGTGATGACCGTGCAGTTCGTGCACCGCTGCGGTGCCTACCTGCTGTTCGCCGTGGTGGTGATCCATGCGGTGGCGGCGCTGCGCATCGCCGGCCGGTCGCGCCATGCGCAGGGCGCCGTGTGGCTGGCGCTGGCCGTGACGATGCAGGCGGCGCTCGGCATCACCACGCTGCTGCTGCAGGTGCCGATCGGCTGGGCGTTGATGCACCAAGCCGGCGCGCTCGTCGTGCTGGCGGGATCGGTGATCCATGCGCGGGGGTTGACGGGCCGCTACCCCGCGCCCGTTCATGCATAACGGACGCGCCGCCGGCGGGCGCCGCGCCCGTCGGTGGCCGAGCGCGATCTAGCCGCGCAGCATCAGGTCCATGTTCTGGACCGCCGCGCCGGATGCGCCCTTGCCGAGATTGTCGAGCAGGGCGACGAGATTGGCGCGGCGTCCATCCTTCGAGCCGAACACGAAGAGCTTCATCGTGTCCTGCCCGGCGAGTTCCGTCGGATCGATGCGCTTCAGCGCCTGCGCCTCGGCGCCGGGAACAACGGTCACGATGTCCTGGCCCGCATAATGGTCGGCCAACGCCGTTTCGAGCTGCTCCGGCGTCACGCCGTCGCGAAGGTGCAGTGGCACCTGCACGATCATCCCCTGCGCGAACCGGCCGACCGAAGGCGCGAAGATCGGCTCGCGGTCGAGAAGGCCGAAGGTCCGCATTTCCGGCAGGTGTTTGTGGGCGAGGTCGAGCCCGTAGAGGAAATGCGGCGCGACGATATGGTCCTCTCGTGTGGCGTCCTCCATCTGCGCGATCATCTGCTTGCCGCCGCCGGAGTAGCCCGACACCGCGTTGACCGTGACCGGATGATCCGCCGCGACGAGCCCCCCCTGACGAAGCGGCCGCAGGAGGGCGATCGCCCCGGTCGGATAGCATCCGGGGTTCGCCACGAGGCGCGCGCCGGCGATCCTGGCGCGCTGCGCGCCGTCCATCTCGGCGAAGCCGTAGGCCCAGGCGGGATCGACGCGATGCGCCGTCGAGGTGTCGATGATGCGGGTCGAGGCGTTGCCGGCGAGAAAGGCCACCGCCTCGCGCGAGGCGTCGTCGGGCAGGCAGAGAATGGCGATGTCGGCTTCGTTCAGCCGGTCCTCGCGCATCGCGGCATTGCGACGTTCGGCCTCGGGGATCGACAGAAGCTCGACGTCGGTGCGCTCCGCCATGCGCGCGCGGATCTGCAGCCCGGTCGTGCCGTGTTCGCCGTCGATGAAGATCCGCGGTTTCATGATCGTCCGTTCCTGTCCGGGACGGAAGATTCGCTCGTCCGCCCGTCTCCTTTGCCGCAAGGCCGCGTCGCATTCAACCGCCGCGCTGGGCGGCCCTGGCCTTCTTGTCGGCGAGGATGCCGAGGACGTAGAGCGCCACGGTGGCCCCCGCGATGGCCGTGATGTCGGCGTGATCGTAGGGCGGCGACACCTCGACCACGTCGGCGCCGACGATCTGCAGGTTCTTCAGATGGTGGAGCACGGCCAGCATCTTGGCGCTGGAGGGGCCGCCGGAAACCGGCGTGCCCGTGCCCGGCGCGAAGGCGACGTCGAGGCAGTCGATGTCGAAGGAGAGGTAGCAGTGCGTGCCGCCCGTGCGCTCGTAGATCCGCTCGGCGATCTCGACCGAGGTGAGATCTTCGACCTCGTTGCCATGCAGGATCTCGATCCCGCCGGTCTCGGGCGCGTGGGTGCGGATGCCGATCTGGATGGAGGTTGCAGGGTCGATCAACCCTTCGTGCAAGGCGGCGGTGACGAAGGAGCCGTGATCGGCCCGCGGGGTGCCGTCGGCGGCCTCGGCCAGCGGCCACGTGTCCTGATGGGCGTCGAAATGCACGAGGCTGAGCTTGCCGTGGCGCGCGGCATGCGCCTGGAGCAGCGGGAAGGTGATCGAATGGTCGCCGCCGAGCGTCAGCAGAAAGCCCGTGCGCTCGAGAAGCGCGGCGGCCTCGGCCCGCATGCGCTCGTGCGCCGTCTCCGGCAGCCGATAGTCGAGGAGGCAATCGCCGTAGTCCACCACCGAAAGCGCTTCGAAGAGGTCGGCGTGGAAGGGATATTGCGGATCGTTGTCGAAGATCATCGAGGCGCGCCGCAGCGCCTGCGGCCCGAAGCGCGTGCCCGGCCGGTTGGAGACGGAGGCGTCGAACGGAATGCCCCAGACCGTGACGTCGGCGCCGGCCGGGTCCTTGGCGAAGCGCCGCCGCATGAAGGAGGGCACGCCCGCATAGGTCGGGTCGGACGCGGCGCCGAGCGTCTGCGTCGCCGTGAAGGCGTGGTCGATCGACTGGCCGGCCATGGTGTCTCCTGGTCTGGCGCACCCGCCTCGGGATCGGGCGGCGAGGACGCCGTGCGACGTATGGCACGGCGATGTGACGAACGAAAAAGGCCGCGGCATGTGCCGCGGCCTTCCCATCGAACCGATGTTTCGAAGCGCTTAGCGCTTCGAGAACTGGAACGAGCGGCGGGCCTTGGCCTTGCCGTACTTCTTGCGCTCCACGGTGCGCGAGTCGCGCGTCAGGAAGCCGCCCTTCTTGAGCACGCCGCGAAGGCCCGGCTCGTAGTAGGTGAGGGCGCGCGAGATGCCGTGACGAACCGCACCGGCCTGGCCGGAGAGACCGCCGCCGGCGACCGTCACGTGGATGTCGAACTGGTCGGCGCGCGACGCCGCGAGGATCGGCTGACGCAGCACCATCTGCAGCACGGGACGCGCGAAATACTCAGCGAAGTCCTTGTTGTTGACGGTGATCTTGCCGGTGCCGGGCTTCATCCAGACGCGGGCGACCGCGTCCTTGCGCTTGCCCGTGGCGTAGGCGCGGCCGAGCGAGTCGAGCTTCTGGACGTGGACGGGCGCTGCAACGGTCTCGGACGCGGCGACCGAGCCGAGGCTCTGCAGGGAGTTCATGTCGGCCATTATGCAGCCCTCGCATTCTTGGAGTTCAGCGCCTTGACGTCGAACGTCTCGGGGGACTGCGCCTCGTGCGGATGCGCCGCGCCGGCGTAGACGCGCAGGTTCTTCAGCTGGCGACGACCGAGCGGGCCCTCGGGCAGCATACGCTCCACGGCCTTCTCGACCACGCGCTCGGGGAAGCGGCCCTCAAGGATCTCGCGCGCCTTGCGCTGCTTGATGCCGCCGGCATAGCCGGTGTGCCAGTAGTAGGTCTTGTCCTGGAACTTCTTGCCCGTGAACACGACCTTGTCGGCGTTCACGATGATGACGTTGTCGCCATCGTCGACATGCGGGGTGAAGGTCGGCTTATGCTTGCCGCGAAGGCGAAGCGCGACGAGGGAGGCGAGGCGACCGACAACGAGCCCTTCGGCGTCGATGACGATCCATTTCTTCACCACCGTCTCGGTCTTCTGCGAGAAGGTCTTCATACGGGTATCCTTGGGGTCTGTCGTGCGTCGACCGCGGACGAAAACCCCGGCCATACGAAAAAGGCGGCAGTTGCCGCGCTTGATGACGGTTCCATAACGGTATGTGCCCATCGGCGCAAGGGCCGACGGTCGGTATGTTGGATGACGCTTCGAGGCAATGACCAGCAAAAACAGTTGCTTGACGATTGTGGTACCTACATACCCGCTTATTCTGTCGTCTCGGGTGGGATCGCGTAGGTCCCGACGGCATGGGCGGAGGGGAGATCGTCCCCCGCGCCGCGGATCGAAACCTCCACCACCGCGAGGCGGCGACCGAGCTTGAGAAGGCTCGCCTCCGCCCGCAGCAGGCCCGGCGGCGGCTTCTGAAGGAAGTTGATCGACATGTTGGTGGTGACGACATGCAGCAGCGGCCCGAGATGGGCGAGGATGCAGAGATAGGCCGCGACGTCGGCGAGGGCGAAGAGGCTCGGGCCCGAAACGGTGCCGCCGGGGCGCAGGTGTCGCTCCTCGGCCGCCAGCGACAGGGTCAGGCGACCGGCCTCCAGGGTGTCGAGCCGGAAGCCCAGGCCCGCCGCGCCCGCCTGCGGAAACTCGCGGTCGAGAAACTCGGCCACCTCGTCGATGCTCATGGCCAGGTTCATCGATCTTTCTCCCATCTGACCGGTCGCGACACGGCATGCCCGTCCGCCGAGTTCTGCTAGAGGGACGCGACGCAACCGACAACGCCGGAGACCCGCATGCTGCTTCTGCCCATCGAAACCGCGTCCCTCGAACCCGAGACCAGCCGCCCGTCGCCGGAGAAGGTTCTGGCCGGCGATCCCGTCCATCGCACCTGGAACTGCGAGGACGACGGGGCCGGCCTCTATGCGGGGATCTGGGAATCGACCCCCGGCGAGTGGCGGATCGCCTACGATGAATGGGAGTATTGCGAGATTCTGTCCGGCATCGGCGTGCTCGCCGACGAAAGCGGCGAGGCGCGGCGCTACGCGGCGGGCGACGCGTTCGTCATCCGGCGCGGCTTTCGCGGGACGTGGCGCGTCGAGGAGACGACGCGCAAGCGCTACGTGATCAAGCTCTGACGGGATCGAAGCGGAGATCCAGCCTCTCCACGCCTCGGAAATGATATCTGTCGCCGTAGCGTGGCGGCTGCGCGAGACGCAGGTTCGGCAGGCGCGCCAGCGCTTCGAAGGCGAGCCGCAGCTCCAGCCGCGCGAGCGGCGCGCCGATGCAGAAATGCACGCCGCCGCCGAAGGCGACATGCGCGCGAGCCTCGCGCTCGGGATCGAACCGCTCGGGCGCGGCGAAGATCGCGGGATCGCGGTTCGCCGCCGCCAGCAGCAGCGCCACCTCGTCGCCGGGCCGGAGCCGACGCCCGGCGATCTCGGTCTCCGTGAGCGCGAAGCGGCGGAAGAGGTGCAGCGGCGTGTCGAAGCGCAGCGCTTCCTCCACCAGTCGGTCCGCTGTCTCCGGCGTGCTCGTCGCGGCCGCGAGATCGATGCCGGCGGTGAAGGCGGCCGCCAATCCGTTGCCGATCTGGTGCACGGTCGCCTCGTGGCCGGCATTGAGCAGCAGCGCGACCAGCGACACGAGTTCGTCGTCGCGCAACCGACCGTCCGGCGTCTCGGCCGCCGCCAGAGCCGAGACGAGGTCGTCCGCCGGGCGGGCGCGCTTCTGCGTGACGAGCCGGTGGAGATAGTCGGAGAACTCCGCCGACTCGGCATCGGCTCGCTGCTCCACCGCCTCGTCGCGGCCGAACTGATACATGGCGACCATCGCGTGCGACCAGCGCAGGAGATCGCCCGCGTCGCTCGCGGGAACGCCGATGAGCTCCGCGATGACGACGACCGGCAGCGGTTCGGCGAAGTGGGACACGAGCTCCACCTCGCCCGCCCCGGCGAAACCGGCGATGAGGTCTTCGGCGACGGCCACGATGCGCGGCGCCAGCGCCTCGATCCGCCGCGCCACGAAGGCGCGGGTGAGGAGACTGCGCAGCCGCGTGTGCGCGGGGGCCTCGAGGTCCAGCAGCGAATGGTCTTCCAGCGCCTGGAAGTTGCGGAGATGCGCCGGCACTTCGCCGCGATCCGGCCGTCCGCTGCCGTCCGGCGACAGGACCCGGCCGAACGTCCGGCTGCGCAGGATCCGCGAGACGTCCTCGTGCCGCGACAGCGCCAGACAGCCCGCCTCGATCCAGGTCGCCGCCGGCGCTTCTGTCCGCAAGGCAGCGTAGGTCGGGTAGGGATCGGCGAAGAAGACGGGGTCGCGCGGATCGAGCCGAAACGACAGGCCGTCCTCGGCAATGGCGAGGCTCGGCGGAAGGGCGGAAGCGGGAGCGAGGGTCATGTGGTCGTTCTGCCGGGCGGTCTTGCGGCGAGCAAGCCTCTCCAAACGAAAGCGCCCGCTCTTTCGAGCGGGCGCTGCAACTCGGTTCCGCGTCGGTGGCCTATCAGCGCTCGACTTCGATCAGGATCTCGTTGCGGCGCATGAAGCCGGGGGTCCAGGGCGCGTCGTAGAAGGCGTAGATCGGGTCGCCCTTCTGCTTCAGGTTCTCGTCGGCGACGTAGTTGTAGAGCGCCATCAGCTTCTTCGAGGCGAGCGAGGCCGAGAAGTTGCCGCTGAAGCGGATGGCGACCAGCCGCTTGGCCGGCACTTCTTGGATCGTCACCTCGTTCGAGTTCGGCGTCGGCAGGCTCGCCTTGGTGAACTTCTTCGGCATCACGAAGCGAACCGCCCAGCCCTTGGTGCGGCCTTCGCTCTCGGAGAGCTGCTGCAGCACCGGCACCGTCATCGCGATCTTCTTGCCGGACCGGTTGTTCGCAGCGATGAAGTCGTAGAGCGTCTCGAAGCCGCGGCGGCGGGCCTTCTCGTGGTAGCCGGTCTTCACGGTCTCCGCGACGATCATCGCGTCGTAGTCGCGGATCTCGATCTCGCCGCCACGGCGCACGACGTCGTATTCGGGCTCCTCGGCATGTTCGGCGATCTTTTTGGTGACGTAGAAGGCCGCGCCGACCGCGAGAATGGCGCCGCCGGCGATGAGCGCCGTGGAGACGTTCGGGCGATCGCGCAGATAATCGACGCTGCGCTGGTAGCCGCGCCCGCCCTTGAAGCTCGTGCGATGGCCGAGCGAGCCCAGCGAGAAGGAAGAGAGCGACGGCAGGTTGCCGCGCAGGTCATGGGCGCTGTCGGCGAGAGAAGAGCGCGCCTTCTCCAACGTCGATTTCGCCTCGTAGAGCGAGGACTTGGCATCGTCGGCGGACGGCACCGAAAGGCCGGTGAGGAAGCTCGGGAGATAGCGCGCGTAGCCGCGATCGGTCGCGCCATACAGGCGTCCCACCTCCTGCTCGACGGTGCGGCGCAGGCGCTCGGCTCGGGACGGACGCCGATTGAACCGCTCCACGACGCGCGACTCCAGGTCCGAAATCCGTTCGCCGATATCGCTGATGGTGTCCGTCAAACGGTCGTAGGCCGAAGGCTTGTCGCGAAACATCTCGTTCTCCTCAATTGGGGTCTCAGACGAAACGCGCGGAGACGATCGCCATACACAACAGATGCGACCGGGAGGTTCGGGTCGCGGGCCCTAAACGGGCCGCGCCAATCTTGGTTGCGCGCACACGGCAATTCCCGGCGCGCAGATCGTGAAGATTTCGTAAGGCTCGTGGCAACCTTTCGCGAGGCTGACCAATTAGAGGGCATCGGGTTTCATGGCCTGATACTCCAGCCAAACTTGGGCGGCCTCAGTGCCGCCCTTTTTTGTCCGGCAACGCGAAGGCGTTCGCGTCGGTGCCTGCGTGCCGGTCCGCCACGGTGCCGAGACCCCGATCGACGTGTACCGGAAGCGTCGGCTCGACCTTGCCTCGCGGCCCGGTCGCCCAGAACCGCATGGTGGCATCGAGCACGTCGAGCTCGACCATCGTGAGCACCGATCGAAACACCGCGCCGGTATCGAGCGAGATGCGGTTCTCGGTGACGTGCGGTCGCGCCGGCTTCTGGATCGTATGGCCGTGGACGACGATGGCACCGAGGGGCCCGACATGGTCGAGGAACGGCCGGCGGATCGAGAGGGCGTCCTCCATGCGCTGGTGATCGAGGGGCACGCCCGGCTCGATGCCGGCATGGGCGAAGACGAAATCCCGCCAGGTCACGAGGAGCGACGCGCCATCGAGAAGGGCGCGGTGGCCGGGTCGATCGCGCAGGATCGCCGTGCGGATCTCGCCCAGGCGTTCGTGGCCCGTCGCGTAGGATTCCAGCGTTTCGGCGCCGCGCTGCTCCAGCCACGACTCGGCATCGTCGATCATCGGCGGGGCGCCCGAGAGGAAGTGCCGCATCCAGTCGTCGTGGTTGCCGAGGCAAAGACGCGAGTCCGGCCACCTGGCCAACGCGTCGATCGCGAGATCGAGCACGCCGGCGCTGGACGGCCCGCGATCGACGAGATCGCCGAGAAGCACGACCGCGATACGGCGTGGCCCCGCGCGCGTTCGCGCCTCGATGAAGTCGAGCAGCAAGGCCAGGAGATCGGCCCGTCCATGCACGTCGCCGATCGCGTAGACCCGCTCCACCGCGTCGGGAAGATGGCTGATCCGCGTCACGACCGCAGGCATCGCCATGCAAGACGGCATGCGATCGTCACGATGCGCCGTCCACGCGGTTCAGGAGGGTCACCGCGGCGTTCAGCCGCTCGGCCGTGCCCTTCGTCTCTATGGGATAGACCAGCTTGCGGTCGCACCAGCGCCAGTCCGTCGGCACCGGCCGGCGCGTGGCCGCCTTCGCGCCTTCGTTGGTTCGGAACGTCGCGGCGATGCCCTTCGGACCGGCCGCCAGTTTCTGAATGCCGAGTTCGAAGCAGCGGATGCGCAGTTCCGCGAGCTTCAGCAGCACCTTGGCGGCGCGCGGTAGGGCGCCGAAGCGATCGACGATGTCGAGCTTCAGCATGTCGAGCGAGGCGCGATCCCGGACGTGGTCGATCTCGGCGTAGAGATTGATCCGCGTTTCGTCGTCGGGAACGTAGGCCTGCGGAATGCGGCCGGCGACGCCGAGCGCGATCTCCGGCACCCAGTCGTCGGGCACCGGCTTGCCTTCGGCGACGAGGAGCGCGCGCGTCAAGAAATGGCGGTAGAGCGTGAGCCCGACGAGTTGCAGATGGCCCGCCTGTTCCTCGCCGAGCAGATCGCCGGCCCCGCGCAGATCGAGATCCCGGGCACTGATCTGGAAGCCGGCGCCCAGTCGGTTCATCGCCTCCAGCGTGCGAAGCCGACGCTCCGTCTCTGGGGGAAGCCGCACGTCCTTTTCGGTCATCAGATAAGCGACGCCCCGCCGCGAGCCGCGACCGACGCGTCCGCGCAGCTGGTGCAACTGCGCGAGACCGAACCGGTCCGGCCGCCAGACGATCATCGTGTTGGCAGCGGGCACGTCGAGCCCGCTCTCGATGATGTTCGTCGCGAGAAGGATGTCGCCATCGCCCTCGGTGAAGCGCAGCATGGTCTCGTCCACCTCGTCGGCAGCCAGCTGGCCGTGGACGATGGCGACGTCGAGTTCGGGAACGAGCGCGCGCAGGCGATCGGCCATCGGCTGGATGTCCTCGACGCGCGGGCAGACCACGAAGCTCTGGCCGCCGCGGCGACGCTCGCGCTCCAGTGCTTCCTTGACGAGATCCCCGTCGAACTCGCTTAGCACGGTCTGGATGGGCTGGCGCAGCACCGGGGGCGTCGCGATGACCGAGAGCTCGTTCAGCCCGACGAAGCTCGCCTGCAGGGTCTGGGGGATCGGCGTCGCCGTCAGCGTCAGGCTGTGCGCGCCCTCCACGAGGTTGCGCAGCGCCGTCTTCTGCGCCGCGCCGAAGCGCTGCTCCTCGTCGATGGCCACCAGCCCGAGATCGTCGAAGGCGATGCCCTTGCCGCAAAGCGAATGCGTGCCGACCACGATCTGGATCTCGCCGGACCGCAGCCGCTCGCGGATCTGCTGGGCCTCCTTGGCCCCGCTTTGGCGCGAGAGATAGGCGACCTCCAGCCCGAACCCGGCGAAGCGCTTGGCGAAGGAGCGCGCATGCTGCTGGGCTAGGACGGTGGTGGGCGCCACGATCGCCACCTGACGCCCGGAAAAGGCGACGGCGGCGGCGGCGCGCAGCGCCACTTCGGTCTTGCCGAAGCCGACGTCGCCGCAGACCAGACGGTTCATCGGCCGGCCCGAGGTGAGGTCGCTCAGCACGTCGTCCACGGCCTTGGCTTGATCGGGCGAGAGCTCGTAGGGAAAGCGGGCGCAGAAGCGCTCGTAGCGGCGCCTGTCGAGCTTCACGGGCTTGCAGCGCGCCGCGTGGCGCTGCGTCATGCGCTCGGTGATCCGCTCGGCGGTGCCGCGCACGCGCTGGAGGATCGCGTTGCGGCGCTCCACCCAGTTGCCGCCCTTCAGCTTGTCGAGCGTCACGCCGCCGTCGCCGCCGGAATAGCGCCAGAGCGCGCCGATCTCCTCGACCGGCACCATCAGACGGCCGTCGTCGGCATAGCGCATGCGGATAACGTCGCGATGCGCCTTGCCATGTTCGAGCCGATCGAGGCCTTCGAGAATGCCGACGCCATGGTCGATATGAACCACGGCATCGCCGATCGAGAACGTCGCGTCGGCCACCGCGAAGGGTGTCGCCTCGGTGGTCGCGCGCACCGCGCCGGCCGTCTGGCCCGCGAGATCCTGCACCGCGACGACGACGACGCCGGCGTCGGGCACGCGGAAGCCTTCCGCGATCGGCAGCACGAGCCCGAAGCCGCCGCCCTCCGCAGCGAGGATCGCGTCCCAGCCGGTTCCGAGTTCGATCTTTCGGCCAAGCTGACGGCGGGCCCGGCGAACCCAGTCGTCGAGGAGAGCCTTCGTCGGCGCCGCCAGCACGAAGCTCTGGCCTGCTGGCTCGCCGTCGAGGAAGGCTGCAAGCGAGCCCCAGGGCGCGCGGTCTTCGGCGAAGCGAGGCACGAAGAAGTCGGCCGAGGCATGCGGGTCGTCGTCCACCACGGCGCCAAGATGCGCGGCCACGGCGGTTTCCCACTCGCGCGGCTCAAGGAACATGCGATGCGGTGCGACGGCACGGCGCCCGCCCGAGCGGGGTGCCTCTCGATGCGCCTCGTCGATGCCTTCGAGGAAGGCCTGCGCCCGGCGCGCGACGCCGTCCTCGATCAGGATGGCGGCATCGCCGAGATAGTCGAAGACGGTGTCGAGCGCGTCGTAGTGCGTGGAGAGCGCATGCTCGCGGCCGACCGCCGCGCCGAGATCGGTCGGCGCCGAACCTGGAATCTCGCTCGCTGGGTCGACGATCAGCATCTCGCATTCCGAGATCGTGCGTTGGCTCGCTGCATCGTAGGAGCGGATGGCGACGACGATGCCATCATGGTGCTCGACGCGGCAAGGCGAGCTGGCCGCGGCAGGAAAGAAGTCGATGACCCGGCCGCGGATCGCGGCTTCGCCCGGCTCGTCCACCCGGTCGTCGAACACGTAGCCGATGCGGCGAAGATGCGCCTCGACCTCGGTGACGTCGATCGCGTCGCCGACGCGGAACTCGCGGTGAAGGTCGGTCCAGATCGCGCGGGGCGGAACGCGCCGTAGAAGCGCCTCGGCCGTGGTCACCACGATCGCCGGGCGGTTCTCGGCGTTGGTCAGCCAGCGTAGCACGCCCATGCGCTGCCCCATCACGGAGCGGGACGGCGAGCAACCGTCGTAGGGCAGACAATCCCACGGCGGCAGATAGGCCAGCGGGCGCTCTGGATCGAAGGCCGAGAGCACCGCCATGATGTCGCGCGCCCGGCGCGCCGTCTGCGCCACGTAGACGAGCGTTCGTCCCCTCTCGCGAGCCGCCTGCCGATGGATGACCGCCGCGCTCGCACCGATCGGATGGAGCGGCGCGAGTTTTTCGGCCGACAGGGACTGGCTCTCGAGAGTGACGGACTGAAGCATGAACGCGTGAACCTTCGGCAGACGATCGGGTCTTCCTTACGAAACGTCGGCCCGTCGGCAACGATCCGGAGCGGACGCGTCGTCCACCGGAATCTTCCGGTCGCGGAACCCGTCTTTCCGGGGGATGGACGCGCCTGCCGGGTGCGGCATTTAAGCATCGACGAAACCGAAGGACACAATTCATGACCGGCGAGACCAAGCATTCCAAGGCGCGGGACCATCGCCCTCTGTCGCGACTCGACATGGGCGCGACGATCGACAAGCACGAATACGAGACGCGGCTCGAGACCATCCAGACGACGTTCCAGAAGATCCAGCAGGCCTATCTGCACACCGGCGACAGCGCGGTGGTAGTTTTCGAGGGCTGGGACGCGGCGGGCAAGGGCGGCACCATCCGGCGCATGTCGTCGGTCATGGATCCGCGCGGCTTCAAGGTCTGGCCGATCGCCGCGCCGACGGAGCAGGACCTGAAGCATCACTATCTCTCGCGCTTCTGGCAGCGCCTGCCGGGCCAGGGAGAGATCTGCGTCTTCGACCGATCCTGGTACGGCCGCGTGCTGGTGGAACGGGTCGAGGGCTTCGCCACCCCCGCGCAGTGGGGCCGAGCCTACGAGGAGATCAACGATTTCGAGCGCCTGTTGACGGATGCCGGCACCCGCATCGTCAAGCTGTTCCTCTACATCACCCCGGACGAGCAGCTGCAGCGCTTCGAGGACCGGATGAAGGATCCGCTGAAGCGCTGGAAGCTTTCCTACGAGGATTTCCGCAACCGCGAGCGCTGGGACGACTATCTCGATGCCGCCAACGAGATGATCGAGCGCACCTCCAGCCGGTCCGCACCCTGGATCGCGCTGCCGGCCAACGACAAGAAATATGCGCGCATCGAGGCGCTCGGTGCGATCGCGGACCGGCTGTCGGAGGGTGTCGACCTGAACCCGCTGCCGATCGACGACAAGCTCGAACGCCAGTACGAGCGCATGCTGGAGGCCGACCGAAAGGCGTCGAAAAAAGACTGATCGCGAAGCTTGCGTCAGCCCTCGGCGAAGCGCGTTTCGAGCAGGTCCACCTCGCGGATGAGACGCGCCAGAAGCGCGTCGGGGATGGTGTGGCGGCGGCGCAGGTCGAACAGGGCGTCCCGCTCCGCCCGCAGGCCCGCCAGTCGCAGCCGGCGCTCCGCCTGAACCATCTCCCGGCCCCGAGATGTGCCGCTGGCCTCGGCGCCGTCGTCGTATCGTTGGTATCGCTGGAGGGCACGCACCGCAGCTTCGTCGTAGAGCCCGGGATCGCTGGCCGTGCGCGAGAGCGAGGCGCGCAACGTCTGGATTGCGTCGCGCGCGGCCTCGCCGGCCTTTGCGCGCACCATGCGTTCGTGATCGACCGCTTCCGGCGCCGGCGGCAGCTGAATGCGACGCAACACGATCGGCAGCACCAGCGTCGCGGCGAGGAGCGAGACGAGAATCACCGTCATCGCCAGGAAGATCGCGAGATCGCGCGCTGGAAAGGGCGAGCCGTCGGCGAGGGCGAAGGGCAGTGTCAGGATGCCGGCCAGCGTGACTGCGCCCTTCACGCCCGCCAGCGAGGTGGCGAGCGCCAGGCCGAAGGGGAAGGGTCCCCTAGGCAGGCCGCTGCGGCGCCCCCTGCGCAGGGTCAGCGCGATCGACACGCAGACCCAGACGAAGCGCAGGAACGCGAGCGCTGCGGTGATCGTGACCGCGAGCAGCACCAGACGGAGCGGCCCGCCTTCGAGCAACGCGCCGCCCGACGCGCGTTCGAGGATCACCGGAAGCTGCTCGCCGAGGAGCACGAAGATCGCGCCGTTGGCGGCAAGTTGCACCGTATCCCACACCGCGCTGCGCCGCATGCGCGTCAGCGCCAGCGCGCGGCCCTGGTTCTCGACATAGCTCATGGTGATGCCGGCGGAGACCGCCGCCAGGATCCCGGATGCGTGGACCTTCTCGGCGACGAGATAGACGGCGAAGGGAATGAGAAGGCTGAGCAGAGTCTGCGTGCCCGGATCTTCGCCGACGCGCGACAGGATGCGCTCCTGCAGGCGGGTGACCGCGAGCGTCACGAGAACGCCGAGCGCCACGCCGACGAGCGACAGCCAGACGAAGGTCGCGAAGGCGTCGGTCGGGGAGAAACTCCCGGTGAGCGCGGCCGCAACGGCGAAACGCAGGCAGACGAGGCCCGAGGCGTCGTTCAAGAGCGATTCACCTTCGAGAATGTGCATCAGGCGCTGGGGCACCGGCGCCTGCTTGGCGATGGCCGAGACGGCGATCGGATCGGTCGGCGCGAGCACCGCCGCCAGCGCGAAGGCGACAGCGACCGGCATGGACGGGATCAGCGCGTGGATCAGCAGACCGATGCCGACCACCGTGAACACCACGAGGCCGAGGGCGAGCGCCAGGATGAGCCGACCGTCCTGCCGCAGGGCCGCCTTCGGAATGCGCCAGCCGTCGAGGAAGAGCAGCGGCGGCAGAAGCAGCAGAAAGAAGATCTCGGGGTTCAGCACCGCGCTCGGCAGCGGCGACAGTGCGAGCCCCACGCCGAATGCGATCTGAATCAGCGGCAGCGGGATCGGGAGAATGCGCTCCGCCGTGCCGCTCACGGTGACGGCGACGAGGAGCGCCAGGATGACGAAGACGATTTCCATGCGAGATCCCGCGGCCGGCGTTGCGCCGGGTTAAGCGCGAATGCCGGATTCGGACAACGGGAAAGTCGTCGGAGGCCCGAGGCGGGCCTTATCGCATCTCGCTTCGGCGCATCGGCATCGCGTCGATCGTGTCGAAGACGGCACCGATGGGGAACGGTGCCGCCGCGCGCCATTTGATGCCGCCGTCCTTCCCGATGAGAACGGCGGAGACTTCGGCTTTGTCCTTCGGCCGAAGCCGTGCCGCGAGCGAGGCGGACGTCTCGCCGGAGGGCGGGCTGCCTTGCACCGCGAGGATGCGTGAGCCCGCAGCGGCGAAGACGACGAGGTCGCGCTCGCCGAGGCCAGCCGCTGCGCCGCGCAACGCCTCGATCTGACGAACGAGAACGGGATCGTCTGCCGCCGGCGCGAAAAGCACGAGCACGCGGCTGTTCCAGCGCAGATCCTCGAGCGTCGCGGAGGCTGCCGGGAGAACCGACACCCCGGCGAGAAGGGTCGCCGCTGCGATGAAGAACTTCGACATGGCGCCATCCATTTCGACAACCGGTCCAGCTCGGTCAACAACGAAGCGGCAGCCGCGTTCCGCCTCAGGTTTCCCGTGGCGCTGCGGCGAGGCCGATCGTAGCGTGCGCATATCCGAAGCCGGGAGCCGCGAGTCGCCATGTCCTTCGAACCAAGTCCAAGCGACGCGCTGATCGTCGTCGATGTCCAGAACGATTTCTGCCCCGGCGGGGCGCTTGCGGTTGCGGGCGGCGATGCCGTGGTGCCGGTCGTCAACGCGCTGGCCGCGCGCTTCGCCAACGTGGTGCTGACGCAGGACTGGCATCCCGCCGGCCATGTCTCCTTCGCCGAGACGCACGGACGCGCGCCCTTCGAGACCGTCGAACTCGCCTACGGGACACAGGTGCTCTGGCCGACCCATTGCGTGCAGGGCTCGTCCGGCGCCGAATTCCATCCCGGCCTGTGCGTGCCCCATGCGCAGGCGATCGTGCGCAAGGGGTTCAACGCGGCCGTGGACAGCTATTCCGGCTTCCGAGAGGCCGACCGCACGACGCCGACGGGGCTTCGCGGCTACCTCGGGGATCGCGGGATCCGGCGGGTCTTCGTCTGCGGTCTGGCGATGGATTTCTGTGTCGCGTGGACGGCCTTCGACGCGCGCGACGCCGGGCTCGAAGTCGTGGTCGTCGAGGACGCCTGTCGCGGCATCGACCTCGACGGATCGATGGCGCGCTCCTTCGGCGAGATGGCGGAGCGCGGCATCGCGCGGCAGACGGCCGCCACGCTAGGGTAGAGTGGCGGCCGGTGTATCGTTAGCCGGCGTCGGCCTGCGCGGTGGTCTTGGGCTCGGAGGTGCGCTCGATCCACTTCGCGAAGCGGTCGAGATAACCGCCGAGGAAGCGCGCGGTCGCCGCGTCGCTGACCGTGCCGTCCTCCGCGAAGAGCTCCGGCTTGTACTGGAAATAGACCTCCGGCTGGCCCATCAGCACGACATCGACGACGGTGAGCACGCTCTTCAGATGGTTCTGGCCGGCTGCCGTGCCGGTCGCGCCCGGCGTGGTGCCGACGATGCCGCCGGGCTTGGCCGCGAAGGAGTTGCGCCCGTAGGGGCGGGTGCCCCAGTCGATCGCGTTCTTGAGGACGGCGGGGAACGAGCGGTTGTACTCGGGCACCACGAAGAGCACGGCGTCCGCGCCCTCGATCTCGCGCTTCATCCGGGCCACCGGCTCGGGCGGCTGGCCTTCGACGAAGAGATCCTCGTTGTACATCGGTACGTCGCCGAGTTCGACGAAGTTGAATTCGAGGCGCTCCGCCGCCAGATGGCCGAGCGCCTCGGCGAACTTGCGGTTGATGGAATCGCGACGCAGCGACCCGACGAGGACGGCAACCTGTTTCATGAGACAGAAACCTTGTATGGAAAAGTGACCAAGGGCATTTGAGCGACTGTCGGCCGCGCCGCAAGACGGCACCTTTTTCTCCGTAGGTCACCGCCATGGAACCGACCCATCTTCATCCGCCCGTCCGCTGCCGGATGATCGACGAGGTGCTCTCGTTGATCGGCGACAAGTGGACGATCTACGTCGTGGTGATGCTCGGGCAGGGCAAGCGTCGCTTCTCGGAGCTCAAGCGCGAGGTCGACGGCATCTCGCAGAAGATGCTGACGGTGACGCTGCGCGGACTGGAACGCGACGGCTATGTGACGCGCACCGTCCATCCGACGATCCCGCCTCGTGTCGACTACGAACTGACCGAGCTCGGACGCGACCTCCTGGTGCCGGTGCGCGCGCTCGGCGATTGGGCCAGCCGCCATGAGGCGCGCGTTGTGGACGCGCGCATCCGCTATGACACGCGGCTGGCACAGGCCGCCGAATAGCGCTTCAGCGGTGCGATTGGAGGAAGCGTTCGGTGAAGAGCGGCGCGGCTTCGGCCACCGCCGCCAGCGAATAGCCTCCCTCCTGCACGATCACCGTCGGCAGATCGAGCGCGGCGATGCGCTCGCCGATTTTGCCATAGGCCGCCGTGGTGACGGCGAGGCGCGAAAGCGGATCGGCGCCGTGGGCGTCCCAGCCGGCGGAGACGACGAGCGCCTCGGCGCCGAAGGCGGCGATGGCCTCGCAGAGCGCGCCGACGGCACCGGTAAATTCCGCATCGCCCGCACCGAAGGCGAGCGGAAGGTTGAGATTGAAGCCCTCGCCCTCGCCTTCGCCGCGCTCGTCGGCATAGCCGAAGAAATGCGGATAGTAGGCGCTGGGGTCGGTGTGGACCGAACAGACGAAGACGTCCGGCCGCGCGGAGAAGATCGCCTGCGTCCCGTCGCCGTGATGGGTGTCGAAGTCGAGAATGGCGACCTTGGCGAAGCGCGCCCGCAGCGCTTGCGCCGCGATCGCGGCATTGTTCAGGAAGCAGAAGCCGGAGGCCCGGTCATGATAGGCGTGGTGTCCGGGCGGGCGGCAGAGCGCGAAGCTTCGCCGTGCGCCACCGGCCACGTCACGGGCCGCCGAGGTGGCGGTCTGCGCCGAGGCATAGGCGGCGTCGTAGGTGCCTTCGGTCATCGCGCAGGACAGGTCGCCGACGTACCAGCCCGTGCGGCCGAGAATGCCGGTTGTGCGCGGGCGCCCTCGCGCGCCGAGGCCCGCCGTACCGGCCGAGTAGGGGTGAACGTTCGGAAACACTTCCGGTCCCGCGTTCGGCAGGGCTGCGAATTCGGCATAAGCCGTCCGCAGGTAGTCGACGTAGTGATCGGCATGGACGGCGAGGATCGGCGCCAGCCCATGGTCGTCCGGCTCGAAAGCCTCGACTCCGAGCGTCTGCAGCGCCGCCTTCAGCGTCTCGGCGCGATCGGGGTTTTCGAGCGGCCGGACGATCCGGCCGTGCACCAGATACTGCGTCGGCCGATGGCGAAGCTGGGTGGGCGAAAAGTAGAGCTTCACCGGCAGGGCTCCCGTAAGGGTTAGACAGAGACGAGTTCGCGCGTTTCCTCGAAGCGGATGTCGGGATTGCGCTCCCGTGCGTAGCGCAGCTCCCAGTCGCTCTTCGGCAGGTAGACCGGCCGCTCGTCGCGGTCCTGCGCCACCTGCATGACGTTGTCCTTCATGAAGTCGCGAAGCTTCTTCTCGTCGTCCGAGGTGATCCAGCGCGCCGTGGAATAGGGCACCGGCTCGAATCCGATCTCGGTCTTGTATTCGCCGCGGATGCGCGAGGCGAGAACGTCAAGCTGCAGAGGGCCGACGACGCCCACGATCCAGTTGGAGCCGATCATCGGCTTGAACACCTGCACGAGGCCCTCTTCCGCGAGGTCTTCCAGCGCCCGGCGCAACTGCTTCATGCGCATCGTGTCTTCCAGACGCACGCGGCGCATCACTTCGGGCGCGAAGGAGGGCAGGCCGGTAAAACGGAAGGGCTCGGCCTCGGTCAGCGTGTCGCCGACGCGCAGCGTGCCGTGGTTGGGAATGCCGATCACGTCGCCCGCGAAGGCTTCCTCGGTCAGCGCGCGCTCCTGCGCGAAGAAGTAGATGGGGTTGTTGATCGCCAGCGGCTTGCCGGAGCGCACGTGGTTGAGCTTCATGCCGCGCTTGAAATGGCCCGAGCAGAAGCGCACGAAGGCCACGCGGTCGCGGTGGTTCGGGTCCATGTTGGCCTGGACCTTGAAGACGAAGGCCGAGACGTCCTTCGTCTCGGGCGAGACGGCACCCTTGTCGGAGGGCTGGGGGCGCGGCGGCGGCGCATAGCGCGCCACGAGCTTCAGAAGCTGGTCCACCGAGAAGTCGCGCAACGCCGAGCCGAAGATCACCGGCGTCAGGTGGCCCTGGCGGTAGGCGTCGGTGTCGAACTCAGCATAGCCGTCCCGCGCCAGCTCGGCCTCCTCGTGGAAGCGCTCGGCGACATGGGCCGGCAGCATCTTCGTCAACTCGGGATCGTCGATCCCCGACATCGGCTTGACGCTGTCGAAAGTGCCATTGGCACGCGTCTTCGAATAGAGGAACTCGTTCGAAGCGAAATCGTAGCAGCCCTGGAAATCGGTGCCCATGCCCACCGGCCAGACCTGCGGCGAGACCGAGAGGGCGAGCGCCTCCTCGAGTTCGTCCAGCACCTCGAACGGGCTGCGGCCCTCGCGGTCCACCTTGTTGACGAAGGTGATGATGGGAATGTCGCGGAGGCGACAGATCTCGAACAGCTTGCGCGTCTGCGCCTCGATGCCCTTGGCCGCGTCCACCACCATGATGGCGCTGTCGACGGCGGTGAGCGTGCGGTAGGTGTCTTCCGAGAAGTCGCTGTGGCCGGGCGTGTCGAGAAGGTTGAAGGTGATGCCCTCGCGCTCGAACGTCATCACCGAGGAGGTGACGGAGATGCCGCGCGACTGCTCGATCTCCATCCAGTCGGAGCGGGCCCGCCGGTTCTCGCCGCGTGCCTTCACGGCGCCCGCCATGTTGATGGCGCCGCCGGCGAGCAGCAGCTTCTCGGTGAGCGTCGTCTTGCCGGCGTCCGGGTGCGAGATGATGGCGAACGTCCGGCGGGTGGCAAAGCCGTTCGCGGCGGCCTTGCCGGACGCGGGCGTCGGCGTCATGTCCGTCGCGGCGCTCATGGGTCTTACCTTCGTCGATGGTCGAAACGGGAGGCGCGCCGGTCGTGGGCTCGACGGCGCGGGGTTGCGCCTACATGACGCCTCGCTCGCGCGACCGCAAGTCGGGCTCGCCGGGCTGCCGGCATCGGCGGCCGAAGAGGCAGGGCCCGGCAGCCCCACAAAAACCGTGTTGCAGGCCACACCTTCAACCGGGGACGCTGGGAGCATGAACATGATCCACTTGCATCGGTCGGAAGGCGAAGTGGCCTTTACCCAAGGCATTCCACGCAGCCGCAACCCACACGCCGTCGAGACGCCCGAATGGAACGAATGGATGGACGGGTTCGACGCCGCCGCGAGCCAGGCCGAGAACCCCCACGGGGTCTCGCCGCCCGGCGACCACGTCCGGGTTCTCTAGGCGCTCGCGCTGTCGCCGACCGCGAAGAAGAAGCGCACCATCTCCGCACTCGCATCCGGCCCCGCCGGATCGGTGTAGGTGCCGGCGGCGCTGCCGCCGGACCAGGCGTGGCCGGCACCGTGCAGGATCCACTGCTCGCAGAAGCTCCGGCCCGCGTCGTCGCGATAGACGCTGCGCTCGAAGCCGACGCCGCCGTCGGAGCGGCCGTTACGAACCTCGACCGACGACGCCTTCGTGCCGCCGGCCTGGGTGACGATCCGGTCGCCGTTGGTGGAATGCACGGTGGCGTCGCGGTCGCCATGGAAGACGATCGTGGGCACGCGGATGCGATCCGCCGTCACGGGCGCGCCCCCCTGGCGCATCGCTGAGAAGGCGGAGGGCATGTCCGAGGCCGCACCGGCGGGAAGGCCGGAATGCACGCCGGCGGCGGCGAAGACCTCGGGATATTCGGCGGCGAGGAGGGCGGCGGTCGCCCCGCCCGCCGAGAGGCCGGCCACGAAGATGCGCGCGCGGTCCACCGACTGCGCCTCGCAGATTTCGGCGACGATGCCGGCGAGGATCGCCAGTTCGCCGCTGCCGCGGCGCTGGTCGGCCGGCTGGAACCAGTTCCAGCAGCCATTGGTGTTGGCGCCGCGATCCTGGGCGGGATACGCGACGATGAGCCCATGACGCTCTGCCAGCGCGTTCATGCCGGTGCCCACCGCGAAATCGTCGGGCGACTGGGTGCAGCCGTGCAGCATCACGAGGAGCGGCCGCGGTCCGTCCTTGCTCCTGCCGGGGACGTAGAGCCTGTAGGATCGGCTTCCGGCAGCGTCCGCATGGCGGAACTCGGCGAAGCTCGCACCCGGCGCGATCTCGGGCACGGGCGTCTGCGTCCCACCGAGGCTGCCGAGGTTCAGCCCCTTCAGGCCGGTCTTGAGGGTCGAGGCGAGATCGTTCAGCCGGTCTTTGCTCATCATGCCGTCGCCCTTGCGGGCCGGAGGGGCGCTCGCCGTCAGGTCGATCGTCGGCCCGTGGTGTGACGGCGCGGCTTGCCCGTCCGGCGTCGGCCCCGCACCTTGCAGCAGCGCCATCGCCTCCGACAGGCGGCCTTCGCGGGTGAGGCGCGTCGCCTCTCGCATCGCGTCGAGATTCATGGGCTTCATCGGAAAGGTCCTTGGGGTTCGGGGAGCCGAAGAATTCGGGCGGGATGCCGTTAGCGAATGCGCCCGGCGAGCGCCGCCTTCACTGCGGGGCTCGCTTGGAGCGCGCCCAGCACGTGGATCGAGGCAATGGTCTCGCGCGCCAGTTCCGGCGTTACGTCGCCCTCGATTACCGCGAGGCCCAGCACCTGGATCGTCAGGCGCTCTCCTGCCGCCTGTGCGGCTTCGAGGGTGCGGCGGTCGTAGCGGCGAAGGCCGAGGTCGAGATCGTGACGCTCCACCGACCGGCGCAGCACGTCGTCGTGGCGCCCGATCTGGTTGCGGATCGCCGTGCGGATGAAGTCGGAGCGGTTGGAGTAGAAGCCGTCGGCGACGAGCAGGTCGATCTGGCCGAGATCGACATGGCCGAGGTTGATCGTGATCTTCTCGCTGTCGGGGATCTTCGCCAATCGCTCGTCTTTCGCCATCCGTGTGGATGGTATTTGGATGGCCTCGGATGTTTCTGCAAGGGGCGTCGATCCCGGCATTTGACTCCCGGCGATTTGCCGGCCCCATGGGTGCCGAGGTGAGACGGGAACGCGAGGACGCCCCATGAGTATCGGATTGATCGCGCTGCTCGACGACGTGGCGGCGCTCGCCAAGGTCGCGGCCGCCTCGCTCGACGACGTCGCGGGGCAGGCGGCGCGCGCCGGGGTGAAGGCGGCCGGCGTCGTGATCGACGATGCCGCCGTAACGCCGCGCTACGTGGTGGGCTTCTCGCCGGCGCGAGAGATCCCGATCGTCTGGCGCATCGCGCGCGGGTCGCTGCGCAACAAGCTTATCTTCCTGCTGCCGGCCGCCCTGGCGCTCGGCGCCTTCGCGCCCTGGGCGATCACGCCGCTGCTGATGCTCGGCGGCGCCTATCTGAGCTACGAGGGCACCGAGAAGGTGGCCGAATGGCTGTTTCCGCATGCCGCGCATGCGGCCTCGGAGGTGGCAACGGACACGTCCGTCGTCGATGCGAAGGCGCTGGAAGACCAGCGCGTCGCCAGCGCGATCAAGACCGACTTCATCCTGTCCGCCGAGATCATGGCGATCACGCTCGCGGCGGTGCCGGACGGCGGCTTCTGGACCGAGGCCTTCGTGCTGGCGGTGGTCGCGATCGGCATCACGGCGGTGGTCTATGGCGGCGTCGCGCTCATCGTGAAGGCTGACGACATCGGCCTGTCGATGGCGTCCGGCCGCTGGTCCGCGACGGTCGGGTCGCTCGGCCGGGCCTTCGGGCGCGGGCTGGTGGTGGGCATGCCGGTTTTCCTCAAGGTCCTGGCGGTGATCGGCACGGCCGCGATGATCTGGGTCGGCGGCGGCATCCTGCTGCATGGCCTGGAGGGCTACGGCATCGCGGCGCCCGCCCATCTCCTGCACGACGCTTCGCTCGCCGTGGCCGGTGCCGTCCCGTTCGGCGGGGGATTGTTCGGCTGGCTCGTCACCGCCGCGGGGTCGGGGATCGTCGGTCTCGCGGTCGGTGCGATCCTCATTCCGCTCGTCGGCCGGGTGTTCGCTCCGCTCTGGGCGCGCCTGCGGGGCAGGGAGGCCGTCGCGCACTGACGAGCGGTCGGCGGGGCGGGGGAGGCAACCGCGGCCTTCGGCGCGGCCGGCGGCCTTGACAGGCTCCGGCGTATCGGCAGAATGAACTGGTCTGCCGGGCAAACCAGGTGGGCCCCTGGCTTCTGGTCTTCTATGTCGCTCACCCATTTCGTTCTCGAACACGCGTCCGAACTGCAGGGCGGCATCGTCCGTCGCAACATTCGCGACGTCGTGGCCGGCAAGATTGCGATCCTCATCGCCTCCGGCATCTTCAAGATCGGCGACGACCTGCCGAGCGAGCGCGATCTCGCCTCCGCGCTCCAGGTCAGCCGCGAATCGGTGCGCGGCGGGATCCAGATCCTGGCGGCGCGCGGTCTTCTCTCGGTGGTGCACGGATCGCGCACGCGCGTCGTGTCCGACGAGGTCGGCGCCGAGTTCACGCGAATGCGCGAGCCTCGTCTCATCAACGGCTACGGGTTGGACGACATTCACGCCGCGCGCCTTCTGGTGGAGCGCCCGGTGGTCGGCGACGCCGCCGAGCGCATCGATGACGAGACGATCCGGTTCCTGCGCGAAGCCGTCAAGACCCAGCGCGCGGCGACCGAGGACCCCGTCCGCTTCCTCATCAGCGACCGCGAGTTTCACCTTGCCGTCTACCGGGCCTGCGCAAACCCGGCGCTCGCCGATTTCGTCGGCGATCTCTACGCCTACATGATGGAGCATCGCTGCCGCGCCGTGGCCGAGCCCGGCGCCATCGCGCGCAGCGTCGGCGACCACGAGGCGATCCTTGCGGCTTTGGAGGCAAGGGACCGCGCGCGCACCGTCGCCGCCTTCGACACCCATCTCGAACGCATCTACCGCACCACGCAGGACGTGCTCGGGCCCGGCGATCCGTCCGCCGCCTGACCGACAAGGATCGACGCGCCGGAACCGCAACAGCGGCCGGCGCAAGAGGGAGGAACGACATGAAGATTCTCATCATCGGCGCCGCCGGCATGATCGGGCGCAAGCTCGCCGAGCGCATCGCCGCGGAGGGTGGCATCGGCGAGCGGCCGGTGGACGAACTCGTGCTGGTCGACGTCGTGGAGCCCGCGAAGCCGACGGGCCGCGTCGGCGCGATCCGCACGGCGGCGGTCGATATTTCCGTTCCCGGCGCCTCCGCGCCGCTCGCGGCCGAGCGACCCGACGTGATCTTCCACCTCGCCGCCATCGTCTCGGGCGAGGCCGAGGCCGACTTCGAGAAGGGCTACCGCATCAATCTCGACGGGACGCGCGATCTCTTCGAGGCGATCCGGCGCGAGCACGAGGCGAGCGGTCACACGCCGCGTCTCGTCTTCGCCTCCTCGATCGCCGTGTTCGGCGCGCCCTTCCCCGATCGCATTCCCGACGATTTCGCACTGACGCCGCTGACGAGCTACGGCACGCAGAAGGCGATCTGCGAGCTGCTTCTCGCCGACTATTCGCGGCGTGGCTTCTTCGACGGGCTCGGGCTGCGGTTGCCGACGATCTGCGTGCGCCCCGGCCTGCCCAACAAGGCGGCCTCCGGCTTTTTCTCCAACATCCTGCGCGAGCCGATGGTGGGGCAGGAGGCGGTGCTGCCGGTGGGCGACGAGGTCCGGCATTATTTCGCCAGCCCTCGCGCCGCGATCGGCTTCTTTCTGCATGCCGCGATGCTCGACACGGCGGCGGTCGGCCCGCGGCGCAACCTCAGTCTGCCCGGCCTGTCGGCGACGGTGGGGGACGAGATCGAGGCGCTCGGGCGCATCGTCGGCGAGCGGGCGGTGAAGCTCATCCGCCGCGAGCCGGACGCGGCGATCATCCGCATCGTCTGCGGCTGGGCGCCCGACATCGAGGCGCGGCGCGCCCGAGATCTCGGTTTCCAGGCGGAAGCCTCGTTCGACGAGATCGTCCGCGCCCATCTCGAAGACGAACTCGGCGGCACCGCCCGCGTCTGAGCGCGACAGGAGAGACCCATGCTGCTCGGCTGCATCGGAGACGACTTCACGGGATCGTCGGATCTCGGCAACACGCTCCGCAAGGCCGGCATGCGCGTGACGCAATATGTCGGCGTGCCCAAAGAGCCCGCCGCGCCCGAGGTCGAAGTCGGGATCGTGGCGTTGAAATCGCGCACCGTTCCCGTGGCGAAGGCCGTGCGCCTGTCGCTCGATGCCGCCGACTGGCTGCTGGCGCAGGGCTGCCGGCAGTTTTTCTTCAAATATTGCTCGACCTTCGATTCGACGCCGGAGGGCAATATCGGGCCGGTGATCGACGCGCTGACGGAGCGGCTCGGCGCCGACCGCGCGATCGTCTGCCCGGCCTTTCCCGCGGCCGGGCGCACCGTCTATGCCGGGCATCTCTTCGTCGGCGACCGGCTGCTCAGCGAAAGCGGCATGGAGAACCATCCGCTCACCCCCATGCGCGACCCCGACCTGCGCCGTTGGCTCGCGCCGCAGACGCGTCACCCTGTCGGCCACGTCGCGGCGCGCGAGGTCTTCGCAGGCGCCGAGGCGATCGCGGCGGGCGTCTCTCGCGAGGTCGCGGCCGGGCGCCCTCTGGTGGTGGTGGATGCGATCCGCGACGAGGACCTCCTTGCCATCGGGCGCGCCGCCCGCGACCATCGGCTGCTCACCGGCGGATCGGGCATCGCCCTCGGGCTGCCCGCAAACTTTCGCGACGAAGGGCTGCTGGCCGGCGTCGCCGACGACTGGTCGGCGGCCGGCGCGGGGCCGGCGGTCGTGCTGTCGGGATCCTGCTCGACGATGACGCGCAGCCAGGTGGCTCGCTACGTCGCCGGTCATCCCGCGCTCGAGATCGATCCCGACGACCTCGCGGACGGGCGCATGACCGCAGCTCTCGCCGCCGGCTGGGTGCGCGCGCACCTCGCCGATGCCCCGCTCGTCTACACCTCGGCCGATCCCGACGCCGTTCGCGCCGCGCAGGAGCGCCATGGGCGCGACGCCATCGCCGCGCGGATCGAGGGCTTCTTCGCCGAGCTGGCGCGCGAAATGGTGGCGGCGGGCGTCACCGGGCTGGTCACGGCGGGCGGCGAGACCTCGGGAGCCGTGGTGGAGGGGCTGGCGTTGCAGGCGCTGGAGATCGGCCCGGAGATCGCGCCCGGCGTTCCGGCTGTGCGCGCCAGCGGGCGTCCGCTCTGGCTGGCGCTGAAGTCGGGCAATTTCGGCGATGCAGACTTCTTCGAGACCGCCCTCGTCGCTCTCCAGGGTGCCGGGCGATGACGGCCGAAACGCGTCAGCGCGAAGAGATCTGCCGGCTCGCGGCCTCGCTCTTCGATCGCGGGCTGACGCATGGCTCGACCGGCAACATTTCGGTGCGGCTGGAGGACGGCGGTCTGCTGGTGACGCCGACGGGCTCCTCCTTCGGACGGCTCGATCCGGCGCGGCTCAGCCGCTTCGATGCCGAGGGGCGGCTCGTCTCCGGCGACCGTCCGACGAAGGAGATGCCGCTGCATCAGGCCTTCTACGAGACGCGCTCCACGGCCGGCGCGGTGGTGCATCTCCATTCCTGCCACTCCGTCGCCTGGTCTATCCTGCCGGAGGTCGATCCCGACGACCTGCTGCCACCGCTCACCGCCTATTCGCTCATGCAGCTTGGCCGGGTGAAGCTGCTGCCATTCTTCGTGCCGGGCGACCCCGCCACCGCCGACGCCATCCGCGGGTTGGCCGGCCGCCGCTCGGCGGTCATGCTCGCCCATCACGGGCCGGTGGTGGCGGGCCGCGACCTGGAAGCCGCCGTCAACGCCATGGAGGAGCTGGAGGCGACGGCCCGGCTGGCGCTGCTGACGCGAGGGGCTCATCCCCGGCTCATGGACGAGAACGAGGTCGCCGCCGTGGTGCGCGCCTTCGACCTGGAGGGATTCGCATGATCCGCCTGTCCGCCAATCTCGGTTTCCTCTGGGCCGATCGGCCCTTGCCCGACGCCATCCACGCCGCGAAGGCCGCCGGTTTCGAGGCGGTGGAATGCCACTGGCCCTACGGCGAAGATGCCGCCGCCGTGGCGCGCGCGCTTCGCGACACCGGCCTGCCGATGCTCGGCCTCAACACCGCCAAGGGGCGACCCGGCGAATTCGGCCTCTCTGCGCTGCCGGGCCGCAAGAGCGAGGCGAGGGACGCCATCGAGCAGGCTTTCGACTACGGCGCCGCGATCGGCGCCGGGGCCGTCCACGTCATGGCGGGTGTGCCCGGCAAGGCGCCCGGCGCGATGGCGATCTTTCACGACAATCTGATCGCCGCGTGCGATCTCGCGGCCCGCCATGCAATGACGGTGCTGATCGAGCCGCTGAACGCGCGCGACGTGCCCGGCTACCTCCACGTGACGGTCGAGGCGGCGGCGGCGATCGTGCGCGCCGTCGCGCGGCCCGAACTGAAGATCATGTTCGACTGCTACCACCAGCAGATCATGGGCGGCGATCTGCTGCGCCGGTTCGAGGCGCATCTCGGCGCGATCGGCCACGTCCAGTTCGCGTCCGTGCCGTGGCGCCGCGAGCCCGACGAGGGGGAGGTGGCCTACGACCGGCTTCTGCCCCTCCTGCGCGAGGCCGGCTGGACCGGCTTCTTCGGCGCCGAATACAAGCCGCGCGGCGAAACCGACTTGGGGTTGGGCTGGATCGAGGACTTCCGCCGCCGTTGATCTCGACGTGCGACGCGAGCGTTGGCAAGCTGGTCTGCGTGCTGTACCAATTTTCCGATATGTCCCGAACGGGGCGATTCTTCGATCGAAGCCGCGCAGACGGCACGAAGAGGCGGGCGCAAACCCGCGAGCGTTCGACGAGATGTCCGCAAGGGGAGGAACGATGGCAGCCAGCGCCGTCGCCGATCGATCGGGAGGGGTGGCCGTGCTCGGGCTCGGCTCGATGGGCCATGGCATGGCGACGTCGATGATGCGCGCCGGGCTTTCCGTGGTCGGCTTCGATCCGTATCCGGCGTCCCTGCAGCGTTTCGTGAGCGATGGTGGCCGAGCGGCGCTCGATGCCGAGACCGCGGCGCGGGACGCGAACGCGGTGGTCAGCGTGGTGGTGAACGCTTCGCAGACGGAAGCGCTGCTGTTCGGTGCGGGCGGGGTGGCCGAGGCCATGCCGGAAGGCGCCGTCTTCGTCTCCTGCGCCACGATGGATCCCGAGATCGTGCGGCACCTCTCGGCCCGGCTCGAAGCCGCCGGCCGGCATTATCTCGACGCGCCGATGAGCGGGGGTCCCGTGAAGGCCGCCTCCGGCGAACTGACGGTGATGGCCTCCGGCTCGAAGGCCGCCTTCGCCGCCGCACGGCCGGTTCTCGATGCGATCGCGGCGAAGGTCTACGAGCTCGGTGACGCGCCCGGCGCGGGCGCGGCCTTCAAGATGATCAACCAGCTGCTCGCCGGCGTCCACATCGCCGCGGCCTGCGAGGCCATCGCCTTCGCCGCCAGGCAGGGTCTCGATCTTCGACAGGTCTACGACGTGATCACCGCATCCGCCGGAAACAGCTGGATGTTCGAGAACCGCATTCCCCACGTACTCGACGGCGATTATGCGCCGAAGAGCGCGGTCGAGATCTTCGTCAAGGACCTCGGCATCGTGCAGGACATGGCGCGGGCGCAGCGCTTTCCCGTGCCCGTCTCGGCCGCCGCGCTGCAGATGTTCCTCGCCGCGTCCGGCGCCGGCATGGGGCATGACGACGACGCCTCGCTCGCGCGCCTTTACGCCCAGCTTTCCGGCGCCGTTCTTCCCGAGCCCGTGTCCCCGTCCGCTTGAAGGATTTTCCGTTTCCGATGTCGAATTCCGCCGCTTCCCCATCTCCGCGATACGCGCTCGTCACCGGCGGTGGCACGGGTATCGGCAAGGCGATCGCCTGCTCGCTGCTCGGTGCCGGCTGGACGGTGGCGATCACCGGTCGGCGGGCGGCCGTGCTGGCGGACGCTGCCGCTGAGCTCGGCGCGCTCGGGCGCATCGAGGTGGTGGAGGCCGACATCGGCGATCCCGCGTCGGTCGGTCGCCTGTTCGCCGAGGTCGAGCGTCGGTTCGGGCGGCTCGATCTTCTCGTCAACAATGCCGGCTCGAACGTCCCGCCGATCCCGCTGGAGGACGTCTCGTTCGAACAATGGTCCGGTGTCGTCGCCGCCAATCTCACCGGCGCCTTCCTCTGCACGCAAGGCGCCTTCCGGTTGATGAAGCGGCAGTCGCCGCGAGGCGGGCGCATCGTCAACAACGGCTCGATCTCGGCGACGACGCCGCGGCCGAACTCGGCGCCCTACACGGCGACGAAGCACGCCATTGCCGGGCTCACCAAGTCCACCGCCCTCGACGGTCGTCCGTTCGACATCGCCTGCGGCCAGATCGACATCGGCAACGCCGCCAGCGACATGACCGCCGCCATGTCCTCGGGCGTGCTGCAGGCCAATGGCGAGCTGCACCCCGAGCCGACGATGGACGTCGCGCTGGTGGGCGAGGCGGTCGTGCACATGGCGGGGCTGCCGCCCGAAGCCAACGTTCTGACCATGACGATCATGGCGACCAAGATGCCCTTCGTCGGACGCGGCTAGCCGCCGCGACCGTCGACCCGGCCGAGACGAGGCGCAAAGCCCACCGGTCTATTCCAGTTCAACGGGAGGAATCCTCAGCATGGCTTCTGTCGATATCGTCGACGTTCAAAAGTCCTTCGGCTCGCACCCGGTGATCAAGGGGGTGAACGTCCATATCGAGGACGGCGAGTTCGTCATCCTCGTCGGGCCGTCCGGCTGCGGGAAGTCCACGCTGCTGCGCATGCTGGCGGGCCTCGAGCATATTTCGGGCGGCGAGATCCGCATCGGCGACCGCGTCGTCAACGACCTGCCGCCGAAAGATCGCGACATCGCGATGGTGTTCCAGAACTACGCGCTCTATCCGCACATGAGCGTTGCCGACAACATGGCCTTCTCGCTCAAGTTGAAGGGCGCCGCCAAGTCGGAGATCGACGCCCGCGTGAAGCCGGCGGCCGAGATCCTCGGCCTCACCAACCTTCTCGACCGCTATCCGCGCCAGCTTTCCGGCGGCCAGCGCCAGCGCGTGGCGATGGGGCGCGCCATCGTGCGCGACCCGCAGGTCTTCCTGTTCGACGAGCCCCTGTCGAACCTCGACGCCAAGCTGCGCGTCTCCATGCGCACCGAGATCAAGAACCTGCACCAGCGGCTCACCACGACCACGGTCTACGTGACGCACGACCAGATCGAGGCCATGACCATGGCCGACAAGATCGTGGTGATGCAGGACGGGCGCATCGAGCAGGTCGGCGCCCCGCTCGACCTCTACGACAATCCGGTCAACCTCTTCGTCGCCGGCTTCATCGGCTCGCCCGCGATGAACATGCTGCACGGGCGGCTCGATCCGCAGGATTCCAGCCGCTTCGTCACGAATGACGGTCTCTCGCTGCCGCTGGGGCAGGCGCATCGGGGCGCGATCGGGCGCGATCTCGTCTATGGCGCGCGGCCGGAGGCGATCCATCTCGGCGGCGACATCGGGATCGAGGTCGTGGTGGTCGAGCCGACCGGTTTCGAGAGTCAGGTGCTCGGCAAGCTCGGCCAGACCGAGGTGACCTGCGTCTTCCGTGAGCGGGTGGACATCCGGCCGGGCCAGCGCCTCAACGTGTCGATCGACCCGAACGCAGTTCATCTCTTCGACGCCAAGAGCGGCGAGCGGCTCTAGCCGCCTCCTGCCGGCGGCAGCGCCGGCGGGCACCACGAGGCGGGCCCCGAATGCCCGCCCGAGACGGACGCAGTCTATCGGCCTTCGGGTCAAGCGGTCTTCTGGGAGGAAACCATCATGATCAACCGTCGCAATCTTCTAGCCGGTTCGGCCGGTCTCATCGCCGCCGGCGCGCTCGGCGGGCCGTTCGCGCCCGGCCGCGCCTTCGCGCAAAGCGCCGCCGCGCCCACCTTCACGCCCGAGGCCGGCGCCTCGCTGCGCCTGCTGCGCTGGGTGCCTTTCGTGCCGGCCGAGGAGGAGGCTTTCCTCGCCAACACCAAGAAGTTCACCGACGCCACCGGCGTCGCGGTGCGCATCGACAAGGAAAGCTGGGAGGACGTGCGCCCGAAGGCCGCCGTCGCCGCGAATGTCGGCTCCGGCCCCGACATGGTGATGAGCTGGTTCGACGATCCGCAGCAGTACCCGGACAAGCTGGTCGACGTCACCGACCTCGGCACCTCGATCGGCGCGGCCAACGGCGGCTGGTATCCCGGCCTCGAAGCCTACGCCAAACGCGACGACAAGTTCATCGCCCTGCCGCTCTGCGCCATCGGCAATGCCGTGGTCTATCGCGACAGCCACGTGAAGGCCGCCGGCTTCTCGGAGTTCCCGAAGGACACTGCAGGCTTCCTCGATCTCTGCAAGGCGATGCAGGCCAAGGGCACGCCGGCCGGCTTCCCGCACGGCAAGGCGGTGGGCGACGGCAACAACTACGCGCATTGGCTGCTCTGGAGCCATGGCGGCCAGATGGTCGACGAGAGCGGCAGGGTGGTGCTGAACAGCTCTGAGACGCTGGCGGCCGTGAAATACGCGCAGGAACTCTACAAGACCTTCATCCCCGGCACCGAGAGCTGGCAGGACGTCAACAACAACCGCGCCTTCATCGCCGGCCAGGTGTCGCTGACGGCCAACGGCGTGTCGGTCTACTACGCCGCCAAGAAGGACCCGGCGCTCGCCGAGATGGCGGCCGACATGCGCTCGACCAACTTCCCCGTCGGCCCGGTCGGCCAGCCCATCGAACTGCACCAGACCTCGACCATCTCGATCTTCCGGCACACGAAATTCCCCGAGGCTGCCAAGGCTTACCTGCAGTTCCTCTACCAACCCGACAACATGAACGCCTGGATCCAGGGCGCCAGCGCCTATTGCTGCCAGCCTCTGCGGGCCTTCGAGAACAACCCGGTCTGGACCTCGAACCCGATCCATGCGGCCTACGCCAAGGCCTCCTCGACGCTGCGGCCCAACGGCTATGCCGGTCCTCTCGGCGCGGCGTCCGCCGGCACGATGGCCGACTACGTGCTCGTCGACATGTTCGCTGAGGCTGTGACAGGACAGTCGACCCCGGAAGACGCCATCGCCAACGCCGAGCGTCGCGCCAACCGGTACTACCGGGTCTAGCAGCACCGCCGAAGATCAGCCGCCGTCTCGCGCATGCGGGATGGTGGCCGAGGGCCGGATGAAGCCGGGAGACCGGCCATCCTCGACCGCGTCGCTGCCCTTCATGATGGGCGGCGGCGCGGCCTTGCAGCACCATGCACACCCGAGGCGGAGGATCTTATTCCATGTCCAGCACCACGATACGCAGGGGGAGCGCGCCGCCTCGCGCGTCCTTCTTCGAGCGCCTGTCACAGAGCCGAAACGGGCTCGGCTTCCTGTTCATGCTGCCGGCGGCGATCTTCCTTCTCTGCTTCCTCACCTACCCGCTGGGGCTCGGCGTCTGGCTCGGCTTCACCGACGCCAAGATCGGCCGCTCCGGCATCTTCATCGGGCTGGAGAACTACGAGTACCTGATGCGCGACCGAGTGTTCTGGATGTCGGTCTTCAACACCGTCTTCTACACCGCCATCGCCTCGATCCTGAAGTTCGGGCTGGGGCTCTGGCTCGCGGTGATCCTCAACGAGAACCTGCCGTGCAAGTCGCTGTTCCGGGCCATTATTCTCTTGCCGTGGGTCGTGCCGACCGTGCTCTCGGCGCTCGCCTTCTGGTGGATCTACGACGCGCAGTTCTCGGTGATCTCCTACGTGCTGATGAAGTGGGGCTGGATCTCGGCGCCGATCAACTTCCTCGGCGACCCCTGGAACGCGCGCCTCTCGGTGATCGCCGCCAATGTCTGGCGCGGCATCCCCTTCGTCGCGATCTCGCTGCTGGCGGGCTTGCAGACCGTGCCGGCCTCGCTGCACGAGGCGGCGGCGCTCGACGGCGCCACCTCGTGGCAGCGCTTCCGGCGCATCACCCTGCCGCTGCTGACGCCGATCATCGCCGTCGTCATGACCTTCTCGGTGCTGTTCACCTTCACCGACTTTCAGCTGATCTACGTGCTGACGAAGGGTGGGCCGGTGAACGCGACGCACCTGATGGCGACGCTCTCCTTCCAGCGCGGCATTCCCGGCGGCGCGCTCGGCGAGGGCGCGGCCATCGCGGTTGCGATGGTGCCCTTCCTGCTCGCCGCCATCCTATTCAGCTTCTTCGGTCTGCAGCGCCGCAAATGGCAGCAGGGCGGCTCGGATTGAGGAAACAGCCATGACCGTTCAGACCGCCGAACCCGCCATCATGTCCGACGACATCGTCGGCATGTCCCAGCACGACACGATGGCGCGCAAGATCCTGGTGATCTACCTGCCGCTCGCCGTGTTCCTCTTCGTGCTGCTGTTCCCGTTCTACTGGATGGCGATCACCGCCATCAAACCGAACGACCAGTTGACCAACTACGCCGCGCACAGTCCGTTCTGGGTGGTGGGGCCGACTCTCGACCACATCAAGTATCTCTTGTTCGAGACCTCCTATCCCGGCTGGCTGTGGAACACGATCGTCGTCTCCACCTGCTCGACCGTGATCGCGCTGGCGGCGTCCGTCTTCGCCGCCTACGCGATCGAGCGCATCCGCTTCACGGGGGCGCGGGTGACGGGCCTCCTCGTCTTCCTCGCCTACCTGATCCCGCCCTCGATCCTCTTCATCCCGCTCGCCTTCATCGTCTTCCAGGTCGGCATGTTCGATTCGAAGCTGGCGCTGATCCTGACCTATCCGACCTTCCTCATCCCGTTCTGCACCTGGCTGCTGATGGGCTATTTCCGCTCGATCCCGTTCGAACTCGAGGAGTCGGCGCTGGTGGACGGCGCGACGCGCTGGCAGATTCTGACGAAGATCGTGCTGCCTCTGGCGGTGCCCGGCCTGATTTCGGCCGGTATCTTCGCCTTCACGCTGGCCTGGAACGAGTTCATCTACGCGCTCACCTTCATCCAGTCGTCGGAGAACAAGACGGTGCCGGTGGGTGTCCTCACCGAACTGGTGCGCGGCGACGTCTACGAGTGGGGATCGCTGATGGCCGGCGCGCTGCTCGGCTCGCTGCCGGTGGTGATCCTCTATTCCTTCTTCGTCGACTACTACGTCTCGTCGATGACGGGTGCGGTGAAGGAATAGCGCCGGAAGCGCCGAACGGAAAAAGGCCGGCCCCGCTGGGGACCGGCCTTTGTCGTCTTCGCAGGGCGCCCCGTCAGTTGACGGGCTTGGCCTTCGGCTCGAAGGTGATCCGCCAGAGCTCGGTCGGCAGGGCCGCCGGCGCGCCGGGCTTGAAGTAGGCGGAGTCCTGAATGTGCGAGGTCGTGACGTAGATCGCGCCGTCCGGCCCTTCGCCGAACGTGTCGGGCCAGCGCAGGCGCGCGTCCTTCACGAGGATGGTCGGCTCGCCGGTGGGCCCGGCTTCGAGGTCGCGGATCTTCACCGCATCCTCCTCCACCGCGCTCACATACATGTGCCCGCTCTCGCGCCCGATGAGGAGCCCGTCGGAGACACCGTTCTCGCTGAAGCGCTCGACCTTCGACGACACGTCCTCACCGTTCAGCCCAGCCGTCACCAACGTCTCGGTCGGAATGCGATAGAGCGTGCGACCCTTGATGGCCTGCCAGTAGAGCTGCGTCGCGTCCTTCGACAGCGCGATGCCGTCCGCCGAGAACTCGACGCCGCGCCCGTCCGGGCGACGCACCGGCTGACCGTCGGCGGTGACGACGACGCCCTTTTCGACCTGCGTCGAGGGGTGCCCGTCGAGCACGCGGCGTGCCTTGCCGCTTTCGAGATCCACCACGAGCAGCGCGCCCTTCGCGCCGGAATCGGTGATGAAGGCATGACGCCCGTCGGCCGAGAAGCGCACGTCGTTGAGATAGGAGCCCTGCGGCGCGGCGGTCTCGTCGAAGGCGATGGTCTGCGCCACCGCGTTGGTCTTCAGATCGATGCGCACGAGCTTGGGGCCTTGGGGCACGATGAAGGCCTGGGCCGGCGCAGCGGGATCGAGCACCCACAGATTGCCGCGCCCGTCCGCCACGACGCTCTGGACGCAGACGAAATGGTCGCCTGGGCTCATCTCGTCCTTGCGGGCGTTGCGCCACGCGTTCCACTCGGCATTCGGATAGGGCGTGATCGAGCCGTCCTTCGCGACCTCCGCGACCGACACGGGAGCATCCTCGGTCCAGCGCGGAAAGTTGACGAAGACGCGCCCGTCCTCGGCGACGGTGACGCCGGTCACCTGATGCGGGAAGGTGGCGACCTGTTCGAGCTTGGCACCGGGCGCGGCGGAGGATTGGGCGAGAGCGGCTTGCGGAAGCGCGAGGGCGGCGGCGCCGGCCAGAAGCAGGGCGGCGAGGGGAACTGTGACGGTCATGAACTTTAGTCCTGAAAGGTGTCCGGTGGGGATGGCGAGTGTGACGGGCTCAGGGGCCGACGGCCGGTGAACCTGGTTCGGCGCCATGCTCGTCGAGCGAGGCGTCCTCGCCGCCGCCGACCGCCTCGACGCCCCATTCGTCACGCGCCTGCGACGACGTGCGGGTGAGGCGAACCACGTCGTCTTCCACCGCTGCGATCATGTCGCGATGCAGGAAATGGTGCTCGCCGCCGGCCGCGGGATCGGAGCGCGAGAGCTTGATGCGATCGCCTTCGACGGCGTGTACGGTGCCGACATGCCCATCGTCGGATCCGCGGACGTCCATGCCGTCGCGGACGGAATTCAAATCGGCCATGATGGCGCTCCCAGTGTGCGGACGCCGGAAGAGGGCCAAGCGTCGCGACCTCCGGCATGGAGGCTTCCCGCGACCAACTGCCGATGTCGAAGCCGCGTTCCCCGGCAGGGTCAGGCCATTGCGAAGGCGGGAAACGACATCGGAAGCGCGGAACGATAGGGTCGCCGAATCGATGAAGGGAAGGCGCCCGGCCGGCCGCCCTCCCTTCGCTACGCCGATTGCGTCGCCGGCCCGAGGGCGGGCAGGCTTTCCCGTCAGTCGATGAGTTCGTAGGAGACGACGTCGAACTGGACGAGATGGGCGGTGCCGAAATTGGTCGAGAGCGCGACGTCCGTCGCGTCGCGGCCCGTCGCCATCAGCACGCGGCCGACGCGGGGGAAGTTGTGCCGGGCGTCGCAGGTGTACCAGTTGCCGCCGAGATAGACTTGGAACCAGGCGCTGAAATCCATCGGGCCCGGCACCGGTGGAATGCGGATGTCGCCGAGATAGCCGGTGCAGTAGCGCGCGGGCACGTTCATGCAGCGGCAGAGCGTTACGGCCAGATGCGCGAAGTCTCGGCAGACGCCGGTGCGATCGTTGTAGCCGCCGAAGGCGGAGCGGGTGGAGTCGGCGTTTTGGTAGTTGAAGGTGATGTGGTTGTGCACGAAGTCGCAGATCGCCTGCACGCGGCCCCAGCCCGGCGCCGTATGGCCGAACATCGACCAGGCGAAGCTCGCCAGCTTGTCGGTGTCGCAGTAGCGGCTGCCGAGGAGGTAGACGAGCACCTCGTCGGGCAGGTCCTGCACTTCGTGCTGCACCGCGTCCCAGGCGACGACATCCGGTTGGCCGCTGTCGTAGATGTCGAACGAGGTGGAGACGTGGGTGACGCCGGGAGGCGCCACGATACGCGTGCAGACGTTGCCGAACCCGTCGACATACTCGCGCGCGTTCACCGGCTGGTCGAACGAGATCACCTGCTCGGTCAACAGATCGCCCCGCCGGGAGGGATGGATGTTGAGGGCGAGGAGCATCGGCGTCGGCTGATAGCACTCGTAGCCCAGGGTGAAGCCCGCGCGAATTTTCATCGAATCTCCTAGTCCGTTCGAGGCGTCGAACACGCAGGTGCCGATGGGCACGAGAGGGGGGTCATGCGCCGGCCGTGCGGCGATGCGGTGTCGGGGTGTCGGCGCCCGGCGCGGTGTCGCCCGGCTGCGAGGACGTCTCCGTCGTGACGTTCACCTGGACGGTCATGCCCTTGGCGTCGCCAGCCTTGCCGGCATAGGTGCCCGACAGCGGCACCGCCTGGCGGGGATCGCGCACCACGGCGACGCGGATGAGGTCGCGGTTGCCGACGATGCCGTTGGTGGGGTCGAACTCGATCCAGCCGGCGCCGGGCAGGTAGACCTGGCACCAGGCGTGGGTCGAGCCGCCGCCGAGCACCTCCGATCCGTCGCGATCGGGCACGTAGATGTAGCCGGTGACGAAGCGGGCGGCGAAGCCGAGCGAGCGCACCGCCTCCATCATGAAGAGCGCGAAGTCGCGGCAGGTGCCGCGGGCCGACTGCAGCGTCACCAGCGGCTCCTGCGTGCCCTCTTCGTGGCGGCGCGAATAGTTGAAGCTCTCCTTGATCGCGAAGCACAGCGTCATCAGAAGCTTGCCGGTGTCGGTGCCGGCCGGACCCGCGGAGACGAAGCGGCGCGCCCATTTGCCGATCTCGTTCTGCGGGTCGGGATAATGCCGCTCCACGAGGCGTCCGAGATCGGCGGCATCGTCGCCGTCATAGGCGAAGGGATAGGTCTCGGCCCGCTTGTGGATCCGGAAATCGGGCGTCGACTGCGGCGAGTGATCGATGCGGATGCGCGATTCGAAGACCAGCTGGCGCGCGCGCTTGCCGAAGCTCACGACGGCGACGCAATTGCCGAACACGTCATGGAACCAGCGGACCTCGCGCGGGGTCGGCTCCACCGTCAGCGTGCTCTCGAGCAGGCGCTGGTCGTAGCTGTCGCGCGGGCGAAACAGGATGCGATGTTCGCCGAACCCCACGGGTCTGGCGTAGTCGAACACCGTCCTGTGCTTCACCGCGAAGACGGTCATTTTCGGTCCGCCCATCCTGTCCACGAGGCCGAAGCGCCATCGCTCACCTCAATAGAGGGCGGACGGCGCTGCACTGCAAGAATGCAAACCATCGGCTTGCCTCTTTTTCGACAGGTATGACGCGAGCAACACATCGGGAAACGATCCGGTTCGATTTCCTCCCGTGACGTGGATCCGGTCGGCTCGGCAAGCGCACCCGTGCTAGCCGGCCAGATCGAAGCGATGACCGGTGCGGCCGGCGAAATCCTGTACGAACTGGAAGGCGACGCGGCCGGATCGGCTGCCCCGCGTCGTCGCCCATTCCAGCGCGTCGTGGCGCATTGCCGCGTCGTCGAAGGGAATGGCGGCGGCCCGCAGGTAGCCCTCCACCATCGCGAGATACTCGTCCTGCGAACATTTGTGGAAACCGAGCCAGAGCCCGAACCGGTCGGACAGCGAGACCTTTTCCTCCACCGCCTCGCTCGGATTGATGGCGGTCGACTGCTCGTTCTCCATCATGGTGCGGGGCAGGAGATGGCGCCGGTTCGAGGTCGCGTAGAAGAGCACGTTCTCCGGCCGCCCCTCGACGCCGCCGTCGAGCGCTGCCTTCAGCGACTTGTAGGACGTGTCGTCGTGGTCGAACGACAGGTCGTCGCAGAAGAGGAGCACCGGACTCTGTGTCCTTCGGACGATCGCGAGCAGCGCGGGAAGGGCGTCGATGTCCTCGCGGTGGATCTCGATCAATTTCAGGGCAGGGCGGTCGGGATCGCGATCGGCGTTGACGCTTGCGTGAACGGATTTCACGAGCGACGACTTGCCCATGCCCCGCGCGCCCCAGAGGAGCGCGTTGTTGGCGGGAAGGCCGGCCGCGAAACGCCGCGTGTTGTCGAGCAGCGTGTCGCGCGAGCGGTCGATGCCCTGCAGCAGCGCGACCGGCACCCGGTTGACCCGGGCCACGGGCTGCAGGCCCCGCGGCGGCGCGAAGACGAAGCAATCGGCCGCCGCGAGATTCGGTTCGGTCTCGGCGGCGGGCGCCAGCCGCTCCAGCGCTTCGGCGATGCGGCGCAGGGTCGATGCGAGGTCGGCGTCGGGGGAGGGCGGCACGTGGGGGGGGACCCTTCGCATCCGTCCCGAGCGGGGCCCCGGAGGGCGGGGACGGATCATGTTGCATTCGCATCGACCGTTCGTATATTGCGCGCATCTTGCCAAGGCCGGTTGCGGCCGTTTGCGTCCCGTCAGGAGAATTTCATGTTCGTCACCCCGGCCTTCGCCCAGACCGCCGCTGCCGCCGGGGGGCCGGAAAGCATCCTCATTTCGATCCTGCCCTTCGTGGCGGTGTTCGCGATCATGTATTTCCTCATCATCCGCCCGCAGCGCACGGCGGCCAAGAAGCGTGGCGAGATGCTGACCAACATCCGGCGCGGTGACACGATCGTCACCGGCGGCGGCATCATCGCCAAGGTGACCAAGGTTCTCGAGAACGGCGAACTCGAGGTGCAGATCTCCGAGCAGACCAAGGTGCGCGTGCTGCAGGCGATGGTGACCGACGTGCGCGTGAAGGGCGAGCCCACCGCCGCCAACACGAAATAGCCGCGATCCGCGAGTCCTTCAGCAGGCCCGGTCGCGCGAGCGCACGGGTCTGATCGTTCTTTTCTGCCGCAAGGCATCGCGAAGCGCCTGATCCCGGCTCCGGGATCGGGGGCTTCGATCCACGTTCGGAACCGCCATGCTTCACTTCTCGCGCTGGAAGACCACCCTCATCTGGCTGGCGGTTCTGGCCGGCGTCCTCTTCGCGCTTCCGAACTTCCTGACCGAAAGCCAGCGCGCGTCGCTGCCCGGCTTCGTGCCCGCACGCCCGATGACGCTGGGTCTCGACCTGCAGGGCGGCTCCTACGTGCTGCTCGAGGTCGACCGCGCCTCTCTCGTCAACGACCGGCTTCTGGGCCTTCGCGAGGACGTGCAGCTGAGCCTGCGCAACGCCAATATCGGCTTCGCCAACCTCGCCGAGGTGAACGGCGGCATCCAGTTCAATCTTCGCGACCCCAGCCAGACCGCAGCGGCGCGCACCGCGCTGGAGCAGCTGACCTCGCCGATCTCGAGCGGGCTTCTCGCCGGGGGGTCGGTGGTCGAGGCCGAGTTGACCGAGACGCAGCCGGGCAGCTTCCGGCTGGCGCTGACCGAGGCCGGCGTGAACTATCGCCTCTCGACAGCCGTCGCCCAGTCGATCGAGGTGGTGCGCCGCCGCGTCGACGAGCTCGGCACCACCGAGCCGGTGATCCAGCGCCAGGGCCTCGACCGGATCATGGTGCAGGTGCCCGGCCTGCAGGATCCCGCCCGCCTCAAGAACCTCCTCAACCAGACGGCGCGACTGACCTTCCGTCTCGTCGACGTGTCGAACGTGGCGCAGGCCGTGGCCGCCAAGCAGCAGCCGCTTCCCGCCGGCGACGAACTGCTGATGACCACCGACGAGCCGGCGCAGCCGATCCTTGTGCAGCGGCAGGTGATGATCTCGGGCGAGAGCCTCACCGACGCGCAGGCCGGCTTCGACCAGCAGAACAGCCAGCCGGTGGTCAACATTCGGTTCGATTCGCGCGGTGCCCAGCGCTTCGGCGCGGTGACGCAGGAAAACGTCGGCCGGCCCTTCGCGATCGTCCTCGACGACAAGGTGCTCTCGGCGCCTAGCATCCGCGAACCGATCCTCGGCGGTCAGGCGCAGATCTCCGGCAACTTCACCGTGCAGACGGCCAACGATCTCGCCGTGCTGCTGCGCGCCGGCGCCTTGCCCGCGACTCTCGACATCATCGAGGAGCGCACGGTCGGCCCGGGCCTCGGCGCCGATTCGGTGGCCGCGGGCCAGAACGCCGGCATCATCGGCGGCGTCTTCGTCATCGTCTTCATGCTCGTCGCCTACGGGTTCCTCGGGCTCATCGCCAACGTCGCGCTGCTCGTGAACGTCATCCTCCTGGTGGCGCTTCTCTCGGTGCTCGGCTCCACGCTGACGCTGCCGGGCATCGCCGGCATCGTGCTGACGATGGGCATGGCGGTGGATTCCAACGTCCTCATCTACGAGCGCATTCTCGAAGAACGGCGAAACGGGCGATCGGTCGTCCAGTCGATCGACGCGGGCTTCCACAAGGCGCTCGGCACGATCATGGACGCCAACGTCACGACACTGATCGCCGCCGTGATCCTGTTCTTCCTCGGATCGGGTCCGGTGCGTGGCTTCGCCGTAACGCTGGCGCTCGGCATCTTCACGACGATCTTCACCGCGCTGACGCTGACGCGCTGGCTCGTGTCCTACTGGGTTCGTCGCCAGCGCCCGAAGGAAGTGCCGAAGGGCTGGATCTCCTTCGTGCCGCACGGCACGCGCATCCCCTTCATGGCGGTACGCCGCGCCGCCTTCACGATCACCATCGCGCTGTCGCTCGCATCCGTCGCCAGCCTCTTCGTCGGCGGCCTGAACTTCGGCATCGACTTCACCGGCGGCACCGTGATGGAGCTGCGCTCGAAGGCCGAGAGCGCCGATGTCGCGCAGATCCGCGACGATCTCGCCACGATCGTCGAGGGCGACCTGCAGGTGCAGGAGTTCGGCTCGCCGCGCGACGTGCTGATCCGCTTCGGCACGCAGCCGCAGGATGCCGAGACGCCGCAGGCGAGTGTCAACGCCGTGCGCGGCGCGCTACAGGCGGACTACGACTTCCAGCGCGTGGAGGTGGTCGGGCCGACGGTCTCGGGCGAACTCGCCTGGGCGGCCGTCTTCGGCGTCGGCGCTTCGCTGCTCGCGATCGCCTTCTACGTCTGGGTGCGGTTCGAGTGGCAGTTCGCGATCGGCGCGCTGCTGGCCACGGCGCACGACGTCGCAATGACCATCGGCTTCCTCGTGGTGTCGCAACTCGAGTTCAACCTGTCGTCGATCGCCGCATTGCTGACGATCGTCGGCTACTCGCTGAACGACACTGTCGTGGTGTTCGACCGCATCCGTGAGAATCTTAGAAAATACAAGAAGATGCCGATCGGCGAGATCATCGATCTCTCGCTGAACGAGACGCTGTCGCGCACCATGCTGACGGCGGTGACGCTGGTGCTGGCGCTCGTGGCGCTCTACGGCTTCGGCGGTGACGTCATCCGCGTCTTCGTGGCGCCGATGCTGGCCGGCGTTCTCGTGGGCGTCTACTCGTCCATCTTCATCGCGGCGCCGGTTCTTATCTACTTCAAGCTGCGGCCGGAAACGATTCGCGGCGGCGACAAGGAAGCGGACGAGGCCAAGCCCGTCGTCGGAACGTCGCCGAGCCGCCCGACGCCATCCGGCACGGTCTGAGCGGGATGGCGTCCGACACCTCGCCTGGCGTGCTGCGGGACGCGCACTACCCGCGCCGCGCTCCGGTGGATGCCTATGGCAATGGCGGCTTCCGCTTTGCCGACATGTCGCATCGCGGCTCCATCCTCTGCCTGCCCTCGGGCATCTATGGCTGGACGGGAACCGCTGAGGCGCCCTTCTCGGGCGAACGGCTGCTGAAGGTCTTCGAGGAGATGGAGGGCATCCGCTTCCTGCTGTTCGGCACGGGGCCGGACATTCGCCGCATCCCGCCGGCTCTCGCGGACCGGCTGAAGAAGGCCGGCATCTCCTGCGATCCCATGTCCACCGGCGCGGCGGTGCGGACCTATAACATCATGCTCTCCGAAGGCCGGCCGGTCGCCGCCGCGCTCGTCGCCGTCGATTGATCGCGATGGCCGAACCCGGCGCCGCGCGGCTCGATGCGGCCTATGCCGAATGCGAGCGCATCGTTCGCGACGGCGATCCCGACCGGGCGGTGTCGGTGGGCTTCGCGCCCGCGGATCTGCAGCGACACCTCAACGCGCTCTATGCCTTCAACGTCGAGACCGCTCGCATCCGCGACCTCGTCTCGCAGCCGTTGCCGGGCGAGATCCGGCTGCAATGGTGGCGGGACAGGATCGAGGCGGGGGTGGCCAGTGACGCCCGCGAAGGCGACGGCTCGCCCGTGGCCGAAGCGCTGCTCGATACGATCCGCCGCTTCGATCTGCCCGCCGCCGCCTTCGAGGGCTGGCTGGAGGCGCGGATCTTCGATCTCTACGACGATCCCATGCCGTCGCGCGCGGATTTCGAAGCCTATGCCGGTGAGACCGCCTCGGCGCTGATCGTGCTGGCGGCGATGGTGCTGGATCGCGCCGCCGCGTCCGGGATCACCGAGCGCGCCGGACATGCCGGCGTCGCGCAGGCGGCGACAGGTGCTCTTCGATCCGCTGCGCTGCACCGCTCCCGCAACCAGGTCTTCCTGCCGACCGATCTACTCGCCGCCACCGGTCTCGACGCCGGGGCCTGGCTGCGCGGAGGACCGGAGACCGCACCGGCGGAGGCGGCCATGCGTGCCTTTGCGGCGGAGCATCTCGCCCGTGCCGAAGCGGAGTGGCACCTCGTGCCCCGTGCGTTGCGTCCCGCGCTTCTGCCAGCGCGCCTGACGCGCCGCTATCTCACGGCGCTGGAGGCCGGGAAGGGGGCGTCGACCCTTTCGCCCTTGATCCGGCTCTGGGCGTATTGGCGCTGGATGCGGGGCTGAGGGTTCGCCCGCAGTCGCATTCGTGGGTGTTCAAGAATTGGGGCAGCGATCGCGGCCGCGTGAGGGTATCGGGCGGGAAGGAGATCGGCATGGGCTTTCGAGCGCGGATCGAACGAGGGGCGGGGGCACTGCGTCGCGGCTTGCTGCAAGCGACTTCCCGCTTTCCCGTCACCGCGCTCCTCGTACTGGCGTTCGGCATCGTCTCCACCCTGACGCTTCATGGCCGGTTTGCCGACGAGATGGACCCGGTCCGTCTTCTCGCCGTGCTCGCAGGTGCCGCTGCCGTGTCGCTGGCGGTCAGCCTCGCCTTCGAAGGCCGACTGCGGACGCGCCTCGCTCCCGTGGCCATGGAAGTTCTTGCTGCCGCCGCGGTCGGCGCGGCGATCTGGTTCGGGCGACCGTTCGCCATTCACGCACCAGCCCTCGTTATCTCGGCGCTCTGTGCCGTGCCGCTGGCCGCGACGCTCGGGCGCGGCAGTCCCCTGCGGTTCTGGAGCTTCACGCTCTGGGCCTGCGTCGGCGTCGCGCTCGCGTTCCTCTCGGTGCTGCTCTTCGTGTTCGGGCTTTACCTCCTTCTCGAAATGATCCGCTACCTGTTCCGGACAGATCTTTTCGCGGACGCAGACGGCTACATCCTCACCGTCGGCGTCACGTTGGTGGGTCCGCTCTTCGCGCTCGGACGCCTGCCGGCCACGGGCGAGGACGCGCCGAGCTTCGACGTGGACGACCGGCTGGTGCGCACGGTGCGACCACTGTTCGACTGGGTGCTGGCGCCGCTGGTGCTGGCGACGGCGCTCGTGCTGCACGTCTATGTAGGCCGGATCGCGCTGACCGGCGAAGTCCCGCGCGGCCAGATCGGCTGGATCGTCGCCAGCTTCTCGATGCTCGTGCTGCTCCTTCGGATCGCCGCCGATCCGTTCCGCGACGGCCCGAGCTCGCCGCTGCGATGGACCTTTCGCGGGTGGCCGTTTCTCCTCGCTCTGCCGCTGGCGCTTCTCGCCTATGCGCTGACGCAGAGGATCAGCGCGGAAGGTTTCACGGCGGAGCGCTACTACCTCGCGCTCTGGAGCCTTGCGGTGTTCTGCATCCTGCTGGCGCAACTCGCCAAACGCCTGCGCGGCGACATCCGCGTCGTGGCGGCGGTACCTGTCGTGTTGCTGGCGCTTTCCACCGTCGGCCCCTGGGGCGTCGCGGACACGGTAGGCCGCAGCCAGTCGGCGCGAATCGAGACGGCGTTTGGCGAGGTGCTCGCTCGAAAGCCTGCCGATCGTGTGCCGATGGCACCTAACGCCGCGCAAGTCCTACGCTCGCGTCTTGTCGCGCTCGACGAGGTGGCCGAACTCTGGCGCGTGCGATCGCTGCTTTCGGCAGAGGAGGCCAGCGATCCGCTCTGGGCAGACCGCGACGCCGGCCTTGATGAGGTCGTGGCGCTTCTCGAGATTCGCGAGGGCCCGGACCCGAACGTGATGACGCAGATCTTCGAGGGCTGGTCGGACGATGCGCTCGACACCAGCGGGTTCGACCGAGCTTATCTCTCGCGTCCCGTCAACCGGAGTTACGAGCCCGACCCGCGCGGCCTGTCGCTCTGGTTCGATGGCGCTCGCCTCGTGATCGATCTGCACGGTACCCGCGATCCGCTCGATCTCGGCCCCTTCGTCTCGGGGCTGCCGCCCGTGGGCGGCGAACGGCCAGCCGCCGCGTCGGATTTCGACGGCGTCACCGTGGGCGGGCGGACGGTCCGCGTGCGTGTGGAGCGGCTCTGGAAGGACGGCCGGAACCGGCTCGACGCCGGCGCCGTCACTCTGCTTCTGCGATCGGCGGAATGGCCGGCCGCCGCTACTCTGCCGCGATAGCGCGGGGGGCCTCGAGGCCGAGCCAGGCGCCAAAATCGGCCAGCGCCCGTGCCGCCATCGCCTGTTTCTTGGCGGTCGTCTTCTCCTTGCCCCGCAGGCGCTTGCCTTCCATCTTCGGAGCCTCGATCGGCGGAAAGAGGCCGAAATTGACGTTCATCGGCTGAAAGGAGCGCTTGCCCGGCTCGTCGTCGGCCGTGAGGTGGCCGCCCGTGATGTGGCCGAGCAGAGCCCCCATCGCGGTGGTGGGCGGCAACGGGGCCAGCGTCTCGCCGCGCGCTTCGGCTGCGGCGAAGCGCCCGGCAAGAAGGCCGATCGAGGCCGATTCGACATAGCCCTCGCAGCCGGTGATCTGCCCGGCGAAGCGCAGTTGCGGCCGGGAACGCAGCCGCAACGTGTCGTCGAGCAGCGTCGGCGAGTTCAAGTAGGTGTTGCGGTGCAGTCCGCCGAGCCGCGCGAACTCGGCCGTCTCGAGCCCAGGAATGGTGCGGAAGAGGCGGACCTGCTCGGCGTATTTCAGCTTCGTCTGGAAGCCGACCATGTTGTAGAGCGTGCCCAGCGCGTTGTCCTGGCGCAGCTGGACGACGGCATAGGCCTTGATGTCGGGCTGGTGCGAGTTGGTCAGGCCCATCGGCTTCATCGGGCCGTGGCGCAGGGTTTCCGGTCCGCGCTCGGCCATGACTTCGATCGGCAGGCAGCCGTCGAAATAGGGCGTGCCCTCCCACTCGTGGAACTCGGTCTTGCTCCCGGCCACGAGCCCCGCCACGAAGGCCTCGTACTGCGCCTTGTCCAGCGGACAGTTGACGTAGTCCTTGCCGGTGCCCCCCGGCCCGACCTTGTCGTAGCGCGACTGGAACCAGGCCTTGCCGAGATCGATCGTCTCGAAATGGACGATCGGCGCGATGGCGTCGAAGAAAGCGAGGGCGTCGGCGCCGGTCTCCGCGCGGATGGCCTCGGCCAGAGCCGGCGCGGTCAGTGGGCCGGTGGCGATGATCGTCTGGCCCCATTCGCGCGGCGGCAGGCCCACGATCTCCTCGCGGCGCAACTCGATCAGCGGATGGGCTTCGATCCGGGCGGTGACGGCCGCGGCGAATCCGTTGCGGTCGACGGCCAGCGCACCGCCGGCGGGCACCTGATGGGCGTCGGCGCAGCGCATGATGAGCGAGCCCGCCAGCCGCATTTCCGCATGGATCACGCCCACCGCGTTGGCGGTGGCGTCGTCGGAGCGGAAGGAGTTGGAGCAGACGAGTTCGGCGAGCGAATCCGTGTGGTGGGCGTCGGTCGGGCGCACGCCGCGCATCTCGTGCAGCACCACGGGAAGACCGGCTTCGGCGATCTGCCAGGCGGCTTCCGATCCGGCGAGGCCGCCGCCGACGATATGGATGGGGGACTGGGTCATCCGCGGTTTCTAACACCGCGCCGGGGCGGGATAAAGCCGATCCCGGAAACGACAACACCCGCCGGGGGAGGACCGGCGGGTGTCGTGTGGTCGCCTGCGGTGGGAGGAACCGCCGGCGCTGATCCGCTCGGGTCCGTTGGGAGGAGGATGGGCCCTCGCGAAATTCTAGGGTGTCAGCGCGTCGCCTGGCGGGCGATCGTCGTGATGTCGGTGCGCGAGATGCCGAGGTCGGCGAGCTCGCGGTGCGACAGGCGGTTCAACTCGTTGCGGGTCTCGCGAAACCGGCGCCAGTTGTTGTAGGAGCGAACGATGTTCATGGGAGGATCCGATCGTCTCGAAGGTCTAGGAGGAAACGGCCGGTGTTTCTCCGTCGTTCCGATGTTTGAGATCTAATCGGTTCGCAGGACTGCCACTAGACCGGATGTTGCATGGCAGCCTTGCGACTTGTGCAATGCAACATGAAGAATTCCTTACCCTCCGAGCTCGGCGTCCCGTTCTCCGTCCCGTCACACGACGGTGGCCGCAGTCCGATGCACAGCGCATTAAATCTTTGACGGCGTTGGCGCGGGTGATATAGAGGCGCGCGCCGGCTGACGGGCTAGTCGACGGGCTGCGAGCGGGTGTGGCGGAATTGGTAGACGCACTAGATTTAGGTTCTAGCGCCTAAAAGCGTGGGGGTTCGAGTCCCTCCACCCGCACCAGGAACCGTCCTAAAACGAGATTGACAGCGACGACGGGCACTCCGCCCGCCGTCGCAGACCATAAAGGGTTGACGATGCAGGTTAAGGAAACCAAGGCCGAGGGCCTCCAGCGCGAGATCGAGGTCGTCGTGCCGGCTTCGGATCTTGAGGCACGGCTGCAGACCCGCCTGTTCGAGGTGAAGGATCAGGTCAAGCTGAAGGGTTTCCGGCCTGGCAAGATCCCGATGGCGCACATGCGCAAGACCTATGGTCGCTCGATCATGGCCGAGATCGTCAACCAGATCGTCAACGAGACGCCCCGCTCGGTGATCGCGGAGCGCAACGAGCGCTCGGCCATGCAGCCCGAGATCCAGATGACCGAGGACGAGGCGGAGGCCGAGAAGGTCCTGCGCGGCGAGAGCGACTTCCGCTTCACCGTCTCCTACGAGACGCTGCCGACCTTCGAATTGAAGGGCACGGACGCGATCAAGATCGAGCGTCCCGTGGTCGAGATCGCCGACGAGGAGGTCGAGGATCAGGTCAAGCGCATCGCCGAGAACGCGCGTACCTTCGAGCCCAAGGACGGCGCGGCCGAGACCGGCGACCGGGTGACGATGGACTTCGTCGGCAAGATCGACGGCGAGGCGTTCCAGGGCGGCTCGTCCGAAGATTCCAACCTCGTGATCGGCTCGGGCCAGTTCATTCCCGGCTTCGAGGACCAGCTCGTCGGCGTGAAGGCCGGCGAGGAGAAGAAGGTCGAGGTCTCCTTCCCCGAGGATTACGGCGCGGCGCATCTGGCCGGCAAGCAGGCCGTGTTCGACGTGACGGTGAAGGCGGTCGCCAAGCCGGACGCGCTCGAGCTGAACGACGAGATGGCCAAGAAGATGGGCCTCGAGTCCATTGATCGCCTGCGCGAGATCGTGCGCGGCCAGATCGAGAGCCAGTTCGGGCAGGCGACGCGCCAGAAGGTGAAGCGCCAGCTCCTCGACCAGCTCGACGGCGACTACGATTTCGCGCTGCCGCAGAAGCTCGTCGAGGCCGAGTACAACAACATCTGGACGCAGGTCACCCGCGAGCTGCAGCAGAGCGGCAAGTCCTTCGAGGACGAGGACACGACCGAGGAGAAGGCGCAGGCCGAGTACCGCAAGCTCGCCGAGCGCCGCGTGCGCCTCGGGCTCGTGCTCTCCGAGATCGGTGAGAAGGCCGGCGTCATTGTCACCGACGACGAGCTGCAGAAGGCCGTGATCGAGCAGGTCCGCCAGTATCCCGGCCAGGAGCAGCAGGTCTACGACTACTTCCGCAACACGCCGGAAGCCGTGCAGAGCCTGCGCGCCCCGATCTATGAGGAGAAGGTCGTCGACCACCTTCTCGCCACCGTCGACGTCACCGACAAGACGGTGACGAAGGAAGAATTGATGAAGGAAGACGAGGACGAGATCGCCGCCGCCTGAGCGGCTCCGACCTCCGAGACGAGAAAGGGCCGGTCCTCGACCGGCCCTTTTTGCGTTCGAGGCGGGGAAAACGGCCGACATCACAGGATCGCCCCAACCAGCGGCTAGGACGCCCTGGCCCGGCCCCCGCGCCGCCGACCTCGCCCCACCGCCTTCCGGTGCGTCCCATTCCAGACCTTCGTTGACGGACCCGTCCTTCATGCTCCGACACGCCGGCGTTCGCACGATCTTCCTCCTGGTCGCGGCGATCTTCTTCGCGCTTCCCGCCGCTCGGGCCCAGATCCCCGGCCTTCCCTCGCTGACCGGCACGTCCGCGTCTTCGCCGGCGAAGACGGAGACGCAGACCACCGCGGAAGGGGCCTCGCTCGACGATCTCATTCGCATTCTCGAAACCGAGGCGACGCGCAACCGGTTGATCGAGTCCCTCAAGGCCGCGGCCTACCAGCCAGGCGCCCAAGCGACCGCCGCCGCGCAGACGGCGGCACCGGGCGTCGACGATCTCGTGGAGTCCGTTCCCGAGCATCTCGCGGCCTACACGCGCTCCGGCGTCGAGGTTCTGCAGATGACGGCGCAGGAAGCTCTGGACCTCGCGCGCCAGGGCCTGAACTTTCTCTCCGGCGCGCGGGCCATCGATCTGCCGCGCGTGTGGCAGGCGGTGCAGCCGGTGACGATCGTCGCGCTCGCCGTCTTCGTGGCCTTGGCCGCGCTGGGCTTCCTCGACCGGCGGATCGGGCGTTGGCTGAACGCCCGCGCCAACCCCCGCGCGCCGCTGAAGCGCCTCCTTCTCGTCTGCCTCGCGACGCTTGCCGACGTCGCCAGCATCATCGTCTCGACAGGGGCCGGACACCTCACGGCGCTCGCGGTCTATGGCGGGCCGCCCAATCTCAATCAGGCGCTCTTCCTCAACGCCTTCGTGCTGACGGAGCTGGTGAAGATCGGCCTGTCGGCCTTCGCAATGCCCCACGACCCCGCGCTGCGCATGACGCCCTTCAGCGACGGGCAGGCGCGTTACTGGTATCGCCGGCTGGCGCTGGTCATCACGCTGCTCGGCTACACGTTCCTGTTCGTGGCGCCGGTGGTGCAGACGAACTCCTCGATCGCGGCGGGCAACGCCGTGCGGTTCATCACCGTGGCCATCGCCTTCGCGGCGATGGAAGGACTGATCCTCGCGAACCGAGTGCGCGTCGGGCGCCGCCTGCAGAAGTCCTACCGCGGGGGCTCGCGCACCATCCAGGCGCGCTTCTACCTGTTCCTCGGGACGATCTGGTGGGTTCTCGCGGGCGCCTTCGTCTTCGCGCTCTTCGCACTCTGGCTGAGCAGTCCGCGTAACGGCTTTCAGTTCATGCTCACGGCGTCGTTCAAGTCCGTCGCGGCGATGGCGATCGGCGGGCTCGTCGCCTCGGTCTTGAAGAAGGTCGTCACGCGAGGCGTGCGGGTTTCGTCGGGTACGAAGGACCGCTTCCCGCTGATCGAGCGCCGGCTCAACTCGTTCATTCCGAAGGTGCTCTTCGTGATCCGCACGCTCGTCGTGCTGATCGTTGTCGGCGTCATTCTCGACGCGTGGGGCCTGCTCGAGTTCGACGGCTGGCTGCAGACGGAGGTCGGCCAGCGCTTCACGCGCTCGCTGGTCGGCGCGCTGTTCATCCTCGTCGTGGCGTTCGGCATCTACCTCACGGTGTCGTCTTGGGTGGAGTACCGGCTCAACCCGAACTACGGCTCGGTGCCGACGGCGCGCGAGCGCACGCTCCTCTCTCTCTTCCGCAACGCCTTCACCATCGCGCTCGGCGTCATCGTGCTCATGCTCGTTCTCTCGCAGCTCGGCATCGACATCGCGCCGCTTCTGGCCGGTGCCGGCGTCGTCGGCCTCGCCGTCGGCTTCGGCGCGCAGAAGCTGGTGCAGGACATCATCACCGGCGCCTTCATCCAGATCGAGAACGCGCTGAACGAGGGCGACGTGGTGCAGCTCGGCGCCGTGTCCGGCGTGGTGGAGAAACTCACCATCCGCTCGGTGAGCCTCAGGGCGCTCGACGGCACCTACTATCTCATCCCGTTCTCTTCGGTGGATCAGGTCGCCAACATGACGAAGGACTTCTCCAACTTCGTCGCCGACGTGGCAGTGGCCTATCGAGAGGACGTGGAGGAGGTGAAGGCGGCCATGCAGGAGGCCTTCGACGAGGTGAGGGCGAGCGAGCAGGGGATCAACATCATCGCCGACTTCGAGATGCTCGGCGTCGAGCTTCTCGGCGACTATGCCGTGACGGTGCGGGCCCGCATCCGCACGCTGCCGGGCAAGCAATGGCCGATCGGCCGCCTCTACAAGCAGTCGATCAAGTCGATCCTCGACCGGCGCGGCATCGAGATCCCATTCCCGCAGACCACCGTCTGGTTCGGCGAGGGCAAGAACCACAACGCGCCGCCGCTGCATCTGGCCGGACTCGTCTCCGCCAACGCAGCCATACAGGGCGGGTCGGACGGTTCGCCCGCAGCAGCCAAGCCGCCGTTGCGCACGCCAGAGCGCAACCCCGACGGAACGCTGATCCCGCCTGCGGGCCGCGACCAGTTGCGGCATGACGGCGAAGGCGATGCCGACGAGGACGGAGAAGGGCGCTCGTAACCGTGCCGCAGGAGCGCGCCTTGCGCTGGTGCCGCCGCAAGCCCTATCTACGGTGCTCAGACAGACCGCCCCGATTCGGCACGTCGGGTTTCCATTCGACCTTCCACCCTTCCGCAGGATACACCGATGAAACACCCTCTCGAGACCGCGATGAATCTCGTGCCGATGGTCGTTGAGCAGACCAATCGCGGCGAGCGCGCCTACGACATCTTCTCGCGCCTTCTCAAGGAGCGCGTGATCTTCATCACGGGGCCGATCGAGGACGGCATGTCGACCCTCGTTTGCGCGCAGCTCCTCTTCCTCGAGGCCGAGAACCCGAAGAAGGAAATCTCGCTCTACATCAATTCGCCGGGCGGCGTGGTGACGTCGGGCATGGCGATCTACGACACGATGCAGTTCATCAAGCCGGCGGTATCGACGCTCTGCATGGGGCAGGCCGCGTCGATGGGCTCGCTGCTGCTCTGCGCCGGCCACAAGGACATGCGCTTCGCGACGCCCAACGCGCGCATCATGGTGCACCAGCCGTCCGGCGGCTTCTCCGGCCAGGCCTCGGACATCGAGCGCCACGCGCAGGACATCATCAAGCTGAAGCGCCGTCTCAACGAGGTCTATGTCGAGCACACTGGCCAGGACTACGAGACCATTGAACGCACGCTCGATCGTGACCACTTCATGACGTCGGACGAGGCCAAGGATTTCGGCCTCATCGACAAGGTCTATTCGTCGCGAGACGCACTCGAAGCGGTCGTCGCCAGCTGAGGCGAACTCCATCTTATCGCCACGAGCGGCCCGTATTCGAAGGGATCGCTCGTGGTGTTAAGCGTCGATCAAGGATGATTCGACTAGGTTGGTGGGTGCCGATCCCTGGTGATTCCCGGATTTGCGCAGTCGGATCCGGCGGTTGCTTTGTGCGCGTTGCAGCATAGGATCATGAAAGGGTCTCGCGACCTATCTCCGGACCTCTGAAGTCCGAGGTGCGGAACGGAAGGAAGAACGATGAGCAAAGTGAGCGGCGGCGATTCCAAGAACACGCTCTACTGCTCTTTCTGCGGGAAGAGCCAACACGAAGTCCGCAAGCTGATCGCCGGCCCGACGGTCTTCATCTGCGACGAGTGCGTCGAACTCTGCATGGACATCATTCGCGAGGAAAACAAATCCTCGATGGTGAAGTCGCGCGAGGGCGTGCCCACCCCGCAGGAGATCATCGCGGTTCTCGACGATTACGTCATCGGTCAGTCCTTCGCCAAGAAGGTCCTGTCGGTCGCGGTCCACAACCACTACAAGCGGCTCGCGCACGCGTCGAAGAACAACGATGTCGAGCTAGCGAAGTCGAACATCCTGCTGATGGGCCCGACGGGGTGCGGCAAGACGCTGCTCGCGCAAACGCTGGCCCGCATCCTCGACGTGCCGTTCACCATGTCGGACGCCACGACGCTGACCGAGGCCGGCTATGTCGGCGAGGACGTCGAGAACATCATCCTCAAGCTGCTCCAGTCGGCCGACTACAATGTCGAGCGGGCGCAGCGCGGCATCGTCTACATCGACGAGATCGACAAGATCAGCCGCAAGTCGGACAACCCCTCGATCACCCGCGACGTGTCGGGAGAGGGCGTGCAGCAGGCGCTTCTGAAGATCATGGAAGGCACGGTCGCGTCCGTTCCGCCGCAGGGCGGGCGCAAGCATCCCCAGCAGGAGTTCCTGCAGGTCGACACCGCCAACATCCTGTTCATCTGCGGCGGCGCCTTCGCCGGCCTCGACAAGATCATCTCGGATCGTGGCCGCAAGACCTCGATCGGCTTCGCGGCGACTGTCGAAAGCCCTGAAGATCGCCGCACCGGCGAGCTCTTCCGCAAGGTCGAGCCCGAGGATCTTCTGAAGTTCGGCCTGATCCCCGAGTTCGTGGGTCGTCTACCCGTCCTCGCGACGCTTGAGGACCTCGACGAGCCGGCCCTGGTGCAGATTCTGGTCGAGCCGAAGAACGCGCTGGTGAAGCAGTATCAGCGGCTGTTCGAGATGGAGAATGTCGAGCTGTCCTTCCACGAGGATGCGTTGAAGGCAATCGCCCGCAAGGCGATCGACCGGAAGACGGGTGCCCGCGGCCTGCGTTCGATCATGGAATCGATGCTGCTCGATACGATGTTCGATCTGCCGACGCTGGAAGGCGTTCAGGAGGTCGTGATCTCGGAAGAGGTGATCGACGGCAACGCACGCCCGCTCTACATTTATGCCGAGCGCAAGGACGAGAAGGAAACCGCCAGTGCCTGACGCACGTGCCGGCAACCGGACATGATCTGACGAAAGCCCGCTCCGGACCACCGGGGCGGGCTTTCGTCTTTCGATTGGGTGGGTTTTCCGCTCGGGTCCTTGCGACGGGATCGACGGTTCGGCCAGTTTCGAACGGCTTGAACCACGGGGTGCGAGAAACCACATTGCAGTAGCGAAGAAGGTCTTCGCGGCGGTGCCTTCGGGGCCGCCGCGCAAGGGCCTCCGGCGGCCCGAGGCCGCAGAAAGGACTCCCATGTCGAACCCGACACATTCCGGCGGCTCCGATGCCCGTCCGACCCTCTATCCCGTGCTGCCGCTACGCGACATCGTGGTCTTCCCACACATGATCGTGCCGCTGTTCGTCGGGCGCGAGAAGTCGATCAAGGCGCTCGAGGAGGTCATGGGCGCCGACAAGCAGATTCTGCTGGCGACGCAGAAGAACGCCAGCGACGAGGATCCGGCGCCGGACGCGATCTACGATCTCGGGACGCTTGCCAACGTCCTGCAGCTGCTGAAGCTTCCGGACGGCACCGTGAAGGTGCTGGTCGAGGGCGTCTCCCGTGCCCGCATCTCGCAGTTCACGGATCGCACCGAGTGGCACGAGGCGTCGGCTTCGGCGGTCGATGATGCCGAGGACGATCCCGTCGAGGTCGAGGCCCTGGCGCGGTCGGTGATTTCCGAGTTCGAGAACTACGTCAAGCTCAACAAGAAGATCTCGCCGGAAGTCGTTGGCGCTGCTGGGCAGATCGACGACTATTCCAAGCTCGCCGACACGGTGGCGTCGCATCTCGCGATCAAGATCACCGAGAAGCAGGAGATGCTCGGCATCGTCAGCGTTCGCGAGCGTCTCGAGCGCGCGCTCGGCTTCATGGAAGCCGAGATCTCGGTGCTGCAGGTGGAGAAGCGCATCCGCTCGCGCGTCAAGCGCCAGATGGAGAAGACGCAGCGGGAGTACTACCTCAACGAGCAGATGAAGGCGATCCAGAAGGAACTCGGCGACGGCGAGGAAGGCCGCGACGAGGTGGCCGAGATCGAGGACCGGATCAAGAAGACCAAGCTTTCCAAGGAGGCCAAGGAGAAGGTCGCCGGCGAGCTGAAGAAGCTTAAGCAGATGAGCCCGATGTCGGCCGAGGCCACCGTCGTGCGCAACTATCTGGATTGGCTGCTCGGCCTGCCCTGGGGCAAGCCGTCGAAGATCAAGATCGACCTGAAGCGGGCCGAGGCGATCCTCGACGAGGAGCACTACGGCCTCGATAAGGTGAAGGAGCGCATCGTCGAGTATCTCGCGGTGCAGAGCCGACAGTCCAAGTTGAAGGGCCCGATCCTCTGCCTCGTTGGACCTCCTGGCGTCGGCAAGACCTCGCTCGCCAAGTCGATCGCTCGGGCCACGGGTCGCGAATACGTTCGCATGGCGCTGGGCGGCGTGCGCGACGAGGCGGAGATCCGGGGTCACCGGCGGACCTATATCGGCTCGATGCCCGGCAAGGTCATCCAGTCTCTGAAGAAGGCGAAGCGGTCGAACCCGCTTTTCCTCCTCGACGAGATCGACAAGATGGGCCAGGATTTCCGCGGCGATCCGTCGTCGGCGCTGCTGGAGGTGCTCGATCCCGAGCAGAACGCGACGTTCATGGATCACTATCTCGAGGTCGAATACGATCTGTCCTCGACGATGTTCGTGACCACCGCCAACACGTTGAACATCCCCGGTCCGCTCATGGACCGGATGGAGATCATCCGGATCGCGGGTTATACCGAGGACGAGAAGATCGAGATCGCCAAGCGGCACCTGCTGCCGAAGACGATCCGCGACCATGCGCTGCGGCCCGAGGAGTTCTCGGTGTCCGAGGATGCTTTGCGAGAGATCGCTCGGCGCTACACCCGTGAAGCCGGCGTTCGCTCCTACGAGCGCGAGCTTATGAAGCTCGGGCGCAAGGCCGTGACGCAGATCCTCAAGGGCGAGGTGACGTCGGTCGCGGTGACGGCGGCGAACCTCGCCGACTATCTCGGCGTGTTCCGGTATCGCTACGGCGAGGCCGAGGCGGACGATCAGGTCGGTGTGGTCACGGGGCTCGCCTGGACCGAGGTCGGCGGCGAGTTGCTGACGATCGAAGGCGTCATGATGCCTGGCAAGGGCAAGATGACGGTGACAGGCAACCTGAAGGACGTGATGAAGGAGTCCATCTCCGCCGCCGCGTCCTACGTGCGCAGCCGCGCCATCGAATACGGCATCAAGCCGCCGCTGTTCGACAAGCGCGACATCCACGTTCACGTTCCCGAGGGGGCGACCCCGAAGGACGGACCGTCTGCCGGTGTGGCGATGGCGACGGCGATCATCTCGGTGATGACCGGCATTCCCGTGCGGCGCGACATCGCCATGACCGGCGAGATCACGCTGCGGGGCAGGGTGCTGCCCATCGGCGGCTTGAAGGAGAAGCTGCTGGCCGCGTTGCGCGGCGGAATGACCAAGGTTCTGATCCCGGAGGAGAACGCCAAGGATCTTGTCGAGATTCCCGATAACGTCAAGAATGCCCTCGAAATCGTGCCGGTGTCGCGGATGGCGGAAGTCCTCGTCCACGCCCTCATTCGGCAGCCCGAGCCGATCCACTGGACCGAATCGGACGACGTGGTTCCCGCCCGCGAGACCGCCGACGATCAGTCCGCGACGATCGCTCACTGATCGTCGAACGCTTTGAAAGGTCGAAATGCCGTCCCTTGGGGCGGCATTTTTCACGAGTAAGGCTTGTTTTCTCGACGTTTCGGCCATCTCCTGCTTGAACCGAGCCGATGATTTGATCATCGTGGCGACCCGAACGGGCATGAGCCCGAAGTCTGGAGAGAACGAATGAACAAGAACGAGCTGGTGTCGGCCGTGGCCGACAAGTCGAAGCTGTCCCGCCAGGACGCCACCACCGCCGTCGACGCGATCTTCGACGTTCTGCAGGAGACGATGGCGAACGGCGACGACGTTCGGCTCGTGGGCTTCGGGACGTTCTCGGTGTCGCATCGCGCCGCCTCGAAGGGCCGCAATCCGTCCACCGGCGCCGAGGTCGACATTCCCGCCCGCAACGTTCCGAAGTTCGCGCCAGGCAAGGGCCTGAAGGACGCCGTGAACACGAAGTAGCCTTCGGTTCTGAGCCACTGCGAGCGGGCGGGCCGATAGGGGCCCGGCCGCTTTTTGTTGCCGCCAGGCCGATGGGCGTCGGCAGACAAAAGCTTTCTAAACTTCCCGCCTGCGGGATCTCGGGATCGCCATGGACGACGCTCGTCTTTCCGTCTGGCTCGACACGATCTGGCAGGATCTTCACGAGGCCGCAGCCCGGCGCCGCGGCGATCTTCCGAACGCGACGATCGCGTCCGTGAACGAAGACGGTGCGCCTTCCCTCCGGGTCGTGGTCCTGCGTGCGGTCGATCGTGCGGCGGCAGAACTGAGCTTTCACACGGACGTTCGATCCGAGAAGGTCCTGCAGCTTCTCGCACGTCCCGCCAGCGAAGTGTTGTTCTGGCGCCCGGCGGACGGCTTGCAGCTTCGGTTCTTCGGGCAGGCTGACCTTTTCCTGCCGGGCACGCTGAAGGCCACAGCGGCCTACGAGGCGATTCCCGAGAAAGGGCGTCGCAAGTACCGGACCGCACCGGCGCCGGGAACGCCTCTGCCGGCGCCCGACGCGTTGGACTTCGCGGAAGCGGCGCCGGGCGCGGCGGATCCCGGTCTGGCCCGCTTCACCCTCATCACCTTTCGCGTTTCACGGATCGATGCCTTGCGGCTCGACGGCTCCGATCAGACACGCGCGTTTTTCCATCTCGATGGCGACCGGTTACGATCCGCCACGTGGATCGCTCCCTGACGCGTATTTCGAAGGGGTCGGCCGCGTCGACGAAGGGCAAGGCTGCGCCGCGGCCCGATCGACACGGCGCCCGCCCCCGGTTCTAGCCAAGAGCGGCTAGTCCGCCTTCGATGTCGCGTCGTAGGTCCGCCACGTCCTCCAGCCCGATCTGCAAGCGGATGACCGGCCCCTCTGTCGGCGCCTTGGCGACGACCCGGTCGCCGAGATGGGCTTCGAGCGCGAGGCTTTCGAAGCCGCCCCAGGAATAGCCGAGACCAAAGATGCGCAGGGCGTCGAGGAAGGCCGACGCCTCGCGTTCGCCGCCACCGGCAAGCACGATGGAGAAGAGCCCGCTCGCGCCCTTGAACTGTGATTTCCAGAGGTCGTGGCCGGGGAAGGAGGGGAGCGCGGGATGCAGCACGCGGGCGACCTCCGGGCGCGTCTCCAGCCAGCTCGCCAGCTCGAGGGCTGCGGCCTCGTGCGCCTTCAGGCGCACCGCCATCGTCTTGAGGCCCCGCAGCACGAGATAGGTGTCGTCGGGCGAGACGTTGACGCCGATCTGCATCTGCGCGTCGCGTAGCCGCGCGAAGGTCTCGCGATTGGCCGACACGCTGCCCATCATCACGTCGGAATGGCCGCCCGGATATTTCGTCAGCGCGTGGATCGACAGATCGACGCCGTGGTCGAGAGGACGGAAGAGCAGGGGAGTCGCCCAGGTGTTGTCCAGCATGGACACCGCGCCGCCGCGCCGCGCGACGTCGGCCATGCCAGCGACATGGAGCATCTCGAACGTGTTGGAGCCAGGCGCCTCGAGAAACACGACGCGGGTGTTGGCTCGCATGCGCTGCGCCAGTCCGGCGCCGCCGATCGCGGGATCGAAATACTCCGTCTCCACCCCCATGCGCCGAAGCAGCGTGTCACAGAACAGCCGCGTCGGACCATAGACGCTGTCGACCACGAGGCAGTGGTCGCCGCTCGACAGGAAGGCCAGTAGCGGAAAGCTGATCGCCGCGAGCCCCGAGGGCACGAGAATCGTGCCGTGCGAGCCTTCGAGATCGTCCAGCGCGTGTTCCAGCGCCTCGATCGTCGGGGTGCCACGTAGACCGTAGAGATATTTCTGGTCGCGGCGCCGCATGGATTCGGCGTCCGGAAACAGGACGGTCGAGGCGCGAACCGTCGGCGGGTTCACGAATCCATGATAGTCACTTGGGGCGTATCCAGCATGAAGTAGTCGCGTGGACGAGCCCATCGGGCTTTCGAGGTCTTTCGGGTTGCTCAAAACAGGTCCATTCTGCAGAAATTGCCGGCACATGCGACGCGATGCTAGCGCACGCTTTGGAAAAAAGCGCCAGAAGCTTGACCTGCAAATTTTTATGGCATGTGATCCCCGTCGAACAGTCTTCGTTCGTTTCGCTTGGCGCTGCTCTGACGAGCCGCCCATCCCCATTTCGTGCTGATCGAGGTTATCCTGATGAACTTGAAGCTCCTGACCGCCGCCCTCTGCCTCTCGGCCGTGGGGGTGGCTGCCGGAAGTGCCTCGGCGGCGACGCTCGGCGACACGAAGGCGCGCGGCACGGTCCGGTGCGGCGTGAACACCGGCCTGCCCGGATTCGGTTACCAGAACGACCAGGGCCAGTGGGCCGGTCTCGACGTCGACTATTGCAAGGCGATCGCCGCCGCGGTCTTCAACGACGCATCGAAGGTGGTCTACTCGCCGCTCTCCGCCGTGCAGCGCTTCCCGGCGCTCCAGAACAGCGAAGTCGATGTCCTGGCGCGCAACACGACCTGGACGATGAGCCGCGACACGGCCCTCGGCCTCGCCTTCGTGGGCGTCAACTTCTACGACGGCCAGGGCTTCATGGTGAAGAAGGCGCTCGGGGTGAATTCCGCCCTGCAGCTCTCGGGCGCCACGGTCTGCGTGCAGAGCGGCACCACGACGGAGCTCAACCTCGCGGACTATTTCGCCGCGAACAACATGCAGTACAACCCGGTCGTCATCGAGGCGCAGTCGGACGTCAACAGCGCCTATGACAGCGGGCGCTGCGACGTGCTGACCACCGACCAGTCCGGCCTCTACGCCTCGCGCCTCGAGCTCGGCACGCCCGACGACCACATCGTTCTCCCCGAGATCATCTCGAAGGAGCCGCTCGGCCCGGCCGTGCGCCAGGGTGACGACCAGTGGTTCAACGTGGTCAAGTGGACGCATTTCGCGCTGCTCAACGCCGAAGAGCTGGGTGTCACGCAGGCCAACGTCGAAGAGATGAAGGCCTCGACGAATCCCGAGATCCGTCGCCTTCTCGGCGTCGAGGGCACGTTCGGCGCCGATGCCGGCATGTCGTCGGACTTCGTGGTCAACGTCGTGAAGGCGGTCGGCAATTACGGCGAGATCTTCGAGCGCAACGTCGGAACCGGCTCGCAGCTGAAGATCGCCCGCGGGCAGAACGCGCTGTGGAGCAAGGGCGGCCTCCAGTACGCGCCGCCGATCCGCTGATCTCATTCGGCTGATACGATCCAGACCTGCCGCCGCCACGCGCGGCGGCAGGCTTCCTCCGCTTTCGACCGAAGGACATCCATGAGCGCAGAGACCGTACCGCTGACGAGGCCAGCCCGATCAGGCGGTTCGCTCCTGACCAACCCGACCGTGCGAAGCGCGGTGATTCAAGTGGTGCTGGTCGGAGGGCTCGCGCTCTTCGCCTGGTGGCTGGCGAGCAATACGGCGGAAAATCTCCGCAACGCCAACATCGCCTCCGGCTTCGGTTTCCTGCAGACCCGGTCCGGCTTCGACATCTCGCAGGTTCCGATTCCCTACTCGACCAACGAGACCTACGGGCGAGCCATCCTCGTCGGTCTGGCGAACACGCTCATCGTGGCGGGCACCGGCATCGTCTTTGCGACGATCCTGGGCTTTCTGGTCGGCATCGGGCGGCTGTCGCAGAACTTTCTCGTGCGCGGCATCTGCACTGTCTACGTCGAGACCTTCCGCAACATCCCGACCCTCCTCGTCATGTTGTTCTGGTACTTCGGCGTGCTGTCGGTGCTGCCAGGACCGCGACAGGCCATCGAGTTTCCCTTCGATTCCTTCCTGTCCAACCGCGGCCTGCAGACGCCGAGCGTCCTCTTCGGGGCGGGATCGCAGGCGACCTTCTATGCGCTGCTCGTCGGCATCGTCGCGACCTTCGTCCTGTCGCGCGTCTTCAAGCGGCGGCAACTCGCCACCGGCCAGCGCACCGGCCTGCTGCTGCCGGCCCTCGGATTGATCGTGTTCCTGCCGCTGGTCGTCTTCGCCGCGACGGGCTTTCCGGCGACGCTCGAAATCCCGCAGCGCGGCACGTTCAACCTCACCGGCGGCTTCCAGATCAAGCCCGAGTTCCTCTCGATCTTCCTGGCTCTCTCCGTCTACACGGCCTCCTTCATTGCCGAGATCGTGCGCGCCGGCATCCTGTCGGTGTCGAAGGGTCAGAACGAGGCGGCCGCCGCCCTCGGCCTTCGGCGCGGGCTCGCGCTGCGTCTCGTGGTGGTGCCGCAGGCGTTTCGCGTGATCATTCCCCCGCTCACGTCGCAATATCTGAACCTCACGAAGAACTCCTCGCTCGGGCTCGCCATCGGATATCCCGATCTCGTCGCGGTCGGCTCGACCGTCCTCAACCAGTCGGGTCAGTCGATCGAAGTCGTGGTGATCTGGATGACCGTCTATCTCGGCATCAGCATCACCGTCTCGCTGGCGATGAACCTGTTCAATCGCCGCATGAAACTCGTCGAGCGCTGAGGAGACCCACGATGGAAGAACAGGTCTCCACCTATGCCGGACGCGGCCAGTTGCAGCCGCTGCCCCCGCCCGTCGACACCTCGGGCTTCGCAGGAAGCGTGCGCCGCAACCTCTTCGCCACGCCGTTCGATTCGATTCTCTCCCTCGTCTGCCTGACGGTCGTCGCCTACGTCGTCTGGTCCCTCGTGCAATGGGGGATCGTGAACGCCGTCTTCGTCGGCGCCGACCGGTCGGTCTGCGTGCCGACGGAGGCGCGCGAGGTCGGCGCCTGCTGGGCCTTCGTCGGCGCCAAATTCCAGCAGTTCCTCTACGGCCTCTATCCGCTGGACCAGCGCTGGCGGGTGCAACTCGTGTTCGTGCTCCTCGTGGGGCTGACCGTGCCGCTCGCCATTCCGTCGCTGCCCTACAAACGGCTGAACGCGGTGCTGCTGTTTCTCGTGTTTCCGCTGGTAACGCTGGTGCTGCTGACGGGCGGCCAGTTCCAGCTTTCCAGCGCCGCGATGGCCTTCGTGCTGGCGCTGGGTGCCGTTGCCACATTGTTTCTCGGCGTGGCCCGCAGCAGCACGGTGGGCCGTGACCCGCTGATGAAGGTCGCCGTCTGGGCGGGCGTTCTCGCCGTCCTGGCGGCGGTCGCCTCCGCCTATGTGTCCAGTCGCCGCGTGATGATCTTCGACCTGCGCTTCGACATTCTCAGTACGATCGCTCTTGTGGCCGCACTCGCATCCATCGTGCTGGCGATCGTCGCGACCCGACGCACCGCGGGCGAGGCGGTGGGCCTGACGGGTCTCCTCGTGCCGCTGCTCGCCGCGCTGGGTTTCGTCGTCATCCTCACCTCGAATTTCGGGCTGGTGGACGTTCCCACCAACCTCTGGGGTGGGCTGCTCATCACGCTTACCGTGGCGCTCACGGGCATCGCGGCGTCGTTTCCGCTCGGCATTCTGCTGGCGCTCGGTCGCCAGTCGAAGATGCCGGCGGTTCGCCTCCTGTCGGTGGTCTTCATCGAGTTCTGGCGGGGCGTGCCGCTCATCACCGTGCTCTTCATGGCCAATTTCATGCTGCCTCTGCTTCTGCCGAGCGGCGTGAGCTTCAACCAGTTGTTGCGCGTCCTCGTCGGCGTCGCCCTGTTCTCGGCCGCCTACATGGCCGAGGTCATTCGCGGCGGCCTGCAGGCCATTCCGAAGGGACAGTACGAGGGCGCCGACGCCATGGCGCTGACCTACTGGCAGAAGATGCGCATGATCATCCTGCCGCAGGCGCTGACGCTGGTGATCCCGGGCATCGTCAACACGTTCATCGGCCTGTTCAAGGACACCAGCCTCGTCTCGATCATCGGGCTCGCCGATCTCCTCGGCGCCGTTCGCCGCGGCTTCAGCGATCCCGAATGGATCACCCCGGTGACGCCCGCCACGGGTCTCGTCTTCGCGGCCTTCTGCTTCTGGGTCTTCTGCTTCGGCATGTCGCGCTATTCCGTCTTCATGGAGCGTCGCCTGAAGAAGGGGCACCGCCATTGAGCCCGGCCATCGCCTTGGCGGCTTTCTTCGCCTTCTCGTCCTGCGCCCCGGCGGCGCGGACCTCTTCCCTCCTCTGATCGGGGCACCGAACTCCATGTCGATCGATAGCGTTTCTCCGGCTTCCGTCCCGACCTCGACCGGTCGCGCGGCTAGTCTCGGCCCGGTGGCGATCGAACTCGTCAACGTCAACAAGTGGTATGGCGAGTTCCACGTGCTGCGCGACATCAACCTTCGGGTGTCGAAGGGGGAGCGAATCGTCGTCTGCGGCCCGTCCGGCTCCGGAAAGTCGACGATGATCCGCTGCATCAACCGGCTGGAGGAGCACCAGAAGGGGTCGATCGTCGTCGATGGCGTCGAACTGACCAACGATCTCAAGAAGATCGACATCGTGCGCCGCGAGGTCGGCATGGTGTTCCAGCACTTCAACCTGTTCCCGCACCTCACTATCCTCGAGAACTGCACGCTCGCGCCGATCTGGGTTCGCAAGATGCCCAAGAAGAAGGCCGAGGAAATCGCGATGCATTTCCTCAAGCGGGTGCGCATTCCCGAGCAGGCCAACAAATATCCGGGTCAGCTTTCGGGCGGTCAGCAGCAGCGAGTCGCCATCGCGCGCTCGCTCTGCATGAACCCGAAGGTCATGCTCTTCGACGAACCGACCTCCGCCCTCGATCCCGAAATGATCAAGGAGGTGCTCGACGTCATGGTCGGGCTGGCGGAGGAGGGGATGACGATGATCTGCGTTACCCACGAGATGGGCTTCGCACGTCAGGTCGCCGACCGCGTCATCTTCATGGATGCCGGACAGATCGTCGAGGAGAACGAGCCGAAGGCCTTCTTCGAAAACCCGCAGCACGCGCGCACCCGGCTGTTCCTCTCGCAGATCCTTCATTGATCCCAAACGTGAATGGCGGGTGGCGTCGGTTGCTTCTCGCCGTCGTTCGTCAGGGCGTATCGGCCGGTGCTTGGTCGGCGTGCCCCCCACCGGCCGCCGAATGCCGTTCGCCTCCACCACATTCGCGGAACGCAGATCCAATCGTCACGTTCGCTTAGAAGTGCGTGGTGGGTGGTGGCGGATGCAGAACGATCGAGGCGATGTCGGTGAGCGGATGGAAGGCTCACCGCGGGGCTTGGATTCCGCCCCACGAGTCGTCACGCCTCGTTGGGCGGTCATCGGCATCTTTCTGATCCTTCTGTTCGGGGCGCTCTACCTATCGAAGAGCTTCGTGCTGCCGGTCGTGCTCTCGCTGCTGTTCATGCTGGTGCTCAGTCCCGTCGTGCGCTTCGCCCGCAGGCGCTTGCGGGTGTGGGAGCCGATCACCGCGGCAGTCCTGACGTTCGGCACGTTGCTGGTCCTCGTCGGCGGCTTCTACCTGACGAGCGGACCGCTCACGCAGATCGTCTCGAACGTGCCGTCCTATCTGGATTCCGTGAACGCGGAACTGGAAACGCTCCGCGAGCGCGTCCTGCGGTTCGAGACGGCGCGGAGCGAGGCGCGGGAGGCCGTCGAGTCGCAGCGTCCGGCGGCCCCGGCTGGAGACGACGGCGAACCGGTCGTCCTCAACGGACCCGGCTTCCTGACCAATGTCGCGTCGGCGGTGCCACAGATCGTCGCCAGCGTCGGCTTCTCGCTGATCTTCCTGTTCTTCCTGCTGTCGTCGGGAAACCTGTTCTACCAGAAGCTCATCGAGGCGATGCCGACCTTTTCGAACAAGCGCACGGCGCTGGCCATCGCACACGAGATCGAGCGCGAGCTCTCGCGCTACCTTCTGACGATCACCACGATCAATCTCGGGCTCGGGCTCGCCATCGGTTCCGCGATGTGGGTGGCGGGACTGCCGATGGCCGCAGTCTTCGGCGTGCTGGCCTTCGTTCTCAATTACATTCCCTATCTTGGCGCCATCGCCGGCATCGCGCTGGTCGGCGTCGTCGGACTGAGTTCGAGCGGGGAGCTGTCGGGAGCCATCCTGCCGATGGTGCTCTATCTCGGCATCACCTCGATCGAGGGCCAGCTCATCACGCCGGTGCTCGTGGGGCGCCGCCTGAAGATGAATGCCGCTGCCGTGTTCCTGTCGGTGGCCTTCTGGGGCTGGATCTGGGGCGTCGTCGGCATGTTCCTGGCGGTGCCGCTGATGGTCGGCGTCAAGGTCTTCGCCTCCCACATCCAGGCGCTGGCGCCGCTCGCCAACTTCATGTCCGCGGAGCGAGCGGAAGGGCCGAGCGACGAGACGATCGACCGGGGCGCTTGAGTGGCGAGTTGTGGCGCATCGGCCTTCGACGGCAGCGATCGGCGCAGATCGTCAAATTGACCCGAATTCATGGGGCAGATGATCGCAGCTAAGCTCGGCGTATGCGCGTCGAAGGTGTCAAGATCGAACATCACGCCGCACGGACGCCGTTCCAGACCTCGGCAGGGCAGGCACCCACATCGATCGCTGAATGAACGCCCTGCCGTCGCCACCGAGATGCTGCCGCAAGGCGCTCTCGCACGGCGCACGAGAAAAGGTTCGAGCCTTCTCGTCAATTCGTGAGACGAGGGCCGGCGAACGGATCGCCGGCCCCCCTTAGTCAATGAGCCTCACTTCGCTTGCGAGGTCACCACAGGCTTCACAAGCGACGTGATTCGCCGAAGCGTCACGCGCCGATTTTCCCGGTTTTCGCCCTGCGTATCCACCTTCAGGTCTTCCTCGCCATAGCCCTGCGTCACCAGGTTCTCGGCGGGAATCTCGAAATATTCGCTCAGAGCGGAGGCGACCGATTCGGCGCGCCGATCCGACAGCGCGAGATTGGCGACGTTGCTGCCGACCGCGTCGGTATGGCCTTCCAGCAGGAAAACCTCCGACGGGTTCTGATCGACCACGCGCTTCACCGCATCGGCGAGCGCCTGCAGGTTCTTGACCTGCGCCTGATCGATCTCCGCCGAACCGAAGCCGAAGGTGATCGTGTTGAGATCGATGCGACGCACCTTTTCGCGGATGCGAGGCGAACGGCGCACCTCGTCGAGCGAATAGATGCGCTCCACCGTCTCCACCGGCGGCGCGACGATCGTATCGTAGTAGAGTTCCTCGTCGGGCTCGGCGACGTCGACGATGTAGCGGTCGCGCGGAATGGTCAGTTCCAGCGGCGGCAGGTCGGCCCCGGCGTCGGTGTAATAATCCGGGCGCTGCGTGTCCTCGGCATAGGGATCGTAGAAGAGCACGTCCTCCCGGCCATCCGGTGAGATGCGCGAGCGCTGGATGACGTCGCCATATTCGTTTTCGATCGTCACCACCTCGACGCCGTTGGGGCGGCGAATGGTTTCACGCGTCAGCCCGCGGGGGAGCTGCTCGTAGCGGACGTCGCTGGAGCCGCGCGTCAGGCGATCATTGTCGTCGGACCGGATGAAATAGGCCGCCAGATCCCCGGCCGCGGCGCCCGCGACCGCGGCTGCGCCAAGCTGCAGGATCTGCCGGTTGCCGACGCGCTCCACCACCTGGACATTGGGCGGCAGGGTCGCCACGGGAGCTGCTTGAAGCCGCTCGCCCTGCGTCGCCGTGATCGGCTGGATCACGACAGGCTGCGCCAGTTGCTGCACGCGTGCGTCGCTGGCACCGACCTGCCCCTCCGGCACCGGCGCCGACTGGATGTCGGCCGCGACGGGACGGGGCTGCTCGGCTGGCTGAGGCGCTAGCGCCTGCGCCGGGGCCGCGGGGGCGGGAGCCGCTGCGCCGTTCGTGCCGGGCGCCGGCGCTACGGGCGCAGCCGCGCCGGGAGCCGCATCGGGGGCTGCGGGCGCCAAATCGGGAGCCGGCGTCGGAGGAGCCGGGGGCGTCCCCGGCACGACCGGCGCAGCGCCGCCCGGCGCCGGCGGTGCGGCGGGATCCACCGGCGCAGTCGGCGGCGCCGTCGGTGTGGCGGCGGCCGCGGGATCGCGGCTCGGCGTTGCCGGCTCGGCGCCTGGCGTCGGCGCACTCGGCGGAACGGGTGCCGCCGAGGACGGCGCGGCGGTTCCTGGCTCTGCCGCGGCGGGCGGCGTTGCGTCCGGCGCGGCCGCCGGGGCTCGGCGCGCGGGTGCGGGCGGCGCGTCCGTCACCGCTTCAGCGGGCGCCGGCGGCGTCGGAGTTGAATCCGCCGCGCTGCCGGCGGCTGGCGCCGGCGGGGTCGGCGCATCGATGGGGGCAGCCGGCGCATCCGCATTGCCGGCCGGAATGTCGTTCTGCGTTCCATCGTCCACGGGAAGCTGCGCAGGGTCACCCTGCGGCGCCGAGCGCGGCGGCGGGCCGGTATCCGGTGCGGACTGCACGGGGGCGGGGCGCTCGGCTGGCGCGGGATCGCCAGCCGGCTCGGGCGGTGCGGGCGCACGGCTCGGTTCGGGGGCGGGATCATCGGCCGGGGCCGGTGCGGGCTCCGGCGGGGCGGGAGCTTCGCGAGCCGGAGGCTCGGCAGTCTCCGGCGCCGGCGCGCGGTCGGGCTCGGGGGCGGACGGTTCGGATGGCGGCGGCGGCTCCGCGGCAGGGATCTCCGGCGGCGCGTCCTGGATCTGCGGCGGCGGCTGGTCGGAGGTCTGCGCCAGGGCTGCGATAGGCCCGCTCAGGGCGGTGGACGCCGCGAGGGCGGTGACGGACAGGAAGCGTCCCGTCGTCTTCAGGTTCAGCATCGGTCGACCTTTCAATCTGTCCCTTACAGATCCGGGGTCGGCGGTGGGCGGCGTTCGCTCGGCGATCTCTCCCAGCGCCGGTCCACTCGCGAGAGCGGCCACGGGCTTGATGTGAACCTAGGCGTGGGGCGCCGGAAGGGAATGACGGGCGGCAATGTCGCGTCCTGCCTTCAGTCGCGCAAAGGTGCGAGACGAGGGGGCATCCAATCGTAGAGCCAGGCGAGATCGGCGCGTAGCGAGGTTGGTGAGCGCTGCGCCAGAGCGAGATCGCGCGCGAGGGAGAGCGGCGTGGGCAGGTGGTAGACGAGGCGATGGAAGGCGACGCGCCGCATCACCCGGGCGATGCGCGGGCGTCGCAGGTCGGCAAAGCGCGACAGGGAGGCAGGAAGTGGGACGCCCGACGACACGCAGGCCGCCAGCACGACCGCGTCCTCCAGCGCCATCGCCGCGCCCTGTGCCGCATAGGGCGCCATCGCGTGCGCGGCGTCGCCGACGAACACCACGTGACGCCTCGGCATCATGCGCTCGCGCGCATCCACCGTCAGGATGGGCCACGTTCCGAGTGCCGTGCCGGCGTCGATCCCCGCGCGCAACTCGGCGTTCCAGTTCTGAAAGCCTTTGGCATCAGGCTGTGCCTCCGGCTGGATCAACACGAGATTGCAGCTCTCTCCGTCGCCGAGCGGGTAGGATACGGCATGGCGCCGCGGACCGAGCCAGGCCTCGATGCCGGGCGACGTTGGTTCCACAGGCCGGCGAACCAGATAGCGCAGAGCGGTCGCGCCGGTGTGCCGTGGTGGCTTTAGCCCGAGGCGAGAGGCGGCACGCGAATGCACGCCATCGGCCGCGACGAAGAGCGACGCCGTTTCCGGTTCGCCGCCGTCGAAGCGGAGATCCACCCCGCGTTCCGTCTCCGTGAGATCGACAAGCCCGGCGCCGAGACGCAGGTCGATCGTCTCCCGCGATCGGACTGCGCGCAGCAACATTGCCTGCAGCGCCGCGCGGTGCAGGGATCGGTAGCCGGTGCCGTCGGAGGCTTCCACGGGAATGCGGGCGAGCACCGCCCCGGTCCGGCCGGATCTCAGCGTGACGTCGCGGGCGGCGACGCCGACGCTCTGCAACTCGGCTGCGAGGCCAAGGGCTTCGAGCGCGCGGATCGCGTTGGGCGAAAGCTGGAGCCCGGCGCCGACTTCCTCGAGTTCGCGTGCCCGCTCGAAGACGGCGACCCGGTAGCCCACCTTGTCCAGCGCAAGTGCGGCGGCAAGGCCCGCGATGCCGGCACCGGCAATGAGCGCGCGCGGGCGCAGCGCGTCCGCCACCGTGGCGGCTCAGGCGGCCCGATCGTGATAGGCGCAGCCGGCGGGGATCGTCTCGTGCGCGGGAAGCGCGGTGTTCAGCTTGTAGAGCGTCGAGCAGTAGGGGCAGACCTTCTCGCCCTCGTCGCCCATGTCGAGATAGACATGCGGATGATCGTAGGGCGGGTTGGCGCCGACGCACATGAAGGCGTGCGCGCCGATCTGGATGACGTCGTGCCCGGCATCGTTCTGAAAGTGGGGCGTTCCGTGGCCGGCCATGCAGATCTCCGAAGTCCTATCGCGCGCGAATGGTGCGGACCATAGCGACGCCCCCGTGAAAAGAACAGGGTGGTTTCCGGCCCCGCCTTCGCGATAACCAGACCCATCGAAGGCTTGAGCGGGCGCACCATGGCGGACTTTCACAATGGCGGTTTCCGCCTCTCCTACATCGACGAGGGCGCGCGCGAGGGGCCGGCCGTGGTGCTCGTGCACGGCTTCGCCTCGAGCCTGCGGGTCAACTGGGTCGATCCCGGCTGGGTGGCGGCGCTGACGGCGGCCGGCTACCGCGTCGCGGCGTTCGACCATCGGGGCCATGGCGAGAGCGACAAGCCGCACGATCCCGCGGCCTACACGCCGGAGGCGATGGCTTCCGACGTGGCGGCGCTGGCCGATCACCTCGGCCTGCCGTGTGCGGCGCTGTTCGGCTATTCGATGGGCGCGCGCGTTTCGGCCTTCGCGGGGCTAGCCTACCGCGAGCGGTTTCCGCTGCTCGTCTTCGGTGGCCTGGGCCTGGGGCTGGTGGACGGCGTCGGCGACTGGGATCCAATCGCCGCGGCGCTGCGCGCGCCCTCTCTCGACGACGTGAGCGACGAGCGCGGGCGCATGTTCCGCGCCTTCGCCGATCGCACGCGCAGCGACCGCACGGCGCTCGCCGCCTGCATCGAGACCTCGCGCAAGGAGCCGACGCGGGCCGAGATCGCGACGCTGCGCCAGCCCGTGCTCGTCGGCGTCGGCACGCGCGACGACATCGCGGGTTCGGCCGCTGGGCTGGCAGACCTGCTGCCGAACGCGGAAGCCTTCGACGTCGCCAACCGCGACCACATGCTGGCGGTCGGCGACCGCACCTTCAAGAGCCGCGTCGTCGAGTTTCTCGATCGCCATCGCGCGATGATCGCGCGCTGACGGCGCGTCATTTTCATCCAGGCCGCAATCGGATAGGGATCTCGCTGGCGAGCCCTGCGGGCGAACCTATCTAGTGGCGATGAGACGTCCCGCGGCCGTGCGAGAGGGCAAGACGACGATGACTGCCTTGGGTCTGACCCATCCCGACCGCCTCGCGGCCCTCGACCCGATCTGGCTTCGCATCCAGGACGAGGCGCGTGCCGCGAGCGACAACGAGCCGGTGCTCTCGGCGCTCCTCTATTCGAGCGTCCTGAACCAGAAGTCGCTGGAGGCGGCGGTGGCGCACCGCATCTCGCAGCGCCTCGACCATGCCGACCTGCCGGCCTGCCACATCGAGCAGGCCTTCGACGAGATGGCGACCGCGTCGAGCGAGTGGGGCGGCATTCTGCGCACCGACCTGCAGGCCGTGTTCGACCGCGATCCGGCCTGCGAGCGGATGCTCGAGCCGCTGCTCTACTTCAAGGGCTTCCACGCGATCCAGACGCATCGGCTGGCGCACTGGCTTTGGCACGGTGGGCGGCGCGACTTCGCGCTCTACCTGCAGTCGCGCTCGTCGGCGGCCTTCCAGACCGACATCCATCCGGCCTCGCGCATGGGCCGCGGCATCTTCCTCGACCATGCCACCGGGCTCGTCGTCGGGTTCACCGCGGTGATCGGCAACAATGTCTCGATTCTGCAGAACGTGACGCTCGGCGGCACCGGCAAGGAGTTCGGCGACCGGCATCCCAAGATCGGCAACGGCGTGCTGATCGGGGCGGGCGCCAAGATCCTCGGCAACATCCGGGTCGGCGACTGCTCGAAGGTCGCCTCGGGTTCGGTGGTGCTGAAGGAGGTGCCGCCCAACTCCACGGTGGCCGGCATTCCCGCGAAGATCATCGGCACCTCCGGCTGCGCCGAACCGGCGCGTGCCATGAACCACGATTTCTCGCGAACCGAATGACGGGATCAGGCGTCCACCGATTCGTACGCTTCGGTCGGTATGCCTTTGCGATCGAGTGCGCTACTGAGCCCCACGAGGACGCCCAAGGAGTATGACGCCGTGAAGCCCGACGAAATCCGCAAGCTCGAAGCCTTTTTGAAGAAGACCTTCACGGGCACCGCCCTCAAGGTGAAGCCGCTTCCCCGCCGCAACGACACGGCCGAGGTCTATATCGGTGAGGACTTCGCCGGCCTCATCGCCAAGGACACCGAGGAGGGCGAACTCTCCTACCACTTCACGATGACGATCCTCGACATCGATCTCGAGTAGCATCCTCGAACCTCCATCGACGAAAAGGGCCGGCGTTTCGCCGGCCCTTTTCGTTTTCAGCGAACGCTGCCGACCAGCATGTCGCGGTCGTCGTCGATCGAGACCCATTTTGCCGAGTCCTGCTGCGACTGGCGTTTGAGATAGCGGTAGGGCGTCTGGCTCCAGTCGAGGGCCCGCCGGTCGAGATTGTCGAGGATGATGTCGCCGCGGTCGGTGGAGACCGTCAGCACGGCGTGGCCGTCGCCGTTGGGCTGGCGCACCACGGTGAGAAGCAGCGCCGAACGCGGCAGGCCCTCGCGTTCCAGCATGAACTGCTTGAGGAGAGCGAAGTCCTCGCAGTCGCCGACGGTGGTCGGGTAGGCCCAATATTCGGGAACGCCGTAGATCTCGTCGTCCGTCTTCGGCGTGATGCCGGCGTTCACCGCCGCGTTGATCTCGATGATCATGGCCCAGAGCCGGTCGGTCATCGCAACCGGGCCGACGGCGGCATTGGCGCCGCACTCGGCGCGATTGCGCTTGCAGAAGTCATAATGGCCCACCGGCTGCGACGTGGCCGTGCCCAGCAGCATGCCGGCCTCGCTGGCGGACGACGCGACGAGCCCCGTGAGAAGGACCGCCAGGGTCAGGATCGATCGAAGTACTGCCGGCAAAGTCTTGGCTCCCGTCGTGTTGAGGGAACCATGGCACGTGGGTTTTACTGGCTTTGGAAACGCGATAACGCGTTTGTCGGCAAATAGAGCGCCTCTCGTTTACCTGTCGTACTTGCGAAAGGCAGAAGATTTTCGGTAAATGAATATCGACCTTGCGTAAGACGTCGGTCACCATAGCGAGCCGCCGGTCATCTTCGTCAACGGGCGGGAGAGGCAGGGCGGTGTGCCGGCGGGGGCGGGCAACGCGGGCGTTAACCTGCGTCGCCGGGCGCGTTAACCGCCGGGCCGCGGAGGCAGCGAAGCGCCCGTTCACGGCTCGTCCACGAAGCTGAAGGAACCGTGATCGAAACGCTAAGAAGGCGCGCGGTTCGCACCGCGCGCCTTCAAAAAATATCCCCGTTATCCACAGGAGATTCGGTTGTTGGAAGGCCGAGCGGCTCAGCCGAGGCCGATGTCGAGGGTCTCGCGCGTCTGCAGCGTCGCGAACTCGATGGCCACGCCGTCTTCGAGCTGGCGCACGACGCGGCCCACCATGGTGCCGAGCACGAGGCGCGATCCGATCGCGGGTCGCACGGCGCAGGCGACGGCAGCGCCCGACAGCGACAGGTCCATGATCCGCACGTTGTAGCGGCGGCCGTCGTCGAGCACCATCTCGATGACCGGGTTGCGCGGCTGGATGCGCTCGTGGCGGCGATCTTCCGGCAGCGAGAGCTCGTGCCGGTTGGCCAGCCAGGTGAGCTGCGCCGCCAGCTTCTCGCGCTTGCGCTCGGTCGATTGCAGCACCATCGCGAAGCCGCCGGAATAGGAGCGCACCACCGTGCCCTCGAGCCGGCCGACATGATCGGCATAGAGGATGACGCGCTCGCCCGAGCCGGGCAGGATCGGGGTCGTCACCGCGCAATCGCCGGGCGACATGTCGCCGATGCGGCAGGGAAATTCGCTCTGGTTCGGCAGCATGAAACGGCCCAGCAGATCGACGGTGACGCGTTTGAAGCGACGCCGGTCTTCGACGACGAGCGGCGTCTGGGGCAGGGAGTTGAGCATGATGCGCCGTCGTCGGTATGGGTTCGTTCACCACGACACTAGCCGTTGAGGGTTAACGGGCCCTTCCGCGACCATCGGTCCGTAAAGGCGATTGCAAGGACGTTCCGCGGTTCGTGCGTTGCATTCGAAGGGAGCGACCATACGTTGGCGCCGAACAGGAGAGCCCGCCCGTGTCGCATCTGCCCGAACCACCCTTCGTGGACGAACCTCCCGTTCGCCGGCCCGCGATCAACGTGCCGGCGGTGATCCTCGTCCTCATCGCAAGCTTCGCTCTCGTTCACTGGGTGCGCACCAGCCTTTTGTCCAGTTTCGACGAGGCCTGGGTGCTGGTGAATTTCGCCTTCGTGCCGGGCTGCTACGGTACGACGGGAGATATCTGCGGTCTGCGGGAGGGCTGGGCGCCGTGGGTGTCGCCGATCTCGCATGCCTTTCTGCATGGCGACTGGACGCATTTCGGCACCAACGCCGTGTGGCTGCTCGCCTTCGGCACGCCGGTGGCGCGGCGTCTGGGAACGGGGCGGCTGCTTCTCTTCGCGGCGATCGGCGCGGTCGCCGGGGCCGGCCTCTTCTACCTCTTCAACCGCGACCTCATTCAGCCGATGATCGGCGCTTCCGGCGTCGTCTCCGCGCTGATGGGCGGCGCGGCGCGCTTCGCGCTCGGCGCCACCGGGCGCGGGGGCATGGCGGACGTCGCGAAGGCGCCGCTGCTCTCGATTCGCGACAGCCTGCGCGACCGGACCACGCTGTTCTTCATCGCCATCTTCTTCGTCACCAACGTCGCGCTCGGCTCCGGTGCCGCGCTTCTCTTCGGTGAGGGCGGAGCGATCGCCTGGGAGGCGCATCTCGGCGGTTTTCTCTTCGGGTTTCTCGCCTTCGCGGTCTTCGATCCGCGCAGCCCGGAGACGCTCGCGCTCGCGCCGCGACGTCTCTCCTCCTGATCGTATCGGTGCGGCGCGCCGTCGCAGCACGCTCGCCCATTGCCAGCGAGGCCGCGGGGCAGCACCATGCTCTTTCGACCAGCAAGGGAGGTTGCGATGACCGTTCGACTGATACTGGAAGCCAAGGGGCGGGACGTCGCCGTGATCGCGTCCTCCGAGAGTGTGGCGACGGCCGTTCGAGAGCTGGCGGAACGTCGGATCGGCGCTCTCGTCTCCGTCGGCGAGGACGGTTCGCTGCTCGGCATTCTCTCCGAGCGCGACGTCGTGCGCCTGATCGCCGAGAGGGGTGCGGATGCGTTGGCGTCCGACGTGGGCTCCATCATGACGCGCCAAGTGAAGACCGCGGGCGAGGAGACGACGGTGGACGAGGCGATGGAGATCATGACGCGCAATCGCTTCCGCCATCTGCCGGTGGTGGAGCGGGGGCGGCTCGTCGGCATCGTCTCGATCGGCGACGTCGTGAAGCGCCGCATCGAGGATGCCGAGCGCGAGGCTCAGGACATGCGCAGCTACATCACGGCCGGCTGAGAACTCGAGCGCGCGGCGTGCGGCTCGTCAGCGCGCACCGAGCGACTGGCAGAGCCGCTCGATCTCCGGCATGCCCCGCATCGTCTCCTCGTAGCCGAAGGCGATGCACTCGCGCGCGCGGAAGAACTCGGACAGGCCGATGTCGCGCACGCGCGGATGCACCGAATAATCCGGTGGGTCGCCTGCCAGGCGCGAGCGGGAGATGCGGTCCTGGATGATGTTGAACGCGTCCACCATGGAGCGCGCGATGCCCACCTTGTCGCGCCAGCTCTCGGCGAGGTTCTCCGAGCCGATCAGCGGATCGGAATGGTTGGCGCGCGCCGTCTGCGCCGGCGAGGTGCCGCTCGCGGTCATTCGCAGCACGGCCGCGCGGCCGAAGAGATCGTAGTGCAGGTTGACCGCCACCACGAGCGGCTCCTCGAAGGCCCGGCACACCGAAACGGGCACGGGATTGACGAGCGCGCCGTCGAAGAGGCGGCGCCCCGAGCATTCCACCGGCTGGAACACGCCGGGCAGGGCGTAGGAGGCGCGCATCGCCAACACGAGCGAGCCGGAATCCAGCCAGACCTCGTGGCCGCTGCGTGCTTCCGTCGCCACGCAGACGAGCGGCCGCCCGAGATCCTCGATCCGCACGTCCTGAAGCGTCGAGACCAGCCGGCGGTTGAGCCGTGCGCCGCCGATCAGCCCGGCGCCGCCGAGGCGAAGATCGAGAAAGCGCATCATGCCGCGGCGCGTCAGCGACAGCGCGAAGGCTTCCAGTTCGTCGAGCCGGCCGGCGAGGTAGCAGCCGCCGACGAGCGCCCCGATCGAGGTGCCGGCGATCATCGAGATGGGGATCTTGGCTTCGTCCAGCGCGCGGATCACGCCGATATGCGCCCAGCCGCGGGCCGCTCCGCCGCCCAGCGCCAGCGCGATGCCGCGCGCGGGCTTGCGTTCGGGCTGGGTCGTGTCGATGACGGGCACGTCGGCGGGCGTCGCCGAGAGATGCGCGGAGCGTCTGAAAACCCTGTCCAACATCGATCCGTCATCCCGCGGGCCACCAGCCCTCATCGGCGATGATGGACCGTCGGCCTTTCCGCACTCCTGCCGTTTATGGTGAAGGATTGCCTTCGGCGTGGTGCGGCGCCGAAGAGCCCTCCGGCTCGACGAAGACGAGCGCGCGATCCTCGCCGTCCCCCGCGACCCGCCGATAGAAACAGCTGGCGCGTCCGGTGTGGCAGGTGTCCTCGGGCTTGGCGACGTCGACCCGCAGCCAGATCGCGTCCTGATCGCAGTCGACGCGGATCTCGCGCACGCTCTGCAGGGCGCCGGACGTCTCGCCCTTCTTCCACAGCGTGCCGCGCGAGCGGCTGTGATAGTGGGCGATGCGGGTGCGGATCGTCAGGTCGAGCGCTTCGGCATCCATGTGCGCCACCATCAGGAGGTCGCCCGAGGTGGCGTCCGTCACCACGGCGGTGACGAGGCCGCTCTCATCGAAGCGCGGCCGCAGCGTGTGGCCGGCCTCGTCCTCCGCCTTCGTCCGCGGAGCTTCGAAGGGGAGAGCCGCGCCGCTCACTTCAGCATCGACAGGAAACGAGCCTGCTCGCTCCGGTCGTTCTTGAACGATCCGAAGAACGAACTCGTGACGGTGGAGGAGCCCTTGGTGCGGATACCCCGCATCGACATGCACATGTGCTCGGCCTCGATCATCACGGCGACGCCTTTCGGCGTCAGCGCGGCGTCGATCACGGCGGCGACCTGCTCGGTCATCGCTTCCTGCGTCTGCAGGCGGCGGGCGTAGATGTCGACGACGCGGGCGATCTTCGACAGGCCGAGCACGCGGCCGTCCGGCTGGTAGGCGACATGCGCCTTGCCGATGATCGGCACCATGTGGTGCTCGCAATGGGAGATGAAGTCGATGTCGCGCACCAGCACCATCTCGTCGTAGCCGGCCACCTCGTCGAAGGTCCGCGTCAGAATGTCGGCGGGCTCCTGACCGTAGCCGCCGAAGATTTCCTCATAGGCCTTCACCACGCGGCGCGGCGTGTCGATCAACCCCTCGCGCGTCGGATCCTCGCCGATCCAGCGCAGGAGCACGCCCACGGCGGCCTCGGCTTCGTCGCGGCTCGGCCGCTCGTAGCTCATCGACGCGGCGGCCTCCTCGACGATCTTCCTGACGGATGCGTCCATCTCAAACCCTGATCTTCGACGTCCGGCCACGCCCGTTCACGCTCGTGCCCGCTGTCGCGCACCGGCTCGGCCGTTGATGTTATGATATTACATCGGCGTCAACCCGGCGCCGCCCAAACGTGTTCCCGTTCGCTTCCGAAGCGGTTCCTGCCTTCCTATATACAGATCGCGGACGACGGTTTGTAGGTCGTGCCACATGAGACGGACCATCCACGGACACGACCATGATCGATGATCTCTACAACGCGCGCATTCTGGAGCTTGCCGGCCATATCGACCGCATCGGCCGCCTCGACCAACCGGACGGCACGGCCTCGGCGCATTCCAAGCTCTGCGGCTCGACGGTGACCGTGGATCTGAAGCTCGCGGACGGCATCGTCACCGACTTCGCGCACGAGGTGCGGGCTTGTGCACTTGGGCAGGCGTCGTCTTCGGTGATGGCGCGCCATGTGGTGGGCGCCAGCGTCGAAGAGCTGCGGGCGGTGCGCGAGGCGATGCGGGCGATGCTGAAGGAGAACGGCCCGCCGCCCGCCGGCCGCTTCGAGGAGTTGCGCTATCTCGAGCCGGTGCGCGAGCATAAGGCGCGGCACGCCTCCACCATGCTGACCTTCGATGCCGTGGTCGAGGCGATCGAGAAGGCGAGCGTGCGACAGGCCGCATGACTCCTCCGGCCGGACGCAACTACGCAGGCCCCTGGCGCCGGACGCCCGGCCGTCTTCTCGGGATCGGCTTCGTGCGCCTCTACCAGCTGACCCTCTCGCCGCTCGTCGGCAGCCATTGCCGCCATCTGCCGACCTGCTCGGAATATGCCTACGAGGCTGTCGCTCGCCACGGGCTCTGGCGCGGGGGCTGGCTGGGCGCGCGGCGCGTCGCGCGTTGCGGGCCGTTCGGCAAAGCCGGGCTCGATCCCGTGCCGCACGATCATTCCTGATGCATTCGGTCAGCCCCGCGCCGAGTTCGAGCACGTTTGACGCTTGCACCGCGCCGGTCGGCTGGTAGAAGTCGCCGCTTCGCGGGCGACGAGCCCCGCGCGATCTCGATCGAGACAGCTTTCCCGCAGGGTAGGCGGGGGTGAGCGCGAAAGGACATGACATGATCGACCTGACCTTCCCCGACCAATCCGTGCGGTCCACCGAGCCGACGACGACCGGCGCCGAGATCGCCGCGGGGATCTCCAAGTCGCTGGCCAAGAAGGCCGTCGCCTATGCGCTGGACGGCGAGATCCGCGACCTCTCGGACCCGGTCGGCCGCGCCGGCCTCGTCGAGATCGTGACGCGCGACGACCCGCGCGCCATCGAGCTCATCCGCCACGACGCCGCGCATGTGATGGCCGAGGCGGTGCAGGCGCTGTGGCCGGGCACGCAGGCGACGATCGGCCCGGTGATCGAGAACGGCTTCTACTACGACTTCGCCAAGGACACGCCCTTCACGCCCGACGACCTGCCGGTCATAGAGAAGAAGATGCTGGAGATCATCCGCCGCAACGCCGCCTTCACGAAGGAGGTCTGGTCGCGCGACGAGGCGCGCCGCGTCTTCGGCGAGAAGGGCGAGACCTACAAGGTCCAGCTCGTCGACGCGATCTCGGCCGATCAGGACGTCAAGATCTACCGCCAGGGCGAATGGTTCGATCTCTGCCGCGGGCCGCACATGGCCTCGACCGGCCAAATCGGCGAGGCGTTCAAGCTGATGAAGGTCGCCGGCGCCTACTGGCGCGGCGACTCGAACAACCCGATGCTGACGCGCATCTACGGCACGGCCTGGGCGACGCCCGACCAGCTGAAGTCCTACCTCACCATGCTGGAGGAGGCGGAGAAGCGCGACCATCGCCGGCTCGGCCGCGAGATGGATCTCTTCCACTTCCAGGAGGAGGGGCCGGGCGTCGTGTTCTGGCACCCGAAGGGCTGGTCACTGTTTCAGGATCTCACGGCCTACATGCGCCGCCGCCTGCTCGGCTCCTATCAGGAGGTGAACGCGCCGCAGGTGCTCGACAAGTCGCTCTGGGAGACCTCGGGCCACTGGGGCTGGTACCGCGAGAACATGTTCCAGGTGCAGTCGGCCGGCGACGAGACCGAGGACAAGCGCGTCTTCGCGCTGAAGCCGATGAACTGCCCCGGCCATGTGATGATCTTCAAGCACGGCTTGAAGTCCTACCGCGAACTGCCGATCCGCTTTGCCGAGTTCGGCCTCGTGCATCGCTACGAGCCGTCCGGCGCCATGCATGGGCTGATGCGCGTGCGCGGCTTCACGCAGGACGACGCGCACGTCTTCTGCACCGAAGACCAGATGGCCGACGAGTGCCTGAAGATCAACGACCTCATCCTCTCGGTCTACGAGGATTTCGGCTTCGAGGAGATCGTGGTCAAGCTCTCGACCCGGCCCGAGAAGCGCGTCGGATCGGACGAGCTGTGGGATCACGCCGAAGAGGTGATGACGCGCGTGCTCGGCCAGATCGAGGCGCAGTCGGGCGGACGCATCAAGACCGGCATCAATCCGGGCGAGGGCGCCTTCTACGGGCCGAAGTTCGAATACACCCTTCGCGACGCGATCGGCCGCGAGTGGCAGTGCGGCACGACGCAGGTGGACTTCAACCTGCCGGAGCGCTTCGGCGCCTTCTACATCGACGCCAACAGCGAGAAGAAGACGCCGGTGATGATCCACCGCGCCATCTGCGGCTCGATGGAGCGCTTCCTCGGCATTCTCATCGAGAATTTCGCCGGGCATTTCCCGCTCTGGATGTCGCCTGTGCAGGTGGTGGTCGCGACCATCACGTCCGAGGCCGACGAATATGCGGCGAAGGTGGTGGAGGAGCTGCGCGAGGCCGGCCTTCGCGTCGATCTCGACGTGCGCAACGAAAAGATCAACTACAAGGTGCGCGAGCACTCGATGGCCAAGGTGCCGGTGATCCTCGTCTGCGGCAAGCGCGAGGCCGAGGAGCGGTCGGTCAACGTGCGCCGCCTCGGCTCGCGCGACCAGGAGGCGATGAGCCTCGACGCCGCGATGGCGTTGCTGGTGGAGGAGGCGGTGGCGCCCGACCTCAAGCGCTCCCGAAAGGGGCGCCAGACGCTCGCGGCCTAATCGCACCCTGCGAGAATCGGTGAACAGACCCGGCCGAACGGTCGGGCCTGTTCGCATTCCGGCCTCAGTCGCCGGTGCCGGCCTCGGGACTGTTGGGATCGATGAGGTCGCTGGTCAGCACCTCGACCTCGGTCTTTTCGCCCGCCTTCACTTGGAACGGACGCTGGAAGATCCGGTCCTTGTTGCGCGCGACGATGATGTAGTCGCCCTCCTGCAGCACCATCGAGGCGAAGGCGCCGACGCTCTCGCGGATCATGTCGCCCTGGTCGGAGGTGATCGACCAGGCGGTGTCGGCAAGCGCCTCGCCGCCGCTCTCGCGGACCAGCTTCAGCGTCAGCTCCGCCGCGTGGTGTGCGAGCGTCGCATCCGTCACCTTGCCGGCCTCGACCCGGATGTCGGCGCGCACCACGGCGTTCACGTCGCCGAAATGCGAGACGACGTGGTAGTCGCCGGCGTTCAGCCGCACGACGACGTCGGGCTCGACGTCGGAGGCGATGAGCTGGCGGTCCTGGTCGTCGGTCGCCTGGCTGTAGATGTCGAAGGTCAGCTTGTCGGTGATCACATGGTCTTCCGACGAGGTCGCGTGCAGGCGAAGTCCACCGGCCTCGATCGTCACCGTGTGACGCGTCAGCCGCCCGTTGAAGTCGATCCGCTGCGTCATGCCCGCACGCCCGAACCCGACATGCAGCAGGTAGTCACCTGCAGGAACGTCGAACACAGCTTCGCCACCCTTGGCGACCGCGATGGCCGGCAGCTTGCCGTCGGGCCCGGCCTTCGGCGAAAACAGGCGCCAGACGAGGTGATCGGGGATCTCCGGGCCGTCCTTGCCGAGGCGCGCCTTGAGGACGAGGGCCTCCAGCGGGCGCACGAGCCCGGGGGCCGTCTCGGGCTGGGGCAGCAGCGCGGGCAGGCGGGGCAGCGACGCGTTGGGCGGCAAGTCGCCTTCGGTGTTGCGCGGCAGTTCGATCGGCTCCAGCCGCTTCAGGCCGCGGGCCGTGGGAATACCGAGATCGAGCGTCGCGGGATCGGCTGGAATGGCGGAGGGAGACGCGTAGGCGCCCGGCGGCTCGGCGCCCGGCGCGCCGACCCGCCCGCCATCCTGCGCGAAGGCCGGCACGGTCAGCCCGGCCAGGACGGCCCCCGCTACGATCGTCCAGTCTCGCCGACTCAAATTCGCATTCTCCCGATGGCGATGCCACTGAAGGACATCGCATGGACGATTTCATGGCGAAAGCGCGAAGCGGGCGATCCCTTGCACTCCCGCCCTTGGCAAATCCGTTCGGGCGATGATCTATCCTCGCGACCGACCAATCGAAGGACAAGACGACGCCGTGACCGACGCCAAGACGCTTCTCGCCACCCGACGCTCCGTTCCCATTCCCGCACTGCGCGATCCCGCGCCCTCCGAAGCCGAACTGACGGAGATCTTCACCGCCGCGACGCGCGTGCCCGACCACGGCAAGCTCGCCCCCTGGCGCTTCATCCTGTTTCGCGGCGAGGTCGGCGCCGAGCTTGGCCGCCGGCTCGCCGATCTCGCCGAACGGCACGAGGGCCAGCCGCTGGGCGAGGCGCGGCGGGCCTACGAAGAGCAGCGCTTCACCCGTGCGCCGCTCGTGGTCGGCGTCGTCTCCACCGCCAAGCCGCATTTCAAGATCCCCGAATGGGAGCAGGTGCTCTCCGTGGGCGCGGCCACGATGAACCTGATCCACGCCGTCCATGCGCGCGGCTACGGCGCCAACTGGATCACCGAATGGGTGGCCTACGACGAGGACGCCAAGGCGCTGATGGGCATTGCGTCGGACGAGAAGGTGGCAGGCTTCGTCTATGTCGGCACCCCCGGCGATGCGCCGTCCGACCGCCCCCGGCCCGATCTCGCCACCGTGGTCAGCGAGGCGACGCTGCCGCAGGACCGGGTCTAAAGATGTTCTGGAAGACCGCCACCAACGATCACGGCCTGCCGCACGACCCTTTCAAGGCCATCGTCAGCCCGCGCCCGATCGGCTGGATCTCGACGCGGGCGAGGGACGGGCGCGTCAACCTCGCGCCCTACAGCTTCTTCTCCGCCATTTCGGACCGCCCGAAGCTCGTGATGTTCTCGTCCGCCGGGATGAAGGACAGCGCCGCCTTCGCGATCGAAAGCGGTGAGTTCGTCGCCAATTTCGCGTGCGCCGATCTCGCCTCGGCCGTCAACCGTTCGTCGGCGGCGGCGCCGCGGGGCACCAGCGAGTTCGCGATCGCCGGGCTGACCGAGGCACCCTGCGAACTCGTGGCCGCGCCGCGCGTCGCGCAGTCGCCGGCGGCGCTCGAGTGCAAGCTGTCGCAATGGTTCACGCCGGTGGGCGTTGACGGCCGCCCGTCCGAGAACGTGATGCTGATCGGCGAGGTGGTGGGCATCCATCTGGACGAGCGGGTTCTGCGCGACGGCATGATCGCCACCGATCTCGCCGCGCCGCTCAGCCGCCTCGGCTATCTCGATTACGCCGTGACACGCGAGGTCTTCCAGATGGTGCGGCCGCGCCGGCCGGACGCCTCCGACGTGCCGTGACGCCGGCAAGGTGAACGAAAGCTTGGCAGGCATGGTCAAGGATTCGTAAAGGGTTGCGGGCGCAGGAATGATGCGAGAGTTCTCGCGTCGTTCCGAAGGCCCGCCCATGCTCGCTCAGCATTTCGTCACCTGGTGCGAAACCGCCAACGCGGCCGAGCGCTGCTCGGGCGTCGCCCTTCTCGCCGATGCGGTGGTGAACAAGAAATTTCTGGCCGCCGAGATCCGGCAGGCGGAAGCGGCGTTGCTCTTCGCGCTCGACGATCCCTCGCCGCGGGTGCGGCGCACGATCGCCGATCTCGTGCGCCACTCCGAACGGGTGTCGCGCCAGCTCGTGCGCACCCTCGCGGCCGACATCGACGAGATCGCCGTCGGAATCGTCGAGCATTCGCCGATTCTCACCGGCCCCGATCTCGTCGAGCTCGTGCGCGGCGGCTCCAACGCCATTCGCGTCGCCGCCGCCCGCCGCCGCGATCTCGATCCGCGTGCCGCGCTGGAGATCGCCGCCAGCGGAGACGCGCAGGCCTGTGGCGAACTCGCGGCCAACGCGGCGCTGCTGGCCCCGGCGTCCGTCCTGTGCCGACTCGTCGGCGACTGGGCCGACCATCCGCGCATCCGCGACGCGCTGCTGCGCCGCGACGATCTGCCGAGTGATCTGCGCCACGTTCTTCTCGTCTCGCTCGGCTCGGCGCTCTGCGCCTCGCCCTTCGTGCTAGCCGCGACCGGCCCTGCACGGGCCGCACGCCTGAAGGACGAACTCGCCGAGCAGGCGACCGCCTCGCTGATCGAAGTGCTGGAGCCCGCGGACCTCTCGCCCTTCGTGGAGCATCTGCGGGCCAGCGGCCTCCTCAACAGCGCCGTGCTGGTGCGGGCCGTCTGCTGCGGCCGGATCGATCTCTTCGCGTCTTCGCTCGCGCGGCTGGCCAAGGTTCCCGAAAAGCGCGTGCGCGCCATCGTGGCGGAAGCGCGCGAACCCGGCTTCGCCGCGCTGGCGGACTCCGCCGGCCTGCCGCGCGCCCTCGTGCCGCTGCTGCTCAGCGCGGTGCGGGTCTGGAAGGACGTCTCGGGGAGCGACGATCTCGATCCCGCGGACGTCGCGTCGATGGTGATGGAGCGGGTGGTCCGCTCCTATCGCCGCCAATACGATGAGACGGCCTTTGCCGAGATCGGCGCGCTGCTGCACCGACTCGCCGGCGACACGCAGCGCTTCGCCGCGAGGCGCCGCGCCGAGAACTATCTCGCGGCCTGAGCCGATCAGTAGCGGAACTGTTCCGCCAAAATGCGCTCGTCCCACGAGTGCTCGGGATCGAACAGCACGAGACTGCTGAGATCCTTCGATTCGCAGATGCGAATGTGCCGGACCGACTTCACCTCGCGATGGTCGGCCACCGCGTTCACCGGCCGCTTCTCGTCCTCCAGCACCTCGATGTCGACGGTCTGACGATTGGAGAGAAGAGCGCCGCGCCAGCGCCGAGGGCGGAAGGCGCTCACCGGCGTCAGCGCCAGAAGCGGCGCGTCGATCGGGATGATCGGCCCCTGCGCCGAAAGATTGTAGGCGGTCGATCCCGTGGGGGTCGCCACGAGAACGCCGTCGCAGACAAGCTCGTCCAGCCGCGTCTTGCCGTCGATCGAGATCTTCAGCCGCGCCGCCTGATACGACTGGCGGAAGAGCGCGACCTCGTTGATCGCGAGCGCCGAATGGCTCAGTCCTTCGGCGTCGATCGCCGTCATCGTCAGCGGGCGGATCTCGTTGCGGACGGCCCGTTCGAGGCGCGCCGGGAGATCGGCCTCGCGGTAGTCGTTCATCAGGAAGCCGATGGTGCCCTTGTTCATGCCGTAGATCGGCTTGCCCGTGTCCATGAAGCGGTGCAGCACCTGCAGCATGAATCCGTCGCCGCCGAGCGCCACGACGACGTCGGCCTCCGCGGCGTCCTGGTTGCCGTAGAGCGCGACGAGCGTGCGGAAGGCGTCCTGCGCCTCGTCGGTCTCGCTGGCCAGGAAGGCGACGCGGGGCGTTTGTCGGGGCATCGTCATCCTTCGTTGCGGTCGTCGCGCCTCGCGGAGCGGTTCGCCGCGCGCGACCGTAACCGCCGCGGCCGCGCGCGCAAGCGGGAACCCTCAGTTTCCAGTATCGATCTTCCGCGCCAGGCGACCAGTCGGCGTGAGCGCCGCCAGCACTTCGTCGGCCGCCCGAGCCCCGCTTTCCCAAGCCCCGTGCGCGGTCGAGAAGGCATGCGGAGACGTCGCCTCGCCGGCGAAGAAGATGCGGTTCTCGAAGGGTGCGGCGAGTTGCGCGCGGGCCGAGGCGGCGCCGGGCAGAGCGTGGGAATAGGAACCGAGGGCATGAGGGTCGCGGCCCCAGGCGGTCTCCGCGATCGCCGTCAGCTGCCGGCGGATGGAACTGCCGAAGAGGTTCGATAGCTCGTCGATGGCGAAGGCCCCGAGCGCCCCGTCGCCCTCGCGTTCCAGCGCCTCGGCGCAGCGACCGCCGACGAAGACCTCGATCTGCGGCCGGCCGAACGGGCGCAGGTGATAGCTCCCCGTCGCCGTGCGGTCGGTGTTCCCGAACAGGTGGCCCTCGGGATCGAAACGGTCGGGCTCGGCCAGCGAGAGCACGGCCTTGTTGGCGAGTCCCAACGGCAGGCTGGCGGCTGCGGCGCGCCAGGGCTCGAGGGCTGCCGGAAGCGACAGGCCGTCGCCCGCGAGGATCGCGGTCGGCAGGGTAAGCACGACGGCGCGGGCTCGCAGGGTGCCGTGCGGCGTTACGACGCGCAGGCTCCGGCCATCGAACTCGATGGCGCTGACGGGACAATCCGTCCGCGTTTCCAGGTATGAACCCAAGGCCGAGATCGCCGCACCGTAGCCTTCGAGCACCCGCCAGTTCACGCCGCTGTCGACATAGGCATCGTAGTCGAGCGTCGAGACCCGGTCGAACTCGGTGCCGTTGTAGTATGAGCTGACGGCGTTCATCAGCGCGTTCCAGCGCCCGCTCGGTTCGAAATCCTCGCTCGCGGCCCGGTCGATCCCGCGCCGGGTGGTCTCGTCGAGCCGCGCCTCGAAAGCGTCGAAGACTGCGTTGAAGGCCGCCTGATCCGGCCGGGAGAAGCCGATGTCGCCGGTCTGCCCCGTCCAGTCCGGGCGCTTCTCGACGATCGTGAAGCCGGCGGCGCGGATGGGCGCGACGAGCGGGTTTCGGTCGGCCGAATGAAGCCAGCCGCAGCCGCGGTCGAACGGGTGGCCATCGGATGCGACCACCGTCTCGGCACGGCCGCCGATCCGCGAGCGCGCTTCGAGGAGCCGCACCGACAGGCCACGCCCCCTCAGCGAGCGGGCCGCGGACAGGCCTGCGGCGCCCGCGCCGACGATGGCGACATCGATCTCATGGCTCATTCGACGCCATCCAGACTGAAGGGTGGAAGTTCGGGCAGTCGCCGCCGGACACTCTGGTCGAGGATTGATGAGCGGCAAGACGATGCCCTGTCATCCCACCAATCCCGACACTGAGATCCTCGATGCGGCTCGGCAGGGCGGGTCGGACGCCGGGCTGACCTCGCGGGTCGAGGAGGCCTGCATATGGGCACGGTTCGTATCAGGACAATGACGGATCGGCGAATACCGGCGAGGGGGCGCGCCGGTCAATCGCGCCATCGCCGCTCGCCAAGGGTTGGAATGGCTCTCCAACAGGTGTAATGCCGGGTACGCTTCCGCCAGCACGAGGTTTTCCGATGCCGCACTATCGTTCCCGCACGACCACCCACGGCCGCAACATGGCCGGCGCGCGCGGTCTCTGGCGCGCGACGGGCATGAAGGACGAGGATTTCGGCAAGCCCATCATCGCCGTCGTCAACTCGTTCACGCAGTTCGTGCCTGGCCACGTGCACCTCAAGGATCTCGGGCAGCTCGTCGCTCGCGAGATCGAGGCGGCCGGCGGCGTCGCCAAGGAGTTCAACACGATCGCCGTCGACGACGGCATCGCGATGGGCCATGACGGCATGCTCTACTCGCTGCCCTCGCGCGAGTTGATCGCCGACTCCGTCGAGTACATGGTCAACGCGCATTGCGCCGATGCCATGGTCTGCATCTCCAACTGCGACAAGATCACGCCGGGCATGCTGATGGCGTCGCTGCGCCTCAACATCCCCACGGTCTTCGTCTCGGGTGGGCCGATGGAGGCCGGCAAGGTCGTCTGGCCCGACAACACCGAGAAGAAGCTCGACCTCGTCGACGCCATGGTCGCGGCCGCCGACGACCGGATCTCCGACGAGGACGTGAAGATCATCGAGCGCTCGGCCTGCCCGACCTGCGGCTCGTGCTCGGGCATGTTCACCGCCAATTCGATGAACTGCCTGACCGAGGCGCTCGGCCTGTCGCTGCCCGGCAACGGCTCGACGCTCGCCACCCATGCCGAGCGGCGCCGCCTCTTCGTCGAGGCCGGCCACCTGATCGTCGATCTCGCCAAGCGCCACTACGAGCAGGACGATCCGAGCGTGCTGCCGCGCGCCATCGCGAGCTTCGCCGCCTTCGAGAACGCGATGACGCTCGACATCGCCATGGGCGGCTCGACCAACACCGTGCTGCATCTGCTGGCTGCCGCCCACGAAGGCGAGGTCGACTTCACCATGGCCGACATCGACCGGCTGTCGCGCCGGGTGCCCGTGCTCTGCAAGGTCGCGCCGTCGATCGCCAACGTCCATATGGAGGACGTGCACCGCGCCGGTGGCATCATGGGCATTCTCGGCGAGCTCGACCGCGCCGGGCTTCTCGACACCTCGGTCGGCTCCGTCCACGCCGAAAGCCTCGGCGCCGCGCTCGACCGCTGGGACGTGAAGCGCACCACGAGCCAGACCGTGCACGACTTCTTCCGCGCCGCGCCGGGCGGCGTGCCGACGCAGGTCGCCTTCTCGCAGAACCGGCATTTCGACAGCGTCGACACCGACCGCGAGGGCGGCGTCATCCGCAATCTCGAACATGCCTTCTCGAAGGACGGCGGCCTCGCGGTGCTCTACGGCAATCTCGCCGAGGACGGCTGCATCGTGAAGACGGCGGGCGTCGACGCCTCCATCCTCACCTTCAACGGCCGGGCCCGCATCTTCGAGAGCCAGGATTCGGCGGTGAAGTCGATCCTGTCCAACGAGGTCGTCGCGGGCGACGTCGTGCTCATCCGCTACGAGGGACCGCGCGGCGGGCCGGGCATGCAGGAAATGCTCTATCCGACGAGCTACCTGAAGTCGAAGGGCCTCGGAAAGGCCTGCGCCCTCGTCACCGACGGCCGCTTCTCGGGCGGCTCGTCCGGCCTGTCGATCGGCCACGTCTCGCCGGAGGCGGCGGAAGGCGGCATCATCGGGCTGGTGGAAGAGGGCGATCCCATCGAGATCGACATCCCGAACCGCCGCATCCAGCTGGCCGTTCCCGATGCCGAGATCGCCAAGCGCCGCGAGGCGATGATCGCCAAGGGCGCGGACGCCTGGAAGCCCGTCGAGACGCGCAAGCGCAAGGTCACGACGGCGTTGCGTGCCTACGCCTTGATGACGACGAGCGCGGCGCGCGGCGCCGTGCGCCAGCTCGACTGAGAGCGCAACGCGCGAGGGAGCGCTCTTCGATCCCTCGCAGACCGGTCGACGGCACCGCCCCCGGACGATGCCGTCGACCGTTCGGGTTTCATACGATTGTCATCCGGCCCGCGTAGTCGCCGCGCATCAAGTTTGTTTCGCCGGCGGGCAGGGGTCCGCGCGCGTCTTCACGGGATCGATCTCATGACCTTCAAGCTCGCCCTGGCCGGCGCGGCCGCCTTCGCCGCTCTCCTCGTCCACGCGCCCGCCATGGCCCAGGCCGGCAAGCTCGTGCTCTACACGAGCCAGCCGAACGAGGACGCGCAGGCGACGGTGGATGCGTTCGAAGCTGCCCATCCCGGCATCGATGTGGAATGGGTGCGCGAGGGCACCACGAAGGTCATGGCCAAGCTGCAGGCGGAGTTCGCCGCCGGCAGCCCGCAGCCCGACCTCCTGCTCATCGCCGACAGCGTGACGATGGAAGGCCTGAAGCGCGACGGTCGGCTGATGCCCTACGAGGGCGCCGACGTCGCAGGCTTCGAAGCCGGGCTGGTCGATCGCGACAAGACCTATTTCTCCACCAAGCTGATCACCACCGGCTTCATGACGAATGCGCGTGCGGAAGGCGCGCCGAAGTCCTGGCACGACCTGGTGAAGCCCGAATTCGCCTCGCAGGTCACCATGCCGAGCCCGCTGACCTCCGGCGCCGCGCTCGTCCACGTCGCCGCGCTGGCGCAGAACGCCGATTTCGGCTGGCCCTACATCGAGGCGCTCGCCAAGAACGGCACCACGGCCTCGGGCGGCAACGGCGCAGTGATGAAGTCGGTGGCGGGCGGCGAGAAGGCCTATGGCGTGATCGTCGACTACCTGCCGATCCGCGAGGCGGCGAAGGGCGCGCCGGTCGCCTTCGTCTTCCCGACCGAGGGCGTTTCAGCCGTCACCGAGCCGGTGGCGATTTTGAAGACCGCGAAGAACCCGGAGGCCGCCAAGCTCTTCGTGGACTTTCTTATGAGCGAGGAGGGACAGAAGCTCGCGGCCAAGCAGGGCTATCTCCCGGCCCGCGACGGCATCGAGGGCCCCGCCGGTTTTCCGGCCCGCTCCACGATCAAGCTGATGCCGCTCGACGCTGCCAAGGCGCTAGCCGACGAGACCGAGAACAAGAAGCGCTTCACCGAACTCTTCGGCGGCTGATCGGCTGCGGGCGAGCGACATGCGGATGATCGACGGCGAGCGGACGACGCTGATTCTCGTCGCCGGTTTCGTGGCGCTCGTCAGCGTCGTGCCGGTGGTGCGCCTCGCCATCGAGGCAGTGGCGCCGGGTGGCACGCCGGATCTCTCGGTGGCGGCCGAGGTGCTGACGGCACGCTCGACCTGGGTGGCGACGTGGCATTCGCTGGTCACCGCCGTGCTCGGGACGGCGATTTCGCTCGTGCTTGGCACCGTCTTTGCCATCCTCGTGGCGCTCACCGACATTCGCGGCAAGGCGCCGCTCGTCTTCTGCTTCCTGCTGCCGCTGATGATCCCGCCGCAGATCACGGCGCTGGCCTGGGCGCAGCTCTTCGGCCCGGCCAGCCCGCTCCTCAACACGCTCGGCCTCGCGCCGCGCCTCGGCTCGCCCAACCCGATCTACAGCGTCGAGGGCATCGTCCTGCTGCTCGGCATCCAGCATGCGCCGCTCGTCTTTCTCGCCCTGCGCGCCGGGCTTCGCGCCCTGCCGCGCGAACTCATCGAGGCCGGACGCTCCAGCGGCGCGGGGCGCACGCGCGTCCTCGCTACCATCGTGCTGCCGATGATGACGCCGCCGCTCGTGGCCGGCGCCGCGCTCGCCTTCGTCTCGGCCGTCGGCAATTTCGGCATTCCCGCGCTGCTCGGCATTCCCGCCGGCTACACCGTGCTGCCGACGCTGATCTACCAGCGGCTCGCGAGCTTTGGCCCGGCGATCATCGGCGAGACGGCGGTGCTCTCGCTGCTCGTCGGATTGGTGGCCTTCGCGGGCTTCGCGGTGCAGTCGGCGACCCTGCGCCGGCGCGACTACCGGGTGGTCGGAACGCCCTCGAAGACTCTGGGCTACGATCTCGGGCGCTGGCGCCCCGCCTACGAGACGCTGGCCTGGGCGACGATCGGCCTCATCGTGGTCGCGCCGCTCGCCGCCCTCGTCACCACTTCGCTCGTCAACGCCTACGGCGTGCCGCTCACCGGGCGGTCGGTGACGATCGAGAACTATCTCGAGGTGATGTTCCGGCAGGATGCCACGGTGCGGGCCTTCCGCAACTCGGCTGTCCTGGCCGGCGGCGCGGCCTTGGTGCTGATGGCGATCTGCATTCCCCTGGCCGTGCTGGTGGTCTGGCGCGGCGGGCGCGTGCTGCGCCTTCTCAACATGGCGGCGGAGGTGCCCTATGCGCTGCCCGGCATCGTCCTCGGCATCGCCTCGATCCTCCTCTTCCTCAAGCCGCTGCCGATCCTCGGCTTCTCGCTCTACAACACGATCTGGATCATCGCCTTCGCCTATCTCGCGCGCTTCCTGACGCTGGCGCTGCGCCCGGTGGTGAGCGGCGTGATGCAACTCGACCGGGCGCTGGACGAGGCCGCGCGGATGACCGGGGCGCGGTTCCTCTTCCGGCTGCGCACGGTGCTGCTGCCGATGCTCGCGCCGATGGCGGCGGCGGGCGGCATTCTCGTGTTCATGACCGCCTTCAACGAACTGACCGTCTCGGCGCTGCTCTGGTCGTCGGGCAACGAGACGCTCGGCGTCGTCGTGTTCAATCTCGACGATGCCGGCCGATCGACGCTGGCCGCGGCGCTTTCGGTGGTCAGCGTCTGCGTCATCGTCGCGATCATGCTGGCGACCACGGTCTTCGCGCGCCGGCTGCCGGCTGGTGTGCTGCCCTGGACGACTTAAGCGTCCGCCGACTCGGGGGTCGAGACGGGCACCGGCTGCCTGGCGGCTCCCGCCGAGGGGGGAAGGGGCAGGATCCAGCCATCGGTGATCGCGACCCTGACGATCGAGCCGATCACGCCGGGCGTCGGCGCATGAAGGGAAAGGGAAAGCGAGAGCGCGGGGGCGGCCAGCAGCTCGACCACGAGGAGACTGTAGGCGCCCTTGAACGTCGAGGCCAGGACGCGCGCCTCGAAGCCGCCGGTCTCGGCGAGCGCCAGCCCTTCGGCTCGCAGGCAGAGGCGCGCCGTCTCCGCCCGCGCCGGCGCATCGGGAGTGCTGCGGACCACAGCGCTCGTGCCGAGCACCTCGACCCGACGGCGGCCCTCGTCCACGCGCTCCGCGATCCGGCATTCGACGATGCGCCCGTTGCCGACGAAGCGGGCCACCGCCTCGGTGCGCGGCCGCGCGTAGAGCTCGGCCGGCGCGGCGACTTCGAGGAGCCGCCCCTTCTGCATCACGGCGATCCGGTCGGCCATCGCCATCGCCTCGGCCTGATCGTGCGTGACGTAGACCATCGTCGCGCCGGTGCGCCGATGAAACTGCCGGAAGGTCTCTTCCATCGAGGCGCGCAGATGGACGTCGAGATTGGCGAGCGGCTCGTCGAGAAGGACGATCGAGGGCTCCATCGCGAAGCAGCGGGCGAGCGCCACGCGCTGGCGCTGGCCGCCGGAGAGGTCGGCCGGTCGGCGCGCCTCGAAGCCTTCGAGGTCCACCGCCAGAAGCGCCTCGGCGATGCGGGCCTTCTGCTCGGCGCGTGGCAGGCCGCGCACCCGCAGGGGATAGCCGACATTCTCGCCGACGCTCATGTGCGGCCAGAGGGCATAGGATTGGAAGACGATGGCGACGCCGCGATCCTCCGGCGGCACGTGCGTGGCCGCGCCGGCCACCAGCCGGTCGCCGAAATGCAGCGTGCCCTCGCTCATCGTTTCGAACCCGGCGATCATGCGCAGCAGCGTCGTCTTACCGCAGCCGGAGGGGCCGAGGAGTGCGGTGAACTCGCCGGCGGGGATGTCGAGCGACACCGACGAGACGACCTCGGCGTCTGCGAAGCGCTTCGTGGCCGCGGTGAAGCGGATGGAGGCCGGACTGATCATCGAAAGCCATCGCCGTTCGGGAGCCGGCCCTCGCCGGTTCGCCCATGGGGGCCTGCCAGCCCAGCATGTCAATGCGATGACAGGCCGGGTCTTGCGTCGATCGCCTTCAGGGCGCCCGGCTGGCGGCCAGCGTGTCCGCGCGGAAGAGGTTGGAGCCCCAGGCCCGCGCGGAGATCATCGTCGGAAACGGATCGAAGGGCGCCGGGCTCGGTGCCACGCCGAGGATCGGCAGCACCCGCGCCATGATCGCGCCGGTGACGGGCACCGCGTTCCAGCCCGAGGTGCGAAAGCCGTAGGTCTCGGGCAGGGGCTTGGGCTCGTCCAACACGGTCATGAACAGGTAGCGCGGCGCATGCGCGGGCACGACACCCATGAAGGCCGTGAGCACGGTACCGCTGTCGTAGCGCCCGTTCACCACCTTTTCCGACGTGCCCGTCTTGCCGCCCATGAAGTAGCCGTCGATGTCGGCCTTGCCGGCCGAGCCGACGCGCGCGTTCAGCCGCATGAGAAAGCGCAGCGCCTCGCTGGTGCGCGCCGACACGACTTCGCGCGCGAGCGTGCGGGCTTCGGGGTCCGAACCCTTCACGAAGGTCGGGCGCAGCAGGTGGCCGCCATTGACCACGGCGGCGATGCCCATGCTCGCCTGCAGCGGGGTCACGGCGATGCCGTGCCCGAACGAGATGGTGGCGGTGTTCAGCTCGCCCCATTTGGCGGGAAACAGCGGCCGGGCGTTTTCCGGCAGTTCGGTCGTCAGCCGGTCGAGCTGCCCCAGCCGCCCGAGAAACGCACGATGCCGCTCGGGGCCCACCGCCATCGCCATCTTGCCCATGGCGATGTTGGAGGAGTGGATGAAGGATTCGGGAATGTTGAGCGCCCGGTTCTGGCCCCGGTAGTCGCGGATGGCGAAGCGTCCGAAGCGCAGCGGGCTGCTGGCGTCGAGCACCGAGCCGAGGTCGAACTGGCCGGAATCCAGCGCCATCGCGGTGGTCATCGCCTTAAAGGTCGAGCCCATCTCGTAGGTGCCGACCGCGACGCGGTTGATCCGGTCCGGCTTCAACGCGTCGGTCGGCACGTTCGGATCGAAATCCGGCAGCGAGGCCAGCGCCAGCACCTCGCCGTTGGTGACGTCGAGCACGAGGCCGGCTCCGGCGATCGCACTGAACTTCGTCACCGCCTTCTCGAGTTCGGAGGTCAGCGCGTGCTGCACCTTCAGGTCGAGGCTGAGGGCGATCGGCTCGAGGTCGTCGCTGTCCATGTCCATGCCGGCGCTGCGCAGGGCCTGCAGGCCTTGCCCGTCGATCCACTTCTCGATGCCGGAAATGCCGATGTTGTCGACGTTCACGGCGCCGAGCACGTGGGCCGCCGCGCGGCCGTTGGGGTAGAGCCGGCGCAACTCGTCGCGCAGGCCGACGCCGGGAATGCCCAGCGCCCAAAGGGCGTCGCGTTCCGCGCGCGTGGTGGTGCGCTGGATCCAGGCGAAGGCCGAGCGGCTGGACAGGCGCTTGCGCAGATCCACCGGATCGAGGTTCGGGAAGACCTGCATCAGCCCTTCCACCGCCTCGTCAACGTCGACCATCTTGCGCGGCTCGGCGAAGACCGAAGCCGTGGGCAGGTCCATCGCCAGCACCGCGCCGTTGCGATCGACGATGTCCGGCCGCGCCTTGGAGGGCGGTGACGGCCATGCGACGCGCGACGGTTCGGTCTCCATCGCCAGCATCGCCAGCCGGCCGCCGATCACGAGATAGCAGCCGAGGAAGAGAAAGCCCGCGAGCCGGAGGCGAGAGCGCGCGAAAGGCGGCTGGCGCAGGGGCCGGCGAGCAGGACGAGGATGGGGACGGAAGAGGCCGGGAAGGCGCATGGGAGGATTTCCGCGCGAAGGAATCTTCGACCCCGAGGGATCGACGAGCGACGGGAGCGGAAAACCGAAGCAAGGCGGGTCAGGCGCCTCGACGAGTCCCGCGTCCCGGATCGGCGGAAAGCGGGCGCGGCGGTCTGTCGAGATGGCTGGCGTCGAAGGACGCGAGCACATCGTCGGTGACGAGATGTCTCGCTCGCGAGGGAGAGGGGCCGACGAGCGCGGCCTCCGACGGCAGCAGGTCGAGCGGCGCCGGGTCGTCGGCCGTCAACGGGCTGGAAGCAAGGTCCGCGATCTCGTCGCCGACCGCTTCGATCGTCGTTTCGCTCGCCTCGACGAACGAGGCGGCGTCGGCATGACCCGCGAAGGGTCCGGTCGATACCACGAACGCCAGCAGCGCCATCGCGGCGAGGGCGCGCAGCAGCCAGGTCAGCAGCGAGGCGGGGGCGATCGACATCGCCGCAACCTCGCCAGGAATGGTTAAAACGGCATGAACGACGACGATCCGGGAGAAGCCGGACGCGGCCTCGCTAAGAGGTGCTGAGCGTCGCGTCGGTGCCGATCACCGAGCCGCCGCCGTCCGCGCGGGGTTCGATCGCCGTCACGGTGCCGAGGCCCGGCGCGAGCGAACCCGCCTTCACGCGCAGGAGATTGCTGCCCACGGCGAGAATCGCCTCGTCGCCGTAGATCGACACGATCTGGTAGTCCGCCGCTTTCGTCGGCGCGCGTTCCTCGAGCACCGCGACCGGCATCGGCACCGGGATGGCGGCGGCGACGACCGCGTCCGGCGTCTCGGCGCCCGCGCTGCCGAGGGCGAAATAGCCGCCGGTGGTCGCCGCGACGGCGGTCACGCCCGCGAGAGTCAATCCGATCATCAGCCGACGGGGCTTGCGCACCGGCTTCGCGGCGGTCTCGGTCGGGGTCTTCACATTCGCAGTCTTGGCCACCGGATCGCCCGTTCGCTGGTTCGAGGAAGCGGTAGAATGCGACGATCGGGTGGAGGGCCCGTGAGAAAAACCCTTAAATTGCGAAGCTTCGGCGAATGAGACGCCCTTCGTCTGCGACGATCGGGCCGCGCGGTCCCATGCAGAGCCGGCGGGGCGAAATCTGGAAACGTCCGCCGCCGCCACCATCTAGAACGAGGAAGGAGAACCCCATGCCAAACTACACCAAGACGAAGGAAGCCGTCGCCGCGCTGACGCCGGAACAGTACCGGGTCACGCAGGAGAGCGGCACCGAGCGGCCGGGAACGGGTGCGCTTCTGGGCAACAAGCAGCCCGGCATCTATGTCGACATCGTCTCCGGCGAGCCGCTCTTCGCCAGCGCCGACAAGTTCGAGTCCGGATGTGGCTGGCCGAGCTTCACCAAGCCGATCGAGAGCGCCAACGTCGCCGAGATCCAGGACCGGTCGCATGGCATGGTCCGCGTCGAGGTGCGCTCCAAGCACGCCGACAGCCATCTCGGCCATGTGTTCGACGACGGCCCGCGCGATCGCGGCGGCCTGCGCTACTGCATCAACTCGGCGTCGCTGCGCTTCGTGCATCGCGACGACATGACGAGTGAGGGATACGCCGACTATCTCGCCCAGGTGGAGGAAGTGGCATGACGACGCAACGCGCCGTTCTCGCAGGCGGATGCTTCTGGGGCATGCAGGATCTCATCCGCCGCATGCCCGGCGTCGTCTCGACCCGCGTCGGCTATTCCGGCGGCGAGGTTCCGAACGCCACCTACCGCAACCATGGCCGCCACGCCGAGGCGATCGAGATCGTCTACGATCCCGCCGCGACCGATTTCCGCACGCTGCTCGAGTTCTTCTTCCAGATCCACGATCCGACCACGGTGGACCGGCAGGGCAACGATCGCGGCCCGAGCTATCGCTCGGCCATCTTCTATGCCGACGCCGAGCAGAAGGCCGTGGCGGAAGACGTGATCGCCGACGTGAACGCCTCGGGTCTTTGGCCGGGCAAGGTGGTCACCCAAGTCTCCGCCCTCGGCGACTTCTGGGAGGCCGAGCCCGAGCACCAGGATTATCTGAAGCGGATTCCGAATGGCTACACCTGCCATTTCGTACGGCCGAACTGGAAGCTGCCGCGCCGGGCCAGCGCGGCGGCCTGACGCCATGATCGAGACCGGGGCGGGCGTATGAAGCGCCTGCTCCGGTCTGCCGATCCTCGCTTGTTTGCTCCTTCGAGCAAGTCCTTGTCCGCCAGCCTTTAGGGAGTGAGAAGCTGTCGGTGGTTCGGTTTGGCTCGTACAGTCACCGTCGCTGCAGCGTCGCGCGAAATGATCTTCTCAATCTAGCATCAGAATAGACAATCCTTCCTGTCGGTCCGTCGGCCCGTGCCATAGGGTCCTTCCAAGTGATCCGACCGAGGCGACCGATGACGATTCCCGTTCTGGACAGAACCAGCGATGTTCCGACCCTGTCCGCCAGGACGGTTCTTCGCCGGCTGCGCGATTCCACGCTGACATTCGCCGCCTTCGGCCTCGTGCTGGCGGTGGTGTTCGGGTTCGGCCCGTTCCACCAACCCAATGTCGGTGTTGCACCATTCGTCTTGGCCCATGAAGGCGATGGTGGGACGGCTCAAGGCGAGCATCTGGCCGGGCTGTCGCGGTGACCTCCGCCCGCCTCTTCGATGCTTCGTCCTGCGAGGCGGCGGCTTGAGCCGACCGGCGGATGATCCGGCGGCTTCGAACGGGGCGGCGTCGTCGGACCTGAACCCCCGGATCCTGATCGTCGGTGGCGGCGCCAGCGGCGCGATCCTTGCAGCAAATCTGCTTCGACACGATCCCCGTCGCGAGGTCGTTCTGATCGAGCGCTCCCCCGCGATCGGGGCGGGCATCGCCTACGCGACGGACGATCCGGCGCATCTTCTCAACACCCGCGCCGCCAACATGAGCGCCTTCCCGGACGACCCCGAGCATTTCTGGCGATGGCTCGCGGCGAGCGGTCATGCCGAGCGTCTCGGTTGCGCCGACGCCTTCTGCTTTCTTCCGCGCAAGGTCTACCGCGCCTATCTCGGGGATCTCTTGGCGCCCCATTGCGAGCCCGGCGGCGACGGGCGGCTTCGCGTGATCACCGGAACCTGCGTCGATCTCGCGGCCGGCCCCCAAGGCGTGGTCGCCACCCTCGCCGACGGGGAAACCATCCTCGCCGCGTCGGCCGTTCTCGCCACCGGCTACGATGGTCAGCGCGCCGCCGGCGGAACGCCCTATCTGGCGCAGGGCGCGATCATCGATGAACTGGGAATCGCCGGCGACCACGACGTGCTGATCGTCGGCACCGGTCTGTCGATGGTGGATAGGGTCGCGTCGCTGCGCCGTCGCGGTCATCAGGGCCGAATCTTGGCGCTGTCGCGTCGCGGCCTGCTGCCGCAGGTTCATGCGCCGGCTAAGACGTTCCGGCTCGATCCCGCCGATATTCCCTTCGGCACCGGCATGGCGTTTCTTCTGCGCTGGCTTCGCCGAACGATCGCTTGGGCGGAAACACGAGGCGGCAGCTGGCGCGACATCGTGGACGCGCTGCGCCCCCACACTCAGATGCTGTGGCGCTCGATGACGCCGGCGTCGCGCCGCCGATTCCTGCGACATGCGCGGGCGTTCTGGGACGTGCATCGCCACCGCATGGCCCCGGCTTCGTTCACCATGCTCGAAGCCGCGAGGGCGGACGGGCAACTTTCCATCCTTGCCGGGCGCATCGAGTCGACGCGCCAAGACGGGCCGAAGACCGTCGTGACGTTGCGCGAGCGAGGCGAAGGGCATCGTGACTTCGCTGTGGATCGCGTCGTCGACTGCACCGGCGTCCTGCGTGAGTTCGCTTACGAAGGGCTCGTGGCCACCATGGTAGCGGCGGGCACGGCACGTCTCGATCCTCTCGCGATCGGCATCGACGTGGACGAGGACGGCGCTCTCATCGGTGCCGATGGCGTCGCCTCGCCCGTGATCTTTGCGGTCGGCCCGCCGACGCGTGCCCGTTTCTGGGAGATCACGGCCGTGCCCGACATCCGCGTGCAGTGCGCGGCACTGTCGCGAACTCTCGCGAGCCGCGCTTCGGCCGGCTGATCGCGTCCGGTCGAGGTGTCGTCTCGGCGAAGGATGCTGGGGATCGCATCGTAGGGGGCGTCAGCCGTCACCTGTCGTGAGCGCCGACGTTCAGCCGGCAGGCTTCGACCTGTCGGGTGCCCGTTCGTTGGCGTTCCCGTCCACGCTGTAGCGGCACGATCACCAGGGATCGTCACCATGGTGCGGAGGCATCGACCTCTACCTCCGGCGCATCGGCACCGAAGGCATTTCGTCATTCGCAATTGCCGGAACGTCGCCGACTCACGCGTTTGTCGACCGCTACTCCTTGGCGCCCGGTGCCTGCGGCCCGCCGAGCGACAGCATCAGACGGTTGGCCCAATTGAAGAAGGCGGCGGCGAAGACGAGGTCGGCCACTTCGTCGTCCTGCAGCCCGACCGCGCGAAGCTCGCCTATGTCGTCGGTGCCGAACTGCGAGGGCGTGCGGGTCAAGCGCTCGGACGCCCGGGTGATCGCGTTCCATCTTGTGTCGAGATCGGCTGAAATGCCCTCGTCGAGCAGCCGGTCGACATCCGCGCCGCGGCCCGAGTGCCGGGTGGCGAAGCGGGCGTGGACGGAGGCGCAGAAGATGCAGCCGTTGACCCGCGAGACGGCGGTGGCGGCCAGTTCGCGCTCGGCGCGCGGCAGGCCGCCGTCGGAATTGTAGAAGATGTCCTTGTCGGTGCGCGTGCGGGCGCCGAGCACCTCCGGGTCGCGGACGAGGAGCCGGAAATAGGCCGACTGCGCGCGGCTGCGCTCGGTCAGGCCCTCGTAATGGCGGTTCGTCAGCGCCTCGACGGCGAGCGGGGCGAGCGCGGGGAGCCAGCCGAGCTCGCCCTGCGTGAACGCGTTCGGCTCGCGGTTCTCGGGATGGGCGAGGAGGATCGAGGCTTCGGGTGCGGCGACGGGGGCGTTCATGCGGCTTCTCCGGCTTGGGCGAGCGCGCGCAGGCCGATCGCCGCGCGGATCTGGAAGGCGAGGAACGAGACGAGCTGCGACAGGGTCACGATCCCGTCCGCGCTCCATCCGGCCTCGACGAGGCGGGCAAGTGCCTCGCCGGCGGCGTCGCGCGGGTGGAAGACGAGAAGATGGGCGTGCTCCAGCGCCGCGGCGAGCCGGGGACCGAGCGCCGCTCTCGCGTCGTCGCCCGCCCGGTAGATTGGTCCCGCCTCGTCCTCGGCGCTGAGCGGGCCGGGCGGATAGGCGCCGTAGGGCCCCTGCGCCGACGCCGCCTCGGCTTCCGCCGCGAGCCGGCGTTCGAGTTCGGGCACGGCGAGGAGGCGCGTGTAGTGCTCGGCCACCGCCGCATCACCATGCAGCAGCGCCACGAAGACGGCGACGGCGCGGCGCTCGTCGAGGCTCACGTCGCCGGGCTCGGCGGGATGGAGCAGAAGCTCGTAGCTGTGCTGTGCGTTGTCGCGCGCGAGGGAGCGCTTGGCACGGATGGCATCGAGCGCCGAGCCGGCGCGGATGCCCGCCAGCGCATCGATGAGGTCGGTGGATGGTTCGCTCATGGGGGTGCTCCGGGTTTGGGTGTCAAACGGCGCGCGCGAGCGCCGGGCGGGCGGGCTCGCGCCAGCCGAGCGCGGGCGCGACCTCCGCCGCGAAGAGCTCGATCGATCTGAGAATCGCGGCGTGCGGGGGGTCGATCGAGTGAACCTGCACGGAGATCTCGCTCGCATGCCTGAGCGTCGTGTCGCGCGACAGGCTCTCGGCCACCTCGTCGGGCGTGCCGACATGGCTGTCGAAGGTCTTGAGGAGATCGTCGAGGCTCTCGCCGAGGATGACGTGGCCCTGCGCCGCGAAATGGGCGGCCACCCGGCGCAGTCCCGCTTCGGCAAGGCGCCGCGCCTCGTCGCGCCGGTCGGCCACGAAGACGCTGCGCGAAGCGAGGATGCGGGGGCTCGCGCCCGGCGATAGGGCGGTGTGATAGGCCTCCACGATCGGCAGCTGGAGATCGGCGAGGGAGAGATCCGGGCGCCCTTCCGGCCGCGGCTGCGTGCGCGACAGGAGAAGCCCGTCGCCGGCCTCGCCGGCCCGCGCTCCGCCGGCGGCCGAGAAGGTCGCCTGCCAGATGCGCCGGTCGAGCGTGCCGGCATCCGGGTAGAGGCGGTTGCCTCCACCCAGCGGCTCGCCGCGCAGCGCCCGGCGCAGCGTCGCGACCTTCGCGCCGAAGATCGCGCCGCGCTCGGCGCTGTCGAGGTCGAAGGCGGCGAAGGAGGAGGCGGTGCCGCCGGAGCCGAGGCCGAGTTCCAGCCGCCCGCCCGAGAGATGGTCGAGGACCGCCGCGTCCTCGGCGACGCGCACCGGCTCGTCGAGCGGCAGCGTCACGATGCCGGTGCCGAGCCGTATGCGCGAGGTGACGGCTGCGACATTGGCGAGGAACACGAAGGGCGAGGGCTGGCCGCCCTCGTCGCGGTTGAAATGATGCTGCGCGATCCAGGCCGTGTCGAAGCCGAGGCGCTCGGCATGGACGATCTGCTCGCGTGCCAGCCGATAGCGGGTGGCGGGTTCCGCGTCGTCGAGGATGCGGGTGAAGAAGCCGATGCGTTTGGTCATGCGGGGGTGCCCTCGGACGAGAGGAAGGGCCTGGCGCGGCCCGGAATGGCGCCGACGAGTTCTCGCGTGTAGGCGGTGGTCGGCTGGCCGAAGACGTCCTCGACGCGGCCCGACTCGACGATCCGTCCCGCCTGGAAAACGCTGACGGTGTCGGCGACCGCGCGCACCACGGCGAGGTCGTGCGAGATGAAGAGGTAGGTGAGGCCAAGGTCGCGCTGGAGTTCGGCGAGCAGCCGCAGAATCTGCGCCTGCACGGTGACGTCGAGGGCCGAGACCGCCTCGTCGAGGACGAGGATGGGCGGCTCGAGGATCAGCGCACGGGCAATGGCGACGCGCTGGCGCTGCCCGCCCGACAGGGCTCGGGGCCGGCGCTCGGCGAGATCGGCGGGCAGCTGGACCCGCGCGAGGATCGCCTCGACACGGGCCCGTCGTTCCCCGCGGGCGATCGGCTCGAAGTTGAGAAGCGGTTCCTCGACGATATCCAACACGCTCTGGCGCGGATCCAGCGAAGCGAACGGGTTTTGGTAGACGAGCTGAATCGTGCGCCGGAAGCGCCGGAGATCCTCGCCCTTCAGCGCGGCGACGTCCTGGCCCGCGACGCGGACCCGGCCCGCCGTGGGCCGCAGCAGGCCGAGGACGGCGCGGCCCGTGGTGGTCTTGCCCGATCCCGATTCGCCGACCAGCGCGTGGGTGGTGCCGGGAGCGATGCGGAAGCTCGCCTCGTGCACCGCGCGGAACGTCCCCCGGTCGGTCGGGAAGTCTTGCACCAGCCCCTCGACCTCGACGAGATCAGGTGCAGTCGATGGCGCGGGCGGCCGCACCGCGGGCGCGGCGAAGGCGGGGGCGTCGTGCAGAAGGCGGCGCGTGTAGGCTTCGCGCGGCGCTTCAAGAAGCGAACGGGCGTCGCCTTGTTCCACGATTCGCCCGGCGCGCATCACAACGATGCGATCGGCGCGATCAGCGGCCACCGCGAGATCGTGAGTCACGAGGAGAACGGCGGTGCCGTGGTCGCGGCGCAAATCGTCGATGAGGTCGAGGATGCGGCGCTGCACCGTGACGTCGAGCGCCGAGGTCGGCTCGTCGGCGATGACGAGCTGCGGTTTCAACGCCAGCGCGATGGCGATGAGGACGCGCTGCTTCATGCCGCCCGAGAGTTCGTGCGGATATTGCCGTATGCGCAACCCGGGATCGGAGAGCCCGACACGCTCGAGAAGGGCGAGCACCCGCAAGCGGACCACGGCGCGGTCGCGCTCGCCGTGCAGGCGAAAGATCTCGGCCATCTGCGTGCCGATCGTCTGCACGGGGTCGAGCGATGAACCGGGATCCTGGGGAACGAGACTGACGACCCGTCCCCGGATGGCGGACAGACGTCGGTCGGACCAGCCTGCGATGTCCTGGCCATTCAGGAGGACGCGGCCGCTCTCGATGCGTCCGTTCTCTGGCAGCAAGCCGACGATCGCCTGCGCGGTCGTGGTCTTGCCCGATCCCGACTCGCCGACGAGCGCCACGACCTCGCCCGGTCGCACGGTGAAGTCGACGCTCTCGACCACGCTCCGGCCGTCATAGCCGATGGCGAGACCCTCGACATGAAGGAGGGGCGTATCCTGTGGCGTGGCGTTCATCGGCTTCCCCTTGCGAGCGCGCGCCCGACGCGGTTGGCGGCGAGGACGACGACGACCGTCGCCAGTCCCGGAAACACGGTCAGCCACCAGGCTCGGGCCATGTAGTTGCGCCCCTCCGCGATCATCAGGCCCCACTCGGGCGTCGGCGGCGGCGCGCCGTAACCCAGAAACCCGAGCGCCGAGATCTGCAGAATGGCCCAGCCGAGCTGCAGCGCGGCATAGGCGAGAACGGTGGTCATCGAGTTCGGCAGGACGTGGCGCCAGAGCACGGCGGCGAAGGTTCCGCCGGAGCCGAAGGCGGCTTCCACGTAGTCCGAACGCCGCACGCTCATCACCTCGGAGCGCACGAGACGCGCGAAGCTCGCGATGGAGGTGATGCCGACGGCGGCCGCGACCTGCGCATGGCCGAAGCCGAGGATGACGATGAAGGCGAGCGACAGCAGCAGCGTCGGGATCGCCAGCATGACGTCGACGAGGCGCATCAGCACGGCGTCGGTGCGCCCGCCCACCGCGCCGGCGAGAAGCCCGATCAGCGTGCCGAGGCCGAGGCCGATACCGACTGCGATCACGGCGCCCGAGAGCGAGTAGCGTGCGCCGTGGACGATGCGGGCGAAGACGTCGCGTCCGAGTTCGTCGGTGCCGAGCCAATGGACGAGCGAGGGCGCCTTCAACTGCTGGCCGGCGACCCCCGCCACCGCGCTGTGGCCGGTGAAGAGCGACGGGGCGACGGCGAGGAGCAGCGCGAGGACGAGCACGCCGACCGCCAGCGCCAGACCGATCGGCGGCAGCCGGCTGAGGGCGGCGCGAGGGTGCGCGCGGCGCGGTTGCGCGCGATGGATCGGCGCGAGGTTGGACACCGTGCTCATGCCGCCACCCCTCCGGACCGCCGCAACCGCGGATCCGCCAGCGGATAGAGAAGGTCCACCGCGAGATTGACGAGGACGAAACCGAGCGCTGCGATCACCACGATGGCTTGGAGCACCGCCGCGTCCTGGTTGCGCACGGAGCGTTCGGCCAGGCGCCCAATGCCGTTGAGGCCGAACACGGTCTCGGTCACCACGGCTCCCGCCAGAAGCTCGCCGAAGAGAAGGCCGGCGATGGTGAGGACGGGCAGGAGGGCGTTGCGCAGCGTGTGATGAAGCAGAACCTGCGGGCGGGTCGCGCCCTTGGCGCGGGCGACCGTGACGAAGCCCTGCACTGCGAGCGCGTCGAGATTGCGCAGGAGAATCTGCGCGATGGGCGCGGCGATCGGCACCGCGATGGCGGCGACCGGCAGAATCAGTCGCTCCCACGGGCCCGGGGCGATCACCGACACCAGCCCGAGGCAAAACGACACGATCTGGACGAGCACGATGGCGAGCCAGAAGACGGGGATCGAGACGAGGAGGCCCGGAAGTCCCGCGAAGGTCTCGCGCAGGAAGCGGAATGGCGTGAGCGTCGCCAGCAGCGTCACCGCGAGCGCGAGCGCCATCGCAGCGAGGAAGGCGAGACCCGACAGCCAGAGCGTCGACGGCAGGTTGGCGGCGATCTCGCCCGCGACCGAGGCGCCTGACGCGATCGAGAAGCCGAAATCGCCTCGCAGGAAGCCGCTGAGAGTCTGAAGATACTGCCGCCAGACCGGGTCGTCCGCGCCGTAGAAGGCGCGGATGCCCGCCACGGCCTCCGGGCTCAGACCCATGTCGCCGCCGACGAAGCGGATCAGCACCGCGTCGCCCGGCATCAGCTGGAGGAGGACGAAGGAGACCGTGAAGGCCGCCCAGAGCACGAAGGCCGCCTGAGCGAGGCGGCCCGTCAGGAGGCGGGCGGTCATCTGTCGAGCCAGACGCCGTAGAAGCTCGGCCGCCCGACCGCCTCGAAGGCGAGGCCCTTCACGTCGGCGGCGGCACCGTAGACCTGCGGCTCCTCGAAGATCGGGATCGCATAGGCTTCGTCCACCACGTAGCGCTGCACGTCGCCGGCGAGTTGGAGGCGCTTGGCCCCGTCCGTCTCGGCGGCGATCGCCTCCAGGAGACCGTTCAGCCTGTCGTCCCGAAAGCTCCTGACCTTGTCGCTGACGCCTCCGGTCTGCAGAAGCACGTTGCGGTTCTTCGTGTAGAATTGGCTCTTGAGGACGTCGGGGTCGGCGCGGCCGACCATGGCCGGCGACACCGCGGTCTTGGCAGGGTCGAGATTGTCGGCCACCGCGGAGCCCGCATCGCCGCCGAGCACGTTGAGCTCGACGCCGAGCGTGCTCCACTGCTGCGCGACGAGCTGCAGCGCCGCCCGGTTCTGCGGCTGGGGGAGCGACTCGTAGGCCGTGAACTCTAGCCGCTGGCCGTCCTTCTCGCGCAGGCCCGACGCCCCGATCGCCCATCCGGCCTCGTCGAGAAGGCGGGCCGCCTCGGCGGGGTCGAACCGAAGCCTGTCGGAGAGGTCGACATAGCCGAGCGCCGTCGAGGCGAGGACCGAGGTCGCCACAGGATAGTTCTTCGAGAACAGCGTCTGGACGATCGCCTGCCGATCGGTGCCGTGCAGGAGCGCCTGGCGCACCTTCACGTCGGCCACGAGCGGGTTGTCGGGGCGGAAGACGATCGAATTGTTGACCCCGCGCGTCGAGGGCGCGGCGATCGCGAAGCCCTCGGAGGTCAGCGCCTCCTCGTCGTAGGCCTGGATCTGGCGCACGACGTCGCCCTGGCCCGAAGTCAGCGCGCCGATCCGCACCCCGTCCTCCGGGACGATGACGTAGCGGATGGCGTCGAGATAGGCGCGGCCCTGATGAGTGAGCTTCGCGGGCCCCCAGTCGTAGTCCTCGCGGACCTTCAGCACGAGTTCGGTACCGAGCGTCTCGCTCTCGACGACGAAGGGGCCGGAGCCGACGATCAGTCGGGCGTCGCCGAGTTCGGCGAAGTTGCGCTTCAGCGTCGCCGGCGATACGAGGCCGGACCCGATCACCGAGGTGCCTTGGAGGAAGCCCGGGCTCGGCGCCTTGAAGTGGAAGCGGACGGTCAGCGGGTCGAGCATCTCGGAGCGCTCGTAATTGTTGACCACCTCCGAGACCGGAAGGTTGCGCTCCTTGTTGCCGAGCCCGAACGTGTCGAAGTTCAGCGCGACGGCGGCCGCGTCGAGCGGTGCGCCGTCCGAGAAGGTAACGCCCGGCCGCAGGTGGAACGTGTACTGCGTCGAGGTCTCGTTCACCTCCCATCGCTCGGCGATCCAGGGTTCGATCTCCAGCGTCTGCGGGTTCTGGTAGGTCAGCTTGTCGGTGATCTGGTTGAGGATGCCGCCGTTCGGATAGAAGCCTCCGGCCGGCGGATAGAGCACGGTGTGGGGCTGCTGCTCGAGATAGACCAACGTGCCGCCGGTCTTCGGAGACCCCTGCGCGGAGGCCGCCGACGAGGCGAGCGCGAGGGCCATCGCCATCATGCCGAAACCGCGTCGGGAGAGGGCGGGGAAAGGGCTTGGGCGCATGGGAATCCTCGTTCGCATCTCGGGCGGTTGCCTCGCCAGACGACCGGCGGCGGGCTACGAAGATAATGTCTACTATTTCACTAGAATGAAGACATGGTTGTGCTGTCTGGCCCTGAAAAGGGGGAAAGACATTCCGCATCGCGATGAGGCGGGGCAGGCGTCATCCGACGCGTTGCGGCCGTCCTCCCCGTGCAGCGACACCCACGGTTCAGCCGCCTCCCCGCGACACGAGATGCATCTGTCGGTGCAGGCCACGCACGCTTTCAGCGAGGTCTTCGACCGGACCATCCACTTTCAGATCGGGCACGATCTCATGGATCGATAGCGGACGAACCGACGCGGGAGCGACACCCATCTCGGCCTGCCACTGAGAAAGCTGCGCGGCCGACGAGGCGTAGACGATCCGGCCGAGGCCGACCCAACCATGGGCGGCCGAGCACATCGGGCAATGCTCCCCCGACGTGTAGACCGTCGCCGCGGCCCGCTCCTTCGGCGACATGCTCCCGGCCGCCCATCGCGCGATGGCGAACTCGGGATGCCGCGTGGCATCGCCGCCGCCGACTTCGTTCCGGGCTTCCAGCATCGCGACGCCGTTCTGCGAGACTAGAACGGATCCGAACGGTTCGTTGCCCGACCGCAAGGCCTCGGCCGCCAGTTCGATGCAACGTTCGAGGTGTCGGCGGTCCTGGTCGTCGATCATGATGGTTCTCCGGTGTGCGGCCGGCTCGCCGGCGGCGCCGTCGAGCCTCGCGGCGTGTTCCCTGCTCCAGATGGATCGACGCACGCCGACTGGAAGCCTCGGTCGCCCGCGCAGGCCTTGGGGGAGAGGCGTCATCCGAACCGCCGATCGGCCGTTCGTTCGAAGGATATCGGACGCCGTGAACCCTGTCGGCCGACGTCGCTGTTCGATCGCTCGAAGCGAGACGCCCGAACGCCGCGCGGGTTCGTCTCGATCGGCCATCGCGACAGCGACGAACGGAGAGGCGACGCGCTCGAAGCATCCTTCCGAGGACAGCCTCGCCAACGGTGAAGATGCCGCGCAAACCTGTTAAAGGTACTCGATGAACCTTGAAGCGGAAACGACCTCGTCCTCGGCCCAGCGGATGCCGCCTTGGGATGCCCAGCGGCTGCGGCGTGCCATCACGGCCGCGGGTGTCGCGTTGTGGTCGTGGAACGTGGACACCGACGAGCTCGATCTCGACGAGCACGCGACCGACCTCTGGGGCCTTCCGGCCGGCGATGCCGTCACGTTCGAGGATCTGTCGTCGCACGTCCACCCCGCAGACCGCGACCGCGTGCGGGCCGCGTTCTCCGCGACCCGGGCCATCATGGGGCCGTATGAAGTCGATTTCCGCATCATGATCGGCAACGAAGTGCGATGGGTCTCGGCGAGGGGGCAGGGCAGCGACGAGGGCATCATCAACCGGACCATGTTCGGTATCTTCCTCGACGTGACCGGGCGCAAGCAGGCGGAGGAGGCGAACGAACTCTTGGCCGGCGAGATGAGCCACCGGGTCAAGAACCTCCTCGCGATCGCCTCGGGTCTCACCAACATCACCTCGCGCTCGACGACGACCTCGGCCGAGATGGCTCGCGAACTGACCCAGCGTCTCGCCTCGCTCGGGCGTGCCCATGATCTCGTCCGGCCCCTTCCAGGCGGACAGGGCTCCGCCGCACTCCTCGGCGATCTGCTGACGGTCCTGCTGGCGCCCTACGACGATCTCGGCGCCTTCAGCGGTCGGATCCGCGTGTCGGTGCCGCGCATGGGCGTCGGCGAGGCCGCAGCCACGACGCTGGCGCTCGTGGTCCACGAACTCGCGACGAACTCGATGAACTACGGCGCCCTCTCGTGCGAGGAGGGCGCGTTGGACGTCGCCTGCGACTCGCCGGGCGAGGAGGTGGTGATCGTCTGGACCGAGCGTGGCGGCCCTGCCGTGAGAGGGCCGGAGGGAGCGCAGGGCTTCGGATCGAAGCTCGTGACGCGAAGCGTCTCCAGCCAGCTCGGCGGCTCCATCGACTACGACTGGCAGCCCACGGGTCTCGTCGCGACCCTGACGGTGCAGGCGAGTTCGCTCGCCGCGTAGAGGGCGGACCGTCCTCGTCCGGTTCGTGGCCGATCGGCCCACGACGCTTGTTCCGGTCTTCGCCTTGCCGGCAAACGTCGCTCGCTCCGTCAACTGCGGGGCGGCCGATACGGCCGTCTCAAGATGGCGCCGGTATCGAGTTCGAAGAAGCGGATCCTTCGGATCCATTTTATTCTTCAAACCATTCCTGCGCGCCGTGCGACGCGCAGGAACAGGTTGCCGATCCGCCTCATAGGTGGTGTCGCGATACCCAATGTTGTAAAACCACCTGCCCTCTACCCGTTGATATATATATGCTTTCAAGAACGGTGCGAATCGTCACCCCAAAGTTTTGTGGCGATCGGACGCAAAGTTGTAAACCCGCTCAAAGCCAGCCGATCACCGTTTAAGAATTTGGTCCTATTGATGCCGTCAGGCAATCCACGCGGGTTCGGTCAGGTGCAGTTTGCCGAAGCGTGGGGCGGCTTCGTTGACGAAAGGCATGCCACAGGGATGGGCTGCTAACGGCAGCAAGAAGCGCCAAGCGCCATGCAATGGCCGGTGCCAAGCGACACCATTAGAACCGGTCATCGGTCATCGCTCGGTGTCGTGCGGGACGCTGGGGTGCCTTCCGCGCGCTTCACCATGATTGAACCAGCGAAGCTTCCGTTAACGCCTCGTTGACCGCTTCACGGGGAACCGATCGCGGACCATTCCGGACCCTGGTAGGGAAGTCGGCATGCAGATCCGGTTCATATCTCAGCTCTGACTTCTTCGCCGCGGCCCATCCCGCGTGTCGTCGCCATTGCTCAGTGAGAACCTCGAACCGGAGCCCGTCATGAACATCGCCAAGCACATCGAAATCGCCGGTCGCGTCGTCCAGCCCTGGGTTCGGAGCTGTAAAATACCGCGAGCCTAGCAATCATAGCGTCGCGACCGCGGTCGCTCCAAGGGCGGAGCCTGCTTCAACCCGGACGCATGCCGAGCCGGCGCGAGAGCGGCTCGAAACCTTTCGTGCCCAAACGTTCCTCGCCACGAAGGCCTTCTGCCACTCGCCCCACGCGTGGTGCAACCGCAGCGCCGAGGCGGGTGTCACGGTCTGCGTGAAACTCGACGTTCCGCATCCGAAGCGGATCGCTTGCCGTTGGACGCCGCCGCAGATCCGCCGCGGCTCCATTGCCCCGTGCGTTCACCCAGACCAGCCGTTCAGCCAACCCGTCGCGAGAATGGCGACGTCGAGCTCGGTCCATGGCCGATCGGCGGTCGGCGATCCGAAACATGTCGCCGACAGCAGGGCTTGTCCCGGCTCGCGCGATGATCGGGCCGCCGGTCCAGTGCCACGGGGGAGCCGCACCGCGTCCGACGTGGTGACGGGCGACAAGGTGCAATTGCGCGCCAGGCGCCAGAAACCTCCGGACCGGCCTGTCGGTCCCGCACCTAGCGGGCGGACGCCGGTCGATCCGGCGGTCACCCTGGCAATCATCGTCAGCCAGACGTGCCACTCCAAAAGAGACCGAGGTCTCGCCGATGCTCTCTCCGATCAAGAGCATGTCATGCACAACATTCGGATTCTCCACCCCACGAACGGCACCTATGTCTACGGCCACGTCCCCGAGAAGAAGGCGAAGGGCCTCGTCATCCCGCCCGGGCCCGTCCTCCTCAAGCGCGGCCGGGACACGGCCTTCGGCGGTTTCGGAGCGTGTCACATCTGGGGTCGTCACGAGCGCGAACTGCGTCAGCGCGGCTGCACGGACGCGGCCGACATCCCGAAATTCGTGGCCAGCATCGTGTGTGCCGGATCACAGATCCATTGCGAGTTCGAGGAGATCGCGAGACTGAAGGTAACGGTCGTGCGCGAGCGGCTGGGCTCGGTCGTTCTCCAGTACAACGAACACGCCGAGACGCCGCATTACTCGGTCGTTACGGCATTTGCGAACCCTCGTCATTTCGGCAGCTACGTGGGTCAGATCCGCTCCACCCTTTGACGGGTCCACAACAGCAAGACGCCCGCGGAGCCGTTTCCAGCTTCGCGGGCGTCTTGCAACATGGCAGTAGAAGCAATCCCTTAGCTCAATGGGTCGGGATCCAACTCAATGTCCTGCCGGCAGGCCGCCTGTTCGACCTCATCGTCCTTTAGGAGGGCACTCAAACAGGGTGCGGTCTCCTAACACCTCTTTACGACACCGCCACCTTAGCAGGCGGACCTTCGGCGTCAATGCGATTGCCGGTTCATCCTTTCGCGATCACGATCGAGGCACGAAGAGATTTCTCAATCCCGAAACTCAGGACCGGCGTAAACGCGCCGCCCGGAGCGCAGAGGCCTTGTCGTAATCCCACAGCTCGTTATTCCGACCTTGTGCGACCTCTACGTCGGACCGGAAGTAAATGAAGCATCCAAACGTCTCTGAGTTCAACGCCTCCTGAACTCCGGCTCCACGAAGCAGCAGCATCACTCTCTTCCAATGGAGTCCGCTGCGCTGGCTAAGTTCGCCGAGGGTCACGTATCTCGAGCGAAACGCCTCCGCGCTTTCAGACGACACCACCTGCACCACGCGTCGGGCATCGGGATTGAACTGCTCAATTAAGGTGAGGTAGCCGTTCTCGATCAACGGCCCGATGGCTTCCCGGGCGAGGCCGGGCACGAACTCCAGCATTTTGAACTTGCCGATGCCGGTTCCCGCGGGTTCCGAACGGACCCGGGCGGTAATCTCATCCGCGTCTACAAGCAGCCTGTGGAAAGACATCGGACCCGGCAGGCGACCTTTCCAGGGTGGCTTGTCGCCAAGAACCAATTGAAGGATTCTTTCCTGCGAGGCAACTGCGCTGCGGCGCGCCTTCGCGAGGCTGACTTGACTCCCCGTGGCGCGAGGCACTTCGACCGCGCCTTCGAACATCCGCTCCATCATTCGGTTTACGGCTTCCGTCGTGAACTGATGCCTTCCTTTCCCGAGCTTGGTTTGCCCGGTCACGGTCTCAATCAATCCCGCTGCGGTCGCGGTCCTGAGGTATCCGATGGGGAACCCGGTCATAGCCGCGACGCCGCTGATCGAGATCGCACCCGTCAACGAGTAGATGGTCTCCGCGAATTCGTCGGGTGCGAGCGTCACTCGGTGGTCCGGCACCCCCGAGCGGATCCTGTCTGTCCAGTCTTCCTGCCGTTCGAGCAACTTGCGAACGGTCAGGGGATGGGCACCGGAAATCTTCGAAACGCTCCGAACCGTGTGGACGCGCTGCCGGTCGATGACGTGACCGAGCACGTTCGCTCCGACCTCGAGGGGAATCGCGCCGATGGCAAAATTCGCGACTAGGTCGCGCGGCTTCTCCCAGTCCGGCTCGTCAACGGTCCTAAGGAGTGTGTTGTACAGGTAGCCAAAGGTGTCTCGGAGACCCCAGACGCCTTTCGTGTTTGCCTGTGCCGAGTTGAGGAGCGCGAGAAGCTCGACGATCGAGCCTTCGCCGGAACTCGCCACCCTGAATCCCTCGTCCGCTGCGGCAGCCCACTGAAGTTCGGTGAAACCGCGCGTTTTCGTCTTGGGCGGGTGCATTGCCGAAATCCCGAGCGCCTCGCAGAACGTCATGCCGACGCGCAAGGGCATGCTGTCGAGCCAGTTGCCGGCGTTTCGCGTCCCGGACAGCCGAGAGATCGCCCAGTCCTGGAAAGGGGAAGGCGCCGCGTGCTCTTGCATTGCCTCGATGCCGGAAAGCTCGCGGTGAATTTCCGCCATCGTCCCGCAGAAGTCGGGGGCGTGATGGTGTTGCTGGACGGAACGCCCATCCGCCAGCAACTTACCATGCCGGCCGCACGAACGAAGGCTCAGCAGCAGCCACTCCGTGCGGAGCCACGGACGCCCAGCACGCGGTCCATCGAATGTCTCGATGTCTGCGAGGACACAACTTGGGCAATACCTGAAGAACGTACGCATAACCGACAGTCGGTACAGGGACTCTCCGGCAAGCTCCACATAGCGTTTGTCCACCCCGCGCCGCGGCGAAAACGCGACGAGGTCTTCTGCCGCAGCGCCGGCGAGTTCCGCGAGTTCTCGGACCGTCGCGTCGTCGCTTCTGCGGATGCCATCGCCGGGCAGCCCCATTTCCCGAAGGAAGCCGGACATGGGCCGGCCGTTCACGGCCGCCAAGCGGGAAGCGTACGACAACGCCCCCTGCATCGGTTGCAACGGGTGTTTCCATGACAGACGAGCGGGTGCGTGGAGTTCCCCGATCACTTCACCGTCTCGATCATGAAGAGGCCCTGGGGGAGGTTACGCCAGTCCGCACGGAGGAAGGGGTTCATGTCGTCCTGTCCCCGAGCCTGGGAATGGAGCAGGTACGCCTCGACGAAGTGGTTCCGTTCGAGGGCGACGGCACCTTTCGTAAGAGCGACATGGATGGCGGAGAGAACGACCTGTGCGATGCGGCCGTAGCGGTACCTTGCCGCGTGGGCGACCCTGTCCGGAACGTCCGACGCGGAGACTTCCGTGGCGTTGATCGACACGGAGCCCGCCAACTCGGAGATGATCTTGATGACGAGGTGACGCTCGTCGGGCATGTCGACGTCCTCCAGCGTGAAAAACCAGTTTCGCCGTTCGATTTGTTCGTCCTTGATCGCCAACTCATTCGTCTCGGGCATGCCGGACAGGATGAAGCTGACGGGCCAGTCCGGGTTGTTCATCACCCCCTTGAACGCCTTCGCCACGTTCTTTCGCTCCTGGTTGGCCTCGGTGTTGGTCAGGAGATGCTGCGGCTCGTCGATGTGGATGATCATCACGTTGCGGTGGTGAAGCTGCTGCGGGAGGATGTCCCACGTGTTGTGCTTCTCGAGGCCCTGCTTCACGGGGTATCCGGCCGCCCTCAGGATGTTCCAGCCAAGGGTCTTGAGGATGACCGGCCCCTGTAGCTTGATTGAGATCAGCGGTTGCACTGTGCCGTACGACATCTTTCGCTTCTGAAGCTTCGGATACTTGGCGATCAGGTTTTTCACGATCTCGGTTTTTCCCGCGCCGCTCTCGCCGGTCACGAAGAAGCACCGCCCTTCGTCGCGCTTTCCGTTGCGCCGCGCCGAAATCATCTGGAGGAACATGTCGAACTCCTTCTTCAGGAGCGTCTCCCTGCCGCACGGGACGTAGACGTCCTTCACCCGCTCCAGCGCCGCGACGATCCGCGGCGAATCTCCCGGGAGACCACTGACGAAGTCGGCGAGGAAGTCGTGGTCGTGGTCAGCCTCGGCCGACCGTTCCTCCGGCTCCGGCATCGGGTCGGTCGACGCGGCGGACTCCTGCGAGGGGCGGCGCGACTTCATTCGTCTTCTCCGTAGGTGTTGATCGATCCGCCGTACGACCGCGACCGCGGCTTCTTCCGGGTGCCCTTGTCTGGTGCCTTGGTCTCGGACGCGACGATCTCGCCGTAGCTCTCGGATTCGACCGTAGTGGGCGTCGCTGAGTGCTTCACCTTCCCGGTGGCCGCCAAGGACTTTCGGTCCTTGAGGTTCAGCATTGCGTCGAGCTGCCCCTGAGTGAACCCGTAGACGGGGATGTTGGCCCGACGCATCGCCTCGAGCCCCTTCTCGAAAAGCTCCGCTTCGCCCTTGAGCCGGATCTCGCGACCTTCCTTGCGCTCGGCTTCCACGAACTCCCGCACGTCCTCCCTGGCGGCGAGGATGTCGCCGAGCGTCTGGTCCTTGGCGACGTCGTCCACCGTGCGCAGGACCATGAAATCGCCGTCGGGCATGCGCGGGTCGCCGATCGCGCGCTTGGGAAGCTTCAGGAGGATGGAGGTCATGTCGAACGGGTCGACGACGATCTCCACCTTCGCGTTGCCGACGATCTTCAGGAGTTCGCCGTAGGCGTTTTTATCGCTAACGAGATAACGGAGGTCGAAGAGGCGGATGCCCTCGCGCGACATCGTCCTGTTCACGCGATAGCCGAACGCCACCTTGAGTTCCATGTCGGAGTGGGGCGGCTCGAGACCATCGGCCGCCAATCGCCGCCAGGTCGCATACGGGCTGGAACCCTCGAGGCCCCGGTGCTCGGCGTGATGGTAGACGTCGACGACATAGCGGATGAGAAGCGCGTAGAGTTCCTCTACCGTGAGCGACGCCGCCTTCTCGGCCTGGTAGTCGCCGCGCTCGACGACGTTTGCGAAGGCCTGACCGGAGAAGTTGCGGCAGAAGACCTTGAACCTCCTGAAGAACGACTCGACCGTTCCGCGCATCCGGGGATCCTGGTCGGGCACCGTATGGCCGGCACGGCTCCGCCGCACGGCCATCTGAAATTCTTCCCTGAATGCCGGTCCCCCGTCCGTGGCGAAGTACTCGCCACGACCGAACATCGGCCAGTCGCTCAGGCACCCGAGGTACTTCGCAAGCGGTGTCTGGTCGACGCAGGTGCTGCGAAGCACCGTCTTGGATGTCGCTCCCGAGGGTGAGCCCGTCGTGACGTTGAGGCCTACGACAGCGCGGGTGGCGACGTCGATCGCGACGGTCAACGTGCAGCGGACGCGGGGAACGGCCTTCCGTTTCGCCGGATCCATAGCGCGCCAAGCCTTCGACTTGACCACGAGGGCGTGAAGGTCGAACTCCCAGTCGTCCATCTCGATGCGCTCGAGCGGCCTCGTGACGGGAAGGCCGACGCCTGAGAGGGCGAAGGCCCTGAGCGCCCGGTCGAGCCCGTCCCGGCCGGCCATGACGAGGAAGGGGTCCAGCTCTCCGATGCGTCGGCGGAGCGCCTTGTCGCTGACCTTCAAGGGGTTGTCGCGACGGTCCCGGTTGACCGCCTCGAGTTCGCGCTCGATGAACTTCTGGAGATCCTTGATCTTGAGCTTGAGCGGGGTGCGATAGTAGTCCAGCGCCTTCTTGACGGCGTCGGACACCAGGGGGTGGAGCTGGTCCCTGTTGCCGCAGTTTTTGTATTTAGGGTTGAAAGCGTCGTCCCGTTCGTGCTCGGCGTGCCAGATCGCGAGCCACTTGTAGAGCGTAGACCAGCTCGGGTAGTCGAAGTCCTTCCGATCCCGGTCCTTGTAGATCCGCCCGGGGCGGCGGCGTTCGCCGAAGGTGTCGAGGAACCAGCGGTCCATCGAGTCACGCTCCTCGGCGATGAACTGCGTCAGTCCCTCCTCGGTGAGCTTGACCTGCTCCCTCGTGAGGTCCACGCGGCGCAACATGAACCTCCTGACCCACTGGAGCTTCCACTCGACCGTCTGAAGGGCGGCCTTGCCGAGTCCCTTGACGTTCGAGTTGTCGTGCCGAAGGCGCATCATGGCGAGGGAACTCGACCAGTACTCCCTGTCGACCCTCATCCGGACGTTGGGCCCGGCCATGAGGCCGGTGATCTCCGTGTCGGAGACGTCGACGTAGTGGTCCTCGATGGTGTAGCCGACGACGAGTTGCAGCACGTGGCGTCCCGCGTGCCTCTTCACGGCCCGGTAGTGCGCCCCGTCGATGACCAGCCGGTCGTGCCTTCCGAACTTGAACGCCCTCGAGGATCTCATGCCCGTGTTTCCCTGCCCCCTGTCGAATCCTTTGTTCTCCCCCGGGGTGACGCACTTACCGGGATGAAACCCTGAGATGTCGTGAACGGCTGATCACCCGTCCGTGTGGATGGTTACGAGGGTCTCCGGGTCGATCCTGACGCCCGGCTCGAGACGGACGGTGCCGCTCTGGATGAGGACGATCGCGGCCCGGTAGCCGCGACGGCCGAGACCCGCCCGCTCCGAGAGGTCGCGCATAGAGATGACGGTGCCGTGGGGAGGCAGGTCCGCCCGGAGCGCCGCGATGCCGACAGCGTCGTCGCCGCAGGCGACGTAGTTGATCTCCCGGGCGTTCTCGAGGGTGACCTCGTCGAAGTGGTTCTCGTGCAGGAGGCGCCAGTCGTCGGCGACGCGGGTCTGGCGCCCCTCGAAAATCCCCTCCAGCCTGCCGCGCGTGTCCTTGCGCAGCGCGTCCGCCGCATACTTGGTCTCGCACGCGGACGTGATGCCCGACGTCCAGTCGACCACGACGTCGAAGGTGTAGTGGCGCCCGCCGCCGTTCGCGTCGACGTAGCGGATCTTCTGTTGCTCGCGCACGGCCTTCACGAAAGGACTAGAGATCAAACACTGGAGCTGTTCGCGCTCGTTGCGGCTTTCGAAGCGGACCTCGACCCTGCGGAACGGGTCTGGAACGAAACCGACCTGCGATCCGCGCGACGCCGACATCAGCTTGCGCGAAGCCACGCTTTCCTCGTAGTCCGTCGCCCGCGGGATCTCGTCGCCCGGGAGGGTCAGGTGCTCGCTATTGTCCAGCTCCGCGGAACGGTCGCGCCGGCGCCGCCCCGGTTGGACGCGGGGGCGGAAAAGCCGAAACGGCGCTTGGCGAGGCTGGCGCGCAGCAGGGATTGACGGGTCGACATCGTCGAGGCTCCTCGTGACCGACCCCATGAGCGGGATCGGGCGGCACCGACAGGGATCCCGAGGACCCATGCCGCGTCGTGACGGGCGGACGGATGTCCGCGGTACGTCAGTCGGCTATGGCGAGGAGATTGGGGTGAGCGATCGCACCACGGGCGGAGTCGAGGGTGTCGTACATCATGACGTCGCCTTCCGTGGTTGGGACGCCGCTCGGGTCGTCCTTGGGTCTGCGTCTGACCGGGAGTGTTCCCCGTCGCTCTTCTTGGCGGGTGGCTGGCGCTTGGCGGGACCATGTCGATCCCGCGGGCGTTCAGATCCAGTGCCAAGTCCGCCACCTTGCTCAACTCCGCCCTTAAGGCGGGTTGCGGAGATCGTTAAGATTGTCGCCATCCTACGATTTAGCCGGTTCCGAACAGGCGGGGGCTCGCTCGATCCAGCTCTGCCGTCCCGCCGTTATCCGGTGAGTTCGGTGCGTTGTCGCGAAGAGTTCGGAAGAGCGCCGCAGACTTTTCGGGACGGCTGCGGAGCCGGACGGCGGCTGAACCGTCCATTCGCCGGTCGCCGGGTGCAGCACGCCCGGCAGCGTGAAATGGCCCGCGATCAACAGGAAGTCCTTGGAGTTCATCGTCACGATCACGGCGCCGACGGACATCGCAGTGGCGGCGATCGTGAGGTCCTCGCCGAAGCGGGGCTTGCGGGCGTCCGGCTTTGCGGCGAAGAAGCCGCGCAGTTCCGGGGTGGCAAACATTCTCGCGCGTTGCCTTGCGGCCTCGACGGTCGGCAGCAGCACCCGGAACCGGCGGTTTCGGAGGACGCCCAGCAGGTTGCGCTCGAACGTGTCCGCGTGAGGAGAGCCGCCGCGCCTGGCAAGCTCTACCCCGAACTGCAATTCAAAGACGGTGCTCCAGGAGACGGCGAGCGTCCCGGGCTCGGCGCGCGCGAACCATTCGGCGACCTGTGGATCTGGGTTCGGCCTCGACAACGTCGACACGACGTCGGTGTCGAGCAGATGAAGGCTGGTCAGCCTGGACATGGGTCAGCTCTTTCCGCTCGTGGACGGCGCGAGGTGGTGCGCCGACGACGCGGAGGGCAGGGTACCGCCTGCCTGATTGGCTGCGGCGTTCCTGGGTTTCCAGACGAGCATGCGCGTGACCGGGTCGACCTCCATGTCGCAGAGCAGGGCCATCGGGATCCCGGTCAACGAGCTGCGCGCGACCCAGCCCTGCCGTACGGCGCGGACGTCGGCCAAGCCGAGCCGAGCCGCAAGGTCCCCGACCAAGCTGGACGAGGGCGGCCCCGCCGACGGATGCGTCCGCAGCGACTCCGCGTATGCCGCCCGTTCCTCGGAGCTGGCCGGCCGCAGCACCTGGACGACGCCGAGGTTCTTCCGGAGCTCCTCCTCGGTCCAGATCTCGTAGGTCGCGCCTCGCGCCAGGCACTCGGCCTCGATGCGGCCCCGGACTCCGGCAAGCGTGGGGTCCGCCCGCAGCTTGGCCGCCGACGTGGCGTCGACGAACGTCTTGTGGCCGCAGGCCCAGACGACCGCGACGGCCGGCACATGCACGTGGGGCTTGCCGGTGAGCCCGTCGATCCATTCGAACGTCTCCGGCCTGCGGGTGACGGACCGGACGTCGTTCGCGCGGAGCATCACGTTCGCCAACTCTTCGGAGTGCCGGCGCCGAAGTGCCGGCAGGGGCGTCTTCGCCGATACCTTCGTCCGGTCCTTGGCGACCCGGGCCGTCCGTCGCTCGCGGCGGGATCGGCCTTCGGCGGGGGATGGCTTGTCCGTGTTCATGCGCATCGTGAGTCCTTTCCCGTTTCGGGCGAGCGAAGGCGGCCGCGGGCTTCGGGCGGCTACGCTTCGTGGGTGGTGGAGGAGGGGTCGCAGAGATTTCCGCCGCGGCCGGGTGGCCGCCGTGCATCGGGGAATGCGCCGCCGGCAAGGCAACGGTGCTCCACGCTCATCGGAGAGCTGCATTCGTCGAAGCAGTCCCGGATTCGTTGATGCGGGTTGTCGCCTAGAGACGCCCGATCAGGCTATATGAGGGACTTGAAAGTTCGGCGCCCGACAGGACTCACGGGCATACCGCGGCCGTTGCCGAGGCTGAGCGCCGACCGACCGACGGGACGGAGCGGGAGGAGGGGGAGCGTCGGAATGCGAGTTGCGGACATGCGGAAAGACCTACGCTGAACACAGGGGCCACCCTTCGCCGGACCGAAAAGCCCGAGCGTCAACTTGTCGAAAAGCTGCGAACTCCATTGACTAAAGTCAACATTTTGTAAGGTTTGAGTCAACAGTGATTCGATCGAGCACCCAAAAGGAAATCTCGCCTGCGCCAAGTCTGTCGCTTCTGGCGCCCCATCTGGCGATCGACGGCGCGGCATGCCGTGCGGCTCGGGCAATGCTCGGCATCTCCCAGACCCGTCTATGCGAACTCCTGGGCTTCAGCCGGAACCTGGTGAACGAGTTCGAGAGTGGTTCGCATATCCCCCGCGCGGGCAACGTCGCGCGCATCCGGGAGGTTCTTGAGGCCGAGGGGGTCGTTTTCGTCGATCTCGGGAACGGCTCGTCGGCGGTGGGGGTTCTGCGGGACGTGCGAAGCGGCGGCGGGAAGCCGGCTTGAAGCTCGCGGATTTCGCATCGCGAATCTTTTGACGGCAGGAAAGGATCGACAGCGTCCCGGGCTTGATCGGCCAAGCACCTGCGAAGTCAGGATCTGGAAAGCATTACCGCCGCCAACGGCCCACGGGGGGCGGCCGGAGGGGCGCGTACCCGGATGTCCGATCAACCTCGCTTCGGATCCGCGTGCCGCGACAGGCAATGGGTTGCTCGATCCGCCTTGCGTGTCGGTGCGTCGCTCGGGCCGCTCGACGGCGCACCATCGGTTCCGACGCCCCGAGCGGCGTCGACCCGGGCACGACGGTAGCCTCCGTTCCCTCCGGAGACGGAAAGCGCGGAAAGTCGTTTGCGCTTCGAGACCCCATGTCTCGTAAAGGGCTTTCGCCTGACGAAGGGCCGACGCTTGCCGTTGTCCCTTTCCTCGCTTGCCTCGAGGCTGTCTCGAAGGAGACCGTCATGGCACAGTCCGGCAATTTCGACGAGATCATCCGCTCCGCGGACCCGTCACCGCTGTTCGAGTCCACCGCCTTGGAGGACGAGGTGGAACGCCATGTCTTCGACGGGCACGAGGTGGCGATCCTCTCCGCTATCCTCCACGGCAAGCGGGGGCTGTTGGGCCCGGGCGGCGGACACGAGCTCGTCGTCATGAATGGCTGCCACTGGTACTCCGTTGACGTGCCCGGAGGCTTGGCCGCCGCAAGGGGCGCGGCGTCGAGGCTCGTCGCACCGACGTTCCTCTCGAACGGCTTGCGCATGATGCTGGACAAGCGGACGGTCCACCTCAGCGAGGATGTTGCGCTGGCGACAGCGGAGACGACGATGTCGTTCTACGTCCTGCACGTCTGGTCGGTCCCCCGTGACTCGGCGTTCGCCACGCAGACGAGCTACCGCCTTTCGCTCTGTCCCGGGATCATCGTTCCCCTCGGCGAAAAGGAGCGGAACGAGGACTGGACCAGGAAGGGCAAGACCGCTTGGCTGGCCAAGATCATCGACGAGCGGGAAAGGGCGTTCAGCGCCCTGGCTGCCGAACTCGGAGCGCCATCGGCCGACGGCGCTCCCTCGGTTCGGTAGTCGGAAGCCGCGAAAGAACGTGCCGCACAAGACCGCCGGGACGCCAGTACGACGCGGGCGGGCGAAGCTGCCGTGACGACGCCGGCGCCTTCGCTATCCCCGAGTGTTCGGGCCATCCTCGGACTGGGGCTTCCTGGGTTCCGCTCCGCGATGCCCCACCGTCCATGTCCCCGTGCTTGCGAGACACTCCGCCACCGCTTCAACCTCCGCACGTCGCTCGGCGACGATGGCGCGCGCCTGTCCGAGTGCTTCCTGGAGAACGGACTCGACCCTTGCTCGGGCGATGGGATCTGCCTCCAGCCTCCGTGCGATCGCCTCGGGGGAGGGCGTCTCGATGGTCAGGAGCGCGTTCCCAAGACCCAGTGCCAGCTCAAGCTTGCCGATGAGGCCAGCCGCTTGGGAGAGATCCGATCCAGCGGCTCCGCCGCAGGTGTCGCCGCACGCGCCAAGGACGACCTCTTCCGCTGCCATGCCCGCCAACATGGTCGTGGCAACCGCAAGATATGCGGGTCGTGTCCGGTCGAAGCCTTCCACCTGCGCGAAGTCCGTTCGGTTCGACACGTTGTTTCTGACTTCGCGGGTGACGCTTGCCCGCACCGGCACGCTTCCCGACGTGCCGGCCAGGAAGGCGCCCACGACGACGTGTCCGGCTTCGTGGACGCAGATCCTGCGGAACAGCGCGTCGCCCATCCGCACCGGCGGCGGCAGGCTGCCGAGCAGGTCGCCCTCGGCCAGCGCGCGGCGGGACGTCCGCGCCGCCCGGCGAGCGACGCGGACGAGCTGCTCGATGTCGGCGCCGGTCATGCCCTCGGTCAGACGCGGAACGTCGAGGAGATCGGCTTCCACAAGCTCGCCGCGAAGGTGGTGCAGGAGAATGTGCTTCCGGGCGCTCTCGTCCGGCATCGGGATGTGCAGGTGTCGGTCGAGGCGGCCGGCCCGTCGGATGGCGGGGTCGATGAGTTCGGGATGGTTCGTCGCGCCCACGACGACGACGCCGGTCCTTGCCTCGGCGCCGTCGAGGCATTCAGGGAACCCGTTGATCACCTCGCGGGTGTAATTCGCGTTGTGGTCGCTGGCGTTCGCGCGATCGCCGAAGGAATCGAGCTCGTCTACGAACAGGATGCTGGGCGCCTTCGCCTTCGCCTCCTCGAACGCGCCCCGCATCTGCTCGAGAAGCTTGTTGAGGTAGCCAGCGGCCTGCCAGCGCGCCAGCGAGTGGACGAACACGGGCACGCCGCATGTGCGGCCAAGGGCAAGCGCGAACGTCGTCTTTCCCGTCCCGGGTGCCCCGGAGAGCAATGCGCCGCGGTCGACGTCCGACCACGCGATGTGGCCGGCGGCATAGTCCGCGAGATCGACGGCGAGGGCCTTGCCCCAGTTCGACGCGTCGCCGAGACCGTGCAGCTCGTCGAGGGTCGGGCCGGGCGGGACGCCGTCGTTACGGACGACCTTCCGAACGGAAGACTTTTCCCTTGCGGTTGCCCTCTCGGCGGCTGTCGCGGCTTCGATCCGACCCGCGAGCGAGATCGCAGACCGCAGGGACCGGCCGCTCTCGAGGAGGAGTGTGAGGAGGGGCCACGGCACCGACGAGATGTCCTCGATGTCCTTTGCGGTGGGGTTGCGGCCTCCGGGCACCTGGAGCGCGACCGCGCGCAGGAGGTCGTCCTCGGGCCAGGGAAGCATGGCGACCCCGTCCACCAACTCGGCGACGTGCGGAGGCACCGCCTCGACCAAGTCGTAGAGGAAGCAGACGTGTTGCGAGGCATGCAAGGAGCGGATGAGGCTCGTCATGTCGGGCGTGCGGTCGGCACGGGCCCCGGTTCGGTCCTCGACCCGGATGCGGTTGCGCGGCGGCTTGGCCTCGCGGAACAATGCCTCGATGGCGTCCTCGAACAGGCCGGCCTCGCTTTCGCGAACGCCAGCCAGGGCGACGATGCAGGGCGCTCCCGAAAGGACATGTTGCAAGCCGGCCGCCCGGAACGCGCGCTTGACGAGAGCGGTGGCGAGGAAGGCGCTGGGGTCGAAGCGCTCGGCGTGCACCTCGACCAAGCCGATATCAATCGGCTGGTACCTGTCGAGCCGGGCCATCAGGATGCGCCTTTGACGACAGGAGCGTGTTCACCGAGTTGGTAGAGGCGCGAAAGGGTGCGCGCATACCCATGGGAGGGGGCGTGGATCCAGAGGTCGGACGTGAACCCCGCCCGACCCGACCGGATCTTCGGGTGGCCGAGGAACTGGCCCATGAGGCAGGGCGAGCGGCGGTAAGCGAGGGCCCACTCTTCGAGGAGGGGCGCCGACGAGATGGCGGAGCGGCCGGGATGCCGGCCGTCCGCCAGCGCCTCGACGTCGGCGACGAGGCGCCGGAGAAGGTCGAGGTGTTCGTGGAGCTGGAAGGGTTTGCCGGAGGGCGGGACGAGGATGGCCATGGACGGGTCTCCGATCGCCGGCCGCAGTGCGGACCGGTCGTCGCGGAAGGGAAGGGGCGAAGGGTCAGGCTTCGCGCCGTATCACCCTCGTGCGGGAGCCGATGGGTTCGTCGAGATCCACGTCGACGGCGGGGGCGAGCGCCAGCGCCGCGACGACGGCGACGGCGGCGGCGACGGGGCGGCTCATGTGGCGCAGGATGCCGAGGCACTCGGCGAGCGTGACCGACCCCTCTTCGTCAAGGACGGCGAGGAGGCGGATCCGGTCGTCGAGCGACACGCGCCAACGGGCGAAGGGCAGGATCAGCTTCGCGTTCTGGAGGCGGACCGGATCGATGTCGCCCGGCGTCACGATTCGGACGGCAGAGGGGATGGGTCTGGGACCGGGACTGGTCTCGGAGGCTGTCTGGAGGATCAGGTGCTGCTCGTCGAGGGCGCCGTACGTGACAAAGTTCGCGAGCCGGGCGCCGTCCTCGATCAGGACGTTGCAGCTCCAGTGATCGACTGTCGGGTCTACGTCGAGCGGCCGCGCCATGTCGATCGCCATCGCGGACGTGAAGACTGGCTCGCCCCGGCATCTCAGCAGGCGGTAGTTCTTCCCGTCGTCTTTCCCGAGCAAAGGTGAGCCATGCCACGTCGAGGCTCGTGCACTGAAGTCTGGGGATGTGTCGTCACGCATGGACGTGCTCCGCGTCGGACGGGGCATCGCCTCGCGTCCGTCAGCCTCGGTAGGGGCTCGCGGTCAACGTATCTCGTGCTGGCGGTCGACTCGGCGCGCCTCTGCTCGGCGCCGGGAGCGCAGGCAGGTCAGCGACGGAGCCGATCGATTTTGCATGGCGGAGAACGTACGTCCGGGCGGAGCGGGGAGTCAACACGCCCGCGCCATTGCGCATGTGCTTGGGACGGCACTTTGTTTGACGCCGCCTAGCGCCAAACGGTCCACGTCCCACGTCCTTCGGTCAGGATCGTTCCCCTCGCGAGACAGCCGATGGACAATCCCGCCGGATCTTGGCGAGAAGCCCGATCGTTCATTGTACGACCGGCAGCAACGGTAGACCCCGTTAGGAGTTTCCATGCTCGCGAATGGCGCGCTGGACGCCCGGACGAGCGAGCTGACGGCTTCGAGCGTCTTCACCTGCCGCCTGGCGTGCGCCACTGCTCGGGCGTGAGGGGCCAAGGCTGATCGATCTCCTGACGCCGATGATGCGCTGGGTCGAGGCGATGCAGGGAAGCGGATTCGGCCAGCCGTGCGGCATCTTGGTGTGGGAACCCGGTTCGACCAAAGGCGCCAAGTCGCCGTCCGGCGTCGCCCGTGCGCCGGCGAACTTGGAGGCGGGCGCTTCGACCGGACGGACACGGTCCATCTATCCGTATCCGCTCGTCGCACGATAGAACGGCTCGGGCAACTAGATGAGGTCACGAGTTGCGTCCGCGGCGACGCGTCCATGATTGTCGAGGTGCCGGACCGGACGGGATCCGGCTTTTGCGAACCCTCTGTTGCCCAACAACGGTGAAGCGGGGGACGGACAGCACCGCCCCCTTCAGATCCGCGCCTTTACGTCTAGGATGAGCCCTGCGAACGACACGTTGGCGGATCGGGGAGGTGCCGTGCTTCAGGAAATCAAGGTGGCGGGCCACGGAAGCTACCGCACCGAGGGACAGGTCCTTGCGCCGCTCAAGGCCGTGAACTTCCTGTTCGGCACGAACGGGGCGGGCAAGACGACTATCTCGCGGGTGATCCATGACCCGGACGCCCACGCCCCGTCCTCGCTGACGTGGAGAAGCGACCGGCCGCTACCATGCCTCGTCTACAACAGCGACTTCGTCGCGCGGAACTTCGCGGCCCAGATGCCGGGCATCTTCACCCTCGGAGAGGCGGCGCACGACACCCTGGAAAGGATCGAGCGGCAGAAAGGAGTGGTGGACGGCCTCGAGGCGGACATCGCCCAGATGCGCGGGACGCTCGGCCCCGGGGACTGCTCCTCCGGCAAGCGCGGCGACCGGAAGGCGCTGCGCGACGAGTTCGAACGCGAATGCTGGAAGATCAAGATCCGGCACGACGCCCATTTCAAGGAATCGCTCCAAGGCCTCCGGAACTCGGCCGCGAAGTTCTGCGACCGGGTCCTGGAGGAGGCGCGGGACAACACGGCCGACGCCGTCGACGTCGAGGAATTGAGGCGGGCGGCGGCGATCCTCTTCGGCAGGGCGGGCGAGCCGCACGTGTCCCTGCCGTTGGTCGATCTGGGAGACCTCCTGGCCGTCGAGGGGGAGGCGGTGCTCGCGCGCCGTGTCATAGGCAAGGAAGACGTCGACGTCGCCGCGCTCATCAGGCGGCTCGGCAACAGCGACTGGGTGAGGCAGGGCTTGCCCTACCTCGGGGAGGGGCGGACCTGCCCCTTCTGCCAGCAGGCGATGACCGCCGACCTGGTCGATAGGATCGAAGGCTACTTCGACGAGACCTACCTCAACGAGGTCGCCACCATCTCGAAGGCGCATGATACCTACGAGGTGCTCACCGGGTCCGCCTTGCGGCACCTCAATGACCTGCTGGCTTTGGAAAGCCCGCATATCGACGCCGATGCGCTCCGGGGGGAGATCGGTCGGCTGGGGGATAGGCTGGCGGTGAACCTGCGGCTACTCGCCAAAAAGAAGCGCGAGCCCAGCGCGCCCGTCGTCCTCGAGACGATCGAGGAACTGGCGCGGCCCATAGCAGCGCGTGTCGCAGCGGCGAACGATGTCGTGGCCGAGCATAACCGGATCGTGGCCAACATCGCCGAGGAACGGCGGATGCACACCCGCCGGGTCTGGCGATGCCTGCTGAACGAAAGTGCGGAGGCGATCCGGATGTACACGAAGAAATTCGGCGATCTCGACAGAGCGATCAATGGCCTCGCGAGCGGCATCGAAGCCAAGGGGCGTCGGCTCGCGGACGCGAGGGCGGAACTGCGCGAACTCGAAAGGCAGGTCACCAGCGTCCAGCCGACGGTAGCCGCCATCAACGGCCTCCTGGCGTCGTTCGGCTTCACAAACTTCGTCCTCCGGACGGCGGGCGACAGGGACCACCTATACGAGGTCGTCCGCGGCGACGGGCAGAGCGCCACCACGACGCTCAGCGAGGGCGAACGCAGCTTCGTCTCGTTCCTGTACTTCTACCACCTGATCCGCGGCGGGGTCTCCGAGGCGGACGTGACCTCCGACCGGATCGTCGTATTCGACGATCCGGTGTCCAGCCTCGACAGCGACGTGCTGTTCATCGTCAGCGCACTGATCAAGCGGGTGCTGAGAGAGGCGGAGGGCGGCACGGGCCAGGTCAAGCAGGTCTTCCTGCTGACTCACAACATCTACTTCCACAAGGAGGTGTCGTACGATCCCAGGCGCGGGACGGAGGCTCGCGCTACCGAAACTTTCTGGATCGTGAGGAAGCACGGCGACGCTTCCATAATCATCGGCTACCCCACGAATCCAATCAAGACTTCCTATGAGCTTCTCTGGGCGGAGGTCCGAAACCCGAACCGTTCGACGGCAACCATCCAGAACACCCTCCGCCGCATCGTGGAGAATTATTTCAAGATCCTCGGAAATGTCGACACCGATCAGATCGTCGCCCGCTTCGAGGGGCGGGACCAGCAGGTCTGCGCCTCCCTGTTCTCGTGGGTGAACGACGGGTCGCATGGCGTACACGACGACCTTTACGTCTCTGCCGACGAGACAGTCGTCGAGCGGTATCTCGACGTGTTCCGCAGGATCTTCATCGAGACCGACCACGTTGCCCACTATCGGATGATGATGGGGTCGGGTGTGCAAGCCGCGGCTTCACCCGCGGTGGCCGAGGCAGCCTTGTGAGAATTGGATTCGTTCGAGTGCAGCCGTGGACCGGGCTGACGTGCGGGCGCCCGCGCAACGAAGCCGTGCTCTGGAAGGACTAGCGTGAGCGATGACGCGCAATGCCTTGAGGGTGGGTTTGCGACGGGTACCCAATGCGGCGTGCCGACTGCGGCGTCTGCCCGCTCAGAAGGGTGGTCTCGGCACGTCGGCGGTGACCCGAGCATGCTACGGTCCATCGTCATTCCTGCGGCACATACATCGGCTCTGGATAGGGAAGTCGCCGAACGATCTCCCTCATGAGCGAGAGGTATCCGCGGATGGAGTTCTCAAGTTCGGCCGCGTCGCCTATGGGCCTGTCCTTAAATGCGTGGATCGCGTTCCGACGTTGCTGGACCAGCTCCATGAGTCCGAGCTGGTCTTGGTCGAGGATGCCGTTCGCGGCGCAGTATTTGCGCAGCGGCTCCAACGTCAGGCCGTCGGGACTATGTGCTTTCGCCTTCTTGTGGTCGTAGGCGTTGGCCTTCTTGAGGTTGTCCAGGTCGCTTCGGTACGTATCGTAGTAGACGGAGAGCAGCAGCTTCACCGACCCCTCGATCAGAGATCCCAAGTTCGCCCAGGCGAGGATCAGCTCGGCTGGGGAAAGGGTCGGTCGATCGATCCACATATGGAGGGTTTGCGACAGGGACACCTGCCAGTCGAGGCGCGACTTCCCGAGCAGCCCGGCGGCTTCCGCCGGAGCCCAGCCATCGCTTTTCGACCAGAAGTCGCCGATCTGGGAATTGAGGTCTTCGATCCTTGTCACCACCTCGGCGATCGGGAGTGAACCGATCGGCGCGGCCGACACGTCGTTCCCCCAGCGAATCGTCGTCTTGCTGGATATGATCCGAGCCATTTCTTGTCCTCGTGACGCGCTGAACCGTTGCACGGCCCGTCGCCCCGTCAGCAAGCGGGCTGGACGCAGGTTGCCGGGCGGGAAGAGGTGGCCCGAGCGCCCGCAAATTCTCGTAGCACGTGCGCGACGGTAACCGCGAACTCCGTTTGAGGCATGCGGCGAGGTCGAGCATCCGGAGGCCTTTCCTCGGTACCGACCGCAGGCGTCAGGACAGCAATGCCCAGCTTCATCGGACGGCCCGTGGTATCCCGAGGCTTCTGGAATAGGGGCAGGCAATTCCCCGACCGGAGTTGCGGCTCCGGGGAGGACATCCGCTCGCCGCCCGTCGGCCGTCGACGGGAGGCGACGCATCGAGAACCCCCGTGGGCGGCGGCCGCGACGCGGTGCCGCGCCGTTGATTGTGGTGTCGCGATGGCCCTGCTCATGTGGCGGTTGCGTGACTGGACTGAGTCGGGTCGCACAACGTGGTTCGGAAGAGCTGCGCCCGTCCATCTGTTCAGATGCCGGATACGTCTAGTTCATCGATCGTCCGGAGCCGCTTCGTGCATCCGCGGCACTGGCCGCACGCGTACGGCCCCGAGTGACAGGAGAACGTCAGGCCGAGCAGCTCCCGCGGCAGCGACGACCGCCGCAGCAGCTCGACCGGGTCCCTGTCGCGCGCGGGCGCCGATACGCGCACGCCGCCTTCCTGAACCGAAAGCGCTTGGTCGATGGCATGGAGGAACGGCGCCTTGCCGTCGGCGTGGGTGTCGGTCGCGACGGCGCCGATGACGATCTCCGACAGGCCGTCGGCAACGTACCGCATGGCGGCGAGGGTGATCAGCATCTGGTTGCGGCAGGGCCACCACTCCGGGCCGCTGGCGAGGTGCGAGGCGTCCCGCCCGGCCATGTCGCCGGACCCGAGTGCCGACAGTTCGACGCGCAGGACCTCGTGGCGAAGGTCGAGCGCTTCGGCGATGGCGGCTGAGGCGCTGATCTCGCCCGCCGATGGGCGTTGGCCGTAGTCGACTGTTAGGCAGATGTCGGGACGAAGGTCGGCAGCGAGGGCGGAGGAGTCCAGACCACCCGACAACAGGAGCAGGCGACTCAAGGTGCGAGCGACTTGGCGTTGGTTTGCCCGTCGTTCACCAGAATGGATGTGAGGTCTACGAGGGTGTTGCCCAGTGCAGCCTCTCGAATGCTTTCCGCGTGGGTCTCGATGTCATCCGCGCTTGCTTTCGCTACGAAAGACCGCAGGGCAAGTGGGGCGTTGCCCACCGTCACGAGCGCTTCCAATAGTTGTCGAAGCTGAATCAAACGGAGTTCTCGTTCGTGATGAGCCCTGAGTTCGTCGAAGAAGGGAATAAAGCTCTCGACTTCGCGAAGAAACGTCTCATCCATCATGATAATACCCCAAACCGTAGGCCACAGGTCGGCCTTGTTCATGCTCGCCGCGAGAACGGCCTTCTTCAGCTTGGCTTTGGCGTCCGCATCCGACACGTCGCGCTCCAGCAGATCGAGCGCGTCCTTGAATAGCTTGAAATCTTTCGCGTCCCGCAGGCTCAAGCGCAGGATCGCATCCGCAACTAGTCCCGTCGCGAACTGCTCACGCTCGATGCGTTCGATATCGACGACGGCATAGTCGATGTATCCGAGGTCCCGACGGCCGTGCAAGTTCTGATAGTGGCGCTTCTTCTTTGATCCTGAGTAGACGAGAACGTGATGCCAATTCTTATCAACGTGCTTCTTTTCCGTTGCCTCGAGAAACGCCTCCATGTACATCGCAAAACGCAAGCGCATGCCCGGATTGTGTGTCGACTGATACTCGATCGAAAGGATCGATTTGCCGTTCCGGACAATGAACAACCCGTCCGCGCGCAGATCCTTGTAGGGCGATGACCAGCCCAATGCGCTAGCCACCACCGTTGACGATATGTCGGTCTGAAGGGGCTGCTCGACTATCAGGTCTCCCTTCTCAAGCTCAAGAGCTGTCTCGGCGGTGCGCCTGATCGCGCTCGACCAGGGAACCAGACTTTTGAACAACGCGTCCCATTGCGGCTGCATCCTCTCGAACCTTGGGTTGCTCTGGCTCATGCCGCACCTCCGGGAAAGGGTGCCAGATACGACGCCCACACCGCCTTGTAAGCCGCCGTCGCCACGTCACCGACGACCTCGCACCCCGTCCCCGCGAACATCGTCAGGTCGCCCTCCATCACGTTCTCCGCCAACATGACGACGGGAATGCCGTTCGCCCTCGCGTGCCCGACCTCGAACAGCGTTCCCGGGTCCCGCCCGTCCATGACGGCGAGCACCGCGTCGCAGGACTCGAGCCCCGCCAAGTCCTCGGTCGCGATGCTGGACGACATCCCGCCCATGCCGACCTCGTGGAAGGGCGAGAACGGGGTCGCGCCTAGCGTGCCGATCGCGCGGACGAGCTGTTCGACCAGCCAGAGCTGTGCCGTCGTGAAGAAGGGGGCCGCGACGTAGATGCGCCCGGGGCGCCGATCCTTCGGAAGGGACACGCGCAGGCTCAGCTCTCGGCGGTTGCCCGGCGGGATGCCGCGCGTCTCGACGTAGACGGACACCGCGCGCGACGCGAGGTCCGCCGCCTCGACCGGGTCGGCGCCCTCGCGCATCCAAAGGTGCGAGAACACCCCGGTGAAGACGTCGCCGGAGCCGATCTTCATCACGCGCTCGGATCGGTAGGGCGGGACGCGGACGGGCGTGCCCCCGCGGCGGGCGACGAGCGCCCCGGCGGTGCCGCCCTTCACGACGACCGCGTCGGCGACCGCGAGCAGCGCCGCCGCCGCCTCGTCGGGCGATTCCTTGCCCGAGAGGTTCCGCGCCTCGCCCTCGTTCAGGACGAGCGCGAGGCTGTCCGCCGCCGAACCGTTCGCCGCGAACGGGACCGTCGCCCCGACGCCCTGGGGATCGTGCACGGCGCGTCGCGCGCGCACCCGCGCCTCGCACTCGAGCATGCCGAAGCGAACGACCTCGTCCCCGTCGACCACGAGCCCGCGGCACGCGGACGGCATGCCGTCCAGAAGGACGGGCGTCGCCATGGAGTGCGCGTAGACGAAGGCGACCTCGTCTTGGATGGCGGTGAGGTCGCAGTCCACTCCCATGGACGAGAAGGTCGCCCTCGCGTCCTCGATCCAGGTCTCGTGGGCGTACGACACGAGGCGGACGCCCTCCCGCCAGCGGCTTGCCGCGCAAGCCGCGCGGCCGCCCGACCCGAACACGCGGTCCCAGCGCTCCGAGTCGCAGATCTCGCGATAGGTTCCGCCGACGACGATCATGGCGTGGGCGTCCGGGCCACCCGAACCCGGCACGTGTTGGCGGTCTTCGCCGTGACGGTCGCCGAGTAGACGTTGCCGCCGCGGATGCAATCGATCAGGTTGGCGAGGCCCCGGAAGCCCGACAGGGTGCCCACGAACCCGCCGGACGGCGCGACGACCACGACCACGTCGTAACTGCCTTGCCGATGCAGGATCACGGTGCAGGCCGTTCCGACCGGGACCGTCGCCAGCACCGTGGGGTCGACGCTTTCAAGGTCCGCGTCGAACCGAAAGTCGCAGCGGTCCGCACCCGACGCGGCCGCTCCGCCGCTTCCCGCGCCCGGCCGCGGCGATCCTCGCGTCAGGCTGTCCAAGTTGCTGCTTCCACCCACGCTCGACCTCCGGCGAATCGCCCACGGACAACAGCCGTAGCACGCGCACGGGTTGCGACGCCAAGCGGCGGCGGGACTAACCTGAAGCCCGTGTGCCCGAGGACCGCATCTCCCGCCAGATCACGGCGTCGAGAAGCGAGGCGCGCACCCCAAGCGCGTCGGCAAACGCCAGGAAGCGGTCCTCCAGGGCGTCGTAGTCGCCGGGCAGTCGAGCGTCCGCGGGGAACAACTTCATCGCGACGCCTGCGCGAAGGACGTGGATGTCGAGGATGGCCACGTCGTCGGCGCCGAGCCAGTTGCGCGCGATCCACGAGGCCGTCTTCGGCCCGATGCCCGGTATCTCCATGAGAGCGGTCCTGAAGCCGCGCGACGTCGCGGCCGGCGGTGGCGAGTCATCGATCGAGCGCAGCGCGTCCGCAAGCCTGCGCGACCTCTGTCGCGGGAAGCGGTAGCGGAGGGTGCGACCCCCGACGTCGAGGGGGGTCGAGAGGACTGCCTCGACGTCTGCGGCGGATGGACGGCGACCGGGGTCCAGGAGCCCTTGCGAAAGGCACGCCGCGTGGGCCGCCTCGTTGACCTCCATTCGGATCCCGAAGCCACCGAGGATGCAGAAGGCGACCTCGTGGTGGAGCGGGCAGCCGTCCCTTCGGACGTAGTCGTCCGCCGGGTCCTCGGTCGCCGCCAACATCGACCAGTACGCCGGGCTGCCCAACCATCCGCTGCGGCCCCAGGCCACGCCCGGCAAGACCTCCGCGTCGGGCTGGGAAACGGCCGGAGCCGACGTCGGGCCGGCAGGGGCAGTCGGCTCATGCGTCGGCATGCCGAGAGGGTCGTCGAGCATGGCTTGTCCTCCGTCTTGGCCGCAGAAGGCACGCTGTCCCGGGTGCGGGGCTTGCGCGGCGCCGGGGGAGCCACATGGGCGATTCCCTGTGGACTGCCGCGGCCGGGAGGAACCGCGCGGCGGTCGCGCGATTGCCGCCGAGGGGTTTGCCCGGATAGGACTCGTGTCCCGTCGGAAGGAATCGCCATGGCCGCCCTCAACTGGACCAAGCTGCTTTCCGAAACGCGGCTGCCCTCGCCGAAGGTTGGTCCGGAAAGCGCGGAGGCGGGCCCCGGGAGCGAGGAGCGGCCGGCTGACGGTCCGTCGTCCGAACCGCCGGTCGTCCAACACCGCACCGCAGCCGAGCGCGACCACGACCGGATCCTCTTCGCGACTCCGACGCGCAGGCTTGGGGACAAGACCCAGGTTTTCCCACTCGAGCGCAACGAAAGTGTCTGCACCCGGCTGACCCACAGCCACGAGGTCTCGAACCTTGCCCGGTCATGCGGCACGAGCCTCGTCTATGGGCCGCTCTGGAGCCGCATCAAGGAGGACCTGCCGAACACGGACGCGGCTCACGACAACGCCCGGCGCTCGATTCCCGCGATGCTGGCCGCCGTAGGCCTCGCGCACGACATCGGCAACCCGCCGTTCGGGCATCAGGGCGAGAGCGCCATCCGGCAGTGGGTCTTCGACAACGAGTCCAGGATCTTCAAGGTCAGCAAGAAAGAGCGGAAGCGTCTCGGCGGCGAGGGGACGAAAGAGATCCAGAAGGACCTCGACCTCCTCGACTCCCGACACAAGACCGACTTCCGCAAGTTCGAGGGCAACGCCCAGAGCCTGAGGACGGTGTCGCGGCTCCAGGTCGTCAAGGACGGCCGCGGCCTGAACCTCAGCTTCGGCACGCTGGCCGCCCTCATGAAATACACGGTTGGATCGACCGATGCCGTGAAGAAGGACAAGAACGCCTCCCGGCGGAAGGTCGGCATCTACGCGTCGGAGGAGCGGCTCGCCAACGAGGTGCGGCAGGAGACAGGTCTGGCGGCCGGCGTGCGGCATCCGCTGACGTTCCTGATGGAGGCGTGCGACGACATCGCGTACTCGATCGTCGACGCCGAGGACGCGGTGAAGAAGGGGATCGTGTCGTTCGCGGACCTCATGGCTTGGATCAAAGCCCATGAATTCAGGTCGGACCGGGTCGTCGCCGAGCTGGTCGGGGACGTGGAGAAGGACTGCGTGTTTCCCGCGAAGCTAGCGTTGCCCCCGTCTGAACGCGACGACGTGAGCATGCAGATCTTCCGGACACGCGCGATGGGCGTCATGATCGGCGCAGTGTTGACGAGGTTCGAGGCCGGATACGATGAGATCATGGACGGCAAGTTCGAGGCACCGCTCGTCGACGCCAGCGACGCGTTCAAGCTTTGCGAGGTCCTCAAGGAGTTCGATCGCCTTTATGCCTACCGGAACCGCCAGGTGCTCGAGATCGAGTTGCGCGGCTTCAACACGCTGCACGGACTCATGACGCTCCTGTGGAGGGGCATCACGGAACGGGAAAAGTTTTTCGATCCCGCCTCCGAAAGGACGTCGCCCTTCGCGCGCTACGCCTACGGGCGCATCAGCGAGAACTACAAGCGGGTGTTCGAGGGACGGACGGGCGAGGGCGGGTGCAACGAGACGCTACCCATGCGGTACAGGGAACTTCAACTCCTGACCGACATGGTGGCGGGCATGACGGACCAGTACGCAATGGATATGTACAAGGAGTTGAGCGAGTTTCATGTCGGCGCATCCGCACACTGACGAGGCCCTGCTTAGGCGACGCGCCGCCTACTTCTTCAATACGGACCGCCGCGCGCGCGGCGAGGTGCGCGAGTTCGCGGCGCTGTTGTCCACGATGGGCGAGTGCGCGGTCGTCGGGGGCATGCTCCGCGACCTTTGCCTCGGCGGCCACGGCGCCTTCCGGTCGGACGTCGACTTCGTCGCGGACGTGGACGACATCGATGCGTTCGACCGCGCCATGGAGCGCATGGGCGCGACCGTGAACCGCTTCGGCGGCTACGGCGTGAAGCTCGCCGCGTGGCAGGTCGACGTATGGCCGCTCCAGCGCACGTGGGCCGCGCGGAAGCAGCACGCGGAGGTCCGGTGCCTCGACGACGTCCTCAAAACCACCTTCTTCGATTGGGACGCCGTCCTCTACTATCCCGCGACCGGCAGGGTCGCCGCGAAGGAGGGTTACTTCGGGCGACTGCGCGACCGGGTGATCGACGTGAACCTCCTGCCGAACCCGAACCCCGTCGGGAACGCGGTGCGGGCCCTTCGCTACGCATGCAGGTGGCAGGCGCGCTTGGCGCCGAAGCTCGCCGAGCATGTCGGGCGGCAGGTCAGGGACTGTGGCTGGGACGCGCTGCTCCTTGCGGAGGAGCGCTCCTTCCGCAAGAGGCACCTGCGCATGCTCGATGCCCGGGAGATCGAGCGGCGCCTCGCGGCGATCGCCGACGGCCGGGCGGTGGAGATCGTCGACGCCGGGCAGCCACGCCGCGAGCCGAAGGCCGCTTCCAAGCGGGCAGCCGCCGGCGGCGGAGCCTGTCGGCTCGCGATGGTGGGTTCCTGAGCCGAGCTTCCGGCAGGCGGCAGCGCGGCGACCCGGACGTGTCCCGGTCCGCCGCGCAGGCGGCGCTGGCTGAACGCCTTCACCCGACGGCATCCACCCGTCGTCTTTCGCGTCCGGGTTCTAGCGCTGCCTGACGGGTCTCCCCGGTCCGCCGGGACGGCGTGGAGCACGAAGACTTTTCCGATGCCCGTAGCCGATGGCCGGGCATCCGACCGCATCCGTCTGTTGCCAGCCATGCCTGTGCCAGCGTGATCCCACGGCTTCAACCGGACGGATACGTGGTCATTCGCCGGGGTCGGAAGCCCCCGGAACGCCGCTCCCCGCCGGAATGTCGTCCGGCGGTGCAGACGCTTCCTGGGGAGCGAGCGGAATCTTCGGGGCCGCGTGCAGCCTGACGAGCGCTGCGTCGTCCTTGGGCAAGGCGATGCAGAACGAGTTCTTGAACCGCCAGCGGAAGCCGTCGTCGTTCGGCCGCCCGTCGAAGGTGTGTTCCATCACTCGCTCTCCCGCGAGCGAGAGCACGACCGCATGCTGTCCCGGCGCGCAGTGGATCTCGCGCGCTGGCCCGCTGTCGTCCCGCCACAGCGCGACCGACCAGTTCGGTTTCCAGGGCTCGATGCCCTGGGCCATCTGCTGTTTCGGAATGGTCTTGTTCGCCCGTTCGATGAGCGCCCGCGAGGTAAAGGTCAGGACGGAGGATCCCGGGTCTTCCGCAAGCCCGGTGGCGTATCGGGCCGGCCACCGCAGCGGGACCTGCGCGGTGTCCATCAGCAGGCAGATGACGAGGTTCGGTCCGAGGCTGCGCAACGTGCCGTGGCAAGGATCCGACCGCGCCAGGTCCTCGCAGATGAGGACCGAGAACGAGGACCCCTGGCGGAAGGCGTTGGTGTGCAGTTGCCGCCGCTCGAGCTGGATGCCCTCCCACCAGAGCGTGTCGACGTCCAGTTGCCGTTCGAGCCCGTACGTCTCGATCTGGCTGCGGTCGAGGCGCCAGCGATGGTGCTTGGGCCGGGAGGTCGACTGAATCGCTGTTCCAGCCTCTTCCCAGTAGACCGAGCTTGTCAGCTCGAAGTTGCCTTCGTCGCCCTCGCAGTTGGAGAACGATCCCGAAACGAGGAACTCGATGCCAGGGAACGTCGTCGCGAGGCGCTCGATGACCGTGCGATGGTGTTCCCACCTCAAGGAGAATTCAGGGAACACGACGCCATGGATCGGTGCATGCGAGGCCCGGACTAGCGCGACCACGAAGTCGGCGAGGACATCCGGGTCGGCGGGCAGCCATCCCTGCTTGAGGTCGAACCAGCCCCAGGGAACGCCACCCGGCTCGACTGGCTCGCGGATGGCATGGAACCACTCCGGCTCGACCTCGTAGGGAAACGGCACGAGGAGCAGGTTGAGCCCCGCACCGACCTCGTTCCTGCTGTAGCCGGACATGCGGCGCCAGGATGTCGCGATCTGCGCAGCCGGATCGAGGAATGCCAGGTTGTGGGACAGGGTGCGGAAGGCCGAGCCCACCTGCGGCGTGCGCGATTTCGGCTGCACGGCCACCAGGTCGGGATTCGCCATGATGGTTATCGTCGTCGACAAGGTGTTGGTGAGCAGATGCTGCGTCACCTGCTGCGGGGTGGCCGTCGACGTCTGCTGGGGATCTGCGGAAGGCGGTTCTGAGCTCTCAAGCGCGAAGGCCTCGAAGGAAGTCATGACGTTCGCGACCAACGGAAGCCCGTTCTCGGACCCGGATGCCGTTAGGCGGCCCGCTCCGTAGCCCGCGCCGGCGGACGCCTCATCGGCCATGATGAGCAGGCCAAGGGCAGCCTCGAGCCAGTCCGGCGGGTTCTGGTTCCGCTTGGGTGTATAATGGAGTCCCCAGGTTTTGGCGGCGAGGAGGACGTCCCAGAGGTCTTGGGCGACTTGAGGCACCTTGCCGTAGAGCCACTCCGCGCTCGCCGCCACCCAGGCCTTGTGCGTCGCGTCGCTCACCGTGCGGAACGGCAGCTTCCACTGGGCCTGCCGCCCGGGCATCACGTACTGGAAGATGCCCGAGCTATCGAGAAGGTACGCGGCCGCGGCGAAGGCATCCGGTGGCCAGTCGGGAACGGTGTCGATCGACAGGGCGTGAACTGCGGGGGAGTCGGAATGCGCGGGTCCGGGGTTATCAGCCGCGTTCGCTCCCTCGTCCGACGGCTCCGCGTGAGCTTCTCCGCCCGCCGCCTCCGCGCCGCCGTCCGCCTCCTCCACCCGACGTGGGACGTTCGTGCCGTTCGGGAACAGCATTCGAATGGCATCGGGGACGGTGACGCGGTTGAAGCTCTGGCTCATGCGACCATTCGGGACTGGGGATGGGGCGCCCTATCGACACGCGGGCCGACCGGGCGTTGCCGTCACTTCGGCGTCATGGTCCCAAAAAGGCGTACAACCGTTTCGAGTCAAGTGTTCCAACCCGAGAGGGCGCGCTGCTGCGTGCCGGTGGCCAGCGACTCGAGCGGGTAGGCAAGGATGGCCCCCTTTCGGTACCCCTTCAAAACCGTCGGACGGCATACCATCTGCAAGTCATGGGCGAGCCCGACCGGCCGCCGCTCCCGGCATGGGCGCCACGTCACCGGAACAAGTCCGCACCCTATCCGTTTGCCTGCGGAGTGGTGTAGGGTGAGCCGTCGCGTGGCGAGCCTTGCGCTGGGCAGGGCGCGTATGCAATGTCGTCCCGTCGGACGACGATTGGTTCATGACTCGGTGATCTTCGTCTGTCATGCTGGAGGGCGTCACGACTCCCGTCCGGCAAGTTTGTTCTGGAAGGTATCTGAATCGATGAGTGCAACATACAACAGCGCGGTTCGTGAGGGTTGGCGTCGGGCCGCCGCCGAAATCCGTGAGCCGTTGCGCAGGCAGATGCAGGAAAACCTCGGTTCGGCCGGCATCCTCGACTCGTGGATGAGCCGCATGCTTGAGAACAACGTCGACCGATCGAGCCGCGATCCCGACGAACCAGCGCTCCGCCGCGTGGGCAGCGATCGCTGAGCTGCTTCGTTCCTGAGTATCGATGGAGTTCTGGGGCTGGTCGCCGTGGCGATCCGGCCCCTTTTCACGTCCGGGCTCCGCTGTAACGGAAGGCTGCGGGAAGCCATGCTTCGCGGACGCTCGGGATGCGGTTTCCCTATCGGGTCATCCACCTCCGTTTTTGCTTCGGGACGTTGAACCCGGATTTCCGGTCCCCTTGTCGTCTCAACCGCGGTATCGCAGGGCGTCGACGACGAGCGTGAAGGCAGCCGAGGGCTGCCGACGGCTGGGGAAGTAGAGGTAGTAACCCGGGAACGGGTCGCACCAGTCGCGGAGGACGCTGACGAGTTCGCCCGAGGCGACGAAGGGCTCGACGTAGTCCGCGGGAAGGTAGGCAAGCCCCAGGCATTCCAGCGCGCCGAGACGAGCAAGGGCGTTGGAGTTCACGAGAAGCTGGCCCTCGACGCGGACGTTCAGGCTGCGGCCCGCCTTCTCGAATTCCCAGACAGCCCAGCCGCTCGTCGCGGTGTAGCGCAGGTTGATGCAGTTGTGGTTGGCGAGGTCGTGCGGCGTCGCGGGCGGCGGATGGTCGTGGAAGTAGCCGTGCGAGCCGACGATCGCCATGCGCATGTCGGGTGAGATGCGCACCGCCACCATGTCCTGTGCCACCGTCTCGGCCCCTGGATCACGAGGGTGCCAAGGGTGACGGCGAAGGCGCAGAACAGGAGCATGCCACGCTCGGGGAAGTCACCCGGCAGGGCGAAGCGGATGGAGACGGGGCAGATGAGGGGGACGCGGACGCAGATGACGACGCCGCGGCGCCCTCCCAGTTGACCACCGTCCTCACCACGCACTCGCCGCACATCCCGTCGAACTCTCGATGGAGGTCGACCTGCGCTCCCAACGCCGGCCACCCCTGCAATGCTGGAATTGCGGCCTGGGACGTTTTGGGTACGCTCGTCGGAACCACCGTTCGGCACGTTCGAGAAAGCAAGCAGATGCTCTCCTCCCAGCCCGAGATCGGGACCGTCATAGCCATCAGCGGAATGGTAGTCGGCTTGGTCGGCGCCGGTTGCGCCCTCGTCGGCGGAGGCATCGCCTTCTACAACAGCCGCAAGGCGGTCCATTGGAAGCGCGCCGAGCTCGCTAACTCCTACCTGCGGGACTTCAACAACAACCCAGAACTCGTCTTCGCCTGTCGGTGCCTGGACTGGAATGGCGGACGCCTTCCGCTTCCGGAGAGTTTGCGGGCGATCAACGACGACGCCAAGTTCATCGAACACGACCGCGCCGTCTTTCGGGAGGCCCTGCGGCCCGACCTCCGGACCGACGAGTTCGAGCATGACCCCCGCATCCAGATATACCGGATGGCGATCGACTCGTTCCTGTCGTGGCTTGCGCTCGTGGCAGGTGCCCTCGAAAGGAACCTGTTCGTCGCCGAGGACATCGAGGAGGTCGGGTATTGGGTGGCGAAGCTCGAGAGCGAGCAGGTGATGCGCCCGTTCATCGTAGCCTACGGGTATCAGGCGAGCGTCGAAAAGTTGGTCCGGTGCTTTCGCGAGGGGAAGGGAGCCTACCAGAGATGGGTCTTTCCCCCGAATCCAGCCGGAACCGCCACACGGGAACGCCAGTCCTAGCGGCGGCGTCCCCGCGTGCGCGTCCGTCCATTGCCGATCGGCCCGATGGCGGGGATGGGTCACGAGGCTGTGTCAAAACTCGGTAGCTGATGGGCTCGATGAGGCGAACCGTATGCAGGTGTAAGACGACGGGGCAGCGTGCTCAGGTCCGGATGGCTTCGATGAGCTTTGCTGTGCCGAACAGGCGGGTCATACGCTTGATGTTGTAGGCCAGGATCGCAAGGCTCATCTCGGTTCGGACGTTTGAAAGGCCCTTCGTCAGGAAGGGTGTCGCGCCCATCCAGGCCTTCAGCGTGCCGAAGA
>NZ_JACIEK010000005.1:0-130714 GCF_014196835.1 Aureimonas pseudogalii
GCTGACCAGACCCGCTTCGCCGGCCAAGCTACCGCTAGCGCAGAGACCAACCCTGAACTAACTTTCCAACCGGACCATTCAGTGGGGGCCGATCAGCACCGCGCAGCCGCGACCTTGCTTATCATTCGCGCCCTGCGGGACGTCATCAGTCCGAAGCTGGTCCGCACAAAGCCGGCTGCCGCCCCGGTCCCGCATTATCTTTCAAGATAGCGCGAAACGTCGCCGGCAAGCGCAAGGCAAACCGTCAGCCGCCGTCAGTGCGTGACATATGCGGGATTCGAAAAGTCCTGCTGGCTGGAACTTTGATAGAATAGGGAACGAAAGACTCGATCACTCTATACTGAGGATCGACCATCAGCTCATGTCGACACAACCACTTGCCAAGAGCGCAAACGGGCGGTTCGGTCTGGCGGAGAGAGCGGGAGCGCTTCCTGCCGAATCCTAGAACCCTTTGACCACGCTTCGGAAATCACCGCCGGATGGGTATTTGAGTGGGTACGGACTCGGGTACAGGACACGGTCGGGCGTTGTCAACAATTCTGACGAGGACTCAGAGCACCGGAGCGGCGAGCATGGCGGTCGATCACGGCGACGCGGGAGTCTCGGGTGCGAGATCGGCTTGCCGGGTAGCCGCAGGAGCGACGCCGAAGGCGGGGCGGGATCGACTGCTCCCGACGAGCACTCCATTCTCCCGGTAGGGGTCTCCGGGACCCGTTGGCCTCCTCTCGATCCTTGGACCGTCCACGACGACGAAGAAGACGGTTCGGGCGGTGTCTAAGTGCCACCGAGGGGTCGAAGCGCTCCAGACGGCTCTCCTGCGAGCCTCCAGAGCGACGAGTCCTTGTCGGGTGGCATCTTTCCACCCCGGCAAATCCTTGCGGTGTGGCAAGCATGCCCATGCCGTTAGATGACCGACGGACTGCGCTTGTCCGTCCTCGATCGGCGAACGGGCAGGCAGACGCACCTCACCTCGTCGCTCGAACGAAGGTGCCTTGAACGGACCAAGCGTCGGGCATGACCTTTCCGCTCGAAGGGAGACGAACCGAACGGACCTTGGTATGCCTCGTGCCCATGCCGTCGATCCCGTTGCCGTTCGTCATCTCTCTGGTCCTGTGCCTCCTCCTTGTCCGCATGGTCCGGCAGGATGAAGGACGGCTCGGCCTGTTCCCGCTCCTCGTCGGGGCCTTCGCCCTTCAGGCGACTCTATCCGGCCTGAACTGGAGCCTCGGCTGGCACCCGGTCCGGCTCTTGCAGCCGATTCTCGCGGCCGTCCTGCCGGCTCTCGCCTTCGTCGCGTTCGAGCACCTGCGCCGCAGCGGCAGGCCCGACCCGACGCGGTTCTGGCCGCATCTCGCACCCGCCGGTCTCGTCGCCGGTCTCGTCGCCCTCCGGCGCGAGCCGATCGACCTCGTCCTCTTCGCGGTCTACCTCGGCTACGGGGCCGCGCTCCTGAGGATGGGCCGGGCGGGGCCGGGGGCGCTCGCCGCGACGCGCATCGGCGACGAACGCGTCGCCCATCGGGCGCTCGTCGCCCTCGGTGCTTTGCTCGTCGCCACCGCCTTCGTCGACGCCGCCGTCTCTCTCGACCTTGCCTTCGGCGGCGGCCGGCTCGCCGGGACGATCCTCACCGTGTCCGGCGTCCTGTGGCTCGCCGCCGCCGGCTATGCCGCGACCGCCGCGGAGGGCAGCCGCCCCGCGTCCGAACCCGACGCGATCCCGGACGCGCCGACATCGTCGACATCGCCGACGGCACCGATCGAGGCGGGGATGGAGGCCGGGCCACCGGAGGACGCCGCCATCGTCACGCGGATCGATCTCCTGATGCGCGAGCACCATCTCTACCGCGATCCCGACCTGACGCTCGAACGCCTCGCCCGCCGCGCGGGCGTGCCGGCCCGCCAGATCTCGGCGGCGCTGAACCGCGTCCATGGCCGCAACGTCTCGCAGGTCGTCAACGAGTACCGGGTGGCCGAGGCGCGCAGGCGCCTCGTCGATACGCGAGAGCCGGTGACGACCGTCATGCTGGAATCGGGCTTCGGGACCAAGTCGAACTTCAACCGCGAGTTCCTGCGCGTCACGGGCATGAGTCCGAGCGCCTACCGTCGGTCCAGCGGCGGCACCTCTGCCGAAGCGGCCCCGGCGGTCGGGACGCAATCGCCTGCGCCGACGTCCTGAGCTTTCTCGCAGGGGCCTGAGCGCCAAGGGGCTCCCGACCCCGCCCCGACCCCGATCGCGATCTCGGACGTCCTCGATCCTGTTCGAGGTCGAGGGCAGGGCGGCGACCCGCCATCGTCGGGGCATGAACGCACACGCCCATCCCGACCCCCGCCTGTCCGAGAAGCTCAGCGCTCTCTCCCTGACCCCGGCTCCCGCCGGCTCCCGTCCGCCGAAGCATCGGGGCGGACGGACCCTTTCCATCCTTTGCATCGTCGCGCTCACCGTCGCCGCCGCTGCCGTCCCGATCCTGTCGGGAGTCCGGCTCGACGCGGTCCTCGACAGCCTCGGCTCGCGTGCCGACGAAGCCTCGCGGCCGGGTGCATTGGCCTCCGATGAGGCAACGAAGGCGACGGATACCAAGGCGACTGCAACCCGCACGCCGACACCGCCGCCTCCCGCCGTGCCGGCCGTCACCGGCTCCGGCCATGTCGTCGCGCTGGCGGAGGCCATGGTCCATCCCCGGCGCGGCGGCACCATCGTCGCGCTCGACGCCGATGTCGGCGATCGGGTGCGGGCGGGCCAGGTCCTCCTGCGGCTCGACGATCCCGAGACGGTCTTCGCGCGGCAGGCCGCCGAGCTTGCCCAGGACCGCGCACGTCTCGTCCTCGCCGCCCGCCGTTTCGATCGGGACGAGGCGGATGCGAGCGCCCGGCGCATGGCGGGGCTGGCGAGGAGCGGCGCCGTCAATGCCCAAACGGCGATCGACACGGACGGCGCTGCCCGCCGGGCTGCCAACCTCGTCGATCAGGGCGCGCAAGACCTCGCCGGGGCCGACCTTGCTCTTGAACGAGCGCGACAGGCCGTCTCGGACCTCACCATCACCGCCCCCATCGCGGGGGTCGTGACGGCCCGGAGCGCGCGCCTCGGCGAAGCCATCCTCGCCCAGATCGACGCGCGGGGCGACGCGCCGCTCTTCACGATCACCGACCCCGATCGTCTCGGCATCGACGTCGACATCGCCGAGACCGCCGTTGCCGCCCTGCGGCCGGGGCTTCGAGGCGAAGCGGTGCTCGACGGCTATCCCGACCAACCTTTCGCCGTCGAGGTCGCACGGATCGCGCCCGTCGCCTCCGCCGAGCGCGGCACCGTGAGCTTACGCCTCACACCCCTCTCGCCGCCTCCCGGCATCCGCCCCGCCATGGCCGTGCGGGTCCGCATCGAAACGGATGTCGCCACCGCCACCAGTCAAGGACACTGAACCCATGAGCGCCGAGAACAGTCCCTTCATCGCCCTTTCGGGCGTCACCAAGAGCTTCGGCAGGGGGGAGGACCGGATCGCGATCTTCTCCGACCTTTCGCTCGACATTCCCCGCGGCGACTTCGTCGCGATCATGGGTCCGTCCGGGTCGGGCAAGTCGACCCTGCTCAATCTCCTCGCCGGCCTCGACGGCGTCGAAGCCGGCCGGGTGGCGATCGACGGATGCGACATCGGTGCGATGGGCGAAGGGGACCGGGCAAGCTGGCGGACGCAGACGCTCGGCATCGTCTTCCAGTTCTACAATCTCCTGCCCATGCTGACGGCGGCGGAGAATGTCGAGCTGCCGCTTCTCCTCAAGCCACTCTCCCGCCGGGAGCGGCGCGAGCGTGTCGAGACCGTTCTAGGCCTCGTCGGGCTGTCCGAGCGGGCACGGCACTATCCGCGCCAGATGTCGGGCGGGCAGCAGCAGCGCGTCGGCATCGCCCGCGCGATCGTCGGCGACCCCGCGCTCCTCCTCTGCGACGAGCCGACGGGCGATCTCGACCGCCGCTCGGCAGACGAGGCGCTGGAGATGCTCGGCCTCCTCAACCGCGAGCTCGGCAAGACCATCGTCATGGTGACGCACGATCCCGCCGCCGCCAAAGCCGCCCGGCGCACGCTCCATCTCGACAAGGGCGTGTTCCACGACGAGGTCGGGACCGGGGAGGGAGCCGCGCGATGAGCTTCTTCCGCCTCATGCGGCTGAACGCCTGGCGCCGGCCGCTGCGCACCGTCCTGATGATGCTCTGCGTCGCTGTCGCCTTCCTCATCCACGGCCTCGGCGCCGGCTTCCTCGCGGGTTCGCAAGGGTCGGGGGGCGCTGACGAGAGCCGCCTCGTCGTCGCCAGCCGCAGCGGTCGGGCGCAGCCCCTGCCGCTCAGCCACTTCGCCCGCATCGCGGCCGACCCCGACGTGGCATTCGCCGCCTACTCGGCCCGCATCCGGGGCTTCGTGGAAACGGAGCGGAACGTCGCCGTCGCCAGCGCCGTCGATCCCGCTTCCATGGCCGCGACGATGGGCGACGAACTCGGCCTGACGCCGGACCTCCTCGCCGGGCTGGCGGGCGCACGCGACAGGGTGCTCGTCGGCCGGGCGCTGGCCGAGACCATGGGCTGGAGCGTCGGCCAGCGGTTCGCCTTTACGCCGTTCCAGACGATGCGGGCGGACGGCGCGAGGACCTGGAGCTTCGAGATCGCTGGGATCTTCGACGGCGCGCGGACCGACGTCGACACGCACTTCATGTTGGCCCGCTACGACTACGTGAACGCCGCCCGGGCGCGGGACCGGGACACGGTCGACGGCATCGTCGTCGTGCCGCGCCCCGGCATGTCGCCGGGCGTCCTCGCCGCCCGGATCGACGCGATGTTCGCAAGCTCCGCGGCCCCGACGCGGACGCAGTCCGAGAAGGCCTTCCTCGAGGCGCTGATCCGCCAGATCGCCGATTTCGGGCTGATCGTGACCCTCGTCACCTCGGCCGCCTTCGTCACGATCCTGATGATCGTGGTCAACACCATGGTCTTCGCGATCCGCGAGCGGACGTTCGAGATCGGCGTCCTCAAGGTGCTGGGCTTCTCGCGCCGGCGGGTCATGGCGCTGGTGCTCGGCGAGACGCTCTTCGTCTTCCTCGTCGGGGGTCTCGCGGGCCTCGGTCTCGCCAAGGCCGGCTCGCTCCTCCTCGGCGCCGAATTCGGCCTCGCTCTGCCGCCGGTCGTCCTCGCCAAGGCCGTCGCCATCCTTCTCGCGCTCGGCCTTCTCGCGGGCCTCGTTCCCGCCATACAGGCCATGCGCATGCCCATCGCCAACGCCCTGAAGTCGAGGTAGCCGCATGTCCTCCCTTCCACGCCAGATGCTCGTCCTGACGAGAGCCTCGCTCGCCAGCCTGCCGCGCCGGACCGCGATCTCGCTTTCCATGGTCCTCTCGGTCGCCCTCGTCGTCGCCGTGCTGATCGGCTTCCTGTTCATGGCCGCCGGTCTTCGCCAGACGCTCGGCACCGGCGGCTCGCCCGACGTCGCCATCGTCCTCGGCGGCGGCACTCAGGAGGTCGGCTCCAGCATTCCCCCGGAAGCCGCCCGTAGCCTTGCGGCTGCCGGCACCTCCGGCGGCATCGCGGACGATCCGGCCGGACACCTTCTCCTCTCGCGCGAGATCCTCGTTCCGGTGGAGGCGACGGGCGTGGACGGCACGTCCCGGATGATCGCTCTACGGGGCATGGAGACGGCCGGCCCGGCCCTGCGCGCAAGCGCGTCGATCGGCGAAGGTCGCGTCTTCGCGCCGGAATCGCGCGAGATCGTGGTCGGCGCCCGTCTCGCCCGCGATCTCGGCGGCCTCGTGCCGGGGAAGACGATCCGCCTCGGCCCCGTCGACTGGACCGTCGCCGGCATCCTCTCGGCCGACGGCGGCATGGCGGAGTCCGAAATCTGGGCCGACCTCGATGCCGTCCGCTCGGCCTTCGACCGTCTGGGGGAAATCCAGACGCTGCGCGCCCGGCTCGCCGGGCCGGACGGCCTCGCCACGCTTCAGGCCTCCTTGCCGACGATCTCGACGACACCGTTGACCGTCGTCTCCGAGGCCGAGTTCCTGGCGGGCCAGTCGGCGCGGACGGAGCGCCTCGTCACCCTCTTCGGCTGGCCGATCGCGCTCCTCATGGCGGTCGGCGCAACGGCGGGCGCGCTCAACACGATGATGAGTTCGGTCTCCGACCGTTCGGTCGAGATCGCGACGCTCCGCGTCCTCGGCTTCAGCCGCGTGGCAGCCTTCACCGCGACCTTCACGGAGGCGGCGCTGCTCTCGCTTGCCGGAGGCCTGCTTGGCGCCGTCGCGTCCTGGGGGATCCTCGACGGCTGGCAGGCCTCGACGCTTGGAGCCAACGACACGCAACTGGCCTTCCGGCTCAGCGTCACGCCTCTCGCCATGCTTCAGGCCGGGACCTTGGCCCTCCTCGTCGGATGCCTCGGGGGGGCGCTGCCCGCCTTCGCGGCCACGCGGCTGCCGCTCGTCTCGGCGCTACGGGGCAACGGCTGAGGTGTCCGGGACTTGTTCGCTACGTCGTACCGACTTGGCGCTCGGCTGACAGAAGGTTGCCGAGTGGGTCCACCGAAGGAACTCAGAGTACCGGAGCGGCGAGCATAGCGACGGCATCGCCGGCGACGCGGGAGTCTCGGGTGCGAGATCGGCCCTCGGGGTAGCCGCAGGAGCGACGCCGAAGGCGGGGCGGGACCGACTGCCCCCGACGAGCACGCCGCAACCCCGTCAAGGGTCATCCCTGCCTCGTTGGCCTCCTCATGCGCTTCGGCGTTCCGGCAGGGCGACGAGAGCCGTTCCGGGGTGTCCGAGTGCCGCCGAGGGGTCGAAGGGCTTAAAACGGCCTTCCTGCGAGCCGCCTGAGCGACAAGTCGGAGGCGGGTGGCACTTTCCTGCTCCGGCGATCAACGCGACGTGGCAGGACCGCCCATGATGTCAGACGGCACTACCAGCGTTCGGGGAAGGCTTCGGGCGGCGGTGGAAGTTCCGTCAGAGGATCAATGCGCTTCCAGTCCCCGAACCTCGTCAGCATCTCGGTAGATCGCGATGAAACGCCTTGGCCGAGCGGATGTCCATGCGCCCAACGAACCACATGATCCCAGATGCGTCCGGTATGCCCAAGGCAATCGGAGAGCATGAGCTGACCGAGGCCGCCGTCATCCCCTAGAAGTTGCCAGGACTGCGGAACTGGATGGCCGCCGAGTTCACAGTGGTAACCGTAGTCGACGCCACGAAACCGCCCGTCCGCCGCTTTCCGCAATTTCGCTGGGGTAAAGAACGTCATTCGCTCCCCGTGGGTGCTGCGCAACCACCGAGCGGCTTCCTCGCTCTTGGTCTCGAAGGCCCAGGCGAGGTACTCGATCTCTACCAACTGGCGGATGAGCGCCGAACCCGCATAGGCGCGCCCATCTGCAATAAGGTCCGAGCTCGCGGAAACAAGTTCGCTTCCGATCCGGAGGAGCATGGAGACAGCAACGGTAGCGTCATCCCCGTGACCGAACGGCGACGTCCCGTTCGTCCGATCCGAGCCGATCAGGTGCCCAACTACGTGCAGTTCCCTGCCGACGTCGTGAAACACCTCGGAGGCGAAGGTAGCCAACCTATGGCGGGTCTCGATGATCGTTTCATTCAAGGCAGCCTCACGGATCGCCTGCCGCTGCGAATCAAGTTCCGTATGCTGTTCCATGCGGCATCGCTCCTACCCATAGCGGGACCTTAATGCCTCGATGGCTGGCCGCAACGCTTCAGACAGCCGCGAGGCTCCGCTTGCCCGTTCCCCGCGCCGCGAACCGCCCGGCGAGGGTTCCGCCCTCCGCTCCGGGTTCGCCGGACACGGCGGCGAGAAGACGCCGGCCGCGCGCGCGCCAGTCCGTCAGGCAGCGCGACGGGGCGCGATCGGCTTCGAGGTAGAGGCGTCGCCATGCGCTGAGGTCGTCGTCGGCGAGGGTGGCGAAGACGGCCTGGAGAAGGTCGTCGCGCGCAATCGAGAGGTCCCGGCCGAGGGTCCCGCACCATGGCTCCGAGGGCTGACGGACGCGACGCCACGCGCGGCCAGACGTAGTGGCCGTCACTTCGTCGGCGGCGAGCCACGCTCCGAGGCGGTCGTCGTAGACCGCCCACTCGGTCGCGCCACGGCCAGCGGCGCGCTCGCGGACGTACCGCCGCAGAGTGTTCGCGTCCCGGCGGGATTCGAGAGCGTCCGCGATGCCGGTCATCGGTAGTACCTGCCCGGCGCGTCGCCCTCCTCGTAGTCGCGGATGTCGTCGTCTGCCTCGTGCTCGGATTCGTCGCAGTCCTCGTCGCCGACGTACTCCACGCGGTCCTCCGCAAGGGCCTCGGCGTAGGACGCGAGATCGGCTGCGGCCTCTGCGACGGACATGCAGCTCCGGTCGGTGGTATCCCATCTCGACGCGCGGGCGAGGTCCGGCTCGCCGTGCCCGCCCTCGACGGATGCCCGCAGGCGATCGCGCGCCGCGTCGTCGCCCGCCTGCGCGGCGGCGTAGTCCGACACGAGCGCGGTGTCGCGGGCGAGGAGCGCGCGGCCGCGTTCCCGCCAGTCGGGCAGCCGGGCGGCGAGGTTATCGGGATCGGCATCCGCGATCCGATGCCAGTCGCCCGCGCGGAGGTCGGCCGCGAAGCGGCGGAGGTCTGGGTCGTCGCGCAGCGCGACGCCGTGACCGACGCGGGGGTCGGCCGCGAAGGCCTGGAGGTCCCGCACGATCTGGCGGGACCGATAGTCGGGGGCGAGGTCGTGGGCGGGCATCCTGGTCTCCTCAGTCGGCGATAGTCGAGCGTCGCCCGAATACGGGCGCGGCGTCCTGCGCCGGCGGCGGGGTGGCGGTGCCTGGCTTCGCCGGGCCCTCCGTGAGCCAGGAGCGTCCGGCCAGGCGATCGGCTTTCTGGCGTGCCAGTTCCGTTGCGCCGATCGAGCGGAACTCGCCGAGTACGGCGACGATCTCTTCGCGGTCGGCCTTCACGAGGTCGCGGCGCTGATCGTCGTCCAGATGGCCGGTCACGAAAGCCCGGAGGGCGGGTTCCAACTTCTTAAGGCTCGCAACGTCGCCTGCTGCCGCGCCGAGGAGGAGGTCGGCTTCGGCGGTCTCGGAGCGGACGGCGCGAAGTTTCGTCGCGGTGTCGGCAACGGAACCCGACTCGGCCGCCCAGGCTGCCGCAACGGCGGGCGGCGGTGTGTAGTCTGCGAGGGTCACGCCCTGGCGCTGGCACTCCAACCAGAGTCGGGCCTGAGCCTCGGCCGGCCATGGACCGTCCAGCGTCAAGCTGCCCGACCAGTCTTCGGCGGCCTTGCTGGCGAGAGCGCGCAAGGATTCGTCGCTGACGGGGCCGTGGAGGTCCACGTGATCGCCGCTGTCGAGGAGGCGGCTGCGTCCGCCGAGACCCACGCGGACCCCCGCGGGACTTTCCGTCACGTCGGAGAAGCCCCGGCGACGCCATTTGTCGGCCAAGCTGATCGCTTCGTCCTCGGAAACCACTGATTTCCTGCGGGTCTTGCCAGGCTTCGCGGCGGAGGCGGTGCGCTCAACGCGGTCGATGCCGTAGCCGGTGGAAGCGCTGATCGCTTCGGCGAGGGCGGCGGCGTTCTGAGAGCGCGGTCCCCATAAGGAGACGGTGCCGGACTCGTCGTCGCTCTCGACCCACGCGCCGTCGCGGAGGAGCGTCCTGGTTCGACGCGGGTCGCGTACGTCAACGAGGTACAAGGATTCGCCGATCGTGGGTGAGAGGACGGCATCGGGGAAACGGTCCTTCAACAAGCCGAGCTTGTAGTCCTGCTGGTGCGGTTCGCGGGTTTTGCGGGCGGGGGCGCGGGGGAATCCGCGGGCAGACAAAGCCATGATCTTCTCCGTTTCGATGAGTTCGTTTTCGATGCGTCGGGTCTCGCGAAGGCCGGTCACGACCGCTGATCGGCGATCGTGCGTCCGTCGACGTCGGACGGCGGCAACGCGCTGCTCGCCCATCGGCGGCTCGGGGGTCCGAGGGTCCCCGCGAGCCTCGTACGATCGTGAGTCCGCGCGGCGCTTGGAACCAGTGGCGCGGAGATGCGTGTTGATGATCGTCGCGACGCGCTCGCGCTCTCGCTTCAGGGCATCGCCACGGGCCCCGCCACCATGGCTCCCGCCGGATGTCAGGAGTGCGGAGACGGCGGCGTTCCTGGTCGAGGCGAATCCGGTCGGGGACGCGGGATCAAGTGCCCGGACCGTAATGAGGATGTGGACGTGCGGCTGCTCGCCCCTGTCCGCCGCGCGCGGCTCGTGGAGGGCGACGTCGAGCACGGCCCCGGCGGCGAGGTAGGGAGCGCCGACGTCGCCGATGAAGGCACCCCAGGCGCTGCGCGGCAGATCACGCGGAATCGCGATTTGCAGTTCTCTCGCGGTCTGGGCATCGCGGCGTTTCTCGGCAAGTTCGACGCGCGACCAGAGCTGCTCTCGGTCGTAGACCCAGGCGGCGGACCCGGCCGGGGCCATGACGTAGGAATCCGTGACTTGGCGCTTCCGACTGTAGTCCCACGTCTGCCCGGTGCGGGCATCGGTCAGACGCGCGGCGGCGCGGTAGGCGGCGGCCGCAACGCTACTCTTGCCGCGCGAGCGCTGGATGATCGACGCGCGGACGTGGCAAAGGGCTTCGTGGTCCAGAAGGGAGGTCACTCGTGGCCCCACTCCACTCCCGAGAAATCGAAGTCGCCGTCGGCGTAGAAGCCGAACTCGAGTTCGTCGTCCGCGCCGTAGTCGAGCGCGGCAAGTGTTGCGGAAACGTTCCGCCGCCTCTCCTCGCGCCGGGCGCGCTCGATGGCGCGGAGCCATGTGTCCCGCACTTCGTCGCGATAGTCCGTCAGCGCATCGCGCTCGCGCGACGAGATAGCCACGCCCGCATTACGCTGGAGCGCCGAGGCATGGTGCCAGGCTGCTCCCGCGGCTTCGACGATCCGGCGATGGGTGGACGGCATGCGATCTCTCCTCGTCGGCGACGGGGAGGTCCTGGCCCGCAGGGCGCGAAAGTTGAACGCAGTCCAACTTATAATCGCGCCTTCGCCAGGAACTGGTTTCCCCACGTCGATGCTTGGGCGCCGATTTGCTCGACGCAAGCGGATGCCTGACGCTTGTCCTCGGGCGTCCCGCTTGGGGCGCCTCCGGGCCTCGTGAAACCTCGGAAAACCGATGGGAGGCCTGATCGACGGGGGCGGACTCTTCCGCTCCACGAACGAGGAATCCGCCGGCGGAATGGCTGACCGGCGTGACGGGGGAGGACAGGTGCGATGGTTGTGGACTTGGCAAAGCTCGGGCAGCGGAAGGCGCGGCTTGAGGCAAGCCTCGCGGCGGCGACGACGACGCTACGCGATGCTGAGCGGCGGGCGGATTCGCGCCGCAAGATCGTGGCCGGTGCGGCTCTCCTATCGGCCGTGCGGGAAGGTGCGGTCCCGGCCGAGGTGCTGGTGACACTGGTCGCACGGATGTCGGCTCGCGATGCCGAACTCTTCGTCGGCAGCACGTCGGCCGCGCAGCACGACGTGGAGCCGAGCCAGTGAATCCCGCCGACCTCTTTCGCGAGCCGCCGGCGACGGATGTCGCCTGGAAGATCGCGACGACAATCCTGCCGATGGGCGACGACGTGACGGCATTCGCGACCGTCATCCGCTACCTCTCGGCGACGCTCGTCGTCGTCGCCACGATTTACCTCGGGTACTCGATCCTGATGGCGATCGTGCGCGCGGCGAGGAAGGGCGAGGCACTGTCCGACCAGCAGTCGGGCGCCATGGCGATGGTCCGCGTGGTCGTCGGACTCGGGTGTCTCGTGCCGATCGGCGCGGGCGGTCTCTCGACGGTCCACTACATCTTGAGGGATGGATTCGTTCGCCCCGGGATCAACGCCGCGAACGCGGCGGCGGGGTCGGCCGCCGAATTCATCTTGCGCGACGGCCATCCGCTGTCGCCGGTCTCGGCGGGCGGGCGCGACGTCGTCCTCGCGGTGGTCGAAAGCGAGGTCTGCGCGCGGACCTACGCGGTGTCGCGGACGTGGCAGGTGATCGACGGTGCCGGGGCGGCCGCGCAGCCGTCGCCGGCCGGAGAGGAGGTCCGTTCGCCGGCTCGGGAGTCTTGGTTCCCATGGGGGACCGACGAGCCGGAACGGGTGACCGGCTACGCCTGGGATTGGGGTCGGGCCTGCGGGTCCCTGATGCTGACGACGGCGGCCGGGTTCGGAGACGGGGCGTTCGGTGCGGCCCGTCGTCAGGCGGTCGCGACCGTGGTCTCCGAGGTGCGCGCGCTGCCCTTCGTCGATCGTCTCGCCGAGGCCGCGCGGACGGCATCCTCGACGCATGTCGCCGGGCCAGACGCGGACGCGGCCTATGCTGGACTTGGCATCCTGCGATCGGCCGTCGACGCCGAGCTGCGCGCTGCGGGCGAGCGGTACGACAGGGGCCTCTCGAAGGTCGCAGCGGGCCTCTCGACGGGCGACGACGCCGGCATGAGGCAGACCGTGCTCCGGGACATCGAGGAGCGCGGATTCTACGCGCTCGGCTCGTACTACAGGGTGATGGCGCATGCCTCCCTCGCGTCCGCCGAGGCGGTGTCGGAGCGGGCGCAGCGGACGGCGCCGGACCCGGCCGCGTGGGAGTCCATGGCAGGTCCAGTCGGCACGGCGCTGGCGCTCGTGGACGGCCAGCTACGGCGGGAGTCGGCGGTCTCGGCACTGGCGACCGGAACCGAGCTCACGGGCAAAGCCGCCGAGGGCGGGAACTTCCTGGCGACGATCGAGCAGTCGGTCACGGTGCCTCTGACCGACTATCTGACCGGGTACGAGGGGCCGCGCGCCGATCCGATCGGGGACCTCATGAGCCTCGGCGGCATCCTCATGGTGTCCGCGCAAGCGGCGTGGGGGCTGGCGCTCGCGGCCTACACCGCGTCCGGCATCTTCGGCGGGATCGGCGGCGGCGTCCTCGACTTCCTGATGATCGCGGGTTGGCCGATCATCGGCGGTGCCTGGGTCGTCGGCGCGATGCTGGCCTACGTGGTCCCGATCATTCCATTCGTGTTCATGACGTTCGCGCTCGTCGCCTGGGCTTGGGAGGTGGTCAAGGCGGCGATCGCGGTCGTGATCTGGGCTTTTCTGCATGTACGGATCGACGAGCCGGAACTCGTCGGACAGGCGCAGAAACAAGGCTACATCAGCCTGCTCGTCGGGATCATGCTTCGACCCATCGTCACGGTCGCCGCCTTCGTGGCGATGCACATGATGAACATCACGATCCTCAACATTTTCCTTACCGGATACAACGCCGCCTTCAAGGGATCGCAGGTCGGATACACAATCGGGGGAACCGGGGTGCTGATCTCCGTCGCGGTGATGCTGTACGTCGAGTGGCAGATCATCCTTTGGAGCTACAAAACGGTGACGACGATGCCTCAGAAGGTGGCGGAGTTCATCGGCTATTCCGCGTCTGGATGGGGCGACGACGACGCTGGATCGTCAGTGGTCGGCGCGATCTCGGGCGGGCATCGGCACGTCCCGAAGCCCGGCTCCGGGAAGTCCGGCAAGGGCGGAGGCGGCGACGACGCCGCGAAGGGCGCTACCGAGAGCGCGGCCAAGCTCGGGGCCTCGGCGGCAGGCGGTCCGGCCGTAGGTGCAGCGGCGGGGGCGGCGGCGGACAAGGTGTAGGCCAGAAGTCCGGTACGGTCGGCGAACGAAAGGGTACCCGCGTGGGTGCCCTTTTCTCGTTCTGCCAGTGCCGCTACAGGATGGCATAGATGTCGCCTCCGCCGGGACCCGCCCCGGCCTCCCGCGAGGACGCGAAGGCGCGGGTTCCGATGGTGATCGAGAGGCCGGCGCCGCCATCGACACCGATCGGCTGCCCGAGAAGCGCCTCCCGCCATCGATTGACGGCGTAGGATCGCACCTCGACGGCGCGGCAGGCCGACAGGGGCAACGATGCCTCGCGATACCACCACGCCGCTGGCGATGCGCTCTTCGCGGCTTCGAGCCGCTCGACGTGGTCGGCGGTCCAGCCCGGCAGGCTGTCGCGGGTATCCGCCCAACGAGCGAAGTCAACGGCATCGAGGACGAAGCGGACGTGCCAGAGCGCACCGCGGCGCCAGTAGTCGCCACGGTGCGCGCTTGCCGTCCGGTCTCCCTGCGGGTCCGACGTCGCCCACAGGAAGTCCGGCTCCGGGAATCCGCCGATGGCATTCCGACCGGGACGAAGCTCGCCACTCTGGATGATCCAGGGCAGGCGGGCCGTGTCGCTGTAGTGGTAGAGGACCGTCATCCTAGCGGACGAGGACCCAGATGGCCGCGACCATCAACGGGAAGCCGAGGAGCATGATGACCGGGGAGGCCATGAGGGCGAGGACGGCGAGGCCACGAAGCCAGCGGTTCTCGATGCCTGCGGTGATTGCGAGTGCTGCCGATCCCATGTCCGATCTCCTGTCGTTCTCTTGGCCGCCCCTGTGGCCGTTCCGGCCTCGCTTTGCGGCATCCCCGCCGGGGGTAGCTGCCTCGGCCGCGCAGCGATCGACGCCCCGCGCTTGGGCATGAGCGTCAGCCCCGGAAGAATGCCGTAGAGGTGTTGAGGAACGGCGTCCAGGAAGGTCAGGATTCGATCGGATCGGGCTTGCAGGCAGTACGGATCGCGTCGCGGAGTTCGTAGGTCCCGATCATCGCGAAGAGTCCTCCGCAGAGCCAGTAACCGGACGCGAGGGTGACGTCGCTCAAAGCGGGTCCAGTGTTGAAGAGCGCGACACCGTAGACGACGGCAATAGCCCCGCCGAGATACCCGGCGAGGCTGAGAAGGCGGCGTAGTGCCGTTCGGCGGCAGAGGGCGAGGACAAGGGTCGTCGGTAGCATGGGGGGTCTCCTGAGTGGGTCAGGAGACCAGCGTGCGGGCGGTCGGCGACGGCGTCCAGGTCAGGCGGCGAGGATGTCGCCGACGAGGGCAACCGCGGCCACAATGGCGCATGCCTTCGCATCGTCCATCGTGGCCGCGATGCCGTGAAGCAGGGTATCGTCGGCCCGGCCGACGATGGTCCACACGTAGCCGTCCGCGGCACGCGACGGCTCGATCTCGACGGAGAGCAAGACGCCGCCGATCTCGATCTCGGCCCAGGCTGCACCGACAACGGCATTGCGGTCGGTCTGGCCAGGGAGGTTCACATCCCAGACGACGGGCAGGAGCATGCCTGCCTCGATCGCGCGAAGGGTGGCGGGGAGCTGGAGCTTCATGCGCGCGGCTCCTACATGTACCTCGACGGGCCGTCGAACTCGGCCGCGCGGAAGGTGGGGTTCTCGGCGCGCACGATGGCGCGCTGAGCGTCGTTCAGGCGGTCCCAGGCTGCTTCGTTGGCCTCGTATCCGGTGCCCTCGAGTCCGTCGTACCGCGCCAGCGCGAGGCACAGCGTCAGCCACTCGCTGGTCGATGCCGTTCCGTAGTCGCTGATCGTCCGCTCGCCGGACTTGATGGCCGCGATCGCGGCGGATTCGCTTCTCATGGTCGATGTCTCCGGAAGGAAAGCCCTTCGCCGAGCCGTCGCGCTGCGCGGCGGCCGGGAGAAGGGCGGGCAAGATGCCCGCCGCCTCGTCAGCCCTTCGCGGCCCGATAGACGCCCGTTGCCGCGTCCGCCTCGCGGGCGATTTCGGGATGCCGCGCGCGGACACGCTCCGCCCCGTCGCTCGTGCCGCCCCACATGCCCCGGCCGTACTCGTCCATCGCCACCCGCCACCAAGCCTGTCGCGTGCTGTCGAGCGCGATGTCGGTGTCGCCCAGCGGGATCGCCGCGCCCTGGGTGAGGACGAGGAAGAGGCGCGCCATCGCGCGGCCCGATGAGCAGCCCGCCGTCCCGCCCGTGGCGAAGGCCAAAATCTGGTCGGCGACCGTACCGGACTTCCGGCCTACGGTCTGGAGGTCCAAGGCGTGGCGGATCGCACCCGCGCGGACGCGCGGGGGCATTGCAGTTTCAACGATGTCCATTGGTTCTCTCCGGAACTTCGCGTCCCGCTGCGGCGCCGGTGATCCCCGGCGGCTTGGTGGAGGGCGGCGGGCGCGAGGCCGCCGTGGTCGTAGTCAGGCAGCCTCACGCTGCTCCCACATCTCGGCGGCAAGATCGCGCGGCTCCCAGATGTAACGGCGGTAGAGGTCCATCCTCGCCGCGATGTCGTCGGGCCGGCTCACGACCGAAACCGTGCCCTGCCTCTCGGCGGGCGGGTAGAACATGGCGATCGCCTCGCCGTCGTCCACGCAGAGGTGGACGGTCCAGCCGTGCGGCATGCCGACGACGTGATCGACAGCGATGCCGGTCATCGTGTGGGGGTATGCGTCCGACCAGAAACGCGGGTCCTTGGAGCGCAGGTGGACGCGCATCCAGTCGGACAGGGTGTGCCACCTGTCGGCATAGGGCGGCCGATCGCCCTCGCGCGAGGGCGTCAAATCTTTCTCGATGTCCATGGGGTGTCTCTCCGGAACTCCGCGTCCCGATGCGGCGCCGGTGATCCCCGGCGGCTTGGTGGAGGGCGGCGCACCGTAGCCCGCCGGGGTCGGTGTCAGGCAGCCCTGGCTTCGCGCCGCTCCCACATCTCTGCGGCGAGGTCGTGTGGCTCCCATATGTATCGACGGTAGAAGTCCTTGCGCGCCGCGATGTCGTCGGGCATCTGCACGACCGAGACCGTGACAGAGCGATCGGGCGCGAAGAAGAACGCGCGGACCTCGGCGCGGACCTCATCGTCGCTGTCGATCACGAAGAGCTGGACCGTCCACCCCCTCGGCACGCCTGCGACACCTTCGATCTCGGTCCCGGTGACCTCGTGGGGAAATTCGGCGGTCCAGTAGCGCGGGTCCTTGGAGCGCATGTTCACACGCATCCAGTCGGACAGGGTGTGCCACCTGTCGGCATAGGGCGGCCGATCGCCCTCGCGCGAGGGCGTCAAATCTTTCTCGATGTCCATGTTGTCTCTCCGGAAGTCCGCGTCCCGTTGCGGCGCCGGTCAGCCCGGCGGCTTGGTAAAGGGCGAAGGGCCGTAGCCCGCCGGGTTCGTCAATTCACGGAACGGCGGTCGGGGGCGGTGATGTCGATCTCGGCTCCCTCCGTTGCTGCCATGAGGCCCAGCCGGGTCATGAAGGCCGTTGCCTCCTCCTCCGTCGAGAAGCGCTCGATGGTGTAGCGCTCGCGGCCGAACTCCTCTGGCCCGACCTCCCGCACGACCGCGTCCGGATACGCCGTGACGAGGAAGAACGGCCAGTTCGGCTCAGACGGCACGTAGAGGTAGACCGTTAGGTCCGACACCCGCAGTCGGCTCCGCCGGGAGCAGGTACGGTCGGGGCCGTCGCGGAAATCGACGAGGTCGCCGTTCACCGGGACGGGCTTCTCCAGAGCGGCGAGCAGCGCCGCGCGCTCACCCGGCGTCTCCACGTAGAACAGCTTGTACGGCTGCTCGAACGACGCGGGGAGCCGCCCGATGAGGAGGTCGGGCATCCCGTCCATGTAGCCGGGATACCAAAGCGTCGGCATCCAGGCGGAGAGCGGCTTCGTCAGGTCAAGTTCGTCCGTTCGGGGCGGCTGGATGCCGCCCGCGGGATGCAGGTTCATTGATATCTCCAGTGGTTGGGAAGGTCTTTCGCCCTTCATCCCAGGGCCGGCTGCGGCCTTCGGATGAAGGGCGGGCATGAAGCCCGCCGCTGTTCAGGCGTCGTCTTCGGCAGCGTCCTCGCGGACCTCCCGCAGGAAGGCACCGACGTTGCCGACGAGCACGATCTCCTGCGCGACGGCATCCGCCCTGAGCGCTTCTTCGATCCGGACGAGGTCGTCGTCTGTCGTGTCCGACGCGATGCCGAGGTCGCCCGCCGAGTCTCCGACGTGGTCCACGACATGTTCGATGCGGGCGCCGTCGTTCTCCCCGAACCCGCGCCGTCCCGCTTCGGTCCTCATGCTCTCCAGGAGTTCCAGGGCCTCCTCGTTGAAGGTGCCGTCCGCCACACCGTCGAAGATCGCTTTGAGATCGGTCGCGAGGCGACGGAGGAGTTCGACCAGCGCATCGCGGCGGATGCCGCCGTAGACCGGAACGAGCGCCTTCGAGAACCCGTCCTCGACGGGGCTGTAGGGGTCCAGGATGTCCGGCATAAGTGCGAGCCATCCGGAGGGGAAAAGTCCGATCGCAGCCGTTCGCGGCTCGTCGGAACCGTAGGCGTGGAGCGGCGCGTCCCAGGCCCGCCCGCTCTTCTCGAGGTGCTCGATCGTGCTCTCGATCTGCGAGCGCATGTCAGGCCTCCTCGACTTCGAAGAAGGCCTCGACGGTCTCCGCGTCGGCGTTCTCCTCGGCGAAGTCGCGGGCCTCCTCGACGGTGACGGGGATCAAACCCTCGCCACCGGTCAACCCATCGCTGACACGCTTCCCCCAGCGCGAGCGGGCGCCGCCCTCTCCGGCGAGAAAGAACGCACCTTTGGACGTGCGGTACAGGGCGGTCTCCTCGGTGCTCCAGTCGCCCGGACGCCCCTTCGAGAGACGGCAGATTTCCTCGGCCTTGGCGGTGTCGTAGCGCAGTCCGCCGACGACCTTGGTGATGTGCATGGTCGCTCCGCCTTAGAGAACAGGTGCGGCGTCGATGATCGACGCGGCAGAGGGGATGGGGAGGCTGGTGCCCTTCGCAAGCTCACGGGCGGCGCGCAGCGCCTTGGCGGCGGTGTCGTGCTGCTCGGCGGTCATGCGCTCCTCGCTGTCCGTGTCGAGGACAAGGAAGTAGCGGCGATCGTAGTGGCGGTTCCCGCCGCTCGTGACGTAGTCGCCGCCGAGCTCGATGACCTGCCCCGGCTGCACGTCGGACACGTCCACCGTCGCCCCGCGGGCGGCGAGGAACGTGCGTTGCATGCGGGCGGCGTTCGGGCCGCTGAGGACGGCACCCCAGTTCCGGCCGCGCTTGTGGCTCACGAACGCGGGGTTTTCGAGCGCCCCGCCGTCCAAGGCGATCACCTCGCCCCGGGTCGTCTGCGCCGCGTCGCCCGCGGCCTGCATGTCGTCCACGTCGGACATCGCATTCTCCTATCAGGTTGCATCTTCTCGATCGACGGACTTGCCTGCGACCAAGCGGCTCCGTCACCTCCTAACGTGCCCCGCGTCCGTCCCGCCGTGCAATTGATTTATTTTATAAAATTCAGCAGATACAGACACTTGTACCAATTTGATTACTTGAAATATCTTGCTCGAAACGAGGATACGGAGGGCATCTGGAAGGACGCATACAAGGATTCGATCGGAGGAAAAATCCTCGAAAGGACCGGATTCCGGTAAGAAATTCTCAGTAAGAATTCAGATTGCAATCAGGGGTAATCATTGACAAGAACTCGAATTTTCGAGGGATCGCGCTTTGATTGCACCTGCGCGTTGACAAGGATTCGCGGCGCGATGGCAAGGATTCGCGGCCGTGTCAGTCCTTTCCGGCCATGCCGACCGGACGGTGCCGATGGCCTAGAACGGCGCGCCGTACTTGATCCAAGAGTCTGCGGACCAAGTTCCATCCCGCTCCTCGCGGGCGAGGCGGTCGCACAGTTTGAGCGCGGTGCTGCCGTCGATCCAGCCGTCGGCATCGGATACGTCGACGATCGCTTGGAATGCCTCGATCCGGGCGCGCGCATCGTCATCGAAGCATTCGATGAAAGCCACGCCGCGCGACTCGAACGAGAGCAGGGTCTGCACCGTGTCAAAGGCGGAGCGGCCCCAGCATCCATCCTCCTCCAGCATCGTAATGCGGCAGCCGATCTCGCTGAGTGCATGGCTGACGGTCGGCTCCGTCCGGATGCCCCATTTCCCGACGGCCGCCAGGGCGAAGAAGGACGGAAGGTCATTGCACCAGTGGTTGATGCTGCCGCTGATCCGATGAGCGAAGTGGTAGATGCCCATGACCGCGCGTCCGTCATGCACGAGGCGCTGGATGGCAAGGAAGTCCTCGAACACGTCTGGACGGTCGCCACCCCTGAGGGAGACGCGGAGGGTAGCTATCAGGCCCCTGACCTCGGCGGACTCCCAGAACAAGCCCTTGTCCCGCGGGACGGGGAGAGGCGCGACGCGGCCGGGCTTCTCGGCCGCGGCTGCCAGGCGAGCGGCGGCATCCTCGGGCTTCCATTTTCGGCCGCGGCGGAGGGCCAAGAGGTCGCCCTTGGCAACGACATGGAACGACAGCAGCGCAAGCGGCGCGAACGCCTTCAGGAGCCTCTCTCGCCGCTTGCGACGGGCGGCATCCGTCTCCGCCGGGTCCGACCATAGGCGAGCCGCGATGTCGCTCGCGCGAAGGACGCAGAAGCCATCGACGGGGAGGAGCGCCTCCGCGATCTCGTGAAGGATGCGTCCGTGCCCGTCCAACGCGGCCACGCGGGCGTCGCGCTTCGGAGCGCCCCGGCCCGTCGCCAGCGCGCGCGATGCCTTGCGCTCGCTCACGTCGAGGTGCTGCGCGACGGCCTTGGCAGTCACCGGTTGTCCAATTTCCTCAAGGTAGTCGGGGACGACGGCGCTGATGATCCTCTTCTCCACGGCGCGTCCCTCGGCTGTCGTGCGGGGCGCCGGCCGAGAACGCTTCTGGCCGTACCGCTCGACCATGTAGCGCGCGACATCGTTCGCCGTCCGCCCGAGCTGCGCGTCGGAGAGGTCGCCGCCGTCCGGTCGCCCTTCGCGCCAGTGAGTAAGGGCCGATGCGCCCCACGCGGCGATCTCACCCGCCTGGCGCTCGGCCTTCGGCATCCTGCCCCAGCGCTCGTATGCCTGCGCGCGAAGCCACTCGAAGGCCTCCGGCGCTATGCTCATGCCTTGACGGGTGCGGCTCGATCGCGCATCGTCACCTCCACAGAACCGCATCAAAGACCCGGCCGGGACGGCAATCCCATATGGCCGGGTCATTTGCGTTTCAGGGTCAGGCCCGGACGGGCCTTCGTCAAGCGCCCGACTGCGTCGGCCGAAGACGGGCCGACCGTCGCTCCGCTCCTAACGGCCCTACCCAAAGACCCTCCCTAACTAATAAAGGCATTTCGGCGAAGACGGCTGTCACGCCGGGTAAGAGCCTGTAGCGTATCGCGATTTTCGGAAATCGGCTCGTCACATGGCCGGACGTCGAAGGCGCAAAACGCTTCGAAAGTCGAAACATTCGGTTCGAAACTCCCGAACGCTCGACCATCTCCATTGTTCGAGAATCCCGAACCGTCGAACCATCCGGCTTCGTGTTGTCGTTCGATAGTTCGGGATGTTCGAACTAACCGCTCGGTCGTCGATCCGGCCTCGGTCACGAACGTTTCGAAACTCGAAGCATCTAGTTCGGGATTCCCGAACCGTCGAAGCTCCGCGTTTCGGCGTCGATCCGTGAGAATGCGAGTGGCTTCGGCAACCGAAGGTTTCCTCGATCGTGGCAGGGTGACGGCTCCACGATCGACGGAGTCCTCATGCGTCTAGCCGCCAGCGTCCTGACCATTGCCGCCATGCTCGCCCTGTCGCCCGCCGCGATGGCCGGTCCCGATCTGTCGCGGTCGGTCTCGGCGGGGGCGGAGCGGGGTGCAGCCGCCTTCCGCGGCATCTACGGCGAGGGCGGGATCAGCGGCGCCGCCGAGGCGGTCGAGACGTGCTACGGGTCCCTCAAGAGGACAGCAACCGTGGAGAAGCTGGCGGAGTGCGCCGCGCTCGACATCACCGCCGCCAACGTCGATGGGCAGGCGGTCGCGAGCCTGGGGGTTCCTGCGTATTCTTTCTTCTCCGGACCTAAGCTCGAACGGCGCGTCGGCGCCGGAATGAAGGCTGCGGGCCTGACCAAGGCCGAGCGCGCCGCCTTCGATCGCGCGATCATGGCGGCGCTGGGCGGCGGGGAGGAGGAGCCGACGCCGTCCTCGTCGACAAAGGCCGACGTGGTCTCCCTGAACTCGCTCGACGGCCTGCCATACGACCACAACGGGTCCGAGATGATCGTCGACGCCGGGAAGGGTGTGATCGTGTACGCGAAGCCAAAGGCCTCGATCGCCGGGACCGTGAAGCCGGGGACGGTGCTCTACCGCGGTCGGCCGTGGAGCCTGGACCCGAGGTCGGTGCCGATCCGCGGGACCGCCTTCGTCTACAAGAAGGGCTGCGCGCCTGCGCCATACGAAGTCCGGGGGGAGTACCGGGGCCAGGGATTCAGCCTGTCCGGGGCCGCCCCCGTCCGGTCGAAGACCTCGTGCGACATCACCGGCGTCAGCACCTCGTCGGGGAACGCGAGGCTGGCGTTCGAGAGCACGTACATGGACGAATGAAGTTGCAGGGCCACTGACAATCAGGCCCGCGTGGCGTAACTGATTCCTCCATGACGTGGTCGGCACTCTTGCGGCCAGCATGGAGCGCCTCGCGACATGACCCGCATCAGGAAGCTAAGCGTGCAGAATTTCCGAGGGATCCGCTCGCTCGAGTGGCTTCCGGAAGAAGGCATCAACTGCCTTGTCGGTCCCGGCGACAGCGGGAAGTCGACCGTCCTCGAAGCGATCGACCTATGCCTTGGTGCGCGCAGGGCGCCACAGATCGGGGATGCCGACTTCCACCTGCTCGACTGCGGGCGCGAGATCGTGATCTCCGCCACGTTGGGGGCATTGGACGGAAACCTCATGGCGCTGGAGTCCTACGGCCAGTTCCTGCGCGGCTTCGACCGCACGGTCGGCCTGCTGGAGGACGAGCCGGGGCAGGGCCTCGAGACCGTGATCACCGTCGAGATGCGGATCGGCGAGGACCTCGAGCCTCAGTGGTCGCTGGTCTCGGACCGCGCGTCCCGACAAGGGCTGACCAAGAACCTGTCTTGGGGCGACAGGACACGCATCGCGCCGACTCGGCTGGCGGGAGCCGGCGGCCATAATCTCGGCTGGCGTCGCGGATCGGTCCTCAGCAAGGTTTCCGACGAGAAGGTCGATGTGTCTTCCGTGCTGAGCCGGGCAGCACGCGACGCCCGGACCACGTTCGGCGAGGAGGCCGCGAAGGACCTCGCCTCGGCGCTCCAGTCCGTCCAGGGCCTGTCAGATCGGCTGGGGGTGCCGGTGGGCACTGGGGTCACGGCAATGCTCGACCCGCGATCGATGGACATCCGCAGCGGGACCGTGTCGCTACACGATTCCGACGGGGTCCCCCTCCAGGGCCTTGGGCTTGGCTCGTCCCGTCTTCTGGTCGTCGGCTTGCAGAGGCTCGTCGCCGAACAAGCATCCATGATCCTGGTGGACGAACTCGAGCACGGACTGGAGCCGCACCGCATCCACCGCCTACTCTCGGAACTGGGGTCGAAGGAGCAGGTCCCGCCGCTCCAAGCCTTCCTGACGACCCACTCGCCGGTCGCGGTCAAGGAACTCACGACGCATCAGCTCCAGGTCGTCCGACGCACCTCGTCCGGAGAGGTGTCGATCGTTCGGGTCTCGGTCGCGGGCGACGTGCAGGGTGCCGTGCGGCTCGCGCCCGACGCGCTCCTGTCGCGGTCGGTGCTGGTCTGCGAGGGAGCGACGGAGGTCGGGTTCGTCCGGGGCCTCGATCGCTACCGGACGGATCACGGCTATCCATCTTTGACCGCCCATGGTGTCGGCTTGGTGGACGGTGGCGGAAGCAACACCTTCGCGCGCGCCTCAGCGTTCATCGCCATGGGCTATCGCACCGCCGTCCTTCGGGATAGCGACAGGCCGTCTGGACCCGAGGAGGGCGCGTTCCTCGCTCAGGGCGGCGAGGTGTTCGCTTGGCGGGCTGGCCATGCTGTTGAGGACGAACTGTTCCTCGGCCTCGGCGACGCGGCGGTTGGCGCTCTGCTGGAGAGCGCAGTCGCGATGAAGGAGGCCGATCTCGTCGATCAGCACATCAAATCGACTTCGGCAGGGAGACACGGACTAGAGCATCTACGTACCTTGATTGCCTTCGGCGGGCTGGGCCTCGACGAGCGGGGTGCGCTGGCATCCGCCGCGAAGAAGGGCGGCTGGTTCAAGCAAATCACCGCTATGGAAGACGCGGCTCATGACGTAGTGGGGCCGAACCTCAGGACGGCCGACGCTCAGTTGACCAAGGTCGTAATCGATGCGTTCAAATGGATCGACGGAGTCTAAGGCTCATGGACCTTTTGTCGATCGAGCGCGGTTCGGTCGTCGCACCCGCGGGATGCGGCAAGACCGAACTGATCGCCACGGCGTTGCTCCGCCATGCCCGGCCGTTGCCAATCCTTGTTCTCACGCACACGCACGCGGGCGTCGCAGCACTTCGCCGCAGGCTTGAGCGGTCGGGGGTCTCCCGTCGGGCCTACAGGCTGTCGACGATCGACGGGTGGGCGATGAGGCTCATATCGACGTTCCCCGCGCGTTCGGGCCATGACCCAGCGATCGTCGAGGCGGCACGTCCCGACTATGCGGAGGCGAGGAGAGCTGCGGCCGGGCTGCTTGCCGCCGGGCATGTCGACGACGTGATCCGGGCCAGCTACGACAGGCTGATCGTCGATGAGTACCAGGACTGCTCCTGCCTCCAGCATGCCACCGTCGCAGGGATCGCGGCTCTCGTTCCGACGGCGGTGCTGGGCGACCCGATGCAGGCGATCTTCAACTTCGGCAAGATCGACTGCATGGCGGACTGGGTCGGCGACGTCCTCGCGACGTTTCCGGTGGCGGAGACCTTGGACACCCCATGGCGCTGGATCAACGCGGGAGCGCACGATCTCGGCGCTTGGCTCCTGGAGGTTCGCGCGACCCTGGAGACTGGCGGCCGCGTTGATGTGAGGAACGGGCCGAACGTCACCTGGGTGCGGCTCGACGGGTCGGGAAGCGACCACCCATCCCAACTGCGCGCCTGCCTCACCAAGTCCCCCGTCGCGGGCGGCAACGTGCTGATCATCGGCGAGAGCACCAATCCGGCCTCGCAACGAGCGTTCGCCAGCCAGACACCCGGCGCGGTGACCGTCGAAGCCGTCGACCTCCAGGACCTCGTCATGTTCTCGCAGCGGCTCGACCTGTCGGCACCGAACGCGCTCGAGGTGATCGTGGACTTCGCCGAGAGCGTCATGAACAACGTCGGGGGCAAGGACTTCGTCCGACGGGTTCAGGTGCTTCGGGGTGGACGTGCGCGGAAGGAGGCCAGCGATGCCGAGTCTGCCGCGATGGCGTTCGAGGACGATCGGTGCCACGGGCGCGTCCTCGCTCTCCTGTCGGAGATCAACGGACAGTCGGGCGTCAGGGTCTACCGCCCTGCCGTCCATCGAGCCTGCATGCAGGCGCTTCGCCAGTGCACTGATGCCGACGGCTTTCGTGCTGCCTGCGTCCGGATGCGCGAGGAGCATCGCCAACTCGGCAGGGATCTACCGAACCGAGCTGTCGGGAGCACCTTGCTCCTGAAGGGGCTGGAGGCCGATGTCGCGGTGATCCTCTCAGCGGACAAGATGGATGCCCGGCACCTGTATGTCGCCATGACGCGCGGTGCACGTAAGCTGGTGATCTGCTCGCGTGTTCCAACGCTGGGCTTTTGATAAGGGCATCCTGTTGATGGCGTAGCGCGTTTGTTTACGGGTGAGCGCCTTTCGGGCGCAAAATGCAGAAGCTGCCATTCGATCCGCCTCGTGAATTACCGACAAACAGGTAGACGTGGTCTCGCTACTCCGTCCGCCCAGAGAGGCGACGTCGTCGATGTCGACACCAGCCTTCATGAGGATGCATGCGACCTCCGTCGAGCTGGTTAAGTGGAGCGCCGTCATCCCGTCCGATGTCCGAGGTGGATCAGTTCGGGATCAGCATTTGAAGGACGGCCAGCGCACCGTCGGTGTTCTCCGGGTCTAGGGGGTACCTCGTCCGTGGATCTCGAATGTTAAGATAGGCGGTCGGCAACTTCGGGAAGGTGCCAGTCGCAGGATCGCGTCGGTAAGCCTTATAGCAATAGCCGTTCGTGACGATGACCACCTCGCACGCCGGGATCTTCGAGGCGTAGCGGTTCACTTGGTCCGTCGCGTAGAAAAGCCCTTGGCTGAGGTTCTTGGTCTCGATGAGGATCGAACAGTCCTCGTCCCCCTTCCGCACGGGCTTCCGGAAACAGGCGATGTCGGCCCGGCCGACGTCGGGAATCGTCCATTCGATCTGGATGCGCTGCTCCGCCCACCCGAGAGCCTGCAACAGCGGGATGACGAGGAACGTCCGGGCCTCGTGCTCCTTGGTCAGGTCCCACTTCCGGCCGAGATAGAAACCCGCCAGGAGGCGGATGCGCCGAAGCGCTACGGTCAGCTCCTCGGCGGCGCCCGGCCGAAGCCCGTGGTCGATCAGGTCGCGCGTCATCTGGTCGTCGGTCAAGCGCGCCGTATCGGCGGGTTCCGGGTCGTAGGAGGCCTTGGCCGGAACGTCCGCGAGGATGCGATCGGCCTCGGCAACGATGTGACCCTGGTTGACCCGCTGGATCGTGGCTCGCGTCAGGCCGTTCACCGGGACAGGCTTGTCGGGCTCGTGCCAGTCCACGAAGCACCAGGCCCGCAGCTCCCAGCCGTCGAAATCCATCAGCCAATGCTTGTCGTTGAGACCGGAGTGCCGGCCGTCCCGCTCGACGACGCGGCCGACCGCGAGAATGCTGGTCATGCCCTGCTTGAGGACGACGACATCGCCGGGCTGCACGCCGGCCATCGTCTTCACCTGCGCGTCGCCACCGACGAACGCCATGCCGTGACGCGTGAAGCGGTCGGCGTAGGTCCGTTGGTCCGAGCCTGCCGCTATCTGCCAGTATGCCATGCGTTCTCCCATGCCTCTGGGCGGGCTAGGACCGCCCGCGGAGACTAGCCACTGCCAAGCGACTTCCAAGGCCGAGCTCCACCAAGACAAGAGTCTTTACGGCATTCGGTAGCGAAGGCCACCAATCCAGCAGGCGGCCTAGAACTGAGCGGGAAGCGATTGACTGGTCCGGGTGGCAAGGCGACCGTCCGCTTCCGGACGAGCATCGGCGAAAGCTGATGGCGGGTCTACAGCGGCAGGGCCTTGGTGCTGTTGCCTCGATCAGATGAAATCTTCGATGGCCATCACGATCCTGCGGATGTCGCACTCGTACCAGCCGGCTGAGTTGAAGTTGTTGAACTCGACGATCCGCATGCCCTCGTCGGTCTCCGCGACATCGAGCACGCAGACGCGGTCAGGTGTCCATACCCGCGCCTGCTGACGAGCGAATGCTTCCACCGCAAGGGAAACCTGCCCATCATAGCGAACGCGCCCGCCCACCTTGTAGAGGCTGCCGGTGATGACCTCGCTGTCGACTACGACAAAACGGGTTTCCGTTTGGATCGTCTTCAAGGCGGAAACGATGACCTTGGTGTCCGGCGTGACCGTCCATGTCGAGTCCGCCGAGGCGATTTTGGCTTGCCACTCGGCGAAGTCGGAGCGATCCATGACCGTGCCGGCGAACAGCTTCCCATCGTCGTCCGGCCGAATGAAAAAGGCTTCCATGTCGTGGTCGAGCGCGTCGGCAAAGCGAACGACACGGGCCTCATGGTTCAGCATGAGGTCGCCGAATGCTTCGATGTAGGCTTCGTAGCCGAAGCCCTCGGCCTTCATCCACGCCCCGGGTGTCCAACCTTTGCGCACGGCATGTCGCGACAGAGACATAGAGCCAACGACGACCGCTGGTTCGGAAACTTCGATGTCAGGCTCGAGCCCGCCGTCGAAAGGGATGACTTTGACGGATGTATGCTTGATGTCGAGTTGCGAGAGCGTTTTCGCTAAACGCTCGACCGCCTTCTCCCAGAACATGTTCTCCTGGATGATCCAATGCATGGGACGCCTCGGTAACGCTCGCTGAGTTTGACGATGGTAAAATAGCTGCGTTCTGGAAGCGGCAGCTTACGGGAAACGACAACAGGCAGGCAGATGTCTTAGAAGGGTCGATAGCGGTCGACCAGTCGCTCGTCATCGTACCGGAGAAGTCCATGACGGCTTCAGCCGAGTCCTGACCTCGCATCCGCCACGATACGACTTACCGTCGGCTGACTCACTTGGTAGAGCCGCGCCATGTCGGCTGCCGTCCGCCTGCCCGACAGGACACTCTCGGCGATCTCCTCGCGCTGACGAGTGGTGAGCTTGCTCCGACGCCCGCCGACGCGGCCCTCGAGTTTGGCTTGTCGGAGACCGGCCGCGGTTCGCTCGCGGATCATCCCGCGTTCGAACTCGGCGAAGGCGGCGACCATGTGCATCATCATCCGGCCGGCCGGGGTCGTCGTGTCGATCGCCTCGGTCAGGGATCGGAACCCGGCGCCGGTCTTCTCCACCTTCTCCATGATGGCGAGGGCGTCTTTCAGAGACCTCGACAGGCGGTCCAGCTTCCACACGACCAAGCTATCGCCCGGCCGCAGGTGATCGAGCAGCCGATGCAGTTCCGGGCGATCCCAGCGCCCGCCGGACGCGACCTCCTCAAACACGCGATCGCACCCGGCGTCGCGCAGCGCGCGGGCCTGGGCGGTAGTGGACTGGTCGTCGGTGGTGGAGACGCGGGCGTAGCCGAGGAGCATGGGAGGAGCCTTTCGCAAACGGCCGTTTTCGGAACGGCGCGAAGGGCGACGGCGGCGCCGGCACTTCGGCCTTTCACAATCCTCTTGCGATGGCACGGCAAGCCGCAAGCCGTTTCCGGAACAATTCCACGATGTCTCGACCCTTCGGTCTCCCGGGCTTACGGGTGCTGTCGGCCCCGTCGAGCGGCTACGGTCTTCAGCTTTTGCGAAACGGGCTTCCAACGATTGGCGGGTAGCGGCGTGAAGTCGGCGACCGCATGGGCGGCGTTCGCAGGCTCCGTCGGCGTCGCCTCAATCGGGTCGGGGCGGCATTCGACCAAGACCTCGGCGAACTCTTCGACGCTCACGCCCCAGGTCCCGGCAGTCGCCAACTGCTTTACGTCGGCATGGAGAGCGTAGCTGTCATGTGCGGTACACAAGGTCGAGCGGTCGACGGACAGACTGCCCGCGTCCTTCGGCGTCGGCCGGAAACCCTGACTGGTCGGAAGACCGTCCTGGACCCATTCGGGATGGATCTGACGGAAGAGAACCTCGTCGCCGTTCATCTCCTCGCTCAAGAGAAGACTCCCGTCGTCGGGTATGCGCCGACCCGGTCATCAAGCTCCTCTAGGAACGCCTCGTCGATTCCCTCGTAGGTGCTCGGGTCGAAATCCGCAGTTCCATCAAGACGTGACCCGTAGAACTCGACCTCGCCGTTTGCCGACATTTCGACCGACAACTCCCAGCCTCCAGCTTCGAACTCGATCTGCACGCCACCCTCAAGGGTCGGGTAAATCCGGAACGACGTGGCCAGTGTCGAGCGTCGCGCGAGAAGGTGCTGAGCATTCTTGATGGATCGATCCGCGATCGCGACGCCCTCTCCATCCTTCCAGCCATCTTCCAAGGTCTTGAGGTGCGACAGGCGGGTTTCCGCCTTCTCGATTGCCTGATCGACCTCCTCGTCGATCATCGCGACGTCGTGCGCTTCGGCGACCGAACGGACCGCATCCTCGCGATCGAAAATCACGGAGAGGTCGAACCGCACCCGCTGGCGCGTGTTCCCATCGAAGGCCTGATGAACCTCATCGCCATCTACAGGGATGCGTAGCGACCCATGTTGATCGGTCTGGACTTCGATCCATCCGGCCTCAGTGCTCAGTCCAGAAAGCCAGCCGATACCTTCCACGCGAAGCGTGTAGGTATCCTTGACCTTCTTCAGGAACTGCCGTCGACGCTCTGGCGTGATCGAAACGACGTTGCCGTCGCGGCCGGCGCTCCCGAGGAATTCGATCCGTTCGTCCTCACGAAGAGACGAGCCGAAGCGGTCCAGCGCCCGAACGGCGGCTACGCTGAGCGCCCCGGCGGGATAGTCGCCCCGGGCAGCGCGATCCATCAGGTCAACGGCTTGTTGATAAGCGGCGTCGACGACCGTATCGATGTAGTCGGACATCGTTGGCAGCGGCACCTGGGCGGACTCACGGCTCCATGCGAGGCAAGGAACGGCGCTCCCGTCCTCCAGCGCGACGAGATCGAACCCCAGCGCTTGGTCGAACCCCTTCGGCAGCCGGACACGGCCGTGGTTCTCGGCGCGCCAGATATCCTTTGCGAACGCGACGACGAGGTTTCGAAAGGCTGGCAGATCAGAAATGACGTCGAGCGGAAGCCTCGCTCCCTCGAACCGTTGTCCGACGTAGCGTAGCCTGAACTCCCGCCCTTCCTTGGTTTCCATGTCGCCTCCGAGTCGAACCTCAAGTAGCATGCGCGTGCGTCCCGTCCAACGAGATCGGCGGGTCATGCTTTCCCGTCGCCCTTCTCTACCTCGCCAGTTCGCAGGCGTGCGCAGATGGGACTGGTTGACTCGCCTTGCCGGATGTCGTGCGGTGCGTGCAGCGGCGATCGACGTTCGGGACACCGGGCGGCGAAACGCTTGGCTCGTCCGTCATCCAACCGAAACGTGCGCATGCTGACCCCGACCGAGATCTACGACAATGTTGAGGCATTAGCCTCCAAGCGTCCCGAGGGCGCCGAGTTCGGTCTCGAACTGATGGAAGCCGTCGGCGCTCCGCGCGCGACCATCACCAGGCTTCGGGAGGAGGCGGCGAGCGGGACCTTCAATTGGACGCGCATGCTGCGGTTCGAGGCGGTTGGACAGGGCGATGCCGGCCCGGCACTCGACCGGATGCGGATCGATGCCGAAGGTCGTCCGAAGGCCAAGCGTCCCCGTATCCTGCTCGCCTACGATGGCGAGGTGGTCGCCGTGCGCGATACCAAGATCGGCGACGAGCAAAGGGTCGGCCTCGACGCGCTCGCCTACGAAGCGGACATCCTGTTTCCGCTAGGCGGACATGAACGCCATGTTCCGGACCCCGAGCGGCTCGCGGACGTTCGTGCTACCAAGCACCTGTCACGCCTCTTCGACGCGGTGCGTGACGCGAACCCAGGCTGGAACACCTCCCGCGATCGGCACGCGCTGAACGTGTTCATGGCGCGTCTCCTGTTCTGCCTCTTCTCCGACGACGTCGGCATCTTCGATAAGGACGCCTTCGAGACAGCCGTCCAACAGTCGACGCGCCCCGACGGGTCGGATCTGAAGGAGTTCCTCGAAGGCGCCTTCGACCACATGGATACCGACCCGAGCGCTGGCCCGCGGCCAGCTCGCGGATGGTCCAAACTCCCCTACGTGAACGGAAGCCTCTTCACCGAAGTCAGTCCCGTGCCGACGCTGGACGGGCGGTGCCGCCGCCATCTCCTCGACTGTGCGCGTCTCGACTGGCGGGACATCAACCCGGACATTTTTGGCTCCATGCTCCAAGGCGTGGTGGACACGGAGAAGCGCGGCGAGCTGGGGATGCACTACACATCGCCGAGCAACATCATGAAGGTGCTTCGGCCAATCCTTCTCGATGACCTGAACGCCGAACTGGACCGCGCTGGGGCGAACAAGGAACGCCTTCGAGCTTTCCTGAAGCGCCTTGCCAACGTGCGTGTCTTCGACCCAGCCTGCGGGTCGGGCAACTTCCTGATCATCGCCTACAAGACGCTCCGAGAGATGGAGATGGAGGCGTTTAAGCGTCTCGGTGAACTGCCCCATGACGTCGTGACGCTCGATGGCTTCTTCGGCTTGGAGATCGACGATTTCGCCTGCCAGACAGCTCGGCTCGGCCTCTGGATAGCGCAGTACCAAATGGACGAGCTGTTCCGGAAGGAACTCGGCCGTACCCGACCCTTCCTTCCGCTGAGCCAAGCAGGACGGATCACACACGGCAATGCCGCTATGGACGACTGGCTCATTGCCTGCCCCGCCAAAGCCGGAAGCGAGACGGTTCTGGTCGGCAACCCGCCATTCAAAGGTTCGAAGCACACCTCGCCAGCCCAGCGGGAAGACATGAAGGCCGTGTTTTCGGGGCGTGTTCCGAACTCGGGCGAACTCGATTACGTCGCGATCTGGTTCCTCAGAGGAGCCGACTATGCGAAAGCGACGGGCACACCCTTTGCGCTCGTCTCCACCAACTCGATCGTCCAAGGCGCGTCCGTCTCGACGCTCTGGCCACACCTCCTGGATGGGCTGGTGATCCGCTTCGCACACCGCTCATTCAAATGGTCGAACCTTGCGTCGAAGAATGCAGGAGTTACCTGCGTCATCGTCGGCCTCGGCGCTGCCACGCAAGCCACCAAGGGTCTGTATGACGGCGACACGGTGCGGCAAGTCGACCTGATAGGCCCCTACCTCGCTCCAAACGTGACGACTATCGTCTCCAAGCGATCTCGGCCGGTCGCGCCAGACCTGGGCCAAATGGTGTTTGGCAACATGCCGAACAACGGCGAAGCCTTGCTCCTCGATCGCGGTGAACGCGATGACCTCCTCCATGCTCATCCGGAAGCAGCACGGTTCGTTCGTCGGCTCTACGGAAGCCAGGAGTTGATGAAGGGCATCGAGCGCTGGTGCCTGTGGGTGCGTCCGGAGGAGGTCGCTGTGGCTCGTGCAATCATTCCATTGGAAGAGCGGTTTCAGAGAGTGCGCGAGCTACGCCTCGCAAGTACAAGGTCACAGAGCGTCCGCCTTGCGGAGGTTCCTTGGGCGTTTGACCCTCAGAACGAAGCGGCATCCCACACCATCATGGTGCCGCGCGTTTCCTCCGAAAACCGCATCTGGTTGCCAGTCGATGTCATGGACGAAACGGCTATCGTCCACGATCGCCTTTTCGCTCTCTACGATGGAGAAATCTGGCAAGCCGCGGTTCTCTCTTCACGTCTCCATCGTCTTTGGCTCGAAACTGTCGGCGGACGATTGAAAGAAGACCCTTCCTACTCAAACCAGCTCGTGTGGAACACCTTCCCCTTGCCCGGCCTCACGGATCATCGGAAGGCGGAACTTGAGGAGCACTGGTGGGAGATTGACCGCGCTCGGAAGGAAGCAGGCTTCGGTCGAACGCTAGGCGACCTCTACGTCCCGAAGACGATGCCCGCCGACTTGCGTCGTGCCCATGAGGACCTCGATGCGACGGTCGAGAAGATTTTCGGTGCCCGGCGCTACCGTTCGGATGCTGATCGAATTGAGCATCTCCTCCAGCTTTACGAAGCGGCGATCGAAGGAAAGGGCGGACGATGAACGTTCTTGCCGATACGACACTGCACTACGCCGCCAACGGCTCGTCGAAGCTTACGGACCCCCTCGGCATGAGGGCCATGCAGAGGCGTGTATGGGACGTGCGCGACGCCCGTTACATCCTGGTGAAATCGCCGCCGGCCTCCGGCAAGTCGCGCGCGGCCATGTTCATCGCGCTGGACAAGCTCAGGAACCAAGGGCTGCGCAAGGTGATCGTGGCGGTTCCGGAGCGGTCGATCGGCGCCTCCTTCCGCGATACGAAGCTTTCGGCCGGGGGATTTCCTGACGACTGGAAGCTCGACCTAGACCTCTGCGGCATTGGCTCCGAGACAGGGTCCAAGGTCCGCGAACTGGTTGCCTTCCTTGGCTCCGACGTCGGAACGACGGCCCTGTGCACCCATGCCACCCTTCGGTTCGCGTTCCGCGAAGCGAACCTTGAGGCATTCGACGGCTGCCTCGTGTGCATCGACGAATTGCACCATGCGTCGAACGACGAAGACAACCGTCTCGGCAACTTTCTACGCGGGCTGATGGACCGCGGAAGCGCCCACGTGCTTGCGATGACCGGGTCCTACTTCCGAGGCGATGGCGAGGCGATCTTCCATCCGGACGACGAGGCTCGCTTCGAGAAGGTCATCTACACCTACTACGAACAGCTCAACGGCTACGAGCACCTGAAGGAGCTGCATATCGGCTTCCGCTTCTATCAGGGCCGGTACCTCGATGCGATCGGCGATGCCCTCGACCCTCAGCTCAAGACCATCGTCCATATCCCGCATGTCGGCTCCTCGGAAGCGGCGGTCGACAAGATGTTCGCGGTCGACGCGATCATCTCAGCGCTCGGCGAGCCGTTGGGGCAGGATGCCGCGACGGGCTTCGAGAGGGTTCGGGCCGGCCGGCGGGTGCTGAAGGTTGCCAACCTCGTCGACGACGGCCCCGGCCGTGAAAAGGTCATGGCTTCCCTGCGCAACGTGCGCAAGCGCGACGACGTCGACGTCATCATCGCGCTCGGCATGGCCAAGGAGGGTTTCGACTGGATCTGGTGCGAGCACGTCCTGACCGTCGGCTATCGAGGCTCGTTGACGGAGATCGTCCAGATCATCGGCCGGGCGACGCGCGATGCCCCGGGCAAGACCTCCGCCCGTTTCACGAACCTCGTTTCGGCGCCCTTTGCGAACGACGACGCGGTGTCGCGCGCCGTGAACGACATGCTGAAGGCGATTTCCGTTTCGCTCCTGATGGAACAGGTCATGGCGCCGGTCTTTCGCTTCCGGACCTTCAAGGGCGCCGACGAGTTCGACGGCACGCCAGCGGGCGACGGGCAGCGCGTTCCGGTCACCAACATGGGCGAGATCGAGATCGTCGGAATGCCGCCGGTCGACCGGGACGCGGCAAGGGTCATCGAGACCGACTTCCCCGACCTCTTTGCCGACGTCCAGTCCGATCCCCGCACGATGACGGTGATGATCAATCCGGACGATCACCATGCCGATGTGATCTACGACATGGTCGTGACGGATGTGATCCGGACGCGGTACCCCGGTTTCTCCGAGGAGCAAGTCAGTGACGCCACGACCCTCTTCGGCATCCGCTCGGGGCTGGCGCGCGCCGTGAACGAGGAGCCAGACGTGATCCACACCGGATCACCCGAGTCGGAGGGAAGCACCTCTTCGCTGTTCGGCGAACCGTCATTGGAGGCCGGGACAACAACACCGGACCGCAAGGGTGGTTTGGGTGCAGGGGACCGTTTCGTACGCGACACGCGACGCTTCATCGACGTTCGGGAACTTCAGGTCGATCTACTGGGTAGCCGTCGGGAGTTCGACGACGCCTACGAGCTTCTTTCCAAGGCCCTGAGCGAGGAGGTGTTGGCGCGGCTGCACGGCGAGGTTCGGGCCATGAAGGTCACGATGTCCCAAGACGAGGCTGAGAAGCTCATGCCGCGTATTCGTGAGTTCATTTCACGGGAAGGACGCGAGCCGAACCTGAACTCGCCGAACGGCCGCGAGGTGCGCCTTGCCGATGGCCTCGCGTTCCTCAGACGGCTTTCGCGCCAACGTCGGGCGGACATGGGCGGTGCCGACGGCGCGACGACGGGGCAGCCCGGAGCGAGCGTGAATGTCTGATATCGACTATCTGAACGACCCGCTCCTCTTCACGCCCGACGAGAAGCCGAAGGCTGCTCGGACGCCCGTCGTCGAGAGGGCTGCCGAAGTGCTGGCGCGTATCAACGCATACGTCGATGAGATGGGCGTCGAGCCAGTTTCGACAAAGGGCAGGAGCGTGCGCGAACGCATGCTGGCGAACGAGCTTGCTGGCTTGCGAGCCTCTCGCGTCGATCTGGCCGGCCTTGAGGTCTTCGACGCACATGGCTTGGTCTTCGGGGGCCAGAAGCCGACTGATCCCTTGGATGACCCGCTCCTGGCAGGTGGGGACGACATCTTCCAGGTGCGCGAAAGCCTGAAGCCGAAGGCCGAACCCGACTACGTCGCCGACCGACGTCCCTGTCCGGACTTTGATCGGTTCCGGTCGGCCTTCGACGCCGTTCGCCAAGCCGTCGAAGAAGGAAGCCGACGACCGCAACCGTTCCATCAGGAGCGCGTCGAGCTGGGCGAGTTCTTCGTCCTCAAGGGGCAGCTCGTTCACGTCGCCGACGTGAGGGACGACCACCGCCGCAACGGCAAGCCCGACGCCCGCCTTAGGGTCATCTTCGACAACGAGACCGAGTCCAACCTCCTGATGTCCTCGCTCGTCCGCCGTCTTTATGAGGACAAGGATGCGCGAAGGATCGGTCAGACAAGTGCAGGACCGTTGTTCGAGGGTGCCCATACGGGGTTCGTGTACGTGCTACGGTCTCTCTCAAGCCGTCCCGAGGTGCGCGGTCTCCTGAAGGTCGGCACCACCGCGGGCGCCGTGGAGGACAGGATCGCGCGGGCCGAAACGCAGGGCGCGTTCCTGTTCGCCCCCGTCAGGATCGTCGAAACCTACGGCCTTGTCGGCTACTCCGCAAAGGAAGCCGAACGCTTGGTTCACGAAACCCTCCGACCATTCCACGTGGCCTTGAAGGTTACGGGACCCGACGGACGGTCCTTCAACGCCACAGAGTGGTTCCGGACGGACACGGAGACCATCGCCGCCGCTGTTCGGCATTGCTTTCCGCACAAGGGCAAGCGGGCCGGAAACGCCCCCGTCGAAGTTGATGAGGCTTAGCTTCGAACGCGCCTGAAAAATTGGGCATGACGGCAGGCCCGTCCCCGTTTTCCAGCCCGGACGGGCCGGAGCCGAAGGCGGAGCAGGCGGGGCGCACCGCGCTCTTGAGGTGGCGCCGAAGGTGCGCTCCGCCTGTGGTAAACGGGGGCGGGTCGGATCGATCGCCACCAACGATTCACCCTTTCCATTGACCGGACTCGAACTGCTTCCCGGGTAGGCCAGCGTCAGGAATGAATCCATGACGGGGGTGCCATGCGCGCGGTCGATCTTTTTTGTGGTGCCGGCGGGATGTCGCTTGGCCTGAAGCGTGCCGGGTTCGATATCGTCCGTGCATATGACGCGAACGGCGAAGCGCTTCGCGTGCACAGAGCGAACCTCGGGACGTCGGCCGAGCGCGTCTTTCGGGTCGCTCGTCACCGCAAAGCGGATCTGGCGAACCTGCTGGAGATGGCGCCGACGATCGCGGAGTTCCATCCCGACATCATCGTGGGCGGGCCTCCTTGTCAAGATTTCTCCTCGGCGGGGAAGCGAACCGAAGGCCGAAACGCCAGCCTGACGCTCGGCTTCGCGATCGCGATCGTGACGGCCAGGCCGACGTGGTTCGTCATGGAAAACGTCCCGCGCGCCCGGAAAACCCAAACCTATTCGCGTGCCCGCGCTCTCTTCGTGAAGGCCGGCTATGGCCTCACGGAGGTAGTCCTCGACGGCAGTCGCTATGGCACACCTCAGATGCGCAAACGATTCTTCTCGATTGGTCGCCTTGGCGAGGCTGACGGGTTCCTCGAGTCCGCCCTAGCCGATGCCGCTGCTCCTCGACGGATGTCAGTCCGGGATGCGCTGGGCGACGATGTGGGTATCCACCCCGGCGGGAACCACCCGCCCGAGGCCCGCGCCTTCTTCATGCGTCCGTACACCGGACATTCGGGGGTTCGATCGATCGACCTTCCGTGCCCGACGCTCCTGCGCAGCGCGCACGAGGGGCCGCAGAACTGGTACAAGGACCACGAGCGGGACATGGGGCCGTCGGCGAACATTCCCCCGCTGCCGATGGATATACTTTCGCGCATCCAGGGTTTCCCGGCGGATTGGAACTGGCTCGACATTCCGGCGAGCCGGAAACGGATGTTGATGATCGCGAACGCGGTTCCGCCGGCGCTCGCCGAAGCGGTCGGGCGCGCGATCCTTGCCCGTTCGCGAGGGGAGACGATCCCGACGACCGAGAAGGCGTTCGACAAGTGGCTTCAGAAGGGCCGCAAGGGCCTCAAAGACCAAGCGCTCCGGAACCGCCGCTTGAGCCTCAAGAAGGCGCGCCGTCTGTTGGGCGGTCGGGTCGTCGCCGATATTGACGCCGAAATCGCGCTGCTCGAGAAGGCGAAGGGCTTCGCGGAACTTTCCGTCCGGTCTCGGTCCGAACTGCGCGGAGCGCTGCGCTCCCATGCGAAATGGCGAACTGAGGTCGCCGCGGCGAAGGCGTTGAAGGTCGAGCGCAAGCTATATGACGGGCTGACCAAAGCCGAGTTCAACGCGCGAGCTCAGGATGACGCGGGCCACAAGGAGGAGCACGTTCCCTTCAACACGAGGGTGGCCGCGTCGCTTGAAGCTGGGCGAGCGAGCGCAAAGAAGCCGTCCTGTATGGTTGAGGCATCCTGATCCCCCTCCCGAACTAGCGTTCGGCTCCGACCCTCCCCCCTGGGGAGGGTCTCACGCTCCTCGCGGGACGTTGCCGGGTTCGCCCGGCTCGCGCCGGCTACGCCGTCACTCCCCGGTCGCGTAGATGGTCCGGAACGCGCTTCCGCTTGAGAGGTCGCTTCGGGCCGCGCGTGTCGCGGTAGGGCGACAGGTCTAGCCCCTCGGGCAACGACATCGCCGCAAGCACCTCGACCTCGTCGGCTCGAAGAAGCTTCGAACCGTAGGACTCCTCGACGGTCTTGAAGGCGTGCCCTGTCTGCATGCTTGACGTTCGGGGATCGACCTTGGCGACGCGCAAGATGTCCTTCGCGCTGTGGCGCGACGAATGGAATACCGTCGCGAGGCGTGTGTGCAGCCCGTAGATTCGAAGTCGCGTCCCTTGGCGCTTCGAGGCCGTGTCGGCGGGATCGGAGATGTTGCGATGGAGGTGCGGGAACACCCACTCGCCGTTGCGGCGCGCCTTTGCATAGGCGACAAAGCCGACATCCACGAGTTCCTGGTGCAGAGCAAAGAGGCGACGCGAGGTCACGTTCTTGATATCGCGGGTCTCAGCCTTCCCGCCGATCGTCAAGTCGGTCGTGAGGTTCGCGACCCACAGGCCCGGCCGGATTTCCTGGATGTCGCCGCCCTGAAGGTAGGCCAACTCGCCGATGCGGGCGCCGGTGAGGGTCCCAAGCAGCGGGAGCCAGTAGTCGTCGGGGCGGGCCTCCTTCGTGGCGTGAAGGAACCACTTGTTCAGCGCCTCGACGGTGAACGGTTCGCGCACTATCGCCTTCGGTGCATGGCCGGGCGCGCTGACGCGAAGGTCCGCAAATGGGGAGCGGACGTTGTGCTCGACCGCGATCCAGCGAAAGACACCCGCGACGGCGGCGACGTAGGTCGCGATCGTCGTTTCGGACTGGCAGGCCGGAACAGGCTTTCCGGCCTCGCGCAAGGCGGCGATCTTCGCCACGATCTCCGGCGAGGTGGAGCCCCTGAACGCTCGTAGCTTCGTCCAGTTGGTGGGCAGGTCGGCCAAGGTCTTCGCGAAGGTCTTCAAGTCGCGCGGAACGTAGTCCGTGATGGCGCGGTCCCCGGCGAGAGCGACGAACTCGCGGCACTTAGCTACCAAGCCGTTCGCGTACTCAAGGCGCTTGCCGTCCTCCAACAGGTCCGCGAGATAGGCGTCCAGGCACGCGCTGAGTAGTAGGGGAAGGGCTTGGGGCGGCGACTCCGGCAATGGCGGTGGTGCGACGGGAGCCACAGCCACGACAGCAGAGGGCGCGTCGATGCGTTGGCCGACAGTCAACGCCCGATCGACGGTCCACTCGAAGTTCGCCCGTTCCGACTTCCATGCGACGTCGTCCTGGGCCAGCGCCGCGCCGACGATGTCGAGCCTCGTCCGGATCGACTTCAGCGCCTTTCGGCGGGCATCCTGCGCGGCGGCGGCTGAGCGATAGTGCGCGGCGATTTCCCGCGAGTCGGGGTCGTCGCGCGCGCCGTGCTGATCGGCCTCCGACCATGCGGACTCGGCCTTCAGCCCGGCCCATCGAATCCCGCGGTCGAGCGTGTCCAGTTCGGCAGCGAGGGCTGTCAGGCTGCGGGTCAGGGTTTCGCGGTCGGCCATGCCAGAGTCCCAAAGCGCGTGACAGTGAGCCGCGAGCCTAGTCGCTCTGCGTTGAGCTTCCGTTGCCGTCAGCGGACCAAGCGAAACGCGGATCGGCGAACGCCCGAAGGATTCGCGATGAAGGGTTGGGACCCGCAGTTGGAACCGATAGCCAGATGGTCGCCGGGAAAGGTGCATAGGAAGGCCGCCCTGGGTACGCGGCTGGGTACATCAGCCGTTTGGGCGGAGATTTCGTAAGCAAAATCAACGGGTTGCGATGGCGGAGAGAGCGGGATTCGAACCCGCGTTACGCTTTCACGTAAACACACTTTCCAGGCGTGCGCCTTCAACCACTCGGCCACCTCTCCAGAACCGGATCGCTCGACGGCCGGCGCAAGCGCCGTGTCGCGGTCTCGTCAGGTGTCCCTGACCGGTCGGCGCGGACTATAGCCAGAACGCGAGACGGCACAAGCGGCGAAATGCAGGCCGCGATGTTTTCGCGTGATGCGGAAGGCGGGGTTGTCTCGCCCCCTGGAAACGCGCGGTGGTGGCAAGCCTCTGTCGCCTATGGCAAAGCCGCTTGCGACCGCGGCGGCCCATTCCGCGACGGTGCTGGTGGCACCGGTTGTCGGCTTGGCTCCCACACGAGTGGCCGTGGCGGTCCGCCGGCTACCTTTTCGCTCGCGCGTTCGTTGCCGCACGCGGCTTGCGGTTCCATATCTCGGGTGGTGGTGATTCGTGTCGCGTTGTCCGGTTCGCGCCCGAGCCGAGATTCCGGCTGACCTGCCCACACGAGGGAGATGCCCGATGAAGATGGTTGCCTGGGTCCTGCGCGTGGTCGGCTGCCTCGTGCTGGCGGCCGGTACGGTCCTTGCCGTCGGCGACGTCGCCCGGTCGCTGGCCTCCGACCGGGTGCGCCTCATGACGATCGGGGAGGCCGTGCGCGTCGCGGGCTTCGGAGCGGCGAGCGCGGAGGATGGCCGGATTGACCCAGCGCGCGCCGGCGTCTTTGCCACGGATGGGCGAGGCGCCGACCCGATGGCGGTGCTGGCGATCCAGCCGGCCTCGGTCGTGCTCGGCGCGGCCGGCATCGCCCTGCTCTTCATCGGCCGCTCGGGGCGACGCTCCACCGACCGGGAGCGACTGCGCGGCGGGCCGCACTGAGGTCGGCGAGCCAGTGGGTTTCCCGGATCGAGGAGACGGGTGCGTGACCAGCCTCAGCGGCGATGAAAGTGCCTCCTGCCGTTGCGCGGGGGAACGCTGCCGATTTTAGATGCGGACGCGGGGCGCTCGTGCCAGTTTGCGCAAGGATCTGTCCGGCCGGGCTTCGGGCGGGCAGTCGGATCGGGCTCGGCCCGCGATCATCGCAACAGGGATACGCTAGACCCATGAAGCACGTTCTCGCCGGCCTTCTCGCCGCCTGCCTCCTCTCCACCGCCGGCGCCGCTCTCGCGGCCGATCTGAAGCCCGCCGTGATCTTCGATCTCGGCGGCAAGTTCGACAAGTCGTTCAACGAGGCGGCCTTCGCCGGGGCCGAGCGCTTCAAGGCCGAGACGGGCACGGCCTATCGCGAGTTCGAGATGCAGAACGAGACGCAGCGCGAGCAGGTGCTGCGCCGCTTCGCGCGCGACGGAAACTCGCCGATCATCGCGGTGGGCTTCGCCCAGCAGGCGGCGCTCACCAACGTCGCCAAGGAATATCCCGACCTGCAGTTCGCCATCATCGACACGGTGGTGGATCTGCCGAACGTGCGCTCGATCCTCTTCAAGGAGGAGGAGGGCTCCTACCTCGTCGGCCTGCTCGCCGCGATGCAGTCGAAGACCGGAACGGTGGGCTTCGTCGGCGGCATGGACATTCCGCTGATCCGCAACTTCGCCTGCGGCTACAAGGGCGGCGTCCTGTCGGTGAAGACGGACGCCAAGTATCTCGAGAACATGACGGGCACCACGGCCGCCGCCTGGAACGATCCCGTGCGCGGCGGCGAGCTGGCGCGCTCGCAGATGGACCAGGGCGCCGACGTCGTGTTCCACGCGGCGGGCGCGACGGGCGTCGGCGTGCTGCAGGCGGTGGCGGATGCCGGCAAGTACGGCATCGGCGTCGATTCCAATCAGAACATGCTGCATCCCGGCCACGTGCTCACCTCGATGGTGAAGCGCGTCGACAACGCCGTCTACCAGACCTTCGCCGATGCCAAGGACGGCAAGTTCACCGGCGGCACGCAGACCCTCGGCCTCAAGGAAGAGGGCGTCGGCTATGCGGTGGACGACAACAACAAGGCGCTGCTGACGCCCGAGATGACGGCCGCGGCCGAAAAGGCCAAGGCCGACATCATCGCCGGCACGATCAAGGTCCACAACTACAACACCGACAATTCCTGCCCGTACTGAGGCAGGTCGATCGAGGCGACCCGTCGGCTTCGGCCGGCGGGTTTTGATCGTCGGCAGGCCGCCTCGCAATCTCGGCCGCGCCTCGACCCCGCTTCTACACGGTGCTATCGGCTCGCTCGAAACATGACGCGGGAGCCGGCCGATGCGCAAGGTGATCTTCGATACCGATCCGGGGCAGGACGATGCCGTGGCGATCCTCGCCGCGCTCGGCTCGCCCGAGGAGATCGAGGTGCTCGGTCTCGTCGCCGTCGCCGGCAACATTCCGCTGCACCACACCGCCAACAATGCGCTGCGCCTCGTGGAACTGGCCGGTCGCGCCGACATCCCCGTCCATGCCGGCGCCGACCGCCCCTTCACCCGCCGCCTCGTGACGGCCGAGCACGTGCACGGCACGACCGGGCTCGACGGGCCGAACCTGCCGCAACCCACGACGAAACTGCGCGAGGGCCACGGCGCGGACTTCCTCATCGACACCGTGCGCGCCCATCCGGCGAGAAGCGTCACGATCGCCGCGCTCGGGCCGCTGACCAACGTCGCGCTGGCGCTGCTGAAGGCCCCGGACATCGCCGAACGCTTGCAGGGCATCGTCCTGATGGGCGGCGCCTATTTCGAGGTCGGCAACATCACGCCGACCGCCGAGTTCAACATCTATGTCGATCCCGAAGCCGCCGCCGTGGTCTTTGCGAGCGGCACCGACATCACCGTGCTGCCGCTCGACGTGACCCACGCCATGCGCGCGACGCCGGCCCGCATCGACGCCTTCCGCCGCATCGGCAACAAGGCCGGCGCGGCGGTGACGGCGATGCTGACCTTCTCCGAGACGTTCGACCTGAAGAAATACGGCTGGGACGGCGCGCCGCTGCACGACCCCACGGTGACGGCCTTCCTCATCCGGCCCGAGCTCTTCGAGGGCCGGCGGATCAATGTCGAGATCGAGACGTCGAGCTCGCTGACGCGGGGCATGACTGTGGCCGACTATTGGGGCGTCACCGACCGGCCGAAGAACGCCTTCTTCGTGCGCTCGGGCGATGCCGACGGCTTCTTCGCGCTGCTCGCGGAGCGGATCGCCCGCCTGCCGTAATCCGGCGTCAGTAGTGCGGCGGCCGGGTGATCTCGGCGCGCGGCGCGGCCGATTCTTCCAGTTCGAGGAAGCGCTCGGCCAGCGCCTTCAGCGTCTTCTGCAGCCGGTCGAGCAACTCGCCCTGCCGGGCCATCTCGCCCGACATCTCCTCGATCGTGTGGCTCTGATGGGCGAGCGCGATTTCCAGCTCGGTGATGCGCGTGTCGTCGCTCATGCGAGGATCGTCTCCAGGATGGGGCGCACCGCCGCCGGCAGCGGCGCCGGCCGGCGCGTCGCGGCGTCGACATGCACGTGGACGAACAGGCCCTCGGCCGCCGCGGTCTGCGCATCGTTGCGGAAGAGGCCGATCTCGTAGGCGATCGACGAGGTGCCGAGCCGCGCGATGCGAAGGCCGACGGCCACCCGGTCGGGATAGCCGATCTCCGAGAGGTAGCGGCAGCCCGTCTCGGCCACGAAGAACATCGAGCCCTTCGGGGCGGCGGCGAGCCCGGCCGAAATCAGCCAGCTCGTCACCGCCGTGTCGAAGAACGTGTAGTAGGCGGCGTTGTTCATGTGTCCGTACATGTCGTTGTCGGACCAGCGGGTCGTGACCTCGACGAAGGCGCGGTAGTCGGTGCGCCTCTGGGGCGCGGGGCGGGCAAGCGTCGGCATCGGGTTTCGATCTGTCGAGGACGGGGCCGCCCGACATGACGTAAGGGGCGGGGGTAGGGCAAGCCCCGCGTCGAAGGGGACGGCCGTCTGCGGCCGCTGGCGTTCTCGCCGGAGCCCCGATAGGCTGGCGGGAACGAGCCTGAAACGGAGACCGGAATCGGCATGGCGGCTGCGATCGAACTGGTCGGGATCAGCAAGACCTTCGGGGCGGTGCGCGCCAACCGGGACATCGACCTCAAGGTCGAGAAGGGCACGATCCACGGCATCGTCGGCGAGAACGGCGCCGGCAAGTCCACGCTCATGTCGATCCTCTACGGCTTCTACCAGGCCGATGCCGGCGAGATCCGGGTGGACGGAAAGCCGCTGGTCATCGCCGACTCGAACGCCGCCATCGCCGCGGGCATCGGCATGGTCCACCAGCACTTCATGCTGGTGGAGAACTTCACCGTGGTGGAAAACGTCATGCTCGGCGCCGAGCAGTCCGGCCTGCTGGCGCCCGGCATCCGCAAGGTGCGGGCCGAACTGATGCGGCTGGAAAAGGCGCATGGCCTCGCGATCGACCCCGACGCCACCGTGGAAAGCCTGCCGGTGGGCCTGCAGCAGCGGGTGGAGATCCTGAAGGCCCTTTATCGCGGCGCGCGCATCCTCATCCTCGACGAGCCGACGGGCGTGCTGACCCCGGCCGAGGCTGATCAGCTCTTCGAAGTGCTGCGCCATCTGCGCGACGAGGGCGTGACGGTCATCCTCATCACCCACAAGCTGCGCGAGATCATGGCCGTCACCGACGAGGTCTCGGTGATGCGCCGCGGCGAGATCGTCGCGACCCGGCGCACGGCCGAGACCAGTGCCGGCGAACTCGCCGAGCTGATGGTCGGGCGCCGGGTGTTGCTGCGCGTCGACAAGGGCGAGGCGGCCCCGGCCGCACCGGCGTTGGAGGTGTCGAACCTCACGGTGCGCGACGCGCGCGGCGTGGTGATGGTGGACGACGTGTCCTTCACCGTGCGGGCCGGCGAGATCGTCGGCATCGCCGGGGTGGCCGGCAACGGGCAGTCGGAGCTTCTGGAGGCGCTCGCCGGCATTCGCCGCACGGAGCGCGGCGCGATCCGCCTGAACGGCGAGGCGCTCGATCCGACCCGCGATCTCGACCCGGCCGCGCTGCGCGCCAAGGGTCTCGCGCACGTGCCGGAAGACCGGCACCACATGGGCCTCGTGCTGCAGTTCCAGGAGTGCGAGAACGCCATTCTCGGCTATCACCGCGACCCCGCCTACGCCGCCGGCCCCTTTCTCGACGTAACGGCGATGCGCGACGACGCGAAGGCGAAGATCGCGGCCTACGACATCCGCCCGCCCTCCTGCGAGCTGAAGACCGCCAACTTCTCCGGCGGGAACCAGCAGAAGATCGTGCTGGCACGCGAGATGGAGCGCGACCCGTCGGTGCTGCTCATCGGCCAGCCGACGCGCGGCGTCGATGTCGGCGCCATCGAGTTCATCCACCAGCGCATCGTCGAGATGCGCGACGCCGGCAAGGCGATCCTTCTCGTCTCGGTGGAGCTCGACGAGATCCGCGCTTTGTCCGACCGCATCCTCGTGATGTTCGCCGGCCGCGTCGTCGGCGAGCGCGGGGCGGAGGCGGACGAGGGCGATCTCGGCCTGCTCATGGCGGGCGCGGGTCGCGCGGAGGCTGCGCGATGACCGACGCCCGGGTCACGCTGGTGACGCTCGGCGTCGCCGATCTCGCCCGCGCCGCAAGCTTCTACGAGGCGATCGGCTGGCGGCGCACCGCGGCCGGCAACGAGAGCGTCGTCTTCCTGCAAGGGGAGGGGATCGTCCTTTCGCTCTTCGGCCGCGACGATCTCGCCGCCGATGCGGGTCTGCCCGCCAGCGAGCGGCTGCCGCGCTTTCGCGGGATGGCGCTGGCGATCAACCTGTCGAGCGAGGCCGAGACCGATCGACTCTTCAAGCAGGCCGTCGTGGCGGGCGCCGAGCCCGTGAAGCCGCCGCATAAGGTCTTCTGGGGCGGCTATTCCGGCTATTTCGCCGATCCGGACGGCCACCTTTGGGAACTCGCGCACAATCCGTTCTTCGCGCTGGATGCGGACGGGCGCCTCGACCTTCTGGCCATCCCGTCCGATCCGGCGCCATCCGAGGATTCCGCATGAGCCGACCCTATGCGAAACTGCCGGGCTGGGTCGATCACGGCGTCATTCCGCTGATCAACGTGGCCGTGGCCTTTCTCGTCGCCGGGCTGGTGGTGCTGGCGGTCGGCGAGAGCCCGGTGGAGGCCGCGCGGCTGATGATCCGCGGCGCCTTCGGCTATGGCGAGGGCTTCGGCTTCACGCTCTTCTACATGACGAATTTCGTCTTCACCGGGCTCGCGGTCGCGGTCGCCTTCCATGGCGGACTGTTCAATATCGGCGGTGAGGGGCAGGCCTATGTCGGCGGCCTCGGCGTCGCGCTGGTGGCGATGACGCTCGGCGGCATCCTGCCCTGGTATGTGAACCTGCCGCTGGCGATGCTCGCCTCCTTCGCCTTCGGCGCGGCCTGGGCCTTCCTGCCGGGCGTGCTGCAGGCCAAGCGCGGCAGCCACGTCGTGATCACCACGATCATGTTCAACTTCATCGCCTCGGCGTTGATGGTCTATCTTCTCGTCAACGTGCTGCGCCCGATCGGCTCGATGCAGCCGGAGACGCGGGCCTTCGCCGAAGGCGGCCAACTGCCGAAGCTCGACGCGCTGTTCGCGGCGCTGGGCATGGATCTCGGCGGCGCGCCGCTGAACGTCACCTTCTTCGTCTGCCTCCTCGCCGCGCTCGCCGTCTGGGTGCTGATCTGGCGCACGCGCCTCGGCTACGAGATCCGCACGCTGGGATTTAGCCCGCAGGCGGCGCGCTATGCCGGCATGCGCGAGACGCGGCTCGTGATCACCATCATGTTGATCTCCGGCGGGCTCGCGGGGCTGATGGCGCTGAATTCAGTGATGGGCGACCAGTACCGGCTGCAGCTAAACTTCCCGGCCGGCGCCGGCTTTGTCGGCATCGCCGTGGCGCTGATGGGGCGCGGCCACCCGCTCGGCATCCTGCCGGCGGCGCTGCTCTTCGGTGTGCTCTACCAGGGCGGCGCCGAGCTCGCCTTCGACATGCCCACCATCTCGCGCGACATGATCGTCATCATCCAGGGCCTCGTCATCCTCTTCGCGGGCGCGCTGGAGAACATGCTGCGACCGGGCATCGGTCGCGCCTACGGCTTCATGGCGCTGCGTCTGACCAAGCCCGTGCCGGCGGCGGAGGCGCGCTGATGGATTCGCTCGGCCTTCTCAACCTCCTCGATTCCACCATTCGCCTCTCGACGCCGCTGATCTTCGCCGCGCTCGCCGGCCTCTATTCGGAGCGCGCCGGCGTCTTCGACATCGGGCTGGAAGGCAAGATGCTGGCGGCCGCCTTCGCCTCGGCGGCCGCGGCCGGCGTCACCGGCTCGGCCTTCGCCGGGCTCGGCGCCGGCGTCGCGGTGGCCGTCGTCTTCTCGCTCGTGCATGGGCTGGCGTCGATCACCTATCGCGGCAACCAGATCGTTTCGGGCGTCGCGCTCAACTTCGTGGCGTCGGGCCTGACGATCATCCTCGGTTCGGCCTGGTTCGGCATGGGTGGTGGAACGCCGACCTTGACGGCGGCCGGTCGCTTCCTCGACATCGACCTGCCCGGCGCCGAGGCGCTTCGCGACGTGCCCGTGGTCGGCTTCCTCTATTCCGGCCTCGTGTCGGGGCAGAACCTCCTCGTCTACGTCGCCTTCCTGGCGGTGCCGCTGACCTGGTGGATCCTCTTCCGCACCCGCTTCGGCCTGCGGCTGCGAGCGGTGGGCGAAAACCCGGCGGCGGTGGATACGGCCGGCATCTCGGTGGCGTGGCTGCGCTACCGCGCGGTGCTGATCTGCGGCGTGCTCACCGGGCTCGCCGGCACCTATCTCGCCATCGCGCAGTCGGCAGGCTTTGCGCGCGAGATGACGGCGGGGCGCGGCTACATCGCGCTCGCCGCACTGATCTTCGCCAACTGGAAGCCGGTACCGATGCTTCTCGCCTGTCTCCTCTTCGGCTTCCTCGACGCCGCCTCGATCCGGCTGCAGACGACGGCCTTGCCTGTCATCGGCCAGATCCCACCCCAGTTCGTGCAGGCGCTGCCCTATATCCTCACCGTGATCCTGCTCGCGGGCTTCGTCGGCAAGTCGACCCCGCCCAAAGCCGGCGGCGTGCCCTACGTCAAGGAGCGCTGAGGGCTCGCGAGCCCCTGCGCTTGTCCCCTCCCGCAAGAGCCGGAAAGGCCGCATCGCATGTCCGACGATCTCTTCTCCAAGGCGCGCTCGGCGATGAGGAAGTGCCACGCGCCCTATTCGCAGTTTCCGGTGGGCGCGGCGCTGCGCACCGAGGACGGGCGCATCTATGCCGGCTGCAACGTCGAGGTGGTGAGCTTTCCCGAGGGCTGGTGCGCCGAGACCACCGCCATCGCTCACATGGTGATGGACGGCGGCGGCGTCATCGCCGAGATCGCCGTGGTGGCCGAGCGGCTCCGCGGCTGCTCGCCCTGCGGTGGCTGCCGTCAGCGCATCGCCGAGTTCGCGCGGCCGGACACCCGCGTCTTCCTTTGCGACGCCGCAGAAGGGGTGATCGAAACCATCCTGATGGGGGATCTCCTGCCGAAATCCTTCCAGACGGACTCGCTCTCTTGAGCCGTGCTGTCAGGGCGCTGATCGAACGGCTGGGCGAGCGCCGCCCGCGCGTCGCCCTCGTGCTGGGCTCGGGCCTCGGGGCGCTCGTCGATGCCGTCGAGGCCCCGTTGCGCATCCCCTATGCCGAGATCCCCGGCTTTCCCGTCTCGGCCGTGTCGGGCCATGCCGACGAGATCGTCGCCGGGCGGCTGGCGGGGGTCGAAGTGCTGATCCTCTCCGGGCGCATCCACTACTACGAGAGCGGCGACGCCGCGGCCATGCGCCCGATGCTGGAGGCGCTGAAGGCGGTCGGCGTCGAGATCCTCGTGCTGACCAACGCCGCCGGCTCGGTGAACGCCGCGATCGCGCCGGGCGAGGTGATGCTGATCGACGACCACATCAACTTTTCCGGCCGCAACCCACTGATCTCCGAGCCCAGCGACGCGCGCTTCACGGGCATGACCACGGCCTACGACGCGGCGCTGCGCGAGACGCTCGCGGCCGCGGCGGCCGATGTCGGCGAGACGCTGCATCGCGGCGTCTACATGTGGTTCTCCGGCCCCTCGTTCGAGACGCCGGCCGAGATCCGCATGGCGCGGGTGCTCGGCGCCGATGCCGTGGGCATGTCCACCGTGCCCGAGACGATTCTCGCGCGCTTCCTCGGCCTTCGCGTCGTCGCGGCCTCGGTCGTCACCAACTACGGCGCCGGCATGACGGGCGACGAGCTCTCCCACACCGAAACCAAGGACGTGGCTCCGCGCGGCGGCGCCAAGCTCGCGCGCATTCTCGCCGCGGCCCTGCCGGAGATCGCCACATGACCGATGCCGCCGCCGACGCCCGGCGCCTGATCGCCTCCCTCGACCTCACCAACCTCGACGATGGCTGCACTTCGGCCGACATCGACGCGTTGGTGGCCCGCGCCTCGACGCCGGCCGGGCCGGTCGCGGCGATCTGCATTTGGCCGCGCTTCGTTAAACAGGCGCGGGCCATCCTGCCGCCCGGCATCCGGCTCGCCACCGTCGTCAACTTTCCCGCCGGCGGCGAGGATGTGGCGGCGACCCTCGCCGAGACGCGGCAGGCGGTGGCGGACGGGGCCGACGAGATCGACCTCGTCGTCGCCTACCGGCGCGTCGCCGCCGATCCCGCCTTCGTCGAGGGGCAGGTGCGGGCAGTGAAGTCGGCCGCCGGCGCGGCAACGCTGAAGACCATCCTCGAGACCGGCGAACTCGCCGATCCCGATCTCATCCTCTCGGCCTGCGAGGCGGCATTGGCCGGCGGGGCCGACTTCCTCAAGACCTCCACCGGCAAGACCCCTGTCAGCGCGACGCCGGAGGCCGCCCGCATCCTGCTTCAGGCCATCGCGGCGCATGGCGGATCAGTCGGCTTCAAGCCCTCGGGTGGCATCAAGAGCTTCGAGGATGCCAAGCGGTTCCGCGACATGGCGGCCGAGATCTGCGGTGAGGGCTATCCCGATCCGTCGAGGTTCCGGCTCGGCGCTTCCGGCGTCCTGACCGATCTCCTCGCCGTGGCGGCCGGGGAGCGACGCGTCGAGGCGAAGGCGGGCTACTGATGCGGTTTCTGCCGCAGGAGATCATCCGCGCCAAGCGCGACGGCGAGCGGCTGCGACGCGAGGCGATCGCCGATTTGGTCGCCGGCATTGGCGAGGGCGGGGTGGCCGACGCGCAGATCGCCGCCTTCGCCATGGCCGTGTTCCTGCGGGGCATGGAGCCCGGCGAGACGGTGGCGCTGACCGAGGCGATGCGCGATTCCGGCGAGGTGCTGGACTGGCGCGACATCGGGCGGCCCGTGATCGACAAGCACTCCACCGGCGGCGTCGGCGACAACGTCTCGCTCATGCTCGCGCCGATCGTGGCGGCCTGCGGCGCGGCGGTGCCGATGATATCCGGGCGCGGGCTCGGCCACACCGGCGGCACGCTCGACAAGCTCGAAGCCATTCCGGGCTACCGGGTGACGCCCGACGACGTCCGGCTTCGCGCCGTGGTGCGCGCGGTCGGCTGCGCCATCGTCGGGCAGACCGCGCGCCTCGCCCCGGCGGACGGGCGGATCTATGCCGTGCGCGACACCACGGCGACGGTCGAGTCGGTGCCGCTGATCGTCGCCTCCATCCTGTCGAAGAAGCTCGCCGCGGGGCTCGGCGGTCTCGTGCTCGACGTGAAGACCGGATCGGGCGCCTTCATGCCCGAGATCGACGACGCCCGCGCGCTGATGCGGGCGCTGGTCGAGGTCGCCGTCGGCGCGGGGTTGCCAACCACCGCGCTTCTCACCGCCATGGACGAGCCGCTGGCAAGCGCGGCCGGCAACGCGGCGGAGATCCGCAACGCCGTCCGCTTCCTCGACGGCACGCAACGCGATCCCCGCCTCCTCGCGGTGACGCTGGCGCTGGCCGGCGAGATGTTGGTGCTTGCAAGCCTTGCGCCCGATCCCGACGCGGGCGAGCGTCTGGCGCTGGCGGCGCTCGACGACGGTCGCGCCCTCGAACGCTTCGCCCGGATGGTCGCGGGGCTCGGCGGTCCCGCGGATTTCGTGGAGCGGATGGACGCGCATCTGCCACGCGCGCCCGTGTCACGCCCGGCGACGGCGCTCGCGGACGGCGTCGTCGCGGCCATCGAAACCCGCGATCTCGGGCTCGCCGTGGTGCGGCTCGGCGGCGGGCGCACGCGGCCAGGCGACCCCGTGGACCCGGCGGTCGGCCTGACCGAGATCGCGGCGATCGGCACGCAGGTGCGGGCGGGCGATCCGCTGGCCGTGGTCCACGCACGCGACGAGGGGTCGGCGGCTGCGGCGGTCGCGGTGGTGCGGGCGGCGATGCAGGTCGGCAACGCCGCGCCGATGCGCCAAGCGGTGATCGAGCGCTTCGGCTGACGCCTACTGCACGAGCGTCAGCCGGCCGTTCTCCACTGCGAAACGCTTCAGCTTCTTGAGAAAGCTCATGCCGAGAAGCGTGGTGCCGAGCGCGTCGCCCTTGGCCACCATCGCCTCGACGTCGCGCACCTCGACGCCGCCGAGCGTCAGCCGGTCGATGCGGGCCATGGCGACGGGCATCGGGCCGTTCGCGGTCTGTGCGGTGTAGCGGAAGTCGGACGGGCCGACGCGCACGCCGAGCCGCCGGGCCGTGGCGTCGCTGATCGCCACGTATGTGGCGCCGGTGTCGACGAGAACGCTCTCGCTGCGACCGTTGAAGCGCGCGTCGGCGCGGAAGTGTCCGTCCTCGTCGGCCGTCAGGTGGATCGTCCGCCGGCCTGCGGGCGCGAAAGGCGGCGAGGCTGCGGCCTCCACCACGGACGGCGCGGGGTCGAGCCGTTCGTCCTCGCCGGCGACGAGCTGCGTGCGGTAGCGCTCGTAGACGGAGGGGAACGCGAGGGCCAGGACCGAGGCCATCATGATGAGGTTGAGAAGCTTCGACATGCGGCGGCGGGCCCTCGGCGGAGCGGTCCGCGCGCGTGAGACGGTGTCGCAGTCTCACCCGCTCGTGGTTACCCGACCCTGAAGACCGGGGTTCCCGCGCGGGATCGCCGCTCCGATCGCCGCGCGTAGGGTTAGCGAAGCCTGAAGCTCACTTGGTGCCGTACATCCGATCTCCGGCATCGCCGAGGCCGGGCATGATGTAGCCCTTCTCGTTCAATTCGCGATCGATCGAAGCCGTGAAGATGGGGATGTCCGGGTGCGCGTCGCGGAACCGTCGTATGCCTTCGGGCGTGGCGAGCAGGCAGAGAAAGCGGATGTTGCGCGCGCCGCGATCCTTTAGCCTCTGCAGCGCCGCCGTCGCCGAATTGGCGGTGGCGAGCATCGGATCGACCACGATGATCAGGCGGTTCTCGAGATCCTCGGGTGCCTTGAAGTAGTATTCCACCGGCTCCAGCGTGTCGTGGTCGCGGTACATGCCGATATGGGCGACGCGCGCGGCCGGCACGAGATCGAGCATGCCCTCGAGCAGGCCGTTGCCGGCGCGCAGGATCGAGGCGAACACCATCTTCTTGCCTTCGAGGATGGGGGATTCCATCTGCTCCATCGGCGTGTCGATCACCATCGTCGTGAGATCGAGGTCGCGCGTCACCTCGTAGCAGAGCAGCGTCGAGATCTCGCGCAGGAGGCGCCGAAAGCTGGCGGTCGAGGTTTCCTTGCGGCGCATCAGCGTCAGCTTGTGCTGCACCAGAGGGTGGTCGATGACGGTGACGCCGTCCATGTCGGGACTCTCCGCGGGAATTCTGGAATGCTTCGATCTCGGCGCCGATCTCTAGAGGCTGGCGCCCGGCGCGCCAAGCGAAATGGCTGTGAGAGTTAGCGTTTCCAGAAGTTGCCGGCGAACGCCCTCCTCGACGAAGGCCGCTTCCAGCGCGGTGCGCGTCAACGCCAGGCGCTCGGCCGGGCCGAAGCTCTGGCTCTCGGCGAAGGCGTATTCGCGCGCGAGGTTCGTTCCGAAGAAGGGCGGATCGTCGGACGAGACGGTGAGGCGCAGGCCCGCCTCGCGCAGCCGCCGGAGCGGGTAGGCATCGGCATCCGGGTAGACGCCGAGAGCGAGATTTGAGTGCGGGTAGACCTCCAGCACGATGCGCTCCCGGCGCAGCCGGTCGAGGAGCGCGGCATCCTCCACCGCACGCACCCCGTGGCCGAGCCGCGTCACCTTCAGCCGGTCGAGCGTCTCGGAGATCGCTTGCGGTCCCGCGAACTCGCCGGCATGGGCGGTGAGCCCGAGGGCCGCTTCGCCGGCGATGGCGAAAGCCCGCGCGAAGTCGGCGGGGTGGCCGGACCGCTCGTCGCCGGCGAGACCGAAGCCGGTGACGCCGCGATGCCTCGACATGGCGGCTAGGCGCGCCGCCGCTTCTGCCGCGTCGGGCCCGAGATGCCGCACGCCGACGACGACGAGCCGGCCGACGATCCCCGCCTCGCGCTCCGCGTCCGTCGCGCCGCGGGCGACCGCTTCCAGATAGTCGTCGGGGTCGAGGCCGCTGGCGCGGGCGTGGTCGGGCGAGACGAAGAGCTCGGCGTAGACGGCGCCCCGTGCGGCGATGTCTCGCAGATAGTTCGACGCGAGCCGGCGAAAGTCGTCGGGCGTGCGAAACAGCGCGGCGACCCGGTCGTAGGCCTCGAGGAAGCCGCCGAAACCCTGCCAGCGGTAGCGATCTCCGTCCACGAGATCGTCGATCGCGACGCCGAGGCGCCGCGCCTGTTCGCGCGCGAGGGCCGGCGACGCCGTTCCTTCGAGATGCACGTGCAACTCGGCGAGCGGGACGGTGACTTGCCGCTCGCGAGCCGCCGCGGCGAGGCGCTCGGCGAGCGTCACAGGAAGCTCCTGCCGTGGCGGCCGGGCGGCAGATCGAGATGCGCGGCGACGCTCGCGCCGATGTCGGCGAAGGTCGAGCGGCGGCCGATGTCGCGCGCGGCGATGCCGGGCCCGAAAGCGAGGATCGGCACGCATTCGCGGGTGTGGTCGGTGCCCTTCCAGGTAGGGTCGCAGCCATGGTCGGCGGTGACGATGGCGAGATCGCCCGGCCGCAGCGCCGCGATCAGTTCGGGGAGGCGGCGGTCGAAGGCTTCGAGCGCCGCCGCATAGCCGGGCACGTCGCGCCGATGGCCGTAGAGCATGTCGAAATCGACGAAGTTGGCGAAGACGAGATCGCCTGCATTGGCATCGGGCAGCGCCGCCATCATCGCGTCGAACAGCGCCATGTTGCCGTCGCCCTTGCGGACTTCCGAGACGCCGCGATGGGCGAAGATGTCGCCGATCTTGCCGATGGCGATGACGCGCCGGCCGGCCTCGACCGCACGGTCGAGAAGGGTCGCCTCGGGCGGCGGCACCGAATAGTCGCGCCGGTTGGCGGTGCGCCGAAAGCTCGTCGCGTCCTCGCCGGTGAAGGGCCGCGCGATCACCCGGCCGATGTTGAGGGCATCGACATGGCGCCGCGCGGCCCTGCAGAGGTCGTAAAGCCGCTCCAGCCCGAAATGCGTCTCGTGCGCGGCGATCTGCAGCACGCTGTCGGACGAGGTGTAGACGATCGGCCGGCCCGACCGGATGCTCGCCTCGCCGAACTCGGCGATGATGTCGGTGCCCGACGCGTGGCAATCGCCGAGAATGCCGGGGATGCCGGTGTCGTCGCGGATCGCCTCGATCAGGGCTTCGGGAAAGGTCGGGATGGTGCGGGGAAAGGTGCCCCAGTCGAAGAGAACGGGCACGCCCGCGATTTCCCAGTGGCCGGACGGCGTGTCCTTGCCGCGGGAGATCTCGGCGGCCGATCCGGTGAGACCGCCCGCCACGGCGTCCGGGCCGGGCAGGCCCGCCGCGGCCAGAAGCCCGAGGCGTTCGAGGTTCGGCAGGTGCAGCGGCCCCACGCGCAGGCCTGTGCGATCACCGGTGCCCCGAGCGCAGGCCGCGCGGATGTGCCCGAACGTGTCGGCCCCCTCGTCGCCGAAGGCGCTCGCGTCGGGCGCCTGGCCGATGCCGAAGGAGTCGAGCACGATGAGGATGGCACGTGACAAGGGTCGTCTCCCCGCAATCAGGACGGGAGTCTGGCATGTGGGAGCGTACGTTTCCAAGTGGCCGTCGAACGACGCGGTCTTTCGCGGCGCAAGCTCAGTCCTTCGGGTTGATCATCTCTTCCCGTATTTTGAACTGTCGTGCGGCCAGCCCGAAATCATCCTGGTTGTCGCCGATGGTGACCTTCGGCTCGCATTGCGGCGAGCACGAATAGGTCGAGCGGGACGCCTGTCGGTAGACGCGGACCGAATGATCCTCGGCAGTGGTCACGGTGACGCTGTCGTCGAACACCACCTCGCCGCCCGTTCCGATCACCACGACGTTGGTCACGCCGTAGGACCGACCGGTGAGCACGAGTGTCTCGGAATCGTGGATCGCCACGTCGACGATCGAGGGATTGCCGATGATGACGGTGGCAGCGGGCGAGGGGATCTTGAGGATGCGGGCATGATCCACCGCCACCTGCATCTCGCCGGTGGCGGATCCTGCCGCGCAGGCGAGGGTGGGAACGACGAGAAGCGCCAGACCAGCGACGAGGCGAGGGAAAACCATGCGAGCCAAACTCCGAGGCCGACATTCCTCCACCGGCGCGACCCGATCGTAGTCCGCCCATGTTTAAAGGGTGCTTAACGAAGCCTTCGGCTCGCCGGGCGAATGCGCGGACGCCGTTTTAGGGTTTGGTAATCTAGTCTTTTAAGCGGATGGCAATCGCGGCCGGATAAACCTTGGTCATCCGAACGGCGACGGACTGACGATCGTCGGGGATCGGAAACACCCATCGAAGGTCCTCCTCATGCTCAAGCTTCTCTCGCGCTTTCACAAGAACGAATCCGGCGCGACCGCCATCGAGTACGGCCTGCTCGCCGCGCTGATCGGCGTGGCCATCATCGCCGGCGCGACAAGCGTTGGCAGCAACCTGAACACGAAGTTCAGCACGATCGCCACCACCATCCAGGGAACACCCGCGCCGGCGGCAGCCCACTAGTACCGTCGCGTCCTCGATGATCGGGCGAGCTTGTTCGACGTCTCGCCCGATCCCGGTCGACATCCGTTCGGAGGCATCTCATGATCCATCGCATCCAACGGATGATCCGCAACGAGTCGGGAGCGACAGCCATCGAGTATTGTCTGCTCGCGACGCTGATCGGCTTCGTCATTGTCGCTGGTGCCGGTTCACTCGGTACGGCCCTCGGCGCCAGGTTCGAAGCCCTCGGTACCGCGGTCAGTTCGGCCCCGACCAGCGGCGCGCACTGAGCCGCGCTCTGGTACGCCCCCACGCAGAGGGCTGAATTCGTGACGTCACTCCTATTGTCGATTTTTCCTTTCGCGATGCTGGCCGCCGCGGCGACCGACCTTGCGACCATGACGATCCCCAACCGCCTCGTCGCCGCACTCGGCGCAGGGTTTCTGGCGTTCGCCCTCTTGTCCGGCTGGAGCGCCCCCGCCATCGGCTTGCATCTCGTGGTAGGCTTGGCCGCTCTCGCGATCACCTTCGGTTTCTTTTCCGCGGGGTGGATGGGCGGCGGCGATGCCAAGCTCGTCGCCGCCACGGCACTCTGGCTTGGGCCTGGCCCAGACCTCATGCGCTACACCGTCCTCGCCTCAATCTTCGGGGGAATTCTAACCGCGCTTCTCCTCGTGGTGCGCCTCGTGCTGAGTCCGACCACGGGCTTTGCGTCGGCCGATCGGCTTCTCGACCGCGCGAGCGGAATACCCTACGGCGTTGCCCTCGGCGCGGCGGGGATGGTGGTGTTTCTCGAAGCCGACTGGTCGATTCCGCTGCGAGCGTTGTTGGGCGGAAGCTGACCTCGGCGGCCTATGTCCTGCAAGGTCTTCGCGCTTCATTAACCATGTCTTGAGAGTTTGCCGTTCATAACGCTTCATCGGCTCCAGACGGGCCGTCCTCTTGGGGGTCGAAGCGATGAATGTGGCAAGGCTGGCAATCTTCGGAGTTGCAGCGGCTTCGGCTGCCGGGGCCAGCTTCCTCGCGTTCGTCTTGTCGGCGCCGGCTCCCGAGGGGCCAATCATCATCAACGCCCAGCCGGTCGAGCCCCCGATCAAGCTCATCGAAGTGCTCGTCGCCGCCAAGGACATTCCGATGGGATCGCGCGTCGATGGCGCGCTCGACTGGATGAAATGGCCCGAAGACGGCGCGTCCGCTACGCTCGTGCGCCGCGACCAGCATGCTCAGGCGATCGAGGACCTCAAGGGTTCGATCGCACGGCAGAGCTTCTTTTCCGGCGAGCCGATCCGCGAGGCCAAGCTGATCAAGAGCGATCGCGGCTTCATGTCGGCGATCCTGCCCGAGGGCAAGCGCGCTATCGCGGTGCAGATTTCCGCCGAGACCTCCGCCGGCGGCTTCATCCTGCCGAACGACCATGTCGACGTGATCATGAGCCGCCAGCGGCCGTCCACCGAAAAGGACATGCCGCCGAGCCTCGAGACCGAGACCGTCCTGAAGAATCTTCGCGTCCTCGCGATCGACCAGACCGTCGAGGAAAAGGACGGCGAGCGCGTTGTTGTCGGATCGACGGCCACACTCGAGGTGGATCCAAGGCAGGCCGAAGCTCTCACCGCGGCCCAGCAGATGTCCGACAAGCTCGTGCTCTCGCTGCGCTCGCTGTCGGACTCGATCCCGGGAACGCCGGGCTATGCAGCCTTTCTGCTCGAGCAGGAACGGGCGCCCCAGAAGGGCGTGGTCCGTCTCGTGCGTTACGGCAAGACCACCGACATCACGACGAGGAACTGACGGATGGCCCTTCGCACCTCCACCGACCGGCGGTTCCCGATCGCACGGCGTCTTCTCCAGACGAGCCTCGCCACCGTCACCTTGGCATGCAATGTTGCCCCGCTTCCCGCTTTCGCGGAAAGCTCCGTCATCGCTGTCAACCGGTCGAACCAGACGATCGCGCTCGGGCTCAGTAAGTCGAAGGTCATCGACCTCCCACGCGACGCCCACGACATCATCGTCGCCAACCCGGCAGTGGCCGACGCTGTGACGCGCACGGCTCGCCGGATCTACATCTTCGGCAAGCGGATCGGGCAGACGAACATCTTCGTCTTCGATGCGGCCGGCCGCGAGATCGCGGTGCTGGACCTGAAGATCGAGCGCGATATCGCCAATCTCGCGTCCACCATCCGCAAGTACATCCCGACCGCCGAGGTGCGCGCCGAGATGCTCAACGACAACGTCATCCTCACCGGTACGGTGGAGAACGCGCAGGATGCCAAGCGCGCGGAGGATCTTGCGGCGATCTTCGTGACTGGCGGCGAAGCGACGTCGGGCCAGTACATCCAGTCGGCCTCGTCTGGTGCCTCGTCAAGCGGGGGAGGAGGCGTTGCCTTTGGCGACGTGTCGCAAATCTCGCCGGAGGTGCGCCAGAGCCGGATCGTCAACCTGTTGCAGATCCAGGGTGAGGATCAGGTGACGCTCAAGGTCACGGTCGCCGAGGTGCAGCGCTCCGTGGTCAAGCAGCTCGGTCTCGACGGCGTCGTGAAGGGCTCGATCGACGGCGTCGCCTTCGCGGCGGCCACCGACAATCCCTTCGGCCTCGGCAAGGCGATCGCGGAAGCGGGCGCCGACTTCTCCAACCTGTCGGGTTCGGGGGATCTCAACGGCATCTCCGGGCAGCTGCGCGCGCTCGAACAGGCGGGCGTCATGCGCACGCTGGCCGAGCCGAGCCTCACGGCGATCTCCGGCGAAAGCGCCTCGTTCAAGGTCGGCGGCCAGTTCAACGTCGCCAGCGGCAAGGCCGAGACCCCGGCTCGACGAACGCCAATTCGCAATGCTGATGGTAACATCATCGGTTTTGACACGAACCCGGCCAGCGTGAACTATGATTCCAAGGAAATCGACTACGGCATCGGCCTCGACTTCACGCCGGTGGTTCTTTCGCCCGGCCGCATCAGCCTGAAGATCCGCACCAGCGTCTCCGAGCCGACGTTCGAGACGCCGTTCAACGTGCCCAAGGGCGTCGCGCCCGGCATGAACCTCATCGGCATCCGCAAGCGCCTCGCCGACACCACCGTTGAACTGCCGTCCGGCGGCTCGCTGGTGATCGCCGGTCTCGTGCGCGACGAGATGCGCCAGGTGATCTCGGGCCTGCCGGGCCTCGCCAAGCTGCCGATCCTCGGCACGCTCTTCCGCTCTCGCGACTTCCAGCGCTACGAGACCGAACTCGTCGTCATCGTCACGCCCTATCTCGTGCGGCCGGTGGCGCGCCAGGCGCTGGCGCGGCCGGACGACAATCTGAACTTCACGGCGGACGGCGCCGGCAACTTCCTCGGTCGCATCAACCGCGTCTACGGCGCCGCCGAGACCGCTCCTCCTCCTGGCCGCTTCCACGGCACCGTCGGGTATATCTACAAATGAGCGCGCTCGCCCTTCGCCCCGTCCTTCGCGGCCTCCCGCTCGTTGGCATCCTCGCCGGCCTCGCGGCCCTCCAGGGCTGCGCCAACCTGCAGGACGGCAGCGTCGGCGCCATCCCCGACGACTACCGCACGCGCCACCCGATCGTGGTGCGCGAGGCGACGCGCGATCTCGACCTCTTCGTCTCGTCCGCCGACACGCGGCTGACGCTCGCCGACCAGACCCGCGTCGAGGAGTTCGCCAACCGCTTCCGAGCCTCGCGCGCCGCGGTGATCCGCGTGCAGCTTCCGCAGGGCTCGCTCAACGGCGCCGCCGCGCGCCTCGTCGCCGACAATGTCGTGCGCTCGCTCGGCCGGCTCGGCGTCGCGCGTTCGCGGGTCATCGTCAGCCCCTACGATCCCGGTCCGATGGCCGACACGCCGCCGGTGCGTCTGTCGTTCAACGCCGTGGTGGCCGAGGTCGAGCCCTGCGGTCGCTGGCCGGAGGATCTCGGCGACACCGCGCAGAACCGCAACTACCACAATTTCGGCTGCGCCTCGCAGAGCAACCTCGCCGCCCAGATCGCCGACCCGCGCGATCTTCTGGGACCGCGCGGCATGAGCGAGATCGACGCCGAGCGCCGCACCAACGTCATCGGCCGCTACCGAGCCGGTCAAACCACCGCTTCGGACCGCTCGAGAACCGAGTCGACCTATGACTGGTAGGATGGAGACCCCCTTGGATTCCGAGACCGAAGCCTCCTATCGTCCGAGTGAGACGACGATGCGCGAGCGGCTCGACGAGCTGCGGCCGATCCCGCGCATCTCGGTTCAGGCCTTCTGCGAGACCGCGGAGGTCAGCGCCGCGATCTCGGCCGCGGCCGCCGACCGGCGCATGCTGAAGGCGCATGTCCACGTCAACACCGGCGGCATCCGTGCCGCCGCCGAGCATTTCGCCAGCGCGCCGACGCCCAATCTGGTGATCCTCGAATCCAAGTACCCGCCGGCCGAGCTCCTCGAAGAACTGGAGATGCTGGCCGACGTCTGCGACCCCGGCTCGAAGGTGGTGATCATCGGGCACTACAACGACGTGTCGCTCTATCGCGAACTGACGCGCCGCGGCATCTCGGAATACATGCTGGCGCCGGTGCATCTGGCCGACATCATCGCCATCGTCTCGCAGCTCTTCGTGGCCGAGGGCGTCGAGCCGCTGGGGCGCTCGATGGCCTTCATCGGCGCCAAGGGCGGCGTCGGATCGTCGACCATCGCCCACAACGTCGCCTGGTCGATCTCGAAGCTCTTCTCCACCGACGTCGTGCTGGCCGATCTCGATCTGCCTTTCGGCACCGCGAACATGAACTTCGACAAGGATCCCGCGCAGGGTATCGCCGAAGCCGTGTTCTCGGCCGATCGCCTGGACGACGTCTTCCTCGACCGCCTGCTCGCACGCTGCGCCGACCACCTCTCGCTCCTCGCAGCTCCCTCGGCCCTCGACCGGACCTACGACTTCGAGACGGAGGCCTTCTCGGCGCTCATCGAGGCGGCGCGGCGCGGCACTCCGGCCGTGGTGCTCGACGTGCCGCACGTTTGGAACGACTGGACCCGCTCGGTGCTGCAGCGCGCCGACGAGGTGGTGATCACCGCGACGCCGGATCTGGCGAACCTGCGCAACACCAAGAACCTCGTGGACACGCTGCGCAAGGCTCGGCCGAACGATCCGCCGCCGCGCCTCGTGCTCAACCAGGTCGGGATGACCAAGCGGCCCGAGATCGCGGTGGGCGAATTCGTCGAGCCGCTCGGCATCGAGGTCCTGACGACGATCGCCTTCGATCCGCTGCCCTTCGGCATGGCGGCCAACACCGGCCGGATGATGGGCGAGACCGATGCCAAGCATGTCGCCAATGCGGCCTTCGCGGAGATCGCCTACGCCCTCACCGGGCGCAGCAGCACCAAGGGGCAGGGCGCTCGCGCCGCCAAGTCCGCCAAGGGTGGGCTTCTGGCCCGCATCCGCCGCCGCTGACGCGGCGGTCCCATCGTCCAACACGAGGTCGGGTTTCGATGTTCGGTAAACGCGGCAACGACGGCGCACTTCAGGTCGCCAAGACGCTCCAGCCGGCGGTTGCGCTTCGGCCGGCGTCGACCTCCTCGACTCCAGCCCCCGTGCCGGCGCGGGCCGCGCCGGCACGCGAGGAGCCGGCGGCCGCGCCATCGCGCTCTCGGCCCGACAGCTACTACGAGACCAAGAGCAAGGTCTTCGCCGCGCTGATCGACACGATCGACCTCTCGCAGCTCGCCCGGCTCGACGCCGAGTCGGCGCGCGAGGAGATCCGCGACATCGTCAACGACATCATCGCGATCAAGAACTTCGCGATGACGATCGCCGAGCAGGAGGATCTGCTCGCCGACATCTGCAACGACGTTCTCGGCTACGGCCCGCTCGAGCCGCTGCTCGTGCGCGACGACATCGCCGACATCATGGTGAACGGCGCCAAGCAGACCTTCATCGAAGTCGACGGCAAGGTGATCGACGCCGGCGTGCGGTTCCGCGACAACCAGCAGCTGCTCAACATCTGCCAGCGCATCGTCAGCCAGGTCGGCCGGCGCGTCGACGAATCCTCGCCGATCTGCGACGCGCGCCTTCCCGACGGATCGCGCGTCAACGTCATCGCACCGCCGCTCGCCATCGACGGCACCATCCTGACGATCCGCAAGTTCAAGAAGGACAAGCTGACCCTTCCCCAACTCGTGCAGTTCGGCGCCATCTCGCCCGAAGGCGCCACGATCCTCGAGATCATCGGCCGGGTGCGCTGCAACGTCGTGATTTCCGGCGGCACGGGCTCGGGCAAGACGACGCTTCTCAACTGCCTGACGCGCTACATCGACGAGGACGAGCGCATCATCACCTGCGAGGACTCGGCCGAACTCCAGCTCCAGCAGCCCCACGTCGTGCGCCTGGAGACGCGGCCCCCGAACATCGAGGGCGAGGGCGAGATCACCATGCGCGATCTCGTGAAGAACTGCCTGCGCATGCGTCCCGAACGCATCATCGTCGGCGAGGTGCGCGGCCCCGAGGTGTTCGATCTGCTGCAGGCCATGAACACCGGCCACGACGGCTCGATGGGCACGATCCACTCCAACTCGCCGCGCGAATGCCTCAACCGCATCGAGGCGATGATCGCCATGGGCGGCTTCACGCTGCCGGCGCGCACGGTGAAGGAGATCATCGTGGGATCGATCGACATCATCATCCAGGCGGCGCGCCTGCGCGACGGTTCGCGCCGGATCACGCACATCACCGAGGTGCTGGGCATGGAAGGCGACGTGATCATCACGCAGGATCTTTTCGTCTACGACATTCTCGGCGAGGATTCGCGTGGCCGCCTTCTCGGGCGTCATCGGTCCACCGGCATCGGCCGCCCTGCGATGTGGGACCGCGCCCGCTACTTCAACGAGGAGCAGCGGCTCGCCCGCGCGCTCGATGCCGCCGATGCCGGCGCGGGCGAGGCGGCATGATCGTCGCCGCCCTCGTCTTCCTCTCGACGCTCGCGATGGCGGCGCTCGCCTACGGAATCCTGGAGCCACGCTTCCAGCGGGACAAGACCGCCAAGAACCGCCTCGCCCAGTATCGCGCGAGCGAGACCGACGCGGCGATGCGCCAGGTCGCGCGAGACCGGCTGAACGAGGTCGCCAAGCGCCGCAAGTCGCTGCAGTCTTCGCTCACGGAGCTCGAGGAAAAGGCGCGCGAACGGGGTCGCAAGGCCGCGCATGTCTCGATCGAGCGCCGGCTCCAGCAGGCCGGCCTCGACGGCACGCTCCGGGGCTTCGTGATCGTTTCGGTGGCGCTGGGTCTGGCCGCCGGTCTCGTCGTGCTCGTCGTCGGTCTCTCGCCGCTGTTCGCGCTGGCCTTTGCCGTGATCTGCGGCCTCGGCGTGCCGCGCTGGGTCCTGTCGTTCCTTCGCAAGCGTCGCCAAGCGAAGTTCGTGCTCGAGTTCGCCAATGCGATCGACGTGGTGGTTCGCGGCATCCGCTCCGGTCTTCCGCTCAACGACACGCTGCGGATGATCGCCCACGAAACGCCCGAACCCGTGCGCTCCGAGTTCGCACGCGTGGTGGAGGCGCAGCAGATGGGCATGTCGGTCTCCGAGGCGGTGCAGCGCCTGAACGAGAACATGCCGCTGCCCGAGACGAACTTCTTCGCCATCGTGGTCTCGATCCAGAGCCAGTCCGGCGGCAATCTCGGCGAGGCGCTGTCGAACCTGTCGAAGGTGCTGCGCGAACGGCGCCGGATGAAGGACAAGATCAAGGCCATGTCGATGGAGGCCAAGGCGTCCGCCTACATCATCGGTTCGCTTCCGGTGATCGTCGGCTTCCTCGTCTACCTGACCTCGCCCGACTACATCTCGCTTCTCTTCACCGAGTCGCTGGGCAACCTGATCCTGGGCGGCGCGGTCGGCATGATGGCGACCGGCATCTTCGTCATGCGCCAAATGATCACCTTCGACTTCTGAAAGCAAAGGCTCGCCGGGACATGGACTTTCTGTTTCGCGCAGTGGGACTGTCAAGCCATGCGGTTCTCGGCATTCTCGTCGGCATCGCGGTCTTCGCCACGTTCCTGACCATCGCGCTTCCGTTGCTGGGCGGGCGCGAACTGAAGACACGTATGAAGGCGGTGGCGCTCGAACGCGACCAAGTGCGCGCGCAGGCCCGCGCCCGCATGTCGAGCGACAAGGACGCCGGCCGCAAGGGGCTGCGGCAGGAGGTCGATCGCTCCTTCGCGGCCAAGGTCGTGGAGAAGCTCGACCTGCGCAAGGCGCTCGTCGACGACGCCACGCTCGCCAAGCTGCGCATCGCCGGCTTCCGGACGCATCGCGCCCTCACGCTCTTCCTCTTCTGCCGCGCCGTCCTGCCGTTCGTCTTCGGCATCCTCGCCGCCTTCTACATCTTCGGCATTGGCCTGATGGCCGAGAAGTCGATGATGCTGCGCGTCTTCGTCTGCATCGCCGTCGCCTATCTCGGCTTCTACGCGCCCAACATCTTCGTTTCCAACGCCTCGAAGAAGCGCTCGCAGTCGATCACGCGGGCCTGGCCGGACGCGCTCGACCTGCTGCTGATCTGCGTCGAATCCGGCAATGCGATCGAGGCGGGCTTTCGCCGGGTCGCCGACGAGATCGGCGTCCAGTCGATTCCGCTGGCCGAGGAACTCGTGCTCGTCTGCGCCGAACTCTCCTATCTTCCCGAGCGCAAGCAGGCCTACGAGAACCTCGTCTCGCGCACTGGCCTCGAAGCCGTCCGCTCGGTCGGCACCGCGCTCATCCAGGCCGAGCGCTACGGAACGCCGCTCGGCGCGGCGCTGCGGACCATGGCGCAGGAAAGCCGAGACATCCGCATGGCCGCCGCCGAGGCCAAGGCCGCCGCGCTGCCGCCCAAGCTCACCGTGCCGATGATCCTCTTCTTCATTCCCGCCCTCTTCGCCATCGTCATCGGCCCGGCGGTCGTTCAGGTGATGGCGAGCCAGTATCGGTGAAGGACGGTCCGGTGCGCGCTCACGCTCGGCGGACGGCGATGCCGATGCCATAGGGATCGGTGACGAGAAGCGTCTCGTTCGAGCGCACCGCCGTGTGGCCGGACGAGAGAATCCAGCTCTCGGTCGCCCGCCAAGCCTCCTCGTCCCGCGCCAGAAGCTCGAAGGCGCGAAGGCCCGTGGTGCCAGCTGGCTTCGGCCCGGCACCTCGGCTGTTCCAGACGTTCGCCGCAACGTGATGGTGATAGCCGCCGGTTGCGAGGAACGACGCCGCGGGCAGGCGCACCATGGTCTCGAAGCCGAGAACCGAGCGGTAGAACGCCTCGGCCGTGTCCACCGAGCCGACCTGCAGGTGGATGTGCCCGACCACCGTCTCGTCTGACGCGCCGGCATAGGGCTGCTCGTCGCCGGCGGCCAGCAGGTCGTCGACGTCGAGGCGCTCGGTGCCCATCTCGATCGCCCCGTTCCGTCGCGGCCAGGCCCCGGTCGGGCGGTCGGCATAGACTTCGATCCCGTTGCCCTCGGGATCGGCGAGGTAGAACGCCTCGCTGACGCCGTGGTCGGACGCGCCCTGGAGGGCGACGCGCCCTTGCGCGACATGCCGGACCCAGCGGGCGAGATCGCGCCGCGTCGGCAGGAGGAAGGCGGTGTGGAAGAGCCCGGCGCTGCGGGGGTCGGCGGGCGTCGCCGCGGGGTCGTGCTGCAGCTCGAGAAGCACGTTCGCCCCGACCCCGAGACGCAGGCTCGCGCCCTCGCGGCCGAGATCGCTCAGCCCGATGACGCTTTGGTAGAACGCGGCGACGCGTTCGAGATCGCGCACCACGAGTTGCACCGCGCCGACATGGAGCTGGGCGTCGGCGCTGGCGGGGGAGGGGGTCGAGCTCATGGCGGTCTCCGCGCGAAGGGAGGATCGAACGTGCGACGCGGGGCCGACCTCGCAGCGGCGCCCGCCAGGATGTTGGAATGTACGACGGTCGCCGGGCGCGACCCTCAGTCCTCCACGAAGATGGTGCCGGCCACCTGGATGCCGAAACCGGTGAGGCCGACATAGTCTCGCTCGTGCGTCGCCATCACCGAGATCGAGCGGACGCCGAGATCGCGCAGGATCTGCGCGCCGATCCCGACCTCGCGCCAGCGCTGGTTTCTCGCCTTGGCGCTCGCATGGCGCTCGCCGTCGGCGACGCCGTCCGCATTCGGCTCGATCGCGGTGGCGGTCTCGGCAGCCTCGAAGTCGTCCACCTGCGCGGTGCGCAGCAGCATGAGGATGCCGTGCCCGTCGGCGCGGATCCGGTCGACGGCGATCTCGATCCAGGTCTTGGCGTCGCGCGTGCGCCCGAAGAGATCGGTCACCGGCTGCTCGCGGTGGATGCGCGTCGGCACCTTCTCGGCGCCGCGCACGTCGCCGAAGATCGCCACGACGTGCTGGATGGCGTCGAACGGCGTCTGGTAGATGCGGATGCGCCCGTTCATGCCGCCGATCGCCATCGCCTCCTCGCGCACGCAGGAGACGAAGCTCTCGCGCCGGATCCGGTAGGAGATGAGATCCTCGATCGAGACGATCTTCAGCCCGTGCTCTCGCGCGAAGGCGACGAGCTCCGGCAGGCGCTTCACGGTGCCGTCGTCGTTCACCACCTCGGCCAGGACGCCGGCGGGCTCCAGCCCGGCGAGCTTGGCGAGATCGATGCCGGCCTCGGTGTGGCCCGAGCGGGTGAGCACGCCGCCCTCGCGGGCAATGAGCGGAAACATATGGCCGGGGCGGATGAAGTCGCGCCCCACCGCGTTGCCGTTGGCGAGCGCACGGGCGGTGTTGGCCCGCTCGTCGGCCGCGATGCCCGTGGTCATGCCCACCTTGTAGTCCACCGACACGGTGAAGGCGGTGCGCATCGGATCGAGATTGTTGGCCACCATCGGCGGCAGGTTGAGCTGGTCGGCGCGTTCGCCCGTCATCGGCACGCAGAGGATGCCGCTCGTGTGGCGGATCATGAAGGCCATGGTCTCGGGCGTCGCCTTCGACGCGGCCATGATCAGGTCGCCCTCGTTCTCGCGGTCGGTGTCGTCGACCACCACCACGAGTTCGCCGGCGGCGATCGCGCGGACCGCCTCTTCGATGCTGTCGAGTTCCATGCCACTCCCCCTGGACGCCCCCCAGCGTTTAGAGGGGAGCGGGCCCGCGATCAACGGCGACGCACCGTTCGCCCTCAGCCGCGGCCGCGATAGGGCGGCACGCCCTGGTCGGGCAGGAACACGCCCTCGGGCGGGGCGCCCGTCTGCCAGAACACGTCGATCGGGATGCCGCCGCGCGGATACCAGTAGCCGCCGATGCGCAGCCAGAGCGGGCGTGTCGCTTCCACCACGCGGCGCGCGATCTCCACCGTGCAGTCCTCGTGAAAGGCGCCGTGGTTGCGGAAGCTGGTGAGAAAGAGCTTCAGCGACTTCGACTCTACCAGTCGCTCGTCGGGCGCATAGTCGATGACGATGTGGGCGAAGTCGGGCTGGCCGGTGACGGGGCAGAGCGAGGTGAACTCGGGCGCCGTGAAGCGCACGATGGCCGGCGGCCCTTCGCGCCGGGCGTAGGGCACGGTTTCCAGCCGGGCCTCGTCGGGCGAGGCGGCGGGACGGGCATCTTGCCCGAGCTGGGTCAGGGTGGGGTCGGACATTCTGGGTTTCCCGGATGGCGGAAAGGTTGCCCTGCGGTATCGCCCGGCCGGTGTCGTTTCAACGGACAAATTCATCCATCACGCCGGTTGAAAGTTTGCGTGATCCGTCTTAAGGCCTGCCTCGCCAGGCCGGGCCCCTCTGGCAGCCTCCGGGCTGCGATGTCGGACTGGCGGACGATTCCCCGCACGGGTTTGCCGTGCCGAGATGCCCGTCCGCCGGCGCAAGTCGCCGCAGCGGTGGTCTCGACCCGGGAACGTACGTCTCCGTTCACGGTCGGAAAGGCCCCTCATGTTCGAACTTCTCACGCCGGAAGGGTGGCTGGCGCTCGGCCAGATCATCATCATGGATGTCGTCCTCGCCGGCGACAACGCCATCGTCATCGGGCTGGCCGTCGCCGGCCTGCCGAAGGACCAGCGCACCAAGGCCATCTTCTGGGGCATCGCAGCGGCCACGGGCCTGCGCATCGCCTTCACCCTCGTCGCGACGCAGCTTCTCGGCATCTTCGGCCTGCTTCTCGCGGGCGGCTTGCTGCTGCTCTGGGTGTGCTGGAAGATGTGGTCGGAGCTGCGGGCCGGTGGCCACGAAGCCGCGGAGGACGCGATCGACGGCACGAAGGTTGGCGCCCCGCGCAAGACCTTGGGCCAGGCGACGCTGCAGATCATCCTCGCCGACGTCTCGATGTCGCTCGACAACGTGATCGCCGTCGCCGGCGCGGCCGAAGGGCACCATTGGTCGCTTCTCGCCTTCGGTCTCCTCCTGTCCATCGCGCTCATGGCGCTTGCCGCGAACTTCATCGCCAAGCTTCTCAACCGCCATCGCTGGATCGCCTATGTCGGCCTTGCCGTGATCCTCTTCGTGGCGGTGGAGATGGTGCTGAAGGGTCTCGTTCAGGTCTATCCGCCGCTCGGCGAATACATCCCGTTCGCCGTCGAGGACTCGCGGCACCCGCCGCTACCCGCCGGCATCGAGGCGCCCGCTTCGAGCGCCCCGGCGGCGAGCGTGTCGCCCGCGCCGGCCCAGTAGGTTCGACGCCGGCCCACGCGGGGCCGAACCACGCGGGATCGTCTTCGCGCAGACCGCGTTCCAGAAAGGACGGTGCCGGGTCCGATCGCGGGCCGGCGCCGTCTCCTCGGAGGCGGCCGCGACCGAACCCCCATGCTCGACAAGCTCGAATATCTCGTGGCGCTCGCGCGCGAGCGCCATTTCGGCAAGGCCGCCCTCAGCCTCGGCGTGACTCAGCCGACGCTGTCGGCCGGCCTCAAGCAGCTGGAGGAGCGCTTCGGCGCGACGCTCGTCGATCGCGGCGCGCGCTTCAAGAGCCTCACCCCGGAGGGCGAGCGGGTTCTCGTCTGGGCACGGCGGATCCTCGACGATGTGCGCAGCTTGGAGATCGAACTCGACGCGGCGAAGGCGACGGTCGGCGGTCGGCTGCGCATCGTCGCCGTGCCGACGGCCCTGAGCTGGCTGCCACGTCTGACGGTTCCCTTTCTCACCGCCCATCCCGGCGTCACGCTCGAGATCGGCAGCCGCACCGGCGCCGAGGTGCTCGAGGCCGTCCGGCACTTCGACGCCGACGTCGGCATCACCTACCTGACGCACGAGGCCGTGGTCGGCTTTGCCCATCATGCGCTTCTGGACGAACGCTATTGCCTGCTCACTCGGCCCGACGGGCCGCTGGCGGGGAGCGCCACCGTGGACTGGAGCGAGCTGGCGACGATCCCGATCGCGCTGCTCGATCCCAGCATGCAGAACCGCCGCATCCTCGACGAAAGCTTCACCGCGCTCGGCATCCGGGTCGCGCCTGTGATGGAGACCAACTCGATGATCACCCTGATCGCCCATGTGCGGGCCGGCGGTTGCGCGACGATCCTGCCGGAGGGCATGGCCGATGCGCTGGGGCTCGGGTCCGACTTCACCGTGGTTCCCCTCGGATCGGGCGGGCCGGTGCGCACGCTCGGCCTCGTCGTGGCATCGCGCGAGCCGCGTCCGTTTCTGCCGGCCTCGTTCTTCGCCTTCGCCGCATCGCACACGTTTGCGCGATAGACGATCTCTATCGCAGCACGCGGAAAGGGCGATTGATCGCGGGTGAAAAGCTCGCTCTACTGTTTGGAACGATTTCAAACGGGAGGAGCCGGCCATGGTTCGCGCCACAGGCTACGATCGCGAGGAGGCCGAGGCGATCGTCGCCGGCCTCCGGCATCTCGAAGGCCCCCTCCTGCCGATCCTCCACGCGCTGCAGGCCCGCTTCGGCTTCGTCGGCGAAGAGGCCGTGCGCACCGTCTCGGCGGCGCTCAACCTTTCGCGTGCCGAGGTGCACGGCGTCGTCTCCTTCTACCACGACTTCCACGCGGAGCCGACGGCCCGCCGCAGCCTGAAGGTCTGCCGCGCCGAAGCTTGCCAGGCCAATGGCAGCGACCGTGTCGCGGCGGCCTTCGAGGCCGCGCTCGGCGTGCGCTTCGGCGAAACGACGCGCGACGGGCAGGTGTCGCTGGAGGCCTGCTACTGTCTCGGCCTCTGCGCGATCGGCCCCTCCGCCATGCTCGACGGGCGCATCGTCGCCCGGCTCGACGAGGCCAAGGTCGCCGCGCTCGCCGAAGAGGCGCGGCTATGATCCGCGTCTTCGTTCCACTCGACAGCTTCGCCGTGGCCTGCGGCGCCGACGAGATCACTGAAGAACTCGCGCAACTCGCCGCGACCCGCGGTCACGATGTCGAGATCGTGCGCAACGGTTCGCGCGGCATGGCATGGCTCGAGCCGCTCGTGGAGGTGGAGGTTCTCGGCCAGCGCATCGCCTATGGCCCGATCGAGCCGGGCGAAGTCGCGGCGCTGCTCGACGCTGGGTTCCTGCACGGCGACGATCATCCCAAGCGCATCGGCGACCCCGAGGCGCATCCCTTCCTCAAAGCCCAGACCCGCGTCACCTTCCGACGCTGCGGGCTCACCGATCCGCTCTCGCTCGCCGATTATCGCCGCCACGGCGGCTTCGAGGGCCTCGCGCGCGCGCTGGCGATGGAAGCCGGCGGCGTCGTCGCGGAGGTCACGCAGTCGGGCCTGCGCGGCCGCGGCGGGGCGGGGTTTCCGACCGGCATCAAATGGAAGACGGTCACCGAGGCCGCGGCCGACCGCAAGTACATCGTCGCCAATGCCGACGAGGGCGACAGCGGCACCTTCGCCGACCGGATGATCATGGAAGGCGACCCGTTCTGCCTGATCGAGGGCATGGCGATCGCCGGCGTCGCCACGGGCGCGACCAAGGGCTTCGTGTACCTGCGCTCGGAATATCCGGTGGCGATCCGCGTGATGAACGAGGCGGTTCGGCGGGCGAGGGCAGACGGCGTGCTCGGCGCGTCGGTGATGGGCTCGTGGCGGGCCTTCGACATCGAGGTGCGCGTCGGCGCCGGCGCCTATGTCTGCGGCGAGGAGACCTCGCTGCTCGAAAGCCTCGAAGGCAAGCGGGGGCAGGTGCGCGCCAAGCCGCCGCTGCCCGCGCACAAGGGTCTCTTCGGCAAGCCCACCGTAATCAACAACGTGGTGACGCTGGCGAGCGTGCCGGAGATCCTGCGTGCGGGTGCGTCGACCTATCAAGCGCTCGGAACCGGGCGCTCGCGCGGCACGATCCCGATCCAGATCGCAGGCAACGTCGCCCGGGGCGGCCTGTTCGAGGCGCCCTTTGGGTTGACGCTTGGTGAGATCGTGGACGGGATCGGCGGCGGCACGCGCACCGGGCGCGCCGTGCGCGCCGTGCAGGTCGGCGGCCCGCTCGGCGCTTACTTTCCCCGCGCGCTCTTCGACACGGTGTTCGACTACGAGGCCTTCGCCGCGCGCGACGGGCTGATCGGCCATGCCGGCATCGTCGTCTTCGACGACAGCGTCGACATGGCCGCCCAGGCCCGCTTCGCCTTCGAGTTCTGCGCGATCGAGAGCTGCGGCAAGTGCACGCCCTGCCGCGTCGGCGCGGTGCGCGGGCTGGAGACGATGGACAAGGTGATTGCCGGCGAGCGAGTCGGCGAGCATCTCGAGCTGGTCGAGGATCTCTGCAACACGATGAAGTTCGGCTCGCTCTGCGCGCTCGGCGGTTTCACGCCCTATCCGGTCATGAGCGCGCTCACACATTTCCCCGAAGATTTCCGTGCCGCGCCCCTGCGCGAAGCCGCGGAGTAGGAGCACCGTCATGTCGCTCATCCAGGAAACCGACTACGGCACGCCGAAATCTCGGACGGAAAAGCTCGTCACGATCAGTGTGGACGGGCGCGCCGTCACCGTGCGGGAGGGCACCTCGCTGATGCGCGCGGCAATGGAGGCCGGCATCGGTGTGCCGAAGCTCTGCGCCACCGACATGCTCGACGCCTTCGGCTCCTGCCGGCTCTGCGTGGTCGAGGTCGAGGGCATGCGAGGCACGCCGGCCTCCTGCACGACGCTTGCGGCCGAGGGCATGAAGGTCTCGACGCAGACCGATCGCCTCAAGCGCATTCGCAAGGGCGTGATGGAGCTCTACATCTCCGACCATCCGCTGGACTGTCTGACCTGCGCGGCCAACGGCGACTGCGAATTGCAGACGCAGGCCGGCGCCGTCGGCCTTCGCGACGTGCGCTATGGATACGAGGGCGAGAACCATCTCGGACAGGCCAAGGACGTCTCGAACCCGTACTTCCAGTTCGACGCCTCGAAATGCATCGTCTGCTCGCGCTGCGTGCGGGCCTGCGAGGAGGTGCAGGGCACCTTCGCGCTGACGATCGCCGGGCGCGGCTTCGACTCGAAGGTCTCGGCGGGGCTCGGCTCCGACGACTTCTTCTCCTCCGAATGCGTCTCCTGCGGCGCCTGCGTGCAGGCCTGCCCGACCGCGACGCTGGAAGAGAAGTCTGTCGTCGAAATCGGCCTGCCCGAGCACTCGCTGGTGACGACCTGCGCCTATTGCGGCGTCGGCTGCTCGTTCAAGGCCGAGATGCGCGGCGAAGAGCTGATCCGCATGGTGCCCTACAAGGACGGCAAGGCCAATCGCGGCCATTCCTGCGTCAAGGGTCGCTTCGCGCTCGGCTATGCCACGCACAAGGACCGCATCCTCAAACCGATGATCCGCGACCACTACCTGCAGCCCTGGCAGGAGGTCTCCTACGAGGAGGCCATCGCCTTCGCGGCCGCCAAGCTGCGCGGCATCCAGGCGAAATACGGGCGCGGCTCGATCGGCGCCATCTCCTCGTCGCGCTGCACCAACGAGGAGGTCTACCTCGTCCAGAAGATGGTGCGCGCCGGCTTCGGCAACAACAACATCGACACCTGCGCCCGCGTCTGCCACTCGCCCACCGGCTACGGCCTCTCCACCACCTACGGCACCTCGGCGGGCACGCAGGATTTCGACAGCGTCGAGGACAGCGACGTCATCCTCGTCATCGGCGCCAACCCGACCGACGGCCATCCGGTCTTCGCCTCGCGCATGAAGAAGCGCCTGCGCCAGGGCGCCCGGCTCATCGTCATCGACCCGCGCCGCATCGATCTCGTGAAGACGCCGCATGTCGAGGCCGACTACCATCTGCCGCTGCGCCCCGGCACCAACGTCGCGATGCTGACGGCGCTCGCCCATGTCGTCGTCACCGAGGGGCTGATGGACGAGGCCTTCGTGCGAGAGCGTTGCGACTGGGCCGAGTTCCAGGACTGGGCGACCTTCGTCTCCGATCCCGCCCGCTCGCCGGAAGCGGTGGAGAGCGTCACCGGCGTGCCCGCGATGGACGTTCGCGCCGCCGCGCGGCTCTACGCGACGGGGGGCAACGGCGCGATCTACTATGGGCTCGGCGTCACCGAGCACTCCCAGGGCTCCACCAGCGTGATGGCGATCGCCAATCTCGCCATGGCCACCGGCAATATCGGCCGGCGCGGCGTCGGCGTGAACCCGCTGCGCGGCCAGAACAACGTGCAAGGCTCCTGCGACATGGGCTCCTTCCCGCACGAGCTGCCGGGCTACCGGCACATCAGCCGCGACGAGGTGCGCGAGACCTTCGAGAGCCTCTGGGGCGTCAAGCTCGACGAGGAGCCGGGGCTGCGCATTCCCAACATGTTCGACGCGGCGGTGGAGGGCACCTTCAAGGGGCTCTACGTGCAGGGCGAAGACATCCTCCAGTCCGATCCCGACACCAAACACGTCTCGGCGGGCCTGGCGGCGCTCGAATGCCTGATCGTGCAGGATCTCTTCCTCAACGAGACCGCGAACTACGCCACCGTCTTCCTGCCGGGCTCGACCTTCCTCGAAAAGGACGGCACCTTCACCAATGCCGAGCGGCGCATCAACCGCGTGCGCCGCGTCATGAGCCCGAAGAACGGCTATGCCGACTGGGAGGTGACGCAGCTTCTGGCGCACGCGCTGGGCATGGACATGCACTATTCGCACCCCTCCGAGATCATGGCCGAGGTCGCGGCGACGACGCCGAGCTTCGCGGGGGTCAGCTACCCGCTTCTGGAGGAGAAGGGCTCGGTGCAGTGGCCCTGCAACGAGGCGCATCCCGAGGGCACGCCGATCATGCATATCGGCGCCTTCATGCGCGGCAAGGGCAAGTTCGTCATCACCGAATACGTGGCGACGGACGAGCGCACCGGGCCGCGCTTCCCGCTGCTCCTCACCACCGGGCGGATCCTCTCGCAGTACAATGTGGGCGCGCAGACGCGGCGCACCGCCAACGTCGCGTGGCACGAGGAAGATCTCCTTGAGATCCATCCGCACGACGCCGAGATGCGCGGCATTCGCGAGCGCGACTGGGTGAAGCTCGACAGCCGCGCCGGCTCCACCTCGCTGCGGGCCAAGATCACCGACCGAGTAGCACCGGGCGTCGTCTACACGACCTTCCACCATCCGGCGACGCAGGCCAACGTCATCACCACCGACTTCTCGGACTGGGCCACCAACTGCCCGGAATACAAGGTGACGGCGGTGCAGATCTCGCCCTCCAACGGCCCGACCGACTGGCAGGAGGAGTATCGCGAACTCTCCGAGGAGAGCCGGCAGATCGCGCCCGTGCTCGACGCGGCGGAATAGCGGCGTGGCGCGTCCCATTTCCGGCGAGGCGACGAGCCTCGTCTTTCGCGGCGGGCGGTTCGCGGCGGGCACCCGGCGGGTGCCGGCCGAGGTCGCGGTCGCGATCTCGGTGAACGGCTCGACCCATGCGGTGATGATGGCGACGCCCGATCACCTCGAGGATCTCGCGCTCGGCCTAGCCCTTAGCGAGCGCATCGTCGCCACGCCCGGCGAGATCGAGCGGATCGACGTCGAGGACGCCGAGCTCGGCCTCGACTGCCGGATCTGGCTGACGCCGGAGCGCGCGGCGTCCTATGTGGCGCGCCGACGGCAGATGACCGGGCCGGTCGGCTGCGGCCTCTGCGGCGTCGAAAGCCTGGAACTGGCCTCGCGCACTCTGCCGCTCGTTGGGGCAGGGGTGACGCTTCGCCCCGAAGCGATTACCGAAGGGCTTCAGGCGATGGCCCGCCGGCAGGATCTCGGACGTGAGACCCGGGCCGTGCATGCCGCGGGCTTTCTCGACGCCGGCGGGACGTTGGTGGTGCTGCGCGAGGACGTCGGCCGACACAACGCGCTCGACAAGGTGGCTGGCCATCTGGCAGCGCGCGGGCTCGACCCGGCCGCGGGCTTTCTGGCGATGACCAGCCGCGTCTCCGTTGAACTCATCCAGAAGGCGGCGGTGATGGGCTGCGGCCTGATCGCTGCGGTGTCGGCGCCCACCGGTCTCGCGATTGAGGCGGCGCGGGGCGCGGGCGTCACTCTGGTGGCGGTGGTGCGCGGCGACGAGTTCGAGATCTTCACCCATCCCCGCCGGATCGCCGGTGCCCTGGATGTCGAAGGAGCCAGCGATGCCGCCTGAGAAGCTGATCCGCATGGCGAACCAGATCGCCACCTTCTGCCAGTCGAACCCCGACGGCGCTCGCCACACCGCGAGCGTTGCCGACCACATCAACAGCTACTGGGAACCGCGCATGCGGAGCCAGCTCTTCGCGGCTTACGAGGGGGGGGAAACCGCTGGGTTCCACCCGCTGGTGCTCGACGCGATGACGGCGATCCGCCGGCCGAAGGAGCCCTTGGAGGCGCGCACGTCGATCGAAGGGGAGGGACCGGCCGAACCGGGCTGACGTTGCCAAGGTCCGATGCCGCCGACGCGCCCATCGACGGCGAGCCTTTCTGCCAAGTCGAGGTTTACGACGCCTTGGGCGTCTCGATCAGCCTCTGGAGCGAGCGCAGGAGTTCGGCGAGTTCGGGCTCCTGCACGGCATTCGCCGCTTCCTCCGGCGTGAACCATTCGCGGCGCCGCTCCAACGCTTCCGGCCAGGTGCCGGCGAGACGATCGACCGTCATCGCAAACACTTTCACCCGGCAGGCGATCACCTCGCCGCTGCGAAGGCGCTTGGGGTAATGGTAGCAGCCGGTCGCCTTCTTCGCGATCCGACCCTCGATCCCCGCTTCCTCGAACGCTTCCTGCTCGGCGGCCTGATGCGGGCGCTTGGCCTTCATCGGCCAGCCCTTCGGAATGACCCAGCGGCCCGTCTCGCGCGAGGTGACCAGCAGGATGCGAAGGCCGACCGCCGGGTCGTCCTGGTAGGCGATGGCGCCGACCTGCTTCCGCTGCTTCATAATGCTCACATGCCTTTCATGGTCTAGACCAATTAAGGGCTGGTATGGTGAACGGAAACCCATAAGGCGGGCACGCGACCAATTTATTTTTGTTAGTGCCAAAGCAGATGCCGCAGACCCAACGCGCAACCTAGGCGTCAAGACGGACGACCGCCCTTCGCTGAACGGTTTGCTCGCAAAAATTGCATAGACCCGTGATTGCAACGGCCTTCAACACAACCTATCGTCGTGCCAGCGGTATCGAACGGAGGCAAGGTCGGTGCAATGGTCGGGCGACGAATCGAGGCCGGAAGCGGTGATCGCCTGGTTTCTGGCAGCGCTCGGCTGTTGGATCATGGCGGGGGTTTGGATCATCCTGTGACGGCGATCGAGCAAGTGCGGAACATGCGTCGGTCGGGAGGACGGAGCTCCGATCCTCTGACGTCAAACTTGGCGCGACCGGATGCGCCCGGCCTGTCCGTCGACGAGCGCAGTGCGCTCTACCTGCTGTCGATGGCGCACGCGCTTCTGAAGCGAGATCATCCCGCCGTTGCGGCGATGATCGACTACGCGATGCTCGACGTCGCGGTCGGTCAGCCCGACTGACATGATCGGCTCGAGCGCCCGCGGCTTCGTCCCCGAGGTGCGGGCTCGGCGCGCGCTGCAAGCGGCAAAGCGCATGGCTCGGCATGGTTGCGGCCGTCGGTGCGCTTCGATCTCCACCAGCCTGGATTGAGGTCTGAGACGTCTCGAGGCGAGCCGAGGAGCGGAAGCGCTCCTCGCCCCTGCCGGCCTCGTTCGAAGGTCGCGACTCCTCTTCTCTCTTCGGCTCTCCGTTTCCTCGTCTGCGAGAACCGGACGCGCGCGGCCTGCCAAGAGCGCCCGCAAGGCTGCCCACACGGTTTGCCACGACGATCCGTTGCCTTCGCCTGCGTCCGCAATATTCACCTGTAGAGCGGCAGCGGACCGATCCAAGAGCATCGAGCGAAGCAACGGGTGAGCGGTGCGGCGAGAGCGTCTTCGCTGCCAGCGATCCGTTCGGGCCGTGCTGACGTCAGCGCTCATGGACTTCCGCCGACTGATGAAACGAGGAAGGGGTCCGTCGCAGGCGCGACGGACCCCTTCCTTGTTCGATAGGCCCGGCGCCCCGCGACAGGGGCGCCGGAGATCGTTGCGTCAGATGATGGCGTCGGCCGTCAGCGTCGTGACACCCGCGAGCAGGATGGCGCTGTCCGCCGAGCCGTTGGCGTCGGCATCGACGAAGAGGTAGCCGTCCGGGCCCACGACCTGGAAGCTGTAGAGGGTGGGGCCCTCTGCCGCCGCGAAGGCCGAGTTGGCGGCGCTCAACGCACCATCATAGCTCGTGTTGCTCGTCGTACCCGCCGCGAAGGTCGTCGCCGACCCGGCCGCGAGGCCGAAGTCGAGAACGTCGGAGCCGAGATCGAAGGCTTCGACCCGGTCGAGCGCCGCCGCGGTCAGGCCGGTGCTGCCGGCCGAGAAGACGAACGTGTCGCTGCCTTCGCCGCCGACGAGGAGATCCGCGCCGACACCGCCGATCATCGTGGTGTCGCCGCCGCCGGAGACGATCGTGTCGTTTCCGCCATTGCCGTAGACCAGCGAGTCGCCGCTGCCGAGCAGGATGCGGTCCGCTCCGTCGCCTGCATCGTTCGCCGAGATGCCGCCGAAGACGGTGGCGCTCCCGGTGAACTGCGTCAGGTCGATCGTATCGCCGTCCTGGTTGCCGAAGACCGAGACGCCGCGGTCCGCATAGTCTCCGAACACGGTGATCTGGTCGTCGCCGAAGCCGCCGAAGATCGACGATCCGCCGCCGGCCGAGCCTTCGCTATCGAAGACCAGCTCGATCCGATCGTTGCCGCCATTGCCGTAGATGACGGCGTCGCCGGACGTGTCGAGTTCAACATAGATATCGTCGGCACCATCGGTCGGGTCGAGGACGATGTCGCCGCCGAAGACGGTCACGTCGCCATCGGCATAGACCTCGATCGTGTCCGCGCCCGGTCCACCCCGCACATAGGACGAGCCGTTGTCGTCATAGGTGTAGAGGGTGATGGTGTCGTCGCCGAGCCCGCCGTAGATCGAAGCGCTGCCAGCCTCGACATAGATGTCGTCGTTGCCGCCATTGCCATAGACGACCGCCAGGCCACCGACGTCCACGTCGATGACGTCGTTGTCCGCGGTCGGGTCCACCTCGCCGTTGCCGCCGAAGACGGTCACGTCGCCGCCGTCGAAGATTTCTATGTCGTCGGAGCCGTCGCCGCCGACCACGAGGCCCGAGCTCAAGGAACCGTCCGATCCGAAGACGTCGCCGACTTCGATCGTGTCGTTGCCGACGCCGCCATAGACCGTCGCGCGGTCCGCATCGACGGCGATGAAGTCGTCGCCGCCATTGCCGTAGACGAGCGCCGAACCGGACGCCGAGACCCCGATGTCGTCGTCGTCGTCGGTCGGGTCGGTCACGCCGTTGCCGCCGTAGACGGTGGCGTTTCCGTCAGTGCCGACGAAGAGCTCGTCCTCGCCGGAGCCGCCGACGACGAAGGCTTCTTGAGCGCCGAACACGTTCACCGAATCGTCGCCGAGGCCGGCATAGATCGTCGCGCGGTTGGCGTTGCCGTCGATGTCGTCGTTACCGCCATTGCCGTGGACGAGCACGTCGCCGGAGGCCTGGAAGCCGATCTGGTCGCCGCCGTCGGTCGGATCGGTGATCGCCGAACCGCCGTAGATCAGGAGGTCGCCGTCGACCGCGCCGAAGATCTGGTCGTCGCCCGAGCCGCCGACCAGCAGCACGTCGTTCACGAACTCGCCCGGCGTCGCGGCCAAGGTCGTGGGAACGCCGCCGTCGCCTTCCAGCGGGGTGACGAAGATGACGTCGTCGCCAGCCCCGCCGTAGACGGTGTTACTGCCGCTGCCGCCGACCGCGATAAAATCGTCGCCGCCATTGCCGTAGACGAGATTGTCGCCCTCGCCGGCGACCAGGATCAGGTCGCTTCCGTCGGACGGATCATTGACGCCGGTGCCGCCATAGACGGTGTTGTCGCCGTCGCTCTCGACGACGAGGACGTCGAGACCCTGAAGGAACTCGGTGAGACCGCCGCCTTCGAGGATGTCGCCGATCGTCAGGCCGAGGGCGAGCGTCGCGGTGATCTCGAAGCCGAGCGAGGACAGCAACCCGCCGACGTCGAGGTTCGCGATCAGGTCGAGATTGACCAGCTGCCCGTCGAAGACGCCGAGCCCGAGATCGGCGAGAACGGTGAGGTCGAGATCGAGAAGGACACCGAGCAGCCCGGCATCGTCCAGCACGGGGAAGACGTCGTCGCCGACCTGGCCGAGGTCGAGGAGATCAAGGATGTCCGCGCCGTCCGTACCGGAGAGCAGCCCGGCGACATCGGCTTCGGCAAGCACGGTCACTTCCGTGACGATACCGGCCACCACGGCAAGACCGGCGGAGAGCAGAACGGCCGGATCGATGTCGTCGAGTGCCCCAAATACGGCACCCAGAGGATCTGGTAGGGCGAGCAGCTGCGACAGCGTCGTCAGATTGAGTTCGGCCAGAATGGCGGCCACCAAGCTGGTCCCGACCGCATCGGGCAACGCCTGGACGAAGGCGATGAGGCCGTCCTGATCGGTTGGCAGCGCGTCGCCGATCTCGAAGAGGTCGCCATTCGCCGAAAACAGGCCGACGCCGGCCAGCACGCTCGCGTCGAGACCGACGAGATTCTCGGTCAGAAGTTCGAGATCGACATCGACGGCTGTAGTCAGATCGACGATGTCGGTCCCAGCGATACCGAGGTTGAGATCGGCCAGGATGTCGGCGTCCAGACCCAGCAGGCCTCCGCGAACGTCCTCAATGTCGCCGCCGATCGCACCGATGTCGAGGCCGAGTGCCACCGCGATCTGGATTAGGCTGGTTCCGTCGGCGAGGTCGTCGCCGGGCGAACCTGCGGGATCGTTCGAGCCGCCGTAGACGAGGTTGTCGCCGGTGGCGTCGCCGTTGCCGACGAGGACGAGGTCGGAGCCGGCGCCGCCGTAGATCGTGTTGTCGCCGAGCGAATTGACGACGATGACGTCGTCGCCACCATTGCCGTAGACCAGCGCGTCGCCTTCGGCGGGTGCCGTGCCGTTGCCCACGAAGATGAAGTCGTCGCCGTCGGTCGGATCGCTCACGCCGCCGCCGCCGTAGATCGTCGCCGTCTCGCCTTCGCCGGGCGCCGCCACGATGGCGTCGGACCCGCTGCCGCCGGCGAGCAGATCGTTGCCGAAGATCGAGCGGATCGCGTCGTCGCCGCCATTGCCGTAGACCGTGTCGTCGCCCGAGCCAGTGACGATCACGTCGCCGCCGTCGGTCGAGGCCGAAAGCGTGCCGCCGCCGAAGACGAGATTGTCGCCGTCGCCCAGCAGGATCGTGTTCGCGCCGTCGCCGCCGAGCACCACGTCGCCGGTGTCGCCGGCGTTCGCGACGTCGTCGGAGCCCGCCAGCACCGTGAAATCGCCGCCGTCGAGGAGGTTGACGTCGGCTGCAGCGAGATCGGCGTAGTCGACGCCGGTGAGCGTCAGCGAAATGCCGGAGACGAGCGTGATGGTGACGCCGCTGGTGCCTTCCGTGACGTTGCGGATCTGTGCGTTCGGCACGTTCAGATTGAGCACGTCGCCATCGGCGAAGGCGACCGTCTGCGACGCCGAACCGTTAAAATCGATGATTGCCATTCTACCCCCAAAGGCGAAGTGCACCCGGACTCTCCCGGGTGTGTGGATGTCGATAACCTACTCTAGGTTGCATCCACTGGTAGAACAGGGTTGTGCCGGTTTGCAACCGGTAATGCGGCTTTACTATCGCTATGGTTGCAGAGATGTCTCGGCCGCCTCGTCTGGCGATGGCCGAGGCGCGAAGGGGGCGGGCGCCGTGCGGGAACCCGGACGCAAAGTCGCCGTTCGCTCCTCACACGCGGGGCACCGGGCCCCGCGTATCGCAGGAGGACGCGATGACCGAGATCCACTATCAGATCGTGCAGCACGACGGCGGCTGGGCCTATAAGGTCGGCGACGTCTTCTCGGAGACGTTCCGTAGCCACGACGACGCGTTGGCTGCGGCCAAGGACGCCTCCTCGCGCCAGGAGCTCGCCGGCGAGACGCAGGGCATCGTCTATCAGGACCGAAGCGGCGAGTGGCACGAGGAGATCGCCAAGGGCGACGACCGCCCGCATGCCGACGTGGTGGACCGCTCCTGAGCGTTCGGGGCGCTTGAGGACTGGGGCCGGTGCCGGGATGCCGCTCAGCGGCTCTCGGGGCTCGCGGCGACGATCTCTCGATGCGGCGTCTTTTCCCACAGATGCGGAGTTCGGACGAGTTGGAACATCGCCCGGATGCCGGCATAGCTGGCCAGGAGCCAGTAGAACCAAAGCGACCAAAGGCGCCCGAGAAGAGGGCGTTCCTCGGGCTCCAGCACGCGATTGGCCAAAAGTAGAAAGACGAGGTAGGCGAGCATGACGTTGCCCGCATCGGCGATCGCGATGAGGCCATGGGCCAGCGAGACCGTGCCGCCGTTCGCCAGCGTCGCGAGCGACGAGGCCAGTTGCATCGCGAAGAACACATGCATGAGGCTGGCGCCGATCATGCCGCCGAAAAGAATTTGGAACATCAGGAAGCCGCGCCAGCCGACGTCGCGCGCCATATGCCGGGGCGCCCGCATGTGGACCAGCCAAGTCTGCAGCCAGCCCTTGATCCAGCGCGTGCGCTGGTTGCGCCAGTCGCTCCACCGGCCGACGGCGCTCTCCGAGGTCGGGGCGGTGATCACGCCGACCCGGTAGCCGAGGCGGGCGAGGCGGATGCCGAGATCGGCGTCCTCGGCCACGTTGTGGCTGTCCCAGCCGCCGGCTTCCACCAGCGCCGCCCGGCGGAAATGATTCGATGTTCCCCCGAGCGGGATCGGCAGCCTATGCCGCGCGAGCCACGGCAGGACCGCACGAAACAGCACCGCATATTCCACTGCGAAGAGCGACTGGAACCAGCCGGCCTCGGCATTGCGGATCGTCAGCGGCGCCTGCAGACAGGCCAGGTCCGGCGACGACGTGCGGAAGGTCTCGAAGGCTTGGCGCAGCTGGCGCGGATCGGGGCGATCCTCGGCGTCGTAGAGCACGAGAAACTCGCCGCGCGCGAGGGGTAGCGCAAAGTTCAGGGCCTTCGGCTTCGTCGTGGGATCCGTGCGCGGCGTGGCGATCACCGAGAAGTTCGGCTCGCCGGCGATCGCCCGTTCCACCGCCGCGATGGTATCGGGATCGCTCGCTTCGCAGACGAAGAGCACTTCGAGCTTCGAGCGGGGCCAGTCGAGCCGGGCCATCGCGTCGACCAGCGGTTCCGCCATCGCGGCTTCGCGGTGGAGGGCGATGAGCACCGAATAGCGCGGCACCGCATCGACGTCCGAGATCGCGGACGCGAGCGCGAGGGCAGGGCGGGGTGCGCCCGGCGACAGCAGCACGCAGAGGCGGAACATCGTGAAGACGAAGGCCGAGACGGTGCAGGCGACGTGCAGCGCGAAGCCGAAATGGTCGACGCGGAACCAGGCGACGGCGATGCCGACGGTCAGAAGCGCGCCGACGGCGGCCTGAAGCGGGCTCACCACGTCGCGTGCCGACCAGCGGTTGAAGTCCATGGCGAGGCTGAGCCTGGCGCGGGTCGAGCGCTCCTCGCAGGTGACGGCGGCCTCCGCCGCCCGGATCTCGCTCGCGGTCACGATCCGCACGGGGCCGTGAAGCGCCGGGTCGGCGTCGAGATGACCGGCCACGAGATCGAGCGCCTCGAGCGGCGGCGCCATGAACAGGCGCGTCGTCAGCGACACGTCGCAGGTGCGAAGGTGGCGCTTGCCGATCTGGATCTCGCCGCGGGGATCGCGCAACACCGTGGCATCGGAATCGATGTGCCCCGTGGGCACCCCGAGCACGGCGGCGATGGCGCGGGCCATCTCCTCTTCCGAGGCGAGACCGCAGGCGACGATTTCTTCGTCGAGGCTCGATCCGACATGCCGCGCGCGCCGGCGAAGGGCGGCGAGTTCGCGGAAGCCCAGCCCGAGCCGGTCGCCCACGGCCTCGACGAGATCGTCGTTCGAGGGCGACGCGGCCTCGTCTCCCGTTGTCGCGGCCGACGTTCGACGCGCGATGAATCGCGTCGTGGAAAATCGCGGGCGATCGACCGCGTCGCAAAGTTGCTGCGATGCCGATGACGGTGGCATAGTCTGCGACGTCATGAATGCCCTGAATTCTCGAATGACGTTCACTGTCGCGTGCGCGCCCCCGGAAGGACACAAATCGCTGCGTGTAAAAATCTCTCACAGGTTATGTCTGCTGTTCGTTCTGGTTGCATCGATGGTCGGAGCGGCCACGTTCGCCCGAGCGCAGGGCGTTGAGACGCCGAACTTCTGGGACCAGCGCCAGCGGATGACGGAGCCCGACCTCTCCGGCCGCAGCCGCATCCGGTTTCTCACGTCCGTGGACTTTCCGCCCTTCAACTTCCTCGACCAGCAAGGGCGGGTGTCCGGATTGAACGTCGATCTCGCGCGCGCGATTTGCGAGGAGCTGAATGTCACGCCGATCTGCCAAGTCGAGGCGATGCCCTTCGCGGGGTTGCAGGAGGCGCTGCTGAAGGGCGACGGCGAGGCGGTGGCGGCCGGGCTCGCGGTCACCGCCGACAGCCGGGCGCGGCTCGCCTTCACCCACTCCTTCTTCCGCTTTCCAGCGCGCTTCGTGGCACTGCGCGGCGACGATCTCGAAACCACGCTGGCGTCGGGGCTCGACGGGACCGAGATCGGGGTCGTCGGCGGGGGCGCGCACGGCGCGATGCTGCGATCCTTCTTCCCGAAGGCGCGGCCCGTCGACTTCGATACGCGCGAGGCCGCGATCGAGGCGCTGCGGGCCAAGCGCGTGCGGGCCGTCTTCGGCGACGGCGTCGGCCTGTCGTTCTGGCTGACGAGCGAGGATGCCGCCGACTGCTGCGTCTTCGCGGGCGGGCCCTACCTGTCGGATCGCTTCCTCGGCGAAGGGCTGGCGATCGCGGTGAAGCCGGAGGACGCGGACCTCGCCTATGCCTTCGACTATGCGATCGGGCGCATCGTGGAGAACGGGCGCATGTCCGAGTTGCTGCTACGCTATTTTCCCGTCAGCGCCTTCTGAGCCGGGAGCCGCGTTGACGCGCGGGACGCCGGCCACCATAGGTCCGCACGAGACAACGAGACGTCCGGCATCGGCCGGGGTCGTAACGAACGACGAAGGCAGACGGGCATGACCGACGAGCGGCAGCAGGGCGAAGCGGTTTCGACGACACGCCGGGACGAGGCGATGCGCTCGTCGGCCTGGCCGTTCGAGGAGGCGCGCAAGCTTCTGGGGCGCATCGAGCGCACCGGCCAGAGCGAAGTCCTGTTCGAGACCGGCTACGGGCCGTCGGGCCTGCCCCATATCGGCACCTTCGGCGAGGTGGCGCGCACCACAATGGTGCGCAACGCCTTTCGCATCCTCACCGACGACCAGGTGCCGACGCGGCTGATCTGCTTCTCCGACGACATGGACGGGATGCGCAAGATCCCCGACAACGTGCCCGACCGGGCGGCGCTCGAGCCCTATCTCCACATGCCGCTCACCGCCGTGCCCAACCCGTTCGGCGGGGAGGGCGCGACGTTCGCCGAGCATAACAACGCGATGCTCCGCCGCTTCCTCGACACGTTCGGCTTCGACTACGAGTTCGCCAGCGCCACCGACACCTACCGTTCGGGCCGCTTCGACGCGGTGCTGCGCCGCGCGGCCGAGCGCTACGACGAGATCATGGCGGTGATGCTGCCGACGCTCGGGGCCGAGCGGCAGGCGACATACAGCCCCTTCCTGCCGATCTCGCCGAAGACCGGCCGGGTGCTCTACGTGCCGATGAAGGCGGTGGACGCCGCCAACGGCACCGTCACTTTCCTCGACGAGGACGGCGCGGAGACGACGCTGCCGGTGACCGGCGGGGCGGTGAAGCTGCAGTGGAAACCCGATTTCGGCATGCGCTGGGCGGCGCTCGGCGTCGATTTCGAGATGTTCGGCAAGGATCACCAGACCAACGCCGTCGTCTACGACCGGATCTGCACGATCCTCGGCGGCAGCCCACCGGAGCATTTCGTCTACGAGCTTTTCCTCGACGCCGAGGGCGCCAAGATCTCGAAGTCGAAGGGCAACGGCATCAGCATCGAGGATTGGCTGGCCTACGCCTCGCCGGAGAGCCTCGGGCTCTACATGTTCAACAAGCCGCGCGCCGCCAAGCGCCTGCATTTCGACGTCATCCCGAAGGCCGTCGACGACTACTACCAGTTCACGGAAAGCTATGGCCGGCAGGACGAGAAGTCGCGGCTGCAGAACCCGGCCTTCCACATTCATGGTGGCGAGCCGCCGGTGCAGGGCATCGCGGTGCCCTTCGCCATGCTGCTCAATCTCGTGTCGGTGTCGAACGCGGCTAACAAGGAGACGCTCTGGGGCTTCATTTCTCGCTACGCGCCGGGCGTCACCGCCGCGAGCGACCCCGAGCTCGACCGTCTCGTCGGCTACGCGCTGCGCTATTTCGAGGATTTCGTGCGCCCCGCCAAGCGCTTCCGCGTGCCGGACGCAGTGGAGCGCGAGGCACTGGCGGCGCTCGACGCCAAGCTCGCCGCGCTGCCGGCGGGGGCGGACGGGAGCGCGATCCAGGATGCCGTGCTCGACGTCGCCCGGCCGATCGAGCGCTACCAGGATTTGAAGAAGACCGGCCCGAACGGCGGCCCCGGCGTGTCCGGCGAGTGGTTCCAGGCGCTCTACCAGACGCTGATCGGGCAGGAGCGGGGCCCGCGCTTCGGCTCCTTCGTGGCGCTCTACGGGGTCGAGGAAACGCGCCGGTTGATCGCAGACGCCTTGGCCGGACGACTCGCCCCGGCGGCCTGAGGCGCGGCTCACGGCTCGATGTCGTATTCCCAGATGCCGCGGCGGGCCTGTTTCGCCGTGGCCTCGGCCTCGACATAGCGACTGTCCGGCGTGGCGGCGGCCCAGCCGTTGGCGACGAGCCATTCACCGACGTCCTCTTCGCCGAGAAGGCAGGGCACCGTCAGGTCGTCGCCGGCCTCGGGCGGCACCGGGCAGAGCAGCGAGCGCCCGCGCAGCCAGCCGCGAACGGCGGTGCGCGCCCGCACCCCGCAGGGCAGCGAGCGGTCGCCGGAAATGCAGCGCGCCTCGGGTTCGATCGGCTCGACCCCGGCGATGCGCAGCGTGGTGCGACCGACTTGAATCGTCCCCGAATCGATGGCGATCGGCTGGCTGAAGCGGCGGTATTCGGGCTGGGCCGGGGCGGCCGTCTCCGGTGCGGCGCCGGCGACGGTCTCTGCCGCTTGCGACGAAGGCTGCGGTTCGCTTGCGGCGTCGGCCGGCAAAGGCGGGCTGGCTGCGGAGGTGATCGGCGTCGCGGCACCGCTCTGCACCGGGGGAAGCCGGCGAAGGTCGCCGCCGCCTGCCAACGGCGAAGGGACGATCGCCCGCACCGCCGGCGCGCGCTCCACGGTGACCGCGGTTTCCGGCAGGGCCTCGGCCGAGACGGGAGGCGCGGCCTTCGGAGAGAGCTCGGCTTCCTCCACGAAGGGGGCCGGCGTCAGGAGCGTCGGCTCGCGCGGCAGGAAGACGATCCAGGCCGCCAAAAGCGCCACGAAGGCGACGGCGATGCGAAGCCGCTGCATCACGAAGTCCTCTTGCGGTTGCTCTTACCCTTCGCGGCGGTCATAGGCGAAGCGTCCACCAATGCCTATTGGGTCGCCCAGAGAATGCGGGCGATCCAGTCGATCTCGCTCACCGCGAACTGGCGGTCTGGAAACTCGGGATTGACCGAGGCGAGCTCGATCGTCTTGGCGGTCTGGCGCTGCAGGATCTTGACCATCACCTCGCCGTCGCGCGTGCGCACCACGACGCGGTCTCCGCGCCGCACGGCCGCGCCGGGCGAGACCACGACGATGTCGCCGTCGCGGTAGAGCGGCAGCATCGACTGGCCCGACACTTCGAGGGCGTAGAGCGTCTCGTCGTAGCCGGGCAGATGAATTTCGTCCCATCCCTGGCCGACGGGAAAGCCGCCATCGTCGAAGAAGCCGCCGGCGCCCGCCTCGGCAAAGCCGAGCAGCGGCACCGACTTGCCGATCGACTGCGGCGAGATCTTCGCCGGGTTCAGATCGCTCTGGGTCAGGATCGCCGAGAAGTCGGTGAAGCTCGTTCCCGTCGCCTCGATGATCTTGGCGATGGATTCGGTGGAGGGCCAGCGCGGACGCCCGTCCGCGGCAAGGCGCTTGGACTTGTTGAAGGTGGTGGGATCCAGACCTGCGCGGCGCGCGAGCCCCGAAGAGGACAGTTTGTTGCGGGCCGCCAAACGGTCGATCGCGTCCCAGATCCGGTCATGCGTGAACATCGGCGGCATCCGATCCGATCGAGAACGACGTCTACGGCCCCTTGGCCTGACAGGAATATATACCTTGTCGGGACTTTGTCTAAACCGAGATGCCAGGTATGTCGACTCGCGACGGGCGACCGCATGCGCAAAGGCCGGCATCGTAGCGCTTTTCCACATCTTCCCGAACGGTCTCGACGCGATTCCGGAAAGGAACCGGGAACCGGAACCGAAATGTGGCATTTGTTCGATGAGCGGTGACGGTTCGTCACCGGCGTTCGTGCGTTGAGGAGTGTCGTCGATGTCCACGCAAGGGTTGAGGTTCGCGCCCAACACGAGCGACGAGCTTCGCCGCCGTGCGAGCGAGCCCGGCCGCGGACGAGACGCCACCGGTCCGTTCGGCATTCCCTGGAAGGGCTGGAAGGACATCGCGGTGCGCATCTGGTACTCGTTCTTCGAAGACCGGGTGATGCTGATCGCCGCCGGCGCCACCTTCTATCTGCTGCTGGCGCTGTTTCCCGCCTTCGCGGTGTTCGTCTCGTTCTACGGCATCGTCGCCAATCCCAACACGATCGCCGATCACATCGCCTTCGTCGGTCAGTTCCTGCCGAAGGCTGGCACCGACCTCCTCACCGCGCAGCTCGAATATCTGGTGACGCGCGATCCCGCCTCGCTCTCGGTCGGCTTCCTGTCGGGCCTCCTGTTCTCGCTCTGGAGCGCCAACAACGGCATCAAGACGCTGTTCGAGGCGATGAACGTCGCCTATGGCGAGCAGGAGCAGCGCTCCTTCCTGAAGCTCAACGCCGTTGCCTTCTGCTTCACGATCGGCGCGGTGATCATCGGCATCCTGATGATCGTGGCGGTGGGCGTGGTGCCGATCATCATGGGCATCGTCGGCGCGCAGAGCTTTTCCGACGAGCTGATCGCGGCGACGCGCTGGCCCGTGCTCTTCGCCATCATCGTCGCCTCGATCTCGATGGTCTACCGCTACGGCCCGAGCCGCAACCGGGCGCGATGGACGTGGGTGCTGTTCGGCGCGATGCTGACGGCCGTGGTCTGGCTCACCGCGTCCATCGGATTTTCCTGGTATCTGCAGAACTTCGCCAATTACGGCGCGACCTACGGCTCGCTCGGCGCGGTGGTCGGTTTCATGATGTGGGTCTGGATCTCGTCGATCATCTTCATCATCGGCGCCGAGATCAACGCCGAGATGGAGCACCAGACGGCGCTCGACACGACCGACAAGCCGGACAAGCCGATCGGCCTGCGCGGCGCGCGTGTCGCCGACACCATTGGCCGTTCCATCGTGCGCGAGAAACGCGAGGTCTGATCGTCCCGTCATCTTGCCGGGCGAAGAGGGCTTGGAAGGGATGGCGTGAACATTGTCACCAAGATGCCTCCGGGGCGTGGCCGAAGCCGCCCCGGAGGCTTTTCACGACATCAGGCCGCTTCGGCATCCGCCGGTGCGAAGCGGCCGTAGAACGTCTCGCCCTTCGCCGCCATCTCGCGCAGCAGCGCCGTCGGCGCGAAGCGCTCGCCGTGCCGCGCCGCCAGCGTCTCGCACAGCGCCACGAAGGCCTTCGTGCCCATCCCGTCGATGTAGGAGATGGTGCCCCCCGTATAGGGCGCGTAGCCGAAGCCGAGGATCGAGCCGACGTCGGCCTCGCGCGGATCGGTCACGACGCCTTCCTCCATCGTGCGTGCCGCTTCCAGCGCCATCGTCACGAGAAAGCGCTGCTTCAGTTCGGCGAAGTCCACGTCCTCCGGCTTCTGCTGCGGGAACTTTTCCTTCAGGCCCGGCCAGAGCGCCTTCTTCGCGGGCTTGGCCGGGTAGTCGTAGAAGCCCTTGCCGGCCTTGCGGCCGAGGCGCCCGTCCTCGGTCACCATGGCATCGACGAGCTTGAAGTGGCGGGGATCGACGGCGTCCTCGCCGTCGTCCTTCATCGCCGCCTTCATGATCTTCTGGCTGAGATCGACGGCCGTTTCGTCATTGAGCGCCAGCGGCCCCACGGGCATGCCCGCGAACTTCGCGGCGTTCTCGATCATCGCCGGCGGCACGCCCTCCACCAGCATGTCGTAGGCTTCCGTCATGTAGCGGAGCACGCAGCGGTTGGCGAAGAAGCCGCGCGTGTCGTTGACGACGATCGGCGTCTTCTTGATCGCCCGCACGAAGTCGAGCGCCACCGCCAGCGCCCGGTCGCCTGTCTCCTTGCCGAGGATCACCTCGGTCAGCATCATCCGGTCCACCGGCGAGAAGAAGTGAATGCCGATGAAGCGCGCGGGATCGGGGAAGGCGGAGGCGAGCCCGGTGATCGGCAGCGTCGAGGTGTTCGAGGCGTAGATCGCGTCGGGCTTCATCACGGCCGCGACCTTGCGGGTCACCTCGGCCTTCGCGTCACGATCCTCGAACACGGCCTCGACCACGAGATCGGCCTCGCCCAGCGCGCCGTAGTCCGGCGTCGCGGTGATGCGGGCGAGAACGCCCTCGGCCTCGTCCTTCGTGGCGCGGCCCTTCTTGGCGAGCGCCTCCATCAGCCCGGCGGAATGTGCCTTGCCCTTGTCGGCCGCTTCCTGGTCGCGGTCCACCAGCACCACGTCGATCCCCGCACGCGCCGCCACGAAGGCGATGCCGGCGCCCATGAATCCCGCGCCGACGACGCCGAGCGTGCGGATCGCCTGCGGCGGAACGCCGGCCGGGCGCCGGGCGCCCTTGTTCAGCGCCTGCAGCGAGACGAAGAGCGAGCGGATCATCATCGCCGCTTCCGTGGTCTGCAACACCTCGGTGAAGTAGCGCTGCTCGACCTTCAGCGCCTGGTCGATCGGCAGCAACAGGCCCTCGTAGACGCATTTCACGATGGCGCGCGCGCCCGGATAATTGTCGGAGGTCTCCTTGCGGTAGAGCGAGGCGACGGCCGGCCAGACCTGCGCACCCGCCGGCGAGTAGACGGGGCCTGAAGGCAGCTTGAAGCCCTTCTCGTCCCATGGCTTCACCGGTTTCAGGCCGGCCCGCAGCATCGCCTTGGCCGCCTCGACGAGTTCGCCCTGCGGCACCACCGCGTCGATCAGCTTCATCGCCTTGGCCTTCTGCGCCGACAGCGTCTCGCCCTTCAGCAGCATCTGCAGTGCCGACTGCGTGTCGGCCAGGCGCGGTACGCGCTGCGTTCCGCCGGCGCCGGGGAAGATGCCGACCTTCACCTCCGGCAGCCCCATCTTGGCCTCCGTGGCCGCGACGCGCCCGTGGCAGGCGAGCGCCAGCTCGAAACCGCCGCCCATGCAGGTGCCGTTGATCGCCGCCACATAGGGCTTGCCGTTCGTCTCCACCTTGCGCCAGATCCGGCCCATTTCGCCGCAGCGCTCGAAAAGCTCGGCGACGGCGCCGTCCGGATCGGCCACCTTCTTCGCGGCGAACGTGTCGAACAGGCCGCGCAGCATCTTGAGGTCGGCGCCGCCGGTGAAGGAGCCGTCCTTGCCGGAGGTGAGGACCACGCCCTTCACGCGCGCGTCGGCCGCCAGCCGATCCACCAGCGCTTCGATCTCGTGCATCACCTCCTCGGTGAAGACGTTCATCGAGCGGTCCTTCATGTCCCAGACGACGAGAGCAAAGCCTTCGGCGTCGATCTCGGTGGTGAAGGAAGCGTCGGTCATGGGGAGCTCTCCCGGTTGAGGCATGGGGTCGATACGAGGGGGATCGTCGGGTGGGGGGTGATCAACTGAAGGATCGATGCAGTCTCTACTGCACGCTGGAAGCGTATCTCCGGTACAGAAGCGATCATCGCCGATCCTTTTCGATCCAGTATTTGAGGGGCTTGCTTATCATTCGGCAAGCTTACTCGCGTCGGCGCTTCACAACTCTTTAGCGCCTTGCGATCTATGAGTTTCAGCAGTTCGTAATGTGTGACTGGACCCTGCTGATGACGATTGCCTGCGAAGGATGCCGATCCGGCAAGCCGCTGGGCTTCGAGTTCTCGATGGCCTTCCAGCCGATCTTCGAGTTGTCGAGTTCGCGCGTGTGGGGTTACGAGGCGCTCATCCGCGGACTGAACGGGGAGGGCGCTTACGCGATGCTCTCGCAGGTCTCCGAGGACCAGAAATATCGGTTCGACCAGGCCTGCCGCGTCAAGGCGATCGAACTCGCCGCCCGTCTGTTCCCGCGCGAGAGCGGGCTGCAACTCTCCATCAACTTCATGCCGAATGCCGTCTACGAACCGGCCGCATGCCTGAAGGCGACGCTCGCCACCGCGCGCAAGCATGCGTTCCCGTTGAATTCGATGATGTTCGAGTTCACCGAGAACGAGGAGATCGCCGACACCCAGCATCTTCTCAAGATCCTGGACGAATATCGTCGCCAGGGTTTCATCACCGCACTCGACGATTTCGGCGCGGGTTATGCCGGCCTCAGCCTTCTCGCCGACTTTCAGCCCGATCTCATCAAGATCGACATGAAATTGATCCGCGGCATCGACACCAGCCGCGCCCGTCAGGTGATCGTCGCCTCCATGGCGACCGCGGCGCGCGAACTCGGCATCACCGTCCTCGCCGAGGGCATCGAGACCGAGGCCGAGTTCGCGGTGCTGAAGGCGGCCGGCATCGACCTCTTCCAGGGCTACTACTTCGCCAAGCCGGCCTTCGAGGCGCTGCCGCAGATCCGCCTTCCCGCGCAGCCGATCGTGATCACCCACGAGGCGCACTACGCCTGAGCGGACGGAAAGCGGACGCGGCATCGGAGCGGTCAGACCCGCTCGATGATCGTCGCCGTGCCCATGCCGGCGCCGATGCACAGCGTCACGAGCGCGACCTGCTTGTCCTGCCGCTCCAGTTCGTCGAGAACGGTGCCGAGGATCATCGCGCCGGTGGCGCCGAGCGGATGGCCCATGGCGATGGCGCCGCCGTTGACGTTGAGGATCGCCGGATCGATGTCGAAGGCCTGGGCGTAGCGCAGCACCACGGCGGCGAAGGCCTCGTTCAGCTCAAAGAGATCGATGTCGGCGCGCGTCATGCCGGCGCGGGCGAAGAGCTTCTCCGTGACGTCCACCGGTCCGGTCAGCATCAAGGCGGGGTCGGACCCGATATTGGCGAAGGCGCGGATGCGCGCGCGGGGCCGGGCGCCGAGAATCGCGCCGCCTTCCTTCGAGCCGACGAGGACGGCGGCCGCGCCGTCAACGATGCCCGACGAGTTGCCGGCATGATGGACGTGATCCACCGCCTCGATCTCGGGATGGGCCTGAATGCCCACCGCATCGTAGCCGCCCATCTCGCCATGCATGGCGAAGGCGGCGTTCAAGCTGCCGAGCGACTGCATGTCGGTGGAGGGGCGCATGTGCTCGTCGCGGTCGAGGATCGTCAGGCCGTTCTGATCCTTCACCGGAACCACGGAGCGCGCGAAGCGGTCCTCCTCCCAGGAACGGGCGGCACGCTTCTGGGATTCCACGGCATAGGCGTCGACGTCGTCGCGCGAGAAGCCGTATTTCGTGGCGATCAGATCGGCCGAGACGCCCTGCGGCATGAAATAGGCGGGAATGCCAACCGAGGGATCCATGATCCAGGCGCCGCCCGACATGCCCATGCCCACCCGCGACATCGATTCGACGCCGCCCGCGATGACGAGATCGTCGGCGCCGAAGGCGACCTTGGAGGCCGCGAGGTTGATCGCGTCGAGGCCGGAGGCACAGAAGCGCGAGATCTGCATGCCCGGCGCCGAAAAGGCGTAGCCCGCCTCGAAGGCCGCAGCCTTCGGGATCACCGAGCCGGCCTCGCCCACGGGATCGACGCAACCGAAAATGATGTCGTCGACGCGAGCCGTGTCGATGCCGTTGCGATCGCGCAGCGCTTCAAGGACCTTGGCCCCCAGCCGTACGGCGGGCACCTCGTGGAGCGAGCCGTCCTTCTTGCCGCGGCCGCGCGGGGTGCGAACGTGATCGTAGATGTAGGCTTCGGTCATGGAGACCTCCCGGGGGTCTGGATGGATCAGCGTTCGAGCCGAGCGAGAGCGCTCAGAACGCCTCTTCGTTCAAGCTCATCATGGAATCGGAACCCGACGCAATGCGGGCGAGATGGGCCGCCGTTTCGGGCATCAGCCGGTCCATGAAGAAACGGGCCGTCACGAGCTTGGCCTCGAGGAAGGCGGCATCGCCGTTCGCGCCCGCAGTGAGCTTGTCCTGCGCGACCTTGGCGGAGCGAGCCGACATGTAGCCGAGCGCCACCAAGCCGAAGAGATGCATGTAGTCGGTGGAGGCCGCGCCGGCATTGTCGGGCTTCGCCATCGCATGCTGCATCAGCCACATCGTCGCCCCCTGCAGATCGTTCAGACCCTTCTTCAACGCCTTGGTGTAGGGCGCCATCGCCTCCACGGCTCGGTGCTCCTCGCAGAAGGCGCCGACCTCCTGGAAGAAGGCCTGCACCGCGCGCCCGCCGTTCAGCGCCAGCTTGCGGCCGACGAGATCGAGCGCCTGGATGCCGTTGGCACCCTCGTAGATCTGCGCGATGCGGGCGTCGCGCACGAACTGCTCCATGCCCCATTCGCGCACGTAGCCGTGCCCGCCATAGATCTGCTGCGCCAGCACCGCGTTCTCGAAGCCCTTGTCGGTGAGAACGCCCTTGATGACCGGGGTCATCAGGCCCATCCAGTCGTCGGCGGCCTGACGCTCCCCGGCGTCCTCGGCAAGATGCGAGAGATCGCCCTTCATCGCCGTCCACAGGATCAACGCACGGCCGGCTTCGTTCACCGCGCGGATGGTCATCAGCATGCGGCGCACGTCGGGGTGGACGATGATCGGGTCGGCCTTCTTCTCCGGCGCCTTGGCGCCCGAGAGCGAGCGGCCCTGAATGCGGTCCTTCGCGTAGACCACGGCGTTCTGGTAGGCGATCTCGGAGATCGCCAGCCCCTGCACGCCGACGCCGAGCCGCGCCTCGTTCATCATCGTGAACATGGCGCGGAGCCCCTTGTCGGCCTCGCCGATGAGGAATCCGGTCGCCTCGTCGTAGTTCATGACGCAGGTGGCGTTGCCGTGGATGCCCATCTTCTCTTCGATCGAGCCGCAGGAGACCATGTTGCGCGCGCCGGCCTCGCCGGCCTCGTCCAGCACGAATTTCGGCACGATGAAGAGCGAGATGCCCTTCGTGCCCTCGGGCGAGCCCTCGATGCGGGCGAGCACGAGATGCACGATGTTCTCCGACAGGTCGTGCTCGCCAGCGGAGATGAAGATCTTCTGGCCCGACAGCTTGTAGGAGCCGTCGCCCTGCGGCACCGCCTTGGTGCGCAGCAGGCCGAGATCCGTGCCGCAATGGGGCTCGGTGAGGTTCATCGTCCCGGTCCAGACGCCGTCGATCATCTTCGGCAGATAGCGCTGCTTCTGCTCGGGCGAGCCGTGCTGCTGGATCGCCGCGATGGCGCCGCGGGTGAGGCCGGGATACATGGAAAAGGCCATGTTGGCCGAGGAGAGAAACTCGTTGACCGCCGCCGCCAGCGTGTGCGGCAGGCCTTGGCCGCCATAGGCGGGATCGGCCGAGAGCCCGCCCCAGCCGGCCTCGCGGAACTGGTCATAGGCGGCCTTGAATCCCTTCGGCGTCGTCACCGAGCCGTCGTCGGCGCGCCGGCAGCCTTCGCTGTCGCCGATCTGGTTCAGCGGCAGGAACACGTCGGTCGCGAAGCGCCCGGCCTCGCCGAGAATGGCCTCGACGATGTCGGGGGAGGCGTCCGAGAAGCCCGGCAGGTTGTTGTGCCGGTCGAAGCCCAGGAGATCGTTGAGAACGAAGAGCGTGTCGGCGATCGGCGCCTGATAGACCGGCATGGAAGCCTCCCGAGATCCGTCGAATTGTTTGACGTTTGCGTAAGGGTAAACATGCCTTTTGTCAAAGGCACGTGGGTTCGCAGATCCGGTCTTCGGCCCTTCGATTTTGCGCCTTCCGTCGGCGGCCGGGCGCCCGGTCCGCGGCTCGGCGAAGACTTGCCGCCGCCGCCCAGTCCTGAAAGACAGGAAAACGACGATGGTGGCTGTGCATCCCGAAGGACTGGAGGCACGATCGCCGGACGAGAAGGATCGGACGTGATGTTTCAGGATTTCGACGAGACCTCCGACGCCAGCCAGAGCGTCTCGCGCCTCGAGCGACTTCGCCTCGCGCTGAGTGAGGCCGGGGTGGACGGCTTCCTCGTGCCGCGCGCCGACGAGCACCAGGGCGAGTACATCCCGCCCTCGGCAGCGCGCCTTGCCTGGCTCACCGGCTTCACCGGCTCGGCCGGCACGGCGCTGGTGCTTCCCGATCGCGCCGTCGTCTTCACCGACGGGCGCTACACCGTGCAGGTGCGCGCGCAGATCGATCCCGCCGCCTTCACGCCGGAGAGTTCGGTCGAGACGCCCGTCGCCGACTATCTGAAGGCGCATGCGAAGGGGCTGCGCATCGGCTTCGACCCTTGGCTGCATACGATGGGCGAGGTCGCTGCGCTGACGAAGGGGCTTGCCGAGATCGGTGGGGCGCTCGTCCCGCTGCATCGCAACCCGCTCGACCAGTGCTGGCAGGATCGGCCGTTGCCGCCGAAGGGCGCCATCCGGCTGCATCCGGTTGCCCGCGCGGGGCGGGAGGCGGCAGAGAAGCTCGCCGATCTCGGCCATGCCATCCGCGACGCGGGCGCCGAGGCCTGCATCCTCACCGATCCCGCTTCGGTCGCCTGGGCTTTCAACATCCGCGGCTCCGACGTGCCGCACACGCCGCTGCCGCTTTCCTTCGCCTGGCTCCCGGTGGAGGGGCGCCCGGTGCTGTTCGTCGACGGCGACAAGCTGTCCGGCGAGGTCGCAGAGGCCTTGAGCCAACTTGCCGAGATCGCTGCGCCGGAGAGTTTCGAGGGCCGGCTTGCGGGCCTCGCGAAGGGTCGCGCGGTGATGCTCGATCCCGCGCTCGCGGCCGACCGGCTGCGCGAGATCGTGGTCGCGGCCGGCGGCACGCTCATTGAGAAGGGCGACCCCGCCCGCCTGCCGCGCGCCCGCAAGAACGCAACGGAGATCGCGGGTTCGCGCAGCGCCCATCGGCGCGACGGCGCGGCGGTGTCGAGCTTCCTCGCCTGGCTCGACCGGCAGCCGCCGGGCAGCGTCACCGAGATCGGCGCGGCCGAGAAGCTCGAGGCGATCCGCCGGACGTTCGGCGAGCGCGACGGCATGCCGCTGCGCGACATCTCCTTCGACACGATCTCCGGCTCGGGACCGAACGCTGCGTTGCCGCACTACCGGGTGAACCGCGTCAGCGACCGCACGCTCAAGGCGGGCGAACTGTTCCTCATCGATTCCGGCGGACAATACGATGACGGGACCACCGACATCACGCGCACCGTCGCCATCGGCGTGGTGAGCGACGAGATGCGGCAAAAGTTCACGCTGGTGCTGAAAGGCATGATCGCCATTTCCACCGCGCGCTTTCCGAAGGGAACGCGGGGGCTCGACCTCGATCCGCTGGCGCGCGTCGCGCTCTGGCGGGCGGGCTGCGATTACGCCCACGGGACCGGCCACGGTGTCGGCTCGTTTCTCGCGGTGCACGAAGGCCCGCAGTCCATTTCGCGGCGTGGCATGGCGGTGCTGGAAGAGGGGATGATCGTCTCGAACGAGCCCGGCTACTATGCCGAGGGGCGCTTCGGCATCCGCACCGAGAACCTGCTGTTGGTCGAGGCGCCGACATCGATCGACGACGGCGATGCCCCGATGCATGGCTTCGAGACGCTGACCTTCGCGCCGATCGACCGCCGCGCGATGCAGCCGCATCTGCTGTCAGGCGAGGAGATCACCTGGCTCGACGGCTACCATCAGGAGGTTCGGCGCGTCGTCGGCCCTCTTCTGTCGCCCGACGATCGCGTTTGGTTGGACGAGGTCACGCGACCATTGTCGGCGGCCTGAACGTCGGCGCCCAAGCCTAGCGGCAGAGGCGGCGTGGTCCGCGATCGGGCTGGAAGGTCCCGCTGTCGCGATCGAAGGAGCGATAGCGCGCAGCGCAATCGCGATACCATTCGGCGCTGAATGGTGGCGGCCGGCGGCCGGCATAGGCTTCGTCGAAGCGTCCGCTTGTGCGCTCGGCGCGGGCAAAGGCCGAATCGCTGTCGAATGCGAGGATCGAACCGGCTTCCACCGCCGGGTCTGGCCGATAGAAGCCGCTGACGGGTGGGGCCGGCTCCGCGTAATAGAGTGGCCCGGCGACGCTCGGGCCTCCGAACTGCCCGACGGTGCGGCGATAGTGCGGGCCGCTCACGCGGCTGGGAACGACGGGGAAGGGGCCGGGCTCGGCGAAGATCGGGCGATTGTAGGGATCGAGACCGAGATACTCGCCGGCCGAGGCAGGAAGGGCGGACGCGGCGCCGATCAGCGCCGCCATTGCCAAGGAAAGACCACTCGATTTCCAACCCATGTCACCGCCCTCGGTTGCGCATGGTCGGAAAAGGGGCTCGTGCCGTTTCGGTTCCCGAACGATAAAAGGCCGCGCAATCGCGCGGCCTTCGGTCCATGTGGCGGGTGGATCAGCGGCAGAGCTGGCGCGGCCCGTTGTAGGGCTGGAACGTGCCGGACCCCGGATCGAACGAGCGATAGCGAGCCGCGCAGTAGCGGTACCAGTCGCGCGTCCAAGGGCGGGCGCGATAGGCCGGCGCGGCATAGCGCGGCTCTTCGTAGTAGCGGGGCTGGGCGCTGCTGGCGATGGCGGCACCGACGCCGAGACCCACGATCGCGCCGGCCAGAGCGGCGCCGCCGTTTCCACGGCGATGGCCGTAGTGACGGCCACCATAATAGCGCGGGCCGCCATGATAGCCGCGGTAGAAGCCGCGGTCGCGGTAATGGCGAGGGCCGCCGTAATAGCCGCCACCATAATACTGGGCATGGGCGGCGGTGACGCCGACGAGCGGCGTCTGCGAGGGCAGGGCGGCGGGCAGAAGGGTCAGCGCCAGAGCGCCGGCCAGGATCTTGCCGCCCATCCAATGGGGAAACTGCATGAGAACCTCCGGTTCACTTATCGTCCTGTCCATCAAACCCGCTCTCCGATGAACGGTTCCTGAACGAAGGATCGGCGGAAAGTCTCATGCAGCTGCCGGCATCACCTTGTGGTGAGCGAGGGGCAGCACGCTCGCTGCCGTCGACGTGGTGGCGGCGGCGCTCGACGAGGCCGGATGTTCCCTGTTTCCATCCCGTTGCGGAAAACTTGATTTAGATTTCGTAAACGGTGTCGCGTAGGAGTGGGATCGGCTACAACAGGTTGCAATATGGGCCTGAACGAGGAGTCGGAGCGTCTATGAGCTCGCCGTTGTCGTTTTTCTTCCGGCGCGAGCCAGACCGCGCGGCGACGAAGACGGCCGAGCGGGAGCTGACCTCGCCCCTACCGTCCGAGAGCCCGTCGCGTCTGCAGCGATCGGCCAATGCCCCGCTCGACGGCATCGGTCAGCGCAACGAGATGCTGCGCGTTCGCATCAGCGAGATGTCGGAGCGGCTCGGCGAGTTGCGCACGCTGACCGACGATTTCACCATGCTCATCGATCCCATCGAGGAGATCGCGGAGGAGCTGCCGCGCTCGAAGGGGCGGATCCTCGAGCTCGAAGCTCTCTTGGCGCAAGAGATGGACAGCGGGCAGGCGCTGCGCCGTGAAGTCGACGGCCTGCTCGGGCGCTACTCGGCGACCGCCAGCGACCTGTCGACCGCGAACGCCCGCGTCTCGCGGCTCGAAAGCCTATTGCGCGAGCAGGAGACCTCGTTCGACGAGCAACGGCTGACGCTGCGCGAAAAGACCACGCACGCCAACGCCTTAGAGCGCCAGCTCCTGTCGGAGGTCGAGCAGAACCAGTCGCTGGTGCTCGAGGTGAAGACGCTTCGCGCCGAGGCGCAGATCTCCGATCAGGCCTTGAGCGAGGCCGAACGCCTGCTCGCGGAAATCGGCGAGCAGCGCCATCTCCTCGACGGCGAGAACCGGCGCCTGCAGGCTTTGGCCGAGGAGCAGTCGGCCGACATCGTCACCGTCAATGCTCGCGCCGAGGACATGGCGCAGCAGCTCGACCACAATCTCCATCTCGTGGCCTCGCTCGAAGCGCAACTGGCGAGCGAGCAGTCGGCCCGGCAGAAGGTGAGCGCGCAGCACGAAGTCGATCTCTCGGCTCTGAAGACGGAGCGGTCGAGCTCGGCCATGAAGATCGAGGCGCTGACCGCCCGTCTCGCGGCGACCGACCAGATCCTCGCGCAGGTGCGCCACCAGCTGCGCGAGCGCGAAGAGACGATGCGCGCGGCCGAGCGCGCCAACAAGGAGGCGATCGCCGAACGCTCGACTTTCGAGCGTCGCCTCGAAAGCCTCAAGACGGAGGGCACGCGACTGGCGGCGCAGCTCGGCGACGCGCAGAAGAACCGCTCGGATCTCGAGAACCGCTGCGACATGCTCGTGAAGGCGCTAGCGGCCAAGGACGCCTCGCTCGAAAGCGTGACGACGCGCGCCAACAACCTGTCCGATCGCGTCGAGGCACTGACGCTGCGCTTCGAGCAGGACCGGCTGGCGCTGGAGGCGACGAACCGCCGCCTCATCGAGGAGTTGCAGAACGAAAAGGCCGAGCGCACTCTGGCGCAGGGTGCCCTCGACATCGCGCGCGAAAGCCGGGCCGCGCTGCAACGGCAGAACGAGACGTTGAAGCGCGCCACGCGCGTGCGCCAGGGCGACCACGGCGGCGGGAACGATTACGACGGCGAGACGATTCGTGAAGAGCGGGTCTCCAACGTCCGGCCCTTCACGGCGCCGGAGAGAAACGACTGAAGATCCGCGGCGGCGGGATCTTCCACAAGGCGGCGTGAGGGATTGAGAGCATGGTCAACGGAGCCAGCGAGCAGATCGGGATGGGCCTGCGCCAGAGCGTGGTCGATCATCCGGCCAACGCCGGACGGGCGGATTCGGGCTTCGTGCTCGTGCCCCCGTCCGATTCCGGCAAGCGGGACTGGTCGGCGGCGCTCGACCTCGTGCGCGAAGCGAGCGAGGCGATCCGCATTCGCGACGAGCGCGCGACCGAGATGGAGATCGAGCACCGGCTCGACGCCGAACGGGCCAGCGAGGACATCCGCACCCTGCAGGAGCAGCTGGACGAGACCGAATTGCGTCTCGCCGAGACCGAAGCCCGGGCTCGCACGGCCGAGGCGCGCGCGGCAGAGGCCGAGGCCTGGCTCGCCAAGATGCACGACGCGATCGTCGGCAGCTTCGCCAGGGTCGTCGCGGGAGACGACAACGCGGAGGCCGAACTCCGCGCGGCCTTCGCGAACGGCGATCTGGGCAACCCCGCATGAGCGCGCTGCGGGACGACCGGGAGCGGCACGACGATCGGCTTGGAAACGGCCTGCGACCATCGGTCTTCGATGGATCCGTGGCTGATCTCGGGGACATGTTTCGGGGCGGCGAGACGTCGAGCAACCTGCGCAGCGTCGGCGAGAGCGAGGAGAGCGGCGAGGGATCGGTCGGTCGCTCGGTCGCGCTCTCGCAGGTGTCGATGCCCGCCGAACTCGGCGGCGGCGACTGGACGAAGACGCTGACGATGGTGGAGCGCGCCGCCGCCACCATCCGGGCCTACGAGAAGCGCTTCCTGCAACTCGAAAAGCAGTCCAAGGCGCTGGCCGACCGGGCCGCCGAAGACCAGCATCGGCTCCAGGCCCACATCCAGTCGCTCGAAGACCGACTGAAGCTGGCCGAAGACCGCGTCACCCATTCGGAAGCGGCGACGCGCGACGCCGAATATCACGAGTGGGAGGCCAACATGCGCGAGAAGCGCATGGAGCAGCGCGCGACGGAGGCCGAGGCCAAGGCGCATCAGTTGGAGGCGTATCTGCGGCGTGTGCACGAGTTGCTCGCCGTCGTCTGAGCGGCCCCATCGGACGGTTTCTCGGAAGTATGCCGCGCGGTCGGCCTCCGCAGGACGCATCGCCATGGCTTGTACGCCCTGGAACCCACTCGGAGAAATCGGTTCGGTCCGAAGTGAGGCATGGCGATAGCAGTCGGCGGGCACTGCGGTAGTCGCCTTGAGAGCGAGAGCGAGATCGAGACCGGGCTCGATGCCGAACGCCAGCGGTGACCGCGTCCGCCCATGCAGCTGACACAATCGGATCGGGCGCGACGCCGAACGAATGCCGAGCATGCCCGAAGTCTGTCTGCGCGGCACCCGGCGCTGAGAGATCGCTTCAACGCCGAACGGTGACGGATGAACGCCGCATCGACCCGGCGTGGTCCCGGCATGCGGGGGACCATCGCCGAGGCGATGCCGATATCACACCGCTTCGACGAACCCGTCGAGCACGCGCTTCTGGCCGGCGCGGTCGAAGTCCACCGTCAGCTTGTTGCCCTCGATCAACGCCACCGTTCCGTTGCCGAACTTGAGGTGGAACACCCGGTCTCCGACGGTGAACCGGCTCTCCTCGTCGGCGACGGATTTTGCGACGAGCGAGCCTTCGATGTCGCGCGGGCCCCCGGCACGAGCCGAAGCGTAGAGCCCGCCGCCCTTACGCGCCGGCATGTTCGAGCCGCGCGAGCGGTTGGCGGAGAGCGGGTCCGTCAGCTTGCCGGCAAAGCCCGAGCGATCGAACGTGGGGGCGGCGGGCTCGTCGAATCCGGTCTCGCCCACCGGCCTGCCGTCGCGCGAGATGTAGCGGTCGGCTTTCGAGGCGGTGCGGCTCGCCGGTTCCGATCCCGCGACGCCGCCCTCGCCGTAGCGAATCGCCTGTCCGCGCCCGCCCGCATAGGTGGAGCCGCCGCCGCCCGCGGCCTGCGCCCGGCGCCAGCCCGGCGTCTGGTAGGAGGAAGCGGAGAAGGCGTTCTGATCCCAGCGTGAGGCACCGTAGCCGCCCATGCCGCCGGCGCCATAGCCACCGTAGGAGGTGGAGGGTTCGAGCACGTCGACATGGTCCTCCGGCAGCTCGTCGAGGAAGCGCGAGGGGATGGTCGACTGCCACATGCCGTGAATGCGGCGGTTCGAGACGAACCAGATCTTCACGCGCTTCTTGCCGCGGGTGATGCCGACATAGGCGAGGCGCCGTTCCTCCTCCAGCCCGGAGCGTCCACCCTCGTCGAGCGATCGCTGATGCGGGAAGAGACCCTCCTCCCAGCCCGGCAGGAACACGGTCTCGAATTCGAGACCCTTGGCCGAATGCAGCGTCATGATCGACACGGCGTCCGTCTCGGCGTTCTGCTCTGCATCCATCACCAGGGCGATGTGTTCGAGAAAGCCGGGAAGGCTCTCATAGTCGTCCATGGAGCGGATCAGTTCCTTGAGATTTTCCAGCCGCCCCGGCGCGTCGGCCGAGCGGTCGGCCTGCCACATCTCGGTGTAGCCGCTCTCGTCGAGGATCATCTCGCCGAGGTCGGTGTGGCGCATGGTCGGCAGCAGGCTCGACCAGCGCGCGAAATTGCGTACGACCTCGGCCAGCGCCGCGCGGGGGCGGGGCTTCAACTCGTCGCCCTGCACGAGATCGCCGGCCGCCTCGATCAGCGGCATCGTCTTGGCGCGAGCGTATTCGTGCAGGAGCTTCAGCGCGGCGTCGCCGAGGCCGCGCTTCGGCGTGTTGACGATGCGCTCGAAGGCGAGATCATCCGCCGGCTGGCAGACGCAGCGGAAATAGGCGAGCGCGTCCCGGATCTCCTGCCGCTCGTAGAAGCGCGGGCCGCCGATGACGCGGTAGTTGAGCCCGAGCGTGACGAAGCGATCCTCGAACTCGCGCATCTGGAACGAGGCGCGCACGAGAATGGCCATGTCGTTCAGCGCATGGCTCTTGCGCTGCAGCTGCTCGATCTCCTCGCCGATGGCGCGAGCCTCCTCCTCCGAGTCCCAGCCGGCGTTCACCGTCACCTTCTCGTGCTCGGGGTCGTGGAAGTCGGTGAAGAGCGTCTTGCCGAGGCGGTCCTCGTTGTGGGCGATGAGATGGGCGGCGGCGCCGAGGATATGGGCGGTGGAGCGGTAGTTGCGCTCCAGCCTGATCACCGTAGAGCCAGGGAAATCCTTATCGAAACGCAGGATGTTGTCGACCTCGGCGCCGCGCCAGCCGTAGATCGACTGGTCGTCGTCTCCCACGCAGCAGACGTTGACCGTGCGGATGCCCTCGGCGACGCGCGCCTCCGACGACTGCGCGAGCAGGCGCAGCCAGAGATACTGCGCGACGTTGGTGTCCTGGTACTCGTCGACGAGAATGTAGCGGAAGCGCCGGTGATAGTCGGCGAGCACGTCCGGATGGTTCTGGAAGATCGCGATCGGATGCAGCAGCAGGTCGCCGAAATCGGCGGCGTTGAGGCTGAGAAGCCGGGCCTGATACGCGCGGTAGAGCTCGCGGCCGCGACCGTTGCCGAAGGCCCGCGCGTCGCCTTCGGGAATGTGTTCGGGCGTCAGCCCCCGGTTCTTCCAGCCGTCCATCAGGTTGGCGAAGGTGCGGGCCGGCCAGCGCTTATCGTCGAGATTCTCGGCCTGGATCAGCTGCTTGATGAGGCGGATCTGATCGTCGGTGTCGAGAATGGTGAAGTTGGGCTTCAGGCCCACGAGCTCGGCGTGTTTACGCAGGATCTTCACGCCGATCGAGTGGAACGTGCCGAGCCAGGGCATGCCCTCCACCTCGCCGCCCACCAGCAGGCCGATGCGGTTGCGCATCTCGCGGGCGGCCTTGTTGGTGAAGGTCACCGCGAGGATCTGCGACGCGTAGGCGCGCCGCGTCGCGAGGATATGCGCGATGCGGGTGGTGAGGACGCGCGTCTTGCCCGTGCCGGCGCCCGCGAGCACGAGGACCGGGCCTTCGGTGGTTTCCACCGCGGCGCGCTGCTCGGGGTTGAGGCCGGCGAGATAGTCGGCGGGGGGGGCGGCCACGGGACCGCCGCGCGCCGCCAGGGCCCGGGCCGCGATGCCGGCCCCGGCGGGCCGACCGGGCGAAGCCGCCCTCGGATCGTTGGAATCGTTCATCGGCTTCTATCTAGCGATTTCCTCGGAGAACACTAGGGGAACGGACGACCGGATGCGACCTCGCGCGGCACGCCCGTTGCCGACCGTCTCGTTCGCTGCCGGCGAACTGCGGCGCCCGGTCGATCCGTTATGGCGGGCCGGGCACAGAGCGTTCACCAATTCGCAAGACTTCGTTTGGCGCGGGGCAAACACCCTCGACAGGCGACGTCGTTCCCGCTCAAGTCGGCGGGCGACCGCTCGCGCCGACGAAGGCGAATCCGTCGCGCCAACGACTTGCCGCGAAAGGAGGTCGCCCGTGAAAGTCTTCATCGTGCTCGGCAGCCTTCTCGTGGCCGCCTTGCTCGTTCTCTTGGTCGGGCCGCGCTTCGTGGACTGGACGGCCTACCGGGCGTCGTTCGAGACGGAGGCTTCGCGCATCCTCGGCCAGCGGGTGGTCGTGAACGGCGCCGCTTCGGTGCGCATCCTGCCGTTCCCCTCCGTCACCTTCGCCGACGTCGCGATCGGCGACGACCCGGCGGCACCCGTTCTCACCGTCCGCCGGTTCAGCATGGACGCCGAGCTCGCTCCCTATCTGTCCGGCGAGATCCGCATCTTCGACATGCGCATCGAATCGCCCAAGCTCGACCTTTCGGTCGGGGCGGACGGGCAGATCCGCTGGCCGATCGGTGCGAGCGCGTCGGGGCCGAGCACGCCGGTGGTGGTGGAGCGCCTGGAGATCGGCAACGGCGCCGTGACCCTTCGCGACGCCCGCACCGGCCGCACGCTCGCCCTCACCGACGTCGACACGACGATTGCGGCACGTTCGCTGCGCGGACCCTTCACCGGGGAGGGCACGCTCTTCGCCGCGGGCGAGCCGCTGCGCTTCACGGTCTCGACGGGCGCCGACAATGGCGACGGATCGATGCCGCTGCGCGTCACCGCGCAGTCGGACCGCGCCGGCCTCGCCGTGTCGATCGACGGGCTGGCGGCGGCCGACGGCGAGCGTCCGCTGCTCGACGGTCGCCTTCTCGTGTCCACCCTGCCGCCGAAGGAGGGCGAGACGCCGGGGCCCGAGGGGACCGCACCGCCGCCGTTCCAGCTCGAAGGTGGGCTGCGGATCACGCCGAGCACGATCGACGCGCGCGAACTGAAGGCCTCGATCGGCGGCGGCACGGCGCCCTATCTCGCGACGGGCGAGGCGTCGCTGGATCTCGGCGCGGTGCCGCATTTCGACCTGCGCCTCGAAGGACAGGAGTTCGACGTCGACGCGGTCGTCACGCCATCGAACGAAGGCGCGGCCCCGTCGATGGCCTCGCGGGTCGAGGGGTTGCGAGCGGCGCTCGCCCGCATCCCCACCGTCTCGATCCCCGGACGGGTCGCCGTGTCGCTGCCGCTCGTGACGCTCGGCGATACCGCGATCCGCAACCTGCGCTTCGCGGGTTCGCCTACCGGCGACGGCTGGTCGATCGAGACGCTGTCGAGTGAGTGGCCCGGCCGCACGCTTCTCGAGGCATCGGGCGTCGCGACGCTGCGGGGCGAGCCGCGGTTTCGCGGCTCGATGCTCCTGGCCGTGCGCCAGCCCGCCGCCTTCGTGCGCTGGGCCGGCGGCGGGGCCGATCCGGCGATCGCGCGGCTCGACCGCGCCGGCTTCTCGGCCGAGGTGGATCTGGCTGAAGACGCGCAGGCGTTCCGCGACCTCGAACTCGATCTCGGCGGCCAGATGCTCAGCGGCTCGATCGTGCGCTCGCTGCGACCGGAGGACCGCGTCGTCACCGTCGATCTCCATGGCGGGCGCGTGGAACTCGACGCCTTCGCCGCCCTGTTCGGCGCCTTCGCGGCGGGCGGGCCGGGCATCGCGCCGGGCGAGCGCCTCGACATGCAGTTCGAAGCCAATCCACTGCGCTATGCCGACACCGAGGTCGGACACGTCTCGGCGGATTTCACGCTGGACGACGGGCTGCTCGACATCGCCAGCTTCGACGCCGCCGGTTTCGCGGGCGCCGACCTGCATCTCGAAGGCACGGTGGCCGATCTTTTCTTGCAGCCCGCTCCCGATCTCAGCGTCGACGTCTCGGCGGCCGAGCCCGGGCGCTTCATCGCCTTCCTGCAGGAGCGCCTGCCGAACAGTCCGCTCCTTGCCTCGCTCCGCCGCACGGCCGCCACGCTCGGGCCGTTGCAGATGCAGGGCACGGCGGCCTCGCAGCCCGGCGCCGGCGCGCCGGCGCTGCGGGTCGATCTCGACGGCACCGCGGCGGGAACGAAGGTCGGCCTCGCGGTCGCCGTCGAGAACGGCCTGGCGGCGCGTGATCTCGACGGGCGCTTCGGGCTGGAGCTGTCCTTGGCGAACGATACGCCGGCCGTGCTTCTCGACCAGCTCGGCCTGCCTGCGCTCGGCGTCGCGACCCCCGCGCCGCTGACCCTGGTGCTGAAGGCTTCCGGCACCCCGAACGCCGCCACCGCGCATTCCCTGCGCCTCACCGCGCCGGGCTCCACGATCGGAGCGGACGGCACGATGACGATCGGGGCCGACGGGCTCGCGACGTTCGCGACGCGGCTGTCGGCCCGCAGCCGCGACCTCGCGCCCTGGCTCACGGCGCTGGCGGTGGCCGCGGGGCAGGGACTCGACGCACTGCCAGTCGATCTCAACGCGCGCCTCGCCTGGGATCGGGGTGGCTGGACGTTGAGCGATGCGAGCGGCACGGTGGCGGGCACGCGCGTGAACGCGGATCTTCGCGCGACGCCGGGTGCTTCCGTCGCCGGTGAGGTCGTCCTCTCCGAATTGTCGGGCGAATGGCTCTGGCGGCTTCTGACCGGTCTCGACGACGGCGACCCGGACGCGGCATCGACGCCGTTCGGCGCCAGCCTCCTTCCCGCACGGCCGTTCGCACTGGCGCTTTCGGCCGATCGCGTCACCGGTTTGTCCGAGGAACTGACCGGCCTGCGCACGCGCCTCATCTCGGATGGCGGCGCGCTGAGCGCCGATGGGCTGGAGGCGACGCTCGCCGGCGCTCGACTGACCGGGTCCGGCGCGTTCCGCAATGTCGCGGGCACCGCGAGCCTTCAGGCGAAGGCGCGACTGGCGAATTTCCCCCTTGGCGATGATCCCGCCGCCGACCTCCTGACCGGTCGGCTGACGATCGAGGGAACCCTCGCGGGTGGCGGGCGCTCCATGCCAGAACTCCTCGCGTCGCTGGCGGGCGACGGGGCGATCGAATTGCAGGACGCATCGCTGCGGGGCGTGCGGCCCGATCTCTTGGCGGCGATCCTTCCGGCTGCGGACGCCGATGGCTTCACGCCCACGGCCGAGAGTGTCGAGGCGCTGGTCGCCGCTGCGTCGCCGGCCGCGCGTTTCGATCTCGGCACCGCGACGCTTCCGTTCGCGGTCGCGGCGGGGACGCTGCGGGTGCCTTCGATCGACCTGCGCGACGGACCGGCGACGCTGGCCGGCGAGGTCCGGCTAGCGATGGCGCAGGCCGCGCTCGACGGGTCGCTTGTCCTCTCGCTGCCACCTTCGGACGATGCCGCCGGCGCGGCCGCGGACGCGACAACCCCCTCGCTCGCCTATCGCGTGGGCGGCACGCTGCGCGATCCCAGCCTGACGGCCGACGCGCAACCGCTCGTCGGCTATCTCGCGGCGCGTGCCTACGAGCGCGAGCAGGCACGTGTGGAAGCCTTGCAGGAGGACCTGCGCGAGAGCGTGCGGTTGCGGCGCGAGGCGCGTCTCTATCGCGAACGCCAAAGTCTTCGCGACGCCCTTCGGGACGCGCGAGAGGCTGCCGAGGTCGAAGCCGAACGTCAGGCCGCTGCTGCCGCGGCCGCCGAGACCGAACGTCAGGCCGCGGCGGTCCGCGACCGGGAGGCCGCCGCGGCGGCAGAGGCGGCGGCACAGGAGATCATGCGTCGGACGCTGTCCAACGGGGTGGTGCCCCCTCCGTCCGGACGGGAAACCTCGCCGTCGCCCGCTCAAGGCGGCGCCCCCGGCCCGCGCCTCGATTTTCGCGCGGACTCGCCCGCCGTGCCGGCAGTTCCGTCGCCGTCGCGCGGTTTCCCCGATCTGCCGGGCGTCGGCGATCCCAACGCGTTCTGACATCAACCCCGCGCCCTATTCAGTCGTAGGCGTCTTGCGGATGGTCGCTTTGTGGTCCGCGCACCGATCAACGCGTCGCTATCGGCCCAGCTCGCTCCCGTCGTTCGAAGACGCGGCGCAACCGCGCCCAAACCTGCATGAGGTTCGTCGCTTCGACGTGGTAGGGAACCGCTTGAGTCGCCGCAGGAATTGTAAGAATTCGGCGAACGGCAAGGACGGCCTTGTAGGGGGCGAGTTTGCATCGCCGCGCATGATCAAGCAGCGGCTCGGTACCTTCGCGAATCAACCTTGTGCGTCATCGTGCGGTTCGATTCAGTCAGGATCGGCATTCGTCTCGGATGGTCCGCCATGATGGCAGACGCAGATCTTGTTGCCGTCGAGGTCGCGGAAATAGGCGCCGTAATAGTGAGGATGGTAGTGCGGGCGCAGGCCGGGTGGCCCTTCGTCGGCGCCACCGGCGCGAAGGGCCAGCGCGTGGCATTGGTCGACGGTCTCCCGATCTGCCGCGAGGAACGCGACCATCGCGCCATTGCCGACGGTGGCATTTTGTCCGTCGAACGGGCGGCCGATGAGGAAGAGCGGGCGGTCGGCGCCGCTGGGCTGCCACCCGCTCCAACCGGCTACGAGATCGTGAAATCGCGCGCGCCAGCCCAGCAATGCCGCCAGCGGCGCCCAGAACGCGCGCGCGGCCTCGTGGTCGGAAACGCCGAGATAGACGTGGGAGAAGGGCGTCGTGTCCGGCGCGAGCGGCGAGGGGGCACGAGGCTGGTCCTGAAGGTCGGCAAGAACGCGTAGGCGGATCGCCGAGGAAAGGTTGGTGCCCGGCGCGCGGCCCGCGTCGATCTCGGCGACGAGCGCCGCAAGCGGCTGGCGCGTTCGCGTCGCGATGTCTCGCAGGCCCTGCCAGAAGGCATCCTCGATGCTGATCGAGGTGCGGTGCCCCTGGATCGAAAGCGACCGTTTGACGGTCATTCGCCGTCGACGCCGCCCGACTCGGCGCCAGATCGGACGATGCGCATGCCGTCGAGGCGGCGATCCTGAGTCGAGCGCTCAACGCTGGCATCGTCGCGTTGGCGTTTGGTCAGCCCGTGCCGAATGCGATTGTCCTCTGCCTTGCGCTCGTCCGCCGCGCGTGCGGCACGCTTGCGGATCTGGCGAAGGTTGACGAGGTCCCCCACGACTTGAGCCGTCAGGGCTTCTTGCGGAAGGCGTCGAGCGACACGACGTCGGCGGAGTTCTTCTCCGCCGGCTTGTCGTCGGGCGCCTTCTCGTCGGACGCAGCGCTCGGCCGCGCCTCCTTGACCGGCTTCGCCGTACCGGCGGACTTTGCTGCCTTGGACGCCGATTTCACGGCGACCGGCGCGGGCGAGGCGGGAACGGGTGCGATCGCGGTCGGCGCCGGGGCGTCCTCGTCCTGCGAGTTGGCGGCGTCCATGTCGCGCACGTCGAATTCGAGCTCGAAATTCACGGCTGGATCGTAGAAGCCGCGAATCGCGCTGAACGGCACGAGCAGGCGCTCGGGAATGTCGGAAAAGGAAAGGCCGACCTCGAAAGCCGTCTCGTTGACCGAGAGATCCCAGTACTGGTGCTGGACGACGATCGTCATCAGCTCGGGATACTTCTCGCGAAGGCGAGACGACAGCCGCACGCCGGGAGCGGAGGTCAGGAACGTGATGAAGAAATGATGGTCGCCGGGCAGGCCCGTCTTGACGACTTCGCTCAGCACCTTGCGGATGACGCCCCGCAGGGCGTCCTGCGCCAGAACATCGTAACGGATAAGATCCTGACCCATCGGGTGTCCTGGACTTCGCGTCGACCAACCGGGTCGTCACCGCGCATAAAAAACAGGTGGAGGCTTCTGTTGCCAGGCGCCTCCGGGCCCCGCCTAAGAGTGCGAACCCTCAGGGCTTGATTCGAAGTTATCGCACCGCTTACGCGGCGAGACGCACTTCCGCATAGTTGTCGTTGGCAACTACTTTTACAGCCCGATGACGGTGGTACCATGCCGAGCGAAAGTCCGATCTTTACACCCTCGTCGATCCTATTTCGCCCCCGCCTCAACCCATCGCTGGGGATGGGCTCAGGTGGAGGCGCCGGGTACCGCCCCCGGGTCCGAATGGTTTATTTCATCGTCAGTTTATCGCCATAGTCGAGGCAAGCCCCGACCCGCGGAATATAGGCATTCCCCGTCGCGGTGGAAAGCCCGAATCCGCGGTCTCCGTCGCGGCGTCGGTCAGCCTGGCGAAAGGCGGGGGCGTTCGGTGCTGGACAGAGCGGCGACGCTCGGGAATCTATCGCGCCGATGGGCCGGGTTCGCCGCGCCGTTCTCTTCGGAGCCTCCATGCGCGCCTATCTCGATATTCTCCAGAAGGTTCTCGACGAGGGAACGGATCGCGTAGACCGGACGGGAACCGGCACGCGCTCGATCTTCGGCCACCAGATGCGGTTCGATCTCGCGAAGGGGTTTCCGCTCGTCACCACGAAGCGCCTGCACCTTCGCTCCATCATCCATGAGCTGTTGTGGTTCCTGCGCGGCGACACCAACATCGCCTATCTGCAGGCGAACGGCGTGCGGATCTGGGACGAGTGGGCCGACGCGAACGGCGATCTCGGCCCCGTCTACGGCTCGCAATGGCGCTCCTGGCCCGACTATCACGGCGGGCACATCGACCAGATCGCCGACGTGGTGGAGGCGATCCGCAGCAACCCCAACTCGCGCCGCCTCGTCGTCTCCGCCTGGAACCCGGCGATGATCGACGAAATGAAGCTGCCGCCCTGCCACTGCCTCTTCCAGTTCTACGTGGCGGACGGGCGGCTGTCGTGCCAACTCTACCAGCGCTCGGGCGACATCTTCCTCGGCGTGCCCTTCAATATCGCGTCCTACGCCCTGCTCACCGCCATGGTGGCGCAGGCGACGGGCCTCCAGCCCGGCGACTTCGTCCATACGCTCGGCGACGCGCATCTCTATTCCAACCATTTCGAACAGGCCCGGCTGCAGCTCGCCCGCGAGCCGCTGGCGTTGCCGACCCTGCGGCTGAACCCGGAGGTGCGCGACCTCTTCGCCTTCACCTTCGACGACATCGCGATCGAGGGCTACGAGGCCCACGAGCCCATCAAGGCCAAGGTGGCGGTCTAAACGCCGGTATGTGAGTGGTTGTTGATTCGCAGGCATTTGTGTAGGAGGGCGCGGGTAAGGGTTCGTTAGCCTCGAAAGTCCAAGAATGACGCTTGTGCAAGCGCATCGGGACGCGTTGCGTTGGTCGAGGGTTCAGATTTGTCGCATCGACCGCGAGTCCGCCTACCTTCGGCTACATCGGTGGTAGCAAGAAGTGCAGAAAGCCACGTGATCGGCGTTGAGAATCACCTTCCGTGGCGTCTGAAAACCGATCTCGATATCTTTCGGAGGCGGACCGAAGGTCACGCTATAATCATGGGTCGAAAGACTTTTGAGTCGGTTGGTCGGCCGCTTCCAAGGCGAATGAACATCGTTCTCTCACGAACTAAATTTGCTGACTCTTCCAATTTAGTTTGGGCCGACAGTGTTTCGACTGCTATTTATCTTGCTGATAATTATTCTATCTTAAATTTTAAAAAACAATTCTTCGTTGTAGGCGGGGAAAATGTCTACCGCGCGCTTGCGAGTTATATCAATAAGGTTTTTGTCACTGAAGTGCAGTGCGGTCCTATAAATGGTGACGCGAAATTTGATATTGAATTCAACAAGAATGACTGGCAGTTGTTCCGTTCAGTCTCCTATCCGAAAAGTCTGTCAGACGAATGCGAATTCGATGTCAAATGCTATTTGAAGAGAAGAAAAGAATTCAGATCTCAATCCGTTGAAAAATTTATTCGCGAAAGGCCCGAGCTCGCGCGGTTTGTTGGGCCGTATCTGGTCGGTGTCAAGAATTCAGATGCCTTAAGCCTAGATCAGATGAAGCTGCTGTAGCATCGACGTCAGGAGGCTCAGGCAGGGTTGGCGACACACATTCCGTCGCGCTTATGATAACCATGTGATCGTATCGCCGTGTCTAAATGGCCGCACGCGCGTTGAAACGGATTTTGGCCGTTCCTATAAGGTGTTCGACGACGCGTTTCGGGTCTCGGCGAGCGCCGCACCCGTGGTTCCCATCGGAAGGACATACATGCCCTGGAGCAATCAGACGGGAAAGGGCGGCGGCGGCGGTCCTTGGGGCCAGGGACCGCAAGGCCCGCGTCCCGGCGGAAACAACAATTCCCCTGATCTCGAGGACATCCTCCGGCGCGGCCAGGAACGCCTGCGACGCGCGATGCCGGGCGGCGGGGGCGGTCGTAGCGGTGGCGGCGGAGCCAGTGGCGTCGCCTTCGGCGGTCTGATCGTCGCCGGTCTTGCGGTCGTCTGGCTGCTGAACGCGGTCTACACCGTGCAGCCGGACGAGCAAGGCGTCGAACTGCTCTTCGGCAAGCCGCGCCCCGAGCTCTCCGAGCCGGGCCTGCATTTCGTGATGTGGCCCTTCGAGACGGTCGAGACCGTGTCGAGAGCCGAGAACCAGATTACCATCGGCAGCGGCCAGCGCGGCGACGGCAGCGGCCTGATGCTGTCCGGCAACCAGAACATCGTCGACGTTCAGTTCGCCGTTCTCTACGCCGTCACCAACCCGCAGGCCTACCTGTTCAACGTGCAGGATCCGCAGGCTCTCCTGCGGCAGGTCGCCGAGAGCGCCGTGCGCGAGGTCGTCGGCCGGCGTCCGGTGGAGGACGTGTTCCGCAACGACCGGACCGGCATCGCCGAGGCGGTGCGCCAGATCACGCAGGACACGCTGAACAGCTACAATTCCGGCCTCACCGTGAACGCGATCACCATCGAGGACGCCGCGCCGCCGGCCGAGGTCGCCGATGCGTTCGAGGAGGTGCAGCGCGCCGAGCAGAACGAATCGCAGTTCATCGAGGAAGCCCGCCTCTACCAGAACGAGCAGCTCGGCCGGGCGCAGGGCGAGGCGGTGCAGATCCGCCAGGACGCCGCCGCCTACAAGAACCGTGTCGTCCAAGAAGCGCAGGGTGAATCGCAGCGCTTCACCGCCATCCTCACCGAATACGAGAAGGCTCCCGAGATCACCCGCGAGCGTCTCTATCTGGAGACGATGGAGCAGGTTCTGCGCGGGTCCAATAAGGTCATCATGAACAACGGCGTCGCCGCAGGCGGACAGGGCGTCGTGCCCTACCTGCCGCTCAACGAACTCGGCCGAGCCGGCAACGCGCCGGCCGCCGTCAACCCTACCAACGCGCCGACCCGCAGCATCCAACCCTCGGCCGGAAGCTCTTCGGGCACGATCGCGGTTCCGTCGAACGCCACGAGTTCGCTCGGACAATCGGCGGTCGGTTCCTCGACGAACGCGCAGGGGGGCAACCGATGAGCAATCGCATCACCGGCGCGATCGTCGTCGTCGCCGTCGCCCTCTTCGTTCTCTGGAATTCGGTCTTCATCGTGCGTGAAGGCGACCAAGCCGTGGTCACCCGCTTCGGCGAGATCCAGCGCACGGTCCCCCACGCGGGGCTCTACTTCAAGCTGCCCTTCTCCTTCGCCGGCGCCGACAACATCCAGGTCCTGCCGGACCGCCTTCTCCGGCTCGACCTCGACAACATCCGCGTCCAGGTCTCCGGCGGCGCGTTCTACCTCGTCGACGCGTTTCTCGTGTACCGCATCGACGATGCCTATAAGTTCCGTCGCACGGTGTCGGGCTCGGTAACGCAGGCCGAGCAGCGCCTTCGCACGCGCTTCGAGGATGCGATCCGCAGCGTCTACGGCCGGCGCAACTTCCAGGCCGCACTCTCGGCCGAGCGCGGGCAGATGATGGTCGAGGTTCGCGACCAGATCCGTCTGGAGGCCGCCTCGCTCGGTCTCAACCTGCAGGACGTCCGCATCCGGCGCACCGACCTGACGCAGGAGGTCTCGCAGCAGACCTTCGCGCGCATGCGAGCCGAGCGTCTGGCCGAGGCCGAGCGAGTTCGCGCCCGGGGCCGTGTCTCGGCGCGCGAGATCCGAGCGGCGACGGACCGAGACGTGTCGGAGACGCTGGCGAGCGCCCGGCGCGACTCGGAGGTGCTACAGGGCGAGGGCGAGGCCGAACGCAACTCGATCTTCGCCTCGGCCTATCAGGGCAACCCCGAGTTCTTCGAGTTCTATCGCTCGATGCAGGCCTACCGCACGGCGCTGGAGAACGGTGGCACGACGATGCTCCTGTCGCCGGACTCGCAGTTCTTCCGCTACTTCGACGGACAGGACGGCACGGGCGGCACGTCTCCGGCGGCGAGGGGGCCTGCCGCTGCGCAGGCTTCGCCCCCGGCTGCGAGCGCTGGGGCACCGGTTCCGCCGGTTCCGGCACCCGCGGCTCCGGTCGAGGCTGCTCCTGCGCCGGTTCCGCCCGCCGCGGCTGACACCGCCGCACCGGCTGTCGCACCGGCCAACTAACACTTCTGCACTTGGCAGGAGGCACTCACCCACCGGACCGAAAGGTCCGGTGGGTTTTTTCGCGGCCCGAGACATCGCGTCGCGCCGCGATCACCCTTGCGCGCGTGCGAGCCCCGGCCCTTGATTCGGTCGCACTTATCGGATTGCGTCGCAGGGAACGCTCGCCATGCGGGCACAGCCGAATCAAGCGCTGGCCCTCCGGTGGAGGGCGACACGGGCGGCTCCGACCGGTGCGAAGCAGGAGTTCCGATGACCGAGATCCGCCCCCGTCGATCCGCCCGTTTCCGCTCCGCCACCGGAACGGCCGCGTTGGCGCTGACCGTCGCCGCCGGCTTGGCGCTTCCCGTCCACGCGCAGGGCGTGATCCAACCTCCGACGGGCAACCAGCCGATCGCGCCGCAGCCACCGGCCGCGGCGAGCATCACACCAGGCGTCGTGCAAGGTGCGCCGCCGGTCGCGCCGGGCTCGGCGCAGCCGCGCATGGCGGGCCCGGCATCCGTCGCCGATCTCGCTGATCGACTGCTTGGCGCCGTCGTCAACATTTCGACCTCGCAAAAGGTGGAAGGGGCCGCGAACGTGCCGCCCCCGGTGCCGAAGCTCGACGCGCCCGACGGCTCGCCTCTGCAGGACTTCTTCGACGATCTCCTCGACGGCGACGAGGGTGACGGGTCGAACCGCGTCCAGTCGCTCGGATCGGGCTTCGTGATCGACCCGGCCGGCATTGTGGTGACGAACAACCATGTGATCGCCGACGCCGACGAGATCAGCGTCAACTTCGCCGACGGCTCGAAGCTCGACGCCACCGTGGTCGGCGTCGATACGAAGACCGATCTCGCCGTGCTCAAGGTCGAGCCGAAGGCGCCGCTGCGGGCGGTCGCCTTCGGCAACAGCGAGGAGGTGCGGATCGGCGACTGGGTGATGGCGATCGGCAATCCGTTTGGCCTCGGCGGCTCGGTGACGGTCGGCATCGTCTCGGCGCGCAACCGCAACATCAACGCCGGCCCCTACGACAATTTCATCCAGACGGACGCGGCCATCAATCGCGGCAATTCCGGCGGCCCGCTCTTCGACATGTATGGCAACGTCGTGGGCATCAACACGGCGATCATCTCGCCCACAGGCGGCTCGATCGGCCTCGGCTTTTCCATTCCCTCGCTGCTCGCCGAAAGCGTGGTGGCGCAGCTTCGCGAGTTCGGCGAGATGCGGCGCGGCTGGCTCGGCATCCGCTTGCAGGAGGTGACGGACGAGATCGCGGAAGGCTTGGGGCTGCCCGATGCCAAGGGCGCCATCGTCATGGGCGTCGTGCCGAACGGCCCGTCCGACAACGGCCAGATCGAGGTGGGAGACGTCATTCGCCGCTTCGACGGGCGCGAGGTGCCGACCTCGCGCGACCTGCCGCGAATCGTCGCCGAGAGCCCGGTCGGCAAGTCGGTGACGCTGAGTATTCTGCGCAAGGACAGCGTCGACGCGCCGCTGCGGCCGGTGGACATTCAGATCACGCTCGGGCGGTTGGAGGACGGCGAGAAGCAGATGGCCGAGGCCGAAGGCGCGGCCGACGATGCGGACGCGGCCACGCCGGAGGCTGCAGCGCCGGCGGACGGGCCGGTGCTGGGCCTGCGCCTCTCCGACATGAGCGACGCGTTGAAGACGCGCTATGATTTGGCGGCCGATCTGACCGGCGTGGTGGTGGAAGAGGTCACGCCGAGCTCGGCGGCGGCCGAAAAGGGCATCGAGCCCGGCGCCGTCATCAAGGAGATCGCGCAGGAGGCGGTGGAGAATGCTGCGGATGCGCGCGCCAAGCTGGCGAAGCTGAAGAGCGACGGCCGCAAGAACGCCCTGCTGCTGATGGCGGAGAAGAACGGCGACCTGCGCTTTGTCGTTTTGCCGATCGACTGAGAGGGCAGGCGGCGAGGATGGCTTCCAGACGCTCGCGTGCCGAGCGGCTGAGGCGACCGAGCGACGGGCTCCCCGACGCCAAATTTCAGCCGTTGGCCGCGTGCCACTCTTCGGCGGTGATGCGCGTCAGCGTATGGCGAACGAGATGGGGATGGGTCTGCGGATCGACGCTCGGGTGGTCGAAGCGACCGGCCAGCCGCATGCCGATGCGCCGCATCACCGCCTCCGAGGCGCGGTTCTCGACCACACAGTAGGACACCAACTCGGGAAGGTCGAGGCGCTCGAACGCGTGGCGAAGGCAGGCGCGTGCGCCTTCGGTAGCAAGACCGACGCCGTGAGCCTCCGGCAGCAGACGCCAGCCGATCTGCACCGTCGGCGCGAACGGGTAGCCCGCACCCTCGACGCCGCCGAGGCCGACATGCCGACGACCACGCCGTCCGCCTGCCGTTCGGCGGCGAGGAACTGCAGCCCGGTGCGGTCGAGGCTCTCGTTCCAGAGGTCCATCGCCGCTTCGGATTCGGCCTGTGTGCGGCGGAACGGGAAGAAGGCCATCACCGCCTCGTCGCTGTTGAGCCGGTGGAAGACGGGTCGGTCTTCCTCCCGCCAGCGGCGCAGATGCAGGCGCTCGGTGCGCAGGCCCTCCAGCGTCACGCCGCGAACTCGCTCGCCTTGTAGCCCTGCAGGAAGAGAAGCGCGGTGAGATCGCCATGGTCGATCCGGTGCGGCGCCTTGGCCGCCACCGTCGGCTTGGCGTGAATGGCGACGCCGGTGCCGGCCGCGAGGATCATCGGCAGGTCGTTCGCACCGTCGCCCACCGCGATCGCATCGGCTGGCGTCAGCCGGTGCGCGCTCGCGATCTCGTGCAGCGCCTTGAGCTTGGCCTCGGCGCCGAGGATGGGCTCGGCCACCTTGCCCGCCAGCCGGTCGCCCTCGACGATCAGCGTGTTGGCGCGGTTCTCTACGAAGCCGAGCCGCTCGGCGATCACCGAGGTGAAGGCCGTGAAGCCGCCGGAGACGAGCGCGGTGTGCGCGCCCTCGCGCACCATGGTGCGCACCAGCGTGGCGCCGCCCTCGGCCAGCGTGATGTGGCGGGCGATGACGTCGGCGATCACCGTGACCGGAAGACCCTGGAGGAGGGCCACGCGCTCGCGCAGCGCCGGCTCGAAGGCGATCTCGCCGTTCATCGCGCGCGCCGTGATCGCGGCGACCTGCGGCTTGATGCCGACGGCGTCGGCGAGCTCGTCGATGCACTCCTGCTCGATCATGGTGGAGTCCATGTCGGCGATCAGAATCCGCTTGCGCCGCCCGTGAAGCTCCTGCACCACGCAATCCACGGCGGCGCTGGCGGCCAGCTCGCGAAGCCGGTTGCGGGTGCCGGCATCCAGCGGCTCCTGCGTGACGAGATCGCAGGCGACGTCCGGTTCGAGCCAGATCGTCTCGGCCTCGCCGATCTCGCCGGCGGCTTCCTCGGCCAGGGTGCGGTTGACGCGCGGATCCCGGCGCGCCGACAGAAGGGTCACGACATACATGGTCCGGATGGCCTGACGAGATGGAGAAACCGAAGGCGATCCTGATAGCGGGGCCGACCGCGAGCGGCAAGTCGGGGCTGGCCTTGCGGCTGGCCGAGCGGCTCGGCGGCGTCGTGGTCAACGCCGATTCGATCCAGGTGTACGAGGGGCTGCGCATCCTCAGCGCAAGGCCCTCGGACGCGGAGATGGCTGGGATCGAGCATCGGCTTTACGGCCATGTGCCCGGCGATACCGTCTATTCGGCGGGCGGCTGGCAGCGCGACATGGCCCCGCTTCTGGCCGAGCTTGCGGAGAGAGGGCGTCTGCCGATCGTCTGCGGCGGCACCGGGCTCTACTTCAAAGCCCTGCTCGGCGGCTTCGACGAATTGGCGGAGGTGCCGCAGGCGATCCGAGAGCGTTGGCGCGCCCGCATGGCCGCGGAGGGGCCCGCGGCATTGCACGCCGTGCTCGGGCAGCGCGATCCCGAGGCGGCGACGCGGCTTCGCCCGACCGATCCGCAGCGCATTCTGCGCGCGCTGGAACTCGGCGAGGCGACCGGCGGCCCCTTGAGCGCGCTCCAGCGCCGCTCGGCGCCGGGGCTCCTGCGGCCCGATGAGACCTGGCGCATCACGCTCGCCCCGCCGCGTCCGCTGCTGCGAGAGCGGATCGCCCTGCGCTTCGCGGCGATGCTGGAGGAGGGGGGCATCGAGGAGGCGCGGTTCTTCCGGCAGCGGTTCGGCGCGATCGGCGTGGCGGGCGGGCAGGCCATCGGCCTCGCCGAACTCTGGCAGGTCGAGGATGGAGAGTTGTCGCTCGCCGAGGCGCAGACGCTGGCCGTCACCCGCACCCGGCAATATGCCAAGCGGCAGGAGACGTGGTTTCGCAATCAGTTCGATGCGGAGTGGCGCCGCTTCGAGAGCGCAGAGGCAGCGGAGCGGGCGCTGTCGGGCGCCGCCTTGCCGTGAAGGGAACTGCTGGGATGCCTTACCGTTGGGGCGAGGGTTCTTGCGGAGACTGGCGATGGCGAACAATCTGACGGGGATCGGCGATCATCGCGATGCCATCGAGAAGGGCGCTCGCCTCGGCTATCTCGCACGGGCCGCCGTCTTCATCGTCATCGGCTATTTCGCTTTCAAGACGGCCTATACGTCCGGCGAGACGCTGAGCCAGAAGGAGGCCATCGGCGAGATCGTGGGTTCACCCATGGGGAGCGTGATGCTGGTTCTGCTCGTGGTAGCGCTGCCCTGCTTCTCGATCTGGCGGTTCGTGCAGGCGGTGTTTGACGCCGACGGCTACGGCACGGACGCCAAGGGCATTTTTACCCGCATCGGCCGGTTCGTTTCGGGCCTCACCTACCTGTTTCTGGCAATCTACGCGGGATCGATCCTCTTCGGCGTCTCCACCGGTGGCGGCGAGGGTGGATCGCAGATCCTCAATCGCTGGGCGACGGTCTTCGGTCCGTGGTTCACGATTCCCGCGGGGTTGGTGATGCTCGGTGTCGCCGGTGCGCAGTTCAAGAAGGCCTATAGCGGCGACTTCCTGCGCTTTCTGTCGTTGCCGCCGGCGCAGGCACGTTGGATGACGGCGGTCTGCCGCTTCGGCATCGCGGCGCGCGGCCTCGTCTTCGCCGCCATTGCGGTGCTCTTCTTCACGGGCGCCTCGCGTTGGGACATCGCTCATCCGCCGGGTCTGGAAGATGCCCTGTCGGAGATCGGATCATGGCCCTATGGCTGGATTCTCCTCTCTGCGACGGGTGCGGGTCTCGTCGCCTTCGGCATCTATGCCCTCATCCTCTCGCGCTACGGCCATATCCGCTCGCCCGATCTCGATCCGAGCGAAGCGTTGAAGACGATCATGTCCTGATTCGATCGCTGCCGACGATCCGTGACGCCCGGCGCCTTCCTGGTGCCTGCGAAGTCGGCACCACGCCGTGGGGAGAACAGGCATGGTGCCGTCCCCTAGCTCTGTCCGAACGATCTCAGGCGAACCCCCAGCCAATCGGCGGCCGCATCCTTGACGGGGCCGCAGGGCAAAACCTAGCGTCGCGGGATGTCCGCCCTTCCGGTCGGCCATGTCGCACGCCAGAAGGATCTTCCATGCCGACCACGCTTCGCTTCCTCCTCGCCTCGTTCGTCGCGACCGCCTGTCTCGGGTCTACGGCGCAGGCCGCAGAGGCGACGAGCCGGCTCGACGACGTGGTGCAGCGCAAGGTGCTGAACGTCTGCACCACCGGCGACTACCGGCCCTTCTCCTATCGCGCCGACGGCGCCAACGACTTCACGGGCATCGACATCGATCTCGCCCGCTCGCTCGCCAAGTCGCTGGAGGCCGAGGCGGCCTTCATCCAGACGAAATGGTCGGATCTCCTCGTCGACTTCCAGACAAAGTGCGACATCGCGATGGGCGGGATCTCGAAGACGCTGCCGCGCCAGAGGCAGGTGTCGATGAGCGCCCTGTACATGGTCAACGGCAAGGCGCCGATCGTGCGCTGCGATGACGTGTCGAAGTATCAGAGCGTCGCGGCGATCAACCAGCCGGGCACGCGGGTCGTCGTCAATCCCGGCGGCACCAACGAGAAGTTCGCCAAGGCCAGCTTCGACAAGGCCGAGATCCGGATGTTTCCCGACAACCGCACGATCTTCCAGGAGATCCTGGATGGGCGGGCCGACGTGATGGTGGCCGAGTCGATCGAGGTGAAGCTGCAGGAGAAGCTACATCCCGGCCTCTGTGCCGTGAACCCGGACCAGCCCCTGCAATATGGCGAGATGGGCTATCTGCTGCCGCGCGGCGACGTCGTGTTCAAGGACTACGTCGACCAGTGGATGCATCTGGCGAAGGCGACGGGCGAATTCGACGCGATCCTCCAGTCGAACATGAAGTGACGTCGACGTGAAATCGGCGATTGACGCGACATAAGGCAGGGCCTACTGTTCCGTCCCATGTACACGGCAAAGCTCATTCTCGTAGGAAGGCGCACACGCGAGGCGGTCTGACGACCACCCGGCTGATGCCACGTGTGCGCAAGACAAAGGCCCCCTCGAAAGGGCCTTTTTTTATTGCCGAAATTTCTGGAAACGAACGAGCCGACCCCTCAAGATCGGCGCCCAACTCGACAGGCCGAACCATGAACGAGATGACGATCGACACCGGGATCCGCAAGATGACGGGCGCCCAGATGGTGGTTCAGGCCATGAAGGACCATGGCGTCGAGCACCTCTTCGGCTATCCCGGCGGCGCGGTTCTGCCGATCTACGACGCGTTGTTCCAGCAGGACGCGGTGAAGCACATCCTCGTGCGGCACGAGCAGGGCGCAGGCCATGCGGCGGAGGGCTATGCCCGCTCCACCAACAAGGTCGGCGTCATGCTGGTCACCTCCGGCCCCGGCGCGACCAACGCCGTGACGCCGCTGCAGGACGCGCTGATGGATTCGATTCCGCTCGTCTGTATCACCGGCCAGGTTCCGACGACGCTGATCGGCTCCGACGCCTTCCAGGAATGCGACACGGTCGGCATCACGCGGCCCTGCACCAAGCACAACTGGCTCGTGAAGAGCGTCGAGGATCTCGCCGAGATCCTGCACGAGGCCTTCCACGTCGCGACCTCGGGTCGGCCGGGTCCGGTCGTCGTCGACATCCCGAAGGACGTCCAGTTCGCGACGGGCACCTACACGCCGCCCTCCGCCTCGCACGCGACCGAGCGCTATCGCCCGCGGCTCGATGCCGACCGCGGCCGGATCGCCGCGGCGGTCGAGCTGATGAAGTCGGCGAAGAAGCCGATCCTGTACACGGGCGGCGGCGTCATCAATTCGGGGCCGGAAGCGTCGCGGCTGTTGCGCGAGCTCGTCGCAATGACCGACTTCCCGATCACCTCGACCCTGATGGGGCTCGGCGCCTATCCGGCGTCCGGCGCCAACTGGCTGGGCATGCTCGGCATGCACGGCACCTACGAGGCCAATCTCGCGATGCATGACTGCGACGTCATGATCTGCGTCGGCGCGCGCTTCGACGACCGCATCACCGGGCGGCTCGACGCCTTCTCGCCGAACTCGAAGAAGATCCACATCGACATCGACCCCTCGTCGATCAACAAGAACGTGCGCGTCGACCTGCCGATCATCGGCGACGTCGCGCATGTGCTGGAAGCGATCATCGCCTGCTGGCGCGAGACGGGCGCGCCCACCGACCGCACGGCGCTGGCCGAGTGGAAGGACCGCATCGCCCATTGGCAGGCGCGCAACTGCCTTGCCTACAAGCAGGACGGCGACATCATCATGCCGCAGCATGCGGTGAAGCGCCTTTATGAGCTGACCAAGCACCGCAAGACCTACATCACCACCGAGGTCGGCCAGCATCAGATGTGGGCGGCGCAGTTCTACGGCTTCGAGGAGCCCAACCGCTGGATGACCTCCGGCGGACTGGGCACCATGGGTTACGGCCTGCCGGCGGCGGTCGGCGTCCAGATCGCGCACCCGGACGCGCTCGTCATCGATATCGCCGGCGACGCCTCGATCCAGATGATGACGCAGGAGCTCTCCACGGCCGTCCAGCACGGGGCGCCGGTGAAGGTCTTCATCCTCAACAACCAGTACATGGGCATGGTGCGCCAGTGGCAGCAGTTGCTGCACGGCAACCGCCTCTCGAACTCCTATTCTGAGGCGCTGCCCGACTTCGTGAAGCTGGCCGAGGCCTATGGCGGCGCGGGCATCCGCATCGAGAAGGCCGGCGATCTCGACGCCGGCATCGAGGCGATGATCGCCATCGACCGCCCGGTGATCGTCGACTGCTGCGTCGCCAATCTCGCCAACTGCTTCCCGATGATCCCGAGCGGCAAGGCGCACAACGAGATCTTGCTGCCCGACGAGGCGAGCGACGAGGCGGTGGCGAACGCCATCGACGCCAAGGGCAAGGCGCTGGTCTAGCGCTTCCCGGCGGGGCATAAGCCCCGCCGATCCATCTCTCGCCCCGCTTGCCGAAAGATCGCCATGAACCGCCCCGTCCAGCCGCCGGCCTCGGCCTATTTCATCACCGACGAGAAGCCGGCGATCGAGTCTCGCACCTTGTCGATCGTGGTCGACAACGAGCCGGGCGTGCTGGCCCGCGTCATCGGCCTGTTCTCGGGGCGCGGCTACAATATCGAGAGCCTCACCGTCTCCGAGACCGACCACAACAAGCACCTGTCGCGCATCACCATCGTGACCAAGGGCGCCAGGCCGGTGATCGAGCAGCTGAAGAGCCAGCTCGACCGGATCGTGCCCGTTCACCGGGTGGTAGACCTCACGCAGACGGCCGTGGGCCTTGGCGAGGACGGACCGATCGAGCGCGAACTGGCGCTGGTGAAGGTGGCGGGCCGCGGCGAGGACCGCGTCGAGGCGCTGCGCCTTGCGGACGTGTTCCGCGCCAAGGCCGTGGATTCCACCACCGACCATTTCGTCTTCGAGATCACCGGCAAGACCTCGAAGATCGAGAAGTTCATCCAGATCATGGCGCCGCTTGGTCTTGTCGAGGTCTGCCGCACCGGCGTCGCCGCCATGAGCCGCGGCAAGGACCCGATTACCGAGGGCTGACGCGCCTTCGTTCGCATGCCCTTCCCCGTGCAGCGCGTCCGCCTTGGTCCCGAGGGGCGGGCGCCCCGCCGGTTCGTTCTCCATTCAGGTGCCGGTCGATGACCACGGATCTTCTTCTCGCGCTGTTCACCTTCGCCCTCGTCTCGTCGGTGACGCCCGGGCCCAACAACATCATGCTGATGACGTCGGGCGTGAATTTCGGCTTTCGCCGCACCATCCCGCATATGCTCGGCATCGAGTTCGGCTTCGGCATCCTGCTTCTGGCAGTGGGGGTGGGCCTCGGCGCGGTGATCCACGCGGTGCCCGGCCTGCAGCTCGTCATGAAGGTGGCGAGCGCGGCCTATCTCCTGTGGCTGGCCTGGAAGATCGCCTTCTCCAAGGGCTCCAGCGAGGCCGATGCCGGCGTTTCGAAACCCATCACCTTCCTGCAGGCCGCGCTCTTCCAGTGGGTGAACCCGAAGGCGTGGGCGATGGCGCTGGTGGCCATGGGCGCCTATGTCAGCGGCGATTCGCCGTTACTGTCGGTCGCCGTCATCACCGCCGCGTTCCTCCTCGTCGGCATTCCCACCGCGTCGATCTGGACCGGCTTCGGCATCGGCCTTCGCCAGTTTCTGGCCGACCCACGCCGCCTTCGCATCTTCAACGTCGCGATGGGCCTCGCGCTCGTCGCAACGCTGTGGCCCATGCTGCGCTGACGGGCTTGCCGCCCGGGGCGATTTCTGCGACGCGAAGAGCATGAAGTTCTCTCCCCAGCAGGACGAGGCGCTGGTGCGCGTTGCCGATTGGCTCGCACGCGGCGACCAGCCGATCTTCCGCCTGTTCGGCTATGCCGGCACCGGCAAGACGACGCTTGCGCGCCACTTCGCCGAAGGCGTGGAGGGCGGCGTGCAGTTCGCGGCCTTCACCGGCAAGGCCGCGCAGGTGCTGCGCTCGAAGGGTGCGAAGTCGGCCAAGACGCTGCATTCGCTGATCTACCGCCCGCGTGGCGAGGAGACCGCAGAGGACGAGGGCACCGGCACGGCCCGCGTTTCGCCGACCTTCTCGCTCAATCGGCAGAGCCCGGTGGCCAAGGCCAAGCTCATCGTCGTCGACGAGTGCTCGATGGTGGACGAGGCGCTCGGACGCGATCTTCTGTCCTTCGGCACGCCCATCCTCGTGCTCGGCGATCCCGGCCAGCTGCCGCCGATCTCGGGCGGCGGCTTCTTCACCGAGGCGGAACCCGACTTCCTGCTTACCGAGATCCACCGGCAGGCGCGCGACAACCCGATCCTCGCGCTGGCGCTCGATGCGCGCGAGGGGCGTGAGATCCGGCTGGGCGACCACGGCTCGGCCAAGGTGATCTCCAAGCGCGACGTCGATCGCGACGAGGTGCTGGCGGCCGATCAGGTGCTGGTCGGCACCAACCGCACGCGGCGCCTCTACAACAACCGGCTGCGCGAGCTGAAGGGCTTCACCGGCGCGCTGCCGCAGTCGGGCGACAAGCTCGTGTGCCTGCGCAACGACCCGGCCAAAGGGCTTCTCAACGGCTCGCTCTGGCAGGTGATGACGGCTTCGCCCGAGACGGTGAAACCCGGCACCAACCTCATCGTGAAGCCCGACGACGACGACATCGACAAGGGTGCGGCGAAGATCAAGCTGCTGAAGGAAGCCTTCGAGAACCCCGCGGCCGAGATCGCCTGGGCGACGAAGAAGCGCTACGACGATTTCGACTACGGCTACGCGCTCACTGTCCATAAGGCGCAGGGGTCGCAGTGGAACCACGTCATGCTCTTCGACGAAAGCTGGGCGTTCAAGGACACGCGCGAGCGCTGGCTTTACACCGCCATCACCCGCGCGGCCGAGAAGCTCACCATCGTCAAATGAGGTGAGATGTGGATCGCCGGGGTGATCCTGCTCCGCCTCTTGCCAATCGCCACCGGCACCGCTAGACCGCGTACCGTAACGTACGGTACGCGCAATGGGGGCGGAGAGCGGTGGAGGTGTCAGCGGAAATCGACGGCGCCAGACCGACGGATCGCCAGCGCGAGGTGCTGGACGCCGCGCTGTCGCTGCTGGTGGCGAGCGACGAGACGCTGACGATGACCGCCGTGGCGCGGCGCGCCAGCTGCTCGAAGGAAACGCTCTACAAGTGGTTCGGCGACCGCGACGGGCTTCTCACCGCGACGGTGCAGTGGCAGGCCGCGAAGGTGAGGGCGGTGCCCGTCGACGCCCACACGCTGGATCGCGACCGCCTCGTGCGGGCGCTCGAAGGCTTCGCGGTGGACTGGCTGACGGTGCTCTCGGGCGAGACCTCGGTGGCGCTCAATCGGCTCGCCGTCGGTCATGCCGGCTCCGAGAAGCGCGATCTCGGTGCCATCGTGCTCGAGAACGGCCCCTTCGCCATGCGGCGCCGGCTCGGCAGCCTGCTGGAGGCCGGACGCGTCGCCGGGCTGCTTCGCTTCGAGAGCGCCGAATCGGCCTTCAGCACCTTCTTCGGCCTCGTCGTGCGTGACGTGCAGATCCGCCTGCTGCTCGGCGACCGCGCGGCGCCCACAGTGGCCGAAATCGATCGCGACGCCGGCGCGGCGACGCGCCAATTTTTCGTCCTCTTCGGGACGAGCGAACCCGCGGCCCCCATCGGCCGCTGAACCCCTCCGGCCGCAAGAGCCGGGACAACTGGAAGGAACCGCCCCATGCGCGTCTACTACGATCGCGATGCCGATCTGAACCTCGTGAAGTCCAAGAAGGTCGCGATCGTCGGCTACGGCAGCCAGGGCCGCGCCCACGCGCTGAACCTGAAGGATTCCGGCGCCGCGAACGTCGCGATCGCGCTGAAGGAAGGTTCCGCCACCCGCCAGAAGGCGCAGGCCGACGGCTTCCAGGTGATGAACGTCTCCGAGGCCGCCATGTGGGCCGACCTCCTGATGATGGCGACGCCGGACGAGCTCCAGGCCGACATCTACAAGGCCGAAATCGAAGGCAACATCCGCGACGGCGCCGCGATCGCCTTCGCGCACGGCCTCAACGTGCATTTCGGCCTGATCGAGCCGAAGAAGACGCTCGACGTGGTGATGATCGCGCCGAAGGGCCCGGGCCACACGGTGCGCGGCGAGTACCAGAAGGGCGGCGGCGTGCCCTGCCTCGTGGCCGTCCATCAGGACGCCTCGGGCAACGCCCTGGATCTGGCGCTCTCCTACGCCTGCGGCGTCGGCGGCGGGCGTTCGGGCATCATCGAGACCAACTTCAAGGAAGAGTGCGAGACCGATCTCTTCGGCGAGCAGGTCGTGCTCTGCGGTGGTCTGGTCGAGCTCATCCGCGCCGGCTTCGAGACGCTGGTCGAGGGCGGCTATGCGCCCGAAATGGCCTATTTCGAGTGCCTGCACGAGGTGAAGCTCATCGTCGACCTGATCTACGAGGGCGGCATCGCCAACATGAACTACTCGATCTCGAACACCGCCGAGTGGGGCGAGTACGTCACGGGCCCGCGCATCATCACGGACGAGACCAAGGCCGAGATGAAGCGCGTGCTGAAGGACATCCAGTCCGGCAAGTTCACCTCCGACTGGATGCAGGAGTACCGCTCCGGCGCCGCCCGCTTCAAGGGCATCCGCCGCATGAACGATCGTCACCAGATCGAGGAAGTCGGCGAGAAGCTGCGCGGCATGATGCCGTGGATCGGCAAGAACAAGCTGGTCGACAAGGCCGTCAACTAATCGCCTGTCAGGCGCGGAGCGGCTTCGCGTCGCTTTTGCCCAGGCCGTTGAACGACGGCATATGATTCGCATCTGCGGGGCCGGTCTTGGAGACCGGTCCCGCATTTTTGTGGACACTGCAGGATTCAAGCCTTCTCAACCTTCTTGCCGCAAGTTGCGGGGGCGGAACCGTTGTGTAGGGGGCCCCCAGTGGCTGCGATCGATCCATCGGCTGGAGGGGACAGCGAGCGCCGCATCGCGCCGCGAGTTCGCACGCTCAAACGGGCACAGATCCTGTTCAACAACCGATTCTCCACGCTCGACTGCGTGGTGCGCAACATCTCGGCCACCGGTGCCCTGCTGACGATCGACGCTGCCGCGCCGCTGCCGCGAACGTTCGAACTGCGTGTCGGCGACGAAGAAGCCATCCGTCCCGCCAAGCTTGTCTACCGGCGCGAACTCTTCGCCGGCATTCATTTCCTCGACTTGCCCGACGACGGCGAGAGCGCGCCGCCGCTCGCGCAGGCACAGGATATTGCCGCAAGCTTCGACGCGCAGGCCGCCGCGGCCTCGCTGCGCATCGTTCCCGCGCCGCTTCCGCGCGGCCTCGTCGCCTGCTTTTCCTGGTTCTGACGTCGGCTCGTTTTTTGCTGCGGCTGCGCGGATAGGTGCTGGACAAGGGTGAGGCGGTTGGCTATACACCGCCTCGCAGACGACGAGTTCTTCTGCAGCGCCCACAAGCGCTTCGGGTGATTAGCTCAGTTGGTAGAGCAGCTGACTCTTAATCAGCGGGTCGTAGGTTCGAACCCTACATCACCCACCATCTTTCTCCGAATGACTTGAACGTTTCTGCCTTGGTCGAACCCGAGGTGCGAGGTTGCTGGCCGCGTTCGGCAGCTTCAATGTGCGTTCGAGGAGGCCTCCCATGCTCGATCTCGTGCCGGCCCCGTTCGATTGCCAGAGCTGTGGCGCCTGCTGTTCCTATTCCGCGGAATGGCCGCGCTTCTCGTTCGAATCGGATGCGGCGCTGGATCTCATTCCGCCGGCGCTCGTGGCGGCCGATCTCAGCGGCATGGCCTGCGAGGATGGGCGCTGCCGCGCGCTGGCTGGGCGCGTGGGGGAGGGCACCTCCTGCACGATCTATGCCATTCGCCCCGAAGTCTGTCGCGAATGCCAGCCGGGCGATCCCGAATGCCTCATCGCCCGACGCGCGCATGGGCTGCCGGTCGACGGGATGTCGCTGCCGCAGGTCTGATCGTTGCGGCTCTGGTGATCCGCCGGGGCCAAGTGGACCCCGACGAAGTTTGACGGGACGCTCGAACGGTTTCGAGCCTTCAGCGGGCGGGTGCGGGCTCGCCCATCGTAGCGGCGGCAAGACCCTCGCCCGGTGCGACGGCAGCGGCGCGATCCGCCGACCCCAGCGAAACCTCCACCGTGTCGCCGGGCTGCAGAATCGTGTCTTCGTTCCCGTCGATCTGCACGTAGCGATCGCCTTCGCGTCGCGTGATGGCGATGCGGGGCTTGCCGTTGCCGGCTCCGGTGAGGAGAGACGGCGCGAAGAGCTGCTGACGGCGGCTGAGCTTCTCGATCTGGGCGCGCAGGTTCGATACGGTGATCGTCGTGTCCTGCAGGTCGGAGAGATTGTCCATTCCGCTCTGCGTGTCGACCTTCTCCAGCGAGCGCTTAAGCTCGACCAGTTCGCGCTCGATGCGCGCCACTTCGGCCGAGGTTTCGAGCGAGCGCGTCGCCACGAGGAAGACCGCGCGCTGCGCGTCGTTGAGGCGGGCGACCTGCGTCAGCCCCTTGCGGAGCAGCTCCTCGACGCGTCGCAGCTCCTCCTCGTAGTTCTTCGTCTCGTTCTCGAGGTTGCGCTTGGACTGTTCGAGATAGGAGTAGCGCGCCTCCGCGTTCTTGATGCCCTCCGCGATGTTCTCGCGCTCCTTCTGCCGGTCGGCGAGGCGCGAATCGAACTGCTGGCGTTCGAGCGCCTCGAACTGCTTCACCATCGCCGGATCGACGCCGGCGATGTCCACCTTCGAGAAGTCGGGTTGGGTTCCGTCGAGTTCGGCCTGGATGCGGGCAGCCTTCATCTGGGCCTTGGCGAACTGGGTGAGCACGCCGCGATACTCTTCCTCGCTGCCGGCCGCCTCCAGCGTGTAGTCCTGCCGGTTGCGGAACATGCTGTAGCCGCCCGCCACGGCCGCGGCCTGGCGCACCGTCATGCCGAACCGGAAGCTCTGGGCACCTGGGGTCAGCACGTCGCCCGAGAGGTAGATCGGCCGATATTCGGCGACGCCGAGAATGACGCCTTCGGGATAGACGACGTTCCAGGTCGTGTTGCCCTGCGCATCCACGCCGGCTGGATAGGAGGAGGTCTTCAGCTTGTCCACGACGTCGCCGCGCAACTCGTCGATCGAGCGCCCGCCCGCCCGGAACTGACCGCCGATCGGCAACCGGATCGATCCGTCCGAACTGACGGGCACCTTCTGCGTGAAGTTGGGAGCGCCGACGATCGCGAAGTCGAGAATGTCGCCCGGCTCGAGCTGGTAGTCCTGCGCCCGGGCGAGCGATGCACAGGCGAGCCCCGTGATCGCGGCGGCACAGGATGCCAGGAAGACGGATTTCCGCATGCGTCCAACCACGTCCTATATCCTTCCGATGTCGCCGAACCGACGTCGACGTGCCTTCGCATGCCAATGTGCGCCGAGTTTGTCGAGCTTGGGCCCCGGAGCCGATCCATCGTCGATCCAGAGGCGACCGATAAAACTTAGGCATCCTAACCATGTTGCCAGGCGCTATGCCAACGGGTGATGGTTCGATCGGACCGAAGGGCCTATAGAGCCTGTCATGCGCAACACCGGAGGAGCCTTCATGCGCCCGAACGACGTGCATCCCATCATCATCGCCGGTGGCGCGGGCACGCGGCTCTGGCCGGTGTCGCGCGACACGATGCCCAAGCAGTTCGTGCCGCTTCTCGAATCGGGCCGCTCGACCTTCGAGGAGACGATCCTGCGGATCGCCGGACCGGGATTCGCGCGTCCGATCGTGGTGACGCACTCGGAGTTCCGCTTCGTGGTGGCCGAGCAGCTCGCGCGCCTCGGCGTCGAGGCCGACATCGTGCTCGAACCCGAGCGCCGAGATTCGGCGCTGGCGATCGCCACCGGCGCGCTTCTGGCAGGAAGCCGCGACCCCGAGGCGCTCTGCCTCGTGCTGGCCGCCGACCATATCGTCGCCGACGACGAGCTCTTCGTGGAAGACTGCCTCACCGCTGCGCGCTGCGCGCTG
>NZ_JACIEK010000005.1:130810-255520 GCF_014196835.1 Aureimonas pseudogalii
GACCCCGAGGCGCTCTGCCTCGTGCTGGCCGCCGACCATATCGTCGCCGACGACGAGCTCTTCGTGGAAGACTGCCTCACCGCTGCGCGCTGCGCGGGCGAGGGGCGCATCATGATGCTGGGCATCCATCCGACCTGGCCTTCCACCGGATACGGCTACATCGCCGCCGGCGAGCCGCTGGGGGAGGACCAGTGCTTCCAGGTGCAGCGCTTCGCCGAGAAGCCGGATACGCAGACCGCCGAGCGCTACATCGAGGAAGGTTACAGCTGGAACAGCGGCAACTTCCTGTTCCCGGTGCCGGTGATGCTGGCCGAACTCGAGGCCAACGTGCCCGAGGTGCTGGCGGCGGCACGCGGCGCCATTGAGGGCGCGAAGCGCGATCTCGACTTCCTGCGTCTCGACAAGGACGCCTTCGCCCGCTCGCCGCGCATCTCCATCGACTATGCCGTGATGGAGCGCACGCGCAAAGCCGGCGTGCTCAAGGCCCGTTTCCGCTGGTCGGACGTCGGCTCCTGGGATGCGCTCTACGACATCAAGACCCGCAACGACGACGGCAACGTGCTGGAGGGGCCGGTCTCGGTTCTCGGCACCACGGGAAGCTTCGTGCGCTCCGACCAGGTGCTCACCACCGTGGTCGGGCTCGACAACGTCGTGGTGGTCTCGACGCCGGACGCCGTTCTCGTCGCCTCCAAGGACCGCGCGCCCGACGTCAAGGCGCTCGTGGCGCAGCTCCACCGCGAGGGCCGTTCGGAGGCCGGGCAACATCACCGCATCCACCGCCCCTGGGGCTGGTATCAGCGCATCGACATCGGCGCGCGCTTCCAGGTCAAGCAGATTTGCGTCAAGCCGGGCGGCGTGCTCAGCCTGCAGCGCCACTACCACCGCGCCGAGCATTGGGTGGTGGTGCACGGCACGGCCGAGGTGACGATCGACGACGTGGTGCGGCTCTACCACGAGAACGAGGCGGCCTACCTGCCGATCGGCTGCACCCACCGGATGCGCAATCCCGGCAAGATCGACCTCAACATCATCGAGGTGCAGGTCGGCTCCTACACCGGCGAGGACGACATCATCCGCTTCGAGGACATCTACGCGCGGAACTGACGCCCGGACCTTTCCCGCCAAGCGAGACCTGTCGATCCATGAGCAGCCTGAAATTCGGAACGAGCGGCCTGCGCGGCCTGGTGGTGGATCTCGTCGGCGGCCCGAGCCGCGACTGGACCACCGCCTTCCTGCAGCATCTGAGCGCGAGCGGCGCCGCGCCGGCCTCGCGAGAGATTCTGGTCGGGCGCGACCTTCGCTCCAGCAGCCCGGCGATCGCGCGCGACTGCCTGGAGGCGGCGGCGGCATTGGGCTGGCGGGCGATCGACTGCGGCGCGCTGCCGACGCCGGCGCTGGCGCTCGATGCGCTGCGCCGCGGCGCGGCGGCGGTGATGGTGACCGGCAGCCACATTCCCGACGACCGCAACGGGCTGAAATTCTACCGGCCGGACGGCGAGATCACCAAGCAGGACGAGGAGGGCATTCGCGCCGCCTTCGAGGCCGAACCGGACGCAGCCGCTACATCGGCAGACGGCGCGATCGAGACGGGCGAGGGTGCGGTCGAGCGCTACGTCGCCCGCTACGTCGATTTCTTCGGGCCGCAGGCGCTCGCCGGCCTGCGGGTCGGTGTCTACCAGCAGAGTTCGGTGGCGCGCGACGTGCTGACCGATGGTCTGGCCCGCCTCGGCGCAACCGTCACGCCGCTGGCGCGCGCCGACAGCTTCATTCCCGTGGACACCGAGGCGCACAGGCCAGAAGACGTCGAACTTCTCGCCGTCTGGGGCGCGGAAGGACGGTTCGACGCGATCGTCTCCACCGACGGCGATGCCGACCGCCCGCTCGTGGCCGACGAGACGGGCCGCGTCGTGCGCGGCGATCTCGTGGGTCTTCTCACGGCGCGCCAGCTCGGCGCGAGCGTCGTGGTGACGCCCGTCACCTCCTCGTCCAGCATGGAGCGCGCGCCCTTCCTCGACGCGGTGCGCCGCACGCGCGTCGGCTCGCCCTTCGTCATCTCCGGCATGGAGGAGGCGCTTGGCGAGACCACGGGCGTCGTCGTCGGCTTCGAGGCCAATGGCGGCGTGCTGCTCGGGTCCGACGTCGAGATCGGTGACCGGCGCCTCGCCGCGATGCCGACGCGCGATGCGTTCCTGCCGATCGTCTGCGTGCTCGCGCAGGCGAAGTCGGCGGGCCAGTCGGTGTCGCAGGTCGTGGCCGGGCTGAAGGCCGGCTCGGCAGCGGCCGACCGCCTGCAGGAGGTGCCGTCCGAGCGGAGCCGCGCCTTCCTCGCGCGGCTGGCGGAGATGCCCGGTGCCGCCGATGCGTTGTTTGCGGAGAAGGGCGGCGTCGCCGCGATCAACACGTTCGACGGCGTGCGGATCACCGCGGGCGACGGCTCGATCGTCCACTACCGCCCCTCCGGCAACGCGCCGGAGCTGCGCTGCTACGTGGAGGCGGCCGACGATGGGGCGGCGGCGCGGCTGCTCAAGTGGGGGCTGACCATGGCCTCCGCGGAGATCTCGCGCGAGGCTTGATCCGGGATCGACGACGCATCGCTCGATGGCGCCACCGAGCGTGTCGGCTCACGCTCGACCGGGGATGTCGGAAACAGCCGGACGAGCCCGAGGCGGACGGCGACGAGGATGAGCGTCGGCCAGAACATCGTGTTGGCGATGTCGTGCAGCGAGCCGGCCCAGTCGCCCTCGCTCGGATCGGGAAAGGCGCCGCTGAGCTCCGTGGCTTCGTTGAGAAGTTCGGCCGCGAGCACGAAGAGCCAGGCCCGCACGATGTGTCGGCCCTTGAGCAAAGCCGCGGCCGCCAGCATCAGACCGAGCCCGATATGCACGTGCAGCGCGTCGCGTGCCAGTCCGGTGAGACCGACGATGTCCTGTTTCATCCATTCGGGCATGGGGTCGCTTCCAGCCGGTTCGTCGGTTGCACGTCGTTCTAGGCTCACGACCTGACGGGAAACTGATCGATTTCGCAAGTGCGAGACGGGGTGGCAGCTTGCCGCCTCCGTTTCGCGAATGCGAAACATATTCCTGATCCTGCAACGGTGCGGGGAGGGCACGGGAGCGCCGGGCGCATGCGACTGCGAGACGAACTGTCGGGCGCTCTGACGCTGGCGGGCGCCGCGCTCGCGACGATCGCGGCGCTCTCGGTGGTCGAGCCGTTCGCAGTCCGCTTTCCCGTCGCCGCGCAACTCGCGCCGATCGTTGCCGCGCCGCTTCTCCTCGTGGCGCTTGCATTGGTGATACTGCGCCGAAGGGCGCGACCTGCAGTCCTGGTGGTGCTGGCCGCGGCGGCGCTCTGGTCCGCCTTCGACCGATGGCAGGCGGTGTCGCAGGGCCCGGCCGACCTGCAATCCAGAGCAGACGCGGTGTTCACGCTGGTCAGCTTCAACGCGTTCCATGCCAACGAACGGGCGGCGGACGCCGTGCCCTATCTCCTCGCCAGCGGCGCCGATGCCGTACTGCTGCTTGAGGCCGAGGGCTTCGCGACCTCTCTGCCCGTGCTCTCGACGGTCTATCCCTACCGGATCGGCTGCGACGGGCGATCGAAATGCGACATGCTGCTGCTGTCGAAACATCCGCCCAAGGCGGCTTGGACGGCGAGCCTCGGCGCTGTGCCAGCCAGCCGCTACGTCCAGTTCGGCATCGACTTCGACGGTCATCCGCTGACGCTGGTCGGCGTCCATCTGACGAAGCCCTGGTTCGACGACCTCGCGGCGATCGAACTCAGCGTCCTCGCCGAGCGGGTGAGCCGGCTGCGCGAGCCGGTCCTTCTGGCCGGCGACTTCAATACCCTGCCATGGTCGCCGCAGCTGGCGGACTGGGCACGCCGGACCGGTTTCGTCTTCTCCGGCTCCTATGTCGGCACCTGGCCGGCGGCGCTCGGTGCGCTGCGGCTGCCGATCGACCACGTGTTGGCGCGCGGCGCCACGATCCTGTCCGTGGAGGCGATGCCCGGTTCGTTCGGGTCGAACCATCGCGGACTGGTGACCCGTTTCGCCGTTCCACGCGGCGGGCGTCCGTCGCTCGGGTGACGGGTCCGGTCGGGAGACCATGTTGTGGATTTCGTTCACTATTGCGCTTATCCAAGCCTTCACGCCGCGAGGGGTAGCGTGGAGCGATCCGCCAATCGTCTCGAAAGCAGGTCGCGTGCGATGACCCAGTCTGCCGGCCCTCTCGGAGCAGCCGTCCGCTCCTTCCGAACCATCCTGACGCCGGTCCTCGCGTTCAGCACGATCTGCAATCTCCTGGCCTTCGCCATGCCGATCTACATGATCCAGGTCTACGACCGGGTCCTGTTCTCGCGCTCCGTGCCGACGCTCGTGACGATCGCCGCGATCACCGTCGCGCTGCTCGTGTTTCTCGGCGTCTTCGACTTCCTGCGCTCGCGCATTCTCGTGCGCGCCGGTCTGCGGTTCGACGAGCTGATCGCGCGGCCGCTGTTCACGCGCCTCGCCACGCCGCAGCGCGATCCCCGCCGCAACGGCAAGATCCGGCATCTGCGCGACGCCGACCAGTTCCGCGAGTTCCTCACCGGCGCAGGCCTCGTGATGTTCCTCGACGCGCCTTGGGCGCCGCTCTTCATCCTCCTGTGCTGGATGCTGCATCCTGCATTGGGAATGACGGCGCTCGTCGGCGCGGTGGTGGTGCTCGGGTTGGCGCTGATCAACGAGCGGGCGACGCGCAGCCATGTCGAGGCCGCCAATCAGGCGTCGAGCGCCTCGTTCGCGGAAGCCGCGCTGATCCTCGACAGCATCGCGACGATCCGTCCGCTCGGCATGGGCACGCGCATGCTCGACCGCTGGAAGGTCTCTCGCGACAAGGTGCTGGCGGCGCAGACCCGCGCCAACGACATTTCCGGCGCACTGCTGGCGCTGTCGAAATTCGCGCGCATGCTGCTGCAACTCTGCCTCATCAGCGTCGGCGCCTACCTGACGATGCAGAACCAGATTTCCGGCGGCTCGATGTTCGCGGCCTCGCTGCTCATGGGCCGCGCGCTCGGGCCCGTCGAGCAGGCGGTGGCGAACTGGAAGCCCTTCCTCGAAGCGCGCGCTGCCTATCGCCGCCTGAACGAGCTCTTCGACGCCGCGCCCAGCGTGCAAGCGCCGATGGACCTGCCGGTGCCCAAGGGCGTCCTGTCGGTGGAGAACGTCACGGTCGCCGATCCCGCCACCGGACGCGCGTTTCTCAGCAATGTCTCGTTCACCCTGGCGCCCGGCTCGATCCTGGCGCTGGCCGGCCATTCCGGCGCCGGCAAGTCGACGCTGATCCGCGCCGTCGTCGGCGCCATCGCGGCAGACCGTGGCACGGTGCGAGTGGACGGCTTCGCGCTCGACCAGTGGAACCCGGACACGCTCGGCCGGCATGTCGGCTACGTCGCGCAGGAGATCGTGCTCTATCCCGGCACCGTCGCCGAGAACATCGCCCGCATGGCCGAGCCCGACGGCGACGCGGTGATCGAGGCGGCCGGCCATGCCGGGCTGCACGAGCTCATCCAGAAGCTGCCGGAGGGCTACGCGACCAAGATCGGCCCCGGCGGCGTCGCGCTCTCGGGCGGCATCCGGCAGCGCGTGGCGCTGGCCCGCGCCCTCTACGGCAATCCCTGCCTCGTCATCCTCGACGAGCCCAACGCCCATCTCGACGCGCAGGGCGAGGCTTGCCTCATCCGCGCCATCAACGGCGCGCGCGGGCGCGGCGCGGCGGTGCTCTTCTCGGCCCACAAGACCAAGATCCTCGCCATCGCCGACAGCGTGCTCACCCTCGCGAACGGCACCGTGAAGGCCCACGGCCCGCTGCAGACCCAGCCGCGCCTCGCCACCACGACCGATACCGCCTCTTCCCTCGGCAACCCACAGGACCTGCTCCATGCTGCCGTTCATCAGCTCGCGTCGTAAGTCCGAACCCTCGGGCGAGGACCGCCACAGCCGGTCCATCCGCCGCCTGTCACGCCTCGGCTACGGCACCGCCGTTCTCGGTCTCGGCACGTTCGTCTCCTGGGCGGTTCTGGCGCAGGTCGCCAGCGCCGTGATCGCCAAGGGCACCGTCGCCGTCGCCTCGACCCGCAAGTCGATCGAGCACCTCACCGGTGGCATCGTGTCGACGATCGACGTGGAGGAGGGGCAGGTGGTGCGCAAGGGCCAGCGTCTCCTGACCCTGGAGGCGACCGAGACGGCGGCGCAGATCGACATCCTGCGCTCGCGCTACGTCGCGGCCTTCCTCACCGATCTCCGCCTGAAGGCCGAGGTCGAGAACGAGGAGAGCTTCGCGGTGGAGCTGCCCACCCGCACCCTTCTGTCGGATCTCACCGGCGAGGCCGGCGAGGCGCGCTTCGCCGAGGCCTTCGAGACGGAAGCGCGCGTCTTCGCGACCCGCCTCGCGACCCGCCAGCGCCAGATCGAGATCTACGCGAACCAGAAGCGCCAGTTCGCCGCGCAGGTCGAGAAGCAGTCGGAGCGCCTCGACCGGCTGGACGCGCAGATCCGCGACGCCGCCAAGCAGATCGAGAGCACGCGGGAGCTCGTGGGGAAGGGTTTCGTCTCGACGTCGACGCTCGTCACCAAGCAGGCCGATCTCGGCGAGTTGGAGGATCAGCGCGCCGCCATCGCCATTCAGCGCGACCAGGCCCGCTCCTCGCTCGACGGCGTCGATCTCGAACGCCTGAAGGCCGACCAGACGCGGCAGGAGGAGATCGGCAAGCAGCTTTCCGAGACGCGCGCCGAGGCCGCTTCGCTGAAGGTTCAGCTCGACATGCAGCGCCAGCTGCTGACGCGCACCGAAATCCGCTCGCCGCAGGACGGCGTGGTGCAGAACCTGCGCGTGCGCGCGCTCGGTGCGGTGGTGACGCCCGGCGTCGCGGTGATGGAGATCGTGCCGACCTCGGACGACCTCGTGGTCAGCATGCAGCTGCCCGTGAACTATGCCGACCAGGTGAAGCCGGGCATGCCGGCGAACCTCCGGTTCTCCGGACTGCAGTCCTTCCACACGATGCAGATGACGGGCACGGTGCTGCGCATCTCGCCGGACGCGGTGCCGGACGAGCAGGGTCGCCGCACGATCGTCAACGGCGAGGTGCGCCTCGACATGGCCGACGCGCCGGCGGACCTGACGGAGCGCCTGCGACCGGGCATCGAGGCCGAGATCGTCATCCCCACGGCGGAGCGCACGGTCGCCTCCTACCTGACGCGGCCGCTGACCGACGCCTTCGCCCACTCGATGCGCGAGCGCTGAGGGCCGCGATCTATCCCCCTTCGCGCCGTCGGCCCGACAATCGCCGCGTTTCTTGCGAAGGAGGGTCGGATGGCCAAGGTGACAGTGACGTTCTGCCAGGTGGGCAACCGCTCGATCGAGGGCGGCTCGATGCCGGTGCCGCGGTTTGCCGGCAGCCGGTCCGAGGTTCTCGCCAGCGGCGCGGCGTCGGTGGCGAGCACGCTCGCGAGCGGCGATCCGCCGGGCTCGGGCTTCGTGTCGGTGACGGCCGAGGAGGGGGCGGTCTGGATCGCCTGCGGCGCCGCGCCGGTGGCGCAGCTTCCCGCGGCCGGCGCGCCGGTCTCGGGCTTCCTGGTGCTGGACGGGCAGACGCGCGACTTCGCGCTCGACTTCGGCGATCGCATCGCCGTGCTGGACCGCTGACGATGATGCTCGGTCTTTCCGGTTCGGGCCGCGCCGGCGGCGGTCTGCGCCTTCCCATCACCGTTTCGGCCTCGGGCGGGCGGACGGTCGCCTCCGGTCTCGTGCGCGACGGCGCGGGCGCGGCGCTCGGGGGTCGCTCCGTCACGGTCTTCGTCGACGGTGCGCAGCGCGGCAGCGCGACGGCCGATGCAAGCGGTCGCTGGTCGCTCGACCTCGGCGTCCTCGACGGCGGCGCGCACCGCATCGAGGCCCGAGCCGATCTGCCCGTGCGCTCGGCAGCGAGGCTGCTGCAAGTCGCGCTGACACAGCGCCTCGCCGCCAACAACCGCGTCGCCGCGCTCGGCGACAGCCGGACGCTCGACAATTTCCGCTCGGGCACCATCACCAATATCGGCCCGGTGACCTGGGCGCGGCAGCTCTCGCTCGGTCGCATCGACTTTCGAAAGGCGCGTAACAGCGGCGTCGGCGGCGCCACGACCGAGGAGATCCGCGCCAACCAGTTCCCGGCCGTGCTCGCCTCCGATGCCGCGATCCTGGTGCTTCTAGGCGGCGTCAACGATGCCAACAGCGGTGCGATCTCGGCGCAGCGCACGCTCGAAAACCTCGCCTTCATGGCCCGGACCTTCGTCCAGTCCGACCCCGGCCGGGTCTGCCTCCTCCTCGACGAGGTGCCGGTGGCCGGCCTCGGCTACCCCGACAAGCAGATCGCGGTGCGCGACGGCGTGCGTGCGCTCGCCGATCCCGCGTCCGGCCTCGTCGTGGTGCCGAGCTGGAACGCGGTTGCAGCCGGGCCCGACTCGGCGTCGCCGCTCGGCTGGGCTTACCGCGACGGCATTCACTGGTCGAAGCGCGGCGCTTTCGCCGTCGGTCGCGAGATCTGGCAGGCGCTCGCCCGGGTGACCCGCACCTACGACCCGCAGACGCGGGCGGGCGTGCTCGTGGGCGGGGACTTCGTGACGAGCGGCGCGGCGCCGTCCGGCTGGACCGTGCCCTCCGGCACCGGAATCACGACGCGCATGGAGGAGGCGAACGGCCTCAACTGGCTGGTGATGAGCTTTTCCGGCGTCGCTTCGCTCAACGTGAACGCCTACGTCTCGTCGACGGCGATTCCGGCGGGGCTGACCCCGGGAACCTCGCTCGCCGACGTGCAGATGCGCTACCGGATCGACGCGGGGTCGGAGAACCTCTCCCTCGTCGGGCTGGAGATCCGCCGACAGTCCGGCCAGCGCCTGTCGGCGGCCACGGGGGAACTGGCGACCGACGGGTTCGACATGGGATCGACCTTCGAGGCCGCGAGCGGACCGCTGCCGCCGGACGCGGTCGATGGGCTGCTGGCGCCGCCGCCGGGAGACCTCGCCGGTGCCACCCAGCTTCGGCCGTTCTGGCTGACGGTGAAGGGCATTGCCGGGCAGCCGGCGAGCGGCACGGTGCGCGTCGCCATGCCACAGCTGCGCGCTGCCTGAGACGGCGAAGGCGGATCGGGAGCGGCGGGCCGCTCCCGATCCAATCAGGCGTGGTGGGCCTGGAACCACTCGTAGGTCCGGCGCACGCCGTCTTCGAGGCCGATGCGCGGTTGCCAGCCCATGCCGCGCAGCCGGTCGGCGCTCATCAGCTTGCGCGGCGTGCCGTCCGGCTTGGTGAGGTCGTGGATGATCTCGCCGCGATAGCCGACGACGTCGCAGACGAGCTGCGTCAGCTCCAGGATGCTGAGATCCGTGCCCGATCCGATGTTGACGTGCATCTCGTCGGAATAGTGCTGCATCAGGAAGACCGCCGCATCGGCGCAGTCCTCGACATGCAGGAACTCGCGGCGCGGCGTGCCCGTACCCCAGACGGTGATGCTCGGCGCGTTCGCGAGCTTGGCCTCGTGCGCCTTGCGCAGGAGCGCCGGCATGACGTGGCTGGAGGCGAGGTCGAAATTGTCGCCGGGGCCGTAGAGATTGGTCGGCATGCCCGAGATGAAGTCCCAGCCATACTGGCGCCGGAACGCCTGACCGATCTTGATGCCGGCGATCTTGGCCACCGCGTACCACTCGTTGGTGGTCTCGAGCGGTCCGGTGAGGAGCGATTCCTCCTCGATCGGCTGCGGCGCGAGCTTGGGGTAGATGCAGCTCGACCCCAGGAACAGGAACTTCTCGGTGCCCGCCTCGTGCGCCGCCTTCGAGACGTTCGCCGCGATCATCAGATTGTCGAACAGGAAGTCCGCCGGATAGGTGTCGTTGGCCAGAATGCCGCCGACCTTGGCCGCCGCCATGAACACCACGTCCGGGCGAAGGTCGCGCAGCAGGGCCTCCGCCTCAGTCTGGCGGCGCAGATCCGCCCGGTCGCGGCCCGCCGTCAGAACCTCGCAGTTCTCGCTCGCGAGGCGCCGCACGATGGCCGAGCCGACCATGCCGCGATGGCCGGCGACGAAGATGCGCTTGCCGGAGAGATCGTAGGAACCCTCAGGCATCGGCCAGCACCGGGCTGTTCGCCATGATCTTCATGTCCTCGCGCACCATCTCGGCCACGAGCTCGCGCACGCCGGTCTCGTGCTTCCAGCCGAGCACCTCGCGCGCCTTGGTCGGGTCGCCGAGCAGGAGCTCGACCTCGGTCGGGCGGAAGTAGCGCGGGTCCACCTCGATGAGGCAGGCGCCGGTTGCGGCGTCGAAACCCTTTTCATCGACGCCCGTGCCGCGCCATTCGATGGTGATGCCGACTTCGGCAAAGGCCCATTCCACGAACTGGCGCACATAGGTGGTCTCGCCGGTCGCCAGCACGTAGTCGTCGGGCTTTTCCTGCTGCATCATCAGCCACATGCCGCGGACGTATTCGCGGGCGTGGCCCCAGTCGCGCTGGGCGTCGAGATTGCCGAGATAGAGCCGCTCCTGGCGCTTCTGCTTGATGGCCGCGACGGCGCGGGTGATCTTGCGCGTCACGAAGGTCTCGCCGCGCAGCGGGCTCTCGTGGTTGAAGAGGATGCCGTTCGAGGCATGCATGCCGTAGGCCTCGCGGTAGTTCACCACGATCCAGTAGCCGTAGAGCTTGGCCGCCGCGTAGGGGCTGCGCGGATAGAACGGCGTCTTCTCGCTCTGCGGCACCTCCTGCACCAGCCCGTAGAGCTCGGAGGTGGAGGCCTGGTAGAAGCGCGTCTTGTCGTTCAACCCGAGAAGGCGGATCGCCTCGAGCAGCCGCAGCGTGCCGATCGCGTCGGCATTGGCGGTGTATTCGGGGGTCTCGAAGCTCACCTGCACGTGGCTCTGGGCCGCGAGATTGTAGATCTCGTCCGGCCGGGTCTGCTGCACGATGCGGATGAGGTTGGTGGAATCCGTCATGTCGCCGTAGTGCAGGATGAAGCGCGGATCCGCCTCGTGCGGGTCCTGGTAGAGATGTTCGACGCGGCCCGTGTTGAACGACGAGGAGCGGCGCTTCAGACCGTGGACCGTATAGCCTTTCGACAGCAGCAGCTCGGCAAGATAGGCCCCGTCCTGACCCGTCGCGCCCGTGATCAGGGCAACCTTGTTTTCCGCCATGACGGCTCCTCATGCTCAATCGTAAGCCTGGTGCAGGCAAACTAGGCGGACTTAAACGCAATTGCGCTGTGCGGTGCAATGACGAAAGGATATCATGGGTGCGGTGCAGGCTGGATGTCGCCGTGTGGCAGGCCGGGACGGTGCCTGAAAGGACATGCGCCGTTCGCGTGGGACGAGGTGATCGATGACGGTTGCAGGCCGTACACTTGCCGGGCGAGGCGTCCGGACTGCCCGGCAGACCGGTGGGCTCGCCGAGCAGCTACGCCGGTATCTTGACGTCTACATCCTCGTGGCCTCGCTGTTCGCCACGTTCTTCCTCGACCTGCGGGGAACCGCCGAGATCGCTCAACTCGGCTCGACCGCGATCTGGGCCGACGATCTCGTGACGCTCGCCCTCGGGCCGCTGGTTCTCTTCATTCTGGGAACGCGCGTCCGCCTGCCGCTCGTGATCACCATCTTCACGCTGATCTACGCGGTCGCCATGCTGCGCGGGGCCTTCAGCGATCCGCTGCGGACATTCCTCGGCTTCCGCTTCGACACGGTGTTCTTCGGACTGCTGCTCTGCGTCCTCACCGGCGGCATCGAGCGCGTCGGCTACGGCCGCGTCACGCAGATCTTCACCGGCTTCGCGCTGGCCACCTGCGCGCTCTCGCTGCTGCGCAACGTCTTCGGCTTCGAGCTTTTCGCGGCCGTCGAATGGACCACCATTCCGGGCGTTCTCTACAATGACGGGCGCACGCTCAACGCCTTTTCCGTGCTGCTTCTGTCGATCGCGATCGTGCTGCGCATGTGCCGGCGCATCGAGACGGGCCCGCCGGGCGAGCATCGCTTCCGTCTCGACGCGCTGACGATCCTGTTCCTCGCCGCGATCCTCCTGTCGGGACAGCGGACCGCCTCGATCGGCCTGATGATCGCCCTCGGCTTCATGCTGTGCAACCGCTACCGCGGCGTCACCTATCTCGGCATCGTCGCCATCATCCTGGGCTTCCTCGCCCTCGCGATCACCAACACGCCGATCAACGCCCAGCTGATCGAAGGCACCGCGGCGCAATATGGCAAGGGCGGCACCTTCACCTACCGGACGCTGATCTGGTCCGGCTTCCTGCAGAACCTCGCGGACTGGTCGACCTTCGACTACCTGTTCGGGTTGCCGCTCGGCGATCGGCCGAAATACTACCTGTTCACCGCCACGCACGTGCGCCTCTGGGGCGGATCGATCCACAGCGCCTATCTCGGCACCATCGTGAACACCGGCTTCGTCGGTCTGGCGCTGCTCATGGGCATCTCGCTCTGGCGGCTGATCACCGCCTATGCGGGCTACGTGACCTATGCCAGCCGCGGCTTCCGCTTCTCGCCCGAACTGCGGCTGTGCCTGGCGATGCTGATCATCGTCATCGGCTTCAGCTACGAGTGGCGCGGCCTCTGCGGCTTCGTCGTGGGCGTGCTCGTGGCTCTGCCGACGCGCAAGGAAAGCGTCGCCGCCCGCAGACCCGCGATCCCGCCCCGCAGCGATGTGACGGCAGCTCCCGGTCTTGCCCGCTCGGCCTGATCGCGAAGGCGAGGGGAACCGCTTCCACTCTGCGGCCGATGAACGGGACGCACGAGAAAGGGCTTGCCTTGGCCCGCGCCGCGAGGCCCATGCTCGTGGCCGATCACGGGAGATGGAAAGCCGGCATGCCGATCCGAATCGAACTCGACGACGCGATGTTCGCCATGAACGAGAAGCCCCTCTGCACGCTCGCGAGCTTCGAGGTCTCGACCTTTCGCTACCGCTCCGGAGTGGCGGCGCTGCGACTGCGCAACCGGCGCGGCGAGATCGTGGCGCTGCCCTATCGAGGCCAGCAGATCTGGCGGGCGAGCTTCGACGGACGCGAGCTGACGATGCGCTCGATGTTCGAGGAGCCGGCCGCCTCGCTCGTCTATCTCGAAAGCTACGGCGCCTTCCTCATTCACTGCGGGCTGACCGCGATCGGCGCGCCGGCCGAGGGCGACGACCATCCGCTGCATGGCGAACTGCCGACCGCGGCCTTCCGCGACGCCCATCTCGTGGTGGACGAGGCCCGGCAGACGGTGACGCTCGGCGGCACGTTCCGGCACACGGTGGCCTTTTTCACCGACTACGAGATGAGCTGCGATCTGACGCTGCAGGCCGACGCGGCGCTGATCGACGCCCATCTCCATGTGCGCAACCGCAAGCGCACGCCGATGCCGCTGATGTATCTCGCGCATCTGAACTTCCGGCCGGTGGACGACGGCGAACTCGCCTACACCGCGCCCTATACGGCCGAGGCCGTTCGCGTGCGCCGCACGATCCCCGGACACATCACGCCCGGGCCGGGCTACGGCGACTTCATTGCCCGGCTGGCCGAGGATCCCGCCCTCCACCACAAGCTGACGCCCGGCCTCGCCTTCGATCCCGAAGTGGTGTTCACCATCGACGCGGTAGCCGATGGCGACGGCTGGGCCCACGCCGTCCAGCGTCATCCCGACGGCACGGCCGACTATGTCGGCCACCGCCCGGAGCAGGCGCCCGTCCTCAACCGCTGGATCTGCCGGACGCCCGACCAGGACGCGATCGGCTTCTCGTTCCCCTCGACCTCGATGAGCGGCGGACGATCGCTGGAAATGCGCGAGGGGCGCTACGTCCGGCTGGAAGGGGGCGAAAGCTGGCGCTGCGACATGCGCTTCGGGCTGCTGACGGCGGAGGAGGCGCAGGGCGCCGCGCAGCATATCGACGCCGTGATGGGACGAAGCGACGGGCAGGGCTGACCCCGGCCGGTCTCCAGGCAAAAGAATGCCCGCCTCGGCAAGCCGGGCGGGCTAATTTATGCAAACAATCGGGAGGAACGCTTGCTATCTCCATCTATGCGCCCTCCGCGGCCGGCTTGGCGATAGAGGAGTTTGCATGGCTGCCATGCAAAATACGTTAGGACGATGCGGACCCTTTCCGAGGAACGCGACGCGATGACCGGCGCGCCGCGCATCCTCGTCATCGACGACGATCGCGACATCCGCGAACTGCTCGGCCGCTACCTCGAGACGCAGAGCTTCGAGTCCGTGCTCGCCGGTGATCGGCGCGCGTGCGAGACGTGCCTCGCGGAGGGGCGCATCGACCTCGTGGTGCTCGACGTGATGCTGCCCGACGCCTCGGGGCTCGACATCTGCCGTGAGATCAAAGGTCGTCCCGGCGCCCCGGCGGTGATCCTGTTGACGGCCCTGAAGGAAGACGTCGATCGAATCGTCGGGCTCGAACTCGGCGCCGACGACTATCTCGGCAAACCCTTCAACCCGCGCGAGCTCGCCGGCCGGTCCGCGCCGTGTTGCGGCGCGGACCGGCCGGCGATGCGGCGGCGCGCTCCCCGCCGCCGGCCCGGCGCATCTTCCGGTTCGAGAGCTACGAGGTGGACGAGGCGGCGCGCGACGTGTGGGACGAAGCCGGCACCCCTGTCGCGTTGACCGGCGCGGAGTTCGACCTTCTGCTGATCTTTCTGGAGCGGCCGCACCGCGTCCTGTCGCGCGAGACGCTTCTCGATCTCCTGCACGGGCGCGTCTCGGCCGATCCGCTCGACCGCACGATCGACGTGACCATGAGCAGCCTTCGTCGCAAGTTCGGCGACAACGGTGTGTTTCGCCTGTTCAAGACCGTGCGCAACGGCGGCTACCAGTTCGCTGCGCGCGTGGAGGTCGGCACGTCATGACCTCGCTGCGCGCGCGCCTCGCCGCGCTGCTGGTGGTCGCCATCCTCGCCGTCGTGGTGATCGCCGCCGCGGTGACCGTGCGGATCGTCGAGCGGCCGCGCGGCGACGCGCCGCCGGACGCGCTCTTCGCCGAGCAGACGCATCGGCTGATCCGGTTGATCGGCGGCTCGGCCGATCGGGCTGCGGCTGTCGGCATCCCGGTCGGTGGCGCGCCTCCTGCGAGCGCGAGCGCGCCCCCGCACGAGCCGGGGGCGACGCTCTTCGATCCCGCGGTTCGGATCGTCCGGTCGCCGGACGGCGATGCCGCACTCGCCGTGCCGCTCGAAGCCGGGCGCTGGGCCTATCTGCCGACGCTTCGAGGGCCGCCGTCACCGGTGCGACCGCTTGCGGCCTATCTGGCGCTCGTGGTTCTCGGCGCGCCGGCGGTGTCCCTCTATGCGGCGTCGCGGATCGTCGGACCGCTCGCCGTCCTTGAAGCGGCGGCGATCCGCATTCGGCCGGACGGCACCCTGCCGCACGTGCCCGAAGAGGGACCGGCCGAGGTGAAGGCGACGGCGCGCGCTCTGAACGCTCTGTCGCAACGGCTCGCGAGCGCAACGGAAAGCCGCATGCGGCTGGTGGCGGCCGCTGGCCACGACTTGCGGACGCCGATGACGCGCATGCGCCTGCGCGCCGAATTCCTGCCCGAAGAGGATCGGGCGACCTGGCTCCGCGACCTTGCGGAGCTCGACGCGATCGCCGACAGCGCCATTCGCCTCGTGCAGGAAGAGGCGAGTGCGGGCGAGCGTCGGTCGCTCGACCTCGGCGCCCTCCTTTCCGCCCTGGTCGGCGAACTCGGAGAGATCGGCCTCGTCGTCGCGATCGAGGGCGAGATGCCGCCGGCGAGCGTTCGCGGCGAGCCGCTCGGCCTGCGACGCGCCTTCGGCAACCTTCTGGAGAACGCCGCGCGCCACGGCCAAGACGCGAGCGTCCGGATGCGCGAGGCGGCTGGGCACGGGATCATCGAGATCGACGACCGCGGACCGGGCATTCCCGATGCGCTGCTCGACCGCGTCTTCGAGCCCTTCGTCCGCGTCGATCCGGCGCGCGGTCGCGAAACGCGGGCTTCGGGCGCGGGAGCAGGCCTCGGTCTCGCCATTGCCCGCGAAATCGTCGAGCGGCACGGCGGCACCATCGCCATCGCCAACCGCGAGGGCGGCGGGCTGCGCCAGAGCGTCTCGCTACCGCTCGGCTGACGCGAGGCCGACCGTTTAGCCGATGCGTCCGACCACCGATCCCGTCGCCTGCCGGGCGGTCTGCCACCCGCCGAGGACGTCGTTCCAGAGCGCTCCGAAACGTGTGGGGGCCGCCGGTTCGGCTTGCATGAAACGTCCCGCATCGCCGCCATCGGTAGGGGTCTTCAGCTGCGAGGGGGCGGCAGCGTCTTCGGCGGCGCGGGAGATCGCGGCGCCGACCGGCTCGCGCTGCGCGACCCGCAGGAGCAGCGGGTCGCGCGACTCGCAGGCTGGATGGCATTCGTCGAAGCGCAGCGTCTCGGAGGCGAGGCTCGCCAGCCCGGCGCTGCGAACCGCGACGACGGGCGCGGCCCGCGACGCGCGACCGGTTCGCACGCGCACCACCGCTTCTGCAATGCTCGGCGAGCGGGTACGGGCGTCCCGGCCGGCGGGCACGGGAAGGCGGGCTTCCCGCAGGCTTGCCGGCGCGACGTTTTCGACCGCAGGTGCCGGGTGCGCGGCGGCGGCGGGCCTCCCGACTTCGTCCGCTTGCGCGAGGGCGGACGAACGTCCGAACGAGCCCCCGTCGTCGGCGAGTTGCGACCAGTCGACCCCGGCAAGGGTGTGCTCCATCTGCTAAGCCGCCTGCAGGGCGACCATGACCGTGCCCGACACCAGCGCCTGGACGGCGAGGCGGCGGGCGAGGTTGCCGGTCAGCGACAGGCCGCGGGTCCAGTTGCGCTGCATCGGTTCATCTCCGTCTCGAACCTTTGCAGGGTGCGGGAATTCCGCGACAGGTTTCGGGCCGTGATGTTACGTTTCGTATCCAAACGTCTCGCCGATGTTGCCGCCTTGCCGGCCCTAGCCGAGCGATCGCGCCCAGTCGCGCAGGTCGTCCACGAAGAGCGCGGGTTCCTCCATCGCCGCGAAGTGCCCACCGCGTTCCATGTCGCGCCAGCGCTCCACCCGGTAGCCGCGCTCCACCCAGCTTCGCGGCGGGTTGGGCGAGCGGGGGTCGGGATAGGCCGAGAAGGCGGTGGGCACCTCGGCCCGCTGCCCGGCGGCCATCTTGCGCACGCCCTCTTCTGCCGCACCCGCATAGATCCAGGCGGCCGTCGTGAAAGCGTCGTTCATGACGTAGATCATCACATCGGTCAGCAGTTGGTCGAGCGTGAACACCTCCTCGAAGCGTTTGTGGCGAAGGTCCGCCCAGTCGTGGAAGCGCTCTACCAGCCACGCCGCCTGCGCCATCGGATTGCCGGCCATCGCATAGGCGAGGGATTGCGGCTTCGTGCCCTGCAGGTGCGAATAGCCGCCGAGCCGCTGCTGCGCGTCGTCGAAGTCGGCCTTCCAGGTCTTTTCCTCGGGGGTCTCCGGGTCGCCGGCCGGCTGCACGAGCAGGTAGTTCAGATGGATCGCCCGGACACTTGCGGGATGGTCGAGCGCGATCCAGGCGCTGACGCCGGCGCCCCAGTCGCCGCCTTGCGCGAGATAGCGGGGATAGCCGAAGCCCTCGCGCATCATCGTGTCGAAGAGGCGTGCCACGGTGCGCGGGCCGATCGGCCGCGTCGGCTTGCCCGAGAAACCGAACCCCGGCAGCGAGGGGATCACGAGGTCGAACGCATCCTCCGCGCGCCCGCCGAAGCGGCTGGGAAAGGCGAGGGGTTCGGCGACCTGCCAGAACTCGTAGATCGACCCCGGCCAGCCATGCGTCAGGAGCAGCGGGCGGCGCCCCTCGGCCTCGCCGACGAGATGGACGGCATGGATGTCGAGATCCTCGACGCGCACGGTGAACTGCGGAAAGCGGTTGAGCTCGCGCTCGGCGGCAGCGGGAACGAACCCGTCGAGCCAGTACTGTCGCAGCCTCTCCAGAAAGGCCGGGTCGCAGCCGTAGCGCCAGCCGTCGCCGTCTGCGCTGTCCGGGGCGAGAGGCGGGTGGAAGGCGCGGACCTGTTCCATGATCCGGCGCAACTTCGCCTCGTCCCATGTAATCTCGAAGCGCTGCATGGTGGGTGTCTCCGTCGAGGCGCCGGTTCCCGGCACCAATGGAGACTGAATCTGGTCTCGCCGACATGGCGGGCCAGCGGCACCGGGGTCGGAAATCTTCGCCGGCCACCGGTCGGATCGCGACCGCGCCGCCCGGCGGCTCCGAGTTCAGCCGTCGATGTCGGCGGCTTGCGGGGCTGCCACCGGCGCGGCGTCGGGGACGAAGCGGCGCATCGCGCTCGGCACGATGCCGGCGGCTGCCAGACACGTCGCGAGGACGAGGGCGGTCGGTACCGCATGGCTGGGAACGAGGCCGAAGATGACGGCGAGGAACGCCACGCCCAACGACTGGCCGACGAGCCGCGCCGTGGACTGGATGCCGCTGGCGCCGCCAGAACGCTCGCGCGGGGCGCTGGCGATCAGCACCTTGTTGTTGGGCGACTGGAACAGACCGAAGCCGAGGCCGGCCACCACGAGGCGCCAGACGAGATCGGCATCGCTCGGCGCGGCGGGAAGCCAGACGAGCGCGAAGAGGCCGGCGGCGAAAACCGCGAGGCCGAATGCGGCGAGGCGACCGGGCTCGAAGCGATCGGCCAGCCGCCCCGAGACGAAGGCGGCGAGTGCGGTGGCGATCGGCCACGGCGTCATCAGCAGCCCGGTCTCGGCGGCGCTGCGCCCCAGTGTGTCGTGGAGCAGGAAGGGCAGTGATACGAAGGCGATGCCTTGCGCGCTGAAGGAGCAGATCGAGGTGATCGCCGAGAGCGCGAAGACGGGCCGCGCCAGAAGATCGACCGGCAGGAGCGGCGCCGCGAGGCCGAGTTGGCTGCGCACGAAGACGATGCCGACGCCGAGCCCAAGCACGATCTGCCCGATCGCCAGCGCCGCACCCTCGGCATGGCCGAGCCCGTTGATGCCGGAGATGACGAGGCCGAACGTCGCTGCGCTGAGCAGCGCGCTGCGAACGTCGAACGGATGGGGCGAGCGCGGCGTGTGGGGCAGGGTGCGCGATCCCACGAGAAGCGCCAGGATCCCGATGGGAACGTTGATCAGGAACAGCGCCTGCCACGGCGCCACCGTCAGGATCAGCCCTGCGATGGATGGGCCGGCGGCCGAGGAGACGCCGACGATCATCGCGACGTTGCCGACCGCGCGTCCCAGCATGGCGCGCGGAAAGATGAACCGCACGAGCGCGATGTTGATGCTCATCACGCCGGCGGCGCCGAGCCCCTGCAAGGCGCGAGCGGCCACGAGCAGGGGCAGCGAACTCGACAGCGCGCAGAGAAGCGACGCGATCGTGAAGAGCGCGAGACCGCCGAGATAGACGCGGCGATAGCCGATGCGCTCGCCGAGCGAGGCCAGCGGCAGCAGCACCATGGTCACGGCGAGCTGGTAGGCGTTCACCACCCAGATCGCATCGACGGGCCGGATGCCGAGCTCGCGCGTGATCGGCGGCAGCGCGATGTTGGCGATGGCGCCGTCGAGGACCGCGACGAAGAGGGCGAGCGCGATCGTCGCGAAGGCGAGATTGCGCTGCCGCTGGGGAAGACCGTCTTGCGGATGCATGCGGAACGCCTGTGGGGGTCCGGCAGGACCGACCCATCCATCGAAGCCTCGGATGGGCCGCTGGTATCGCGATCACCGAGCCGTGACCAGTCCGCCGAGATGCCCGAACGGCATTTTCGTCAGCATCCCATGCTATTCCGGCGGGATTTCCGAAGCGTAAGACATCGTGCCGCAGCGAGCAGGGTGGTTTGTCCCGCACCCGCGAGAGAGCCTTAAAGGCTGGGATAGAACATTCCGAGCTGGGCCTGTGGCTGCGTCTCGCTCAACACCAGCTTGAACCGACCATCCGGGTCTTCCACCCAGCGAGCGATGTCCTCGGTCCGCAAGTCCAGTGAATATTCTTTAAAGCTTACTGGTCCCGGTGTCTTCGCATGTGCAACATCTCGCCAGCTGACAGTGAGCATCTTCCTGGACCTCGTCGGTTGATTGCTATGAAGATACATGAAGGATCTGACCAGAGCATGTCTCGATTGGGAAAATTTGTTGGTGTGTCGGCGAAGACACGTGACCGCCGGGAATGGCGCTGAGTTCGCGATAGGAGATCCAACGTCTATCCGGCGGCTTCGTCTTTGCCCGGTTCGTCGTTCGACCGTTCCTCCACCGGCAGAGCGCCAAGCGATTTCTGCACGGACTCGAGCACGAGGTCGGGCGTGAACGGCTTGTTGATGAACTGCGCTCCCGCCGGCAGGTCGTGAGGGCCCGGCCCGATTGCGCCGGACGCGACGATGACGCAGACATGCGGCCAGCCCTCGGCCACACGTCGCGCCAAGGCGAACCCATCGAGTTCGCCGGGCATCTGCACGTCCGTGAAGAGAAGCCGAAGGCTCATGTGCTGGTCGAGCAGCGCATAGGCCTCGTCGGCGTTGCGCGCTTCCACGACGTGGAACCCGGCCTCGCTCAGAATGTCGCCGGCATCCATGCGGATCAACGGTTCGTCGTCCACCACGAGGGCGATAGGTGGCTGTGACATCGGACCCTCGGTCGTTTCGATAGGGAAACAAGCCGAGGGGCACGGATCGGTTCCCGCGAACGCGATCGATCCACAGACGATCGGCCACCGCCTCCAATCCGGTGGCGTCCCGCCCGACCCCGGCACAGAGACCGCATGGTTGCGCTGCGGCATAGCTCCCATGCAAAATCGCGCATTCTCTCCTGCAGCGCAGCATGGCATGGTGGCTTTGCATCGTTTCCTCCCAGATCCATGCACAAACTGGCCCGCTCGGTCCTCCCCCGAGCGGGCTATTTTTTTGTCCGGCCGTCCGCTGCGATCAGGACGCGGCGCTCTCGCCGCGTTGTTCGCCCGGCCCCGTGGCCCGCGAGAGATTGAGCGCGGTGACGATCAGGCCGACATGGCTGAACGCCTGTGGGAAGTTGCCGAGCATCTCCTTCGCCTTCGGATCGTACTCCTCGGCCAGAAGCCCGACATCGTTCTGCAGCGCGCGCAGCCGTTCGAAGAGCCGCGCGGCATCCTCAATGCGGCCGAGCCGCACATAGGCGTCGGCCAGCCAGAAGGAGCAGGCGAGAAAGGCGCCTTCCTCGCCGTGGAGGCCGTCTTCGGTCTCGCCCGTATCGTAGCGCAGCACGAAGCCGTCGCGCAGCAGGCGACGCTCCACGGCGGCCACCGTGCCGACGACACGGGGATCATCGGGCGGCAGGAAGCCGGTGAGGGCCACGTGCAGCAGGCTCGCGTCCAGCGCCTTCGACCCGTAGGCCTGCACGAAGCTGCCGAGCTCGGGATCGAAGCCGCGGGCGCAGACGTCGGCATGGATCTCGTCGGCGACGCGGCGCCAGCGATCGGTGGTGGCCTGGTCCGCGGCGAGATTGGCCGCCCGGTCGAAGGCGACCCAGGCCATGATCTTGGAGTGCACGAAATGCTGGCGGCCGCCGCGCACCTCCCAGATGCCCTCGTCGGGCTCGCGCCAGTTGGCTTCGAGGAAGGGCATGACGGCGTCGGCAATGGCCGGCGAGCGGGGATGCGGCGCGAGCCCTCCGGTTTGGGCCTGCGCCAGCATGTCGGCCAGTTCGCCGTAGACGTCGATCTGGAACTGGTCGGCGGCGGCGTTGCCGACGCGGATGGGCTTCGAGCCTCGGAAGCCGTCCAGCCACGGCGCCTCCCATTCGAGGAGATGGCGCTCGCCCGCGACGCCGTACATGATCTGCATCTGCGCGGGATCGCCGGCCACCGCGCGCATCAGCCAGTCGCGCCAGGCATGGGCCTCCTCGTAATAGCCGAGATGCATGAAGGCGAGCAGCGTCAGCGTGGCGTCGCGCAGCCAGCAGTAGCGGTAGTCCCAGTTGCGCCCGCCGCCGATCTGCTCGGGCAGCGAGGTGGTGGCGGCCGCGACGATGCCGCCGGTGGGCCGATAGGTCAGCGCCTTCAGCGTGATGAGCGAACGCTTGACGTCGGCCGTGTAGCCGTCGACCTCCGGGCAGCGCCCGGCGAACTCGCGCCAGAACGCCTCGGTGTCGCGTAGGTCCGCCTCCGGATCGATCGGAGCGAGAAGTTCGAGATGCGAGGCCTGATGCGTCAGCGCGAAGGGCAGGCGCTGTCCCGCCTCCACGGTGAAGCGTCCGCGCGTGTGCATGTCCTGACCATGCACCTCGACGGGGGTGCGCAGGATCATCAGGTCGGGGCCGGCGACGGCCGTCAGCGTCTGCGCGTCGATGCGGTTCACCCAGGGCATGGTGCGCCCGTAGTCGAAGCGCATCGCGAGGTCGAAGTCGAACTCGACGCGACCCTCCACCCCTTCGACGATGCGGATGATGTTGGGCCGCCCGTCGCGCGGCGGCATGAAGTCGATCAGGCGCGCGACGCCGCTCTCGGTGCGGAACAGCGTTTCGAGGATCAGCGTGTCCTCGCGGTAGGCGCGCTCGCTCCGCGTGGTCTCGTCGCTCGGCGCCAGACGCCAGCGACCGTTCTCCGGCGTGCCCAGCAGCGCGGCGAAGAGGGCGGGCGAATCGAAGCGCGGGAAGCACAGCCAGTCGATCGAGCCGTCGCGGCCGACGAGCGCCGCCGTCTCGCAGTCGCCGATCAGCGCGTAGTCTTCGATCCGGGGATGCATGGCGAACTCCTGGGCGGGCGGGAAGCGGCTGGTGCTTGGAACGCCCGGCCGAATAGCGGTTTCGGCAGGGGAGAGAGGCCAGCCGTCGCCGACGTCAAGCGGCGGACGAATGTCGGCCGAAGCGGGGGGCGTCGGTCAGGCCAGATCGCGCGAGCCCACGATGTGAACGCCCGGCCGTCCCGTCAGCGCCGCTTCGACGAGCGTCTCGGCAATGCGCGGCGCCGGATGGAGCCGAAGCCGGCGCGGCAGGATCGGAGACAGCCAGCCGCTCGCCGATTGGGCCAGTCGTTCGGCGGGTCGGCTCTCAATGCGCTCGCCGCCGATCAGGCCGGGGCGCACGAAGGTGAGCGAGGGAAATCCGAGGGCTGCGAGGTCTTCCTCCAGTTCACCCTTCACGCGAAGATAGAAGAAGCGCGACGCGGCGTCGGCGCCGGCGGAGGACGTCAGCGCAATCCGCCGTGCGCCGCACTCGCGCGCCCATCCGGCCAGAGCGAGCGGAAGATCGTGGTCGACGCGGCGGAACTCCGGCTTCGATCCGGCGCGCGCGAGCGTCGTGCCGAAGGCGAGGATCACGGCATCGAGCGGCCGCTCGCCCGCCGTCTCCGGCCATCGCACGAGATCGACGAGCGGCGCGTCGAGCTTGGCATGGAGCGGGAGCGACCGCCGCACGGGCGCGAGGACTTCGCTGACGCGCTCGTCGGCGAGCAGGCGTTCCAGCACGTGGCCGCCCACCAGCCCGGTGGCTCCGAGGAGCAGGATCTTCATCTCGACCGCTCCCGTTCGACGCCCGGCTTCAACTGGCGCCGGCGTCCGGCGCAGGTTCCTCAGTGGAGATGGCGTCGGCGGTGCGTCCGGGAAGCTCGGGCGAGCCGTCGGCGTGCTCGATCGTGATCTTCACCGGGCCGGGCTCCATCTCGCCGAAGGGCGAGGAGAACGCGATCTCGGCGGCGTCGCGCCCGACGCCGATACGCACGAGCCCGTCGAGATTGGCCTGCCGCGTGCCGTCGAAGAGCCACCAGCGCCCGTCCAGATACGCCTCGAACACGGCGTGGAAGTCGCGCGGCTCCAGCCCGTAGGCGTAGCAGGAGACGAAGCGGGCGGGGATGTTCAGCGCCCGGCAGAAGGCGATGCCGAGATGGGCAAAGTCGCGGCAGACGCCGGCGCGCAGGATCAGGCTTTCGTCGGCCGTGGTCTGCTCGTCCGACGAGCCGCGGCGATAGTCGAGATTGTCGTAGAGCCAGTTGCAGATGGCGGTGACGCGGCCATGACCCTTCGGCAGGTGGCCGAACTCCTTCTGGGCGAAGGCGGCAAGGCGATCCGACGAGACGAAGCGCGACGGCAGGAGAAAGGGCATGATGTCGAGGGGCAGTGCGGCGAGCGGCGTTTCGTCGATGCCGGCCGGGTCGGCGCGGAAGACGTCGAGCGTCACCTCCGCCTCGTAATGGACGTTGAGCGGGCCGGGCTGCGCCTCGATGGCGAAATAGCGGTTCTGCACGGAGGGCACCGTGTAGACGCGGCGCGCGGCGTCGGGTGTGATCGTCAGGCGCTCCACCAGATCGTGGTGGCGCTGGAGCTTCGCCACTTCGAGGTTGAAAATGAAGACGGTGGTCGACTTGATCTCATAGGACAGATCGCAGCCCAGCTTGTATCGCACCGTCATCGCTCGTCCCTCGCTCAAAGCCTCGATCCCCTCGGGTTCGCTCCGGCACGAGGGAAGATGGACTTCGCAACCGCGAAGCGAAGATGGCGCAAGCAGATTTATGCCGGGTATCGAAGACCCCCTTCGCCGGAAGACGGTGCGTCGCGCTTGAGCGGGCGCTTGGGGCATGCCAAGCCCGTGCCATCCGCATCGATGCCAGAAGGACACGAGATCCCATGAAGCTCTTCTACAAGCCCGGCGCCTGCTCGCTCGCCCCCCACATCGTCGCCTGCGAGGCGGGCGTCGCGCTCGATCTCGTCTCCGTCGATCTCGCCGCGAAGACGCTTCCGGACGGCGAGGACTATTTCGCCGTCAACCCGAACGGTTACGTGCCGGCGCTCGACATCGGCGACGGACCGGTGCTCACCGAGGCCTCCGTCGTTGTGCAGTATCTCGCCGACCGGAACCCCTCGTCCGGCCTGATGCCGCCGGCCGGCGACCCGGCGCGCTACCGGGTGCAGCAGTGGCTCGCCTTCATTTCCACCGAACTTCACAAGTCCTTCAGCCCGCTGTTCAAGCCGGGCACGCCGGAGGAGACGAAGACGGCCTCGCGTGCGCTTCTCGACAAGCGCCTCGGCTTTGTCGATGCCGCCCTTGCGGATCGCACCTACCTTACGGGCGAAACCTTCACGGCGGCCGACGCCTACGCCTTCACGGTGCTGCGCTGGGCCGCGCCCATGAAGATCGACCTGTCGGGCTTTCCTGCGGTGATGCGCTTCATGGCGGCAGCCGGAGCGCGTCCGGGCGTGCGGCAAGCGCTCACTGAAGAAGGCATCGCCGCCTGATTGGCCTGGGGGCCGGCGCGTCCGGCCCCCGTCACAGCGGCAGCGCGAACTGGACGGGCGCGGTCTCTCCTGGTTCCGCGAAGGACGAGATGGTGACGCCGAGAAGCCGGATGCCCTTGGGCGCCGGCAGCAGCGCCTGGAGCAGCTCGAGCACCGGGCGCTCCAGCGCCTCGCGTGAGGCGACCGGCGCCGCATTGGAGCGGGCGCGGGTGATCTGCTGGAAGTCGGCGAACTTGACCTTCAGCGTCACGGTTCGCCCGGCCAGGCCATGCGTCTCGCAATGGCGCCAGACCTTGTCGATCAGCGGCGCGAGCGCGGCCTCGAGATCCTCGCGCTGGCGCAGATCCGACGAGAAGGTCGATTCCGACCCGACCGACTTGCGCTCGCGATTGGCCCGAACCGGGCGATGGTCGATACCCCGCGCGATGCCGTGGTAGTACGGGCCGGACTTGCCGAAATGCGCGGTCAGGAACTCGATCGTCTGGGCCCGCAGGTCCGCCCCCGTGTGGAGCCCCAGCCGATGCATGCGCTCGGCGGTGGCGGGGCCGACGCCGTGGAACTTCTTCACCGGCAGGGTTTCGACGAAGCCGGGCCCCATCGCCGGGGTGATGACGAAGAGCCCGTCCGGCTTCATCTGGTCCGACGCGATCTTGGCGAGAAACTTGTTGTAGGAGACCCCGGCCGACGCGGTGAGGCCGGTGCGCCGGCGGATCTCGGCGCGGATCGCCTCGGCGATGGCGGTGGCGGAACCGATCCCCCGGATGTTCTCGGTCACGTCGAGATAGGCCTCGTCGAGCGACAGCGGTTCGATGATCGCGGTGTGCTCGGCGAAGACGGCGCGGATCTCGGCAGAGATCGCCTTGTAGACCTCGAAGCGGGGCTTGACGAAGACGAGGTCGGGGCAGCGCCGGCGCGCGGTGATCGAGGGCATGGCGGAATGGACGCCGAAGCGGCGCGCCTCGTAGCTCGCCGCCGCCACGACGCCGCGCTCGCGCGAGCCGCCGACCGCGACGGGCAGGCCGCGCAGCGAGGGGTCGTCGCGCTGCTCCACCGAGGCGTAGAAGGCGTCCATGTCGACATGGATGATCTTGCGCCGCGGGGGATCGTCAGTGCGCGAATCGCCCGATGATCTCGTTTCGTTCCTCACGTCTTCTCATAGCAAACGAGGGCGCCCCCTTGCCAGAGGCGCCCCCGTAATCGCGACGGTCGGTGTGCTTAAGGGCTTAGCGGGCGCCGGTCTCGCTCGTCGCCGCCGGCCGCAGCCGGGCGACCGCAGCCGAGACGAGCGGCCAGACGAGGAGGAGGATGGCGAGGCCCATCAGCGTTCCCACCAGCGGGTTCGACCAGAAGATCGAGAGCGAGCCGCCGGAATAGAGCATGGACTGGCGGAACGCGTCCTCGGCCTTGTCGCCGAGCACCATGGCGAGCACCAGCGGGGCGATCGGATAGTCCAGCCGCTTGAAGACGTAGCCGACGATGCCGAAGGCGACGGCGAGCCATACGTCGAAGGCCGCGTTCGCCACCGTGTAGGCGCCGATGAGGCAGACCACGATGATGATCGGGCCGATGATGCCGAAGGGAATGCGCAGGATCGACGCGAAGAGCGGCACGGTGGCGAGCACCAGCACCACGGCGATGACGTTGGAGAGGTACATCGAGGCGATGAGGCCCCAGACGAAGTCGGGCTGTTCGACGAAGAGGAGGGGGCCGGGCTGCAGGCCCCAGATCATCAGGCCGCCCATCATCACCGCCGCCGTCGCCGAGCCGGGCACGCCGAGCGCCAGCATCGGCAAGAGCGCCGAGGTGCCGGCGGAGTGGTCGGCGACCTCGGGCGCGACGACGCCTTCCGGCTCGCCCTTGCCGAAGTTCCGTCCGTAGCGGCCGAAGCGCCGGCCGATGCCGTAGCTCATGAAGGAGGCCGCGGTCGGGCCGCCGGGCGTGATGCCCATCCAGACGCCGATCGCCGCCGAGCGCAGGAAGGTCGCCCAATAGTGCGGCAGGCGGGCGAGCGCCTTGAAGATCTCGCGGATCTCGATCTTCGAGGAGACGCCCTTGAACTTCAACTCCTCCTGCACCGTCAGGAGCAACTCGCCGATACCGAAGAGGCCGATGACGGCGACGAGGAAGGAGACGCCGCGCAGGAGGTCTGTGAAGCCGAAGGTGAGGCGCAACTCGCCCGACACCGTGTCCATGCCGACGGTGGCGAAGGCGAGGCCCGCCAGCAGCGAGACGCCGGCCTTCATCGGATCGCCGCCGCCGAGCCCGATGAAGGAGCAGAAAGCGAGGAGGTAGATCGCGAAGAACTCCGGCGAGGAGAAGCGCAGCGCGAACTCGGCGATCCAGCCGGCGAGCAACGTGATGACGATGACGCCGGTGAGTGCGCCGATGCCGGCCGAGAAGAAGGCGGTGGCGAGGGCCTCCGTGGCGCGGCCTTGCTTGGCCATCGGATAGCCGTCGAAGGTCGTTGCGACGGAGGAGGGCTCGCCGGGAATGTTGAAGAGGATCGAGGTCGTGGAGCCGCCGAACAGCGCGCCCCAGTACATCGAGGACAGGAGGATGATCGCCGAGACCGGGTCCATCGTGAAGGTCAGCGGCAGGAGCAGCGTCACGCCGTTGGGCGCGCCGAGCCCCGGCAGCACGCCGACGAGGATGCCGAGCAGCACGCCGGCGACGATCAGCGCCACGTGGTAGAAGGAGAGCGCGACCGAGAAGCCGTGCAGGAGATTGGCGAAATCGGCCATGTCAGCGGATCCTCAATGGATGCCGAGAAGCGGCATCACGACGCCCTTGGCGAGCGGCACCTGGAACCAGAATTCGAAGAGCACGAAGAAGGCGCCCATCGTGCAGAGCGCGATCAGGAGCGCCTTGGCGACCCCGACCTTGCCGAGCGTCATCATCGAGAAGACGAGGAAGAGCGCGCCCGAGAGGTAGAGTCCGAGCCAGGGAATGAGCGCGGCCGAGACGGCGGTGGGGATGAACACCGAGGCGATGCGCCCGAGCGAGCCCGGTTCGAAGAAGCGCTCGTCGAAATTCGTCGCCGGGTGCAGCGCCGCCGGGCCGGCGATCTCGGTATCGGCGATGACTGCGGCGTTCGAGGCAGCGGCGCGTCGTCCGGTAAGCCCGTATTTCAGCGCGATGGCGAGGCCGAGCGCCACGAGGATCAGCCCGATGCGGAAGGGGAAGTAGCCGGCGGCCGGGCCGAAATCGGTCCAGCCCGTGCCATTCTCCAGGCTGCCATAGGCGGTGATGCCGCCGAGCGCGGCGAGCGCCACGCCGGTGGCGACTTCGACATGACGACGCGTCAGCATCGGCGGACTCCCTCGGGATATGGAGACGGGAAGCGTCGGCTTGGCCACAGCGGGCTTGTCGCCGACGCCCGGTCCGCTCCGCTTCGGCGAACCGGGCGCGTTGCCGGTCGCTTACTTCGCGAGCCAGCCGTCGGCGGCGAACTGCGCCTTGGACTTCTCGAGATCGGCGGCGATGAAGCTCTTGAACTCGTCACCCGTCATGAAGCGCGCCGTCTGCGACGTCGTCTTCAGATAGTTCTGGAAGTCCGGCGTCTCCGACGCCTTCTGCAGAAGGTCGGTGTAGTAGGCGACCGCCTGCGGATCGGCGTCCTTCGGCGCGAAGACGGTGCGCGGCATCTGGAAGCTCTCCAGCGCCAGGCCCTGTTCCTTGCAGGTCGGGATGTCGTTCCACGACATCGTTTCCGTCACCTTCTCCTTGTAGGCCATGCGCTGGGGCGCGACCACGCAGAGCGGCTTGGCCTGTCCGGCACGCCACTGGCCGACGTTCTCGGCGGGGTTGTTGGTATTGGCGTCGATGTGGTTGCCGGCGAGTTGCACCGCCGCTTCCGAGCCCGACTTGAAGGGGATGTAGACGAACTTCGCGCCGGTCGCGTTCTCGATCTGGCGCAGCAGGGTCTGGTCGACGTCCTTCGACTGCGAGCCGCCGAACTTGAGCTTGCCGGGGTTCTCCTTGCCGGCCGCCGCGAGATCCATGATCGTCTGGTATGGGGCGTCGGCCTGCACCCAGACGATGAACTCGTCCAGTGCCAGCGCGGCGACGGGCGTCAGGTCCTCGGCCTGGAAGCCGAGCTTGGTGACGAGCGGCAGGGTCCACTCGTTCGAGGTGCCGAAGATCAGCTTGTGGTCGTCGCCGGTCGCGCCCTTGCCATAGATGAAGGCCTCGGCGCCCGAGCCGCCGCCCTTGTTGGCGACGACGACGTTCTCTTCGGTGAGGTTGGCCTTGGCGATCGCCGCCTGGATCTGGCGGGCGAACTGGTCGGTGCCGCCGCCCGCGCCGCCGGCCGCGATGAACTCGATGGGCTTGGACGGCGCCCACTGCGCCTGCGCCGACGTGGCGAGGGTCGCGGCGGCGATGGCGACGAGGCTGGCTGCGATGCGGGTCTTCATGGTGTCATCCTCCCAGATGGATCGAGGGGTTCGGGGGTGCCGGACGGCGCCCTCCGGTGGTGGAGTCAGGCAGGTTGCGGGCTCGCGCGAGCCTCGGAGAGGCAGGCCGCGACGGTGCGGGCGACAAGCGCCAGCGACACGGCGCCGGCGTCGGGATGGCCGAGGCTCTTGGCTGCGAGCGGCCGAGCCCGGCCGAGACGCGGCGTAAGCGCCGCGGTGGCGTCGGCCGCGGCCGCGGCGGCGTCCGTGGCGGCGGCCCAGCTTTCGCGCAGCGAGGTGCCCGCCTCGACCTGCGAGCCGAGCGTCTCGACGAAGGGCAGCAGCGCATCGACCAGCGTCTTGTCGCCGAGCTTGGCGCGGCCCAGCGTGGTGACGGCTTCCGCCGCCGCCTTGGCCCCGGCCGCGACGCGCGCGGCATCCGACGTGCCGGCGTCGCCGAGCTCGCCGCCCCAGGCCCGCAGGAGCAGGCCCCAGATCGCGCCCGAGGTTCCCCCGGCCGTGTCGGCCCAGGCATCGCCCGCCGCAGCCATGAGCGAGCCGGCGCCTGCGCCGGCCGCCAGCGCCTCGCGCGCGGCCGTGGCTGCGGCCTGCGATCCGCGACGCATGCCCTGGCCGTGGTCGCCGTCGCCGGCAATGGCGTCGATGCGTCCGAGCTCGACCTCGGCGTCCTTCAGCGCGGCGGCGATCGCCTCGATCGCGCTCAGAGCCACCGCGGCGGAGGCCTTCGACGCCCTGTCGGCAGGCGGATAGGTGCGCGTCTCGTCGGCCAGCACGATGGGCGGCGCGGCTTCGCGCGGGGCCATCGTGCCGCGCCGGAAGGTGGCGGTGTCGGCGGGTGCGCGCCAGAGCGGCTCCAGCTCGTCGTCGAGCCAGGTCAAGGTCAGGGAGCAGCCGGCCATGTCGAGGCTGGTGACGAACTCGCCGACCTCCGGCTCCACCAGCGTCAGCCCGGCGCCGCGCAGGCGCTCGGCGACATGGGTCCAGAGGACGAAGAGTTCCTCGTATTTGGTGGCGCCGAGCCCGTTGAGGATCGCGGCGACGCGGCCATTGGCGCCCGCCGGCCGCTCGGCGAGGAGCGGCGTCACCAGAAGGTCGGCGAGCTTCGAGGCGGGCATCATAGCCTCGTCTCGAATGCCGGGCTCGCCGTGGATGCCGAGACCGAGGGCGACCGTGCCGGGCGCGACCGTGAAGAGCGGCCCGTCGGCGCCGGGCAGGCGGCAACCGGCAAAGGCGATGCCGAAGGACTGGGTGCGGGCGTTGGCGAGCTGTGCCAGGCGCTCCACCGCGTCGAGGTCGTGTCCGGCCTCGGCGGCCGCCCCGGCGATCTTGAACACCGGCACGTCGCCTGCGACGCCCCGGCGCAGCGTCGGGGTCTCGGCCGGGGCGCTCGCCACGTCGTCGGTGACGGCGAGGATGCGCACGTCGATGCCCTCGGCGCGAAGTCGCGTCGCCGCCGCGCCGAAGTTCAGCACGTCGCCGGCATAGTTGCCGAAGCCAAGCACGATGCCACCGCCGCGGTTCGCCAGCCGGCAGATGCGTGCGACGCCTTGCGTGGACGGCGAGGCGAAGACGTCGCCGGCCACCGCCGCGTCGGCGAAGCCGGGACCGACATAGCCGAGGAAAGCCGGATAATGGCCGGAGCCGCCGCCGATCACGACCGCCACCTTGCCCTCGTCGCTGGCGCTCGCACGCACCGCGCCGGAGGGAACATGACGCACGAGGCGGGCATGTACGTCGCAGAAGCCCTGGAGGGCGGTAGCGGCGAAGCGTTCGGGTTCATCGAAGATTGCGGTCATGCGTGCGTCTCCGGGCGCGGCAGGATGCGACGCAGATAGTCGCGGTTGGTGGCGCTGACGCTCAATCCGTCGCCGCCGTAATGTTCGACGAGGAGGGCGGAACGGAAGCCGTGGGCAAGCGCCATGCGCAGCGCCGTGCGGTAGTTGATGAGACCGAATTCGAGCGGGGCGGGCGCGGTCATCACCGCGCCGGTCGTCTCGTCCTCGATGCGGGTGTAGTTCTTCACGTGCCAGTAGCCGGCGAAGGGCGCGACCTTCTCCATCATCGTCTGCCAGTGCTCCACTGGGCGATGCAGGCGAATGAGATTGCCGAGATCGGCGTTGATCTTCACGTTCGGCAGATCGACGTCGGTGACGAGGCGCACGGCGCCGTCGGCGGTGCCGATCAGCGTGTCCTCGTACATCTCCAGCGAGATCTCGAGCCCGAGATCGGCGGCATGCCGGCCGAGGTCGCGCACCCGCTCGACGGCGAGGTTCCACGTTCCGGCGTCGTCAGGGTTGCGCTCGCCCTGCACCGTCCAGAACCACAGCGCCTTTTTCTGCGCCTCGTTCAGCGGGCCAAAGAAGCCGAAGGAGACGGCCTTCGCGCCGATCCCTGCGGCGGTGTCGAGCAGGCGATGGCCGTAGGCGAGATGCGCCTCGCCGTGCGCGGGATCGACGAGGTTCTTGCGCGCGGTGGAGACGGCGGGAATCGTCAGGCCGTGGTCGGCGACGACGCCCAGGAACTCGTTCAGCCGCGAGGGTTCGAGATCGGCGATGCGCAGCCAGCCGTCGGTCGGATCGAGCTCGGTGAAGCCGGCGTCGGACACGTCGGCGAGGGTCGCGGACCATTCCTCGGCGGATTGGTCCTGCGTCGAGCGGCCGTCGGGCAGGGTGCCGGGATACTGGATCATCGCCGCGGCAATGGGCCAGTTCGTCCGGTCGAGTTTCGTGTCGGATGTCATGCGTTTCCTCCCCGCAGGACGAACGGTTCGGCTGGGGGCCCTCCACCCCCGGCCGAAGGCGGGCGATGCTATTCGGCGGCGACGCGCAGCTGGCGCTGCTGGTTGGCCATGCGCACAGCCAGGCGGAAGGCCTCGCGCGTCGCGCCGATGTCGGCCTTGCCGGTGCCGGCGATGTCGTAGGCGGTGCCGTGGGCGGGGGTGCAGAGCGGGAAGGGCAGGCCACCCATCATCGTCACGCCCTTGTCGAAGCCCATCATCTTCATCGCGATCTGGCCCTGGTCGTGATACATGGTCAGCACCGCGTGATAGCCCTCGTTGAGCGCCCGCAGGAACACCGTGTCGGCCGGGAACGGCCCCTCGACGTCGAAGCCCTTGGACTTGGCCGCGGCGACGGCCGGCTCGATGATGTCGATCTCCTCCATGCCGAACGACCCGCCGTCGCCCGCATGCGGGTTGAGCCCGGCCACCGCGATGCGCGGGCGCTCGATGCCCGATTGCGCGAGACAGCGATGGGTGAGGTCGACCTCGGCGAGGATCGCTTCGACGCTCAGGTGATCCGACACCGCCTTCAGCGGGATGTGCGAGGTGACGCGGGCGTTCCAGACCTTCTCCAGAACGTTGAACTCGCGCACCTTGCCGCGAAAGCCGGTGACGTCGACCACGAAGCGGATCTCGTCGTCGTAGCCTTCATAGGCGTAGCGCATCGCCTTCTTGTTGAAGGGTGTGAAGCAGACGGCGTCGGCCTCTCCGCGATGCGCCATTTCGAGCGCGGCGCGGAAGTTCTGGGTGGCGAAGGTGCCGCCGGCCAGCGTCGCCTCGCCGCGCTGCACCGTCTCCGGCGCGCAGTTGGCGAGATCGACGAAGACGGGGCGCGAGCCGGCGGGGGCGCGGGGGGCGTCGGCCGACACATAATCGAGGTCGAGCGTGACGCCGGCTTCGCGGGCGCCCTTCTCCAGGATGCGGCGGTCGCCGAAGACGGTGAGGCGGGCGGCCTCGTGGGTCTCGGGCAGAGCGAGGAGCATCGCGGTCAGCTCGGGGCTGATGCCCGCGGGGTCGCCCATGGCCAGAGCCACGATGGGGCGTGCCGTCGACGAGGGTGCCATCGCTTCGTTCGTCATCGCGAACCTCCCAGTTGCAAAACGTCGCCTTTGCTACCCGAGCTGAATGCGCGTATCAAGTGTTTTGTATGCTGCATACAGAATTAGGCGGTTTGACGGGACGGCGAGCGCGTGGTGAGTGCGCAGGCGATGGCCGTTCACGCTGCTGCGATTACCTTCGCGCACAACCGCGATCGCCAGGACGACGGCATGGGAGACATCCGATGAGCGAGACGCTGGAGACGGGCGGGCACGACGGTTCTTTTGCGACCGCGAGCGACGCGGGCCCGATCGAGCCGGGGCGCATCTCGCGGCAGTCGCTGCACGACACGATCGTCACGCGGCTGCGCGACATGATCATCGAGGGCGCGCTCGTGCCCGGCACTCGCCTGCACGAAGGTCAGCTCGGCGAGCAGCTCGGCATTTCCCGCACGCCGCTGCGCGAGGCCATCAAGTATCTGGCGAGCGAAGGGCTCGTCGAGCTCGTTCCCAGTCGCGGCGCCGTGGTGAAGCGCTTCGACCGCAAGGACGTGCAGGACATGATGACGGTGATCCGCGCGCTGGAGGAACTGGCCGGACGCCTCGCCGTCACCGCGGCGAGCGATTCGGGGATCGCGGCCGTGCGCCGCGCGCACGACGCGATGCTGGAGCGCTACGCGGCGAAGGACCGGCTCGCCTACTACAAGCTCAACCAGTCGATCCACACGATGATCGTGGCGCTCGCCGACAATCCTGCGCTCGCGCACGTCCACGCCACGCTGCAGATGCGGCTGAAGCGCATCCGCTTCATCGGCCACGAGGAGCCGGCGATGTGGGCGGCGGCCGTGAACGAGCACCAGGAGATGATGGCGGCGCTGGAGGCACGCGACGGCGACCGCCTCGCCGAGGTGCTCGGCCGCCATCTCGGCAACGCCTGGACGCGGGTCGAAACGGGCTTGTGACGCGAGGCCCCATGCCGGCTGTTTTTGCGCGGATCGGCGATAAGTTGGATTCCTGTTCTTTGATCGCGGCGCTCCCCCGCGGCATCTCTTGCAGGTCGATGCTCGCCTTTGGCGTGCAGCCGGCGCCATCGCCTTCGGGCTTTCGTTAGGAAACTTTCATGCTTCGTCACCCCACCGCCCATCGCTCCGTCACCCGTCGCCCGGTCCTCGCCGCGCTTCTGGCCTCCGTGACGGCGATGGGAATGGGCATGGCGTCGGCGCAGGCCGAGACCGTGAAGGTCGGCATCATGGCCGGCGAGGACGAGGACGTCTGGAAGGTCGTCGCGACCGAAGCCGCCAAGGGCGGGCTGACGGTGGAGCCGGTGATCTTCGCGGACTACACGCAGCCGAACGAAGCGCTCGACCGCGGCGAGATTCAGGCCAACGCCTTCCAGCACAAGCCCTATCTCGACGCGCAGGTGCAGCAGCGCGGCTACAAGGTCGTGCCCGCCGGATACACGGCCTTGTTCCCGATCGGCCTCTATTCGAAGTCGGTGGAGAGCGTCGCCGAGCTTCCCGAGGGCGCCGCGATCGGCATTCCCAACGATCCCTCCAACGGCGGGCGGGCGCTCAACCTCCTGCAGGATCTCGGCATCATCAAGCTGCGCGAGGGCGCTGGCATCCTCGCCACCGCCATCGACGTGGAGGAGAACCCCAGGAATGTCGAGATCCGCGAGCTGGACGCCGGCATCGTCGGGCGCTCGATCGCCGATCTCGCGGCCGGCGTCGTCAATACCGACTGGGCGTTCAAGAGCGGGCTCGATCCCGCGAAGGAGCGGATCGGGCAGGAGACGCTGACCGACAACCCCTATCGCAACTTCATCGCCGTGCGCACCGACGACGAGACCAAGCCCTGGGTGAAGACGCTCGTCTCCGCCTACCAGAGCGAGCCGGTGAAGGCTGCGCTCCAGACCGCCTACAAGGGCGCCGCCCTTCCGGCCTGGTAAGCCCGCCGCCCCTCCCGCCGGATCGCCGCTGAGCGACCGCCGCCTCGCCGCGGCGGTCGTCTCGTTTCACGGCCCGGCTCTTCTTCTCGTGCGGACCGATGCCATGCCCGATTTCCCGACGACCGAAGCCGGCGCACCGCCGATCCTGCGCTTGGCCAACGTCTCCAAGCGCTTCGGCGCGCATGCCGCGCTCGCCGGCGTCGATCTCGAGATCCGCCGCGGCGAGATCCTCGGCATCATCGGCCGCTCCGGCGCCGGCAAATCGACGCTGATCCGCTGCATCAACGGGCTGGAGCGGCCCGACGCGGGGCGCGTCGAGGTCGAGGGCCGCGCGATCGAGGCGTTGAGCGATTCGCAGCTGCGGCCCGTGCGCCGGCGCATTGGTATGATCTTCCAGCACTTCAACCTCCTCGCCAACCGCACCGCGGCCGAGAACGTGGCGCTGCCGCTGAAGATCGCGGGAACGAGCCGGGCCGAGCGCGAGCGCCGCGTCGCCGAACTCCTCGATCTCGTCGGTCTGGCGGGGCGCGGCGGGCAGTATCCCGCGCAGCTCTCCGGCGGGCAGAAGCAGCGCGTCGGCATCGCCCGTGCGCTCGCCGCCGACCCGGCCCTGCTCCTCTCCGACGAGGCGACGTCGGCGCTCGATCCCGAGACCACCGAGCAGATCCTGGCGCTGCTCGCCGAGATCAACCGGCGGCTGGGGCTGACCATCGTCCTCATCACCCACGAGATGGACGTGGTGCGCCGCATCGCCGGGCGCGTCGTGGTGCTGCATGCCGGCGCCATCGCCGAAGAGGGGCCGACGGGCCGCGTCTTCGCCGATCCGCAGGCCGAGGCGACGCGCAACCTCCTCGGCGTCTCCGCCGCCGCCGGCCTGCCCGCCGCGATCCGCGACCGTCTTCAGGCCGACCCGTCGGGGGAGGCGATCCTGCGGCTCGATCTCGGCGGAGCGGCCGCGCCCATGCCGATCCTCTCGGACGTCGCGATCCGCCACGGCGTGGCGATCCGCATCCTGGGTGGAGCCGTGGACGAGATCGGCGGCGACACGGTGGGGCGGCTCTTCCTCGGCGTCACGCCGCGCGCGTCCGCCGATCTTCCCGCCATTCTCGACCAGCTCGCCGCCGCCACCCTTCGCACGGAACTTCTCGGCCATGTCTCCCCAGCTCGTTGACCTCCTCGTCCGCTCGACCTGGGAAACCATCCTGATGACGGCGGCGTCGGGCCTCGCCGCGCTCGTCGTCGGCCTTCCCATCGGGCTGGCGCTGGTCCTCACCGATCGGGGCGCGATCCTCGAGGCGCCCTGGACGAACCGCGTCCTCGGCGCGCTCGTCAACGCCTTCCGCTCCGTGCCCTTCATCATCCTGCTCGTGGCGCTCATTCCCTTCACGCGCCTCGTGGTCGGCACCTCGATCGGCACGCTGGCGGCGATCGTGCCGCTGTCGGTGGCCGCGATCCCCTATTATGCGCGCATCGCCGAGGTCTCGCTGCGTGAGGTCGATCCGCAGCTGGTGGAAGCGGCACGGGCCATGGGCGCGACGCGGCCCACTATCGTGCGCGAAGTGCTGCTGTCGGAGGCGCTGCCGAGCCTCGTGTCGGGCTTCGTGGTGACGCTCGTCACTCTCATCGGCGCCACGGCCGTCGCGGGCGCCATCGGCGCGGGCGGGCTCGGCGACCTCGCGATTCGCTACGGCTACCAGCGCTTCGAGACGAGCGTGATGGTGGCGGTGGTGGCCGTACTCATCGCGCTCGTCTGCCTGCTGCAATGGGGCGGCGACCGGCTGGTGGCGCGCCTCGACCATCGCAAGGGCTGAGCGCCCGCACCTGTGGAGCGAGTGGAGCCCGGCGGGCCGCATGGTTGATCGAAGGTTGACGGCTCGCTAGACAGGGTCGGTCCTGCCCCGCCGACGCGCGCCCGGCCTCCGCGCGCGATCAGGTTCTGAATGCCGCTTTTCGACGTCCTGCCTCCCGATCTCTTCCGGCCGCTCGCCGCGGCCTCGAAGCAGCTCTATGCCGAGTTGCTGCTGCACCTCCACCGCACCGCCTTCGCGCTGGCCGGCGAGGCGCCGAGCCGGTCCGAGGTGGTCGGCGAGATCGAGGCGTTCCTCACCGGCTTCGAAACCGGCGGCGAGCCGGCTGCGGACGACGAACTGCCTGATGTCACACGGCCCGAGGACCGCCCGTCCGCCTATTATGCCCGGCTGATCGAGACGGGCTGGCTCGTCGAGCATCGCGAGCGCTACGTGCGCCGGGTGGATCTCGACCCCGACGCCGCCGGGCTGCTCCACCTCCTGTCGCAGATCGAGCGCGGCGAGACGCGCACCTATGGCGGCGCCGTGCTCGGCGTGCTCGCGGCGCTGGAGAGTGCGGCATCGCAGCCGCTGGAGCGCTCCGAGAGCCTGCAGAACGCGGCGCGCGAATCGGCTGACTTCATGGCCCATATGCGAACCGTCTCGGTGTCGCTACGCCAGGCGGAAGATCGCATCCTGCGCCAGCCGACGCTGCGCGAGGTCTTCCGGCACTTCTTCGAGGATTTCGTCGAGCGCCATCTCATCCGCGACTTCAAGACCCTGCACACGAAGGACAATCCCTTCCGCTTCCGCTCCGGCATCGTGCGGCAGGCCGTCGCCATGGCCGAGGACGCCGCGCTGGTGGCCGCGCTCGGCGCGGCCTACGCCCGCGAGGGGCGGGCGCCCGACGCCGGCGAGGGCGAGGCGCGCGTGCGCGGCGAACTCGCCGAGATCGAGCGGGTGTTCGAGGCGGCGGCCTCGCATCTCGACGCGATCGACGGCACGGTGGCGCGCATCGAGCGGCGCATCGTCAACGCCGCCCGCTACATGGACCGGATCGCCAATCCTTCGCAGGCTCTCATCGCCGAGGCGCTGCGCGTGGTCGCCGGCTTCGAGGGCGACGAGGTGCCCGTGGCGACGGCGCTCCTGCCGCGCATCCTGCCGCTCGGCCCCGTGCACATTCCCGCGCCGCGCCGCGAGCGCGCGCCGATCGAGCCGACGATCCTCCATGATACCGAGCCCGACCCCGCCGTGGTGCTCTACGCCCGCGCCAAGGAGGAGTATGTGCGGCGAACGCGCGTCACCGCGCCGGTGCTGGCCGCCTTCTTGGAGCGGGCGCTCGGGGCGGGGTCGCAGGTGCGCGGTCGTGACATCGGCGTCGTGACGGTGGACGACTTCGTGGCCTTCCAGCGGCTGCGGGAGCTGCCCTCGATCTTCGGCGGCGCGCTTGCGAAGCCCTACGAGATCGTGCTCCTTCCCGAGCGCTGCAGCAACGACTGGATCTCCTGCCAGGATTTCCTGATCCGCCGCAGGCCAACAGGACAGACGCATGCAGCGTGAGACCGACGAGTTCCGCGACATCGTGGACGGCGACTGGGCGGGCGGCCACATCGCCGGCCGGCGCCCGAACGCCGAGGAACTGACGCGCGCCCTTCAGGTGATGATCACGCGCCAGTGCGTCTACGCCCACACGAGCGGTGTCGGGCGCACCTACGATCTCGTGCGCGCCTATTCCGGCTTCTTCGAGCGCTATTTCGGGGCGCTCGGCTATCGGCTGGCCGTGTCGCCGCGCGACCAGATGGTGGCCTTGAGCGTGCCCGCCGACGAGCCGCGCTACGATGGCGTCTTCGAGCGCCTGCGCAAGGACGAGACGCTGGTTCTCCTGGCGCTGCGGCTTCTCTGGGAGGAGGCGCTGCGCACGCACGAGATCGGCGAGGCCGGCATCGTCGAGACCTCCACCGACGATCTCGTCGATCGGCTCGCGGCGGTCACCGGCGCGCCGCCGCCCGAGGAGACGCGCCTCACCGAGATCCTGCGCGGCTTCGCGCGTCACGGCGCCGTCCGGCTCGGCGAGCGAGACCGGATCCGGCGCGCCTCGCCGCTCGCCGTGCTGCCGGGCATCGCCGTGCTCGTGCCCGACAGCTACCTCTCCGACCTCACCCTCTGGGCAGGCGCGCCGCCGCGCGCCGCCGCGCCCGGCGAGGCCGACGGGGAGGGTGCCCGTGTATAGCCTTCGCCGCATCTCGCTGGTGAACTGGTACCTCGTCGACGCCAAGGACATCGAGATCCGCGGCGAGGCCGCGCTGATCGGGCCGACCGGCGCCGGCAAGTCCTCGATCCAGGACGCGATCCAGACCGTCATCACCGGCGTCAATGCCAACCGGCTGAACCTCAACGCCAGCGCCAGCGGGCGCTCCTCGCGCAGCGTCCTCGAATATTGCCTCGGCATGACCGGCGACCCCGCCGAGGACGGCCGGCCGCTGCGCTCGTCCTGCGAGACCATTCTCGCGCTGACCTTCGTCAACGACTACACCGACGAGCCGATCGCCGTGGGCGTGGCGCTCGCCGCCCGCCATGGCGACAGCCGCGAGGAGGTGCTCTCGCGCTTCATCGTGCCGGGCCACGCCTTCACGGTGGAGGACATCCGCCGGGGAAAAAGCGGCGTCGCGCCCTGGGCCGAGATCGCGGCCCGGCTGCGCGCGCTCAGCCCCGAGATGAGCGAGCACCGCGCCTCGGCCGAGCGTTTCACGTCGGAAATGCTGGCGGCGATGCGCGGCCCCGGCCAGCCGCCGAACGCGCGGCATTTCCTGCGCGCCTTCTCCAATGCGCTCGCCTTCAAGCCGATCTTCGATCCCACGATCTTCGTGCGCGACTTCGTGCTGGAGCCCGAACCGCTGGACGTCGAGCGCGTGCGCGCCTCCATCGCTACCTGGCGTGAACTCGAACGGCTGATCGAGGACGCCGAATCGCGGCATCGCCATGTCCGGCGCATCGCCGAGCGCTTCCGCGTCTGGGCCACAGCGCGGCTCGGCGCCGACCGCGAGCGCTGGCGGGCCGCGAGCGCCGAGGCGCGGCGCTGCGCCCACGAGGTGCGGGCCGCCCGTGCGACGCTGCTGGCGCGCTTGCGCGAACTCGAGATCGAGCGGGGTGTGCTCACCAGCCGCCGAGAGTGGATCCGCAACTGGGACGACGAGATCCGCTCGCGCCAGGCGCTTCTGGCGCAGGCCGGGGGCGAATCGCAGCTGCGCCAGATCGCGGCGGAGGCCGCGCTCGCCGGGCGCGACCTGAAGGAGGCCGAGGCCGCCTGGACACGCATCCGCGGTGCCTTTGCGGCGCTCGTGCGCCTTGCCGAGACGGCCGGCACAGTCCACGGCGCCCATGCCGGCGCCGTGGACGCGGCTCGGCAGGCGCTGGCGCTGGCGCCCGAGGGCACGCCGCTTCACGAGGCGCTGCGCGGGCGCGGCGACCGGCTGCAGGCGCTGGCAGCCGAGGCAGCGGCGATTGAGGCCTGGAGCTTCGATCTCGATGACGCCGCCGACCGGCTGGCGGCCGAGGCTCGGCAGCTCGAATCCGATCTTCTGCGCGTCGAAGGCGGGCTGCAGCGCCCGGCCGGCGCCATCCTCTCGCGCGAGACGACGCGGCTGCTCGCGATGCTCACCGAGCGCGGCATTCCCGCGGTGCCGCTCTGCGACGTCGTCGAGGTGGTGGATGCCGAATGGCAGTACGCCGCCGAGGCGCTGCTCGGGCGCGGGCGCGAGGCGGTGATCGTCGAGCCACGCCTTCTGCCCTCGGCCTTCGACCTGATGTGGAGCGACCGCAACGCCTTTGCCGGCTGCACGCTGGTGAAGACGAGCGCGACGCGCGGCACGCCCGTGCACGTGCCGAAGGGCAGCATCGTCGAGGCGCTGCGCTCCGACGACGAGCACGCGCGCGCCTTTCTCGCCGTGCGCATCGGCGCCTTCCGCAAGGCCGAGACCGATGCCGAGCTCGACCGGCTCGACCGCGGCGTGATGCGCAACGGCAAGACCTCCTCGGGCATGGGCCTTTCGGTCCAGCGCGACCTGCGCGACCTCGTTCTCGGGCGCGGCGTGGACGAAGGGCGCAACGGACGGTTGGAGGCCGAGGCGACGGCGCTGCGCCGCGCGATCGGCGAGAATCGGGTAAAGCTGCGGCTCCTGCGCGAGGCCGCCCGGGGCCTGCCGGCCATCGTCACGGCGCTTCGGGCCGAGCCCGGTCCGTTCGACCTCGAGCACCGCGTCTCAGCGGCGCGCCTGCGCACGGAGACGCTCTCGCGCGACCGGCGGGCGGTGGAGGCGGGCGACGCCAGCGAGCTTCGGGCCGAGATCGACGAGATCCGGGCCGAGCGCGACGCCCATGCCACGGAACTGGCCGAGGAGGTGGAGCCGCGGGTGCAGGAGCTGCAGGGGAGCGCCGCGACGGCCCGCGCGAAGCTCGATCTCGCCACCGAAAAGCTGCGCGGCGCCTCGCTCGCGCGCCGGCGTGCCTGGAGCGCGATCGACGACGAGGGCAGCCGCGCGCTCGTCGCCGCCGGGCCTGAGGGCGAGCGGCTCGATCCCGTCGAGCTTTGCGCGAGGTTTCGCGAGCGCGTGCGCCACGAGGAGAGCGAACGGCGCGACGCCGCCGCCTGGCTCTCGACCCTTCGCAACGACGCGCGCGCGGCCGCCGAAGCGAGCGAGGGCACGGCGCGCCGCGAGCAGCTGGTGGCGCTGCGCGATCTCACCGAATATGCCGCGAGCTGGAAGGTCGCGGTGCCCGCGGTCGATGCCGACACGATGGTTAACGGCTATCTGTGGATCGTCGACGAGACGGCGCGACTGGAGACGCACGAGCTGCGCGGCTACCGCGACGCCTGCGCCAAGGCCGGCGACGAGATGCGCCGCATGCTGCGCGAAGATCTGCTGGCGCGGCTGTCGGAGAAGCTCGGCAAGGTCTCCTATCGCCTCGCCGGCATCAACCGCCTGCTGAAGCGCCACCGCTTCACCGGGCAGACCTACGCCTTTACCTACGCGGTCAACACACGGCTCGCGAGCCTTCATGCGCTGGCCGAAAGGGCGGCGGCGGGCGAGCTGACCGACGAGGTCTTCGACGGCTCGATGGGCGAGGTGGAGGCGATGATCGAGGGCGGCGAGGATGCCGTCGCGATGGCCGACTATCGGCAGTATTTCACGTTCGAGATCGTGATGACGGACGCGCGCGGCGGCCGCACGACGCTGTCGTCCCGCGCGTTGAAGGGCTCGGGCGGCGAGGCCCAGGTGCCGTTCTACGTGGCGATCGCCGCCTCGCTGGCGCTCGCCTACTTCCCCGGTCATGTCGCGGGGAAGCCCGCCGGCATGGGACTGGCGCTGTTCGACGAAGCGTTCAACAAGCTCGACGTGCCGAACACGCAGGCGCTCCTGCAGTTCTTCCGCGACATGGGCCTGCAGCTTCTCATCGCCGGCCCCGAGGACAAGCGCGCCACCTTCACCGAGGTGCTGGATACGATCGTGCTGGTGAACAAGTCGCTGGACGGGCGCTCGGTCTATATCGACACGGAGCATCCGGGCGCGGCCGCCAAGGCGGCTCTCGCGCGGCTCAACCCCGACCATCGCGGGATCGAAGGCTTCCGCTCCGCCGCCGAATAGGCGCGGCGAGACGCGCATGGTCGGGCGGCGGCCGCGAGGGGCCGCCGCACCGGATCGTCAATTGTTGCGGCGCGCCTGCCGGGCGGCGTAGCGCGCGTCTCGGGCAGCCTTGAGGGCCGCCTCGTCGCGCAGGAAGCTCGCCACATGCTTGTCGGCTTCCTTGGCCTTGGCCTTCTCGGCGGCGAGCTCGGCTTCGAGCGCCTCCTGCCGGACGGCCTCTTCCTGGGCCGCCACCTCGGCGGCGACGCGCTGGCGCTCGGCCTCTTCGAGAGCCTGAGCTTCGGCTTCCTTGGCGCGGGCGGCTTCGCGTTCCGCGCGGGCTGCGACCACCAGGGCGCGCTCGGCGCGGCGCGCCTCAAGAGCGGGGTCGGCGAGCTTGGCCTTCGCCTTCTCGAGAAGAGCGGCCTTGGCCTGGCGTGCGGTGTCGCGGCGCCCCGCAAAATCTGCGTTGTCGTGCTTCAAAGTGGAGTCTCGATCATCATCGGTGAGGTTCGGCGCCCCTTGAGCCGGCGGACCGGGCAGGGCGTACGAAAGTCTTATAGCGCAAAACCTGCGTTTTGCCCAACCCCTATCGCCGCAGCCGGCCGGGCGCGTGCGGAGATAGGGATCGAGCACTTGCCATCGTCGAGACAATTGCGGCGACGGCAGCAAGCCGCGGAGCAATGTCCCCGTGTCGGCGACAGCCGCCCCGTCGCCGCGCAAGCCCTTCATCCTGTTGACGCTCTTGCCGAATCATCGATTGTGATGCGACGGCGCGGATTGTAGGCTTGGGCATGCCGCATCCTTCGCGGCTTCGGATTCTTGAAAGCGTTTCGGTCATGGGTCGACGGCTTCCCGTCCTGTTCTTCGTCGTGGTGCTGGCGGCGTTCGCGCTCGGTTGGCGTTCGGGCGTGTTCGAGCCGACGCTCGTCGAGCCGGCGCGCGGACCCGAGACCGCGAGCGACGCCGGGCAGGCGCGACAGGCCGCGCTGGAGCCGTCCGTCGTGGATTCCTCACCCGTGGCGCCGGTGACGCCGACGCCGTCCGAGCCGAGACAGACGCCTGCGCAGGCGACGTCCGACTCTGCCGCGAAGCCGAGTTTCGACGTGGTGCGCGTCGAGCCCGACGGGTCCGCCGTCATTGCCGGGCGGGCCGAGCCCGGACGCAGCATCACTGTGGTGAACGGCGATACGGTGCTCGGCGAAACGCGGAGTGGAGCAGGCGGCGAGTTCGTGCTCGACCTGACGCTTCCGGCTGGCGAGCATCGCCTCCGACTGGCGCAAGGCGACGCCGCCGATGCGAACGCGCCGTCCGCGCTCTCCGACGAGGCGGCCATCGTCAACGTGCCCCCGAAGGACCGCGCGAACGAGCTGCTCGTGATGATGGAGCGGCCGGGGCAGGCCTCCGAGATCCTCGTCCGCCCGCGGCCCGCCGAGCCGCAGGTGGCGGCGGTCTCGCCAGTCGAAGTCCCGGCGACGCCGGAGTCGCCCGCCGCCGCTGTCAAACCCGTCACGCCGTCGCATCCAGACAAGCTTGCGCCGACTGCGGCCGAAACGACCATGGCCGACGGCTCGACGGGTGCCGCGACCGGCCCCGAACGCCGGCTCGCGGTGGAGGCCGTCGAGATCGAAAACGGTCGCCTGTTCATCGCCGGCTCCGCCGATCCACGCTCCACCATCCGCATCTATCTCGACGACAAGCTCGTGACGGAGACGCGGGGCGGCGAGGGCGACCGGTTCATCGGCAGCGCGCTCGCGGGCGTCGCGGTCGGCGACCATGTCATCCGCGCCGACGAGATCGGGCCGGACGGGCAAGTCGTGGCGAGAGCCGAAGTGCCGTTCAACCGGCCCGACCTCGGCTCGATGTCGGCGGTGGCGTCGAGCGCCCGGCCGGCGGACGAGACGGAGCGAACCGCGAGCGCGCCAATGAACGAAGCGCCGGCGGTGGCTGCGCCGGGCAGCGTGGTTGCGGCGGGCTCGCCCGAAGCGTCGGAGGAGATGACGGCAGCGACGGATGCGATCGCCGCCCCGACCGCCGAGGCCGGCCTGCGCACCTCCGTCCAGGCGCCGCTCGAGACGGTGCAGGCGCGCGTCATCATCCGCCGGGGCGATTCGCTCTGGCGCATCTCGCGCACCACCTACGGGCGGGGCAGTCGATACAGCGTGATCTATCTCGCCAACGGCGACCAGATTCGCAATCCCAACCGGATCTACCCGGGACAGGTGCTGAAACTGCCCAAGGACGAAGCCAGCGACGGTCAGGGCTGACGGCCAGACGCCAGTGTCCACGGCTGACGGTCCGTTCGTGGACATTCGGTCGCGCATGGGAGCCATCGCACTGGTCGAGCGGGGCGGGGAGGACTAGAACCCTTCCAAATCGGCGGGCCAGACGGCCACGCCCTTCGCGCAGCGGCGCGACCTCCAGCGGAATCGATCGACCCTTGTCCCGACCAGAACAGCCTGCGGTGTCCGGCGACGGCAGCGCCATGTGGACGACGCTCAAGAACCTGTGGCCCTACATGTGGCCGCAGGAGAGGCCGGACCTGAGGGCCCGCGTGCTCTGGGCGAGCTTCTATCTCGTGCTCGCCAAGCTGCTGACGGTGGGCATTCCCTATTTCTACAAATGGGCCACCGACGCGCTGGACGGCGCGAACTCCGCCGAGCGCGTGCTGCCGCTGATCCTCACCGGCGCCATCACGCTCGTCGTCGCCTACAACGTGGCGCGTGTCGTCTCGGTCGCGCTCAACCAGCTGCGCGACGCGCTCTTCGCCCGCGTCGGGCAATATGCGGTGCGGGTGCTCGCCTACCGCACCTTCGTGCACATGCACGAGCTCTCGCTGCGCTTCCATCTGGAGCGGCGCACCGGTGGCCTCAGCCGCATCATCGAGCGCGGCACCAAGGGCATCGAGACGATCGTGCGCTTCACGATCCTCAACACCGTGCCGACCATCCTCGAATTCGCGCTGACGGCGGCGATCTTCGGCTTCACCTACGGCGTCTGGTATCTCGTCGTCATCGCGGCCACGGTGTTTCTCTACGGCTGGTTCACGATCAAGGCGAGCGACTGGCGCATCGGCATCCGCCGCGAGATGAACGAGAGCGACACCGACGCCAACACCAAGGCGATCGACTCGCTTCTGAACTTCGAGACCGTCAAGTATTTCGGCAACGAGACGATGGAGGCCGAGCGCTTCGACCGCTCGATGGCGCGCTACGAGAAGGCGGCGACGCAGACCTGGACCTCGCTCGGCTGGCTGAACTTCGGGCAGGGCGTCATCTTCTCGGCCGGCATGGGCACGGCGATGGTGATGTCGGCGCTGGAGGTGCGCGCGGGCACGCAGACGCTCGGCGACTTCGTCTTCATCAACGCGCTGCTGATGCAGCTCTCGATCCCGCTCAACTTCATCGGCTTCGTCTATCGCGAGATCCGGCAGGGCCTCACCGATATGGAGGAGATGTTCCGCCTCCTCGCCATCCGGCAGGAGGTGACGGACCGCGCCGACGCGCCGGACCTGAGCGTACGCGAGGGCGCCATCCGCTTCGAGGACGTGCGCTTCTCCTACGACCCGGAGCGGCAGATCCTGAAGGGCATCTCGTTCGAGGTGCCGGCGGGCAAGTCGGTGGCGATCGTCGGGCCGTCGGGCGCCGGCAAGTCGACGATCTCGCGCCTGATGTTCCGGTTCTACGACGTGGATTCCGGCCGCATCACGATCGACGGGCAGGACATCGCCGGCGTTCGGCAGGCGAGCGTGCGCGCGGCCATCGGCATCGTGCCGCAGGACACCGTGCTCTTCAACGACACGATCGCCTACAACATCCGCTACGGCCGCCCCGACGCGCCGGAAGACGAGGTGCGGCGCGCCGCCGATCTCGCGCAGATCGCCGGCTTCATCGAGATGCTGCCGGAGGGGTTCGAGACGATGGTCGGCGAGCGGGGTCTGAAGCTCTCGGGAGGCGAGAAGCAGCGCGTCGCTATCGCTCGCACCATCCTCAAGAGCCCGCCGATCCTCATCCTCGACGAGGCGACCTCGGCGCTCGACACGCACACCGAACAGGAGATCCAGAGCGCGCTGCAACTCGTCTCGCAGCAGCGCACGACGTTGACGATCGCGCACCGGCTCTCGACCATCATCGACGCCGACGAGATCATCGTCCTGCGCGCCGGCGAGATCGTGGAGCGCGGTACGCATCGCGACCTCCTGGCCGCCGGCCGGCTCTACGCCGAGATGTGGGCGATGCAGCGCGAGGCGAGCGAGGCGGAAGAGACCTTGCGCCGCGCCCGCGAGGCCGATGCGCTCGGCGTGCTGGAACGCAAGCGTGACCGCCAGCCGGTGTGACGCCAGTCTCGCCGTGCGGCTTCTCGCGTTGAGCCCGCCGGCATTCCCCCCTATGTGAAGACGACGGCGCCGGCGACGGTGCCGATCGTGCGCCGATCCCGGCGACCTGCCACCCTGAAAGGATCCCGCTCTCGATGGACATGATCGCATCGATCCGCAACGCTCTGGTGCCCATCCATCGAGCCGGCACCCCCTTCATCGCCGGGTTCTTCGTTGCCGCCGTGCTGCTCGGGCTCCTGTGGGAGCCGCTGTTCTGGGCCGGTCTCGTGCTGACGCTCTGGTGCGCTTACTTCTTCCGCGATCCCGCGCGCGTCACGCCGGTCTCGGATCATCTGGCCGTGAGTCCGGCGGACGGGCGCGTCTCGTTGGTCGGCCATGTCGTGCCGCCCACGGAACTCGGCCTCGGCGACGAGCCGTTGCTGCGCATCTCCATCTTCATGAACGTCTTCGACTGCCACGTGAACCGCGCCCCGGTGCGCGGTCGCATCGCGCGGATCGCCTACAAGGAGGGGCAGTTCAAGAACGCCGAGCTCGATAAGGCGAGCGAGGTGAACGAGCGCTCGTCCCTGGTGATCGACAGCCCGCGCGGCGAGGTCGGCGTGGTGCAGATTGCCGGCGCCATCGCGCGGCGCATCATCGTCTTCTCGCAGACCGGCGACCATCTGGAGGCCGGCGAGCGCTTCGGTCTCATCCGCTTCGGCTCGCGGCTCGACATCTACCTCCCCGACGGCGCGGTCGCGCGCGTCGCGGAAGGGCAGACGGCGGTGGCCGGCGAGACCGTAATCGCGGACTACGCGGAGCGCTCGCACGGCTGGTCGTGGCGCAAGGATTGATGGGATGATCGAGCCGACCCCGAGCGACCCTCTCGCAGCGCCCAAGCCCACACCCGCCGCGTCGCGGGTGTCGTTTCGGCAGATCCTGCCCAACCTCGTGACGATCCTGTCGATCTGCGCGGGCGTCACTGGCATCCGCTTCGCCTTCGAAGGTCGGTTCGAGCTGGCAGTGGGACTGGTGCTCGGCGCGGCCTTCCTCGACGGCATCGACGGGCGCATCGCGCGGCTCGTCAACGGCCAGAGCCGCTTCGGCGCCGAGATGGATTCGCTCGCCGACATCTGCAATTTCGGCGTGGCGCCGGCGCTGCTGCTCTATGCCTACACGCTGCACGACGCCGGCTCGATCGGCTGGATCGCGGCGCTTCTCTACATTAGCGGCTGCGCGCTGCGCCTCGCGCGCTTCAACACGATGCTGGACGAGCCCAACCGCCCGGCCTGGAAGACCGCCTATTTCGTCGGCGTGCCCGCGCCGGCGGGGGCAGGGCTCGCGCTCTTTCCGGTCTATCTCGGCTTCACCAGCAACGTGAACTTCCCGGACATCACCGCCTTCGTCGCGGCGCTCTACCTCGTCGCGATCGGTCTGCTGATGGCGAGCCGCATACCCACCTATTCCGGCAAGACGATCGGCATCCCCGTGCGGCGCGACTACGTCGTGCCGATGATCCTCTTCGTGGTCCTCTATATCGGCCTGCTGCTCAGCTTCTTCTGGGAAACGCTGACGGTCTCGGCGCTCGCCTACTTCGCGTCCATTCCCTTCGCGGTCCGCTCCTATCGCCGGCAGGTCGCCCGCAACCCCGTCGAGCCGCACGTCTGAGGAGATTCGCATGGCCAAGCAGTTCGCCGCGATCGACGAGGCGCGGCAGGCCTTCGTCGAGCGCCAGCGCATCTTCTTCGCAGGCTCGGCGGTGGAGGGCAGCCGGGTCAACATCTCGCCGCGCTCCACCGAGCACCTGCACGTGCTCGGGCCCAACGCGGTCGCCTATCTCGACCTGACCGGCAGCGGCAGCGAGACGGCCGCGCACATCCGGGCCGGGGGCGCGATGACGATCATGCTCTGCGCCTTCGAAGGGCCGCCGTTGATCCTGCGCCTCTACGGCAAGGGTCGCGTCGATTTTCGGGGCTCGCCCGCCTACGACGCCTTCCTTGCGGAGCGCTACGACGGCCGCGAACCGCTCGGCGCCCGGCAGGTCGTGACGCTCGGCATCAATCTCGTGCAGACCTCATGCGGCTACGCCGTGCCGCTCTTCGCGCGCACGGGCGAGCGGCCGGTGCTCGACCGCTGGGCTGAGGCGAAGGGCGAGGACGGGCTGAAGGCCTACCGTCTGGAGAAGAACCTCGTCAGCATCGACGGGTTGCCGACCGGCTTCGCGGAAGCCTGACGGGGCCTTGCCTCACTCGGGATCGCGGTAGGCAAGGAAGCAGTTCTTGCGCACGTCGAAGAGCCCGCCGGTCTGCGTCACCGACGGCAGGGTCAGCGGCAGGATGGCGGCAGCGACGTCCGTCGCCTTCGGCAGCGTGTCCGGGTCTTCGCCCGGCATCGCCATCGCCCGCATCGCCGTGCGCGTGGCGCCGGGGTTCACCGAGTTCACCCGCAGGGGGAGGTTCGCGGTCTCGTTGGCCCAAGAGCGCACCATTGCCTCGCCCGCCGCCTTGGTGGCGGCGTAGAGGCTCCAGAACGCCTTGCAGGAATGCGCGGCACCCGACGACAGGAACACAGCCCGGCCGGCTTCAGACGCGCGCAGCAGCGGGTCCACCGCCCGGATCAGCCGCCACGTCGCGGTGACGTTGAGCATCATCGTCTTCTCGAAGGTCTTCGCCTCGATATGGCCGATGGGCGCGAGCACACCGAGCGACCCGGCATTGGCGACGAGCACGTCGAGCTTGCCCCAACGCTCGTGGATGGCCCCGCCCAGCCGGTCGATGCCCGCCATGTCGGCGAGGTCGAGCGGCACGAGCGTCGCCGAGCCGCCGGCGGCCTTGATCTCGTCGTCGAGATCCTCCAGTCCGCCGACGGTGCGGGCGGTGGCGACGACATGGGCGCCCTCTGCTGCCAGCAGCTTGGCTAGCTGGTAGCCGATGCCGCGCGAGGCACCGGTGACGAGCGCGACGCGCCCTTCGAGTTGTCCTGCCATGGTCGGACCGATCCTCCTCAGCCGTTGCCGCCGAGCAGCGAGAGCTGGCGCACGTTGTCGGAGCCGTCGAAGTCGGTGAGGGCAGTCGGATAGTCGCCGGTGAAGCAGGCGTCGCAGAACTGCGGGGCGTGCGGGTTGCGCTCCGGCTCGAAGGAGGCGCGGTAGAGCCCGTCGATCGTCACGAAGGCGAGGCTGTCCACCTGGATGTACTCGGCCATCTCCTCGATCGTCATGCGCGAGGCCAGAAGCTTCGACTTTTCCGGCGTGTCGACGCCGTAGAAGCAGGAGGCGCGGGTGGGCGGCGAGGCGATGCGCATATGCACTTCCGTGGCCCCGGCCTCGCGCACCATGCGCACGATCTTCTGCGAGGTGGTGCCGCGCACGATCGAGTCGTCCACGAGGATGACGCGCTTGCCCTCGATCATCGCCCGGTTGGCGTTGTGCTTGAGCTTCACGCCCATGTGGCGGATCGAATCGGAAGGCTGGATGAAGGTGCGCCCGACATAGTGGTTGCGGATGATGCCGAGCTCGAAGGGAAGCTTTGCCTCCTGCGCATAGCCGATGGCTGCGGGGACGCCGGAATCGGGCACAGGCACCACGATGTCGCCCGTCTCCACGCTCTCGCGCGCCAGCTCGGCGCCGATCCGCTTGCGGATCTCGTAGACGTTGCGGCCCTCGACGTTGGAATCGGGCCGCGCGAAATAGACGTATTCGAAAATGCAGAAGCGCGAGCGGCGGGCTTGGAACGGGAACAGGCACTCCACGCCTTCGTCGCTGACGATCACCATCTCGCCCGGCTCGATGTCGCGCACGAAGGTGGCGCCGATGATGTCGAGCGCGCAGGTTTCCGAGGCGAGGATCACCGAGCCTTCGAGTTCGCCGAGCACGAGCGGCCGGATACCCAGCGGATCGCGCACGCCGATCATGCGGCCGGGCGCCATGCCGACCAGCGAGAAGGCGCCTTCGAGGCGCGACAGCGCGTCGATCAGCTTGTCGGTGAAGGCCCGCGCGCCGGAGGTGGCGACGAGGTGGAGGATCGTCTCGGTGTCGGAGGTGGATGAGAAGATCGAGCCGCGACGCTGCAATTCGCGCTGCACCGTCATGGCGTTGGTGATGTTGCCGTTGTGGGCGACGGCGAAGCCGCCGGCCGACAGCTCGGCGAAGAAGGGCTGGACGTTGCGCAGACCGCCGCCGCCGGTGGTGGCGTAGCGCGTGTGGCCGATGGCGCAGGTGCCGGGCAGGCGCTCCAGCACCGACTGCTTGGTGAACGTGTCGCCGATCAGGCCGGCGTGGCGCTCCACGTGGAACTGCGTGCCGTCGTAGGAGACGATGCCCGCCGCCTCCTGGCCCCGATGCTGCAGCGAATGGAGGCCGAGCGTGACGAGGGCCGCCGCGTCGGTGCGGGCGAAGATGCCGAAGACGCCGCATTCCTCATGCAGACTGTCGTCGTCCGTGTCGCCGAAGGGGGTCTCGCCCATGGTGTCACACCCTTTTTCCCAAACACCGGAGGTCGCGGCGCCCGTCATCCAAAGATGGGGACCGCTCCGGGAAAACAAACCAGAAACGCTCGGGCCGTCGCCGTCCCGAGCCGATCGTTCGACGGGCCGCCGCAATGCGGCAGCCGGATGTCAGTTCGCGGGCGCTTCCGCGGGCTGCTCGCCCTGCTGGATCGCATCCTCGATGGAACTGGGCTGGTCCGCCATGCCGCTGTCGGGAGCTGGCGTGCCGTCGGGCGCGGCCGGCGGCGTGCCGAAGCGCTCGCGAATCTGCTCTTCCGGATTGTCGGGCAGCGCCGCCACCAGCTTGACGCCGAGTTCGTCGAGCATCGGCTTGGAGCGCGCGGCGGTGACCCAGCTCGGCTGGTTGCCGGCCTCGGGCGGCGTAAGCCAGTTGAAGAAGACCATGGCGACGACCACGAGCAGCAGGCCGCGCGCCGCGCCGAAGAGGAAGCCCAGCGTGCGGTCGATCGCGCCGACGCGGCTGTCGATGATGAAGTCGGCGATCTTCAGCGTGATGAAGGAAACGATGATCAGCGTCAGGAAGAACAGGCCGGCGGCGGCAGCGGCCGTCGCCACCGTCTCGCTCGAAATATACTGCCGCGCGAAGGGCGTAACCTGCCCGTAGAACAGGAAGGCGACCGCCGCGGCGGCCACCCAGGACAGGACGGACAGGACCTCGCGCGAGAAGCCGCGGACCATGGCGAGCAGCGCCGAGATCAGCATGATGGCGACGAGGATCGCGTCCAACAGGGTGAATGTCATTCGGGGCCGGGCCTCTCGGGGTCTCGAACGTTTCCAAACGTGCGACCGCTGTTCTTACAGAGCGTGCAGCGCGAAAAATCAAGTGTCGGATTGCGGAGCACGCCCCGCGACGCGTGCGACGAGATGGGCGAGCGTCTCGATTTCATGCGCCTCGACGCCGCGTCCCTTCGGCAGATCGGCCGAGCCGGCGGGCACCACGGCCTGCGCGAAGCCGAGCTTCTCGGCCTCCTTCACCCGCTGCCCGGCATGGGACACCGGGCGAACGGAGCCCGAGAGGCTGACCTCGCCGAAGAAGACGCAGTCCGCCGGCAGCGGCTGGCCCGACAGCGACGACACGAGCGCGGCGGCCACCGCCATGTCGGCGGCGGGCTCCTTGATGCGATAGCCGCCGGCGACGTTGAGATAGACGTCGTGCTGACCGAGCCGCACGCCGCAATGGGCTTCGAGCACCGCAAGCACCATGGCGAGGCGCGGCGTGTCCCAGCCCAGCACCGAGCGGCGCGGTGTGCCGAGCGGCGAGGGGGCGACGAGCGCCTGGATCTCGACCAGCACGGGCCGCGTGCCCTCGATACCCGCGAACACCGCGGCGCCCGGCGCCTTGCCGTTGCGCTCGCCGAGGAAGAGCTCGGACGGGTTCTGCACCTCGCGCAGGCCGAGATCGCTCATCTCGAAGACGCCGATCTCGTCGGTCGGCCCGAAGCGATTCTTGACGGTGCGCAGGATGCGGTAGTGATGCCCGCCTTCGCCTTCGAAATAGAGCACGGCATCGACCATGTGCTCGATGACGCGCGGGCCGGCGATCTGGCCTTCCTTCGTGACGTGGCCGACGAGAATCACCGCCGCGCCGCTCGACTTGGCGTAGCGGATGAGCGCCTGGCAGCCAGCGCGAACCTGCGTCACCGTTCCCGGCGCCGAATCGGCCATGTCGGTCCAGACGGTCTGGATCGAATCGATGATCACGAGATCGGGGCGTTTGTCCTGCGTCAGCGTCGCGAGGATGTCCTCGATGTTGGTCTCGGCCATGAGCTGCACGCTCGTGTCGTCGGCCTTCAGGCGCTGCGCGCGCAGGCGCACCTGCGCCACCGCCTCTTCGCCCGAGACGTAGATCACCTTGTGGCCGCCGCGTGCCAGCGCCGCCGCCGCCTGCATCAGCAGCGTCGACTTGCCGATGCCGGGGTCGCCGCCGACGAGCAGCGCCGATCCGCGCACGAAGCCACCGCCCGTCACCCGGTCGAGTTCGTCGATGCCCGAGATGATGCGCGGCGCCTCTTCCAGCTCGCCCGACAGCGGCAGCAGCGCCACCGGCTTGCCCTTGCGCTTGGAGCGCAGCGGGCCGCCGCCGATGCCGTTGGTGTCGCTCTCCTCGACGATGGTGTTCCACTCGCCGCAGGCCTCGCACTTGCCCATCCAGCGCGAGTAGACCGCGCCGCAGTTCTGGCAGATGAAGCTCGCCTTGGTTTTCGCCATGCCGGTCAGACCGCCAGCCGGGCGACGCGGGGGCCCAACCCTGTGAGGAACTCGTAGGCGATGGTGCCGGCGCGCCGCGCCGTCTCGTCGATCGCGATCTGCGCTCCGAACATCTCCGCCACCTCGCCGGGAACCACCAGGTCCTCGGGAAGATCGGTGACGTCCACCAGTGTGAGGTCCATCGAGACGCGGCCGAGCACCGGCGCGCGGCGTCCGCCGATCGAGACTTCGGGCGCCGGCTCGCCAGGCCGCAGCGGCGTGACGCCGGAGGAGGAGCGCAGATAGCCGTCGGCATAGCCGATGCCGATCGTGGCGATGCGCGTGGCGCGCTCCAGCTTCGCCGTGGCGCCATAGCCGGCCGCTTCGCCGCGCGGCGCCGTGCGCACCTGGAGGATCTGCGCATAGAGCGTCGCGACCGGGCGCAGCGCCGCCGACGGGTCGAGCGCGGTCTCGCCGCCGTAGAGCGCGATGCCGGGCCGCGTCAGGTCGAAATGGTAGGGCCTGCCGCGAAAGACGCCGGCGGAGTTGGCGAGCGAGCGCGCCACATGCGGAAACAGCGCGGCGATGCGCTCGAAGACGTGGCGCTGCGCTTCGCTCTGCGCCGAGGCTGGATGGTCGGCGGATGCCAGATGGCTCATGACGAGCGTCACGTCGAAAGCCCCGGCCCGCGCCAGCGCGGCGGCCTTGCGGGCGTCGGCCTCGTCCATGCCGAGCCGGTTCATCCCGGTTTCGAACTGGAGGGCGGCCGGGGCCGGCAGCCGGCCGATGCCGGTCTCCTGCCAGATGCGGGCGTCGTCGAGATTGGACAGGACGGGGACCAGCCGGTGCTCGCGACAGATCGCGGCGGCGTCGCCATCGAGGCCCTGCAGCACGAAGATGCGGGTGTTGGCACCCGGTAGCGCGGCGCGCAACTCCGCGCCCTCCTCGGCCCAGGCCACGAAGAAATCACGGCAGCCGGCGGCAAAGAGCGCCTTGGCGACATAGGGGGCGCCGAGCCCGTAGCCGCCGGCCTTCACCGCCGCGCCGGTGCGCGCGCCGGGGGCGGTGTTGGCCATGTGCCGCCAGTTGGATTTCAAGGCCCAGCCGTCGATCGTGACGAAAGGGCGACGTCCGCTGTGGGGGACGGCGGAGAGGACGGGATGTGACATGGCGGGCTTCTATAGCGCTATTCGTAGCGTTCGGGCAGCTGGCTCTCTTCGGCGAGATCGGTGAAGCGCGTGAACTCGGCCTGGAAGGCGAGGGGCGCAGAGCCGGTGGGGCCGTGGCGCTGCTTGGCGATGATGACCTCGGCCTTGCCGCGGGCGTCGTTCATTTCCTGCTGCCATTTCATATGCTCGTCGGTGCCGGGCTTCGGCTCCTTGTTCTGCAGGTAGTACTCGTCGCGATAGACGAACATCACCACGTCGGCGTCCTGCTCGATCGAGCCGGATTCTCGGAGGTCGGACAGCTGCGGGCGCTTGTCCTCGCGGTTTTCCACCTGACGCGAGAGCTGCGACAGGGCCACGATGGGCACGGCCAGCTCCTTGGCGAGCGCCTTGAGCCCGGTGGTGATCTCGGTGATCTCCTGCACGCGGTTGCCGGCGTTCTTCGAGGATCCCTGCATCAGCTGCACGTAGTCGATCACCATCACGTCGAGGCCGCGCTGGCGCTTGAGGCGACGGGCGCGGGCCGCGAGCTGGGCGATCGAGATGCCGCCGGTCTGATCGATGTAGAGCGGCGCCTTCTGCATCATCTCGGTGCAGGCGACGAGCTTGGAATATTCGGCGTCGGTGATGTTGCCGCGCCGAATCTTCGACGAGGAGACCTCGGACTGTTCGGAGATGATGCGGGTCGCCAGCTGTTCGGCCGACATTTCCAGCGAGAAGAAGGCGACGACGCCGCCGTTCTTGGCCTTGAACGAGCCATCGGCCTGCTCCGCCGGCTCGTAGGCGGCTGCGATGTTGAAGGCGATGTTGGTGGCGAGCGAGGTCTTTCCCATGGCGGGGCGCCCGGCAAGGATGATGAGATCGGACGCCTGCAGGCCGCCGAGCCGGCGGTCCAGCTCGCGGATGCCGGTGGAGGTGCCCGACAGGCCGCCGTCGCGGTCCTTGGCCGCACCCGCCATCTCGATGGCGAGCGCCATCGCATCCTCGAATGACTGGAAGCCGCCGTCGTAGCGCCCGGTCTCGGCCAGCTCGAACAGCGACTTCTCGGCGTCCTCGATCTGCCGCTTGGGCTCGGCGTCCACCGGCGCGTCGAAGGCGAGGTTCACCATGTCCTCGCCGATGCGGATCAGCGATCGGCGGATGGCGAGATCGTAGATCGCGCGGCCGTAGTCGGCGGCGTTGATGATGGTGGTGGCTTCGGCTGCGAGGCGCGCGAGATATTGCGCGAGCGTCATGTCGCCGATGCGGTCGTTGGCGGCCAGGAAGGTCTTGATCGTCACCGGATTGGCGATCTTGCCCATCTTGATCATCACCGAGGCCTTCGAGAAGATCTCACGGTGGATGCCCTCGAAGAAATGGTCGGGCTTCAGGAAGTCGTGGACGATGTAATACGCGTCGTTGTTGACGAGGATCGCGCCCAGCAGCGCCTGCTCCGCCTCGATGTTCGCCGGTGCCTCGCGATAGAGCGGGGACTCCTCCTCGAACTTGCGTGCGGCTTCCGCCATGCCGGGCCTCTTCCTGATCGGGGGTAGGCAATCACCCTACAGGAGATCGCGGCGCGAGACCAAACGCGCGATACGCGCGAGGCATGAAAAACCGTCGCATCGGCGGAACGCCACCATGCCGGTGGAGAACCTGTGGGAAACGTTTGGCGGAATTGACACGCACATGCCAAGCGACGTCGGCTCGGCGGGATGACGATCCTGCATCGATCGAGATCGCGGAGGAAGAACGCAAAAGAGCCCCGGCAAGCCGGGGCTCCAACTCGAGTCTCGAAGTCGGCCGCCCGTCGCGCGGTCGGCCGTCCAGGCGCCGTTCAGGCCTGCTCTTCGGTCTCGTCCGTCTCCTCGGAGACCTCGGTCTCCTCGTCGAGCTGCTCGTCCTCGTCCATGCCGTAGATGGCGTCGGCCGAGGTGAGGGTCTCGCCGCGCGCCTGACGCTCGGCCTCTTCGTGCGAACGTGCGATGTTCACCTCGATCATGACCGAGACTTCCGAATGCAGCGCGATCGACACCTTGTGCAGGCCGATCGTCTTGATCGGCAGGTTCAGTTCAACCGAGTTGCGATTGACGTTGAAGCCCTCGGCCTTGACGAGATCGGCGATGTCGCGCGCCGAAACCGACCCGTAGAGCTGGCCGGTCTCGCCGGCCGAGCGGATCGTAGTGAAGCGCTTGCCCTCGAGCGACTGGCCGATCGTCTGGGCCTCGCTCTTGCGCTCTTCGTTGCGGGCGATGAGCTGGGTCTTTTGCGCTTCGAACTTGGCGCGGTTGGCCTCGTTGGCGCGCAGCGCCTTGCCCGTGGGCAAGAGGAAGTTGCGGGCGAAGCCGTCGCGCACGCGAACGGTCTCGCCCATGTGGCCGAGGCGGGTGATGCGCTCGAGAAGAATGACGTCCATGATCGGGATCCTTTGAGAAGGGAGGTTGTCAGGCTGGGGATGCCGGCGCTGCCGGCGGTTTCGCGGTCTCGAACAGGCCGAGCACCATGAAGGCAAGAAGAGGGAACGACAGCAGCAGGATCGCCGCGTAAGCGGTGAACAGCAGCAGGCCGCGCGCGGCGCGCCCCCGCGTGCGCCGGTGGATCGCAGCGAGCCCCGCCAGCGTGAAGGCCGACGCGAACGCGCCCGTCACCACGGCGCCGAGCAGCCCCATAGCGCCGGGTGCGAAGCAGGCCGCCAGCGCCAGCGCGAAGACCGGCAACGCGACGCGGGGCAGGGTGGCCGTCGCCGGCAGGTCGTCCTTCGGGCGCGGCAGCCGGCCGCTGAGCCGGACGATCGCGGCCGACAGGTAGAGGCACACCACCATCGTGACCACGAGGAAGGCCGGCAGTACGAAGGGCGAGGCGGTCACCGCGAAGCGGGTGAACTCCTCGATCTGCTCGGGCGAGACGCCGGTCTCGGCGCTCTGCGTCTGCAGAGCCTGCGTCATCACCGTGCCCACTTCGGCCGGATCGTAGCCGGACAGCCAGCCGAGCCCGATACAGGCGGCAGCTATGAGCGCGGCGATGGCGAAGAGGATGCGGCGGACGGGAAACCAGTCGAGCGTCGGCACCTGCGGGTCGCCGACCGGGCGCGCCAATCCGGCGACATGGCCAACGATCGCGGCGGGCAGGCCGACCGACAGGAGGATCGTCAGTCCGCCGAGCACCGATCCGACGAAGGCGGAGACGGCGATGAAGGCGGTGATCGCGGCGAGGAAGCCGGATTTCGAGCCCCAGCCGAGGCTGGCGAGAAGCACGGGAATGGGGGCGGCGAGCGCGAGACCCACCGCGCCGGGCGACTGGACGACCAGTCCGGCGAAGAGAAGGGCGGTCGCGGCGCCGGCCGCGAGCCCCGTCAGGAGGGCATCGGGTTTCATGTGGGTTCGCTGTCCTGCCTGCGGCAGTTAGGGGACCCATGTCGGCCCCAACTCGGCTTTGGCCTCGAGATCCGTGGGGCGCCGAACGGCCGCGGACCTTAGAAGTGAACCCCGCGACGCCATGCGTCGCGGGGTCCGAATGCGTATCGTCTCGAAGACTACTTCAGGACGTAGGGCAGCAGGCCGAGGAAACGGGCGCGCTTGATCGCCTGGGCGAGGGCGCGCTGGTTCTTCTGCGACACCGCGGTGATGCGGGAGGGGACGATCTTGCCGCGCTCGGAAATGTAGCGCTGCAGGAGACGGACGTCCTTGTAGTCGATCTTGGGCGAATCGCTCGCCGCGAACGGATCGGACTTGCGCCGGCGATGGAACGGGCGACGCGTGGGCATCTGGGCGACGTCGACCATTATGCGGCCTCCTCAGTACGCGGGCGACGGGGACGATCGTCGTCCTCGCGGCGCGGGCGGTCTTCGCGGTCACGACGCGGACGATCGCCGCCGTCGCGGTCGCCGCGACGCGGACGGTCGTCGCGCTTCTGCATCATCGCCGACTGACCCTCGTCGTGCTGCTCGACGCGGATCGTGATGTAGCGCAGGATGTCTTCGTTGAAGCGCATCTGGCGCTCCATCTCTTCGACCGCCGCCGAGGGGGCGTCGATGTTGAGGAGCGTGTAGTAGGCCTTCCGGTTCTTCTTGATCCGGTAGGTGAGGGTCTTCAGACCCCAATTCTCGACCTTGCCGACCTTGCCGCCATTGGCCTCGAGCACGCCGCGGTACTGTTCCACGAGTGCTTCGACCTGCTGGCCGCTGATATCCTGTCGGGCAAGGAATACGTGCTCGTAGAGCGCCATAATCGTTCGCCTTTTCCATCGTGTTGTTTGCCCGGATCCGGCGGCTAAGCCTCTGCGACTCTCCTGCTGGCCCGGAGGCCGTGAGTGGAAAGGCGCGTCGATAGAGACGGTCGAGAGCGGGAACACGGGAAGACGAAGCGCCGCCTCAGGCGCTTGGCCGCTCGATTCGTGAGCGGTCTTCCGTTCAGCCCCCGGCCGGACGTCGGGCAATGACGGGGTGCGCTTAACGTCTTTCGCTCGTCTTGGCAAGCGTTGGAGGGGAAGCCCACGGCTCGGAGCGAGAGCCACTAAGCGTCATCTAGCAGGTTCAGCGATAGGTCGGTGCTGAGAAAAGACCGACGTCAGCCCACGCTTTACGAATGATCGAGACGAACGGCCGGCGTCGATGCCGGCGGCGGCCACCAGCCTCCTTCGAGCCATTGGTCGCCCCCATCTCGTGCGACGTCGAAAGGGCGTGATTTCGGTCGGAGAGCGGTCGCCTGTTCCTCGCTGCCTGCCTCGATCCGGCCGCAGCTCACCCCTCAATGCTGCGCCGCGCCTTGACAGTTCCGCGAACCCTCCCGCATCACCCGAACAAATCGATGATTTTGAGAAGGGGTTCGGATGTCGCTCGCGCTCGTATTTCCCGGCCAGGGCAGCCAGACGGTCGGCATGGGACGCGAACTGGCCGAGGCGTTCCCGGAAAGCCGGAAGGTCTTCGACGAGGTCGACGAGGCGCTCGGCGAACGGCTCTCGGCGCTGATCTTCGACGGGCCCGAAGACGCCCTGACGCTCACGGCCAACGCCCAGCCGGCGCTGATGGCGGTGTCGTTGGCCGCGATGCGGGCGCTGGAGTCGCGCGGCCTCGACCTCGGCGCACACGCTGCCTTCGTGGCCGGCCATTCGCTCGGCGAATATTCCGCGCTGGCCGCCGCCGGATCGCTCTCGATCACCGACGCCGCGCGGCTCCTGCGCATTCGCGGCAAGGCGATGCAGGCGGCGGTGCGGCCGGGCGAGGGGGCGATGGCCGCCATCATCGGGCTCGACGAGACGCAGCTGGCCGCTGTGTGCGCGCAGGCAAGCGAGGGCGGCGTCTGCCAGATCGCCAACGACAATGGCGGCGGGCAGATCGTCATCTCCGGCACAAAGGCCGCCGTCGAGCGTGGCATGCAGCTGGCGAGCGAAGCCGGTGCCAAGCGCGCCATCGCGCTCGCCGTGTCCGCGCCCTTCCATTCGATGCTGATGCAGCCGGCGGCCGAGCGCATGCGCGAGGCATTGGCCGGCGCATGGATCGAGGCGCCGCGCGTGCCGCTGGTCGCCAACGTGCTGGCGTCCGCCATCTCCGATCCCGACGAGATCCGTCTTCGGCTCGTCGAGCAGGTGACGGGGCAGGTGCGCTGGCGCGAAAGCATGAGCTATCTCGCCGACGCCGAGGTCGATCTCCTGTTCGAGGTCGGCGCGGGCAAGGTGCTCTCCGGTCTCGCCAAGCGAATCGACAAGCGGTTGGCGGCGCAGCCGGTGGGAACGCCCGCCGAGGTCGATGCCGCGATGGCCAAGCTCGCCTGAACTCGACCCCACATCCATCTCTCAAGGCTGCCACGAGCAGCCATTAGCAGGGAACCGATCCATGTTCGATCTGACCGGCCGCAAGGCCCTCGTGACAGGCGCCAGCGGCGGCATCGGCGAAGCGATCGCGCGCACCCTTCATGCGGCGGGCGCGACGGTGGGCCTCCATGGCACCCGGCGCGAGAAGCTCGAAGACCTCGCCGCCGCGCTCGGCGAGCGGGCGCACGTCTTTCCCGCCGATCTCGGCAGCCGTGAAGACCAGAAAGCGCTGGCGGAAGCGGCCGACGCCGGGCTCGGCGGGGTCGATATCCTCGTCAACAACGCGGGAATCACCAAGGACGGGCTCTTCGTGCGCATGTCGGACGAGGACTGGGACCGGGTGATCGAGGTCGATCTTACCGCCACCTTCCGTCTCACCCGCGGACTCACGCACCAGATGATGCGCCGTCGCTATGGCCGCATCGTCAACATCACCTCGATCGTGGGCGTCACCGGCAATCCCGGCCAGACCAACTACTGCGCGGCGAAGGCCGGCATGATCGGCTTTTCCAAGTCGCTCGCGCAGGAGATCGCCTCGCGCAACGTCACGGTCAACTGCATCGCGCCCGGCTTCATCTCCAGCGCCATGACCGAGAAGCTGAACGACAAACAGAAGGACGCGATCATGGGAGCGATCCCGATGAAGCGGATGGGCGATGCATCCGAAATCGCGTCCGCCGCGTTGTTTCTGGCGTCCGAAGAGGCGGGCTACGTCACCGGCCAGACGATCCACGTCAATGGCGGCATGGCGATGATCTAAACGACGCCCGGAGGCGTTGGCCCGGCACGCACCCCGTGCTAAGTCGCGCCTCTCTGGCGAAGGACCGGATGCCCTCGACCCATGGCGCCTCGAAGGGCCGGCCGGAGCGGGCACAGCTTGATTAACCGGAGTCCGACCGTTAACGAAACGTCGGACGCCATCTCAACGAAGGAATGACCATGAGCGATACCGCTGAACGCGTGAAGAAGATTGTCGTCGAGCACCTGGGCGTCGAGCAGGAAAAGGTGACCGAGAACGCATCCTTCATCGACGATCTCGGCGCGGACAGCCTCGACACGGTCGAGCTGGTCATGGCGTTCGAGGAAGAGTTCGGCGTCGAGATCCCCGACGATGCGGCCGAGACCATCCTGACGGTCGGCGATGCGGTCAAGTTCATCGAGAAGAACCAAGCCTGACGCTCTGACGGTCGCCGTCGCTGCAGAAGAGTATCGAATGAGACGAGTCGTCATTACCGGCGTCGGCATGGTGAGCCCTCTCGGGGCCGGTGTCGACACCACCTGGAAGCATCTGCTGGACGGTCGCAACGCGGCCCGACGGATCGAGAGCTTCGAGGTCTCCGACCTGCCCTGCCAGATCGCGTGCCAAATCTCCCGTGGAGACGGCACCGACGGGACCTTCAATCCAGATCTCTGGATGGAGCCCAAGGAGCAGCGCAAGGTCGACGATTTCATCATCTTCGCGGTGGCGGCGGCGGCCGAGGCGCTGGATGATGCCGATTGGCATCCCGAGACCTACGATGATCAATGCGCCACCGGCGTGATGATCGGATCCGGCATCGGCGGCCTTCAGGGCATCGAGCGCCATTCGCTGATTCTCGCCGAGAAGGGTCCGCGACGCATCTCGCCCTTCTTCATTCCCGGCAGCCTGATCAATCTGGCGTCCGGTCACGTCTCCATCCGCAACAAGCTGCGCGGTCCCAATCACTCCGTGGTGACGGCCTGCTCCACCGGCGCGCATGCGATCGGCGACGCGTCGCGTCTCATCATGCTCGGCGATGCCGACGTGATGGTCGCCGGCGGTGCCGAATCGCCGGTGTGCCGCATCTCGATGGCGGGCTTCGCGGCCTGCCGCGCGCTGTCCACGAGCTACAACGACGACCCGACTGCCGCCTCGCGCCCCTATGACCGCGGCCGGGATGGCTTCGTGATGGGCGAGGGCGCCGGCGTCGTGGTGCTCGAGGAATACGAGCATGCGAAGGCCCGCGGCGCGCGGATCTACGCCGAGATCACCGGCTACGGTCTCTCGGGCGATGCGCATCACATCACGGCGCCGGCCGAGGACGGCGACGGCGCCTATCGCTGCATGCGCATGGCGCTAAAGCGGGCCGGCATCGACCCCGGCGAGATCGACTACATTAACGCACACGGCACCTCGACGCCGCTCGGCGACGAGATCGAACTGCGCGCGATCGAGCGCGTGCTTGGCGACGCGGCCTCGCGCGCGACCATGTCGTCCACGAAGTCGGCGATCGGTCACCTTCTCGGGGCCGCCGGCTCGGTCGAGGCGATCTTCTGTGCGCTGGCGATTCGCGACAACGTGGCGCCGCCGACTCTCAATCTGAACGATCCGTCGGTGGAGACGTCGATCGACCTCGTTCCCAAGCGCAAGCGCGAGAAGCCGATCGACATCGCGCTATCGAACTCCTTCGGCTTCGGCGGAACCAACGCATCCCTCGTGCTGCGCCGCGTGGTGGACTGACCGACCCGGTCTTTTGCCACATTCCGATGATGGATCGAGCGTCCATCGCGAGCGTCGTTCGGGACGGCGAAAGCTGGAGCCGATCGCGGCGCTGCATTTGACAATGACGGGCCCGGCATCGGCGTGATGTCGCGCCCTCTCGCGGAGGCGCCGTCGTGACGACCGGACCCGAGACGACGACCCGTCCCCCGATGGACGCCCCCGCTCTGGTGACGCATGCCGATCTGGTGGCTGACCGCCGGCGCGCCAGGCGCCGTTCGAAGCGGGCCCGCGGCGGTCTCGTGACGTTCCTCAGCTTCCTCTTCTCGCTGGCGCTGATCGCCGTGATCGGTGCGGCGCTTCTCTTCGTCTGGGGTCAGCGCCAGTTCGAAGGGCCGGGCCCGCTTCAGCAGGAGGCGACCTATCTCGTGCCGAAGGGTGGCGGGCTCGATACCATCGCGGCGGGTCTCGCCCGCAAGGGCATCGTCAGCGATCCCCGGATCTTCGAACTCGGCGTGCGCTACGAGAAGGCGGGCTCTGAGCTCAAGGCCGGCGAATACGCCTTCGCACCGGGCGCCAGCATGCGCTCCGTGATGGAGACCTTGCGCAGCGGCAATTCCATCCTGCACTCGGTCACCATTCCCGAGGGCTGGACCGTGCAGCAGATCTACGCGCGCCTCGCCGGCGACGAAACGCTGGTGGGCGACATGCCGGCCACCGCGCCGGAGGGAACGCTGCTGCCGGAAACCTACAAGTTTACCCGCGGCATGAGCCGCGCCGAACTCGTGGCGCAGATGACCGCCGCGCAGTCGAAGCTCGTCTCCGAGATCTGGGCGGGCCGGCAGAGCGATCTTCCGGTGAAGGACATCGGCCAGTTCGTGACGCTCGCTTCGATCGTCGAGAAGGAGACCGGTGTCGATGCGGAGCGCCCGCATGTCGCTTCCGTCTTCGTCAATCGGCTGCGCCAGGGGATGCGGCTCCAGTCCGATCCGACGATCATCTACGGGATCTGGGGCGGGGCCGGCAAACCCGCGGGCGAGCCGATCCGCCAGTCGCATATTGCCGGCGAGACACCCTACAACACCTACGTGATCCGCGGCCTGCCGCCCGGCCCGATCGCCAATCCCGGCCGTGCCGCGTTGGAGGCCGTTGCGCATCCGCTGGATACGAGGGATCTCTACTTCGTAGCGGACGGGACGGGCGGACATGCCTTCGCGGCGACCCTTTCCGAGCACAACACGAACGTGCGCAAATATCGCGAGATCGAGCGGCGCAACGGAACGGCGCAGGCGGCCGAGCCGACCGGCACTGGCGCCAGCCTCGAATGAGCATTGCTCGATCGAGGTCGGCGGCATTCGGCGAACGGAAGATCCCATGTCGGTCATGAGCATGACGGGCTTCGCCCGCTACGATGGCGAAAGTGCCGGCTCGGCCTTCGGCTGGGAACTCAGGTCCGTCAACGGCAAGGGGCTGGAGGTCCGGGTGCGGACGCCGCCGGGGCTGGACCGGCTGGAAGCGGAGATCCGCCGGGCCGTGCAGGTAAGGCTCTCGCGCGGCCATCTGAACCTGACGCTGACGATCGATCGCGGGAGGGGTGCCGCGTCCGGCGTCACCGTCGATGCCGGCCTTCTGGCGGAACTCGTCCGCATCTCCGCCGGCCTCGTTCGGGACGGCCACGCTGCCTTACCAACGGCCGACGGGCTTCTGTCGCTACGGGGCGTTCTCGACATGGCGCCCGCTGCGGACAGCGAGGCCGTGCCCGACGATCTCGCCCGCGACCTTCTGGCTGGTCTCGACGTCGCGCTTGAGCGTCTCGTCGCCTCCCGGTCGGAAGAGGGTAGAGCATTGCGTGCGCTGCTCGACGACCAACTCGATCGGATCGCGGCCCTGGCCGCCGAAGCCGAGAACGATCCTGCTCGAAGCATCGACGTGATCCGCGCCCGGCTTCAGCGTCAGGTGGCGGAGCTCCTCGGCGCGGCGGGTTCCGCGTTCGACGAGGCGCGGCTGCACGCGGAAGCCGCCCTTCTCGCCGCCAAGGCCGACATCCGCGAAGAATTGGACCGGCTGAGCGCCCACGTCGCCGCCTGCCGCGAGCTGCTCGAGCAGGGGGGGCCTATCGGTCGCCGTCTGGACTTCATGGCGCAGGAATTTAACCGCGAATCGAATACGCTGTGCTCCAAGTCGAACGCGACGTCGCTCACAGCCATCGGCGTCGAGTTGAAGGTCGTGGTGGATCAGTTTCGCGAACAGGTGCAGAACATCGAATGAAGCCCTTCATGGACATCGAATCCTCGTCGCCGATCGCCCGGCGCGGTTTGATGCTGGTCATCTCCTCGCCTTCGGGGGCCGGCAAATCCACGATCGCGAGAAACCTTCTCGACCTCGACCACCGCTTCTCGCTGTCGGTAAGCGTCACCACGCGCAAGCGTCGGCCGAGCGAGATCGAGGGCGTCCATTATCACTTCATCACGGTGGACGAGTTCGAGCGCCTGCGCAGCGGCGACGCGTTGCTCGAATGGGCCGAGGTGCACGGCAATCTCTACGGCACGCCCCGCGACGCCGCCGAGAAGGCGATGCGCGAGGGCCGCGACATGCTCTTCGACATCGACTGGCAGGGTGCGCGCCAGCTTCAGGAGCAGGCGAAGTCGGACATCGTCTCGATCTTCATCCTGCCGCCCTCGATCGCCGAGCTGAAGTCGCGGCTGATGCGCCGGGCCGAGGATTCGAACGATACGATCGCCATGCGGCTTCGCAATGCCAGCGTCGAGATCGAGCGGTGGCGTGACTACGAATACGTCGTGGTGAACGACGATCTCGACCGCGCCTTCACCTCGGTGCTGTCGATCGTCAATGCCGAGCGCCTGCGCCGCGACCGCCGGCCCGGCCTGTTCGACTTCACGGCGCAGCTTCTCGACGAGGCGCGCGAGGCGGCCGAGGGCTGACGAGGCCACAAGGCGGGTTCAGTCCAGCGCGTTGGAGTCCAGCGCGTTGGCGAGGCGGACGAACTCCGCCACCGACAGGGTCTCGGCCCTGCGCTGCGGCTCGATCTCGGCGCGCGCGAGCAATGCCTCGCCGCCGACCGGCTTGAGGCTCTGGCGCAGCATCTTGCGGCGCTGGCCGAAGGCGGCGGCTGTGACGCGCTCCAGCCGGCCGAGTTCGACGAGAAGGGGATCGGGGCGCGGGCGTAACTGGACGATTGCGGAGGTGACCTTCGGCGGCGGCGTGAAAGCCTCGCGCGAAACCTCGAAGAGGATCTGTGCTTCCGTGCGCCAACCGCAGAGAACGCCGAGCCGGCCGTAATGGTCGTCGTCCGCCCCCGCGACGATGCGCTGGGCCACCTCCTTCTGGAACATCAGCGTCAGATCGGTCCAGCGCGGCGGCCAGTCGGGAACGGTGATCCAGTCGAGCAGCAGCTGCGTGCCGACATTGTAGGGCAGGTTCGCGACGATCTTGAACGGACCCTCGGTGAGCGTCGAAGGGTCGATGCGCAGCGCGTCGCCCTCCACCACCGTCAGGCGACCGGGATAGTGGTCAGCGATCGCATGGAGCGCGGGCAAACAGCGCGCGTCCTTCTCGATGGCGATGACATGCGCGGCGCCGTGCGAGAGAAGCGCGCGCGTCAGACCGCCGGGACCGGGGCCGACCTCGACCACGACCTGTCCTTCGAGCGGCAGGGCCTGGCGCGCGATGCGGCCGGTGAGGTTGAGGTCGAGCAGGAAGTTCTGGCCGAGTGCCCGGCGCGGATCCAGCCCGTGCGATTCCAACACGACGCGCAACGGCGGAAGACCGTCCAAAGCAATGGTCACGAAGCGGAAGCCTCGTTCTGGATCGAGGACATGCGCCCCGCGAGCCGCAACGCCGCAACGAAGGAAGCGGGGCGCGCCGTTCCCAGCCCTGCGAGATCGGCAGCCGTGCCGTGATCGGGCGAGGTGCGGATGATCGGCAGGCCGAGCGTCACGTTCACCGTCTCGTCGAAGGCCAGCGTCTTGGCGGGGATCAGCGCCTGATCGTGATACATGCAGAGCGCCACGTCGTAGCGCGCACGCGCCTCGGCGTGGAACATCGTGTCGCCGGGGAGGGGGCCGACGACGTCCAGCCCCTCATGCCGCAGGATCTCCACCGCCGGGCGAATGACCTCCTCGTCCTCGCGCCCGATCGCGCCCCGTTCGCCGGCATGCGGATTGAGACCCGACACGGCGAGGCGTGGTGCATTGAGCCCGAAGCGGGCACGCAAGTCCGCCGCGACGATGCGGGCGGTCGAGAGGATGAGTTCGGTGGTCAGGGCCTTCGGCACGTCCGCCAGCGGAATGTGGATGGTGACGGGGACGCAGGAAAGCTCCGGCCCCGTCAGCAGCATCACCGGCTGCACCGGGCACCCGGTCAGCGCGCCGCAAAGCTCGGCAAGATACTCCGTATGGCCGGGATGGGCGAAGCCGACGTCGTAGAGCGCCTTCTTATCGATCGGATTGGTGACCATCGCCGACGCCTCGCCGGCCAGCACCAGTCGCGTCGCCCGGTCGATCGCCTCGATCGTTCCGGCGCCGTTGGCAGGATCGGGCCGGCCCGGCGCCTCGGCATGGCGATTGACGAGCGGCAGGATGGAAAGCCCGTCGAACGCCACGTCGAACTCGGCGATCGACCCGACGGTGCGAATCGTCACGTCGAAGCGGAGACGCTCCGCCCGGCGCGCCATCATCTCGGGGTCGGCGATGAGGACGAAAGGCGGTAGCGACCATTCCGCGCGTCGCCGATGCGCCATGAGCGTGATGTCCGGCCCGACGCCGGACGGCTCCCCTACGGTCACCACGAGAGGGCGAGGGCCCGCAGCGTCGTTCACGGCCGCTTCAGTCACCTCAGCGGTTCACGATGGTGGCTTTGTCCTGCAGCTTCTTCAGGAAGACCTTGTCCGGCTCCTGCTTGCCCATGGCCTCGAGATCCTTGGCCTGGAACACCATGGCCGCGGCCTGATCGTCGGACACGGAGCGGGTGTCGCACACCGCGATGAACTCGACGCCGCGTTCGGTCTCCTGCGCCTTCGTGGTGGCGCCGCGCGAGGCCGAGCTGATCTCGTCCTTCCAGCGGGGCGGCAACTCGGGCTGGGCCACCCGACCGAGATCGCGCACCGTCACGTCGCGCAGGCCGCGCGCCACGTCATAGGTGGCGGGGCAGCTGGTGAAGCGCTGGCGCAGGCTGTTGGCCTCGCTCATGCGCCGCGACAGCTGCGAGGCGCGCTTGTCCTGCGGCACCACGAAGATGATCTGCTGCAGCGTGTACTCGGTCGTGCTCGGCTTCTTGCCGCCTTCGCTCAGCATCCGCTGCACCACGTCCTGCTCTGACAGGCGTTCGGTCTGCCGCACGTTGGCGAGCACGGCCTGGCCCCAGCCCATCTGGACACGGATGTAATCCTTGAACCCCTTCGCCGAGAAGCCGGCCCGGCCGAGCACTTCGCCGAGCTGCGCTTCGGTCAGCTTGTTGTCGCGGGCGAAGCGTCCGAAGGCTTCGTCCACCGCCCCGTCGGGGATGGAGATGCCACGTCGGCGGATCTCCTGAGACTTCAGCGCCTCGTCGATCAACTCCTGCTTGGCAGCGGCGTCGCCGCCTGGCACCCGCCGCAGCTTGAGGAAAGCCGCGCGCTGCTGGATCTGGTAGGTGGTGATCGCCTGCTTGTTGACGACGACGCTGATCCCGGAGGCGGCCATGGCCGGCAGCACCGAAAGCCCCGCGCCGCTCAGGCACGAGATCGCGAGGACCGAGGTGACGGTCAGGCGGGCGAGGGACGAACGTACGGTCATGATCTCTATCTCTCCCGACCCGGGCTTTTGCGCGGTGCCGCCGCAACTTTGCCGCTTGTAGCGACGGCATGGGGCGAAACCATGATGCTTCTAGAGCATTGTGCCGGTCATCGAAACGGGTCGACCGGGCAAGTCCAGCGCCGCGCCAGTTTCGGGGGCCGGCTCAGTTCGACGACCCCAGGCCATAGCCGAACTCGGCGTCGGCCAGCGTGCGAAGCGACAGCTTGAACAGGACCTTCGTCTCCGAAGTGTCGAGATTGTAGCGGTCTTCCGTCTGCTGGTACTGCGCGATCAGGCTGAAGCACTCGTCGGCATAGCCGATGCCCAGCGTGCGGTCGATGATCGCGCTGTTCTGGATGTCGTAGGAGAGCGAGCCGAAGGTGCGGATCTGGTCGGTGACGCGCACGGTGGCCGACGCCGTCACCTGATTGCGATCCTCCGCGAAGCCATAGATCGGCTGCGCCGCGATCTGCGAGTAGGTGACCGACGTGTCGACCTTCTTGTAGGAAACGCCCGCCATCAGGTCGGCACGGTTAAGCGCCAGCGACTCCTCGTCGAAACGACCCTGCGCACCGAGGTTCAGGCCGAACGGCGTGCTGAGCGCGACGGCGGAGACGTAGTCGGAGCGATCGGTCTCCAGTCCGGAATCGAAGCCCACGAGCGCGAGATCGACCTGCGCATAGGGGTTCTCTCCGGCCAGGTGGAAGGACTGGCCGATCAGTGCGTCGATCGCGTAGCCCGCCCCGAAGATGCCGGCATATTGCACGCCGACATTGGCGCGCGTGCCGCCCTCGATCCGGTCGTAGCCGGAGAACTTGTCTTCGTCGAAGAGGTTGGAGGCGTTGAAGACGAGGCTCTGCGCGTCCTCGTTGGGCAGGCGTCCGGCATCCATCTCGTCGGGACGCACGAGAAGCTGGGCGATCGGCGTGACGATGTGCGTGGCGCTGCCGTTCTCGATGAGGAACGGATAGCGGGCCTCGAGCCCGGCCGTCGCCATGGCGCGGCCGCCGGCCTCATTCACGTCGGTATCGCCGAAGCGCGTGCCGTCGAACTGGTAGCCGGTGGCGCTCATGTCGGCGCGGTAGAGGTCGCCCCGCGCCGAGGCCGAGGGCGTCAGCTGCAGGCCCGCTTCGGTGGTGAAGGTGCGCTTCCACTTCGCATCGACGCTGGCGCGTGAATAGTCGCCCTCCAGCGTCGCACGACGGAAGTAGTCGGTGCGGAACGGGAAGCCGCGCGAGCCGTCGCAGACGCTGTTGTCGAGGAACTGCGACTGGCAGATGAGCAGATAGCCGGCGCTGGTGTCGTCGCGACGCAGATGCGTCATGTTCGCGTCGAACTGCAGCTGACCGCCGAGGACCGAATTCTCCTCGATTCTCTGGTAGTCGAGCGTCGGCAGCGCGTAGGGCTGCACGTCCGAGATCAGCGTGTTCTCGGTCTGCGCGTCGAACTTCTGCGCGCGCAGGTCGAAGAAGCTCTGCTCGCCGAGGCCGGTGAGGTAGATTTCCGACGTGTGGTAGATCTGCGAGAAGTTCTCGATGTCGTAGACGTTCGAGAAGTTCGTGTCGCTCTGGGCGAGAACGTCCCAGCCGAAGGTCCAGCGCTCGTTGATCGCGAAGCGCCCGGTGGTGCCGATCATGCCGCGATCGGTATCGGACGGGTCGAGCGTCGTGGTGACGTTGTCGGAGCGGAAGTCGCCGAAGGCGTCGGGATCGCGCTGGGCGATGCCGGCGGTCTGCAGCGTGAAGTAGCCGTTCTCAGTCGCCTTGCGATACTCGACTTCGCCGAGGAAGCCCTGCTTGGAGAAGTAGGTGCCCGCGACCGTCGCATCCGACGTGTCGTCGATGGCGAAGTAGTAGGGGATGCGCACGCCGAAGCCGGTGTCGCTCGACGACTTGAAGCTCGGCGCCAGCAGGCCGGACTGGCGCTTCACGGTCGGATCGGGCGAGGCGAAGTATGGCAGGTAGGCGAGCGGCTTGCCGAAGAACTCGAAGCGCGCGCCGTAGTAGCGGATGACCTTGTTCTTCTGGTCCCAGACGATGCGGCGCGCCTTCACCTGCCACAGGGGCGGGCGCTCCGGGTTCTTCTCGCAGGCCTCGCAGGCCGTGTAGACGCCCTGCTCGAAGGTCGTGACCTCGGCGTCCTGGCGCACGGCCTGGCCCGCGGCGAAGCGCGTGTTGTCGGGCGTCTCGATGCGCAGCGCGCGCACGAAGCCGTTGGCGAAATCGTCGGTCAGGTCGATGGAATCGGCATAGATGCGGTTGCCGGTCGGCTCGATCAGCTCGACGTCGCCCGAGGCCACCAGACGGCGGGCCTTCTGGTCGTAGACGATGTTGCGCGACACGAGCTTGTAGGCGCCGTAGTCGATCTGGATGCCGCCGGTCGCGGTGACGACGCCGCGCTCGGAATCGTAGGTGACCGTATCGGCCGCGAGGAAGAGCTGCGTGCCTTCGGGCACCGAGACGTTGGCCCCGAGCTCGCCGAGGCCCGCCTGCGCAAGCGCCGGCGTCGTCGCCAGGGCGAGCACCGACAGTGCCGCGCCGGCCAGGAGTGCGCTCTTCGCCCTGGACCGTCCCCTGGTCCGGGCGTCGCGCGAGTTCCCCCTCGCTGTCATTCTAACCATCCTCTTGATGGAGCAGGATCGTCACCCCGAACAATCCCGCCGCCACGACCGGGAACCACGCCGCGACCACGGGCGGAATCACGGAATTGCTTCCCAGCGCCTGAGCCAGGAACGTGATGACGTAAAGCACGAAGCCAGCGGCGACGCCACTGACGATCAGGCGGCCCGACTGGCCGATCCGCTGGTAACGCACAGCCACCGTGGCCGCCACCAGCGCCATGGCCACGAACAGGGCCGGGCGGGCGATGAGCGCATGAAACCGCATGGCGAAGGCCTCGGCATTGTAGCCCAGACTCCGTGCCACTTCGATCTTGCTCGCCAGCTCCCAGATCGAGATCGCCTCGGGATCGGCGAGCCGCTGCTCGATATATTCCGGCAGCAGCGTCGTCGGCAGGCGCACCATGGCCTGCTGCACGGGGGGCAGGCCGATCTGGGTCACCGTCGGGTTCTCGATCACCCAGGCGCCGTTTTCGAGCCGGGCCTGCGCGGCGTCGATCCGCTCTCGCACGATGCCCTGGTCATTGAGGATGTAGGCGGTGACTCCGCCTAGCGTGGCGCCGCCCTGCGAGATCGCCTTGGCGCCGATGATCGACTGGATGCCTTCGCCGCTCTGGCGCAAGAACGGCGCGCGGTCGCCGAGATTGGCGGTGAAGCCCTGGTTCGAGGTCTGCAGCAACTCCGATCGGCCCTGCGCGTAGGAGGCGATCGGATTGTAGAACGCCACCGAGAGAATGCCGATCAGCAGCGAGCCGGCGATGAACGGGGCAAGGATCTGCCAGACCGAGACGCCCGAGGCGCGCGCCACCACCAGTTCCATCTTCCGGTTGAGAGAGACCAGCGTGAAGATCGACGAGAACAGGACGATGAAGGGAAAGGCCTGCTCGATGAAGGCGGGCACCCGGAGCGCGGAGATCGTCGCGATCGTCAGGAAGCCGACCTCGCCGCCGAGACCGCGGCGTGAGACCTCGATCATGTCGATGAGATAGGTGAGCGCGAAGACGGCGATGAGCGTCGAGACGAAGCTGACGACGAACCGGCGCAGGAAATAGAGGTTGAGGGTGAGCCGCGTCATGCGCCGGGCGTCCTTCCCACGAAAAAGCGCGTGGGCAGGATCCGCCAGATCGCCTGGCCGAGCCGGCGGATCGCGTCCGACGTCCAGCGCACCACGGCCATGTCCACCGGATTGACGTTACGCCAGACCAGCCAGAGGTCGAGGAGGATGGCGGAGATCGGCAGCGCGTAGACGACGCCGGCATAGGCGGCATTGTCGCTGACGAGCGACAGCGTGATGAATCCGAGCGCCTTGAGCACGAGCGCGCCGGCGAGGCCGAGACCCATGGCGGGGCCTGCGCCCTGGCGGTTGGTGCGGGGATGGCCGGCGATGATCAGCGCCCAAAGGACGAAGGCGATGGCATACAGCCAGTCGGTGCGGCGCTGCGCCAGTTCTTCGACGAATTGGTTGGGATGCAGCTGGTAGACGCGGTCGTTGGGATCGGGATTGAGCAGGTCGCGCGTCGAGCGCTCGGACATGCGGATCCAGTCGCCCGTCTCCACCGGCCGCAGGTTGGCGAGATCGAACGCATAGGTCTGGAATTCGATGATCGAGACGGCGCCGTCCGCGTTTGTGCGGCGATGCAGCTGCCCGTCGTCGAGCACGAGATAGGACTGGCCGAGGCGCTCCACGATCGTGGCCTCGCGCGCGAAATAGGTGAGATCGAGCGTCGGATCGCGCGTGTCGGAAAGGAAGAGGCCGCGCACGTTGGGGCCGCGCGCTTCCTCGATGCTCATCACCAGCCCGTCCTGAACCTTCTCGAACCGGCCCGGCTGGAGAAACAGGCTGATCGCGTCGGCGTTGATCGCGCGCACGCCGTTCTGGAAGGCGCTCGATGCGGCGGGCCCGACGACGTTGGAATTGAAGAGGACGATCGCCGCGCCGATGAAGCCAAGCACCAGAATCGGCTTGGCGATGACGTTGCGCGAGCCGCCGGCGGCGGCGATCACGGCGCGCTCCGAATCGGTGTTCAGCGAGTTCAGCGCCTGGATCGAGCCGATGAGGATCGCGAAAGGCAGCACGCCCGCCGCGAGATCGGGCATCAGCATCAGCGCGATCCAGAGGATGTTGCCGGCGGCCGTCGCGCTCGTTCTCACGATGTCGAGTCGCTGCAGCACCTGCACGATCCAGACGATCAGGACGAGCGCCGCAAGCGAGCCGGCACTGAATGCCAGGGCCCGTTTGAAGATGTAGCGTTCGATCAATTTCATCCGATGGTCGTCTCAGCAATCCTGTTCCGGCCTGCAGATCCGATCGGATGCGCGTTGGTCCGGGTCGCGCCCCGCTGCAATAGGGTGACCCAGCTTGGCTAAAGAAGGGCGAACAAGGATGGTTAGCGGTTTCTAAACGGCGAGACCACCCTTGCAATGGAGACCGCGACGCACAGTATGGGCACTCGAAGCGCCCCTGCAGCGCCCTCGGCCGTCGTGCCCTGCACGCCAACGCAGATCGAAAGAACCGGAGACGACATGTCCGCCCAGCCGACCATTCAGTTTTCCGCCCTCGAACTTCCCGCGAGCGGTGTGCTCATGCTTCTGGCGGGCGAGGGCGGGGCGCTTGCGCCGGGGCTCCCCGCCGAGGTCGAGGAGGGCGTGCGCAAGGCCATCACGGTGGGCAAGTTCAAGGGCAAGAGCCTCGCCGTGGTCGAGGCCGCCGCGCCGCCGGCCTCGCCGTTCGACCGCATCGTCGTCATCGGCACGAAGGGCGAGTCGGACTTCGGCGAGGAGGACTGGCTGAAGCTCGGCGGCACGATCGCCGCGCGCGCCAAGGGCGCCGAGCGCGTGACGGTCTGGACCGACGGCGCGGCGAAGCCCGCCACGGCGAAGGACATCGCGACGATCGGTCTCGGCATCCTGCTGCGCTCCTACAAGTTCGATCGCTACAAGACGAAGAAGACCGGTGCCGGCGAGGACGATGCAAGCGCCGACTCAGCGCTGACCGTGACGCTCGCGACGGCCGATCCTGCAGCAGCCGAGACGGCCTTCGCAGTGGCGCAGGCGGTAGCCGAGGGCGTGACGCTCGCGCGCGATCTCGTGAACGAGCCGACGAACGTCCTGACCACTACCGAATATGCCGACCGCGTCGCGGCGCTGTCGTCGCTTGGTCTCGACGTCGAGATCCTCGACGAGCCGGTGATGCGCGAGCTAAAGATGTTCGCGCTGCTCGGCGTCGCGCAGGGTTCGCCCATGCCGCCGCGCCTCTGCATCATGCGCTGGAACGGCGGCGCGGATGGCGAGGCGCCGGTCGCCTTCGTCGGCAAGGGCGTCGTCTTCGACACCGGCGGCGTGTCGATCAAGCCGGCGGCCGGCATGGAGGACATGAAGGGCGACATGGGCGGCTCGGCGGCCGTCGTCGGCCTCATGTCGACGCTGGCGCGGCGCAAGGCCAAGGTCAACGTGATCGGCGTGATCGGGCTGGTAGAGAACTCCGTCGACGGCAACGCCCAGCGCCCCGGCGACATCGTCACCGCCATGTCGGGCACCACGATCGAGGTGCTGAACACCGACGCCGAAGGACGTCTCGTGCTGGCTGACGCGCTCTGGTACACGCAGGAGCGCTTCAAGCCGCAGTTCATGGTCAATCTCGCGACGCTCACCGGCGCGATCATCGTGGCGCTCGGCAGCGAGCACGCCGGGCTCTTCTCGAACGACGACACGCTCTCGCAGCGCCTGACCGAGGCCGGGCTCGCCACCGGCGAGAAGGTGTGGCGCATGCCGCTCGGGCCCGTCTACGACAAGATGATCGAGGGCAAGTTCGCCGACATCAAGAATGTCGGCAACGGCCGGGCCGCCGGGTCGATCATGGCGGCGCAGTTCCTGCAGCGCTTCGTCAACAAGGTGCCTTGGGCCCATCTCGACGTCGCCGGCACCGCGATGGGCTCGCCGGCCAACGAGTACAACCAGTCCTGGGCCTCGGGGTATGGCGTACGGCTTCTCGATCGCTTGGTGGCCGACCACTACGAGTCGCGCTGACCGGACGGAGATGGCCGAGGTTCTCTTCTACCATCTGACGGAAAGCCGTCTTGAGGAGGCCCTCCCGGACCTCCTCGAACGCTCGCTCGCGCGCGGCTGGCGTGTCGTCGTCCAGTCGATGACGACGGAACGGCGCGACGCGCTGGACCATCACCTCTGGGTCTATCGCGACGATGCCTTCCTGCCGCACGGGACAGACGGCGATGCCAGCGGCGCGATGCAGCCCATTCTGCTTACGGTCGAACCCGACCAGCGCGCCAACGACCCGCAGGTGCGCTTCCTCGTCGATGGGGCCGTGCCCGCGTCACTGGAAGGCTACGTGCGTGGCGTCTATCTCTTCGATGGGCACGACGAGACGCAGCTTGCGGTCGCCCGCGAACGCTGGACGGCAGAGAAATCCGCCGGTCATGCCGTTACCTACTGGCAGCAGTCGGAGAATCGGCGTTGGCTGAAGAAGGCGTGAGGGCGTCGGGCTCGGCAGACCCCGCAAAACCCGCGACGAGCGTGTCGTCGGCCGTACCGAGCTCGTCCGGCTGGTCGAGAAAGGCGAGTACCGCCGAGGCGTAGCCTTCGGGATCCTCCAGCGGTGCGGAATGGCCGACATCGGGCAGGATCACGAGCTTGGCGCCGGGGATCGTCGCGGCCATGTACTCGGTGTGGCGGCGGCTGATGGCCTCGTCGTGGTCGCCGATCACCACTTCGGTGGGTACGCGGATCGAGGCGAGATCCGCGGCCGTGAAGTTCGGCTCGTTCGCCCAGAGGGCGTGGATCTCGTCGGCGACGTCGTCGTAGTGGCGCAACTCCGGCACCACGGCCGTGGCGGCGTCGTAATGCTTGACGCCGTCCGGCGAGGCGTTGGCCGCCTGCACGAACAGGCGGGACAGCCGCTCCGGATGCTTGATCGCGATGTCGAGGCCGATGATGCCGCCGTCGCTCCACCCGACGAGCGCCGTCTTGTCGATGCCGAGGCGATCGAGAAGCTTCAGGTAATCGTCGGCCATCAGGTCATAGGTGATGGGCGCGTCGGTGCGCGTCGAGCGGCCTTGGCCACGACTGTCGGCGAGAATGACCTCGTGATCGAGCGCCAGCGCGTCGAGCTGCGCGCGCCAGACGCGGGAATCGGACAAGCCTCCGTGAATCAGCAGGACCGGCGAGCCGCTTCCGTAGACGCGGAAGAACATCCGGATGTCGTTGACGTCGGCAAAGCCGATCTGGTCGGGCTGCAACTCGGGGGCGAAGGCCGACACATGGTGAGATCCCGTACCGAGAACGAGGCAGACGGCGAGACCGAGACCCGCAACCGAACGATGCATCCGGACTCTCCACCTTCGCGGGCGCCGCAGAGCGCCGGGCCAGAAACCTTGGCCCGCCGACTTTAGTTCCGCGCTCCGAGTGCCGCAATCGCGAGCACTGGCAAACCCTGCTAAATTTTCGGCAAGGTGGGCGTGGTCTCTATTCGGCGGCCATGGCCTCGTCGTGTTCGGTGGTGAATTCGAGCCACTCGCCTTCGGCCTTCGAGAGGGTCTTCTCGGCGCTCGCCTTCTGCTTCGAAAGGTCCGCGGCCTTGGCCGGTTCCTTCGTGTAGAGCAGGGGGTCGCCGAGCTTCTCGTCGAAGTCGGCGATCGTCTTCTGCAGGCGCGTGATCTGGATCTCCAGCGTCGAGATCTTCTTCTTGAGCGGCTTCAGCGCCTCGCGCCGCTCGGCCGCGACGCGGCGCTGATCGACCTTCGAGAGCGTCGGCGCGGCGTCGACCACCGTCACCGCCTCGCCTTGGTTGCCCCCGCCAGCGCGCCCGCCCGAGAGGATCAGCTTCTTGTAGTCCTCGAGATCGCCGTCGTAGCGCGACACCGTGCCGTCGCCGACGATCCACAGCCGGTCCATCGTCGCCTCGACCATATGCCGGTCGTGGCTGATGAGGATCACGGCGCCAGGATAGTCGTTGAGGGCGCGCACGAGGCTCTCGCGTGCCTCGATGTCCAAATGGTTCGTCGGCTCGTCGAGGATCAGCACGTTCGGTGCGTCGATCGTCGCGAGACCCATCAGGAGGCGCGCCTTCTCGCCTCCAGACAGGCTGTCGGCCACCGTGTCCATCTTCTGCGTCGGCAGGCCCATCTGCGCCACGCGCGAGCGCACGCGCGATTCCGGGGCGTCCGGCATGAAGCGGCGCACGTGCTGCACGGCCGTCTCGTTCGGGCGCAGGTCGTCGATCTGGTGCTGCGCGAACATCGCGATCTTGATGCCGGGCGCCCGCGTGATCTGGCCGGACTGCTCCTTCAGCCGCTCGGCGAGGAGCTTGGCGAAGGTCGACTTGCCGTTGCCGTTGGCGCCGAGCAGCGCGATGCGGTCGTCGGCGTCGATGCGCAGGTTCAGGCCGCGCAGGATCGAACGCTCGGCGCTGTAGCCGACCGAGACGTTTTCCATGCGGATGATCGGCGAGGCCAGCGCCTTTTCGGGCTCGGGAAACACGAAGGGCGTGACGTTCTCCTCGACGATGGCGGCGAGCGGCTGCATGCGCTCCAGCGCCTTGAGGCGCGACTGCGCCTGCCGGGCCTTCGAGGCTTTGGCGCGGAAGCGCTCGACGAAGGCCTCCATGTGCTTGCGCTCGGCCGTCTGCTTGACGATCGCCTTCGACAGAAGCTCCATCTTCTCGGCGCGCTGGCGCTCGAAGCTGTCGTAGTCGCCGCGATAGAAGACGAGCTTCTTCTGGTCGAGATGGATGATGGCGTTGACGGCGTTGTTGAGGACGTCGCGGTCGTGGCTGATGATCAGCACGGTGTAGGGATAGCGGGCGACGAAGCTTTCGAGCCAGAGCGTGCCTTCGAGGTCGAGATAGTTGGTGGGCTCGTCGAGCAGCAGCAGGTCGGGCCGCGAGAACAGAACTGCCGCGAGCGCCACGCGCATGCGCCAGCCGCCCGAGAAGGAAGAGACCGGCCGCGCCTGCGCGGCGGCGTCGAAGCCGAGACCGTCGAGAATCGAGGCGGCGCGCGCTTCGGCCGAATGGCTCTCGATGTCGGCGAGGCGCATGTGGATGTCGGAGATCCGGCTCGGATCGGTCGCCGTCTCGGCTTCGGCCAGCAGCGCCACGCGCTCCTCGTCGGCCTGCAGCACGATCTCCAGCAGCGAATCCTCGGTGCCCGGCGCCTCCTGCGCCACCTGCCCGATGCGCAGGTTCTTCGGATAGGAGACGTTGCCCGTCTCGGAGGCGAGATCGCCGGTGATCACCCGGAACAGCGTCGACTTGCCCGCCCCGTTGCGACCCACGAGCCCGGCCTTCGTGCCGGTGGGGATCGACAGCGTCGCGTGGTCGATGAGAAGGCGCCCGGCGACGCGAGCGGACAGGTCGTTGATCTGAAGCATGGAAGGCTTTTGGCATGTTTGGTCGCACGACGAAAGTGCACTGCAATCCGGCTGTTTCCGCCTCGGTCCGAATACGGGCGAGACCCGGTCCCTGCCGTCACCCTCGTGGCCTGCCGGGACCGCGTCGACCTGCCCACGCTGCCGCGTCGTCGGCATGTCGCATGGTCGGCTGACGAGCGAAGCTGGCCTTCGGCGTTCTGCCGGGCCGGCCTGTCGACCTGCGTCGGCAGGCTTGTCGTAGGGCGCAGGGTGGGAGAAGGTCGCCGCGTTCCATGATGATGCGAATTGAAGGCAGGCGGCATGACCATTGCGCTCTACGATCTCGTCGGCGAGGATGCCGGCCGGCCCTTCTCGCCCCACTGCTGGAAGGTGCGGATGGCCCTTGCGCACAAGGGGCTCGAAGCGGACGCTGTGCCGACCCGCTTCGTCGAGGTCGCCAGCGTCGAAGGCGGCACGGACCGCACGGTGCCGGTGATCCGCGACGGCGACAGCGTGGTGCAGGACAGTTTCGCCATCGCCGAATATCTCGACGACCGCTACCCCGACCGTCCCGCGCTGTTCGGCCAGCCCGGCGGGCGCGGGCTCGCTCGCTTCGTAGAAGGCTGGTCGCAGCGCACGATCCATCCCTTCATCGCCTCGGTCGCGATCCTCGACATTCATGCCATGCTCGACGACGAGAACCGCCGCTTCTTCCGCGAGAGCCGGGAAGGGCGCTCGGGCCGACCGCTGGAGGCGATGCAGGACGGGCGCACGCCGGAGAGGCTCGCGGAGTTTGGCAAGGCGCTGGAGCCGCTGCGCGCGACCTTGAAGCGCCAGCCCTTCCTCGCCGGAGACGCGCCGATGTTTGCCGACTACATCGTCTTCGGCGCCTTCCAATGGCTGCGGATCGCCTCGCCCTTCGTTGTCCTTGAAGGGTCGGACCCGGTGGCCCAGTGGTTCGAGCGCTGCCTCGACCTGCATGGCGGGCTCGGGCGATCGGTGCCGGCGGCGGTCTGATCCCTTGACCCGGCCGATGGCGGCCTTGCTGACGGCGGGGGGCGCCGCTATAGAGCGCCCACCCTCCCGAACCATCAAGGAACAGAGCCGATGGCGATCGAACGCACCTTCTCCATGATCAAGCCCGACGCGACCCGCCGCAACCTCACGGGCGCGATCGTCAAGATGCTGGAAGAGGGTGGCCTGCGCGTCGTCGCTTCCAAGCGCGTCTGGATGAGCAAGCGCGATGCGGAAGGCTTCTATGCCGTGCACAAGGAGCGCCCGTTCTTCGGCGAGCTGGTCGAGGGCATGTCGTCGGGCCCGACCGTGGTTCAGGTGCTGGAAGGCGAGAACGCCATCGCCCGCAACCGCGAGCTGATGGGCGCCACCAACCCGACGCAGGCCGCCGACGGCACGATCCGCAAGGTGCATGCGCTCTCGATCGGCGAGAACTCGGTGCACGGCTCGGATGCGCCGGAGACCGCCAAGGAAGAGATCGCCTACTGGTTCTCGGAACTCGAGATCGTCGGCTGATCCCGAGCGATCCTCGGAATGCCTGATGGGGCCGCTCTCGAAGGGGAGCGGCCTTTTTCGTGGGTCTCAGAGCCGATGCCAGCGGTCCGCCGCGTGGTCGTCGGTGTCCTTCGCCTCCACCCAGCCGCCGGTGGTGCCGTCCACGAGATGCTCGCGCTTCCAGAAGGGGGCCTTCGTCTTCATGAAGTCCATGACGAAGGACGCCGCCTCGAAGGCCGCGCCGCGATGGGCCGAGGCGCAGGCGACGAAGACGATTTCCTCGCCCGGCAACACTTTGCCGAAGCGGTGGATGCAGCGAACGCTCGACAGGGCCCAGCGCTCGGTGGCCTCCTGCGCGATGCGCGCGATCGCGCGTTCGGCCATGCCCGGATAGTGCTCGAGTTCGAGCGCAGCGAGCGTGCCGCCCTCGTCGCGGCAATAGCCCGCGAAGGTGACCACCGCGCCGGCCTCGCCGCCCGGTGCGGCGTCGCGCGTCTCAGCGCCGATGTCGATGCGCTCGGCCTGCACCGAGACGGAGACCGCCACCGGGTCAGCCGCCCGTCATCGGCGGGAAGATCGCCACTTCGCGGCAATCGCCGATCGGCTGCGAATGTTCGACATGCTCCTGGTCGAGCGCGACGCGGACGATCTCGGGCGCCTGCAGCGCGGCGTCGTAGTTCTCGCCGCGGCCCTTGAGCCAGTGGAGGAGGTCGCTGACGGTGACAAGCCCGGCGGGGAGGGCGACCTCTTCCTCGGGTATTCCGACGCGCTCGCGCACCCAGGCGAAATAGACGATCTTCATCCTGCAGCCTCCGTCCCGGCGATGGTCGTCTCCGGCCCTTTCGGCCGCGACCTCACACGTCGATATGGCGCAGCCCGGCGCGGAAGTAATCGTATCCGGTGTAAAGCGTGATGAGCGCGGCGACCCAGAGCAGCGTGATGCCGGTCTTGGTGACGTAGGGCATTACGAGATCGCCGGCCGGGCCGGCGAGCAGAAACCCGATCGCCACCATCTGCGTCGCCGTCTTCCACTTGGCGAGCCGGGTGACGGGTACCGAGACCTTCAGTTCGGCAAGATATTCGCGAAGGCCGGAGACGAGGATCTCGCGGCAGAGGATGACGATCGCCGCCCAGGTCGACCAGCCCGCGATCGTGCCGTCGGCGGCCAGCAGCAGCAGCGCGGCCGCCACCAGCAACTTGTCGGCGATGGGATCGAGCATGCGTCCGATCGTCGAGGTCTGCTGCCAGGCGCGGGCGAGATAGCCGTCGAGCCAGTCGGTGAGCGAGGCGATCACGAAGATGCCGAGCGCCCACCAGCGCGCGGTCTCCGAGCCGTGCAGGCGCCCTTCCATGAAGAAGCAGATGACCACGAGCGGAACGGCGGCGATGCGGGCGTAGGTGAGGAGATTGGGAAGGTTCAGCGCCTTGGATGCCATCAAATCAGTCCGGTTCGGGAAGGGGCCGGCCGAGGTCGGCATGGATCGGTGTGCTGATCGCCTGTTCAACCGCGCGGGGGGAGCCGCGTCAACATCGCGCGGACAAATCATCCGGGGATGATCGTCCGCCATGCGGAGCCGGCGTCACGGGCGCTCGTGGAAATGGTCGTAGACGAGGCGGGCGATCGCCGCTGAGATGCCCTCGACCTTGAGAAGGTCGTCGAAGGCGGCGCGCGACACGGCCTTGGCCGTACCGAAATGGTGGAGCAGCGCGCGCTTGCGGGTCGGGCCGATGCCGCCGATCTCGTCGAGCGGGTTCTTCGTCAGCTCCTTCTTACGCTTGGCGCGGTGCGTGCCGATGGCGAAGCGGTGGGCCTCGTCGCGCAGGCGCTGCACGAAGTAGAGCACGGGATCGCGCGGCGGTAGCGAGAAGGGCTCGCGGCCCTCGACGATGAAGCGCTCGCGCCCGGCGTCACGGTCGACGCCCTTGGCGACGCCGATCGTGGTCACCTTGTCGGCGATGCCGAGCTCGTCGAGGATCTTGCGCACCGCCGAAATCTGGCCCTTGCCGCCGTCCACCAGCACGAGATCCGGCCAGTCCGGCATGTCCGCCGAATCGCTCGTCTCGGGTGCTTCGGGGTCGGGCACGACGTCAGGCGCCGGGCCGGCGTCGCCGTGCTCCTTCAGCAGCCGCGAGAAGCGCCGCGTCATCACCTCGCGCATCATGCCGAAATCGTCGCCTGGCGTGATGTCGGTGCCGCGGATGTTGAACTTGCGATACTGGTTCTTGGCAAAGCCCTGCGGCCCCGCCACCACCATGGCGCCGACGGCATTGGTGCCCATGATGTGGGAATTGTCGTAGACCTCGATGCGCCGGGGCGCGCGCGCCAGCTTGAAGGTCTCCTGCAGGCCGGCAAGGAGGCGGGCCTGCGAAGACGTTTCGGCCAGCCGCCGCCCCAACGCTTCGCGGGCGTTGGCGGTGGCGTGATCCACGAGATCCTTCTTCTCGCCGCGCCGGGGAGTCGCGATCTCGATGCGCCGGCCGGCGCGCGTGCTCAGCGCCTCCGTCATCAGCGCGCGATCCTCGATCTCGACCGGCAGCAGCACGAGAGAGGCCACCGGCTTGTCGTCGTAGAACTGCGCCAGGAACGCGCCCATCACCTCGCCGGGCTCCAGCGAGGGGTCCGCCTTCGGAAAATAGGCGCGGTTGCCCCAGTTCTGCCCGGTGCGGAAGAAGAACACCTGGATGCAAGTGAGCCCCCCCTCCTGATGAATGGCGAAGACGTCGGCCTCCTCCACCCCGTGCGGGTTGATGCCCTGATGGCTCTGGATGTGCGACAGCGCCGAGAGACGGTCGCGGTAGACGGCGGCGCGCTCGAAGTCGAGCTCTTCGGAGGCGGCCTGCATGGCGGTGGCGATCGAGCGCTTCACCTCGCCGGAGCGGCCCGAGAGAAAGCCCTTCGCCTCGCCGACGAGCGCGCGGTAGTCCTCGGCGGAGACCTCGCCGGTGCAGGGGCCCGAGCAGCGCTTGATCTGGAAGAGAAGGCAGGGGCGGGTGCGCGTTTCGTAGACGCTGTCGGTGCAGGTGCGCAGCAGGAAGGCACGCTGCAGCGAGGCGACGGTGCGCCCCACCGCGCCGCCGGAGGCGAAGGGTCCGAAATAGCTGCCCTTCCGCGAGCGCGCGCCGCGATGCTTGAAGATCGCCGGCGCCTCGTGATCGTCGGAAACGAGGATGTAGGGAAACGACTTGTCGTCCCGCATCAGCACGTTGAAGCGCGGGCGCAGACGCTTGATGAGGTTCGCCTCGAGCAGCAGCGCCTCGGTCTCGGTGCGAGTGGTCACGAACTCCATGTGCCGCGTCGAGCGGATCATGCGCGCGATCCGGTTGGTGTGGCCGGCGAGGCGCGTGTAGCTTGCCACCCGCTTCTTCAGCGACTTCGCCTTGCCGACGTAGAGAACCTCGTTGGCCTCGTCGAACATACGGTAGACGCCTGGGCGGTTCGGCAGCCGCTGGACGAAGGCCGCGATGAGTTCGGCGCCGACCAGCGTCTGGTCGAGGGCCCGCCCGCTGCCGTCCCATTCGATGGCGGCCAGCAGAGCAGCCGCGTTCGATGCCGGGAGGGCGTCGTCGCCTTCGCTGGGTTCGTCCAGGTCGAACTCGTCCTCGTCGTCGATCTCGGGCAATGGCTCGTCGGTCATGTCATCTTCGTTCGCGAACCGGGGTTGGATGCCGCGGGCCCGCACGCCCTTTCGAAACCGTCCGCGGCGCGTGCCCGAGGGGCCGGCGGATCGCCCCGGCCGGTTCGGCACGTGCGGTCTCCACTTATATGATTCGTCGTCGCCGGAAATGCAGGGGCAAATCCGGCGGGAGGAGGGCGCTTGCGTACCTTGGTCTCGAAGGTCCGCCTTATCCAGGCCGAGCAAGAATCCCGGGGGTGTCACCGGCTTGCAATTGGCGGCGGGCGAAGGCCGCGCTTATATCGATGCTGGAACGAGGCTTGCGCAGGTCAACTCCCCAAACGGGTTTTGCTGCAAGGCCTTGGCCGGAACGCACGGGGCTCGGCCGGCGTTCGCATGTTGAGTGAAAGGGAGGCACCGGCGGCCTTCCAGTGGAGTTGGGTCATGCGGGTGTTCGGCACCTTCATTGCAGGCGGATTGATGGCGCTCGCGGCGGGCAACGCCTTCGCGGCCGATGCCGTGTTGCCGGACATGCCGGTTGCCGAGGCGCCGGTGGCCTCGACCTACACGTGGTCCGGACCCTATGCCGGCGGTTTCGTCGGCTACAACTTCGCCGATTTCGACCAGAGCGGTGGCGCGTCGTTCGACGGAGAAGGCGTGGTCGGCGGCGTCTATGCCGGTTACAATCTCCAGACCGAACGCCTCGTCTACGGTCTTGAAGCCGATATCGGCGCGTCCGACGTGGATGCGTCCGGTTTCAACGCCGCGACGGGCGTGCCGATCTCGAACGATTCCACCGCCTTCGGTTCGCTGCGCGCACGCATCGGCGTCGCCTACGATCCGATCCTCCTCTTCGCCACCGGTGGCGTCGCCGTGTCGCATCAGGAGATGTCGCTGGGCGGCGCCGAGGACGACAACACGCATGTCGGCTACACCGTGGGAGCGGGCGTGGAGGCGAAGGTCGCGCCGGGCGTGACCTCGCGCGTCGAATATCGCTATTCCGACTTCGACGCCAAGACCTACGATCTCGGAAACGTGTCGGTATCGTCGGGCTTCGACGAACACTCGATTCGCGCCGGCGTTGCGCTCAAGTTCTGACGTAAGAGCCCGCTGCCTCCTGTCTTGAAGCTCGTTCGGGGCGCTGCCGGCGGTGATGTTTCCGAGACGCAAAGGTATCGTTCGCATCGATCATCGGCGGCGAACCTCGGTCTCTCGGCAGCCAGTTGCCGGAACGCAAACCGGTCGCGGGTGTCGATTAGGTCCCGTTTTAACGTTCGACCTGTCGTCACTCGTGCGACCGCGTTTTCAGCATCGCCCGTTTCGCACTCGGCTGCGATTGCCCAACGAAGCTTTGAGCCGCTTGGCCATCGTCGCTGATCGGCGGGGGAGGCGTAGAAGCCTCATATTGCAAGCAATTCTGACGCTTGCGTCCCGCGTTTCGGCTAGGCGTTGTCACCCCAATGCAGACGCAAGCGCTATCGAGCCGATCTGGCGTTTAAAGCGAAACATCCCGCAACGCAGGACGAAGCGCCGACCCACGGAAACGGGCGATCAGCCTTGCGGCCGCATCGGCTCGTAGACAGGGTTGTCGGCGAAGAACCGCTCGAACCACACGGCAAGAGCGGGATTGCGCGTTTCGAACGAGCCGGGATAGCGCAGCTGCAGCCAGCCGAGATCGGAGGCCACGGCGAAATGCGCGAGGTTCGGCTCCGCCGGCAGTTGTGCGACCTCTCGCTCCAGCGCGTCGAGGGCGCGATGGGCGCGGCGCCACTGCTTGTCGACCCAGGGCTGGTGGCGCTTCTCCTCCGGTCGATAGCGAACCTCGTAGAGCGTCGCGATCGCCGCCTCGGTCATGCCGTCTGCCAGCGCCTCGACCCGCTTGGTGCGCGTCCAGGCTTCGAGCGTCTGCGGGATCAGCAGATTGCCGCTGGCCCGGTCGAGATACTCGCAGATCACGCGGCTGTCGAAGAGTGCTTCGCCGGAGTCGAGAACGAGGGTGGGGATCTTCCCGACCGGATTGTTCTCCACGAGATCGGCGCCCTCGGCAGCCGTGTCCGTCACCACGCAGTCCAGCTCGAAGCCGCAGAGATGCGCGGCCATGCGCACCTTGGACGAATAGGGCGAGGCCTTGGAGTAGAGCAGCTTCATGCCGGGCGCCTCGATCGGAAGGGAAGGGCCGCGTTCAGAATCGACGCAGCGATTCGCAGTTGGCGCCGTAGATCTTCCACTTGTCGAGGCCGAGCACGCAGCCCTCGGCACGCCAGCTGATGCCGGCATAGCCCATCGGGTACTCGACGACGTAGTAGACCGTGCGGTGCTCGCCGGTCGAGACGAGGACGGTGCCCTGGCAGTAGCGCCGCTCGACTTCCTTGTAGCCGCCGAGTGGGTGGTAGGCCTTTTCCATCAGGTTGGAGAACTCGACGATGGCGAGATCGGCCGGGATCATGCGCGGCGCGCCGTATTCGAACTGATCCTCGACCTGCGCGACGACGCGCGGGTCCTCGCAACTCGGCACCAGCGCATTGGCGACGATTGGCGCCGGCTGACGCGAAGCCTCGTAATAGTCGGCGGCGATGGCGGGAAGCACTGCCGACAGGCTCAGCGCGCTGGCGAGAAGGGCGGCAAGGCGATGGCGCATGGTGGGTTTCCCGTATCGACTCGGTCCGGCGCAATCGGCCGGTTTAGGATTTCTTAGCCCGTTATATTGCACTCGCGTCACTCCGCGGCCAGCGCAAGGATGCCACAATTTGCAGCTGAACCGCTCCCGAGCACCGGGAGGAGGGTCTTCATCGTGGCGCTCGCCTCGTCGCGGAAGGTGTAGGGCGGGTTGACCACCACCAGCCCGCTGCCGACGAGGCGCTCGTCGGCGCGCAACGGCTCGCGGTAGAAGTCGGCGGCCACGACGTCGCGAATCCCGCTCTCGCGCAGCAGCTGGTGGAAGCGCTCGAGCCGCGCCCGCTGCTTGATCGGATACCACACGGCATAGATGCCGCCGGGCCAGCGCTGCGTGGCGCGGCGCAGACCCTCGACGATCCGCTCGATCTCGTCGCTCTCCTCGAAGGGCGGGTCGATCAGCACCAGTCCGCGCTTCTCCTTCGGCGGCAGATGGGCGCCGAGCGCCAGCCAGCCGTCGAGCTCGATCGCCTTGACGTGCGGATCGCCGGCGAAGGTGGCGGCGAGACGGCGGGCGTCCTCGGGGTGCAGCTCGTAGGCGGACAGCCGGTCCTGCCGCCGCAGGAGGCGCCGCGCGATCATCGGCGAGCCCGGATAGGCCTGCGCGCCGAAGGCTTCGCGCACCTTTTCCACGACGCCGCGGTAGCTCGCGAGAGACGGATCGTCCCAGGCGGGCGAGGCCATGAGCCGGGTGATGCCCTCGACATGCTCCCCGGTGCGCGAGGCCTCGTCGGCGCCGAGATCATAGAGCCCGCAGCCGGCATGGGTGTCGATCACCCGGAACGGCTTGTCCTTGCGCTTCAGGTACTCGACGAGATGGCAGACGAGCGCGTGCTTGACGACGTCGGCGAAGTTTCCGGCATGGAAGGCATGGCGATAGTTCACGAAAACGGGCTCCGGAGACGCAGCGTTCAGTGCATCGATGCTGCAATGCGGAGCGGAAGCTCCCACTTCTGCGTTCCCTACCGCGAAACCGCTTTTTCGCGAACCCATGCAAAGGGACAGACATGGTGCATTCCAAGCTCTTCGAGCCGTTCGACCTCGGCCCGCTCCACCTCGCCAACCGCGCCGTGATGGCGCCGCTCACCCGCTCGCGCGCCACCTCCGACGGCGTGCCGAAGGCGATGCATGTCGAGTATTATCGCCAGCGCGCCGGCGCCGGCCTCATCATCAGCGAGGCGACGAACATCTCGGTGGAGGGGCGCGGCTACGCCTGGACGCCCGGCATCTACACCGACGAGCAGGTCACCGCCTGGAAGAAGGTGACGGACGCCGTGCACGCCGAGGGCGGCAAGATCGTGCTGCAGCTCTGGCATGTCGGCCGCATCTCGCATCCCGACCTGCAGCCCGGCGGCGCGGCGCCGGTCGCGCCCTCGGCGGTGAAGCCGGAGGGCAAGGCCTTCACCGAGGAGGGCTTCAAGGATCACGAGACGCCGCGCGCGCTGGAAGAAGCCGAGCTGCCACGCGTCGTCGCCGACTACGTGAAGGCGACCCGCAACGCCCGCGCCGCCGGCTTCGACGGCGTCGAGGTGCATTCGGCCAATGGCTACCTGCTCGACCAGTTCCTGCGCGACGGCACCAACACGCGCACCGACCGCTACGGCGGCTCGGTCGAGAACCGGATGCGCTTTCCGCTCGAGGTCGTCGATGCCGTGGTGGCCGCGTGGGACAAGGAGCATGTCGGCGTCCGCATCTCGCCCGTGACGGTGATGGGCGGCTCGTCCGAGAGCGACCAGCAGGGCCTGTTCGACGCCTATGTCGAAGAGCTCGCCAAGCGCGGCCTTCTCTACATGCACGTGATCGAGGGCCAGACCGGCGGCGACCGCAAGAAGGACGGCTTCGACTACGAAGCGATCCGCCAGCGCTTCGGCGGCGTCTACATGGGCAACAACGACTACGACCTCGATCTTGCGGTGGAGCGGCTGGCCGAGGGCAAGGTCGACCTCGTCTGCTACGGCAAACTGTTCATCTCGAACCCCGACCTCGTCGCGCGGCTCGAACTCGGCGCGCCGTTGAACGAGTGGGACAAGGACACGTTCTACGGCGGCGACGAGAAGGGCTACACCGACTATCCCGCCCTCTCGCAGGAAGAGCGCGCCCGCTACGCGCAGGCGGCCTGAGACCAAACGCGACACATGACGGAGGGGTCGGCATCGCATGCCGACCCCTCTCGCGTAATGCATCGCATCGCGAAAATGAATGATGCACGATGCGTCGGCTCAGCTAGACTGATTCCATGAATCAGCACGCCGCCGTCACCAAAGGCTTCACCGCCTGCCCGCATGATTGTCCCTCGACCTGCGCGCTGGAGGTCGAGATCCTCGACAGCCGCACGATCGGCCGCGTTCGCGGCGCCGAGGACAACAGCTACACGGCCGGCGTCATCTGCGCCAAGGTGGCGCGCTACGCCGAGCGCGTCCACCATCCCGACCGCCTCCTGAAGCCGCTGCAGCGGGTGGGCGCGAAGGGCAAGGGCGGCTGGCGCGAGATCGCTTGGGACGACGCGCTCGATCTCGTGGCCGAGCGCTTCGTTCAAGCCGAGGGGCGGCACGGGTCCGAGGCCGTCTGGCCCTACTTCTACGCGGGCACGATGGGCCTCGTGCAGCGCGACGGCCTGAACCGGCTGCGTCACGCAAAGCGCTATTCCAACCAGTTCGATTCGATCTGCACCAATCTCGCCTGGACCGGCTTCGTCGCCGGCACCGGCAGGCTCGCCGGCGTCGATCCGCGCGAGATGGCGAAGGCCGACGTCGTGGTGATCTGGGGCACCAACGCGGTGGCGACGCAGGTCAACGTGATGACCCACGCCATCCGCGCCCGCAAGGAGCGCGGCGCGAAGATCGTGGTGATCGACATCTACGACAACGCCACGATGAAGCAGGCCGACCTCGCGCTGAAGCTGCGGCCGGGCACCGACGGGGCGCTGGCCTGCGCGCTCATGCACGTCGCCTTCCGCGACGGCACGGCCGACCGCGCCTATCTCGCCGAGCATACCGACGACCCCGCCGGGCTGGAGGCGCATCTCGCCACCCGCACGCCGCAATGGGCGGCCGGCATCACCGGCCTCGGCGTCGAGGAGATCGAGGCCTTCGCGACGCTGGTCGGGCGCAACCCCCGCTCGTTCTTCCGCCTCGGCTACGGCTTCTCGCGCCAGCGCAACGGCGCGGTGGCGATGCATGCGGCGCTCAGCGTGCCCACCGTCTTCGGCCATTGGCGGCACGAGGGCGGCGGCGCCTTCCACAACAACGGCGCCATCTGGAACTTCGACAAGCGTCTCATCGAGGGGCGCGGCGACCAGGATCCCGCGATCCGCCATCTCGACCAGTCGCGCATCGGCGCCGTCCTCACCGGAGACCGCGACGCGCTGGCCGGCGGTCCGCCGGTGACGGCGATGATCGTGCAGAACACCAACCCCGCCAATGTCTGCCCCGAGCAGCGTGACGTGGTGCGCGGGCTGCTGCGCGAGGATCTCTTCGTCGCCGTCCACGAGCAGTTCATGACGGACACGGCGAAGCTCGCCGACCTCGTGCTGCCGGCCGCGACCTCGATGGAGTACGACGACATCTATCGCGGCGGCGGCCAGAGTCACATCCTCTTCGGCCCCAAGCTGATCGAGCATCCCGACACGGTGCGCACCAACCATTTCGTGGTCGAGGAGCTGGCGAAGCGGCTCGGCGTCGCCGATCGGCCGGGCTTCGGGCTCACCGAGCGCGAGTTGATCGACCAGTTGCTGCGCGCCAGCGGCTACGAGGGGCTGGAGACGCTGGAGCGCGAGCGCTGGATCGACGTGCAGCCAGCCTTCGAGACCGCGCACTACGCGAAAGGCTTCGCCTGGCCGGACGGCAAGTTCCGCTTCCGGCCGGACTGGGCCGGCATGCCCGCGCCGAACCGCCCGCCGGCCTCGATGGGGCTGCTCGGGCCGGTGGGCGAACTGCCCGCCTTCCCCGACCATGCCGCGCTGATCGAAGAGGCGGACGAGGCACATCCGTTCCGTCTGGCGACGCCGCCGGCGCGCCAGTTCCTCAACTCGTCCTTTGCCGAGACGAAGGGTTCGCGCCAGCGCGAGGGGCGGCCGGAACTGCGCATGCATCCGGACGACGCCGCGCGGCTCTGCCTCGCCGATGGTATACGGGTGGAGATCGGCAATTCGCGCGGCGAGATCGTCATGCCGCTGAAGATCGACGCGGCGGCCAAACCCGGCGTTCTCATTCACGAGGGGCTCTGGCCGAATGCGGCGTTCGAGCGCGGCGAGGGGATCAACGTCCTGACCGGGGCCGATCCCGCCGCGCCCTTCGGCGGTGCGGCCTTCCACGACAACCGGGTGTGGGTGCGCGCCGCCTGAGCCTTCGGGCGGCGGGCCTCGTCAGCCGTCGCGCCCGTCCGGCGAGACGATGATCGCGAAGCCGTCGCGTCCGGCGTGACCGGTAGAGGGCGCGGCAGTAGCCGAGCCGTCGGCCGCAAACACCGCCTTGCCGTCTTCCATGCGAACCGTGCCATCGAGCACCAGCCGCAGCGCGTGCGGATAGAGCCGGTGCTCCGCGCGCAGCAGCCGGTCGGAGAGCCGGTCCGGCGTGTCGCCGGGCTCGATCGCGATGGCGGCCTGCGCGATGATCGGGCCCTCGTCCATGTCCTCGGTGACGAAATGCACGGTGCAGCCGTGCACGCGCATGCCCGCCTGAAGCGCCCGTTCGTGCGTGTGGAGGCCCGGGAAGAGCGGCAGCAGCGAGGGGTGGATGTTGATCATCCGGCCCTTGTAGTGCTCGACGAAGCGGCGCGTCAGCAAGCGCATGTAGCCGGCGAGGCAGACGATGTCGGGTCGGAACTCGTCGAGCATGCGGATCAGCGCCGCCTCGTGGCTCTCGCGCGTCTCGTGGTCGCGATGGCTCACGGCCTTGGCGGGAATGCCGTAGCGCGCGGCGGTCTCGAGCCCGCCGGCGTCCGGCTTGTTGGAGAGAACGGCCACGATCTCGCCGGGAAAGGACGGGTCCATCGCCGCGCCGATCAGCGCCGACATGTTGGAGCCGCGCCCGGAGATCAGCACGGCCACGCGCTTGCGCGGGACTGCGCTCACAGCGCGAGCGTCCCGTTGAAGGTGACGGCGGCCTCCCCCTCGCGCGGCAGGATGCGGCCGAGCGGCACCACGGTCTCGCCCTCGCTCTGCAGCATCGCCGCGACGGCCGCGGCTTCCGCCTCCGACACCACCACGATCATGCCGATGCCGCAGTTGAAGGTGCGCAGCATCTCGGCTTCCGCCACGCCTCCGGTCCGCGCCAGCCAGCCGAAGACGGGCGGCACGGGAACGGCGAAGAGGTCGATGTCGGCGCGAAGGTGCTCGGGCAGGACGCGCGGAATGTTCTCGGGAAAGCCGCCGCCGGTGATGTGGGCCAGCGCCTTGATGCCGTCGTCCTGGCGCAGCGCTGCGAGAAGCGAGCGCACGTAGATCCGCGTCGGCGCGATCAGCGCCTCGGCGAGCGTGCGCGAGGTGTCGAAGGGGGCGGGGGCGTCGTAGGCGGCGCTGCTGGTCTCGACGATGCGGCGGACCAGCGAATAGCCGTTCGAATGGACGCCCGAGGAGGCGAGGCCGAGGATCATGTCGCCGGACTGGAGATCGGCCGAAGGCAGCAGGCGTCCGCGCTCGGCGGCGCCCACGGCGAAGCCCGCGAGGTCGTAGTCCTTCTCGGCGTAGAGGCCGGGCATCTCGGCGGTCTCGCCGCCGATCAGCGCACAGCCGGCCTGTCGGCAGCCCTCCGCGATGCCGGCCACGATCGCCTCGCCCTGCGCTGGGTCGAGCTTGCCGGTGGCGAAATAGTCGAGGAAGAACAGCGGCTCGGCGCCCTGCACCACGAGGTCGTTGACGCACATCGCCACGAGGTCGATGCCGATCGTGTCGTGGAGACCCGTGTCGATCGCGATCTTCAGCTTGGTGCCGACGCCGTCGTTGGCCGCCACGAGAACCGGGTCGGTGAAGCCGGCGGCCTTGAGGTCGAAGAGCCCGCCGAACCCGCCGATCTCGCCGTCGGCGCCCGGCCGGCGGGTGGAGCGCACCAGAGGCTTGATGCGGCGCACGAGTTCGTTGCCCGCATCGATGTCGACGCCGGTGGCGGCATAGGTCAAACCGTTGGGTGTCTCGGCGGTCATGGCGGCTTCCTCGTTTGGGGCGAGTTGACACGATCGAAACCCGCGAGCAACCCTTTCGGCCTGCTCGGGAAGTCGAAACAGCACACAAGCGCCTCGCTTTGCGACGGGGAGCCTTGACCCGATTCCGCGCGGCTGCCTATCTCCGATCGACCGCGCGAGGATCCTGACGTCCCGCACGCCGTCCGGTCCGGAGTGACGCATGGTCTACGATCGAAGCCGCCTCTTGCAACGCCAGATCCTGTTCTGGAGCCTGACGGCGCTGGTCGTGGTGCTGCTGCTCTGGTTCTTTCGGGGCATCCTCCTGCCGTTCGTGCTCGGCATGGTGATGGCCTATTTCCTCGATCCCATCGCCGACTGGCTGGTGCGGCGCGGGCTCTCGCGGCTGATGGCGAGCCTTCTCATCCTCGTCACCTTCATCATCGTCATCACGCTGGTGCTCCTGGTGCTGGTGCCGGTGATCGGGGGGCAGGTGGCCGGCTTCGTCGAGCGGCTGCCGCAATATCTCGGACGCCTGCAGGAGCTGGCGCAGGAGCTGCGGGCGGGGCCGCTCTCGCGCTTCGTGGAAGGCGGCGACCAGACGCTGCAGCAGGATTTCCAGGCGGTCGTGCGCCAGCTCTCGGGCTTCGTCACCTCGCTCGTCGCCTCGCTCTGGACCTCGAGCCTCGCGGTGGTGAACTTCCTGTCGCTCTTCGTGGTGACGCCGGTGGTCGCCTTCTACCTGCTGCTCGACTGGGACCGGATGATCGCCAAGATCGACGCGCTGGTGCCGCGCCAGCACGTGAACACCGTGCGCCGGCTGGCGCGCGAGATCGACCGCTCGGTGGCCGGCTTCGTGCGCGGGCAGGGCAGCGTTTGCCTCATCCTCGGCACCTACTACGCGGTGGGTCTCACCGCCGTGGGGCTGAACTTCGGCCTGCTCATCGGCTTCTTCGCCGGCATCATCTCCTTTATTCCCTATGTCGGCTCGGCCATCGGCCTCGTCATCGCGGTCGGCGTCGCGCTCGTCCAGTTCGCGCCGGACTGGATCTGGGTGGCGGCGGTGGCCGGCGTGTTCTTCACCGGCCAGTTCGTGGAGGGCAACATCCTGCAGCCCAAGCTCGTCGGCGCCTCGGTGGGGCTGCATCCGGTCTGGCTGATGTTCGCGCTCTTTGCCTTCGGCGCGGTGTTCGGCTTCGTCGGCCTCCTCATGGCCGTGCCCGCCGCGGCGGTGGTGGGCGTGCTCGTTCGCTTCGTGATCCAGCAGTACCTGACGAGCGAGGTCTATTTCGGCCGCACGATCGAGGCGAATGCGGGGTCTCGCCAGATCGGCGCGGAGACCACGGGCGCGTCCATTGCCAAGCCGGTCGATCCACGCCTCGGACTGCCCGATTGACGACTCGCATGCCCGCGCAGATCCCGTTCGATCTCCCCACCCGGACCTCGCTGGCGCGCGACGACCTGGTGGCGAGCGAGGCCAACGCGCTGGCGATCGGCGCCATCGACACCTGGCCGGACTGGCCGCATCCCGTGCTCGTGGTCGCCGGGCCGCCGGGCTCGGGCAAGACGCACATCGCCGCCGCCTGGGGCGAGCGGGCCAGTGCCGTGAGTTTCGACGACGCGGCGGAGCTTCCCGCGGCGCCCTTCGCGGTGCTCGTCGAGGATCTCGACCGGACGCCCTACGACGAGGCGGCGTTGTTCGCCCTCCTCAACGCGGCGCGTCTCGGAGGGGGCAGCGTGCTCGCGACCTCCCGTCTGCTGCCCGCCGCGCTGCCGATCCGCCTCGCCGACCTTCGCTCGCGGCTGCGCGCGGCGACGATCGTCGAGCTCGCGGCGCCCGACGAGGATCTGCTGCTCGGCGTGCTGCTGAAACTCGCCTCCGACCGTCAGATCGAGTTCGATCCCAAGCTCGCCTTCTTCGCCTTGTCGCGCATGGAGCGCTCGCTGGAGGCCGCCGCGGAACTCGTGCGGCGGCTCGATCGCGAGGCACTCGCGGCCAAGGGCCCGATCAACCGGACGCTGCTGCAGCGAGTGCTGCGCGAAATGGCGCTGGAGTCGGGGGAGCCGTCATGAAACAGTCGTGGGAACGTCATAGGAGCGAGCGATCCATGGGCAGAAGGACCGTCCGAGCGCGATGACCGATTCGATCTCCACCGAAAAGCCCAAGGTCGAACCCGCCACCGCGCCGCGTCGTCGCCCCACGCGCCGGACCAAGGACGCGAGCGTGCAGGACGTCGCGTCGGCCGTCGATGGAGACCTCGCCGACGACGAGACGCTCGAAGGGGAGGCGCTGCAGGACCAGCCCGACCAGCCGCTGATGGAGGCCGCCGGCATCGTGCCCGTCGCGGCGCCGGTGCCCGTGCCGCCCGCGCCGCTGGCCGAACTGCCCGCCGACCGGTTCGTCAACCGCGAGGTTTCCTGGCTGCAGTTCAACCGCCGGGTTCTCGAAGAGTCGCAGAACGCCGCGCAGCCGCTGCTGGAGCGCGTCCGCTTCCTCTCGATCTCGGCCGGCAATCTCGACGAGTTCTTCATGGTGCGCGTCGCCGGCCTCGCCGGGCAGGTGCGCGAGAAGGTGACCGTGCGCAGCGACGACGGGCTGCTGCCGCAGGAGCAGCTCGACCGGGTGCTCAGCGAGATCGTCATTCTTCAGGAGGAGCAGCAGGCCTCGCTCGCCGTGCTGGTGAAGGAGCTGAAGGCCGCCAACATCCTCATCGTCGCTGCCGGTGACCTGAAGAGGGACGACCGCGTCTGGCTGGAGCGCCATTTCGACGAGGCGATCTTCCCGGTCCTCACGCCGCTGTCGATCGACCCGGCGCACCCGTTTCCGTTCATTCCCAATCTCGGCTTCTCGATGGCGCTGTCGCTCGTGCGCGAGCGCGACAAGCAGTCGATGAACGCGCTCCTGCGCCTGCCGGTGGCGCTGCAGCGCTTCATCGAGATGCCGCTGACCGAGGGCGGGCAGGCGCGGTTCGTGCCGCTGGAGAGCGTTGTCGCCGCCTTCATCGTCAAGCTCTTCCCGGGCTACCGGGTGCGCGGGCAGGGCACGTTCCGCATCATCCGCGACTCGGACATCGAGGTCGAGGAAGAGGCCGAGGATCTCGTGCGCCTGTTCGAGACCGCGCTCAAGCGTCGCCGGCGCGGCTCGGTGATCCGCATCGAGTTCGACCACGCCATGCCCGAGTCGCTGCGCAACTTCGTCGCCAGCGAACTCGGCGTCGCCGAGAACCGCATCTCGGTGATGGACGGGCTGCTGGCGCTGGAATCGGTGTCGCAGATCGTCAAGCTGCCGCGCGACGACCTGAAGTTCGACCCCTACATCCCGCGCTTTCCCGAGCGCATCCGCGAGCACAACGGCGACTGCTTCGCGGCCATCCGCGAGAAGGACATCGTCGTCCACCACCCCTACGAGAGCTTCGACGTGGTGGTGCAGTTCCTGCGCCAGGCCGCGCTCGACCCCCACGTCCTCGCCATCAAGCAGACGCTCTACCGCACCTCCAACGACTCGCCGATCGTGCGCGCGCTGATCGACGCTGCCGAGGCCGGCAAGTCGGTGACGGCGCTGGTGGAGCTGAAGGCGCGCTTCGACGAGGAGGCCAACATCCGCTGGGCGCGCGATCTCGAGCGCGCCGGCGTGCAGGTGGTCTTCGGCTTCATCGAGAAGAAGACGCATTCCAAGCTGTCGCTCGTGGTGCGCCGCGAGGAGGGCAAGATCACCTCCTTCGTGCATCTGGGCACCGGCAACTACCACCCGATCACCGCGAAGGTCTACACCGACCTCTCCTACTTCACGGCCGACCCGGACATCGCGCACGACGTCTCGCTGATCTTCAACTACATCACCGGCTACGCCGAGCCGACCGAGCTTCGCAAGCTCGCGATCTCGCCGCTGACGCTGCGCAAGCGCATCCTTCAGCACATCGAGGAGGAGATCGAGCACGAGAAGGCCGGACGCTCCGGCCAGATCTGGATGAAGATGAACTCGCTCGTCGACGCGCAGATCATCGACGCGCTCTACCGAGCGAGTCAGGCCGGCGTCGAGATCGACCTCATCGTGCGCGGCATCTGCTGCCTGCGCCCGCGGGTGCCCGGCCTCTCCGAGAACATCCGCGTCAAGTCGATCGTCGGGCGCTTCCTCGAGCACAGCCGCATCTTCTGCTTCGGCGCCGGCCACGGGCTTCCTTCGGAAAAGGCGATCGTCTACATGGGCTCGGCCGACATGATGCCGAGAAACCTCGATCGACGCGTCGAGACGCTGATCCCGATCACCACGCCCACGGTCCACAGCCAGGTTCTCTCGCAGATCATGCTCGCCAACATCCTCGACAATCAGCAGAGCTGGTCGGTTCTGTCGGACGGCACCTCGCGGCGCATCGTGCCCCTGCCAGGCGAGCAGCCGTTCAACGCCCAGCGCTACTTCATGACCAATCCGAGCCTCTCGGGACGCGGGAAAGCCCTGAAATCGAATGCGCCGAAGCTTATCGCCAGACAACGTGCGGAGCACTCCCGTTTCGACTGACCCCCTCCCGCACGGACGCATTCCCGGGCGTACGCCCGTGGCGGTCGTCGACATCGGCTCCAATTCGGTGCGTCTCGTCATCTACGAGGGCAACACGCGCGCGCCGACCGTGCTCTTCAACGAGAAGGTGCTGAGCGGTCTTGGCCGCGGGCTGGCGCAGACCAACCGCCTCGACGACAAGGCGGTGGCGAGCGCGCTCTCGGCACTGTCGCGCTTCCGGGCGCTGTGCGCGCAATCGGGCGTCACCGAAATTCACCCGATCGCAACGGCCGCCGCGCGCGAGGCCACCAACGGGCCGGACTTCGTGCGGGCGGCCGAGGCCGCAATCGGCTGCTCGATCACCATTCTGTCGGGCGCTGACGAGGCGCATTTCGCCGCCGAGGGCGTCGTCTCCGGCTTCCACGCGCCGGACGGCATCGCCGGCGACCTCGGCGGCGGGTCGCTGGAGATCGTCGACGTCGCGGGGGGCAGGATCGGGCAGGGCGTCACCATGCCGCTCGGGGGGCTGCGCCTGCAGGATCTCTCCGGCAACGACGTTGCCAAGGCGCGCGCCATCGCCGAGAGCCACGTCATCGCCACGGGTTTTGCCGGCGTCGCGACTGGGCGGCCGTTCTTCGCGGTGGGCGGTACCTGGCGCAACCTCTTCAAGCTGCACATGGAGCAGACCGGCTATCCGCTGCACGTGATGCACGGCTACAGCGTCAAGCCGGCCGCGATCGCCGACTTCCTCGCCTCGGTCATTAAGGCCGACCCCGACAAGCTGCCGGGCATCGCCGCCATCTCGCGCAGCCGCCGGGCGCTGCTGGCCTTCGGCGCGGTCACGCTCCAAGCCGTCATCACCCATCTCAAGCCCTCGGAGATCGTGCTCTCGGCCTATGGCGTGCGCGAGGGCTACCTGCACGCCCGGCTGGACGCGGCGGAGAAGGCCAAGGATCCGCTGATGGAATCGGCGCACGAACTGTCGTTCCTGCGCTCGCGCTCGCCGCGCCACAACGAGGAACTGGTGGAGTGGTCGTCGCGGACCTTCGCTGCGCTCGGCATCCACGAGACGCCCGGTGAGGAGCGTTTGCGCAAGGCCGCCTGCCTGCTGACGGACATCTCCTGGCGCGCCCATCCCGACTATCGCGGGCGCCAGAGCATGTCGATCATCGTCAACGCCAACTTTCCGGCGGTGGACCATGCCGGCAGGGCCTATCTCGGCCTCGCCAACTACTATCGCTACGAGGGCTCGTTCGATCCCGATTCGATCGCCAACATGGGCCATGTCGTCGAGACGCGCACGCTGACGCTGGCGCGCATTCTCGCTTCGCTCTTTCGCGTCACCTACCTGCTGACCGCGGCGATGCCTGGTGTTCTCGAACGCCTGCGTTGGGCGCAGGATCCGCGCGGCGGCTTCACTCTGGTCATTCCACGGGATCTCGCCGGTCTTCTCGGCGAGCGCCCCGAAGCCCGGCTTCAGGCCTTCGCCAAGATCATCGAGCGGACGCTGCGCATGGAGGTGCGCTGACGCCCGATCGAGGGGAGGAGGGGGTCAGAGCTTGACCACCTCGACACGCCGGTCGCGGTAGACCAGGGCCGAGCGGCCGGCGAGCAGTTCGAGCGCGCGCTCGCCGAAGAGCTCCCGCCGCCAGCCCTGCAGCGCGCCGACATTGGCGCGCTCGCCATCGACCGCGAGCTTCTCGAGATCGTCGGCCGACGCGATGAGGCGGCCGGCGACGCCGCGTTCCTCGACCACGATCTTGAGCAGCACCCGCAGGAACTCCACCGCTGACGCGGTGCCGTCCGGCAGGTTCGGCGCCTTCGGCACCGGCGGCAGCTCGGCCTTCGGGATGGCGGCGGCGCGCGCCACGGCGGCGAGGATGTCGCGCCCGGCGCTGGAGCGCTCGAAGCCCTTGGAGACCGTGCGCAGGCGAGACAGTGCGGCTTCGTCCTTCGGCTGTTGCTGCGCGATCTCGTAGACCGCGTCGTCCTTCAGGACGCGCGAGCGCGGCTGGTCGCGGGCGCGCGCCTCGCGCTCGCGCCAGGCCGCGACCTCCTTCAGTACCGCCAGCTCGATCGGCTTGCGAATGCGCAGCTTCAGTCGGCGCCAGGCGTCGTCGGGATGAATGTCGTAGGTCTTGGGGTCGGCGAGAACCGCCATCTCGTCTTCCAGCCAGTCCTCGCGCTTTTCGACCTCCAACGCTTTCGCAAGAAAGCGATAGGCGTCGCGCAGATACGTCACGTCGGCCAGCGCGTATTCGAGCTGGTCGGGCGACAGCGGACGACGGCGCCAGTCGGTGAAGCGCGAGGTCTTGTCGATGCGCCCGTCCGAGGTGCGCGCCACCAGCGCGTCGTAGGCGATCGATTCGCCGAAGCCGCAGACCATGGCCGCGACCTGCGTGTCGAAGAGCGGGGCGGGGATCAGCCCGCCGAGCTTGTGGATGATTTCGATGTCCTGCCGCGCTGCATGGAACACCTTCAGCACGCCGGCATCGGCCATGAGCGCGAAGAACGGCGCGAGGTCGATGCCCTCGGCCAGCGGATCCACGAGCACCGCGAGGTCGTCGGATGCCATCTGGATGAGGCAGAGCTCGGGCCAGAAGGTGGTCTCGCGGATGAACTCGGTGTCGACCGTGACGAACTCGGCCTTCGCGAGGGTCTTGCAGGCGTCCGCCAGGGCGGTGGTCGTGATGATCGGCTCCATCCCTCCTTATAGAACGTCTTTTTCCCGCGTTGCACGGGGGCTCGGGCGAAGCGGAGCCAATTCACCGCTTTCGCCCGCGCCGAGGCCGGATCGACGGGCGCTCCGAGCCCGAAATCTTGACAGGATGGGGCCTCCATGCGCTTTTCCGCCCCAAATCAGGGCGCGGGCGCCGGTGCTTCGGCACGCGCTTCGCGCGGCGGGTTCGCCCGTCCGCCGGAAAGAAAGACCGAATCATGCATTGCTATCGCAGCCACACCTGCGCCGATCTGCGCCCCGCCCATGTCGGCGAGACCGTCCGCCTGTCGGGCTGGGTGCATCGCGTGCGCGACCATGGCGGCCTGCTCTTCATCGACCTGCGCGACCATTACGGCCTGACGCAGATCGTCGTGGACCCCGAATCCCCCGCCTTCCAGGCCGCCGAGACCGTGCGCTCGGAATGGGTGATCCGCATCGACGGCACGGTGAAGGCGCGGACGCCCGAGACCGTCAACACCAAGCTGCCGACCGGCGAGGTCGAGATCTTCGCGCGCGAGATCGAGGTGCTCTCGCAGTCGAAGGAGCTGCCGCTGCCGGTCTTCGGCGAGCAGGAGTATCCGGAGGACGTGCGCCTCAAGTACCGCTTCCTCGACCTGCGCCGCGACACGCTGCACAAGAACATCGTGCGCCGCACGCAGATCATCGCCGCCATGCGCCGGCGCATGACCGAGACCGGCTTCACCGAGTTCTCGACGCCGATCCTCACGGCCTCCTCGCCCGAGGGCGCGCGCGACTTCCTCGTGCCGAGCCGCATCCACCAGGGCAAGTTCTACGCGCTGCCGCAGGCGCCGCAGCAGTACAAGCAGCTGATCATGATGAGCGGCTTCGACCGCTACTTCCAGATCGCGCCCTGCTTCCGCGACGAGGACCCGCGCGCCGACCGCCTGCCCGGCGAGTTCTATCAGCTCGACCTCGAAATGAGCTTCGTCGAGCAGGAGGACATCTTCCAGACGATGGAGCCGGTGATCCGCGGCATCTTCGAGGATTTCGCCGACGGCAAGCCGGTGTCGCAGACCTTCCGCCGCATTCCCTATGCCGAGGCGATCCGCAAATACGGCTCCGACAAGCCGGACCTTCGCAACCCCATCGAGATGCAGGCCGTGACCGAGCATTTCGCGGGCTCGGGCTTCAAGGTCTTCGCCGGGATGATCGCGAAGGACCCGGCCGTCGAGATCTGGGCGATCCCCGCCAAGACCGGCGGCTCCCGCGCCTTCTGCGACCGGATGAACGCCTGGGCGCAGGGCGAGGGCCAGCCGGGCCTCGGCTACATCTTCTGGCGCGACGAGGCGGGGGCGCTCGGCGGCGCCGGCCCGCTCGCCAAGAACATCGGCGAGGAGCGCACCGAGGCGATCCGCACCCAGCTCGGCCTCGAGGCGGGCGACGCTTGCTTCTTCGTGGCCGGCGTGCCGAAGACCTTCGCGGCCTTCGCCGGCGCGGCGCGCACCCGCGTCGGCGAGGAGCTGAACCTCGTCGACCGCGAGCGCTTCGAGCTCGCCTGGATCATCGACTTCCCGTTCTACGAATGGGACGAGGAGAACAAGAAGGTCGATTTCGCGCACAACCCCTTCTCGATGCCGCAGGGCGGCATCGAGGCGCTGGAAAGCCAGGAGCCCCTGTCGCTCAAGGCCTACCAGTACGACATCGTCTGCAACGGCTTCGAGATCGCGTCGGGCGGCATCCGCAACCAGCTGCCCGAGACGATGGTCAAGGCCTTCGAGATCGCCGGGTACTCGCGCGCCGACGTCGAGGAGCGCTTCGGCGCGCTCTACCGCGCCTTCCAGTATGGCGCGCCGCCGCATGGCGGCATGGCGGCGGGCGTCGACCGCATCGTGATGCTGCTCTGCGGCGTCAAGAACCTGCGCGAGATCACCATGTTCCCGATGAACCAGCAGGCCTTCGATCTCCTGATGAACGCGCCGTCGGAGGCGTCGAACCCGCAGCTGCGCGATCTCGGCATCCGCGTCGCTCCGCCCGCGCCCAAGGCCTGAGGCCGGGTTCTACGACTGACGAAAAAGGACGCTGCGGCGCCCTTTTTCACGCTTCCGGTTCGGGGAAGGGAAAGGCGCCCGCCGGCTCCCAAGGGCCGCCACGATAGTGCCAGAGAAGAAGGCCCGTCGCCTCGGCCGCGAAGGGTACGAACGCCGCATTCAGCGCGGCATGAAGCGCCTTGGCCTCGCCGGCCGGCGCCTTGTTCTGGATCGTGACGTGAGCCGAGAAGCGCTGCGCGTCCTGCGGCGTCAGCCAGCTGGACCAGCGGCGGGCGAGGTCGGCGCGCAACACGTCGAGCGCGGGCGAGGCGATCGTATAGGCCGTACCGTACCCGAGGAAGCGCAGCCCGGTGATCGCCAGCGGAATGGCGCCGCGCTGCTCCTTCGTCGCCTCGCGAAGGTCGGCGACGATCGCGCCGATCTCCTCGCCGGGCAGCTTGTGGAAGAGCGAGAGATGCGCCGGCACGATGTTGCGTGCGGGCGGAAAATGCTGTCGGCGCTCGGACTGGAAGCGTCGGAAGGACGGCTCGTCGAAGCGCAGGGTAACGAGAAGCGGGTCGGACTCGTGAGACGGCATGTCGGCGCAACGGCCGCGCCGCCGCCCCGGTTGCCCGGCGGCGGCGGTTTGTCTCGTCCGGGTCGTCAGTTGCCCGAGCGCACGTCGACGTTCAGAACCTGCGGCAGCGTCTGCGGCGCGCCCATCGCGGCGCCGATGATCTGCGTCGCCGGCACCGGGGCGGGTGGCGCGATCTCGATGCGCAGCGACTTCGGGTTCTGCAGGAAGTCGGTGACGGCGCCCGAGACCTTGGCCTGGAAGGCCGGATTCTGCAGGGTGCCGAGCGCCAGCGGCATCATGCCGGTCAGCGAGGAGACGAGCTGCTCGCGGCTCTGGTTGTTCTGCTTGGCGAAATAGTCGAGCAGGCGGTTGGTCAGCGAGCGGTCCTCGAACTCGAGCGAGGCGGACTGCAGGTAGAGCTGCGAGACCAGTCCGATCACCGCCATGCCCGCACCCTCGGATTGGCCGTTGGTCGCCTTCATCTGCTCGGAGAGCTGCGCCAGCGACTGGATGAAGCTCGGCGTGTAGCCGGTGATCGTGTAGGCGAAGGCGAGTTCGCCGGCATCGTCCACCTCGATCTGCAGCGGCGATAGGGTGAGCGCGCCGCTCTGCGGGTTCCAGGAGGCGACGCCGCTGACGTCGCCGCTGACCTGCGGATAGCCGAGTTCGGTCATCACGGCTGCGCCGCCCGGCGCGCCCGAGGCCGTGGTGTTCACGCGGAACTTGCCGACGTCGAAGGTCGAGCGGTAGCCCTCGGTCGCCGATCCCGCGTTCTGCAGGCGCACGTTCTCGACGCCGACCACCGACTTGCCGTCCTTCTCGATGCCGACCGTGCCGACATTGGCGCGCTCGAAATAGACGGGCGACAGGGCCGCGGAGGTGTCGTTCGTGCCCTTCAGCGACAAGCCTTCGACGGAGGCGCCCGAAACGGTGACGCGCGTGCCGCCCTCCGCCTGATCGACGTCGTTCAGCACGACGCGGCCGGCGCGCCAGCCCTCGGGCGTCGAACCGGCGACGTCCTCGAAGCGCAGGTCGCCGAGACCGAGCGCCTCGGCGCCGGGGCGCTGCGGCGTGATCTTGGCGTCGCCGAGCACCACGTCGTCGCCGTCCGCGGTCGCGCCGGCATAGGAGAGCACGACCGACTGGCCGGCCATGACGCTCTTCAGGCGCTCGCCGAAGGCCTGCGCGTCGGCGGCGAGAGCGGAGGTGGAGCCGGCGAGAACGAGCGCGAGGCCCGCCAGGACGCTGCGGGCGGAAAGTGCGGACATGCGGAAAGGACCTTTCGAAGGATGGACCGCGGCTGAACGGTTCGTGCGACCAGCCAGGAAGGGCGAACAGGCCTCTATTATGGCGGTTCGCCCTCCGATGGGAAGGCGGCCGGCGCTTTCACGAAAGCCTGTTGGCCGCGGAAGGCGAATGTGCTCGGCCGAGCCGGTTTGTTCCTTGCTTGTTCCCAAGCGGCCTTTCGGCTATCGGGTCTCGCATGGCCAAGACCGTTGATCCTCCTGCCGATGGCGGCGACATCGAACCGATCGACCTTCGGGCAGCGCTGGAGGAGCGCTATCTCGCCTATGCGCTGTCCACCATCATGGGCCGCGCCCTGCCGGACGTGCGCGACGGCTTGAAGCCGGTGCACAGGCGGATCGTCCATGCGATGCGCGTGCTACGCCTCGACCCTGGCCAGGGCTACAAGAAATGCGCGCGCATCGTCGGCGACGTGATGGGCAAGTTCCATCCGCATGGCGACGCCTCGATCTACGACGCGCTCGTGCGTCTCGCGCAGGATTTCGCGATCCGCTATCCGCTGATCGACGGGCAGGGCAATTTCGGCAATATTGATGGCGATAGCGCCGCGGCCATGCGCTACACCGAGGCGCGGATGACCGACGTCGCGACGCTCTTGCTGCGCGGCATCGACGAGAACGCCGTCGATTTCCGGCCCACCTACAACGAGGAGGACCAGGAGCCGATCGTGCTGCCGGGCGCCTTCCCGAACCTTCTCGCCAACGGCGCTTCGGGCATCGCGGTGGGCATGGCGACCTCGATCCCGCCGCACAACGCCGCGGAACTCTGCGACGCCGCGTTGAAGTTGATCGAGGATCCGCAGGCCGATCTCGACCAACTGCTGAAGTTCGTGCAGGGACCGGACTTCCCGACCGGCGGCATCATCGTGGACGGGCGCGAGGTGATCCGCGAGGCCTATGCCACGGGGCGCGGCTCGTTCCGGGTGCGCGCCAAGTGGGAGCGTGAGGAGCAGGGGCGCGGCGGCTACGTCGTTGTGGTCACCGAGATCCCCTATCAGGTGCAGAAGTCGCGGCTGATCGAGAAGATCGCCGACCTCTTGATGGCCAAGAAGCTGCCGCTGCTCGCCGACATCCGCGACGAATCGGCCGAGGACGTGCGCGTCGTGCTGGAGCCGAAGGCGCGCACGGTCGATCCCGAACTGCTGATGGAGTCGCTGTTCCGCACCACCGATCTGGAATCCCGTATTCCGCTGAACATGAACGTGCTCTCCGGCGGCAAGGTGCCGCGCGTCATGTCGCTGAAGGAGGTGCTGGCCGAGTGGCTGGCGCACCAGCGCGAGGTGCTGCTGCGGCGCTCGCAGTTTCGGCTGGATCAGATCGAGCGGCGGCTGGAGATCCTGTCGGGCTACCTCATCGCCTTCCTCAATCTCGACGAGGTGATCCGCATCATCCGCGAGGAGGACGAGCCCAAGCAGGTCATGATGACCACCTTCGAGCTTTCCGACCTCCAGGCCGAATCGATCCTCAACATGCGCCTGCGCTCGCTGCGCAAGCTGGAGGAGTTCGAGCTGAAGAAGGAGTTCGACCAGCTCTCCGCCGAGCGGGCCGACAAGGTGGCGCTGCTCGGATCGGCCGACCTGCAGTGGGGCCGCGTCGCCGCCGAGGTGCGCGAGGTCCGCGAGGCCTTTTCGAAGAAGACCAAGCTCGGCAAGCGCCGCACGCTCTTCGCCGACGCGCCGGAGCGTTCGCTCGACGATCTCGCGGTGGCCCTCATCGAGAAGGAGCCGGTGACGGTGATCCTCTCGCAGAAGGGGTTCCTGCGGGCGCTGAAGGGCCATCTCGCCGACCTTTCCAACGTCGCCTACAAGGATGGCGATGGCTTGAAGTTCGCCTTTCCGGCGCTGACCACCGACAAGCTCATCTTCCTGTCGACGAACGGGCGGGCCTTCACGCTCGGCGCCGACAAGCTGCCGGGCGGGCGCGGGACGGGCGATCCCATCCGCTTGGCGATCGAGCTGGAGGACGACCAGGACATCGCGCTCGGCTTCGTCGCCGACCCCGCGGCGCGCCGGCTCGTCGCCTCCAGCGACGGCAACGGCTTCGTCGTTTCCGAGGCGGAGCTGCTCTCGGGCACGCGCAAGGGCAAGCAGATCCTCAACGTCGCGGCGCCAGTGCGTCTCGTGCGCGCCGAGCGGATCGGCTTGGGCGACAGCGTGGCGACGGTGGGCGACAACCGCAAGATGGTCGTCTTCCCGCTCGCGCAGGTGCCCGAGATGACGCGCGGCAAGGGCGTTCGGCTGCAGCGGTTCAAGGATGGCGGGCTCGCCGACCTCAAGGTGTTCCGGATGGCGGACGGGCTTGGCTGGAGTGATACGGCCGGGCGCACCCACAACCGGTCCGAGGCCGATCTCGTGGAGTGGCGCGGCGACCGCGCACAGGCCGGCCGGCTGGTGCCGAAGGGTTTCCCGAAGAGCGGCCGCTTCACCTGAGAGGTGAAGATCGGCGCTAAATTCGAAGCCGTTCAGCCGGTTGAAAGAAAAAGCCGAAGCGTCAGGGGAGGATCGGCGGCGGCGCCTTCGGCATGGCGGAATCGTATCGCTCCCAGCCGCGCGGTGTCAGGTGCTGCTGCGGCTGGTATCGAATCTTGTAGTCCATCTTGCTGGATCCATCGACCCAGTAGCCGAGGTAAAGATAGGGCAGGCCGAGAGCGCGCGTGCGCTCGATATGGTCGAGGATCATGAACGTGCCGAGGCTGCGGCCATCCTCGGCGGGATCGAAGAACGAATAGACCATCGACATACCGTCGGCCATCACGTCGCTGAGGGCCACCGCCATCAGGTCGCCGTCCGAGCGGTGGGTGATGCGCGAGTCCGGGCCCTTGCGGCGATACTGGATGATGCGCGTGTCGACTTGGCTATCCTCCACCATCATCGCATAGTCGAGCACCGACATCTCGGACATGCCGCCGCGCGAATGGCGCGCGTCGAGATAGCGCCGGAACAGAGCGTACTGCTCGCTCGACGGTTCGGCCGTGCTGATCCTCCCGACGAGATCGCGATTGGTCTGCGCCACGCGCTTCATCGACTTCGTCGGCGAAAACTCGTCGACGAGGATGCGCACGGAGACGCAGGCCCGGCATCGCTCGCAGGCGGGCCGATAGGCGATGTTCTGCGAACGCCGGAAGCCGCCCTGCGTCAGGAGATCCAGAAGCTCGGGCGCCCGGTGGCCGACGAGGTGGGTGAACACCTTCCGTTCGAGCTGGCCGGGCAGATAGGGGCAGGCGGACGGGGAGGTGAGAAAGAACTGAGGCGTCTGCGGATGGGCCGTCATCGAAACCTGCGTCGCCTCGTCGTCCGGGCGCGGCCCAACCGGTCGCGACGTGTCAGGGTCGAATGTGGAGTCAAACCCGCGATTTGGAAAGTCGACCGCAACGTCGCGGCCGACAAAATCCGCGGACCCGACCCGGGATCAGGACCGCCGTGTGACGACGGTGCCGAGGAGCAGATCCTGCACCAGCTGCTTGCGCGGCGTGAACAGCGCCAGCAACACGATGAAGCCGCTCGTCAGCACATTGCCGGCCCAGAACAGGACGCCGTGCAGGACGGCCAGAGTCGGATCGACCTTGCGACCGTCGAGCCGCTCGATGCGCAGGTCGAACAGTCGCATGCCCGGCGTCGCCTGACCCGCGCCGCCCATGGTGAAGGCGACGTAGGGGATGGCCACGAGCGGGAAGATGGCGCCGTAGAGCAGGAAGCCGAGCCCGAGGGTCACGACGCCGAGCAGCGTCACCACGAAGTAGACGGGCACGCAGAGGAGCAGCACGAGCGTGTAGTCGAAGAAAAACGACAGGACGCGCCGGGTGCGCACCGAGCGGTAGGCGCGTGGCTCGTCGAGCCAGGTCGGCGTGGTGTCGTTCAGCGCGGTCATCGGCGTCGTCTTCCCTTGGCGTTCGGCTCGGCTCGAAATGGGGATGGCGCGAGGGCCCCGCAAGCTGGCGAAGCTCAGCGGCGCTGCAGCGACTCGGCGATGCGGGGCGAGAAGTAGGAGAGGATGCCCGACGCCCCGGCGCGCTTGAACGAACGCATCGTCTCGAACATCGCCCGATCGCCGTCGATCCAGCCGTTCTGCGCGGCGGCCATGATCACCGCGTATTCGCCCGAAGTCTGGTAGGCGAAGGTCGGCATGCGGAACTCGTCGACGAGACGGGCGAGAATGTCGAGATAGGGCAGGCCCGGCTTCACCATGATCATGTCGGCACCCTCGTGGATGTCCTGCGCGGCCTCGCGCAGCGCCTCGTCGGTGTTGCCCATGTCCATCTGGTAGGTGCGCTTGTCGCCCTTCAGCGCACCGGTGGAGCCAACGGCGTCGCGGAACGGGCCGTAGAAGGCGGACGCATATTTTGCGGCATAGGACATGATCATCGTATCGCGCAGGCCCTCGCCGTCGAGGGCCGCGCGAATGCAGGCGACGCGCCCGTCCATCATGTCGGAGGGACCGATGATGTCGCAGCCGGCCCGCGCTTGCACGAGCGCCTGTCGGCAGAGCAACTCGATCGTCTCGTCGTTGAGGATGCGGCCGTCCTTCACCAGCCCGTCATGGCCGTGGCTGGTATAGGGGTCGAGAGCAACGTCGCAGAGAATGCCGATCTCGGGCACCGCGTCCTTGATGGCGCGGGTCGCGCGGCACACGAGGTTGTCGGGGTTGAGCGCTTCCGATCCCGTCTCGTCCCGGCGCTCGGTGCCGGTGAAGGGAAACAGCGCGACGACGGGGATCTCGAGGTCGCGCGCGCGGCGCGCCGCCTCGACGCAGTCGGCGACCGAATAGCGGAAGACGCCGGGCATCGAGGCGACCGCCTCGGGATCGCCCGCGCCCTCCCGCACGAAGATCGGCCAGATCAGGTCGCTGGCGGTCACGTCGCTCTCGCGCACGAGGCGGCGCACCCAGTCGGTCTGGCGCAGGCGCCGCAGGCGCGTGCCGCCGGTGACGGTGTCGATGGTTCTCGAAAGATCGCGTCGTTCGCCCGAACTCATGGCGTGCATGTCCGTCTGTTTCCGTGGCGGCGAACCTATCCCCGCGCAGTCGCCGCGAGAACCGCAATGCGCGAGAAAAATGCGCGCCCGCCTCGGCATTGACGTTGCGGGAGGCGATGCTTAGCCTTTCGCCGGCAAGGCGAGGGGATCGGCGCGAGCCGCAGTGCCGTCGCCGCCACCGGGGAACTCCATGACAACATCATCGGCGACGCACGGCCGTTTCGAGCCGCGTCTGGCGGCGCGCGCCCGGTGACCATCGACATGATCTCCCGCGATCCCGATGGGGCGTTGAACCGCATCCTGACGGTCGGCCTGTGCCGGATCGTCGGCCTCGCCCTGTTCGGCATGGGGCTGGTCTACTGGACGCGGCTGATCGGCGTGTTCGACGGCGACCTTTGGCGTTTCGACCTGATGCCCGTCTGGTGGCGCGCCGCCGCGCCCACGCTTGCCGTGATCTATCCCGTCGCCGGCATCGGGCTGTGGATGACGGCGTCGTGGGGCACGGTGGTCTGGGTGCTCATCGCCGCGATCGAGGGGGTGATGCGGCTCGGCTTCCCGCATCTCTTCGGCGCCGAACCGCTGGTGGTCGGGCTGCATGTCGCCGGGCTGGCGTTCCTGGCGGTGCTGCGTGCGTTCGCCGCGTTCGAGCGACGGCGTCGACCGGGCCGATCCTGACGCCGGTCGTTTGCATGCCAAGGAAGGCGCACAGATACCGTTAAGCAAGCCGGCACATGAGCCGAACGATACTTCTCATTAAGGCAGACGTTTAAGTCGAATTTTAGAGGCGCCCGGTAGTTTGTGGTCAAGACAAAAGGTCAATGACTGACCCTCTCGGATATACAGGGGCCCCGTGATGAACACGAGCAACACCAAGCGCGACACCGCCATTCCTGCCGAAGAGAAGGTCGAGCTTAAGTCGCTCTATCTCGAGACCCTGCAGCTGGTGGAGCGGCTGCACCGCCGCCTGCTCGACGTCATCAAGGACGAGTTCGACCGCGCCGGGCGCACCGACATCAACGCCGTTCAGGCGCTGCTGCTCTTCAACATCGGAACCTCGGTGCTGACGGCGGGCGAGCTGCGCACCCGCGGTTTCTATCTCGGCTCCAACGTCTCCTACAATCTCAAGAAGCTGGTGGAGCTCGGCTTCATCGACCACCAGAAGTCGCGGGTCGACCGGCGCGCGGTGCGCGTCTCGCTCACCAAGGAGGGCCTCGCCGTCGCCGAGATCGTCGCCGAACTCTACGATCGCCACATCGGTTCGATCGACAAGGTGGGAGGCCTCGACGAGGGCGAGTTCCAGAAAATGAACAAATCGCTGCAGCGGCTCGATCGCTTCTGGAACGATTCGATCATGTATCGCCTTTAAGACACATCCTACGGCAGGCCGCGATCTCCAGTCCGCGGTCTCCTCTCAGCCCCACGACCGTCGTCCCGGTCGTGGGGTTTTTTACAACAGCCCCCGAAAAACCCGCCGTCACCAAAGCGTTAGCCCTCGTGGATCCACGCTTTCGCCGCATTCCGATGGCCTGTCGAACCTCAAGTCGTCGGCGCCGATGGAGCGGCCGGCCGATCCGATCCTCGTTTCCGTTTGATTCACCACGTGTCTCTAGGGTGCGTCGCAAGCGACCGGATTTCATAAGGCAGGGGGTATCATGTCGAAGGGCCATTCCGAACGGACGGCGATCTCGCGCAGGCGGTTCGTGGGCGGTGCCGCGACGCTGGCGGGCGCAGCGCTCTTCGGTGGCGCCGCACGGGCGCAGTCGGCGCTGGAAGGCGTCCTCGCCGCGCCCAACCGCGGCGGCTGGAACGACCAGTTCGACACGCGCGCTGCGAGCGTGCGCAACGTCGCCTCCTACCAGCCCGTCTTCTCGCCTTCGACGCTTTCGGCCATGCAGTCGGCGACGGGGCAGTACAACCAGATCGTGATGGCCGGCGGCTGGCCCATGGTGCCGGACGGCGGCAAGCTGGAACTCGGCGTGCAGAGCGCCGCGGTGCCGGCCCTGCGCCAGCGCCTTGCCATCGCCGGCGACCTCGACCGTTCGGCCGGCGGCTCTGCGCAGTTCGACACTTACGTCCAGGCGGCGGTGAAGCGTTTCCAGGCCCGGCACGGCCTGCCGGCCGACGGCGCGGTGGGCGAATACACGTTCAAGGCGCTCAACGTGCCCGCCGACGTGCGTCTCGCCCAGTTGCAGACCAACATCCAGCGTCTGTCGGCCATTCCGATCGATCCCGGCCGCTTCGTGATGGTCAACATTCCCGCTGCGCAACTCGAGGCGGTGGAGGGCGGGCGCGTCGTGCAGCGCCACACGGCCGTGGTCGGCAAGATCGACCGCCAGACGCCGATCCTCGACTCGAAGATCACCAACCTCAACCTCAACCCCTACTGGCATGCGCCGGCCTCGATCGTCCGCAAGGACATCATCCCGCTGATGCAGAAGGATCCGACCTACCTGACGCGCAACGACATCGTGATCTTCGCGCCGGACGGCTCGGTGATCCCGCCGGAGACGATCAACTGGCAGACGGACGAGGCGGTGAAGTATCTCTTCCGCCAGAATCCCGGCAAGATGAACGCCATGTCGTCGGTGAAGATCAACTTCTCCAACCCCTACGCCGTCTACATGCACGACACGCCGCAGCAGAGCGTGTTCTCGCAGCTCATGCGCTTCGAATCGTCGGGCTGCGTGCGCGTGCAGAACGTGCGCGACCTCATTGTCTGGCTGGCGCAGGGCACGCCGGGCTGGGACCGCGCCACGATCGAGAAGACGATCGCGGCCCGTACCCGCCAGGACGTGAACCTCGCCGATCCCGTGCCGCTGCACTTCACCTACCTGACGGCGTGGGCGACCGATCCGACCGTGGTCCAGTTCCGCGACGACATCTATCGCCGCGACGGCGCCGAGCAGCTCGCCATGACCTCGGCTCAGCCCACCGCCTACGCGGCGGGAGAGCAGGCGTCGGCCGATCTGCCCTACTGAACGACGCGAACGAACGACAGGCCGGGCGCACCACGCCCGGCCTTTCGCGTTTCGGCGCTCTCGCTTGGCGCGGGGGAGGCGAACGTGCTATGCGCGCGCATCCCGGTTCTGCCCGCTCGCGCGCCCGCCGGATGCCAAGGAGCCTGCCATGTCCCACGCTTTCGCCCTGGATGCCGCCCCCCGCCACGACGCGTTCTTCGGCGAAGGTATCGCCGCGGGTGATCCCGATCTGTTCGCGGCGATGCGCGACGAGCTTCATCGTCAGCAGCACGAGATCGAGCTGATCGCCTCCGAGAACATCGTCTCGCGCGCCGTGCTGGAAGCGCAGGGCTCCGTCCTCACCAACAAGTATGCCGAGGGCTATCCGGGCCGCCGCTACTATGGCGGCTGCGAGTTCGTCGACGTCGTCGAGACGCTGGCGATCGAGCGCGCCAAGCAGCTCTTCGGCTGTGGCTTCGCCAACGTGCAGCCCAATTCCGGCAGCCAAGCGAACCAGGCCGTGCTCCTCGCCCTGACAAAGCCCGGCGCGACCCTTCTCGGCATGAGCCTCGACGCCGGTGGCCATCTGACGCACGGCGCCAAGCCCAATCTTTCGGGACGCTGGTTCAACGCCGTCCAGTACGGCCTCGACACCGCCACCGGTCTGATCGACCACGACGAGGTCGAGCGGCTGGCGCACGAGACCAAGCCCGAGATCATCATCGCCGGTGGCTCGGCCTATTCGCGCATCATCGATTTCGCCCGGTTCCGCACGATCGCCGATGCGGTGGGCGCCTATCTCTGGGTCGACATGGCGCATTTCGCCGGCCTGGTGGCAGCAGGTCACCACCCGAGCCCGTTCCCACACGCCCATGTCGCCACTTCGACGACGCACAAGACCCTGCGCGGGCCGCGCGGCGGTCTCGTCGTGACGAACGACGAGGCGATCGCCAAGAAGATCAACTCGGCGATCTTCCCGGGCCTGCAGGGCGGGCCGCTGATGCACGTGATCGCAGGCAAGGCCGTGGCCTTCGGCGAGGCGCTGCAGCCGGCCTACAAGAGCTACATGAAGGCGGTGGCCGACAACGCCAAGGCGCTGGCCGAGACGCTGCGCGAGGGCGGCCTCGACATCGTCTCGGGCGGCACCGACACGCATCTGATGCTCGTCGATCTCCGTCCGAAGATGCTGACGGGCAAGGCGACGGAGATCGCGCTCGGCCGGGCCGGTATCACCTGCAACAAGAACGGCGTGCCGAACGACCCCGAGAAGCCGACGATCACCTCCGGCATCCGCGTCGGCACGCCCGCGGCGACGACGCGAGGCTTCGGCACCGAGGAGTTCCGGCAGGTGGGTCGGATGATCGTCGAGGTGCTCGACGGCCTGAAGGCCGCCAATTCCGACGAGGGCAACGCCGCCGTCGAGGCGAGCGTGAAGGCCCGGGTGATCGAACTCACCGCGCGCTTCCCGATCTACCCTAATCTCGGTTGATCGGGCGCCGCCGTGCGCTGCCCCTTCTGCGGGTCGCAGGATAGCCAGGTGAAGGATTCGCGCCCCGCCGAGGATGGCGGGGCGATCCGACGCCGCCGGGTCTGTCCCGATTGCAACGGTCGCTTCACGACCTTCGAGCGCGTGCAGCTGCGCGAGCTCAGCGTCGTCAAGAAGTCCGGTCGCAAGGTGCCGTTCGAGCGCGACAAGCTGGCGCGGTCCGTGCAGACGGCGCTGCGCAAGCGGCCGGTGGACGGCGAGCGCGTGGAGCGGCTGATCTCGGGGATCGTGCGCCAGCTGGAATCGACGGGCGAGGGCGACGTGCCGTCCGAGACCGTCGGCCGCCTCGTGATGGAGGCGCTCCGCGGCGTCGACGACGTCGCCTATGTGCGCTTCGCCTCGGTCTATCGCGACTTCCGCGAGGCCCGCGACTTCGAGTCCGTCATCGACGAGTTGAAGGCCGACCTCGCGACGGGGCGCGATGACGACGCCCTCTGACGCCGGCGCAGGTTTCGACGCGCGCATCATGGCCGCAGCCCTTCGCCTGTCGCGCCGGCATGTCGGCCTGACGGCGGACAACCCCTCCGTCGGCTGCCTGATCGTGCAGGGCACGGGGAAAAACGCCCGCATCGTCGGCCGCGGCGTGACGGCGCTCGGTGGTCGTCCGCATGCCGAGCGCGTCGCGCTGGCAGAGGCCGGCGATGCGGCGAGGGGGGCGGTGGCATATGTCACGCTGGAGCCCTGCGCGCATCATGGCCGCACCGGCCCCTGCGCCGTCGCCCTGGCGCAGGCCGGCATCGCGGCCGTCGCGATCGGCGCGGACGATCCCGACCCGCGGGTCGACGGTCGAGGCCGCATCATCCTCCATGCGGCCGGCGTCGTGGTTCACGACCTGATGGCCGAGCCGGAGGGAACGCGTGCCTTCGAGGGCTTTCTGTCGCGCATCCGCCGTGGGCGGCCCTTCGTCACGCTGAAGATGGCGGTCTCGCGCGACGGCTTCATTGGTCGTCGCGGTGAAGGGCAGATCGCCATCAGCGGCGCGGTCTCCAACCGGCAGACCCATGGGGTGCGGGCCGAGATGGACGCCATCCTCGTCGGCATCGGCACGGCGCTCGCCGACGACCCCGCGCTCACCTGCCGTCTGCCGGGACTCAAGAGCCGCTCGCCGGCTCGCATCGTCATCGATCCTCGCCTTCGCCTGCCGCCGGACGGCCAACTCGCCCGAACCGCACGCGACGTTTCCGTCATCGTCGCGACTGCCGTTGATCCGGATGGAGACGCCGCAAAGGCGCTGAGGAGCCAGGGTTGCCGGCTGCTTCCGCTGACTGCTGGCGAGGGCGCTCTCCGCTCCCTGCTGGAAGCACTTTCAAGGCTGGGAATTTCGACGCTTCTCGTCGAGGGCGGTGCCGAGACCGCCTCGCGCTTTCTGCGCGAAGGTCTGGTGGACCGCGTCGTTCTCGTCCGGGGCGCCGTCACGCTCGGAGGACGCGGGGTTGCGGCACCGCCGGAGGTGCGCCATCTCAACGGCTTCCGCGCAAGCCGGACCGAACGCTTCGGGGGCGACCGCTGGACCGAATACGAGAGGATCGAAGCCTGATGTTCACCGGTATCGTCTCGGACGTCGGCCGCATCGCGATGCGCCAGCCGCTCGACGCGGGCGCGCGCTTTCGCATCGACACCGCCTATGAGCCTGCCGGCATCCTCATCGGCGCCTCGATCGCCTGCTCGGGCGTCTGCCTGACGGTGACGCGCCTGCCCGAGGCCGGCGCGAACGAGCGCTGGTTCGAGGTCGAGGCGTGGGAGGAGGCGCTGCGCCTGACCACCGCCGGCACCTGGAGCGAGGGCACGCGTCTCAATCTCGAGCGCTCGCTGAAGATCGGTGACGAGATCGGCGGCCATCTCGTCTCCGGCCATGTCGACGGACAGGCGGGCATCGTCTCGCGCACGGAAGAAGGGGAGGCGGTGCGCTTCGTCCTCGAAGCGCCGCCGGCGCTGTCGCGTTTCGTCGCGCAGAAGGGCTCGGTCTGCCTCGACGGCACGTCGCTCACCGTCAACGCCGTCGAGGGGCACCGCTTCGACGTGCTGCTGATCCGCCACTCGCTGGAGGTCACCACCTGGGGCGAAAAGCGCGGCGGCGATTCGGTGAACCTTGAGGTGGATCAGATTGCGCGGTATGCGGAACGTCTGTTCGGCTCCGGCTCGGCGGTCGAAAGGCTACAGGGCGATCGGGGCCATTGACCGACGCCGGACGCCGTCTCGTGTCGTCGCATGTCATCGTCGCAGTCCGCCCAGCACCCGGTGTCCCGTCGACCCCGGGTGCGTTCGTCCGATTCGATCGCCTGGAAGGTTTCATCCCATGCCCGCACCCCACATCCTGATCGTCGAGGCGCGGTTCTACGACCACATCGCCGATCACCTGCTGACGGGGGCGAAGGCCCATCTCGAAGCGGCCGGCGCGACCTACGACGTGGTGACGGTGCCCGGCGCCCTCGAAGTGCCCGCTGCTATCGGCTTCGCCCTCTCGGCGGCCGACGAAGGCTCGCGCGAGTATGACGGGTTCGTGGCGCTCGGCTGCGTCATCCGCGGCGAGACCTATCATTTCGACATCGTCGCCAACGAATCCTGCCGCGCGCTGATGGATCTTTCGGTGCAGGAGGGCCTCGCGATCGGCAACGGCATCCTCACCGTCGAGAACGAGGAGCAGGCGCTGGAGCGCGCCGTCCCCGAGCGCAAGAACAAGGGCGGCGGCGCGGCCGGGACCGCGCTCACGATGATCGCGCTTCGCACGCGGCTCGGGAGCTGACGAGATGACCGAGACCGCGACCCGAACCTTCCGCCCCGCCAACAAACGCGGCGCCGCGCGTCTCGCCGCAGTGCAGGCGCTCTACCAGATGGATATCGGTGGCACCGGCCTTCTCGAAACGGTGGCCGAGTACGAATCCTTCCGGCTCGGTCAGGAGATCGACGGCGCCACCTATCTCGAAGCCGACCCCGCCTGGTTTCGCGACATCGTCTCCGGCGTGGTGCGCGGCCAGACCTTCATCGATCCGTTGATCCACTCCTCGCTGACCGCCGACTGGCCGCTCTCGCGCCTCGACACGACGTTGCGCGCCATCCTGCGGGCGGGCACCTACGAGGTGACGGCGCGCAAGGACGTTCCGGTCGCCGTCATCGTCAGCGAATATGTCGACATCGCCAAGGCCTTCTACGGGGAGGACGAGCCCCGTCTCGTCAACGCCGTGCTCGACCGCGTCTCGCGCCGTTCGCGCGGCGAGGGTCGCGGCGCAGATCCCGTCGAGAAGGACTGACCGTCGCGGACGGCCGGATACGAAGACGGGACCGGCGAAGCGCCGATCCCGTCCGAACGTTTCGGATGGACGAGGGCTTAGCGCCCCGCCGACATGCCGCTGGAGCGACCGATCGAATCGAGGATGCTGCCGCCGGACGGACCTTCGTCCGAGAGGATCGAGCCGAGGAAGCTGGAATCCTTGCCGCCGGTCGGGGTCGTGCGCGAGATGAAGTCAAAGACTCGTCCGTCCTGCAGCCCGTAATTGGCGATGCGCGTGACCGTGTTGTCGGCTCCGAAATAGACCGCGAGAATGCGCTGCTCGACGAGCCTCGGGTTCATGAAGGCGACCGGGCGAACGCGCTTCTGCGAGATGTAGTAGAAGACCTCGTTGTCGAAGGTCGCGGTGGTCGAGGGCGAGCCCAGCGCCAGCATCACCTGCTCGCGGCTCGAGCCGACCGGCACCTGCGCCAGCGCCTGTTCGTCGACAATGTAGCCCTGGTTGTAGACCTGTGCGGTCTGGCATCCGCCGAGAGCCATGAGGGCACCGAAACCGGCCGCCATCAGGAGGGGCCGAAGAGGACGGTTGGTTTCGATCACGCGGATATGACTCCCCCGAAGAACACGCTGGACCCGACCCCTACCGGCCGACTGGGTCGGAAATGGGGGCGCTTCGTCCGTCGCGAAGGTTGCGACTTGGTAAAGCACTCGGGGAAGCGTTGCAATCGCGGGCCTGCCGTGCGAACCCCCGGGCCAACGGACGAGGAAGGTCGGCGGTCCCCATGCTCGAGAGCCTGCGCAGACGGCGCCAGAACCGGCAGGTCGTCGATCGGCTGTGGGACGAGGTCGTCGCGCGCGCCCGCCGGCCCAAGCGGTTCCTGGAGGGCGGACTGCCCGACACGGTGTTCGGACGCTTCGAATCGCTGTCGATCGAGGTCTTCCTGCTGCTGCGCCGCTGCGGCGCCGACGCCTCTCTCTCGGCGCTGTCGCAGGATCTCGTCGATCGCTTCATGACCGATCTCGACCACTCGATGCGCGAACTCGGCGTCGGCTATCTCGCCGTGCCCAAGCGCATGCGCAAGCTCGCGGGGCGCTTCTACGCCCGTGTCGCGCTCTACGAGCCGGCCGTGTCGGGCCGCGACGTCGCGGCGTTGGCGAAGGCGCTGCGTGAGACGGCATTCGTCGATGCGCCGGGCGGCGACGCCGACCGCGCCGAGGCCTTGGCGGCGCAGATCCTGGCGGCCGATCTTGATTATCGCCATATGAAGTCCGAGGCCATTCTGGCCGGCAGCCTCAACGGGGAACAGCAGGAATCGTCGCCATGACCGAAGAGAAGACCGTCGCCGCGCCGTCGCCGATCTCGCTGGAAGTCTGGGTCGCCAAACTGCCGCAGAACGGCATGCCGATCCGCTTCGAGGCGAGCGAGGCGGACTGCGCGGCCTTGGCCGACCACATGGGCGTGGTCGCGGTGGAAGCGATGGCGGCCGATCTCGTCGTCAAGCGCTGGAAGCGCGACGGGGTGGCCGTCGACGGACGGTTGACGGCGGCCGTGGTGCAGGCCTGCGTGGTGACCCTCGACCCCGTGCACGAGACGATCGACGAGCCGGTCGAGTTCGTCTTCGTGCCCGAGACCTCGAAGCTCGCGCGCATCGCGCCGACAAGCGACGGCGAGCTGCATCTCGACCCCGAAGGCGCCGACATTCCCGAGACCTTCCGCGGCGAGAAGATCGACCTCGGCACGTTTCTGACCGAGCTCCTGGCGCTGTCGCTCGATCCCTATCCGCGCTCCGACGGCGCCGAATTCACCGAACTCGACACCGATCCCGATCCCACCGGCGGCGTCGTCTCGCCGTTTGCCGGCCTCAAGCGGCTGCAGGATGGCGACAAAGGCTGAAACCGCCGGACGGCGAGGCTGGCGGGACGCGCGTTCCTGTGGTTAACCCACCCGCCGAGCCTGCCTTCGGGTGGCGCCCCCGCGTTTTGAAAGAGAGCCTATCTTGGAATCCAAAACCTCCATCACCATCGCGCTCGACGCCATGGGCGGAGATCACGGGCCGCAGGTCGTTCTTTCCGGCGCTCAGATCGCGCTCGAGCGCCATCCCGACGTTCGCTTCCTGCTGTTCGGCCAGGAAGCGAGCGTCCTGCCGGTGCTGGAGCAGATGCCGAAGCTGAAGGCGCGCTCCGTCTTCCGCCATTGCGAGATCTCGATCCGCATGGACGACAAGCCGAGCCAGGCGCTGCGGCAGGGGCGCTACAAATCCTCGATGTGGCAGGCGATCGAGGCGGTGAAGACCGGCGAAGCCGCGGTGGCCGTCTCGGCCGGCAACACCGGCGCGCTCATGGCCATGGCGAAGTTCTGCCTGCGCACCATGGCCAACATCGAGCGCCCGGCCATCGCCGCGATCTGGCCGACCGAGCGCGGCGAGAGCGTCGTGCTCGACGTCGGCGCGACGATCGGCGCCGACTCGCAGCAACTCATCGACTTCTCGGTGATGGGCGCCGCCATGGCCCGTGCGCTCTTCCACATCGAACGGCCGACCGTCGGACTCCTCAACATCGGCACCGAGGAGGTCAAGGGCCAGGACGACGTGAAGGAGGCCGGCCGCCTTCTGAAGGAGACCGAACTCGCGGGTCTCGAATATCGCGGCTTCGTCGAGGGCAACGATCTCGGCAAGGGCACTGTGGATGTCGTCGTGACCGAAGGTTTCACCGGCAACATCGCGTTGAAGACCGCCGAGGGCACCGCGCGCCAGATCGCCAGCTATCTGCGCGCGGCGATGACGCGCACCTGGATGGCCAAGCTCGGCTACTTCTTCGCCAAGAGCGCCTTCGATCGCCTCCGCGACAAGATGGACCCTCGCAAGGTCAATGGCGGCGTCTTCCTCGGCCTCAACGGCGTGGTGATCAAGAGCCACGGCAGCTCCGACGCCGAGGGCACCGCCGCTGCGATCGACGTCGCCTATGCGATGGCCGCCAACGGGTTGCTGGCCAAGATCGAGGCCGATCTCGGCGACGTCTACGCCCATATCAGTTCGCCCGTCGTGGTCGAGCCGGTGGTAGACGAGCCGGACGTGGAGGACGTGCGATGAGCGCCATCCGCTCCGTGGTCGTGGGAACCGGCTCGGCGCTTCCCGCCAACCTCGTCACGAACGGGGATCTCGAAGCCCGCGTCGAGACGTCGGACGCATGGATCCAGCAGCGCACCGGCATCCGCCAGCGCTATGTGGCGGGGGAGGGCGAGACCACCGTCTCGCTCGGCGAGACCGCGGCGCGCCGCGCGCTCGACGCCGCAGGCCTGCAGCCCGCCGACATCGACCTCATCGTGCTCGCCACCGCGACGCCGGACCTGACGTTTCCTGCCTCCGCCGTGCAGGTGCAGCGCCGGCTCGGCATCAGCCATGGCTTCGCTTTCGATCTTCAGGCGGTGTGCAGCGGTTTCGTCTACGCGCTGACCACGGCCGATCTCTACCTGAAGTCCGGCATGGCGAAGCGCGCCCTCGTGATCGGTGCCGAAACGTTCAGCCGCATTCTCGACTGGAGCGACCGGACGACCTGCGTCCTCTTCGGCGACGGGGCCGGCGCGGTCGTGCTCGAAGCCCGCAATGAGGCGGACGACGGGCGCGGCATCCTCGTCTCCAGCCTACGGGCCGACGGCAGCCACGGCGACAAGCTCTATGTCGACGGCGGGCCGTCCTCCACGGGAACCGTCGGACACCTGCGCATGGAAGGCCGCGAGGTCTTCAAGCATGCGGTCGGCATGATCACCGACGTGGTCGAGGATTCCTTCGCCCGCCTCGCGATCACCGCCGAGGACGTCGACTGGTTCGTGCCGCATCAGGCCAACCGGCGCATCATCGACGCCTCCGCCAAGAAGCTCGGCATCGCCGCGGAGAAGGTCGTGGTGACCGTCGGCGAGCATGGCAACACCTCGGCCGCCTCCATCCCGCTGGCGCTCGACGTCGCGGTGCGCGACGGACGCATTCGCGAGGGCGACCTCGTGCTGCTCGAAGCCATGGGCGGCGGCTTCACCTGGGGCGCGGTGGTGCTTCGCTGGTAGCGAGCAACTTGATTCAACTTTAGTTTTCGGTATTTTCGAGTGGCGGACCGGTCCGTCGAGTCCGGCTCGACGCACGGCACGCGGCTGGGGGCAGCAGGGGAAGCGCATGGGTGACAGAACGGTGACGCGAGCCGATCTCGCCGAGGCGGTGTTCCGCAAGATCGGATTGTCCCGGACCGAATCGGCGTATCTCGTCGAATCGATTCTCGAGGAGATCTGTTCGACGATCGCGCGCGGTGAAGCCGTGAAGGTCTCGTCCTTCGGGTCGTTTCTGGTGCGCGACAAGAACGAGCGCGTCGGGCGCAATCCCAAGACCGGCGAGGAAGTGCCGATCTCGCCGCGACGCGTCGCCGTGTTCAAGCCCTCGAACGTGATGAAGGACCGTATCCTCGAGGCCCATGGCCTTCGCGGCGACGGTCGGGACACGATCCTGAAGGCGGCCGAGTGAGACGGTTGGCCTCCGCATGAGCGACAAGAGCGCAGACGCCTTCCGGACCATCAGCGAGGTGGCCGAGGAACTCGACCTGCCCCAGCATGTCCTGCGCTTCTGGGAGACGCGCTTTCCACAGATCAAGCCGATGAAGCGCGGCGGTGGCCGGCGCTACTACCGGCGCGACGACGTCGAACTGCTGAAGGGCATCCGGACGCTTCTCTACGTACGCGGCTTCACGATTCGCGGTGTCCAGAGAATCCTCAAGGAGAGCGGCAACCGCGCCGTGATGGCCATCGGCGGCGGCGATCTCTCGGGCCTGGAGGCGCTCCAGTCCGGGCGCGGCGCGCCGGAGGATCTCGAGCCGATGGACGGGGACGACGAGGTCGAGGCGGACGAGCCCTACGCACCGGTGGACCGCTCTCGGGGCGGCCTGTCCAATCTCCTGCGCCGAGACCGCGACCTCGGCCCCGTCGTCGGCAGCGGTCCCGCGCTCGGCGGCGACGCCACGACGCAGCTGAACGGCGTGCTGCTCGAACTACTGGAACTGAAGCGACTTCTCGATCAGGTTCGCTGAGGCATTCTCGCGCCGAAGGGAAGGTGGGGGGCAGAGTTGCGGCTCCGTTGCGCTTTGGTGACCCGCGCTGCTGCTCCAGTTTGCTCCGCCGCATGCATTAATAGCCCACGCCGCTTCGCGTTCATCCGGAGACGACATGAGGCGACGATTCCACAATCGCTCGGCGAAGGTGGGATGCAGTTCTTCACCGCCGCCTTGTGACCGTCACAGGGCGTCGGATCGGACACTCACAAGATTTTCTGCCTCTCCGTAAACACCGTTCGGACCATCGGGTTCGGTCGAGTTTGGGCAGTCAACGGTGAGATGCAATGGTTCTGCCTCGATGATCTCCCGGAGCATGAACGCGCGGCGAACATCCACGGCATTCGCGGCAGGAGACCCCGAATGCGCTTGCGTTCGACCGCCCCGTTCTATAGGGATCTCCTCAGTCGGAGCGTAGCGCAGTCTGGTAGCGCACTTGGATGGGGTCCAAGGGGTCGGAGGTTCGAATCCTCTCGCTCCGACCATTTCCCATTTTTTTCATCGTCTTTGGTTGGGTCGTCGGCTGTCGTCGGTAACCATGCGGGCTATAGCGAATGGCATAAGCTGCCTGTCGTCGAGGCTTGCGTCCTCATGGTCGCCTGTTCGTTTGGCGATTGTCGACGGCTCGGGCGGAAGGGTCGACGAGACGGCGGTGATCGTCCTTCTGTCCGGGGCCGAGCCTTGCGTGTGACTCCTCATCAAAGCAGCACCCAGCGATCGATCTGCCGAGTGTGCATGTGATCATTCAAGACCAAGACGAGACGTCAACGAGACCGTTCGCTCGCGCTGGATAGCCGGAAGCGGCAGGTTTCAGGGGTGTCATCCGCCAGCGCGACGAGTTGACCGGGTATGAGGAGGCCCGCTGTTGAAGCTGTCGGAAGGAGTGCGGGTGATGCTTTGCGTCAGTCCATCTTCGGACGGTCATGCGCGGATCGAGCACCCGAAAATCGATGCTCGCCGATCGTATTCGGCTTTGCATCTCGTCGTTCGAGCTTGCTGGTGGCGTCGGGTAGAGATGGCCAGCATATCGAAAATGAAGTGGTCGGAGTGGCAGGATTTGAACCTGCGACCCCCTCGTCCCGAACGAGGTGCGCTACCAGGCTGCGCTACACTCCGCGACCGGGTTTGCGTATAGCCGCACCGTACCCGATCCGCAACCGCTTTTCGCATGAGACCGCATCGACGCCGCGCGGATTTGCGCCTCGCCTTCCGTGCCGGGACGGTTGCTTCGGTGCTTGGCCGCGATTATAGACGGGAACGCCGTCACGACGGCCGTTGGGGCGTAGCCAAGTGGTAAGGCAGCGGTTTTTGGTACCGCCATCCCCTGGTTCGAATCCAGGCGCCCCAGCCACGTCCTCAACAGTGATAGAAATCAATTGGTTATCTGATCCGAGACAATGCCGTGTGTCCTAGCCACAGGCTGCTGTCTGTGATGATCCTATTAGGCTTTCCCTGACACTGCGTTTCAGTTCTAGTAGTTCGCACTTGGCACCCGATTCGAGAGTTGCGTGGCTGACGAAACGAAAAAAGCTGTGTTGACTCACTTCAAAGCAGCAAGCGGCATCGTACTGGGTGTCGCCACCATTCTTGGGCTTCTCGCATTTATTTATGGTGAACAATGGAGGGCGACGCATGCCTGGCTCGCAGTACTTAATGGCTCATACATCGTCGTTATACTGTATCTCTTTTGGATAATACTTGCACGACGAGTACCTCAATTTATAGGTGCTCCAAAAGTAGTGAAGGTAATTGACGGTCAAATCGTTATCGTAAAGGATGCTCCTTGGCTGAGCTTGGGTGTTTCCGTTGCAATCTATATTGTTGACGGCGAGTTTGAGCGACTTGTAGGGGATGGGGAGGTTATAAATGTACAGACAAATGCACTTGCGCAAATTCGTCTGCGAAACCACGTAGATTTGTTCAGGGATATATCGGATCTAGCAAGTAGGCTCGATGCTGCAGATAGAACCAACATCCTTGTCCGTCCCGGCTTATACAAAGGCGTCATCGATGAGTCATGACCTAACTACCCTTCCTAGAGTCATAAAAATTATTGACCCTTGGAAGTTCGTAATCAACATCGGCTTAGAAGATGGTGTAAAAAACGGAGATAGGTTCCTCATATTTGGCCCTGGAGAAAATTTAGTCGATCCGCTGACAAGGCGTGATCTTGGAATGCTTGAATTGGTGCGTGGAAAGGCACGAGTTGCGCATGTGCAGGATCGTATTAGCACCCTGATGAGCGATGAGTATGAGATTACTCCGGGAACGAAGAGAGTAGTCCGGCGCAAGGGCAGCAGTATGTTTGCCGTTAGCAACCAGCCTACGGTTGAAGAAATCGAAGAGGGCGAAGAGCGAACGAAGACCGCATTGGATGTGTCATTTGGCGATTATGCCAGACCTATTTAGTGGACACAGTCTGAGGAGCTGCGGTCTAATCTGTTATGCTGCTAGACCTTAGATGTGACTTGCGGAAGTCCAGAGCAATTTCTGGGAGCAGTTCAGACGTTTCTAATCTTCACCGTTGATTCTGTGGCAACGGGCTTCTCAAACTCGTCGCTCTGCGTCGTTACGGGTGGAACAAACTATCCGGCGTCCGACACTTGCTATGACGCGGGAGATTGCGCCCGCAGCCATGATGGATCACATTCTTGGCGATGACACCGAGATGAATGTTGTAAATCTCGCGACCGCTGGACTCGCCACCTGATCTGCCGAGCATGAGGAAGAGCCAGCCTCCACCCGCGATTGCAACGCCCAGGAACGTCAGAGGATGCGTATCTGACATATGAACCTCGCCGGGTGCGCTGGGATCGGCGCGCTTCGATCTGTGAGCGCAAGTCGGGCGTGTGGCTAGGCCGCTTGGAGCGCACCCCGTTTTGACCGGACAGGTGGCATAGCCGATAAGGCATAGGCATCCGCCTATGAGTACGACTATGTCGAAAGCTCCTGATGGCC
>NZ_JACIEK010000006.1 GCF_014196835.1 Aureimonas pseudogalii
CATCAGGAGCTTTCGACATAGTCGTACTCATAGGCGGATGCCTATGCCTTATCGGCTATGCCACCTGTCCGGTCAAAACGGGGTGCGCTCCACCAGCTACGTGACGCTCGCACGCGGAGGCTACCTAGTTTGGGAGCGATTCCAAGCTTTCGTGTGAGCCCTACGCTACCGCTCGACCAACTCCACCACGACCCGCCCATGCCCATCAGGCTGGACGCTAACGACTTCGAAGCGCTGTGGAGGGGATCGGTCGATAAGGTCGACCCGATCGCCCTGATGGACCCTGGTGGCGCCAAGCTCGCGCTCTGCAATCGAGATCCGTGGGGCCGGCGCGGTGGAGATCAGGCGGAGGTCGTTCCGCTTCCGATTGAAAGACCTGTTGCCCAGCTGTACGCCGCCGGCTTGGCCGGCGCGCAACTCGAATACTCCGCGGGCTCGGACGACCTCGCGGTCTGGATCCGGCATCGGGTGGCCGTTGGGCGTGCGAACCTGGGGGTGCAGGACGAAGGCTTCAGCTGCCGTCGCTGTGATGGCCCCGTCGGCGATGGCGAGGAGGTCGTCAAAGATCGTCATGTTGGTGTTCCGGTGGAAGTGGCAGGAGGCGCTTTCGGAGCGCGCATATCGCGCGCTTCGAAAAGGTCTCTGGATGAGGTGGCGATCGGGATGACTCCCGACCGCCGCACCGTCGCCGCAGGCGAACGCAAGAAACGGTGCTTTGCGGACGGTGATCCCGTCCTCTCGCGTGGCGTCGGACCACGTTAGTGTGCCGGCGCCTCGCGGCGCTGGCATGCCGGCCCGTCAAGGAAGCCGGTCTTTTCGGGCGGGGAGAACGCCACCCTAGCCCGCGGATCAGTGGGCCGCGGGAATCGTTTTAGACGCCCGGGTTCTTGAACCAAGCGCGGTAGTCGACCCAGCCGGCGCCATAGTCGAGGCGGACCTTGATCTCGACACCGTCCACGTCCCATCCGGCCTTCGACTCCATCACCGGCCCCTCCTGGCCGGCGAGATGGGCGAACTCGAGCCCGTCAATCTGCGCCGGGTCGGCGGCGAGGTACCAAGCCGCCTTGTCGGCGAGGCGGTGCTCGACGATGAGCACGAGCTTCCCGGCGAAGGGATTCACATCGCTCACGGCGCGCGCTGCGATTTCTGCGAGGACCTGTTCCGCCACGGTCTCCAACTCAGCGGGAACGATGAGGAAGCGCGGGCGGACGCCGATGGCCTCGCCAGCCAAGCCGATCTGCCGACGCATGGCGAGGCGCGCAGCCGAGAGGCTGGCGACCGACAAAGCTGCGCCGGCACCGAGGTTGTTGTGCTCCGGCGAGAACACGGCGAAGCCATCCGACATTGTGGGATTGCCCTCGATGAAGGCGACGAGGCTCGCGAGTTCGAACTCGCGGGCTGACTGCCCTAGCCGCTGCGGGATGCGGGAAAAAATGTTGGTGTCATCATTGATCAGCAGCTGACGGGTGACGCCAATGATGCGACCAAACGTCGACAGCCCGTAGCCCTCGGCGTTCTCCCGGAACGTGCCGCGCTTATACTCACCATGCTCGTTCACCTTCAGGAGGCGGGGAGCGGACGAGAGATTGACGCTGTGATGCGTCTTAAAGTTCTCCAGAGTCGTCGGACGCGCGGTCTGCCGGATCTCGGTGTCGAGTTGCGCATAGCCCTCGCGCACGGCCATGCTGCCCGCTGCGACAATTATCGCGGGAAAGTCCGACGTCGCGTGGAGTGCGCGGGTGATGAGGCCCGCATGACTCAGGCCCGTCACGCTCTCGCCCCTTGCCCTCAGGAGGTCGCGCGCGTGTTCGGCCGGCAAAAGGTTGGCGTGCCGCCGCGCCCGTTCACTCAGCCGGTGGCCGGGGTTGGCGCGAGCGAACAGCGCTTCGCCCCGCGCCTCCAGGTCGCTGGCGCCGTCAGACGACGTGCGAGCCGGCGAGTGTGGGAAGGACGGCGTCTGCTCCTGGCGCGTCGCCATAGCTTCGAAGGCCGCGGCCCGGAAGTCGGCGATCGTCGTGTTGCCGTTGACGGCAGCCTCGATCGTAGCCGCATCCATGCCGGCGCGACGACCGATAAGGCCGATCTCGATGCCGCGCTGGCGCTCGGCGGCGACGGCGGGTGAAGCGGTCGAGGGGGCGGCGGTTACGTCGTTCATTGCAGTAGTCCTTTCGTGTGAGCGCGTGCGCGCAGCCGCGTCGGCCGGGATGGCGACGATCGACAGTTCCATCGGCAACCATCGCGTCGCCGTGAGCGTGGGAATTGCGTCGCCGGAGCCCTCGTCCCAAGTGTAGGTGTCCACCCGGTAGCCGACCGAGACGCTGAAGCCGTGACCGTCGCGGAGATCCTGCGCGAGGCTTTCGCCAAGGGTATTGCGAGACAGCTTCACGGTCCCGATTAGATTGCCGCCGGAAATGCGGGCCGATCCGGGCACTACAGTGCCGACGCGGTTTTCGATGGTGAAGGGGGCGTGCGAGTCGAGCACCGACATTCCATCGCAGCGCGACAGGTCGACAGCCGACGCGGATATCTCGAGGATTTCGGTATAAGCGCCTTCCGACCAGGAGCGCCGCGCGACCGCGGCGCCGCTGGACATAATCACGTCGACGGTTCTGGCGTCGTCGTTCCAGGTGCCGGTTCCGGTCGTGCCGGCGCGAGTGAAGGTGCCGGCGAGCGGCGGTCGCGTGGCGGTGGTGACGCTCAATTTGGCCTCCTCATTTTCGCTTTCAGGAGCGCGGCGTCGACTGCCGCAGTGGCGGCTGCCTCGATCCGGTCGGCGGCCTCGGTGATGGCGTTGGCGAACTCGCGCATCTCGATCGGCGACATTCCGAATTCGACTATGCCGAACTTGCTGGCGACCGCGATGCGGTCGAACTCGTTGACGAACATGCCCTCTGCGACCTTCGGCTGCTTGCGGTTACGCATGCGCCGCCGCCTTCGTGCACCGCTTCGCCTCGAGGAGGCGCGCCATTGCGACGCTGACCAACTGCGCGATGTCGACCGCCGTGCAGAACTTCCGGGCCTTCACGACCCGCAGCGCCGAGTCGGCGCTTTCGACGATCCGATGGTCGAAGCCGACTTCGGCCGGCCAAACGCAAACCCAGGGCTGGAAAGACCCCTCTTCGAGCACGATGCGCTCTAAGAGACTGGCGACGTCGGCGACGATCGCAAGGGCGACCTTTTGCGGGAGGTTCTTCCGAACCAGCGCGTCGGCGACGAGAAGCGCGACGGCGTCGCGCGTTGTGAACAAGCGCGGCTGTCGCTCCACGGCGACGCTTTGCATCGGCAGCGCCGATGCGAAGTTGCGGACCGCGTGCTCCGACTTTCCAATAACGTCACAAATCGATTTGGTGTCGAACATGAAGACCCCTGCGACCACGGTTGTCGCAGAAGTTCTCTCGCTGCCGGTCTGAATTTACAACGGGAAAGAACCCCCTATTTTGGCAGAAAAGTCAGTATATATAAAATATTTTCTCTATTATCAACTGAAAATAGGCGCGCGGACAAGGCGCGCGCCTCCTTATTTGGGGAATTACTTCTCGCTTACACAACTGTGGATAACCTGCTGATCGATCGAAGCCTGTCCCGACCGGCCGACGTTTCGCGAGAGTTTCGCCAGGACACGATGGGCAAGGGCATTCGCATCGCTAGCGATGTACGATCCGCGCCGCGCCGCCACCGGCGCGCGTTCCCGAACTACTTGCCGGTCCGCAACGTCGACGCCTTTGCAGAAAGACCGTCCGCAAGCTCGCCACGGATCGCGTCGCACACTGCCTGAATCTTCAGCTGCGCCGACCGATCGCTGGTCGCGCGGCGCGGCAACGCTTCGAATGCCTCCACAACAAGTGCGATGACCTCGTCCAGCGTCTCGGTCGCTTCCTCGATGTCGACAAGCTTCCGATCATCCCTCGCCATGTCGCGCTCGAGCGCGAGCCGGCGTTGCTCGCGGAGCCGGTCGCCAGAGGTGTCCGCCGCCTTTCGGCGCTCGCCGTCGACGGCATAGGCGATGTATCGACCGACGTTGGCCGTGACCGGATACGAGCCGTTTTCGTTGCGGATCACGATGTCCGCTTTCGACAAGCGCGAGAGGTGGCGGACGGAGACATCGAGAAGGGCAGCAAGCCCCTTCGCGGAAACGCTTTCAGGGATTTCGGCGGTCGGCATCAACTTGTTCCAATCGTTGGAGGATTCGGACGTGGACAGGCGATTCAGAAAGCTGAAAAAATGCTTCGATATCGCGCTGCGCGGTCCCCGCGGCTTCGTGCCAGACCCGGGGAAGGACCCAACGTGCCCCCCCCCGGGTGCCTCTCCCCGTGCGGTGCCCCTCACGACCGGTCGGGGGCGGGCTGGGCCCGACCCTCCGACAGCCCGCACGTCGTCGACCTTGGCGCGTAGCGCGTGTGACGGGGGCGGTCATGGATCGCCGCCCTCAGTTGCCGTCTCCGCTTCGACGCGATTGAGGAGACGCCGCACTACGGCCTCGAGTCGCGCTCTCGTGTTGAAGGCACGCAAGGCCGCCGCGACCTCGTCCTCCTCCAGGCCGTTCTCATAGAGCTTCCGCGCCATTGCGGCGCGACGCTTCAGCCAGAAGGCACGGCGCTCCTCCTCGGGCAGGGCGAGGGCGAGGCGCACGTTCCGCCGGACGAATGTCTCGGTTATCAGGTGCGGCGGCCCGTATCGGGCCAGCGGGCGTCCGCTGTCGTCGCAGGGGGCCCAGGTTTCGACGAGTGTCATGGCTTGAATTCCTCAACCCTGGCCTGGAATGCGCGTTCAAACTTCGCTGTCGCCTTGTGCTCAGGATCGCCCGGGAACCGGAGGATTTCCGCCGGCGAAGTCGGAGCCGCGTCTGTCAGTTCGAACGGCCATGCGATCGCCTCTGCCACCACGGCGTCGCGCGCCGCCATGATTTTTCGAACGTCGGCCGACAGGAGATCCAGGCCGCGCGCGACGAGATCGGGAGCCGCCCGTTCCAGCTTCGCGCGATCGCGAAACTTCTGGACGATGCCCTTCCAAATGATCAGGCGGTCTCCGTAGGAAGCGAACTCGCGAACTCGATTGACGACGTCATCCGCCAGTCGCGCGCGGCAGGCGTCGTCGAGCAGTGCGGCAACGACGGTGGCCGGCCTCTTGCGCGTATCGGCCTTTCGACCTTTCGGCTTCAACTCCACGATGCTCATGACGCCATCCTCCTCGTGCTGCTGGCAGGCTCCGGCCTGTCTGCGGCGTGTCGCGGCTTCTCGACGATCTCACGCCCGTTCTCGTCCTCGCGGTAGTCGCCGGAGCGCCAGAGGCGGTGCAGCGACACCAAGCGATCCAGTTCGGTCGGCGAAGGGTCCTGGTTGCGAGCGGCAAATCGAAGAAGGTCCAGCGGAAGCTCTGGGTCATCCTCGCGTTGCACGACGATCTCGAGCGCCTTGATCTGGCGGTCGTGACGCTCTTTGGGGTCGGTGACCGACTCGAACTCGAGGAGGTCATCCTCGATCACATCGAGATCCAACGATCTCCACCCGTCTACGCGCTCATAGAACTGGACGAGATCGCTGCTACAATCCACCGGCAGATAGCCGAAATTCGCATCCGCGATTTTCTCGAGTCGGGCGTAGAGGACGTCGACGCGATCCGACTCGTCGATTGGTTCTGGCTCGACGCGAGACGATGGATTCACTGGCTCGTTTGTGGGGCTCTCTCCGACGACGCCGACAGGCGAGGAAGGAGGAGAGAGCCCACCACATACAAGCGCGCCCGGCAGCGTATCGGCGGGTCCCGCGAATGCGGGCCCGCCTACAGCTCTGTGTACAGCTCTTTCGGCGGCAGGATTCTGCCGGTCATCGTAGGCGAGATCCTGCCGGTCAAAAGCATTTTCTCCGCTGTTTTGATCGGCGAGATCCTGCCGGTCAACGAAGTGCGGGATGTAGCGGTTCGCGTGCCCTTTGCCGCCGCGTCGATGGGTGAGGAACCCCGCGTCTTCGAGTTCTCTCAGCGCGTCGCGGACCGTCCGTGGCGAGGCGTTTGCGAGGCGACCGATCGTGTCCTGCGACGACCAGCACTCCTCATTTCCGCGGAAGAGGAAGGTCTCGACCAGGACAAATCCAACCGCGAACGCTCGCGGGCTCACAGCTTTAACAATCTGGCGATACCATGCATTCTTGTTGAATCCGGTCATTTCACCCAACCACCACCACGAGCGCCGACGCGATGACGATCCAAGCTACCGTTCGGTCGCGAAGTGAGGTAGCTTCCCACGTGAAGTGCTTTGCGAGGCCTTCCTTGCGGTCGGCCGCCCCTGCCCGGGCGCCGGCCGCATCCGTTTTGGGGGCGGCCATTAAGCGACCCTCTGCGGGCGTGCAGCGGCACGTGCGGCGATCCAAGCGTCGAGCTCGGTGGCTAGGAAGGCCTTGCGGCTCGTGCTGACCATGACCGGCACCGGAAATCCCGGTTGCTTCATTAGCTCCCAGAGAAGCGTCCTGCCGATACTAAGACGTCGGCAAGTATACTTGAGCGAAACCAGTTCCATTCGTTCGTTCCTTTTCGGTGACGTTCGAATGCCTAATTTCACCATCAGCAACTTGTTGGATAGGTGGAGTTTCGCGTCTCGTTCTCAGTCCGAAACTCCACCTTGCCGCAACGCCGGGCGGACGTGGTCGGCGAGGAACGTCAGGACGACCTTTGGTTCTGGTCGATCAGCGCCGAGCGCGTGCAGCATCATGGCGTCGATGAACCGCAGCAAAGGGCTCGTTGGGTTTGGATCACGTCGCGGGAGAGCAAGATCTGGATCTATGTGAGCAACCCAGGACCGAGCAAGCGCTTCGATAAGCGTGACCGTCTTATGCTCTAGCTTCCGCGGTGTGCGCGCTGTGGAAGGATCAACTTTTCGCAGAAGATTGCGTGAAGCTGCGGCATCAGACGACACGTCGTTCCAAATCTCTAACAGCTGCGCGAGGATCGGATCCCCTACCCCGTTCGGTGCATCGTCCTCGAAATTTTGGATGAGCCGAAGGCCGTTGACACCTACTCGCGCGACGATCGCTGCTTCGACACCCGCAAGCGTGCCTTCGGCTTTCTCAGCCATCGTCAGCAATTTCCGACGACGATCCGTCATGGCGGTCGCAACTGCATCCATGACTTCCTGTTTGAACGTGTTGTAGCGCTCATCGGTCATCAGGAATTTGGAGCGAGCCAGCGCGGCAAGCCACGCCTCACGCACGTCGGATCAGGGCGACGACGTTGCCCCCTCCTGCTGCTTTCCGGCCGGTCACGATCTCGCCTAGCCGTAGAGCCCAGGCGTCCAGTGCTGCGCGCTTCTCGGGCTCGTAGGCGTTGCGATTGTAGACTCCTGCGACGCCGCTTTTAAAGCCCGACACATGGTTCAGAACCGCCTCTATGATGTGGGGCAGGATGCCGATCTCCGCCATCTGCGTCGCAACCGTGCGCCTGAGATCGTGCGTGGTCCAAGGGTCCTCGAGCACCTGGAGCTTTAGGCGACAGGCGTGCGCCAGCGCGTTCGACGGCATGGGCTCACCGGTGTGTGCGAATAGTGGCGCCGCTCGATCGTCGTCGATCGCTGCGAGGCGGCGCTCGACGATCGCCAGGGCCGACGCGCTTAGAGGCACGACATGCGCCCGAGCATTCTTGACCCGCTCGGCCGGGATGGTCCACGTGCGTGCGGCGACGTCGATCTCCTGGCGCCGCATCCCCGACACTTCGCCGGATCTCTGCCCGGTCAGAAGGAGGAGGCGGAAACAATCGCGGGTGATGTCGCGCACTGCGGCGCCTGGGAGGGCGTTCCAGACCTTTCCGATCTCGGCCGGCGCGAGGACGCGATCGCGCGACACGGGCTTCGAGCGAGGCTTCACGCCAGCCGCTGGCGAGATGGCGAGGTAGTCCTCTGCGACTGCCCAATTCCCCAACTTCCGCACGACGGCCAGGAGCCGGTTCGCCGATGTCAGATGGCCGGCTTCCGCCTTCTTTTCGATGATGTCGAGGACGTCGCGCTTTGTCACCGCGGCCATCTTCTTCGAGCCGATCGCCGGGAGGACGTCGACGCGGAGAAGGCGGTCGTCCTGTTCCCACGACTTCTTCTGCCGTTTGGCGTAGCGCTCGATGTAGAGGTCAGCCAAGTCGGCGAACGTCATCGCCTCTTTTCGAGCGCGCTTTTCCGAGGACGGATCGTTCCCGTCCGCGATCGCCATCACAGCGTCGAGCGCCTTTCGGCGAGCCTTCTCCAATGGAACTGCTGGAAACTGGCCGATGGTGAGGCGACGCTTCTCGCCGTCATCCTCTGAAGTGTAGACGACGGTCCATGACTTCGCTCCAGTTGGCGAAACCCGCAGGACGAGACCACGCACCGTCTCGTCCCAAAAGTCGGTACGCGCTTCGACCTTCACGGTCTCTACGAAACGAGCGGTTAAGTTCTTCTTCGGCACGGACCACCTGACAAAAACGTCACTTCAAGGTGCCGGGGTTCCCAGGGGGTTCCAGAATGAGAGAACTCATGCGAACAGCGGCGAATGAGAGAGAACACTCAAAGCGCTTCTACGCAAGGGCTTGATGGATTTAAACGTGTTCGGTAGTGTCCGCTGAGATCCGACAGGAGGCCACTTTTAATCATGTGGTCGTGGGTTCGAGTCCCACCGCGCTCACCATTGTCCGTTGTGATGCTTCCCATTCCCAGTCGAGCGCCGCGACGTTCGGCATCGAAGTCTCCCGTCTTCGCATCGGGCCCAAACGCATCGTCGACAGTGATCACGTCTCGCCGATTTAATTTGACTTCGATGCTCATCTTTGCGACCCGATCACGCGTCGGTGATCCCTTCGGGTCGCGGTTTTGAGGGTTGGAACGTCCATGTTTTCCTTATCGCGCGTCCTGTCGAGTTCGGCTCTGATCGCCATCGTGCTGCTCCCGGCAATCGGTCGGTGTGACGACGGGATCGTCGTCTACAATGCCCAGCATGAGAGCCTGACGAAGGCGTGGGCGGAGGGCTTCACGAAGGAGACCGGCATTGCGGTGACGCTGCGCAAGGGCAGCGACACCGAGTTCGCGAACCAGATCGTGCAGGAAGGCAAGGCCTCACCCGCCGACGTCTTCGTCACCGAGAACTCACCGGCCATGGCGCTGGTCGATCGCGCAGGCCTGTTCGAACCGCTGTCGAGCGAGACGCGCGCCGAGGTGCCGGCCGCCTTCCAGCCCGCCAACGGACACTGGATCGGCGTGGCCGCGCGTTCCACCGTCTTCGCCTACGACAAGACCAAGCTCAAGGAGGCCGACCTGCCTGCCTCGATCGTGGACCTGTCGGACCCCATCTGGAAGGGCCGCTGGGCCGCGTCGCCCTCGGGCGCCGATTTCCAGGCCATCGTCGCCGCGATGCTGACCCTGAAGGGCGAGGACGCGACGCTCGCCTGGCTGACCGCGATGAAGACGAATGCCGTGCCCTACAAGGGCAACAGCACCGCGATGAAGGCCGTGAACGCCGGCGCGATCGAGGGCGCGGTCATCTATCACTACTACTACTTCGGCGATCAGGCGAAGACGGGCGAGAACAGCGGTAATGTCGGCCTGCATTATTTCCGCCATCAGGACCCCGGCGCGTTCGTCAGCATTTCTGGCGCCGGCGTGCTCGCGTCCAGCCAGCATAAGGAAGAGGCCGAACGCTTCGTGAAGTGGATCGCCGGCAAGGGCGGCCAGAGTGTACTGCGGGATGGCGACTCGTTCGAATATGCGGTTGGCGTCGACGCGGTATCGAACCCGGCGCTGACCCCGCTGGCCGATCTCCAGGCGCCGACGGTGACGCCGGATGCGCTCGATAGCGCGAAGGTCAGCGAGTTGATGACCAAGGCCGGCCTTCTCTAGCGTCGCCCGCGATCGACGGGCGGTTCGACGTCGGCCCGTCCGATCGCCACTGGCTCAGGGGCCGGCATGACCGCCATCTTCGACCTTTCCAAGCCTGCGAGCGATGCCGGAACGGTCCGCAGCGAACCGCTCGTGCGTCTGCGTCGTTCCGGCACGTCGCTCCTCCTGATGGCGACGCTGATCTCGGTCTTCGCGCTCGTTCCCCTCGGCTTCGTCGTCTGGATCGCAATCCAGAGCGGCTGGGAGACGATCGCGACGCTGGTCTTCAGGCCGCGCGTCGGCGAACTCCTCATCAATACGCTTCTCCTCGAAATCTGCACGCTGCCGCCGACCATCGCGCTCGCCGTGGCGCTCGCCTGGACGACGGAGCGCAGCGACCTGCCAGGACGTCGCTTCTTCGCCTGGCTCGCCGTGGCGCCGCTGGCCGTGCCGGCCTTCGTCCATTCCTATGCCTGGGTCTCGCTGATCCCCGATCTGCACGGCCTCGGCGCCGCGACGCTCCTCTCGGTGCTCGCCTATTTCCCCTTCCTGTTCCTGCCGATAGCCGCGCAGATGCGCCGTCTCGACCCCGCCCTCGAAGAAGCGGCCGCCGCGCTCGGCCACGATCCGTCTGCGGTATTTCTTAAGGTCGTGCTGCCGCAACTGCGCCTGCCGATCTGCGGCGGTGCGCTCTTGGTGGGCCTGCATCTCCTGTCGGAATACGGGCTCTACGTTATGATCCGGTTCGACACGTTCACCACCGCGATCGTCGATCAGTTCAAGTCCTCCTTCAACGGGCCGGCCGCCAACATGCTGGCTGGCGTGCTCGTTCTTTGCTGCCTCGGATTGATCGGCCTGGAATGGCTAGTGCGCGGCGACGAACGCTATGCGCGCGTCGGCTCGGGAGCGTCGCGCGCGCACCGCGCCGTCCGCCTCGGCCAGAGCGCTGGCGCGTGGCTCGCCTTGCACGGCGGTGTCGCGGCGCTCTCGCTCGGCGTGCCCGCGGTCACGCTTGGTCGCTGGCTCGGGCGCGGCGGATGGGAGATCTGGGCCGACGCCGCGCTCCTTTTGTCGCTCGGCTCGACGCTGGCGCTCGCCGTCGCCGGCGCGGCGCTGACGACGGTCGTGGTGGTACCCATGGCCTGGCTTTCGGTGCGGGCGCCCGGCCGGCTGCAGCGCGCGATGGAAGCCTGCCATTCCTATGTCGGATCGCTGCCGGGCGTCGTCATCGCGCTGGCGCTCGTCACCATCACCGTGCGCGTCGCCCTGCCCCTCTACCAGAGCGTGGCGACGCTTCTCGCGGCCTATGCCCTGATGTTCCTGCCGCGTGCCCTCATCGGGCTTCGCGCCAGCATCGCGCAGGCGCCGGTGGAACTGGAGCAGGCGGCGCGCTCGCTCGGCCGGACGCCGGGTCAGGCGCTCCGCCAAGTCACACTGCGCCTCGCCGCGCCCGGCGCCTGCGCTTCCATGGCGCTGGTCGCGCTGGCGATCACCACCGAACTCACGGGCACGCTGATGCTGTCTCCCAACGGCACGGAGACGCTGTCGACGCGCTTCTGGGCGCTCACGTCCGAGATCGACTATGTCGGCGCCGCGCCCTATGCGCTGCTGATGATCCTGTCGTCGCTTCCGCTCACAATTCTGCTCCATCGCATGTCGAACCGGGCGGCGCCGCGATGACGTTTCTTCGCCTCGAGGCTCTCGGCAAGCGATACGGATCGGTGCAGGCGCTCGGCGATGTGACGCTGGCGGTGGCCGCGGGAAGCCGGACCGCGATCGTCGGCCCTTCCGGGTCGGGAAAGAGCACGCTGCTGCGGCTCGTTGCCGGGTTCGACGCCCCCGACAGCGGCCGCATCGTGCTCGACGGACAACCTCTCGCGGAAGGCGCGCTCGTCGTGCCCGCCCATCGCCGTGCGATCGGCATGGTGTCGCAGGACGGTGCCCTGTTTCCCCATCTCAGCGTCGCCGACAACGTCGGCTTCGGCCTCGAACGCCGCGATCCCGGTCGGGCCCGGCGGATCGACGATCTGATGAACATGGTGGAACTGCGCCGTGAGCTGCGCGAGCGCCGGCCGCATGAATTGTCGGGCGGCCAGCAGCAGCGCGTCGCTCTGGCGCGAGCGCTGGCGCGCTCGCCGCGCCTGATGCTGCTCGACGAACCCTTCTCGGCCCTCGATACGGGACTTCGCGACACGATGCGCCGGGCGGTGGCAGATGTGCTCCAACGCGCCGGCGTGGCCTCGCTTCTCGTGACGCACGACCAAAGCGAGGCCCTGTCCTTCGCCGATCAGGTCGCGGTGCTCCGCGAGGGGCGGCTTGCGCAGGCGGGATCGCCGCAGAGCCTCTATTTCCAGCCGATGGACTCAGCGACCGCGTCGTTCCTTGGCGAGGCGGTCGTCCTCGACGCGACGATCCGGGACGGGCACGCCGATTGCCGGCTTGGTCGTCTGCCGGTGCACGGGGCGATCACCGACGGCCCGTCGCGGATCATGCTGCGTCCCGAGCAACTTCACCTCCGCCGAGGGAGCGACGCATCGGCTCCTCGGGGCCGGGTGACGGCCGTGGAGTTCGCCGGCGCCCATTCGCTCGTTCACCTCAGCTTGATGCGCGGAGAAAGCGGTACGGTGGAAACCGAGATCCGACTCCGCCTGCCGAGCCTCGACGCGCCCTCCGTCGGCGAGGTCCTCGGTCTCGCCGTCGCCGGCCGCTGCCACGTCCTGGGCACAGCAGCGGGCTAGATAGCACCTCGCGTCGTGCGGGGCGGATCGCGCGCAGGCGACGCACCACGCTCGCCGTCAGTGCCGGAAAACGAGTTCCATCCGGTCGGCGTGAAACCGGGTTCGTAGGAGCTGGACCGGCCGGTCGTCCGCGTCCACGTCGATCGCGAAGGAGACGAGGACGGTTCCGTCCGGCGAGGCCGCGAGATGCTCGGCGTCGACCGGCGACAGGCGCTCGGCCGTGACGCGGGTCTCGCGCCGCCGATAGTCCTCCAGCCCCTGCTGGCGCAGCGCCTGCGTCACCGACCCGCATTCCGCATAGGCCTGCACGATGCCGGGAAACCGGTCGGCGGAGAACCAGGACGTCGCCACCGACAGCGGCACGCCGTCCGCGACGTGCAGCGTTTCGAGCCGGTGCAGGGTATCGCCGGGCCGGCAGTCGAGGTGGCCGGCGGTGGTGGCATCTGCGCGCACCCGGTCGGCCCGAATCAGGCGGCCGCCGGGCTCGCGCGACTGGGCCAGCACGTTTTCCGAAAAGCGCGTGCGCGCCCCCACCGGATAGACGAGCCGTGCCGGCGCGGCGTTGACGAACGTGCCGCGACCCTGCTCGGCCCGCAGCAGGCCGTCGCGCGCCAGGGTCGCGATCGCGCGGCGCAGCGTGTGGCGATTGACCCCGAATCGTTCGGCCAGTTCGAGTTCCGGCGGCAGCCGGCCCGCCAACGATCCGTCGCGGATCCCGGCGCGCAGCAGATCGGCGACGCGCCGCCAGCGCGCCATACCGTCTTCGATCGTTTCCATCGGCCCTCGCGAATCGTCGTCCGTCATCATTGCGTCATCGGACGTGTCGTAACACAGTGCCCATAGAACTGGTTGTCTACACCATTATACCAATAAGGTTCTGAACATGGATGGTCTGGGCACCGATCCGATGCGTCGAAAGCGGCAGATGGAAGCCGTGGCCCGCTTCCCGGCCGCCGAGTTGCTCTCGGCCTATGCGGCGATGGCGGCCGGCGCGCCTGCCGCGCGAGCGGTGCGAGGCCCGGAGGTGGGGCTGGTGATGGTGCGTGGTCGGGCGGGCGGCGGCGGCCAGCCCTTCCACCTCGGCGAGGCCAGCGTCGTGCGCGCCACCGTCATGCTGGACACCGGCGAGGTCGGACACGCGACGATCCTCGGCCGCGACTCCGAGCGGGCGCGCGTGGCGGCCCATCTCGACGCGCTCTGGCAGCGCGACGACTGGCGTGATCGCATAGAGCAGGACGTCGTGGCCCCGGCCGAGCGCCTTCGCGCGCAGACCGAGCGGCGCGAAGCCGAGGAGGCGGAAGCCACACGCGTCGACTTCTTCACCCTTGCGCGCGGAGAAGACTGATGGCCGCCACCGATCGCAACAGCGTTCTCGGCGGGCTCGCCGACCCCACTTTGCAGTCGCAATTCATCTTTCGCGCGCTGATGCAGGCCTTCGCGGAGCCGGGAACGATCGCGGATTTCGGCCCGCTCGTCGCACCCCCGGGCGCGATCGAGCCCGGCGCAGCCTCGATTCTCGCTGCGCTGGCCGACGCCGATACGCCGATCTGGCTGGAAGAGCCCGACGCGGCGGCCGCGGGCTGGCTTCAGTTCCAGACTGGCGCTCCGATCACCGATGATCTCGCCTGCGCTTGTTTCGCGGTTCTCTCACGAACATCCGAGGTCTCGCGATGGGCCGAGCTTCCGGCGGGAACGCCCGACTATCCCGACCGCTCCGCCACCCTGATCCTGCCCGTCGAAGCGCTGGAGGGTGGATCGCCGCTCACGCTCTCGGGCCCCGGCATCGAGACGGCCCGCATCCTCGCGGCCCAAGGCCTGCCCGACGAGTTCCCTGAGGCGCTCGCTGCCAACCGCCGTCGCTTTCCGCTCGGCTTCGATCTCGTTCTCGTCGCCGGCACGCGCGCCCTCGCGCTGCCGCGCACCACCCGCATCCGGGAGGCCTGACCCATGTACGTGGCCGTGAAGGGTGGCGAGACCGCCATCCGCAATGCTCATGCGCTTCTGGCCGATCGCCGGCGCGGCGACCGGTCGGTGCCCGCGCTGACGCTGGAGCAGATCGCCGGGCAGCTCGCGCTCGCCGTCGACCGGACGATGGCGGAAGGTTCGCTCTACGATCCCGAGCTGGCCGCGATGGCGGTGCGCCAGTCGCGCGGCGATCTCATCGAGGCGATCTTTCTCATCCGCGCCTACCGCACCACGCTGCCGCGCTTCGGCGCGACCCGGCCCGTCGACACCGCGCGCATGCGCATCGAACGGCGCGTGTCGGCGACCTTCAAGGATCTACCGGGCGGCCAGCTGCTCGGCCCGACCTTCGACTATACGCACCGGCTCATCGACCCCGCCATGGCTGGCGACGAGCCGGTCGCCGAGCCCGAACGCCGGGCGTGGGACGAGACCGCCGGCACGCCGCGCGTCACCGACATTCTCGGCGACGAGGGGTTGATCGAGCCGGACGGCGAGGCAACAGGCGAGCCGGGCGACCTGACGCGCGATCCCGTCGCCTATCCGGTGGACCGCGACATCCGCCTGCAGGCGCTGGCGCGAGGCGACGAGGGGTTCCTTCTCGCGCTCGGCTATTCCACGCAGCGCGGCTACGGGCGCAACCACCCGTTCGTCGGCGAGGTTCGCATCGGCATGGTCGAGGTCGAGATCGACATGCCCGAGCTCGGTTTCGCGGTGTCGATCGGCGAGATCCGGCTGACGGAATGCCAGATGGTAACACAATTCCACGGCTCGGGCGACGAGCCCGCCCGTTTCACCCGTGGCTACGGCCTCGTCTTCGGCCAGAGCGAGCGCAAGGCGATGGCGATGAGCCTCGTGGACCGGGCGTTGCGCGCCGACGAGTTCGGCGAGGAGCGGACCGCCCCGGCGCAAGACGAGGAGTTCGTGCTGGAGCACTGCGACAACGTCCAGTCCACCGGCTTCGTCGAGCACCTCAAGCTGCCGCATTACGTGGATTTCCAAGCCGAACTCGCGCTGGTGCGCCAGCTCCGCCGCGAGCAGGCGGAAGCAGCGCACGGGCTCGCCCCCTCCCTGGACGAAACGCGAAAGGAGGCCGCGGAATGAACGCCCTGCCCGCCTACAATTTCGCCTATCTCGACGAGGGCACCAAGCGGATGATCCGCCGCGCGCTTCTCAAGGGCATCGCCATTCCGGGCTATCAGGTGCCCTTCGCCTCGCGCGAGATGCCGATGCCCTACGGCTGGGGCACCGGCGGCGTGCAGGTGACCGCCGCGATCCTCGGGCCGGACGACGTATTGAAGGTCATCGACCAAGGCGCCGACGACACCACCAACGCCGTCTCCATCCGCGCCTTCTTCGAGAAGACGGCCGGCGTCGCTACCACGACGCGGACGCACGAGGCGACGATCATCCAGACCCGGCACCGCATTCCCGAGGCGCCGCTGAAAGCCGGCCAGACCATCGTCTATCAGGTGCCGATCCCCGAGCCGCTGCGCTTTCTGGAGCCGCGCGAGACCGAGACGCGCACGATGCACGCACTGGAGGAATACGGGCTCATGCATGTGAAGCTCTACGAGGACATCGCCCGCCACGGCCACATCGCCACGAACTACGCCTACCCGGTGAAGGTCGAGGGCCGCTACGTGATGGACCCCTCGCCGATCCCGAAATTCGACAACCCGAAGATGCACCGCTCGCCGGCGCTGCAGCTTTTCGGCGCGGGCCGCGAGAAGCGCATCTACGCGCTGCCCCCTTTCACCGACGTCGCCAGCCTCGACTTCGAGGACCATCCGTTCGCCATCCAGCGCTTCTCGCAGCCCTGCGCGCTCTGCGCGGCCACCGCCGTCTATCTCGACGAGATCGTCACCGACGATCGCGGCGGTCGAATGTTCGTCTGCTCCGACACCGACCATTGCGAGACGCGGCGTGCCGAGGGCCACCACGGTCCCGGCCTGCCCGTCGGCGAGGAGACCGTCCGATGAGCGGCGAGCCCATCCTCTGCGTCCGCGCGCTGGAAAAGCGCTACGGCGCCCGGGTCGGCTGCACGGACGTCTCGTTCGACGTCTGGTCCGGCGAGGTCATGGCAATCGTCGGGGAGTCCGGGTCTGGCAAGACGACCCTTCTGAACTGCATCTCAGGCCGCCTGCCGCCCTCCTCGGGCGGGGTTTCCTACCGCATGCGGGATGGCACCTTGCGCGATCTTGCCGAACTCGGCGAGGCCGAGCGTCGCTTCCTCATGCGCACCGACTGGGGCTTCGTGCATCAGAACCCGATCGACGGGCTGCGCATGCGCGTCTCTGCCGGCGCCAATGTCGGCGAGCGCCTGATGGCGGTCGGCGAGCGCCATTACGGCCGCATCCGCGGGGCCGCCACCGACTGGCTCGGCCGCGTCGAGATCGACGCCGGGCGGATCGACGATCAACCGGTGTCCTTCTCGGGCGGCATGCGTCAGCGCCTGCAGATCGCTCGCAACCTCGTGACGCACCCGCGCCTCGTCTTCATGGACGAGCCCACCGGCGGGCTCGACGTCTCCGTGCAGGCGCGCGTGCTCGATCTCCTGCGTGGACTCGTCGCCGATCTCGGCCTCGCCGTCATCATCGTCACGCACGACCTCGCCGTAGCGCGCCTCCTGTCGCAGCGGATGATGGTGATGAAGAGCGGCCGCGTCATCGAGGCCGGTCTCACCGATCGGGTGCTCGATGATCCCCGCCATGCCTACACCCAGCTCCTCGTCGCCTCGATCCCGGAGTCCTGAGCCCATGTCCCCGGTTCTCCTGTCAGTCTCCGGCGTCGCGAAATCCTTCCGCATGCATCTTCGCGGCGGCGTCGAGCTGCCGGTGGTGCAGGGCGTCGCCTTCGAGGTCGCCGCCGGCGAATGCGTGGTGCTCGGCGGCCCCTCCGGCGTCGGCAAGTCGTCGATCCTGCGCATGGTCTACGGCAATTACGGCATCGATCGCGGCATCATCCTCGTGCACGACCGCGACAGCGGCGCGATGCGCGATCTCGGCGCCGGCGATCCGCGTTTGGTGCTGGATCTCCGCCGTTCCAGCATCGCCTATGTCAGCCAGTTCCTGCGCGCCGTGCCTCGCGTCTCCGCGCTCGACGTGGTGGCCGAGCCGATGCTGGCCGCGGGGCTGGGGCGAGAGCCCGCCCGCGAGGCGGCGCGCGGCCTGCTGCGTCGGCTGAACCTGCCGGCGGCGCTCCACGATCTCCCGCCCGCCACCTTTTCGGGCGGCGAGAAGCAGCGCGTCAACATCGCGCGCGGCTTCGCCACCGGGCATCCGGTGCTGCTACTCGACGAACCCACGGCCTCGCTCGATGCCGAGAACCGCGAGGTCGTCGTGGCGATGATCGGCGAGAAGCTGGCTGCCGGCACCGCCATTCTCGGCATCTTCCACGATGACGTGGTGCGCGAGCGCGTCGCCACGCGCCTCGTCGATGTTTCGCACTTTTCCGCTCGGCAGGCCGCGTGATGACCAAGCTTCGCGAGCACGAGCCCCTGATCCACCCGAGCGCCGAAGTCACCGCGTCGTCGCTCGGCCGCTTCACCGAGGTCGAGGCCCGCTCGCGGCTCTCGGAAATGTCGCTCGGCGACTATTCCTACGTGCAGCAGGACTGCTCGATCTGGTCGTCCACGATCGGCAAGTTCGCCAACATCGCCTCGATGGTGCGCATCAACGCGCCCAACCATCCGACCTGGCGCGCGACGCTGCATCATTTCACTTACCGCGCCGGCGACTATTTCAAGGGCGCGGAGGACGAGACGGAGTTCTTCGCCTGGCGCCGCGCCCACTCGGTGACGGTCGGCCACGACGTGTGGATCGGCCACGGCGCGACGGTGCTGCCGGGCGTCACGGTCGGCAACGGCGCCGTGATCGGCGCGGGCGCGGTGGTCAGCCGCGACGTCGCGCCCTTCACGATCGTCGGCGGCGTGCCGGCTCGCCTCATCCGCGAGCGGTTCGACGTCGGGGTGGCCGGAGGCCTAGAGCGGATCGCATGGTGGGACTGGCCGCACGACCGGCTGTTCGAGGCGCTCGCCGACTTCCGGTCGCTCGACGCCGCCGCCTTCGTCGCCCGTCATGCGGCGTGACGTGCGCGCGTCATACAACCTTCATCCAGCGGTCACCCACCGAACATCCGCAATGGTTACAACGCGTTGTGACAGAGTTGAGGAGACCGCGATGACCGCGATTCAGGTGTCGAACCTCTCGAAGCGCTTCGGCCGTACGCAAGCTTTACGAGACGTTTCGCTGTCGATCGGCAAGGGCGAGATGGTCGCGCTGATCGGCGCTTCGGGCTCGGGCAAGAGCACGCTGATCCGCCATCTGGCGGGGCTGGAGATGGGCGACGGCGCGGCCAGCCGCATCGAACTCTTCGGCCGCGTCGCGCAGTCGGGCGGCCGGCTCGGACCTCAGGCGAAGGAGCTGCGCGGCCGCGTCTCGGTGATCTTCCAGCAGTTCAATCTCGTCGGCCGCATGTCGGTTCTGACCAACGTCCTGCTCGGTCATCTCGGCAAGATCTCGCGCTTTCGCGGCACGTTCGCCCTTTTCAACCGCACCGAGAAGGCCGCTGCGAGCGCGGCGCTGGAGCGCGTCGGCATCGCCAAGACGGCACGCCAGCGCGCGTCCACCCTGTCCGGCGGCCAGCAACAGCGCGCCGCCATCGCCCGAACGCTCGTGCAGCGGGCCGAGATCCTCATCGCCGACGAGCCGATCGCCTCGCTCGATCCGGCCTCCGCGCGGCGTGTGATGGACGTGCTCGCCGACGTGAACGCGCGCGACGGCATCACCGTCATCGTATCGCTGCATCAGGTCGAGTTCGCCCGCCAGTACTGCCCGCGCACGGTCGCGATGCGTGACGGCGCGGTGATCTGGGACGGCCCGTCCTCGGCCCTGACCAACGCCTTCCTCGGCGAGCTCTACGGCGCCAGCGCGGGCGAACTCGTCCTCGCCGATGGCGCCGTTCCGCAACCGGCGTCCGCAACGGCACCGGCGCATAGCCCCAAGCAGCCGGTTCTCGAACCGGCCTGATCTTCCAGCCAACATCCCGGAGACGACATGAACGCGATCCTGAAAAGCCTGGCGGCGATTTCGCTCGCCTCGACCCTTCTGGCCGGCACCGCGCAGGCGGCCGATCCCCTCAATTTCGGCATCATCTCGACGGAGTCGCAGCAGAACCTGCGCTCCCATTGGGAGCCGTTCCTAGCCGACATGGAGAAGCAGACCGGCCTCGAGGTGAAGCCGTTCTTCGCGTCCGACTATGCCGGCGTCATCGAAGGCATGCGCTTCGGCAAGGTGCAGATGGGTTGGTTCGGCAACAAGTCGGCGATGGAGGCCGTCGATCGCGCCAAGGGCGAGATCTTCGCGCAGACTGTGCCGGAGAGCGGCGAAGCCGGCTATTATTCGGTGATCCTCGCGCCTAAGTCCTCGTCGATCAATTCGCTCGACGATCTCCTGACGTGCGACCACTCGCTGAACTTCGGCCTCGGCGACGTGAACTCGACCTCGGGCTACCTCGTGCCGATGACCTTCGTCTTTTCGGCCAAAGGCATCGACCCGAAGACCTGCTTCAAGAACGTGACGAACGCCAATCACGAGACCAACGCGATGGGCGTCGCCAACGGCCAGCTCGACGCCGCCGCCAACAACACCGAGAACATGGCGCTGATCGAGAAGAATCAGCCGGCCGCGTTCGAGAAGCTGAAGATCGTCTGGAAGTCGCCGCTCATCCCGTCCGACCCGATCGTCTGGTCGGCGGACCTGCCGGCCGAGACCAAGGAGAAGGTGAAGACGTTCTTCCTCACCTATGGCACGCCGCAGTCGAAGGGCGACGTGGCGGAGGAGACCAAGGTTCTCGCCGGCCTGCAGTGGGCGCCCTTCCGCGCCTCCACCGACGACCAACTGCTGCCGATCCGCGTGATGGAGACGTCGAAGTCGATCGCGCAGACGCAGAGCGATACGAAGCTCTCGGTCGAGGAGAAGGCTGCCAAGCTGAAGGATCTCCAGGCGAAGAAGGCGGCCTACGAGACCAAGCTCGCCGCGACGCCGCAGGGCTGACGCGACCGGTGCAAGACCCGGCAGCGCCGATCCTTCCGGGTCCGGCGCTGCCAAACCCTCGAGATCAGCCGCCACGACGGACGGACCGCCAGCCATGAGCCAAGCCACGAGCGTAGCGCAGGACGAGCGCAGACGAGATGCCGCACAGGGACGCAGCGAGGCCTCCGGCCGCGCCGCGACCTGGGCGACCTGGCTCGGCCTCGGCGCCGCCCTCGTCTGGGCGTGGGGCCCGGCCGAAATGGGGCGCTGGACCTACCTCTTCACCGATTCCGGCAACATGGCCGAATACGCGAAGGGCTTCCTCCGGCCCGACTTCGCGGACTGGCGCTTCTACGCCGAGGAGATGATCGTCACCATCCAGATCGCCATCTGGGGCACCGCGCTCGCGGTGGTCCTGTCGATCCCGTTCGGCATCCTCTGCTCGCACAACATGGTGCCTTGGTGGGTGCTGCAGCCGGTGCGCCGCCTGATGGATCTCTGCCGCGCCATCCACGAGGTGGTGTTCGCCGTGCTCTTCGTGGTGGCCGTGGGTCTCGGGCCCTTCGCCGGCGTCATGGCGCTCTTCGTCCACACCACCGGCGTTCTCGCCAAGCTCTTTTCCGAGGCTGTCGAAGCGATCGATCCGCGTCCCGTCGAGGCCATTCGCACCACGGGTGCCTCGCGTCTGCAGCAGATCATCTATGGCGTGATCCCGCAGGTGCTGCCGCTCTGGATCTCCTATTCGCTCTATCGCCTCGAATCGAACGTGCGCGCCGCGACCGTGCTCGGCCTCATCGGCGCCGGTGGCATCGGTCAGGTGCTGTTCGAGACGATCCGCGGCTTCTACTATCCGCAGGCCGCCGCGATTCTCCTGATCGTCGCGCTCACCGTGACCCTGATGGACCTCCTGTCCCAGCAGTTGCGCCGCCGGGTGATCTAGCATGCGCTATGCCGTCTACTACACGCCGCCTTCGGGCACTGCCCTCGCCCTCGCCGCCGCTGACTGGCTCGGTCGCGACGCTTTCGGGGAACGTGTCCCCCGCGCCCCGGATGCCCGCCACGGCGCGATCGTCGCCGAGCCGGCGCGCTACGGGTTTCATGCCACGCTGAAGGCGCCGTTCCGATTGGCAGAAGGGCAAACGGCGGAGGCTCTCGACCACGCGCTCGCGACGTTCTGCGCCGTCCGTTCCGGCCCCCGCATCGGTTCGCTGGCGCTCGCGCGGCTCGGTTCGTTCTTCGCTTTCGTACCCGAGACGCCGGACGCCGGCATCGCCGCGCTCGAAGCCGATGCGGTCGAGCGCTTCGAGCCGTTTCGCGCGCCGCTCACCGAGGCGGAAACCGCGCGTCGCCGCCCGGATCGGCTAAACGGCCGCCAGCGCGACCATCTCGCGCAGTGGGGCTATCCTCATGTTCTCGACCAATTCCGGTTCCACATGACGTTGACCGGCCCGTGCGACGACACGAACGGTTCGATCGAAGCCGAACTCACCGCACGGTTTGCCGGCTTCCTCGGTCGTGCTTACGTGCTCGAAGGGCTCGCGCTTTTCGTCCAACCCGATCCGGATGCGCCCTTCCGCTTCCACCGCTATCATTCCTTCGCGGCCGAAGCCGCTTCAGAGCCCGCGACATGACAGAACAGATCTTCCGCAACGCCTCGATCGTCCTCGACCGTGAGGTCGTTCGAGGCTCGCTGGTGGTGCGCGACGGGCGGATCGCCGCAATGGACGACGGCATGTCGAGCCTCGGCGTGGATCTCGACGGCGACGTCCTGATTCCCGGGCTTGTCGAGTTGCACACCGACCACCTCGAAGGCCACTACCTACCTCGGCCGAAGGTTCGCTGGAACATGATGGCGGCCCTGCAGGCGCATGACGCGCAGGTCGCGGCCTCCGGCATCACCACGGTGTTCGACGCGCTGCGCGTTGGCATGGACGAGGACGCGCATCTCGACTCGTCCGACATGCGCGCCATGGCCGACACGATCGAGGCGGCCTCGGTGGGCGGACGGCTGCGCGCCGAACACTTCATCCATCTGCGCTGCGAGGTTTCCGCGCCCGACGTTCTCGACGCGTTCGAGGCGATCGCCGGCGGTTCACGCATCCGGCTGGCTTCGCTCATGGACCACGCGCCCGGTCAGCGTCAGTTCGTCGATCTCGACACCTATCGCTCCTACTACCAGCGCAAGATGAAGATGACGGACGTCGAGTTCGAAGCCTTCTGCCGGCGCCGCATTGGCGAGTCGCAGGCGCATTCCGAACCCAACCGCCGGGCCATCGCCGCTCGCTGCCATGCCGACGGCATCGCCGTCGCCTCGCACGACGACGCCACCGCAGATCATGTGCGCGAGGGGCTGGAGATCGGCATCTCGCTCGCCGAGTTCCCGACCACGATCGAGGCCGCGCGCCTCTCGCACGAAGCCGGCCTCAAGGTTCTGATGGGCGCGCCCAACATCGTGCGAGGCGGGTCGCATTCGGGAAACGTCTCGGCGGCGGAGCTTCTGGCGAGCGGGACGCTCGACATCCTCTCTTCCGACTACGTGCCGTTCAGCCTCGTCCAGTCGGCGTTCCATCTGGCCGATGGCGGCGCGATCGATCTCCCCGGCGCCATCCGCCTCGTCTCCACAAATCCGGCCGAAGCGGCGGGCCTGCACGATCGCGGTCGGATCGAGATCGGCCGTCGCGCCGATCTCGTGCGCGTGCGCAAGGAGCCGGACCAGCCGCCCCTGGTGCTCGGCGTATGGCGGGAGGGTGCCCGTGTCTGCTGATCCCCGAGGGGGCGATGGAGCCGGGCGGCTCGTCGCCGTGGTCGGGCCGAGCGGCGCCGGTAAGGACACGCTGATCGCCGCCGCCGCCCGGCACTTCGCGGGGGATCTCGATGTTCGCTTCGCACGGCGCATCGTCACGAGGCCCGCCGACCGCACTGCCGAAGATCATGACACTCTCGACGAAGCCGGCTTCGAAAACGCCGATCGGAGCGGCGCCTTCTGCCTGACATGGATCGCACACGGATTGCGCTATGGTCTGCCGTGTTCGGTAGAAACCGAGATGGACGAAGGACACGTCGTCGTCGCCAACCTTTCGCGGCGGGCCCTGCCCATGGCCTTGGCCCGGTTTCGAAGGGTCGACATCGTCGAGGTGACGGCGCGCCCCGACATCCTTCTCCAGCGCATTCTCGCCCGCGGCCGCGAGAGCGCGGAGGTGGCGGCGACGCGGCTGGCGCGTCAGGTGCCCCTCGACTATCCCGCCAGCCTTCGGATCGACAACTCCGGCGACCTCGACGCCGCCATGTCGCATTTCGCCGCCTTCATCGAACGGGTCCGCGCGGATGGCCGGCGGGCTTCGGCGAACGGCTGACGCGATCAGCCGCCGAAGAATGCGAACTCCTCGCGCAGGCGCGCCATGTCGGCGCCCTCGCCAAGCAGCACGGCGGCCAGCAGCCGTGCCTTGATGCCCGCGAGGTCGCCCGCGAAAATGGCGCCCGCGCGCTCTGCATCCCTCCCACCACCGTTTCCGTAGACCGGCTTGGTGCGCCCTTCCGGACAGCGCGAGCAGATAATGACGGGAATGCCCGCCGCCACGATCTCGCCGATCGCCTGCGTGATCGCCGGCGTCGGGTTGCCGCGGCCGAAGCCCTCGACGACGATCGCCTTGGCGCCGGCGCTCGCGACGTGGCGGATCAGACGATCCGAGACGCCCATCGTCAGCTTCAGAAGCTCGACCTCCGTTTCGATGCGCGCGGGCGCATAGCCGCGTCGCAGAAGCGGGCGTCGATGGACGGAGACGACCGACCCGTCGACCTCGCCGAGCTTGCCGTGCTCGCCCGAGCGGAACGTGTCGGTGCGCGACGTGTGCGTCTTGGTCACGTCGCGCGCTGCGTGGATATCCTCCTCGAAGCAGATCACGGCGCCGAGCCCATGCGCCTGCTGCGACGCAGCCAGACGTACGGCATTCGCGATGTTGCGAGGGCCGTCGGTGTCCGGCGCGTCCGCCGACCGCTGGGCGCCGGTGAACACGACGGGTTTGTCCGAGCGCACGAGGAGATCGGCGAGAAACGCGCTCTCCTCCATCGTATCCGTTCCATGGGTGACCACGACGCCGTCGCAGTCGGCGCGACCCAGATGCTCGTTGATGCGCCGGGTCAGCGCGAAGGCGAGCGGCAGGTCGATCGCGGAGGAACCGACCTTGCAGAAATCGTCGACCTCCAGCGCGATGCCGTCGAGCGGATCGTGCAGCGTCGCCCGGAGGTCGGCACCCGACATCCCCGCGACGACATCGCCGCTCGCGCCTGCGGGCCGCGAGGCGATGGTGCCGCCGGTGGTGATGAGCTGGATCGTGGTCATGCGAAAGAATCCTGCGAGGAACGGGAGCGTACGGCTCGTTGCCGACCGGATCGGCGCGTCGGAGATGGGGCCCAAGATGCGTCGGCCGCAGCGCGACCGCAACGATCTTCATGGGTGCAATGAACTGGTGTCGCCAGGAGTTTAAATGATTCAGCGGCGTCTGCGCCGCCGCTTCATCGAGTGGATCGACGCCTATAGACGGCGGCCTCTCAGTTCCCTGCCTTTCAGGCCCTTTTTCGTGGGCGCACCGTGAGCGAGCAGGTAAAGAGCGTCAGAGCGTCGGCGAGAGCACGCCGGGCGCCTCACTCCTTCAACGACCTCCCGGGATGCCCGCATGGCCTTTGCGAAGATCGTGGTCCTCAACGGACCGAACCTCAATCTCCTGGGTTCGCGCGAGCCCGGCGTCTACGGCTCCAAGTCGCTCGCCGACATTGAGGTGGACCTGCGGAATCGTGCGGGCGGACGGGTCGAGCTGGAGTTTCGCCAGTCGAACCACGAGGGCGATCTCGTGACCTACGTGCAGGAGGCGGGACTCGCCGGCAGCGGCGTCATCCTCAATGCCGGCGCCTATACGCACACCTCCATCGCCATTGCAGACGCGATCAAGGCCTCGAAGGCGGTGGTCGTAGAGGTTCACCTCTCGAACGTCCACGCCCGCGAATCCTTCCGCCACCATTCCTACCTGTCGCCGGTGTGCAAGGGCGTCATCGCGGGCTTCGGCGACAACTCCTACCATCTGGCGCTGGAGGCCCTGCTGACGGGCTAGCGCCGCAGCGTCGTGCCGAGTTCACGGACCAGCACGTCGGCGGACCCTTACCGCGATAGGCTTCGACGCTGTGGATCAGGGCGAGAGCCGAGCCTTCGCGCCCTCTGCGAGAACCGTTAGAATCATCGCGCAGAAGGTGGCGCCGGCGTCGAGCACGCCACGCGAACGCTCGCCAAGCCGACCTGCGCGGCCGCTGCAGGCGACGAGATCGATCGTCGAGTCGCGCCCGACCTCGGCCGCCGCGGTCAGCGCATCCAGCGCTTCTGCGAAGGAGCGGCCCTCGGCCAGGGCCGAGTCGAAGGCCTCCACCGTAGGCGCGAGCGTATCGACCAGCGTCTTGTCGCCGATCTCCGCCGAACCAATCGACTGGACCCCCTCCAGCCCCCTGTGCGGCATCGTGGAAAAGGCGGCGGGATCGATCATGTCGCGCCCTTCGATCGCCTCGGCGAACTCGGTGACCATCATGCCGTAGAGCGGCCCCATCGAGCCGCCGATCTCGCCCATCAGCACCTTGCCAAGGGTCGTCATCGCGGCGTCGAACGTGGTGTCCGCCTCGCACAGGCGCTCGGCCGCCATGCCGAAGCCCTTGGCCATGTTCACGCCATGGTCGCCGTCGCCGATCTCCGACATGCAGGCCTTGTTCTCGACGATGCGCGCCGCCATCGCGAGAACGATCTCGCCGCCGCCGGCACTAAGAAAGGTCTGCATGGATCATGTCCTCGATCGGAGGTGTCGGCGCAGCGCGGGCGACGCGGCGTCCGCGTCGAGCAGCGATTTCAGTGAAACGCTGTATGGGAGACGGCCCGTTCTTCGGAAAGGTCAGAGGATCGTGTAGCCTCCATCGACCAGAAGGTCGGCGCCGTTGATCATGTCGGCGCCGCCAGAGGCAAGAAACACCGCGGCGGCGGCGATCTCGCCGGGATAGGCGAACCGCCCCACGGGAATGCGCGCCTTCGCCGCCTCGCCCTTCGCGCCGCCCCAGGCCGCTTTGCCGAGTTCCGTCAGGACGATCGTCGGCGAGATCGTGTTGACGGTGATGCCGTGCCGGCCCCATTCGGCGGCGAGCGTCTTCGACAGGCCGATGACGCCGAACTTCGAGGCGCAATAGGCGGCGTGCTCCTCAATGGCGACCGTGCCGGCCTGCGAGGCGAGGTTGACGATCTTGCCCCCCTTGCCGCGCGCGATCATCGCCCGGCCGGCGGCCTGCGAGACGAGGAAGGTGCCTTTCAGGTTGACGGCGATCGTCCGGTCCCAGGCGTCGAGCGTCAACTCGTCCGCCGGCGCCAGTGCGACGATGCCGGCGCTGTTGACGGCGATGTCGAGCCCGCCGAGTGCCTCGACCACGGCCGCGAGCGCGGCCTCGACGGAAGCGGGATCGGCGACGTCGCAACGAAGCGCGATGGCGCCGCCGCCGATCCGTCGCGCGGTGGCCTCGGCGGCTTCGGCCTGAATGTCGAGCACGGCGACGCGCGCGCCCTTCTCGGCATAGGCGGTGGCGATGGCGGTCCCGATACCCGAGCCTGACCCGGTGACGAGGGCCGACTTGCCGGCCAGCGAGAACGAGAGGTCGATGGAAGACGGTGCGTCGGTCATGGCAACCTTTCGGAAGCGGGTCGGAGTGGGAGCGGATAATCGCGAAGGCTTACGGAAACGGGACGAAGGCTCTCCCGCCATCGCACGACGCCGAGCCGAAGCGGCTTCGGCGGAGGGAACCTCCGGACGGACACGACCCGCCCATACGCTGCGCGCGAGGCCCGGTTTGGCTTCCGACTAATCTGACGGGGAAGCGACCTCGCGGATCGCGATGGCTGCAGGAAAGGGCTTCGGGCATGCAGGAACTCGGCGTCGGTCCGCGGCCGCGCGACGGGGGAGCGCTGTCGAACCAAACGCGGTTTCTATCGAAGGGGATGGACGACCGGCGGGGGGCGCACCGGCCGGCATCAAATGAAACCGACCTGCGACCTCGGCATGCTCGAGCCGCGTGGTATCTCCACGCGGCGCGCGCAGGCAGTCCTCCCGGGGGCGCGAGGTCGGCATCGTCGTTTCCTCCCGAGAAAGACCCGGACCTTCCGTCCCTTTGGCTTCCTGTTCGCGCCGTGCTCGACCGGCGTCCTTCGCGAGAGCTTCGAGCGCGGTCGAACGAATGTCAACGCTGCGGGAACGCCAGCATGCGACACCGGCAAGCGCCCGTGGTCGGTCGTCCCGTCCCCTCTGCCAGCAAGCCTCGAGCACACGCGCGATTGACCACCGGGGCATGGGGCTGGCACAGGTCGCAGATGACCATCAGCAGCGAGCGCGCGATCATGCAACCCTCTCGGGACGTCCGGCGATTGGTGGAGATCATGCGGGCGCTGCGCGATCCCGAGACGGGATGCCCGTGGGACGTCGCGCAGAGCTTCGACACGATCGTGCCCTACACGATCGAGGAGACCTACGAGGTCGTCGATGCCATCGAGCGGCGCGACCCGGAGGATCTGCGCGAGGAACTCGGCGATCTGCTGCTGCAGGTCGTCTACTTCGCGCAACTGGCTGCCGAGGAAGCGCTGTTCGACTTCGAGGACGTCGTGGAGACGGTGACGCGCAAGATGATCCGCCGGCATCCGCACGTGTTCGGCGACGAGACCGCGCGCACCGCCCGTTCGGCCAAGGGCCAGTGGGAGCGCATCAAGGCCGAGGAAAAGTGCGAGCGTCTAGAATTGCGGCAGCGCCGGCAGGCCGCATTGGAGACTGGCGTGTCGCTGCCGGGCGACTGGACTTCGACCATGGACGCAAGTTCGCACGACGGCCTGCTCGACGCCGTGCCCGGCGCGTTCCCCTCGCTGCTGTTGGCGCGCAAGGTTCAGGAGAAAGCGGCCACCGTCGGCTTCGACTGGACCGAACTTGCGCCGATCGTCGCCAAGCTCCGCGAGGAGACCGACGAGTTCGAAGCCGCAGCCGCTTTGGGAGACCGCGACGCGCAGGAGGACGAACTCGGCGACATTCTCTTCACGGCGGTCAATCTCGCCCGGCGTGCCGAGATCGATCCCGAAAAGGCGTTGCGCCGCACCGTCGCGAAGTTCCGCGGTCGATTCGCCGCCATGGAGGCGGCGGCCAAACGCGCGTCGTGTGAACTCAAGGATCTGTCGCTCGACGAGCAGGAAGCGCTTTGGGTGTCCGCCAAAGGCACCGCCGGCCCGCCGATCTAAACGCTCAATCCATCCGCACGTTGGGATAACGCGCGCCCATGCGCTGCAGGTCGGTGCGGGCCTGCTGGGTGACGTCGAGCACCAGATGCACGCCCCCGTCCTCAAGATCCTCGCGCTCGCGCACGATCGAGTTCTCGTAGAGCCAGGGCAGAAGCTGCATGCTGTCCGAGGGGATGTCGAGTTCCACCTGATCGGCGCGACCGGCGATGCGCCGCTCGATGTCGGCCAGCAGGGGTTCGAGCCCCTCACCGGTCAGCGCCGAGACCATGTGCACGGTTCGCCCGCCCGGCTGCGAGGCAGCCGACGCCTCCAGATGAGCGCGTCCGGTCTCGTCCAGCCGGTCGATCTTGTTCCAGATCTCGACCACGTGCTCGGCATCGCCGGTGTCGATCTCGAGATCGGCCAGGATCTTCTCGACGTCGGCTGCCTGTGCCCGCGCGTCGGGGTCCGACATGTCGCGCACATGCAGCACGATCTCGGCCTCCATCACCTCTTCGAGCGTGGCACGAAACGCCGCCACGAGATGTGTCGGCAGGTCGGAAATAAAACCCACCGTGTCGGAGAAGATCACCTCGGTGCCGTGCGAGAGCGCGATCCGCCGCAAGGTCGGGTCGAGCGTCGCAAAGAGCAGATCCTTGGCCAGCACGTCGGCACCGGTGATCTTGTTGAACAGCGTCGACTTGCCGGCATTGGTATAGCCGACGAGGGCGATCACCGGATGCGGGGCCTTCTTCCGCTTGGCTCGGTGCAGCGTGCGAGTGCGACGCACCTGCTCCAGTTCCTTCTCCAGCTTCTTGATCTTGTCCTGAAGCTGGCGACGATCCGACTCGATCTGCGTCTCGCCGGGACCGCCGAGGAAGCCGGCGCCACCGCGCTGGCGCTCCAGATGGGTCCACGAGCGGACCAGACGGCCGCGTTGGTAGTTGAGATGGGCCAGTTCGACCTGCAGCCGGCCTTCCTTCGTGCGGGCACGCCGACCGAAGATCTCGAGGATCAATCCGGTGCGATCGAGCACCTTGGTGTTGAGTTCCTTCTCGAGATTGCGCTGCTGCACCGGCGTCAGCGGATGATCGACGATGACGAGGCCGATCTTCTGCTCCTCGACGAGCGCCTTCATCTCCTCGACCTTGCCCGAGCCGAAGAGCGTCGCTGGCTGCGCCTTCGATACCGTGATGACGGCGCGCGCGACGATGTCGAGATCGATCGCCGCGGCGAGGCCCTCGGCCTCGATCAGGCGATCTTCGTCGGAGCGCTTCACGCCCTCCGCGACCTCCGCCGCGCTGTTGCGCTGCCGGAGAACGGGAACGAAGACCCCCGCCCTCGTTACCGCTTGACTGTGTTCGATCGGGCCTCTCGGCGCGCTGTCGCTATCGTGGTCGGTCAATCAGTCTTTCCCGGGCTCGTCCCCGCCTTCGTTCATGTTGACGGGCTGCGACGGCATGATCGTGGATATGGCGTGTTTGTAGACGAGTTGCGAGTGCCCGTCGCGGCGCAGCAGGACGCAAAAATTGTCGAACGACGTGACGACGCCGGTCAGCTTGACGCCGTTGACGAGAAAGATCGTCAGCGAGATCTTCTGCTTGCGGACGGTGTTGAGGAAGAGATCCTGGAGATTCTGGGCGCGCTCGGCCATGCGGGACGTTCCGATCTTGTTCTTGGCTTGCCCCGTCGATGACCGGCGGGATCCTGCTTGTTTCTTCTCGCGAGGCGATACCGCCCCGCGACCGTCGAACGATCTCCTCGATTCTCGCGAGGCGATGCATCCGTCGTCGTATATCTCGACCACGTCCCGCCCGGGCTTTCAAGCGAGGCGACCGCGCTCAGAAGAATTCGAGCCGCACCCGGAAGAACTGCTCGACCTGCCGCACCGATCCCGACAGCATGAAGATGACGACGCGGTCCTTTGGGCGTATGCGCGTCTGTGCGTTCGGACGCATGAAGACGCCGTTTCGCGAGACGGCGCCGATCCGCATGCCGTCGGGCAGGTTGAGGTCCTTCAGCGGCTGGCCGACCAGCGGCGAGGTTTCCAGCGCCTCGATTTCGATGACCTCGGCCAGCCCATTCTGCACCGAATGGACGGCCCGGATGCGGCCGCGGCGAACGTGCTGGAGAATGCGCGAGATGGTCACCGACTTCGGGCTGATCACCGCGTCGATGCCGACGCTCTTAGCCAGCGCCTGGAACGGGCGCCCGTTGAGCAGCGCCATGTTCGACTTGGCGCCCAGGCGCTTCGCCATGGCGCTCGACAGGATGTTGACCTGATCGTCGTTGGTGAGGCTGACGAGAAGGTCGGCGTCGCCGATTTCCGCTTCTTCGAGAATGGCGGGGTCGAGCGCGCTGCCGTGCAGCACGATGGTCTTCTTTAACTCGTCCGCGACATGCAACGCGCGGGCGCGATCGGCTTCGATGATTCGGAGCTTCGACGCGAGGCGCTGCTTCTCCATCGCCCGCGCCACCGCGACCCCGACATTGCCGCCGCCGGCGATGACGATGCGGCCGACGTCGGGCTCCTCGTGGCCGAACAGCGTCAGGGTGCGCCGGACGCGGATCTGCTCCACCACCACATAGGCGAGATCGTCGGCGTAGAGTTGATCGACCGAGTTGGGAATGAAGATCGCATCGTCCCGCATGATACCGACGACGGTGGCGCCGAGATCGGGAAACAGTTCCGACAGTTGGCCGAGCGGCGTCGCCAAGATCGGACAATCCTCCCGGCATTCGATCGCCAGCAGCGTGATCGCCTCGTCGGAAAAGCGCACGGTGTCGAGCGCACCCGGCAGGGCGATCCGGCGCAGCACCATCTGCGCGACCTCGAGTTCCGGCGAAATCACGACGTCGATCGGCAGGCTATCGCTTGAGAAGAGCGATTCGTGGCGGGTGTCGAGATAGGCCTGCGACCTGATGCGAGCGATCTTGGTCGGCACGTTGAAGAGCGAGTGCGCGACCTGGCAGGCCACCATGTTGACCTCGTCGTGCAGCGTCACGGCGATCAGCATGTCGGCTTCCGCCGCGCCCGCCTCGGTCAGCACCTCGGGAAAGGCGCCGTGGCCGACGATGCCGCGCGCGTCGATGGTCTCACGGATGCGCGCGATCAGCGTCGGCGACGTGTCGATCACCGTCACGTCGTTGCCCTCGGCGGCGAGGCTTTCGGCGATGCCGTAGCCCACCTGCCCCGCGCCGCAGATCACGATCTTCACGGTTGCCGTCCCTGCGCCGCGCTCAGATACCGAGCGATTTCAGCTTGCGGTGGAGCGCCGAGCGCTCCATGCCCACGAACTCGGCGGTGCGCGAGATGTTGCCGCCGAACCGGTTGATCTGCGCCACCAGATACTCCTTCTCGAACACCTCGCGGGCGTCGCGCAGCGGCAGAGCGAGGATGCGCCCGTCCGACTGGCTCGGCGTGCGCGGCAGCATGTCGCCCACCTCGTGCGGCAGCATGTCGGCCGAGATCGCCTCCGATCCGTCGGAGCGTGACAGGATCATCAGACGTTCGATGTTGTTGCGCAGCTGACGGATGTTGCCGGGCCAGTCGCTCGACTGCAGCACGGCCAACGCCTCGGGGCTCAGCGCCTTCGGCCGAATGCCCGTCTGCTCGCCGATCTGGCGCATGAACGCGTCGATCAACATGGGAATGTCCGCCCGGCGCTCCGAGAGCGGAGGCACCATGATCGGCACCACGGCGAGACGGTGGAAAAGGTCCTCGCGGAACGTGCCCTCGGCCATCAACGACTCGAGGTTCTGCGCCGTCGATGAGACGATGCGCACGTCCACCTTCACCTTCTTGGCGCCGCCGACGCGCTCGAAGGTCTGCTCGGTCAGGACGCGCAGGATCTTGTTCTGCGTCTCGCGCGGCATGTCGCCGACCTCGTCGAGATAGAGGATGCCGCCATGGGCCTCCTCCAGCGCGCCGACCTTGCGCTCGACGCCCGGCGGGGTCTCGGTGCCGAAAAGCTCGACCTCCATGCGCTCGGGCGTGATCGCCGCCGCGTTCAGAGCCACGAACGGTCCCTTGGCACGAGCGGAAGCGGCATGGATGGCGCGCGCCACCATCTCCTTGCCGGAGCCGGAGGGCCCGAGGATCATGACGCGGCTGTTGGTCGGCGCCACCCGCTCGATGGTCGAGCGCAGCTGGTTCATCGGGTGCGACTTGCCGAGGAGCTCCGGCGAATCGGACGAGCGGCGGCGCAGGTCGGAGACCTCGCGCTTGAGCTTGGAATTCTCCAGCGCCCGCTCGGCGACGATGACGAGGCGATCGGCCTTGAAGGGCTTCTCGATATAGTCGTAGGCGCCCCGGCGAATGGCCGACACGGCGGTCTCGATGTTGCCGTGGCCGGAGATCATCACCACCGGCACTTCCGGGTGCTGCGCCTTGATCGCGTCGAGGAGATCCAACCCGTCGAGCCGGCTGCCCTGAAGCCAGATGTCGAGGAAGATCAGCCGCGGCACGCGGTCGGCGATCGACTGCAGCGCGGTGTCCGAGCTCCCGGCGGTGCGGGTCTCGTGGCCCTCGTCCTCGAGAATACCGGCGACGAGGTCCCGAATGTCGGCCTCGTCATCGACGACCAGAATGTCCGATGCCATCAGCGTTCACCATCTTCGTTCGTGCGTGTTCGTTTCGCATCGGCAAGCCCAGTCTCGGACGTTCCGGTTGCGGGGAGTCGGATCCGGACGAGCGCGCCTTGCGGCTCGTTCGGGTTGTCGTCGAGCTCGATCGTGCCGCCGTGTTCCTCGACGATCTTGCGCACGATCGCGAGGCCGAGGCCCGTGCCCTTTTCGCGCGTCGTCATATAGGGCTCGAGCAACCGATCACGATCCTCCTTCGGGAAGCCACGACCATTGTCGGCGATCTCGACCACGTGGAGGCCGCCTTCGGTGCGGGCGAGGATCGCAATGCGACCGGCATGATCCTCCAGCGATTCCATCGCCTCGACCGCGTTCTTCACGAGGTTTCCGAAGGCTTGGCTCAGAAGGCGGATGTCGAAGGAGCCGAGCATCGGCTCGTCGCCGTAACGCGTCTCGAACGTGACGCCATGGTCGCCCATCTCGCGCATGAAGACCGCCTCGCGAAGAGCCTCGCGCAGGTCGCGGTCCTCCAGCTTGGGCTTGGGCATGCGGGCGAAGGTCGAGAATTCGTCGACCATCCGCCCGATGTCGGAGACCTGCCGGATGATCGTGTCGACGCAGCGATCGAAGACCTCGCGATCTCCCTCGATCATCTTGCCGTAGCGTCGTCGGATCCGCTCGGCCGAAAGCTGGATCGGCGTCAGCGGGTTCTTGATCTCGTGGGCGATGCGGCGGGCGACGTCGGCCCAGGCAGAGGAGCGTTGCGCGTCCACGAGATCGGTGATGTCGTCGATCGTGACGACGCTCGGATGGGCGCGCTCGCCGACATCCTGCGAGGTGACGCGGATCGTCAACACCCGCTCGCGCTCGCGCGCCCGCAGCTTGATCTGCTCCTGGTACTCGGGATGGCGGGACTGACGCGCGGCATCGTAGACGCCGGCAATCATCGGGAAGAGCGCCGCGAGCGGCTGGCCCATCGCCTCGTCCGAGGATTTCGCGAGAATGCGCTCCGCCGAAGGGTTCAGCATCGAGATCCGCGCGTCCTCGTCGACACCGATGACGCCCGCCGTCACGCCCGACAGAACCGCCTCTGTGAAGCGACGGCGCTCGTCGATCTGATCCTTGGCGTTGACCAGTTCATGGCGCTGGCTGCGAAGCTGCCGGATCATGGTGTTGAACGTGTTCGACAGCGATCCGACGTCGCCGTCCGAGGCGCGCACCGGCACGGAAACACCCAGATTGCCCTCCGATACTTCGTCTGCCGCCCCGATCAACAGGCGGATCGGGCGCACCAGACGGTCGGCGACGCCGATGCCCGTCCAGATCGCCGAGAGCAGCACGATCAAGGTGATGCCGAGATAGAGGAGCGCGAAGGCGATCTGCAGGTTGAAGCGGTTGGCCTTGAGGCTCGAATATTCGGCGGTGCGATCCTCCATCAGCCGAAGCGCCGAGATCACCTCGGGATCGACCACGCGCACCGTGTAGAGATAGACGTCGCCGAAAGCGCGCAGGCGCGTCACCGCGCCCACGAGATTGGTCACGCCCGGTGGAATGAAGACGAGATTGCCCTCCGCCGCCTGCTCCAACGCGTCGGTGGGAGGGGCTGGAAGGGGCCGCTCGACCGGCACTTCGGCTCTGAGGAAAGGCACGCCGTCGCTGGCGAGGAGTTGCGCGCCGAGGAGCGAACGCCCCTTGGCCTGCTCGGTCATCAACTGCTGGAACCCCGTGCGGTCGAGGTCGAAGAGTTGGCGCTGCGCCCCGAGGTCGAACGCCATCGACATGGTCGAGCCCTGCAGGTTGCGGGCGTTCTCGTTGACATAGGCCTTGGCGACGCTGATCGACGAATCGACGATCGTGCGCGTGCGGATCTCGAACCAGCGGTCGAGACCGAGGTCGAGCGTGATGCCGGCGACCACGGCGACGAGCAGCGCCGGCAGCGCCGCGACGATGGCGAAGAGCACGACGATCCGCACATGCAGCCGCGAGGCCGCCTTGCCGTGCTGCCGCGCCCGGGTCATCCGCAGCACTTCGCGCCCGATCAGCGTGCAGAGCAGCAGCACGAACAGGCCGTTGGCCGTCGAGGCGATGGTAACCACCCGGTCGGTCGGCGCGATCGGCGTCAGCCCCATGAGGACGACGAAGGAGATCGCACCGGTGACCAGCGCGCCGACCACGGCGAGAATGCCGGGCACCAGCATGAAGCGCCGGCGCTCTCCCCGCACCGGCATCTCTCCGTCCGTTGTCGTCGCCTGTACCGTCATTCCATGCCCACCGTGAATCACGTGGCATGATTGCAACTCATTGTGTCTAAAATGCAACGAAAAATTTCGTCGATCTTAACGAATTGAGCGAACGATGGAAATGTCGAGGTCGCGGATCTTCTTGCGCAGCGTGTTGCGGTTGACCCCGAGCAGATCTGCCGCCTTCACTTGGTTGCCCCGCGTTGCGGCCAGCGCGGCGGCGATCAGTGGATATTCGACCTCGCGCAAGATACGGCCGTGCAGTCCGGGCGGCGGCAGGTCGTTGCCGAAGGATGCGAAATAGTCCGACAGATAGCGCTCGACCGAGGCAGACAGGTCGATCGGCTTCGTCGCGTCGTGCTCGCCGCTCAGTGACTTCGCGTGGTCGTTTGCCAGTTCGTGCTCGATCAGTTCCGCCGAGATCTCGTCCTGCGGATAAAGCGCACTCAGCCGCCGCACGAGATTCTCGAGCTCGCGCACGTTGCCCGGCCAGTTGTAGCGGCGCATCACGTCGAGCGCGCCCGGCGTCAGCGTCTTGCGCGACAGACCCTCGCGCTGGACGATCGTGAAGAAGTGGTTCGTCAGATCGACGAGATCCTCGATGCGCTCGCGCAGCGGCGGAAGCCGGAGCGGCACGACGTTCAGCCGGTAGAACAGATCCTCACGGAACAGACCGCGCTGGATCAGCTGGCGCAGATCCTTGTTCGTCGCCGAGACGATGCGCACGTCGGTCGCGATCGGGGTGCGCCCGCCGACCACGGTGTATTCGCCCTGCTGCAAAACGCGCAGCAGGCGCGTCTGCGCCTCCATCGGCATGTCGCCGATCTCGTCGAGAAACAGCGTGCCGCCCTCAGCCTGCTCGAAGCGCCCGCTCGTTCGGCTCTGGGCGCCGGTGAAGGCGCCCTTCTCGTGGCCGAACAGTTCGGACTCGATGAGGTCGCGCGGGATCGCCGCCATGTTGATGGCGACGAACGGCCCCTTGCGGCGGCGGCCGTAGTCGTGGAGCGCGCGCGCCACGAGCTCCTTGCCGGTGCCGGACTCGCCGGTGATCGTCACCGTCAGGTCGGTCTGCATCATGCGGGCGAGAGCCCGATAGATGTCCTGCATCGCGGGCGATCGCCCGACGAGAGGAATGGCCTCGGCGCCCTCGTCCGGCCCGGCCAGCCGCGCCGGCGATTTCGGCTCGGCCAGCGCACGGCGCACGATCGAGACGAGTTCGGTGAGGTCGAAGGGCTTCGGAATGTAGTCGTAGGCGCCCTTCTCCGACGCCTTGATCGCCGTCATGAACGTGTTCTGTGCGCTCATGACGACCACCGGCAGATCGGGCCGGGTGTTCTTGATCTTCGGCAGCATGTCGAAGATGTTGCCGTCGGGCATGAGCACGTCGGTGATGGCGAGATCGCCGTCGCCCGAGCTGATCCAGCGCCAGAGGGTGGCGATGTTCGAGGTGACGCGCACCTCGAAGCCGGCGCGCATCAGGGCCTGCGAGATCACGGTCCGGATCGCGGCGTCGTCGTCCGCCACGAGAATCTGAGACGTCGCCATCAGCGGGGCCGCCTTCCCTGAATTTGGTTGGCCGGCTCGTCCGGCCGTTTCGGATCGGTCCAGGCCGGCATGAGGACGCGAAAGCTCGTGTGCCCCGAATGCGAGTCGCATTCGATCACGCCGCCATGGTCGCCGATGATCTTGGCGACGAGCGCGAGGCCGAGCCCGGTTCCGCTCGGTTTGGTGGTGACGAAGGGATCGAAGATGTGCTCGCGAATGTCGTCGGGCACGCCGACCCCGTTGTCCTCAACGATGAACTCCAGCGGCAGCGTGACGCGGGTCTTCGTGCCCGGCACCGACAGGCGCACGCCCGGCCGGAAGGCGGTGGAGAGGCGGATCTCGCCATCCTCGCGCCCGGCCACAGCCTCGCTGGCGTTCTTCAAGAGGTTGATGAACACCTGAACGAGCTGGTCGCGGTTGGCGTAGACCGACGGAAGCGAGGGGTCGTAGGTCTCGTGGATGCGAATGCCGCGCGCGAAGCCGCTCTTGGCCAGCGTCTTCACGTGTTCCAGCACCGAATGGATGTTGACGGCCGAGCGCTCGATCGGCCGCTGGTCGGAAAAGACCTCCATCCGATCGACGAGCTTCACGATCCGGTCGCTCTCCTCCTGAATCAGCCGCGTCAGCACGCGGTCGTCGTCGCTCGCCGCGGTTTCGAGAAGCTGCGCCGCGCCCTTGATCCCCGACAGCGGATTGCGGATCTCGTGGGCCAGCATCGCCGCCAGACCCGTGACTGTGCGCGCCGCCGAGCGGTGCGTCAGCTGGCGATCCATCTTGTCGGCGATCGAGCGAAGCTGGATCATCACCACGACATGCTCGGGACGATCCGTCATGCCGGACACGTAGACATCGACCAAGCGCTCGCCGCCGAGCCGCGGCGACGAGACGTCCACGCGGTACTCGCTGATCCGACCGTGGTTCAGGCGAACCTGGTCGATGAGCGCGAAGATCGGGCTGTCGAGCGGAATGAAGTCGCCGAGCTTGCGCTTGGCCAGGCTCGCCGCACCGGCCGAGAAGAACTGTTCGGCGTCGGAGTTCACGAAGGCGAACTGGTTGTCGGGGCCGAGCACAAAGACCGGATGGGGAAGCGCGTTGAGAACACCGGTCTCGGTGGGCGAGAAGCGCGCGTCGTCTGAAGGGGGCATCGCGTCAGGCAGCCTTTCGATCGGTCGCGTCGGGCCGCTCGACATCGGCAATGGTGCTTCGGCCGAAGAGAGCCTTCAGGCGGCGAGCCACGAGGGTCGGGTCGCCTTCGCGCAGAAGTGCCGACCGGTCGGCGGCGAGATCGCTCCCCGTGGCATCGGCGAACCCGTCGAGATACCAGCCCAGGTGCTTGCGGGCATGACGCACGCCCACCGTCGCGCCGTAGTGGCGCAGCATCGCCTCGTAATGTGCGGCGACGAGGTCGGCGAGGCTCCGACGCCAACTCGCTTCGCTCATCTGCCCGGCGAGAACGGCCGGAAACCACGGACGCCCGCAGGCGCCCCGGCCGACCATGACGGCATCCGCGCCGCTCGCTTCGCGCATCGGTGCGAGTTGCTCCGCCGTCACGAGATCGCCGTTGGCGACCACGGGAATCGACACTGCCGCCTTGACGGCCCGGATCGCAGTCCAGTCCGCCGCGCCCTCGTAGAACTGGTCGCGGGTTCGCCCGTGCACCGTCACCAGCCGGATGCCGGCGCCTTCCGCTCGGCGGGCCAGTTCGGGTGCGTTGATCGAGGTCCGATCCCAGCCAAGCCGCATCTTCAGTGTCACCGGCACGGTGCCGGCGCCGCGCACGGTCGCCTCGATCAGGCGTGTCGCCTGATCGAGATCGCGCATCAGCGAGGCGCCGGAGAGACCTCCCACCACCTTCTTGGCTGGGCATCCCATGTTGATGTCGACGAGATCGGCGCCCTCGCCCGCGACGAGCCGCGCGGCGGCTTCCATCGCATCGGCGTCGCGTCCGGCGAGCTGAACGGCATGAAGCCCCTGCCCGTCCGCGCCCGCCCGCATCCGGCTCTCCGCATCGCCCTTCAAGATCTCGCCGCTCGCCACCATTTCGGAATAGACCATCTTCGTTCCGAACGAGCGGACGAGCGTTCGAAACGGCACATCGGTGATGCCCGAGAGTGGCGCCAGAAAGACCTGCGCAAGCGGCTCACCCGCGAGGTGAACGACCCATGACTCCGCATGTGACTTGGACTCGCTCAATTGCGCGTCACCTCGAGCAGATGGCGATAGATTCGTCAGCATGGATGTACCATATCGAGGCATGCCCATCTGACAAGCAAAATGGCGTCATCTGCACAAAAATTGCTGCGCTGCGTCGTCGCCTGCCGGAGGCTTCGCCGTTTGGAAAAGGTCGCCGCGCAAGCTTGTTCGATCCTTTGGTTTGTGGTCTTCGCAGGGCCGCACAGAGGGAATGCGATGCGGAAGGCGGACATCGGGGTGATCATCGTGGCGGCCGGGCGCGGCGAGCGGGCCGGCGGACTGGTGGGCGGGCCGAAACAGTACCGTCCGATCGGCGGGCGCCCCGTCATCGCCCACACGGTTGCGGCCTTTCTCCCGTCGGAGCGGATCGGCCGCATCGTGGTCGTCATCCACGCCGACGACGGCGCCCTCGCCGCCGACGCGCTCGCCGACCATCTCGACCGGATCGAGTTCGTCGTCGGTGCCGCCACGCGTCAGGCGTCCGTGCGCTGCGGTCTTGAGGCGCTCGCGTCCGATCCGCCGGGCGTCGTCCTCATTCACGATGCGGTTCGCCCGTTCGTCACGCCGGACCTCATCGAAGCCGTGGCGCTCGGCGCCGAGACGGACGGTGCCGCGCTTCCCGTTCTGCCGCTCGCCGACACGATCAAACGAGGGGTGAATGGTCTGGTGGAGGGAACCGTCGATCGCGCCGGCCTCTTTGCCGCACAGACTCCACAGGGCTTCCGCTATGATCTGATCCGCGACGCCCATGCTCGCGCGTCCGTCGAGGCCGATGCCACCTTCACCGACGACGCCTCGATCGCGGAATGGATCGGCCAACCCGTCAGCCTGATCCCTGGTTCGTCCGACAACGTGAAACTGACGCTCGCCAGCGAAATCGCCGCAGCCGACCGCCATCTGAAGGAGACCGCCTTGATCGACGTTCGAACCGGAAACGGATACGACGTGCACCAACTCGTGCCCGGCGACCATGTGACCCTCTGCGGTGTCCGCATTCCCCACGATCAGACGCTCCTCGGCCATTCCGACGCCGACGTCGGTTTGCATGCCCTCACCGACGCACTGCTGGCGACCTGCGGCGCCGGTGACATCGGCACGCATTTTCCGCCGAGCGATCCGCAATGGCGTGGTGCGTCGTCGGACCGTTTCGTCCGGCACGCGGTGTCTCTGGTGACGGCGAAGGGCGGCCGGATCTGCAACGTCGACATCACGCTGATCAGCGAAGCCCCGAAGGTCGCGCCGCACCGCGAGGCCATGGTCCGAGCGATCGGCGACATGACGGGCCTGTCGCCCGATCGTATCTCGGTCAAGGCGACGACGAACGAGACCATCGGCTTCGTCGGCCGCCGCGAGGGTATCGCCGCGATCGCGACGGCCAGCGTCGTCTACGGAGACTGAACCCATGGCGGGGACGATCGATGAACTTGCAGGGAAGGTCGTGCGGCGTCTGCAGGCGGGCGGGCTGATGCTCGCGACGGCGGAGTCCTGCACCGGAGGCCTCGTCGCAGGCGCGGTGACCGGCATCGCCGGATCCTCCGCCGTCCTCGATCGCGGCTTCGTCACCTATTCGAACGCGGCGAAGACCGAAATGATCGGCGTTCCCGCCCCTCTCATCGAGTCGGAGGGGGCCGTCTCCTGTTCCGTCGCCGAGGCGATGGTAAAAGGCGCGTTGGCTCACTCGCGAGCCGACGTCGCAGTGGCGATCACCGGGATCGCCGGTCCCGGCGGCGGATCGACGGCCAAGCCGGTCGGCCTCGTTCACTTCGCAGTTGCAACCGATCGAGCGATCCTTCATCGAGAATGCCGGTTCGGCGACATCGGGCGAAACGCGGTGCGGGAAGCGAGCGTCCGGCAGGCGCTGGAATTGATCCTGGAGATCACCCCGTCCGCAACTGACTAGCGCTGCAGACGGGGCGGCCCTATCCAACCTCGACCCGTGCCGATAACCGCTAAGCGCCCGCAGCGGTTTTCGGATAGATCCGATCGGCGCGCTCCTCGAAAGCCGTTGCAAAACGCCGGAACGCATAGTCGAACATCGAGCCCATCAGGAGACCGAGCGTCCGGCTCTTGAATTCGTAGTCGATGAAGAACCCGACTTCGCAACCAGAAGGATGCGGGCGGAAGGTCCAGCGGTTTTCGAGATAGCGGAACGGCCCGTCGACATACTTGACGTCGATCTCGTGATCATCCGGCCGCAAGAGAACCTGCGAGGTGAACGTCTCGCGGATCATCTTGTAGGCGACCGTCATGTCGGCGATGAGCAGCGTCTTGCCCTCGCGCTCCCGTCGCGACCGCACGACAAGGCGTTGGCAGAGCGGTAGAAACTCCGGATAGGACTCGACGTCCGCAACGAGCGCCAGCATCTCGTCGGGCGAGTGATGGACGATGCGAGTGTTGTTGAATTTCGGCATCCCGAAACGTCAGCTCACGCCGCCACGGACGGCCGCGCCAACCGCGCCGCCTTCAACTTCTCGAAATCCTCGCCGGCATGATGAGACGAGCGGGTCAGCGGGCTCGAAGCCACCACGAGAAACCCCTTGGTGTAGCCCACCGTCTCAAAGGATTTGAACTCCTCGGGCGTCACATACCGAATGACCGCGTGGTGCTTGCGGGTCGGCTGAAGGTATTGACCGATCGTGAGGAAATCGACGTCCGCAGTCCGCAGATCATCCATGAGCTGCAGCACCTCGTTCCGCTCCTCGCCGAGCCCGACCATGATGCCGGATTTCGTGAAGATCGTCGGATCGAGTTCCTTCACCCGCTGCAGCAGGCGAATGGAATGGAAATACCGAGCGCCCGGACGAACCGTCAGATAGTTGGACGGCACCGTTTCGAGATTGTGGTTGAAGACGTCGGGTCTTGCGGCGACGACCGTTTCGAGTGCTCCCGGCTTACGCAGGAAATCCGGCGTCAGAATCTCGATCGTGGTTCCAGGCGCCGAAGCGCGGATCGCACGGATCGTCTCGACGAAATGCTGCGCGCCGCCATCGGGGAGGTCGTCGCGATCGACCGATGTGATGACGACGTGGCTGAGGCCCATCTTCGCCACTGCTCGACCGACGCTCGCCGGCTCGTCGCGATCCAGTGCGTTGGGCATGCCCGTGGCGACGTTGCAGAACGCGCAGGCACGCGTGCAGATGCCGCCCATGATCATGAAGGTTGCGTGCTTCTTCTCCCAACAACCGCCGATGTTGGGGCAACCGGCTTCTTCACACACGGTGACGAGATTGCCGGCCTTCACGATCTCACGGGTTTCTTGATAACCCGCCGAGACCGGAGCCTTGACCCGAATCCAGTCGGGCTTCGGGAGAACCACCGAGTCGGGCTTGCGAGCCTTTTCGGGATGACGTGGACGGGGCGGAGCCCCGGCCACGGAGCGACTGTCCAGAACGGTGACCATGAAGCCTACTTAGGATAGGCCACCGCCGGACGCAACGCGGACTACGCGCGGCCGCGAATGGCACGCCACAGGAAGATAAGGATGCACGCGCCGACGATGGCGACGATGAACTGCACGACCAGCGACGGAGCGGTGTAGACGCCCAGCAGGCCGAGAATGAAGTTTAGGAACAGCGCACCCACGATGCCGAGAATGATGTTGGTGAGAAGGCCGACATTGGCCTTCATGATCTTTTCGGCGATAAACCCGGCGAGACCGCCAAGGATAATCGACATGATAATTCCGACGCCGTTCATACCCAACTCCTATTCAACCTGCGGCACTTTTGCTCGCCCGAAGGGTAGATGGACGAAAATATGGCGGGTCAAGGTAGCGTGATGAGAGAATCCGGCATCGACAGCTCAAAATGCAACGAGGCCGACGTCTCTACATGTGAATGACCTTGCCGTAGGCGTCGAGAACGCTCTCGTGCATCGTTTCCGACAGGGTCGGATGCGGGAAGACCGTGTGCATCAGCTCTTCTTCCGTCGTCTCCAATCCCATGGCGATGACGAAGCCCTGGATGAGTTCGGTGACCTCCGCCCCCACAATGTGAGCGCCGAGCAATTCGCCGGTCTTGGCATCGAACACGGTCTTCACCATGCCCTCGGGCTCGCCGAGCGCGATCGCCTTACCGTTGCCGATGAAGCGGAAACGACCGACTTTGATCTCCCGCCCCGCCTCCTTGGCCTTGGCCTCCGTCAGGCCCACCGAGGCGATCTGCGGCTGGCAGTAGGTGCAGCCGGGGATCTGCGTCTTCTTCAGCGGATGGGCGTCCAGACCCTTGATCGCCTCGACGCAGATCGTGCCCTCGTGCTCCGCCTTATGTGCCAGCATCGGCGCGCCTGCGACGTCGCCGATGGCGTAGACGCCCTCGACATTCGTGCGGCCGAACGCGTCGATCTTCACCAGACCACGCTCGACCGCAACGCCGACGCCTTCGAGGTTCAGACCCTCGGTATTGCCCTGAACGCCGACCGCCGAGATCAGTCGCTCGGCGTTCAGCACCTGTGTCTTGCCGCCCTGCTCGATCGTCACTTCGACGCCATCAGCGGACTTCGAGACCTTCGCCGCCTTCGCGTCGACGAGGATCTTCATCCCCTGCTTCTCGAATTGCTTGCGCGCCGTCGCCGCGATCTCGGCATCCTCGACCGGCAGGATCTGCGGCAGCAGCTCCACCACCGTCACCTCCGCGCCCATCGTGCGATAGAACGAGGCGAACTCGATGCCGATCGCGCCCGAGCCCATGACGATCAGCGACTTCGGCATTGCCGCCGGCTTCATCGCCTCGAAATAGGTCCAGATTCGATCGCCGTCGGGCTCGATGCCGGGCAGCACGCGCGGCCGGGCACCGGTCGCGACGATGACATGCTTGGCCTTGTAGGTTCCGTGGCCGAGCACACCCTTGGGCACGGGGTTCTGCGGCTGGACCGGGGGCTTCGACGGATCGCCGACGGAAACCTCGACGGGCCCGCCCTTGCCGGCCTTGGTCAGCTTCGCCTCGCCCCAAATGATGTCGATCTTGTTCTTCTTCATCAGCATGGCGACGCCGCCGTTCAGCTGCGCCGAGACGCCGCGCGACCGCTTCACCACCGCTTCCATCTGGAACGACGGCCGGGCGATCTCTAGGCCGTAATCCCCGCCATGCTCCGCGTAGTGGAAGACCTCGGCCGAGCGCAGCAGCGCCTTCGTGGGGATGCAGCCCCAGTTGAGGCAGATGCCGCCCATGTGCTCGCGCTCGACCACCGCCGTCTTGAAGCCCAACTGCGCCGCTCGGATCGCCGCGACGTATCCGCCTGGTCCGCCGCCGATGATGAGGATGTCGTAGGTGTCGGCCATGGCTGGAAGTCCACTTGGGTTCGAGCAATTCGAAGGTCGCGCGCTCGCGGCGGGCGACCTCAGGAAATCGGCAGCAGCATCGGGCGCAAGGCCTCGGCGATGGCGCGCCCGAGCTTGGCGGTGTTCTCGGCGTCGAGATGGATGCCGTCGAGAGGAGTCGCGGTGCAGATGCGGGACGCGGCGACGTGATCGCAACCCTTTTCGGCCGCGAGCGCCGCATAGGCTGCGTCAAAGCGCTGCGACTCCTCGAGGGCGAACCCGAACATGGCATCGAAGGCCGCGTCGGCGGTCGGCACCAGAGCCGGCGGCGAGACGAGCAGGATCTGCGGTGAGTCGTAGGCAAAGGACGACGCAAACGAGCGCACGATCTCGATCAGCCGAGCGATGCCTTCGCTCGCCTCGAAGGCCCGTCCGCCGCCGGTATGGCGCTTGAGGTCGTTGCTCCCGAGCGCGATGACGAGAATGTCGACGGGCTCGTGCGTCGCCAGAAGCGTCGGGAGGACACGTCCGCCATTCCGGTCCGCTGCGGCAAGCGGGTCGTCGTAGACGGTCGTGCGCCCGTTCAGCCCCTCCGCGATGATCCGCACCTGCGAACCGAGCTCGGCTTCCACGACGGACGGCCAGCGGTCCGCATAGGCATGGCGCCCCGGACCTGCGGCATCATAGCCCCAGGTCAGAGAATCGCCGTAGCACAGGATGGTCTTCATCCCCGGATCTCCCAGTCGGCCGAGCGGCGCGAAGGTTCGTAGGGTCAGACGAGCATGCTCATCGGGTTCTCGATGAGCGCCTTGAACGCCGAGATCAGTTCGGCCCCCAGCGCTCCGTCCACCGCGCGATGGTCGGTCGAAAGCGTCACGGTCATCACCGTCGCCACCGTCACAGCACCGTTCTTCACCACGGCCCGCTCCTCACCGGCGCCGACAGCCAGAATGGTCGCATGCGGCGGGTTGATGACGGCTGAGAAGTCCTTGATCCCGAACATGCCGAGATTGGAGACCGCGGTCGTGCCGCCCTGGTACTCCTCGGGCTTCAGCTTACGCGCGCGCGCCCGCTTGGCGAGATCCTTCATCTCGTTGGAGATGGCCGACAGCGTCTTCTCCTCGGCGCGCCGGATGATCGGCGTGATCAGCCCGCCGTCGATCGACACGGCCACGCCGACATCGGCGTGACGATGCTTGAGCATGGCGTTCTCGGTCCACGAGACGTTGGCGCTCGGCACGGCCTTCAGCGCGCCTGCCATGGCCTTGATCACCATGTCGTTGACGGACAGCTTATAGGCCGGGCGGTCACCCGCTTCGGTCTTCACGATCGGAGCGGCCGCGTTCAACTGCTTGCGCAGAGCCAGCAGCGCGTCGAGTTCGCAGTCGACGGAAAGGTAGAAGTGCGGGACCGTCTGCTTGGACTCGACGAGGCGCTTGGCGATCGTCTTGCGCATGCCGTCGTGCGGGATCTTCTCGTAGGATCCGTCGGCGAAGAGCTTGAGCACGGCGTCGTCGCTCGCAGCCTTCGGCGCGGGTGCGGCCTGGGGCGCTGCGGGCTGGGTCTCGCGCGGCGCCTCGGTTGTCGCTTTCGACGCAGGTGCCGCGGCACTCTTGTCGAAGCCTTCGACGTCGGACTTCACGATCCGCCCGTGCGGACCGGATCCCGTCACCACCTGAATGTCGACGCCCTGCTCGCGGGCAATGCGACGCGCCAGCGGAGAGGCGAAGACACGGTTGCCCTTGTCCCCGTCCTTCGGCGTCGCGTCCGAAGCACCGGCGGTCTTGGCCGTCTCGGCAGGCCGCTGGTCACCGCGCGCGCCGACGTTCTTGGCATCGGCGGTCGTGCCGACCACGGCGGCGTCGGCCTTCGGCGAGTTGGCGGCCGGTGTCGCGCCGCCTGCGGTCGCTGCATCCGCGCTCTCACCCTCGGCCACGAGGATTGCGATCACCGCGTTGACCTTCACGCCTTCGGTACCGGCGGGAACGAGGATCTTCGCCACGGTCCCCTCGTCCACCGCCTCGACCTCCATGGTCGCCTTGTCGGTCTCGATCTCGGCGATGATGTCGCCGGAGGAGACCTTATCGCCCTCCTTAACCAGCCACTTGGCAAGGTTGCCTTCTTCCATGGTCGGGGAAAGAGCGGGCATCGTGACGTTGATGGGCATTAGATGCCTCCCGATAGGTCTGGTCCCTTGACCAACTCAAGACGATATTGACCGAACTGGACACCAATGGTCCGGGCAAAGACATAGTTGAAGGCAGCGAAGCCGTAGAAGAGACCGATGATCCAGAACGCCGCAAGGGCGGCAACCGACTTATGAAGGTCCACGTAGCCGACCATCGTGCCGAGAAAGCCGAGCAGGAACCCGATCGTTGCGGATGCGATCACCGCGGCCAGAAGCCCTAGAAGCGTGCCTTTCCAGTAGATGGAGAAGGCGATGCGCCAAGTATCCGCTGCTCTGGCCATCTCCTCCTCAGCGGTAGCAGACGGCTTTGACCGCCTCGACCACTTCCTTGGCCGAGGGCAGCGCCAGCTTCTCGAGGTTGGCGGCATATGGCATCGGCACGTCCTTGCCGCAGACCTTCAACACCGGTGCGTCCAGATAGTCGAAGGCGCGGACCATCAGTTCCGAAGCGATGTGCGAGCCGATCGAGTTCTGTGGCCAGCCTTCCTCGACAGTGACGCACCGGTTGGTCTTCTTCACCGAACGCACGATCGCGTCGATATCCATCGGGCGGATGGTGCGCAGATCGATGACCTCCGCGTCGATCCCCTCGGACGCCAGCTGCTCGGCCGCGGCGATCGCATAGGTCATGCCGATGCTGAAGGAGACGATCGTCACGTCCTTGCCCTTGCGGTGAACGCGGGCCTTGCCGATCGGCACCGTCCAGTCGTCGCTCTGCGGCACCTCAAAGGACTGTCCGTAGAGGATCTCGTTCTCGAGGAAGATGACGGGGTTGGGGTCGCGGATGGCCGACTTCAGCAAGCCCTTGGCATCGGCCGCCGTGTAGGGCTGAACGACCTTGAGGCCAGGGATGTGGCTGTACCAGGCGGCATAATCCTGGCTGTGCTGTGCGGCGACGCGCGCGGCGGCGCCGTTGGGGCCGCGGAACACGATGGGACAGCCCATCTGCCCCCCCGCCATGTAGAGCGTCTTGGCGGCCGAGTTGATGATCTGGTCGATCGCCTGCATGGCGAAGTTGAAGGTCATGAACTCGACGATCGGACGCAGGCCGCCGAAGGCCGCGCCGACGCCGAGACCGGCAAAGCCGTGCTCGGTGATGGGCGTGTCGACCACGCGGCGGGCGCCGAACTCTTCGAGTAGGCCCTGGCTGATCTTGTAGGCGCCCTGGTACTCGGCGACCTCCTCGCCCATGAGGAAGACGGCCTCGTCGCGGCGCATTTCCTCGGCCATCGCGTCGCGCAGAGATTCGCGCACGGTCTGCGACGCCGTCTTGGTGCCGGCCGGCATTTCCTCGGCATAGTCGCCATCGGCATCGTCGGGCTCGGGATGCGACATGCCCTGCGCCGGAACGGGTGCCGGCTTCGACTTGTCGCCCTCGGCGGCAGTCGGCTTGGCCTCTGCCGGCGCCTCTGCCTTCGGTGCTTCGGACTTGGCAGCCGAGCCGATGTCGGAGGCGGTCTCGCCCTCGGCAAGCAGGATCGCGATGACCGCGTTGACCTTCACGCCTTCGGTGCCCGCGGGAACGACGATCTTGCCGAGAACGCCTTCATCGACGGCCTCGACTTCCATCGTCGCCTTGTCGGTCTCGATCTCGGCGATCACGTCGCCGGGTGCGACGCTGTCGCCTTCGTTCTTGACCCATTTGGAGAGGGTTCCCTCTTCCATCGTGGGCGAGAGGGCGGGCATCAAAATCTCGGTCGGCATGGCGCCCTCTTACTCTGCTGCCTGGGGGATCGCGTCGGCGTAGATGTCGGTCCACAACTCCGACACGTCCGGCTCGGGATCGTTCTGGGCGAATTCGGCTGCGTCGGCGACGATGTCGCGGACTTCCTTGTCGTAGCCCTTCAACTCGTCTTCGGTCATCCCGTGGCCCTCGACGAGACGCTGGCGCACCTGCTCGATCGGGTCATGATCGGAGCGCATCTTCTGCACTTCGTCGCGCGTGCGATACTTTGCGGGATCGGACATCGAGTGGCCGCGATAGCGGTAGGTCATCATCTCGAGGATCATCGGGCCCTCGCCCTCGCGGCAGTGCTTCATCGCAAGGTCGCCCGCAGCCTTCACGGCGCGAACGTCCATGCCGTCCACCTGAATGCCCGGGATCTTGAAGGAGATGCCGCGATGGGCGAAGTTCGTCTCGGCCGAGGCGCGGTTCACCGAGGTGCCCATGGCGTAGCGATTGTTCTCGATCACGTAGATGACCGGCAGCTTCCACAGCGAAGCCATGTTGAAGCTCTCGTAGACCTGCCCCTGGTTCGCCGCGCCGTCGCCGAAATAGGTGATGGCGACCGAGTCGTTGCCCTTGTAGCGGTTCGAGAAGGCAAGCCCGGTGCCGATGGAGACCTGCGCGCCGACGATGCCGTGGCCGCCGTAGAAGTGCTTCTCCTTCGAGAACATGTGCATGGAGCCGCCCTTGCCCTTCGAGTAACCGGAGCGGCGACCCGTGAGCTCGGCCATGACGCCGCGCGATTCCATGCCGGTGGCCAGCATGTGGCCGTGGTCGCGATAGCCGGTGACGACCTCGTCGCCCTCCTTCATCGCCATCTGCATGCCGACGACGACCGCCTCCTGACCGATGTAGAGGTGGCAGAAGCCGCCGATGAAGCCCATGCCGTACAGCTGACCGGCCTTTTCCTCGAAGCGACGGATCAGCAGCATGTCGCGATAGGCGCGCAGCTCCTCGTCCTTCGAGAACTCCGCCGGCGCCGGCGGATCGAAGCTCTTCAGGGTCCTGACGATTTCGGCGGAGGATGCGGCGTCCTGCGCGGCGACATCGACGCCGCCGCTCTTCTGCTTGCCCGAGGCCATGGAGGCTTCCTATCCCTTGACGCCCACTCTCAGTGGACCAATTTTCGCCAACTATACCGGCGGCTATTGGGTCGGCAAGGACAGGAACTCACATTAACTGGAAAACGGTTGATATGCTGCTTTGCAGCATTTTTGAACCGCAATCCGGTTATTCGGCTGCGTAGCCTTTCGGCATCAAGATGGTGATCTCGTCGTCGTTGGACATATTCAGCGCGCGTCGTGCACGCTCGTCGATCATATCACGTTCGAGCGTCCCGTCGCTGAGGAGACGTACGCGCTGCTCCAGGCCTTTTCTGTTCGCCACGAGCCGATTGTACATCTGCGTCTTCCGGGTCAGCTCCGCCGCCATCTGGGCACCAGCTTCCACACCGTAGCGCCCACTCTGCGATTGCTGCGTGAAATAGACGAGACACGGCAGCGTAATGGCCGGGACGATCAGCGGCTTGAGCCACGATTTGCGCTTCTGGCGGGTCTGCATCGGCGTTCTCCTGCCGTATCAATCTACCCGCGCGTGGTTTACGCCGTGTTAAGGCTACCGGACGTTCCCCAGCCGGCACGCTATCGGCGGGAGCAACGCAGCCAAGCCGACCAGCGATTTGAGCTGGTTGAAACCGATCGGGCGAACATGGGTTTACCGGGCCGATCTTCGGCCTTTGCTTGCCGCATTGTCCGAACGCGAAAGCCGACCCGGCTGTCACTGGAAATGCTCCATCAGGTAGCAAACGAGGACGCCGCCGAATGGCCGAACGAAGCGAGCACACGAACGAGGAAACGCAGCGGCGGCACGACGAGGAGCCGACAGGCCTGACGAGCCGCGAACTCGACGAGGTGGACGAGCGCCACAGGCTGCGGCCGCTGGCGGTCTACGAGCTCGTTCGCCAGGAGGGCGAAGACGAGCTCAGCCGTCCGGCCGCCAGCTTGTGGTGGTCTGGTCTCGCCGCCGGTCTGTCCATCGGGTTCTCCGTGCTGACGCAGGCCGTTCTTCGCGTGAATCTACCGGACGCTTCCTGGACGCCGCTCGTCACCAGCTGGGGCTACTCGGTCGGCTTCCTGATCGTCATCCTCGGTCGGCAGCAATTGTTCACCGAGATCACCCTCACCGCGACCCTTCCCGTGCTCGCGGCGCCACGATACGCGCTTGTCGTGTCGCTGCTTCGCCTCTGGGCGATCGTCCTTGCGGCGAACTTCGTGGGAACGGCGATCTTCGCGGCCGGCATCGCATGGGACGTCATCGCCATGCCCGAGATCCGCGAGGCGGCACTGGCCATCTCGCGCGAGGCCGTCTTCGAGGGATGGGCGACGCTGTTTCTGCGGGCGATCGTCGCGGGTTGGCTGATGGCGACCGTGGTATGGCTGCTCCCGTCCGCGCAGCATTCGAGCTTCGTGACCGTCGTCCTCGTCACGACGCTGATCTCGATGTTTCATCTGGCCCATGTCGTGGCCGGATCGGTCGAGGCGATGGCGCTCGTCTGGAACGGCGAGCTCGGCTTCGGGGCGGCGCTGGCGAACTTCTACATGCCGGTGCTGCTCGGGAACGTCATCGGCGGTGCCGCGCTCTTCGCGCTGCTGACCTACGCTCAGGTCGCGACCGAGATGGTCGAGGAAAACCCATCGAAGATCAAATAAAAAGGGGCGCCGCGGGACGCCCTCTTTCCCGATCGTCGGTGGTTTGTGATCAGCGCGTGCGCAGGATCGAACGACCGGCATAGACCGCCTGGTCGCCGAGTTCTTCCTCGATGCGCAGAAGCTGGTTGTATTTGGCGAGCCGGTCCGAGCGTGCCAGCGAACCGGTCTTGATCTGCCCGCAATTGGTCGCGACGGCGAGATCGGCGATCGTCGAATCCTCCGTTTCGCCCGAGCGGTGCGACATGACGGCCGTGTAGCCGGCGCGATGCGCCACGCTCACCGCATCCAGCGTCTCCGACAGCGTGCCGATCTGGTTGACCTTCACGAGGATGGAATTCGCCACCTTCTTCTCGATGCCCTCGCGCAGGCGCGTCGAGTTGGTCACGAACAGATCGTCGCCGACGAGCTGGACCTTCGAGCCGATCTTGTCGGTCAGGCTCTTCCAGCCCGCCCAATCGTCCTCGCCCATGCCATCCTCGATCGAAATGATCGGATAGGCGCCGGCGAGCTCGGCAAGGTAGGACGCCATGTCCTCGCCCGACAGCTTCCGTCCCTCGCCTTCGAGGTCGTAGACGCCGTTCTTGAAGAACTCGGTCGAGGCGCAGTCGAGCGCGAGGTAGACGTCCTCGCCCGGCTTGTAGCCGGCCTTTTCGATCGATCCGAGCACGAAGTCGAGCCCGGCCTTAGCGGAAGCGAGATTGGGCGCGAAGCCGCCTTCGTCGCCCACGTTGGTGTTGTGGCCGGCGTCCTTCAACGCTTTCTTCAGCGTATGGAAGATTTCGGCGCCCATGCGCAGGGCTTCGCGGAAGTTCTCCGCGCCGACCGGCATGATCATGAATTCCTGGAAGTCGATCGGGTTGTCGGCATGCGCGCCGCCGTTGATGATGTTCATCATCGGCACGGGCAGGACATGCGCCGAGGCGCCGCCGACATAGCGGTAGAGCGGCAGACCGGCCGAATCGGCCGCGGCCTTTGCCACCGCCAGCGACACGCCGAGAATGGCGTTGGCACCGAGCCGGCTCTTGTTCGGCGTGCCGTCGAGCGATCGCATCACCGAATCGATGCGGATCTGGTTCTCGGCCTCGAAGCCGACGACGGCTTCCAGGATCTCGTTGTTGACGGCCTGCACCGCCTGCTGGACGCCCTTGCCGGCATAGCGCTCGTCGCCGTCGCGAAGCTCCACCGCCTCGTGCGCGCCGGTGGAAGCACCGGAGGGAACGGCCGCGCGGCCCATTGAGCCGTCCTCGAGGAAGACGTCGACCTCGACCGTCGGATTGCCGCGACTGTCCAGGATCTCCCGGCCGATGATGTCGATGATCGCCGTCATGCTCGTCTCCCGTTGGATATGGGGCTGCGTTGCCGCCTTCTAGAGCATCGGGCGCCGAACGGAAACCGCCCGGCGCCTGCGTTCAGAAGCCTTTCGCCACCGCGTCGAACGCCTGCAGGCGGCGCAGCAGTTCCGGCATCGCGTCGAGCGGCACCATGTTGGGTCCGTCCGACGGCGCGTTGTCGGGATCCTCGTGTGTCTCGATGAAGAGGCCGGAGACGCCGACGGCGACGGCGGCGCGCGACAGCGTATCGACGAAGCGCCGCTCGCCGCCGGAGGAGCCGCCCTGCCCGCCCGGCTGCTGCACCGAATGCGTCGCGTCGAACACGACCGGCGCGCCCGTCTCGGCCAGGATGGGAAGCGCGCGGAAGTCCGAGACCAGCGTGTTGTAACCAAAGGAGGCGCCGCGCTCGGTCAGCAGAACGTTCGGATTGCCGCTTTCGGTGACCTTCGCCAGCACGTTCGCCATGTCCCAAGGCGCGAGGAACTGACCCTTCTTGATGTTGACGACGCGGCCCGTACCAGCCGCCGCGATGAGGAGATCCGTCTGACGGCAGAGGAAGGCGGGGATCTGCAGGATGTCACAGACCTCGCCCACGACCCGGCACTGTTCTTCCGTGTGGACGTCGGTCAGCACGGGCACGTCGAAGGTCGATGCCACCTCCGCGAACACGGGAAGCGCGCTTTCGAGACCAATGCCGCGCCGACCCTTCAGGCTGGTGCGGTTGGCCTTGTCGAAGCTCGCCTTGAACACGTAGTCGATGCCGAGATCGCCGGTGATGCGCACCATGCGCTCGGCGATCATCATCGCGTGGTCGCGGCTCTCCATCTGGCAGGGGCCGGCAATGAGCGCGAACGGACGGTCGGCGGCGAAGCTCGCGCGCTTGGCGCGGACGGTGGTGTTCGGGGTCATGGGATGTCCTCGAAGATGAGGAACGGGCCGGCGCCCGATCCGAGAATGGAATGCCGTGTGGCACTGTCGCCGTATGAGTGAGCCGCGGCCTCGCTCTGCGCGACGGAGAAGACGAGACCCGACCGCGCGTCGCCCTGGGGCGTCTGATCGCTGGGGTCGAAGCGGAATGGCGAGTGATCGTATGTGCCGCCACGGACGGCATCCAGCTTGCCCGGCGAAAGGCGCTCGGGATCGAGCACGATTCCGGCGAGCCCGCATGCGCCGTTGGGATGGCGCGTCAGCACCGAGCGGTCGGGACGGTCTCCGGTCGGTTGGCAGAAGAAGAGCAGCGGCTCGGCGGGGCCGGACTGCGCGAAGGCAAGGCTGAAGGACACGCGGCCGCGTGTGCCGTCCGGCTGCTGGAAGTCTCGGCCGAAGTCGAACAAGTCGCCTTCCGAAAGGCCTTTGGCAACGAGCCTGTCCCGATCCGCCGCCGCATCCTCGGACCGCAAGGCTATGCCCGAGAGACAGGGCATCGCACGGTCGGCTCGCACGCTCGCATCGTGGCGCACGAACGTCGCGCCTTCGCGCAGCGCCCGTTCGTAGGCCTCGGCGTCACCGACCGCCAGAAGCTCGACGTAGCAGCCGTCCGCCAGAAAGATGCAGGCGTTCGCCGTGCCGAACGGGTGCAAGGCATCGGGCGCGACGAGAAAGCCGAAGTTCTCGAACCAGCGGCGTGCCTCGTCAAGCGAATCGACGGCCAGCACGACGTGGTCGACCTCCCGCCCTTCCAAGCCCGATTCAAACGTCATCAGACGAGCCGGGACCGCTCCATCGCCGCCTCGATGAAGGAGGCGAAGAGCGGGTGCGGCTCGAAGGGCCGGGACTTCAGCTCGGGATGATATTGCACGCCGATGAACCACGGATGATCCGGCAGTTCCACCGTCTCGGGCAGCAGACCATCCGGGGACATACCTGCGAACGTCATGCCGGCCGCCTCCAGCCGCTCGCGATAGGTGCGGTTGACCTCGTAGCGGTGGCGATGGCGCTCGTTGATGACGGTGTCGCCGTAGATCGCGGCGATGCGTGAGCCCGCCTTCAGACGCGCCTCGTAGGAGCCGAGCCGCATCGTGCCGCCGAGGTCGCCCTCGCTGGCGCGCTGCTCCAGCTCGTTGCCCTTCATCCATTCGGTCATGATGCCGACCACCGGCTCGGGGGTCGGACCGAACTCGGTGGAACCAGCCTCCGAGACGCCCGCCAGCGAGCGCGCCGCCTCGATCACCGCCATCTGCATGCCGAAGCAGATGCCGAAATATGGCACGTTGTGCTCCCTGGCGAACTTCGCTGCGAGGATCTTACCCTCCGAGCCGCGCTCGCCGAAGCCGCCGGGCACCAGGATGCCGTTGACCCGCTCCAGATAGGGGGTCGGATCTTCCTTCTCGAAGACCTCCGACTCGATCCAGTCGAGCTTGACGCGCACCTTGTTGGCGATGCCGCCATGCTGCAGCGCCTCGATCAGCGACTTGTAGGCGTCCTTCAGCCCCGTGTACTTGCCGACGACCGCGATCGTGACTTCGCCCTCGGGATTGGTGATGCCGTCCACCACCTGGTGCCAGCGATCGAGCTTGGGCTTCGGCGCGGGGTCGATGCCGAAGGCCGCGAGCACCTCCGTGTCGAGCCCCTCCTGATGGTAGGCGATCGGCACGTCGTAGATCGTCGCGACGTCCAGCGCTTGAATCACGGCGGATTCTCGCACGTTGCAGAAGAGGCTCATCTTGCGACGCTCCTCCTTCGGGATCTGCCGGTCGGCGCGCACGAGCAGGATATCGGGCTGGATTCCGATGGACCGAAGCTCCTTCACCGAATGCTGCGTCGGCTTGGTCTTCAGCTCGCCGGCGGTCGGAATGTAGGGCATCAGCGTCAGATGGACGTAGACCGCGCCGTTGCGCGGCAGGTCGTTACCGAGCTGGCGAATCGCCTCCATGAACGGCATCGCCTCGATGTCGCCCACCGTGCCGCCGATCTCGCAGAGCACGAAGTCGTACTCCTCGTTGCCGTGGACGACGAATTCCTTGATCGCGTCGGTGACGTGGGGAATCACCTGCACCGTGGCGCCGAGATAGTCGCCGCGCCGCTCTTTGGCGATGATCTCCTGGTAGATCCGCCCGGTGGTGACGTTGTCCTGCTTGTTGGCAGACCGCCCCGTGAATCGCTCGTAGTGCCCGAGATCGAGATCCGTCTCGGCGCCGTCGTCGGTCACGAAGACCTCGCCGTGCTGCGTCGGGCTCATCGTTCCGGGATCGACGTTCAGGTAGGGGTCGAGCTTGCGAAGCCGCACACGGTAGCCACGGGCCTGAAGCAGGGCGCCGAGGGCTGCGGATGCAATGCCCTTGCCCAAGGATGAGACCACGCCGCCGGTGATGAAGATATATCGCGCCATGGGCTTTCTCGATACGCTTTTCGCCACGATTCAACCAGCCGAAATCTCGGCTGCCAAACGAAACGGGGCGCCGGAGCGCCCCGTCCAGAATTCAAAGGTCTCGAACTGTCGCCTACTGCGCGGGCTGCGCAGGGGCCGTCGTCGTGGTTCCCGGCGAGACTTCAGGCGCATCAGGCGCCGACGACAAAGCAGGCGCTTCGGTCGGTGCGGTGGAGCCTGCCGGCGGCGCCTCGACGGCTGGAACGGTCGGCTGCTGCGGCGCGTTCGGCGCTTCCGGTGCCGGGTTCGCAGGAATTTCCTGCACGGGCGTCGTCACGGCACCACCGGTCGGCACGCCTTCCGCCGAAGGCTGAACCGTTGTCAGAGCGGAGGGCACGGTGGTCGTCGTCGCGGCATTTGGCGTCGTGGGCGTGGCGCCCGAGGGTACGTCCACCGGAGCGTTGGCGTCGGGCAGACCGCCCAGTTGGTCGAGAAGCGAGCCGCTCGCCGGCGCCACGCTGCTCGTGCCGGTCCCACCCTGCTCGGTCGGCACCCGGTCGAGAATGTCGAGCGGGCTGCCGCCGTAGCGGGCGAGAATGCCCAGCGCCATCGAGGTGATGAAGAACAGCGTCGCGAGGATCGCCGTGGTGCGCGTCAGCACGTTGGCCGCGCCCCGCGCCGTCATCAGGCCGCCGCCGCCGCCACCGCCCATGCCGAGCGCCCCGCCCTCGGAGCGTTGCAGCAGAACCACCACGACGAGCGCGAGCACGATGATGAGATGGATGACGATCAGGACAGTTTGCATAGGTTCGCACGCGCGCAATCGTTCAGGAGTTGCGCGCCTTCTATAGGAGGACCCGGGTTATTCCAACCCGTCGTGGCCACCCTCTTAAACGCCGCGCGCGGCTTTGCAAATCGCCAGGAAGTCCGCGGCCTTGAGGCTGGCGCCGCCGACCAGCGCCCCGTCGACATCCGCGACCCCCATCAGCTCGGCCGCATTCGACGGCTTGACCGACCCGCCGTAGAGAATGCGCATGCCGTCCGCGATGCGCGAACCGAAGCGCAGTTCCACCTGCTTGCGCAGGAAGGCGTGGACCTCGGCGACGTCCTCCGGCGTCGCCGTGTCGCCGGTGCCGATGGCCCAGACCGGCTCGTAGGCGATCACCGTGTTGGTCGCGTCGGCATCGTCGGAAAGCGATCCGGTCAACTGTTCGCCCAGGACGGCGAGCGTCGAACCCTCGTCGCGCTGCGCCTTCGTCTCGCCGATGCAGATCACCGGCACGAGGCCCGCGCGCCGCGCCGCGTCGGCCTTCGCGCGCACCTCCTCGTCGCTCTCGCGGTGGTCGGCCCGTCGCTCGGAATGGCCGGCGATGACGTAGGTCGCGCCCACATCCGCGAGCATCTCCGCCGCGACGTCGCCGGTGTGGGCGCCCTTCTCGTTGGCATGGCAGTCTTGTCCGCCCACGCCGACCGAAGCCGGCAGGATCTCTCGCGCCGCCGAGAGGAGCGTCGCGGGCGGGCAAAGCAGAAGTTCGAGATCGCCCGCCTCGCCTGCCTCGACCGCGGCGGCAACCGCGCGCAGTTCGTCGAGCGCGGCGCGCGAGCCGTTCATCTTCCAGTTCCCGGCGATCAGCATTCGACGATCCACGTGTCTCTCCCAAGGTGCTCGCCTGTCGCGATCGAACGTCGCGACGGCCTCTCAGGAGGTAACGGCCGCGGCGCGCGGAATCAAACCTGAAGGAGACGACGCGCCGCCGGCTTCCCTTCGCAAGGCAAAATCCCTATTCCCCGCATCATGATGACGTTGGGTGTCCAGGAGACCGAGGCCACATGCTGAACCAATTGCGACGCGGCGCCTCCGGTTGGGTCGCCAAGGTGTTTCTCGCGGGTTTGGCGGTCAGCTTCGTCGGCTGGGGCATCGCCGACGTCCTGCGCTCGCCCGGCTCGGGAAGCCAGGTGCTGACCGCCGGCGACACCACCGTCTCGGTGCGCCAGTATCAGGAGGCCTATTCGGAAGGCCTCAACCGCCTGGGCCAGCGCCTGCAGCGCCGGCCGAGCGCCGAAGAGGCCGCGACCTACGGCGTCGATCAGCAGGTCCTGTCGCAGCTCTCGGCCTTCGCGCTCCTCGACGAGCAGGCCCGCAAGGACGGGATTCGCGTCTCCGACGACGGCCTCATCGGGCTGATCCAGCGCGATCCCGCGTTCCACGACGGCTCCGGCCGATTCTCGCGGGCGACGCTGCAGGCGACGCTGCGCAATGCCGGCATGACGGAGGTCATGTATCTCGAGCGCATCCGGCGCGCCGCGATCCACGACCAGCTGGTCGCCTCGCTCGCCGATGGCGCCAGCGTTCCCGCCGTCTTCACCGAGGCCCTCGGCGCCTATAGCGGCGAGCGTCGTACCATGAACTACGTGACGCTGCAGCCGCGCCCCGTCGACGATATCGCCGATCCCAGCGTCGACGAACTCGACGATTTCTTCACCGAGCATCACGGCGACTACCGCGCCCCGGAATACCGCGGCTTCTCCTACGCGCTCCTTTCGCCCGCCGCCCTCGCCGATCCTGCCACGGTGAGCGACGAGCAGGTCGCCGCCTTCTACGAGGCCAACAAGGCGCGCTATACGACGCCCGAACGCCGGCAGGTCGAGCAGGTCGTCTTCCCCGACCGTGCGGCGGCCGACCGCGCGGCGTCTGCGATCGCCGGCGGCACCAGCCTGGCCGATGCCGCGAGTGCAGCCTCGCTGACAGTCGCCGATCTCGGCCGCGTGCCGCGCTCAGCCATCCCGAACGCGACGCTCGCCGACGCGGCCTTCTCAGCGTCCGTGGGCACGCCGACGCCGGTAATCGACGGGCCGTTCGGTCCCGTGATCCTGCTGGTTCGCGCGATCGAGTCGGAGGTCGTCCGTCCGCTCGACGCGGTTCGCGACGAGGTGCGCCAGACGCTAGCGCTCGAAGCCGCCAACGCCAAGGTGACCGAGGCCTACACCGCGATCACGGATGCGTTGAACAGTGGCGCGCCGCTCTCCGAGGCGCTGCAGCAGGCCGGCGTTGCCACCATCACCGTGCCCCCGGTCGATCGCACAGGCACGCAGGCCGACGGCACACGCGTGGCCGATCTGCCGAGCGAAGCCACCCTTCTTCCGGCCGTGTTCACCGCCGAGCCGGGCGCCGACCCGACGCCCGTCAATTTCGACGGCAACAGCTACGTCTTCTTCGACCTCGGCGAGATCACCGAAGCGCGCGACCGCAAGATGGACGAGGTGACCGACCGCGTCACCGCCGACTGGAAGCGGGACGAGGCAGGGCGACTGGTCGAGGAGCGCGCCCGCGCCTTAGGCGACCGCGTCCGAGGCGGCGAGTCCTTCGCCGCCATGGCCGAGGTGGAGGGCTTGACCCTGCAAACCGCCAACTCGGTGACCCGCGAGAGCGGCCCGGCCGTGCTGGGACAGGCCGGAACGCGAGCCGCCTTTTCCGGGCCGCAGGGCACCGTCGCCCATTCGCCGGCGCTGGCGTCCGGCGAGGCGCTCGTGCTGCAGGTCACCGAGGTCGCCGCCCCCGTCGATCCCGCGTCGAACGTCGCCGCGAACGTGCGCGCCAGCCTCGACGAGACCGTGCGCGACGATCTCTACCAGTCCTATATCGCACGGCTGCAGAAGGTCACGAGCGTCAACTACAACCCCGGCGCCATCGACCAAGCCAAGGTCGGCGTGCGATGAGCGCAGGCCTCAAGCCGATCCTCGCGAAGGTGGCGGATCGCGGCGTACTGACTCGCGAGGAGGCGCGCGCCGCTTTTGCCGTGCTGATGTCCGGCGAGGCGACCCCCTCGCAAATCGGCGGTTTCCTCATGGCGCTGCGGGTGCGCGGCGAGACGGTGGACGAGATCGCCGGCGCCGTGGACGTGATGCGCGCCAACATGACGCGCGTCGTCGCACCCGCAGGGGCGATCGACATCGTAGGCACCGGCGGCGACCATTCCGGCACCTACAACGTCTCGACCTGCGCGGCGCTCGTCGTGGCTGGCTGCGGGGTGACGGTGGCCAAGCACGGCAATCGCGCTCTTTCCTCGCAGTCCGGCGCGGCCGACGTTCTCCAGGCGCTGGGAGTCAATGTGGACCTCTCGCCGAGCGAAATCTCGGCCGTGATCGCCGAGGCCGGGATCGGCTTCATGTTCGCGCCCTCACACCATGCTGCGATGCGCTTCGTGGGCCCAAGCCGTGTCGAGCTGGGCACCCGCACGATCTTCAACATGCTGGGGCCGCTCGCCAATCCGGCTGGCGTGCGTCGCCTGCTCGTCGGCGTCTACGCGCCGGAGTGGACCCGACCGGTGGCCGAGGCGCTTCGCTCGCTCGGCGCCGAGAAGGCTTGGGTCGTCCACGGCGACGGGCTTGACGAGATGACGGTCTGCGGGCCCACCGATGTCGCGGCGCTCGACGGCGATGCCATCGAGACCTTCACCCTCGAGCCTGAAGACCTTGGTCTCGCGCGCCGTCCGCTCGCCGAGATCCGCGGGGGAGACGCATTCCGCAACGCGGAGGCCCTCAAGGCGGTGCTGCGGAACGAGGACAGCGCCTATCGCGACATCGTGCTCCTCAATGCCGCCGGCGCGCTGATCGTCGCCGACCGGGCCGCTTCGCTCGAAGACGGTCTGCAGCTTGCCCGCGCCTCGTTGGCGGAAGGGCGTGCGGCTCGAGCGCTCGAAACGCTCGTTACCGCAACCCATCGCCCAAACGGAGACGCCCGATGAGCGATATCCTGACGCGAATCGAAGCTTACAAGCGCGAGGAGATCGCGGCCGCGAAAGCCGCCCGCTCGCTTGCCGATCTCGAATCGATCGCATCCGGCAACGATTCGCCGCGCGGCTTCGCCGCCGCGATCCGCCGCCGACACGAGGTCGGCGAGTTCGCCCTGATCGCCGAGGTGAAGAAGGCCAGTCCGTCGAAAGGCCTGATCCGCGCCGACTTCGAGCCGGTGTCGCTGGCGCAGGCCTACGAGCGGGCCGGCGCGGCGTCCCTCAGCATCCTGACCGACGGACCGTCCTTCGCGGGCGATCCGTCCTTCCTCACCAAGGCACGAGCGGGAACCGCGCTGCCCGCGCTGCGCAAGGATTTCTTGTTCGACACCTACCAAGTGGCGGAAGCCCGCGCCTGGGGCGCCGACGCGATCCTCATCATTCTCGCGGCGGTGGACGATGCCTGCGCGCGCGACCTCGAAACCGCGGCATTCGACCTCGGCATGGACGTTCTCCTCGAAGTGCACGACGAGGCGGAATTCGATCGCGCGCTGACGCTACGCTCGCCGCTCCTCGGCATCAACAACCGGAACCTGCGCACCTTCGAGACCGACCTCGCGGTCAGCGAGCGGCTAGCGCGTCTCGTTCCCGCCGACCGGATCCTCGTCGGCGAAAGCGGGATCTCGACGCACGAAGACTGCCAGCGGCTCGCAAAATGCGGCATCCGCACCTTCCTCGTCGGCGAAAGCCTGATGCGCCAGGACGACGTCGAGGCCGCTACCCGTGCGCTGCTGCGGGGCGCGGCATGACCGGCGCGCTGTCGCATGTCGATGCCGCCGGCGCCGCCTCGATGGTGGATGTCGGCGACAAGGCCGAGACCGTGCGCATTGCCCGAGCCGAAGGGCTGGTGATGATGGCGGCCGAGACGCTCGACCTTATCCGCGTCAGCGCGATGAAGAAGGGCGACGTCGTCGCGATCGCGCGGATCGCCGGCATCATGGGCGCCAAGAAGACCCATGAGCTCATTCCGCTCTGCCATCCGCTGATGCTCGAAAAGGTCGGCGTCGAGATCGAGTTCGAGCCGGCGCTGCCTGGCCTGCGCGTCACGGCGACGGCACGGGTGTCCGGCAAGACCGGCATCGAGATGGAAGCGCTGACGGCCGTCAGCGTCGCCTGCCTCACCATCTACGACATGGCCAAGGCGGTGGATCGCGGCATGACGATCTCCGGCATCCGGCTTCTCGAAAAGTCGGGCGGACGGTCCGGAGACTGGAGCGCGTCGTGAGCCTCGTTCCCGTCGAGGAGGCGCAGGCTCGACTGCTGGAGGGCGCCCGTCCCGTCGCCAAGCGCGAAGAGATCGGCCTCGCCGATCTCGCCGATCGGATCGCCGCGGTCGATCTCGTGGCACGGCGCACCCAGCCAGATTTCGATGCCTCCGCGATGGACGGCTATGCCGTGCGTGCCGCCGATCTCGGCGCTACGCCTTGCGATCTCGTCGTCGTCGGCGAGTCCGCGGCTGGGGGGGCGTATGGCCGAACCGTCGCTGCCGGCGAGGCGGTGCGCATCTTCACCGGCGCTCCGGTTCCGCAGGGGGCGGACGCCGTGGTCATTCAGGAAAACACCGAGCGTCCTTCGCCGGAAGCGGTGCGGATTCTCCAACCGGTCGACCCGGGCGGGCACATCCGCCGGGCCGGCAATGACTTCCGAACGGGGGCAATGCTGGTTCCGGCGGGCTCGCGTTTTCGCCCGGCTTCCATCGCCCTTGCCGCCAGCGGCGGCTATCCGACCGTCGAGGTGCTCCGCCGGCCCCGTGTCGCCATCGCGGCCACCGGCGACGAACTCGTCCTTCCCGGCCAACCCGTCGGTCCGTCGCAGATCGTCGCCTCCAACGGCTACGGCATCGCGGCGCTGGCGCGCGCGGCCGGTGCGGAAATCCTCGACTACGGGATCGTGCGCGACGACGAAGCGGCCATCGGCGCCTGCCTCGATCGAGCAGCCGGCGAGGCCGACGTTCTTGTCACCATCGGCGGGGCGTCGGTGGGCGACCACGATCTCATCGGCCCAGTTCTGAAGGCGAAGGGTGCGACGCTCGACTTCTGGAAGATCGCGATGCGGCCGGGCAAGCCGATGATGGCGGGTCGGCTTGGGTTCTTGCGCATTCTCGGGCTGCCGGGCAATCCGGCCTCGAGCCTCGTTTCGAGCGAGCTGTTCGTCGTGCCGCTGGTGGAGCGACTGGCGGGCCGGCCCGACCGCGATCGGTGGGTGCGCGGCCGTCTAGGGGTGGATCTGCCGGCCAACGACCATCGCGCCGAGTTCATGCGCGCCACGCTCGATCAGTCCGAGAGCGACGGCGCCATGATCACGCCGCTCGGTCGCCAGGACTCGTCGCTGTTGTCGATCTTCGCCGAGGCGACCGCCCTGCTCTACCGGCCCGCCGGCGCCCCGGCGGCGCGTCAGGGAGACGAATGTCGTTTCATCCCGTTGGGGTGAGGCGAATCCTTGCAGAACACAAACGGAACAGATACGTTTGTTCAGGTTTTGTTTTGTTGGAGTGGCGGGATGTTGACGCGCAAGCAGCACGAGTTGCTGATTTTCATTCAAGAGCGCCTCCAGACGGTCGGCGTCCCACCTTCGTTCGACGAGATGAAGGATGCGCTCGACCTCAAGTCGAAGTCGGGCATTCATCGCCTCATCACGGCCCTTGAGGAGCGCGGCTTCATTCGCCGCCTGCCGAACCGGGCGCGGGCGCTGGAAGTGCTGAAGCTGCCCGAGTCGGTCGCGAAGGCGCCGAAGGGGACGCCGGGCTTCGTGCCGAGCTTCGTCGAAGGAACCGGCGGCGCGGCATCGGCCGCGCGCGGCACGAGCGGCGACTCGGCCAAGCGCTCCACCGATCGTCCGTCGGAGGCCGTCTCCATCCCGATGATGGGCCGAATCGCCGCGGGCGTTCCCATCGCCGCCATCCAGCAGATCACGCATTCGATCCCCGTGCCGCCCGACATGATCGGACTCGGCGAGCATTATGCGCTCGAAGTGAAGGGCGATTCGATGATCGAGGCCGGCATTCTCGACGGTGATACCGTCGTGATCCAACGGGCGGATACGGCGACGGCCGGCGAGATAGTCGTGGCGCTCGTGGACGACGAGGAGGCGACGCTGAAGCGCTTTCGTCGACGCGGCGAATCGATCGCACTGGAAGCGGCCAATCCCGCCTACGAGACGCGGATTCTTCCGTCGCACCGGGTGAAGGTGCAGGGCCGCCTCATTGGCCTGCTTCGTCGCTACCATTAGTGTTTGGGTCCCCCGATGTGGCGGTAGGCATTGGCGGGGCAGCGGCGGCATCGTCGTTCGGCGTCTGCGTTGAAGTCGGAGAACCGTCGGGCGCGCTCGGCGTACCCGGTGCTTCCCCGGATGCCGGCTTTCTCCAGAACTCGGGCCAGGGCATCGTTCGGTGCACATTCCAGGCGGGCCGGTCGTTCGGAACCGCGGCGACGATCCGGGGGTGGGTTTGACGCGGCGTTCTTGCGTACACGGCGACGGAACCCGTGCGGCGCAGGCTTCGCAGGGTCAGGAGTCTGGCGCCCGAGCGGCAACTGTTCGTTCGCATCGCGCGGGCGACGATCACGAGATCGGCGGTGTCGCAGAGATCGCCGAGTTTTTCGTACGCGTTCGTCCAGGCGACACGCCAGCCGCTGGGACTGACGATGCGGCAGACGTCGTCGAGGCAGGCGAAGCCGGTCGCTGCGAGCGATGAGGGGCTGGCGCTCGAACCGGGAGCCGAGGCCGGTTCACCGCTTGTCGTGATCGTCGGCGAAACCGTGGAAGTCCATCCGTACGCACGCGCCCATTGATCCCAGACGAAGGCGGCGGGTTTGGGCTTCAAGGCGGCCGCCTTTCCGTCCGGCAGCACGACCGCGGCTTCGGTGCCGCTTTCGAAGACGAGGATCTCCGGCGGCGGTCCCGGCGACAGGAAAGCCAACCCAAGCGCGGCGATGGGAACGGCGGCCCAGCGTAGGAGGCTGGCCGAGAACGACAACACGAGGATCGCGATCGTCAGCAGGACTAGGGCGACACCGCTCATGCGACCGACCGCCTGATCCGGCAACAGCGTCGCGAAGTCGCGCGCGAAGCGGAAGACGAGATCGAGGCCCCAGCCCATCGGCTGCAGGAACAACGCTTCCAGACCCAGCGGCATGGCCAAGGCCGATGCAAGAGCCAGCGGCATCACCCAGAAGCTGAGGATCGGTGTCGCAAGCACGTTGGCGATCAGGCCGAAAGGTGCCACGCGCTTGAAATGATAGATGCCGTAGGGCGCGGTCGCGGCACCCGCGATCAGCGACGACAGCGTCACGCCCGCGAGAACGACGAGGATGGTCCGCCAGCGTGCGCGCGAAGCCGGACCGATCGTGCGTTCGCGTCGATGGCGCCAGGAGGAGTAGGCGCCGTAGGCTCCGACCAGCGCCACGGTGGCGGCGAACGACATCTGGAACGTGGCGGTGAGCACCACGTGCGGCGCCAGCAGCATCACGATGAGCGCGGCGACGCCGACATTGCGCAGCGTCAGCGCCGGACGGTCGCAGAGAATGGCCCCCAGCATGATGGCGATCATAACGAACGACCGTTCGGTCGCGGGATTGTCGCCGGCGAGGACGAAATAGAAGAACGAGACGGCGAGCGCAGCGACCGCCGCGAACTTGCGCACGGGAAAGCGCAGCGCGACCGCGGGAAACCCGGCCAGCGCGGCGCGCACCACGAACATCGTGAAGCCGGCGACGAGCGCCATGTGGAAACCGCTGATCGACAGGATGTGCGCGAGGCTCGTGGCGCGAAGGGCGTCTTCGATGTCGTCGGGGATGCCGGCGCGCTCTCCCGTGATGAGCGCCGACGCCACGGCGCCGGTTGCGCCCGGCAGCACGGAGCGGATCTTCTCGTCCATGGACATGCGCAGCCGTGCCACCCCGTCGGCGAAGGTCGGGGGACGCACTTCCGATCGTGCCTCGGGTGCACCGAGCGAGAAGCCGTAGGCGCCGAGGCCGTCGAAATAGGGGGCGAAAGCGAAGTCGTAGGCGCCGGGATACGCCGGCCCTGCGGGCGGACGGAGGCGGACGAGGCCGACGTAGCGCCCGCCGATGGGAAGCGGCGCATGCCGGCTGGAAACGAGGATGCGCACGCGCTCCGGGGGGCGCGACAGCACCGGCCGATCGGTGGACGCCACGTCGATCGTGTATCGGAACCGACCGCGTTCGTCCGCCTCCCGGCGCGTCACGGTTCCGTCGATCCGCACGGTCGCGTCGCCCGAGAGGATGGTCGTATCCGTTCGCGCGAGCTCCAGCGCCGCAGCGCCGAAACCCACCGCCGCCCAGGCACCGATCAGCAGCAGCAATCGGGCACCCGCACGACCCGGTATGAGAAGGCGACACCCGAACAGAACGGCAGCGAGACCCGCGGGCGTCCAGACCGAAGGTGTCCATCGATCGGCGTGGAAGAGCAGAATGCCAGCCAGCACGGCGATCGGCAGCCAGGCGAATTGCGAGCGGGCAGCCCGTTCGCGCTCGATCTGCCGGTACCAAAAGATTGGGAGCGAACGGCGCCAGCCAGGAATGTCCTGTCGGGTCGAACCCCGTAGAGTACGGCGTGTCCAAGGCGTTCGGCCAATGGAGGGTTGTGTCGCGCTCACGAGTTCCGGGCCGCCTTGTGTCGTCTCCTTCCTATGCTACACCACCCCACACCGAACGCAGGATCCCGCGGCGCCTTTCCCCTGCCGATCTTCGAAAAGATCGCCGGAAGCGTATGCCTGGGATGGATCTCCACCCGTCTTTCGAGGAACCCGATGAGCCAACGCGTCGTCACCCGATTCGCCCCCTCGCCCACCGGTTTCCTCCATATCGGCGGCGCCCGCACCGCGCTCTTCAACTGGCTCTACGCCCGCCACACGGGTGGCCGGATGCTGCTGCGGATCGAGGACACCGACCGGGAGCGGTCCACCGAGGCCGCGGTTTCGGCGATCATCGAGGGGCTCGACTGGCTCGGCTTGAAGGCCGACGAGCCCCCGGTCTCGCAGTTCGAGCGGGCGGCGCGCCATCGTGAAGTCGCCGAGGAGCTGGTCGCGGCGGGGAAGGCCTATCATTGTTACGCCTCGCAGGCCGAGCTCGAGGAGATGCGCGAGACCGCACGCGCCGAGAAGCGCCCGCCACGTTACGACGGGCGCTGGCGCGATCGAAATCCCGCCGAGGCCCCCGCCGGTGTGAAGCCGGTGGTTCGCCTGAAGGCCCCGCTCGACGGCACGACGCTGGTCGCCGACAAGGTTCAGGGCGACGTCCGCTTTCCCAACAAGGATCTCGACGATTTCGTGCTGCTGCGCTCCGACGGAACGCCGACCTACATGCACGCCGTCGTCGTCGACGACCACGACATGGGCGTCACGCACATCATCCGCGGCGACGACCATCTGACCAATGCCGGACGCCAGACCCTGATCTATCAGGCCATGGGTTGGGACGTGCCGATCATGGCGCACATTCCGCTCATTCACGGGGCGGACGGCGCCAAGCTCTCGAAGCGTCATGGCGCGCTGGGCGTGGAGGCCTATCGCGAGATGGGCTACCTGCCGGATGCCTTACTGAACTACCTCGCCCGCCTCGGCTGGAGCCACGGCGACGACGAGGTCATGTCGATCGCCGACATGGTGGCCTGGTTCGACATCGTCGACGTCAACAAGGGCGCGGCGCGGTTTGACTTCGCCAAGCTGGACGCCGTCAACGGGCAGTGGCTGCGCGCCGCCGATGACACGCTGCTGGTGGATACGCTGATGCGCGACCGCGACGTGCTGCCGAACGGTGCGATCCTGAAGGCGCGGGACGAGACGACGACACGGCGTCTTCTCGCCGCGGCGATGCCGGGCTTGAAGGAGCGGGCCAAGACTCTGGTCGAGCTGACGGAGAGCGCCGCCTATCTCTTCGCCGACCGCCCTCTCCCACTCGAACCGAAGGCTGTCGAAATCCTCGACGCCGGCGGCCGCGCGATCATCGCGGGTGTGCTGCCGGCGCTGGAGGCGGTCAGCGAATGGACCGTCGCAGCGATCGAGGCGGCGGTGCGCGACTATGCCGAGGCGAATGCTCTCAAACTCGGCAAGGCGGCGCAGCCGCTGCGCGCCGCGATGACCGGCAAGACGACGTCGCCAGGCGTGTTCGACGTGCTCGCGGTCGTCGGCCGGGACGAGACGCTGGCGCGGCTCCGCGACCAGCTCCCTTGACCTTCACCACGAGAGCGAGATTTGCACTGCAACATCGACGGTGTCCAAATCTTGTTCCGTCTCCGCCTTTCCGATAGGCATTCGATCGAAGCTGGCCTCGGGTGCCAAGATACCCTCGGTCTTTCAGCTTTCGTAGAAGGGGTAACGCATGAATCAGTCGGCGAAACTGGCCCTCGGCGATAAGAGCGCGGAGCTCGAGCTCCGACATGGCACCATCGGGCCGGATGTCGTCGACATCGCGTCCCTCTACAAGAACACCGGCCTCTTCACCTACGATCCGGGGTTCACCTCGACCGCGTCCTGCGAGTCGAAGATCACCTATATCGACGGCGACGAGGGTGTCTTGCTGCATCGCGGCTACCCGATCGACCAGTTGGCCGAGCGCGGCGACTTCCTCGAGACCTGCTACCTGCTGCTCTACGGCGAACTGCCGACCGCGCACGAGCTGACCGACTTCGTCTACCATGTGACCCGGCACACGATGGTGCACGAGCAGATGTCGCGCTTCTACACCGGCTTCCGGCGGGACGCGCATCCAATGGCCGTCATGGTCGGCTCGGTCGGCGCTCTCTCCGCGTTCTACCACGACTCGACCGACATCTCCGATCCGCACCAGCGCATGGTTGCCTCGATCCGCATGATCGCAAAGACGCCGACGCTCGCGGCGATGGCGTACAAGTATCACATCGGCCAGCCCTTCGTTTATCCGCGCAACGACCTCTCCTACGCGGAAAACTTCCTCCACATGTGCTTCGCGGTTCCCTGCGAGCCTTATGTGATCAACCCCGTGCTCGCCAAGGCGATGGACCGGATCTTCATCCTCCACGCCGATCACGAGCAGAACGCCTCGACCTCGACGGTTCGCCTCGCCGGCTCGTCGGGCGCCAATCCCTTCGCCTGCATCGCCGCAGGCATCGCCTGCCTGTGGGGGCCTGCGCATGGTGGCGCCAATGAGGCGGCGCTGAACATGCTGACGGAGATCGGCACGAAGGACCGCATCCCCGAATTCATCGCCCGCGCCAAGGACAAGAACGATCCGTTCCGCCTCATGGGCTTCGGTCACCGGGTCTACAAGAACTACGACCCGCGCGCCAAGATCATGCAGCAGACCTGCCATGAGGTGCTCGACGAACTCGGCCTTAAGGACGATCCGCTGCTCGAAGTCGCGATGGAGCTCGAGCACATCGCGCTGAACGATCCCTACTTCATCGAGAAGAAGCTTTATCCGAACGTCGACTTCTACTCGGGCATCACGCTGAAGGCGCTCGGCTTCCCCACGACGATGTTCACGGTACTCTTCGCCGTGGCTCGCACGGTCGGCTGGATCGCGCAGTGGAAGGAGATGATCGAGGACCCGCATCAGCGCATCGGGCGTCCGCGCCAACTTTACACGGGCGCGCCCCAGCGTGACTATGTCGGGGTCGCCGAGCGCGGCTGAGAGATTCCCTAAAAAAGGAAGATGAAACGGGCGCTTCAGCGCCCGTTTCACGTTTGGGCCATTTTTTTTCCAGCTCGATGAAGTGTGATCTCTTGCAGCAGGAGGTCCGCAGCCGCTTCGCCCGGTGAGACGTCGACCGTCATCGCCTCGCGGATGGCCGCGAAACCCGCCATTTGCGCCGCCCGCTCCGGCGTCGGCGTCATCAGCCGGGTCAGGCGCCGCGCCAGCGCCTCCGGACGGATGAACTCGTGGAAATGCTCGGGCACGAGCGGATGCCCAGCGATGAAATTGGGAAGCGCCGCCGTCCAAGCCGTGATGAGGTGGCGCAGCCGATAGGTCAGCGGATCCACGCGGTAGCAGAGCGCCATCGGCACGCCCGCCAGCGCCAGCTCCAGCGCCACGGTGCCCGAGGCCGCGAGCGCGGCGTCGGCACGCGCGAACGCCTGCCACTTGGCATCTTCGCCCTCGACGATTTCCGGCTGGAACGGCCAACTCGCGAGCTTCTCCTCGATGAGCGGCCGAACGCGTGCGATGGCGGGCAGCAAGCCGACGACGGCCGGATTGACGCGCTTGATTTCGGCGAAGGTCTTGCCGAAATCCTCCATCAACCGCAAGATCTCGCCACGCCGGGAGCCGGGCAGAAGGAGGAGTGTCGGCGGGTTTGCGGGCGGACGCATCCCGGCCGCGCGGTCTCGCTCGAGAAGGGCGGACAAGCCGGGATGGCGCATGATGGGATGACCGATATAGTCGGCGGGCGGCCCCCCATGCGCGGCCAACACGTCCGGCTCGAACGGAAACAGGCTGAGACTCCGATCGACGGCGGCGGCGAGCGCGCGGGCGCGATGCGGACGGTAGGCCCAGATCGCGGGCGGCACGACGTTGACGATGACGATCGATGGATCGACCTGCCGGATGCGGCGGGCGACGCGGTTGGTGAAGGTGAAGCTGTCGATCGTGACGACGGCGTCGGGCCGCTCCGCCAGGATGAAGTCCGCGGTCTGGCGCAGGCGACGCAGCAGCTTGGGCAACCGCGCCACGATCGCGCCGACGCCGATGATGGAGAGTTCCTCGATGTCGAACAGGCTCTCGAGCCCCTCGCCCTGCATCTCGCGACCGCCGAGACCGACGATCTCGACGGGCTCCGAGCAGCGCGCGCGTAGGCCGCGGACGAGATCCGCGCCGATCCTGTCCGCAGATTCCTCGCCGAGAACGAAGGCGATCTTCATCGTGCGTCTCCCATCGTTGGATCGGAAACGCCGACGAGAAAGAGGCCGGCTGCGTCCAACGCCTCGATCACGCCCTCGGACTCGATGATCAGAGACCGCTCTGCCGTGAGAGCAATGCCCGAAAGCCCCGCGGCCTCGGCTTGACGCACCGTTTCGACGCCGATGCTTGGAAGGTCGAACCGCTCGTCCTGCTGCGGCTTGAAGGCCTTGAAGAGAACGGTCGGTTCGCCCCGCCCGATGCGGCCGCGTCCGCGCAGGTCCGCCACCCGTTGCAGCATCTCGCCGGTGCCCTCGATACCCTCGACCGCGATGACGCGGTCGCAGGATGCGACGGCGGCCTGACCGATATCGAGCCGTCCGAGCTGCTGTGCCGCTTGCGCCGCACGCTGGACGGCGGCGGCCGCCGGCCCCGTCGGCTCGCGACGAGTCAGCACGCCGTCCGGCGTCAACAGGTTGGGAACGAGCGATTGAACCGAAAGGACGCGGAAGCCGCGCACCTCGAAGGACCCGGAGACCGCTCGCAGAAGGCTGTCGTCGCCGCCGCGAACCATGCGCAGGATCTCCGGCAGCATGCCCAACGTCCGCAGGCTGGGAACGAAGGAGCGATAATCCGGGCGAACCGAGATCGTGCCGCAGAACACCACCGTCGCGATCCCATGCGTGCGCAGCAGCGTGAACACGTCGCCCGTCTGCGCCCAGGATAGCGACCGGTGGTCCCATGCCGACCAGTCATAGAGTCGACCGTCCGCGATGGGGACGATGAACGGAGCCCAACCGCTCTGCCGCGCCTCGGCTGCCACGATCCGCGGCAGAGCGCCGCCTCCTGCGACGATGCCGAGTCGCTCGCCTGGCTCGGCGGGCGCGAGGGCCATCGGCTGGGTCAAACCGGGCGGACGCTCCGGGGGAAGCAGATCGCCCGGTCGCCGCCGGCGCGAATGAACCCGAGAAGATCCTGCACGAGAGGGTCCTCGGGATACTCGCTCTCGACCTCTTCGATGTTCTCGCGGAACGTCAGATCGTCGGAGAACAGCATGCGGTAGGCTTTGCGCACGTTGCGGATCGCATCGCGGTTGAACCCCGCCCGTTTCATACCGATGACGTTCAATCCCGAGAGATAGGCCCGATTGCCGAGCACCATGCCGAAGGGAATGATGTCGCCTTCGACGGCCGCCAGCCCGCCCACATAGGCATGGTGCCCGACGCGGGTGAACTGATGGATGCCCGAGCCGCCGGCGATCGTCGCGAAATCGCCGATCACGCAATGCCCGGCCAGCATGACGTTGTTGATCAGCGTGACGTTGCTGCCGACGACGCAGTCATGTGCCACATGCGCACCCGTGAAGAACGAGCAATTGTCGCCGATCGAGGTCTCCGAATGACCCTGGATCGTACCGGGGTTCATGGTAACGTGCTCACGAATCAGGCAATTCTTGCCGATCGTGAGGCGCGTGTCCTCCCCCTGATATTTAAGGTGCTGCGGGTCATGACCGATCGACGCGAAGGGGAAGATGCTAGCACGCTCGCCGATCGTCGTGTGACCCGCCAGAACGACATGCGATCGCAGTCGCGAGTTGGCGCCGAGCGTCACGCGTGCGCCGACATGGCAGAACGGGCCGATCTCGCAGCCCTCGCCGATCGTCGCGCCATCTTCGACGATCGAGGACGGGTGAATGACGGACGTCGCCATCCTCAGCCGGCGTCCGGCGCGACGAGCATGGCGCTGATCGTCGCTTCCGCCACCTTGTTTCCGGCGACGATCGCCGAGCAGTCGAACCGCCAGATGTTGCCGCGCTTCTTCGCCTGGACGACGTGATATTCGAGGCAGTCGCCGGGCACGACGGGCTTGCGGAACTTGGCGCCGTCGATGGTCATGAAATAGACGATCGACTTCGACGTGCCGCCCGTCGCAAGCTGGCAGATGGCGCCTGCGGTCTGGGCCATGCCTTCGATGATGAGAACGCCCGGCATCACCGGATAATCCGGAAAATGCCCTTGGAAATGAGGCTCGTTGGCCGTCACGTTCTTCAGGCCGATCGCCCGCCGGTCGCCGTCGATCTCGACGATCCGATCGACGAGCAGGAATGGATACCGATGCGGCAGCAACTGCATGATCTTGAGGATATCGACGCTTTCCAGCATCGTCGGTTCAACCGTCGTCACGCTTCGATCCCTGTGCCGTCTTCGTCAGTCCTTTGAGGACCGCCATTTCGCGGATCCACTCGCGCACCGGCCGGGCGGGCGTTCCGCCCCAACGGGCCCCCGGAGGAACGTCGGTGGCCACGACGCTGACCGCCGCGATCTGGGCGCCGTCGCCGATGGTGATGTGTCCGTTGACGCCGGATTGACCGCCGATCGACACACCTTGGCCGATCGTGGCGCTACCGGCAATGCCGACTTGCCCGACGATGATGCAGTTGCGCCCGATCACGACGTTGTGGGCGATCTGTACGAGGTTGTCGACCTTCGTGTTCTCGCCCACCACCGTATCGCGCACCGCGCCGCGGTCGATCGTCGAATTGGCGCCGACCTCGACGTGATCCTGCAGGATGACGCGTCCGATCTGGACGGCCTTGAGGATGCCGCCCGGCCCGGCCGTGTAGCCGAACCCGTCCTGGCCGATGCGAACGCCGGGATGAAGGATGACGTCGTTTCCGATCAGGGCGTGCTGGACGCTGACGTGCTGACCGATTCGACAATCGCGCCCGATCCGGCATCCCGCCTCGATCGTGGCTCCACTGAAGACGATGGTCCCACGTCCGATTTCGACGTCCGGCCCGATGCGCGCAAACGCTTCGACTGTCACCCCAGGCTCCAGACGCGCCGCCTCGTCGATCGAGGCCAGCGGCGAGATCTCACCCGTTGGGAACGTGCTGGCGGGACTGAGGGCCTCCGGATGCAGTTCACGACCTGCCAGCGCGAAGACCGATGTGGGCCGTTCAGCCAGAAGCACGGGAATATGCATGGGAACATCCGCCGCATGCCGACGCGACGCCACGATGGCCGACGCTCTGCAGGCCCTGAGGTCGGGCGCATAGCGAGGATTGTCGTAGAAAGCGAGATCGCCGGAGCCGGCCTCGTCGAGTGCTGCAACGCTGCTGACCACAACGGCGGCGCTTTCGGCGTTCGCCAACGTCGCACCACACAGATGCGCAAGCGCGGCCAGGGTGATCCCCTCGCCGCGCATGAAGAATGTTCGGGACGACATGAACGGCCGTGCCTCGGTTTTCGACGGGGTCGCGCTTAGAAGCGCGACGAGAAGCCGAAGGAGAACTCCTGCGTGCGGTCGTAGTCCTCCTTCTTCAAGGGTACTGCGTAGTTCACGCGGAGCGGACCGAACGGCGACGCCCAGATGATGCCGACACCGGCCGAAGCGCGAAGGGCAAAGTCGTCACCCTCGATGCCGATCTGGTTCTCGCTGTTCTCCACACCCCAGAGTGAGCCCGCGTCGGCGAAGGCTGCGCCCCGGAAGCCGAAGTCTCGCGAGACCAACGGCAACGGGAAGGTCGCCTCGGCGGATGCGTTCGCGTAGTTCGTGCCGCCGATCGCCACGCCGTTCTGACGCGGACCGAGGCCCTGATACTTGAAACCGCGAACGATATCCTGGCCCTTGAAGAAGTTGTCGAAGACGCGAAGGTCGTCGCCAAGCGCCGTGACGTTGCCGCCACCACCGCTCACCTGGCCGATCACGTCGTACTCTTCCGAAAGAAGGCTGAAGAACGAGGCGCGCGCCGTGGTGCGGATGAACTGGGCGTCGCCGCCAAGCCCCGCCACTTCCTGGCCGGCCTGCGCGAAAAAGCCGTTCCGCGGATCCTGCTGATTGTCCAGCGTGTTGTAGGTCAGCGCGTAGGACACCGAGGAGGTCGAGTACGGGCTGTCGCAGATCGCCTCGTTGATGATCGGCGAGAGCGTGTAGAGCGGTGCGATCGGCGAATTGGCGCAGGTCGCGTAGACCAGCGCACCGTTCGAGTAGAGCGGCAGGCCGTTCAGATCGTACTGCACTCGGCCCTGGTCGTCGCCGAACGTCTCTTCCTTGTAGTTGTAGGCAATCTGCGCCGTCACGTCTTCCGTGATCGGAGCAGCAAGCCGCAGCGACCCACCCGTGCGCACGATGTCGTACGCCGTGGAGGAGGAATTCTCGGTTCGGTAGAGATCGAAGCCCGCCGCGAGACGGCGTCCGAGGAAGTAGGGCTCGGTAAACGAGAGGTTGTAGGACCGCGTGTCCTCGCCGAAGCCCGCGGAGACCTTCACGAACTGACCGCGACCGAGGAAGTTGCGTTCGGTGATGCCGACTTCCGCCACCGGACCGGCGCTCTCGCCGCCCGTGGTGTAGCCGCCGCCGACCGAGAACTCGCCCGTCGCCTGCTCGTCCACCTGCACGATGACGACGACACGGTCGGGCTGCGTGCCCGGCGCGGTCGAGACGTTCACCGTCTTGAAGAACTTCAGCGACTCCAGCCGCTTCTTGGCGCGCTGCACCAGCACCTGATTGAAGGCGTCGCCTTCCGACACGTCGAACTCGCGACGAACGACGTAGTCGCGAGTCTTGGTGTTGCCGCGAACCTCGATGCGCTCGACATAGGCGCGAGGGCCCTGGTCGATGACGTAATCGACGGAGATCGTGTTGTTGGCGAAGTCGCGGTCGCCGCGCGGCGTCACCTGCGCGAACGCATAGCCCTGGTTGGCGACGGCATTCGTCAGGTTGACGAGCGTGTCCTCGACCTTCTCGGCGCTATACGTCTCGCCGGTCTTCGTCTCGAGCTCCTTCTGGAGCGCCGTGGCGTCGATGCCCGGCACCGTCGAATCGATGTTGATGTTGCCGTATGTGTAGCGCTCGCCTTCGTCCACCGTCACGGTGACGAAATACTCGTTCTGCGTCGGCTCGAGTTCGGCCACCGACGAGACGATGCGGAAGTCGGCATAGCCGCGGTTGAAATAGAACCGGCGCAGCGCCTCTTCGTCCGCGCGCAGGCGGTCCTCGTCGTAGATGTCGTTGCGCTGCAGGAAGCTGAAGATCCCGGACTCGCGCAGGGAGATGACCTCCTTCAGCCGCGAATCGCCAAAGGCGTTGTTCCCGACGAAGTTGATGCTCGAAATCTTGGTCCGGTCGCCTTCCTGGATGTCGAAGACGACGTTGACGCGATTGCCCTCGGCCGGAACGGTGCGAACCGACACGTTGGCGTCGGAACGCCCGATGCGCGTGTAGGCGGCCTTGATGCCGTCGACGTCCGCCTGGGCGGTGGAGGCGTTGTAGGGGTCGCGGGACTTGGTCTGAACGGCGCTAGCCAGCTGCTCGTTCTTGATCTTGTTGTTGCCCTGGAAGACGACCTCGCCGACGATCTGGTTTTCCTGGACGTTGACGACCAACGTGCCACCCGCCTGGTTGGCCCGGACGTCGGAGAAGAGACCGGTCGCGAAGAGACGCGTCACGGCTTGGTCGACGTCGGCATCCGAGTAGTTCTGGCCGGACCGGAACTGGATCAGGTTTCGAACGGTCTCGGCATCGACACGCTGGTTGCCGCGAACCTCGACCCGGTTCAGCACCGCCGCTTCAGCCTGGGACAGGCTCACCAGCTCAAGACTGACGGCCGAAGCTGCAAGCACCGTGGACGAGAGAGCGGCTGCGGAGAGCGCGCTCAGAAGCTTCGAACCAGCCTTCATAGGGCCTTTACCTTTTCTCATTCCGCCGACGGCACGAGTCCGAATTCGGCTTGCCGTGCGGTTGTATCGGCTTTGCAGACGCGTTCAACCAAACTGGAGGGATTCCCTTTAGGAATCGGAAAACCGTTGCCCGGACGCCACGCGCCCACGAAACTTGGTTAACGCCTTACGAAACCTTCCCCACCCCCTGACGGCCGATCAAGTGAGACTCGAAAGGTCGTTCCAGAAAGCGAATACCATAAGGAGCATCACGAGGGCGAGGCCAATCCGGAATCCCACCTCCTGTACGCGATCGCTGAGCGGTTTTCCCCGCACGGCTTCGAATCCGTAGAACAGGAGGTGTCCCCCATCGAGCATCGGCACCGGCAGGAGGTTGAGCAGGCCGATCGAGATCGACAGGAGCGCCGCGAGGTTGAGGAGCGGTGCGAAACCGAGCGTCGCGACCTGGCTCGAGACCTGCGCGATGCGAATCGGTCCACCGATCTGGTCGCTGGCCTGCGTGCCCCCGAAGATGCCGCCGATGAAGGCGACGGTGCGCTCGGTCACGAACCATGTCTGCGACACGCCATATTGCAGCGCCTCGACGGCACCGAGTTCCTGTGTGCGGAAGGCCGCTGTTTCGGCGTTGGCGACGATGCCGATGACCGGCGTCTTGAAACTGTTGCCGAAGCCGTCGGTCTGCGTCTCCTCGCGGGGCGTCACGGTCAGTTGTCGGGGGGCCCCCGCACGCTCGACTTCCAGCTGGATCGGCGTTCCCGCCCGGCTCGACACATAGCGTTGCAGGTCGCTGAAATAGGCGATTCGCTCGCCGTCTGCCGTCAGGATGCGGTCGCCCGGCAGGATGCCGGCCGCGGCCGCCGGAGATCCCTCGCGCACGTCCGACACCACGGGGTCGCCGACGACGATGCCGCTCGCATAGGCGGTCGCCGCGAAGATGACGATCGACAGGATGAAGTTGGCGAAGGGTCCGGCAGCCACGGTCGCGGCGCGCCGCCCGACCGAGGCGTTCTGAAAGGCGCCGCGCTTCTCTTCTGCTGTGGCGCTGTCAAGCGCCGTGCGGCTCGGCACGCTCGCGGCGTTCTCGTCGCCGAAGAACTTCACATAGCCGCCGAGCGGGATGGCGCAGAGCTTCCAGCGCGTTCCCCGCCGATCGTTGAACCCGACCAGCTCGGGACCGAAGCCGATCGAGAAGGCGAGGATGCGGATGCCCGACCAGCGGCCGACGAGATAGTGGCCGAGCTCGTGGAAGAAGACGATCACGGTCAGCACGAACAGGAACGGGATGACCTTGATCAGGGCCGTGTCCCAAAGGCTGCCCCACCAGGCGCTCAAATCCATCGACATGGTACCTGCGGTTGCCGGCGAGGCGCGGGGAGCCGCACGAGAGCCGATACTAGAGATTGAAGATGGCGCGGGCGGGATCGTCGAGGCCGGCGCCGATGATCCCGAACAGCAAGGCTACGCCCGTCGATACGACCAATCCATCGATGCGGTCCATCAATCCGCCGTGTCCGGGAATCAGCCGTCCCGAATCCTTGACACCGAAGCGGCGCTTGATCCACGATTCGAAGAGATCGCCGGCCTGTCCGACGATCGACAGAATCGCGGCCAGCAGCAGCAGCGGCAGGCTGGCATGTCCGGTGAGCCAGATGGCGAAGGCGGCCGCGCAGGCGACGCCCGCGACAAGACCGCCCACCGCCCCGGAGATCGTCTTCTTCGGCGAGACGATGGGCATCAGCTTGGGCCCGCCGAAGGTTCGGCCCGAGAAATAGGCGAAGATATCGGTGGCCCAGACGACACAGATGACGAGGCCGAGGACGGCGAGCCCTGCCGTGCCGCTATCACGCAGGATGCCGGGCGCCATCCCCGCCATCGCCGCATAGACCAGCCCGCCCATCACCCAATCGGCCTTGCGCTCGCCGCGATCGACCACGGCGATGAACACGGTCGCGGCGCCGATGATCGTCAGCGCCCAGCCGTGAAAGCCGAAGAAGAAGGCGGCCAGCGCCACGAAGAGCGCCCGCCGTGCGAAGAGGTAGATGTCGCCCGCTCGCTTGGCGCGGGTCATCCGCGCCCATTCGTCGAAGACGATGATCGACGTCGCGCAGCAGAGAAGTCGGAAGCCGACGCCGCCGACGATCGTCAGCGCCAGGACGGCGATGCCGAGCACCACCGCGGAGATCAGCCGGGACTTGAGGTCGGTCCAAGTCGGTGCCGCAAGGAGCCGCCCAATGCCAAGGCCCATGCGTCAGGACGCGATTTCTTGTGTCACGCCGCCAAAGCGACGGTCTCGAACGGCATAGTCGCGCACGGCATCTTCAAAGGCCTTGCGATCGAAATCCGGCCACAGGCAGGGTAGGAAAGCGAATTCGGAATAAGCGGCCTGCCACAAGAGGAAATTGGAAAGGCGAAGCTCGCCGCTGGTGCGGATGATGAGGTCGGGATCGGGGATTCCCGCCGTGTCGAGATGCTCGTCGACGAAGTCCGGCGTCACCGCCTCGGGCGACACCTCGCCCGCCACCAGCTTGTCGGCGATGCGTCGCATCGCCCGCGCCATCTCGTCGCGGGCGCCATAGTTGAAGGCGATGACGAGAACGTTTCGGTCGTTGTCCCGCGTCAGATGCTCGGCCTCTTCGAGAAGCGAGCGAATGTCGGCGGGCAGCCCCTCCCGTGCGCCGATCACCCGAACCTGAACGCCCTCCTTGTGGAGGTCGGCGAGATCGCGCCGGATGAAGAACTTCAGGAGACGCAGGAGTTCGCCGACCTCTTCGGCGGGACGGCGCCAGTTCTCGGAGGAGAACGCGAAGAGGGTGAGGTAGCGGATCTTGAGGTGACGCGCCGTGCGCACGGCTTCGCGAACGGCCTCCACACCCCGACGATGCCCCATCGTGCGAGGCAGCCCTCGAGCCTTGGCCCAACGGCCGTTGCCATCCATGATGATGGCGACGTGTTGGGGATGCCGCACCTGTTCCACCATCTTCTCCGCTCTCAGACCCGTCTCGTTCGCCCCGGCAGAATGCTAAACCTGCATGATTTCCGCTTCCTTGACGGAAAGCGCGCGGTCGATCTCGGTGATCGTCTCGTCGGTCATCTTCTGGACCCGCTCGGCTGTGGACCGGCTGTCGTCCTGGCTGATGTCGCCGTCCTTTTCCGCCTTCTTCAGCATGTCCATGCCATCACGGCGAACGTGGCGCGCGGCAATGCGCGCGTTCTCGCCATAGGTGTGAGCGACTTTGACCAGATCCTTGCGGCGCTGCTCGTTGAGCTCGGGCAGAGGGATGCGCAGCGTCGTGCCGTCGGTGATCGGATTAAGGCCGAGGCTGCTCTCGCGGATCGCGCGCTCGACCGCTCCGACCATCGACTTGTCCCAGACCGAGACCGCGACCATGCGGGGCTCGGGCACCGTCACGTTGGCGACCTGCGTCAACGGCATCTGCGATCCGTAGGCCGAGACGGTGATGGGATCGAGCAGGTTGGCCGAGGCCCGTCCCGTGCGCAGACCGGCCAAGTCGCCCTTCAGCGACGTCACGGCGCCGTCCATCCGGCGCTTCAGCTCGTTCAAGTCAGGGGCGGCCATGGTTCTTCCTTCTGCGAATTGTCTTTGAGTCTAGCAGCGGGGTGTCGCGATGTTCTAGTCCGAGACGATCGTCGATCGACCGCCGCCCGACAGAATGCGCGAGAATTCGCCCTTCTCGTGAATCGAGAACACCACGATCGGGATATGGTTCTCGCGTGCGAGCGCGACGGCGGTGACGTCCATCACGGCCAGTCCCTTGTTGAGGACCTCGTCATGGGTCAGGCGGTCGAAGCGCGTCGCGTCCGGCACGAGCTTGGGATCGGCGCTGTAGATGCCGTCGACCTGCGTGCCCTTGAAGAGTGCGGTCGCCCCCATCTCAGCCGCACGAAGCGCGGCAGCGGAATCGGTGGTGAAGAACGGGTTGCCGGTGCCGCCGGCAAAGATCACGACGCGGCCCGCCTCGGCATGCTTCAGGGCGACGAGCTGCGAGAAGCTCTCGCAGATCTCCGGCATCGGAATGGCCGACAAGACCACCGCGTCGATTCCGATCTTGGTCAGCGACGTACGCAGCGCCAGCGCGTTGATGACGGTCGCAAGCATGCCCATGTGATCGCCGGTCACGCGATCGCCGCCCTTCGAGGCCACCGCGACGCCGCGGAAGATATTGCCGCCGCCGACCACCACCGAGATCTCGACGCCGAGGGCCTTCGCCTCGTGAATGTCACCGGCGATCCTGTCGGCGACCGCGACGTCGATGCCGAACCCTTGCCCGCCCATCAGCGCTTCGCCGGAAACCTTCAGCAGCACTCGTTTGAAGCGGATGGTCATGCACGAATTCCCGAGTTTTGATGCCGGCTTGCGATACAGGAAGGGCGCCCGCTTCTCAAGCGGACGCCCCCGGTCTAACCTGCAGATGACGACGAAAACGTCGCTTGGCTTACTTCTTGCCGGCCGCGGCCGCGACTTCCGCCGCGAAATCGCTCTGCTCGCGCTCGATGCCTTCGCCGAGAGCGAAGCGCACGAAGCCTGTGATCTTGGCGGGCGCACCGAAATCCTTCGCCGCCGCCTCGAGCGCCTTCTCGACCGTCAGGTCGGGATTGATGACGAAGTTCTGCTTGAGGAGGACGACCTCCTCGTAGAACTTGCGCATCCGGCCCTCGACCATCTTCTCGATGATGCTCTCCGGCTTGCCCGACTGGCGCGCCTGCTCGGAGAAGACCGCCTTTTCGCGGTCCACCGTCGTCTGGTCGATCTCGCCGTCGGTCAGCGCCAGCGGGTTGGTCGCCGCCACATGCATCGCGACCTGCCGACCAAAGGCCGTCAGCGCGGCCTTGTCGCCGGTCGATTCCATCGCCACGAGCACGCCGAGCTTGCCGAGGCCATCGGCGACCTGGTTGTGGATGTAGGTCGCCACAACGCCTTCGGAGACCTGAAGCATGGCCGAACGGCGCAGGCTCATGTTCTCGCCGATCGTCGCGACCGCGTCCTTGATCGTATCGGCGACGTTCTTCTCGCCGCCGGGGTAGCCTGCTGCGGCGGTGGCCTCGGCCGAGCCGTCGGTCGTCAGCGCGACCTGTGCGACGTTGCGAACGATCTCCTGGAAGGCATCGTTGCGCGCCACGAAGTCGGTCTCGGAATTGACCTCGGCGACCACGCCCTTCTTGTCGCCGGCGGCCACCACCACGAGGCCCTCGGCCGCGGTGCGACCCGACTTCTTGTCGGCCTTGGCGATGCCCTTGGCGCGGAGCCAGTCGATGGCGGCTTCCATGTCGCCATTGGTCTCCGCGAGGGCGGTCTTGCAGTCCATCATGCCCGCGCCGGTCTTTTCGCGCAGGTCTTTCACCATCGAAGCGGAAATCGTCGTCATCGAACTGGCCTTTGTCTAAAAAATTGGGCGCACCGGATCCGATAGGGAAAGGGTGCGCCATTCATGTGACGGCGGATCGACGCCGTCACGGGTCTCAGGAATGCGGAAGGACGGTTCAGGCCGCTGCGGGCGACGCCTGCTCGACTTCGGGCGAAGCCTGCTCCTCGGCGACGGGCTCGGCCGCCTCTTCCAGCTCGGGCTCGATCGGAGCCTCTTCCATCGCGCCGATGTCGACGCCCATCGAACCCTGCTGACGAGCGATGCCATCGACGGCCGCACGGGCAATCAGATCGCAATAGAGCGAGATGGCGCGAGCCGCGTCGTCATTGCCCGGGATCGGGTAGTTGATCGACGAGGGATCGCAGTTCGAATCGACCACTGCGACGACCGGGATGCCGAGGCGCTTGGCCTCCTCGATCGCGATGGCTTCCTTGTTCGTGTCGATGATGAAGATCATGTCCGGCACGCCGCCCATGTCCTTGATGCCGCCGAGCGCGCGGTCGAGCTTGTCGCGCTCGCGCTGCAGGGTGAGGCGCTCCTTCTTGGTGAAGCCCTGGGCTTCGCCGGAGAGGAGCTCGTCGAGCTTGCGCAGGCGCTGGATCGAGTTCGAGATCGTCTTCCAGTTGGTCAGCATGCCGCCGAGCCAGCGGGAGTTGACGTAGTACTGGGCCGAGCGGTTCGCCGCATCGGCGATGATCTCGGAAGCCTGGCGCTTGGTGCCGACGAACAGCACGCGGCCGCCGCGGGCCACCGAGTCGGACACCGCCTGCAGGGCGCTGTGAAGCAGCGGTACGGTCTGCGCGAGATCGATGATGTGAATGTTGTTGCGCGCGCCGAAGATGAAGGGCGCCATCTTCGGGTTCCAGCGGTGGGTCTGGTGGCCGAAATGGACACCGGCCTCGAGCAGCTGGCGCATGGAATAGTCTGGCAGAGCCATCGGAATCGTCCTTATACCGGTTGAGCCTCCACGGAACGAAGCAGCTCACGAGAGCTGCCACCGGTGGGTTTGGGAAAGCGAAGAACGCTTGGCCAGACCCGGCTTCCGTGTGTGGAATGAGGGCGCGCATACAACAGTTCGCCGGGATCGGCAAGTCTTGCGCCCCCTTCCCCACGTGGTCGCCGGCGTCGTCGCGATCAAGCTGCCCGCCGAATCGTCCGCGCTCAGGGCGTGCAGGTCGCCTCGCCGAGATACTGCAGACGGCCGATCTTTCCGCTCAACGCGTAGGCCCCGAAGTTCATGAAGAGGTCGTCCGTCACGCCGTTCTCGAACAGGCGATAGCGCGTTTCGAAGATCGGCAGACCGTCGCGGTCGCTGTCCTCGTTGAAGTAGGATTCGGTGACCCGCCACGACCGCAGCCCCGCCACCTTCTCGGCGATCACCGGGTTGGATGGAGCATCGACCTTGGCAGGGGCGATCAGCGAAGTCGTCACCAGATTCTTGTCGGGCTCGTTGTCGCCGTCGAAGATCTTGGCCTCGACGACACGCTCCCCGGCGATCGCCTTCTGGATGAGATCGGCGGTGTGCTGCAGCGGAAAGCGCGACAGCGCGATGGTCGCCTCCCGCGTGACCGGCTCCGTGAAGGCGACCGACGTCCCTCCAGCGTTGCTCGAGGCCTGCCCCCTCACCGTCTCCTGCTCGGAGCCGTCGACCAGCGTCTTGGTTTCGAAGTCGAATCGGCTTCCATCCAGCGTCTCGCGCGAGATCGTCTGCTGGTCGGTGACGGTGATCTCGTCGTTCTGGTGGAACCGCGCGACGAACCGGTAGTCGAGCGCCATCGCCGCGCAGGTGTCGCGCTTCAGCTGCAACGCGATGCGGGCATCCACCGATTCGATGTCGTCGCTGGGCTCCGCGAGCGACAGTTCGTAGACGGCTTCGTGCGGCACGAGATCGACGGCCGATGCCTTTCCGCCCGCTGCCAGAAGAAGAAGGAGAGACGCCGGGACGGCGAGGCTGGCCTGCATGGAATCGGCAACTTTCTGGGAGAACGCGACGGCGCTTGGGGATCGAACGTTACCGCAAAAGCTGATAGCCGTCTGCGATCACACCGTCCGATTTCACTGGGGTCCCCTCGCATGACCGATACGATCGAAAGCCGCTTGGCAGCCGCCGGAATCCAGCTGCCGGCCGCGGCGGCTCCGGCTGCAAACTATGTGCCCTACATCCGGTTCGGGTCGATGCTGCAGACCTCCGGTCAGCTGCCGCTGGAGGGCGGGCGCCTCGCCGTGTCCGGCAAGCTCGGTGCGGGCGTGTCGCTCGAAGACGGCCTGCACGCCGCCAAGCTCTGCGGCGTGAACATCCTGGCGCAGGCCAAGGCGGCGCTCGGCGATCTCGAGACGATCGGGCGCCTGCTGAAGCTCACCGTCTTCGTGGCGAGCGACCCGTCCTTCACCGACCAGCACAAGGTCGCCAACGGCGCCTCCGACTTCCTCGTCGAAATCCTCGGCGAACGCGGCCGCCATGCCCGCTCCGCCGTCGGCGTGCCGTCGCTGCCTTTGGACGCCGCCGTCGAGATCGAAGCCCTCTTCGAGGTGGCGTGACGCCGATGGGGACCATCGACGCGCGCTGGCTGGAGGACCGGCCGATCGCCCATCGCGGGCTGCACGATGCCGGCCGGTCGATCATGGAAAACTCGGTCTCGGCCTTCCAGGCCGCGATCGATGGCGGCTATGCGATCGAGTGCGACATCCATCTGTCGCGTGACCGGGTGCCCGTCGTCTTTCACGACGAAACGTTGCTTCGCATGACGGGCGTCGAGGGCCGCGTGCGCGACACGGATGCGCAGGCGCTCGCAGAGCTGACGCTGGGCGGGACGCCGGACGCGATCCCGACGTTGCGCTCGCTGCTCGATCTCGTCGCGGCCCGAGTGCCGCTGGTGATCGAATTGAAGGGGCTCTCGGCCGATCTCGACGGGGAGTTCATCGAGATCGTCGCCGAGACGATCCGCGGCTACCCAGGCGCACTGGCGCTCATGTCGTTCGACGAATGGCTGGTGGAGCAAGCGGCGAGCGTTTCGCTCAGTGTGCCCTTCGGCCTCACCGCCGAAGGCACGCGCGCCGACGTTCTGAAGCGGCATCGTGTCGTCTTCGCGGGACACTGCTCGTTCGTGTCCTACAATGTTCACCATCTACCGAATGCGTTCGTCGACTGGATTCGCGACGAGCGGCATCTGCCGGTGATCAGCTGGACGGTCCGCACACCCGCGGATGTCGAGCGAAGCCACCGGTATGCAGACCAGATGACGTTCGAGGGGTTCGTGCCGTCCTGATCGGCACCGCCCTCGAAAAAGGGTGAGACGCGATGACCGACGAGTTCAACGAGGCTGCCGATGGCGAGGGGGCCGTCCTCTCGCTGCGGGTCGCCGAAGGCCTGTCGTCCATCGATGCCGACCGTTGGGACGAACTGGCGACGACGCGGCCCGGCGTTAGCGCCAATCCGTTCGTGCGACACGCTTTTCTCAGCAGCCTGGAAGATGCCGGCTGCGTCGGCGAGCGGAGCGGGTGGCTGCCGCAGCACCTCGTGCTGGAAGACGGGCGTGGCGAAATCCTCGCCGTTGCTCCGGCCTATCTGAAGAGCCATTCGCAGGGCGAGTACGTGTTCGACCAGGGGTGGGCCAACGCCTTCGAGCGCGCGGGTGGGCGCTACTACCCCAAGCTTCAGCTTTCCGCCCCCTTCTCGCCGGTCACCGGACCGCGCTTTCTCGTCGGGAGCCGCGACTCGGCCGATTCGATGCGTCTAGCAATGGCGGAAGCCGTGAAGGCCTATGTCGCGCAGACGCGGATCTCGTCGGCGCACGCGACCTTCCTCGAAGCACCGGACCTTGAGGTGCTTGAGGGCGACGACTTTCTTCACCGCACCGACCAGCAGTTCCATTTCGTCAATCGCGGCTACGCGACCTATGACGACTTTCTGGAAACGCTGGCCTCGCGCAAGCGCAAGGGCCTGCGGAAGGAGCGGCGCGAGGCCTTGGCCGACGGTATCACGATCGAGCGTCTGTCCGGCCGGTCGCTGAACGAGGCGGCCTGGGACGCTTTCTTCCACTTCTACATGGACACGGGCAGTCGCAAGTGGGGTCGCCCCTACCTCAACCGGCGGTTCTTCTCGCTCCTCGGCGAGCGGATGGCCGACGAGATCGTGCTCGTCATGGCGCGGCGGGAGGGGCGCTACATTGCGGGCGCGCTCAACCTCGTCGGCGCCGACCGCATCTTCGGTCGCTACTGGGGCTGCACCGAAGAACACGCCTTCCTGCATTTCGAGGTCTGCTACCATCAGGCCATCGACTATGCGATCGAGCACAAGCTGGCCGTGGTGGAGGCGGGCGCGCAGGGCGAACACAAGCTGGCGCGCGGCTACGAACCCGTGACGACCCATTCGGCCCATTACATCGCCCACGCCGGGCTGCGCGACGCCGTGCGCTCCTATCTCGAGCACGAGCGGCAGGAGGTCGAGGCGACGAACGAGGTTCTCGCCGAGCACACGCCCTTCCGGCGCGGCGAGCGACAGGACCGGGCGGACGAGAACTAGACGAACCCTCCCCGTCGCCTATGATCCGCCTCACCCTCCCAGCAGGAATCGTGCGATGACGGCCTACGACGACAGCAACGTGTTTGCGAAGATCCTGCGCGGCGAAATTCCAAGCGTTCGGATCTACGAGACCGACGAGGTCGTGGCGATCATGGATGCGATGCCGCAGTCTCGCGGGCACTGTCTCGTCATTCCCAAGGCGGCCTCGCGCAATCTCCTCGATGCCTCGCCCGAGGTTCTCGCCGTTCTCCTGCCGGAGGCCGCCAGGCTCGCGCGCGCCATCAAGGCGGCGTTCGCGGCCGACGGGGTGACGGTGATGCAGTTCAACGAGGCGTCGGCGGGTCAGACGGTCTTCCATCTGCATGTCCATGTCCTGCCCCGCTATGCCGGCGTGGACCTCCAGGCGCACGGATCGGGCATGGCCGATCCCGCCCTGCTTCGCGAGCAGGCGGAGGTGATTCGAGCGCATCTCGCCTGAGGCTGCGTCGCGGCATCCGCGTCAGATCAAACCCAACATCCAGGGCACGCCGAGGAGGATGATTTCCGCCACGACGATGGCGAGGATCGTATGCCGTCCGAGCGTGAGATAGGCGAGGAAGCCGCCCGCGACCGCCCCGATCCGCACTGCGGTCGGGATGTCCGCGAGGATGCCCGTCGGAAACAGGATGAGCCGTCCGATCACCGCCGCCACGAGCGAGGTGGCGATCGTGCGGGCGAGTGCGATGGCCGGCGAGTTTTCGTCGAACCGGCCCGCCGAAAGGACGCCGAGCCAACGCCAGACGTCGGTCGGCAGCCAGCCGGCGAGCAGGATGAAGAGATAGGGCCACCAGTCCGCGGCGATCGAATCGTAGGACAGGCCGTTCATCGCGCGATCTGCCGCCGATCGACGAGCCGTCCGATGCCGTAGGCCACCACGCCGCCTACCAAGCCCGCGACGAGAATGTCGAACTCGGGCGCCAGCCAGTTGGCGACGGGCACCGCCAGCATGCCGGTAAGCAGTGCCAACTGCCCCGAGAGTTCTCGTGCCGAGCCGTAAAGCGAAGTCAGGAAGTAGACGGGCGTCAGGAAGGCCAGCGCGCCGGTCGCCAACGCCGGCAATTGACCCATCAGATTGAAGGCCAGCGCCACCGCGAGCGTGTTGACCACCGTCAGCGTGATGCCGAACCCCGCAAAGAAATGCGGGCGCCGATCGCGCGGCACAGTCGGCAGGCGCTCCAGCGACACGACCCAGGCGGTGACGGCGATGAAGTGCGAAAGCACCAGGAGCGTTCGACGGCGCGTGCCGACGCCGCGAAGTTCCGGCAGAAGGGCGATCACCATCGGCATCAGACGGAGCGACGAAAGCCCGACTGCCAGCGCCGTCGCCGCGAGCGACAAGCCGGCGGTGATCGAGCCGAGAAGAATGATGTTGGCCGGAAGCGCCCAGATGGTGAAAACCATGAAGGAGGCTTCGAGCCAGCCGATGCCCGCTTCCCGCGCAAGGCCTGCGAAGCCGAGATGGGCGGTGACGAGAATGAGAGCCGGAGCGCTCCAGACGGCGCGCATTCCCTTGAACACCCAGACCGAGGGATGCGAGTCGGTCCGGGCCGATGACACATCCATGTCCGGTCCGTCGTGTTCCAGTTCAGATGGGACGGCCCATGAAAAAGGCCGCCCTCGTGGCGGCCTTTCCTAACCCATCAGTTCGGCTTACGGGGAACTTTCGGCACCGTTCCCGGTCGGCGACCCGACTTTGGCTCCACATCCGCATCGGACGCGGAGATCTCGGACGGCTCCTCGTCTTCGCCGTCCTCGTCCATATCCTCGACGTCGTCGAAATCGTCGTCGTCCTCGACGATTTCCTCGCCGCTCGGATCCACTTTCGCCCGTCGCCCCTTGGCATCGCTCGACTTGCGCGCCTTGATCGGCGTTTCGTCGGCGATCGCCTCGAGATTGAGCTTCTTCCCGCCGGCCTCGTCATCGACCACCGTCACCTTCACGGTGCCGCCGTGCTTCAGCTTGCCGAACAGAACCTCGTCCGCCAGAGGCTTCTTGACATATTCCTGGATCACCCGGCCGAGGGGCCGGGCGCCCATGTACTCGTCGTAGCCCTTCTCGGCGAGCCATGCGATGGCGTCCTGACGCAGTTCGAAGGTCACGCCGCGCTCGGACAATTGAGCCTCCAGCTGCATCACGAACTTCTGCACCACCTCGTGGATCACCGGCGTCGGCAACGCGCCGAACGGTATGATCGCGTCGAGGCGATTGCGGAACTCCGGCGTGAACAGCCGGTTGATCGCCTCCACGTCGTCGCCCGTGCGGCGCGTCGAGCCGAAGCCGATCGCCGCCCTCTGCGCCTCCGAGGCACCCGCATTCGTCGTCATGATCAGGATGACGTTACGGAAATCGATCTTCTTGCCGTTGTGGTCCGTCAGCTGGCCGTGATCCATGACCTGCAACAGGATGTTGAACAGGTCGGGATGCGCCTTCTCGATCTCGTCGAGCAGCAGCACGCAATGCGGATGCTGATCGACGCCGTCGGTCAGAAGGCCGCCCTGGTCGAAGCCGACATAGCCGGGAGGCGCGCCGATGAGCCGCGAAACGGTGTGGCGCTCCATGTATTCCGACATATCGAAGCGCAGCAGTTCGATGCCGAGCGCAGACGCGAGCTGCTTGGCGACCTCCGTCTTGCCGACGCCGGTGGGCCCCGAGAACAGGTAGGAGCCAATCGGCTTCTCCGGTTCGCGGAGGCCGGCACGTGCCAGCTTGATGGCGGTGGTCAGACTCTCGATCGCGGCGTCCTGTCCGTAAACCACGCGCTTCAGCTGCGTGCTCAGATGCGCAAGCACTTCCTCGTCGTCCTTCGAGACGGATTTCGGCGGAATGCGAGCCATCGTCGCGACGGTCGCCTCGATCTCCTTCACGCCGATCGAGCGCTTGCGCTTGGCTTCCGGCAGCAGCATCTGCGACGCGCCGGTCTCGTCGATCACGTCGATCGCCTTGTCCGGCAGCTTGCGGTCGTTGATGTAGCGCGCCGAAAGCTCGACGGCCGACTTGATGGCATCGTTCGAGTACTTCACGTGGTGGAAGTCCTCGAAATAGGGCTTGAGGCCCTTGAGGATCGAGATCGCATCCTCGATCGTCGGCTCGGCGACGTCGATCTTCTGGAAGCGCCGCACGAGCGCGCGGTCCTTCTCGAAGAACTGGCGATACTCCTTGTAGGTCGTGGAGCCGATGCAGCGGATCGCGCCGGAGGACAGCGCGGGCTTCAAGAGGTTCGACGCGTCCATAGCGCCGCCCGACGTCGCGCCGGCGCCGATCACCGTATGGATCTCGTCGATGAAGAGAACAGCGCCGGGATACTCCTCCAGTTCCTTCATGACCTGCTTCAGCCGCTCCTCGAAATCGCCGCGATAGCGGGTGCCGGCCAGCAGCGTGCCCATGTCGAGCGAGAAGATGGTGGCGTCGGCCAGCACCTCGGGCACGTCGCCCTCGACGATCCGCTTGGCCAGACCTTCGGCGATCGCCGTCTTGCCGACGCCGGGATCGCCGACATAGAGCGGATTGTTCTTGGATCGGCGGCAGAGCACCTGGATCGTCCGGTTGATCTCCGTCGCGCGGCCGATCAACGGGTCGATCCGGCCGGTCTTGGCCTTCTCGTTCAGGTTGACGCAATAGGCCGTCAACGCGTCCTGCTGCGTCTTGCGGCGTCCCTCCTCTTCATTGCCCATGACCGACTGCTCATCCTCCGCTCCACGAACGGTGCGCCCTTCGGACGCCCCCGGCCGCTTGGAAATTCCATGGGAAATGAAGTTCACGGCGTCGTATCGCGTCATCTCCTGCTCTTGCAGGAAGAAGGCGGCATGGCTCTCGCGCTCGGCGAAGATCGCGACGAGCACGTTGGCGCCCGTCACCTCGTCCCGCCCGGAAGACTGGACGTGAATGACGGCGCGCTGGATCACACGGTGGAAACCGGCGGTGGGCTTGGAGTCCTCGTCATGCCCCGTGGCGAGGTTGGCGAGCTCGGTGTCGATATATTCCATCAGCGAAGAGCGCAGCACATCGAGATCGACGCTGCAGCCCTTCATGACCGCAGCCGCGTCCTTGTCGTCGAGCAGGGCGAGAAGCAGATGTTCGAGGGTCGCGAATTCCTGATGCCGCTCGTTCGCCAGCGTCAGGGCCTGATGGAGCGACTTTTCCAGACTTTGCGAAAATGTCGGCAAGGTTCACCTCAATTCTTTTCCATCACGCATTGCAGCGGATGTTGATGCTGACGGGCGAAATCCATGACCTGCGTGACCTTCGTCTCCGCGACCTCGTATGTGAACACGCCGCACTCGCCGACCCCATGCTTGTGCACGTGCAGCATGATCCGCGTCGCTGCCTCGCGATCCTTCTGGAAGAACCGCTCGAGAACGTGGATGACGAACTCCATCGGAGTGTAATCGTCATTGAGAAGCAGCACCCTGTAAAGGCTCGGCTTTCGGGTCTTGGGTTTCGTTCGGGTGATGACCGACGTCCCGCGGTCCGCGTCTCCGCCGTCGGTCTTGCCCGCTTGCATCCGCGGGTCGTGTCTCGTCACCGGTCGGTCGGGAGCGTCGTCGTTCAATGCCGTCACCTTTGTCATCAGCAACTATGTATGTACCGCGCGAGCCATTTTAAGACGCCTCGCCCTTGCGGCAAATTTTCCTGGCGGCGCGACGAGCGGACAGGATTCGCCGGGTGCGCGCAAGCCGCCGGGAAACCACCAACGAAAAAAGCCCGGCGCGAAGGCCGGGCTCGTTCATGCGATCGAGATGTCGGGTGTCAGCCGGCCTGGCGAGCCGCGTCTTCGCCGTACTTCACGGCGGCGGCAGCCGTGTTCTCGAAGGGCTTGTAGGTCTCGCGCGCGATGGCGGAATACATCTCGCCCATCTTCTGCGCCTGCGACATCCACGTCTCGTAGGCGGACTTGGCGTAGTCGTTCTGCAGCTCAACGGCCTTGTCCAGCGTGCGGACCTGGGCGAGCTTCTCCATCATCTGCGCCGTCTGCTCGTAGGAGCGCTTGGTGAACTCACCGGTCTCGGCAGCGATCTGCTGGAAGCCCTTCGACATCGCGGAGAACGACTTCAGCGCGTTGTCCATGGATTCCTTGCCGGCCTTGTTGGCGTCTTCGTACATGTTCATGCCATTTCCCCTTCGCTGTGACGGTGCGAGCGTCGATGATCCGTCAGCTCGATATATTGCACTGCACAATCGCCTGCAAGGGGATTTTGAAGGCGGGGGTTCGCGAGAAGGTTGCGCGAGATGCTCCCTACCCGCTCCGCTAAAATTTATTGCATTTCGCCACACCCAGATCACAAGGTTCCGGCAACCATAAACGGATTGGTAAGACCGCTCGACGTATCTTTCCCACAAGAAGAGATCGCGAAGCCATTGATTGGTAACGCTCCCCACAACCCGATTGTGGGGGCGCAGCATCTCGAAACACGAAACGAGAGAGCTGCCCGTGTCCTTGGCGTTCCGCAAACTTTCCATCGTCGCAAGAGGCGTCTCGCTTGCGAAGAGCATCACGCGGACGGCTGCCGTCGCAGCCCTGGGAAGCGCCCTTCTCGTTCATCTTCCCGTGGCCCACGCACAGGCGGCCGATGAACGCTACGCTGCGATCGTCGTGGACGCCAACAACGGCAAGGTCCTCTTTTCCAAGAACGCCGACGAGAACCGGTATCCGGCCTCGCTGACGAAGATGATGACCCTCTACATGATGTTCGACGCGCTCGAGAGCGGCCGGGCACAGCTGTCGACCCCGATGAAGGTTTCCGCCTACGCCGCGGCCCGCCCGCCCTCGAAGCTCGGCATGAAGGTGGGATCGAGCCTTTCGGTCGAGGAAGCCATCATGAGCCTCGTCACGCGCTCGGCCAACGATGCCGCCGTCGTGATCGGCGAGTATCTCGGTGGTACCGAAACCCAGTTTGCCGAGATGATGACCGCCAAAGCCCGTCGCCTCGGCATGTCCCGTACGATCTTCCGCAACGCCAACGGCCTGCCCAACCCGGCGCAGCATACCACGGCGCGCGACATGGCGACGCTCGGCATCGCGCTTCGCGAGCATTTCCCTCAGTACTACAAGTACTTCAATACGCGCTCGTTCAATTTCCGCGGTCAGGTCATCGGCAATCACAACCGGCTTCTCGGCCGTGTCCAGGGCGTCGACGGCATCAAGACCGGCTACATCAACGCATCCGGCTTCAACCTTGTGACCTCGGTGGTTCGCGGCGACAAGAAGCTCGTGGCGGTGGTGCTGGGCGGTCGAACCTCCCGGGCGCGTGACGACCACATGGCCGAGCTCGTCGGCAAGTATCTGCCGGACGCGAGCTCGCGCGGCGGTGAACCGTTGGTGGCGGCCTACGCCCCGAGCACGCGCGGCCCCGCGGTCTCGACCCATGTCGCGGCGGCCACCGCCCTTCCCGTGGCGGTGCCGGTGCCGACCCGTCGCTCCTCGTCGATCAACGAGCGCGTCGCCGACGCCTACGGCTCCAACGCAGCCGGCGCGATGAACGCCATCACTTCGCCGTCGGCGCGTCCGGTCATCGGACGCGAGGCCCTGCGCGCCGCGCTCGGCCGGCAGGAAGGCGGCGCGATGACCGTGGCCACCGCGCTGGCGCCGACGCCGCGCGCCTCCATCCCGAGCGTCGTGGAATCGCAGATTGCGGCGCCCGCGCCCAATCGTGGCATGAGCGCGGATGCCTCCCGCTCGGCCTGGGTGGTCCAGATCGCCGCGACCCCGGTGCAGGAGACCGCGCTCCAGATGCTGGCCGAAGCCCGCCAGCGGGGTGGCTCGGTGCTGGCCAGCGCCTATGCCTTCACGCAGGCCGTGGATAGTGGCTCGCAGACCCTCTACCGCGCCCGCTTCGCCGGGTTCGAGACGAAGGCTGCCGCCAATGCCGCCTGCGAGGTTCTGAAGAGCCGTTCCTACGCCTGCTACGCCATCGCGAACAACTGACGGCGCCGGCTCTGGCGAAGTCCGGAGCCGTCTCCCCCAGCCGGGTCGCCATCGGCGCGCTTGCCGTGCCCGGCGAAGCCTTGCCCGACGCCATTCCCTTCAGCCGTACCGAGTTTCGAGGTTTCTCCATGTCGATCGAACAGGAAATCCGCACGCCCTACCTCGCGGACAACCGGACCTCCGGCTCCGCGGCCGCCGCGCTGCATCCGATGCAGCAGGCGGCGAGCCGGCTCGGCGACGTCCGCGACGGTCGCTCGCGTCTTCGGCCCAAGGACCTCGTCGGCTTGCTCCTGTGCCACGGCGCCCGCGCCTGGCGCTCGTCGCAGCCTGTCGCGCGCGTTCGGCTGAAGGTGGATACGCAGGCCGGCACGCAGGCGGTGCGAATCGCATGCGGCGGACCGGGTTCGCGCTAGAGTCGGCAGCCGGAGGCGATCGGCTCCCGGCGCTCAGAGCAGACCGAGTTCCGCCAGTTCTCGGCGGAGCGCCGGCGGCAGCGAGACCGTCCCATCGTCCTCTCCGGCGTCGGACGGAGCGGCTTCCGGCAGCAGATAACGCCAACCTTGGAAGGCGCGCCGCGGTTGCCATTGCGTCCGGATGAACTCCGGCCGCAGCACGATGCGGCATCGCTCGATGCCATCCGCAGCGGTGAACGCCTCGAAACGCTGCAAGGGCTGGCGAACCTGCACCTGCCCCTTGATCACCCAGTAAAGCGATCCGCCGTCCACGATCTCGTCGGCGCGCTTGGGCATGACGCGGGTCACATGCACCTGCTCGGGCATTTGAGAGAGGCGGCGTGCTTCCTCGAACCGATGGGCGACATGCGCTTCGAGATCCTCGACGGTTTCGACGCCGACGCAGAGCTTGATCATGTGAAGAGGCATGACGCTGTTTCCGACGACGCGTCGGAGCCGTCAAGTCGAACCTGACGCGGCGGCGGACGAAGTGCTAGGACGGGCTGCTCACCCGCGTTTCCGATCTCCCGCCCTGCCCGGTCCATGCGCATCGATCACGTCTTCGACCTGCCGAACCTTCTCGCCTTCGTCACCTTCGTCGGTGGTTGGGTGCTGTATTCGCTCGTCGTCGACATGAGCGGCATCGCCCATCGTGGCCTCAGCTACCGGATGAACGTGCAGCGCGAGGCCTGGATGCGCACGATGCTGCGCCGGGACCTGCGGATGATCGACACCGCGATCATGGCGGGGCTGCAGCAGGGCACCGGGTTCTTCGCCTCGTCCTGCATCTTCGCCATCGGCGGCTGCTTCGCCCTCATCGGATCGGCCGAGCAGATCGCGACGATCGTCACCGACCTGCCGCTCGAGGCGACGTTCGACCGTGCCCTCGTGGAGACGAAGCTCCTCGGCCTCGTCACCATCTTCGCCTACGCCTTCTTCAAGTTCGGCTGGGCCTATCGCCTGTTCAACTATTGCACGATCCTGATCGGCGCCGTTCCGATGCGCCACGACGCCGACGCCGATCCCAGGGCGGCGGACGAGGCCGTTCGCCGCGCGCTGACGATGAACCGGATCGCCGCCCGGCACTTCAACGCCGGCCTGCGCGGCATCTTCTTCGGCCTCGCCTATCTCGGCTGGTTCGTCGGTCCCGGCGTTCTCATCGGCACCACCGCCCTCGTCATCTGCATCCTGGCCCATCGCCAGTTTCTGTCGGATGCCGTTCGAAGCGTCGGCATCGATCCTCCTTCGAAAGAGAGCCCATGAAGGCCAAGACCATCCGCGACGCCATTCTGGCGATGACCGCCGAGCGCGGCGACGACAAGACGATCTGCCCCTCGGAGGTGGCGCGCGCGCTGGCGGGGCCGGACGAGACCGAATGGAGCCGACTGATGGGGCCGATCCGGGTGGAGGCCGTGCGTCTCGCCGACGAAGGTCTCGTGGTCGTCAAGCGCAAGGGCCGCGTGGTCGATCCCCACGACTTCAAGGGGATCTACCGCCTCGCGCCGCGTGCGCCCGAGGCGTGAGCGTCAAGGCGCAGGAAACAGCGCCTCGATCTTGCCGGTGAGCCGATAGGCGACGAGGCCGAGATACTCGCGAATGGCGAAATGCACCTTCTCGACATTGCGCACCGTGGCGGTCGACGGCTCCCAGATCGAGGCGCCGCCCGGCGTCTGGTAGTCCGTGGGATAGGGCAGCACGTCGAAGCCCGCCGCGCGGAAGCAGCCGACCGAGCGCGGCATGTGCGCCGCCGAGGTTACGAGTAGCCACGTCTCGCCGGGCTTCGGCTGCACGAGATCGCGCGTGAAGGCCGCGTTCTCCGCCGTGTTGCGCGAGCGGTCCTCCAGTTCCAGTCGGGCGGGGTCGAGACCCAGCTCGCCGAAGATCTGGCGTGCCACGTCGGATTCGCGGATGTCTTCGGCGAACACGCCGGCCGCGCCGCCGGTGAACACCACGCGCGCGCCCGGATAGCGGCGCGAGAGCGCGAGTGTCGTCGTGACGCGATCGGCGGCATCGTTGAGTTCGGGCACGCCGCGCGTGCGCGTCACCTTCGTGTCGAACGAGCCGCCGAGCACCACGATCCCCGCGACATCGGCAGGCAGTTCGGGCCGTGGAAACCTGTTCTCGAGCACGCTGAGCATCACGAGCCCGAGCGGCGACAGCGCGAGCACCGCCAGCAGCACCACGGAGGTCGCCAGCAGCCCGGTTCCCAGGCGTGGCATCCGCAGGAGCGGGCAGAGGAAGCCGAGAACCGCGATCAGCAGAACGATCACGAGCGGCTGCACGAGATACCAGCCGATCTTGGAGAGCGCGAAGAACATGGGAAGCCTGCCAGCACATGGGGAATCAGTCGGGGAACCCTAGCCGCCGACACGATCGGTCGAAAGCGCGACCTGTGCGCGAGCGCGCCGCTCGCTATCTCGCGGGAAACCGTTGGGAGAACTGCCGATGACCAAAACGCCGATCGCCGACCGACATGCCTGCCTTCGCCAAAGGCAGACGCGCTGATGGCGACGCTCATCACCGTGCTGCGATCCGGCGGGCGCTACGACGCAAGCTGGGTGGAACGGCTGGTTCGCGCCTTCCGTGTCCACGCGTCCGGCTTCGATCGTTTCGTCTGCCTCACCGATCACCCGTTTCAAAGCGACGGCATCGAGTGCATCGCGTTGCACGAAAACTGGCCGGTCTGGTGGTCGAAAATGGAGGCGTTCCGTCCGGGCCTCTTTACCGGCACGGCCCTGCTCTGCGATCTCGACACGGTGCTGTGCGGCGACGCCTCGGCCCTGGCCCGCCCCGGTCTCGCAGCGATGGAGGACCATTTCCACAAGGGGCGGCTGTCCAGTGCGCTCCTTCGCTGGGAGGGCGACGAGCTCGCCGATGTCTACCGGCGCTTCGCCGCCGAACCCAAACGCTGGATGGCGCCGGGGTCCTGTGGCCGAGTGCCCAACGCCGTGCATGGCGATCAGGTCGTGATCGACCATTTCCTGCGCGAGGCCGGACGGCTGCCAGCTTTTTTCCAGGCGAGCGATCCCGGCCTGCTCGACTTCTACGATCCGGCCCGCAAGACGTTCGGCCCGGTGCTCGTCTTCATCGGCGACGCCAAGCCGGATGTCGCCAACGCCAGCGTTCAGGCCCTGTGGCGCGGCGACTGAGCGCGCGCTCCGTCATTCGTAGGAGAAGATCTGCCGGAAGATGCCCGGCGCGATCGCCGAGATTGGGTTCACCACCAAAGTCGGTGAGGCGAACGGCCCGCTGAGATGGTAGGTGATGCCGATCAGCCCGCCTTCGTTGCCGTTGCCGAGAATCTGCCCGAGGATCGGGATGGCCCCGAACACCCGGTTGATGCCGTAGGCGGGCATGAAGGACCCGGCAATATCGATGCGGCTCTTGGGATCGTAGAGCGTGCCCGAGAAGCTCGACCCGAACACCGGCCCGCGCACGATGCCGTCGGCGACGCGCAGCGTCGCGCCGCCATAGGTGAGGTTGGCCGACGCCTGATCGAAGAAGGCGCGTTCGGTTCGCAGCTCCTGCCCGAGCGCCTGGCTAAGGCTGGCCGATCCCGGCTTCGGCGACGAGCCGACGATGCGCGACAGCCGCGGCTCGTCGACCAGCGTGAAGTTCTGCATCTGCAGCCGGCCGCGATAGCCGTCGTCGGCCGAGCCGATGAGTTCGAGGCGCGCCTGGCCGCCTTCCATATGTCCGTAGACGCCGGAGAAGTTCAGGAAGGCGCCCGCATCGGCCGCCGCGATCGTGATCGCCCGCTGATCGCCGCGCGGCGACAGGTCGCCGGAGACGGCGCCGCCGCCCGTCCGGCCGCCGAGGTTCAGTGCGGCCATGCGGCCCTGCGAACTCGCGAAGTTCAGCGTGAAGTCGGCGATCGACTTGCCGCCGAACCCGTTGAGGCGCGCAATGTCGGCGGTGATGTCGAAGGTTCCGCCGCCGACGCGCCCGTTCTTGTCCTGGCCGACGGTCGCCTTCAGCTCGGACAGGATCGGTCGCGCATCGAACTGGGCCCCGTCGATCGTAATGCCGAAGCCCTTGCCGTGCCGCTCCACGCTCACATCGACGTCGTCGCCGGGGTTGAGCGCGACGTCGCGAAGCACGGCCGTGCGCAGTCCGCTTTTGTCAAGCTTCGCAGAGCCCCGGGCCGAAAATCCGTCGCCGGAAAGAACGATATCGTCGAGTTCGGTTCCCTCGTCGCTGGTGCGGATGGCGAAGGACAGCGACGCCGCGACGCCCGCTCCCTTGGTCCACGCCATCGCAGGAACCTTGAGGGCGGTGCGCGTGAGCTGCAGCTCGGCCTTGAGGCCGTCGCCCGCATCCGTGATGCGCGCCGCGATCGGTCCGTCCACGACGTCGGCGAGAGCCGGCACCAGTTCGGCGGCCTTTCGTGCGGGCACGTCGAGCGTCACCTCGATCTTGCGTTCGCCCACCGGCTGGCCGCCGAACGGCACGGCCAGACTCATGTCGGCGGCGATGCCGTCCATCGTCCCCTTCAGCGATCCGCTGACCTTGCCGGGCACGATGGCGATCTCCCCGTCGAGATCCGCGAAGCGGCGCCCTTGGATCGGCTGACCTGGGTCCACCTTCGCGAGCTTCGCCGTCACCGACCAGCCGAGCATCTGGTCAGCCGGCAGGATCTTTTCGCCGAGGCGCAACGATGCGGTGGCGTGGCCGTCGATCGAGCCGGTCGCCAGCGCGGGGTCAAGGGCGAGATTGCGCAGGGCGCGGATCGGCTCTGCATCGGCGACGGCCAGCACCCCGGCGGCCGACCCGGCGGTGGCGACATCGAGATCGAGTAGCAGATCGCGGATGTTGCCGTCGCGCGGCTTCGCCATCGTCACCACCGCCGGACCGATCTTCACCTCGGGTTGGCCAGCAAGCGTCGCCTCGTCGAGGAAGACCTTCGTCACCGTGCCGCGCGACTCCAGCCGTCCGTTGGTCTGGTGCAGGCGCGGCACCGTTCCCACCGTGTCGATGTCGAGGCCGGCAAGGCCGATGTCCATGCGAAGCTCGTCCTCGCTGGCGTATTCGGTGGGTTTGAACGCAGTGCCCAACCGATCGCGGCTCACCGACAGAGCGATCGTTCCCGTCGGCACCGAGCCGACATCGCCGAGATGCGCGAGCACCCAGGTCCGCGACTTGCCCGAAATGAAGAACGGCCAGAAGGCCTTCACGTCGGCGGCGGCGAGATCGCTCGCCTGCACGTCGAGCGACGTCACATCCTGCGGGAGCTGCGCACGGTAGGCAGCCCGACCGACGAGACTGCCGTTGGCGGTCTTCAACGCCAACGCCGTGAGTTCGGCGAAGCGGGCGGCCGGGTCGATACGCCCGTCGAGCCAGAGCGAGGCGGTCCGCGCGGTGTCGTCCTCGGTCGGCAAGCCGACTTGCGAGCGGATCTCGTCGGAGCCGAGGCGAAACCGCAGGCGGTCGGGATCGGCGACGCCGTTCTCGGCTTCCGGCGCGAGACTGCCTTCGAGATCGAAGGCCACACCGTCGAACCGCACGGGGCTCGGGAGCAGCCGCAACTGGTCGTCGCCCTCACGGTATTCGATCCGCAGGTCCGCCGCCTCGACGCGCGTGTGGTTCAGGCCGAGCTGCACGTGGCCCGCATCGGAATGGAGCGACGCGTGGAGAATCGGGCTGCCGGCTTCGCCATCGCGCTGCATGCCGGCCTCGAAGACGAGAGCGGCGTCGCTTCCGAACGGGCGTTCGTCCAGCGTGGCGGTCCGCGGCGTCGGCGGCAGTACGCTGGCGAGATCGATACGTCCGGAGCGCAGCGAGAAGCCGACGAGCTGCGACGTCTCACCGTCGAATTCGGCGGCGCCCGAAAGCGAGACCGGCACCGGCCCGAGCCGCAGGCTCGACGACAATTGCAACGAGCCGTCGAGCGTGCGGTGCAGGTCGGCGTAGCGAAGAACGAGCTCGGGGCTGGAGCCGAAACGCGTCGGTAGCCCCTCGATGGTGATGTCCGAGAACGACACCGTGTCGAAGTGATACGCCTGCAGCGCCTGGAGTTGTCGCTCGATCGTGCGGATGGCGCTGTCGGCGGTTCGGGCGATGACCGATCCCGAGCGCGCCGGCACGGCAGCCGGCTGCGTGCCATGCTCCGTCGATCCGGCCGCGACGTCGCGGCGACGAACCGATCCGTCTTCGCTGAAGGCCGCGAGATCGATGCGAGCGCCGCGCATTTCCAGCCGTCCGAACTCCAATCGGCCATTGACCAAGGGCATCAGTCGCACGGCCACGGAGACCTGATCGACATTGGTGCGCTGGTCCGGCCGATCCCGTCGCTGCAACACCACATCGGTCCAGTTCAACGCCAGCATCCCGTCGGCGCGCATCTCGAAATGCTGATCGCCGAGAGAGGCCTCGTAGGATGGGCCGAGCAGCCGGCCGAGCGCGGCGGTGGTCTGCGAGCGCACGAACGTCTCGCCGGTTTCCGTTCCGAACAGAAAGGCCACCCCGCCCGCCGCCACGAGCAGCAGGAAGAGGAACAGGCTGACGAGGGTGCCGCAAAGGCGGAACAACCGCTTCAAGACTCCATCCCACCAGCGAAGTGGGGGCACTCAGATGCCGCGGGACGGGCCGATCTCCGCTGGGTTTCGACGGCGGACGGACGTTCGCATGTTAGGCTGGGGGACAAATCGCGATGCATGGCTGGAAGAGACTGCCCCGATGCGGATGCTGCATTATATCGAGCGTTGCGGACGTGCCCTGGCCGGCCGCCGCCGCCCCACTCCTGGACATGCATTAGGCCGAAAGGAAGGCTTCATGAGCGCACCCGACGTTGGACAGCACTGTCCGGGATTCGACTTGCCCGAAGCCGATGGCGGCCATGTGACGAGCGACTCTCTCGCGGGCCATCCGTTTGTGCTCTATTTTTATCCTAAGGACGATACGTCCGGTTGCACGGTCGAGGCCATCGAGTTCTCCGCCCTGATCGAGAAGTTCGCGGCGATCGGCGTTCCCGTGTTCGGCGTCTCTCCCGATCCGGTGAAGAAGCACTGCAAGTTTCGTGACAAGCACGATCTGAAGGTTCGTCTCCTCTCAGACGAGGACAAGACCCTGCTCCAGGCGTTCGGCGTCTGGGCCGAAAAGAGCATGTACGGCCGCACCTACATGGGCGTCGAGCGGACCACCGCGCTGGTCGGGGCCGATGGGCGCATCGCGAAGATCTGGCCGAAGGTGAAGGTCGCGGGCCATGCGCAAGAGGTGCTGGACGCCGCACAGGCTCTGAGCGCCGAGGCGGCGTGACGGCTCCCGCGCAGACGACATTGCGGGGATCGGCCGTCGCAGCGCTGCTGGCGGCCGATCTCGACGAGAAGTGCCGGCTGACAACCGCTGCCGGCGAAGCGTGGTTCGCCCGCACGCTGGGGCTCTCGGCGCCGGGCGATCCGCGTCTGCCGCAGCGACCCGGCCGCCCGGTCAAGCCCGACCTCGTCTCGCCGCGTCTCGTGCCGAAGCGCTCGGTCCACACACTCGAAGGCCGGATCGCGATGATTCACGCGCTGGCCCATATCGAACTCAACGCCATCGATCTGGCGCTCGACATCGTCGCCCGCTTCTGCGGTCAGCCGGTTCCTCGGTCGTTCTTCGACGGCTGGATGACGGTCGCAATGGAGGAGGCCAAGCATTTCGGCCTGCTGTCGAAGCGGCTGCGCGATCTCGGATCGCACTACGGCGCCATGCCCGCGCATGACGGCCTCTGGCAGGCCGTCGAGGTCACCGCGCACGACCTTGCCGCCCGGCTGGCGATCGTGCCGCTCATCCTCGAAGCGCGCGGCCTCGACGTAACGCCGTCGCTTCTCGCCAAGCTCGGCGAGGCCGGCGACTCCGAGACGGCCGCGATTCTCGAGATCATCTACAACGATGAGAAGAAGCACGTGGCGATCGGCGCCAAGTGGTTCCGATTCCTGTGCGCACGCCAGCGCGTCGATCCCGCCCAGCGGTTTCAGGAACTCGTGCGGGCGTGCTTCCGCGGCGACGTCAAACCGCCGTTCAACGACCGAGCCCGCGCGGAGGCCGGGCTGACACCGACCTTCTACCGCTCGTTATCGCCGCTTTCATCCTGATCGTTTATCCTCCGTCACTTGCACGTTCCACGCTTCGTTAACCCTAACCGGCTTTAATCCCGGAGAGAGCGGCTTGGCCCTCGACGTTTCTGGTCTGGATTGTCGGATGAGTGTGAGTGCCCAGCGACACGTGTTCGGAACACGATCCGAACCCCATACGATCGTCATCGCGCGGGGCGACAAGGTCCGCCACTGGACCGTGCGGCCCTGGGTGCTCGCTTCCGGCGCATCGGCCGTCGCGCTGCTTCTCGTGGCCGGACTCGGCGCCGGGGCCTTTCTCTTCGCCGGCGACTCGGTGGTGCGCGCGCTTGAATGGCGTGAGCAGCAGACGATGGTGGCCTACGAGAGCCGCATCGCGGATCTGCGCAACCAGTTGGATCGCCTGACGACGCGCCAGCACGGGGTGCGCGAGACCGTGAGCGCCGAGGTCGAGAAGATCGTCGATCGCCAAGTCCAGCTCGCCGACCGGTTCGACGAACTCGCGCCGCTGCTTCTCAAGGCGCAGGAGTCGGGCCTTTCCACGCGGGCCCCGACGCAAGGCAAAGGTTCGAAGCCATCGGACGAGCCGACCTGGAAGACGGGCTCGCTCGACCGCTCGCTCGACGAAGTCCGAGCCCTGCCCTCCAGCCGCGTCGAACTGGCCGACATGGCCGAGGATGTCATCCCCCTCATTCGCCGCTCCACCGATGCGGTGGAGGCCGAGCAGGTGGCGCAGGTCGCGGAGCTCGCGACCCGTGCGAACACCAGGGCCGAACGCATCTCGGCGCTTCTCGGCTCGGTCGGGATCGATGCCGGCGGCTCGGCGCTGTCCGGGGTCGGCGGCCCCTACGTTCCCGCGGGACCGAGCGAAGGCTTCTCGCAAAGCCTCGCCCAGCTCGTCACCGCGCTCGACGTGCTGGAGCGGCTGGACGCCCATGTCCGCTCCGCACCCCTCGCCGATCCCATGCCGACGGGAACGCGCAGCTCCCCCTTCGGCGTTCGCGCCGATCCGTTCTTCGGCCGGGAAGCGCTGCATTCGGGTATGGACTTCGCGGTCTCGTCGGGAACGCCGGTCCATCCCACCGCTCCCGGAAAGGTGACGTCGGCCGGAGACGCCGGTGGCTATGGTCTAATGGTCGAAGTCGATCATGGAAATGGAATGCGGACCCGCTACGGCCACCTGTCGCGGATCGACGTCTCCGTTGGAGACAAACTCACGGTCGGCTCCGTTCTCGGCGCCGTCGGCTCGACCGGCCGCAGCACCGGGCCGCACCTTCATTACGAGGTGCGGGTGGACAACCAGCCCATCGATCCCGAGCCCTTCATTCGCACCGGACGGCGTTTGGCCGCGCTCTGACGAAAAAGGCCGGATGCGATCTCTCGCATCCGGCCCTCTGGTCTCATCGCCGGAGCGATCCGTCAGTCGATGTCGCTGACCGCGGCGTCGCCGCCGAAGACGCGCTGCGCCAGCGCGGCCTCGATGAACTCGTCGATGTCGCCGTCGAGCACCTGTTGCGGCGACGTGCTTTCGGTGCCCGTGCGCAGATCCTTCACCATCTGGTAGGGCTGCAGCACGTAGGAGCGGATCTGGTGGCCCCAGCCGATGTCGGTCTTCGACGCGGCAGCGGCGTTGGCCTTCTCCTCCTGCTTGCGCAGCTCTTCTTCGTAGAGGCGCGCCCGCAGCATGTTCCAGGCGGTGGCCCGGTTCTTGTGCTGCGACCGCTCGCCCTGGCACTGAACGACGATGCCGGTCGCCAGATGGGTGATGCGCACCGCCGAGTCGGTGGTGTTGACATGCTGACCGCCCGCACCGGAGGCACGATAGGTATCGATGCGCACGTCGCCTTCGTTGACGTCGATCTCGATGGAATCATCCACCACCGGATAGACCCAGACCGACGCGAACGAGGTGTGCCGCCGCGCTTGGCTGTCATAGGGCGAGATGCGCACGAGCCGGTGAACGCCGGACTCCACCTTCATCTTGCCATAGGCGTTGTGGCCCTTGAGCAGGATGGTGGCGGACTTGATGCCGGCCTCTTCGCCGGAATGCTGCTCGAGCATCTCGACCTTCATCTTCGCGCGCTCGCCCCAGCGCATGTACATACGCAGCAGCATCGACGCCCAGTCCTGGCTCTCGGTGCCGCCGGCGCCGGAGTGGACTTCGAGATAGGTGTCGTTCGAATCGACCTCGCCCGAGAGCAGCGTGTCGATCTGGCGCTCTGCCACTTCCTTCTGAAGACCGCGAATGCCGGCCTCGGCCTCGGCGACGATCCCGGGATCGCCCTCTTCCTCGCCCATCGCGATGAGCTCAATGTTGTCGGCCAAGCTCCGCTCGATGGTGCGGATGCCGTTGATCGACGTGTCGAGCCGCTGGCGCTCCTTCATCAGGCGCTGGGCTTCCTGGGGGTCGTTCCAGATGGTGGAGTCTTCGGCGGCCGCGTTCAGCCGATCGAGTTCGCGCAGGGACTGATCCCAGTCAAAGATGCCTCCTCAGCAGGCTTACGGCCTGCTTGATTTCGTCGACGATCGATTCGATTTCGGCACGCATGCCGCGACCTCGCTTTGCTCTGCAATGGTGGGAATGGACGGACCATAGGGACCGCGCCCTGTGCTGTAAAGCGAACGGACCATACCGAAGAGGTCCGTCCGCCCGCGATCCTGAATGCGACCGCTAGAAGAGCCCGCCGGCGCCCGACGCGATGGCTTGGGCTGCCGCCGGCGAGATCGCCTGCGCGGTGGGCGTGCCGCCGGAATTGTCGTCGCCGATGATCTGGTAGACGTCCGCCGGGCCGGTGCCGGGCTTGAAGGCCTCGACGATGGCGTCGGCGCCTTCCGAACTCGTCGCCATGCCGGTCTTCCGGTTGACGGCGATCTGCGTCATGCCCTCGGGAATACGGAAGTCGACCGCCGGCCTGCCGGCCAGCGCCTGCTTCATGAAATCGACGAAGACCGGCGCCGCGAAGCCGCCACCGCTGGCACCGTGGCCCATGGGGGTTGGATTGTCGTAGCCGAGAAAGATGCCGGTCACCAGATCGGGCGTGTAACCCACGAACCAGCTGTCCTTCTCGTCGTTCGTAGTACCGGTCTTGCCGGCTACGGGCACGCCGAGTTCCTTGACCACGGTGGCCGTGCCGCGCTGCACGACGCCTTCCATCATCGAGGTGATCTGGTAGGCGGTCATCGGGTCGAGCACCTGCTGACGATCGTCGACCAGCTCCGGCTCCGCCTGATCGGCCCAGCCGTTGCCGTTGCAGCTCTCGCACTTGCGGTTGTCATGCTTGTAGACGGTGCGGCCGTAGCGATCCTGGATCCGGTCGATGAGCGAGGGCTCGATCGAGCGCCCGCCATTGGCCATCACCGAATAGGCCGAGACCATGCGCAACACCGTGGTCTCGCCCGACCCCAGAGCCATCGGCAGGTAGGGCAGCATCTTGTCGTAGATGCCGAAGCGCTCGGCATATTGCGCAACGAGATCCATGCCCATGTCGCGGGCGAGACGGACCGTCATCAGGTTGCGGCTCTTCTCGATGCCGAGGCGGAGCGTCGAGGGCCCGGCGGACTCGCCGCCGTAGTTCTTCGGCTCCCAATAGCCGCCATTGCCGTCGGGGATCGAGATCGGCGCGTCCATGATCACCGAGGCGGGAGTGTAGCCGTTGTCGAGCGCGGCGGCATAGACGAAGGGTTTGAACGAGGAGCCCGGCTGGCGATAGGCCTGCGTGGCGCGGTTGAACTCCGACTGCGCGTAGGAGAAGCCGCCGACGAGCGCGAGGACGCGCCCGGTGTGCGGATCCATCGCCACCATTGCGCCCTGCACCTTCGGGGGTTGGCGCAGGCGATAGCCGTCGCCGTCGTCCTTCTTCTCGACATAGACGACGTCGCCGCGCGACAAAACCTGGTCGGCCGCGCGCACCGAGCCGCTGCGGCCCTCGCGGTTCACCCGGAGCGCCCAGCGCATGTCGGCGAGCGCGATGGTGCCCATGTCGCGATCCGGCCCGAGACGACCCGACACCTCGCGCGACGGCTGGAGACCGATCGAGACCGAATCGTCGGAGGCGGCGAGCACCACGGCGAGGCGCCATTCCGGCACGTCGCCGAGCGCCTTCTCCTCGCCGAGCGGCGCGCCCCAGTCGCCGGCGATCTCGACCGTATCGACCGGCCCGCGATAGCCGCGGGCCTGATCGTACTGCACGAGCGCGCGCTGGAGGGATTTGCGCGCCTCGACCTGCAGCTTGGGATCGAGCGTCGTGCGGATCGATAGGCCGCCCTCGTAGAGTGCCGAGGTGCCGTAGCGGTTGATGATCTCGCGCCGCACCTCTTCGGTGAAATAGTCGGCGGAGCTGACATAAGCACCGCTCGGGCGGATGTTGATGCCAAGGGGCTTGGCCTTGGCGACGTCGGCGTCGTCCTGCGAGATCGCGCCGTTCTCGGCCATCCGGTCGATGACCCAGTTGCGACGTCCGATCGCCTCGTCCGGACTGCGGAACGGGTTGTAGTTCTCGGGCGCCTTGGGCAGCGCTGCGAGATAGGCGACTTCCTGGATCTCGAGTTCGCTCACCGACTTGTTGAAATAGGAGAGCGAGGCAGCCGCGACGCCGTAAGAGCCCATGCCGAGATAGATCTCGTTGAGATACAGCTCGAGAATGCGGTCCTTTGAATAGGCTTGCTCGATGCGCAGTGAGAGGACGGCTTCCTTCACCTTGCGCTCCATTGAGCGCTCATTGGTCAGGAGGAAGTTCTTCGCCACCTGCTGCGTGATGGTCGAGCCACCCTGCATCGGGCCGCCGCGCACGAATACCAGAGCCGCGCGCGCGATGCCTTCGAGATCGACACCGTGATGCTCGTAGAAGTTCTTGTCCTCGGCCGAGAGGAAGGCGGACTTCAGCAGCGTCGGAATCGCCTGGATCGGCAGGTAGAGACGGCGTTGCTTGGCGTATTCGGCCATCAGTCCGCCGTCGGAGGCGTGGATGCGCGTCATCACCGGCGGCTCGTAGTTGGCGAGCACCTGATAGTCCGGCAGATCCTGGCTCATGCTGTCGACGTACCAGGCGAGCCCGCCCGCCACGAGAAGCGCGAACACCGTTCCGATCCCGAAAAAATATCCGAGCAGTCTGATCATCGTGTCCCCGTCATCCGCAGATCGGCGTCGCTTTTTCGACCCGCCGACGCGCTGGTGGCGCGACCGTCGCCGATCGAACCGTATCTCATCTGCGTTGGTCCATAAATGAGGCGAGCCCGTGTTGCGAGCGGCACTGAAGCCTGGGGTGTCGCCCTCTTGCAACGCTCGACTTACGAACCGGCGTCGCGCGCCTCGTCTACCGGCTTTGAGTCGCGACGGGGGCTCCGTGCTGGCGCGCAAATTCGACGATCGAGCGGCCAAGGACGTGTGCCACCTTCTTCTGCCACTCGCCCGACTTCAGCAGCTTTTCCTCTTCCGGGTTGGACAGGTAGCCGATCTCGAGCAGGATCGACGGCACGTCAGGCGCCCGCAGCACCCGGAAGCCGGCGGACCGCTTGGGGTTGTTGATCAGCCGGATCCCGCCGTCGCGCAGTTCGGTGACGAGGCCGACCGCGAAGTGCTCGGAGAAGCTTTCGGTCTCTCGCCGTACGAGATCGACGAGGATGTCGTGGATCTCGGGGGCGTCCTGATCCCATTCCCGTCCGGCGAACCGGTCGGCCGAGTTCTCGCTCTCGGCCAGTTCGCGGGCGAGACCATCGGAGGCGCGATCCGACAGCGTGTAGACGGTCGCTCCACGCAGATCCTTGAAGCGGATCGAATCGGCATGCAAAGACACGAAGAGATTGGCGCCAGCGCGGCGCGCGATCGCCGAGCGCTCGTTCAGCGGAATGAACGTGTCGTCGTCGCGCGTGAGCACGACCTTTACGCCGGACACCCCGGCCAGTTCGTCGCGCAAGGCCAGACCGAAGGCAAGGTTGACGGCTTTCTCTTCCGTTCCGCCCTCGCCCGTCGCGCCCCGGTCGATGCCGCCATGGCCAGGATCGATCACGACCACGAAGGGCGCGTCGCGCCGCGGTGCTCCGCCTGGCGGGTCGGCGGACGGGTTCGCGGCGGACGCGGCCTTGGGCATGGCGAACTGTAAATCGGTGCCCGGCGTCAGCGCCAGCCGCACCGTGGCACCCGTCTCGGTTCGCTCCACCGAGAGGGCCGGCTGCATCGCGCCCTTGAGCTCCATCATCAGACGGTATCGGTCCGGCCCCACGAGACCATGCCGGATGCTTTTCAAGGGCCCGGCTCTGCCTGCAGCGGGCAGCTTGGCGGCAGACACGGTGTCGGCGAGGTCGAGGGCGACGCGGTAGGGCTTGCGGAGAAGCACGAGCCGTGGGTCCGCCGGTCCCACCGTCGTCAAGGCGAGCGTCAGCCCGCCATCGGTTTCCTCGATGCGGATGTCCGTGACCACGGTCGCCGCGCTCGCCGCAGCCGCCGGCAGGGAGACGAGGCACGAGAGGAGGACGAGAAGAATCGACGTCAGGCGTGAAAGCATGCGTAAGCGGTTCTGGGTTCGGCCATCGAGGTTCGATCTGGGCGGTCGACCAAATGGAAGGTCAAAGCCTTATCAGACTGTGAACCTGCCTTGAATCGAGGCTGTCCACTTGTTTAGCGACGTGGCGCATCATAAAAGCGGAAGTGAGGCCTCCGCTTGATCGCTGGCGTGGCGACTCGGGTTCGTTGGCCGATGCGACATGCGATCGGGCTTCTCGGACGCGATGCCGCCCTTGCGCAAACGACGAACGCGGCGACCTCCGACAAATTCTGATTCGACCGAGCCATCGTCTCGGCGGAACCACCGCATGCCGGACAGGGCCCGTGGGCCGGTCGTCATGTACATTCATCGGCCGTCGCAGACGGCCATCCATTGTTGCAGGTCGCCCGCGCGTGTCATTGGCAGTGTCTCTCTCCATCGAACCTCGGATCGCTTTCCAAAAGCCGTCCGCGACGTTTCGACGGGGCGACGCCGGCCGTGGCGGGACGACCCCAGCGGACCCGCATGTTCCGATCACCGAACCGGCGCCAGACGCCGGATCGCCTCGGACGTCGAGCGTCCGGGAGTTGAGATCTCATGGCCAACAAGATGCTGATCGATGCGTCGCATCCGGAAGAAACCCGGGTCGTCGTCGTCAAGGGTAACCGGATTGAGGAGTTCGACTTTGAGTCCGAGCACAAGAAGCAGATCAAGGGCAACATCTACCTCGCCAAGGTGACGCGGGTCGAACCCTCCCTCCAGGCGGCCTTCGTGGAATATGGTGGCAACCGCCACGGCTTCCTCGCCTTCAGCGAGATCCATCCCGACTACTACCAGATCCCCGTCGCCGACCGGCAGGCGCTGATCGCCGAAGAGCTGGCCCGCTCGCAGGAAGAAGAAGAGCAGGACGAGCGCAAGGCGGCCGCCAAGGCCGCCCGGCCACCGCGCACGCGCCGCTCGACCGGCCCCGATGCGCAGGCCGCCGACGTGTCGGACGGCGACGCCGTCTCCGAGGACGTCGAGCCCGCCGATCTCGAAGACGATCACGACGGCGACGTGGAATCCGACGGCGAGGTTTCGGATGCCGGATCGGCGCAGCCGGGCCGCTACGAGGACGGGCACACCGACGAGACTTCGGCCGACGCGGAGAGCGACGACGAGGGCACGGACGGGGAAGCCGAAGCCTCGACCGAGCGCGGCGGGCGCGGACGTCGGCGCTCGCGCCGGCGCGAGCGCGTCAGCATGGCGAGCGAAGGCGGCGACGAGGAGGCCGAGCAGGTCGACGAAGTCGGCAGCGAAGACGCGATGGAAGAGGTTCCCGTCCGCAGCCGCCTGCCGCGCAAGCAGTACAAGATCCAGGAGGTCATCAAGCGCCGCCAGATCCTGCTCGTGCAGGTCGTCAAGGAAGAGCGCGGCAACAAGGGGGCGGCGCTCACCACCTATCTCTCGCTGGCCGGGCGCTATTCGGTGCTGATGCCCAACACCGCGCGCGGCGGCGGCATCTCCCGCAAGATCACCAACACCGCCGATCGCAAGCGGCTGAAGGAAGTGGCGCGCGATCTCGAAGTGCCCAAGGGCATGGGGATCATCCTGCGCACCGCCGGCGCCAACCGGACCAAGGCCGAGGTCAAGCGCGACTACGAGTATCTGATGCGCATGTGGGAGACCGTGCGCTCCCTCACGCTGCAGTCCTCGGCGCCCGCCCTCGTCTATGAGGAAGGCAGCCTGATCAAGCGCTCGATCCGCGATCTCTACAACAAGGACATCGATCAGGTCATCGTCGCCGGCGAGAACGGCTACCGCGAAGCCAGAGACTTCATGCGGATGCTGATGCCCGGCCAGTCGAAGGTGGTGCAGCCCTATCGCGAGGCGGTTCCGATCTTCGCGCGCCAGGGCATCGAGGCCCAGCTCGACAAGATGCTGCAGCCGAGCGTGACGCTGAAGTCCGGTGGCTACATCATCATCAACCAGACCGAGGCGCTCGTCGCCATCGACGTCAATTCCGGTCGCTCGACCCGCGAGCACTCGGTCGAGGACACCGCCTACCAGACCAATCTGGAAGCCGCCGAAGAGGTCGCGCGCCAGCTGCGCCTGCGCGATCTCGCCGGTCTGATCGTCATCGACTTCATCGACATGGAAGAGAAGCGGAACAACCGCAACGTCGAGAAGCGGCTGAAGGACTGCCTGAAGGACGATCGCGCGCGCATCCAGATCGGCCGGATCTCGCATTTCGGTCTGCTCGAGATGAGCCGCCAGCGCATCCGCGCCAGCGTGCTCGAATCGACCATGCAGCCCTGCCCGATCTGCTCGGGCAACGGCTACATCCGCTCCGAATCCTCGCTAGCGCTGCACGTGCTGCGTACGATCGAGGAGCACCTGCAGAAGCACGGAACCCACGACCTCGTCGTGAAGGTGCCGACCGCGACCGCGCTCTACGTGTTGAACGAGAAGCGTTCCTCGATCGACGAACTGGAGCGTAGTCATGGGCTTCGGATCCTGATCGAGGCCGTGGAGGGTCACGGCCACCAGCACATCTCGATCGAGCATGGCGCGGAGGCCAGCGGACGGCCGGAGCCGATCGTTCCGGTCGAGTACGAGCCCGAGCCGGACGACGAGATCGAGATCGACGAAAGCGAGGCCGACGACGAGATCGCCGAGGTCACCGAGAGCGTCGAGACCGTTGCGGAGGCAGCGCCCTCGAACGAGGACGAGCAGCGTGACGGTGGTCGTCGTCGTCGCCGCCGCCGCCGGGGCGGACGACGTGACGAGACGGGCGACGTTGCAGCGTCCGGCGAGGACGCCGCGGCCGACGAGGATGAGACTGCGGAAGATGTGTCGTCGGGTGACGACGCCGGAACGAACGCCGAAGCAGCGCCGGCAGACGCCGACGACGGACAGGACGAGGCCAGCCGCGAGCGCCGTCGCCGTCGTCGCGGTCGCCGGGGCGGTCGCCGCACCCGCGAGGATGGCGCGCATGACGAGGCGGTGATGGACGTCGCGGGCGGCGCAGGGGCCGGCGAGGCGATTTCCTACGGTCTTTCGGACGAGTTCGCTTCGAGCGCGGTCGAGGACGATCTGGCGCCCGTCGAGATTGGCGACGTCGCCGATCGCTCGTCGGACCCGGAGATGGTGGACGCCGTGGATGCGCTGGAGGGCGTCGATCTCGACGGCGGCCGTCTCGAGGATCTCGAAGCCGACCGCAATGCGGACGCACCCGACGAGAACGAGGTGATGTCGGCGAGCGCCGAGGCGGGCGCCTTGATCGACGGCAACCCGCCGCTCGACGTGGTGTTCCCCGACGAGGAGGACGCCACCAGCGTTCCCAACGAGATCGTCGAGAGCGAAATTGCTGCGGCGAGCGACCAGCCGGACTCGGCGACCCGCGTCCCCCGCGTTTCCGCCAATGGCGAGCAGGCCGGCGCGGACGGCGATGAGCAGAAGCCGAAGCGCACCGGCTGGTGGGCCCGCCGCAGCTTCTTCTAAGCTGCATCGAGCGAGATAGACGAACGATAAGGGCGGCCCTTCGGGGCCGCCCTTTTTCGTCGGGACCGTTCAATCCTGGCGGAAGAAGCTGCGCAGCCTCGCGACCGCTTCGTCGATCGCGGCCGGGGCACCGGCGTAGGACAGCCGCATGAATCCTTCGCCGTCGGTGGAATCGAAGTCGAGCCCCGGCGTCATCGCGACGTGGCACTCCATCAGAACGCGGCGCGCGAGATCACTGGCGGCCCCGTGTCCTTCGGGGATGCGGCCATAGGCATAGAAGGCCCCGTCGATGGGAGCGAGTTCCGAGAAGCCCAACTCCGGCAACGCCGCCAACAGGGTCGTGCGGTTGCGGAAGTAGTCCGCCTTCACGCGTTCCAACTCGTCGGTCGCCTCGAACACGGCCTCCGCGGCCACCTGACTGAGCTCGGGCGCCGAGATGTAGAGGCTCTGGCCGATGCGCTCGGCGGCCCGCACGAGCGGCACCGGCAGCACCAGCCAGCCGATCCGCCAGCCGGTCATGCAGTAATATTTCGAGAACGAATTCACGACGATCGGCCGCGACGAGAATTCGAGGGCCGAGGCCGCCGGCTGGCCGTAGACGAGCCCGTGGTAGATCTCGTCGGAAATGAAGGCGATGCCCTCGCGATCGGTGAACTCGACGAGCCGCCGCAACTCCTCGCGCGGTGTCACCGTGCCCGTCGGGTTGGCCGGGCTGGCGACGAGGACGCCAGCGAGCGGCGCCTCGCGATGAGCCGCGGCCAGATGGTCGGCCGTGAGGAGATAGCCGTCGGCGCTGCCCACGGGGATCTCGACGGGAACGATGCCGAGCGCCTTTAAAATGTTGCGATAGGCGGGATAGCCGGGCGACGCGATTGCGACGCGATCTCCGACGTCGAACGCCGCGAGAAAGGCCAGATTGAAGCCTGCCGACGAGCCGGTGGTGACCATGATGCGGTCGACGCCGACCGTCACGCCGTAGGTCTCGCGGTAGTGCCGCGCGATGCGGGCCCGAAGCCCGGCGCGCCCGAGCGCGTCGGTGTATCCCACCTGCCCGGCATCGAGAAACACGCGCGCCGCAGCTGCCGCCTTCGCGGGCACCGGCGCCGACGGCTGTCCCACGGCCAGCGAGATCACGGGCTCTCCCGCGGCGATCATCCGGTTGGCTTCCGCCAGAACATCCATGGCGCGGAACGGGTCGATTTCCGAGCGGCGGGATGCTTTGATCGGACGGGTGTCGTACATGATGGCCTCATATTTGCCGAATTGCGCGGCGGAGTGGACGGGCCGACGAACGCGGCACCGTCGCGCTCGTTCATAGGGTCGCGGCGACACGCATGGAAAGGGATGGAATGAGCGATTCCCGCAGGCATTGGCGGGGCCGCGCCCTCGCGCTGGCCCTTTCATGCGCGATCGCGGCGCCTGCATTCACGTCCCCTGCCGCGGCCCAAAGCGCCGGCAACCGCCTTCCGGTGGTGCGGGATGCGGAGATCGAGGCGCTGGTCAAGGACTACGCGACGCCGATCCTGAAGGCGGCAGGCCTGTCGCCCGACCGGGTCGAGATCGTGCTCGTCAACGACCTCGCCTTCAACGCCTTCGTGGCGGGGCGGCGCATCTTCATCAACACCGGAACGATCCTTGGCTCCAAGACGCCGAACGAGACGATCGGCGTCGTCGCGCACGAGATCGGGCATCTCGCCGGCGGCCATCAGGAGCGACTTCGCGACCAGATCGCGCGGGCGCAGACCATCGCGGTGGTCGCCAGCCTTCTTGGCGTCGGCGTCGCGGCGGCGGGCGCCGCCTCGGGATCGGGCGCGGTGGCCGGGCTCGGCGGTGGCCTTCTGTCGAGCGGCAGTGGCATCGCTCAGCGTGGCCTCTTCGCCTACCAGCGCACCGAGGAGACGACCGCCGATCGCTCTGCCCTCACCTACCTGCAGAAGACCGGCCAGTCGCCCAAGGGCCTGCTGCAGAGCTTCGAGGGGCTGATGCGGCGCAACATGCTGGCGGGGGTTTCGGCGAACCAGTATCTCTCGTCCCATCCCGCGCCGCAGGACCGCATCGGTTTCTTGCAGACCGCGGCACACGAGAGCCCGTTCTTCGACGTGATGGACCCGCCGGAGCGGCAGCTGCGGCATGATCTCGCCCGCGCCAAGATCGCCGCCTTCAACGGCGGTGCGCAGCAGGTGCGGCGCACCTTCGGACGCGATCTGCACAGTCTGCCCGCGCTCTACGGCGACGCGATCGCGACCCATCTTGCCGGCTCGCCGCAGGCGTCTCTTGCCAAGGTCGATCAGCTGGTGAAGTCCAACCCAAACAATCCCTGGTTCCAGGAGTTTCGCGGCGAGGTGCTGCTGGCGGCGGGCCGTTCGGAGGATGCCGCCGCCGCTTTCGGCAAGGCCGCGAAGCTGGATCCGACACGCTCGGGCTTGATTCAGGCCTCGGTCGGACAGGCCATCGTGGCCGGCGGCAAGCCGGAGCGCATGCGCGACGCGATCGGCCAGATCGAGCGTGGCCTCGAAGCCGATCCCGGCAATTCCAACGCCTACGTCTATCTTGCACGCGCCTACGGGGCGATCGGCGAAATCGGCTCGGCGGAACTCGCGACCGCCGAAGGCTACTGGGAGGCCGGCAACTTCCGACAAGCCAAGATCTTCGCCGCACGCGCGCAGCAGAAATTCCGTCCCGGCGTCCCACAGTGGCGGCGCGCGCAGGACATCCTCACCACGAAGGTCGCCCGCAAATGAGCCCGCGCAGTAAGCTCCTCACGACGGTCTCGCTCGGTGCCGTCCTCTGTCTCGCCGTGACGGCCCCGCCGGCACTCGCGTTCGACGAGACGCAGACGCGCGACATTGAGGGAATCGTGCGCAACTATCTCGTGGCGCATCCCGAAGTGCTGCTCGAGGCGATGAACGCCCTTGAGGCGAAGCGCGTCACGGAAGAGCGCACCACGCAGAAGCAGACGATCGAGGCGGCGAAGGCCGAGCTCACCAACTCGCCCGAAGGCACGGTCGTCGGCAACGTCGCCGGGGACGTCACCATCACCGAATTCTTCGACTACAATTGCGGCTACTGCAAACGCGCCGCCAGCGACATGGAAGCGCTTCTCGGCAGTGATCCCAAACTCCGAGTGGTGCTCAAGGAGATCCCGGTGCTCGGGCCGGCCTCGGAAGCGGCCAGCCGTGTCAGCCTCGCCTTCCGTTCGATCGCGCCCGAGCGCTACGCCGCCTTTCAAAAGGCGCTCCTTGCCTCGCGCAGCCAGGTCGATCAGGCACGTGCCCTCGCCGTCGCCGGCGATTTCGGCGTCGAGGCGAGCGTGCTGACGCCGCTGCTCGACGGACCCGCCGTACGTGCCGCGCTCGACGAGTCGGGCCGACTGGCCGGCGCGCTCGGGATCAACGGAACGCCGAGCTACGTGATATCAGACGAGGTCGTGGCGGGAGCGGTCGGCGCCGATACGCTGGCCGCCAAGATCGGCAATGTCCGCGCTTGCGGAAGCGCCACCTGCTGAGGGCGTCGCCGCCTGTCAAATCCCCGCTTTCCCCCGCGCTCCCGCCGGTTTATACGCCACTCTTCGAATGAACGCGCCGCAGGCTCGGGTCCGATGGGCCGCACGAACCCGGTGGACCGCATCGTCGATCCGGCCGATGGGAGCATCGACGGATCCGAGACCTCAAAGGAACGACATGTCGAACAAGGATTCCGCCGTAGACCGCTCGCTTGTCCGCGAACTCGCCGACATTCTGAACGACACGGACCTGACCGAGATCGAGATCGAACAGGGCGACCTGCGCATCCGCGTCTCGCGCCAGAAGGAATATGTCGCGGCCGGTGGATACGCGGCCAGCGTTCCCGCACCGATGATGATGCCCCCGCAGGCGATGCAGGCGCCCACGACGCCGATGTCGCCGGCTCCGACGAGCGGCCCCGAAATCGGCTCCGTTCCCTCGCCCATGGTCGGCACGGTGTATCTGGCTTCGGCGCCGGGCGCCAAGTCGTTCATCGAGGTCGGCCAGAGCGTCGCCGAAGGCGAGACGCTGCTCATCATCGAGGCCATGAAGACCATGAACCAGATCCCGGCGCCGCGTGCGGGCGTCGTGAAGCGGATCTGCGTCGACAACGGCCAGCCCGTGGAATACGGCGAAGCGCTCGTCGTGATCGGCTGAGCCGTCAGGCTCGCCCGTCCAGCCGGAACGCTCGACCCTTGGTCGATGAAAGGATGCCATGTTCAACAAGGTTCTGATCGCCAATCGCGGCGAGATCGCCCTGCGCGTGCTGCGCGCCTGCAAGGAGCTCGGCATCGCGACCGTCGCCGTCCACTCCACGGCCGACAACGCCGCCATGCACGTTCGCTTGGCGGACGAGAGCGTCTGCATCGGGCCGCCGCCGGCGCGCGACAGCTACCTGAACATTCCGCAGATCCTCGCAGCCTGCGAGATCTCCGGCGCCGACGCGGTGCATCCGGGCTACGGCTTCCTGTCCGAAAACGCGCGCTTCGCGGACATTCTCGACGCGCACAACATCACCTTCATCGGTCCGACCGCCGATCACATTCGTATCATGGGTGACAAGATCGAGGCCAAGCGCACCGCCAAGCGCCTCGGCATCCCCGTGGTGCCGGGCTCCCCGGGCGCCGTGACCGACGACGACGAGGCGATGGCCATCGCCCGCGAGATCGGCTTTCCCGTGCTGGTCAAGGCATCGGCGGGCGGCGGCGGGCGCGGCATGAAGGTGGCGCATACTCCTGCCGATCTCTCGATGGCCCTCGCCAATGCCCGGCAGGAGGCCGCAGCTGCCTTTGGCGACGATGCCGTCTATCTCGAGAAGTATCTTGGCAAGCCCCGGCATATCGAGGTCCAGGTCTTCGGCGACGGCATGGGCAACGCCGTGCATCTCGGCGAGCGCGACTGCTCGCTGCAGCGGCGCCACCAGAAGGTTTGGGAAGAGGCACGCTCGCCGGCGCTGAACGACGAGCAGCGCAACCGCATCGGCGAGATCTGCGCCAACGCCATGTCGGAACTGAAGTACCGGGGCGCGGGAACGATCGAGTTCCTCTACGAGAACGGCGAATTCTATTTCATCGAAATGAATACGCGCCTGCAGGTGGAGCATCCAGTGACGGAGGCCATCACGGGCCTCGACCTCGTGCACGAGCAGATCCGCGTGGCGGCGGGCCAGGGCCTATCGGTGCGCCAGTCCGACATCCACTTCTCCGGCCATTCCATCGAGTGCCGGATCAACGCCGAGGACCCCCGCACCTTCGTGCCCTCGCCCGGCCAGATCAGCTACTATCACGCACCAGGCGGCCTCGGCGTCCGCGTCGATTCCGGCGTCTACCAGGGCTACTCGATCCCGCCCTTCTACGATTCGCTGATCGGCAAGCTGATCGTGCACGGGCGCACTCGCAACGAGTGCCTGATGCGGCTGCGGCGCGCGCTGGACGAGATCATCGTCGATGGCGTGAAGACGACGCTTCCGCTGTTCCAGGATCTCATCGACAATCCCGACATCCAGGCCGGCGACTACGACATCCATTGGCTTGAGCATTATCTCGCCGAGCAGGCGAAAGCCGCCTGACGGCCATTTCGGCATGGTGCGTCGTCATCCGCTGAAACTGTCGCCTGAGCTTCTGCTGCGGGGGTATGCGGCTGGCATCTTTCCGATGGCGGAAGATGCCGACGATCCGTCCATCCATTGGGTGGACCCCGACCAGCGCGGGATCTTGCCACTCGATGGCGTCCACGTGCCGCGTAGCCTCGCCAAGGTGATGCGGCGCGGCACGTTCGACGTGCGCACGGACACGGCTTTCGCCGAGGTTGTCGATGCATGCGCCGAGCCGACGCCGGATCGTCCGCTGACCTGGATCAATGGGGAGATCCGCGATCTTTATCTCGGGCTTTTTTCGATAGGCCACGCCCATTCCGTCGAGTGCTGGGCGGACGGCAATTTGGTCGGCGGTCTCTATGGCGTGCGTCTCGGGGGAGCGTTCTTCGGCGAGAGCATGTTCTCGCGGCGCACGGACGCCTCGAAGGTGGCCTTGGTCCACCTCTGCGCCCGCCTGAGGACCGGTGGCTTCACCCTGCTCGACACGCAGTTCCTGACCAGCCATCTCCAACGCTTCGGCGCGATCGAGATCGAGCGGGCGGACTATCGCGAGCGCCTCGCAGACGCGCTCACACGCGAGGCGACGTTCGACCCGCTGGATTATCCGGCCGGTGGCGCGACGGCCGAGTCGGTTTTGCAGTCCTTGAGCCAGACGTCGTAGACGGGATGCTCGACGGCGTTGAGGCCGGGCGAGTCCGCGAACATCCAGCCGTCGAAGATGCGCCGGATCTCGCGTGTCAGTGTGATCTCGTCCACCTCGACGAAGCTGTCGGTCTTCGGCGCTTCGTCCTGCGAGCGCGTGTAGCAGGCGCGCGGCGTTACCTGCAGCGAGCCGAACTGCACGGTTTCGTCGACATAGACGTCGAAGGACGTGATCCGCCCGGTGATCTTGTCGAGTCCTGAGAAGACCGCGACGCGGTTGGCGATCCGCTCGGCCGACGCGGGTGCCGGAAGCGCAGTCGCGGCGACCAGAGCAAGAATGGCCGCCGTCAGGCGATATCGAAAGCGCATGGAGGTGGCTGTCAGGGCTGCCACGCGTCGTAGTCGCCGGTCACACGCGGGCGCTCCGCCGTGTTGAGCAGCGAGCCCTTGGGGCGGTAGGCCTTGCCGGTGCCGGTCATGTTGAGTTCGTGCGGCTTTTCCCAGACGTGCGGACGATAGTCTTCCTTCGACGGCGGCACGTCCACGCGGTGATGCATCCAGCCGTGCCAGCCCGGCGCGATGGCTGAGGCCTCGGCGGGGCCGTTGTAGATCACCCAGCGGCGCTTGCCGTCGGCCGTCTGGTAGAAGAGGTTGCCGCGCTCGTCCTCGCCCACCGGCTTGCCGAAACGCCACGTGTGAAGCCGCGTGCCGATCGTCTGGCCATTCCACCAGGTGAAGATCTGCAGCAGCCAGTCCTTGGTCTTGCTCATCGGCTCTTTCCTCGCGTCGGCAAGGGTTATGATCTCAGCGTCCTGCGATGTCCATCGCGCGCGCCCGTGTCTTATTCGAGGCCCAGCTTGGCCTTGACGATGTCGTTGACGGCCTGCGGGTTGGCCTTGCCGCCCATCGCACGCATCGCTTGGCCGACGAACCAGCCAGCGAGCGTCGGCTTCGCCTGCGCTTGCGCCACCTTGTCCGGGTTGGCGGCGACGATCTCGTCCACCGCCTTTTCGATCGCGCCGGTGTCCGTCACCTGCCGTAGGCCCCGGCTCTCGACGAGCGCCGCGGGATCGCCGCCCTCGTTCCAGACGATCTCGAAGAGATCCTTGGCGATCTTGCCCGAGATCGTGCCGTCGCGGATGAGGTCGAGGATGGCGCCGAGCTGGCCGGTGGCGATCGGCGTTTCCTCGATGCCCTTGCCGCTCTTGTTCAGCGCACCGAGCAGGTCGTTGATCACCCAGTTCGCCGCCTGCTTGGCGTCGCGCCCTTCCGCCACGCCCTCGAAATAATCGGCGATCGCCTTGTCGGACACAAGGATCGAGGCGTCGTAGGGCGAGAGACCAGCAACGTCGATCAGCCGCTGGCGCTTGTCGTCGGGCAGTTCAGGAAGATCGGCTCGCAGGCTCTCCACGAAGGCGTCGTCAAACTCAAGCGGCAGCAGATCGGGATCGGGGAAGTAGCGATAGTCGTGCGCGTCTTCCTTCGAGCGCATAGCGCGCGTCTCGCCTTTCACGGGATCGAACAGGCGCGTCTCCTGGTCGATCGAGCCGCCGTCCTCCAGAATCGCGATCTGGCGCCGCGCTTCCGATTCGATCGCCTGGCCCACGAAGCGGATCGAGTTGACGTTCTTGATCTCGCAGCGTGTTCCAAACGCGCCGCCGGGACGGCGCACGGAGACGTTGACGTCGGCCCGCATCGAGCCTTCGTCCATGTTGCCGTCGCAGGTTCCGAGATAGCGCAGGATCGTGCGCAGCTTGGTGAGGTAGGCCTTGGCCTCGTCGGCCGAGCGGATGTCGGGCTTGGAAACGATCTCCATAAGCGCCACGCCCGAGCGGTTGAGATCGACGTAGCTCATCGTGGCGTGCTGGTCGTGCAGCGACTTGCCGGCGTCCTGCTCGAGATGCAGCCGCTCGACGCCGACATCGATCTCCTCGAACTGGCCCTTCTGGTCCGGCCCGACCGAGACGATCACCTGCCCCTCGCCGACGATCGGATGAGCGAACTGCGAGATCTGGTAGCCCTGCGGCAGGTCGGGATAGAAATAGTTCTTGCGGTCGAAGACCGAGCGCTTGTTGATCTGCGCCTTGAGCCCAAGCCCGGTGCGCACGGCTTGGCGTACGCAGTGCTCGTTGATGACGGGCAGCATGCCGGGCATCGCGGCGTCTACCAGCGAGACGTTGTCGTTCGGCGCGGAGCCGAACTGCGTGGAGGCGCCGGAGAAGAGCTTGGCCTCCGACAGCACCTGCGCGTGCACCTCCATGCCGACGACGATCTCCCAGTCACCGGTAAGGCCGGCGATGAACTTCTTCGGGTCGGGCGTGCGGGTATCGACGAGGGACATGGCGAACTCTGAGTGGGACGGACGGACGAGCGGGACGTTAGGCGTTGCGCGGGGCTACCACCAGCGCGGCGCTTCGAACCGGCCTGCCGAGGTCTCGATGACCGAGGCCGCGGCGAACAGCGTCTCCTCGTCGAAGGGCCGGCCGATGAGCTGCAGGCCGAGCGGCGTGCCCTCCGCCGAGAGCCCGGCGGGAACGGCGATGCCGGGCAGGCCTGCCATGTTGACCGTGATCGTGAAGACGTCCTGCAGATACATCGCAACCGGGTCTTTCGCCAGGTTCTCGTCGCCGATGGCGAAGGCAGCCGACGGCGTCGCGGGCGTCAGCAAGGCGTCGATTCCATCATGGAACACGGTCTCGAAGTCGCGCTTGATTAGAGTGCGAACCTTCTGCGCCTTCAGGTAATAGGCGTCGTAATAGCCGGCCGACAGCACGTAGGTGCCGATCATGATGCGACGTTTGACCTCGCGGCCGAAGCCGCTGGCGCGGGTGTTCTCGTACATCTCGGCGATATCGCGACCGGGCACGCGCAGGCCGTAGCGAACGCCGTCGTAACGCGCGAGATTGGACGAGGCTTCCGCTGGCGCGACGATGTAGTAGGCCGGCAGCGCGTATTTCGTATGCGGGAGTGAAACGTCGACAATCTCGGCGCCGGCCTCGCGGAGCATCGCGATGCCCTTGGTCCAGAGATCCTCGATTTCGGAGGGCATGCCCTCGACGCGGTATTCGCGGGGAATGCCGATGCGCAGACCCTTCACCGAGCGGCCGACGGCCGCCTCGTAGTCCGGCACTTCGCGATCCACCGACGTCGTGTCCTTGGCATCGACCGACGCCATGGACCGCAGGAGGATCGCGGCGTCGCGCACGTCGCGCGCGATCGGGCCGGCCTGATCGAGCGAGGAGGCGTAGGCGGCGATGCCCCAGCGCGAGCAGCGGCCGTAGGTCGGCTTGATGCCGACCGTGCCGGTGAAGGCCGCCGGCTGGCGGATCGAGCCGCCCGTGTCGGTGGCGGTGGCGCCGGCGCAGAGATGCGCGGCCACGGCCGCCGCCGAGCCACCGGACGAGCCGCCCGGCACCAGGGCGACGTCCGAACCCGTGCGACGCCACGGATTGACGGTCGGGCCGTAGTGGCTCGACTCGTTCGACGAGCCCATGGCGAACTCGTCCATGTTCAGCTTGCCAAGCATCACCGCGCCATCGGCCCAGAGATTGGCGGTGACCGTCGATTCGTAGCGCGGCTCGAAGCCGTCGAGCACGTGCGAGGCTGCCTGCATGTGGACGCCTTCGGTGGCGAAGAGATCCTTCACGCCGAGCGGAATGCCTTCGAGTGCACCGGCCTCGCCGCGCGTCAGTCGCTCGTCCGACGCCGCTGCCATGGCGCGCGCCTTGTCCGCCGTGGTGGCGACGTAGGCGTTCAACGCGCCGTTCGCGCCTTCGATAGCCGACAGGTAGGCGCCCGTCAGTTCGCCGGCGGAGAACGTGCGGGCCTTCAGCGCGTCGCGAGCTTCGGCGATCGTCAGGGCGGTGAGGTCGGTCATGGTCGCGATTCGTCCGGAGTGCGGGAGATGGCGGCGGCCGAGCCGTCGCTCCCGAGGAGCTTGGTGTAGAACGCGGCATAGCCGCTGTCGGGATAGTCCGCGAAGGGGCCGCAGACCTCGAACCCGGCGCGTTCGTAGACCTTGCGGGCGGCATGGAAGCCGAGGCCGGTTTCGAGAGAGAGCCGGCCGAAGCCTTCGGCCCGCGCCTTCGCCTCGACGGCCGCCAACAGTTCATCGGCGATGCCGCGCCCCCGCGCGTCGGCGCGCAGATACATGCGCTTCACTTCCGCCAGACCTGCCGAGTGGCGCCGGAGAGCGGCGCAACCTACAGCCCGGCCGTCCAGACGCGCGACGAAGGTGGTGGTCTCCGGGCCGGCCATCTGGTCGGCGGTCATCTGGAAGCGGAACTCGAGCGGCGTGTCGGGCTCCTGCGCGTCGATGGCGTCGTTGAGCTCGGCGATCAGCGCGCGCACGTCGTCCTGCAACGGCGTCTCCTCGCAGATCGCGACGGGCGGTGCCATGCTACTCGACGACCTTCGGCACCAGGAAGAAATGCTCGTCGGTTTCCGGCGCGTTGGCGACGATGTCGTCAGCCTTGTGCCCATCGGTCACCACGTCGCGGCGCTTCTTCATCTCCATCGGGATGACCGACGTCATCGGCTCGACGCCGGAGACGTCGACCTCGGACAGCTGCTCGACGAAGCCGAGGATCGAGTTGAGCTCGCCCTGCATCGTCGCGACGTCCTCGTCGGTGACGGCGATTCGTGCGAGGCGCGCGACGCGTCGCACGGTGGCGGTATCGACGGACATGCGGATCCTTCGGAGCTGCGGTGGGGCTGATGGATCCCGCTATATCGGCGCCTCCGCCCCGACGCAACGTCGAGGCGGAGGCGAATGGAGGGCGCTCTAGATCTCGAAGGCTTCGCCGGGGGTGGGCGTCTTCACGCGCGAGGCCTCGTCCTCCATGGCTTCCTTGAACTTGTCGGGGTTGGGATCGAGGATCGGCATCGTGCCCCAATGCAGCGGAATGATCGTCTCGAAGTTGAAGTAGCGCCGGCAGGCCAGCGCAGCGACGGCCGCGCCCATGGTCAGCCGGTCGCCCACGGGAACCAGCCCGATCTTCGGGTGGTGCAGTTCCTCGATGATCGCCATGTCGGCAAAGATGTCGGTGTCGCCCATGTGGTAGACGCTGGGCCCTTGCGCGAAGTGCAGGACGAGGCCGTTGGGCATGCCGAGATAGGTGATCTCGCCATTCTCCGAAATGTCGGACGACGAGTGGAAGGCCTGCGTCAACGTCACCGAGAAGTCGTCGAACTTGATCGTGCCGCCGGTGTTCGCCGGCTCGATGTTCTCGACGCCCTTGCCCGACAGCCAGTTCACGAGCTCGTAGGTGCCGGCGACCTTTGCGTCGGTACGCTTGGCGATCTCGACGGTGTCGCCGACATGATCGGAATGCCCGTGGCTGAGAAGAATGTGGGTGGCGCCGTCCGTCGCCGCCTTCACGTCGCCCTTGAAGTGCGGATTGCCCGTAAGAAACGGGTCGATCAGGATGACCGACGAGCCTGTGTCGATCCGAAAGGCCGAGTGGCCGAAATACGTCATCTTCATGCTAGGAGGTCCTCGTCTGGGAGCGCGGCCTCTTTGGCCCCGTCGCCTTGCCGGCGACAGATAGGGCCGACGCCGAGCGATCAAGGAGCGTTCATGCCTGTCGTCGACATCACGGAACTCGCCGCTCACCTGCCGCCGGGAAGCCTCGTCGCGGGTCTCGACCTCGGCACGAAGACCATCGGCCTCGCAGTCTCCGATCTCGGCCTGCGCTTCGCCACGCCGCGCCCGGTGATCCGACGCGTCAAGTTCGGCGTGGATGCGCAGGTTCTGAAGGGTTTTCTCGATAGGGAGCGCTGCGGCGCGATCGTGCTGGGGCTGCCGCTGAACATGGACGGCAGCGAAGGACCGCGAGTCCAGTCGACCCGGGCCTTCGTGCGCAACTACCTGCCGCTCGACGACCGGCCCCTGTCCTTCTGGGACGAGCGCCTTTCGACGGTTGCCGCCGAGCGCGGCATGCTGGAGATGGACGTGTCACGCCGCAAGCGGGCGGAGCGAATCGACTCCGCCGCCGCGGCGTTCATCCTTCAGGGCGCGCTGGACAGGCTGTCGAGCGTGCGGTCCCGCCTCGCCGCCACGCGAGAGACTTGAGTTCGGCTGCGCAGCCATCCGGCAATGACCTTGCGACGCCGAAACGCGTAGAGCGCGAGGACGATGGCACTGTCGAGAACGAGGGCTCGGGCGACCAGCGGCGGGAGGCTTTCCGGCGCGACGCCCAAAGTCTTCCCGTAGATCGCGAAGACGAGGTCGTACATTTCGCGTGAGAAGAAGAAGGTGCCGAGGTTCCAATCGTGCGAGGCGAGAACGAACCACGCGACGAGAAACGAGATCGGCGCGAACCAGAGGCCGAGCAGCCAGCGCATCAGACTTCGCCCGCCGAAGTGTCCGGCGTCTTCATGTACCGGTCTTGACGCTCCCGAGGGATCGAGGCCTCGATCTCCAGCAACGCCTTGCGGAAGGCGAGATCATCCTCCTCGTCATCGGGCGCATGGACGACCGTATCGAACCCGAGCGCGAGAAGGCTGAGCGCCACCGACCAGAGGGCGAGGTCGATTCGATCGAAGACGTTGGCGAAGGGTTCTCCGAAGAGGAGACCCGCAACCACCATGCTCGTCGCGATGCCGATGCCGCCGAAGGCCAGAACCTCGCCCATCCGAACGCGCCGCTCGTCGGCCGTGTTGAGCATGGCGAGGGCGCACGCCAGCAGCGCGGCCGTCCCGAGCATGACGACGGCGATGAAGACGCCGCGCATGCCCTGCCCGGCGGGCGCTTCGAGCGCATGCCCCAGCAGCGTCGACTTCCCTGCAAGGCCAGCCAGTTCCGACAGGCCGGTGACGCCGAGGAAGCCCAGCCACAAACTCAACGCGAAATTCGTCGGCAATCTTGCCATGGTCGCACCCTCGCCAGCGTTAACAAATCGTAAACGCCAAACTCCGCGTTTCGGCTGCCGCTCGCAACGGAAAGACTTTCTTAGGGTTAACGAGCGCTGCGTAGCGCTCTGCCGCCGCTTGTGAGGAGGACCGGTTTCTCCTATAGGCGGACCTCGATGTCAGCGCCCTCTCCCACTCCGTCCGCCGCCCGTCGACACCTTCTCGGCATTGCCGGTCTGTCGCTTCCCGACATCCATGGTCTGATGGATCTTGCCGAGAGCGAGGTCGCCGTGAGCCTCGGGCGCGACAAGAAGAAGGCGGCCCTCAAGGGGCGCACGCAGATCAACCTGTTCTTCGAGGCCTCCACGCGCACGCAGGCCTCGTTCGAGCTGGCCGGCAAGCGTCTCGGCGCCGACGTCATGAACATGTCGGTGGCGAACTCTTCGGTGAAGAAGGGCGAGACGCTCATCGACACCGCGATGACGCTGAACGCGATGCGGCCCGACATTCTCGTGGTGCGCCACCACGCCGCCGGCGCCGTCGCGCTGCTGGCGCAGAAGGTTGGCTGCTCGGTCGTCAATGCTGGCGACGGCGCGCACGAGCACCCGACGCAGGCGCTGCTCGACGCCCTCACCATCCGGCGACACAAAGGCCGTGTCGCGCGCCTCGTGGTCGCGATCTGCGGCGACGTCCTTCACAGCCGGGTGGCGCGTTCCAACATCCTGCTGCTGAACGCCCTCGGCGCCGACGTGCGCGTCGTCGCCCCGTCCACCCTGCTGCCCGCCGGCATCGAGGAGATGGGTGTGCGCGTCTTCCGCCGCATGGAAGACGGGCTCGCGGGCGCCGACGTCGTGATGATGCTGCGGCTGCAGCGCGAGCGCATGGAGGGCTCGTTCGTGCCCTCGGTGCGCGAGTATTTCCGCTTCTTCGGCCTCGACGCGCAGAAGCTTAGCCACGCCAAGCCCGACGCGCTGGTGATGCATCCGGGCCCGATGAACCGCGGCGTCGAGATCGCGTCGGAGATCGCGGACGGGCCGCAGAGCGTCATCGAGGAACAGGTCGAGATGGGGGTCGCCGTGCGGATGGCCGTGATGGAATGGCTGATCGGCGACCATTCGGAGGCCTCACGATGAGCGCCCAGCGTCCCGTCATTGTCGAGAACGTCCGGATCCTCGACCCCTCGCGCGGCCTCGATGCGGCAGGAACGCTCATCGCGATCGACGGCGTGATCGCGGCATCCGGACCCGACGCCCTGAACCACGGCCGGCCCGACGATGCGGAGATCGTCGACGGCCGCGGCCTGCTGCTCATTCCCGGCCTCGTCGATGCGCGCGTCTTCATCGGCGAGCCCGGCGGCGAGCACCGCGAGACGATCCGCTCGGTCGGCCGGGCCGCGGCCGCGGGCGGGGTGACGTCGATCCTCACCATGCCCGACACCGATCCGGTGATCGACGACGTGGCGCTGGCGCAGTTCGTGATGCGCACGGCGCGCGAGACCGCGGCGATCAACGTCTTTCCCTCGGCGGCGCTGACGAAGGGGCTGGCGGGGCGCGAGATGACCGAGATCGGCATCCTCGCCGAGGCCGGCGTGCCCGCCTTCACGGACGGTCGGCGGACGCTCGCGAACAGCGGCCTGATCCGCCGCATCATGACCTATATCCGCGACTTCGACGCGCTGTTCATGCACGAGACGCAGGACGCCGATCTCACCGGCGCTGGCGTGATGAATGAAGGCCTTCTCGCCTCGTGGCTGGGTCTGCCCGGCATCCCTTGCGAGGCCGAGGTCATTCCGCTCGAGCGCGACCTGCGCCTCGCCGCGCTGACGCGCTGCCGATACCATGCGGCCAAGCTCTCCACCGCGCTGTCGCTGGCCGCGATGCGCCGGGCGAAAGTCGAAGGCGTGCATGCCACGGCGGGCGTGTCGATCAACCACCTCTCGCTCAACGAGAACGACATCGGCGAGTACCGGACCTTCTTCCGTCTGTCGCCGCCGCTGCGCTCGGAGGACGATCGGCAGGCGATGATCGACGGTCTGGCCGACGGTACGATCGACATCATCGTCTCATCGCACGACCCGCAGGATGCCGACGGCAAACGCCGGCCCTTCGCCGACGCGGAGGCCGGCGCCATCGGGCTGGAAACGCTGCTGCCCGCCGCCTTGCGGCTGCATCACTCCGACCGCGTGCCTCTGGCGCGGATCGTCGAGGCGATGACGACGGCACCCGCCAAACTTCTCAAGCTCGATCGCGGCACGCTGCAGGTCGGGCGCCCCGCCGATTTCGCGCTGGTGGATCTCGACGCGCCGTTCCTGTTCGACAAGTCGCGCATCCGCTCGCGTTCCAAGAACACGGCCTTCGAGAACGCTCGTTTCCAGGGCGAGGTCGTGCGGACCGTGGTCGCCGGGCGGACCGTTTTCGGTGGCGACCCAACGGAAGGCGAGAGGCGATGAGCGAGTTTCAGGGCTTCTTCGCCGAACCCCTTCCGCTGCTGGTCGCCTTGATCGGCGGCTATCTTTGCGGCACGATCGCCTTCGGCCTGATCCTGACGAAGGCGTTCGGCCTCGGAGACCTGCGGTCCATCGGCTCGGGCAATATCGGCGCCACAAACGTGCTGCGCACCGGCAACAAGAAGGTGGCCGCGCTGACGCTGCTCGGCGATCTCCTGAAGGCGACGGTCCCCATCCTCATTGCGTGGCGCTGGGGCGCATCCGCGGCGGCCGTAGCGGGGTTCGGGGCGTTTCTCGGACACCTCTTTCCGGTCTGGCTCGGCTTTCGCGGCGGCAAGGGCGTCGCGACCTATATCGGCGTCCTCCTCGGCTTCGCGCCGGTCGGCGTCCTCGTCTTCGCCGCGGTCTGGCTCGGCATGGCGAAGCTGTTCCGCTATTCCTCGCTCGCGGCGCTCACGGCCACGCTGGTGGTGCCCATCGCCTATCTCGCGCTCGGTGACTCGCTCGCCGCGGCGTTGACGGCCCTTCTCACAGTCTTCGTCTTCATCAAGCACGCGCCCAACATCGCGCGCCTGCGCGCCGGCACGGAAGGCAAGATCGGAGCGAAGGGCTGACGATGCCGCCGAGGCGTGGCGCACCGCTGGGAGATGACGAACGTGTCGCACGCCTTCGCCTGATCCGCACCGAGAACGTCGGTCCCGTGACCTTCGCCGGCCTGCTGCGCCGCTTCGGCAGCGCAAGTGCGGCGCTCGATGCGCTTCCGGATCTCGCCGTGCGCGGCGGAACGCGGCATACACCGCGGATCCCCTCGCAGGACACTATCGACGCGGAACTTGCGCTCGCAGCCCGCTTCGGCGCCCGGTTCGTCTGCTGGGGTGAGCCCGACTACCCTCCGCTGCTGCGCGAAGCCGACGCGGCGCCGCCCGTTCTCGCCGTCATGGGGGCTCTCGCCCCGTTGCAGCAACCGGCGGTGGCGATCGTCGGCGCCCGCAATGCGTCTGCCGCCGGAGCGCGGCTGACGGCGATGTTCGCCCGCGAACTCGGCGAAGCCGGTCATGTGATCGTCTCCGGCCTGGCGCGGGGCATCGACACCGCCGCCCATGAGGCCAGCCTGCCCACCGGCACGATCGGTGTCTTCGCCGGCGGGCTGGACAAGCCCTATCCGCGGGAGAACAAGGCGTTGATGCGCCGCATCGTGGATGGCGGCGGCTGCCTCGTCACCGAGATGCCGTTCGGCTGGGAGCCGCGCGCCGCCGACTTTCCCCGCCGCAACCGGGTGGTCGTCGGTCTGGCGGCGGGCGTCCTCGTGGTCGAGGCGGCGCTGCGTTCGGGTTCGCTCATCAGCGCGCGCCTCGCCGGCGAACTCGGCCGCCTCGTCTTCGCGGTGCCGGGCTCGCCGCTCGACCCGCGCGCCGCCGGCACGAACAGGCTGCTGAAGGACGGCGCGACGTTGACGACCGAGACCGCCGACATTCTGGAAGCGCTGTCGCCGCTCGATCCGCGCGCGCGCCGCTCGCATCCTGCGCCGGTGGAGGACGAAATCGCCGACGAGCCGGACCACGAGCCTGCGGATCGCGACCGGCGTCGCATTCTCGACGCCCTCGGCGCGACGCCCACGAGCCTCGAGGACATTCTGGCGCAGAGCGGCGCGGACCCGGCCGAGCTGCAGACCGTACTCCTCGAACTCGACCTCGCCGGACGGCTCGAGCGCCATGCCGGTGGCCGTGTCGCACTGCTTTCCTAGACCCTTCGGCAGTGGCTCCTGCGAAGGCACCACGGGACGGCCGGGGTTGACCGCCGCGCTCCGGCTGTCCATGTGAACGAAGACAATTCCCGGCACGGCGCCGTTCGGCCGCCCCTGCCCGCTCCCCAGGACCAACGCCTCATGGATCTCGTCATCGTCGAATCGCCGGCCAAAGCGAAGACGATCAACAAGTATCTCGGCAGCAACTACAAGGTGCTGGCGTCGTTCGGTCACGTGCGGGATCTGCCGGCGAAGGATGGTTCGGTTCGCCCGGACGAGGACTTCTCGATGGACTGGGAGGTCGACAAGCCCTCCCAGAAGCGCCTGAGCGACATCGCCACCGCCCTGAAGTCGTCCGATCGCCTGATTCTCGCGACCGATCCGGATCGCGAGGGCGAGGCGATCTCCTGGCATGTGCTGGAGGTTCTGAAGCAGAAGAAGGTGCTGAAAGACAAGCCTGTCAGCCGCGTCGTCTTCAACGCCATTACCAAGAAGGCCGTGCTCGACGCGATGGAGAACCCACGCGAGATCGACGTGCCGCTGGTGGACGCCTATCTGGCGCGCCGCGCGCTCGACTATCTCGTCGGCTTCACGCTGTCGCCTGTGCTGTGGCGCAAGCTGCCCGGCGCCCGCTCGGCCGGTCGCGTGCAGTCTGTGGCCCTGCGCCTCGTCTGCGATCGCGAGGCGGAGATCGAGCGCTTCAAGACCGATGAATACTGGCAGATCGCCGCCAAGCTCTCGACGCCGCGCGACGAAGAGTTCGTGGCGCGGCTGACCTCGTTCGAGGGCGAGAAGCTCGGGCGCCTGTCGATCGGCAACGAGACGCGCGCCTTCGAGATCCGTGACATGCTGAACGGCGCCTCGTTCCAGGCGGCGAGCGTCGAGGCCAAGCCGACGCGCCGCAATCCCGGCCCGCCCTTCACCACCTCCACCCTGCAGCAGGCGGCCTCCGCCAAGCTCGGCTTCAACGCCTCGCGCACCATGCAGGTGGCGCAGCGCCTCTATGAGGGCATGGACATCGGCGGCGAGACCGTCGGTCTCATCACCTACATGCGAACCGACGGCGTGCAGATGGCGCCGGAGGCGATCGACGAGGCGCGCGCCGCCATCGGCAAGACCTTCGGCGCGCGCTTCGTGCCCGAGAAGGCGCGCCTCTACACGACGAAGGCGAAGAACGCGCAGGAGGCCCACGAGGCCATTCGCCCGACGAGCTTCGACCGGCACCCGAAGGACATGGAGGCCTTCCTCGACCGCGACCAGGCACGGCTCTACGACCTCGTGTGGAAGCGGGCGATCGCCAGCCAGATGGCGTCGGCCGAGATCGAGCGCACGACGGCCGAGATCACCGCCGAGAACGGTGGACGCCGTGCGACGCTGCGGGCCACCGGCTCGGTGGTGCGCTTCGAGGGGTTCCTCGGCGCCTATCAGGAACATCGCGACGATTCGAAGACGCCGGACGCAGCAGCCGCCGCCGAGGAGGAGGACGATGCGGCTCGCCTGCCTGAGATCGTGGCGCGCGAATCGCTGAAGAAGCGCGCCGTCGAGCCGACGCAGCACTTCACCGAGCCGCCGCCGCGCTTCTCGGAAGCCTCGCTGATCAAGCGCATGGAAGAACTCGGCATCGGCCGTCCTTCCACCTACGCCGCGACGCTCAAGACGCTCGAAGACCGGCAGTATATAGTTCAGGACAAGCGCAAGCTCTTCCCGGATTCGAAGGGCCGGCTGGTCACGGCCTTCCTGCACAATTTCTTCGAGAAGTACGTCGAATACGATTTCACGGCCGATCTCGAAGGCAAGCTCGACGGCATATCGGCGGGCGAACTCGCCTGGAAGGACGTGCTGCGCGAGTTCTGGACGGATTTCTCGGCGCAGGTCGACGGCACCAAGGAACTGCGCGTCACCGACGTGCTCGACGCCCTGAACGAGGAACTGGCGCCGCTCGTCTTCCCGGATCGCGGCGACGGCTCGAACCCGCGAGCCTGTCCGCGCTGCGGCGAAGGCAAGCTCAGCCTCAAGCTCGGCAAATTCGGCGCCTTCGTCGGCTGCTCGAACTATCCCGAATGCGGCTTCACCCGTCAGCTCGGCACCAACCTTCAGGCCGAAGGCGTCGAGGGCGACGGCTCGAACGAACCGAAGACGCTCGGCGTCGATCCCGATTCCAGCGAGCCGGTGACGCTGCGCTCCGGTCGATTCGGACCTTACGTCCAGCGCGGTGACGGCAAGGAAGCCAAGCGCTCGTCGATCCCGAAGGGCTGGCAGGTCTCCGACATCGACTTCGATAAGGCGATGCAACTCCTCTCGCTGCCGCGCGAGGTCGGTTTGCATCCCGAAACCGGCAAGCCGATCCTCGCCGGGCTCGGGCGCTATGGTCCGTTCCTGCAGCACGACGGCGCCTATGCCAACCTCGAGACGATCGAGGACGTGCTGACGGTTGGCCTCAACCGGGCCGTGACCGTGATTGCCGAGAAAAAGGAACGCGGTGGCCGCGGTCGCTCGACTCCGGCAGCACTCGCGACCCTCGGCGAGCACCCAGCCTTCGGCGGTGAGATCACGGTGCGCGAGGGCCGGTTCGGGCCTTACGTGAACGTTGGCAAGATCAATGCGACCTTGCCGAAGAGCAAGGACCCGGCGTCGGTGACGCTGGAAGAGGCGATCCAGCTTCTGAACGAGCGTGCCGAGAAGACCGGGACGACGCCGAAGAAGGCTTCGGCCAAGAAGCCCGCCGCCAAGAAGACGGCGACGAAGGCGAAGGCCAAGGGCGATGCGGCGGAAGGCGAGGCCACGCCGGCGAAGAAGCCGGCGGCTCGACGTGCACCGGCCAAGGCTGCAGCCGCACCGGCGCCCGCTCCGAAGGCGCCGCCAAAAACCGAACTGATCAAGGCCCCGAAGGCCAAGGCCAAGGCAGACTAGGACGACACGATGGCACGACGGGCGAAACCGACCTCGGACACTCGCTCGCTCAGCCGGGAAGCGGTTCTGCGCTTCGTGGCGGAGAACCCCGACCTAGCCACCAAGCGCGATCTCGCCGACGCCTTCGGCGTGAAAGGCGAGGCTCGCGTCCTCCTCAAGGACATCATCGCCGACCTGCAGGCCGAGGGCGTGCTGCAGGGCAGCCGCAAGCGCTTCTCGCAGCCTGGCGTACGTCCCGCCGTCTCGCTCGTCGACATCCGGGCTCGCGACGACGACGGCGGCCTGCTCGGCGATCCCGTGGATTGGAACGAGAGTGAACTCGGTGCCCGTCCGCGCTTCCGCATCGCTTCCACCGGCCCGTTCTCCGCGGCCGGCATCGGCGACCGCGTGCTGGCCGAACTCGACTACGAGGCCGCCGGCGGGCCCAAGGCCAAGGTCGTCCGCCTGTTGGAACGCAAGGGCGCGCGGACTCTCGGCGTCTTCCGGGCGACGCCGGGCGGCGGCGGTCGGGTGGAGCCGGTGGAGCGGCGCCAGCTCGAATACATCGTGCAGCCTGGCGACACGCGCAGCGCCAAGGACGGCGATCTCGTGGAGGTCGAGCCGCGTGCAAAGAGCCGGTCCGGCCTGCCGCAGGGCAGCGTTGCCGAGGTGGTGGGCTCGCTGCGTTCGGAACGCGCCATCTCGACGATCGCGCTCCACGCACATTCGATCCCGCACGTCTTCCCGAAGGCGGTGCTGGACGAAGCCGAGATCGCCGGTCCCGCGACGATGGAAGACCGCGAAGACTGGCGCGACCTGCCGCTCGTGACCATCGACCCCCGCGACGCCAAGGACCATGACGACGCAGTCCACGCCCGCCCGGACGACGATCCGTCGAACCCCGGCGGCCATGTCGTGACCGTCGCGATCGCGGACGTCTCCTGGTACGTGCGGCCCGGCACCCGGCTCGACGCGGAGGCCAAGCTGCGCGGCAACTCGGTCTACTTCCCCGATCGGGTGGTGCCGATGCTGCCCGAGCGGATCTCCAACGATCTCTGCTCTCTTCGCGAGAAGGTGGACCGTCCGGCCTTGGCAGTGCGAATGGTGTTCGACGCACGAGGCGAGAAGCGACGCCACGAGTTCCACCGCATCATGATGCGCTCGCACGCCAAGCTCGCCTATCAGGACGCGCAGGCGGCGATCGACGGCACGCCGAACGAGGTGGATCCCGGCATCGTCGAGACCGTGCTGCGTCCGCTCTGGGTCGCCTACGCCGCGCTGAAGCGCGGGCGGGCCGAGCGCCAACCGCTGGAACTCGACCTGCCCGAGCGCAAGATCGTGTTGACGCCGGACGGGCAGGTCGATCGCGTGACGATCCCCGAGCGGCTCGACGCGCACAAGCTCATCGAAGAATGCATGATCCAGGCGAACGTCGCCGCGGCCGAGGCGCTGGAACAGAAGCGCCAAGCGCTGATCTACCGCGCGCACGATGCGCCCTCGATGTCGCGCCTGGAATCGCTGCGCGACTTCCTGCGCACGCTCGACCTGCCGCTCGCCAAGAGCGGTGCGCTTCGTCCGGCGCATTTCAACGGCATCCTCGCGGCGGTGAAGGACACCGACCACGAAAGCCTCGTCAACGAGGTGGTGCTGCGCTCGCAGAGCCAGGCGAGCTATTCGCCGGAAAACATCGGGCATTTCGGGTTGAACCTGATGCGCTACGCGCATTTCACTTCGCCCATTCGCCGCTACGCCGATCTCGTCGTGCACCGCGCGCTCGTCACGGCGCTCGGGCTTGGCGCCGGCGGCCTCAGCCGCGAGGAAGAGGACCAACTCGAGCAGACGGCCGACGAGATCAGCCGGGCGGAACGGCGCGCCATGGCCGCCGAACGCGACACGGTGGACCGGCTGATCGCGCATCATCTGGCCGAACGCGTCGGCGATGCCTTCGATGGCCGGATCGCGGGCGTCACGCAGGCTGGACTCTTTGTCCAGTTGCCGGCCTTCGGCGCGGATGGTTTCATCCCCATCTCGACACTCGGCGCAGACTATTACCACTACGACGAGATCGCGCATTCACTGGTCGGCGAACGCAGCAAGCGCGGTTTTCGCCTTGGAGACAGCGTCGAGGTGAAGCTGGTGGAAGCCATTCCGCTGGCAGGCTCGATGCGGTTCGAGATGCTGACCGAGCCGCGCGAACTCCCGGCGTCGAACGCCTCGTTCCACAAGGCGGGCCGTCGCAGCGTGAAGGCGTCGCGCCCCGGCCGAAGCGGTGGGCCCGGCGGAAAGAACAGGAAGAGACGATGACCGACACCCCCGCCACCGCCGCCCGGATCGAGACCCATCGGTCTGTCGAGCCTGGAGCCGGCGAGCGGAGGAACCTCTGGCGATCCATCGGCCGCGGCCTGCTCATGCGGTGTCCGCATTGCGGAGAGGGCAAGCTCTTTGCGGGGTTCCTGACGAGTGTCGAAGCTTGCTCGGTCTGCGGCGAAGAGTTTCATCATCACCGCGCCGACGACCTGCCGCCCTACCTCACCGTGTTCATCGTCGGCCATCTCGTGGTCGCGCTCTTCATGGGCGTCGAGGAGGTGACGGTACTGCCGCTTTGGGCTCATCTGGCCATCTGGATCCCGGTGACGCTCGTTCTCTCGCTCGTGCTGCTGCGCCCGCTCAAGGGCGCGACGATCGGCCTGCAATGGGCCATCCGGATGCATGGCTTCGGCGAAGCGCCGGCCGGGGCCGATCACTGACGTTGGTTCGCCTCGATCGCTCGACGCCGACCCCCGAACCGGCGGGACGAGCGGCTCAAGCCGTGCGCCCCCGCGATGCCGCTTCGCTCGTGGTTTACGATGACCGCTGCAATCCACCGCGTTTCCTCATGGGACTTCGAAGCGCTCGCCATGTCTTCATGCCCGGTCATCTCGTGTTTCCCGGAGGCAAGCTCGAAACGTCGGACGCGCATCTTGCCGCGGATCTTTGCAGACGGGCGTCGTTCGCTCGTCGAACGGCTACCACTTCGTCCCCGGCCCCGCTCCGTGACATCGCGCTTGTGCTCGCCGCCATTCGCGAGACCTTTGAAGAAACCGGCGTGATGATCTGCGAGCCCGCTCGCTTCCGGTCGCGGGCGCCCTTCTGGCGAGATTTCGCGCAACGCGGCGTTCGCCCTGCAAACCGGCAGCTGGTGCCGATGGCACGCGCCGTCGCGCCCGAAGGGTTCGTGCGCCGATACGACACGCGGTTCTTTCTGGTGTCACGGGGCTATGCCATGCAAGCCATTGCGACACCCCCGACGGACGAGTTCGACATGGTGGAGTGGATGACCGCCGACGAGGCCGCCTGCTTCCCGCTGATCGAGGTAACGCGCGCCGTCCTTGCGCAGGCCGCCGCGTGGATCGAGACGGGGCGGTTCGATCGCTTCCGCCATCCCCTCACCCGCCTCCGCCCCCATGTCGGATCGACGTTCGGCGAGCAGGCCCCCCGATGGACATGAGCGACACGATGGACGGCATCGGGCCGGACGACCGCGATCTCCAGCCGATCGATCGCTTGGGCATCGCAGCCGCCATCGCATCGATCACCGCCGTCGGCGTCGCGCTCGGCCTCGGGCTGCCACTGCTCAGCGTCATTCTCGAGCAGCGCGGCACGTCGCCGACGATGATCGGCGTCAACACTGCCGTCGCCGGCCTGGCTTCGCTTCTGGCCGCCCCGCTCGTCACGCCCATCGCGCGCCGAATCGGCGTCCACACGACGATGCTCGTCTCCATCGTCGCGGCCGGCCTCGCCGCGATCGGCTTCTACGTCTTCGTCCCCCTGTGGACCTGGTTTCCGCTCCGCCTCGTCTTCCATTTCGCGATCACTGCGATGTTCGTGCTGTCGGAATTCTGGATCAACGCCGCCTGCCCGCCCGGTAGGCGCGGGCTGATTCTCGGGATCTACGCCACCGTCCTGGCCATGGGGTTCGCCCTCGGGCCCTTCCTGTTTTCGGTGGTTGGCAGCGCCGGCTTCCTCCCGTTCGGCATCGGAGCGGGCGTGATCTTCGCCGCCGCCATTCCACTGTTCCTCGCCTGGAACCGGGAACCGAAGATCGAATCGAGCAGCAGCGGCTCGTTCCGTCGCTTCATCTTCGCCGTTCCGGCGGCGACCGGCGCCGTCCTCGTCTTCGGCGCCGTCGAATCAGGCGGGTTTGCCCTCTTCCCGCTCTACGGCCATGCGCATGGTTTCTCCGAGGCGGGCGCGGCGCGGCTCCTCACCGTCATCGGCCTCGGCAGCGTGCTGATGCAGATCCCCATCGGGCTTCTCAGCGATCGCGTGCCCGATCGCCGATGGATGCTGCTGGCTTTCGCACTCGTGGGGCTCACTGGCGCGCTGGCGCTGCCCTGGCTGATGGAGAGCTGGTGGCTCGTGGCGGCGACGCTGTTCGTCTGGGGCGGCGGCGTGGCCGGCCTCTACACGGTGGGGCTGGCGCATCTCGGCTCACGCCTGTCCGGCACCGAACTTGCCGCGGCCAACGCGGCATTCATCTTCTGCTACTCGCTGGGCATGCTCGTCGGTCCCCAGATGATCGGCGGTGCGATGGATACGCTGGGGCGCGATGGCTTCGCCTACGCGCTGGCCCTTCTCTTTGCCGCCTACCTCGTTCCCATCGGCATCCGAACCGCTCGAAGCGCCCGCCGCTCTTGACTTGAGCGCGGCGATGCGTAGTGTCCGCGCCAAGAGACGGGCCATGTTCTGTGCGCCCGCCTGGTGTCGTGCCGGTTGCGGTTCGAGACCGTATCGACCCAATCGATCTCCTGCTTGCCCAGCGCGAAGTCTGTCCGGCTCACCGCGAAGCGCAGGACGTGATTTCGCCAGACGGATGGAAGACTATGGCCAAGGCTACAACGATCAAGATCAAGCTGCTCAGCACCGCTGATACCGGCTTCTTCTACGTCACTACGAAGAACAGCCGTACGATGACCGATAAGATGGTCAAGACGAAGTACGATCCGGTGGCTCGCAAGCATGTCGAGTTCCGCGAGGCGAAGATCAAGTAAGGTCTGCCGTCTTCGCGACGACGAAGAATCCGCCGCCTCCGGGCGGCGTTTTTGCGTCTCGCGTCTCCGTGGATCTCGGCCGCACGACGATACGTCGGCACCACGTTCACAAACGAAAACGAGCCGCGGCTCAGCGGGAGCGCGGCTTCGAAGATCGACTTGGGGAAATGGCGCACAGGTTAGCGAAGTGGCCGGCCGGCAGGCCAATCGCGGCGCGAGGACACCGCATATGACCGGCTGCCGACCGACCGCCCCACGGGACCCAGGAGATGCGGCGGACCTGAGCATTCCATGGGGAAACTGAAACCAGGTGCTTGCCTGTGTCTCGAACCCTTCGAATCGACGTTCGCCGAGAATCGGTTTCAGCGCAACGTCGAAGCCTCAAATTGCCTGTGATCTTTTCATGAATGGTTAAGGGCGGGCGCCCGTTCAGGCCGCCCGTAGAACCACCCGGTTCCGACCGAGGCGTTTCGCCTCGTAGAGCGCCTGATCGGCGCGCTTGGTCAGCGTGGCATCGGTATCGTCGGCGATCAGCGTGCTGAAGCCGACGCTGATGGTGACCGAGATCATTTCGCCGCCGATAGGGAACGGTTGGTCGGCGACGACGCGCCGAAGGCGCTCGGCAATCGCAGCCGCTGCTTCGCTGTCGGCGTCCGGCATCACCACGACGAACTCCTCGCCGCCGATCCGGCAGGCGAGGTCGCAAGCGCGAAGGCTGTCGCGCGTACGCGCTGCGACGTCGCGCAGCACGCCGTCGCCGACGGCATGGCCCCAGCCGTCGTTGATCTGCTTGAAGTGGTCGATGTCGGCGATCAGCAGCGAGAGATCCTTGGCGTCCGTGCGCGCGCGCGCGATCGAAGCGGTCAGGTGGCTCTCGAAGAAGCGGCGGTTGGACAGGCCGGTGAGCGCATCGACCGTTGCCAGTTCGATCGTCTGTTGCAGGCTGCGACGCAGGCTTTCGTCATACCGCCTGCGCTTGACCTGCGTGCGCGCTCGCGCCAGCAATTCGTTCCGATCGACGGGTCGCAGGATATAGTCGTTGGCGCCGAGCTCGAGCGCCTTCGCGATGCGTGTCTCGTCGCGCCCGTCGGAGGCCAGCACGAGAATCGGCAGCGGTCTCGTCGCCTCGTTCGAACGCACGAGCGAACAGAGTCGTAGCGGATCGAACGACTCGGCCTGGAGATCGATCGCCAGAAGATCGGTCGGCTCGATGGCCGCGGCTTCGAGATCCGCCACCGGTCCGACATGAACCCGAACCGTATGTTCGCTCCGCAGGATTCGCGAGAGCCGCTCGCCCTCCGCCGGCGAGTCCACGACGACGAGGACGGAACCTCCGGTCCCGCTCTCGGCGACTGCATCCGCCTCGTTGCCGGCCAGCACCCGCATCGTGGTCTCGGCGCGCGTGCGCATCTCGTCCGACAGGATCTTGAGCCGCGTCAGGCTGCGAATCCGCGAAAATAGCGGCAGGTCGCGGACGGGTTTGGTCAGGAAGTCGTCAGCTCCCGCCTCGAGGCCCGTGATGCGGTTGCGCATGTCGTCCAGCGCCGTGATGAGAACCACCGGGATATGCCGACACGCCGGATCCGCCTTGAGGCGGCGGCAGACCTCATACCCGTCCATCTCCGGCATCATCACGTCGAGCAGCACGAGATCGACGGTTTCGCGCCGGCAGATCTCGATCGCCTCGGCGCCGGAGGTCGCGAGAATGACCTCGAAATATTCGTCGCGCAGCCGAGCCTGCATCAGGCGCAGGTTGATCGGCTGATCGTCGACGACGAGGATCTTGGCAGTCATGGCAACTCACTTGTCCCCGAGAAACGACTTGATGGTCTCGATGAAGCGAACCACCGATATCGGTTTGGAGATATAGGCCTCGCACCCGCCTTGCCGAATCCTCTCTTCGTCGCCCTTCATGGCAAAGGCCGTGACGGCGATCACCGGAATCGATCGGAGTTCCGGATCGGCTTTCAACTGCCGCGTGACGTCGAGTCCCGAAATTTCGGGCAATTGGATATCCATGAGGATCAGATCGGGGCGGGTTTCTCGCGCGAGATCCGTCGCCGTCAATCCGCTGCGCGTTTGAACCGTGCGGTATCCGTGAGCCTCGATGAGGTCGCGAAACAGCTTCATGTTCAGTTCGTTGTCTTCGACGATCATGACGGTCTTGGTCATACTCGCTACCCCACTGACAGACCCCATGTCGGCTGGACCCCAGCTTCCATTTCCAAGACCTAGCGCAATTTGATTTAAGAAATGGGGAATCAATCCGGATATGGTTAGGAGAGCGGCATGACGGTCAGCGACGGCACGGCTGGAACCGACGAGGCGGCCAGCGGGGTGGCCATTGACGCGCTCAGCTACATCGCGAGCGAGCCCCTTCTCTTCAACCGCTTCCTGCGGTTGACCGGTCTGGAACTCGAGAACATTCGGCAAGCCGCGGGCGAACCCCTGTTTCTTGCCGGCGTTCTCGACTTCGTCCTGAACGACGAGAAGACGCTCGACGATTTTGCGGCTTACGCGAACATTCCGCCGCAGCGTGTCGCCGCTGCCCGACGAACGCTGGCTCCCGAACAATCGGACTTCCCGTTTTGATCGCCGCTTCCGTCACCGTCGGACCGGATGTCACCAGCCTTCCCCAGCAGCACGACGCCCTCGTCGTTCTCGATATCGACGAAGTGGTGCTGCATTTCATCGCGCCCTTCTGTGATCTCCTGGCCGAGCATGGCGCGCAGTTGCATTTCGACAGCTTCAAGCTGACCGGCAACGTCCGCTCCCTCTCGACCGGCGCAGCGCTCACCGGCCATTCGCTCGATGGCATCACCGCGCAGCTCTACGCCGAACAGGCGCGGCGCCAGTCGCCCGTCGATGGCGTCGTGCAGGCGGTCGAGCGTCTGTCCGAGATCGCCGACGTCGTGTTCCTGACGGCGATGACGCCGTCTTTCTACGAGCAGCGGCGAGCCTTGCTGAACAAGGTAGGACTCCGCGCTCCGATGATTGCGACCGATCGTCCCAAAGGCGCGTTTCTCGCCGAGATGCGCAAGCGCTGGCGTGGCCCCATCGCCTTCGTCGACGATCTGCCGCCCAATCTCGTCGGCGTTCGCCGCAGCGCGCCGGACGTCCATCTCGTTCACCTAATGGCCGATCCGCGCTTCCGCCAGCATCTTCCCCCGCTGCCGTCGGGCGCCCGATCGGCAGTCGACTGGCCCGAGGCGGAAGCGATCCTCCAAGCCATCGTTCTTGGCGACGAACGGTAGAGCAGCCCCGCCCGGCCCTCGACGGCCCCGAGAGACGCCATCTCGCTGTCACACGAGCTCGACGTCGAGCACCCCGGGCGACGCCTTGATCGCGCTGGCCATCTGCGGTGAGACACGGAACTTGCCCGGCAGGGCGATCTCGACTTCCCGCTCGCCGTCGTCGCGCATCAGAATGAGCGAGACGTCGCTGTCGCCTCCCGCCTTCAACTGCGAGCGGAAGATCTCGAACGGCTTGGCGTCGCGCAGGAAGACGCGCAGGCCCCGCTGCATCTTCTCGGCCTCCGCCTCCAGCGACTGCACCTGCGAGGCGCGCAGCGAGATGCCCTCCGGGCGGTCTTCGGCGGCGACCGTGACGATCACCGAGGCGCCGGGCTCCAGCATGTCGCGGAAGGCGATCAGCGTCTCCGTGAAGAGCACCACCTCGTACTGGCCCGTCGCGTCCGAAAGTTGCACGATGCCGATCTTGCCGCCGGTTCGCGTCTTGCGCTCCTGGCGCGAGGTCACCGTGCCGGCCAGACGGGCGGCGGACTGGCCGCGGCGGACGCCGGCCACCACTTCGGCATAGCTGTTGACCTTCAGCCGCTTCATCGCCGCCTTGTACTCGTCGAGCGGGTGAGCGGAGAGATAGAAGCCGATCGCCTGGAACTCCCGCAGCAATTTCGCAGCCCCGGTCCAGCCCGGCGTCTCGTTGAGCTTGAGCGGCTCCGGGCCCGAACCCGCACCGCCGAACATGTCATGCTGCCCGGAGGTGCGACCCTCCTGCGCCAGAGCCGCATAGGCCGAGAGGCGCTCGAGATTGCCGCAGAGCCGTGCGCGGTCGTGGCCGAATCCGTCGAGCGCGCCGGCCGAAATCAAATGCTCCAAGGTGCGCTTGTTGACGATCCGTGGATCGATCCGAGCACAGAAATCCTCGAGACTGACGAACGCGCCGCCGTCGTTGCGCCGCTCCACGATGTGATCGACCGCCTGCTCGCCAACGCCCTTGATGGCCGCAAGCGCATAAAGAATCTTGCCGTCCTCCACCTCGAAGGCGCGATGCGACACCTGCACCGAGGGCGGCACCACCTCGATGCCGAGGCGCTTGGCGTCGAGACGGAAATCGTTGAGCTTGTCGGTGTTGCCCGTGTCAAGGGTCATCGACGCGGCGAGGAACTCGACGGGATAGTTCGCCTTGAGATAGGCCGTCTGATAGGCGACGAGCGCATAGGCGGCCGCATGGCTCTTGTTGAAGCCATAGTCGGCGAACTTCGCCAGAAGATCGAAGATCGTGTTGGCTTGCGCCTTTCCGATCTCGTTCTTGACGCAGCCATCGACGAAACGGACGCGCTGCACGTCCATTTCGGCGCGGATCTTCTTGCCCATGGCGCGGCGCAGCAGGTCGGCCTCGCCGAGGGTGTAGCCCGACAGGACCTGGGCGATCTGCATCACCTGCTCCTGATAAACGATGACGCCCTGCGTCTCCCGAAGGATCGGCTCGATCTTCGGATGGATGATCTCGACCTCTTCCTCCTTGTGCTTGCGGGCGTTGTAGACGGGGATGTTCTCCATCGGCCCCGGCCGGTAGAGCGCGACGAGCGCGATGATGTCCTCGAAACAGTCGGGACGCATGCCGATCAGCGCCTTGCGCATGCCGACCGATTCCACCTGGAACACGCCCACCGTCTCGCCGCGCGTCATCATCTCGTAGGACGGCTTGTCGTCGAGCGGCAGCGCGCCGAGATCGATCGCGATGCCACGCCGCGCGATGAGATCGACGGCGGTCTTCAGCGTCGTCAGCGTCTTCAGGCCGAGGAAGTCGAACTTCACGAGGCCGGCCTGCTCGACCCACTTCATGTTGAACTGCGTCACCGGCATGTCGGAGCGCGGATCGCGATACATCGGCACCAGCTTCGACAGCGGCCGGTCGCCGATCACGATGCCGGCCGCGTGGGTCGAGGCGTGCCGGTAGAGCCCTTCGAGCTTGAGCGCGATCGTCAGCAGGCGATCGACCACTTCTTCCTTCTGTCGCTCTTCCTGCAGACGCGGCTCGTCCTCCAGCGCCTGCGCCAACGTCACCGGGTTCGCCGGGTTCTGTGGCACCAGCTTGCAGAGCTTGTCGACGTGGCCATAGCTCATTTCGAGCACGCGACCGACGTCTCGCAGCACGGCGCGCGCCTGCATCGAGCCGAAGGTGATGATCTGCGCCACCTGCTCGCGCCCGTATTTCTGCTGGACGTAACGGATGACCTCCTCTCGCCGTTCCTGGCAGAAGTCGATGTCGAAATCGGGCATCGACACGCGGTCGGGATTGAGGAAGCGTTCGAACAGAAGCGCGAAGCGCAGCGGATCGAGATCGGTGATCGTCAGCGAATAGGCGACGAGCGAACCGGCCCCGGAACCACGGCCCGGCCCCACCGGTATGCCGTGGGCCTTCGCCCATTTGATGAAGTCGGCGACGATCAGGAAGTAGCCGGGAAACTTCATCCGCTCGATGACGCCGAGTTCGAAGGCCAAACGCTCACGATAGATCTCGGCAGTCTGTCCCGGCGCCGGACCGTGGAAGGCGAGCCGTGCTTCCAGCCCCTCCTCCGCCTGCCGCCGAAGCTCGCCGGCTTCCACCAGCTCGGCCTCCGCCGCATCGGCGTCGGCGCCCGCGAAGCGCGGCAGGATAGGCTTGCGCGTACGAACCCGCGTCGAGCAGCGACGCGCGATCTCGATCGTGTTCTCCAGCGCCTCCGGCAGGTCGGCGAAGAGCGCGGCCATCTCGTCCTGCGGCTTCAGGCAATGCCCCTTCGTCATACGACGCCGGTCCTCCTGGCTCACCAGACGGTTGGACGCGACGGCGATCAACGCGTCATGCGCATCGAAATCGGCCTCGCAGAAGAAGAAGGGTTCGTTCGTCGCGACGATCGGCAGCCCAAGATCGTAGGCCAGCGCCAGCGTCTCGGCCTCGGTGCGCCGTCCCCGTCCCTCGTGCCGCTGCAGCTCGACATAGAGCCGGTCGCCGTAGAGCGCGGCGAGACGTTCCAACCGGCTGCGCGCCAAGCCGCCCTGCCCGACGGCGATCGCGGTGCCGATGGGTCCGAGCGGACCGCCGGTGAGCACGATGATGCCGTCGGTCCGCTCGTCCAGCCACGCGGCGAGCAGGTGCGGCCGTGCGTTGCCGTCATGCGCGAGATAGGCGAGTGACACGAGTTCGACGAGATTCTCGTAGCCGCGATCGGTGGCCGCGATGAACACGAGGGGCGCCGCCGATCCGAAACCGGAGCGGTCGCGCGGGTTGACCTCGGCGTCGCCGAAATCGACCTCCAGCTGGCAGCCGATGATCGGCTGGATGCCGGACTTCGCAGCCTTTTCCGAGAACTCCAAGGCGCCGAAGAGATTGTTGGTGTCGGCGATCCCGATGGCCGGTGCGCCGTCGCCCTTCGCGAACTTGACGATCTGATCGACCCTCAGCGCGCCTTCGAGCAGCGAGAAGGCGCTGTGCACGCGCAGGTGAACGAAGCGCAGGGGCGATGGTGCGGTCGATGCGTCAGCCACGGCAGATCCTCAACAGTTCCGGCGGCCGCTGCGCCACTACCCTTCTGCAATAGGCGCGCCGGTGGACCTTCGCCAGCTTGCTACACCATACCGCACGGACTCTCCCCGCTCTTTTGCGTGTGCGACCACAGTCACATTCGGGAGGGCCAAAACGTGATGCTCAGACGATATGAAGCAGCAGGGCAAAGCCGGCGACGAAGACCGACACTGCCGTGAGAGAGGCAACTTCCTTGAGAATCAGCATGTCGTTCTCCGTTCGTTCCTTGCGTTCTCTTTTTGTTCCAGAACGAGGCCGGTGTCAATCAGGAGAAACGAAAGAAGAACGGATGGTCAAAAAGACGGTGGCGTATCTTAGGTTGGTCGGGAAGCTCGCGCGCGATCTTCAGGCGACGATGTGATCGACGATCTTGCCGTCCCGGAGCGTCACCGCTCTGTCCATGCGCCGCGCCAGATCATGGTTGTGGGTGGCGATCAGCGCGGCCACGCCGGACTGGCGCACGAGCGCGGTCATTGCGTCGAACACGTAGCTCGACGTCGTCGGATCGAGGTTTCCGGTCGGCTCGTCGGCGAGGAGAACGTATGGGTTGTTGGCCACCGCGCGGGCGATGGCGACCCGCTGCTGCTCGCCGCCCGACAGCTCGGACGGGCGGTGGCGTACGCGCGGGCCGAGCCGCATGTAGTCGAGCAGCTCGCGTGCCCGCTCTGCCGCCACCTTGTGCGTCAGACCGCGAATCATCTGCGGCAGCATGACGTTTTCGAGCGCCGAGAACTCCGGCAGGAGATGGTGGAACTGGTAGACGAAGCCGATCGTGTTGCGCCGCATATCGGTGCGGCCGGAATCGTCCAGCGCGCCGCAAGAAGCCCCGTTGATCACGACGTCGCCGGCATCGGGCTTTTCGAGAAGGCCGGCGATGTGAAGCAGTGTCGACTTGCCGGCACCCGAAGGCGCGACGAGTGCCACCATCTCGCCGGCGTCGATGCGCATGTCGGCGCGGTCGAGAATCGTCAGGCGTGATTCGCCCTGCACGTAATGGCGCTCGACCTGGTCGAGGCGAAGAGCAATGGTCTCGGTCATTCGTATCGAAGCGCCTCGACGGGATCCAGCTTGGACGCCTGCCAGGACGGCAGGATCGTGGCGAGGAACGACAGGCCGACCGCCATGAGAACGACGGTCGCCACTTCGCTCGTATCGATTTCGGCCGGAAGGCGGGACAGGAAGTAGATTTCTGGCGGGAATATCGGAACACCAGAGAGCCACGAGAAGAACTGCCGGAGGTTCTCGATGTTGAGGCAGAAGACGGTGCCGAGAACGAAGCCCGCAAAGGTTCCCGCCAGCCCGATCGACGCACCCGTGATGAGGAAGACGCGCATGATCGAGGCCCGCGTTGCCCCCATGGTGCGCATGATCGCGATGTCGCGGCCCTTGTCCTTCACCAGCATGAAGAGGCCGGAGATGATGTTCAGCGCCGCCACGAGCACGATCAGCGTCAGGATGATGAACATGACGTTGCGCTCGACTTCCAGCGCCGAGAAGAAGCTTTCGTTCTGCCGCTGCCAAGTGAGCGTGTAGTTCGGGCGCTCCGCCGCCGTTTCGATCGTGGGCTGAAGGGTCTGGACGCTGTCGGGATCGTCGACGAAGATCTCGATGGACTGTACCTGTCCTTCCGACGCGAAGAAAAGCTGCGCCTCTGCAAGCGGCATGTAGACGTAGGCCGCATCGTACTCGGACAGGCCGATCTCGAAGATCGCCGTGATCGGGTAGGCCTTGACCCGCGGGGTCACGCCGAGCGGCGTCACGTCGCCCTGCGGCGAGACGAGCGTGATGTTATCACCGAGCCCGAGGCCGAGCTGTTCGGCCAGCCGGCTGCCGATCGCAACGCCCTGGCTCGTGTCGAAATTGGCGATGGTGCCCTGCCGGACGTTATCGGCCACCGGCTTCAGCTTTTCGAGATCGCCGCCCCGAACGCCCTTGACCAGCGCGCCGGTGGACGCCGAGTTGGCACCGGTGGCGAGCACCTGCCCCTGGACGAGCGGCATCGTGTAGGAGACGCCCGCGACCGTCGCGATCTTGGCGGCGACGGAATCGAAGTCGGTGAGCGGTCGGTCGATCGGCTGCAGGATCACGTGACCGTTGACGCCGAGAATACGCGTCAACAACTCGGCGCGGAAGCCGTTCATGACAGACATGACGATGATGAGCGCGGCGACGCCGAGCATGATGCCGACGAAGGAGAAGCCGGCGATGACCGACACGCCGGCGTCACGCCGACGCGAGCGAAGATAGCGCCCGGCGATCATCCACTCGAAGCGGGAGAACGGACGGGTCGCCTGCGGTCTCGCCGCTCGGGCGTCCGGTGCGGATGGCAACGCTGGGGTCACGCGGCGAGCCGGCGAACAACGTCGGTAGCGGGCAGGGTCTCGCGCTCGCCGCCGGCGCGGTGCTTGATCTCCACCTCGCCCACCTTGGCGCCACGCGGGCCGACGATCACCTGCACCGGCAGGCCGATGAGATCCATCGTGGCGAACTTCGCCCCCGCTCGGTTGTCCTCGTCGTCATAGAGCACGTCGTGGTCGGCGGCCTGCAGTTCGGCGTAAAGCGTCTCGCACACCGCGTCGCAATCGGCGTCGCCGGGCTTCATGTTGACGATGCCGATGTCGAACGGCGCGACGCCCTTCGGCCACACGATGCCGGCCTCGTCATGCGACGCTTCGATGATCGCGGCGATGAGGCGGCTCGGTCCGATGCCGTAGGAGCCCATGAAGACCGGCGTCTCCTTGCCGTCCGGCCCGGTGACGACGGCCTTCATCGGTTCGGAATACTTGGTGCCGAAATGGAAGATGTGGCCGACCTCGATGCCGCGCGCGGCGACGCGATCGCCCTCCGCGACGTCGGCCCAGGCGGCCTCGTCGTGCATCTCCTCCGTCGCCGCATAGGGTGTCGTCCAGCGATCGACGATGCCCGCCAGCGAGGCGGCATCGGCGAAGTCGATGCCTTCGCCGGGAACCGCCAGGTCGAGATAGTCGCGGTGGCAGAAGACCTCGCTCTCGCCGGTCGAGGCGAGAATGATGAACTCGTGGCTGAGCTTGCCGCCGATCGGCCCGGTGTCGGCACGCATCGGGATCGCCTTCAGGCCCATCCGCGCGAAGGTCCGCAGATACGCCACGAACATGCGGTCGTACGCGACCTTCGACGACTCGTAGTCGAGGTCGAAGGAGTAGGCGTCCTTCATCAGGAACTCGCGCGAGCGCATCACGCCGAAGCGCGGGCGCACCTCGTCGCGGAACTTCCATTGGATGTGGTAGAGATTGAGCGGCAGATCCTTGTAGGAGCGCACGTAGGACCGGAAGATGTCGGTGATCATCTCCTCGTTCGTCGGGCCGAACAGGAGGTCGCGCTCGTGGCGGTCCTCGATGCGCAGCATCTCCTTGCCGTAGTCGTCGTAGCGCCCGCTCTCTCGCCAGAGATCGGCCGACTGGATGGTCGGCATCAGCATCTCGATGGCGCCCGAGCGGTCCTGCTCCTCGCGCACGATCTGGGCCACTTTATCGAGCACCCGTTTGCCGAGTGGCAGCCACGAGTAGATGCCGGAGGTCTGCTGGCGGATCATGCCGGCCCGTAGCATCAGCCGATGCGAAACGATCTCGGCCTCCTTCGGCGTCTCCTTGAGGATGGGCATGAAGTAGCGAGACAGACGCATGGAGACCTACGAAATGGGAACGCGAAAGGGTCGGCTCGGAAACGATAAGGGGCTTCTTAACCGTTCGGGACCGGCAAGGAAAGGAACCGTCGGTCGGCCGTACGAGGACGGAGCCGACGCTCCGCCGAGACCACCACTGTCGGCTGTAGAAATATGAGGCGTCGATGCCATAAAAACGTCACCGAAGCCGCGAATCGGGTCGACAACCCCGGCGTTTCCGTCTTAGGGTCCGGTCGTCAAACAGCGTCGGAACGACGTAGAATGCGGTCGATCTTGTCTGGGAGGACGCGGTCTTCGGCGCGCAACAAGCGCAGCCCCGGACAAGTCCGGTGGAAGATCCGGATCGACCATCTCGAATGCGGGGCGCGAGCCCCGCATTTTTTTTGCTCAGTTCGCGTCACTGGCCGGATGATCACCTCGTTCGGGCGTCGATCAGGTTCCCGGTACGATATGCGGAAAGCTGCCCGGTCCGACGCCGACGATCTCCGTCACGACGTAGAACAGCGCGAAAACGGCGGACGCCGCGAGCGTGTTCATCGCGACGATGCGCCAGAAGCGGAAGCGGGCCGGCGCGCTGTGGGCGGTGCCCAGCACCACCTCGCCCTCGTCGATCTGCGAGCGCATACCGATGGGTAGCACCGCGAATAAGACGGTCCACCAGATGACGAAGTAGATCGCGATCCCCGTGACGATTCCCATGAGGCGTCCCATCGTTGGGTGGCGGCGAAAGCGCCGCCACCATCTTTACTTTGGATAACGAACCGGGCGGCAAGACGGCCGTCGGTTCGTCGTCGGGCTCAGGCCCGCGTCACGAACACCGTCACAGCCGGCTTCTTACCCCAGGCATCGTTCGCCTCGCCCCGAACCGCGCGACGCACGGCCTCGCGCACGAGCTCCAGATCCTTCCGGCGACCGCGTGGGATGCTTTCCACGGCACCGGCAGCGGCGTCGATCAGGACCTCCGACATCTCCTCGCCGGTTTCGTCCTTACCGGGAAGACCCATGCAGACGACCTCGGGATCGACGTCGAGCTCAAGCTTGGCGCTGAGCTCGATCAGCACCGAGACCTGTCCGGCGAAGGACAGGCGTCGGCGCTCGTTGATACCCATCTGCTCGGCATTGCCGATGAGGTAGCCGTCCTTGTAAAGGCGCCCGACCGGAACCTCGTCGATGACCGTGGCCGCACCCGGCGCCAGCCGCACCATCTGGCCGTTGCGCAGCGACACGACCTCCGGCACGCCTTGCTCGCGCGCGAACTGCGCGTGCGCGCTGAGATGTGCGGGTTCGCCGTGGGCGGGCACCGCGATCTTCGGGCGGACCCATTCGTACATCTGCTTCAGTTCGTTGCGCCGGGGATGGCCCGACACGTGAACCAGCTTGTCGTGATCCTCGATGATCGTCACGCCGCGCTCGATCAACCCGTTCTTGATGTCGTTGATCGCCTTCTCGTTGCCTGGGATCGAACGCGACGAGAAGATCACCGTGTCGTCCTTCGACAGGGCGACGGTCGGATGCTCGTCGCGGGCCAGACGCGCGAGCGCCGCACGCGGCTCGCCCTGGCTGCCGGTCAGCACGATCACGGCCTTGTCGCGCGGGATGTAGCCGAAATCCTGCTCGCCGACGAAGGGCGGCAGTCCTTCGAGATAGCCGAGTTCGTCCGCCACGTCGGCGACGCGCTTCATCGAGCGCCCCATCAGCAGCACCTGCCGACCCGCCTCGTCCGCCGCCTTCGCGATCGAACGGATGCGACCGACATTGGACGAGAACGTCGTGATGGCAACGCGCCCCTTGGCGGACGCGATGATCTCCTGCAGCGACTGGGTAACCTGCCGCTCGCTCGGCGAAACGCCCTCGCGCATGGCGTTGGTCGAGTCGCAGATCAGTGCCACGACGCCCTCGTCGCCGATCGCGCGCAGCCGTGCCTCGTCGGTGGGATCGCCCAGCGCCGGCGTCGCGTCGATCTTCCAGTCGCCGGTGTGGACTACCGTGCCGAGCGGCGTGCGGATCGCCAGCGCGACTGGCTCGGGGATCGAGTGCGTGACGTTGACGGCCTCGATTTCGAACGGGCCGACCTTGAACGTCTCTCCCGCCTTGAAGAGCGTGACCGGCACCTTTGCCGCGCCCGGCTCGCCTTCACGCTTGGCCTGAAGCAGCGCCGCCGTGAAGGCCGTCGCATAGACCGGCGCCTTCAGGCGCGGCCAGAGATCGAGCACGGCACCGTAGTGGTCCTCGTGCGCATGCGTGATGATGATGCCCTTCAACGCGCTCAGCCGCGCCTCGATGAAGGAGATGTCGGGGAAGACGAGATCGATGCCCGGGAAGTCCGGGCCGGCGAACGACACGCCGCAATCGACGATGATCCACTCCCGGTTTTCGGACGGCCCGTAGCCGTAAAGGGCGAGATTCATACCGATCTCGCCGAGGCCACCCAGTGGCACGAATACCAAATCGTTCAATGCAGATGCTTTCCTTGGATCGGCCGTCCCTCAGGACACCGAAATCTCCGACTCATGACGAAGCGGTGAGTCGATCCCGCGAATTCAGAGCGGCGCGGCGGACGGCGACGACGACGTGCCCGCTGCCAGAAGAAACAGGTCGCCGGCGGAGAAGACCTGCCGCCGACCGCCGGGAAGAGCGAGGACGAGCCGCCCCACCGGATCGAGTTCCTCGAACACACCGTCCGCGACCTCGCCGCCCGGTAGATTGATGCGACACGGCTGGCCCAGCCCCACCGCGTGCGCGAGCCACTGCTTTCGAACGGCATCGAAACCTCGGCCGCGATCCCAGAGGTCCAAAGCCTTCTCGACACCGTCCGCCAGCGGCGCAAACGCATCGCTCGCCGTGCCTCGATAGCCCTCCCGGCGAAGGCCCGTGACGGCATAAGGCGCGTCGTCCGGCCAATGCTCGATGTTGATGCCGCATCCCAGCACCACCAGCTGACTTTCGCCCGCAGGCTTCTCGCTCTCGATCAGAATCCCGACCGTCTTGGCGCCGCCGACGAGGATATCGTTCGGCCATTTGATGCGAACGCGATCTCCATCAATGCCTGGCAGCTGCGCGATCCCGTTGCGCAGACCGACTGCGGCCACCAGCGGAATGTTGGCGAGATCCGCGATCGGCGCGGGATCTCGAACCAACAAAGACGCATAGAGATTGCCGCGCTCCGACGACCACGCCCGGCCCCGCCGACCGCGACCGGCGGACTGGCGTTCCGCGGTCACCCATAAAGGACCGGGGTCGCCTGCCCGCCCGGCTTCGAGAGCCAAGGTGTTCGTCGAGCCTACTTCGTCGAATGCCAGATGCCTGCGCGGGCCCGCTCGCTTCAATGCCGACCGCCTTAGAAGAACGTTCGAGCGGCCGCCGCCGCCGCCGCGAAAAGCGGACCGGCGAGCAGGATATAGACCGGGAAAACGAGCAAGGTCGCCACGCCGACCACGAACCGGATCGACAGGGTCGCAGGCTCGAACCCGACGCTCGGCTCGTCGAACCACATCACCTTGACGACGCGGAGATAGTAGAAGAGGCCAATCGTCGAGGCCACGACGCCGATCACCGCAAGCGGAACGAGACCCGCGCCGACAGCCGCCGAGAAGACGTAGTACTTGCCCCAAAAGCCGAGCAATGGCGGCAAGCCGGCGAGCGACAGCATGAGCGTCGTCAGCGCGACCGCCAGGATCTTGTTGGTGCGCGACAGACCCGCCAACTCATAGACGTCCTCGATCATGCCGTCACGACGGCGCATCGACAAGATTACGCCGAAGGTGCCGAGCGTCATGGCGACGTAGGTCGCCATGTAGATGAGAACGCCCTGAACGCCGGCCTCGGTTCCGGCAGCGAGGCCCACGAGCACGTAGCCCATGTGTCCGATCGACGAATAGGCCATCAGACGCTTGATGTTGCGCTGGCCGATGGCTGCGAAGGCACCGAAGAGCATGGAGGCGATCGAGAGGAAGACGATGACCTGCTGCCAGTCATGCGTCAGCGGTCCGAAGCCCTGCACGGTGAAGCGCGTCAGCAACGCCACCGCCGCCACCTTCGGCGCGCCCGCCAGAAGCGCCGTCACCGGCGTCGGCGCGCCCTCGTAGACGTCGGGTGTCCACATATGGAACGGCACGGCCGAGATCTTGAAGGCGAGGCCCACGAGCACGAAGACGAGACCGATGAGCAGGCCGATCGAACGACCCTCGCCGCTCGCCACCGCGGCGGCGATGGCCTGGAACTCGATCTGCCCGGTGAAGCCGTAGACCAGCGACGCGCCGTAGAGCAGCATGCCCGAGGACAGCGCGCCGAGAACGAAGTACTTGAGACCCGCCTCGGTGGACTTCACCTGATCGCGCGCGATCGCGGCGATGACGTAGATGGCGAGCGACTGCAGTTCGAGGCCCATGTAGAGCGCGATGAGATCGCCCGCCGACACCATCACCATCATGCCGATGGTGCAGAGGACCACGAGAACAGGGAACTCGAAGCTGTCCAGACGCTCGCGCGCCATGAAGCTGCCCGACATGAGGAGCGCCGCCGCCGCCGAGACGAGCACGAGCGTCTTCATGAAGCGCGCGAACGGATCGAGAATGACCGACCCGCCGAAGGCGACGCCGCCCGGCGCCACGAAGACGAGCCAGAACGCCGCGAAGAGCATGAGCCCAACCGCGAGCGCACTGACCGTTCCACCGCTGCCCGGACCCCGGAAGGTGCCGAACATCAGCAGCAGCATCGCGCCCACCGCCATGATGAGCTCCGGCCCGACGATCGGCAGACTCTGTGCTACGAACTGAGAAAACATCGGATCGGCCCGCCTCTTCGATTACTGTGCCGACGCGACGCTAGACGCCGCCTCGATGGCAGCGGTGTAGCTGCCGAGAAGCTGGTCGACCGACGCGGTGGTGACGTTGAAGACCGGCATGGGGTAGACGCCGAAGAAGACCGTCAGTACCGCCAGCGGATAGAGCAACACCTTCTCGCGCGGCGTCAGATCGAGGATGGTCTTCAGGCTCTCCTTGTCGAGCGCCCCGAGAATGACCCGGCGGTAGAGCCAGAGCGCGTAGGCGGCCGACAGGATGACGCCGGTCGCCGCGAAGATCGCGACCCAGGAATTGGCCTTATAGACGCCCGCTAGCGTCATGAACTCGCCGATGAAGCCGCTGGTGCCGGGAAGTCCGACATTGCCCATCGTGAAGAGCAGCATGATGGCGGCATAGGCCGGCATGCGGTTCACCAGACCGCCATAGGCGGCGATGTCGCGGGTGTGCATCCGGTCGTAGACCACGCCGACGCAGAGAAAGAGCGCACCCGAGATCAGGCCGTGGCTCAGCATCTGGAAGATCGCGCCCTGAACGCCCTCCGGGTTCGCGGCGAAGATGCCCATCGTCACGAAGCCCATGTGGGCGACCGACGAGTAGGCGATGAGCTTCTTGATGTCCTCCTGCATCAGCGCGACCAGCGATGTGTAGATGATCGCGACGACGGAGAGCGTGAAAACGAACGGTGCAAAGTCGGCCGACGCCAACGGGAACATCGGCAGCGAGAAGCGCAGGAACCCGTAGCCGCCAAGCTTTAGAAGGATGCCCGCCAGGATCACCGATCCCGCCGTCGGAGCCTCGACGTGGGCGTCCGGCAGCCAGGTGTGGACCGGCCACATCGGCATCTTCACCGCGAAGGAGGCGAAGAAGGCGAGCCACAGCCAGGTCTGCATCGACGCCGGGAACTGGTAGGCGAGCAGCGCCGGGATCGAGGTCGTTCCGGCCGTCCAGAACATCGCCATGATGGCGACGAGCATGAACACCGAGCCGAGGAAGGTGAACAGGAAGAACTTGTAGGACGCATAGACGCGCCGCTTGCCGCCCCAGACGCCGATGATGAGGAACATCGGGATCAGCGAGCCTTCGAAGAAAAGGTAGAAAAGCACGATGTCGAGCGCACAGAAGACGCCGATCACCAGCGTCTCGAGCACGAGGAAGGCCATCATGTATTCCTTCACCCGCACGGTGACGGAGTCCCGGCTGGCAAGGATGCAGATCGGCATCAGGAAGGTCGTGAGGATCACGAACAGCATCGAAATGCCATCGACACCCATCCGGTAGGAGATCCCGCCGGTGAGCCACTCGAACTCCTCGACCATCTGGAAGCCGGCGACACCCCTATCGAATCCGCCCCAGATAAAAAGCGACAGCAGGAAGTTGAAGACGGTCACGAGCAGCGCGACGTTGCGAATGTTGCGCCGAGCCAGTTCACCATCGTCCCGCGTGAAAAGGATGATGACGACACCGACGAGGGGCAGGAACGTGACGAGCGATAGGATCGGCCAACCGGACATCAGAGCATTCCCCAGAACATCATGAAGGTGACGAGCGCTGCGACGCCGATCAGCATGACGAACGCGTAGTGGTAGAGGTAGCCTGTCTGCAGTTGAACCACCCGGTTGGTCACGTCGAGCACGCGGGCCGAGATGCCGTCAGGCCCAAGCCGGTCGATGACCGCGCCGTCGCCTTTCTTCCACAGGAAGCGGCCGAGCCACTTGGCTGAACGGACGAACAGGAAGTCGTAGAGCTCGTCGAAATACCACTTGTTGAGGAGGAACTGGTAGAGGCCCGGGTTGCGCGCAACCATTTGCGCAGGCCTCTCGGGCGAGCGGATGTAGAAGATGTAGGCGAGCGCGAAACCGATGATCATCATGATCGTCGGCGAGTAGACGACCAGGGTCGGCACCTCGTGGGCCTCGTGCAAGATGTGGTTCTCCGGGCCGGCGAAGAGCGCGCCGCTCCAGAAGGCGTCGTAGGAGCCGCCGAGGAAGAACGGGTAGAAGACGAGGCCGGCCAGAAGCGCGCCGACGCCCAGTACGTAGAGCGGCACCAGCATAACCGGCGGCGACTCGTGGACATGGTGCATCACCTCGTGCGAGGCACGCGGCTTGCCGTGGAAGGTCAGGAAGACGAGGCGCCACGAGTAGAAGCTCGTCAGCAGGGCCGCGATCACGGTCATGATGTAGCCGTACATCGCGAAGGCGTTCTCCCCGGCGAAGGCGCTCTCGATGATCGCGTCCTTCGAGTAGTAGCCCGCCGTAAACGGAAAGCCGGTCAGCGCCAGCGTGCCGATCATCATCATCGCGTAGGTCTTCGGGATATGCTTGCGAAGGCCTCCCATGTTGCGCATGTCCTGCTCGCCATCCACCGCGTGGATCACCGAGCCGGCGCCAAGGAACAGCAGCGCCTTGAAGAAAGCGTGCGTGAAGAGGTGGAAGACGGCTGCACCGTAGGCGCCGACGCCAAGCGCCACAAACATGTAGCCGAGCTGCGAACAGGTCGAATACGCGATGACGCGCTTGATATCGTTCTGCACCAAGCCGATCGTCGCGGCGAAGAAGGCCGTCGTCGCACCGATGAAGGTGACGAAGGTGAGCGCCGAATGGCTGAGTTCGAAGACCGGCGACATGCGCGCCAGCATGAACACGCCCGCGGTCACCATCGTGGCCGCATGGATCAGCGCCGACACGGGCGTCGGCCCCTCCATGGCATCCGGCAGCCAGGTGTGCAGGCCGATCTGGGCCGACTTGCCCATCGCGCCCATGAAGAGCAGCAGGCAGATCGCCGTCATCGCGCCCGCGGCCGAGAGCGAATAGCCAGCGAACTGCAGCACCGGCGCGGCATGAGTTGCCGCCTCGCCCGCCGCTTCCACATGCTCGCCGCCCATCGTGGCCAGCATCTGCCCGGCACCGGCGAAGATCGTGTCGAGATTGACCGAGCCGAAGACGACATACAGGCCGAAAATGCCGAGAAGGAAGCCAAAGTCGCCGACGCGGTTGACCACGAAGGCCTTCATCGCCGCAGCGTTGGCGGAGGGCTTCTTGTACCAGAAACCGATCAGCAGATAGGACGCCAGACCAACGCCTTCCCAGCCGAAGAACATCTGCACGAGATTGTTGGCGGTGACCAGCGTCAGCATGGCGAAGGTGAAGAGCGACAGGTAGGCGAAGAAGCGCGGGCGCGAATCGTCGTGGTTCATGTAGCCGATCGAGTAGACATGCACGAGCGCCGACACGGTGTTGACCACGACCAGCATGACCAGCGTCAACCGATCAATCCGGATCGACCAGGACACGTCGAGATCGCCCGCCTGCATCCAGTGCAGAACGGTGATGCGCAGCGGCTCGCCGTCACCGAAGCCGAACGACAGGAACCCGATCCACGACAGCACCGCAGCGAGAATGAGCAGTCCGGACGTGACATATTCCGACGCTTTCGCGCCGATGGCACTTCCGAACAGCGCCGCGACGAGGAAGCCGATCAGAGGCAGAAGGACGATCAGAGTGTACATCGTCGCACTCAGCCTTTCATCGTATTGACGTCATCGACGGCGATGGAGCCGCGATTGCGGAAGAACACAACGAGGATCGCGAGACCAATGGCAGCCTCTGCAGCAGCCACGGTCAGGATGAACAGCGCGAAGACCTGGCCGGCGAGATCGTTGAGGAAGGCCGAGAAGGCCACGAGATTGAGATTGACCGCGAGAAGGATCAGCTCGATCGACATGAGGATCGTGATGATGTTCTTGCGGTTCATGAAGATGCCGAAGACGCCGGTCACGAAGAGGATCGCGGCGACTGTGAGAAAGTGTCCGAGGCCGACTGCCATGTGATGTTCCTTCGCTGCGCCTCAGACGCCCTTGCCGGTCTCGACCTTGACGACCTCGATCGCCGTCTTCGGATTGCGGGCCACCTGCGTCGGGATCGACTGGCGCTTCAAGCCCGGCTTGTGACGCAGCGTCAGCACGATCGCGCCGACCATCGCAACGAAGAGGATCAGGCCCGCCATCTGGAAGAAGAAGACGTATCGCGTGTAGAGCACCGCGCCGAGCGCCTGAATGTTCGACATCGTTTCGAGCGGCGGGGTCGGCAGCACGGTCGAAGCGGAGAGCTGCGGATTGTAGTAGCTGCCGGTCACGGCGATGATAAGTTGCGCGAGAAGCACGGCCGCGATGATCGCGCCGATCGGCGCATATTCCAAAGCGCCCTGCTTGATCCGTCCAAAGTCGAGATCGAGCATCATCACCACGAAGAGGAACAGGATCGCCACCGCGCCGACATAGACGACGATCAGGATCAGGGCGAGGAACTCGGCACCTGTCAGCAGGAAGAGCCCGGCGGCGCTGACGAAGGCGAGAATCAGGAAGAGCACGGAATGGACCGGATTCCGCGACAGGACGACCATGATCGCGGCGCCGACCGTCACCAGCGCGAAAACGTAGAAGAAGAAGGCTTGCAGCCCCAACATGTCGGGCTCCCCTGAACGAACGCTATCGGGCGGCGACGGACGATGTCCGCGCCATTCCGGTCTAAAGTCGAATGCGCCCCCATCGAGGGCGTCACGGGCGGATTAGCGGTAAGGCGCATCCAGCGCAATGTTGCGAGCGACTTCACGCTCCCAACGATCGCCGTTGGCCAGCAGCTTTTCCTTGTCGTAGTAGAGCTCCTCGCGCGTCTCGGTCGAGAACTCGAAATTCGGGCCTTCCACGATCGCATCGACCGGGCAGGCTTCCTGGCAGAAGCCGCAATAGATGCACTTCACCATGTCGATGTCGTAGCGCACCGTGCGCCGCGTTCCGTCGTTGCGGCGCGGCCCGGCTTCGATGGTGATGGCCTGTGCGGGGCAGATCGCCTCGCAGAGCTTGCAGGCGATGCACCGCTCCTCGCCGTTCGGATAGCGGCGCAACGCATGCTCGCCGCGGAACCGCGGGCTCACCGGGCCCTTCTCGAACGGATAGTTGATCGTCGATTTCGGAGCGAAGAAGTAGCGCATCGAGAGCCCGAAGGCTTTGACGAACTCCAACAGGAACAATGAACGGATGGATTGGGTCAGCGCGGTCATGAGCGTTCAGCCTGCGAGGTTCGAGGCGACGAGGGGGCCAAGAAACCAGCCCGCCACGGGAAGAAGAATGAGTTGCAGCACGCGAATCAGCGCCACGATCGATCCGGCGCCTCGCGTCCCGTCCCGGCGTGCCGTGTCACCCGCACGGCCGAGCACGACGTAGTCGGCGAGACCTAGGACGAGACCGGCACCGGCTCCGATGAGAGACGCGAACAGCGGTGTCACGCGTTGCCCCAACCTGTCAGCTGCAGCACGAAGGCGACGATCACCACCATGGCGAGGGAGATCGGCAGGAAGACCTTCCAGCCGAGGCGCATCAGCTGGTCGTAGCGGTAGCGCGGCACGAAGGCCTTCACCATCGCGAACATGAAGAAGCAGAGCGCGACCTTCAGCAGGAACCAGATGACGCCGGGTACCCAGGTGAACGGGACGAACGCGAACGGGGGCAACCAGCCGCCGAGGAAGAGGATCGTCATCAGCGAGCACATGAGGGTGATCGCCGCGTACTCCCCGAGCATGAACATCATATACGGTGTCGAGCCGTACTCGACCATGAAGCCGGCCACGAGCTCGGACTCGGCTTCGGGAAGATCGAAGGGAGGCCGGTTCGTCTCGGCCAGCGCCGAGATGAAGAAGATCACGAACATCGGGAAGAGCGAAAGCCAATGCCAGTCGAGGAAGCTCGACGGCAGACCGACCATCGTTCCCGGACCGTCGATCTGCGCCATCACGATGTCTGTGAGGTTCAGAGATCCGACGCAGAGCAGGACGGTGACGATGACGAAGCCGATCGAGACCTCGTAGGACACCATCTGCGCGGCCGAGCGAAGCGCACCGAGAAAGGCATATTTCGAGTTCGAGGCCCAACCGCCCATGATCACGCCGTACACTTCGAGCGACGAGATCGCGAATATGTAGAGAATGCCGATGTTGATGTTGGCGATCACCCAGCCGTCGGCCACGGGAACCACCGCGAATGTGGCCAGTGCCAAGGTGACGGCCACGAGCGGTGCCAGCAGGAAGACGACCTTATCGGCCGAAGCCGGAATGACCGGCTCCTTCAGCACGAACTTCAGAAGATCGGCGAAGGACTGGAAGAGGCCGAACGGGCCGACCACGTTGGGGCCGCGCCGCATCTGCACCGCCGCCCAGATCTTGCGATCGGCCAGCAGGATGTAGGCGATCAGCACGAGCAGAACCACCAGGAACAGGAGGCTTTGCGCGATGATGACGATCGCCGGCCAGATGTAGAACCAGAAGATATCCATGGGTTCCAGACGCCCTTACTCGGCCGCTTCAAGATGCTCGGGCCGGGCGAGCTTTGAGCACTCGGCCATGACCTTCGACGCACGGGCGATCGGATTGGTCAGATAGAAGTCGCCAAGGCGCGATCGGAAGCTCTCGCCTGTCAAACTGCCTGCCCGATCCGCCAGATGGGTGATCGCCGCCGAATCGGCAGGCGTCAACCCGCGAGAAGCCAACACGGGAATCGTCGCCACCAGATCCCGGCGCAGCGCCGCCAGATTGTCGAACGGCAAGGCTTTGCCGAGCGTCGCCGACAGGGCACGGAAGATCGCCCAGTCCTCGCGCGCATCGCCCGGCGGGAAGGCCGCGCGCGACCCCGTCTGAACACGTCCCTCGGTGTTGACCCAGGTTCCCGACTTCTCTGTGTAGGCTGCAGCTGGAAGAACGACGTCGGCGCGGTGTGCGCCACGGTCGCCATGCGTGCCGATATAGACGACGAACGGTCCGCCGTCGATTTCGATCTCGTCCGCCCCGAGATTGAAGAGGACGTCGACAGCGCCCGACGCCATCTCGGCCGCCGTCTTGCCGTCTTCGCCCGGCACGAAGCCGATGTCGAGGCCGCCGACGCGCGACGCCGCGCTATGCAGCACGTTGAACCCGTTCCAGTCGTCGGTGACCGCGCCGATCTCGCGGGCCAGCGCGGCGACCGAGGCCAGCACGTCGGCGCCGTTCGCACCCGAGAGCGGTCCCTGCCCCACGATGATCATCGGCCGTCTGGCGGCCTTCAGCGCATCGAAGAACTCTCCGTTCGCGCCTTCGATGTCGGCGAGCGTCTGCGGACCTGCGCCGAGATACGTCACGGCGTAACGCAGATCGACGGTCTCGCCGATCATGCCGACCGGAAAGTCGCCGCGCCGCCAGCGCTTGCGAATGCGGGCGTTCAGAACCGGCGCTTCGAAGCGCGGGTTGGCGCCGATGATGAGGAGCGCGTCGGCCTCGTCGATGCCGGCGATCGAGGTGTTGAACAGGTAGGATGCGCGACCGTCGGCCGGATCGAACTTCGCCCCGTCCTGTCGGCAATCGAGGTTGGCGGAGCCGAACTGTCCCATCAGGCGCTTCAGCGCCCACATGTCCTCGACCGAAGCCAGATCGCCCGCGATCGCGCCGACACCGGTTCCGGGCACGCCGGCCACACGCGCCTTAATGGCGTCGAAGGCTTCCCCCCAGCTCGCGGCCTGCAGGCGGCCGTCCTTGCGCACGAAGGGCCGATCGAGCCGCTGCGTGCGCAGACCGTCCCAGACGAAGCGGGTCTTGTCGGAGATCCACTCCTCGTTGATCAGGTCATTCGTGCGCGGCAGGATGCGCATCACGTCGCGGCCGCGCGTGTCGACGCGGATCGACGATCCGACGGCGTCCATCACATCGATGGTCTCGGTCTTCGTCAGCTCCCAAGGCCGTGCCTGAAACGCGTAGGGCCGGGAGGTCAGCGCGCCGACCGGGCAGAGATCGATGACGTTGCCCTGCAGTTCGGAGGTCATCGCCTGCTCGAGATAGGTCGTGATCTCGGCGTCCTCGCCGCGGCCCACGAGACCCAATTCGGAAATGCCGGCGACCTCGGTCGTGAAGCGAACGCAGCGCGTGCAGTGGATGCAGCGCGTCATGATCGTCTTGACCAGCGGGCCGATGTACTTGTCCTCGACGGCGCGCTTGTTCTCCGTGTAGCGCGAGGAATCGACGCCGAAGGCCATCGCCTGATCCTGCAGGTCGCACTCGCCGCCCTGGTCGCAGATCGGGCAATCCAGAGGATGGTTGATCAGCAGGAATTCCATCACGCCCTCGCGGGCCTTCTTCACCATCGGCGTGTTGGTGAAGATCTCCGGCGCCTCGCCGTTCGGTCCTGGCCGCAGATCCTTGACGTTCATGGCGCAGGATGCCGCCGGCTTGGGCGGTCCGCCCTTCACTTCGACGAGACACATGCGGCAGTTGCCGGCGATCGACAAACGCTCATGGAAGCAAAAGCGAGGGATCTCGGCGCCCGCCTCCTCCGCTGCCTGCAGCAGCGTGTAGTGGTCGGGAACCTCGATCTCGTTGCCGTCGACTTTGATCTTTGCCATGTCAGTTGCTGCCTCGTGCAGGCTTCGCCGCCCCGTGAGCTGCGAAAAGTTCGGCGACGTCGATGCCGTTGATGGTCAGCCCTCCGATCGCAGCATCGTTAAAGCTGGCATTCGTCAGGTCGACGTTGGTGAAGCGAGATTCGGTGAGATCGGCGTTCGTCACGACGAGGTCGGTGAGTTTCACATCGCCGAATTCGCATCCCGACAGATCAACGTTCTGAAAGCGAGTCTGAGACAGATCACAGTCGGAAAACAGCGAACTTGATACGTTCGCCTTCTCGACGGTGATGATCTCCTCGCGACCGACGATCTCGACCATCAGTCTACTCCGCCGCCTGCAGGACGGGCCGCCGGTCGAGGTCCGCATTGCGCGAGAACTCGTCGATGCGGCGCTCGATCTCCGCGCGGAAATGTCGGACGAGGCCCTGGATCGGCCAAGCCGCAGCGTCGCCGAGCGCGCAGATCGTGTGGCCCTCGACCTGCTTGGTTACATCGAGCAACATGTCGATCTCACGCTTCTGCGCGTTTCCGACCACCATGCGCTCCATCACGCGCCACATCCAACCGGTGCCCTCTCGACAGGGCGTGCACTGGCCGCAACTCTCGTGCTTGTAGAAATAAGCGAGCCGCGCAATGGCCCGTACGATGTCGGTGGACTTGTCCATGACAATGACGGCGGCGGTGCCGAACGAGGACTTCACCTCGCGCATGCCGTCGAAATCCATCAGCGCGTCCACCATCTGCTCGCCGGGAACGAGCGGGCAGGACGAGCCGCCGGGGATGACCGCCAGAAGATTGTCGTAGCCGCCGCGAACCCCGCCGCAATGCCGGTCGATGAGCTCGCGGAAGGGAATGCCCATGGCCTCTTCGACCGTGCACGGGTTGTTCACGTGCCCGGAGATCGAGAACAGCTTGGTGCCGGTGTTGTTGGCCCGGCCGATGGCGCCGAACCAGGCGCCGCCGCGACGCAGGATCGTCGGTGCGACCGCAATCGACTCGACGTTGTTCACCGTCGTCGGGCAGCCGTAGAGGCCCATGTTGGCCGGGAACGGCGGCTTCAGGCGCGGCTGACCCTTCTTGCCCTCGAGGCTTTCGAGCAGCGCGGTCTCTTCGCCGCAGATATAGGCGCCGGCGCCGTGATGGACGTAGATGTCCATGTCCCAGCCGCACTTGTTGTCGCGACCCAGAAGGCCGGCTTCATAGCATTCGTCGATGGCGAGCTGCAGCGCCTCGCGCTCGCGGATGTATTCGCCGCGGACGTAGATATAGGCGACATGCGCACCCATCGCGAAGGAGGCGATGACGCAGCCCTCGACCAGGGTGAACGGGTCGTTGCGCATGATTTCCCGGTCCTTGCAGGTACCAGGCTCCGACTCGTCGGCGTTGACCACGAGATAATGCGGGCGCTCGCCGACTTCCTTCGGCATGAACGACCACTTGAGGCCGGTCGGGAAGCCGGCCCCGCCGCGCCCGCGCAGACCCGACGCCTTCATCTCGTTGATGATCCAGTCGCGCCCCTTCTCGATCAGCCCCTTGGTGCCGTCGAAATGGCCGCGCCTCATCGCGCCCTTCAGGCTCTTGTCCCGAAGGCCGTAGATGTTGGTGAAGATGCGATCCTGATCCTGCAGCATGTTCGCTCTCCGCCTCAATCCAACTTGCCGGCGTCGTCGCCGACCGGACGCTTCGGCGGCGCGCCGCCCTCGGTCGTGTCCGAGGTCCCGACGCGCTCGCTATCGAGCGTGTCCTTCGCACCGCTTTCGCGGTTCGACAGATCCTGACCTGCCGGCGCCGTCCGCTTCTCGTCGCCGACGAACTTGCGCTCGTCGACAACTGCGCTCTCCGCCGCTTCGCCCTTGTCGGCCAAAGGTCCGTCCGATCGAGGCTTGCCGTCGAGCGAACCCGACGCCGCGCCGAACTCGGCCTCGTCGCGTTCGACTTGTCCGGTCGGCCCCTGCTTCGTTCCGCCCGTTTCGCCGGAACCCTGTCGCTCGGCTCCCTCGGCCGGATTTCCCTTCGTCTCGGCAGTCTGCGCGACGCGGGACTCCGACGCGCTGGCCTTGCCGGGCACCTCGATGCGAGGATCGGTCTCGGCTGCGTTGGTGTCGACACGGCCAGCCTGCGAGGGTGTCGCGGCACCATCCACCGGAGCCGAAGACGACGGCCGGGTTCCGCCGGCATCGCCGACGTCGTCATCATCGCCGAACGTGTTGAGCGTCGTCAGCCCGCTGGCCGGCACCGAGAGATGACGGTCGATCTGCGGACCCTTGCGTACCGATGCGCCCTCGCCCTTGTCGAACGCCTCGATGATCTCGGCCAGACGCTCGCCGGTCAGATCCTCGTAGGTGTCCTTGAAAATCATCACCATCGGCGCATTCACGCAGGCGCCCAGGCACTCGACCTCTTCCCAGGATAGCGTGCCGCTCTCGTTGAGATGGAAAGGCTCGGGATGAATGTGCTGGCGACAAACGTCCTTCAGCGCATCCGAGCCGCGAAGCATGCACGGCGTCGTGCCACAAACCTGAACGTGAGCGCGCCTACCCACCGGCTTGAGCTGGAACTGCGTATAGAAGGTGGCGACCTCCAGCACGCGGATCATCGGCATGCGCAGCTTGTCGGCGACGTGCTCAATGGCAGCCTTCGTCACCCAGCCATCCTGCTCCTGCGCCCGCATCAGAAGGGGGATGACGGCCGACTGCTGGCGACCTTCTGGATATTTGCGGATCACGGCTTCAGCCCATCCGGCATTCTCTTCCGAGAACGCGAAAGCCTTCGGCTGGACGGACTCTTCCGCAAGACGTCTGACGGACATCGGACCTCGATTTCAGAACGGTTCCAGCATTTCCATGCTGCGGCGCGTTCTAACATAGACTGCACAAAACGCCAGCGACCGGCGATGCGCCGTACACTGTCGGACAATGGCCCTATCGAGCCCGCCCGTCTCGCAACCGAGACGTGCGTATCGAATTAGCGATCGACCTCGCCGAACACGATGTCGCACGATCCAAGAATAGCCGAAACGTCCGCGAGCATGTGGTTGCGGCAGAGGAAATCCATCGCCTGAAGATGGGCGAAGCCAGGCGCCTTGATCTTGCAGCGATACGGCTTGTTCGTACCGTCGGCCACGAGATACACGCCGAACTCGCCCTTCGGCGCCTCGACCGCCGCATAGATCTCGCCCTCGGGAACGTGGAAGCCCTCCGTGTAGAGCTTGAAGTGGTGGATCAGCGCCTCCATCGAACGCTTCATCTGCCCGCGCTTGGGCGGCACGACCTTGCCCTCGGTCGAGGAGATCGGCCCTGCCCTGTCCTTGCCGGCCAACCGCTCGAGGCACTGCTTCATGATGTAGGTGGACTGGCGCATCTCTTCCATGCGGATGAGGTAGCGGTCGTAGCAGTCGCCGTTCTTGCCGATGGGAATGTCGAATTCCATCTGGTCGTAGCACTCGTAGGGCTGCGACTTGCGCAGGTCCCACGCCGCGCCAGACCCCCGCACCATCACGCCGGAGAAGCCGAGAGCCCATGCGTCGTCGAGATCCACCACGCCGATGTCGACGTTGCGTTGCTTGAAGATGCGATTCTCGGTCAGCAACTCGTCGATGTCGGCCAATGCCTTCAGGAACGGGTCGCACCACGCTCCGATGTCGTCGACCAATTGCGGCGTCAGATCCTGATGGACGCCGCCAGGACGGAAATAGGCTGCATGCAGTCGCGCGCCGCTGGCGCGCTCGTAGAAGACCATCAGCTTCTCACGCTCCTCGAAGCCCCAAAGCGGCGGGGTCAAGGCACCGACGTCCATCGCCTGCGTGGTGACGTTGAGAAGGTGCGAGAGGATGCGGCCGATCTCGCAATAGAGGACGCGGATCAACTGCCCGCGAATCGGCACGTCGACGTCTGCCAGCCGCTCGATGGCGAGGCAGAACGCGTGTTCCTGGTTCATCGGCGCGACGTAGTCGAGGCGATCGAAATACGGGATCGCCTGCAGATAGGTCTTCTGCTCGATCAGCTTCTCGGTGCCGCGATGCAGCAGGCCGATATGCGGATCGACCCGTTCGACATTCTCGCCGTCGAGTTCCAGCACGAGACGGAGCACCCCGTGCGCCGCCGGATGCTGCGGGCCGAAATTGATGTTGAAGTTGCGGACGTCGATCTCGGCCACGGGTCAGGCCCCTTGTTCGTTTGCGAACTGCGCCATGACCTCGGCACCCGTCCGCTTTCGTGTCTCGTTCGCGAAGGCGTAGTGATCCGGCTTATCGTCCACGAAGATCTCCTCCACAAAGACGAAGCCGGACAAGTCATCGAAGGCCTGCAGGGCGACCGCAGTTGCCGAACCGTCCTGAAGGCGCCAAATCAGGCTCGACCCGCAGTTCCGGCGGAACAGCCGCTCGCCATAGTCCGACGACTGGTAGATGCCGAGCGTCGCAGCGGACTGGAACGTCACGCCGTCGCCGCACGGCACCGCCATGAAGACGCCGCCGCTCCAGCGGCGACACATCGAACAATGGCAGGCGTCCATTTCCTGGCGCAGCGGCGACGCTTCGAAGCGGACGCTTCCGCAGAGACAACCGCCGGTTCGCACGGACCCGGACACCGCCGACCTCAGTTCGCCTTCGCCTTCTCGTCGCCGGGCAGCACGTAGTCCGTACCCTCCCACGGCGACAGGAAGTCGAAATTGCGGAACTCCTGCCGAAGCTCGACCGGCTCGTAGACCACCTGCTTCAACTGCTCGTCGTAATGAACCTCGACGAACCCCGTGAGGGGAAAGTCCTTGCGCAGTGGATGGCCTTCGAACCCGTAGTCGGTGAGAATCCGGCGCAGGTCGGGATGCCCGGTGAAGAGAATGCCGTAGAGATCGTAGGCCTCGCGCTCGAACCAGTCAGCGCCCGCGAAGACGCCGGTGAGAGACGGTACGGGCGCGTCTTCGCCCGTACGAACCTTGATCCGGACTCGATGGTTCAAGCGGGGGGACAGGAGATGGTAGACCACCTCGAACCGATCCACCCGCTGCGGGTAGTCCACGCCGCAGATGTCGACGAAAGACTTGAACTGGCACTGCGGATCGTCGCGCAGGAACGTCGCGATCTCGACGATGTCGGCCGCCGCGACCACCAGGGTCAGCTCGCCGAAGGTCGTCGTGCTCGACAGAAGCTTGGCGCCCAGCGATTCGGCGAGGAATTCAGACAGCTCGTTCATCCCGCCCTCAGCGCTCGATCGTTCCGAGACGACGGATCTTCTTCTGCAGAAGCAGCACGCCGTACAGCAGAGCCTCCGCGGTCGGCGGACATCCGGGAACGTAGATATCAACCGGCACCACACGGTCGCAGCCCCGTACCACCGAATAGGAATAGTGGTAGTAGCCGCCGCCGTTGGCGCAGGAGCCCATCGAGATAACGTAGCGCGGCTCCGGCATCTGGTCGTAGACCTTGCGCAGCGCCGGGGCCATCTTGTTGGTCAACGTTCCCGCCACGATCATCACGTCGGACTGACGCGGCGAGGCGCGCGGCGCGAAGCCGAAGCGCTCGCCGTCATAGCGCGGCATGGACATCTGCATCATCTCGACCGCGCAGCAGGCGAGACCGAACGTCATCCACATCAGCGAGCCTGTGCGCGCCCACTGGATGAGATCCTCAGTCGAGGTGACGATGAAGCCCTTGTCGGCCAGTTCGTCGTTGACGTCGGTCACGAACGGGTCGGCAGCGGGCGCGACCTGGAGATCGGATCGGGAGGCGAAGGGTGTCGACACGGGGCTCAATCCCATTCCAGGGCACCTTTCTTCCATTCGTATACGAAGCCGATCGTCAGCACGCCGAGGAACACCATCATTGACCAGAGGCCGGCCCATCCGAGCTCGCCGAACGATGCAGCCCAAGGGAACAGGAACGCCACTTCGAGATCGAAGATGATGAACAGAATCGACACGAGGTAGAATCGGACGTCGAACTTCATGCGAGAATCGTCGAACGCGTCGAAGCCGCATTCGTAGGCGGATAGCTTCTCGTCGTCCGGTGCCTTGAAGGCGAGCAGGAACGGCGAGACGAGCAGTGCCAGCCCGATGAAAAGCGCGACACCGACGAAGATGACGATGGGCAGGTAGGATCCCAGAAGCTCGTTCAAAGCCAGCGTCTCCGCATCGCCCGCCCCACAGACCATCGGCTGCGCAAGGACATGGACGTGTCAGTTCGGGTTGCAGTCGAAACGTCGGACCGGAAAGGCTTCGGCACCGACCGACGGCCACGCGATCCTTCGCTGTTGCGGCGAGGATTAGACTCTTCCTAAGAACGACGCAAGGCGACAGACTGACCCGCGCCCGCCCTATTGTCGCGTATCGTCCAGCCCGATCGTTGGCTCCGCAGCGCGCCGCATCGATGCAGAAATCGCGCGATTTGGCTCTATCAGCTCGCCAAATAAGGAAGTGCACCAAGAATGGCGCGAGTGACGGGGCTCGAACCCGCGACCTCCGGCGTGACAGGCCGGCACTCTAACCAGCTGAGCTACACCCGCGCACTTTTCCTTCGCCTGAGCGAAGTCTCGCCTCGATCCCTAAAAGGGATTTTTGTCACAATCATCTTCTCAACGGTCAATTTGACCAATCGAAAAAATGGCGCGAGTGACGGGGCTCGAACCCGCGACCTCCGGCGTGACAGGCCGGCACTCTAACCAACTGAGCTACACCCGCGCTTGGTGCCGTCGGCGTTTCCGTCGGCGGCATGGTTGGTCGTTTACGGGCTGCCCCTACCCCTGTCAACCGCCATTTGTCACAGGCCGGAAAACGTCTGGAGAGCGGGGTTTCGACGGTCTCTCTCACGACTGCGCGCGTGATCGAAGGGCGAATCGGGACGTCGCACTCGTCCGCCTTCTTCTCAGCGAACACCGGCTTGCGTTCCGCCCTCGCCTCGCCTATTGGCTTGCCCGTCGGGCGATTAGCTCAGTTGGTAGAGCGCCTCGTTTACACCGAGGATGTCGGCAGTTCGAGCCTGTCATCGCCCACCATTCCCCGCATGGATTCAGCTCTATCATCTGCTTCATGGCTCACGTGTCCTGAACATTGGCCGCTTTGGTCGCTATCCTGAGATTGGCGTTACGGAAGGCCGAGAGCTCTTCCGTCCGCTTGCCAGGATTGCGTGAGCTATCGTTGCGCCGAACGATGGACGAACGCCGTTGGCCCTCCATTTCCTTCCGCAGAGTTAGGAGAACGTCATGGCGCGTCTGCTCGTTTTGGGAATGGTTCTCGTCGGTCTCACTGGCTGCGTGTCGGAGGGGCCGATCTACGGTTATGGCGGCTATTCCCCCTACCCGGCCCCCATCGGTCGCATCGATGGTTACCGCGGGCCGCGGGTCTACGACGGCCCAGTCTATGCTCGCGATTCGCTATACCGGGCCGGACCCCGCTATGTCCGGCCGCCGATCTACCGCGACGGGCCACGCTACGATCGTCGCGCTGCCTACCGCGAGCGTCGCCTGGAGCGTCGGTTTCACGACGGGCCGCGTTTCGATCGCGGACGGTATGACGACCGCCGCCCCTACCGCTACGGACCTTCCTATCGAGGTCCAGATCGCTACGAGCAATACTAGGCCTTCGTCCGCGACGCTTCGGCGTCAGCTTTCCGAATATCCGTGAATGCCGAGGTTCTTCGATGCCGATCGCGATCGAAATCCCGTCCGAAGTCGAACGTGCGTTGGACGACTACGCGGCTGCCAACGCGATGTCGTCGCGCCAACATGCGATCGCGTCGATCCTGTCAGCCTACCTCGAGCAGTCGGGCCATCTCGGCCGGACACCCGAACACGGGACGCGGCCGGAAGACCTGACCACAGCGAACGACGACTGATCGCCTCGTCCTCGAAATCGTTTCGGCAGCCTGTGGTCAGAGCGTTCGCGGATGCGCCAGCCGCGTGACCGAACAGTCCATGCAGGCCAGCGTTCGCGACGACTGTGCGAGCAGCCACGCGGTGATGGTGAAGGATAGCGCCGTCGCGAACACGGCGCCCATCAGGCCGAAGGACGGGATGAGGGCGAGGAAGCCGGCGGCGCGAAGGGCGATCGAAAGAGCCATGATCGCGAGGTAGCGCCCCTCGTGGCCCGTCAGCATCAGGACGGAGGCGGATGGACCAGCGGCCGCGGCGGCTGCGGTGCCGACCGAGAGCACGATCAGCGCTTGATAGTAATCGGCATAGTCCGGGTTGAAGGCGGCGAGCAGCCAGCGCCCGCCGACGACAAGGCCGAGCAGACCCACCGCGATCATCAGAGCCGTCATCGCCGCGACGGAATTGAGGAGGCTTGCGAGAGCCGCCCGGTCCTTGCGGAAGTGCAGGTCGGGAATGTGCCGCGTGGAAAACATATTAAGAGCGTCGGAGGCCGTTGCGAAGGCGTTCGCAAGACGTGTCGTCACGAAGTACGCGCCCGCCACCGAGGGGCTCAGCAACCACCCGATGAGCAGCACGTCGAGATACTGGTTGGCCGCCTCCAGCATCGAGGACAGCCAGAGCTTCCAGGAGCGCGGCGCCCATGAGCGCAAATCCAGTTGCGGCGCGGCGGATCCGAAACCGGGTCGCGCCGAAAGGACTCGCTGCATCGACGCCATGTGGACGACGAGTGCGATGGCGAGGCCTGCCGCGAAGAAGGTGAAGGTCCAGAGGAGATCGGCCCGACCGCCGCTCCACCAGCAGAAGGCGAGAAACGCTACGGGCGGCAGCGATGCCGCGATGTTCGCGTAGCCGTCGCCCCGCCCGACTCCGACGGCCGAGCGCACGAGATGCGAGGTGTAGAGGACGAGCGTCAGCAGCACGGCATAGGCGGCGACGGGCCACACCGCCGACCCGACGTCGCCGACCACCGCCACGAAGCCCAAGCCGACGAGCAGGGCACCCATGCCGCAGACCGCGGTGCTGAAGAACAGCGCGCCTTTCAGAAGGCCCGCGTCGCGCGTCGCGCCGTACTCGCTCCAGGATCGCATCACCAGCATCTGCTGGCCGAAGGTGGCGGCGACGCAGCAGAGGCCCGCGGCGCTGAACAGCAGCGAATAGGTGCCGAAGTCGTGGGCGCCGAGCAGCCGAGCCGCGAGGAAAATCAGAGCGAAGTTGAAGGCGATGATGCCCGCCTTCAACAGCACGACGCCGACGATGCCGCGAATGGCGGGGCGACGAGCCCAGTCGGCGGCACGGTCGGCGAGAAGCGTGAGGGTCATGGTCGCTCGTTCAAGTGGGAGACGGGCCGGACGCGCCGGCCCATCGTTCAGCGGACCTGCGGAACGAAGCGCCGGAGAAGGTTCTTGACGGGCTTGGCACGGTGATAGACCTGCGACACCGTATGACCCGCAAGGCTGCGCGCCAGCGTGAGATTGTAGATCGGCGTTTCCTCGACTCGGAACTGCGACTTGTAGCCCGTGTTGCCGAGGCCCATGTCGAACAAGCGATGGCCTTCGTCGAAGCGCTGTCGGATCATCTGATACAGGATCTGAAGACCCGGCGAGAACTTGTTGAGTTCGCTCGTGTCCGACGCGGTGACGACGGCATGGAAGACGCCGTCGCCCGCGGGCCCGAAGAGCATCGCCACGGGCTTTCCGGCGATGCGGCTGACGTAGGTGACCGCCTCGCCGCTGGCGGCGCCCTCGATCGCGAAGCCGAGATAGAAGTCGTAGTAGGCATCGCGAAGGAAGAGATCGTCGTCGAACTTTCCGGTGCGAACGGTGCGGGCGAACGCGAACGCTTCGCGGATCTCGACCTCGCTCGTGGCGGCGCGGTGCTCGTAGGGCCCGATGTCGCGCTCGATCTGGCGCGCCAGTCGGTTCAACTCCTTGGAGAACTTCTTCTTCAGCGTACGGCGGCGCCATTCCTCGAAATCGTCGCCGATCTCGCTGTGGAACGCCGCGTTCTCATTGAGCGTCTGCTGCCCTTCGGGAAACAGCCGCCGAATGTCGAGCCCATCGGCGCGGATCTTGCGAAAGATCAGCAGACTGCCGGGAACGAGAAGCGCACGCAGCCGCGCCCGCACGTCCGGGTCCGCCGCCAGCCGTTCGAAGGCGTCCGTGGAGGCGACCACGCTGTTGTAGTCGCAGACGCCGAAATCGGCGGGCTGGACGATGGTGATGCCCATCTTGCGCTGAAGCATGAAGGGCAGCACGGCGAGAAGCTCGCCGGTTTGCCGCTCTCGGACGACGATCGTGAGGGCTTGAGCGCCCACGGCCGGCGCGAGCTGGCGATGCAGGCGATCCATCCAGAGGGGGGACTGGAACGCCGTCGCCGCGGAGCCCGCGAACAGCTGGCCATAGGCCGGAGACAAAAAGTCGAAGTTCGGCTCGACCTCGATCGTCGCGTCCGAAACGGCGGGGACGCGATCCAGCCGAAAGGCGTTCGCCAGCGTCGCGGGCCGAGTCGCCGCCTCGGGCGTCGCGGCGTAGAGGCTCATCGGTAGAACTCGACACCGTGCGGCGACGTCGGATCGACCCGGAATCCCCTCGTCTTCACCACTTCGCCCTGGGTCTCGCGACCGAGCTTCTTCCAGGCAAAGGCCGAGGCCGCTTTGGGGTAGACGCCGAGGCCGGTGGTGCGGGTGGAGGGATTGCCGACCTTCAGCGTGCGGCGCATCACGCCGTTTCCGTAATGCACGGCGTAGGCGTTCCAGATCTCCTTCGTCCAGTGCTCCATGGTCACGGAGATGTTGAGGCAGTCGTGGTTCTCGACGCGGTGCGGCGCGTAGAGCGGCCAGGTCAACATCTCGCCCGGCGTCAGATCGATCACCGATGCGTATTCGTCGAACCAGGGCTTGTAGAGCACGTCCTCGTCGGTCTCGCGCAGCAGGATCTTCTCGATGCTCGACGGCGGAATGAAGACGTCCGTGGCCGGGTAGAGGAAGACCCGCTTGGCGCCCGAGATCTGCCAGAGCGACTGGCCCTGGATGTCGGCGTGGTAGTAGACCTGCGCGTTGGGCGAGGACACGAGCACGCCGATGTTGCGCTTCGAAGTCTTGAGGCCGGGAACGCGCGCCTCGAACTCGGCGAAGACGCGGTCGAGCAGTGTGCGGTATTCCGGATCGAAGTCCATGACGCGGCGGATGTTGAGCCACATCCGGCCCTTCTCGATGGCCTCGATGACCTCAAGGCCGCTGCAGTCGCCGATCTCGCCGTGGATCTTTTCCGAGCGCGTCTTGTCGAGGCCCATCGAGAGGATGCCGTAGTGATCGCGCGGGCAGCGCTCGATCAGCCGCCCGAGCGCCTCGCGCGTGAACAGTCCGGTCTCGGCCAGCCGGTGCTGCAGCTTGATCGTGTGGTGGCCGAACAGCTGCGCGTGGCGGGGCTGCCAATCCGCGAGCAGATCCTTCGTGGGGGCCATGGAATTCATCGTGATCCTCCGATCGTTCGTACCGGTGGCTGACGGAGGCGGGCAAGGCCCGGCCTCGACAGGCGAGGAAAGTTAATAAGCGCTGAATGGACAGTATCAGAGTTCGGCGACGGGCGCCGTGATCTGCCGAGACTTCATGGAAGTGCAGTTAACGTCTCGAAAGCTCGGCAAATGCGAAGATCAGGACGCTGCAGGCCGGGAGAAGCGCCCGCGAAGAGCCGGCGGCAGAAGGACGATCAACGTGGCGAGGACGAGGCTGGCGAAGGCGAAGACGCCGCCGACCAGGACCATGCTCGGTCGGGTCGATTTCAACGGCGGCACCGCGGGCGAGACGATGCGCACGTCGTTCGAAGTCATCAGCCGCTGCTCGTCCACGGACTTGTACTGGGCGAGATACTGCTCGTAGATCTGCCGGTCGGAGGCGGCCTGCCGTTCGAGATCGGACAACTGCACCTGTGCCTGATCGGTCTTGCCCGCCTGCCCGACGAGTTGCGCCAGACGGCGTTCGAGGCCGCTCTGCTGCTGCTCGGCGACGTCGAACTGCTTGCGCAGCGACAGGCCCACGAGGCTGCGTTCGGTGTCGATCTGTCGGTCGAGCGCGCGCAGCTTCGAGCGCAGGTCGACGATCCGCGGGTGGCGGGCGCCATAGGTCTGCGTGAGCTCGGCCAGGGTGCGCGAGAGATCCGCCTGCTCGCGGCGCAGAAGCGTCAGCTCGCTCGTCGCGGCATCGCCGCCGGCGGTCGGCGACGCAAGGTTTTCGGCCCGCGCCCGGGCGGCGTCGGTGGCGGCCCGGGCGACTGTGAGTTGGGCTCCGAGTTCGCCGATCTCGCGCTGCGCCAGCGTGCTGTTGGCGCCGACATCCACCATGCCCGAGCGCACCTTGAAGGCGGCTACGGCCTCTTCCGACCGCCGAAGGTTCGTGCGCAGGCCGTCGAGCCGCCCGGACAGCGAGGCCGCGGCGCGCGATGCGGCGGTGTTCTGCGAAGCGTTCTCGCTCGTCACGAAAGCCTCGGCGACCGCGTTGGCGTAGAAGGCCGCCCGCTCGGGATCCGACGACTTGTAGGAGATGTCGACGAGATAGGTCGCGCCCCGTCGCTCCACGGTCAACCGGTCACGGAAGGCCTGCAGTTGGCTGCGCGGGTCGAGCGTTCGTTCGTTCACCAGTTCGGGATCGGCCGTCACGTCCAGGCCGGACACGACGTTCGAGAGGAACCCGCTCGACTGCACGACCTGCACCACGCTCTCCAGCGTCTGGGCGTTGCCGCCGATGCCCGGCAGAACCTCCTGCGTCGGCGCCACGCGCTGCTCGCGCGGATCGACGAGGACGATCGCCGTCGAGCGGTAGGGAAACGGCACGAGGCGGAAGGCCACGACCGAACCCGCCAGCAGCAGCAGCGTCAGCGCGATCAGCGCGGGCGAGTAGCGAAGCAGATGGCGGGCCATGGTGGATGGCGCGAGCAGGCCGTCGCCGGTTGCCCTCTCGTCGGCGCGCGGCCGCGACGGCACGTCGAGCCGCGCGACCACCGGTCGCGAAGCCGCGCTACGCCCCGCGAGGCGGCCGATGTCCGGATTTTCCCAGTCTGGTCGCATGGTTCGACCCTCGTTCGATGGCGGTTGTGGGAGCGCCGCGCCCGAATGGGTTTCGGTCGCCCCGGGGTAGTCAATTCATGCGGCCGATTGAACCGTCCGGCCGTTGGCGCGACCCCGCAGACCGCGGCTCGGCGAGGCCGCCGCTCAGCGCATCGAGAACCCCGGCATCGAGCCGGCCGGTGGATTTGTCGGCGAGGCCGAAGCCGTCCTCGAAGTCCCAGTGCGTCCATCCCATGCACCGGCTGGCCGCGGCCTTCGCCACGGTGGACAGCCAGGCGAGCCGTGCCGCGCGCGGCGCACCGCCCGAATAGACACCAAATTCGTTGACGATCACCGGTGCCCCGGTGCGGTGCGACCACGCGGCCATGGCATCGAAGGCTCGATCGACCGAAGCTTCGGTCCAGCCATCGAGAAGCGAGTTCGAGAGCACGATCCGTGCCGCCGACTCGCCGCGCGCGTCGAGATCACGCAGGATTCGCGCCATGGCAGGATCACCCTCGGGGCTGGGATAGGGCAGCCCTGCGAGAACCCCGAGCGTCTTGGCGTCCACCCAGTCCGCGCTTTGATGGGTGAAGGCGAAGGGGTCGTAATAGTGGATGGCATAGACGACGTTGGCGTCGTCCAGCGGCATCATGGCGTCCAGCGCCTCGTGCCGTTGCGGGCCGAACGGCGCGGCGACGATCGTGTGGTGCGGCAGCAGCGTGCGAACGTGCCGGGCCAGGCGGGGAAGCTGATCTCGCCAGACCTCGAAGCTCGTCGGCGGCTCGTTCAGCAGCTCGGCGAAGGTCTGGCTCGCCGCAAACCGACCGACGATCGGTGCGAGATCGGTCCAAAGCGCCATGACGGCACGGAGCGCCGCCTCGGGATCGCGATCGTAGAGATCGGCAAGGCGGGCGCCGGGATGCAGGTCGACCGAGACGGAGAAGCCCAGCTTTTGCAACTCGGCGATTTCCTCCGAAAGCGCCGCCAGATAGCGCTCGGCGCCCTCGTGTTCCCCCCCGAAGCGCTCGTCGTCGATGGGCAGGCGGATGTGCGACATGCCCCATTCGCGCAGCGTCGTCAGCGTCCGGCTCCGTGGGATGGTCGCGGTGCCGTCCTCATCCCAGTTCGGCAGGTTCACGCCGGCCCGTAGCGCCGCGATTGCCGCGGGATTGGCGAAGGGTCGGGTCGCAGCGCAGCGATCGCGATCCGTCGCGTCTCCCGCAGCGATGGCGGGGCTCACGGCGACGAGGCCGGCGAGCGCGAGGGGAAACGCGAAGGCGCGCATCGAGGCGGTCAACGCGAGTTCACGAAGAGCTGCCACAGCGCGGTTCCGTTGGTGCGGATGTAGCGAGGGCCGAGACGGAGCGGCTCTTGCCAGGCGCGGAACGCCCATTCGAAGCCCGTCGCCTGCATCCAGTAGGGCGCACGGGGCCGGTCGCCGGAGAGAAAGTCGAACAGGCCGCCGCAGGTCTTCACAACCGAGATGTTGGTCAGACGATCGAGATTGCGCAGGATGAAGCGCTGCTCGAGCGGAACGCCCATACCCACCCACAGGATGTCGGCGCGGCTGGCGTTGATCTCGTCCACCAAGTCGGCTTCCTCGTCGGGTCGGAAGTAGCCGTTTCGCCGACCGGCGAAGACCAGCCCCGGGTGAAGACGCTCCATCGCCTCGACGGCCCGCTCGTTGACGCGCTCGGTCGCGCCCAGGAAGTAGAAACTCAGCCCTTCGGGAACGCAGAGTCTGGCGACGTCGTGGATCAGGTCTGTCGTGGCGATCCGCTCGGGCAGCGGCGTGTCGGTGAAGTAGCGGGAATAGAACACCATCGGCATCCCGTCCGCCAGGATGTGGTCGGCCTGCTGGAAGTCGCGGTAGATCTCGGAATCACGGCTCCAGAGGGCAATCACTTCGCCGTTGGACGACGTCGAGTAGAAGGGCCGCTGCATGCTCTCGCGGTGCGCCAGAACGTGCGACACGAACCCCCGTGCCACCGCCTCGCGTCCGGCGATGGTCACCGGAAGACCGCCGAGATTGACGGTCGGCCAGTTGGCCAGCGCATGGGGATCGAGAGCCGCCCTGCGCCGCAGAGGCTTGGCGGATGCCACATCCAGATTCTGTTCGATGAAACCCAACAGTTCGCTCCCGCGACTTGCTTACGACACTCCGCAGCGAACTATGGGGTAAAGCAATGGGCAGCGATCACAACCTGGAAGTTAAGAACTGGTTAATACCTAGAAGGCCTGACCCGCCTCAATGATGCTTGATTAAAATGATACGGATTCGCTTCAATCCGGCCGATAGAAACGATCGGCGAGCGTTGCCATCGACCGAACCTTGGGGCGAAGGATACAACCGTCGATGACTTCGAGACGCGCGGCCTTGTTCAGCGTGTGGAGCTTTCGCCCCGGCCAATGTGTTCCGGGGCGAAGGATCGTCTCCACCGTCTGCGAGAAACCCTCGACGTCCAGCCGATCGACGCACGCCAGCCCGAGCGCCGCACCGTAGCCGTCGGTGCAGTCCTGCACCGGACGCATGAGCTGCCCGCCGATCCGCACGAATTGCCCCGCCGGCCGCGCCGTCGCAGGATCGATCAGCAGCGGATTGCCGGCATGGGCTTGCCAGGGGCCGAACGGATCGGGCGCGTGCCAGATCGACAACGTGTCGGAATAGCCGCCCGTGTTCGGCCGAGTCACGGCGAACATCCACCAGCGGTCGCCATGCTCCACCAGCGTCGCATCGGCCGCCTCGACCCCGGAGAGAAGCTGCGCGTGCCGCTCCCAGCGATGCGGAAATTCTACCGCACGGTACACCGCCACGTCGCGGCAGGCCGACGATTCCGGGATCATGAAGATCTCGCCGTTCCGCTCGAAGAGGAAGGGATAGGACAGGTGCCACGCCTCCTCCAGCACCGGCGTCACCGGACCCGGCACCCCGTCCACGATCTCGGCGAAGGAGATGATTCCCTTGCCGGTGCGGTGGTCGAGGTCCTCGAAGAACAGGAAGTGCCGCCCCTGCCAGACGATCGCGAAAGGGTCGGCATAGAAGCGGTGGCCGGGGTCGGGCAGCGCTGTCCAGCGCGTGCCCCCGAGATCCCGACGGCTCCAGACGTCCTCGTCCGTCAGCCGCCAGCCGATGCGCCAATGCGGGGCGTGGCAGCACAGGCGATAGAGCGCGCGGGCCGAACGCGATGCCAGTCCCCGCGCCAGCGACTTCGCGGCGCGCGCGGGTCCGATGGCGTCCGCTGCACGCAGCGAGGCTGCGGCGCGCGAAGGCGGTGCCGGACGCCGGATCGCTTGCTCCAGAAGCAGCGCCGTGCGTGAGCCGATCGAATCGAGACCGGCGAGAAGGCAGTCGGCGGTTTCGAGAGACGCCGTGCCGGACGACAGGGCGACGCCGCCCGCGACGTCCTCGATCACGATGGGCGGCGACACCCCCGCCAGCAACGCGTCGAAGATCGCGAGATCGCCGAGGCCGCCGGCGAACCGAGGCCGCAGCACGAGGCGTGCGGGCGAGACCGTGCGCTCGCGGCCGAGCAGCAGCGCCACGTCGGCGATTTCAGCATCGCCGTTTGTAAGACCTTCGGCAGGAAGGCGGCGGTGGCGCCGCGTCTGCCGGCGATAGACGATGTCCTCCAGCGCCAGGAGCGTCGCAACCACCGAGGGCAACGGCTCGCCGCCGCCCGACCGACGAACGCGGACGTCATGCGTCATGGCGAGTTCGTCGGCGAGACGCCGCATCCAAGGGTAGAAGCCGTCGGCATCGACGACGAGATCGACGATCATCGAGAACGCCCCTCCGGCAGAACGGCCTCGACGATCATCGCCTCGTAGGCGTCGATCATCGCATCGAGCGAATAGCTTTCGGCGAGGCGCCGACCTCGCGCGCGAAGCGCTTCGGCCCCCTCGGGACGCGCGAGAAGCGCTTCGACCGCGGCGGCGAAGTCGGACGTGCGCGCGGTGTGGACGAAGGCCGCCGCCGGCGCGCCGTCCACCGCCAGAACCTCGCGCAGCACGGGAATGTCGTTGGCGACCACGGGCACGCCGGCCTGTGCGGCTTCCACCGCCGCGAGGCCGAAGGTCTCGGCGGCGGTCGTGAAGACGAAGAGGTCGAGCGTTCGCAGAAACGCTCCGATTCGCGAGGCCGGGAGTTCGCCCACCGTGTGGAACCGGTCGGCGACGCCGAGTTCGCGCGCCAGCGCAGCCAGCCTCGGCGCGTCCGGACCCTGCCCCGCCACCGCCAGATGCACCTCCGGCAGCGCGGGAAGAATGCGGATCGCATGGTCTATCTGCTTCAGCGGATGAAGGCGCGAGACGCAGCCGATGATCGACGCCTCCACTGGCAGTCCGAAGGCGAGGCGCGCGCCGGCCTGAGCGAGCACCGTCGTCTTGGCCTCGAAGCCGTGCGGCACGTGCGTGATGAGGCGGCGGTAGCGCTCGGGGTATGCAGCGTAGTCGCGCGCTAGATCGTGCGAGTTGACGGTGATGCGGTCGTAGATCCGAGCAAGGCCGAGCGCGCGGTCGAGTTGGCGGACGACGCCGTTGACGGTCGCGCGCGCAGAAACGTGGTTGGCGATGACGTGCGGCACCCCGGCGAGCCGGGCGGCGGGCGCCGCGAGCACGTTTCCGTAGTGCTGGAAGGTTAGCACGACGTCCGGCCGCACGCGGCGGATGGCGGCGCGAAGCCGTAGGAGGAAGCGAGCGAAGCGCCAAGCCCCCGCAGGGCGCTCACGCGACACGAACACGACGTTGGGCAGCGCGTCCGATCCATCGGTAACCCTGTAGAAAAACAGGTGGTGGACGTCGTAGCCGCGCGCGCGCAGCCCTTCGCCGACGAGGCGCGAGATTTCCTGCGCGCCGGCGTTTTCGGCCTGGGTCTGGACGAAGAGCAGTCGTGGCCGCGCCGGCGTCTGGGAGAGCTGGTTCATGGTCAAAGGCCGTTCGTGCGAAAGGTCGCGCCGTGAATGAGGCCGCAAAGGAGGAGCGGCAAGCCGATCGCAAGCGGCGAGAACAACGCCTCTTCCTGGAAGAGGCCGTTGAAGACGATCGCCAGCAGCGCGAAACCGACCGCGAGATGCAGCGGATCGCGCGTGCGCGCGGCGATGAGGGTCGTGCGCCATGCGAGCCAGACATAGACGCCAAGGAGGAACGCGGTGGAGAAACCCATCTGGTAGAGCAGCACGCCGACGGCGCTCTCCATCGCGAACGGCGTGCGTCCGGCGGCCTGATACTCCGGCCAGTTCAGCGTCGCGAAGTCGATGTTGAGATTTCCACCCGCGCCGAGGCCATGGCCGATCGGAAACTCGAGAAAGTTGAAGACGCCGCCCATCAGGCCGAGCACGTGGAAGTCGCCGATCTGGCGACCGACGACGATGCCGACGGCGGAGTAGACGACGAGCAGAGCGACGAGGCATCCGAATGCGAGGCGGGTGCCGAACAGCCGGGACAGAACCCAGCCGAGACCGGTCGATGCAACCACGATGATGGCGCCCTTGACGCTGGTCAGCACGAGAAGCGGCACAAGCGCCGCGGCCAGGACGTAGCGCGCCGTGAACAGGGCATAGACGCTGAGGAAGGCCAGCGCGTAGCCGAAGCTGATCGCGTGCATGTTGGGGCCGAAGAGGCGGGACAGCTGGATGTCCAACCCCGCCAGCAGCGGCGTGTTGAAGAGCGTGATCCGGAACGTGTCGACCAGCCCGAGCATGACGACGCCCGTTTCTGCCGCCTGCTTGTCCCAGTAGGAGGTGACCGTCGCGTCGGCCATCGACAGCGCCCAATAGGCTTCGCCTTGGGTGAAGCGCAGCCATTCCGCCCGAAACAGCAGTTCGACATAGCCGCACCCGGCCACCAGCGCCGCGAGGATGGCGATGACGGTCTGCAGCCGCAGCGTCTCGCGGCGCATGGCGATCAGCGCGATCTGGTAGAGCAGAAGCCCCGTCGCGACGTTGCGCAGGTAGATCACCGCCGAGGACGGGCTGGAGACCATGCCGATCAACAGGTAGAGCCCGATCGCACCGAGCGCCGCGCTGGTCACGAGGAGGTGGCGATCCGTCGCCGCGCTGAGGCCCCGAAACCGGATCCAGTGTTCCCCATAGGCCAGCGGCCAGATCGTGGCGAGCATGAGGAAGCTGTAGGCCCGCGCGAGATCGAAATCGCCGACGGTGATCTCGGGCGAAGCCAACGACACGACGAGGTTCTGAAACAGCGCCGCAGCCAGCAGCATCGTGACGGCGAGCGCCCGGTTGCCGAGATAGGCCGCGGCCGAGATCACCACCGTCCCGCCGATGGCGATGGCAGGATGCACTGTATGCGCGAACACCGCGAAGGCGACGATTGCGAGCGCCGCGCCCGCGATCGCGACGCTTCGCAACAGCGCCCGCGCTCCCTCCCCGACATCGAGATGCGAGGTCCGCACCGGATTCATCCCCTCGACCATCAGCGGGCGCCGTAGACAAGCGCCGCGCAACGCGGCGCGACGCGGTAGAGGATCGTCCGCACACCGACCGCGACGCCGATCGCCGCGAGCGGAGCGAGCAGCCAGAAGAGCGGATAGGATCCGACCGTGCCGAACCGTTCGAACACCAGCCAGAAGGCCAGCAGGATCGGCGCGTGTGAGACGAAGACGGCGAAGCTCACGGACGAGGCCGCCGCCAGACGGCGTGCCGCGGGGTGATCGACCACCGCTGCGGTGAGCGGCCAGACCAAGAGCGGCGCCAGTGCCGTGAACCCGCGGATGTCGGCGAGATATTGCGTGCCGATCAACGTGGCGCCAAGGACGAGAAGCCCGAAGCAGACCGGCCAGAACCGGTCGAGGGCGGTGAGGTCCCAGCGCCGCGTCGCCGCGAGGCCGCCGAGATAGAAGGTGATCGCCATCGTGTCGCGCGTGACCAGCAGCCCGTCGAGATCGGGGTAGAAGACGAGCGTCACGGCGGCGAGGCCGAACCAGGGCGCACGCCGAAGCGCCATGCCGAAGAGCGGCGCCAGGAAGCTGAGGACGATAAGATCGCGGAGGAAGTAGAGCGGGTAGTTCACCGGCTGCGCGGTGAGGCCGAGCGTCATGTCGATCCAGTTCGCGAGGTCGAACGGATAGGCGGGCGCGACGAAGGCGTGGCCGGTCAGGTGTCTCGCCTCGACGACATAGAGCGCGACGACCAGCGGCAGATTCCAGACCACCAGCGGCAGGAGGATGGTCCGTGACTTGCGCGAGACTAGGTCGCCCCAACGCCGATCGAGGCCGGAGCGAAACAGGAGATAACCCGAGATCGCGGTGAGCACCGGCACCGTGACGCGAAAGAGGCCGTCGCACAGGATCGAGCGGATGAGCGCGAACGCACCGCTCCGCGGATCGGCAAATTCGCCGGGCACCGGCACATGAATGAAGACGATGACGCAGATCAGACAGATCCGTAGCAGCGCGATCCGCCGAGCTACGGACGGGTCGGAGGCCGCGGGGCGGGGCGCCGTAACTTGCCGAAGCCGGAGTTCGGACCCGCCCGACTGCCGAGCGCCGTGGGCGTGGCGAAAACGGAACGCTCGAAGCAATATGTCGCCTCTCGGACTGCAGCGGTGGCGAAGAAGTTTCGTCTGATAGACGATATCGCAGCCCGCGTGCAGGATAGACGAACAAACGGTTAACGCGGCCGACCCATGGCCGGCAAAGTTCTCCGGTCACCCACGATCACGAGGCGCCGTCTGCGGCTGCCGGATCAGACGGTCAGATGCTTGTGCACCTCGGGATCGTCGAGATCGGCGCCGACGCCTTCGAAGACGATCTGGCCTCGATCCATGATGTAGACCTTGTCCGCCAGCTCCCGGCAGAAATCGAGATACTGCTCGACCAGCAGCACCGCGATGCCCGCCTCCTCCTTGAGGAAGCGGATGGCGCGGCCGATATCCTTGATGATCGAGGGCTGGATGCCTTCCGTGGGCTCGTCCAGCACCAGGAGGTTAGGCCGCATCACGAGCGCGCGGCCAATGGCGAGCTGCTGCTGCTGGCCGCCGGAGAGATCGCCGCCGCGCCGCCCGAGCATGGATTTCAGCACCGGGAACAGCTCGTAGACATGATCGGGAACGGTGCGATCCGCGCGCTTCAGCGGCGCGAAGCCGGTCTGCAGATTCTCCTTCACGGTGAGCAGCGGGAAGACCTCCCGCCCCTGCGGCACGAAGCCGATGCCGCGCCGCGCCCGGCGATAGGGCGCCTCGCCCTTCAGGTCGGTGCCGCCGAGCGCGATCTCGCCGCGTCGGATGCCCTGCTGGCCGACGATCGCCCGCATCAGGCTCGTCTTGCCGACGCCGTTGCGCCCGAGGACGCAGGTGATCTCGCCCTTTTTCGCCGAGAGCGAGACGCCGCGCAGGGCTTGCGCCGCGCCGTAGTAGAGATCGACGTTGGATACGGTCAGCATGCTCAGCGCCCCAGATAGACTTCGACGACGCGCGGATCGGCCGAGACCTGATCGAGCGGACCTTCGGCGAGGACGTGGCCCTCGTGCAGACACGTCACCTTCACGCCGAGCGCGCGCACGAAATGCATGTCGTGCTCGACCACCACCACCGAGCGCGTCTCGGCGATCTCGCGCAGCAGTAGCGCGGTCTCCTCGGTCTCGGCGTCGGTCATGCCGGCCACGGGCTCGTCCACGAGCAGGAGTTCGGGGTCCTGCGCCAGCAGCATGCCGATCTCCAGCCACTGCTTCTGGCCGTGGCTGAGATCGGCGGCGAGCGTGTGGCGCTTGGGCCCGAGTCGCGTCGTCGCCAGGATCTCGTCGATCTTCGCGCGCTCCTGCGCGCCCTTGCGATGCAGCAGCGCGGTGAAGATCGATCGGCTGCCGGTCATGGCGAGGCGCAGGTTGTCTTCGATCGTGTGGCTCTCGAAGACGGTGGGCTTCTGGAACTTGCGGCCGATGCCCATCGAGGCGATGTCGGCCTCGTCGTGCTGGGTGAGGTCCGTGGTGCCGTTGAAATAGACGTCGCCGGAATCGGGCCGCGTCTTGCCGGTGATGATGTCCATCATCGTGGTCTTGCCGGCGCCGTTCGGGCCGATGATCGCCCGCATCTCGCCCCGCGCCACCACCAGCGACAGGTCGTTGATCGCCTTGAACCCGTCGAACGTCTTGTTGACGCCGTCGAGGTAGAGAAGCGTCTCGCCGCGCGGCGGGCGCAGCTTCGCCTCGGCCTCGGCGCGCTCGGCTCTTTGCGTGGCGAAGGGATGCGGTGAGACGCGCGTAGGCGCGAAGGCTGTCGGTTCGAAGCTCGTCGAGTTCATCGGGCTCACTCCGCAGGGTTGGCGACGGGGGTTACGACACCGGTCTCGTCGGCGCCCTTCTCGGCGCGGGCGGCGCGGCGGCGGTCCCCAAGCGCCGACCAGCCGTGGTCGATCGTGCCGACGATGCCGCGCGGCAGGAACAGGGTCACCACCACGAAGAGACCGCCGAGGATGAAGAGCCAGGCTTCGGGCGCCGCGGCGGTGAAGTAGCTCTTGCCGCCGTTGACGAGCAGCGCGCCGATCACCGGCCCGAGGATCGTTCCACGCCCGCCGACCGCCGTCCAGACGACGACCTCGATCGAGTTGAGCGGCGCGAACTCGCCGGGATTGATGATGCCGACCTGCGGCACGTAGAGCGCCCCGGCGACACCTGCCATCACGGCCGAGAGCGTGAAGGCGAAGAGCTTCACGTGCTCGGCCCGCCAGCCGAGAAAGCGCGTGCGGCTCTCGGCGTCGCGCACCGCGACCATCAGCAGCCCGAGCTTCGATCGCGTGATCGCGCCGACCATCAGCACGAAGCCCGCGAGGATGACGGCGGTGGCGGCGAAGAGCCCGGCGCGCGTGGTGCCCGCCTGGATCGGAAAGCCGAGGATCTCCTTGAAGTCGGTCAGGCCGTTGTTGCCGCCGAAGCCCATGTCGTTGCGGAAGAAGGCGAGCAGCAGCGCGTAGGTCATCGCCTGCGTGATGATCGACAGGTAGACGCCGGTGACGCGAGAGCGGAAGGCGAAGTAGCCGAAGAGGAAGGCGAGCAGACCCGGCACCAGGACGACCATCAGCGCCGCGAACCAGAACTGGTCGAAGCCGAGCCAGAACCAGGGCAGTTCCTTGTAGTTGAGGAACACCATGAAATCGGGCAGCACGGCGTTGCCGTAGGTGCCGCGCGAGCCGATCTGGCGCATCAGGTACATGCCCATCGCATAGCCGCCGAGCGCGAAGAACGCACCGTGGCCGAGCGAGAGGATGCCGACGTAACCCCAGACGAGATCAAGCGCCAAGGCGAGGATCGCATAGGCCAGATACTTGCCGAGCAGCGGCATCATGTAGTCGGGAATGCGCAGCGCGTGGCCGGCGGGCAGCCAGAGGTTGGAGAGCGGCACGAGCACGGCGGCGGCCAAGAGCGCGATTGCCAGCCAGACGACGCGGGGGCCGAGGAAGCGGGCGGTGATCATGCGTCGACGAACCTTCCCTTGAGGGCGAAGAGCCCGCGCGGCTTCTTTTGGATGAAGAGGATGATGAGGACGAGCACCACGATCTTGCCGAGCACGGCGCCGGCATAGGGCTCCAGCAGCTTGTTGACGATGCCGAGCGACATGGCGCCCACCAGCGTGCCCCAAAGGTTCCCGACCCCGCCGAACACGACCACCATGAAGCTGTCGATGATGTAGCCCTGCCCGAGGTCGGGCGAGACGTTGTCGATCTGCGAGAGCGCGACGCCCGCCATGCCGGCGATGCCCGAGCCGAGCGCGAAGGTCATCGCGTCCACCATCGGCGTGCGGATGCCCATCGCCGCGGCCATCTTCCGGTTCTGCGTCACCGCGCGCATCTTCAGGCCCGCCGAGGTGCGGTTCAGTGCGAAGAGCAGCGCCGCGAAGACGGCCAGCGCGAAGACGATGATCCAGAGCCGGTTCCAGGTCACCGACATCAGCCCGACGTCGAAGGAACCGGACATCCACGAGGGGTTGCCAACCTCGCGGTTGGTCGGCCCGAAGATCGTGCGGATCGTCTGCTGCAGGATCAGCGAGACGCCGAAGGTCGCGAGCAACGTCTCCAGCGGCCGGCCGTAGAGGAAGCGGATGAGCCCGCGCTCCATGACGAAGCCGACGAAGCCGGCGACGAGGAAGGCGAGCGGCAGCGCTAGAACGAGCGAGTAGTCCAGCCATTGCGGGGCGTGGTCGCGCATCGTCTGCTGTACCACGAAGGTCGTGTAGGCGCCGAGCATCACCATCTCGCCATGCGCCATGTTGATGACGCCCATGACGCCGAAGGTGATGGCGAGGCCGATGGCGGCGAGCAGCAGCACTGAGCCGAGCGAGAGGCCGTACCAGACGTTCTGGATGGCGGCCCAGAGCGAGATCGTCTGCGCGATGCCCGCGACGCCGGCCTTGGCGGCGGCGGAGACGGCAGGATCGGCATTTGTTTCCAGGCTCGCCAGCACATTCTGCGCCGAACGGTCGCCGCGTCCGACGAGGGTCTGGATCGCCGCGAGCTTGTCGTCGCTCCCGGCGTCCGACCGGATCATGGCGACGGCACGGGCCTCGGCGAGCTTGGTGCGGATGGACGCCACCTCCTCTTTTGCGAGCGCGGCGTCGAGCATCGGCAATTGCGCCGGTTCGGCGTTTTCGAAAAGCGAGGCGGCGGCACCGAGTCGGCGCGCGGGATCGGGCGAGCCGAGGGTCAGCGCGCCCATGGCGTCGGCGACGAGCGTGCGAATGGAGTTCTTGACGCGGACCTTTTCGAGCGCCGCCTTCGGCTGCTCGCCGAGATCGGCGCCGGTCAGCGGGTCGCTCACCGCGACTGCGGTGCCCTCCGCCGTGCCGATGACGACGCGGTTGTCGGTCTTGCCATAGTAAAGGTTACCGTCCGCAAGCGCGTTCAGCGCACGGGCGACCTCGGGATCGCCGGTGGCGGCGAGCGCCTTGATGGTGGCCTCGGTGTCGTCGAAGCTCTTCTTGCCGCCGAACTGCTGGATGAGCGCGGCGGGGTCTGCGGCCTGCGCCCAGCTTCGCCCCGTCGTGGCGAGAAACGCACCCGCGACGAGCGCGATCACCAGCAACAAAGTTTCGAGGAAACCACCGAGGGTTTGGCGCAGAGAGATCGTCATCGGTCCCGTTCCCCGTCGCGAAGGCCCGAGGCCGGCGCGATTGCGAGATGATCGAAGGAAGCGGGCGGCCCGACCCGTGGGGTCGGGCCGCCCTGATGCGGAGGTCTGCCTCAAGTGACGCAGGCCGAAAGCGCTGGGCTCAGTTGGCCGCGGCCTGCGTGCCTGCACCGCCGCATTTGCCGGTCGCGGTGTTGAAGTTTCCGCAGGACATCGGAGCCCGCCAGTCAGCGATCAGGGGCTTGGACTCCGGCAGGAAGTCGGACCACTCGTCGCCGAGCACGAGGCCAGGCGTCTCGTAGACGACCTCGAACTGGCCGTCGTCCTGGATCTCGCCGATCAGCACCGGCTTGGTGATGTGGTGGTTGGCGCCCATGGAGGCGTAGCCGCCGGTGAGGTTCGGCACGGACACGCCGACCATCGCGTCGATCACCGCATCGGGATCGATCGTGCCGGCCTTCTCGACCGCCTTCACCCACATGTTGAAGCCGATGTAATGGGCTTCCATCGGGTCGTTGGTCACGCGCTTGTCGTTCTTGGTGAACTCCTTCCACTTGGCGATGAACGCCTCGTTCTCGGGTGTCTCCACCGACTGGAAGTAGTTCCAGGCGGCCAAGTGGCCGACCAGCGGCTTGGTGTCGATGCCCGCGAGCTCCTCTTCGCCGACCGAGAAGGCCATGACCGGCGTCTGCTCGGCGGTGATGCCCTGGTTCGCAAGCTCCTTGTAGAACGGCACGTTGGCGTCACCGTTCACCGTCGAGACGACGGCCGTCTTCTTGCCGGAGGCGCCGAACTCCTTGATCGCGGAGACCTCGGTCTGCCAGTCGGAGAAGCCGAACGGGGTGTAGTTGGTCTTGATGTCCTCGGGCTTCACGCCCTTGGCCTGCAGGTAGGCCTCGAGGATCTTGTTCGTGGTGCGCGGATAGACGTAGTCGGTGCCTTCCAGCACCCAGCGCTCGACGCCCTCGCCCATCAGGTAGTCGACGGCCGGAATGGCCTGCTGGTTCGGCGCGGCGCCCGTGTAGAAGACGTTGCGCTCGGACTCCTCGCCCTCGTACTGCACCGGGTAGAAGAGGATGGAGTCGAGTTCCTTGAACACCGGCAGGACCGACTTGCGCGACACGCTCGTCCAGCAGCCGAACACCGCCGAGACCTTGTCCTGCGCGATCAGGCCGCGCGCCTTCTCGGCGAAGAGCGGCCAGTCGGACGCGGGATCCACCACCACCGCTTCCAGCTTCTTGCCGAGCAGGCCGCCCTTGGCGTTCTGCTCGTCAATGAGCATCAGCATGGCGTCCTTCAGGGTCGTCTCCGAGATCGCCATCGTGCCCGACAACGAATGGAGGATGCCGACCTTGATCGTGTCGTCGGCAGCGAAGGCCGAGGCACCGGAAGCGATCATGGCTCCCGCATAGGCGCTCAAGAGCCAGCCGGCTTTCGTGGAAAGTCGCATGGGTGGTTCCCCTCGATCGAGATGTGTTGCGGCGCACTCGCCGCTGCCGGGGACCATCGGCCGGAATGTGAACGAGTGGTATACGTCAAATGACGTAGGCCAGGGCCGTGTCGGATCGGCTATGGGAACCGGCGAGTCGCGCTTTTTCCCTGGCAGGATGCGAAGGACCGACATGGCAGGACGGCAGCGCATTCTTCCCGTCCGGCGCGAGTACAATCGCTGGGTCGCCAACCAGACGCTCGAAGACTACGCGCTGCGCTTCACCGCCAAGTCCGCCCGCCGCTGGACGGCGCCGCGGGTCTCGCAAACGGCGATCGGCGCGATCTCCTTCCTGGCGCTCGAAGCCGTGGGCGGCGCGATCACCCTCTCCTTCGGCTTCACCAACGCCGCCGCCGCCATCCTCGTCGTCGGCCTCGTGCTGCTCCTCACCGGCATTCCGATCAGCCACTACGCGGCGAAATACGGCGTCGACATCGACCTCCTCACCCGCGGCGCCGGCTTTGGCTACATCGGCTCCACCATCACCTCGCTGATCTACGCCACCTTCACCTTCATCCTCTTCGCGGTGGAGGCCTCCATCATGACGGCGGCGCTCGAGCTGGCCTTCGGCATCCCCGTCTGGCTCGGCTACATCATCTCGGCCGTGGCCGTGGTGCCGCTGGTGACGCATGGCGTCGCCTGGATCAGCCGGTTCCAGCTCGTCACGCAGCCGATGTGGATCATCCTCAACATCCTGCCGGTGGGGTTCATCCTCTGGCAGGACTGGGGCTCCCTTCACGCCTGGGTGAACTTTCCCGGCCTCCACGACCCCGCCGGCACCAACAGCCTCGACATCCTCAAGTTCGGCGCCGCCGCCTCGGTGATTCTGGCGCTGATGCCGCAGATCGGCGAGCAGGTGGACATCCTGCGGTTCCTGCCGGCGCAGAAGGGCCGGCCCTCGCGCTCCTGGTGGTTCGCGCTGTTCTCGGCTGGTCCCGGCTGGATCGTGCTCGGCGCGCCGAAGCTCTTCTTCGGCTCGTTCCTGGCGGTGCTGGCGCTGCGCTCGGGCGTCGCACCCGAGCACGCCTCGGAACCCGCCTATATGTACGACATCGCCTTCGGCTTCGTGCTGCCCTCGCCCGTCGCCGCAGCGGTGCTGACGGCGGCCTTCGTCGTCGTCTCGCAGCTGAAGATCAACGTTATGAACGCCTATGCGGGGTCGCTGGCGTGGTCGAACTTCTTCTCGCGCCTCACCCACAGCCATCCCGGCCGCGTGGTCTGGCTGCTGTTCAACGTCGCGATCGCCCTCCTTCTCATGGAGCTCGGCATCTACGGCGCGCTGGAGGTCACGTTCGGGCTTTTCGCCAATGTCGCGGTCGCATGGCTCGGCGCCATCGTCGCCGATCTCGCGATCAACAAGCCGCTCGGCCTCTCGCCGAAAGGCATCGAGTTCAAGCGCGCCCATCTCTACGACCTCAACCCCGTGGGCCTCGGCTCGATGGGGCTGGCGACCCTCGTCTCGCTGATCGCCTTCGGCGGCTGGCTCGGCGAGACGGCCGAGGCGCTGTCGGCCTTCTTGGCGCTCGGCGTCGCCCTGATCACCGCGCCCCTCATCGCCTACGCCACGGATGGGCGCTACTATCTCGCCCGCAAGCCGCGCGCCGCCTGGAAGCACCGGGTGGAGATAGACTGCTCGATCTGCGAACACGCGTTCGAGCCCGAAGACATGGCCTATTGCCCGGCCTACGCCGCGCCGATCTGCTCGCTCTGCTGCTCGCTCGACGCACGCTGCCACGACCTCTGCAAGCCGCATGCGCGCTTCTCGGCGCAGATCGCGACAGCCGCCCATGCGACGCTGCCGACCGCCGTGGCCCAGCGGATCAACTCGCGCCTCGGCCATTATCTCGGCGGGCTGGCGCTGCTCGCCGCCATCATCTCGATCGTCCTCTCGATCATCTACTATCAGGCGATCCTCGCCAGCCCCGACGACACGGAGGTGATCGCCAAGGCGCTCTGGGCGGCCTTCTTCATCCTCCTCATCGTCGCCGGAATCTCCACATGGTTCTTCGTGCTGGCGCAGGAGAGCCGGCGCGTGGCGCAGGAAGAATCGGCCCGCCAGACGACGCTGCTCCTGAAGGAGATCGAGGCGCACCGGCGCACGGACGCGGCGCTGCAGTCGGCCAAGGAGATGGCGGAAGCCGCCAGTCTCGCCAAGAGCCGCTACGTCGTCGGCATGAGCCACGAATTGCGCACGCCGCTCAACGCCGTGCTCGGCTACGCGCAGCTTCTGGAGCAGGACGCGGCGATCCCAGCCGCCAAGGTCGGCGGCATCCGCGTCATCCGGCGCTCCGCCGAACACCTGTCGGGCCTGATCGACGGCCTGCTCGACATCTCCAAGATCGAGACCGGCCGCCTGCAGCTTCAGCGCAGCGAGGTACAGCTGCCCGACTTCCTCGCCCAGCTCGTCGAGATGTTCGCGCTGCAGGCCTCGGCCAAGGGCCTCGACTTCCGCTTCAACCGGCCCGCGATCCTGCCCGAGACCGTGCGCACCGACGAGAAGCGCCTGCGGCAGATCCTCATCAACATCCTGTCGAACGCCGTCAAATACACCGAACACGGCAGCGTCACCTTCGACGTCGCCTATCGCAGCCAGGTCGCGACGCTCACCGTCACCGACACGGGTCCCGGCATCGCGGCCGACGAGCTCGCCCGCGTCTTCGAACCCTTCGAGCGCGGCAGCGCGGCGCGCGGCAAGGCACCGGGCCTCGGCCTCGGGCTGACCATCACGCGGCTGCTCGCCAACCTCATGGGCGGCGACGTGCGCGTCGACAGCCAGCCCGGCGCCGGCAGCCGGTTCGAGGTCCGCGTCATGCTGTCGGCGGTCGCACCGTCGAGCGGCCGCGCGACCCTCGCCGCAGCCACCCCGACCGAGCCGGTCCGCGGCTATCGCGGGGCGCGGCGCACCGTGCTCGTGGTGGACGACGACGAGACCCATCGCGACCTCATGGTGGAGGTTCTGCGCCCGCTCGGCTTCATCGTGCTGACCGCCGCCGACGGGCCGACCGCCCTGTCGCTCATCGCCGAGATCCGGCCCGACCTGTTCCTCCTCGACATCCAGATGCCGGGCATGGACGGCTGGACGCTGGCGCGCCAGCTTCGCGCCGGCGGCCAGAGCGGCGCCATCGTCATGCTGTCGGCGACGCTCAGCGACACCCCGCTCGTCCCTGCCGAACAGGAGCTGGTGGTCCAGGGCATGGTCCCCAAACCCTTCGACCTGCGCCAGCTTACCGCTCGCATCCGCGACACGCTGGATCTCGAATGGACGAACGCCGCGGAGGAAGAGGCCAAAGCGCGCCCCGCTCCGTCCGCTCCGTTCGTGGTGCCCGGCCCCGAGCACGTCGCCGAACTTCTCCAACTCGGCCGGATCGGCTATGTCAGAGGCATCGAGCAGAAGCTGACCGCCCTGGAGACCGACCCCATCCATCGTCCGTTCTCCGAATCCCTTCGGGTCCACGTCCGCAGCTTCGATCTCGCGCGCTTCGTCGCGGCGCTGGAGACGATCGACCTTGGGTGACGGGCGAGACGCCGAGCCCGGACGGCACCCGGACGGCGCGGTCCCGCCGGGCGGCGTTCGCGACATCATTCTCGTCGTCGACGATTCGCCGGATACGCTGCGCATGTTGACGGATGCCATCGAACAGACCGGCGCGACCGTGCTCGTGGCGCTCGACGGAGAGCAGGCGCTGGCCATCGCCGGACACGTCACACCCGACGTCGTGCTGATGGACGCGGTGATGCCGGGCATGGGCGGGTTCGAGACGACGCGGCGGCTCAAGGCGGATGCCGCGCTGCGCCATGTGCCCGTGATCTTCATGACCGGCCTGACGGAGACCGAGCACATCGTCGAGGGGCTGGAGGCCGGCGGCGTCGACTACGTCACCAAGCCGATCGTGCCCGACGAACTGCTCGCGCGCATGCGCGTGCATCTGACCAACGCGCGCACCGCACAGAGTGCCCGCACCGCCTTGGATACCGCGGGACGCTTTCTTCTGGCGGTGGATCGGGCGGGAACCGTCCTCTGGTCGACCCCGCAGGCGACGCGCCTGCTTCAGTCGGCACTTCCCTCGGTCGACGGCGTCCTCATGGTGCCGGCGGACTTGCGCAAGCGCCTTCTCGATGGCGTGACCGGCAGCCCCCCGGCCGCTGCTCGGCTGCTCGCCGCCGACGGCACCGAACTTCAGCTGTCGCTGCTCGGCAAGGTGGGCGACGACGAGTATCTCGTGCGGCTCGTGGCGGACGAGACCGGCGGCGACGAGGCTTTCCTGCGCGGGCTCTTTCCGCTGACGGCGCGCGAGGCCGACGTGCTGCTCTGGCTCGCCCGCGGCAAGTCCAACCGCGACATCGCGGCGATTCTCGATCTCAGCCCGCGCACGGTGAACAAGCACCTCGAAGTCGTGTTCGCGAAGCTCGGCGTCGAGAACCGGGCGTCGGCGACGTTTCTCGTGATGAATGCGCTGCGCGACCGCTGATCCCGCGTTGCGAATGACGAGTGAGGAATGCGCCTCAGTTCGGAGCGATCGCGTCCGTCCGGCCTCGGCCCCGCTGCGCTCGCCCGAGAACGATGACGGCTCGTTTTCCGACGTTTTCGCACTGCAAGGGGTGTCTTTTTGCCGCTGTGTTCCCTATAGGCTGCGGCAACAGGTGGTTTCGAGGCAGTCGCTCGTTTTCGTCCGGCATCTAGCGCCGGGCGGCGCGAGCTATCCTGCGTGTCCGACCGAGCCGATCGTGGTTCATTTCGGATCCCCACCATTCCGAAATGAATCGCGGGACCGAAGTTTGGTCGCGCACGGACGCCTGTCGAAGGAGCGTCCTTCAATCGAGGACGACCCCGGTGCCTTTCCGCCCGACCCATCCCGCTATTTCCGCTGCGCTCACCGAGCGTGAATATCACGAGCCGACGCCCGTTCAGGACGCGGTGATCGAGCCCAACGCCGAAGGCCGCGACCTTCTCGTTTCCGCGCAGACCGGCTCCGGCAAGACCGTCGCCTACGGCCTGGCGCTCGTCTCGACGCTGCTTGGCGACAGTGACGCGCTGCCCGAGGCCGGCGACCCGCTCGCGCTTATCGTGGCGCCCACTCGCGAACTCGCGCTTCAGGTCCAGCGCGAACTCGAATGGCTCTACGCCAAGATCAACGCGCGGGTCGTCACCTGCGTCGGCGGCATGGATCCGCGTGCCGAGCAGAAGGCGTTGGCGCGCGGCGCTCATATCGTCGTCGGCACGCCCGGCCGCCTGCGCGATCATCTCGAGCGCGGACGTCTGCGCATCGCGAACCTCAAGGCCGTGGTTCTCGACGAAGCCGACGAGATGCTCAATCTCGGCTTCCGCGAGGATCTCGAGTTCATTCTCGAGGCGACCCCCGCCAGCCGTCGCACGCTGATGTTCTCGGCCACGCTGCCGAAGTCGATCACGGCGATGACCAAGCGCCACCAGAAGGATGCGCTGCGGATCGAGGTGACGGCGGGCACCAGCAGCCACGTCGACATCGAGTATCGTGCCATCCGCGTCGCACCGACCGAGGTCGAGCATGCGGTCGTCAACCTGCTGCGACAGTCCGAGTCGCCCTCGGCGCTCGTCTTCTGCAACACGCGCGAGCAGGTGCGCCACCTCCACACCGGCCTGCTCGATCGCGGCTTCGCCGCCGTCGCGCTGTCGGGCGAGCTCGGCCAGTCCGAGCGCAACCAAGCGCTCCAGTCGCTGCGTGACGGCCGTTCGCGGGTCTGCGTGGCCACCGACGTCGCCGCCCGGGGCATCGATCTGCCGAGCCTCGGCCTCGTCATCCACGCCGAACTGCCGAACGACGCCGAGACGCTGCAGCATCGATCCGGCCGCACCGGACGCGCGGGCCGCAAGGGCGTCTCCGTGCTGCTCGTGCCGCTGTCGCGCCGCCGCAAGGCCGACCGACTTCTCACGGAAGCGCGCATTCGCCCGATCTGGGGCGCCGCGCCCTCGGCCGAAGAGATCCGGGAGCTCGACCGCCAGCGCCTGCTCGACGATCCCATCCTGACGGACGAGCCGAGCGAGGAGGATCTGGAACTCGGCCGCGAGCTGCTGCGCAAGCGTCCGGCCGAAGAGATCGCCGCCGCCTTCGCCCGCGTCTATCGCCAGCGCCTGCCCGAGCCGGAAGACGTCTACGATCCCGGCGAGCCGCGTTCGGTGAAGGGCGGCCGCGACTCGGCCGACGGCAAGCCCGACCGCCGCGAGCGCCCGGAAGGCGAAGCCCCGCGCAGCCGCTCCAACGGCCCGACGGTCTGGTTCCACCTCGACATCGGCCGCAACAACAATGCCGACCCCAAATGGCTCCTGCCGCTGCTCTGCCGTCGCGGCAAGATCACACGCGACGACATCGGCGCCATCCGCATCTTCGACAAGGAAACGAAGTTCGAGATCGCGGAAGCCGCCGCCAAGCGCTTCGCCGCGAGCGCCGAGGGCACGGACGACGACATCACCATCACCTTCGCCGATGGGGCTCCGCCGGCCGGGCGTCCCCAGGACCGGCCGGGCCGCTCGCGCCCGCCGCAGCACCCGCGGCCCGCAGCGCGCAAGACCGACGACGCCGGTCCGCGCGGCTCGTTCAAGGCGCAGGGCAAGCCCCGCCGCCCCCGTCCCGCCAAGGGCTGATCGGTTGATTGGGGTGGCGACCGAGACCCAGGTTTGTGGTCTTGGTCGCCACGCCGTCGGCCCTTCTGGTCGTCCCGCAGAACCACTCCGCCAAGCGCAGCCCCGCCATTTGGTCGGTTGGCAGACGGGGTATGCGACGTGGCACCGGCTGGCCCATCGAAAGAACCGACGCACGATTGATTGCACGTCTTGGATGCAAGTTTTGATCGCGTTAGTCACTCCAGCGCGTAGGCCAGGCATCAGGGCTCCCACTTGCGTGGTTTAGGCCCACCAGAGACTCAACGCGGACACGCTGCAGCAGGCTTCATCACCTCGCACGCGATGGAAACAATCAGCCGTAACGGCACGCAGTTCGATGACGCTGCCGCAAAAATCACGCGCTCGAAGATCAGGTGGTGAACGCCGGCTCATCGAGATCGGGCCACTCGAACGGCGAAGCTTTCGAGACGTCCGCGACATTACGATTCATCTGCGAATGTCGACGTGATCGTCCGAAACATCGGCTCGGAGCTGCCGCACCATCGTTCGTCACGACTTGCGTCGCCTGCGGGCGTTGCGAAAAACGTCAACCGCAGACGCTGCGATCGATGAAGACCGAACTCGTGCTGCCCTCGACGCGATAGCGGTATTCGACGCTGCCGATCTCGCGCGTCCGCAGCGAGCGGCCCCAGACCTTGCACTTCTCGTCCCGCCCGGAATCTCGGATCATCCGCATGTCCAGCCGGGCGTCGCCGAGGAAGGTCAGCGTCACGCGGCGACCATCGAAGCCGACGTCCTCGAGCACGGTTCCGTCGGACTGGTCGGCCGGAAGCGTGGCTCGCAATTCCGCGATCGTTTCCCCGACGCGCCCCTGCACCGGGGCGAAGGCGAGAGCGTCGATCTGCTCCGACGCGAAGTAGAGCGATGCGAATGTCGCGCCGGCAAAGCCGACGACCTGAAGCCTACGATCTCGGAACGCCTGCACGACCATACTCCGTCGGCTCAAACTCACATGCGAACCGATTTATCACCTATTTGTTGCACTGCGGCGACGGGCTCGCCCGATCGCGCCCGGTTTGTCCACAGGCGCATGAACCCTGTGGATTACCGCTGCCGTTGACGATGGCGCATGCGCAACCCTTCGGCGCGGGCCGGCAAGAGGCGCTCGGCGCAGTGAAGGCACGAGACGCCTTCCTCGTAGGTCGCGAGCTTCGTCTCCTCCGGTGTCAGCGGCTCTCCACAACCGAAGCATCGGTGCCATTCGGCTTCCGCCACCGCCGGCCCGACCGCCGTGCGGGCATCGAAGACGTAGCATTCGCCGTTCCATCGGCTCTCCGCTTCCGGCACGTCCTCGAGATATTGGAGAATGCCGCCCTTCAGGTGGAAGACTTCCCGAAAGCCCTTGGCCAGCATGAAACTGGACGCCTTCTCGCAGCGGATGCCTCCGGTGCAGAACATCGCGACCTTCGAATGGCGCGCCGGATCGAGTTCGGTTTCCACGAAGGCCTTGAACTCGGTGAAGCTGTCGATCCCGGGATCGACGGCATTGGCGAAGGTGCCGACCCGCGTCTCGTAGCGATTGCGCGTATCGAGAACGAGCACCTTGGGGTCGTCGATGACGGCGTTCCAGTCTTCGGGGCGGACATAGGTGCCGACGCGCACGCTCGGGTCCGCCTCGGGCGCCCGCATGGTGATGATCTCGGGGCGAATGCGAACCTTCAGGCGCACGAAGGGCCGCACGCTCGCCTGCGAGAATTTCACCTCGCCTTGGCGGATGCCGAGCCGGCGATCGAGTTCAGTGACCACCTCGTCGATCGCCTCCCTCGCTCCCGCGATCGTGCCGTTGACGCCCTCGCCCGCCAGCAGCAGCGTGCCGTAGACGCCGCGAGCTTCGAGATAGGCCAGCAGGTGCGCCCGCTCGGCGGGCAGATCCGCGATGGGGACGAAACGGTAGAGGGCGGCGATGGTCCAGGTCATGCCCGCCTATATCGCGGGTCGCGGCGCTCTTCAAACCGGGCGATGCTCCGGCTTGACTTCACCGCGCGCGGGAGCGACGCCCACGCCATGACGCTTTCCCTCGACATGGACTTTCATCCGGAGCACGGCCGGCCCACGGAGGTCGCGCCGGGCGTGCGCCGGATCACGGCGCCGAATGCCGGGCCGATGACGTTTCAGGGCACGAACACCTATCTCGTGGGCAGCGACGCTTTCGTGGTGGTCGACCCCGGCCCGGCCGATGAGCGCCATCTCGCGGCCCTGCTGCAAGCGATCGGCGATCGCCCCGTCGAGGCGATCCTCGTGACCCATACCCATGTCGATCACAGCGCCCTCGCCCGGCGCCTCGCCGACGAGACGGGCGCGCCGCTCGTGGCAGAAGGGCTGCATCGTCTGTCGCGCGCCCTGCTCGACGGCGAGGTCAACCCGCTCGACGCCGCAGGCGACTGGGCGTTTCGCCCGGACCTCATCCTCGCGGACGGCGCAACACTGACGACGCAGGCGGGGCGCTTCACCGGCGTCGCCACGCCCGGCCACGCCGCCAACCATATGGCCTTCGCGCTGGAGGACACCGGGCTTGTCTTCTCGGGCGACCACGTCATGGCATGGTCCACCAGCGTCGTGGCGCCGCCGGATGGGCGCATGTCGGACTTCATGCGCTCGCTCGATCGCCTTCTGGAGCGCGACGATCGTCAATACCTGCCGGGGCATGGCGGCCCGGTGGAGCGCCCGCAGGCCTTCGTGCGGGCCTTGAAAACGCATCGGCGCATGCGGGAAGCGGCGATCCTGGAGCGGGTACGCGGCGGCGACCGCACGATCGCGCAGATCGTTCGACAGATCTACCGCGGCACCGACCCGAAGCTGCACGGCGCGGCGGCCCTCTCGGTGCTCGCCCATCTGGAGGATCTCGTGGAGAAAGGCGTCGTCGTCGCCGAGACCGCCGTTTCGCTCACGGCCGAGTATCGTCCGGCTTGATCGCTCTCAGCCCTCCGGCGTCACGCCTTCCAGCACGTCCATGCTCGATTCGAGACGAGCGAGAAACGCCTGCACGATGCGCCGGTTCTGCCCGAGATCACGCTCCAGCACGCGCGATTGCGAGCGCATGTCGACATAGGTCGTGTTGCCGTCTTCCACGATGCGGATCGTGACGTCGCTCGGCAGCGCCAGGATCGGCATGTAGGCCGTCCCGCTCACGGTGAACTCGTCGGCGTCCAGCCCCGCGAAGCGATCGACGGGCTGCATGGGATCGACCGTGGAGCGCGGCGTCGGAATGGGCGCCGAGACCGTGCCGGTCACGCCGAGATCGCCGGGCGCCGGTCGCGGCGCCGCCGAGGTCTCGACATCCTCGATTTCCATACCGGACGCCGCCATGGCGGTGCGCACCGCGCCGTAGACGACGGTCGCGGTGGCCTGAAAGTCGCGGCCGACGAGAACGTCGGTGCCGTCTGCCGGCGAAGAGCCCGCCGAGGCCGGTGAAACCGTGCCGCTCGCCAGCCCGATCGTCTCGGCGAAATTGCCTTCGGGGTAGCGCGCGAACAAGGCGCCGAGACCGACGAAAGGCAGCGCCGCAAGACAGCCGACGACAAGCGCGGCCACGGCCCGCCCGCCGCCCATCGCGCCGCGATGCCAGACGATCGCGATCGCCACGATCGCCGTCAGTAGCCCGACGAGCGCGAACGCTCCCGCCAGCGCGAGCGAAAAGGACAGCGTGTCGAGGTCGAGCAGATGGAAACGGTAGAACAGCACCGAGGTCGGAACGAGGACGAGCGCGAACAGTCCGGCCGACCAGGCGGCGTCGGCGCTTGTCGCCCGTTGTCTGAGGTAGTGTCCGGCCAAGGGTCACCCGTTCCGTTCAATGCCTGCTCAGCCTATCAGACGCGGGTATCGCCAGACAGGGCCTCGACGCCCGGCAACCGGTAGGCTTCGAACTGCCGTCGCAGCGCCATCTTCTGAATCTTGCCGGTGGCGGTATGGGGGATCTCGTCCACGAAGGCGACGTCGTCGGGCATCCACCACCGCGCCACCTTGCCGGCCATGAAGTCGAGCATCGCCTCGCGCGTCAGCGCCGATTCGGGCCGTCGAACCACCACGAGAAGCGGGCGCTCGTCCCATTTGGGATGGGCGATGCCGATCACCGCGGCCTCCAGCACGTCGGGATGGCTGACCGCGAGATTTTCGAGGTCGATCGACGAGATCCATTCGCCGCCGGACTTGATGACGTCCTTGGCGCGGTCGGTGATCTGCATCGTGCCGTTCTCGTCGATATGGGCGACGTCGCCGGTGTCGAACCAGCCATCCGTATCGAAGGCCTCCCCACCCGTTCCGCGGTGGTAGGCGCTGGATACGGCGGGACCGCGCACCTTGAGGCGGCCGAAGGTCTTGCCGTCGCGCGGCAGTTCGCGGTTCTCGTCGTCGGTCACCTTCATCTCGACGCCAAACGGCACCTGCCCCTGCTTCTGCTTGCGATCGAACAGAGCCTCGCCGGTCTGCCCCGCCGTCTCCGGCCGCGCGACGTTGAGCGTGCCGAGCGGGCTCGTCTCGGTCATGCCCCAGGCATGCACGACCTCGACGCCGTAGAGTGTCTCGAAGGTCTCGGTGACGATGCGCGGACAGGCTGCGCCGCCGATCACCACGCGCTGGAGGTCGGGCAACAGCGCGCCGCTCGCCTGAAGATGCTGAAGCAGCATGAGCCAGACCGTCGGAACGGCGGCCGAGAAGGTGACGCGCTCGCCGACGAGAAGCTCGCAGATCGACGCGCCGTCCATCTTGGGGCCCGGCAGCACCATCGTCGCACCCACCATCGGGCAGGAAAACGCGATGCCCCAGCCATTGGCGTGGAAGAGCGGCACCACCGGCATCACGCGCGAGGGGCTCGAAAGATTCATCGCGTCGGGTTGGATCGCGATGAAGGAGTGCAGGATGTTGGAGCGGTGCGAGTAGACGACGCCCTTCGGGTTGCCCGTCGTGCCCGAGGTGTAGCACATGCCGGCGGCGTCGCGCTCGTCCACCTCGACCCAGCGGAAGTCCGCGTCGGCCTCATCGAGCCAGTCTTCGTAGGCGACGAGATCGAGCGTGCTGTCCGGCAGATGCGCGGCGTCGGTCAGCACGACGATCTTGCGCAGACTCGGCACGCGCGGCGCGATCGCCTCGAGAATCGGAATGAAGGTCAGGTCGGCGAAGATCATGCGATCCTCGGCGTCGTTCATGATCCAGGCGATCTGATCGGGAAAGAGGCGCGGATTCAGCGTGTGGTAGACGGCGCCGACACCGAGGATGCCGTACCAGCATTCGAGATGGCGCCATGTGTTCCAGGCCATCGTGGCGACGCGCTCGCCCCGCCCGATGCCCTCCATGTCGAGCCGCCGCGCCAGCCGCAGCGCCCGTTCGCGAACCGCGGCGTAGGTGGTGCGGTGGATCGGCCCCTCGACCGACCGCGACACGACCTCTCGGCGTCCGTGATGGAGCGCCGCGTGATCCAGCACCTTGGTGCATAGAAGCGGCCAGTCCTGCATCAGTCCGAGCATGCCCGGATCCTCCCTCGTCTCGATGCGCCTTCGATCCGACGCTTGGGAAACGAGGATTTCGGTTCGGCCGCGCTTTGTCCAGTTCGCAGGGGTCGCCGACGAGAACAGCCGATCACGTTCGCAAGGGGATCAGATGCGACCGCGCGTCTTCGGCGCGGCAGCCGCTCGCAACGCCCGCTCGAATCGGATGGCGGCCTGCGCGGCGGCGAGCCGGGCGATGGGCACGCGGTAGGGCGAGCACGACACGTAGTCGAGGCCCGTCTGCTCGAAGAAGGCGATCGAGGCGGGATCGCCGCCATGCTCGCCGCAGACGCCGAGCGAGATGTCGGGCCGGGTGCGCCGCGCCTTCTCGACGCCGAGGGCGATCAGCTCGCCCACGCCGTCGATGTCGAGCGACTGGAACGGATCGCGCTCGATGATGCCCTGCCGCTCGTAGGTCGAGAGGAAGTTGGCCGCGTCGTCGCGCGAGATGCCGTAGACGGTCTGCGTCAGGTCGTTGGTGCCGAAGGAGAAGAAGTCGGCGACCTCGGCGATGGTGTCGGCGCGCACGATCGCGCGTGGCAGCTCGATCATCGTGCCGACGAGATAGGTGAAGCTCTGGCCGCGTTCGGCGGCGACGAGTTCGGCAACCTCGTCGACCCGCGCCTTCACGAAGTCGAGCTCCTTGCGCAGGCCCACCAGCGGCACCATGATCTCGGGCACTACCGCCTTGCCCTTCTTCTCGCCGGCCTCGATGGCGGCCTCGAAGATGGCGCGCGCCTGCATCTCGACGATCTCGGGATGCGAGATGGCGAGGCGGCAGCCGCGATGCCCGAGCATCGGGTTGAACTCCTGCAGCGCCTCGATCCGCTCCGTCACGACGGCCACGCTGATGCCGAGCATGACCGCGGTCTCGGCGATCTCCTGCTCGCCCTTCGGCAGGAACTCGTGGAGCGGCGGGTCGAGCAGGCGGATCGTGACCGGCAGGCCGGCCATGATCTCGAAGAGCTCGACGAAATCCGAGCGCTGGATCGGCAGAAGGCGGTCGAGCGCGGCCCGTCGCCCCGCCTCGTCGCGCGCCAGGATCATCTCGCGCATCATCGAGATGCGCTCGCCCTCGAAGAACATATGCTCGGTGCGGCAAAGGCCGATGCCCTCGGCGCCGAAGGCCCGCGCGGCGCGCGCCTCGGCCGGGGTCTCGGCATTGGTGCGCACGCGCATGCGCCGGGCGCGGTCGGCATATTCCATCAGCGTCGCGAAATCGCCGGTCAGCGAGGGACGGCGCAGCTTCGGAGAACCGCTGATCACGTCGCCGGTGGAGCCGTCGATCGTCAGCCAGTCGCCGGCATGCAGCACGCGGCCGAGCGCCACCAGCGTGCCCGCCTCGGCGTTGACCCGCAGCAGACCCGCGCCGGTGACGCAGGGCTTGCCGATGCCGCGCGCGACCACGGCGGCATGGCTCGTGGTGCCGCCGCGCACCGTCAGCACGCCCTCGGTCACATGCATGCCGTGGACGTCTTCCGGCAGGGTCTCGTTGCGCACGAGGATCGACTTTCGACCCTCGGCGGCCAGTGCGATCGCCTGTTCCGAGGTGAAGACGATCTGCCCGCTGGCGGCACCCGGCGACGCCGGCATGCCGCGACCGATGACGAGGATTTCCTCGCCGCGCTCGATCGTGGGATGCAGAAGCTGGTCGAGCGAGGATGGCTCGATGCGCAGCAGCGCATCTTCCTCGGTGATCAGGTTCTCGCGCACCATCTCGACGGCGACGCGGATACCTTCCGCAACGTTGCGCTTGGCGATCCGCGACTGCAGCAGGAACAGCTCGCCGTCGCCCACCATGAAGTCGATCTCGCAGACGTCGCCCATATGGGCTTCGACACGGCGCACATGGTTCGCGAGGGCTTCCAGATCGGCCGGAAACGCAAGGCCATCGCGCGCGACCGTCGCGAGATCCAACGGTTCGGCGCGCTGGCCGATCACCTCGCCGGTGCCGCGCCCGCCAAGCGAGAACTCTCCCGTCAGAACCGCCTGACCCGACTTCAGATCGCGCGAGATGGCGCGTCCGGTGCCGGAATTCTCGCCGCGCTCGTTGAAGATCATCGCATGCACGGTGACCGCCAGCCCGGCATTCTCCGCGACGCCGTGCACCATGCGGAAGGCCCGCGCGACCGGCGTCCGCCAGCTGGCGAACGAGGCTTCCACCACGTGGTAGAGTTGCTCGAGCGGCGTCTGCGGCATGGCTGCGCCGAGCTCGTCTTCGACGAAAGAGAGGTAGGCCGAGATCAGCGCGCGCCAGTCCACCAGCGACCGCGGCTCGATCCCCTCCCATCCCGCGCGGGTGCGCTCGGCGTCGGCGACGTCGTCGAACTCGCCGGGGTCGAGGCTGTGGACGAGGCTGCAATAGCTCTCGATGAAGCGTCGATAGGAGCGGAAGGCGAAGCCGAGATCGCCGAGTTCACGGGCCAGCCGCTCCACCGTGCGGTTGTTCAACCCGACGTCGAGGACGGTGTCGGCGAGCCCCGGCATGACCGAACGGGCGCTCGTGCGCACGGCCAACAGCAGCGGACGCTCCGCCCCGTCGAAGATGCGTCCGGTCACGCCTTCAAGCCATTCGATCGACGCGAGAAGCTCGTTGCGAAGCGGAGCTGGAAGCGCTCCGCTCGTCGCCGCTTCGCGCCAGGCGCTCGTCGAGATCGTGAAGCCAGGGGGCACCGGGAGATCGAGCGAGGCCAGAAGTGCGAGGTTCGACCCTTTCAGGCCCAGCGCTTCGCTCGCGTCGGCCGTCCGGTCCGCGGCTCCGCGCCTGAACGTGAAGAGTCTCTTCGCCATGGGGTGTCTGGTTCGCCGCTCGGTGCCGCCGGAAGCCGGATCGATCCGCCCGGCCTACCCTTCTACGCCAAACGTCGGCCGACGCCAATTGTTGCACCGCAACATACCGAATCCCGTACCGCCACCCTTCCGCGGCACGAAATCCGGAGCGGCAGCCGGGACGCGTCAGAGATGCTTTTCGATTACCGCCGCCATCTGGTCGGCCGACAGGGCCCCGGCGTACTTGTCGCCGTTGACGAAGAAGGTCGGCGTCGCGCTGACGCCATAATCCGACTGGCCGGCCGCCTGGACGGCGACGACCTTGCCCTGCAGTTCGGTGTTCTGCAGGCAGGCCTTGAACTGGTCCTGGCTCATGCCGGCCAGCTGCGCGATCTTCAGAAGCGCCACGGAAGCGTTCTCGGCTGCGGCCCATTCGCCCTGTTGGTCGAACAGGACGTCGACCATCGCGGTGCGGCGCTCGTCGCCGGCGCAGCGCGCGAGCATGAAGGCGGCCACGGCGCGCGGATCGAACGGGAACTCGCGGATGATCAGCTTGGCCTTGCCGGTGTCGAGATAGTCCTTCTTGATCGCGGGATAGGACTCCGTATGGAAGTCGCGGCAATGGGTGCAGGTCATCGACGCGTATTCGACGATCGTCACGGGCGCGTCGGCGTTGCCGATCACCACGTCCGGCAGCGCCTGCGGCGACATCAGCTTGGAGACGTCGACGCTCCCGTCCGAGGTCGGCGCGGTGGCGGCGGCCGGGTTCGTGGCGCGCTCGGTCGCGGCAGGTGCGGCCGGCGTCGTCTGTGCACTGGCGACTGATGCGAAGCCGAGGGCCGCGAAGGCCACGCCGGAAATCAGAAGGGCACGCGCCGCCGAACGCAAGCGAGGAGCGCGATCGGCTGAGGTCTGGCGGTCGGACATGGCGGCGGCGGCCTTTCGTGCATGGGGTTCGACGGCGAATCCCTTCCGATCGCGACCTAGCGCATCGATTGTGGCAAAACCACCGGAAACGCTGCCGCCTCCGCCGCAACTCGCGGTGATCGGTCAGTCTTCGGGTGGAGCGGTGCGGGCGGCGTTGCGGCCGAGGATCCCCTCGCCGAAGCGTTCGAGCGCCGCCTTCAGCCGCGGGTTCTCGATGCGCGAGGTGGCCTCGGCGATGGTGGTCCGATCGGTGGCGGTGAGCGGGCGGATCGCAACCTTCCGGTTGGGCCGCTCGATCCGTACGGGCCGCTGCACGATCTTCAGCCGCGACACCGCCGGATAGCCGAAGAAGGCATTGACGCGCGCGATCAGCTCGCGCGATTCGTGTTGCAGCCGCAGCACGAAGGCGCCCTCGCAGGCCACCGTCAGCGTCGCCGGCTGAAACTCGCCGTCGCGGCTCGTGCCGCCGTCGGCCTTGGCCCATTGCAGCTTCTCGGGTCGGCACCCCTCGTGCAGCCTCTGCCCGGCGATCTCCGGCCAGGCGGCCAGCAGGCCCGAGGTCATGCCGGCCTTCTTGGCGACGATCGGATCGACGAGATCGGACACGAGATCGCCGAGCGGTCGCGCGCCCCTGCGCGAGAACGAGAAGGAGGCCGGGCTCGGTGTCTTCACCCGCTTCATCGGCTTTGGCTCGGCGCATGGCGAGCCGCTAGCGTCTCCCGTCGCAGTTTCGTCAGCAATACGGACATCGTGCCGAACACGGCGATCAGCGTCCACTCGTTGAGCAGCACGCCGTGGAAGCTGCCGAACAGGACGAGGAACGCCACGAGAACGCAGGCCGTCTCGCGCTCCAGTTGGTTTGCGCGAGAGCGGAACACGGCGACGAGGAAGGCCGCGAAGACCGAAACGAGAAGCGCGAAGCCGATCAGCCCGCTCGACAGCGCCTCGTCGAAGAAGAAATTGTGCAGGTGCTCGTAATAGGTGACCATGTAGGCGTTGCCGCCCGCTTTCTCGGCCACCCGGTCCATCCGCACGGTGCCGCCGACGCCCAGCCACGGATGCTCGGCGAGGACGCTCGCGGCCGAACGCCACATCACGAGGCGCACGTCGGCCGAGCCCGTGACGTTTCCCGTCGCCTCGAAATTCTTGAGTTCGACGACACCGGCCTCGAACCGGTTTGCGACGATGCTGCCAACGGGATAGGCGCCGACCACGACGACCGCGGCGATGGCGCCGAGGAGCGTCCACGTCTGCTGCCGCGTCCGGCGGCGTAGGGCGAACAGGGTGTAGAGGTCGAGCACGGCGGTCATCAGCATGAGCACGAGCGCGGCGCGGGTTCCGCTGAGCACGATCGGAACCGTCGCGAGATAGGTCCAGAGCGGGCCGTTGGGCAGGAACCGCAGCGGGCGCTGCGCCGGAAGGCGGGCCGCGAGGCCGACGATCCCGGCGACGAAGGCGAAGATCGCCTCGTTGACGCCGAGGCCGACGCGCCCGCCGATCATCGCGAACTGGATGGGCGTCGCCACGAGCAGCACGAGCAGGCCGATCCGTGCGCCGGTCGCCAGCGCGTCGAGCGGCCGGCGCACGAGGCAGAGGCCGAGCGGCAGGAAGACGAGCGCGAGCTCCAGCCCGGCATAGGAGAGCACCCGGTTGCCGGCGATCGGCTCGCCGCGCGCGAGGCTGAGGCCGATCTGCCAGAGCGCCCAGGCCGAGAGCGTGACGGCGAAGGCCGGCGTCCACTGGCGGATCGTGCGATGGCGGATCGCGGCGAGATAGATCCCGCAGACCGCGAAGAGGATAAAGACCACCTTGCCGATCGACAGCATGGCTGCAAGCGCCGCGAAGCCGGCCGCCAGCAGCACGGCATCGAAGCGGCGCCGCGACAGAAGGATGCGTCGGATCGTCATGTGTCGTTTCCCTTCGCGGCCCCGGCGAACCATGCACGGCGCACGAGATCGAGCGTGCGGAACCCCAAGGTCGGCAGTCGCCGCCAGGGCTTCAGCTTCATCGCGCCGTATCGCCGCCCGGCCTGCGTCAGGCTCGACTTGGAATGGGCCCCGAACCGCACGAGATCCGGCCAGATGTCGCGCGTGCGCAGGCCCGTCGCCCAGCCGCGTTCGAGCGCCACGTCGTAGGGCAGCCGCATCGGCGTCAGCGCGTTGGCGAGGCGCGCAGCGGCTTCGCGCCGGACGACGTAGGCGGCGGCGCTGCCGGTCGGCCCGAACAGCGCGGCGTAGAGCGCCCGCCCGTGTGGCAGGGTGCGCAGGCGTCGCTTGGTCGGCTGGCGATGATGGGCGAAGCGCACGACGTCCCAGTCGTCCCGTTGCCCCAGCGCCTCCAGCACGGCGAGAAGTTCGGGCTGCGGCGCGATGTCGTCCTCGAAGATCACCCCCGCATCCGCCGCGCTCGCCGCGATGGCGCGAAGCGCCGCGAGGTGGCTGACATAGCAGCCATATTCGCCGTCCATCGGCTGCTTGCCATGGTCGCGCAGGAAGCCGGCGAGATCGAGATCGTGCCGCGCCTCCGGCGGCACGGTCTTTCCATCGACCGCGGGGCTCCGTATCAGATCGATGCCGAGCGCGGCCGCGTCGGCCCTGATGGTGGACAGGCGTTCGGGGGACCGGTCGAGATTGATGACGAAGAAATCGATCTTCACGAGGCAAGCCCAGGCTGCGGACGGGACGCTCGCCCGAGGCGCCCCGGATGAACGCCCTCCCCGGCCAAGTCAAGCGAGCCCGGCCGGCGCGGCCCTCTCTACGGCGCTTCTCGACTGGTACGACCGCCACGCCCGCGATCTGCCCTGGCGTACCTCTCCGGCCGACCGCAAGCGTGGCATCCGGCCCGATCCCTATCGCGTCTGGCTGTCGGAGGTGATGCTTCAGCAGACCACCGTGGCGGCGGTGAAGAGTTACTTCCAGACCTTCACCAAGCGCTGGCCGACGGTGGCGGACCTCGCGGGCGCGCCGGACGAAGCGGTGATGGGCGCCTGGGCCGGCCTCGGCTACTACGCCCGCGCCCGCAATCTCCTCGCCTGCGCCCGCGTCGTAACGCTCCAGCACAACGGCCGGTTTCCCGAGACGGCGGAGGAGCTGCGGGCGCTGCCCGGCATCGGCGACTACACCTCGGCTGCCATCGCGGCGATCGCCTTCGACGAGCCGGCAGCGGTGGTGGACGGCAACATCGAGCGGGTGACGACGCGCCTCCATGCGATCGAGACGCCGCTTCCGGCCGCCCGCAAGGCGATCCGCGCCTTCGTCGACGCCATGACGCCAAGCCTTCGTCCGGGCGACTTCGCGCAGGCGATGATGGATCTCGGCGCCACGATCTGCACGCCGCGTCGTCCGGCCTGCGTGCTCTGTCCAGTATCCGCGGGTTGCCGGGCGCGGATGGAGGGTCGGCCGGAGGAGTTTCCCCGCAAGCTCGCCAAGAAGGCCAAGCCGGCGCGCATCGGCGCCGCCTTCGTCGCCCGCCGGGCGTCGGACGGGGCGGTCTGGCTGCGCCGGCGACCGAGCACGGGCATACTCGGCGGCATGAGCGAGCCGCCCTCCACCGACTGGTCGTCGCGAATGGACGGCGGGACCGGCCGCGACGCCGCACCCTTTGCCGCGGGGTGGCGACTCGCCGGCAGCGTCGCGCACGGCTTCACGCATTTCGATCTCGTCCTCGAAGTTTGGACTGCCGAGATCGACGCCGACCCCGCGACCGAGGGCTGGTGGGCGACGCCGGCCTCTCTCGTGGACGAAGCTCTGCCGACACTGATGCGCAAGGCCGTCGCGGTCGCCGAAAGCACGGCGCCGGCAACGAAGGAAAGATCGCGATGACCATCCGCCACGTCGTGTTCGATATCGGGCGCGTTCTCGTGCACTGGGATCCCGAGATCCCCTATCGCCGGCTCATTCCCGACGAGCGGGAGCGCGCGGCGTTTCTCGCCGAGATCTGCACGGCGGACTGGAACCTCGAACAGGACCGGGGCCGATCCTGGGCCGATGCGGAGGCCGCGCTCCTCGCCCTCCATCCGGGCCAGGAAGCACTCATCCGCGCGTTTCGCCTGCATTGGCACGAGATGGTGCCGCATGCGCTGGACGAGACGGTCGCGATCTACCGGCGCCTGATCGAACAGGGAGCCGACGTCACGCTGTTGACGAACTTCGCGGCCGACACCTACGTGGAGGCTGCCGAGCGTTTTCCGTTTCTGGCGCAGGCGCGCGGCGTCACGGTGTCGGGACGCATCGGGCAAATCAAGCCGGATCGCGCGATCTTCGAGCACCACGCCGAAAGCTTCGCACTCGATCCCGCCGCCACCTTCTTCGTCGACGACAACGCGGCGAACGTCGCCGGCGCCCGCGCGGCCGGTTGGGACGCCGTGCTCTTCACGGACGCCCCGACGCTGCGCGCAGACCTTAGCCAGCGCGGCTTCGCCGTCTGATCAGACCGCTGCGGCCGCCATCTGGTCGCGGACGATCTGGCGCAACTCGTCGATGACCCGCAGGCGCCCGTCCTCCTTCACGTGCCAGAAGGTCCAGCCGTTGCAGGCATCGAGCCCCTGCACCTTCGCTCCGATGCGATGGATCGATGCGGCCTCGCCATTGGCCGCGATCGTGCCGTCGGCGCGCACGCGCGCCTGCCAGCGGCCGCGCGCGTCCGTCAGTTCGGTGCCCGGCGCCACGAGACCGGTCTCGACGAGCGTCGCGAAGGGCACGCGCGGCTCGGCGCGCTTGCCGCTGGTCATCGCCAGCACGGCGTCGTCCAGCGGTTCCACCGACAGGATGCGGTCGGCCGCCGCCTCGATGTAGTCGTCCTCCCGCTCGATGCCGACGAAGTTGCGCCCGAGGCGCTTGGCGACGGCCCCCGTGGTGCCCGTGCCGAAGAACGGGTCGAGGATCGTGTCGCCGGGGCGGGTCGAGGAGAGGATGACGCGGGCGAGCAGCGCCTCGGGCTTCTGCGTCGGATGAACCTTGTGCCCGTCCTCGCCCTTCAGGCGCTCGCCGCCCGAGCAGATCGGGAACAGCCAGTCCGAACGCATCTGCGTGTCGTCGTTGGCCGCCTTCATCGCATCGTAGTTGAACGTATAGGCTTTGGCGTTCTGGTCGCGCGAGGCCCAGATCATCGTCTCGTGCGCGTTCTGGAAGCGACGGCCGCGAAAGTTCGGCATCGGGTTCGATTTGCGCCAGACGACGTCGTTCAGCAGCCAGAACCCGAGATCCTGCATGATCGCGCCGACGCGGAAGATGTTGTGGTAGGAGCCGATCACCCAGATCGTGCCGTTCGGCTTCAGGATGCGCCGCGCCGCCAGCAGCCAGGCGCGGGTGAACGCGTCGTAGGCCGCGAAGCTCTCGAACTGGTCCCAGGCGTTGTCGACCGCATCGACCTTCGACTGGTCAGGACGGTGCAGGTCGCCGCCGAGCTGCAGATTGTAGGGCGGATCGGCAAAGATCGCATCGATCGAGTTGGCCGGCAACGCCGCCATGCGCGAGACGCAGTCCCCCTTGATGATCGTGTTCAGCCACTCGGGCGAGGCGGAAACGCTCGACGCTCGACGAAGATTCGACATGGACACCACCCGTTACTCGACACTCGGCTTGTGGGTGTCATGGTTACCGAACGGGCTTAACGGGAGGTGAAGGCGCGCCCTCAAATCGCGGTGGGACGCTGCCTTGCGGCCCGCGCGGGTGTTCTTCCCGGCCCCGCCATGTTAACCGAACCGCCATTCACCCTCCGGTTCGATGCCCTCAGGAGCGCATGCGATGGCTCTCTCCCTCATCATGTTCGATTGCGATGGCGTGCTCATCGATTCCGAGATCATCGCGGCGCGGGTCGAGGCCGAGCGCCTCGGCGAACTCGGCTACGAGATCACCGCCGAGGAGATCGCCGAGCGCTTCGCCGGGCTGACGCTGCTGCGCATGATGGAGCTCTTGGCCGAAGAGTCCGGCATGAACTTCCCGGACGATTTCGCCGCCAAGACGGACGCCGAGATCGAGAAGCGGCTGGCGAGCGACATCACCGCCATCGCCGGAGCGGCGGAGATGCTGGACAGGCTCGACCTGCCGCGTTGCATCTGCTCGAATTCGATGTCGATGCGGCTCGAGATGTGCCTGCGCAAGGTCGGGCTCTGGGACAAGTTCCGCCCCTACGTGTTCTCGGCGCTGGAAGTCGGCACCAAGCGCGGCAAGCCGGCGCCGGACGTCTATCTCTTCGGGGCCGAGCAGTTCGGCGTCTCGCCGCGCGAGGCCGTGGTGATCGAGGATTCGGTGCACGGCGTGGCCGCGGCGAGCGCGGCCGGCTGCCGCGTGGTCGGTTTCGTCGGCGGCAAGCACACCTACCCAGGTCACGGTGACGCGCTGACCGAGGCGGGCGCCGAGACGATCATCCGCCGGCTGTCGGACTTTCAGGCCGTGGTGGAAGCCTTCGCCGAATGGGAAGCCGCCTGACGCGGCTTCTACCCGTGACGGCCACCGGCGCGTCTCAGCTTCGCGGCTGAGCCGCCGGTTTGGCGCCGGCTGGCGCCCCCTCGTCGAACCCCGCGAACACGACGAGCGTCTTGCCGGCCGGCACGGGAATGCGGATGGCGCGATCGACATAGCTGAAGCTCTGCGGACCACCGGCGGGATCGGTGGAGACGGACACCTGCCCCAGCTTGCTGTAGGCGACTTTTCCGGCATCCACGATGGCGATGCGGATCGGCAGCTGGGTCGTGCCCGGCTTGGCAGAAAGGCCCGGCACGAGGCGCCCAGCGACGCCGATCTCCATATAGAGTTGCCCGTCTTTGACCCGGCAGGAGCGCGTCGTCGAAGCGATCGACGCGATGTACTGAAGATTGTCGCCGGCACCCCGGCGCAGGATGGCGGTGCCCTCGCGAAGGCTCACCTGCGGGCAGTAATCGGGCACCACCCCGGCGCTTTCGGCCGTCTGGACCGGGCGCACCACCGGCGGGGCCGCCGGTGTTCCCGTGCCCGACGTGCTGCAGGCGGCAGTGAGCAGACCGGCCGCGACGACGCCGGCGAGCGTCGAACTCTTGGAAACCAGAGACATATGCATCCCGCGGTTCTTCCCTTATCGTGGTGGGCCGTTCTATATCAGGCTGCCTGTCGCGTTGCGACCGCCACCGTCCGGAAAACGAGGGCTTTCCCCGACCGACGATGAGAAGCGGCCCGGACAGGGCCGATGGGAGTAGTCGTGAGATATGTGAGTTCGCGGGGCGAAGCTCCGATCCTGGGTTTCGCGGACGTTCTTCTGGCAGGTCTTGCCAGCGATGGCGGCCTCTATGTTCCCGAAACCTGGCCGACCATCACGCCGGAGGCCATCGCGTCCTTTGCCGGGCGCTCCTATGCCGACGTGGCGATCGAGGTGTTGACGCCGTTCGTCGGCGAGGACATCCCGGCCGCCGACCTCGAGCGCATGGTGCGTGAGGCCTACGCGACGTTCCGCCACCCCGCCGTGGCGCCGCTGGTGCAGATCGGCGACCGGCACTTCGTGCTCGAACTGTTCCACGGACCGACGCTCGCCTTCAAGGACGTGGCGATGCAGCTGCTCGCGCGGCTGATGGACCACGTGCTCGCCGAGCGCGGCCAGCGCGCCACGATCGTCGGCGCCACCTCGGGCGACACCGGCGGCGCGGCGATCTCGGCCTTCGCCGGCAGCGACCGAACCGATATGTTCATCCTCTTTCCCAAGGGCCGCGTCTCGCCGGTGCAGCAGCGCCAGATGACGACGTCGGAGGCCGCTAGCGTCCATGCCGTGGCGATCGAGGGCACGTTCGACGACTGCCAGGCCATGGTGAAGGCCATGTTCAACGACCGGGCCTTCCGGTCGGAAGCGGCGCTGTCGGGCGTCAATTCGATCAACTGGGCGCGGATCATGGCCCAGATCGTCTATTACTTCACGGCCGCCGCCAGCGTCGGCGCGCCGGCGCGCAAAGTGTCCTTCACCGTGCCGACCGGAAATTTCGGCGACATTTTTGCCGGATACGCTGCCAAGCGCATGGGGCTGCCCGTCGATCGTCTGATCGTCGCGACCAACGAGAACGACATTCTCGAGCGCACGCTGCGCACCGGGCGCTACGAGATGGAGGGCGTCCACGCCACCATGTCGCCCTCGATGGACATCGAGATCTCGTCCAATTTCGAGCGGCTCCTCTTCGACGCCGGCGGCCGCGACGTGGATGCCCTGCGCTCGATGATGCAGCAGCTGCAGCAGTCGCGCGCCTTCACGATTCCCGAGGCGACGCTCGACGCCATCCGCGCCGAGTTCGACGCCGGGCGCACGAGCGAGACGCAGACCGCCGAGACGATCCGCGCCTATCTCGGCACCACCGCCTACCTCCTCGACCCCCACACCGCCGTCGGCGTCGCAGTGGCGGACGCGCATATCGGTGACGTCGCGATGATCACGCTGGGAACGGCGCACCCCGCCAAGTTCCCGGCCTCGGTGAAGGCGGCCTGCGGCATCGAGCCTCCGTTGCCGCCGAGCCATGGCGACCTGATGACGAAGGGCGAGCGGTTCGACGTCCTGCCCAACGATCTTGCGGCGCTGCAGGCCTACATTCGCGAACGCAGTCGGGCCGTCCGGCTGGGAGCCGCCGCATGAGCGTCGAGATCACCCGTCTGTCGAACGGCCTGACGATCGCCACGGAGACGATGCCGACGCTGGAAAGCGCCGCGCTCGGCGTCTGGGTGAAGGCCGGAGCGCGCGACGAGTCGCCGAGCGAGCACGGCATCGCGCATCTCCTCGAACACATGGCCTTCAAGGGCACCACGCAGCGCAGCGCGCGTCGCATCGCCGAAGAGATCGAGGACGTCGGCGGCGAGCTCAACGCCTCCACCAGCGTCGAAACCACCGCCTACTACGCCCGCGTGATGAAGGACGACGTTCCGCTCGCGATCGACATCCTGTCCGACATCCTGCTCGATTCGCGGTTCGAGGCGGAGGAACTCGAGCGCGAGCAGCAGGTCGTGCTGCAGGAGCTCGGCGCCGCCGAAGACACGCCGGACGACATCGTCTTCGACCATTTCCAGGAATCGGCCTTCGCGGGCCAAGTGATCGGGCGTCCGATCCTCGGCACGCGCGAGAGCGTGCGCTCCTTCACGCCGGCGGATCTGCGCACCTATCTCGATCGGCATTATTCGCCAGGCGAGATGATCGTGTCCGCGGCCGGTGCCGTGTCGCATCAGGACATCGTCGACCGCGTCACGGCGGCGTTCGGCGACATCGCCAAGCGCCCTGCGAGCGCTTCGCCGCGCGAGACCGCACGCTACAGCGGCGGCGAGTTTCGCGAGCAGCGCGACCTTGCCGACGCGCAGATGGTGCTCGGATTCGAGGGCCGACCCTACTACAAACGCGACTTCTACTCGGCGCAGATCCTGTCGATCATCCTCGGCGGCGGCATGTCGTCCCGCCTGTTTCAGGAGGTCCGCGAGACGCGCGGCCTCTGCTACGCGATCTCTGCCTTCCACTGGAGCTTCTCCGATTCCGGGATCTTCGGCGTACACGCCGCAACAGGAGAAGAGGAACTCGCCGAACTCGCGCCCGTGATCGTCCAGGAGCTGGTGAAGGCGGCCGAAGGCATCACCGAGAAGGAAGTCGTTCGCGCGCGCGCACAGATGCGCTCCAGCCTCCTGATGAGCCAGGAAAGCCCGGCCTCGCGGGCCGGACAGATGGCCCGCCAGCTGATGTTCAACGGCGCGATCATCTCGAACGGCGAACTGCTGGACCGGCTCGGCGCCATCACCGCCCCGCGGCTGGCGGATCTGGCGGGCGCCATGTTCCTCGACGCGGTGCCGACGCTGGCCGCGATCGGGCCGGTGACGCATCTGCCCGCGCTGTCCGACCTGATGGGCGCGACGCGCTCCGGCCGGGCCGCCCACCCGCTTCCGGCGGCAGCGAACGGCTGATCGCCGGACGGGGTGCGATGAGGTTGTTCGACTGGACCCAGGCCGCGGCACGCCCCGTCCTCGCCGGTCGCGACGTCACGCTCCGCATGCCCCGCCTCTCGGACTACGAGGCGTGGCGTTCGCTGCGCGAAGAAAGCCGGTCCTTCCTCATGCCGTGGGAGCCGCTCTGGAGCGAAGGCGAACTCACGCGCGCCGCCTTCCGCCTGCGGCTGCGACGCTACCATCTCGATGCGCGCGAGCGCACCGGCTACACGTTCTTCGTCTTCGATGCCACCGGGCGACGCCTGCAGGGCGGGCTCACGCTCGGGCGCATCCAGCGCGGCGTGGCCCTCTCGGCGACGCTTGGCTACTGGATGGGCGCCCGCTATGCCGGCCAAGGCGTGATGTCGCGTGCGGTCGAGACCGTGTGCCTCTTCGCCTTCGAAGTCGAGCAGCTTCACCGGATCGAGGCCGCGTGTCTGCCCAGCAACGCCCGCTCGATCCGGCTCCTCGAAAAATCCGGTTTCCGGCGCGAGGGCTATCTGCGAGACTACCTCAGAATCGCCGGTGTCTGGGAGGATCATCACCTGTATTCGCTGTTGGTCGACGACTGGTCTGCCCGGAACCCGCCGGTCGATTCGGCATGACCTCGATCACCGCCACCCGCGAGAACAAGGTTCCGTCTCCCTTCATGCCGCATACCCGACGCCTCCTGATCCTCCTGCTCTGCCTTTTGAGTTCGTTCGCCGGAGTCGGTCCGAGCCTCGCGCTCTCGCCGGTCAGCATCGGGCGCGAGGACGTCGCGATCGATCTGCTGCCCGCCGTCGATCTTCACCCCAATCGCGGTGCCAATTTTCAGGTTTCCACCGTCCCCGGAAACGACGGCATCGTGCGGCGCATCGAGGTGGAATCGAGTTCCGCCAATCCGTCCGGAAACTGGGCGGTCTTCGCGCTCGCCAACAACACCGATGGTCAGATCGACCGCCTCGTCGTCGCGCCGCATTTTCGACTGTCGCGATCCGGGTTGATCTGGCCCGATCTCGGCGCCCAGCGCATCGCCGCGATCACGCCCTCGGAAGGCTTCGCGCTCGACCGTCAGGACAGCCCGGAGGCCGACGTCTTCCTCGTGACGCTCGACCCCGGCACCATCATCACCTTCGTCGCCGAACTGTCGTCGGATCGCCTGCCGGAGATCCGGCTGTGGGAGCCCAACGCCTATAAGGACACGATCAACGCTTTCACCCTGTATCGCGGCATCGTGCTGGGCATCGCGGGTCTGCTGGCGGTGTTCCTGACGATTCTCTTCGTGGTGAAGGGGTCGCCGATGTTCCCCGCCACGGCGGCGCTGGCCTGGGCCGTGCTCGCCTACATCTGCATCGACTTCGACTTCTGGCAGAAGCTCGTACCGATCGTGCCCGGCGAGGAGCGGATCTGGAGGGCCGGCACCGAAGTCGCCCTCGCCTTCTCGCTCGTCGTCTTTCTCTACGCCTATCTGAACCTCAACCGCTGGCACGGCATCCTCTCGGCTTTCACCGCGCTGTGGCTGACCGGGCTCGGCGGCCTCGGCGTCCTCGCCGCCTTCGATCCGCCGATGGCGTCCGGCATCGCCCGCATGTCGTTGGCGGCGACCGCGGGGATCGGGTTCCTTCTCATCCTCTCGCTCTCCGTCGTGCGCTACGATCGCGCGATCATGCTGATCCCGACCTGGATCCTCATCCTGTTCTGGCTCGCCGCAGGCTGGTTGACGGTGACCGGGCGCATCGACAACGACATCATCCAGCCGGCGCTCGGCGGCGGCCTCGTGCTCATCGTACTCCTCATCGGCTTCACCGTGATGCAGCACGCCTTTGCCGGCGGCACGTTCGGCAGCGGCCTCCTGTCGGACATGGAGCGGCGCTCGCTGGCGCTGGCCGGTACTGGCGACGCGATCTGGGACTGGGACGTCGCGCGCGACCGTATCTTCGCGGGATCGGACGCCGACAGCCTTCTCGGCATGCCGGTGGGCGCGATGAACGGACCGGCGCGCGACTGGCTGCCGATCCTCCATCCCGACGACCGTGACCGCTTCAAGGTGACGCTCGACACCATCCTCGAACACCGGCGCGGCCGCATCTCGCAAGACTTCCGCGTGCGCAGCGACGACGGTCACTACCACTGGATGAGCCTGCGCGCGCGCCCCGTGCTCGGCTCCAACGGCGAAGTCGTGCGCTGCGTCGGCACCTTGAAGGATGTGACGGAGCGCAAGAAGGCCGAGGAGCGCCTTCTCCACGACGCCCTGCACGACCAGCTAACCGGCCTACCGAACCGCGAACTCTTCATCGACCGTCTCGATTCCATCGCCGCGCTGGCGGCGACGCGCCCCGACGTCCGCCCCACCCTCTTCGTCATCGACATCGACCGCTTCAAGCAGGTGAACGACGATTTCGGCATCGCCACCGGCGACACGATCCTCCTCACCGTCGGGCGACGCCTGAAGCGCGTGTTGAAGCCGCAGGATTCGCTGGCGCGCCTCTCCGGCGACCAGTTCGGCCTGATTCTCATGTCGGAGAGCGAGGTCGGTGCCGTCGGCGCCTTCGCCGAGACGCTGCGCGACGTCGTGCGCGCGCCCATCGCCTTCGGCGAGCGAGACATCATCCTGACCGCCTCGGTCGGCCTGACTGCCTGGACCGAGGGGGCCGGTGCCGACGAGGTGCTGCGCGAGGCGGAGCTTGCGACCTATCAGGCCAAGCGCCTCGGCGGCGACCGGATCGAACCGTTCCGCCCCTCGTTCAAGACGCATGCGTCGGGCCGCGTCGAATTGGAATCGGACCTTCGCCGCGCCTTCGGTCGCAACGAGCTGACGCTGGCCTTCCAGCCCATCGTCAAGCTCGCCACCGGCGAGATCGTCGGGTTCGAGGCACTGATGCGTTGGCAGCACGCCAAGCGCGGCCCGGTCTCGCCCGCCGAGTTCATTCCCATCGCCGAGAACACCGGACTGATCGTCCAGCTCGGCCAGTTCGCGCTGGACGAGGCGGTGCGCCGCCTCTCCGACTGGCAGAAGCTGCCCGGCCAGTCCAAGCTCTTCTGCTCGGTCAACATCTCCAGTCGCCAGCTGATCCGCCAGGATCTCGTCAACGACGTGCGCCAGATCCTCAAGCGATACGGTATCGCCCCGGAGACGCTGAAGCTCGAACTGACCGAATCTCTGGTGATGGACAATCCAGAGCGCTCGGCCAAGCTGCTCGACAATCTCAAGCAGATGGGCGTCGGCCTGTCGCTCGACGACTTCGGCACCGGGTACTCGTCGCTCTCGTACCTGATGCGTTTCCCGTTCGACACGCTGAAGATCGACCAGTCCTTCCTGCGCGGCGACGCGCAGCCGCAGCGGCCCATCATCGTTCAGTCGATCGTGACGATGGCGCACCAACTGGGGCTCGCCGTCGTGGCCGAAGGCGTGGACAACGAACTCGACGCCGGTCGGCTGCGCCAGCTCAACTGCGAATACGCGCAGAGCTACATGTTTTCGCCGCCGCTGACGGCCGAGGAGGCGCGTCGTCGACTGCAGGACCGCACGACCAAGAAGGCGAGCTGATGGATCGGGTGGCGGTCGTCAGGCGTGCCCGGCTTCGCTCGTCAGGAAGGCCGGATCGACGCCGAGGATGCCGAGCGCCCGGCTGTACTTGCCGTCGAGTTCGGCGTCGAACAGGATCGAGAGATCGGCGGGACAGGTGAGCCAGCCATTCGCGGCGATTTCGGCCTCCAGTTGGCCTGCGCCCCATCCGGCATAGCCGAGCGCCATGATCGCGGTGGACGGCCCGATGCCCTTCGAGATCGCCTTCAGGATGTCGAGAGTCGGCGTCAGCGCGATGCCTTCGTCCACCGAGACCGTTGATTCGGAATCGTAGTCGTCTGAATGGAGGACGAAGCCGCGCCCGCGCTCGACCGGTCCGCCCATGCAGACGGAGACCTCGCGGCCCCGACCGGGCAACCGGATCTCGTCCTCGTTGTCGACGATGTCGAGTTGCGTCAGCAAGGCTGCAAAGCTCAGTGGTTGCCCCTTGTTGATGACGAACCCCATCGCTCCGTTCGACGAATGGGCGCACACGTAGACGACGCTGCGAACGAAGCGCTCGTCGTCCATGCCGGGCATGGCGATCAGAAAGTGTCCCTCGAGAGACGAGGTTTCGTCGGATCGACTGCGCATCTTTTCCAGGTCCATGGGAGGAAGATAGAGATGTCCGGTCGCTTTTGCACCTGCGACGTGACGTGTGCCTCCATCCGATCCGATCGAGGCCGCGCCATCGCCGCCGAACCGCGTGGAGGCGGCGCGTCGATGTCCGACACCTTGCCAAGCAGCCTTGCGCGACGCCGCTCGCGGCTGTTGGCCAGGAGCGTGATCGCGCTTCTGGCCCTTTCGCACGGCGCCCGCGCCGCAGACCAGATCCGACACGAGGCGGCCACGGTGACGCTCCGCCTGCTGCCCGCCGACGAGACCGGCGAGGTGCGGGGGGCGCTCGTCATCGATCTCGAGCCGGGCTGGAAGACCTACTGGATCGCCCCCGGCCCGGTCGGGTTGGCGCCCGATCTGCGGTTCGATCGGTCAGCCGGCCTTGGCCCCGTCGCGGTCGATTACCCGGTTCCGATCCGGTTCCACGAAGGGTCCGACGTCAGCGTCGGGTATGATGCCCCCACGGCCTTCGCCCTGCGCAGTTCATTAGCCACCGGCGCCTCTCCGGTGTTGAGGGCGGATCTCCTCCTCGGCGTCTGTCGCGAGATCTGCGTGCCCCTGCAGGCCAGCCTCGAAGCGCGCCCCGACCCCGGCCTATCGTCCCAAGCCGCCGTCGCCTCCGCCTTCGCAGCCCTGCCGGACGAAGCGCCCACGTCCTCGACGATCGCGGCCCGCCTGTCGCCGGACGGGCGAGAGATCGCGGTGACCACCGACCTCCCACGAACTGACGGAGCGCTCGCTGCGCTCTTCGTCGGCGGTCCGGCCGGGTGGACGTTCGGCCTTCCCGTCGCGCACGACGACCCGGCCCATCCCGGCATGCTGGCCTTCACCATTCCGGTGGAGCGGCGCTCCGTCGGCCCGTCGGGCAGCCTCCACGTCGATTTGCTGTTGACCTCCGGCGAGACCGCCCGATTATCCCGCTCGCTCGCCGTCTCGCTGCCATGAGACTCGCGAGCCCTTGCCCGACTCTTTCCCCGAGGACGATGCCATGCCCCTGTCGATCGGCGACCGCCTGCCCGAAGCCACCTTCCGCACGCCGGGCGAGGACGGCCCGAAGCCGATCACCTCGGCGGAGATCTTCGGCGGCCGCAAAGTCGTGCTCTTCGCCGTTCCCGGCGCCTTCACGCCCACCTGCACGATGAACCATCTGCCGGGCTTCCTCGATCTGAACGGGGAGATTCGCGCCAAGGGCGTCGACGACATTGCGGTTGTGTCGGTCAACGACGTTCACGTGATGAAGGCTTGGCGCAACGCGACCGGCGCCACCGACCAGATCCTCTTTCTGGCAGACGGCAACGCGGACTTCACCCGCGCCGTGGGCCTCGACATGGACATGGCTGTCGGCGGCATGGGCACACGGTCCAAGCGCTATTCGATGATCGTCGAGGACGGCGTCGTGAAGGCCCTCAATGTCGAGGATTCGCCCGGCCAAGCCGAGACCTCGTCGGCCGCGACGATCCTCTCGCAACTCTGAGAGCGCTGCAGATCAAGCCGGCGAGGTCGCACGCCGGGTCTTGAACGGCGCCATGCCCTGACGCGCCAATTCGTCGGCCCGCTCGTTCTCGGCGTGGCCGGCGTGGCCTTTCACCCAGTGGAAGGTCACGGAATGCCGGTTTCGCTCGGCGTCCAGCCGCTGCCACAGCTCGGCATTCTTCACCGGTTTGCGGTCGGCGGTCTTCCAGCCGTTGCGCTTCCAGCCGTGAATCCACTTGGTGATGCCGTCACGCATGTATTGCGAGTCGGAATGGAGATGGACGTCGCAGGCCCGCTTCAACGTCGTCAGCGATTCGATCGCCGCGAGAAGTTCCATCCGGTTGTTCGTGGTGTGCGCCTCGCCGCCGGACAGCTCGCGCTCGGTGTCGCCGGTGCGCAGGATCGCCCCCCAGCCACCGGGGCCCGGATTGCCCGAACAGGCGCCATCGGTGAACACGTCGACACGCGTCAGCGAAGCCGATTCGTCTGTCATGCGGATGCACTTTCGAGGGAAACGCCATAGTCGGCAACGCTTTGCACCTGTCGGTGAAAGCGCGACTTGCGCAGATATTCGCGCGGATCCTTCTTCGTCACGAAGGACGTGTCGGGAATGTGAATCCAGTCGTAGAGGCGCGTCAGCAGGAACCGCATGGCGGCGCCCCGCGCGAGGATCGGCAGAGCGTCGAGTTCGGCCGGCGAAAGCGGGTGCACGGCCCGATAGCCCTCGATCATCGCGCGCCCCTTCGTCACGTTGAAGGCGCCGTCCTGCTCGAAGCACCAGGCGCAGAGACAGATCGCCAGATCGTAGGCAAGGATGTCGTTGCAGGCGAAGTAGAAATCGATGAGTCCCGAAAGCCGTCCCTGCAGGAAGAAGACGTTGTCGGGGAAGAGATCGGCATGCAGCACACCGGTCGGCAGGTCGCTCGGCCAAGCGGCCTCCAGCGCGCCGAGTTCCGAAAGGATCTCGTCCGAAAGCCCCGGCTCGACGTCGTCGGCACGCGGTCCGCAGCCTTCGAATAGTGGTCGCCAGCTCTCGACCGACAGCGCGTTCGGACGGCGAAGCGCAAAACCTTGCGTCGCCTTGTGCATGCCGGCCAGCGCCCCCCCGACCTCGCGGCACTGCTCGGCGTTGGGGCGCCGCGTCCACATGCCCTCGAGAAAGGTGAAGAGCGCACCCGGACGACCCGCGAGTTCGCCGAGCACGCTTCCCTCGCGCGGCGGCACCGGGAGCGGACACGAGAGCCCCTCGGCCGCCAGATGCTCCATCAGCCCGATGAAGAACGGCAGGTCGTCGCGGTTCACCCTCTTCTCGTAGAGAGTGAGGATGAACGTCCCGGCCTCTGTTCTGACGAGGAAATTGGAGTTCTCGACGCCTTCTGCGATCCCCTTGTAGCTGAGCAGCGCGCCCAGATCGTAGCGCGCGAGAAAGGCGGAAAGCTCGGCCTCGCCGACATCTGTATAGACGGCCATCTCAGATCACCCGCGTTGCGGCGAGCGGCCGGTCGCCGTTGACGAAGGCCATGTCGGCCGCCGTCAGCGGCACGTCGCGCAGCGACCGCATGACCGGGAAGTTCTCGTTCTCGATCGCGGTCTGAACGAGTTCGATCCGCACCTCGAAGCGCGCCCGAAGCGCCGCCAGGATCTCGTCGGTCAGCACTTCCGGTGCGGAGGCGCCCGCGGACATGCCGAGCACGGACCCCGGCGCAATCTCGCCCACCCGCACGTCGGCAACGCCCTGGACCAACAGACCCCTTCGCGACCCGGCCCGTTCGGCCACCTCGACCAGACGGCGCGAGTTCGAGGAATTCGGCGCGCCGACGATGAGGAAGAGATCGGTGCCGACCGCCGAAGCCTTCACCGCATCCTGCCGGTTCGTGGTGGCGTAGCAGATCGATTCCGACGACGGCGCTTCCATCAAAGGGAACTTACGCTGCAGGGCGTCGATGATCCCCTTGGTGTCGTCGACCGAGAGCGTCGTCTGCGTCACGAAGCCGAGCGCGGCGGGATCGGCGGGATCGTAGGCCGCGACGTCCTCCTCCGTTTCGATCAGCACCACGCTGCCCTCGGGAAGCTGTCCCATGGTGCCCACGACTTCCGGATGTCCCCGGTGGCCGATGAGCAGCACCCGACGGCCCAAGCGAACGTGACGCACCGCCTGCTTGTGGACCTTCGACACCAGAGGACAGGTCGCGTCGAGATAGAGCATCTCCCGTCGTTCCGCCTCGGCCGGCACCGACTTCGGCACCCCATGGGCGGAGAAGACAACCGGTTGGCCGTCGTCGGGGATGTTGTCGAGATCGCGCACGAAGACGGCACCCATGTCGCGCAGCCCGTCCACGACGTATTTGTTGTGGACGATCTCGTGACGCACGTAGACCGGGGCGCCGTAGCGCTTCAGCGCCAGCACCACGATCTGGATCGCGCGATCGACGCCCGCGCAGAAGCCGCGGGGCTCGCAAAGCCGGATCGTCAGCGGGGGCTTGCCGTTCTCGTCGGACAAATCGGATTCTCCGGTCTCGGGCGTCTCATGCGGGGAATGAAGGGATCGAGCCCCGCCCTGTCAAGCCGGTCCGGACCGTCGCCACGACGCGACGCGCCGCACGAGGAACAGCAGGAGCATCACCGCCAGCACCCCCGCCAGCCCGAACCAGGTGATGGCGTATTGCAAATGGTTGTTGGGAATGTCGATGACGGTGGTGCCCCCGACCGGGTAGCCGCCCTCGGCTTTTCCTGGTCCGGCATCCAGCGTGAACGGCAGAACCTGCGTGCCCGCGGGCAGCGCGAGACCCGCCGCCATGTCGGGCACGCTGCGCCAGAAGAAGGTGTTCTTCGTAAGATCGTTGTCGGGCATGAACCAGCTGGCCTTACCCTGCGCCGGCGCACGCGAGAGGCCGGTGATGGTCACGAGGCCTGCAGGATTTCCATCGGGACGCGTCACGGGATCCTTGCGATCGTAGGGCACGAAGCCGCGATTGACGAAGAGCACCGCCGATCCGTCGTCGAGGACGAGCGGCGCGTAGACGTTCCAGCCCGCTTGCCCGTCGAAGGTCGACAGGAAGTAGCGCTCGCCGCGATAGTCGAACGTGCCGGTTGCCGTCGCCGGCACGTAGTCGATGTCCTCGCCGGCGGAGAACCGTACTGCAATGTCGGCGACGGGAACGGGCGTGGCATGAATGCGCGCGTCGATGCGTTCGACGAGAGCATTCTTCCAGTTCAGTCGCTCGACCTGCCAAGCTCCAAGCCCGGACAGGATCGCGATCCCGGTCAGGCAGACCAGCACGACGAAGAGGGAACGCGCGAGCGAAGGGTTGGCGTCGCCCGCCGTCGGCATGTTTCCGTCTTCAGTCGGTGCGGTCATGCGACGCCAAGCGGCCCTCGGCCGCCTTGCTGCGGAACTGCAGTCCGACCATCAGCCCCTTCGCCACTCGCATCAGCGGCAGAGCGAGAATGAAGGTCAGCGGAAGCCAGAGAAGCAGGTGGACCCAGATCGGGGGGCTGTAGACGACCTCGGTGTAAAGCGCCAAGCCCACCACGACGAAGCCAACGATGGTCATCACGAAGAAGGCCGGGCCATCGGCGGAGTCGAGCGGCCTGAAGTCGAGATCACATCGGTCGCAGGACGCTTCGAGCCGAAGGAACCCCGCGAACAGTCGTCCGCGTCCGCAGCGGGGACAACGCCCCAGCGCGCCGGACCTCGCGGGATCGATGCCTGGATGGCTCGGATTGTCGTCGGTCATGCGCGGACCGTCCCCTTCCAAAAAGGAAAGGCGGCCGAAGCCGCCCCGTCCCGATATCGCGAATGCAGGACTGGATCAGCCGGCGTGAATCGGCGCGCCCCATCCGCCCCAGACGTAGATGGCGAAGAAAAGAAAGAGCCAGACCACGTCGACGAAGTGCCAGTACCACGCGGCCGCCTCGAAGCCGAAATGCTTGTGCGGCGTGAAGTGTCCACGGATCGCCCGCAGCAGGCAGACCGCGAGGAAGATGATGCCGACCATGACATGGAAGCCGTGGAAGCCCGTCGCCATGAAGAAGGTCGAGCCGTAGATCGAGCCGCCGAACGCGAAGGGCGCATGGGCGTATTCGAAATACTGGACGTAGGAGAAGATCACGCCGAGGAAGACAGTCAGCGCAAGGCCGGTGATCAGCGACTTGCGGTCGTCCTCGAGCATCGCGTGATGCGCCCAGGTGGCCGTGGTGCCCGAGAGAAGCAGCGTGATCGTGTTGAACAACGGCAGGTGCAGCGGATCGAGCACCTCGATGCCCTTCGGTGGCCAGACGCCGCCAAGTGCCTGTGTCCGCGCCGCCTGGATCGCCTCGCCGGGAAAGAGACTTGCGTCGAAGAAGGCCCAGAACCATGCGACGAAGAACATCACCTCGGAGGCGATGAACATAATCATGCCGTAGCGCAGGTGCATCGACACGACAGGCGTGTGCGCCCCTTCGCGGCCTTCCTTGATCGTATCAGACCACCACGCGAACATGGTGTAGAGGACGAGCGCCAGACCGACGAAGAAGATCGAGGGCGTGGCGATGTTCGCGCCGAGGAACATGAAGGGCGAACCGGCGTGGTGTCGCATCCACGCCACCGCGCCGAACAGCATGATGAAGGCGCCGAGCGAGGCGAGGAACGGCCACGGGCTGGGGTCGATGATGTGGTAGTCGTGATGCTTCGTATGCGTCGTGTCAGCCATGGTTCGTTCCACTCATCCCAGCCCCTGCTTCCTTACCAGCAATTGCGGATGGATACCAAAGATCCCGTTTCAAGGACGGCGCGATCCCCCGACCGCGCCGGTTGGAAAAGCGTCAGAGCTTGTCGCTCGAACCCGTCGGCTTGCCCGCGTCGGCGACGGGGGCCGCCGCGGGCGTTGCCGGAAAGAACGTGTAGGAGAGCGTGATGGTCGCCGCGTCCTTCACGTCGGGGTCGTCGATCAGCGCGGGATCGACGAAGAAGACGACGGGCATGTCCACCTCTTCGCCCGGCTGCAGCGTCTGGTTCGAGAAGCAGAAGCACGCGATCTTGTTGAAATACGCGCCGGACAGAAGCGGCGTGACGTTGAACGTCGCCTGCGCCGTCACGGGCTGGTTGGAGCGGTTCTTGACACGGTAGGACGTCTGCCGGGTCTCGCCGAGCTTCACCGTCACCTCCCGCTCCGTCGGTTGGAAATCCCAGGGAACCGAAGGCGACGCGTTGGCGTCGAAACGCACGTTGATCGTGCGGTCCAGAACGGTGGCGGAGGCCTGCTCGGCGCGCTGCGTCGTGCCACCGTAACCGGTCATCTGGCAGAACAGCCGGTAAAGCGGAACCGAGGCGTAGGCGGCGCCGACCATGCCGCAGGTGAACGCCACGCAACTGAAGGCTATGATCTGTGCTCGGCGGCGCGAAGACGCGACACCGCGCAGATCCTGCTTGCGCTGCTCTTCCATCGTCAGACCGCCCCCATCTTGATGAGCGTCACGACGTAGAAGACCACGACCATCGCCACCAGCGTGACGCCGATGGCGATCGACCTGCGACGCTGCGCGCGGCTTTCCGCAGCGCTGAGGCGAATGCGCTCGTTGCGGGGATCAACCGACATGAAGCATCCATCCCCGCGAGACCACGGTCTCGACCAGAAGAATGGTGAAGAGGGCGAAAAGGTAGAGGATGGAGAAGCCGAACAGACGCTTCGCCGGCAGCATGACAACATCCCCGTCCTGCATCCGCAGCACTTGAAACGCCCGGAACACGAACACCGCGCCGAGCGCGACCGAGGCCGAACCATAGACGAGACCGGCAAAGCCCATCGCAAACGGCAGGACGCCCACCGGTGCGAGGATCAGCGAGTAGACGAAGATGTGAATCCGGGTCGATCGCTCGCCCGCCACGTTCGGCAACATCGGGATGCCCGCCGCGCCGTAATCCTTCATCTTGAACAACGCCAGCGCCCAGAAGTGCGGCGGTGTCCACAGAAAGATGATGAGGAAAAGCACGAAGCTCTCCCAGGAGAGACCGCCCGTGACGGCCGCCCAGGCCACCATCGGCGGAAACGCCCCGGCGGCCCCACCGATGACGATGTTCTGCACGGTGCGGCGTTTGAGGCCCATCGTGTAGACGACGGCGTAGAAAACGATGGTGAAGGCCAGGAACGAGGCCGCGAACCAGTTGGCGGCGAGACCCAGCAGCATCACGGCGAAGATCGAGAGCGACAGGCCGAAGGCCAGCGCCGCACCCGGCGTGATTCGACCGGTCGGCACCGGACGCTTGGCGGTGCGCGCCATGATCCGGTCGATGTCGGCGTCGTACCACATGTTCAACGCGCCAGAGGCACCCGCGCCGAGCGCGATCGCGGCGAGCGACACAAAGGCCAGCACGGGATTGACGGGGCCGGGCGCGATGAGGAAGCCCGTCACCGCGGTGAGCAGGACGAGCGACATCACGCGCGGCTTGAGAAGGGCGATGAAGTCGCCAGGTTCCGCGAGGCTGATCAGCGGACGGTCGCTGGCGCTCGGCAGGTGGTCGATGGCGGTCATGGGCGTCCTCTTTGGCGTTGCTCGCGACAACGGGGAATCAAGCTGCGAGCGGTGCCGGGTGGAGGAGAGTTCGGAACGAAGCGATCCCGGCCTAGTCCGGGATCGCGGACGATTCGCTCAGCGGATACGCGGCAGCTCTTCCCACTGGTGGAACGGCGGCGGCGACGACAGCTGCCACTCGAGGGTCGTGGCCCCCGCCCCCCAGGGGTTGGCACCAGCGAGACGCTTCTTGGAGAAGGCCTCGTAGACGCCGTAGAGGAAGACGAACACTGCGACGGCCGAGATGTAGGAGCCGATCGACGAGACGTAGTTCCAGCCCGCGAACGCATCCGGATAATCGGCGTAACGGCGTGGCATGCCGGCGGCGCCGAGGAAATGCTGCGGGAAGAAGATCAGGTTCACGCCGACGAAAGTCATCCAGAAATGAACCTTGCCGATCGTCTCGTTGTACATGTAGCCGCTCATCTTGGGGAACCAGTAGTACCAGCCCGCAAAGATGGCGAAGACGGCGCCGAGCGACAGAACGTAGTGGAAGTGCGCGACCACGTAGTAGGTGTCATGCAGCACGCGGTCCATACCGGCGTTGGCGAGCTTGACGCCCGTGACGCCGCCGACGGTGAAGAGGAAGATGAAGCCGATGGCCCAGAGCATCGGCGTCGCGAAGCGGATTGAACCACCCCACATCGTCGCGATCCAGGAGAAGATCTTGATGCCCGTGGGCACCGCGATGACCATCGTCGCAAAGACGAAATAGCGCTGCGTGTTGAGCGAAATGCCGGTCGTATACATGTGGTGCGCCCACACCACGAAACCGACGACGCCGATGGCGACCATGGCGTAGGCCATGCCGAGATAGCCGAAGACGGGCTTCTTCGAGAAGGTGGAGATGACGTGGCTGACGATGCCGAAGGCCGGCAGGATCAGGATGTAGACTTCCGGGTGACCGAAGAACCAGAACAGGTGCTGGTAGAGGATCGGGTCGCCGCCGCCCTCGGGCGCGAAGAAGGTCGTGCCGAAATTGCGATCGGTCAGAAGCATGGTGATCGCGCCGGCGAGAACGGGCAACGACAGAAGCAGGAGGAACGCGGTCACGAGCACCGACCAGGCGAAGAGCGGCATCTTGTGCAGCGTCATGCCGGGAGCGCGCATGTTGAGGATGGTGGTGATGAAGTTGATCGCGCCGAGGATCGACGAGGCGCCCGCGATGTGCAGCCCGAAGATCGCAAGATCGACGGCCGGGCCGGGATGGCCGACGGTCGAGAGTGGCGGATACATGGTCCAGCCCGTGCCGGCGCCGTTCGTGCCGGGCGCGCCCTCGACGAACATCGACAGAATCAGCAGCAGGAAGGCGGGCACGATGAGCCAGAACGAGATGTTGTTCAGGCGCGGAAAGGCCATGTCCGGCGCCCCGATCATGATCGGGATCATCCAGTTGGCGAAGCCACCGATGAGCGCGGGCATGACCATGAAGAAGATCATGATCAGGCCGTGGCCGGTGGTGAAGACGTTGTAGAGCTGCGGGTTGCCGAAGATCTGGAGACCGGGCTCCTGAAGCTCCATGCGCATCGCCACCGACAACGCGCCGCCGATGATGCCGGCGCAGATCGCGAAGATCAGGTAGAGAGTCCCGATGTCCTTATGGTTCGTCGAGTAGACCCAGCGCGTCCAACCGGTCGGCCGGTGGTCGTGGGCATCGTGTTCGGCGGCGTGAGCCATGTGTCTCTCCCCCTGCGCTTTCAGCGCGCGGCCACGACCGATTTCGCGGCGGCGATCTCGGCGGTGAGCTGGGCGTTGGCATTTTCGACGTTGGTGGCGGCCGCCGCGAGCCAGGTCTGGAACTGCTCCTTGCTCACGACGCGCATGCCGATCGGCATATTGTAGTGGCTGGACCCACAGAGCTCGGAGCACTGTCCGTAGAACATGCCCTCGCGGTTGGCCTCGAACCAGTATTCGTTGAGACGGCCGGGAATGGCATCGACCTTCACGCCCATCGACGGCATCGCGAAGGAATGGATGACGTCGCCGCCGGTGGAGAGGAGGCGGACCACCGTATCGACCGGGATCACCATCTCGTTGTCCACCGCGAGAAGCCGCGGATAGGTCTCGCGGTCGTCCTTGCCGGCTGTACCGCGGGCGTCTTCGGCCAGCGGATAAGACAGGTACGACACCGGCTGCGCGGCGGGCGAGGCAGGGTTCTCGGCCGTGCCGGCGACCGCCGAAGAAGCCGCGGCCTCGGTCTGCGCGGGCTGGTACTCGTAGCCCCAGTACCACTGGTACCCCGTCGCCTTGACGGTCAGTTCAGGCTCGCGCGGCGGATTGTACTGCGCCGTCAGAAGCTGGAACGAAGGAATTGCGAGGCAGAGCAGGATGAGAACCGGCGCTAGCGTCCAGACCACCTCGATGGCCGTGTTGTGGCTGGTGCGCGAGGGCGTCGCGTTGCGGCTCTCGCGATAGCGGAAGGCGACCCAGCCGAGCAGGCCTGCCACGAAGATCACGATCGGGACGATGAACCAGAGCGTGTAGTTGCTGAACCAGTGGATCTGCGCCTCGATCGGCGACAGCGCTTCCTGAAGGTTGATCTGCCAGGGATGCGGCTGACCGGGATGGAGCACGGCATCCTGCGCGGCTGCTGCGAGGGTCGAACCGGCAAGCACGCCCGCTGCGATGGCTGTTCTCTTCACGAATGCTCTCCCTCGTGGAAGGATATGATTCCATCCTGCCGGACGAGTAGCGCCAATTCCAGATCGACGCGAGCGTCGCGCAATCTCGAATGCCGCTAATGTGCAGGTACCGAGGTCGCTTCAACCACGAAACCGCCGCCTTCGCAACACGAGCGGGCCACGGCGCCTTGCGACATAATGCGATCGTTGCATCCCGGTATCGGCGCCGGCACGACCGTCCGTCAGCAAGCCTCGGTGGGCTTGTCGACGCGCAGATAGGGAATGCATTAACGTTTCGTTTGCCATAAGGCGCTCTCGACCCTCGGCGCTTTCTCGGGAAGATTTCATGAAAACCCTCCTCGCCTCGGCGGCGGTCGCGCTCGTCTCGCTGCTGCCGCTCGCAGCCCTCGCCCAGACGGGAACGGTGAAGTCCCAGCACGGCGCCTGGGCCGTCGTGTGCGACCAGCCGGCGGGCGCCGCCGGCGAGCAATGCGCTCTGCTGCAGAACGTCGTCGCCGAAGATCGGCCCGAGGTCGGGCTGTCGGTGCTGGCGTTGAAGACGGCGGACGGCAAGGCGCAGATCCTGCGCGTTCTCGCGCCGCTCGGCATTCTCCTGCCCAACGGGCTCGGCCTCTATGTCGACGGCAAGGACATCGGCCGCGCCCAGTTCGTGCGCTGCTTCGAGGACGGATGCTATGCCGAGGTGATTCTCGAGGATACGCTGCGCCAGACCCTTTCCACCGGCACCTCCGCCACCTTCATCGTCTTCCAGACGCCGGAAGAGGGAATCGGCATTCCCGTCGATCTCAAGGGGTTCAGTGAAGGCTTCGCCGCCCTCCCCTGATCCGGCACGTTGCAAGCTTTCCGGCCATGCCGCGATGACAGCGTCGCCGTCCGCGCCTATCTGGAGCGCTGATTGAAGCGTTTGGAGCGGATGATGGCCCTTTCCCTGATCGACCGGTTCGACCTGTCGCGTGCCGAGATCGAGACGATCGTCTCCGATACGCTGCAGGGAGCCGACGACGGCGAACTCTTTGTCGAATACCGCGAGCAGGAATCGCTCGTCTTCGACAACGGCCGGCTGAAGGCCGGCGATTTCAGCACGGACCAGGGCTTCGGGCTGCGCTGCGTCGCCGGCGAGGCGATCGGTTTTGCCCATGCCGGCGATCTCTCCGGCGGCGCGCTTCGCCGCGCCTCGCAGGCCGTGCGCGCCGTACGCTCCGGCCATTCCGGTGAACTGGCGCAGGCGCCGCGTGGCACCAATATTCGCCTCTACGGCGACGAGAACCCGATTCCCGAGCCGGGTTTCGAAGCGAAGGTCAAGCTCCTCCAGCAGATCGACGGCTATCTTCGCTCGAAAGACGAGGCGGTGCGTCAGGTCAGCGTTTCGCTGGCCACGCAATGGCAGGTCGTCGAGATCCTGCGCGCCGACGGAAGGCTGGTGCAGGACGTCCGCCCGCTCGTGCGCCTCAACGTCTCGGTGGTCGCGGGCCGCGGCGACCGGCAGGAGACGGGCTCTTCGGGCGCAGGTGGGCGCACCGGCTTCTCGGGCTTCACCATGACCGAGAGCTGGCAGTCGCTCGCCGACGAGGCGCTGCGTCAGGCTCGCGTCAATCTCGAGGCGGTCGCGGCGCCGGCCGGCACGTTCGACATCGTGCTCGGCGCGGGCTGGCCGGGCGTGATGCTGCACGAGGCGGTGGGGCATGGGCTGGAGGGCGACTTCAACCGCAAGAAGACGTCCGCCTTCGCCGGCCTCCTCGGCCAGCAGGTGGCCGCGCGCGGGGTGACCGTGGTGGACGACGGCACGATCTCGGAGCGGCGCGGGTCGCTGACGATCGACGACGAGGGTTCGCCCACCAACCGCACGGTGCTGATCGACGACGGCAAGCTCGTCAACTACATGCAGGATCGGCAGAACGCCCGCCTCATGGGCATGGAGGCCACCGGCAACGGCCGGCGCCAATCCTACGCCCACGCGCCGATGCCGCGCATGACCAACACGATGATGCTGGCCGGCGACAAGACGCCAGAGGAGATTCTCTCGTCGGTGAAGGACGGGATCTACACCGTCTCGTTCAACGGAGGCCAGGTGGACATCACCTCCGGCAAGTTCGTCTTCAACTGCACGGAGGCCTATCGCATCCGCAACGGCGTCGTCGGCGAGCCGCTGAAGGGCGTGATGCTGATCGGCAACGGCCCGGACGCCATGCACCGCGTCTCGATGGTCGGCAACGATCTGGCGCTCGACGCCGGGATCGGCAATTGCGGCAAAGCCGGCCAGTGGGTGCCGGTCGGCGTCGGCCAGCCGCATCTGCGCATGGACCAGATCACGGTCGGCGGCACCGAAGCCTGAGCAGTAGGCCGACCGGCGCTGCGGGTCACGGATAGAGGCGTGAGGCGGTCCAGTCGTCGGCGCCCGTCCGGGTCAGCCGATAGCGGTCGTGAAGTCGGAAGGCGCCGTCGTGCCAGAACTCGATCTCGCGCGGCACGACGCGAAAGCCCGACCAAACCGGCGGTCGCGGGATCGGGCCCTCGCCATATTGTGACCCGAGGTCCTCGACCCGGCGCTCCAATGTCTCCCGGTTCTCAAGCGGGCGGGATTGGAGCGAGGCCCATGCCCCGATCCGGCTCTCCCGCGCGCGGCTCGCGTAATAGGCGTCGGCCTCCTCGTCGCTCACGATCTCGACATCGCCGCGAATGCGAATCTGGCGATGCAGCGACTTCCAGTGGAAGTTCAGCGCTGCCTTTCGGGTGGCACGGATCTCCTCCCCTTTTCGGCTCTCGAAATTCGTGTAGAAGACGAAGCCGCGTCGGTCGAAGCCCTTCAGAAGGACCATCCGGACGTCAGGAAGGCCATCCGAATCGACCGTCGCCAGCGACATGGCGTTCGGATCGTTCGGCTCCGACGCCTCGGCATCGCGCAGCCAGATCCCGAAAGCGGCAAACGGATCTGCCGGAAGCGCAATTTCACCGAACGTTAAGGTCGTTTTGTCCATCATCGAGCCGAACTCCGATTCTCGCCTTGCGCCTTTTACGGGCGATCGGCGGCGACGGCAAAGACTGAAGGGTACGATGATTCGGACGTTGCAGGTCTTGTCTGTTTTCGCTCTCGCATGCCCCTTGCTGACGGGCTGCACCGTCATGAACGGATCTGCGCTGGAAGAGGCGGCAGTGGACCGCTCGATCACCACGGCTTCGATCGCGGCGCCGGCGCCGGCGGACTCCCGAGAAACCGTGTCCGACAGCGCGACGGTGCGCAACGCCGTGTCGGCGGCCAAGATCGAGACGATCGAAGCCGAGCCGTTGGCATGGTCGAACGCCGAAACCGGCGCTACCGGAACGATCACCGCGATTCGCGAGACCCGGGCCGGCGACGAGATCTGCCGCTCCTTCCGCACCTCGCGCCAGCGCTTCGATGGCGTCGCGCTCTACGACGGCGAGGCCTGCACGCGCGGCCAGGGCGAATGGACCCTCACACACTTCTCGCAGGGTCGCTAAGTCGGCCTCTTCGCCCGGCGCCTTCCTCTTCCCGGTGTGGAAGGGACTTCAATTCGATGCGGCATCTCGCCATATAGGTCGTGGCTGGCGCAATCGCGCCGGCCGTCCGCCGTCTGGCCAACGTCGGAACCGCCGTCTCGTCCACCGTTCCAGGATCCTGCGCCCTATGCGTGACCCCTATACCGTTCTCGGCGTCGGCAAGACTGCCAGCGAGGCGGAGATCAAGTCCGCGTTCCGCAAGCTCGCGAAGAAGTATCACCCCGACGCGAACGCGGACGACGCCAATGCGGGCGCGCGCTTCAACGAGGCGAACCAAGCCTACGAGATCCTCGGCGAGAAGGACAAGCGCGAGAAGTTCGACCGCGGCGAGATCGACGCCGAAGGCAAGCCGAAGTTTTCCGGCTTCGGCGGCGGCGACAGCCCGTTCGGCACCGGGCGTGGCACCGGCGGCGGCTTCGACTTTCGCGGTACCGGCGGCGCGCAGGACTTTCCGGGCACCGAAGGCCTCTTCTCGGACTTCTTCGACCAGGCGTTCGGCGGCTCGAAGCGGAGCGGCGCGCGGGGCGCAGGCGGCTTCACCGCCGCGCGCAACACGCCGAGCAAGGGCGAGGACATCCGCGCCACGTTGAAGGTGCGGCTGGAGGACATCGTTTCCGACGAGAAGGTCGAGGCGGTGTTTCCGAACGGCAAACATCTGGCGATCCGCCTTCCCGACGGCGTCGAGGACGGCCAGACGATCCGCCTGCGGGGCCAGGGTCAGCCTGCCGTGTTCAATGGCGGACCGGCCGGCGACGCGCTCGTCACCATCTCCTTCGCCGAACATCCGCGCTTTGCAGTGCAGGACCGCGATCTTCTGGTGGATCAAGCCGTCGACCTCGCCGATGCCGTGCTCGGCGGGCGCATCACCATCGAGACGCTCGAAGGCAAGGTGACGACGAAGGTGCAGCCCTGGACGAATTCCGGGCGCACGCTGCGCTTGAAGGGCAAGGGACTGACGCGGAAGGACGGCACGCGGGGTGACATCCTCGCGACCTTGATGCTGACGCTGCCGCCCGAGCCCGATGCCGAACTCACCGCCCTGCTCCAGCGCCGACGCGACGCGCAGAACTGAGGAAACCATCGCCCGCGACCGTTTCGGCGAGCGCGAGAGGCATGCTGCTGCTTGCTGGCGTGTGAACGCTATGCCATACCGCCGCCGCATCGCGACGTTGCAGACTGCAGTTGAAGGAGACCCGGCATGGTGGAATCGGTCGGCCTGATGAAGGGCAAGCGCGGTCTCATCATGGGCGTCGCGAACAATCGTTCGATCGCCTACGGGATTGCGAAGTCGCTGGCGGACCAAGGCGCGGAGATCGCGCTGACCTACCAGGGAGATGCGCTGCGCAAGCGGGTCGAGCCCTTGGCGGCAGAGCTCGGTGCCTTTGTCTGCGGCCATTGCGACGTCGGCGACGCTGCCACGATCGATGCCTGCTTCGCGGCGATCGAGGAGAAGTGGGGCAAGCTCGACTTCCTGGTCCACGCCATCGGCTTTTCCGACAAGGACGAGTTGACCGGCCGCTACGTCGATACGTCGGAGGGCAATTTCACCAAGACCATGCTGATCTCGGTCTATTCCTTCACGGCGGTCGCCCAGCGCGCCGAGAAGCTGATGACCGATGGCGGGTCGATGCTGACGCTGACCTATTACGGCGCCGAGAAGGTCATGCCGAACTACAACGTCATGGGGGTCGCCAAGGCGGCGCTCGAGGCGAGCGTGAAATATCTGGCGGTGGACCTCGGGCCGAAGAACATTCGCGTCAACGCGATCTCGGCCGGCCCGATCAAGACGCTCGCGGCGTCCGGCATCGGCGACTTCCGCTACATTCTGAAGTGGAACGAGTACAACGCGCCGCTCCGCCGCACGGTGACGATCGAGGAGGTGGGGGATGTCGGCCTCTACCTGCTCTCCGATCTGTCGCGCTCGGTGACCGGCGAGATCCACCACGCCGATTCCGGCTATCACGTCGTCGGCATGAAGGCCGTCGATGCGCCGGACATCTCGGTCGTGAAGGACTGATGACGCCGCGCGACGCAGCGTCCCTGCCCCTCCTCTATCTCTGCCGCCACGGCCAGACCGACTGGAACGCGGACGGGCGCCTTCAGGGCCAGAGCGACATTCCGTTGAACTCGACCGGCCGTGCGCAGGCCAGTCGCAACGGCACCTATCTGCGCAACGTCTTGGGCGAGGCTGCGGCGACGTTCGACTTCGTGTCGAGCCCGATGGGCCGCGCCTCGGAAACGATGAGAATCATTCGCCGCACGCTTCGTTTGCCGGAGGACGACTTTCGGCGCGACGAACGACTGCGCGAGATCCACTTCGGCGACTGGCAAGGCTTCACGCTGGCAGAGGTCAAGGCGCGCGATCCCGCGGGCCTTGCGACACGCAAGCGCGACAAGTGGAACTTCGTGCCGCCCGGCGAGGGAGCGGAGAACTATTCGGGGCTCTCAGCGCGCGTGGCGCCTGTCTTCGAGGCGCTGGATCGTCCGACGATCATGACGGCGCATGGCGGGATCACGCGTGCGTTCCTTTGCCTCTACGGCGGCGTTTCCGAAGTGCGGGCTGCACAGGAGGATATCCACCAGGACCGCATCCTGCGGGTCGAGCGCGGCATCCTCGCCTGGGTGTGAGACGCCCGTCAGTCCGCGCGTTCGTACAGCACGTGGACTTCCATTCCCGGGTTGAGACGATCGGTGTCGAAATCGTCCGGCAGGAGGTAGGTCTTCCCGTCCGTCAGCCGCAGGGAGGCGCCGTCGCGGTCGATCCCCTCGATCGATCCGGCAGCCTCTTCCGCCATCGCCGGGATCGTCATCGATACCGTGAGCACCGAGCACGCGAAGAAAGCGACGACACGTCTCGTCATGGGATGCTCCGAGTTCGCCAAGCGGCCAAGCGGATCGTCCCGCCGCCCTTGCATGAGTTTGGGTTCGGGAATGTGGTTTTTTCCAGGACCTCGCGAAGTTTGACGGACGCGCCTTTGCCCGCCCACGTGGGATTTGACCTTTGCGGTAAGCAAATCGTAAACCGGCGCGGACCCGTCACCGGACCGCAGCCTCACCGGATCGCAGCCATGTCGCATAACAGTTTCGGCCATCTCTTTCGCGTCACCACGTGGGGCGAGAGCCATGGGCCGGCGATCGGCTGCGTAGTGGACGGCACGCCGCCGGGCACGGTTCTCTCCGAGCCGATGATCCAGCGCTTCCTGGACGAACGCCGCCCGGGCCAGTCGCGTTACACGACGCAGCGCCAAGAACCCGACGCCGTGCGCATCCTCTCCGGCACCATGCCCGGCGAGCGGGATGGCGAGCTGGTGGCGACGGGCACGCCAATCGCGCTGGAGATCCAGAACGTCGATCAGCGCTCCAAGGACTATGGCGACATCGCGCGGCGCTATCGTCCCGGCCATGCCGACATCACCTACGACATGAAATACGGCGTGCGCGACCATCGCGGCGGCGGTCGCTCCTCGGCGCGCGAAACGGCGACACGCGTGGCGGCCGGCGCCATCGCCCGGCAGATCGTGCCCGGCCTCGTGGTGCGCGGCGCCCTCGTGCAGATCGGCGACGTCGCGATCGAGCGTTCGCGGTTCGACTGGGCGGAGACCCGCAACAACCCGTTCTTCTGCCCCGATGCCGAGACGGCCGAGCGCTGGGCCGAGCTGCTCGACAGCGTGCGCAAGCGCGGCTCCTCGATCGGCGCGGTGGTCGAGGTCGTCGCCGAAGGCGTTCCCGTAGGTCTCGGTGCGCCGCTCTACGGCAAGCTCGACGCCGACATCGCGGCCGGCTTGATGTCGATCAACGCCGTGAAAGGCGTCGAGATCGGCGACGGCTTCCTCTCGGCGACGCTGTCGGGCGAGGAAAATGCCGACGAGATCCGGATGGGCGACGACGGGACGCCCCTCTTCCTGACCAACCACGCCGGCGGCATTCTCGGTGGCATTGCCACCGGGCAGCCGGTCGTCTCGCGCTTCGCCGTGAAGCCGACCTCCTCAATCCTGACGCCGCGCCGCTCCGTCGATGCCGACGGACAGGAGGTCGACGTGATGACGAAGGGCCGGCACGACCCTTGCGTCGGCATCCGTGCCGTGCCGATCGGCGAGGCCATGGTGGCCTGCGCCATCGCCGACCACTATCTCCGGCACCGCGGCCAGACCGGCCGAAGCTGAACCCGTCGAACGAGCGTATCTCCTCCTCTTCTCCTTTCGCGGACGCTCGATCCTCCATGATGACGCGCCTCTACCATCATCCGATCTTCGCCGAGCATCTCACAGGCCCCGGCCACCCGGAGCGACCAGAACGCATGGCGGCCGTCGCGGCGGCGCTGGAGGACGAAGCGTTCCAGAATCTCGACCGCGTGTTGGCCAGCGAGGGATCGCTCGACGCCGTCTACCGCTGCCACCCGCACGACCACGTGCGCAAGATCGCGCGCTCGACGCCGACCGAGGGCATGGCGCGGATCGACGGCGACACGATCGTCAGCCCGCAGAGCTTCGCGGCGGCGCTGCATGCGGTGGGTGCCGCCTGCGCGGCCGTGGACGATGTGGTGAGCGGCGCGGCGCGCAACGTCTTCGTGGCCGCCCGCCCGCCCGGCCACCATGCCGAGCGGGCGACGGCCATGGGTTTCTGCCTGTTCAACCAGGCGGCCATCGCGGCTCGCCACGCACAGGCCGTCCATGGGCTGGAGCGCGTCGCCATCGTCGACTGGGACGTGCATCATGGCAACGGCACGCAGGACATCGTCTGGAGCGACCCGTCGATCCTCTACGTCTCGACGCACCAGATGCCGCTCTACCCCGGCACCGGCGCCCGCTCCGAGACCGGGGTCGGCAACGTCTTCAACGTGCCGCTGCGCGAGGACGACGGCACCGACGAGTTCCGCGCCGCCTTCCGCGAGGCCGTGATGCCGCCGCTCGAAGCGTTCCGGCCCGATCTCGTCATCATTTCGGCGGGCTTCGATGCCCATCATCGCGACCCGCTCGGCGGCCTCAATCTCACCGAAGCCGATTTCGACTGGGCCACCGGCCAGCTTCTCGATGTCGCGTCGCGCCACGCGGGCGACCGTCTCGTCAGCCTGCTGGAAGGCGGCTACGATCTCCAGGGGCTCGGCCGATCCGTCGCCTCGCACGTCAAGCGGCTGATGATCGGCTGAGGCCGATCCCGATCCGCAGGGAGCCAGCATGTCCGACACCACCACGACCCTTCCGGTCGACGATTCCGACATCCGCAGGATGAGCTTCGAGGAAGCGCTCGAATCGCTGGAGCGCATCGTCTCCGATCTCGAGCGCGGCGACGTGCAGCTGGAGCACTCGATTCGGATCTACGAACGGGGCGAGAAGCTGAAGAGCCATTGCGACCGGCTGCTCAGCGCCGCCGAGGACAAGGTCGAGAAGATCAAGCTGTCGCGCGCCGGCAAGGCGACGGGAACCGAGCCGTTGGATCCCGCTTAAGTTGTCGTGAGACAGGGCGTCGCGCTGGCGCGCCAACGTGGACAAGCCCGGTTGAAACCGTTCTAAGACCCTTGCGCGAAGCCGGTCCGCCGCTTCCTGCGAAACAGCATGTTCTCTCAGGAGTTGCCGACGTGTCGTCGCCCCTTTCCACGCCGCTGCTCGACCAGATCGCCTCGCCCGAAGACCTGCGCCGCCTGCCGGAGGCGGACCTGCGCCAGGTGGCGGACGAGTTGCGGCGCGATCTCGTGGACGCGGTGTCGCGAACGGGCGGGCATCTCGGCGCCGGCCTGGGCGTCGTCGAGCTGACGGTGGCGATCCATGCGGTGTTCGACACGCCGCGCGACCGGCTGATCTGGGACGTCGGCCACCAGGCCTATCCTCACAAGATCTTGACGGGTCGGCGCGAGGCCATGCGGACGGTGCGCCAGGAGAAGGGGCTTTCCGGCTTCGCCAAGCGCACGGAGAGCGAATACGACCCGTTCGGAGCGGGCCATTCCTCCACTTCGATCTCGGCCGGCCTCGGCATGGCGGTGGCGAGCGAGCTTTCCGGCCGCAGGAACCATGTGATCGCCGTGATCGGCGACGGCGCGATGTCGGCGGGCATGGCCTACGAGGCGATGAACAATGCCGGGGCGCTCGACGCCCGGCTGATCGTCATCCTCAACGACAACGACATGTCGATCGCGCCGCCCACCGGCGCGATGTCGGCCTATCTCGCCCGCCTCGTTTCCGGCAAGACCTATCGGGGCCTGCGCGATCGCGCCAAGGCGGTGACGAAGCGGCTGCCCGAATTCGTGCGCGAGGGCGCGCGCAAGACCGAGGAGTTCACCCGCGGCTTCCTCACCGGCGGCACGATGTTCGAGGAGCTCGGCTTCTTCTATGTCGGCCCGATCGACGGCCACGACCTCGACCATCTGCTGCCCGTGCTCAAGAACGTCCGCGACACCGGCACCGGCCCCGTCCTCGTTCATGTCGTGACCAAGAAGGGCAAGGGCTACGCGCCGGCGGAAGCCAGCGCCGACAAGTATCACGGCGTCTCCAAATTCGACGTGACGACGGGCGCGCAGTCCAAGCCCTCGTCGAACGCGCCGAGCTACACGCGGGTCTTCGCGGAGACGCTGGTGCAGGAGGCGCGCGAGGACGAGAAGATCGTCGCGATCAACGCCGCGATGCCCGACGGCACCGGCCTCGACCTCTTCGGGCAGGCCTTCCCGAAGCGCACCTTCGACGTCGGCATCGCCGAGCAACACGCGGTGACGTTCGCGGCCGGGCTCGCGACCGAAGGCTACAAGCCGTTCGTCGCGATCTACTCCACCTTCCTGCAACGCGCCTACGACCAGATCGCCCACGACGTCGCGATCCAGCACCTGCCCGTGCGCTTCGCGATCGACCGCGCCGGGTTCGTCGGCGCCGACGGCCCGACGCATGCGGGCTCGTTCGACACCGGCTTCCTCTGCCCCTTGCCCGGCATGGTGGTGATGGCGGCGGCCGACGAGGCCGAGTTGCGCCACATGGTGCGCACCGCCGTCGCCTACGACGAGGGGCCGATCTCCTTCCGCTATCCGCGAGGCAACGGCACGGGCGTCGACATGCCGGAGCGCGGCACCGCGCTGGAGATCGGGCGTGGCCGCATCCTGCGCGAGGGCACGAAAGTGGCGATTCTCTCCTTCGGCTCGCGTCTCGCCGATGCGATGGCCGCCGCCGAGGACTTGGAAGGCTTCGGCCTCTCCACGACGGTCGCCGACGCGCGCTTTGCGAAGCCATTGGACGCCGACCTGCTGCGCCGGCTTGCGGGGAACCATGAAGTGCTCGTGCTGCTCGAAGAAGGCGCTTCGGGCGGTTTCGGCGCGCAGGCGCTGGAATATCTCGCGCGCCACGGCCTCCTCGACCGCGGCTTGAAGGTGCGTCCGATGACGATGCCGGACCGATTCGTCGATCATGCGGCTCCGGAGGTGATGATCCGCCAGTCCGGCCTCGACCGGGCCGGGATCGTCGAGGTCGTCTTCGGGGCGCTCGGCGAGAGTGCGCGGCGCGTACTGCAGGCCTGATCCGCCACCCGCCGGCATTCGAGAATCGTTCCAAGCCTTGCCATTTGGCGGCTTGGGCCGCATGACCTCAGCCATGGCATCCACCGAAGAACAGCATCTGTCGCGCGTGCGGCTCGATATCCTCGTGAGCGACCGGGGCCTTGCGGCAAGCCGGGCCAGGGCCCGCGACGCGATCCTGCGCGGGCACGTGCGGGTCGACGGGCTCGTGGTCACCAAGCCGAGCCTCAACGTGCCGCCCGAGTCGGAGATCGTTCTCGACGATCCCGCCGCCGACTACGTCTCGCGCGCCGGTCTCAAGCTGGAAGCGGCGCTGGAGGCCTTCGCGATCGACGTGACCGGGCGCACCGCGCTCGACGTCGGCGCCTCCACCGGCGGCTTCACCGAGGTGCTGCTGCGGCGGGGCGCGGCGCATGTCGTGGCGATCGACGTCGGACACGGCCAGCTTCATCCGCGCATCCGCGCCGACGCGCGCGTCACCGTGATCGAAGGCCTGAACGCCCGCGATCTCGACGAGGACGACCTCGCGGGCCATCGCTTCGACCTTCTGGTCTGCGACGTGTCCTTCATCTCGATGAAACTGGCGCTGCCGCCGGCGCTGGAACTCGCCGAGCCCGGCGCGGACGGCGTCTTCCTCATCAAGCCGCAGTTCGAGGCCGGCAAGGACGCCATCGCCAAGAACGGCCTGCTGCGGGATCCCGAGTCGGCCCCGGCGATCGCCGAGGATCTGGCAAGCTGGCTGGGATCGCAGCCGGACTGGACGGCGCGGACGCCTATCCCCTCGCCGATCGAGGGCGGCGACGGCAACAAGGAATTCCTCATGGCGGGCGCCAAGCGATGATCGAGCGCCTCGCCATCGACGCGCTCGGCACGCAAGCCGACGGCATCGGACGTGGGCCAGGGGGCCTTGCCTTCGTGCCCTTTTCGCTGCCCGGCGAAACCCTCGACATCGAGCGGGACGGTAGCCGCGCCGCCATCGAGCGCATCGTCACGGCGTCTCCCGAGCGCCGCGAACCGCCCTGCCCGCATTTCGGCCAGTGCGGCGGCTGCGAGTTACAGCATGCGAGCGAGGATCTCTACCGCGCCTTCAAGCGCGACGTCGTGTCCGAAGCCTTCCGTCGCGAGGGCGTTTCGGCGGAGATCGGCGACCTCGTGCCCTGCCCGCCGGCCTCGCGTCGGCGCGCGGTGTTCTCGGCGGTGCGGGCCGACACGCGCGTGCTCTTCGGCTTCCACGAGCCGGCCAGCCACCGCATCTCGCAGATCGAGACCTGCCTCGTGGTGACGCCGGTCATCGCCAAGCGCCTGCCGCTGTTCCGCAAGCTCGCGACGCTCTTGATCGACCGCAAGCGCGAGCTTCGCATGACGGTGACGGAGACGCTCAGCGGCTTCGACGTCGCGGTGGACGACGCCGCCAAGCTGACCCCAGCGCTGCGCCAGCAAGCGGTGAAGCTGGCGCTCGACCCCTCGATCGCGCGCCTCTCCGTTTCCGGCGAGACGATCGTGGAGGCACGCTCGCCTCAGGTCACGATCGACGGCCTCCCCGTGGCGCTGCCGCCCGGCGCCTTCCTGCAGGCGGTGCCGGCGGCGGAAGAGGAAATGGCGCGCGTCGCGCTCGGCCATCTCGCAGGGCTCAAGTCGGTGGCAGATCTCTTCTGCGGCGTCGGCGCCTTCGCGCTGCGCATGGCGCGCACGCAGGCCGTCCATGCCGTGGAGTTCGACGCTCCGGCGCTGGCCGCCCTCGACGGGGCGCGGCGTGGCGTGTCGGGTCTCAAGCCCGTGACGCTGGAGCGGCGCGATCTCATCCGCCGTCCGGTGACGGCGAAGGAGCTCGAGAAGTTCGGTGGCGTGCTCTTCGATCCGCCGCGCGCCGGCGCCGAGGCGCAATGCGTCGAACTCGCCAAGTCGAAGGTGCAGCGCATCGCCGCCGTCTCCTGCAACCCGCCGACGCTGGCGCGCGATGCCACGATCCTGATCGCCGGCGGCTATCGCCTCCTGTCGGTCACGCCGATCGACCAGTTCCTCTGGTCGCACCATGTCGAGGCCGTCGCCCTTTTCGAGCGTTGAGGCCAGCCCGTTCCGCCAAGCGGGCGTTCGCGTAGAGCCGCGGAAGAAGACCACGCGAACCGCAGGAAGGCGACGATGCTCGAAACCATCACCGGCTTCCTCCAGAGCTACGGCTACGTCGTCATCTTCGTGTCGATCTTTCTCGAATCGACCGGCCTGCCCTTTCCCGGCGAGAGCATCCTCATCGCCGCCGGCATCATGGCGGGGCATGGCGAACTGAACGTCTGGGGCGTGGTCGGCGCGTCCTTCGTCGGCGGCACGATGGGCGACAATCTCGGATACTATCTCGGCCATCGGTTCGGGCGCCGTTTCGCCGATCGCTACGGCCCGAAATTCGGGCTGACGCCGGAGAAGCTGGACTATGTGGAGCAGCGGTTTCGCAAGGTGGGCCCCCCGATCGTGCTCGTGGCGCGCTTCATCCTCGTGCTGCGGCAGGTCTGCGGCTTCGCCGCCGGCACGCTGCGCTTTCCCTGGTGGGAGTTCCTGCTGTTCAATGCGCTTGGCGCCGCCCTCTGGTCGGCCGCCTACGGCTTCGGCTCCTACATCCTCGGCGATCAGATCGACCGGTATCTGCACGGCAGCCCGTGGGCCTACGCGGCCATCGCCGCAGTCTTCCTCACGCTGACGGCGACGACGCTCCTCGGTTTCCGCAACCGCCTGCGCCGGCAGCGCGAAACGGCGGCGAAGAATGCTTCAGCCGCGCTGGAAGAAGGCCGCGAAGGCTGACCGCGCTTCCGTGGATCGAAGCCGATCGGTGAAGTGGTCGATCTCCCCCCGAATGCGGGTCTCGATCTCGCTCCGCTCGCCGCGCATGAGGGCCCGCGTCAGCCGCAACGCCTCGGGCGGCTTGGCCGCGAGGCGCTGCGCCGCCGAGCGCGCCTCGGCCTCGGCCTCCGCCGTCACCGCATAGACGAGACGCGCCGCAAGCGCCGCCCCAGAGTCGAAGGTCTCGCCCATCGCGAGCAGCGCGAAGGCGTTCTGCGTGCCCATCTGGCGTGGCGCAAGCAGGCTGGAGGCCGCCTCAGGAACGAGACCGAGATCGACGAACGGCGTGCGGAAGGTCGAGCGCGGCGTCGCGTAGACGAGATCGCAATGCAGCAGCAGCGTCGTGCCGATGCCGACGGCGAGCCCATCCACCGCCGCGACGAGCGGCTTCTCGCAAGCGACGAGCGCCAGCAGAAAATCCTGCACCTCGTCCATCGGGCCGCCTTTGCCGAAGGCAACAAAGTCCATCAGATCGTTCCCGGCCGAGAAGGCACCGGGCACGCCGGCGATCAACACGGCGCGGATGTCGGCATCGTCGCCGGCGCGGCGGAGCGCATCCGCCATCGCCGCATACATGGCGCGGTCGATGGCGTTGCGCTTCTCCGGCCGGACGAGCCGCAGCGTCATCACCCCATCGGCGAAAGCGGTTTCGACGTGCTTGCTCATGGTCGCCCTCAGTTCAGCGCCGCGCGCGCGGCATCGAGGCTCGACGCGCCGGCCATGACTTGGCGCTTCAGCGCAGCGACCTCGGGTAGCAGATGGTCGGCCATGAAGCGCGCGAGAGCGGCCCGCTCGTCGGCGTCCGGCGCCGCCAGCGCCGCCTTGGCGAGATAGGCGTTGCCGCTGCACAGCGAGAAGAGCCGCAGATAGGCCGTGGCCCCCGCCAGCGCCTCGCTCAACCGCCCGGCGCGGAGGTGCTCGAGAAGATACGCCGTGGTGTCGCGAAGGTCGCCGAGCGCCTCGCCCAGCCGATCCGCGGTCTCGCCGAAGGCCGGCCGGTTGGAGCCACGAACGGCCTCGGCGATGGCTTCCAACTCGTCGATATAGGCGGCGACGGTGCGCCCGTCCGAAAGCGGCAGCTTGCGCGACACGAGGTCGATCGCCTGGATGCCGTTGGTGCCCTCGTAGATCGGCGCGATCCGCGCGTCGCGCAGCAGCCGGGCCGCGCCGGTCTCCTCGACATAGCCCATGCCGCCATGCACCTGGATGCACAGCGACGCCACCTCGACGCCGACGTCGGTCGGAAACGCCTTGGCGAGCGGCGTCAGCAGGTTGGCGCGCTCGCTCCAGTGTCGCAGCGCCTCCTCCCGACCTCGGGCAGCCTTCGCCTGATCGAGCGCATGGCCGCAGGAATAGGCGATGGCGCGTGCCGACGAGACGAGCGCCTTCATCGTCAGCAGCATGCGCGCGACGTCGGGATGCTCGATAATCGGCACCATTTCGCCCGAAGCGGGCTCGCGGCGGTCCTTGGCGAGAAGCGTCGAGCGGCCCTGACGCCGCTCGCGGGCATAGTCGAGCGCCTTCTGGAACGCCGCCTCGGCGACGCCCAGCCCCTGAATGCCGACATAAAGCCGGGCCGAGTTCATCATCGTGAACATGCAGGCGAGGCCCCGGTTCTCCTCGCCGACGAGCCAGCCGACCGCCCCCACCTCGCCGGTTTCGCCCGTGCCATCGCCATAGATCATCGTGCAAGTGGGCGAGGCGTGGATGCCCATCTTGTGCTCGATGGCATGGCATTTCACGTCGTTTCGCAACCCAAGCGATCCGTCGCCCTCGACGAGGAACTTCGGCACGAGGAAGAGCGAGATGCCCTTCACGCCCGCCGGCGCATCCGGCAGACGCGCCAACACGAGATGCACGATGTTGTCGGTGAGATCGTGCTCGCCATAGGTGATGTAGATCTTCTGGCCGAAGATCCGGTAGGTGCCGTCGTCGCGCCGTTCCGCGCGGGTGCGCAGGGCCGAGAGGTCGGAGCCCGCCTGAGGTTCGGTGAGGTTCATCGTGCCCATCCACTCGCCCGACACGAGCTTGTCGAGATAGACGGATTTCAGGTGGACGCTGCCATGCGCTTCGATCGCGTCCACTGCGCCGATCGTCAGCGTCGGACCAATGCCGAAGGCCATCGAGGCGCCGTTCCACATCTCGCAGACGGCGGCGGAGACGGCGGTGGGAAGCCCCTGCCCGCCATGGTCCGCCGGCCCGGTCAGCCCGTTCCAGCCGCCTGCCGTCCACCGGGCGTACAGGTCCTTCCACCCCAAAGGCATCGTCACGGCGCCATCGCGGAAGACGGCACCCTCGCGGTCGCCGATCGCCGCGAGGGGTGCGATCTCGTCGCTTGCGAATCGTCCGGCCTCGTCGAGGATGGCATCGAGCAGATCGGGTGTCAGGTCGCCGGTCAGACCCTCCACCATCGCCGCTTCGAGCCCCGCCACGTGCCGGAGGGCAAAGCCGATTTCGGTCACCGGTGCCTTGTACATGGAGGTCCTCGCGAGGTCTGACGCCGATGCCGATCGGGCACGAACGCATCGCCGAAACCTACCGATCATTGACGTTAACGTCAAAACAAAAGGCTGGACGCTTCCGCCCGAAAGACCATCTCTCAGGCTTGCTGACGATGAACGATCGACGTGCAGGCAGGAGACGAGAATGCGCCTAGTGAGGTTCGGGCTTCGCGGTCAGGAGCGCCCCGGCATCCTCGATGGGGACGACCGGATTCGCGACGTCTCCGCGACCGTGCGCAATTGGCGGGGCGATAGTCTCGATCCGAGCTTTCTCGCGTCACTGCGCGAGATGGACCTTGCCTCCCTGCCGGAGGCCGACCCGGCGTCGCGGCTCTGTGCGCCCATCGCGGGGGTGCGCAAGATCATCGGCGTCGGCCCGAACTTCCACGACAGCGCACGTCTGGCCGGCTTCAAGATCAACCCGGAACCGACGATCTTCATGAAGGCGCCCTCCGCGATCAGCGGCCCCACCGACCCGATCGAGATCCCACGCCTGTCCACGCGCACCGACTGGGGGGTCGAGCTGGCGGTGGTGATGGGCCGAACGGCGAAATATGTCAGCGTCGAAACGGCGATGGACCACGTCGCGGGATTCACGCTCGCCAACTGGAGTGGACCCCATTTCGCCGGACAGGCGGCTGTTGGGTTTAGGCACTGAGCCTTATGAACTCACGAGGCGAGCGGAACTTCAGGCCTGAGTGCGGGTGAACCTCGCAATAATCCTCGATCCAGTCGGGGAGCAAGGCGAGGATGGTGTCGGCGTCGGGCAGGACGGTGATGCTGGCGTA
>NZ_JACIEK010000007.1 GCF_014196835.1 Aureimonas pseudogalii
AGCTGATCGCGCTCTTTCCGACCCAGCATCATGGCCTCCGGCAAACCATCGACAGAGGCAGTGAATCAGGTGACGCCCACTTCTTCAACAGCCCCGCTGTTCAGCTTTGCCAGGACGTGGCAGACGTCTTCTGCATCGTTTCCTCCCAGATTGATGCTTGAGACTCGCCCGCTCGGTCCTCCCCCGAGCGGGCTTTTTCTAGTCCGATAGAGGGAACGATGAGGGCGCCGTGTCTCACCGGTTCGACAGAAACCCTCGCCGGCGCAGCCAGACATAGATCGAGGCGGCCGACCCGAGCGCCGCGAAGCCTGCCAGCAGCGTGCCGTGCGGCGAGGCGTTCCAGGGCATGCCGCCGGTGTTCATGCCGAAGAAGCCGGTGACGAGAGTCGCGGGCAGGAGAAGCGCCGAGAGGATCGACAGGACGTAGAGATTGCGGTTGGTGCGCCGGGTCATCTCGAGGTCGATCTCCTCACGCAGCAGCCGCAGATCGGCCTGAACGGCCGAGACGTCGCCCTGCAGCGAGATCGCGCGCTGGCTGAGCTTCTCCACCACGGCGAGCAGCATCTCGCCGAGATCGGGGTCCTTCTCCAGCCGGCCGAGCACGGACCGCAGCCCGGAGACCTGCCGGTTGAGCTGCACCACCTCGCGGCGCGAGGCCGTCAACCCTTGCTGCTCGCGCTCCCAGTCGTTGGAGAGGAGACTGTCCTCGGCGGTGTGGACGGCCGCCGTCAGCGCCAGGGCGCGGCGCTCGGCGACTTCCAGCACCGCCGAGACGACGAGGTCCAGCGCCTCGGCCTCGTCGGCGGGCCGGGCCCCCGACCCGATCCGCCGACGAATGGTCTCGGCCGATCGCAGCGGATGGTGGCGCGCGGTGATCACGAACCCGGCCCCGACGACGATCGACAGCGGACCGATGCGGGAGGTCTCGTCCGTGCCGAAATCCACCTCGTAGTCGTGGAGGACGCAGGCGAGCGTGCCCTCCTCGATCAAGGCCTGCTGGTGGCGGTCGGAGGAGAGCAGCAGCTCGCGAACCCCTTCCGGGATCGCGGCCTGCGCCTCGATCCAGCGCCGGCTCCCCTGGTTGGCGAGGTTGAGATGCAGCCATCGCAGCGGCGGCGCGCCGGTGCGATGGCTCGGGTCCAGCACCGCCTCGGCGACGGCCCGCGCGTCGTGCCCCTCGAAATCGAACCCCCAGACGAGGTCGGCACGCAGCGAAGCGAAGGGGGTCGGCGAAGCGGTCATGGCGGCGGATCGATGCAAGGCAGGCGGCAAGGCCGCGGGAAGACACGCGACGGGAAACACGCCACGCGGACCGGCGGGTCGCCGCATTCGCGCGGCGCTCCCCCCCGTCAGTAGCGGTTGGGCACGATCATCTCGGCGGGAACGGGATGGCGCTCGTAGTCGGCGTGCCGCACCCGGCCCGGCAGCGTCACGAGCGGCTTCTCGACCTCGCCATAGGGGATCTGGTCGAGGAGATGGCGGATGCAGTTGAGCCGTGCCTTCTTCTTGTCCACGGCCTCCACCACCCACCAGGGCGCCTCGGGAATGTGGGTACGCTCGAGCATGGCCTCCTTGGCGCGGGTGTAGTCCTCCCAGCGCCGCCGGCTCTCGACGTCCATCGGCGACAGCTTCCACTGCTTCAGGGGATCGTGGATGCGCATGTTGAAGCGGAACTCCTGCTCCTCGTCGGTGATCGAGAACCAGTACTTGATCAGCACCACGCCGGAGCGCACGAGCATCCGCTCGAACTCGGGAACGGAGCGGAAGAACTCCTCGACCTCGGTCTCGCTGCAGAAGCCCATCACCCGCTCGACACCGGCTCGGTTGTACCAGGAGCGGTCGAACAGCACCATTTCGCCGCCCGCCGGCAGATGCGGCACGTAGCGCTGGAAATACCATTGGCTGCGCTCGCGCTCGGAGGGCGCGGGCAGCGCGACGACGCGGCAGACGCGCGGATTGAGGCGCTGCGTGATGCGCTTGATGGCGCCGCCCTTGCCCGCGGAATCGCGGCCCTCGAAGAGCACGACGACCTTCAGCTTCTGCGCCTGCACCCAGTCCTGCAGCCGCACGAGTTCGCGTTGCAGGCGGAACAGCTCGCGGAAATAGACGCCCCTCTCGATGTCGGCACCCGTCGGCGGCTGGTTCGCGCCGAAGAGCATGCGGTCCAGCCGCTCCTCGTCCATCGCGACCTCGAACTCCTCGTCGAAACTGTCGGCGAGATCGCTGCGGATGCGGTCGTAGTCGACGGCGAGGCGCGCCATGCTGTCTTCGTTCATCGGGTCTCTCCGCAAGGGTTTCACACGACCGTGACAAGGTTTTTTATCGATGGTGTGACGGTTTGCGGGAACGGCGAAAAGAAGCGCCCGTCGCCCCGTCCGCAACAGGCAACGGCCACGGCTGGCACGGCCGGCGACGTGCTGGAACGCGGAAGGCAGGCGCCGGACCTCGCGCGTTTTCCGTGTTCCGCGCGAACGGCGTGCTACAGGGTCTCATTCGCGGCGACAGGAAGGACGACACGACATGATGGACGGCGAAGAGGTCTATCGCACCCGCCTGGCGGACGCGCTCGCGGCGGCCGAGCGCGAGACGCTCGTCCACGCCCGGCAGCGGCACCTGACGGCGGCCGCCGCGTGGCAAGTGCTTCTCGATCTCGAGATCGAGCGCAAGGACGAGAACATGCGGTCGGACAAGCCGCCGACGAAGGCATGACGCCCGGCCTCCGGGCCTTGCGGGTCCGACGGGCCGTCTGGCGACGCTTGGATCGTCATGGAAGCTCGCCGGTTCGGCGAGCGACGCTCATCGGATAGGGCATGACGGGAGGACGCGGCGCTTCGACGACGCGCCCTCGACGTCAATCGGCCACCGCGGCGGTTGCCCGGCTCTCGCCGACGAGCCGACCCCGCCCGTTCAGGCGCTCATCTTCTGGAAGCCGTCGTCGCCGAGCGACAGATCGAAGCCCGTGCCGGCGCCCTGGTCGCGCACGATCGCTGCCGTCGCCGGACGGCTCGGGGCGACATGCGTCTCGCGGAAGGCTTCGACCTTGGCCTGAAGAGCGCGGATCGAGGCCTGCCGGCCGCCGGACGCTGCATCCCTCACGGGCTGCTGCGCCAGCTTGAAGAAGGAGGCGCTCTCCTCCAGCCGGCCCGCCTCGGCCGAAAGCTGCGCGGCGGTCGCCGACATTTCGTTGGCGGCGCCCGAGTTCGACTGCGTCACCTGGTCGAGCTGCTGGATCGCCTGGTTGATCTGGTCGATGCCCACCGACTGCTCGCGGCACGCCGCGGAAATCTCGGACACGAGCTCGGCCGTGCGCTGGATGTCGGGCACGAGCGCATCGAGCATCTGACCGGCTTCCTCGGAGGTGAGAAGCGTCTGCGAGGCGAGTGTCCCGATGTCGCGCGCGGCATCCTGCGAACGCTCGGCGAGCTTGCGAACCTCGGAGGCGACGACCGCGAAGCCCTTGCCATGGCTCCCGGCGCGCGCCGCCTCGATCGCCGCGTTCAGCGCCAGGAGGTCTGTCTGGCGGGCGATCTCCTGGATCACCGAGATCCTCTCGGCGATGGTGCGCATCGCCAGCACGGACGCCGTGACCGCGGCGCCCGTCTTCTGCGCGTTGGTCGAGGCCTGCGCCGCGATCTTCTCGGTGGTGGAGGCATTGTCGGCGTTCTGGCGCACGTTCGCCGACATCTGCTCGATCGCGGCGGACGCCTCCTCGGAGGCCGCGGCCTGTTCCGTCGAGCCCGACGACAGGCGCTCGGCGGTGGTGGCCGACTGCGTGGAGCCGGACGCCACCTGCGAGGCCGACCGCGCCACCTCCGACGCGACGTCCGACAGCTTGGTGCTCATGGCGTTCATCGAGCGCAGGAGATCGCCGATCTCGTCCTGCGTCGTCACGTCGACATGCTGCGAGACGTCGCCCGCGCCGATGTCGTCGGCCAGCTTCACCGCCTTGCGCAGCCCGCGCGAGATCGAAAGCGACATCCACGCCGCGGCGCCGGCGCCGAGCACCAGCCCGCCCAGAACGAGGGCCAGCAGGATGTTGCGGGTCGTCAGGTAGCTCTCCTGCGTCTCGACGATCATCCGATCGGCGACGCCGGTCTCGCTCGCGATCAAAGCGCGGGTCTGCGCGATGATTGCAAGAATCTGCGGACGAACGTCCGAGATGATTCGCTCCACGGCCTTGGCGTCGGTGTTGGCCTGGGCGAGCGCGAAGATCTCGTCGGCGGCCGATTTGAGGCGCGTCCATTCCGACGTCATCTGCCCGGCGACGGCCGCGTAGGGCGTCGAAGCCGCATTGGTGCCGAGGATGTCGAAGCTCTTCGCCAGCTTGCCCAGCATTTCGGAATAGGGGCCCTTCAGCGCCTCCAGCTGACTCTGGTCGTCCTCGGCAATGCCGTTGGAGATCTGCAGGGCGAAGGTCGGCAGGTTTCCGCGCAGATCGCTGACGGCGTCGCGCAAGGGGCCGGTGGCACCCTCCTTCGACAGGCCGTCGCGCAGCGCCGTGAGCTCGGCCTGGACCTGATGCAGAAGCGGTATGAACTGCGAGCGGTTCAGCTCGCTCGCCCGCACGTTCCCGTTCTTCTGCAGAAGGTCCATCACGCCGTCCACCGCCGGCACGTAGGCCTTCCACGCGTCGATGACGGTGCCCGCCTCGGCGACCGAGGCCGTGTCCTCGGGCGGGATCCCGCTCCGATAGGTTCCAAGGAGATCGATCGTCGCCTTGATCTGCGTTTCGATGGACTGCCGCAACTCGGCCTTCTTGCCGTCGTCGTGAATGTAGGTCATCGCGTTGAGCGATCGCCCGACCGCCTCGGTCGACGCCCAGACCTCGCCCAGCCGCTTCGACTGCGCGAAGGGCTGCACCGTGAAGGCCGTCATCGTTTTGTTGGCATGCTCGAGACTGGAGACGCCGTAATAACCGGCCGTCGCCAGGAGCACGAGCACGGACGCGAACGAGGTCGCCAGTTTGGTCTTGATGGAAATGCGCATCGACGGCCCCCGGAAGTGTTAAGGCGCTAAGCTCACATGAATGTGTTGATGTCGGATGAGCAGGTGTCTCACGATCCCAAAAAATTTTACCCGAGGCGGAACCAATTCCCGCCGGGCCCGATCGCCGTCGCTTCGAGGTAGGGTGGCTCCCCTCGCGGGTTCCGGCGCCCCTGAGCGATCGGTAGAGGTGGGGAAAGATGAGACGCAGCGGCAAGCGCCTTACGCGGGCATCGTGCCGCTCGTCCTCGCATAGACGCTCCATCCTCGCGGGATCTGGCGCCGTTTCTCTCGCCAACGATCGATTGATAGCTAAGAATGACAGTTCGCATTCCATGCCATTCAGACAGGCTTGCACACGTTTGGAGCGCAAATAATACTCATCGGTTTATTTTTTGGGCCCCAAGTCGATGTCGAAGATCAAGTCCACCTTTCTCCTCACGACGGTCCTGGCGGGCGGCTGGCTGCCCTCTCCGGCGGGAGCCGCGACCAACAGCGTGACGTTCACGGGAACGGTCACCACCACCTGCGCGATCGCCATCGTCAACGGGACGGGAACGCTGGCTCCGAACGGCGCGCTGAGCAACATGAGCTCGAAGAACCCGGGCGGCGTCCCGGCAACGGTAGAGATCACCACGACGGGCGGGGTGCGGGTCAGCCTGGACGCAGTGTCCTCGGCGACCGTCCCTTCCGCCGACCTCAGCAGCACCGTGTGGACGCCGACCTATTCGATGCTCGGCGCTCAGAGCGTCGCGGAAACCGGCACGGCCACGCTGATGACGGGATCGGGCACCCGCAGCATGAACGTACACCTGACCGGCACCAAGGCGGGCGCGGACACGTTCATGGGAGGCACCTATGCGGCGACGGTCACCGTGCGATGCGAATAGCCGGCCTCGTCCTCGGGCTCGCCGCGCCCGCCCTCGTCTGCGCCTTCGCCGGCGCTGCCGAAGCCCAGTCGATGACGCCGATGCGCGGCGAGGTGCGGAGCCTCAGCGACTCCTTCGCGGTCCGCGTCTTCCCGGCAAACCCCTACGGCAAGCCCATCCGCGTCGAGATCCACGTCTACGATCAGGACTTCGTGGCGATCGAGGATGCGCGGATCTCCGTTGCCACGTTGATGCTGTCCGCGAACGCCTCGCGTCCGGTGATCGTCGCCATTCCCTTCGCCGGCCGTCGGGAACGCAAGGTCCGCATCTGCGCCGAAAGCATCCCCTTCCCCAACACTCAAGCACAAGTCAGAGCGCAGATATGTGGCAAGTTCCTGGGAAAACGCGCCTTTTGATCGGTCTCGGCCTCGGCCTCGCGCTCGCCCCGATCGCATCCGCTCACGGCGAAGACATCTACTACCTGAACCAGAGCCAGAGCGGTTTCAATCTGCCGGGCGTCTCGCTTCCGCAGGGACAGGACGAGGTTCGCGCGGCCGATGGCACGACTTGCCGCTCCGCCGTCGGCGGCTCCGGGGCCTATCTCGACGTCGGCGCGATCAACGGATCCAACAACCGCAATGGCGACGTCGCCACCTACGGGCGCGTCGTCATTCCGCTCGGTGGCGGCAGCAAGCGCATGAACTGCACCGAACTCTACGATCTCGAGATCGCGCGGCTGCGGGCGGAGCTCAAGCTCCTGCAGATGGGCGTTTCCAACGGCCCTTCGGCGGTCGCCGTCGCCTCGCCCGGCAACGGCGAGCCAGCACCGGACGCAGCCTGGGCGAACACGGGCTGGTCGGATGCCAAGACGAAGAGGAACTAGGCGGTGACCGCCTTTCCGCTTCGCCGGGCGTGCGCCGCCGCGCTGGGCTGGTGGTGGCTGCTGACCGGACCGGCCTCGGCGCTCGTGGACGTGCGCATCGGCACCTGCACGATCATCGTCTCCGCGCCGGGCGTCCTCACGGCGTCGGCGGACCTCAAGACGCTGTCGACCGTCAATCCCGGAGGAAGCCCGGGCCGCGTCCAGATATCGACGCTGATCAACGGCTCGTTTCCGCACGCGACATGCAGCCTGGTCGTCCAGCTGAACTGCTTCCGCGTGTCGGTGGTGCAACCCAGCCATTTCTCGGTCTATCCCACGACCGGAAACGACGCCGTCGCCTTCACCGGCATCTGGCGGCCGCAGGGCGGATCGTCGCTGCTCGACGTCCTGTCGGCCATCATTCTCAATGGCAACCAGTCGCTCGACCTGCACCTCACCGCGACCAAGACCAGCGGCACGTTTGCCGCCGGCACGTATCGGGCGGAGCAGACCGTTCGCTGCGAGTAGCGCGGATCGATGCGTTCGACGCGAACCGAAGACCGTCGCCGGACGATGAAAGCCGGCCGGCGGCCGCATTCTGCTTCGAGACGCCGCGCCGGCCGCACCGGTCTCCACGACGACGAACGCGGTGACATGACGTTCGCCGGGGCTTCAACGACAACGCCCTCGCAGGACCGCCGGTGCCGGCAGGTGACCCGCGGCATCGACCTGCCCGGTCGTGCACCCGGGTTGCGCCAGCGGTATCGAGGCGATGCGCAGCGGCGGCAGCCTCCCAAGAACTGGTAGGGTTGCAGGGGTTAACGTCGTCCAGCCTACAAAATGATCGGCTCCCTCGTGGATCGAAGCCTTGCCCGTCACATTGCCCCTCTGCGTTTCCGCCGGAGTGGACCCGACATGACCAAACTCGACCGCATCGACCTGCTGACCCTGGCGCTCGAGCTCCGGCTTGCGGCACGCCTCGGCATCCCGGCTCTCGCGGCGGAGCAGACGCGGCTGACGCCGGCTCTGCTTCTCGAAGCCGCCCACGCGCTGGAAAGCGCCTCCCGACTGGCACCGCCCCCGAGCGGGACGGTGGTGCCCCTGCCGAGGCTGAATCGTGCCTGAAACCTAATGTTCGACATGCGTGACGTCGACCACCGTCGCATCGTCGTTCGCATCGACCCGTGAGACGCTGATCTCGTCGTGGTCGATGCCTCTGGCGCTTCCCGCCGCCTTGGCCTGCACGCGGGCATCCTCCGGACTGTCGGCCGTGACGCGGCCTGTCTCGATCACGTCCTTTTCGCCGGTGTTGCCGGTGAGGAGATACTTGACGTCGAAATCGGGCATGAGCATCGCTTTCTGCTGCGTGGATCAGGAGAGATACCGCGCGGCGATGCGGCGACCACATGCAATTGGGCAGGCAAGACCGGGTGTGGACGACGGCCCGGCCGCCGAACCCGGGCCGCTCGATCCCGCGGAGGCCGCCCACGGAGCTCGTCGCATCGGGACCGGTCGAAGCGGGGTCGCCCGTGATGCGAAGCTCTGCGTCGACGCGCTCGCCCCGGAAGCGGAACCATCCCGCCCTCGTCTCCCTTGCTCGCGAGACCAGCAAGGAGAGCGATGATGGCAGACCGCAACGAGACGACACCCGCAACGGAGAAGCCTCTGGTTCGCGACGACGGATCGAAGGTCGCGACGGAGGGAAGCCCCTCGGGTGAGACGGAAACCGAGAAGGTTCGGCGCGAGGAGAGCAGGCTCCCCAACCGGGGCGTGTCTCCCGATTACACCGACCCCGTCGATGAAGACGGGATCGCCGTCATCGACGAGTCCCCAGCGGGCGAACACGGCGATCCGTCCTTGCCGGGCACTTCAAGGGGAACGACGACGATCCGGTAAGCGGCGGCCGATTGACCGATCGAGACATCGGGAACAAGCGCCTCGGCCCCGAAGAGTGAGCCGCCCCACCTCCTGCGGACGCCACGTCATGAAAGAAGGACGTCCTTGCCGGGGGAGAACCGGCAAGCACGTCTCGGAAGGGCCAGCGATGGCGGGAAAAATCGTGCCGCCCGCTCACCGCGGTCGCCGAGAGGACCGGCCGCCGCGAAGTTCTGGAATTCGTCGGCGCACCGATTGGGGGGCGAGGGTCGGAATCTCGGAGCGAGACATGCCGAGATCGGCGACTTCGCGCGGGGAGGGACAGTTCATCTCGGCGGCCGCGTTGCGATACCGGCACCATCTGGACGGATCGAGCGAGGCTCGTTGAAATCTGCCCTTGTCCGCTATCGGCGACGCGCATGGCACCCTTAAGGGGATAGCGTAGAGGACACGGCGCCCAAAACGAAAAAGCCGCCTGGGATCGCTCCCGGCGGCTTCGCGTCTCTTGCGAGACCTACGGCCTCTTCGTCTCGGCGCGCCAGTACATCCGTGGTCGGCCGAGGCAGAAGACCTCTGCGTGCATCGATCCATGATCGAGATGCATCGCACTCGACGTAATTGGGTGGGTCGGGCCGACGTTTCAAGATCCAGAGGGAATCGGCAAGGGGAAGACGTTGCCGCCGGCTTCGCGATCCGCGTTGACGCTCCTGTTTCGCCCCTGGTGCTTGGCCTCGTAGAGCGCCCGGTCCGCTCGCCGGTAGGCGTCCAGCACATCGCCTCTGCCGATATGCGCCAGTCCGATGCTGGCGGTCACCTTCAGGCCGGGCGGCAGCGGCTCGCCTCCCATGCGGGCGAGATCGCGGCGTAGACGATCCGCCGTTCCGAGGGCGGACTGCGGGTCCAGCCCGTTCAGCGCGACCGCGAACTCCTCTCCCCCGACGCGGCCGACCAGATGCGTGGCGCCCAGCCCCTGTTGCAGCACGCGTCCCACTTCGGCGATCACGTAGTCGCCGACGAGATGCCCGTGAGCGTCGTTGATGCGCTTGAAATGGTCGATGTCGAGCACGCCGAGCGTCAGATCGCTGCCGCCCGCCTTCGCCTTGTCGAGAGCGGCAAAGAACCCGCCACGGTTCATCAGCCCCGTCTGCAGATCGGTATGGGCGAGGGCCTCGAACCGCTCCTTGAGCTGAAACAGCCGGAGGTTCGCGCGGGCGAGAAACCCGAGAAAGAGCAGCGACATGAAGGCCGCGATGAGGGTGGTCTGGATGAAGGACGGGCAGAGCCGATCCGGCTGGGTGTAGAGGTTGACCACCGCGTCGATGCCGTCCGTCACCAGGACGATGCCAAGTGTAGCGGCCACGACCTTCGTCCACATCTCGCGGCGCGTGCGGATCACGCTCAAGGAGCTCAGGAGGTGCGGCATGGCGGACTTTCGTGACATCGTTGAAGGCGTGTCCGCTCGACCGGCGACGAGGCGTCCAATCGGGATCGGCTGAGTCGGCGGGCCGCGAGCGTCACCCCGTCCGGCGGATCGGCTCGGCCGGCTCCACGAAGAAGAGCGAGAACGATCCGGCCGTCATCGGCTTGCCGAAGAGATACCCCTGCCCTTCCGGCAGGCGGCCGCGAAGGTAGTCGGCCTGGGCTTTCGTCTCGATGCCTTCGGCGATCACCGCCAGATCGCAGCCCTCCGCCATCCGGATGACGGCATCGACGATGGCCTGATCCTTCCGGTTGGTCTCGATCTCGCGCACGAAGGAACGATCGATCTTCAGCCGTGTGACGTCCAACTGCTTGAGCATGGTCAGCGAGGCGTAGCCCGTGCCGAAATCGTCGAAGGCGATGCCGACCCCCATCGCTCGAAGTCGCTTCAGGTGGCTCGCCGTGGTGCGCTCGCTCTGCAGCACGACGTTCTCGGTCACCTCCAGCTCCAGCGCATGCGCGGGCAGCCCGGCGATGCGCTCCTCGCTGCGCAGACGCTCGCGCTGGTCGCGAAAGGCGATGATGGCCTGCGGGCGACCGCCGAGCCGCACCTCGCTGCGCAGCACGCGGACGGGGAGCAGCTTGCCCGCCGGCGTCACCACGTCCGCATCGGCCTCCTCCCGCTCCGGCAACGCCAGCAGGTCCCGTCCGGGCACGAGCGATCGAAGCGAGCGGCCGACGAACTCTGCGGGCGCCATGCCACAGAGGGTGGCCAGACTGTCGTTGACGGTGAGGATCCGATCCCCGTCGCAGATCGCCAGCCCTTCGAGCGCGAGATTGGCGAGTTCGCCGAGACGCAGACGTTCGCGGCGAAGCACGGCCTTGGCATGAAGGGTCAGGCGCAAGCCGATGACGGCGACGCAGAGCAGGCCGAAGCAGATGATGGCGACCGCGGGCGCGAGGACGTCGGGAGAGACGGCGGACGACGGAAGCTCGATGCGCGGGTCGAACTCGAGCTGAAGCGCCGCCATGCCGCCGAGGTGCAGCACCGCGATCGACAGGAGGAGGAGCGGTGCGCCGGCAGCGCGCATCGAACGGTTCCGCACGCCCGACACGGCGAGCGACAGGCCGAACAGCGGAAGTCCGACGAGAAGGGACATTGCGACGAGTTCATGATTCCACTGCGCGACGCCACGCACCACGTAGGCGGCCTGGCCGACATAGTGCAGCAGCGCCACGCCGGTGCCGATGACGACGCCGCCCGCAAAGCGGCGCGAGGCGTCGCGGCGCCCGACGACCACGAGCAGGCCGGCGCCGATGCCGGCTACGGCGAGCAGAAGCGACAGCGCCGTCATCCACGGGTCGAACCCGGACTGCATTCCCGGTTGGAACGCCAGAAGGGCGACCATGTGGGTCGCCCAGGCCGTGCATCCGGCGGCGACGATGCCGACCGCCGCCCACCGCCTGCGGGCGGTCCCGTCGACCCGGCCCGCATGGCGGGCGACGGACGACGATCCATAGACCCCAAGGGCGCAGACCAGCGCCGCCAGCGCCGCCAGCGCCAAGAGCGCCGGATCATGCGATGATTGAAGGCAAGTCAGGATCGCGTTCATAAGTCCCCCATTCGACTTTAGGGGACGAGACGTTAATTCGGCGTCAGATCATCGTGCGGCATTTGTTGTCGAGCCCAAACGATTGCGAGCGAAGGGCGGCGAACGACGACGGCGACAGGTCGTCGATGCTTGAGGACGTTGCCGTCTGACAAGCCATCAACCAAGAGTTCCCATCAACTCGCGAACGGGTTCGTCAAGTCGTCGCAGGTGACAGCCGCGGAGGGATGTGGAGACGGTTGTGAGCACGACAAACATCGTAGCGCCAGAATCAAAGGTCGGATCGCTAAAATGGCGGAGAGGCTAAAATGGCGGAGAGGATGAGCACCAGACCAATACTGAAAGCCAATTAAATCAGTCACTTAGATTCATATTGCGTCGCAATTTGTGTAGCGAATTGTATAGCAAGCAGCGAGTCCCGCCATAGGCTAGTTTGGAATCAAAACGCCGTCCCGAGTGCGAATCGGGACGGCGCAATTTCTGGATCAAGCAGTGGGCGGACACCCAATGACACAACACATTAACCTCAAAACGGTTCACGCGGCAATTGACCCGCTTGCACTGTATCTATCGGCGTTCGCTACGGGGGGTCTTGATACGCTCATGGCGAGCGTCGCGGTAATCTACGACCCGGATATCGAAGCCCTTCTGGGCGGCGGTCCCTCGCCTTTAGATCGCCCCCTCAATGTGACGTTCTTCCCGAAACAGTCTGCGCAACAGAAGCGCGAGCGGCTGCTTTCGCTTCGTGACCTCGCGTCGATCATCATGGAGACCAACGCCTCGGGCGACACGGACGAACAAGCGAAGACCGAGCTTCCCTGGTTGAAGCTGGCGCGGTTCGGAAATCGGAAGACGGACAAAGGTGCGCTCAGGTCCAATATGAACGTAGAGGCCATCTCGGGCGTCGAGATTGACTATGACGGTGGCGAACTATCGATTGAAGACGCTTGCCGTATGCTGGAGGCCGCTCGCGTTTCCGCCCTCGCGTATGAGACGGCTACAAGCCGGCCAGAGAAGCACAAGTGGCGAGTGCTTTGCCCCCTTTCGCAGGAGTTGCCGGGGTCCGAGCGCGAGCGTTTGGTCCGCCGCCTCAACGGCTTGTTCGCTGGCAAGATCGACCAAGGGGCGAGCTTCACGCTGTCGCAGGCGTTTTACTACGGCGGCATCCAAGGCCGCCGCCCCGACGTCGCTTTCGCAGATGGCCGGTTCCTCGACCTCGCCGACGACCTCGACGCGCGAGCTTTGGAGAAGGTTCGTCCGACTTCAACCGGCAAGAGCACGTCGGGAAAGGTCGACGAACGCGCATTGCTCGACGCGATCACGGCCGGCGAGGACTATCACGGTTCCACCATCACCCTGGCAGGCTATTGGGCGACCAAGGGCGTTGGATTTGTGGACGCATTCGCGAAGCTCCAGAAGGCTTTTGATGAGGTTCCGAAAGCCCAGCGGGATGGTCGATGGTCGACCCGCCGTGGGGATATCCAAGGCGTTCTCGCGCACGTCTACGGAAAGGAGTCGGCAAAGGACTTGCCGGAACCGATCGACGTGGACACCGCGTTTGATTCCGAGCCCGAGGGCGAGAAGACCGTCGCCGGTTTCGCCCTCGACCACGATGGCGTCATCCGAGCCTTCACGAAGCGGTATCGTGGCAAGCTAAAATTCGATCACGACGCCGGCTCGTGGTTCCGGTTCGACGGTTCGCATTGGCAGGCCGAAAAGACCAAGCTCGCGCATCACTTCGCTCGGAAGACCTCGACCGAGATGGCGCGCGCCAATCCGAAGGACGGCGCGGTGAAGGCGCTCAAGTCGGTCCCAACCTGGGAGGCTATCGAACGTGGTGCGCGGACGGATCGCAATTTTGCGGTGACGGCGGACACGTGGGATTGCGACCTCATGCTCCTGGGTACGCCCGGCGGGACCGTCGATCTTCGCACTGGCGAACTGCGCCCGGCTGATCCCGCCGACCATATCAGCAAGGTCACGGCAGTCGCGCCGATCCCGCTGGCCAACTTCGTGCCCGAGCGGGATTGCCCCATGTGGCTCCGCTTTCTCGACCACGCCCTGGCGGGGGACGCGGCCACTATCCGGCTCTTGCAGCAATGGGGCGGCTATAGCCTGACGGGTGACACGAAGGAACAGAAGCTCGTCTTCGCTTACGGTCCTGGCGGTGCTGGCAAGGGGACGGCCATCAACACCATTGGTGATATCATGGGCGACTATGCCGTGAACGTGCCGATGGAAACCCTCACTGTGTCGAAGCACGACGCGCATCCGACCGAGCTCGCCCGCCTTCGCGGTGCCCGCATGGCCCGTGCGTCCGAGACCGAGAAGGGGCGCGCATGGGCCGAGAACCGGATCAAGGTGCTGACGGGGCAGGACACCATCACCGCGCGGTTCATGCTGAAGGACTTCTTCGAGTTCAAACCGCAGTTCAAGCTTACGATCTTCGGTAACAACGCACCGAGCCTTAAGGATGTGGACGCGGCGATCCGTCGTCGCTTCATCATCATGCCGTTCAACAACCCGCCGGCCGAACGCGACCTCGACCTTCCAGAGAAGCTGAAAGCCGAGTGGCCGGCTATCCTGTCGTGGCTGATCGCTGGTTGCCTCGACTGGAAGGCCAACGAGTTGATCCGGCCTTCCGTCGTTAACGCCGCGACCGAGGCGTACTTCTCGGAACAGGACGTGTTCGGGCAATGGCTGGAGGAGTGCTGCGAGGTCGGTCCGTCGTTCGTCGCGAAGGCGGACGACCTTTGGCAGTCTTGGCAAGGGTACGCCATGCGGTTCGGCGAAGACCCCGGAAGCAAGAAGCGGACTTTTCCCGAGCACCTTTCGCAGCGCGGATTTGAGGCTTTGAGGAACACGGCCGGTATCCGGGGGGCTGGACGGCGGGGGGTTCGGTTGCTTGAGGAGGCGTTCGACGAGGATGACCAGATCGGATAACGTGTTGTTTTCGCTCAATGTGAGACAAGTGGGAAGACTGTTCCCGTTACCCCCTATCGCGCGCGGGTGTGTGTGTAAGACCCGAGCGGGAGCACTTGTCCCACTTGTCTCAACTCCCGGTCTGACCTTGCTCCCGGGCCTTCGGGTCCCTCCGGGTGGGGTGCCTACGGGGGGAGCGCGGAGCCGCGTGACGTCCCCCCATGCAGAAAATCAGAATCGAGTAACCCGATGACGCCGACGTTTGCGCCTGACATTGAAGCCCTGCTTGGTGGGACGCCGCTGCCGCCCCCTAAAAAGGGACCCAAGCTTACCTTGCGGAAGACGGACGAACTGAACGACGCTCGCGCTCGCGCTGCGAACGCAACGGCTGCCAAAGCCGAGATGCAAACCGCCAAACTGGCGGGCGAGCTTCTGGAGGTCGCGGCGGTACGTGCTGCCTGGACTGATACGGCCCACGCGATCCGTGCCGGGATGCTCGCGATCCCCGGCCGGCTGACCGGCCAAGGCGTAGATGCCGCGACGGTCCGTTTGGTGGACGCAGAAGTCCGCGCCGCGCTGGAGGCGTTGTCCGATGGCTGACATGCTTGCTGCGCTCCGGCGCGAAGCTCTCCAGGCGCTCCGGCCGCCCCGCAAGCTTGCCCTTTCGGACTGGTGCGAAGCGAACGTCGTGTTGCCCGCCAGCCTTTCCAGCCAACCGGGCCGGATGCGCCTCTGGCCCCATCAGCGCGCCATCGCCGACTCGATCGGCGACCCGACGGTGGAGCGCGTGTCCGTGCTTAAATCCGTCCGCGTCGGCTACTCACAATTGCTGACGGCCGCCATCGGCCACTATGCCGCGAATGATCCGGCTTCCGTCCTGGTCGTGTTGCCGGCCGATGCGGACTCGCGAACGATGATGACCTCGAATATCGAGCCCGTCTTCGCCGAATCCCCCGCGCTCCGGTCCGTCATCTCGACCGATCCGAAGGGCCGCGACATTATGCTGGAGCGCCGCTTCCCCGGTGGCTCCCTCGCGCTTGTGTCCGCACGCTCGCCCCGCAACCTTCGAGGCCGGACGGCGCGCGTGCTGTTCCTCGACGAAGTGGATGCTTTCGAGGTTGACGTGAAGGGCGAGGGCGACCCGGTGATGCTCGCCGAACGCCGTACCCTGTCCTACGGCGACCGCAAGATTGTCATGGGCTCGACGCCCGTAGACGAGGCTACGTCCCGCATCTGCCGCGCCTACGCCGCGAGCGACGGCCGGGTCTATGAGGTCCCGTGCCCGTCGTGCGGCACGTTCACGGAACTGACGTGGCGCATGATCGAATGGGAGGCCGACAAGCCTGCGACCGCCGCTTTCCGATGCCCGCATTGCGACGACCTCGTGCCCGAGACCGAGAAGCCGCGCATGGTGGCGGGCGGTCACTGGCGCGCGACCCGTCCCGAGGTCGTCGGGCACCACGGCTACCGCTTGAATGCGCTCGTCTCGCTCCTGCCGAACGCGGCTTGGGGGAAGCTCGCCGCCGAGTTCGTGGTCGCAAAGCGCAGCCCGGAAACCCTCAAGACGTTCGTCAACACGCTCCTGGGCGAGCCCTGGCGTGACGAGGGCGACGAGATCGACAGTGGGGCGTTGGCGAGCCGTGCCGAGCCGTTCGGGCTCGACGCCATTCCCGCCGAGGTCCTGGTCGTGACCGCTGGGCTCGACGTGCAAGACGACCGGGTGGAGATCACGACGGCGGGCTGGACGAAGGACGGCGACGCGCTCGTGCTCGCCCATGAGGTTGTGTGGGGTTCACCGCTGCGAGACGACACCTGGGCGGAAGTGGACGACCTCCTACGCCGCTCCTGGCGGCATCCTGGCGGCGGCCTGCTTCGGGTAGACGCGGCGATCGTGGACTCGGGCTCTGGCGGGCACACCGATGCGGTCTATGGGTTCTGCAAGCCCCGCACAGGCCGGCGCGTATTCGCGGGCAAGGGCGTCGCAGGATTCAGCCGCAAGGCCGTCGAGCCGAGCAAGGCGCGTGACATTCGGTTGATGCTGGTGGGCGTGGACGCAATCAAGAATGAACTGGTGAACCGCCTTGCGGCCGGCCGCACCATCCGCTTCGCCGGCGACCTCACTGAAACTTGGTTCGAACAGTTGGCCGGCGAGCGTCGGATCGTGCGTCATGTGCGCGGTCATCCGGTCCGAGCTTTCGAGCGTATTCCGGGCCGGCGGGTGGAGGCCCTGGATTGCCTCGTCTACGCCTTTGCCGCGCGACGGCTCGTATCGCTCGACTTGGAGCGGCGGGAAGAGGAGATAGCGACACCCATCCTGCCATCCCGCAGGCCGTCCGTGGTGCGTTCGGCATGGCTGGAGGGGCGATGATACCCTCCAGCAACGGTCGCGCTCTGGCGGGGCTCCTACGCAGTCCGTCTAGTCGGACTTGCCGCGCTCCATCTCTAAAGAAGCCAGAGCAAGAATCGTTTCGAGAAGATGCCAGTTGAATTTACTGTTATCACTCGCTGCTAGTCGAACCTGCGAAATGCAATTATCCATATCGCGCGTTCTTACTAAATCGTCGATGATAGCGATACCTGCCGCCCGTCCGTTTTCTTCTGCTTCGCGAAGGAGGTCGCTCAATTTACTTAGTCCCAATTGTTTTCACGGCCTATCCGCAAACCCGGATTCAGAGTGCAAAACGCTAAACGCCGGAGCAAGTGTCCCGGCGCTAAAACTCTCGCGTCTGTGGTTATTGGTTAACCGCCGACCGGGCTGAACGGATTCGTGATCGTGCGATCCGACGTTCGGCCGTCCCACAGCCACGCGGTCATATCCGCCGGCACCATGAGGTTGCGACTGCGCATCTCGGCTCGCACGAGCTTGAGCGTCAGGGAAATGGGCCAGCCAAGCGCGACGCCTTCATGAAGCATCTGCTGTCCATCGTACTTCATCTGCGCAAGCGCGGCGAGGTTCTCGCTGGGCGACATGACGACTCCTGGTGCTTGTTTTGGAAGAGAAGCCCCGGCGGCGGCCGAGGACGAGTCAAACCGCCGCCGAGGCTGTTCGGGGGCGTTCGTCAATCCCCGGATGCCCGGCACGAACTCTGGAAGAAAGAGCCGGACGCACGGCATATGCCACGTATGGACTCGCGTGTCTAGACTCACGGTTTAGGACGTGGCATAGGGGGCCTCTACTCTGGATCGAGGACGCTATGCCTTTTACCCTAACCGAAGCCGCCGCGATCATCGCCCGCCTCTACCAACGGCCGGCCGACGATATCCTGGGGCTTGCCCGGCGCTTGAAGAACTTCGAGGCTCGCGGGCGTATCGAGGCCCTACCCGAGCGGGGCCCGCGTGATGCGGCACTTTTGGATGAGTCCGAACTGCCCCTGTGCGTCGTGCTTTCCGCAGCCTGTGACGCGGGCTTCGACGGTGACGCGCTGCGCGCTATCGAGAACGCCTGCTACCATCCGTTCGATTGGACTTTCACGACGCTTCGCCCCGATCGCCTCAAGCAAAACGGCGTGTTTGTCTTCCATGGGGGGTCGGCCCTCGAAACCGCCTACGATGGCGTCTTGTGTGACGAGCCGTGGGTGTTGCGCCTCGTGCTGATGCGCGATGAGTGCGGTCGGCCGATGGTTGAAGCCCGAATTGAGCCCGATGAGGGGGAGGCCGCCGTGGCCGTTCGGGTCCTGACGGCTCGTCTGGCGAGTGAAGGTCGCACGCTTGAGGCCATCACTCGAATGCCCCTCAACACGATGCTCTTAGGTCTCGCCTACGAGATTCGGGCTTCCCAGGAGGCTTGATCCGATGCCCGTCCGCCTCCCGTCTTTCCTGGGCTTCCTCAACCGCGCCGATCGTCGTGGTGCTGTTCGTCGCTTCGAGGCGGCGGGCGGTGGACGGCGTTGGGGCGGCACACCGCACTTCGGGCGGACCTCGACGGAAGTGGCGGCGGCAACGGCAACGGTCCGCTCCCGAGCGCGCCATGCCGCCGCGAACCATCCCTATATCGCAAACGGCGTCGCGGCTCTTGTGACTGGCCTCGTGGGAACAGGGATCACACCGACTTCGCAGCACGCCGACGCCGACACACGCGACCGTCTCGCTACGCTGTTTGACGCCTGGAACGCAGACGCCGACCATGATGAGCGCACGGACGGCTACGGCCTCCAGGCGGCGGCCATGCAAGCCATGGTCGTGGATGGCGAGGCCTTCGTGCTCATGCGTCACGGGGACGACGACCGTCTCAAGCTGCAATTGCTGCCGGCCGAACTCTGCGACGAGTCCCTGACCCGCACCACTGCGCACGGCTACATCGTCAACGGCGTCGAGTTCGATGCGGAGGGCCGGCGCATCGCCTATTGGCTGCTGCCGCACCGACCGACCGACGCCTTCGCCGGCAACGCGGCCCCCGCCCAGCGCGTCGCGGCCGAAGACGTGATCCATCTGTTTCGCCCGCTCGGCGCGGGACAGGTGCGCGGCCTCTCATGGCTTGCCCCCGTGTTGCTCACTGCCTCCGAGTTCGACAAGCTCGCCGACGCACTGGTGATGAACGCGCAAGTCCAGGCCATGTTTGTTGGTCTGGTGACCGACGTGAATGGGACCGCCGGCGGGAGCATGTTCGACGGCGACCAAGCGGGCAACGTGCTGGAGACCGGCCTACAACCGGGCACCCTGCAATTCCTCCCCTCTGGCTATGACGTGCGCTGGAGCACGCCACAGGCTGCCAACCAAGCCGTCGAGACGGCCCGGCTGACCCTGGAGGCCATCGCTGCCGGGCTGGGCGTGCCGGCGCACCTTCTGTCGGGCGACCTCCGGCAGGCGAACTATTCGTCCCTTCGCGCGGCGCTCGTCAGCTTTCGGCAACGCCTGGAGGCCGTCCAGTTCCACACGATCATCCCCCAGCTATGCCGTCCCGTGTGGGAACGGTTCGTTTCGACCGCCGTGCTGTTGGACGACCTCGACCTGGACGACCCCCGCGAGGGCTTCGCCTGCGAATGGCTGCCGCCAGCCCAGCCGTGGGTGGACCCGGTGAAGGATGCGCAGGCCACCCGCGAAATGATGGCGGCCGGCCTCATGTCGCGGCGGCAGGCCGTGGCCGCGCTGGGGTACTCCATCGAGCGGCTGGACGCCGAGATCGCGGCCGACCGCGCGCGTGAAGCCCGACTCGGTCTCACCTTCGCCGCGCCGGCCGGACCTACCAACCCCGAGGAGCCCGCCGAATGAGCCAAGGCCCACGCCCACGAAAGCACGAACGCGCGCAAAACGCTCCCACGCCCCGCCGCAAGCGGGACAACGTGACGATCGAGGACGGCGCGATCACCGACCGCTCGATGGAGGCCGCGCCCATGTTGCGGCGCTCGGCGGTCGCCTTGGGTGAGTTCGACGCGAAGGGCTACTTCATCCGAGCCCTTGTCGCCACGGACCATCCGGTGCGCCGGCAGGACGCGCGGGGCATGTTCCTGGAGGTCCTGGACCCGGCCGGCGCGGTGCTGACCGACGACCTCGACGTGCCGTTCCTGGACGCTCACAACCAACGATCCGCGCGCGCCACCATCGGCCGTGCCTACGACTTCGCCCGCGAGCCGGACGGCATCGCCGCCTCGCTCCGATTCTCGCTCGCCGCCGATGTAACGCCTCTCGTAGAGCGCGTGAAGGACGGCAGCTTGCGGGCTTTCTCCATCGGCTATCGCGTCCTTGAGTGGCGCGAGTCGAAGTCGGCGACGGGCGAGCGCGTCCGCACCGCAACCCGCTGGACGGTCCAGGAAGTCTCCCTCGTGCCGATCCCGGCCGACCCCAACGCCCGCAAAAGGAATGCTGCAATGGACGAAGAACTCGACACCCTCGACGTGATGCCGGAGGCGGACCAGAACGCCATCCGTGCCATCGGCGAGAACCTGGACCTCCCGCCCAGCGCGGCCGAAGAACAGATCACGGCCGGCGCGAGCGTCGCCGATGCTCGCCTCGCGCTGCGCACCCGTGCGCTGGAGGGGATGCGGGCGCGGTCAGCCTCGACGCATATCCGCATCCAGAACGCCGGTCCGTCCCCAGACGAGACCCGTGCGGCCCGTGTGGAGGCTCTGGCCTGCCGCATGAACGGTGCGACACCCAGCGACGCCGCTCGCCCGTTCATGGGCCTGCGTCTCCTCGACCACGCTTCGGACTCGCTCGCCGCCGCCGGAATCTCGACGCGCGGCATGGCCGCCGACGACGTGTTCGTGCGCGCTGGCACCCACACCACGAGCGACTTCCCGATCCTGGTCTCCAACGCAATGGGGAAGGTCGCGCAGGAAGCCTACAAGGCTGCCGAGTCCCCACTGCGCCTCCTGTGCAAGCAGCGCAACCTCTCCAACTTCAAGACCTCGACGGCGGTGCGGCTGGGCGAGCTTGGCCGGCTGGAGCCGCTGTCGGAGTCGGGCGAGTTCCGGCACACGACCCGCGCCGAGAACGGCGAGACCATGAGCCTGGAGACCTACGGCCGCGCCATCAACGTGAGCCGCAAGCTCCTGATTGACGACGACCTCAACTTGCTGGGCGACATGAACGCCGCCTTCGGCGAGGCCGCCGCGCAGACGGAAGCCGACATTCTCTTCGAAACGGTGACGAGCAACCCGAAGCTGTCGGACGCCAAGACCGTGTTTCACGCCACGCGCGGGAACATCGGAATCGTGTCGACAGCCTCCGGGGGCAACCCGTCCATCAGTGTGGCCGCGCTGAACGAGGCTCGCCGCGCCATGCGGGGCCGCAAGGGCCTGGACGGGCGGACTCTCATTTCGGCGACTCCGAAGTACCTCCTGGTCGGGCCGGAGCGGGAGACGGAAGCCGAAGCAATGCTCGCCGAACTGTCGGCCTCGACCATCGCCGAAGTGAACCCGTTCGCCGGCAAGCTCCAGCTTCTCGTGGAGCCCCGTATCGAGGATGGCCGCTGGTACGTCTTCGCGGACCCGGCTCGCCTGCCGTGCCTCCAGTTCGGCTACCTCGCGTCGGCCCCCGGCGTCCAGATTCAGCGTGCGGAAGCCTGGGACGTGTTGGGCGCGAAGTTCCGCGCTTGGCTCGACTTCGGGGCTGCCTGGCTTGATTGGCGCGGCGCGCAACTCAACGCGGGGGCCTGACGGTGGCAACCCTCGCCGATCTTGCGCGCTGGAGGGACGAGCTTATCGAAGCCCGTCTTTCCGGCGTTCGGGAGGTCCAGGACCAGAACAACGAGCGTATCCGCTATGGGACCGACGCCGAGATGGCGGCAGCCATCCGGGCCGCCGACCGCATGATCGCCGACGCTTCCCGCCGGCCGGCCTCCACCATTCGCTTCGCAACCTCGAAAGGTCTCTGACATGACGCAGACTCACTACGTCGCCGTCCGCCCCATCGTCGTGGCGATCGGCGACACTCTGGTGGATGCCTTGCCGGGCGACGTGTTCCCGGCTTCCGCCCTGACCGAGGACGACGCCGACGACTACCTCTGGGCCGGCTGGATCAAGCCCGCCCCCAACCAGAAAAGGCATTGAGCCATGAAGAACTACGTCCAGAAGGGCGAGAACATCACCGTTCCCGCACCCGCCGTCGTCCTGTCCGGCGCTCCCGTGCTGATTGGCAAACTGTTCGGCATTGCGGCTGGCGACGCGCTGCAGGGCGAGCCCCTCGACCTCGTGACGACCGGCGTCTTCACCCTGCCGAAGGTCTCCACGCAGCCCCTCGCGATCGGGGACAAACTTTACTTCGACACTGCCGCCGGCCTCGTCACGACGACGGCCAGCGGCAATAGCTACATCGGCGTCGCCGTGAAGCCGGCCGCCAACCCGTCTGGCGCGGCGGAAGTCCGCCTCAACGGCTTCGTCGCCTAGCCCATCCCGGTAACAATGCAGCACGGACCAAAGGAGTCCCGACATTGAGGACACCCCATGTCTTTGGTCGTGGACCGACGCACTTGCATCCAGCGGTTCGACACAGCCTCCAGTGCGCCTCTCACGTTCCACGAACTCCAGACGATGCGATCTGCGGTCGCTGGCCTGATCGCCAGCGACCCGACCTATCTCCCGATTTTCGAGCGCCTGGACGCCTTGGCCGCTGCGCACGAAGCATCCGACCCCGTCGCCCGAGCCCGCGCGCTGGTCGCCGCTCAAAAGGCGATGGCCTGAATCACTTTCTGCTTGTGCTCCAGAGTTGCACCCTTTCCGTACCGCTCCCTGTTCAGCGTGTGGCCGAAAAGGTCGCGCCGGATGCGCTCGTCAACGCCGGCCGCGAGGAGGCGATCCTCAAACGAATGCCGAAGGCTGTAGAGCACATGCGCGGGCGACTCCATGAGACCGTTTTCCCGCAAGAACTTGTTCACCGTGTCGGATACCTTGTCCTTGAAACGGTAGGTCGGGAAGCCCTTCGGGCACTCTCTCATCGCCTCCAGGCTCACCCCGACGAGCGGCATGACGCGACGCGACGAAGCGTTCTTCAACTGCCGGCCATCCGCTTCGATCGAGATATGCGGAACGGCATGGCCGAGTCGGATATGCTCGGGCATGAGCCCGGCAAGCTCGCTGGGTCGGCATCCTGTATTCACCATCGCCAGGAGGAGGCATCGCGCTTCCAGATTGAGCCCGTCGAGCGCGCCGGGGGCGAGAAGCCGCGTCTTGATCCACTTATCGGAGAAAGGCGGTCGCTCGGCTTTCTCGCCTTCCTTGAACATGAGGTCGGACAGCGGCAGGGCGAGCCCGAGGCGCTTGAGCTTGTTCACCGTCTTCCATGTGTCGGCGAGATGGGTGAAATCCTTATTGGCGCTGCCGGGCGTCAGCCCTTCCTTCGCGAGTCGCTTGCTCCACCATCCGCGAAAATCGATCATGTCGTCGGCGGTGATGGCGGCAAGCTCCCTGTCGCCGACCACCTTCACGAAGTTGTCGGTCGCCTTGATCCGGGGATTCCTCCAACGGCGGATTTGATCCTCGCTCTTGCCGATGGTGCGATCGGCGGCGAGGTCCCAAAACAATTCGAGCGCGCGGCTGACGGTGATGCCCGGCACGGTCGCGCCGCCAAGGACTGCTCGCGCCTCCAGCAAGTCGACCTTGCCGTTCGGCTTCATCACCGTGCGCACGCGCTCCAGGAACTCGGCTTCGGGCAGCTTGGCGACCTGGGCGACCGGGAGGTAGCGGAAGCCGCGACGATCGGCGAGTTGCCGCGCTGCCTCGAATCGGCGTTCGGCGTCTTCCGTGTCACCCGCCAGTCGAGCTTCCCACGCCTCCACCATCTGCGACCACGAGGCTTCGGCCTTCTGGCGAGCATGGGATTCGGAGTCGGTGCGGAGGCTGATCCAGATCACCTTCCGCTCCTCGACGCGTGCGAACCGCTCGGGGACGCGACGGCGGAGATGGAAAGTGTCCCCGCGCCGTACAAGCCTCACTACCTTCATCGCGACCATCCACATGCGCTTGCTTGTGCAGCACTCTGTGACGCGAAATGTGCAGCAAAACCAGCCCATCTGCGGCGTAGGCGCGCCGAGGAGCAGCAGTTTTACGCCATGAATACAGCGGGTTATGGCAAATTAACTATGCTGTCAAATGGCGGAGAGGATGGGATTCGAACCCACGATACCCTCTCGGGTATACTCCCTTAGCAGGGGAGCGCCTTCGACCACTCGGCCACCTCTCCGGTCACCGTCGAGTATCGGAAGCGCCGGGCGAGTTCAAGGGGCGAGGGCAGAAATGCGACGGACGGTTCGGTCGTCCCAGCGATAGCTGGCCGGCCGCATCCGTTCGCGCTTCTGGGTCGCCAACTCTCCTGGCGCGGTTGGGCCGGACATTAGCCGTCACGACAATCGTTCTCCGGCGCGATGCCGGCGGCGGAAGGGCGTGGGTACCGCTCGCCCGGCAATCGCGATAAGGGAGGCGTTCCGCCTTTCTCCCACGAGTGCAGTCATGACGGTCGTTGCAGGTTTCGTCTATGCGGCCGGGCGCCGTGTCCGCGCGGTCGATCTGTTCGATCCCGCCTCGTTCGAGGTGGAACCCGGCGCCTTCGTCTGGCTCGGCATCGTCGATCCCAGCGAGGACGAGCTGGCGGCGCTCGGGCGGGCGCTGCGGCTGCACCCGCTGGCGCTGGAGGACGCGCGCCGCGCGCAGGTGCGCCCGAAGGTCGAGGTCTACGACGACGAGCTGGTGGTGGTGACGCGCACCGCGCTGCGCGAGAGCACGGCGATCGCCTACGGCAAGACGGCGATCTTCCTCGGTGAGCGACACGTGGTGAGCGTGCGCACCGGCTCGCGCCAGGACCACCGGGCGCTGCGCGAGCAGGTGGAGGCCTCGCCGCTGCTGCGGCGGCAAGGGGTCGACTACGTGCTCTACGCGATCCTCGACTTCGTGGTCGACAGCTACCTGCCCATCGTCGAATCGATCGAGGAGGATCTTCTGGAAATGGAGCGCCGGGCGCTCGACGCCTTTCTCGACCGCGAGGAGATCAACCGCATCTTCGCCATCCGCCGCGATCTCATCCGCTTTCGGCGCATCCTCGGGCCGATGGAGGAGGTCTGCGGGCGGCTCGAACATCTCGAACATGCCGGCATCGACGCCGAGACCCGCCCGTACTTCCGCGACGTGCACGACCAGGTGCGCCGCGTCTCGGCGCGCAGCGAGGGCGCGCGCGAGAGCATTTCCTCGATCCTCGAAGCCTCCAGCCTTCTCGAACAGCATCGTCAGGGCGCAATCACGCGCCAGCTCGCGGCCTGGGCGGCGATCCTCGCCGTGCCCACCGCGATCGCCGGCCTCTATGGCATGAACTTCGAATTCATGCCGGAGCTTCACTGGCGCTACGGCTACTTCGCCGTGCTTTCGGCGATCGCGGGCATCTCGGCCTTCCTGTTCGTGCGCTTCCGGCGCTCGGGCTGGCTCTGATCGCCGCTGATGCGGGCGCCGCCTTCGGTCAGGCCCGCACGGCGAGCGGCGCCTCGGTCGGCGCGTTCAGGCGCGGGTCGATCGTCTGGATGTCCTGCAGCGCCAGTTGCACGAGATCGGTCATCCGGGCGCGCGACAACTCCGCGTCGCCCGCCTCGATGGCGAGGAGCACCGCCTCGTGCTCGGGCACGGGATCGCGCGGCATCTGCCCGTCCCGCGCCTTGAACATCGTGGTCCAGCGTACGGCGGCGGCGATGCCGCTGGCGAGCGTTCCCAGGATCTCGTTGCCGGTGGCCTGCAGCACCGTCTCGTGGAAGAGCCGGTCCGCGTTGCGCCCCTCCTCCACGGCCAGCCCGTGGTCGCGCATCGCCGCGAGCGCGCCGTTCAGCGCCTCCAGCTGCTCGGGCGTGCGCCGCTGGGCGGCGAGCGCGGCCGCCGCCGGCTCCACGATCTCGCGCAGCTCGAACAGCTCGCGCACGAAGGCCGGCGGCGGCGGTCCGTTCTCGAAGATCCAGCGAAGCACGTCGGGATCGAGGAAGTTCCAGCTCGATCGCGCGTTGACGCTGGTGCCGGCCTTCGGCCGGCTGCTGACGAGCCCCTTGGCCGCGAGGATGCGGATGGCCTCGCGATAGGCGGTGCGCGAGACCTTCAGCTTCTCGCTGAACAGCACCTCGTTGGCGAGAAACTCGCCGGGCTGGTAGCGTCCGGTGAGGATTGCAGTGCCGATGTCCTGCGCGATGGAGCCGTGAAGGCGCTGCGGCTGGCCGGCGATCGGCCGCCGTACGCCCGCGAAATCGAATGTCAGCGTCGTGTCCCCCCGCCAGAGCCGGCCCGCGCGCCGGCGCGCTCCCACCCCGGCATAGCATGGCAGCGACCGGAGTTCACGAGACGAGCGGCACGGTGTTCCGCCTTCACGCGTCCTCGGCCACCCAGTGCCCGGCCCCGACATCGACGAGCGGCCGGCGCGCCGGCGCGTCGCCGATGCGTCGGACGCTCGACGGCAGTTCGCCCTCCATGCGCGCGAACGCCGGCCGGCGCCGCGCGGGATCGGCCACCGGCACGGCGTCGATCAGGCGGCGCGTGTAGGGGTGGCGCGGCGCACCGAAGATCTGGTCGCGCGTGCCCACCTCGACGATCTGCCCGAGATACATCACTGCCACCCGGTCGGAGATGTTCTCGACCACCGCCATGTCGTGGGAAATGAAGAGATAGGCGACGCCGAACTCGGCCTGCAGCTCGGCCAGGAGATCGAGCACCCGCGCCTGCACCGAGACGTCGAGCGCCGAGACGCTCTCGTCGGCGACGATCACCTTGGGTCTCAGCGCCAACGCGCGGGCGATCGAGAGACGCTGGCGCTGGCCGCCGGAAAACTCGTGCGGATACCGGTCGAGCCCGTCGGGCGAGAGGCCCACGCGCTCGAACAGCTCCGCCACGCGCTCGCGGCGCTCGGCCTTCGTGCCGACGGCATAGATGTCCAGCGGCTCGCGCACCAGCGCGCCGGCGGTCATGCGCGGGTCGAGCGAGGCGTAAGGGTCCTGGAAAATCATTTGCACGTCGCGGCGCATCGCCTTTCGCCCGGGGCGGCCGAGGCCCGCCATGTCGCGACCGTTGACCGTGATGGTTCCGGCATAGGGCGCGAGCCCGGCCAGCGCCTTGGCGGTGGTGGACTTGCCGCAGCCCGATTCGCCGACGAGCGACAGCGTCTCGCCCGGCGCGATGGCGAAGGAGACGCCCTCGACGGCATGCACGAGCGCGCGCGTGCGGCCGAGAAGCCCTCCGCGCACGGGATAGCGCACCGTGAGGCCGCGCACTTCGACCGCCGGCACCGGCGCGGCGGAGACGATCCGCGTCGCGCGCCGCCCCGGGCCGGCACCGATGCGCGGCACGGCGGCGAGCAGCGCCTTCGTGTAGTCGGTGCGCGGCCGGGCGAAGAGGTCGGCGGTCGTCCCCTCCTCCACCTTGGCGCCGCCGCGCATCACCACGACGCGCTCGCCCATCTCGGCGACGACGCCCATGTCGTGGGTGATGAGGATGATGGCGGTGCCGAGGTCGCGCTGCAGATCCTTCAACAGGCCGAGCACCTGCGCCTGCACCGTGACGTCGAGCGCCGTGGTCGGCTCGTCGGCGATGAGGACGTCCGGCTCCAGCGCCAGCGCCATCGCGATCATCACCCGCTGGCGCTGCCCGCCCGAGAGCTCGTGCGGATACTGACCCATGCGGCTCGCGGCCTGCGGGATCCGCACCGCGTCGAGCGCGGCCACCGCCTGGCGCACGGCGTCGGCTCCGCCCACCGGCCGATGCGCGCGGATCGCCTCGGTGAGCTGGCGACCCACCGTCAGCACCGGATTGAGCGAGGTCATCGGCTCCTGAAAGATCATCGCGATCCGGTCGCCGCGGATCGCGCGCATCGCCGCCTCGTCGAGGCCGACGAGTTCCTGCATGCCCAAGCGCACCGAGCCGGCCGCGACGCGCGCGGCGGGCTTCGGCAGGAGGCCCAAGATCGCCAGCGAGGTCATCGACTTGCCCGAGCCCGATTCGCCGGCGATGCAGAGCGTCTCGCCACGTGCGAGATCGAAGGAGAGGTCGCGCACCACCGAGCGGCGCCCCTCGCGCGCGCCGACATTCACCGTCAGCCGGCGAACCGACAGGACCGAACGGGCCGCCGCGCCCGCCTGGGACGCGGCGATGGCCGGGTGCACCGTCATTCGAAGACGATCCGCGGGAAGTAGAACGACACCACCCAGTTCGGCATGTCGACGATCTCGGAAATGCGCAGATCCCCGCAGGTCGAGACCAGCATGTAGGCATCGACCGGGTTCAGGTTGTAGCGGCCGGCGAGAAGCTCCACCATGTCGGCGACGGCGTGCCTGGCCCCCGTCATCAGGTCGGGCCCGACGCCGGTCGTCACCTCGTATCCCCTGGCGTCGAGATGGCGCGTCACCGGGCCGGCCGTGGTGAAGCGCGGCATCTTCAGCCGCGCGTCCTTCACGAGGTCGAGCGTCAGCGTCACGTTCATCGGGCTCTCGATGGCGGTGCCGCAGACCTCGCCGTCGCCCTGCGCGGCATGGGTGTCGCCCACCGAGAAGAGCGCGCCCGCCACCTCCACCGGCAGGTAGAGCACCGTGCCGGCCGAGAGGTCGCGAATGTCGAGATTGCCGCCGACCCGGCGCGGCGGCACCACGGAATGGTGCCCCGGCTCGGCCGGCGCCACGCCGATCGTGCCCGCGAACGGCTTCAGCGGCACGCGGCCATGCGCGCCGAAGGCCGCGGCGCCGAGCGTCGCGGGGTCGTAGCGCCAGAGCGTCAGCGCGGGATCCTTGAAGTCCTCGGCCAGCAGCCCGAAGCCGGGAATGTTGGCCGTCCAGCCGAAGCCGGAGGGCTCGAACCCCTCGATCGTCACTTTCAGGGCGTCGCCGGGCTCGGCGCCCTCGACGTAGATCGGCCCCGTCACCGGGTTGATCCTGCCGAAGTCGAGTGTCGAGACGTCGGCGACGGTGCTCGTCGCGGTCAATTGGCCGCCGGAGGAATCGTGGCACTCGAAGAACACCGTCGAACCCGGCGCCACGCGCTGCGCCGGTTCGAAGGACTTGTCCCAGCCGTAGTGGAAGTGCCGGCCGTGGATCGTGTAGTCGCAGTTACTGCACATCGTTCACCGTCACGTAGCGGTAGTTCATCGGGGTGGCGACGGGATCGACGTAGAGCGCGTCGTCGCCGGCCATGCGGGGCGAGCGCAGCGTGAAGCGCTGCTCGTTGAAGACGGGCACCCAGGGCGCGTCCTTCATGATGTCGGCGTAGATGCCGCCCCAGAGCTTGAAGCGCTCCTCGGCCTTGGCGGGATCGACGATCGCGTCGGCGGCCGCGGCGCGCGCGTCGATCTCCTCGTTGCAGTACCACGACCAGTTCCAGCCGCCCTCGATGGCGCCGGCGCAGCCGAGGATCGGGCCGTAGAAGTTGGACGGATCGGGGAAGTCGGCGATCCAGCCCATGCCGCCGGACCAGACCATCGGAGCGCCTTCCTTCGAGCCGCCGGCGGCGATGACGTTGGCCTGCGCGAGGCTCTGCAGCGAGGCCTTGATGCCGATCGCCGCGAGATCCTGCTGGATCGCCTGCGCGATGCGGGGCTGCGGGTCGGTGTTGGCGACGAAGAGCTCGGTCTCGAACCCGTCCATGTGGCCGGCCTCGGCGAGCAGGGCCTTCGCCGCCGCGACGTCGTACTTGTAGCCCCCATAGTCCTTCACGTAGCCGGGCATCGCCGGCGGCAGCGGCTGGTTGGCCGGTACCGCGCGCCCGTTGATGATCTGGACGATGCGGTCCTTGTTGATGGCCATGTTGACGGCCTGGCGCACCTTCACGTCGTCGAAGGGCGCGAGCGTCGTGTTCATCGTGATGTAGCCGGTGTGCAGTTGCCCGCCCTCGACGACGTGCGACTTGGCCTCCGGGTCGTCCATCACCTCGCGGAACTTGGCCGGCGGGATGCCGTCGCCGGGCACGTCCACCTCGCCCTGCTGCACGCGCAGCAGCGAGACGATCGGCTCCTGACCGATCTCGAAATGGATCTGGTCGAGCTTCGGCGCGTCGGAGCGGTAGTAGTCGGCGTTCTTCTCGAAGACGAGGCGCTGGCCGAGCGTCCATTCCGCCAGCTTGAAGGCGCCGGTGCCGACGGGGTTGCGCCCGAAATCGGCGCCGGACTTCTCGACCTCCTCCTTCGGCACGACGAAGGAGAAGTTCAGCGCCATCACCTGGAGGAAGGTCGCGTCGGGGCGCGACAGGGTGATCTCGACCGTCCTGGGATCGACGACCTTGACGCCCGAGAGTTCGGTGGCCTCGCCCGCCGACACCTTGTCGTAGCCTGCGATCGAGCCGAGGAACCCGGCGCCGGGCGACTGGGTCTTGGGGTTGGTGACGCGGTCGAGCGAGTATTTCACGTCGTCGGCCGTCATGGTGCGGCCGTTGTGGAATTTCACGCCCTCGCGCAGGGTGAACGTGAAGACCGTGCCGTCCGGCGAGATCGTGTAGCTCTCGGCGAGGCCCGGCCGCAGCGTCGCGGTGCCCGGCTCGTAGTCCATCAGCCCGTCGAACATGGCCTTGATCATCGAGAAGTTCTGCCAGTCGTAGCCGATCGCCGGGTCGAGCGTCGCGACGTCGTCCTTGTAGGTGACGGTGATCGAGCCGCCGGCGGCCTCCTGCGCCAGCGACGGCGTAGCGGCGAGGCCGGCGAGAAGCGCGGCGACGGCGGCGCCGGATTTCAGAAGCGTCATCATGGGAAGCGGTCCTTGCGCTGCGGGCGGGTTGAGAGGGGCGCGCGTCATTTCAAGCGGATGCGCGGGTCGATGAACGGGGCGACGAGATCGGCCAGGAGGTTGCCGAGGACGATGGCGAGGGCCGAGACGAGCGTGACGCCCATGATGATGGGAATGTCGACGCGCTGGATCGCCTGCCACGCGAGCTGGCCGATGCCGGGCCAGCCGAAGACGCTCTCCACCACAACGATGCCGCCCATGAAGATGCCGATGTCGATGCCGATCATCGCGACCACCGGCAGGATGGCGTTGGGCAGCGCGTGGCGCAGCAGGATCGTGGCGCGCGGCAGGCCCTTGGCGCGGGCGGTGCGCATGTAGTCCTGCCGCAGCACGTCGATCATCGAGGAGCGCATCATGCGCGCGTACCAGCCGGCGCCGAGGATGCCGAGGGTCAGCGCCGGCAGCACGAGATGGCGCCAGGTGCCGTAGCCGCCGATCGGGAACCAGCCGAGCTTGACGCCGAAGACGTAGAGCAGCAGCAGCCCGACCACGAATTGCGGCGCGGAGACGCCAATGAACGAGCCGACCATCAGCGCCTGATCGGTGGCCGAGCCGCGGCGCACCGCCGCCACCAGCCCCATCGTCAGCCCGATCGCGAGTTCGCAGGCGATGCCGGCGGCCATCAGGAGGAGGCTCGCCGGCAGGCGCGAGACGATCAGCTCCGACACTTGGCTTCGCTGCAGGTAGGAGCGCCCGAGATCGCCCTGCAGGAGGTTGGCGAGATAGCGCGCGTACTGCACGAGGAAGGGCTGGTCGAGGCCGAGCTGGGCGCGGATGTTGGCCACCGTCTGCGCGCTCGCCGTGCGCCCCGCGATCTGGCGCACGGGGTCGGCCGGCAGGATGAAGAGCAGCGCGAAGGTGACGAGCGAGACGCCGAGAAGGATGAGCGCGGCCTGCACGAGGCGCCGCAGCGTGTAGACGGCCATCAGCCCTGCCCCCGCTCGGTCGGGTCGAGCACGTCGCGCAGCGCATCGCCGACGAGGTTGAAGGCGAGCGCCAGCAGGAGGATCGCGGCGCCGGGGAAGAAGACCAGCCAGGGCGCGGCCTGGAAGTAGGTCTGGTTCTCGAAGATGATGTTGCCCCACGAGGCGTCGGGCGGCTGCACGCCGACGCCGAGGAAGGAGAGCGTCGCCTCGAGCAGCACCGTCGTCGAGATGCCGAGCGTGCCCCAGACGATGATGGTCGAGGTGAGATGCGGCAGGATGTGGCGCAGCAGAATGCGCGCGTCGCCGGCACCCAGCGAGCGCTCGGCCTGCACGAACTCGCGCTCGGCGAGCGTCGAGGTCTCCGTGTAGATGACCCGCGCGATCTGCACCCAATTCACGAAGGCGATGACCATCGCCACGATCCAGAGGCTGGGATGGAGGATCGCCGCGAGGCAGATGGCGAGGAGCAGCGCCGGAAACGCCATCATCAGATCGGTGAAGCGCATCAGCACCGCGCCGAGCACCCCGCGATAGTAGCCGGCGAGGACGCCCACCAGCGTGCCGATGGCGAGCGCCGTGCCGTTGGCGACGACGCCGATCACGAGCGAGGTGCGCGCCCCGTAGAGGATGCGCGTCAGGAGATCGCGGCCGAGGAGGTCGGTGCCGAGCCAGTAGGTGGCGTTGGGCGGCAGCGGCGCGCCCTCGATCGTCAGCCCGTCGAAGAACTGCTCGTTGGGATCGAAGGGCGAGAGCCAGGGCGCGAGCGCCGCCGCCAGCACCACGAGCGCGACGAGCGCCAGCCCGAACAGGGCGAGCGGCCGGCGCAGCAGGCGCGCGCCCGCGCTTCGCGCCGCGACCGGCGGCACGCCGACCGGCAGGAGCGGCTCAGTGGCGATATGATCCGTCACGCCGGTCCTCCCCGTTCTTCAGGTCGCACACCCGCCGGGCGGCCTCCTCCAGAGTGATCTGCCAGGACATCGCGAGCTGGCGCAGCGCGGCGAAGGCGTCGTGCTCGCTCTTGCCGCCTTGCATCAGAATCAGCGTCGCGGTGACGATCGTGCGCCGCTCGCCGATCTGGCGCTTGAGATCGGCGATCTCGCGCAGCTGGCGCTGTCTGAGATCGAAGCCCTGGCGGGCGATGAGAAGGGCCGAATAGATGCCGGCGGCGCCGACCGGCTTGACCAGATGCGCATCCGCCCGGTGCGACAGCGTCCACTCGATGCGCCCCGGCGCCTCCGAGCCCACGAGCGCGATCAGCGGCATCGGCGCTTCGCCCGGAGCCCAGGGAAACTGCGCGTCGAAGCAGAGATCGGCATCGAAGAACAGAAAGTCCGACGCAAGGGCCGAGCCTGGCAGTTCCGGCCAGCACTCGGCGCCTTCGAGGCCGATGGCGGCGAGCTGGCGCAGGATGGCGCTGGCGCTGGCGTGCGGCTTGTGCAGCACGAGGGCCTTGGCGCCGCCAAGCTGCGGGATGCGGTCGCGGCGCGTCACGAGATCGCCCTCAGGGCCGGCCGCGCGAAGGCGGTGCGCGGGTCGTAGCGCGAAAGGTAGGGGTCGGGTGCGACGAGGAACGGGCTCTGCCACAGCGCCTCGAACCGATCACCTGCGATCGCGCCGATGCGCACGGGTAGGTCGACATGGTGGTTGTGTGGATCCACCGCGATGTCGCCGAGCGGGGTGAGAAACGAGCGACCCGCGAAGGCGCGCGTGACGGTGTCGGGCGCATCGGTGCCCGCCGCCTCGATCGCGTCGGCGAGGATGAGGACAGCACTATAAGCCGACGCCATGAAGGCGGAGGTCGCGCCCGCTTGCGGCATCGGCGAGCGCGCCATGTCTGCGAAGAACGGGCTCACCGCGATATGCCCCTCGCCTGCGCCGGCGAGCTCCGCGATCTCGGGCTCCACCAGATTGCAGCTGACGATCGGCCGCAAGTCGGCGCGAAAGCTCGCGTATTCGCGGGCGAGCGCCGCATAGGCCTCGATGAAGGCGTAGGACGAGGGCCCGATCAGCGTGTTGAGGACGAAGGACGGCCTCGTAGCGCGGATCTCCTCGATCATCCGTGCCACGTCGGTGTCGCCGAGCGGCAGGTAGCGCTCGCCGAGAACCCGCCCGCCGGCATCGCCCACGATGTCGCGCGCCAGCCGGTTCACCTCCCAGCCCCAGATGTAGTTGGACCCGACGAGAAACGCGTCGGCCCCGAAGCGCGGCACGACGTAGCCGAGCAGCGGCACGAGATGCTGGTTGGGGCAGGCGCCGAGATAGACGATGCGATCATGCGCCTCGAACCCCTCGTAGGGCGGCGCATACCAGAGCATGGCGCCGTGCCGCTCCAGCACCGGCGCCACCTCCTTGCGGCTCCAGGAGGTGATGCAGCCGACGACGTGCCGGATCTCGCCGCTGCGCAGAAGATCATGGCAGAGCGGCGCGTAGCGCTCGGTCCGCCCCGCCGGATCGGCCTCGGCGACGACGAAGGAGACGCCGCGCGAAGGGTCGGAATTGACGGCCCGCACGGCGTCGAGCGCGCCTGTGCGCGCCTCTGCCGAGAGCCGGGCGTAGTCGCCGCTGCGCGAGAACAGGAGACCGATCGGAACGGATCGCTTCACCATCGAGGGGGTCCAAACAAAAAAGCCCCGCAGCCCGACGGGAGATCGGGTCTTGCGAGGCGCGTTTGCCGTCCGGCGAGGCCGGTATGTCAGGTGACCTTATCGCCCCCACCCATCAAGTCAAGCGGAATGCCGCGGGATACGGCATGGCGCATATTGAGGCAAAGTCGGATCAACCGGGCCTGGCGAAGGTCAAAGCGGCTTCAGCCCGGCTTCGATCTCGCGCCGACGTGCTTCGAGGAACGGCGGGAGCGACAGGCTCTCGCCGAGCGAGGCCATGGGCTCGTCGGTGGCGAAGCCCGGTCCGTCCGTCGCGATCTCGAACAGGATGCCGCCAGGCTCGCGGAAGTAGAGCGAGCGGAAGTAGAACCGATCGACGGGCCCGCTCTTCGGCAGCCGCACCGGCGCCAGACGATCGGCCCACGCCTCGTAATCCGCATCGGGAATACGGAAGGCGACGTGATGGACGCCGCCGGCGCCCGGCCGCGCTTCCGCCTGCCCCGGCTCGACCGCGACGTGAAGCTCGGCCGCCGCCCCGCCCTTTCCCATCTCGTAGACCTCGACAGCGGCGCCGTCGGCCGCGGCGAAGCTGCGCACCGGATGCATCCCCATCACGGTCCGCAGCACCGCATCGGTGGGCGCGAGGTCGGGAACGCTGATCGTGATCGGCCCGAGCCCGCGAATCTGATACCGCGCCTCCACCGGACTGCGCGTCCAGGGCGCGGTGGTGCCCGCCCCGCCGTCGTCGATCAGCGACAGGCGCTGGCCTTCGGGATCCTCGAAGTCGAGCGTCGCACGCCCGTCGCGCATGACGATCTCGCCGACCCGAACTTTCGCGTCGGCCAGCCGCGCCCGCCAGAAGACGAGCGCCGCCTCGCCGTCGACCCGCAGGCCGGTGCCGACGATCGAACGCGTGCCGCGCCTCTCGCGCGCGACCGGCCAGTCGAAGAAGGTGAGATCGGTGCCGGGCCGCGCTTCACCGTCGGCGTAGAAGAGGTGATAGGCGGAGACGTCGTCCTGGTTCACCGTCTTCTTCACGAGGCGCATTCCCAGCACCTGCGTGTAGAAACGATGATTGCCCGGCGCATCGGCGGTGACCGCCGTCAGATGGTGAATGCCCGTCAGATCCATGGCCAGCTCCCGAGGCGCGACGAGGGCCCGTCGCCGGGCCGCATGCTGTCAGGCCTATCAGGAAGCCCGAGGCCCTTCCACGGCTCGCGCCGACTCGGCGGCGTGACGCACCGTCTCCGAAACGCTGAGGTCCTACGTGACCGCCGCCCGAATCGCATCGATCTGTACCGGCCAGGCATAGCGGGCCTCGGCATCCTCGACCCCGCGCTCCGCCATCGCGACATAGGCGTCGAGATCGCCGTCGAGATCGTCGATAACCCGTGCGAGGGCACTCTCCCAATCCTGTGCCGACGCCAGATAGCCGTTGCGGCCGGACTCGATGGACTGCGCGAAGGTGAAGGTCGGTGAGGCGATCGTCACCGTACCGACGGCGGCGGCCTCGAAATACTTCAGCTCCGACTTGCAGTTGGTGAAGCGGTTGTCCTGCAGCGGCGCGATGTTGATCTCGGTGGAGCCGATCAGCCCCTGCAGGTTGACGTAGTCGCGGAACGCCTCGCGATCGAGCCGCGCCGCATGGCGCTGCAGCACCGGCGGCGCCTCGAGATAGCCGACCATGCGCACGCGCACCGAGGGGAAGCGATCGAGGATCGCCGCCAGCGCGCTCGCTGCGATCTCGAAATCCTTGGCATGTGTCGGCGAACCGCTGAAATAGCCGATGTGCAGGGTCCCGTCGCGCGCGAAGCCCGTGCGGCGCTTGGCCCCCACCACGTCGCGCGAGCGCGCCAGCTGCGCCTCGTTCATGAAGTTCGGCACCACGGCGCAAGGCACACCGGCGAAATCGCTTACGCGCCGCGCCAGATAGGCGTTCGTGGTGATGGCGCCGTCGCACAGCTTCAGCGTGGCGCCGATGCGCGAGACATAGGCGAACCAGAAGTCCCAGTCGGCCTCGCTCGACATGCGCTGCGCCAAGCTGCTTGTAAGCAGATGCACGTAGGACGGATCGAACACGAGGTCGTCGACGTCGAAGAGGACGGGGATGCCGCGCCGGCGCGCCTGCGCGACGAGCGCGGAGACCGTGCTACCGTATTTGGCGCGGCAGATCACGAGAACGTCCGCCGAATCGACGATCGTGCGCAGCTCCGCCGCGTCGTCCAGATGGAAATACGAGGCGGAGGCGTCGGGCCAGCGCGCCTCGATCGTCTCGATCATGTTGTGGACGCGGTAGCGGAACGTGCTGTTGTCCGGCCGCTCGTAGAAGTAGGCGACCCGGAACGAGCGCCGCCGCAGGCGCGCCAGGCGCTGGGCGAAGCTGCCGTGCCAGGGGTCGCGGTGGAAGACGTCGGCCGGCAGATCAACGAACAAGGCGTTCGTTCCGGCTGAGGTCGTCGAGCACCGGCGCGAACGCCGTCGGCCAGTCGCGCAGGATCCGGTTGCCGGCGAAGGCCGCCGCGCGCGTCGGCGCGTCCAGCGCCAGCGTCGCCCCGGCCCGCAGCGCCTCGACCAGCGTCTCCACTTCGCCCTCGGCGCAGACGATCGACGCGCTGTAGTTCGAGAGATCCTGCTTCACGCCGAAGCGGTTGGTCACCGCCACGCCGCCGCAGGCGGCGATGTCGAGCGGCGGATAGCTCGGATGCGGCGTGTACATCAGCGTCAGGCCGAGATCGACCGAGCGGGTGAACGCGGCATAGTCCTCCCACGCCATGTTCTGCATTAGGATCGGCTTCACCGAGCCGGCGAGCACCATCGGCGCGAGATCCTTGCCGACGAAGTGGATGTCCCACACCGCCGGGTCGAGAACGCCTTCCGCGATCGCGCGCTCGATCGTCTCGACGCCGCGCGCGTAGAGGTTGCGCGGGTTGTTCGGCCGCGCATAGAAGAAGAACCGCCGCTTGCCCTCGGCCCTCGGCTCGGGAAAATAGATGCGGTCGGGGAAGGCCGGCTCGAAGAACGCGGTGTCCGGCGAGAGGATGCCGTCCTCCACGAGATGGCGGTGCAGGAGCCCTGAGTTCACCACCTTGACGATGCCGGGATGGCTCATCGTCTCGGCGCAGACCAGCGCCTCGTCGCCGAACGGATAGAACATCCGCTCGTCCTCCTGCAGGATGTAGACGATCCGGTCTTCGGCGATCACGTCGGCGGTGGCGCGGGTGGTCCACCAGGAGGTCGTCACGAAGATCTCGTCCGGCGCCACGTCGATCTCGGTGCCCTCCCCGGCGATGTCGGCGAAGGCGAACTCGATGTTGCCGGAATGCTCGATGCCGTGGGCGCGCAAGACGGTCGCGACGTTCTCGGTGGCCGGGGCCTGCGTGCGCGTCACGATCCGCAGCCGGCGCCCGGTGCGCTCGGCGAGCAGCACCGAGAAGATCAGCGCCGTCGCCACGCCACCGAACAGGCTGCCTTCGTTGATGCTGTCAGTGACCATCGACAGCCGCGGCACGTCGGTCGGCGCCTGGAAGACCCGCAGCGCCGGCTGGCCGAGGCGGCGCACGGCGGCAGCGGCGCCCGCCGCACCCGGGGCGGCCACCGAGACCGGCGCGCTCGCGGCGCTCGCGGCCAGCGCGGCGAAGGCCTCGCGCACGCGGCGGCGCTCGCCCATGCGCCAGGGCGTCAGCGTCCACCAGGCGCCCTTCGCGGCGCGGCGCAGCCCGTTGCGAGCGCCCGGCGGCAGCGCGCCGGCGAGCGAGCGGATGGGCTGAAGCGCGCGCCACGAGGTCGAACGGTGGATCGCCTCCAGCGCCATCGCGCGCTGCGCCACCTCGTGGCGGAGCGCGTTGCGTTCGGTTTCGAGCGCGTGAACCTGCAGGGGCAGCGCGCGCAGCGGCGCCACTTCGCTGCCGAGTTCGGCGATCTCGCGGCCGAGCGCGGCGCGCTCGTCGTTCCAGCGCCGGGCCTCGTCCTGCCGCTCGTCGCTCCGGCGCTTGGCCTCCTCGCGGCGCTCGTCGCTCCAGCGCTCTTCGAGGGCGCGGCGCTCGTCGAGCTTGCGCGTCTCGGCCTCGTCCAGCGCCCGGCGGAACGTCGCCTCCGACTGGCGAAACGCCTCGTCCTGCGCGCTCACCTGCAGCGCCAGCCGCTCGGCCTCGCCGCTCGCCGCCCCCAGCGCCGCGAACTCCCAGGCCACGTAGGGCGAGAGCACCGACGTCGCGGCACCCAGATCGCGGCGCACCGCGTCGAGCGTCTCGCGCGCCCCCGCCGCCTCGGCCGAATCGCGCGCGTGGGCGGCCAGCGCCGTCAGCGCCTCCCAGGCCCGGCCCGTCAGCGCGTCGAGCCGCGTGCCCTCGCCGATGGCGGCGCGCCCGGTGTGGTGGCGAAGGTCGGGCGTCAGGAAGGCGTCCACCTCTGCCTCCACCCGCCCGCGCTCCTTCGGCCAGGCGAGGCCGAGCTCGGTGGAGATGCGGTCCGCCGCGCCGCGCCAGTCGGCGAGAAGGTCGTCGTAGAGGAGAACCGTGCGCTTGAGGTCGCGCGTCGCCGCCTCGCCCGCCAGCGTGTGGTCGAGCCAGAGCAGCAGGCTTTTGGCGCGCACGAACCCGTCGCGCCGGGCGAGCGAAGCCGCGACGTCGAGCGGATGGCGCAGCGGCAGCACCGCCATCGGCTCGGCGCCGAGCCGCGCCATCGCCGCGCGCCACAGCGGCACGAAGCGCGACATGCGCGGGTCCTTCACCGCGAAGATCGGCGCCTCGGCCAGAAGCTCGGAGCTGATGATCCCGGCGAGCTCGGCCGCGAACGCCTCGCCCGCGCGCGTCTCCACGAAGCCGTTCGACACCGGCATCGGGTCGTCCCAGCGCGAGCCGAGATGGGCGAGCAGCCGGTTGTGGAAGGCGTTGACGGCGCGGTTCTCGTAGAGGCCCTTCTCGTTGTAGGCCTCGGCCGGCAGCAGCTCGCCCGCCACGGGAATGCCGAGCCGCTCCAGAAGGCCCGTCAGCGCCGAGGTGCCGCTGCGGTGCATGCCGAGCACGAGCAGGCCGACGGGGGAAGCGGGGCGAACGGCGGTCTCTGAGGTCAACGCAATCGTCACTTCATGGAAGGGCGAACCGGCGGGCACCGGTCCGCGCCGGGGCACGGAAATCGCCGCCGCCGCGAGGATAGCGCGGCCGGCGAGAAGGTCGGCCGCTCGAAACCGGACGGCCGAGCCCCGCGACGGGAGGTCGCGCGGCACATGCTTCTTGTACTGATTTCAAACGCCGGCCCTGTCAACCGCACGCGGTTCGCCAGCCTTAACGTTCCCGCGCCCCCGCGAACCCCGGTCAGACGGCGATGAAATGCACCATCTTCTGCCCGCGCGGATGGTTCCAGTCGCGGATGCCGTCGATCTGCCAGTCCAGCCCCTCGGCCGCGAACGCGATGTCGCCGGTCCAGACGTGGAACGGATCGCGCCAGCCGAAGCTCTCCACCTCGCCGGCGGGCGGATGGCGCATCGAGGCGTCGCGCGCCAGCGTGTCGGGGGCGATGAAGAAGGTGCAGAAGAACGTGCCGCCCCGGCGCATGCGCGGCCGCAGCCGGTAGAGGCAGAGCCGCAGATGGTTGATCGGCAGATGCGTGAACACCGACTGTGCCAGCGCCATGTCGAAGGTGACGCCCGCAAACGGGATCGCGAACTCCTCGCTCTGCGCGAGGTTGCCGCGCGGCAGCCGCCCCGCCAGCCCGCCGGCGACGATCTCCTCGCGGTAGCCGGCCTCGAGCAGCGGCTCCAGCAGGTCGATGCCATAGTAATGGCCGGGTTCTACAACCGGAACGATCGCCACCCCCGCCCGCAGCGAGCCGCAGCCGATATCAAGGATGAAGTCGGAGGGACGCAAACCGTGATCGAGAAGATGGTCGCGCTGCCGTGCGCCCATCTCGTCCCACAGGCCGCCGATCACCGCGCGGTGGCCTTGCGGCGCCGCGATCCGGGCCCCGAGATCGTCGTGATACGGATTCAAGGACATGACGCGATTCCCTAAACTTTCGTGAACCTGACCCGTCCGGGTCTTGCATTCGCGAAGCCGCCTGAATTTGTGGCCCGGGCGCATCACCAAGTTGCGCCGGACACTCTGCAGGCCGTTTTGCGTCTTGCCTCCTACATCCTCCACATGCATACGTCACCAACAGAAGCCATTGCCATTGGGTAATGGTCTCGTCGCAGGGGAGGGTGCGCTGTGTGCACGCTCGCATCCTGAACCTCATCGGCTCCTAGGAGAACACATGGCTAGCTTGATCTACACCGGCACCGCGTCGCAGACGACCGCCTTCGCGGCGACCGACATCTACACGCTTGCGATCCCGACCACTTCGGTCACCAACGTTTCCCAGCAGGGCGCCAACGTCGTCATCCAGACCGGCGCGACTGCTCTGACGATCACCGGCGTGACCCTCGCCCAGCTCGCGACGGCGAACTTCGCTCTGCAGGGCGGCGGATCGGTCATCTTCGGCGACGGCACCAGCGACACGCTTGCCGATCAGTTCGGCAACCCGATCAACGGCAGCGCAACGGCGGGCGACATTCTCCTCGGCCTCGGCGGCGGCGATGCCATCGCGGCAGGTAACGGCGCGAACCTCGTCTACGGTGGCACCGGCATCACCGATCCGAATGACGGCTCAGACGCAATCACGTCTGGAACCGGCAATGATACGATCTACGGCAACGGTGGCGATGACGTCATCGGCGGTACGGTTGCTGGCGCGATTGCCGGCACGACCGCACTCGCCGGCAATTCGGGCAGCGACCTGATCTTCGGCGGCATCGGCAACGACCAGATTGCCCAGCAGACGTTGGTCGGTCAGTCGTCTTCGGTTTACGGTGGCGGTGGCTTCACTGATACCGTTGACGGTGCCGACATCATCAACATTCAGAACGCTGGCACCCTGTTCGTTACCGGCAACGCCGGTACTGACACGATCAACGTTACGCAGACCGCCGGCAGCTCCTCGATCTTCGGTGGTCTCGGCAACGATACGATCACCGTCGCCGCAACTGGCGCTGGCAATGTGTTGATCGCTGGTGGTTCGTCCGATGCGGACAACATCACTTACAACGCTGGCACGGTCGCCAACACGAACGCTACGATTTTTGGCGGCACCGGTGGCACGACCGACACCGTCGATGGCGCGGATACCATTGCGATCACCAGCGCTGGCAACACGACCGTGTATGCAAACGCAGGCGCGGACACGATCACCGCTGGTCTGACCGGTACGTCGAACACCATCATCTACGGTGGCATCGGCAACGACTCGATCACTGCGACGATCGCCGGCACCTCCGCTACCGAGCGTGCAAACCTGACGATCTTTGGTGGCACCGCAGACTCTGACGTGATCTCGCTCGCCGGTGGCACCAACGCCTTCTACAACGCGGTTGTCTATGGCGGTCTCGGTGTGAATGACGCGGCCGATCTTGCTGACACCATCATCGGTGGTGGCGGCAATGAGATCATCTACGGCAACGGTGGAAACGATCGCATCCTTACCGGCGCTGGTAACGACCAGTTGTTTGGTGGTGCTGGCCAGGACGTGTTCGTCGTAAACGGCGCGGGGACTAAGATTCTTGCGGATGTTGCAACCACTGCAACTGCTGCTGATACCGTTCTGATCCAGGGTGCCTACACGTTTGGTAGTGCGACTGTTTCGGGTTCTACGGCAGTCATCAATGGTGACTTCGCAGGCGGCGATGCGAACGATTCGATCATCAACGTCAATGGTGGCGTCGGTCAGGTCGTAACGATTGGTGTTGATGCCAACAACAACTTCGCTCTTGGCGATGATGAAGCTCGTATCATCCTGAGCACATCGACGACTGTTACGACGCTTACTGGCAACGCAGGCAACGACAGCATCTTTGGTGGTGCATCGGCCGAGTCCATCAACGGTGGTGCCGGTGATGATCTGCTGAGCGGTGGTGCGGGTAACGATGTCATCAACGGTGGCGCCGGTAACAACGTCTTCATCGGCGGTGCTGGTGTTGACACACTGAACTCCGCAGCGGGTACAACGGATACTTTCCAGTTCCGTGTCAACGGAGATAGCGGCACTACCAGCGTTACCATTCCTGCGGCTGGCATCGATCAGATCATCGGCTACACGTTGACGACCGATGTAATCGACTTGGATAGTTCGTCGAACGGCAGCGCGACGAGTGATGCGGTTTCCATCGGAACTGTGAACACTATCTTCACCAACGGCCTTGCAACTGGGGCATTGGCGACTTCGATCGGGAACGCTGCTACTTTGAGTGCAGCTGTTGATCTGGTTGAAGCTCAGCTTACTGCTGACGCGGTTGCAGTCTTCAACTACCAGGGCAGCGCGTATGTTGTCCATAATGATGGCGTGCAGAATAACGACATCATTGACAACGTGATTCAGCTGACAGGCGTTACCGCAACGTCGCTCGCTGAGCAGACCACGACCGATACGTTCATCGTTACGTAAGTATTCCTGCTACAAATTATAGAGAGGGCGGCTCACGGCCGCCCTCTTTTTTTTAGAGTAGATTTATGGCTTCACTGAAAGTTTCACTTCATACCAATTGTGAGCGCAAAAGCGCCAAATGAGGGATATATTTAACAGCTAGACTGATTCAATGGATGCGCTCTATCCATCCCGCTCTACCCATCCCGCAATGTCGAGCGCTTCTACGTGTACGAAGTGTCCGTCGCCTTCGATGAATTCTTTCGCGTGCGTAAGCCGAGCAGCTTCGCCGTCGTCACCTGCCCGAACCTTCAGTCGATCGCGCAGCTGCTGGCCGAGGGCAAGCTGGAGGAGGCTGCCTACACCGCGCCCGCCGGCCCCATCACCCCGCTCGACATTCTCTACGGCTACCGCCCGTCCATCGCGCGCGGCAATCATTTCATGGCGCACCGCACCGGCTACACCAACCGCACGCTCGGCGAGAAACTGGCCGCCGCGGGCTTCGCCAAGGTGACGGTGTCGAAGGGCGAGTGCTTCGATCTCTGGGCCCGCGCCGACAAGGCGCCCTGACCGCCGGCCCCGGCAGGCCGGCAGTTGGCAAATGCCCACCGGCCCATACCCAAACCGCCCGAAAAGTTGTAGGCTGCGGCCATTCTCCCCTCCGTGCGCCTCCCCGCCGGCGGCATGGCCTTCAAGTCGCCGTGTTTCGCTGATGGGTGCGCTGCGGCGGGACGGCGTGTCCACGCGGGGTCCAGAAGGCGACGAATGCAAGACCAGAAATCTCTCGCGCCCGAAATGCGCGACGCGCTCCGCTCCGGCGTCCGGCCGATGGCCTTCGCGGCGCTCTTCTCCGCCGGCTCGAACCTGCTCTATCTCGCTCTGCCCATCTACATGACGCAGGTCTACTCGCGCGTCGTCACGTCCGGCTCGGTGCCGACGCTGATGTTCCTGACGCTCGCCGTCGTCGCCGCCTTCATCGTCATGTGCGTGCTCGAGGAGCTGCGCGGCCGCATCCTCATCCGCATCGGCTCCATGCTCGACCGCGCGCTCGCCCCGCGCCTGCTCGACGCCGTGGTGAACGCCGGCCTTCGCGCCGGGCGGCCCGTGCGCTCCCAGGCGCTGCGCGATCTCGACGTCTTCCGCCAGGGCCTTGCCGGCAACGTCACCAACGCCGTGTTCGACGCGCCCTGGGCGCCGATCTTCCTCGTCGTCATCTTCGCCATCGACTGGCGCCTCGGCACGCTCTCCATCGTCGGCGCCTTCGCCCTGTTCGGTCTGGCGCTCGCCAACGAATACATGACCAAGGCCTCCCTCAAGGAGGCCAACGTCGCCGGCCAGCGCTCCTATTCGGCCACCGATTCGGGCCTTCGCAACGCCGAGGTGATCTACGCCATGGGCATGCTGCCCGGCCTCTCGCAGCGCTGGAACCGCGACCGCAAGGCGATGCTCGCGGCGCAGGAGACCGCCTCCGAGCGCGGCGGCACCATCCAGGCGACGATCCGCTTCACCCGCCAGTTCCTCCAGGTCGCCATCCTCGCCGGCGGCTCGCTGCTCGTCATCGAGGGCCTCACCGGCCCCGGCGTCATGTTCGCCTCGATGATGCTGATGGCCCGCGCCCTCGCGCCGGTGGAGCGCGCCGTCGGCTCCTGGGGCGCGATCACCGCCTCGCGCCAAGCCTTCGACCGCCTGAACGGCCTCCTCAAGGAGTTCCCGGCGCACGAATCGGGCATGGAGCTGCCGCGCCCCGCCGGCAAGCTTCTGGTGGAGGGCTGCTTCTACGCCTTCCCCGGCACCAACAAGGCGCTGCTGAAGAACCTCAACTTCGCGCTGGAGCCGGGCGACTGCCTCGGCCTCATCGGCCCCTCGGGCGCCGGCAAGTCCTCGCTCGCCCGCCTCCTCATCGGGGTGTCGCGCCCCTCCTCGGGCTCGGTGCGGCTCGACGGCGCGGAGATGCACTCCTGGTCGCGCGCCAATATCGGCCACCACCTCGGCTACCTGCCGCAGGACGTCGAGCTCTTCTCCGGCACTGTGCGCGAGAACATCGCCCGCTTCTCGCCGAACCCCTCCGACGAGGCGGTGCTGGAAGCGGCGCGCATGGCCGGCGTCCACGACCTCATCCTGCGCCTGCCCGAGGGCTACGACACCGAGCTCGGAGAAGGCGGCGCGATGCTCTCGGTCGGCCAGCGCCAGCGCGTGGCGCTCGCCCGCGCCGTCTACGGCCGCCCCTCCTTCGTGGTGCTGGACGAGCCCAACGCCTCGCTGGATTCGGAAGGCGAGCAGGCGCTGCTCGCCGCCATCGTCAACCTCCGGCGCATGGGCTCCACCGTGGTGGTGATCTCGCACCGCATGTCGGCGCTGAACTTCTCCAACAAGATCCTGCTCCTGCGCGAGGGCATGGTGGAGCGCTTCGGCCCGCGCGACGAGGTGCTGGCCAAGGTCGTGGCCCCCGCCCCCGCCCCGCAGCAGGCGCCGGCCCCGGTGACCGCCGCCCCGCCGCAGCAGGCCCTCCCCGCTTCGTCCTGAACCTGACAAGAAGAAGAGACATCCCATGTCCGTGATCGCCTTCAGGAAGAAGCCCGAGCCCACCGAAGCGACCGAGACCGGCGCGCCCGCCGTGCCGGCCCTCGCCGCCCCCGCCGGCGGCGCGGAGGGCGAGTTCGACTTCGGCCTGCGCAAGCCCATCATCGCCGGCACCGCCATCGTCGCGATCTTCATCGTCGGCCTCGGCATCTGGGCCGCCTTCGCGCCGCTCTCGGGCGCCGTGGTGGCGAGCGGCGTCGTGAAGGTCGAAGACAGCCGCAAGGTCGTCAAGAACCGCGACGGCGGCATCGTCAAGCAGGTGCTGGTGCGCGACGGCCAGCAGGTGCAGCAGGGCGACGTGCTCATCCGCATGGACGACGTGCAGGCGCGCTCGGCCTACGAGGTCTACGACAACCAGCTGATGAACCTGCTCGCCAGCCGCGCCCGCTTCGTCGCCGAGAGCCAGAACGCCGAAACCATCACCTTCCCGCCCGAGCTGCTCGAGCGCCGCGACGATCCGGCGGTGGCCCAGCTCATCGCCGACCAGACCACCCTCTTCGCCACGCGCCGCCAGTCTCTCCTGACGCAGGTCGACATTCTCGAGCAGCGCGTGCAGCAGCTCAACACCCGCATCGGCGGCTACGAGGTGCAGATCACCTCGATCAACCGCCAGCAGGAGTTGATCGAGGAGGAGAAGGCGGGCGTCGATTCGCTGCTCAAGAAGGGCCTCGCCCCGAAGACGCAGGTTCTCGCGCTGGAGCGCGCCTCCGTGAACCTCGGCGGCCAGACCGGCTCGCTCAAGTCGCAGATCGCCGAGGCGCGCGAGACGCAAGGCGAGGCGCAGATGCAGATCAACCGCCTGCACCAGGATCGCCTCACCGAGGCCAACGAGGGCATCGGCCGCGTCCAGTCCGACATGGCCAACATCGTGCCGCGCCTCGGCTCGGCCCGCGCCACGCTGGCGCTGACCGACGTGCACGCCCCCGTCACCGGCACCGTGATCGGCCTCACCCAGTTCACCGACGGCGGCGTCGTGGGCGCGGGCGAGCGCATTCTCGACATCGTGCCGAACGACACGCAGCTCATCGTCCAGGCGATGATCCAGCCGCAGGACATCGCCAAGGTGAAGACCGGCATGGTCGCGCAGGTGAAGCTCACCGCCTACAACCAGCACACCACGCCCGCCGCCGAAGGCAAGGTGCTGCGCGTCTCGCCCGACCGCCTCACCACCGAAAACGGCACGGCCTACTTCACCACCGACGTCGAGGTCGATCCCAAGTCCCTCGCCCACATGGCGGGCGACATCCGCCTCTATCCCGGCATGCCCGCCGAGGTCATTCTGCCGACCGGCAGCCGCACGGCGCTCGACTACATCCTGTCGCCGATCTCCAGCTCGATGGATCGCGCCTTCCGCGAGGAATAGCGCGCCCTCCCTCCCCATTCTCCACGAGGCGCGGCTGGCCCTTGGGCTGGCGGCGCCTCGTTCGCGTCGGCCCGCCGGGCCCGTTTCCAGCCCTTCGAGAGTGCCCGACCCCGCCATGATCCAGAACAAGACGATCCTCTTCCTGCATCAGAACTTTCCGGGGCAGTTTCTCCATCTCTGCCGCGCGCTCGCCGACACCAACCGTCTGTTCTTCATCACCAAGGCGACGCGCAACCGGCTGCAGAACGTCAAGCTCGTCGAGTACGCGCCGCACCGCGCGCCCAACCCGGACATCCACCTCTACCTGCGCACGCTGGAGGACGCGGTGCTCCACGGCCAGGGCGTCGCCCGGCTGCTACTGCAGATGCAGAAGGAGAACATCCGGCCCGACATCATCATCGGCCACAGCGGCTGGGGCGAGACGCAGTTCGTCAAGGACGTCTTCCCCGACGTGCCGCTGCTCTCCTACATCGAGTTCTACTACAGCGCGACGGGCGCCGACGTCGGCTTCGACCCGGAGTTTCCGAGCAATCCCGAGCTGAAGTTCCAGCTGCGGGTGCGCAACCAGATGATCCTCTCGTGCCTCGAGGCGACCGACGTCGGCCTGTCGCCGACGCACTGGCAGCACGCCCGCATCCCCGCGATCTTCCAGCCCAAGGTCGAGGTGATCCACGACGGCGTCGACACCGACGCGGTGAAGCCGGCGGAGAGCCCGAGCGTGACGCTGGGCGAGGGCCTGCATTTCGACGGATCGGTGCCGCTCGTGACCTTCGTGGCGCGCAATCTCGAGCCCTATCGTGGCTTCCACATCTTCATGCGTGCGGTGAACCGCATCCTCGCCGACAATCCGGCGGCCCATATCGTGATCGTCGGCGGCGACGGAGTGAGCTACGGCGCGCGGCTGCCGGAGGGCGACAGCTACAAGGCACGGGCGCTGAAGGAAAACCCGATCGACGACGAATCCCGCGTCCATTTCGTCGGCAAGCTTGAATACGACGTGTTCAAGAAGCTGCTGCAGACCTCCGACGCGCATGTCTACCTGACCTACCCGTTCGTCCTCTCGTGGTCGATGCTGGAGGCGATGGCGAGCGGCTGCCTGCTGATCGGCTCGCGCACGCCCCCGGTGGAGGAGGTGGTGCGCCACGGCGAGAACGGGCTGTTGGTGAACTTCTTCGACCCCGCCGAGATCGCCGCGACGGTGACCGACGCCCTCAAGCGTCCCGACGATTTCCGCGACATCCGCCGCGCCGCGCGCCAGACGGTGATCGACCGCTACGACCTGACGCGCGTCTGCCTGCCCCGGCAGCTCGCTCTCATCCAGCGCATGATCGGCTAACGCCGCGGGCTCCGCGGCAGATGTCGGCTCAGTTCACCGCGGCCGACATCGCCGGCATAGGCGTTCCCAAGCCGAGCTTGGCGTGGATCGCGCCGCTGGACCCGACGAGCCCTTCGATCGTGTAGGCGCCGAGCGTCGAGAGGAACGCTTCGAGCGCCTGGCGCAGGGCGGCGTTGAGGGCGCAGCTGTCGATGAGCGGGCAGTCCACCGCGCCGGTCTCGAAGCATTCGGCCATCGCGAAGCTCTCTTCGGTCACCTCGACCACGGCGCGCAGCGTGATGGCGCCCGCGGGCATGCCGAGCCGCACGCCGCCATTGCGCCCGCGCACCGTCTGAACGAATCGGGCCTCCACCAGCGGCTGCAGGATCTTGAAGAGGAAGAGCTCCGAGACGTTGTTGGCGGCCGCGATGTCGCCGACGCGCGACAGGCGGTCGGGATTGGCGGCGCAGTACATCAGAATGCGGATGGCATAGTTCGTCTGGCGGGTCAGGCGCATCGCGCTCTCCTTGCGGACGGCGCGGCCGGAACCGATCGCCTTCGCGACCTTCTTTAGAAGAATTCCAGACCGAAGGAAAGCGGAGTGAGAGGTTCCGGTTTGGGTGCTTCACCCTGTCACGAATTCATCATGGCTCAAGACTTATCCACGTCTGCGGTCCCGACGGCCCTAGGCGAAACCAATTGCGATTGCTAAGAATTTCCGCATGCCTGTTCGGCGAGCGTCGGACGGGGCACCGCCGCGCCCGACGCGCCCTTTCAGGATCTTTCGAAACAAAGGCGTTTCATGGATTATTTTCTGCAACAGCTGATCAACGGCGTGACGCTGGGGTCGATCTACGGATTGATCGCGATCGGCTACACGATGGTCTACGGCATCATCGGCATGATCAACTTCGCGCATGGCGAGGTCTTCATGATCGGCTCGTTCATCGCGCTGACGGTGTTCCTCATCCTCGCCGCGGTCGGGATCACCTTCCTGCCCATCGTGCTCTTGCTCATGGTGGTGGTGGCCATGCTGTTCACCTCGCTCTGGGGTTGGTCGATCGAGCGCATCGCCTATCGCCCGCTGCGCGGCTCGTTCCGCCTGGCGCCGCTGATCACCGCCATCGGCATGTCGATCTTCCTGCAGAACTTCGTCCAGGTCTCGCAGGGCGCCCGCGTCAAGCCGATGGCCTCGCAGATCCAGGGCTCGATCGCGATCACCGACAGCGTTCAGATCTCCTACATGCAGATCACCATCATCGCGACGACGATCGTCCTGATGATCGCCTTCTCGACGCTGATCTCGAAGACGCCGCTCGGGCGTCAGCAGCGCGCCTGCGAGCAGGACGCCAAGATGGCCTCGCTCCTCGGCGTCAACGTCGACCGCACGATCTCGCTGACCTTCGTGATGGGCGCGTCGCTCGCCGCCGTCGCCGGCACGATGTATCTTCTCTACTACGGCGTCATCGACTTCTACATCGGCTTCCTCGCCGGCGTGAAAGCCTTCACCGCCGCGGTTCTCGGCGGCATCGGCTCGCTGCCCGGCGCCATGCTCGGGGGTCTGGCCATCGGCCTGATCGAGACCTTCTGGTCCGGCTATTTCTCCGTCGAATACAAGGACGTCGCGGCCTTCTCGATCCTGGCGATCACGCTGATCTTCCTGCCCTCCGGCCTGCTCGGCCGCCCGGAAGTCGAGAAAGTCTGATCGCGATGTCGAACCTGACGAACTCCCCCGCCTCGCCCGAAAGCGCCGAGATCTCGGCCGAGCGCCTGCGCGAGGCCGCACGCGGCGAAGCACCCTTCACGTCCGAGCCGGAGACGAAGGTCTCCTTCGCCAAGGCTTTGCGCGAGGCGGCCATCACCGCCTTCATCGTCGGCGCGCTGACGCTGTTCTTCGTGGCGGTGCGCTCCGACATCGCGCCGGGCGGCCTCATCATCTACGCCCGCTGGGATCTCTGGATCACCATCATCGCCATCGCCTTCGCGGTGCGCCTGGTGCTCAGCCTCGTGCTGTTCCAGCGCAGGCAAGCCTCATCCTCGCGCTCCAAGACCGTGAAGTCGGTGAAGGCGCCCGGTCGCTTCTCGGCGGGCCGCATCCTCGGCATCGCGCTGATGCTGGTGGCGCTGACGCTGCCCTTCCTCATCCGGGCGCTCTTTCCCTCGAGCGACCGCTACCTGATCGATCTCTCGATCCTCATCCTCACCTACGTCATGCTGGGCTGGGGTCTCAACATCGTGGTCGGCCTCGCCGGCCTTCTCGACCTCGGCTACGTCGCCTTCTACGCGGTCGGCGCCTATTCCTTCGCGCTGCTGGCGATCAACTTCGACCTCGGCTTCTGGGTCTGCCTGCCGATGGCCGGGCTCTTCGCGGCGATGTGGGGCATCGTGCTGGGCTTTCCGGTGCTGCGCCTTCGCGGCGACTATCTCGCCATCGTGACGCTCGCCTTCGGCGAGATCATCCGCGTCGTGCTGCTCAACTGGTCGGAGTTCACGGGCGGACCCAACGGTCTTCTCGGCATTCCCCGCCCGACGCTCTTCGGCCTCGACTTCGGCCGCGGCGAGGGCTCGTTCTCGGCCTATTTCGGCATTCCCTACGACGGTATCCATCGCTTCATCTTCCTCTACTACATCATCCTGGCGCTTGCCCTCCTCACCAACTTCGTGACCATCCGCATGCGCCGCATGCCGGTCGGCCGCGCCTGGGAAGCGCTGCGCGAGGACGAGATCGCCTGCCGCGCGCTCGGCATCAACACCACCAACGTCAAGCTCACGGCCTTCGCCACCGGCGCGATGTTCGGCGGCTTCGCCGGCTCGTTCTTCGCCACGCGCCAGGGCTTCATCTCGCCGGAAAGCTTCACCTTCCTCGAATCGGCGATCATCCTCGCCATCGTGGTGCTCGGGGGCCTCGGCTCGCAGCTCGGCGTCGTCTTTGCCTCGCTGGTGATGATCGGCGGCATCGAGCTGATGCGAAACCTCACCTTCATCCAGGACGTCTTCGGCGCCGAGTTCGATCCGAGCCGCTACCGCATGGTGTTCTTCGGCGTGGCGATGGTGGCGATCATGGTGTGGAAGCCGCGCGGCCTCGTCTCCTCCCGCCAACCCTCCGCCGTCTACAAGGAACGCAAGGCCATCGGCTCCGACATGGTCGCGCAGGGCGAGGGACACTGACCATGGCAGCCATGACCTCGACCATCCACCCCACCCCGATCGCCGCCCCCCTCCCCGGCCGCTGGCGCGAGGATCCGGTGCTGACCGTGGAGCACCTGACGATGCGCTTCGGCGGCCTCGTCGCCATCAACGACCTGTCCTTCTCGGTCGGGCGCGGCGACATCACCGCCCTCATCGGTCCGAACGGCGCCGGCAAGACCACCGTGTTCAACTGCGTCACCGGCTTCTACAAGCCGACGGAGGGGCGCATTTCGCTGCGGCGCGGGCGCGGCATCTCCAGTGCCACGTTGGACGCGCTGACGAAGTCGGGCGGGCAAAGCCTCAAGGCCGATGGCGGCGAGCTCTTCCTGCTCGAGCGCATGACCGACTTCAAGATCACCGAGGTCGCGGGCGTCGCGCGCACCTTCCAGAACATCCGTCTCTTCGGCGGCATGACGGTGTTCGAGAACCTTCTGGTCGCCCAGCACAACAAGCTGATGGCCGCCTCGGGCTTCACCATCGGCGGGCTGCTCGGGCTGCCCGGCTATCGCCGCGCCAAGGAAGCGGCGCAGGACCGCGCGGTGGACTGGTTGCGCCGCACGGCGCTGCTCGATCGGGCCGACGATCCCGCCGCAGACCTCTCCTACGGCGACCAGCGCCGGCTGGAGATCGCCCGCGCCATGTGCACCGACCCCGTGCTGCTCTGCCTCGACGAGCCCGCCGCCGGCCTCAACCCGCGTGAATCGGCCGAGCTCAACGAGCTGCTGCGTTCGGTGCGCGACCAGTTCGACACCTCGATCCTCCTGATCGAGCACGACATGGGCGTCGTCATGGAGATTTCCGACCACATCGTCGTTCTCGACTACGGCAAGAAGATCTCGGACGGCACGGCCGCCGAGGTGAAGTCCGATCCGCGCGTCATTGCCGCCTATCTCGGCGTCGACGACGAGGAGGTCGAGGCGGTGGAGGCCAAGCTCGACGAGGGCGACGTCGAGGGCGCCATCGCCCAGGCCCATGTCGAGCCCCATGTCGAGGGAGGAGCATCCGCATGAGCGCCGTTTCCAGCCACGTCGTTGTCGGTCCCGCCCCGGCGGCGGCCGGGCAGCCGCTGCTGCAGATCCGCGGCGTCGAGACCTTCTACGGCAAGATCCAGGCGCTGAAGGGCGTCGACATGGACGTTCACGAAGGCGAGATCGTCACGCTGATCGGCGCCAACGGCGCTGGCAAGTCGACGCTGATGATGACGATCTGTGGCAACCCCCGCGCCCGCGCCGGGCAGATCCTCTTCCGCGGCGAGGACATCGCCCAGATGCCGACCCACGCGATCATGACGCGCGAGATCGCGCAGTCGCCCGAGGGCCGACGCATCTTTGGCCGCATGACGGTGCTCGAAAACCTGCAGATGGGCACGACGCTCGTCGGGCAGGAGCATTTCGACGAGGACCTGCGCCGCGTCTTCGACCTGTTCCCGCGCCTGAAGGAGCGCACCTCGCAGCGCGGCGGCACGCTCTCGGGCGGCGAGCAGCAGATGCTGGCGATCGCCCGCGCGCTGATGGGCCGCCCGAAGTTGCTGCTCTTGGACGAGCCCTCGCTCGGCCTCGCGCCGATCATCGTCAAGCAGATCTTCGACGTCATCCGCGAACTCAACCGCACGGAAGGCCTCACCGTCTTCCTCGTGGAGCAGAACGCCTTCCACGCGCTGCGCCTCGCCCATCGCGGCTACGTCATGGTCAACGGTCGCATCACCATGACCGGCACGGGCCGCGAACTCCTGTCGCGCGAGGAAGTGCGCAGCGCCTATCTCGAAGGAGGCCACCACTGATGACACCCGATATGGCGCTTCTCTGGGAAGTCTCCTGGGTCGAGTTCCTCGTGGTGACGCTGGTCATCGGCGGGGCGCTCGCCTTCGCGGTGGGCCGCGCCACGGCGCTCGGCTGGAGCGGCTGGGGCATCATGGTGTTCTACACCCTGCTCGTCACCGTCGCGATCCGCTTCCTGCATTTCTCGCTCTTCAACGGCACGTTCTTCTTGCCGCCGGCCACCCTGGCGACCGCGCTGCACTATGCGCTGGTCGACTTCGTGATCCTCTTCGGCTTCGCCGTGGTCGGCCGTGTGACCACGCGCTCGGGCCAAGTCGCCCGCCAATACGGCTTTCTCCGCTCAAAAGCTGGGCAGGTCATCTGATGTCGAAAATATCAGGCAAAAACAGCGGCTTTTGCCTGATCGCCACTTCCACGCAGCCCCGAGCCGGTCTTTAATCGTCTCGGGGTTGCAGGGAATCACGTGGGGGGCCCCCGCGTGTCACGACCGCTTCGTCGCTTCAGTCCAATGGGGAAGTCCAACATGAAAAAAGCGCTTCTGGCCGGTGTGGCCTTCAACGTTCTGATCTCCGGCGCGGCTCTCGCCGACATCACCATCGGCGTCGCCGGCCCGATGACCGGCCAGAACGCGGCCTTCGGCGAGCAGCTGCGTATCGGCGCCGAGCAGGCCGTGGCCGACATCAACAAGGCCGGCGGCGTCAACGGCGAGATGATCAAGCTGTCGGTGGGCGACGATGCCTGCGATCCCAAGCAGGCCGTGGCGGTCGCCAACCAGTTCGCCTCGCAGGGCGTCTCCTTCGTCGCCGGCCATTTCTGCTCGGGCTCCTCGATCCCCGCGAGCCAGGTCTACGCCGAAGAGGGCATCATCGAGATCTCGCCGGCCTCGACCAACCCCGACTACACCGACAAGCGCCCGGGCGAGGGCATCTACCGCGTCTGCGGACGTGACGACCAGCAGGGCGAAGTCGCCGGCAACTACATCGCCGAGCACTTCAAGGACGGCGCCGTCGCCGTGCTCGACGACAAGTCGGCCTACGGCAAGGGCCTCGCCGACCAGACCAAGAAGTTCATGGAAGCGGCCGGCAAGACGGCGGCGATCGCCGAATCCTACACGGTCGGCGAGAAGGACTTCTCCTCGCTCATCACCAAGATGAAGCAGGCCGAGGTCAAGCTCATCTACATCGGCGGCTACCAGACCGAGGCCGGCCTCATCGCCCGTCAGGCGAAGGAGCAGGGTCTGCAGGCGGTCGTCATGTCGGGCGACGCCATCGTCACCGACGAATACTGGGCGATCACGGGCGATGCCGGCGAAGGCACGCTGATGACCTTCTCGCCGGATCCGCGCAAGAACCCGCAGGCGGCGCCGATCGTCGCCGAGCTGGAGAAGAAGGGCCAGACGGCCGAGGGCTACGTGCTCTACACCTACGCCGCGATCCAGACCTGGGCCGAGGCCGCCAAGAAGGCCAAGTCCACCGAGTTCGAGGCCGTCACCAAGGTGCTGAACTCCGAGCCGATCTCCACGGTCATCGGCGACCTGAAGTTCGACGCCAAGGGCGACGTGACGCTGCCGGGCTACGTCATGTACGAGTGGAAGAACGGCAAGTACGACTACATCACCGCCGCCAAGTAAGGCGATCGCGGGCCTTCGGGTCCACGCCATCCCTGATATGATGAAGGCCCGGCGGAGCGATCCGCCGGGCCTTCATCTTTGCGGGGAGCGAGGCGGTGTCGCCTCGGCACGGGACCTCAGTGGCGGCGAGCCGCCTCCTTCAGCGCGGGATAGATCGCCTGATAGCGGTGATGGGCGGCGGCGAAGGCTTCCACCAGCGCGGTCTCGGGCTCGTAGCGCGCCGAGACCGGCGGGTCCGTCATCACGCTCGCGGGGTCTGCGCCGGTGGCCGCGCAGAGGCCGAGCCGCGCCGCGCCGAAGGCCGCGCCGAAATCGCCGGCCGCCGGCAGCGCCACCGGCGTTTCGAGGACGCTCGCCATCATCTTCAGCCAGAGATGCGAGCGCGAGCCCGCCCCCACCGCGATGAGCTGGCGCACCCAGGCGGCGTCCGGCGCGGCATCCAGGCAATCGCGGATCGAGAAGGCGACGCCCTCCATCACGGCCCGCGTCATCTCCTCGCGCGTCGTGTCGGCCTGCAGGCCGACGAAAGCGCCGCGCACGGCCGAATCATTGTGCGGCGTGCGCTCGCCCGAGAGGTAGGGCAGGAACAGGAGCCGGCCGGGCGCCTGCAGATCGTCGCCCACCGCCGCCGTCAGATCGCCCGGCTTCTCCTTCAGGAGCTGCGACAGCCATTCGATCGAACCTGCGGCCGAGAGCGTCACGCCCATCTGGTGCCAGAGACCGGGGATGGCGTGACAGAACGTGTGGAGCGCGGTCTCCGGCACCGGATCGTAGCCGGCGCTGGCGGTGAAGAGGACGCCCGAGGTGCCGAGCGAGAGGAAGCCGGTGCCCGGCCGCGTCACGCCGACGCCGCAGGCCGAGGCCGCGTTGTCGCCGCCCCCGCCCGCCACCACGACGCCGGACGGCAGCCCCCAGCGCGCCGCGATCTCCGGCCGCAGCGTGCCGCTGACCTCGGTGCCTTCCACCAGCTGCGGCATGTGATCGAGCGTCAGCCCGGTGCGCTCCAGCATCGCGGGCGACCAGTCGCGCGCGCCGATGTCGAGCCAAGAGGTGCCCGCCGCGTCCGACATTTCGGACACCGCCTCGCCGGTGAGCCAGAGGCGCAGGTAATCCTTCGGCAGCAGGACGCGGCGCACCTGCGCGAAGATCTGCGGCTCGTTGCGCGCCACCCAGAGGAGCTTCGGCGCCGTGAAGCCGGGAAACACGATGTTGCCGGTGATGGCGCGCGCCTCGTCGTCGTCGAGTTCGGCGGCCTCCTCGTGCGAGCGCGTGTCGTTCCAGAGGATGCAGGGGCGCAGCACCGCGTCGTCGGCCCCGAGGATCGTCGCGCCGTGCATATGGCCGGAGAGACCAATGCCGACGACCGCCTCGACCACGCCGGGATGGCGCGCGCGCAGCTCCGCGATCACCGCGTCGCAGGCCGTCAGCCAGGAGGCCGGATCCTGCTCCGACCAGCCGAAATGCGGCCGTTCCACCGTGAGCGGCACCGTGGCCGTCGCCAGCGGCGTCTGGTTCTCGTCGATCACCAGCGCCTTCAGCGACGAGGTGCCGAGATCGAGTCCGAGATAGTGACCCATGCGAACGCGCGTCCTCCTCCTGTGCCACGCGACCTTCCCGGCCCGGCGCGGCGCGTCTTTGCTCGCCCAAGACGTAGCGGCAGAGGCGCCCCTTGGGCAACCGCGAAGAGGCGTCCCGTGCATCCGCTGCGCGAACCCGGGTGCAGTTTCGCTTTCGATGGCGGGCCCGAGAGGCTAGAAGCGGGCGGCCCGGTCCCGGAGATTTCGCATGAGCCGCATCGTCTACGTCAATGGTGCCTACGTTCCCGAAGCGGAGGCGACGATCTCCGTGTTCGACCGCGGGCTGCTCTTCGCCGACGGCGTCTACGAGGTGACGGCGGTCATCGGTGGCAAGCTGCTCGACTTCGCCGCGCACATGGCGCGGCTGCGGCGCTCGCTCCGTGAGCTTGCTCTTCCTTCCCCGATGGAGGACGACGCGATTCTCGCCATCCACCGCGAACTGGTGGCGCGCAACGCGCTCGATCTCGGCCATGTCTACCTGATGGTGACGCGCGGCGCGGCCGACCGCGACTTCGCCTTTCCGCCCGAGGGCACGAAGCCCTCGCTCGTTCTGTTCACGCAGGCCCGCGCCGCAATCGAGACGCCGGAGGCGACGCGCGGCCTGAAGGTCGCGACGGTGCCGGACCTTCGCTGGGCGCGGCGCGACATCAAGACCGTGCAGCTTCTCTACCCCTCCATGGCCAAGATGGAGGCGCGCTCGCGCGGCGCCGACGACGCCTGGATGGTGGAGGACGGGTTCGTCACCGAGGGCACCTCGAACAACGCCTACATCGTGACGCAAGAGGGCACGATCGTCACGCGCTCGCTTTCCAACGCCATCCTCCACGGCATCACCCGGGCCGCGGTGCTGCGCACGGCGGCCGAGCACGGGGTGCGCGTCGAGGAGCGCGCCTTCACCGTGGACGAGGCGAAGGGCGCACGCGAAGCCTTCATCACCTCGGCCGGGGCCTTCGTGACCCCGGTGGTGGCGATCGACGACGTGCCGGTCGGAACGGGCATGCCCGGCGAGCTGACGAAGCGGATGCGAGCGAACTATCTCGAAGAGGCCTTGCGCACGGCGATTTGATGCCCCTCGACCGCATCGGCCAAACCCACTAAGAGCGGAAGGATCGGGTCCGCCGGCCGGGCGGTCGCGTCCCTCCTTCGGAGCCTGCCATGAGCACCCGCGACCTCGTCCTCATCGCGCTCTTCGCCGCCCTCATGGCGGTGCTCGGCGCGTTTCCCCCGCTCGTGGTGCCCGCGATCGGCGTGCCCATCACCGCGCAGTCGCTCGGGCCGCTGCTGATGGGCGGCATTCTCGGCGCGCGGCGCGGCGGCCTGTCGATGCTGCTCTTCCTCGTGCTCGTGGCGATCGGCCTGCCGCTGCTGTCGGGCGGGCGCGGGGGCCTCGCGCCCTTCGTCGGCCCCTGGTCGGGCTTCATCTACGGCTGGGTGGCCGCCGCCGTCGCGATCGGCTGGCTGACCGAGCGGTTCTGGGCGCGCCTCGGCTTCGTCTCGGCCTTCGCCATCGCGGTTCTCGGCGGCATCGGCATCATCTACTCCGTCGGCGTGCCCTGGTATGCCGCGATGTCCGGCACGCCGCTCTGGCCCGCCTTCGCGGCCTCGGCGCTCGCCTTCGTGCCCGGCGACCTCCTCAAGGCCGGCGTCGCCGCGGCGGCGATCGTAGCGGTGAAGCGCGCCTATCCGCTCATCGGCGCAGGGCGCGCCGCCACCGCGCGCCGTTGAGCGCACTGATCCGGCGATGATCGAGCTTGAGACCGTCTCGCTGCGCCGCGGCGAGGCCCTGGTGCTCGACCGGCTCGACCTCACCCTCCCCGAGCGCCGCATCGGCGTGATCGGCGCCAACGGGTCGGGCAAGTCGAGCTTCGCGCGGCTGCTCAACGGCCTGCTCGTGCCGACCGAAGGCCGCGTGCGGATCGCCGGGCTCGACACGGCGGTCGAGGGCAAGGCGGTGCGGCGGCGCGTCGGCTTCGTGTTTCAGAACCCCGACAACCAGATCGTCTATCCCACCGTCGGCGAGGACGTCGCCTTCGGGCTGAAGGCGCGCAATGTGGCGAAGGGCGAGATCGCCGCGCGCGTCTCGGCGACCCTCGCGCGCCATGGGCTCGCCGGCTTCGAGGACCGGCTCGTGCACGAGTTGTCCGGCGGTGAGCGGCAGATGGTGGCGCTCGCCGGCGTGCTCGTCAGCGAGCCCGACCTCCTGGTGCTCGACGAGCCGACGACGCTCCTCGACCTTCGCAACACCCGACGCATCATCGAGGCGGTGGAGGCGAGCGAGCGCACGGTGGTGCTCGTGACCCACGATCTCGACCTTCTCGCCGGCTTCGAGCGCGTGCTATGCTTCGAGGGCGGGCGCCTCGCGGCCGACGGTCCGCCGGCGGAGACGATCGCGCGCTACCGTGCCCTCGCGGCATGATCGGCGGGCTGTATCTCGCCCGCGCCAGCCGCGTCCACGCCGCCCCGCCCGGCCTCAAGCTGGCGGTGCTCGCGCTGGCCGGCACCGGCCTCTTCTTCGTGCGCGCGCCCCTTCTGCTCCTCGCCGCTCTGGTCGCGGTGCTGGCGCTCTACCCGCTGGCGCACCTGCCGCTGGCGCTTGCCGGGCGCCAGTTGCGCCCGGCGCTGGCGATGCTGGCGATCCTCGGGCTGGTTCAGCTCTGGACCGCCGGAGTGGTCGCCGCGCTCACGGTCACGCTGCGCTTCGCCGCGCTCATCCTTCTCGCCTCGCTGCTCACGGCGACGACGCGCACCGCGGCGCTGGTCGAAACGCTGGAACGGGCGCTCGGATGGCTCAGACCGCTCGGCGCCGATCCCGCGAAGGTGGGGCTGGCGATCTCGCTGGCGATCCGCTTCATCCCCGCGCTCGGCACGGTGGCGCAGGAGGTGCGCGAGGCGCAGCGCGCGCGCGGGCTGGAGCGCGGATGGCTGACGCTCGGGCCCCCGCTCATCGTGCGCACGCTGAAGATGGCCGACGAGATCGCCGACGCGATCGACGCGCGGAGCTGACGCGCTGCAGCACAAAGCGCCCGCCCCCTGCTTGACCCCGGCCGCGCGGCGTCCGACTTTGGCGGCATGAACTCGATTCGATCCCTTTGCGTCTACTGCGGCTCCTCCCCGGGCCGCGATCCCGCCTTCATCCAGGCCGCCGAGACGCTCGGCACCGCCATGGGCCAAGCCGGCATCCGTCTCGTCTATGGCGGCGGCACGCGCGGCATCATGGGCGCGGTGTCCGACGCCGTAATCGCCGCGGGCGGTCAGGTCACCGGCATCATCCCGCGCTTCCTCATCGACATGGAAGCCACCGAGAGCGAGCTCAAGCGGCTCGACGAGCTCGTCGTCACCGACGACATGCACCAGCGCAAGCACATGATGTTCGAGCGCTCCGACGCCTTCGTGGCGCTGCCGGGCGGCATCGGCACGCTGGAAGAGCTGGTCGAGATCATGACCTGGAGCCAACTCGGCCGGCATCGCAAGCCGATCGCCATCGCCAATATCGGCGGCTTCTGGGATCCCTTCGCCTCGCTGCTCGACCACATGCGCGACGCCGGCTTCATCCACACCGCGCATCAGGTGCGCCCGATCGTGGTGGACCGGATCGAAGAGCTCCTGCCGGCGATCGAGGCCGCCGCCCCGCCCCCGCCGCGCGAGGGCGTGGAAGCCGTGATCGAGCGGCTCTAGCTCAAACGGGCGCCGGCGCTTTCCGCCCCGCGAGGAGCGAGCCGGTGTAGAGGGCGAGCGCGGCCCAGATGAACGCGAAGGCGACGCCCTGCCAGAGGCCGAAGGGCTCGCCGAAGACGAAGACGGCGGTGAGCGCGATCAGCGTCGGCGAGATGTACTGCAGGAGCCCCATCGTCGTGTAGCGCAGGAGCCGCGCGCCGGCGGCGTAGAGGATGAGCGGCACCGCCGTCACCACGCCGGCACCGACGAGCAGCAGCGTCTCCCGCCCGTCGACCGCGAAGTGGTTCTCGCCCTTCGCCGCGATCCAGATCGCGAGGCCGAGCGCCGGCACGAAGAGGATCGCGATCTCCAGAAAGAAGCCCTCGCTGGCGCCGATCGGCACGGTCTTGCGCAGAAGGCCATAGAGGCCGAACGAGAAGGCGAGCGTCAGCGAGACCCACGGAATGCCGCCGGTCATCACCGTGAGAATGAGGACGCCGAGCGCTGCCAGCGCGATCGCCGCGGCCTGCGGCCGGTTCGGGCGCTCGCCGAGGAAGATCGCACCGAGCGCGACGTTCACCAGCGGGTTGATGTAGTAGCCGAGCGCCGCCTCGACGCCGTGTCCGCGCACGATCGCCACGACATAGGTGCCCCAGTTCACCGAGATCAGCGCGGCGGAGACGGTCATCAGGCCGAGAATGCGCGGCGTCAGATACTGGCCGATGCCGCTGAGCGTGCCGGACGCCGCGAGGATCGCCACCGCCAACGGCAGCGCCCAGACGATGCGATGGGCGACGATCTCCAGCGGCGGCACGTTTGAGAGCAGCTTCATGTAGATCGGCAGCACCAGCCCCCAGATGAGGAAGGCGGCGATGGCGAAGGCGAAGCCGCGAGGCGGTTCGGCGGAAGGGGCCGGCATGGGAAGGCTTTCGGGCTCGAAAACAGACGCCGCGGGTCTTGGGCGCCCGCACCCTCCATATCAGCCCGGTTTCCCGCCGCCCCGCACTTTCGCTGATGCCAGACATTCACCGCGCTGATGGATGCCCGTCGCCGGGCGCGGCGTCAGCGATCGGCGAACGCGTCGGTGCTGCGGATCAGCCGGTCGAGAATGCCGGGTTCGGAGACGGCGTGGCCGGCATCCTCGATCAGGTGGAACGCCGCCTCGGGCCACGCCTCGGCGAGGTCGAAGGCGGAGACCGCGGGCGTCGCCATGTCGTAGCGCCCCTGCACGATCACGCCGGGAATGCCCTTGAGGCGCGCGGCGTCGCGTAAGAGCTGCCCCTCCGCCAGCCAGCCCTCGTGCACGAAATAATGGTTCTCGATGCGCGCGAAGGCGAGCGCGAACTGGTCGTCGTGGAAGGCCTCGAACACCGCCGGGTCGGGGCGCAGCGTCAGCGTCTCGCCCTCCCACTGGCTCCAGGCGCGCGCTGCCTCGATGGCGATCGCGGGATCGGGCGAGGTCAGGCGGCGGCGATAGGCCGAGACGAGGTCGCCGCGCTCGGCCTTCGGGATCGGGCGCAGGAAGCGCTTCCACTTTTCGGCGAAGATCAGCGAGGCACCATATTGGTAGTACCACTGGATCTCGAAGCGGCGCAGCAGGAAGATGCCGCGCACCACGAGTTCGCTCACCCGCTCGGGATGCGCCTGCGCATACGCCAGCGCCAGCGTCGAGCCCCAGGAGCCGCCGAAGACCTGCCAGCGCTCCACCCCCGCCATCTGCCGCAGGCGCTCGATGTCGGCGACGAGATGCCAGGTCGTGTTCGCCTCCAGCGAGGCGTAGGGCCTGGACCGCCCGCAGCCGCGCTGGTCGAAGAGCCAGATGTCGTAGCGCGCGGGGTCGAAGAGCCGGCGATGGTTGGGCGTGCAGCCGCCGCCGGGCCCGCCATGCAGGAACACCACGGGCTTGGCGCCCGGCGTACCGCAACGCTCCCAGTAGACTTCGTGCCCGTCGCCGACGTCGAGATGGCCGGAGGCGAAGGGTTCGATGGCGGGATAGTAGGTGCGCAGCGTCACGGGCGGGATCCTTCAGCATCGGTGTCATGATCGGGATGCTGGAGGGAGCGGATATCCGCAAGTTCAGGATTGCCGACCATCTCCTCGTCCGTCGTGCGTGCGGGCAAGTCGTGCAGCCGGTCTACATAGGGAAGCTTGCCCTCGGCGCTGAACTGAATGGTCGGTGCAATCGTGGACGGATCGTCGAACGCACCGATGGCCAACGACACGCCGTCGAGCGACTCGTAGGTGAGCGGTGTCCCGCATTCGGCACAGAAACCGCGAAGAGCGGCATTCGAAGAACGGAAACGGTTGGGCTCCCGCCTCGTCCAAGCCAGCTCGGCCGAACCGACATTGACGAGCGGCGCGTAGAAGGCGCCGAACGCCTTCTGGCACATGCGGCAATGGCAGATCGAGGCATGACCGAGCGCTCCCTCGATGCGAAAGCGGACGGCGCCGCACTGGCAGCCGCCGGCGAAGACGGGTCGGTTGTCGAGACTCATGGCCGGATCTCCCCTGCGGATATCAGGGGGAGACTAGCCCGCGAAGCGATCCGTCGCCACCAGAAGCCGGTCGAGCGTGCCGGGCTCGGAGAAGGCGTGGCCGGCATCCTCGACGATCTGCAGTTCCGAGCCGGGCCAGGCCTTGTGCAGGTCCCAGGCCGTGACCGGCGGCGTCACCACGTCGTAGCGCCCCTGCACGATCACGCCGGGAATGCCGGCGAGGCGGCCGGCGTCGCGGATCAGCTGCCCCTCTTCCAGCCAGAGGTCGTGGACGAAATAGTGGTTCTCGATGCGCGCGAAGGCGATGGCCGCGTCGCTGGCGCCGAAGGCCCCGGCGCCGTCGTGCAGCGTGCGCATGGAGACGGTGCGTGCCTCCCAGTCGGTCCAGGCGCGCGCCGCCGCCGCGCGCACCGTGCGGTCGGGGTCGAGCAGGCGCACCCGGAAGCTGGCGACCGGGTCGGCGCGCTCGGGCTCGGTCAGCGGCGCGAGAAAGCGCTCCCACTCGTCGGGAAAGAGCCGGCTCGCACCCTCGCGATAGTACCAGTCGAGCTCGGCGCGGCGCCCGGTGAAGATGCCGCGCAGCACCATCTCGGTGACATGCTCGGGATAGCGCTCGCCATAGGCCAGCGCCAGCGTCGAGCCCCAGGAGCCGCCGAACAGCATGACGCGGCCGAGCCCCAGATGCGCGCGCAGCCGCTCGACGTCCTCCACGAGATCGGGCGTCGTGTTCGCCTCCAGACTGGCGAGCGGCGTGGAGCGCCCGCAACCGCGCTGGTCGAACAGCACGACCTTGTAGCGCGTGGGGTCGAAGAGCCGGCGATGCGTCGGCGAGCAGCCGCTGCCCGGCCCGCCATGCAGGAAGATCACCGGCTTGCCCGCCGGGTTGCCGCAGATCTCGTAATAGAGCGCATGGCCGTCGCCGACCTCCAGCCGCCCGGTCTCGTGCGGCTGGATCGGCGGATAGGCGGTGCGGCGGGTCTCGCTCAACGCTTCAGTTCCCAGGTGGTGACGCGCTCGCCCGTCGCGGGGTCCTTGCCGTCCTTCAGCATGATGCCGCGCTCGGTGAGCTCGGCGCGAATGGCGTCGGCCGCCGCGAAGTCGCGTGCCTTCAACCGCTCCAGCCGCTCGGCGATGCGCGCCTGCGTCGCTCCGTCGAGCGCAGCCTCGCGTAGCGGGTTCAGCCCGAGCAGCGCGAGGCTGGCGAGCGCCGCCGGCACCGCACCTTCGTCGAACAGCTGATGCACGCGGGCGATCGCGCCGGAAATGCCAAGATCGTCCGACAGCGCGGCGAGGAAGGCGGCGTCCGGTGTGCCGGGCTCGGCACTCTCCGCAGCGCGGGCCAGGCGCTCCCAGCGGTCGAGCTCGCGCACGGCCTCCTCCAGTTTCGCCAGCGTGAAGTCGATGGGCTCGCGGTAATGCGTCTTCATCATCAGAAGGCGCACAGCCTCGCCCGGCCAGCGCCGGCCTCCGACCGTGTCGGTTTCCAGCACGTCGGCGATGGTGATGAAGTTGCCCTCCGACTTCGACATCTTGCGCCCCTCCACCTGGAGGAAGCCGTTGTGCATCCACACCTCCGCCATCGCCTGCGTGCCATGGGCGCAGCAGGACTGGGCGATCTCGTTCTCGTGGTGGGGAAAGATGAGATCCAGTCCGCCGCCATGGATGTCGAAGGTCTCGCCGAGATAGGCGGCCGACATGACCGAGCATTCGATGTGCCAGCCCGGCCGGCCCCGGCCCCAGGGGCTGTCCCAGCCCGGCTCGCCCTCCGAGGAGAGCTTCCAGAGCACGAAGTCGGCGGGGTCGCGCTTGTGCGCCTCCACCGCGACGCGGGCGCCGGCCTGCTGCTCGTCGAGCTTGCGATGCGAGAGGGCGCCGTAGGCGGGCATCGAGCGCACGTCGAAGAGCACCTCGCCGCCCGCCTGGTAGGCGTGGCCGCGCGCGAGCAGCGTCTCGATCATGCCGACCATGTCGGGCAGCCCGTCGGCGCGCGGCGTCACGAAGGCGGTGGCGCGGGGCTCGAAACTAGGGGCCAAGCACCCGAGCGCGGCGACGTCGCGGTGGAACTGCGCGGCGGTGCCTTCCGTCACCCGGGCGATGGCCTCGTTCAGCGGCAGCGCGGGAAAGTCGCGCACCGCCCGCGCGTTGATCTTGTCGTCGACGTCGGTGATGTTGCGGGCATAGACCACGACCTCGGCGCCGTAGAGATGGCGCAGCAGGCGAAACAGCACGTCGAAGACGATCACCGGGCGCGCGTTGCCGATATGGGCGAAGTCGTAGACGGTGGGGCCGCAGACATACAGGCGAACCCGCCGATCGGCTTCGGCGACCTCGCCCAGCCGCCAGTCGCGCGGGCGGAACTCGGCCTTGCGGCGCGTCAAGGTGTTGGTGAGGCTCAGCCCCCGGAAGCCGTCGTCCACGTCCTGATCTCCGGTCGAATACGCTTGGGCGGTGCGGCCGCCGGGGTTGTCCTACCGGCAAAGCGACGGTTCCACAAACCGCCCTCTCCCCGCCGCGCTCCGGCCCCGCTCGCGCCCAGAAGTAGAGAATCCCGGCCGTTCAGACTTCGTTCATCTTTGCCGCATCGCAGCATGTAGCAATCACGTCACATATGGCGGCTGCAACGTTTTGTTAAGTATAGATTGCGTGCTTTCGTGCTCATATGCCGCTAATCCGACGCAATCGAACGCGCATTCTCCGACACCCAACTCCAGCAGAGCCTGCATCATGACCCCGCATCATTTCACCTTCCGCTCCAAGAGCGACCGCGACCGCGAAAGCAACCTCGTGCGCAACTATCGCGAGATCGGCATCGCCGCGATCGCCGCCGCCAGCCAAGCCTGCCGCAAGGACAAGGCCGCCAACGACGTGCGCGCCAAGGTCCCGCAATACGCGGCGGTCTCCTCCGGCATCGCGCGGGACTGAGAACGGCTCGACGAAGCACGAAGAATTGGGCTGGCCGGGATCGACCGGGCGGCCTGTCGCGTGGGAGTGGTGACGCTCGGGCGCGCGTCGGCGAGGCCCCGCACGCCACGCCATCGCATCCCCGGCCAGACGGCAGGGCGCGCGCCGTCGCGACGCCGCCGGGCTAAACGCCCAGACTCAGCCGGGCCCGACCGCCCGGCCCTTCCTGCCAAGGGAGGCCGGTTTTGCCGTCAGTGGGCGGCGACGAAGACGGCCAGAAGATCGCGCGCCGCCAGGAGGTCGCGCCGGTCGATCATCTCGCCCACGGTGTGGATGTAGCGCGTGCCCACCACGATGCCGATCGCCTTGGCGCCGGTGGCCGCCTGCTGCAGCGAGGCGCTATCCATGCCCCCGCCGCCGAGGATCGTGCGCTGGTAGGGAATGCCGTTCGCCACCGCGATGCCCTCGACCTCGTCCGTGAGATCGCGATCGGCGATGAACGAGCCGTCCTTCAGATGCAGCCCGACGCCGGCGCCTAGTTCGGTGGTGCGGTCCTTCTCCGGCACGCCCGGCGTGTCGCAGGCGAGCGTCGTGTCGACGCCGATGCCGATATGCGGCTTCACCGCATAGGCCACCGTCTTGGCGCCGCGCAGCCCCACCTCCTCCTGCACCGTGAAGGCCACGGTCAGCTGGCACTTGTGCGACCGGCCATCGTCGAGCAGCTTGCGCACGGCCTCCAAGCCCAGCCAGCAAGCGATGCGGTTGTCGAGGGCCTTCGAAACGATGCGGTGGTCGCCGAGTTCGAGCAGCGGCTCGTCCATGACCACGAAATCGCCGACGCGGACCTTGTCCTTCGTCGCCGCGCCGAAGCCAAGATCGATGAAGAAGTCGGTGGGCTCGGGCACCTTCTTGCGGTCTTCGGGCGAGGCGATGTGCACCGGCTTGCCCTCCGCCATCATCACGCCCTTGTGGTCACCCTCCTTCGTGCAGACGAGGACGCGCCGCGAGAACAGGTTGCGCGGATCGAAGCCGCCAACCGGCGAGACGTGGACAAAGCCCTTGTCGGAGACGTGGCTGACGAGAAACCCGATCTCGTCCATGTGGCAGGCCAGCATGATCCGCTCGGGATCCTCCCCCTCGCCGTCGCGCGTGCAGACGAGCGAGCCCATCGCGTCGGTCTCCACCCGGTCGAAGAGGCTTGCGGCCTCGGCGGCGATCAGATCGCGCACGCGGTGCTCGTGTCCGGGCACGCCCGGGGTCTCGCAGAGTCGCTTGAGGAGGTCGATGTTCATGGGGCGGCGTCCCTGCGCTGGCTAGAAGAGGCTCCCCTGCGCGGCCGGCGGCGTGGGCGGCGGCGGATCGTCGGGGTTCAGCGGTTTCTGCACGTCCGGCCCCATGTTCGCAACCGCGTTGACGCGATCGGAGACGGCGACGATCTCGAAAGCGTCGTCCCGCGCGGGGCGCAGGAGATCGGCGATCGCGGCGGGCTCGAACTCGCGGCAGTCGAGCCAGCGCTCGAAGTCGGCGGGCTCGATCAGCACCGGCATGCGCTCGTGGATCGCGCTGAGCGACGCGTTCGCCCCGACCGTCAGGATCGCGGCAGTGTCGATCTCGCTGCCGTCTGCGGCAAGGAAGGTCTCGGCGAGGCCCGCGAAGGCGACCGGCCCCTCGCCGCGCGGCTTGAGGAAGAACGGTTCCGGCTTCTCGCGACCCGCCCGCCGCCATTCGTAGAAGCCGCTCGCCGGCACGAGGCAGCGGCGATAGCGCAGCGCGCCCTTGAAGGCGTTGCGCTCGTGCGCGGTTTCCGAGCGGGCGTTGAAGAAGAGCGGCAGGGTTGCGGGATCCTTGGCCCAGCCGGGAATGAGCCCCCAGCGCGCGAGCTGACCGAACCGGCCCGAGGCGTTGCGCGGGCGCATGTCGGGCTCGCTCTTGCGGATGACGAGGATCGGCTGCGTCGGCGCGATGTTGTAGCGCGGCGGAAACGGATCGAGCTCCGTCAGCGAGAAATGCTCGGCGACGGCGTCCGGCGTCGTGGTGAGAGAGAAGCGTCCACACATCGCCGGACCATGACCGCGGCCGAGCACGCGCACAAGGGCGGCGCGGCTGCCGGCTCGCCTTGGCGCGGGGGCGGCGAAGGCGTAGAGCGAGCCCCATGTCCGCGCTCCGCCCCGTCGTCGTCGTCTCCGTCGCGCTGTTTCGCGGCCACGACCTGCTTCTCGTGCTGCGCGCCCGCGCGCCCTTCGCCGGGCTCTGGAGCCTGCCGGGCGGGCGCGTCGAGTTCGGCGAGGGGTTGGAGGCCGCCGCACGGCGCGAGCTTCGGGAGGAAACCGGCCTGTCCGCGGGCACCCTCCGCTTCGTGCGCAACCACGAGGCGATCGATGCGGCGAACGGCGCCCATGCGGTGATCGCGGTCTTCGCGGCACGCGCTGACGCGGGCGATGCCAGCGATCCGCAGGCGGGCGACGATGCGGCCGAGGCGCGGTTCGTCACCCCCGCACAGTTCGCGGCGCTCGCCGCAGACGGGCAGACGACGGCCGGTCTGGCCGGGGTGGTCGAGGCCGCTCAAGCCCTTCTGCCGTTGAGCTGATCGCTCCCTAGTCTCCGGTCATTTCCGCCGCTAACCTTAACGAACAAGCCTTGCGGCACCGGGGCCGGCTCGTCTTGCAATCTCCGCATTCGACCTGCAAACCTGCCCCATGATCTTCCCCGGCAATTTGCCTCAAACCCTTCGCGTCGGCGGCGTCGTCTTGGCGTTGCAACTGGCGGCGGCGTCGCCGCTGGCAGCCCAGCCGAAGGGCGAGAAGGCGGGCGAGCCGGCGGCGAGCGAACAGCCCGTGCCTTCTAACGCACCCTACATGAAGCCGCTCGGCCGTCTCGCGACGCTGCTCGGATCGATCCACTTTTTGCGGGCGCTCTGCGGCGACCCCAACGCCGACGTCTGGCGCCAGAAGATGAGCGAGCTTCTGGAGGCGCAGTCGCCGGGCGAGGCCGACCGCCGCATTCTCGTGGCGAACTTCAACCAGGGATACCGGGCGTTCGAATCGACCTATCGCCAGTGTACCCCGGCCGCGACGGTCGCGATCGAAAGATACCGAAAAGAAGGCGCAACCCTTTCGCGGGAGATCAGCGCAAGGTACGGCAGTTAAGCTTTGGTTAAGGATGCGGTGCGGCAGGCGGCGGCAGCCCCCGTCCTTCCGCCCCGGGAGCGCGCCCCGCGCGCAAGACAGTGAATTGGAGTTCCGGAATGATCGACCTGCACAGTTCCGACCTCGACGATCTCATCGTCGCCGAGAAGAAGCAGGTGGCGATCGAGTATCACAACGAGGCCTGGGCCGACGGCATCTCCGACGGGATCGAAGCCGAGATCCTGGCCGAGACCGCCATCACCACGGCCGTGACCGAACTCGTGCGTCGCTACGGCGAAAGCGACGTGCTCGAACTTCTCGACCAGCTTCGCCAGCGCGTGGAGTTCGGCGAATTCCGGGCCGAGCGGGCGCTGCAATAGCCCGCCGCCACCCTTCCTGCACCACCTTGGGACGCCGATGACCCCCACCCGGCCACTGCGCCTCCTCCCGCTTCTGGCGGCCCTTCTCCTCGGCACCACCGGCCCCTCGCTGGCGCTGTCGCAGATCACCGGCGAGGACGGCACCACGACGACCCGCGAGGGCATCGTCTCGGTGCCGCTGCCGCCCGTTCCCGGCCAGCCCGCCGCCCCGGCCGGACCCGGCGCTGCGCCCTCGACGCCGCCACCGACCGGCGGAGCCACTCCAGCCCCTCCCGCGGGAACGCCGGCCGCGCCGCCAACCGCCGCGCAGCCGCAAGCTCCATCGACCAATACCACGGCGCCGCCCCAGGGCACGAACCCCGGGACGGCCGCGCCGGAAGCCGACCCAGACACCGGCGAGACCGTCGGCCAGGCCCCGGCGGCCGATCTGCCGCCCGCCGACATCGCCTATGGCGAGGACGAGTTGCCCACCCCCGTGCGCGATCTGCGCCGCAAGCTCATCGAGGCCGCCAGGACCGGCGACGTCGAGAAGCTGCGCCCGCTCCTCGAAACCGGGGCCGAGCCGACGGCGCTCTCCGCCAGCCCCGGCGACGAGGATCCGATCGAGATCCTGAAAGGCGCCTCGGGCGACGGCAACGGCGTCGAGATGCTGGCGATTCTCCTGGAAACACTGGAGGCCGGCCATGTCCGGCTCGGGCAGGACGGCGACAACGAGATCTTCGTCTGGCCCTATTTCACGCAGGTGAACCTCGAGACGCTGACGAAGCCCCAGCTCGTCGAGCTCTTCGAACTCGTCACCGCCGGCGACTACCAGCGCATGGTCGCCAACGGATCCTACGACTTCTTCCGCGTCGGCATCTCGCCGGAAGGCCGGTTCGAGTTCTTCGTCGCCGGCGACTGAGCGGGCGCGAATCGGCATCCGAACTCGATGCGGACGATCGCTCGACCCGCATCGGCGGGTCTCCTGCACCGCGGTCTTTCATGCCGGCGCGCCGGTCTTCCTCGGCCGTGTCCCCATATAGAGAAGGGCGGACGCCGATCGGCCGACAGCCCTTCCCCCGTGCCGCCGTCTATCCGCGCGGTGCCAGCGTCTCCACGAAGCGCGCGGCCTCGCCGGTGGCGGCCTCGGCGATCTCGCCCTCCCACATCGCCCGGCGCCCGCGCACCATCGTGCCTACCGGCCAGCCGGTGACGGCGCGCCCGTCATGCGGCGTCCATTGCGACTTCGAGCCGATCCAGGCGTCCGTGATGGTCTCGCGGCGCTTGAGGTCGACGATCGTGAAGTCGGCGTCGTAGCCCACCGCGATCCGCCCCTTCCCCGACAGACCGAAGATGCGCTGCGGCCCGGCCGAGGTGAGATCGACGAAGCGCTGCAAGGACAGCCGCCCCTTCGCCACGTGGTCGAGCATGACCGGCACGAGCGTCTGCACGCCCGTCATGCCGGAGGGCGAGGCCGGATAGGGCTTGGCCTTCTCCTCCAGCGTATGGGGCGCGTGGTCGGAGCCGAGCACGTCGACGATCCCCTGCGCGATGCCGAGCCAGACCCCGTCGCGGTGCCGGACGTCGCGCACCGGCGGGTTCATCTGCAGCTTGGTGCCGAGCCGGGCGTAGTCCTCGGCCGAAAGGGTGAGATGATGCGGCGTCGCTTCGCAGGTGGCGTTGGCCTTATGCCGGCCGAGAAAGAGGATCTCCTCGGCCGTGGAGATATGCAGCACGTGGATGCGCGCGCCCGTTTCCTCGGCGATCCCCACCAGCCGCTCGGTGCATTGCAGCGCCGCCACCTCGTCGCGCCAGACCGGGTGCGAGGCGGGATCGCCCTCGACGCGAAGGGGGAGGCGCTCGCGTAGCCGGAACTCGTCCTCCGAGTGGAAGGCGGCCCGCCGGCGCGCGCGCTTCAGGATCTCGCGCACGCCATCGTCGTCCTCCACCAACAGCGAGCCGGTGGAGGAGCCCATGAAGACCTTGATGCCCGCCGCGCCCGGCAGGCGTTCGAGTTCGCCGACGTCGGCGGCGTTCTCGCGCGTGCCGCCCACCCAGAAGGCGAAGTCGCAATGCATGCGGTGGTGGCCGCGGCGGATCTTATCGGCAAGCGCCGCCTCGTCGGTGGTGAGCGGGTCGGTGTTCGGCATCTCGAAGACGCAGGTGACGCCGCCGAGCACCGCCGCGCGCGAACCCGATTCGAGGTCTTCCTTGTGCGTCGGGCCGGGCTCGCGAAAGTGCACCTGGCTGTCGATGACGCCCGGCAGGACATGCAGCCCGCGGCAGTCGATCTCCCGCCCACCTGCGCCCGGCGCGATGGCGCCGATCTCAGCGATGCGCCCGTCGCGGAGGCCAATGTCTCGGATCCCCTCGCCCTCGTGGTTCACCACCGTGCCGCCGCGCAGCACCGTCTCGAAACCGCCGGTCATCGCCCCATCCTTGCTTCTCGCCGATGAAATCCGCAGATACGGATTCTGCGTTCCGACACTTTGCCGGGTCCGCACGAGCTTTAGACGAGTGGCCGCCGCTTTCGAACCCCGTTTCGAGGCGGCTGGCCGGATGGGATGATCGCCGATGTCCTCCGCCCGCCTGCCCGACCGCGCCGTGCTCCTCGTCGGCGGTCCCGAGGCCGAACCCTTCCTGCAGAATCTCGTGACCGCCGATCTCGACGCGCTGCCCGCCGGCGAAGCGCGCCCGGCCGCGCTCCTGACGCCGCAGGGCAAGATCCTCTTCGACTTCCTGATCAGCCGCGCAGCCGACGGGCTCCGCCTCGACGTCGCGGCGGGCGCGCGGGCCGACCTCGCCAAGCGCCTGACGCTCTACCGGCTGCGCGCCAAGGTGACGCTCACGCCGGTGGGCGACGCGGTGGCCGCGGTCTGGGACACGGGCGAGATGCCAGCGGACGCCTTGCGCGACACGCGCTTCCCCGCGCCCGTCTTCCGCCTCTACGGCACGGCCGCCGAGGCGGCGGGCAGCGACGTCGCCGGCTTCGAGACGCTGCGCCTCGCGGAGGCCGTCGCCGAGGCCGAGCGCGACTTTCCCGCTTCCGACGTCTTTCCGCACGATGTTCTTCTCGACCAGAACGGCGGCGTGTCGTTTCGCAAGGGCTGCTATGTCGGGCAGGAGGTGGTGTCGCGCATGCAGCATCGCGGCACCGCGCGTAGGCGCCTGATGGTGTTGCGCGCCGAGGGGCATCTGACGCCCGGCGCCAACGTCGAGGCCGGAGGCCGCACGATCGGCACCGTGCTCTCCGCCGCGGGCGCGCTCGGCATGGGGATGATTCGCATCGACAAGATGGCCGACGCGCTGCGGGCCGATGCCACGCTCTCCGCCGACGGGGTGCCGCTGGAGGCCGAGGTGCCCGAATGGGCCGGCTATACGCTGCCGGAGGCGACCGCTGCCGGGGCGGTGGACGAGCCGTGAGCCGGGCCGCCTCCGCGCCGCCGCCGAAGCCCGCCAAGCCGCCGCGCGTCTGGCAGCGCATGCTCTCGGGGCGGCGGCTCGATCTTCTCGACCCCTCGCCCTTCGACGTGGAGATCGCCGACATCGCCCACGGGCTGGCGCGCGTCGCCCGCTGGAACGGGCAGACGCTCGGCGACCACGCCTTCTCGGTGGCGCAGCACTCGCTGATCGTCGAGGAGATCGTGGCCGAGACCGAGCCCGATCCGCGCTGGCGCCTTGCCGCCCTGCTGCACGACGGGCCGGAATACGTGATCGGCGACATGATCTCGCCGTTCAAGAGCGTGCTCGGCGGCGACTACAAGAGCGTCGAGAAGCGCCTCCAGGCTGCGATCCACGGCCGATTCGGCCTGCCGGCCGAGTTGCCGTCGGCGGTCGCCCGGCTCATCAAGTCCGCCGACCGCGTCTCCGCCTATTACGAGGCCCAGCTTCTCGCCGGCTTCACCGCCGCGGAAGCGGCCAACCTGTTCGGGCGACCCGGCGCGGCGGCGCTTGAGGAGGCGCGCTTCCTGCCCCAGCCCGCCGCGAGCGTCGGCGCGGCCTATCTCGCCCGCTTCGAGGCGCTCGACCGCCTCGTCCATCCCGCCTCCCCTCCCCCTCGAAAGTCGTCGACATGAGCTATCTCGTCGTCTCCTCGCTGGCCGACATGCCCGCCACCGTGCTCGAACACGGCGCGGCCGGCGTCGTCACGCTGATCAACGCCGACACGCCCGTGGAGCGCCCGGCCTCGATCGAGCCGAAGCGGCATCTCTTCCTCGGCATGAACGACATCACCACGCCCACGGATGGGCTGACGCATCCCGGCGCCGACCATCTCGACCGGCTGCTCGAATTCGGCCATCGCTGGGATCGCACGGCGCCGCTCGCCGTGCATTGCTGGGCCGGCATCAGCCGCTCCACCGCCGCCGCCTACATCCTGGCGCTGGCGATCAATCCCGAACTGGACGAGCAGGCGCTCGCCGAGGAGCTGCGCCGCCGCGCGCCGTCCGCCACCCCGAACGCGCTGCTGGTGCAGCTCGCCGACGAGAAGCTCGGCCGCGGGGGCCGCATGGTCGCGGCCATCCGCTCGATCGGGCGCGGCGCCGACGCCTTTTCCGGCACACCCTTCGTGGTGCCGCTCACGCTCTGACGGCTCAATCCCGCGTCGACCGCGCGATCTCGTTGAGCGCACCGGCCCGCGAGGGCGGCGGCTCAACCGCGCGCGGCTCCCAGACATGGCGGGCGAGGAAGAAGCCGGTCATGCGGAAGCCCGCAGCGAGATGCGCCGCATCCGGGCGCGTCGCACCCTGCGCCAGGAAGCCGGGCAGCGGCAGCAGCCGGTCCTTCCACGGCTCGCCCGCCGCGCGGCTGACGGCACGGCCCGATTTCGGCGAGACGTAGACGAGATCCTCGCGCGCGCCCGTCGCCGCGCAGGCTTCGAGATCGAGCCCGAAGCCTAGTTCCTCCAAGAGCGCCACCTCGAAGCGCAGGATCATCACGCCCGCCGCGATCGGATCCTCCAGATGCTCGACGATGGTCTGCAGCGCGTCGTAGAGGCGGGGATGGGCGTCGCGCTCGGGAAGCAAGCGCACATGGGCGGCGAGCAGCTGGATGCCGTGCAGGCCGATCGCCGTTTCCATGAGCTTGGCGGCGCGCAGCGCCAGCGGCTCGACGGTCATGAAGCCGAGATGCTCGTCGAGCCGCGCGCGCCAGTTGGCCTCGACCTGATTGCCCGGCTGGAGAACGGGCTGAAGGCGGCGCGATCGCCCGCCGCGCACGAGGCCGAGATGGCGGCCGCGCTCGCGCGTCATGATCTCCACCACCGCGCTGGTCTCGCCCTGGCGCCGCACGCCGAGAACGATTCCCTCCTCCCGCCATTCCATGACGTCTCGCTCTCCGAAGGCCGGCGGCCGGGTGAGCATCCGCCGCAAGCATCGCCTTTCGCTGAGATGGGCCTCTACCGTGCCAGATTCAGCGCGCTGCGGCGATCCGCTCAGGCCGTGTAGTCGAGGCCCATCTCGCGGTAGCGCTCGGGGTCGTCGCCCCAGTTCTCGCGCACCTTCACGAAGAGGAAGAGATGCACCGTCTGCTCGGCCGCCTCGGTGATCTCGCGGCGCGCCGCCTGCCCGATGGCCTTCACCGTCTCGCCCTTGTGGCCGAGGACGATCGCCTTTTGGCTGTCGCGCTCGACATAAATCGTCTGCTCGATGCGCACCGAGCCGTCCGGCCGGTTTTCCCAGCGCTCGGTCTCGACCGTCGAGGCGTATGGGATTTCCTGGTGAAGGCGCAGGAACAGCTTCTCGCGGGTGATCTCGGCGGCGAGCTGGCGAAGCGGCAGGTCGGAAATCTGGTCTTCCGGGTAGTACCAGGGCCCCTCGGGCAGGCGCGCGGCGAGGAATTCCATCAGGTCGTCGCAGCCCGAGCCGTTCAGCGCCGAGATCATGAAGATGCGCTCGAACTCGCCTTTGGTGGAGATCTCCTGCGTCATCGCCAGCAGCCGGTCGCGGCGCATCTGGTCGACCTTGTTGAGAAGGAGGACCTTGGGCTGCTTCACGTCCTTCAGGCGATCCATGATCGCCAGGACCTCGTCGTTGATGCCGCGGTCGGCGTCGATGATCGGCAGCACGATGTCGGCGTCCTTAGCGCCGCCCCAGGCGGTCTTCACCATGGCGCGGTCGAGCCGGCGCTTAGGGTTGAAGACGCCGGGCGTGTCGACGAAGACGATCTGCGTGCGATCCTTGATGGCGATGCCGCGCACGAGCGCGCGCGTCGTCTGCACCTTGTGGGTGACGATCGAGACCTTGGTGCCGACGAGCTGGTTGACGAGCGTCGACTTGCCGGCGTTCGGCGCGCCGAGCATCGCCACGAAGCCCGAGCGGGTCGGGACGGCGGCGGTCTCGTCGGCGCCCTTGTCGGGCATGGCGTCGGGCAGCGTTTCGGGTTGGGTGTCGTCGGTCAAATCGGCTCTCGTCTGGCTCCGGCGTCAGGCATCCGGATGGGGGATCGGGCGCCATGATGCGCCCAAACCGCGCAAAAATCCATCGCGGCGGGGTGGCGGGGGTGCTTGGGGTCCGGCGTCAGCCGGCAGCGGGTGCGTCCCAGACGCCCTCGCGCAGAAGGATCGTCTCGGCGGCGTTCTGCTCGGCGATGCGCTTGGAACGTCCCCGCCCCTCCGCCGGCAGGATGTCCGCCAGCGTGGCGCGGACGGTGAAGACCGGCTCGTGATCGGGGCCGGAACGCTCCACCAGCTCATAGACCGGTGCCAGACCGGCGCGCTTGTGCGCCCATTCCTGCAGCTCGGTCTTCGGATCGCGGCGCGCGTTCACCGCGCCCTGCAGCCGCTCACCCCAATGGCGTAGGATAAAGTCGCGCGCCGGCTCCAGCCCGTGCTCGAGATAGATCGCGGCGATCAGCGCCTCCACCACGTCGGCCCGGATGTTGCGGTTGCGCCCGGCGACGGCGCGCTGCAGGTCGGAGCCGTGGCGAATGAACTCGGTGAGGCCCGCCTCGTCGGCGATCTCGGCGCAGGCTTCGGCGCTCACCAGCGTGTTGAGGCGCAGCGACAGGTCGCCCTCGTCGGCGGTGGGATAGAGCTCGAAGAGCTTCTGCGCGATCGTGAGGCCGAGGACGCGGTCGCCGAGAAATTCGAGCCGCTCATAAGAAGAGCGCGAGCCGGCCTTCTTCAAGCTGGAATGGGTGACGGCCCGCTCCAGGCGGGCACGGTCCGCGAAGCGCAAGCCGATCCGAGCCTCCAGACGGTCGAGCGCGGCGTCCGATCCCTTCGGGCGAGCCAATTCGTCACCCCAGCCAGTTGAAGATGCGGCTCGGGCGAAGGCTCGAGGGCCACTGCCAGATCTCGAGCGGCGAGGCGTCGTTCTCCATCGAGAAGAAGATCACCTGCGCCTTGCCGACGAAGTTCTCGAACGGCACGTAGCCGACGTCGAAGCGCGAATCGAGCGAGTTGTCGCGATTGTCGCCCATCATGAAATAATGGCCGGGCGGCACCACGAACTCGCGCGTGTTGTCGCCGATCGATTGCGGATCGGCGTCGAGCGTCTCGTAGGAGACGCCGTTCGGCAGCGTCTCGCGGAACTGCGGGATCTCGGCGCCGCCCTCGGTGGTGAAGGTGCCGTCGGCGACCTTGGGCACCGCCTGCCCGTTGATGAAGAGCGTGCCCTCGCGCATCTGCACCCGGTCTCCCGGGAGGCCGATCAGGCGCTTGATGTAGTCGGTGTCGGTCTCGTTGGGCTTGCGGAACACCACGACGTCGCCGCGCTCGGGGTCGGAGCCGAGGACGCGACCCTCGAAGAGGTCGGGCGAGAAGGGCAGCGAGTATTTCGAGAAGCCGTAGGACCATTTCGAGACGAAGAGATAGTCGCCGATCAGGAGTGTCGGCATCATCGAGCCCGAGGGGATCGAGAAGGGCTGGAACAGAATGGTGCGGATGACGAGCGCGAGCAGCAGCGCCTGGACCACGACCTTGATCGTCTCGCCCCAGCCTTCCTTCTTCTTCGCAACGGCCCGATCGACCATGGTTCGTCCTTCCATCTCGGCACACGGCCCTTGCCGGCGCACGAGGGCCGTCGCGCGCTGTGTAATGGCTCGCGTGCGCTTCGGCAATCGTCGGCGCGGCGGTTAAGAGTGAGGTGCCGTCCCGTCGTCGGGCAAGGCCTCAATGATGACGAAGGCTTGGGCCAGCGGGAAGTCGTCGGTGATGGTGAGATGCACCACCGGGCGATGGCCGGCGGGCACGAGCGAATGCAACCGCGCCGCCGCGCCGTTGGTCAGCGCCATGGTGGGCTTGCCGCCGGGAAGATTGACGACGCCCATGTCGCGCCAGAACACGCCCTGCGACAGGCCGGTGCCGAGCGCCTTGGCGCAGGCCTCCTTGGCGGCGAAGCGCTTGGCGTAGGAGGCCGCGCGCTGCGCCCGCCGGTCCGACTTCGCCTGCTCGATCTCGGTGAAGACCCGGGCGGTGAAGCGCGTGCCGTGGCACGCCAACGTCTTCTCGATGCGCCGGATGTCGATGAGGTCGCTGCCGATGCCGACGATCACGGCGTGCCGTCCCCGAGCGCCAGACGCTCGCTGCGCAGGCGCCGGCCCGTCTCGGTGCGCCGGTGCTTGGCGGCCTGGAACGAACGCGCGGCGAGAAAAACCGCGACATAGGAGAGGCCGGCGAAGCCGAGGCCGAGCGGCAGCGAGCCGATCAGCATGGGCTTCAGATAGGGCTGCCAGACCGCCGCGAGATCCATGTGCGACAGCGCGGCGCCGAGGCCCTCGGGCGCGTGCCCGTCCGGCACCTCGGAAGCCAGCAGATAGCGCCCGGTCTCGTAGGTGGAGGCCCAGATGAGCGGGTAGGTCGCGGGGTTGCCGAGGAGGCAGCCGAGCGCGGCCGCCGGAAGATTGCCCGCCAGCATCCAGGCGATGGCGAAGGCCAGGAGGAAGTGGAAGCCGAGAAACGGCGTGAACGTGGCGAAGACGCCGGCCGCGACGCCGGCGGCGATCGCATGGGGCGTGGCGCGCAGGCGCAACACGCGCTTCTGCATGTAGCGCAGCGACCGACGCCAGGAGCGGCGCGGCCACAGGGCGGCGCGCAGACGCTGGAGACGGGTCTCGGGCTGGCGGCGCCGGAACAGCATGAACGTCCTGTATCCTCTGGCGAAATCGGGTTAGAGCGACCGGCTACCGGGCTTCACCGGCGAAATTGCGGCAAGCTCGGGCGGCAGGTCCTCGGGCGCGTAGCTCGGCACTTCGTACTCGGCGAGCGCGACCAATGGCACGCCGACGTCGACCTTGCCGGCCGAGCGATCGACGATGCAGCCGGCGGCCAGCACCTCGGCCCCGAGCGCGGTGAGGCAGGCGATCGTCTCGCGGATCGACAGGCCGGTGGTGACGATGTCCTCGACGATCACCACGCGCGCGCCCGGCGCGATCTCGAAGCGGCGCAGGCGAAACTCGCCGTTCTCGCGCTCCACGTAGATCGAGGGCACGCCGAGATGGCGCGAGGTCTCGTAGGCGGGAATGAGCCCGCCCACGGCCGGGCCCACCGTGTAGTCGATCGGCCCGTCGACGGCGGCCCGCAGCTTCTCGGCCAGCGCCCGGCAGAGCGTCTCGGTGTGGCCGGGATGCATGAAGACGCGCGCCTTCTGCAGGAAGATCGGGCTGCGGCGACCGGAGGTCAGGATGAAGTGGCCTTCGAGATAGGCCCCGGCCTCGCGGAAGATGTCGATGACGTCTTGGGTCTGCATGGGTCCGCGGCCGCCTTCTTCGATCGGTGTCCTCGCCGGGATCAGCCGTTCACACGAACCACGTCGGTGACGCAAGCCTTGCCGCGCAACTGATTGAGCGTGCGGGTGAGGTGCTGGAGATCCCAGACCTCCAGATCCACCATCATCACGCTCACGTCGGGGGCGGTGGCGACCATGGAAAGATTGTGGATATTGGCGTCGTTCAGCGCGATCGTCTCGGCGATCTCGGCGAGCGCCCCCGGCTCGTTCAGCGCGGAGATGCGGATGCGCGCGGGAAAGCGCGTCGTCAGCTCGGCGTCGAGATCCCAGCGCACGTCGATCCAGCGGTCCGGCTCGTCGTCGAAGGCGGTGAGGGCCGGCGATTGGATGGGGTAGATGGTGATGCCCTTGCCCGGCTCCAAGATGCCGACGATCCGGTCTCCCGGCACCGCGCCGTCCGGACCGAACTGCACGGCCATGTCGTCGCCCGCGCCGCGGATCGGAATCGCCACTGCCGGCTCGCTGCCGCGCAGCTTGCCGAGGCCGGGCATCTTGAAGATCAGGCCGGTGGCGGTGCGCAGGTTGAACCAGCCCTCCTCCTCCGGCTTGGCGTTCGGTTTGGAGGCGCGCGTGTCCTGGAAGTCGGGGTGCACGGCCTTGAAGACGTCGGCCGACGGCAGTTCGCCCCGCCCGACCGAGGCGAGCGCGTCCTCGACGTCGCGGTGGCCGACCTTGCCGAGATAAGGTTTCAGCCCCTCGCGGGTGAAGGTCTTGCCGGCGCGCGCGAAGGCGCGCTCCAAGATCTGCTGGCCGAGGCCGCAATATTGCTTGCGGATGGCGAGGCGCGCGGCGCGACGGATCGCCGAGCGCGCCTTGCCGGTGACGGCGACGCTCTCCCAGGCGGGCGGCGGCACCGCGGCCTTGGAGCGGATGATCTCCACCTCGTCGCCGTTGGTGAGTTCGGTGACGACCGGCATGATGCGTCCGTCGATCTTGCAGCCGACGCAGGTGTCGCCGACGTCGGTGTGGACGGCATAAGCGAAGTCGATGGGCGTCGCGCCGCGCGGCAGCGCGATGAGGCGGCCCTTCGGCGTGAAGCAGAAGACCTGGTCCTGGAAGAGTTCGAGCTTGGTGTTCTCGAGGAACTCCTCGGGCTGATCGCCCTCGGCCAACATCTCGATGGTGCGGCGCAGCCAGGCATAGGCCGAGCTTTCGGTGGAGAGCGCGTGCTCGCCGTCCTTGTAGAGCTCGTGCGCGGCGATGCCGTATTCGGCGATGTGGTGCATCGCATGGGTGCGGATCTGCAGTTCGACGCGCTGGCGCGAAGGGCCGACGATCGTGGTGTGGATCGAGCGGTAGTCGTTCTGCTTGGGGATCGAGATGTAGTCCTTGAACCGGCCGGGCACGAGCGGCCAGGTTCGGTGGACGATGCCGAGCGTTCGGTAGCAGTCCTCCTCGTCGGCGACGAGCACGCGGAAGCCGAAGATGTCGGAGAGCTGCTCCAGCGACAGCGCCTTGCGCTGCATCTTGGAGAAGACCGAATACGGCTTCTTCTGCCGACCCGAGACCACGGCCTCGATGCCCTTTTCCTTCAGCCGCTCGGCCAGCGTCTCCTCGATCTTGGCGATCGTCTCGGCATGCTTGGCGCGAAGCTCGGCGAGACGTGTCGTTACCGTCTCGTGCATCTCCGGATTGATGTGCTTGAAGGCGAGGTTCTCGAGTTCCTCGCGCATGTCCTGCATGCCGATGCGCCCCGCCAAGGGGGCGTAGATGTCCATCGTCTCCTGCGCGATGCGGGCGCGCTTCTCGGGCTTCATGTGATGAAGCGTGCGCATGTTGTGGAGGCGATCGGCGAGCTTGACGAGCAGCACGCGGATGTCGTCGGCGATCGCGAGCAGCAGCTTGCGCAGGTTCTCGGCCTGCTCGGCCTTCTTCGACACGAGGTCGAGGCGCTTGAGCTTGGTCAGCCCCTCCACCAGCGTGCCGATCTTGTGGCCGAAGATCTGGTCGATCTCCTTGCGGGTGGCGTCCGTGTCCTCGATCGTGTCGTGCAGCAGGGCGACGGCGATGGTCGCCTCGTCGAGATGCAGGTTGGTGAGGATGGCCGCGACTTCGAGCGGATGCGAGAAATAGGGGTCGCCGTTCACGCGCATCTGCGCGCCATGCTTCTGCATGGCGTAGACATAGGCGCGGTTGAGCAGCCCCTCGTCGAGGTTCGGCTTGTAGGCCGCCACGCGCTCGACGAGTTCGTACTGCCGCATCATCGCCGTTTACGCGCTCCCGGAATGCCGAAACTGGCCGGAGAAAAAGGGCGCCCCGACCGGCGGGACGCCCTTCAATATAGGTTGCGATGCGGCAGACGAGAAAGGGTCTAAAACCCCTCGCCGTCAGAAATCGTCGTTCTTTTCCGGCGCCACCAGCCCGTCGATGCCGGCGAGGAGCTCGTCCTCGCTCATGCGGTCGAAGGCGATGTTGTCGTCGTCGCCGGGAACCGTCAGCGCGCCGGCGGTCTGTGGGTCGGCCACCGATCCGGCGGTGGGCGCCTGCGGCTCGGGCTCGTCGACCTCGACATGCTTCTGCAGCGAGTGGATCAGGTCTTCCTTGAGGTCGTCGGGCGAGAGCGTCTCGTCGGCGATCTCGCGCAGCGCCACCACCGGGTTCTTGTCGTTGTCGCGGTCGATGGTGATCTGCTGGCCCTGCGCGATCTGCCGGGCGCGATGGCTGGCCAGCAAGACCAGCTCGAAGCGGTTCTCGACCTTATCGACGCAATCTTCTACGGTGACGCGGGCCATGCCTGTCTCCTCGGGAAATGGTTCATTGAGGCTGAACCCTCCGCATAGCCCCTTGACAATTTCCGCACAAGGGGCAGCGGCGGCTTTCGTGTGGATCGAAGCCGCATCCACATGCCCTGCGCGGTTGGCAGGACGCGGGGCGACTACTAGGATGCGCCCTTCGACGACCGGCCGGCCGGTCCCGTCCGATCTCCATTGCTCGACCCTTTCCCGACCGACGCAGCCGAAAGCCTCCCGATGTTCGACGCCCGTGAAAAAATCGCCCTCTTCATCGACGGCGCCAATCTCTACGCGACCTCGCGCGCGCTCGGCTTCGACATCGACTACAAGAAGCTGCTGGTCGCCTTCCAGGCGCGCGGCTATCTGCTGCGCGCCTACTACTACACCGCGATGGTCGAGGATCAGGAATACTCCTCCATCCGGCCGTTGATCGACTGGCTGGACTACAACGGCTATAGCGTGGTGACGAAGCCGGCCAAGGAGTTCACCGACGCCGCCGGCCGGCGCCGGATCAAGGGCAACATGGACATCGAGCTCGCCATCGACGCGATGGAGCTCGCCGAAACGGTGGACCATTTTGTGCTCTTCTCGGGCGACGGCGACTTCCGCTCGCTGGTGGAGGCGCTGCAGCGCAAGGGCCGCAAGGTCTCGGTGGTCTCCACCCTCTCCACCCAGCCGCCGATGATCGCCGACGACCTGCGCCGCCAGGCCGACCACTTCATCGACCTGCGCACGCTGCAGACGGAAGTCGGTCGCAGCCCGGCCGAGCGCGAGGCGCGGCTCGCCCGCCGCGCCGAGATGGAAGCCAGCGAGGCGGACGGGCAGGACTAGAGGGTCCGCCGCGATGGCCTCCCCCGCCCTCTTGCCTTCCCGCACGCCCGACCCCGCCGCACCGCCGCGCGACTGCCCGATCTGCCCGCGCCTCGCAGCCTTCCGCCATCTCTGGCGCGAGAAGGAGCCGAGCTGGCACAACGCGCCGGTGGACACGTTCCTGCCCCGCTTGGGCGTCGGCGAGGTGCGCCTCCTCGTGGTGGGCCTCGCGCCCGGCATTCGCGGCGCCAACCGCACCGGCCGTCCCTTCACGGGCGACTATGCCGGCGACCTCCTCTACGCCACGCTGAAGCGCTTCGGCTTTGCGCGGGGCGAGTTCGAGGCGCGCCCGGACGACAGTCTAGAACTCGTCGGCGCCGCCATCACCAACGCGGTGCGCTGCGTGCCGCCGGAGAACAAGCCGGTGGGCGCCGAGATCAACGCCTGCCGCCAGTTCCTCGTGCCGACCATCGCGGAACTGCCGAACCTCGCCGCGATCGTGACGCTCGGGCGCATCGCGCATGACTCCACCGTGCGGGCGCTCGGCGCCAAGCTCAGCGCGGCACCGTTCTCGCATGGCGGCGAACACGACGTCGCCGGCCTTCGCATCGCCTCGAGCTACCATTGCTCGCGCTACAACACGAACACGGGCCGCCTGACGGAAGCGATGTTCGCCGACGTGTTTCGCAGCGTCGCCGGCTTTCTCGGCGTTTCTCCCGGCTGAACGCCAGGACGACGCGCCATTCATGCCTGGTTCAGCGTGCCTGGCGCAGATTGGCGTTCACAAGCCCGCGGAGGTCTCAGGGCGGCGAGCGGCGAGCTTCCATCCATCCGCATCGCAGCATTTCGTCGAGGGAACGTGTCGGCCCCTCGCCCATTCCTTCGCTCGACTCGCGTGCCGATCCACCAGGAAAGATCCCGTCTCATGCGTCGCATCTCGCAGTTCGTCATGGCACTCGCCGTCCTCGGCACGGGCGCCGCCCTCGCCCCCGCCCCGGCACGAGCGCAGAGCCCGGCCGAAATCCTGCAGTTCTGCCTGCAAAATCCGCGCAACAACACCTGCCAGCAGATCGAGCGCAATGGGGGGCAGGTCTCGAACCAGCCGCGCCGCGACAACCGCCGGCGCGACGTGGATCGACGCGACGATCGCCGTGGTTACGAGAGCCGGCGCGACGATCGCCGCTCCTATGATCGACGCGACGACCGCCGTCGATACGACAATCGCCGCGACGATCGTCGGTACGACGACGACGACTATTGATACCGAAGCCCATCACAAACGGGACGAAGGCTCCTCTCTTTTGGCGACTACGGCTTCGTCAATGCCGAGGCCGGGTCTCCGGTGCACGCGCACGAAGCCAGTCTGCGAGATCGGCAGCGCTCCGATCCGGCGGAAAGACGGGATAGAAGACGGCGGCGATCGCGCCGCCCTGCATCACCATCGTCAGACGCTTGAACAGACGCTCGCCGTCGACCTCGAAGGTCGGCAGGTCCAACATCTCCTGCAATTCCAGCCCGGCATCCGAGAGCAGCGCGAAGGGCAGGTTCAGGCGCGTCGCTGCCTCGCGCTGGTAGGCAGTGGTCTGCGACGAGATGCCGAAGACGTGGGAGACGCCCAAGCCCCGTAGTTCCGCGAAATGATCGCGAAAGCCGCAGGCCTGCGGCGTGCAGCCGCGCGCACCCGGGATCTCGTTCCAGCCGCCGGGCAACGGCGCACCGGGCCGACCGGTCATCGGATAGAAATAGAGGATCGCCGTACCCTTCAGCCGGCCGAGATCCACCGGCGGGCCGGCGGTCGAGGGCAGCGCGATCATCGGCAGGTCGCGTCCGACGAGATGCGCGCTCGCGCCGTCGTCGATCGGGGGCTCCAGCCCCTCGGGCAACTGGGTCAGGTCCGTCATCGCTGTCCTCCCGGTTTTGGAGGCATCGTCCGCCCGCCCCCGGCAAAGCGCAAGGGTGGATCGCCGACGGTCATGCCGCGGTGCGGAAGTCGTCCGCAGGCGGCTTCAGCGTTCGCACGATCCGTGGGAGGCGGACGCGATCCGGGAGGGATCGGGCCGACCGAGCGCCGCAGCGGCGAACTCCGAACGAGCGATGCACGCGACCGGGTTCGTGACGACCCGGCCCTGCCGGCTCAGTCCCGCCCGCCCTCCTTCATCACGCGCTGCTTCTGGCGGTTCCAGTCGCGCTCCTTCAGCGTTTCGCGCTTGTCGGGCGCGTTCTTGCCCTTGGCGACGGCGAGTTCGAGCTTCGCGCGGCCCTGCTCGTTGAAATAGATCTTCAGCGGCACGAGGGTCATGCCGTCGCGCTGCACGGCGCCGGCCAGCCGGTTGCGCTGGGCGGCGTGCACCAGCAACTTGCGGCGGCGCTTGGGCTCGTGGTTGAAGCGGTTGGCCTGGAGATATTCCGGCACGTAGGAATTGATCAGCCAGATCTCGCCGTCCTCCTCGGTGGCGTAGGATTCGGCGATCGTGGCGCGACCGAGCCGCAGCGCCTTCACCTCGGTGCCCGTCAGCACCATTCCGGCTTCCAGCGTGTCGATGATCTCGTAGTGGAACCGCGCCTTGCGATTGTCGGCGACGACGTTCGATTTGGTGGTGGGGGCCTTGGCCATGCGGGTCGCCTTTCATGCGAAGGGACGCCGCCCGGCGCCCCCTCGCGAAACTCATCTCTCAATGTGGGATCGCGTCCCCCGGAAGCCAGCCGGGGCCAGCGTCAATTCAGGAGACCGGCGTGGCGCAGCGCCGCGTCGATCGCTCCCTCGGTCGCGGCCTCGATCGGCACGAGGGGCGAGCGCATGCGGTTGTTGCCGCGCCCGAGCCGCTGGAGGGCGTATTTCACGCCGCAGAGGCCCGGCTCGAGAAAGATCGCCTTGTGCAGCGGAAAGAGCCGGTCCTGCAGTTCGAGCGCCTTCGGCATGTCGTGGGCGAGACTGGCGGCCTGGAACTCGGCGCAAAGGCGCGGCGCGACGTTCGCGGTCACCGAGATGCAGCCATGGCCACCCTGCGCGTTGAAGCCGAGCGCCGTCGCGTCCTCGCCCGACAGCTGCACGAAATCGTGTCCGCAGGAGTGGCGCTGGTCGGAAACGCGGTCGAGCTTGGCGGTCGCGTCCTTCACGCCGACGATGTTGGGAAAGTCGGCATGGAGGCGCGCCATGGTCTCGACGCTCATGTCGATCACCGAGCGCGGCGGGATGTTGTAGATGAAGATCGGGATCGAAACGGCGCGCGCCACGGCGGCGTAGTGCTCGTAGAGGCCGCGCTGCGTCGGCTTGTTGTAGTAGGGCGTCACCACGAGCGCGCCGTCGGCGCCCGCGCTTTCTGCGAAGCGCGCGAGGTCCACCGCCTCGGCGGTGTTGTTGGAGCCCGCGCCCGCCATCACCGGCGCCCGGCCCGCCGCCACCTCGACGCAGATCTCCACCGCGCGCTTGTGCTCGGCGTGGGTCAGCGTCGGGCTCTCGCCGGTGGTGCCGACGGGCACGAGCCCCTGCGTGCCCTCGCGGATCTGCCAGTCGACGAAGTCGCGGAACGCCGTCTCGTCCAGGCTGCCATCGGCCGCGAAGGGTGTAATCAGAGCCGTGAGCGAGCCCTTGAACTGCATGTCGTCACTCCCGGCGACTGGATGGGTTCGGGAAGATGAGCCGAAGCGCCCGGCGCGTCATCAAAAACGCGCCTTGACGTGACATCTCCCTCGTCGTCCGACGGGGCGCGGCGGCATCGGGCCGCACGGCGCTTCCGTGGACGGCGCACCATAGTCAAGCGAACGTGTCGAAACAAGCAACCGGGTTGCGGCGCTCTCGTGGCCAGGCTTTACCGGTTCTTCATCGTGATCGTGAGATTTTCGGTGCGAGGCGGCGCTCCGGCGGCGCCCTCGACGACGACGTGCCAGGAGGTTTCATGAGACAGTCGATCCGCGCCAAGGCCCTTCTCCTGCCGGCGCTCCTGTCCGTCTTCCTGGCCGGCACGGCGGGCGCCGAATCGCTGCTCGACCGCATTCCCATGCCGAGCTTCAAGATGCCGCGCATCGGCTTCGGCTCGTCGAAGCCGGAGCCGGTCCCGGCCCCTGCTGCCGCGCCAGACACCTCGCGCTTCGGCGGCGCGGCCCCCGCCGCCAACCTGCTGCTGCGCCAGCCCGCCCAGCCGCAGCGCTCCGCGACCGATGCCGCCGCCTTCACCTCGTCCATCGCGGCGATGGGTGCGCGCGTCTCCGGCGTCGCGCCGATGCGCGGCGACCTCAAGGCCGGGCTCGACGCCACCTATCGCGACGTGCCGCGCGCGCTCGCCATCCGCGAGGGCATGACGCCGGGCTCGCTCGACCGCCATATCCTCTCCTGGGCGATCGCGCTACGCGGCACCGGCGACGTGCCGGCCGCCGAGATCGCCCACACCGCGATCGAGCTGCGCGACTGGCCGGGCATGACCAACGTGCGGGCCAACTTGGAGCGCGCGCTCAACCGCGAGCGGATGCGCGCGCCCGACGTCGTCGCCGCCTTCGCGGCGGACGCGCCGAAGACGCCGGAGGGCAAGATGGCGCTCGCCCGTGCGCTTCTCGAACTCGGCCAGGCCGGCAAGGCCAAGGCGCTGATCGTCCAGTCCTGGCGGAGCGACAAGTTCGACAAGGCGACCGAAGCGCAGATGATGGACGCCTTCGGCACCCTGCTGACGCGCGCCGACCACAAGGCGCGCATGGACATGCTGCTCTATGCCGACAAGGTGAACGACGCCTCGCGCGTCGCCAAGCTCGCCGGCGCCGAATCGCTCTTTAAGGCGCGCGCCGCCTCGATCCAGGGCAACGCCAACGCCGACAAGATCCTCAATCAGGTTCCCGCCGCCTTCCAGTCCGACCCCAGCTACGTCTTCACGGCGGCCGAGAACCTGCGCAAGAAGGACCGGTTCCGCGAGGCCGCCGCGCTGATCGAGCGCGTGCCGCGCGACCGCGCCTCGCTCGTCGATCCCGACGCCTGGTGGAACGAGCGCCGCATCGTCTCGCGCATGCTGCTCGAGCAGGGCGACAAGAAGGGCGCCTACCGGCTCGTCGCCCAGCATTCGGCCGAGGGCACGACGGAGGCCGCCGAGGCCGAGTTCCACGCCGGCTGGTATGCGCTGCGCGCCTTGCGCGATCCCGCGACCGCGGCCAAGCACTTCGCCCGCATCGCCGAGATCTCGAACCGGCCGCTGTCGCAGTCGCGCGCCTATTACTGGCTCGGCCGCGCCGCCGAGGCCGGCGGGCCCGGAAACGCGCGGGACTATTACGCCCGCGCCGCCCGCCATGCCGCCACCTTCTACGGCCAGCTCGCCTCCGCCAAGCTCGGGCGCGCGCCGGCCGAAATCGCCTACCCGAAGCCCTCGGCGGCCGAGCGCCAGCGCTTCTCCAACCGCGAGGCGGTGCGTGCCATCCACCGGCTGCAGGAGATCGGCTCGGACTTCCGCGCCGACCTTCTCTACAAGGCGCTCGCCGACGATCTCGACAGCCCCGGCGAGCTCGCGATCCTCTCCTCGATGGCCGAGCAGCGCGGCGACCACAGCCTGGCGCTGACGGTGGGCAAGACCGCCTATTCGCGCGGCGTCGACGCGCCGGCTCTGGCCTTCCCCGTGGGTGTCATTCCCGCCAGCGCCAACATCTCGGCCTCGGGCAAAGCGCTGGCCTACGCCATCGCGCGGCAGGAGAGCGCCTTCAACCCGCGGGCCAAGTCGCCGGTCGGCGCGCTCGGGCTGCTGCAGGTGATGCCGGCCACGGCCAAAGGCCTCGCCAAGAGCGCAGGCCTCGCCTATTCCGAGACGCGGCTCCTGAACGACGTGTCCTACAACGCGCTTCTCGGGTCGCAATATCTCGGCGAGCAGATCTCCAACTTCAACGGCTCCTACGTCCTCACCTTCGCGGCCTACAATGCCGGCCCGCGCCGCGCCCGCGAGTGGATCGGCCGCTTCGGCGATCCGCGCGGCAAGTCGGTGGACGAGGTGGTGGACTGGATCGAGATGATCCCCTTCACCGAGACGCGCAATTACGTGCAGCGCGTGATGGAGAACTATCAGGTCTACAAGATGCGGCTCGGCGCCGGCTTCGACATCGAGCGCGACCTGTCGCTCGGCCGCCGCGGCTGACGAGGCCTCACCGCTCGCCCTCCCCCGCCGCCTTCGGGGCGGGGCCGAGGCGCGCCGCCAGCGCGGCGAGGTCGCCCGCGATGGCGGCGTCGCTCAGGGCCTGCATGCGGCGGTAGCGCTCCAGCACCTCGTGGCCGAGTTCGGTGAGCGAGGCGCCGCCATGGCCGCGTCCGCCTCGGTGCATCTCGACCAGCGGCCCGTCGAACGTGGCGTTGAGATCCTCGACCAGCGTCCAGGCGCGCTTGTAGCTCATGCCCATGGCGCGCCCGGCCGCCGCGATCGAGCCGGTGTCGCGAATGCCTTCAAGAAGATCGGCACGCCCCGGCCCGACGATCCGCCTGTCGTCGAACAGGAGCCGCAGGCGCGGCACGAGCGAGGGCGCAGCCGGCGGGCTCGCGACCGTATCGTCCCGATCGGGGCCCGCGGCGTCGTCGCCCGTTCCCGTCACGCGTCACCGCCGGAGCGCCACGCGGTGTCGAGCGACGGATCGCGAAGCGGCAAGACGGAGCATCGAAACATCGGCGTCGGGTCCGGGCGCGAGGAGGGATGACCCTTCCTGTCTACGCCCGATCGTTCGAGACGCGGTAGTGCAGTTTCACGATGCCGTCCTTCACCGTCTCGTTCGAAAGGAGTTCGAGCCGGCGCGACCCCCGCCACTCGCCCTGGATGTCGAAGAGCGAGGGCGCGTCCGGCCGTCCGTCCGTCAAGGGCAGCACGAAGACCAGGAGCTCGTCGACGAGTCCGGCGTTGAGCACCGAGCCGTTGACCCCGCCTCCGCCCTCCAGCAACAGGCGCTTGATGCCGAGCTCGCGGCCGAGGACGTCGAGCACGTGGGGAAAGTCGATCTCCTCGTCGCCGCCGAAGACGTAGGAGACGCCGACCTTCTGCAGGAAGGCGAGATAGTCGTCGGAGACACCGCGCGAGATCACGGTGACATAGTGCTCGCCGTCGATGGCGTCGCTCTTCCAGTTCAGCTTGCCCGAGCGGTCGATCGCCACGGCGTAGCCCTTGGCATCGCGCTGGGCGAACCAATCCGTGCGCTCGATCGGGCCCGTCGCGAGACCCCGCTCCCAATCGCCGGCTGCGTCGAAATCCTCCTCCAGCGTCACCCGGCCGACGAGCCAGGCGTCGCCGTCCAGCGCGTCGTGCGCGTCCTCGAAGATCTTCGATGGCGCTTCGATCGCCCAGTCCTGCGTCAGCACTCGGCCGTCGATCGAGGTCATCATCAGGCAGAGGACATGCGGCTTGGTCATGCGGGTCGGTTCCGTCGTGGGGTTCGGCTGGGTCATGGACATGAAAACGCCGGCCCTTCAGCCGGCGTTCCCGTCGTTCGCTGCAAAGGCGCGTGGCGTCAGGCGGCCTGCTTCGTCTCCGCCAGGGAGGCCATGTCGATCACGAAGCGATAATGGACGTCACCCTTCACGGTGCGATCGAAGGCCTCGTTGATGTCGGCCATCTTGATCATCTCGATGTCGCAGGTGATGCCGTGCTCGGCGCAGAAGTCGAGCATCTCCTGCGTCTCGGCGATGCCGCCGATCAGCGAGCCGATCACCGACTTGCGGCCGATGATGAGGTTGGCGCCGCTCAGCGGCGGGTCGAGCGGGCCGATCACGCCGACGATGATGTGCGTGCCGTCGCGCTTGAGGGTGGCGACGTAGGGGTTGAGGTCGTGCGGCACGGGTACCGTGTCGAGGATGAAGTCGAAGCGCCCGGCGGCGGCCTGCATTGCGGCCTCGTCGGTGGAGTAGATCACGTCGGTGCAGCCGAGCGCGCGTGCCTCGGCCTCCTTGGACTTGGAGCGCGTAAACAGCGTCACCTCCGCGCCCATCGCCACGCCGAACTTGATCGCCATGTGGCCGAGACCGCCGAGGCCGACCACCGCCAGCTTGTGGCCCTTGGCGAGCCCGACGTGCTTCAGCGGCGAATAGGTGGTTATGCCTGCGCAAAGGAGTGGCGCCGCCGCCGCGAGGTCGAGCTTGTCGGGCATGCGCAGCACGAACTTCTCGGTCACGACGATCTGGTCGCTGTAGCCGCCATAGGTCGGCAGGCCGTCGCGCTTGTCCTTGTCGGCATAGGTCTGCGTCATGCCCTTCTCGCAATACTGCTCCAGACCTTCCGCGCAGGACGGGCAGTCCTGGCAGCTGTCGACCATGCAGCCGACGCCGACCTTGTCGCCGACCTTGAAGCTGGAAACCTTGGAGCCGACCTCGGCGACGCGGCCGACGATCTCGTGGCCGGGCACCAGCGGATAGGTCGCCCAGCCCCAGTCGTTGCGGGCCTGATGGATGTCGGAATGGCAGACGCCGCAATGGGTGATCTCGATGCGCACGTCGTCGTCGCGAAGATCCCGGCGCTCGAAGCTCCAGGGCTTCATCGGGGCGCTGGCGTCGGTGCAGGCAAAGCCGAAGCTCGGGGTCATGGTATGTCCTTCGAAAATGGGCGCGGACTAGGCGGTCCGGTGTTGCAGCAGATAATGCGGCCCTGCGAGAAGGCCACGCCTCTCTTTGTGCGACGCCGCATCGGTCGCGCGGCGGCGCGGCTTCGCTTGTGAGCCTCCCGCTTCTTCGCTAGGGAACGAGGCTTGGACCGTGGGAGGAGAAGCCGGTGATCGTGGTGTTCGGATCGGTGAATGTCGACCTCGTGTGCCGGGTCGCGGCCATCCCGAAACCCGGCGAGACCGTGCTCGCGCCCGGCTACGAGCGCTTGTCCGGTGGCAAGGGTGCCAACCAGGCCGTCGCCGCGGCGCGCGCGGGGGCGAAGACGCATTTCGCCGGCGCCGTGGGGCGCGACGCCTTCGGCGAGGACGAGGCCGGAACGCTCGAAGCCGAGGGCATCGACGTCGCCGCGCTGGCACGGCTGAACGAGCCCACCGGCTGCGCCTTCATCACGGTCGCGAGCGACGGCGAGAACGCCATCACGGTGGCGAGCGGGGCCAACCGGCTGGCGGACGCCTCCGGCCTGTCCGCGGTCTGGGCGCACCAGCCGACTGCGCTCGTGCTGCAGATGGAACTGCCCTTCGAGGAGACGGTCTCCGCCGCTCGCGCCGCGCGCGACCACGGGGTGCCGGTGCTCCTCAACCTGGCGCCGGTGCCGGTCGGCGTCGATTCGGGGTCGCTGCGGGCGCTCCTCGCGGCCACCGACCTTCTCGTCGTCAACGAGCACGAACTCGCCGAGACCGCCACGATCCTCGGCCTCGCTGCCGGCGAACCGGCGGCCCTCGCCCTAGCGGTGGCCGCCGAGACGAAGCTCGGTGTGCTCGCGACGCTCGGCGCCGAGGGGGCGATCCTGGTGGAGGCGGACGGCGGCATCCAGCGCTTCGCCGCGCCCCCCATCCGGCCGGTGGACACGACGGGGGCCGGCGACACGCTCTGCGGCGTCCTCGCCGCCGGGCTCGATGCCGGGCTGTCGCGCCCGGATGCCGTTCGCCGCGCCGTTGCCGCCGCCTCGCTCGCCTGCCTCGGCTTCGGCGCCCGCGCCATGCCGCGCGCCGCCGAGATCGACGCGTTCCTCCCCGGCGGTGCCGCATGAGCGCGGGCCAGCGCATCGCCTTCGTCGGCGAATGCATGATCGAGCTCTTCCATCGCCCCGGCGACGAGGCGGGCACGCTGCGCCGCACGGTGGGCGGCGACACGCTGAACGCCGCCGTCTACTGCCGCCGGGCGCTGGGCGAAACGGCGGGCGTCGCCGTGCATTACGTCACGCGGATCGGCGACGACCCGTTCGGCGCCGAGATCCCCGCCTTCATCGCAGCCGAGGGCGTCGAGACCGATCTCGTGACGGTCGCGCCTGGCGAGACCACGGGCCTCTACGCCATCAGCCGCGACGCGAGCGGCGAGCGCTCCTTCGCATACTGGCGCTCGGCAGCCGCCGCGCGCCGCCTCTTCGCCGAAGGGCTCGACGCCGATCTCGAGCGGACGCTCGAAGGCTTCGACGCGCTCTGCTTCTCCGGCATCACGCTGGCGATCCTGTCGCCCATCGGCCGCACCCGCCTGCTCGACCTCGCCCGGCGGATGAAGGCGGCGGGCCGCATCGTCGCCTTCGACGGGAACTACCGCCCGCGCCTCTGGGTCTCGAAGGAGGAGGCCAAGGCGGCGATCGCCGAAGCCCATGCGAGCGCCAGCCTGTCGCTGCCCGGTCTCGACGACGAGCAGGCGCTGTTTGCCGACGTCGACGCGCGTTCCGCGACGACGCGCCTGCTGGCGATGGGCGCGAGCGCGGCGATCGTGAAGTCCGGGGGCGATCCGGCAATGGTCAGCGACGCCGCGGGTCTGCGCGAGATCGCCGGCGTCCCCGCCCCGCGCATCGTCGATACGACCTCGGCCGGCGACAGCTTCAACGGCGCGGCGCTCGCGGTGCTCCTCACCGGCGGCACGCTGGACGAGGCGGCACGCGCCGGGCACCGCATGGCCAGCCTCGTCATCGGCGAATATGGCGCGATCGTCCCGCGCGGCGCGACGGTCTGGCCGGAAGGGCCTCGCACCGGCCTCTAGCTGCAGCGCACGCTTCGCGCTGCAGCATCGAAAGACGGGCGGAGGGTCTTCCGCTTCCCTGTCTGGTGTCTACCCTTCTTGGTTGCGAACCGGCCTCATCGCCGCTTCGCCCAAGCAGGATGGGAGGCCAGCGCATGAGCGGCAACAGAGGCGTCGTCTATCTCGGACCCGGCAAGGTCGAGGTCCAGTCCATCGACGATCCGAAATTTTCGGCGCCGGACGGGCGCAAGATCGAGCACGCGGTGATCCTGCGCGTCGTCTCCACCAACATCTGCGGCTCCGACCAGCACATGGTGCGCGGCCGCACCACGGCGCCGCAGGGCCTCGTGCTCGGCCACGAGATCACCGGCGAGGTCATCGAGAAGGGCGCCGACGTCGAGATGCTCAATGTCGGCGACCTCGTCTCGGTGCCGTTCAACGTCGCCTGCGGGCGCTGCCGCACCTGCCGCACGCTCGACACCGGCGTCTGCCTCACGGTCAATCCCGCACGCGCCGGCGGTGCCTTCGGCTATGTCGACATGGGCGGCTGGATCGGCGGGCAGGCCAAATACGTCATGGTGCCCTATGCCGACTTCAACCTTCTGCGCTTCCCCGACAAGGATCGGGCGATGGCGAAGATCCGCGATCTTACCATGCTCTCCGACATCCTGCCGACCGGCTTCCACGGCGCGGTGAAGGCCGGCGTCGGCGTCGGCTCCACCGTCTATGTCGCGGGGGCCGGACCGGTCGGCTTGGCCGCCGCCGCCTCCGCCCGCATTCTTGGCGCGGCGGTGGTGATGATCGGCGACTTCAACAAGGAGAGGCTGGCCCACGCCAAAAAGGTCGGCTTCGAGCCGGTGGACCTTTCGCAGAGCGACCGGCTCGGCGAGATGGTGGCCGAGATCGTCGGCGTGCCCGAGGTGGACGCGGCGATCGACGCCGTCGGCTTCGAGGCGGTCGGCCATAGCGGCAAGGAGCAGCCGGCGGTTGTGCTCAACCAGATGATGGAGATCACCCGCGCCGCCGGCTCGATCGGCATTCCCGGCCTCTACGTGACGGAGGATCCCGGCGCCTCGGAGACCGCCGCCAAGCAGGGCAACCTGTCGCTGCGCTTCGGCCTCGGCTGGGCCAAGGCGCAGTCCTTCCACACCGGCCAGACCCCGGTGCTTCGCTACAATCGCCAGCTGATGACCGCGATCCTGCACGACCGCCTGCCCATCGCCGACATCGTCAACGCCGAGATCATCTCGCTGGAAGACGCCGCGAAGGGCTACGAGAGCTTCGACAAGGGTGCGGCGACGAAATACGTGCTCGACCCCCACGGCGACCTCGGCAAGGCCGCCTGACGGGCAAACGAAAGCGGCGCGGGAGAGGCCTCCCGCGCCGCGTCCATCAACCAAACCGGCGATCCGCCGCCATCGAAGCTGCGACCTTCTCCCCCGGCGGGAAGAAGGGAAGCCGCCGCATCCGTTTCGTCGGTAGTGCCTACTCCGCCGCCTCGCGGAAGCTCGGGCGCGGCATGCCGGCGATCACCTTGTCGAGCGTCATCGGATAGTCGCGCACCCGCACGCCGCAGGCGTTGTAGATCGCGTTCGTCACCGCCGCGCCGACGCCCGACAGCGCGAGCTCGCCGATGCCCTTGGCCGCCAGCGGGCTCGCCGCGTGGTCGCGCTCGGGCAGGAGCACCACTTCGAGCTGCGGCACGTCGGCATTCACCGGCACGTGGTATTCCGCGAGATCATGGTTCACCAGAAGGCCGGTGCGCGTGTCGATCACCAGTTCCTCGTGCAGCGCCGAGCCGATGCCGAAGATCTGCCCGCCGTAGCACTGCGAGGTCGCGGTCTTCTCGTTGAGGATGCGGCCGGCGGCGGCCACCGTCAGCAGGCGGCGAACCCGCGTCTCGCCGGTGAAGGCGTTGACGGCCACTTCGCAGAAATGCGCGCCGTAGCTCGCCTGATGGGTCGCCTTGTACTGCTTTCCGGGCGCGAACTGGCCGGTGACGACGAGGTCCTCGCCGGCCAGAACCTGCGCGAAGGACGTCTGCCGGTTGCCGGCAATCGCCGTGCCGTCCTTCAGCGTCAGGTCGTAGGGCGCGACGTCCAGCTTCTTCGCCAGCGCCTCGATGATCCCTTCGCAGGCCGCGTAGACCGACGAGCCCGCCGAGTTGGCGCCCCACGAGCCGCCCGATCCCGGCGACTGCGGCAGCTCGCTGTCGCCGAGCTTCACCGCCACCTTGTCGGGATCGAGACCCAGCATCTCCGCCGCGATCTGGCGCAGGATCGTGTAGGTGCCCGTGCCGATGTCGGTCATGTCGGTCTCGATGAGCGCCGACCCGTCGGTGGCCAGCGTCACGCGCGCCGAGGATTGCTGCAGCATGTTCTTGCGCGAGGCCGCGGCCATGCCGGTACCGATCAGCCATTCGCCTTCGCGGCGCGTGCCCGGCCGCAACGCACGCTTCTCCCAACCGAAGCGCTTGGCCCCCTCGTCCATGCATTCGACCAGCATGCGCGAGGACCAAGGCAGACCCTCCTGCGGATCGACGGCCGGCTCGTTCAGCTTGCGGAACTGAATGGGATCGAGGCCGAGCTTCTCGGCCATCTCGTCCATCGCGTTCTCGGTGGCGAGCATGCCGACGGCTTCGCCGGGCGCGCGCATCGAGGCGCCGAGCAGAATGTTGACGTCCGCCTTCCAGTGCCGGACCTGCCGATTGTCGCCGCCATAGAGGAAGACGGTGGAGATGCCGGCGGGCTCGAACCCGTCGTCGCCCGGCGTGTTGCCGGTGGTGGTGTCGTGGCCGATCGCGGTGATCACGCCTTCCTTCGTGGTGCCGATGCGCACCCGCTGGATCGTGTCGGGCCGGCGGCTCGTGACCTGATAGACCTGCTGGCGGGTCAGAGCGAGCTTCACCGGCCGGTCGATCTCCTTGGCCGCCAGTGCCGCGAACACGGCCTCCGGCGAGATGCCGAGCTTGCCGCCGAAGCCGCCGCCCACATAGGGGCTGACGATGCGCACGTGCTTCTTGTTGATGCCGAGCGCGGCCGCGAGCTGGCCGACATTGGTGCAGACGAGCTGGTAGGAGCCGTAGAGCGTCAGGTCGTCGCCGTCCCAGACCGCCACGGACGTGTGCGGCTCCATCGCCGAATGGCTGTGGCTCGGCGTCGTGTAGGTCGCGTCGAACGTCACCTCGGCCGCGCCGAAGGCGGTGTCGAAGTCGCCCTTCTCGGTCATCGAGGGCATGGTCTGCTCGCCGGGGTCGAACGCGTTGCCCTTCTCGGCGTGGAGATCGTACTTGCCCGCCGTCTCCTTGTACTCGACGTGGACGAGCCGCGAGGCGTCGCGCGCGATCTCGAAGCTCTCGGCGACGACGAGGCAGATTGGCTGGCCGAAATGCGTCACCTTGCCCCCGATCGCCGCGGGCTTGGCGTCGCTCGGATCGGCGGAGGCGCGAACCCCGTGCTTGTCGATCACGACATGCAGGACGCCCGGCATCGCCATCGCCGCGTCGGTGTCGATTGACACGATGTCGGCCGACCCGACGCTCGACGTGACGAGATAGCCGTATGCGACCTTGCTGGCATGCTGGTGCTCGTAGGCGTAGGGCGCCTTGCCCGAGACCTTCAGCGGGCCTTCCAGCCGGTCGATGCCCTTGCCGATGACGTTCTGCACGCCGCGGTCGAGACGCGTCTCGCCGATCGGCTCGTCCATCTTGATGCTGTGCGTATCCATCATGCGTCTCCGCGTGTCGCTTCGTCGAGGACGGCCGGCAGAACCCGGCGCATCAGCTCGATCTTGAAGTCGTTGTCACCGTGCCCCTTGGCCTCAGTGAGCAGAATGTCGGCGGCCTTGGCAAACAGGGCCTCGCCGGGCGCCCGCCATTTCAGGGCGGCTTCCACCGCCCCGTCGCGCCAGGGTACGGTGCCGATGCCGCCGAAGCCCAGGCGGATATCGGCGATGATGCCGCCTTCCATCCGAGCGACGGCCGCCACCGAGACGAGCGCGAAGGCGTAGGACGCGCGATCGCGCACCTTGCGGTAGAGATGCGTGCCACCCAAGGGCTTGGGCAGCACGATGGCGGTGATGAGTTCGCCGGCCTCGAGGTTGGTCTCGCGCTCGGGCGTCGCGCCGGGCATGCGATGAAGCTCGGCGACCGGGATGCGACGGGTCGAGCCGTCCGCTTTCACCGTTTCCACTTCGGCGTCGAGCACGCGCATCGCCACCGCCATGTCGGAGGGGTGCGTCGCGATGCACTGGTCGGACGTGCCGAGGATGGCGAGGATGCGGTTGAAGCCGTCCATCGCGTCGCAGCCGGTGCCGGGCTCGCGCTTGTTGCAGCGGGCGTTGGTCTCGTAGAAATAGCCGCAGCGCGTGCGCTGCAGGAGATTGCCGCCGGTGGTCGCCTTGTTGCGCAGCTGCCCCGAGGCGCCCGCCAGCAATGCGCGCGACAGCACCGCGTAGTCGCGTCGGATGCGCTCGTCGGCGGCCAGATCGCTGTTGGTCACGAGCGCGCCGATGCGCAGGCCCTCACCCTCGGCCTCGATCGTGTTCAGCGGCAGCCGGGTGATGTCGACGAGCTTCGACGGGGTCTCGATCTGCAGCTTCATCAGGTCGAGGAGGTTGGTGCCCCCGGCGATGAACTTGGTGGCGGCGCCGGCGGCGATGGCCGCCGCCTCACCGGCGCTGGTGGCGCGGGAATATTCGAACTGTTTCATGCCGCGGCCTTGTCCTTCACGGTGCGGATCGCATCGACGATGTTGGGATAGGCCGAGCAGCGGCAGAGATTGCCGCTCATGCGCTCGGAGATCTCGGCGTCGGTCAGGTCGGTGCGGCCTTCGAGGTCGGCCGTCACGTTGCTCGGCCAGTTGTCGCGAGCCTCGCCGAGCATGCCGACGGCCGACATGATCTGGCCGGGCGTGCAGTAGCCGCACTGGTAGCCGTCATGGTGGAGGAAGCTCTCCTGCATCGGGTGCAGGTTCTCGGGCACGCCGAGGCCCTCGATCGTGACGATCTCGTCGCCCTCGTGCATCACGGCGAGCGTCAGGCAGGAATTGATGCGCCGGCCGTTGACCAGGATCGTGCAGGCGCCGCACTGGCCGTGGTCGCAGCCCTTCTTCGATCCCGTGAGCGCCAGATGGTCGCGCAGCACGTCGAGAAGCGTCGTGCGCGGATCGACCTCCAGCGTGTGCGACATCCCATTGATCGTGAGTTGCATCTCGTGCCGCTCCTTAAAACGTTTCCAAGTTGGAAACGCAGCTAGGGCGACATGGCTGCAATCAAACGCCGCGGGCGGGAATTGTCATCGTCCGCGACTTCATCTCGCGCGAGGGGCTGGCGGCAGCGCCACGCGCCCGCCCGTCATCGGCGCGGGAACGCCGGTCGTGGTGGGATAGCTGATCGGCAGGCCCTCCAGCACGCGAACGGCGAGGAAGGCGAAGCATTCCGCCTCCACCGCGTCGCCATGCAGGCCGCAGGCGTCGGCATCCACCACCTCGACGCCGGCGCGCGCCGCGATCTCGCGCATCAGCACGGGATTGCGCCGCCCGCCGCCCGAAACGATCAGCCGTGTCGGTCGCTTGGGCAGGAGATCGAGCGCCCGCCCCACCGAGCCGGCGGTGAAGGCCGTGAGGAGCGCCGCGCCGTCCTCGGTCGAAAGGCCGTCCGCCATGCGGGCGGTGAAGTCGTTGCGGTCGAGCGATTTCGGATAGGGACGACCGCAATAGGGATGCTCGAGCAGCGTCGCCAGCCGCGCCTCGTCGACATGGCCCTTGGCGGCCGCCACGCCGTCGCGGTCCATCTCGGCCTTGGCCTTCTGGCCCATCCAGTCGTTGAGCGGGGCGTTGGCGGGGCCGGTGTCGAAGGCCTGCATCGTGCCGTCGGCGGTGACCCAGGTGACGTTGGCGACGCCGCCGAGATTGAGGAAGGCGGTGTTCTCGCCCGCGCCCAGCCTTCGCAGCAGCGCGCGGTGATAGAGCGGGGCGAGCGGGGCGCCCTGCCCGCCCGCCGCCACGTCGCGCGAGCGGAAGTCGAAGGCGACGGGAATGCCGAGCCGCTCGCTCATCAGGGCGCCGTCGCCGAGCTGGCGCGTCGCGCCCGGCCGCTCGGGCGTGCGGGCCCGGTGCAGCACGGTCTGCCCGTGAAAGCCGATGACGCCGATGTCTTCGGCCGGAAGTCCCTCGTCCTCGAGAAACGAGGCGACCGCGTCGGACTGGGCGATCGTCAAGGCCCGCTCGGCCTCGGCGAAGATTGCCGGCTCGGGCCCCTCGAAGGCCCAGCTGGCCGCCGCCGCGAGCGTCTCTTTCAGGAGCGGGCGCAGGTCGCGCGGATAGGGCGCCAGCATCGCCGGCCCCATCTCCTCGATGCTCTCGCCATCCGTTCGCACCATCGCGATGTCGACGTTTCCGTCGAGCACCGTTCCGGTCATCAGACCGATCGCCCAGATCGACATCGCGCGCTCCTGATTCTGCCGCTCGCCTGCTCCTAACCTGTCGCACGACAAAACGGGAGCCAGGCTGACGACGACGTGACTCGGCCGGACAAGCTTCAGACAACAGGCGCGCGGTCGGTCAGCCGGCGCCAAAGCACCCCGTCCGAGAAGGCGACCACCGCGCCGCCCGCATCGTCCGACACGAAGGCGATCTGCCCCGCACCGGTGCCTGCCGGCGGCAGGTCGGCCTTGGCGAAGGCGCGCAGCCGCAGCGTTCCCGCCACGTCCAGCGCGCAGACCGGCGTGCCGCCGCCGCCGAGCGCCACATGCCCCGTGGCGGCCTCCACCCGCAGCGCGTCGCGAAAGGCCGCGCCGTCAGCCGAGACGCGCAGCGCCAGGTCGTCGCTGCCCACCAGCCCGAACTCGGCGCGGCCCGAAAAGCCGGTCTGGAAGACCACCGAGGCGGTGCGCGACGTTGCCGCCTTGTTGATGACCTTGCGGGCGTCGCCGCTGCCGGGCGTGCGCGCATCGTACGTCAGAAGCTCGGCGTCGGCGGCGACCGTCAGGCGGTTGCCGTCGCTGGCGTCGGCATTGATGCCGAGCCGGCCGAGCCCTCGCGTCAGCGGCGCGGCCGACCAGTGCCCCTCGTGGCGCACGACAAGGCCGCCGCGGTCGCCGACATGGACGATCTGGCCCTCCACCGGCTCGACCTCGACGAAGGCACCGTTCTCGAAGAGCGCGAGCGCTCCCTCCTCCATCGCGCTCCAGCGCGGCCCCGCGCGCCCGGCCGGCAGAATGTAGAGATCGCCCTCCGCGGCGGAGACCGGTTCCTGCACCGTCGTCGCCGAGACCACGCGGGTCTGCACGAGCACGTCGAGACGGCGCAACGCCTCGTTGTGGGTCAGATGCTTCAGGGCCTGCTGTGGCAGGAGATAGGGAAGAGCGAGACGCGAGGACGCATTCATGCGGGAACTCCGGTTGGACGAGGCCGCAGTCTAGGATGCGCCTGGAGATGCGGGGATAGATCGGTGCGAAGACCGGCCCTCGCCTCGCAAGGAGGCCGACGTCTGGAGCGCTGTAACCTGCTCGCCACAGTTGCATTTGGTTCCCGCAAAAGATGCAATTTTTAGTTGCAGGAGCGATGAGAAATATGGCCCTGTCACCTCCAGCAACCTGCCGCAGCGGCAGATCATCCATCCTAGAAGCATGCCGTCTCGCCGCGAAGGTTTCGCGACGCGAACTGGCGTGACGTCGAGGGAACCGGGAGAGCCGACATGGGCAGAGTGCGACGGACGGGGACGGTTTTGCTGTCGATCGCATCGATGCTCGGCGCGTCGGTGCCGTCCCTGGCGCAGAACACCGTCAGCCCAGCCTCCGACTGGAACGGAAACTACGGGTTTTCTTCGACCGCCGACAAGAACCTCCGACTGCTGCAGACCGACGTGCTGCGCAAGAACGAGGAGGGCTACTACGAGTCGCTGGGCAAGACGCAGATCACCTCCAACAACATCATCCACTACGGCGACGAGATCGGCACGCAGACGAACAAGACCGTCAACGACATCGAGCAGCAGACCACTGCCATCGGCGCGGTGAACAACTCCACGAACAACATCGACATTTCCGGCCGTGGCAACATCAACGTGGCGACGAGCAACGAGGCGACGTCGCGCGGCTGCCAGGACGGGCATGTGTCCATCGACTCCTCCCCGGCCTCCGCCGCGCTGCCGACCTGCAACTGAGGCGTGCAATGCGATCCCTTGCGCCCCGTCTCGTCTCCCTCTTCGCCGCGCTCGCCGGCCTCTCGGCCTGCGCCGGGGCGCCCGGCGTCGCGGGATCGACGAGCAACGCCAAGCTGGTCCAGGGGCCGCCGATCAGCGACATCGTGACCCCGTTCGACAAGGCGCTCACCTGCCTCAACGGGCGCATCGTGCGCAAGCTCGTCTTCTCGGTGGGCGCGGTGCTCGACCAGACCGGCAAGGAGAGCTTCACCGACGGCGGCGTCGGCAAGTTCGTGACGCAGGGCGCCGGCGACATGATCCAGTCGGCGCTGTTCAAGGCCGGGGCGACCGTGGTCAACCGGCGCGACCCGCGCGTGATGACCACCGAGGCCGAATGGCGGATCCGCGACACGACGCGTCAGATCCCCTCGAACTTCTACATTACCGGCTCGATCAACTCGCTCGACTTCATCCCCGGCAGCGGCGCCGAGGTGGAGGTGGCCGGCGTCGGGGCGAAATACCGGCAGAACCGCATTCTCGTCGGGCTCGATCTCGCGATGACCGACGCCAATTCTGGGCTGATCGTCGCCAACGTGCCGTTGCAGAAGCAGATCTTCGCCTCGGAAGCGGGGATCGGCGTCGGACGCTTCATCGGCGACCAGCTGACCAACATCGATTTTGGCGGGCGGGAGCGCGAGGCGATCCATTTCGCGCTGCGCCAGATGCTCAATCTCGCGACCTTCGAACTGCTGACGCAGGTCATGGCCGCCAACAATTTCGCAGACTGCCGCACCTTCGTCGATCGCGGCCATGGCTATGTCGACCACACCCGTACCGCCGAGGCGGTGGCAGCGCTCGCCAAGGCGAAGGCCGCGGCCAAGGCCGTCGGCGCCCCGCCGCCCGGCGTCGCCGCGCCGATCCCGCCGGGATCGCGCACGCCCGCCGGCCCCGCCTCGATGCCGAGTGCGGCGCCCGCCGCGGCGCGAGCGGAGAAACCCTATTCCGGCGCCAGCGGCAGCTTCCCGGGAAGCGGCGGCGGCAAGGCGGAAACCGAGACCACGGAGCAGGCGAAGGCTCAGGCCATCCTGACCCAATGACGAATTCGGCGGAGCGCTGGAACCGCTCCGCCGACCGACAGGGCTCTCTCGAACGACCTGTCCAACCATCGAGATCGCCGACAGGGAGCCGGCACGTCTCGGGAAACAAAGCTGGAGCTAACGAATGAAAACTCTCTTCGCAATCGGCGCGTCGGCGCTGGTCATGGGTCTCGCCTCGGTCGGCGGCGCGCAGGCGCAGGCGCTTCCCGCCCTGCAGGACACGCTCGGCGCCAACCTGCTCACGCTGCAGTCGCAGTTCGGCAACGGCAACTGGGTCAACGAGGCCGTCAACATCGGCGCCATCAACGGCGCGGTGACGCTGGGCCAGGCCGGCGCCGAGTCGATCACCAACATCGACCTGCCGACGGTGGACCTCAACGTTCAGGCGGCGCTCGGCGCCGGTCTGACGGTCATCCCGCCGACGGCCGCCATCGCCGGCGCCGGCGAAGTCGATCTGGCAGTGAACCTCGGCCAGATCGACCAGACGGTCCGCACGATCGGCGGGATCGCCAGCTCGGACGAGATCTCGACCACGGTTCTCGGCGCGGTCAACACCGGCGACATCGCGTCCGTCGGCTCCGCCACCGCCGTGCGCGCGACGAACCAGACCACCATCGCCACCGGCAGCACCTTCACCAGCGTGACGGCGGCCTCGGAAGCGGCGGCGAGAACGTCGAACACTGCCTCCTCGGCCGCGGCCTCGCAGGAACTCGTCGCCGCGGTGACCGGCCCGACCGCCACCGTCACCAACTCGGTGGAGACCCTCTACAACGGCCCGCTGCAGGACGTGTACGCCAACAACCGCGCCTTCAACGTCGGCGCCATCAACGGCGCTGTCACCGGCATCGCCAACAACATGGATCTCGCGGGCATCTCGACCACGGTCCTCGGCGCCGTCAACACCGGCACGATCTCGATGGGCTACAGCGGCGCTGCCTTCAACGCCGCGCAGGCCGCCACGAACGCCGTCACCAACCAGGTCACCGGCCAGTAAGGCACAAGGACCGCGAGGGATGGGGCGGCTCGCTCCGCTCCGTCCCCGCCTGCCCCCTCTCCGCCCTCTACTCGCCCCATCGCCGCCGGTCGTCCCGGTCGCGGCATTGGCTTGGCGCGGCGGGACCCCACCCACAACAGCCGGCGCGTCTCCACGCTGTCGGACACGAACGAGACCGCTCGGAGCTGATGTCGTGACCAAACTCTTCCTCGCCCTCGCCGCCTCCACCATCGCCGGCTCCGCGCTCGCCGCCGACATCGTCGACGATCCCCCGCCCGAGCCGCCCGTCGCCCTCGTGCCCGTCTTCTCCTGGACCGGCGCCTATGTCGGCGCGCAGGCGGGCGGATCGTTCAACGACGGATCGAGCAACATCCCCTCGTCCTTCGTCTTCATTCCCGGCATCGCCGCGACGCCCGGCCGGCCTGCCGTTCCCGGCACGCCGGGCACGCCTGCCGTTCCCGCCACTCCCGGCAATCCCGGATCGCCTGCGGTTCCCGGCACGCCGGGATCGCCGGGCACCCCCGGCACGCCCGCCGTGTTCGGCACGCTCGAATATTCCTGCGCCGCCGCCGGCGCGGGCGCGGCGGGCGCCGGTGCCTGCGCGGTTCAGTATCCCGACGGCAGCACCGGCCTCCTGACGCTGGAGCAGTTGTCCGCCGCCTATGCGAGCGCCGGCAATGCCGGGGCGGTCGGCGTCGCCGGCGAGTTCCAGGTGCTCGTCGCCGCGGCGACGCCGGGCACGCCGGCCGTACCCGCGACACCCGGCACCCCTGCCGTTCCTGCCACGCCCGGCACGCCGGAGATCCCCGCGACGCCGGGAACGCCCGGCACGCCCGCGGTGCCGGGAACGCCGGGCACGCCGGACGCCACCTACGCCTATGATTTCGGCGCGGGCACCCGCGCCTACTCGCAGGACGACGACAGCTTCGCCGGCGGCGCGCATGTCGGCTACAACTACGCCTTCACGCCGCTCGCCGGAAACACGTTCGTGCTCGGCGTCGTCGGCGATCTCTCCTATGTCGACATCACGCGGGGCGCGGGCATCACAGACGGCATCCGGACGATCGGCGTGACGCAGGAGCTCGACACTCTCGCCACCGTTCGTCTCAAGGCCGGCGTCGGGCTCGACCGGTTCCTCGTCTACGGCACGGGCGGCGTCGCCTTCGGAAAGATCGAGACGAGCTTCGTCAATTCCGTCTTAGGCTCAAGTCTGCAGGACGAGGAGACGCGCGTCGGCTACGCCGTGGGCGCGGGCACCGACTACGCCCTCACCGACAATGTCCTCCTCGGCGTCGAGTATCTCTACACGAACCTCGGATCGTCGGACGCCGAGCAGGTCATCCCGCTCACCAACGGCGCGACGCTGACGACACGGCCGGACGAGGATTTCGACTTCCACACGGTCTGGGCCAAGGCCTCCTACCGCTTCAACTGATGCGAGCGCCGCGGCCTTGCCCGGGTCGCGGCGCCCGATCCCCAATGGGGATCGACCCGTTCGGGCCCCGGCATCCTGTCCTGCAGCCGGGGTTCGATCGCGAAGGCGGACCGGCCTTCCCGGTCCGCCTTCGCAGCCCTATTCCGCCGCCGCCGGGAGCGGCGCGACCCTCTTGGCAGGCACGTCGCCCGCCTCGAAGCGGCGCCAGAGATCGGCGGTCGCGCCCCTTGCCTTCTCGCGGTTCTCCGCCTTCACCGGCCCGAAGCCGCGCACCGAGAGGGGCAGCCGCAGCAGCTCGATCGCGGCCTCGCGGTCGCCCCGCCTCCAGCCGGCCAGCACCCGCTCCACGTCGCCCTCGAACGCCGCGACGTCGGCCCGTTCCGCGCGCCGCTCAACCGTGTGGCCGAACGGGTCGAAGGGCGTTCCGCGTAGCACCTTGCCGTGCTTCAGCCATCCGAAGACCCGCAGCATCCAGCCACCGAAGACGCGTTTCTTCGGCCGGCCCTTGCCATCCAGGCCGCCGGCAAGGAGCGGCGGCGCCAGATGGAAGCGCAGGCCCTTCACCCCCTCGAACTCGGCCTCCAGCATCGCCGCGAAGCGCCCGTCCGTGTAGAGCCGCGCCACCTCGTACTCGTCCTTGATCGCCAGCAGCCTGGCGTAGCTCTCGGCGGCCGCGCGCGTCAGCGCGAGATCGCCGGTGGCCATGCGCACGCGCGCCACCAGCGCGAGATAGCGGTTCCGCAGGCGGGCGTCGCCATAGGCTGCGAGGAACGCGGCGCGGTGCTCGATCAACTCGTCCAGCCCCATGTCGGCGAGAGTCCTGCGCGCCGGGGCGTCGTCATGGACCGCCCGCGCCACCGCGTCCGGGTCCTCGGCGGCGAGGCGCCCCCAGTCGAAAGCGGTCTCGTTCTCCGCCACCGCGACGCCGTTCAGCGCGATGGCCTCGCGGATCGAGGCGAGCCGCAGCGGCACGAGGCTGCGCTGCCAGGCAAAGCCCAGCAGCATCACGTTGGTGGCGATGGCGTCGCCCGTCAGCGCCTCGGCGATGGCGGTCATGTTGACGAAGTCGCTTTCGTCGCGGACGCTGCGGCGCAGCGCCGAGCCGACCAGCGTGCGGCGGAAGTCGAAGTCGGGATTGCGCACGAACTCGGCCACCGGCGTCAGATGCGTGTTGACGACGGCGCGCGTGCGCTCGTTCGAGACGAGCGCGGCGGCGTCCTTCGAGGCCGCCACCACGTCGTCGGCGGCGATCAGGAGATCGGCGCCGCCCGCGGCGATCCGCGCCGAGGTCACGTCCTCCGGTCGCGCGCCGAGGCGCACGTGGCTGAGCACCGCGCCGCCCTTCTGCGCAAGGCCCGCCATGTCGAGGATCAGCGCGCCGCGCCCGTCGAGATGGGCGGCCATGCCGATCAGCGCGCCGATCGTCAGCACGCCGGTTCCGCCGACGCCGGCGATCGCGATGTTGTAGGGCCGCTCGATCTCGGCGGGGATCGCGGGCTCCGGCAGATGGGCGAGATCGGGCCGCGCCAGCGCCGCGCGCTTGCGGGGGCGGCCGCCCTCCACGGTCACGAAGGAGGGGCAGAAGCCCTTCACGCAGGAGAAGTCCTTGTTGCAGGAGGACTGGTTGATCTGCCGCTTGCGGCCCCATTCCGTCTCCAGCGGCTCCACCGAGATGCAGTTGGACTGCACCGAGCAGTCACCGCAGCCCTCGCAGACCGCGGGGTTGATGACGACGCGCCGGTCGGGGTCCTCCATCAGCCCGCGCTTGCGCCGACGCCGCTTCTCGGCGGCGCAGGTCTGGTCGTAGATCATCGCGGAGACGCCGGGCCTGGTCTTCAGGTCCGTCATCACCTCGTCCACCGCGTCGCGGTGATGGATCGTGACGCCGGGCGCGAGATCGGCGGCGTGGTAGCGCTCAGGCTCCTCCGACAGGAGGACGATGGGCGAGACGCCCTCGCGATGAAGCTGGTGACTGATCTTGGCGGGGTCCTGCTGCCCGTCCACGTGCTGGCCGCCGGTCATCGCCACGGCGTCGTTGTAAAGGATCTTGTAGGTGGCGTTGACGCCGGCCGCGACCGACTGGCGAATCGCGAGCTGGCCGGAATGGAAGTAGGTGCCGTCGCCGAGATTGACGAAGACATGCGCCTCGTCGGTGAAGGGCGCGGTGCCGACCCAGGCGACGCCCTCGCCGCCCATATGGCTGAAGAGCCGCGTCGAGCGGTCCATCCACGTCACCATGTAGTGGCAGCCGATGCCGGCCATGCCGCGGCTGCCCTCGGGCACCACGGTGGAAGAATTGTGCGGGCAGCCCGAGCAGAAGAAGGGCGTGCGGTTCACCGGCGGCACCAGAACCCGGCTCTCCTCGCGCCGCCGCGCGAAGAACGCGAGGCGCTCCTCGATGTGTCGGCGGAGCCCGTCGTCCAGACGAGGCAGACGCAGGATGCGCTCCCCGATGACCTTCGCGGCGACGCCGACGCTCAGTTCCTCGTGCAGCGACAGGACGGGATGATCCTCGTGGTCGAACTTGCCGACGATGCGCGGCCGCACGTCCGCCCGCCAGTTGAACAGCTGCTGCTTGATCTGGTTCTCGATGATCTCGCGGCGCTCCTCCACCACGAGGATCTCGTCCAGTCCCACCGAGAAGCGCCGCACGCCCTCGGGCTCCAGCGGCCAGGGCATGCCCACCTTGTAGAGCCGGAGGCCGATCGCATGCGCCCCGTCCTCGTCGATGCCGAGCTCCCGGAACGCCTGGCGCACGTCCTCGTAGGCCTTACCGGAGGCGATGATGCCGAGGCGGGCTTCGGGGCTGTCGAGCGTCACGCGGTCGATGCCGTTGGCGCGGGCGAACGCGATGGCGGCATAGGGCTTGAGGCTCTGCATGCGCGCGTCCTGCGACCAGCGGTCGTCGGGCCAGCGCAGGTTCAGCCCGCCCTCGGGCATGTCGAAGTCGCCGGGCAGCAGGATCTCGCGCCGCTCGCCCGCCAGATCCACCGAAGCGGTGGTCTCCACCGTGTCGGCGATCACCTTCATGCCGACCCAGCAGCCGGAATAGCGCGACATGGCGATGCCAAGCAGCCCCATCTCCACGAACTCGTGGACCGACGAGGGGTAGAGCACCGGCATGAGCGCCGCGCCGAAGGCGTGGTCGGACTGGTGTGGCACGGTGGAGGACTTGGCGCCATGGTCGTCGCCGGCGATGCAGAGGACGCCGCCCAGCGCCGCCGAGCCCGCCGCATTGCCGTGCTTGAACACATCGCCGGAGCGATCGACGCCCGGCCCCTTGCCGTACCAGAGGCCGACGACGCCGTCTTTTCGGGCGCCCGGCGAGAGGTGGAGCTGCTGCGAGCCCCAGACGGCGGTGGCCGCGAGATCCTCGTTGACGCCGGGCTGGAAGACCACGCCCTCGGCGTCGAGAATCGCCTTCTCCTTCATCAGCTGCTGGTCGTAACCGCCGAGCGGCGAGCCGCGATAACCGGAGATGAAGGCGCCGGTGTTCAGCCCCGCGGCCCGGTCGCGGCGCATCTGGACGATCGGCAGGCGCACGAGCGCCTGGATGCCGCTCATGAACACGCGCCCGGTCTCGGCGCGGTACTTGCGCTCGAGCTCGCCGTGATAGGCCATCGCCGTTCCTCCCGTGGATCTCCGCTGCGGCGGGTGGGCTCCGCTCTTGCAACCCTTTCAAGCTAGACCCGGCGATGGGGAGCAGCCTCCCTCAAGGTGGCCGAGACGACGCCGATAGGAGGATGGGCATCCTCGAAACAGCAGAATATGCGGAGGCTCGTTTCGTTTGCGGCGTCGCCGAAGAGACGAGCGCTCCATCTTGCGCTGCGCTCAGATCGGCAGGCGGCCGTCGTCCTTCACCCGGCGCATCACCACGGTGGAGTGCATGTCGCCGACATGGGGCAGGTTCGACAGGCGCGTCTTGAGGAAGGTCTCGAAGGCCTCCATGTCGCGCGTCACGATCTTCAGCGCGTAGTCGTAGGCGCCGGTCACGAGATAGCATTCGACGATCTCGGCGAGCTTGCCGGCCTCGCGCTCGAAGGCCCCGAGCGCCGCCTCGTCGTGGCGGTCGAGCTTGGTCATGGTGATGACGGTAATGCCGAGACCGATCGCCTTGGGGTCGAACTGGTAGGCGCGACCGCGGATCACGCCCTCCTCCTGCATGCGCCGGATGCGCCGCCAGCACGGCGTGTGGCTGATGCCCGCCGCCCGGCCGACCTCCTCGATCGAGGCCTCGGGCAGATCCTGCAGGGCCCTGAGGATCCGAAGGTCCGTGGCATCCAGCATGTCCCGCGCCTCCCAACGCCCGATCCGCAGGCCGGACCGGTTCCCCGGCCGCGACTGTCGCATTCCCCGCCGCCCCTCGCCAGCCGCAGAGCGGCCGGCTCAAGCCCCGGGCGCGCTCCCGCGATCGATCGTCTGCACGCCGTCGGGGGCTGCCCCCGTCGCGGCGGCGCCGCGTGCCGTCGTCTGCACCTTCAACCGCTGCTCGCGCAGGAAGATGAAGACGCCCGACCCCGTGATGATCGCCGCGCCCACGAGCAGCGGTACGCTCGGCGTCTCGCCGAAGAGGAAGACGCCGAAGACGATGGCCCAGACGATGAGCGTGTACTGATAGGGCACCACGACGGAGGCCGGCGCGATCAAGAGCGAGCGGTTGACGCAGACATGGCCGCCCATCGACAGGATGCCGAGGAGCAGCAGGAAGGCGAGGTCGAAGGCCGGCGGCGTTACCCATTGCAGCGGGCTGAGCACGAGGCCGGCGAGGAGCGCCGCGCCCGTCTGCCAGACGATCAGCGTCGTCTCGCCGTCGGCCGCGAGAAAACGCGTGGTGATCATCATCACGGCATAGGCCATCGATCCCGCGACCGCGATGAGCACCGGCCATCCCGCGCTCATGAGGTCGGGCCCGAGCGCCACGAGCACGCCGCCGAAGCCGACGAGCACCGCCGTCCACCGGATCCAGCCGACCTGCTCCTTCAGGACGAGCGCCGAAAGCGCAGTGACGTAGATCGGTCCGGCCAGATAGAAGGTCATCACGCTAGCGAGCGAGAGATGGCTGAGCGCCCAATAGAAGAGCGCGACCTCCAGCGTCGATCCGAACGCCCGGAGCGCATGCAGGCGCCGGTTGCGCGGCCGGGCGATCCGCGCCCAGCCATCTCGCCAGACGAAGGGCGCGAGCACGAGAAGCGCCGCGATCGAGCGCACCAGCAGCACCTGCCCCACGGCGTAGCGATCCACCAGCCACTTGCCCATCGCGTCGTTGACCGAGAACAGGAACACGCCGACGAGCATGAAGCCGACACCGACGAGCGCGTTGCCGGAACGAACGGGAGAAGTGCGGGACGCGGACGACATGATGGGGGATCGCAAGGGTTGGGAGTTCGAGCCGGACGCCCGCATCGGCCGCCGGCGACGGAGACTGGCACCAGCCCGTCGCCCGTAAGGCGTTACAACGCCCCGCCTGCCCGCTTCAAACGGTTTCCGTCCCTGACGATGCGATCTCCCCTTTGGCGAAGGGGCGGCTGAGATGGCGCGACCCCGCGAGGCCGAACCGCCAGGGTTGCTCCGCCGCCTTGCTGATGCCGATTCGCGCACCGACGAGGATCGGCACCGGTACTTCGTCGCCCTCCGTCAGACGAAAGGGCGGCTGCGACAGGTCGAGCCCGTCATGCGAGCGATCGAGGCCGAGCGCCTGCGCGAGTCGGCCCGGCCCGGCGCAGAGCCGGCGGGGGTCGGCCAAGCCTCGTCGCTCCACCATGCGATCCAGCCCGAAGAGCGGCTCCAGCGCCCGGATCAGCACGGCGCTGCCGGGCTCGGCGCCATCGCACACGAAATTGAGGCACCAATGGATGCCATAGGACCGGTAGACATAGGCATGGCCGACCGGCCCGAACATCGCGCGGTTGCGGAGCGTCTCGCCGCGAAACGAATGCGAGGCCGCGTCGTCGCGCCGGTAGGCCTCGGTCTCGACGATTCGTCCGCCGACGCCATCGACGGTGAGCGTCGAGCCGATCAGCCGGCGCGCCAGCGTCACCGCGTCGAGCGCGAAGACGGTGTTCGGCAGGCGATCGCCGTCCCCGGCAGCGGCAGTCTCAGCGGTCACGACACCCCTTCCCCGCAACGCGGTCTGTCCGACCAGTGGGTTGCGCCCGGCCGGAAACGGCTTGACAGGCCCGTGCGCCGATCCGTATATCCGCGCCAGTTCCGCTGTCCAGAGGCCGGCGGGATGGATGGCCGTTCGCCCGCCGCAAGGCTTCGAACGGCTCGGGGGCCCAAGGCCCCATGGTTGGCATGGCAGTGTAGCTCAGCTGGTTAGAGCGTCGGATTCATAACCCGAAGGTCGGTGGTTCAAGTCCACCCACCGCCACCATTCTTCTCCCTGACGATCAATATCGAACTGGACTTGGCGAGTGCGGCCGGCACGATCGTGATCGCGTGCCGGCCCGTCATCTCAGGAGCGCATGCCGGCCTCGACATGGCCCTGGCGCTGGGCGGACGGGTCCTCGTCGGGCGTCGTGTCCGCCTCGGCGGCGTCGCCGGCGGATGGATGGGCGCCGGCCGGTGCCGCTTCGGGCGATGGGTTGGCCGCCACGAGCGATCCCTCGCCGCGTTCGGCGGCGGCCTCGTCGGCCATCGCGGCGGAGCCTGCGTCGTCTTCCGAGACGATCCGGTCCGCGGCCAGAGGCTGGCCCTGCGGCATTGCCTGGTTCGGATCCTCGCCGATGGTGGTGGTCTTGGCCATGATGGACTCCCCGTGTCGGTTTCCTGAAGGGCCAAGCCGGATGGGACGCACTCCGTTCCATTCCGGCTCGACCCTCGTTTCAATTCATGCCCGCGGCATGCTTAGCCGTGCGGCTTGAACACCACCTTGGTGCAGGCGTCCTTCTTGTCGCGGAAGGTCTTGTAGAGCTCCGGCCCGTCTTCCAGATTGGTCGAGCGGTGGCTGATGATGAAGGACGGATCGATCTCGCCCTTCTCGATGCGCTCGAGCAACGGCTTCATGTAGCGCAGCATGTGGGTCTGTCCGGTCTTCAGCGTCAGGCCCTTGTTCATGAGGACGCCGAGCATCACCGGCCCGGCGGGTCCGGCATAGACGCCCGGCATCGAGACGGTGCCGCCGGGGCGGCAGGCGAGGATCGCTTGGTTGAGAGCGAAGGGGCGCTCCATCGAGACGGTCGCCGCCATGATCGCCGACGACACCTTCTGCGCCACCGTGTCGGCGCCGTGCGCCTCCATGCCGACGGCCTCGATCACCGCGTCGGGGCCCTGCCCGCCCGTCATCTCCATCAGCCGGTCCTGGACGGTCTCGTCGCCGAAGTCGATCGTCTCGGCGCCCGCCTGCCGGGCCAGCGCCAGGCGCTCGGGAACGGTGTCGATCGCGATCACGCGCTCGGCGCCGAGCATGAAGGCGGACTTGATCGCGAGGACGCCGACCGGGCCGCAGCCCCAGATCGCGACGGTCTCGCCGCCCTTCAGGCCGCAGTTCTCGGCCGCCATGTAGGCCGTCGGGAAGATGTCGGAGAGGAAGAGCACCTTCTCGTCGTCGATCCCCTGCGGCACGACGAGCGGACCCACATCGGCGTAGGGCACGCGCAGATACTCGGCCTGCCCGCCGGCATAGCCACCTGTGATGTGCGAGAAGCCGAAAAGGCCGGCAAGCGGATAGCCGAACTGCTCGGCCTGCATCTTGCCGTTCGGGTTCGTGCGCTCGCAGCAGCTCCAATTGCCCCACTTGCACTGCCGGCATTCGCCGCAGGACATGGTGAAGGGCACGACGATCCGGTCGCCGACCTTCAGCCGCGTCGCGGCGCGCCCGACTTCCATCACCTCGCCCATCGTCTCGTGGCCGAGAATGTCGCACTTCTCCATGGTCGGCATGAAGCCGCCCATCAGATGCAGGTCGGAGCCGCAGATCGCACAGGCCGTCACCTTGATGATGACGTCGCGGTCGTCCTCGATCCTGGGATCGGGAACCGTGTCGCAGCGGATGTCGCCTTTGCCGTGCCAGGTCAGTGCCTTCATGATCGTCTCTCCTCTTGCCCTCACGAGGGCGATCCGTTGGAAGAACAACGGGCTCGGCGCGGAAACGACGGGATCGCAATTCGTTAAGTCTTTAGCTGCATGTCGATAGGCCCCGGCAACCGCAGCGGAGCGGCCACCGGACTTCGCCGTTCGTCCACGCCTGCCGCTTGCGGCAAGGTCTTGCCAACGATAGGCAGCGGTCGAGGCGAGGCAGGCGGCGAGGCAGAACATGACGAAGCGACTGGCGGTGGTGGGCTGCGGCCAGTGGGGCCAGAACCACGTGCGCACGCTCCGCGAGATCGGCGCCCTTGCGGCGATCTGCGACGCCGACCCCGCGCGCGCCGCGCCGCTGGCCGAGCGCTTCGCGGTGCCGGCCCGTGCGCTCGACGACGTCCTCGCCGACCGGGCGATCGACGGCCTCGTGCTGGCGATGCCGCCGCGCCTGCACGGGCCCACCGCGCGACGCGCCTTCGCCGCCGGCAAGGACGTGCTGATCGAGAAGCCGATCGGCCTCGACCCGGCCGATGCCGAAGAGACCGCCCGCGCCGCCGCCGAGCACGGCCGGCTGCTGATGGTCGGGCATGTCCTGCGCTTCCATCCCGTGTTCGAGCGGCTCGACGCCGCAGTTCGCGAAGGCGCGGTCGGCGAGGTGCGGCACATCGCTTCGACGCGGCTCGGGCTCGGGCGGTTTCTCGGCATGGACGTCGTCTGGGATCTCGCGCCGCACGATCTCTCGCTCGTGCTGCACGTAGCCGGTGCGGCGCCCGAGCGCATCGAGACGCTGCGGCGAACGGTGCTCAGCAACGAGACCGACGCCGCCGACATCGCCATGACCTTTCCCGGCGGCGTCACGGCAGAGATCCACGTCTCGCGCATCTCGCCCTATCGCGACCGGCGCTTCTCGGTGGTCGGCACCGAGGGCATGATCACCTTCGACGATCTGGCGCCGGAGGGCCGCAAGCTCGCGCTCTACGCCCATCAGGTGCGCCGGGCGGACGCCGGCTTTACCTTCCGCCACGCCGATCCCGAATATCTGGAGACCGAGCCGGGCCTGCCGCTCGACCGCGAGCTTCGCCACTTCCTCCACTGCATCGAGACGCGCGAGAGCCCACGCACCGGCGCTGCGGAGGCGGTGGAGACCGTGCGCATCCTCGCTGCCGCCTCGCCGCGCCGCGCCGACTGACGCGGCCGCCGACAGGCCCGTCCGTCAGGCGACGAGCGTCGCCGCCGCCCTCGTCTCGGCATAGAAAGCGCCGGTCGCGACTTCGGTGCGGGCGGCTTCGGTGCGGGCGATGACGCCGCCGCCGAGCACCTGCGTGCCCGCGCCCTCGCCGGCATAGAAGACGCAGGCCTGCCCCGGCGAGACGCCCTCCTCGCCGGCCGCGAGCTCGACGCGGATCTCTTCGCCCAAAGCCACGAGGCGCGCGGGCGCCGGCGGGCGGGTCGAGCGGATCTTGACGAAGAGCGGCGTCTCGGCCCGCGCCGCCTCGATGGCAGCCCCCTCGCCCAGCCAGTTGATCTCGCGCAGCGCCAGACGATGCGTGCGCAGCGCCTCGCGCGGGCCGACCGTGACGCGCGCGGCGCGCGCGTCGATCGCCAGCACGTAGAGCGGCTCGCCCGAGGCGAGCCCAAGCCCGCGCCGTTGGCCCACCGTGAAATGCAGGATGCCTTCGTGCCGGCCGAGCACGCGCCCGTCGGCGTGCACGATCTCGCCGGGCGCGCCGGCATCGGGCCGAAGCTTGGCGATGACGTCGCTGTAGCGCCCCTTGGCGACGAAGCAGATGTCCTGGCTGTCGGGCTTGGAGGCGACGCCGAGCCCGTGGCGCTCGGCGATGGCGCGCGTCTCGGGCTTGGTCAGCCAGCCCAGCGGAAAACGTAGGTAGTCGATCTGCGCCTGCGTCGTGGCGTAGAGAAAATAGCTCTGGTCGCGGTCCAGATCGGCCGGCCGGTAGAGCGATCGACCGGTGCCGTTGGCGCGCGATTCGATGTAATGGCCGGTGGCCAGCGCGTCGGCGCCGAGATCGCGGGCCGTGGCCAGAAGATCGCGGAACTTCACGGTCTGATTGCAGGCGACGCAGGGGATCGGCGTCTCGCCCGCGAGATAGCTCGCCGCAAACGGATCGATCACCGATTCGCGGAAGCGCTGCTCGTAGTCGAGCACGTAATGCGGGATGTCGAGGATCTCGGCGGTGCGGCGCGCGTCGGCGATGTCCTGGCCCGCGCAGCAGGCGCCGGCGCGCTTCGGCGTGGCGCCGCCGTCGTAGAGCTGCAGCGTGATGCCCACCACGTCGTACCCCTCGGCCTTGAGGAGAGCGGCGGTGACGGAGGAATCGACGCCGCCGGACATGGCGACCACGACGCGCGTGTCGGCAGGGGCCTTCGGCAGATCGAGACTGTTGGGCATGGCGCAACTCGCTGGGGGCCGATCGCGATCGGCATTGCGCTTTCTTTTAATCCCGACGTGCCATCGTGCCAACCGCACGAAGAGTCACGGGTTTTACCGATCTCGTCTTCCGCGCGCCCGGCTCGCCGGTACGACGACATTCGCCAAGGCCCATTCGTTCAAGCTGTTATCGAATTGCTTCAAGGGGCTTAGCGAAGTTTTTAGAAGCGGAAGGCTAGGGTCGGGGGCGATTAGGTCTTTGCGTAATTGTAGAGAGTTCAATGACCGATCAGGTTAGACCGAGAGTGAAATACGTCATCGGCCCCGATGGGAGCCCGCTGACGATTGCCGACCTGCCGCCCTCGAACACAAGGCGTTGGGTCATCCGCCGCAAGGCGGAGGTGGTGGCGGCCGTGCGCGGCGGGTTGCTCAGCCTCGACGAGGCCTGCTCCCGCTATACGCTGACGGTGGAGGAGTTCCTGTCCTGGCAGGTCTCGATCGACAGCCATGGGCTCGCGGGTCTTCGGACCACGCAGTTGCAGGAGTACCGCAAGAAGTTCGACCTGCACTGACGGTGCCGATATCGGGAGAAACGATGAAGAACCGGCCTCGTGCCGGTTTTTTCGTATCCGCCGGTCTTTTGTGTATCCGGGTCTGCCCTCGCCTTAGCAGCCCACCCCTTTCGCGAAGCTGGCGAACGCTCGGCTGGTCGCGGCGCGCCACGCCGAAACGGCCCGTCATGCGCGAGCATGGGGCCGAAGACGTCTCAAAATCGGATCAGGCCCACCCTCGAGGCCCGCAACGAGCACGGGCGGATCGCTGACGGCTGAGGCGCGGCCTCAGGCCACCGCGACCTGTCGTCCCTCGCCGGCGTCGCGCTGCTCGAGCTTCTCGGCGTTGGCGTGTTCGGCCGAGGCTTCCTCGAGCGCGATTCGCGCCGCGTTCATCTGGATGCGCAGGTCGCCGACCGAGTTCATCAGATTGTCGCGCCGGGTGCGGGCCGCCTTGGCGAAGGTCGGATAGGCGAAATGCGTGATGTCGGTGATGCCCGACTTCTTCTCCTCGTTGGCGATCTGGGCGTCGAGTTCGCCGGCCATGCGCTCGAACTCGCCGAGCATCATCTGCAGCTGGTCCACCTGGCGTCGCTTCTCGGCGACCTTGAAACGCGTGAGGCGCATGAGGTTGTCACGCTTCGCCATCGAGCCATTCTCCTGTTCCTAGGGTTTCTCCACATGAAACCCCGTGCTGCGGCGCGATCTGCGGCTTCAGGCAAGCCTCGACGGCTAGATCTTAACCACCTGTTTACGCGCACCGTTAATCATAGGCGGTAAGGATTTAAGGCTGAGTAAATTGCTTGATTAGAACGCCGCACACCTCTTCTTTCTGCCGCGATGACGACATCGCGATGCGTCGGCGCGCCATCTGCGACCCACGACTGAAAAGATTAGGTTGATGAGACGGGCAGACCTGAAGGCATTGTTAACCATTCAATGCCAAGCTCAAAGTCAGCTCCAATACGAACTCCAACCTGGTCGGAACTTTGTTCACGGCGGGGCGGATGCAGAGGATTAAGTGATGCGCGTTCTTTTGATCGAGGATGACAGCGCCGTCGCGCAGAGCATCGAACTCATGCTGAAGTCCGAAAGCTTCAACGTCTACACCACCGACCTGGGTGAGGAAGGCGTCGACCTCGGCAAGCTCTACGATTACGACATCATTCTGCTCGACCTCAACCTGCCGGACATGTCCGGATACGAAGTCCTCAGAACGCTGCGTCTGTCGAAGGTGAAGACCCCGATCCTGATCCTCTCCGGCATGGCCGGCATCGAGGACAAGGTTCGCGGTCTGGGGTTCGGTGCCGACGACTACATGACGAAGCCGTTCCACAAGGACGAGCTCGTCGCCCGGATCCACGCCATCGTGCGTCGCTCCAAGGGCCATGCCCAGTCGGTGATCAACACCGGCGACCTGACGGTGAACCTCGACGCCAAGACCGTCGAGGTCAACGGCCAGCGGGTTCACCTGACGGGCAAGGAATACGCCATGCTCGAACTGCTCTCGCTGCGCAAGGGCACGACGCTGACGAAGGAAATGTTCCTCAACCACCTCTATGGCGGCATGGACGAGCCCGAGCTGAAGATCATCGACGTCTTCATCTGCAAGCTGCGCAAGAAGCTCGCGACCGCCACCGAGGGCAAGAACTACATCGAGACCGTCTGGGGCCGCGGCTACGTGCTGCGCGAGCCCGAAGCCGACACCCGCGCCGCCTGATCGGCGACCGCGTGCGACATCACGAAGCCTGCGTCGTCATCGGCGCGGGCTTCGTCGCGTTCGGGCGGCATCGACCGCGGACGCGAGATCGGGCCTTCGCTCGACGCTGAACCCCTCTCAGGCCGCGACCTTCACGAACGGCTCGATCCAGGCGAGCAGCGAAGCCCGGTCGAAGGGGCGGAAGATGAAGCCGTCGGAGCCGGCGCGCTTGGCGCGGGTCATCACGCCGAGATTGGTCTCCACGATCGACACGAGGATCGCAGCCTTCGCGCCGCCGGGCATCGCGCGCAGGGCCTTCACCGCCTTTTCGACGGGCATGCCGACGAGCGAGGCCGACACGATCACCAGCGCCGGCAGCGGCTCCGATCCCAGCTGCGCGCTCGCCTCCTCCAGGGAAAACGCGCCGCTGGTCTCGATCTCGATTCCCGCCAGGATCCGCGTCGCGACCTTCGCCACGATGCTGGATTCGTCGATCACCAGGCACTTCATCATCCGCAGCATCTCCGCTCGCGCCATCGGCGGGCTTCTGTTCACCCCGCGAGACTAGCAGCGATCCTTTGCGGAGCCGTTGCCGAGCACGGCGAAGAAATCCTGAACCGAACGGCTCGAATGCGAAAGATCGGGCCTCTCAGAGCGGCCGCACGGTGAAGGTCGCGGTCTCCTCGGCGATGTCGAGCGCGACGCCGAGCCCGCATTCGCGCGCCAGAAGCAGCGTGTAATATTGCTGGATGCCATGCGCGTCGACCGGATGGTCGCCGAGTTCGCCGGCGAGCAGCGCCCGGAACAGCGCGGGCACGCGCAGCGGCTTGCCGCGGGCCGTGATCGTGATCTCGGCCGCGGGCTCCAGCGCCTCGACCTGCACCTCCACCTCGCGCCCGCGCGGCACGGAGGCATTGGCGACCATCACCAGGTTGAGCACGAGCTTGGCGATGTTCTTGGGCACGTAGGCGCGCTGCCCCGACCAGTTGAGGTCGGCCTTCTCGAAGGCCATCAGCCCCTCGGCCACCGACTTGGCGTCGCCCATGTCGATCTGGGCGAGAGTGGAGCCGGAGGAGCCGTAGGCGACGCGCGCGAACTGCAACTTGGCCACCGCGCTCTGCGTGGAGCGGCGCACCAGCGCCATCGCTTCGGGATCGTTGGGCATCTCGTCGAGAAGCTCGAGCCCTGCCTGCACCGCCCCGACCGGCGAGATGATGTCGTGGCAAAGACGGCTGGCGAGGAGCGCCGCCAGATCCGGCGCGGACAAGTCGGGCAGGTGGGTCATCGGCGATCCCTGTGGTGAGGAGACGGTTAAAATTCGATCGATCCGACTGGCGCGGTAACATGCCGGGCGCGGCTTCGCGAGAGGCGCGTCCGCCCGCCGCCGCAATTGGCTGCCGGGTGGGACGCGGTTGCCACGCGCACGCACGCGAAAAAGGATGCCGCGCCCGGCCGCGCGTTAGCGATCTGGCAACCTTAACGGGAGCAATCTGTGCGCTCTCGCCGCATGCCGCCCGCGTTCGCCCTCGCGCGGCGTCGCGGCCGCGTCTCGCGCCATCCGAAGGAGCCGATCGATGTCTCGCATCGCCCGCCAGATCCGCCGCCTGTCCCTCGCTGCCTTCGCGGCGAGCGCGGCGCTCGTCGCACTCGCCCCTGCCCCCGCCGCCGCGCAGGAGCAGAGCAACGGCTATTCGATGGACGAGATCGTCACCGAGGGGCACCGCTTCTTCGGCGCGACGGCGGGCGGGCTCGCCACGGCCGTCGAGAAGGCGTTCCAGCAGAAAGGCTTGCCGAACGGCTACATTCTCGGCGAGGAGGGCTCGGGCGCCTTCATCGGCGGCCTGCGCTTCGGCGAGGGCACGCTGTTCACCAAGAACGCGGGCGAACACCGCATCTACTGGCAGGGCCCCTCCGTCGGCTTCGACGCCGGCGGCGACGGCGCGCGCACCATGATGCTCGTCTACAACCTGCCCTCGGTGGAAGGCGTCTACGGGCGCTATGTCGGGGTCACCGGCAGCGCCTATCTCGTCGGGGGCCTCGGCATGACCTTCCTCCAGCGCGAGGCGGTCACCCTCGTGCCGATCAAGACCGGCCTCGGCGCGCGCCTCGGCGTCAATGTCGGCTATCTCAAGCTGACGCCCAGCGCCACCTGGAACCCCTTCTGATCGAGCCGGCCGCGATGTCGCGCCACCCGCACGCCTCTTTGCAGCGCGACGCCGGCTGATCTAAAGCTTGTCGCGCGCGGGACGCGCGGGGCTGCGGCCTCGTGCGTCCCGCCACCTCCGCACCGCCGGGCGTGCCGCGCGTCCGATCGAACTCATCCGGGATAGCCATGGTCGCGACCGCGCTCGTCTTCGCCCTCGGCGCCCTGGTGGCGAGCCTCGTCGCCCTGCTTCTCGTGCCGCTGCTCTGGCGCAAGGCCCAGCGCCTCGCCCGCCGCGACTTCGACGCGACGATCCCGGCGAGCGTCAAGGAGATCCGTGGCGAGATCGACGCCGTGCGCGCCACGGCCGCCTTCGAGATGCGCCGCACCGAGATCCGCGCCGCCGAGGCGCGCGAGACCGGCGTGCGCGAGCGCGCCGAAGCCGGGCGCGTCCTCGTCGAGAACGGCGACCTGCGCACCCGCCAGAGCGAACTCGAGGCCGAGCTGACGCGTCGCGACCAGGCCATCGCCCATCTCGAAGAGCGTCTGACGGCTCTGGCGGGCGAGCGCGACGAACTGCACGAGACGCGCCAGGAACTGCGCGACAAGTTGCAGGTGCGCGCGCGCGAACTCGACCTCCTCGCCGCCGAATTTCAGGCGCTGCGCGAAGTCGCCGACGAGCAGCGCTCGGCGCTTGCCGCCGCCGAGACCCGCATCCTGCATCTGAGCGACGCGAAACGGAGCGCGGCGAAGACACCGGAGCCCGCTCCCTCGCCTTCGCTCTCCACGCCCTCCGCCGCTCCGATCGGCGTCCCCGCGATCGCGGCCTCCACGGCAGACGGCGAGACCTCGGGCCGGGCGCTCGACGCCAGCGACGCATCGCCATCGTCGGTCGCTCTCTCCGCCCCGGTCCCGGTTCCCGCCCTTTCCCAGCGAGAGACCCGTGAGGCCGGCCCTTCGGGCAGCAACCGGCTGCGCGCCGCCATCGCCGCGCGAGCCGGCGCCCGGCGCGAGCCGACGCGCGAGGAGAATGCCGAGATCCGCGAGCGGATCACCGACATCGCCGCTCGCATTCTCCACAAGGAGGTTCAGACGCAAGGGCCCCAGTCGCCGGTGGCGCAGCTTCTGGCCGAGGACGAGGCGACGACGGCCTCCGCCGGGGGGGCTTCGACCCTGGCGGCGCGCGTGCGCCAGTTGATGGCGACCGAGGGAGAGGGCTCGCCTGTGCCGATCATCGACGAGACCCGAGGCGCCGGCGCCGGCTCCCTGGCGGCAGAGGTCAATCCGGCGACGACAGCGAAAAGAAATGGTGGAGGGCGATCGCGGCCGAAGTCGCGACGTTGAGGCTGTCCAGCCCCGGCGCCATCGCGATGCGCAGCGACCGGCACTCGGCGAGGAAGCGTCCGTCGAGCCCCTCCCCTTCCGTTCCCAGAAACAGGGCGCGAGGCCGGCGCTCGCGTATCGCGTCGAGCCGCAGTTCGCCGCCCGGCGACAGCGCTAGGCATTCGAAACCGGCATCGGTGAGGAGCGCGCGGATCTGCGACGGAGCCCCGCCCCGCGCGAAGGGAACCGTCAGCACCGTGCCGACGGAAACGCGGATCGCCTTACGGTAGAGCGGATCGCAGGCGCGATCGTCGAGCAGCACGGCGCCCGCGCCGAACGCGGCGGCGTTGCGGAACAGCCCTCCGACATTGTCATGGTTGGTGAGGCCGCAGGCGACGACGACGGTGCCGCCTTCGCGCACTGTCCACGCGAGCACCGCCTCCATCGGCTCGGCGACGTCCTCTCCACCGCTGCGCTCCGTGCCGTGGGCGAGGATGCCGCGGTTCATCGGAAAGCCCGACACCGCGTCGAACACGGCGCGCTCGGCGGTGAACACCGGCACGTCGTCGGGCAACGCGGCGAGCCGCGCCGAGAGGCCCGCCCAGCGACCGGGCAGCACGAGAAGAGACACCGGGCGATAGCGCCGGGATGCCAGAAGCTGCTCCAGCACCACCGCGCCCTCGGCCATGAAGCCGCCTCGACCCGTCAGGTCGCGGTCGCGCACGTCGCGGTATGCGTCGATGCGCGGATCCGACGGGTCGGTGATGGGAATGGGCGCTCGCAACGACGTCTCCAAGGATGGGAGCGAGCCGGATCGACGGTTCGCGGCCGTCCCTTAGGCGCTTTCACCTCGCGAGGCGAGCGCGCCCGGCGAGGTTCAGCGGGTGGTCTCGCGCGCCCGATAGTCGGAGAGCGGGTCGGCCTCCACCTGGCTGTGGTCGCTGATCGCGAGGAAGGCGATGCCCCCGGCAAACAGGAGGCAGAGGCCGAGGAGCGTGTAGCGGACGACGCGGACCGCGGCGGAGGTTCGACTGCGCATGGGAGTTTCCGAAAAATTAGGATGTCGGAAGGACGCGCGAGACCGGCGTAAGGTTCCCTGAACCCACGGGCAGGACGGGTTTTCGCCCCTGCCCATGAGCGTCGACCGGCGGTCAGGCGCTCATGCGCTCGAATCCGGTGTTGCCGAGGTCGAGCGCGAAGCCGCCGTCGTCCTGGGCGGCGGGGCGAGACGCGGCCGGGCGCGGCGCCGATGCGGGACGGCTACGGGCCGGCATGCGAGCGAGAGCGGCGACCGGCGCTGCCACGGCTGCCTTCGCTGGGGCGAGGGGCGCCGAATCGTCGAGGCGGAAGAAGGACGAGCGCTCCGCCAGTCGTCCGGCCTCGGCCGAGAGCTGCTCGGCGGTGGCCGACATCTGGTTGGCCGCGCCGGCGTTGGACTGCGTCACCTGGTCGAGCTGGCCGATCGCCTGGTTGATCTGCTCGATGCCCACCGCCTGCTCGCGGCAGGCCGCCGAGATCTCGGACACCAGTTCGGCCGTGCGGCGGATGTCGGGCACGAGCGCGCCCAGCATGTCGCCGGCCTCGCGCGAGGCGATCAGGGTCTGCGCCGACAGGGCGCCGATCTCGGTGGCGGCCTCCGCGCTGCGCTCGGCGAGCTTGCGCACCTCCGAAGCGACCACCGCGAAGCCCTTGCCGTGCTGGCCGGCGCGCGCCGCCTCGATCGCGGCGTTCAGCGCCAGAAGATCGGTCTGCCGGGCGATCTCCTGCACCACCTGGATCTTCTCGGCGATCACCCGCATCGCCTCGACCGAGCCCGACACCGCCGCCCCCGTACGCTCGGCGGCGAGGCTCGCCTGGCTCGCGATCTTCTCGGTCTGGCTGGCGTTGTCGGCATTCCCGCGCACGTTGGCCGTCATCTCCTCCACCGCCGCCGAGGCCTGCTCGGAGGCCGCGGCCTGTTCGGTCGAGCCGGAGGAGAGCTGGTCGGCCGTCGCCGCCGACTGGCTGGAGCCGGACGCCACCTGAAGCGCCGATCCGCGAACGTCGGAGACGATCTCGGCAAGGTTCTGCGACATCGCCGTCATCGCCCGCTGCAGGTCGCCGATCTCGTCGCGTCCCGCTTTCGTGGCGCGGATGGTCAGGTCGCCCTGGCCGATGGCCTGCGCCATCGCCACGGCGCGCCGCAGAGGACCGACGATTCCACGAGCGATCCACCAGGAACCGAGGCCGAGGAGAAGAGCCGCCGCACCGGCCCAACTCGCGCTTTCGAACATGCGCTGGTGGACGATGGTGTCGATGTCATCGACATAGGTGCCCGTGGCGACGACCCAGTCCCAGTTCTGGAAATGGCGGGAGTAGCTCGTTTTCGGCACCGGTGCGTCGCTGTTCAGCCGGTTCGTCGCGTAATCCGTGAAGCCGCCGCCCTCCAAGGCCCGGGCGATCATCTGCTGCACCTGCTTCACGCCGTTCGGATCGGTCCTGTCCCAGGCGCTCGTCCCCTCCTCCTCGGCCTTCGCGGAGATCTGGCGGATGCCCTTCGAATCGTAGACGAAGATGTAGTCGCCATTGCCGAAACGCATCGGACGAATGGCGGCGCGCGCTCGCGCCTGCGCCTCGTCGAGCGTGAGTTCGCCTGCGGTCGCGCGCCGGTCGAGATCGGCGATCGATGTGACGGCGGAATCCACCTGCCCCTTCAGCATCTCCCGCCGATCGTTCCACATCTGCGTCTCGAGCTGCCAGAGCTGCAACGCGACGGAGGCCACGAACAAGGCAATCCCCATCGCGGACAGAAGCAGGAGCTTGCGGGAAATCGTCCATCGCATCATCGTCGGGTCCTCGAATCCGTCGTGAGGGAAGAAACGCCTCCGCCACATCGCCCGACATCGAACATGCACCCCTATAAGGAGTACTTACGTCCATCGCCGATGCCGGAATGTGCCTGCAGGCAGAGGGCCAAAACCGACGTCATGGTTGACGAACCCTTCACCCGGCCGCCGACTTAAATTTCCGCAAGGAGCGACCGCGCGCTTGTTCCGTCGCGAAGTTCGGTTAAGTCGCGTCTCGCGAGCCCTCCGGCTTGCGGGTCGATCGGAACTGTCATTCCCATGAGCGCTGAAACCCCGTCCGCCCAGCCTGCCGCCGCAGCGGGCCATCGCACCTGGCGTCGCTATCTGCCGCTCGCCGTCGGTCTGGCGATCACGATCGCGGCCTTCGCCGCGCTCGGCAGCATGGTCTCGTCGCTGACGCTCGCCGACGTGCACGGCGCGCTCGCCGCCGTCTCGCCGCTCGATCTGGCGCTCGCCGTCCTGTTCACCGCGGTCAGCTTCGCGGCCGTCTCGCTCTACGACGTCGTGGCGGTGGAGACGATCGCGCCGGGCCGGGTCTCGCGTCCGGTCGCGGCCACCGTCGGAGCCGCCGGCTACGCGATCTCCAACGCGCTGGGCTTCCCGCTGCTGACGGGGGGCGCGCTGCGCTACCACGTCTACAAGTCCGGCGGCATCGAGCTGGCCGATATCGGGCGCATCGTCGGCACCTCCTGGTTCGCGCTCTGGTTCGCCCTCGCCATCATGATCGGCACGGCGCTGGTGCTCGATCCCAGCGAGGTTCCGATCCTGCGCGATCTCGACCCGGTGGTCGACGTCGCGATCGGCGTCGTGCTCATCGCGCTGGTCGGGGCCTTCGTGGTCTGGCTCTCGGGCAGCGAGAAGACCGCGCGTCTCGGCCGCTTCACCCTGCCGCTACCGACGCAGAAGGGCGCCATCGTCCAGATCTTCGCCGGCATCGCCGACGTCGGCGCCGCCGCCGCGACGCTCTACGTGCTGATGCCCGAGGGCAGCGTCGGTTCGTTCACGCTCTTCACGCTCGTCTTCGCCGTGGCCGTGATCGTCGGCGTCGCCTCCAACGCGCCGGGCGGGCTCGGGACCTTCGAGGCGACGATCATCGCCAGCCTCGGCCTGTCGGACCGCGCCGACGTGGTGGCGGCGCTCCTCCTCTACCGGCTGATCTACACCGTGCTGCCGCTGGTGGTGACGGTGATCGGCCTCCTCGTCGTCGAGGTCGTCAGGCGGCGCTCGAAGCTGAAGGGCCCGGCACTCGAGTTCGTGCGCGCCTTCGAGCCGCTGGTGCCGCCGACGGTGGCGGTGCTCGCCTTCGGCGGCGGTCTGGTGCTGCTCTTCTCGGGCGCGACGCCCGGCGTCGAAAACCGGCTCGGCGCCTTGAACGACGTGCTCCCGCTGCCCTTCATCGAGATGTCGCACATGGCGGCGAGCCTCATCGGCGTGGCGCTGCTCATCGTGGCGCGCGGTCTGGCCAAGCGGCTCTGGCGGGCCTGGATCGTGTCGCTGGCGTTGCTCGTGGCCGGCGCGGTGTTCTCGCTCTCCAAGGGGCTCGACTGGGAAGAGGCGGTGATCCTTCTCGTGCTGGCCTCGCTGCTCCTCGGCTTCCGCCACGCCTTCTATCGCCGCTCGGCGATCAACCCCTTCGCGGTCACCTGGAGCTGGCTCGTGGCGGTGGTCGCCACCGTCGTCGCCTCGGTCTGGCTCGGCTTCTTCGCCTATCGCAACGTCGAATACGCCAACGACATGTGGTGGAACTTCGCGATGGAGGACAACGCCTCGCGCTTCCTGCGCGCCAGCGTGGTGGCCTTTGCCGTGATCGCGGCGGTGGGCCTCGACGTCGCGATCCACCGGCGCACCGAACGCGTCCAGAAGAACGCGCGCATTCCCGACGCCATCCCCGAGCTGGTGGAGGCCTCGCCCAACACCGTGGCGGCACTGGCACTGCTCGGCGACAAGCAGTTCCTGCTGTCGCCCGACGGCAAGGGCTTCGTGATGTACGCCCGCTCGGGCGGCAGCCTCATCGCGCTCGGCGAGCCGATCGGCCCGCCCGAGACCGTCTCCGAGCTCGCCTGGGCCTTCCGCGACCTCGCCGACCGGCAGGCCGAGCGCCCGGTTTTCTACGAGGTGATGCCCGAAAGCCTGCCGCTCTTCCTCGACATGGGCCTCGTGGCGCTGAAGCTCGGCGAGGTGGCACGCGTCGATCTGACGACCTTCACCATCGAGGGCGCCAAGAAGCAGGACCTTCGCACCGCCACCCGGCGGGCCGAGCGCGAGGGCCTCGCCTTCTCCATCCTCTCGCGCGACCAAGTCGCGGCGGCGATGGACGAGCTGCGGGGAGTCTCCGACGCCTGGCTCGACATGAAGTCGGGTTCGGAAAAAGGCTTCTCGCTCGGCTATTTCGACCCGGCCTATCTCCAGCATTTCGACATGGCGGTGATGAAGAAGGACGGCGCCATCGTCGCCTTCGCCAATCTCTGGCGCGGCGCCGACAAGCAGGAGCTGTCGATCGACCTGATGCGCTTCCGGCCCGACGTCTCGAAGGTCATCATGGACGCGCTCTTCGCCCGCATCCTGCTCTACGGCAAGGACGAGGGCTATCGCTGGTTCAATCTCGGCGCGGCGCCACTCTCGGGCCTCGTCGACCGGCGCGGCGCCTCGCGCTGGAACCGCTTCGGCTCCTTCCTCTACCGGCGCGGCGGCTCGTTTTACCGCTTCGACGGGCTGAAGGCCTTCAAGCAGAAGTTCGGCCCGGTCTGGACGCCGCATTATCTCGTCTGCCCCGGCGGCTTCGACACGGCCAAGGTGCTCGTCGACGTCACCACCCTCATCTCCGGCCGCCCGAAGCAGGATTCATGAACCGCAGCCTGACCCTTCTCGGCGGTTTCACCGCCATCGTCGCCGCCGGCCTCCTTACCGGATCGCTCGTCATGTCGCGCGTGGGATCGCAGACCGCGGCCGCCGTTCCCGCCGCCACCGTCTCCTACGAGAACCTCCACGGCATCGGCGTCCTCGTGCCCGACGACGACCCGACGGGCCTCGTCTTCCTCGTCTCCGACACCGGCGGCATCAATGATGCCGACCGCGACCTCGCGGCGCGCCTGGTCGATGCCGGCCTCATCGTGATGCCCGTCGATCTCGACCGGTGGCGGAGCGAGCTCGAAGCCGGAGCGGAGCCCGGCGACGAGTGCTTGTATCTCGGCTCCGACATCGAGGGAATCGCCAAGGAAACGCTGCGCACCCTCGCGCTCGACACCTATTTCCACCCGGTGGTGGTGGGCCGCGGTGCAGGCGCGACCTTCGCCTATGCGAGCGTCGCCGATGCGCCGGACGCGACGGTGGCAGGCGGCGTCGGCCTACGCGCGACCCCTTCGGTGCGCTCCAGGCTCCCGGTCTGCGAGGGTGCGAAGGCGACGCCGGCGGCCGGCGGCACCTTCGCCTACGACCGGGCGGCTGCGATTCCCAACCCCTTCACCTTCGTGGATGCGGAGGGTACGGACAAGGCGACCGCCCTCGCCGCACCCTTTCAAGCCGGCACGGTGATCGAGCGCGACGGCGACAGCGCGGCGGACGACGCCGTGGCGGCGGCCGTGGCGATCGCCGCGGCCGACTCGAACGGCCTGCCCATCGTCGTCAGCAAGCCGAAGGGCGACCCCGTGGCGGTCGCCATCTTCGTGTCGGGCGACGGCGGCTGGCGCGATCTCGACAAGACGATCGGCGACTGGCTGACCGCCCACGGCGTGGAGGTGATCGGGGTCGATGCGCTGCGCTACTTCTGGTCGGAGAAGACGCCGGAGGAGATGGCTGCCGACATCGCCACCATGCTCGGCGACGCCAACCCCAAGGCCGGCGTGCCCGTGGCGCTGCTCGGCTACTCGTTCGGCGCCGACACGCTGCCCTTCGCCTACGGCCATCTGCCGCAGGCCTGGACCGACAAGATCTCGCTCATCGGCCTGCTCGCCCCCTCGCAGCAGACCGGCTTCCAGATCTCGGTGGGCGGCTGGCTCGGCCTCTCGACCGGCGACCATGCCGTGGTGCCGGCGATCCAGACGATGCCGCCGCCCAAGGTTCTCTGCGTCTACGGCACCGAGGACGAAGAGGACAACGCCTGCCTCGACCCGGCGCTTGCCTCCGTCACCAAGCTGGGCATCGAGGGCGGCCACCATTTCGACGGCAATTACGACGCGATGGCAGAGCGTATCCTGGCGGCGATCCGCGGCGGGCCGGCAGCGGCCCTCTCCGCGCCGGTCGCACCGACGTCCAACCCCTGACGATGCGGGAAGCGAGGGCGGCGATGCCGCTTTTCGCTCCGCTGGCGTCCGGCAATGTGAGATTGGCCGGCGACGGCGATCTCGTTCCAGGCAGGCCGCCTCAGGGCATGAGTTGGCCGCCGTTCACCTCGACGACCTGTCCCGTCATGTAGCCGGACAACGCGTCCGCGGCGAGGAAGAGATAGGCCGGCGCGCAGTCGTCGGCGGTGCCGAGCCGCTTCAGCGGGATGGATTCGGCGGTGGCCCGCAGCTTCTCCTCCGACGAATAGCGCCGGTGGAAGTCGGTCATGATCGTGCCGGGCGAAACCGCGTTGACGCGGATGCCGTCGGGCGCAAGCTCCTTGCCCAGCGTCTTCGTCCAGGCCGAGACGAAGGCCTTGGTGCCCGAATAGAGTGCCGAGCCGGCGCTGCCGCCCGAGCGCGCCGAGATCGACACGGTGTTGACGATCGCAGCCGCCTCCGCCGCACGCAGCGCCGGCAGCAGCCGGCCGGTGAGGTCCACCACCTGCCGGATGTTGAGATCGAGCACGTGGTCGTAGGTCTCGGCCGTCTCCTCGCCCGCCCGGATGCGCCCGCCCATCGTGCCTGCGTTGTTGACGAGGACGTCCACGGTCGCCGTCTCGGCCAGCACCTTCGCCGCCAGCGCCGCGCCGCCGCCGGGCCGGCCGAGATCCTCCGTGAGAAGCGTCAGCCGGTCGCGCTCGGTGCCGGCGACGCGTGCCAGAAGATCGGTCTCGGCATGCTCCAGCGAGCGGCCGGCATGGGCGATGACACGCCCGCCACAGGCGAGGAAGCCCGCCGCGACCGCCGCGCCGATGCCGCGACCGGCCCCCGTCACCACGATCGTTCGCCCTGCGAACAAGGCCTTGTCGAAACCGGTCATCGCCGTCCCCTCCCCTTCTCGTCCCGTCGTTGCACCGGTTCGCCCCTGCCGCGTCAAGCCGCGGGATCGCGCGTCGGCAGGAACGCGAGAACCAGGAGGCTCGCCCAGCCGAGAATGAGGATCGAGCCGCCGGTGGGCGCGGCGTTGACGAAGAGGCGGCCGTCGAGAAAGGCGCGCGAGCCGAGATCGCCGGAGAAGAGCAGCACGCCGACGATCCAGGCCGCGCCCGGCAGAGCGACGGCGCGCAGCCGGCCGGGCGCGGCCAGCCCGAGGGCGAGCAGCGCCGGCGCGTGCACGAAGGCGATGGCGGCCGCGATCGTCAGCATCTGCCGGTCGCCGCCACCATGCGCAGCGAGCGCCGCGCCGGCCGTTCCCAGAGCGCCGAAGAGTCCGGCGAAGGCGATCGCGACACGGGAGAAGACGCTCGTTCGCATCATGCGGCGTACCCGACCGTCATCAGACCTGCTCGTGCGACCGGCGCTCCCCTCACAGGATCGGCCGCTGGTCTTCCGCCGGCCGGTCGCCGGGGCCGCGGCTCTCGCTCGGCGGGCAGGCCATCTCGTCCAGCACCGAGCCGTCCCACATCCGGTATCCTGCGGAATAGGCGGCCTTGCCGAGCAGATGGGCGGCGATCGGCGCGGTGAGGAAGAAGAACACGATGGCGGCGATGGCGCGCAGGACCTCGGCCGTCTCCACCGAGACGATGGCGAGCGCCACGAGCGCCAGCACCGAGCCGACCGTGCCGGCCTTCGAGGCCGCGTGCATGCGGGTGTAGAAGTCGGGCAGCCGCAGGATGCCGATCGCCGCGACTAGCGCGAAGCTCGCGCCCATCACCACGAAGATCCCGGCGAGAATGTTGCCGATGCCGGTCATGGGCGGGTCTCCGGTTCGCCGAGCACGATCTCGTCGGCCACCGGCTCGGTCACCGAGACGGGCGATCGCTCGGTGTCGCCGCGCGCCAGGATGAAGCGCGCGAAGGAGATGGTCGCGAGGAAGCCGACCAGCCCGAGCGCGATGGCGACGTCGACATAGAGGGTGAAGCCGGTGTCGATGCCGATCACGGCGATGAAGCCGATCGCCGAGGAGGTGAGGACGTCGAGGCCGAGCACCCGGTCGGGCAACGTCGGTCCGCGCCAGATGCGGATCACCGTGAGCAAGAAGGCGAGGCAGAGGATCGCCAGCGCCAGATCGAGCGCAGTGTCGAGGAAGAGTTCGGAAAACTTCAGGAGGGTCATCGGAACACCTCGAGGATCCGGCGCTCGAACCCGTCGGCGATCTCGCGCCGGCGTGCTTCGGGATCGGAGCAGTCGAGCGCATGGACGAAGAGCGTGCGGTTGTCGGACGAGATGTCGAAGATCAGCGTTCCCGGCGTCAGGCCGACGAGATTGCAGAGAAGGGCGATGCCGAACTCCGATTCGACGCGGTGCTTGTAGACGAAGACGCCGGGCTTCACGTCGAGGCGCGGCGAGAGCACGACGCGCGCCACCCGCCAGGCCGAGACGGCGAGATCGTAGACCAGGAAGACGATCAGCCCGACGACCTCGCGCCCGCGCCGAAAATAGCCACGCGCGCCGATCTGCTCGCGGATGAGGAAGAGCGTCGCGGCACCGAGAATGTAGCCGAAGATCAGGTTGGCGAGGCTGAAGCCGCCGGTGACGACCAGCCAGACCAGGGCCAGCAGGAGGTTGACGACGAAGGGGTTCATGGCGCGCTCCCGATGACGGACGAGAGATAGGCGGCGGGCTTCAGGATCTGGTGTGCCGAGGCGAAGGTCAGTTCAGCCAGCGGCTCCGGCCAGATGCCGACTGCCACCACGAAGAGCGACAGCGCCACGAGCGGCACCAGCGCCAACGGACGGCCCGGCGGCGGCGCGCGGAAGGCGTCGTCCGAGCCCATGTGCCCGTCGCCGCCCTCGGCCTGGGCCGGCGCCGGCCGCCAGAAGGCGAAGGCGAAGACGCGCACGCAGGCGATGGTCAGGAGGAAGCCGGAGACCAGCACGCAGACCGCCAGCCACGGCAGGCCCGCCGAGATCGAGGCGCGCACCAGCAGCATCTTCGGCCAGAAGCCCGAGAAGGGTGGCAGCCCCGATACCGCGAGCAGCAGCACGAGCATCATCGCCGAGAACAGCGGATGACGCCGCCACAGCCCCCCCATCTCGTGCAGCGACGAGGAGCCGTTGCGGAAGGCCGCGACGCCGGCCGCCAGATAGAGCGCGGTCATCACCACCACCGAATGCAGCGCGTAGAAGATCGCACCGGACAAGCCGGTCGCGAGGGCCCCGTCGGCCGAGACGCCGTCGGCATAGGGCCCGTTCGCGACGCCCCGGATGACGCTCGCCGCGCCCGTGGTGATGGCGCTCGACGTGCTCTCCAGCACCGGCGGAATGGCGAGCCCGGCGAGGATGGTGCCGATGCCGGTGATCACGACGTAGTTGAGGAGACGCCGCAGGTCTGTCTGCGCCAGCGCGCCGAGCGCGCCGATCAGCATGGTCAGCGCCGCCATCCAGGCGATCACGAATCCGAGCCCCCCCCGCTCGGGCGGAAACAGCATGAGCACGACGCGGATCAGCGCGTAGATGCCGACCTTGGTGAGGAGGCCCGCGAAAAGTGCCGACACCACGAAACGGGGTGTGTGGTAGGAAGCCGGCAGCCAGAAATTCAGCGGAAAGGCCGCAGCCTTCATCGAGAAGGCGACGAGGAAGAGCGAGGCGATGGTGAGGAGGACGCCGGTGCCTTCGAGCTGCGCCGACTTCACCGCGATGTCGGCCATGTTGAGCGTGCCGAAGACGCCGTAGAGATAGCCGACGGTCAGCAGGAAGAGCGTCGCGCCGATGAGGTTGAGGAAGCAGTATTTCGTGGCGCCGTCGAGCTGCTCGCGCTCCGAGCCGAGGATCAGGAGCCCGAAAGAGCCGATGAGCAGCACCTCGAACCAGACGTAGAGATTGAAGATGTCGCCGGTGAGGAAGGCACCGGACACGCCGCCCATCACCATGAAGAGGAAGGGATAGAAGCCGTAGCGGCGGCCCTCCTCGTCGATCGAGGCGCCAGCATAGATGCCGCAGGCGAGCCCCGCGAAGCCGGCCACGGTCAGGAACAGGGCCGAGAGGAGGTCGGCGGTGAAGGAGATGCCGAAGGGCGGGCGCCAGCCCCCCATCGCCATCGACACCGAGCCCTCCTCGATCACGCGCCAGAGCAGCGCGACGTCGGTGGCGAGCAGCAGCGTCAGCCCGACCGTCGCCACCACCGGGTGCAGGTCCATGCGCCGGCGGATCATCAGGAGCGCCGCGCCGAAGACGAAGCAGATCACCACCGGCAGGATCAGGAGATACTGCTCGGCCTCGAAGCGCCCGAAGACCATGGCCTCCTGGATGAGGGCCCGCGTCTGGTCGTCCATCGCGGCCTCCTCAATAGCCGAGGGGCGGCAGCCCCTCGTTCTCGGGTTCGGCGACGCGCATCTCGTTGGTGTCGTCGGTCTCGAGGTCCTGGTAGGCGCGATAAGTGAGCACGAGCAGGAAGACGAAGAACGAGAAGGAGATCACGATCGCGGTGAGAATGAGCGCCTGCGGCAGGGGATTGGCGATGTCCTGCGCGGGCACCGACAGGGCGTCGGGAATGAGCGGCGGCGCGATCGGCCCGATGCGCCCGGCGACGAAGAGCGACAGGTTCACCGAATTGCCGAGCAGCACCACGCCGAGCAACATGCGGATGATGTAGCGCGACAGAAGCAGGTAGATCGTGATCGAGAACATGATCCCGACCAGAACCGAAAGGGCGACGTTCATCGGGCAGCTCGCCTCATCCGGAGTAGCGCTCTTCGAGCGACAGGGCGATGGCGGAGATCGCGCCGACGATCACGAGATAGACGCCGACGTCGAAGAGCAGCGTCGTGGACAGAGCCAGCTCGCCCCCGGCAATGTCGACGAACAGCCAGAGCCCGGTCATGAATTGGGCCTGCGAGAAGATCGGCATGAGACCCGCCAGAACGGCGAGGATCAGCCCGAAGGCGGCGAAGCCGATCGGGTGGAAGTGGAGCGAGCGGCGCACCGCCTCCACCCCGCAGGCCATGCCGTAGACGGCGATGGCCGAAGAGGCGATGAGCCCGCCGATGAAGCCGCCGCCCGGCTCGTTGTGCCCGCGCAGCAGCACGAAGAACGAGAAGAGCAGCATGAGCGCCGTAAGATAGGGCGCGGTGATGCGGAAGATGAGGGTTCTCACGGGTGCAACTCCCCGGACCGGCGGCGGCGCTTGCGCGAATGGCGTACGTCGGGCTTGGCGGCGCGAATGCGCACCAGCGCCAGGATCGCGGCCGCCGTGGTCAGCACCACCGCGATCTCGCCCATCGTATCGACGCCGCGGAAGTCGACGAGGATGACGTTCACGATGTTGCGGCCATGGGCGATTGTATAGCTATAGCGCGCGAAGAAATCCGAGACCGAAGGGTCGAAGGCGCGCTGCGTGATGGCGAGCAGGAACAGCGCGAACCCGACCCCGCCGGCCACCGCCAGGAAGGCCTCCGGCAGGATCTTGCGCCAGGGGCGCCGGTCGGCCGGCATCAGGCGAAGGCGCGTCATCACCAGGGCGAGGATCGCCACCGACAGGATCTCCACCATGAACTGCGTGAACGACAGGTCGGGTGCGCCGAGCAGCATGAAGAGCAGCGCCACGGCGAGACCCTGAATGCCCAGCGAGACGATCGCCGTGAGGCGGCTCGACGCCAGCACCACGATGAGCACGCCGAGCACCACGATGCCGATCACCGCCCATTCGTAGAAGAAGAGCCGCGGAAAGGCGGGCATCGCCGGCAGCGTGCCCGTCCAGACCATGGTGATCCAGAGCGTGGCGACGATCGTGCCGAAGACGACGCGCATGTAGACGTCGAGTCGGCCCGGCTGCAACCGGTTGGTGAGGTGGAACGAGAAGGTCACGAGGGTGCGCATCGCCTGGTCGAAGCCCTTGTCCGGCCCCCAGCCGATCGAGGCCAGCACGGAGGCGACGCCCGCCCGCATCCGGGCCGCGCGAAGATAGAGCCCGACGCCGAGCGCCACGGTGACGAGCGACAGGATCAGCGCCGGGCCGAGATGGAAGCCGAGGGCGATGTCGACGGCGAGCGCGCCCGAGGGGTCGGGCGGCGACATCGGGTTGGAGATGAACTGGTGCGTCGTCTGTGAGAAGATCGCAGCGAGAAGGCCGACGACCCCGAGGAGCAGCGGCCCGATCCAGATCATCCAGTTGGTCTCGTGCGCCCGGCGAAGGCCGGTCGGCAATGGGCCGAGAAAGGGCTTCAACGCCACCATCAGCGCCACCGCGAACATCAGTGCGTTGCCGCCCACCGCCGCGATCGTTGTGAGGACGCCCGTGACGTCCGCCGTCGCGGTGGCGGCATAGACCTCTTCCTTGGCGAGGAAGCCGAAGAGCGGCGGCAGGCCGCCCATCGCCGCGGCCCCGAGAATGGCGGCCGCGAAGGTGACGGGCATCTTGCGAGAGAGGCCGCCGAGCGCGCGGATGTCGCGCGTGCCTGCGCCATGATCGATCGAGCCGGCCACCATGAAGAGGCAGGCCTTGGCCAGCGAATGCGCGAAGAGATAGAGCACGGCCGCCTCGATCGCGATCTCCGTGCCGATGCCGATGAGCATCACGAGAAGGCCGAGCGAGGCGATCGTCGTGTAGGCGAGCATCAGCTTGATGTCGCTCTGGCGGATGGCAAGGAACGCCCCGACGAGAAGCGTGACACCCCCAAAAAGCGGCAGGATCGTCTCCCAGAGGGCGGTGCCGCCAAGCACCGGGAACATGCGCATGAGAAGGTAGATGCCGGCCTTCACCATCGTGGCGGAGTGAAGATAGGCCGAGACGGGCGTCGGCGCCTCCATCGCGTTGGGCAGCCAGACGTGGAACGGCATCTGTGCCGACTTGGTGAAGGCGCCGGCGAGCACGAGCAGCAGGGCGGGGGCGTAGATCGCGCTGGATCGCAGGATCTCGGGCGAGTCGAGCAGCTGCGTCATCGAGGTGACGCCGACGCCCTCGCGGATGAGGAGAAGCCCCGCCAGCAGCGCCAGCCCGCCGCCGCCTGTCACCACCAGCGCCTGGATAGCGCCGCGCCGCGCCGCCTCACGCTCGTGGTCGAAGCCGATGAGCAAGAAGGAGGTGATCGAGGTCAGCTCCCAGAAGATGAAGAGCGTGATCAGGTCGTCCGACAAGACGACGCCGAGCATCGATCCCATGAACAGGAAGATGAACGCCAGAAACCGCCCGCGCCGCGAGCCTTTCGGCATGTAACCGATGGAATAGACGACGACGAGAAGGCCGATCGCCAGGATCAGAAAGGCGAACCCGAAGCTCAGCCCGTCCAGCCGAAATCCGAGGCGGACGCCGAAGGCGGGAATCCAGTCGATGCCGAACAGGATGGACTGTCGCGCCTGCACCTGCGCGCTCTGCTGAAACAAGATCGCGAGCGCGGAAGCGGGAAACAAGGCTAGAACCAGCGCGCCGAACCGGCCGAACAGGATGATCGCCGTCGGCGACACCACCGCCGCGAGGAACGGAAGCGCGAGCGCCAAAAATAGAAGTCCGTTCGACAGGCTGTCCATTCGCCCTCGGGTTTCCTCTTGACCGAAGGCCTTCGTGCCCTTCCTGCGTATCTGCACCTAGACTATGGCCTCGGCATGGATTTTCAAGTTTGGCGGCCGGTTTTTCGGCCTCGTCGAGGGCCTTTGGCTCGCCGTCGCGTAGAGCGGCCGTTGCGTCGGCGCGATGCACGGCAGCGGTCGCCTTCGCGGCACGCGCCCTACTCCCGCCCTCGACTTTCGCGCCGAGTGGCGTCATCCCTCTGCGACATGCGGCCACCTCGGCTCCGAGACGTCCGCCCCGAGCCTTGTCATCCCGCCTGCCGAAACGAGATCCGATGTCCGACGCGCCCCAGCCCCTCGCCGCCCTGCCGCCCCGCGCGCTCATGCGCCCCGTCTCCGACGAGCGCCACGGCATCTCGCGCACCGACGAATACGGCTGGCTGCGTGCCGGCAACTGGCAGGCGATGTTCAAGGACACCGCCCTGCTCGATCCGGTGATCCGCAGCCATCTCGACGCCGAGAACGCCTATGCCGAGGCTGTGCTCGGAGAGCTCGACCCGCTGAAGACGGCGCTCATCGCCGAGATGCGCGCGCGCATCAAGGAGGACGACAGTTCCGTGCCGGCGCCCGACGGGCCCTTCGCCTACGGCGTCTCCTATCGGCACGGCGCCGAGTATCCACGCTTCGTGCGCCGCTCGCGAGATGGCGGCGCGGAGGAGGTGATCCTCGACGCCGAGAAGGAGGCCGATGGCATCGACTATTTCTCGCTCGGCGGCGTCGATCATTCGCCGGATCACACCAAGCTCGCATGGTCGCACGACGACAAGGGCTCGGAGTTCTACACCATCACGCTGCGCGATCTCGCCACGGGCGAGGACCGGGCCGAGCGCATCGAGGACACGAGCGGGGGCCTCGCCTGGGACGCCAACTCCACCGGCTTCTTCTACACGCGGCTGGACGAGAACCATCGCCCCGGCGAAGTCTTCTACCACGCGCTCGGCGGGGCCGCCGGCGCGGATCGCCTCGTGTACGAGGAGGGCGACACCGGCTTCTTCATGGGCGTCGGCACCACGCAGGCCGGCGACTTCGTGGTGGTGGACATTCACGACCACGAGACCTCCGAGGCCTGGCTGATCCCGGCCGGCGATCCGAGCGCCGCGCCGCGCCTCGTGGCGGCGCGCGAGACCGGCGTCGAATACGACGTCGACGGCGGCGACGGCACGCTCTTCATCCTCACCAATGCCGACGGCGCGCGCGACTTCAAGATCGTCTCCGCCCCCGCCGTCTCGCCCGACCGCGCCCATTGGGTCGATCTCGTGGCGCACGAGGACGGTCGGCTGATTCTCTCGCATCTCGTTCTCAAGCGGCATCTCGTCTGGCTGGAGCGCCGGGACGGGCTGCCGCGCATCGTCGTCAAGCGCCTCGCCGACGGGGCCGAGCATGTCGTGGCCTTCGACGAGGAGGCCTATTCGCTCGGCCTTTCCGGCACCTACGAATACGACACCGACGAGATCCGCTTCTCCTATTCCTCGCTGACGACGCCGAACCAGACCTACGACTACGACGTCGAGACCCGCGAGCGCCGGCTCCTGAAGACGCAGGAGGTGCCCTCCGGCCACGAGCCCGCCGACTACGTGACCCGCCGCATCCTCGCCCCGGCCGCGGACGGAGAGACCATTCCCGTGTCGCTCGTCTACCGCCGCGACACGCCGCTCGACGGCTCGGCGCCCTGCATGCTCTACGGCTACGGCTCCTACGGCATCACCATTCCCGCCTCGTTCAACACCAACTGCCTGTCGCTGGTGGATCGCGGCTTCGTCTGGGCCATCGCCCACGTGCGCGGCGGCAAGGACAAGGGCTTCCGCTGGTACGAGGCCGGCCGGCGCGAGCACAAGCGCAACACGTTCACCGACTTCATCGACGTCGCCGACCATCTCGTGAAGGAGGGCTTCACCAGCCACGCGCGCATCGTCGCGCAGGGCGGCTCGGCCGGCGGCATGCTGATGGGCGCGGTGGCCAACATGGCGCCGGAGAAGTTCGGCGGCATCATCGCCGTCGTGCCCTTCGTGGACGTCGTCAACACGATGCTCGACGACACCCTGCCTCTGACGCCGCCGGAATGGCCGGAATGGGGCAACCCGATCGCCTCGGCCGCCGACTATGCGACGATCGCGAGCTACAGCCCCTACGACAATGTGACCGCGCAGGCCTATCCGCCGATCCTAGCGCTCGCGGGGCTCACCGACCCGCGCGTGACCTATTGGGAGCCGGCGAAATGGGTGGCGCGTCTGCGCGAGAGGAAGACCGACGACAACCCGGTGATCCTGCGCACCAACATGGGCGCCGGCCACGGCGGCGCCTCCGGCCGCTTCGCGCGGCTCGACGAGGTGGCGACGATCTACGCCTTCGCCCTCAAGCTGATGGGCCTGACGGCGCTGCCGAAGGCCTGACGGCGGCCCGAGACCGAGGCGGCATCACGGCGGCGAAGCGTCTCCCCATCCGGGGAGACGTGCCCGGCAGGGCGATGAGGCGGCGGCCACGCACGACCGCGCGTGCCCGTCAACGCTCAGTTGGCCGCCCCCTCCTCCGCAGCATCCGCCACCGCCGGCACGGCCTTCAGATAGGCTGCGATCGCCTGCCGATCCTCGGCCGGCAGCTTCGCCATGTTCTGCTGCACCTCGACCATCGAGCCGCCGACGCTGTCGAACTCCGGCGTGAAGCCGGTTTCGAGATAGGTGGCGATGTCGTCCTGCGACCAGTCGGCGATCGCACCGCCCGGCGTGATGTTGGGAATGCGGCCGCGCCCCTCCGGCGCCGGTCCGCCACCGAGCCAGTTCGCGTGATTCAATCCGCCCAGGCCGCCGAGCCGGCGCGGCGTGTGGCATTCGCCGCAATGGCCCGGCCCTTCCACGAGATACTGCCCCCGGCGCACCAGCGCGGAGGCGTCAGCCGGCAGGTCCACGACGGGGTCTGGATCGAGGAAGGCGAGTTGCCAGAGCCCGAGGCCGCGCCGAATGTTGAAGGGAAAGGCCAGATCGTTGGCGGGCGCATCCGCCGCCACCGCCGGCAGCGTCGCCAGATAGGCATGGAGGTCGGCGACGTCGCCCGGCGTCATGCGCGCGTAGGACGTGTAGGGGAAGGCGGGATAGAGATGCGAGCCGTCCGGCGCGACACCGCGCTGCAGGGCGTTGGCGAAGTCGGCGAGTGTCCAGGCGCCGATACCGTGCTCGCGGTCGGGCGAGATGTTCGGCGCGTGGAAGGTGCCGAACTTCGTGACGAGCGGCGCGCCGCCGCCGAGTTTCAGCCGGTCCTCCCCTTCCGCGCCGGCCCGCGCATGGCAGGAAGCGCATCCCCCGGCCCAGAACAACGCCTCGCCCCGCGCCGCGACGCCGCTTCCCTCCGCCGCCAAGGCGTTGGCTGCCAGTTGGCGCGGCGTCGTCAGCGCATAGGCGCCGACGCCCATGGCCAGCACGGCGAGCGCGATGGAGAGGGCGAAGCGGCGGGCGGGCATGGCGCTTCCGGCCTGTTCCCTCAATCCACCCGGAACTGCTTGTGGCAACCGCCGCAATTGGCGGCGACCGTGGTGAAGGCTGCCTTGAAGGCGGCGACGTCGGCGGGCTTGGCGTCGATGGCAGCCTGCGTGTCCGCAATCATCTTATCGTTGGCGGCCTTCCACTCGGCCGGCTTTTCCCAGATCGCCGGCGAGGCCTCGGTCTTGCCGCCGGTCTTGGAATCTTCCGGGAAGAGCGTCACGAATTTCTTCGTGTCGGCGTTCAGCGTCTGAAGGATCTGCAGCGCGGCCGCGGCATCGTAGGGCGTTTCGCCCTTGATCAGCGCGTTGGCGGCCTTGGCGCTCCTGCCGTTCTGCTTCATCACGGCCTGGCGCTCGGCGATGACATCGAGGTTCTGGGCCGCGGCGACACCGAGGGCGGCGAGCGGCCCTGCCAGGGCGAGAGCGATGACGAGGGTTCGGGCGATCGGGCGCATGCGCTGTGTCCTCCGGGTGCGTTCCCGAATGGAACGATTCCAGATCGCAGATTGATCCGGCCCGCCGACGCTGTCCATCGGCAATCGCCGCCGCAGTGCAACCGCCACGAAAAGGCCCCGCCGCGAGACACGCGACGGGGCCGGCACGAAACCGAAGACGAGGTGCGGCTCAGGCGCCGGCGGCCTCGTAGCGCTCGAGCACGTAGTCCCAGTTCACGAGGCTGTCGACGAAGGCCTCGAGATACTTCGGCCGAGCGTTGCGGTAGTCGATGTAGTAGGAATGCTCCCACACGTCGACGCCGAGGATCGGCGTCGCACCGTGCACGAGCGGGTTCTCGCCGTTCGGCGTCTTCATGATCTGAAGCTTGCCGTCCTTCACCGCGACCCAGGCCCAGCCCGAGCCGAACTGGCCCTTTCCGGCTTCCACGAAGTCGGTGCGGAACTTGTCGTAGCCGCCGAGATCGCTGTCGAAGGCGGTCTGCAGCTTGCCCGGCAGCGACTTGCCGCCGCCGTTCGGCTTCATCCACTTCCAGAAATGGATGTGGTTGTAGTGCTGGCCGGCATTGTTGAAGAGCGGCTGGTTCTTGCCGAAGGACTGCTTCACCACGTCTTCGAGCGAGGCGTCGGCGAGGCCCGCCTCGGTGGCGAGCTTGTTACCCATGTCGACATAGGCCTGGTGGTGCTTGTCGTGATGGTATTCCAGCGTCTCCTTCGACATGAAGGGCTGAAGTGCATCATAGGCGTAGGGAAGCTCGGGGAGCGTGAAGGCCATGCTGGTCTCCTTCCTGTTGCAGCCCGTCCCGGTCCGCGACTCGGGGGCCGGGCTGATGAATCCGCGCCCTTAGCTAGGGCCGTTTCTCGCGCTTGTCAGCCGCGCACCTCGGTCAAAGCCGCAGGGGCCGCGCTTTTTCCGGTCTCGCGGGCGAAGCGCCAGTAGAGTTCGCGCGCCCGCTCGCACACCGGGCCGACCGGCAGCACGCGCTCCTCGAACCGCGTGACCGGCACGACCTTGGAATGGTTGCCGGTGGAGAAGATCTCGTCGGCCTGCGCAAAGTCGGCCGGGGTCAGCGAGCGCTCCACCACCTCCATCCCGTCGGCACGCAGCAGCGCGATCACCCGCTGGCGGGTGATGCCGTCGAGGAAGGAGCCGTTCGGCACCGGGGTCGTCGCCACGCCGTCCCTGGCGATGAAGACGTTGGACGTGCCGGTCTCCGCCACGTTGCCGATGGCGTCGCGCACCAGCGCGTTGTCGAAGCCGCGCGACACCGCCTCGCGGATGGCGCGGGCGTTGTTGGGATAGAGGCAGCCGGCCTTGGCGAGCGTCGGCATGGATTCCGGGGTCGGCCGGCGGAAGGGCGAGAGCGTCAGCGAGAAGCCGGCGGAGGCGATCATCGGCGATTCGTAGAGGCAGAGGCAGAAGCGCGTCGTCTCGGGGTCGGCGGGCACGCCCATGTAGCCGCCGTCCTCGGCCCAGTACATCGGGCGGATGTAGACCGCCGTCTCGCCGTCGAAGCGCCCGAGGCCCTCGTGCGTCAGGCGGACGATCTCCTCGGGCGAGACGGTCGGGTTCAGGCCGAGCGCCAGCGCCGATCGGTTGACGCGGGCGGCATGGCGGTCGAGGTCGGGCGCCAGCCCTTCGAACCAGCGCGCCCCGTCGAACACCGAGGACCCCAGCCAGAAGACGTGCGAGCGCGGGCCGACGAGCGCCGGATTGCCCTCCAGCCAGGATCCGTCGACGAAGGTGAAGGTGCGAGACAGCGGCGTGCTCATGACGGAGGAGCTCCTTTCGGCGGCCGGCCGCGGCGGCGCGGCGGCTGGGGGCCGAAGCGGTATAGGACGACGCTGCCAGCCTGTCACATCCGCGTTCGCTTCGCGGTTCGAAGACCCGGCGACGCCCTTCGATCCATGCGCGATGCAACCGAAGGGTGCCCGCCGGAAAGGGAACGGAAAGGCTTCCAGAGCATTGTCGAGCGAACACCCCTTACACGGGCGCGGCGGAACGACTTCCACTCATAAAGGAAGCGCCGCCACGCCCCAGTCCATGGCTGGATGATGACAGAGTTTTCGACGACCGGCGGCTTGACCCGCCGGACCCTTCTCATGGGCCTCGGCCTCGGCGCCGCCGCGACCCTGGCGGGCTGCGCCAGCGGGCCTCGTGCCGCCATCGGCGGGCTGACGCCCTATGCCGGCGGCGGCACGCCCCTACCCCCCGGCATCGGCCCGGAATACGCGGCCGCCTACGGTCCGATCGAGGACAACGGCTACCTCATTCCCGGCATCGACTTCCGCCGCGTCCAGCCGCAGTTCCTGCGCCGGCAGGTGAGCTATGTCGGGCCGGAAGCGCCGGGCACGATCATCATCGACACGCCGACGCGCTACGCCTACCTGATCGAGCCCGGCGGCACGGCGATGCGCTACGGTGTCGGCATCGGCCGTGACGGCTTCTCCTGGGATGGTCGCGCGCGGGTCCAGTTCAAGCGCGAATGGCCGCGCTGGACGCCGCCGAACGAGATGATCGACCGCCAGCCCGAGCTCGAGCCGCTGCGCGGCGTCGGCATGGACCCCGGCCTCAAGAACCCGCTCGGCGCGCGCGCGCTCTACCTCTTCCAGAACGGCGAGGACACCCTCTACCGCCTGCACGGCACGCCGGAATACTGGACGATCGGCAAGGCGGTCTCGTCGGGCTGCGTGCGCTTCATGAACCACGACATCATCGACCTCTACAATCGCGCCGAATCTGGCGCCACGGTCATCGTCAGCCAGGGCGGCGGCGTCGCCTAACGCACGGCGGTCAAGCGCAAGAATCTGAATGGGCGGGACCTCTTGGGGCTCCCGCCTTTTTCTTGTGAGGCCTGACGCCAGCGAACCGACCGCCCTCTCTGGAACCGCTCCAAACTGACCCCGTTGATGGCCCGAAGCGGCCAACCGGGATCTCCCATGAAACACGACGTGTATGCCTTCGACGATCTGCCTCCTCACGGCCTGACGGAGGTCGCGGTCGGCGATCTCAAGATCCTGCTCGCACGCGACGGCGACCGCGTGCTGGCGACGGGCGCAACCTGCACCCACAAGGGCGCGCCGCTGAAGAACGGCCAGCGCGTCGGCAACCGCGTCATCTGTCCCTGGCATCACGCGATCTTCGACCTTGAGGACGGCGGGCATCTGCAGCCGCCGGGCAAGGGCTGCCTGTCGCGCTTCGCGGCGAGCGTCGAGGGCGGGCGGGTCTTCGTGGAACTCGCCGACGGTGCGAAGGCGCATCGGCCGGACCCCGACCCGGCCATCCGCGAGCGCGGCGATGATCGGATCTTCGCCATCGTCGGCGCCGGTGCGGCGGGGCTCGCCTGCCCCGAAGAGCTGGTGCGCGGCGGCTTCGCGGGCCGCATCCTCCTCTTCGCGCCCGAGGGCGAGCCGCCCTACGACCGCACCGACCTGTCGAAGACCTATCTCACCGGCAAGAAGCGCGACGAGGATCTGCCGCTGCTGCCGCGCGAGCGGCTGGAAGCGCTCGGCATCGAGCTCGACACGCGCCGGGTCGAGCGCCTGGACGCCGCCGCCCGCAGGCTGCACTTCGCGGATGGCAGCGAGCTTCGCTACGACCAGTGCTTCGCTGCGCCGGGCAGCGATGCCGTGCCGCTGGGGCTCGACAATGCCGATCTGCCGAACGTCCTGTCCTTGCGCGACCACGCAGACGCGAGCCGCCTGAAGGCCGCGCTCCCCGAGGCGACCCACGTGGCGGTGATCGGCTCCGGCTTCATCGGCATGGAGGCGGCAGCGAGCCTCGTCGCACAGGGCAAGCAGGTCACCGTCCTCTCCCGCGATCCCCTCCCCTTCGCTCGGCAGTTCGGCGAGGCGGCGGCGGGGCAGCTTCTGGCGACGCACCGCGCCAAGGGCGTCGACGTTCGAACCGGCGCCAAAGCCGCCGCGCTCGAAGCCGACGGCGGACGTGTCGTGGCCGTGCGACTGGAGGACGGGACGCGCGTCGAGACCGATCTCGTGATCGCCGCGATCGGCGCCGCGCCGCGGGTCGATTGGCTGGGCGAGGTGCCGAGGGCGGCCAAGGGCGTCGTCGCCGACGAGACGCTGCGAGTCGCGGAAGGCCTCCATGCCGGCGGCGACATCGCCGAGTTCCCGCTCTTCGGGCGCGGCGAGCGGGTCCGCATCGAACATTGGCGCCTCGCCGAGCAGCAAGGGCGCCATGGCGCACAGGCCATGCTCGGCAGCGCCGAGCCCTTCCGCGGCGTGCCCTTCTTCTGGACGGCGCAGCACGGTCGCCTCGCCTATCTCGGGCATGCCGACGGCTTCGACGAGGTTCACGTCGAGGGCGATCTCGCGGCCAATTCCTTCACCGCCTTCTATGCCAAGGACGGCCGCATCGTCGCCGCGCTCGGCCTCGGCAAGGGCGACCGGACGCCGGCGCTGCATGCTCTCATGCTGAGCGAGCCCGCGCCCTCGCGCGATGCGCTCGCGAGCGCCGGCTGGGATCCCGCCGCGCTGCTCTGAGCCGCCCGCCGGATCAGTGCAGCCGCGCCGCCTCCACCCGATCGAGGCGGCGCTCGAGATTCTCCTGGCGCGTCATCGAGGGCAGCCAGAAGAGATCGATGAGCTGGCCGATGCCGAGAAGCCCGAAGGTGAAGAGCCAGAGCAGCCCCGTCCAGGGCCGGCCGAGATAGAAGCGGTGCAGGCCGCAGATGCCGATGAGGCAGCAGAGCCAGAGGACGAAGGCGGCAAGGCCCGATTTCATGAGCGGCGTTTCCCAGGAGTTGCGTTGCCCCTCAGATAGGATCGCCGCCCCGGCCCTGCGAGCCCGCGCCGTTCAGCGTCCCCGCTTGAACGAGCCGAGGATGCCGCGAACGATCGCGGTGGTGACGGTCGAGGCGACGGTGCGCCCGACCTGCTTCATCACGGTCTCGGCGACGGTCTGGCGCTGGTAGCCGGACGCTGCAGGCCGGCGCTCGGGCACCCGGCGCGGCGCCGGCGCCTCGCCGTCATCAGCCGTTTCCCGCTCGCTTACGCCGCCCCACGGGCCAGCCCGGCCGGGCTCGCGGCGGGCCGAAGCGGCGTCCGCCCGGCGCTGCGCCTCGGAGCGGCGCGCCGCCGCCTGCGCCTCGTCGGCCTCGCGGGCGGCCGTCTCGCGGGCAAGCTCGGCCTCCGCGCGCCCGTTCAGAAGCTCGTAGGCCGATTCGCGATCGACGGCCGTGTCGTACTTACCCGCGAGCGGGCTCGCCCGCATCACCTCGGCGCGCTCCGCGGGCGTCAGCGGGCCGATGCGCGCGGCGGGCGGGCGGATCAGCGTGCGCTCCACCATCGTCGGTACGCCACCCTTGCCGAGCACCGAGACGAGCGCCTCGCCGACGCCGAGTTGCGTGATCGCCTCGGCACTGTCGAAGGCGGGATTGGCGCGGAAGGTCTCGGCGGCAACGCGCACCGCCTTCTGCTCGCGCGGCGTATAGGCCCGCAACGCGTGCTGGATCCGGTTGCCGAGCTGCGCCAGCACCTTTTCCGGCAGGTCGAGCGGGTTCTGCGTCACGAAATAGACGCCGACGCCCTTCGAGCGGATGAGCCGCACCACCTGCTCGACGCGATCGACCAGCGCCTTCGGCGCGTCGTTGAAGAGGAGATGCGCCTCGTCGAACACGAAGACGAGCCGGGGCTTGTCGAGATCGCCCACCTCCGGCAACTCCTCGAAGAGCTCGGACAGCAGCCAGAGCAGGAAGGTCGCGTAGAGCCGGGGACTGCGCATCAGCCTGTCGGCCGCGAGCACACTGACGAGACCGCGCCCTTCGCGGTCCACCCGCATGATGTCGGCGATCTCCAGCGCCGGCTCGCCGAAGAAATGCCCGGCCCCTTGCGCCTCCAGCACGAGAAGCTGGCGCTGGATGGCGCCGACCGAGGCCTTGGCGACGTTGCCGTAGAGGCGCGAGATCTCCGCGGCGTTGTCGAGCACGTGGACGAGGATCGCTTGCAGGTCCTTGAGGTCGAGGAGCAGGAGCCCCTCCTCGTCGGCGATGCGGAAGGCGATGTTGAGGACGCCCTCCTGCGCTTCCGTCAGATCGAGAAGGCGCGCCAGCAGCAGCGGTCCCATCTCCGAGATGGTGGTGCGCACGGGATGGCCCTCTTCGCCGAAGAGGTCGAGGAAGACGGTCGGGTAGAAGTCGTTGTAGTAGGGCTCGAGGCCGACCGCCGCCGCGCGCTCCGCGAGGAAGGGCTTGGCCTCGCCGCGCACCGCGATGCCCGAGAGATCGCCCTTGATGTCGGCGCAGAAGACGGGAACGCCGGCCTCCGAGAAGCCCTCCGCCAGCACTTGCAGCGTCACGGTCTTGCCGGTGCCGGTGGCGCCCGTCACCAGCCCGTGCCGGTTGGCGAAGGCGAGATCGAGATATTCGCCCTTCGCAGCCTCCCCGGCAGAGGCGGCGGCGCCGAGGAAGATCTGTCCCTGTTCGAGCATGGCGGCGTCTTCCCCGGCGGACGGTTGATCTCTTCCGCATCGATATAGCGCATGTCGCAGGGCCGGCGCAGGGCCGACACCGCCTCGGCGGACGGGAAAACGCACCCGCCGGCGATTGCACCGGCGCGGCGCTCTTGCCATGGTCGGCGGCATCGAAGCCCATCTTTTCGGAAAATGCTGACATCATGAACGAGCTCTTCACCCGCATCGCCTCGTCCACCGGGACCGACGAGAACACCGCCCGGCAGTCGGTCGGCTATATCCTGGCCTTCCTGCGCGAAGAAAGCTCCGACCCCGCCGTCGAGACGATGATCGCGGAGACCCCCGGCACGGCCGAAGCATTGGGCAGCATCGGCGAAGTGGACTTCGGCGGCGGCGGCCTGATGGCGCTCGGCGCCAAGCTCATGGGCCTCGGGCTCGACATGGGCCAGATCCGCAAGGTCGCCGAAGAGCTCATCGCCTATTCCAAGTCCACCGCCGGCGAAGACACCGTCGAGCAGGCGATCTCCTCGGTTCCCGCGCTCGCACAGTTCGTTTGACGCGGGTCGCGCAGGGGTCGCCAACGCCTGCGGCTCCTGCGCACCGCACGTCTTGCATCGCCGCCGGCCAACCGGCTGCGAAATCGCGCTTGCTTTCCGAGCCCGTGCGGGCTTCACCCTGCCTCGTGACGAACGGTGACCGCCCCCCTGGCGGGTCGCGTGCCGTTCGTCGCTTCGCGCCCGAGGCCCCGACGCCGCCCGAGGAAGACGCTTCATGATCGACGCCTACACGGCCTTCGGTTCGCACGTCCGCCGACATCCCGGCGTGCATGCGGACGAGATCCCCCCGGAAGCCGTGTGGCTCGATCTGCGCAATCCCACGCGCGACGAGGAGATGGCGATCGAGACCCTGTGCGGCATCGAGGTGCCGACGCGCGAGGAAATGCGCGAGATCGAGGTTTCCAGTCGGCTCTACTCGGAGGACGGCGGCGACTTCATGACGGCCTCGCTCGTCTACGGACTGGACGAGGGGCGGCCCGATTTCGGCCCGGTGACCTTCATCCTGGTGCAGAACCGCCTGATCACGCTGCGCTACACCGACCCGAAATCCTTCCACATCTTCTCGACCAAGCTCTGCCGCGACGGCAGCGGCAGCGGTAACGGCGAAGGCGCGCGCAGCAAGCAGGCCCTGCCGAGCCCGCTGCACTACGGACCGCCGCCGGCGCCGCCCAAGCCCTCGCGGCGGGGCTCGCAGAGCGCCGATTCCATCATGATCGGCCTTCTGGAAACGGTCATCGACCGCGTCGCCGACATGCTGGAGGCGATCGCCGCCGATCTCGACCGGATCGGCACCGACATCTTCCGCTCCTCGGACGACAAGACCCCGACGCCGACGGCCGACTTCCAGCAACTTCTCAAGCGCATCGGCGCCGCCGGCGACCTCTCCTCGCGAACGCGCGAGAGCCTGGCGACCCTCGACCGGCTGCTGCCCTATCTCCAGTTCGTGCTCGACCGGCGCAAGCCGCAGAAGGAACTGAAGCTTCGGGTGAAGGCCATGGCCCGCGACGTCTCCTCGCTCAACGACTTCGTCTCGTTCCTCTCGAACAAGACGACCTTCCTGCTCGACACCACGGTCGGCATGATCTCGATCGAGCAGAACGCCATCATCAAGATCTTCTCGGTCGCCGCCGTCGGCTTCATGCCGCCGACGCTGGTCGCCTCCATCTACGGAATGAACTTCACCCACATGCCCGAACTCACCTGGCCCCTCGGCTACCCCATGGCGCTCGGCGTCATGGTGCTCTCGGCGCTCCTTCCCCTCCTCTTCTTCCGGCACAAGAAATGGCTGTGAACCGCAACTGGGGCGATGGCGAAGCCCCCGCCTTCCTGAAGATCACGTCCGAGGACGCCCCGGCGCCCGACGCCCCGGCGCCCGCGCACGAGACGCCGGCCCGCGCGCCGCGCTCGCGCACGAGGGCGGCGCCCGCGTCCGGCAAGCCGCCGGCCGAGCGGGCTCCGGCCTCCTCGCCTGCGGCCAAGGTGCCGGCGGCCTCGCCGGCTCCGGCCCCCACCGCTGCGCCGACCCCGGCCCCCGCCGCGAAGGCCGCTGCGCCGGCCGACCGTCCGAGCGAGCCAGCGCAAGCCGCGGCCAGCCCGACCGCTGCGCCGGCCGACAGCGCATCCAAGCCCCCCCGCCGCGAGGCGCAGCGCGTAGCGGCGGTTCCCGCGCCGACGGCCCGCCCGGTGCAGGCCGCTCCGCCGCGCGTCGCGGAACCCCGACCCGTCGTCACGGAAACCGCGGACGAACCCGTCGCCTCGTCGCGGCCCTCGATCGAGACCCTGCCCCGCCTCGCGCGTTTCTCCGAGCCGGCCTCCCGCCCCTCCTATGAGCGCAGATACGAGCCCTTCATGAGCGACGCCCGATCCCCCCGCCTCGCCGTCCTCATCGACGCCGACAACGCCTCCGCCCGCATCGCCGACGGCCTGTTCCAGGAGATCGCGGCGATCGGCGAGGCGAGCGTGCGCCGCATCTACGGCGACTTCTCCTCCACCCGCTCGAAGGGCTGGGCCGACGTGCTGTCCAAGCACGCGATCATCCCGCAGCAGCAGTTCGCCTACGTCACCGGCAAGAACGCCTCCGACATCGCGCTCGTCATCGACGCGATGGACCTCATGCACTCGGGGCGCTTCGACGGGTTCTGCATCGTCTCCTCCGACAGCGACTTCACGCGTCTGGCCGCGCGCATCCGCGAGAACGGGCTCGACGTCTACGGCTTCGGCGAGCAGAAGACGCCCGAGAGCTTCCGTCAGGCCTGCCGACGCTTCATCTACACCGAGAACCTCATTCCGGGCGCGGCTGCCGCCGGCAAGCCCGCCGCCGACAAGTCGGTGGCCGCCGTGCCGATGCTGCAGCAGGTGATGGACCAGATCGAGACCGAGGACGGCTGGGTGCCGCTCGGCACCTTCGGCAAGCAGCTTCTCAACCGCTTCTCGGACTTCGATCCCCGCACCTACGGCCAGAAGAAGCTGAGCGACTTCGTGCGCGCGGTCGGCATCTTTGACATCGAGAAGACGGGCTCGGGCATGATCCGCATCCGGCTGAAACCCGCCGAGGCGAGCGAGCCGGCGCAGGCCCCCGCGCCCAAGCCCGCCTCGCGCCGCGCGAGTTCGCGTCGGCGCGGCAGCGCCGAGCAGAGCTGAACGAGAACCGCGCGAACCCGACTCGGCGGGGAGAACGAAGGTGCCGGCTCTACCGGCTCGTAAGCCGTAGCGCCAGATCCTTCTGCCGCCGCGTGCCGGTCTTCTGGAAGACCATCTTCAGCTGCGAGCGCGCCGTCTCGTAGGCGATGCCGAGCTGGTCGGCGACCTCGCGCAGCGATCCGCCGGTCTGAAGGGCTTCGGCCAGCCGCATCTCGGCCGGGGTCAACCCGAAGAGGCGGCGCACCCGCTCGCCGAAGGCCGGCGCCGGCTCGTCCTGCTCCTCGACGCGCAGCACGGCGCAGGTGCCGCCATCGGCCGCGAAGCTCCGGCGGCCCGGCAGGGTGGTGAAGAGCGTGAGGATCAGCGGGCGCCCGCCCCCGCCCCGCGAAACCGTGAGCGACGCGGGCGCGCCGGCCGACCGCAGCGGCTGCGCCAGGGCCTGTGCGATCATCGCGTCGAGCTGCATTTGCTCGGCCGGCATGGCGAGCCTCAGGCGACCGGCTCGAAACGACGGGTCGGGCGTGCCGCCGAGAAGGCGCCGGGCGGTGGCGTCGGCCTCGCGCACCCGCCCGTCGCGGCCGAGCGAGACGAAGCCGGCACCGCGGGCGTCGCCCGTTCCGTCGAGGGCACCGAGGCGCAGTTCCGACTCCAGCAGGCGGCTGCGCAGCGTCAACGCCCGGTTGGCATGATGCATGATGGCCGAGAGCGCCACCGTCTCGTCGGGCACGAAGGCGCCGGCCTGCGCGGAGCGCCAGAGCACCGCGATGCTCGTCGCGCCATTCTCCTCGCGTTGCAGGAACTGCGCGGCCGCATGGTCGAAACGCTGCGGCCGGCACCAGTCCTCGTAGAACTCGCCGCGGCGCCAGTCCGGATTCACCGCATCCGTGAACACCGCCCCGACCGGAAGGGATGCGTCCGGGCGCAGGAACGGGTTCAGGCGGTAGAAGTGCTCCCAATAGCGGTCCACCATCAAGGGATCGTAGCCTTCGAGCACCGCCAGATCGGAATCCGCCATTCGCCCGTCGGTCTGGTGCGTGTTCTGCGTGCAGAAGCCGCCGGCCTCCAGCCGAAACCGCTCCACCAGCCGGGCGACGACGTCCGACCAGAGGTCCGGCTGGTCGATCGTCTCGTAGACGAGGTCGAGGATGAGCATGTCCTGGCGGTGCGTCGGCAACGAGGTTCTCCCGGGCCTTCGCCGTTTCAGGGGCCTGGCAGCATGCGGCGATCCCGCACGGCAGGCAAGAGGCATGGGCTTTGCGCCGGGATCGACGGGAACGGCACACGCGAACTCCCGCGACCGAAACGGTCAATGCTGGACGACGACGACGACGTGTTGCGCCTGCCCTCGCGGGCCGTCCGTTCGCTCCTAGCTCTCCAATCCGCGAACCTCGATGCCACCGGTCTCGGTGCCTTGCCAGTTGCGAAAGGTGGGCCGCGACAGCATCTCGTAGCGCTCGCCAAGAGCCGGGTCCGCGTTGCGCCAGAGCGTCGCGAGAGTCGCCGCCACCAGCGCCTCGGCGGCGCGCGTGGCGCCGTCGTCGATTTTCAACGCGAAGCCGAGGCCGAGCTCGGGCACCGCGCCGCAGAAGACGCCCTCGGCGCCCGTCTTGGCGAAGACGCGGCCGGGCGCGGCCTCCATCAGCGTGACGCAGGCCCGCCGCGTGCCTGCCATCGCCCAGGGCTCGGCCATGCAGGCCGCCATCAGGCGCCGCCCCGCTTGCGCGCGGCCGCCATCGATGCCCTGCCCCGACACGAGACGGGCGAAGCCGCCCGCCAGCCCCTGCAGCGGCGCCGCATAGGTCGGAATGGAACAGCCGTCGACGCCGACCGGCGTGGCGTCGCCGACCGCGGTTCGCGCCAGCTCGGCGATGACGTCGCGCCCGCGCCGCTGCACGGGATGATCGGCCAGCACGTATCCCGCCGTCGCCTCGCCCTGGTGCACGGCGGTGCAGAGGAAGCCCGAATGCTTGCCCGAGCAGTTGTTGTGGAGCTGGCTCGGGGCGCCGCCGGTGCGGGCGAGCTCCAGCGCCACCACCTGATCGAACGGCCAGTGACATCCGCATTCGAGATCGGCCTCGCCGAGCCCGGCGCGCGCCAGGAGATCGGCCGCGAGCGCCACGTGCCCGGGCTCGCCGGAATGCGAGGCGCAGGCGAACGACAGCGCGCGATCGTCGAAGCCGAACCGGTCGGCGGCGCCGGTCTCGACGAGCGGGATCGCCTGGAACACCTTCACGGCGGAGCGCGGAAACACAGGGCGCTCGACGTCGCCGTGCACCAGGACGCCGCGGCCCTCGCCATCGACGACGGCCAGACTCGCCCGGTGCCGGCTTTCCACCGCGCCGCCGCGCGTCGCCTCGATCACGAGATCTTGGGTCATCGGTCTCAATTCTCCCGTCTTTCTCGCCCATCGGAACGGGATCGGCGCCCGCCGGCGCCGACCCTCACCCCCTGCCCTCCGGACCCGATGAGACGCTTCCTGCGCGTTCTGCTCCTACTCGTCGCCCTCGTCTACGTCCTGCCGGCGGGGCTCGCGGCGCTTCTCTACCTTCTCGGCGAGCATCCGGCATCCTGGCGCGACGCCGACTGGTCGTCGGCCGCGCTGCTGCCGGCCGCCGGTGCCGACCCGGACGCTGCGGTCTACGTGCTGGCCGCGCGCACCGGCGGGTTGAAGGGCGCGCTGTCCGAGCATTCCTGGATCGTGCTGAAGCCCGCCGGCTCGACCAGCTACGAGCGCTTCGACAAGGTGGGCTGGGGCTCGCCGATCCGGCGCAACGGCTATCCCGCCGACGCGCGCTGGTACTCCAACCCGCCCCGGCTCGTCGCGGCCCTCCATGGCGCGGAGGCCACCGCCGCGATCGCCCCGGTGCGCGCGGCGATCGCGGCCTATCCGTTCGCCGCGCGCGGCGGCTACACGATCTTTCCCGGCCCCAACTCCAACAGCTTCGTCGCCTACGTGCTGCGCCACGTGCCGCAGCTCGGCGCGGTGCTGCCGCCCGCCGCCGTCGGGCGCGACTTTCCGGTGGACGGGCGCCTCGTCGATCTCGACCGCGAGGCCGGAGAGCTCAGCCTGTCGCTGTTCGGCTACGCGGGCCTGCGCCTCGGCCTCCGCAGCGGCCTGGAGGTCAATTTTCTCGGCCTCGTCGCTGGGGTCGATCCCGCCCGGCTGGCGTTGAAGATCCCGGCCTTCGGAAGCGTCTCGCTGCGCGACTGAGCGCGCCGCCGCCATTCCCCCCCGCGCGGTTTTTTGATAGCCGACGAGGGCGGAGCGGCGTCGAGTGCCCCCGCATCCCGGATCCCGAGAGGCCCTTCGATGTTCCTGAGCTGCGGCGACGCCCTTTTCGATCTCTTCGCGGGCGGCGAGGAGGCCGATCCCGCGGCCATCGGCCTGAACGGGCGCATCGGCGGCTCGGCGCTCAACGTCGCCCTCGGCCTCGCCCGCCTCGGGCACCCCGCCGGCTTCTTCTCGAAGATGTCGGACGACCTCTTCGGCCGGCGCATCCGGGCCTTCATGGAGCGCGAGGGCATCGACACCGGCCAGCTCATCGCCAGCGAGCGCCACACGACGCTCGCCATCGTCTCGCTCTCGCCGACCGGCACGCCGCGCTACGACTTCTACATCGAGGGCACCGCCGACCGGTCGATCGAGCCGAATGAAATCCCTCTGCAGTTCCCGGCCGCGCTTCGGGCGATCCACATCGCCGGCTCCTATTCCTCGATCTGCGAGCCGACCGCCGGCGCGCTGGCGCGTCTCGCCGCGCAGGAGCACGGCCGCCGGTTCCTGTCCTACGATCCCAACATCCGCGCCTCCGTGCAGCCCGATCTCGATATCTGGCGCTCGCGCATTGGTGCGACGGTGCCGCTGGCCGCGATGGTGAAGGCGAGCGACGAGGATCTGGCGCAGGCCTTTCCCGGCCGCTCGCCGGAGACGGTGGGCGCCGACTGGATCGGCGCCGGCGCGTCGCTCGCCGTCGTCACCCTCGGCGAGCACGGCGCGCTGGCGATGACGCGGGGCGGCGCGAGCGTGCGCGTTCCCGGCGTCGCGGTGGCCGTGGCCGACACGGTGGGCGCGGGCGACACGTTCCAGGCGGCGATCCTCACCCATCTCGCCGAGACCAGCCGCCTGTCGGCGGATGCGGTGGCGGGCCTGTCCGCGACGGATCTCGAGACGCTGCTGCGCTTCGCGGTGCGTGCCGCCGCCGTCACCTGCTCGCGGCGCGGCGCCGATCTTCCCCGGCGCGCCGATCTCGGACTGCCGCCGCTCGGCTGATCGCGGCGGACGCGACCGTTCGAACGCGCTGAGCCCGGCGAGGGATTCGCCGGGCTTTTTCGTATCGCTCGAAAGCTTGGCCCTCATCAGGCCCGGCCGCGCCGGCAGCGCGGCGCCGGCTACTCCCCCGAAACGAGAAGAACCCGCCACGGCCGAAGCCATGACGGGTTCCATTCCATCGTCCGGTCGATCGAGACCGGATCGAACCGCTTCTTAGTTGAAGCGGAACGAAGCCTTGGCCCACACCGTGTGGAAGTCGAGCTTGTCGTTCGACGACGCGTCGAACGAGGTGCGCGTCACGCCGTTCGTGTAGGTGATCTTCGTGTCGCTGTCGCCGAGGTCGGTGTAGAGGTACTCGAGGCCGAGCGAGAGGTTCGGCGTGACGAGGTAGTCGACGCCGGCGCCGACGGCGTAGCCGATGTCGTCCGAGTCGGAGTTGACGGTCGGCACGAAGCCGTTCGTCGCGCGCAGGGTGCCCGGCGCGAAGTACTCGGTGTCGGTGTCGGCGTACGCCAGACCACCCGTCGCGTAGACGGCGAAGCGGTCAGCGGTGACGCCGAGCTTGCCGCGAACGGTGCCGACGAAGTTGATGTCCGACGAGATGCCGAAGTTGTCGACGACGCCCGGAGCCGAGGTGATCGAGAAGGTCGAGGTCGACGACGCGTCGATGTAGTTGATGTCGGCGACGGCACCGATCAGGAAGTTGTTGATCTGGTAGTCGTAGCCGATGTGCACGCCGCCGATGAAGGCCGCGTCGTCGGAATTATCCGAACCGCCCGAGAACGCGGTGGTCGAGAACGCACCGGTGTTCGAGTTGTAGTTCACGTCGCCTGCGTCGTTGTTGAACGCAACGCCGGCCTGGCCACCGATGTAGAAGCCGGTCCAGGAGTAGGCGGGAGCCAGAGCGACGACGGGAGCAGCGGGCTCTTCATAGACGACGTCGGCAGCGAAGGCGGGGGTGACGAAAGCGGCCGAAGCCAGGAGGAGGGCGAAACGCTTCATGGTGTACTCCAGTGTCGCAGATGCGACGTTGTTCTACCGGGACTTGTCAGCCCGTAAGCAAGACCCGGTTCGTCCGGGGTTAGGGCGATTTAGGGTCGGACCCCCTGTGAGAGCAATGGCGCTCGACCCGATACCGACCGCGGTGTGGCAGGAGGGCAACAAGCCGTTCTGCCGGGCACTGCGTTCTCCCAACTGATAAGCAGACAAGGTTAAACGTCACTTAAGCACGCTCGAAGACGTCGGATCGACAACCCTTTGACATATTTCACTAAGTTCTGAAACCGACGCGAGATCACGAAGTTCGACGACCGTGTCCAAGAGTTGATGCCGCCGTTCGATCGCGGGTCTTGAAACGAAATCGCGTCGCAGCTGACGCATCGCGATGGCGAAAGTCAAAAATTGTGGTCCGCGACGACGCAAACACCGACTCGCCAACATAATCATGTGGTTAATGAACTATGACGACCGAAGGATGGTGAAGTCGGGCCGAGCGATCGTCTTGTGGGGCAAGACCCCGTTCGCGCCCGCCGCGCAGAAACTGCACGGACCCCGCTTGCTCTCGAACCGATCTTGCGGAAAACTCGACGGCAGGAGCCGAACCATCCCTCCCGACATTCGGTTACGGTTTCTCCTCCCTTCCCTATCCTTCAAAGAACAGGCTTGCGCATGGGCTGCGCCCTGCACCGCGGTGGTTTGCCGCGAGGGGATGATCATCGGTCGGGTGGAAGTTTGGCTCGAAGGGATCATCCGGGTGTCACCGAGCCGGCCGGTGGCAAACCGGCATACCCCGACCTCACGGGAGTGCCATCGAAGACGGCGCGGCGGCGCGAGGCGCCGCTGGAGATCCATCGAGGAGCGACTCGGCGCCGTCGCCTCGCGGCGGCGTTCGGATGGGCGAGACGGGGAGTACCCCGCCTCGCCGCAGGCGTGTCAGGCGTAGAGATCCATCACGTCCGACAGCAGCTTGAGCGCGTCGGCCTTGGAACGCTGGAACGAGTTGCGTCCGATGATCGAGCCGTTGCCGCCGCCGTCGCGGATGCCCCGCACCTCGTCGAGCAGTTCGTCGGTGTTCTTCGCCGCGCCGCCGGAGAACACCACGATGCGCTTGCCGGCGAAGGACGCCTGCATGATGTGGCGCACGCGATCGGCGGCCGTGGCGGTCGGAATCGGGTTCTTCTCGTAGGTGGCGCGCGCGTCGGCCAGATCGACATGGTCGGTCGGCAGCTTGACCTTGATGATCGTAGCGCCGAGCAGCGCCGCCATGTGCGCGGCGTAGGCGATGATGTCGAGCCCGGTCTCGCCGGCCTTCGACACCTTGCCGCCGCGCGGATAGGACCAGACCACGGTCATCAGCCCGCGCGACTTGGCCTGGAGCGTGATCTCGCGAAGCTCTTCCATCATCGCATAGGCGTGGTCGGAGCCGGGATAGATGGTGAAGCCGACGCCGACGCAGCCGAGCCGCAGCGCGTCCTCGACCGTGCCCGTCAACGCCTGGTCGCCCGCGCCCTCGGCCAGCGAGTTGCCGCTGTTGAGCTTGAGGATCAGCGGCACCTCGCCGGCGAACGTGTCGGCGCCCTGCTCCAGAAGCCCGAGCGGCGCGGCGTAGCCGGAAACGCCGGACTCGATCGCCAGTTCGTAGAGATAGTGCGGATCGTAGGCGGCGGGGTTGGGCGCGAAGGAGCGGGCCGGCCCGTGCTCGAAGCCCTGGTCCACCGGCAGGATCACCACCCGCCCGGTGCCCGCCAGCCGCCCGTGCATGAGAAGCCGCGACAGGTTGGACTTCAGCCCCGGCGTTTCGCCCTCGTACCAGGACAGAATCTGACGGACGGTGTCTGTTCTCAGCATGGGATCTCTCGATGAGGGCGCCGCGGCGCGTCGGGAAGGGTCGGTGTGTCTTTCTGCGGAGCCGCCACCTTCCCGTAAAGGGCCGAGCGGACCGGCCCTCACATTAAAATCGTTTGAAGAACGAGGGACTTGCGCCGTAGGTCGATGATCGCCCGCCCATGCAACCCCAAGACGCACGGCGCATTGCCTGCCCATCAGCGAACGTCAGAGCGGAAAACGCGGCCAGTCGAGCTTTCCGGAAGGTCTCGGCATCAATCTCGGCGAGGCCGTCCCGGCCGGCTTCGCCGTCGGCGACTTGAGGGCCGCCATGCCGTCGATCCCGGCGCGGCGCGCTCGACCCGCCCGGCTCGAACCGGGACGTGCCAAAGCTCGACCGGACCTCCGCCGACGAAGCGTTATCATGAACGACATTCGTGCCGCTGTGCCGGCCTCTCACGCAGCCTCACAATGGTCGTGCTGGTCGACTTCGGCAACGGTTGGGGCGCTCCTGGCGGGAAGTCTCTACTTCTTCGGGTATATTTGATCAACCGCCGGCCCGTCTGATAGCGCGCCGAGAACGGCCGAGGCCTGCTTTGCGCGCCGGCGGCTCGCCCGCCTCTCCAACACTCGACCGGGGCGCTTCTGCCACCCTTGGTAGCGTCCATCGCTCGGATCCCCTTGCGCGAAGCGTAATGGCGTTCTGGTCGCCATGACCAGCCCATACGGTTGAGCCAGAGCCGACAGCTGCGATCGCCACGGAGGATGTCTGGGTTCGTCTTGGGGGTCTGGCGAAAGGCAGCGTGAGCCCGAGCGCGCCTCCAGACGTCACCGGTTCCGCACCCCGCACCAGCAAAAACCGCGAACGAAAAAAGGCGGGCTTGGCGCCCGCCTCCTTCCGAACGCACCGATCGAACGGCTCAGTCGCGGTAGTAGCCCACCGCGCGCGCCGGCTTACCGACGATGCCGCCGAGGGCACCGACGATCAGGCCGAGGAAGAGGCCGACGAAGGCGACGAAAGCGGTGGTCGAGGCCGTTGCGGCAGCCTGGGCCGCGGTCTCCTTGGCCTGCGCCACGGCCTGGTCGTACTGGCCCTGGAACTGCGTCAGACGCTGCTCGGCTTCCTGCTGGCTGATGCCAGCTTCGGTCGAGATCACCTGCACGGCCGCCTGGCGCTGGTCCGGCGTCGCATCCTGGCTCAGACCCTGGAAGACGGTGGAGACCGCCTGGCCGAGATCCTGCGTGCCGGCTGCCTGCTGGACGGTGTTGGCCGTCTGCTCGGCCTGCTGCTGGACTTCGCCGGCCGCCTGCTGGGCCTGATTCTGGCCGCGGGCGAGAAGCGCGCGGGCCTGCTGCTGCAGCTGCGGCGGCAGGGCATTGAGCGCGGCGGGCGAGCCCTGCACCACCGAAGACGCGGCCGAGCCGAGCGTCGAGACGGTGGAGCCGAGCGCACCGAACGCGCCGGTGACGATTGCCGAAACGCCGCTGGTGAGCAGGTAGACGACGATCAGCGTCGAGGTCGCCCAGGTCACGATGCCATGCAGCGCGGCGTCGCGGCGAGCGAGGCTACCGGCGAGGCGCGCCGCGGCATAGCCGCCGACGAAGGTCGCGATGAGCACGGTCAGCGCCGTCCAGATGCCGCCGGCCGACGAGAAGGTGGCGAGCGAGGGCGTCTCCGCCGCGGTGGTGTCGATCGTCGCCAGGCCGATGCCCAGACCCAGCAGCGCCAGCATCATCTGCACCACGAGGGTCAGGATCGTGCCGGCGATGATGGCGCCCCACGAGATCCTGCGAACCGATCCGCCGACCGCCGGTCCGCGTTCCACGATATCCACCATGACATACTCCAACTCTTTGGCGATCGAGGATCGCGCCGTGTCTGCCGAGCGCCCATCCGAACGCCGGTCTCCATTGCTCTAAATGGTCGCGCGGCAGACTTATCCAGAGCAGGCTGCCATTTTTTCGCCCATTCCTCGCCATTCTTTGTCCGGATATTGCCGCGCCTCCCGTGGTTTGTTTCCAGACCTCGCGGCGCGACCGAGCGAGACTTGCCCTGCAAGGCTGGCCCCGCCTATCCCTGGCGGGGTTCCGCGCTATCCGATCGAGTCGATATCTCGCATGCCGCATTCCCCGCTGCCGGAGAAACAAGCCCATCGCCGTTGGCGCCTTGCGTCGCGGCTGGCCACCGCCGATCCCGGGCTCATCCGGCTGCGTCTCGCCAGCCGCGTCACGCTCACGGTGGTTCTCTGCGCGGCGGCCCTGGCGCTCTCCCATCAGCTGGCGCCGCTACCGCCGGCGGCCTACGCCGTGGCCCTGACGCTGGCGATCCAAGGTGCCGTCGCGATCCGCGACGCCACCCATCGCCATCGGCTGGCGACGCGGGTCGTCTGCGGCCTTGCGGGCTTCGCGATGCTGGCCGTCGTCAGCATGATCGCGAGCGAGGTCGTGCTGGTCGACCTCGTCTTTCTCGGGGTGGCCTTCGCCGCCGTCTTCGCACGGCGCTGGGGCGCGCGATGGAATGCGGTGGGCATGTTCTCCTTCATGTCCTGCTTCATCGCCGCCTATTTTCGCCCTTCGCCGGCCGATCTCGGCGCGATCGCCTTCGCGCTCGCCCTCTCGGGCCTCATCGCCGACGTGGTGCGCGATCGGCTGGTTCCCGACCGGCCGGCCGCCGACCTCCGGCGCACGCTCGAGGCGGTGGACCAACGCATCGCGGCGGTGGTGTCGATCCTACGACGGGCGCATCGCTCCGGCTGGACGGGTGATCTGCGCGACGCGGCGCTCGCCGGCGAGCAGCGGGTGAAGGACGCGCTGATCACCGCGGAAGGCCAACTTCCCGCCCCGACCGGCGGTTCGCAGGCGCCGCCCGACGCTGCGACGCAACTGTCGATCGAGCTTTTCGATCTTCATCTCGCCGCCGAGACGGCGCTTGCCGCAGGCCTTGGCGGCGCGCCCGGCGACGAAGCGGCGAGCGCTCGTCTGATGGCGGCCCTCGACCGCCTCGCCCGCATGCGCCTCGCCGCGCGCCAGACCGCGGCCGGCCTCACCGACGAGATCCTCGACCGGGCCGTCGCGGCCACGCCGCCGGGCGCCGCCGGCGCTGCCCTGCCCGTCTGGCAGGATCCGACCTTCCGCTTGGCGGCGCAGGTGACGCTCGCCTGCGCCATCGCCATGGTGGGCGGCAGCCTCGTCTCCGAGCAGCGCTGGTTCTGGGCGGTGCTGACGGCGTTCCTCGTCTTCACCAACACGCAGTCGCGCGGCGACGCGGCGCTGCGCGGGGTGGCGCGAGCCGTTGGCACGGCCGGCGGCATCGTGGTCGGCATCGGGCTGGCGACGCTCGTTCACGGCCAGTTCGCACTGTCGCTCGGGTTCATCGCCGCCTTCGTGTTCCTCGCCTTCTACACGCTGCAACTCTCCTATGGTGCGCTCACCTTCTTCATGACCCTCGGCCTGTCGCTGCTCTACGGGCTGCTTGGCAGCTTCTCGCCGGGGCTTCTCGTGCTGCGGCTGGAGGAAACGCTGATCGGCGCCGCAGCGGGCGTCGGCGTCGCCTATTTCGTGTTTCCCCAACGCACGGAAGCGGCGAGCGGCAAGGCGGCGGACGCCTTTCTGGCCGAGCTGGACCGACTGCTCGCCGCCTTCGCCGACCGGCGGCGCGGCGAGGGCTCGGCCTGGCGTCTCGTGGCGGTGACGCAGGCGCTCGACCGGCGTCACGCCGAAATCGTCGCAGCCCTGCGCCCCCTCGACAGCGGCTGGCTGGCCGGCGAGCGCCGGCGCATGGTGCGCCGCGGGCAGCTGCGCTTCACGGTGCTGGCCTACTGGGCGCACCGGCTGGCGGGCGCCTCCGAGGGCGTCATGCCCATCGGCAGCGAGGACGAGACGGACGCGACGCTCAATGCCTGCCGCGCCGAGATCGCCGAACTGCGGCGCCGACGAAGCGACATCTTCCACGAGGCGCAGACGGTGTCGCTGGTGCCGCCCGACGCCGCATCCGCCCGCGCGGACCCGGCCGAACCCGACGCGGCGATTGCCATCCACGCGATCCGCCACATCCTGAATCAAGTGATGGGGTCGCGCACGGGCTCTGCCGAAGAGGCAAAACCGAACGTAGAATCGGCTCTCTCGACAAAGACCGACCCATCTGATAAGCAACCCGCCAGATTTGCGGGGTGACGCCCCGCACGGGATCGTCGGACGCATCCGGGGTCCGCCGGCCAACCCAGACCATCGAGAAACGGATCTCTTCGTGCAGGTACTCGTTCGCGACAACAACGTCGATCAAGCCCTTCGTGCGCTCAAGAAGAAGCTGCAGCGCGAGGGCGTCTTCCGCGAAATGAAGATGCGCAACTTCTACGAGAAGCCGTCGGAGAAGCGCGTGCGCGAAAAGGCCGAGGCCGTGCGCCGCGCCCGCAAGCTGGCTCGCAAGCAGGCGCAGCGCGAAGGCCTGGTGGCCGGCGCTCGCGCCAAGCCGGCGGTGACCCGCTAGGCCGATCGACGACCTCCGATCGATCCCGCGCTTTCTCGCAAAGGCGGCACGCTTCGGCGTCGCCGCCTTTTGTCGTCGAGGCGACGGGATCGCAGCCTCGTGGCATCCGCGCCACGTCGTCCGGCTATTCGGCCGGATAGGGGAGCGGATGAGCTTTCGTTGCGTTTCGCGCAAGGCCGGTCAGCCAAACTCCATCGTTCGGCCTCCTTATGGCGTCTATCGTCACAAGCTTGCCGATCCATTCCATGTAAGGAAGCCCGCGTGACTGTCCTCTCTCCGGTCCGACCGACGACCCCGCGCCCTGCCGGGACCGCTTGCCTGCGCCTGCGCGCCGGATGGACGATGGCCGCCGTGCTGCTGCTCGCCGGCTGTCAGAGCGGGCCGACGCTGCAGTCGATCAGCCTCGACCAGGCGCAAGGGTCGGCGCAGAACCTCTCCTCGCTCACCGAGGCCGTGACCGCCAATCCGCGCAATCCGGAAGCCTACAACGTGCGCGGCATCGCCTACGGGCGCTCCGGCGAGAACCAGCGCGCGATCGACGATTTTACGACGGCGATCCAGCTCGACCCGAACTTCTACCAGGCCTACGCCAACCGGGCGCTCGTGCTGCGCCAGCTCAACCGCAACCCGGAAGCGGTGGCCGACTACAATTCGGCCCTGAAGATCAACGCGAACTACGATTCCGCCTATATCGGACGCGGCAACATCTATCGCATCGCCAGTCGCAACCGCGAGGCGCTGTCCGACTTCCAGCGGGCGATCGACCTCAACACGACCGATCCGCGCGCCTACCACAATCGCGGCCTGCTCTATCAGCTCGACGGCCAGCACCGGCAGGCGATCGAGGACTTCTCGACTGCGATCTCGATGGATGCCAACGCCCCCGAGCCCTATTCCGGCCGCGCCGTGTCGTATCTGGCGCTGAACAATGTCGAGGACGCCTCCGACGACATCAACCGGGCGATCCAGCTCGACGGCAAGCGGGCCGAGTTCTGGGCCAACCAAGGCATCGTCCTCGAAGCGCGCGGCGACAAGACCAAGGCCTACCGCTCCTTCGCCCATGCCGCGCAGCTCGACCCGAACTACCAGCCGGCCAAGGACGGCGTCTCGCGCACGCGCGGCTCGGCGGGCAGCTGATCTCGGCCGGCCGATCGCGTCGGCCGTTCACATCCTGTCACCCTTCGTGATCACGCCGTGCTGCGGCGCGATGAAACCGATTCCGATTTCGAAAGGTTAACGCGGCAGTTCACCTATCGGAATCGAGTAGCCGTCATGAAGACTTTGTTCGCAGCCGCCGCCGTCGCCCTCGCCACGGCCGCCGTGCCCCTTCCCGCCTTCGCCGGCGCCAAGGTCGGCACGCTCTCCTGCAAGAGCCAGGGCACGATCAACCAGATCGTCTCGTCGAGCGAGACCGTGCTTTGCCGCTACATTCCCTTCGGCAAGTTCCACGGCACCGAGACCTATGTCGGCACGCTCGACACCTACGGCGTCGACCTCGGCATCACCGGCCGCACGCTGATGACGTGGTCGGTGCTTGCCGCAAGCTTCGAGGCGGGCGAGCCGGCTTCGCTCGCCGGCACCTATTACGGCACCAGCATCGACGCGTCCTTCGCGGTCGGTGTCGGCGCCAAGTCGCTGATCGGCGGCCCCGATCGCGGCTTCACGCTGCAGCCCACCAGCGTCCAGATTCAGGAAGGCGTCAACGCCACCGTCGGCGTCGCCCGTTTGACCCTGCAGGATGCGGACGCCACGCCGGTCGTCTACAAGCCGTAAGACCGGTCTTTCCGGATCTCAAGAAAAAGGCCCGCGATCGATCGCGGGCCTTTTTCGTGCCGAACGGTCGGCTCCCTCAGTGGGCCAGAGCCTTCACGATGTCCTCGACCATCTTCTTGGCGTCGGCGAACAGCATCATCGTGTTGTCCTTGTAGAACAGGCTGTTGTCGATGCCGGCATAGCCCGAGCCGAGCGAGCGCTTGATGAAGAGGCAGGTCTGCGCCTGATCGACGTTGAGGATCGGCATGCCGTAGATCGGCGAGGTCTTGTCGCCGCGCGCCGACGGGTTCGTCACGTCGTTGGCGCCGATCACGAAGGCGACGTCGGTCTGGGCGAACTCGGAATTGATGTCCTCGAGCTCGAACACCTCGTCATAGGGGACGTTCGCCTCGGCGAGCAGCACGTTCATGTGGCCGGGCATGCGGCCGGCGACGGGATGGATGGCGTATTTCACCTCGACGCCCTCGCGCTTCAGCGTGTCCGCCATCTCGCGCAGCGCGTGCTGGGCCTGCGCCACCGCCATGCCGTAGCCGGGCACGATGATGACGCGGCCGGCGTTCTTCATCAGGTAGGCGGCGTCCTCGGCCGAGCCCTGCTTCACCGTGCGGTCGCCGAGATCGGCACCGGCCGGGCCGGCCGTATCGCCGCCGAAGCCGCCGAGGATGACGGAGACGAACGAGCGGTTCATGCCCTTGCACATGATGTAGGAGAGGATCGCGCCGGACGAGCCGACGAGCGCGCCGGTGATGATCAGCGCGAGATTCTGCAGCGTGAAGCCGATGCCCGCCGCCGCCCAACCCGAATAGGAGTTGAGCATCGACACGACCACCGGCATGTCGGCGCCCCCAATCGGCACGATCAGCAGCACGCCGAGCGCCAGCGACACCAGCACCACCAGCCAGAACAGGGCGTGGCTCTGCGTCGCCGCGAAGGCGATCACCAGCGCCACAAGCAGCACGGCCAGCGCGACGTTGACGAGGTGTCGCGAGGGCAGGAGGATCGGCTTGCCGCTCATGCGACCGTCGAGCTTGAGGAAGGCAACAATCGAACCCGTGAAGGTGATCGCGCCGATCGCGACGCCGATCGACATCTCGACGAGGGCCTGGGCGTGGATGGCGCCGACCACGCCGATACCGATCGATTCCGGCGCGTAGAGCGCGGCGGCCGCCACCATGACGGCGGCGAGGCCGACGAGCGAGTGGAAGGCGGCCACGAGTTGCGGCATCGCCGTCATCGGGATGCGCCGCGCGATCACCGCGCCCGCGCCGCCGCCGAGGGCGATGCCGAGGACGATGAGCGCCAGCCCGCCGAGCGAGGGGCCGGCAAGCAGCAGCGTGGTGAGCACCGCGAGGCCCATGCCCGCCATGCCGAAGATGTTGCCCTGCCGGCTGCTGGTCGGGTGGGAGAGGCCGCGCAGCGCCAGGATGAACAGCACGCCGGAGACGAGATAGAGGAAGGACGCGAATTCGACGGACATGGCGTCAGCGATCCTTCTTCTTGTACATGGCGAGCATGCGCTGGGTGACGAGGAAGCCGCCGACGATGTTGACGGAGGCGAGCACTAGCCCGACGAAGCCGAAGAAGGTCGCCGCGCCCGAGGCCGCGAGGCCCACCGCCAGGAGCGCGCCGACGATGATCACCGAGGAGATGGCGTTGGTCACCGCCATCAGCGGCGTGTGCAGCGCAGGCGTCACCGACCAAACCACGTAGTAGCCGACGAAGATCGCCAGCACGAAGATCGCGAGGTGGAAGACGAACGGGTCGGTTCCCGCGTGCTCGCCCGCCACCGCGACGGCCGGATGGGCCGCCATCTGGTCGACGCCCATGCGCGCGGCGCGCACCGCCGCCTCGGCATTGTCGAGAACCTGCCGTGTGAAGGTCAGAACGTCGTCGGCCATCGCTTAAGCCCTCCCCTCGGATGCAGAATGGTCGCTGCCCGCCTCCACCGCGCTCGCGGCGTCGGCGTCCTCGGCCAGCGAGATGGGCGCGGGGCGATCGAGTTCCGGAGTGACCGTCGGCTCGGCGACGGCCGCGAAGGCGGGATGCACCACGCGCCCGTCATGGGTCAGCGCGGTCGCCTTCTGAAGTTCCTCGGAGAGATCGACGCGCAGCGCCTTCGTCTCCTTGTCGATCATCGTCTCGACGAAGGCCGCGAGGTTGCGGGCGTAGAGAAGCGAGGCGGTGGCGGCGATGCGGCCGGGCACGTTGAGATGGCCGACCACCCGGGCGCCGCCGATCTCCGCGATCTCGCCGGGCACCGCGCCCTCGACGTTGCCGCCGCGCTCCACCGCGAGGTCGACGAGCACCGAGCCCGGCTTCATCGCCTCCACCGCGGCCCGCGAGACGAGGCGCGGCGCCGGGCGGCCGGGAATGAGCGCGGTGGTGATGACGATGTCCTGCTTGGCGATGTGGGCGGCGGTGAGTTCGGCCTGCTTCGCCTGATAGGCCGCCGACATCGGCTTGGCGTAGCCGGCGGCGGTCTCGGCGGCCTTGAACTCCTCGTCCTCCACCGCCACGAACTTGGCGCCGAGCGATTCCACCTGCTCCTTGGCGGCGGGGCGCACGTCGGTGGCGGTCACCACCGCGCCGAGGCGGCGCGCGGTAGCGATCGCCTGCAGCCCCGCGACGCCGGCGCCCATCACGAAGACGCGGGCGGCCGGCACGGTGCCGGCGGCGGTCATCATCATCGGAAAGGCGCGGTCGTAGAGCGCGGCGGCATCGATCACCGCCTGATAGCCGGCGAGATTGGCCTGCGAGGACAGGACGTCCATGGTCTGCGCGCGAGTGATGCGCGGCATCAGCTCCATCGCGAAGGCGGTGATCCCGGCCTCCGCCATCCCCCGCAGCGCCTCGTCCTGGCCGTACGGGTCCATGATGGCGATCACCACGGCGCCGCGCCGGTACTGCGCGAACTCCTCGGCGAGCGGGCGGCGGACCTTGAGGATCACGTCGGCGTCGCCGGCGTCCTCGCCCGAGCCGATCGCGGCGCCGGCGGCCTCGAAGGCGGCGTCTGGAATGCGCGACGCGTCGCCGGCACCGCGTTCCACCACGACGCGCGCACCGAGCCCCGCCAGCTTCTTCACGCTGTCGGGCGAGGCGGCGACACGCGTCTCGCCGGCGTCGCGCTCTTTCGGCACGAAGATCTTCATGACCCGTCTCCTCCCGGTTTTCCGGGGAGAACGCCCCCGGCCGTTCGTTCAAGCGTCCGCGCCGCCCTCTCCCGGGGCGGCAGGACGGCCGGTCATTTCAGGAAGACCACCGCGAGCGCGGCGAACACGATCACGGTCAGCAGGCTCATGATGACGCCGCCGCCGACGATCAGCCCCACCAGCATGCCGAGCAGGATCGCCACGACGCCGATCGAGCCGTATTTCACCAGCCCGAGAAAGCCGGCATAGGTCCGGTTGTGCTCGGCATAGTCCATCGTGCCACGCGCGTCGCGATCGAAACCCAGATCCTCGGCCATGTCGTTCATCCCCTGCCAAAAGCTTTGCCCACGCTGATAGCCGATCGCCCCCCCGGCAAGCAATCGCCGCGTCGCGCGCAGGTCCTTGTCGCCGACATGAAAAAAGGTGGGGCACCCTGCGATGCCCCACCTCTCGTTCGTTTTCGAGGATGATCAGGCCGCCTGGCGCTTCTCGTGGCGGCCTTCCTCGACCTCCTCGATGATCTTGGCGACGAAGGCCGGCAGGTCGTCCGGGTTGCGCGAGGTGATCAGCGCCTGGTCGGTCACCACCTCCTCGTCGTGCCAGCGGCCGCCGGCATTCACGACGTCGGTCTTGATCGACTTGAACGAGGTGACGTCGCGATCCCGGATGACGCCGGCCTCGATCAGCAGCCAGGGCGCGTGGCAGATGGCGGCGAGCGTCTTCTTGGAATTGTAGAAGTCGCGCACGAACGACACGGCCGTCTCCTCGGCGCGGAGCTTGTCGGGGTTGATCTGGCCGCCCGGCAGCACGAGCGCGTCGTAGTCGGCGACGGTCACCTCCGCGAGCGTCTTGTCGACGGGAACGCTGTCGCCCCAATGGTCCTTGTCCCATCCCTTGATCTCGCCCGTCTCGAGCGAGACGACATGGACGGTGGCGCCGGCCTCCTTCAGCTTGGCAAGCGGCACGGTGAGTTCGAGCTGCTCGTAGCCGTCGGTGGCGAGGATGGCGATCTTGGCTTGGCGAATGCTGGGCATGGGTCTCTCCGATGCGAAGCGAAGGAGACGGATCCGCGAACGTCGCTCGCGCGCCGCATTTCCTCGCTCGTTGGGGTGTTCCCGTCGATAATCCCGCAGCGCGGCAGCGGTTCCAGACGTGAAGGTCAAGCGTCGGAGGGTTCGTCGCTCCCGTCGCCGTCGATCGCGGCCGCGGAATCACGGAAGGAGAAGCCGGCGCGCATCAGGGCGGCGACGTCGCGGTCGCGGCGCTCGGTGCGCTCGCGCAGGCGATGCGGCCCGAGCCGCCGACGCTTGGCGAGCGCCCGCGCGGCGGCGGCCTCGTCGGTCTCGTCGGCCTCCATCACAGCGGCCACCGTCTCGCGGTCGACGCCCTTCTCCGTGAGCTTCATCGCGGTCTGGCGCTTCGAGGCGCCGCGCCGGCGCAAGGTGGCGAGACGGCCTTCCGCGAACTGGCGATCGTCGATGAGCTTGAGCTCCACGAACTTGGCCACCGTCTCGGCCACGAGATCGGCGTGCTCGGCGGGGTCCTCGCCGCGCTCGCGGCAGCGCCGCATCACCTTGCGCTCCAACACCCGGCCGAGATGGGCCTGCGTCGAGGCGTAGCGTTCGAGGTAGTGGGCGGCCGCCCGGAACATCCACTCGCGCGAGACGGGGCGCGGCGGCTTGCGGGGGGGCTTGGGTTTCGGCTCGCTCATGAGCCCGAGCCTATAGGCCGGGACCAGCGCGCGGCCAAGCGCAACGGACACGCCGGCGCGCCGCGATCGCGACGGGCCGGCGGTCTGGAACGACGGTCGAACCGATCAGGCCGCGCGGGCGTAGGCGCGGTCGTCAGCCCGCTCCTCGGCCGGCGCATGGCCGAGAATGCCGATCTCGTAGGCCAGCGTCGCCGCTTCGACACGGGCGCGGTCGATGCCGGGCACGAGATCGTCCGCGAGGTTGAACAGCGTGCCGCCATGCAGGAACGGCGCCTCGTAGGCCGCGCGCAGCACGAGGCCGGTCTGGAGGCGCGGCGTCGGCGACTGCTCGATCATCCCCTCGATCGAGCGCGCGATGCGGCTGGGAATGGTGGTGACCGCCGAGGCCGCGAAGGCCCAGTCGCGGTCGCGCCGGCCGCGGCCCGCTTCGGCCCGCAGCAGCCGGTCGGTGGCGAGCGCGGCATAGGCCGAGAGCGGCGAGAAGCGGACGGGGATGAGCGCACGATCGGCAAGACGGGCGCCGGCGCGGATGAGTTCGGCATGGTCGCCCGCGTCGATCACCGCCAGTTCGCCACGACGGCGCGCCGCCCGCACCAGACGCTCCAGCGTCATCTCGTCGTCGGCGATCTCGACGGCAATGCCGGCCGGGCGGCCGGGCCGCGCCGCCCACTCCACGAGATCCTTGTCGCGCGCGCCGTCGATGAGCACCACGGGAATGTCGGCCGCGGCGGCGACACCGGCCAGCGTCAGCGCCAGCGTCGTCGAGCCGGAGGTCTTCAGCGAGCCGATGGAGAGAACGGGCATCATGCGAGGAGCCTTTCGCGAGCGGGCGGACGGGAGCGCCGAACGACGGGACCCGGGGCCGCACGCCATCTCGGCGTCGCCCGCCGGGATCGGCTGCGCGAGCCGAAGGTTTGTGACGATCTTGACGCCTGTGATTCATCGGCCCGTATGGTTAACGAGGTGTTAACCGGACGCTGTGGGCATGACGCGAGGCTTGCGCCTGCGCCCTCGCCGGTGGAAAGAGGCGCGATCCCGAGCGCTTGCCGAGAAAGGTCCCCCATGGACAGCCGAGGACTTCTGATCGCGGTGCCCGGCGACGTGCGGGAGTTCGAGAACTACCGCTGGCACGCCAGCCCCTCGACCTATCTCGACGCGCTGGTCGAGGTGGCCGGCGCCGTGCCGGTGATCGTGCCGGCGCTCGTTTCCGAAACCGGGCTCGGCACGGTGCTGGACCGCGTCGACGGCGTGCTGCTGACGGGCTCGGTGAGCAACGTCCATCCCGAGCGCTACGGCGCGGCGCCCTCGCCCGCCCATGAGCCCTACGACCCCGCGCGCGACCGGCTGACCGAGGCGCTGATCCGCATGGCGCTCGCCCGCGGCCTGCCGCTGCTCGCGATCTGCCGCGGCCACCAGGAGCTCAACGTCGCGCTCGGCGGCTCGCTCGCGACCGAGATCCAGGAGGGCGAAGGCCGGATGGACCATCGCGTGCGCCCCCATCCCGAACAGGGCGAGCGGTTCGCGCTCCGCCATCCCGTGGCGGTGACGGAAGGCGGCGCGCTCGCGCAGATCGTCGGCGCCGCGCCGATCCAGGTGAACTCGCTGCATCGCCAGGCGATCGACCGACTGGCCGAGGGGCTCGCGGTGGAGGCCCTGGCCGAGGACGGGACGGTGGAGGCCGTGTCGGTGAAGGGTGCCGAGGGCTTCGCGCTCGGCGTGCAGTGGCATCCCGAATACTGGGCAGCGAGCGACGCGCCTTCGCGCGCGATCTTCGAGGCCTTCGCGAGCGCCTGCCGCACCTATCGCGACGCCCGCTAGCGAAGGCTGCCCGGCGCCGTCAGAGGCCCGGCAGCGAGGCGAGAAACAGCCCGGCGCCGAGCGCTGTCAGCGCCAGTGCGCCGGCGATCTCGAGCCCGGCCTGGAACGCGCCGCCTCGCCGCGCGCCGCCAAGGCGCAGCGCCGTGTCGCGCGCCAGCACCGTCAGCGTCGCCAGCGCCGAGACGGTGATCGCGGTGCCCAGCGCCATCGCCAGCACCGACAGGCCGCCAGCGAGATAGAGCCCGTTGAGGATGGCGAAGGTCAGCACCACGATCGCGCCCGAGCAGGGCCGCAGCCCAATCGCCAGCACCGCCGAGGCGCCCGATCGCCAGCCGGGCGGTCGACCTCGCAGCGCCCGGGGGTCGAGGATGTGCGGCCGCCCGCAGTCGCAGGCGTCGCCGGCGGGATCGCCGCAGATCTCCGCCCCGTAGCCGCCGGATGCGCGCGGCAGCGCGGGCGCCGCGCGCCCGTCGGAAAAGGTGCCCTGCCCCGCGAACAGAAGCCCGGTGGGCGTGGCAGCCCTCGGGCGCAGCGCGAGGGCGAGCGCCGGCAGCCGCCGTGCGAGGGGTTTGAGGCGGCGCGCCAGCAGCCAGAGGCCGAGAAGAGCGATGCCGGCATAGGAGGCGAGTTCCAGCCCCCAGGCGGCATCGGTCATCGAGACCGCCGAGCCGCGCAGCACGAACCAGCCGACGGCGACGATCAGCACCGCCGAGGCCCCCTGCGCCATCGCCGACGCGAAGGACAGCGCGACGCCGCGCTTCAGCTCGACCTCGTTGGCCAGCATGTAGGACGAGATCACCGCCTTGCCGTGGCCGGGCCCTGCCGCGTGGAACACGCCGTAGACGAAGGAGAGGCCGACGAGCCAGCCGAAGCCCGTCTCCCCGTCGCGGATGCCGACGAGCGCATGGCGCAGATCCGTGAAGAAGGACCGCTGCACCGCCATGATCCCGGCGAAGAGCGCGGCGAAGGGGCCGCTCGGCGTCGCCGAGACCTCGGCATTGCCGATGCCGAGCGAGGACTGGGCCTGCGCAGCGCCGAGCCACAGGGCGAGCAGTGCGACGGCGGCGAGCCCCGCGGCGGCCGGGTTCCTCAAGGCGCGCACTGCACGTCGATCCGGGTCGAGAGCAGCTTGGAATAGTCGACCCCGTCGGCGGGAATGGACTGGCCGGGTTTCAGCATGGAGACCGAGTTCATCCAGTCGCTGGCCTCGGCGTCCGGGTCGGGCTGCGTGTAGGTCTTGCGGCAGGTCTTCGGCAGGTCGAGAAGCTGGAAGCGGCTCTCGTCGGGGAAGTCGAAGGCGACGAAATAGCTTTCGTCATAGACCGTGAAGGTCACGGGCTGCTTCTTGAGATCGACGGGCTCGGCCGGCGTCATCTCGAAGAGAAGCGTTAGCTGCCCGTGGTCCCACAGGCCGCGGATCGTCTGCGGCGGGTTCAATTTGACGTCGCGCGAGCCGACCGAGACGAAGGTGTAGAAGTCCCATTCCGCGATCGACTTCAGGACGGTCTCGCTCACCGCCTCCAACTCGTCGGGGTCGAGCGCGCCGTTGCCGTTCTTGTCGAAATCGACCACCACGGAGGAGGAGAAGAGTTCGTCGAAGCGCCAGACGTTGCGCACCGACACGAGATGGCCCGCGGCGTCGCCGACGATCTCCATGCGCGAATCCGCGAAGACGTGGGGATGCGCCTCGGCGGCGCCGATCCCGACCGACGAGGCCCCCAACGCCAGCGCGATCGCCAGTCCCTGTCGACGCTTCATGCCGAGATCCCCGCCGTGCTGCCGTCCGTCCCCGATCGGACGACCGGTGTTCGGGGAGAACAAGGGCGGAAATGCGGTGGCGGGTGCGGCCGCTCTACTCCAGAACGATCACCTCGGCGCCCACATGCACGCGCTCGAAGAGGTCCACCACGTCGGCGTTGCGCATGCGGAAGCACCCGGCGGACGCCGCCGAGCCGATCGAGTTCGGCGAGTTGGTGCCGTGGATCCGATAGGTGCCCCAGCCGAGATTCATCGCGCGCTGGCCGAGCGGGTTCTTCGGTCCCGGCCCGACCGAGGCGGGAAGCGTGGGCTTGGCCTCCCGCATCGAGGCGGTCGGCACCCAGGTCGGGTTGAGGCGCTTCTTGGAGACCCAGCTCTTGCCGAACCATTGCTCGCTCGGCTTGCCGACGGCGATGTCGTATTTCAGCGCCGAGTCCGGACCGGTGACGAGGAAGAGCTGGCGTGCGCTCGTCATCACCACGATCGTGCCGGGCTCATAGTCGCCGATGAACACGGTCTCCTCGCGCTCGCTCGCGATCGGACGCTTGGTCGCCGGCGCGGCGGCCGCGGGGCCGGCGAGCCCGAGCGAGAGGAGGATGAGCGCGGCGGCGAGCGGACGGAGCATGGCGGACCTCGGAATCGGAGCAGGCGGTCTCGCGCCGTCAGTCGGCGGCGGAGTCGCGTCCCCCGGCATTCTTGCGGAACCAGGTTGCCAAGAAGTCAACGAAGACGCGGGTGCGCGCCGGCAGGTGCCGACGGTGCGGAAACACCGCGTAGATGCCGGCGTCGCGCGGCACGAAATCCTCGAGGATCGAGACGAGCCGCCCTTGCGCGATGTCGTCGCGCACCACGAAGTCGGGCGTCAGGGCGACGCCGAGCCCGGCCAGCGTCGCGGCGCGCACCGTGTAGGGCGAGTTCGCTGAGAAGCGGCCGGAGACGTTGACCGGGATCGGGTCGCCCGTCGCCGGGTCCTTGAAGGTCCAGTTGTAGAGAGCCTTGGCGTTGGAATCGATCACCGCCGGCATGCGCGAGATGTCGGTCGGATGGGTCGGCGTGCCATGGATCGCCAGGAATTCGGGCGTCGCGCAGATGGTGAAGTCGAGCGAGGCGAGGCGCCGGGCGATCATCGCCGAATCGGTCAGCCGCGTCATGCGGATGGCGACGTCGAAGCCCTCGTCCACGAGATTGACGAAGGCGTCGTTGAGATGAAGATCGAGCGAGATGTCGGGATGGGCGGCGGAGAACTCCACGAGCGAGAGCCCGAGCGCGGCGTCGCCGAAGGTGCGCGCGGCGGTGACGCGCAACGTGCCCCGCGCCTCGCCGGTGGCCTCCCGCGCCTCCTCGTTCAGTGCCTCCAGATCGGCGAGGATGGTGGAGGCGCGCGAGACGTAGATCTCGCCGGCCGCCGTCAACGCCACCTGCCGCGTGGTGCGGTTGATGAGGAGGACGCCGAGTTCGTCCTCCAGCTCGCGCACGTATTTCGACAGGAGTGCCTTGGATCGGCCGGTCTTGCGCGCGGCCGCCGAGAAGCCTTCGGCGTCCACGACGGACAGGAAGGCGCGCATGCGGGTCAGGGTGTCCATCGGCAGATGATCCTTACGCGAGACTGACCGGTGTTGCCGTCTGACGACATCGCACGCCCATGTCCAGTGCGGGCCGGGAAATGGCGTCGGGGCCGCATTTTTCTGTTGTGTATGACAGTCGGGGTTTCTATATCCGCCCTTGCCCAATGTCGCACGTGCCTGTGGGCGTCCCCCGGTCCTTCGAATGCGAGGGTCATCCGGGTCGGTCACTGGAGGTTCAGCCTCCAGGTCGGTTTCGCTGCTGGCGAAATCGTGGACGCCTTGAAGCAACGACGGTGCGGGCCTTTCTGGTCTCTCCCGGTCTCCATAGCCGGGAATACTGCAGAGGCACACCATCCTTGCCTGAAGTGCGGCGGGTTCAAGCCCTCCAAGCCATGGCAGACTCCTACGGTCTTCGTGCGGCTTCGTGCCGTGCGCCGGCCGAAGCATGTCGCGTTTCGCGTCCTTCGTACGAGCGGGGTCTCCACCGGCTGCTCGTGGGCTGGGCGCGTGCGCTCCTCGTCAACCCGTCTTACGGTTCACCGGAGCTTTCCATGGCCACGCAGCGCATCCTCGACTTCATCGCCACCCGCCGTCCCAACGGTCCCTGCCTCGTGGTCGATCTCGACGTGGTGGAAGACAACTTCCAGGCCTTCCGCAAGGCGCTGCCGGATTCGTCGATCTACTACGCCGTGAAGGCCAACCCGGCGCCCGAGATCCTGCGCCTGCTCGCCTCGCTCGGCTCGTCCTTCGACTGCGCCTCCGTCGCCGAGATCGAGATGGCGATGGACGCCGGCGCCACCGCCGACCGCGTCTCCTTCGGCAACACCATCAAGAAGGAGCGCGACGTCGCGGCCGCCCATGCGCTCGGCGTGTCGCTCTTCGCGGTGGATTGCGTCGAGGAGGTCGAGAAGGTCGCCCGCGCCGCCCCCGGCGCCCGCGTCTTCTGCCGCGTGCTGACGGACGGCGCCGGCGCCGAGTGGCCGCTGTCGCGCAAGTTCGGCTGCGTGCCGGCGATGGCGGTGGACGTGCTCGTCCACGCCCAACGCCTCGGCCTCGCGGCGACGGGCGTCTCGTTCCACGTCGGCTCGCAGCAGTGCGACACCGAGGCCTGGGACGCCGCGCTCGCCGACGCCGCCAAGGTCTTCGCGGACCTCGCCGAGCAAGGCATCACCCTGACGCTCGTCAACATGGGCGGCGGCTTCCCGACCCGCTACCTGAAGGACGTGCCGACGGCGCAGGCCTACGGCCGCTCGATCTTCGCGGCGCTGCGACGCCATTTCGGCAACCGCCTGCCGGAGACGATCATCGAGCCGGGCCGCGGCATGGTGGGCGATGCCGGCGTGATCAAGGCCGAAGTGGTGCTGGTGTCGCGCAAGTCCGCCGCGGACGAGAACCGCTGGGTCTATCTCGACATCGGCAAGTTCGGCGGTCTCGCCGAGACGATGGACGAGGCGATCCGCTACCCCATCACGACGCCGCGCGACGGCGACCGGATGGAGCCCTGCGTCCTCGCCGGGCCGACCTGCGATTCGGCGGATGTCCTCTACGAGAAGAAGCCCTACCCGCTGCCGATCTCGCTGACGATCGGCGACGAAGTTCTGATCGAGAACACCGGCGCCTACACCACGACCTATTCGGCCGTGGCGTTCAACGGGTTCGAGCCGCTCCGCTCCTACGTCATCTGACCGGCGCGGGCGCGTCGCCCGGCCGTCCATTCTCCCCGATCCTCCTCCGGCACAAGCCTCGCGCCGGAGGGCTGACCCCGTGCGCGCCGGTTCGTCCGGCGGCGGCGGACGCCTTTTCGCTCGCCTTTTTCGCGAGGATCGCTCCCATGGCCGCTCTCGTCTCCCTCTTCGCCGACCTCCCCTTCGCCGCGCCGACGGTGACCCTGCGCGCCGAGCGTGCCGGCGACGCGGCCGAGCGCGAGGCGCTTCTCGACGCCGCGATGGGCGCCGGGCGCACCCGCAAGTCGTCGGAGGCGATCCGGCGCGGGCGCCTGCCCGCCGAAGGTCTGTCGCTCGTCGCGGAGACCGAGGACGGGGCGCTCGTTGGCACCGTGCGCCTGTGGAACGTGACTGCGGGCGAGCGCGACGGCGCGAGCGTCGACGCGCTGCTGCTCGGGCCCCTCGCGGTGGCGCCGCAATTCGCGGGCCTCGGCATCGGCGCCTCGCTGATGCGCCGGGCGGTCGCCGAAAGCCTATGGCGCGGCCACCGGGCGATCGTGCTCGTCGGCGACGCCCCCTATTACGAGCGCTTCGGCTTCTCCGCCGCGCCTGCGGCGGAACTCGCGATGCCCGGACCGTTCGAGCGCCACCGGCTGCTCGGCCTCGAACTGGAGCGGCGGGCCCTGGCCGGCGCGCAGGGCGCGATCCGCCCGACGGGTCGCATGGCTGTCGAGGCCGACTGAACGGCACGCGGCGGCGCGGGATACGCCGTCGCTCGGCATTTGGTAGCCAGCCAATCATACTCCGACGGTGCGTATCCGCCGGCTTCGCGTTGACCGCTTCGCAAAACCATCTTTCTGCTATCGTCATCAGCGAGAACCCAAGCCGCCGCGCGGCGGCTTGGGCGGATAGGCCGCGGCAGGGGGCACCAGAAGGGATGACGGCAGAGTTCGACGGCGACCGAGCGGCGGCCACCCTCGAGATCGCTCGCCTGCGCGCCGAGATCGACCGCCTTCGCGCCGCACCGGACGAACGCCGGATCCTCGACAGCCTGGATGGCTTCGCGATCGTCGCGGCGGACGGCGACGACCGGATCACTCTCTGGAACGACGCGGCGCGGGCCCTTCTCGGCCACCGCACACAAGAAGCGTTGGGGCAGCCGGTCGCGTTCGTCACGACGCCGGAAGACCGGCTGGCCGGTCGGCCGGCGCAGGATTGGGCCGCGCTGCGGGCCGGCGAGCGGCTGTCCGGCGAGCGCTGGTGCCTGCGGGCGGACGGCACCCGCATCCTCGTTCACGCCACCCTCCTGCCGCTGCAAGGCGACGCGCCGGACGAGGCCGGGCTCGTGATGATCCTGCGCGACCACACCGGCGAGGACGAGGCGCGGCGCGGTCTTGCCGCCGATCAGGAGCGGCTGCAACTGGCGCTCGACACGTCGGCGCTGGTGGGGACGTGGGACTGGGACGTTCGACGCGACCTCGTGGTCGCCGACGCGCGTTTCGCGTGGCTCTACGGGGTGGACGCCGAACAGGCGGCGGCCGGGCTGCCGCTGTCGCGCTATCTCGGCGGCGTGATGGCGGAGGACGTGGACGGCCTCCGGTCGGCGATCGACGCGGCGCTGGGCAGCGGCAGTCTCTTCGCGCACGACTACCGGACGGTGGACGCGGAGGGCGACGTGCATTGGGTGCGCGCGCAGGGCCGCGCCCTGCCCGATGCGAGCGGGTGCCCGGCGCGCTTCCTCGGCGCGGTCGTCGACGTCACGCGCGAGCGCCAGCGCGAGCGTCGCCAGGCCGCGCTGCTGCGGCTCGGCGACGAGGGCCGCGCGTTCGGCGAGCCCGTGGACTACACGTTGTGCGCGCTGGAAATCCTCGGCGAGACGATCGACATCGACCGCGTCGGCTATGCCACGGTCGATTCTCTCGAGCAGTTCGCGACGGTGGTCGGCGAGTGGACGCGGCCCGGCTTCGAGCCGCTGGCCGGGCGCCTGCGAATCGCCGATTTCGGCAGCAGCCTCGTCGCGGGCCTGCGCCGCGGGCTGATCGCCATCGACGACGTCTCGGCCGATCCCGCCACCGCCGACGGCGCGGCGGCCTGGCAGCACATCCGCTCGCGCTCGATGCTCAACATGTCGGTGGTCGAGAACGGCCGGGTGCAGGTGATCCTCTACCTGCACTGCTCGCGGCCTCGCAGCTGGTCGGACGAGGACGTCGGCTTCGTGCGCGAGGTGCTCAACCGGGCGTGGTCCTTCTCGCGCCGGCGCCGAACCGAGCAGGCGCTGCGCGAGGCCGAAGCGCGGCTGCGACTGGCGCACGAGACCGCCCAGATCGGCTCCTTCGACTTCGATCTGAACACGGGAACGCTCGTCAGCGACGAGCGCTGCCGCACCGCCTTCGGCATTCTCGCCGACGAGCCCATCTCCTTCCATCGCACGCTGAAGCCGCTGTTCCATCCCGACGACCGCGCCCGCGTCCTCGCCGATCTCGACCGCTCGCTGAAGGGCGACGGCCTCGTCGACATGGTGACCCGGACGGTCGGGCGCGACGACGGCGCGGTCCGCTTCGTCCACGTCACCGGGCAGACGGTGCGCGAGGACGGCCGGATGACGCGGCTCGTGGGTGCAGTACGCGACGTGACCGACGAGCGCGAGACCGAAGAGCGACAGGTCCTCCTGACGCGCGAGCTGCAGCACCGGGTGAAGAACACGCTGGCCATGGTCAACGCCCTCGCCAACCAGACGCTGCGGCGCGCGGCCAACGTGCAGGACGGGCTTGCCGCCTTCTCGGCCCGGCTGATCGCGCTGAGCCACGCCCACGACATCCTGACGCAGACGAGCTGGACGAGCGCGCCGATCGCGGCCGTCGTCGCCCAGTCGACGGCGCCGGGCAGCGCGGCCGACCATGGCCGCATCGCCTGGTCGGGGCCGGACGTGCGCCTGACCGCGCGCCAGAGTCTGGCGCTGGCGCTGGCGCTGCACGAGCTCACCACAAACGCCGTGAAATACGGCGCGCTCTCCAACGAGGAGGGAACGGTGCGCGTGGTCTGGCGCGTCGCCTTGGGCAACGGGGCGCAGCGCCTGCGCTTCGAATGGCTGGAGAGCGGCGGGCCGCCCGTCGCGCCGCCGCTGACGCGCGGCTTCGGCTCGCGCCTCATCGAGCAGTCGCTCTCGCTGGAACTCGGCGGCACCGTCTCGGTCGACTACCGGCCCGAGGGCCTGCGCTGCCTGATCGACGCCGATCTCGAACTCGATCTGGACGAGGACGTCGTCCTCTCCTCGCGCCTCGACGACGTCAGCCCGCCCCGCGCCTGATCGCACCCGCCGCCGATCGGCAGCGCGCCGTCACGGCGCGGCGATGTCGACGACGCCCGCCTCGCCGCCCTCGGAGCCGAAGGCCAGGAAGCGGCCCTTGGCGTCCCAGCCGAGGGTCGAGACCGCCGACGTGCCGCCCCGGCGCAGCAGCGCCTCGCGCGAGTCGCCGAAGCGCACCGCCAGGATCATGCCATCGGCATAGCCGATCGCCACGAGCTCGTCGGTGGGGTGGCAGGCGACGGCCGTCACCATCGTGTCGCCGCGGGTGCCGAGTTCGAGCGGACCCTTGCCCATCGGTCCGTCGCGCCCCGAGAACGGCCAGAGGATCGCCGCCGGCGCGCCGGAGGTGGCGAGGAACTTGGCCTTGGCCGACCAGGACCAGTTCTTCACCTTGGCGGGATAGCCGGTCATGCGCATGTGCTTGCCGTCTTCGAGACGCCAGCCGTGTAGCGCGTTCTCCTGCATCACCGTGACGAGGAAGCGCCCGTCGGGCGAGAAGAAGACGCCGGTATGGGCGCCCTTCCACTCCAGTTCCTGCGGCGCGGCGTCGGTGCCCGCGAAGAAGAGCGAGGCGCCGTCGTAGCGCGCGGTGGCGAGGCGCAAGCCCTTGGGCGCCAGCGCCACGTCCTCGACGGTGCGCGGATGGGGAAACTCGCGCACCGCCCCCTTGGCGTCGCGCACGAAGGCGCTGCGCCCGGCCGCGAAGGCCACCGTGCCGTTCGGCCCGCCGGCCACCGACGTCACCCAGCGGCGGCCGGCGGTGGCGATCTCGGTCATCCTGCCGTCGGCGTGCGTCGCCACCACGCGCCCGTCCTCGCCGCCGCTGAGAAGCTGGCCGGCGAACCCGTCGAGCCGCGCCGTCAGGAGACCGCCGCGATGGGCGTCGAGCACGCGTTCGCCGCCGGCGGGAAAGCGAATGGTGCCGTCGGCCAGCGCGAAGACCGGCTCGCCCGCGAGGAAGAGCGCGGCCTCGACATGGCCATCGAAGCTGTAGGGAGCGATGTGCGGCATCAGGCGGCGGTGGTCTCGCGGGTCTTCGCGGCGCAGGCGGCGAACTCGGCTTCCAGCCGCGCCGCGTCGAGCTCGCGCCCGATGAAGACGAGACGGCTCTCGCGCGCCTCACCCTCGCGCCACGGGCGCTGGTGGTCGCCCTCGATGATCATGTGGACGCCCTGGATGACGTAGCGGTCGGGATCGCCCTTGAAGGCGATGATGCCCTTGAGGCGCAGGATGTTCGGCCCCTCGGTCTGCGTCAGGTTCTGGATCCAGGGGAAGAAGCGGTTCTGGTCGAGTTCGCCCCCGCGCAGCGACACCGAGGTCACCGTCACGTCGTGGATCGGGGCGACGGCGCCATGGGCGTGGCCGTGATGGTCGTGCCCGTGATCCTCGTGCCCATGATCGTGATGCGCATGGTCGTGATGGGCGTGACCATGGTGGTCGTGATGGTCGTGGCCGCAGTCGGGGCCGCAGACATGCTCGTCATGGGCGTGCGCGGCCGCTTCCAGGAAGGCGGGATCCTCGTCGAGCACCCGCGTCAGGTCGAAGGCGCCCTGTTCGAGCACGCGCGAGAGATCGACGCCGGCGCGCGTCGTGCGATGGATCGCGGCATGCGGGTTGATGGCGCGCACCGTCGCCTCGACGGCGGCGAGCTCCTCCGGAGTCACGAGGTCGCTCTTGTTGATCACCACCACGTCGGCGAAGGCGATCTGGTCTTCCGCCTCGCGCGAATCCTTGAGGCGAAGGCCGAGATGCTTGGCGTCGACCAGCGCCACCACGGCGTCGAGCTTGGTCTTGGCGCGCACGTCCTCGTCCATGAAGAAGGTCTGCGCCACCGGCACGGGATCGGCGAGGCCGGTGGTCTCCACGATGATCGCGTCGAAGCGGCCGGGGCGCTTGGTCAGGTTTTCCACCACGCGCACGAGGTCGCCGCGCACGGTGCAGCAGACGCAGCCGTTGTTCATCTCGTAGATCTCCTCGTCGGTCTCGACGATGAGGTCGTTGTCGATGCCGATCTCGCCGAACTCGTTGACGATCACCGCGTAGCGCTTGCCGTGGTTGCCGGAGAGGATGCGGTTGAGGAGCGTCGTCTTTCCCGAACCGAGATAGCCGGTGAGGACGGTGACGGGAATCGGCGCGGGCGCGGTGCGGGCGGTGTCGGACATCGATGGCCTCCTTTGGCTCGGGATGCCCGATATAGGCCTCGCCGCGACGGATTGCACGCGGGGCCTCGTGCCCGCCGCGAATGGCTGGGACCGTCAGCCCGCCGGCGGCGCGAGGCGCGCAAGATCGAAGCGGGCGACGTCTTCGAGGAACGCCGTGAAGCCCGCCACCTGATGGGCCGCGATCGCCTCGCCCATGGCGGCATCGGCGAGCCGCGCGTCGCCCACCGTGCCCACGGGATTGAGGTCTTCCGCCAGCCAGCCAAAGCCGAGTCGGCCGTGGGCGCGCAGATGTCGGTTCTCCGCGGCCAGCGCCGACTGCAGCGAGGGCTGGTCGGCGACACGCTCGCGGAGAACCAGCTCGGGCCGGAAGGCCAGCATCAGCGCCGTCTCCACCGCGCCGCCATGGATGCCGATCGCCGCTTCCGCCTCCGGCACGAGCCCCGCCGGCAGGCCGAACCGGCCCCACGAGGCGGTGGCGCAGAGAAGCCCCAGGCGTCGGCGAAGGTCGAGCGCGGCGAGTTCCATCGCCTGCGTGTTGCCGCCATGCGAGGAAACGATCACGATCCGCCGAAAGCCCGCCCGCGCCAGCCCCTCGCCGATGCGCAGCAGCGTCTCGACGCCCGTGCGCCAGTCCAGCGACAGCGTGCCGGGAAAGCTCAGGTGCTCGTCGGACGTGCCGAGGCGCTGCACCGGCAGCACGGTGACGGCGGCGCCGCCGTCCAGCCGCGTGAGAAGCCGCTCCACCATGCCCTCGGCGATCATCGCGTCGGTGCCGAGCGGCAGATGCGCGCCGTGCTGCTCGGTGGCGGCGATGGGCACCACCGCCACGGCCCGCGCCAGCGCCCCGGGGCTCTCTTGGCGCAGCTCGGCGCTCGTCATCTCCTCGAAGCGTGGGCGGATCGGCATGGGCGGGCATCCTGCGTCGCGAACATGGAAAGCGTCTTAACGGCCGGCGGCATCTCGCGAAACCCGCCCACGCGCGGTGGACAGCGCGGCGGCGCTTCGTCATCCTCGGGCGCGCACACGAGAGGTGACGGGAATCATGGCGGACAAGACGAACAAGCGTCCGATGCTCGCCCAGCTCGCGGTGGCCTCGCGCGTGGCGCGCACCGCCCTCTCCAGCCGGCTCGCCGCGGAAGGGCTCTATCCCGGCCAGGATTCGCTGCTGCTGCTTCTGGGCGAGCGCGACGGGCTGGCGCTGCGCGAGGTGGCGCAAGCGCTCGCCGTGCGTCCGCCCACGATCACCAAGACGATCGCCCGCATGACGAAGGAGGGGCTGGTCGAGAAGCGCGTCTGCACCACCGACGCCCGTCAGAGCTTCGTCCACCTCACCGAGCGCGGCCACGGGGTGCTCGCCACGGTGCGGCAGGCGCGGGACGAGACCGAGCGCACGGCGCTGCGCGGGTTGAAGCGCAAGGAGCGCAAGACCCTTCGCAAGCTGCTGGCGCGGGTGGAGCGCAATTTCGGCGGCGCGCCGGACGCCGGCGCCGACGACGAGGCACCGTGATGCCGGCGGGCGCGGCGGCGCATCGGCCGCCTCCGGTTGCGTTTGCGGCGCTTCCTCCTTTAAACCCGTGCACGACGGGGTCTTCGATGGATGCGGAACGGCGATAGGTGGCGCAGAAGGTCAAATTATCGACGATCGCCGAGACGCTCGGCCTGTCGACGGCGACCGTCTCGCTCGCGCTGCGCGACAGCCCGCTCGTCGCCGAGATCACGCGCGAGCGCATCAAGGAAGAGGCGCGGGTCTCCGGCTACATCTACAACCGGCGCGCCGCCAGCCTTCGCACCTCCAAGTCGGGCATCGTCGGGGTCTGCGTCCACGACATCATGAACCCGTTCTACGGCGAGATCCTGAAATCGGTGGAGAACGAGCTCGACCGTCACCGCCAGACCTTCGTCCTCTGCAACCATTACGACGAGCTGTCCAAGCAGCGCGCCTTTCTCGAGACGATGCTGCAGCTCGGCGCCGACGGGCTGATCATGTCGCCGGCCATCGGCACGCCCGCCTCCGACATCCGCCTCGCCGAGGACAACGACCTGCCGGTGACGCTGATCGCGCGTACCGTGGACGGCTCCGGCGTCACGTCGTTTCGCGGCGACGACACCTACGGCATGTCGCTCGTGGTCGATCATCTCATCGCGGAGGGCCACCGCAAGATCGCGATGATCGGCGGCACCGACCTCACCTCTACGGGACGCGACCGCGAGCTCGGATACCGGCAGGCGCTGGAGCGCGCCGGCATCGACTATCGGCCGGACTGGCGCATCCAGGGGCCGCGCTCGCGCCATTCGGGCTTCGACGCGGCGGCCGAGTTCCTGGCGCTGCCGGACCGGCCCGATGCCGTGGTCTGCTTCTCCGATCTCGTGGCGCTCGGCCTGATGTACGGCCTGGCGCGCGCCGGCCTGCGGCCGGGCATCGACATCGCCGTCTGCGGCTACGACGACATCGACGAGGCCGCCATCGCCATGCCGCCGCTCACCACCGTCTCGAACGGCCAGAGCGAGGTCGGCCAGCGCGCCGCCGGGGCCTTGCTGGCCCGGCTCGCGGGCGAGCCGGCGCGCGAGAGCCTCGAACTCATCACCCCGCATCTGCGCATTCGCCGCTCCAGCCGCCTCGGCGGCACGGGCGACTGACGCCCCCGCGCCTTTTTTCCGGAGCCTTCCATGACCGACCCGTCCGACGCCCCCGTTCTCGTCTTCGGCCCCTACAATGCCGACGGCCTCGCCGAACTGAAGGCGCGGTTCGCGCATGTGCATCATCTCAGCGAGAAGAACCTGTCGCTCCTGCCCGCCGGCGAGCGCGAGACGATCCGCGCCGTCGCGGTGGCCGGCACGTTCGAGAACACCGACATGGCCGATCTCCCGGCGCTGGAGATCGTCGGCCATTTCGGCGTCGGCTACGACGGGATCGACGCCGCCCACGCAGCCACGCTCGGCGTCGCCGTCACCAACACGCCGGACGTCCTCACCGACGAGGTGGCCGACACCGCGGTGGCGCTGACGCTGATGACGGTGCGCGAGCTGCACCATGCCGAGGCGCATGCGCGCTCGGGCGACTGGGAGACCAAGGGCCCCTACCCGCTCACCCGCTTCTCGATGCGCCGCAAGAGCGTCGGCATCATGGGCCTCGGGCGCATCGGCCTCGCCATCGCGCACCGGCTGGAAAGCTTCGGCGTCACCATTCACTACCACAACCGCTCGAAGCGCTCGGACGTCGCCTATCCCTATCACGCCACGCTCGCCGATCTCGCCGAGGCGGTGGACATCCTCCTGATCGCCGCGCCCGGCGGCGCCTCCACCGACCGGGCCGTGGACGCCACTGTTCTACAGCGCCTCGGGCCGGACGGCATCCTCGTCAACATCGGGCGCGGCTCGACGGTGGACGAGGCTGCGCTGATCGAGGCGCTGCAGTCGGGCGGGATCGCCGCCGCCGGGCTCGACGTCTTCGCCGACGAGCCGCGCATCCCGGCGGAACTGCGGGCCCTGCGCAACACCGTGCTGCTGCCGCATGTCGCCTCCGCCTCGCGCGACACGCGCATCGCCATGGGCGATCTCGTGGCCGACAACCTGTCGCGCTGGTTCGCGGGCGAGGACCTCGCGACGCCCGTGCCCGAGAGCGCCGAGGCCGGTCTGGTGCGTCGCGCGAAGGGCTGATCCGCGGAAGCGTTCACGATCGGGCGATCCAGTTCCGGTTCATGCTGCAATGCGATAAGAACGACTGCTGAAACAGAAGGAGACGGCCATGTCCCCTCCCTCCCGATCGCATCGTCTTCTTCGTCCGCGACTGAGAGGCCGGCTCGTCGCCAGCCTCTCGCTGACCCTCGCAGCCGCCTCGCCGGCGCTCGGTGGTGTCGCGGAGAATGCCGATCTCACTGCAACACTCGCCTCGGCGGTCTCATCGCGCCTCGGCGACCGGCTGGAGCGCCTGCGCGACGCCGACCGCAAGGAGGCTTCCGGCGTCGAGCTGACGCTGCGGCTCGGCACCGTGGAGACCGACGCACCCGTCGATCCCTTTCTCATCGACGACCCCACGCCCGTTCTGCCGCAGATCTACCTGCAGGACGACATCCTGACGCGCGGTGTTCCCTCGCGCACGATGGAGATCAAGCGCGCGGCGCAGGCGGAGGGGAACCTCGACCTCTGGTGGCTCGGCAGCGTCGACCTCGGCCGGCGCGGCGACGGCATGCTGGCGCCCGGCCGCTCCGCCGCCGGCCTCTCGGCCGGCTTCGACGTGAAGCCCGAGGCCGACCGCTCCTATGGGCTGGCGCTCGGCTTCGACCAAGGCCTCGGCGCGGCAGGCTCGGTGGCCGTGCCCAGCCTGGCGGCCTATGGCAGCGTCCACCCGACGACGCATACGTTCGTCGACGCCGTGGCGGGGCTCGCGCGCGTCGAGACCGCGCTCGATCCGGCCCCCGCCGAACCTGCGCTCGGCCTCTCCGGGCGCACCCTCTCCTTCGGGGCGCTGACCTTCGGCTACGAAGCGCGAAAGGGCCGATGGCTGCTCTCGCCCTACGGGCGCGCGGAACTCTCCGCGATCGGCCCGTTCTCGGCGCCCACGAGCGTCGCCGTCAGCGCGCGCCGCCTTTCGGCAGTGGCGGGCCTTCGCGCCGACTACACGCTGCGCACCGAGGGGCTTCTCATCAAGCCCGGGCTGCGCTTCGAGATGCTGCGCGACCTCTCGCGCGTCGACGCGGCGAGCGACCGGCTGGCCGCGAGTTCGGCCCGCACCTTCTCCTTCTCGCCGGGCATCCGCGCCGAGCTGACGCCCGACTGGAGCGCGCGGCTCGAGCATAAGGCACTGTGGGGCGGCGCCGGCGACACGCGCAGCGTGGAACTGCGGATCGACGGCAAGTTCTGATCGGGCGGCGCACGCGAGCGTGAACGCCCAAGGCCACCGGCAAAACGCGCGCGTTAACCTTCAGGTAAGATTAACGAGGTCATACTGCCCGCTTGATCGCATGGAGACCTGTCATGAGATTTGCAGCCGTGGCGCTCGGCGTCGGCTTCGTCGGCACGATCCTCGCCTCCAACATCCAGGGGCCGAACGCGGCCTCCGCCGAAAGCCTCGTCTCGGCAATGCGCCCCTCCGCCGAGATCACCGGTTCGATCGCGCCGGCCGGCGCCAAGGCGCCGACCACGGCCGTGCGCCTCATCGACCTTCGCAACGGCGCGACCTGCAAAATGGCCGGCCCGGCCGAGGCCGCGGCCGGCTTCCGCCGCATGCCGATCGGCCCGGACTGCGCGGCCTCGCCGGAGCTCGCCCGCGTCGCCTACTGGAAGACCACCGACGACGGCGCGCTGATCATGGCCGACAGCGGCGGCGCCACCGTGCTGCAGTTCATTCCCGGCGACGGCGTCCTGTTCGAGAGCGTCTATCCCTCGAATGCGCTGATCACCATCGTGCCAGCGCGCAGCTAGCGCCGAACCGTCAGGGCCGGGTGCGGCAGTCGGCGAGCGATCGGCGTTGTCGCCCGTCCGTGCCGAAATTGGCCTCCTCCAGCCAACGCTCGAAACCGGCGCGCACCATCGGCCATTCCCCATCGAGAATGGCATACCAAGCGGTGTCGCGGTTGTGGCCCTTCACCACCATGTGCTGCCGGAACAGGCCCTCGTAGCGAAAGCCAAGACGCTCGGCCGCGCGCTTGGAAGGCGCGTTGGCGTCGTTGCACTTCCATTCCAGCCGCCGATAGCCGAGTTCGTCGAAGAGCCGCCGGAACAGGAGGTAGAAGGCCTCCGTCGCCGCGCGCGTCATCTGCAGGCTCGGCGCGAGGCAGATATGCCCGATCTCGCCGACGCCGTTGGCGGGGTCGAGCCGCATCAGCGCGGCGACGCCCTCGGCCACCCCCGAGCCGTGCGGCACGATCGCGTGGAACAGCGGGTCGTTGCCGAGATAGGTCGAATGGCCGAAACGGGCGAAGGCGTCGGGCGTCTCGAACGGCCCGTAGGCGAGATAGTCCCATAGCCGGTCGTTGCCCTCGAAGGCGGCGAAGAGCTCGCCGAAGCGCGCCTCGTCCACCATCGGCTCGACGCTCACGCCGCGCCCCTCGATCGGCTCGGCGCTCGGCAGGTTGCGGGCGGTCCAGTGCGTGAGATCGGTCATCGCGTGTGCTCTTCCAGGAAGGTGAGGACGGTGCGGCGCAGGCTCCGGTCGCCGAGCGGTAGGGCGGTGGCGAGCGAGGAGACCGCGCCGATATGGTCGATGCCGGGAAGCAGGACCTCCTCGACCTCGCCGCCCGCCGCGCGGATCGCCCGCGCCATGGAGCGCGTGTTCTCGGGGTTCACGGTCGTGTCGTCGAGGCCGGCCACCAGCAGCGCCGGCGCCTCGTCGCCCGAGACGAAGTTCACGGGCTGGCTGGCGGCGCGCACCGCCGGCGGGAAGATCCGCTTGTAGCGCTCCTCCGTCAGCGGCAGGAAATCGTAGGGGCCGGCGAGCCCGACGAAGGCCGAGACACGGGAAGCGCTCGATCCGGCGGCCTCGAGGTACCGCGCGTCGAAGGCGAGCAGCGCGGCGATCTCGGCGCCGGCGGAATGGCCCATCAGCGCCAGCTTGTGCCGCCCGGCGGGAATGCCGTGCCCGCCCTCGCGCGCCAGCTTCTCCACCGCCACAACCGCCCGCGCGCCGTCCTCCACGAAGCGCGGGAAGATCACCTCGGGATAGACCCGGTAGTCGGGCACGGCGACGATGAACCCGTCGCTCGCCAGCGACTGTCCGACGAAGCGGTAGAGGTCCTTCGAGCCCGAATCCCAGCTTCCGCCGTAGACGAAGACCACCACCGGGGTCTGCGCCGTGGCCCGGGCGGGCACGTAGAGATCGAGCGTGCCGCGCGCGCCCGGCGCGTAGCGCACGTCCCGCACCGTCTCGTAGCCGGAGCGGCTGGTCACCGTGTTGAGGAAGCCGGCCGCCGAGCAGCCGGAGAGTACCATCGCCAGCGCCAGCCCCGCGGCCCGCGCCCAGATCCTGCCCGTCATGAACCGTCCTGCCTTCGTCCGACCGGACAGCCAGATAAAGCGCCCGAGCACGGCGGCGAGGGACGCGACGCCACGAGGGCCGGCCCTGCGGCGTCAGACCGCCTTGAGGGCGGCGGCCTCCGCCGCGAGCGCGGTGATGCCGGCGAAGTCGCCGGACGCGACCATCTCCTTCGGCGCCACCCAGGAGCCGCCGACGCAGACGACGTTGGGCAGCGCCAGGTAGTCGCGCACGTTCTTCACGGAGACGCCGCCGGTGGGGCAGAAGCGAATGCCCTGGAAGACCGGCGCCAGCGCCTTGAGATAGGGAATGCCGCCGAGCTGCTCGGCGGGGAAGAACTTGAGGATCTCGTAGCCCTCCTCGATCATCGCCATCAGCTCGCTCGGCGTCGCGGCGCCCGGCAGTAGCGGCACGTCGGAGGCCTTGGCGGCGTCGAGCACTTCGTGGGTGGTGCCGGGCGAGACGATGAACCGGGCGCCCGCCTCCACCGCCTGGTCGAACTGGCGGGGGGTCAGGATGGTGCCGGCGCCGCAGCGGGCTTCCGGCACTTCGGCCGAGATGGCGCGGATGGCGTCGAGCGCGGCCGGGGTGCGCAGCGTCACCTCGATGCCCGGCAGGCCGCCGGCGGCGAGCGCGCGTGCGAGCTTCACGGCGTCCGCGGCCGAATCGACGGCGACCACCGGCATCACGGGCTGCGCGGTCAGGATGTCCATCAGCGCGTGGGTCTTCTGGGTCATGTCGTCGTCCTCGGGGATCGCGGTTGGCCCATCCTTAGCCTATCGACCGGCCCGCCGGAACACCCCCGCCGCCGCTCGGCCGGCGTTTGGCGGGCCGGTCGCGCATCAGCCGCGCCGCGCCGCCTCGATCGCGGCGACGTCGATCTTGCCCATCCCCATCATCGCCGCGAAGGCGCGCCGGGCCTCGTCGCCGCCCGCCGCCATCGCCTCCATCAGCACGCGCGGCGTGATCTGCCAGGAGATGCCCCAGCGATCCCGGCACCAGCCGCAGGCGCTCTCCTCGCCGCCATTGTCCACTATGGCGTTCCAGTAGTGATCGGTCTCCTCCTGCGTCTCGGTGGAGATCTGGAACGAAAAGGCCTCGCTGTGCTGGAACGTCGGGCCGCCGTTCAGCCCGAGGCAGGGAATACCGGCCACGGTGAACTCCACCATCAGCACGTCGCCCATCTGCCCGGACGGGTAGTCGCCGGGCGCGTGGTGGACCGCGCCGACCGCGCTGTCCGGGAAGACCCCGGCATAGAAGCGCGCCGCAGCTTCCGCCTCGCCGTCGTACCAGAGGCAGACCGTGTTCTTGCGCATCGCCCGTTCTCCCGGCATGCCATGCAGTCCGACGATCGTCGCACCGCCGGGCGCCAAGGTCCAGATGCGCTATTGCGGTCAGGATCCCCCGGTCGGGCCGCCGCCGAAGCCCCAGCGGTGCCACCAGGAGCGCGGTTGCAGGTCGCGCTCGGCCGGCGCGTCGAGCACCGCGAGGAAGGTCTCGCACCAGTTCTGCGCGGTGTTGCGGAACACCCGCTCGCGCATCGCGGCGTGGCGGCGCTGGCGCTCCTCCAGCGGCATCTTCAGCGCCTGCAGCAGGGCGCGCGTCACGTCGTCGGTGGAATAGGGGTTGATGATCAGCGCCTCGGGAAGCTCGGCCCGCGCCCCGGCGAAGCGCGAGAGGATGAGCACGCCGGGGTCGGCGGGATCCTGCGCGGCGATGAACTCCTTGGCGACGAGGTTCATGCCGTCGCGCAGCGGCGTCACCATGCAGACCTGCGCGGCCCGGTAGATGCCGGCGAGCGCGCGGCGGGTGAAGCCGTTGACGAGGATCTGGATCGGGTTCCAGTCGAGCGTGGCGAAGCGGCCGTTGATGTTGCCCGCCAAGCCCTCCAGCTCGTTGCGAAGATCGACATAGGCTTCCAGCTCGGAGCGCGACAGCGGCGCGACCTGGAGGAACTGCACCTGCCCCCGCTCCTCCGGGTGGTCTTCCAACAGCTGCTCGAAGCCGCGGAAGCGCTCCACGATGCCCTTGGAGTAATCCATCCGGTCGACGCCGACGATCTGGTGGCGGCCGCGCGAGATGTCGTTGACCATCGCCTCGTGCTCGCGCGCCTCCTCGGAGGTGGCGAACTCGGCGAAGCCTTCGGCGTCGATGCCGATCGGAAAGGCGGAGGCGCGCACGACGCGCCCGTCGCTGGTTCGCACGCGGTCGCCGTCGACGTCCTCGGCGCCGAGCTCCTGCACGCAGAAGGCCACGAAGTTGCGCCGGTCGCCCTCGGTCTGGAAGCCCACCACGTCGTAGTCGAGGAGGGCGCGCACGAGATCGTGGCTGGCGGGCAGCGCCGTCAGCATCTCCGGCGGGCAGAAGGGAATGTGCAGGAAGTAGCCGAGCCGACCGTCGTAGCTGGCGCGGCGCAGTTCCGAGCCCATGTAGAAGAAGTGGTAGTCGTGGATCCAGACGAGGTCGTCGGCCTCCAGCTGCGGCGCGAGGCGCTCGGCGAAGCGTCGGTTCACGGCACGGTAGACGCGATCCGACGAGCGCTCGAAGGAGGCGATGTCCAGCCGGTAGTGCAGCAGCGGCCAGAGCGAGCGGTTGGCATAGCCGAAATAGAAACCGTCGATCTCGTCCTGCGTCAGGTCGATGGTGACGAGCGAGGTCGAGCCATGCGTCTCGGTCTTCAACTCGCTCGACGAGCCGGCGTCCGAGATCTCGCCGCTCCAGCCGAACCACAGCCCGCCGCGCCGGCGCAGCGCATCGGCGAGGCCCACCGCCAGCCCTCCGGCCTTGCCCTCGTCGCTGAGCGGCCCCACCCGGTTGGAGACCACCACGAGACGTCCCGACTGTTCCGCCATGCTATTCGCTCCCCGTTCCTGCAGCCGACGGCTCGCCGGGCGCGCCGAGCCAGCGATGCACCGAATCGACGCCGGCCAGCCGGTAGTCCGCCTCGCTCAAGCCCGTTCCCACCTTGATCGCGATCCCGCCCCGCTCCTTCACCGCGCGGAACCCGAACTCGTCCGTCGTGTCGTCGCCGAGATAGACGGGCACCCGCCCCCGGAAGGGATCGGCCACCAGGAAGGCGGCGAGCGCGCGGCCCTTGTCCATGCCGGCGAGATGCACCTCGACGATGTGGTCGCCGTTCATCACGGCAAACCCCTCGTCGCCGTGCACCGCCTCCGCCATCAGCCGCTCGGCTTCTGCCTTCAACTCGGGATGGCCGCGATAGTGCAGCACCAGCGCCAGCCCCTTGTCTTCGAGGCGCAGGTCCGCGCGGCCGGCAAGTTGTCGCCCGAGGTCGCGGCGCAGCGGGTCGAGCCGCTCGGGACCGGCGAGGCGCTCGATCGGATCATCCGGGCCGCCGCGCCGCTCCAGCCCGTGGACACCGGCGGCGGCGAAGCGCAGCGGCTCGAGGAAGCGGTCGAGATCGGCGATGCGCCGGCCCGAGAGCACCGCGAAGGCGCCGCTCAACTCGGATTGCAGCGCGGCCAGCCGCAGCAGCGCCGCGCGGTCGATCGCCACGGCCTGCGGATCATCGACGAGTTCGACGAGCGTGCCGTCGAAGTCGATGAAGAGGGCGTGACGGGCGGGGTCGAGAGCGGGGGGGATGGTCATGAGGGCTGACATAGGACCGATCCCCCCGGCGGCCACCGTTTCGCAGGGATCAGGCCGGCGCGGAGGCGCCCTCTCCCAGCGCCCGGCGCGCCGCGCGGTAGGCCGCGGCGATCTTGGTGTGGTAGGCGTTCTCGGCGTAGCGCGGGCCGTTGTAGAGCCGCGCGAAGCCGGCCGCGTCGCCCGAGACGAGGCGGTCCGCGAGGTGGCCGAGCTTGAGGAAGCGGGCGGCGATCGTCAGCTGTCCCTCTGCCGAGCCGCGCGCCATCACGGCGAGGTCCGCGGCCGAGCGGAAGCCGAGCCTCTGCCAGTGCGCGCCCATCACCTGCCCGAGCCCCCAGGAGGTCGCCGCGAAGGCGGCCTCGGGGTCGATCGCCTCGGCGCGCGCCAGCAGACGCCAGCGCGCCTCCTGGCCGGCGGGGTTGCGGATGCGCCCGGCCTTGGGGTGCGAAAGCCCTGCGGTGCGGGCGATGCGCCGGGCGGGTTCAGCGAGCAGCCGGTCGAAATAATGGCCCTCGAAGCGGATCAGAGGCTCGTCGCGCTCGCCGACCCGCGCTGTTGCACGGGCGTTCGTCTCCACCAGCGCCACCGCCAGCAGAACGGCGGCGGCAACGCCCTCGCGCGCCTCCACCGCCCGCGCGGCATCCGCGACCTCTCGTGTGATGGCCATCGCTCTCGTCCTCGCTCGTTTCGACGGCCCGAGGATGCGGGCCGCGCGGCGAAGGAGGACATGCGGGGGACAGATCGGGAGCAGTTGCCGGATGACAACTCCCGCGAGCAGACGGGACGATGCCGCCTGCCCGCGAGGCAGGGGATCAGGCGATCAGGCGGCTTCGGTCAACCGCTCGGCCTCGGCGCGCACCGTGCCCACCGGCTTCAGCGCACCGGAGACGGCGACGCCGGGCGCCGCATAGTCGCCCGCGACCTCGGCCGCGATCGTGTCGGCGGTGATCGCCGAGAGCGTCCAGCCGAGATGGCCGTGGCCGGTGTTGTAGTAGACGCCTTCCGCCTTGCCCTGCCCGACGCGCGGCAGCATATCGGGCATCATCGGGCGAAGGCCCGCCCAGGGCACGACCGAGGCGGTGGAGACGCCGGGGAAGCGGTAGCGGCACCAGTCCACCAGCGGCTTGATGCGGGCCATGCGGATGTCACGGTTCTCGCCCGCGAACTCCGCCGTGCCGGCGATGCGCAGGCGGTTCGGCCCGAGGCGGCTGGTGACGATCTTGGCCTTGTCGTCGAGCAGCGAGACGGTGGGCGCGCCGGCCCGGCTCGCCTCGTCGTCGAGGTTCACGGTGATCGAATAGCCCTTCACCGGATAGATGTTGACGCGGTCGCCGAGCATATGGGCGAAGCGGCGCGAGGCGATGCCGGCGCAGACCACCACGGCGTCGAAATCCTCGCGCGCCGCCTCGTCCTGCGTGCCCGTACGCCGCGCGAAGACGGCGACGCCGCCCTCCTGGCGCTTGGAAAGGCGCGTCACGTCGGCATCGAAGCGGATGGTACCGCCGCGTCGCAGGCAGGCGTCGGCGAGGCCGCGCGTGTATTTGTGGATGTCGCCGGTAAAATCGCTCGGCGTGAAGAAGCCGCCACGGAAACGCCCGGCCAGCGCCGGCTCGATCGCGTGGATGCCGGCATCGTCGAGCACGTCGCGCTCCAGCCCACCCTTCTCGTAGAGCTTGTTCACCTTGAGCGCACTCTGGAACTCGGCCTCGGTCTCGTAGACATGCAGGATGCCGCGCTTCACGCAGTCGAAGTCGATGCCCTCGGCGTCGGCCATTTCGAGCAGATGGCGGCGGGCGGCGATGGCGAGCTTCACGGTGGCGATCGTGTTCGCCTCGTAGGAGCGCGCGGCCATCACGAACTCGGCCATCCAGGAGAGCTTGTGCCAGGTCGGTGCGGGATGGACGAGGAGCGGCGCGTCCTTCCGGAACATCCACTTGATGCCCTTGATGAAGGTGGCCGGGTTGTTCCACACCTCGGCGTTGGAGGCCGAGAGCTGGCCGCCATTGGCGAAGGACGTCTCCATCGCCGAATAGCCGTTTCGGTCGAAGAGGGTGACGTCGAGGCCCTGGGCCAGGAGTTTATAGGCAGTGGTCACGCCGGTGATGCCGGCGCCGATGACGGCGACTGAGGTCACGATAATCCTTTGCCCGAATCGTCGGGTCTGGCTTCGTGCCCCTCCGTCATTGGCCTGAGAGTTTCACGGAGCCGGGATCAGTCCCGAAACCGCTTTCTCCTTCGGCGGACGGATGCGTTCGGGCACCGTCACTCTCCGGATTCAAATCGCGCCGCGCGGTCCGTTTGCCTGAGAGTTTCCGGGGCGGTTGCTCCTTCGGCGCCGGCAATGAAGCCGGTCTCTCCCGCAGCGGCGATTGCCTTCACGCTAGGCCAAGCCCGCTGCGGCGGCAAGCGCAAAGAAGCGGCAGACCCGGCCTCGGTCGAGGCATCGCGCGGCAGGCTTAAGCAATCGCGCCCTTTGCGAGACCCGCCCGCCCTCACTCGCCGCGCGGAAAGCGCTGCGAATCCTCGAGATTGTCGAGATTCATGTGGTTGCGCATGTAGCGCTCGGAGGCGCGCTGCAGTGGCTGGAAATCCCACGGGTAGTAGGCGCCGTTGCGCAGCGCCTCGTAGGTCACGTGGCGGCGCGCCTGGCTCTGGCGCACCTCGGCGTCGAAGCGCGGCAGATCCCAGCGCCGCCGCACCTCGGCGTCGAACCCGGCGACGATCTCGGCGAAGGCGGGCTGGGCCGCGAGGTTCACGAGTTCGCGCGGATCGGCTTCGAGATCGAAGAGCTGGTCGGGGTCGGCGGCGCAGCGCACGAACTTCCACCGCCCCTGGCGGATCGAGACGAGCGGGGCAACCGAGCCCTCCGCGGCGTATTCCATGAGCACCGGTTCGGCGCGCTGCCCGCGCCGCGCCGTGTCGAAGAGCGAATGCCCGTCGAGCCACGCGGCGGAAGACCCGAGATCGAAGCCGACGATCTCGGCGAGCGTCGGCAGCACGTCGAGCGTCGAGACCGGCTGCATGTAGGGCCCGGCGGGCAGGCCGGGGGCGCACACCATCAAGGGCACGCGCGCCGAGCCCTCGAAGAAGTTCATCTTGAACCAGAGACCCCGCTCGCCCAGCATGTCGCCATGGTCGGAGACGAAGAGGATCGCGGTGTCCTCCAGCATCCGCGTGCGGTCGAGCACGTCGATGAGCTCGCCCACCTTCTCGTCGATATAGGAGATGTTGGCGTAGTAGGCGCGCCGCGCGCGGGCGATCTGCGCGTCGGCGATGTGATATTCGTGGTCGTCGCAGGCCATCATCAGGCGCTGCGAATGCGGGTCCTGCTCGCCGAAGGGGATCCGCTCCACCGCCGGCTCCAGCGCCGGGCAGCTCTCGTAGAGATCGAAGAAGCGGCGCCGCGCGACATAGGGGTCGTGCGGATGGGTGAAGGACACGGTGAGGCAGAAGGGCCGGTCGTCGTTGCCGCGCGCGTAGTCGTAGAGCTTGGCGGTGGCGCAATGCGCGACGTCGTCGTCGTATTCGAGCTGGTTGGTGATCTCGGCGACGCCCGCCCCCGTCACCGAGCCGAGATTGTGATACCACCAGTCGATGCGCTCGCCAGGTTTGGTGTAGTCCGGCGTCCAGCCGAAATCGGCGGGGTAGACGTCGGTGGTCAAGCGCTCCTCGAAGCCGTGCAGCTGATCCGGCCCGACGAAATGCATCTTGCCCGAGAGACACGTCCGATAGCCCGCGCGCCGCAGGTGATGGGCGAAGGTCGGAATGTCGGAGGCGAACTCGGCGGCATTGTCGTAGACACGGGTCTTCGAGGGTAGCTGGCCGCTCATGAAGGCGGCGCGCGCCGGCGCGCAAAGCGGGCTCGCCGTATATGTGTTGACGAAGCGGGCCGAGCGCGCCGCCAGCGCCTTGAGGTTCGGCGCATGCAGGAAGCCCGCCGGCCCATCGGGAAACAGCGTGCCGTTGAGCTGGTCCACCATGATGACGAGGACGTTGGGGCGGGCGACGTTCATGATGGGGACTCGGGCTTGGCGATCGGGCACGAGAGGCTTACGGCGCCCCTTGCCCGCAGGCAATCGCCATCGCAAAGCGTTATGGGTGGTGGAGAAGGAGAGCATCTCGCGGCGCCTGAGAGGACGCTTCCGCAAGTCGTCAGGGCATGCGAGGCCCTTTCCGCCTCGCACGCCATCGGCCCTCATCGTCACGTCCGGCTAAGCTCGATCGGGCCGATCCGCTCCTGCAGCGTCGCCGCAGCCCGCTCGTGTCGAGAGACAGGAAACCTAAGCGAACGGCGCGCCTGGAGCGCAGGCAAGGACCGGAGCGACCGGCCGCTGCCGGCCGCTGCCGGCCATTTGAATGGCCGGCAGACGACGTGAAATCGCCGAGGCCTCAGCCCCCGATCTCGGACTTCACGGCCTCGAGACCCGGCTGGCCGTCCAGCGTGGTGACGCCGGCGAGCCAGGGCTCGAGCACCGCCGGGTTGGCCTTCAGCCAGTCCTTCGCGGCCTTCTTCGCGTCGGTGCCGTCGGCGAGCGCCGCCATCATCTCGTTCTCCATCGGCACGGTGAACTTCACCTGCTCGAAGAGCTTGGCGACGTTCGGGCACTCGCCCGCGTAGCCGGCGCGGGCCAGCGTGAAGACCTCGGCGCCGCCGTAGTTCGGGCCGAAGAACTGGTCGGCGCCCGAAAGGTAGGTCAGGCCCATGTTGTTCATCGGATGCGGCGCCCAGCCGAGGAAGACGATCCAGTCCTTCGAGCGTCCGGCCTTCTGCACCTGGCTGAGCATGCCCTGCTCGGAGCTGTCGACGAGCTTCCAGCCCTTGAGGCCGTAGTCGGGCGCGTCGATCATCGACTGGATGTTGAGATTGGCGGGAGCGCCCGGCTCGATGCCGTAGATCTCCTTCTTGAACTTGCCGGCGTTGGCGGCAAGATCCTTGACGTCCTTGACGCCGGCCTCGGCCACGTAGTTCGGCACGGCGAGCGTGAACTTGGCGCCTTCGAGGTTCTTGGTCAGCACGTCCGCCGACTTCTTCGCGTCGAGCTCGTCGCGAAACTTCTGCTGCGCCGGCATCCAGTTGCCGAGGAACACGTCGATCTGCTTGTTGGCGAGCGACTGGTAGCCGATGGGCACGGCGAGCGTCTCGACGTCGGCCTCGTAGCCGAGGCCCTCCAGCACGGTCGAGGCGAGCGCGTTGGTGGAGGTGATGTCGCTCCAGCCGGGATCCGACATCTTCACGGTCTTGCAGCTGGCGGGATCGGCCGCGAGGGCGGCGGAGACCAGAAGGGTCGACGCGGCAGCGGCGGCGAGAAGGGCGGATGCGAATCGGGCCATGGAACACTCCGTTGCGGCGACGCGGGGCGAAGCCCGTCGCGGGTCGTAGAGCGGGCGTTCGACGAACGCCCGCAATGGCCGACATGAGGCGCGAGACACCACACGGTTGCAAGGGCAATCCGTCTCGAAAGTTCGGCATCCGAAGGAAGTTTCGACCAAAGGACGGCTCGGCCGCAGCCGCGACGGCGAAGCGGCGACCCGCTCACTCCGCCGGATGCGCCGCCCCGTCGTCGGCCGAGCGCGGCAGGAAGCGGCGCGTGCGGCGGCGGAAGCCGTCGAGATAGGTCAGCACCACAGGCACGAAGACGAGCGTCAGGATGGTGGAGGAGATCAGCCCGCCGATCACCGCATGGGCCATCGGCGCGCGCTGCTCGCCGCCTTCGCCAAGGCCCAGCGCCAGCGGCGCCATGCCGAAGATCATCGCCAACGTCGTCATCACGATGGGGCGAAGGCGCACCGCGCCGGCCTCCACCAGGCTGTCGCGCAGCGACAGGCCGCGTGCCACACCCTGGTTGGAATAGTCGACGAGGAGGATGGCGTTCTTCGTCACGAGGCCCATCAGCATGATGAAGCCGATGATCGAGAAGATGTTGAGCGTCGAGCCGGCGGCGAGCAGCCCGATGAGAACGCCGATGAGCGAGAGCGGCAGGGACATCATGATCGCCACCGGCTGCAGGAACGAGCCGAACTGCGAGGCGAGGATGAGGTAGATGAAGATCACGGCGAGACCCAGCGCCTGCACGGCGTAGCCGGTGCTCTCCGCCATGTTCTCGGCGTCGCCCCCGAAGGAGAGCCGGTAGCCCGGCGGCATTTCGATACCCGCGATCGCCCGCTGCAGATCGGCCGTCACCTCGCCGAGCGGGCGCCCCTCGACGTTGGCGGAGATGCGTACCTCGCGCGAGAGGTCGCGCCGGTTGACCGAGGCGGGCGCCACGCTGTCGACGACGTCGGCCACCTGGTCGAGCGCCACCGTCACCGGCCGGTTCTCGGCGTCGCGCCGCCCGGTGGCGATGGTGAGCGCTCGCAGCTGGTCGGCCCGCGCGCGCGCCGCGCCGGGCAGGCGTACGTTGACGTCGTAGGTCTCGCCGTCCGGCGCGTTCCACACGGAGACGGCGTTGCCGGCGACGAGCGGGCGCAGCGTGTCGCCGATCTCGGCCAGTGTGATGCCGAGATCGCTCGCCGCCTCGCGGCGCACGCGAACGGCGAGCGTCGGCTGCAGGTCGTCGATCGACGATTCCACCTCCACGGCGCCGGGAATGGCCGTCAGCGCGGCGATGATGCGGTCCGACAGGCGCTTCAGCTCGCCCTCCCCGTCGCCGAGCACCGAGAGCTGCAAGGGCTTCGCCGACGCCCCGCCCCCGCCGCCCCCGAACGAGGACTGGTTGAGCGAGACGGTGAGCCCCGCGATGCGCGCGAGGTCGCGCCGCAGCGGATCGATGATCTCGGAAACCGACCGCGAGCGCTCCGTCACGGGCTTCAGCGTGACGGCGATCGTCGCGGCGTTGAAGCCGCGCGCGCCGCTGGCGTTGATCGTGGAATAGAGGTTGGCGACCTCGAGCGTCGTGCGCAGCACGCGCTCGACCTGGGCCACCTTCACGCTCGTATAGTCGAGCGAGGAGCCTTGCGGCGCCTCGATCGAGACGGTGAATTCGCCGTTGTCGCCCTCCGGCATGAACTCGGCGCCGATGCGCGGCACCAGCATCAGGCTGCCGACGAACATCGCGAGCACTATCAGCACGGTAAGGATGCGGTGGCGGAAGCTCCAGCGGATCAGACCGGCATAGGAGCCTGCGAGGCGCTCGAAACCGCGGTCGAATCGCGCCACCAGCCGGCCGAGGGGCCCGCGCTTCGCGCCGGGCTGCGAGTGCGGATCGTACCAGACGCTCGACAGCATGGGGTCGAGCGTGAAGGAGACGAAGAGCGAGATGAGGACGGCCACCGAGACGGTGACGCCGAACTGCAGGAAGAAGCGGCCGATGACGCCGCCCATGAAGGCCACCGGCAGGAACACGGCGACGATCGAAAGCGTCGTCGCCAGCACCGCGAGGCCGATCTCGTTCGTGCCGTCGAGCGCTGCCTGCCGATGCGACTTGCCCATGGCGAGATGGCGCGTGATGTTCTCGCGCACCACGATGGCGTCGTCGATGAGGATGCCGATGGCGAGCGACAGCGCCAGCAGCGTCATCGTGTTCAGCGTGAAGCCCAGCGCATGGATCACCGCGAAGGTGCCGATCACCGAGATCGGCAGCGTCAGCCCGGTGATCACGGTGGAGCGCCAGGAGTTGAGGAAGAGGAAGACGATCGCGACGGTGAGGAACGCACCCTCGACCAGCGTGCGCTGCACCTCGGAGACCTGCGCCGAGATCGAGCGCGAATTGTCGCGCGAGACGGCGAGCTGCAGCCCCTGGGGCCCGAGCTCGGTCTGCAGCCGGGCGATCTCGGCGCGCAGATTGTCGGCGACCTCCACCGTGTTGGCGCCCTGAATCTTCACGACGTCGATGCCGAGCGCGGGCACGCCGTCGCGGCTCGCCCGGCTCGTCAGTTCGGCGCCGCCTTCGCGCACCGCGGCGACGTCGGCGAGGTAAATCGGGGCGCCGCCCTCCTGCGCCACGATCAGGCGCTCGAACCCGGCGACGTCGGCGATGCGCCCCTCCACCGTGACGGTGCGCTCATCCGCCCCCGAGATCAGCGTGCCGGCCGCGAAATCCTGGTTGCCGCGCCGCACCGCGTCGAGCACGGCGGTGACGCCGACGCCGAGTGCCTCCATGCGCTCGGGATCGAGCAGGATCTGCACCTGCCGCTCGGCGCCGCCGACGATCGAGGTCTGCCCGACGCCGGCCACGACGTTCAGCCGCTTGGTCACGATCTGGTCGGCAACGGTCGTGATCTCGGTGAGCGAGCGCGTCGGCGAGGAGACGGCGAGCGAGAGGATCGGCTGGTCGTCGGGGTTGAAGCGCGTCACCTGCGGGGTGTCGACCCCGTCGGCGAAGGCGGCCTTGAGGCGCGAGACGCGGTCGCGCACCTCTTGCGCGGCGGTTCGCGAATCGGTGTCGAGCGTGAACTCGACGATCACGAGCGAGCGCCCCTCGAAGGATTGCGAGGAGATCTCGTCGACGCCGCCGATCGTGTTGACGGCCTGCTCCACCGGCCGCGTCACCTCGCTCTCCACCGTTTCGGGCGAGGCGCCGTCATAGGTCGTGGACACGACCACCACCGGCAGGTCGACCTCGGGAAACTGCTCGACGCCGAGCCGGGAGTAGCCGAACAGCCCGATCACCACGATCGCCGCCATCATCATCGTGGCGAAGACGGGATGGGCGACGGAGATGCGGGTGAGGACCATCTCAGCTGAGATCCGCGCCGAGATCGACGATGGTGACCTCGACGTCGGGCTTGAGATTGGGCAGCGGCGCCGTCACCACGACGTCACCAGGCTTCAGACCTTGCGCGATCTCCACCGTGCCGCGGTCCGCGAACACCGCGCCGGTGTCGACGCCCTGCCGGCGCAGCCGCCCGTCCATGGCCTTCAGCACGAAGGCGCCGGCCTCGTCGCGGCGGATGGCGCCGGCGGGCAGCGCGATGACGTCGCGGAACCGCTCGACCTCGATCTCGCCGGTGGCGAAGAGGCCGCCGCGCAGCAGCCCTTCCGGATTGTCGACCGAGAGGAACACCCGCACCGCGCGCGAGCCCGCCACCGCCACGGGCGCGATGCGCGCCACCACGGCGTCGAGCGTGCGTCCGCTCGTGCCTTCGAGCCGGATGGCGGCGTGCTGGCCGACGCGCACCTCCGCGATGCGACTGGTCGGCACCATCGCCTCGATCTCCATCTCCCGAAGATCGACGACGGTGAGGAGCTCGGTGTTGACGGGCACGCTCTGCCCCGGCTCGACCTTGCGCTCGGCCACCACCCCGTCGAAGGGCGCGGTCGCGACGGCATCCGTGAGCGCCTTGCGAGCATCGGCGACGGAGGCTTCGAGGCCGCGCACCTGCGCCTGGAGATTGAGAAGATCGGCCTCGGCCGAGAGCAGCGTCGCCTCCGACGAGATGCCGGCAGTGCCAAGCTTGCGCGCGCGCTCCAGCACGGAGGCCGCGAGCCGGCGCTGCGCCTCGCGCGCCTCCAGCGTCGCCTGCTGCGCATCGAGCGCCGAGCGCAGCGCCACCGTGTCGAAGCGCGCCAGCGTCTGGCCGGCCGCGACCGTGTCGCCGACCTCGACCTCGACCGCCTCGAGCCGGCCGGACACCTGCGCGGTCACCACGGTCTGGCGCCGCGGCGAGGCCGAGCCCGAGACGCGGATCGTGCGTGCGATGTCTTCGCGTGCGACGGCCGAAACCTCGAGGCTGGCGAGTTCCACCGGCACCGCCGGCGCGGCGACGGCTGTCGCCGGGACAACGTCGGGCACGACGCGGCCGCGCTGCCAGACGACCCCGCCGGCGACGAGCCCCCCTGCCAGCGCGAGGATCACGAAGGTGTTTCGGAGCCGGTGGGCCATGCCATCCCAGGTTCGTTGCGTGAAGCGAATGCCGTTCGCCGTCTAAGGGCCGAGCATGGCCGCAGGATGACCTTCCAGTTACGAAACGTTGCGGGCGGCACAAGGATGGCGTCGCCGTGTCGCAGCGCCCGCTGACGCCTCGGATTCCCGCTCCATAATAGAAGCGTGTGACGGTCGCCGGAAAGGCGCACCGCCGAGCCGGGGAAAGAGGGGCCGTTGAGAGGAGGGATCAACAAGGTCGGGCTTCCCGTCGCCGCTCTCGCCGCCTTCGGCGCGCTCGGCGCGCCCTTCGCGCTGTTTCGCGCCAACCGCATCGTCGCCGGCGAGGGGTGCGGGATCACCGACGCGCTGCCCGCCTCGGTCGCAGGCCTCCTCCTGTTCGCGGTCGCGGCGGGGGCGCTGGTCGCGCTGCTGCGCACGCCTGCATGGGCCCGCCTTCTCGCCGCGGCCGTGGTCGTCGTGCTCCTGTTCCTCGCCCTCGGCCTGTCGCCGGCGCACCTCACGGGTGCCGGCGATCGCTATGCGCGGGTGTCGCCGGCGGCCGGCTTCTGGCTGCTGCTGCTGGCCTTCGCGATGCTCGCCGCCGACGGATTGACGCGCCTCCGCCCCTCGCCGGCTCTGCGCGTGCTGCTGCTCGCCGCGCTCGCCGCCGGCTTGGCGCTGCTGCTTGGCTCCGGGCGGCTCGACGGTCTGTCGATCTTGCGCGAATATGCGGGCCGCGCCGACAGCTTCTGGCGCGAGGCGACGCGCCACGTCGTGCTGGCGCTCGGCTCGCTGGCCGCGGCGAGCCTCGTCGGTCTGCCGCTCGGCATCGCCTGCCACCGCATCCGGGCGCTGCGCGAGCCCATCCTCAACGTCCTCAACATCGTGCAGACCATTCCGTCGATCGCGTTGTTCGGGCTCCTCATCGCGCCGCTCGGCTGGATCGCGGCCCATGTGCCGGCCGCGCAGGCGATCGGCCTTCGCGGCGTCGGCGTCGCGCCGGCGCTCGTCGCGCTCTTCCTCTATTCGCTGCTGCCGGTGGTGGCGAGCACGGTGGCGGGCCTTGCCGGCGTGCCGCGCGCCGCCGACGACGCCGCACGCGGCCTCGGCATGAGCGGCCGCCAGCGCCTGTTCCAGGTCGAGCTGCCGCTGGCCTTTCCGGTGATCCTCACGGGCATCCGCATCGTGCTCGTGCAGAATATCGGTCTCGCCACGATCGCCGCGCTCATCGGCGGCGGGGGCTTCGGCGTCTTCGTGTTCCAGGGCGTCGGACAGACGGCGATGGATCTGGTGCTCCTCGGCGCCGTGCCCACCGTCGCCCTCGCCTTCGCCTCCGCCGTGGTGCTCGACGCCGCGGTGGACCTCGCCTCGACCCCATCGAAGGGCCGCGCGCCATGATCGAGATCCGAAACGTCAGCAAGCGCTACGGCGACGGGAGCGTGGTGGACGACGTGACGCTGACCGTGGAGCCGCGCACGATCGCGGCGATCGTCGGCACCTCGGGCTCGGGCAAGACGACGCTGATGCGCATGATCAACCGGATGACCGAGCCGAGCGCGGGCGCGATTCTCATCGACGGCGTCGACAACCGAACGATCAAGGGGCCGGAGCTGCGCCGGCGCATCGGCTACGTGATCCAAGACCACGGCCTGTTTCCGCACCGCACCGTCGCCGAGAACATCGCCACCGTGCCACGGCTGCTCGGCTGGGACCGGCGTCGGCGCGAGGCCCGCACGCACGAGCTGCTCGAACTCTTCGGCCTCGACCCGGCGCTCTTCGCCGGGCGCTTTCCGCACGAGCTCTCGGGCGGCCAGCAGCAACGCGTGGGCGTGGCGCGCGCGCTCGCGGCCAAGCCCAACATCCTCCTGATGGACGAGCCCTTCGGGGCGCTCGACCCGATCATCCGCGCCAAGGCGCAGGCCGATCTCCTCGCCGTGCAGAAGGCCACCGGCACCACGATCATCCTCGTCACCCACGACATGGAGGAGGCCGTGCATCTCGGCGCCCGCATCGCGGTGCTGGATGCCGGTCGCCTCGTGCAATACGCCCGGCCCGTCGACATCCTGTCGCGGCCCGCCAGCCCCTTCGTGGAGGAGATGATCGGCAGCGGCGACCGGGCCTTCAAGGTACTGTCGCTGGAAACGCTGGAGGCGCTGGCCGAGCCCGGCACCGCCGCCGGGCCGCCGATCCCCGTCGGCGCCACGCGGCGCGACGCGCTCGCCGACCTCCTCTGGACGGGGCGCGCGTCGGCTCCCGTGACGGACGCCGCCGGGCGCCCGCTCGGCATCGTCACGGCCGCCTCGCTGATCGCCGCCGCCGCGCGGCCCGCCGCGTGAGGGCCAGCGCCATCCGCCTCGGGGCGCCCGCCTTCGGGGCACGCGGCCTCCTCGCTCTCGCCGCGCGCATCCTCGCGGTCGCCCTCCTCGTGGTGCTGCTCGGCTTTCCCGATCTCGCCGCGCCGGTTCTGGCGCCGCTTGCGCGCGCCGGCGCGCCCGTCATCTACAACCAGGGCGACCTGCTCGACCTCACGTGGCAGCATCTGCGCATCGTCGCCCTGTCGACCACGCTCGCCGCGCTCCTCGCCGTGTCGATGGCGATCTTCGTGACGCGGCCCGTCGGCGCCGAGTTCCTGCCGCTGTCGCGCAGCCTCGTGAATGTCGGCCAGACCTTCCCGCCGGTGGCGGTGCTGGCGCTCGCGGTGCCCGCCGTCGGCTTCGGCGAGACGCCGACGCTGATCGCGCTCTTCCTCTACGCGCTGCTGCCCGTCTTCGAGACGACGCTGACCGGCCTCACCACCCTGCCCCCGGCGGTGATCGAGGCGGCGCGCGGCATGGGCCTCACCGGCTGGCAGCGGCTCTGGCGCGTCGAGCTGCCGCTGGCGCTGCCGCTGATGGTGGCGGGCCTGCGCCTCTCGGCCGTGATCGGCCTCGGCACGGCGACGATCGGCTCGACGGTGGGCGCGCGCACGCTCGGCGAGGTCATCATCGCCGGCCTCCTCTCCGACAACGCCGCCTTCGTGCTCCAGGGCGGCGCCATCGTCGCGGTGCTGGCGGTGCTCGTCTACGACGCCCTCACCCAGCTCGAGCGCACGCTCGCCCGGCGCCTTCGCCCCGCCTCGCACGACGAGCGCTGACGCGACGATCCCGTCTTGCCCCCCCGCCGCCGCTCCTGTATCAACGGTCCGTCCAAGAAAGACTGCATCGCAGGCCCCGCGCCCGCGAGAGGCACCCGTAGCTCAGCTGGATAGAGCGCTGCCCTCCGAAGGCAGAGGTCACAGGTTCGAATCCTGTCGGGTGCGCCATTCCTGAACAGAACTGGGCACCAGTTCTGCCAACTGATCGACCTTTCCGATCTGTTGGCGCAGGACGTCGTTTCGGCCCCGGACGGTGGCGACATGGTCGCCGACCACGATGCTGTCCACCGTCGCCCGGATGTAGCTCTTGCGGAACGCCACCGCACCGTTCGCGATGCGGTCGGACATGACCTGTGAGAGCGCGACAACCTTCTCAGGCGTCAGGTCAAGGCTCGGTCCGATCCGGGCCAGCACGCGCTCCTTACCGGCCTGAGCGATCGCCCGCTCGGTCTTGGCTCGCTCGATGCGACCGGCGATGTCCGGATCACGCAGGCTCAACGCACCCAGTTCGACGCCATCGTAGAGGACGGCCAGTCGCGCGTTCGCCCGTGCCAACTCCTCCTCGATTCGGATGAGTTCCCTGTTCTCCGATGCCGACGAGCTTGCACGCCGCTCGTCGATCATCTGCAGCATACGCGCCAGTCGGCTAGGCTCGAACAGATGGCGAACAAGCGTCGTGGTCACGGCGTGATCCAACTTGTCCATCGGTACCGAGCGACCCGCACAAGCCGACTTCCCGCGGGCCTGCTGGGTAGCGCAAGTGTAGTAGCGATAGCGACCGCTCTTGCCGGTTCGAATGGTCATGGCACCCCCGCAGTCGGCGCATCGCACGAGGCCGGTCAGAAGGATTGGGCCCAAGACGGTCTTAGGCAGGGCGACCTTCGGATTGCGACTCCGCAGCAACTGGCGCACCGCATCCCACGTCGAGGCATCCACAATCGCGGGACAGGACACCTGCACGTGCTGGCTGTCATCTCTCGCCTCGCGCGTCCGCGAATCCGTCTGGTTGTAGACGTAGACTCCTTTGTAGACGGAGTTGGTCATCAGTGCGTGCAGCGGTCCCGTATGCCACATCTTGCCGCTGCGCGTGCGGTAACCGGCTGCGTTCAGATGGGAGGCGATGTTCTTCACACCCATTGGCCCCGATCGGTTGTCGCCGATCTGCGCGAGGCGATAGATCATGCGCACGACCGGCGCTTCCACCTCATCGACGGCAAGTTTCTTCTTCTGCTTCTTACCCACCACCTCGCAGACGTAGGTCCTGTAGCCAAACGGCGGTGCAGACCCGTTCCAATAGCCCGCGCTTGCATTCGCCCTCATGGTGCTGCGAACATGCTTGGCGGTCTCGCGGCTCGAATGCTCGTCGACGACGGCCAGGAGCTGTCGCATCAGATCGCCGCCCTCGTCGCGTGCGATCTGCTGGGTGACCGAGTAGAGTTCCACACCGCGCCGCCGCAAATCGCGGAGGGTCAGCTCGGTTTCCGGCGCGTTCCGTCCAAATCTGGACTGAGCGTAGACGATGATGGCGCGGAACGGCGGCGGGTTGATTGCAGCATCTCGTAGGAGACGCTGGAGTGCGGGACGATTCTGCGTCAGAGCTGACTTGCCATCGACATAGGCCTCGACCAGCGTAAAGCCGTGCTGGGTTGCGTACGCCTCGACGGCGACCTTCTGGTCCGCAAGGCTGATTCCCTCGCGCTCCTGTCGCTTGGTGGAAACGCGGTAGTAGGCGACCGCCGGCACGAGCTTCTGATCCGTCACGCGATCATACCTTTTACTCGCATCCACCGTCCGCAACACGAACCGCCCGTCGTTTGGGATCCCATTCACCCTCAGAGATAATGTTCTCGAGCACTGCGCCCAACAAAGCCAACTCAGGTTCTCCGATCGCGATTGTCCCTTCCACCACTGCGGCGAACGGACGAGGATATGGCGACTTGGGGTATCTTCGGCGTTCGTCTGACATGCAGGCGATCGTGGCGATCGCCTAGCGGCCGGACCCCCCACTTAATTCGCCGAGCGTACCAACTCGTCGACGACGTCATCGCAACCGGCCCGTGACCATGAAGCGCTGAGCGCAGATCGAGACACGAATTAAGTGGGGGGTCTGCGCTTCCGCCTGCGTCGTACGCTCAGCGCCATGACTTATCGCACCAGCATCACGGCGGCCGAGTTGGCGACCGCGTTCCGAACGTCGCTGCGGACGGACATCGGCAACGCATCCATATCCCATGCCGTTCGCCAGTGCGCAGCGATGATTCGGGCTGCCCGAGACGATGGCGTCGGCTGGCGGGACATCGCCGGCGTCCTTTCGGCACCTCTCATCGCGATGGACCGTCCCCCGCTTTCGGCAGGCTCCTTGCGCTCCCTGTTCCGCCGGGCGCCGGCTTTGCTCCCTTCGCGCGAGCGACTGCATCTGCAACCAATTCACCGGCAACCCTTCCGACCCACCCAAATCCCGGCCGCGGTTCCGGACGCCGCATCGTCCGAAGCCACCCCTCCGACCTCCCCCAGCGCACGGATCCTTCAGAGCCGCGCCCTTTTGAAAGCAATAGATCATGACCTTTGATGCCCACACGAACGACGCGCCCGTCGATCAAATCGCCATCATCGCGACCGAGCGCGGTGGCACCCGCAAGACCGCCACGGCTGCGGCGCTGACGAGCTTTTTTCTTGCCAGGACACCCGACGTCAGTGTTTGCCAGATCGACGACCAACTGACGCTGCCCTCGATGTTCGGCGATCTGGTGACGACGATCCGCATGCCGTCGGCGGATACGCTGCGGCAGGACGATCTGGCGGATGCCGTCGCGCTCGAGCCGCTCTTCATGCAGATCTTGGAAGGCCGTGGCGTCACGATCGTCGACTGCGGCGCCAATAACGACGCCAGATTCTTCGACGCTGCAGCCGCTCTAGACCTCGACCACGAACTCGCCGAACGGCGGCGTGCCGTCACCGTCATCGTTCCAACGACAACGCATCCGGACGCCATTCTCCTGGCCTGCCGCACCATCAAACGTGCCGAGGCGGTTCTGCCGACGGCCCGCATCGTACCACTCCTGTGCGAAGACGGAGGGAGCGTCGAGGACTTGGGCGTGCCATCGGCGCAGAAGGCCTACACGACGATCCTCAAAACGTTGGACCGCCGTTACTCCGCGCGCCACCCGCGGCTGCCGATGCGTACTCTCACCGCGATCGGTCGGACGTCCCTGTCCCCATGGCAGCTGCCGGATATGGCGATCAAGGATTTGATGCCCGAGATCAAGGAACGGATGGTCCTCGCATCATACATCCGCGGAGACTTGACCGCCTGGCGCGCCGGAATGGAGCGGACCTTCGCGGTGCTGTTCGGCTGATGAAGCGTCTCGATCCATCCATCATCCAGCGGGTGCGCGACGATCGCGCGCCCCTTCACCGGCTAATCCTCCGCTGCCACCCCGATCAGTTGGCAGCTGTTATCATGGAAGCGGCACAACTGGTTCCCCCCAGGCAGCTTGGCCAGCTTCTCGCCAAACGCGAAGCCTGTATCCTGAATTGCAACCGGCAAACCCTTGGGAAGGTGGCCGCCCTTGAGGATCGCTGCGCCCAGTTGAAGGCATCCCGCCGGAACCGCTACGCGAAAGGACTCAGGGACGGATACGAGCAGTGTCTGTACGATCTCCCTCGCCCGGTGAGGTTTTACGTCATGATTGTGTGCTACCCGTCGAAGGTGGAAGCCTCGCTCGATTCGCTCCTCGACCAGCTATGGTGTCGATTTAAGGCGCCGCATCTCAGCATCCACCGGGAGCATCTCTGGCATCTCGTCCAACGCTGGAAGAAGCGGATTCGGGATCGTTGAGGCGATCTCCAATGCCGCCTGACACGCCGGATGGGAAAGTCCGTAGAACCCCCTGGACCACGCTCGCAGACCATAGGTCGCCAGCACTGAACGCTCCGTTTCCACCCGTCGCTCGTATGCACCCACAGCCATCGCAGCCTCCATCAGCGGGCGCAGATAAGCCTTCGTTGGCATCAGACGCGATGCATCGAACTCGAACTCATGCGCCAAACGGACCATCATGGCATCGCCCGGCAAGCGGTCGGCATACCGCATCAAGCCAATGGCTTCGGCCACGTCGCTGGGAACGTCGTATCCCTCCCCGGCCGTATCGGATACAGAAAGCTTGTCCTGTTTGACCGCCTCCCGCTTCAGACGTCGAATAGCATCGGCCTTGACACGCGCCTCGAGACGGAGAGCCACAAGACTCTGAAGAACCGCCAGCATGTCCTGGACTTGAGGCAAATCGGTCGGCTTGGCGTTCAACTTTCGCGGTTGGGCCTTTCCGGCCTTCGCCCATGCCCAGCCCATCTCACGACTGTCTTGCGTACCGTAGATGAAAGCGACGTGAGCTGGCGCCTCCTCGCACATATCAGTGAGGATCTTCGTTACGACGGATCGTCCGTCGTCCACTCCAAGTCCAGATGAACCGCGATGGAAGGTCATAGCACTGAGCGGTTCGACATAAGGATGGAGGGCGTCCATGGCACGATCATTGGCCACCTCTCGATTTTCTGCGTCCAGGTGGCCAGCGATGAAACGAACGAGACGATAGACTTGCACCATGACCGCGCGCGCGACACCGAGCTCGATCGGGTCGTAGAGACCGGTGATGCAAGCGCGCGTGACCTGCTGAGACGTCACGTTTGTGCGCGACGACGACCCGGGCCTTCCCCGTGGATTGGGTTTAGCTTCAACAAAGGCAGACGGCAGGACGATGCTGGCTAGGCAGCGCCCGCCGTTCAACGGGATCGAGTCTCCGATCGCGAAGGCGTTCGGTTCAGCTACGGTGGAATAGTCGATGACCGGCGATCGTGGATCGAAGAACTCCCTGGTCCATATCGCAAAATACGGACTAGCGATGTTCGAGATATAGTTGTTGAGTTCACGCACGACCTTCCCGTGCAGATCGTCGCTCGGCACAAGGCTGAACCCGGCTGCCGGACGAACCATCAGCTTGAGAACGTGATATTCGTTCCAAATTCTCAATGACGTCTGCCTATCGTAAGCCGGCATTCACCCCCCCCTTTTTCATTCACTTGCGCGCAGACGGCACAGCATCACGATAGTAGTATCGTTATCGTTAAGCTCTAGGTTACTGCAAAACATTCCGCGCTTCATCGCTGGCGATTCTGACTCATGCAACCCGTCACTCCGCGACGAGAAATGTTGAGTACGCGAACTGCTACCCGTTTGGAACCACAGTGCCGACCGTCATCCAGCGTCAGTCCATAGTGATCCAAGCGCTGCCGATTGCTCCTCCAGCGAATCAGTGGCTTGTGAGAAGTTGGGCCGGAAGCAGACGGACCGCTTTAGGGGCAGGTAGCCTGAAAGCAGTCGTCCCATGAGTGCCAGTGCGCCGACACCGGCATCGACCTATCGCTTTCTGTCTAGGCTCAGCACAATGACAGCGACCAACGATGCAGATCTTGAATCCATCGTCGCGGGTGGTGACGTTCGGGCCTCCCAAGCCATACTAAAGAGTAATTGGAAAGCGCTATACTTCTACCGTCTTAGCCTCCTATGAACATTCCCACTGTCGCGCGCACGAAAATACCCACGGAAGCGCCAACTGCTGCGACAACCCAGAGCTTCGCCACGCGGCTGCCGGCCGTGGTCAGGATGGCGATGCCCGGCAGATCCAGCGGGTGGACGAGCCAGTCCGCCGCGCGGTTGACGAACTCTGCGTCGATCGCGCCAGCGGCTTCCTGAGTGGCCATGGCACTAAGCGCCGCGACGCCGCCGCCAAGGTACTTGCTCAACGTGGGTGCGATCAGGCGCGGATCGATCCCGAGCCGGTCCAGGGGCGTTGAGAGAAGCCAATCAAGGCCATCAAGCCCGCCCGCAGCCCGTACGCCGGCGATAATGCTCAGCGAGAGGGCCATGATCGGAATCGATCCCGTCGCGATCCGAAACGCCTCGCTCCCCGCCCGATTGATGATCGCGAGGACGCCCCGCGCGTCCTCCACGGCTGCCAGCGAGACGAGGGTGTCGTCGCTCTGTCCATCGCGGGAGAGGCGGCTTGCGAAGACGTGGTAGGTCAGGGTCGCAGCCACGAGCCCGCCCATCATCGAGATCGCGATGAACCGTCCGATGTCGAGCCCCAGCGCGGCCATCGGAAAGACCACGTTGGCCTGTCCCATCGCCAGGACCATGGCGAAGGTGGTGGCGAGATGCCGATCCGAGACGCCCTGGCGCTCCATGGTGGCGAGCGTGGCGACCGGCGCGGCAAAGCTCACGAAGCTGACCTGCAGGAGCGCGATTACGCTGAGGCCCGTCAGGCCAAAAGGGCGAAGCAGCGGCGCGAGGAGTCGCGTCAGCCTGTCGAGGAGGCCCGCGGCCTCCGCCAGCCGCATGATCGATAACATGACGACCATGACGGGCAGGAGCGTAAAGAGCGACAGTTCCACCGCCGAACGTCCGGCGGCCATGATCGTGCCGATGATGTCCATGGCCGTCGAGCCCTCGCCGGATAGCGGCTCAGGCGTCCCGATCGACGGCGAAGGGCGACCAGGCCTGGCGCTGGGACATGATCTCCAGCCGGTTGATGGCGATATGCGCCGGAAGGGTGGCGACATAGACGATCTGGTCCGCGATGTCCTCGGCGGTCAGCGGGGTGGTGTTGCGGTAGATCGCGTCGGAGGCCGCCTGGTTGCCGCGCGTGCGCACCATGGTGAACTCGGTTTCGGCCGCGCCCGGCGCGATGTCGGTCACGCGCACACCCGTCTTCAGGAGATCGCAGCGCAGGTTGAGGCTGAACTGCTTCACGAAGGCCTTGGTCGCGCCGTAGACATGGCTGCCGGGATAGGGCCACTCGCCGGCCACCGAGCCGATGTTGATGATGCTGGAGCCCGTGCCCGTCTCGATGAGGAGCGGCAGGACGGCATGCGTCGTGTTCACGAGGCCGGTCACGTTGGTGTCGATCATCGTATGCCAATCCGCCAGTGCGGCCTGGGGTGCTGGTTCCGGCGCGAGTGCGAGGCCGGCATTGTTGACGAGCGCGGTGACGCAGCGGAACGCGGCCGGTAGTTCGTCCACGACAGCCTGGACGGCCGACGCGTCGCGCACGTCGAGCGCGGCGATATGGACGGGCACCCGATCCTCCAGTTCGGCTTTCAGGTCCTCCAGCCGCTCCAGGCGTCGGCCGGTGAGGACGAGCGCCCAGCCTTCGCTGGCGAAGCGGCGGGCCGTGGCGCGGCCGAAGCCGGAGGTCGCGCCGGTGATGAAGGCGACGTTGGTCATGACGGGGTCCTTGGGGGCGAATGAGCACTGCCGCGCGCAAGCGCGGCGGCGAGACTTTCTGAAGTAGGAATAGCCGGGACGGCCGCGGAGGCGTCAGTCCATACGCTCGAGGAACTTGCGCACGCGTTCCGAATCAGGGTTGCCGAAGAACTTCTCCGGCGGCGCCTTCTCGACGATGAGCCCTTTGTCGAGGAAGACGACCTGATCGGACACGGCGCGCGCGAAGTCCATCTCGTGGGTGACTACGATCATCGTGTACCCTTCCGCCGAGAGGTCGCGCATCACCTGCAGAACCTCCCCGACGCGCTCGGGATCGAGCGCCGAGGTCGGCTCGTCGAAGAGGATGACCTCCGGGCTCATGGCGAGCGCGCGGGCGATGGCCACGCGCTGCTTCTGCCCGCCCGACAGGGTGAAGGGATAGACCTCGGCCTTTTCGAGGAGCCCAACCTTCTCCAGAAGCCGCATCGCCGCCTCCCGGGCCTGCGCCTTCGGCATGCCCTTCACCTGGACGGGCGAGATCATCACGTTGTCGACGACGTTGAGATGGGGCCAGAGGTTGAAGCTCTGGAAGACCATGCCGGCGCGCGCGCGGATGGCGGCCATCTCGCGGTTGGTCATCTTGCGCTTCTTGGCCTCGTTGAAACCGATGCGCTCGCCCGCGATGCGGATCGTGCCGCTGTCGGGCTCCTCCAGCCAGTTGATGCAGCGGAGCATGGTGGACTTGCCCGACCCCGAAGAGCCCAGCACGCTCACGACCTCGCCCTTGGCGACCGTAAGGTCGATGTCGCGCAGGACCTCGAAGCCTGAGAAGCTCTTGCAGAGCTTGTGGATCTCGACGGCCGGCCGCTCAGACATTCTCGAAGCCTCGCTTGATGCCGAGCGCGCCGGCCTTCTTCACGGCAAGCTCGAGGCAGACGGTGATGGCCCAGTAGAGGGCGATGACGACGACGAAGGCTTCAGTCGGGATGAAGTACTGGGCCTGGAGCGCGTTGGCGGCCGCGGTAAGCTCCTGCACGGTGATGATGGCGAGGAAGGACGTGTCCTTGAGCGCATAGATCAGCTGGTTGCCGATCATCGGGCGGGTGCGCAGGAGGAGCTGCGGCGAGATGATGCGCAGGAAGGTCTTGTGCGGCAGGAAACCGTAGGCTTTGGCCGCTTCCACCGTTCCGGGCGGCAGCACCAGGCGCGCGCCGCGCAGGATCTCCGCGAAATAGGCGCCGTGGTAGATCGTCATGGCGAGGAGGCCGGCAGTGACGGCCGACATGCGCAGGCCGAGCTGCGGCAGGCCGTAGTAGAGAAGATAGGCCAGCACCAGGAAAGGCAGGGCGCGCATCGCGTTGACGTAGCCGCGCAGCGCGGCGGCCAAGGCGCCGCCCCCTTCCATGCCGTAGACGATGAGGCCGCCGATCAGGAAGGCGCCGAGGGTCGAGAGCGCGAAGATCCAAAGCGTTATCCAGAGGCCCGACAGGATGATGTCGCGGCTTTCCCAGAGGATGGTCCATTCGGTCATCGAGCGCTCCTCACATCGCCAGCCGGTTGGCCTTCCGCTCGGCCCGGGACTGCAGTTTGATGAGGACGCCGATCATGATCATGTAGAGAAACCCGGCGGCGAGGATGGGCGGCAGCGGCTGGTAGGTCACGGCGCTGATCCGGTTGGTGACGCGCGTGAGGTCGACGAGGCCGATGATGGCGATGGCCGGGCTGCTTTTGACGAGGAAAGACATTTCGTTGACGAGGCCGGGAAGGCTGGTCGTGACCATCTGCGGCAGCATGATGTGGCGGAAGAAGGTCACGGGCGCCATCCCGCAGGCATAGGCCGCCTCGCGCTGCTCGCGCGAGAAGTTGAGGAAGGCGGTGCGCCAGATCTCGGCGTTGAAGGCGGTCGTGTTCAGCGTCAGCGCGAGGATCGCCGTCGTCGTCCGGTCCAGCGGCATGCCGAAGCGGGGCGCGGCCAGGAACAGGAACAGCGCCAGGGTGACGAGCGGCGTGGCGCGTGCAAGGCTCGTGTAGACGGCGAGCACCTGATCGAGCACCGGGATCCGGGCGGCGCGCAGGAGCGCGACGCCGAGGCCGAGAACGAGGCCGATGGCGATCGCGCTGCCCGAAATCCAGAGCGTGACCCAGGCGCCTTCCAGAAGCAGTAGCCAGGCTTTTTGCGTCATGTCCGCCCGTCATCGAAGGTGGTCGTGTCCGATGTCGGCCGTCGCGCATGGAAAGCGGGAGGCCGGCGACGTCAGTTCAGCCCGGCGAGCTTGTGGAACTGCTCCACGTCCTTGATCGGGTCGGTCGGCAGGTCGGGGAAGGCTTCGCCGAACCACTTGGCCTGAAGAGCGGCGAGGCGGCCGCCGTCGCGCGCCTCCTTCATGAAGGCGGTCGCGAATTCGAGGAGTTCGGGGCTTTCCTTCGGCATCGGCCAGGCCGCGAAGCCGGCGCCCGACACGGCCATGCCCTTCTCGAAGACGTCGCCCTTGTTCTTGACGAGGTCGTTGATCGAGATCAGCGCGTTGATCACGTAGTCGAGTCGCTCGTTGGCGAGGTCGGCATAGGCTTCCGGGTAGGACTGGTACTCGACCACCTGGCCGATCTCGCAGTTCTTGTCCGCCATCATCTTCTTGAGCTCCGGCAGGCGGGCGAGGAGCGCGCTGCCGGCCTGCAGCCCAACGGTCTTGCCGCAGAGGCTGGCGATGTCGCCGATCCGGTCGTCGCCCTTGCGCTTGACATAGTAGTGCTGTGCCGAGGCGAAGGGCGGAGCGAAGTTGAAGACGCGAAGCCGGTCGTCGGTGACGAGCGCACCGGTGAAGGCCATGTCGTACTGGCCGGACGAGACCGAGGCCAGGAGACCGGTCCAGGGCAGGATTTCCTGCTTGACCTCAAATCCTTGTTTCTTGGCGAAGGCCTGCAGGTCTTCCAGGAGTTCCTTGTGAAAACCCTCCGGCTGGCCGTCGACGATGTAGTTGAACGGCGCGTAGTCGTCCTCCGTCGCGACCGTCATGACGCCCTTGGCCTTGATGTCGGACATGTCGGCAAGGGCCGTGGACAAGGACGATACGAACGCGCCGACCAGGGCCAGACCACGCAGCAAATTGATCGGCCTCAAGGCCTGGGCCATTCTCGTCATGGGCATCGGAAGCTCCTGTTCTATGAGACGCTCTCGGAAGAAGCGGCGGCGGCCTGTCGACCAGGCTGCTGACGGAATAAACGGATCATAGAAATGCCTATTCAAGCAGCGATAGGACCAGTTTTGCAATGCGCTCGTGTCAGGGTGCACCGCATCACCCAAACGGCCGCCGCCGCAAGGTTTCCGCAATGTCAGAGGCTTGACTGGACCCATTCGACGACGAAACTGGTCCTATCGCTCCGCGAAAATCCGTCTCTAGGATCGCGGACGGCCGGTGGAGGACCCTCGAAGTCCGGGTGCCGCCCCTCCCGAGATCGCGTCCCCCAAGGGGCCTCAGGACCTGACCCATGCGCCCTGCATATCACGCAGGCAGCCTGGGCGCCTTTGAGCCAGAGGCGCCTCGACGCTGCTGCCCAAACCTTCGGCGGACGAGGATGGCGGACCGCGTTCCATGCCGCCGCCCCCTGCCGCATGGGTCGGTCTGCATCCGGCTGTCTGGCGCAAGTTTTGCCTGGGACTCCCTCGCAGCTTGCGCGGAGCCCCCAATGATCGACCACTTTCTCCCCGTCCGTTTCGAGCCGGGCCGCGGGCTGCAGGAGCAGCTTCGCGAGGCGTTGGTCTCGGCGATCCTCGGCGGCGGCTTCCCGGCGTGTGAGCCCTTGCCCTCCTGCCGCAAGCTGGCTGACCAGCTGCGGGTCTCCCGCAACACCGTGAACCTCGTCTACGAGAGCCTTCTCGACAGCGGCTACATCGTCAGCCAACCGCGCCGCGGCTTCTTCCTGCATCCCGCCTATGCCGGCGGATCTCCCCCCACGGCCCATGGCCAAGCATCCGAGGGCAGCGGGGACGCCGTGGCAGAGGCCGGCGGGACCGGGGCGCTCGACTGGGAACGACGCTTCAAGCTCCGCCCCGGCATGACGTCTGGCGTCTTCCGGCCGCAGGACTGGGCACGTTTCCCTTACCCCTTCGTCTACGGCCAGCCGATGCGCGACCTGTTTCCGCTGAAGCGCTGGCGCGAGGCCTCGCGCAAGGCGCTGCGCCGAGAGAGCGCGCCGTCCTGGCTGCACGACCGGTTCGACCGCGACGACGACATGCTGGTGGAGCAGTTGCGCACGCGCGTCCTGCCCAAGCGCGGCATCTGGGCCAAGCCCAACGAGATCCTCGTCACGCTCGGCTCCCAGAACGCACTTTATCTCATTGCCGCGCTGCTGATGAACCGCCAGACGCGTGTGGTGATGGAGACGCCGGGTTTCCGGGATGCCCTGTCGATCTTCGAACTGCACGGCGCCGACGTGCAGCTTCATCCGATGGATGAGGAAGGCCTCGTGCTCACGCCGCAGATGGCCGAATGCGACTATGTCTACCTCACGCCCAGCCACCAAGTGCCGACCGGCATCGTCATGAGCGTCGAACGGCGTGAGCGGCTGATGGAAGGCATCCGGCGGAACGACCAGATCGTGATCGAGGACGACTACGACGCAGAGCTCAACCTCGACCGCGACGCCCTTCCGGCGATCAAGGCAGGCGGCGCCGGCAACCGCGTCATCTATCTCAGCAGCCTGTCGAAGCCCTTCTCGCCGGGTCTGCGGCTCGGCTATCTCGTGGCCGACGCGGATCTCGTCGACGAACTGCGCTCGCTGCGCCGGCTGATGTATCGCCATCCGCCGCTCAACAACCAGCGCATGATGGCCGAGTTCCTGGCGCAGGGCTATTACGACGCGCACCTGCGCGCCTTCCAAGCCGAGCATGCCCGCCGGCGCGATCTCCTGCACGGGGCGCTCGCCCGCGATCTCGATGCGTGCCGCCATATCGGCTCGCCGACGGCCAGCGCGTTCTGGCTGGCGGCGCCGGGCGCGATCGACACCCGCAAGCTCGCCTGGGCGGCCGCGCGCCAGGGCGTCGTTTTCGAGTACGGCGAGCAGTTCTTCTTCGAGAGCGCTGCCCCGACCAATTTCATGCGCCTCGGCTTCAATGCCATCGACGCCGAGCGTATCGGCAGGGGGGTCGAGCTTCTGGCGCATTCCCTAGACCGAATCTGACCCCCCGACCGAGCGGTCGCCACCCTATCGTCGCCGGACCCCCCATCCGGCGAAGAACGCCGCGTGTCCGCCCCATCCAACGCCTGCGAGGAGACGACCCGCCTTGGCCCACGAATTCACCGTCCAATCCGGTTCCCCCGCCGTGCTCCGCAACCAGTCGCTCGACACGGACGCCGTGCGCCAGGCGCGGATCGATCTGGCCGCCTGCTTCCGCATGGCGGCCCGGCTCGGGCTGCAGGAGGGGATCTGCAACCACTTCTCGGCGGTCGTGCCCGGCCATGACGACCTCTTCCTCGTCAACGCCTATGGCTGGGCCTTCGCCGAGATCAGCGCCTCCAAGCTCCTGATCTGCGACTTCGAGGGCCGGGTGATCGCGGGCGAGGGCCAGCCGGAGGCGACGGCCTTCTATATCCACGCCCCGCTGCACAAGGCGCTGCCGCGCGCGACAGCCGCGTTCCACACGCACATGCCCCATGCAACTGCGCTTGCGATGACGGAAGGGCCGCCGCTCGTTTGGGCAGGCCAGACGGCCCTCAAGTTCTACGGCCGCACCGCCGTCGACGAGGACTACAACGGCCTCGCGCTCGACGAGAGCGAGGGCCGGCGCATCGCCGCCACGATCGGCGACGCCGACATCGTCTTCATGAAGAACCATGGCGTCATGGTACTCGGTCCCACGATCGCCGAAGCCTTCGACGACCTCTACTATCTCGAGCGTGCCGCCGAAGCGCAGGTGAAGGCGATGTCGCTCGGGCGTCCCCTCAAGCCGATCGCGCCCATGATCGCCGAGCGCGCCTATCGCCAGATGCGCGAAGGCGACCCGGAAAGCGCGCGGCTGCACCTCGAAAGCGTCAAGAGACAGCTCGCCCGCTCCGAACCCGAATTCATGCACTGACGCCAGCATCTTTCAGTCCTACTTCCAAGAGAGCCACGCCATGAACGCCGTTCCCCAGCCCAACGACATGCGCCCCATCATCGAGGCGGACCGCCGTCACGTCTGGCACCACATGCTCCAGCACAAGCCGCTGGAGACCAACGATCCGCGCATCATCGTGGAGGGCAAGGGGCTGAAGGTCTGGGATGCCGCTGGGCGCGAGTATCTCGATGCGCTGTCGGGCGGCGTCTGGACGGTCAATGTTGGCTACGGCCGCACCTCCATCGCAGATGCCGTGCGCGACCAGCTCGTGCGGATGAACTACTTCGCCCAGTCGGCGGGCTCGATCCCGGCGGCGCGTTTCGCCGAAAAGCTTCTCGAAAAGATGCCGGGCCTGTCGCGCGTCTATTTTAATAATTCCGGCTCGGAGGCCAACGAGAAGGTCTTCAAGATGGTGCGCCAGATCGCACAGCGCCATCACGGCGGAGGCAAGTGGAAGATCCTCTACCGCGAGCGCGACTACCACGGCACCACGATCGCCACGCTCGCCGCGGGCGGCCAGCCGGAACGCGCGGCCATGTACGGCCCCTATCCCGACGGCTTCGTCATGGTTCCCCACTGCTTGGAGTACCGCAAGCAGTGGGACGTCGGGAACTACGGCGAGCGCGCGGCCGATGCCATTGAGGAGGTAATCCTACGCGAGGGGCCGGAGACCGTCGGCCTCTTGTGCCTTGAGCCGATCACGGCGGGCGGCGGCGTCATCGTGCCGCCGAAGGGCTACTGGGAGCGCGTACAGGAGATCTGCCGGAAGTACGACATCCTCCTTCATATCGACGAGGTGGTTTGTGGGCTCGGGCGCACCGGCACCTGGTTCGGCTACCAGAACTTCGGCATCCAGCCCGACTTCGTGACCATGGCCAAGGGCGTCGCCTCGGGCTACGCCGCCATCTCCTGCACGGTGACCACCGAAGCCGTGTTCGAAATGTTCAAAAGTGCGGCCGATCCGATGGCTCATTTCCGCGACATCTCGACGTTCGGCGGTTGTGCCGGCGGGCCTGCGGCGGCGCTCGAGAACATGCGCATCATCGAGGACGAGCATCTACTCGAAAATTGCCTAGCCATGGGCGCGCGCCTGCGAGCCAATCTCGAGGCATTGAAGGACAAGCACGCCGTGATCGGCGACGTGCGCGGCATGGGCCTCTTCCAAGGGGCGGAACTCGTCAAGGACCGCGCAACCAAGGAGCCTGTGGACGAGAAGAGCATCGCTCGGGTCATTGCCGAGACCACCGCGCGCGGCGTCATGATCGGCGCGTCCAATCGCTCGGTGCCCGGGCTCAATAATGTCCTTTGCCTTGCCCCAGCGCTCGTTGCGTCTGTGTACGATATCGATGCCATCACCACGGCGATCGACGAAGCACTCACTGTAGCCTTCGCCTAATTGTTCATCGGCTGGCCGATGCGATCCCGTGCGTCTGGCCAGCCATCCATTCACGATGAAAGCGAAGTGGATGTAGCCTATTGCAACTGTCCGCATCGCTCGATTTGCAGTCGCTTCGGGGGCGAAAGCGACCTGTCCGCTAATCGGAAAAAGGAGATCAGAGCTGACATTTCCTTTGCCCCCGACGGCCATTTGCATCTTGCTGCGTGATCCCAAGGGTCGTTGATTGAGTTGCTAAACCTAGGCTCAGGACCTATAAATTCACTTTGAAGTCTGATTCAGTGGTGCTTTCGAACGGAGGTTCGGTTGGCCGGTCTGTTTTTTCTGAGCGAGCGCCAGATGGCGCGGATATCGCCGTTTTTCCCTTTGTCGCACGGGGTTCCAAGGGTCGATGATCGGCGGGTGGTGAGCGGTATCGTCTACGTGATCCGCAACGGGTTGCAGTGGAAGGACGCGCCCGCCGGCTACGGGCCGCACAAGACGCTCTACAACCGATTCATCCGTTGGTCGCGGCTGGGGGTGTTTGATCGCATCTTTGCCGGGCTCGCCGGCCAGGGGCCCAAGCCCGAGCGCATTATGATCGACGCCACGCACCTCAAGGCTCACCGCACGGCGGCGAGCCTCCTTAAAAAGGGGATGTTCCCCGTCGCATCGGGCGGACCAAGGGCGGACTGAACTCCAAACTCCACACCGTCTGCGACAACGACGGGCGGCCGATCGTCATGCTGCTGTCGGAAGGCCAGATGAGCGATCACAGAGGCGCTCGCCTCATGCTCGACGCCCTGCCACCCGCCGCCCATCTGATCGCCGACCGGGGCTACGACAGCGCCTGGTTTCGAACGGCGCTGAATGCACGAGGTATCGAGCCCTGCATCCCGTCGAGCCGAAGCCGCAAGATCCCGTTCGCCTACGACCGGGCCCTCTACCGCCAGCGCCACAAGATCGAGAACCTGTTCGCCAAGCTCAAGGACTGGCGGCGCGTCGCAACCCGCTACGACCGATGCGCCCATACCTTCTTCTCAGCCATTTGCATCGCAGCCACCGTCATCTTCTAGATCTGATCAATGAGTCCTGAGCCTAGGACACGTTCCGCATATTGGTTTGTTGCACTCCGAGACACCCTGAACATCCCGCAAACTCAGGGTAATTACTTCGCTCCTCTGAAAACCTCTTATGGTGCAAGAGAGTTTCGATCGCTAAAAATTTTAGCTGCAGTTGACGCAAAGCGCAATATTTGGGCATGGCTTGAGTAAAGGATATGCACGCTAAACATTGACCGAACAAATTTCGTATACGAATATACGCTAATACGAAATAAGGGTCAGCTGATGCCTATCGCCATCTCTTATCCCGGCACGTCCGCCAGCGATCGCCCTATGGGTTCGGCCCCTCTATCGTCAGCTCTCAAGTGCGGGTCGATCTTATTTGTATCTGGGCAGGTGGCTATCGATCCCGCTAGCGGCGCGGTGGTAGGCGATGACGTCGCGGGCCAGACGCGCCAGGTCCTGACGAACATGAAGGCGCTGGTCGAGAACGCCGGCATGACGATGCGGAACGTCGGCAAGGTCGGCATCTACCTGACACGGCTCGAGGATTTCGCGGCGATGAACGCGGTCTACGCCGAGTTCTTCGAGGCACCCTACCCGGCCCGCGCCACAGTCGGCATTACGCTGAACGATCCCCGTCTCCTGGTCGAGATGGATGCGATCGCGGTTGGCGCCGGCTGAGCCCGGACTCGGAGAGAGCGAATGCATATTCATATCGAACATGACAGCGACGCTCTGCAACTCTCGGCGACCCGGCTGCGTGAACGGCTGGTGGCGGCGGGCATCGCCACCGATGGGTTGACCGTGACGGAGAACGGCACCCCCACCGCGATGGCGTCAGCGATCGCTGGCGCGGAGATCGTCTTCGCCTGCCGGAAGTTGAATATCGCCGCGGCCAAGGCCGCCGCGCCGGCGCTCGACTGGGTCCAGGTGGTGTCGGCCGGCGTCGAGGCGCTGCTGCCGACGCTGCCGGCCGATGTCACCCTCACCAACGCCTCCGGGGTGCACGGTGATAAGGGCGGCGAGTTCGTGCTGACCGCGGCCCTGATGCTGAACTATGCCATCCCGCAATTCGTTGCAGACCAGGCGGCGCGGCAGTGGCAGCCGCTGTTCGGCGGACCGATCGCTGGCAAGACCGCGGTGATCCTCGGTGTTGGCGGCATCGGCAAGGCCGCGGCTGCGGCACTCCGCTCGCGCGGCGTCAAGGTGATCGGTGTCACCCGCTCAGGATCGAGTGATGCAAAACTCGACGACTCCATCGCGATCGACCAGATCGACGCGGTTCTGCGCCAAGCCGACATGTTGATCTCGACCCTGCCGCTGACCTCGGAGACTGAAGGGCTGATCGACCGCAAGCGGCTTGAATCCCTACCGAAGGGTGCCGGCGTCATCGTCGTCGGCCGGGCGAAGGTGGTTGACTATGCCGCGATGGCGGGCCTCTTGCGCGCCGGCCATCTCGGCGGCGCGGTGCTGGACGTCTACCCGGTCGAGCCGCTGCCGGAGACCGACCCGCTCTGGGCCTGCCCGCGGCTCATCATGACGCCGCACTGCAGCATCGACGACCATGACGGCTACGTCGAGCGTTGCCTCGACATCTTCGTCGAAAACCTTCGCCGCCGCATTGCCGGCGAGCCGCTCACGAACGTCGTCGACCGGACCCTCGGCTACTAGCCGCCCGCCGACGCCTTTCGGAACATGCGCACTGACGAGCGACCCGCGCGACGGCTCGCCGGTGCGAAAGGCGTCGATCACGGCGTCCCTATCAACCGCGCCCAGGAGTGACTGCCCATGCCTACTGCCATCCGCCGCTTCACCGCGTTTTTCGGCGGCGCCGCGACACTCGCTTTCGCGATCGCCGCCCCGGTCCAGGCCGCGGAAACCATCGAGCCGAGCGCCAAGGCGTTCGCCGAGATGCCGGCCTGCAAAGCCTTGCAGGAAACGCATAAGTCGCTCGTCGGCAAAGAGCTGAAAGTCGGCCTCGGCGGCTACACTAAGGGCTGGGAAGCCCCGGCAGAAGACGACCCATCGCGCCTCGAAGGTCATGATCCCTCGCTGTTCGAGCGGATCGGCGGCTGTCTCGGCATGACCCCGACCTACCAGACGGGCTCGTTCAACGTCCTGCTCACCTCGATCAACAGCGGCCGCGCCGATATCGGCCCCATGCTGTACGTCACCGAAGAGCGGATGAAGCAGGTCACTTTCATCGCCTCGGTCCAGGTTCGTGACGGCTCGATCGTCGCCAAGGGCAATCCAAAGAAGCTCACCTCTCTCGACAGCCTGTGCGGCATGACCGTCGCCTCGGCGGCCGGTGCGTACGAGGCGACAAAGCTGATCCCTGAGCAAAGCAAAGTGTGTGTGGATGCCGGTAAGCCAGCGATAGACCTTCTGCTTGTCCAAAACACTGACAACAGCATCCAGGCGGTCCGCAGCGGCCGCGCCGATATCTACCTCACCGAGGCGGGCTCGGCTGGTCAGATCACCAAAACCGACGACACGCTGGAGACAGCGTTCACCGTCGACCTGCCGATCATGGTGGGTTTTCCCGTCGCCAAGGAAAAGGGTGAGATCCGCGACGCAGTGTTCGCGGCGATGAAGATCATCCAGGAGACCGGCGTGCAGAAGAAGCTGCTCGACTTCTGGGGCCAGGGTGCCGACGGCGAGCGCCCGGTCGAGATCCGCGGCTAGACCAACCCAACGAAGGCGCCGACATGCAGGACTTCCTCACCTATCTGACCCTTCCCTATCTCTGGGAAGGAGCTGTGATCGCGATTGAACTGCTCGTCGGCGCCCTCGCGGGCGGCATTATCATCGGCTTCTTTCTGGCGCTCGCCAGCTTGTCGCGGCATTGGTGGATCCGCCTGCCCGTACAGACCTACATTTACATCCTGCGCGGCACTCCGGTGCTGCTGCAACTGGTGCTGCTCTACAACGTGCTGCCGCAGTTCGGCATCACCTTCTCCGCTTTCACCAGCGCGCTCTTGGCGCTGACCATCAACGAGACGGCGTTCTGCGCGGAAATCATTCGCGGCGGCATCCAGTCGACCGACCGCGACCAGCGCATGGCGGCGCAGGCCTTCGGCTTCTCCCGCACCACCGAAATGGTCCGGATCGTCATTCCGCAGGCGCTCAGGGCCATCTTGCCAACGCTCGGCAACGAGGCCGTAGGCTTGCTGAAGTCCACCTCGCTCGCTTCTGTCGTCGGCGTCAACGAACTCACCATGCGCGGACAGACCATCGTCTCGCAGAATTTCCTGTTTATTCCGGTGCTCGTCGCATCCGGAGCGATCTACGTGATCCTCTCCTCTTCGATCGCGGCGATGCAATGGTACCTGGAACGGCGGGTCGGCCTGGAGCACCGTGCGAAACGCGCCCGCAAGCAGCAGGCCAGAAACGCCGTCGCCGCGGTTGCACTGCCAACGGGCCCGTACGCCGCGCGCCGCTTCTCCGAAAATGCCGCGACCATCCTCGACATCGACGACCTGCATGTCGCCTATCGCGACAAGACGGTGCTCGACGGCATCACTCTGCGCGTTCGCCGCGGCGAAGTCGTGGTGCTGCTCGGCCGCTCGGGCTCGGGTAAGAGCACGCTGTTGAAGGCGATCCTGGCGCTGGCGCCAGCGAAAAGCGGCTCGGTGACGGTCGAGGGACACCCGATCGGCCGCACCACGGACGGCAAGCCGCTGCGCGAACGGCATCTGCCGGGCAACCGCGCCGCGTCGGGCGTCGGCATCGTCTTCCAGCATTTTGCCCTGTTCGATCACATGACGGCGCTGGAGAACGCCATGTCGATCCCCCGCCTCGTGCAGCGCCTGCCCGAGGCCGTCGCCCGCGCCAAGGCGAGCCGTGCACTTGCCAGCGTCGGCCTGTCGAGCTTCGAGACCAGCCTGCCGCACGAACTCTCCGGCGGCCAGCAGCAGCGCGTCGGAATTGCCCGGGCGCTTGCCAGCGAGCCCAACGTCCTCCTCTTCGATGAGCCGACCTCGGCTCTCGATCCGGAACTGGTGCGCGAGGTCAACCAGACCATCCGCGACCTCGCAGAGACCGGCATGACCATGCTAATTTCGACGCATGACATCGCCTTTGCCGCGACCGTCGCCGACCGCATCGTGTTCCTGCAGAACGGACGACTGGTCGAGGAAGGCCCCCCGTCACGGCTGCAGGCGCCAGAAACGGAATCCTTCGCCGCCTTCCTGCGCCAGGAATTCGCCGGCAAGCAAGCGGTACCGGCATGACCGCGCCGCTGCCCTTCGCCGACGAAGCCCGCGCTGTGCTCGGCGAGGCGCTCTACCGTTACATGATCGGCCAGCCGCGAGATGCCGGGCCGGACGAGGGTGACCGCAATGCCCACGATCTCACCCGCTACCGGCTGCTGCCCCGGGTGTTGACCGGCGCCGAAGGGGCCGACGTCCGCCTCCCACTCCTCGGACGCCATTTTGCAGGGCCTATCGCGGTCGGCGCCTATGCGGGTGACCGCGTGTTCAACGAGGACGGCCTCATGCCGATCGCCCGCGTCTGCCAGCGCATCGGCCTGCCGCTGATGGTTTCGGAAGAGACCGTTACACCGCTCGCCGAGATCACAACCGCGCACGACGCCGCCTTCCTGCAACTGCGCGCCGCCGGCCCCGTCGACCGCATTCTCGGCCTCCTCGACACGGCCGCCGACGCCAAGGCGATGGGCCTGGTGCTGACGGTGCTGGCGCCGGTGCACCCGGTGCCTGGCCTGCAGCCGGGCGGTTTTTCAATTGGAGAAGAGCTGGTCCGCCGCGGCTGGTCGACGATCGGCTCGACGGGGCCCGGCGTCTCCCCTCTTTCTGCTTTTCCAGGCTGGGGCTGGCCCGACATCGCGACCGTCTGCCGCGCCGCGGCTGAGCGAAACCTGCCGGTGCTGCTAAAGGGTGTCCTGCATCCAGACGATGCGACGAAGGCCGAAAGCGCCGGTGCCGCCGGCATCATCGCCTCGAACATCGGCCTGCGGCAAAGCGGCCGCTGGGCCGCGTCAGCGCGTCAGCTGCCGGCGCTGCGCGGTGAGACGCCGTTGCCGCTCGGGCTCGACGGCGGCGTGCGCAACGGGACCGACCTCGTCGTCGCACGCTGCCTCGGCGCCGACTTCGCCGTCACAGTTCGCCCCGTGATCACCGCCCTCGTCGGCGGCGGCGAGGCGGCTTTGGAAGCGATGCTACGCGGCTGGCTCGACGAGGCCCTCGCCATCACCAGCTGGCTCGGCGCCGCCTCGCTCGCCGAGCTTCGCCCAAGCCACCTCGTCGAAGATGGAGGCGCCCGATGACCCCGACCGACCAAAGCCAGCCGCCGCTGCCCGTGCTCCGCCTCAACCAAGGCGACCCCAGCGAGGCGCGCATCTACTATGGCGTTCATTTCGTCGCCGAGGCGCTCGGCTTCTTCCGCGCCGAGGGCGTCGCGGTGGAATTCCAGGTCGCTGGAACCGGCGGCCACACCGTGCGCGGCGGCCAGGTCCCGGCGGTGCTCGCCGGAGGGGCCGAACTCACCGTCGGCGGGCCGATGGTGACGATGAAGATGCTTGAGGACGGCGAGGACCGTCTCGTCTCGTTCTGCGCCGTCGCCGCCGGCAATCCCTGGATCCTGGCCGGACCTGCCGGCGCGCCGACCGTCGAGCTCGAGGATCTTGCGGGCAAGACCATCGTTGACGTCGCCAATGTCGGCACCGCGACCATGACCTTCCTCTGGCTGCTGGCCAAGGTCGGCATCGAACTGAGCAGCGTGACGCTGGTGCCCGGAAGCGGCGACGAAGCGGCCGATGTCGCGTCCGTTGCTGCCGGCACTTACGATTTCGCGCTGCATTCGCTGCACGCGCTGGCGCCGTACATCGTCAGCGGCCGGCTCAGCATCTCGGCGGAGCTCGCCGGCCCGACCGGCGCCGTTCCGTGGAGCGCCTACATCGCGCGCCCGGAGCGCATCGCAGCGATGCGGTCGGAGTTTGTCGCCTTCGTCCGCGCGATTGCCCGGGCGCAGGCCTTCATGGCTATGGAGCCGGCAATCTTCACAGCGAAACTCGTCAGCGAGGCCTATCCCGGCTATCCCCTGGATGGGCTGGTAGCCGGCTTTGACGGCTACCACGCGTCCGGCGTGCTGGCGCCGAGCCCGGCGATCTCCCGCGCCGACTTCGAGCGCTTCTCGGCGCTGCTCGTCGATGTCGGCTGGCTGCAGCGCGCCGCCTCGTTCGACATCCTCGTCGACAATTCCCTCGCCGACGCCGCGGTGCACGTCCTGTCGAAACGGGAAAGGAAAGCCTGATGGACAGACTGATCATCAACGGCCTCGTCGTCACCGAGGCGGGACCGGTCGAGGCGGACATCGGCATCACCGGCGGAAAAGTTTCTGCTCTCTTTGCGCGAGGCACGGCCGGCGCGGCGGCGGAGGTAATCGAAGCGGACGGACTGATTGTGATGCCCGGCGCCATCGACATGCACACGCATTTCACCGGATCGCACGACCAGCCGGTCAAGGAACTGCGCGACGGCACGATTGGCGCAGCCGTCGGCGGCGTAACGACGGTCGTCGAGATGCCGCATTCCGCGCCGCCCGCGACATCGGTGCAGAACTTCAACCGCAAGCGGGCGCTGTTAGACGCCAGTGTCGCGGTCGACTTCGCCCTTTGGGCCGGCCTCGACGGCGACAATCTCGATGAACTTGCGGGGCTCGACGCCGCCGGCGCCATCGCCTTCAAAGCCTTCCTCACCAGCGGCGACCCGGCCGGTGATGCGCCCGACGAGAAAGGCTTGCCGCAAATCCGCGACGGGTTCCTGCTCGACGCCATGCGCGAGATCGAGCGCTTCGACGGGCTGATTGGCATCCACGCGGAGAACCACGACCTGCTCGTAGCGGCGAAGGCGAAGCTCTTGGCCGCCGGACGGCACGATATTCGCGCGCATGCCGAAGCCGGACCCGAGATCGCAGAGATTGAGGCGGTCGGCCGGGTGCTGGCACTGGCGCGCGAGAGCGGCGTGCGCTGCCATGTCGTGCATGTCAGCTCAGCCAAGGCCGCCGTCCTGATTAGCGCGGCGAAGCTGGACGTGCGCGCGAGCTTCGAGACCTGCCCGCATTACCTCGTGCTCGACGAGGAGGATCTCGTCCGCATCGGCGCCAACGCCCGCTGCGGCCCGCCGCTTAGGCCGCGCGCCACGGTCGACGCGCTTTGGGCGGAAGTGCTGGCCGGCAAGGTCGACGCCCTCGCCTCCGACCATTGCCCCTACCTCCCCGCGCAAAAGCGGTCGGGTGACAGCTCGATCTGGGAGGCTGGCATGGGCCTTACCGGCGTCGAGACGCTTGGCCCCATCTTCTTTTCGGAAGCCGTCAACAAGCGCGGTTTGGGCCTCGGCGAGTTCGCCCGGATGACCGCTTCGGGCCCGGCCAAACTGATGGGCCTCTACCCCCAAAAAGGCGCGATCCGGATCGGGGCGGATGCCGATCTCGCGCTTTACGACCCGGCGGCGGAATGGATCGTCAGCGGCGTACTCTTCCATGGTCTTGCGCCCTGGAGCGCTTTCGAGGGTCTCGCCTGCTGTGGCAGGGTGGTGCACACGCTAGTGCGGGGAATCAGCGTCCAGATCGATGGCCACCGCAAGGTCGAACCGGGCTTTGGCCAGTTCGTGACGCGGATGCGCCAGAACTAGTGGCAGGAGGACGGGCCGTTCGCAGGGACGCTGCCCGGAGGGGATGAAAATGGCCGGATCCAATGCCGAGGACAAGAAGCGCAAGCCGGCGACCGGCCGCCGCGCGACGCGGCCGCGCGCACTCGGCGTAGCGGCTCCAGAAGCAATCGTGCAACTCGAGGACGACCCGCAGCGCTGGAAGGCGGCCCGCCCCCGCACGCTCGTTGACCACGCGGTCGACTCGATCCTCTCGGCCGCCTCGCGCGGACTGATCCTGCCCGGCGACCGGTTAAGCGAGCCGGACCTCGCGGCCCATCTCGGCATGAGCCGGGTACCAATCCGCGAGGCGCTGCGCATTCTCGAAAGCCAGAGCATCGTCACCAGCGAGCCTTATAAGGGCATCCGCCTGATGGAGGTCTCGAAGCAGCGGCTGGAACACATCATCGACGTGCGTGTAGCGATCGAGACTCTGGCCGCGTGCCGGGCGATCGAAGCCGGCCGCAACGGTCCTACCCAAATCCGCCAGCTGGACGCCGCGATCGAAGAACTGGTGCTGATGGCTCAACGCAACGACACCTACCACTTCGCCGCCGCCGACACCGCCTTTCACCGGATCCTCTGCGGCTTCGCTTTGAACCCGGTGCTCGACACGCTGTGGGAATCTATCTCCCGCCAGCTCACCGTGCTGTTCGGCCTGTCGACCATCGGCAAGCCGATGAAGACCATTATCCATGAGCACAGGGCGCTCGCCGCCGTCTTTATCTCCGGCGACATCGCGATGATGCGGAAGGAGTTGGAAGACCACATCCGCGTGCAGTCCCTCGACGTGAACTACGAAGAGATCATCGCCGAACGCCGCCGGGAGCGGGGCGACCCGTAATAGGCTGGCCTCTTTCCAGCAAACTATCGTATACGTTAATACAATGTTGGCGGCGATTCGACGGCGTCCGACGCAGCACAGGACCTGACATTCTATGAGAATTACCCAAGTCGAAGCTTTCTACCTCAGGCTTCCCGTTATCGAGCAGCGCACCGACAGTTCGCAGGATGCTCTGATCATCAAGATCACCACCGATGCCGGCATCGTCGGCTGGGGCGAAGTCGACGGCTGCCCGTCGGTGGTCAAGGCGATCATCGACGCGCCCTATTCCCACACCATGGTCACCGGCCTGAAGTCGCTGCTGATCGGCGAGAACCCGCTCGACACCGCCAGGCTCTGGGCGAAGATGTACCGCGCGACGATCTTCTATGGCCGCGGCGGCGCCGTGCTGCAGGCGATGGCTGGCATCGACATCGCGCTCTGGGACATCAAGGGCAAGGCACTTGGCAAGTCGATCGTCGACCTGCTCGGCGGCGCGATCCGCGACAGGATGCGGGTGTACTCCTCCAACATGTTCCAGTTCGAGGTCTCCGACACCGTCGACCGCGCCAAGCACGCTGTCGACACCGGCCATACCGGCGTGAAGTTCGGCTGGGAGCCATTCGGCAAGAACGAGGCGATGGACCTGCGCTATGTCGAGGCGATCCGCACCGCGATCGGCGACGACGTCGACTTCATGCTCGACGTCGGCCTTGCGTGGGATGCTAAGACGACGGTCCGCCGCGCCCAGCTATTCGAGCCCTACAAGCTGTTCTGGATCGAGGAGCCGCTGCATTCCGACGACTATGCCGGCTACGGCAAAGTCAGCGCCGCATGCAGTCAGTACATCGCGGCCGGCGAGCAGGAATGCTCGGTGGTCGGCTTCGAGCGGCTCATCGACGAGGGCGGCATCGACGTGGTGCAGATCGACCTGACCCGCACTGGCTTCACCCAGGCGATCCAGATCGCCGCCTATGCCAAGTCGCGCGGCCGTAAGGTCTGCAACCACAACTTCACCACCGACATCAACACCGCCGCCTCGCTGCACTTCCTCTGCGCGATCGAGAATGCCCTAGTAATGGAATATTGTGTCGAGCCCGGCGAGATCAGCCGCAACCTCGCGCGCAACCCGGTGCGGATCGCGGACGGCTACGCGCATCTCCCGACCGAGCCCGGCCTCGGCGTAGAGCCGCGCATGGACATCATCGAGAAGTTCTTAATGATGTAACGGCCTTTGCTATGTCAGCTGCCGCCCGTAATGCGAGTACTGACACTTCAATATCAGGTCACCGACCTTTTGGGCAATAGCTTTATGCGTCCGCGCTATCGAGAGGTCAGCGGATGACACTGAACGACCATCATGGGCGCGCAGCAGAAAGAATCGCCCAACGCCTTTCGGCCGAAAGCCGACCGGCAGCTTTACATACGAGACGAAAGACAGCTGCCTTTAAGATTTGATGTCGAGGCAAGTTTTTTGGCGCAGTTAGACTGGCCCACAGCTGTCTCCAAGTATGAGGGCGGGCTGGAAGACGACATTTCGAGGGGCAGTGGTCGCGCCGCGCTCGATGCGATCGACCAGCAGCCGCAGCGCTTCGTTCGTCATGTCCGAGATCGGATGTTCCGTTCGCGTCAAACGTGGGCGCAGCCCGCCGATGCCCGGAATGGTATCGGTGGATGCGATGGATACGTCGTGGGGACACGACAGTTCGAGGTCGGCAAGCGCTCGCATGACGCCCAGCGCCATGACGCCGTTGGCGACATAGATCGCAGTAGGGCGATCCGCGCTCGTCAGCAGTTCTCGTGCGACGGAATAGGCAACGTCCTCGCGGAACGCGCCACTGCGGATATGCCCACGTTCGGGCTCCAAGCCTCGTGCCGCCATTCCCTCCAACAGCCCATCAAGACGTCCCTGCCCAGTCGTCAGATGAAGCGGACCGGTAATCGTGGCGATGCGACGATGACCGAGATCTAAGAGATAGTTCGCGACCTGCCGAGCCGCCGCGACATTATCAATGGTGACGGTGTCGCAACGATCGTCAGAGACGCGACGACCGAACAGGACGGTCGGGATCCGACCTCCTTCCCCCTCGCGACCGTCAAGGCGAAGGCTCGCGTCGATTGGAACGAGCATCAGTCCATCGCATGAGAGGGCGCGAACCCGCGCCAAGATTCGGCGTTCGTTCTCTGGCTTCTCGTCGCTGTTGAAGAGAACCAGCGAGTAGCCCCAATCGGCCACCGCAGCCTCGGCGGCGCAGACGATGCGGGCGTAGAACGGATTGGTGAGGTCGGAAACGGCCAGTGCGATTAACTGGCTGCGACCGCGCTTCAGATTGCGCGCGGCGGACATCGGCGCGTAGTCGAGGTCGCCTATAGCGGCCAGCACGCGTGCCCGCAGCGAAGGGCTAACATAGGCGGTGTCATTGACGACCGCCGACACGGTGGCCGTGGAAACCCCGGCCGCTTTTGCGACGTCGCGGATTGTGGTCAAACGAGCCCTGCAGCTAACCGTTTCGGCGAAGCTTCACGCGTATCTTGATATCGGTATCCGATGCAAGGTGGCATGTGAACGTTTGAGACGCTTGCAATCCACCCGCCATTCGGGACAGATTGGCAAAACGGTTCGCTCGTGTTCGCCGGGAGGGTGACAGGAGCCGAAGCAACCGTGGGAGGATCCAATGAACGCTTCAACGATCGCCATTGTCGTCGCCGGCCTTGCCGCGACGCTCGCCCCCGCCGCTGCCCAGGACAAGCCGCTCCTGGGGATCGTCTCGATCTCAGCCACGGAAGCCAACAACGTGCGCTACATCGCCGGCGCGACGGCGGCAGCCGAGAAGGCCGGCTGGACCGTATCCGTCATCGACGCCGCCGGCAGCGCCGATCAGGCCAACTCCGCGATCCAGAACTTTGCCAGTCGCGGCGCCGGCGCGATCATCGACATGGTCTTTCCCTTTTCGTCCATCGGCGCGGGTCTTGCCGCCGCCAAAGATGCGGGAATCCCCGTGGTCACCTGGGGCGGAGGCATCGGCTCCTCCGTCGCCGCGACCAACGGATCGGGCGCGCCGATCGCCCAGCCCGTCATCGAGAAGATGCTTGCCGACTTGGGAGGCCAGGGCAGCCTGCTCGCCCTGACCTATCGCACCGGCGAGGTTTGCCGGAACCGAGAGGTCCTTCTCGACGACATGCTGAAGTCTCATCCCGGTATCACCGTGACCAAGAACGAAGTGCGCATTCCCGGCTACTTCGAAGATGGCGCCCAATATGCGAACGCCTGGCTCGCCTCCCATCCGGCCGGAGACGGCAACCTCGCCATCTAGGGCTGCTGGGACGATCCGGCGATCGGTGCCATCGGCGCGCTGCGCCAGCAGGGCCGTGACGACGTGAAGGTCTATGGCGTGAACGGCAACGCCCAGGCGATAGAGAACATCCAGAACGGCCATATGACGGCGACCGCTTGGGAAGACAGCTACATTGAGGGTGAGCGCATGGTGGAGATGCTGGACGAGATCAAGAAGGCGGGAACCGACTGGACGCCGAAGGCCGCCGAGGTTCCGGCCGTTCTCGTGACCCGGGACACGGTCGCCGACTTTGTGAAGCAGCATCCCGAAGCCGCCGGCAAGTGATGCTGCAGGCGGCGCCCCGCTTGGCTGGAAACATGCCCATGCCGGTTGGCGCGCCCTTCCTCATCGCCGAGGACGTCGCCAAGTCCTATGGCGGCGTTCAGGCGCTCAAGGGCGTTTCGCTGTCCGTACGGCCGGGCGAAGTGCACGGACTGGTCGGGGCGAATGGTGCGGGCAAGTCCACGTTGATCCGCATCCTGGCAGGGCTGACGCAACCCGACCGAGGCATGATCGCGGTCGATGGTGAACCCGGCACGATCGCAACGCCGCAGCGGGCTGCCGATCTCGGCATGAACTTCATTCACCAGGAACTGGCCTTCGTGCCTGGCATGACGGTTCTCCAGAACATCATGCTCGGACTGCCCAAGCGACAGCGCTTCGGTGTCGTGGACTGGCGGTCGATCGCTCGCGAGGTCGAGCCCGTGGTGCGGCGCGTCGGCTTGGCGGCCCCGCTCTTCTCCAGTGTCAAAGGCTTGTCGGTCGCCGAGAAGTGGCTGATCAACATCTGTCGCGCGCTGGTGCGAAGGGCTCGGCTCATCGTCATGGACGAGCCGACCGCGTCCCTGTCGGCAACCGAGGCCGAGACGCTGCTGCGCATCGTCGAGGACCTGTCGCGCTCGGGCGTCGCGGTACTCTACGTCTCGCACCGTCTTGACGAGATCCTGCGCCTTTGCCACCGCGTCACCGCGTTTCGCGACGGGCGGTCTGTCGCGACGCTCGAGGGCGTCGGCCTGACGAGGCCGGCGCTGATCGAGGCGATCGTGGGCGGCGCCATCGAACATGTCGAGAAGCCCGTGGGCGACAGCCGCCGCAACGAGGTGGTTCTGGCCGTCTCGGGGCTGACGCGACGCCCGCGCGTTCTCGATGTCGGCTTCGAACTTCATCGCGGCGAGGTGCTCGGCATCGGCGGTCTCGTCGGCGCCGGGCGAACCGAACTCGTGCGCCTCGTCTATGGCGCCGATCGCGCGGACAGCGGCACGATGCGCCTCGATGGCCGCCTTTTCGCGCCCCGCCGCCCCACGGACGCCGTGAAGGCGGGGTTCGGCCTCGTGCCGGAGGAGAGGCGCAGCGAGGGCCTTGTGCTCACCAAGAGCGTCGCCTTCAATCTGCACCTGTCCAGCCTGTCCCGGATCGTTTCGGGCAACCTGCTGCCGCTCATCAGCACCGCCCGTCAGCGCAAACTGTCGAACGACATGATCCGAGACCTCGCGATCAAGACGCCGGACATGCATACGCCCGTCGGTCGCCTGAGCGGCGGCAACCAGCAGAAGGTCGTCATAGGCCGCTGGCTGCTGCGGACGCCCAAGATCCTGATCCTCGACGAACCGACGCGCGGCGTCGATATCGGCGCCCGCGGCGAGATCCACCGTCTCATTCGTGAACTGGCTGAGCGAGGCATGGCGGTTCTCGTCGTGTCCTCCGAACCGGATGAGCTGCCGGACCTCTGCGACCGGGTCCTGGTTATGGCGGAGGGACGCATCGCGCGCGAGCTGACGGGTTCCGCCCTGACCCGCAACGCCATCATCGAGGCGAGCTACGCCGAAGGGCGCAACGCCGGAGACCTGCTCCCATGACCGACGCGATCACCTCGAACCGGCGCCTCTCCCCACGCGCCAAGTCCGCGCTTGGCCTCTTTGCGCGCTACGCGACGATCATCGGTCTGCTCGCCATGATCGCCGCGTTCGCCGTCCTGTCGCCGCGCGCCTTCCCGACGCTCAACAACTTCACAAACGTCCTGAACCAGGCATCGTTGACCATGATCATCGCGGCTGGGCTCACGCTGGCGGTGGTGGTCGGCGAACTCGACCTGTCGGTCGGATTCGCCGCGAGCCTACACGGCATCCTCGTGACCGGCCTCATCGTCTCCAACGGGCTGCCGATCCCGCTCGCGATCCTGATCGTACTGTGCGCGGGCGCCCTGATCGGTCTCGTCAACGGGCTGATCGTCACCAAGATCAAAGTCAACTCGGTGATCGCGACGCTCGGCGTCGGCACGATCCTGACCGGTCTCGCCTTCGCCTATTCTGCTGGCGTGCCCATCGTCTCGGGCGTGCCGGAGGCGTTCCTCCAACTGTCGCTGGGACGTTGGCTCTTCGGCATTCCCAACAACATCGTCATCATGGCGCTCGTGGTCGGAGGCCTGTGGGTGCTGGTCGAACGAAGCGCCCTCGGCCAGGAGATCCAGGCGGTGGGCGGCAATCCGGCCGCCGCGCGGCTGGCCGGTATCGACGTCGACCGCATCAAGATCCTTGGCTTCGTGATCTCGGGCGTCTGCGCCGCGCTCACGGGCATTCTCCTCGCTTCGCGTCTGGGCAGCGGCACGGCAAGCGCAGCCGACAGCTACCTCCTGACCGCCTTTGCCGCCGTGTTCCTTGGCTCCGCCACGCTGCGAGACGGCGAGTTCCACATCTTCGGCACACTGATCGGCGCGCTGATTATCGCCTTCGGCTTTAACGGGCTGAACATCTTCGGCGCGCCCACCTTCTCGCAATATGTCCTGCAGGGCGCCATTCTCATCCTCGCCGTCGGGCTTTCGAGCCTCGGCCGCTCGATCGCGGAAAGCTGAGTTCCATGTCCGACACCGATCAGCCGAACTGGGACGTTCATGTCATCGAGTTCGCCCGCTCCAAGGACCAACTCGTCGCTGGCCTCGTCCATGGGGCATACGACGAGGGTACGGTCGACGTGCCTTTCTCCTTCGTGCTTGCTCGAAGCCTAGATTATGTAGTGCTGGTCGACACTGGCTTCATGAAGGAGGGTTCCGGCGCGACGATGAGCGAGAAGTTCGGCGTGCCTTTCTGGGTGTCGCCGCTGCGGATGCTGGCGGCGCTTGGAGTCGCGCCCGCGGACGTAACGGACATCGTGCTCAGCCATGCCCACTTCGACCACATGGGCTCGATCCACGAGTTTCCGAAGGCGCGCCTCCATATCCAGAAGACGGAACTCCTCTCTTGGATCGAGGCGCTCGCACTGCCCCGCCAGTTCGGCTACCTGACGGAGATCATCAACCCGGACGACCTGCGCAACGCCTTCGATGCTTCGCTCGAACATCGCCTCAACTTGGTGGAGGGCGATGTCGACGACCTTCTGCCCGGCCTGCATCTGCGGCTCGGCGCCGGTCATACGGTCGGCCAGCAGTTCGTGATCATCCAGACGGCGCGCGGGCGTCTCGTGATCTCCGGCGATTGCGTCTACTCCAAGCGCAACATCTGCGGCCACAACCACGACGGCGTCTACGTACCGCTTGCCAATGCCACAGGCAGCGTCTGGGACCAGCTCAAGACCTTCGATCGCATCAACCGCGAGATCTCCGGCGACTTCGGTCGCCTCGTCATCCTGCACGACATGCAGCGTTGGCCAAACCTCCCGGTCATCGAGGAGATCGAAGGGTTCCGCATTGTGAAGGCATCTTGAATGGAACTGCCGTCTCAGCGCTGTACGAAGGCGTTCGCATAAAGGCCGAAAACGGCCTGTCAGCTCTCGGGGTAATCAAGCGAAAAGCTGCCATTCCGCTCTCGACCCTTCAAAGGCGTTCAGTCCTGAGATTGGCATGCTCCGACAGCGGACATTCACGTGCGCTTGGCGTAAAGTTGCCGTCAGCAAACGGGCCGGGTCGTTCCACTCATGAGCGCCGAAACAAGTTCCCTGGGTGAAGCCTGGAAGCGGCTTTTACCGTTGGCGCGTCTCGACACGCGCTCGTTCGGGCGTGAGGACGACATCCCGGCGGTCTCCGCCTTCGTCGCCCGCCACCGAGAACACTTCCAGGCGATGACGCTGCCCAGCGCCGGGCTCGTCGTGCTGCTCGAAGGCACGAAGGAGGTCCGCGTCGGCATCGAGCAGACGACCTATCGTCCCGGGGAGGCTTTCGTTGCCAGCGGGGGCGTCACGATGGATGTCACCAACCTGACCGACCCGACATCCGGCCACTACCGCGCCCTCTTCGTCCGCCTGCCGCGCCCCCTGATCGTGGAGGGCGCCCGGCGATGGCCCCAGTTCGTCGGTCGATCGCCGTTCGGGCCGAGGTCCCTACCAGTGGACTCGGTCCTCGTCGACGCGCTCCTTCACGCGTTCGGGAGAGACGATCAGGCGGTCCGCAATCCCATCTCGCCGCATCTCGCCCAGCATCGTTTCCTCGAACTCGTTCTGGTGCTCGCCGAACGGGGCGCCCTCGTTCTGGTCCCGAAGTACGCCGAGCAGTCGATCGTCGACGCCCTGCGCCAACTCCTCCGCCACCGCCTTCACCACCCCTGGACCGTGGCCGAGGTCGCCCGGCAGTTCGACTGCTCGGCGGCGACTCTGCGACGCCGGTTGCTGGCCGAAGGCGAAAGCTTCGCAAGTCTCCTCCTCGCCGAGCGCATGGCGGCGGCGCGCATCCTTTTGGCCGAGCGTGGCGCCGAAGTCGCCGATACGCTGGCGGCGACGGGCTTCGCGTCGCGCTCGCACTTCGCGTCGCACTACCGCCGCCTGTACGGCGAAGCGCCGTCGAGCGCTCGCCATCGCCGCAGGGGTCCATCCGTATCATCTTGATCGCTTTCGGCGCATTGTCGATCGTTTCAGGCCGGCTGATGAGGGCTCGGGCAGATAGCTCTTCCGTGTACAACCGATACGGAGCCATCCCATGCGCTGCCCAGCCATTGCGTCCGCCTTTGCACTCGTCGCCCCCTTCTCAATCGTCACGTCGGCTTCGGCGGCGGATCTGACCGTTTCACTCGGCGAGACGGCGTCGCACGCGATCCTCCCGGACCGCCATGCCTTCTGTCCGCCCGCCGGCACGAACCCTGCCGACATCAGCCCCGCCGTCGCGTGGTCCGCAGGACCAACGGGAACGCGGTCCTATGCTTTGCGCATGCAGGACCCCGACGTGCCTGCGGCACTCGACCAGATCGAGAAGCCTGGCGTCGTCATCGCGAAGGATGCGCCGCGGATCAGCGTCGACCATTGGGTCCTGGCGGACATCCCGGCCGACAGGCGATCGCTCCAGGAGGGCGAGGACAGCAGCGGCTTCGCCAAGGGCGGCAAGCCGACGGGACCGACCAGCCATGGCGTGCGTGGGGCGAACGTCTATGCCGGCTTCCTCCCCTCCAAACCGGACATGGCGGGTTCCTATGGTGGCTACGACGGTCCTTGCCCACCGCGCAACGACCAGCGACCGCACCGCTATGTCGTCGAGATCTTCGCGCTCGACATCGAGCGTCTCGTGTTGCCCGAAGGGTTCACGGGCAATGCCATGGTCGATGCCATGAAGGGGCACGTTCTCGCACGAGGCGCCGCCTCCGCCACCTACAGCCGATGGGAGGGCACGAAGTGAACCGTAGCCAACACGACTTGGCCGACGACCAGTTCGGCCCGCAAGCCGATACCTATGTCGCCAGCCCGGTGCATGCGAGCGGCGCCGACCTCGAACGGCTGGGCGCGCTGGCCGCTGCGAGCCGTCCGGTCAGAGCGCTAGATTTGGGAACTGGCGGCGGGCATGTCGCCTATGCCCTGTCACCCCATGCCGGAGCGGTGGTCGCCTGCGACCTGTCCCTCGACATGGTTGCGGCAGTCGAGCGGGAGGCAGCGCGCCGGAGCCTTGCGAATGTGACGGGAACGGTCGCGCCCGCCGAACGACTGCCCTTTGCCGACGGCGAGTTCGACCTCGTCGCCAGCCGCTTCTCGGCTCATCACTGGGCGGACATGGCCTGCGGCCTACGCGAAACGCGGCGCGTACTCAGTGCCGGTGGAGCGGCCGTGTTCATCGACGTCGTCGCGCCCTCGGTTGCCGTCCTGGACACCCATCTGCAAGCGGTGGAACTCCTGCGCGCCCCCTCCCACGTCCGTGACTACCGTGTGTCTGAATGGATCGCGACACTGGAGGGGGCCGGCTTCCGGATCGACGAGGTTCGGACTTGGCGCCTGCGCATGGAGTTCGCATCGTGGACGGCGCGCATTGCCACATCGCCCGCATCCACCGCAGCGATCCGGTCGCTACAGACCAAGGCCGCGACGGCGACGGCGACCTACTTCGCGATCGAGCCGGACGGCTCGTTCGCGTTGGATGTCGCTTGGTTCGGGGCAACCGCCCTCTAGCCGCAGGGAGGTCCGCTTCCCTCTCATCTCCATAGGAAGCGGACCGTCGACTCTTCACCCCGTTCAGTCTCAGGCGGGAGGGGAAGCAGACGCCCGGAAGCGGTCGGACGGATATCGACCCCTTACGGACCTTGCTGCTCGAATCAAGCAATCCCGATAGCGGACATTGGCCGCGTCGAGTGTGATAGGTTCGGCTTCATGCCGAAGGACCTGCGAACCATCATTCGTCCTGTTCCGTGCGCCACGCGGGGCATCGAGCCCATGTTCGCTCGGACGACACTGACGTTCGCCCGGCATTTCCACGACCAGTTTGGGATCGGCGTCGTCCTGTCTGGCGCCCACCGCTCCGCAAGCGGTCGGGGACCGGTGGAGGCCGTTCGAGGAGACGTCATCACGGTCAATCCCGGCGAGGTTCGCGACGGAGCACCAATCGGCGGCAAGGTCCGCTCTTGGGCCATGCTCTACCTTGATCCGGATCGCATCAGTAAGATTGCTCTCGATCTCAACGAAGGACGCAGCGCGGACCTCGAACTCGCATACCCCGTCCGAACCGATCCGGTTGCCGCCTCGCTGTTCCGCAAGATGTTTCGATCGCTGTTGTGGGAACCAGATCCGGAGGCGACGGCCGAGACGCTGATCCTTCTTGCGGACCGGCTTGCGGTTCGCGGAGCGGGAACCGACAAGGGAAACGGCGCGCCGCTCGGCCTTCGGCGTGCCCAGCAGGCTATCGATGACGATCCGACTGCTCGGCATAGCCTTGAGGATCTGGCATCCGTTGCCAGTATCGGGCGGTTCCGTCTGATACGGGGCTTCGCCGCTCAAACGGGGATGACGCCCCACGCCTATACCGTGCAGCGTCGACTTCAGCTTGCCCGCCGGCTCCTTCGCTGTGGGCAGTCCATCGCGCTGGCCTCGGCCAAGGCAGGATTTGCTGACCAAAGCCATATGACGCGACTGTTCTCGCGGACCTACGGGATGACGCCAGGGACTTACGTCCGAGCGCGGTACTGAGACCGGCAGCTTCCGGAAACAGGCGCAATTTCGTTCAAGACCGAACCGGCTGGTCGTCTCACATCTCCCGGACCGATCCCTTCCGGACCCGCCCGAATGCTTCTACCGCTCGCTCATTCCGAAGCCGTCCGCGCAGCCTTTCCGGCGCTTGCGTGTGGCATTGTTCAAGTCGTCGGCATCTCGGCCGCGCCGGATGCCTCCGTGGCGACACGCCCCTATCTCGATCTTGCCTTCAGGAGTCTGTCGCGCCAAAGCGAAAGCGACTTCCCGGAGGGTCAAGACTTCCCGGAGGGTCAAGCTTGGCGTCGCGCGTTCTCCGCCATGGGGATCAAGCCAACGCAGTACCGCTGCGCATCAGAGGCCTTTTTGCGGCGCCTTCGAAAAGACGGCACCCTGCCGCCCGTCCATCCACTCGTCGACCTCTGCAACGCCGTCTCGGTGGCCTTCGCAATTCCGATCGCGGTGTTCGACATCGAGAGGGCCAAGGGCGAGTTGACCGTTCGCCCCGCGCGAGGCAACGAGCCCTACGTCATCTTCTCCGGCACGATCGAGACGCTCGAGCCGGGAGAGATCCTTTTCGCCGATGTTTCCAAGCAGGTCCACGCACGCCGGTGGACCAACTGCCAAAGCGCGGCCTCGGCCGTTGGGCCTGCGACGACAGACACCCTCCTCGTCGCGGAGGCTCGGCATTCCAATGCCCAAGCCGATATGGGGCACCTGATCTCCAACCTCTGTGAAGCGGTTCGTTCCGTCTGGCCGAAGGCGTCGGTTGAGGATCGGGGCGCGGCATGAACTGGGAGTTCCTCCTGACGACGTTCGTCGTGGTCGTTTCTCCCGGCACCGGTGCGATCTATACGCTCGCGGCAGGTCTGTCCGGTGGCTCGAGGCCGAGCATCGTCGCGGCCTTCGGCTGCACCCTTGGGATCGTCCCGCACATGATCGCCGCCATCAGCGGCGTGGCAGCCCTGTTCCACGCAAGCGACATGGCCTTCCAGGCTCTCAAGTTCGCAGGCGTCGTCTACCTTCTCTTCATGGCATGGTCGATGCTGCGAGCCGAGGGAGCGTTGGGCCTAGAGCATGATGGAACCGTGCCGAGTTCGCGGGAGGTGATCGAGAAAGCCATACTCATCAACCTCCTGAACCCCAAGCTCTCGATCTTTTTCCTCGCCTTCCTGCCCCAGTTCGTCGGGGCCGATGAGCCGGCACCGATCGCCCGAATGCTTCTCCTCAGTCTGGTGTTCATGGCGGTGACGTTCGTGGTGTTCGCCGCCTACGGCATCTTCGCATCGACGTTGCGCCGATATGTTCTCACCAACCTGAGAGTTCAGCGCTGGATGCAACGTAGCTTCGCGGTAGCGTTTAGCCTCCTGGCGCTTCAGCTTGCTTTGACCAGTCGGTAATGGCGGCTTTCCTGATCTTCGGCCAGATAGCCGACCGTAAGCTTTCCACCCGACTTTGCAGTTTTCGGACCCTCAAAACCGGCCTTTTCGCTGAAACACTTTACAGGCGAAGTGTTTCATAAGCGTGCTTGGCAGGGCGTTGGTGGCTCAGGTCTTCTGTAGCGCAAGATGGGTGCCAAGGCCGACTAGAATGGCCCCGCCCGCCCGCTGAACCCAGCGCTGGACACAGCTGGAGCGCTTAAGCCTAGACATGACGAAGCCCGCCAGGACCACACACACGATGTCGGAAAACGAGAACAAGAGGTTTACGACGACGCCGAGCATAGCCAACTGAACCCACACCGGAAAAGCAGCCGCCGGATCAATGAACTGCGGGAGGAACGCCATGAAGAAGATGGCTGTCTTGGGGTTCAGCACCTCGACCGTCACGCTCTCGGCGAAGGCGCGACGCCCGGATTTTGGTGCGATTCCGGAGAGATCCGCAACACTGGCATCGTTGGAACGGAACAGGGAAATACCCAACCAAATCAAATAGGCAGCACCCGCAAGCTTCACAGCCATGTAGAGCAGTGGTACGGCATGGAAGAGGACGGAGAGCCCCGCAGCGGCAGCTGCGATGTGGACATAGCATCCAAGATGCATCCCTAGCACCGCCATCAAACCCGACCGTCGTCCACCAGCCATCGTTCGAGCCGCCGCGTAGAGCATGCCTGGTCCTGGGATGAACGAGAAGAGTGCCGTCATGACGAAGAACGCGAGAAGGATTTCGAGCGAGGGCATCGTTCCGGCTCCAGTATCGGTCCCGAACGGCGAAGGCGGGAGTGCCCCACCGTCGCATGAGGGAGACCGTCACGATAGAGCCATCCATTCTAGCTGTGACGCCGAGCCGACGCACCCTCGTGAAACAGAATTACAATTTCGGTTGCAGGTCGGCTGCTGTCGACCGAGGCTGTGTCAAAACCCTGATTTGAGCTAGACTTGTGATCTCACCTGGGGGAGGTCGGCATGGGTCGGTTCATCGAAGGGGAAGATCGGCTCCAGTCCTGGCTTCTTCCTGCTTCGCTGGACGATTACGTGGCCGAGGACAACCCGGTGCGTATCGTCGAGGCTTTCATCAACGAACTCGACCTGGGCACTCTGGGCTTCGCCCGGTCGGAGCCTGCTTCGACAGGGCGTCCGGCCTACGATCCGGCGACGCTGCTGAAGCTCTACCTTTACGGCTATCTGAACCGCGTCCCGTCCAGCCGCCGACTGGAGCGCGAGGCGCAGCGCAACGTCGAGGTCATGTGGCTGGTGGGCCGTCTAGCGCCCGACCATAAGACGATCGCCCTGTTCCGGCGCGACAACGGGCTTGCGATCCAGGCGACATGCCGGCAGTTCGTCATGCTGTGCCGCCAACTCGGGCTTTTTGTTGGAGCGGTGGCGGCCGTGGACGGTTCGAAGTTCAAGGCGGTGAACAACCGCGATCGCAACTTCACCGTGGTCAAGGTCGCCAAGCGGATCGAGCAGGTCGATGCCAGCATCGCCCGCTATCTTGCGGCCCTCGACCGGGCGGACAAGGAACCGAACGATATTCCCGAAGCCAGGGTCCAGCGCATCGGCGAGAAGATCGCGGGGCTGCGCCGTCAGATGGCGTTCCTTCGCCAGATGCAGCTTGAAGTTGGAGCATCGGAAGGGGGACAGATCT
>NZ_JACIEK010000008.1 GCF_014196835.1 Aureimonas pseudogalii
GCCGATCTTCCCCTTCGATGAACCGACCCATGCCGACCTCCCCCAGGTGAGATCACAAGTCTAGCTCAAATCAGGGTTTTGACACAGCCTCGGTCACGCAACGCGACCACGGCGGGGGCGGTCGCCGGCCGCGCCGTTGGGGCGGCCAGGAGGGAGCCGATCCAAAGTCGGGCCGCAGCGGGGTTTGCCGCAAACAAGCGGCCCGCGGCCCCTCGCACCCGTCAGCCATGGTCGTGGATCACGACGCTCGGTTCCTGAGGATAACTTCCCCTGCCACTGGAACGCGTGCCACGGGTCGGCTTAGTTTCGGGGCCCACGGAGGTGCCGATGGTTCGCAAGGTCTTCTTTAGCTTTCACTACAAACGCGACGTTTTTCGGGTCATGCAGGTACGCAACTCCTGGGTCGTGCGGGCGGACGGCGAGGCGCAGCCGTTCTATGACAAGGCCGAATTCGAGGAGGCGAAACGTCGCGCCGGCGGCATCGAGAGGTGGATCGACGACCAGATGAGGGGGACCTCTGTGACGGTGGTGCTGTTCGGTGCGGAGACCCAAAGCCGCAAATGGGTGAACCATGAGATCAGGCGCAGCCACGACCTCGGGAAGGGAATCCTTGCGATCGACATTCACAAGGTGAAGGACCCAAGACTCGGGGTCGATGCCCGGGGGCTGAACCCGCTCGACTACTGGTCGGCCGGTGACGGCCCCGGCGCGACGCCGTTCAATCGTCTCTACAGCACGTACGACTGGGTGGACGACGACGGCTACCGCAACATGCCTGCCTGGATCGAGGCGGCGGCGCGGGCCTCGGGACGTTGAGGCTGCGATGAGCGTCTACGAACTCGCCATACTCGGCAGCGCCACGGCGGAGGACCGGCGGCTCCTGACCGGGACCCTGGGCACCCTCCTAGCCGAGTTCGACCTCGTGATCGGCGACGACGTCGCGGTCCGCGACGGACGGAGCGTCGGGGACCGGAACGACGCAGTCGCGTTCGCCGCCGCCTACTTCGGCGGGGACAACGCGGACGACGACGGCCCGGCGGCCGACCTCGTGCGCGCCAGCGTGCCGGTGATCCCGACGGTCGCCGCGGACGGGGACTTCGGGCGCGAGATCCCACCTTTCCTCCAGCCCGCCAACGGACTGCGCCGCAGGGCGGACGATCCCGGGATGAGGGAGCTCGCGACCGCGCTCCTCGAGTGCGTCGGGCTGCTGCGGCGCCAGCGGCGCGTGTTCGTCAGCTACCGCAGGATCGAGTCCCGGTCCGCCGCGGTCCAGCTTCACGACCTCCTCTCCAGCCGCGGCTTCGAGGTGTTCCTGGACACCCACGACATACGCCCCGGCGAGCCGTTCCAAGAGGTCCTCTGGCACCGCCTCGTCGACTCCGACGTCATGGTCATGCTGGACACGCCGGGATATTTCGACAGCAAGTGGACACGGCAGGAGCTCGGGCGCGCGAGGGCGACCGACATCCAGGTGCTGCGGGTGGTCTGGCCCGCCCACGTGCCCAACAAGCTCACCGACATGGCCGAGACGATCTACCTCGACGGGAACGAGCTCGAGGGCCCGGAGGGACCGATCGTCGACGAGGTCGCCGACGGGATCGTGCTCGAGGTGGAACGGCTTCGCAGCCGCAGCATCGCCGCGCGGTACATGGCGATCACCGGGAAACTGAGGGCGGACGCGGAGAAGATCGGCGCCATCGTCGGGGGCATCGGTGCCCATCGGGCCATCGCCCTGGATTTGCCGGACGGCAAGAAGGTCTGGGCCTATCCGGTGGTCGGCGTGCCGACCGCGGAGATCCTGAACGACATCGCCGAGAAGTCGCGACGGGCCGACCAGCGGGAGATCCCGGTCCTCGTCTACGACCACGTCGGGATCCGCGAGGCTTGGGGCGCCCACCTGAAGTGGCTTGACGAGAACATCCGGGCCGTGCGCGCAATCAAGGTATCGGAAGCGGGCTGGACGCTCGCGGCCTGGGAGGCTTGAGCGTGGAAGACGTCATTTTCCTGTCGGCGAGCGTGCCGGACCAGAAGCGGGCGCCCCGACACGCGTCGACCGCCGACAGCGTCGCGATCTGTTCCGCGGTCTCGGCGCTGGTCCACGTCACGCTGGGCCGGCGCGTCCTCGTCTGGGGCGGTCACCCGGCGATCACTCCCATGGTCTGGGTCGTGGCGCAGGACGTCGGGGTCGACTACGGACGCTGGGTGCGGCTGTACCAGTCCCGCCATTTCGCCGATCAGTTTCCCGAGGACAACCAGCGCTTCCGGAACGTGACCTACACCGACGAGGTCGCGGGCGACCGGGACAGGAGCCTCGCCGCGATGCGGGAGCGGATGTTCTCCGAACACTCCTTCAAGGCGGCGGTCTTCATCGGCGGCATGGGCGGCATCGTCGAGGAGTACGAGATGTTCCGGCGGCTCCAGCCGAAGGCCGCAGTGGTCCCGGTCGTCTCGACGGGCGGGGCGACGCTCGACGTGGCAGAGCGAGCCGGCGACCTTCCCGTCGAGCTGTCGAGGGAACGGGACTACGTCGCGCTCTTCCATCGACAGCTCGGGATCTCCGTGAGGGAGGAGCGCTTCAGCACCCCCGACGTCCAGCCCGCCGATCCGGAGCTGCGGTATTGGCGGCCTGGGAACCAGACCTGAGGGGGCGCCATGGCTTTCCTTCGAAGGGAGGACATGCGGGCGAGGGCGCACCGTCGGGCGGGCACGCTCGGGGTGGGCGTGCTGGAGTACCTATGACGGGTCGCCCGACGGCGCCTCGACCGCTACGACATCTTCCTCTCGCAGACGACGCGGGACGCGGAGATCGTGCTCGGCGTCTACGACCTCCTGACGTCGAAGGGCTACGCCGTCTTCTGCGACTGGATCGACGCGCCCGAGGCAGGCCGAAGCCAAATCACGCCCGCGAACGCAGCGTTCGTGAGGGCGACGATGAGCGTGAGCGACACGCTGCTGCTCCTAGACACGCAGGGAGCGGACCAGTCCCTCTGGATGTGCTGGGAGCTCGGATGGTTCGACGGGGCGAGGGCCCGCGTGGCCGTCCTTCCGGTGCTGTCGGAAAGCGAGCGCTACTACCGGGGCCGCGAGTTCCTGGGACTCTACCCCTATGTCGAGCTGGATGCAGACGGGCGCTTGAAGGTCGTCCCGCCCGTCGTGGCTGGGCCGAGCGGCATCAGGATCATCGAGGCGCCGAACTCGACAGGCTTCGACTCGTGGCGGGACGATCCGAGCGACACTATGAGGCCGCGCGTGGTCGGCGGCTACGGGCGGTAGCTTCCGGGCCGGCCGAGGCGGTGGTGGCGGTCGACGATCGCCGCGCCCGGCCGGATTGGTGGCACAGGTGCTGGAGGAGTTTCTCGACCCGCCACACGAGCGCGTGCTCGTGGCCGGATCGAAGCGACGAAGGAGGCCCGTGACGACGGCCTCTTCCGGGCTCCAGCGCCCGAAGTCGCATCCGCATTCGATGAAACGTGTGTTCCAGACCAGCGATCCGCTGAACCCGGCACGAAGTTCGGATGCGGCGCAACGAGGAGCGGCGGCGGTCGATGGGTGTCCCGAACACTTCCCGCTGTCGACGACGGACGGCGTGGTGGAGGGAGCCGCGGGCATCTCGGGGCATTTCGCCCCGGTCACGCTCGCCCATCATGCCCTTCGGGCGCCTACGCCATCTCACTGCGCCAGCGCCGACGCGGCTTGAAGGCTGCCATCGCCCAACTCTGCGCAGTACAGCGCCTCGGCGAAGGTGATCGCCAGTCGGTCAACCGGCGTCGTACAGCACTCCGACGATCTGGCGCGCCCTAACCATTAGGGGAACGTCTCTCGAGCCTTCAACCGCCTCGGTCGCAACGACCAGCGATCCCCCGAGTCCGCCAATGGTCTCGAACTGTCTGAGATGCGACAAGGATCCTGGCAGCCGGGATCCGACGCGCTTGAAGATGCTCTTCCCATCGTCCAGAGTCACCGCAACGAACTTTCCCTCCCACTGGTCCAGGTCGGCGGCGGACAGTTCGGCGCCGCCGAGGACAGTCTGGCCCGGCAGAACAAGCGGTACTGCACTGTCCTCCTTGACGCGGTATGCGATCTGCACGCGGCGGAGTTCGGGGACGTCGTCGACCGCGGCCGCCTCGTTCCGAGCGCCCTCCGGTGGCGGCATGTCCGTGAACACCGCTCCCACGACGCGATGCAGACGAACCTTGCTCTCGTCGAACGTCATCGTCGAGCGGCTCCTGCGCGGATCCGGCATCTGCGCGGACAGGGACACGCCGGTGGCGCCGGGCGCCCTCACCATCCGGCGGGCCATCAACTGGCCCTTCGTCTTTGCCACGACGAGGTTCTGGTCACGGCCCGGATACGGGTCGGCCTCCACGATCACGACCGAACCGGACGGGACGGCAAAGCCGAGCGAGTCGCCGCGGACGTAGAAGAGGGCCTTGTTGTCGAACCAGCTACCGTCGACCGTCTCCGTCGGCATGTCCTGCGACCCCTCCGGGCCGAAGCTGCCAGAGAAGGCAGCGAGATCGGGACACACGGGCACGGAGAAGGAAGGCCGGCGCATGGCGGGGAACGGGACGACCGATCCGGTGCCTTCCTCCGCGGGAGTGAGCGGCTCCCGCCACCTGTGAAGGCGGAACTGTTCGTGCACCTTCTCCACCTCGGTCCGCAGGCGGTGGAAGGCGTCGCGCACCGACAGGACGTCGGCGTAGCCGATCGAGGCCTTGTCGTGGTGTGACTGGTTCAAGATGCGGCGCGGGGCCGCGCCCTCCGCGAGCGCGGGATCCTCCGCGAACCGGCGCACGACGGCATGTGAGAACAGGTCGTCGCCTCCCGATGCGACGAGAGCGCGCAAGCGGTCGACGAGCGTGATCAGCGTCGGTGCCCGCGTTTGCCCTGCGTAGGCGGGATGGACCGCGTTGTCGAAGAGGTCGCCGAGCCTGGCCTCCATGAACACCCGCAGGTCCGAGGCGTAGTCCTGGGCATCGCGTGCCGAATCCGGGTTGGAATCGAAGGCATGGCGCTTGCGGTCGACTTCCTCCACGGCAGGGGCGAGGGCAACGGTGAGACGGTTGGCGTTCACGGGGTGAACGGACAGGTGCAGGACGCGGTCGTCGCTTCGGCATTCGGCGACCAGCGAGCGGGCGAACTTGCGGTCGTGGGTCGTCACGAGGATCTGTGCGCCGCCCGCGGCCAGCGAGGACAGGCCCCGGGCCAGGCGTTCTTTGTTGTCGTTGTCCAAAAGCTCCTGCGGGTCGTCGAGGCACAGGAGTGCCAAACCGCCGCGCGTCGCCAGCACGTGCTCACGGAAGGCCATGAAGAAACCGAGGACGGCGGCACGGAGCGAGGACGCATTGGAGACGTGCTGGGCGGGCGCGGTGACGCCGAGGCGGCCCGCCTGCAACGCCAGGATCCCGCTCGCGTCCATCCGCGTGTCCGCGAGGGAGGGCGAGAAGGTCGTCGGGTCCATGAAGAACATGCGACGCCAGTGATCTGCGCGCCGGTGCAGGCGCTCGCGCAGGAGGTCGACCTGCGCCTGCGCGAGCCCGCCGAGCGGCACGAGTTCCCCAAGCGCTGCGGCGGTGCGCTGGCAGAGAGCGATCCTGCCCCGCTTCGCCTCATGGTTCGCCTGTATCCTCGCCAGCCGACCGACGAGGTCGATCGCCGAGTTGAGCGGGACGGCGTCCCGAACCATGTCCCGTAGCGCGGACAATCGCCGACCGACGGCCCTCGACGGCTCCTTCCCGCCCTCGTTCCCGTCCCGAACGGCGATGCAGGCTGATCGCACGGCGGCCGTGTTGGCCCGTAGCCAGTCCGCAAAGGCCACTGCGCGCACGACTGCGTCGATGGACGTCTGCAACGTCGCGGCCTGGCGCGCCACGGACGGCGGAAGCGGGCGGCGCGTCGGCTCGTCGAACGGAGGAAGCGCCTCCAGGCATTCCTTCACGAGGTCGGCTGTGTCTGTCCGCAGCGGGGAAAGGATCCCTAGGAAACCCTCGGTCGCGAACAACTCGTCGACGAAGCCCTTGCGCAGAAGTTCCGCCGGCGAGGCGGGGAGGGATTTCTTCGCTTCGGATGCGAGCGCCTCCGGCAGCTTGTCCGCCAGCGCACCCCGCCAGTGGATGGCCCAGTCTGCCACGGCATGCGCCAGAAACTCGCGTTCCGCCTCCGCCAGATGCGACCCAACCGCCGCGCCGCTCTCGGGATCGGTGACGCCGTCGAGCGACCGGATGCAGACTGGACAGGTGTCGTCGACGTGCCCGTGCTCGCGCATCCATGATGAGACGCGGGCATAGAGCTGTTCCCTGCGTGCGCGGTCGGGACTCGCCGCCATCTCGTCGATGGCTCTTGCCTGGCCTTCCAGTTCCGAAAGGAGGGCGAGCGTGTCCTCCCGCGCCGACTCGTCGACCTTAAGCGACGACAGCCGCTTGATCGAGGGCAGGTCCGCGAACTTGGCGACTTGGTCCGCGGCCGGGCCTACGTCCTTCTCGAGTCCGTCACGGTCCGTCTTGCTCTCGGGGTCGAATCCATCGCCGAGGACGTTGCGCGCGTCTCCGAACGCGTCCGCTTTCAAGGATCCGAAGAACTCGGCGGCCGCCGCGAGGCGGTCCCGGGCATCGGCGTCCGCCGGCTGGGAGAGGCCTCCCCATCGACGCATAGAGGGAGATGTCTCCACGATCCTGTCGAGATCGCCGGCGGCCTCGACATGGTGCCGAGCTATCTCTCCCACATCCTCGACCAGCTCCTCGACCAGCTCCTTGACCATCTGCTTGCCAGCGCGCTCGGCAACCTTCCCCGCATGTTTGGAGAGGTCGACGAGCGCGGCAAGGCCGGTGAGGCGAGCGACGGCCTCGCCCAGCTCCGACGCGCCGCCGACGGCGAGGTGCGGTATGAGGGCGGGCATCACCGTCGGGATGCGCCAGGCCACGGGGTCAAGGCCGACCGCATCGAGGTCGGGCTCCTCCTCCACGAGCTTGCCGCGGGAGGTGCGCGCCTGCTTCCTCCTCAGGGGTGCCAGAAGTTCGCCGTCCTCATCCGCGAACGTTACCTCGACCCAGGTGTCCGCAGGCAGCGGCGTCCCGTCGACGGGAAGGGTGTCGGTGGCCCTGGGCATCGGGGTGACCGACGAGCTGTCGTGCTTCGTGGTCGTCCCGCCGCGGTCGACCTCGCACGGGTATTCCGCCGTCCCGGGCCCTGGCTGCCGCTGGGAACGGATCAAGTGGCCGGTCAGACACCACAGACCGCGTTCGCGAGCGAGGTCTTGCCGGACCCGTTGACGCCCTCCAGTAGGGTGACCGGCTTGCCTGCGTCGAAGACGAAATGCGTGTCCTCGCCCGTGCAGCCGTACGAATGGAGACCCGCAAACCGATGCGCTCGGACCCTCGCTAGCCGAAGCACCCGCGTCGGGCGGGCCACCGCGGGCGGCCGTTCCGAGCGCGCGGGCGGCGGCGCGGCCCCGACGGCGTCGACAATTGCGTCCGCGTCGTCGCCCCGCAGATTGCCGGACCATTTGTCGCGGTTGCGGCGGTACCAGTCGAGGGCCGAGCGCGGCCCGTCGTCGAGCGCCAGCGTCGGCCCGTTTTCCAGCGCGACGGTCCGGCCGCCGATCAAGTCGTCCAGCAACGTCTCGATCGTGAGGAGGTGGAGGGCGACTGCCGTCCGCGGGAGGTCGTTCATGCGAATCATCCTTTCGTGCGGCATTCTCGACTTCGGGTTGCGTTCGTGTCCACCGCGCGGGAACGCTCGCCCGAACCGTGACCCGGGCGGCGCTCCCGTGGTTGGCTGATGTTTCGGTCCTGTGGAGGGGACAAGCCCGGCTCGTGCGCAGATTGCGTCCGCGAATCCTATGCGCTCTAGTCGACCGAACTTCTGTCCTGTGAGGATTCGATGTCCGAAGCCGAGACCGCCTCGATCTACCAAAGCAGCCTTCCGATCGAGGAGAAGCTGGAGCGGGCACGGACCGAACTCCTCGACCTCTCGGCCCGCAACCGCCTCCTGAACGTGCCGCGCATGTCGAAGGCGGCGAAGACGATTGACGTGGTCGACGAGCGATCCGCGGAGGTCTATCGACTGCTCGCCAAAGACGCGAAGGCGTTCACGTTCGCGGCGGGCCGGCCCGACCGCGGCGCGTCCGGTAAGGGGAACGAGACGGAGGAGGAGGACTTCGCCGCCGTCGACCTCGCGCTGCCGGAGGACGTCGACGAGGCGCTCGACGAGCAGGGCCGCGCGAAGCGGCACCTCGACACCAAGCTTCAGACGCGGATGACCCCCAAGGGCCTCCAGAAGCGACTCCTCGACCTCTACCACGACGCCCGGACGCTGGAGGAGGAGCAGGGCGTGAATGTCCTCTTCCTCGCGCTCGGCATGCTCCGCTGGGTCGACCCGAACAACAAGGAGAACATCCGCCACGCTCCGCTCGTCCTCGTGCCGGTCAAGCTGGAGCGCGGCACGGCCGGCGAGCGCTTCCGCCTGCGGGTTCGGCCGGAGGACCAGACGTCGAACCTCTCACTCGAAGCCTACCTCGACCGCGTCCACAAGCTCCGTCTTCCGTCCTTCGAGGGCGGCGACGAGTTCGACCCCGACGCCTACTTCCGGGAGGTCACCGAGGCCGTCTCGACGAAGGACGACTGGTCCGTCCTGCCGGACGACATCGTCCTCGGCTTCTTCTCGTTCTCCAAGTTCCTGATGTACCGGGACCTCGATCCCGAGAACTGGCCCGCCGACGGGCGCATCACCGACCAGTCGACGATCCGGTCGCTCCTGTCCGATGGTTTCGACGCGGGCGAGCCCCTGCTGTCGGAGGACGAGAGGATCGACCGCCACATCGATCCTGCCGACATGCTCCACATCGTCGACAGCGACGGGTCGCAGACACTTGCCGTCCACGACGTCCGCCGCGGCCGCGACCTTGTCATCCAGGGGCCGCCCGGGACGGGCAAGTCCCAGACGATCGCCAACGTCATCGCGTCGGCCGTCACCGACGGGAAGACCGTCCTGTTCGTCGCCGAGAAGATGGCGGCGCTCGAGGTCGTCAAACGCCGCCTCGACAACGCCGGGGTCGGCGACGCCTGCCTCGAGCTCCACAGCAACAAGGCGAACAAGCGGGGCCTCCTCGAGGAGCTGCGCCGGACATGGGAGCTCGGCTCGCCACGCGGCGAGTTCCCGTCGAGCCTCGCGGCCAAGCTCCGCGAGGCTCGCGACGTCCTGAACCTCCACGCCGAGCGCATGCACGTGTCGCACGCTGCGTCGGGCCTGACGCCCTACCAGGTATTCGGCACCCTGACGAAGCTGCGGCAGGAGGGACAGCGGCCGGTCGACTTGACGCTCGCGGGCGCGACGGGCTGGACGCCCGACGGTTTGTCGGCGCGGCGACGCCTCCTCGTCGAGCTGACCCAGCGCGTCGACGAGATCGGGTTGCCCGTCCGCCACCCATGGCATGGAGTCGGCCTCGACCTCGTCCTGCCGACGACCCTCGAACGGCTGCTGCCGCGCATCGAGGCGCTCCGGTCGGCCGTTGCCGAACTCGAGATCGAGTACGAGGAACTGGCGGGGACGCTGGAACTGGAGCCGAAGCCCGACACCTTCGCGGCGGCAGCCACCCTGTGCGAGCGCGCGGACATCCTGGCCCGTGCGCCCGACCTATCGCCTGAGGCGCTCCGGGCCGGGGCTTGGGATGATCGGTGCGGGGCGATCGCCGCTCTCGTGACCGCGGGCGCGGACTTCCGGCGGCAGGGTGAATCCTTGGGCGACGCGGTCCATCCGTTGGCGCTCGGCACCTCCATCGAAGGACTGGAGGCCCAGCTCGCCTGGCTGCCGCGCGACTTCCCCGCGGCGGCGTTCGGCCGGGCCGCGGAGCTCGTGGACCTGCTTCCGCGCCTGCGTGCCGAGGCCGACCGGCTCGCCTCCGAACTCGGTGTCCCGGGCCCGGTCGACACGCTCGCCGCCGTCTCCCGCCTCATAACGACGGGCGAGCGCGTGGCCGCCGCCCCCGACGCCAGCCCCGAGGCCTTCGCGGCCACTGTCTGGGACCAGGGCATCGAGCAGGCGGGCGACCTCGCGGAGGCCGTCGAGACGCTCGAGCGCGCGCGCGCGACGATGGGCGACCGAATCCTCGACGTCGCCTGGACGACCGAGGTCTCTGCCGCCCGTCAGGCGCTGGCGACGAACACCGGGTTCCTGAAGTCGCTCAACGGCGACTACCGGAAGGCGAAGGCGCTGGTCCGCTCCATCCTGCGCAACCCCGACATGCCGACGCAGGAGGTCGTCGACCTCCTCGACACGCTGACGAAGGGGCAGGCCTCCGCCAGGCGTGTGCGCGACGACGACGCCTTCGGACGCTCCGCGTTCGGCGCCGACTGGCGCGGCGAGCGCTCCGCGTCCGCTCCGCTTCTCGCCCTCGTCGCCTGGATGCGCACGCTGCGTGGCCTCGGCGCGGAGCCGCGCCTCATCGCCGGACGGCTCGCCGAGCGTCAGGTCGTGGGCGAGCACGCCGCGCTGGTCCTTCGTCACGTCGACGTCGCCAAGCCGCTGCTCGAGACGCTCTGGACGAACCTTGGCCCCTCGGCCGGCCCCGCGTTCGCCGACGCCGTATCTGCCGACCGCGCGTCCCTCGACCTTGTCGAGGCCCGGGCCCGCAACCTCGCCTGGGCCGATGGCCTCTGCCGCGAGATCATGCGCACCGTTCCCGATGGCCTCCCCGACCGCCTTGGCGTCGTCGCGCGCGTCGCGGCTTGGCAGGCGGCCGCCCGGTCTCTCGACGAGCGTGCCGACCTCGGCGGTGAGGCGTTCGGCCCCGCTTGGCGAGGCAAGGATTCGGACTGGAACGCTCTGGCGGCAGCCGTCGAGTGGATCGGGGCGCACGGCGACCTTCGGCACCTCGCCGCGCGCCTGCCCGACCGAGCCGCGGTCGCGGAGCGGGCGGGACGTGCCGTCGCCGCATCCGACGCGGCGCAGGGCACGCTGGCGGAGGTCGCCGCCTTCCTGATGGCCGACGCCCGGAGCCTGTTTGGCGCCGACGGCTACGGCGACGTGGCGCTCGCGCGTTGCTGCGAACGGATGGAGGCCTGGCTCGACAACTCCGAACAGCTCTCGAAGTGGGTTTCCTACCGCGACCGGGCCGACCGTGCACGCGCGGACGGCATGTCCGTGTTCGTCGACCAACTCGAGGACGGCCGCCTGTCGACGCCCGAGACGCTTCCCTCGTTCGAGATCGCGTACCACGAGGCGATCCTCGACGAGCTGATCCGGGCCAATCCCGAACTCGGCCGCTTCGACGGCAACCTCCACGGTCGCCAAGTGCGTGAGTTCGCGAACCTCGACCGCGAGCGCATCAAGGCGGCGAGCCTCGAGGTGGTGCGCGCCCACCATCGCCGCATCCCGCCGCGCGACGGCGGCGTCGGTCCGGTCGGCATCCTGCGCGGTGAGATGGCCAAGCGCAGCCGCCACATGCCGATCCGCCAGCTCATGCAGAAGGCGGCCCCCGCCGTCCAGGCGCTGAAGCCGGTCATGATGATGAGTCCTCTGTCCGTCGCACAGTTCCTGACGCCGGGCAGGCTCACCTTCGACCTGCTCGTCATGGACGAGGCCTCGCAGATCCAGCCTGTCGACGCGCTGGGCGCCATCGCCCGCGCCCGGCAGGTTGTCGTTGTCGGGGATGAACGCCAGCTCCCGCCGACCAAGTTCTTCTCGAAGATGACAGGCGGGGGCGACGAGGACGACGACGAGGACGGCGCGCGCGTCGGTGACATCGAGAGCATCCTCGGGCTGTTCACCGCCCGTGGCTTACCGCAACGCATGCTCCGCTGGCACTACCGCAGCCGCCACCAGTCGCTGATCGCGGTCTCCAACACGCAGTTCTACCAGAACAAGCTCTTCATCGTGCCGAGTCCCTATACGACCGAGGCCGGGATGGGGCTGCGCTTCCACCACGTTCCCGACGGTGTCTTCGATTCCGGCGGCACGTCCGTGAACGCCGTCGAGGCGAGGGTCGTCGCCGAGGCGGTCATCCGGCACGCCAAGACGAACCCCGAGCAGTCGCTCGGCGTCGCGACCTTCTCGGTTTCCCAGAGGCGGGCGATTCAGGACGAGGTAGAACTCCTCCGCCGCCTGAACCCCGACACAGAGGAGTTCTTCCACTTCCATCCGTCGGAGCCGTTCTTCGTCAAGAACCTCGAGAACGTGCAAGGCGACGAGCGCGACGTGATCATGATCTCGGTCGGCTACGCCAAGAACGCGCAAGGCACCATGGCCATGCGGTTCGGCCCCCTCGGGGCGCAGGGCGGCGAGCGGCGCCTGAACGTCCTCATCTCTCGCGCCAAGCGGCGCTGCGAGGTCTACGCCTCGATCACCGACGAGGACATCGACGTCGAGCGCGGCAAGGGTGCTGGCATCCTCGCGTTCAAGCTCTTCCTCCACTATGCGAGGACGGGCCGGCTCTCCATCGCGCAGGCCACCGGCCGCGACATGGACAGCGTGTTCGAGGAACAGGTCGCGAGCGCGCTCCAGGCGAAGGGCTACCAAGTCCATCCGCAGGTTGGCATCGCCGGGTTCTTCATCGACCTCGCCGTGTCCGATCCCGAGCGCCCGGGGCGCTACCTAATTGGCATCGAGTGCGACGGCGCGTCCTACCATTCCTCGCGCTCGGCCCGCGACCGTGACCGCCTGCGCCAGGCGGTGCTGGAGGACCACGGCTGGATCATTCACCGCGTCTGGAGCACTGACTGGTTCCAGCGCCCGCAGGAGCAGCTCGATCGCACCGTAGCCGCGATCGAAGCGGCGAAGGCGAAGCTGGACGAGCGCATGGAGCGTGGCCTCGCCGCCCATCGCGCGGTGCCGATCGAGATCGTCACGGTCGATCGCGGCGAGGTGACGGAGGTCGGGCTCGGCGACGCCGTCCCCGAGGAGCGCGCGGCTGCCACGGCCTACGTCGAGGCGACGTTGACCCGCCCCGGACCGTATGACCTGCACGAGACCCCCGTCGGGCGGATGGCGGACCTCGTGACGCAGGTCGTGCAGGTCGAGTCCCCCGTCCACGTCGACGAGGTCGTCGCCCGCGTCCGCGACGCGTTCGGGCTCCAGCGCGCGGGCGCACGGATCCAGGCTGCCGTCGAGCAAGGCGTCGAGCGGGCGGTGGTGCATGGCGGTATCGTGCGCACGGGCGACTTCCTCTCGGACGCCGACGCTACCATCGTGGTACGCGACCGTCGCAACGCGTCGTCCGGTGGCCTCCGAAAGGTCGAGATGCTTCCCCCGTCGGAACTTGAGACCGGGGTTCTCGCGATCGTAGTCGAGAACCTGGGTGCGACGGACGACGAGGTCGTGCGCATGCTGTCGCGGATGGTAGGACTTCGGTCGAGCAACTCGCAGCTCAGGTGGGCCATCGTATCGGTGATCGCTGACCTGATCGACAGGAAGTTGGTCGACAGGAAAGACGGGATGCTCGTTGCGAGCTCTGCACCGGTCTCTGGATTGGCCGCGACGGTGGTCAGGCGGGAAGGCGCCGACGGAACGACTGGAGGCACCGGATCGGTCGGCGGCCCGGAGACGGAGGACGCTTCGAATGCCGGGGACGTCCGAGACGGTGCGGTTTCCCATGCATCTATGGAGGCCTGACCGTTGACCGGTGCCAAGGCCAGGTTCCAGGTCGACACGCGCCTCGCTCGCCTTTTGGGTGAAGGGTATCGATCAAGCGAGCTCGCGCTGCGTGAGCTCGTCGACAACGCTTGGGACGCGGACGCGCCCAACGTCTGGGTCACGCTGCCCGAGGCTCTCAGCGGGGATCCCGTCGTCGTGCGCGACGACGGCGTCGGCATGACGTCGGCGGCCTTGCGCAATGAGTACCTGAAGATCGCCGGCGACCGACGTCTCCGAGCAGGTGCGGTCACGCCTGGACGCAAACGCAGGGTCAAGGGTCGCAAGGGCATAGGCAAGTTCGCGGGACTCCTCCTCGCGGGCGAGATGCGGATCGATACGGTGTCCGGCGGCGTGAGGAGCAGCGTCCTTATCGACAAGCGGATCCTGCTCGAAACCGATCGGGACCTCGAGACCGTCGACCTTCCGCTCGAGGAGACCGTGGCTGCGCCGGGTGAGAAAGGAACGACCGTCACCTTGTCTGCCCTCGAGGACCGTCTGAACTTCCCGGTTGCGGACAAGCTGCGCGAAATCCTCGTCCGCGAGTACGCGCGGCAGGACGACTTCTCCGTCAGCGTCAACGGAAAGAAGCTGACGATCGAGGACGTTCCCGGGACTACTTCCCGAGCAGCGGAGAACCTCCCCGCCGCCGGGGCGGTCGACCTGCGTTTCACGGTGGCAGGAGGCAAGGGCAAGCATGGGCGTCCTGGCATCGTCGTTCGGGTCGACGGGAAGAGTGTGGGCGAGCCTTCGATGTTCGGACTCGAAGAGGACGAGGATATCCCGGGCAAGTTGGCGCGCCGGGTCTTCGGCGAGATCGAGGTCAACGGGAACGACGACTTTGTTGCCGCAGACTGGGGCGGGCTGAACGAGAGCAGCAAGGCCTACGCGGAGATAGCCGAGTTCGTTCGCCGGCAGGTGAAGGCTGCCCTGAAAGCTGCGTTCGCAAACGACATGAGCCTTCAGCGCGCCCGCATCGCGAAGCGGCTCCAGGAGCGCATCGCCGCACTGCCTGAGTTCAGGAGAAAGTATGCGGAGGAGGCCATCCGCCGGATACTCGTCCGTTTCTATGAGGAGAGTGCCGACCGTATCGAGGCCATTGCCGACGTCGCGCTCGACGCCATCGAGTACGATGCCTACTGGGACATCCTTCAGCGTATCAGCGCCGCGAGCAAGGCCGAGGTCAGCGACTTCGCGGACTCGCTGGCCGAATTCGGGATCTTGGAACTCTCCGCCATCGGCCGGCAGGCATCCGTGCGGCTTCGCTTCCTCGACATGCTGGAGGAGCTGGTCCTGCGGAAGGAGACGCTGGAGGCCGACGTCCACAGGGCGATCGAGACGAACCTGTGGGTCCTCGGACGTGGCTACGCGACGATGTCTTCCAACCGGACTTTGCGGGACATCCTGCGGCGCTTCGGCCGCGACGAACCGGAAGCGTTGCGGGCGGCCAAGCGGCCGGATCTTCTCCTAGGCCAGGCGTCCGACGGCACCAAGACGCTCATCGAGTTCAAGCGTCCCGCGCACGCCATCGACCGCAACGACGTCGCACAGGCGGAAGCGTACCGGGACGATCTCGGCCGTCAGCTTCCGTTGGGGGGCATCCGTATCCTGATGCTGGGCAGAGGGCCGCTTGCGACACTGGACGTGACGAGGCTCGCCCCCGATGTGCAGATCCAATCCTACCTCGGACTGATCTCGTCGGCGCGCGACGAGCTGGAATGGATCCTGAAGGGCATCGGCGACTGACGCGCCGCTGCGTCCCGATGTTGCCGGCCGTAGGTATGGCCAAAAACTCGGATGCGTGCGGAACAGCGTATGCGCGTCCTCACCCCTTTGCCGCTGCCGCAGGCGGACTACCGCTCCCGGCTTCGTCGGCGGCACTCTCTACTCATCTGCAACTGCCGCCGCTGTCCGGTAACGCAGACTTGATTTCTGTGCCAAGGAAAAACCCTAACCTGAGGAGAATGGGTAATTTCGGCTTTGCCGTACTTTGCGAGGTCCTGGCGTCGTGACGCATACGGGATCGACCACGCCTGTGCGTCCTCATATTTTCGCCGCAGGCGGAACGCCGCTCCCGGCCCCGTCGGCAGCGGCCTGTGCCACGCGCTCCTTATCGAGGCTCCCCCAGTACCAGACGTAGTGCTCCAGCTCGGCTTCCTCGCGGTCGTCGCCCTCGTGGGGCGGATAGACGCTCTCGTGCGGGAACTCGCCCTCGTTCTCGCGAAGAAGGATCGACGACGTCGCCGCCAGCTTCCTGATCCGGAGGTCCCGCGTTTGGGGCAGCAGGGCGGACGCGGGAGGTCTCGGCTCGCGCGGCGTGCCGTCGGCGTTCGTCGACCGCACGGGTTCGAGCCGGAACCGGGTACCCTGCAAACTGATCGCGCGGCCCGGGTCGTGATGGATGCCCGTCAGCGCGGTCGCGACCGCACAGCCAAGGTGCAGCGCCACGACGGGCGGAAACGCGTTGCCGATCTGGCGGTAGACGGGATGCCTATCGCCGCGGAACTTCCAGTCGGCCGGAAACCCTTGCAGCGCAGCGATCAGCCCGTTCGCCGGAAGGATGGGTCCGTCGTGTCCGGGCGCCGGGGGAAGCTCGCCCCATCGGGTGGTGATGAGCGTCATCGCCCTCCACTTCTCCGCCGTCTTTCGCTGGCCGAAATCCATGCTCTCCTTCTTCGTGCTGCCACCGAGAATCGTCGGGGCAACGCAGTCGAACGCGTCCGTAACCTCGTCCGAGGGGACGTATCCGCCCGAACGTAGCCACCAGTCGATCGCACCGATCACCGGATAGGGTTCGTCCTTGTAGTGGGCTACGGCCTCGGGCCACCTGAAGCGTGACATGGCGTCGGCCTCCAGGAAACCGACGAGGATCGTGCGGACGCGTGTCTGGGGAATGCCGAACCAGGCGCAACGCACCTTCCGCCACTCGCAGGCATAGCCCAGCTTGCCGAGCCTGCCGAGGATGCGGTGGCGGTACATGTCGTAATCGGGGCCGAAGAGGCCCTCGACGTTCTCCAGCATGACGGCGCGCGGCTTCATGCGCTCGATCAGCCGCAACGCCTCGGGGAAGCAATCGCGGTCGTCGTCCTCGCCGTTCCGTTTCGACGACGCCTTCGAGAAGCTCTGGCAGGGCACGCCCCCTGCGAAGAGGTCGATCGGGCCGACATCGCCCGGGTCGTAGCCGACGAGGTTGGCCTCGATGACGTGATCGGCGCCGAAGTTCGCGCGCAGCGTCTCGCAGGCGTCGGGATCCATTTCCAACATCCCGACATGCTGGAACCCAGCCTTTGACAGGCCGCAAGCCTGGCCGCCGCCACCCGCGCAGACCTCGAAGCTCGTGAGGCCGTGCTTGAACGGCGTGCTGATCGAGGTGAGGGCGCGGCGCCGCTGGTTTGCCGTCCGGGTGTCGGGAGCGGCTTCCGGCGCGGGCGCCGTGGCCTTGGGTTCCTCGACATTGCCGAAGTTCGCGAACCTCTCGACCAGTCCGTGCGCCGACTCCTCGAGCTGACCGGACTTGCGCGCTTTCGCAAAATCCTCCAGGGCCCGGGAGAGAACGCGGATTCCATCTTCGCTCGACGGGTCTCCTATCCACGTCATTGCGACGAGTTGGAGTGAAAGCGGGCGTGCGCCCTTGGCGAGGTCGAGTAGGGCGGGAGAGTGGGTTTCCAGAGCGGAATTGATTTCCGCGACCAGGCGACCGAGGCGACCGGCGACGTCGGACGCATGCGAGTTGGCCGCCTTTCGGAAAGCGGGCAATCCCGACGTTGCCGACTTTCTGGTCTCGCCCGACGAGACCACGATCTTCATTTCGTCGGCGTTGATGCGCCTCCCGGACCGGAGCGAATGCAATGCGGCCTCCCGACCTTCGGGTTTTGCGGAGGCGAGGATCACCGCGGCCGAAGGTGTCAGCTTCTGTTTGACCAGAAACTTCCGATGCCCCGATAGGTGGCGTGCCACCTTCCGATAGCCAAGGACGGTCCGCGGCTCGATCTTGCACTCGTGCCGGACCCAAGCGCCGAAACTGCCCTTCAGCAACCCCGCCGCTTCTTCAACGTGCTGGGCGGACCGCTCGATCGAGCGAGGCCGCATCGTGGCTATGCGTAACGGACCATCGGCGACTGTCGGGTCACAGCCTCGATCATCCACGTCTTCGCGTCCGACACCTTCCGATCGACAGTTCGTGCGATGCGGGCGCGGGCGTTAACTTGATCTTGGATGGCCCCTGGCTCATATTTCGATCAGGAGAACCGAAGATGGACGTTCGATTCACGCATAAGACGATATTGGATGGTCGCTACCACGTCATCACCTCCCCTGACGTAAAAGGGCTGTTCATCGCCGCTCCCAGTAGGACCGTCGCGTGCAGCGAAGCGGACGCTGTGCTGCGGATAATCCAAGACGATCGAAGAAAGAAGCTAGAACAGCGTCGGGCCGCCGAGGAAGAGCTTCAGACCGCTGAGTCCGCCAGGACATTCGGTCAACGCTGAATGATTTACTGCTTCAAGTTTGAGGATGTTGAAGGGTATCTGAATTCCCTTGGCTGGAGCAGAGTGGGTAGGTCTGACTTGCACGTGGTCTATGAGCGTAATAGCGAGTACATCACGTTCCCAGCCCCGAATGTGTTCGCAAAGATTCCGGAAAATCTGGTGAACGAAGCGCTTGACGAACTGGGGATACCCGTTCCCAAGTTCGAGTGGTCTTGGTGCGATTGAGCTACTACGCAACTGCGCGCAGCCGATCTGCGTACGGCGTCGCCCACTAGGCCACGTAGACTCGGACCAAGAGGGGAGAGCGGAACTGCTTTGGTTTCCATTCTCCTCTGCGAGCTTGGGTTCCCGTCGCATTCTGGATGCCGTCGATTGCTTGGACAGCGCGCTGACGACCTGGAGGATGAATGGCGAAAACCAACGTCGGGCCGAAGAAGCATGCCGCCCTCTGGGCATTCTCGGCCGGCCGATGCCAGTACAGGGGCTGCAACAGGGAACTCGTCGGCGACCTGATCTCGGGCAACGAGGACGGCACGTTCGGCTTTGTTGCACATGTCGTCGCGGACTCGGCGCAGGGACCGCGCGGCGACCCAGTGCGATCACCGGAGCTCGCGAAGTCCCTCGAAAACCTGATGCTCCTCTGCGCCACCCACCACAAGCTGATCGACGTCGAGGAGGTTGAGGAGCACTCAGAAGCGGTTCTCCTCGAAATGAAGCGCGAGCATGAGGAGCGCATCGCTATCGTCGCCGACATGGACCCCGACCGGGCCTCGCACGTCGTCCGCTTCGCCGCGGACATCGGCGGGAGCGAGTCCCTCGTGTCGACCAAGGCGATCCTCTCCGCGATGCCGCCCGATCACCATCCGGCGTCGCGGCAGACCATCGACCTCTCGCTTGTGTCGTGCGCGTACAAAGACGACGAGGAGGACTACTGGCACTTCCAGGCTGAGAACCTGCGCAGGCACTTCGACGCGAAGGTCAGGGGGCGCGTCGAGGTGCAGGAGATCCGCAACCTGAACGTCTTCGCGTTGGCGCCGCAGCCCCTCCTGATGGAACTCGGCCGCCTGATCGGCGACATCGTGCCCGCGGTGGTCCACCAGCGCCACCGCGAGCCCGCGACTTGGCGGTGGCAGCCCGGGCAGCCCGCGATCCGCTTCGTGGAGACCGTGCCTGGGGACGCGGCAGGGCGTTCGGCGGTCGCCCTCAGGCTGGCCCTCAGCGCGACCGTTACCGACGATCGCATCACAGCCGTCCTCGGGGACGACGTAGCCATCTGGTCCCTGACGGCCGAGGATCCGCACAACGACATCATGCGCCGCCCACAGGACCTGTCGGAGTTCAAGCGGCGCGTCCGCACCCTCCTCGACCGGATCAAGGCCGTCCATGGGGAGGGCGCCGAGGTCAACATCTTCCCGGCGCTGCCGAACTCGGCGGCGGTCGAGTTCGGCAGGGCCCGGATGCCGAAGGCCGACCTGCCGATGCGGGTCTGGGACCAGAACAGGACGCGAGGTGGGTTCATCCCGACGTTGAGAATCGGGTAATGCAACTGAAGGGAACAGCTTGCTAGGGTAATCCGAAAGCTGCATTCGAAGCTGCGAGAAGCCTAGGAACGGAGCTTGTGCATGCGGTTGGCGTACTTCCCAGGAACTCGCAGGAAGGTCACGGTAGCCGAATACGTTTCTGAGACCGGAGCCAAGACCGCGCGGACTGGCGACGACTACATCGCTCCCGACGCCCAATGCCCGGCGTGTCTTGGAAACATGTACGCGGTGCGAGGTGCTCCGCAACGCATACAGTTCTTCCGGCATAGGGTCGGGTTGAATTGTCCAGCGTCAAGGCCAGCAGGCGAACCATATCTCCGGATGACGCCAGTTGAACCGGATGTTGTGGGAGGCATCGAGTTGAGGAGGGCGTTCATCGAGAATTGGCGACTTCACTACTCCGCGATCAGGACATTGGCACCTTGCCTGTCTCCCGAGGAGTTTTTGACGATCGTTGGGTCGGCGGACGAGCTTAGGGTCTGGGAGCATCGAGCGTTGACAGAGAGCTGGTTACCCCAGACGCTCGTACTGCTCATAGATTTTCCGCCGTGGACTGGCTTGCGCCGTAATGGAGTTCCAGAACGCGATCTGTGGTTGCGGTTCTGGTACCAGGGGCAGCATGAAACGTTCTCGGCACTGTGGATCGACATGCAGCATGGGGCGACACTCTGTCGGGCGTCATTCGAGCCGCCCCGACGCGAAACCGACAGGCCTCGATACGAGAACCTTCGCAAGCAGAGCGAACTTCAGCCGGATCGAAACTTTCTCAATGCGCCCGCAAAGTACATCCCCGCATTCATTGTCCGGACCGTCGAGCACGGTCTGACATGACTGCGCCAAGAGAAGTGAGTTCTTCGACCAAAGCTTTAGCTGAGCTTAAATCTTCAAGGTGCAAGACGGACGAACGATGAGCCACTGATGCTAGGCATCGAAGGTTCTCCATCGTTTCCCATTCGGCCTCGGCAACCGCCACGTATGCGTCGATCCCGCAAGGTGAACAGCGCGGCCCGTCGTCGCCCCATTCCTTTAAGTCGGCCGCCTCCTGCGCATCGACCTTGACCGCGTAGTCGACATGCGACTCAAGCTCTTGGTTGGTAGCAGGCAGCGCGAGCCAGTTGAAGCGACCACTTTCTAAGCCTCCGGGCCAAGATCGCCCGCAGGTGAGAAGCACGTATGGCATTCTTGTTCTCCCTCGACCGAAAGCTACATGATGCCGATGCAAGGAAGTACGCTAGTTCGGCGCATGTGCGCCGTTGGCGCCGCAAAGTGTCCGGCGAGCGAGTTTGAGGCAGTTACCGAAAGGGCTATAGGGCTGCGGCGCGGGGTGAGATCGGCTCGGTAGTATCATCGACGTGTTTCGGCCAACCGAACTCGAACGTGCCGCGAACTCCGGATCCATTCCCGACAACGACTTGCCAGTTCTGCGTCCGCGCGCCACCCGCGGCGGCCAGTCTGTTTTCCGACGATACCGCAACGCGGTGGTCAGAGACGAGCGGGGGCGCGAGCAGCGCGTCAAGGGCCCGTTCCGCGACCAGTGTCACGATCGGGGCGAGTTCGATGGGACCGTACGGCTCGTAGGCCGTGCCGCAGGCTGGCTCCCGCCTGGACGTCGGGCCGCCCGGCCATTCCGACACCCGCAGGAGCGGAAGCCCCGTCTCGTCCAGTCCGGCACGGAACGGCGCGCCCCCCGGGGCGATGCAGACGGCATGTCCCGCGACCGCATGCGCCTCGGTCCATCCGTAGACGACGGGCGGAGCGGCGGTGCCGACGGCTTGATGCCACTCGTCAAGCATCGCCTCCGCCGGCCAGTCGCCCATCGCCGAAACGATGAGGTCGCACCCGAGCAACAGGTCCTCCTGCTGCCGCAGAATGTCGCCCGCCCTGGCGACCTCGTAGGACACATCGAGGTGGGGCAGGTCGCGTCCGAGCTTCACCGCAAGGGCCATGGATTTCGGCAGATCGACCTCGCCCATGCCGAGCGGGTGTCGCCCGACGTTCGCCGCCTTGAGCACGTCCATGTCGACGAGCGTCAGGCGCCCGACGCCTGCCTGGGCCAGGAGGACCGCGACGGGTGCGCCAACGGAGCCGCAGCCGAGGACGACGACATGCGAGTCCCGCAGCCGTCGCAAGCGCGGATCGCCGTCCCGTCCGTGGATCCAGGAGGGATCCGCGCGCTGCGCTCGAATCCTGCGGGCGGAGGTGGCGCCGAAATACCGCCCGACGGCAAGCGCCCGCGGGACGCGGTCGGGTCGGAAGCCCGCGGTCAGCGGATCGCGGCCCCGTTCGACGTCGGGCCGCCGCACCACCACCAGCGTGATGGCGGTTCCCGCGGTCGACGGCATCGCGATCGCCACGGGAAGCGCGTCCGGAAGGGCCGAAAGCGTTTCGCGCAGCAGCTTGTCGCAGCCCGCCTGCTCGGCCAGCGCCAGCACGTCCGCCGCCGTCTCCGGCATCTCCGCGGGCACGAGCGGACGGTCCAGCCGCAGGAGGAACGCAGGGCCGGTCTCCCCGTCGCGGCGCGACGGCTTGCCGTAAAGGTTGCGCCGCCAGCGCTCGATCGTCCCGTCGTCCTCGGCCAGGAGGAGGTGCCTGCCTTTCCAAGCCCGCACCCATCGCGAGCCCAGCTCCGGATCGAGCAGGCTCAGCACGCGGACGCCTCCCAATGTCCTGGTTGCCGACCAGTAGGAGAGGATGTCCTCGCGATGGACCTCGTCGCCGGCGGGCGTGCCGACCAGGTGGCCGACGCCGAGCGCAAGCGCGAGGACGTTCGCGACCATGCCGACCGGATCGTCCGGCGAGAACGTGGTGGTGCCGGAGGCCAGGCATAGGTAGCCGTCACGCTCGACGTTCGGCCAGGCTCCGAACTTCGGCTCGTCGACCAAGCGGATCCGCGGGGGATCGAACGGGAAGCCCGCGCCCACGAGGACGTCCACCAGCCTGACCGCGTCCGCCAGCTCGACCGGAAGCCGCCAACCGGCGACCGGCTTCGTCCGAAGCGACGACAGCTCGTCTGGGCGCAGGCGACGGACATCCGCGGAGTTCGCCCGCAACCACGCGTCGACCGCCCCCTCCGCGGAACTCCTGCGTTCCGCCAGGACGGCGCCGTCAGGCATTCCGGCCCCCGCCGGCGGCGCGGACCGAGCCGCTACTGGCGGCCGCCGCCGAACCGATCGCCGTTCCCGACAGGAAGGCCGGGGCGCCGATGCCCACGGCTCGGGCCCTGGCCCGCTCCGCGAGGCCGACGCCGACCCGATCCTGGACCGCCTTGGCCATGTCCTGCTTTGCCGTCATGACGGCTGCGTTGTAGAAGTCGGCGCGGGCCTGTCTGAGCCACTCGTGGAAGGCCGCCTTGCGCTCCGGATGCTTCCCCCACTTGTCGGCGAAGTTCTCCAGAGGGTCGGTCGGGTTTTTGATGTAGTCGACGCCGTTCACCGTCTCGATGAACTGGTCCATGCGCGAGAGGATGGAGACGAGCGCCTTGCCGATGGTCAGTTCGCCGCCGTAGGCATGCGCGGCAAGCGTCGTGATGATCACGGAGATCGGGCGCTCGTCCGGACGCTTGGCGAACATCCGGTCGCGGTGCCGTTTGAGGATCATGACCGCCGACTGGAGCGGCGTCCTGATCCTGAACGTGGGCATGTTCTCGACCTCGGCGCGGATGCCGTCCTTCCGCCGCTTGGCCTCGACGGCCACGACCTTGGCGCGGAACCATTCCGAGTAGGCTTTCGGGTTGGACCTGGGCCAGTCGCGCGTCAGGATGCGGTAGCCCACGTCCTCGCGGTCCGTGATCGCGACCGCCGTCTTGGCCACGGCCGCGTCGAGCATGTGGCGCTGGAGCAAGGCGCGCTGGTCCGCCTCGTTCGGGACGGCGGGCACGATGTCCATGTGGAACTGTGCGCCGTCCGCGTATTCCAGGACCCAGCAGCGGCGCCCCTCTCGGACGGGCTTCGCCATCCCGTGCGCCTTCGCGTACAGCTCGATCTCGTACCCGACGAGCCACTTGAGCTGAGCCTGGGTGATGGATCCCTTGTCGAGCAGGCGGAGTACGCAGACCGAATCGACGTCGTAATCCTCGGCCTCCGTCCACGGCCGAATGGCGGTGCCGAGGCGGAACGACCCTTGGACGTATATCTGGGGGTCGTAATGGTGGATGGTCGACTCGGGCCGGCCGAACCAGTCGCCCAGCGAATGGAAACGGGAGTCCGCCTGCTCGTAACGTGAGGGGGGGATCTCGAGCTCTTCGGCCATGGCCTCGAGGAAGCGCTCGGCCTCGGGCGTGATGAAGCCGGTGACTGCGTTCATGTCGATCTCCTGGTCTGCTGTTGGGTCCGGCGCACCGCCCCGTCCCATCTGATCCCTCTATGTTCCCCCTCCTTCACCTGCGCGGCACAGGCCGCGCAGGTTATTCCATTCATTCCGCTGCTGTTTCAGCGGCATCTAGCGTAGGTCTAGTTTCCTATCCAGCGCGAATTGGCCGCGGCCGGTTTACAACTTTGGCGCCCAATTCATAACTTTGGGCATCCCGACAGGTGGCGTCGAGGCGTCAGGAGCAGCCGCTGGTCGAGCCGCAGGTGTCGCATTTCAGGCAGGTGCCGTTGCGGACCATGGTGAAGTTCGAGCATTCCGAGCAGCTGTCGCCCGTGTAGCCCTTCATCATCGCCTGGACCCGGCGTTCGGCGCTCGTCGCCTTCGGCGCGGTTTCGACGCGCGAGACGTCGCGATCGGAGGCCGGGAAGGCCAGCGGGCTGTCGAACAACCCTTGCGCCGGCGAGACGTCGGCGACGGGAGCGGGCTCGGCGAGCGGCGCGCTCTCGTAGTCGCGCTTGAACGCCGCCGCCTGATTGCCGGCCCCGCCGGCGCGCGGCGCCAGCGCGGTGGGTGCCGCGCTGCGCGACACCGTGGCGAGCGCGGTCGGCGCCGCCATAACGGGCGTCACGGTGGGCTTCGGCGCCGGAGCGGCCGGCGCCGCGCCGGCCGAACCCTGCGGGTCGGTGGAGGAGACGAGGCGGAACTTCGCGGTCTGGCCGCGCACCATGCCCGACGAGATCGGCAGCGGCGCCGGCTTGTCGCCTTCTACGCCGCGACCGATGGTCGAGGCGCCGAAATCCTCCGGCTGGACATGGGCGAGGTCGTGGCGGCCGAGATAGGAGACCGCCAGCTCGCGGAACACATAGTCAAGGATCGACGTCGCGTTCTTGATCGCCTCGTTGCCCTGCACCATGCCGGCCGGCTCGAAGCGCGTGAAGGTGAAGGCCTCCACGTATTCGTCGAGCGGCACGCCGAACTGCAGGCCGAGCGAGATCGCGATGGCGAAATTGTTCATCATCGCGCGGAAGGCGGCGCCTTCCTTGTGCATGTCGATGAAGATCTCGCCGATGCGCCCGTCGTCGAACTCGCCGGTGCGCAGGTAGACCTTGTGCCCGCCGACGATCGCCTTCTGGGTGTAGCCCTTGCGGCGGTTCGGCAGCTTCTCACGGTCGCGCACGACCTTCTCGACGATGCGCTCGACGATGCGCTCGGCGACTTCCACCGCGCGCGCCGGGGCCGGGGAGGCCATCAGCGCCTCGGCGGCCTCCTGCACCACGTCGTCCTCGTCCTCGTCGTCCGCCAGAAGCGAGGCGTTCAGCGGCTGCGAGAGCTTGGAGCCGTCGCGGTAGAGCGCGTTGGCCTTCAGCGCCAGCTTCCACGACAGCATGTAGGCGGCGTTGCAGTCCTCCACCGTGGCGTCGTTCGGCATGTTGATCGTCTTGGAGATCGCGCCGGAGATGAAGGGCTGCGAGGCCGCCATCATGCGGATGTGCGATTCCACCGAGAGCGAGCGCTTGCCGATGCGCCCGCACGGGCTGGCGCAGTCGAACACCGCCAGATGCTCGGACTTGAGGAAGGGCGCACCCTCCAGGGTCATCGCGCCGCAGACGTGGACGTTGGCGGCGTCGATGTCCTTGCGCGAGAAGCCGAGGAAGGGGAGCATCTCGAACGACATGTCGTTCAGCTGCTCGTCGGAGATGCCGAGCACGTCGCGGCAGAAAGCCTCGCCGAGCGTCCACTTGTTGAAGACGAACTTGATGTCGAAGGCCTGGCCGAGCGCGGCGTTGAGCGCTTCGATCTGCTCGTCGTCGAAGCCCTTGGCGCGCAAGCTGCCCGGGTTCACCGCCGGGGCCTGGTTCAAATTGCCGTGGCCGACCGCGTAGGCCTCCATCTCGGCAAGCTGCGCCTCGCTGTAGCCGAGCGAACGCAGCGCCTCGGGCACGGCGCGGTTGATGATCTTAAAGTAGCCGCCGCCGGCGAGCTTCTTGAACTTCACCAGCGCGAAGTCGGGCTCGATGCCGGTCGTGTCGCAGTCCATCACGAGGCCGATCGTGCCGGTGGGGGCGACGACGGAGACCTGTGCGTTGCGGAAGCCGTGCTTCTCGCCGAGCTCCTGCGCCTGCACCCAGGCTGCCTTGGCGCGGGCCGAAAGGCGCTTGTCCTTCAGCGAGGAATGGTCGAGCGGCACCGGCTCGACGGCGAGGCCCTCGTAGCCGTTGGCGAGGCCATGGGCGGCGCGGGCGTGGTTGCGGATGACGCGGCCCATGCTCTCGGCGTTGCGCTCATAGTCCGGGAAGGGGCCGAGCTCACGCGCCATCTCGGCCGAAGTCGCATAGGAGACGCCGGTCATGATCGCCGAGAGCGCGCCGCAGATCGCCCGGCCTTCGGCGGACGAGTAGGGGATGCCGGCGGTCATCAGCAGGCCGCCGATATTGGCGAAGCCGAGGCCGAGCGTGCGGTAGTCGAACGAGCGCTGGGCGATCTCCTTCGAGGGGAACTGCGCCATGAGCACGGAGATCTCGAGCACGATCGTCCAGAGCCGCGTGGCATGCTCGTAGGCGTCGACGTCGAAGCGCGCCGTGCCGGCCGGGCCGGCTTCGCGGAACTGCAGGAGGTTCATCGAGGCGAGATTGCAGGCCGTGTCGTCGAGGAACATGTACTCGGAGCACGGATTCGAAGCGCGGATCTCGCCTGCCGCCTGGCAGGTGTGCCAGTCGTTGATCGTGGTGTGGAACTGGATGCCGGGATCGGCAGAGGCCCAGGCGGCATAGCCGATCTGGTCCCACAGCTCGCGGGCCTTGAGGGTCTTGGTCACCTTGCCGGTGGTGCGGCCGACGAGATCGTGGGTGCCGTCCTGCTCCACGGCCTGGAGGAAGGCGTCGGTGACGCGAACCGAATTGTTCGAGTTCTGGCCGGCGACGGTGAGGTAGGCTTCGCTATCCCAGTCGGTGTCGTAGATCGGGAAGTCGATGTCGGTGTAGCCCTGGCGCGCGAACTGGATGACGCGCTTGACGTAGTTCTCGGGAACCATCGCCTTCTTGGCGTCGCGCACGGCGCGCTTGAGCGCCGGGTTCTTCATCGGCTCGAAGCAGTCGCCCTCCGGGCCCTCGCAGTTCACGCAGGCCGCGAGGATGAGCTTCAGGTGCTTGGAGACGGTCTTGGAGCCGGTGACGAGAGCGGCGACCTTCTCCTCCTCGCGCACCTTCCACTGGACATATTTCTCGATGTCGGGATGGTCGATGTCGACCACGACCATCTTGGCGGCGCGGCGCGTGGTGCCGCCCGACTTGATGGCGCCTGCCGCGCGGTCGCCGATCTTGAGGAAGCTCATGAGGCCGGACGAGCGGCCGCCGCCGGCCAGCTTCTCGCCCTCGCCGCGCAGCGACGAGAAGTTGGAGCCCGTGCCCGAGCCGTACTTGAAGAGGCGCGCCTCGCGCACCCAGAGATCCATGATGCCGCCCTCGTTGACGAGGTCGTCGGCGACGGACTGGATGAAGCAGGCGTGCGGTTGCGGATGCTCGTAGGACGAGGTCGAGCGCGTCAGCTCGCCCGTGCGGTAGTCGACGTAGAAATGGCCTTGGCCGGGGCCGTCGATGCAGTAGGCCCAGTGCAGGCCCGTGTTGAACCATTGCGGCGAGTTCGGCGCGACCTTCTGGGTCGCGAGCATGAAGGCGAGCTCGTCGCGGAAGGCGGATGCGTCGTCCTCGGAGTTGAAGTAGCCGCCCTTCCAGCCCCAATAGGTCCAGGTTCCAGCGAGACGGTCAAAGACCTGCCGGGCGTCCATCTCCGAGCCATAACGCTCGCCGGCGGGTAGGGCGGCCAGCGCCTCCTCGTCGGCGACCGAGCGCCAGAGCCAGGAGGGAACGTCGTTCTCCTCGACCTTGCGCAGGATCTTCGGCACGCCGGCCTTGCGGAAGTACTTCTGGGCGAGGATGTCGGACGCCACCTGGCTGAACTGCGCGGGCACGTCGATGTCGGCGAGGCGGAAGACCACCGAGCCATCGGGATTGCGGATCTCGCTGGTCGCCTTGCGGAACTCGACGCCGCCATAGGCGCCCTGGCCCGGCCGCGTGTATCGGCGCTCGATCTTCATGCCCATAGGTGCATTCCTTCAGCCGATGCGCGAAATCCGTCCGTGCCAATCGCCGTCGGAGTGGAGCGCTCATTTGGTGAGGCAGCCATAGCTTCCAACAAGCCGTTGTGTCAGCGCCTCTTCATCTCCCTACATATAGTGAATTTCCCGCTTCGGGCAGATCTTGTCAAACGGGTCGATCGGAGTCCATCGGCTCGCGTTCCGATTCGCTTGGTCCGTGTCAGCGGACGACCGCTGGATTCGTTGGATTTTCCGTCGTGGCATACAGGCGACCGGAGGCTATGCCACCGGACAGATTCTTTTTTACCATTTGCGAGCCGGTCGAAGGAGCCTGTGGATTGTGAGCATAAGCCGGCCGATCGCGAGGCGCGCGGCTCCCGGGATCGACAGGTTCGGTCGTCGCGAACGATGCGGCGCAGATGCCGCAGGCCCTGCGCAAGCTTCGCCGATGGCGCGATCGAAGGGTCATTCAGGGAGCCGTTGCCGTTTTCCCTCTTGGAGAACGGCTCCTGCAATTTCAGCCCGCCGAGCCCTTGGCGATCGGCGCCTGGAAGGTCAGACCGAGATCCCAAGGAAAGAAGATCCAGGTGTCCTGGCTCACCTCGGTGATGAACGTGTCCACCAGCGGCCGGCCCTTCGGCTTGGCGTAGACGGTGGCGAAATGGGCCTTCGGCAGCATGGCGCGCACGAGTGCGGCGGTCTTGCCGGTGTCGGTGAGGTCGTCGACGATCAGGATGCCGTCGCCGTCGTCCTCGCGCAGGGCCGGGGCGATGTCCTTGAGAACGCGCAATTCCCCTTGCGTGTCGTAGTCGTGATACGAGGCGATGCAGACCGTCTCGATCAGCCGCGTCCCGAGTTCGCGCGCGATGATCGCAGCCGGCACGAGGCCGCCGCGGGTGATGCAGACGATCGCCTTCCACTCCTGCCGCTGGCCGGCAAGCCGCCAGGCGAGGGCGCGCGCGTCGCGGTGAAACTGCTCCCAGGACACGGGAAAGGATTTCTCGGGCGCGGACATCGCAACACTCCTCAGGGCTGGCCGCTGCGATAGCTTGTCGCGAATGCGGGAGCAAGGTTCGCCGGTCGGTCCGGCGCCGCCGCACGGGGGAAGGCGAGGCGATGGCACGACGGCATCGGACACGATACGCGCTGCTGACCGGCCTCGGCCTCGTCGTCCTCTATGCCCTCTGCGCCTATGTCGTGCTGCCGCGGTTCTGGACCCAGTACGACGCGCGAAGCGGCGGCACGCTGCGGCCCATGGTGACGGCAACGCTCGACGGCCGGCCGGGCGATCCCATCAATATCGGCCTGCTCGGCACGCGCGGCGACGTCGAAGCCGCGATGGCGGCGGCGGGCTGGTATCCGGCCGATCCGGTCACCGTTCTTTCGAGCCTTCGCATCGCCGCGAGCGTCCTGTTCGACCGCGCCTATCGCCAAGCGCCGGTCAGTCCGCTTCTCTACGAGGGGCAGGTGGAAGCGCTGGCCTTCGAGAAGCCGGTGGGCGGGAGCGCCGATCGGCGCCAGCACGTGCGCTTCTGGCGGATGTCGCCGGGCGACGACACCGAGGCGCCGCTCTGGCTGGGCTCGGTCACCTTCGACGCGGGCGTCGGCTTCAGCCACTACACGGGCGCCGTGACCCACGACATCGCGCCCGAGATCGACGAAGCGCGCAGTGCGCTCGTGAACGACCTCCAGCACGCCGGCCGCGTCGCCGCTCTGCGGATGGAAACCGGCATCGGCGCCACCGCGAACGGGCGCAACGGCGAGGGCTCGCCCTATCGCACCGACGGCATGGCCTCGATCGTCACGCTTTCGCCGCACCCGTAGCAGCCGAAACGGTCGCGATCATCGCCTCGACCTCGACGCGCGCCGCCTCGATCGCGGCTGGATCGCGCGAGCGGATCACGAGTTCGGTGGAGTAGCGTTGGCCGTCGAACTTCGGATAGGAGCCGATCGCGGTGCCGGGATGGCGCTTCTGGATCTCGCCGAGCGGGCCGCCGATGTCGCCTTCGCCAAGTGGACAGGTGATTGCGACGCTCTGGATCGCCGGACCGCTCGGCAGCGTCGGCAATACGTTGTCGAGCATCGCGGCGAAGATCGACGGCACGCCGGCCATGACGAAGACGTTCTCGACGCGAAAGCCGGGCGCGACCGAAATCGGGTTGTCGATCAGCGAGGCGCCTTCGGGGGTGCGCGCCATGCGCTGGCGCGCCTCGGTGTAGGGCAGGTCGCGCGAGCGATAGGAGGCCGCGAGGCGCTCGTTCGCTTGCCGGTGCACCGTCACGGGCAGGCCGAAGGCCGCGCCGATGGCGTCGGCCGTGATGTCGTCATGCGTCGGGCCGATGCCGCCGGAGGTGAACACGAAATCGTAGGTGGTCCGCAAGGCATTCAGCGCCTCGACGATCGCCGGGGTCTCGTCCGGCACGATGCGAACCTCCTTCAGGTCGATGCCGGCCAGCGTCAGCACCGAGGCCAGGTGCCCGATGTTGCGGTCCTTCGTGCGCCCCGACAGGATCTCGTCGCCAATGGCCAGCATGGCGGCGCGGGGGGCGGGATGGGTATCGCTCATCGGAAGCTCCTTCGTCGGGGAAGGCTGCAGATGATCCTGCGCCGCCGAAGCGCAAGGGGATGGAGGAAGGGGCTGCGGCGAAGACGCACCGTCACCGTGCCGCGTCTCGCTTTCCGCCGGCGGACGCGCTCTATCTCCCGCCGAGGCCCACGACCCGGAGGCCGTTTCAACATCCGGGCTCCAGCAGCAAGGTGGACCGCGATGGCGAAGGTTCTCGTTCTCTATTATTCCAGCTACGGTCATATCGAAGCGATGGCCAAGGCCGTCGCGGAGGGCGCGAGCAGTGCCGGCGCCGAGGTCGACGTCAAGCGCGTACCCGAGACGGTTCCCGCCGAAGTGGCGCAGGCTTCGCACTTCAAGACCGACCACGACTTTCCCGAGGCGCAGCCGGACGACCTCGCGAACTACGACGCGATCATCGTGGGCACGCCGACGCGGTACGGCAACATGGCCTCGCAGATGGCGACGTTCTTCGATCGCACGGGCGGTCTGTGGGCACAGGGAAAGCTGATCGGCAAGGTCGGCGGCGTGTTCTCGTCGTCCGCCACCCAGCATGGCGGCAACGAGGCGACGATCTTCTCGGTCCACAAGACGCTGCTGCATCACGGCCTGATCATCGTCGGCCTGCCCTATTCATTCCAGGGGCAAATGGCGATGGACCAGATCGTCGGCGGCTCGCCCTACGGCGCCACGACGATCGCGGCGGGCGACGGCTCGCGCATGCCGAGCGCGATCGAGCTCGACGGCGCCCGCTTCCAGGGCAAGCACATCGCCGAGATCGCCGCCAAGCTCGCTTGAGCGCGCGACGTCGAACGATGGATGCAGGAAAGCCGCCGGGGAGCGATCCTCGGCGGCTTTTCAGATGAAACGATGGGCGAGAACCGATGGGGCCTCAGCCCGCCATCAGGCGAGAGCGTCCAACCATGCGGGGTCGCGTTCCCCACGCCGAACCTCGTGGAAGTCCCGTTCCAAGGCCTCGCGGAGGCTGTCGAATGCGTGATTGTCGCTCTGGAGCTGGCGGAGAAGAGTGCCGACCGTCTCGTCGGGAAGTTCGAGCCATTCGTCGGACTGGACGGGCGGTGCCTGCGATATGCGATGACTGGCTGGCATGAACGTCCTCCCCGAACTCTCCCGAATTTCTTCGATCTGTGTGTCGATCACATCACACCGGCATCCCTTCGACAAGTCCTCAGCAGTCGTCCCTAAGCACTTTAACCAAACCGTCATGTTTCATACGGCCGGCTTCTCCTCAGACAATTACAGTTGAACGACCGTTCTAGATTTGTCTTCAACAACGCTCGACGGGAATTCATCCGCTTCTGGCAAAAGCGTCCGCCCGGTCCATTCCTTTCCGAAAGAATTGCCGTGGGGGCCTCGATGGCGCCGACTGCGACATCCTCGGCCGATCTCGCGCAGGCCCGAGCGAGTTGCCGAGGTCTCGACCTCCCGCGCGAACCGGGAAGGCAGGTGGTGCGGACTGCGGGGCTCGAACCCGCAAGCCCTTGCGGGCGAGGGGTTTTAAGCCCCTTGTGTCTACCGGTTTCACCAAGTCCGCATGCTGGCGCTGCGCCGCGGGGATACCGTCCCAAGTAGAAGGCGGCGCTCGCATGATGCGAGCGATACCCCGTCCCGGTCGTCGTCTCAATCCTTCCCGTTCGTCATGCCGCGACCCGGGCGTTTGGATTTCGCGGGCCTTCGAGGTTAAGCGTGTCGTTCAAGCCAACGAGCAGGGACATGACGCCATGACGATCGAGCGCTTCGAGGACGTCGCCCCGCGGCTGGTCGACGTGGCGATGGGACGCACCCCCGCCGACCTCGTGATCCGCGGCGCACGCTGGCTGAACGTCCACTCCGGCGAGATCCTGCCGGACACGGACATCGCCGTGGTCGCCGGGCGCTTCGCCTATTGCGGCCCCGACGCCTCGCACGCGATCGGGCCGAATACCGTGATCGTCGAGGCAGCGGGGCGAACCGTCGTGCCCGGCCTCTGCGACGCCCACATGCATGTGGAAAGTGGCATGGTGACCGTCACGGAGTTCTGCCGGGCGGTGATGCCGCACGGCACGACCTCGATGTTCATCGATCCGCACGAGATCGCCAACGTGCTCGGCCTCGCGGGCGTGCGCCTCATGCACGACGAGGCGCTGGGGCAGCCGATCAACGTGTGGACGCAGATGCCGTCCTGCGTGCCCTCGGCGCCGGGGCTGGAGGAGGCGGGCGCGATAATCTCGCCGGCCGACGTCGCCGAGGCGATGACCTGGCCGGGCATCATCGGGCTCGGCGAGGTCATGAACTTCCCGGGCGTCGCCGCCAACGATCCGACCATGGTCGGCGCCATCGCCGCGACGCGCCGGGCCGGGCGCACGGTCGGCGGGCACTACGCCTCGCCCGATCTCGGCCGCGCCTTCCACGGCTACGTCGCGGGCGGGCCGGCCGACGACCACGAGGGCACCCGCGCCGAGGATGCCGTCGCGCGCGTGCGGCAGGGCATGAAGGCGATGCTGCGCTTGGGGTCGGCTTGGTACGACGTCGCCGAGCAGATCAAGGCCGTGACCGAGATGGGCCTCGACTCCCGGCACTTCATCCTCTGCACCGACGACTGCCATTCCGGCACGCTCATCCGCGAGGGGCACATGGACCGCGTGGTGCGCCATGCGATCGCGCAGGGGTTGAAGCCCGTGACCGCCATCCAGATGGCGACGATCAACACCGCCGAGCATTTCGGCCTGGAGCGCGAGATCGGGTCGGTGACGCCGGGGCGGCGCGCCGACTTTCTTCTCGTCTCCGACCTCGCGGCGCTGCGGATCGACGCCGTCTACGCGCGCGGCGTGCTCGTCGCCGAGGCGGGACGGCTGGCGATCGACGTTCCCGCCTATCCCTATCCCGACAGCGCCAAGAACACGGTCCGCCTCGGACGGCAATTGGCGGCGGCGGACTTCACGCTCGAAGCGCCCGCCGGGCGCAACGAGGTGACGGCGCGCGTCATCGGCGTGGTCGAGAACCAGGCCCCGACGCGGGCGCTCACCGTGACGCTGCCGGTGATCGACGGCGAGGTGCCCGGCGACCTCGCGCAGGACGTCTGCCGCATCGCCCTCGTCGAGCGCCACCGCGCCACCGGCACCGTCACCAACGCCTTCGTCTCCGGCTTCGGCTATCGCGGCCGTTGCGCGATGGCTTCCACCGTCGCGCATGACAGCCATCACATGATCGTCGTCGGCACGGATGCCGCCTCGATGGCGCAGGCCGCCAACCGCTTGGGAGACGTCGGCGGCGGCGTCGTCTTCTTTGCGGACGGCGAGGAGAAGGCGCTGATCGAGATGCCGGTCGCCGGGCTCATGTCGGTGGAGCGGGCCGAGATCGTCGCCGAGAAGGCCGACCGGCTGATCGCGGCGATGCGCGAGGCCGGCTGCACGCTGAACAACGCCTACATGCAGCACTCGCTGCTGGCGCTGGTGGTGATCCCGTCGCTGCGCATTTCCGACAAGGGGCTGGTCGACGTCGATCGGTTCGAGATCGTCGACGTCTTCGTATGACGCCGGGCTCGCTTTACAAAAGACGCGGGATCGCCGATGGACGTTTGGTCGGCAACGGGAGAGCGGAAAGGGGACGTGCGATGGCATTGAAATCATCGATCGGCGGAGCAACGTTCCCGATTATCGGCGCCGGCGCTCTCTAGCCCGTCCGCTGTTCGCAGCTGCGGCGCCGAGCGCGTCCGGCTCGCGTCGGTCCGATCGAATGGTCGGCACGCCGCGTTCGCTCCCGAACCTTTCCCGAAGTCCGGCCCCCGAGCGGCGGACTTCCGACCGAAATGTCCCGTCGATGTCCACCTCCGAATTCGTCGCCCGCGTCGCCCGCGCGGAAGAGGCGCTGCGCGCGCTCTTTCCCGAGACCCCGCTGCAGCTCAACGAGCACCTCTCCGCCCGCTACGGCGCGCGCATCTTCCTCAAGCGCGAGGACCTGACGCCGGTCCGCTCCTACAAGATCCGCGGCGCCTTCAACTTCATGCGCAAGCGCATCGAGGCGGGTGACACGGCTGCCAGCTTCACCTGCGCCTCCGCCGGCAACCACGCGCAGGGCTTCGCCTTCGCCTGTCGGCATTTCGGCCTGAAAGGCCGCATCTTCATGCCGGTGACGACGCCGCAGCAGAAGATCGACAAGACCCGCGTCTTCGGCGGCGATGCCGTCGAGATCGAGCTCGTGGGCGACTTCTTCGACGATTGCTACACGGCCGCCAAGGCCTATGCCGCAACGAGCGGCGCGGCGATGGTGCCGCCCTTCGACCACGAGGACATCGTCGAGGGCCAGGCGAGCGTTGGGCTGGAGGTCGTGCGCCAGCTCGACGGTGAGACGCCGGACATGCTCGTGCTACCTGTCGGCGGCGGCGGTCTTGCTTCCGGCATGGCGCGTTATTTCGAGGGCGAGGGCGCCCCGAAGTTCCGCCTCGTGGAGCCCCTGGGTGCGCCCAGCTTGCAGACGAGCCTGCGCGAGCGCCGCCGGGTGAAACTGCCGCAGATGGAGGGCTTCGTCGACGGCGCGGCCGTGGCCGAGATCGGCGAACTGCCCTTCGAGGTGCTCAGCCGCTTCGCGCCTGAGCAGGTGATCCTCTCGCCGGAAGGGCGGCTCTGCCAGACCATGCTCGAGATCCTAAACACCGAGGGCATCGTGCTGGAGCCGGCCGGGGCGCTGGCGATCGACGCGTTGCGTACGCTCGGCCCCGAGCTCAAGGGCAAGACCGTCGTGCTCGTCGTCTCCGGCGGCAATTTCGACTTCGAGCGCCTGCCCGACGTCAAGGAGCGGGCGCTGCGCTACGGCGGCCGGAAGAAGTATTTCGTGCTGCGGCTGGCGCAGCGGCCGGGCGCGTTGAAGGATTTCCTCTCGCTGCTCGGGCCGGACGACGACGTCGCCCGCTTCGAGTACCTCAAGAAATCGGCGCGCGAGTTCGGCTCGATCCTTCTCGGCATCGAGACCAAGGATCCCGGCAATTTCGACATCCTGCTGCGCCGCTTCGCCGACGAGGGCATCCGCTATCAGGACATCACCGACAACCAGGTGATCGCCGATCTCCTGATCTGAAGCTGCCTCGACGGGTCACGAGGCGGGTAGGGCGCGGATCCAGTCCGCGATCTCGCCCGCCAGTCTCTCCGTCGTGTTGGGCGACGAGATCGCGCCGGCGATGACGTGCTGCGAGGGGTCGGTGGAATCGGTCACCAGGATCGTCTGGTGCGCGCCGCCCCAGCGACCGACGATGACGTCCGTGCGGGCGGGATCCACCACTTTGTCGCCCTGCGAGTAGACGAAGAGCGCGGGCAGACGGAGGCTCGCGAAGTCCAGCCCCTGCACGATTTCCACCAGCCGCGCCATCGGCAGCAGCGCGCGCGTCGGATAGCTCGTCGTCCACTCGTCGTCGACGGTCATCTCCGCCTTGGCGGCCCCGTAGGTCTCGGGGCCGAGATAGGAGATGATCTCGCGCGCGAAGGGCAGAGTCAGCAGGAACGAGCGCCAGTTCTGCACGGCATAGTTCGGCGAGATTGCCACGAGCCCCGCGAGATCGGTGGAGAGATCGGGACGGCTGGCGGCCAGCGTCGCCAGCGTCGCGCCGGTCGAGGTGCCGATCACCACCACGCGCTCGCCGAGACGCCGCGCGATCGCCGTCGCCTCGGCCATGTCGTCCACCCAGTCGCCGACGCTCGCCTCCGCCATGGCGGCGCCGTCGCGGCCGTGGCCGGTCAGGCGCGTGTAGAACAGGTTGGCGCCGAGGCGCTTGGCGACCTCGTCGGCCAGCGGACGCGTCTCGCCCTTGGCACCCGAGAACCCGTGAATGTAGACGAGGGCGATCGGCGTCTTGGAGCGCGAGGCCGGATAGGCCCAGACGATCTCCTTCTCGGCATTTGATCGAAGATTGGGGATGTCGGCCTCGGTGCGGGCGAGATAGGCGACCGGGTCGTCGCCGATCGCCGACGCGTCGAATGTCGGCGCGAGGCGCGCGGGCTCCCTCGGTCCGAAGACCCAGACGGCCGCGGCTGCGACGGCGAGAAGGGCGAGGGCGGCGAGGATCAGGCGAAGGCGCAAGCGAAAGTCCGGGGTTGGCGGAAAGGAGTGGCCACGCAATGGCGCGATCGCGTCACAGGTGCAACCGGTAGCGGGCGTATCCGTCGTCGGTGCGTCCCGCGCTCTCGGGTTTCAACGCGGCGATGTCCTGTAGATGGGCGGCCGAGGCCGGACCCGTCGAAAAGAGCACCGTGGTGTCCGGCACGGGGGCGAGGCGCCAGTTGCCGTCCGCCGCCGGGTCGATCCGCGGGTTCTCCACGATGTAGCGGATCAACACGTCGCGGTTGGCGTCGGGCGCCACGAAGACGATCTTGTCCGGCCCGATGCCCGGAAACTTGCCGCCCCCGCCGGCGCGGTAGTTGTTGGTCACGACGACGAACTCCTGCGCGGGGTCGATCGGCTCGCCGCCAAAGGCGAGATCGACGATGCGCGAGGACCCCTCGTCCATGAGCTTGCCGTCTCGGTCGAAGCGGGCGGGCTTCGTCACGTCGATCCGGTAGGTCACGCCGTCGATCACGTCGAAATTGTAGGAGGGAAACCCGTCCGCGATCAGCGGTTGGTCGCTTCCGCCGGCCTCGACCTGCTGGAAGATGCCGGCCGACATTTCCAGCCAGTCCTTCACGCCGGCGCCCGTCACCTTCACCGCCTGCACGGTGTTGGGATAGAGGTAGAGATCGGCGACGTTGCGGATCGCGATCGGGCCGGCGGGAATGTCGGTGTAGTAGTCCGGCCCCGAGCGACCGCCCGACTTGAAGGGCGCGGCCGCCGACAGGAGCGGCAGCGCGGCGAGGGGCGTGCCCTTCAGGATCTCCTTCATGTACCGGAGCTGCGCCTGGTTCACGATCTGCACGGACGGGTCGTCGGCGACGAGCGCGAAATACGAATAGAGCGGCGCCGTGGTCTCGCCGACGGGCGTGCGCACATAGGTCAGCGTCGCCTCGTGGTCGGCCTTGGCTGCGGCGAGCACTTCCGGCTTGCTCTCGACGAGAGCTCGCGGCGTGCGGTCCACCCGCTCGAAGATCGGGCGCAGCTCGTTCGTTGCGGAGACGATGGCCCAGCCCTCGCCCCGGCGCTCCAGAAGGAGATCGACCAGTCCGAGATCGGAGCCCCAGAAGCCCGCCATGACAGCGGGCTTGCCGTGCAGCGTACCCGCTACCGCGTCGACGTTCTCGATCCCGGCGAAGTCCTCGCCGGGAAAGCGCAGGTGCTGGTGCCCGGTCAGCACGACGTCGATGCCCTCCACCGCCGCCAGTTGCAGCGAGGCGTTCTCGAGGCCGGCATCGTCCGCGCTTCCCGCTGCGATGCCCGAATGCGAGAGCGCCACAACGATCTGCGCGCCCTGCGCCCGCAGGCGCGGCACCAGTGCGCGCGCTGTTTCGACGATGCCACGTGTCGAGGCCTTGCCGGCGAGGTTCTGCGCGTCCCACACGGTGATCTGCGGCGGCAGGAAGCCGATGACGCCGATGCGGATCGGCTGGCGCGAGCCGTCGCCGAGCGCGATCTCGCGATCGAGGATGACGTGGGGTGGCACGATGCGTTCGTCCGACGCGGGATCGGCGACCAGCGCGCCCTTCGCCAGGTTGGCGCTGACGATCGGAAAGTTCGCGGGCGCGATGACGTTTGCGAGGAAATCCAGCCCGTAGTTGAATTCGTGGTTGCCGAGCGTCCCCGCGTCATAGCCGAGCACGTTCATCGCCGCGATCACGGGGTGGGCGTCGCCGCGCTTCATGCCCTTCTGGAAGGCGACGTAGTCGCCCATCGGGTTGCCCTGGAGGAAGTCGCCATTATCGAACAGAAGCGTGTTTGTGGCCTCGGCACGGATCTGGTCGATGATGGTGGCGGTGCGGGCGAGGCCGACGGTCGGCGTCTCCTTGTCGGCGTAATAATCGTAGGGGAAGACGTTCACGTGGAGATCGGTCGTCTCCATGATGCGCAGATGCGCCTGCCGCTCAGTCGCTTTCGCGCTGAACGGATGCAACGCGGCGCCGGCGACGGCCGCGCCGGCGACGAGGAAGTCTCTGCGGTTCAACGCGGTCGGTGCCATCAGTCCCTCCTTCTTCGATCGAGCGTCGGCGAGTGACCCGTCGTCAGTCGCCATAGGCCGGCGTCGAGACCTCGCGGGTCGAGACCGGACGGAAACCCATCTTGCGATAGAGCGGCAGGGCGGCGGGATGGTCGAGCGTGTTGGTCTCGACAGTGAGGGCGCCCGGATGCTCCTCGAAGCCGGCGAGGATCGCCTGCGAGAGCAGCGGACGCGACAATCCCATGGCGCGGAACTGCGGCAGGACCGCGAAATGCACGAGCCGCGTCTCGCGCGGCGCGCGGCCGGCATCGAGCTCGAACCAGCCGGCCGGCGCGCCATCGCAATAGAGTACGCGGATGCGAACGTTCGGGCCGTGTATCTCTCGCTGCAGCCCGGCATCGCTCAGAATGCGCGACGTCCAGTGATGGGGGCGCCCCACGGCGTCGTAGAGATAGCGGTAGTAGTCCAACGGGATCCGGCGAACCGCCAGCACCGCATGGTGGCGTCCGCTGGCGGGGAACGGCGTCGGCTGCTCGGGCGGCTGGTGCATCACGAGCTGGGTGACGATGGTCTTGAGAATGCGCATCGATCGAACTTCGGCCTTCAACGGGCGGGACCCGTCTCGACCGGCGTCGTCTCGCTCGATCCCCATTCGGTCCACGACCCGTCATAGAGCGCGACGTCGCGCTTGCCGAGAGAGGCCAGAGCGAAGCTGATCGCCGCCGCCGTGACGCCGGAGCCGCAGGACGTGACCACGGGTCGGTCGAGATCGACGCCCGCCTCGCGGAAGACGCCGCGCAGCGCCTCCGGCGGCTTCAGGCGTCCACCTTCCGCGAGCGAGCCGATCGGTACCGATCGCGCACCCGGCATATGGCCGGATCGCACGCCCGCGCGCGGCTCCGGCGCCTCGCCGCGGAAGCGCTCGGCCGGGCGCGCGTCGGCGATCTCTCGCGAGCCGTCCGCGACGATCGACTGCATCGCCTCGAAGCCGACCACGGCACCTGGATCGAGCTCGGCCCGGAAGGCGGCGGTGCGAGGCCGCGCCGGTCCCGTCTCGACGGGCAGACCGGCCGCCGTCCACGCCGGAAAGCCGCCGTCGAGGAGGCGCACGTCGCGCGCACCGAAGGCGCGCAACATCCACCAGACGCGGGGGGCGCTGAAGAAGCCGAGCCCGTCATAGACGACGATCGTGTCGGTGTCGGCGATGCCGAGCGCCGTCATCGCCGCAGCGAACGCTTCGGCATTCGGCAGCGTGTGCGGCAGCGCCGCGGTCTCGTCTACCACCGCGTCCTGATCGAAGAACACCGCGCCGGGAACGTGCCCCGCCTCGAACTCGGGTCTCGCGAACCGCCCCTGTGCCGGCAGATACCAAGAGGCATCGACGACCGACAGGCCGGGGCGTCCGAGATGTTCGGCGAGATCGGCGGGGGCGATGAGGAAGGGGTTGGCGGTCAAGTCGGCATGCCCTAGCGTATGGTCGGTTCGGCGCAGCATAAACGGGCGCCGAGACCGGTGGAAGGGATGCCGGGCTCAGCTGGCCGGAAGAGGGCCGAATCGGATGCGGAACCGCCGGTTCTCCTTGCCCTTCTTCTCGATCTTGCCGATGTGGATCTCGCCGACCTCGGACGTCTCCTGCACATGCGTGCCGCCGCAGGGCTGCGTGTCGACAGTGCCGTCGTCGCCGATGCAGACGAGGCGGATGCGCCCGCCGCCGCGCGGCGGCTTGACGTTCTTCGACTTCACGAGATCGGGGTTCGCGTCGAGTTCGGCATCGGTGATCCAGCGTGTGAAGACGGGATGGTTGGCCTCCACGAGGTCCATCAGCCGGGCGGTAATCTCCGCCTTGTCCGCGGCGGCCTCCGGAATGTCGAAATCGACGCGGCTCTCGTCCTCGCCGACCGCCGCGCCCGTCACCGGATAGGGGCAGGCGACAGTGAGGAGATGGCAGGCCGTGTGCATGCGCATCAGCTTGTAGCGCCGGGCCCAGTCGAGATGCAGCACGAGCGTCTCGCCTGGCGAGGGGAGCGCCTCGTCCTCCGCCGGCATCATCACGATGGTGGCCCGGTCTTCGCCATACCGCGTGTCCGCGATCGCGATCTGCCGGCCGTCCTCCGTCTCGACGAAGCCGGTGTCGCCCGGCTGTCCGCCGCTGCTGGCGTAGAAGTTGGTGCGGTCGAACACGAGGCCGCGTTCGCCCTCCAGGCGCAGGAGACGCGCTTCGAGGGTCGAGAGATAGGCGTCGTCCGCGTAGGCGGCTTCCGTCTCGCCGGCCATCAGGACGCTGCCTCGAAGGGCACGTCGAACTGTGGCTCTCGGCCGATCCAGCCAGGCACCGGCAGGTTCTTCGAACGCAGGAACTCGGGGTTGAAGAGCTTCGACTGGTAGCGGTTGCCGTAGTCGCAGAGGATCGTCACGATCGTATGGCCGGGACCCATCTCGCGCGCCATGCGGATGGCGCCGGCGATGTTGATGCCCGACGAGCCGCCGAGGCAGAGGCCTTCCTCGCCGATGAGATCGAACACGATCGGCAGGGCCTCGGCGTCGGGAATGCGATAGGCGAAGTCCGGTGTGAACCCTTCGAGATTGGCGGTGATGCGGCCTTGACCGATTCCCTCCGTGATCGAGGAGCCTTCGGCCTTGAGTTCACCCTCGGTATAGTAGCTGAAGAGCGAGGCGCCCTCGGGATCGGCGATACCGATCTTCACGTGGCCGGAATGGCGCTTCAGGCCCATCGCGACGCCCGCCAGCGTGCCGCCGGTGCCGACCGCGCAGACGAAGCCGTCGATCTGCCCGTCGGTCTGGTGCCAGATCTCCTCGGCGGTGGTGACGACATGCCCGTCGCGGTTGGCGAGGTTGTCGAACTGGTTGGCCCAGATGGCGCCCTGCGGATGGCTGCGGGCGAGCTGCTCGGCGAGACGGCCCGACAGCTTCACGTAGTTGTTCGGGTTCTTGTAGGGGACCGCGGGAACCTCGATCAGCTCCGCGCCCATCAGGCGCAACGCGTCCTTCTTCTCCTGGCTTTGCGTGTCGGGAATGACGATCACGGTGCGGTAGCCGAGCGCATCGGCCACGAGGGACAGGCCGATGCCGGTGTTGCCCGCGGTGCCCTCGACGATGATGCCGCCGGGCTGCAGCAGACCCTTTTCCTCGGCGTCGCGGATGATGAACAGCCCGGCGCGGTCCTTCACCGACTGGCCGGGATTCATGAATTCGGCCTTGCCGTAGATCTCGCAGCCCGTGAGTTCGGACGCCTTGGCAAGACGGATGAGCGGCGTGTTGCCGATGGCGTCGATCACGGAGGGGAAGCGGGACATGGTCTCTGCAGCGCTGGTTGCGGTCGTCGAACCGTAGGGTCGCCCTCGCGAAGCGGCAAGAACCGTCGTTCCAACAACCGCGCTCGTGGCGCAAAGTTCAGCCGACTCGAGCAAGACCGCCGACGACCCCGCGCCATCCCCTGTTCACGGCAGGAAACGTCGCCTCGCTCGATGGGCCTCGCTGATCGGCACGGGCGGACGGGCGCTTAAAGATCCTTGCGGTCTCGCAGCAGCCCGAGACCGTCGAGTCGGTCGGCATGGCGGCGGGTCGCCAGCACGATGCATCCCCGGCGGGCGCCCGTCTCGTCGGCCGAGGCAACGGCGGGATAGAAACGGCTCCAGCCCGCCAGCGGCGGCAGGTAGCGTTCGTTCAACGGGTGACCGCCATACAGGGCGACGCCGTATCCGGGGTCGCCCGGAACCTCGAAATCATCGATCATCACCACGGCGTCACTCCAGCGCGCGTGGATGATCCGCAGCTCTTCGTGTCGGGGAACGTCCTCCTGCCAGTGCGCATCGAGGTAGAAGAAGGTGGACGGATGCGTCGGGCGGTCCGCCAGGGCCTTGAGGAAAAGCCGCGAATCGCCGTGCACGAGCCGAATCTTCGGCTGTTCGCGGGCGCATCGCACCGCCGCGAACTTGTAGAATCGCTCGACGAGTTCGACGGAATGGACGTCGCCCTTCGACACCTCCGCCAGGAAGCAGGTGGTGGTGCCGCGAAAGGCCCCGGTCTCGACCACCTCGTCGATCGGCACGGCCTCGAAAATGTCTTTGACGAGCTGACGGCGACGGACCTGCCCGTTCATCGGGCCACCCCAACTGCAGTGATAGCCCGGCCGCGCCAGATCGAGCCTGACGGCCCAGTCGACGGGAAGTCTGTTGGTGAGCGCGCGGTAGGCACGTTCGCTGAAGCTCAATGCCATCGCCGACCCATCTCCCGTTGTCGGTCGCCCGGCCGCAAATGGGCCGTCGATCATCACGAAGCGGAGGGCGGTTTCGCGGAGTTCAAAGCTTCGCTCGAAGGTCTCGATCGAAGCTTTGACAAGATGACGGCCGTCCCCTTGCCCTGATCAGCTCTCATCATGGCTTAGTTGTCTACCGACCGTTGCTGTAAACCTTAAGGAGGATCTTTGGAGCTCTCATCCCCGCGCACAGGTCCGCTCTCAGGCGGTCGCCCTATCGTGCCCGCCACCGATCATCGTCGATGCGAGCAGACCGTTACGGTGCGGAAACCTTGGTAGGGAAGACGAGCGCACGGTCGCAAAGACGAGAGCTGGAAAACTTGCCGCCTTGTCGCGCTGCTCGCAATTTCGTTTGGATTGGTGCTGAACGCCGAGCGAAAAGACTTGGCTCCCCGGGCCGGATTCGAACCAGCGACCGATCGATTAACAGTCGATTGCTCTACCACTGAGCTACCGGGGAACGGTCCGCATCGGTTGCGGACGAGGCCCCTATAGCAGCCGAAAATTCGATTTGCCAACCCGCGTCGTCGCGAAACCGCGAAATAATTTGCCCGCCTCCAATTCGGCGCGGTTCCGCCGTAACCCGCTCGCCACCATGTGTCGCTATGAGACGCCGACGCATTTCGTCCGGGAGCGCATTCCTCATGACACCCTCCTCGCCGCCCAAGCGGGACCTCTTCCGCCTTCGCGGCAACACGATCGAACTGTTCGGTCGCACGCTGCGGCTCCCGGCCAACCGAATCGCGCGCATGACGATGGGCGTCGCCTTCATGATCGGGGGCGTGTTCAGCTTTCTGCCGGTGCTTGGCATCTGGATGTTGCCGCTGGGCCTTCTGATCCTCTCCATCGACCTGCGCTTCGTGCGCCGATGGCGTCGCAGGGCAGACGTCAAATGGGGTCGGCGGCGCCGGGCGCGGGCCGTGCTGGTGCGATCCGGGGCGGAAACGAGGAAGGGGCGCTTTGCCTGGGTCCGGATCCCTTCGTTCGGACGACGCTGAGACGGCATGACGCCGGCCGACCGGCGGGAATCGCATCGAGCGATCGTCCGCCCCTTGCATGGCGGGCCGCCGCGAAGTAGGTAGCCCCTCGTCGAGGCCTCGTGGCGGAGTGGTTACGCAGAGGACTGCAAATCCTTGCACGGGGGTTCGATTCCCTCCGAGGCCTCCAGCCCCTTTTCTCTTGGTCGATCCCATCCCGGCACACCGCGCGGTGCTTGCCAGTGTGCGTGCGCGCGCCTAAGGGGAGTCGCCGAAACAACCTTTCCGGGACCTGCCATGGATTTCGCTGCCGCCCGCACCAAGATGGTCGACAACCAGATCCGCACGACCGACGTCACGTCGCACGAGATCCTGCGGGCCTTTCTCTCCGTGCCGCGCGAGCGCTTCGTTCCCGACCAGCGTCAGCCGCTGGCCTATATCGACGAAGACATTCCGCTTGGTGGCGGGCGCTACCTGATGGAGCCGTCGCCCTTCGCCAAGCTGCTGCAGCTGGCGCAGGTCGGCCCAGGCGACGTCATCCTCGACGTCGGCTGCGGCACGGGCTACTCGTCGGCCGTGCTGTCGCATCTCGGCGGCTCGGTGGTGGCCCTCGAAGAGAATGCCGATCTCGCGAATCGGGCTTCGGAAACGCTGGACGCGCTCGGCATCGTCAGCTGCGCCGTGGTGACCGGGCCGTTGGTCGGGGGCGTGCCGACCGAGGCGCCCTTCGACGTGATCGTCTTCCAGGGATCGGTCGGCGAAATCCCCGCGACCTTCTTCGACCAGTTGAAGGATCGCGGGCGTCTCGTGGTCGTCGAGGGCTACGGCCTGTCGGCGATGGCCAAGCTCTACACGAAGGAGGACGGCATCCTGTCCGACCGCTTCGGCTTCAATTGCAGCGTGAAGCCGCTCCCTGGTTTCGAGAGCAAGCAGTCCTTCGTGTTCTGACATTCGATCTCGGGTCGCGGATGCGCGATTCGTTGATTATACGTACGGGAAGTGTTTTCCCGAGGCCACACTCGGCAGCAAAACCCGAGCCGTCGGGCCGACTCCTCTGGCGTCGGCGCAAGCTTCGGTTCACTTCCAAAGAGGGCAGTCGCCAAGGTTCGGGCGTGGCTTGTCCGTGTATAGCTTTTGATCCGGTGTTCTGCGGATCGACCGCCCGAATCTGGAGTGAGCCCTTGCGCAAGAATTCCTGGATCCTGGCATCGGTATCGGCCCTGCTCATGATTAGCGGCGCTGGAACCGCCGGTGCCGAAAGCCTGCGGGGTGCCCTTGCGAAATCCTACGCGAACAATCACCAGCTGAACGTCGCGCGTGCGCAGCTGCGCGCCACCGACGAGAACGTGCCGCAGGCGCGAGCCGGGCTGCGGCCGACCGTGACGGGCGTCTCGCAGGCGACGGCGACGCGCTCGCGCACCACCCTCGGCGACGACCTGCAGTCCTCGAGAAGCCGAACCGGCGTCATCACGGCCGGCATCCAGGTGAACCAGGTGTTGTTCGACGGGTTTCGGACGCCGAACAACGTCAACGCCGCGCAGGCGCAGGTCCGCGCCTCGCAGAAGAATCTCGAGAACACCGTTCAGAACACGCTTCTGAACACCGTTACCGTCTACATGAACGTGCGCCGCGACCGCGAGATCGCGGCCTTTCGCCGTCAGAACCTGAACTTTCTGAACGAGCAGGTTCGCGCCGCGCAGGCGCGGTTCGACGTGGGCGAGGGCACGCGCACCGACGTGGCGCAGGCGCAAGCCGAGCAGGCCCTGGCGACCGCGCTGCTCAACAGCGCTCTCGCGCAGGTCGCCAGCAGCGAATCGCAGTATCTCGACGTCATCGGCGATCCTCCGGGCCAGCTCGATGCCGGCACCCTGCCGCCGAAGGCCGCCGTTCCCGGCAGCGTCTCGCGGGCCATCGAGGTGTCGCAGAGCCAGCATCCCGCGATTCTCGCCACGCAATACGCCGTGGATGCCGCGGGCTTCCAGGTGAAGTCCGCCGAAGGCGCGCGCCTGCCGACCGTGTCGTTGAACGGACAGGTCGACAATCAGTATTCGCTGTCGGATCAGACGCCCAATGCGTCGAACCTGCCGGGCGTCGATGTTCTGACGCAGAATCAGGTGGCGGGCACCGTCACGGCGCAGTTGTCCGTTCCCATCTACCAGGGCGGCATCGTCGCCTCGCGCGTTCGCCAGGCCAAGGAAGTGTTGGGGCAGCGCCGGATCGAGGTTGATCTCACGCGCGACGAGGTGCGCTCGGCCGTCGCCACCGCCTGGGCCCAGCGTCAGGCCGCCGATGCCAACGTCATCGGTTACCGCGCGCAGGTCGCCGCCGCCGAGCTGGCGTTGAACGGTGTCGTCGAGGAGCGCAACGTCGGCCAGCGCACGACGCTCGACGTCTTGAACGCCCAGTCCGACGTGATCACGGCGCAGATTCTCTTGGCCGGCGCCCAGCGGGACGCCGTCGTCGCGGCCTACACGCTGACCTCCGCGGTCGGTCAGCTGCAGCCGGAGCGTCTGGCGCTGGCGGTCGACAGCTACGAGCCCGACGAGCATTACCAGCAGGTGCAGGACAAGTGGTACGGGCTGCGCACCCCGGACGGTCGCTGACGCCCGGCCTGGAGATGATCCGCTAACGATCCGTTAAAAAACCTCTGAACAGCGGCGATCTCGCGTCGGCAGGGATTCAACCTCATTCGAATTGAGTCTAGCATCCTCCCAATGATCGGCGGCGACGTGCCGCCGATCGAATCGGGTGCTGATCAACATGAGCAAGGCGAACGTCGCGCAGGAGCCGTCGATGGACGAGATCCTGGCATCGATCCGGCGAATCATCGAAACTGGCGAGGACCGAAACGGCGCGCCGAATGCGGGCCTCGCGTCCGCCCGTCTGCAGCGAGCCCCCTACGCCTTCGGCATCGCTCCGGCCTCCCTGCAGTCCGATCTGCCGACCGCCCGCGCGCCGGCCGAGTTCCCGGCCGACGCCGAAGATGTCGCTCGTGTCGAAGGCGCGGCGCTTTCGTCGAGCGTCGCAGTGACGGCGCCGGGCGAGCGGTCCGAGGAGGATGACGACCGGCTGACGGCGGCGCTGGAAACGGAACTCGCCGCCAGTTGGGGCTCGTTCGAGGTGGTGCCGCCGACGGTGGCTGCGCCGATGCGCGAACCCGCACCTTCGTTCGTCGATGCGCCTGAACCGGTCTATGACGATGCGGCGGCGGCGGTCGAGGTTTCGGCGAATGCCGACTCGGCGGCACGCGACCAGTCGCGGGAGACGGCACCGGAATTTGCCGACACCCATGACGGTGACGGGAATGGCGACGTGACGCCGGAGGCCGGTTTCGCGTCGTTCGATGCGCCCGCGCACGAGACCCCTATCTTGCAGGATCAGAGCGCCATGGGAACCGAATCCACCCTGTCCGACCGCGGCGTCTTCGAGCCCGCCAACACCGACGAGCGTGATCGCCGGGCCGCCGCTGGCCCCGAATCGACGTTCTATGCGCCGATCCACGATACGAGCGCATCGCCGCTCGCCTCCGACATGACGGGCAATCTCGTCGCCGCCTCGTTCGACGAACTGGCGCAGGCGATCCGCAACGGCGAGTTGAAGTCGCTGGAGTCCATGGCGCAGGAGATGCTTCGGCCCATGCTGCAGGAGTGGCTGGACGACAACCTGCCGCGCATGGTCGAGCGTCTCGTGCGCGAGGAGATCGAGCGCATGGCGCGGGGTGGCCGTCGCTGAGCGAACCTCCTGGCGATCGGAAGGGACGAGGGGTGGCGCGAGCCGCCCCTTTTTCGTTCCGTCGCCGCGCCGGCACCGATCCGCCATCGGCCCCTGATCTCGTTGACACTTGCGAAATCTTCCCTGTAACCGATGCGGCAACGTTTCGCTGACAGCTGGACCTCCCCATGATCGAGAAGACCTACGACGCGGCGACGATCGAGCCTCGCATCGCCGACCGTTGGGAGGCCGCCGATGCCTTCGCCGCCGGCGCGGGCGCCAAGCCGGGCGCCGATCCCTTCTCGATCGTCATTCCGCCGCCGAACGTGACGGGGTCGCTCCATATCGGCCACGCCCTGAACAACACGCTGCAGGACGTTCTCGTGCGCGTTCACCGCATGCGCGGCGAGAACGTGCTCTGGCAGCCCGGCCTCGACCATGCGGGCATCGCCACGCAGATGGTGGTGGAACGCCAGCTTGCAGAGCGTCGCTTGCCGGGCCGGCGGGCAATGGGCCGTGACGCCTTCGTCGAGCGCGTCTGGGAGTGGAAGGAGGAGTCGGGCGGCGGCATCCTCAAGCAGCTGCGTCGTCTCGGCGCCTCCTGCGACTGGTCGCGCGAGCGCTTCACCATGGACGACGGCCTGTCGCGTGCCGTGCGTAAGGTCTTCGTGCAGCTCTATCGCGAGGGGTTGATCTACCGCGACAAGCGGCTGGTCAACTGGGATCCCAAGCTCCTGACCGCGATCTCCGACCTCGAGGTCGAGCAGAAGGAGGTCGCGGGATCGCTCTGGCACTTCCGCTATCCCGTCGAGGGGCGCGACTACGACCCGGCCAATCCCGAGACCTTCATCACGGTGGCGACGACGCGCCCCGAGACCGTGCTCGGCGACACCGGCGTCGCCGTCAATCCGTCGGACGAGCGCTACGCGGCGCTCGTCGGCAAGCGCGTCCGCCTGCCGCTGATCGGGCGCCTGATCCCGGTGGTCGCCGACGACTATGCCGATCCGGAATCGGGATCGGGCGCGGTGAAGATCACGCCGGCGCACGACTTCAACGACTTCGAGGTCGGCTCGCGGCACGACCTGCGCCGCATCAACGTGCTGGCGGTCGACGGCTCGATCGCGATCCGCGACAATGCCGACTTCCTCGAAGGCCTGTATCCGGCGGATGGCGAGCGGGCCGTGGCCATGTTCGAGGGGCTCGACCGCTTCGCCGCGCGGGCGATGCTCGTGGACTGGATGGACAGCGAAGGCTACCTCGCCAAGGTCGAGGAGCACACGCACATGGTGCCGCACGGCGACCGCGGCGGCGTGCCGATCGAGCCCTTCCTCACCGACCAGTGGTATGTCGACGCCGCGACGCTGGCGCAGCCTGCCATCGCCAGCGTGCGCGAGGGCCGCACCAACTTCGTCCCGAAGAACTGGGAGAAGACCTATTTCGACTGGATGGAGAACATCCAGCCCTGGTGCATCTCGCGCCAGCTCTGGTGGGGCCACCAGATCCCCGCCTGGTACGGCCCGGACGGCACGATCTTCGTGGACGAGGACGAGGAGGTCGCCGCCGCCGCGGCCCTCGCGCACTACGTCACCAACGGCACGATCAGCGATGCCGAGGCCCGGCAGCTGGCGGACGATCCGGCGGCGCGCGACGGGTTCCTGACGCGCGACGAGGACGTTCTCGACACCTGGTTCTCGTCGGCGCTCTGGCCCTTCTCGACGCTCGGCTGGCCGGACAAGACGCCCGAGCTCGCGACCTACTATCCGACGAGCGCGCTCGTCACCGGTTTCGACATCATCTTCTTCTGGGTCGCCCGGATGATGATGATGGGGCTGCACTTCATGGAGACGGAGCCGTTCGAGACGGTCTACGTCCACGCCCTCGTTCGCGACAAGAACGGCGCCAAGATGTCGAAGTCGAAGGGCAACGTCATCGACCCGCTGGACCTCGTGGACGAGTTCGGCGCGGATGCGCTGCGCTTCACGCTCGCCATCATGGCGGCGCAGGGGCGCGACGTGAAGCTCGATCCCCAGCGCATCGCTGGCTATCGCAACTTCGGCACCAAGATCTGGAACGCCACGCGCTTTGCCGAGATGAACGGCGCGATCCATGGGCACGACGTCGATCCCGCGGCGCTGACGCTGCCACTCAACCGCTGGGTGATGACCGAACTGTCGAAAGCCGTGGCCGACGTCGACGACGCGCTCAAAGCCTACCGCTTCAACGACGCGGCCGGCACGATCTATCGCTTTGCCTGGAACACGGTCTGCGACTGGTATCTCGAGCTCGCCAAGCCCGTGTTCCTCGGTGAGGACGAGGCCGCCAAGCACGAGACGCGGCGGGTCGCCGGCACCGTGCTCGACCGTATCTACGCGCTGCTGCATCCGTTTATGCCGTTCCTGACCGAGGAGCTCTGGGCCGTGACGGCGGTCGATGCCGGGCGCGAGGGGCTGCTCTGTCACGCCGCCTGGCCTTTGATCGACTTCGCGGACGAGGAGGCCGCGGCGGATCTCAACTGGCTGGTGGCACTGGTGAGCGAGATCCGCTCGGTTCGCTCCGAGATGAACGTGTCGCCGGCAGCCGAAGCGGCCTTCGTGGCGGTGGACGCGGACGAGACGACCCGCGGGCGCCTGCAACGCCACGAGCCGGCGCTGCGCCGGCTGGCGCGGCTGTCCTCGATCGAGCTGTCGGCGACGGCGCCGCCGCAATCGGCGCAGTTCGTGGTGGGTGGAGGCAGCTACGCGCTACCGCTGGCGGGGATGATCGACGTGGCCGCCGAGCGGGCGCGGCTGCAGAAGGCCGAAGCGAAGGCGCAGGCCGAAGTCGGGCGTATCGACAAGAAGCTCTCCAACGAGAAGTTCGTGGCGAACGCACCGGACGACGTGGTGGATCAGGAGCGCGAGAAGCGCGCCGCCTATCTCGCCGAGGCCGAGAAGTTGCGGCAGGCCATCGCCATGCTGGCCTGATCGTCGGCGAGGTCACCGTCGCGCTGTCGCATTCGCGCAACGGTCGGCGAAACTCTTCCGTTTAGGGAAGAGTTTCGCCCTGTGGCCTTCGCTCTGCAATGCGTCTTCCTTTCCGCAGAGCAGAGTTTGAAAGTTGCTTCTTCGCAGAGTCTTGCGTGAAACTTCTGATCGCGGGCGTGATGCCCGATGTGTCGTCTTCGAGCGCTTGTCGAAGAAGGACTCCGGCAAACTCCCACTCTTTCCAATTGTGACGACTTCGTGGGAAGCTTCGCGCATGATCGGGCGGCGACAGTCCGGCGCGACGCATCGGGGGAACGACATGATCGATTGGCAGCGGCTGGCGGCGGGAACGGCATTGGCCATGCTCGCGGGATGGGCACCGGCGCAGGCCGGAGGCTTCCAGCGGGGAACGGCGGACACCGACGTGCTCTACGACAAGGGCACGATGACCACCCGGCTCGGCTTCACCTATGTCGATCCGCAGCGCGGCTTCGACTCGGTGAACGGCGTGCGCGGCGACTACGGCACCTATACCGGCACCTATCGCATCCCCAGCGCGGCCGTGAAGTTCGGCAACGACACCGGCGCCTGCGTCGGGAATTTCGTCGAGGCCTTCGCGGCCGAGGGCGACTATTCCAACCTGCCGGGTGGCGCCCAGCCGGCGCCCTTCCCGGGCGGATCGCGGGTGCGCGATCTCGAGTTCCAGTCGAACGAGGTCAGCGCCACCTGCCGCCTGAGCTATGCCCAGGACGGCATGCGCTTCAGCCTGCTCGGCGGCCTCTTCATGGAGGACTTCACGTTCGAAGGAACGAGCCTCGCCAATCGCAACCTCGGCACCTCGCTTCCCGCGTCGCTGCAGGCCGCGCTCGGGAGCCTCGGTGCGCAGCTTCTCGTGCCGGTCGCGCTCAACGCGCAGACCGAGGCCGACTACAAGACCGGCTACCGGGTCGGCGCCGCCTTCGAGATGCCCGAGATCGCCTTGCGGGCCCAGGTTCTCTACCGCTCTGAGGTCGAACACGACGACATCACCGGCACCGGCTCCCTGTCGGCGACGAGCGACGCCTTCGTGCGCCTCGCCAACGGCGCGCAGGTTTCCGTGCCCACCGCCGCGGCCTTGCTCTCGCGCTCCGGCATCACCGTGCCCACCGCTCTGATCAACGCCTTGCCGAAGGGTGGGAGCGTGCTCGCGGAAGGCCTGCCGGCCTTCCAGAACACCGCTACGAGCCCGCAGAGCCTCTACATCAACGCGCAGACCGGCATTGCCGAGGGCACGCTCCTTCTCGGCTCGTTCCGCTGGACCGATTGGAGCACCAACCGCGCCGTGATCACAACCGTCGCAGGCAACAGCAGCGTCAGCCCGTACTACTGGGACGACGGCTATTCAGCCTCGATCGGCCTCGGCAAGGCCTTCAACGAATATGTCTCGGGCTCGGTGTCGATCGGTTACGACAGCGGTGTCTCGACGGGCGCGGAAACCACCTACACCGACCTCTACACGCTGTCCGGCGGCCTTTCGCTGAAGAACAACGACTGGGCGGAACTGCGCATCGGCGGACTGATCGGCTATTGGACGGACGGCGCGCAATCCGTCTCCAACGGCGCCATTTACAACGCAACGGTCGGCAACGACTTCGTCTACGCGGCTAACGCCTCGATCAAGCTCAACTTCTAAATTCGAATCTGTTGGATCATCGAAGGCGGTCGTCCGATGGGGCGGCCGCCTTTCGCTTTTTAAAGTGTGTCGCAACGGCCTCGTTTTCTCGCCGAATGCGAGTGTGGATCGTCGGCAACACTATTGCCGTGCAGCATCATTTAAGAACGAAGCCAGCGGGTTGGTGCCGTGTTGCCGCCATAAAACACGGCCACCCAACGTCAAGGGGCGGGCAGCCAGTCGTGCGATCGAAACGACTCGCCGCTCCAGCAGCGACGGACGCAGGGCAGGAAATCGATGGGCGTCACAATCCGCGAAAGGCAGAAGCCGGCCAGTCCGTCCGCCGTATTCGGCGTACCGGCTCTTGCGCGGCGCGTGGGCCATCCGGATGGTGTGCAGGCGGCTTCGTCGGCGAGGCGCGATGCAACAATCTTCAGACATCGATCTTACGCTCGGGCTCGAAGCCGGGGCGCCGTGTCGCACCGGGTGCTGACGCCGCCGAAGGGACTCTGCGCGCGATGATGACGATCCGGCGGCATGGGACAGATCGCCTCGAAGGTTTCGCCAACGTCACGGGCCCCTGGGTTCCGGTGATTGGTGCGAACCTTTGCGTCGCGGCTGCCGAGAGCGGGGCGGTCCATGCGGGTCTCTGACGCGCTGGTCTGGGCCTGCGCCGGCGGATGGCTGCTGATGGCGACGCCCGGCGCGCAGGCGCTCGACGCCGGCAGCGTCTCGACGAAGGCGCCGAGCTCGCGCGATGCGTTTTCGCTGGGCTTTGCCGCCTACAAGCGCGGCGAGAAGGCCGAGGCCATCGAGGCGCTGCAGCAGGCGGCCGATCTCGGCCATGCCGGCGCCCGCTGGAAGCTCGGGCAGATGTATGCCGATGGCGATGGCGTCGTGGAAAACGACTACGCGGCGTTCCGCATGTTCGAACAAATCGTGCGCGATCAGGAGGACGATACGTCCTCCTCGCCGAACGCCGCCTATGTCGCCAGCGCCGTGGTGGCTCTGGCTGAATATACCCGCAACGGCATTCCGGGAACGCCGGTCAACGCCGATCCCTCGCAGGCACGGCAGCTCTATTCGCACGCCGCCTCCTATTTCGGCGATGCCCGTGCGCAGTTCGAGCTCGGCCGCATGTTGCTGGCGGGCGAGGGCGGCAAGGCCAACCCGAAGCAGGCCGCGCGTTGGCTGAAGCTCGCGGCCCGCAAGGGCTACGCCAAGGCCGAAGCGCTGCTCGGTTACCTTCTGTTCGACGGCGAGACGATCTCGCTGCGCGCCGAGCCGGTGCGCGGCCTGGCGATGCTCACAAGGGCGCTCAAGCTCGCGCCTGCCAAAGACAAGGACTGGATCCGTCCGCTGCAGGAGGAGGCGTTCTCGCTCTCCAACGAGGACGACCGTCGCACTGCGCTCGCCTATGCCGATCAGGTGGATGCCGGCGGCGACTGACGGCGATCCGAATCGAGGCTAGGCCTCGATCGAAGGCGAGGAATCACCGAGGGCCAGTTCGACCACCACGGGCACATGATCCGAGGGCTTCTCCCACGCCCGGACGTGTCGATCGATCTCCACCGACTTCAGGAGCGAGGCGGCCTCGGGCGAGAGCAGCACATGGTCGATCCGGATGCCGTTGTCGCGCTGCCAGGCGCCGGCCTGATAGTCCCAGAACGTGTAGGTGCCCGGCTTGTCGGTGGAGGCGCGCACCGCATCTGTCAGGCCGAGGCCGAGAAGGCGCCGATAGGCGGCGCGTGTCTCGGGCTGAAACAGCGCGTCGTCGACCCAGGCCTTGGCGTTGCGGGCGTCTTCGGGCTGGGGAATGACGTTGTAGTCGCCCGCCAGCACGAACGGGATCTCGTCCGCCAGCCGATGGCGCGCGTGGGCCTCCAGCCGTTTCATCCAGGCCAGCTTGTAGGTGAATTTCTCGGTGCCGATCGGGTTGCCGTTCGGCAGATAGAGCGAGGCGACGCGGATGTCGCGATCACCCATTCGCCAGACGCCTTCGATGAAGCGGGCCTGCTCGTCGAGCGCATCGCCCGGCAGGCCGCGCTCGACCGAGACGGGCGCCTGCCTCGAAAGGAGCGCGACGCCGTTGAAGCCCTTCTGTCCGTGGGTCTCGACATGCCAGCCCCGCGCTTCGAGCTCGGTACGCGGGAAGGTCTCGTCGACGTTCTTGATCTCCTGAAGACCGGCGATGTCCGGCTGGCGCTCGTCGAGCCACGCGAGAAGCACGTCGAGGCGGGCCTTGACGCCGTTGATGTTCCAGGTGGCGATCAGCATGGGGTCGAACTCGCGCGGCAGGAGGCGTGCCCGTCCTGCCGCGCGGAGCCTCGTCCTGTCAAACGGAGAAGGACGTGCCGCAGCCGCAGGAGGCCACCGCGTTGGGATTGCGGATCTGGAAGGACTGTCCCATCAGGTCGTCGACGAAATCGACCACCGCGCCGTCCATGTAGGCCAGCGACATCGAATCGATGAGGACGGTCGCCCCGTCCTTCTCGATCACCACGTCGTCGGCGTCCCGATCGTGCGTCAGGTCGAACTTGTAGGAAAAGCCCGAGCACCCGCCGCCCTCCACCGAGATGCGCAGCGCTTTCTCCGCCTCGGACTTGGCGACAATCGCATTGATGCGCCGTGCGGCGGCGTCGGACACCGTGACGGGCTGGGCGGCGGGGGCGGCGAACGAGTCGCTCATGGGGCATGTCCGGGGTGGCGAAGCGGCCTTGCGGCCTCTTCTTGTTGGATCGTCTGGCCTAACGTATGAACGCGCGCCGGGTCGGTCAATCGGTCGGTGCCGCCCATCTTGCCGCGCCGGCGCGAGCGGGCCGCAGGATCTTCGTCGGGGGACTTCGCTTCATGGCCGACGAGACGTTCCACGGCATCGGCGTCGGGCGCGAGCATCTGGCGCCCTTCGCGGTCGATGCGGCGGCTTCGCGTGGACGGCTCGTTCCCGAGCCCGACAGCCGGACGCGCACGCCCTTCCAGCGCGACCGCGACCGGATCGTCCATTCCAGCGCCTTCCGTCGGCTGAAGCACAAGACGCAAGTCTTCGTCGCCTACGAGGGCGATCACTTCCGCACTCGCCTGACCCACACGATCGAGGTCTCGCAGATCGCCCGCGCCTTCGCCCGCGCGCTGCGGCTGGACGAGGATCTGACCGAGGCGGTCGCCCTCGTCCACGATTTCGGCCACACGCCCTTCGGCCATGCCGGCGAGCGCGCCCTCAACCGCTGCATGGAGGACCATGGCGGCTTCGACCACAACGCTCAGTCGCTCCGCATCGTCACGGCGCTGGAGCGCCGTTACGCCGAGTTCGACGGCCTCAACCTCGCGTTCGAGACGCTGGACGGGCTGGTGAAGCACAACGGGCCGCTGACGGGCCGGCATGCCTGTATCGGGGGGCCTGTGCCGCGGCCGATCCTCGATTTCGACGCCGTCTTCCCGCTGGACCTCGATCGCTTCGCCTCGTTGGAGGCGCAGGCCGCCGCGATCTCCGACGACATCGCCTACAACACCCACGATCTCGACGACGGGCTGCGCGCCGGGCTGATCGATCTGGAGGATCTGGAAGGGCTGGATCTCGCGGGCGATCTGCTGCGCGAGGTGACGGCGCGCTATCCCGATCTCGATCGCTCGCGCACCGTGCACGAGATCATGCGCCGTCACATCACGCGGATGGTGGAGGACGTCATTGCCGCCTCGCTCGGACGCCTCCGCGAGGACGGCATCGGCGACCCGCACGCGGTGCGGGCGGCGTCGCGCACGCTCATCGACTTCTCGCCGCGCATGCGGGCGATGGCGGCGCAGACGAAGGAGTTCCTGTTCGCCCGGGTCTATCGCAACGACAGCGTGATGCGCGTGATGGACCGCGCCGAGGGTGTCGTCGCCGATCTCTTCGCGCGCTACCGGGCCGATCCCGCGGCGATGGGCGGCGCCTGGAGCGAGAGCGTGCGCTCGCTCGACGAGGGGCGTCTGGCACGCCGTGTCTGCGACTATCTCTCGGGCATGACCGACAGTTTCGCCCTCGCCGAACATCGGCGTCTGTTTGACGCTACCCCCGATTTGCGCTAGGCGCGCCGCTTGCCACCCACGCCCCTCGCGTAGCCTTTTCATGCCGGTGGGGCGGGGCTCGTCCTTCCGATCTCGTCTGGAATGCTTCCCATGAACCTCTTCGCCGACTTCGAGCAGCGCATTCGCCAGAGCGTCGAAGCCCTTCTGCGAACGATGGAAGCCGGCGAGGTCGATCTCTCGCGCATCACGGTGGAGCCGCCGCGCGATGCCAGCCACGGCGACCTCGCCACGAACGCGGCGATGGTGCTGGCCAAGCCCCTCGGCCAGAAGCCGCGCGATCTCGCCGAGCGCATCGCCGAAGGATTGCGCGCCGATCCGGATGTCGCTGCGGTCGAGATCGCCGGCCCCGGCTTCATCAACCTGCGGCTTCATCCGCAGGTCTGGACGCGCCATCTCGGCGCCATTCTCGCGGCCGGCACCGACTACGGACGCGGCGAGCCGACCGGGCGCAAGGTGAACGTCGAGTACGTCTCGGCCAACCCCACGGGGCCGCTCCATGTCGGCCATTGCCGCGGCGCCGTGGTGGGCGATTCCATCGCCAATCTCCTGGCGTTCGCCGGCGATGCGGTGACGAAGGAATACTACATCAACGACGCCGGCGAGCAGGTGAACGTCCTCGCCCGCTCGGTCTACCTGCGCTACCGCGAGGCGCTGGGCGAGCCGATCGGCGACATTCCGGCAGGGCTCTATCCCGGCGACTATCTGAAGACCGTCGGCTCCGCGTTGTCGATCCGCTACGGGCGCGATCTCCTGGCGCAGGACGAGAGCGAATGGCTGCCGCTCGTCAAGAGCTACGCCATCGCGGCGATGATGATGTCGATCCGCGACGACCTGCGCGCGCTCGCCATCCAGCAGGACGTCTTCTTCTCGGAGAAGACGCTGCACGAGGGCAATGGCGGCCGCATCACCGCGATCATCGACGATCTGCGCGGCAAGGGCTTCGTCTATCAGGGCACGCTGCCACCGCCGAAGGGGCAGCTGCCGGACGACTGGGAGGACCGCGAGCAGACCCTGCTGCGCTCCACCGAGGTGGGCGACGACGTCGACCGGCCGCTGGTCAAGTCGGACGGCAGCTACACCTATTTCGCCGCCGACGTCGCCTATTTCGCCGACAAGTTCGCCCGCGGTTTCGACGAGATGGTCTACGTGCTCGGCGCCGACCATGGCGGCTACGTCAAGCGGCTGGAAGCGGTGGCGCGCGCGGTTTCGGGCGGCGCGGCGCAGTCCGACGTGGTTTTGTGCCAGCTCGTGAAGCTCTTCCGCAACGGCGAGCCGGTGAAGATGTCGAAGCGGGCCGGGGAGTTCGTGACGTTGGCCGACGTGGTGCAGGAGGTCGGGCGCGATGCCGTCCGCTTCATGATGCTGTTCCGCAAGAGCGACGCGCCGCTCGACTTCGACTTCCAGAAGGTCACCGAGCAGTCGAAGGACAATCCCGTCTTCTACGTGCAGTACGCCCATGCCCGCTCACGCTCGATCGTGCGGCAGGCCGCGGCGGAGGGCATGGACGTCTCGGCGCTCGACCGGGTGGACGCGGCGACGCTCGAACGGCTGACCGACGAAGGCGAACTCGGCCTCGTGCGCAAGCTTGCCGAGTATCCCCGGCTGGTGCAGAGCGCGGCACAGGCCAAGGAGCCGCACCGTCTTGCCTTCTTCCTCTACGACGTCGCCTCGGCGTTCCACGCCCAGTACAATCGCGGCAAGGACCACCCGGAGTTACGCTTCGTTAAGCCTGATGATGCGAAAACCACGGCGGCCCGACTGGGCCTCGTGCAGGCGGTGGCCTTCGTGATCGCGTCCGGGCTGGACCTCGTCGGCGTCTCCGCGCCGGAGGAAATGCGCTGACGGACCACGCTTTGAACAAGTTCGCGAACTAGGCGCAAGCTTCGCGACGCATTGTGTAATTTCGGCTGCTGCGGGCCGAAATCCGGGGTGGGATCGGTGGGATGAAGAACGTCAAGGATTCAAATCCCGGCATGGTCGGCGGCCGCGACCCCTTCGCCGATCTCGTCCGCGCGGTGGAAGGAACCTCGATGCGCACGCCTGCGTCCGCCAAGTCGTATCAGGGTTTCGAGCCGGTTGAGGTTCCCCAGTCCGCGGGCTGGGACGAGTTCACCTACGCTCCCGAGCGCGGCGCAGTGTCTGAGCGCGCCCGCGTCGCCCTCGCGATCGAAGCGCCGATGCCGGCCCCGGCCGCCGCACGTCGGCCCGCGGTGCGTGGCGGCGAGGGCGATCTGCAGATCGAGGACGCGCTGTTCGGCCTCAGCCAGCCCCAGCGCCCGCGCGATTCCAACCCCGCCGAGACCCAGTCCTTCGCGCCGGCCCGCCAGCATGAGCCGGAATTGCGACAGACCCTGACCCTCGACGATTTCGATGAGCTGATCGCCAGCGAGATGGCGGCGATGAACGCGCCCTACGTCGCCGACGACGAGGACGACTACGCGCAGGGCTACGATGAGTCCGACGTCGAGGTCGATCGCTACGACGACTATCCCGTGGCGGCGCGCTCGCGCTTCCGGCGTCCGGCGATGCTGCTCGGCGGCGTGGCGCTGCTGGCGCTGGTCGGCGTCGCGACGGCTGCCGTCTATCACAATGTCGACGGCATGTCGGGGTCCGACGGGCCGCTGCTCATCAAGGCCGACGCCACGCCCTACAAGGTCGCGCCGGCCGATCCCGGCGGCCGCTCGATCCCCAACCAGAACAAGGCCGTCTACCAGCGCGTCGCCGGGGTCGGCGCCGACGCGACGCCCACCCAGCAATCGCTGGTGACCGCGATGGAGGAGCCGCTCGACATCGCCGAGGACGACGAGCCGGCGGTGGATGCGCTTCCCGGCGTCAGCGTCGGCGACGAGGTCGCTCTCCCGTCCGAGCAGGCGGACGCGGGCACGCCTGCGGCCGCGCCGGCCGAGCCGACGTTGCAGCCTCGCAAGGTGAAGACGCTCACGGTTCGCCCCGATGGCACGCTGGTCGCCACCGAGGCCGAAGCGCCGGCCGGCACGGATCTGATGACGACGGCCTCGAGCAGCGCGCAGGTCGCGATGCTCGATCCGGTGGCCGGCATCGCGCCGCAGCTGCCCTACGCTGCCGACGCCGACGACGAGAGCTTGGCCGCGGCCGAGCCCGAGATGCTGCCGCCGCCCGCGCCGCCGGTTGCCGCCACCGCGGCTCCCGCCAAGGCTGCTACCCCCAAGGCTGCCGCGCCGATTCAGGTCGCCTCGCTGGAGCCGGAGCCCGCCGCAGGCAGCTATTTCGTGCAGATCGCCTCGCAGCCAAGCGCCGATCTCGCCAAGCAGTCGATGAGCAATCTCGGCAAGCGCTATTCCGGCGCCATCGGCGGTCGCGGCCTGAACATCAAGCCGGCGGACATTCCGGGTAAGGGCACGTTCTACCGCGTGCGCGTGGTCGCGGCGTCGAAGGCGGAGGCCAACACGGTTTGCGAGAGCGTGAAGTCTGCCGGCGGAAGCTGCTTCGTGACGCGCTGACCGCACTCGCCGGCGGCGTTCTCGCCGCGTCGGCTCCCGCCGGGCCGCCATGGCGATCCGGCTTGCCCGCCGACCGGAACCCGTCGGCGGCTTCTTCTCCTGCGGACAGGACTTCGACGATGCCCAAAGCCTGGATTGCCGGCTGCAGCGGCTTGGCGCTGACCGCCGACGAACGCGCCTTCTTCGCCGACGAACGGCCATGGGGGTTCATTCTCTTCGGTCGCAACGTGTCGGAACCCGCGCAGCTTCGCGATCTCGTGGCCGAGTTGACCGAGGCGGGCGCCCGCGACACCGTTCCCATTCTCGTCGACCAGGAGGGCGGACGCGTGCAGCGGTTGCGGCCGCCGCTGGCGCCGCGCTATCCGCCCTCCATGACGGTCGGACGCGTGCACGAGCGCGACGGCGAGGAGGCTGGCCTTCGCGCCGCCTGGCTTCAAGGTCGCCTACTCGGGCATGACCTTCGCGACGGCTACGGCATCAACGTCGATTGCCTGCCCTGCCTCGACGTGGCGTTTCCCGGCACCCATTCGGTGATCGGCGACCGCGCCTATTCGAACGATCCGGCTGTCGTGGCGGCGCTCGGGCGCGCCGCGGCGGACGGGCTGATGGCGAGCGGCGTGCTGCCGGTGATGAAGCACCTGCCGGGGCACGGGCGCACCGACGCCGACAGCCATCTCGAACTCCCGCGGGTTCGCGCCACGCGGGCCGAGCTCGAGGCGGTGGACTTCCCGCCGTTCCGGGCCCTGCGCGATCTTCCCGCCGGCATGACCGCGCATCTCCTCTTCGAGGCACTCGATGCCTTGCGCCCGACGACGCTGTCGCCGAGCACGATCGGCGAGATCATCCGCGGCGAGCTCGGCTTCGACGGCCTCCTGATGAGCGACGATATGTCGATGAAGGCGCTCGACGGCGACATGGGCGACCTCACGGCGGCGGCGATCTCGGCGGGCTGCGACTTGGCACTCCACTGCAACGGCGACATGGCGGAAATGGCGAAGGTCGCGGCGAGTGTTCCCGAGCTGACGGGACGCGCGGCCGAGCGGGCGGAGCGGGCGCTGGACGTGATCCGCCGCGGGGCGACGCCCGGTTCGATCGACGAGGAACGCCGCGAATTCGAGGGGCTTCTCGCACTCGTGGCTTGAGGGCCGGGGGCGAGCGGGCTAACGGAGGGTTCGCGAAAGGTTTCGCGCGCCGCCGTTGCGGCCGCCCTTCGACGGGATCGGCCCCATGACCGCCAGAACGCCGATCGTGCGTTGGATCGACCAGGAAGCGCCGACGGCCACCGCAGCCGCCAGCTTCGCATCCGATCTTGAATTCGAGGCGGTCGGCTTCAAAGCGGGCGGCAAGCGCATTCTCGACGAGGTTTCGATCTGGGCCGAGTCGGGCCAAGTCCTCTGCCTGCTTGGTCCGTCCGGTTCTGGCAAGACCTCGCTGCTGCGCATCGCCGCCGGCATCGAGCGGCCAACCAGCGGGCGCGTCCTGATCGGCGGCACGGCGGTGGCGGGACCGGAGGGTTTCGTTCCCCCGGAGCGGCGCGGCGTCGGCCTGATGTTTCAGGACTTCGCGCTGTTTCCGCACATGACGATTCTCGACAACGTGCGCTTCGGCTTGCGCCCTCTCGGCGCTTCCCACGCCCATTCTGCAGCGCTCGCGGCGCTGGAGCGGGTCGGCCTGCGCGCGGCGGCGGCCGACTATCCGCACACGCTTTCGGGCGGCGAGCAGCAGCGCGTGGCGCTGGCCCGGGCGCTGACGCCGCGCCCCCGGGTTCTGCTGATGGATGAGCCGTTCTCCGGGCTGGACAGCCGGCTGAAGGACGTGATCCGCACCGACACGCTGCAGATCCTGCGCGAGACCGGCTCCACCGCCATCGTCGTGACGCACGACGCCGAGGAGGCGATGCGGATGGGCGACCGAATCGCGCTGTTGCGCGATGGGCGACTGGTGCAGGCGGGCACCGCCCACGAACTCTATCGCCGCCCGGCCAGCCTGTTCGCCGCCGGCTTCTTTTCCGAACTCAACGTGCTCGCCGGCACCGTGCGGGGCGGGCGGGTCGAATGCCCGCTCGGCACGGTCGCAGCTTCGCCACGATCGGACGGTACCCCGGTGAAGATCGGCTTACGGTTGAATGGGTTGCGTCTCGCGGTGGACGGAAGCGGCGTCCCGGCAAGGGTGCTCTCCCGGCGGTTTCTCGGGAGCGTCGATCTCCTTACCCTGGCGGTCGACGGCGCGGATCGGCCCTTGCGGGCGCGGATCCGCCCGAGCGAGTTGGGGGAGGGCGTGGACGAAATCGTCGTGTCCGTTGATCCGCAAGAGATTTTCGTGTTTGAAGACACGGACGGTTCGATCTGAATAGAACGCGAACGGTTCGCGTCGCAAGGAGGCGTATCATGGGTAGCTTCAGCATCTGGCACTGGCTGATCGTTCTGGCGGTCGTGCTCCTCCTCTTCGGTCGCGGCAAGATTCCCGAGCTGATGGGCGACGTCGCCAAGGGCATCAAGAACTTCAAGAAGGGCATGTCGGACGAGGACGTGACGACGGTCCAGGAGCGCCGCGTGCTTGAAACCCGCGAAGGCGAGCCGATGACCCACGACACCACAGTGGAGAAGTCCCGGATCTGAACGTTCGATGCCGGCTTCCGCCGGCATCCCTCGTGAACGGGCGTAGCCATGTTTGACATCGGTGGTCTTGAGCTTCTCGTCATTGCCGTCGTTCTGATCGTCGTGGTCGGACCGAAGGATCTCCCGAAGATGCTGCGGACCTTCGGTCGCGTCAGCACGCAGATGCGTCGCATGGCCGGCGACTTCCGCAAGCAGTTCGACGAGGCGCTGAAGGAGGCGGAACTCGACGAACTGCGCGAGGTCGCCCGCGACGTGAAGCAACTCGATCCGCGGGCCGACATTCGCAAGGCGATGAATCCGGTTCGCGCCGTCGGCGACGAGATCCGGTCGTCGCTGAAGGCAGCCGCCAGTTCGGCGGCGCCTCAGGTGCCGTCGGCGAGCCAGGGACCGGTTCCCGTCGCGGCGGCGCAGGCGCAGACGATGTCGTCCAATCCCAATGGCGCCGCCGCGCCTGCCGCAGACGTCGTGGCATCGAGCGAGCCGAAGGTCGGCGAAGTCGGTCCGGCGGAAAAGACGGCGGCGCCCGAGCCGGCGCTGATGAACGGAGCCGCCACCCCGGCGGCTTCGACGCGTGACATGGCAGGAGGCGTTTCGTGAGCCGTTCGGAGTCCGACATCGAGGCCTCGTCCGCGCCGCTCATCGAACACCTGATCGAACTCCGCCGCCGGCTGATCTGGTCGATCCTCGGCTTCATGGGCATGTTCCTGATCTGCTTCTTCTTCGCCAAGCAGATTTTCAATCTCCTTGTCATCCCCTACCAGATCGCCACCGGCTGGGCGGGACTCGACCCGGCGAGTGTCGAGCTGATCTACACGGCGCCGCAGGAATTCTTCTTCACGCAGGTGAAGGTCGCGGCCTTCGGCGGGTTCTTCCTCGCCTTTCCGGTGATCGCCATCCAGGTCTACAAGTTCGTGGCGCCAGGCCTCTATCGCGACGAGCGTGCGGCCTTCGTGCCCTTCCTCGTGGCGACGCCGCTGCTCTTCCTGCTCGGGGCACTGCTCGTCTACTTCTTCTTCTGCCCGATGGTGATGTGGTTCTTCCTGTCGATGCAGCAGCAGGGCAGCGGTACTGACGCGGCGATCCTTCTTCTGCCGAAGGTGTCGGAATACCTGTCGCTGATCATGACGCTGATCATGGCGTTCGGTCTGGTGTTCCAGCTTCCCGTGGTGTCGTCGCTGCTGGTGCGCGCTGGGATCATCTCGTCGGAGTCGCTGCGCAGCAAGCGCAAATACGCCATCGTCATCGCCTTCATCGCGGCGGCCATCCTCACGCCGCCCGATCCGCTGTCCCAGATCGGTCTTGCGATCCCCACCATCCTTCTCTACGAAGTCGGCATCATCACCGCACGGCTGATCGAGAAGAAGCGCGCCCAGCGGGTGGCGGCAGGCCAAGCGACCACGGAGTGATCCGGTCGTTGCCGGTCCGCAGCTCGCGGACTGGAGAAACATGCTCGACATCAAGTGGATCCGCGAGAACGCGGAGAAGTTGGACGAAGCGCTGACGGCGAGAGGGTCGAAGCTCGGCTCCGCCGAGGCGATCCGCCTCGACGAGGCGCGCCGCGCCCACCTGACCTCGCTGCAGGACTGGCAGGGCCAGCGCAACGAAGCCTCCAAGGAGATCGGCAAGGCCAAGGCCTCTGGCGATGCCGCGCGCGCCGACGAAGTGATGGCGCGCGTCGCCGACCTGAAGACGCGCATCCAGGACGGCGAACGGCAGGAGCGCGAACTCGACGCACAACTGCGCGACGTGCTCGCCAGCATGCCGAACGTTCCTTTTGCCGACGTGCCGGTCGGCGCCGACGAGGCAGGCAATGTCGAGGTCCGCCGTGTCGGCGAGAAGCCGGCGTTCGACTTCAAGCCGCGCGAGCATTTCGAACTCGGCGAAGCGCTCGGCATGATGGACTTCGATCGCGCCGCTCGCATGTCCGGCTCGCGCTTCACGGTGCTGCGCGGTGGGCTGGCGCGTCTGGAGCGCGCGCTCGGCCAGTTCATGGTCGACGTCCACACGCAGGAATTCGGCTACGAGGAGGTGTCGCCGCCGCTGCTCGTTCGCGACGAGGCGCTGTTCGGCACCAGCCAGCTGCCGAAGTTCGCCGAGGATCTGTTTCAGACCACCGACGGCCGTTGGTTGATTCCCACGGCCGAGGTGTCGCTGACCAATCTCGTGCGCGAGGAGATCCTCGACGAGGCGCAGCTTCCCCTGCGCTTCACCGCGTTGACGCCCTCGTTCCGCTCCGAGGCGGGCTCGGCCGGCCGCGACACGCGCGGCATGCTGCGCCAGCACCAGTTCTATAAGGCCGAGCTCGTCTCGGTGACGACGCCGGAGACCGCGGTCGCCGAGCATGAACGCATGACGGCCGCCGCCGAGTCCGTGCTGACCAAGCTCGGCCTGCATTTCCGCACCGTTGTCCTCTGCACGGGCGACATGGGCTTCTCGGCGCACAAGACCTACGACATCGAGGTCTGGCTGCCGGGACAGGACACGTTCCGCGAGATCTCGTCCTGCTCGGTCTGCGGCGACTTCCAGGCCCGGCGCATGAACGCCCGCTATCGCCCGGCGGGCGAGAAGCAGGCGCCGCGCTTCGTGCACACGCTGAACGGCTCCGGCACGGCGGTCGGGCGCGCGCTCATCGCCGTGATGGAAAACTATCAGACGGCGGACGGCGCCATCGCCATTCCCGAGGCGTTGCGGCCCTATATGGGCGGCATCGACGTGATCGCGAAGGGCTGATCGATGCGTATTCTCCTGACCAACGACGACGGCATCCACGCGCCCGGCCTGAAGGTGCTCGAACGCATCGCGCGGGAGCTCTCGGACGACGTCTGGATCGTGGCGCCCGAGACCGACCAGAGCGGCCTGTCACATTCGCTCACGCTCTCGTCGCCGCTGCGTCTTCGGCAAGAATCGGAGAAGCGCTTCGCCCTCACGGGCACACCGACCGACTGCGTGATCATGGCGACCAAGCGCGTGCTGCCCGGCGCCCCGGATCTGGTTCTCTCGGGCGTCAACGCCGGCCAGAACATCAGCGACGACGTGACCTATTCGGGTACCGTCGCAGCCGCCATCGAAGGCACGCTCCTCGGTTTCCGCTCGATCGCGCTCAGCCAGGCCTTCCGCCCCGACCGCGACCGCGAGGCGACCTGGGCGACGGCCGAACGCCACGGGGCGTCGGTGATCCGTCGTCTCATCGACGTGGACGTGCCGGCCGGCACGCTGCTCAACGTCAACTTTCCCGCCGTCGCGCCGGACGAGGTGCAGGGCGTGTCGCTGACCCGGCAGGGCAAGCTCGACTATTCGCTCGACGTCGAGGAGCGGCATGACGGGCGCGGCAACCCCTATTTCTGGCTGAAGTTCGGCCGGCAGGCGGGACCGCAAATGGACGAGTCCGACATCGGCGCGCTGGAGGCAGGCCGGATCTCGGTGACGCCGCTGCATCTCGATCTCACGAACCACGCCTTACGCGAATCGCTGCGCGCAAGCTTCGCCTGACGGATCGGCCATGACGACTTCGACCGCCGACCGGGAACAACTCGCGTCCTTTCTCATGACGCTTCGATCCGACGACGGGATCGGAGCACGCGTCATGACGGTGGTCGAGGCAGTGCCGCGGCGGCTCTTCGTCGGGCCGGACATCGCCGACATCTTCGCCGACCAGTCGCTGCCCCTCGAATGCGGGCAGACGATGCCGAGTGCGCGCGCCGCGGTTCGGCTGGCGGGTGCGCTTCGGGTGCAGCCCGAGAGCCGCATCCTCGAGATCGGCACCGGCAGCGGCTACGTCACGGCGCTGCTCGCCAGGCTCGGCCTGCATGTGACGACGCTCGACCGCTACAAGACGCTGCTCACCCGCGCAGCGGAGCGTCTGAAGGCCTGCGGCATCACGAACGTGACCTATATCCAGGAGGATGGGCGCGATGGTTATGCGGGCCAGGCGCCCTTCGACCGGATCGTCGTCCATGCCTCGTTCGAGGCGCTGCCCCGCGCCTTCGTCGAGCAGATGGCGTCGCAGGGTATCCTCGTCACCGCCATCGGGGCGCCGGGCGAGCGCCAGCGGATCGTGCGCCATCAGAAGCTCGGCAGTCGCTTCGAGGAAGAGCTCCTGTTCGACGCCCGTTTGCAGCCGCTCGAACGGGGCGTCGCGACACTCCTGTAAAGGAATTCGGCATTCCCGCGCCGTGGTTTAACCCGCGGGTAACATTAACGCGCTCTAATGCGGCTCAAGGTTGGGCGAATGCATGGGGACGACGATGCGCGTGGATGGGTTGATCAGATTTCGGGCTCCATTGATGCGCTCCGCAGCGCTCGTGACCGTCACCATGCTCGTCGCGGGCTGCAGCGCCGACGCGACGAGACTGCAGGACGGCTTCTACACGGGCGCGATCCCAAAGGCCCCGGTGCAGCAGCAGACGCAGATGGCGGCCGCTGCGCCGAGCTACGGCGCCGGCCAGCCGAACGCCTCCTACGGGTCCGGCACCACAGGCCCGTCGCAGACCTATGCGGTGGCGACAGGCCCGGTCTCGCGCTCGACGCTGCCGCCCCCGCCGGCCGCGTCCTACGGCGACGGCGGCTACCCCGCTGCGGCGCCCGCCTCCGCTCCCATGGCGTCTTCGCCCGTCGGTTCGCAGCAGGTGGCGCAGACCAGCGCGGCGCGCGGCCTCTCGGCCAGCGAGCCCGCCCGCAGCCAGCCGGTGCGCTCGGCCTCGGCCGGTTCGATTACGGTGACGTCGGGTGACTCGGTCCTCGGCCTGGCACGCCGCAACGGCGTCAGCGCCGCCGAGCTTCGCCGCGCCAACGGGCTCAGCGACGACAACATCCGCATCGGCCAAGTGCTGACGATACCGGGCGGCGCTTCGGCACCGGCGCAGCAGACCCGCGTCGCCACCCTCGGCGCCCCGCCGACCACGCTGCAGGCGCAGGCCAAGGCCATTCCTTCGCCGCGCGTGGCGCCGCCGGCGCCCGCCGTCGCTGCCGCCGCCAAGCCTGCACCGACGCTGGCGACGGTCACCCCGGTGAAGCCGGCCGCGCCAGCCCACACGGCGCCGGTCGCGTCGCAGCCTGCCGTCGCCGCGGCACCAACCCCTGCGACGCCCGCCAAGCCGGAGGCCTCCAGCTCGGCCATCGCCGCGGCTGCCCCGGCCCCGGCGACCACGGTCGCGGCGGAAGAGAAGCAGGAAGAGGCGTCGATAGCGCCGAAGTCGACGGGCATCGACGAGTTCCGCTGGCCGGTGCAGGGCCGCGTCGTCAAGAACTTCGGCGACAAGGTCGGCTCGCGCCGCAACGACGGCTTGAACATCTCGGTGCCGCGCGGCACGCCGGTGAAGGCCGCCGAGAACGGCGTCGTCATCTATGCCGGCGAGGGCCTCAAGGAGTTCGGCAAGACCGTGCTGATCAAGCACGACAACGGCCTCGTGACCGTCTACGGCCACGCCGACGACATCCTCGTGCAGCGCGGCGCCACCGTGAAGCGCGGGCAGGAGATCGCCAAGGCCGGCATGACCGGCGAGACCGACGTGCCGATCGTCCACTTCGAGGTCCGCAAGGATTCCTCGCCCGTCAACCCGATGACGTATCTGCGCTGAAGACTTCGGCTGATGTCGAAGGGGAAGGGGCTGGCGGTGACGCCGGCCCTTTTCGTTGCGTCCTCGTAAGAGCGCACGGGGAGATCGTTGCGGATCACCGAAGGCGCCCAACCGAGTTCAACCGGCGTCGCGATTGAGGGAGGCAATAGCGCTTGCCGGCGATCAGGTGCGCGTACGCCGGCTGATCGCGACCGACAATGGATCACGCTCAGGGCCTACGCCGACGAACGACGGCGTGCGGGAAAACTCTATGCGAGGCCGCTCGAAGCGATCTGCATCGTCATTGAGCGAAAGAGCTCCGACGAAAAAACGGGTCTCGCAAACCCGAGTTCGAGATTCCGCCACGAGACAGCCAGAGATCGCCGGCGTGTCCGTCTCGTCGCAGGACATCAGTCCGCCGACCATCGCCGAAATGACAGGACTATGCGGATCGAAACTCGAACTGACGGTGAATGGTGGGCGATGCAGGGATTGAACCTGCGACCCCTGCAGTGTGAATGCAGTGCTCTCCCGCTGAGCTAATCGCCCGCTCTGCGGCTGCCATGGCAACCGGCGGTGAGCGTCGTATAAGGCCGATTCCCCGCTCTCGTCAATGCGAGGCGTCGGGCTCGCAAGCAAAAACCCGTCAGAGGGGACGCGGAATGAACGCGCTCGTCAGGCGATCGAGCAGGCGGGGTTCGAGTTCGCCGAAGTTGTCGATCGTGGCGCTGGCCATCGCGCGGACGGGAGCACCCGCGTCGTAGCCGAACGAGACGAGGATGCCCGGCACGAAAGCCCGTCGCGCCGCCTCCATGTCGGTCTCGCTGTCGCCGACCAGCACGGCATGGGCGCGGTGGCCGCCCGCACGGTCGATCGTGCCGTGGAGATGGACGGGGTCGGGCTTGCGACAGGCGAAGGTGTCGGCGCCGCAGATCGCCGCGAAACGGGGCGACAAGCCCAACGCGTCGAGCAGGCGAACCGCCAGCGCTTCGGTCTTGTTCGTGCAGACGGCAAGGATCGAGCCGTCGGCGGCGAGACGATCAAGCGCGAGGGCGACGCCGGGATAGAGCGTCGAGGCCTCTGCGATGTTCGCGGTGTAGTGTTCGAGGAAGCGCGCGGTCTGGCCGGCCAGTTCGTCTACCGGAAGAGGGCGACCGGCGCGGGCGTAGGCGGCCCGCAGCATGGCCTGCGCGCCGCGCCCAGCATCCGGGCGCACCTCGGCCAGCGTCGTCGGCTCCAGTCCGGCAAGCGTCAGGCAGTGATTGAGGCTGCCGGCGAGGTCGGGCGCGGTGTCGACGAGCGTGCCGTCGAGATCGAACACCACGGTGGGGCGCGGAGCCCCGGCGGAATTCGGGTGTCCGGTGCGAACGGAGGCGGATCGGCGGGGGCGTGCGGTGAGGGATGCGACGGCGCTCATGGGCGTGGACTTTGGCTGGGGCAGGCGGGAGGTCAAGCCGGCGCGTCGCCGAGGCCGCCATCATGGCGCGCGGGCGTCTGCTTCTTCCCGGTGTTGGCGTAACCGGGTCACACTGTGCCGGGGCAATCGCGAAGAAAGCCTTTCCAGTCGGCGACTTTTGCCGGCGGCCGGGCGCATTTCCGGTTGCGTGCGCGTCGTCTTTGGTCTCAAGCCTGACCGAGGCATGGCGAGGACGGAGGACGACATGGACGCCCAGGCGATGAAGGACCGCATCGGCTTCGAGGCGGCGCGCCGCGTCGACAGCGGCATGCGCCTCGGCATCGGCACCGGCTCGACCGCTGAAGCCTTCGTTCGCGCGCTGGCCGAGCGGGTGAAGGAGGGTCTGCGCATCGTCGGCGTGCCGACCTCCGAGCGCACGGCGCGGCTCTGCCGCGACCTCGGCATTCCCTTGACGACGCTCGAAGAGCTGCCGGAACTCGACCTCACCATCGACGGCACCGACGAGGTCGACGGCGCGCTCCGGCTGATCAAGGGCGGCGGCGGCGCGCTCCTGCGCGAGAAGATCGTCGCCTCCGCCTCGGCGCGGATGCTCGTCATCGCCGACGTCACGAAGAAGGTCGAGACGCTCGGCGCTTTTCCGCTGCCCGTCGAGATCAACGGCTTCGGCATCGTCTCGACCCTCCTGGCCATCGAACGGGCTGCCGGTCTCGTCGGAGTCGCAGGCACGCTCGCACTGCGCCGCACGGGCGACGACCCCTTCATCACCGACGGCGGACACCTGATCGTCGACGCATCATTTGGCCGCATTCCCGATCCAGAAGCCCTCTCGGCTGCTCTCCACGCGATTCCGGGCGTGGTCGAGCACGGCTTGTTTCTGGGCTTGGCGAGTTCGGTTATGTTGGCGGGTCCGGACGGCATCGAGGAACTCGCCGCCGACTGAGCTCCGCGCCAGCCGGCGCCGGGGGCTTGCGGGACGCGGCGGAGTTTGGCACGGGATGCGCCACCGCCAATCGATCGAATTTGATGGAGAAGGAACTCTGATGGTTCTCAGCGACACGCTGCGCCGCGCAATGTTGGCCACGGTGGCCGTCGTCGGCTTGTCCGCGGTGCCGGCCATGGCGCAGGACGTCAGTCCCTCGCATCTGACGGCGGCGCGCGAGGCGGTCGATGCGCTCGATACGACCGAGCAGTTCGACCAGATTCTCCTCAACGCCGCGACGCAGATCAAGGCCGAGTTGATCGTCAACAACCCCAATCTCCAGACCGAGATTTCCGATATGGTGGATGAGAGCGCCATCGCGCTCGCACCGCGCCGCGGCGCTTTGGAGAACGAGGTCGCCCGGATCTACGCCAAGCTCTTCACCGAGCAGGAACTGCGCGAGGTCTCGCAGTTCTACAAGTCCGAGGCCGGCCGCAAGCTGATCCAGCAGGGGCCGCAGGCCAGCCGCGAAATGCTGTCGGCCGCCGACGTGTGGTCCAACGGCATCGTGCGCGACCTGCGCGCCAGCGCGATCAACGGCATGGCCAAGCTCGCGCCGGGCGCGGCGCCGACCACGGCACCTCCGGGCACCGCACCCGCCCAGTAACGTTGCGACCCGGCGACATCGCGATCCGGTGACGACCGCCGGGATGCGCTATATGGTTCGAGCAGGCGGCCCGCGGGCCGCCTTTTCCGTATGAGGAGACGGCGTTTGGCCCAAGGCGAGTTCGACTACGACCTGTTCGTCATCGGTGGAGGCTCGGGCGGCGTGCGGGCGGCGCGTCGCACCGCGGCGCTCGGCAAGCGCGTGGCGATCGCGGAGGAGTACCGCTACGGCGGAACCTGCGTGATCCGCGGCTGCGTGCCGAAGAAGCTCTTCGTCTACGCCTCGCAGTTCTCCGACGGGTTCGAGGACGCGGCCGGCTATGGCTGGACCGTGGGCGAGCGTTCGTTCGACTGGCCGACGCTGATCGCGGCCAAGGATCGCGAGATCGACCGTCTGGAAGGGATCTACCGGCGCAACCTGGAGCGTGCGGGCACCGAAATTCTCGAGTCGCGAGCGGTGATCGACGGGTCTCACCGCGTCCGGCTGCTCGCCAGCGACACGGTGGTGACGGCCGAGCGGATCCTGATCGCGGCCGGCGGGCGCGCCAACCCGTTCGCGACGCTGCCGGGCGCCGAACACTGCATCACGTCCAACGAGGCGTTCCATCTGGAGCGCCTGCCACGATCGATCGTCATCCTCGGCGGCGGCTACATCGCGGTGGAGTTCGCCAACATCTTCTGCGGCCTCGGGGTCGAGGTCACGCTCGTCTATCGCGGTGCCGAGATCCTGCAGGGCTTCGACGACGACATTCGTGCCGCCCTGCACGAGGCGATGACGAAGCGTGGCATCGCGATTCGCTGTGAGGACACGATCACCGCCGTGGAGCGCTCGGCCGAAGGGCGGTTGCGGGCGACGCTGAAGAGCGGCGATGCCCTCGACGCCGATCAGGTGATGCTGGCGGTGGGGCGCATGCCCAACACGCTGAACCTCGGCTGCGAGAAAGCCGGCGTCGAGTTGGACGAGAAGGGCGCCGTGCGGGTCGACGATTTCTCGAAGACGACGTCCGATCATGTCTGGGCGATCGGCGACATCACCAACCGCGTGCAGCTGACGCCGGTCGCCATCCACGAGGCGATGTGCTTCGTCGATACCGTCTTCCTCGACAGGCCGACGAAGCCCGACCACGACACGGTGCCGACCGCCGTCTTCTCGCATCCCGAGATCGGCACGGCGGGACTGACCGAGGCGGAGGCAGCCAAGCGCTTTGGCGACCTCGACATCTATAAGGCGAGCTTCAAGCCGATGAAGCACACGCTGACCGGCCGCGACGAGACGATGATGGTGAAGATCGTGGTGGACGCCGCCAGCCGCCGGGTTCTGGGCACACACATCCTCGGTCCCGACGCCGGCGAGCTCGCGCAGGTTCTCGGCATCTGCGTGAAGGCAGGCCTGACCAAGGAGGACTTCGACCGCACGATGGCGGTGCATCCCACCGCCGCCGAGGAACTAGTGACGATGTACGAGCCGAGCACCCGCGTGCGCGGGGGCGCCGTCGTCGATGGCTGATCGCGGCGAGGGATCGGACCCGATCCACGAGGACGATCCCGACCTCGTGCGGTTGGCGCGGGAGGGCCGCGTCGTTGCCTATTTCGGCTATGGCTCGCTGGTCAACCGCCTGACCCTGCGGACCCGCTTTCTCGGCATCCGCCGCGCCACGGTCTCGGGCTGGCGGCGCGCCTGGATGCGGCGCGCGAGCCCCAACATGGCGTTGCTCTCGGTGCGGCCCGAGGAGGGCGCTGAGACGCAAGGCGTGGTGGTCTACGACCATGCCGATCATCTGCCCTCGGTGGACGAGCGAGAGGCCGCTTATGTACGCCGCGTCGTGCCCTTGCCGTGGATCGCCATCGAGCATGCTCCGGTCGCCGAGGTTCCGCTCTTCATCTACGAGGCGTCGCCGGAAGAGCCGGATGCGGCCGAACTCGGCGCGACGATCATGCAATCCTATCTCGACGCCGTGCTGCAGGGCTTCGCCTCGCTCTACGGCGAACTTGGCCTGCGGCGCTTCGTCGAGGAGACGGAGGGGTTCGAGACCGCGATCCTGCGCGATCGCGCCGCGCCGCTCTATCCGCGTTCGGTGGCGCTCTCCTTGACCGAGGCCGAACTGTTCGACGACCTGGTGATCCGGCGGGGCGCCCGGTTCGTCGATTTCGCAGGCTGACACACGATATCCGTCGTGGGTGACAAAGCGCCGGCTTCATGCCATTGAGCGGCGACCGAGCGCCCGTCCCCATCGGCGGGACTGCCGCGAAGCCGTCCCGGACAAGAACAAACCCGAGAGGAGACGGCCGGCTCGCGTTCGGTGAAGGAGATGGTCATGGCGAAGGATTGGAACCCGTCGAGCTGGCGTGCGAAGGCGATCGAGCAGGTGCCCGCCTATCCCGACGCGAACGCGCTGGCCGAGACCGAGAAGCGCATCGCGACCTTTCCGCCCCTCGTTTTTGCAGGTGAGGCACGCAAGCTGAAGCGCGCGCTGGCGGAGGTGGCCGAGGGCCGCTCCTTCCTGCTGCAGGGCGGCGACTGCGCCGAGAGCTTCGCTGAACACGGCGCCGACAACATCCGCGACTTCTTCCGCGCCTTCCTCCAGATGGCGGTGGTGCTGACCTTCGGCGCCTCGTCGCCGGTGGTGAAGGTCGGGCGCATCGCCGGCCAGTTCGCCAAGCCGCGCTCGTCGGGCGTCGAGACCAAGGGCGACGTGACGTTGCCCTCGTACCGTGGCGACATCGTCAACGGCATCGAGTTCGACGCGGCCTCGCGCATCCCGAACCCCGAACGGCAGGAGATGGCGTACCGCCAGTCGGCGGCGACGCTCAACCTGCTGCGCGCCTTCGCGCAGGGCGGCTATGCCAATCTCGACAACGTCCACCAGTGGATGCTCGGCTTCGTGTCCGGCTCGCCGCAGGCGGAGCGATACGGCCAGCTCGCGGACCGTATCTCCGAAACGATGAACTTCATGCGCGCCATCGGCATCAACTCCGAGACGCATCCCGCGCTGCGCGAGACCGATTTCTTCACCAGCCACGAAGCGCTGCTTCTGGGCTACGAGGAGGCGATGACGCGCGTCGATTCGACGACGGGCGAGTGGTACGCGACCTCCGGCCACATGATCTGGATCGGCGATCGCACGCGCCAGCTCGAAAACGCGCATGTCGAGTATTGCCGCGGCATCAAGAACCCGCTCGGCTTGAAATGCGGCCCGTCGCTCAAGGCCGACGATCTCATCCGCCTCATCGACGTGCTCAATCCGCAGAACGAGGCGGGGCGCCTGACGCTGATCACGCGATTCGGCCACGACAAGGTGGAGGAGTACCTGCCGCGCCTCATCCGCGCCGTGGAGCGGGAAGGGCGCAAGGTCGTGTGGTCCTGCGATCCGATGCATGGCAACACGATCACGGTGAACGACTACAAGACCCGGCCGTTCGACCGCATTCTCGGCGAGGTGCAGTCCTTCTTCGACGTGCATCGCGCAGAGGGCACGCATGCCGGCGGCATCCACATCGAGATGACCGGCAAGGACGTAACGGAATGCACCGGCGGCGCGCGCCCTGTTCTCGCCGAGGATCTGTCCGACCGCTACCACACGCATTGCGACCCGCGCCTCAATGCCAATCAGGCGCTCGAACTGTCGTTCCTGGTGGCGGAGCGCATCAAGAAGGAAGCCGAGGCCCATTAGCCGCGGCAGGCCGCGAACTTCTAGAACGGGACGCCCGTTCGCAGAAACGAAAGGCCGGCTCCGCGAGGGGCCGGCCTTTTTCATTTTGGATGCGGAGCCTCGGTCAATCCGGGATGCGCGGCTTGCGAGGCGGGCCGGAGGACGCCGGCTGTAGCTCGCGGGGCTTGTCCTCGTTCGGCTCCTTGCGGGAAAACAGCTTGTCGCGGACCACCGATCCGCCCTGCTGCCAAGCGAAGAACAGCGCCAGCGCGACGGCAAGGACGGCGAGTGCCACCATGACGCCGTGCTCCATCATCTCGAGACGCGCGAAGACCGACGAGATCGAATAGCCGAACACGAAGCCGATCGACGTGAAGATTCCCGCCCAGATGCCGGCGCCGAGGAAGTTCAGGATAAGAAAACGCGGCACGCTGATCGACGAGAGACCGAGCGCCACGAGGCCGGGCATGCGCAGGCCGTAGACGTAGCGGTTGACGATGACGAAATAGGCCTGGAACCGATCCACGAGGCGAAGCGCCTTGGCGAATTTCGGTTTCTTCGTCCAGCGCACGACCCAGCGGTTTCCAGAGAAGTAGCGGGCGAAAAGGAACACGGCGAGATCGCCGCAGAAGGAGCCGACGAAGGCCAGCCCCGCCATCAGCCAGATCGGATAGGTTCCTCGGTACGACAGGAACCCCCCGATGATGGCGAACACCTCGCCTTCGAAGAAGGTGCCGATGAACACGATGCCGAGACCGAACCGGTCGATCAGTGCAAGGATTTCGTTCACGCGTGCTCCGATGGATGCGGCGGGTCGCCGACTGCCGTGCGCCCTATGTCGGGCGCCGAACTCGATTTGCAATCGGAACGGCTTCAGGGTCACACCCTTCGCGCAGCATCCCGAAATTTGTGTGACGGGTTCGCCTCGATCCCCGAATCTATGCCGCCCTCGATCGTTCGACGCAGGCCATCGCCGATGGGCCGCGCCAGGCGATTCGAAAGGCGGGCCGGCCCTGCGGCCATAGCGCATTCGATCCGCGGGCGCCACCGAGCGGCAAGCCCCACCAGAGGAACACCGGCATGATGGAAATCCCCACGCTTCGTGACGTCGCGTCCGCGTGCTCGCTCGTCGGCGTGCTGTTCGTCGTCCGCCATCTCGTCGCGATGCGCCGCATCTGGGCGGTCGACGGCTGGCCGCGCGCCATTCGCGACGTCTGGCGCGCCACTCGGACAGACGCGTACGGGCCGGAGTTCGAGCCCGACCGGCGCCATGCCGCCCGCCAGCTCTATGTCGGCATCACGTTTCTGGCTGTCGGCCTGCTGCTCTTCGCCGGCATTCTCGCGCAGGCCGTCCTCGGACCCGTCTTCGCCCAGGCCGGCCTCGCCTGAGCGGGTGCCGCGGATCGCCGGTCGATTGCGCTCCACCGCCGCTCTGGTCTATCGCGGGCGATGACCATCATCGTTCGCTTCGCGCCGTCCCCCACGGGTTATCTCCATATCGGCAATCTCCGGCCGGCGCTCTTCAACTGGCTGTTCGCGCAGCGCGAGGGCGGGCGCTACGTTCTGCGCTTCGACGACACCGACGCCGAGCGCTCGAAGCCCGAATATGCCGCGGCGATCCTCGAAGATCTCAACTGGATCGGCATCGAGCCCGACGAGGTGACCGCGCAGTCCGACCGGCTCGCGCTCTACGACGCCGCGGCCGACCGGCTGCGCGAGGCCGGCTGGCTCTATCCCTGCTACGAGACATCAGACGAACTGGAGCGCGCTCGCGCGCGTCGTAAGCTGCGCGGTCTGCCGCCGGTGTACGGCCGGGAGGCGTTGCGGCTGACGGACCCGGAGCGTGCGACGCTGGAGGCGGAAGGGCGGCGCCCGCATTGGCGCTTCCGGCTGCCGAATTTCACGAACGATCCCTTCGCGCCCGAGCGCACGGAGATCCACTGGGACGATCTCGTGCGCGGCCCGCAGACGGTGGATCTCGCCTCGCTCTCCGATCCCGTGCTCGTGCGCGAGGACGGCACCTATCTCTACACTCTGCCTTCGGTGGTGGACGACGGCGAGATGGGCATCAGCCACGTGCTGCGGGGAGACGACCACATCACCAACACCGGCGTGCAGATCGCCATTTGCCAAGCCCTCGGCTTCGCTACGCCGGTTTACGGGCATTTCAACCTGCTGACCACGATCGACGGCGAGGGGCTCTCCAAGCGCACCGGGGCGCTGTCTTTGCGCTCATTGCGCGAGGCCGACCTCGAGCCCATGGCGGTCGCCTCGCTCGCTGTCCTCACCGGGCTCGCCGGGTCGATCGAGGCCATGCCCGACCTTGCCGGCCTCGGCGAGCGCGTCGATTTCACCACCGTCTCGGCGTCGAGCTCCAAGTTCGATCCCGCCGAACTCGACCGGCTGAACGCCGAACTCGTCCACGCGATGCCCTACGAGGTGGCGGCATCGCGCCTTGCGGCGATGGGCGTGCCCGAGGGGCAGGCCGCGGCGTTCTGGATGGTGGTTCGGCAGAACTGCGTGCGCCTTCGCGACGCGGCGGAGTGGGTGCCCGTGGTGTTCGGCGATCTGCCGTCGCGCTTCGAGGGCTCGGACGACGACCGTGTCTTCCTCCAGGCGGCCTTCGACCTCTTGCCGAGCGGCCCCTTCGACGACGCGACGTGGAAGCGCTGGACCGACGCCGTGAAGGCGGCGACCGGCCGCAAGGGGCGGGCGCTCTTCATGCCGCTGCGCCAGGCGCTGACCGGCCTCGACCACGGACCGGATCTCGCCGGTCTCCTGCCGCTGATCGGGCGGGACCGGGCGCTCTCGCGCCGGCCCTGACCCTTCGACCAGGGAAGGCCCTGTCAGCCGCGCTGAACCGCCTCGGCCACCGCGATCGCCGCCATGTTGACGACCCCGCGCGAGGTCACCGACGGCGTCAGGATGTGCGCGGGCGTGGCCGCGCCGAGCAGGATCGGCCCGACATGCAGCGCGTCGGTCGTCACCTTCACGACGTTCATCGTGATGTTGGCGGCGTCGAGCGTCGGGAAGAGCAGGAGATTGGCGTCCTCCGTCAGCGTCGAGTTCGGCATCACGCGGTGGCGCAGGTCTTTCGAGAGCGCGGCGTCGCCATGCATCTCGCCGTCGATTTCGAGATCGGGCGACTGCTGGCGCACCAGCGCAAGCGCCTCGCGCAGCTTGCGCGCGTCGGCGGTGTCGCCCGTGCCGAAGTTCGAGTGCGAGAGCAGGGCGGCACGCGGCTTGATGCCGAACCGTTCGATCTCGACCGAGGCGAGATGCGCGATCTCGGCAAGGTTCTCTGCGTTCGGGCTCTCCTGCACGTAGCTGTCGGCGAAGAAGATCGTCCCGTATTGCGAGATAAGAAGGCTCATGGCCGACAGCTTCTTGACGCCGGGCGCGACGCCGATCACCTGCCGAATGTCGCGGATGTGGCGCGAGAAGCGCCCGCCGAGACCGCAGATCAGCGCGTCGGCATCGCCGCGCGAGACCGACACGGCGGCGATCACGGTGGTGTTGGTGCGCACGAGAGCCCGGGCGGTGTCCGGGTTCACGCCGCGCCGGCCGACCTTGGAGAAGTAGTGGTCGACATAGTCGCGGTAGCGCGGATCGTCCTCGGGGTTCACGACCTCGAAGTCGACGCCGGGGCGGATTCGCAGGCCGAAGCGCTCCAACCGGGTCTGCAGCACGCTCGGTCGCCCGACGAGAATCGGCTTGCAGATCTTCTCCTCCAGCATGACCTGCGCGGCGCGCAGCACCCGCTCGTCCTCGCCGTCGGCGAAGATCACCCGCTTGCCGGAATTGCGGGCGATGGCGAAGATCGGCTTCATCACGAGGCCGGAGCGGAACACGAACCGGTTGAGCCGGTCCATGTAGGCGTCCCAATCCGCGATCGGGCGCGAGGCGACGCCCGACGCTTCCGCGGCGCGCGCCACGGCCGGCGCGATCTTGAGGATGAGGCGCGGGTCGAAGGGCGAGGGGATGAGATATTCCGGCCCGAACTGCGGCGTTTCGCTGCCATAGGCCTTGGCGGCGACCTCCGACACTTCCTCGCGGGCGAGCGCGGCGATGGCGTCCACCGCCGCGATCTTCATCTCCTCGTTGATCGAGGTGGCGCCGCAGTCGAGCGCGCCGCGGAAGATGTAGGGAAAGCAGAGGACGTTGTTGACCTGGTTCGGGAAGTCCGAGCGCCCGGTGCAGATCATCGCGTCGGCGCGCACGGCGCGGGCGAGCTCGGGCATGATCTCGGGCGTCGGGTTGGCGAGCGCCATGATGAGAGGGCGCGGCGCCATCTTCTCCAGAAGCTCGGGCTTAAGGATGCCGCCGGCCGAAAGACCGAGGAACACGTCGGCGCCCTCGATGACCTCGGCAAGGCTGCGCGCCTCGGTCTTCTTGGCATAGACCGCCATCCAGCGATCCATGCGCTTCTCGCGGCCCTCGTAGACGACGCCCTCGATGTCGGTGCAGGTGATGTTCTCGACCTTCGCGCCGAGCGAGACTAGGAGGTTGAGGCAGGCCAGCGCGGCCGCGCCGGCGCCGGAGGTGACGATGCGCACCTCCTCGATCTTCTTGTCCGCGAGGAGCAGCGCGTTGCGAACGGCCGCGGCCACGATGATCGCGGTGCCATGCTGGTCGTCGTGGAAGACGGGAATCGCCATCTTGGCGCGCAGCTGCTCCTCGACCTCGAAGCACTCGGGCGCCTTGATGTCTTCGAGGTTGATGCCGCCGAAGGTCGGCTCCAGCGCCGAGACGACGTCCACCATCCGCTCGATGCTGGCGGCGTCGATCTCGATGTCGAAGACGTCGATGTCGGCGAATTTCTTGAAGAGCACGGCCTTGCCCTCCATCACCGGCTTGGACGCCAGCGGGCCGATATTGCCGAGGCCCAGCACCGCCGAGCCGTTGGAGACGACGGCCACGAGATTGGCACGGCTGGTGAAGTCGGCGGCCTTCGAGGGATCGGCGGCGATGGCGAGGCAGGGCGCGGCGACGCCCGGCGAATAGGCAAGCGCGAGATCGCGCTGGTTGCCGAGCGGCTTGGTCGCCTGGATGGCCAGTTTCCCGGGCTTGGGATGGCGATGGTAGAATAGCGCCTGCGCATCGAGATCGGCTGCGGCCTGACGGGTCTTCGTGTCTTCGGCGCCGGGCATGATCTCTCCGTTCGTGTCGCTGTTCATGTCGGTCCGGTTCCTAGATCAGAAGCGGAGGGCAGCGCAAATCCCGCGTCCGGGATCGTAAGGCCGACTGCCGTCATACGCGTGCAATGAGACTCGGTCATCTCCTCCCTTGCCAGACGGCTTCGGCATCGGCGGGGAGCGGCATGATGAACCAGCTGAACGACACCCGGCATTTCCGCACGCTCTTTCTCTCCGACATCCATCTCGGATCGAAGGCGGCGCAGGCGGAGCTTCTCATCGAGTTTCTGAAGACGCACGACGCCGAGAAGATCTACCTCGTGGGCGACATCGTCGACGGCTGGCGGTTGCGGCGCTCCTGGTACTGGCCGCAGTCGCACAACGACGTGGTGCAGAAGCTCCTTCGCAAGGGGCGCAAGGGCACCGAGATCGTCTACGTTCCCGGCAATCACGACGAATTCCTGCGCGACTTCACCGGCCGCCATTTCGGCGGCATAGAGGTGAAGCTCAACGACATCCACGAGACCGCCAACGGACGGCGCTTCCTGGTGATGCACGGCGACGAGTTCGACGTCGTGGTGCGCAACGCCCGCCTCATCGCCTATCTCGGCGACTGGGCCTACGACGCGGCGATCGCCCTCAACCCCGTCTTCAACGCCATTCGTCGCCGCTTCGGCTTCGGCTACTGGTCGTTCTCGTCCTGGGCCAAGCTCAAGGTGAAGAACGCCGTGAGCTTCATCGGCGCCTTCGAGGCGGCGCTGGCGGCGGAAGCGGCGCGCCATGGCTGCGATGGCGTGATCTGCGGCCATATCCACCACGCGGCCATCTCGGAGCGCGAGGGGCTGCAATACGTCAACACCGGCGACTGGGTGGAAAGCTGCACGGCGATCGCCGAGCGCCACGATGGAAGCCTCGAGCTGATCCGGTGGACGCAGGCCTCGGCGGCGGTCAAGCTCGGCCCGCCCGCGGTTCCGGTGCGGCTCGTCTCGCCCGAGAGCGCCGCGGCGTCGGAGGCCGCGTGATGCGCATCCTCATCGCGACCGACGCCTGGGCGCCGCAGATCAACGGCGTGGTGCGCACCCTGTCGAGCCTCGCCGACCAGCTTCGCGAGCGCGGCGCCGAGGTGCTCGTGCTCTCGCCCGAGCACTTCAAGACCTTCCCCTGTCCGAGCTATCCCGAGATCCGGCTGGCGGTGGCCTGGCAGACGGCCGTCGCCAAGGCGATCCGCGACTTCGACCCGGACGCGATCCACATCGCGACCGAAGGGCCCATCGGCTTCCAGACGCGGCGCTTCTGCCTGCGGGGGAAGCGCAGCTTCACCACCAGCTTCCACACGCGCTTTCCCGAATACATCCGCAAGCGCGCGCCGGTGCCGGAGGGGCTGACCTACGCTTGGCTGCGTCGCTTTCATGCGCCCGCGACCGCCTGTCTCGTGCCCACCGAGACGATGCGGCGCGATCTCGCCGGGCGCGGCTTCGCCAATCTCGTCACCTGGACGCGCGGCGTCGACCGCCGACTGTTTCGCCCCGCCGAGCCCTTGGCGCTGGATCTGCCGCGCCCGATCTTCATGACCGTGTCGCGCGTCGCGAGAGAGAAGAACCTCGAGGCCTTTCTCGACCTCGACCTGCCGGGATCGAAGCTGGTGGTGGGAGATGGGCCTCAACTGGCCGAGCTCATCCGGCGCTATCCGCGCGTCCACTTCGCCGGGGCCAAGACGGGCGAGACGCTGGCGCGCTACTATGCCTCCGGCGACGTGTTCGTGTTCCCCTCGAAGACCGACACGTTCGGCATCGTGCTGATCGAGGCGCTGGCCTGCGGGCTGCCGGTTGCCGCCTATCCCGAGCCCGGTCCCATGGACGTTCTCGCCGGCACCGGAGCCGGCGCGATCTCCACCGATCTCCTCACCGCCTGCCGCGAAGCGCTCACGCTGTCGCGCGAGGACGCGCTGCGTCGTTCGCTGCACTACACCTGGGAGGCCTGCGCCGACGTCTTCCTGGAGGCGGCGAACCGCCGGGCTCGACCGCCCGCGCGCTACGAGCTGATCGGCGCCCACTGACAGGGCGACTAGCGCCATCGTGATTGTCGCTGGGGGCGACGGCTGCTAGGCACGGGGCCATCCGCCCCATGCGATGCCGAGTCCGATGTCCGCCGCCCCGTCTCCTTCCCGCGAAGACCGGCGCCTCTTCGAGCGCCGGATGGCCTTCGTCTTCGTCGGCTCGTTCATCACGCTCGGCGTCTTCAGTCCGTTCTTTCCCGTATGGCTGGCCTTCGAGGGGCTCGATGCCGACGAGATCGGCCTGATCCTCGGGCTGCAGATCGCTCTGCGCGTCGTCGTCTGCCCGCTCGTGCTGCGCTGGGCCGATCGCTCGCCGGAGCGCGCCGACGTGCTCGTCGCCATCTCGCTCGCCTCGCTGGCAGCCGCCGGCCTGTTCTCGTTCGTAGAAGGCTGGACCGCGATTCTGGCGGCGACGCTTCTCCTCGCCTGCGTCTGGTCGCCGGTCATTCCGCTCAGCGATGCCGTGGCGCTGGCCGGCGTCCGGCGTCTCGCGGTCGATTACGGCCGTACGCGGCTCTGGGGCTCCGTCGCCTTCATCGTCGCCAACGTCGCGGGCGGCCTCGTCATCGCCCGGCTCGGCGAGAGCTGGTTCCCAGCGCTTCTCTTCGCGGCCTTCGCGATCGCCGCCGCGGCGACGCTGCGCGTGCCCCGTTTCGGGCGACCGCGGCAAGCCTCGCCCGCGCCCCTGCCGCCGATGAGCGAGCCCTGGCTGCCGGCACCGAGCGTCTTCGGCCGGTTTCGGCGTCTCGCACCCGCGCCCGACCTGCGCAGCCTCCTGCCGCTGCTCCTGGCGATCGGTCTCGTGCAGTCGAGCCATGCGCTCCTGAACGGCTTCGGCTCGCTGCAATGGACCCGTCTTGGCTACTCGCCGACCGAGATTGGGATCTTTTGGGCCGTCGGCGTCGTCGCAGAGGTCGTGCTGTTCCGGTTTGCCGCTGGGCCCATGCGGCGCTTCGGCGTGCGCGGATTTCTGCTCGTCTCCGGCCTCGCCTCGGTGCTGCGATGGTCGCTTCTCACCCTCGATCTCGGCTTCGCAGGGTTCCTCCTGCTACAGACCACCCACGCGCTGACCTTCGCCGGCACCCATCTGGCGCTCCAGACGCTGATCGGCTCCTCCGTTGCGGAACATCGGCTGGGCGCGGCCCAGGGCACGGCTTTCGCGCTGCAGACGGGGCTGATGGCCGCCACCACGTTCGGCGGTGGACTTCTCTACTCGGCCTTCGGCGCCGACGCCTTCTTCGCCATGGCGGCGCTCGCCGGCGCGGGCGTTCTCCTGGCGCTTCTCGGTCCTCAGCCCCAGAGGGCCGATGTCGGCGGGGCGACGAGCGAGCCCTCGTAGACGAGGCCGTCCGGCCGGTCGGTCCGCAGCAGCAGCGGACCGTCGAGATCGACGATTTCCGCGTCTTGCGCGAGGAGAAGCGCCGGCGCCATGGCCAGCGACGTGCCGACCATGCAGCCCACCATCACGCCGAACCCATGGGCGCGCGCCTCTGCAAGAAAGCGCAGCCCTTCGGTCAGCCCGCCGGTCTTGTCGAGCTTGAGGTTCACGTAGTCGTAGCGCCCGACGAGGGCGCCGAGATCGTCCGCGCCGTGGACGGATTCGTCGGCACAGACCGGCACCGGGCGCGGCATGCGGGCGAGGATGGCGTCCTGGCCCGCGGGAAGCGGCTGTTCGACGACCCAGGCGCCGCAGGCCGCCGCCGCCAGCATGTTCTCCCGGATCGTCTCCTCGCTCCATGCTTCGTTCGCGTCGATGATCAGGCGTGCGTCCGGCGCGGCTTCGCGCACCGCCCGCATGCGGGCGATGTCGTCCGCGCCGCGGCCGACCTTGACCTTCAGCACGCTGCGCCCGCTCGCGGCGCGCGTCGCCTCCGCCATCTCGGCCGGCGTTCCCAGCGAGATCGTGAACGCGGTGGTGACACGATGCAGGGCGGCGAGCCCCGCGAGATCGGCGGCCCCGCGACCGCCCAGCTTGGCGTCGAGATCCCAGAGTGCGCAATCGGCCGCGTTGCGCGCCGCGCCGGCGGGCAGGGCCGTTTGCAGCGTTGCGCGGTCGAGGCCGGCTTCGAGCGCCGGCCGCAGCGCTTCCAGGGCGGCGACCACGGACTCGACGCTCTCGCCGTAGCGCGCATAGGGAACGCATTCTCCGCGGCCGGCATGGTTCTCGTCCTCGATCCGACAAACCACCACCGCCGCCTCGGTTTTCGACCCGCGAGCGATCGTGAATTGTGCCGCGAGGGGGAACCGCTCCACTGTGACCGAAACACGACGTTCCATTTTAATCCTTAATTCCAAGTCAATGTCTGATTGCGAGTGCGAAGGCGACCGCTAAGTCTCTCGTGCGAGATCAAGTTCTGATCCGAGTCCCGCTCGTCGTGGGCGGCTCCAAGTTCGATACGCTCGCCATACCTCAAACCCGGATCCGATTCGACAGCATGCTGGACATCCCGAAGGACAAGCAAGGATCGGAACGGAAGGGTCCCGCCGGATCCACCGAACCGACCGTCGAAGCGGAGAAGGGCAAGGGCGGTGTCGTCCTGCATCTGCGCGGCGACTGGCTCGCCCGCACCATCGGGTCCGTCGAGGACGTGATGGACGAGACCCGCAAGACCGATCTCGGCAAGTCGGTGACGATGGATTGCGGCGAGATCGGCCGGCTGGACACGTCGGGCGCCTTTCTCATCGAGCGCCTCGCCCGCACTCTGACCGAGAAGGGCGCGAAGGTTTCCTTCGAGGGAGCCGACAAGGACGCGACACTGTTCGACGCGGTGCGCAAGGCGCTCGACGTCAAGCGTCCCGAGCCCGTCGTCCGAAAGTCCAACCCCGTCACCGACGGTCTCGCCTCGATCGGCGAGGCGGTCTTCGCGGTGGGCCGCGAGCTTCTGACCGGGGTCAACGTCATCGGCGCGGCGCTCTACGGCGCCGGGCGCCGCATGACCGGGCAGACGCAGGTTCGCCCCGCCGCCATCGTCAGCCAGATGGACCGCATGGGCGTTCGCGCCGTGCCGATCATCGCGCTGATGAGCTTCCTCATCGGCGCCGTGATCGCGCAGCAGGGTGCCTTCCAGCTGCGCAATTTCGGCGCCGAGATCTTCGTGGTCGATCTCGTCGGCATCCTGCAGCTGCGCGAGATCGGCGTGCTGCTCACGGCGATCATGATCGCCGGCCGTTCGGGAAGCGCCATCACCGCCGAGATCGGCTCGATGAAGATGCGCGAGGAGGTCGACGCGCTTCAGGTGATCGGCCTGAACCCGATCGGCGTGCTCGTCTTCCCGCGGCTTTTGGCGCTCATCGTCGTGCTGCCGCTGCTCGCCTTCATCGCCGACATCGCCGGCCTCGTCGGCGCCATCACGGTCAGCTGGATCTATTCCGGCATCACGCCCGACGCCTTCATCACGCGCCTGCGCGGGGCGATCGACATCGGCACGATCTTCGCCGGCCTCCTGAAGGCACCGTTCATGGCGATCCTCATCGGCGTCGTCGCCTCCATGGAGGGCATGAAGGTCGGCGGCAGCGCCGAGAGCCTCGGCACGCACGTGACCGCCTCCGTCGTGAAGTCGATCTTCCTCGTCATCCTCCTCGATGCGGTCTTCGCCATCTTCTATGCCGCGATCGGATACTGACATGAGCAAGGCCAAGGGCGCGGCGTCGGACGACGACGTCATCATCCGCGCGACCGACGTCACCGTGCGGTTCGGCTCGAAGACGATTCTCGAGAACCTGTCGCTGGACGTGCGGCGCGGCGAGATCCTCGGCTTCGTCGGCGCCTCCGGCACCGGCAAGTCGGTGCTTCTGCGCACGATCCTGGGGCTGAACCAGAAGCAGGGCGGCACGATCGAGGTCTTCGGCACCGACTACGAGCGCGCCAACGATGCCGATCGCCTCGCCGTGGAGCAGCGCTGGGGCGTGCTGTTCCAACAAGGGGCGCTGTTCTCGTCGCTCACCGTGCTCGAGAACATCCAGGTGCCGATGCGCGAGTATCTCGACATCTCGCCGGGACTGATGGAGGAACTCGCCCGGCTGAAGATCGATCTCGTTGGCCTCGCGCCCGACGCCGCCGAGAAGTTTCCCTCCGAACTCTCGGGCGGCATGATCAAGCGCGCAGCGCTGGCGCGTGCGCTCTCGCTCGATCCCGACATCGTCTTTCTGGACGAGCCGACCTCCGGCCTCGATCCGATCGGTGCCGCCGATTTCGACGAACTCATCATGACGCTGCGCGACACGCTGGGGCTCACCGTCTACATGGTGACGCACGACCTCGACTCGCTGTTCATGGCCTGCGATCGCATCGCGGTGCTCGGACAGAAGAAGGTTCTGGTCGAGGGTCCCCTCCAAACCATGCTCGAGAACGACGACCCCTGGGTCCGTTCCTACTTCCACGGCAAACGGGCTCGCACCGTCGTGTCGAAGGAAGACAATCCGTATTACGACGAGGATCAGTGATGGAAACCAAGGCTAACTACGTCCTCGTCGGGATCTTCACGCTCGTCGTGCTCGCGCTGAGCTTCGGCTTCGTCTACTGGTCCGCCAACGTCTCGGACAAGGACGCGCGCACCGCGCTGCTGATCCGCATCGAGGGCTCCGTGTCGGGCCTCAGCCAGGGCAGCCAGGTTCTGTTCAACGGCCTCAACGTCGGCACGGTGACCAATCTGCGCATCGACCCCAACAATCCGCGGGTCGTCATCGCGACGACGCAGGTCGACCGCACAACGCCGATCACCACTTCGACCACCGCCACGATCGGCTTCCAGGGCCTGACCGGCCTCGGCTTCATCGGTCTCACCGGCGGCAACGTCAACGATCGCAACATCATCCAGTCGGCGCTCGATCAGGGCGCGACGCCCATCATCAACGCCAACCCGTCCGACGTCACTGACATCCTGGCGACGGCACGCGACATCGCCGACCGTGCCAACAACATTCTCGGCGAGTTCGAGAGCATCGTGCAGGCGATCGGCCCCTCCGTGCGCACCACCGCCGAAAACGTTGCCGCGACATCCAGCAACGTCAAGACCTTCACCGACAGCTTGGCCTCCAACTCCGACCAGATCGACGACTTCCTCGCCAGTCTCGGCCGGCTTGCGACGAGCGCCAACAACGTGGCCGAGCGGCTGCCGCCGATCCTCGACGAGGCCAGCCGCTTCGTCTCCGCGCTCAACGTGAACGCCATCAACCAATCGATCGAGAACGTCGCCTCGATCACCCAGTCGGTGCGCGGCCAGACCGACAACATCGTGGCCGCCGTCGATTCGATCTCCAACGCCGCCCGCAGCTTCGGATCGGTGGGTGACGCCATCCGGCAGAACACGCCGAGCATCAACGACTTCCTCGGCCGCCTCGGGCCGATCTCCGAGACGGCATCGAGCGTCGCGACCCGACTCGATTCGACGCTCGGAGACGTCAACGAGATTACGGCGGCGGTTGATCCGGCGCAGGTGCGCAACGTGATCGGCAACGTCAACGGCTTCACCGACGCGCTGAACGGCCAGTCGGACCGCATCGGCTCGGTCGTCGCGGGTGCGGATACGGTTCTCGCCACCCTGAACGGCGCGCTCACCGGGCTCGACGGCACGCGAACCCGCGTCGACCAGATCCTCACGGGCATCGACCCGCAGGACATTTCGCGCGCCGTGAACAACGTCTCCTCGGCGACGACCAACATCGCCAGCGCCGCCGACTCGGTGCGGGGCGTGGCCGACGACATCGGCCAGCGCCGCGACGACATCAACGCGATCATCACCAACACGCAGGACACCACCGCCAACCTCCGAACGGCATCGGCCAAGGTGCAGACCCTGATCGACTCCGCCAACGGTCTCGTCAACAGCCCGGACGGGCAGGGCCTCGCCGCGCAGGCACGCACGACCCTCGCCACGATCCAGCAGACGGCGGAATCCATCCGCGTCGCCATCGGGCCGATCTCCGCGAATCTCCAGGGCTTTACGGGACAGGGCCTGCAGGAAGTGCGTAATCTCGTACGCGAGACGACGCGTGCCGTGTCGCGCATCGAAAGCGCCGTGACCGACCTGTCGGCCAATCCGAGCCGAATCCTGTTCGGCGGCGAAGGCGGCGCGGGCGGCGGCGAGGTTCGCACCTTCGACGGTCGGACCCGGCGATAGCCAAGACTTCTGCCACGTCGCTCGGGAGCGATGGCGTATGGGCGACGCGGCAGAACAGATAAAGCCGAAGGCGAAGCTGGAATGCGGCATCGTCATGGAATTGAAAAGACCCGACACCTCGCGAGATCGGGGGTCGGAAACGCGTTTCGAGTCGAGGGCAAGATGGTGGTCAGAGCTGCAACGAGACTGACGATGCTGGCGCTGGCGGGATGGACCCTGTCGGCCTGCGCGTCCCTGAAGGAGGCGCCGGCGACCTTCGAGCTGTCGGCACCGCCGCCGGCGAGCCAGCGCGCTTCCGCGACGCGGGCGCAGATCCTCATCCCGGAGCCGACGGCGACGAAGGCGCTCGACAGCCAGCAGATCGTCGTGAAGCCGACGCCCCAGACGATCGAGAGCCTCGGCGCCAGCCAGTGGAGCGATCGCCTGCCGCGGCTGGTCCAGCTTCGCACGCTACAGGCTTTCCAGAACACCGGGCGCGTCGGCGCGGTCGGCGTGCCCGGGCAGGGCCTCGCCATCGACTATCAGGTCGTGATGGAACTGCGCCGGTTCGAGGTGGCGTTCGAACCGGGAGCCGCGGCGGTGGTGGAGATCGCAGTCAAGGCGCTGAACGACAAGACCGGCGTCGTGCGGGACACCCGCATCTTCCGCGCGGTGGTTCCGGTGGCTGGCGCCGGAAGTCCGGCCTACGTCGCCGCACTCGACACGGCGTTCGGCCAGGTCGCCGACGAGATCGTGGCCTGGACGATCCGTCTGCTCTGACGAGCCGAAGATACCACCGTTTTCCCATGCGTGTTTCGATCGGCCGCCCTTCGGGGCGGCCTTTTCGTATCCAAGCCCCATCGGCCTCTTCCTCGATCGGTTGATCGAAGCGGCCTCAAACCTGCGTCGTGCAGACGCCGAATGCCGGTTCGCCTCCGCGATCCGCCGGGCCTTTGTCGCGGTGCAGCCGTGCGGGATATGTCGTCTTCGGCGGACGATGATCCGCCCGACGAAGCGCATCATTTCGCAACGGATTACGGAGGTAGGGCAGGCGCCTCCGGCCGCGGAAGCAGTCCGCCTCGACCGTAGCCAGTCGGCGCAACACATCCACGATCGAGAGGATGACCGCCTGGGACCTTTTGACGGGAGAGGGTGTTCGAGGAAGGCCGCCACCCGAGCGGGGGACACCGGTCATTCCCAGGGACAAATCGAAGAGCGAAGGCAACTGGTCATGCTGGATCGCCGCATGATCGCTGCTGTCGAGAGACCTCTTCGGCATGTGGTGCAAGCGATGCGAAGACGCCGCAAGCAGACCCGAGTGACGATACGGGTTGTCATGCTGGCGAACGAGAACGATCCCGGGGAGGTGCAAGCGAGCTCTCACGCCTGGGCAATGCCGCCGAAACAGGTTCCCGGAACCCTTCCGCCAGGCTCCTTATTCAACGGGAGGGCTTCCACCCGAACATTCGAGCGGCCGAAGTCTTGACCTCACAGACGTGACGAAAAAAGGCGGAACCTTGCGATCCCGCCCTTCGACTGAACTCTCTCGGGAAGACCTTATTGGTCGAAGCGTCCCGAGGCGTGCGCGAGCATCGTGTAGACCTTACCGGTGTCGGACGTCAGATAGCTCTTGCTGCGGGTGTTGTCGGGATCCTTGCGCGAGGCGTCCTGCAGCAGCATTTCGAAGTCCGCGATGTAGCGATCGACGGCGCTGCGGAAGTCCGTGTCGCGCTGGTACTTACGGCGGATCTCGTCGAACGTCTGCTGACCCTTCATCGTGTAGAGCCGGCGGGTGAAGACGTTGCGCTCGCCGTTGCGATAGCGATCCCACAGCTCCACCGAGACGTTGTGATCGATCGCCCGTGCGATGTCGACGGACAGCGAGTTGAGGGAGTCGACCACGTGGGCCTGCGTCCGCTCGGCAGGCCGGGCCGGCTCGGCGGAAGCCGCCGGCTGGGATGCCTCGTCGCCGTCCTCGTCCTGCGACGCACGCCGCAGGAGATCCGACACCCAGCCGCCACCTTGACGATTGGCCTCATCAACCGGCGCCGTGACGCTCGCTGCCGGGCGGCGTGGCTCGGCAGGCGCAGCCGGGCGGAGCGGCGACAGATCGCCGGCGCGCGGCGCGGCCGTCGGCGTGACGCGCCCCTGCGAACCCGCGTCGGCGCGGGGCGCCTCGAAGCTCGGCCCCCGCGTGTCGCGGGCTAGATTGCCGTCGACGATGAACTGCCCGGCCGAGCGGTCCTCGATCTCGTCCGCTGCCGGCTCTGCCTCCTGACGAAGCGCCGCGGCACGCGGCGGTGCTGATGCAACCGGCCGGGACGCGGTGAGCGGGCGGGGTGACGGGCCGACGCTGTCGGGGGCACGAACGTCGAAGCCACGGCCCGACTGCGAGACGATCTCGCTCAACTCGCGCAGGGCGCGGATCTGGTCGGACACGGCGCGACGCATGGCTTTCGTGCTCTCGCGGGTCTCGTCCGGCAGCTCGAACACGCCGCGGCGGATCTCGCCCCGTGCGTTCTCCAGCTCCTGCCGGATTTCGCCGGCGGCCCGCTTCATCTCGGCGGTGGCGCCGCCGAACCGCTCGGTGGCTTCCTCCATCACGGCGCGGATCATCGCGCGGACCTGCTCCGCGGCATCCTGCGAGCGCCGCTCGGTCTCTTCGAGCTGCCGCTCGGCCTCGCCCAGCGACGCACCGAGGTCACCGGTGATCGTCTCGGCCACGGCATGGGACCGCTTCTCGGCATCGCCGAACAGACGCTCCACCACCGTCTCGAACGAGCCGAGCATCGCACCGATCTCGTCGGAACGCTGTGTCAGACCCGTCGCCAGACTCTGCAGACCCTCGCGGCGATCCTCGAGCGTGATCTGCAGGTTCTGCTGGGCCGAGTCGAGCAGGGCGCCGGCTTCCGTCAGCATCTGCCCATGCTCGGCGAACTGCGAGGTCAGCGCTGCGATGCGATCCATCGCCGCGACGGTCGCGCCGTCCATGCGGCCAACCTGTTGAGCGAATCGATCGGACGAGGCTGCGATGTCGCTGCCGACGCGATCGGCTTCGGTGCGGAAGCGCTCGCCGGTTTCCGCCAGTGTGCCCTCGGCCTGTCCGAGCTGACGCGACGATTCGTCGAGAAGTTCGCGAAGCGACCGGTTGCTGAGGCCGAGGCGATCGACGAGATCGCCGACGTCGCGGACCAGTTCACCGCGCGCATCCGAGATCGAGGCGACGGCGCCCTGCGTGCGCTGTTCCAGCGCCGCCAGAAGATCGGCCGACGAGGCGCCGAGCTGCTCGACGGTCTCCTCGGCGCGGCGAACGAAGGCCGCGACGATGCTGGCATTCTCGTCGCGCAGGCGATCGGCGACGTTCTGCGAGCTGTCTTCGAGCGCGCGCACGGCGTTCGCACCGCTCTCCGAGAGACGATCCACCAGCGGACGGGTCTCGTCGTCGATGAGCCGGGCGAGCTCGGCATTGCGGCTGGCGAGAAGCTCGGCCAGATCGCGTGTACGGCCTTCCATGTCGCGGCCGATATGATCGGCGCGCTCGGACAGAGTCTGGTCAGAAATCGCGACGCGATCGGCGATTTCACTGCCGAACTGCGTAGTCGAGTCGGCGAACTGCTCGCGAATGCGATCGGCCTCGATGCGGATGGCGGTCGCCATGCCGGACAGACGAGCCGAGATGTCGGCGCCTTCCTGAAGAAGCGTCTCGCGAGCCTGCTCGGCCTCCTGTCGAATCGAGCCCGCAATCTGCAGCGAGTCGCCGCGCAGGTTTCCGGCGACAGTGCCGACCTCGTTGCGGATGAGCTGCGTCGCGTCTTCGATCTCGGTACGGAGCGCAGACGCTGCCTCGGACAGATCGCCCCGGATGTCGCCGGTCGTGCCTTCGAGCGCGATCGACAGCTGGGCGGACAGACCGGACAGTTCCGCGGCGAAACGGGTCGCCCGCTCGTCGAGCGACGACGAGGAGCGATCGGTCTCCCCGTGGATCAGCGCGGCGGCCTCCTGCACGCGGCCCGAGAAGGCCTCGGCGTCGCCGAGAAGGCGCTTGCGCGCGGCCTCGGCCTGCTCGCTCATCGACAGCGCGACGGCATCGAGCTCTTCGACGAGGCGGACGCTCTCGGCAGTCAGGCGCTCGCGCGTCTCGCCGGTGCTGGCCTGGACGCGGTCCGTTGCGGTGGCGACCTCTTCGATCATCCGCTGCACATGCGCGCCAAGCTCATTCTGCACGCGGTCGGTCTCGCCGCGCATCGCGGCCGCGACGTTTCCGACTTCCGCCGCGATGCGGCTGGCGTCGTCGAGGATCAGGCGGCGCGAAGCCTCGCCGGCGTCGCGCAGATGCGAGCTGGCGTTGGTGAACTCGCCGACGATGGCCGCCGACTGCTCGGAGACGTCGTGGCGGATGAGATCGGCGTGCTCGCGGATCTGGATCGCAGCGGAGGCGACCTCCTCGCGGATCTGACGGGCATCGGTGGAGAACTGTTCGCGCGTGCGGTCTCCGACGAGGCGCAGCCGCTCGGCCGCAGCCTCGACGTCGCTCGACAGGCTGGACGCCTGATCGGCGACGATGCGGCGAGCCGCCTCGGCGTCCTGGCGAAGGCGCTCGGCCATGTCCTCCAGGCCACCGGCAAATTCGCCGGCGACGAGGGCAAGGCGCTCGCGGGCGGCCTCGGCTTCTGTCCGCATGGCAAGCGAGGCGCCGCCGATCTGCGTCGTGAAGGCGTCGCCTTCGAGGGCCAGCGACTCGCGGATCTCCTGCGCGTCGCCGCGCATGCGGTCGGCAACCTCTGCGACGTTACGGCCGAGCGTCTCTGCCTCCGCTGCGAAGCGACCGCGAGCTTCCTCGGTCATGGCGCGGATGGTGTCCGCGCTCGATGCGATGCCTTCGGCAATGCGGGCGCTCTCGCCCGTGAGTTCGGTGCGTGCGGTCTCGGAGGTCTCCTGCACGGAGCGGGCGACGGCCTGAATGCGCTCTTCGAACTTCGCGACTTCCTCGGCAAAGCGCGACTGCGCTTCCTCGGAGGAGGCGCGGAAGACGTTGCCGAGTTCGCCGATCACGATGGCGATCTTCTGGGTCTCGGTTTCGAGACCGATGCGGGCGCGGTCCGCCTCCTGGCCCATCGTGGCCGTGGCGGCGACGATCGTGTCGCGCAGCGTGTCGGCGATCAGCGAGGTTCGGCCCGAGAGCGTCCGCTCCACGTTGGCGAGGCCGCGTTCGAGATTGGCGGACATGGCGTCCGTACGCTCTTCGACGGCGAGCGACAGGGTGGCGGTTCCCGTCTCCAGCGCGGCGACGATCTCGTCGCGCTTGGCCTCCAGCGTCGTGGAGACGTTGCCGGCGCTCTGCTCCAGCACGCGGCGGACGTCGTCTGCGCGATCGCCGAGCGTGGCGGCCAGCGAACTCGCGACATCCTCGATGGCGGCCGTGAGGTTCTCGCGGCGCTCGTCCATCGCCACCGCAAGCTGACCGTCGGAGTCCGACAATGACTGGCGCAGCGCTTCGATGCGCGTGTCCAGCGTCTCGACGATCGCAGCGTTTCCACGATCCAGTTCCGAGGCGAGGCGGTCGGTGCGGTCCGTCAGATCGCCAAGGAGGGAGGTCTGCGACGTGTCGACGATGCTGCGCATCGAGGTGACGCGCTCGTCGAGACCTTCGAGCATCGCGGTGCGGGCATGCTCGACGCTTTCGCGAAGCGAGACGCCGCGACCGTCGAGGCCCTGGATCAGCAGCGTCAGGGCGTTTTCGACCGCCGTGAGGATGTTGCTGGCGTTCTGGTCGATCTCGCGACCGAACATGCCGGTACGCGCATCGAGGCTGGCGACGAAGTCGGTCTTGGACGTATCGATCGCGGACTGCAGATCGACGATCCGCGCGGCGAGATTGTCGGCGACGAGCTGCACCGAACGCTCGAAGGTGGTTTCGATGCCGGCGGTCTGTGTCTCCAGCCGCGACAGGAACTCCGACCGGCGGTCGTCGCCGGTGAGGAGGGCCGTCTCGAGGCGGGCGATCACGTCGTCGCCGACGCGCGCCGTGTAGGCTTCCAGCGAGTCCGACAGGCGCTCGCCGCTCGAGCGCATGAACGCCTCGCTAGCGGAGATGCGATCGGCGAGACCCGTGGTCAGCGCGGTGGAGCGCTCGTCCAGGCCTTCGAGGAAGCGACCCGTGCGGTCGGCCATGAGAGTGTCGATCTCACCCTGGCGGCGGTCGAGGTCGGAGGAGAGGGTGCGCGAATGATCGTCGAGCGCGACGTTGATCGCGGCGCTGCGCTCCGAGAGCAGCGTGGTGATGCGCGAGAGGCGGTCGTCGAGATCGGTGCCGACCGATGTCTGGCTCTCGGCGAGGAGGCGGTGGATCCGATCGGCGCGTTCGTCCAAGGCCCGCTGCAGATCGGCCGAGCGCGAATCGACGCCGGCGAAGAGGCGACCGTCGGTGCCTTCGAGGACCGTCTCGATGCGCGAGACGTTCGTCTCGATCGCCTGCGTGATCGCCTGACCGCGCTCTTCGAGGCTGGCCAGAAGCGACTGCTGGGCGAAGGCGAGGGACGTGTCGATGTCGGCCGAGCGATCGCTCAGAACGGCGCCGAGCGAGCCGATATGGGACTCGAAGGTCGAGTGGAGCCCGGCCGCCTGGCGCTTGAGCGCGGCATCGACGGACTGGACCGCACCTTCCGCCGTCCGGTTGACCGAGGCATGCCCCTCAGCGAAGACGCGGCCGATCTCGCCGGTCTTCTCCGACAGCACCTTGGCGAATTCGCTGGTGCGCTGACCCAGCGCCTCTGCGATCCGGTCGGTGGAGCGATCGATGGCGGCGGCGCGGCCTTCGATGGTGGTGACGAGTGTCGCGCCCTTGCCGGACAGCGTTTCTTCCAGCGATGCGAGGCGCTGGTCGAACTGGAGCAGCAACGAGGCGTTGCGATCGTCGAGCAGCCCGGTCGCGCGTTCGATGCGCTCGCCGAAGCCTTCGTCCATCCGACGCAGGAAGCCGTCGGTCGCCGACGACATCATCGACACCCGCTCGTCGACGCTCGCCGCGATCCGGCCAGCGAGGGCCTCCCCGTCGGACAGAAGACGCGTGGACCGCGCATCGAGCGTCTCGGCCAGCGTGCGGTCGAAGACTTCGGCATCGTTCGACAGGCGATCGGACCGCTCGGAGAGGAGCTGCAGAACACGGGCATTCGAGGCCGCGAGGCGATCGCCCGCTTCCGTGCCCACGAATTCGACCTGCGCCACCAATTCGTCGGAGCGGGTTCGAAGCTCCGCGGTCTGGCGTTCCAAGGCCTTGGCCAGCGCCGCGCCGGTCTTCTGCAGGCGCAACGTGGTTTCATCCGCGGTGCGTGAAATCTGCTCCACCACGATGGCCGTGTTGCCGGCGAGAGCCGCATCGACCTGCGCGCTGCGCTCGTCGAACAGCGTCATCAGAGAGCGCGAGCGATCGTCGTAGGAGCGCGACAGCGCTTCGCCACGTTCGTCGAGGATGCGGTGGAAGCGCTGAGAGGCGTCCTCGACCTGTGCGAGAATGCGCTGCGACGCGCTGTCGACGTCGCCGACCAGACGGTCGTGCGAACCGACGACGGAGGTACGCAGACGCTCGGCATGGGACAGCATCGCCTCGCGCTCGCTGGCGAGGTCGGCGACCAGCGAACGGATCTTCACTTCGTTGTCGGCGTAGGCTCGCTCGAGCGACGACACCTCCGAATGCACGATGCCTTCGAGCTCGCTCATGCGCGACAGCGCGCGCTCGACGCCTTCGCCGAGCGAGGCGACCTCACGGCGAATGGCCTGACCGACGCTGGCGACGCGCTCCGAGGCCACCGTCTCCGGCTCGGCAAGGCGAAGTGCCACCTCGGCCATCGAACGGCTCATCAAGCGCAGATCCTGCGACCGGCGCATCATCATCGCGAAGGCGACGATGAGGAGTGCGGGAAGCACGACCGCGGCTGCCACGATGGCGAGCATTAACGCACTGCCGCCTTCGCTGCCGAGAGGCGCGAAGCTGCCATTGTTGAAGAAGGCTGCGGCGGCGAGGCCCGACAGCACCACCCAGGCGCCGGCCGCCGCGAAGCCCGCGACCAGATGACGACCGGACGCGCGGCGGGAAAGGAGGGCATCCGCCATGACGCTCGCGGACCGCTTCTCGTCGTTGGCGACACTCGTCTTGAAATCACGAGGGCCGGCGGGCTGTGTCGCCGACGGGGCGCGGGTCGGCTGCGGTGCCTCGGTAAACACCGGCTGGCGGGACGCCGGCTCGCCGAGCGTCGAACGCGGGCGACGGGCCTCTTCGGCGGCGCTGGCGGCAGCGGCACCACCGGCCACGGCGACGACCTCGGGGGCCGCGTGCAGCGAAGGCTCCTCGGTGGTCCGGTCGTCCGGCGCCTCGCTCGCAACGGCGGCGATCAGTTCTTCTTCGCCGAGGAAGAAGTCATCCGTCGGCTCGGCTTCGGCCACCGGCTCGTCGACGCCTTCGGAGGCAGACGACGTCTCGTCTATGGGGACTTCGGGAGCGGCGGCTTCCTGACGGAATGCGCTGGTGGCAGCCTCGACGGTTCGATCGAACTCCGAGAAGGCAAAGTCGATCGACACGTCGTCGGCCTTCAGCGTCTCCGCCTCGACATGGCCTTGCGCCGTGCCCGAAACGTTGGCTCCGCCATCCGTCGGCGTCTCGAAGTCGGCGCCCTGAAGCGTCGCCTCGAGTTCCCGCATCGCTTCTTCGGAAAGCTGTTCGGCCGTCTTGATCTTCGACATGGTCCGCTACGCCTCGATACTCGGTTACGCCCGGTCGCGGACCTCGGTTCGCTTGCCCACGAACGAACGTCAGTCCAACCGTTGTCTCGGGTCCGCCACGAAGAACGGACTCAAGTCGGAATTCACTCTTGGACAAGGTAGATACGCAGCGTGCCGAAGGAAACCGTTAAAACGGTGGTTCGGTACAAGTTTAAACATTTGGTTAACGCTACTCGGACGAAGTTTCCCGTCTTGCGAAAGACGTCATCAACTCTGCCGTGCAGGACGGCGGGAGACCAGTGCGCGTTGAGGAAACCTACACCGCTTCCGGCGCATCGTGAAGAGAGCCCGAGCCGATCGAAGCGCAGTCCCGCGCAGCGGAACTGCCGCCCAAAACGCACCGGGCAGAGGAGAGAGATCATGTTCGCAGCGAGCGAGACATTCGAGCCGGGATCTCGCCGAGGCTGGGCCCCGCCATCCGCCTGTCCGTCGCGGGACCGACCGGTCGACCTCGTTCACCTGTCCATTCAGACGATGGGCGATCGGGCTCTCGAAGCGGAGATCCTCGATCTGCTGCGCACCCAGATCGCCGCCATTTCGGCGAGCCTCGTCGGCGCCGACGAGGCGCGACGCGCGACGGCCGCCCATGCGATGGCGGGGTCGGCACGCAATGTCGGCGCCTTCTCCCTGGCCAACGCCGCATCACGGCTCGAGAGCGAACCGGAGAACGCCCATCACCTCGCGTCGGTCGAAAGGGAAATGGCGCGCGTCACGCTGTTCCTTCGCTCGATGCAGCAGCCGATCTAGCGACGTCGCCAGGCGTTGGCGATTGACACGCAATACGGCCGTGGCCTAGCGAACGGCATGACCGCCATCACCTTCATCGCGCACGACGGAACCCGCTACGACATCGACGCCGCCGACGGGTCGAGCGCGATGGAGAACGCGATCCGCAACGACGTTCCCGGTATCGACGCCGATTGTGGCGGCGCCTGCGCCTGTGCCACCTGCCATGTCTATGTGGACGGCGACCATGCCGAGCAGCTTGCCCCGATGGAGGCGATGGAAGAGGACATGCTGGACTTCGCGCTCGACGTTCGCTCGAACTCGCGCCTGTCGTGCCAGATTCGCATTCGCCCCGACCTTGCCGGCCTGACCCTCACGGTGCCGGCTCGGCAGGCCTGATTTCGCGAGTCGGCCAAGCGGCTGGTATGCTGCGGTCAGCGAAGAACGAACTGCCCGAGATTCTTGTCGATGCGGCGCTTGACCCTGGTGTCCGCCACGGAGGACTCGACCCGGTCGAAGTTTCGCTGGGCCCGGTCGTGTTCGGCGAGATCGCCGCGAAACGCCATGTCCGCCACCCGCTTCATGTCGGCGCAGGTGGCACGCGGTGGCAGCGACCGGATCTCGTTCTCCATGCGCGCCTGCCACGTCTTGGCAATCGCTGCATGTCGGCTTTCGTGGGTAGCGATCTCGTCCCGCATGGTGCGCCAGAGGATCGTCATCTCCCGCGTCGCGCCAGCCGGCGGCGACCATTTCGGCAGCGTCGTCACCACGTTCAGACGAACGCTGGCGCTCTTCACCGAGCATCCGCCCTGACGTTCGGCATAGTCGAAGGCCGGTGTGAAGGTCACGGCCGTCTTGCCACCATGTCGCTCGCCGCCCCCCAGGAGCGGACCGCCCCGTCCGAACGAATTGTTCAGCTCATCGAGCGTCGTGCCCTGCACCATGAAGTAGGTCGTCCGCTCTGATATGGATCCTGCCACCGCCGGAACCGTCGGCAACAGCAGCAGTGCGGCACTCAGGGCATGAACCAGATTCATCGACGGCCTCGACGGCTTGAAAGATCCTGGCCTCACGCTACGCGATTATCGGAATGGCACAACTGCCTTATGACTGAATTTTCTCACGACGTTTTCGCAAGTTCCCACGAAGGCCTGCGGTGCGCCTTCGGTGAACGGTTCTGGACCCTCGCCCATGGCCGCCGGCTGCGTCTTGGACCGCGCGCCGTCCTGATGGGCATCCTCAACGTGACGCCCGACAGCTTCTCCGATGGCGGCCGGTTCGCAGGCGATCCCGAACGAGCCGAGGAGGCTGCGCACGCGATGGTCGAGGCGGGCGCCGAGATTGTCGACGTCGGCGGCGAGTCCACCCGTCCTGGTGCCGATCCGGTCTCGCCGGCCGAGGAGCAGCGCCGTGTCCTGCCCGTGATCGAGCGGTTGGCGGCAGCTGGACGCTGCCTCGTTTCGGTGGACACCTATCGCGCCGAGACCGCGGCGCTGGCCGTCGCCGCCGGCGCGCATATCGTGAACGACGTGTGGGGCCTGCAGCGGGACGCCGGCATGGCCACGCTGGCCGCCCGCACCGGCGTCGGGCTGTGCATCATGCACACCGGCCGCGAGCGCGAGAAGCTCGCCGACGTGATCGACGACCAGTTCGCGTTCCTTGGTCGGTCGTTGAGGCTGGCAAGCGACGCTGGCATTTCCGCTGATCGCATCGTGCTCGACCCGGGGTTCGGCTTTGCCAAGGATACGACCGAGAACCTTCGCCTGATGATGCGATGTGCCGAGCTGCACGCGCTCGGCTACCCGCTTCTGGTCGGGACCTCGCGCAAGCGCTTCGTCCGGGCCGGGCTGCGGGACGAACGCGGCGTCGATCACGCCACCGCGGCGACCAGCGTCCTCCTGCGCGAGCGCGGCGCAGCGATCTTCAGGGTCCACGACGTCGCGGCCAACCGCGATGCGCTGGCTCTGGTCGACGCCGCACTCGCCGTGGGGGAGGCGAAGTGACGCACGCCTATCTCAGCCTCGGCGGCAATCTCGGTGACCCCAGGCGGCAAATGGCGGAGGCTCTGCAGGTGCTGGAAGCCGAGCCGGGTCACTCGGTCCTCGCTGTCTCGCCGCTCTATCGCACGCCCCCCTGGGGCAAGACCGACCAGCCGGACTTCCTCAATGCCTGCGCGGCGATTTTCACGACGCTGTCGCCGACGGCGTTTCTCACGCTGTGTCTTGATGTCGAGCGACTGCTGCATCGGCGCCGCGGTGTGCGATGGGGGCCGCGCACCATCGATCTCGACATTCTCGACTTCGGCGGCCAAATCGTCGCGGAGGAGGCATTGCAGCTGCCGCACCCCCGCATGCTGGGCCGGGCGTTCGTGCTCCTGCCGCTGTCGCGCATTGCCCCGGACCTGCGGATCGCCGGGCGAACGATCGACTCGTGGCTGGCGGAAGTGCCGCAGGACGGGATCGAGATCGCGGACGAGGCGAGCGACTGGTGGCGGCCGCCGCTCAGTCCGCCAGCGATGCCCGCTTGACGCTGGCGTCGCGCTTCAGATTCATGCCGATCACCGGCACGAGTTCGTCGGCGACCTGCACCGAGATGGTGATGTTCAGCTTGTCGGGATCGACGAGGCGGGCGACCATCGCGCCCTTCAACTGCTTGCGGTCAAGGCCGACCACGACCCGATTGCCGTCGACGTCGCCGGAGATGATGTCGAGGCCCTTGCCCTTGGAGCCGTCGAGGAAGGCGCCCTTGTAGGACGAGCCACCCTTCGTGAACTTTGCCGACATCGGCTGCGAGAACATGCCGACCCGGCATGTGCCGTCGAGCGCCATGCCGACATCCGTCGACGGCTTCTCGCCGCTAAGGTCGCAGACGAACTTCGTTCCCTTGTACTTGCCGGCGACGATCTCTCCGGGGCCCGTCCAGCGGCCGAAGACGGTCTGGAAGAAAGCTTCGTCCTTGTCGGCGGCAGCGGCCGAGCCGCAGGCCGCCGCAACGGCGAGGGAGAGCGACAGGGCGGTCAGGAGCGGTCGGATCATGGAGAAAACCGTTCGGGCGAGGAGGCGGGTGCGTTGCTTCCTTTATCCGCTCGATTGGTTAACCGATCCTTTTCGATGGCGCCCTGAAGAGGCGCGCCGACACAGGTGGATCACGGCGCACGGCCGTTCTCGTTGCGGCCGAACTGCGTGAGATCGTTCAGGAAGTCGCCGATTCGCGGACGCTGGACGGAGAGGAACGGCAGCGGCCGGCAGAGGTCCATCGCCGCCAGTCCGATCCGGGCGGTGAGAAGGCCGTTGACGACGCCCTCGCCGAGCTTGGCCGAGAGCTTCGTCGCCAGTCCATGACCCACGACCTGCTGGATCAGACTGTCGCCGACCGCGATCGACCCCGTCACGGCGAGATGCGCCAGAACGTCGCGGGTCAGTCGGACGAGCCCGATCGTGCCGGGGCGGGCGCCGTAGAGCTCGGAGATCGCACGCACGAGACGGATCGTCTCGAAGAACACGAAGGCGAGATCGACGATGGCGCGCGGGCTGACGGCAGTGACCACCGAGACGCGCTTCGACGCTGCGAGCACAAGTGCCCGAGCGCGCGCATCGAGCGGCAGCAGAAGCTCGCGCTCCGCGAGCGTCACGAGATCGCGACCATCGATCACGTCGTCGCGCGTCGCGGCCAGTCTCTCGCGGCCACGCGCGCTCTCGGGCCGGGAGGCGAGAAGCGCCACGAGGCGGGAGACGACGTCGCGCGCGTCGCGCGCCGAATCGCTCTCGTAGGCCGCGGCCCCGTCCAGCCGTTCTCGTTCGACCCGGTTGAGCTTGACGATACCGCGGATCTCGCGTCCAGCGATGCCGAAAAGTCCGACGAGGGCGAGCCCCGTGACGCCGACGGCCATCCAGCCGAGCCAGTCGGCGCGCGTGAAGAGATCGCGCACGAAATCGTCGATCGCCAGGCCCGTGACGAGCGACACGAGCACGCCGAGCGCGCCCATCAGCAGGCGGCCGAACGAGAACGGGCGCCGGGCGTGGCGGCGGGCGGGCTCGGCGTCGAGCGTCGCCATCGCCTCGGTCTCGAACCCTTCGTCGGCGGCGATCTCGATGCGCCCGAGGTCGCCGAAGGCCCGCGGCATGCGCGGCGGCTCGGGGGCAGCGGTTGTCGTCGGCGGTGGATCGATCCGGAAGGCGGCGGGGCGGCGGGGCGGGAGGTCGCTCATGTCAGCCGGTCCCCGATCAGGAACTGCAGGGCGCGGTCGAGCCGGACATGGGGCAACGACAGCTTGATGCCGTCTTCGGTTCGCTCCACACGGGGCGGGCGGAAGCGAACGAAGGTGACGGGATCGAGCGCCGGCCCGCCACGCAGCAGGCGCGAGACGTCGGCCGGAAGATCGCCGGGAAACACCGCCGTCTCCGTCTCGCCGTCGAAGCGCTCGCCGCCGATCGTCTCGCCCACCATCGGCGTTCCCACGATCACCGGCAGGGTGCGCCCCCCGTCCGGGACGGTTCCCTCGCGCGTTGCGCGGATGGCCGCCATCGCGACGATCTCGGTGGCGGCGCCGGAGAAGCGGGCGCGTTCGATCGCCTTGTCGACGAGCCGCCGCACGATGGCCTCGAGCTTGGGATGACTCTCGCGGTGCAGATGGTCGGCCTTCGTCGCGCCCACGAGAATGCGGTCGATGCGCCGCGTCAGCAGCGAGCCGAGCCAACTCGCCCGGCCCGGCCGGAAGCATTCGAGAATGTCACTGAGCGCCATCTCCAGGTCGGCCACGGCATCAGGCCCGGCGTTGATCGCCTGCAGGGCGTCCACGAGGAGGATCTGCCGGTCGAGCCGGGCGAAGTGGTCGCGGAAGAAGGGCTTCACGACCACCGTCTTGTAGGCCTCGTATCGGCGGGCATGCACGGCGGCGAAGCTGCCCTTCGGGTAGACGCGGCCGGGCTCGACGGGGAGCGGCGCGAAGGTGAGCGCCGGCGAGCCTTCGAGGTCGCCGGGCATCAGGAAGCGCCCGGGCGGTAGAGTCGAGAGCGCCGTCTTGTCCTGTCGGCAGGCGCGCAGGTAGTCGGCGAAGGCCTGCGAAAGGCGCAGGCTCGTCGCCTCGTCGGCGGGGTCGTCCAGCGGCACGGCGTCGGCGACGGCGAGATAGGCCGCGGCCATCGACGCGCGCGCCGGCAGCCGTGCCCGCTCCAGCGATTCGCGTGAGAAGGTCGCGAAGTCCTTATCGAGGAGCGGCAGGTCGAGAAGCCATTCGCCGGGATAGTCGACGATGTCGAGCGAGAGCCGGCCCGGCGAGAAGAGGCGCGACCAACCGGACGCCGACTCGTATTCGATGGTCAGGCGCAGTTCCGAGATGGCGCGCGTCGATTGCGGCCAGACACGATCTTCGAGAACGGCGCGGATATGCTCCTCGTACTGGAAGCGCGGCACCGCGTCGTCCGGCTGTTCCTCCAGGTAGGTTCGGCTGATGCGCCCGGAATTTTGCGCCTCCAGCATCGGCAACCGCCCGCCATGCAGCAGGTTGTGGACGAGCGATGTGATGAACACCGTCTTGCCGGCGCGAGACAGGCCGGCGACCCCCAGGCGAAGGGTCGGATGGAACAGGCCGGCGCCGCGATCGGTGAGATTGTCGAGGGCGATCCGCGCTTCGTCGGCGAAGGACGTCATGAAGGGGTGGCGACTTTCGGTCGAGGAAGAGGAAGTCTCATATAGTTGCCGTGGCGCTCTGCCGACAGGTGTCCGACGGCTTCGATCTCACGGTCGCCAGATCTCGCTCAACCGCCATGCCCCTTCATCGTCGCCGACGGGTTCGTGATGCAGCGTCAGCCAGTTCGCCGTGCCGATCCCGTCTTGCAGGCTCGATTCGACGGTGGGCGCCAGCGAGTCGACGAGTTCTTCGAGCGTCGGATTGTGGCCGACGAGAAGAACGCTCCCGGGCGCAGATCGAAGGGCGGAGAAATAAGCGTCGACACCCTCGGCATAGAGCGCATCCGACCACTCGACGGTGAAGCCGTTGGGCAGCGCGGGGCGGATGAGATCGAAGGTCTCCACCGCACGTGTCGCCGTCGAACAGACGACACGATCGACTGCTCTCGGCCTCGCGGCGAGTTCCCCCGCCAGCCGGGTGGCCTCGCGGCGTCCGCGTTCGTCCAGCGGGCGCTGATGATCGCGCTGTCCCGGCTCCGCCCAGGACGAATGCGCGTGCCTCAGAAGGTGAAGATGCGTCGTCATCGTTGGGCCCATCACGCTCTCGATCGATCGAAGGGAAAAAGGGCGGCCAGCGGACCCGAAGACGACGACGTCCCGCTACGCCCTTCAATCTGCACGCGATGCCTTCGGGCCCGGTTTCGCGTTTGACAAGAAGGCGGCGCCCCGACGCTCCGCGCCCTCCAGAGGGTGTTCGCTTTGCGGAAAGGCAAGCGCCTGTCGAGGCTTACGCGAGGGGTGCGACGCGGGACCATGCGGTTTTTCGAGCCTTGTTCACGGTTTCCTCCCCCGCTATAAGCACCGCGACGGCGATCTTGGAGGAAGCATATGAGCGAAACCCGACCGATCGGAACGGGGCTTCCCGAGGACGGGCCGTTCATGAACGATCGCCAGAAGGAATATTTCCGCAAGAAGCTGCTCGCCTGGAAGGCCGACATTCTACGGGAATCACGCGAGACGCTCGATGCTCTCGCCAACGAAAGCTCGAACCAGGCGGACGCCGCCGACCGTGCGTCATCCGAAACCGATCGGGCCATCGAACTGCGGGCGAGGGACCGCCAGCGCAAGCTGATCGCCAAGATCGACGCGGCGATCGAGCGGATCGACGACGGCAGCTACGGCTATTGCGAGGAGACGGGCGAGCCCATCAGCTTGCGGCGGCTCGATGCGCGGCCAATCGCGACCATGTCCCTCGAAGCTCAGGAACGTCACGAGCGGCGCGAAAAGGTCTACCGCGACGAGTAGTGTCGCCGGTTCGTCACCGCGCCGATCTTGCCTCCCAGCTCATGCAGCCTCCCATCGAAGCTCGATGCGGAGGCTTTTTCATGGGCGGAGGTTGCCGGCATGGGACAGGCTCGGACCGTGAGACGGCGGAACGGTGATCGACCGAACCGATAGCCGATGCGACGCGTTCCGTCCGATGACGGCCAGCACGAGCGTCTAGCTGTCGTCGCCGGCGGCCCATCGAAACCATGATGGTGACGCTCAGAAGGATCAGGCCACCCACGCGGGTTCATCAACCGGCGTGCGACCTGTTCATTCGCCTCGCGCCAGACCTTGGCACCGGGAAAGGCACTGGCGACCTGTGCTGTCGTAGTCGCTCTTACCCCAGCGTCCAGTCGCCCCTTCGCTCTCATCTCTCAGCGCCGGTCAGAAACGTCGATCGTGAAGTCGTGCAACAGACGCTCCATCTCCTCCTCGAGCGTCAGGGGGCGCGTCTCCGCTGCTTCAGCGTCACGTTCGCTTGAGGAATCGGTCGCCTCCGCGGACTTCGGCGTCGCAACCGGGTCCACCCGAGGCGTATCCACGTCGTTCGCGCGGGCGGATGCCACCGCTGATGCTGCAGGCGCCGCCGGTACGGGAGGGGCGATCGGCGTCGTCGGAACGGGCCGTGGTTCGGTCACAGTTGGCACCGTAGTGCGCCGCTCCTGGATCGTCGTCGCGAAGCTGCGAACCGACAATGGCTGACGGCTATCCGGTTCGGACGACGGCGTGGATGCGACCGGTGCGGGAACCGCAGAGGCGCCCGCGGGAGCCGAATTGCTCGTGCCGGGCGCTGCCGGGAAGGGCGCCGGACCGCTACGGCTTGGCGCCGGCACAGCGCGAGCGGGTTCGGCGCGTGCCTCCGAAGCCGGTGCGGCGTCCGCTCTCGGAGCCTCGATGAACGAGGTCGTGACGGGAATCGGATCGCTTGAACCCGCCGATGTCGGAGCACGTTCCAACGGCATGGTTTCGGGCGTCGCGGCGCGTACGTTACCGGGCGTCGTCGCCGTTGCGGGCGACCAGAGCGAACGCGGGGATGCGGGGGGCGCTGGGGGCGCCGGTTCCGGGCGCTGCAACGGCGGCAAGGGGAGGGTTGGTGCACGGACCGGCACGGGCAGGGTTGGAGTCGCCATCGAGCGCGGCGCGGTGGGAGATGTCTGCGCTGTGGCCGTGGGAGCAGGCGGGAGAACCGGGCTCGCGATCGAAGCCGACGGTTCGGGTCGTGTCTGCGCTGTCACCGCCGGCGAAGAGACTGTCGGGCGCGCTGGAGAGGTCGGCAGAACGGGCGAAGCGAAGATCACCGGTGCAGGAGCGCCGCCCGCGTCGCCGCGGGAACGCAGATCCTCGACCGGCTCGGCTGCGCGGGTCGATGGGTTGACGCCGTCCTGTTTCGGCGGCGACCGATCCTGCGGCTCCGGGTTCGCCATCATCCAGGCAGGCCGCGCGTCGGCTGGGGCCCGGCGTCCAATGTCCGACGGTGGCGTTGGATCGGTTTCCGGCGATCGCATCGCCGCGCCGCCCGGCGGCTGCGGAATTTCGCGAGTGGGCTTCGAGGGAAGACTTACGTCATCGCCGCGCCCGGGCAGGGTGGGGGTGGGAAAGAGACTGTCGGGCTCGCCGGACCGCGTGCCCTCGTCGCCGCGCGGCGCCGAGGGTGCATCGACGAGCGGTTCGACCCGCGCGGCGGCTCGCTGGCGGGAAGCGGTGGTCTCGCGCGGGCTGATGGAAACCGGCAAGACTGTTTCGGCGAGCGGCAGATCGACGACGGGCGCGAGCGTATCGGACGAGGACACCGCGGGAACGCGGCGCGGCGGTACGGGCGCGGCCACCCGATCGGCTGGAGCGTCGCGGGCGACTTCGGGCTCGCGGCGCGGCGCGGCGCCATCGACACGCGGCCGGCGCGCAACCTGGCCCCGTAGAATCGTCGGCTCGACCACCAGATCGTTCTGCCCGCCGATGAGAAGCAGGTGCTCCACCTCGTCGCGCCGCACGAGAACCAGCTTTCGCTTGGGATCGATCGCCGTCACGTCCAGAACTGCCAGACGCGGAGCGCGCGAACGGCTTCCGATGCCGCCGGTGCCGGAGAAGACGCGTTTCGCCAGACCGATGAGGACCAGTGCGAGCAGAATGACCACGGCCGCGGCCAGGATCACCGAGACCACCGGCGCCAGATTTTCGCCAACAACGCCGGCAAGCCACTCACGCATATAAACTTCCTCCGAAGAGCGCCGCTCGCTCCGCTTGACGGCGGCGAGCGGCGGTCCGTATTTCCTGATAGGGTGAAGGCCGATCCGGTCCAGCGCCAGGTCAGCTTCCGTCCCTACTTCCGATTCGTATCATGTCGGACGACGTCATCCGGCGCAAATCCGACAGATTCTCGTGCGTTTGGCGCCCCACGCTCGTATTCCTTTCGCTCGTTAACCGAAAGGGCGGATTCCGGCGCATGGAGCATCACCTGTGGAACAGTCGGCGTCCGGCATGAGCGACAAGCCCCTGATCGATCGCAAGACGGATTCGGTCGGCGTGCGCCGCCTGCTGTTTCTCGCCGGGTTCCTGTTCCTCTTCGCCGCGACGCTCGCGCTCTTCGGTCACGTCTACGGGGCGATCGCGCTTCTCGCGATCTTCGGTCTCCTCGCGATGGTGGGCATCGCCGCGGTGTTCGCTCTGGCGCTCGGCATCCTCCGGTTCGGCGGTCGCGATTCGCGGCGCGACATCGCGAAGGACTTTCTCGACGAACTGCCCACCGGCACCATCATCACCGATCGACGCGCGCGGATCGTCTATGCCAACCGCGCCTATGGCGAGGTGACGGGCGCGCCGGCTTCCAGCGACGTGCGTACGCTCGAGCGCCTGCTCTCGCGCGAACCCGAGGCATCCGAGGCGATCTACCGACTGGCGAACCTGGCGCGCGAGAACACCGCCGGACAGGAGGAGTTTCGGCTGACGCGCCAGCTTGGCGGCGGCGCTGACGCGGCCCCGCGCTGGTACCGCGCGTCCGTTCGCCCGCTTCCGGCCGAGGGGCATACGATGCAGGCCTGGCAGATCGCCGACATCACGCCCGAGCGCGAGGAGCAGGAAAACTTCTTCCGCGATCTGCAGCATGCCATCGACTATCTCGATCATGCACCCGCCGGCTTCTTCGCGGCCGACGAGAAGGGCGCCATCGCCTACATCAACGCCACGCTCGCCGACTGGCTCGGCGTCGATCTCGCGACCTTCAAGCCCTATTCGCGCTCGATCTTCGACCATGTCGGCGACGACGCGGCGACCTTCATGAAGCGGGGCGAGCGCACCGACGACGAGACCGGCATCTCGACGGTGGACATCGACCTCGTGACCGCCACCGGGCAGCGGCTTCCCGTGCGGCTACTGCGCAACGTCGCGCGCACCGGCGACGGCGCGCCGGGGCTGACCCGAACCCTCGTCCTCAACCGCTCGGGCGCGGGCGAGAAGGAGGGTGCGCTGCGGGCGGCCGAAGTGCGTTTCATGCGCTTCTTCAATTCCTCGCCGATGGCGATCGCCGCGCTCGACGCGCAGGGCCGCGTCGCGCGCGCCAACGGTGCCTTCGCCCGGCTGTTCGGAGAGACCGCCGCCTCGGGCTCGGCCCTCATCACCGACTGCGTGCGCGACGAAAACCGAGAGGCGCTGCGCCAGGCCCTGGCCGCCGCGGGACGCGGGCAGGCCGACATTCCCTCGGTCGACGCCGAGCTCGTCACCGATCCCGTCCGGTCCTCGCGCCTCTACATCAGCGCCAACTCGGATTCGCGTGACGACACTGGCGAGGTCGCCATCCTCTACGGAGTCGACATCACCCAGCAGCGCACGCTGGAAGACCAGTTCGCCAAGAGCCAGAAGATGCAGGCGGTCGGCAATCTCGCCGGCGGCATCGCGCACGACTTCAACAACGTGCTGACGATCATCACCGCCTCGGTGGACTTCCTCCTCCTCAACCACCGCACCGGCGATCCGTCGTTCCAGGACCTGCTGCTCATCAAGCAGAGCGCCAACCGTGCCGCCTCGCTCGTGCGACAGCTTCTCGCCTATTCGCGCCGTCAGACGATGCGCCCGAAGATGCTGAACCTGACCGACGTCGTCGCCGACATGCACCTGCTGCTGAAGCGCATCTCCGGCGATCTCGTGAAGCTCGAACGGCACCATGCCCGCGATCTCTGGCCCGTCATGGCGGACATCGGCCAGTTCGAGCAGGTGGTGACGAACCTCGTGCAGAACGCCCGCGACGCCATGTCGACCAACGGCCGCGTGACGATCTCGACGCGCAATGTCCCGGCGGGCGAGATCAAAGCCTTCGGCTATGCCGAGCTGATCGAGGGCGACTACGTGTTGATGGAGGTCGCGGACACCGGCTCGGGCATGCCGGCCGACGTCGCCGAGCGCATCTTCGAGCCGTTCTTCACGACGAAGGATATCGGCAAGGGAACCGGGCTCGGCCTCTCTATGGCCTACGGAATCGTCAAGCAGTCGGGCGGCTTCATCTTCGTCGAGTCGAAGCTCGGCGAGGGCACGACGTTCCGCATCTTCCTGCCGCGGCATATTCCCGCAGACCTGCCGATGCTGAAGTCCGAAACCACGACGGCGGTCTCGCCGGCGAAGATGGATTTGTCCGGCACCGCCTCCATCCTCTTGGTCGAGGACGAGGACAACGTGCGGGCCGGCAACGTGCGCGCGCTCAAGATGCGCGGCTATGAAGTCCACGAGGCCTCGAGCGGTATCGAGGCGCTCGAGGTGATGGAGGCGATCGACGGCAAGGTCGATCTGGTCGTCTCCGACGTCGTGATGCCGGAGATGGACGGACCGACGCTGCTGCGCGAAATGCGCAAGATGCGGCCCGAACTGAAGTTCATTTTCGTCTCCGGCTATGCCGAGGACGCCTTCGCCAAGAACCTGCCGGATGGCGAGAAGTTCGGCTTCCTGCCCAAGCCCTTCTCGCTGCGCGATCTCGCCGTCGCCGTGAAGGAAGCGCTCGACGAGTAGCGCCTCAGCCCTCGTCGAGGGCCTTCAGCGCGATGGCGATGGCGGCCGCGAGACGCGCATTGGACCGCACGAGCTCGATGTTGACCGCAAGCGAACGCCCTTCGCTTAGCTCGAAGATGCGCTTGAGGAGGTAGGGCGTCGTCGCCTTGCCGGTGATCCCGTCACGCCCGGCATCGGCCAGCGCTTCGCGGATCCACACCGCCACCGTTTCCGAATCGATCTCCTGCGGGGCGTCGAGCGGGTTGGCGACGAGCAGGCCGCCGTCGATGGCCAGCGCCTCGCGCGCCCGCTGGAACGCGGCGATCTCGTCGGCGGTGTCGAGCCGGATCGGCGAGGCGATGCCGGACGAGCGCGACCAGAACGCCGGCAGCTCGTCGACGCCGTAGCCGACGACGGGAACGCCCTTCGTTTCCAGCACTTCGAAGGTCTTCCTGAGATCGAGGATCGCCTTCGCGCCGGCGCAGACCACGATCACCGGCGTTCGCGCCAGCTCGTCGAGATCGGCGGAGATGTCGAAGCTTTCCTCCGCACCCTTGTGGACGCCGCCGATGCCCCCGGTCGCGAACACGTCGATCCCCGCCAGCGCCGCCGCGATCATCGTCGCGGCGACGGTGGTCGAGCCCGTCCGCCCCGCCGAAACGGCGTAGGCGAGGTCGGCGCGCGACAGCTTCAACGCATCGCTCCGCTGCGCCAGCGCCGCCAGATGCTCGTCGGTCAGGCCGATGTGCAGCGTTCCGTCGATCACCACGATCGTCGCGGGTTCCGCCCCGGCGTCGCGGATCAGCGCTTCCACGCCGCGCGCCATTTCGAGGTTCTGCGGCCACGGCATGCCGTGGGTGATGATGGTCGATTCGAGCGCCACGACCGGGCGCCCTTCGGAGAGGGCGGCCTCGACGGCGGGCGAGAGTGTGAAGGGCAGGGTCATGGTCGGCTCGTCTCGATCGGAAGAGGAATGGCGAGTGGAAGGGCGGCGCCGCGCTGCCGGCATGAGGCGGCGCAGGATGCGGGAAGGCCGGAGGTGATATGGAGCGCTGCGGCCGACATCCCGGCACGCGCCGCCTGGAGGAAGGGGCGTCCGGCGAGCCATTCCGCGAAGGCGACCGCTGCGAGCGTGTCGCCCGCGCCGGTCACGTCCGCCACCGCCTCGACGTTCGGCGGCGTCTGCATCCAGGCGTTCGGTCCGTCGACGACGAGCGCGGACCGCGGTCCATCGGTGACGACAGCCCTCCGCACGCCAGCCCGACGAAGCGCCGCAAGGACATCGTCCGCCGTCGCGGTGGCGTCGAGCGCCAGCATCGCTAGCGCTTCGGCGCGCGACAGGAACAGCGCTTCGAGCCGATCCAGCGTCGGCCGAAGCCGCACGACCTTCTCGGGCGAGACGCCGATCGCGGCGATGCGAAGATCGGTCGCGGCCAGCTGCGTCAGCGTCGCGGACGGGAGGTTGGCATCGAGGAAGACGGCGTCCGACTCGATGAGAGCTTGGCGCTGATGCCGGCGCATGAGGACGCGCGGCAACAGGAGATCGTAGATCGCCATGTCGGCGACGCCGGCGACGAGCTCGCCCCCGGCATCGAGGACGGCCAAATACTGGGCGGTGCGACGATCGAGCCAGGTCGACGAGCGGTCGCCGATGCCCAGCGCCTCGATCGCCTCCGCGACCGTCAGTCCGTCGCCATCGCCGCCTCGTGCCGACACGAGATCGAGTCGGGCGCCGTAGCATGCCAACGCCCTGGCAGCGTTGAACGCCGCTCCGCCGACGCGGGACTGGACGACGCCAGGGTTCGAGGCGCCGGCCCTGTAGGGCTCACCCGATCGTGCGACGCGATCCATGTGCGCGGCGCCGACGAGGACGATGCGCGGCGAGGACGCGAGCTTGGACGACGTTAACGTTTCGTTCATCGATCGGACGAACCGGATTGCCGCGAATCAAGGACGAAAACTGCGAACAAACCGGGATCACGCCTTGTGGAGGAAGAACAAAAAGAGTACATCATCGGCACAGGCATTCCGATTGCGCCCCGTACCACCCCGTGGAATAAGGTCTCACCGTCATGGCCCAGAATTCACTTCGTCTCGTTGAGGATACACAGGTGGACAAGAACAAGGCGCTCGATGCAGCGCTTTCGCAGATCGAGCGCGCTTTCGGCAAGGGCTCGATCATGCGCCTCGGCGCAAACGAGAAGATCGTCGAAGTGCAGACCGTGTCGACCGGTTCGCTCGGCCTCGATATCGCCCTCGGCGTCGGCGGCCTGCCCAAGGGCCGCATCGTCGAGATTTACGGACCGGAATCGTCGGGCAAGACGACGCTGGCGCTGCACACGGTGGCCGAGGCGCAGAAGTCCGGCGGCATCTGCGCCTTCGTCGACGCGGAACATGCGCTCGACCCGACCTATGCCCGCAAACTCGGCGTCAATCTCGAGGATCTTCTGATCTCGCAGCCCGACACGGGCGAGCAGGCGCTGGAAATCGTCGACACGCTGGTGCGTTCGGGCGCGATCGACGTGCTCGTGGTCGATTCGGTCGCGGCGCTGACGCCGCGTGCCGAAATCGAGGGCGAGATGGGCGATTCGCTGCCGGGCATGCAGGCCCGCCTGATGAGCCAGGCCTTGCGTAAGCTCACGGGCTCGATCTCGCGCTCCAAGTGCATGGTCATCTTCATCAACCAGATCCGCATGAAGATCGGCGTTATGTTCGGCTCGCCCGAAACGACGACGGGCGGCAACGCGCTGAAGTTCTACGCGTCCGTCCGCCTCGACATCCGCCGCATCGGCGCGATCAAGGATCGCGAAGAGGTCACGGGCAACCAGACCCGCGTCAAGGTGGTGAAGAATAAGCTGGCGCCGCCGTTCAAGCAGGTCGAGTTCGACATCATGTACGGCGAGGGCGTCTCGAAGGTCGGCGAGCTCGTCGATCTCGGTGTCAAGGCAGGCATCGTCGAGAAGTCGGGCGCCTGGTTCTCCTACAACAGCCAGCGGCTGGGGCAGGGCCGTGAGAACTCCAAGCAGACGCTGCGCGACAATCCGGCCCTTGCCGCCGAGATTGAACTGGCGATCCGCCAGAATGCCGGACTGATCGCCGATCAGTTGCTCGATACCGGCCCCGAGCCGGACGAGGACGACGGCGCGGAAGCCTGACCCGACCGATCGAACGAAACGCCCGCCCCTCTGGCGGGCGTTTCGCTGTCTGGACTCAGCCTCGCGCGGTGGCGAGGCGATCCCCGATGACCCGCCGTCCGCGCCGGCATGGACAGGGTTTTGACGGCTGGTTAAAAGGCCCGATCCGCGGCGTTCCTGCAGCCGTTCTTCTCCCTTTTCCAAGAGGCTCTCATGAGCGGCGTCAACGAGATCCGGTCGACCTTTCTGCAGTACTTCGCTGAGAATGGACATGAACCGGTCGCCTCGTCGCCGCTGGTTCCGCGCAACGATCCGACGCTGATGTTCACGAACGCCGGCATGGTGCAGTTCAAGAACGTCTTCACCGGGCTGGAGTCGCGCCCCTACTCGCGCGCCGCGACCTCGCAGAAATGCGTGCGGGCCGGCGGCAAGCACAACGATCTCGACAATGTCGGCTACACCGCGCGCCATCACACCTTCTTCGAGATGCTCGGCAATTTCTCGTTCGGCGACTATTTCAAGGAGCGTGCGATCGAGCTCGCCTGGAACCTGATCACCAAAGAGTTCGGGCTGCCCAAGGAGAAACTCCTCGTCACCGTCTATGCCGAGGACGAGGATGCCGCCTCGCTCTGGCGCAAGATCGCCGGCCTCGGCGACGATCGCATCATCCGCATCGGCACGTCCGACAATTTCTGGTCGATGGGCGAGACCGGCCCGTGCGGCCCGTGCTCCGAGATCTTCTACGACCATGGCGACCATATCTGGGGCGGCCCTCCCGGCAGCGCCGAGGAAGACGGCGACCGGTTCATCGAGATCTGGAACCTCGTGTTCATGCAGTTCGAGCAGATCGCGCCGGGCAACCGCGTCGCGCTGCCGCGGCCCTCGATCGACACCGGCATGGGCCTGGAGCGCGTCGCTGCCGTCCTGCAGGGCGTCCACAACAATTACGACATTGATCTCTTCAAGGCGCTGATCCGCGCCTCGGTCGAGGCGATCGGCGCGCCCCAGAACGACGAGCAGGTCGCCAGCCACCGCGTCATCGCCGATCACCTGCGGTCCACCGCCTTCCTGATCGCCGACGGCGTGCTGCCGTCGAACGAGGGGCGTGGCTATGTCCTGCGCCGCATCATGCGCCGCGCCATGCGCCATGCGAAGCTCCTCGGCGCGCGCGAGCCCGTGCTGTTCAAGCTGTTGCCGGCGCTCGTCGCCGAGATGGGCCGCGCCTATCCCGAACTGGTGCGCGCGGAAGGCTTGATCTCAGAGACGTTGAAGCTCGAGGAAAAGCGCTTCCTCACCACGCTCGATCGCGGCCTGTCGCTTCTCAACGACGCCACGGCTTCGCTCGGCACCGGCGACAGCCTTGACGGTGAGACCGCGTTCAAGCTCTACGACACCTACGGCTTCCCGCTCGACCTGACGCAGGACGCCCTGCGCGCCCGCGGCATCGGCGTCGATCTCACCTCGTTCGAGGATGCGATGCAGCGCCAGAAGGCCGAGGCGCGCGCGAGCTGGGTCGGGTCCGGCGAGGCGGCCGCCGAGACCGTCTGGTTCTCGATCCGCGAGCGCGAGGGCGCGACCGAGTTTCTCGGCTACGACACCGAGAAGGCCGAAGGACAGGTTCGCGCGATCGTCCAGGGCGGCGCGGAAGTCGAAACGGCGAAGGCCGGAGACGAGGCGGCCGTGGTCCTCAACCAGACCCCGTTCTACGCGGAGTCGGGCGGTCAGGTCGGCGACGTCGGGCTTCTGAAGGGCGAGGGTGTCCGGTTCGAGGTCCTCGACACGCAGAAGGTGGCCAACGGCCTTTTCATCCATCGCGGCAAAGTGGTCGAGGGAACGCTCCGCAAGGACGCGGCGCTCGAACTCGTGGTCGATCACGACCGCCGCACCCGCATTCGCTCCAACCATTCGGCGACCCATCTCCTGCATGAAGGCCTGCGCGAGGTGCTGGGCACGCACGTAGCGCAGAAGGGGTCGATGGTTTCGGCCGATCGCCTGCGCTTCGACTTCTCGCACCCCAAGCCGCTGGAGCCGGCCGAACTCGCCGAAGTCGAGCGCCTCGCCAATGCCGTCGTCCTCGACAACACGCCGATCGAGACGCGGTTGATGGCGGTCGACGACGCGATCGCCCTCGGCGCCATGGCGCTGTTCGGCGAGAAGTACGGCGACGAGGTTCGCGTGGTGTCGATGGGCGTGCCGAAGGACGGCAAGGCCGCCTATTCGATCGAGCTCTGCGGTGGCACCCACGCGCGCGCCACCGGCGATATCGGCCTCGTGCATGTCGTGTCCGAAAGTGCCGTCGGCGCCGGCGTGCGCCGGGTCGAGGCGCTGACCGGCGTCGCCGCGCGCGACTATCTCTTGGAGCAGGATGCGCGGGTGCGCCGCATCGCCGCCTCGCTGAAGGTCGGCCCGGGCGAGATCGCGGATCGTGTCGAGACGTTGGTCGAGGAACGTCGCCGCTTGGAACGCGAACTCACCGAAGCCAAGAAGAAGCTGGCTCTGGCCGGCGACGGATCGACCGCCGCGGCTGCACCGAAGCAGATCGGCGGCGTCCAGTTCGTCGGGCGTGTTCTCGAAGGCGTCGCCGCGAAAGACCTGAAGGGCATGGTCGACGAGGCGAAAGCAGGTCTCAGCTCCGGCATCGTCGCCTTCATCGGCGTTGCCGACGGTAAGGCGAGCGTCGTGGTCGGCGTGACCGCCGATCTCGCCGCGCGTTTCAGCGCCGTCGATCTTGTGCGTGCGGCGTCGGAGGCGATCGGCGGCAAGGGCGGCGGAGGGCGGCCGGACATGGCACAGGCCGGCGGACCGAATGCCGAAAAGGCGGACGATGCCATCACCGCGATCGAGGCCGCGCTCGCGGCCTGACCCGGGCGATGTATCCACGCAGGATGTAGGGATCTACAACGGAAAAGGGGCGCCTCGCGGCGCCCCTTTTGCTTTCGTCAATCTCGGTAATTGGGGAAGGACGCCACCTCGACGGCCGAGGTCGTGAGCGTCAGCCGGGCGCCATCGGGCGTGAACCGGTCGAGCGGGATCACCTTGGAACCCGTGAAGCCCGTGGTGGCGCCATCGAAGTCCACGACGAGAGCGACTGGCGTTTTGGCGTCGCTACCGAGCACTTCCTTGACTTCGCCGAGTTCCACTCCGTCGCCGCTTTTCAGGACCTTCGCGTCCTCGATGGCATCGACGGTCTTGTTCCACGGCTGGAGGACGACGCTGTCGGCGACCTCGACGAGGGCGGCGTTCTGGGCCTGGGCAGCGGCGCCAGACAGGAGGACGGCGCTGGCTGCGGCAAGAAGCATGCGGTGCATTCTAAACTCTCCGTATGGATTGATGTGCTCCTAACGAAGGATTTTCGGACGGGTTCCTCGACAGATTCGTGATCCCAAACGAAAAAACCCGGCCGCAAGGCCGGGCGTCTTCATCGTCGTCCAGGTCGCGGAAGCTTACGCCGCCATCGCCTGCTGCAGGTTCTCGTCGATCTTGTCGAGGAAGCCGGTGGTGGAGAGCCAGGGCTGATCGGGTCCGATGAGGAGCGCCAGATCCTTGGTCATGTAACCGGCTTCGACGGTCTCGACGCAGACGCGCTCCAGCGTGTCGGCGAAGCGCTTCAACGCGTCGTTGCCGTCGAGCTTGGCGCGGTGCGCGAGGCCACGCGTCCAGGCGAAGATCGAAGCGATGGAGTTGGTCGAGGTCTCCTGGCCCTTCTGGTGCTGGCGGTAGTGGCGGGTCACCGTGCCGTGCGCGGCTTCCGCTTCCACCGTCTGACCGTCCGGCGTCATCAGCACCGAGGTCATCAGGCCGAGCGAGCCGAAGCCCTGCGCCACGATGTCGGACTGCACGTCGCCGTCGTAGTTCTTGCAGGCCCAGACGTAGCCGCCGGACCACTTGAGCGCCGAGGCCACCATGTCGTCGATCAGGCGGTGCTCGTAGGTCAGCTTGCGCTTGTCGAACTCGGCCTTGAACTCGGCGTCGAACACCTCCTGGAAGATGTCCTTGAAGCGACCGTCATAGGCCTTGAGGATGGTGTTCTTGGTGGAGAGGTAGACCGGGTAGTTGCGCAGCAGGCCGTAGTTCAGCGAGGCGCGTGCGAACTCGCGGATCGAGTCGTCGAGGTTGTACATCGCCATCGCGACGCCGGCGGAGGGCGCCTGGTAGACCTCGTGCTCGATCGTCTCGCCGTCCTCGCCGACGAACTTGATCGACAGCGTACCCTTGCCCGGGAACTTGAAGTCGGTGGCGCGGTACTGGTCGCCGAAGGCGTGGCGGCCGACGATGATCGGCTGGGTCCAACCCGGCACGAGGCGCGGCACGTTCTGCATGATGATCGGCTCGCGGAAGATCACGCCGCCGAGGATGTTGCGGATCGTGCCGTTGGGCGACTTCCACATCTTCTTGAGCTTGAACTCCTCGACGCGCTGCTCGTCCGGCGTGATCGTGGCGCATTTCACGCCGACGCCATGCTTCTTGATCGCGTGGGCGGAGTCGATCGTCACCTGATCGTTGGTCGCGTCACGGTTCTCGACCGAGAGGTCGTAATATTCGAGATCGACGTCGAGATAGGGGTGGATCAGCTTGTCTTTGATCGCCTGCCAGATGATCCGGGTCATCTCGTCGCCGTCGAGCTCCACGACCGGATTGTCGACCTTGATCTTCGCCATTGCTGAGCATCCCTTGGGAGACCGCCTCGCCGGAGGGCGAGCCGTGTTCGTGTCTGGAAACGGAAGGACCGGGCGCCCTCCCGCGCATGTTCCGCGCCTATACCATCCGCATTCCGCGAGGCAAAGCGAGGCGGCGACTTTCGGGCAGGGGCACGCGACCCTTTGCGTGGGGACCGCCGATCGGGTTATCAGCGGGCCGAACCTTGCATCGATAGGAAAAGAGGGCGTCTTGGCCGGCACGAACCGAAGCGACGAAAACCTGTCGGGCGGTCCGGCGATCATCCTGGTGGAGCCCCAGCTGGCCGAGAACATCGGCATGGTGGCGCGGGCGATGGCGAATTTCGGGCTGGGAGACCTGCGCCTCGTCAACCCGCGCGACGGCTGGCCGAACGAAGGCGCGCGCGCCGCCGCCTCGCGCGCCGACCATGTGATCGACGCCGCGCGGCTCTTCGACAGCGTCGAGGCGGCGGCGGCGGACCTCAGCTACCTGCTGGCGACCACGGCGCGCCCTCGCTACTCGATCAAAGCCGTGCGCGGGCCGGACTCGGCGGCGGCCGAGCTTCGCGCGCGGATCGCGGCGGATCGGCCCGCGGGTATCCTCTTCGGTCGCGAGCGCTTCGGCCTGTCGAACGAGGAGGTCGATCTCGCCGACGAGATCGTGACCTTCCCGGTCAATCCTGCCTTCGCCTCGCTGAACATCGCGCAGGCCGTGCTCCTCATGAGCTACGAATGGATGCGCTCGGGGCTCGGCGAGCATGCCGCGCCGCGGTTTCAGGCGCCGGAGATCGCGCAGGCACCGAAGGACGACCTCTACCGGTTCTTCGAGCATCTCGAAGGATCCCTGGACGAGACCGGCTATTTCTTCCCGCTCGAGAAGCGCGACACGATGGTCCACAATCTGCGGACGATGCTGACCCGCGCCGGCTTCTCCGAGCCGGAGCTTCGCACGCTGCGGGGGGTGCTGCGTTCGTTCGAGCGTCATGCGCGGATCGCACGGGAGAACGAAGCGTGAGCGCGGCGGCGAGCGAGCGTCCGATCCTCCTGTTCGATTCCGGCATCGGCGGACTGACCGTGCTGCGCGAGGCGCGGGTGCTGATGCCCGACCGGCGTTTCGTCTACATCGCCGACGATGCGGCCTTTCCCTACGGAAACTGGGAGGAGGAGGAGCTTCGGGCCCGGCTCGTCTCGCTCTTCGGCGCGCTGATCGCCGAGTTCGATCCCGAAATCTGCATGATCCCCTGCAACACCGCTTCGACGCTGGCATTGGGCGATTTGCGGACAGCGTATCCCGAAACCCCCTTCGTCGGCACGGTGCCGGCGATCAAGCCAGCGGCGGAGCGGACCCGGTCCGGTCTCGTCAGCGTGCTCGCGACGCCCGGCACCGTGAAGCGCCAGTACACGCGAGACCTCATCACGCAGTGGGCGGCCAAGTGCGAGGTGACGCTCATCGGCAGCGTCGTGCTGGCCGCTCTCGCCGAAGACTACATGCGCTCGGGCTTCGTCGACGAAGACGCGGTGCGGGCCGAGGTCGCGCCCTGCTTCGTGGAGCGCGACGGGCGGCGCACGGACATCGTCGTGCTCGCCTGCACGCATTACCCGTTTCTGGCCAACCGGATGCGAAAGATCGCGCCATGGCCGGTGGATTGGCTGGATCCTGCCGAGGCGATCGCGCGGCGCGCGCTGTCGATCCTGCCTCGATCCGATTCGGGCGAGCCGGCGCCGCGGGGACCCGACGTCGCCCGCTTCACCTCTGGCCGGACCGATCTCGTGTCCCGCAGGTTGCTGCAGGGCTTCGGCCTGAAGGTCTGACGTCGTCAACCCTTCGACAGCGTGACGTCGGAGGTCTCGGTCGGCTTGCCGTCGACCTGATCGGTGACCGAGAGCGTGAAGCGCCCGTTGCCGGCATTGACGATGCGCAACACCGCCGAGCGGTCGCCGTGGACGGGCGTCGGGTAGGTGAGGTCGAGCGTCAGCGTGCCGCCGCGCAGTCGCCCGTTCGAGAGTTGCGCCGGGCCGCGGCTGGAGCCCGTGTAGGTGCCGGAGAAGGTCTTCGAGGCCGGATCGAAGCGGATGTCGGCGCCGATCCTCCGCGAGACGATGATCGCCGCTCGGCAGGTACCGTCGATGGACAGGCGGTTTGCCGAGGGCTTGGCGCCGGAAACGCGGCAACTCACGCGCCTCGGGCTGGTGTCCTGTTCGCGCTGGACGAAGCCATTGCCCGAGAAGGCGCCGGTGAAGCGGTCCAGATAGCCGGCGTCGGCGACGGCGGGCGTCGCGAGGCCGAGGGCGATGAATGCAGCGGCGAGCCGGGTGGCAGCGAGCGGCGAGGGCATGGCGGTATCCTATGAAAGCGGTGTCGGTGCGAGACGGGGCGCTCGACACATGGAAAAGGGAACGGTTGCGCGCCCCTTTCGTTCGTGGGCTGAACAAGACTTGAACGGGCGTCCCAATGGATCTGATCAAAATCATCATCGCCATCCTCCTGCCGCCGCTCGGCGTGTTCATGGAGGTCGGCATAGGCAAGCAGTTCTGGATCAACATCATCCTGACCCTGCTCGGCTACATTCCCGGCATCGTGCATGCCGTCTGGGTGATCGCGCGCCGTTGAGTCGGCTTGACTCGAAACCGTCATGGTTCTAGGGACACGGCATCGGCGGGGCGCAAGTTCCGCCGGTTTTTTACGTGTCCCGTGAGCCGCCGCGATCTCGTGCGGCGCTCTGTCGGCCGTCTCTCCCGAGACGGGCAAAGGAGGGCGCGTTTCCTCGCCGGGCGGGCCGTCCGCTCCGGCCTTTCCATTGGGAAATGCGATGTCAAAGCGCGAAGCCGCCAAGTACAAGCTCGATCGCCGCATGGGCGAGAACATCTGGGGACGTCCGAAGTCCCCGGTCAACCGCCGCCAGTACGGCCCCGGACAGCACGGACAGCGCCGCAAGGGCAAGATGTCCGACTTCGGCACGCAGCTGCGCGCCAAGCAGAAGCTGAAGGGCTACTACGGCGACATCTCCGAGAAGCAGTTCCGCAAGACCTACGAGGAAGCCGCGCGCCGTCGGGGAGACACCTCGGAGAACCTGATCGGCCTGCTCGAGTCGCGTCTCGACGCGATCGTGTACCGCTCCAAGCTCGTGCCGACGATCTTCGCGGCGCGCCAGTTCGTCAACCATGGCCACGTGAACGTCAACGGTGTGCGCACGAACATCGGTTCTTACATCTGCAAGCAGGGCGACGTCATCGAGGTTCGCCCGAAGTCGAAGCAGCTCACCATTCTCATCGAGGCGACCCAGCTCGCCGAGCGCGACGTGCCGGACTACCTGTCGGCCGACCATTCCAAGATGGTCGTCACCTATCAGCGCGTTCCCGGCCTGCACGACGTGCCGTATCCGGTGGTCATGGAACCGAACCTGGTCGTCGAGTTCTACTCGCGCTGATCCGGTCGATCCGATCCGACGTTGCGAAAGGCCGCCTCCGGGCGGCCTTTCGTTTTGGGCGTCCCCTTGCTACTGCCTGCGCGAGCGAAGAGGACGAAGACCCATGCTGAACGTCGCCGACGCGAGCCTCGAGACCGTGAAGGACGGGACGCCAGCGGGCGAGGGCGCCCATCCGCTGTTTCGGGAGACGCCTGACAGCGTCGCCTTCCGCAAGCTGCGCAAGCGCCTGCTGCGCGAGATGCGGGAGACCATTGCCTCGCATGCCATGGTCCGCCCCGGCGCGCGCTGGCTCGTCGGCATCTCCGGCGGCAAGGACTCCTACGCGCTGCTCGCCCTGCTGCTGGACCTGCAATGGCGCGGCCTGCTGCCGGTGGATCTCCTCGCCTGCAATCTCGACCAGGGCCAGCCGAACTTTCCCAAGCACGTGCTGCCCGAGTTCCTCGCCCGCTACGGCATCGCCCATCGCATCGAGTATCGCGACACCTACTCGGTGGTGAAGGAGAAGGTGCCGGCCGGCGGGACCTACTGTTCGCTCTGCTCGCGGCTGCGGCGGGGCAATCTCTACCGCATCGCGCGCGAGGAGAGCTGCGAGGCGCTGGTGCTCGGCCATCACCGCGACGACAGCCTCGAGACCTTCTTCCTCAACTTGTTCCACGGCGGCAAGCTCTCGGCCATGCCGGCCAAGCTCCTCAACGACGAGGGCGATCTGCTCGTGCTGCGGCCGCTGATCCGCTCGGCGGAAGACGACATCGCTCGCTTCTCCGCGCTAATGCAGTTCCCGATCATTCCCTGCGACCTCTGCGGCAGCCAGGACGGGCTGCAGCGCAACGCCATGAAGGCGTTCCTCGGCGATCTCGAGACGCGCTTTCCCGGCCGTAAGGAGACGATTGCCCGCGCCCTCTCGCAGGTGCGCCCGAGCCATCTCCTCGATCCCGCGCTGTTCGATTTCGCCAGCCTCCAACCCCGGACGGAGACCCCATCGTGACCTTCGACTTCACGACGCTCGCCACCATTTTGCGCGATGCCGCCGCCGCCGAGATCCTGCCGCGCTTCCGCCGCCTCGACGCGGCCGACGTGCGCGAGAAGACCTCCGCCGTCGATCTGGTGACGGAGGCCGACGAGGCGGCCGAACGCTTCATCCGCGACGCCTGCGCCGGTGCCTTTCCTTCCGCGCTCTTCGTCGGTGAAGAGGGCGTCGCGGCCGATGCCGCCCTTCTCGATCGGATCGGCTCGTCCGATCTCTCGATCATCGTCGATCCCATCGACGGCACCGCGAACTACGCCGCCGGGGCGCCGCTCTTCGGCGTGATGGCGGCCGTGGTCTCGAAGGGCGAGACGATCGGCGGCATCATCTATGATCCGCTGGGCGACGACTTCATGATGGCCGAGAAGGGCTCGGGCGCCTTTCTCGTGCGCCCCGGCGGCGAGCGCGAGCGGCTGGCCGTTGCTCAGCCGGTGAGCGTCGAGAACATGATCGGCGCGGCTTCGTCGAGCTTCCTGCCGCGCGACAAGCGCCGCCTGCTGCTCAACCAGCTCGCCGACATCCGCATCTTCGCGAACTACCGCACCGCTGCGCACGAATACCGGCTGATGGCGTCGGGCTTCCTCCACTTCCAATTTTACCTAAAGCTCATGCCCTGGGACCATCTCGCCGGCACGCTCCTGATCCAGGAAGCCGGCGGGGTCGTGCGTCGCTTCGACGGCAGCGACTACCTGCCGACGCATGTCGACGGCGGGCTGATCACCGCCCCGGACGAGGAGAGCTGGCGAGCCGTGCGGGCGCTCGTCGCGCCGGCACTGGATTGATACGACGAGACCGCGGCCCCGCCTATTCGGCGGGGCTGGCGCCCACGAGAGCTTCGGCGGGAAGCGGCTCGACCTTGCGCTCGCGCCCGAACAACTGACCGCGCTCGGCGACGAGGACGCAGCCGAGCGACCCAATCGACAAGGCGACGTAGCCGAGCAGCAGCGGGACCACGGTCCCGTTATAGAAATAACCGATCGCCGCGCCGAGAATGCCGCCGCCGAAGGTCTGCATGAAGCCGAGGACCGACGACGCCGTTCCCGCGACGTGGCCGAGTGGGTCCATCGCCAGCGCGTTGAAGTTCGTACCGATGAAGCCGAACATGCAGAAGGTGAGGATCGTCAGCGGCAGGAACACCGCGAAGGGCGGCACGCCGCCATAGGCGAGGGCCACGCCGAGGTGGATGGCGCTGAAGACGATGAACAGGCAAAGCGCGCCGTGCGACAGGCGCCGCATGCCGAAGCGCTCGACCAGCCTCGAATTGCTGAACGACGCTGCCGCCATGAAGATGGCGCCCGCCGAAAAATAGAGCGTGAAGGCCGGGCCGAGATCGTAGACATGCGCGTAGATCTGCTCGGCCTGATTGATGAAGGCGAAGAGCACGCCGAAGATCAGGGCCGTCGACATCGTGTAGGCGAAGGCGCGCTGATTGGTCAGCACGATGCGGAACGCATCGGTCACGTGCTTCGCCGTCAGCGGCAGGCGGTCTTCGGGATGCTGGGTCTCCGGCAGGCGGACATAGGCCCAGAGTGTCACCAGCGTGCCGAAGGCGGCGATGAAGATGAAGATCTCGCGCCAGTTTCCGAACAGGAGCACGATCTGGCCGATGTTCGGCGCCACCACCGGGATCGCCATGAAGATCATCATCACGAGCGACATGACGCTCGCCATGCGCGCGCCGCCGAAGCAGTCCCGCACCACCGAGACGGCAATGACCCGCGTCGCCGCGGCGCCGACCCCCTGCATCAAACGCCAGAACAGAAGCACGCCGAAGGTCGGCGAGAAGATCGCGGCGATCGAGGCAAGGACATAGACGCCGAGCCCGAAGAGTAGCACGGGTCGGCGTCCGAAACGGTCCGACAGCGTGCCATAGACGATTTGCGCGACGCCGAAGCCGAGCACGTAGGAGGAGATGACGAACTGCGCCTGGTTGGGGTTCGTCAGCGCCAGCGACTGGCTGATGTTGGTCAACGCTGGAATGAAGATGTCGATGGCCGCCGCGTTCAGCGCCATTAGGCAGGCGATCAGGGTGACGAGTTCCCAATGCGGCAAGCCGCGCGTCTTGGCGTTCGCGGTCGTCATGTTCGGTTCTCTCGCTGTCTCGCCTCCCATATCGCAGCTGCTCGAGAAAACAAAGCCGAGCTTCCTATCGAAGTGGAGCCTGGTCGTTCGGCCCAGTCACGGGACCAACGAAAACGGCCCGCTCGGGTTGCGAGCGGGCCGTCGAGGGGGTGAAGAGCGGTGCGCTCAGGCGGCCGGGGCGGCCGCCGTCACGGCGACGCCCTTGTCGCCGAAGAAATCCTGCAACTCACCAGCCTGGAACATCTCGCGCAGGATATCGCAGCCTCCGACGAACTCGCCCTTCACGTAGACCTGAGGGATGGTCGGCCAGGAGCCGTATTCCTTGATGCCGGTGCGTAGCTCGTCGGACGAGAGAACGTTGACGCCCTTGTACTCGACGCCGAGGTAGTTGAGAATCTGGACCACCTGGCCCGAGAAGCCGCACTGCGGAAAGTCCGGTGTGCCCTTCATGAAGACGACGACGTCGTTCGCCTTCACCTCGTTGTCGATCCAGTCGATGATACCAGCCATGTCAGCGTTTCCCGGCGAGATTTGCAGGATGGGACGCGCCCGGCGCGTCGCTCTTCCCAGACATACGGCTTCACGCCGCGAGTTTAAAGTCCATCGACTGCCGGCGGTCCGGCGATCGCCCGCGCGCGATCACTTCGGGGCGCTGGTCTGCAGCGCGAGCGCATGGAGCACGCCGCCCATGTTGCCCTGCAGCGCCTGATAGACGAGTTGGTGCTGCTGCACCCGGGACTTGCCGCGGAAGCTCTCCGCCACGACCTCGGCGGCGTAGTGGTCGCCATCGCCCGCGAGGTCGCGGATCGTGACGGTGGCGTCGGGAATGGCCTGACGGATCATCGTCTCGATGTCGTGGGCATTCATCGGCATGACGGGTCTCCTGCGAAGGGCCGGACGGAACGGGGCCGGACTGTCGGGTCCAGACCTCTTCCGCCGACGATAAGGTCTTTGCGTTTCACCGGCAATCGAGCGGGCCGCGTCAGGCCGCCGCTGGACGCTCCGCGACCGTGCCGGCCATGAAGTTCGGGAACCAGCTCTCGTGCGCGACCGTCAGATCGGCGATTTCGACCGAGAACGCCCCGTTGACGACGAGCGCGGTGCCGCCGACCACGCCGAGCTCGCGCAGCGGCAGGTCGCCCGCCTCGCGCTGGATCGTGTCGGCCTGCGTCGCCGGCACGGAGACGACGTAGCGTGCCTGATCCTCGCCGAAGAGCAGGGCATGCAGCGGACCGCCGCCGACATTGACGTGCGCGCCCTTGCCGGACGCCATCGCCATCTCGGCGAGCGCGATGCCGAGGCCGCCGTCCGAGAGGTCGTGGCAGGCGGTCACGCGGCCCGAGCGGATGAGCGCGCGCACGAAATCGCCATGGCGCTTCTCCGCCTGGAGATCCACCGGCGGCGGCGCGCCGTCCTCGCACGTCTCGATCTCGCGCAGGTAGATCGAGGCGCCGAGATGCCCGCCGTCGCCGCCGACGAGGAACACGACGTCGCCGTCGGCCCAGCCGCCGATCGTCGCCGTCTTCGTGCGATCGTCGATCAGCCCAACGCCGCCGATCGTCGGCGTCGGCAGGATCGCGCGCCCCTGCGTCTCGTTGTAGAGCGAGACGTTGCCCGAGACGATCGGGAAGTCGAGCGCCCGGCAGGCGGCGCCGATGCCCTCGATCGCCTTCACGAGCTGGCCCATGATCTCCGGCTTCTCGGGATTGCCGAAATTGAGGTTGTCGGTGGCGGCCAGCGGCTCGGCGCCGACGGCGGTGAGGTTGCGCCAGCACTCGGCCACGGCCTGCGCGCCGCCCTGATAGGGGTCGGCCTCGCAATAACGCGGCGTGACGTCGGACGAGAAGGCGAGAGCCTTCGTCGCATGGCCCTCGACGCGTACCACGCCGCTGTCGCCGCCCGGGCGCTGCAGCGAGTTGCCCTGGATGAGCGTGTCGTACTGCTCGAACACCCAGCGGCGCGAGGCGATGTCGGGCGAGCCGACGATCGTGAGCAATGTCGCGGCATAGTCGGTGGGCTCGGGCAGATCCGCGGCATGAATGACCTTGGCGGGCTTCGGCTCTGTCCACGGCCGGTCGTATTCCGGCGCCTGGTCGCCGAGATCCTTGATCGGCAGGTTGGCGACCTCTGCCCCGTCGAAGAGGATGCGGAAGCGCAGATCGTCCGTGGTCTTGCCGACCACCGCGAAGTCGAGCCCCCATTTCACGAAGATCGCCTCCGCGACCTCGCGCTTGGAGGGCTCCAGCACCATGAGCATGCGCTCCTGGCTCTCCGAGAGCATCATCTCGTAAGGCGTCATGCGCTCCTCGCGCACCGGCACCTTGTTGAGGTCGAGCTCGATGCCGAGGTCGCCCTTGGCGCCCATCTCCACCGCCGAGCAGGTGAGGCCGGCTGCGCCCATGTCCTGGATCGCGATCACCGCGCCGGTCTTCATGAGTTCGAGGCAAGCCTCCAGCAGGCACTTCTCGGTGAAGGGGTCGCCGACCTGCACGGTCGGACGCTTCTCCTCGATCTTGTCGTCGAACTCGGCAGAGGCCATCGTCGCGCCGCCGACGCCGTCGCGGCCGGTCTTGGCGCCGAGATAGACGACGGGCAGGCCGACGCCCTTGGCCTCCGACAGGAAGATCGCGTCGGTCTTGGCAAGGCCGGCCGCGAAGGCGTTGACGAGGCAGTTGCCGTTGTAGCGCGGGTGGAAGTTGACCTCGCCGCCCACCGTCGGAACGCCGAAGGAGTTGCCGTAGCCGCCGACGCCGGCGACGACGCCGGACACGAGATGACGGGTCTTGGGGTGATCGGGCGCGCCGAAGCGCAGGGCGTTCATCGCCGCGATGGGCCGCGCGCCCATCGTGAAGACGTCGCGCAGGATGCCACCGACGCCCGTCGCCGCGCCCTGGTAGGGCTCGATGTAGGAGGGGTGGTTGTGGCTCTCCATCTTGAAGACCACGCAGTCGCCGTCGCCGATATCGACCACGCCGGCATTCTCGCCCGGCCCCTGAATGACGCGCGCGCCCGTGGTCGGCAACGTGCGCAGCCAGCGCTTCGACGACTTGTAGGAACAATGCTCGTTCCACATGGCCGAGAAGATGCCGAGCTCGGTGATCGTCGGCTCACGCCCGATCAGGTCGAGAATGCGCCGATACTCGTCCGGCTTCAAGCCATGGCTGGCGACGAGCTCCGGGGTGATGGCGATATCGGTCATGAAGCCTCCGGCGCGAAACGAGCGGACGAACGAAAGAAGAGAAACGGACCCGCCATGGAAGACGGAGGGCGGGGGAGAACGGTCATCGCGCCGAGACCCAGTCGGTCCGGCCCCGGCAAGGCGCGACGTCGGCCGAGCGGCGCAGGATCGCAGCGTCGTCCTCGACCTGGCTCACGGATCCGACAATGCGACGCTGCAGGACGAGCAGCGTGTGATCGAAGCCATCGTCCTTCGCAGGTGCGCGTAGGCACATGCCGTAGCCGTCCGCGGCGCTCGCGAAGACGAAGCCGCGCGTGCGCTCCACCACTGGAGCCCGGCGGTAGACGGCCGCGCCGGTCTCGCGCACATATCGGATTTCGGCGGCGTTCGGCAGCTCGGCGGCAGCAGCTGTTGCCACCATGCCGGAGGGGGCTGCCACCGTGACCGCTCCGCAGCCGGCAGCTCCCGCGAGAGCGACGGCGAGGCCGGCGATGCGGCCGGCGGCTCGCGAAAGGCCCGGGGTTTTAGGCATTGCAGTCGGACGATCCGGCACGCCAGCGACCGAGGTCGGACTCCAGACGGCCCGCCAGCCCGGTCTCTAGAAGCGGTCCGTAGGTGTCCACCGCCGTCGATCCGCTGCGACCCTCGACCACGAGAAGCGGGCGCTCCTCCGGCCGATTTTTCGGCACCAGAAGGAAGCGTGGCCGCCCGGAGAAGGATGACAGCTCCGGCGCCAGCGTCAGCTTGGCGAAGGCGGGATCCTTCGACTTGAACCAGCAGCGATTGGCCGTCAGCGCGAGGCGCTCCATGCGGTCGAGCCCGGTGTCGGCCCTTGCGGTGGCCGCCGCCTTCGGAACCGTGGCGGGTGGCGGGGTAACCGGCGAGGCGCAGGCCGAGACGAGGACGGTGAGGGCCATCGCGCCCGTAGCGCGAGCGTTCGAGGCGAGGGCCATCAGGCCGCCAGCCCGAGCGCGCTTTCGAACAGCGCGCGCCCGTCCGTTCCGCCATGCTCGAGCTCGACGAGGTTTTCGGGATGCGGCATCAGGCCGAGGACGTTGCCGCGTGCGTTCACGATGCCGGCGATGTCGTTGATCGCGCCGTTCGGGTTGGTGCCCTCGGCGTAGCGGAACACGACTTGGCCTTCGCCTTCGATGCGCTTCAAGGCATCGGGCTCGGCGAAGTAGTTGCCGTCGTGATGGGCGACGGGGCAGCGGATGATCTGACCCCGCGTGTAGCCCTTCGTGAAGTGCGTGTCGGCATTGGCGACCTCGAGCTTCACCTCGCGGCACACGAACTTCAGGCTCGTGTTGCGCATGAGGGCGCCGGGCAGCAGCCCGGCCTCGCAGAGGATCTGGAACCCGTTGCAGACGCCGAGCACGGCGACGCCCGCCGCGGCTTTTTCCGCAACGGCCCGCATCACCGGGGAGCGCGCGGCGATGGCGCCGCAGCGCAGATAGTCGCCGAACGAGAAACCGCCGGGCACGACGATGAGATCGACATCGGGAATCGTCGTGTCGGTCTGCCAAACGGTGACCGGCGCCTGGCCGGAGATCTTCGTGAGCGCCGCGATCATGTCACGGTCGCGGTTGAGCCCCGGAAGGAGGACGACGGCGGATTTCATGGGCGGTCCGGCTCGCTGCTCGACGTCAGAAATTTCGGTGGTACGGCGTCGGTAAGCCAGACGCCGTTCTCAGACAAGAAAAACTCCGCGCCCGCCGCCTGCATGGCGCGCGCATCGACTTCGAGGATCAAGCTTTCACCGGCGCGTCGCGCCGCGACCTGCTCCGCCGTCTCGCGATCGATCGACAGGTGGACATGATGACGTCTGCGCTTCGACAGACCCTCCGCCATGATCGCCGCTCGGTTCGATGCCTTCGTTCCATGGAAGAGCAGCGCGGGCGGTCGTGATGCTTGCAGACCGATGTCGACGGCCACGCTATGACCCTGTGCGGCTCTGACTTTCTCACCGAGCACGACGAAACGCTTCTTCTGATTCTCGTCGACGATGCGGCGCACGTCGTTTTCTGAGACGCCGAACCTCGTTTCGATGGCGGAGCAGAGCACGCGAAAATCCGCCCATCCTGCTTCGTCCAGCGCCAGTCCCGCTTCATGCGGAGCATGCCGAAGGACGAGGCTCATGAATTTCGAAACGTCGGTGTCGTTCGCCATCGTCGCTCTACGGGATACGATTCGGAAGCCGCAGCGGGTTCAGGCGATTTCGACGGCGTAGTTCTCGATGACGGTGTTGGCGAGCAGCTGCTCGCACATCGCCTTGATGTCGGTTTCGGCCTTGGCGCGATCTTCGCCGTCCACTACGACGTCGAAGACCTTGCCCTGCCGGATGCCGTGCACGCCGCCGAAGCCGAGCGTGCCGAGGGCTCCTTCGATGGCTTTGCCCTGGGGGTCGAGAACGCCGTTCTTGAGAGTTACGACGATGCGCGCCTTGATCACGTGATGATCCTGCCTTGCGAATGAACCAATCTCAGAGCCGGCACCGGTTGCGACGCCGGCAGGGGCGTCACTTGACCAGCACCGGCCCGGAAGGGCGGGGCGGCTCGTTCTCGTTCATGATGCCGAGACGGCGCGCCACTTCCTGGTAGGCTTCCACGAGCCCGCCCATGTCGCGGCGGAACCGATCCTTGTCCAGCTTGTCGTTGGTGTGCACGTCCCACAGGCGGCACGAGTCCGGCGAGATCTCGTCGGCCACGATGATGCGCATCATGTCGCCCTCGAACAAGCGGCCGGTCTCGATCTTGAAGTCGACGAGCTGGATGCCGACGCCGAGGAAGAGGCCGGTGAGGAAGTCGTTGACGCGAATGGCGAGCGCCATGATGTCGTCGATTTCCTGCGGGCTCGCCCAGCCGAAGGCGGTAATGTGCTCTTCCGAAACCATCGGATCGTCGAGCGCGTCGGCCTTGTAGTAGAACTCGATGATCGAGCGCGGCAGCACCGTGCCCTCTTCGAGGCCGAGGCGCTTGGACAGCGAACCGGCCGCCACGTTGCGCACGACGACTTCGAGCGGGATGATCTCGACTTCCTTGATCAGCTGCTCGCGCATGTTCAGCCGACGGATGAAATGCGTGGGAATGCCGATCCGGTTGAGATGCGTGAAGATGTATTCGGAGATGCGGTTGTTGAGGACGCCCTTTCCGTCCACCACCTCGTGCTTCTTTTTGTTGAAGGCCGTCGCGTCGTCCTTGAAGAACTGTACCAACGTACCGGGCTCGGGACCTTCGTAAAGGATCTTGCCCTTGCCTTCGTAGATCCGGCGGCGACGTGTCATGAATGATGCTCGATCGTGGGGAGGGGCGAGTCGGGCCCGACGCGCGAAAAACCAAATGCTTCAGGCGGCTGCATAGACCAAAGCCCGCTTTTAAACAATCGCCCCGCCGCAGATCGGGCCTCCCAGGCCCTCTTGCAAGGGGAACGGCTCGGCTCGGCTGGACAAGCGGCCCCGCGTCGCTAGCCTATGGCGAACCGTCCGGAATTTTCCGGCAAGACTTGCAAGATGAGAGGAGGATCGCTCGATGTCGATCGACGACCGCGTCACCGATCACGAGGCGAAGTTCGCCCATGACGAGGAATTGCGCTTCCGGGTGGAGGCTCGGCGCAACAAACTGCTGGGCCTTTGGGCCGCCGGCCACCTCGGCAAGACGGGCGAGGCGGCCGACGCCTATGCGGCGGGCGTCGTGCAGGCCGATCTCGGCGCCGGCGGCTCGGAGGACGTCTTCGCCCTGATCCGACGCGACTTCGACGCCGCGGGCGTCCATCAGTCCGATCACCAGATCCGCCGCCACATGGACGAGTGCCTCACCGAGGCGCAGGCCCAGGTCATGGCGTCCTGAGATGGCGGTCGATCGGTTGCACCAACTTCTCGGGGGACCGCAGACCGTTCTCTCCGCTTGGTCGAGCCTCGGCGATCCCGTGGTTCACGAGACGCTGCTGCGCAGCTTCGACGTGCTGACGCTCGACGTGCAGCACGGGTTGCAAAGCATCGACGAGATCCGCGAGGGTTGCGCCCGAGCCGTGCTGATGGGCAAGCCCGCGGTGGTGCGTGTGCCGATCGGCGACCTGGCGCTGGCCGCGCGCTCGCTCGATTTCGGCGCCACGGGCGTGATCCTGCCGATGGTGGAAGGCCCTGAGGATGCCGCCGCCTTCGCGCGGGCGCTCTGTTATGCGCCGGTGGGCACGCGCTCCTATGGGCCGGCCCGTGCGGTCGATCTGTTCGGCCTCGACTCGGGCAAGACCTACATGGACCTCGCCAACCGCTCGATCGTCTCCCTCGCGATGATCGAGACGGCGTCGGCCTTCCAGCAGATCGACGCCATCCTCGCGGTTCCCGAACTCGGCGGCATCTTCGTCGGGCCATCCGACCTGTCAATGGCGATCGGAACCAACGGGCTCGATCCCAACAGCACGGAAGCCGACGACGCTGCGCGAACGCTCGTCGCCAAGGCGAAGGCGGCCGGCAAGGCAAGCGCGATCTACGCGGCGACGGCGGCCGATGCACGGCGTTATCGCGAGATGGGCTACGCCATGATCTGCGTCGCGTCGGACGTCGCGCTGTTGCGCGCGGCGTCCAACGCGATCGTCCACGACATCCGCGCCTGACGCCGTCTCGCCTCGGCTCAGTCCTTGCCGGGCACCGCCAGCTTCGAAAGGAAGCGCCCGAAGGTCAGCAGGCCTTCGGGCCAAGGCCCATGGCCGCTCTCGGCGTTGAGATGGCCGACGTCGCCCGCGTCGACGAAGAGCGAGCCCCAGGCGCCCGCCGCATCTTCCGCCGCCTCGAACGAGGAGAACGGATCGTTCCGGCTGGCCACCAACACGGAAGGGAACGGCAGGGGATCGCGCGGATAGGGCCCGAAGGTCATGAGACGGCGGGGCTTGATCGTCTCGTCGGCGACATTGGGCGGCGCCACGAAGAACGCGCCGGCCACCGGCTTCTCGAACAGGGGAACCGCCTGCACGACGGTCGCGACGCCGAGCGAATGCGCCACGATCACGACGGGCTTCGTCGCCTCGTTCACGGCGTCGGCGACCGCCCGGGTCCAGTCTTCGCGCACCGGCTTCGACCATTCGCGCTGGTTCACGCGGCGCGCGGTGGAAAGCTTGGATTCCCAACGGCTCTGCCAGTGGTCGTCGGACGAACCGGTGTAACCGGGAACGATGAGGATGTCGGCTTCTGAAATACGCATCGTCCCGAGATGCGAAGCGGGCCCGTCGATGTCAAGCGAGGGCGGCTCCTCAGAGCAGCGGACTGATGAGGCGCGTGACGTTCTCGGCAAGCTGCCGGAAAAAGCCGCGCTTCTCCCACTCCTTCAACTGCAGACGATGGCTTTTGGTGCGGTAGTCGTCCTCGATCTCGCGGAGTTCCCGCACCAGCGCGTCGTCGTAGGCGATCAGCGTCACCTCCGAGTTCAGCTCGAAGGAGCGGCGGTCCATGTTGGCCGAGCCGACCACCGCGATGTCGTTGTCGATCGACAGATGCTTGGCGTGGAGAAACCGCTCCCGGTAGAGCATCACCTCGACGCCGGCCTCCAGAAGTTCGTCGTAATAGGACTGCTGGGCGCTGTCGATGAGGATGCTGTTGGTGGTGGACGTCACGAAGAGGGTGACGTGGACGCCCTTCGAGACCGCGGTCCGCATCGCCACCAGCAACGGCTCGTTGGGAATGAAATAGGGGGTCGCCAGCACCACGCGCTGGCGCGCATTGTAGATGAGGTCGGTGAACAGGATGTCGACGCCGGCCTGCGGATAGTCCGGGCCACTCGGCAGGACCTGTGCGGTGGCGGTGCGATCGGGCGAGGGCGGAAGCGGTTCGGGCATCAGCGCGCGGGAGGCGATGTCCTCCTCGGTCTCGAGATACCAGTCGCCGATGAAGATCGCCTGCAATTCCAGCACGACCGGGCCTTCGACGCGCGCCATCACCTCGCGGTAGAAGGTCTTCGGCTCGTATTCGATACGGTGCATGTTCTGCGAGCCGACCCAGCCGACGCGCCCGTCCACCACCACGATCTTGCGGTGGTTTCGAAGGTCGAGCCGTGTCGCGCGGTTCCAGAAGCGCAGCGGCAGGATCAGCTCGAGCTGGACGCCCGAGCCCTTCAGGCGCTTGGCGATGGTCTTGCGATCACGCGAGGAGCCCACCGCGTCGATGAGCAGCCGGCAGGTGACGCCGCGACGCGCGGCGCGCTCCAGCGCCGAGAGGATCTTGTTGCCCGCCTGGTCGGCCTGCAGGATGTAGACCATGACATGCGCATGGTGGACGGCCTTGTCGATGTCGGCCGCGATCCGGTCGACGACGCGGTTGTAGTCGGCGTCGAGGCGGATCTTGTTGTCGGCGAGGCAAGGGAACTGGCCGATCCGCTGCACCAGATGCGCGGTCTTGCGGTGGTGCGAGCGCAGCGAGCGCATGCCGCCCATGCTTTCGAGCGAGATGTGGCCGACCGCCTTGCGGATGATGTCCGGCACCTCGGCGATGCGGTCTCGCCGCCACTTCGGATGGCGGGCGTTGCCCACCGCGAGATAGACGAGCAGCGCGCCCCACGGCAGGAAGAAGAACAAGAGCAGCCAAGCCTGCGCCGCCACGGGCGAGCGTCGGAACGGGATATAGACGATGGCGCCGACGATGATCGACCAGCTGATGATTGCGACGGCGATCGGCCAGACCGTGCCGTCGAAGAAGTCCCACATGCGTCACCTGACCTTGTCGGCATGCCCGGCGGACTTGCCGAGAACGGCACGACTGGAACGTCCGAGCCTTGCGCTCCGCTCGTGCCCCAGGATATGGGCCGGCGCAAGGCTCCGGCAGACGCCGCAGAACGAGCTCACGCCCGATCCGGCGCGGGTGGAACGGGCGCGCGATGCCGAACGTTGGGCCGGGCATCGTTTCGGTGCGGGAGCGAGTATCGACCATGCTTCGGATCGTCTACGCGAACCTCGGCTATTCCCGGGAGATCGACGGCTCCATTGGCCACCACGTCCGCCGGGGCCATCGGCACGTCTTCACCTCCAAGCGTGTCCAACTCCGCAGTCTGGCAGCGGTGCGCGAGCGGCTGCGGGCGCTGCGACCGGACCTGTCGTGCTTCGTGGAAATCGACCGGGGCTCGCTGACCAACGGCTTCTTCGATCAGCTGCCCGCGTTGCAGGAAGACCACCACACGACGGTGCGAATCGACAACAAGTATGGGGCCGACAAGCGTTTCGGCCGCCTGTCGGTTTCGGTCGGCAAGTCGAACGCGTTTCTCGCGACCCGCCCGCTGGATTGCACGGCGCGCTACCTGTCGGCCGGCAAGAAGCGCCTCGTCTACGACATCGAGATGTCGGGCGTTCGGGTGCTCGTCGCGCATCTGTCGCTGCGCTATCGCATCCGCTGCATCCAGATCGCCGAGCTCGCGACATGGGTCGGCGAGCGCGAGACACCGACCGTCGTGGTCGGCGACTTCAATCTCTTTCGCGGGGCGCGCGAGCTGGAGCCCCTGCTGCGGGACGGCCGGCTGGTCCATGCCAACGCACAGGCGGGGCCGACCTTCCGGCTCGGCCCCTACCGCGCGACGCTCGACACCTGCCTGCTCTCGCCGATCCTGCGCGAGAGGGCGGAAGTCGAGATCATCGACCAGCCTTTCTCCGACCACCAGATGATCAAGGTCGATCTTCTCGGGATCGAAGCGGTGGACCGGCTCGACGAGCCGGTGCTCGTGGCGACGCCCGCCGCCGCCTGAGGTTCGCCGTCAGGCCGTGCCGAAGACGCGGCTGAAGATCGTGTCGACATGCTTGGTGTGGTAGCCGAGGTCGAACTTCTCGCGGATCTCGGCCTCGCCGAGCGCGTCCGTCACCTCCCGGTCGCCGAGCAGTTCCGTGAGGAAGTCGGCGCCGTGTTCCCAGACCCTCATCGCGTTGCGCTGGACGAGGCGATAGGCATCTTCGCGGCTGACGCCGGCCTGCGTCAGTGCCAGCAGCACGCGCTGCGAATGGACGAGGCCCTTGAACTGGTTGAGGTTGCGGTCCATCCGCTCCGGGTAGACGAGCAGCTTGTCGATGACGTTGGTGAGGCGCGCGAGGGCGAAGTCGAGCGTCACCGTCGCATCCGGGCCGATCATGCGCTCCACCGAGGAATGCGAGATGTCGCGCTCATGCCAGAGGGCAACGTTCTCCATCGCCGGCAGCGCGTAGGAGCGGACCATGCGGGCGAGGCCGGTGAGATTCTCGGTGAGGATGGGGTTGCGCTTGTGCGGCATGGCCGACGAGCCCTTCTGGCCCGGCGCGAAATACTCTTCGGCCTCCAGAACCTCGGTCCGCTGCAGGTGCCGCACCTCGATCGACACCCGCTCGATGCAGGAGGCGATGACGCCGAGCGTCGCGAAATACATGGCGTGCCGGTCGCGCGGGATGACCTGCGTCGACACCGGCTCGGGCTTCAGGCCCATCGCCTTCGCCACATGCTCCTCGACGCGCGGATCGATGTTGGCGAAGGTGCCGACCGCGCCCGAAATGGCGCAGGTGGCGACCTCCTCGCGCGCCGCCACGAGCCGCGCCCGGCAGCGGTCGAATTCGGCATAGGCGAGCGCCAGCTTGACGCCGAAGGTCGTCGGCTCGGCGTGGATGCCGTGCGAGCGGCCGATCGTGACCGTGTCCTTGTGCTCAAAGGCGCGGTGCTTGAGGGCGGCCAGCAGCGCGTCGATGTCGGCTAGCATCAGGTCGGTGGCGCGCACGAGTTGCACGTTGAAGCAGGTGTCGAGGACGTCCGACGAGGTCATGCCCTGATGGATGAAGCGCGAATCCGGCCCCACGAACTCGGCGAGATGAGTGAGAAAGGCGATGACGTCGTGCTTGGTCTCGCGCTCGATCTCGTCGATCCGCGCCACGTCGAAAGTCGCGGCGTTGCCCTTCTCCCAGATCGTCTTCGCGGCGTCCTTCGGGATGACGCCGAGATCGGCGAGCGCGTCGCAGGCATGCGCCTCGATCTCGAACCAGATCCGGAACTTAGTCTCCTGCGACCAGATCGCGACCATCTCGGGGCGGGAATAGCGAGGGATCATGGCGGCGCTTTCGGATGGGAGTGGTGGGGATCACCGGCTCCTAACAGAGCCGGGCTCCCGCCTCAACGCCGGCGGCTCATCCGGAGAGGTCGCGCCACGCCGGCAGGCGGTCTCCGGGCGCGGCTCGTGCCTCGAAGATCGCCCGCGCGATGGCCCGCGCCATCGTGGCGCTCGCCGCAGCGGCGAGTTCCAGCCGCTCGATCGGCGAGGGCGCGATCCCGCTGGCGCCGGTCGCCGCCGCGAAGACGAGATCGCCGTCGAAGTCGGTGTGGGCGGGATAGAGCGCACGGGTGAAGCCGTCCTGCGCGGCGATCGCGAGGCGCTTGGCTTCTCCCTTGGTGAGAACGGCGTCCGTCGCGATCACCGCAATCGTGGTGTTCGCGCCTTCGCGGGCGTCGAGCTTCGTGCGCGGCATCGCGGCGTCGCCGGGCATCGGGTGCGGCAGCCCGAGCCCGCCGAACTCGGCGTCCATCTCGAAGGGCGCGGCCCAGAACTGCCTCGTGCGGTCCACCAGCGGCGAGCCGACGGCATTCACCGCCACGAGCGCGGCGACCGTCATTCCGCCGGAAAGCACCGTGGAGGCCGAACCGAGCCCGCCCTTGCAGACCGCCGTCCTCGCGCCGGCTCCTGCGCCGACGCTGCCGAGCCCGAACTCGCTCGCGGCGCACTCGGCCGCATGCCGGCCCAGTTCGCGATAAGGCGAATCGAGCCCCCAGTCTTTGTCGCCGCCATTGGCGAGATCGAAGAGGATGGCGGACGGCACGATCGGCACGCGGAAGCCCGCGACCTCGAACCCGCGCCCGAGGCGGCGCAGATGGCTTTGCACGCCGGACGCGGCATCGAGACCGAAGGCCGATCCGCCGGACAGGACGAGCGCATCGACGGCGCCGACCGTGTTGGCAGGATCGAGAAGCTCGGTGTCGCGCGTGCCCGGCGAACCGCCGAGCACCATCATCGACGCGGTGGCCGGCGTATCGAAGAGAACCGCCGTGGTGCCGCTCTTCAGGCGCTCGTCGGTGGCGTTGCCGACCGTGATGCCGGAGACGTCGGTCAGGAGATTGCGCCGTCCGCGCGTCCAGCGAGGCATCGCTCAGCTCCCGCCGATCGCCTCGAACCGCTCGCCGGTCCAGCGGTAGGCACGAAACGGTGCGATGTCCGCGGCATGGCGCGCGTCGAACCGAACCGGGCCGGCGAACGTCTCGAACGTTTCCGCGGAAAGCACCTCGACGAGGGAGCGCTCCGAACCTTTCACCTGGTTCACGCCGGCTACCGCGATCTCCGTGGCTATGCGCGCCAGCCGCGCATAGCCCTCGTCCGCCGGCGGCGCCTCGGTCGGCACCCAGTCGACGTCGAAGCCCGGCGCCAGCGCCACGATGCCAGCCGGCAGTTCGACGTCGTTTCCACGCGCGTCGACCAGCGACTCGCCGCCGACGATTTCCAGATCGAGCTTCGTCGCCGCAGCGTCCCGCGCCAGGATCGCGACGTCGGATCGCGTGCCGAACGCCAGAACGCGGATCACGCCACTCTGCCCGATCCTGCGGGCGAGGCCGAACTGCTTCTCCTCGGCCGGTCGGTAATTGTCTACGAAGGCCGGGCGCAGGCCGCTCTCTTCCAAAAGGTTGCGGACCGTATCGGCGAGATCGCGGCCATAGGCGGAGCCATCCTCGACGATCGCGAAGGGCGAGGCCGCCCAATGGGCGCGAACGTAGGCGGCGATGGCCGCCGCCTCGGCGCCGGACGCTGGTGCCAGCCGCCAGACGAGCCATCCCTCGCGCTCGCGGCGGTCGAGAATGCGCTCGGCACGCACGCCGACGTCGAGAACCGGGATGGCGGCGGCGGAAAGGATCGGCAGGGCCGCTTCCAGCGCGGACGTGCAGAGAAACCCGATCGCGACCTCGGCCCGCGCCTCGACCAACCGATTCGCTGCCGCAGCACCGCCGGCGGCGGAACATGCGGTATCCGCAACGGTGATCGAGCGATCCGCGGCAGTTCCGGCCTCTGCCCCCGCGACGATCTGACGCCCGAGGATCTCGGACGGTCCGCTCAGCGGCGCGGCGACACCGATGCGCACTGGCTCCGCAGCCCGCGACGGCGAGGGATGGGTCGCGAGCAGGACGAGGCCGAGGCCGGCGAACGAGAGGAGATGGCGCGTGATCATCGTCGCCGATCCTAGCGTCTGCGTGCCGTCGGCACGAGAGCCCAAGCTCGGCGAATTCGCCGCCTCGGTCACCATGCCGGTTGAAACCTCCATCTCCGGCGGGCGCAGGCGATGCACAGGATCGGTTTCTTCCCTATGTTGCCGCAAAAGATCCGTCCCGTCGTGGCGGATGCCGGAAGGATCGTTCGTGCTGACGCTACCGCAATCCCTCGACGCGCCGATCGATCGGGTCGCCTATCGTGAGGCCATGAGCCATTTCGCCGCCGCCGTGAACCTCGTGACGACGGATGGACCGTCCGGCAGGCGCGGCGTGACGGTCACCTCCGTCTGTTCCGTCTCCGACTCGCCTGCGACGCTGCTCGTCTGCCTGAACCATGCGAGCGCGGCGAACGTGCGCTTCGTCGAGAACGGCGTCTTCGCGGTCAGCGTGCTGGCCGACCGCAACGAGAGCGTCGCCCGCACCTTCGCCGGCGAGGGCAATCTCGAAAGCGAGGCGCGTTTCACGGCGGGGCGCTGGGCGACGCTCGCGACGGGCTCGCCGGTGCTGGAGGACGCGCTGGTGGCCTTCGACTGCCGGCTGATCGACAGCCGCACCGTCGCCACGCACCGGGTGATGATCGGCGAGGTGGTGGCGCTGGCAAAGCCCATGCCGGGCGGTAGTCTTCTCTACCGGGCCCGCCAGTATCACGCGCTCTGATCTCGGGCCCCTGCCAACGGCTTTCGCGATCCTATCTAAGGGCGAGTAGCATCGCCCGGTGCGAACGCGGAGAACTCTCCTCATGGTCGCCATGCCCGCCAGCATCGACGAGACCCAGGCGCTTCTGGCCGACGCCGACTACGTCGCCGACCGGGCGCTTTCCACGGTGCTCTTCCTGTCGCTGAAGATGGGCCGGCCGCTGTTGCTCGAAGGCGAGGCCGGCGTCGGTAAGACGGAGATCGCCAAGGTGCTGGCCTCAGCACTCGATCGCCCGCTGATTCGCCTGCAGTGCTACGAGGGGCTGGACGTCTCGTCGGCGCTCTACGAGTGGAATTACGCCGCGCAGATGATCGAGATCCGCATGCGAGAGGCGACGGGCGACACCGCGCGCGACGCGATGCGATCGGACATCTTCTCGGAGCGCTTCCTCGTGCGGCGCCCTTTGCTGCAGGCGCTGGACGGCGCGCCGGGGCGGGCGCCGGTGCTGTTGATCGACGAGCTCGACCGGACGGATGAAGCCTTCGAGGCGTTCCTGCTCGAAATCCTCTCGGACTTCCAAGTGACGATCCCGGAGTTCGGCACCGTGAAGGCGGCCGAGCCGCCGATCGTCGTGGTGACCACCAACCGCACGCGAGAGATCCACGACGCGCTCAAGCGGCGCTGCCTCTATCATTGGGTGGACTATCCCGACGCTGATCGCGAGTTGGAGATCGTCCGTCGCAAGGCGCCGCGCGCCAACGCCCATCTTTCGTCCGAACTCGTCCGCTTCGTGCAGCGGCTGCGAAAGCTCGATCTTTTCAAGGCCCCCGGCGTCGCCGAGACGATCGACTGGGCCAACGCCCTGACCGAACTCGACGCCGTCGCGCTCGACCCGGCGCTGGTCTCCGACACGCTCGGCGTGCTGTTGAAGTATCAAGACGACATCGCCCGCATCGAGACGGGCGAAGGCCGCGAGATCTTGGCGTCGGTCAAGCGCGACTTCCTGCAGGCCTGACCGGAATGGACGAACTGCCGGACATCGCGGACTCGACGGGGCGGCTGGCCGACAACGTCGCCTTCTTCGCACGAACGCTGCGCAAGGCCGGCATGGCGGTCGGGCCGGCAGCGACGCTGACCGCGATCGAGGCGGTCAAGGCGGCCGGTTTTTCCTCGCGCGAAGACCTGTTCTGGACGCTGCATGCGGTCTTCGTGAACCGGCGCGAGGACGAGGCGGTCTTCACCGAAGCGTTCCGCGTCTTCTGGCGGTCGCGCGAGCTCGTCGAAAAGATGATCGCGATGTTCTCGTCGAAGACGCCGCGCGAGAGCCCGCCGGCGAAGCCGCGACCCGGAGAGACGCGCGTCAACGACGCGCTGGCGGAGGGCGCCCGCCGCGAGCCCCGTCAGGTCGACAAGCCGACGTTGGAGATCGACGCCCGCATGACGGTCTCGCGCGACGAGGTGCTGCGCCGCAAGGATTTCGCGCAGATGACCGCTGCCGAGCTGGCCCGCGCTCGCCAGGCGATCGCGCGGCTCGAACTGCCGGACGACCGGGTGGCGACGCGTCGGTTTCGCGCGGTCCCAAGCGGCGGGCGCATCGACCAGCGCCGCATGCTGCGCGCTTCGCTGCGCACGGGCGGCGACCTGATCCTGCCGAAGTTTCGCTCGCAGCGCCGCGAGCATCCACCGCTCGTGGTGCTCGCCGACATTTCGGGCTCGATGAGCGCCTACAGCCGCATCTTCCTGCACTTCCTCCATGCGGTGACGGCGCGTCGCCGCCGGGTCCATACGTTTCTCTTCGGCACGCGGCTGACCAACGTCACGCGCGAACTGGCGCATCGCGATCCCGACGCCGCGCTCGACCGATGCGCCGAGGCGGTGGCGGACTGGTCGGGCGGGACTCGCATCGGCGCGGCGATCGAAGCGTTCAACCGGCGCTGGTCGCGGCGGGTGCTCTCGGGCGGGGCGGTGGTGCTTCTGATCACCGACGGGTTGGAGCGAGACGACACGCTCGTGCTGGAGCGCGAGATGGACCGGCTGCATCGGTCCTGCCGCCGTCTCGTCTGGCTCAATCCCCTGCTGCGCTTCGAGGGGTTCGCCGCGCGGGCCAAGGGCGTTCGTGCGATGCTGCCCCATGTGGACGAGTTTCGCCCTGTGCATTCGCTCGAGGCGATGGCCGATCTCTGCACGGCCCTCGACGGCCGCACGACGCCTGCCCGAACCGATCCGCGCCGTTGGCTGGCGGACGATGCCGCGGACCGGGCGGCCTGACGATGGAGCCGAACGAAATGACCGAGACGTTGAACGACATTTTGCAGATCGCAGAACGCTGGCGCGCCGAAGGGCGAGCGATCGCTCTGGCCACCGTGGTCGAGACATGGGGGTCTGCCCCGCGCCCGGCCGGCGCGCATCTCGTGATCGACGCGGACGGGCGGTTCGAGGGATCGGTCTCCGGTGGATGCGTCGAGGGCGCCGTGGTGGCGGAGGCGGCCGAGGTGATCGAGACCGGCGTCTCGCGCGTTCTCGAATTCGGCGTCGCCGACGAGACGGCGTGGCGCGTCGGCCTCTCCTGCGGCGGACGCATCCGCGTCTTCGTCGAGCCGGTGTCCTGATGCGCTTCGAGCTTCTTCAGGCGTTGAACGCGGAACGATCGCGCCGCCAAGCCTGCGCCGTCGTCACCGATCTGGAAAGTGGCGAGCAGCGCCTCGTGCGGGAAGCCGACGTCGCCGCCGACCCACTGCAAGAGCCATTGGCGCGAGCGTTTCGCAGCGGCCGCTCCGGTGCAGGCGAAGACGGTCGCATCTTCGTCAACGTCCATCTGCCTCCGCCACGCATCGTCATGATCGGTGCCGTCCATATCAGCCAGGCGCTGGCGCCGATGGCGGCGCTCGCCGGCTTCGATCTCGAGATCGTCGATCCGCGAACCGCCTTCGCCTCGGCCGATCGCTTTCCAGGCGTCGCCTTGCAGTCCGACTGGCCGGAGGTGGTGCTCGCGAAGCACCCGCTCGACGCCTACACGGCGCTCGTCGCGGTGACGCATGATCCGAAGATCGACGATCATCCGATCATGGAGGCCTTGCGGGTGGGCTGTTTCTACGTGGGCGCGCTGGGGAGCCGGAAGACCCATGCACGACGAGTCGAACGGCTACTCGCGGCGGGTATCGCGCAGCACCGGATCGACCGGATCGAAGCGCCGATCGGCGTGGACATCGGCGCCGCGACTCCAGGCGAGATCGCGGTGGCCATCCTCGCTTCGGTGATCTCCGCCTTCCGCAAACGCAAGATGCACGCCGAGCGACGCGGCGAGATGAAACGCGCATGAGGTTCGGTCCGGTCGTGGTCGCGGACGCTCTCGGCGTGATTTTGGCGCATGCGCAGAAGCTGCCGGACGAGCGCATCGCCAAGGGAACCCGTCTGGGGGCCGACGAGATCGACCGGCTGAGCGAGGCTGGCATCGCCAGCATCATCGGCGCGCGACTAGACCCAGGCGATCTGACGGAGGACGAGGCGGCGGCTGCGATCGCGGAAGCACTGGCGAATTCGCGGATCGGCGCGGCACCGGCGGCGACGGGCCGCGCCAACCTCTTCGCCGGCGAAAGCGGGCTGTTCCTGCCGGACCGCGAGATCATCGACCGGCTCAACCGCATCGATCCCGCCATCACGCTGGCAACGCTGGCGGAGCATGCGCCTGTGGAAGCCGGTCGCATGGTCGCGACGGTGAAGATCATCCCGTTGGCCGTGGCGGGTGCCTCGGTGGTTGCGGCCGTCGATCTGCTGCGTCGTCGCCGGGCGTTACGGCTGGCGCCGTTCCGTGAGCGGGGCGTCGGCTTGATCCAGACGGTGCTGCCGACGGTCAAGCCGAGTGTCCTCGACAAGACGTGGGACGCGCTCTCGGCTCGGCTCGAACCTTCGGAGTCGAGCCTCGTCCGCGACGATCGCTGCCCGCACGAGGCGACGGCATTGCGCGACCTGCTGCTGCGGCCGGCGGAGGACGAGGAACTGACAGTGGTGTTCGGCGCGTCCGCCGTGATCGACGAGAACGACGTGGTGCCGGCCGCCATCCGTGCAGCCGGCGGATCGGTGGAGCATCTCGGCATGCCCGTCGATCCCGGCAATCTGCTGCTGCTGGGCCGCATCGGCGAGCGGATCGTGTTGGGCGCGCCGGGCTGCGCGCGTAGTTCGCGCGAGAACGGTTTCGATTGGATTCTCAACCGTATCCTCGCTGATCTCGAAGTGACGAGCGAGGACCTGACCGGGCTCGGCGTCGGAGGTTTGCTGATGGAGATCGCGTCCCGGCCGCATCCACGCGAGGGGTTCGAGTCCGACGAGCGTCCGCCTCGCATCGATGTCGTCGTGCTGGCGGCCGGCCGCTCCAGCCGCATGCAGGGGCCCAACAAGTTGCTCGCGACCTTCGAGGGCACACCGCTCGTTCGTCGCTCGGTGATGACCGCGCTCGGCAGCGGTGCCGGCCGGGTTCATGTCGTCACCGGGCATATGCGGGCGGAGATCGAGGCCGCGCTCGACGGGCTGGATGTCGGCTTCGTCGAGAACGACGCCTTTGCCGACGGCCTATCGACCTCGCTGATTGCAGGCTTCGAAGCGGCGAGCCCCGAGGCGGATGGCGTGCTGGTCATGCTGGCCGACCAGCCGCTGCTCACCGTCGCCGATCTCGACGCTATGATCGCGGCATTTTACGCGACCGGCGAGGGCTCCATCGTGCTGGCGGCGGATGAGGGGCGCCGCGCAAACCCGGTGATCCTCGCCAGCAGCTTCCGGCCGGAGATTGCGGCGCTCGAAGGCGATGTCGGCGCCCGCGGCATCGTGCAGGCGCATCTCGATCTCGTGCGGACCGTGGAACTCGGGGCTGCCGCCTCGTTCGACGTCGATACGCCCGAACTGATGGAGCGCGCCGGCGGCGTCTTCCGCTAGGACGTCGTCGCGGCGCTGGTGGGCAAGCCCTGCCGTGCGCGTTTGGCCTCGGCGCGGCAGCGATCCGAGCAATACAGAACGGCGTCCCAGTTCTTCGCCCATGCCTTTCGCCACGTCATCGGCCGATGACAGTGGGCGCAGGGCTTGGAGGGAAGGTCGGACTTCGCGGTCGCTTTCGGCATCAGCGCGAGATGGGGCGTGCCGGCTTCGCGCACAGGGGATGGACTGCGCTGCGGGGACGCACTTGAACCCGGTCAAACGCGCCGCATCTGCCGCCTTGAAAGCAGGGAGGTCGGTGTGCGCAGTGTGATTGTAGGGGCCCATGGCGGCATCGGCGAGGCAACGGCCCGGCGGCTGGCCGCGGCGGGGCACGAGCTCGTGCTGACCGCTCGTTCGGCGACGTCGATCGAAGCTCTGGCCGCGGAGACCGGCGCTTGCGTGGTGGAACTCGACGTCGAGACCGGCAACGACTGGGATCGTCTGACCGAAGCCGCCGAGAGCCAGCTCGACGGATTGGTCTATGCGGCCGGCACCATCACGCTGAAGCCGATCGGGCGTCTCTCTGACGACGATTTCCTGCGTGATTTCAGGATCAACGCGCTGGGCGCTGCGAAAGCCGTTCAATCATGTTTGCCGGCACTGACGGCATCCGACGCCGGGTCGATCGTCCTTTTCTCGACGGTCGCCGTGGATCAGGGCTTCGCGGCCCACAGTTCGATCGCCATGGCGAAGGGAGCCGTCGTCGGGCTGATGCGATCGCTCGCAGCCGAACTCGCACCCGGCATCCGCGTCAACGCGATCGCGCCGTCGCTGATCGACAGCCCGCTCGGCCGCTCGGTGGCGCCGAACGAGAAGATCGCCGAGGCTGTCGCCAAGCTCCACCCGGTCCCGCGCCTCGGGCAACCCGATGAGATTGCGGCCATGGTAGCGTTCCTGCTGTCGCCGGAAGCCGGTTGGATCACAGGCCAGACGATCGGGATCGACGGCGGGCGCTCGACGCTGCGGACCGGGCGAAGTTGAGTCCGACGTGAAGCTCCGTCTCGTTCTCGGCGACCAGCTCAGCCGATCTCTTTCGAGCCTTCGCGATCTGAAGCCCGGTGATGTCGTGCTCATGGCGGAGGTCCATGACGAGGCGACCTATGTTCGCCACCACAAGCGCAAGATCGCCTTCCTCTTCGCCGCCATGCGCCACTTCGCCGACGACCTCGCCAAGTCGGGCGTCCATGTCGACTACGTGAAGCTCGACGACGAAGGCAACAGTGGCAGCTTTACGGGCGAGTTGCAGCGGGCGTTGGGCCGTTATGCGGTCGAGGCCATCGTCGTCACCGAGGCCGGCGAATGGCGGGTCATGGAAATGATGCGCCAATGGGAGGCCGAGTTCGGCGTACCCTGCGAGATCCGGCCCGACGATCGGTTTCTCGCCACGCACGAGGCGTTCGATCAATGGGCTGGGCGTTCGAAGACGCTGCGCATGGAGTTCTTCTACCGGGAGATGCGCAAGCGTTCGGGCTATCTGATGACGCCTCTCGGCGAACCCGTGGGCGGGCGATGGAACTACGACGAGGAGAACCGGGAGCCGCTGCCGGCCGGTGTGGAAGCACCGCCGCGGCCTCACTACGCGGTGGATGCCACCACCGCCGAGGTGATCGCTCTCGTCGAGCGACGGTTCGGCAATCACTTCGGCAGCCTGGACGAGTTCGACTATCCGGTGACGCGCCGGCAGGCGCTGCACTATCTGCGCTGGTTCGTGGCCGAAGCACTGCCGAAGTTCGGCACCTTTCAGGACGCCATGCGGCAGGGCCAGCCGCTGCTGTTCCATTCGCATCTTTCGGCGCTCATCAATTGCGGCCTGCTCGACCCGCGCGAATGCTGCGACATGGCCGAAGCCGCGTATCGCGACGATGCGGTTCCGCTGAATGCGGCGGAGGGGTTCATTCGGCAGATCATCGGCTGGCGGGAGTTCATCCGCGGCGTCTACTGGCGTGAGATGCCCGATTACGGCGAACGCAACCTGCTGAACGCCACGCGCAAGCTGCCAGACTTCTTCTGGACCGGGCAGACCGATCTCAACTGCCTGCACCAGTCGATCGCGGAGACGCAGGCCAACGCCTACGCCCATCACATCCAGCGCCTGATGGTGCTCGGGAATTTTTGCCTTCTCGCAGGCTTCGATCCGAAGGAGGTGCAGGAATGGTACCTCGTCGTCTATCACGACGCCTACGAATGGGTGGAGATGCCGAACGTCGTCGGCATGATCCTCTATGCCGACGGAGGACTGTTCGCCTCCAAGCCCTATGCGGCCTCGGGCAACTACATCAACAAGATGTCCGATTATTGCGGCAAATGCGTCTACGACGTGAAGAAGCGGCAGGGCGAGGGCGCCTGCCCGTTCAACTACCTGTATTGGGACTTTGTAGCCCGCAATCGAAACCGCATGGCGCGCAATCCGCGAACGAGCCGCAGCGTGGCGACGCTCGACCGGATGGCGCCGGAAAAGGTCGAGGCGGCGCAGGCGGACTCTCGCCGGTTTCTCGACGCACTGACCGCGACTGGCGACTATTGAGGCAGGGTTACGGAGCGTGCAAGTCACCCGCAACCCGTTAGGATCTCGTTAACCAATGGAGCGCAGGCTGATCGTCGTGCCGCTCGTTCGGCTCGTCAGAGGACAGGAGCCGACATGCCGTCCGTTCGCGTTTCCGACCCGCAATTTCAGAAGATGCTTGCCGGCTACGGCGTGACCTTCGCCGAGATCCTCTACCGCCTGCCGGATCATCCGGCGCTGCTGCAGACATTCTCATGGCAGTTCGACGACATCGCCCCGCGCTATCCGCGGCTCAAGCGCTTCCTCGATCATTGGGAACGCGAGGTCGAGGCGGACATCCATTCGGTGCGGATCATGCATCAGGGATTGATCAAGCCGCAGGAGATCCGCTTCGTCCGGGAGCTCGGGCATCTCCACTGAGCGACCCCGGTCTCAGATCAGCCGGAGCGCCTTCAGGCTCGTGTGTCCGTTGCGCCCGATGATGACATGGTCGTGGACGGCGATGCCGAGCGGCCCGGCGATCTCGATGATGGACTGCGTGACCTCGACGTCGCTGCGCGAGGGCTGCGTGTCGCCGGAGGGATGATTGTGGACGAGCACGACGGCGGTGGCCGAAAGCTCGATCGCGCGCCGGACCACCTCGCGTGGATAGACCGGCGTATGATCCACGGTTCCGGTTTGCTGCACCTCGTCGGCGATCAGGGCGTTGCGCTTGTCGAGAAACAGGATGCGGAACTGCTCTCGCGTCTCATGCGCCATCGCCGCATGGCAATAGGCGATGACTGCCGACCACGAGGACAGGATCTCGCGTCCGAGCACCCCGCTCTGCAGCGAACGCTGGTGAACGGCCACCACGATGTGGAAGTCGAGAGCCGACGAGCGGCCCATGCCCTCCACCTCCCGAAGGAGATGGAGAGGCGCGTTGAGAACGTCGGAGAGCGTCCCGAACCGTTTGAGCAACGCCTTGGCGAGGGGCTTCACGTCGCGGCGCGGGATGGTTCGGAATAGGAGAAGCTCGAGAAGCTCGTAGTCGGCCAAGGCGATGGCGCCTACATCGGCGAAGCGAGCCCGCAGCCGATCGCGATGGCCGTCGTGATGCGCCGGCTCCGCCGGCTCGCGCTTCGTCGCCTTGGGCTTGACGGGGCTTGCGTATTCGAGCGCGTACTCGCCCTTCAGGAGCGGCAGGGGCGCTTCGCTCAGACCCTTGGGTTTGTCGGCCATGCCAGTCTCAGGCCTGCATCGAGGTCCAGGTTTCAGCAGCGAAACCGGGCATGTCGAGGCCGCCCGGCGACAGCGTGAAGACCTCGCAGCCGCCTTCCGTCACCCCGACCGTGTGCTCGTACTGCGCGGAGAGCGAGCGGTCGCGCGTCACCGCCGTCCAGCCGTCGGCGAGAACCTTCACGTGCGGGCGCCCGATGTTGATCATCGGCTCGATGGTGAAGATCATGCCGGGACGCATCTCGACCCCTTCGCCGCGCCGCCCGTAATGCAGGATGTTGGGCGCGTCGTGGAAGAGCTTGCCGACGCCGTGGCCGCAGAAGTCGCGCACCACCGAGCACCGCTCGCCTTCGGCGTAGTCCTGGATCGCGGCGCCGATGTCGCCGACATGGCCGCCGGGCTTCACCTCGGCGATGCCGAGCAGCAGCGAGCGGTAGGTGATCTCGCAGAGCCGCTCGGCGGCGCGCTTCAGCTTGCCCACCGGGTACATGCGAGAGGAGTCGCCGTAGAAGCCGTCGACCACGAGCGTCACGTCGATATTGACGATGTCGCCCTCGCGCAGTGGCTTGTCGTTGGGAATGCCATGGCACACGACGTGGTTGATGGAGGTGCAGACGCTCTTCATGTAGCCGCGATAGTTCAGGGTCGCGGGCAGGGCGCCGGAATCCATCGCGAACTCGAAGACGAAGCGGTCGATGGCTTCCGTCGTCACACCGGGCATGATCATGCCGGCGAGCCGGTCCAGACAGGTGGCGGTCAACTGGCAGGCGCGGCGCATTCCCTCGAAGGCCGCCTCGTCGTAGAGGCGGATCGAGCCGGTGTTGCGCAGCGGGTTGGCTTCGGCTTCGAGGTAGATCGTCATGCGGAGAACGGGCGCTTCCAGTGCGGGTCGAGCGGATCGACGTGTCCTCGTGATGTCGCACCGAATCCAAGCATCTTCAACCCCTTGGCGCTCAGCTGCGGACGTAGCTGCCGGGTGCGTCTTCGATGGGTTGCAGGTGGCCACCGCCGGGCTCGCGTGCCTCGACGCGCTCGCTCGATTGCGCCTCGATCCAGCCCTGCCAATGGGGCCACCAGGAGCCCTTGGTCTCCTCTGCCTTCGTCCACCAATCCTCGAAGGAGAGGTCGCCTGAGGGCGGTGCGCCCGTCCAGAACTGATACTTGCCGCGCGCCGGCGGGTTGACAACGCCGGCGATGTGGCCCGAACCGGACACGACGTAGGTGACATCCGAGCCGAAGGCCCGGCTGCCCTCGTAGACGCTGAGGGCCGGCGCGATGTGATCTTCGCGGGTGGCGAGGTTGTAGACGGGAATCGTCACCTCGGAGAGGTCGATGCGCGTGCCGCCGATGTCCATCAGGCCGCGCGAGAGACGGTTCTCCAGATAGCAGTTGCGCAGGTAGAAGAGGTGGTTGGCTTTGGCCATGCGGGTGGCGTCGGCATTCCAGAACAGGAGGTCGAAGGGCAGCGGCTCGCGCCCCTTCAGGTAGTTGTTGACGAAGTAGGGCCAGATCAGGTCGCCCGAGCGCAGGAGGTTGAAGGCCGCCGCCATGCGCGTGCCTTCGAGGTAGCCACGCTCCATCGCCTTCTCGATCTCGCCGAGCTGCTCCTCGTCGACGAACACCTTGAGATCGCCGGCGTGCTTGAAGTCGATCTGCGTCGTGAGGAAGGTGGCCGCCTGGACGCGCTCGTCGCCCCGCTGCCGGAGATAGGAGAGCGAGGCGGCGAGAAGGGTGCCGCCGACGCAATAGCCGATGGCGTTCACCTCGCGTTCGCCGGTCGCCGCCTCGATCGTGTCGAGGCCGAAGACGAGGCCTTCGTCGATATAGTCCTGCCAGGTCTTGTCGGCGTGGCGCGCGTCCGGGTTCACCCACGAGACGACGAAGACCGTGTGGCCCTGCTCCACCAGCCAGCGGATCAGCGACTTCTCGGGATTGAGGTCGAGAATATAGAAGCGGTTGATCCAGGGCGGCGAGATGAGGATCGGGCGCTTGAAGACAGTGTCCGTGGCCGGCGCGTACTGGACGATCTGGCAGAGGTCGTTTTGCGCGACCACCTTGCCGGGCGTCAGCGCGAGGTTCTCGCCGAGCGCGAACTTCGTCGCATCGGACTGACGAAGCTTCAGCGTGCCGTCGCCGCGGCTCATATCTTCGGCGAACATCTTCATGCCGCGGACGAGATTCTCGCCGTTCTGCTCCAGCGTCTCGCGGAAGAGTTCGGGGTTGGTCAACACGAAGTTCGAGGGCGACAGCGCATTGGCGATCTGGCGGACGTAGAACGCCGCCTTCTGGCGGGTATGCGGATCGAGCCCGTCGGCATCGTCCACCAGGGTCTGCGCCCAGTCCGACGTGAGCACGTAGGCCTCGCGCAGGAAGCCGAAGAACAGGTTCTTCGTCCATTCCTCATGCGTGAAACGCTTGTCGGCGACGGGCGTGGGAACGGCGGAGACCTCGCCCGGAGAGTTCATGCGGTGCAGCGATCGGGTCCAGATGCCGACGAAGCCGGCCATCAGCTTCGTCTGCGCCTCGAAGGCGCGGCGCGGATCGCCGATCCAGTATTCGCCGACCTTCGACAGCGTGGTGACGACGTCGCCGTAGCTGATCGGCCCGTCGTCGATCTCGCCGCGTTCGCGCGGTTCGACCCAGGCGGAAGCGGCCTTGCCGAGATGCTCGAGCATATGGGCCATGTTGCGCGTGAACGCCTCGGGATCGCGCACGGCGTAGTCCGAGAAGACCGGCGGCTCGCTCGTTTCCGGGCGCGGCTGGGATTGCGACATGACCATCTCCTCCTGAACCTCAGAAAGCACGAAAGCGCCCTCGCGATCACCCCGCAAACGCCGGCCGGCCTGTCTTTCGTCGCCGCGGCGCAGCATCGAGGGCGCGCACGTTGCCCCCATTCCAAAGACCGGGACATTCCGGTATGGAGAAGCGGTTTGGGGAAGGCGTGCGCATGACGGGATCGAGAACGTTGGGACTGACGGCTCTTGCGGTCGTGCTGGGCGTTCCCTTGTCGGCCTGCCAGGCGCTTCTGCCGCGGGACGACACGCCGCGCATCTTGCCGAGCCTCGCGGCGCTGCCCGACGCCGGGGCCTCGGCCCAGCGCCTCGACGCGAACGGCTATCCGCTGCTCGGCGCCAAGCCGAGGGCCGCCACGGCGCAGGTGGCCGACGACGAGGTGACGGCGACTCAGTCGCGCTACGCCAATGTCGAGCGGCGCTCGAACGGGGCCGGCGACGCGACCTATACGCGGCAGGTTCGCGAGCTCGAGGGCGTGGCCGCGGCGCAGCAGGCGAAGGGCGAGGCGATCGTCGCCGCCAACGCGGCGGCCGAGACCGAAGCCGCCGCGGCGCGAGCCGCTGCCAGCAGCCGGGCGCAATAGAGCGCCGCCGATCCGCAAGGGTCGCTGCACCCGGTCCGAGCGGACGCTCTCACGAAGAGCCCAAGGCAGGCTGGCATCGTGCCGCGCCGCCATCGTTCCGTTCGCATCCCTTGAAAGCCGTCCGCGATGACCGAAGAGTTCCATAAAGTCCGCCGCCTCCCGCCCTACGTCTTCGAAGAGGTGAACAAAAAGAAGGCCGCCGCCCGCGCCCGCGGCGTCGACATCATCGACCTCGGCATGGGCAATCCCGACCTACCGACGCCGAGCTTCGTGGTCGACAAGCTGTGCGAGGCGATCCGCGATCCGCGCACGCATCGCTATTCGGCGTCGAAGGGCATTGCCGGGCTTCGGCGAGCACAGGCCGCCTATTACGAGCGGCGCTTCAACGTGAAGCTCAACCCGGACACCCAGGTCGTGGCGACGCTCGGCTCGAAGGAGGGCTTCGCCAACATGGCGCAGGCCATCACCGCGCCCGGCGACGTCGTGCTCTGCCCGAACCCGACCTATCCGATCCACGCCTTCGGCTTTCTGATGGCGGGCGGCACGATCCGCTCGATCCCCGCCAAGCCCGACGAGGATTTCCTGCGCGCCATCGACCGGGCAGTGCGCCATTCGATCCCGAAGCCGATCGCGATCATCTTGAACTACCCGTCGAACCCGACGGCCTACGAAGCCGATCTCGACTTCTACAGGGAAGTCGTCAAGTTCGCGCGCGAGAACGAGATCATGATCCTCTCGGATCTCGCCTATTCCGAGATCTATTTCGACGGATCGCCGCCGCCCTCGGTGCTCGAAGTGCCCGGCGCGATGGACGTCACCGTCGAATTCACCTCGATGTCGAAGACCTTCTCGATGCCGGGCTGGCGCGTCGGTTTCGCGGTGGGCAACGAGCGGCTGATCGCGGCGCTCGCGCGCGTGAAATCCTATCTCGACTACGGCGCCTTCACGCCGATCCAGGTTGCGGCCACGGCCGCCCTCAACGCCGGCGACGCGGCGGTTGAGGAGGTGCGCTCGGTCTATCGCCATCGCCGCGACGTGATGGTGGAATCGTTCGGCCGCGCCGGCTTCGAGGTGCCCCCGCCGTCCTCGACCATGTTCGCCTGGACGCTGATCCCCGAGCGGTTCCGCTACATGGGGTCGCTGGAGTTCTCCAAGCTCCTCATCGAAAAGGCGGACGTTGCCGTGGCGCCCGGCATCGGCTTTGGCGAGTACGGCGACGATTACGTGCGCATCGCGCTGGTGGAGAACGAGCATCGGCTTCGGCAAGCAGGTCGCAACATCAAGCGCTTCCTTGCGTCGGGCAACGATCCCGTTCAAAAGGCGTCGCTTGCCGGCGTTGCCCGGTAGACGAACCCTCTCGCGAGTCGCCCCGACCGCTCAAGCTTCGAGGATTTCCATGGATCGCCCGATGCGCCTCGGCCTGGCCGGGCTTGGAACGGTGGGGGCATCGCTCGCCCGTCTTCTGACAACGAAACGGGACGCCTACGCGTTGCGCGCCGGGCGTCCGATCGAGATCGTGGCCGTCTCGGTGCGCGACCGGTCCAAGGATCGGGGTGTCGATCTGTCGGCGGTCGAGTGGTTCGACGATCCGGTGGCGTTGGCCACCCGCGGCGAGATCGATTTGTTCGTCGAACTCGTCGGCGGTTCGCAAGGGGCTGCACTCGACAGCGTGAAGGCCGCGCTGAACCGCGGCATTCCGGTGGTCACCGCCAACAAGGCGCTGCTCGCCCATCACGGCGTGCAACTCGCCAAGCTGGCGCAGCGCAAGGGCACCACGATCTTCTTCGAGGCGGCGGCGGCCGGCGGCATCCCGATCATCAAGACGATGCGCGAGGCGCTGCGCGGCAACGACGTCAGCCGCGTCTACGGTATCCTCAACGGCACCTGCAACTACATGCTGACGCGTATGGAGAAGGAGGGCATCGCCTTCGAGGACTGCCTCGCCGACGCACAGCGGCTCGGCTATGCCGAGGCCGATCCAACCTTCGACATCGGCGGGTTCGACGCCGCCCACAAGCTGGCGCTGCTCACCTCGCTCGCCTTCGGCTGCGAGATCGATCTCGAATCGATCTTCATCGAAGGGATCTCGTCGGTGACGAACGAGGACATCGAGGCGGCGGCCGAGCTCGGCTACCGCGTCAAGCTGCTGGCCGTCGCGCAGCGTACGGAAACCGGCATCGAGCAGCGGGTGCACCCGACCATGATTCCCGCGCATTCGGCGCTGGCGCAGGTGGACGGCGTGACGAACGCGGTCGCGGTGGACACCGATCTTCTGGGCTCCATCCTGCTCGTCGGGCCCGGAGCCGGCGGAAACGCCACCGCCTCCGCCGTGCTGTCGGATATCATCGACGCCGCGAATGGCGTGACGATGCCGACCTTCGCGGTCGATCCCGCCAACCTCGTTCCCTATCGCAAGGCGCGGATGCGCGCGCATGAAGGCGGCTACTACATTCGCCTGAGCGTGCTCGACCGGGTGGGGGCGTTCGCCTCCATCGCCCGGCGCATGGCCGAGAACGCGATCTCGCTGGAGTCCATCGTGCAACGCAAGCGCGAAGGCGAGGGCGACCGCGAGACCGCGCCCGTCATCCTCATCACCCACGAGACCACCGAGGCGGCCGTGCGCAAGGCGCTCGACGCCGTGTCGCGCGACGGGCACCTGAAGGGCGAGCCGCGGATGATTCGCATCGAGGCGCTGGACTAGCCGCCGCTTCGGTCGGCTCGCGTCCGCGTGGGCGCTGTTGCCTTCGACGCGCCGGACGGACATATCAGCCCAGAGCGGGGGATCGGGCGACATGGCGGGACTGATGGACGAAGGCGCTGAATCGCTCGATCGCGTTCTGTCGATCGAAATCGCGCGGGTGACCGAGCGCGCCGCCGTGGCCGCCGCCATGCTGCGCGGGCGCGGCGACGAGAAGGCCGCGGACCAGGCGGCTGTCGACGCCATGCGCATCGAACTCGGCTCTCTCGCGATCAGCGGCACCATCGTCATCGGCGAGGGCGAGCGCGACCAGGCCCCCATGCTCTTCATTGGCGAGGAGGTCGGTGCCGGCGGTCTGCCGGTGGACATCGCGCTCGATCCGCTGGAGGGCACGACGATCTGTGCCAAGAACCTGCCGAACGCGCTGACGGTGATCGCCGTCGCGACGAAAGGCAGCCTGCTCAACGCCCCCGACGTCTACATGGAGAAGATCGCGGTCGGCCCCGGCTATCCCGACGAAGTCGTGAGCCTCGATCGCACCCCGCGCCAGAACATCGAGGCGCTCGCCGCCGCCAAGGGCGTGCCGGTGGGCCAGATCACCGCCTGCATCCTCGACCGGCCGAGGCATGCCAAGTTGATCGAGGACATCCGTGCCACCGGTGCCGCGATCCGCCTGATCGGCGATGGCGACGTCGCGGGCGTCATCCACACGACCGATCCCGACGAGACCGGCATCGACATCTACATGGGCATCGGCGGCGCGCCCGAAGGCGTGCTGGCCGCAGCGGCGCTTCGCTGCATGGGTGGCCAGATGCAGGGACGCCTTCAGCTCAACACCGTCGAGAAGAGGATCCGGGCGGAGAAGATGGGCCTCATGCATCCCGACCGGATCTATCGCCTCCACGACATGGCGGCCGGCGACGTCGTGTTCGCGGCGACCGGCGTCACCGACGGCAACCTGCTCGACGGCGTGCGGATCTACGCCAACCGGATCGAGACGCATACGCTCGTCATGCGCGCTCAATCCCGCACGGTGCGCGACATCCGCGCCCGGCACTACGATCTCGCGAAGTTCGGGCTCTGAGCGCAGGTCCAGGCGCGAACCCATGATGCCATCCCACCGCACGTTTCTGGGCGTCGAGCGATCGGCGGGCGGCCGGCGTTGGGTACATGCGCTCGACGCGCGCGCGGAAGGCGTGGCCAACCAGATCGCGCGGGAGCACGACATCCCCGACCTCGTGGCGCGCGTGCTAGCGGGGCGCGGCGTCGAAGCGGCGGATGCGCTTGCCTTCCTCGCGCCGCGCATCCGCGACCTCATGCCCGATCCCTCCACGCTGACGGACATGGACGCCGCCGCAGTGCGGTTGGCCGACGCGGTGGAGCGGGGTGAGCGCGTCGCGATCTTCGGCGACTACGACGTCGATGGCGCGGCGTCGTCCGCTCTGCTGCATCGATACCTGCGAGCCTTCGGCATTCACGCGCCGATCCGCATTCCCGATCGCATCAGCGAAGGGTACGGCCCCAATCCGCAGGCGATGCGCGATCTCGCCGATGACGGCGCGTCGCTGATCGTTACCGTCGATTGCGGAACGTCGAGTTTCGAGGCGCTGGAGGCGGCCCAGGCGATCGGGGTGGACGTCTTGGTGCTCGACCACCATCAGACGGGGGTCCGGCTGCCGCCGGCGTTGGCCCTCGTGAACCCCAACCGGCAGGACGATTTGTCCGGGCAGGGCCATCTCTGCGCTGCCGGCGTGGTGTTTCTCACACTCGCGGCGGTCTCGCGCGAGCTGCGCCGGCGTGGCCGCCCCGCCGACTCCTTGCCGGACATTCGGCGCGACCTCGACATCGTCGCTTTGGCGACCGTCTGCGACGTCGTGCCGCTCGTCGGCTTCAACCGCGCGCTGGTGGTGCAGGGGCTGCTGCGGATGCGGTCGCTGGAGAATGTCGGCCTCAAGGCGCTGGCGGAGATCGCGCGTCTGGCGGGGCCGATCGACACGTTCCATCTCGGCTTTCTGCTCGGGCCCCGCATCAACGCCGGCGGACGGATCGGCGAGGCGCATCTCGGCAGTCGGCTGCTGACCATCGAGGACGACGTCGAGGCGCGGGCGCTGGCCGAACAGCTCCATCTCCTGAACGCCGAGCGGCAGGCGATGGAGAAGGAGATGCTCGACGAGGCCGAGCGGGAGGTGCTGGCCGAGATCGGCAGCGGCGATGGGCCGCCCGTGCTCGTGGTCGCCCGTGCCAACTGGCACCCCGGCATCGTCGGCCTCATCGCCGCGCGGCTGCGCGAGCGCTTCTCGCGGCCCGCCTTCGCGATCTCCTTCGACGGGGCCGGGCGCGGCGCGGGATCGGGCCGCTCGATTCCCGGCTTCGACATCGGCGCCTTCGTGCGACAGGCGGTGGAGGAGGGCGTCCTTGTGAAAGGCGGGGGCCATGGTATGGCGGCCGGCCTGACCATTCGCCGCGAGGCGCTCGCGGATCTGCGCGCACTGGCGGACGAGCGCGCGCGCGAGACCGTCACTCGTCTGCGGGCGGTCGATATGCTGAAGATCGATGGCGCGGTGAGCGCCATGGCGCTTCGCCCCGAGCTCATCGCCGTCATCGATCAGGCCGGTCCGTTCGGCGCCGGCCATACCGCGCCGATCTTCGCGCTGCCGCGGCATCGGGTCGTTTCCGCGGGCGAAGTGGGAACAGGAGGGCATATCCGGGCGACGTTACGGTCGGCCGATGGCACCGATGCCTCGGCCATCGCCTTCCGCGCCGCAGGGTCACCAGTCGGCGACGCCCTTCTCAAGGGGCGCGACCATCTCGTGCATGTGGCCGGATCGCTTTCGATCGACCGATATCAGGGGCGTGAGAAGGTCTCGGTTCGCATCCTCGACGTCGCATCGGCCGATCTCTGATCGAACGCAACGATCACCGGCTAACACCGCGTAAATGGCCGTCAAGCATCCATTTGCGCGGCAGAACTTCGTATCCGAAGCTCGAACAAGGCCGATGCTCGTTTAGATAAAATTTGAAAGGAGTGGTACGCCCAAGGAGAATCGAACTCCTCTCTCCACCGTGAAAGGGTGGCGTCCTAACCGATAGACGATGGGCGCGGACAAGTGCGTCTATAGGGTGAGTCGCTCTGCGACGCAACCCGGTTTTTGCCGGCTCAGCCGCTGTCTTTGACAGCTGCGAAACGCCGCGTCCGGCAGGGCCAGTTCCAGTCGCGAGTCGGGCCAGAATCGATATGGATCGCCGCCGTGTGGCAGTAGGTTCCGACACCGCCGCGCTGAGGCAGGGCCCGCACATATTGGGCGACTGCCCGCCCATCGACACCGGGAACGTGAAGATCCGCCGCCTTGCAGGCCATGTGCATCGACGCTTTTGCCCCGTTGACGCGGCGATTGTGCGCGGGCGAGCGGAAGCCGGACGTGATTACGACCTTCTTCTTGAAACGACCCTCGATCTGGCTGATCAACGCCATCAAATTGGAGTCGAAACAGTTGGTGACGATATCCTCGCGCTGGATGAGCAGACCGCTCGGAGCCAGCCGCGCGATGCCTGACAGCGACGCCATCTGGTAGCTGCCGCCGATGTCGTCCATGAGGTCCGAATCGACGCTGGCGCGCTGGCCGATCTCGAAGAGAGATTTCGGATCGACGCCCGGAAGGGCGTTGCCGCCCGCTTCGGTCGGTGACCCCTGCGTCTGCAGCACAACGACGCGGCGGCTCTTGCCTGCATCGGCATTCCTCAACGGTGTCTTCGTCTCCGACTGCGTGAAGAGCGACGCATAGAGCGAGTTTTCCGACTCCTTGCCGCCGCGCGCCGGAGTGGCGTAGGCGGCGACGGCCGGCGCCGAGGTTCGGGTCAGGAGGGCGGTCGGCTTGATCCCGCCGGTCGCTTCGGCGTCGGCCGCCGCTCCGGCCCCATCCTTCCCGTCGATCGCGGCAAGGCGCGTCGCGGTCTGCGACCGCACGAGCGCGGCGATCTCATCATCGGGCTTGGACGCAGGCTGCTTTTCGATCGTGGCAGCGGCCACAGGCGCGTCGGTGGTCGAAGAGGCTGATGCCGAAGACACGGTCTCAACAGACGCATCCCCAGCAGCAGCCAATGCGGAGGAGGGTGCGGCCGGCGAACTCGCAGGGTGCGTTGGCGCAAAACCGAAGGACTGCGACTCGTCCACCGCGGAAACGCAGCCACCCAGCAGCGGCGCGATCACGGCGCAAACGGCCATCGCGGCGCCATGCGGAAGACGGCGCGATCGCGCGTTCACAGAATTTCGTCCGGCCAAACGGTCGCCCACCCTCTCGGCGCCGCATTCCGGCGCGTGCAAGGACGATCTCCACGTCGAGCGGATCGCCTTGCTTCTGTCCCTGCCGAACCTTCCGGTCCCCATCCGACGCCACTGGCAAGCTTCGGCAAGATTACGAATTGTTCATGACTGTGGCACGGATGAGGCGCCGCGTCGAATCCTCTACCAGGAGCCGGTGTTCTCCATCGAAATCCAAGGCTCGGACGAAGCCTTTGCCTCACCGCGCTGCAGGATCTCGATCGAAATATTGTCGGGCGACTTCACGAAAGCCATCCGTCCGTCACGCGGCGGACGGTTGATGGTGACGCCCTTGTCCATCAGCGACCGGCATGTCTCGTAGATGTCGTCGACCTCGTAGGCGAGGTGTCCGAAATTGCGGCCCGACCCGTAGTCTTCCGGGTCCCAATTGTGGGTCAGTTCGAGCAGCGGCGCCGCCTCGCTGCGCCCGGTCTCGACATCTTTCGACGCCGCCAGAAAGATCAGTGTGAACCGACCGGCCTGGCTCTCGGTCCGCCGAACCTCGACCATTCCCATCTTGCCGCAATAGAAGTCGAGCGAGGCGTCGACGTCCTGGATCCGAACCATCGTATGAAGGTAACGCATGGAACTCATTTCTCCCCGTTGATGCCGCCAAGCTAGAGCGGGCGATGGGGTCGCCAAGTCGACCGAAAGGTCGGGACGATGCCTTGTGCCATCGGGAGATGTCGCGAAGCTTGCGGTGTGAACGTAGGCGACCCATGGCTTTCTCGGCGGATTTGGCAGAAAGTGATGCTTCGAGGATTCACAAACCCAATCGGTCTTCTATTCTGAGAACATCGGTGATCGATCGACGGGACTGACAGAGCGTGCGAACGAAATCACTTCCTGAAGGGCATGCGCCATTGGTTCGACCGATTGGCGTTTCGTTCCTTGCGTCGACCAGGGTCTCGGTTATTCGATGAGTGATCGCACGCACACGGATCTGGCAGCGGCGGCGAGCGACCCGCTCGATTTCGATCTCGACATGGTGTCCGGCCACATCAAGTGGTTCGATGTCGCGAAAGGCTTCGGCTTCATCGTGCCCGACGATGGCTCGGGTGACATTCTTCTTCACGTCACCTGTCTACGACGCGACGGTTTCTCAACCGTGCTCGAAGGCGCTCGCATCGTCTGCGAAGTGCAGCGAGGCGAGCGGGGGCTGCAGGCGTTCCGTGTCGTGTCGATGGATCAGTCCACCGCCGTCCATCCGGCCCAGCAGGGTGCGGCAAAGACCCACGTTCACGTGGTGCCGACCAGCGATCTCGAGACCGCGACGGTGAAGTGGTTCAACCGAACCAAAGGCTACGGCTTCATCTCTCGTGGCGACGGAACGGAAGACATCTTCGTCCACATGGAAACGCTGCGTCGCTTCGGCATGACGGAGTTGAGGCCGGGGCAGGAGGTGCTCGTCCGGTTCGGCAACGGTTCGAAGGGGCTGATGGCGGCGGAAATCCATCCGGCCGAAGGGCCCTCCCACGCGGGAACGCACTGAATGCTCGCCGCCTTTCGGCAGAATCGCGCGGTCATCCTGATCGTGATCGCGCTGGTCGCGGTCGGCACCTTCGTCTTCACGTCGAAATCGTCGGGCTCGAATGCCATGCTGGTCACAGCGACCGGACGCCACCCGATCGACGTCGAGATCGCGGATACGCCCGAGACGCGCGAGATCGGGCTGATGAACCGCGACCGGATGGATGCCGACAGCGGCATGCTGTTCGACTTCGACGTTTCACGCGACGTGACGATGTGGATGAAGAATACGCTGATCCCGCTCGACATGCTGTTCATGGACCATCGGGGTTTCGTCGTGCGTATCGCCGCGAACGCTCAACCCCTCTCTCTCTCGCTGATCCCGTCGAACGCGCCTATTCAATATGTTCTCGAGCTCAGCGGGGGCGCGGCGGCCCGCTATGGCGCCAAGGTCGGCGATCACCTCGAGCATCCCATCATCACCCGACCGAACACGCCCTGAAGCTTCGAGTTTATGGGTTGCATCGTCGGGACTTGCGCCGCTTGGCCCTTGACCCGCATTGGGTTGCCGGGCATACCGCACGGGTCCCGTCCGGGATATGTTCGGAGCGTAGCGCAGTCTGGTAGCGCATCTGGTTTGGGACCAGAGGGTCGCAGGTTCGAATCCTGCCGCTCCGACCAAAGACCGGACCATCCGACATCGGCAGGCGCAGTTCGGAGATCTGACAGATGGTGGCTCGTATCTATCGTCCAGCTCGCACGGCGATGCAGTCCGGCAAGGGCAAGACCAAGGAATGGCTCTTCTCCTACGAGCCTGCCGAGCCGAAGAGCATCGACCCGCTGATGGGCTACACGTCCTCAGGTGACATGCGCGCCCAGGTTCGTCTATCCTTCGAGACCAAGGAGCAGGCGATCGAATATGCCGAGCGAAACGGCATCGCCTATCGCGTCGAGGAACAGGTCGACTCCACCCGCCCGCGCGTCTCCTATTCCGACAATTTCCGCTACGACCGCCAGCAGCCCTGGACCCACTGACCATCAGTCAGCACGCCGTCTTCCGCCTGACAGATCCGGCCCCGTAGCTCAGAGGATAGAGCACCGGCCTTCTAAGCCGATGGTCGCAGGTTCGAATCCTGCCGGGGTCGCCACCTATTTCCTAAGGCGTTGTTCTAGAACCGATTTTTTCGCTGCTTCCTGCGTCGGATGCGAAGGGTGAGATGGCGCTGTGAGGGCAGCCTGTGCGCGAACGTCTCGGCAGCCCGTTCGTCGCCGTCCATCGGTCTGTCGGTGCAGACGAAGACGTGGTGTCGGAATGCGGCCGGCGATGAAGACGCGGCCTGAGGAGGGGCGTGCAAACTGGGCCCATTCCACGCGTCGGTTTGAACTTCTCTCGATTCTGTCGGGCGCCTAATTGAGAAGCCGGCGGTATTGAAGGAAGCCGGAGCGGTCGGCAATGCGATCGTAGAGTTGCATCGCATCCTGGTTCGTCTCGTGTGTCAGCCAGTAGACGCGCGACGCCTCGGCGCGGCAAGCCTCTTCGTAGACGTGTTCGATCAGTCGGCGACCGATGCTGTGCCCGCGCATGTCGGACTCGACGAAGAGGTCCTGCAGGTAGCAGTAGTCGCCGCTCGTCCAGGTCGAGCGGTGAAAGAGGAAGTGGACAAGTCCGACCGGACGGCCGTCGTGCATGGCCAGCGCCGCAAACATCGGCTCGGCCGGATCGAGCAGGCGTTCGAAGGTCCGGCGCGTCACCGCCGGTTCGATCTCGACCTTATAGAACGCTTGGTAGCCGCTCCAGAGCCGCTGCCATTCGGTCTGGTCTGCAGCCTCGATCGGTCGGATCATCGGTTCGCTCCTCATGTGGCGGGTCCGTAGGACTTTGCAGCCCGGCGCTCAGGTGCGGTGCCGAACGCTTGGCCGCGAAGAGCTAATGTCGTACTGCGTTCTCGAGAGCATCGGCGAGCCTGCTGGCGTCGCGGCGCGCGGCAAGCGCCGTTTCCATCGTCACCGACTCGAAGCGTACGGCCTGATGGGGCTGGAACTGACCGATCAGGTCCATGTCGGCCGAGATCACCGTGCCGAGCATGAAATAGCCGCCGCCCGATACGGCGTCGCGGTGCAGGACGATCGGCTCCATGCCACCGGGCACCTGCACCGAGCCGTAGGGATAGCAGCTGTCGACGATGTTCGACGGGTCCGAACCCGCGCCGAAGGGCTGCTCGCGCGGTTCAAACTCCAGCTTGCGCCCACCGCGGAACCTATAGCCGATGCGGTCAGCCTCGGGGGCGACCTTCCACTCGTCCTCGAAGAACGTGCCTTTCGATCCTTCCGTGACGCGGTGCCAGTAGAGGCCCGGCAGCACGCGCAGGGTTTGCGAGGCGCCGATCGGGCGGCGCAGGGCCTCTGCCACGCTCGCACCCTCATGCCCCGCGCCGGTCGGCTTGCCGAGCGCCAGCGTGTCGCCGGCCTTCAACGGGCGACCCTCGAAGCCGCCGAGACCGCCGAGCGCATAGGTGGAGCGCGAACCCAAGACGAGCGGCACGTCGATGCCGCCGGAAATGGCGATGTAGGCACGCGCGCCAGCCTTGAGGAAGCCGAAGGAGAGAACCTGGCCCGCCTTCACCGGAAAGGCCATCCAACCCGGCTGCTCTACGCCGTCGACCTTCGGTGGCATCGCGGCGCCGGTGACCGCGACGAGCGCATCCACCCCGAAGCGGATCTCTGGCCCCATGAACACCGCCTCGAGAGCGGCCGCCCCAGCTTCGTTGCCGACGAGGCGGTTGGCGGCGACGAGCGCGTGGCGGTCCATCGCGCCGGAGATCGGCAGGCCGAGATGGTAGTAGCCGGGACGCCCGAGATCCTGAACCTGCGTCGAGAGGCCGGGCTTCAGGATCTCGATCGTGGCCGTGGTGGAAGCGCTCATGGCATCACCTTGAGGATCGAGGCGTTCGTGCCGTCGGGGTCGGCGAGGAAATCGGCGAGCGAGAAGCATACGTCGCGCATCGCCGGTTCGAACCGGCCGCCATCGACCGCTTCCACCGCCGCGTCGTAGCCTTCGCGATCGACCCGGCGGAACTGCACGATGTCGCCGGGCCGGAAGAGGATCATGAAGTCACGGAGATAGCTGACCTTCTGGGCGGGATCGTAGATCGGCATCGGCGTGATGCCGAACATCTGGTAGCCGCCGGCGCCGCGCACCGAGTAGATGCAGCCGAAGCAGCCGCCGTGGCCGACCGTCAGGCGCGGCGTATCGGTGCGGGGGCGCAGGTACTTCGGCACCTCGATCTGCCGCTTGCGATCCACCATCTGGTACATGAACGGCAGTCCCGCGACGAAGCCGACCATCGAGACGAACCATGGCGCGCCCGAATGCGCCTTGATGAAGGCCTCGAAATCGCCGAAGCCGTTGATGCGGGCGGCGTAGTCGAGGTCGGTTCCGGCGGGCTCCTGATGGCGCTCGCGAAAGCGCATCAGGGTCTCGCGGGTCCACGGATCGTCGTAGAAGACGGGCACCTCGATGACGCGGGTCGAGATGACCGTGTCGATGGTCTCGGCGCCCGCCTCGAAGCTCTTCAACTCCGCCATCAGGTCGTCCGGCGCGATCACGTCGGGGTCGAACTTGATCTGGAATGAGGCGTTGGACGGGCAGATCTCGGTCACGCCCCGGATGCGGCTCTCGCGCACCGCATTGGTCATCGACAGGCTCTTGAAGAAGGCCGGGAGGGACATCTCCTCGTTGACCTCGACGAAGATGTGCTCGTCGCCGCCGAAGGAATAGCGCGTCGTCATCGTCCGGTCTCCGTATCCGTCAGTGTGGGAAGCGGCCGTTCCTCGAGCCAGCGCGTGTGGAAGCGACCGGCCTGCACGTCCGCGTCGCGGGCGAGCGCCCGATGCAACCCGGCCGTCGTGGCGATGCCTTCGATGCGCAATTCGCCGAGCGCCCGGTCGAGACGGGCGATGGCGCCCATCCGCGTGTCGTCCCAGACGATGAGCTTGCCAATGAGCGAATCGTAGAAGGGCGGCACCGCGTAGCCGGTATGCAGCATCGTGTCGAAGCGCACGCCCATGCCGCCGGGAATGCGGAGCGCCGTGACCGTGCCGGGGCAGGGGCGGAAGTCGAGCGCGGGATCCTCCGCGTTGATGCGCACCTCGATCGCGTGGCCGCGCATCGCGATCTCGTCCTGGCGCACCGAGAGCGGCGCGCCGCCGGCGACGCGGATCATCTCGCGAACGAGATCGAAGCCGGTGATCATCTCGGTGACGGGATGCTCGACCTGGATGCGCGTGTTCATCTCGATGAAGTGGAAGTCGCCGCGCGTCTCGTTGTAGAGATATTCGAGCGTACCGGCGCCCCGATAGCCGACGCTTCTCGCCAGTTCCACCGCAGAGCGGCAGAGGGCTTCGCGCGTCTCGGGCGAAAGACAGGCTGCCGGCGCCTCTTCCCAGATCTTCTGGCGGCGACGCTGCAGCGAGCACTCGCGCTCGAAAAAGTGCACGACGTCGGTGCCGTCTCCCATCACCTGCACTTCGACGTGCCGGGCGCGGGCAATGAAACGTTCGAGATAGAGGCCGCCGTCGCCGAAGGCCGCCTTCGCTTCGGCGCTGGCCGGGCCGAACTGCGCGCGGAGCTCTTCGGCATCCGCGGCGACGCGAATGCCGCGCCCGCCGCCGCCGGCCGCCGCCTTGATCATCACGGGATAGCCGATGCGCTCGGCTTCCTCGGTGGCCTCGTCGATTCCGGCGATGACGCCGGCGCTGCCGGGCACCACGGGAACGCCGGCGGCCTGCGCGATCTCTCGCGCCCTGGCCTTGTCGCCCATGGCGCGGATCGTCTCCGGCTTCGGTCCGACGAAGATCAGGCCCGCGGACTCGACGGCCTCGGCGAAGCCGGCGTTCTCCGACAGGAAGCCGTAGCCGGGGTGGACAGCGTCGCAGCCCGACGCGAGGGCCGCCTTCAGCATGGCATCGACGGAAAGGTAGGATTTCGAGGCGTGGGCGGGGCCGACCTCGGCGACCTCGTCGGCCAGATGTGCCGCCAGCATGTCGCGATCGGCAGCGCTCACCGCCTGCACCGTCGCGATGCCGAGTTCACGGGCCGCGCGGATGATCCGCACGGCGATCTCGCCGCGATTGGCGATGAAGAGCTTGGCGATCGCCATCGTCAGGCGTCGAGATCGAGAAGCGGCTGGCCTGCCATCACCGCGTCCTCGTTCTCGACATGGAAGGCCTTCAGGATGCCGGCTTCTTCCGCCACGACGGGCGTGAAGCTCTTCATCACCTCGATGAGCCCGACCGTGTCGCCGACGGCGACGGTGTCGCCCTCCGACTTGAACACCGGCTCGCCGGGCGAGGGCGAGCGATAGAACGTTCCGGGAAGGGGGGCCATGATCGTGACGACCGGCATCGCTGAATTCTCCTGAACGGACCGAGGTGACGGGAGAGTTGCAAAGCCGGTTCGCCGTGTAAAATCGCAAATCGGAATTGGAGCCATCTGAAAAATCGATAGTATCGACGCGAAGTCTTGGTCAAAGGACGCGCCGTGTCGATCTCGCTCAAGCAGATGCGCTATTTCGTGGCGGCCGCCGAGACCGGACGGATCGGGCAAGCGGCGGTCGAGCTCAACGTCTCGCAATCGGCTGTGACGGCGGCGATTCAGCAGCTGGAGGGCGGATTGGGGCTGAAGCTCCTCGACCGCACGCCGGTCGGCGTTTCGGTGACGCTCGAGGGTGGGCGGTTCCTGCAGCAGGCGCGCGATATCCTGGCCGCCGTCGCGGAGGCCACGCGCCGTTCGCGCGTCTCGCCGCTGGAGGTCGACGGGTCGCTGCGCGTCGGCGTCACCTATACGGTCGCAGGCTACTTCCTGCCGCGCCATCTCATGCGCTTTGCGGCGACCTTTCCCCATGTCGCGATCGATCTCTTCGAGGCGCCGCGGACCGTGATCGAACAGGCGCTGGCAGATGGGGCGCTCGACATGGCGGTGCTGCTCGTCTCCAATCTTCGCGGTTCGGCGCCGATCGCCTTCGAGACCTTGACACGCTCGCGCCGCCGCCTCTGGCTGGCGCCCGGCCATGCGCTGGCGCGACTGGACCGCCTCGGCCTCGCAGACGTGGCCGGCCACCCCTACGTCATGCTGACGGTGGACGAGGCGAAATCGACGACCCTGCGTTACTGGGATGCGGCGGGAGCGGCCCCCAACGTGCTGTTTCGCACCTCCTCGGTCGAAGCCGTGCGATCGATGGTGGCCGGCGGCATGGGCGTGACGATCCTGTCCGACATGGTCTATCGGCCGTGGTCGCTCGACGGGCAGCGGATCGAGACGCGGCTTCTCAGAGAGGATATCCCGACCATGGACGTCGGCCTCGCCTGGGCTCGGGACGCCGCGCTGACGCTGCCCGCGGAAGCCTTCCGCGACTTCCTGCGGTTCGCTTTGACCGGGGTGGGGCACCAACGCCCGGATGAGCGCTCAATGCAGCCATCGATTTTGTCGATGACGGCGGCCAGTTAAAGTCATTTGACGCTCCTTCTCCCGCCCTTCAGGCTTCGCTTCGAACCAAGACGATGGGGAGCCGAGGCGATGGGTGTGCAGATCAACTGCGACATGGGCGAGAGCTTCGGGCTGTATCGCTGCGGCGACGACGAGGGGCTGATGCCCCTCATCCACATCGCGAACGTCGCGTGCGGCTTCCACGCGTCGGATCCCGTGGTCATGCGCAAGACGGTGGCACTCGCCGCGCGACACGGCGTAGCGGTCGGCGCGCATCCGTCCTTTCCCGATCTGCAGGGGTTCGGGCGACGCGAGATGAAGATGGGGCGCGACGAGCTTTCGGCGGCACTTCTCTATCAAATCGGGGCGTTGAAGGGCTTCCTCGACGTCGCCGGGCTACCGCTGAACCATATCAAGCCGCATGGCGCTCTCTACGGGGCCGCGGCGCGAAATGCCGAGGTGGCCGAGGCGGTCGCGGATGCCGCCGCGTCGTTCGGTGTCCCCGTTCTCGGCATGGCCGGCACCCATCACGAGACCGTCTACAAGGCGCGGGGCCTTGCCTTCCAAGCCGAGTATTACGTCGATCTCGATTACGATGCCGAGGGCCGCCTGATCATTACGCGTGAACACGACGCCAAGGACCCTACGGAGGCGGCCCGGCGGGCCGTCCGCGTGATGGAGGAAGGGATCGCCACCTCGATCGACGGCCACGAGTTCGCCATGCGCGCTGATTGCGTCTGCGTCCATTCCGACACGCCGAACGCGGTGGATCTCGCGCGCACCGTCCACACGGCGCTCCGCCCCTGGTTTGGCTGAGCGGTGCGGCTCTACACCGGTCCGACGACGCCGTTCGGACGGATGGTCGAAGTCGTGGCGTATGAGGCGGGCATCGCGCTCGAGCGCGAGGTCATCGATGTCTACGAGGCGGAGTTTCTCGAAGCGGAGAACCCGCTGCGGCTGATCCCGACGCTGGTCGATACGCCGCACGGATCGCTGCACGACAGTCGCGTCATCTGCCGCTACCTCGCCGGGCTGGCGCCGGATCGGGGCTTCCTGCCGCCGGAGACGGACTGGCGGTTCGAGACCCGCCTGGCGCTGATCGCGGGCATCATGGATGCGGGCGTCGCCCGGCAGGGCGAGGTGTCGCGTGCGCCGGGTTCGAGCGAGGCGAGGTTGGCCCTCTTGGATCGCCGCATCCGGCTGGGTCTCGCCACGCTGGAGCGCGAGAGCGACGCGTTCGCGGCGAGTTGGCCGCGCCTCGACGCGATCGGCGCGGCGGCTCTCCTCGACTACCTGGAGTTTCGAATTGGCCTCGGCTGGCGTGCCGACGCACCGCGCCTCTCCGACTGGCTCGACGTGCGAAACGAGATGCCGTCCATGCAGGCCACCCGGTTCACGGGCGCTCAGCCGACGAGTTCGACCCAGCGGCGGACGAGGTAGTTGTGCTCGTCCATCGTCGTGTTCCAGACCGCGATGTTGGCGGCGCGGTCCCAGTAGGAACCGCCGGAGCGGATCGATCCGGCTTTGATCGAGGTTTGCCCCCCGGGACCGGGAAGGTCGACGCTCGCGGGGAGGCCGGCATACCAGTAGTCCCATTCGGGCGCGCTCAGATGGGGGCGGATGCGGTCGATGACCGACATGTAGTAGCCCTGCCGCGCGACCACGGCGCCCGGCCAGCCGGAGAGCCACCAGTTCAAATATTCGTAGGCGACGTCGAGCAGCCGGCCTTCCAGGCGAGCCGAGAGCGACAGGCCTCCATGCCACGCACGGTAGCCCTCCGCGGGAACTGCCTGCCGCACGGGAATCTTGCGCTGCTTGAGCGCCGCGATGCTCGGCGACCACATGCTGCCGAGCGCCATCGACCCGTCCGCCATCATCCGCGTCGCATCATCCACCGTCTGCCAGAAACCGGCGAAATGGCCGTCCGCCTTCAGAACGAGGAGGCGGTCGATCAACGCGTCGATTTCCTCCACCGACAGGTTGCCGGTATCGGCAAAGCGCATGAGACCGGCTGACTCCGCTGCCAGCACCGCGTCGAAGATGCCGATCGCCGGCTCGTCGACGAGGGCGACGCGCCCGTGGAAGGCGGGGTCCAGCAGTGCCTTCCAACTGCCGACGCGTTCGGGGTGACCGGCAACGGCGCGCTCGTCATAGGCGAAGGCATCGAAATTATGGACCGTCGGCAGCATCGAGATATGACGTGTGACGCGCGACCCCAGCGCCCCGTCGGCCTGCACGTAGAGTCGCGTCACCGGTGCGTCGCCGCGCCCGACACGAGCCGAGGGCCGGATCACGCCTTCGCGCGTCAGTTCGCTGACCTCGTTCCAGTTCGCGATGCGCGTCGTGTCGATCGCCTGCACGGCGCGCCAGTACCAGACGATGTCGAGATTGTGGAAGCACTGGTCGTAGATGTCGAAGGCATCCGGCGAGCGCGCAGCCTGCCGCTGCGTCGCCTGGAAGTTGCGGCAGTCGAACTCGATGCGAATGCCGAGGTCGGCTTCTGCCCGGGTGCGGATCTCGTCGAGCAGCGTGATCTCGGTGCCGAGGATGCGGAGGGTCGCGCGCTCGGTCGTCTGGCTTGCCGGGGCGGCAAGGCGCGACCTCGCCGGCCCTCGTTTGATCGTCAGTTCGTTCATGCCGGGGCTTTGCGGGGCGAAGGGGGCGAGGTCAAGCGGCCTCGATCCGCGCAGCGATGACAGATGTGGTCTCCCCGAGCACGAACGCATCGAAAGAGCGCCGGATGCGATCGGGCTCGATCCCGTCGACGATGAAGACCAGACGGGAGCGTCGGTCGTCGCTTGGCCATGCGGCCATATGGGTCGGCGGATGAACGAGATGTTGGACTCCGTGGACGGCCACAGGCCGCTCCTCGCCTTCGAGATCGAGAATGCCCTTCACCCGCAGGATCGCCGAGCCGTGGCGGTTCAGCAGCATCGAGAGCCAGACGCCGAACCGCGTCCAGTCCACGGCACGGTCGGGCACGATGGAGAACGCTTCGATGGCGTCGCCATGGCGGTTCGGGTCGTGCCGGTGGTGATGGTGCCCATGACCATGTGCGTGATGGTGAGTGTCGTCGTCGACCGATTCGGCTGGGGTCTCGCTGAGAAGCCAGGTCACGTCCCAGCCGGCCGCGTTGGCGTCGCGGATCTCCGCCGCCGGGTTCATAAGCGCCAGGCGCGACCGCAGAGCCGCAGCCTCGGCCGGTGCCACGAGATCGGTCTTGGTCAGGAGGATGCGGTCGGCGCTGGCGATCTGCTTGCGCATCTCGACGCGGCGCTCGATACCGTCCGGCGCGTTCACCGCATCGATGGTCGCCCAGGTGCCCGCCACCGTGAAGTGATGGCTGACCACCGGGTCGGCGCGGATCGTTGAGAGGATCGGGAACGGGTCGGCGAGGCCGGTCGATTCGATCACCAGTCGGTCGAAGGCCGGCACGAGCCCGCGCTCGCGCTTCGACAGGAGATCGCGCATCGCGTCCGCCAACTCGCCGCGGATCGTACAGCAGAGGCATCCCGACTGGAGCAGGACGGTGGTCTCGTCGATGCGCTCGATGAGGTGGTGGTCGAGGCCGACCTCGCCGAATTCGTTGATGAGGACGGCGGCGCCGGCCAGGGCGGGATCCTTGAGGATCCGCCGCAGCAGCGTCGTCTTGCCGGACCCGAGGAAGCCGGTGAGAAGGTGGACCGGCGTGAAGACGGGCACTGCGGCGCTCATGCCTGCGCCTCCAACCGGACGAGAAGATCGGGGTCGAGCGGATCGAAGAGCCGACCCGAGAGCCGCTCTGCCGCGGGCCAGAGATGCGCGAGGTTCTCGATGATCTCGGTCTTGCCGGTGGCGGTCGCCAGCACATAGCTGCGGCCGTGCCAGTCGCTCAATGTCAGCCGATAGGCGCGCAGCACGTCGTTGGCGGCGCGGATGCGGCGGGTGCGCTCGGCGCGCCGGCGCAGTGGCTCCTCGTTGCGCGAGAAGACGCCCGGACGCGCCACCGCGTCGCTCCAGTGGTCGTCGACGCCGAGAACGCCGCAGAGTGAGCACATCGCGATCAGCCTCCTCGCTGGAAAGAAACCGGACGCCGCCCCGAGGCGAGCGCCCGGCGAAGCGTCCTACTTCCGGCGCGGCGAGCGCCGGGCGAAGTCGTCGGCCATCTCGTTCATCGTTACGAAGCGCACGCCCTCGTGGCCCTTCATGTACTCGAACAGGCGTTCGAGCATGAGGAGCACCTGCGGGCGGCCCGACACGTCGGGATGGATGGTGATCGGGAACACCGCATAGTCCATCTCGCGATAGACCCAGTCGAACTGGTCGCGCCACATCTGTTCGATGTCGCGGGGATTGACGAAGCCGTGGCTGTTGGGCGCCTTCTTGATGAACATCATCGGCGGCAGATCGTCGAGATACCAGTTGGCGGGGATCTCGATGAGGTCGGTCTCGTGGCCCCGCGTCAGCGGCACCATCCAATCCTTGGGCTGGCCGGCATAGTCGATCTTCGTCCACTTGTCGCCGACCCGCACATAGTAGGGCGTGAAGTCGTTGTGCATCAGCGAGTGATCGTACTTGATGCCGCGCTCCAGCAGCAGCTCGTTCGTGACGGTCGAGAACTCCCACCATGGCGCGACGTAGCCGGTGGGGCGCTTGCCCGACAGCTTCTCGACGAGGTCGATGCACTTGTCGAGGACCTGCGTCTCCTGCTCGCGGGTCATCGCGATCGGGTTTTCGTGGGTGTAGCCGTGGATGCCGATCTCGTGGCCGGCATCGGCCACCGCCTTCATCTGGTCCGGGAAGGTCTCGATCGAATGGCCGGGGATGAACCAGGTCGTCTGGATGTCGAAGCGCTGGAACATCTTGAGGAGGCGGGGCGATCCGACCTCGCCGGCGAACAGGCCGCGCGAGATGTCGTCCGGCGAATCCTCACCGCCGTAGGATCCGAGCCAACCGGCGACCGCATCGACGTCGATGCCGAAGCCGCAGAGGATTTCCTTTGCCATGGAATGGTCTCCCTTGAAGATATGGTAGGTCGGGCTCGACGCCGGTCAGGCGGCGATGACGGTGGAGCGGGCAGGGTCCCAGGACATGACGACCGTATCGCCCTCGCGTGCCGTGAGATCGCGGAACCGGTCGACATGGGATTCCACCTGCACCGGCTTGCGGCCGGGCAATGCGACGCGCAGCGTGCCGACATGGCCGACGATCTCGCGCGAGAGCACGGTGCCCTCGACGCGGTTGTGCGCCATGGCCTGCCAGCCGGGGGGGTGGACGTCGAGCGCATCGGACGGGATCGCGATGATCGCCTTGCCGCCGGTCGCGACCTCGCGCGGACCGACGCCCTCCATCGGGCCGAACGGCGTGTCGAGGCGGGCGCTGCCCGCTCGCGTCGGTGCGGCGACGGTGCCTTCGAAGATCGTGTTGGCGCCGATGAAGCCGGCGACGAACGGCGTCTGCGGCCGGGTGTAGAGCTCGCGCGGGTCGGAGATCTGCTCGACCTTACCGTTGCTCATCACGACAACGCGGTCGGACAGGCCGAGCGCTTCGGACTGGGCGTGCGTGACGAAGACGAAGGTGATGCCGAGTTCCGTCTGGAGCAGCTTCAATTCGTTCTGGATGATGCGGCGCAGATTCGCGTCGAGCGCGCCGAGCGGCTCGTCGAGGAGGAGGATGTCGGGCTCCACCACGAGGCCGCGCGCGAGCGCGATGCGCTGGCGCTGGCCGCCCGAGAGGCGATCGGCGCGGTGCTGGGCGATGTCGGTGAGGCCGAGCTTCTCGAGGATGCGACCGACGCGGCGCTTGCGCTCGGCGGCGGCGATGCCCCTGACCGCCAGTCCGTACTCGACGTTCTTCCAGACGTTCATATGCGGAAACAGCGCGTAGTTCTGGAAGATCATCGAGGTCGGCCGGCGCTCCGGCGGCACGTCGGTGACGTTGCGACCCTTGATGATGATGTCGCCGGAGGTGATCGTCTCGAACCCGGCGATCATCCGCAGCGTCGTCGTCTTGCCGCAGCCGGAGGGGCCGAGGAAGGCGACGAACTCGCCCTTCTCGACGGCGAGATCGAAGTTCGATACCGCCGTGGTGCCGTCGTCGTAGACTTTGCCCACCTGGATGAGTTCGAGATCGTGCATGGCCGCAATCCGCTGGTCACGCGCCGACAGGACGGCGCGGGGAAGAGATGCGAGGCGGCGGATGCCGCCTCGCGCCGAGCCGTCAGGCGTTGAGGAATTCGTCCCACTTCTGGACGAGCGCGTCGTACTCGTCCGGCCACTGGTGCCAGTAGGCGACGTTGGCGGCGCGCGTGGCGAGCGAGCCGCCGTCGCGCAGATCGCCTTCCTTGATGCCGCGCTCGGCCGCGCCGGCCCACGGCTTGCCCTCGTACCAGAAAGCGTACTTCATCGGGTCCATCGCCTTCTCGATGTTGGTCGACGGCGAATAGTAACCCTGCTCGGAGACGGTGATGCCCGGCTCACCCGACAGCCAGTAATTGGCGTAGGCCGCCACGGCGGCCGCGTTCGGCGTGCCCTTCAACATGGCGGGGCCGATGGCCCAGGCGCGGTAGCCCTCCTTCGGCACCGCGTAGCGGCAGGCCTTGCCCTGTGCCTTGACGGCCATGACGGCCGGCTGCCACGCGTCGCACACCACCATCTCGCCGGAAGCGAGGAGGTTGACCAGCTCGCCGAAATCACCCCAGAGCGCCCGGAACTGACCCTCCTTCTTCTTGGCGATGAGGAAGTTGCCGGCCTCTTCCAGCTCTTCGGCCGTCGGGTTGCCGGGGTTCTTGGCTTCGAGCAGGCCGAGCGAGTTCATCGCGAGGATCGCCTGACCGATGGCGATCAGCGGGTCGGTGTTGAGGCCCGACTTGCCCTTCCACTTCGGGTCGAACAGCGCGGTCCAGCTGTTGGCCTCTTCCTCCGAGACGACGTCGGGATTGTAACCGATCGAATCGTAGTTGTAGACGGCCGGGACCATCCAGAGGTTGGTCTGGTTCTCGTCCGTCCAGATCTGGCCGACGATCTGCGCCGAGCGGTCCCACTTCGGATCGGGCTTGGTGAACGTGTCGCGGATCGCGGCCCAGTTCGGCACGTCGGAGACGGCGATCGGGGCCGCGTGATCGGTCATCGTGATCGCAGGCAGACGCTCGCCGATCACCTCCCAGCAATCGTAGTCGGACGAGCCCGACAGGATCTTCGTCTGCGCATCGGGGAAGGTCGCCGCCGTTCCGGAGGTGGAACCGACGCCCGACGCCGTCTTGAAGTTCGCGAGGATGCGCTCCTGCACCGTGGTCGAGAGACCGGTGGTGCGCAGGCTCTCGCTCGCGAGATTGGCGGCCTGCGCATAGGCGCGGCCCGAGCCGAGGAACGGCGTGCCGCCGCCGAGGGCCAGCGCCATGGCGCCAGCGGTGCCCTTCAGCATCGTGCGCCGGTCGAGTTCTTTGCGGATCATGCTGGAAGCTCCTTGTAAGTGGACGGGAAGGCACGACGCACGGCGGAGACCGGGCGAGGAGGGGTGATCAGTAGCGGCCGACGATCAGGCCGCCGTCGACGGTAAGGGTCTGGCCGGTAAGGTAGCGGGCGCCGTTCGAGCAGAGGAAATGGATGACGTCGGCGATGTCTTCGGGCTCCCCGAGCCGGCCCATCGGAATGAACTCGGCGGCCTTCTCGGCGCCGGCCGGACCGAGCGAGTTCTTCTCCGAGAGAAGCTGCGCGGTGCGGATGTAGCCGGGCGCCACGCCGTTCACGCGAATGCCCTCGCGCGCCAGCTCGACCGCCAGTCCGCGCACGAGACCGACGACGCCCGACTTGGCGGCCGAGTAGTGGACATGCTCGTCCCAGCCGTAGGCGACGCCCATGATCGAGGAAAGGCAGACGATGGCGCCGGATCGGCGCGCCCGCATCCCGGGAAGGGCTGGGCGCACGACGCGCAGGATGCCCTTCAGGTCGACGTCGAACGTGTGATCCCACTTTGCATCGGTCATCTCGGCCAGCGGCACCCGGTGGGCGATGCCGGCATTGGCGACGATCACGTCGATCGCCCCGTGCCGGGGCTCGACATCGGCGACGAGCGCGTCGGCGGCTTCCGTGGACGTAACGTCGAGCCGAAGGAACTCGGCCGAGCCGCCCGAGGCCTCGATCGCGGCGGCGACCTCGCGGCCTTCCGTCTCAAGGACGTCGGTGACGACGACATGGTCGCCGGCCGCGGCGAAGGCCTCGGCGGTGGCCCGGCCGATGCCGATGCCGGCGCCGGTGACGAGGACGATGCGGGAAGAGGTCATGGCGATATCCATCAAAGCATCACGTCGCCGGAATTCGGCCCGAGCGTCTGGCCGGCGTAGATCGCGGCATCGGTGGAGGCGAGAAAGGCGACGGTGCCCGCCACGTCCTCGGGTTCGCCGAAGCGCCCGAGCGGCAGCTCGGCGCGCTTGGCGGCCTGCCAGTCGGGCGAGAGCGCGCGCACCAGCGGCGTGTTGATCGGGCCGGGCGCGACGGCGTTCACCCGCACGCCGCGGTCGGAGACCTCGCGCGCCAGCGATTTCGTCAGTCCGATGATCGCGGCCTTCGCGGCGGCGTAATGCGAGAGCTCGACGCCGCCGATCTGGCCGAGCTGTGAAGCCATGTTCACGACGATGCCCTCGCCGGCCGCCAGCATTCCCGGCAACACGGCCTTGGTCATCAGGAAGGTGCCGCGCACATGCACCGCGAACATGCGATCGAAGTCGGCGACGCCGAGGTCCTCGAAGCGTGCCTGATGGACGTGTCCGGCATTGTTGACGAGAAGCCCGACCGGGCCGAACGTCTCCGTCGCCAGATGCACGGCGGCCGCAACGCTGGCCTCGTTCGAAACATCGGCTTGCGCCCATGCGGTTTCGAAACCGGCGGCGCGCAGACGGCGGTTGGCGTACTCGGCCTTTGCGCCGTCGAGATCCAGCAGCACGACGCGGGCGCCATCGGTGGCGAGCCGTTCGGCGACCGCAAGACCGATGCCCGAGGCGGCGCCCGTGACGATCGCGGTTCCCGTGAAGGCGGCCATCAGACGGCCTCCGCCGGCACGCGCTTGGCGCGGTTGACGGACTGCACCATGAGCACCGCGTAGACCGCGAGGAGGGCGAAGGAGAACAGCGTCGTCAATACGCCGAAGGCGAAGACGTTGGGATGGATCTCCACCGAGAAGGTTCCGTAGATCGCCAGCGGCAGGGTGAGCTGCGGGCCGGAGGTAAAGAGCGTGCGGGCGAACTCGTCGTAGGAGAGCGTGAAGGCGAAGAGCATGGCCGACAGGACGCCGGGGAAGATCACCGGGAAGGTGACCTTGCGGAACGTCGTCACCGGCGAGACGCCGAGCGACCAGGCGGCCTCCTCAATGGAGCGGTCGAAGCGGTTGAAGATCGCCAGCATCACGAGGAAGGCGAAGGGGTAGGTGTAGACGACGTGCAGCACGAAGGCGGTGCCCCACCAGGCGCGATCGACGCCGACGAGATTGGCGAAAAGCGCCATGCCGAGGCCGACGAGGATGCCGGGCACCATCATGCCGAGCACGATGAGATAGAAGACCGGCCCCGAGCCCTTGAAGCGCTGGCGGAAGGCCTGCGCCGAGGCGACGCCGAGCAACGTCGAGACCACCATCGTCATGAAAGCCAGCGCCAGAGAGCGCAGGAGGCCATCCGCGATCGGCAGCGGCGCGATGCGCGTCGCCGGCACGAGGCCGAAGAGCTGGCGATACCAGTAGGTCGACCATTCCACGATCGGGAACTGTGGCCCGCCCTCCGGACCCGACTGGAACGAGAGAATCGCGAGCACCACGAAGGGCCCGTAGAGGAAGACGAGGAAGAGCGCGGTGTAGACGGCCAGCGCGGGTTTCAGGATGCCGGTCTGCATCGAAGCGTCCCTCTCAAAGCTCGTTGCGCAGGTTGACGACGCGCAGCAGGCCCGCGATCACCGCCCCCATCAGCAGCGTCAGGATGCAGCCCGCCACCGCGGCGAACGCCCATTTCAGCGAACCGACCTGGCTGACGATGATGTTGCCGAGCATGTTGGTCTTGCGACCCGACAAGGCGGCGGCCGTCGCGAACTCGCCGAGCACCATGACCGAGACGAAGATCGCGCCGACCACGACGCCGGGCAGCGACAGCGGCAGGATGATCGTGCGGAAGATGCGCCCGAAGCCGGCGCCGAGATCGCGCGCCGCCTCGATGACGTTGGGGTCGATGCGACCGAGCATGAAGGTGATGGGGCCGACCATGAAAACGCAGTAGATCTGCGTCATGCCGATGATCACCGAGAGTTCGGAGAAGAGAAGGATGTCGAGCGGCTGGTCGATGATGCCGAGCTTCATCATGATCAGATTGATCGCGCCCTGCGTGCCCAGCATCGGCCGCCATGCCAGCACCCGGATGAGGAACGAGGTCCAGAAGGGGATGACGCAGAGGACGAGCAGCACCGTCTGCAGCGTCTTCGACTTCAGCATCAGGCCGATGAACAGCGAGACGGGGTAGCCGACGACGAGCGTCGAAGCAAGGACGATCAGCCAGATGCGGACGGTGGTCCAGAGCGCGTCGAGATAGGTCGCGTTGGTCAGGAAGCGGACCCAACTGGCGACCGTGAGCTTCGGCTCCACCGCGAAGGTCGTCTGCGTCCAGAACGAGACGTAGACCACCATGATCATCGGCAGCACGAGGAAGAGCGTCATCCAGGCGACGCCAGGCGCCAGCAAGAGCCACGACGTGCGGCGACGCTTGGCGTCCCGCCGTGCGGCCGGCGACAGGCCGCCGGCCTCTGCGATGCCGCCGGTCGATGGGATGACGTCCGTTGTCATGGCGGGCCTCTTCACGCGAAGACGAGCGCGTCGCGGCGCTTCCAGGAAAGGGCGTAGCGGGCGTCGGCTTCGAGTCGCTGCGGCTCGCCGCGGCTCAGATGCTCCTCCACCTCGACGATGCGCCCGTCGTCGAGCGCGAAGAAGGAGAGGACCGAGGCGCCGCTATATTCGCTGGCGAGGAATCGGGCGCTGAGCCCGGCTTCGTCGTCGGCCATCTCGGTCGCAGGCGCACGCACGGCGATGCAGTCGTGGCGGATGGCATAGACCGGCGCCTCGTGACCGCTGCGCAGGCTCGCGGTATCCATCGCCAGAAGCCCGGCCTCGGTGCGGAAGGCCGTGCCGTCGAGGCGACCCGGCAGGAGGTTGAAGGCGTTGAGATAGCGCGCGACGCCGGGCGAGGCGGGTTCGGCATAGACATCGGCCGGCGCGGCGAACTGGCCGACGCGGCCGGCGTCAAGCACGACGAGCCGGTCGCCCATCGCCAGCGCTTCGGTTTCCGAACCGGTGACGTGCAGGAAGGTGACGCCGAGATCGCGCCGGATCTGGCGAAGCTCGTCGCGCATCCGGGCGCGCAGATGTGCATCCAGCGCGCCGAGCGGTTCGTCGAGAAGCACGAGTTTCGGGCGCGTCACCAGCGTTCTCGCCAGCGCCACGCGCTGTCGCTGGCCGCCGGAGATCTGCGTGACCGAGCGCTGCTCCAGCCCCTTCAGGCCGACCATCTCGATGGCCTCGGCCACCATCGCCGCCCGCTTGGCCTCGTCGCGCACGGGGTTCACGGTGCGATGGGTCAGGCCGAAGGCGACGTTGTCGCGCACGTTGAGATGGGGAAACAGTGCGAAATTCTGGAACACGAAACCGATGCCGCGTTCATGTGCCGGACGCCCGTCGAGACGTGTGCCTTCGAAGGTGATCGTACCCGTTTCCGGCTCGTCGAAACCGGCGATGAGGCGCAGCAGGGTGGTCTTGCCGGAGCCGCTGGCACCGAGCAGCGAGACGTAGGCGTCGGCGGGAATCGAGAGGTCGACGCCCTCGATCGCCGGCCTGCCCGCGAACGATTTCGAGACATTGGAAAGGGAGAGGATCGTCGCCATCGAGTGTCCCGGATCGTCGGCGCGACGGGGAATTCGACCGTCAGCCGAACTGCCTCCAACGCTGTTCACGATCTGACGCTATCAGCGGTGATTTTTGTATTCAACAGTCATTCATGGGTTGAATATCGAGGGTAATGGGTTGGTGTTGCTCAAGGTGCAGGACTGGCGTAAAAGTTAGCACTCGCAGCATTTCAAGCGACCCCATTCCCTGATCTGCCGTTTCACCGTAGCTTTGTGGCCGATTGGCACGAAATGCGGGTGTTTGCTATGATGCGGATGGTTTAGGCGTCGATCCAAACGTTGTCTGTCAGGGCTGTCTTGCGCTGCAGGTGTCTACCGAATGGGCGGCATTGCGGCATAAGTATGCAATAGGCATTTTTTGATGGCGGCCTTGTGCTGGACAAGTTTTGTAGGCCGGGCGACACCAATAGCGGCTCCAAAACGGGAATCGTGATGCAGGATCGTGCGCTCGCGGCACTGCCGCGCCGCTATGAGGTCGTAGCCGACACGCTGAGGCGGAACATCGATGCGGGTCGCCTGCCCGAAGGTACGGTGCTGCTCGAAGGCCCGCTGGCGCAAATCTTTCGGCTCTCCCGTGCGCCGGTACAGCGGGCCCTTCAGGAGTTGGAGGGCGAGGGTCTGGTCGCCCGTTTCGAGGGGCGGGGTTACCTGGTCGTCGGATCCAGCGTCGCACGCCAGCCCCGGCGTCTGGATCTCGCCAGTCTCGACCTCGATCTGCCCATCGAGGCCGACGATGGGTTCCGTGACCGGCAAACGTGGCGCCAGATCTACGAAACCGTCGAAGGCGACATCACGCGGTGCCTGGTCTTCGGTCGCTACCGCATCATCGAGACCGAACTCGCCGAGCATTTCCGCGTCTCGCGGACGATCGTACGTGACGTGCTGGGGCGGCTGCAGGACCGCCGGCTGGTGAACAAGGGTGCGAACTCGCACTGGATCGCCGGACCGATCACGGCCCGCACGATCAAGGATCAGTTCGAGATCCGACGGATTCTCGAACCGCCGGCGCTGATATCGGCGGCGGGCTTCCTGCCGGCGCATCGCCTGGAAGCCGTCCTCGCCGAACTGCGTGGCGCCGAAAGCCGCGCCGCCGCCCGACACCCGGAGGCGACCGCCGATCTGTCGACCCACGTCAGTCGCGAGATCGTGCTGGCGACCCCGAACGAGGCCCTACGCGAACTGGTGGCACGCAATCTCCGGATGGTGACGCTGTCGCAGCAGGTGCTCCAGGGTCTGGGCCTGCCGCAGGATCTGGCCGCTCTCGCCGAGCAGCGCATGACCGTGGAACTCCTCGTCCACGGCGCACACGAGGCCGCCGCCAGCATGCTCTCGACCCATCTCGACGCCGCCAAGCACCGCACGATCGCCCAGATGAAGATCGTCGCCGTCATCCCGCCGCCGACCGGACTCGCATCCTACCTGCGCCGTGCCGAAACCGACGCCGACTGACGCGTCGGTCTTCCGGTTCGGCTCGCCCGTAGGGCGGCACGCCACCATCGCCCGGCCGTCAGCCGACCGTTCGCCCCTGCATCCGCGCCAGCACGTTCGGCGGGGTCATCGGAAGCGCACGCACCTGCCGGCCGATCGCGTTCGAGACGGCGTTCGCCACCGTCGCCGCGACGTGGAGGATCGGAACTTCGCCGCCGGCCTTCGTGCCCAGCGGCCCGAGCGACGGGGCGCCTTCGTAGAGGCTGATCGCGACGGGCGCCACGTCCTGCGCCGTCGGCAGCCGGTAGGTCTCGAAGCCGGCCTGGCGAACCCGCCCATCTCCGTCGATCGTCACCTCCTCGTGCAGGGCGTAGCCGAGACCCTGCACGACGCCGCCCTGGATCTTGCCATGCACGGCGCTCGGATTGATCGCGCGGCCGACATCCTGCACGACGGTGTAATTCAGAATCTCGACATGGCGGGTGTCCGGATCGACCGCCGCCTCGCAGTCGTGGACGGCGAAGATCGGGATGTCGATCGCCTCGATGAAGTGCCCGGTGCAGCAACCCGCCATCGCCGGCACGCCGGTTCGGATGAAGGCGCCCGTTCCGCCGATGCGGCCGCGGTGGGTCCGGGCGCGCGCCGCCACCTCGGCGATCGCGAACCCGTAGCCGTTGGCGCTGGCGACCTCGATCCGTCCGTTTTCCATCACGAGGTCGTCAGGCGAGGCATCAAGCAGCGTCGCCGCCGCGGCGAGCAACTTGGTGCGCACCTCAATGGCGGCGGCAAGGCTCGCCGCGCCGAGCGAGACGATCGTGCGACCGCCGCCGATGCCCACGTCGTAGCCGGCCACATCGGTATCGGCGGGGCGCACCACGACGCACTCGGGCGCGATGCCGAGCGTGCTCGCGACGATCTGCGGCAGCCCTGCATCATCGAGCCCGAGCCGATCTCGACGCCCGAGGTCACCAGCGTGGCGCTGCCGTCGGCGTTGAGATTGACGGCGGCGGCCGAGGGGCCGACGAAGACGAACCAAGTTCCGACCGTGGTGGCGCGGCCGACGAGACGCCCGTCCGGGCGCGGTGCCGCGGCCGGGCGGCCCGCGGTGATCTCACCCATGCGATCGAGCATCGGCAGGAGCACGTCGCCGTCGAACATCTGACCGGTGGCGCCGAGCTCGCCGTGGCCGAGAACGTTGCGGCGACGGAATTGCAGCGGGTTCCTGCCGATCGCCGCGGCGATCTCGTCGGTGTGGCGTTCCAGCGCGAACGTGTTGTAGACGCCGTTGCAGGCGCGGAAGGCGCCGGTCGGCGCTGTGTTGTTGTAGACGACCTGCGTCTTGAGGCGCACCGAGTCCAGCCGGTAGTTTCCGCCGAGCGTAGCGGGTGCGCCCCTGCAACTTGTCGCCCGCATCGCGGCGGCGAAAGTTCATCACGGCGTTCTGCGGGTTCGGCATGGGGCGACCTATCGCGCGACGGCGGCGGGAGCGAGCGAGAGTGCCGCATCGACGATGCGCTCGTACCCGGTGCAGCGGCAGAGATTGCCCGAGAGGGCTGCGCGGATCTCGTCGCGGCTCCGGGCGGGATGATGGTGCAGGACGCTCGTCAACGTCATCAGCATGCCGGGAAAGCACATGCCGCACCGGACGGCATCGTGATCGACCATCGCCCTCTGGAGGTCCGAGAACATGCCGCAGCTCGACAGGTCCTCGACGGTGCGGATCGTTCGCCCCTCGGTGAAGCCGCAGGGGAGGAGGTGCGACTTCGCTGGCTCCTCGTCGAGGAGAACCGTGCACGCGCCGCAGAAGCCCTCGCGGCAGACCGGCTTGGCGCCCGTCAGGTTGAACTCGTCGCGAAGGACATCGACGAGCGGCGTCATGGCGTCGCTTCGGCTGACGCGGTCCTCGCCGTTGACATGCAGGCGAAGGGTCATGGGCTTCGACTCCACTTCGTCATCCGACGCTCCGCGAACCGAGCGCCAGCACGGCGCGGCGCACGAGGGCGGGCAGAGCGCTGGTGCGGTACCAGCCCGGCGCCTCCACGCCGTCGCGACCGGTGAAATCCGCACAGCGAAGTTTTGCCGCCTAGAAGGCGTGGTCAGCCTCGAGAGGCCGGCCGGCAAGGCAGCCTTCCAGCCCCGGCCAGCGCGTCGCGGTCGCCTCCGCCGATCCGACCGCGACGCGGATTGCTCCGACATTCCCGCGATCGTCCGGCTCGACGTGGAGACTGGCGATCGCCACCGGATAGTCGCCGGCCTTGCGGAGCGGCAGCCGCACATGGGTGGAACGGCCCACGGATCGGGGCATGAGGACGCGGGCGACGATCCGGCCGGGCGGAAGCACCGATCGCGTTTCCAGAAACCGCTCGATGGCGATCCTGTCCCTGCGGGTTCCATCGACGAGTTCGACCTCCGCTTCCAGGCAGATCAGCGCGGGCACAAGGTCGGCGGCGGCAAAGTTCGTGCTGCAGAGATTGCCGCCGACCGTGGCGACGTTTCGTACGGCCGGGTTGGCGAACTGGCCGGCCGCCTCTGCGAGTGCCGCGAGGTCGGGCAGGTCCGCTAGGCTCAGGACTCATTGATCAGAGCCAGAAGATGACTGTGGCTGTGGTGGTCGGCGGCATGGGCAGCCTCGTCGGAGCGGTGGTCGGCGGCTTCGTCATCGGCATCATCGTCACCATGCTGCAGGCCTACCTGCCGCCGGATCTGAGCGCCTTCCGCGACGCCTTCGCCTTCGTCATCCTGTCCTGCTCGTGCGACCCGCCGGCCTGGTGCCCACGCGCACCACGTTCGAACGCGTCTGATCGGAGAACCGCACCCATGCGCGACCTCGTTTCCCGCCACCAGACGCCCACGATCCTCGTCGCCGCCATCGTCGCTCTCGCTCTCCTCGGGGTCCTCGCCGGCAAGGAGACGATCGAGGTGACGCTGACCGAGATGTTCATCCGCCTCATCGTGGTGGTCGGTCTTTCCGTCTTCATCGGCAATTCCGGGATCATCTCGTTCGGTCATGTCGGCTTCATGCGCATCGGCGCCTACGCCCCGGCCTGGGCGACGGCAGAGCCGAGCTTCAAGTAGATCATGCTCTCGGGCATTCCGGCCCTCTTGCAGGAAAACCAGTACCCGTTCGCGCTCCATGGTCGGCGCGCTGCTGCTGCCGGCGATCGTCGCCTTCCTTCTCAGCCTGGCGCTGATGCGGCTCCGCGGTCGACGTGAAGCGGGTGCGTCTGCTCTCCTTCGTCCTCAGTGCCGCGATCGCAGCGGCGAGCGGTGGGCTCTACGCCCAGTTCCTTGGCATCCTGACGGTCGACCCCTTCTATCTCGGCATGTCCTTCATCACTTTGGCGATGCTCGTCGTCGGCGGCATGTCCACCCTGTTGGGTGCAGTCATGGGCGTCGTCGGGGTGACCGTCATCACAGAGATTCTGCGCCTGTTCGAGCGCGGTTCGCTCGGTGTCTCCCTGCCGTCCGACAGCCAGGAGATCGGGCTCGGCATCGTCATGGCGCTCATCCTCGTCTTGCGCCCCGATGGTCTGTCGGGCGGTCGCGAGGTCCGCTTTGGCCTGGGGGTGCGCTAGGCCGCGGCGAACCCGGCGACGCCCGCCGGACCGCTCGGCGCCACGTCGCAGGCGGCGTGAGAAGCCCGCGATGACCCTGGCGGAGACGGGTCCCGCTTCGAAGCCGGCGCCAACGCGCGGCCAGTTCGAGGCGTTGGAGCGGGAGGCCGACTTCTGCATGCTTCTCGGCGACGACGGCCATGTCACCGAGGGACCGGGCTTAAACGTTTTCGCCGTTCGCGACGGACGCATCGCGACGCCCGATCACGGCGTTCCCGAAGGGATCACGCGCCGTTCGGTGATCGAGCTTGCGGCCGAACTCGGCCTTGATCTCGAGATCCGTCCGATCTCCGCCGACGAGTTCCGCGACGCCGACGAGATCTTTCTCTCGACCACGGCTGGCGGCCTCACGCCCGGCATCCGTGAAGCCGACGGAACGACTGGTCCTCACGAAGAGCGTCACGCCGAGCTGCTCTTCGAGCGCCGCGACCTGCAGGCTGACAGCGCTCTGGGTCAGGGACAGCTCGTCGGCCGCCGCCGAGAAGCTGCCGAGCCTGCCCACGGCCTCGAAGGCGGCGAGGGCGCTGGAGGACGGCAGGAGCTTGCGGGGCGTGAGCGGCATCATCCATTCGTAAAGGGAATGGATGGCGGCGTAAACGTCGCTTGCCGGCTCTTCGCGGAAGCGCCACACAGGACGAAACGGCGACGAGGACATCATCCATGACCGAGCGAACCGCATTCGACTGGAGCGATCCGTTCCATCTCGAGGACCAGCTGACGGGAGACGAGCGGATGATCCGCGACTCCGCCGCCGCTTTCGCCGCGGCCGAGCTGATGCCGCGCGTCGCCGACGCCTATCTCGAAGAGCGCACCGATCCGGGCCTGTTCCGGCTGATGGGGCAGGCAGGTCTTCTAGGGCTGACGTTGCCGGAGGAGTATGGCGCGGCGGGCGCGGGCTACGTCGCCTACGGGCTGGTGGCACGCGAGATCGAGCGCGTCGATTCCGGCTATCGCTCGATGATGTCGGTGCAGTCCTCGCTCGTGATCTATCCGATCTTCACCTACGGCTCGGATGCGCAACGCCGCAAGTATCTGCCGGATCTGGTCGCCGGCGAGCTGATCGGCTGTTTCGGCCTGACCGAGCCCGACGCGGGCTCCGATCCCGGCGGCATGACGACGCGCGCCGAGAAGACGGAAGGCGGCTATCGCCTGAACGGTGCCAAGACCTGGATCTCCAACGCCCCGATCGCCGACGTCTTCGTGGTGTGGGCCAAGTCCTCGACGCATGGCAGCGAGATCCGCGGCTTCGTGCTCGAAAAGGGAATGAAGGGTCTCACCGCGCCGAAGATCGATAGCAAGCTCTCGCTGCGGGCCTCGATCACCGGGGAGATCGTGATGCAGGACGTCGAGGTCGCGGAGGAAGCGTTGCTGCCCGGCGTATCCGGCCTCAAGGGACCGTTCGGCTGCCTCAACCGCGCGCGCTACGGCATTTCCTGGGGCGTTCTGGGCGCCGCCGAGGATTGCTGGCACCGCGCTCGGTAGTACGGTCTCGACCGCAAGCAGTTCGGCCGCCCGCTGGCGCAGACGCAGCTCTTCCAAAAGAAGCTTGCGGACATACAGGCCGAGATCGCGCTCGGCCTTCAGGCCAGCCTGCGCGTCGGCCGCCTGATGGACGAGGGCCGGATGGCGCCGGAGATGATCTCGATCGTCAAGCGCAACAATTGCGGCAAGCCGCTCGACGCGCCCAGGGTCGCACGGGACATGCACGGCGGCAACGGCATTCAGATCGAATATCACGTCATGCGCCACGCGCAGAACCTCGAGACCGTCAACACCTACGAGGGGACGCACGACGTTCATGCCCTGATCCTCGGCCGGGCGCAGACCGGCCTGCAGGCGTTCTTCTGACCATGGACGCCAAGGGCCCGCCGCCGCTGCGCGGCCTCAGGGTCGTCGAGCTCGCGCGCATTCTCGCCGGCCCGTGGATGGGCCAGACACTCGCCGATCTCGGCGCCGACGTGATCAAGGTCGAGAGCCCGGCGGGGGACGACACCCGCACGTGGGGACCGCCTTTCGTCGAGCGCGGCGACGAGCGGTCGGCTGCCTATTTTCACGCCTGCAACCGCGGCAAGCGATCGATCACCGCCGATTTCGCCAGCCAGGACGGGCGCGACCTCGTGCGGAGGCTCGCCGCGACCGCCGACGTGCTGATCGAGAACTTCAAGGTCGGCGGCCTGCAGCGCTACGGGCTCGACTACGAGAGCCTGAAGGCGGCCAACCCGCGCCTCGTCTACTGCTCCGTCACCGGCTTCGGGCAGGATGGCCCTGCGGCGCACCGGGCGGGTTACGACTTCATGATCCAGGGCATGAGCGGCATCATGGACCTGACGGGTGATCCCGACCGTGAGCCACAGAAGATCGGCGTCGCCTTCGCCGACATCTTCACCGGCCTTTATGGCGTCGTGGCGATCCAGGCCGCGCTCTGGCAGCGCGAGACGACCGGCGTCGGACAACACGTCGACATGGCGCTGTTCGACTGCATGACCGGCGTTCTCGCCAATCAGGCGATGAACTATCTCGTCTCGGGCACGGCGCCGCGTCGGCTCGGCAACGCCCACCCCAACATCGCGCCCTATCAGACGCTGCCCGTGACAGATGGGCACGTCATCGTCGCCTGCGGAAACGATGGGCAGTTCGCAAGGCTGACGGCGATCCTCGGCTTGGCCGAACTCGCCACAGACCCGGCGTTCGCGACCAACGCCGCGCGCGTCGCCAACCGCGAGGCGCTGACCGCACGGCTCCAGGAGAGGACATCCGCGTGGTGTCGCGACGATCTCCTGAGTGCTTTGGAGGCAGCGGGCGTGCCTGGCGGACCGATCAACTCGGTCGCCGACGTCTTCGCCGACCCGCTTCGCCGGCCAAGCTACCGCTAGCGCAGAGACCAACCCTGAACTAACTTTCCAACCGGACCATTCAGTGGGGGCCGATCAATCGGGGGAACACCCGGTCGAAAAAGCACCGCACTTCATTCGCCTGCGGCACGGTGCGGCGGTCGGGATCACCCGGCCGCCATCTCCGCAAGACCCTTCCGAAGCGCGCGGCAGGCGCGCGCTCCGCAAGCGCCTTCCAACTTCCACCGGAAATCAACATGACGATCTTCGACACGCTCCTCGCCGTCGCCGACGTCGCCATCGCCAACACCGCCGCCGAAGCTTTCGTCGTCCATCCCCAGCTGCGCACGGCCAACGGCAAGCCGACACCCGACCCCGACCGACCTGTCGTTCACGGGCGCGGCATCTTCGAACTGCGCGCCGGCCGCGCCGGCGGCGTGCCGCTTGGCAACCGATCGCACAATCCAAGGCGCAACGATCTCCGCATGATCGCCACCGCGCCGGCTCCGCGGATCTCCATTGCCGAGTACGAGCTTGATGGCATGACGGTCCGCCAGGGCGACCGCATGGACCTCACAGACCGCTTCCCGGCTCGCCGCTTCGGCGTCGTCGCGGTCTGGCCTGACGGTCATGGGCGCGTCTGTCTCCACCTCATTGAAGTTTAGTGGTGCTTCAGCTAGACGAGCGGTCCGGCGAGTCTGATCTCGCCCTTCTCGCCGACTGGCGACCACCCAGATAAACCGGGCCCGTTGGGGTTTGCGGAGGTGGCCGTGAGCGCAGCAACTCTCAACATCCGCGTCTCGCCGCGCCGCATGCTTTCCGCAGCGGAAGCCGCTGAGTACGTTGGGGTGCCGTTGAAGCACTTCGGCCAGGACTGCAACGTCAAGCCTGTCGAAATATCCGGTCGGCGCCTGTACGATCTTCGGGATTTGGACGACTGGATCGATCTCATCAAGACGGGATCAAGCGAGTCGGACGACGACATCATCGGAAAGCTGTAACCATGTATGTCCGTGTCCGCGGCTTCCAGATCTTCGAAGATCGCGGTGGCCGCGTGCGTTGCTACCACCGCGCAACCAGGACCGCAGTCGACCTCGTGGCGTTCCCGATCGGCTCCGTCGAGTTCTTTGCCGAGTGCGCGCGCATCGCCGCGTTGGCTTCCGCCAAAGCCGAAGAGGCCGCGCGACCCGGGACGCTGGGTGCGCTTGTCGTGGCGTATCGGGGCCACCCAGCCTTCCAGGATCTCGCGCCCCGCACGCGCAAGGATTACGGCACCTATTTCGACTATCTGCGCCCGATCGCCGACACGCCCCTCACCAAGTTCACTCCGCCGCTGGTCGTGAAGATCCGCGACAAGGCCGCTGAAACCAAAGGTCGACGTTTCGCTGACCTCGTGAAGACGGTGCTGTCCGTCATCTTTCGGTGGGGTGTCGAGCGCGGCTATCTCAAGACCAACCCCGCCGCTTCGATCCGCAACCTCGGGCGCGCCAAGGGCGCCCCCGAGGCGAACCGGCCATGGAGCGATGGCGAGCGCCATGCCGTCCTGAGCGCCCTTCCTCGCCATATGCTGCCGGCAATAGCTTTGATGGCCTACACTGGCATGGATCCGCAGGACGCGCTCCGCTTGCCGCGAGGTTCAATCAAGGACGGCCGGGTCGATATGAAGCGGGGAAAGACCGGCCAGTCTGTCTGGCTTCCCCTGGCTGATCCCGTTCTGGCTGCGATCGCTGCCGCGCCGGCGCATGACGCGATTACGATCTGCGCCAACTCGCGCGGCGTGCCTTGGACCGTCAGCGGCTTCCGCGCCTCGTGGCGCCCCATCCGCGCCCGTCTCGAGCTTGCAGGCGAGGTCGAGCCGGGCCTTACCCTGAAGGGCCTCCGCCACACCGTGGGCGGCATCCTGAGGGAGCTTGCGCTTGATAACCGCACCATCGCAGACGTGCTCGGCCACAAGACGGAAACGATGGCGGCGCACTACTCGCGGCGCGCCGATCTCACCGAAAAGAACACCGCAACTATCGAACGATTCTCGGTAGAAATGGCGCGCAGAACGGCTAGAATTGTCAAACCGGCGACAGGTTCCGTCAAACCGGTCTCAACAAAGGAGCAAGAAAAGTGAAATTCTATCGCAGAAACAATGCGGTAGGTGGTGCCGGCTGCAGGGCTTGAACCCGCGACCCCCTGATTACAAATCAGGTGCTCTACCAGCTGAGCTAAGCCGGCACTGTTGCGGCGATAGCATGGAGAGGCGCAGCTTGCATCTCAAAAATTCGCCGAGGCTTGTACATCGAGCGGCGAAGGCGGGCGTTTCGGTCTTGTTCTCGTGAGCCGCATCCGATTGTATCCGCGCAATCGATTCCGAGCCATACGGGGTCAAGAACGAGAGGGAGGACTCCATGGACCGTCGTCAATTCATTCGCACGGCCGCGACCGTGAGCGGAGGCGCCGCGGCCAGCGTCGCGATCGCCGCGCCGGCTCTGGCGCAATCGACCCCCGACATCCGCTGGCGCATGACATCGAGCTTCCCCAACACGCTCGACACGCTGTTCGGATCGTCGCAGCTCTTCGCCAAGACCGTGTCGGATCTCACCGACGGCAAGTTCAAGATCGACGTGTTCCCGGCCGGCGAACTCGTGCCGGGCTTGGCTGCGCTCGATGCCGTGCAGGACGGCACGGTCGAAGCCGCCCACACCGTGCTCTACTATTACGTCGGCAAGGATCCGACCTTCGCGCTGGGTTCGGCCATTCCATTCGGCCTGAACGCTCGCCAGCAGAACGCGTGGCTCTATTACGGCGGCGGCAACGAGGCGATCAACGGCTTCCTTGAGACCTACGGCGTCACGGTTCAGCCCGGCGGCAACACGGGCACGCAGATGGGCGGCTGGTTCCGCAAGGAGATCAACTCGGTCGCCGATCTGCAAGGGCTGAAGATGCGCATCGCAGGCATCGCCGGGCAGGTGCTGGCACCGCTCGGCGTCGTGGCGCAGCAGCTGGCGGGCGGCGACGTCTATCCCGCGCTGGAGCGCGGCACGCTGGACGCCACGGAATTCGTCGGCCCGTATGATGACGAGAAGCTCGGCTTCTATCAGGTGGCGCCGTTCTACTATTACCCGGCCTTCTGGGAAGCCGGCCCGACCGTCCATTACATGTTCAATTCGGCCAAGCGGGCCGAACTGCCGGAATCCTACCGGGCGGCCCTCGATGCCGCCGCGGCGCTCTGCAACACGCGGATGCTGGCCGACTACGACGTGAAGAACACGCGCGCCATCCGTTCGCTCGTCGGCAAGGGCGTCCAGCTTCGGGCGCTGCCCCGCGACGTGCTCGACGCCGCCTATGACTCGTCGCAGAAGCTCTACGCGCAGCTCGACGCCTCGAACCCGAAGTGGAAGGCGATCTACGATCCCTGGTCGAAATTCCGCTCCGAGATCTTCGAGTGGTTCCGGGTCGCCGAGTACACCAACGACACCTACGCCTATTCGAAGCAGGCCGGCAGCCAGTAAGGCTTGAACACAAGCGCGTGAAGAGAGGGTCGTGCGCGCTGCGTACGGCCCTTTTTCGTGTCCGACGGCCGACGCGGGCATGGCGCCGGGTTGCGTCGCGCGAAGCGCTCGGTTCTCATCGCACCGGCGCCCGGAGGGGGCGAACCTGGGAGGACAGACGTGGACCGTCGCAATTTCTTGAAGAAGGCCGGGACGTTTTCGGGAGGGGCCGTCGCCGCGACGGGGCTCGCTGCACCCGCCATGGCGCAGTCGGCGCCGGAGGTGCGCTGGCGCCTGACATCGAGCTTCCCGAACACGCTCGACACCATCTTCGGTGGGGCCGAGACCCTTGCGAAGGCAGTGTCGGAGATCACCGGAGGACGCTTCCGGATCGACGTGTTTCCGGCCGGCGAACTCGTGCCGGGGCTACAGGCGCTCGACGCGGTGCAGGACGGTACCGTCGAAGCGGCGCATACGGCTTGCTACTACTATGTGGGCAAGGATCCGACCTTCGCGATCGGCGCGACGATTCCGTTCGGTCTGAACGCCCGCCAGCAGAACGCCTGGCTCTACCATGGCGGCGGCAACGAACTGTTCGACACGTTTCTCGAAGGCTACGGCGTGAAGGGACTGCCCGGCGGCAACACCGGCGTGCAGATGGGCGGCTGGTTCCGCAAGGAGATTAACTCCGTCGCCGATCTCAGCGGCCTGAAGATGCGCATTGCGGGGTTGGCTGGCCGCGTGGTCGAGCCGCTCGGCGTCGTGCCGCAGCAACTGGCGGGCGGCGACATCTATCCGGCGCTGGAGCGCGGCACGATCGACGCCACCGAGTGGATCGGTCCCTATGACGACGAGAAGCTGGGCTTCTACCAGGTGGCGCCGTACTACTATTATCCTGCCTTCTGGGAGGGCGGACTGACCGTGCATTTCCTCTTCAACAAGGAGAAGTACGAGGCGCTGCCGGCCGAGTACAAGGCGGCGCTCGACACGGCGGCGAAGGCGGTCAACGTCAACATGCTGGCGCTGTACGACGTGAAGAACATGCAGGCGATTCGCTCGCTCGTCGGCAAGGGCGTGCAGCTTCGGCCGCTGCCGCGCGACATTCTCGACGCGTCCTACGATTCGGCGATGAAGCTTTACGCTTCGCTTTCGGCGAGCAACCCGAAGTGGAAGGCGGTCTACGAGCCTTGGAGCCAGTTCCGCTCGCAGAGCTTCGAATGGTTCCGCGTCGCGGAGTATTCCTACGACACCTACGTCTATTCGCAGCAGGCCGCCGGCAAGTAGGCGACCCGCAGACCGACACGGAAAGGCCGGCGAACGCGCGTTCGCCGGCCTTTCGCATGGATCGCTACCGGGCGGGCGCAGCGCCGAAGGAGGGGGCCGCCGGAGCGCCGAAGCTTGGGGCCGCAGGAGCCGCGGCCGGTGCGGGCGTTGAAGGCACGCCAAAGCTAGGTGCCGCCGGGACGCCGAAAGAGGGCGCAGCCGGTTGTCCGAAGGACGGCGCAGCCGGAGCGCCGAAGCCGGGAGCCACGGGGTTGGTGCCGGAAGCGCCGGACGGGCCACCTGGCATGGGGACGTTCAGCTGGATCGTCGAGGGATCGACCAGGGTTTCCTTCTTCAGAAAGTAGGTCACCGACTGCGGCCAGAGGATGAGCACCGCGACGAGCAGCAGCTGCAGGAAGAGCCACGGGATCGCGCCGAGATAGATGTCGGAGCTCTTGATCGAAGCCGGCGCGATGCCCCGCAGGTAGAACAGCGCGAAGCCGAAGGGCGGGTGCATGAACGAGGTCTGCATGTTGACGCAGAGGAGCACGCCGAACCAAACGAGATCGATGCCCAGCGAGTTCGCCACCGGTGCCAGCAGAGGTACGATGATGAAGGCGATCTCGAAGAAGTCGAGGAAGAAGGCGATGAAGAAGATGAAGATGTTGACGAAGATCAGGAAGCCGACGACGCCGCCCGGGATGTGAGACAGAAGGTACTCGATCCAGTGGCCGCCATCCATGCCCTGGAAGACGAGGCTGAAGACCGTGGAGCCGATGAGGATGAACACCACCATCGAGGTGAGGCGCATCGTCATCGCCATGGCTTGGCGCGTAAGGGTCCAGGACAGGCGTCCGTGCAGGGCGGCCAGCAGGATCGCACCGACCGATCCCATCGCGCCGGCCTCGGTGGGCGTCGCCAGCCCCATGAACATCGTGCCGAGCACGAGGAAGATCAGCGCCAGCGAGGGAATCATGCCCTTGGCGACCTGCCAGAGCAGCGCCCGGCCGCTCTTGGTGCGCGCCTCCGGCGGCAGCGGCGGCATCTTGTGCGGCTGCAGCTTGGAGACGACGAAGATGAAGCCGAGGAACAGCGCGATCTGCAGGAGCGAAGGGCCGATCGCGCCGGCATACATGTCGCCCACCGAGCGCCCGAGCTGGTCGGCCAGGATGATGAGCACGAGCGAGGGCGGGATCACCTGAGTGATCGTGCCGGAGGCGGCGATGACGCCGGTGGCGAGTCGCTTGTCGTAGCCGTAGCGCATCATCACCGGAAGCGAGACGACGCCCATGGCGATGACCGAGGCCGCCACCGTGCCCGTGATGGCGCCGAGCACCGCGCCGACGATCACCACCGCGTAGGCGAGACCGCCGGGAACCGGGCCGAAGAGCTGACCGGAGCCCTCCAGCAGATCCTCGGCGAGCCCGCAGCGCTCAAGGATCGCGCCCATGAAGGTGAAGAACGGGATCGCCAGCAGGAGATCGTTGGAGATGACGCCGTAGAAGCGCAGCGGCAAGGCGTTCAGCAGGGCGGGGCTGAAATGGTCGAAGGCGATGCCGAGCATGCCGAAGAGCATGCCGACCGCCGCTAGCGAGAAGGCGACCGGGAACCCCATGATGAGGAACGCGATCATCCCGCCGAACATCAGCGGCGGCATCGGGCCGTATTCAAACATGCGTCAGTCCCCCGATCGGCGCCGTCACTGCAGCGGCTTCTCGTACTTCGTCTCGAGCGTGATGATTCCCGACAGGGCCGCGAACCGCTTGATGAGTTCCGACAGACCTTGAAGGAAGAGAAGCGCGAAGCCGAGCGGCAAGGTCGCCTTGGCAGGCCAGAGGATCAGCCCGCCGGCGTTCATCGAGCCCTCGCCCGTGATGAAGGAGCGCCAGAAGAACGGGAAGGTCAGGGTGAAGAGATAGCCGATGACCGGCAGGAACAGCACCGTGAAGCCGACGATGTCGACGAAGATCCGACCCTTCGGTGAAAGGGCGGAGTAGAGAAGATCGACCCGCACGTGCTCGTTCATCCGCAGCGTGTAGGACGCGCCGAGCAGCACGATGCCCGCGAACATATACCACTGGATTTCCAGCATACCGTTCGAGCTGATGTTGGCGACGTAGCGCAAGAGCGCGTTGCCGGCGCTGATGAGCACGGCGATCAGCACCAGATAGTCGGCGATCACCGCGAATCCCGCCGTCAGTCGATCGACCGCCCGGCTGAAAGCGAGCAGAACTCCCATCGTTCCTCCCAAGGCGCTATGGCTCGGCGGACCCAAATTCCTCGTGGATCGGGGCCGCCGACGAACATGAACGTCCCGTTCGCCTACGCTGAAAGGTCAAGAGATTGCCAGCACTATTTCGTCTGGATTTGCCGCGAGGATGCCGGGGGCGGGCTACGCAGGCATCGAAGACATCAACGGTTCGCGATCGAGGCGCGGCGGGACGATGACGATCGAGCAGCGCGTACGCCGGCAGCAACAGATCGTCTCGAAACTGGCGGCGCAGTTGCGATTCGAAATGCTGGTGCTGCGACGGCTGGAGGACCGGGCGAGGCCGGACCATGCCTCGCCCGAACCAGACATCCTCATGGACAGTCTGGCTGCCGTCCACGGGGCCGCCCTCCGACGACACCTCGCCGCAGCCCTGCAGCGGCCGTTGTCAGACGATGAAGCGACGGGCGGCGTAAAGGGCGACCGCGGCGGCGTTGGAGACGTTGAGCGAGCGGATGGCGCCGGGAACTTCGAGCCGCGCGAGCAGTGAGACGGTTTCGCGCGTCTTCTGCCGCAGGCCCTTGCCCTCCGAGCCGAGGACGAGCGCGATTCGCGGTCCCGAGAACGACGTCTCGAGCACTTCGCCGGTGTCCGAATCCAGTCCGATTGTCTGGAAGCCGCGATCGGCCAGCTCCGTCAGGGCTTCCGCGAGATTGGTGATCTGGATGTAGGGGATGAGCTCCAGCGCGCCTGACGCGGCCTTGGCGAGCACGCCGGATTCCTGCGGCGAATGACGAGAGGTCGTGACCACCGCACCGGCGCCGAACGCGACCGCCGAACGCAGGATCGCTCCGACATTATGGGGATCGGTGACCTGGTCGAGCACCAGCACGAGATCGGCCTCCTTCAGGTCGGACAGCCGGCCTGGAGCAAGCGGATCCGTTTCGATCATCACGCCCTGGTGCACGGCTTCGCTGCCGAGTTCGGTGTCGAGAAAGCGCGGCTCGACGATCTCGAGCGGGAAGGGCGGATTGCCTTCGTCGAGTTCCAGCCGGTTCAGCGCATTGCGCGTCGCATGGATCTGGTGGATGCGCCGCGCCGGATTGGCGAGCGCCGCCTCGACCGTATGGAGACCGTAGAGCCGCACGCGGTCGGCCGGGCCGGGCTTGCCCGGTCGCGCCGGCATACGCGCCGGCAGCGGCGCGCCTGCCTTCGACTGGGTCTGATCGCGATGGGCACGACGCAGGTTGGCGTAGTGCGAATCTTTCGGGGTGTGGGTCGTCTTCTTGTCGCTCATGCTCGTCTTCTAGCTCAGAATGCGCGCGCCCGGTATGGGCCGCGAACGAGGATGGTTCGCAGCGAAGTTTGGCGTGGTGGCATGTTGACAGGGCACCGCCCCGATTGCATAACGCCGCTCGACACGGAGCGGCCCACCGGCTGCTTCGTCTCACTCTCGTGAAGCCCTGCAGCAGTTCTGGAGGGATGCCCGAGTGGTTAAAGGGGACGGACTGTAAATCCGTTGGCTCAGCCTACGTTGGTTCAAATCCAACTCCCTCCACCACTGCAGGCCGGGCTTCGCGGCGAACGCGGGTATAGCTCAGTGGTAGAGCAGCAGCCTTCCAAGCTGAATATGCGGGTTCGATTCCCGCTACCCGCTCCAACCGGCCTTTGCTTTGGGATTTTGTAGGTCTGCGCGTTCGTCTGACGGACCACCCAGCGCGTCATGGTTCGGCTAAGCCTTATAGGGTCGGAAGAGCCGGACGGCTCTTTCTCCGCCATGTCGGCGGCTTCGTCTGCAGCGGTTCACTGGCGACGTTAAGCGCATTCGCTTGTATTTCGAATCCGGCCTCGCTATGTCGCGGCCCTATTCTCGCAAGCCTCGTGAATTGGATGACAGCGAAATGGCCAAGAGCAAGTTTGAGCGCAACAAGCCGCATGTGAACATCGGCACGATTGGTCACGTCGACCACGGGAAGACGTCGCTGACGGCGGCGATCACGAAGTACTTCGGCGAGTTCCGCGCGTACGACCAGATCGACGCGGCGCCGGAGGAGAAGGCGCGCGGCATCACGATTTCGACGGCGCACGTGGAGTACGAGACGGAGAACCGTCACTACGCCCACGTCGACTGCCCCGGCCACGCCGACTACGTGAAGAACATGATCACGGGCGCGGCGCAGATGGACGGCGCGATTCTGGTGTGCTCGGCGGCCGACGGCCCGATGCCGCAGACGCGCGAGCACATCCTCCTGGCGCGCCAGGTCGGCGTTCCCGCGCTGGTGGTGTTCCTGAACAAGGTAGACCAGGTCGACGACGCCGAGCTGCTGGAGCTCGTCGAGCTCGAGGTTCGCGAGCTTCTGTCGATGTACGAGTATCCGGGCGACGACATTCCGATCGTCAAGGGTTCGGCGCTGGCGGCGCTCGAGGATAGCGACAAGACGATCGGCGAGGACGCCGTTCGCGAGCTGATGAAGCAGGTCGATGCCTACATCCCGACGCCGGAGCGTCCGATCAACCTGCCGTTCCTGATGCCGATCGAGGACGTGTTCTCGATCTCGGGCCGCGGCACGGTGGTGAC
>NZ_JACIEK010000009.1 GCF_014196835.1 Aureimonas pseudogalii
CTTCAAACTCCTTCCCGAACCGGCGCTGCGGCTTGCCCATGAAATGCTCCTCTTTCCTTCAGAAGAGCTCTCCACTTTCCCGGGGCAAGTCCAGCGCCGCCATGGCGCGGGTGCGCACCAGGCGATGGTCCGACGTCGTGACGCGCACCACCATGAGATCGCCGAAGCGCCGGGCACTCATGCTGGCGGTAAAGGCCTCCGCCTCTTCGGGTGTCAGCACGAGTTCGGCGGTGGGCGCCATGGCGTCGCGCCAGGCGGCGACGCGGCTCGGCGCATCGCCGTCGCCGGGTCCAAGTTGCAGTTGAACGATGCCGTTGCCGTTGGCCTGATCCGTGTCCTCGTTCCCATCCTCGTGCGGCCCGACCATACCCGTTTCCCTCCCGGCTGCCTGCCCGAGCATCGCCAGACCGGACATTACACGCCAAACTTGGCCTTCCGCACCCCCATTGTGTCCGGTGCCCCCATGAGGCGATTGACGCGTCCGGGTTCGATGATCACGCATTCGTGTCGGTGCGACCCCGGGGTCGACCTGCAAGCAAGACACGGGGCATGAGCCGATGACCACGACCTTCCGAGCCCAGCCTGCCATCACGGTAGGAGACCGCCCCTCCTCCATCGTCGCCGCCGACGTGAACGGTGACGGGCTCCTCGACCTCGTCACGGCGGACTCGGGCAGCGGCTCGGTGACGGTGCGACTGGGCACGGGGACCGGCTCGTTCGGGGCGGGACGATCGTTCGGAACCGAGCTTGCCCCGGGATCGGTCGCAGTCGCCGACGTCGATCGCGACGGTGACCTCGATCTCATGGTGACCAACGCGGCCGACGAGAGTGCATCCGTGCTTCTGGGACGCGGCGACGGCACGTTCTCACCTCAGGTATTCTACGGGACCGGCGGGTTTCCGGTCTCGATCGCGGTCGGCGACATCAATCGGGACGGGCACCCCGATTTCGTCACCGCCAACAACTTCAGCCACGTTACGTCGGTCCGTCTGGGGGATGGACGCGGAACGTTCTCGAACGGCACCGACGTCCGCAGCGACGACTTCTCGTCGGCCGTCGGCCTGGCGGACATCGACCGGGACGGACGGTTGGACCTTCTCGTCGCCAGCGAGTTGAATGACCGGGTGTCGGTCTATCGCGGGGCGGGCGACGGCACCTTCGCAGGGCCGCGAACGGTGTCGGTCGGTTTAAGCCCCTCGTCGATGACGATTGCGGACGTGAACGGCGACGGGCACCTCGACATTCTCACGGCCAACGAGAGCGCAGGCACGGTCTCGGTGCGGCTTGGGGACGGCACCGGCGGCTTTTCCGGCTCGACCGAGGTCACGGTCGGCGGCGCTCCCAAATCGGTGGTGGCAGCCGATGTGAACGGTGACGGGCGCCAGGATCTGGTCGTCGCGAACTCGGGCAGCGACACGGTGTCGGTGCGCTTCGGCGCCGGGAACGGCAGCTTCACCGCGGGCGCCGACTTCGCGGTCGGGCACAGGCCGACCTCGGTGACGGTGGCGGACGTCGACGGCGACGGGCGCGCGGACATCGTGGTGGCGAACGGCGATTCGAACACCGCGACGGTGCTGATCAACGCCAACGTCACTGCCGTCACGGCGATCGATACGACGCTTCCCTCCGCATCCGGATCGCCCGCTGCGGTCGGGACGGGCGGAACCTTCATGTTCGCGCTGGGCACGCAGACCCCGGTTTCGGTCTCGACGAGCGGAGGCACGCCGTATCTGACCCTGTCGAACGGCGGGCAGGCGGCCTATTCGGGTGTGGGCACCAGCGGGCGGCTGCAGTTCACCTACACGGTCGCGCCGGGTCACGACACGGCGAACCTGACGGTCACCGGGCTCGAGGCCAATGGCGGGAGCATCCGCGATCCCGGACGGACTAGCTTCGGTACGGCCACGAGTGTCGCAGTCGGGTCGGGTCCCCATTCCGCCACAGTGGCGGACGTGAACGGCGACGGAAAGGCGGACCTTCTTACCGCGAACGTGAACAGTGGCACCGTCTCGGTGCGGCTGGGCGCGGGCAACGGCACCTTCGTCAACGCCGCAGATGTCGCGATCGGGTCGAGTCCCCAATCCGTGGCGGTGGCGGACGTGAACGGCGACGGAAAGGCGGACCTTCTTACCGCGAACGTGAACAGTGGCACCGTCTCGGTGCGGCTGGGCGCGGGCGACGGCACCTTCACCAACGCCGCCGATGTCGCGGTCGGCTCCAGTCCCTCCTCCGTGACGATGGCGGACGTGAACGGCGACGGAAAGGCGGACCTTCTTGCCGCGAACTCTGGCGGCAAAACCGTCTCGGTGCGTCTGGGGGCGGGCGACGGCACCTTCACGGACGCCGCCGATGTCGCGGTCGGGTCGCGTCCCTTCGCCGTGACGGTGGCGGACGTGAACGGCGATGGAAAGGCGGACCTCCTCACCGCGAACTCAGGCAACTACACCGTCTCGGTGCGGCTGGGCGTGGGCAATGGCACCTTCACGGACGCCGCCGATGTCGCGGTCGGGTCGAGTCCCTTCTCGGTAACGACGGCGGATATGAACGGCGACGGAAAGGCGGACCTCCTCACCGCGAACGCTGGCAACAACACGGTCTCGGTGCGGCTGGGCGCGGGCGACGGCACCTTCACGGCCGCCGCCGATATCGCGGTCGGGCGAATTCCCCGATCCGTGACGGCGGCGGACGTGAACGGCGACGGAAAGGCAGACCTCCTCGTTGCGAATAGCAATAGCAACACCGTCTCGGTGATCCCGAATACGTCGCGCTCGTCGGCCGATCTCGACTTCGCCAGCGTCGCCACCGCTACCGGTGCGTCCACCGGCATCGCCGTCGACACGCTCGCCCCTGCCACGCCCCTGATCACCTCCGCGGCGCTGACCAACGACGCAACCCCCGTGCTCGCCGGCACGGCCGAGGCCGGCAGCACCGTCACGCTGACGATCGCCGGCGCGACCTACACGACCGTGGCGGCCAGCGGCGCCTGGAGCCTCGATCTCGGCACCGCGACGCCAGTGTCTGGCACGCTGGCGCTCAATGCCAACGGCGCCAACGCCGTCACCGCCACCGCCACCGCCACCGATGTCGCCGGCAACGTCTCGGCGGTCGCCGCCACGCAGACGCTGACCATCGACACCACCACGCCCGCCGCGCCGACGCTGGCGCTCGCTGCCGACACCGGAGCCAGCGCCAGCGACGGCCTCACCAACAACGATACGGTGACGGTCGCCGGCCTCGAGCCGGGAGCGACCTGGCAATACTCCTTCGATACCGGGAACACCTGGAGCACGGGCAGCGGCACGAGCTTCATGCCGGCGGTCGATGGCGTCTGGACAGCCTCCGTGCGCCAGACCGACTATGCCGGTAACGTCTCATCGTCTTCGGCGACTCTTTCCTTCACGCTCGACACCGCCGCACCGGTGGTCACGGCGGTGTCGATCCCCGACGCGCCGCTGCGCATCGGCGACCTCGCGACTGCGACGATCTCGGTGGCGAGCGACGCCGACACCTACGCGCTCGGAGCGGGCTCGACGATCGCCGGCTTCGCGCTGGGCGCTTTGACGAAGGTGAACGCCACGACCTACACCGCGACGTTCACGGTCGCGGAGGGCGCAAACGTCGCAGCAGGCGCCGATCTGCGGGTGAACCTCGTGCTCGTCGACCGCGCCGGCAACGCGAACGCCGCCTATACCGGCGCGATCGCGCAAGGGAACGACGCGATCGACGCCACGCGGCCCGCCTTCGCCACCGCCGCGGTCGACGGCAGGACGCTGACGCTCACCTACTCGGAGGCGCTGGACGGAACCCGCCTGCCCGCCCCTGCCGCCTTCACCGTTCTGGCGGGAGGACAAGCGGTGGCGGTGACGAGCGTCGCCGCGAGCGGATCGAGCGTGACGCTGACGCTCGCCGCGCCGGTGGCGAACGGCCAGAGCGTGACGGTGGCCTACGCCGACCCCACGACGGGCGACGACGCGGCGGTCCTGCAGGATCTCGTCGGCAACGACGCGACGACGCTCGCCGCCACATCGGCCACCAACGGCACGCCGGTTCCGCCGCCGCCGCCGGTCTCACTCCCGGTGTCCACGACCTCCTCGAACGGCCCCGATCTCCTCGCCGGCTCCATCGGCTCCGACCGTCTCGACGGGGGCGCCGGCGACGACACGCTCGACGGCGGCGCAGGCTCCGACACGCTGATCGGCGGCGCGGGCTCGGACCGGATCACCGCCACCCCCGGCGCGGGCGAGCGGGCCGAGCTCTATGGCGGCAGCGGGCCGGTGGATCCGGGCGACGCGGCCGACACGATCACCGTCTCGGGGGCGGGCTCGGCCACCGTCTGGGGCAATGGCGGCGACGACCTCGTCACCTACACCGCCTCGGGACCGGCCACGATCTACGCCGGCGTCGGCGCCGACGGCGTCGACGTCGCCAACGGCGCGGCCAACCTCGTCTATGGCGGCACCGGAGCCGGCGACGCGATCACCGTTCGCGGCGACGGCGCCAACACCCTCTATGGCGGCTCGCTCGAAGCCGACCCGCTCGACGGGGCGGACCGCATCCTCGTGGTCGGCAACGGCGCCAACACGCTCTTCGGCAATGGCGGCGACGACGTGATCGTCCTCGTGGGCACCGGCGCCAACACGATCTACGGCGGCCTGGGCAACGACACGATCACCGGCGGCTCGGGCGCGGACCGCATTGTCGCGGGACCGGGCTCCAACGTCGTCACCGGCGGGGCGGGCGCCGACCGCTTCGTGTTCACCGCGGGCGGCCAGGACGTCGTCACCGACTTCGATTTCGCAAGCGGCGACCGGATCGAGCTCGGCGGACAGCCCTACAGCTTCACCCAGACCAGCGACGGCTTTGCTGCCATCCTCGTCGGCGTGAACGGCAGCGCCGGTCTCATCGTCCTGCAAGGCATCGCGCCCGGGAGCGTCGCGACGGACTGGTTCGCCTGATCCGCCGACGCGCGTCAGGCACGCAGAGCTTCGATCGCGTCTGAAGGCCGGCGTCTCCGGCCTGACGCGTGGTGATCATCGAACAGCACCGCTCCGGAAGGTCGCCTTCCGGAGACATCGTCCGTTGAGCACAAGTTGAATCAATACAATCGTCCATACTAACTATTACGCAGTAAAGAGGATGCGGAAGCTCGGCCGTTAACTTTCATTCCGGTCTGCGCCAGCCAATTGTCACGGCACATAACGCGATCAAGACGCGCCGGAGCTACCCGCCATGCAGTCCTACCGGATCCTCGGTGTCGACGTCACCGACCAGCCCCTCGACGATGCCCTGGCCCTGATGCAACGCCTCGTACGCGCGCAGGGACCGCGCTCGCTCTTCTTCGTCAATGCCCATACGCTCAACGAGGCCTGTCGTGATCCCGGCTATCGCGCGGTTCTGCGCCGCGCCAGCCGCATCTACGGCGACGGAACGGGCGTGCGCTGGGCGGCTCGTCTCTCGGGTCTGGAACTGCGGGCCAACCTGAACGGGACGGACCTCGTGCCCGCCCTGCTGGAGCGGAGCCAGGGACTGCGCTGCTTCCTGATCGGCAGTTGCCCCGAACGCAACGGGCGCATCCTGGCGACCCTGCGCCAGCGCTTCCCCGATGTCGAGTTCGTGGGCGCCCATCACGGCTATGTCGACGACGCGCAGAGCCGCACCCTGGTCGCCGAGGTGCAGGCGTCGCGCGCCAACCTCGTTCTGGTGGGCATGGGCAACCCGTTGCAGGAACGCTGGATCGACCGCTACGGCCCCGACATGCCGGGCGCCCTGTGTGTTGGCGTCGGCGGCTTGTTCGAATACTGGAGCGGATCGCTGACGCGGGCCCCGGCCTGGGTCCGCCGCCAAGGTATGGAATGGGTGTATCTGATGCTGCGGCAACCCTGGAAGGCGAGGCGTTATCTCCTCGGCAATCCGCTCTACATCGCGCGCGTCCTCGCCAGCCGATGGGCGCACGGCCGGGTGCTTGCAGCCCTGGGCATCCGGCAGATCCCCCTTGGTTGAGCGCCCCATCGATCGCCGACGCTGGCTCGCCAAGAAGAGCGCCCGTCTCGCCGTCGGCGCCCTTGGCGCTCCCGCGACGATCGCGCGCCCGAAAGGTGTCCGCGTTCTCACCTACCACCGCTTCGGCGCGGGCATCCGCATGCCCTTCACGGTTTCGGGCCGCCAATTCGAGCAGGAGATGGCCCATCTGTCGCAAACCGGACGGGCAGTCACGCTCGCCGATGTCGCAGCCCATGCCCTCGGTGAGCGCTCATTGCCTGACGGCTCGGTGCTGGTGTCGATCGACGACGGCGATCCGTCCGTGCACCACCTGGCGCTACCGATCCTCCTGCGCCACGCGATCCCGGCCGTCGTCTACGCGCTGGCGGGACAGCCGGACGGCTTCGACATGATGACAAGTGCGGAGTTGCGAGAGGTGGCGGACGCCGGCCTCGCCATCGGCTCCCATTCGCTGAGCCATCGCTCCATGGCGAAGCTGTCGCCGTCCGAGGCGAAGCGGGAAGCCACGGACTCCCGGCAGCGTCTGGAGGACACGATCGGCCGTCCCGTCTCATCCTTCGCCTATCCCTTCGGCACCCGGACCGACGTCGACGAGAGAACTGCCGCGATCCTGGCAGAGGCCGGCTACCGAACCGCCTTCACCTCGTTGCACGGTGCCATCGTCGCGGGAGCGCCGATCGCGAACCCGCTTCTCCTGCCGCGCATCAAGGTCGAGTCGGGCGACCCGCGATGGCTCTTCCCGCGCCTTTGCGAAGGCGCCATGGATGGTTGGCGACGGATCGACGATAGGATTGGCCTGCCCCGTTAGGTGGCCCGATCGAATCTCATGCATGGTGCGTTTGTCGGCGACGTCTGGGGTGGCCGGAGAAGCGGGTGGGCAGTGGCGCAGCCACGGCACATGATCAGGTCTGTGATACGGAATTGGGCTACATGGATATGCTTCATGAGCCGTCGGCCCGATTTGAAATGGCGCAAGCAGCGCAACGGCGTCTGGCATCTTGGCCAGCGCATCCCGTCGATTGGCTTACGTCAACGAGTGAGGCAGTGCCCGCTTCGGCTGCAAGACCGACGCATTCTCCGAGGCGATTTTCGTTCGGCAGCGCCCTCTCCGCCACGCAAAGCCTGCAGAGGTTCGCGGTATGGAAAGTCGTTGTCTGAATCTCGTGTAACGTCAGATGGCCGGCATCGAGGGATCGGCCCTTCCGCTTCCTGTTCCCGACCTGTTCGATCTGGTCGGGCATCGCGGGTCTCGCGTCTGTCGTGCTCCGTCGACGGCTAGGAGGTCGCCCCGGGTTTGCGCGGGGCGTTCCCTGCTATCTCGACAGCGACTTAGGGTTAGCAGGGCTCGAGACCCATCGGTCGGGCTAACGGCTCAAGCCGCGTTTCGGGTCGATCGCCTGGGTGATGCGCTCGGCGATGTCGGTCACCGAGGCGCCGTACGGGATGCGGTCGAGGACGGTGCCGGCGGGGTCGACCACGAGGAGCGAACTCGTGTGATCGACCGTGTAGGTGACGGCGTCGCTCGCATCGTTGCGCGCGACGTAGATGCCGTTGTTCCAGGCAAAGGCGTCGATGGCTTCGAGCGTGCCGCCGACGCCGACGAAGGCCGGGTCGAAGGATTGCAGATAGGTCTCGAGAACCTCCGGCGTGTCGCGAAGCGGATCGACGGAGACGAAGATCGGCTGCACCCGGATGTGGTCCGCCGGAGCGAGGGAGGCGAGCGCCGCGTGGAGTTCCCACAGCGTCGTCGGACAGATTTCCGGACAGTTCGTGAACCCGAAATAGACGATCCGGACGCGTCCGGCCCCGTCCGAGCCGTCGTAGGGCCGGCCGGCCTGGTCGACCAGGCCGGCTTTGGGAACCACGAACGTTTCGCTCGCTTCTGCCGCACCTGCCGCGCCGAGCAGAGACATGAGGAACAGGGTCAACCCGAGGGCGAGGGTCGGTCGCTTCGATGCCGAGCGTCGGCGATACGACATGATCGAATTCCTTGATGGCATACGGTCCGATGCGCTGCGGGCTTCGAGAGCCCGCAGCGCATCGGCGATCAGTTGGAAACCTGGCACTGCTTGACGGAGCCGGGCGCCGGGTCGCCGAAGGTGGCATTGTCGCAACGCGGGCTCGTGATCGCCTGCCGGGTGGCGTAGGCGCCGTTCAAGCCGTAACGGACAGTCTTCCTACCCGGGAAGTTGCAGACCTGGCCTTCGTTCGCGCAGGTCTGCCAGTTGGCCGACGGAGCCGAGGCCGACCAGGCCTGATTGGCCCCGTTGTGGCAGTTCCACTGCCAAACCTGCGCGCCGCTGGCGGTGGAGACATTGGAAACGTCGAGGCACTTGTTCGTCGCTTTGGACACCAGCGAGAGCCCGGACGTCGTCTGGACCGGCTTCCACACCTGGTTGTCGCCGCCCCAGCAGGGCCACTGCACGAGCTTGGCGCCGTCTTCGGTCTTGGACTGATAGACGTCGACGCACTTGTTCGACTGACCGTTCACCAGCATGAACCCGCCGTTCGCCGCACGCCAGGACCAATTCTGGATGGAGGCGCCGGAGCGACAGGTTTCCTGCACGAGTTCGGCGCCGTCGCCCTGCGACCCGCCCTTGATCGAAAGGCAGAGTTTGGACTGGGACGCGACGATCGGCGTCGTGGAGCCGGCTGCCGGGGATCCGGCCACGGAGCCGGTGGGTACCGGATCGGAATTGGGCGTCGTCGTCGGCGTGGTCGTTGGCGTCGCTCCCGGGTTCGCCGTGCCGATCGAGGCGGGCGAGGTCGGAACGTCGCTCGGAATGTCGGAGCCGTCGTCGCCGAGGGGGCTGGGCAGGCGCACATACTTGCCGACGGAGGCAACGCCCGCCGTGTCGAAGGCGAAGACCATGTAGAGGCCGGGCGTCGCGTTCACCGCGTCGTTGGGGAAGGTGACGGTGTAGTTGTTCCCGTCCGCGCGGAAAGCGGCCTCGAAGAAACGCTGGTCGGTGTTGTAGCCGTGGGTGACCGCGCCGGTCTTGACGATCGTGATGCGCCGGACGGTCTTGTCCGTGGTGATCTGGAAGGGCTGCCCAAGCGCGATCTTCACGGGGCCGCTGAGGATGGACGGGCGCACTGCCGGCTTGCCGGCGGCGTCGAGCAGATAGTCGGGCGTGTAGATCTCGGCATTGCGGCCGACGACCGGCCCCGGCGCGCCGCCGCCGCCCACGAGCACCCGGCCGTCCTTCATCAGAATGGCGGTGGAGTGGTAGAGCCGCGCGACCCGCATCGTCGCGTCGGTCCGCCATTTGTCGGTGTCGGGATTGTAGAGTTCCGCCGTGTTGGCAACGTTCTGGAGTTCGTTGTTGCCCTCGGATCCTCCGACCACGAGGACTTCGCCGTTCGCCAGCACCGTGGCCGTCGGAAAGTGGCGCTTGAAGGCCATCTTCGTGTCGCGTCTGGTTTCCGGACGGTTGCGCAGATCGAAGATGGTCGCGACGTCGGAGCCGGGATGGCCGTCGCCCGTGTTGTTGCCATGCGAGCCGCCGCCGATCTGCATGACGACGCCGGGCCGAACCATGAGGCCACTCGAGGTCGCGCCGTAGTTCGTGCCGGTAAACGGCTTGACGTCGCTCACCGAACCGCGGCCGGAGTAGTTCAGGCGGTAGGTATATTTGCCGGCGATGACGAAGACTTCGTCGTTTCCGACCGGGTAGATGTGCGGGTACCAGAACGGATTTCCGGTCGCGGCCTGATCGCCGCGCCGCATCGGCGAGTTGCCGGTGCCCGGCAGTTCGGTCCAGTTCTGGCCCGGCGTGTAGATCTCGGTGATCTCGGAGGCGTTCGTCTGGTTGCCGTAGGCGGGAGAGCCGCCGTGGACGAGCACGCGGCCGTCGGACAGCGTGACGAGGCTGGCATAGTAGCGCGGATACTTCATGGACGGCATCCGGGCGAGGCCGGACTGGGGAGACTTGAAGCCGAAATCGGCGACCTTCTCGTTCGAGTTGCCGCCGGCGATCATCAGCCGCATGTTACCGGCCTGCAGGATTGCGCCGACGCAAAAACTGTTGAAGTCGGTCAGGTTCGGCAGTTTCAGATGGGCATTGCCGCCCGTTCCCTTCGTGGGATCCCAGATGTCGAAGTCGAAGCCGCCCTGGCCGTTGGTCGGCGTGGCGCCGAACGTCATGATCTTTCCATCGGGCAGCAAGGCTGCATGGATCGGGATGAAGTTCCACTCGAACGGGCCTTCGAAGCTTCCCGCGGATGCGGCGCTCGAAAGGCCCAGCGACACGAGCGCACCGGCCGCAGCCGACCTCAACGCTTTCATGATCGATGATCGTGGGAACATTAACTCATCCGTCCTCTTTTGTATTATCAAGGTCGCCTTGATGACACTCCGTATAAAGCAGATAACAGACGGAGATGTGTTAACGTAATGACGGCTTATGTTTTCGTATCATTGATGAACAATTGACGAAAAATAGTTGCTTCATCGACAAACCATCGTCCACGGAAATTCCGAACGACGACCAGTTGATGGTGGCAACCGCCTGCCGAGGAGCCGACGACACGTGCCAGGAAGGACGAGTGCAGTCTCAGTGGCGGCGCGTCGCTTCCGACATCTTTCTTCGCAGGCGCTGCGACCAAGGTTCTGCGTCGCACGCCGGAATCCAGACGAGGGATGGTCACGTGCTGCCTGCCGGTGAACCTCGTCACCCGCAATTTCGGGGTTCGGCGCCTGGCGCCCGAACTCGACCATCGCAGCCGGTGATGCCGGCATCGCGACCATGACGACGGGTCCGCCGATGAGACCGATGTGACCACGCCGGCAAGCGCGCGGCCTTCAAGGATCGAGAGGCTGAAACCGAACTTCGTCCCGACACGCGATGCGCCGCGAATCCGGTGCTGCACCGGTGTCGCTTCGGAGCGCAATTTTGTCGACGGGATCGCATCGCCTCCCGTTCTACCGGCGGAAGGGGATCGAAGTCTCGACGAACAGGCCTTGCAGGCGCCGGTCCTGGCCCTTCGACGTCCTGCTCGAAAGCCTCGCCGCCGGGAGGGTCCTGCCGGGCGACGCGCGCGAACCGATCCCTTGTCGATCCTGGTCGTACCGCTCGCCTGCGTATCCAGCGTGCTGGCGGATGAACTGGCGGCATTCCTGCGAAGGCTGCCCGGCGTCGGGGTTTGAAGCGGTCGCCTTCGAAGCGACGGAGGTTTGAGGACGACTGGCGTGGCCGGATCGATCGCCGTCCTCGGCGACGACCCTTGTTCAAGGGAGGTCGTTCGACCGTCGAGGCAGCGCCGCCGCGTCGCCACCATCTTATGCCGAGCGGCGCTCACTCGGCGCCGGCCGCATCGCCTTTTGAATGATGCCGCGGCCGAAGTGACCGTTGCCGAGCCGCCAAACCAGACCCGACCCCTCGCCGTCGGCCGGTTTTAGGGGTCAGGTTTCAGGGCTTTCGAAGGATTGCGAAAGACCCGTTCGTGCGAACGAGATCACCGTGCGGGCGTCAGACGTCCTGCGACATGAACGCAACCGCCGCGAAGATCGATCCGATGATCGCGACGACGACGAGCACGAGAGCGAATCCTATGGCGAGCTTCCGACCACGGCCAGCTTCGGGTCGCGGCTCGTCGGGCATCCCGCTCATGGACGATTACGCAGCGCTTGCAGGGCGTCTCGGAGCCAACGTGGGATCCTTTTTCTTCGGAGACGGCAGCAGCCCTTCCTTCTGCAGTGCCTTCCGTGCGGCCTTGCGGGCACGCCGAACGGCTTCCTGCTTCTCGCGAACCCGCTTTTCCGAGGGCTTCTCGTAGAACGAGCGCGCCTTCATCTCCCGGAAAACGCCTTCGCGTTGCAGCTTCTTTTTCAGGGCCCGAAGGGCCTGATCCACATTGTTGTCTCGGACGTCGACTTTCATTGGCTTTCCCAAACCTGCCACTCGAAGGCACTGCGTGTATCGTGTTGCCGGGGCTGGGTCGAGGAGACAGATTGCATTTTCCGCCCGTCTGGGCGATCGACGTCGCTCGCGCATGGAGCCGCGGGGCAGCAGACCGTTCCTCGGCCTCTCGCCGCGAGCATCGCGGTCCCCTCGCCTTGCTCTCTGTTCGATGGGAACAGCCTGCTGCGCCGCTTCGTCGATCGCCCGTTCGCGCAGGTGCAGGACGCCAACGACATTCGGACGTCGCTCGAAACCATGCGCCGCGACGTCCTCGTCTCGTTCTTCACCACCGATCTCGAGACGCCGGGGGGAACCGTCGCGAAATACGCCAGCCGTCGGAAGAACGCCGCCCTCGCCCGGCCCTCCTTTCGCGGCGTTCACGCGGGCGCCGTCTCCCGGCGGGGTGATGCCGAGCCTCCATCCTCGTATCGAAACCCGAGCGCGAGGGCTCTCAACCCTTCACGGCGCCGTTCGACAGGCCTTCCACGAGGAAGCGCTGGAGATAGACGAACCCGATCGCCACGGGCACCACGGCCAGCACGGATGCGGCCGTGAGCGCACCCCAGTCGGTCTGGTGCGAGCCCTTGAAGATCATGATGCCGGGCGTCAGCGTGCGGCGGGCATCCTCGTTGACGAGCACGTAGCCGAACATGAACTCGTTCCAGGCGGCGATGAAGGCGAAGACGGCGGTTGCCAGGATGCCGGGTGCCGACAGGGGAACGAGGATGCGGAGCATGAAGCCGAGGCGCGAGCACCCGTCCATCTCGGCCGCCTCCTCCAGCTCGCGCGGCACCGCGTCGAAGAAGCCCTTCAGCATGAAGGTGACGAGCGGGATCATGAAGGTGCAGTAGACGACGATCAGCGCCGTGTAGGTGCTGAGAAGGCCGAGATTGCGCATCAGCACGTAGAGCGGGATCAGCAGGAGGACGCCGGGGATCATCTGCGACACGACCAGCGCGGAGCCCACGAGGCGGGCCGGAGACAGGTGCCCCCAGCGGCTGAGCGCGTAGGCGGCGAAGATCGCGATCACCAGCGTCAGGATGGTGGACGCGACGGACACGATCACGCTGTTGCGCATGTAGGTCATGAAGGCGCTGTCGAAGACCACCTTGCGGAAGTTCTCCAGCGTCGGGGCGTCGATCCAGAAGGTCGGATCGGTGCTCATCACCTCCGAGGCCGGTTTCAGCGCCGTGTCCAGCATCCAGAGAAAGGGAAACAGGCAGAAGACGGAGAACAGGAGGAGGACGGCGTAGGTGACGCCTTGGGCGGCGAGGCGGTGGCTTCGCGACGTGACCATGGTTCAGCGTGCTCCCCGTGCGCGAGCTGCGTAGAAGTAGACGAAAAAGATCGTCGCCATGAAGGCCATGGACATGGAGGCGAGCGCGCAGGCCGCGCCGACGTCGAAGTCCTGCATGGCATAGCGGTAGATCATGATCGGCAGGGTCTGCGAGGCGTCGAGCGGACCGCCCTGCGTCATCACCCAGATGAAGTCGAAGTTGATGGCGGTCCAGACGACATGGATGAAGATCAGCGTCAGCGACACGACCTTCAGATGCGGGAAGGTGATCACGAAGAAGCGCCGGATCGTGCCCGCTCCGTCCATCGCGGCGGCCTCGTGCAAGTCGTTCGGCACGGCGAGGAGGGCCGCCAGCAGGCTGATCGTGTAGAAGGGAAATGAGCGCCAGACGTTCACGAAGGTGACGGTGAGGAGAGAGGTGTCGATGCCGCCGAGCCAGTCGCGCGGGCTCTCCAGCAGGCCGGCCTTCACCATCCAGGCGTTCAGGATGCCGTAGTCGGGGTTGAGGAGCCACATCCAGTTGAGGCCGGCAATGGCGATCGGGATGACCCAGGGCACCACGACGATCGCCCGGAAGACGACGCGGCCCCGGATGGGCTGGGCGAGAGCCACCGCCGAGGCGAGCCCCAGCGCGTACTCCCCCGCCACCGACAGGATCGTCCAGACGGCGGTGTTGACGAGGGCGGGAAGAAAGGCCTCGTCGTCGAGAATGGTGCGGAAGTTGTCGAGCCCGGCGAAGCCGGCCGTCAGGGGATCGACGAGATTGACGTAGCGCACGCTCTGCCAGACGACGCTGACGAGCGGCCAGGCTATCAGGAGCAGCAGAAGCACCGCCGTCGGCGCCAGAAACAGCGCCGCCACGCCCGTCACGCTCGACCGGCGGGATCGGGAGCGTGCGATCTCGGCGCCCGGCGCGTGCGGAACGGCGGCTTGCGTGGCGGACATGAGAGCCGATCCTTCTCTTGAGCGGACCCGTTGGAACCTGTCGACCGGACTGCTCCGGCGCGGGGGCGGCAGGCCGTCTTCGAAGCCGCACCTGCGCCGGGGCCTCGAACACGGGGCTCCGGCGCCGCATGGCAGCGCGAGAGCCCCCCAACGTCTCGAACAGGCGGACGTCGCATGCCGTCACGCGGCAAGGACGGGACGCCCGTTCCTTACGGGCTCGACATCTGGCCGGACTGGCGCAGGCTCTTGTTGACCGCCTCGCCCAACCGCGCCGCGACCTTCTCGGGCGCCTCGTCCTTCAGGAGGACGCGACCGATCGATTCCTCCATCGAGCGTGTGATGGAGCCGAGCGCCACGGGCGGGAAGGAGACGCCGATCGGGGCCAGCGAGGTGAAGGGCTCGCCCCAGACCTCGTCGCCGACGACGTCGCTGCGCGCGGAACTGTCGGGGTACATCTTCGCCTGCACGTCCTTGTTCAGCATGAAGGACGCGAACTTCCAGACGGCGTCCTCCTTGTCGCCCTTGTAGACGTAGATCGGCGCGATCTCGAAGAAGGTCGCGGCCTTCCTGCCGGCGGGCGGCGCGGCGACGAGGACGTCCTTCATCTCCTTCGGGTTCTGCTCGCTGCGCGAGCGCATCCAGGGGCCGTTGACGACCATCGCATACTGGCCGAGGCCGAAATTGGTGTCCTCCTCCTCCCAGCCCCAGCCGCTCGCCTGCTTGGCGACGACGCCCTCGTCCAGCATGCGGCGATAGAAGGCGAAGACTTCGGCGGCGCGGGCAAGTTCCGCCGGGTCGTCCTTCCAGGTGTTGCGATACTTGCCGTCGGCCTGGCGCCGGGCGATCTCGACGTCGTTCTGCGCCAGGAACATGATGAGCTCCTGCGGCGAACGCACCCCGCGCCCGGCGATGCCGAAGCCCGGCTTGCCGGTCTTCTCGCGGATCGCCTTGGCGGCGGCGACGAGCTCGTCCCAGGTCTTCGGCGGCTCCGAGACCCCGGCCGCCTTCAGCATGTCGGAATGGTAGAGAAGGCCGCGCAGGCCGAGATAGTTCGGCAGCGCGACGAGCTTGCCCTCGACCGAGAGCTGCTCGAGGGCGTTGGGATAGAGCTTGTCGCGATCGGGCCATTCAGCCATCCGGCCGGTGAGGTCTGCAAGCGCGTTCATCCGGTTGAGCTCGCCGAACCATTCGATCAGACCCCAGGACAGATCCGGCGCGTCGCCCGCCGAGATCGCCGTGACCAGCTTGTCGTGGAGGGCGTCGAAGGCGATGACCTGCGTCTTCACCTTGATTTCGGGGTTCGCCGCCTCGAACTCGGCGATCGCGGCCTGCGCGGCCTTGGCGTCCGACTTGCCGGGATCCCAGCCGGTCCAGAAGTCGATGGTGACGGGCTCGGCGACGGCGGAGCCGGCCATGAAGGGCAGACACAGCGTGGCCGCCAAGAGCGAACGGCGAAGGACGTTCATGGTGTTCTACCTCCCGAAAGAACGATGATGGGCAAGCGAGACGCCGGCAGGCTCGGCCGGCGGAAATGGCTCAGGCGACGATCTGCTCGTCCGGCGAGACGGTTTCGTTGCCGGTGCGGCGGGCGCTGCGGATCTCCTCCACCGAGCGCACGGGCAGGCGTGCGGCGCCTTCCCACTCGCGCCGCTTCACGCCGGACCCGGCGAGACGCGCCTTCGCGTCGTCGATCGCCCCGGCATATTGCGGCAGCCATTCGGCCTGCGCCACGAGGAGTTCGTCGACCATCTGCCAGACCTCGTCGGGCGTGCAGACCGCGCCGACCAGCGGATCGTTGAGCACGGCGAGCTTGAGCAGGCCGACGTCGCCCGTCACCGCCGCCTTCACCGCCATGCGCTGCACGTTGATCGAGGCGATGCAGGGCGTGGCGCAGGCGTCGGGCAGCGTCAGGCCCGCCACCATGTTGAGGCCGAAGCGGTCCACGAAGCCGGTGGTCTCGATGATCGCATCCTCCGGCAGGTTGGTGACGAGGCCGCGGTTCTTGACGTTGAAATGCCCGCGATAGACGCGGCCCGTCTCCAGCGCCTCGATGATGTAGCTGGCATGTTCGGTGGAGCGGCGCGCCGGGTCGATCGGCTTGTCGGAACTCGCCAGGAACTGCGGGAACTCCTCCTCGAACCAGTTCCGTCCTTCCGTGCAGACGCGCAGGTAGCCGCCGGTCTCTCCGTGGATCCAGTCGGACATGTCGATCCAGCGCCCGATCTCCTCCGGCCGCTTGCGGTACCAGGGCAGATATTCCGACAGGTGGCCGTTGGATTCCGTGGAATAGACGCCGAACCGGCGGAGAACGTCGATGCGCACCTTCTCCTGCGAGGAGATCACGGGATGGCGCTCGTAGGCCGCCAAGAGCTCGTCGCCCGAGATCTTCCGCCCTTTGACGCGGACGTCGACATACCAGGTCTGATGGTTGATGCCCGTGCAGACATATTCGAGATCGTCGGGATTCTCGACGCCGAGCACCTGCGCCATCTGCCTGGCGCCGTGCTGGATGCCGTGGCAGAGGCCGATCGTGTCGACGCCGCCATGGTCGATCGCCGCCCAGGTGTTCATCGCCATGGGATTGGCATAGTTGATCAGCCGCGCGCCCGGCTCGGCCACCTCGCGGATGTCGCGGCAGAAATCGAGCACCGCGGCGATCGAGCGCTGGCCGTACATGATGCCGCCGGCGCAGAGCGTGTCGCCGACGCACTGGTCGACGCCGTAGCGCAGGGGAATGCGGATGTCCTCGGCGAAGGCCTCCAACCCGCCGATCCGCGTGAGGTTGACGACGTAGCGCGCCCCCGTCAGGGCCTCGCGCCGATCGGGCGTCGCGACGATCCGCGCCGGCAGTCCGTTGGCGGCCACCATCCGCTCCAGGATCTCGCGTACCATCGCGAGGTTGTGGGCGTTGATGTCGGTCAGGACGAACTCGGCACCCTGCAGTTCGGGCACGCAGAGTATATCGCGCACCAGGGTCCGGGTAAAACCGACGCTACCCGCACCGATGATCGCGATTCTCAATCCGCTCATGTTCGTTCCTGCTGTTGAAGGCGCCGCTCGCTCGCGAGGGCCTGCCTTGAAGCGCTACGTCCTCGCTTCGAGCCTCTCCGCATGATTTATGGAAGACCGGATCCGGGAAGAACAGAGGAGGTCCATGCTCTCATGGGTAATTCCATGCTCGATCGGCTGGTGGCGCGCGGACCCTTCCGGCAGACCCTCTCCTTCCCCCGCCGCCATGACGGGTTCCACATCATGGCGACGAGCGCAGGCCATGAGCTTGCAAGCGGCCCCGGCTACGACTGGAACGGCCGCACGCGCGGCCACACCCCGTTTTCGATCCTCCAGCACACGATCTCCGGGGCCGGCCGACTGCGCTACGAGCGGCGGGACTTTCGGATCTCGGCCGGCGAGACCATGCTGGTGTCCATCCCGCATTCGCATCGATACTGGCTCGAAGCCGGCGAGAGCTGGCGCTTCTTCTGGATCGCGATGAGCGGCCAGGAGGCGCTGCGGCTGCACCGGGCCATTCTCGCCGCGTCCGGTCCGGTCTTCCGGCTGAGCGACCAGACCGCAGACATTCTCGCCGGCATCTGCCTGCAGCTCTGTCGCCCCGACACGTCTGCGGGACAGGCGTCGAGCGAGGCCTATCGCGCGACCATGGCGCTTCACGACGACCTGATGGCGCGCATCGACACCGGCACGGGAAGCGCGGTGGCGCACCGCGCCATCGACCGGGCCGCCGCCCACGCCCGCGCCCATCTCGACGCGCCGCTCGACGTCGCCTCGCTCGCCGCGGTGGCCGGCCTCAGCCGCGCCCATTTCGTCCGCCTGTTCACGCGCTTTCAGGGGGTCTCGCCGTCGGAATTCGTGTTGCGAGAACGCATGGGCCGCGCGACGCGCCTGCTCGTCAACGGGCAGCTCAGCATCAAGGACATCGCCGACATCTGCGGATTCGACGACCCCAACTACTTCGCCAAGGTGTTTCGCCGGACCTACGCCATCAGCCCCTCGGAATTCCGCACCACCGGCATGTATTCGGCCGCTGCCCAACCCTCCCCGCCGCCGGCGACCTAGAGCGGACGCGTCCAGCGCCCGCCGCCCGCCGGGCGACGAGCCCATCTGTCCAAAGGCTCCGACAACCTCTAGTCTTGCCACGGGGACTTGGGGGGAAGCGATCATGATGCGCATCGCACGGCGGCTGACGGGCATGGTTCTGGGGCTCGTCCTGGTCGGCGCCTGCCCCGACCCGCTTCTGGCGCAGGTCCCCGAGCGCACGATCGTCGCGGCCCCCGACGCCGACTTCTACGGGCACGACTACGACATCCTCAAGGATGCCGACCAGAACCTCTGCGAGACGGCGTGCCTCGCCGACAACCAGTGCCGGGCCTTCACCTTCAACACCGCCAAGGGCTGGTGCTTCCTGAAGAGCGAGGCGGGAGAGCTGCGCGCGGCGCGCGGCGTCGTGTCCGGCCGCATCGCGGTGGCCGCCACACCGGCCGAAACCGAAACGCTCGAACGTCAACGCAACACCGAGCTCGCGAAGCTTCCCGGCCTCGACCTCGATGCCGCCCGCAGCTTTCGCCTCGCGCTCGCCGACGAGGCGCCGGACGCGAGCGTCCCGGCGGGCGAGGCCTTGTGGAGCCAGGCCGATGCCGCGCTGACGGCGAAGGATTTCGCCCGGGCCATGGCCGCCTATCGCGAGGCGCTGCGGCGCGATCCCGCGTCCGCCCGCGCCTGGCTCGGCCTCGCGCTCGCCAGCCTGTCCTTCACCTCCGACGACGATCAGGCCGTGCAGGACGCCCGGTCCCTGCGCCAGCCCGCCGCCGTCAACGCCTACCAGGCGGCCGGCGACGATCGCGAGAAGGCCGCGGCGCTCGATTTCCTCGCGCAAGGATTTGCGACCGACGAGGACTGGAAGAACGCGATCGGCACCTGGCGCGCGGCGCTGGCGATCGCGGAGCGGCCGGAGGCGCGCACCCGGCTGGAAGCGGCCGTCGCCGAGCACGGGTTCCGCATCGTCGGCAACTCCGTCGACAACAACGCCGCCGCGCCGCGCATCTGCCTGAATTTCTCCGAGGCCCTCAGCCCGTCGATCACCACGGGCGAGACCGCCGGCGACTATCTGCAGGTGGAGGGCGGCGGCACGCTGCCCGTCTCGGCGAGCGGATCGCAGATCTGCGTCGAGGGCGTCACGCACGGCTCGCGCTATCGGCTCGTGGCGCGCAAGGGCATCGCCTCGGCGGGCGGCGAGACGCTCGCCAAGAACGTCGAGACCTCCATCTACGTCCGGGACCGCGACCCCTCGGTGCGCCTGTCGGACAACGCCTACGTGCTGCCGGCGGGCGGCGAGGCGTCGATCCCCGTCACCAGCATCAACACCGACGTGATCGAGGCGCGACTGCTGCGCGTCGGCGACCGGGCGCTCGCCCGCACGATCGGCGCCGGCCGCTTCCTGACTCAGCTCGACGGCTATACGCTGGGCGAGGTGAAGGAGACCGACGGCGAGACGGTCTGGTCGGGCGAGGTGGACGTCAAGCGCACCGCCAACGAGGAGGTGACGACCGCCATTCCGGTGGCCGCGATCCTCACCGAGCGCAAGCCCGGCGTCTACATTCTCTCGTCCAAGGCGAAGAACGCCCGCGCCGAGGACGAGGCGCCAGCGACGCAATGGTTCGTCATGACCGATATCGGCCTTACGAGCTTTGCCGGTGAAGACGGCTTTCACGTCTTCGCCCGATCGCTCGGCACCGCCGAGCCGATGGCCGGTGTGAAACTCGACCTCGTCGCCGTCAACAACGAGATCCTCGGCAGCACCCTGACCGATGCGGCCGGCCATGCGCGCCTCGCGCCCGGCCTCCTCAAGGGCACCGGGGGCGATCGCCCGGCGCTTCTCACCGCGAGCCGCACGGATGGCGACTTCTCCTTCCTCGACATGACCGCCTCGCCCTTCGACCTCGCCGACCGGGGCGTCGAGGGCCGCGAACCCGCCGGGGCGCTCGACGTGTTCGTGACCACCGAACGCGGCATCTACCGGGCCGGCGACACGGCGCATGTCACCGCGCTGATGCGCGACGGGCGCGGCGCGGCGGTGGAGGGACTGTCGGCGACCGCCATCCTCAAGCGACCCGACGGCGTGGAGGATCGCCGCCTCGTGCTGCAGGCATCGGACGCCGGGGGGCTCGCCTTCGACCTGCCGCTTCAGGGCAATGCGATGCGCGGGCTCTGGACCCTCGCCCTCCACACCGACCCGAAGCAGCCCGCGCTCGCCTCCACGTCGCTGCGCGTCGAGGATTTCGAGCCCGAAAAGATCGACTTCGACCTCGCCCTGCCCGATCAGCCGATCGACCCGGCGGCGCCGCCGAGCCTCGACGTCGCCGTGCGCTACCTCTTCGGCGCGCCGGCGGCGGGGCTCGAAATGGCGGGCGAGACGGTACTGAGCGCAGCGGACGGGCTCGCCGCCTATCCTGGCTTCCGCTTCGGCCTCCAAAACGACGCGCCGACGCCAACACGCCTGCCCTTCGAGGCCGATCCGACGGCGGAGGACGGCACGGCCGCCCTCGCCCTTGCGCCCTTCGATCCGCCGGTGACGACCAGGCCGCTGCAGGCCACCGTCCAGCTTCGCGTCACCGACGCAGGCGGCCGGCCGGTGGAGCGGAGCGAGACGCGCCCCCTCCTCGGAACGAAGACGCGCCTCGGCGTGCGCCCGCTCTTCGACGGGGCGCTCGGAGAGAACTCGGAAGGTAGCTTCGAGATCATCGCCCTCGGCGTGGACGGCGCGCGCACGGCGCGTGGCGACGTCGGCTGGGTGCTGAACAAGGTGACGACGGACTTCCAGTGGTATTCCGTCAGCGGGCGCTGGAACTACGAGACCACGCAGCGCAAGGAGCGCGTCGGGAGCGGCACGCTCGCCGTTTCCGCCGGCGAGCCGGCCAAGCTCTCCGTCCCGGTCGCCTGGGGCAGCTACGAACTCGTTCTCACCAACCCCGCCGCGGACGCCCTGCCCACCAGCATCGCCTTCGAGGCCGGCTGGTATGCCGCGCCGAAATCGATGGAAACGCCCGACATCCTCAAGCTCTCGCTCGACAAGCCGCGCTACCGCGTCGGCGACACGGCGATCGTGCACATCGAGCCGCGCTTCGCCGGCAAGGCCGAGGTGCTGGTGATGGACGAGCGCGTGGTGGCCACCGTCGCCGCCGACATTCCGGCCGAGGGCGGCGACGTCCGTCTGGAGGTGACGCGCGACTGGGGGCCGAGCGCCTATGTCGCGGCCGTGCTCTATCGGCCGATGGACCTCGCGCAGAAGCGCATGCCCGGCCGCGCGCTCGGCCTCGCCCATGCCGGCGTCGAGCCGGGCGAGCGGGCGCTGGCCGTCTCCATCGCGGCGCCCGAGCGCATCGCGCCGCGCTCGACGCTCGACGTCGGGGTGCAGATAGCCAACGTCCAGCCGGACGAGACCGCCTACCTGACGCTCGCCGCCGTCGATGTCGGCATCCTCAACATCACGCAGTTCGCGTCGCCCTCGCCGCAGGACCATTATTTCGGGCAGCGGCGACTCGGCGTCGAGATCCGCGACCTCTACTCGCGCCTGATCGACCGGATGCAGGGCGCGCCGGGCTCGGTGCGCTCGGGCGGCGACGCCGGGGCCGACGGCTCGCGCCCGCCGCCGATGGACGATCTCGTCGCGCTCTTCTCCGGCGTCGTCACGGTGGACGCGAACGGGCAGGCCACCGTCCCGCTCGACGTGCCCGACTTCAACGGCACCTTGAAGCTCATGGCGGTCGCCTGGTCGAAATCGGGCGTCGGCGAGGCGAATGCGGAGGTCGTGGTGCGCGATCCCGTGGTGGCGCAGGTCAGCCGCCCCGCCTTCCTCAGCCCCGGCGACCGCTCGCGCATCCAAGTGGACCTCAACCATGTGGAAGGCCCCGCGGGCCGCGTCCGGCTGTCCTTGTCGGGCGGCGGCGAGGCGCTGCGCATCGAGGCGAACGCCGAGGCCGATCTCGAACTGGCGGAGGGCGGCCGCGCGCGGCTTCTCGTGCCGGTGGAGGCGCTGGCGCCCGGCGAGGGCGCGATGGAACTCGCGCTCGTCACGCCCGGCGGCGAGCGGCTGACCAAGAGCTTCTCCCTCCCCGTGCGCTCCATCCAGCCGCATGAGGTGAAGAAGAGCCGGTTCGAGATCGCCGCCGGCGGCACGCTGGAGCTCGGCCCCGACGTCCTCGCCGATTTCCAGAAGGACACCGGCCGCGCCACGCTCTCGGTTACCCGTTTCGGCGGCTTCGACGTGGCGGGCGTCGTCGCGGCGCTCGACCTCTACCCCTACGGCTGCACCGAGCAGCTGACGAGCCGCGCGCTGCCGCTTCTCTATCTCGACCAGACCGTGCTGGCCGCGGGCCTGCCGGGCACGCAGGACGTGGCCGAGCGGGTGAAGACCGCGATCCGCGGCGTTCTCGCCAACCAGGATTCGAGCGGCAGCTTCGGCCTCTGGTCGCCCGGCAGCGGCGACCTCTGGCTCGATGCCTACGTCACCGACTTCCTGACGCGGGCGCGGGAAACGGGCTACGACGTGCCGGGGGAGGGCTTCACGCTCGCGCTCGACAATCTCGCCAACGGGATCGCCTACCTGCCCGACCAGCCCGACTGGTCGAAGGCGGCCTACGCCTACTACGTGCTGGCGCGCAACGGCCGGGCGGCGATCGGCGATCTGCGCTACACCGCCGACAACGAGGCCGCCGGCTTCCAGACGCCGCTCGCGCAGGCCCAGCTCGCCTCCGCCCTCTCCTTCTACGGCGACGCGGCGCGGGCCGAGACGCTGATGCACCTCGCGGCAACCCATGCCGCCAGCGGAGCGGACATGACCGCGCGGAGCGACTACGGCACCCCCCTGCGCGACGGCGCGGCCGTTGCGACGCTGGCGCTCGAAACCGGCGTCGGTGGCGTCGATCTCCAGCCGCTTCTTGCCCGAGTCGCCGCGGAGCGCGCGGCCAAGCGATACACCTCGACGCAGGAGGACGTCTGGTCGCTGCTCGCCGCCCATGCCGCGATCGCCAGCCAGCCCCCGCAGCTCGACGTGGACGGCACGCCCCATGAAGGCGGCTATTCGCAGGCGCTCGATGCCACGCGCCTCGCCACGCCCGTACGGATCGGCAACCGGGGCGACGCGCCGGTGTCGGCCGCCGTCACGGTCGCGGGCGTGCCGCTCGTGGCGCCGCCGGCGGAGGCCTCCGGCTACGAGATCACACGCACCTACTACACGCTGGAGGGCGAGGAAGCCGACCCGGCGGCGATCGCGCAAGGCGACCGGCTGGTGGCGGTGATCGACGTGCTGCCGGTGGACAAGGCGGCGGCGCGGCTGATGATCGACGACCCGCTGCCGGCGGGCCTCGCGATCGACAATCCGTCGATCCTCAAGGGCGGCGACGTCGCGGCGCTCGACTTCCTCGAGCTCACCGGCGAGGCCGCGCATACCGAGTTCCGCGCCGACCGGTTCCTGGTCGCCGTGGACAAGCCGGAGGGCTCCACCGCCGCCCTGCGCTTCGCCTACATCGTGCGGGCGCTGTCGCCGGGCGAGTTCGTGCACCCGGCCGCGATCGTCGAGGATATGTACCGGCCTGAGCGGCGCGGGCGTACGGACGAGGGACACGTGTCCGTCGTCGGCCCGTTGCGCTGAGCGTGCGGCGGCGGCGGCTCCTCGGTGCGGCGCTCGCAAGCGGCCTCGCGCTGGCGGGCGTGCTCATTGGATGGTGGCAGGTGGAACGCGCGGTCGCGACGCGTGCGGCGGCCATCGGCGAGCCCGAGACCGGCTTCGTGGTGGAGGCGCGCGACGGGGCGCTCCTGCGCGCCTTCGCAGCCTCGGACGGGCGCTGGCGCATGGCCGCCGCCGTCGGCGACGTCGATCCCCGCTTCCTCGCCATGCTGGAGGGGTGGGAGGACAAGCGGTTCCGCACGCACGAGGGCATCGACGCCGTGGCGCTGGCGCGCTCCGCCGTCGATTCGCTGCGCCACGCCCGCATCGTCGGCGGCGGCTCGACGCTGACCATGCAGGTGGCGCGCCTCACCGAGCGCCTGCCGACGGGAAGTCTCCGGGCCAAGGGCCGGCAGTTCCTCGGCGCCCTAGCGCTGGAGCGCGCGCTCGGCAAGGACGAGATCCTCTCGCTTTATCTCCAGCTCGCGCCCTATGGCGGAAACGTCGAGGGCATCCGAGCCGCGAGCCTCGTCTGGTTCGGCCATGAGCCGAAGCGCCTGACGGCCGGCGAGGCGGCGCTGCTCGTCGCCCTGCCCCAGTCGCCCGAGCGCCTACGCCCGGACCTCGCACCCGAGCGCGCCCGGGCCGCGCGCGACCGCGTGCTCGACCGGATGGCCGCGATCGGCCTCCTGCCGGCGGCCGAGGTCGATCAGGCCAAGCGCGAACCGATCCCCACGCGCCGTCGCGCCATGCCGATGCTGGCGCCGCACGCTGCGAGCGAGGCGCGCGTGCGGGCGCTGAGCGAGCGCAGCGGCCGCCGCGCCGCCCGGCTGACGATCGACGCCGCGCTGCAGGGGCGACTCGAAGCCTATGCGCGCGAGAAGGCCGCCGCCCTGCCCCGCCCGCAGAGCCTCGCCATCGTCGTCGCCGACCACACGACGGGCGAGATCCTCGCCTCCGTCGGCTCACCCGACGTCTTCGACGCCGGCCGCCAGGGCTATGTCGACCTCACCAAGGCGCAGCGCTCGCCGGGATCGACCTTGAAGCCGCTGATCTACGGTCTCGCCTTCGAGCGCGGCGTCGCGCATCCCGAGTCGCTGATGGACGACCGGCCGACCTCCTTCGCGGGCTACACGCCCGGCAATTTCGACGGCAGGTTCGAGGGCACGCTCACCGCCCGCCGCGCGCTGCAGCTCTCGCGCAACCTGCCGGCGGTCGAGCTGCTCGCCGCGGTCGGCCCCTCGCGCCTCGTCAGCCGCATCCGCCGCGCGGGCGCGAGCCTGGAGCTCGGCAACCGCACGCTGCCGGGCCTGGCCATCGGCCTCGGCGGCCTCGGCATCTCGCTCGAAGACCTCGTGCGCGTCTATGCCGGCATCGCCAATGGCGGCCTCGCCAAGCCGCTGCGCATCGACGCAGACGCGGCGCTGGCAGCGGAACCGGCGAAGCGCATCCTCTCCGAGCAGGCGGCGTGGTACCTCGCCTCGATCCTCGCCGGCGCGCCCGCCACCGCCAAGGGCCCGCCCGGCACGATCGCCTTCAAGACCGGCACCTCCTTCGGCTATCGCGACGCCTGGACGCTGGCCTTCGATGGGCGCCATGTCGTCGGCGTCTGGCTCGGCCGTCCCGATGGCGCGCCGGTGCCGGGCCTCGTCGGCCAGGATGCGGCGGTGCCGGTGATGCGCGACGTCTTCGCCCGGCTGGGCCTGCCCACCCGCCTGCCCGGCCCGCCGCCGGGCATTCTCACCACGGCCGCCCGCCTGCCGCCCGCCATGCGCCACCTCTCGCCGAAGGGCGGGGCAGCACCCGGCGATGCGCCGGAGATCGTGTTTCCGCCCGACGCTACGCGGATCGAGCTCGGCCTGTCGGACGGCGCCCCTTCCGCGCTCAGCCTCAAGGTGCGCAACGGCCGTCCGCCCTTCACCTGGTATGTCGACGGCCATGCCGCCCTCACCGGGCTCTTCGACCGTCAGGCCGCCTGGCGCCCGAGCGAGCCGGGCTTCGTCGAGATTTCCGTGGTGGACGCCGCCGGCGGCGCCGCGACGACGCGCGTCTTCGTGGAGTAGCAAGCGGTTTCGAAAGCTCCCGGCATGGGACCGCATCGGCAGCGATGCGACCGGCGCCGAGTGCCCGCAGCTCGGCCAGGCGGGGTTACGGACCGCCCGCCGGACGCTCGGCGTTCCCGCGTCCCGCCTGCGAGGCCGAGCCCGCCGGGCGGCAGCGAGGACGCCGATGCTACGCCGACTCCAGCAGCAGCAATCGGATCGCGTCGGCCGATCTCGCCTCGGCGTTGAGGAAGGCTTCGAGCTTGGCGTTGCGATCGAGGCGCAGGGAGAGGAGGTCGCGGATCGACGCCTCTTCGTCGGGCGTCCCGGTCCCGAGGCCAAGCGCCGTTTCCAGGCGAACGATCTCGGCGACGCTGGCATGGCCGAGGCGCGTCAGGTCGCTCCGGGTCTTGGGGTCGATCGCGACGTAATCCACCGGCCAGCCCTCTCGCCCGCTCGTCAGGTCCTCGCCGACCACTTGGCCTTCCACGACCACCCGCACGCCCATGTTGCGCAAGGTGGTAAGGTCGGCGCGAATGCGCTCGAGGTCGAAGCGCCCGAGGCCCCGGGCGATCTGCAGCTCGAGCCGCGCGGGCGGCAGGCCCGTCTCGCGCAGCGCCAGTGCGACCGCCCCCGGCAGGTCGCTGCTGAAAAGCTGCACGGAGGAGATGGGAACGCCGACGGTGACGAGCGGCCACTGCGCGGCGGCGCTGCAGGCGGCACGAAGGATCCAATCTCCCAGCGGCACGACGAGACCGCTGCTTTCGGCCAGCGGCATGAAGGCCGGCGCCCTCAATTGACCGCGGTCGGGATGGTTCCACTCGACCTGGGCTTCCACGGCCGTCAGAACCCGATCCTCGGCGGTGAAGCGCGGGCGGAAGAAGAGCGCGAACTGCTCGGCCTTGATGCCGAACTGCATCTCGTCGGCAAGGTGGCGGTTGGCCTCGGATTCGTCGCCGGGCGCCCCGTCCGAGAAGAAGGTGTGCGTGCCGCGATGACCGCCCTTGGAGCGATAGAGCGCGACGTCGGCATGACGCAGCAGCTCGTCCGCGTCCACCGAATCGACCGGCGCCTGCGCGATGCCGATGGACAGGCCGACGCTCAGGCTCGTCTTCTCGTGACGGATGGGATCGCGCACCGCCGCGATCAGCTGCTCGGCAAGTGCACCCGCCGCCTCGCGCGACAGGTTGGGCGCCACGACGACGAACTCGTCGCCGCCGACGCGCGCCCCGAGCTGGTCGGCCGCGAGCGTCAGGCGCAGCCGAGCCGCGATCTCGCGCAGCACGTGGTCTCCGACATGGTGCCCGAACGTGTCGTTGATCGGCTTGAAGTGGTCGAGGTCGAGATAGAGGACGGAGAGCGTGCCGTCCGGCTCGCGCAAGGCTTCGTGCATGAAGTGCGAGAGACCGAGACGGTTGGGCAGCCCCGTCAGACGATCCTGGAGCACCTCGCGCTTCGCCTTCGTCAGGTTGTCGGCGAGCGCCACGTCGGCGGTGATGTCGGTGGCGATCTTGACGACCTTGAACGGACGCCCGTTCAGATCGAAGATCGGATTGTAGCTGGCCTGGATCCAGACGTCGCGTCCGTCCTTGGCCGTGCGACGGAACTTGGAGGACAGGAACGAGCCGCTGCGAAGCCCCTCCCAGAACTGGCGGTACTGATCGCTCTCGGCGAAGCTCGGATCGACGAACATGCTGTGGTGGCGCCCGATGATCTCGTGGCGCTCGTAGCCCATGGCATCGAGGAAGTTCGCGTTGGCATCGAGCAGCGTGCCGTCCATGTCGAACGAGACGACGCATTGCGACTTGCGGATCGCGGCGATCTGGCCCTCGTGATCGGACTGGCGCAGCTTCTGGGCCGTCACGTCGATGGCGTTCTTCACGACCTTGAAGGGCCGCCCGTTCATGTCGAAGATCGGGTTGTAGCTCGCCTGGATCCAGACCTCGCGCCCGTCGCGGCAGATGCGCTTGAACTCGCCGCTCTGGTGCTCGCCGGCCGCGAGCTTGCGCCAGAAGGACGGGTAGTCGTCGCCCGCCTGCTCGGCGTCGGGCACGAACATCCTGTGATGGCGTCCGCGCACCTGCGACAGAGGGTAGCCGGTGAGCTGAAGGAAATTGTCGTTGGCGTCGAGGATCGTGCCGTCGAGGGCGAAGGAGACCACGGCCTGCGACTTGTGCATGGCGGCGATCTGCCCCTGGTGGTCGGCCTGCCGGAGCTTCTCGCGCGTGATGAAGGTCGCGTATTTCATCACCTTGAAGGGCTTGCCGTTCAGGTCGAAGACCGGGTTGTAGGTCGCCTGCAGCCACAGCTCGGAGCCGTCCTTCGCACGCCGCCTGAACTCTCCGGTCTGATGCCGCCCGGCGCAGAGCTCGCTCCAGAAGATCTCGTATTCGAGCGAGTGGGCATGAGAGGGATCGACGAACATGCGGTGATGCCGGCCTTCGATCTCCTCGAACCGATAACCGACCGCCCGAAGGAAGTTCTCGTTGGCGTCCGTGATCGTGCCGTCCATGGCGAAGCTGACGACGCATTGCGACTTGTGGATGGCGGCGATCTGCCCGTCGTGATCGGCTTGGCGCAGCTTCTCGGTCGTCACGTCGGTCGCATATTTCACCACCTTGAACGGGCGACCACGGACATCGAGGATCGGGTTGTAGGTGGCCCGGAGCCAGACGAGACGCCTGTCGCGGCCGAGACGCCGATACTCGCCGGCGCCGTGATGGCCGGCCCGAAGGCGCGTCCAGAACGCTTCGTAGTCCGCGCCCGCCGCCTCGCCCTCTTCGACGAACATCCGGTGATGGCGTCCGACGATCTCGTCCAGCCGATATCCCGTGGCGTCGAGAAACAGCGGATTGGCATCGAGGATCGTGCCGTCGAGCGTGAAGTGGATGACCGCCTGCGAAACGTTGATGGCGGAGATCTGGCCGCCTTCGTCCGCCGTGCGCGCCCTGCGATCGGAGATGTCGCGCAAGAAGACGACGACCTCCTGCAGTTCGCCCGCCTCGTCGCGCATCGGCACATAGGTCGCCTCGGCCCAGAAAGGCGTTCCGTCGCGTTTGCAGCGACGCACTTCGCCCGTGTAGGACAGACCTTGCGTGAACGCCTGCCGCACGCCGTCCTCACCGTCCTCTTCGCCGTCATGAGGCAGAAGGATGCTGCGGCTGCGCCCTGCGAGATCCCAGGCGCTGTAGTCGAAGAGTTCCAGAAACCGCGCGTTGGTTCGCAGAATCGTGCCGTCGGGCGAGAGCGCGACGCGCGCGACGAACCGATCGAGCGCTCCCATGTCCGACGACGTCGCGCGGTTGTCGGTGATCAGCTGGAGCACGAGAACATCCTCTGCGGCGGCAATGAGTTGCTGAACGCGAGGCGGCTCAAGCAAAGTCTATTGAACATGAGGATGCTTACCCGATCGTGAATCGGACGGTCGTGAGTTAAGGATCCTCCCCGGAAAATGCCGCAAACAACGTCGCGTACAAGCAAGTCGCTTTAACATTTGATTGTCGGACAGCATCCACGGTTTCGTGATCCACATTCTTGTCGGGCGGCTCGCCCGACGCGCCGCCCGTTCTCCCGACACTCCGATCGGACGTCCACAGGCGGACGAGACGTCGCCTTCCCCCGGGACCGCAAACCTTGTCCTCGAAAGCCGATCCGACGCGCCGAATTCTGCCAACGGCGCCGCCCGCCGGGGGTTCGGACAAGTGTCGAGGCTTCATCAGCCGAGCCGGCGCCGGCCGCGCAACGGGCTTCGCGAATGGTGCTGCGGTGTCGCGCCGACTTCCCGACAAGTGGGCGGCTATGAAGTCTTCCTTACCATCCGGGTTGGACCCCAGCCGGCATCCCCTAGCTGACCTCGTCTGGAACAGGTCCAATCTGTGATGCGCGAACGTCGGAGCGGCTCATGAAACTCCGGCATGCCGGGATAGGCGGTCTCGCTCTGGCGGCAGCGGCCGGCGCGGGTTTCCTGGCGTTGGCCTGGGAGAGCGAGATCGCTCCGGTCGCCCGCCCCCAGGTCGCCGCGTTCGACCCCGCTTTGGTGAAGCAGGGGGCCGATCTCGCGGCCGTCGGCAACTGCGTCGTCTGCCACACGGCGCCGGGCGGCAAGCCCTTCGCCGGCGGACTTGAATTGCCGACGCCCTTCGGCACCCTCTACTCCACGAACATCACGCCCGACGAGGCGACCGGCATCGGGCGCTGGAGCGAGGCGGCCTTCGGACGATCCATGCGCGAGGGCGTCGATCGGGCGGGCCGCCACCTATATATCCGGCATTCCCCTACGATCATTTCACGCTCGTCTCCGACGACGACAACCGCGCGCTCTACGCCTATCTGATGACGCGCGAGGCGGTGTCGGCCGAGCCGCCCGAGAACGAGCTGCCCTTCCCGCTCGACATGCGGATGATCCTGGCGGGGTGGAAGCTGCTGTTCCTGCGCGAGGGAACTTTCCGGCCCGACCCCACCAAGGACGAGGTCTGGAACCGCGGCGCCTATCTGGCGGAAGGGCTCGGGCATTGCGGCGCCTGCCATACGCCGCGCAACCTCCTCGGCGCGGAGCGCAAGGGCGAGGCGCACTTCGCCGGCGGCGAGGCGGAAGGCTGGACGGCCTACGCCCTGAACGAGGCGTCGCCGGCCCCGATCCCGTGGGACGTCGACAGCCTGACGCACTACCTGCACGGGGGCTGGGAGGCGCGGCACGGCGTGGCGCGCGGCCCGATGGCGCCGGTGAACAGCAATCTCGGCACGCTGCCCGAGGCGGACTCGCGGGCCATCGCCACCTATGTCGTCTCGCTCATGGGCGAGCCGTCGAGCCGGACGCGCGAGCGCGCCGACGCGCTTCTGCGCGAGGACGAAGCCCACCGGCCCGGCGCGCTCCCGGCTTCGGCCGGAAGCCAGACGGCGCCCGTCTCCGCCGACCCGGGCGACCGGGGCGCGGCGATCTATGCCGGCGCCTGTTCGAGCTGCCACGACGCAGGGCGCCCGCTCCCCTACGGCGGGCTCCGGCTCGACCATTCGACGGCGATCAACGGGCCGACCCCGGCCAATCCGATCCACGTCATCCTGAACGGCATTCCCGCGCCCGAAGGCGAGCGGGGGCCGATCATGCCGGGCTATGACGGCGCGCTCGACGACGGACAGATCGCCGATCTCCTCGCCTACATGCGCCGCACCTTCAGCGACCGGCCGCCCTGGGACGATCCGGCCGAGCTGATCGCCACATCGCGCGCCCGCGGCGCGCAGGGCCAGCGCTCGCTCGGCACCGGTTCCGACGCTCCCGCCAACCCTTCGAAGCAGGACACCTCATGGTAAGCCTCGTCGTCAACGGCACCGCGCACGAGATCGAGGCCGACCTCGACACGCCGCTCCTCTACGTTCTGCGCGACGAACTCGGCCTGCACGGTGCCAAATACGGCTGCGGCCTCGGCCAGTGCGGCGCCTGCACGGTGATGGTCGGCGACCAGGCGGTGCTCTCCTGCGTGACGCCGCTCGTGGCGCTGGCGGGAAAGCGGGTCACCACCGTCGAGGGGCTGGGAACGATCGAGGCGCCCGGCCCGATGCAGGCCGCCTTCATCGCCGAACAGGCCGCCCAATGCGGCTACTGCATTCCCGGCATGATGATGCGCGCGCAGGCCCTCCTGCAGCGCGACCCCGACGTTTCCGACGCGGCGATCCGCGCGCACATGGAGCCCAATCTCTGCCGCCGCGGCACGCATATGCGCATCGTGGCAGCGATCCGGCGGGCGGCGGGCGAGATGCGAACGAGGGGCGCGCAGGCAGCCGCGACGAGGGCCGGCTGATGTCGCCCTCTCACACCCCTTCGCTCTCGCGGCGCAGCGTCCTCCTCGGCACGGGCTCGCTCGTGCTGGCCTTCTCGCTTCGCGACGCCTTCGGCCAAACCGTGACCTCGCCGGGCAACGAGGCCCAGAACTTCCAAGCCGTGGAGGAGATCGCTCCCGAGCTTCCCGGCAGTTTGAAGACCAATCCCGATCTCGAATCCTGGATCCGTATCGACGCGGCGGGACACGGCACCGTCTTCACCGGCAAGGCCGAGCTCGGCCAGGGCATCAAGACCGCGCTGCTGCAGATCGCGGCCGAAGAGCTGGAGATGCCGTTCGAGCGCCTTTCGCTGGTTGGCCCCGACACGGACCGGAGCCCGGACGAGGGCTTCACCGCCGGCAGCCACTCGGTGCAGGACAGCGGCACCGCGATCCGTCACGTCGCCGCTCAGATCCGCGACATCCTGATCGCGGAAGGCGCCCGGCGCTGGGGCGTGCCCGTCGAGGGCGTGCGGGCCGAGAACGCCGCCGTGGTGGCGCCGGACGGGCGCAGCCTGCCCTTCGGGGCGCTCGTCTCGGGCGAGCGGATCGAGGGACGCGCCGGGCCGTTCGCCCGGCTGAAGCCGGCCGACGCCTTCCGCGAGATGGGCCGCCCGCGGGCGCGCATCGACATTCCCGGCAAGGTCACGGGCGGCGCGGCCTATGTGCAGGACATGCGCCCCGAGGGCATGGTGCATGGGCGCGTGGTGCGACCGCCGAGCCCGCGGGCGCGCCTCGTCTCCGTCGACACCGCGCCGGTCGAGGCCATGCCGGGCGTGCTCGCCGTCGTGCGCAACGGTTCCTTCCTCGGCCTCCTCGCCGAAAAGGAGTGGCAGGCCATCAAGGCCCTGTGGACCCTTTCGTCGCTGGCCCGCTGGGAGGAGCGCGAGAGCCTGCCCGATGCCGCCGCTCTGTCCGAGGCGATCCTCGCCTTCCCCGCGCAGGACGGCGTCGTCGCGAAGGACGGAGAACTCGGCACCGCCGGTCTCACCCCCTTCGAAGTCACCTTCACGCGGCCCTACCAGCTTCATGCCTCGATCGGCCCCTCCTGCGCGGTGGCCGTTCTGAGCGAGAGCGTCACCACCGTCTGGACGCACACGCAGGGCGTCTATCCCGATCGCGAGGCGATCGCCGAGATGCTAAGGGTCGAGGCGACGGCGGTGCGTTGCATCCACGTCGAAGGGTCGGGCTGCTACGGGCACAACGGGGCGGACGACGCGGCGGCGGATGCGGCCCTCCTGGCGCAGGCGCTGCCTGGCCGTCCCGTGCGCCTCCAGTGGATGCGCGAGCAGGAGCACGCCTTCGAGCCCTTCTCGCCGGGCATGGTGACGCGCGTACGCGCCGGCACCGACGCCGACGGCTCGATCGTCGACTGGCGCTACGAGGTCTGGAGCAACACGCACAACTCGCGGCCCGGCGGCGCGGGCGCCCTCCTCGCCGCGCAGCATCTCGACCCGCCCTTCGCGCCCGCCGCCCCTCGACTGCGCATCACGCCCGAGGGCAACGGCGACCGAAACTCCAACCCGCTCTACGCCTTCCCCAACCGCGACGTCGTCTGGCACTTCGTCGAGGAGATGCCGTTGCGCGTTTCGGCACTGCGCGGCCTCGGCGCCTACATGAACGTCTTCTCCATCGAGAACGCGATGGACGAGCTGGCGGCCCGCGCCGGCGCGGACCCGGTGGCGTTTCGCCTGCGCCACCTCCGCGACGAACGCGCCCGAGCGGTGGTCGAGCGGGCGGCCGCGATGTTCGGCTGGAAGCCCGGCCAGACGGCGCCCGCGCACCACGGCTACGGCTTCGCCTTCGCCCGATACAAGAACCTCGCGGCCTATTGCGCGGTGGCGATGGAGGTCGCAGTCGAGCCCGACACGGGGCGCGTGCGGATGCGTCGGGCCGCCGCGTCCGTGGATGCCGGAGAGGTGGTCAACCCCGACGGGATCGCCAACCAGGTCCAGGGCGGCATCCTGCAGTCGGCCAGCTGGACGCTCTGCGAGGCGGTGACCTTCGACCGCACCCGCGTCACCTCCGTGGACTGGTCGACCTATCCGATCCTGCGCTTCGACGCGCTGCCCGAGGCCATCGACGTCGAGATCGTGCCGCGTCCCGGCCTGCCGTTCCTCGGCGCCGGCGAGTGCAGCCAGGGACCGGGCGGCGCGGCGCTCGCCAACGCCATCGCCAACGCCATCGGCCGCCGCCTCTACGACCTTCCCCTCACCCGCGAACGAATCCGCGCCGCGGCCGAGGCCTAGCCTGCGATGGGTGCGGGGCGATCGAAATGGACGTTCCTGTGGTCGGGTGGAGGTGATCGGCACCCGTCGATCTCTTGCGTGGGGTCACAGGGCGCGGACGACGAGGCCGGATGAAGAGCTGTCGGGAGAGCGATCAGGCCTTCCCCATGTGACCGCGAGCACTCGAACGACTGCGATGGTCAGGCGCCGACGCTTGGCGGTCCGGAGATAACGATCGTACGCCCTCGCGCACGGCCTTCATCGCGCTAGCTATGCCGATCCAGACCGAACGCAAATCGGTTCGGCGGTGCGGTGCGGCGCAAGAAAGATTCGACCCGGCGTCATCGACCCGGAACCTTCCACCGACCTCGTCGGCCCTCGATCAACGGAGCTTCGCATGACGATCGCCACACGGCGCCTCGGCCGCACCAACTGGAACGTCTCGGAAGTCGGCTTCGGGGCCTGGGCCATCGGCGGCTCCTGGGGCAACGTGGACGAGGCCGACGCGCGCGCCAGCGTCCATGCCGCCCTCGACGCCGGCATGACGTTCGTCGACACCGCCGACGTCTACGGCGACGGGCGCTCCGAGCGCATCATTCGCGACGTCCTGAAGGAGCGCGGCGGGGAGCGCCCGATCGTGGCGACGAAGGCCGGTCGCCGCCTGAACCCGCACGTGGCGGACGGCTACACCCGAGCGAACCTCGAAGCCTTCGTCGATCGCAGCCTCTCCAACCTCGGCGTCGATGCTCTCGACCTCGTCCAGTTCCACTGCCCGCCGACCGAGGTCTACTACCGGCCGGAGGTGTTCGGGGCGATGGACGATCTCGTCGCGGCCGGCAAGATCCGGTTCTACGGCGTGTCCGTCGAGAAGGCGGAGGAAGCGCTCAAGGCGATCGCCTTCCCGAACGTCTCCACCGTGCAGATCATCTTCAACATGTTCCGGCACCGTCCCGCCGAACTGTTCTTCCCCGAGGCTGCCCGCCGCGACGTCGGCGTGATCGTGCGCGTGCCTCTGGCCAGCGGCATGCTGACGGGCAAGATGGACGGGGGGTCGGTCTTCGCCGCCGACGATCACCGCAACTTCAATCGGCATGGAGAGGCCTTCGACGTCGGCGAGACGTTCTCCGGCGTGCCCTACGACGCCGCGCTGGAGGCGGTCGAGGCGCTGCGGTCGCTGGTTCCCGGCGACGCCTCCATGGCGCAGTTCGCACTGCGCTGGATCCTGATGGAGGAGGCCGTCTCGGTCGTCATCCCCGGTGCCAAGAACCGCGATCAGGCGGTCGCCAACGCCGGGGCGAGCGCCCTGCCCTCGATCCCGGCCGACGTCATGGACGGCGTGCGGTCGATCTACCATGATCGCATCGCCCCGCACGTCCACCAGCGCTGGTAGCGCGCCGACCACGCGGCTCGGCTGCTCGCCGCTCTTTGTCTCCCGGTGGGATAGATCGGGCGGAGCCGGGCTTCAGCGTTCGGCCCGGCGCGCCCCAACGTGAGATCGCGACGACACTTCGTCCGCGAAATCCTAGACGCTCCACTTGGGATGCGGCGTCGCGGCGAGCAGGGCTCGTGTGTAGGCGGCCTTCGGGGCGGCGAAAAGTTCGGCGGTGTCGTTGTCCTCGACCACCTTGCCGTTCTGCATCACGAGGATGCGGTCGGCGAAGTTGCGCACGACGGGCAGGTCGTGAGTGATGAAGACGTAGGAGAGGCCGAGCCGGTCCCGCAGGTCGGCGAGCAGATCGATCACCTGCGCCTGCACCGACACGTCCAACGCGGAGACCGCTTCGTCGCAGACGATGAGCTCGGGATCGCTCGCGAGCGCGCGGGCGATGGCGATCCGCTGGCGCTGTCCGCCCGAGAACTGGTGCGGATAGCGCTCCGCCCATTCGGGCTTGAGGCCGACGAGATCGAGAAGCTCGCGCACGCGCTCGTTCCACGCGGCCTTCGGCAGGATGTCGCGATGGATGCGCCAGGGCTCGGAGACGATCGCATGGACGCTCATGCGCGGGTTCATCGAGCCGTAGGGGTCCTGGAAGACCATCTGCACCTTGCGGCGCAGCTTCAGGAGGGCGGGCTCGTCCATCGCGAAGATGTCCTCCCCGCGAAACAGCGCCTCGCCCGAACTCGGCTCGTTCAACCGCAGCAGCATGCGCGCGATGCTGGACTTGCCCGAGCCGGATTCGCCGACGATGCCGAGCGTCTCGCCGCGCCGCAGGGTGAAGGACACGCCGTCCACGGCCTTCGTGGCGCTCGCGGCCTTCAGGAAGCCGCGCGACAGGTGGTAGGTCTTGGTGAGGTCGCGGACCTCGAGCAGCGTCTCGCGTCCCGCGTCGACGCCGGCGCGCCGCGGTGCGCCGCTGGCGGGCAGCGCGTTCATCAGCTGCTTCGTGTAGGCGTCCTTCGGGTCGGTAAAGACCTCGCGCGCCGCGCCCTCCTCCACGATCCGGCCGCGCCGCATCACGATGACGCGGTCCGCCATGGCGCTCGCGACTTCGAGGTCGTGCGTGATGAGCACCAGCGCCATGCCGAACTCGCGCTGGAGATCGCGCAGGAGATCGAGGATCTGCGCCTGAACGCTGACGTCGAGCGCCGTGGTCGGCTCGTCGGCGATGAGGAGCATGGGTTCGAGCGCGATCGCCATGGCGATCATGATGCGCTGGCGCTGGCCGCCGGAAAACTCGTGCGGATAGCGATCGACGCGGGTCTCGGGCTCGGGAATGCCGACCCGGTGCAGGAGCTCGATCGTGCGGGTCCGCGCCTCCCGGTCGCCGCAGATGTCGTGCGCCCGGAAGACCTCGGCGATCTGCCAGCCGATCGTGTAGACGGGATTGAGGTGGACGAGCGGGTCCTGGAAGATCATCGCGACCCTGGCACCGTTGAGCGCGCGGCGCTCGGCATCGGGCAGGGACGCGAGATCGCGGCCGCCCAGAAGGACGGTGCCCGAGACGATGTCGGCGGGCGGGCGGTCGAGGATGTCGAGGACGGTCGAGGCGCTGACGCTCTTGCCCGAGCCGCTCTCGCCGAGAATGCAGAGCGTCTCGCCGCGATGGACGCGGAAGCCGATCCCATCCACCGCGCGCACGGGCTGACCGTCCGACAGGAAGTCGACGGTGAGGTCGCGGATCTCGAGCACGGGCGGTTCGATCGGGCTCATCGGGCGGCCTTGCGAAGGGACTGGAGACGCCAGCGTTGCTGCGGATCGGAGGCGGTGCGCGCGAAGCTCGCCACGATGTTGAGCGCGAGCGTCGTCATCATGATGAAGAGGCCCGGCCAGAAGGCGACCCACCAGGCCGTCTGCAGATAGCCGCGGCCCGTTGCGACCATGGCGCCCCAGGTGAAGTCGGGCGGCTGGATGCCGAGGCCGAGGAAGCTCAGCGCGGATTCGGCGAGGATCACCGAGGCGAAGTCGATGGCCGCGATCGTGACGAGGGTCGGGATGGTCAGCGGCGCGATGTGGCGCAGCAGGATGCGCGTGTGGCTCGCACCCATCGACCGCGCGGCTTGGACGAACATGCGCTCGCGCAGCTCCAGCACCTCGGCGCGCGTCGTCCGCAGGTAGATCGGGATGCGCGTGACCGCGAGGACGATGATGAGGTTGGTGACGCTGGGCCCCAGCAAATAGAGGACGATGAGCGCCAGAAGCAGCGAGGGGAAGCTCATGATGACGTCGGCGACGCGCAGGATCACCTGCGAGGTCCAGCGGCGCGAATAGCCGGCGATCAGCCCGAGCAGGCCGCCGACGAGCATGGAGACGACGACGGCCGCCGCCGCGATGCCGAGCGTGTTGCGCGCCCCGACGAGAAGGCGGGCGAGCAGCGAGCGGCCGAGGGTGTCGGCGCCGAGCACGTAGAGCCAGCCGGCTTCGAGCGTGAAGGGCGGCAGGTTGCGCTGGCGCAGGCCGAGCTTCGTCGCGGCATCGCCCATCAGCACCGGCGCGAGGATCGCCGTCAGCGCCAGGACGACGAGGAAGACGACGGAGGCGAAGGCGAGCTTGTCGCGCCACAGCCAACCCGCCGCGACCCTCCAGCCGGCGGTGCGGACGGCCTTTGGCTCGGGCGCGGCGACGTCGCTCATCGTCTCAGGACCGGATGCGGGGATCGAGTGCGGCATAGATGAGGTCGATCATGATGTTCAGGAGGAAGATCGCGCAGGCCGTCACGAGGATCGTGCTCTGCACCACGGCGAAGTCGCGCTGGACGATGGAATCGATCATCAGCTTGCCGATGCCCGGCCAGCCGAAGATGGTCTCGACCACGACGGCCCCGTTGACGAGGCTGGCCGCGAGATCGCCCGCCACGGTGACGACGGGCAGCATCGAATTGCGAAGGCCGTGGCGCAGCAGGATGGAACGGGGCGGCACGCCCTTGGCCTTCGCCGTCTTCACGTGCGGCTGCGAGAGGACGCCGATCATCGTGCCGCGCACGACCTGCACGAGGAGACCGAAGGGGCGGAGGCAGAGGACCGCGATCGGCATGATCCAGTAGATCGGCCCGCCCGTGCCCGATGTCGGCAGCCAGCCGAGGCCGACGGAGAAGACGAGGACGCCGACGATCGCCACCCAGAAATCCGGGGCGCTCGCGCCGGCGAGTGACAGGAACGCGGAGGCGCGGTCGAACCAGCCGCCGGGCTTGGCGGCCGCCAGCGCACCGACGAGAAGCGCGGCGAAGAGCGCGATGCCCATCGCGATCGCCGCCAACTGGAGCGTGCGCGGGAACGCCTCGAGCGCCACCTCCATCGCCGGCCGGTTCTGGCGGAGCGACATGCCGAAATCGAGCCGCGCGAGATCGGCGACGTAGGTGGCGAACTGCACGACGACCGGCTGGTCGAACCCGTTGAGCCGGTTGAACTCCTGCCGGGCCTCCAGGCTGGAATCCAGTGGCAGGAAGAGGGCCGCGGGATCGCCGGTCAGGCGCGTCAGCGCGAAGACGAGAACGAGAAGGCAGAAGATCGAGATCGCGCTGTTGAGGGCGCGCTTGCCGATGAAGCCGAACATGGATGAGCCATCGTCTGGCGACGCGACGGACGGGCCGCAGGCGTCGTGCCCGCGGCCCGTCCGTCGGCGTCGCTACTTGAAGCGGATCTGCGACAGCGGGATCTCGCTGTTGGTGGCCAGGCTCGGGCGCCAGTCGATGCGCGGACCGACCGCCGTGTAGCCCACCATGTGGAACATCGGCACGTCGGCCGCGAGCCCGTCATGGACCTTGCCGAACAGGGTCTGGAAGCCCTTCGTGCGCTCCTCCCCCGTGGCAGCGAGGATGGCGTCGATCTCGCCGTCGAGCGCGGGATCGCCCAGCGTCGCGTAGCTGCCGGAGGAGCGGTAGAGCAGCGGCACGGTGAAGGCCGCGTCGCCCTTGTTGTTGTCGTGCTGCACCTGGAGAAGCGTCGGGCCGCGATCGGCGGGGAACGGCTTCTGGAGGTAGCGCGTCCAGTCCGCGACATCGAGCATCGTGAGCTTCATGTTGAAGCCGGCATCAGCCCACATGGCCATCATGGCTTCCATCGCCTCGGTGCCGTTCGGATAGATGCCGTTGCGCCCGACGAGGTTGATCTCGGTCTCCACCGGCACGCCGGAGGCCTTGGCCTCTGCCAGCAGCGAGCGGGCGCCCTCGGGATCGAAGGCCCAGGGTTTGAGGTCCTTGTCGTGACCGTTGATGCCGGGCACGACCATCTGCGAGGCGCGCAGCGCGTCGTCGCCGAACAGCCCGGCCATGCCCTCCCAGTCGATCGCCATGTTCAGCGCCTTGCGCACCCGAACGTCATCGAGCGGGGCGTAGTCCATGTCGATGCGGACCGCGGTCGTCTCGGAGTTGAGATAGGAGAAGTCGCGTGCCGGATCGGTCGCGTCCTGCAGCGCGATGGTCGGCGTCAGGTCGGCCTCGCCGGTCTGGATCATCGCGACGCGCAGCGAGGATTCGCCGCGCCAGACATAGGTCGCCTTCGCCACTTGCGGCGCCTCGCCCCAGTAGCCGTCGCGACGCGTGAGGACGATGCGCTCGGGCGTCGATTCCGCCAGCGCGAACGGGCCGGTGCCCACCGGCTGGTTGGTTGCCTTGTCGGCAGGCGTCGCGGGCGAGACAATCATCGCGACGCTGATCAGCGTCGGCAGGATCGGCTGCGGCTGCGTGGACTTGATGTCGACCGTCGTGGCGTCCACCGGCGTCACGGTGATCGTGTCCGAGCCGAACTTGGCGAGGTTGTTGCAGGTGAAGGCCTTGCTCGTCAGCCGATCGACGGAGAAGCGCACGGCCTCGGCGTCGAAGGGCTTGCCGTCCTGGAAGGTCACGCCCTCGCGCAGCTTGAAGCGCCAGGTCAGCGGGTCCGTCTGCTCCCACTCCGTCGCGAGCTTGGGATCGACCGAGCCGTCGGCGGGATCGACCACGGTCAGCGTCTCCGTGATGTTCTGGCTCAGCACCTGCCCGACATCGGTGAGGATGGAGCCGCAGGGCTCGAGATTGCTCGGCTGCTCCGGCAGGACGATCGTGATCTCGCCCCTCGCCTGCGCGAGGGCGGGTCCGGCGAGCGCGCCGCTGAGAAGGGCGATCGTGAGGGATCGCAGGCGTTGTCGGGTCATGATCATCCTCCCAAATGATTGAAGTCTCGGCAGAGCCAGCGGGCGGACGCCTCCACGCCCGGCCGGAAGCCACGTCGGATCAGGCGTTGCGTTCGATGAGGGCCGCCAGCATGCCGCGCTCCTCGGAGGTGAGGTCGGTCAGCGGCGGGCGCACGGGGCCCGGCGTCTGGCCGACGATCTCGACGCCGGCCTTGATGATCGACACGGCGTAGCCCGGCTGGCGGTCGCGGATCGCGGCGAACGGGTAGAAGAAGTCCCGGAGGATCCCCTCCATCACGCTCGTCTCCCCTGCCCGCAGCGCCTTGTAGAAGCGCAGCGCGAGGTCCGGCACGAAGTTGAAGACGGCCGAGGAATAGGTCGTGACCTTCGCGGCGTTGAAGGCCTCGGCGTAGAGTTCGTGCGTCGGCATGCCGCCGATGTAGCAGAGCCGGTCGCCGAGCTTCACCGAGACCTCGCGCACGAGCGCGATCTGCCCGGTGCCGTCCTTGAAGCCGATGAGGTTGGGGCAGGCCTCCGCGAGGCGCGCCAGCGTATCGGCGGTGACGACCGAATTGGCGCGGTTGTAGACGACGACGCCGAGGCCCGTGGCATCGCAGACCGCCTTGATGTGGCGGAAGAGCCCCTCCTGCGAGGCGCCCATCAGATAATGCGGCAGAAGCAGAAGGCCGTCGGCGCCTGCCGCTTCGGCGCGGCGCGCGATGTCCTTGGCGAGTTCGGTGCCGAGGCCGCAGCCGGTGACGATGGGAACGCTGCCGGCCGCCTCCTTCGCCGCGCGCGTGACGTCACCAATCTCCTCCGGCGTCAGCGAGAAGAACTCGCCGGTGCCGCCGGCCGCGAAGAGCACGGTCGCGTCGTAATTCGCCAGCCATCCGACATGCCTGCGGTAGCTTTCGAGGTTCAACCGTCCATCGTCGCCGAAATGCGTGACGGGAAAGGACAGGAGCCCAGCGGACAACGCGTGCTTCACTTGGTCAGGGGTCATGCCACACACATATGATGATTTGTATGGCATGACATAATATGACTACGCAGAGCGCGTCAACCCGTCCCCTCGCTCGGCCGCGTGCGCATCAACGCCCGGTAGCGTTTGATGCCGCCCTGCAGGTGGCGGCGCATGGCATCGCGGGCGAGATCGGGATCGCGGGCCGAGATGGCGTCAGCGACCTCCTCGTGCTCGCGCAGGAGAATGGCGTCGCGATTGGGAAGCGGATCGACGCCGCCCATCGCCGAGCGGAACTTCACACGCGGAATGATCCGTCGCCCCACATGCTCGAGGAACCCGCGAAAGCGCGTGTTGTTCGTGGCGGTGGCGACGGCGAGGTGGAAGGCGAAGTCGGCCTCGTCGGTCGATTGCCCGCGCGCCACGAGGTCGCGGAACTGATCGACCAGCGATAGGATCTCGGCCTCCTGCGCCGGCGAACTACGCAAGGCGGCCAGCCCCGCCGCCTCGACCTCGACGCCGACCCGAAGCTCGAGCTCCTCGATGATGTCGGAGATCTTGTCGGTCGCCTGGCGAAAGAGCTCCAGTCCCGCAGGGGGTTGCTTCGGTCCGAGCACGAAGACGCCGACGCCGTGGCGCGAATCGACGAGACCATCCGCCCGCAGCGCTGCAAGCGCTTCGCGGACCACGGTGCGACTATAGCCGAACCGGGCGACCAGCGCCGGTTCGGTGGGCAGCTGGTCGCCCGGCGCATAGTCCCCCTCCTCGATCTGCCGGCGCAGAGCCTCGGCGACGACCTCCCGGAGGGGTTGCGAGTGAGGAGCCTTCGAAATACGGACCACGAGATGCTCCAGGCGTGAGAGGGCAGCGTCTTACCTAAGCCGACGCGTTGCTTCTGTCATCATATGACTTGCGGAAGCGGACGCTCGACGGGACGATCGCGTCCGACGTCGGATGGCACGTTCGATCACGGTGGGTGATGCCCGCGAAGTTCACAGCCAACCTTATCGACCACGTTGACGTGTAAAACGATTTACGGTAAATCGATTTACGGCGTTGGGAGGCGCGAGCGGATGTCGGGCAAGCGGATTTCGATCAAGGACGTGTCGGCGCTCGCCGGCGTTTCCGCCGCCACCGTCTCCAACGTGTTCAGCGGCACCAAGCCCGTGAACGCGGCGCTCGAAGCGCGGGTGCGCGACGCGGCAGCCCAGCTCGGCTACCAGCCCGATCGCGCGGCCTCGCAGCTGCGCTCGGGCCGCACGCGAGTGATCGTGGTGCTCGTGCCCGACTTGCGCGACACGTTCTTCGCCAGTCTCGTCACCCGCATCGAGAGCCTCGCGCAGGACGAGGGCTACGACGTCGTGGTGGCGAGTTCGCGCGACGATCGCGGCGTCGAGGCGTCCCGTCTCGCCGCGCTCCTCGCCTGGCGCCCCGCCGGCATCCTCGCGGTGCCCTGCTCGAACGAGGTTCCCGCCGCTCTGGCGCGGGGGCCGGGCCGCCCGCCGGTTGTGCTGGTGGACCGCGTGTCGCTCCCCTCCCCCTTCGACACGGTGACGCTCGACAATCGCGATGCCGGCGAGATCGCCGCGCGCCATCTTGTGGACCAGGGACACCGCGACATCCTCCTCGTCGCCTCGCGCATGGACGTCGCGCCCGTCGCCGCACGCCTCGAAGCCGCCGCCGAGCATATCGAGCGCGAGACCGGGCACCGGGCGACGATCCTCGAACTCGGCTCCTCGGTGGAGCGCGGCGCGGCGCTCTGCGCGCGCTGGCTGGAGCGCCATTCCGTGCCGGACGCGGTGATCGCCGCGACCAACGTCACGACGCTCGCGGTGCTCACCGCCTTCGCGCAGTTCCGCATCGCGATTCCCGATCGGTCCTCGCTCGTCGCCTTCGACGACGACGCCTGGATGGGCGCCCGCAACACCGGCCTCACCGCCGTGCGCCAGCCCGTCGACGCGATGGCCGAGGCGGCCTGGGCGCGGCTTCTCGTGCGCATGCGCGAGAGCGGCGAGGCGCCGCCCGTCTCCATCGTTCACGAGGCCGAGCTCATCGTGCGCGCGTCCGTGGCGCCGCGCGAGCGGCCTTCGATGCTGGTGAAGCCGAAGGCTCAGGCTCAGGCCAAAGCACCACCCCGCACGCCGCGCGGCACCGCGCCACTACCGAAGGTGCACTAACACCCGTTCGACATTCGCCGGAGCCTCGTTGCTCCACGGTCCGCTGGCGATGGGAGGTGGCGACGCGCGACACGCGGCGCCATCCGGCGGGCCAAACTCATCCACTGGGAGGAAAGCATGAGAGCACATCACACCGCACGCGTAGGTCTCGCCGCTCTGGCACTGAGCCTGACCGCCACGGGCGCCGCCTTCGCGCAGAGCAGCGATCTCGAGGCGACCGTCGCCTTCCTGATGCCCGACCAGGGCTCGACACGCTACGAGGAGCACGACTTCCCCGGCTTCAAGGCCGCGATGGAGAAGCTCTGCCCGAAATGCACGGTGATCTACCAGAACGCCGATGCCGACGTTTCGCGCCAGCAGCAGCAGTTCAACTCGGTGGTCTCGCAGGGCGCCAAGGCGATCGTGCTCGATCCCGTCGATTCCACCGCCGCCGCTTCGCTCGTGCGTCAGGCGCAGAGCCAGGGCATCAAGGTCATCGCCTACGATCGCCCGATCCCGCAGATCAAGGCCGACTACTACGTCTCGTTCGACAACGAGGCCATCGGCAAGTCGATCGGCGACTCGCTCGTCCAGCACCTGAAGGCGAAGAACGTGCCGGCCGGCGAGGGCAGCGGCCTGCTGCAGATCAACGGCTCGCCCACCGACGCGGCGGCCGGCCTCATCAAGAAGGGCGTCCATGCCAGCCTCGACGCCAGCGGCTATCCGATCCTCGCCGAATACGACACGCCGGACTGGACGCCCGCCAAGGCGCAGCAGTGGGCCTCCGGCCAGATCACACGCTTCGGCTCGAAGATCGTCGGCGTCGCGGCGGCCAACGACGGCACCGGCGGCGGCGCGATCGCTGCGCTGAAGGCGGGCGGCGTCAACCCGCTGCCCCCGGTCACCGGCAACGACGCGACCACCGCGGCGCTGCAGCTGATCATCGCCGGCGACCAGTACAACACGGTGTCGAAGCCGAGCGAGACGGTGGCGGCCGCGGCGGCCGACGTCGTGGTGAAGCTCCTCTCCGGCCAGACCCCGGAGGCGACCACCACCCTCTACGACACGCCCTCGCAGCTTTTCGTGCCCGTGGTGGTGACGGCCGAGAACTTCAAGGCCGAGATCATCGACAAGAAGATCGCCGCCGCCGCGGACCTCTGCACCGGGCGCTACGCCGAAGGCTGCAAGAAGCTCGGCATCGCAAACTGACCGTCCCGCACTGACGCCTCGGGCCGCCCGGACGCAACCGTCCGGGCGACCCCGTCCCCTCTCGCGCAGCCGATCTCGAAAGGTCTTCCACAGATGACGGATCCGTCCCACGACGCGACCGGCGGCCGGGTGCCCGTGCTCAGCCTTCGCGAAATCTCCAAGAATTTCGGCGCCGTCTCGGCGCTCACCGACATCGAACTCGACGTCCACGCCGGTGAAGTCGTGGCGCTGGTCGGCGACAACGGCGCCGGCAAGTCGACGCTGGTGAAGATCCTCGCCGGCGTCCACCAGCCGAGCTCGGGCACCATCCGCTTCGCCGGCGAGCCGGTGCGCCTCACCGACCCCGCCGCGGCGCTCTCGCTCGGCATCGCCACGGTGTTCCAGGATCTGGCGCTCTGCGAGAATCTCGACGTCGTCGCCAACATCTTCCTCGGCCAGGAGACCAACCCCGCCGCCCTCGACGAGGTGTCGATGGAGGTGCGCGCCTGGACGCTTCTGAACGAGCTCTCGGCCCGCATTCCCGACGTGCGCGACGTCGTCGCCTCGCTCTCGGGCGGCCAGCGCCAGACCGTCGCCATCGCCCGCTCGCTGCTGACCAACCCCAAGCTCATCATGCTCGACGAGCCCACCGCCGCGCTCGGCGTGGCGCAGACCGCCGAGGTGCTCAACCTCATCGAGCGCGTGCGCGACCGCGGCCTCGGCGTCATCATGATCAGCCACAACATGGAGGACGTGCGCGCCGTCGCCGATCGCATCGTGGTGCTGCGCCTCGGGCGCAACAACGGCGTGTTCGAGCCCGACGCCTCGAACGGCGAGCTTGTCAGCGCCATCACCGGCGCCTCCGACAATTCCGTCTCGCGCCGAGCCGAACGCCGCCGCGCCGCCGGCCCCACCCCGCCCGCGCAGGAGCTGCCGGCATGACCCCCGACACGAAAACTCCCCCGGTCTCGTCCCCGATGGGCCGGCCGCTCCTCGACCGCGCCGACGAGCGCGTGCGCCACGAGGCGGGCGTCGCCGGCGCGATCCGCGCCTTCGTCACCCGCGTGCGCTCGGGCGATCTCGGCTCGCTGCCGGTGATCGTCGGCCTCTTGATCATCTGGACGGTGTTCCAGGCGCTCAACCCGATCTTCCTGTCGAGCAACAACCTCGTCAACCTGCTCTTCGACCTCTCGACGGTCGGCGTGATCTCGCTCGGCATCGTCTGCGTGCTCCTGCTCGGGCAGATCGACCTCTCGGTCGGCTCGATGAGCGGCTTCGCCTCGGCGCTGGTCGGGGTGCTCTGGGTGAACGAGGGCTGGCCGATCGCGGTGGCGATCGTCGCCGCGCTCGCCCTCGGCGCGGCGGTGGGCACGCTCTACGCCTTCTTCCTCAACCGCTTCGGCATGCCGAGCTTCGTCTCGACGCTCTCGGGCCTCCTCGCGATCCTCGGGCTGCAGCTCTACATCCTCGGCTCCACCGGCTCGATCAACCTGCCCTACGATTCCTGGATCGTCGATTTCGGGCAGATCCTCACCATGCCCGACTGGGTGGCCTACGCGCTCGTCGCGCTCGCGGGCCTTGCTACCTTCGCGCTCGGCGCGCGCAACGCGGCCCGCCGCAAGGCGGCCGGTCTCTCCAGTCGCTCCACGGCCAGCCTCCTCCTGCAGGCCGGCACCCTCGTCGTCGTGCTCGAGGCCCTCGCCTGGTATCTCAACCGCGACCGCGGCGTGCCGTGGATGTTCGGGCTCTTCGTGGCGCTGGTGCTGGTGATGCAATACGCGCTCACCCGCACCAAGTGGGGCCGCTCGATGTTCGCGGTCGGCGGCAACCAGGAAGCGGCGCGCCGCGCCGGCATCAACGTGCGCCTGATCTATGCCAGCGCCTTCGCCCTCTGCTCCTCGCTCGCGGCGCTCGGCGGCGTCCTTGCGGCCTCGCGCCTCGCCTCGGCCAGCCAGCAGGCCGGCACGGGCGACGTCAACCTCAACGCCATCGCCGCGGCGGTGATCGGCGGCACCAGCCTCTTCGGCGGCCGGGGCAGCGCCTATTCGGCGCTGCTCGGCATCATCGTGATCCAGTCGATCGCCAGCGGCCTGACGCTGCTCAACCTCTCGTCGTCGCTTCGCTACATGATCACCGGCGGCGTCCTCGCCATCGCCGTGATCGTCGACTCGCTCGCCCGCCGCTCGCGCGTCTCGCACGGCCGGGCCTGATCCCTTCGGGCGCCGCCGGCCGAGCGCGGCGCACCGTCCCTCAATCCTTCGATCGATCGCGGGAACGGCCCCGAGCGCGGCCCTCGCGACAGGAGACAAGCGCCATGAAACAGCAGGATCTCTCCGGCAAGGTCGCCGCCATCACGGGCGGGGCCTCCGGCATCGGCCTCGCCTGCGCCGAGGCGCTGGTGGAAGCCGGCGCCCGCGTCTTCCTCGTCGATCGCTCGCGCGAGGGGCTGGACGCCGCCTGCGCCCGCCTCGGCGAGCGCGCCTCGCCGATCGTGGTCGATCTGCTCGACCCCGCCAGCGTCTCCGGCATGCTGCCGCAGATCCTCGATGCGGCCGGGCAGCTCGACATCTTCCACGCCAATGCCGGCTCCTATGTCGGCGGACCCGTGCTCGAAGGCGATCCCGACGCCTGGGACCGGATGCTCAACCTCAACGTCAACGCCGCCTTCCGCTCCATTCAGGCCGTGCTGCCGCACATGGCCGAGCGCCGGACCGGCGACGTCATCGTCACCAGTTCGGTGGCGGGCATGGTGCCCGTGGTCTGGGAGCCCGTCTACACCGCCTCGAAATTCGCGATCCAGGCCTTCGTCCACACGGTGCGCCGGCAGATGATCCCACATGGCGTGCGGATCGGCGCGGTGTGCCCGGGCCCGGTGGTCACCGCGCTCATCGCCGACTGGCCGGCGGCCAAGCTCGAAGAGGCCAAGGCCAACGGCAGCCTGATGGAGGCCGAGGAGGTGGCGGATGCCGTGATGTTCATGCTGACGCGCCCGCGCCACGTCGTCATCCGCGATCTCGTGATCCTGCCCCACAGCACCGATCTCTGACCACCAACAGCCTTGAACGCTGCGGGGGCGCTCGCCGATAAGGGGCCCGTCCCTCGTTTCCCACGAACCGGACCCGACATCATGGACAGCGTCTTCCTCGGCATCGACGTCGGCACCGGCAGCGCCCGCGCCGGGCTCTTCGACCCCGCCGGCCGGCTTCTCGCCAGCGCCAAGCGGCCGATCCGCATCTGGCACGAGCCCGGCGACATCGTCGAGCAATCGTCCGAGGACATCTGGCAGGCGATCTGCGCGAGCGTGCGCGAGGCGTTGGCGACCGCGAACGTCCGGCCAGAGGCCGTCCGCGGCCTCGGCTTCGACGCCACCTGCTCGCTCGTGGTGGTCGATCCTGCCGGCGCGCCGCTCGCCGTCGGGCCCTCCGGCGACCCGGCGCGCAACGTCGTGGTCTGGATGGATCACCGCGCCATGGACCAGACCGCGCGCATCAACGCCACCGGGCACCGCGTGCTCGACTATGTCGGCGGCACCATCTCGCCGGAGATGGAGACGCCGAAGCTCCTCTGGCTGAACGAGAACCTGCCGCAGACCTATCGCGATGCCGGGCATTTCTTCGACCTCGCCGACTACCTGTCGTGGCGCGCCACTGGCTCCGCCGCGCGCTCGGTCTGCACGCTCACCTGCAAATGGACCTATCTCGCGCATGAAGGTCGCTGGGACGCCGACTATTTCCGCACGATCGGGCTCGGCGATCTCGCCGACGACGGCTTCGCGCGGATCGGCGACACCGTCGTCGACATCGCGACGCCCCTCGGCCAAGGCCTGACGGACGCCGCCGCCGCCGAGCTCGGCCTCGTGCCCGGCCTTCCCGTCGGCGCCTCGCTGATCGACGCGCATGCCGGCGGCGTCGGCACGATCGGCGCGCGGTCGCAGGACGGCGCGGCCGCCGATCCCGCGCGCGAACTGGCCCTCATCATGGGCACCTCGCTCTGCTCGATGGCGCTGACCCGCGATCCCGTCTTCGTGCCGGGCATCTGGGGCCCCTACCGGGGCGCGATGCTGCCGAGTTACTGGCTGCTCGAGGGCGGCCAGTCGGCCTACGGCGCCGCGCTCGACAGGATCGTGTCGCTGCACCCCGCCTATGGTGAAGCGCAGGCTGCCGCGAGCGCCGCCTGCGCGCCGCTTCTCGCCTTCCTGGAGCGGCGCGCGGTGGCGCTGGCCGGCTCGGTCGAAGCGGCCGCGACGCTCGCCGGGAAGCTTCACGTCGTGCCCGAACTGCTCGGCAACCGGGCGCCCGAAGCCGATCCGCACGCCACCGGAATTATCGCCGGCCTGACGCTGGCGAGCGGCATCGACGACCTCGCCAACCTCTTCGTGGCCACGCTCTGCGGCCTCTGCTACGGCACGCGGCAGATCGTCGAGGCGGCGAACGTTCAGGGCGTGTCGTTCGAGCGGATCGTCGTCTCCGGCGGCGCGGCGCGCTCGCCTCTCCTGCGCCGCATCCTCGCCGATGCGACGGGTCTCTCGGTGGCGCTGCCGGTGACCGACGAGCCGGTCCTCCTCGGCAGCGCCATGCTCGGCGCGGTGGCCTCCGGCGCGCATGCCAGCCTCGAGGCCGCCGCCGCCGCGATGAGCCGCAACGGCGAGACGACCGTGCCGGACACCGGTGAGGTCGCGGCCTTCCACGAGCGCAAGTATCGCGCCTTCCGCCTGCTCCAGACCAGCGAACGGCAGATCCGCGCGCTGATGACCGCGGGCTCATGACGGGGCGCTGATCCCGGCCCTGCCCCCCCCCCCGGCGCGGCGAAGCGGCTTTCCGGTCGCGGCGCTGCGGCGTCCAGCACGTGTGGGACACCGGTCTCGTCGCGCGAGGCAATCGCCCGCGCCGTGCAGTTCCCGTAGGAGTGCAAGATCCGGTCCGTCGTCTCCGAACGGCGCACCGATATTCTCAACGATGCCGGCAGCAGGCTATGCCCGCGGGACCTGCGGGACCATCACCAGACGATTTACATCAACTTGTATCTAGTAGTCTTAACGGCAATTTCGTCTTCTGACCGAGATATCTTCGGCTGACAAAAGTGTGATCTCGTGTCATCTAGACACTACAGGACGCGGCGACAAGCCGGCGACGACTTCGATCCCGCCCCACTCGATTGATCACATCACCGTTTCGACCGCGCTTCCGCTTCGCTTGGCGGACGACGATCCCGCTTGTCCGGATCGCGATGCAAGGCGTCGATTCCGAAGGAGGACCTCATGCTGCCCATCGCCATTCTCGGTGCCGGTCTCGCCGGTCTCACCGCCGCCCGCGAGCTTCGCGCGCAGGGCCTTCCGGTGATCGTCTTCGAGGCGGGCGCGGCGGTCGGCGGCATGGCGCGCAGCTTTCAGGACGCGGAGGGCTTCACCTACGATTTCGGCGCGCATTTCATCAACAACCGGCTGGCCGAGGCGCTCGGCGCCGCCGACATCTGCCGCACCGTCAAGCATTACGGCGAGGCCGTCGCCATCGACGGGCGCTCGTGCAGCCACCCGTTCGGCCTGCTCGCCAAGCCCGGTTTCGTCGTCTCGGCGCTCCGCGCCAAGCTGCGCGCTCGCGTGGTGAAGACGGCCGAAGACTGGTTCCGCCAGTCCTACGGCGACGCGCTGGCCGAGCACGTGGCGATGCCGCTCGCCGAAGCCTGGTCCGGCGCCCCCGCATCCTTGCTCTCGCCGGCGGTCGGCGACAAGTTCGGCGCGGGTCTCCTGAAGTCGCTCTATCTCAGCGCTGCCGCGCGCGTCAGCCGCCGCGCCGTCTGCAACGGCTACTCGCACGAGATGCCCGAGAGCGCCGGCATCTACCACGTCTATCCCGAAGGCGGCCTCGCCGCCCTGCTGGAACCCATGGTCCGCGCCCTCGGCGACACCGTCCGCCTCGAGTCGCCGGTGGAAAAGATCGTGGTCGAGAACGAGCGCGTCGTCGCCGTGCGCGTGAAGGGCGAGACGATCGCGGTCTCGGCGGTCATCAGCACCGCGCCGGTGCCGGTGCTACCGAAGATCGTCGAGGGCACGCACGCGCTCGATCATCTCGCGTCCTTCCGCTACCGGCCGATGGTCTTCGTCAACCTCAAGTTCGAGGGCCGCGGCATCCTGCCCGACACGATGCTCTGGACGCCCGACCGCTCGCAGCCCTTCTTCCGCGTCACCGAGGCACCGATCTCGATGCCGTGGCTGGCACCCGAGGGCAAGACGATGGTCACCTTCGACATCGGCTGCGAGGTCGGCGACGAGCATTGGACCCTGTCGGACGAGGCGCTGGCCGAGCGCTGCCTCGCCGGTTTCGCCAAGCTCTATCCCGGCATCGACACGCGCTATCTCGGCGCGGCCGGCGTCATCCGCACGCCCTATGCCTATCCCGTCTATCTCGCGGAATACGAGACGGCGCGCCGCCGCTTCGCCGAGACGACGGGCGTCGCCGGCCTCTACAGCATCGGCCGCAACGGCGAGTTCGCGCACATCCTGATGGAGGACGTCTACTGGCGCACGCTCCGCCGCATGACGGACGTCATGGCCTATGTCGGCGCCACCCGCCGCGAGCGTTTGGACGTCACCGAAGCACAAAAGCCTCGCTCGGCATGGGGTTGGCCCCGCAAGGCCGCCCTGCCCGCGGGCGGCGTCGTCGCCTGACGGCGCACGACCTTCGCCGGGAATGACATGCGACGAAGAAGGATGGCGTCTCCGCGAGGTCCAGCCTTCCGCTTGTCCGGTCGAAGTCGGATCGTCGGCGCGCGATGCAGCGGATCGCGCCGCGCGTACAGTCGGAATGAACGAGCATACCACCCTCGCTCACCACGACTGTCGTTTCGAAGCGATCTCGGTTCCCGCGCGCACGGTAGGCGATGACCAAGATAAGGGAATCCGTTGAGCTTTCCCTTCAAACCAACGAATGTCAGCGAAGTAACATAAGCATCTGCGACCGCGAGTGTTCGAAAAGTAACATCGAGGATATTTGATACAGGCAATCGTCGTCGCCTACGAAAATCCTCGCAACCGATCAGTGTCGGCATCGACTGGCGTCGATGCGACTCCAGACCGGTAACGCACGCTGACCAATCTTCGTAAAACTCGTTTGGCGAAACAGAACGCGTTTGGCGAAGAGCTACCCGTCTAAGGACGACGGACTCTATTGGTCTCAGTCCAGCCACAGGGAACCACGGCGCCCACGCTCGGAGTCGCCACTCTCGCGGTTAACCGCCTCGTCGTCCTCGAACTCCTGCTGGACGATCCAGTTTTCCGTTGGGGTCGCGGCCGCTGGCTCCGCCGCGCAAACATCGCGTTTCTTTTCTGCGCTCTCGACCGTACGCGGAGGAATGGAACTGTGGCTCATCACGGTGCCTCCTATTGTCTAAGGACAACAACCTCCGTGAAGGCTTCGCAGTTCCCCGAGTACGTTCGCCGACGACCGAAAGAGGACGACGGGGAGAACTGCTTTCGCCTCCCCGAGCGAGCGCCACCTCGCAGCTACGGTCGGCTGGCACGGTGGCGGCCTCGCGGCCGCCACCGGCCGATCGTCAGGCCGTTTCGGTCTTGCGCGGGGCGCGGCGCTTGCGGGCGGGCTTCTCGGCCTCCGCGTCCGGCGCGACCTCCGGCTCCATCTCGATTTCGGGAGCCGCGTCCTCCACGGGCTGGGCCTTGCGGCCGAGGCCGATCGACTTGGCCAGTTCCGAGCGCTTGGCCGCGTAGCTCGCCGCCACCATCGGATAATCGGCCGGCAGGCCCCACTTCTGGCGATAGGCCTCCGGCGTCAGGTCGTAATGCGTCATCAGGTGGCGCTTCAGCGACTTGAACTGCTTTCCGTCCTCCAGGCAGATCAGGTAGTCGGGCGTCACCGACTTCTTCACGGGAACGGCCGGAACCAGCGGCTCGGCGACGGCCGGCTCTTCCGCCACGGTCGCCGATAGACCGAGTGCACCGAAGACGCTCGCAATCAGTCCGGCCAGTTCATCGCGCGGAACATGGTTCTTGCTGACATAGGCGGCTACGATTTCCGCAGTCTGCTGACGGCGCTCGGAAACGTCGTCATTCTCTATATCCATTGCCATTTTTCTCTCTTCGCAAACCGAATTCGTCTCCGCTGCTTTAACCCGCAGACGCGAGATTGCAAAGTCGATGTTCGAGATTTGTTTGTTCGGGTCTTCTGCAGGACTGTCAAATTCAGGTTGAAATGACCACCAGTCCGCCGTGCAACCGCCGGGCTGCTTGTATCTCCCCGTCGAGCGGGCGCACCGTCCTTTCACAACGGGCGCATTGGCCGATGGAAGACCGCCGTTTGCGACGACGAATTCGATCGTGCCTCCCCGGTCGTCGATTTCTGCCTTTTCGAGGTCTCGGAATCTTGAACGAATGCAGACCCGAATTTGCGGCGGCATGGCACGAACGAGCGGCCGGCGCGTTGGAGGGCGAACAGGAGGCGCATCATGACGAACGACACCACCGGAGCACCCGCCGCAGGCCCCGATCTGGAGGCCGAGGAACTGGCGGCCAAGACCAACGTATCGCTCGAGGAAGCGCAGGCGATCATCCGCTCCAAGGGCCACGACCGAGCGACGCAGGATGGCGCCGCTCAGGAACTCAAGACCGAGACGACGTCGGACTGACGCGTCGAACCTGACGATCGGCGGGCGGCACAAGTCGTGTCGCCCCGGCAAACCGTCGTCGTAAGACGAGGTCGGCGGGAGATCGACGCTGGCGATCGAAACGTGACGACGTCATCGGATCACCCGCTGGTTTTGTCGCTTGCTCGGAAGGGAGTTGCGTTCAGCCCCGTTCGAGCTTGAGGGTGATCCGCTCGATCACGTCGGACACGCCGAGAAGATGCTGCACGAGGCGCTGGTCGTTCTCCTCCTGGCGGACCTCGACGTCGGCTTCGCTCGAACCTGCCTCGGCCAACTGTCGCTCGAGCGCGGCGATGCGGCCCCGGGCCTCGTCGAGTTCGTCGGTCGCCATGATCGCCGCCATCACGGTGAGGCGCAGGTCGCCGATCTCGCCGAACGACCCGCGCAGTTCCGTCACCCGCCCATCGACCTCGGCGGCCAGCCCTTCGAGATGCGCCTCCTCGCCCTCGGCGCAGGCCATTCGGTAGGTCTTGCCATCGATGGTGACGACGATCTGGGGCATGGGAAATCCTTCTGAAGCCGCGCCGTCGCGCCGAGTGTCGAGAACCCTGACTGAGCGTCACGAACGCTGGCGGGCCAGCACGTCGCGGATCTGCTCCATCGCCGTGACGAGGCGCCGCGACACCTCGCGGTTCGCCGCCTCCAGCCGCTGCGCCCGCGTCAACGCGGTGTCGAGTTCGGCGGCGAGCTTGGAGCGGTCCGCCGTCATGCGCTGCACCTCCTCTTCGGCCGCCAGCACGATGTGGTCGCGAGAGAGGCGTGCGTCGACCGCGCCCTCCAGCCGTTCGAGCACGTGCTGCAGCCGGAGAGTGGCGTCGTGCAGCGGGGTTCCGGCGCCCATCAACGGCCTCCTCGTTCGATTCGCGGCCGGAGGCGGATACGGCGAACCGCGCGGCAAGCATCCGTTCCGCTTTAACCGCATCGCGCGGGCGTGAAAAGCACTCCCTCCCGTATCAACTCGCGGGAGAGCAGCGAGCGGGGCCGTCCGGCTCGCGCTCGCGCCGGCTGCGGCGCTTTTCCGAGCCGGCCGCAGCGGAAAAGCGGCACTGGCCCCTTTCCCCGCCGCGTGAACGCTTTATGAAGCGCAGGAACGGAACCACCGGTCGCCGCACCGGTGGTCCACCCCGAGCTTGCCGCGCCCGGCCACCGGCCGTCGCGGCTGCGGACGGCCCATTCCGGATCCGTCCTTCCAGGAGAAGAAGACCATGGCAGTTCGCGTCGCCATCAACGGATTCGGCCGCATCGGCCGCAACGTTCTCCGCGCCATCGTCGAGTCGGGCCGCACCGACATCGAGGTCGTCGGCATCAACGATCTCGGCCCCGTCGAGACCAACGCCCATCTCATCCGCTTCGATTCGGTGCACGGGCGCTTTCCCGGCACGGTGACCGTCGCGGGCGACACGATCGACGTCGGCCGCGGCCCGATCCACGTCTCGGCCGAGCGCGACCCGAAGAACCTGCCGTGGGCCAAGCTGAACGTCGACGTCGCGCTGGAGTGCACGGGCATCTTCACCGACCCGGCGAAAGCCTCGGCCCATCTGGAGGCCGGCGCCAAGAAGGTCGTGATCTCCGGCCCGCTGACCAACGCGGTAGACCAGAAGACGATCGTCTACGGCGTCAACCACGACACGCTGAAGGCCGGCGACCGGATCGTCTCCAACGCCTCCTGCACCACCAACTGCCTCGCCCCCGTTGCCAAGATCCTGAACGAAGCCATCGGCATCGAAACCGGCTTCATGACCACGATCCACTCCTACACGGGCGACCAGCCGACGCTCGACACGATGCACAAGGATCTTTACCGGGCTCGCGCCGCGGCGCTGTCGATGATCCCGACCTCGACGGGCGCGGCCAAGGCGATCGGCCTCGTGCTGCCCGAGTTGAAGGGCAGGCTCGACGGATCCTCGATCCGCGTGCCCACCCCCAACGTCTCGGTGGTGGACTTCAAGTTCGTCGCCAAGCGCGCGACCAGCGTCGAGGAGATCCAGGGCCTCATCCGCGCCGCCGCCGACGGCCCGCTGAAGGGCATCCTCGGCTACACCGACGCGCCGAACGTCTCCCACGACTTCAACCACGACCCGCATTCCTCGGTCTTCGCCATGGACCAGACCAAGGTCATGGACGGCACGTTCGTTCGCATCCTCTCCTGGTACGACAACGAGTGGGGCTTCTCGAACCGCATGTCGGACACCGCCATCGCCCTCCACCAGGTCGGCTGACGGCCATGCTCTTCCGGCCCCTCGCCGCGCGCAACGTCCGCTGGGCGCCGCTCGCCGGCGAGGGGCTGGAGCATCTGCACCTGACGGCGACGATGGGCGGCATCGCCGCGCGCTCCGTCGTCGTCGGCGAGCGAAGCGGGGTGCCCTACGGCGTCACCTACGACATCCGCTGCGACGGAGACTGGCGCGTGACGCAGTTCCACGTCGAAGCCGTGCATGGCGACCGGCTGGCGATGCGAAGCCCGGCGCCCGGCCTGTGGCTGGCCGACGACGGAACCGAGCGCGCCGATCTCGCCGGCTGTATCGACCTCGATCTTGCCGGCACGCCGTTCACCAACACGCTGCCGATCCGTCGGCTTGGCGCAGCCCTGAGCGAACCCACCGAGCTTCGCATGCTCTACGTGCCGTTCGACACGTTCGAGGCCTTTCCCGACGCGCAGCGCTACCGTGCGATCGAACCCGGCCGGCGCTACCGCTACGAGGCGGTGGACGGCACCTTCGCGGCCGACCTGCCGCTCGACGAGGACGGTCTCGTTCTCGACTATCCCACCCTCTTCCTCCGCCTCTAGCCGCCTTCCCGAAGCGCGCGGCCCGCACCGATGGAGCCTTCGATGACCCCCTTCAAGACGCTCGACATGGCCGATCTCGCGGGCAAGCGCGTGCTGGTGCGCGTCGATCTCAACGTGCCGATGAAGGACGGCGCCGTCACCGATGCGACGCGCATCGAGCGCGTCCTCCCCACCATCCGGGCCGTGACGAGCAAGGGCGGCAAGGCCATCCTCCTTGCCCATTTCGGCCGCCCGAAGGGCAAGGTCGACAAGGCGCAGTCGCTGGAGCCGATCGCCGCGGTGCTGGCCGAGAAGCTCGGCCAGCCCGTGGGCTTCGCCGACGACTGCATCGGCCCGGTGGCCGAGGGCGTCGTCGCCAACATGGCGGCCGGCGACGTTCTGTTGCTGGAGAACACCCGCTTCCACGCGGGCGAAGAGGCCAACGACGAGACCTTCGTCGCCGCCCTCGCCTCGCTCGGCGACGTCTACGTCAACGACGCCTTCTCGGCCGCGCATCGCGCCCACGCCTCCACGGAAGGGCTCGCCCACCACCTGCCCTCCTATGCCGGTCTCACCATGCAGGCCGAGCTGGAAGCGCTGGAAAAGGGCCTCGGCGCGCCTGAGAAGCCCGTCATCGCGATCGTCGGAGGCGCCAAGGTCTCGACCAAGATCGACCTCCTGCAGAACCTCGTGAAAAAGGTCGACTGCCTCGTGATCGGCGGCGGCATGGCCAACACCTTCCTCGCCGCGCAAGGCAAGGACGTCGGCAAGTCGCTCTGCGAGCACGACCTCGCCGATCTCGCCCGCACCATCCTCGCGAACGCGGCCGAGGCCGGCTGCACCATCCTCCTGCCGACCGACGCGGTGGTGGCGCGCGAGTTCAAGGCCAACGCTGCGAGCGAGACCGTCCCGGTGGACGCCGTGCCGGCGGACGCGATGATCCTCGACGTCGGCGCCGACAGCGTCGCCGCCGTCACAGCCTGGATCGACAAGGCGAGGACCCTCGTCTGGAACGGCCCGCTCGGCGCCTTCGAGATCCCGCCCTTCGACGTCGCCACCATGAGTGCCGCCCGCCACGCCGCCGAGCGCACCAAGGCGGGCCGACTGGTCTCGGTCGCCGGCGGCGGCGACACCGTGGCCGCCCTCAACACGGCCGGGGTCGCCGACGAGTTCACCTATGTCTCGACGGCGGGCGGCGCCTTCCTCGAATGGATGGAAGGCAAGCCGCTGCCGGGCGTCGACGCGCTGAAGGCCTGACGCGCCGGTTGTCGGCGCCCTCGATGCGCGACACGCTCCTCTCCTGGCTTCTCCTGCCGGTCTATGTCTGGTAGGGGATCGCCCTTCGCCGCCACGTCGAACGGATGATCCCGCCGGCCGGCCCCGCGCATGGCTCGGTCGGCCTCGCCCTCGTGCAAGGCTCGTTGGCGACGGACGAGGCCGGCGACCTCCCCCAGATCCGGCTTCTCGTCCTCGGCGACAGCTCGGCGGCGGGCGTCGGCGTCGAGCGGATCGAGGACGGGCTCGCCTGCCGGCTGGCCGAACGGCTGCACGACCTCACCGGTCGCCCCGTGCTCTGGCGCGCGGCAGGCTTCAACTCCGCAGCCTCGGCGGATCTGCGCGATCATGTCGTGCCAAACCTCGCGCGCGAACCCTACACGCACGTCCTGCTGACCACCGGCACCAACGACGTGAAGAACTTCCACGGCGCGCGCCGGTTCAAGCGCGAGTTCGGCGGCCTTCTCTACGCGCTGCGCGCCCGCTGGCCGGAGGCGCGCATCGTCTGGTCGCCGCCGGTGGACATGCTGCGCGTGCCCGCGCTGGCGCCTGGGCTGGCGAAGGTGCTGCACCACCGCGAGCAGGTCCTCGGCCGTCTCGGCCGGCGCCTGTGCCTGGAGCGCGGCGTCGTGCCCGCCACCACCCTGCCGCGCGTCGAGCCCGCCGGCTTCGCCCGCGACGGCTTCCACGCCTCGGCGGACGGCGCGGCCTACGCGGCGGGGCATCTGGCGGGCACCGTGCTGGGCACGGGCGACGGCGTGCCGGCTTACCCGCCCTCGATCCGCTGAACCGCGCGACCCATGCCGTGATTTCGGAGCCTCCGATCGCGGCCGGGCAGGCGACGCGCCGCAGCTGAGGCGGCAAGGATCGGCCCTTGGGCGCGCCGGGGACCGCTCGGCTTCAGTCCCCTTCGTCCTCGTAGCCCACGAGATGCAGCGGGCGGGCGCGGACGCCCTGCAGCGCGCACCAGCGCACCAGCGCCTCCTCGCGCCCGTGCGTCACCCACACTTCCCTTGGCGCGATCTCGGCGATGGTCTCGACCAGCTCGTCCCAGTCGCAATGGTCGGAGAGGATGAGCGGCAGTTCGACGCCGCGCTGGCGGGCGCGCTGGCGCACGCGCATCCAGCCCGACGCGAAGCACGAGACGGGATCGGGAAAGCGGCGCGCCCACTTGTCGGCGAAGGCCGAGGGCGGGCCGACGACGATCGCCCCTGCGAAATCGGCCTTGCGCGCGCCGTCGTCGGCCTTCGAGGCGGCGATCGTGGCGGGCCGGAGGTCGCCGAGCGCGATGCCCTCGCTCTCATAGAAGTCGCAGAGCTTCTTCAAGGCGCCGTGGATGTAGATCGGGCGATCGTAGCCTTCCTCGCGCAGCATGCGGATCACCCGCTGCGCCTTGCCGAGCGCATAGGCGCCGACGAGATGGGCGCGCTCGGGAAACTGGCGCGTGGACTGGATAAGCTTTCTCATCTCGGCCCGCGATTCCGGATGGCGGAACACCGGCAGCGCGAAGGTCGCCTCGGTGATGAAGACGTCGCAGGGCACCGGCTCGAAGGGCTCGGCCGTCGGGTCCTCGCGCCGCTTGTAGTCGCCCGACGCCACGATCCGCATGCCGCCCCATTCGACCAGGATCTGCGCCGAGCCGAGCACGTGGCCGGCCGGATGGAACGACACGGCGACGCCGTTAATCACCGTGCGCTCGCCCCATTCGGCGGTCTGGCGCGTCGCCGCGAAGTCCTCGCCGTAGCGCAGCGCCATAATCGCGAGGGTGCGGCGCGTCGCCATCACCGCCTCGTTGCCAGGGCGGGCGTGATCGGCATGGCCGTGCGTCACCAGCGCGCGCGCCACCGGCTTCACGGGATCGATGTAGAAATCGCCGGGCGGGCAGTAGAGGCCCTTCGGCGTCGGTCGCAGCAGGTCTTCGAAACGGGCCATGACGAAGCAGATAGGCGCGGCTTCGCCGGGAGGAAGCGTCCGGCACCGCGCGGTATGCCCGCGAGGGAGAAAGCCCTTGCGCAGCGGCCGTTCCCGCCCGCATAAGCGCCCCATCCCACCCCGGATGGCCCCTCCCGGATGCCCCGCGCTTGACCACCCCGTCCCACCGCTCCGGCGATCCGCTCGCCGACCGCCGCGCCGACTATGCCGAAGCCTATGCCAAGGCCGGCGACGCGGCGGCGGCCGCCGATCTCATGCGCCAGGCGCTGGACCTCGCGCCGGACTGGCCGCTCGGGCGCATGCGTCTGGCGAGCTTCCTCGAAGAATCCGGTGCGGCAGGGGACGCCGCGCGTGTCTACGAAGCGGTGGCGGCGGCCGACCCCGCCGACCCCTACGGCGCCGGGCTGAAGCTCGCCGCACTCGGGCAGGCCCCCGCGCCCGCCGCCCCGCCGCCGCGTTTCGTCGCCGGCCTCTTCGACCAGTATGCCGCGAGCTTCGAGACGCAGCTGGTGGAGCGCCTCGGCTACCGCGTGCCCGAGACCCTGTTCGCGGCGCTGATGGAGGCCGCGGGCGCAGGCGCCCGCTTCGCCCGGGCGCTCGATCTCGGCTGCGGCACAGGCCTGATGGGCCAGCGCCTGCGCCCCGTATCGGACCGGCTCGACGGGATCGACCTGTCCGCGGGCATGCTGGAGAAGGCGCGCGCGAAGGGCATCTACGACGCGCTCACCGAGGGCGACGTCTTGGAGGCGCGCTCCGGCGACGGCTCGCTCTACGATTGCATCGCCGCCGCCGACGTCCTCACCTATCTCGGCGATCTCGCGCCGGTCTTTGCGCGTGTCGCTTCGCTGCTCGCGCCCGGCGGCCTCTTCGCCTTCTCCGTGGAAGCCGACGACGGTGCGAACGGCTTCGCGCTCAAGCCCTCGCTGCGCTACGCCCACGCGCCGGCCGAGCTTGCCGGGATGCTGCGGGAGGCCGGTTTCGAGTTGCAGCTCGACCGCCGCACCGAGCTGCGGCGCGATCGCGGCGAGCCGGTGCCGGGGGCGCTGATGGTGGCCCGCCGGGAGGGGTGACCCGCCCCGTTCCCCGCGATTGCGCTTTGGCGCGAGCGGGCTATTCTCTTCGCACCTGCGAACAAGAAAGGGCCGGCCCCATGTCGAGCGCCGAAGCGGAACCCTCCGCCGAGATCGAGACATTGCGCGAGGCCGAGACGCTGCGCCGTGCCCATCGCTTCGGCAACTGGTCGGCCACCGCCACGCGTCATTCGCCGGTGGAGGACGCGCTCGGCATTCTCGCGGGCGTGACGCTGACGGCGGTCGGCATCGCCGTGCTCGGCCATCTCGGCTTTCTCACCGGCGGCATGGCGGGCCTCGCCTTCGTGGTGCACTACCTCACCGGCTGGAACTTCGGCCTCGTGTTCTTCGTGCTGAACCTGCCCTTCTACGGGCTGGCGATCGGCCGCATGGGCCGCTCCTTCACGGTCAAGACCGCCTTCGCGGTGGGCCTCCTCTCGCTCATGACGGCGTTTTCCGGCGACGTGCTGCGCTTTGCCGGCATTCAGCCGCTGGTCGGCGCCGGCCTCGGTGGGCTGATGATCGGCTTCGGCCTGCTGGCGCTCTTCCGCCACCGCTCCTCGGCGGGCGGCGTCGGCATTCTCGCGGTCTACCTGCAGGACCGCTTCGGCTGGCGCGCCGGGCTGACGCAGATGGCCGTCGATCTTCTCGTGCTCGTCACCGCCTTCGCGGCGGTGCCGCCGCTCGCCGTGTTCTATTCGGTGATCGGCGCGGTGGTGCTGAACCTCTTTCTGGCGATCAACCACCGCACCGACCGCTATCTCGCGGTCTGACGCCTTGGCGCGCCGCCCCTGAGTCTTACCTCAACGGGTGTGACCGTCCTCGCCCCGCCCCCCGCTGACATGCCCCCCGGCTTCGCCCTGCCGGAGCCGTTCCTGCGCTGGTTCGCGGCCAAAGGCTGGGCGCCGCGCCCGCACCAGCTCGACCTTCTCTCGCGTGCCGAGAACGGCGCCTCGGTGCTGCTGATCGCGCCCACCGGCGCCGGCAAGACGCTGGCGGGCTTCCTGCCCTCGCTGGTCGATCTCACGCGCCGGCCGAAGCGCCGGCCGGGCACCCGGCCGCCCGGCATCCACACGCTCTACATCTCGCCGCTGAAGGCGCTCGCCACCGACATCCAGCGCAACCTCACCGGCCCCGTCGAGGAGATGGCGCTGCGCGTCACCATGGAGGCCCGCACCGGCGACACCTCGCAGTCGCGCCGCCAGCGCCAGAAGCTGACGCCGCCCGACATCCTCCTGACGACACCCGAGCAGCTGGCGCTCCTCATCTCCGGGGCCGACGCGGAAGGCTTCTTCTCGGACCTGCGCTACGTCATCTTCGACGAGCTGCACTCGCTCATCACCTCCAAGCGCGGCCATCTCCTGGCGCTCGGCCTCGCGCGGCTGCGCAAGCTGCGTCCCGACCTGCAGACGGTGGGGCTCTCGGCCACGGTCTCCGACCCCGACGAGCTGCGCGAGTGGCTGGTAGCGCAGACGCCCGAACGCAGCGATCCTGACACGGGCGAGGTCTTTCCCGCCGAGCGCCCGCTGGCCGACCTCATCACGGTGGAGGGCGGCGCCAAGCCGGAGATCACCATCCTGAAGTCGCGCGAGCGCGTGCCTTGGCAGGGTCACACCTCGCGCTACGCGATGCCCGAGGTCTACGAGGCCATCAAGGCGCACAAGACGACGCTGCTCTTCGTCAACACGCGCTCCCAGGCCGAGAACCTCTTCCAGGCGCTCTGGCGGATCAACGAGGAGACGCTGCCGATCGCCCTGCATCACGGCTCGCTCGACGTGTCGCAACGCCGCCGCGTTGAGGCGGCGATGGCGGCCAACGAGTTGCGCGCAGTGGTGGCGACCTCGACGCTCGATCTCGGCATCGACTGGGGCGACGTCGACCTCGTGGTGCATGTCGGCGCGCCGAAGGGCGCCTCGCGCTTGGCCCAGCGCATCGGGCGCTCCAACCACCGGATGGACGAGCCCTCGAAGGCCATCCTCGTGCCCGCCAACCGTTTCGAGGTGATGGAGTGTCAGGCGGCGCTCGACGCCAACTACCTTGGCGACCAAGACTCGCCGCCGATGCGCGAGGGCTGCCTTGACGTGCTCGCCCAGCACGTGCTCGGCATGGCCTGCGCCGAGCCCTTCCGCTCCGACGACCTCTTCGCCGAGGTGACGAGCGCCGCGCCCTACGCGAGCCTCGACCGCGCGACCTTCGAAGCTGTGGTGGATTTCGTGGCGACCGGGGGCTACTCGCTGCGCGTCTACGAGCGCTACGCCAAGATCCGCCTGACGGAGGACGGCACGTGGCGGGTGACGCATCCCTCGGTGATCCAGAACTACCGGATGAACGCCGGCACGATCATCGAGTCGGAATCGTTGCTCGTGCGGCTGGTGCGCGCCAAGACCAAGTCGGCGATGGCGCGCGGCGGCCCGGTGCTCGGCAAGATCGAGGAGAACTTCCTTGAGACGCTAGCCGTCGGCGACACGTTCCTCTTCTCCGGCCAGGTGCTGAAGTTCGAGGGCATCCACGAGATGGAATGCCTGGTGACGAAGACACAGAGCGAGGAGGCGAAGGTTCCCTATTACGGCGGCCAGAAGTTCCCGCTTACCACCTTTCTCGCCGAGAAGGTGCGCGAGATGCTGGGCGACCCCGCCAAATGGGGCTCGCTGCCACCGCAGGTCGGCGAATGGCTGGCGATTCAGAGCCGCAAGTCTGTGATCCCCGGCCCGAACGACCTCCTCATCGAGACCTTTCCGAACGGCAACCGCTTCTTCATGGTGGCCTATCCGTTCGAGGGCCGGCTCGCGCACCAGACGCTCGGCATGCTGCTGACGCGGCGGCTGGAGCGCCTGCGCGCCAAGCCGCTCGGCTTCGTCGCCACCGACTACGCGCTCTCGATCTGGGGCCGGGCCGACATGGGCGCGATGATCGCCGACGGGCGGCTGAAGCTCGACGAGCTGTTCGACGAAGACATGCTCGGCGACGATCTCGAAGCCTGGATGGCGGACTCGTGGCTCCTGAAGCGCACCTTCCGGCAATGCGCCATCATCGCCGGCCTCGTGTTGCGCCACCAGCCCGGCAGCGAGAAGACGGGCCGGCAGATGACGGTGTCGTCGGATCTCGTCTACGACGTGTTGCGCGCCCACGAGCCCGACCACATCCTGCTGCGCGCCACCTGGGCGGACGCCGCCACCGGTCTCCTCGACGTGCGCCGCGTCTCCGACCTCCTCGCCCGCATCAAGCACCACATCCTCCACCGCGACCTCGAAGAGATCTCGCCGCTCGCCGTGCCCATCATGCTGGAAGCCGGCCGCGAGCGCGTCGAGGGCGAGGCCCGCGACGAGCTGCTGGAAGAGGCGATGGAGCAGGAAATGGTCATCAAGGCGCTGGGGGAGATGACGGATTTCCGGTCGAACTATCTGTAGTGGGCGCGGCAGCGCGGATTGCGACGAGCGGTTCCGCGGGGAGAGGCGATCGTCCGCAGGCGCAGATCGCCTCTCGCGAACGACGTATCGGCAGCGAGGGGCGAGCCCGAGCTGGACGCCGAGCTTTCCTGAGCCGCTACCGCGTGAGCGCCAAGGGTTTCGAGATGGAACTCACGATCTGTCGGACCGCGCGATCGATGTCGGCCGGGCTGGAGGCATCGTAGTAGTCGCTCTTGGCACTGACGCAAGCGGCCATGTTGCCATCGATAAAGCTGTGGAGCCAATTCGTAATCGCCGTGAATTTGTCATTCACGTCACCTGCCGGTACGATGTACTTCGTGTTGAGCGCAATCAACCTGACCCCTTTGTTTTTGAGGGGTTGACACATTTTTGGATCGAAGGACTGAATTCGCCCACCCCAGTCACCGGCCGTTGGTTCAAAATATTTGAATCTCGGATCCCAAGTAATTCCGTCTCGGTCCGGATACTCCATTTGCGTATCCTCGGTACCATCGGTCATGATGACCACGATAGATTTCGTACTCATCTGCGTCAGCCCGTCGCCCGGTACGCCGACGAGGTCGTTGAGCGCCTCGAAGGCGACATGAGCGTTCGTCCCTCCCTCTCGGGTCGACGTCTCGATACCGGCGATCGCTCTCGTGGCGGCAGTCCGGTCTCCCGTCGGACTCAGCAACGTGGCGAAGGACGAATGAAACGTATGGACTGCCACCCGGTAGCGTTTGTTCTCATTGTCCAAAAGGCTGGTTGCGAGTTCCTTGACGGCGTCCCGCACGACGTCGATCCGCATCCGTGCGCCGTTGTCGTGCGCCATCTCGTAGGTGCTCAGCGTCGGATATCGGGGATCGTTGCTCTTGAACTCGGACTGAAGGATGTGACAGCCGAAAGCGCAGTTGTTGAGTTCGATTCGCGAAGTCCCGTTGCCAAAGCGCCGAACCTTCATTTTCCGGATGATGTCCTGATCGATCTCCGTCGCGCCGATGCCCATGGACTGCGAGACGTCCACGAGGACGTGCACGTCGACATAGGGTGGCAGCGTCATCGACGCTCCCGACGCGCCTGCAACTTGAAATTCCTCCCTCCCGAAGAGCCTTGCGAACACGGTCGGGACGTTGGCTGCGTATTGGGTTTCAGAGCTGATCGTACCGCCGGAGACCGTTATCTTGACGGTCGCAACCTTCAGGGCGGAATCCATGATGCGGCCGGACTGGGCCGCGAGATAAGCCTTCCCCTCCTGCTCGCCCGATGCGATGGCCTCAGCCTGGCTGCGACTACCTTCGTTGATGACGTCGACTGTTCGCCGGACGGCGGCCAGAGCGGCGCTGTCGATGGCAAGCTCAAGGCGCCGCTTCACCAGAACCGACTTCGCGTAATCCGTCGCCAGGCCCGTGAACCCGAGGAGCGGGACGAGCACCAGGCAGAAGATGATGGCGACGCTGCCCCTCTGATCACGACCGAACGTCGCTCTGGGTTTCGATCTCATGGGACGACCCCCGGGCAAATCGTGAAATTCGGATTGGGGGCGCCGATCGCTGAAAGTGCGATATTTGTGGCGTTGCGCGGCAGGAACCAACTCGACTCGACCATCGTGGTGGTCAGCGCGCGCGCCATGCCATCGAGGAAGGAAGCCGTACCTGTCAGATAGGGTTCGTAGGGAAGCGAGGCGCGAACGTGCAGCACGCTGCCCGGCCCGTAGAGCTCGTCCGGTATCACGTCGGACGTCGGCCTGATGGCTCCGCCGCGATAGATCTTCCCGCAGGTGATCGGCGCCTGGCCGACGCTCCAGGAGACGTTGCCATCGTATTGGCAGTCGGTCTGGCAGGATGGGATGCGCTTGGTGAAAGCGATGCTGGTGATGGTGAGCGAGAGGACGTCGCTCCAGCGGGACGCCTTCCGCCGCACGGCGACGCGCTGCGCTTCCGCGGCGATGAGGGGTGCCGCGCTCCAGATGCGCTGGACGTCGGCCACCTTCGCCGCAGCCGGAAGCTGCGAAGCCATCTGTCCGACCATGCTGACGACCTGCACGACCTGGTTGTTGGTCTGGATGTACTTGCTGACCTCGAAGGTTCCCAGAAGCAGGATCAGCAGAACCGGGAGAATCATGGCGAACTCGATCGCGACCGAGCCATCACGCTCGTCGGCAAAGCCCAGGAAGCGCCGGTTGAGCCGCATCACTCGCACGGCCCCGTTCGCCGTGCTTCGACGGGTTCGATGCGCCACGTGGCGAAGGATTGCAGCATGGTTACGCGCTGGCCGCCGTACAGCGTGAACATGCCAGCCGGCAGGAACGCGCCCAGGACCGGGGCCTGGGGATAGGAGACGCGCAGGAACATATACTCGCCTGCGGCGCCAATACAGAACGTCGTTCCCGAACTCGAGCCGATCGGCGTCTTTGCCCAGGTTTCGCTGTCGAAATTGGCGTTCGAAGCCGACAGAATACCGGTGTCCACGATGACGCGCGAGCAGTCCAGGGAGGAGCCCATGGCAGGACAGAGGCGGTTGTTCCGGAACTTCTGGACCGTGTCATCCTGGGCACGCTGGGAGATGCCGAGTTGGATGGTCCGCGAGGCGGCGACGGTCGCATCGTCCAGCCGGTGCTGTAGGAAGAGAAGGTAGCCAACCTCGAAATGCCCGAGGAGCAGCATGAAGAACGTCGAGCCGAGGATGGCGAATTCGACGGCCGCGGTTCCGGCCGTGTTCCTGGCGAATACGGACGTCTTCGACAGCACTTTCGGACCCTTCATCTATCGTGGTGGATTACACCTGCCAGTAGATTAGCGGGGATGGATTAAGACAAGTCTAACAGTTGGTAAGTAATCCTTCCCACATCCGACAAGACATAGAGAACTCGGGTGACGACGACTGGCGAAGACGACGACTGGCGAAGCAGTTGCGCCAGAGGGGAAAGCGGTAACCGTTCCAAGACCCTGCATCCTCAGACGGGGAGTTCCACCCTTATCGACGGCCAGGAGAGGTGGAGGCCGCCCGTGCGAAGCTCGAGCCCGCATAGGCGCCCCCCTCAATGCCCCGCGGGCATTTCCAGAGCGTCCGCGCGGTTCTGGATCGTCAGCTTGTCGACGATCGTCTGCGAGGCGGCGTTGAGGCCGATCGCCTCCGTCTCGACGCCGGCCTTGCGGAAGCGCAGCACCACCTTGTCGAGGGCGCCGACGCCGGTGAGATCCCAGATGTGGGCGCGCGAGACGTCGATCACGACGCGGGCGAGCGGCTCCTTCACGTCGAAGGCTTCGACGAACTGGCCGGCCGAGGCGAAGAAGACCTGCCCCTCCACCACGTAGGTCCGCTCGCGACCGTCCATCGAGCGCGTGGAGGAGACCGCGAAGATCTGGGCGATCTTGGAGGCGAAGAACAGGCCGGAGAGGAGGACGCCGGCGAAGACGCCGAGCGCCAGATTGTGGGTCCAGACGACGATGATCACGGTCGCGAGCATCACCAGCGAGGAGCGACGGGGATGGGTGACGAGGCTCTTCAGCGAGCCCCAGTCGAACGTGCCGATCGAGACCATGATCATGATCGCGACGAGCGCCGGCATCGGGATCACCGCCACCCAGTCGCCGAGCACCACGATCATGAAGAGCAGCGCGACGCCGGCGAGGAAGCACGACAGGCGACCGCGTCCCCCTGAGCGGATGTTGATGCCGGACTGGCCGATCATCGCGCAGCCCGCCATGCCGCCGAAGAAGCCGGTGACGAAATTGGCGATGCCCTGCCCCACGCATTCCCGGTTCTTGTCGGATGGCGTGTCGGTGAGATCGTCGACAACCTGCGCGGTCATCAGCGATTCCAGGAGGCCCACCATCGCGATGCCGATCGAGTAGGGCGCGATGATGCGCAGCGTCTCGAGCGTGAAGGGCACGTCGGGCACGAAGAAGCTCGGGAAGCTCGACGGCAGCTGGCCCATGTCGCCGACCGTGCGCACGTCGATGCCGAAGAGGAGCGCGGCCGCGGTGATCACGACGATCGCCACGAGCGGCGAGGGAATGGCCTTCGTCAGACGCGGAAAGAGATAGATGATGGCGAGCGCGGCCGCGACCAGCACGTAGGTCATGCCGGGAACGCCGATGAGTTCGGGCATCTGCGCCAGGAAGATGAGGATCGCCAGCGCGTTGACGAAGCCGGTCATCACCGAGCGCGAGACGAAGCGCATGAGGTCGCCGAGCCGGGCGAAGCCCGCGATCGCCTGGATGATTCCCGCCAGCACCGTGGCGGCGAAGAGATATGGCAGGCCGTGGTCGCGCACGAGCGTGACCATGAGAACGGCAGTGGCGGCGGTGGCCGCCGAAATCATGCCGGGGCGCCCGCCGAAGATCGAGATCAGCACCGCGATCGAGAAAGAGGCGTAAAGCCCGACCTGCGGATCGACGCCCGCGATGATCGAGAAGGCGATGGCCTCGGGAATGAGGGCGAGCGCCACGACGAGCCCGGAGAGGAGATCTCCCCGGACGTTGCCGAACCAGTCGGCTTTCCAGTTTTGGGTCGAGAACATGGGAACAACGAAAATCTGGACGACGTCCCGCGGGAGCGCATGGATGGCCCGGCGTGGCGGCAATGTCTGAACGTCGTCTGGATGAGCCGAGGGATAGGCGCCCGGCATAGCCACCCGGGAATGACGTCGCCCAGGTCCTTCTGCCAGGGCTTCATGCTGGAAAACCGCGCCGAGATCAACTCCTTCGTGATCGCACGGCCTTGGGCCGCCCGCCGCGATGCCGCAGGGCCTTGCGATCCCCGCGGATTTGGATTCTGAAAAGGGCGAGACGAACGGGCAGGACCGACAGACGCATGAACATGATCCAGCGGCGGCTTCGGCACGGTGAACAGGCGGGGATCGAAACCGAGCTGAACGGCGGGCTGCTGGTCTGCGACCCCTCCGGCGTCGTCTTCGCGCCGGACGAGAGCCTCGTGATCGTCTCCGATCTGCATCTGGAGAAGGGCGCGGCCTTCGCGCGGCGCGGCATGATGCTGCCGCCCTACGACACCGCCGCGACGCTGGCGCTGCTCGACGCGGCGCTCGCTCGCTACGGGCCGCGGCGCGTCGTCTGCCTCGGCGACAGCTTCCACGACCGGCACGGCGCGGCGCTGATGCCCGCCCCCTACCGCGAGACGCTGGCGGCGCTGATGGCGGGGCGGGACTGGACCTGGATCTCCGGCAACCACGACCCGGAACCGCCGGCCGGTCTCGGCGGCACCACCACCGAGGAACTTGGCCTCGGCCCCTGGCACCTGCGTCACGAGCCGACGCCGGGCGGGCGAGCCGGCGAGATCGCCGGGCATCTGCATCCGGTGGCGAAGGTGTCGGGGAACGGGCGCTCGGTGCGCGGCGCCTGTTTCGCCACCGACGGCGCGCGCATGGTGATGCCGAGCTTCGGCGTCACCACGGGCGGGCTCAACGTTCTCGACCGCGCCTTCGACGGGCTCTTTCAGGTCGAGCGCGCACGCGCCTACGTGATCGGCGTCTCGCGCATCTACCCGATCGCCTTCGCCTCGCTCACGGCGCGCTGAGCGCGTCGTCTTAGAAGGCGACGGGCTGGGACGTCGCGAAGGCGACCGCGACGAGGCAGGCGACCACCACGACGGTGAGCACGATGCGCAGCTGCGCGAACCACGGCGTCTCGATGCGGCCCTCGCGGATCGCCGTCACGTCCCACACGCCCTGCACGCAGAAGGCGACGGCGAAGCCGACGAAGTTCCAGGGCTGCGGCAGCTGGACGATGACCCAGGCGGCGATCGAGGGGATCACGGAGAGCGCGATCGTGGTCGGGCTCTTGCGGCCGGTCTCGTTCAGCGCCGCGCCCCAGCGGATGCCGCCGAGGAACGACAGGATCACCGCGGCATAGGCCGAGACGGCGAACCACACGTAAGAGGGATCGGCAACCTCAGAATAGGTCGCGATCAGGTATGTGCCGACGATGAAGGGGATGAGGCCACCCAGCCCCAGAATCCAGGCGGCGCGGACGAGCTGGTCGGCGCGCGAGCGAAGGGGCGCGTCGTGAAGAGGGGTGGTCATGCGTTCAGTCCCGCTTGAAGATGATCCGGCCGAACCAGCCGGTGAAGATGGCGACCGCGACCGCGAGCATGCCGTAGAGGACGCCGTTGCGCGCCGCGAAGACCGAGATCTGGTTCTCGAGGCCGGTTTTCACGACCCAGAGATCCTCGCTGCGCTCGCGCACGAACGTGCCCTCGCGAAACAGGATCGCCCGCGCCACGTGCCGCCCCACCGGCATGTCGGGCGGCAGCACGAGATTGGCCCGGAACAGCGTCGACGACACGAACTCGATCGCGCCGACGGCTTCGGTGTAGAGCCCGCTGCCGATCTTGAGCCGTCGCAGCGCATCGGCATAGTCGGTGCCCTGCCCTGCGCGAGCCTGACCTGCGCTCGCCCTCTCGAAGCCGAGATCGTCCAGCCCGAGCGAGAGCTGGCGCAGCGTCACCGACGGTGCGATGTCGCGCACCGGCCGGGTGCTGGCGAGCGAGTAGGACAGCGGCACGCCTTGGAAGCGCTCCGAGCCGCGATTGACCCAGAGCCCGAAGAAGCGCCGCTTCTCGCGCACCACGAGGTCGCGCTTGGGGCCCTCCAGCACCACCACGATGTCGTAGCGCCCCTGGCGCAGAATGCGCTGGTCGGCATTGTCGAGGGCGCCGAAGACCACGAGCCGCGCACCGCCGAAGCCCGCGCCCACCGAGATCGTCTCGGTGGAGAGGCCGATCTCGAACGTCTCGACGCTCGGCGGGGTGGCGCTGCCGTCGGCGTCCGCGGTCGCCGGGGCGGCGACGGGTGGCGCCGGCTGCTGCGCGGCGGCCGGGCCGACCAGGAGGGCGGCAAGGAGGGCCAGACGACGCGCCGCCTTCACACGCTCTCTCCGCTCGGCAGCGTGATGGAGAAGATCTCGCCGGGCGCCACCACAAGTTCGACGAAGAGGCGCACCGCGACGGCCAGCACCAGCAGCGCCAGCAGCGCGCGCAGCTGCTCGCCGCGCAGCTTGCGCCCGGCATCGGCGCCGAACTGCGCGCCGACGACGCCGCCGAGCATCAGGAGGAAGGCCAGCACCACGTCGATCGTGCCGTTGGTGGCGGCCTGCAGCACCGTGGTGGTGGCCGCCGTGAACATGATCTGCACGAGCGAGGTGCCGATGACGACGCTGGTCGGCACCCGCAGGAGATAGATCATCGCCGGCACCATGATGAAGCCGCCGCCGACGCCCATCACCGAGCCGAGGATGCCGATGGCGAAGCCGAGGCCGAGCACGGGAATGGCGGAGACGTAGAGCTTGGAGCGCTGGAAGCGCATCTTCAGCGGCAGCCGATGCACCCAGCTGTGCTGGCCCGAGCGCCGCACCTCGCCCGAGCCGCCGCCGCGCACCCTTCGCATGGCGCGCAGGCTCTCGCTCAGCATCAGGGCGCCGACGGTGCCGAGCATCACGACGTAGAGGATGGAGACGGCCAGATCGAGCTGACCGACGCGCCGCAGCAGCGTGTAGAACCAGACGCCGAGCGCCGAGCCGACGATGCCGCCCGCGATCAGCATGGCGGCGAGCTTGAGATCGACCGTGCCGCGCTTGTAGTGCGCGAGCGCGCCGGAGAAGGAGGCGGCGATCACCTGATTGGCGCCGGTCGCCACGGCCACCGCCGGCGGGATGTTGTAGAAGATCAGCAGCGGCGTGATGAGGAAGCCGCCGCCCACGCCGAACATGCCCGACAGGAAGCCGACCGCGGCGCCCATGCCCACGATGATGAAGATGTTCACCGAGATCTCGGCGATCGGCAGATAGAGCGTCACGGGCGGCGGCCCCGCAGGCGAGGAAGGAGGCCCGCCGGGCGCTTCGGCGGACGATCGATGCACCGAAAAGGGGCGGACCTGTCTTGGCCCGCCCCTTTTCCCCTGTCAAACGTGTTCGTGCGACCGCGAGCGATCAGGCGTCCTTGCGTTCGAGCAGCGCCCGGATGAGCGGCTCGTCGACCTTTCCGGTGGCCTGCAGACCGGACTTCTCCTGGAACCGGCGGATCGCCGTCTCGGTCTGCTCGCCGACGATGCCGTCGGGCCGGCCAGGGTCGAAGCCGAGCTTGATCAGGATGGCCTGCACGTTGCGGATCGCCCGCGTCATGTCGACCGAGGCGGTCTGGTTGCCCTTGCCGGCCCAGTCGGAGGGGATGTCTACCGTGTTGGCGAACTCGACGCGGGGCGTCGGCTTCCACGCCGCGACTTCCGCGTCGATGCGCGTGCGCACGTCCGGCGCCAGCGACTTGCCGACTTCGCCCATCTTGGCGAGCGCGTCCTTGTCGCCGCTCTGGCCGACGATCTTGAACCAGCGGTAGGATTCGCCGAGATCCTGCGGAACGCCGGCACCGCGGGCATAGAGGATGCCGAGATTGTACTGGCTGTCGGGCATGCCGTGCTGGGCAGCCTTCACGAACCACTGCGCCGCGGTCTCGGGATCGGAGACGCCCTCGATGCCGGTGGCGTAGAGCACGGCGAGATTGTGCATCGCGCGCACGTTGCCCTGGTCGGCCGCCAGGCGATACCAGTCGCGCGCCGCGCCGGTGTCGCGCGCCGCGCCGTTGCCCTTCTCGAACAGGGTGCCGAGCGAATACTGCGCCGGCGCGAAGCCGAGCGAGGCCGAACGAGCGAACCAGGTCATCGCGGCGGCCGGATCGGGCGCGCCGGTGCGCCCTTCCATCAGCCGCAGCCCGACCTCGAAGAGCGCCACGGGCTCGCCCTTCACAGCGGCGTCCGTCAGCGCCTTCGGGCCGATGTCGGCGGGCATGGCCGGCATCGCGCCGCGTGCGTCCGTCGGCAGCTTGGCCTCGGCGCTGGCGAGGAGGGTCGCCCCCGCGGTTGCTGCGGGCGCCGCGATCGCGGCGGCTTCCGCCACGGCAGGTTCGCTTTCGGCAGCTTCCGGCAGAGCCGCGACGGCCGGACCCGCCGCGTCGCCCGCCGGCATCGCAGCCGAAGCCCTTTCCGCTTCGCTCGGCACCGGAGGAGCTTCGGCGGAGGCCGGCTCGGCGACGATGGAGGGGGCGACGGCCAAGGCCGGCGCCACGGTCTCGGCGGCGAGATCCACGACCGGCGCGGCGAGCGACGATGCGGGCTCGGCGCTCGCCGCAGGCGCGGTCGTCGCGGCAATTTCGGTGGAGGGCGCGTCGAGAGTGCGGGCGGGACCGGCGTCGGCGACGATCGCCTCGAGCCCGGCGCCGTCGTCGGCGAGATACTTGGCGCCGAGCGGGATCGCCATGAGCGCCAGAAGAACGGCACCCACCGCCATCAGGATCGGCTTGCGGCGGCCGGCCTTGTCCTCGTGCGGGCCACTCTCGTCGCCCTGGCGATCGCGCTGCGCTTCCGCCTCGGCGGCGGCGGCCATCGCGGCCTTGCGGGCGGCGGCGATGAAGTCCGCCTTGGCGATCGGTTCGGCGGACGCCGGCTCCAGCCCGCGCTGCTGCAGGCGCACGCGCTCGATCAACGCGGCGATGTCGGGTGCGCCGGAGCCCGGCTCGAGCGGTCGGTTGGCTTCGCGCGAGACGAACTGGTCGGCGGCATCCAGCGAGGGGGCGTCGAGCGAGGGAGAGACGGTGGAAGACCAGCTCGGCTCCACCGCATCGTCGAGGGCCTCCTCGGCCGTCAGCAGCGGCGGATGGACCCGCTCGGCCAGCGACGGCGCGGCGTCGGAGACCGCCGGGCGGCGCGACAGACGCCGGTTGATGGCGGCCCGCAAACCCTTGGGTTCGTCGGCAACCACCGAAGCCAGGGCTGCCGTCTCGAAGCTGGACGTGACGGGAGTCTGCGCCGAGGCGGGCGCGACGCTCGCGGCCTCGCCCATTGCGACCTCGGAACTTGCATTCTGGCCGCGCAGTTCGGCCTCGATGCCGGTCAGGCGCTCGACGATCTTGGAGAGCGTGGCGTGCACCGCATCGAAGACGCCGTAGGCGCGCTCGTCGCTGTCGCGGCAGAGCGCTTCGAGATTGCGAAGGTCCTGTGCGAGTTCGCGCACATAGACGTTCTCGCGGCGACCGTCCTCGTCCTGCATGCGACGCACGGCCTCGTCGGCCGCGGTGCGCGCCGCCACGAGGATGCTGTCGCGATTCTCGTCGAGCTGGCGCTCCAGCACGTCGAGGCGGCGGGTGATCTCGGTGCCTTCTTCGCCGCCGAGGCCGGGGGTGCCGGCGAGATGATCCGCCAGCCGTCCGACCTGCATCTCCAACGCCTGGACGACGGTGGGATCGACGCCCTTGGTGCCGGCGGACTCTTCGAGACGCGCGGCAAGCTTGTTCAGACGGTCCTCGAAGGCCGCCGCGCCGGCGCCGCTCTCGGCGCGTGCGAACAAGGTCTCGACCCGCTCCGACAGCGTGTCGATGCGCTGTCCGAGATCGGCGTCGGGACGCGCGCCCATGTCCTCGATGCGCTCGGCGAGCGCGGCGATCTGCACCGACAGGAGATCGGCCTCGCCGCTCTCGGCCAGACGATCGACACGCGAGGCGAGCTCGGCGACGCGGGCCTCGATGCGCTCGATCGGCGCCATGTCGAGCTCGACCTGGCGGTAGGCGGTGGCGGTGACGATGGCGGCGGAGATCTCGTCAAGACGCTCCTCGAGAATGCCGAACTGTTCGAGATCGGGCTCGCGCATTTCGGCGGCCAGCCGCTCGACGCTGTCGGCGAGCGCCTGAATGCGCCCTTCCATCTGGTCGATCTGCAGGATCTCGGGCAGGCCGACGAGCGCCAGCTCGATCTCGCCCATGCGGTCCGAAAGACGCGCGATGCCGGCTTCCAGATCGCCCGTGGAGAAGCGCTCGGCCATGGCGCCGAAGCGCGCGTCGAGCGCCTCGGGCGAGCTCGCCTCGGCGATGAGATCGAGCTTGGTGCGCAGCCCCCCCAGTTCGTCGCGCAGGAACCGGGTCAGCGTCTCTTCGGTCTGGATGCGCGAGGACTCGAGATAGCGCGACTCGAACTCCTCCCAGCGCTGCTGCACGGCGAGGATCTGCTCCTCGGTGGCGAGCGAACGCAGCGATCCGCGCAGCCGCTCCAGCTCCACCCGCAGGTCGCGCTTGGCCTGGTTGTCGAGTTCGATGCGGTCGGCGATGCGGCTCTCGAAATCGTCCCAGCGCCGCTGCACGGCCTCGACCGATTCTTCGCGGGCAAGCTGGCCGACCATCGTGGCCACCGAATCCAGCTCGGTGCGCAGCGCGTCGATGGAGGTCTGGTCGGCGGTGCCGACCGTCAGCTCCGTCAGCGCTTCCATGATCTCGAAGATCTCGGCCCCGATGCGGTCGGCGCCCTGGCGCTCGGCGATCATCGTCTTCAGGTCGGAGAAGGAATGGCGCAGCTCCTCGAGCCGCGGCGACAGGTCGGGCGCGGTCTGGGCGACGATGTCGGCGCGCAGCGCCGTCAGCTCGCTCGCCAGATCCTTGACCATCGTCAGCGTCGCGCTCTGCATCTGCAGCTGCTCGACCTCGCCGGCGATCGTGCCGAAGCGGCGGTCCGACGTGCTCGCCTTGGCGCGCGGCGCGGGCGTGCGGGGCGCCGGCTGCTTCGACACCGGGTCGGCGTTCAGCTGCCGCTCCACCGTCATCGTCGACACCGCCTCTTCGAGCGCGGGCTTGCGGCTGCGGCGGCTGGCCGTCATCGCGCGAAGGCGCACGCTCGGCGAGTCCGGCGTCGGCGCCTCGGCGGCGGCCGGCGTGACCTCGGCATGCGGCGGCTCCACCGAGGCCGCCTCGGCCGGATCGGGACGCCGTCCCACCGCGAGGCGCGACAGGCGTGCTTCCAAGTCTTCGAGCGTCTTCGACAGCGACGAGAACGAGGGATCGGCGGCGCGGGTCTGCGTGTCGGCACGAACCTTCAAGCGGGGCTCATTGGGGGACATGTTGTGCTCCTCTCACCGCCACCTGCCTCGGGTGATCGGCCGACCGGCTCGACCCGGACTATCCTATGCGCGGCCTCGAACACGGCCGGCTCCGCATTAAGGGAATAGTAAGAGAAGCGGGATTGAAGCTGGATTGGCCGTAAAGAAACCTTGCGGTATCATGAGTGCGGTCACAAGATCGACCGTCCAGCCACACGACCGGCGAGATCCGGCGCCCACACGAAGCCAACCTCCGACAGACATCGATGCATCAGACGACATGACCCGATCGACCATGGCAGAGAACGCCGACACCGATCTGCGGATCGGCATTCACCAGTTGTTGAATGCGCAGAGCGGGGATGAACACGCTCCCTCGATCTACCGCATCGGCGACCTCGCGCGCGAATTCGGCGTCAGCCTTCGCACGCTGCGGTTCTACGAGGGGCTCGGCCTCGTCAGCCCGCAGCGGCGCGGAACGACGCGGCTCTACTCGAAGCGCGACCGCATGCGGCTTCGGCTGGTGCTGCTCGCCAAGCTCCTCGGCTTCTCGCTCACCGAGGCCAAGCAGATCATCGAGATCTACCACGAGCCGAATGGGCGCCGAAGGCAGCTCGAGCGCGCCCTGCAGCGGTTCGAGGAGCAGCGCGAGATCCTGCTGGACCAGCGGCGCGACATCGAGGAATCCATCGAGGCGATGGACGTCTCGCTCGATTTCGTTCGCCGTCGGATCGCCGAGAACTATTGAAGCGCACAGCGAAAGAGCACCCGGCCGGCCGCCGCGGATCGCGACAGTTAACGGTTCCCAGCGGCCGAACATCATGAAGGAATGATGAAGATCGGCGGCGAATTGCCTTGCGTTCTCGGCACGCGACCTATGCACGGAACGGCATAGCTCTTTCTGCTGCGGTGCATCATATGTCTTTGCGGGAGACGACACGTCCACCAGCTTGAAGAGACCGACCGATGACTGCCCGTACAGACCGCCTCGAATCGCACCCCACCCGCCTCGGCTTCACGTCGCGCCGGCCCGTGACCCTCGATCGTTCGCGTCCGTCCACCCGTTCGCTGCAGTCCTCGGGCCGTCCCGTGTTTCTCGACATGGACCCGCTGACGCATCTCACCGCCATTCGCGGCTCGATGTTCGAAGCGGCTGCTCCGCACCGCGTCTGAGACTTCCGCGGCGCCAAGCGCTGCGCGAATACATTCCGCGAAGACCCATTCATCCGACGAGGCCCCGTGCGGCAACGCGCGGGGCCTTTTCGTTTCGAACTCGCGATACCGGCCCGGCGAAGGGCCGGCCGACCTCACCGTCCGACGGGATTGAGATTGCGCCGCAGATGCAGCGTGACCCACTCGTCGCGACGCAGCGTCTGATGGTGGAACAGCCCCTGCTGGCGATAGGCCGCGAGCACGCCGTTGCGCTGACGCGCTAGAATCCCTGAGAGGATGACGTCGCCGGCGGGCGCGAGATGGCGGGCGAGCACCGGCGCGAGCCTCATCAGCGGTCCCGCCAGAATGTTGGCGACCACGAGATCGAAGGGCGCGAAATCCCGGAACGCCGGCGCCGAGAAGCCCGTCGCCGTCGCCAGCGTCACGAAGTCGTGGACCTGATTGGCCCGCACGTTCTCCCGCGCCACCGCGACCGCCACCGGATCGATGTCGGTCGCCAGCACCGGCACGCGGGCGAGCTTGGCGATGGCGATCGCCAGAACCGCGCTGCCGGTGCCGAGATCCAGCGCCACCGCGGGCCGGCGCCGGCGGATCACCGTCTCGATCATCGACAGGCACCCCGCCGTGGTGCCGTGGTGTCCGGTTCCGAAGGCCTGCCCCGCCTCGATCTCGATGGCGAGATCGTTGGAGCGCACGCGGTCGCGGTCGTGCGCCCCGTGCACGAGGAAGCGGCCGGCGCGCACCGGCTTCAGGTCGGCGAGCACCTGCGCCATCCAGTCGATCTCCGGCAGATCCTCTCGCTCGCAGCCGAAGCCCGCGAAGGCATGAACCACACCGGCCTCGTCGACCTCGCCGGCCTCCTCGAAATAGACGGAGACCTCGTGGATGTCGGCCGCCTCGTCGATCTCGGTGATCGCGACGGGCGAGCCGTCCTCGCCGAACAGCACGTCGAGGCGCTCGTAGAGCGCTTGCGCGTCGCGGCGTGAACCGCGCGCATGGAAACGAACCTGACCCAATGACGTCTTCCCTGTCTCGGCGAGCGCGATGGCTCAGGCCGCCGCGAGGCGGGCGAGCTTCAGCTTGGCGGCTTCGGGATCCTCGCCATAGGCGATGGTGCCCTTGAAGGCGCCGGCGCGGTCGAGCAGGATCACCGAGGCCGTGTGGTCCATCGTGTAGTCCTCGCCCTGCGGCACCTTCTTGGCATAGATGCCGAACCCGTCCAGCATCGCGGCGACCTTGGCGGGATCGCCGGTTACCGCCGTCACGTCCGCCCCGATCGAGCCGACATAGGTGCGGAGCACATCGGGCGTGTCGCGCTCCGGATCGACCGAGACGAACACGATGGCGAGGTCGCGCCCTTCGGCCTTCAGCGCCTTCTGGTAGCCGGCGAGCTCGTAGAGCGTCGTCGGACAGACGTCCGGGCAATGCGTGAAGCCGAAGAACAGGGCAGTCGGGCGCCCGCGCAGCACCGACTCGCTCACCGGGCCGCCGTTCTGATCGACGAGCTGGAACGACGAGCCGTAGACGCCGGCATCGCGAACCGCGCTCGTCTCCTGCCGCCCGAACACCACCACGAGCACGAGCAGCGCGACGATGGCCGCCACGAGCACCCAGAGCGCCCAGCGCAGCGCATGCGCCTTCCGGCGAGGAGGACGGGATGTCGGATCGGTCATTGCGGCCTCGTGATGCGGATTTCGCCCGGTCCTACAGGAAAGCGGGGCGCCGGGCAAAACACGCCGAGTTTGTCAGCGCGTGCGCCGTTCCGCCCAGCCGAAATAGGCGAGCGCCGCCAGCGGGAAGGCGCAACCCATCGCCGCAACGCCGCGCCAGCCCGCCCATTCGAGCACCGGGCTCGTGAGGGCCGAGCCGAGCGCGCCGCCGAGGAAGAAGGTCGTCATGTAGACGGCGTTCAGCCGGTTGCGGATGCTCTCGTCGAGCTGGAAGATCTCGCGCTGGCCGATCACCAGATTGGCCTGCACGCCGAGATCGAGAAGGATGCCCGCCACCACGAAGGCGGCCAGCGACCCCGCGCCGAGGAAGGCCAGCGCCATCGCGCCGGCCACGAGCGAGATCGCGCCCATCGTGCCGATGCGCGACAGGCCGCGATCGGCGAGCCGCCCAGCGACGGGCGCGGCGAAGACGCCGAGCACGCCGCTCAGCGTGAACAGCGCCACGGCCTGGGGCGACAGCGAGAACGGCGCGTGGAGGAGCACGATCGGCGCGCCCGTCCAGAAGATGCCGAAGGCGGCGAAGAGCGCGGCATGATAGAGCGCGCGCCGGCGCAGCACGGGCTCGCGCACGAAGAGCCGGCCGAGCGACGCGATCAGCGCGCCGTAGCCGACGCGCCCCGCCGGCATCCGCCGCGGGAAGAGCCGCAGCCCGGCGAGCGCGAGACCCGCGACGAGCACGGCCGACAGCACGAAGACGCCGCGCCAGCCGACGAGGCCCGCCAGAAAACTCGACAGCGGGCGGGCCAGGAGAATGCCGCCGAGAAGGCCCGTCATGATGTTGCCGACGACGCGTCCGCGCGTTTCCGGCGGCGCGAAGGAGGCGGCGAGCGGCACGATCATCTGCGCCGCCGCGGAGGCGATGCCGACGCCGAGCGTCGCCGCGAAGAGGATCGCGGCGGTGGGCGCCAGCGCCAGCGCGACGAGGCCGAGGATCGCGGCTCCCATCGTCCCGAGCATCAGCCGCCGGTTCTCCACGACGTCGCCGAGCGGCACGAGCAGCACGAGGCCGATCGCGTAGCCGAGCTGCGAGGCGGTGACGATCGTGCTTTCCAGCGCCGGCGGCAGGCCGAGATCGTCGCCGATGAGGGCGACCACGGGCTGCGCGTAGTAGAGATTGCCCGCGAGCGCGCCGGCGGCCACGGCCATGAGGATCGTGGCGGCGCGCGAGATCGGCGCGGTGGCGGCGGCCTGTGCGGGAGGTTCGAGCGTCGTCATCGCATTTCTATAACCCCTATGCCGCATCGCAAGAAGAGGTGCTGACGACGACGCAGCGTTGCGGATCTTGCCCGGAGCACGGACGCGGCCGTGGCGCTTGAGCGTGCAAGCTGGCGAAATCTTGATCGCGGAAGTGCAGGGAAACGTGTCCCCGCCCTTTCGATCGTTCACCTCACGTCCCTATATCGGTGGACGACTTCAACCAGGAAGGACCTCACTCGATGAAGATCACACGAAACGGGCGCATCGCTGCCGTGGTGGCCGCGCTGACGATGGCGTTCTCGGTCGTGCTCGTCGATCATGCCGAGGCCCGGCGCGGCGGCAGCTTCGGCAGCCGGGGCACGCGCACCTTCCAGTCCGCGCCCGCCACCAACACGGCACCGGCCGCGGCGCCCGTGCAGCGCTCGATGACCTCGCCCGCCCAGACCGCCGGTGCGGCGACCGCCGCGACCGGCGCGCGCTCCGGCATGTTCGGCTCCGGCTTCGGCGGCGCGATGATGCGTGGCCTTCTCATCGGCGGTCTCTTCGGCGTGCTGATGGGCGCGGGCTTCGGCGGCATGGCAGGCATGCTCGGCTTCATCGTGCAGATCGCGCTTCTCGGGCTGCTGGCCTACTTCATCATGCGCTTCCTTCGTCGCCGCTCGGCCAACCCGGCGATGGCCGGCACTTCGCCGGCTGGCGCGGCGGGCAACGGCAACGCGGGTCGCTCGATGTTCGAGGGTCTGAACCCGCGTGCCAATGCCGCCCAGGCGACCGGATACGGCAGTGGCCCGGCCGCAAGCGGGCGTCCGGGCACCGATGCGATCGGCGTCGGCAAGGCCGATCTCGACGAGTTCGAGCGCACGCTGCACGCCCTGCAGGCCGCCTTCTCGCGCGAAGACTACGCGGCGCTGCGCGAGATCACGACGCCGGAGGTCATGTCCTACCTGTCCGAAGAGCTTGCCGGTAACGCCGCCCGCGGCCTCCGCAACGACGTGTCCGACGTCAGCCTGCTGCAGGGCGACGTGGCCGAGAGCTGGCGCGAGGGAACGCGCGACTATGCGACGGTCGCAATGCGCTACGCGATGATCGACACGATGCGCGACCGCACGACGGGCGCCCTCAAGGAAGGCGACGCGTCGCAGCCGGTGGAATCGACGGAGGTCTGGACCTTCGTGCGCGAGCCCGGCGCCGACTGGAAGCTCTCGGCGATTCAGGAAGCCTGATCGTCGTCTCGCACTGAACTTCGACAAGGCCCGCGCGAAACCCGTCGCGCGGGCCTTGTCGCGTCAGGAGAGGCCGACCGAGCGCAGGAAGGCGACCGAGGCCGTGCCGACGATCACGGTCTGCAGGAGCGAGAGGCGCAGCGCGAGAAACCCGCAGAGAACGATGACCACGCGCTCGGCCGTGTCGCCGTCGATCAAGACGGGCGAGACGATGGCGGTGAGCACCGCCGCCGGCACGGCGTTGAGCGCCGCGTCGAGACGCGGGGGAATGCGCTCCATCCGCGCCAGTAGAAGATAGCCGCCGACGCGCGTGCCGTATGTCAGCACCGCCGACAGCGTGATCAGCCACCAGATGTCGTTCATGCTGCCGCTCCCCTTCGGCCGGCGCGCAGCGCCGCCACGGCGACGCCCGCGAGGCCTCCGAGCGTCACGTGCCAGGGCGGCCCGAGCGTCGCCGCGGCGAGAATCGCGACGAGGGCAGACACGCCCGCGACGATCCAGAAGCCGTCGCGCGCGCGGAACGCCATGGTCTGCGCCAGGAAGTAGACGGGGATGGCAAAATCCAGCCCGTAGCGCCGGGGATCGTCGATGAGACCGCCGAACACGGCCCCCGCGAGGCTCGCCAGCGCCCAGCCGACATAGAGCGCGAGGGCGAAGGTGAAGTAGTAGGTCTTGCCGAGCGAACCCCTCGCGGCCCGCGCTTCGGCCGCCGCGAAGGAGGGATCGACCAGAAGGAAGAAGGCGGCGGCCTTCGCCGGCCCGGAGAAGCGCTGGAGATGGCGCCCGACCGACGCGGAATAGAGGATATGGCGGGCGTTGATGGCGAAGACCGCGACGAGAACCGCCCAGAGCGGCGATCCGACGCCGATGAGCTGCAGCGCCAGGAACTGGCTGGCGCCGGCATAGACGATCAGCGAGAAGCCCAGCGTCTGCGTGACACTGAGACCCGACGAGACCGCGAAGGCACCGTAGACCGCGCCGAAGGGCACAAGCGCCACGAGAAGCGGCAGGCTGTCGCGCAGCGCGTCGGAGAAGTCGGAGGTCGGGCGCACGGCGGACAAGCCTTCGATGGAGTCGGGACCGCTTCTACCGCGTTCGGCCGGGAACGGCGTGTCGGCGCGGCCACGCCACCGTGGAAAGTGCGAGGCCCCGATCGTCGCGCGGGAGCATCGCCCCGTCACCCGGCGGGTTCGGCCGCGTTCCCCACCTCCAAAGAACGGCTGCGACTTGCGCTCAGCCGCGAAGCGACGACCCGGTGCGACCCCGGACGAAGGCGGCGAGGACCGCGCGTTCCGCCGGGCCGGCCTCGTGCAGGTTGCGGAAATCGCCGGCCGAGAGTTCGCGCACGTGCCGGCAGTCCGGCCGGAAGCGCGCGCCGACGCAGGAGCACGCGAGGCGCCAGGAGCCGTCGCGCTTCGCCGAGAGGGTCACGTCGTAGGGCGTGCCCTTGGAGCCGAGCACCACGAGGCGATGTGCGCCGTCCGCGGGGCGCGGCAGCCGCGCCGCCATCGCGCGGGCAGCGATCCCCTCCGACGCGCGGGCGCGCATCGCCGCCACGGGCTTGGCGAGCCGGGTGGTGCCCGCGAGATCGCGAATGTCCGCGGCGCCGGTCTCGCGCACCGCCTCCAGCGCGATGCGGGCGCAGGCATAGGCGTCCTCGCCCGCATGGTGATGCGTGAATCCGACCTCGAAGCGCGCGGCGAGCGCCGACAGCCGGCGGCTCGGCATGTCCGGCCACAGTCGGCGCGCCACCGAGACGGTGCAGAGCGAGGCGAAGGCGGGATGCGCCAGCCCGTAGAGCCCCGCCGTCTCGCGGATCACGCCGAGATCGAAGCTTGCGTTGTGGGCGAGCACCAGCGCGCCGTCGAGCTCGTCGGCAAAGCTCTCGAAGACGGCGGGAAATTCCGGCGCGTCCTCCACGTCGCGCGGGCGGATGCCGTGGACGCGGATGTTCATCGGGTCGAAGCGCATGTCGCGCGGACGGATGAGATGATAGGCGCGACGCGTCACGACGCCGCCCTCGACGAAGGCGAGGCCGACGGCGCAGGGGCTGGAGCGCGCCGCATTGGCGGTCTCGAAATCGATGGCGACGACGGTCATCGCGGCTCTCCCCTTCCCGGCTCGAACGCGTCGGTCGCCGGCATTCGGTCGGCATTTTCTCTTCGAATCATCCGGTGCCGATCATGTCCAGCCATTCGTCCTCGCTGACGACGCGCACTCCATGCTTCTGCGCGTCCGTGAGCTTCGAGCCGGCGCCCGGCCCGGCCACGACGAGGTCGGTCTTCTTCGACACCGAGCCCGCCACCTTGGCGCCGAGCGCCTCCGCCCGCTCCTTCGCCTCGATCCGCGTCATCTTCTCCAGCGTGCCGGTGAACACCACCGTCTGCCCGGCGACGGGCGAGCCCGCCGTCACGGGACGCGCCGGCGCCTCGGTCTCGACCCCCGCGGCGAGCAGCGCCGCCACGGCCTCGCGATTGTGCGCCTCCGCAAAGAAGCGGGCGAGCGAGAGCGCCGCCACCGGGCCGACGTCGGGCAGCCCCGCGAGCACCTCGTAGGCCGGGCCCGGCCGGGCCTCTACGGCTTCGGCGAGCGCGGCGCGGCGCTCTGCGGCTTCGGTATAGCGCTCGCGCAGGCTCAGGCGTTGCGCGCTGTTGAGGCGCAGGCGCTCACTGCGGGCCGGGTCGAACTCGGGATCGGCGAGTTCCTCAGGCGTCACGGTCGCCAGCCTCTCCATCGTGCCCTCGCCGATCTTCGGGATGGCGAGGAAGCGCGACCATGCCTCCCCCGGCTGGTCGGCGAAGGCCGCGCGCGCCGCCGCTTCGATGGCGGGAACGTCGGGAAAGCTGCGAGCAAGCGCCTTGGCCGTGGTCTCGCCGATTTCGGGAATGCCGAGCGCGAAGACGAAGCGATCGAGCGCGATCGAGCGCCGGGCGTCGATCCCGTCGACGAGGTTCCGCGTCGCCTTCGTGTAGTCGTAGGCCTTGCGCTTGCCGCGCGTCTTCGGCGCCAGACCTTTGGCCGCCAGCGCCGCGTCCTCCTCGGCTTCGTTGGCGAGGCGCAGCGCCAGCGCCCGCTCCTCGATCAGCGTCTTCAGCGGCTCGACGGGAAGCCGGAAGATGTCGGCGGGCTGCTTCACCAGCCCGGCGTCGAACAGCGCCTCCACGAAGGTCTGACCGAGGCCCTCGATGTCGAAGGCGTTGCGCGAGACGAAGTGCTTCAGCCCTTCCTTGGCCTGTGCCGGGCAGGTCAGGGTCGCGGTACAGCGGCGCATGGAACTTGGCCGCCCTGTGCGAGGGTTGATCTCGCGCTCCGCCTTGGAGCCGCAGACCGGGCAATGGTCGGGAAACCGGAAGGGCTCCGGCCCGCGTTCGCCCTCGGCCACGTCCACCACCTGCGGAATGACGTCGCCGGCGCGCTGGATCACAACGGTGTCGCCGACGCGCACGTCGCGCCCACCCCGGATCGGCTCGCCCTCGGCGTCGCGCCCGGCGATGTAGTCCTCGTTGTGCAGCGTGACGTTGGAGACCACGACGCCGCCGACGGTGACGGGTTTGAGGCGCGCCAGCGGCGCCAGCTTGCCGGTGCGCCCGACATTGATGTCGATCGCCTCGACGATCGTCGTCGCCTGCTCGGCCGAAAACTTGTGGGCGATCGCCCAGCGCGGCGAGCGCGACACGAAGCCGAGATCGCCCTGGAAGCCGAGATCGTCCACCTTGTAGACGACGCCATCGATGTCGTAGCCGAGCGTCGCGCGCTGCGATTCGATGCGGCGATAGTGCTCGACCAGCCCCTCCACCGTCTCGAACCGGCGCATCAGCGGCTGGGCACCTGCATGGGGTTGCAGATTGGTGCGGAAGCCCATGCGCCCGAGCGCCTCGACCACCTCGCTCTGCGTGTCGCCGGGCCTCTCGCTGACCTCGCCCCACGCATAGGCGAAGAAGCGCAGCGGACGCGAGCGGGTGATCTCGGGGTTCTTCTGGCGCAGCGATCCCGCCGCCGCGTTGCGCGGGTTGGCGAACTGGCGGACCTTGCCCGGCGCCGGCTCGCCGTCGTCCTCGTCCGCCCCGTCGTCGGTCTCCGCCGTGCCGGCGAGCCCCGCGTTCAACGCAGCGAAGTCGGCATGGGTCATGTAGACCTCGCCGCGCACCTCGAAGACCGCCGGCCGCGCATGGCTGAGGCGATGGGGAATGTCGTCGATCGTCAGCGCGTTGCGCGTCACGTCCTCGCCCACCGCCCCGTCGCCGCGCGTCGCCGCGGAGACGAGACGCCCGTCCTCGTAGCGTAGCGACAGCGAGAGGCCGTCGATCTTCGGCTCTGCGGTGATCGCCAGCGGCGCGTCGTCGTCGAGCGCCAGGAACCGCCGGACCCGGCGGGCGAAATCCACCACGTCTTCGTCGGAAAAGGCGTTGTCGAGCGAGAGCATCGGCAGCGCGTGCCGGATCTTGGCGAACTTGGCGGAGGGCTCGGCGCCGACCCGCAGCGAGGGCGAGTCGGTCCGCACGAGATCGGGGAAGCGGCGCTCGATCGCGGCGTTGCGACGGCGGAGCGCATCATAGGCAGCATCCGAGATCGTCGGCGCGTCGCGCTCGTGATAGCGCCGGTCGTGCTCGGCGATCTCGCCGGCGAGGCGCTCCAGCTCGGCCGCGGCCTCGCCCGGGTCCAGGGTTTCGACGGCTTTCAGGTCGGGCATGGCGGCGGCAGTCTCGCTCTCGGAACTCGGTCCGAGTTCTAGCGCCGGCGCGCGCCGGAGTCTCGCCCCGCGAGCCTCAGCCGGCCGCGCCGATCAGCCGCGCGGCGGCCGCGCGCGCCTCGTCGGTCACGCTCTCGCCCGCGAGCATGCGCGCGATCTCCTCGCGCCGCGCCGGCACGTCGATCGTCTCGACACGCGTCGACAGGCGCTCCTCGCCGGGCACCGCCTCGCCCTTGGAGATGAGCAGATGCGTCGTCGCGCGCGCTGCCACCTGCGGCGCATGGGTGACGGAGAGCACCTGTACCCGCCCCGCCAATCGCGCCAGCCGCCGGCCGATCGCGTCCGCGACCGCACCGCCGACGCCCGTGTCGATCTCGTCGAAGACCAGCGTCGGCGCCGAGCCCTTGTCGGCGAGCGCCACCTTCACCGCGAGGAGGAAGCGCGAGAGCTCGCCGCCCGAGGCCACCTTCATCATCGGCCCGGCGCGCGTGCCGGGGTTGGTGCGCACCCAAAATTCCGCCGTGTCGATGCCGGCGGCGCTGCGCTGCGCGGCGTCGCTCGCCATCTCCACGATGAAGGCGGCGCGCTCGAGCTTCATGTCGGGCAGCTCGGCCATGACCGCCGCCTCGAGAAGCTTCGCGGCCTCGTGGCGCTTGATGGAAAGGGCGGCGGCCCGCTCGTCGAAGAGCACGCGGCGCTCGCCGACCTCGCCCTCCAGCTGGCCGAGGCGCTCCTCGCCGGCATCGAGCTCGGCGAGATCGGCCACCATGCGCTCGGTGAGCGCGGCGAGATCGTCCACAGGCACATTGTACTTGCGCCCGGCGGCGCGCAGCGCGAAGAGCCGCTCCTCCGTCTGCTCCAGCGCGCGCGGGTCGAACTCAAGGCTGCGCAGCGCGCCCTGCAGGCTCATCTGCACGTCGGACAGCGCGTCGAGCGCGGTGTCGAGGCGGGCCAGCGCCTCGTCCAGCAGGCCCGGCAACTCGTCCTTGCGCCGGTCGAGGCGGCGCGAGAGACCGGCCAGCCCCGGAATGGGCGAGGCCGATCCCGCCAATTCCTCGTGCGCATCGTTGACGTCGGTGGCGATCTTCTCGGAGCGCATCATCCGGCCGCGCGCTTCCGCGAGTTCCTCCTCCTCGCCGACGGCTGGCTTCAGCTCCGTCAACTCCTCGACGGACGAGCGCAGATAGTCGGCCTCGCGGGCCGCTGCTTCCACGCGCTTGCGATGGCGAGTCAATTCGCTCTCGGCCTTGCGCCAGGCTTCGAAGGCGGCCGTCACCTCCCCCGCTTCGCCCGTCAGCCCGCCATACTCGTCGAGAAGCCGGCGGTGGGCCTCTGGGTCCACCAGCGCCCGGTCGTCGTGCTGCCCGTGGATCTCGACCAGCGTCGTGCCGATCTCCTTCATCAGGGAGACGCTGGACGGGCGGTCGTTGATGAAGACGCGCGTGCGCCCGTCGGCGCTCTGGATGCGGCGCAGGATCAGGTCGCCGTCGTCGTCGAAGCCGTTTTCGGTGAGGGCGCGCCGCGCGGGATGGCCGCCCGGCAGGTCGAAGACCGCGGAGACCTCGCCCTGCTTGGCGCCGTGGCGCACGAGGCCGCCGTCGCCGCGCCCGCCCAGCGCCAGCGACAGCGCGTCGAGCAGGATCGACTTGCCGGCGCCGGTCTCGCCGGTCAGCACCGACAGGCCGTCGTTCAGCGCGAGGTCGAGCCGGTCGATGAGGACGATGTCGCGGATCGAAAGGTGAACGAGCATTGAGGGACTGCTAGACCGGCGCGGCTGGATTGGCAATCGGCGCCGTGTCGGCGGCTTGCTCGCTACATAGGCTCCCATCCCACCCGCAGGAAGGCTCGCGCGGCGGCGAAACGGCGGCGCGAACGAAAAAGGCCGCCCGAAGGCGGCCTCGATGCGGGGGTGATTGCGCGGTCAGGAGCGCGGCGGCTGAAGCTCGCCGCTGACCTGCGCCGTGGTCGAGCGCGCCGGTGCCTCGCCCGCTCCGGTGATGCGGCGGGTGGCGTTGGCGAACCATGAACTCGTGCCGCCCGAACGCGGCTCAAGACCCTTCGACTGCAGCAGCGCGTAGCTGTCCTTGTACCACTGCGATTCCGGGAAGTTCTGCCCGAGCACGGAGGCGGAGGCCTGGGCTTCCTGCGTCAGACCCATCGCGTAATAGGCCTCCGTGAGGCGGGCGAGCGCCTCCTCGACATGATTGGTCTGCGGGAAGGTGTCGACGACGTTCTTGAAGCGGTTGATCGCCGCGATGTACTCGCGCCGCTCCAGATAGTAGCGGCCGACCTGCATCTCCTTGCCGGCGAGCTGGTCCTTGCCGACGCGGATCTTGGTGCGGGCGTCCTCGACATATTCGCTGTCGGGGTAGCGATCGACGACCTCCTGCATCGCCTGCACGGCGCGGGCGGTGTCGGTCTGGTCGCGCGTGACGTCGGGGATCTGCCGGAAGTAGGAGAGGCCGATGATGTACTGCGCGTAGGCCGAATCCTCGGCGCCGGGATAGGTGCCGATGTAGCGGCGTGCCGAGGACACGGCCTCGTCGTAGTCGCCCGAGCGGTAGCTCGCGAAGGCGCGCATTACGAGCGCCTTGCGGGCGTATTCCGAATAGGGATGCTGCTTGTCGATCGCCTCGAACTTCTTGGCGGCTTCGCCGAGACGTCCGCCTTCGAGATTGGCGAGGCCCTGGTTGTAGAGCACGTCGGCCGGCTCGGTCTGCGAGGCCAGCGCCAGCGCGTCGATGTCGTTATCCTTCGACGACATGCAACCCGCGAGCGTCAGGGTCGACGCGACGGCCAGCGCCATCGACACGGCCGGAAATCGGCCGGACAGCGGCATCTTGTAACCCATCGGACTGGTTCCCCCTGGTATCCCGGACACGGCGTCCCCACGCCCTGCTTGCACTCTCTATCCCGAGGGTGCGAGCCGCGACAACGCTTCAGGACGTTTTATGATGCCTTTTTTAAGGCATCGTCCGATTGGCCGCTTGGCCGGCGGGCTTCAGAGAACCTGCGGACCGAATGCGGGCGCGGCCGCGGCCGAGACCATCGGGGCCTGCCGAATCGGATCGGTGCGGCGCTTGGCGCCGTTCACGAATTCGAAGGCGGAGCGATCCGCCATCAGCGCCTCGAGGGCCATGGCATTGAGGCGGTGCCCGCCACGGAACGAGCGATAGCAGCCGAGGATGCGTGCGCCGGCCAGCGCCTGATCGCCCACGGCGTCGAGCGTCTTGTGGCGCACGAACTCGTCCACGAAGCGCAGGCCGCCGGGATTGATCACGGTCTCGTCGTCGCCGATCACCACCGAGTTCTCGAGCGAGGAGCCCAGCGCATGGCCGGAGGCCCAGAGCCGCTCGACATCCTTCATGAAGCCGAAGGTGCGGGCGCGCGCCAGTTCGTCGCGAAACAGGGTGGGCGTCAGGTCGGCGGCGAAGCGCTGGCGACCGATGGCGGCGCTGGCGAACTCGATCTCCACCTCGAAGCGGGTGCCCTCGTAGGGCAGATATTCAGCGAAGCCGCCGTTCAGCTCGACGCGCACCGGCTTGAGCACGCGCACGAAGCGGCGCGAGGCGCGCTGCGACACGACGCCGGCGTTCTCGATGGCGCGCACGAAAGCGTCCGCCCCGCCGTCCATGATCGGGATCTCGTTGCCGTCGATCTGCACGACGACGTTGTCGACCTCCATGGCGTAGAGCGCGGCCATGATGTGCTCGATCGTGGCGACATGAGCGCCTTTACGATCGCCGACGATCGTGGAAAGATCGGTGGACGAGACGTTGGCCGAGACGGCCTTGATCTCGTGGATGAGGCCGGAGGCCTGGAAGACATGGAACACGATGCCGGTGTCGGCCTCGGCGGGATGAAGCGACAGTTCCACGAGCGATCCGCTGTGGACGCCGACGCCCTCGAACCCGATCCGTGCACCGATCGTCTGTTGCTTCGTCACCACGCTACGCATCCTTACTCGCCGCCTCCCGGAGCGCGCCCTTGATCGGAGCGAAGCTGTCTCGCGGAGGCTGGAAAACCGCGGCGCGGATCGGAACGGGACCCGGGAACGCACGCGACGAAATCATGATGTCAAACTAGGTCGAAGGCGGATTGTGTCCAAATCACGCTTTCTTACCCAGTGTTACCGCGCACTCGGTTAACCAAAGATTTCCGGTATGGAAAACAATGCCCTAACGAAAACGGCCCGCCCTGGAAGGGGCGGGCCGCGGCCGGATTGCGATGTTCTTGTGAAGGTCAGTTCGACTGGCGGCGCAGGAAGGCCGGGATCTCGAGCTGGTCTTCCTCGCCGGCCGGGCGGCCGAGCGACTGCGGACGAGCCGCCGAGTCGGCTGCCTGACGACGCGGCGCATAGGGGCTCTGCTCCGGCGCGGCGCGGCGCTGGCCTTCGCTCGGGCGGGCCGGACGCACGGGATCGGCGAGGATCGCCTCGTCCTCCTCGCGGCGCGACAGGCCGGTCGTCAGGCGACGCAGGAGACCCATCGGACCCCGCTCCTCGTGCGCGGCGTCGTGCGCGGCGCCGCGGCGCTCGATCTCGGCCTGCACCACCGGCGGGAAGTCCTCGACGCGCGGCATGCGGGCCTGGGCCGGCTGGGTCATCGGCTGGCGCGGCGCGGCAGCGCGCGGCTGAACCTGCGCGATCTCGGCCTCGAGGGCGGCGGTGAAGTCGTCCTCGATGTCGGCCATCGCGGCCACCGGCGCGAAGATCGGCTGCGTCGGCGCGGCCGGCTGCTGCATCGCGGGCTGGGCCTGCACTGGCGCGGCGACGGGTGCCGCGACCTGCACCGGCTGTTCGACGGGAGCATTGCGGATGCCGGAGACGGGCCGTGCCTCGGGCGAGCGGTTGTAGACCTCCATGGCGGCCTTATCGATGCCGGTCGCCACGACGGAGACGCGGATCACGCCTTCGAGGTTCTCGTCGAAGGTCGCGCCGAGGATGATGTTGGCATCCTGGTCGACCTCCTCGCGGATGCGCGTCGCCGCCTCGTCCACCTCGAAGAGGGTGAGGTCGCGCCCGCCGGTGATCGAGATCAGGAGGCCCTTGGCGCCCTTCATCGAGGTCTCGTCGAGCAGCGGGTTGGCGATCGCGGCCTCGGCGGCGGCCATCGCGCGGCCTTCGCCGGACGCTTCGCCCGTGCCCATCATTGCCTTGCCCATCTCGCGCATCACAGAACGCACGTCGGCGAAGTCGAGATTGATGAGGCCTTCCTTGACCATCAGGTCGGTGATGCAGGCGACGCCCGAATAGAGCACCTGATCGGCCATGCCGAAGGCGTCGGCGAAGGTCGTCTTGTCGTTGGCGATCCGGAACAGGTTCTGGTTCGGAATGACGATGAGCGTGTCGACGTTCTTCTGCAGGTCCTCGATGCCCTGCTCGGCGATGCGCAGGCGACGCTGACCCTCGAAGTGGAACGGCTTGGTGACGACGCCGACCGTCAGGATGCCCTTCTCGCGCGCCGCGCGGGCGACGACGGGGGCCGCGCCCGTGCCGGTGCCGCCCCCCATGCCGGCGGTGACGAAGCACATATGCGAGCCGAGGAGGTGGTCGCAGATCTCGTCGAGCGATTCTTCCGCCGCGGCGCGACCGACTTCGGGCTGCGAACCCGCGCCGAGGCCCTCGGTGACGGCGACGCCCATCTGGATGACGCGTTCGGCGCGCGAGGAGCGCAGCGCCTGCGCGTCGGTGTTGGCGATCACGAACTCGACGCCCTCGAGCCCGGCGTTGATCATGTTGTTCACGGCGTTGCAGCCGCCACCGCCCACACCGAACACGGTGATGCGCGGCTTCAGCTCGGTGATGTCGGGCTTCTGCAGGGTGATGCTCATCGTCGTTTCCTTTTTTACAGGCGGCCGCCTCGCCCCGCCGGCCATGTCATTTCGTAGAGATCAGCGATGCGTGGCGTGCACCGTATCGTTCGACGATGGCACGAAGCTTGCCATCGCTAAGGTGTCAGAAGCTCTGGCGCAGCCAGGAGCCGAACCGTCCGACCCGCGTGCGCTGGTCGAAGGCGAAATCGAGGACGGAATGCTCCGGCACGTGCTCGACCGAGGCGATCTGCGGGTAGATCAGCAGGCCCACCGCCGTGGCGAAGGCCGGGCTCTTGTTGGAGGCCGAGAGGCCGGCGACGCCGACCGGGCGTCCGAGGCGCACGTTCCGGTTGAGGAGCGTGCGCGCCGCGTCGTTGAGGCCGGCGAGTTGGCTGGCGCCGCCGGTGAGCACCACGCGCTTGCCGATGACGTGGCCGAGATTGGACGCCGCCAGCCGGTCGCGGATGAGTTCGAGCGTCTCTTCCACCCGCGGGCGGATGATGCGGGCGATGAGCGAGCGCGACACCTGGATCGGCGCATCGTTGCCCTCGTCGCCGAGCGGGGCCACCGACACGGTCTCGCCGTCGGCGAGCTGGCTCGGCAAGGCGTTGCCGTGCATCACCTTCAGCCGCTCGGCCTGCTCGGGCCGGATCGACAGGCCGCGCGCCAGATCCATCGTGATGTGATGGCCGCCGAGCGCCACCGCGTCAGCATAGGCGAAATGGCCGTTCTGAAAGATCGAGATCGTGGTGGAGCCCGCGCCCATGTCGATGCAGGCCGACCCCATGATCGCCTCGTCGTCGACGAGGGTCGAGAGGCCGGAGGCGTAGGGCGTGGCGACGAAGGCCTCGACCACGAGATGGGCGCGGTTGATCGCCGTCTCGAGGTTGCGCAGCGGCGTTTCCTCGGCCGAGAGGATGTGGAGTTCGGCGCCGAGCTGCGAGCCGGTCATGCCGACCGGGTTCTCCAGCCCGCCCTCGCCGTCGAGCAGCAGGTCGAACGGCACCCGATGAAGCGCCACCCGGCCCTCGCGCAGCGGCGTGTGGGCGGCGCGGTCGAGCACCTGACGAAGGTCGAGCTCCGATACGTCGGTGCCCTCCACCGCCACGCGTGCCGAGCCGCGATGCGACTTCAGCCGGCCGGCGGCGACGGAGACGATGAGGGATTCGATGGTCAGCCCGGCCATGCGCTCGGCCGCGTCGACGCAGAAGCGGATCGACTTCTCGGCCGCGTCGAGATCGACCACGACGCCCGACTTCACGCCGCGCGAACGCTGGTGGCCGATGCCGATGACCTCGGCGACATGGGTGCGCCCGGGCAGGATCTCGCTTTCGGGCCGGGGCTTCAGGCGCGCGATCAGGCACGTGACCTTGGAGGAGCCGACGTCGAGCACCGAGATGGTGCGGGTGCGGCGGTCCGAGGGCTTGCGCATGCGCGGCAGCTCGTCCTGGGATTTGGAGAATAGGCTCATACCGGCTTCTCCTTGCGGGCCTGCTTCACGATCTTGTCTCGCTCCTTCAGGGCCTTTTCGCGTCGCTCGCGCGCCGCCGCGGTCAGCTTGACGACGACCCGGTCTTCGAGCCGCATGTCCACCGAGACGATGTCGCGCGACAGGAGCCCCTCGGTGCGGTCGAGCCGCATCACGGCGGCGGCCGCCTCGATCGGCTCGAGTTCGGGCAGGCGCACCACCACGCCGTTGTCGAGCCGCAGGTCCCAGCGCCGGTCGCCGACGCGCACATAGGCCTTCACCCGCGTGTCGAGCTCGGGCACCAGCGCCATCTTATCGAGGATGTCGGAGGCCTCGCGCGCCGCGCCCGGCCCCACCACGAACGGTAGGTCGGTGAAGCGCGTGGTGGCGTAGGGCACGATCTCCTTGCCGTCATGGTCGACGATCCAGAGATCCTTGTCGCGCTGCCACAGCGCGAAGGGCTGCTTCTCGACCACGGCGATGCGCACGCGGTTGGGATATTCCTTGACGATCGTCGCCGTCTCGATCCAGGGCATCGCCTCGATCGACTGGCGGGCGGCGTCGACGTCGAGCGCGGGCAGCGTCTGCGCGCCCGTCATCCAGAGGGTCTGCAGGAGATCGATCTCGCTCGTCTCCGAGAAGCCGGTGACGTCCACGCTGTCGATGGAGAGACCGAGCGGCTCGGCGAGAACGTCGACCACCGCCGCAGTGTGCGAGCCCAGCACCATGCCGTAGAGCGCAGTGGAGCCGAGAAGGCCGACCGCCAGCGTGCGGAAGCGCGGCAGGCGGACGCGATGGACGTTGCGCAGCGAGAACACGACCTTGCGGCCGAGGCGCTGGAGACGGAGCACGAGCGGGCTGACCCGCTGGAAGCTCGGCATGGAGAGGCGGCCACTCAGCGCTTGCACGAGGCGTCCCTCACCATCCAGGCGAGCAGCTCGCCGAACGAGTGGCCGGCGGCGCGCGCGATGTCGGGCACCAGCGAGGTGCCGGTCATGCCGGGCTGGGTGTTGATTTCCAGCCAGGCGAGTTCGCCCGAGAGGTCGTCGTAGCGGAAGTCCGAGCGCGAGACGCCGCGGCAGCCCATCGCCTTGTGGGCGGCGAGCGCGGCCTCCTGCACGCGGCGCGAGACGGCGGCGGGAATCGCTGCGGGAATGACGTGGTTCGACCCGCCGGGCGCATATTTGGCGTCGTAGTCGTAGAAGGCATGGTCGTTGGAGGTGATCTCGCAGACCTCAAGCGCCACGTCGCCCATCACGGCGCAGGTCAGCTCGCGGCCCGGAATATAGCGCTCCACCATCACCGTCTCGCCGAAGGCCCAGTCCGGCGACTGCAGTTCCTGCGGCGGATGGGCGTGGTCGGCCCGCACGATGAAGACGCCGAAGGACGAGCCTTCCGCCACCGGCTTGACAACGTAGGGCGTCGGCATGACATGCGTCCGCCCGGCTTCGCGCCGGTTGACGAGCTTGGATTCGGCCATCGGGATCTTCGCGGCGCGCGCGACGATCTTGGCCTTCTCCTTGTTCATCGCCAGCGCCGAGGCAAGCACGCCGGAATGGGTGTAGGGAATTTCGAGGAATTCGAGGAGGCCCTGGATCGTGCCGTCCTCGCCGAAGGGTCCGTGCAGGGCGTTGAACGCCACGTCCGGCGCCAGATCCTTCAGAACCTGCGCGATGTCGCGACCGACGTCGACCTTGGAGACGCGGAAGCCCTCGGCCTCCAGCGCCTCGGCGCAGGCGTTGCCCGAGGAGAGGCTGACGGGCCGTTCCGTCGAGAAGCCTCCGTACAAGACCGCGACATGCAAGGTCATCGACCCCAGTTCCCATTCATTCCATCACCCGAGACCATTCATCGCCCCCCGATGGTTAAGCGGGCGTTAAAGGATCGGACGGTTCGAAAGAAAATCGTAAGGCCGTTCGAAAAGGCGGCGTTTACCGTGCGGGCGGCACGCCGCGCGAGGGCGCCCAGGACCATTCGCCGAGATCGGGGTGACGACGACGGAACCTCCGGTAGGAGCACTCGTTGGGCTGCCGCGATCACACGATCTTGAAGGGATGGACGCGCCTATGATCTCCTGGCTGCAATTCGGCGACCTCCATGCCTGCGAGCAGGACGACTGGGCCAGTCTCGAACTCTTCCGGCAGCTCGTCGCCTCGGCCAACGCGAACCTCGTCGGTCAGGTCGACGTCGCGGTGCTGCCCGGCGACAACGCCAACCACGCGACCGAAGAGCAGTTCTCGAAGATCGCGGAGATCGCCCGAACGCTTCGCCTGCCGTTGCACGCGCTGCCGGGCGACCATGATTTCGAAGCCGGCTCGCTCGACGGCTTCGCGCGGCATCTTGGGCAGGAGCCCCTGCCCTATGCGCTGACGCTGGCAGGCGCGCGACTTCTCTTTCTCGACATCGTTTCGGCCGGCAGCGGCGGGCCGGATTTCCGGCTCGGCGCCAGCCAGACCCGCTGGCTGAAGCGCGAACTCAATGCCGCGCAGGACTCCGGCCAGTCGGCGATCACCTTCATGCACGCCTATCCCGGCGACCTCCGCGCGGGCGCGGACGAGGTCGCGTCGATCCTCGCGGCGGGCGGCGTACGGTTCGTCGGCACCGGCCACACCCATTACAACGAGCTCCTGAACGACGGCCGGGTGATCTACGCGGCCACCCGCTCCACCGGCGAGATCGAGGAGCCCGGCGGTCCCGGCTTCTCGCTCGGCGCGCTCGACGGCGACGCCGTCAGCTGGCGCTTCAAGGCGCTGGACGCGCCATGGCCGTTCACGCTGATCACCGCGCCGGCGGACGTGCGCCTGATGACCGACCCGCAGTCGCGGACGCAGGTTCCCGAGGCCGAGTTCCCCATCCGGGCGAAGGTCTTCGGCGCCGACGTCGCCGCCGTCTCGGCGCGGCTGGGAACGCGCGAGATCGCGCTGGCCGATGCCGGCGGCGGCGTCTGGTCGGCTTCGTCCGGGGCGGTGGAGCCCGGCCTGCATACGCTCGCCGTCACCGCGCGCTCGTCGGCGGGGAACGAGGACACCGATCGGATCGACGTGCTCGTGCGCCCGCCACGCGAGCGGCCGCGGCGCAGCGAGACCTTCGCGCTCGGGCGCGATCTCCATTCGGTCGGCCCGTGGCCGGCGCGTGGCATTCCCGGCGGCCAGCTCGGGCCCAACAAGAACGGGCTGAAATGGTAGGCGTGCCCGCCCCCGACCTCAGGGGGCGAAGGGTTCCACGGCGGCGCCCTCAGTGAAGCGGCCGAGGCGCTTGATTTCCCATTCGAGGAGGATGCCCGCCGTCTCGAAGACGCGCCGACGCACGGTCTCGCCGAGCGCTTCGAGATCAAAGGCCGAGGCGGCGCCGGCATTGATCATGAAGTTGCAGTGAAGCGCCGACATCTCGGCGTCGCCGATGCGAAGGCCGCGGCAGCCCGCCCGGTCGATCTCCTTCCAGGCCGAGGTGCCCGGCGGGTTCTTGAAGGTCGAGCCGCCGGTCTTCTCGCGAACCGGTTGCACGGTCTCGCGGTGATGCTGGACCTCTGCCATCGCGGCACGGATGGATTCCGGGTCGGCGGGCGGTCCCTCGAAGAGCGCGGAGACGAAGATCAGATCGTCCGGCGCGTCGGCATGGCGGTAGGAATAGCCCATCTCGGCCTTGCTCAGAACGTGCACCCGTCCCGCCCGGTCGAGCGCGCGCGCCTCCACCAGCCGATCGGCAGTCTCGACGCCGTTGGCCCCGCCGTTCATGCGGATGGCGCCGCCGACCGAGCCGGGAATGCCATGCAGGAAGTGGAAGCCGCCGAGCCCGGCCTCCAGCGCCACCGCCGCCACGCGCTTGTCGGACGCCGCAGCCCCGGCGCGGATGCGCCCGTCGCCGAGCGCCTCGACCTCGCCGAAGCCCTTGGCCGGCAGCCGCAGCACCACGCCCCCGACGCCACCGTCGCGGATCAGGAGGTTGGAGCCGATGCCGACCACCGTCAGCGGCACGTCGTCGGGCAGCGCGGCGAGGAAGGCCGCGAGATCGGCCTCATCGGCGGGCTGGAACAGGAGATCGGCCGCCCCGCCGGTGCGGAACCACGTGATCTTGGCGAGATCGGCGCCCGGCGTCAGCCGGCCGCGAAGACCGTGGGCGGGATCGGCGAGGTGATCGCGAAGCGCGGCGGGCGTCATGCCGCGGGCGCGGTGCCGAGCGCGTCGAGCTCCTTCGGCAGGGCGTAGGCCCATTGCGTGATCGAGCCGGCGCCGAGGAAGACCACCATGTCGCCCGGCTGGGCGATCTTGTGGATCAGCGGCGCGAGCTCGGCGGGACCGTCGACGAGACGGGCGTCGCGGTGGCCGCCGAGGCGCAGGCGCTCCACCAGCATCTCGGAATTGACGAACTCGATCGGCTCCTCGCCCGCCGCATAGACCGGCGCCAGGATCACGGTGTCGGCGTCGTTGAAGCAGGCGGCGAAGTCGGCGAAGAGGCTCTGGAGGCGCGTGTAGCGGTGCGGCTGCACCACGGCCACGACGCGGCCTTCGGCGGCCGAGCGCGCCGCCGAGAGCACGGCGCGGATCTCCACCGGGTGGTGCCCGTAATCGTCGTAGACGTCGATGCCGTTGGACTGGCCGGTGTGGGTGAAGCGGCGCTTGACGCCGCCGAAGGCGCCGAGCCCGCGGCGGATCGCCTCCTCCGTGATGCCGATTCGGAAGGCGACGGCCAACGCCGCCGTGGCGTTGGAGACGTTGTGCCGGCCGGGCATCGGCAGCACGAGATCGGTCATCGTCGTGCTCTCGCCGGTGATCCGGTCGCGGATCGTGACGTCGAAGGTGGAGTTCGATCCCTTGGCGCGCACGTTCTCGAAGCGCACGTCGGCCTGCAGATTCTCGCCATAGGTGATGATGCGGCGATCCTCGATCTCGGAGACGAGCGTCTGCACCTCCGGATGGTCGAGGCACATCACTGCGAAGCCGTAGAACGGCACGTTCTCGACGAAGGCACGGAAGGCGGCGCGCACCTTGTCGAACGTGCCGTAATGGTCGAGATGCTCGGGGTCGATGTTGGTGACCACGGCGACGTCGGCGGGCAGCTTGAGGAAGGTGCCGTCGCTCTCGTCGGCCTCCACCACCATCCAGTTGCCCTCGCCCATGCGGGCGTTGGTGCCGTAGGCGTTGATGATGCCGCCGTTGACGACGGTCGGGTCCATGCCGCCGGCATCGAGCAGCGTCGCGACCATCGAGGTCGTGGTGGTCTTGCCGTGGGTGCCGCCGATGGCGATCGCCTGCCGGAAGCGCATCAGCTCGGCCAGCATCTCGGCGCGCCGCACGATCGGCAGCAGCCGCTCGCGCGCGGCCGACAGCTCCGGGTTCGAGCGCTTGATCGCGGTGGACACCACCACGACCTCGGCGAGCCCGAGATTCTCGGCGGCATGGCCGATATGGACGGTGACGCCCTTCTCGCGCAGGCGCTGCACGTTGGCGTTCTCGGAGGCGTCGGAGCCCTGTACGGTATAGCCGAGATTGACGAGCACCTCGGCGATGCCGCTCATGCCGATGCCGCCGATGCCGATGAAATGCACCGGGCCGATATTGGGCGGCATCTTCATGGCGCGCTCCTTCGAAGTCTCATCAAAAAATAGGGCGAAGTCTCGTCAAAAAATCAGGGTCGGTTTCCCGGGCCCGCAATAGACGCCACGAGATCGGCGAGCAACCGGGCGGCATCGGGAATGCCGACCGACTTCGCGGCCTTCGCCATGCCCTCGGCATAGGTCGGCTCCTCGGCGACGCGGCGGATCAGTTCGGCGAGACGCGAGGCCGGCAACTCCCGCTGCGGTGCCACCACCGTGCCGCCCTCGCCCTCGAGCCGCGCCGCGTTGGCGGCTTGGTCGTGGTCGAGCGCATGCGGATAGGGAACGAGCACCGAGGGGCGGCCGATCACGCAGATCTCCGACACGGTGGAGGCGCCGGACCGGCTGACCACGAGATGCGCCGCGCCGATGCGCGCCGCCATGTCGGAAAAGAAGGGCGAGACCTCGGCGGGAATGCCGGCCGCGGCATAGGCGGTGCGCACGTCCGCCTCGTCCTCGGGCCGGGCCTGCTGGGTGACGCGCAGCCGCGCGCGCAACGCCGGGCTCATCAACGCAATTGCGGCCGGCAACGCCTTGGAAAAGAACTGCGCGCCCTGGCTGCCGCCGAACACCACGAGGCGGAACGGCTCGTCGTCCTGGCTGGCCGCATAGGGAATGGAAGCAGCCTCCAGCACGGGCGGGCGCACCGGATTGCCGGTCACGGTCATCTTGGCCTTGATCGCGGCATCGGCGTGATCCTGCGGAATCCCGGCGGCGATGGCGCGCACGCGCGGCGCCAGAAACTTGTTGGCGCGGCCCATCACGGCGTTCTGCTCGTGGATCATGGTGGGAAGGCCCACCTGCACGGCTGCCATCATTGGCGGCACCGTCGGATAGCCGCCGAAGCCGATCACCACGGCCGGGCGCAGGCGCTTCATCAGGGCGATGGCGCCGCGATAGCCCCGCCAGAGCTTGAGGCCGGCCTTGAGGATCGCGACCGGGTTCTTCGAGCCGAAGGTGGCGGAAGGCACGACATGCACCTCGTCCGCCGGGAAGGCACCGGCATAGCGTCCGCCCCGCTCGTCGGTGGCCAGATGCACGGCATAGCCGCGGCTCTTCAGCTCGTGCGCCAGCGCCTCGGCGGGAAACAGATGCCCGCCGGTGCCGCCGGCGCAGAGGAGGATGGTCTGCGTCATGGAATGCTTCTTCGGAGGTCAGCGGGCCGCGGCGAGCGCGCCCTGGAACACCATCGTGCGATCGACCAGGCGGTCGGTCTGCGAGACGTTCTCGGCGCGCTTGCGGGTGAGCGCCAGCACGAAGCCCGCGCCGATCGCCACCGCCAGCATCGACGAGCCGCCATAGGAGATGAAGGGCAGCGTCATGCCCTTGGCGGGCATCAGCTGCAGGTTGACCGCCATGTTGATGATCGACTGCAGGCCGAACAGCATCACGAGGCCGGCGATCGCGAGGCGGCAGAACGTGTCGCGCTGCTGGAAAGCGACGTTCAGCCCGCGCATCACGATGAAGCAGAACACCGCCGTCAGTGCCATGCAGGAGACGATGCCGAACTCCTCGGCGATCACCGAATAGGCGAAGTCGGTATGGCTGTCGGGCAGCAGGCGCTTCACGGTGCCCTCTCCCGGCCCCTGGCCGAGCCAGCCGCCGCGCATGATCGCCTCCTTCGCCGTATCGGTCTGGAACGTGTCGCCCTCGCCCGTCAGGAAGCGGTCGATGCGCGAGGCGACGTGCGGGAACACGAAATAGGCCGAGCAGAAGCCGACGAGCCCGAGCCCGCCGAGCACCACGATCCACAGCCAGGGCAGGCCCGCCATGAAGAACAGGCAGCCCCAGACGCCGGTGGTGAGGATGGTCTGCCCAAGATCGGGCTGCGCGACGAGCAGCGCGCACACCACGAAGAGCAGCATGATGGCGAAGAGGTTGCCGGGCACGTCGTGCCGACGCGAGCGCTCGGCGAAGAGCCAAGCACAGATCACCACGAAGGACGGTTTCATGAACTCGGAGGGCTGGATCGTCAGCGGCCCGAAATCCATCCAGCGGCGCGCGCCCTTCACCTCCATGCCGAAGAACAACGCCATCACCATCAGCACCAGCGAGCCACCCAGCATCAGCGCCGACATGCGCCGGATGCCGCGCGGCGAGAGCAGCGAGGTGGCGAGCATGGCGACGATGGAGGGGAACAGGAACAGCGCGTGGCGCTTCACGAAGTGGAACGGCTCGAGGCCGATCTTCTCGGCCACCGGCGGGCTCGCGGCGAAGGACAGCACCATGCCCCCAATCATCAGGATCAGGAACGCCGCGAGGAACCAGCGGTCGATCGACCACCACCAGTCGCTGATCAGGCCCTTCTTGGCGCGGCTGCCCATGGTCTACCCCTTGCGGAACAGTTGGATCGCGGGGAGTTGCTCCACCGCGCGGCGGAAGCTCTCGCCCCGGACCTCGAAATTGCGGAACTGGTCGAAGCTGGCGCAGGCCGGCGACAGGAGCACGACCTCCTCGACGCCCGAGCGTGCGGCGTCGCGCGCCGCGTTCTCGACCGCGACGTCCAAGGTACCCGAGATTTCGTAAGGAATTCGTTCACCAAGCGTGGCGGCGAAGGACGGCGCGGCCTCGCCGATCAGGTAGGCCTTCGCGATGCGCGGGAAGAGCGGTTCGAGCGCGTCGATCCCGCCCTCCTTGGGCAGGCCGCCGGCGATCCAGTGGATACGCTCGAAGCTCGCCAAGGCGGGCGCGGCCGCATCGGCATTGGTGGCCTTGGAATCGTTGACGAAGAGCACGGGGCCCTGGCGCCCGATCTCCTCCATGCGATGGACGAGGCCGGGAAAGCTCCGGAGGCCCGCGAGGATGGCGTCCTGTGCGACGCCGAGCGCTTCGAGCGTCGCGACGGCGGCGGCCGCGTTCTGCCCGTTGTGGCGCCCGCGCAGCGAGCCGATGCCGGCGAGCGGGTAGCGCCGCGCGATCGTGCCTCCTACGGCTACGAGGATCGATCCGTCCGCGAAGAAGACGCCGCTCTCCAGCGTCTTTTCCTTGGAGATGCGCACGACGACGTTGCCCTCGCTCTCGTGCCAGTCGGCGATTCCAGCGCAGAAATCGTCGTCGACACCGATCACCGCGGTGCCGGCGTCCTTCAGGAGCCGCGCCTTGATCGCCGCGTAGTTTTCCATCGTGCCGTGACGGTCGAGATGGTCGGGCGTGAGGTTCAGGAGGATGCCGACGGTGGGGCGGATCGAGGGCGTGAGGTCGATCTGGTAGGACGAGCACTCGACCACGTAGGTGCGCTCGGGCGCCGGCGGGTCGAGCGTCAGCACGGCGACGCCGATATTGCCGCCGAGCTGCACGTCGCGCCCGGCATGGGCGAGGCAATGGGCGATCAGCGCGGTGGTGGTGGACTTGCCGTTGGTACCGGTGATCGCCACGAAGGGCGCGCGGAGGCCGGACGCGGCGTCACGCTCCCGGGCGAAGATCTCGATGTCGCCGACGATGGGCACGCCCGCCTCGCGTGCCAGATCCACAGCCCAATGGGGCTTGGGATGCGTCAGCGGCACGCCGGGCGACAGGACCAGCGTCTCGACGGCGGACCAGTCGAGCGCGTGCAGATCCCCGGTGATGATCCCCTCGTTCGCGGCGGCCTCGACGCTTTTCGGATTGTCGTCGAAGGCGACGAGACGCGCGCCGCCGGCCTTCAGCGAGCGCGCCGTCGCCAGCCCGGAGCCGCCGAGGCCGAACAGCGCGACCGACCGGTCCTTGAAGGTGCTCGCCGGGATCATCTCGCGGCCCTCAGCGCAGTTTCAACGTGGAGAGGCCGACGAAGGCCAGCAGCAGCGCGATGATCCAGAAGCGCACCACGACCTGGCTCTCGGTCCAGCCGAGCTTCTCGAAATGGTGATGGATCGGCGCCATGAGGAAGACGCGCTTGCCCGTGAGCTTGAAGGAGGCGACTTGGATGATCACGGACAGCGCCTCGATGACGAAGAGGCCGCCGATCACGGCGAGAACCAGCTCGTGCTTGGTCGCCACCGCAATGGTGCCGACGAGACCGCCGAGCGCCAGTGACCCCGTGTCACCCATGAAGATGGCGGCCGGCGGCGCGTTGAACCAGAGGAAGCCGAGCCCCGCCCCGATCACCGCGCCGCAGACCACCGCCAGTTCGCCCGTTCCCACGACGTAGTGGATCTGGAGGTAGTTGGCGAAATTGGTGTTGCCTGCGAGATAGGCGATGAGGCCGAAGGCGGCGGCGGCGATCATGATGGGCATGATGGCGAGGCCGTCGAGCCCGTCGGTCAGGTTCACCGCGTTGCCGGCGGCCACGATCACGAAGGCGGCGAACACGGCATAGAACCAGCCAAGATCGATGAGCAGCGACTTCACGAAGGGGATCGACAGCGAGGTCGCGAAGGTGCCGGTCTGCGCGTAGATCATCATCACCGAGGCAATTGCGGCGATGACGAACTCGAAGGCGAGCCGCAGCTTGCCGGAGAAGCCCATGTGGCTCTGCTTCGTCACCTTCAGGTAGTCGTCGTAGAAGCCGATGGCGCCGAAGCCCATCGTTACCACGAGCACCGTCCAGACATAGAGATTGCTGAGATCGGCCCAGAACAGGGTCGCGACGAGGAAGCCGGACAGGATCATCAGCCCGCCCATCGTCGGCGTGCCCGCCTTCTTGAAGTGGGTCTGCGGCCCATCGGCGCGAATCGGCTGGCCGCGGCCCTGCCGGATGCGCAGGTTCGAGATGATCGCGGGGCCGAACAGGAACACCACGATGAACGAGGTGATCATCGCGCCGCCGGTGCGGAATGTGATGTAGCGGAAGACGTTGAAGAACTGGGCGTCTTCGGCCAGCGCCGCAAGATAGGTGAACATGGCTTCAGGCTCCCTGCCGAAACTCGTGTGGGGCAGGTTCGCCCGAGAGGGGCGCAGCGAATTGCGCGACGAGGTCGTCCACCACCTTCGAGAAGCCGATGCTCTTGGACGCCTTCATCACGACGACGTCGCCGTCGCGAAGATGCGCGAGAAGGCTTGCCCGAACCTCGTCGGGGCCGCCCAGCCACTCATGCCGCACGAGACGCTCCAGCGCGCCATCGAGCGCCTGCATCTCGGCGCCGGCGAGCAGCACGAGATCGGCCCGCGCTTCGAGCACGGGCTCGGCGAGCGCGAGGTGAAGGTCGCGCGAGAAGGTGCCGAGCTCCAGCATATCGCCGAGAACCGCGATGCGTCGGGCGCCCTCGCCGGGCTGGGCCGCGGCCAGCAGCCGAAGCGCGGCGCGCATCGAGGCGGGATTGGCATTGTAGCTCTCGTCGATCAGCGTGGCCGTACCGCCATCGGCGAGCGCCAGCACATGACGCGCGCCCCGCCCCTTGCCAGCGCGCCACGAGGACAGCGCCTCGGCGGCCTGCGTCACGTCGGCGCCGGCGAGATCGGCTGCCCCGAGCACGGCGAGGACGTTCTGCGCCAGATGCCGACCCGCCGAGGGCAGGCGCACCCGCACCTCGGTGCCGTCGATCCGGGCGGCGATTTCCGATCCCTCGCCGGCGCCGGCAAAGCGCAGCAGCCGGTAGTCGGCGCCCTCGTCCTCGCCGAAGGTGGTGATGCGCGTGACGCCCTCGCGCTCGGCCATGAGGCGCAGAAGCGGTTCCAACGGGTCGTCGGCATTGAGGACGGCCGTGCCGCCGGGCACCAGCCCCTCGAAGATCTCGCCCTTGGCCTCGGCGATCTCTTCGAGATCCCGGAAGAAACCGAGATGGGCCGGCGCGATCAGCGTGACGATGGCGACGTGCGGGCGCACGAGCTTCACCAGCGGCCGGATCTCGCCGGGATGGTTCATGCCGATCTCGAACACGGCGAAGCGGGCGTCGACGGGCAGGCGCGATAGCGAGAGTGGCACGCCCCAATGGTTGTTGAACGAGGCGGCGGAGGCATGGACGCTGCCCTGCCCTTCCAGTGCATGGCGCAGCGCCTCCTTCGTGGTGGTCTTGCCGACGCTGCCGGTCACCGCCACGATCCGGGCGGTGGAGCGCGCCCGCGCGGCGGCGCCGAGCTTTTCCAGCGCCACCAAGACGTCGTCGGCCACGAGCATCGGCGTCGCCAGACTTCCGAGCGCCGGCAGCTTCTCCTTGGCGACGACGAGCAGCGCCGCACCGGCCGCGATGGCCTGGCGCAGGAAGGCGTGGCCGTCGAACTGGTCGCCGCGGATCGCGAAGAACACGTCGCCGGGCTCCAGCGAGCGGGTGTCGATCGAGACGCCGCCGACGCTCGACGGCATGGCGCCGATCGGCCGCCCGCCGGTGGCCTCGGCGATCGCGGCGCCCGTCCAGAGCGCGGCGCTCATCGACCTGCCCCCGCGATCGCGGCGCGAACCTCGTCGTGGTCGGAGAAGGGCAGCGTGACGCCGCCCGCCGTCTGGCCGTTCTCGTGGCCCTTGCCGGCGACGATCACGGTGTCGCCGGCCCGCGACATCTCCACCGCGCGGGCGATCGCGGCACGCCGGTCGGCGATCTCCTCGGCGCTCGGCACGGCCTCCAGGATCGCGGCGCGGATTGCCCCCGGCACCTCGGAGCGCGGGTTGTCGTCGGTGACGATCGCCACGTCGGCGAGACGACCGGCGATCTCGCCCATGATCGGCCGCTTGCCGGTGTCGCGGTCGCCGCCGCAGCCGAAGACGCAGATCACCCGGCCGGTGGTGAAGGGGCGCACCGAGGCGAGCACGTTTTCGAGCGCCTCGGGCTTGTGCGCGTAGTCGACGAAGACGGGGACGCCCGCCGCCGTGGTGCCCGCGAGGTCGAGGCGGCCGGGGGCGCCCTTCAGATGCTCCAGCGCGGCGAGCGCGTCGTCGACATTGACGCCGGTCGAGATCGCAAGGCCCGCGGCGACGAGCGCGTTCGCCATTTGGAACTCGCCGGCGAGCGGCAGCACGATGCGGTGGATCCGCCCCATCGCCTCGATCTCGGCGACCTGGCGGTGGCGCTCGTGTTCGAGGCGCTTGAGTTTGAGGAACCCGCCCTCGCGCCCGACCGTGATGACCGTCGCACCCGCGCCCTTGGCCACCTCCACCGCACGCGACGACCAGCGGTCGTCGGCGAAGATCACCGCCGGAGCGCCCTTCGGCAGCAGCGTGTCGAAGAGGCGCATCTTGGCCGCGAAATAGTCGTCCACCGTCGCATGGTAGTCCATGTGGTCGCGGCCGAGATTGATGAAGGCGGCGGCGCGCAGCGGCACGCCGTCGAGCCGGCGCTGCTCCAGCCCGTGGCTCGACGCCTCCATCGCCGCATGCGTCACGCCCTCCGCGGCGAGTTCGCTCATGAGCTTGGCCAGCGCCACGGGCTCGGGCGTCGTCAGCGTGCCGTAGTCGTCCCGGGTCGGCGAGACCACGCCCGTGGTGCCGATCGAGGCCGCAGCCTTGCCGGCGGCGGTCCAGATCTGGCGCGTGAAGGCGGCGATCGAGGTCTTGCCGCTGGTGCCGGTGACGGCCACGACATGGGCGGGTTGGGCGCCGTAGAAGCGGGCCGCGGCCAGCGCCAACGCCCGGCGTGGATCGGGCGCGCTGAGCTGGGGCACGCCGAGCTCGCCGCTCCCCTCGCCGGCGCGCAGGACCGCGGCGGCGCCCGCGGCGAGCGCGTCGGAGACGAAGGCGGCGCCGTCGGCGCGCGTGCCCGGCAGCGCGGCGAAGAGGAAGCCCGGCCGCACCGCGCGCGAGTCCGAGGTCAATCCGGTGATCTCGACGTCGCGGCCGTTACCGCCCGACGCGATACCGTCGGCGAGTTCGCTCAGCTTCATCCAGGCTCTTCCCGCGTCTCATGGAAAAAGCCGGCGTCGGCCGCCGGCCTTTCGTTTTCGTGATGATCGTCGTCGGCGTCTTAGAACACCCAGCCTGGCGAATGAAGCGTTTTGGCGTCAGTAGGAGACGAGGAGCTGCTTGCCGGTCTCGCCGAAGTCCGGCGCCACGTTGAGGAAGGTTGCGGCGCGGCGCACCACGTTGCCCACCATAACGCCTGCGTTGAAGCCGGCGGTGGCGTTCGGATCCTTCTCGAAGCGCTTGGGCTCGTCGATGACGACCGCCACCACGTAGCGCGGCTTCTCGATCGGGAAGGCGCCGATATAGGCGTTGAAGCGCTTGTCCTTGGAGTAGCGACCGTTCTCGACCTTCTCGGCCGTGCCGGTCTTGCCGCCGACATGGTAGCCGGGAACGTTGGCGCGCTTGCCCGAGCCCTGCTCGCCGTTGAGGCGGAAGATGCCGCGCATCTCGTCGGAGGTCTGCTGCGAGACGACCCGCGTCTTGAGCGCATCGGCCTCTTCCTTCGTGCGGGGCAGGAAGGTCGGCGGAATGTACCAGCCGCCGTTGGCGATGGCGGCGGCCGCGACCACCGTCTGCAGCGGCGTCGTGGAGACGCCGTGGCCGAAGGCGATCGTCATCGAGTTGATCTTCTTCCAGACCTTCGGCTGCGTCGGCGTCGCCACCTCGGGCAGCTCGGTCTTCATGCGCGACAGGAGGCCGAGGCGCGTCAGGAACTCCTTGTGCCCGTCGATGCCGATGAGATCGGCCTCGCGTGCCGAACCGACGTTCGAGGAATACTCGAAGATCTCCGGCACCGAGAGCGGCCGCCCCTTGCCGTGGAACTCCTTGATGGTGAAGCCGGCGACGCGGAAGGGCCGGGTGTCGAAGATGTCGGTAACCTTCACCTTGCCCGAATCCAGCGCCATTGCGGTGGTGAAGATCTTGAAGGTCGAGCCCATCTCGAACGTGCCCGCCGACATGCGGTTGAGATTGTCCTTCTTCAGGGCGTCGCCGGGCGTGTTGGGATCGTAGTCGGGCACCGAGGCCATGGCGACGACCTCGCCGGTCTCGACATTGATCACCACGCCGCCCGCGGCGATCGCCTGATAGCGGCCGAGGCCGGCCATCAACTCGTCGCGCAGCACATGCTGAACACGCAAGTCGATCGAGAGCTTTACCGGCTCCATCGCGTCGTTGGAGGCGAAGCCGCTCGTCTGCAGGTCGCGGAACCCGGAGTCGTCGACATACTTCTCCATGCCGGCGATGCCCTGGTTGTCGACGTTCACCGCGCCGACGATGTGCGACGCGGTGGGGCCGCCCGGATAGAAGCGCCGCTTCTCGGTGCGGAAGCCGATGCCGGGAATGCCGAGCGCCAGGATCTCCTGCTGCTGGCGCGGCGTCAGTTCGCGCTTCAGCCAGGCGAAGCCGGCCTTCGACGACAGCCGGGCGTGCAGCACCTTCGGGTTGAGGTCCGGCAGCACGGTCAGCAGCGATTCCGTCGCCTCGTCGGCGTCGACGATGCGCTTGGGCTCGGCGAAGAGCGAGGCGGTCTTGATGTCGGTGGCGAGAACCTCGCCGTTGCGGTCCACAAGGTCGGGCCGCGTAATCGGCCCGGCGCCCGACGCGGCGCGGTAGGTGTCGTTGGGGTCGGACACCGCGCCCCACATCACCAGGCGTCCGCCGATCACGAGATAGACCGAGCAGAACAACGCGGTGGCGATCGCGAAGCGCGCCTTGTTGCGCGGCGCCTCGACGCGGCGGGGCTTCAGCCCCAGCGTCGGCGCGGCCTGTGGTCTGGCCCTCGCGGGCACGAGCTTGCGAAGGTCGATCATCGAGCCTTGGCTCCCGCGGCGGAGGCGAATTTCTGGGGCGAGGTCGCGCTCGGCTCGGGCAGGAGCTGCACGGGCGGCGCGGGAAGCTGGTTCGGCTCGACGATCTGCTCGGGCTGGGTCGGGCGCAGGCGCAGATCACCCTCGAACGCCTTCGCCAGCTCCTCCAGTCGGTTCGGCTGGTTCATCAGGCTCCAGTCGGCCTCGAGCAGCTTGATGGTCTCGCGCTCCAGCGCGATCTTGCGGTCGAGCAGCATCACCTCGTGCTCAACCGCCTCGGCCTGGTACTTCTGGCCGAAGGTCCAGGCGGCGGCGGCGAGCATGATGACGACGAGGAGGACGTCGAACGTCTTCAGGATGGGCATTCAGGCTCCGGACGGCGGCAGGTCTGCGAGGGTCGGCAGATCGGTGAAGTCCATCGCGCCGGCGCCGGAGCGCGCGGGCGCCTCGGTGCGGACGGCGGATCGCAGCTTGGCCGAGCGGGCACGAGGGTTGGAGGCGATCTCCTCGTCCGTGCCGGTGGCGGCCTTGTTGCGCGAGTCGAATGTGCGGTCCTTATGCTGAACATCCGGTAAATGCCGCGACACCGTCGCGGCCTCGGAGCGGTCGCGCAGGAAGCGCTTGACGATGCGGTCCTCCAGCGAATGGAAGGTCACGACGCAGAGCCGGCCGCCGGGCTTGAGCACCCGCTCGGCCGCGACCAGCGCGCGCACGAGTTCGCCGAGCTCGTCGTTGACGAAGATCCGCAGCGCCTGGAAGGTGCGGGTCGCCGGATCGATCTTGTCTTTCGGGTTGCGCCCGATGGTCCTGGCGACGAGGCCGGCGAGATCGAGCGTGCGCTCGAAGGGACGCTCCGCCCGGCGCGCGTCGATGGCGCGGGCGATGCGCCCGGCCTGCCGCTCGTCGCCGAGGAAGTTGAAGATGCGCGCGAGGTCGCCGATCTTAAGCCGGTTCACGACGTCGGCCGCCGTCGGCCCGTCGCGGCTCATGCGCATGTCGAGTGGCCCGTCCTTCTGGAACGAGAAGCCCCGGTCGCCATCGTCGATCTGCATGGAGGAGACGCCGATGTCGAGCACCACGCCGTCGAGCGGCCCCTCGCCGCGCTCGGCGACGATCGCCTCCAGATCGCCGAAGCGACCATGGTGGAGCGCGAGGCCGGGATGGGCGGCCAGCATCGGCGCGGCCGCCGCGATCGCGGTGGGATCGCGGTCGATGCCGACGATGCGGGCGCCGCGCGAGAGAAGGGCGGCCGAATAGCCGCCCGCCCCGAAGGTGCCGTCGACCATGCGGTCGCCGGGCTTCGGGTCCAGGGCGTCGAGAACCTGACCGAGAAGCACCGGAATGTGACGAACCGGTCCGCCATCGGCAGGCTCCTCGGCCATGCCGTGATCCGTCATCATTCCGGTGTACTCTCGGACACGCCCCGACCTTGGCGGCGCGCGGTGAGCCGCGCCCTCGCCTCGGCCCTGTGGGCTTCGAACCGGGATGGCTCCCAGAGTTGAAAGAAGTGGCTGCGCCCCACGAAGGCGACCCGATCGGTGATGCCGGTGTGGGTTCGGATGAAGTCGGTGATCATGATCCGCCCCTCCGAATCGAATTTCAGGAAGGCGCCGTCCCCGTAGGCGAAGAGCGACATGTCGGCGTACTCCTCGCTGAACGGATCCTCCTCGGCCATCCGCGTCTCGTAGCGCTCGAGCAGATCCATGCCGCCGACGTCGATCGCCGACTGCCCGATCGCCTGCAGCGCGTAGAGCTCGCGGAATCCCTTGGCGGCCAGCACCTGCCGGAACGGCGCGGGCACCGACGCCCGCCCCTTGGCGTCGATGTTGTTGATCGAGTTGGACAGAAAGCGGTCCGACACGTTCGACACCCGGCTCCTGTTTCGAACACTCCCGCATTCGGCTGACGCTCGCTCCCGGTTTCGATTCTGAACACGCAAACGCACGCGCAGGGCGGCAGGCCGCCTCGCACCCCCGATCGAACAGACCGAAGCTCGCAACTTCCGATGTATGGAATCGACTCGTGAACGAGCCTTATTTCGATGAAGATTGGGATAACATGGGACCCCATGGGGGTCAATGGGAACGCGGCCGTCGCGATCCACCCGGGCGGGCATACCCAGCGCCCGCACCTGCCGCTCAAGCCATTGAGATCATTATGGTTAATTAGGCGCTTGGTGATGGTGTCGAAAGCCGCCGACGCGGTCTTCGCAGTGCGAAAAGGTCCATCTTTTCAGAGGGTTTGGTCCGCTCTTTCGACCCCGTTCCCGCCGCCACAATTTCCGGCTTGTGCACAATGATCTCGCGCAAAAGGCGCAACGATCCGATGAGCGAGGCGCGATCCCACGCGCTGGAAGAGGCGGCACGCGGGCGCCCTGACAACGAGCCGCCGGTGCACGAAGGGGCCCAGGGTGGGATGCTGTCCCATGGCAAAAACCCCGCCGCGCTCAGAAGCGGACGGGGATGACGGTTCGGCTGTGTGAAAATACCAGTCGGCCTATAAGCCGGGTTCTGTGCACCAGCTTGCGCTGGGCGGCGACCATTCCTCTGGGACGCCGCTCGCGCGGCGCCTCTAGCAACCCACCCGAACGACCGGCCCGGAGAGGGCTGGCGGTTTCCCGCCGCGTCGTTCCTATTCGGTCTTGCTCCCGGTGGGGTTTGCCCTGCCGCCCCTGTTGCCAGCGGCGCGGTGGGCTCTTACCCCACCGTTTCACCCTTACCTCCCATGGGATCGACACCCGGCGGGAAACCCGCCCGGTGCCGCATGGAAGGCGGTCTGTTCTCTGTGGCACTGTCCCTGGGGTCGCCCCCGCCGGACGTTATCCGGCACCGTTTCTCCGTGGAGCCCGGACTTTCCTCCCTCGCCGTCTTTCGACACGTGACGAGAGCGGCCGCCCAGCCGACTGGTGCCCGCGGTGTCGCCCGCCAGGCCGGCCAAGTCAACCGCAGCCGGTCTCAGTGCGGGCTTGTGTGCCCCTGCTAGATCGATGCGAGGACGACCTTGACCTTCTCGCAATAGCGGGCGGAGGTCGGGTTCATGCGCTTGGAATAATGGCCGGCATTGTACTTGAGGATCGTGCCGCAGAGCGTTCCGCCGCCGCGGCGCTCGGCGCCGGCGAGATACTTCATGCCGTATTTGATGTTGACGGCCGGGTTGTAGAGCGCGTTGGCGTCGCCTTCGAAGCCCATGTCGCGGGCCGTGGCGGGCTTGATCTGCATCAGGCCGATCTCGCCGGCGCGGCCGGTCACGTCGATGCGGTAGTTGCTCTCCACCGAGACGATGGCATGGGCGAGTTCCACGGGAACGCCGGCCGCCTTGGCCTCGCGCTCGATGATGTCGGCGAAGGGCCGGCTGCGAAGGCTCGCCGTCTCGGACGCGTTCTGCATCGGGGCAGGATCGGCCGCGTCGGAGGCGGCGGGCTTTCCCATGGGTGCGAGGGAGGTGGAGGAGGCGGTGTCGGCGGCGGCCCCGGAAATCTGGGCAAGCGAAATCGTCACGGCGCAAGCCATGGCAGGCAGTCGTCTCATTTCAGTCCTAGCGGATTGTCGGCACGCCCGCTCTACGCGCCGGCTGCCGTCCCCAGTTCAGCCGCAAGATCCGCAGCGGCGATGACGAGAGGGGTTTTGCCCGCGAAATTCACCGCGAATGTGGTCGTGCGGTAACGGAACATTAAAAGCTGAAACAAAACGAGTTCGAGGCTGGCGGGAACCTTGTGCCCCGCAGCATATTCAGAAGCTCTTGAGCAGCGCATGTAGGGTGGCGACGGTCGCGGCATCCGCCACCCCGTCGATGCGCGATGGCCGAAACCGGCGCTGGAAGGCGATGGTGGCGAGACGCGTGTGTGCCGTGAAAAGTCCATCGACATCAATGGTATAGCCGACCATTCCTAGCATGGACTGATAGGCTGCTACCGGCTCGCCACGGTCGCCCTGCGACAAAAACCGGCCACTGCGCAAGTTCGATGGCGGAACCCAACGCCCGACGCCGGCCCGGAAAAGTTGATCCCAGGGAAAGAGTTCGCCGGGATCTTCCTTCCTCGCTGGCGCGATATCGGAATGCGCCACGATGTTGGCGGCCGGAATCTGCCAGCGATCGACACAATCGCGACACAATCGAACGACCGAGGCGATCTGCTCGGGAGGGAATGGACGGTAGCCGTGCTCATGGCCGGGATTGACGATCTCGATGCCGATCGAGCGCGAGTTGACGTCGCCGTGCCCTGCCCAGTTCGACACACCCGCATGCCAGGCGCGGCGCGCCTCGGGCACGAGTTGCACGACGCTGCCGTCCTCGTCGACGACGTAGTGAGCCGAGACCTCGGCGGCGGGATCGGTCAGCCGTTCGAGTGCTGCCGCGGCACTGACCATGCCGGTGTAGTGGAGGACGAGCATGTCCGGGCGTTCCACGCCCACGCGCTCGCCCTGGTTGGGCGAGGCAAGGATTCGATCAACGAGCCTCGTGTTGGGCGTCACGTGACCGCCAGCTTGCCGACGGTCTCCCACGCGGCGTTGATCGCCTTCATTCGCTCGGTCGCAATCGCCATGAACTCGCTGGGCACGCCGCGCGCGACCAGCCGGTCCGGATGGTTCTCGCGCACCAGCGCGATGTAGTGCTTGCGGATCGTTTCCGGCGAATCGGTCGGCTCGACGCCGAGCACGGCATAGGCTCCGGCTTCCCCGCCCGAGATGTGGCGCGCCTTCAGCCGGTCGAACTGGCGGGCGCTCAAGCCGAAGAGCTGCGAGACGCGTTCGAGGAAGGCGAGTTCGCGCTCGTGCACGAAGCCGTCGGCGCCCGCGATGTGGAAGAGGCCGTCGAGCACATCGACGAGCAGCGCGCACTCGCCCTCGCCGCTCTGGCAGAGACCCCGCATCTTCAGCGCGTAGCTCTCGAAGCCGGCCGTGTCCTGCTTGGCGAGGTCGTAGAGCCGGAAGACGTTGCGCACCTCATCGGGCGGGATCTGGAAAATACGCCGAAAGGCGGAGATCTCGTCCTGGCTCACCACCCCGTCGGCCTTCGCCATCTTGGCCGAGAGGGCGATCATCGCCACCGAGAACGCGACGCGGCGGCGCGTTTCCGCGTCGCCGGAGAAGCTCGACCGGATCCGCTCGACGATCGCCTCGATGGTGGAGAGGCCGCTCGACGCGAGATCGCGCAGCAGCTGGCCAAGGCTGGAGAAGATCGACATGGGGTCCATTCCCATTCGCGACTCTTGCGTCGCACGCTTCTTCTACTGCGTTGCCGTGCTCTCCGAAAGCGGACGAAGCGGATGACGGTGCGTTTCCGCCGCCGGCCGATGGTCAAAACGAAAGAACCCGCAGCGACGGCTGCGGGTTCTCGGGTGCGCTTCGGCGATGCGAAGGGAGAATCAGTTGGCCGGCGCGGTGGTCCCGGTGGTGCCGGTCGCGGGCGTCGTGGTGGTCGTCGTGCCCATCGTTCCCGTGGTGCCCGTTGCGGGCGTGGTGGTGGTGGTCGCGGGCGCGGTGGTCGTCGTGGTCGCAGCCGGCGTCGAGGACGAGTTGTCCGAGCAGGCGGAGAGCGCCAGGAGGGCAGCGGCGCCGAGAGCGAAAGTGAACGTCTTCATGATAAGTGGTTCCTTGGTTCAAGGGTCGTCCCGGCGTTCAACGGGCGGATCGCCGATTGGTTCGCTTAATTCGCCATCACGCATCATTTCCTCCGGTCACGCTTCGGCCATCACGTCGCGGTGTGACGTGCCGACGGCCCAGCTTCGCGAAAGCTGCCGCCGCGAGGGTCGCGAACGGCCGACGGAGGAACGGGAATGCTGGCACGACGACTGGGCGCAGGCACGATGCGGCGCGTCCCGAGAGGCCGAGCGGCGCTGCTCGCGACCGTCTCAGCGGCGCTTCTGACCATTGCCGGCTGCCAGAGCGCCTCGCTCGACGCAGGTGATCTCGGCCTCACCAACATCTCGGGAACACGGCCCGACCATTATCCCGTGCACGGCATCGACGTGTCCAAGTACCAGGGCGAGATCGACTGGCAGGCCGCGCGCCGAGGCGGTGTCGCCTTCGCCTATCTCAAGTCGACCGAGGGCGGCGACCGGGTCGATTCGTCCTTCGCCCGCAACTGGAAGGACGCGCATGCGGCCAACGTGCCGCGCGGCGCCTACCATTTCTTCTACTGGTGCCGGCCGGGCATCGAGCAGGCGCGCTGGTTCATCTCCAACGTGCCGAAGGACCGCGACGCCCTGCCCCCGGTGATCGACGTCGAGTGGACGCCGGATTCGCCGACCTGCACCCGCCGCCCGCCGCGCGACGAGATGGTGCGCGAGATGAGCGCCTTCATGGACGCGCTGGAACGCCATTACGGCGTGCGCCCCATCGTCTACGCGCCGATCGACATCCATCGCGACCGCCTCGTCGGCACCTTCCCGCAGCACCAGTTCTGGCTGCGCGGCGTGAAGGACCATCCCGACGTCAACTATTCCGGACGCGACTTCCGCTTCTGGCAGTGGACGGCGACGGGCACCGTGCCGGGGGTCAAGGGCGAGGTCGACCGCAACGCCTTTTCCGGTAGCCGGGACGACTGGAAGCGCTGGCTCGAAGCGCACCGCGCGCCGTCTTGACGCCTCCGCTTCTTCAAAGCGCCGCTTTTGCCGGGTTGAGCATGCGCCATACCCCATCCTCGCGAGGTTTTCCGCCATCATGACCGCCCATCCCCTGCGTCTTGCCCTTCTGTCCGCCGTGCTTCTCTCCGGCGTGGGTGCGGCCGCCGCGCAGGCGCCCCAGTGCGGCGGCGACTTCGGCCAGTTCCTCCAGGGCGTGCGCGCGGAAGCCGCCGCCAAGGGCATGTCGGCCCGCGCCATCGACGCCTCCCTCGCCAACGTGAACCAGGATCAGAAGGTGCTGGCGCGCGACCGCGGCCAGGCCGTGTTCCAGCAGGCCTGGAGCCAGTTCCAGGGCCGCATGGTCAACAAGGACAGGCTGGCGCGCGGCCGGGCCAACCTCGAAAAATACGCCTCCACCTTCCGTCAGGTCGAAGCGCAGACCGGCGTGCCCGGCGCGGTGATCGCCTCGTTCTGGGGCCTCGAGACCGACTACGGCGCGGTGCTCGGCGACTTCGATACGCTAAGCGCGCTGGCGACGCTCGCGCATGACTGCCGCCGGCCCGAGATCTTCCGCCCGCACCTTCTCTCGGCCATCGAGCTGGTCGATCGCGGCTACCTGCGGCCCGACCAGATGAAGGGCGCCTGGGCCGGCGAGCTCGGCCAGACGCAGATGCTGCCCGAAGACTACGTCGCCTTCGGCACCGACCAAGACGGCAACGGGCAGATCAACCTCCTGACCGACGTGCCGGACGTCTTGATGACCACCGGCAAGTTCATCGAATCCATGGGCTGGCGCCGGGGCGAGCCCTGGCTGGAGGCGATCCGCATTCCCGCCGCCTTCCCGTTCGACAGGGCGGCGCTCGTCAACAAGGAGCCGCGCTCGGAGTTCGCGCGTCTCGGCGTCACCAAGTCCGACGGCTCGCCCCTGGAGCGCGACGGCATGATGGCCTCCATCATCCTGCCGCAAGGCAAGGGCGGCCCCGCCTTCCTCGCCTTCCCCAATTTCGACATCTACCTGCAGTGGAACAACTCGCTGACCTACTCGCTCACCGCCGGCTATTTCGGCACGCGGCTGGACGGCGGCCCGGCGGTGGACATGGGCAATCCGCAGCCCGGCCTCGACGGCGACGGCATGAAGAGCCTGCAGCAGAAGCTGGCGGCCAAGGGCTACGACGTCGGCAAGATCGACGGCATCCTCGGCGCCAACACCCGCGCCGCCGTGCGCGAGGAGCAGCTGAAGATGGGCGTCGCGGCCGATGGCTGGCCCACGGCGACCTTCGCCGCCGCGCTCCGCTAAAGCAGCGCTCGGCGCCTCGCCTTCGCCGGTTGGTCCGGCGGAGGCTCGCTCAGGGCTCAAAGCACACTGCGGATCGCGAAGGACGAGTTGATCCGCACCACGCCCGGCAGGCGCGACAGCACCTCCTTGTGGATGCGCTCGTAGTCGCCCGCCCCGCTCGCGTCCAGCCGCAGCAGATAGTCCTCCTCGCCGGTCATCAGATAGCACTCGCGGATCTCGGGATGCCGGCGCACCTCGGCCTCGAAGCGGTTGAGCACGTCCTCGGTCTGGCGCTCCAGGCCGATGCGCACGATCACCACGTGCCCCTCCCCGGCACCCGGTCCCGCGGTGATCGTGGTGTAGCCGCGGATCACGCCCGTCTCCTCCAGCCGCTGTACGCGGCGAAGGCAGGCCGAGGCCGACAGGCCCGCCGTCTCGGCCAGCGCCACGTTGGTGATGCGGGCGTTGCGCCGCAGCGCGGCCAGAATGCTGCGATCGATCCGGTCGAGACGCTCGGTCATTCCTGCAGCCTTTCGAAGATCGTTGCGTGTGACTGCCGAGAACCGCACGTTCTGCGGCGCTTCGCCAGTACATGCGACGATCCTTCGGCCATCATCACCGTCTCGTGCAAGCGTGCGACGTTGCCTCCGGCTGGAGTTCCCCATGAAGATCGCAGTCCTCGGCAGCGGCGTCATCGGCGTCACCTCCGCTTGGTATTTGGCACAAGCCGGCCACGAGGTGGTGGTGATCGACCGGCAGACGGGGCCGGCGCTGGAAACGAGTTTCGCCAATGCCGGCGAGGTCTCCTTCGGCTACTGCTCGCCCTGGGCGGCGCCGGGCATCCCACGCAAGGCGCTGAAATGGCTGTTCATGGAGCATGCGCCGCTGATCCTGCGGCCCAAGCTCGACGCGGCGATGCTCTCCTGGATGGCGCAGATGCTCGCCAACTGCACGAGCCGACGATACGCCGTAAACAAGAGCCGCATGCTGCGCCTCGCCGACTACAGCCGCACGGCGCTGGCAGAGCTGCGCCGCGACACGAACATCGTCTACGACCAGCGCATGCAGGGCACGCTGCAGCTCTTCCGCACGCAAGCCCAACTCGACGCCTCCGCCAAGGACGTGAAGGCGCTCGCCGCGGACGGCATTCCCTACGAGGTGCTCGACCGCGATGGCTGCATCCGCGTCGAGCCGGCGCTCGCCGCGGCGCGCGACAAGATCGTCGGCGGGCTGCTGACGCCGAAGGACGAAACCGGCGACTGCTTCAAGTTCACCAACGCGCTGGCCGAGATGGCCGAACACCGCGGCGTGCGCTTCGCCTACGGGCGCACGATCCGGCGCATCGTGACCGAGGCCGGGCGCGCCGTCGGCGTCGAGACCGACGCAGGGGTCGAGCGTGCCGACGTCGTGGTGGTGGCGCTCGGCAGCCATTCGCCAGCGCTGGTGCGCCCGCTCGGCATTCGCCTGCCGGTCTATCCGGTGAAGGGCTATTCGATGACGATCCCGATCGTCGATGCGGCGCGCGCGCCCGAATCGACGGTCATGGACGAGACCTACAAGATCGCGATCACCCGCCTCGGCGATCGCATCCGGGTCGGCGGCATGGCCGAGATCTCCGGTTACGACCGCACGCTGCACGAGGCCCGCCGCCGCACCCTCGAGCATTCCGTGACCGATCTCTTTCCCGGCGGCGATCTCGCCCGCGCCAGCTTCTGGTCGGGGTTGCGGCCGATGACGCCGGACGGCACGCCGGTGATCGGCGCGACGAAGGTGGCCGGCCTCTTCCTCAACACCGGACACGGCACGCTCGGCTGGACCATGAGCTGTGGATCGGGTCGCCTGCTGGCCGATCTCGTCGGCGGCCGGCCGGCCGAGATCGACGCGCGCGATCTCGCGGTGGCGCGCTACGCCCGCTGACGCCGCGCGGAGGCCGCCGTCAGGCGCACCATAAGCCTCGAACAACGAAGGCCCCAATCCATCGGATCGGGGCCTTCGCATGTTGGACAAGTAGGAAGATCGCCGCTTACTGCGCGGCCTGCGCGGTCTTCGTGTTTTCCAGCCGCTCACGCACGAGGGTGCGCAGGCTTTCCAGATCCTTGGCGAAGGAGCGGATGCCCTCGGCGAGCTTCTCAGTCGCCATCGCGTCGTCGTTCATCGCCCAGCGGAAACTCTTCTCGTCGAGCTTGATCGGCTCGACCTTCTGCGCCGTCTCCGGCGAGAGCTTGCGCTCCAGCGTTCCCTGGTCCTCGGCGAGTTCCTTGAGGAGCGCAGGCGAAATCGTCAGCCGGTCGCAACCGGCCAGCGCCTCGATCTCGCCCGTGTTGCGGAACGAGGCGCCCATGACCACGGTCTTGATGCCGTTCGACTTGTAGTAGTCGTAGATCGCCCGCACCGAATGGACGCCGGGATCGGTCTCGGCCGTGTAGGTCTTGCCGGTGGACTTGGCGTGCCAGTCCATGATGCGGCCGACGAAGGGCGAGATCAGGAACACGCCGGCTTCGGCGCAGGCGATGGCCTGCGTCTTGTTGAAGATCAACGTCAGATTGCAGTCGATCCCCTCCTTCTGAAGGATCTCCGCGGCGCGGATGCCCTCCCAGGTCGAGGCGAGCTTGATGAGGATGCGCTCGCGTCCGACGCCGCGCTCCTCATAATCGGCGATGATCCGGCGACCCCGGTTGACGGAGGCCTCGACGTCGAAGGACAGGTCGGCGTCGACCTCCGTCGAGACTCGGCCGGGCACGATCGCGGCGAGCGCCGAGCCGACCGAGACGGCGAGGCGATCGGCGACGGCGTTGACGACCTTCTCGCCGGTGCCGCCCTGCGCCGCGCCCCAGTGCAGCGCCTCGTCGATCGCGTCGGAGAAGGCGTCCGACCCGATCGCCTTCAACACGAGCGTCGGATTGGTGGTGCAGTCCACCGGCTTGAGCGCACGAACGGCCTCGATGTCGCCGGTGTCGGCGACGACCGTCGTCATCTCGCGGAGTTGGTCGAGCTTGGATGCCATGATCGCTGCGCCTTCCTGATGGTCGCGTCGCGGATCTTCGGGTCCAGCCCGCGCCGCCGCGCACGAGTCGCGTTTCTGGCTCTTATATAGGCGCTCTGCCCGGCACTCAAAAGCACAACGCGCCTTTCCGAAGGGCAGGATCGTGAAAAAACCCTCCCGGACATCGCGCCGGACGGGATCGGATCGTCCGGCGCGGGCGGGATCAGGCGGCGTTGGCCGCTTCCATCGGCGCGTCTTCCATGGCGCGCATGTAGACGTCGAGCAGCGTGTCGTGCTCGTCGCGCTCGTCCTGGTCCTGCTTGCGCAGCTTGATGATCTCGCGGATGATCTTCACGTCGAACCCCTCGCCCTTGGCCTCCGCGAAGATTTCCTTCTTGCCTTCCGACAGTTCCTGGATCTCGAGTTCGACCTGCTCGATGCGCTCCACGAACGAGCGGATGCGACCGCCTGCGATACCGACCGTGTCCGACATGGTGTCTCCTTTCAGACCTTGCGGCCGCATGATTGCCGCGTCCGGTTAGGAGCGCGTTAACGACGCGCGGTTCGAGCGCCCGATGACAGGGTGTTCCAATGACGGAAACCTCTCTGGCCTGGAGCGTTGTCCCTTCCGAACCCACAACGGGAGTGATCGCATGTCGAACATCGAGCCCAACATCATCGACCCCGCCAAGGGCCCGCCCGTCCCGCCGCCCGACTCCAATCCCGATCTGCCGGGCTACCTCCCCGGCGGGCCGGACGAGGTCCGCGAGCCCGCGTCGGACGTGCCGCCGATCGAGCCTGATCCGGAAGAAGGCGTGCGCCGCGTACCCGACGACATCGAGCGCCTGTGACGACGCCGATCGGGTCGCGGCTGCCAATCGCAGGGGAACGTTCCGAGAGGGGCGGGATTGTCCTGGCAACCGAACGAGCCGCGGCCTTTGCCGCGAAGATCGGATCAGGAGACGAACCATGAAGATGATTCTTGCAGCTGCTGCCTTCACGATGATCGCCGGCGCCGCATCGGCGCAGACCACGACGACCACCACCGCTCCCTCGAACGATTCGTCGGTCATGTCCGGGTCGTCGACGATGAACAACAACGACGCGGCACTGCCGGGCGGAAGCGAAGCCAAGCCGACGACGGCAGCGCCGGTCGTGCGTCCCGAATCGACGGGCGGTGGCGCCTCCAGCCAGCCAACGTCGAGCTCGCCGTCCACCACCGAGCCGGCCAGCGAGTCGACCCCGTCGGGCGGTGTCGTGCCGGGCCAGACCCCCGAGTAAGCTGACGCCGACATCCGGTGATGCAAGCCCCCCGTTCGACGCAGGTCGGGCGGGGGTTTTCGTTTGTCGGCTTTGATGCTGCGATCGGAGTGTCTGACCCTGCAGAGGCAACGCGACCTTCCTATATCGACGCGATGAGCCATCCCGACGCCCCCTCCCCCCGCGTGACCGGCGACACCGAAGCTGCGCCGCCCCGGTTCCGGGATCTCGAAACCTGGAACCGAGGCGATCTTCTCGCCGCGCTTCTCGACGGGCAGGCGGTCAGTCTCGCCGCCGTACGAGCCACCCTGCCCGCGCTGGAGGCGGCGGTGGAAGCCGCTTCGGCACGGCTCGCCGCGTCGGGCGAGGCGCGCCTCGTCTATGCCGGGGCGGGAACGTCGGGTCGCCTCGCGATGCTGGACGGCGTCGAACTCGGACCGACCTTTGGCTGGCCGTTCGAGCGAATGGCCTTCCTGCTGGCCGGCGGCTCACAGAGCGTCGCCCGCGCGCAGGAGGGCGCCGAAGACGACCGCGCCGCCGCCAACCGCGCGCTGGACGATACCGCCGTCGGGCCGGCCGACGTCGTCGTCGCGCTGGCGGCGAGCGGCCGAACGCCCTTCACTTGTGAGGTGGTGGCGCAGGCGCGGCGTCGCGGCGCGCTGACCATCGCGATGGCCAACAATCCCGAGACGCCGCTTCTCGCCGGCGCCGAACACGCCATCCTGCTCGAAACCGGCGTGGAAGTGCTGGCAGGCTCGACGCGCATGGCGGCCGGCACGGCGCAGAAGATCGCGCTCAACCTCTTGTCGACCGCCGTCATGGTGTCGCTCGGCAAGGTGTTTCGCGGGCGCATGGTCGACATGCGCCCGACCAACGAGAAGCTGCGCCGACGCGCCGCGCGCATGATCGCGGACGTCACCGGCTGCGACGAGGCAACGGCGACGGCTTCGCTCACTGCCTGCGGCGACGACATCCGTGCGGCGATCCTGCACGTCGAGGGAGACTCGAACGGCGCGAGCGACTGAGCTTCAGGACCAGCCGAAGAGCTGCGCCACCCGGCGCCGCAGAAGGCGGCGGCGTTGCAGCCGCTGCCGATGGCGCTGAAGATCGCGCGACACCTGCTCGACGCGGCGACCAGCGTCGGCGCCGAGGCCGATCACCAGCGTTCCCAGCGCCATGCGGCCATGCCACAGACGGTTGACGACGCGATGATCGGGCATCGCGCAGCTGTCGACGCGTTCGATGGCGGGATCGGCGATCATCGCCTCGCTCGCCAGCGCCGTCACCAGACTGCCGGGGCCGGCGTTGCGATGGGTTTCGTCGAAGGCGGTCTTCCAGGCCACCGCCTGCCCTTCGCTGACGAGCACCACGAGGCTGGCGACGGGCTGCAATGCGACCCGCAGCGTGTAGATGCGCACGCGCCCCTGCGCGCTGAGGCCGTGCACGGCTTCGCGGGCGAAGGCCACCCGGTGCCGGTCGTCGATGAGCGCCGAGCGCCCGCGCCCCTTCCAGCCGGAAACTTCGAGGGTCAAAAACTCCTCGAAGGCCGTGAGGGTCTCGTCCGGCGACGCCGCGACCTCGAAGGCGACGGGACCGACGGCGGCGAGACGGCGCAGCCGGCGGCGATGGTCGCGAAGCCGCTTCGCGCCGAGCGCGTCGCGCAGGAACGCGGCGGGCGCCCCCGTGGCGTCGAGGACGGCGCGCTCGCTGCGATCGCTGACCGCGACCGACAGGCCATGCGTCGCGGCGGCGCGCAGCATCACCTGCGCCATCTCGCCGTCGAGCGCGAGATCGGGCAGCACGAGCACGTCGGGCAGCGCAAGCTCCGGCTCGCGCATGGCGGCGAAGAGGCTGGCGGCGGTTTCCGTGGGGTCGTCGCGATCGAGCGGCAGCGTGCCGAGGCGGCCGAACGGATGCGTCCAGGCGCGCAACACCGGCCGGCCGCCGAAGCGCCCGGTGCCCTCCACCGAAAACGGCATGAGAAAGCGCAGGCGCGAGCGCCCTTCCCCCTCGTCGCTCGCCACCATCAGGCGGATCGTGCGCTCGTCGAGCCGCGGCATGGCCGGCACGAGAAAACGCGGCGCGAAGAAGACGTTGCTCTCCACCGAGCGCCGGGTCAGGAATTCCAGCTCGTCGATCAGGTCGAAGGCGGCATGCGCCTCGTAGATGCGGGTGCGCCGGATGTCCGGCACGCGTTCGACCGCACGAGGCCAGGGCGAGGCGAGATCGATCGGCGGCGCATCGACGACGCGGCCGGATGCGGCTTCGACATGCGCCGGCGTCGAATCGATCGATATGGCCAGAACCAACTCATTCCCCATTCGCTCGTCCGGCCCATTCGCTCGCCCGGTCGTGACCGTGGCCGAACCTTCAGGAGATGAACGATAAGGTCTGCAGGTTAAGGGAGTCTGTGCTCAGCCCTTGAAACCGCCGGCGTCGAGGAACGCGGTCTCCTCGGCGGACGACGTGCGGCCCAGGATCGCGTTGCGATGCGGAAACCGGCCGAAGCGCTGGACGATGTCGCGGTGCTCCACCGCGAAGGACACGTTTTCCTCGCCGATCTCCTCCATCCAGCGCACGCAGGCCTCCTGATCCTCGAGGTCCTCCGAATGCATCAGCGGCATCGCGAAGAACTGGTTCACGTCCTCGCCGACATGATAGTGGTCGCCGCGCGCGAGCGCCGCCTTGGCGATCGACAGCGCGGCCGCATCGGTGGCGAAGGCGCGGGTCTCGCCGCGAAACATGTTGCGGGGAAACTGGTCGAGCAACAACACGAGCGCCAGGGAACCGTTCGGATCCTGCGCCCACGCATCGAACTCACCCAGCGCGGCGCGCTCGTGGAGATCGCCGAAGCGCTGGCGGATGGTGTCGTCGAGCGCCTCGTCCTTCACGAACCAGCCCTCCGGCCCGAGATCGCGCCAGAAATCGACGATGGTTTGCGGATCCGTGGAATAGTCGCTCATGACACCGCTTGGGGAAGGGAGGAATCGGAAGATGGAGAAGACCGCGAGCGGCGAAGATAGGATGGCCGGCGATCCGGAAAAAGGCGTCGCGGCCGACGCGCTCGATCTTCGCGGCCTGAAATGCCCGCTGCCGGCGATGTGGACCGAGCGGGCGCTGGCGGAGCGGCGGCCCGGCGCCCGGTTGACGGTGACCGCCGACGACCCGCTGGCCCGCCTCGACATCGCCCATCTCTGCGCCGTCGGCGGCCACGAGACCCTCGAGGTCGAAGCGCTCGGCGGCACCGCCGTTCGCTTCGTCATCCGCCGCGGGCCGGACGCCTGAACCCGGTCAGAAGCCCCGCGAGGCGAGCGCCAGGGGGTTGTCGAGAAGCGCCGCTCGGTCGGGCGCGTCGCTGACCGGCGTTCCCGTGAAGGCGGCGAAGAGATCGCGCACCAGCGTCTCGTCCAGTCCGTCGCCGATCAGCACCAGCCGCGAGCCGCGCGCGACGCCCTCTGGCCAGGCGGGCAGCCGCACGGGCGGATGCAGGTAGGTGCGCACGCCGTGCAGCACGAGCGGGCGCGCCTCGTCCTCGCGCAGGCGCACCACCGCCTTCATGCGCAGGAGGCTCGAACCCTGCCGATCGCGCAGGAGGTCGAGAAACGCCTCGATGTCGGCGAGCGCGATCGGCGCCTCGTGCTGCAGAGAAAACGAGCCGACGCCGCCATGCGCGTGGCCGTGCGCATGCCCGTGTCCGTCGTGCGAGCCGGCATGATGGTGATGGGCATGGTCGTGCGTGCAGGACAGATCCTCGCCGAGCCAGCGCGAGAGGTCGGCCTGCCGGGTCCGCGCGTCCACCAGCCCGCAGCCGAACAGGGCGTCCGGCCCGACCTCCGCCACCGCGAGCACGGGCGCGCGCGGGTTGAGCCGCGCGATCAGCGCCCGCAACTCCGCCGTCTCGGGTTCGAGATCGGCCTTCGTCACCACGATCCGGTCGGCGCAGGCGACCTGCCGGCGCGCCTCGTTGCGTTCGCGCAGCGTCGCCACACCTGTCGCGGCATCGACCAGCGTCACCACGGCATCGAGCGAGAAGTGCTGCACGAGCACGGGATGGGCCATGAGCGAGGCGAGGATCGGGGTGGGATCGGCGAGCCCGGTGGTCTCGATCACCACGCGCCGCAGCGCCGCGAGGCGACCGGTCTGCACTCGGTCCACGAGATCGGCCAGCGTGTCGACGAGGTCGCCGCGCACCGTGCAGCAGATGCAGCCGTCGGACAGCTCGATCACGCCCTCGCCGCCGGTCTCGACGAGGAGATGGTCGATGCCGACCTCGCCGAACTCGTTGACGATGACCGCGGTGTCGCGCACCGAGGGATCGCGCAGCAGGCGGTTGAGCAGCGTCGTCTTGCCGCTGCCGAGAAACCCGGTCAGCACGGTCACGGGAACCGGCACCATCGGGGGCATCAGGGCGTCGCCTGCGTGGGGCGAAGCTCGCTGCCGAGTTCGGCGCCGGCCGGCGCGCTCTCGTTGCTCGCTGCGGCGCTGGCCGGCGCCTCGGCCGGCGGCCCGCCGGGCTCGCCCGGCCGGGCGGGCCGGGCCGTGGGCAGCGGAATGCCGTAGGCGGCGATGAGTGAGACGTTCGGCTCGATGTCGCCGCGCCCCGCCGCACCGCCGAGCGAGACGGGAACGGCAGCGGGCGGGCGATCGAGTTCGCTCATGTAGGGCGAGCCGAACGTCTCCTCGCGCTTGTCCTCGGTCTCGCGCTCGTTCGCCCGCGCCGTGCGCCCGGCCGGCGAGCAGATCTCCGCGCTGACGTCGGCGGGCGGTCCGGCGGAGGGCGGCAGGTCGGTCACCACGTCGCGGATCGAGCGCGGGTTGGTGTTGAAGCCGTTCTCGATCACCTCGGCGGCGGCGCGCTCGCGCACGATCGGCCCCTCGGCGCCCAGCACCACGGCCACGATGGTGCGCCCGTCGCGCGTGGCGGAGGCCACGAGATTGAAGCCCGACGCGCAGATATAGCCGGTCTTCATGCCGTCGGCGCCGCGATAGCGCCCGAGCAGCCCGTTGCCGTTCTTCATGATCCCCTGCCCCACCACGATCGCCTCGGTGGAGAAATAGTCGGCATAGGTCGGAAACTCGCGGCGGATCGCGGTGCCGAGAATCGCAAGATCCTTGGCGCTCGAATATTGCCCGTCCTGCGGCAGACCGTTGGGATTGACGAAATGCGTGTCGAGCATCTGCAACGCCGCGGCGTCGGCATTCATCCGGCCGACGAAGGTTTCGAGCGAGCCGTCGCCGAGGGTCTGCGCGATGGCGTAGGCGACGTCGTTGGCCGACTTCACCAGCATCATGCGCAGCGCCATGTCGAGCCGCATCACCGAGCCGGGCTTGTAGCCCATCTTCGAGGGCGCCTGCGCGGTGGCGGCGCGCGTCATCACCACGGGCGTGTCCGGCGCGACCTCGCCCGCCTGCAGCGCCTTCAGCGTGACATAGGCGGTCATCAGCTTGGTGGTGGACGCCGGATACCAGCGCTGGGTGGCGTTGTGCTGCGACAGGACCTTGCCCGTCGCCACGTCCACCGCGATCGTGTTGAGGGCGCTGGCCGGCGTTGCCACCGCCAGGAGACCGAACAGGATGAGACCCCGCGCCATGAGGCTGCGGACCCGGGCATCGCGGCGCGTCGTCGTCATGAGGTCTCCGTCGAGGGGCGACGGGTCGACGCCCTTCGCGCGAGCAGACATAACAAGTGCGTTCAGAAGAATCGACCGGTCCGCCGGTCGGACGGATCGCTCGCCATGCTATCAAGCGTCCGTTTACCGCCATTTCAAGGCATCGACCGGAAACGCCCATGCCCGTCCACGACCGCATCGCCGCAGACGCCACTGAAATCGCCGGTTGGCGACGAGAGCTGCATCGCCGACCGGAGATTCTCTACGAGGTTCACGACACGGCCGCCTTCGTGGCGGAGAAGCTCCGCGCGTTCGGCTGCGACGAGGTGGCGACGGGGATCGGGCGCACCGGCGTGGTGGGCGTGGTGCACGGCCGGGGCGGCGCGGGCGGACGGATGATCGGCCTTCGCGCCGACATGGACGCCCTGCCGATCGAGGAGGAGACCGGCGTGCCTCACGCCTCGCAGAGGCCGGGCGCGATGCATGCCTGCGGCCATGACGGGCACATGGCGATGCTGCTCGGCGCCGCGCGCACGCTCGCCCGCACCCGGCAGTTCGACGGCAGCGTCGCCTTCGTGTTCCAGCCGGCCGAGGAAGGCGGCGCGGGGGCGCGCACGATGATCGAGGACGGGCTGTTCGAGCGCTTCGCGATCGAGGAGGTCTACGGGATGCACAACATTCCCGGCATGCCGGTCGGCTCGTTCGGCATCGGCGACGGCGCGATGATGGCGGCGACCGACGAGTTCTCGATCACGCTGCGCGGGCGGGGCGGCCACGCCGCCATCCCTCAGCAGTCGCGCGACCCGATCCTCGCCGGCGCCACGCTCGTGCAGGCGCTGCAGCAGATCGTCTCGCGCAATGCCGATCCGCTGGATTCGCTGGTGGTCTCGGTCACCCAGTTCCACGCGGGCTTCGCGCACAACGTCATTCCCGGCGAGGCGTTGGTCTCGGGCACCGTGCGCTCGCTTCGGGCCGAGACGCGGGCGCTCGCCGAGCGGCGCCTGCGCGAGATCGCCGACGGCATCGGAGCGATCCACGGCCTGACGGCCGAGATGGCGTACATGCCGAACTATCCGGTGACGCGCAACGACACGGCGCGGGCGCGCTTCTGCGGCGACGTCGCCGCGCTCGTCGCGGGCGAGGCGCAGGTGAACCGCACGGTCGCCCCGCTGATGGGCGGCGAGGACTTCTCGTTCATGCTGGAGCAGCGGCCCGGCGCGTTCATCTTCATCGGAAACGGGCCGAGCGCCGGGCTCCACCATCCCGCCTACGACTTCGACGACGAGGCCATCGTCTTCGGCTCGTCTTACTGGGTGGAGATCGCCCAGCGCGCGCTCTCGGGCTGACGCGAGCGTCGGCGCAAACGAAGGCCGTGGTGTCCAGAGACGCTCCGGGCACCGCGGTTCATCTGGGACTCAGCGCCCCGCGTCGGGATCGAGCGCGTCGATGAGCATGCGCAGGCGATGGCGAACCTCGACGTCCTGGATGCGCCCCAGCGCCATCGAGGACTGGAGGGTCTCGCGACTCGCCATCGGCTCGTTGGCCTCGCCGTCGGTCTCGCTCTCGCTCAACCCGTCGAAGAAGAAGGTGGGGCTGGTGTCGAAGATCTGCGCGATCCGATAGAGCGACGCCGCGCTGATGCGATTGGCACCGGTCTCGTATTTCTGGATCTGCTGGTAGGTGACGCCGATGCGCCGACCGAGCTCTTCCAGTGACAACCGCTTGGCTGTCCGGATCAGCCGTAGACGGCTGCCGACATGCACATCGATTGGATCACGCACTGCCTTCACCACTGTTACTCCAAACATATTCAACAAGTATTTTAGCGTTTACGACGTCAATTTCAACACGAAAGCGTACCAATATTACGTCGAAACGCGCGGCTTCTTGATAGCCAAATCCCATTGGTTCATGGCTTTTCCGCGTCACGGCATCGCTTGCCAACTCCCCAAATCAGTGTCGCCAAAACTGACATGCGTCAAATCACAAGAAAGCGTGATGAGCCGGAGTCTTGAAAGCTCTTCACGTGCGTAAGTTAGCCTTTCGGAAGTGGCGAGTGGCTCGGCCGGGGGGCTGAGGCCACACTTCTACCGTCTATCCGCGACGTCCCGGGTCGCCAACAGCCGGAGCCCGACGATCGCGAGCCAGGTCGAGATCCACACTGGGTTGTTGCGCGAGAACAGGAAGCTTTCCAGCATCGCGTTCAGGAGCGAGAAGGCCAGCACCATGAGGAAGAAGTCGCCGAGGCGGACTTCCTCCCTGCCCCGGCCGATCCGCAGGAAGTCTCGGAACGGAAGCACCACGATCACCGCCACCGCGCAGGCGAGCCCCGGCCAACCAAGCGCGATCGCGACGTCGAGAAAGCCGTTATGGGCGTTGACGATACCGCGCGGATCCCAGCTGAGCTCCATCGAGATCTCCGCGCCCTTCACCACCGGCGTCGCCCAGAAGGATTCGAAGCCGAGCCCGGTCCAGCCACGATCGCCGAGCACGCCGATCGCGAATCGCCAGAGGTCGAGGCGCCCGGTGAAGGTGGTGCCGGGCAGGATCCACTGCAGCCCGTCGTAGAGCACGGGCGAGATCGCCGCGCCGAGCGTCAGCAGCGCCATCGCCGCCAGGAGAACCGCGAGCGCCGCGACGGGCAGGATGCGGCCGCCGAACATGCGGCCGAAGGTGACGAGGACGGCGACGGCCGGCAGCAGCGCGGCGGTGGTCTTCGACCCCGTCTGGATCGCGAAGATCGCCGCCAGCACGGCGATGGCGCCGCCGACGAGACGCCAGCGGCAGCGCAGGAGGTAGAGCCCGGCGAAGAACAGCGTCGCCATCACCGGGCCGGCCATGTTCTTGTGCGGATAGACGCCACGCCAGAGCCCGGCATGTGCCGCCTCCGGCCCGCTGGCGTCGTGGATCGCGGCGCCCGGCAGGGCGACGATGCCGCCGTAGCAGAGGCCGAGCACGGCGAGCGCCGCGCCCGCCAGCACGAGGCGGAAGGCGGCGACGCTCGGCGTCAGGCAGAGCACCGCGGTGGCGCTCGTCATGGCGGCGAGCGCGAAGAGGACGGCCCGCAGCGACGCGTCGGGCGTGGGCGAATGCGCCGCGGACTGCACGAGCACCAGCGCCATTACGATCCAGACCGGCGAAGCCAGCGCCCGCAGCGCCGGGCGCGGCGTCGCCGTCAGCAGCACGAGACCGCCGACGAGCGCGAGGAGGCCGTAGCCGAGCTGATTGACGGGGCTGCCCGAGGTCGCCCCTTCCACGAACTTGGTCTGGAAGGGCTGCATCGTCACCCAGAGGCAGGAGAGCATCAGGGTCGCGAGCGCCGTTCGCCCGAGATCGCTCAGCGCCCGGGGCGATGCGACGATTTCGGGCGTGCGGTCGAGGGCGAAGGACGACGGCGTCGTCGATGTCATGGTCTGGCCCTCGTCCCGCTGCGACGCGGCGACGCCACGCGCCCGGCGAGAATGGCGGAACGGCCTGAACCTTTTCTTAAGACGCCGCTGCCGCGCGCCTGGACCGGCATTGGCACCTCGACTCCCGGCCGCGGGCCTTGCGGGCGTGATCATTCCGCCCGAGAATGACGTCACGAACAATCATCGCTTGGCGCATGACCTCGCCGCCTGACAAGAAGAGGTCGACGATCGGGACCGCGGCCGTGCGGGTCCGAGCCAGACGCCCCCGAGCCAGACGCCGCGGAGACACGAGATGACATCGACCGCCCCTGTCGGATCCGACGAGATCCGCAGCCTCTTCTCCCGCGCCATGTCCGAGATGTACCGCGCCGAGGTGCCGCAATACGGCACGTTGATGTCGCTCGTGGCCGAGGTGAACGAGGCGACGCTCGAAGCCGGGCCCGACCTCGCCGAGCAGTTGCGCCGGGCGGGTGAACTCGGCCGCCTCTCCGACGAGCGCCACGGGGCGATCCGCCTCGGCACAGCGGCCGAGCTCGCCACGATCGCCCGCCTCTTCGCGGTGATGGGCATGGCGCCGGTCGGCTATTACGATCTCTCCGTCGCCGGCATTCCCGTGCATTCCACCGCCTTCCGGCCGCTGGGCGACGCGGCGCTGGCGGCCAACCCGTTCCGGGTCTTCACCTCGCTGCTGCGGCTCGATCTCGTCGCCGACGAGGCGCTGCGGGCAGAAGCGGCCGCGATCCTCTCGCGCCGCGCGATCTTCACGCCCGGTGCGATCGAACTGATCGAGACCGCGGAGCGTCAGGGCGGACTGACGCGACCCCAGGCCGAACGTTTCGTGCGCGAGGCGCTGGAGACCTTCCGCTGGCATTCCGAGGCCACCGTCGACCGCGAGACCTACGAGCGACTCGCGAGCGCGCATCGCCTGGTCGCCGACGTCGTGTGCTTCAAGGGCCCGCACATCAACCACCTGACCCCACGCACGCTCGACATCGAGGCCGTGCAGCGCGCCATGCCCGAGCGCGGCATCGAGCCGAAGGCGGTGATCGAAGGCCCGCCCGAGCGGCGCTGCCCGGTGCTCCTACGCCAGACCAGTTTCAAGGCGCTGGAAGAGCCGATCCGCTTCCTGGGCGAAGGCGCGGCCGAAGCCGGCCGTCATTCGGCGCGCTTCGGCGAGATCGAGCAGCGCGGCGTGGCGCTGACGCCCGAAGGGCGGGCGATCTACGATGCGCTTCTGTCCGGCGTTCGCGGCGAGGTGCGGGTGGACGCCGGCGGCGGCGGCGCAAGCGACTATGCCGGCGAACTCGCCGCGCGCTTCCACGCCCTGCCGGACGACTGGAACGAACTGCGCGGGGGCGGTCTCGCCTTCTTCCGCTACGCCGCGACCCCGGCGGGCCTCGCCGCCGCCACCCGAGACGGGACGGTGGCCCCGCTGGAGGATCTCGTCGCCGCCGGTCACGTCGCCTTCGATCCCATCGTCTACGAGGATTTCCTGCCCGTTTCGGCCGCCGGCATCTTCCAGTCCAATCTCGGATCGGACGCACAGGCGAACGCCGCCGGCAGCGGCAATCGGGCGGTGTTCGAGGCCGCGCTCGGGCAGCCCGTACACGACGAGATCGCGCTCTACGCCGCCGCGCAAGCCACCTCGATCGAGCGCGCGCTCGCCGCGCTAAGCGCCGCCCCGCGCCGCGCCGTCGCATGAAGCGGCCGGCCCTCGCGCGCGCCCGCCCATGCTGAACGATCCAAGATCCCATGGCCTGTGGGAGCGCACGGCGCCGCCCGCGCCGCAGACGCAGGCTCTCGAAGGCGACCGCGTCGCCTCCGTCGTTGTGGTGGGCGCCGGGTTCACCGGCTGCTCGGCGGCGCTGCACCTCGCCGAGGCCGGCGTCGACGTGGCATTGATCGAAGGCGCCGAGATCGGCTTCGGCGGCTCGGGCCGCAATGTCGGGCTGGTCAATGCCGGGCTCTGGATCCTGCCCGACGACGTGCCGGCCGCGCTCGGCGAGGTCCATGGCGAGCGGCTGCTGACCCTCCTCGGCGACGCCCCGCACCTCGTGTTCGAGCTCGTGGAGCGCCACGCCATCGCCTGCGAGCCCGTGCGATCGGGCACGCTGCACTGCGCGGTGGGCGAGACGGGCGTCGAGGAGATCGCCGAGCGCGCCCGGCAATGGCAGCGCCGCGGCGCCGACGTCGAGTTGCTGGATGCCGACGACGCGCGGCGCCGCATCGGCTCGCCCGCCTATCGCGGGGCGCTTCTCGACCGGCGCGCCGGCACCATCCAGCCGCTCGCCTACGTGCGCGGTCTGGCGAGCGCCGCACAGAAGGCTGGGGCTGCGATCTTCACCGGCAGCCCGGTCGGCGCGGTCTCGAAGGCGGGTGCGCGCTGGCGCGTCGAGACGCCGCGTGGCTCCGTCACGGCCGATTGGATCGTCGTCGCGACCAACGCCTACACGAAAGCGCCGTGGCCGGAGATCCGCGAGGAGATCGTCCACCTCCCCTATTTCAACATCGCCACCCGGCCGCTCTCCTCCAATCTCGCGGCAACGATCCTGCCGGAGCGCCAGGGCTGCTGGGACACCAAGGACGTCCTCTCCTCCTTCCGCTTCGACAAGGCGGGGCGCCTCGTGATCGGCAGCGTCGGCGCGCTGCGGGGCGGCGGCGCGGCGATCCATCGCCGCTGGGCGCGGGCGAGCCTCGCGCGTCTGTTTCCGCAGCTCGGCGAAATCGCATTCGAGGCCGAGTGGTATGGGCAAATCGGCATGACCGCCGATTCCGCGCCGCGTTTCCATCGCCTCGCCGAGCGCGTGATATCCTTCAGCGGCTACAACGGGCGCGGCATCGCGCCCGGAACCGCCTTCGGGCGCCTCGCGGCCGAATACGTGCTCGGCCGGCTCGCGGAAGACGACCTGCCCCTGCCTGTGACCGCCGCGGTGCCGCAGCGCTTCCGCGCCGCACGCGCCGCCGGCTACGAGGTCGGTGCCGCCCTCGCCCATCTCTCGTCCCGCATCTGATCCGTCCGGCGCCCCGCCGCGCCTATCCGAACCGCTTCCGGAGTTCCGCCATGACCCTTCACCATACCCCGACCTCGGCCGACGGCCTCGTGGGCGAGACCGCCGCGATCCTCGCCGCGTTCGGGATTGCTCCCGAGGCCCTCCAGAGCGGCGATCTCGCGGTGCGCTCCCCCCTCACCGGCGAGACGCTGGCGCATCTTCCCACCGCCGGCGCGCAGGCCGCCCAGGGCGCCGTCGAGGTCGCGCACGCCGCGTTCCTGCAATGGCGGGTGGTGCCCGCGCCCAAACGCGGCGAACTCGTGCGGCTGCTCGGCGAGGAGCTGCGGACCCACAAGGCGGCGCTCGGGCGGCTCGTCTCGATCGAGGTCGGCAAGGTGCCCTCCGAAGGGCTCGGCGAAGTGCAGGAGATGATCGACATCTGCGACTTCGCGGTGGGCCTGTCGCGCCAGCTCTACGGGCTGACCATCGCCACCGAGCGCGGCGAGCACCGGATGATGGAGAGCTGGCATCCGCTCGGCCCCGTGGCGATCATCTCGGCCTTCAACTTCCCCGTCGCGGTCTGGTCGTGGAACGCCGCGCTGGCGCTCATCTGCGGCAATTCCTGCCTGTGGAAGCCCTCCGAGAAGACGCCGCTGACGGCGCTGGCGACGCAGGCGCTCTTCGAGCGCGCGCTCGCGCGCTACCGGGCGGAGGGCGGCGAGGCGCCGGACGGGCTCTCGCAGCTTCTCGTGGGCGGCCGCGATCTCGGCGAGGCGCTGGTCGATCACCCGCGCGTGGCGCTGGTCTCGGCCACCGGCTCCACCGCCATGGGCCGCGCGGTCGGCCCGCGCGTCGCCGCGCGCTTCGGCCGCTCGCTCTTGGAGCTCGGCGGCAACAACGCCGCGATCGTCTGCCCCTCCGCCGATCTCGACCTGACGCTGCGCGGCGTCGCCTTCGCGGCGATGGGCACCGCCGGCCAGCGCTGCACCACGCTGCGCCGCCTCTTCGTGCACGACGCCGTCTACGACGCGCTCGTGCCGCGCCTCGCCGCCGCCTACGCCTCGGTGTCCGTCGGCAACCCGCTGGCGGGGAACCATCTCGTCGGCCCGTTGATCGACGCGACGGCCTTCGAGGGCATGAGCCGGGCGCTGGACGAGGCGCGCGCGAGCGGTGGAACGGTGCTGGCCGGCGGCGAGCGTGTCGCGGTGGAGGGCGCCGACGAGGCGTTCTACGCCCGGCCGGCCCTCGTCGCGATGCCCGGACAGGACGGGCCGGTGCGCCACGAGACCTTCGCGCCCATCCTCTACGTCATCCGCATCCGCGATCTCGACGAGGCGATCGCGCTGCAGAACGACGTGCCGCAGGGCCTCTCCTCGTCGATCTTCACCAACGACCTGCGCGAGGCCGAGACCTTCCTCTCGGCGCGCGGCTCCGACTGCGGCATCGCCAACGTCAACATCGGGCCCTCCGGCGCCGAGATCGGCGGGGCCTTCGGCGGCGAGAAGGAGACCGGCGGCGGGCGCGAGAGCGGCTCCGACGCGTGGCGCGCCTACATGCGCCGCGCCACCAACACGATCAACTATGGGCGCACCCTGCCGCTGGCGCAGGGCGTGACGTTCGACGTCGGCTGACGGCATCGGGGGCGGCTCGCGATGCTCATCCCCCGGCGGTTCCTGCCCGCGATCGGTCTGCTCACGGCCTTCGAGGCCGCCGCGCGCACCGCGAGCTTCACCGCCGCGGCGCGCGAGCTGTCGCTGACGCAGAGCGCCGTCAGCCGGCAGATCCGCGCGCTGGAGGAGCAGATCGGCGTCGTGCTGTTCCACCGCGAGCGCCAGACAGTGCGCCTGACACCGGCGGGCGAGGCCTATGCGCGCGACATCCGCGACGCGCTGCGGCGCATCGCGGCGGCCTCGCTCAACCTGCGGGCCAACCCGCAAGGGGGCACGCTGAACCTCGCGATCCTGCCGACCTTCGGCACGCGCTGGCTGGCGCCGCGCCTGCCCGGCTTCCTCGCCGCCCATCCCGAGATGCGCGTCAATCTCGCGACGCGCCTCGTGGAGTTCGACTTTCGCCTCGACACGATGGACGCCGCCCTGCATTTCGGCGCGCCGGACTGGCCGGGCGCCCATCACCTGCGCCTCGCCGGCGAGACGGTGATGCCGATGGCGAGCCCCGACTTTCTCGCGCGATACGAGGCGATCGGCGATCCGCGTGCGCTGATGCGCCTGCCCCTGCTGCACGTCACCTCGCGGCCCGACGCCTGGGAGTTCTGGCTCGAGGCGAACGACGCGCCGTCCGACGGCGTCACCGGCATGCTGTTCGACCAGTTCGCGACGGTGGCGGAGGCGGCGGTCGCCGGGCTCGGCGTGGCGCTGCTGCCGCTCTTCCTGTTCGAGCGCGAGATCGCGGCGGGATCGCTGGTGCCCGCCCTCGCCCGGCCGATCCGCTCGCGCGGGCATTATCACCTCGTGTGGCCGGGCGAGCGCGACGCCTACCCGCCGCTCGCCGCCTTTCGCGAGTGGATCGCCGCCGAGACCGCGCCCCTGCGCACCGAGGATCGCGGTGGCTGAACGCGCCTTCAGTCCGGCAGCGAGACCGTCGCCCGCCCGCCGGTGAGATCGGCGATCCGCCGGACGATCTCGTCCGCCTCGGCCATGGGCAGCGCGAGGGTCAGCACCGCACCGGCCGGTCCGAAGGTCTCGGCCTCGACGGCGAGACCGGGAATGCCCGCGAGCCGCGCCTTCAAGAGCGCCAGATCGGCGAAGGGACAATCGACGAGCGCAGCACGCGTCGGCGTGACCACGCGCTTGCGCGCAGCCCGAAGGCAGGCCGCGGCCGTGCCGCCATAGGCGCGCACGAGACCGCCGCCGCCGAGGAGGATGCCGCCGAACCAGCGTGTCACCACCACGGCCGTGCCGTCGAGATCCTGCCCGTCGATCGCCTGCAGGATGGGCTTGCCCGCGGTGCCGCTCGGCTCGCCGTCGTCGCTGAACCGGTAGCGGGGCCCGATCCGCCAGGCCCAGCAATTGTGGGTCGCGTCGCGGTCGGAGCGCGCGTCCACGAAGGCCTTCGCCACCCCCTCGTCGGCCACGGGCGCGGCATGGGCCAGAAAGCGGCTGCGCCGGATCTCCTGCGCGAACGAGGCGGCGCTCTCCAGCGTCAGCACGCCGCGTTCTCGCCGCTCAAGGGTTCGAGACGATCGTGATGATGCGGCGCGCGAGATCGTCCATGTTGAAGGGCTTGGTCAGCACCTGCATCCCTGCGTCGAGATGGCCGTTGTTCAGCACCGCGTTCTCGGCATAGCCGGTGACGAACAGGATCTTCAGGTCCGGCCGCAGCACCCGCGCGGCATCCGCCACCTGGCGCCCGTTCATGCCGTTCGGCAGCCCGACATCGGTGACGAGGAGATCGATCCGGGTGTCCGACTGGATGATCTTCATGCCGGACGGCCCGTCGCCGGCCTCGATGGCGGTGTAGCCGAGCTCCTCCAGGACGTCGACCACGAGCATGCGCACCAGCGGCTCGTCGTCGATCACCAGCACGGTCTCGCCGCCCGCCGTTGCCATCGGCGCCGGCCCTGCCACTGCTGCGTCCGCCGTGCCGACCTCGCCCCGGTGGCGGGGCAGGAAGAGACAGATGGTGGTGCCCCGTCCCAGCGCCGAGTCGATGGCGACGTGCCCGTCCGACTGGCGGGTGAACCCGTAGATCATCGACAGGCCAAGGCCGGTGCCGACGCCGATCGGCTTGGTGGTGAAGAAGGGCTCCATGGCACGGCGCACCACCTCCGGCGACATGCCGGTGCCGGTGTCGGCGACGCACATCGCTACGTAGTCGCCGGGCGTCAGGTCACGCGCCTGCGCCTCGCGTTCGTCCAGCGTGCGATTGTCCGTGGTGATCGTCAGGCGCCCGCCGTCCGGCATGGCGTCGCGCGCGTTGATGCAGAGGTTGAGAAGCGCGTTCTCCAGCTGGTTGGCGTCCACCCGCACCGGCCACACGGCCTCGCCGGGCTGTGTCTCCACGCGGATCTGCGGGCCCATCGTGCGCCGCACGAGATCGTCCATGCCGGCGACGAGCGCGTCGATGTCGATCGGCTTGGGATCGAGCGTCTGGCGACGCGAAAAGGCCAGCAGCCGGTGCGTCAGCGCGGCCGCGCGCTTGGCCGCGCCCTGCGCCGCGTTGAGATAGCGCTCGGTGTCGCCGGTGCGCCCCTGTGCCAGCCGGGCCTGCAGCAGCTCCAGACTGCCCGAGATGCCTGCGAGCAGATTGTTGAAGTCGTGCGCGAGGCCGCCGGTCAGTTGGCCCACCGCCTCCATCTTCAGGGACTGGCGAAGCTGCTCCTCCATGCGCCGCTGGTCGGTGACGTCGCGGCCCACCACATGGAAGACCCCGGCCGCGATCTCGGGCGTCGCGGACCACATGATCACATGCTCGATCCCGTCGCGGCCGCGCAGCGTGTCGACGAACTCGGCGATCTCCTCGCCTGCTCGCAGCCGCCGGACGATGTCGGCCATGGCGGCGTGGTCGGCGGGGTCGACGAGCTCGGCGTAGGGATGGGCGAGAAGCTCGGCCTCGCTCCAGCCGAGCATGCGCGGCCAGGCCGGGTTGATCGACTTGAGGAATCCGTCGAAGCCGACCGTTCCCATGAGGTCGGTGGTGGCGTGCCAGACCCGGTCGCGCTCGCGCGTGCGCGCTTCCACCTGCGTCTCCAGCACGCTGTTCTGCCGCTGCAGCGCGGCTTCGGCCGCCTTGCGGGCGGATATGTCGACGACCGAACCGATATAGCCGAGGAACTCGCCCTCGTCGTTGAAGCGCGGCGTCGCGGCGTCGATCGCCCAGCGGTAGGTGCCGTCGGCCGCCCGTATCCGGTATTCGAGGCTGAAGGGCTCGCGCCGGGCATTGGCGGCGAGGAACGTCTCGCCCGACCAGCCGCGATCGTCGGGATGCACGGCGTCCAGCCACGAGAACCCGTCCATCGTCTCGGGCGTCTGGCCGGTGAAGGCGTACCAACTCGCGTTGAGATAGGTGCAGCGGCCCTCGGGATCGGTGACCCACATCATGACCGGCGCGTGGTCGGCCATGTTGCGGAACCGCGTCTCGCTCTCGCGCAGCGCCGCGTCGCTCAAGACCTTGTCGGTGGTCTCGTTGGTGAGGATGAAGAGCCCGGCGATCGCGCCGTCGGCGGCCAGAACCCGCGAATAGGAGAAGGTCCACCAGCCGTCCGCCGGCCCGCGATCGGTCTCCAGCCGCCAGGGCAGATCGACGAAGCGCTTCGGCCGGCCCGCCATGGCATCGTCGATGATCGGTTTGGCCTGGTCCCAGCCGTCGGCCCAGACCTTGTCGAAGCGCTCGCCCATCGCCCACGCGACGCGCGGCCCGAGCAGCGGGAAGTAGGTTTCGTTGAAGAAGAAATGGAGGTCCGGTCCCCAGGCGAGAATCATCGATTCCGGCGAGTTGAGGATCAGGCTGAGCGCGACCCGCAGGTCCTCCGGCCAGGTCTGCGGGGGCCCCAGCGGATGGGACGACCAGTCGCGCTCGCGGATCATCCGCGCCGCTTCGCCGCCGCCGGCCAGAAAGGAGAGTTCGTCGCTCATCGATGGGCTTCCGCAAGGGGCGGTTCCGTCGAAGGCGGCGCGGGGGCGTGACGTCGACGATGGGTTTCAACGGTCCGCAAGCCTATCGCGCGGTCCCGCCCTTCCGGCAAGTCCCCCTGCCCGTCATCCTGCCTATCCTTCGGTGCCGGGGGCGCGGCAGAGCCTTTGCACGAAGGGAGCGGTCTTTTGCCGGAAGCCTCCTATCTGGTCCTCTGTCGTTCCCGCCGCCGCCCGCCCCTTCGGATCCCCTTCGCGATGCGCCTGTCCTTCCTGCCCCCCTATGTCAGGCAATCGCTCTCGGTGCCGACCGCGCTGCGGCTCGTTCCGATCAGCGTGGTGCTCCTCGCTGGCATCGTGCTGACGACGCTGACGCATCGAATCCTCGACGATCACCGCGACCTCGTGGTCCACACACACGAGGTGATCGAGACGACGAAGGACGTGCTCATCGGCCTCGACGACGCCGAGACGGGACAGCGCGGCTACCTCCTCAGCGGCGACCGCCGTTATCTCGAGCCTTATGTGCGGGCGCTCGAGCGTCTCGCGACCCTGCAGACGACGCTGCGCGAGCAGATCTCCGACAATGACGACCAGCTCGCGCTGGCCAAGCGTCTCGAAGGTCTGATCGCGGTGAAGCTCGGCGAGTTGAACGATTCGATCGAGCTGCACGACCGCGACGGCTTCGAGGCCGCGCGCGGCCGCGAGATCGCGATGATGGAGCGTGGCACGATGGATACGATCCGCCAGGAGATCGGCGCCATCACCGAGGGCGAGAAGGCGCTGCTGCGCGAGCGCGACACGCAGGTCGAGGAGGCCGAGCGCTGGGTGCGCCTCGTCGCGATCCTCGTCGGCCTCGCCTCGGTGCTGACCCGTGCCGGCGTCGAGTTCTACCTCACGCGGCGCGGGCTCGACGTGCGCGTGATTGCGCCGGACGGGACGCCCCTGCCCCGTCCGCCCTCCTGATTCAGCCCGTCAGGCACCGAGCCGGGCGAGAAGGCGCGTCCAGGCGACGAGACCTGTGCGAAAGCTCGCGAGGCGGAAGAACTCGTTCGGCGCGTGATAATCCTCGTCGGCGGTGGAAAACGAGAAGAACACGGGGTCGCGCTCGAGGTGACGCCGAAACACCGCCCCGATCGGCACCGTCGCCCCCATCGCCACGCGCACCGGGCGCTGGCCGAGGAGCTCCGTCAGCACCGCCTCGCAGGCTTCGAGCGCGGGCAGCGCCGGGTCGAGCGCGAAGGCCGGCGATCCCGGACCATGGCGGTGCGTCTCCAGCCGGTAGCCCGGCGGACAGTGCCGTTCGAGATGCGCGACGATCGCGGCGACCACGGCGTCGGGCTCCTGTCCCGCCACCAGCCGACAGGTGATCTTGGCCGAGGCCTCGGCGGGAATCACGGTCTTGGTGCCCGCTCCCGCATAGCCGCCGGAAATGCCGTTGAACTCCAGCGTCGGCGTCAGCCACTGGCGCAGGAGCAGCGCCTCGCCGTCCGGCAGCGGCTCGGGCGCGCTCGCGCCGATCTCGCGGAAATAGGCGCCCGCGTCGAAACGCACGGAGCGGATGGTGTCGAGAAGCGCGGGATCGGGCGCCGTGACGCCGGCCGCGAACCCCTCCACCGCCACCGCGCCGTCCGCGTCGTGAAGCGTCGCGAGCAGCCGGACGAGACCGGCCACCGCGTTCGGCGCCGCGCCCCCGTGGCGACCGGAATGCAAGTCCTTGCCGGCGCCGTGCAGCGTCACGTCGAGCGCGGCGAGGCCGCGGCTCGCGACGGTGACCGAGGGCCGGTCGGCACGCCACATCGCCCCGTCGGCCGAGACGACGACATCAGCGGCGAGTTCCTCGCGCAGCCGCTCGACGCTTCCCTCGAAATGCGGCGAGCCCGTCTCCTCCTCGCCCTCGATCACGAATTTGAGGTTCACCGGCAGCCGGCCGACGGTGCGCAGGAACGCCTCCGCCACGAAGACGGTCATCAGCATCGGCCCCTTGTCGTCGGACACGCCGCGCGCATAGAGGCGGTCGTCGCGCACGGTAGGCTCGAAGGGCGGCGTCGTCCACTTGGCCAGCGGATCGGGCGGCTGCACGTCGTAGTGGCCGTAGACGAGCACGGTGGGCGCGCCCGAGGCGTGCAGCCAGTCGGCGAGGACGAGCGGCGAGCCGCCGGTCGGCTCGATGCGCACGTTCTCCAGGCCGGCGATGCGCATGCGCTCGGCAAGGAACCCGGCGGCCCGCAGCACGTCCTCGCGATAGGCGGGATCGGTGCTGACGCTGGGAATGCGGCAGAAGGCCTTCAGCTCCTCGAGCCAGGCGTCGCGGTGCGCCTCGCAATGGGCCTCGACATCGGCGGTCATCGACGGTTCCTCTTCGCAGACGAGACGGACCGGGACGCAGCGGAGATCCCGCGCCTGCTGCCCCGCACCATGCGCGGGGGAATGGGCGCCCTTGCGGCGGGCGTCAAGCTGGGGAAGAAGTGCCCGGGCACGCCTCGCCCTTCCCGCCGGACCGATCCGGCCCCCGCGCCCGCGACACCTCGTGCGGCGCGCATCGCACCGCCGGTCCCATCCGCCATGACCGCTTTTCTCGACGGCCCGATCTCGACCCCGCTCGGCCTCGTGCTCGCCCTTCTCGCCGCCTTCTTCGTCGGGCTTTCGAAAGGCGGGCTGCCGGTCGTGGGCATGCTCAGCGTGCCGATCCTGGCGCTCGCCATGCCCCCGCTCGCGGCGGCCGCGCTCATCCTGCCGATCTACGTCGCCTCCGACATCGTCGGCGTCTACCTCTACCGGCACCGCTTCAACCTGCGGAACCTCGCGATCCTGGTTCCCGCGAGCTTCGTCGGCGTGGCGATCGGCTGGGCCACGGTCTCGATGATTCCTGACCGCGCGATCACGCTGATCATCGGACTGCTCGGGCTGCTCTTCTGCCTCGACGGCTGGCGCAAGCGGCGGCGGCCGGTGAGCCCAAGACCGGCGGACGTGCCGCGCGGCGTCTTCTGGGGCGTGCTGTCGGGCCTGTCGAGCTTCGTCTCGCATGCGGGCGGCCCGCCCTACCAGATGTACGTGCTGCCGCAGAAGCTGGAGAAGCTCGAATATGCGGGCACCACCACCATTCTCTTCGCGCTCGTCAACGCGCTGAAGCTGGTGTTCTATGCGCAGCTCGGCCAGATCTCGTTGTCAGGCAACCTGAAATCCACCCTGACGCTCGTTCCCATCAGCGTCGCCGCGGCGTTTCTCGGCGCCTGGGCGACGCGGCGGATCGACGAGACACTGTTCTTCCGCCTCGTGGAACTGGTGCTGCTCCTGTCGTCGCTGCTCCTCGTCGCCAAGGCCCTGCGCGGCTGAGCGCTGCCGTCGTCACCCGGCGAGGGCGAGCATCGGCCCGATGGTCGTCTCGTGCGACGCCGACCGGTCGGGCGACGCTTCCTGCAGCAGGCGGGCGAGGCTCGCCGGGGGCGCGAGCGGACGGTCGAAGAGATAGCCCTGCGCCAGATGGCATCCCGCCTCGGCCACGAGCCGGCGGTGGTCCTCGGTCTCGACGCCCTCGGCGACGATCGTCAGGTTCAGGCGGCGCGCCAGATTGCAGGTGCCCGCGATGATGGCGCCGCCCTCGTCGCGCTCGTCCACGCCCGGCAGGAACGAGCGGTCGATTTTGATCTTGTCGAAGGGAAACCGCCGGAGATAGCTGAGCGAGGCGTAGCCGGTGCCGAAATCGTCGAGCGCGACGCGGCATCCCATGCCGCGCAGTTCGTGCAGCACGCGCAGCGCCATCTCGTCGTTCTCGATCAACGTCGATTCGGTGATCTCGATCTCCAGCCGCGACGGCGAGATCAGGTGGCGCGCCAGACAAGCGGCGACGTGCGACACGAGATCGGCATCCACCAGTTGTACCGCCGAGACGTTGACGGTGACGAACGGGTCGCCCGGCCACAACGCGACCTGCCGGCAGGCCGCCTCGATTACCCAGCGCCCGACCCGAACGATCTCGCCGCTGCGCTCGGCCAGCGGAATGAACTCGGACGGGGACACCGGGCCGAATTCACCGTGATCCCAACGAAGGAGTGCCTCGAAGCCTTGCGTGGCGCCGGTCTCGAGCGAGACGATCGGCTGGAAGAGGAGATGCAGCTCGAGCCGCTCGATCGCGTGGCGCAGATCCTCGGACAGGCGCTGATTGCGCAAGTGCTCCTCGCTCATGTCCGGCCGATAGACGAGGAACCGGCCGCGCCCCTCGGCCTTGGCCGCGTAGAGTGCCAGATCGGCGTCGCGGAAGAGAACCTCGACACTTTGCGCCACATGCTCGCTCCGCAGGGCGACGCCCATCGTCACGCCGAGGGCGATCTGCTGTCCATCGAGCACGAAATCCCCGCGCATTACCTCGACGATGCGCGCGGCGGCGGCCTGGCTGCGACGATCGGCATTCCTGCCCTCGTAGAGAATGGCGAACTCGTCGCCGCCGATACGCCCGATGAGCGCGGCATCGGCGCAGGCCTTGCGCAGGCGACGGGCGATCTCGCGCAGCAGGCGGTCGCCCGCCGCGTGACCGAACGTGTCGTTCAGCGACTTGAAGTGATCGACGTCGACGAGAATGAGGCCCTGGTCGCCGCGACCGGGCGCCTGCATCGCGGCGTTGAAGGCGAGCCGGTTGGCCAGTTGCGTCAACGGATCGATGCGCACGACGAGATCGAGCCTGGCGTTCTGCCGGACGACGCAGACCACGAGCCAGACGCCGAACACGACGAGGCCGAGCGTCACGAGGCAGAGGACGGCGAAGATCGTCGTCAGCACGCGTTGGCTTGCGAGCACCTCGTCGCCGAGGCCGGCGTGGGATTGCGAGGCCAGACGCAGCAGCCCGACCACGAAGGGCGCCAGTTCGTCGGCGGCGAGCCGTGCGCCGCGAAGGTCGCCGGGATCATCGACGGCCGCCCGGACGAGAACCATCGCGTCACGCAGGCGATCGACGAGATCGGCCGCCCCCGGCTCGGCAAGCCCGGCGCGGAGAACGCCGAGCCGATTGGCGAGGATCGAGGCCCGCAGGGAGACTTCATCGCTTGCGGCACCGTTGACCCGCCGTTCGAGCGCCAGTTGTAGGCGCAGCAACTCGGTAGCGGACTGGCTGAAGTCGAACGTCAGGTTGTAGCGGGCGGCCTGCGTCATCTGCCGCAGATACCCCACCGACAGGAGCGAACACAGAATGGCGAGAACGGCGAGAACGGCCGTCACGCCCGTCAATGCGATCCTCAGACCACGGCGGCTGGCCGGAAGCTCGAAGGCGGACCGAGGCCCGATCACCGAAGCACGATCTCGCTCAGCTGCCACACCGAGCGGCTGTAATAGGTCTGGTGTTTCAGTTCGCTTCGTTCGTCGAAGGGAAAGACGACGAAGACCGGCCCCTTGTCGGTCAGCGGCAGAGGCTGGCCGTTCTGTCGCGTCGCCAGAAGCGCGTCGGCCTCGATCAGTTCGGACAGCTTGGCATCGACCGCATAGTCGTTGAGCGCGATCAGTTCGAGCTGCCGGGCTTCGACGCCGGCAAAGGCCACGAGATCCTTCAACGACACGCCGCTGAACTCGACGGCGCCCTGATGCCAGGGCGTGGTCGTGCGAAAACTCGTCTGCGGCAGCGCATCCAGCGCTTCGAGGTCGAACGCCAGCGGTGCCTTGGCCCCGAAGGCTGCGCCACCGACGCGTAGGATGGGCGAGGCCGCCCAGGAAGGACGGGGCCAGACGGCCGATCCCAGACACGACATCGCCGACGACACGACGAATTGGCGACGATTGAGCACGCAGAACCTCCCCGGGAGACATGGGATCAGGCTCGGCAGGCCGCGTTCGCGGTCCCGTTCGCCATCGTTCGCTCAACTTAGATGACGCCGCGTAACTTTCTAGTGAATCACCCGGCCCGGTCGTACGCACGCAACTCGCGCTTTACGCCGCTCAGCTGAAGAGGCGATCGGCCGGTTGCCGCGAGCCGGCGATCGCTTCGGTGGAAGGATGCGCGAGACGCACGATCCGGTCCGCCGCCGGGTGCCAGTCGATCAGCCCGGCGTCGCGGAACTGGCCGAGCCAGTAGTCCATGCACCAGCGCCCATGCCGGGCATGGAAGCGTGCGGCGTTGCGCAGGATGTGGTCGAACTGGTGCAACGGCGGAACGTGGACGGAATGGTGCTGGTGGTAGGCTCGTGCGTCGGCGGTCCAGTAGAAATCGACGCCCGACGCCGCGAGCCGGGCCGCGAAGTCGGTCTCCTCGCCGCCATAGCCGACGAAGCCTTCGTCCATGCCGCCGATGGCCTGATAGTCCGTCCGCGCCAGTGCGAAGGACAGCCCCCAAAGCTCCCCGGCATCGGGCTCGCGCCGTGTGCCCGTCGCGGGCATGGCGGGCTTGGCAGGGTGCGGAATGCCGATCGCGTCGAGCCGATCGAAATCGAGCGGTCCGTCGATGGCGCCGCCGGGCAGGTAGAGCACCTCGCCGAGAAACAGCCCGCGCGCCTGCGCCTGCGCCGCCGCGACGTAGGATGCGATGAGCGTCGGCGAGGCCACGCAGTCGACGTCGAGGAAGACCAACGTCTCGCCGGTGGCGGCATCGGCCGCGCGGTTGCGCGCCGCGGCGAGCGGCATCGGCTCGCCCGGAACGATCACGTGTCGCACGGGGATGCCGATGCCGGGCAGACCGCCATGCGGTGTGTCCTGCATCCAGGCGATCACCAGTTCGGCCGGCTTCACCGTCTGCCTGTCGAGGCTCAGCATGAGGTTGACGAGATGCTCGCGGCGCCCGCGAACGAGGGTCAGAGCGCTCGCAGCCACGAGGCCCCGCGTGCCTTCCGGCGGAAATGATCGACGCCCTCGATGATGCCGCGCGCGTATTTCTCGCGCGCCACGTAGGAATGTTGCAGCCCCGGCAGCGAGGCGAGGTCGTCGGAAAAGTTGGCGACGATGATCGCCTGCGGGATCGTGCGCAGCATCTCGATGTCGTTGCCGCTGTCGCCGGCGACATAGACCGCGTCCGGCGCCAGCCCGTAATGGGCCTGCACGAAGGCGACCGCCGTGCCCTTCGACGCACGGATCGGCAGCACGTCGAGATAGCGCCCGTGGCTGTGGATCACCGAGCAGCGCAGCCCGCAGGCCTCCAGCCGCGCCCGCACGCGGGCGCCGATTTCGCGATCGCCATCGGAGAAGTAGGAGAGCTTGTGCGAGCGCTGCTCCAGCGGGGCCTGCGGCACCAGCCCCTCGAACCCGGCGAGCGCCGCGTGGACGGCGGCCCGGTCCCAGCCGCGCGAGACCACCGCGCGCCAGTCCGCGTCGGCCCGGTAGGTCGTGCCGTCCGGCTGCAGATGGTAGATTTCGGACCCGACCGAGGTGATCATCACCTGCGGGCGCGGCGCGTTCTGCTGTTCGAGAATCGCCATGGCGCTATGGAACGAGCGCCCGGTGGCGACGCCGAAGGCGAGGCCATCCTGCTCGCGGTGCCATTCGCCGAAGGTGGCGATGCAGTCGGCGCAGCCGACCAGCGTGTTGTCGATGTCGCAGATGAGAAGCTGCTCGGGCGCAGCCGCCGGGCCGGCGCCCGCCTGCAGCGCGCCGAGGAGATCGTGATAGCGCCGGGCGTGCCGATCCCAGTCGAAGGCCGCGACGGCCACGGCGCCGGCTGCCGCGTAGCGGTCCCACAGGGCATCGTCGCCGAGGATCTTCAACGCGGCGGCGGCAATGGCCTGCGTCGAGCGCGGGTCCACCAGCTCGCCGTTGCCGCACATCTCGATGATGTCGTTGGGGCCGCCGCTGTCGGTGGCGATGAGCGGCAGGCCGACGGCCGAGGCTTCGAGCAGCGTCAGCCCGAAGGGCTCGTTCAGCGCGGGATTGACGAAGATGCCGCGCCGGTCGCGGGCGAAGGCGTAGATCGCCGCGACGTCGTCGGGCCGATGCGATTTGGGATAGGCGACCTTGCCGTAGAGATCGTAGCGATCGACGAGCGCCAGGATCTCGCGGACCTCGCCGGCCATCTCGGCATCGAGGTCGCCGAGATCGCGCCGGTTGCCGGCCATGATCACGAGATTGGCACGGGCCCGCAACTCCGGCGACTCGCCGTAGGCGCGCACCAGCGCCGGCAGGTTCTTCTTGGCGACGGGACGCGACAGCGCCAGAAGCGCCGGCTTGTCCGGCTCGCGCAAGAAGCGCGCGATCGAGGCTTCGAGACGCGGGCACGCCTCGGCGTGGCCGAAGCGTGCGAGATCGCTGCCCGGCGGCAAGATGCGGATGCGGCCGGGATCATAGGCCTCGTAGCCGGCATATTGCACCTCGGCCTCGTCGCGCGAGGAGGCCACCACGAGCGCGGCGCGGGCGAGCGCGGTCTCCTCGATGGCGATCCGTCGCGCCAGCCGTGCGTCGTCCGAAGCGCCCATCGCCGCAGCCTTCACGCGGCCGAGCGAATGGGCGGTGAAGACGAAGGGGATGCCGAGCCGGTCCTCCACCAGCGCCGCGACGCTGGCGGCATCGGCATAATGAGCGTGGAGGAAATCGGGACGCACGGGCTGGCGTTCGATCCAAGCGATCAGCGCCTCGGCGAAGGACGGCACCTCCGGCCAGAGATCCTCCTTGGCCAGATAGTCCGGCGAGGCGGTGGCGAAACGCAGGATCTCCACCCCGTCCTCGATCCCCTCGCCCGGCTCGTAATGCGCGCCGTGAACGCTGCGGAAGCCGCGGGTGGCGACCGCGATGCGCGGCTGGGGCTCGGCGCGTGCGGATGCTGCCACGAGGTCGAGCAGGTAGCGGATGTGGCCGCCGGTGTCGGCGGTCAAGCCGTAGTCGACGTTCTCGGTGCGAAGGCAACCCTGCAGGGCGACATGAAGCACGAACATGACGAGTCTCCCTTTCCAATCGTTCCGCAGGTGCCTAAAGCCAGATCATGCTCACCCGCCGGGGCCAGTCATGCTCACAGTCGCTCAAGTCGCACCTAACATATTTCCAGTTCCGCCTACCGATCACGGCGGCACCGAAAGAATCGTTCAAGATCTCGGCGCAGCACTTCGAAGACTTGGAGTTGAGATAACGCTCTTCGCCCCCACGGACAGTGCGACGGATTTGCCACGGGCGGGGTCTCTTCCGAGTCTATCGGCGCTGGAGGCGCGATATGGACAAGTACCGCCGTCGATCCCCGCGGTGCTGGAAGCCGTGCAGATGGAGCATCTGCGCCGCCGGCTGTCCGAGTTCGACATCGTCCACTGCCATGGCGAGTTCTCGCACGCCGCGCTGCTCGGCGACCGGCGCCCGCACAGCCTGACGACGATCCACTGGCGGGTGGACGAGCTCGACCGCGAACTCTTCTTCGCCGCCTTTCCCGACCTGCCGGTGGCCGCGATCTCGGCGGCGCAGGAGACGGGTATTCCCGCTTCGAACCGCGCCGGCATCGTCCATCACGGCATCGAGCGCGACCGCTATGCGCTCACCGAGAGCCCCGGCGCCTATCTCGCCTTCGTCGGCCGGATGACCGACCAGAAGCGCCCCGACACCGCGATTCGCGTGGCCCGCGCGGCAGGCCGCCCGATCCGCCTCGCCGGCACGCTGGATGTTGGCAATCCCCTCTATTTCGAGCGCGAGGTGCGCCCGCTGCTCGGCGAGGACGCCGTCTATGTCGGGCCGGTGGGCGACGCGGCGAAGGGCACGCTGCTGGCGGGCGCCGAGGCGCTGCTCTTCCCGATCGACTGGCCGGAGCCTTTCGGCCTCGTGATGATCGAGGCGATGGCCTGCGGGACGCCGGTGATCGCCTGGAACCGGGGCAGCGTGCCCGAGATCGTGGAGGACGGCGTCACCGGTTTCGTGGTGAACTCGGAGGCCGAGGCGGTGGCGGCGCTCGGCCGCGTGGGCGCGATCGACCGGCGCGGCGTGCGCCGGCGCTTCGAGGAACGCTTCACCAGCGACCGGATGGCCGCCGACTATCTCGCCCTCTACCGGAGGCTCCTCCAGCGATGATGCGCATCGGACTGATCGCCTGGGACTATCCGCCCTCGCCGAGCGGGCTCTCCACCGCCGCGCGCGAGATCGCCGAGAGCCTCGCCGCCGCCGGCATGGACGTGACCGTCTTTGCGCTCGACCGCACGGGCACCGCGCGCCAGGGCGCCGTGACGGTGGTGGGTTGCGCGATCCCCGAGCGCTCCGGCCTCGCCTTCCTGCGACGGCGCGGCGGGATCGGCCATCTCGCGGCGCCGCTGGCCTTCCGCCGCGCCGTGCGCGCCGAGCACCGGCGCCGGCCCTTCGATCTCGTCGAGGCCACCAACTGGTATGCGCCGGCGGTCCTTCTGGGTGGGCGCGGCGACCCGCCGCTCGTCACCCGCAACTCGACGCCGGCCGCCTATTCGCGCGAGCGCCCCACCAGCCTTCGCGACCGTTTCGACGCCGCCACCGCCGACCGGCTGGAGGCGCGCCAGGCCCAGCGCAGCGCGGCCTTCCTCTCCAACACCGCCGAGCACGCCCGGCGCATCGCCGCCGAATACCGCCTCGGCGCCGACCGGCGGCCGCATGCGGTGGCCGGCCTCAGCCTGCCGCCCGAGACGATCCGGCGCGGGGCGATCGCGCCCTATCCGCCGCTTGGCACAGGCGATCCCGTGCAGCTGCTCTTCGTCGGCCGGGCCGAGCATCGCAAGGGCTTCGACCTCGTGACCGGGGCGGCCGCGATCCTCGGCGCCGAGGCCGAGGCCGGCACCCTGCCGCCCTTCGCGATCCGCCTCGTCGGCGTGCCCGCCGCCGACCTGCCGGCGACCCTCTCGCCGCTGGCGCGCGCGCGGATCACGCCGCTCGGGCGCCTGCCGGAGGGCGAACTGGCGCGCGAATACGAGGCCGCACACGTCGTGCTCGCGCCCTCGCGCTACGAGAGCTTTGGCCTCGTCTATCAGGAGGCCATCGCCTACGGCCGGCCGATGGTGGCCTGCGCGGTGGATGCGAGCGGCCAGCTCTTCGTCGGCGACACCGGCGCGGGAGCGATGGCCGCGAGCGACACGCCCGAAGCCATGGCCGAGGCGCTGCGACCGCTGATCCGCGATGCCAACGTTCGCGAGAGCTTCCGCGCCCACGCGCTGAAGGCGGCCGGCCGCTTCGACCGCGAGCGCCTCGCCGCCGAAACTCTGGCGCTCTACCGGCAGGCGTTGCTCGCCGCCGCGCCTCAGGGCCGGTAGGGCCGGAGCAGCGCGTCGCGCTCGAACACGCGCCCCTCGCCCGGCGCCATCGCCTCGTAGATGGCGGAGCGCCGCGCGACATGCTCGGCGGTCAGACGATGTGCGATGGCGGGACCGGCGGCGATCGTGGAGCGCTGCCACGGCCGGTTCGGCCGCTCGTGGACGCGGCCGATATAGGGGATCTCCCGGCGGTTGAGCCGGTACTGCGTATCGGGAAAGAGGTCCGACAACGCCCCGTCCACGAGATTGCGGCGGGGAAAGCCGACCGACACCGTGCCGGCGGCATCCGCAGTCGCGGCGAGCGCGCCGAGCCGATCGGCGAAGGCGGCGTCGATCATCTCGTCGCTGTCGAGCTGAAGCACCCAAGAATGGCGGCAGAGCGCCTGCACCCGGTTGCGCTGCGCCGCGAAGTCGCCGCCATGCGGATGCGACGCGACGCGCACGGTTCCCTGCGAGGCCTCGGCCCGTTCAGCACGATCGACGAGCAGAAGAACGTCGTCGCACCAGCTGGCATGCGCGGCGATCTCGACCGCCAAGGCCTCCGCTTCTTCCTCTCGGCAAAGGACGGCGAGGCTGACCGGCGCCGGCGCGACGCGGGCGAGCGGACGCAGCCGGGCGGCGGCGGCGAGCGGCGAATGGGGCTCGCGCAGCCCGGCCTCTTGATCGGCGTCGGCGGGTTCGGCGACGAGGTCTCGCGCGCTGGCGGCGATCCGCAACGTGAAGAGATCGAGTCCGATCAGGCTTGCGGGATCGCAGCGCGCAGACGCCCCCCCGAGAAGCGCCGCGAGGCTCAAGCGATGGTCGTCCACCGCGCCGGGGTCGTCGACCAGCAGCCCGCAGCTTTCGCAAGCGAAACCGAACCGCCTCTCGAAGCCGTCCGGAAAGACGAGCATACGCTGGGACGGCGCGAAGGCGCGGGCATCGCAACAGGGGCAGCGTGTCGCGGAAGTCACGGGCATGGTAGGAACCTCCGATCGCGCGCATCCGGCCGGGATTCGCTGGACCCGCACATAGGACTGTCGGGCAGCGCCGTCTCCGCTAATTGATCGGTCTTGCCAACAATCGGCCGCGTCGCCTTCGGAGCCGCCATGACGAAAGCGCTGAGATGACCGACCTGCCCCCGATCGACCCCTTCGCCCCCATCCTCGACGCGGTCGCGACCCGCGCCGCCCTGCGGCCCGACCCGCAGACCGGCGCTGGCGACGACGGCCTCGACCGCGAGATCGCGGCGCTGGCCGAGGCCGGCATCCTGCGCGCGCCGATCCGGCGCACCGGGCAAGGCTTCTCCTACGATTTCGACCGGCGCCGCTCGCTGCCGCTTCTCGTGCGGCTCGGCGGCGCCGATCTCTCCCTCGGGCGGCTGGTGGAAGGCCATCTCAACGCGCTCCAGCTCGTGGCACTCTACGGCGGCGCCGCGCAGCAGCGGCGGGTCGCCGAGGCTGTGGACGGCGGCGCGCTGATGGGTGTCTGGGGCGCGGATGGCGCGGCGCCGCTGCGCTGCGAGCGCGGGAGCGACGGATCGCTGCGGCTCCATGGCGCCAAGCGCTACTGCTCCGGCCTCGGCCTCGTGTCGCTCGCGGTGGTCTCGCACACGGCCGAGGACGGCACGCTGAACCTCCTCCTCGTCGATGTCGCCGAGCCGGCGCGCGCAGACCGCGCGCCCTGGCGCATGCGCGGCATGCGCGCCTCGCGCTCGGGCGACTACGATTTCGAGGGAATGGCGCTCGGCGCCGACGCGGTGCTCGGCGCGCCCGACGACTACCGCCGCGAACCCTTCTTCGTCGGTGGCATCTGGCGCTGCGCCGCCGTGCAGCTCGGCGCGATCGAGCGGATCGTGAGCGGCACCGTGGAAGCGCTGCAGGTGGCGGGCCGGGCTGATCATCCGCTGCAGCTCGCGCGCATCGGCGAGGCGATCCTCGCGGCCCGCGACGCGCGGCTGCAGGTCACGGCGGCGGCGGAGGCCGTGGAGGAAGCCGGTGAGGGCCGCGGCGATGCCGCACTCGCCACCTCGCTCGCCGGCTTCGCGCGGCTTCGCGTCGAATCCGCGGGCATGACGGCGGTCGCGCTGGCCGAGCGTTCGGTCGGCCTCGGGATGTTTTGCGAGGGCCATGCGCTGGAGCGGCCGACACGCGATCTCAGCGTCTATCTGCGGCAGGCCAATCCCGACCAGCTGCTGCTCGGCCACACCCGCCACCTTCTGACGCGGCTGCCGGAGATCTTCCGATGACGATACCCTACGGCGAATGGCGTGCGCGCCAGGAAGCCGCGCCGCTCGCCGACGCGCTGACGCTGATCGGCCCGGGCGGGCTCGTGGTGATCGCCCCTCATCCCGACGACGAGAGCCTCGGCGCCGCCGCGCTCATCACCGCCGCGGCCTTCGCCGGGCGCCCCGTCGCGCTCGTGGCGCTGACGGACGGCGAGGGCTCGCATCGGGGCTCGCGGGAGTGGCCGGCCGAGCGGATCGCCGAGCGCCGCCGCGCCGAGCAGGAACTGGCGATGCGCGAGCTCGGCGTCGCCGAACCGCGCATCCTGCGCCTGTCCCTACCCGACGGCGCCTCGCGCTGGCACGAAGGCTTCGCATCCGCAGCCGAGACGGTGGCGCAGCTCGCCGACGAGATCGGCGCCACCGCGATCGTCACGACGGCCGGCATCGACCCCCATCCCGACCACGAGGCGGCGGCGATCCTCGGCGAGGCCGTGCACGAGGTCCGGCCCGCGCTGCGGCTGCTTTTCTACCCCGTCTGGTCGCTGCGTCACGACGACGACCATCCGGTCGAGGTCGAGGGCCTGCATCCGTTCCGCCTCGCCGCGCCCTTGGCCGAGAAGGCCCGCGCCATCGCCCGGCACGAGACGCAGATGGGCGCCCTCATCACCGACGACCCCGACAGCTTCGCCCTGCCCGACTGGTTCCTGCGCCACCACCAGTCGCCGCACGAGCACGTGTTCTGGCGGCGCATGCCCGGCCGCCCGCCCAGCGCCGAACATTTCGCCCGGCTCTATGCCAATGGCGGCGATCCTTGGCATGCGCGCACGGCGCCCTACGAGCGCGAGAAGCGCGAGGCCACGCTCGCGATGCTCGGCGACGAGCGCTTCGCCTCGGTGATCGAGATCGGCTGCGGCGAGGGCCATCTCAGCGCGGCGCTGGCAGGGCGCGCGTCGCGCACGCTCGGGCTCGACCTCGACGCTTCCATCGTGGCGCGGGCGACGGCGAGGCATGCCGGCACTGCCCGACTCGAGTTCCGGCAAGGGCGCCTGCCCGCGGACTTTCCGCCCGAGCGCTTCGACCTGCTCGTTCTCTCCGAGGTTCTCTACTTTCTCGACGAGGCCGAGATCGAGGCGCTGCTGCTGGCGGCACGCCGTCAGGGCGAGCACGACGCTTCGATCCTCCTCGTGAACTATCTCGGCGAGACGGGGACACCGCTGTCAGGCGACGCTGCCGCCGACTTCTTTCTGTCGATGGCCGCCCATGGCTGGGTGGTCGAGCGCTCCGAGCGGCGCGAGGGCTACCGGCTCGATCGGCTCAGGCGCCGCGCGCACGGCTGAGCAGCGCCGCCATCGCCGGCCATTCGCGCCGGAGATCGCCATGCCGAAACCGGCGCCGCGCGAGAACCGGACTGGCCGCTTCCGCCGCCTGCCAAGCGAGGCCCGGCCGAGGCTCGGCCAGCGCCCCGGCGAGATCGGCGGGCTCCAAGGCTAACGTCTCCAGCGCCGCGCGGCGCGCCGCGTCATCAGTGGCACCGCGGAAGGCGGCGCGAGCGCGAAGCCGTCGCTCCAGCGTCGCCGCGGGCTCCAACGCCTCGTCCACCACCGGGTCGGCGTCGCGCCGGGCGCGCGCCAACTCGTCCGACAGGCCGCCGACCGCGCGCCCGTCGAGGCGCGGCGAGGTCCAGACGAGCGGCACGTCGGAGAAGCGCACCGGTAGGCCCAAGGCGTCGACCCGGCGCAGCAGCGCGCGATCCTCGCCGAAGGCGACGTCCGGCAGGCCGCCGACGGCGGCATGGACACCCGGCGCCAGCCCGAAATTGGCGCCGCCGATATTGCCGTGATGGGGCCAGGGATTGCGCGGATCGGGATCGAGGAGCGCCGCGATCTCGCGCGAGGCGGCGCGGTAGTCGCGCAGCAGCCGCTCGTCGGCCTCCGGCAACGGCGGCAAGAACGCCGCCTCCTCGGGAATGAAGCCGATGGCACCGCAGACCAGCGCGAAGCCGCGGGCGAACTCCCCCGCGTAGGCCGCGCGCCAGCCCGGCTGAACGAGCGTATCGGCATCGAGCGAGAGGATCGCGGCGTCGGGCGCGAGCCGGGCGGCGGCCGCCGTGGCGAGGCGCCGGGCGCGCGGCGCGGAGCCCTCGCCCGGCATCCAGTCGATCTCGGCCAAAAGGAACGGGCGGCCGCCCGCTTCGAGGATCGGGAGCGCCCGCACGGCCGTCTCGTCGCGCGAGCCGTTGACGGCGAGCACCACACCGTCGCCGGGCAGGAGTTCACTGAAAAGCGCTCCGAGGCACGTGCCGATGCGTTCCGCCTCGTCGCGCGCCGGGATCACCGCGACGGCGCTGGCCGCCGTGAACGTGCCGCGGTGGCGCACCTCGCAGCGCGCGACCGCAGGGTCTTCGAAGGGGCGGCGGGCGTCGTCGCCGGCACCCGCCGCCCCGCTCAATGCCTCAGCCCTTCGGCGCGACGAGCTTGCCGTCGTGGCGGCGCCAGAGGCCGAGCGGGTTGGCGTCCTTCAAGGCGTCGGGCAGCAGCGCGTCCGGCACGTCCTGGTAGGACACCGGGCGCAGGAAGCGTTCGATCGCCTTGGAGCCGACCGAGGTCGAGCGCCCGTCGGCCGTGGACGGGTACGGGCCGCCATGCACCATCGCATGGCCGACCTCGACGCCGGTGCCGAAACCGTTGACGAGGATGCGCCCGACCTTGCGCTCGAGCAGCGGCAGCATCGCCTTCGCGGCCTCGTGGTCGCCTTCCTCGATGTGGATCGCGGCGGTCAGCTGGCCTTCGAGCGAGCGCACCACCTTGTGCAGCTCGGCCTCGTCGCGGCAGGCGATCACGATCGACGCGGCGCCGAACACTTCGTCCTGCAGCTCGGGATGGGCCAGGAAGTCGGTGGCCGAGACCCGGAACAGGGCGGCCTGCCCGCGTAGTTCGCCACCCGCCTGGCCCTTGGCCACCGTCTTCACCGCATCATGGCTCTCGATCGCCGCGACGCCGTCGGCATAGGCCTTGTGGATGCCAGGCGTCAGCATGACCGCCGCCGGCATGGCGGAGAGCGCTTCGGAAGCCGCCGCGACGAAGGCGTCGAGATCGGGGCCCTCCACCGCCAGCACGAGGCCGGGATTGGTGCAGAACTGGCCGGCGCCGAGCGTCAGCGAACCCGCGAAGGCCTTGCCGGTGGCGGCGGCATGGGCGGCGAGCGCGGCCGGGAAGAGAATCACCGGGTTGATCGAGCTCATCTCGGCATAGACCGGAATCGGCTCGGGCCGGGCGGCGGCGACCTTCATCAGCGCCGTGCCGCCGGCGCGCGAGCCGGTGAAGCCGACGGCCTTGATGCGGTGGTCGGCGACGAGGCCCTGGCCGATCTCGCGGCCCGTTCCGAAGAGCAGCGAGAACACGCCCTCGGGCATGCCGCAACGCTGCGCCGCCTTCAAGACGGCGCGCCCGACGAGCTCCGACGTGCCGGGATGGGCGGAATGGGCCTTGGCGACCACCGGGCAACCGGCCGCGAGCGCCGAGGCCGTGTCGCCGCCGGCCACCGAGAAGGCCAGCGGGAAGTTGGAAGCGCCGAACACGGCGACGGGGCCGAGGCCGATGTTGCGCAGACGCAGGTCGACGCGGGCCATCGGCTTGCGGTCGGGCATGGCGGGATCGACGCGCGCGTCGAGGAAGCCGCCGTCGCGCAAGACGCCCGCGAACATCTTCAGCTGGCCCATCGTGCGGCCACGCTCGCCCTCGATGCGCGGGCGCGGCAGGCCGCTTTCCTGGCAGCAACGCTCGATCAGCTCGTCGCCGAGCGCCAGGATCTCGTCGGCGATCGCCTCGAGGAAGGCGGCGCGCGCCTCCAGGCTCGTCTCGCGATAGGCGTCGAAGGCCTCGTCCGCGAGCGCGCATGCGCGGTCGAGATCGGCGAGCGAAGCGCCGCCGAAGGCCGGCTCGATCGCCTGGCCGGTCGCCGCGTCGAGACCCTTCAGCTCTCCGTTGGTCCCCTTGGCGACCGCATGTCCGATGATCTGTTCGCCGAGAATCGTCATGTTCGTTCGTCCTTGCCGTTCGGGCGGGGGTTTCCCGTCCGCTTCTGGAAGCATCGGCAGGCCATAGCGCGCTTGAAGCCGAAGGGGAACCGTTTGGGGGCCATCGCCGATGGAAATGTCTGATGATTGTCCCGATCGGCGATGCCGAGCGAACGTCGTGCGCGTCCTTTCTCGTCTGCTCTTGATACTCCGGGCATCCGCCCTTTCTTGGCTGAACCGAGGGGTCGGATACGAGGGGGCGGGACGAGGTGACTGACGGGTCGATGGGATGGAGCGAGCCGATGTCCGGCCTGCGCCTCCTCGTGCGTTCGCGGACGCCGATACGCCATATTCAGGTCTACGGTCAGCGATGCAGCGGCACGCACGCGATCGTGCGCACGCTGCAGGCCAATCTGGGCGCAGATGCGGTGACGCAGGATTACGGCTTCAAGCACTGGTTCGTGCCCGAGCAGGTTCTGTTTCGCGACGACGTCCTCGTGCTGGTGATCGCCCGCAGCGCGTTCGACTGGCTGCGCAGCCTGCACCGCCAGCCCTGGCACGCCCATGACGACATCAAGCGCCTACCCTTCTCGCAGTTCATCCGCTCGCCCTGGCACGCCTATTGGGACGACGAGTTCTGGGGCGTCGATGCCCTTCATCCCTCGCGCGGACGCGAGATGATGCACGAGCGCGACCCGGCGACGGGCCTGCGCTTCGCTGATCCCATCGCCAAGCGGACGGCGAAGCTGCGTCACTGGTCGGACCTGCACCAACGCGCCCACAACGTCGCGCTTCTGTCGCTGGAGACCCTGCAGGCTCAGCCGCGACGCGTGATCGAAAGCCTTGCCGACGCCACCGGGTTGGCCGCCGCCGCGGAGTTCGAGGCGCTCTGGTCCTACAAGGGCAACGGCAACCGCGTCTTCGAGCCGACGCGCTACGAGCCCCTGACCGAAGAGGACGCCGACTGGATCGCCGGGCGGCTGGACCCGGAGATCGAGGCCCGGTTCTCCCTCCCCGTCCGTGTCGGCGAAATGGCCTGACGCGGGTGAGATTGACGCGCAACTTCGGTCGGTTCGCGGTCGGCGCCGTCACGGCGGGCTTCGCCCTGCTCGTGCTGGTGGGGCTGGCGATCGGCTGGCTGGTGCTGAAGACGCAGGAGAACACCGCGCTCGTCGCGCACTCCCTGGAGGTCGAACTGTCGCTCGCGCAGTTCCGGACGATGGCCGAGCGCGTCGAGACCTCCCGGCGCGGCTTTCTGCTCGATCCCGACGAAAACTTCGCCCGCGTCTTCGAGGAGACGGCATCGCAGATCCCGGCGGCTCTCGACCGGCTCCACACGCTGGTCGCCGACAATTCCGACCAGACGGACCGCTTCGAGCAACTGGAGGCCACCAGCCGACAGCATCTGGCGATTCTTCGCCAGTCGATCGAGACCCGGCGCACTTTGCCGCCCGGACAGGCCGCCCCCTTCGCCTTCGACCGCACGACGCAGCTGATCGCGGGCATCCGCGAGATCGGAGACGAGATCTCGGGGGAGGAACGGCAGCTTCTGGCGGCGCGCACGCAGCGGCTGAACCGGGCGGTGGCGACCTCCTATCTCGTCATCGGCGTCGGCGCCCTCGTGCTGGCCTTCGTCGCGGGAGGCACGATCTGGGCGACGCGGCGCGTCATGCGGGCGCTGAAATCGTCGAGCGAGCGCCTCGCGGTGCTGAACGGCGATCTCGAAGGCGCGGTCGAGGCCCGCACTGCCGAGTTGCAGCGCGCCAACGACGAGATCCAGCGCTTCGCCTACATCGTCAGCCACGACCTGCGCTCGCCGCTCGTCAACGTCATGGGATTCACGAGCGAGCTCGAAAGCGTCACGGCGACGCTCCGGCGCCTCGTCGACCGCGCTGAGGCGGAGGCCCCCGCGATCCTCGACGAGGAGACGCGGCTCGCCGTGCGCGAGGACCTGCCCGAGGCGACCGGCTTCATCCGCTCGTCGACGCAGAAGATGGACCGGCTGATCAATGCGATCCTCCGCCTGTCGCGCGAGGGACGCCGGGTTCTCGCGCCCGAGCGGCTCGACATGAACGCCGTGATCGCCGGCATCACCGAGAGCTTGCAGCACCGGCTGAGCGAGACCGGCGCACGGGTGGAGGTCGAGCGCCTTCCCGCGATCTCCAGCGACCGGGTGGCGGTGGAGCAGATCTTCTCCAACCTCGTCGAGAACGCCCTCAAATACGGGAAGGCGGGCCAGACGAGCGTGGTGAAGATCCGCGGGCGGCGCCTCGGCAATCGCGCCGTGTTCGAGGTGGAGGACAACGGTCGCGGCATCGACCCCAAGGATCACGACCGGGTGTTCGACCTCTTCCGGCGCTCCGGCGCGCAGGACCAGCCGGGCGAAGGCATCGGCCTCGCGCATGTGCGGGCACTCGTCTATCGGCTCGGCGGCGTCATCTCCTGCGACTCGGCGCTTGACGCGGGTGCGACATTCCGCGTTTCCATGCTCGCGGATCTCGCCATCGCCGAAGGAGCGCACGCATCGTGACGAAGAACAGCGTGACCATCGTGATGGTCGAGGACGACGAGGGCCACGCGCGCCTCATCGAGAAGAACATCCGGCGCGCCGGGGTCAACAACGAGATCCGCCATTTCACCGACGGAACCTCGGCGCTGCGCTATCTTCTCGAAGCACCGGAAGGCCCTTCGCACAACGGCCCGGCGCTCGTGCTGCTCGATCTCAACCTGCCGGACATGAGCGGCACCGACATCCTGACGCGGATGAAGGACTCCACCGGTCCGCTCCGGCGCACGCCCGTGGTGGTGTTGACCACCACCGACGACAAGATCGAGATCCAACGGTGCTACGATCTCGGCGCCAACGTCTACATCACCAAGCCGGTAAACTACGAGAGCTTTGCCCAGGCGATCCGCCAGCTCGGCCTCTTCCTGTCGGTGATCCAGCTTCCCGATCCCCTCGGCGACGGACACTGAACCGATTGCCCCGCATCCTCTACATCGACGACGACGACGGCCTGCGGCTCCTCATCCGGCGCGCGATGCGTCGGCGCGACTTCGACATGGAGACGGCGGCGAGCGCGGAAGAGGGCATCGCCCGGCTCACGGCCGAGCCGTTCGACCTCGTGGCGGTCGATCACTACATGCCGGGCAAGGACGGACTGGAGACGATGGCGCTGATCGCCGCCTTCGCCAACCCGCCGCCGATCGTCTACGTCACCGGATCGGAGGAGAGCCGCGTCGCGGTGGCCGCGCTGAAGGCGGGCGCCGCAGACTACGTGGTGAAGACCATCGGCGAGGACTTCTTCGATCTCCTCGCCTCCAGCTTTCGCCAGGTTCTCGAACGCGCGCATCTGGTGCGCGACAAGGCCCGCGCCGAGGCCGATCTGCGACTGAGCAACGAGCGTCTCGCCGCGCTCCTCAAGGAGGCCAACCACCGGGTCGCCAACTCCTTGCAGATCGTCTCCGCCCTCGTTCGCATGCAGGCCTCGTCGGCGACGGGCGAAGAGGCGCGCGCGGCGCTGCGTGACACGCAGCAGCGGATCACCGCCATCGCGCAGGTCCACAAGCGGCTCTATTCGTCGGGCGAGATCGATACGGTCGATCTGCCCGACTACCTCTCGACGCTTCTCAGCGAGGTGGAGACCACCTGGATCGCGCCGGGCGCGCCCGGTCGCCTGCGGTTCGAGATCGCGCCGATCCGCCTGGCCACCGACAAGGCGGTGTCGGTGGGCGTCATCGTCACCGAGCTCGTGTCGAACGCGTTCAAATATGCCTATCGCGAAGACGAGCCCGGCGAGATCCGGGTCAGCCTCCTGGCGGACGGCGAGCAGACCTTCGTGCTGCAGGTCGAAGACGACGGTTGCGGCTACACGGCGGGCGAAGGCCCCAAGGGCACGGGAACGGGCTCCAAGCTGGTGCGGATCATGGCGCAGAGTCTGGGATCGGACATCGCCATCGAGCACGGCGAACGCGGCGTTCGCGCACGTCTGCACGCGGCGATCTGACGAGCGGTTCCGCGATCCGCGTCGGGCGCGGTATCGGGGGCGGCGCTCGGGCTCACAAGGCGCGGCAAAGCCCGGAAAAGGTCGGGGGCAAGCGAGCGCAAACCGACCGGCATGGGTCAGGGGGGACCGCGGAGCACGGCGAGGACCGAGGCGTCCGAAGACCATGCCTCCCTGCTGCAGCCCCTCCCCATGACGAGCGCTTCACGAGATATCACCCAAGCGCCAGAGCATCACGAAGGCTCGCGGGTGCATCGCGATAGTCGTTTCGCGCATCCTGCAAAAGTATATCGCCTGCGATACTCGGAAAGGGCGAGATTTGTCTCGCGCCCCATCGAATTTCCTTTAAGATCGTGTCATAACGCCGGCTCGTGTTTTTGAACGATCACCGGCATCGTTCGCGGAGGCGTATGATGGTCAACGACGGCAAGTTCCAGCTCGACGAGCAACTCTGCTTCGCGGTCTACTCGACTGCACACGCCTTCAACCGGCTCTACAAGCCGCGACTGGACACGCTCGGCATCACCTATCCGCAATATCTGGTGATGCTGATCCTATGGCGGTCCGAGCCGCAGACGGTCGGGAGCCTCGGCGAAAAGATGTTGCTGGACTCTTCGACGCTCACGCCGTTGCTCAAGCGGCTGGAAGCCGCCGGACTGGTGTCTCGCACGCGATCGACGCGCGACGAACGCGTCGTCGACATCACGCTGACGGATGCGGGCCAGGCGATGCGCGAAAAGGCGCGAACCATTCCGGCCGAGATCGAAGCGGCGACGGGAGAGTCCCATGCCGAGGCGACGAGGTTGCGCCAGGCGATCCTGCGGGTCCGTGATTCGCTGAACGGATCGACCCTGGCCTGAACCTCGCGGCGTCCGCACGACCGGACAAGTCTCAATCATAGGGAGCCGGCCGAGCCGGCGGCGTCCACGACGAGAGGCTTTCGCGCCCGCCGAAGACCTCGCAACAGCGGACCGTCGCCGCCGATGCACCGCAGCCTTCGCATCGGAAGGCGATCGACCCGACGTCGGCGCCCGGCCTCACCCATCCCCGAAGCGAGCGTGCGGCGATCAGCACCTCGCGCGCGCAGCGCCCGCAGACGATTCGCATCGCCAGATTGCGGCCCACGGCCTCGTCGAAATCTCGGATCGGTTGCGCCATGGCGGAGACCCTGCCCGTCGCCCATTCGGAACGCAACGGGAACATGCGTGCGCGGCGATCCATCCGGCGCTGCAACCCGGCGCTTCTCGCGAGCGCGCCGCCTCCCGTTCCGGTAGAGCGATGCACGTGAAATCGATTCCGCATCGCGGAGCGATGATGTAGGAGCAGGCCGGATCGGCGAACCGGCTCGAAACCCGTCGGACGGGCACCCGGATCGTCGCGAGCACACGCGGATGGGATCAGCGGACATGACCGACGTTTCGAACGCCACGTTGAAGGAATTGGGCGAGCGGGTCGCCGTGCCCGCCTACGATCGCTCGGGGCTGCGCTCGGGGCTGGTCCATATCGGCGTCGGCAACTTCCACCGCGCCCATCAATGCGTCTATCTCGACGATCTCTTCGCCACGGGAACCGGCCATGAATGGGGCGTCACCGGCCTCAGCGTGCGCTCCGAGGACAAGGCGCTGCGCGACGACCTGACGGCGCAGGACGGCCTCTACACGGTGACCGAGGTCGACGAGGGCGTGTCGCGCACCCGCGTCGTCGGCTCGATCCTGCGCTTCGTCGAGCCCGGCGACCGCGCCGGAATGCTCGCCGCGCTGACCGCGCCCGAGACCCGCATCGTGTCGCTGACGATCACCGAGGGCGGCTACTACATGAACGGCGACACGCCCGATCTGTCGCATCCCGATCTCGCCGCCGACGCGGCCGATCTGTCGGCGCCGAAGACCGTGTTCGGCCTCGTGCTCGCCGCCATCCGCGCGCGGCGCGACGCCGGCATCGCGTCGTTCACGGTGCTCTCCTGCGACAACCTTCCGCATAACGGCGTGCTGACGCGCCGGCTCGTCGAGGGTCTGGCGGAGCGGGTGGACGCCGATCTCGCCGCCTTCGTCGGCCGCGAGATCGCCTTCCCCAACTCGATGGTCGACCGCATCACGCCCGCCACCCATCCGAGCCAGATCGATGCGCTCGCGCGCGACCATGCGATTTCGGACCGGCGCCCGGTCTTCTGCGAGCCGTTCCGGCAATGGGTGATCGAGGACCGCTTCTCGTCCGGTCGCCCGGCGCTGGAGACGGTCGGCGTCACCTTCGTCGAGGACGTGACGCCCTACGAGCTGATGAAGCTGCGCATCCTCAACGCCGGCCACGCGACGATCGCCTACCCGGCCGCCCTCGTCGGCCTGACCTACGCGCACGAGGCGATGCGAGACCCGCTGATCCTGCGCTTCTTCGAGCGTGTGGAGACCGGCTACCTGCTGCCCGCCTCGCCGGAGATCGAAGGGGTGAGCCGCGAGGACTATCTGGCCACCGTCGCCCACCGCTTCGCCAACCCGGCGATCGGCGACACGATCCGGCGCCTGGCGCTGGACGGCTCGAACCGCCAGCCGAAATTCGTGCTGCCGGCGGTGCGCGAGCTGCGCGCGCGCGGCGACGACGTTTCGGGTCTGGCGCTCGTCGGCGCGCTCTGGTGCCGCTACTGCGAGGGAACGATGGAGGACGGCACCGTGGTGGAGCCGAACGATCCGAACTGGGACCAGCTCCAGAGCGCCGCGAAGGCCGCCCGCAGCGAGCCGCGACGCTTTCTCGAGCAGCGCGTGATCTTCGGCGATCTCGTCGACGACGCCGTCTATGCCGGCCTCTTCTCCGACCACCTCGCCTCGCTCTGGAGCCGGGGCGTGCGCCCGACGCTCACCGCGTTCCTCGAGGCGCCCCAAGGCTGAGGCCGAGGCTGGTCAGCCGGTCGCGGCATTCGCGGCCGGCCAGCGGCCTTCGAGGGCGGCGATCGGCTCGGGTCGGCCGATGAGATAGCCTTGCGCGAACCGGCAGCCCAGGCGACGCAACGTCGCGAGCTGCGCCTCGGTCTCGACGCCCTCCGCGATGCAGTCGAGCGACAGGTTCTGCGAGAGATCGAGGACCGTCGCCACGATGCTGCGCCCGGAGCGTGCGTCGATGTCGGCCATGAAGGACCGGTCGATCTTGATCTTGTCCAGCGCCAGCCGGTGGACGTAGCCGAGGCTCGAATAGCCGGTGCCGAAATCGTCGAGCGCGATGCGCATGCCGAGCGCGCGCAGAACCTCGATCGAGCGCTGCGCCAGATCGAAGTCGCGCATCAGCGCGGTCTCGGTCAGTTCCAGCGTGATGCGGCCCGGCTCGATGCCGCTGTTGCGCACCGCCGACATGATCGCCAGCACCGTCTCGGGCGAGGTGAGATCGTGGGACGAGAGATTGAACGAGAGGCCGATATCGGCGGGAAGCCGCCGGATGTCGGCGAGCGCCTTGCGCAGCAGCAGCAGCGTCAGGCGGTGGATCAGGCCGCACCGCTCGGCGGCGGCGATGAACCGGTCGGGCGGGATGCGGCCGAGCAGCGGGTTGGTCCAGCGGGCCAGAGCTTCCAACATGACGATGCGGTCGGTCTGGAGATCGCAGATCGGCTGAAAGTGGACCTCCATCTCGCGTTCGAGATCGGAAATCTGCAGGGCGGTCTCCACGGAGCGCTCGGAGCGGATCGCGTCCTCGTGGTCCTGCGAGAACAGCGTCACCGCGCCGCGGGCCTTTTCCTTGGAATGGTAGAGCGCATAGTCGGCGCGGTCGAAGAGCGCCGCGGCGGTGCGTCCGGCCGCCGGATAGAAAGCGACGCCGGCCGAGCAGCCGGGCGCCACCACCGTCTCACCGCAGTCGATGGGCGCGGCCAGCGCCTCGCACAGGCTGCGGCAGAGCTGCGCCACCGCCTCGCTCGACGTCGCATCCAGGATCAGCAGGCCGAACTCGTCGCCCCCCAGCCGCACGGCTAAAACGCCCTCGCCGACGAAGGCGGCGAGGCGGCGGCCGGTTTCGACGAGCACCCGATCGCCGACGAGATGGCCATGGGTGTCGTTGATCGGCTTGAACCGGTCGAGGTCGAGGATCGCGAGGGCGAAGGGCTCGCCGGTCTCGCCGCGCGCCTCGAGCGTTTCCTCGAGCGACTGGAAGAAGAAGCGTCGATTGGGCAGCAGCGTCAGGCTGTCGGTGAAGGCGAGATGGCGGTTCTCCTCCATCAGGCGCTGCGTCTCGTCCTGCTTGTCGGCGAGGGCCGAGCGCGACTCGATGAGCTGGACGAAGCCCTGGAAATTGTTCTCGACCACGCGCACCATCACGATCATGACGAAGGTGATGTTGAAGGCGATGGCGATGAGCACGGGTTCGCCGGAGGAGATGTAGTAGACGAGGAGCGGACCGCTGACCGCGAGCACCACCCAGCGGGCCGCCGAGGGCAGATGCATCAGGCAGAAGATGCAGCCGACGACCGTGACGGCGATGAAGTTGGCGACATGCGCCTTCTCGTAGGGGCCGCCATACTGGCCGAGAGCCAGCGCCCAGGCGAGGAACACGACGCTGATTCCGACGCCGAGGCGCGTGGTGCGGCGAAGCTGGGTGCGGGACTGCGCCGGCGTGAACTGCTCCGGGCGCACGGCGGACCATTGCAAGCCGCGGATCAGGCAGACGACCGACAGAACCATCACCGCTCCCGGGCCGAGCCAGAAGGGCACGGACGACAGATGCGTGAAGACGATCGCCGCCGCGTTGATGACGAGGAGCGAGTACAGGAGCGGGATCTGCTTGCGCAGCTCGATCACCTGGCACGACACGAGGCGATCGCTGGCCGCATCCGATTTCGTGGCGATGGCGCGTCCGGTCAGCTTCGTCCAAAAGGTCATGATTGCTCCCGTCAGGTGTCCGACGACAGGTGCAGAATAAAATGACACACGTTAAAAAGCTGGCTCTGCCGACGTGGACGCTAAAGAAAACCTACGGTCCGAATTGGTCGCAGGCGGATTTCGCGCCGCGAAACTGGTCAACCCGCATCGGGCGTTTACATAGGGTTCGTCGTCCCCTTCAAACGCTTGCATGCCGAGCGCCGCTGCCATTGGAAATTTGCCGGCCGCCATGTCTCTTCTTCATATCAGCTACGTCAGCCGGATCGGCTCCGACATGCATCTGGCCGAGCTGATGGGCGAGATGGAGCGGTTCCGCACGCGCAACCTCGCTCTCGGCGTCACCGGGTGCATCGCCTTCGAGGGCCACCGCGTGATGCAGATCCTCGAGGGGCCGGATGCGGCCGTCATGGCGCTGTTCGACAAGATCAAGGCCGACCCGCGCCACGAGGATCTGGAGGAACTCGAACACAAGACGGTGGAGCGGATGAGCTTCCGATACTGGGGCATGGTGCGACGCCCGCTCGCCGACGTGGTGTTCCTGACACAGCTGACCTGAGGTCGATCGCCTAGGGTCGCAGGCTGTCGCCGCCTGCAACGGCGCGGCGCAGAGCGCGGACGGCCTCCATTTCGGTTTCGGTCTGGCTGGGCAAGGCAAAGCCGAAGCGCAGCAGCGCTAAGTCGGGCGGCACCGGCAGCGGACGCGCGCAGGAGGCGTGGATCTCGCGAAGACCTCGATCGAGAAGCTTCGCGACCGTTTCGGCTCGCACGCCGCTTCCCGCCATGATGGCGATGCGCCCGCCGGCCTGGTTCACGAGTTCGCCGAGCGCCGCCGCGCCCTCGGGTGCCGTGATCGCGCCGCCCGACGTCAGGATCCGCTCGAAGCCAAGCGCTACGGCGGTTTCGAGCGCCGCCGCCCGGTCGGGCACGAGATCGAAGGCGCGGTGGAGCGTCGTGCCGAGCCCCCGCGCCTCCGCGAGGAGGAGGTCGAGCAGGGTTTGATCGAGCGTCAGATCGTCTCGCGAGGCGCCGAGGACGACGCCAGCGAGGCCGACGGCGCGCACCGCGCGGATCTCCGCTCGCATCGCCTCCACCTCGTCCGCGCTCCAGCGGAACGACCCCGCCCGCGGGCGGATCATCGCGTAGACGGGAACCGGCGCACGGGCGGCGAGATGCATCAGCCCCGGCGTCGGCGTCAGGCCGCCGAGCGCCAGCGCCGAGCAGAGTTCGATGCGGTCGGCGCCGCCCTCGATCGCCGCGGCGAGGCCCGCCGGCGTGTCGACGCAGATCTCCAGGGTCACCATCCGCCGTCCTCCCGTTCGCGGGCCTGCCATCGCATGGCCGCCCTCGCCGTTCCAGCGCGATCGCAGGGCGAGGTGCGAGCGGACAGGTGATTTTCGCGAGCGTCCGCATTATGAGCGTCGCGAGGCGGCCTTTCCGGCCCTGTCGGAGGAATCCATGGATTTCGAGCTTTCGGATTTCTCTCGGCAGGCGCGCGAGGCCGGCGCCGCCGTGCTGGCCGCCGACATCGGCGGCTCCTTCATCAAGTTCGCGGCGGCCGACCGGACGGGCCGGCCGCTCGCGCTCCTGCACCGGCCGAACCCCGCACACGACTGGGCCGCCTTCACGGCGACGATGGCGGCGCTGGCGGAGGCCGCCGACCCCGGCGGCACCCTGCCGCTGGCGCTGTCGGTCGCCGGCACGATCGATCCCGAAAGCGGCATCTCCATCGCCGCCAACATCGGCTGCATCAACGGGCGACCGGTGGCGCGCGAACTCGGGCCGGCCCTCGCCCGCCCGGTGCTCGCCGCCAACGATGCCGACTGCTTCGCGCTGGCCGAAGCCCTGCAGGGCGCCGGCGCCGGCCATCGCACGGTATTTGGCATCATTCTCGGCACCGGCGTCGGCGGCGGACTGGTGATCGACGGTCGCATCCTGGAGGGAGCGGGGGGCGTCTCCGGCGAGTGGGGCCACGGGCCGGTGGTGGGCGAGCGCATCGTCGGTGGCATCGCCGTTCCCGTGCTTCGCTGCGGCTGCGGGCAGATCGGCTGCCTCGACACGGTGGGCGGCGCGCGCGGGCTGGAGCGGCTCGACAGCGTGCTGAACGGCACCATGCGCGACAGCCGCGCCCTCCTCGCGGCCTGGCTCGCGGGCGAGGCGCAGGCGCGCGCCGCGGTGGAGCTCTATCTCGATCTTCTCGCCGGCCCGCTGGCGATGGTGCTCAACCTCACCGGCGCCTCGCTCGTGCCGGTGGGCGGGGGCCTGTCGAACGTCGCGCCGCTGGTGGACGCGCTCGACCGCGCGGTGCGGGCGCGCATCCTGCGCCGGACCGCCGATCCCGTGGTGCGCCCGGCGATCCTCGGCGCGGATGCCGGTCTGATCGGCGCAGCGTTGCTGGCGCTCGGGTCCGCGGCAAGCGGCTAACCCGCGGGCGCCCGTGAACGCGGCTCACGCCCCGCCGGCGGCAGCGCGGGCCAGCACGTCGGCCGCCTCGTTGGCGGGGTCGCCCGCATGGCCCTTCGTCCACACCCATTCGAGATCGCGGCCGGTCGCCAGCGCGTCGAGTTCGCGCCAGAGATCGCGATTGGCGACGCGCCGCCCGCGCCCGTTCTTCCAGCCCCGCGCCCGCCAGGGGCCGACCCATTGCGTGATGCCGGTGACGAGATAGCGGCTGTCGCTGACGATCGTCGCGGGCAGCGCCGGAAACCCGGCGAGCGCGGCGATCGCGCCGGCCAACTCCATCCGGTTGTTGGTGCTCGGGCTCTCCCGGCCCGTCATCACCACGCGATCGACGACATGCCCCTGCGCATCGAGCCGGTCGATCAGCGCCGCCCAGCCGCCCGGCCCCGCAGGACCGAAGCAGGAGCCGTCGACGTGAATGACGAGGCGCACCACCGGAGCGGAGCGGAAGACGAGAGGTCCGGCGGGATCGGTCGGTGACGACATGCCCGCTTCTCGCCTGCATCCAGCGTCCCGTCCAACACTCTTGCAGTGCATAACAAACGGGCATGCTCAAGGATTGACGGTCTAAAGCCAACCTGCAAGATGTCAGACCAATTCAGAGGGTCGAATCGCACGCATGGACGGATTGGAAAGGCTCCCGCCAGTGGACCGGATGCGCGACGTTCTCGCGGCACTCGGCGCCTTCGTCGGCGGCTCCGACCTCAAGCCCGGCGACCGCCTGCCGGCCGAGCGCGAGATGATGCAGGCGCTGGCCGTCGGCCGCTCCACCATCCGCGAGGCGATCCGCCAGCTTCAGGCGCTCGGCATGGTGGAGACGCGCAAGGGCAGCGGCTCCTACCTGCTGCGGCCGATCTCGGCCTCCACCGTGCACATGCCGCTGTCCTTCGACACCGGCATCCTTCGCGACGCCCTCTTGCAAACGCTGGACGTACGGCGCGGCTTGGAGGTCGAGGCCAGCATGCTCGCAGCCCGCCGCGCCGGGCCGGACGACATCGCGCTGATGGAGCGGCGGCTTGACCACATGGAGGCCGTGCACCACGCCGAGGGCACGGCGGGCGAGGCCGACCTCGCCTTCCACCTCTCGATCTACGCGGCCACCGGCAATCCGCTCTTCGGCCAGCTTCTTGAGCAGATGCGCGGCGCCTTCGAGCGCTTCTTCGCCAAGCCCTTCGACCGGCCGGACTTCGCGGCCCGGTCTTTCCCCTTTCACCGCGAGCTCTTCGACGCCATCGCCGACGGCGACGCCGAGACGGCCCGCGCCAAGACGCTCTCGATCCTCGCCATCGTCGAGGAAGACATCAAGGACATGTCGCAATGACGGACGCCCTCACCGCGGCCGAACGCCGATCGCTCGCCCTCGCCCATGACGAGCACAACCCCTACGAGGCGGTGGTGCCGCCGATCGTGCAGACCTCGCTCTTCACCTTCGGCTCCTACGCCGAGATGGAGGAGACCTACAAGGGGCTGAAGACCCGCCCGACCTATACGCGCGGCCTCAACCCCACCGTCCGCATCTTCGAGGACAAGCTCGCCGCGCTGGAGGGCGCCGAGGACGCGATGGGGTTCGCCAGCGGCATGGCGGCGATCTCCTCCACCGTTCTCGCCTTCGTGGAGCCCGGCGACCGCATCGTGGCGGTGCGCCACGTCTACCCGGACGCCTACCGCCTGTTCGAGACGCTGCTGCGGCGCATGCGGATCGAGGTCGAGTATGTCGACGGCCACGACGAGGACGCCGTAGCGAAGGCCCTGCCCGGCGCCAAGCTCTTCTACATGGAGAGCCCGACGAGCTGGGTGATGGACGCCCACGACGTCGGCGCGCTGGCCGCGCTCGCCAAGGCCCACGGCGTTCTCACCATCATCGACAATTCCTGGGCGACGCCGGTCTTCCAGAACCCGATCGCGCTCGGCGTCGATCTCGTGGTGCATTCGGCCTCCAAGTATCTCGGCGGCCATTCCGACGTGGTGGCCGGCGTCGTGGCGGGCTCGAAGGCCCATATCCGGGAGATCCGCGCGCAGACCTATCCCTATCTCGGGGGCAAGCTCTCGCCCTTCGACGCCTGGCTGCTGGTGCGCGGCCTTCGCACTCTGCCGCTACGCATGAAAGCGCACGAGGCGGACGCGCTCGACGTCGCGCATTGGCTGAAGGCCCATGACGCCGTGGAGTCGGTGCAGCATCCCGGCCTGCTCAACGCGCTTCCCGCCGGTCTCACCGGCACCTCCGGCCTCTTCTCCTTCACCTTCAAGGACGGGATCGACGTACCGCGCTTCGCCGACATGCTGCAGCTGTTCCAGCTCGGCGTCTCCTGGGGCGGCCATGAAAGCCTCTGCGTGCCCGGCCAGGTCGTGCTGTCGCAGAACCAGGGACCGAATTCCGGCCATGCCTTCGGCATCCACCCGCGCTCCGTGCGCCTCCATGTCGGCCTGGAGGGCGCCAACGCGCTGAAGGCCGATCTCCAGACCGCCATCCAAGCGGCGCTCGCCTGAAACTTCCAACCCCGACATGAGGTCGACCGGCATGATGAAATCCCTGATCACCGCATCGCTCGCCACCTTGCTCCTTTCCGGCACGGCGATGGCGGCCACCACGCTGAAGCTGACCGAGGTCATCACCTCGCCGGCGCGCACCGAGACGCTGAAGGAGATCGTGGCGAAGTTCGAGGCCGCCAATCCCGGCGTCACCGTGGAGATCACCTCGCTGCCCTGGGGCGAGGCGTTCGAGAAGTTCGCGACGATGGTCTCGGCCGGCGAGACGCCGGACGTGATGGAGATGCCCGACACCTGGGTGGCGCTCTACGCAAAGAACGGCGCGCTGGAGAGCCTGGAGCCCTATCTCGCCAAGTGGCAGGGCGCTTCCGATCTCAACGACCGCGCGCTCGAATTCGGCCGCCAGGTCGACGGCAAGACCGCCTACATGCTGCCCTACGGCTTCTACATGGGCGCCATGTTCTACAACAAGAAGCTGTTCGAGGAGGCTGGCGTCGCCGGGCCGCCCGCCACGATCGACGAGTTCCTCGAGGCCTCGAAGAAGGTCTCGGCGCTGCCGGGCAAGTACGGCTACTGCCTGCGCGGCGCGCGCGGCGGCCTGAACGACTGGACCGTCTTCGCCAACGCGGTGTCCGGCGACAACACGTTCTTCAAGGACGACGGCACCTCGACCTTCGCCGATCCCGACAAGGTGGCCGGCCTCAAGTTCTTCATCGACTACTACAAGCAGGGCCTCGCGCCGAAGGACTCGATCTCCTGGGGCTTCAACGAGACGGTGGCGGGCTTCTATTCGGGCACCTGCGCCATGCTCAACCAGGACCCGGACGCGCTCATCGCCATCGACGAGCGCATGAAGCCCGAGGATTACGGCGTGGTGCCGCTGCCCAAGGGCTCGTCCGGCAAGGCCTATCCGGTGATCGGCTATGCCGGCTGGTCGATGTTCGCGGCCTCCGAGAACAAGGACCTCTCCTGGAAGCTGATCGAGGCGCTGGAGGGCACCGAGGGCAACGTCGCCTGGAACAAGCGCACCGGCGCGCTGCCGGCGCTCAAATCCGCCGAGAAGGACCCCTTCTACGCCACCGACAAGTTCAAAGGCTGGTTCGACGAGTTGAAGGACGCCAACACCGTCCCGACCCCGTTGCCGAGCTATCTCGAGGAGTTCGCCTTCTTCAAGGACAGCCTCGTACCGACCTCCTCGCAGCGCGCGCTCCTCGGCGAGATCACGCCCGAGGAAATGGGCAAGGAATGGGCCGACTACCTGACGGCCGCGCAGCAGAAGTTCCTCGCCGCGCAGTGAGCCCTCCCGCGATGCGGCGGGTCGCCCTGCCGCATCGCTTTTCTCCCGCACCGCCGGGCCTCTCGACGGGACAGACGCCGTGACCCTCACCGCCGCCCCCCAATCGCTGCCGATGCGCGACCGGCGCACGCCGCTGCAGCGCCTCGCCCGCAACGCCGAGCCCTATCTCTATTCGGCGCCCGCGCTGATCCTCATCCTCGCGGTCATGCTGGTGCCGCTGGCGATCGGCGTCTCCTACGCCTTCCGCGACATGCGCCTCCTCAATCCGTTCAGCGGCGGCTTCGTCGGCCTCAAGCACTTTCAGGCGCTGGCGGCCGACCGCAACTTCGCCGTCGCGCTCAAGAACACCGTGTTCTGGACGGCCTCCTCGGTCTTCCTGCAGTTCACGCTGGGGCTGATCCTCGCGCTGCTCCTCAACCGCCCCTTCGCCGGGCGCGGCATCGCGCAGGCGCTGGTCTTCCTGCCCTGGGCGGTGCCGACCTTCCTCTCCGGCCTCAACTGGGCCTGGATGTTCAACCCGGTGGTCGGGCCGATCCCGCACTGGCTCTTCGCGCTCGGGCTGATGAGTGCCCCGACCAACATCCTCGCCGATCCCGACACCGCCATGTGGGGCCCGATCGTCGCCAACGTCTGGTGGGGCATTCCCTTCTTCGCCATCACCATGCTGGCCGCGCTGCAATCCATCCCGAAAGATCTCTACGAGGCCGCCTCGATCGACGGCGCCAACGGCGTGCAGCAGTTCTGGTCGATCACCCTGCCGTTCCTCGCGCCGACCATGGCGATCACGGTGCTCTTGCGCACCGTGTGGGTGGCCAATTTCGCCGATCTCATCGTGGTGATGACCGGCGGCGGCCCGGCCGACCGCACGCAGATCGTGGCGAGCTACATCTTCACCACCGCCTTTCGAAAGCTCGACTTCGGCTACGCCTCGGCGATTTCGCTCGTGCTCCTGGCGCTGCTTCTCGTCTACTCACTCGCGCTCGTCAGCCTGCGCCAGATGCTCCTGCGGAAGGACTGACCGCCATGCGCACCCGCCGCCTCGCCGGAGCGATCGCCCACCGCGCCGCGATCCTCGCCTTCATCGTCTTCGCGCTGTTTCCGCTGTTCTGGCTGCTCAAGGTGTCGCTGACGCCGAACGACCTGATGTATTCCGAGGGGGTGCGGATGTGGCCCTCGCGGATCAGCTTCGAGCATTTCGCCTTCGTGCTGAAGGCCTCGAACTTCCCGCTCTTCTTCCAGAACAGCGTGATCGTCTCGCTCTCCACCGCCGCCATCGTCACGGTGATCGCGGCTTTCGGCGGCTACGCGTTCTCGCGCTTCCAGTTTCGCGGCAAGCTCTGGATCGTTGGCCTGCTCCTCGTCACCCAGATGTTCCCGCTGGTGATGCTCATCGCCCCGATCTTCAAGATGCTGGCGCCGCTCGGGCTCACCAACTCGCTCACCGGCCTCGTCGTCGTCTACACCGCCTTCAACGTGCCCTTCGCGATCTTCCTCATGCAGTCCTTCTTCGACGGCATCCCGCGCGATCTCGAAGAGGCCGCGATGATCGACGGCGCCAGCCGCTTCACCGCCTTCCGGCAGATCATCGTGCCGCTGACGCTGCCCGGTATGGCCGCGACGCTCGGCTTCGTCTTCACCGCCGCCTGGAGCGAGCTTCTCTTCGCGCTGATGCTGATCTCCAAGGTCGACGCCTCGACCTTTCCGGTCGGGCTCCTTTCCTTCGTGTCGAAGTTCGGCGTCGATTTCGGGCAGATGATGGCCGCCGGCATCCTCGCGCTCATTCCCGCCGTCCTGTTCTTCCTCCTCATCCAGCGCTTCCTCGTGCAGGGCCTCACGGCCGGCGCGGTGAAGGGCTGAGGGACCTCCCGTCATGGCCACCATCGACATCCGCGCCGTCCAGAAGAGCTACGGCCCGATCTCCGTCCTGAAATCGGTGGACCTGCAGATTCGCTCCGGCGAGTTCGTGGTGCTGGTCGGCCCCTCCGGCTGCGGCAAGTCCACGCTGCTGCGCATGATCGCCGGGCTGGAGGACGTCACCGACGGCGAGATCGCCATCGCGGGGGTGCGCGTCAACGAGATGGCGCCGAAGGACCGCAACCTCGCCATGGTGTTCCAGTCCTACGCGCTCTATCCGCACATGAGCGTCGGCGCCAACATGAGCTATGCGCTGAAGCTGCGGAAGACCGCCAAGGACAAGATCGTCGGCGCCGTCTCGGGCGCCGCCGCGACGCTCGGCCTCACCGCGCTGATCGAGCGCCGGCCGAAAGCGCTCTCCGGCGGCCAGCGCCAGCGCGTCGCCATGGGGCGCGCCATCGTGCGCGACCCGCAGGCCTTCCTCTTCGACGAGCCGCTCTCCAATCTCGACGCGCGCCTGCGCGAGCAGATGCGCGCCGAGATCAAGAAGCTGCACGCCCGCCTCGGCGCGACCTCGATCTACGTGACGCACGACCAGATCGAGGCGATGACACTGGCCGACCGGATCGTGGCGATGGAGGGTGGCGAGATCCGCCAGATCGGCACGCCGCTCGACCTCTACGAGCGCCCGGCCAACCGCTTCGTCGCCGGCTTCATCGGCTCGCCCGCGATGAACTTCTTCACCGGGCGCATCCACCGCGTCGGCGACGACGCCTGGCTGGATCTCGGCGAGAAACGTCGCATCCCGCTGCCCGGCGGCGCGCGTAGCGCGAGCGACGCCGAGCTCACCATCGGCATCCGGCCCGAACACGTCGTCATCGGCGAGGCCGCGCGCGGCTCGGGCGTCGAGTGCCCGGTGGAACTGGTCGAGCCCACCGGCGTCGGCACCATCGTCCATGCCGATCTCGGCGGCGTCTCGATGAAGGTCTTCGTCGCGGGCCTCAGCCCGTTGCGAGCCGGCGAGACGGTGCCGCTGATGCTGCCCGCCGACCGGCTGCACCTGTTCGAGCCCGGCACCGGTGCCCGCCTGAACTGACGGACGCCGTGTGACGAAACGTCGCGCCGACGCGACGATCGGCACGAAGGCAGCGGCTTCGGTGCCCAGCTAAACAACGAGCAGTGGCACGGCGGTGGCCGAGACCGGCAAAGTCCGGAGATGGTCCCGATGTCGGGCAAGAGCCCGCACGAGGTCGAGATTGCGCATGCCAGACGAAGCGGCTTCCCGTTCCCGCCCGCGGTCGATCGTCGTGGTCGGCGATCTCGTGGAGGGCTGGCCGCCACATGATCTCTCCCCGAACGACCTGACCGCGCGCGCCGCGGCGGACATCGCCGCCGACGCGGCCGCCACCGAGAACGACGCCTGGAGCCGCGAGGACGTCGCGGTGGTCGGCGGCTATCTCGAACGTCTTCCGCTCGCCTGCGTGCGCGCTGGGCTCGTGGATCGCGCCGAGATCTGGCACCATGCCCGCTCGGACGACGTGCCGGCGCCGCGCCGCGAGGCGCCCTGGCTGACGCGCCGCGTCTTCCGGCTGGACGAGGACCGCGCGCCCTTCCCCTCCGCCCACATGCTCGCCCATGTCGAACGCTTCGGCGCGCCGGAGATCCTCGTGGTGCTCGGCCTCGGAGTGGACGAGCGCCTGCTCAAGGCCTGCAAGGGCAGCGTGCGCATCTACAATTCGATCGACGCGCCGTCCTTGCGGGTGCCACCCGAGGTCAGCCGCCATTTCGATCTCGTGCTGACCGGCGCCGAATGGCAGTCCGAGGAGGTGCGCGCCCTTCATCCCGGCATGCCCTGCGCGGTCATGCCGATCGGGCCGGAATTCGCCGATCCCGAGACGTTCCGCCCGCTTGGGCACCCGAAACGCTACGACGTCGTCTATGTCGCGGCGGCCCAGCCCTACAAGCGCCACGACCTTCTCTTCGACGCGTTGGCGAACGCGCCGCGCCGGCTGAGTGCGCTCTGCGTCTGCGGCTATGGCGAGATGGGCGAGGCGCTGCGGCGCGAGGCCGGCGAGCGCGGGCTCGACGTCACCTTCGTCGGACCGCCCGGCGTTCCCTTCGCCGAGGTCAACGCGCTGATGAACGAGGCCCGCATCGGCATAGTCTGCGGCGTCGACGACGGGGCCCCGGCGATCCTCACCGAATACATGCTCGCCGGCTTGCCGGTGCTCGCGAACGAGCGGCTCGCCTGCGGTCTCCAATACATCCAGCCCGAAACGGGCCGCGCCGCGCCGGCGACGCGCTTCGGCGAAGTGCTGGTGGAGATGCTGGACGAGCCCGGCGCCACCGATCCGCGGCAAGCGGTGCTCGACCGCTGGGCGTGGCCGCACACGGTGGGGCGTCTTGCCGCAGCAATCGAACCCCTGCGCGCCGTTGTTGCGTCGCGGAACCGAACGTAAGACGCGCAGTTGATCCGAGATCACGAGGGGTTCCCATTGCCGTCACCGATGCCCGAAGCCCCGACCCGTCGGGCGGCCACCGCCGGTGATGGCGGATTGCCGACGCCGAACCCGATCATCTGCTTCTCGCATCTGCGCTGGGACTTCGTCACGCAGCGGCCGCAGCACCTCATGCGGCGCTTCGCGAGGGAGCGGACGGTGTTCGTGTTCGAGGAGTTCATCCCCTGCGACCACCCTCTCCCCTATCTCGAATACCACCCCTTCCCCGCCGACGGCGTGATCGCGCTGCGCCCCCGCCTACCGCACTGGTGGGGCGTCGAGGAACGTGAGACCGCGCTGCGCGGGCTGCTCGACATGCTGGTGGAGACGGGTTGCCGCAGCCAGCCGGTGCTCTGGTTCTACACGCCGATGATGTTCGCCTTCGCCGACGGCGTCGAGGCGGCAGCCGTGGTCTACGACTGCATGGACGAGCTAACGGGCTTCCGCTTCGCCGATCCGCGCCTCGTCGAGTGCGAGACGGCGCTCCTGGCGCGGGCCGACGCCGTGTTCACCGGCGGCTGGAGCCTCTACGAGGCCAAGCGCCACCGCCATTCCAACATCCACGCCTTCCCCTCCGCCGTCGACGCCGACCACTTCGGCCGGGCGCGCGACCGCGATCTGCCGGCCCCGGCCGATCAGGCAGGACTTTCCGGGCCGATCCTGGGCTTTTACGGCGTCATCGACGAGCGGCTCGACCTGGCGCTCATCCGCGAGGTCGCGGCGCTGCGGCCGGACTGGACGATCGTGATGCTCGGGCCGGTGGCCAAGCTCGACCCCGCCGAGCTTCCGCGCGCGCCCAACCTGCACTGGCTCGGCAACAAGCGTTACGACGAGCTGCCCGCCTATCTCGCAGGCTGGAACGTCGCGCTGATGCCCTTCGCCATCAACGAGGCGACGCGCTTCATCAGCCCCACCAAGACGCCGGAATATCTGGCGGCCGGGCGGCCCGTGGTCTCCACCGGCATCGCCGACGTCATCCGCCACTACGGAGACCTCGAAGGCTGCGCGATCGCGAGCGACGCCGCCGGCTTCGTCGCGGCCTGCGAGGCGGCGCTGGCGCTGTCGCCCGATGGCGCATGGCGCGACGCCGCCGACCGGACCCTCGCGGAGATCTCGTGGGACCGCACGCAGGCGCGCATGGCGGCGATCGTCGGCGACGCCGTCACCGCCGCGAAGATCACCAGGGCCCATGCGGCGAACGACGCGACGCGCGTGCCGACCCGCGTGCCTGCGCGGCGCGAGCGGTTCGACACGCTCGTCGTCGGCGCCGGGTTCGCAGGCGCGGTGCTGGCCGAGCGGCTGGCGGCCGATGCCGGCCAGCGCGTGCTGGTGGTCGATCGGCGCGACCACATCGCCGGCAACGCCTACGACCATCACGACGCCGCAGGCGTCCTCGTCCATCGCTACGGTCCGCACATCTTCCACACCAACAGCCAGATGGTGGTGGACTATCTCTCGCGCTTCACGGCGTGGCGGCCCTACGAGCATCGGGTGCTGGCGCGTGTCGGCGACCAGCTGTTGCCGGTCCCCATCAACCGCACCACGCTCAACGAGCTCTACGGGCTCGGCCTCTCGACCGACGCGGAAGCCGAGGCATTTCTCGCGGCGCGCGCCGAGCCCGTCGCGGAGATCCGCACCTCCGAGGACGTGGTGGTGTCGAGCGTCGGGCGCGAACTCTACGAGACCTTCTTCCGCGGCTACACGCGCAAGCAATGGGGGCTCGACCCCTCAGAGCTCGACCGCTCGGTCACCGCGCGCGTGCCGACGCGCACCGACACCGACGACCGCTACTTCCTCGATCGCTTCCAGGCGATGCCGGCGGGCGGCTACACCGCTATGTTCGCGCGCATGCTCGACCACCCCAACATCACCGTGCGCACCGGGGTCGACTATCGCGACGTGCGCGAGCGCGTGGAGGTCGGGCACACCGTCTTCACCGGGCCGGTGGACGAGTTCTTCGACCACCGCTTCGGCAAGCTGCCCTATCGCTGCCTCGACTTCCGGCACGAGACGCACGAGCGCGAGACCTTCCAGCCGGTGGCGGTGGTGAACTATCCCGGCGAGGACGTCGCCTTCACCCGCATCACCGAATACAAGCACCTCACCGGCCAGAGCCACCCGAAGACCAGCGTCTCCTACGAATTCCCGAGCGACCAGGGCGATCCCTACTATCCCGTGCCGCGCGACGAGAACCAGGCGCTCTACCGGCGCTACGAGGCGCTGGCCAGGGCGACGCCGGACGTGAGCTTCGTCGGCCGCCTCGCGACCTACCGCTACTACAACATGGACCAGGTGGTGGCGCAGGCGCTCGCGACCTACCGGCGGATGTGCGAGCGCGCGCCGATGGCCGGCGCGGTTCCCGTGTCGTCCTCGGTGCCGGCAGGGCCGTCCACTTGAGATCAGCGGGCGGCGAGGCGCCGCGCGTGCGCCTCTGCCTTGCCACCGACAGCCTCGTGCCCTCGGGCGTCGGCGCCCACATGCTGGCGCTGGCGGCGGAACTCGGGGCCGAGTTCGACGTGACGATCGCCGCCGATCCGCGAAGCGGCCTCGTCTCGCAGGCGCTTCGGGCCGGCCACGCAGCGGTGGCGCTCACCGTGGGCGACGAGGCCTCGCTCCGGGCGGCGCTGGAGCTGGCGCGGCCCGATCTCCTGCATATCCACGCCGGCATCGGCTGGGAGGGACACGGGATCGCGGAGGCCGGACGGGCCGTCGGCGTCTTTCCGATCGTGCGCACCGAGCACCTGCCCTTCGTGCTCACCGACCCCGCCGAGGCCAGCGCCTATCTCGAGGCCGTCGCCGGCCTCGATGCGGTGATCTGCGTCTCGATGAGCGCGGCGCAGAGCTTCGCGGCCGCCGGCGTCGATCCCGGCGCCATCACCGCCATCCGCAACGGCCTCGCGGATCGCCTTGCGCGGCGCGACCGGGCGAGCACCCGCGCCGCCCTCGGGATCGCCGAGGACACCTGCCTCCTCCTCTGCGTCGCCCGCCTCACCGAGCAGAAGGGCCACGCGGTCCTCCTCGACGCGCTCGCCCTCCTGCCGACTCATGTGGCGCGCGACATGCTCTGCCTCGTCGCCGGCGACGGTCCGCTGCGCACCGCCTTGGCGGCGCAGGCCGAGACGCTGGGGCTCGGCGCGCGCCTGCGCTTCCTGGGGGCGCGCGACGACGTTCCCGACCTCATGGCCGCCGCCGACCTTCTCGTGCTGCCCTCTCTGTTCGAAGGCCTGCCGTTGGTGGCGATCGAAGCGATGGCCGCCGGGCTGCCGGTCGTGGCCACCCGCATCGGCGGCACCGACGAGGCCATAATCCATGGCGAGACCGGTTGGCTCGCCGACCCCGGCGATCCCCGGGCGCTTGCTGCCGCCATCGCCGTAGCGCTCGAAGATCCCGAGGCGCTGGCCCAAGCCGGCGCGGCCGGGCGCCGACGCTTCGAAACGCACTTCCAGGCCTCGCGCATGGCGGCGGAGACCGCCGGTCTCTACCGCCGGCTCCGCGCCTCTTCTCATGACATCATCCAGGACGCAGACATGAAGACCATCCGCATCGGCTTCGTCGGAGCCGGGGGCATCGCCCACCGCCATCTCGGCATTCTCGAAGGCTTCCAGGACGTCGCGATCGTCGGCTTCGCCGACACCGACCGCGCCCGCGCGGAAGAGGCGGCGCTGCGCTTCGGCGCGCGCGCCTTCACCGACGCGGCCGAGATGATGGACGCCTGCGCCCTCGACGCGGTCTATATCTGCATCCCGCCCTTCGCCCATGGCGCGCCGGAGCGCGCCGCCATCGCGCGCGGCCTGCCCTTCTTCGTCGAGAAGCCGGTGGCGCTCGACATCGAGACCGCCGAGGCGATCGCTGCCGAGATCGAGGCCAAGGGCCTCGTCACGGGCGTCGGCTACCACTGGCGCTATCTCGACACGGTGGACGAGGCGCGCGCGCTCCTGAGGGACAACCCGGCGCAGCTGCTGTCGGGCTACTGGCTGGATTCGACTCCCCCGCCGCAATGGTGGTGGCACGAGGACCGCTCGGGCGGCCAGATGGTAGAGCAGGCGACGCATCTTCTCGATCTCGCCCGCTTCCTCGTCGGCGAAGTGACGGAGGTCTACGGCCGCGCCGCGCACAAGGAACGGCCGGACTTCCCCGGGCTCGACGTGCCCACCACCTCCACCGCCAGCCTCACCTTCGCGAGCGGCACGGTCGCCAACGTCGCCTCCACCTGCCTTCTCGGCTGGAACCACCGCGTCGGGCTCCACATCTTCGCCGACAAGCTGGCGATCGAGCTGACCGACCGCGAGATCATGGTGGATGTCGGGCGCGGACGCCCCGTCCGCGGCGCCGACGGCGATCCCGTCTGGCGCGAGGACCGCGACTTCGTCGATGCCGTGGCGGGCGGCGAGAACCGCATCCGCTGCACCTATGCCGATGCCGTCGCGACGCACCGGCTGGCGCTCGCCGTGGTGGAGTCGGGGCGCACCGGCGAGGTCGTGCATCTCACGGCCCCGGTGCCGACGCGCGCGCCCCTCGCCCCGCTGCAGTTTCCGCCGCGTCCGGAGCCCGGCCAGCTGCCGCACGGCCACCGCCACATCCGCTCGCTCGGCGTCGAGCGGCCCGGCGAGGCCTATCACTTCCAGTATGAAGAAGGCCCGCCCGGCGAGAGCCAAGTGCGGCTCGACACGCTCTACACCGGCTTCTCCGCCGGCACCGAACTCACCTTCTACAAGAACACCAATCCGTACCTGCATTCGCGCTGGGACGGCGGGCGCGGCGTCTTCGTGCCGGGCGAGGCCGGTCAGCACTTTCCGGTGCCGTTCCTCGGCTACATGGAGGTCGCCCGCGTGACCGAGGCGCGCGCCCCGGGCTTCGCGCCAGGCGAGATCGTCGCTTCCACCTACGCGCACAAGAGCGGCCACACGGCCGACCCGTTCCACGATCTCCTCGTGAAGTTGCCCGCCGGCATCGACCCGATGCTCGGCATCTATGTCGCGCAGATGGGCCCGATCGCGGCGAACGGCCTGCTACATGCCGACGCCGAACTTGCCGGCGCCCATGTCGAGCGGCTCGGCCAGGGCGTTACGGGGCGCCCCGTGCTCGTGATGGGCGGCGGTGTCGTCGGGCTTCTCGTCGCGCTCTTCGCGGCGCGCGCGGGCGCGGCCGAGATCGTCGTCGCCGACCCATCGCCCTTCCGGCGCGCGCGCATCGAGGCGCTCGGCTTCCGGGCGATGGAGGAGGACGAGGCCTGGGCCTACGCCAAGGCCAACTGGCACCATGGCGGCGGCGACCGCGGCGCCGACTTCGTGTTCCAGACGCGCGCCGACGCGCGGTCGCTGCATGCCTCGCTCCGGGCACTGCGCCCGCAGGGCACGGTGATCGACCTCGCCTTCTACCAGGGCGGCGCGGAGGCGGTGCGGCTCGGCGAGGAGTTCCACCACAACGGCCTCGCCATCCGCTGCGCGCAGATCAACCGCGTGCCACGCGGCCTTGCCTTCGAGTGGAACAAGCGGCGGCTGGCGCAGGAGACGATCGGGCTCTTGGGCGCGCGTGGGCGCGACATCGCCGAGCACATGATCACCCATGTCGTGCCCTTCGAGGAGGCGCCGGCGTTCCTGCGCCACCTCGTGGAGGAGCGGCCCGATTTCCTGCAGATCGTGTTCAAGGTCCGCGACTGATGTCGGCACTGGCTGGAAGCCCGGCGGCCCTCGTGGACGAGGCGGGGCCGATCCGCGTCCTCTTCGTCTTCGCCTGGCTGGTGGTGGGCGGAGAGGAGACGGAGGTGCGCCTGCTCGCGCGGCACCTCGACCCCGCACGCTACCGCATCGAGGTCATTGCCTGCTTCCGAAAGGAGGGCATGCCCGAGCAGACGCACCAGCAGCTGGAGGTGCTCGGCGTCGCAGTCGACCGCACGCCCTACACGCTCTCCTTCGAGGACACGGTCTCCTATCTCGCCGGCAAGCTGGCCGGCGCCGACATCGTCGTCTCCTGCCAGAACGTCGCCGACATCTATCCCGCGCTCGAGCGCTTGCACCACCGGCCGGCGCTGATCGAGCACGGCGGGCTGGTGTCGGAGGCGCTTGGCGGCCCCAAGCACTTCACCCACCGCTATGTCGGCGTCTGCCGCTCGATCCGCGACGCGGCGGCCTCGCGCATGCCCGGCCGCGAGGCGCATGCGATCGAGATCCCCTCGATGGTGGATCTCGCCGCCTTCGATCCGGCCGCACGCGGACCCATGCGACGCGCGCTTGGGCTCGACGATGCCACGCCGGTGATCGGCTGGGTCGGGCGGCTCGACCCGAAGAAGCGCGTCGACGACTTTCTCGACGCCGCCGCGATCGTCCTGCGGACCCGCCCGGACGCGCGCTTCCTTGTGATAGGCGGGCCCGACGCGTTCCTGCCCGACTATGCGGAAGCGTTGAAGGCGCGCGCCGGCACGCTTGGCCTAGGGTCGGCGCTGCGCTTCCTCGGCGACTGCACCGAGATCCCCGAACTTCTCGCCGCGCTCGACGTCTTCGTCTGGCTGTCGCGCGGCGAGGGCATGCCGCATGTCGTTGTCGAGGCGGGCGCCGCCGGCCTGCCGGTGGTGGCGACCGCCGACAACGGCACGCTGCAGCAGATCGAGGACGGCGTCAGCGGCCTCTTCGTCGATCACGAAAGCCCTGCGGCGGTGGCGACGGCGGTTCTGTCCCTCCTCGCCGATCCCACCCGCGCTACACGGCTTGGCGCGGCGCTGCGGGCGAAGGTCGAGCGCGAGTATGGCGTGCCGGTGGTTGTGGCGCAGTGGCAGTCGCTACTCGACGAGGTGAGCGCCGAAACGCGGCGCCCAGCCCACGTGCCCGGCCTCTTCCGCTCGTTCTTCCACGGCGGCTTCGAATCTTCTACCCACCGGCGCGCCCACGACCGGCGGCGGATCGACATGATCGCGGCGAGCTACCACGATCGCTTCGCGCGCGAGGACTACGCGGCGCTGAAGGCGCAGGGCATCGCCACGGTGCGCGACGGCCTGCGCTGGCACCTGATCGAGCCCGAGCCCGGCCGCTACGACTGGTCGAGCCTGGCAGCGCAGCTCGCAGCCGCGAAGGCGACGGGCACGCAGGTCGTCTGGGACATTCTCCACTACGGCTGGCCGGACGATCTCGACATCTGGCGCCCCGAGTTCGTGGAGCGGTTCACCCGCTTCGCCGCCGAGGCGGCGCGGGTGATCGGCGCGGAAACGGACGGCGCGCCCTTCTACGCGCCGGTGAACGAGATCTCCTTCTTCGCCTGGGGCGGCGGCGACGCCGGCTATCTCAACCCCTTCGCGCATGGCCGCGCGCACGAGCTGAAGGTGCAGCTATCGCGCGCCTCCATCTCGGCGATGGAGGCGATCTGGCGCCTCGACCCGCGCGCCCGCTTCGTGCACGCCGACCCCGTCATCAACGTGATCTGCGACCCCTCGCGCCCACACGAGGCCGCGCATGCGGAAGGCCACCGGCAGGCGCAGTTCCAGGGCTGGGACATGCTGGCCGGCCGCGCCTGGCCGCAGATCGGCGGTCGCGAGGCGCTGCTCGATCTCGTCGGCGTCAACTACTACTTCAACAACCAGTGGATCCACGGCGGGCCGCCGATCGACATCGGCCACCCCCTCTACAAGCCCTTCCGGACGATGCTGACCGAGACGCATGCCCGCTACGGCCGCCCGATCTTCGTCGCCGAGACCGGCATCGAGGGCGATCGGCGGGCGGAATGGCTGGCCTATGTCGGCGCCGAGACGCGCGCGGCGATGCGGGCGGGCGTGCCGGTGGAGGGGATCTGCCTCTATCCCGTGCTCGATCATCCCGGCTGGGACGACGATCGCTACTGCCCGAACGGCCTCCTGCGCTTCTCGGCCGAACTCGCGAAGCGGGTGCCCGAGCCGGCGGTGGAGCGCGAACTCGCCCGGCAGCGCCGGCTCTTCGGCGCCTGACGCAGAACCGTACGCCCAGCGACGACAATGCGTCGCGCCGCACTGCGGCAACCAAGCGCGTGCTTCGGCCTTCTATCCCTTCAATGAAGGGATCGAGAATGGCCAACACGGTTGTCATCACCGGCGGAACCGCCGGCATCGGGCTCGCGACGGCGGAGAAGTTCGCACGCGAGGGCTGGAATGTCGGCGTCGTCGCCCGGCACGAGGGCCGGCTGGCGGAGGTCGAGGTGCGGCTTCGCGGGCTCGGCGCCCGTGCCGTCGCGGTGAAGGCCGACGTCGCGGATCGCGATCAGGTGGATGCGGCGGCCGACCGGATCGCCCGCGAGTTCGGTCCCATCGACGTCTGGGTCAACAACGCGATGTCGACGCTCGTCTCGCCTGCCGGCGAGATCGCGATGGACGAATTTCGGCGCGTGACGGAAGTGACCTATCACGGACAGGTCTTCGGCACGCTCGCGGCCCTGCGCCACATGCGCCCGCGTGGTCGCGGCGCGGTGATCCAGATCAACTCGGTTCTCGGCATTCGCCCCTTCCCGCTCCAGTCCGCCTATGCCGGCGCCAAGGCGGCGGCGCTCGGCTTCACGAATGCGCTGCGAGCCGAACTCGACCACGAGGGCGTCGCGGTGTCGCTCTCGACCATTTTCCTCCCGGCGGTGAACACGCCGCAGTTCGGCGGCTGGGCGCGCAACCGCACCGGCCGGCGCCAGATCGCGCCCAATCCGGTCTACGATCCCCGCCTTTGCGCCAACGCCGTCTTTTTCACCGCGCTGCATCCGCGCCGCGACGTCTGGGTCGGACGCACGACCATGATGGCGAGCGTGCTGCAGCGTCTCTGGCCCAATGTCGGCGACCTGCAGGCGCGCAGCGGCTGGGAAGGGCAGCTTTCCAACGAGCCGATGCCGGAGCTGCCCGGCAATCTCTTCGAGCCCGGCCCCGGCTCGGCCGTGATCGACGGTCCCTTCTCGGATCAGGTGCTGGGCTCGCGCCACACCTTCGTCACCAGCCGCCAGCGCGACATCGCGGTCATCGGCGGCATCGGTGGACTGGCGGTCGCGGCCGCTGCGCTCGTCGGCGCCTTGCGGCGGCGCTGACGGGATGGACCGTCTCTCCGATTTCGAAAGTCCGTTGCGTATGAAAAAGACCGATGCGGCCCGTCAGGATGGCTACCTACCGTTGAAATCCTACACTGCGCTCGGCGACGGCCGCTCGGTCGCCCTCTCGGGCGCCGACGGCTCGATCGACTGGTGGTGCGTACCCAACATGGATTCGCCGCCCCTGTTCGATCGGCTTTTGAGCGCCGAGGAGGGCGGGCGGTTCTCGATCACCCCGGCGGACGCCTATACCTCCGAGCGCCGCTATATCGAGGGCAGCAACGTTCACGAGACCGTCTTCACCACCGCGGGCGGGCGGGCGAAGATCACCGAGGCGATCAACAGCGGCTCGGCGGGGCGCCTGCCTTGGTGCGAACTCGCCCGGCGCGTCGAGGGGCTGGAGGGCGAAGTCCGGTTCCAAGTGGAGATGCGCATCGGCACGCGCGCTGAGACCTGCTCGCCCTATCTCGTCGCCAATCGCAACGGCACGGTCTTCCACGCCGGATCGGTGCTCGGCCTTCTGCGGCGCAGCGAGGGCGTGGTGGTGTCGCGCGAGGACGATCTCGCCTTCGAGGCCGAGATCGTCACACGGCCGGGCTCGCGCGAGGTGTTGGCGATCGTCGCCGGCGAAAACGAGCCATTGGTCGTACCCTCGATCGCGGAGATCGATCGGCGGATCGACGTGTCCGACAAGGAATGGCGCGAGTGGAGCGAGCGCATCGGCTATGCCGGGCCGCATCGCGAGGCCGTGCTGCGCAGCGCGCTGGCGCTGAAGCTGCTGCTTTACTCCCCCTCCGGCGCCATCGCGGCGGCGGCGACGACCTCCTTGCCCGAGCGCATCGGCGGCAACAAGAACTACGACTACCGTTACGCCTGGGTGCGCGACGCCGGCTACACGATCAAGGCCTTCCTCAAGATCGGCGCCGACGCCGAGGCGAAGGCGGCCTTCACCTGGCTGATCCAGCGCCTCGCCGAACACGGCAGCGAGGTCTTCTACACGCTGTCCGGCGATCCGCCGCCGGAGGACCGCGAGATCGACCTGCCGGGATACCGGAACTCGAGCCCGGTGCGGATCGGCAACGCCGCTGCCTCGCAGCACCAGCACGGCATCTACGGCGACATCTTCGAAGTGGCGTTCCGCTTCGTGGAGGCCGGCAACATTCTCGACGATCATTCCGCTCGCACCCTGTCGGACCTCGCCGACGAATGCGCCGAAGGCTGGCGGCAGGTCGATGCCGGCATCTGGGAGCTGGAGGAGCAGCGCCACTACACGATGTCGAAGATCTCCTGCTGGCAGGCGCTGGCGCGGGCCGTCGAGATGGCGGAGGACGGGCACCTGCCCACCACCTGCCAGCCGCGATGGACGCGCGAGCGCGACCGCGTGGCCGAATGGATCGACGGGCACTGCTGGTCGGAGCGTAAGCAGGCCTATGTCGCCTATGCCGGGAGCGAGGATCTCGACGCCTCGCTGGCGCTTGCGGTGCGCTTCGGCTTCGACGGGCGCGACCGGCTGTCGACGACGATCGACGCGATCGACCGTGAGCTCGGCGCCGGCCCCTTCCACTATCGCTACACCGGCGTCTCCGCGGAGGAAGGCTGCTTCATCGCCTGCTCCTTCTGGATCGCGGAGGCCAAGGCGCTGCTCGGGCGGCGTGACGAGGCGCGGGAGGACTTCGCCGAACTGCTCGGCGTTCTCGATGCCGAGGGCGTCTATCCCGAGATGATCGACGCCGACACTGGCGAGTGGCTCGGCAATTTGCCGCAGGGCCTGACGCATCTGGCGCTGATCCACGCCGCGGCGTCGCTGGGCGAGGAATGAGGCCCGTTCGTAGCCGCGCAAGCATTGAAGACATTCTGTCCCACGCTTCGGGGGGAACGTTGGACGGGTCCACGGAGTCGTTCTCCTCGAAGGAGACGCACATCATGACCACTTCGAGCGACAACCTCACCGACACGGCCACCCGCTGGTCGCGCGACACCGACGAGCTGTTCGGCAGTTCCCGCACGAGCATCGCCGCCAAGACGAGCACGCGGATCTTCCTGCCGCGGCAGAGCCCGTCCTCGCCCACGGCCGACCGGCCGTCCGCCTGAGCATTGCACCTGACGCAAGGCTACCATGCGTCAGGTGCGCTGTGGGGCTGTTGAAGAAGTCGGCGTTTGAAGCGTCGCGGGGGGCGAAAGGAAGGCCTTCCCGGTGCGAGCTCGGCGGCGCCTTTTACCAAACACG
>NZ_JACIEK010000010.1 GCF_014196835.1 Aureimonas pseudogalii
GGGACATCGCAGAATCTCGGGTTCATTGCCAATCCCGCGATATGTCGCCCGCACCCAAAATGGCCCATCAACTTCACACAGTTTGCGGGAGAACCCAAAATTGGGGCGGCTTATACTATTGGCATCTCCCCACGATGAAGGGCGCTCGAGTTGTCGAATTGGGCCACTCGGCAGACGCTTTGCGCTTGAAAGAGACGATGGCAGCGGCGATCAAGGATCGCGCGCCGCTCGGCGCGTCGATCTTCTTGGGAGACGCCTTCCCGTTCTCGGCGGTGCCGATGGTCCGCATCTGGCTGCCGATGGATCGAAGATGTCCTCGCCATCGTCTTCGTGGGTGCCGGCATCCGCTGGCGCCTGATCCCCCGATCCCGTTCGCCGGAGACGACCTTGCGACAGACCTCACCCTTCCATGGCCTGTCGGCCTTCCCCATCACGCCCGCCGACGAGCAGGGCCGCGTCGATACCGAAACGCTTTCTCGTCTCGTGGAGCGGCTCTGCGGCGCGGACGTGGACTCCATCGGGCTTCTGGGCTCGACCGGCATCTACGCCTACCTGTCGCGGAGCGAACGCCGGCGTGCGATCGAGGCAGCGGTGGAATGCGTGGGCGGGCGCGTGCCGCTCGTGGTCGGCGTCGGAGCGCTGCGCACGATGGAGGCCTGCGATCTCGCACGGGATGCGGAGGCCGCAGGCGCCGATGCGCTGCTGATGGCCCCCGTCTCCTATACGCCACTGACCCAGGACGAGGCCTTCGAGCACTATCGCTCGGTGACGCAGGCGTCCGGCCTGCCACTCTGCATCTACGACAATCCCGGCACCACGCACTTCACGTTCGGCTTGCCGCTCCTGGAGCGGCTCGACCGCCTCCCGTCGGTGCAGGCCGTGAAGATGCCGCCGCCCGCCGATGGCGACTATGCGGGCGAGATCGCCGAGTTGCGTCGCCGTACGGGTCTTGCGGTCGGCTACAGCGGCGACTGGGGGACGGCGGACGCCGTGCTGGCGGGAGCGGACGCCTTCTACAGCGTCCTCGGCGGCACGCTGCCCGATCCGGTCGCCGCCCTCGTCCGTGCCGCGCAATCCGGCGACGTGGGGAATGCTCGTCGTCTCGACGCAGAACTGGCCCCTCTTTGGAAGACCTTCCGAACCTATGGCAGTCTTCGCGTGATGTACGTGCTCCTCGACATCCTCGGGCTCGGACACTCGGCGCCGCCGCGCCCGATCCTGCCGCTCGGAGCCGAGGCTCGCCGCGAAGTCCTGGCCGCGGCAGAGCCTCTGCTCGTCGCCGGATGACGGGTCGTCCGCCGACGTCGCGTCGCTTCGGGGGACGCGATCAGGTCCATGCTGCGAGGATGGAAACGAGGGCGAGGCCTGCGAGGTCGTTGCGGCAAAGCGATCGTACCGGGTCGCAATGCGCCTCCCGTTGTCGAGGCGACAGACCCGTCGCTCGATGACGTTCAGGCGCCTCGAGGCTCTCGGCTCGAGGGTGGAACGGCTTGGCTGTCAGCGAAGGGGACGACGGCCCGATGCGCCTTTGCCTCAGCCAGTTGCGCATGGACATGATCATGGCCTTCGTAGCGGAAGCGTCTGACGGTCGCATCCTCGATGGTGCGGTTCATCCTCGACATCCGGCAACCTGGATATGCCGTGCCGCTGGAGGCACCGATGCCGCCTCGAAGGGCCGATCCACACCATCAAGGAGCCGACGAGGGTGCAAGCTCGGCGATCTGGAAGCAATGAGCAGCGAAGGCTTGGATATGAGCGTGTCGTTCGAGCTCCGGCATTTCGATGATCGACCGCCTTGCCGGGTTTGCGATAGGATCTTGTTTGACCTCAATGGATCAATTCATCAGTGCTCATCAACAGATCCGGATGTTTCGTCAGATTGTGGCATATCTTTATCAGTGCACCTGCCAATATCGCGATCTCCGCATCGCCCATCGCTTCCAACCCCTGGATGATGACGTCATCCAAGACAGGAGAAACTGTTTCGAAGACGGCAATGCCTTCAGCCGTCGGATTGACGATGATCGCGTGTTCGTCCGGTCCCGTGACCCGAGCGATCAATCCGTCTTTCTCGAGCTGTTCCAGCGAGGCCGAGAGGGTCATGGCCGTCATGGCCAGGCGCGCTGCCAAATTCCACTCGGTGGAGGCTCGATGCTGGATGACGCAGTCGAGAACTCGAATTTGGTCCGTCGAAAGGCCCATATCGGCCTCGGAGAGTTTCTTGTCGCACATTTGTTGAAAAAGCCGCGCGCAGTCCGCCAATAGAAAACCAAACGCGTTCGCTGAAGTGAACTGAGACATACGGGATTGCATTCGAGGTTGGTGCGTTGCCGATATCGACGTCGACGGACGCCCGGTCGAAGGATGGATCGTCGTTCCGTCACACCGTGGTTGGTGCCGGTCCCGCCGGGTCGGCATCCGACGGGGTGGCGGATCCGATCAACCGTTCGTACTCGGCTTCCGGCACGCCGTAGCAGCCGCCGGCCAGGTCCAGGAGCCCTTCGCGATTGAGGACCTGGATGCAGGCGCGGGTGGCCTTGATCAAGCCGACCCCCTCCAGAATGTGGATCTCGTTCGTCACGCCCGAGCGGCGCACGCCCAGCATCAGCGACAGGAACTCGTGCGTCAGCGGCAGGTCGTCGCCGTCGAGTCGGTCGTGCGACATCAGGATCCAGCGCGCCAGACGCTCGTTGATGTTGTAGCGCCCGTTCGCCAGCGCCGACTGCGAGAGCTGCACCTCGTAGGTGTGGATGTAGCGCAGGAGCAGATGGCGAAGGGCGAGGTCGTCTTTCAACGCGTCCTTCAAAGCCGCCGCGGGCATCCGCAGCCCTGCTCCGGCCGCCTGCATGAAGGTGCGCTGCGGTGTCCGGTCGACCTCGTGAACGACATGGAAGCCGGACAGCCCCTCGCGTCCGATATGCCCGACTTCGATCTCTTCCCCGTCGGTGTGGCTGGTGGCGACGATGGAGGCCAGTCCGCTCTCGAGGAAGTGGACGTGTTCGGTCGGCTCGTTGCTCTCCACCAGAACCGCCTTGGTCGGCAGCGGCACCTCTTCCAGATGCGGCTGGAGCTTGGCGAAGCTCTCGTCCGGAAGAGCCTTCAGCAGCAGATTGCGGACGCTGGTACGAGAAACGGGGGCCATGATCCGCTCCTTCGGGGAGGAGCCCGATCTCGGCACCCCAACTCGCAGGTGCGCGACAGGTGATCGGCAGCTTATGCGGGAAGGATGCGTCTTCCTCCAGATACCACGCGGGAACCGTACGGTTCTGACATTTCGGCCCGGCGGGGGAGGGGACCGGGCCCGACGTATGACGCCCGATCCTTTTGTCTGACGCCCGATCCCTTTGTCCGTTAGCGTACCCTTCTCGATGCCTGGTGGCTCCAGCGGCATCGCCATGCTTTTCTGACCATTCCGCCATGCGGGCGGAGAAAGATGGGTCGCTCCCCGCGTTCGATCTCGACCGGCCCTCGGTCATCGTCACCGGCGATCCTTGCGCGCGTCGTGGACCCGTCCTCCTGCGGACGGCACTCCGGCGGGCAGTCGATCCGCCGCCCCCGGTGGACCGGATTGAGATCGAGGATGGGCGAAGGCTCGACAAAGTCGAAATCGATGCGCTGCATGTTGTCGGCGCTGCTCATGATGGACTTCGCGGTCGAGGGCCAATGCTCCCACCGCCAGGCTAGCAGCTCCACTTGGTGGCGCTAACTTGGCGATAGCCTCAGACGCGTTTTGGACGACGGACTCTTCGATGCGATACTTCCTGCATATCTGGACTGGCAAAACTCGGATCGAGGACCTGGAAGGAGCGGAGTACCCGGACCTTGCCGCAGCCCGGCGCGAGGCGGTCAGAGGCGTGCGGGATCTCCTCGCCGAACGCTTGAAGCGCGGCGATGTTCTCGATGGCCAGTCCATCGAGATCTGCGACGAGAACGACCGCCTCGTCGACACGATCCTCTTCAGGGACGAGTTGCGCCTGCCGAAGGGCGATTAGAGCGGAGAGGGGACGCCGCGGTCGTCCAGCCCGTACAGACGACGAACGGACACCGACCTGTCCTGCGGACCGAGCCCGCAGGTCCGGAAGGCGATCGGCGCGGCCAGTTCGCAGGCGCTGTCGAGCGTGCGCCCCGCCTTGACCAGTTCGTCGGCCTGCTCCTCCCAACGCCGGATCTCATCGGGCGCGGGGCTCATGACCAGCCCGAAGCGACGGGCGAGCAGGTCCTTTCGGCTCGGCATGACGGCGTCCTCCATCCTCGATGTCCGATCGATCTTGGTCGCCGAGCCTCGCTCTTCAAACGCGCCGACCCGCTTCGTACAGGACCGTACCAAGCGGACCTTCGACCCGTTTGGGCTCGATTGGGACGCCAGGACTGCGGCACACTGGAATGGATCGCCAACGGAGTGATGATCATGACATCGAGCATCCGGCGAACCGACTGCCTTCGCCTCGCCCACGCTCTGCGGCTGGCCGCGCATCAGACGGGTGCTGAAGCGGCGAGGGCTGCGACGCCGATCGGCAGCATCCCCATCGCCGCCGATCTCGTTGCCGAGACCGCGGCCGTGCTGGAGGCGATCGGGGGGGCGACCGACGCCGCTTCTGCCCGGCTTCTCGACGTTCGAGACCGGCTGCTGGAAGCACTGGCCTCCTCAGCTCGACCGATCGTGGCTTCGAGACGAGGGGTCTGACCGCCGTTCGTCCAGCCCTTCGCATCGAGGGAGATCGGCTGGCGGTCACCGACGCGTCCCGGCAGATGCGTTCGTCCGGTATCGTACGAAGCCGGATGCAAGGGTAGCGTTTGGCGGATCACTCAGGAATGCTGCGTAAAACTCCTCTGTCGGAAGGAACCTTCGATGGACAGCGATGTCATCACCCGCGATCGGTCGGCCGCTTTGCAGCTCGGCCACCTCGCTTCTTCGAACAAGCCGCAGCCGGGCAGCGCGCCCGCCTCTCCCTCGCTTCTTCCTCTCGCCCTTTCCACCGCCCAGGCGATCCGGGCCTTGCTCGGCCTGAAGCTCGCGCCGCTGGGTTTGTCGTCCGGCCAGGACCGGTTGCTGATCGTCCTCTCCCGTCATCCGCGGATGAGCGTCTCCGCCCTGGCCAGCGAACTCGGCGTTCGTCCCTCGACGGTTTCCAAGATGGCGGACCGGTTGATCGACAAGCAGCTCGTGCAACGATCGGATGACCCGGTGGACCGGCGTCGAAGCTTTCTCGATCTCACGGCGCAAGGCCATCGGCTGACAGAGCAGGTTGCGGCGGTGTGCGACAATGTCGAGGCCGAACTGACCGCCGCCGTGGAGGACGAGGAGATCGGCACGATGCTGAAAGGCGTCGCCCTTCTCAACGGAACGGTCCACCAGCGCCTTCGGCGGCTTCGGTGAGCGAGCCGCTTCTGGAGGGCGCGGCCTGCTCGATCGCGACCGGCAACCTCGAGGACAGCACGCGGCGGGTTCGGGACCGCGCCTATTTTCTTTGGGAGAAGGCGGGACGCCCCTGCGGACGCGAGCACGAGTTCTGGGCTCGAGCCTCGCTCGAGATCGAAGGCGAGTCCCGGCCGACGGAAGACCCCGACCGGATCGTTGCGCGTTAGGAGATCGCTAGAGCTTCGTGCTCGGCTCGCGCTGGCTGAGGACGGTCGAGAAGGGCACGCGGGCCAGCACTTGGTGCGTCTCGTCCAGCACCTCGAAGGCCTCGTGCGAGATGTCCCAGCCCGACCGCACCGCCACCGCCATGATCTCGCGCGCGGCATCGACGGCCTCGGTCAGCGCCGCCGCGAGGTCGGGATGCTCGCTGCCTTCGTGGTCGAGGACCACTCCGTCGCCTTTGATCTGGTTGAAATAGTACCGCATCGTGGGTCGCCTCGCCGGTGCAGGCTCGCACGCGGCTACCAGTGTCATGACGCGAAGGGCTTTGCACGGTCAGAACCGTACGCTTCCCTGCGACGCGAGAACTCGAAGGGGGTCCGCAGCCTGTACTTGAAATGATGAACGCTTCTGCGGGGTGAACAAGATCAGACGCACCCTGTCCCGACATCTGGGTCCGGCGTCCGAAGCCGTCGATATCGGCATCGACGACCTTGAAAACGGCCCGTTCTGCCCCCGTCCGACGCGATCCAATTCAACCTTTCGCACAGCCACGAGATCGGCGTCGTTGCCGGGCCCGCGACGGACCGGTTGGGATCGATGTCGAGCAGAGGCGGCGTCTCGACGATCTCGATGCCCTGATCGAACCGATCCTCGCCGACGAGGAAGCGGCCCTCCTGCCGAACGAGCGTCAGACGGAGGCGATGTGCCGCTCGTGGACGCGGGAGGAAGCGGTCACGAAGGCGACCGGCCTCGGCTTGCGATACTCGCCGACCTCCTTCTCCGTTCGCGCCGATCGACGGGGACGTCAGGCCGGCAGCGTCACGGCGGCACTGAGGCCCGGCGATCTCCGGCGCAGGAGAATGTCGCCGCCGTGCTGGCGGGCGATCGCTCTCGCGATCGAGAGGCCGAGCCCGGCGCCGCCCGTGTCGCGCGAGCGCGATCCTTCCAGGCGGAAGAAGGGCGCGAACACATCGTCCAGCTTGTCGGCGGGAATGCCGGGGCCGTCGTCGTCCACGACGATCTCGACCGTGGTGCGCGTGGCGAGGATGCGAACGCGCGCCTGGCCGGCGTAGCGCGCGGCGTTCTCGACGAGGTTGCGAACGGCGCGGCGCAGGCCGTCGGGACGGCAACGATAGGGCAGACGCTCGGCGGGATCGAACGTCACGTCGTAGCCGAGTTCCGCCAGATCCTCGCAGGTGCTCTCGACCAGCGCGGCGAGATCGACCGTGCGGGTGGCCTCGACGGTCGTCTCCTGCCGGATCAGGGACAGCGTCGCGTCGGCCATCGCCTGCATCTCGTCGATCGTCGAGAGCATCCGGCCCTGCAGGGCCGGGTCTTCCACCAGCTCGGTGCGCAGGCGCAGCGTGGTGAGAGGCGTGCGCAGGTCGTGGCTGATCGCGGCGAGCATCCGCGTGCGGTCCTCGACGAAGCGGTGGAGCCGGTCCTGCATGCGGTTGAAGGCCTCCGAGGTGCGGCGGATGTCGTCCGGGCCGCATTCGCAGAGGGGCTCCACGGCCTCGCCCCGCCCGAGGGCTTCGGCCGCCGTCGTCAGCTGGCGCAGCGGGCGGGCGATGCGCCGGGCCGTGACGGCGCCCACCAGCGCCACGAGCCCGGCCGTCAGCGCGAGGGTCATCGGCAGCGGCGTCGTCCAGATCGAGGGGACGATGTGCTTGTAGAAGGCGACGTTCAGGGCCTGCCCGTCGCTGAGCGGAACGATCACCCCCGCGCCGTCCATCTCGGCGTAGTCGAGGTAGCGCGCCCGGGCCGGGAAGTCGGCGCCTTCCGGCCCGCCGATGGCGGCCGTGCTCCAGCTGGCGCCCTCGCGAAACACCGCGACGGTCGCGTCAGGCGCCAGAAGGAAGCTCGCCGCGGGACTGCCGACCGGGGTGTTCTCCACGCCGATGTCGAAGAGATCGTGGAGTGGCACACGAAAGCGCGCGAAGGCGTCGTCTACCCATGCGTCGATCTGCGGAGCACCGCCGGAAGAGATCCAGAACCGCGTGTATTCGGTGCTGCTGACGCGGGCGAGCTCGCCCTTCAGCTCCGGCGGCGCCACCTCGACGAGGCGTGCGACGGCCGCGGCGCGGCTGTGCAGTTCGCTGCGCGCGGCGGTCTGGAGCGCGCTCTTGTAGCCGTCCCAGGAGACGACGAGCGAGATCGCCTGGCTCGCGAAGAAGGCGAGCAGCATCGAGGCCAGGAGCTGGATCGTCAAGCTCTTGCGCCACCAGTGCGTGACGCGCCACCGTGCGGCGGCGCCGGCCCAGAGCCGCACGCGCGGGCCCCAAAGGGAGGTGAGATCGCCGGCAAGGCTCATGGCGAGGTCACCTCGGGAACGAAGCTGTAGCCGCCGCCCCAATGGGTCAGGATGATCGTCGGGTTCTTCGGATCGGTCTCGACCTTCTTGCGCAGGCGGCTGACCTGGTTGTCGATGGCACGGTCGAACGGTTCGGCTTCCCGGCCCACGGTCAGGTCGAGCAACTGGTCGCGCGTCAGCACGGCGCCGGGATGCTCGACGAACACCTTGAGGAGGCGGAACTCCGCGGTGCTCAGGGGAACGCCGACGCCGTCCTCGTCCTGCAGTTCGCGGCGGCCGACGTCGAGCGTCCAGCGGTCGAAGCGCAGCATGGTCGGCCGGCGGCCCGGGCGCTGCGGGTGGGCGGGGCGGGCGCGGCGCAGCACCGCCTTGATCCGCGCCAGAAGCTCGCGCGACGAGAAGGGCTTCGTCAGATAGTCGTCGGCGCCCAGTTCCAGCCCGATCACGCGGTCGGTCTCGTCGGCGCGCGCCGTCAGGAAGATGATCGGCGTGTCGCCGGCCATGCGGATCTCCCGGCACATCGTCAGGCCGTCGTCTCCGGGCATCATGATGTCGAGGACGATCAGGTCGGGCACGCTTCGTTCCAGAAGCCGGCGCAGCGCTGCGCCGTTCTCCGCGACGCCGACGCGGTATCCCTGCTGCTCGAGATAGGTCGCGACGAGATCGCGAATGTCCTGATGATCGTCGACGACGATGATGTGGGGGACGCTGTCCATCGATGGCCTCGAAGCGGGATCGACCGCCACTATAAAGCCGCATCGCCGTGAACGCCCGCGAAAAACTGTATCAACCTGTCGCAGGATCGGACGTTGCTTCGGTTCGACGGCCGCAGACGATACAATTTTGGGACAATTTCAGACGCGCGCGGCACAGCGCTGCGACAAGCCGCGGGTAGTTTGATCCTCGTGAAACACGGGAACGGAAGCGCGGCGCCAAGACGGTCCGCAGCGGGAGGCCAGACGCCACCCGCCAGACTTCCCCCGATGCAACGGCCCCCTGCGGCCCCCAAGGAAAGACCTTCGCGATGACCATCACCCGCCTCTTCGCCTCCGCCCTTCTCGCCGCCGCCTCCTTCGGCACGATGTCCGCCGCCAACGCCGTGGTGCCGGGCTCCGACACGTACGACCGGGCCCGCGACACCGCCGCCAGCCAGTCCGTGGTCGAGGGCGCCTCGTCCGGCGCCAGCGGCACCGCGGCGCAAAGCCGGTCCTACGGCTACCCGATCGCCGGCGCGACCCGCTCGACCCGCGATCTCGTGCCCGGCTCCAGCGTCGGCGACGAGGCCGCGGACGGCGACGCCATCATGAGCGTCGTCACCGGCCGCCCGCAGGGCGCGCGTGCCCCCGCCGCGGGCTGGACTGGGCGCATGGTGCCGGGTTCCGACAGCTTCTGAGACGAACGACCGCCTCGCGCGGCGGCAGGTCCGCTCGATCCTCGGGCGACTGCCGCCGGCCTGCATCTTGGCCGGTCGACGCGCCAGGGCTCAAGCGGCGGACAAGCCCGCCCGATCTCGGCGAGCGCCGGCGCAGCCGGAGAACGTGTCGAGGACGGCGAGAACGAGGGAATGCGGCTTGTTCGAAACGGCGCGCGTCAGCCGCCGAGCAACGGCCGAAGCGCGGCGAAGGTCTGCGACCCCGGAGGAGTGTCGAAGTCGGGCGCCAGGCGCGTCGTCAGGCTGAGCACGGAGGTCGGCACGGCGCCGGCGCGCTCCATCTCGCGGAAGGCCGCGGCTTCCGTTCTCTCCGACTGGCTGCCGATGGCGTCGACGACGGTAAAGACCGTGTACCCTGCCGCGATGGCGTCCAGCGCCGCGTGCAGCACGACCACTTCGGCCGCAAAGCCTGCGATCACGAGCGTCCGGCGCCCGCTTGCGGCCAAGGCCTCGACGGTCGGCGGATGCGAGAACGGGCTGGCCGGCTTGCGGAAGATGGTGTTGCCATCCGTCGCGAACGGCAGGAGCTCGGGGATCAGGGGCGGTGTCGGCTCGCCCACCACGCTGAACAGCATCGGCATCTCGAGGATGGACGCGACCTTCGCCAGGACGCCTGCCGAGCGGCCGAGCGGCTCCGCCGTCACCGTCCGGCTCGTCGCGACCAAGGGCACCTGAAGATCGGCGAACAGGATCTGAACGTCGCGGGGATCGAGGATCGAGCCGCCGACCGGAGCAACCGCGGTCCCCGAAGCGGCATCCTGCGCGGCGGCAGGCGTCGCGGTCAGGCTGCCCGCGCCCAGCCCCAGCAAGGACAGGGCGAAGCCGCCACGGAGCACGTCCCGGCGTCTGGTCGTCTGGTTCATGTCGTCGATCCTTGCTCGTTGCCGAAAGGGTGGCCGCCTCAGCGAACCGTGTAACCGCCGTCCACCGCCAGCGCGTGACCGATGACGAAGGTCGATCCGGGTCCGCAGAGCCAGAGCACCGCGTCGGCGATCTCGTCCGCGCGGCCGAGCCGCTCGATCGGGACCTCCTTCATCAGCGCCGCCATCGCCTCGACCTGCGTCTCCTTCATCTCGGCCACCATCGGCGTGTCGATGATGCCCGGGCAGATCGCGTTGATGCGAATGCCGCGCGCCGCGTATTCGAGGGCCGCGCTCTTGGTCATGCCGATGACGCCGTGCTTGCCCGCATGGTAGGCGGCCCTGCCTCCGATCCCGACGAGCCCGCCGAGCGAGGAGCAGTTCACGATCGCGCCTCCCTCGCCCTGCGCGCGCATCTGGATCAGTTCGTACTTCATCGACAGCCAGATCCCGCGCATGTTCACCGCGTTGACGATGTCGAAATCCGCGGCGGTCGCGTCGGCGGTCTCGGCGACGGGGGCCTGGACCCCGGCATTGTTGTAGGCGGCGTCCAGCCGTCCGAAGGCTGCGACGGTCTCCTCGACCATCGCCTTCACCGACGCCTCGTCCGTGACGTCGCATCCGATGCCGATCGCCTTGTGGCCGATGTCGGCGAGGGCGGCGGCCGCGGCCCTCGCGGCCTCACCGTTGCGGTCCGCGATGGCGACCGCGGCACCCGCCGCGGCGAAGGCCCTGGCGGCGGCGAGGCCCATTCCCGAAGCGCCGCCCGTCACGAGGGCGACCTTACCGCTGAAGTCGTAGGTCATGGGTTCAGTCCTCGGAAAGGCGGGAGTTCAGTTCGGCAGGGCATAGGCGACGATCGTCGTTCCCCGCGTCGTCTTCAGCGTCGGCTTGCCGCCGGCGGCGACGAGCACGAACTGGCGTCCGCTCGGGGCGCGGTAGGTCATCGGCGTCGCCTGGCCGCCGGCGGGAAGGCGGGCCTTCCAGACTTCCTCGCCGGTCGTCACGTCGTAGGCCCGGATCGCCTGCTCGACCGAGGCCGCGATGAAGACGAGCCCGCCCCGCGTCGTGATCGAGCCGCCCGAGAAGGGCACGCCCATGGTGATCGGCAGCTTCGAGGGAATGCCGAGCGGTCCGGTGTCCTCGGCGGTGCCGAACGGCTTCGTCCAGATCACCTGACCGGTGGCGAGGTCCACGGCCGTCATGAGACCCCAGGGCGGCGGACTGCAGGGCGTGCCGAGCGGCGACAGGAAAGGTCCGACGAGGGCAGCAAAGGGCGTGTTCGCCATCGGCGCCTGCGCGTTGACGGGCCCCTTGCCGTCGACGATCTCGATGCCCCGCTCGTCCGCGACCTCGCGGGTGACGAGCTGGGCCTGCGTCGGCAGGCGCATCCAGCTCGCGACCATGATCCCGCGGTCGGCGTCGATGGACACGCTGCCCCAGTTGACGCCCCCGCCGTAGCCGGGATCGATGATCGTCGCACGGTCGAGGCCGATCGGCGTCAGCGTGCCCTCGTAGCGGGCGTTCCGGAACTTGATGCGGCAGATCATCTGGTCGATGGGCGTCATCCCCCACATGTCGACCTCGCGCAGCGTCGGCCCCCGGAACACGGGCATGCCGGTGGAGAAGGGCTGAGTCGGCGACAGGCGCTCTCCCGCAACGGTGCCGCCCTGCGGCACGGCAAGCTCCTCGACGGGCTTGATCGGCTCGCCGGTCTCGCGGTCGAGCACGAAGGTCTCGCCGCGTTTGGTCGGCTGGATCAGCGCCCGGCGAACGCCGCTCGGCGTCGGCAGGTCCACCAGCGTCGGCTGAGACGGCACGTCGTAGTCCCAGAGGTCGTGGTTCATCGTGCGGAAGTGCCAGCGGAGCGCTCCCGTCTCGGCGTCGAGCGCAACGACCGAGCTGTTGAACTCGTCGTCGAAGGGCCGGCGCTGGCCGCCGTAGAGATCGGGCGGCGAGTTGCCGGTCGGCACATAGACGAGGCCGAGGTCCTCGTCGGCGCTGAGCGGCGCCCAGCTGTTGGGCGTCGAGAGCGTGTAGGTCTCGCCCACGGGCGGCGCCGTGCGGCGGTCGGGGCGGCCGACGTCGAAGGCCCAGGAGAGTTCGCCGGTGACCGCGTCGAAGGCGCGGATGACGCCGGAGGGCGATCCCCAGAGCTGGTTGTCGAGGACGCTGCCGCCCACCACGACCTTGCCGCGCACGAGCTGCGGGGCGGAGCTGAGGTAGTAGAGGCCGAAGGAGACCTCGCCGAGCCCCTCCATCAGCGAGACGCGGCCGTTGTCGCCGAAGCCTGCGCAGGGCTGGCCCGTGCGGGCATCCAGCGCGATGAGGTCGGGCGCCTGGCTCGGCGCGAAGATGCGCTCGGCGCAGGGGCCCGTGGCACCCGGAACACGGTAGTAGGACACGCCGCGACAGGGCTTCCCGGACTCCGTCGAACCCGTCATGGCGTGCCGCCACCGCTCAGCGCCCGTCTCGGCATCGAAGGAGATGACGGAGTTGTAGCCGTTGCAGACGTAGACGCTGTCGCCGACCATGATCGGCGTCACTTCGAGGCCGCCCGTCGGCCCCTCGATCGCGGGGCCGGTCTCGGCCTCCCATGCGACCTCGAGGTTCGCGACGTTGGCGGGCGTGATCTGGTCGAGCGGGCTGAAGCGCGTGCCGCCGCGGTCGTTGCCGTAGAAGGGCCACTCGCCGCCCTCGACGTCGGCGATCGGCCGGGCCAGCCGCTCGGGGGCAGCGACACGCGCCCCGGTCTGCCACAGCGGATCGGCGGGCTTGGCCGGACCGACGGCGTTCAGGCCGGTTCCGACGAGGAGCGAGGCGACGAGGCCGCCGGAGAAGGCCGGCCAGCCGCGCACGGACGCCAGCACCGGGGCGTGCCGCGGGCTTCGGCGCACGCCGGGCAGAAGCAGCCCGAGCCCGAGCGCGAACGGCGCGACGAGGCGCGGCACCAGCAGCCAGACCTCGAAGCCGACTTCCCACACGGACCAGCCGAGCGTGCCGACGAGAAGGGCGCCGTAGAGCCAGGCACCACGACGGTCGCCGCGCCAGATCAGGACGCCGCTGCCCAGCGTCATGAGACCGGCCACGAGATAGTAGGGCGAGCCGCCGGCGAAGACGAGCATGACGCCGCCCGCGAGGAGGGAGACGCCGACGATCGCGAGGAAGGCCGCGTAGAGGCGGCGCGTCCAGCGGCCTGAAGCGGGATCGGAGGGTGGATGGGGCGCTGTCATCAGGACGGGCTCATCTTGAGAGGGCAGGGGGAAGGGGCCAGCGCTACCGCATGCGAGCCTGCGGCTCGGCACGGCGGCACACGGAGGGAACGGGCGCGGGGAGGGGCGATCAGCCGCCGTAGTCGGCGTCGTCGACTTTCTCCATCCAGTCGACATTCTTGCCGCCGACCATGTTGGTGATGGCGATGTGGCGCATCTGCGTGGTGGCGGTCGCGCCGTGCCAGTGCTTGACGCCCGGCGGCGCCCAGACGACGTCGCCCGGCCGGATCTCGCGCTTCTCGCCGCCCTCTTCCTGGACCCAGCCCATGCCGTCGGTGACGACGAGGATCTGGCCGGCGGGATGGGTGTGCCAGGCGGAACGGGCCCCGGGAGCGAACGTCACCGTGCCGCCCGACGAGGCGGTCTGATCGTTCGGCGCATAGAGCGGCTCCACCGTGACGGCGCCGGTGAAGTTCGCCTCTGGACCCGCCATCGAAGCGCGGGAACCGTTCGGCGAGATGACGGAGCTTTCGGCGAGGGCGGGGGCTTCTCCGGCGAGGCCCATCAGGATCGTGGCGGCGGCAATGCGCTTCATGGCGGTTCTCGTCCTTCCAGCTTCGGGGCGACAGAGCCGGGAACGGGAGAACCCGGCGGTCGATCTGACAGGAGAGGTATGGGAGGGGGCCCCGGCGGATTAGAGCGGCGTCGCTGCATAGACCTATGCGAGGCGCACATGAGTCTGCAGCCGCTCAGCAGGCACGCATGAAGGCACCGGCGCAGGGGCATCGAAGGCCGAGTGCCCAGCGGTTCACGATCGGTCGCGCGAGCGCACGTCCTCGACGGACCTTGGACTCGCCGGGTCTTTCGGCGATCCGCTCGTCGGCGACGAGAGCCTCGGCTCGTCCTGGGCGCATCGGCGAACGGGCTGGAAGCGGTCGGGAGGGCACGAGGAGCGAACCCCGCGGGGCGTTCAGCCACCCGGGGAGAGGGCGGGAAACCGCGTTGCCGCGCTGGAGAACGATCGCCGCAGGTACCGCGTACAGCATCAGGGCCCCGCTCGCGAGAAAGATCGGATCGAGGCCGACCCCGCTGGCCAGCAGCCCGAGCGCGGGACCGGACAATCCCAGCGCGAGATCGGGAAATGCCGAGTAGGCGCCCATCGCCAGCCCCCGGTTCTCCGGCGGCGAGCGCCGCACCGCCTCGACACCGAACGCCGGATAGACGAGCGCCCAGCAGATCCCGGTGAGCGCACACCCGGCCAGCGCGATCCAGGCAGCGGGGGCGAGCCAGACCAACGCCTGTCCCGCTGCGCCCACCGGAGCGGCGATCCCGGCAATGCGGGCGCCGCCGAACCGATCGGCAAGCTGGCCAAGAAGCAGGCGCGCCGCGATGAGCGCCGCTGCGAAGGACGTGACCGCGAGCCAGCCCAGCCCCCAGCCCCGGTCCGCGAAGAGAAGAACCGAAAACGTCAGGATCGAACCGAAGCCGACGCTGCCGAGCGCCGCGCCCAACCCCGGAAGCCATACGCCGCCAAGGACATGGGCGATCGACGACCTCCCGCGGCCCCGGACCGGCGGCGCCTCCAGCGGCGCGAGGGCGATCATCGCCACGAAGGGCAAGGCCACGGTTGCCAGCGCGATCGCGCGCAAGCCGAAGGCGTCGTCGATGGCGGCACCCAACGGAGAGCCCAATGCCAGCGCGGCGAACATGGCGGTGCCGACCCAGGCGATCACCTGCCCGGTCTGCAACGGTCCGGCGCGGGAGAGACCGAGGCTCATCGCGCCCGTGATGATCAGACTTTCCGCTCCGCCGATGACGGCGCGACCCGCCAGCAGGATCGAGACGGAGAGGACGGGCCGCTCCACGAAGGGAAGCGACAGAAGGTACAGGCCGCCACCCACGGCGGCGGCCGCCAGCCCGAGGACGATCGCCCGTTTGCCGCCACGGCGATCGGCGAAGTCCCCCGACCAGAACCGCGATGTCAGCGACGTCGCGAACTGCGCGCCGGTGACGAGGCCGACGGTGAACGGACCGAACCCCAGACCGTCGTGGACGTGCCGCGGGAGCACGGGAAGGGCCAGGCCGATCACGGCAAAGCCGAGCAGCACCACGGCCATCACGGGAAGGACGGCGGATGCAAACGAGCGCGCGGCGACGGGGGACGACAGTGCGGTCGTTGGGGACATGCCAGGCTCGTGCGTTGATGGAGACATCGGCTGCTGCGATTCCATGGTCCGGCTGCCGCTCGTAGGCCGAATGGGCGCGACCTTAGCGCGCGTCGCGCTAGGTGATGATCTGGACCGGCTCGCAAGAGCTTATGCGCGGGAGGCATGAATGCTGCGAGGAAACGTCGATGATCTGCTCGCCTTCATCGCCGTGGCGCGCGAGCAGAGCTTCACGAAGGCCGCCTCCAAGCTCGGCATGTCCCAGTCCGGCCTCAGCCACGCCATCCGCGGGCTCGAGGAGCGGCTCGGCGTCCGACTGCTGACGAGGACGACGCGCAGCGTCTCGCCGACGACCGAAGGCGAGCGCCTGCTCGAGACGATCGGCCCCCGCTTCGAGGAGATCGAGATCGAACTCGTCGCGTTGACGGATCTGCGCGACAAGCCGGCCGGCACGATCCGCATCACGGCCGAGGACTACGCGATCGACAAGGTGCTCTGGCCCAAGCTGCGCAAGGTCCTGCGCGACCATCCCGACGTCAAGGTCGAGCTCGTCGTCGACTACGGTCTCACCGACATCGTGGCGGAGCGCTTCGACGCCGGGGTGCGTCTCGGCGAGATCGTCTCGCAGGGCATGATCTCGATGCGGATCAGCCGGGATCAACGCATGATCGTGGTCGGCTCGCCGGCCTATCTCGCGACCCGCCCGGCGCCGACCACCCCGCAGGATCTGACCTCGCACGACTGCATCAACCTCCGGCTGCCGACTCACGGCGGCCTCTACGTCTGGGAGTTCGAGAAGGACGACGAGGAGGTTCGCGTGCGCGTCGACGGACAGCTGATCTTCAACGGGGTCAACCAGATCATCACGGCGGCCGTCGACGGATACGGGCTCGGCTTCATTCCCGACGGACTGGCCCTCGAACATATCGAGGCCGGCCGGCTGGTGCAGGTCCTCGGCGACTGGTGCCCGTCCTACCCCGGCTACCACCTCTGCTATCCCAGCCGCCGCCAGGCCTCCGCCGCGTTCAAGATCGTCCTCGAAGCGCTGCGCGAGCGCGGCTAGCTGCAACAGGTCGTCCCGATGCAGGCGCGCACCGCGGGGGCCTCGCGACGTCAACCGCCCAGCTTGGACAAGGCGAAGGCCGCGAGGAAGCCGAACACCGTGATGAGACCGGCATACTCGTGCGTGTCGGCGAACGCCTCCGGGATCATCGTGTCGACGATCATGGCGAGGATCGCCCCGGCGGCGACGGCGTTCGTCACCGCCAGGATCTCCGGGTCGGCACCCGCCAGGGCCAGATTGCCGACGAGCGCGGCGATGCCGGACGCCAGCGCGATGCCGCCCCAGACGCCGAAGACGTAGGTGGCGGAGCGGCCGGCCTTGCGCATGCCCGCAGCGCTCGACAGGCCCTCGGGCACGTTCGACAGGAACACCGCCGCGACGGTCACGAGACTCACCGCGTTGCCGCCGAGAAGGCTCGCCCCGATCACGACGGATTCGGGGATGCCGTCGAGCAGCGCGCCGACCGCGATGGCGAGGCCCGATCCCTCGGTTCCGTGCTGCTGGCTCTCGTCGGGATTGGAACCGGACCGCTTGCGGTGCCTCGCGCCGCGCCGGGTGATCGCGACGTTGGCGGCGGTGTAGACGATGGCGCCCGCGACGAACCCGATCGCGGTGGAATCGAAACCGCCCTGCCGGTAGGCTTCGTCCATCAACTCGAAGGCCACGCCCGAGATCAGCACGCCGGACCCGACCGCCATGACGGCGGCGATCACGCGTGCAGGGAGCGAGACGGTGTAGGCGATCAGGGCGCCGAGAACGAGGGCGGACCCGCCGAGAAGGCCCCAGAGCCCGGCTTGAAGGGTGAGCGGCATGACGTCGATCTCGAATGAGTCCGGCGATCGGCGGCAATGGGCGCCCCGGATCGTTCGGATTTCAGATGGTCTCGGCGCCCACCTTCGCCAGTGCGGCCAGCACTTCGCGCTCCGAGTAGGGCTTGCCGACGAAGCCGATCGGCTTCCATTCGAGCGCCAGCGCGCGCGTCCGCTCGTCGAGATTGCCGCTGACGAACAGCGACGGGATGCCCCAACGCTGGCGCAGCACCGCGGCGGTCTCCACCCCGTTCGATCCCCGCGCGAGGTTCACGTCCATGATGGCGACGTCGATATGGTCGCCGACGCGTTCGGCGATCGCCACCGCTTGGCTCATGTCCGAGGCCTGCCCGGCGACGGTGTGTCCGACGCCGGTGAGAATGTCCTCGAGATCCATCGCCAGCAGCATCTCGTCCTCGACGATCATGATGCAGAGGCTCACTGCGAGGCCTCCGCCGGGAAGACGACCGCCGTTCGATAGCCGCGCTCCGCCGGCTGGATCTCGACACGTCCTTCCAGCTGCGCGGCCATCGTCTTCACCAGGCGGGTTCCCAGCCCGTGCGTGCTGGCGTCGCCGGAGAAGCCGATCCCCTCGTCCGCGACCGCGAGCTCGAGCAGGCCCTCGCCCGCCGGGTGGAGCGACAGGACGATCGGGCCCGTGGTTCCCTCGGGATAGGCGTATTTCAAGGCGTTGGTCACGAGTTCGTTGACGATGAGGGCGATCGGAATGGCGCGTTCCGTCTTCATCCGAAGAGGCTGCACCTCAACCCGGAGGAGATCCCGGAGTTCCGAGTTCGCGGCGAGATCGGCGCACAGGCCCTCCAGGTAGTCCGCCATGTCGACGACGAGCGGGTTGTCGGTGCGGTAGAGGCGCTCATGGACGGAGGTGATCGCCCGGACGCGGGAGATCGCCTGGTCGAAGGCGACCTTGGAGGCCGGATCGGTCAGGCGCCGGGCCTGCAGGCTCAGCGCGCTGACGACGAGCTGCAGGCTGTTCTTGACGCGGTGGTTCACCTCCGCGAGCAGGACGTCCTTCTGGTGCAGCAGGGTCTCCTGCACCTTCACGGCGTCGGCCAGCGCCGCCTCGCGCAGACGATCGGTGGACACGTCCATCATCACGCCGATCAGCCGCGGCTTGCCGTTCGACGTGCGCAGAACCTCGCCGCGCGACGCGATGTGCCGGGTCTCGCCGCTGGTGCGGTCGATCACGCGGTAGTCGAACCGCAGGACGGTCTGGTCCGGGCTTTCGAGCGCGTCGCGCACCGCCTTCGTCACGGCCGGCAGGTCGTCGGGATGCATCAGGGCGAAGAAGGGCGCGGCGACGGATCCGCCTTCTCCCGGCTTGAAGCCGAAGATGGCGTCGACCGTGGCGCTGCGACGCCAGATGTCGGTCTCCGGCTCGTATTCCCAGGATCCGAGATCGGCCGCATGCAGCGCCACGCGCAGACGCGCGTCCGCCTCGCGCGTGCGCCGCACGCTGTCGGTGACGTCCATCGGGTTCTGCACGATGTAGCGAACCGCGCCGTCGGCACCCTTCACCGGCGTGTGGACCGGGGTCCAGTAGCGTTGATGGAAGCCGCCGCCCTCGCTCGCCGGCCGGGGAATGTCGTACTGGATGACCGCCATCTCGTGCGGCTCGCCCGTCCGCAGGACGTGGCGCAGCGAGACCTCGAGCGGCCCCTGCTCGACCGCGCCGACCTCGTCCGGGTTCTCCGGAAACGCCTCGAGGATGTGGCGTCCGACGATGTCCTCGCGCGTGCGGTCCGTCGTCCTCAGATAGGCGTCGGTCGCGGCCACGATCGTCAGGTCGGCGTCGAGCACGAGGTAGGGCTGCGGGATGCCGGCGAGGATCGCCGCGTGGTCGGTCTGGCTGAGATCGAAGCTCATGGGGTGCGATGCCTCGGCTGTTGAGGGGATCGGTCGCACGGGGGGGCGATGGTTCCGGTCAGGTCGAAGCGGGCGCCCGACGGGTCGAACGTCAGCTTTCCCGTGCCGTCGAAATAGGGCGCGACGATGCGCTCGATCAGGCGGGATCCGAACCCCGTCCTCGTCGGCGTCTCGACGACAGGCCCGCCGCTCTCGCGCCAGTGGAACGTGAACGAGCGGTCCGCCGCGATCGTCCAGTCGATCCACACCTCGCCCTCCGCGACCGAGAGCGCCCCGTACTTCGCCGCGTTGGTCGCCAGCTCGTGGATCGCCAGCGACAGTCCCAGGCCCTGGTCGGGCGACAGTTCGAGCGAGGGCCCCGCCACGACGATCCGCCCCTCGCCGGAGCGATGCGGGCGCAGCGCGTCGTCGACGAGATGCCGGATCTCGGTCGCGTCGGCGCCCGATCCCGTGAGGATGTCCTGAGCGCGCCCCAGCGCGATCAGCCGGCCCGAAAGGGCGTCGCGGCCCTCGTCGAGCGATTTCGCGGTCCGGAAGGTCTGGGTGGCGATGGCCTGCACCATGGCCAGCGTGTTCTTCATCCGGTGGGCCAGTTCCTGCGTCAGCTCCTCGCGCTGAAGCTCGGACTTGCGCTGTTCCGTGCGGTCCCGGAGGATCTTCACGTAGCCGACATGTCGATCCGCGTCGTCCATCAACGGCATCATCTCGCCGGACGCCCAGAAGCGGGCGCCGTCCTTGCGAAGATGCCATCGCTCGTCGAGGGCCCGTCCTTCGCCGCGGGCCGCCGCCCGCTCCCGGTCGGGAGCGCCGGTCGCGCGATCCTCGGGCGTGAAGATGACATCGGCGGATCGGCCGAGCATCTCCCCCTCGGACCAGCCGAGGACGCGTTCGGCGCCCACGCTCCAGAACGTCACCTCGTCGCCGAGATCCGAGGTGAACATCGCGAAGTCGACGGCGCTGTCCAGGATCTGCCGATGGCGGGCCTCGGAGGCGCGGGCCTGCGCCAGCAGCCGATCCTGCGCCGCGAGGGAGCGCCGCAATTCCATCTGGGTCATGGCCTGCCGGGCGAGGAAACGCAGCATCTCGATCTGGTGCTCGTCGAGTTCGCGCGGCTTCGTGTCGAGAACGCACATCGTCCCGATGGTGATGCCGTCGGCCGTCTTCAGGAGGGCGCCGGCGTAGAACTTGAGGCCGGCTTCGCCGTGCACCAGCGGGTTGCCGTCGAAACGCGGGTCTCGCCGCGCGTCGGGGACGACCAGCATGTCCTGCTCGAGGATCGCCCGACCGCAGAACGAGGTCTCCAGCGGCGTCTCGCGAACCCCCAGACCGACCTCGGCGAGGAAGAACTGGCGACGCGTGTCGACGAGGTTGACCACGGCCATGGGCGTCCCGCAGACCTGCGAGGCCATGCGGGCGATGTCGTCGAAATCCTGTTGCCGCGGTGTGTCGAGAAGGCCGTAGCTGTGAAGGGCGGCCGACCGCTCGGTCTCCTCCCCGCAAGGCGATGGAATGGCGCTCGACAAGGGTATGCCTTCCAGGTTCGACCGCGAACAACTCGACGGGCATGCATAGAAGGATGGGACACCAAACGCAAAGCGTAGGAGGCGCTCGTCCGTCGATCGCTCCTGTCACCCGGACCCGGCGCTGGATCAGCGACGCATCATGCCGTTCCCGACGGCCGCGGTTACTCGACCGCGACCGGCAGACCGGCCGTTCTCACGGCTGGGAGGCGCCTCAAATGTTCGGCGCTTGAAAACGTCAAACAGGTCAACGATGCCCCGCCGACGATTTGGAGGAGACGAAGCAGACCGCAGCGATCACAGGCAATTGACGCCGTTCCCGCTTGCAAGCCAGTCGTTACCTTCGACGAAGCCGGTCGAAGCGCAGGTCGGACGTGCCCTACCAGACCTTCCGTCCGTCGTCGCCGAAAAGGTGGGTCTGGGCGGGATCGAAGCCGAGGGGGATGGTCTCGCCGCTGCGGATCGGGCGTTGACCATCGAGAAGGACGGTCGAGCCCTGGCCGTCGGCGGTGTTCGTATAGACCACGGTCGAGCCGCCGAGATGCTCGACGAGCTGGATCGAGGCGTCGCCGAGGCTCGCCTTGCCGCCGCCGACGACGAGATGCTCGGGGCGCACGCCGAACGTGAGGGCCTCGTCGGTGCGTGCCTCGACCGGGCGCTCCAGGGTCAACCGGCGGCCGGCGATGTCGATCGTCCGGCGCGAGCCATCGTCGGGCGACAGGCGCGCGGCGAGGAAGTTCATCTTGGGCGAGCCGAGGAAGCCGGCGACGAAGCGGTTGGCGGGATGGTTGTAGAGATCGAGAGGGCGGCCGACCTGCATGATGCGGCCTTCCTTCAGAACCACGATCTTGTCGGCCATGGTCATCGCCTCGACCTGGTCGTGGGTGACGTAGATCATCGTGTTGCCGAGCTGCTGGTGAAGGCGCGCGATCTCGACGCGCATCTGCACGCGCAGTTCGGCGTCGAGATTGGACAGGGGCTCGTCGAACAGGAAGATCTTGGGCTCGCGCACGATGGCGCGGCCGATCGCGACGCGCTGGCGCTGCCCGCCCGACAGCGCCTTCGGCTTCCTCTGCAGCAACGGTCCGATCTGCAGGATGTCGGCGGCGGCGTCGACGCGTCGGCGGATCTCGTCCTTGCGCGTGCCGGCGGTCTCCAGCCCGAAGGCGAGGTTCTTGTAGACGCTCATGTGCGGGTAGAGCGCATAGGACTGGAACACCATGGCGATGCCGCGCTTGGAGGCCGGCACCTCGTTCATGCGCTGGCCGTCGATCCGCAGCTCGCCGCCGGAGATCTCCTCCAGTCCGGCGATCATGCGTAGCAGCGTGGACTTGCCGCAGCCCGAGGGGCCGACGAAGACGGTGAACTCGCCGGGATCGATCTGGAGGTCGATCCCGTGGATGACGGGAAGCTGGCCATAGGTCTTGGTGATCTTGTCGAGATGGATGCTGGTCGCCATGGATCTCTCCTGCGGCAGTAGGGGGAGGGCGTCAGGCGTCGGGCAGCCAGCTGGCGTATTTCTCGTGACCCGCGCCGATCGGCAGCAGTACGTCGGCCTTCGTGTCGGCCGAGTGGTAGACGGCAGTCACGAGTTCGAGCGAGCGGCGGGCGTCGGCGGTGGTGACGGGGGGCGGAGCGCCGGCGACGAGCGCCGCGTGGAAGGCGGCCATCTGTCCCTCGAAGCGGCGCCCGACCGGCGTCCAGTCGGCAAGGCAGGCGGCGATCTCGGCGGCCACCGCCTCGTTGGCGGGGAGGATCGTCCAGGGGCCGTCGCCGGGCGAATAGGCCTCGTGCGCGCTTTCGAAGGTCACGTTCTCGAAGGCGAGGCGCAGGCGGCTGATCTCGTCCTGGCTGCCGAGCGTCGCGGTGGCGGAGACGAAGGCGCCGCTCGCCATGGCGAGCGACAGGGAGACGCAGTCCTCGACCTCGATCGCGTTGACGCGCGTCGCCGTGCGCGCGAACACCCGGTCCACGGGGCCGAGGAGAAAGGTGACGAGGTCGTGCATGTGGATGGCGTGGGTCATCAGGACGCCGCCCAGCTCGCTCTTCCAGCGGCCGCGCCAGGGGTTGTCATAATAGTCCGCGGTGCGCTTCCACAAGGTTTCCGCGGTGCCGACATAGGCCTTTCCGGCGATGCCGGCCGCGATGATCCGCTTGGCCTGCATGGCGCCGTCGCCGTAGCGATACTGGAAGATCGGCATCAGCCGGCCGCGGGCGCGGGTCTCGGCGTCGATGATCTCGTCGATCTCCTTCAGCGAGCCGACGAGCGGCTTCTCGCAGATCACGTGCCTGCCGCTCGCCAGGGCGTCGAGGATCATGCCCTTGTGGGTCGCCGGCGGCGTGCAGATGTCGACGATGTCGACGTCGTCCATCGCCAGCACCTCGGTGAACGAGGCGGTGCGGCGCTTGATGCCGAATTCGTCGGCCACGGCGGCGAGACGCGCGGGATCGAGATCGCACAGGGCACGAACCTCGAACAGGTCGGGATGGGTCCGGTAGCCCTCCTTGATATGCGAGCGGCCGATGCCGCAGCCGATCACGGCAACGTTGAAGCGCTTCGTCATGTGCGCGCTCCTTCGGCCATCGCCTGCGCCCGCAGCGCGATCTCCATCGCCGCGAAGCAGCGGGCCTGCGGCATCGCCGTCTCGGTGCGCTCGCTGATGTCGGCGCAGAGCTGCCGCCCGTAGGGAAGGTCGACGTTCGAGCAGTCGATATGGGTGACGCCGCTCGCATCCGTCAGGAACAGGTGGTCACCGCCCGGCCGCCCCGCCAGGTCGACATACTTGCGCAGTTCGATCATGCCCTCGGTGCCGGTGATGAACAGGCGCCCGTCCCCCCAGACCGGCAGGCCCGCCGGGGTGAACCAGTCGACGCGAACGAAGCCGGTGGCCTCGCGCGTGGCGAGATGCAGCTCGCCCGTGTCCTGAAGCCCCGGCCGGTCGGGGTTCGCCCGGTTGGCGACGCGCGCCGAGAGAACCTCGGCCTCGCTCGCTCCGGTGAAGAACAGGAACTGCTCGCACTGGTGCGAGCCGATGTCGACGAGGATGCCACCATAGCGCTCCCGCTCGAAGAACCAGGCGGGGCGCTCGGCCTTGCGGATCCGGTGCGGCCCGAAGCCGGCGGTGGAGACGACCTTGCCGATGGCGCCCGCAGTGACGAGTTCGCCCGCCTTCACGGTGGCCCGGTTCTCGAAATGCTCGGAATAGAGGATCGACAGGATGCGGCCGGTCTCGGCCTGCACGGCGCGAAGCTCGGCCAGCTGCGCCATCGTCGTCATGCCCGGCTTGTCGGTCATCACGTCCTTGCCGTGGCGCATGGCGGCGAGCGCGATCGCGGCCCGGTCGGCCGGAACCGCGGCGGTGACGACGAGGTCGACGGTCTCGTCCTCGAGGGCCCGCCGCGCATCGTCGAGGCGCGGAACGCCCGGATGGCGCTCGGCGAAGTCGGCCGAGAGATCCTCGCCCGTTCCATGGTAGCCGACGCATTCGGCGCCCGCCTCCAGAAGGCAGTTCACCTGCCCGAAGACGTGGTCGTGGTTCAGGCCGAGAACGGCGAAGCGGATCGGTTTCATAGGGCTCATACTTGGCTTCAGCGCTTCATGCCGGTGGTGGCGATGCCTTCGATGAGGAGGCGCTGGAAGAAGAGGAAGAACAGGAAGACGGGAACGAGCGAGAGGTTCGACATGGCGAACAGCGCGCTCCAGTCCGAGGCGCCGGTGGAGTCCACGAAGGAGCGCAGGCCGAGCTGCACCGTGTAGGTGTCGATGTCGTTGAGGTAGATCAGCGGCCCGAAGAAGTCGTCCCAGGTCCAGATGAACGAGAAGATCGCCGCGGTCGCCAGCACCGGCATCGAGAGCGGCAGCATGACCCGCCAGTAGATCCGCCAGGGCGAGCAGCCGTCCATGATCGCGGCTTCGTCGAGTTCGCGCGGGATGCCCCGGAAGAACTGCACCATGAGGAAGATGAAGAACGCGTCGGTGGCGAGGTATTTCGGCACGATCAGCGGCAGCGGCGTGTTCACCCAGCCGAGTTCGAGGAACATGATGTACTGCGGGATCAGCACGACGTGGTAGGGCAGCATCAGGGTGCCCAGCATCAGGGCGAACCAGAAGTTGCGCCCGCCGAAGCGCAGCCGCGCGAATGCGAAGGCGGCGAGCGAGCAGCCGACGACGTTGCCGATCGTCGCCAGCACGGAGATCGTCAGCGAGTTCCAGAAGAACTGGCCGAAGCTCACCTGCAGCCCGTTCCAGCCGCGCCAGTAGGAGGCGAAGCTGACGGAGGAGGGGATCAGCGACGACGTGCCGAAGATCTCGTCGTCGGGCCGTACCGATCCCGACAGCATCCAGAGGATGGGGTAGAGCATCAGGATCGACGCGGCCGTCAGCACGAGATGGATGACGATCGATCGCCGACGCGAGCGCTTGGCGCGCGCATCGGGATGCGCGGCGGGCGCCGCGAGAAGGGCGGCCGCGTCAGTCATCGTAGTGCACCCAGTAGCGCGCCGAGAGGAACGAGAAGGCGGTGAAGGCGGCGATGATGACCACCAGGATCCAGGCGAGCGCCGAGGCGTAGCCCATGCGCAGGAACCCGAACGCTTCCTGGTAGAGGTAGAGCGTATAGAACAGCGTCGAGTTGATCGGGCCGCCGGTGCCCTCCGAGATGACGAAGGCCGGCGTGAACGCCTTGAAGGCGTCGATCGTCTGGATCACCGCGTTGAAGAAGATCACGGGGGTGAGCAACGGCAGGGTGATCTTGAAGAACTGCCGCATCTTCGAGGCGCCGTCGATCTCGGCGGCCTCGTACATGTCGGCCGGCACTTGGCGCAGGCCGGCGAGGAAGATGATCATCGGCGAGCCGAACTGCCAGATCGACAGGATCACCAGCGTGTAGAGCGAATAGTCGGGGTTGGAGATCCAGCTCGGCCCCTCGATGCCGAAGAGTTGCCAGAGCGCCATGTTCACCAGACCGTCCGAGGCGAAGAGCTGGCGCCAGAGAACGGCGATGGCCACGGACGAGCCGAGCAGCGAGGGCAGGTAGAAGATGGCACGGTAGACCGGCAGCCCCTTGAGGCCGCGGTTGAAGGCGAGCGCCACGAGCAGCGCGAAGATCAGCTTCAACGGCACCGACAGCAGCACGTAGAGGAACGTCACCTGCATCGCCGCGCCGAATTTCGGATCGGCGGTGGCGATGCGCACGTAGTTGGCCGCGCCCACCCAGTTGGGAGAGCGGATCAGGTCGTAGTCGGTGAAGGACAGATAGAGCGAGGCGAGCGCCGGCCCGAGCGTCAGCCCGAAGAAGCCGACGAGCCAGGGCAACAGGAAGAGATAGGCCGCGCCGTTGCGGTTGAACGAGAGGCGAGCGGCCGAGGACGCCGCCGGCGGGCGCGCCGTCGCCAGCTCCACCGGGGAAGAGCGGACCGACATCGCGCTCAGCCTCGCTTGAGGATGGCGTTCGCCTCGCGCACGAGGGCCTCGCCGGCATCGGCCGGGCTGGTGCGCTCGAAGCCGATCTCCTCGTTCAGGCGCTTGAGCACGAAGGCGAGCTCACCGGCGCCGGGCGGCGGGGAGGGCGGCAGAAGGCCGACGTCCGGCGTGATGAGAGCGATGTAGTCCACCATGATGCGGTCGACCTCGTTGAGGTCGGGCGTCAGCAGATCGCGCATCGCGGCCGAGGCGGGAACGCCGCGCTCGGTGCCGAGCGCCTTCACGCCGGCCGGATCGGCCACCAGGAAGTTGGCGAAGGCGACGGCGGCCTCGCGCGAGGCGGTCGTCGCCGAGAGGCTGACGAGCTGCGAGGGCTTAAGATAGTGGCCCGAGGGCGCGCCGGGCTTGAGGATGGGATAGGGCGCCAGCGCCAGCTTGGCCTTGTTGAGCTTCTGGTAGCCCACGAACTGGTTGGAATGCATGAAGGCGGTGGCGGCCTTGCCGGTGGTGATGGCGTTCGACTCGATGTTCTGCTGGTCGAGCGCCTGCACGTCGGCGGGCACGCAGGCCCTGGCCTCGCGCATGTCCTTCCACAGCGTGAACCAGGCCGCCGCATCGCTCGGCTCGTAGCCGAGGCCCCCGTCGGGGGCGTAGAGCGACTTGCCGTTCTGGCGCAGCCATAGTTCGAACGAGGGCTCGACGCCGCCGGCATCGGCGAGCGCGAAGATGCCGGGCTTGGGTTTGTTCTTGGCGAAGGCGGCGCCGGCCGCGGCGAGCTCTTCCCAGGTCTGGCCCGCCTTCGGCGGCGCGACGCCGGTCTTTTCCCAGGTCGCCGCGTCGTAGACGATCGACGAGGCGTTGACGCCGAGATTGATCCCGTAGAGCTTGCCGTCGACCCGCCCGGAATCGATGTTGGCTGCGCCGAAATCGGCGATCTGCAGCGCCTTGCCGATCTCGTCGTCGAGCGGCATCAAGGCGCCGCGCCGCGCGTATTCGAAGATGTAGCGGTAATCCATCTGGATGAGGTCGGGCGCGTTGCGGCCGGCGACCTGTGTGGCGAGACGCGGCCAATAGTCCGACCAGCCGGCGAACTCTCCGACGATGCTGGTGCCGGGCCGGGCCGACTGGAAGGCCTGGATCGCCGCGTTCGTGCGGTCGGCCCGCTCCTGCGAGCCCCACCAGAGGAAGCGCAGTCGCGCATCCTCTGCAAAGGCCACGCGGCCCCCGAGGCTGGCCAGTGCGAAGGCGGCGACGCCACCCTGCAATACGCTACGCCGCGTCAACGACATCGTTCGTCCTCCCGAGATCCGTCGCCTGTTTGTCAGGCATACTTGGCATCCGGCTTGTTGCCGACTTATAACCATTTGGTTACAAGCGTGTCCTTCGATGAGGGCCTTGTCAAGCCGGAGTGCCTGAAATGGACGACACGAAATCGCCAGCGGCCGTTGCCGGGGTGGCAACGAGCGACGTGGCGGTCGGCGTCGAGGGCGTTCGCGGCGACGCTCCTTCTGCGAGCGTCCCGGCCGGCACGGCGGCCGCGCCGCGGCCGACGCGCAATCCCGAGCGCACGAAGGCCGCGATCTTCGAGGCGGCCCGCCGGGAGTTCGCGGACAAGGGTCTGGCCGGTGCCCGCATCGACGTCGTCGCCCGGCGCGCGGGAACCAACAAGCGGATGATCTACCACTATTTCGGCGACAAGGACGCGCTCTACCTGGCGGTGATCGAGGAGAACTATCGCCATATCCGCTTCGCCGAGCGCCGATTGGATCTGACCCGCCGCGAGCCCGTGGAGGGCCTGCGCGAACTCGCTCTCTTCACCTGGCACTACTATCTGGATCACCCGGAATTCCTCAGTCTCGTGACGACGGAGAACCTCAATCGCGCCCGCTACCTGAAGCGGGCGAACGGCATCCTCGAGATCCATTCCAAATTCCGCAGCGAGCTGGAGGACGTCCTGAGGCGAGGCGCGGAGGCCGGGATCTTCCGCCGGGATCTCGATCCCGTCTCGGTCTACATGACCATCGCCTCGCTCGGGTTTTTCTACCTCGCCAACCGCTACACGAACTCGACGATCTTCCAGCGCGATCTCCTCGATCCCGCGGCGCTCGAACGTTGGGGCGACCATATCGCCGCGACCGTGGTCGCGTCCGTTCGGGTCTAGGAACGCCAAATTGCGGTTGACAGAAATGGCATCGCATCGTCACAAATAACCAGATGGTTACAAGATCGGGCGCTGCGGGCGAGGCCCATCGCAGAGGGCGACCTTTCGGTCGGCGCAGCGGGAACACGCGACGATCCAATTCGCGAACGAGGGCCACCGAAGGCCCCATGGGAGACGGACTCAACATGGCACAGGAACTGAAGCGGGTGCGCTACGCGCTCGTCGGCACCGGCAATCGCGGCACCACGATGTGGGGCCGCGAACTCCTGGCCGGGTGGAGCGAGTTCGTCGAACTCGTGGGCATCTGCGACCTCAACCTCATGCGGGCCGAACGCGCCCGGTCGATGATCGGCTCGTCCGCGCCGCTCTACGAGGATTTCGCGCTGATGCTGGAGGAGTTGAAGCCGGCGCTGGTGATCGTCTGCACGCCCGACGACACGCATGACGACATCATCATCCGCGCATTGGAATCAGGCGCCGACGTCATCTCGGAGAAGCCGATGACGACGACGCCCGGCAAGATCGAGCGCATCCGCGAGGCCGAGGCGCGCACCGGGCGGCGTGTCGACGTGTCCTTCAACTACCGGTTCTCGCCGACCGCCGCACGCATCAAGGAACTGATCGAGGAGGGCGCGATCGGCGACGTCACGTCCGTCGACTTCCACTGGTATCTCGACAACCGGCATGGCGCCGACTACTTCCGGCGCTGGCACGCCTACGGCGCGCATTCCGGCTCGCTCTTCGTCCACAAGGCGACCCATCACTTCGACCTTCTGAACTGGTATCTCGATTCCGATCCGGTGGAGGTGAAGGGCTTCGGCCAACTCGTCCACTACGGCCGAAACGGGCCGTTCCGCGGCGTGCGCTGCAAGACGTGCCCGCACAAGGGCGAGTGCGACTACTACCTGGATCTGGCCGCGGACCCGTTTCTCGACGCGCTCTACGAGGATCCGTCCGCCCTCGACGGCTACCACCGCGATGCCTGCGTCTACCGCGAGGACATCGACATTCCCGACACGATGACGGCGGCGATCCGCTACCGCAGCGGCGTGCAAGTTTCCTACTCGCTGAACACCTACATGCCGATCGAGGGGCACCACATCGCCTTCAACGGCCATCGCGGGCGCATCGAGCTTCGCCAGTACGAGAAGCAACCCTGGACCGAGCCGCCGGCCGACGAGATCGTCCTGATGAAGAGCTTCGGCGGCGGCGTCGAGCGGATCTGGGTGCCGCACGAGGCGGGAGGGCACTATGGCGGCGACAACCGCATGCGCGACATGATCTTCAAGCCCGGCTCGAACGACCGGTTGCGTCAGCGTGCGGGCTCGCGCGCCGGCGCCATGTCGGTCCTCTGCGGACTGGCAGCGCTGGAAAGCTCGCGCACCGGGGGCTCAGCCACGCTGCCGACGCTGCTCTGAAGTCCGCTTGATCCGGGGGGGGGGAGCCGTCGGATCGAGCGCGTGCTTCCAAGCGAGAAAGGGCCAACCGTTCATTCGCAGTTTGCTTGCCTTCCCGGTCGGCGTTCGGTTGCTCACTCAAGTGATCTGACTGAAATGCCTCATTGGGGTGAGGCAAGACGCAATCCAGTCGGCTCCGTTCTCGTCATGCAACGAAGGGCGCGGCTTCGCGTAACCCGGCGTCCTCGCAGTCTTCGTTCCCAATCCACGAAAACTGACAGACCGGATGCCCACGCCCTTCCGCCGGACGAGGCGCTGCGGCGGCTTCGCGATCACCACCTCTTCGCTCGCCGGGGCCGCCTCGATGCGTTTGGAAGGTTTGGGTCTTGGCGGCGTGAACGCTCATCTGCAGGCCGAACTCCCGTGAGCGAATTTGGCTACGCGTGCCGAAATCTTCCCGATCTGACCATCGCCCGATCGGTCGCGACAGCCCACGGCGACATGCGACGTGGCATCACGGCGGTGGACACCCCGGCCGTCCTTTGATCTGAACGACAGGGAGACTGATCGATCGACCGGAGAGAGATGCCATGATCGCCAAGCGGCTCGCCCCCATCGGCGCCCTGAGCGCCATCGTCCTGGCAATTGGGCTGGCCTCCAGCGCGGCGGCGTTCGACCCGGCGGATGCCGGGCGGATCCAGACGCTGGTCGACACCGGCATGCGCTACTACTGGACCGGCGGCGACGTGAAGAAGGCCGAGGCCGAGATCTTCAAGGGCATCACGCTTCATGGCCGCTACGACGTCGTCGAGCAGTCCTTCGCCGAGGCGGCTAGGCTGGCGCCCGAGCGGCTGGATTTCCTGTTCGCCGTCGCCTCCTCGCAGATCCTGCAGAAGAAGACCGCCGAGGCCGCCGCCACCTATCGCGCGATCCTCGCCAAGGATCCCAACTCCTTCGAAGCCCAGGCCTGGCTCGAGGCCTTGGCGCGGATCGGGAACGACGGGGCGCTCGCCTCCCTGTCGCACCAGTCCCTCGCCGGGATGGACGGGGAACGAGCGGAGACCTATCGCCGCCTGTTCGCGCGCGTCGAGCAGATCATCGCCGACAAGCCGAACGCGGAGGTCACCGAGGTCGCCGGCAAGACCTCGATCGTCGTGCTCGGCTATGCGCTGGCCAAGGACGGCACCGCCGAGAAGCCGCTTCTCGATCGGCTGGATGTGGCGCTGGAAGCGGCCCGGGCCAACCCGGCGGCGCGCGTGATGGTGACCGGCGGGCAACCCCAGGCGGGCGTGACCGAGGGCGACGTCATGATGAAGTGGCTCGTCGATCGCGGGATCGATCGCGACCGCATCCTGATCGAGGACAAGTCCAAGGACACGGTCGGCAACATGCTGAACGTCGCCAACCTCCTGCGACGCCACACGGCCGACACCGTGATCCTCGTCACCAGTTCGAGCCACATGCGCCGGGCGCGGGCGGTGCTGGAAGAGGCGCTCTCTCAGACGGGGATCTCCGCCGCCGTCCTGCCGGTCGTCGCCCTCGACGCGCCCAGCATGGAGGAGGCTGCGAAGGCCTCGACGGACGAGCGCCTGGTGGTCTACCGCGACCTCATGCGCGTCTCGGGTCTCTGGGCCTATCCGGGCCTTCAGCAGTAGCCGAGGGAACCGCGCCTCCAATCTCGGAAGACGGCCGGCAACGCCATTCGGGGCTTCCAGACGATATCGAGGTTCCAGAAGGGTTCGTTCCGCTCCGAGGTGAATGGTCCGGCAGGTTCGATCGGGGGGCGCTTCATCGGCCGTCCGTCCGGGCGTTTGTCGCCTTTGAAGGGAAGGGAAGAGCGCGTCGATGTCCGTCGCAGGCGCGTCGAAGAACTTCGTTCCGACACCCGCCTGGTTGCACCATCACGCGGATGCGTTCCCTGCCATCCCGCGCACCCTTGCAGTTTCGACATCGACTGGTGACCGTTCGACCTTCTGCGTGTCTTCGACGGCTGTCATGTCCGGCGTCGGCATCGGCACCCAGCCGCGCGTGAGACGTTCGCATAACGCGTCGACGTCGAGGGGCAGCTGCGTGTCGATCGCGACCGGCGTGCAAAGCCCGACGGGTTCCGCTCGTTCGGCGAGCGCGACGAGTTCGGGCACGTAGTCCGCTCCGGGGTGGCCGGGGGCGCGCGTGCCGACCCGCCGCAGGTAGCGCTCGCCGATCGTCGCGGACGGCGCCGTGCACCAGACCTCCGCGACCTCGGCAGCGCCGGACGCCGCCAGAAGCGCCAGGACGAGCGGGCGGGGCTGGAACCCGAACCAGGCGTCCAGCACGAAGGTCGTTCCAGCGGGCGCCTCGGCGACGACCGCGAACATCGCCTTGAGGCTGGCGCGGCCGAGCACGCGGTTGAACGGGCGGTCGACGCCTTCGATCTCTTCGAGGAACGGCGTCTTCACGGTGTCGAGGGCAATGCGCGGCCAGCCGGTGGCTTCGCTGAGACCTGCCGCGACCGTGCTCTTGCCGCTGGCGGGAACGCCGTTGACGAGGACGACGCGCTTGGGTCCGCGCGCAGCCGGCGGGGTCGCGAGCGCGGCCCCGATCACGCCGGCATCGTCGCCGAGACGAGCCGGCACCACCGGGCTCGCATACCACGAGGCCGGCGCTTCGATCCCCGCCAGCGCGGCAGAGGCCGCTTCGCCGAGCCCCCCGCCCAGAACCACCAACTCGGGATCGTGGACGGCGACGAGGCTGTCGATCGCGAGCCGCAGGGGCGCTGCCCAGGCCTCCAGCACGCGCCGTGCCGCGTCATCGCCTTCGGCGCGCCGCGTCAGAAGCTCGTTCGCGGTGACCGTCGCCGGGAGGCCGGCCTCGCGGATGTGAACGCCGAGCGCGGTACCCGAACTCACCGTCTCGATGCAGCCGTGCCGCCCGCAGAGACACGCCCGACCCGCCGGATCGACGATGACGTGCCCGAGCTGCCCTGCCGCGCCGCGTCCGCGCGCAATTCGGCCCGAATCGAGGATGGCGCCGCCGATGCCGGTGCCGATGGTCAGCATCACGACGTGACGCGCGCCGCGCGCCGCGCCCACCGCCGCCTCGGCCACGAGCGCCATGCTGCAGTCGTTGTCGATCACCACCGGGCGGCCGAACCGGCCTGTCAGTCGATCGGCGAGGTCGATCCCGGAGAGATCCACGTAGCCACCGGACAGAACCCGGCCGGCCTCGAAATCCACCCGTCCGGGCACGCCGATGCCGATGCGGACCACCGAGGCGTCGTCGATCTCGGCGATCAGCTCCTCGATCCGGCGAAGCACGAGCTGCGGGTCGCGCCCGCTCGGCGCCCGAGCCCGCGCCTCGATGACGCCGTCCAGAGTGACGCGGGCGGCCCTCATATGGGTGCCGCCGATGTCGATGCCGATCGCGCTCGCCGGCATGGGGCCTCAGGCGACCTTGGCCGCGGGTGCCCGGTAGCGGGCGATCACCGCCTGGATCTCGCGCAGGCGCGGCACCGCCACGCTCGTCAGCCGGCTGCGCGTCGTCGCGCGGTCGAGCGAGATGCAGTCCTTCCAGAGCGAACGCCCCGCGATGACGCCGGACGCGCCGTTGCGCATCGCGCTTTCGACCTGCCCGAGGAAGGTCGCATGGTCGACACCCGCCGACAGCACCGCCCAGGGCACGTCGCCCGAAAGACGCGTGACCTCGGCGCAGGACGCATCCGAACCCGGATAGGGGATCTTCAGGACCTTGGATCCGAGTTCCAGGCAGAGGCGAGACCCGCCCTGGATGAGTTCGGGGATCTTCGCCTTGTAGGCCTCGGCATCCTCGCCCTCCAGCGCGTAGGTCAAGAACTCGACCACGAGCAGGAGATCCTCGCGGGCGAAATCCGCGATGGCGTCGCGTAGGATCGCGAGATTTTGGGTGTTGGCCTCGGGCGTGTCGGAGCGCAGATACACCATGATCTTGCCGCCGGTGCCACCGAGCTCGCGCACGCGCCGGGCGTCGATGCCCTCCACCATCTTGGACAGGCGATAGCCCTCGGGCGAGGTGTCCCAGCCCGAGGCGTCGAGCCCGATGAGCAGCGCGGTGTCGCGCGCCAGAACCCCCTGATCGACGAGATGGGGAACGGCGCAGATCGGATCCACCAGCACGCATCCGGCCTCGCTCGCCAGATAGCGCGTGATGTCGGCTTTGGTGTCGCCGAGAACCTCGTTGCCGATCGCCGCCTGCTCGGCGGGATCGCTCGCCAGAAGCGTCCGCATGCCGCCGCGCTGGTCGCAGGCGATCACCATCATCGCGCCGTCGCGCCCGCAGATCTGATGATATCCTCGCCGTTCCGCCGTGGTCATCTGCGCCATAGTATGCTCCTCCTCGCTTGGGTCGACCCGTCTCCCTGCCGGTGTCATAGCCCGGAACGGAATGGCCCTGCGCCAACTTGTAACATCTCTCTGCAAGGAATTGCAACCTGGCTATCGGTCCCACCCCGCCCCGTACGCTGCTGCACACCGTCGCCAAGCTTCACTACGAGGCCGACATGAGCCAGGTGGACATCGCCCGGCGGCTCTCGCTCTCGACGGCGACGATCTCGCGCCTTCTGCAACGGGCGCGTGCGGAAGGGATCGTGCGCATCGAGGTTCGGGATCTCCTGACCTCCGACGAACTCGTGCAGGCGCTCTGCGAGAGGCTCGGCCTCAAGGCCGCCGCCGTGGTGGAGACGCCCTCGGCCGGTGCGCCCGAGTCGCTGGCGGCGCCGGTGGGAGATCTCCTGCGGGGAGCCGGGCTCAAGCCCGGCGGCGTCCTGGCGATTGGCTGGGGGCGGGCCATCCGGGCCGTGGTCGAGGCCGGGCTTCCCGAACTCGCCGGCATTCTCGCGGTGCCGGCGACCGGCGGCATGCAGCAGCACGCCCCGCATTTCCAGGTCAACGAGTTCGTGCGGGCGGCGGCCGCGAGCACCGCCGGCGTTCCGCATTTCGTGCACGCGCCCTACCTGCCCTCCGCCGCGTCGCGCGAGGCCTTCCTCGCCGATCCCGCCATCCGGGACGGGGTCGCCCTATGGGAGAGGGTAGACGTCGCGCTGGTCGGCATCGGGCTGCCCCGCCTGCCGAACTCGCCCTATGCCGGCGCCTCGACGCCGGACGAGCGTGCGCTCGGCGAGGCGGCCGGCGACGTCATCCGCCACTATTTCGACGGCGAGGGACAGCCCGTCGAATGGGAGGGCGAGCGTCGCATGATCGCGATGTCGCGCGACCAGCTTCGGCGCGCGCCGCTCGTGATCGGCGTGGCGACGGGCGAGGCCAAGGCCGGCGCGATTCGCGGGGCCGCACGAGCCGGCCTCATCTCGGCGTTGGCAACGGACACGCGCACCGCCAACGCCGTCCTCGACATGGCTTGAGGCGCCGTACAGCCCTCCATGGAAGCAATTCAGCAGCAACGGCGCCTGTTGCAATAAATTTCAGAGATATTTCTCTTGACGAAGAGAGGGATGCCGGACGAGCATGATCGCCGTTGGGCCAGGAGATCCCGCGGGGATCTCACGATCGGTGGAAAACGTGTGGGAGCGCGCACCGAAACCGGCTCGTCTCGGGAGGAGATCGACATGCAGCGCCGCAGCATCTTGAAGACCGTGGCCGCCTTGGCTCTCGGCGGGGCCATCGGCCTGTCCGCCGTACCCGGCCACGCGCAGGACAAGAAGACCTATACGGTCGCCCTGATTCCGGGCCTGACCACCGACGCCTTCTACATCACCATGCGCAAGGGCGCCCAGGCCGCGGCCGACGCGCTCGGCGTGACGCTCGTCTTCCAAGGCGCGCCGGAGTTCAATCCGGTCCTGCAGGTTCCCGTTCTCGACGCCACCATCGCCCGCAAGCCGGATGCGATCCTGATCGCCCCCACCGACACGACCCAGCTCGTCGAGCCCCTGCGCCGGGCGTCGGAGGCAGGCATCGCCGTCATTACCGTCGATACGTTCATCGGCGAAGGCAAGTACCAGACGGGTGCGGGCAACGCCGACTTCCCCGTCAGCTACATCGCCTCCGACAACGTTCTGGGTGGGCGCATGGCGGCCCGCGCGCTGGCGACGGCCATCGGCGAGGGCGGCGGTAAGGTCTACGTCTCCAACGTCAAGCCGGGCATCTCCACCACCGACCAGCGCGAGGCCGGCTTCAAGGCGGAACTCGCGGAGAACTTCCCCGCCATCACCGTGCTCGAGACGCAGTACAACGAGAACGACGCGAACCGGGCCGCGAGCCAGCTGCAGGCGGTCTATGCCCGCAATTCCGACCTGAAGGGCGTGTTCGGGGCCAATCTCTTCTCGGCACTGGGTGCCGGCAACGGCGTCAGCCAGGCCGGACAGTCCGGCAACGTCAAGGTCGTCGCCTTCGACGCGCCGGGCTCCATCGTCGACAACATCAAGTCCGGCCTCGTCGATGCCGCGATCGCCCAGCATCCCGCCGAGATCGGCTATTACGGCGTCATGTCCGCCTATGCCCACCTGACCGGCCAGTCCGTCCCGGTCTCGATCGGCACCGGCTTCACGGTGATCGACAAGACCAACATCACCGATCCGAACGTCGTGAAGTACGTCTACTCGGAATAGGCCCTCTCCGGCTTTCGGCAGGCGCCGGAAGCCGCCCTCGTTCGTTTCTTCGGTTCCATCGGTGCGAGACCGGGCGAGGCCCCGGCTCGGCCATGCGGGTGACCCCATGACAAGCAGCGCGACCCCAACCGCGGCCGGAGGGCCGCCGGGAGAGACCTCCCATGTCAGGCCGCAGGCCGACCATGCCGACCGCAGCAAGACGATCCTTCACCGGATCGCGGATCTCAGGGCCTGGCTCTTCCTCGCCGCGCTGATCCTCGGCTTCGAGATCTGGGCCCGTTCCGAGTTCGGCGGCACCTTCATCCTCAACCCGTTCAACATCCAGTCGATCGCGATCTTCGCGGTGGCGCCGCTGCTGCTGGCCACCGGCCAGACCTTCGTCATCATCTCCGGCGGCATCGACCTGTCGATGGGCTTCATCATGGGCCTCGCCGCCGTGGTGGCGGCGCATGCGATCAACTGGGCGACGCCGGGCATGGGCCTTCCGCTCGCGGTGCTTTTCGGGGCGCTGGTCGCGGTGCTGGTGGCCGCGATCCCCGGTCTGATCAACGGCCTCCTGGTGTCGCGCCTGCGTGTGCCGCCCTTCATCGGTACGCTCGGCATGTTCGGCGTGGCGCGCGGCGTCGCCTTCCTCTTGGCGGGCGGCACCACCGTTCCCGTCGCCAACGGCTTCTTCGCCACGATCGGCAACGGGCGTATCCTCGGTGTTCCCCTCATCGTCGTGATCACCGCGGTCTTCGTGCTGGCGATGCACTACCTCCTCAGCCAGACGCGCTTCGGCCAGCACAATTACGCGATCGGCGCCAACGTTCAGGCCGCCCGACGTTCGGGCATCGACATCAAGTGGCACCTCCTGCGCCTCTACGTGTTGACGGCCTGCTGCGCGGGCCTCGCGGGCGTCCTCTACTCGGCGCGCTTCAACGCCGGCGCGGCGCAAGCCGGCGAGCCGCTGCTCCTCGACAGCGTCGCGGCCGTGGTCATCGGCGGGGCGAGCCTGTTCGGCGGCTCCGGCACGATCCTCGGAACCGTCGCGGGCGCCTTCGTCATCGCGGTGATCCAGTACGGCCTCGTCTTCGTGAACGTCGAGCCCTTCTGGCAGTTCATCAGCGTCGGCGTCGTCATCATCATCTCGGTCCTGATCGACCAGGCCCAACGCCGCTTCACCGGAGGACGCGTCGATGAGTGAGACCGCCACCCCGATCCTCGAAGTCTCCAACCTCTCCAAGCATTTCGGCGCCATTCGCGCGCTCAACGACTTCTCGCTGAGCATCCGACCGGGCGAGGTCGTGGCGCTCGCCGGCGACAACGGCGCCGGTAAGACGACCTTCATCAAGTCGATCTCCGGCGTCTTCCGCCCGACCGCCGGCGAGATCCGCCTGGAGGGACGACCGGTGAGCTTCGCCACGCCCCAGGAGGCACGCGCCAGCGGCATCGAGACGATCTATCAGGACCTCGCGCTCGCCGACAATCTGACGATCGGCGCCAACATCTTCCTCGGGCGCGAGCCGATGCGGCGCAAGTTCGGCTTCCTGCCGGTGCTCGACCGGCGCAAGATGGCCGAGGCGGCGCGAGACACGATGGCGCTTCTCGACTTCCACGTCTCGCGCATGGACGCCCCCGTCTCGAACTTCTCGGGCGGGCAGCGGCAGGCGGTGGCGATCGGCCGCGCGGTCTACTGGAACGCCCGGCTCCTCATCATGGACGAGCCCACCGCCGCGCTCGGCGTGCCCGAGCAGCGCAAGGTGATCTCGCTGATCCACCAGTTGAAGGCGCAGGGACGCGGCATCATCTTCATCTCCCACAACCTGCAGGACATTTTCGCCGTGTCCGATCGCATCGTGGTGATGCGCCGCGGCGTTATGGCGGGCGAGCGCCGCATCGCCGAGACGACGCATGACGAGGTGGTGAAGCTGATGGTCAGCGGCTGACGACCGGCCGGCGGCCCGGGCACTCTTGGAAAGGATGTCGGGCTCGCCGGCGCGTTTCGGCGCGTCGGACGGACGCGGCCGGCTGCCCTGAGCTTGCCAGCCGGAGCTTGCCCGCCTCTGAGCCTGCCGGCCGAGCTTCAGGCCGGCTCGGCCGCGCCGATGCGACGGTGGCGGACGTCGTCGATGTCGCCGGCCGCCTCCTCCTGCGCGAGGGCGAGGATGCGGCCGTGAAGCGGCGAGAGCGAGCAGGCGGGATCGGTCGCCGCGGCGTCGCCGGCCAGCGCCATCGCCTGACAGCGACAGCCGCCGAAGTCGATCTCGCGCCGCTCGCAGCTTCGGCAGGGATCCTTCATCCAGTCGGTTCCGCGATAGGCCTCGAAGGCGGGCGAGCGGGTCCAGATCGCGGCGAGCGGCACCTTCGCGGCGTTCTCGAAGGCGAGATGGGGGATCGCCGCGGCGCCGTGGCAGGGCATTGCGGTGCCGTCGGGCGTGATCATGAAGGCGTCCCGCGCCCAGCCGCCCATGCAGGCCTTGGGGTAGAGCGCGTAATAGTCGGGCGCCACGAAATCGATCGCCAGCACGCCGCGAAGCGCGGTGCGCGCCGCTTCCACCACCGCGATCTGCCGTTCCATCGCTTCGCGCGGCGGCATCAGCGCGGCGCGGTTGAGGAGCGCCCAGCCGTAGTACTGGACGTTGGCGATCTCGAGCCGTTCGGCGCCGAGGTCCAGCGCCAGTTCGATGAAGAGTTCGACCTCGTCGATGTTGCGCCGGTGGATCGGCGCGTTGACGGTGAGCGGCAGGTCGGCTTCGCGCACGGCGCGGGCGGCCGCGAGCTTCTTCTCGTGCGCGCCGCGCAGCCGCCCGATCCGCTCCGTCGTCTCCGGCCTCGCGCCCTGGAACGAGATCTGGACGTGATCGAGACCGGCCCGCGCCAGGCGCTCGACCATCCGCGCGTCGACGCCGACGCCGGCCGTGATGAGGTTGCTGTAGACGCCGCGCCGGGCGAGCGTTTCCACGAGTTCGGGAAGGTCGCGCCGCAGGGTCGGCTCGCCGCCGGAGATGTGCACCTGCAGGATGCCGAGATCGGCGGCCTGCTCGAAGATCGACACCCAGGCGTCGGTGCCGAGCTCCCGATCCGCCTTCAGAAGCTCGAGCGGGTTGGAGCAGTAGGCGCATTGCAGCGTGCAGCGATGCGTCAGCTCGGCCAGGATGCCGATCGGCAGCCCGGGATCGCTCGCGCTCATAGGCGCACCACCATGCGGTCGCTCCAGTCCTGAAGGAAGGCGAGGACGTCGGTCTGCACCTCCTGCAGGTCGGCCCCGTATTCCAGCGCCAGCGCGCCCGCGATCTCTCCCGCCTCGGTGCGACCGTCGCAGCGGCGCAGGATCGCCAGGCTGATCTCGTCGGGCCACAGGACCTTCTCGGGCGACAGGATGGCGAAGGCCTCGCGGCGCGCGTCGAAATGCAGGCGGACATGGCGCGGCAGCCGGGGACGCGAGCTCACCTGCGCCAAGGGCCGAGTCCGCACCGCGCTCACGCGTCCGCTCCCGGGGCGAAGGCGCCCGGCGGCGCGAGCGCCGGCTCGACATAGCTGAAATGCAGCGCGTCGAGCATGGTCCAGAGGATTTCGCACTTGGTGATCAGCGCATCCACCACGAGCTGCTGCGCTTCGAGCGTGCGGGCGTGCTCGCGCACATAGGCGAGCGCCACGTCGACGTCGCGCGGCGCCTGCGTCAGGCGCGGCGTGAAGTAGCCGAGCGTGTCCTCGTTCACGTAGGGGTAGCGCTGGAGGATCGCCGACACGCGCTCGCCGATCACCTCGGGCGAGAACATCTCGGTCAGCGAGGAGGCGATGGCTTCGAGAAGCGTGCGCTTCTCCACCAGCGTCAGATAGGCGTTGACGCTGAAGCGCGTCGCGGGGAGCGCGAGGCGCTGCGAGGCGACGGCCTCGGCGTCGAGCCCGAGGCCGGTCGCGAGCCGCATCCAGCGCTCGATGCCGCCCGGCGACGTGCCGTCGCCGTCATGGTCGAGAATCCGCTCCCGCCAGGCGATGCGCAGGGTCCGGTCCTCGATGCGCGACAGGATGATCGCGTCCTTGCGCGGGATCACCGCCTGGTAGCAGTAGCGGTTGAGCGCCCAGGCCTGCATCTGCCCGCGCGTCAGCGCGCCCTCCACCATCAGGCGGTGGAAGGGGTGGCGAATGTGGTAGCGCTCCGTGCCGACCTGCCGAAGCACCGCTTCGAGATCGTCGGGGACGAGCACCCGCTTTAGGCGAAAATCGGGGCCGGCAAGGTCGGAGTTCACAGGACCATCTCCATGCCGTCGAACGCGACGTCCCAACCGGCGGCTTCCACGATGCGGCGCTCGGGCGAGGTCTCGTCGAGGATCGGGTTGGTGTTGTTGATGTGGACGAAGACGCGCCGCGCGACGCGGGCGCTCGCCAGCGCCTGCAAAGAGCTGCCCTCGCCCTCGATCGGCATGTGCCCCATGCGCCGGCCCGACTTGGTGCCGACGCCCGCCCGCTCCATCTCGTCGTCGGTGAAGACCGTTCCGTCGAAGAGAAGGGCGTCGGCACCCCCGATCCGGTCGAGGAAGGCGGGATCGACGCGCGCGCAGCCGGGTGCATAGATGGCCGACCGGCCGGCGGCGTCCGTGATGCGCACGCCCACGGTGTCTTCGGGATCGGCCTCGAAGTCGCGATCGGCCTCGCCCGTCTCTAGGAACAGCGCGACCTTGCCGGGCACGGGGAAGAGCTCGGCGGTGAGCCCCGTCGCCCCGTCCAGCCCCTCGATCGCGAAGGGCTGGCCGAGGGCGACGGGCAGGCGGCGCACATGGGCGGCGTCGAGCACGCGGAAGATCGGGTTGGCCTCCAGCACGGCGAGCACGCGGGCCGTGGCATAGAGATGGAACGCTTGGCGCTCGCGCAGCGACAGGAGGCCCGCCAGATGATCCACGTCGGCATTCGTCAGCACGACGGCGCGGATCGGCGTCGAGCGCAAAGGCGCGTCGGGCGCGGGCCGAAGCTCCGGCGTCTCGTTGATCTGCTGACGGATGTCGGGGGAGGCGTTGAAGAGAACCCAGCCCCCGCCCTCGCCGGAGGTGGCCGCGAGGCTCGACTGCAGGCGGGGCCGCAGCCCCGCCGCGCCGGCGCGCACCGCGCGGCTCAGACGATAGTTGCAGTTCCACTGCGGGAAGCCGCCACCGGCGGCCGATCCCAGAACCTTCAAGCGCATGCCGAACTCACCCTGCATCAAACGAAACGGCCCGCCGCGCGGGCGGCGAGCCGTCGTGAGGATCTTCAAGAGATCCTTACTTGCCGGCGTCCTTGCGGACCGCGATCTCGGCTTCGGCATAGCGGGTGATCTCGAAGCCGGCAGCCACCTGGCACATCTGCGGCTTCTTCCAGGTCTTGGTCATGGGACTGCTCCATTTCACGCCGGGATATCCGGCCTGGAGAGAGAACTAGGGTCGAGGGCGCTCGTTCGCCAACCGCAGGCGCATCAAAGCATGTTGATGCAGAGGTGCCGCGTGGAAGGGGAACGCGATCGGATCGGCGTCCGTCCCGAACCCGGCATGCGTTGCCGATCGGAACGAGTCCGCGGCCGCAAACTGACGGCGCTGGAGCCGGTCGTCGATCGAGACGGCTTTCCACAGAGGCGGGGGCCGGCTCCCCGCCGTGCCCGCGAACCGACGAGCGCGCCCGAAACCGATGGTCGCTTTCGGGTTCATCGCCGTCGCCGTCGAGCGGCAACGAACCGTCCTGGCCTCGATCTTCCGTAGGGGAAGGCAGATGACAACGCCGTTCGGGCTTTCAAACCATGCGTATGTCTCATGCGAGGGATGGGCACGTGGCATCGGACGGTCGTTCCCAAGTGTTCTCTGGCTGAAAACGGAACGAGTTGGGACACTTGCCTTTTAACGATGATTCGGTTCCGAGACTTATCAAGGGTTCGTCGGTCTGGACACGATGAGTTACGTGCCCATGCCGATCTTCTTCACCTTTTCCAATTCTTGCTGCAATCTATCTGGCGATCCGTCCGAATCTGACGTTGCGTCACCGCTCTGCTCGTGCGTTGATCCGTCTCCTGGTATGGTGGAGTGTGTCTGACGATGGAGCCTTCGAGCGCGACCGAACTCGCGGGCTTCCGGCGCCGGGTGGCGGCATTCCTGATCGACTGGGCGATCTGCGCCTTGCTCCTGGCCTGCTACGCCGTCCTTCTGTTCGCTGCAACGAACGGGCGCTCGCAATTCATCCCGGATCTCGTTCCCCGCGGGTGTCAGGAGGTCGATCCCGTTCCCTCCGGACTGACGTTTCCGGGTTTCAACCCGAACCAGGCCAGGTTTTGCCGCCAGACCATCTTCGGCTGGCCGGCCGCCCAGATCCTGACGCTGACCGAAAGCACCGTCGACGGGTACGTGACGATCAATCGCAATGTGAGGCTGGCGATCGATGCGGATAGGATGACGGAAGGCGGCGACGTCAACCGCACTCCGACGGAAGCGCTCCTGGTCCTGTTCCGCCTTGTCCTCGATACATTCGCGCGGAGCCCGGGGCGGCGCATCTGCGGCATCGCCGTGGTGGATGGCGCGACCGGTCGCAGGGCCTCCTTCTCGCGTCTCTGGCGCAGATACCTTCTCTATTCGATCCCGATCGGCATCGGCTATCTCGACCTTATACCCGGCGCCCCCGATGTTTGGTCATCCGACGGGTCCAGATTTTCCATCGGCGTCGGGCTGCTTCCGATTCTCGCCATTTTCGCGCTCCTGTTCTGGAACGTCGTGTCGATCAACGCGCGCCGCCCCGCCTATTACGACCGCCCCGTCGGCACCTCCGTGGAACGGCGCTGACGGTCGGGTTGCTCTCGACGCGTCCCGCGCTGGACGGCGCCACGATGAACCGCTGCTGGCCGATATCCATCGCACGTCTATCTGCGCATGGTGACGGCGTGGAGTCCGCCGCCGAGGGGTCGAGCCATGAACAAACGCAAATTCCTGAAGCTCGCGGCCTTCGGTGGTGCCGCGTCGATCGGCGCGGGAGCCGCGGCGAAGGTCTACGGGGCCAGTGCGCGCTATCAGGGGCCGATCAGCGATCATTTCGACGGAACGCGCTTCTTCAATCCCGGCGGCACCGAGCCGAACGGGTTCGGCGACCTCCTGCGCTGGCGCCTCAACGGCGAGCGCGCGACCTGGCCGGAGGCCTGGCCCGAGGCGCCTCGCTCCGTGACGCCGGAGGCGCGGGTGTCCGGAGATACGCTACGCGTCACGATGATCGGCCACGCCTCGCTGCTGATTCAGACCGAGGGCCTCAACATCCTGACCGATCCCGTCTATTCGGATCGCGCCTCCCCCGTCGCCTTCGCCGGCCCCAAGCGCGTCAACGCGCCGGGCGTTCCCTTCGAGCGCCTGCCGCCGATCGATCTCGTTCTCCTCACGCACAACCACTACGACCACATGGATCTCGACACGCTGGCGCGGCTCAAGGCGGCCCACGACCCGCTCGTCGTCACCCCATTGGGCAACGACCTCATCGTCGCCCCGCGCGTGCCCGGCCTGCGCATGCACGTGCAGGACTGGGGCGACACGTTTTCGCTCGGGGCGTTCACCGTCCACTGCGAGCCGACGCACCACTGGTCGGCGCGAGGCCTGCTCGATCGGCGCAAGGCGCTCTGGTCCTCCTTCGTCGTCGAGGGGCCGGCGGGCCGCATCTACCATGTCGGCGATACCGGCTTTCATTCCGGGATCAACTACCGCGAGGCGCAGCGCAGGCACGGCAGCTTCCGGCTCGCATGCCTGCCGATCGGCGCCTATGAGCCGCGCTGGTTCATGAAGCCGCAGCACCAGAACCCGGCCGAAGCGGTGGAGGGCTTCAAGCTGCTCGGCAGCCCATATGCCGTCGGCCACCATTGGGGCACGTTCCAACTCACCGACGAAGCGATCGAGGCGCCGAGAACGGCGCTTCGCTCCGCCCTCGACGACGCGGCCATCGCGCAGGAGCGCTTCCGGCCGTTGATCCCCGGCGAAACCTGGGACGTTCCGCCGGTCGCCTGAGCGCGCGGGACGGGGTCTCTCCATCGCTCGCCAGGATGGACCTTCCGGCAGAGCCCGTGTGGATGTCGATCGCGCCGGCTCCCGTCAAACCGGTTGCAGCGTTGGGTGGCCGAGCGCAAGCGAGCCGGTCACGCGAGCGGTGCTTCGTCGCCGGCATCGACGCGAGGTGGCACGTACCGCGCGGCCAGGGCCTTGACGTCGACGCGGGCCTTGAGGCGGGCGGCCAGCAGGTAGGTGCCGCCGACCTTGCGCTGGAGGAACAGCGCGTCGGTCGGCGGCAGGCGCCAGAACTCGCGCTCGTCGGCAAATTCCAGGCCCGCCTCGCGCAGGCGGCGCAGGATCGCGGCGTCGCCGAAGTCGAAAAGGTCCGAGCCGAGCAGCGGCGCCTTGGCGAGGTCGAACATCGCCAGGATCCTGTCGCGGTGGCGCTGCGGCAGGCGCTCGTCGACGAGGCCCATGCGCGTCAGCGCCGCCGCGACGCCGGCGCGGTCGTCGGCGAGGCCCGCCACGGCGAGCGCCCGGCAGGGCTCGACGAAGCCCGCGGAAAAGGCCCGGGTGGCGCCGAAGTCGAGCAGCACGATACGCCCGGTCTGCGGCTCGTAGCGGTAGTTCGCGAGATTGGGGTCGGTCTGCATGAGCCTGAAGACGAAGAGCTCGCGCAGCGCGAGATCGACGAGCCGCGCCGCCACACGGTCGCGCTCGTCCTGGGGCATGCGCTCCAGCGTCTCGATCGGCACGCTGTCGCAATAGTCCATTGCCAGGACGTCGCGGCCGGTGAGGTCGCGATGGACGGCAGGCACGCGAAAGTCCGGATCCTCCGCGAGGAGCGCCGCGAAGCGCTCGAGGCAGTCCGCCTCGCGCTCGTAGTCGGCCTCCTCGTGCAACTGGCGCTTGGCCTCGCGCAGGAGCGGGCCGACGTCGAGATGCCGCGGCACCAAGCCGGAGAGACGCAGCAGCGTCGCGACATTGTCGACGTCGCTGTCGATGGCGCGGCGCACGCCGGGATACTGGATCTTGATCGCGAGATCGCGCCCGTCGTGCGTCCTCGCCCGGTGCACCTGCCCGATCGAGGCGGCGGCGATCGGGTGGAACGAGAAGCGCTCGAAGCGTTCCAGCCAGCCCGGCCCCCACGCGCGGTCGAGCACCGACTGGACCTGGGCGCGCGGCATCGGCTCGGCGTCGGCGCGCAGCCGCGCCATGATGGCGGCGAGCTCGGGCGGCAGGATGTCGCCGGCCTCCATCGAGATCAGCTGGCCCATCTTCATCGCGGCGCCGCGCAGGTTCGCCAGCTGCCCGGTGACCCGCAGCACGTTGGTCGGGGTCATCAAGAGGTCTTCGAGGCGCGGGCGCTCGCCGCGCGCCAGGCGACCGGCCCCCTCGGCCAGCATGCCGCCGGCGACGCCCGCCGCCATGCCGCCGAGCCGCGCGAGCCGCGACAGGCGGCCGCCGGGAACGGGCGAGCCGGCGGAGGGGGGAACGCGAGGCGCCATGGCGATGACCCTTTTTTGGCGAGGGGACCTGGCGGTGCGCGCCCGGTTCTTCCTGGCAGGGACCTGCGTCCACCCGAGGGGACGGCAAGCCCGAGCGGGGCGATCGGCGCTCGCGGCCGGTGCGGCATGATCGCTCGCGGCCCCGCGTTCGGCCCCGCATGGGGCGGACGGCGACGCAGCGCGCGACCCCATGCGGCGGTGGCGCGGCATACCCCCCGCTGCCATAGTGCAGGGCGGCGTCGCCCCAGTCCCGGGCGCCTTCCGGACACCGCGTCATCGGAGTGCAGGCATGCCCGAAACCCTGATCGATCGCATCTATGAGGCCGCCGTCAATTCCGAGCTCTGGCCCGACGTTCTCGACGGCATGGCGGACGTCGCGGGCGCCGAAGGCGGCGTCCTGTTCGCCGCCGGCACGGGCGCGCCGAAATGGACCTCGTCGGAGCGCATGCGCCCCCATATGGAGGCCTTCGTCACGCAAGGGTGGGCGGCGCGAAACGACCGCGGCGACGCGGCGTTCCGCAAGGGCCTGAACAGCTTCGTCACCGACCACGACACGCTCACGGCCGAGGAGATCGAGGCCAGCCCGATCTATCGCGACTTCTTCCGGCCCCGCGGGCTCGGCTGGTCCATCGGCACCTCGATCGTTCCGATGACGGGCGACGTCCTCGTTCTCAGCTTCGAGCGGGCCTACCGGCGCGGTCCCGTCGAGGTCGCGGTGAAAGACAGGCTCGACCCGCTGCGCCCCCATCTGGCGCGCTCGGCCTTCACCGCCGCCCGCTTCGGGCTGGAGCGGGCCCGGGGCATGGTCAGCGGGCTGAACGTCATCGGCCTCGCGGCGGCGGTGGTCACGGCGTCGGGAACGATGATCACGGGCAACGCCCAGCTCGAGGCCATGTCGGACGTCGTCCTGCAGGGCGCGTTCGACCGGATCTCGCTCGCCGATCCCGCCGCGCAGCGCGCGATGAGCCTTGCCTTGAAGGAACTGTGCCGGGGAAGCGGCCATCCGCTGCCGCCGATGACCTTCGCGATGCGCCCGGACGAGGGGCAGCCCGTGGTCGCCCATCTGATCCCGCTCGTCGCGACCGCGCGCGACATCTTCGGCCGGGGCGACGCGCTCATGATCCTGTCGCGGATCGGGCAGGGCGGCGTGCCGGGCACGACGCTGCTCGAGGCGGTGTTCGACCTGACGCCGGCCGAATCGCGCGTCGCCCGCAAGGTGGTGGAAGGCGTGCCGACCGCCCTCATCGCCGAGGCGCTCTCCATTTCCTACGAGACGGTGCGGACGCAGATGAAGGCGGTCTTCCGAAAGACCGGCGTGGCGCGCCAGGTCGATCTCGTGCGGCTCGTCTCGGGCCTGCCTCGCGTGTGATCCGGCAAGGCCGGACGCAAGGGCTTGCCTTCTCCGCGCGGATGCGGGCAGCGTCCGCGCGGATCGAACAGCGGGACGGGAACGGCGATGGCGCGACTGCGGACGGGCTCACGGATGGCAGGCGGCCCGATGCAGTTCGCCGTCTCCACCGAGACGCAGATCGGCGGCGCCGTCACGCTGCCGCCCGATCGCTACACGGGAACGGTGTCGTGGCGCGAGACGATGAAGCGCGGCGGCTTCGAGCGGTCGAAGAAGAGCTACCGGATCGAGCTCGACCCGGAGGACGTCCTGCGCTGGGGCGGCGACCCCGGCGCCGGCGAGAGCCCTTGCGTCATCGACATCACCGAGGACGTCGCGTCCGGCGCCATCAAGGCCCTCTGAGAGCGTCCGCGTCGCTGCGAGGGCCATGCGACGGTGCGGCGAGACGTCCGGGCTGAAGCCATGTCGTATTCGGGCGGAGCGTTCCCGGCGGTCGATCGTTGGGCCCTCGTCTTCGACGCACGCAAGGGATGCCCCATGACCAACGATCCGCGCACCAGCCAGCCGACCCGATTTCCCGGCGAGCCGCACCAGTCGGCCCCGGGCTTCGAGTCGAAGATGCGCACCCGGCCCGACCACGGCGAGGAGACCTATCGCGGCAAGGGGCTGCTCGAGGGACGGGTGGCGCTGATCACGGGCGGCGATTCGGGCATCGGCAAGGCCGTAGCGATCGCCTATGCCCGCGAGGGCGCGCATGTCGCGATCTCCTATCTCGCCGAGGAGCAGGAGGATGCCGAGGAGACCAAGACCTGGGTGGAGAAGGCAGGACGGCGCTGCCTGCTCGTGCCGGGAGACCTGCGCGACCCCGCTCATTGCGCGGCTCTCGTGGAGCGCACGGTGGGCGAACTCGGCGGCCTCGACATCCTCGTCAACAACGCGGCGGCGCAGACCGTCAACGACGACCTCGCCGACATCGACGACGCCGCGATGCAGGGCGCGTTCGAGGCCAATGTCTACGCGATGATCCGCCTGGCCAAGGCGGCGGTGCCGCACATGAAGCCGGGCTCGGCCATCGTCAACTCGACGAGCATCCAGGCCAAGGTCGCCTCGGAGGGCATGATCGTCTACGCCGCCACCAAGGGTGCGATCTCCAGCCTGACGATCGGCCTGTCCAACCTTCTGGCGCCCAAGGGCATCCGGGTGAACGCGGTGGCGCCCGGCCCGGTCTGGACGCCGATCCAGCCGATCGCCAAGCCGACGGACGAGCTGGAAGTGCTGGGCAACGACACCCCGCTCGGCCGCGCCGGCCAGCCCGCCGAACTCGCGCCCGCCTATGTCTGGCTGGCGTCGGGCGAGGGCAGCTACATCAGCGGCGCGGTGATTCCCGTCACCGGCGGCATTCCCATGTACTGATCGCCCGACGAGACGGGCGCCGGATGGCCTCTGGCCTCCGGCGCAGGTGCTGCGCGATCGCGTTCGGATGCCGCCTGCGGATGCCGAGACCCGCCGAATGCACGTGCGATGGCCCGCCTAATGGCGATCGCAGCGCCGGGACGTCTGGCGCGGGGCCGACTTCTGTCCCATATCAACTCTCTAACGTTTCCAGAGGAAGGCGCGCCCATGCGGACACCGAATTACAATTTCGAACGCCAGGAGCGCGACCGGGCCAAGAACGCCAGGAAGGCCGAGAAGGCCGAGGCGAAGTCGGCCAAGCGCGACACCGAAACCCGCACGCAGGAGACCCCCGTCGAGGACGCCGACCGGCAGCCCGACGCGGCGAAGACCTGATCGCTGAAAGCGACCCCCATGGCATCCCCCAAGACCCCGGCCTCGGCCGCCGCCCAGAAGGTGGCGGCCGAACTGCCCTACGATCCCACGGCCTTCTCGCAGAAATACGGCATCCCGCCGAGCGAGGCGAAGACCATCATCAAACGCTACGGCCCGTCGCGCAAGAAGCTCGACTCCTACATGGCCGCGCGCGAGGCGTAAGCCGCTGACGAGACCGCCGGCGGCGCCGGCTGGATCAAGTGCATGACGATCAAAAGGCCCCGTCGATCCGTTCGCCGGGGCCTTTTCGTCTCTTTCGGCAGGCGCGGGAAGGCGGGATGGATGCGGTTCGTCCGCCCGGCAGGCTCCGTTCGAGCCTGCCGGGCGTCATCGAGATGCCCGGCACGAAGGCTCGGCGGTCGCAGACGTGTTCGCCGGAGGCGACGAAAACGCCATCGCCGACGCTGCCGGACGATCCACCCGATCGAACGGCATGTCGGCTCCAGCCTCTCGGGCCTCTCGGCTTCGCACCGACCGGGCTCATCCGGTCGGGCGCCGGGCCCGCGTGTCGTCGCGGCCTCGCTCTCGCAGTCTGGAGGTCAGGGGGCGGGGGGCGAGGGCCAGCCCTTCATCGTCAGGTCCACCACGCGCTTCAACTCGTCCGCGCTGGCGCCGCCCGTGGCCTGCACCGACATGCCGTTGGCCACCGCCATGACGTAGCGCGCGAGCGATTGCGGGTCGGCGTCGGCGGGGAGGTCGCCGGCGGCCTTCCATTCTTCGAGGCGGGCGCAGAGGCGCGCTTCGCCCGCGGCGCGCCGCGCGTTGAGTTCCTCGCGGATGCCGTCGCTCGCTTCGCTGCAGACGAGCGCGCCCTGCACCATCAGGCAACCGCGGGGGGCGTCGTCGCCCGCGCCCGCGAAGCTCATGAGCAGCCGCTCCACCGCCCGGCGCGAGGTCGGCTCGTTCAGGACGTCGCAGGACGGGTCGGCGCGCATCGCGCCGTAGCGGTCGAGCACCTTGCGGAACAACTCCTCCTTGTTGCCGAACGCGGCGTAGAGGCTGGGGCGCGTGACGCCCATCGCCTCCGTCAGGTCGCTCAGCGACGTGCCCTCGTAGCCCCGACGCCAGAAGACGTCGAGCGCCTGGTCGAGGGCCTTGTCGGCGTCGAACTCTCGCGGGCGACCCATACCCATCTGATTTCCAGTCCTTCTCCTTGGGCAGCGATGGCCGCTTCCGACTTCTATATCGATCGGTAAAATAATCCGTTGACAGGCGGAAGCCAAGCCCCTATCTCGATCCTTACCGATTGGTATGGAAGTCCCGACGGCTCGCCCGGTGCGATCGACCTTCGATCAAGACGAAAAAGCGGCCGAAGGGTTCCGGGACCTCGTCATGCGGCACCGCCGCCCGGCAGCATCCGCCAATCCGCCCGCCCCTCACGGGCTCGACGACCGACGCCGGCTCAGGCCGACGTTCTCCACCAACCCTTGAGATCGAGGACCCGCCGTGGCTCCCCCTTCGACCCTTGCCGGTCGCGGGATCGTGCACGCTCGTCCCGACGCAGAAGGATCCCACCCCATGACCCGCTCTCTCCTCGTCGCTCTCCCGCTCGCCGCCCTTCTCGCCGCTTCGGTGGCTTCCGCCGAAGGGCTCGTTCCCGGCTCCGACACCGGAACGCGCGACGCCCAGGCGTTCCAGGACAATTCCGTCGGCATCGGCCGGTTCGCCGATCCGGCGGCCTCCGCCGAGCGCGGCTACGGCTATCCCGTGACCCCGCGTGCGGCTCCCACTCCAAGCCAGCGGAACGACGCGGCCCGCACCGATGATGTGCGCGGCCCGGGCGACGGCACTCGCCGGCCCGCCCCGGCGGTGGGTGCTCTCGTTCCTGGTTCCGACAGCTTCTGAGCCGGAGGGCGGCGGCTCGCGGACTCCTTCGCAAGCCGCCGCCCCCCTTCGCCTCTTGGCGACCCGCCCGACCCCCCGCATCCCATCGCTCGAGGAGACGCGCGTGCCGAACCCGACCGCATCCCCCATCCCCTTTCTCGCCGCCCGAAGCCCGGCGCCCGCCCTGTGGCGCCGCGCCATGCAGGCGCTCGTCCGGCTCGACCGGCACCTGATCGCGCTCGGCGATCCCGGCGCCGTGCCGGGCCCCATGACGACGCGCCGATCCGGCGACCCCGGCGCCCGGCCGGCCGGCCATGAGCCCGGCGCCGTCAGTTCCCTGCTTCTCTGAACAGCGCGCCGTCCGCCGGACCCGTTTCGTCCGGCCGCTTTCCGCTCCTTCGAGGTTTCCCCATGTCCACGATGCATCCTTCGATCAAATGGGCGCTCGCCTCCGTGGCGCTCGTCGGCGCTGCTTTCGGCGGCACCGGCTTCGGGCCGGGGGCGGGCGATGCGGCCCGTGCCGACAAGCCCGCAGCGGCCGCGATGCCGAGCGCCACGCCCGCCTCCGTCGCGCGGGTCGAAGCCCGCCGCGTCGCCACCTGGACGAAGCTCTCGGGCCGGCTGGAGGCGGTGGAGCGGGTGGAGCTGCGCGCGCGCGTCGCCGGGGCGCTGGAGGCCACGCACTTTCGCGAGGGCGCGCTCGTCGCCCGAGGCGATCTCCTCGTGACCCTCGATCCCGCCCCGTTCGAGGCCGCCGTCCTGCGGGCGCAGGCCGCCGTCGAGGGCGCCGAGGCGCGGCTCGCCTTCGCCGCAGGCGAGCGCGAGCGCGGTCTGGCCCTGCAGGGCACGCGCACGCTCGCCGCCAGCGACGTCGAGCGCCGCGTCCAGGCCGGCCTCGAAGCCGCCGCCGATCTCGCATCCGCCCGGGCGGCGCTGCGCACGGCCGAGCTCGATCTCTCCTACACGCGCATCCGCGCGCCGATCGCCGGGCGCATCGGGCGCATCGAGGTCGATCCCGGCAATCTCGTCGCCGCCGGCGCGGGCTCGCCGGTTCTGGCGACGCTCGTCTCCGTCGATCCGATCTATGCGAGCTTCGACGTCGACGAGGCCACCGTCGGCCGGGCGCTCGCCGCGCTGCCGGATGGCAGGCGCGAGGCGGTGGAGGCCATCGCGGTGGAGATGGACCGCGGCGACGGCTCCGTCGCGGCGGGCCGCATCCAGATGATCGACCCCGCGGTCGATCCGGTGAACGGCACGGTGCGCGTGCGCGCCAGCTTCCCCAATCCCGGCGGCCGGCTGATGCCCGGGCAGTTCGCGCGGCTTCGCCTCGGCGAGCCGCAGGCCGGCCCCGCCGTGCTCGTGTCCGAGCGGGCCGTGGGCACCGACCAGGACCGCAAATACGTGCTGGTCGTCGATCGCGACGACAAGGCCGAGTACCGCAGCGTCACGCTCGGCGCCGCCGTCGACGGCCTTCGCATCGTCACCGAGGGCCTCGACGCCAATGAGCGCGTCGTCGTCAACGGGCTGCAGCGCATCCGGTCGGGCGCGCTTCTCGCGCCGCAGATGGTGGCGATGGACGGGGCGGGCGACCCCAGCCTGCAAGCCGCCGCCGAGCCCGCGCAGCCGTAACCACTGTCCCGAAGGGACTTTGCCGCCATGACCTTCTCCCGCTTCTTCATCGACCGGCCGGTGTTTGCCGGCGTCCTCTCCGTCCTGATCTTCCTCGGCGGCCTGCTCGCGATCTTCGCGCTGCCGATCAGCGAGTATCCGGACGTGGTGCCGCCATCCGTCGTGGTGCGCGCCAACTATCCGGGCGCCAACCCGGCCGTCATCGCCGAGACGGTGGCGACGCCGCTGGAGGAGGCGATCAACGGCGTCGAGGGCATGCTCTATATGTCGAGCCAGGCGACGACGGACGGGCTGATGACGCTGACCGTCACCTTCCGGCTCGGCACCGACCCCGACCAGGCGCAGCAGCTCGTGCAGAACCGCGTGAGCCAAGCCGAGCCGCGCCTGCCCGAGGAGGTGCGCCGCCTCGGCGTCTCCACGATCAAGTCCTCGCCCGACCTGATGCTCGTGGTGCACCTGACCTCGCCGAACGGGCGCTACGACCTCACGTATCTGCGCAACTACGCGCTCCTCAACGTGCGCGATCGGCTCGCTCGCATCGACGGCATGGGGCAGGTGCAGCTCTTCGGCGCCGGCGACTATTCGATGCGGATCTGGCTCGACCCCGAGAAGACCGCCGAGCATGGCCTCTCGGCCGGCGACGTCGTGGCCGCCATCCGCGAGCAGAACGTGCAGGCCGCCGCCGGCGTCGTCGGCGCCTCGCCAAGCCTCGAAGGGGTCGACTTCCAGCTCTCCGTCAACGCGCAGGGGCGCCTGAAGGGCACCGAGGAATTCGCCGACATCATCGTCAAGACGGACGCCGCCACCGGCGCGATCACGCGCATCCGCGACATCGGCCGGGTGGAGCTGGGCGCTGCCGAATACGCCCTGCGCTCGCTCCTCGACAACGAGCCCGCCGTCGCCATTCCGGTGTTCCAGGCGCCCGGCTCCAACGCCATCGCCATCGCCGACGAGGTGCGCGCCACGATGGCCGAAATCAAGCGGACGATGCCGGACGGCGTCGACTACGCCATCGTCTACGACACCACGCAGTTCGTGCGCGCCTCGATCGACGCCGTGGTCCACACGCTGCTCGAAGCCGTGCTGCTCGTCATCGTCGTGGTGATCCTCTTCCTGCAGACGTGGCGCGCCTCGATCATTCCGCTGCTGGCGGTGCCCGTGTCGATCGTCGGCACCTTCGCGGTGATGCATCTCCTCGGCTTCTCGATCAACGCGCTGAGCCTCTTCGGGCTGGTGCTGGCGATCGGCATCGTCGTGGACGACGCGATCGTGGTGGTGGAGGATGTCGAGCGCAACATCGAGAACGGGCTGGCCCCGCGCGAGGCGACCTATCAGGCGATGCGCGAGGTCTCCGGGCCGATCGTCGCCATCGCGCTGGTGCTCGTCGCCGTCTTCGTGCCGCTCGCCTTCATCTCCGGCCTGACGGGGCAGTTCTTCCGCCAGTTCGCGCTGACGCTGGCGATCTCCACCGTGATTTCGGCCTTCAACTCGCTGACGCTCTCGCCCGCGCTCGCCGCCCTGCTGCTGCGCGGCCACGACGCGCCGAAGGACCGGTTGACGCGGGCGATGGACTTCACCCTCGGCTGGTTCTTCCGCGGCTTCAACGGCGTGTTCCGGGCGGGCACGCGCGCCTACGGCCGAGGTGTCGCCGGCATCATCTCGCGCAAGAGCGTGACGATGGCGCTCTATCTCGTGCTCGTCGGCCTGACCGTCGTGCTCTTCCGCACCGTGCCCGGCGGCTTCGTGCCGGCGCAGGACAAGCAGTATCTCGTGGGCTTCGCCCAGCTGCCCGACGGCGCCTCGCTCGACAGGACGGAGGAGGTCGTGCGCCGCATGACCGCCATCGCCCTCGACGTGCCCGGCGTCGAGAGCACGATCGCCTTCCCCGGCCTCTCGATCAACGGCTTCACCAATTCCTCCAATGCCGGCGTCGTGTTCCTGACGCTGAAGCCCTTCGAGGAGCGGCAGACGCCCGAGCTTTCCGCCGGCGCCATCGCGGGGCGGCTGAACGGCGAGTTCGCGGGGGTGCAGGAGGCGTTCACGGCGATCTTCCCCCCGCCGCCGGTGCAGGGGCTCGGCACGATCGGCGGCTTCAAGCTGCAGATCGAGGACCGTGCGGGCCAGGGCTACCGGCCGCTCGACGCGGCGGTGAAGGGCTTCCTCGCCGCGGCCCGCTCGGCGCCCGAACTGACGGGTCTCTTCTCGGGCTACCAGATCGACGTGCCGCAGCTCTTCGCTGACGTCGACCGGGCGCGGGCGCGCCAGCTGGGCGTGCCCATCACCGCGATCTTCGACACGCTGCAGATCTATCTCGGATCGCTCTACGTCAACGACTTCAACGAGTTCGGCCGCACCTACTCGGTGCGGGTGCAGGCCGACGCCTCGTTCCGGGCGCGGGCCGAGGACATCGGCGCCCTGAAGGTGCGCGCCGATTCGGGCGCGATGATCCCGCTCTCGGCGCTCATGAACGTCGAGACGGTGGCGGGCCCCGAGCGGGCGCTGCGCTACAACGGCTTCCTCGCCGCCGACGTCAACGGCAACGCCGCGCCGGGCTTCTCGTCCGGCCAGGCGCGCGCCGCGGTGGAGCGCATCGCGGCCGAGACCCTGCCGCCGGGCTTCGCCTTCGAATGGACCGAGCTGACCTATCAGGAGATCATCGCCGGCAATTCCGGGCTGGTGATCTTCCCGCTGGCGATCCTTCTCGTGTTCCTGGTGCTCGCCGCGCAATACGAGAGCCTGACGCTGCCGATCGCCATCCTCCTCATCGTGCCGCTCGCGCTGCTGGCGGCGATGGCGGGGGTCTGGTGGACAGCCGGGGACAACAACGTCTTCACGCAGATCGGCCTCATCGTCCTCGTCGGACTGTCGGCGAAGAACGCCATCCTCATCGTCGAGTTCGCGCACGAACTGGAAGGGGCGGGCCGCACGCCTCTCCAGGCCGCGATCGAGGCGAGCGCCTTGCGGCTGCGCCCGATCCTGATGACCTCGCTCGCCTTCGTCATGGGCGTGCTGCCGCTCGTCCTCTCCACCGGCGCGGGCGCCGAGATGCGCTCGGCGATGGGCGTCGCGGTGTTCTCGGGCATGATCGGCGTGACGCTGTTCGGCCTGTTCCTGACGCCGCTCTTCTACGTGCTCGTGCGCCGCCTCGGGCGGGGAAAGGCGCCTACGCTCGCCCCGGCACCCGTCGTGGAGGCGCACGCGCTCGTGCCGTGACGCCTCAGTCGAGAATGACGTGCGGCACGAAGCGCGAGAGGTTGCGGGTGATGCGTGAGCGGTCCTCGCGCATGCCAAGGCCACAGGCGCGGTCGCCCACCACCCAGGAGCCGAGCACCGCGAACTGGCCGTCCGCCTCGAAGAGCGGCGTCAGCGCCTGCACCACCGCCGGCCCCTCGCCGTAGTCGCCCTCGGAGGCCTCGGTCTCGGCGCCGCCTTCGGTGATCGCGACGTTCTCGCCCTCGCGCGAATGCAGCGGTTTGCGGACGCTGTCGGGAAGTTCGCCGCCGCGCGGGTCGTCGGCGAAGAACGCCGGCAGGAGGTTGGGATGGCCGGGATGGCGGGCCCAGAGTAGCGGCAGGATGCCCTTGTTCGAGAGGATCGCTTTCCAGGCCGGCTCCACCCATTCGGTGCCCGACCCCGCCAGATGCACCGCGAAGGGCTCGCGCATCATGTCCTCCCACGGATAGAGCTTGAAGCAGCGGTCGATCACACGGTCCATCGGGTCGGTGAAGCGGCCGAGCGCATCGACGCCGATCGCCGCGACGTCGATCAGCGCCGTGCGGTGCCCCGCCTGCACCGCGCAGTCCATCAGATAGGCGGCGGTGCCGCGGTCCTCGTCGTTGGCCGTGACGGCGGCGAAGTGGAAGATCGGGCCGGGCGGGAAGGCGGCGAAGGCCTCGATGAGGCTTTCCTGCAGGAGGTTGAACTGGTCGGCGCCCTCGGGCAGGCGGCCGAGCTCGATCTGGTCCTGCAGCCAGTTGTGCTGGAAGTAGGCGCTCTCGAAGACGGCCGTCGGCGTGTCCGCGTTGTATTCGAGGAGCTTCGCCGGTCCCTCTCCGCGATAGGCGAGATCGAAGCGCCCGTAGAGATGACGCTGGCCCGAGCGGAAGGAGTCGCGCACCACGTCGAACAGCGTTGGCGGAATGGCGAGGCGTTCGAGATCCTCCTCGCGCTCCACGACGTCCGCCACGAGATCCATGCAGAGATCGTGGATCTCCTGGCTCGGCCCCTCCACCTCGCGCTCGATCTCGTCCATCGTGAAGACGTACATCGTGTCGTCGAGCCAGTAGGGCTCGCCATACATCTCGTGGAAGCCGAAGCCGACGCTCTCGGCCTTCGCCCGCCAGCCCTCGCGCTCGGGAATCGCCGTGCGCTTCATCCTCAGCCGCCGAACGACGAGCCGCGGCTCGACGACATGCCGCCGAAGCCCTGGCGCGAGACGGTGCGCGTGTTGACGTTGACCGGGCGCTGCTGCGGCGCCTGGCCGATCGCCACCGGGTCGGAGCGGTAGGAGACGCCCGACCGGTTGGTGTAGATCGGCACCGACGAGTAGCCGCCGGACTCGCGCTGGCGCTGATAGGCGCCGTAGTTCGAGAGGTTGGAGATCGCCGAGGAGATCAGGTAGCCGGTCATGAAGGGCATGAAGAAGCTGCCGCTTCCCGAGCCCTGCGTGCCCGTCGCCGCCGCCGGGGTCTCCAGGCACCGGCCGGCGCCGTACTCGGCCTCGCAGGCCGCCTGTCCGTCGAATTTCGGCGCGTTCTTCAGGTGTGCCTGCATCGCCTGCTGGTATTCGGCGTCGCAGGTCTCGGCATCGACGCCGGCCTCGATGCACTGGGCGGGCGAGGAATAGGCCGCGTCCTGCGCGGGCGCGTCGCCGCAGGCAGCGAGCGAGAGGCCGCCGGCGGCGATCGTGCCGAGGGCGAGGAGCGGGCGGCGCGGGGCGGTGAAGCGTCGGGTCATGCCGTCCTCCGGCTCAATAGGTCATGCAGGCGGCGTTGAGCATGCCGACCGCCACCGCCACGCCCGCCGTCCAGATGCCGGCGGCGACCTCGCCGTCGGTGATGCGCCCGGGCAGGCGGCTCATGGTGAGCGCCGCGCCGAGGAAGGCGATGGCCTGCACCACCGCGCCGACGAGCGCCCAGATCAGGAAGTCGACGATGGAGACCGAGTTCGCCGCCGCCGAGGCGAGCGGCAGGGAGAAGCCGATGATGGCGCCGAGAAAGGCCACCACCGCGGCGTTGTTGCCGGTGCGGATCAGCCGGAGCTCGTGATGCGGCGTCACCGCCGAATAGACGGTGGCGAAGACCGCGAGCGCCGCGAGGCCGGTGACGAAATAGGCCAGGAACGCCGGCAATCCGGCGACATATCCAAACATGCGGGTCGCAATCCTCGAAGGGTGGGAGCGGTCCGATCGACGGTTCCGCCAGAGGGAAAAGGGGCGAGGTGTCAGAGCCGGCGCACGTCGCCGGGCAGCAGGCCGTAGCCGATGATGAATTCCACCGAGGCGCCCTGGCGCCTCGCGTCCTGCCCGAGATCGCGCTCGATGTTGATGAGCAGCATCTCGCGCGCGTTGGCGAGGGCGCGCGCGTAGAGCATGCAGGACTGGTGGATCGAGCGCCGGCCGCGGGCGTCCTCGATGTCCTCGACGAACTCCACGAGATCGGCTCGGCCCTCGCCCTCGCCCCAGAAGCGCTCGAAGACGAGGCCGTCGGCGTCGTAGCGCGGCTGGCCGACGACGCCCGCGGGTCCGCGCCACTGCGCCCACTCGCGCTCGTTCGCGGGCACCACGCTGTCCCACGGCCGGTAGAGGCTGACGTCGAAGATCTCCTCGCCCGGCGCGCCGGTGGGCGACATGACCTGCAGGATGCTGTCGTCGTCGCCGTAGTAGCGCGAGAGCACGGTGGTGGCGTCGAGCCGCGCCTCGCCATAGGCGGCGACGAGCATCATGCCGCCGGCGGGAACGGGCATGGCGGGGGCGGCGCCGGCGAGTTCCGCCTGCAGGCTCAGCGTGTCGATCTCGACGCCGCCGCGCAGCGCGATGCCGAGCGGCCCGCGCTCGGGGGGCGTGTCGGCCGGTTTGTCCTGCGACCCCCAGCCGAAGAGGCGTCCGATCATGATTGCCGCCTTGGTCCTGTCTCGTACAATCGTTAGATACCTCGCGGCCACCTCGAATTGAAGGTGGGAACGACCACAAGGGAGAGAGCGATCTTGGCTGTCTGGAATCTCGCCTCGCTGACCGAGCTGTTCGCGTCCGATCCGGCCGCGCTCGGCGACGTCGACGTGACCATCCCGCCGGAAGGCGACGTCATCCGCGTGACGCTGAAGGAGCGCGGCCATCTCGACGTGTTCGTGGCCGCCGGGGGCGACCAGGTGCTGGCGAGCGTGATGCTGGCGCCCGCCGCCAGCGTGCCGCGCCGCGAGGCCTTCGAGCGGCTGGTGCTGAAGACCCACAAGCTGGTGCCGCTGTCGACCTTCGGCATCTCCATCATCAACGGCGAGGAATGGTACGAACTGTTCGGCTCGCTCTCTGCCCATTCGCCGGCCGAGATCGTGGTCGAGGAAGTGGCGGTGCTGGCGGCCAATGCCGAGGACGCCGCCCATCTCATCGAAGAATGGAAGAACGGGGAGATCGCGGAATGAGCGTCTGGGGCAAGCTGTTTTCCGCCGTGCGCGGCGGCGTCAACGAGGTGGCGGAGGGCGCGGCGGACGCGCAGGCCCTGCGCATCCTCGACCAGGAGATCCGCGACGCCGAGGCCGCGCTGCGGCGCGCGCGCTCCGATCTCGCGGGCATCATGGCGACCACCAAGTCGCTGGCCCGCAAGGTGGAGGAGGCGCAGGCCAAGGACGCCAAGGACATGGATTCGGCGCGCGCCGCGATGGCCGCGGGGCGCGAGGATCTCGCCCGCGGGCTGGCCGATCGCGTCTCGAAGAACCGCGCCGAGGCCGCGCGCGACCAGGCCGAGCACGAGCGCCTGCAGGCGAGCCAGGCGCAGATGATCCGCGCGGTGCAGGACACCGAGACCCGCATCCAGACGATGCGCCGCGAGATCGAGGGCGTGAAGGCCAACGAATCGCTCCTCAAGGCGCAGTCGGCGATCGCCTCCAGCCATGCCGGCGTCAACTCGCGCCTCGGCAGCGCGATGGAATCGCTGGAGCGCGTGAAGAAGCGCCAGGAGATGACGGCGGGCCGCATCGAGGCCGGCGCCGAGCTGCAGTCGCTGGAATCGGGCTCGGCGCTCGACCGGGCGCTGCTCGAGGCCGGCATCGGGGGCGGGCGCCACTCCTCCGACGACGTCTTCGCCGAGCTTCTGCGCGGCGAGAAGGCGCCGGCGATCTCGGGCCCCGCGGCGCCGGACCGCCAGCTCGGCTTCGACCCCAAGCCCTGAACGAAGTTGGCGGATCCGACCTCCACCAGAGGGCGGATCCGCCACCGATCGCCAGCATCGATGCCGGCTTCGCCGGTTCGGGCACCTGTCCGACGGCTCGCCGAGATCGTCGATCGGGCGAAGACGGCGCCCGACGCCGCATCCCCGGTCACCTGCGGCTTCGGCTTTGCCGCGCCTTGCAAAATCACGCGCCATCGAGCCGCATCGTGGAATTCTCGCGACGGCACGCGTCCGATCCTTGGTCGCCCACCCGTCGCGCCGACTGCCGCCAAGTCCGCTCGACACCGGGCCGGGCCTTTGTTCGGGAAGTTGCCCTTCGATCCCTCTCGCGTCACCATGGCGCATCGCGCCCGTCGGCCCGTACGACATTGGAGGCTTCGGGCCCGCGAGCGGCGCAGACCCCGACCGTCTTCGTCTCCCCGTCAAACGGCTTCGTAGCCGTGCAAGGATTTCCTCGGTGGATCGTGGTACGGCAGGGCCCGCCAAGTCGACCAATCAGAGTTCAGATGCAGACGATCCTGGGACACATCGAAGCGCTCCATCACGAAAGCGGATCGTTGGTGTGCGTCTACGACCCGGACGATCGCGTCTCCTATGCCAACCCGGCTTTTCGATCCGCGTTCTTCCTCGGACATGACGAGCGCCCGCTCTGGTGCGATCTCATGAGACGCAATCATCGCTTGGGACGAGGCTCGCGCATCGACGCGCCCGACTTCGAGGGCTGGCTTGTCGCGACCCTCTCCCGTCGTGCCAAGCTTGCCCACCGCAGCTTCGAATCCGACCTCGTCGACGGGCGCTGGCTCTGGATCGTGGAGACGACGGTGGCGAGCGGCTGGGGCATGTTCGTCGGAAGCGACATCACGGGTCTGCGGCTGCATGACAGGGCCCTGAGAAAGGCTCGCGATCGGGCCTTGCGCGAAGCGCAGACGGACGATCTGACCGGTGTTTCCAACCGGCGGCACATGATGTCGATGCTCGAGGCGTTCGTCACCGGGCAAGCCGTCGGCGGGTTCAGGCATGGATGCGTCTGCATCCTCGACATCGATCATTTCAAGCGTCTGAACGACACCTACGGGCATCAGGTCGGGGACGAGGCGCTGATCGCGGTCGCGCGCTGCGCTCGGGCGACGCTTCCGGTCAAGGATGCGTTCGGTCGCCTCGGCGGCGAGGAGTTCATTCTCATTCTGCCGAACCGGTCGCTTGCCGAGGGGAGGCTCGTCGTCGAAGGGCTCTTGGATGCGCTGCGAGCCTGCCGTCTCTCATCGCTCCATCCGGATCTGAGGCTCACGACCTCGGTCGGAATGACCGAGATATGCATGGGGGACGACGCGCGCATCGTGTTGTCTCGCGCCGACAGACTGCTCTACGAAGCCAAGGCCGCGGGGCGCGACCGTCTGGTCTGCGGGTAAGACGCGGCCCTTCCCATCTTCCAGGACGTTCACACGCATCGGGGCGGACGAGAACGCCGACGCGTTGCCAAGGGAGCGGCGGGGTCGCATGGGAGGTTGCTCGCCAACCCAAGAACCGAGTGTGCGGGAACGCCCGACGGCGACCCTGCCGGGGTTCTCGCCGTTGCCCCCGCCGCCTGCCTCTCATCCTCCCGTCACCTCCATCGACCGCCGGCCGAACGCTCCGGACCCCGCGTCCAATGGCGCCGGTCCCGGTCAGGGCACGGCGGTGCGACGGGCGCCCGGTACGGTCTTTATCTTCCATTAACCGCATCGGCCGACCCTGGTCGCACCGAAACAGGACATCGAGGCCTCTTATGAACGCGATGAAACGCTCCCCGACGCTCGGCATCATGGCGGGCATGCTGGTCTTCGCCGTGCCGTTCGTGGTGGTGATGGTAAGCTGAGCGGCGCAATGCCTTCAGCGGGGTTCGGGTAAGGCTTGGCCGGTCCGGAATGACGCGCCGTGCCTTGCGGGCTCCGACGCGAAAGCCTGCGCCGCGGGCGGCGAGCGGCCGGTGACGGCGTCCGCTCGTCGTCCCGGCAGGCAGCGCCGCAAGGCCGTGCCCCGTCAGCCCAAGCTTGGCCGGTGAGCGGCCATGAAGACGCGGATGCCGCTCTCGATCGTGGTGGCGACGTGCTCGGGCGTCAGCGGGCGGAGGGCCAGGAGCCCGGTCATCGGAATGTCGCCGGCCACGAGCTGTAGGAACTGCACCGCCGCCAGCCGGGGATCGGGCACCTGAAGCTCGCCGCGCTCGCAGGCCCGCTCCAGAAACTGCGCGATGCGGGCCTGCAGGATCTTCGGGCCGGCCTCGTAGAACACCCGTCCGAGCTCGGGCCGGCGCGGCACCTGCGCCACGATGGTGCGGTAGAGGGAGATGGCCTCCGGCCCCGCGAGCATCGCCATGAAGTTGCGCGCGATCGTGCGAAGCACGGCCTCGACGTCGCCGCCGGGACCGCCGGCCGACCAGACGGCCTCCTCGATGGCGCGGCACTGGTCGCAGACGAGCGTCGCGAACAGCATCTCCTTGCTCTCGAAATGGACGTAGAGCGTCGCCTTAGAGATGCCGGCGCGCCGGGCGATCGCGTCGGTGCTGACGGCGTCGTAGGGCTGTTCGAGAAACAGCGCGCGCGCCGCGTCGAGCACCTGTCGCACCTTGGCGTTGGTCCGGTCGGGTCCCGCCGGCCGTGATCCTTCGCCGACCTCGACCTCGTTCCCGACCGAGCTGGCGGCGACCCCGATCCCGGTCGCGTCCGACCCGTCCGAGGTCGGCGGGAGCAGGGTCGATCGAGGCTGCATCGAGTTTCCGGTGTTCCGAGCCGACCGGATCGTCGGCGCCCGTTGACTTTGGTCCTGCGGACAGGCATCCGTCAAGACTGAACTGAACCGTTCAGTTTTATCCTCTCGAGGCTTCCATGCGCTCGCTGTTCTCCCGTCGTCCCCCCGCCGCCCGGTCGTTCCGACGCGCCGTCGCCCTCGCACGCCATGCGACACAGGGCGCGGGGGCGCTCGCGCTTCTCGTGGTGCTCGTCGCCTGCAGTCCGGCCGAGCCACCGGCCGCGCAGGTTCCGGAGCGGGTCGCGGTGCAGATCGCGGCCTACGCCCCGGTGTCGCGCACGATCTCCCTCACCGGCACGGTCGCCGCGCGCATCCAGAGCGATCTGTCGTTTCGCGTCGCCGGCCGGATCGACCGGCGCAACGTCGACGTCAGCGACCACGTGAAGGCCGGAGACGTGCTCGCCACGCTCGACACGCGCGAACAGGTCTCCGACGTCGAGGCGGCGGAGGCGACGCTCCGCTCGGCGGAGGCGACGCTGACGCAGGCGCAGACGAATTTCGGCCGCCAGCGCCGGCTCTTCGAGGGCGGCTACATCACCCGCGGCGTCTTCGACGACGCGCAGGAGCAGCTTCGCTCGGCGGAAGGCACGGCGGATTCGGCTCGCGCGGATCTCGCCACCGCGCGCGACCAGCTCTCCTTCACCGAACTCAAAGCCGACGTCGACGGCATCGTCACCGCCCGCGAAGCCGAGGCGGGCCAGGTGGTCTCGGCGGCGCAGACCGTCTTCACCGTGGCGCAGGACGGCGCGCGCGACGCGATCTTCGACATCGACGAGGCGCTGCTCGCCGGCGCCCCGCCGAGCGAGGGCGTGGTCGTGCGGCTCGGCTCGGACCCCGCCGTCGAGACGCGGGCGAGCGTGCGCGAGGTCTCGCCGACCTTCGATGCCGCCACGGGAACGGTGCGCGTGAAGATGACGCTGGCCGACCCGCCGCCCGCCATGAGCCTCGGCGCGGCGGTCACCGGCACCGGCCTCGCGGCGCCGCAGAACCTCGTATCGCTGCCCTGGACGGCGCTCGGCGCGGGAGAGAGCGGGCCGGCCGTCTGGGTGGTGGACCCCGCCACGAAGGCGGTGACGCTGCGCCCTGTCGGCGTCGAGCGCTACCGCACCGGCGAGATCCTGGTGCGGGATGGGCTGAGCGAGGGCGATCTCGTGGTGACCGCAGGCGGCCAGCTGCTGCGCGAGGGCCAGGTCGTGACGCTCGACGACGCGGGAGCGGCCTCGTGACCCGCGCGCTCACCCCTCTCGCGCTCGTCATGCTGACGCTTCTCGGCGGCTGCTCGAAGGAGGAGCCGGCCCCGGCGCCGGTGATCCGTCCGGTGCTGTCGATGCGCGTTGAGCCCCGGCCGGTGACGGCCGAGAGCTTCATCGGCACCGTGCAGCCGCGCTACTCCCGCGATCTCGGCTTCCGCGTCCTCGGGCGCATCGTGGCGCGCAACGTCGAGGTGGGCCAGAGCGTCGAGGCCGGCCAGCTTCTCGCCTCGCTCGATCCGACAGCGCTGACTTTGAGCGTGCGCTCGCTCGAGGCCGATCTCGCGAAGGCCGAGGCGCAGCTTTCCAATGCCGGCGCCACGCGCGACCGCCAGGAGGCGCTCCTCGCCCAGCGCGTCGGCTCGCAGGCGACGCTCGACACCGCCGACGAGGCGGCGGCGACGGCGGCCGCGACGCTGACGCGGGCGCAGGCCAGCCTCGACAAGGCACGCGAGCAGCTTTCCTACACGCGCCTCCTTTCGGAGACCGAAGGCGTCGTCACCGCTGTCGACGCCGAGATCGGGCAGACCGTGACGGCCGGCCAGACCGTGTTCACGGTGGCGCAGGCGAGCGTGCGCGAAGCCGTCATCGACATGCCCGACGCGATCGCCCAGCGCCTCGCGCCGGGCGATCCGTTCGAGGCGATCCTGCAGGTCGATCCCGGCGTCGTCGCCGGGGGGGCGGTGCGCGAGGTCGCGCCGGAGGCGGACGCCGCCACGCGCACCCGGCGCGTGCGCATCACGCTGGTCGATCCGCTGGCGAGCTTCCGCATCGGCACCACGCTCGAGGTGCGGGCGAGAAACGGCGACGCGTCGCGGCTCGACCTGCCCGCCAGCGCGCTGCTCGATGCCGAGGGCCGGCATTTCGTCTGGGTGGTGGACGAGGCCGCCGGGACGGTGTCGCGGCGGGCCGTCGAGGTGGAGGGCGCGATCGGCGAGACCGCCCGCATCGCGAGCGGGCTGGAGGTCGGCCAGCGCGTCGTCACCGCCGGCGTCCATAGCCTGACCGAGGGTCAGGCGGTCAAGCTCGACGGGGGAATCGTTCCGTGAAGCCGTTCAACCTCTCCGACTGGGCGCTGCATCACCGCTCGCTCGTCTGGTACTTCATGCTCGTCGCCTCGGTGGCGGGCGTGCTCGCCTACGTCAATCTGGGGCGCGAGGAAGACCCGAACTTCACGATCAAGACGATGCTGATCACCGCCACCTGGCCGGGCGCCTCGGTGGAGGACACGGTCGAGCAGGTCACGGACCGGATCGAGAAGAAGCTCGAGGAGATCACCACCCTCGACTACACCAAGAGCCAGACCTCGCCCGGCCGCACCACGATCTTCCTCAACCTCCTCGACACGACGCAAGGACGCGCGGTCTCCGACACCTGGCTGCGGGTCCGCAACATCCTCACCGACATCAAGGGCGAGCTGCCGTCCGGCGTCCAGGGGCCGTTCTTCAACGACGATTTCGGCGACGTCTTCGGCAACATCTACGCCTTCACTGCCGACGGGCTGACCCAGCGCCAGCTGCGCGACTATGTCGAGGCGGCGCGCGCGCGCATCCTTACCGTACCCAATGTCGGCAAGGTCAATCTCGTCGGCGCGCAGGACGAGGTCGTCTATCTCGAATTCTCCACCCGCCGCACCGCCGCGCTCGGCCTGACGCAGCAGACCGTGATCGACGCCCTGAGCGAGCAGAACGCTATCGCTCCCTCCGGCACGATCGAGGCCGAGGGCGAGCGCGTCTCCGTGCGCGTCAACGGCCAGTTCGCGTCCGAGCGCGAGCTCGGCGACGTCAATCTCTGGATCAACAACCGCTTCTTCCGGCTCTCCGACGTCGCGACGATCACGCGCGGCTACGTCGATCCGCCGAGTTCGCTGTTTCGCTACAACGGCCAGCCGACGATCGGCCTCGCCATCGGCATGAAGCCTTCGGCCAACCTCCTGACCTTCGGCGAGGCGCTGGTGGAGGAGATGCGTGTCATCGAAAGCGAACTGCCGGTCGGCGTCGGCATCCACCTCGTATCGGACCAACCGCATGTGGTGGAGGAGGCCGTCGGCGGCTTCACCAAGGCGCTGGGCGAGGCCATCGCCATCGTGCTCGCCGTGTCCTTCATCAGCTTGGGGCTTCGCGCCGGCTTCATCGTGGCGCTGTCGATCCCGCTGGTGCTCGCCATCACCTTCGTGGCGATGCAGTATTTCGGCATCTCGCTGCAGCGCATCTCGCTCGGCGCGCTGATCATCGCGCTCGGTCTCCTCGTCGACGACGCGATGATCGCCGTGGAAATGATGGTGTCGCGGCTGGAGGTCGGCGACACGCTGGAGAAGGCGGCGACCTACGTCTACACCTCCACCGCCTTTCCGATGCTAACGGGCACGCTCGTCACGGTCGCGAGCTTCATTCCGGTGGGGCTCAACAATTCGGGCGCCGGCGAGTTCACCTTCACGCTCTTCGTGGTGATCGCGGTGTCGCTCGTGGTGTCCTGGGTGGTCGCGGTGGTGTTCACGCCGCTGCTCGGCGTCACCTTCCTGCCCAAGACGATGAAGAAGCACCACGACCGGCCGGGCTGGTTCACCCGCGGCTTCCGGGCGCTGCTTCTCGTCTGCGTGCGCTTCAAGTGGCTGACGATCCTCGTGACGATCGGTCTCTTCGCCGGCGCGCTCTTCGGCATGGGCTTCGTGCAGCAGCAGTTCTTCCCGACCTCGGACCGGCCCGAGGTGATCGTCGACTGGACCGCGCGCCAGAACGCCTCGATCCTCGAAACGCGGGCCGAGATGGATCGCTTCGAGACGCGGCTCGTCGGCGACGAGGACATCGACTACTGGTCGTCCTATGTCGGCACCGGCGCGCAGCGCTTCGTCCTCTCCTACGATGTCCAGCCGGCGAGCCCCAATTTCGGGCAGGTCGTCATCATGACCAAGAGCCTGGAGGCGCGCGACCGCGTCATCGCGCGGCTGCGCGAGATCGGCGAGCGCCAGTTCGTGGGCACCGACGTCTTCGTGCATCCCCTGGACATCGGACCGCCGGTCGGGCGCCCCATCCAGTATCGCGTCAGCGGCCCCGACCTGCAGAAGGTGCGAACCCTCGCGCAGGAGGTGGCGGCGATCGTGGGCACCAACCCGAACACCGCCCGCGTCACCTACGACTGGAACGAGCCGGGCCGCGTCGTGAAGGTCGATCTCCTCCAGGACAAGGCGCGCCAGCTCGGCATCACCTCGCAGGACGTGGCGAGCGTCCTCAACGGCGTGGTCGGCGGGTCCACGGCGACGCAGATCCGCGACTCGATCTATCTCGTCGACGTCGTCAGCCGCGCGCTGCCCGCCGAGCGAAGCTCGATCGACACGCTCGAGAACCTGCAGATTCCCGCCCAGAACGGCCGGTCCTTCCCGCTCGCGGCGATCGCCACCTTCCGCTACGAGCTGGAGCAGCCGATCGTCTGGCGGCGCGACCGCACGCCGACGATCACCGTCAAGGCCGGGCTCCTCACGGCCGAGCAGCCAGCCACCGTGGTGGCTGCGCTGCAGCCGCAGCTCGACGCCTTCGCCGCCAAGCTGCCGCCGGGCTACAGCATCGCCACCGGCGGCGCGGTGGAGGAAAGCGGCAAAGGGCAGGGGCCGATCGTCGCCATCGCGCCGCTGATGCTCATCGCCATGACGACGCTGCTCATGGTGCAGCTGCAGAGCTTCCAGCGCCTGTTCCTCGTGGTGGCGGTGGCCCCGCTCGGGCTGATCGGCGTGGTCGCGGCGCTCCTGCCCTCCGGCGCCCCGCTCGGCTTCGTGGCGATCCTCGGCGTCCTTGCGCTCATCGGCATCCTGATCCGCAACTCGGTGATCCTCGTGGTGCAGATCGAGGACCACATCGCGGACGGGCAGACGAAATGGGATGCCGTGCTCGACGCCACCGAGCACCGGATGCGGCCGATCCTCCTCACCGCCGCCGCCGCCTCGCTGGCGCTGATCCCGATCTCGCGCGAGGTCTTCTGGGGGCCGATGGCCTACGCGATGATGGGCGGCATCATCGTCGGCACGGTGCTGACGCTCCTGTTCCTGCCGGCGCTCTACGTCGCCTGGTTCCGCATCAAGCCGACGCCGCGCGGCGAACGCGCGGAGCACGCGGCAAGCGCCTGACGGGCCGCCGGCGCCAAAGCCCGGCCGCGCTCATCGCGGCGACGGCCGGGCCATTGGCTCAACCGGCGTAGTAGCCGGGATCGGCGATGTCGGCGAGAAGCGCGGGGCCGGTCGGCTGCCAGCCGAGCGCCTCGCGCGTCAGCCGGTTCGAGGCCTGCATGTCGGCGGACGCGAAGTCGGCGAACCAGCCGAAATGCTCGCGGTCGCGCCGGGCGACGGGCAGGCCGAGCTTGCGCCCGATCGCCTCGGCGATGTCGCGGAAGGCGATCCCCTCCTCGTCGGTCGCATGATAGACCGTCTGCCGGACGTCGCTTTCGAGGGCCAGCCGGTAGAGCCGCCCGGCATCCGAGACGTGGACGGCCGCCCAATGGTTCTCGCCGTCGCCGAGATAGGCGGAGACGCCGCTGCGGCGCGCCAGGTCCATCAGCATCGGCACGAAGCCGTGGGTCTCGCCGACGCCGTGCACGGAGGGTGCGAGGCGCACGGTCGCGGCGCGGACGCCGCGCTCGGCAAGCGCCGCCGCCGTCACCTCCGAGCGGCGCGGAAACGACGCGTCCCGGGGCGGCCTGTCGGTTTCCACGGCCACGCGGCCGGGCGCTATGAGCGCCACGCCCGAGGTCACGAGGAACGGCTTGTCGGATCCTGCCAGCGCCTCGCCGAGGGCCTCGATGGCGCGCCGGTCCTGCGCGGCGTTCTCGGCGAAGCGCGAGAAGTCGTGGTTGAAGGCGAGATGGACCACCGCGTCGGCCGCCGCGGCGGCCCCGCGCAGCGCGGCGAGATCGTCGAGCGTCGCGAGCAGCACCTCGGCACCTCCTGCCGCAAGACGATCGCCTTTCTCCTTCGAGCGGGCGAGGCCGAGCACCTGATGACCGCCACCCAGAAGCTCCTCCACCACGGCCGCACCGACCCAGCCCGTGGCGCCTGTCACGAAAACACGCATGAGATCATCTCCCTTTCCTGATGACGATCCTTCTGCACCTCCAAACTATCGTGTTAAAGTCGGGATCTTATCCTAGTATGGTGACCAACAGGATCTCCCATGTCCGACACCTCCCTCGGCGGCTACCTTCGAGAGCGGCGCGGCCGGCTCGATCCGGCGGCGCTCGGGTTTGCGCCCGCGCGTCGCCGAACGCCCGGCCTGCGGCGCGAGGAGGTGGCGGCGCGCGCCCATATCAGCGCCACCTGGTACGCCTGGCTCGAGCAGGGGCGAGGCGGCGCACCGTCTGCCGACGTGCTCGACCGGCTCGCCCGCGCGCTGATGCTCACCGAGGTCGAGCGCGAGCACCTGTTTCTCCTGGGGCTCGGGCGGCTGCCCGACGTGCGCTATCGCCCGGCCGGCGGCGTCACGCCGCGCCTGCAGCGGGTGCTCGACGCGATGGACACCAGCCCGGCGCTGATCCGCAACGTGATCTGGGACGTCGTCGCCTGGAACCGGGCGGCGGCCGCCATGCTCACCGACTATTCTCGGCTGCCGCCGGAGGAGCGCAACGTGCTGCGCCTGATCTTTCTCGATCCGCGCTCGCGCGCCATGAACCGCGACTGGGAGGGCGTCGCCCGCTTCGTGGTCGGCGTGTTCCGCGCCGATGCCGCGCGGGCCGGGGCGGTCGCCAGCGCCGCGCCGCTCGTCGAGGAGCTGCGCCAGCGCAGTCCCGAGTTCGCGGCGTTCTGGGACGACGGCGACGTGCAGGGCTTCGGCGAGGGCGTCAAACACCTTCGCCATCCCGTGCTCGGCGAGATCGCCATCGAATATTCCGCCTTCGCGGTGGACGGGCGCCCGGACCTGTCGATGCTCGTCTACAATCCCACGAGCCGCGAGGATGCCGAGCGCATCCGCTCGCTCCTCGGGGCGACGCCCGTTTCGGACGGCGCCGAGTCTCCCGCCTGAGGCCGCCGGCTCGCCGGGTGGACGGAACGCGAAAGCGACGCCTCAGCGCAGCGTCAGGCCGCCGTCCACCGTGTGGATCTCGCCTGTCGTGAAGGAGGCCGCGTCGCTGGCGAGATAGACGACGGCGCCGGCGAGCTCGTCCACCGTGCCGATGCGGTTCTGCACGGCGCCCGCCGCCCAGTGGTTCTTCACCACCTCGGGGTTCTCGCGCAGCACCTCCTCCGTCAGCTCGGTGAGGATGTAGCCGGGCGCGATGGCGTTGACGCGCACCCCGTGCTCGGCCCATTCGGTGGCGAGGCACTTGGTGAGCATGTGCACGGCGGCCTTCGAGACGTTGTAGGCGGCGTGCCGGAAGGGCCAGTTGACGATGCGCCCCGACATCGACCCGACATTGACGATCGAGCCCGCCTTCTGGCGGATCATCATCGCGCCGATGGCTTGGCTCATCAGGAGCACGCCCTCGACGTTCACCGCCATCGTGTCGCGCCAGAGATCGAGCGGGAAGTCCTCGGCCGGGCCGGGATGGATGATGCCGGCATTGTTGACGAGGATGTCGGCCCGGCCCCAGCGGCGCTCCACCTCGGCCGCGACGCGCGCGACGTCGTCGGGCTTGGAGACGTCGGCCTGCACGGCGAAGCTGTCGCCGCCGCCCGCGTTCAGCGTCGCGGCGAGCGCTTCGGCGAGCGCCAGCGACGAGCGCACGACGATCGCGACGTCGGCCCCTTGCGCGGCGAGCGCCTCGGCGAGCGCCCGGCCGATGCCGCGCGAGCCCCCGGTGACGATGGCCTTGCGGCCGGTGAGATCGAACAGGCGTGCGTAGTCGCGCTTCGGCGTCATGGGGTCGAGGTTCCTCCCGGAGGGTCGTCGGTTCTCGGTCGCTCGTTCAGGCGGCAACCGTTTGGGGCAGGGTGATCGGCGGCATCGCCACGAGGCTGTCGCCGAGTTCGCGGCCGATGCGCTCGCTCGTGCGCAGCGCCTGCGCCACGATGGTGAGCGAGGGATTGAAGCCGGTGGACGAGGGCAGGAACGAGGCGTCGACGACGTAGAGATTGTCGACGTCCCAGACCTTGCAGTCGGTGTCGAGGACGGAGGTCGCCGGGTCCGTGCCGAAGCGCGCGGTGCCGCACTGGTGCATGGAGACCTTCACGTCCATCTTCTGGGTGATGATGATGGGATAGCCGAGCGAGCGCATGGTGCGGCTCCAGACCTTCACCAGCTCGCCATGCGCCTTCAGGTTGTTGGCGGTGTAGGCGAGGCGGATCTTGCCGTCGGGATCGAGCGAGACGCGGTTCTCGGGGTCGGGCAGGTCTTCCGACATCAGCCACCAGTCCACCGAGCGCTCGGCGAAGAGCGACATCATGCTTTCCGGCGCCCACTTGGCGGAGGCCGTCAGCATGCCGCCCTGCAGCTTGCCGAGCCCCTGGATGTTGCCGAGCGGGTAGGGCCGCTCCTTGTTGGCGAGGTAGAAGTCGTTGATCGCCATCGACTTCTGGAACACGACGCGGTTCTTCTTGAAGGGCGAGACCGCCATCATCGCCGTGTTGTTGTGCGCCATGTAGTTGCGGCCGAGCTGGTCGGAGCCGTTGTTGCCGAGCCCGCGCGGATGGCGGTCGTTTTTCGAGCGCAGCAGCAGCGCCGAGGAGTTGATGGCGCCCGCCGCCGAGACGAAGATCTTCGCCGAGACCGTGTGCCGGACGCCGCCATGCTCGAGCTCCACCGCCGTGACGCGCCCGCCCGCCGCGTCGGTGACGAGGCGATGGACGAAGGCCTCGGTGAGGAGCGTCACCCCGCCCTTGGCAAGCGCGGGATCGACGAGCCGCACTTCGGCGTCCCCCTTGGCGCCGATCTTGCAGGCGAAGCCGTCGCAGGTCGCGCAGCGCGCGCAGGCGCCGCCGTCATGGTAGTCGATGGCGATCGGCAGCGGGAAGGGATGCAGGCCCTTCGCGCGCAGCCGGCGCTCGAACACCGCGATCTCCGGCTCGTGGCCGATCGCGGGATAGGGCATGGGCCCCGAGCGCGGCGGCTCGATCGGGTCGATGCCGGCCTGCCCGTGCGTGCCCATCAGCCGCTCGGCGCGCGCATAATAGGGCTCGAACTCGGCATAGGAGACCGGCCAGGCCGGCGCCACGCCCCCCTCGTGCTGTAGCTCGGCGAAATCCTCCTGGCGGAAGCGCACCGTGGCGGCGCCGAAGAACTTCGAGTTGCCTCCGACATAGTAGTAGGTCGAGGGGCTGAACAGCTCGCCGTTCTTGTCGCGCCACTCTTCCTTCGTGGCATATTTGCGCTTGTGGAAGACGGCGTCGACGCTCCAGTTGTCGGGCTCGCGCGGCAGGCGCGGTCCGCGCTCGATCATCAGGATCTCGCGGCCGGGCTCGGCCAGCGCATTGGCCAGCGCCCCGCCGCCGACGCCCGCGCCGATGATGACGATGTCGTAGCTGTCTTTGAGTTCGCTCATGGGTTCCTCCCTCCCACGGACCCCGGGGCCGATGGCCCGCCGCGTCCGCTTGTCCTCACATCACCCGCGCCGGGCCGCCGGGTGTACGGTCGTCGTCGTTCTCGGTGCCGACCGCGAAGCGCTCTCCGAGGCGCGCTCGCGGCCGGATGGCGTCAGTGCTTCGTCACCCGGCTTCCCGCGGCTTGAAGTAGCGGCCGTCTTCGTAGAGGGCCGACATGACGGCGAAGGACGCCTCGAGATGGATCTTCATCGCGAGTTCCGCCTGGTCGGCGTTGCGCCGCGCCAGCGCCCGCACGATGGCGGCGTGCTGCTCGGTCACCTCGGCGAGATGGCCGGGCACGGGGGCGGAAAGCTGGCGCATCCGGTCGAGATGGGCCTTCACCAGGTTGATGAACTTGCCGATGCGCGGATAGCGGCTGATCGTGGCGATCGCCGAGTGGAAGGCGTCGTCGACTTCGAGATAGTCACCGAGCGCCCCGCGATCGAGAATGGCGCGCATCTCGGCGATCAGCGCGTCGAGCCCGGCGATGTCGGCGTCCGTCACGTGCCGCACGGCGCGCCGGATGCTCTCGATCTCGAGCGCGCGACGGATCACGAAGCCCTCCTCGGCCACCTCGAACGAGATCTTCGAGACGTAGGTGCCGGAATGGGGAAACACGTCCACGAGATCCTCGTCGACGAGCCGCTTCAGCGCCTCGCGCACCGGTGTGCGCGACACCCCGAACTTCAGGCACAGCTCTTTTTCCGAGATCACCGCGCCCGGCACCATGGCGAGCCGCACGATATCCTGCCGCAGCGTCTCATATATCTGCTCGGCCTTCTGGGCCTTCTGGGTCGGGCGATCCGGCAAGAGGCGCGGCAGTCTCTGGGCGTTAGCGTTCGAATTCATGGGGCTTCCGCCGAAGAGACGATGGGGGACGTTCTCCATTCCCCTTCTAACTCATATATCGGTTGACGGTGCAAGGCGCAATTCGATACGACGGATCGAACCACGAACTCGCCGGCCGGGCGGGCTCGGCCTGCGCCTTCGGGTGCCGCATTCCCTCGAAAGCACGGCAGCCATGGCCCTCATCACCTATCTCACCCGCATCGAGTTCGACGAAGGTGCGGTCGCCAAGTTGCCGTCGATCCTCGAAGGGCTCGGCGTGCGGCGCCCGCTCGTCGTCACCGATCGCGGGCTTGTGGCCTCCGGTCTGGTCGATCGCGTGGCGGTGCTTCTGGCGGAGCGCCCGACGATCTTCTCCGACACGCCCGCCAACCCCACGGAAGCCGCGGTCGACGACGCGCTCGCGCTCTACCGGTCGGAAGGCTGCGACGGCATCGTGGGGCTCGGCGGCGGTTCCTCGATCGATCTCGCCAAGGCCGTGCGCCTCCTCGCCGGCCACGAAGGGCCGCTCGCGCAGTACACGGCCGTCGAGGGCGGGGCGGCGAAGATCCACGGGCGCATCTGCCCGCTCGTTGCCGTGCCGACCACCTCGGGCACCGGCTCGGAGGTCGGGCGCGCCGCCGTCATCATCACCGCCGAGGGGCGCAAGCTCGGCATCGTCTCGCCGCACATGCTGCCCTCGGTGGCGCTTTGCGACCCCGAGCTGACCTACGGCCTGCCCGCCGGCCTCACGGCCGCCACCGGAATGGACGCGATCTCGCATTGCCTGGAGACCTACATGGCGCCCGCGGTGAACCCGCCGGCCGACGCCATCGCGCTCGACGGGCTGAAGCGCGGCTTTCCCGCGATCCGCCGTGCGGTGGCGGACGGGAGCGACCGGCCCGCGCGCTGGGAGATGATGATGTGCGCGCTCGAAGGGGCCATGGCCTTCCAGAAGGGCCTCGGCGCCGTGCACGCGCTCACCCATCCGCTCGGCGCCATCCGCGAGCTGAACCTGCATCACGGCACGCTCAACGCCGTGCTGACGCCTGCCGTGCTGCGCTTCAACCGCGAGGTGGTGGAGGCCAAGTGGCAGGTCCTCGCCGACATCCTCGGCGGCGAGCCCGACCGTGTGATCGCCGATCTCACCCGCGACATCGGCCTGCCCGCGGGGCTCGACGCGATGGGCGTCACGCAGCCGATGATGGAGCGCGTGGCGGGCGAAGCGTTGAAGGACCATTGCCACGCCACCAATCCGCGGATCGCCACGCGCGAGGAGTATCTCGAACTTCTGCACGGGTCGCGCTAAGCCTTGGTGCACCGTCGCGCCGGCCGGTGCGATTCTCTTCCTCCTGCGCGAAGGCCGTGATCCCGCCATGACGAGAGCCCCGAGCCTCACGATCGACAGCCATCAGCATTTCTGGAAGGTGTCGCGCGGCGATTATGGCTGGCTCGACGAGAGCGTCGCGCCGATCCTGCGCGACTTCCTGCCCGAAGACCTGCGACCGCTGCTGGCGCGCGCCGGCATCGACCGCACCATTCTGGTGCAGGCGGCGGAGACGCAGGCCGAGACCGACTTCCTGCTGGAGATCGCCGCGCAGACCGACTTCGTCGCCGGGGTCGTCGGCTGGCTCGACATGGACGATGCCGGCTTTCCCGAGCGCCTCGCGCACTACCGCCGCAATCCGCATTTCGTCGGGCTCCGCCCGATGCTGCAGGGCCTGCCCGACGACGCGTTCATCCTGCGACCGCGTGTTCTCGACCATCTGAAGCTGGTGGCGGAAGCCGATCTCGCCTTCGACATCCTCACCTTCCCCCGGCACCTGCCGCATGTGGCGAAGGCGCTGGAGGCGGTGCCCGGCCTTCGCGCCGTGATCGACCACATTTCCAAGCCGGCCATCGCGGCGGGCACGCTCGACCCCTGGCGGAGGGATCTCGCCGCGATCGCCGACTTTCCGAACGTCGCCTGCAAGGTGTCGGGAATGGTGACGGAGGCCGGCGCCGACTGGCGGCTCGCGGATTTGCGCCCCTTCGTCGATCATGTCGCCGCCGTTTTCGGCGAGGACCGGCTGATGTTCGGATCGGACTGGCCGGTGGCGCTTCTCGCCGCGCCCTATGGCGAGGTGGCGCATGCCGCGCGGGCGCTTCTCGGCGCGCATTTCGGCCCGGCGGGCATGACGAAGATCTTCGGCGCCAACGCCGCACGCTTCTACAAAGTCGAGGTGGCGTAGCGCCGGCTCGGGGCACCGAGGTTCAGGGGCGCACCTTCAGCACCGTCTCGAGCCGCTCCGGCGCACCGGCCCCGAGCCCGACCTCGACGGCGACGCGCCAGATCCCGCCTTCGGGGAGCGTCACCTCGGCCCGCCAGAACCCGTCGCCGCCATTGACCGCCGCCACGCGCAGCGGCGGCGTGGTTCCCGACGGGGCGGCGAGGGTGAAGGCGACGTCGGCGGGCGCGACGGGCCCGTAGTCGATCGTCATCAGCATCGCCGACACGCTCGCCCGCCCGGCCCGACCGGGTTGGAGCGCGAGATCGGCCATGAGCGAGGCGCCGGTGGCATGGGCGGTGACGGGCTCGGCCGCGATCGCGGCGGCGACGCGGGGCGGGGGCGTGAAGCGCCAGAGAGCGGCCGTGCCGAGCACGAGCACGGCCAGCGCGATCTCGGCCCCGACGACGCGCCGGAGCGTCCGCGTGGCCCCCGTCTCGCCGGTCAGCACCCGAGGCGTCAGGCGGTGGCGGTTGCCGGCGGCGAGGGCGAAGAGCAGCGCGAGAAGCGCCAGCTTGGCGAGGAGCACCCGGCCATAGGCCGTGCTCCAGAGCGCCCCCGGCGAGCCCAGTTGCACGGCGGCGAGCGCCGCGCCGGACGCGACGAGCGCCGCGACGACGGCGGGGATGACGCGCGAGAAGCGGCGCAGCGCAGCGGCTCCCCCGCTCGCACCGCCGCGCAAGGAGGCGGCGAGCGGCGCGAGGGCGCCGATCCAGAGCATCATCGCGAGCGCATGGATGAAGACGGCGGGCCGCATGAGCGCCTGCGGCGCCGCGTTGGCGGCATGGCCGCTGGCGGCGACGGCGAACCCGGCCACGAGAAGCGCGGCGAATGAGAGCGCCTTCGGAAGACGCGTCCCGTTCGCCGGGCGCTGCCGAAGGGTGGCGGCCAGCGCCAGCGCCATCGCCGCGCTTGCCAGCGCCAGCGCGGAGCCGAGACTGGTGGCCGCGCCCGCGTGCCAGACGGCCGGCTGCGCCACTGCTGCCAGCGGGGCGCCGAGCGCGTCGAGCCCCTGCGCCAGAAGCGCGAGCGGCACGGCGGCAAGGCCGAGCGCGAGGGCGAGGCGCACGGGGCCGCGCGCCGGCGCACTGCGCGGGCCAAGAAGCAGCCCCGCCACCGCGCCGCCGATGCCGAAGACGAGGCCAGCCAAGACGAGGAGGCGCGAGGCCCAGACGAGCACCAGCACGCTGGCCGGCTCGTCCGCAGGCGCGGCCGGCGGCACGGCGCTGGGGGCTCCGAGCGCGAAGCGGATCGTGCCGCCCACGGGATGCCCGTCGGCCGAGACGACGCGCCAGAGCAGGAGATGGCTGCCGGCGACAAGACCGGCGGGCGCGGGAACGGTGAGCGTCGCCGACGTCGCACTTGGGCCGGGAAGGTCGCGGCTCGCGCCGTCCGGCCCGACCAGCGTCATGCGCAGCGGCGTGACGGGTTCGCTGAAGACGAGCTCGAAGTCGGCGGGCGCCGCTGAGAGCATCGACGCCTCAGCGGGATCGGCGGACACGAGGCCGGCATGGGCGTGAGCGTTCGTTCCGGCATTCAGCAGGCCGAGAAGCGCGAAGATCAGCCCGAGCATCGCAGCGCGGAGGCGCGGCGCCGCGAGATCGCCGCGCGGATGCGATGCGCGACCGGCGCGGGCCGGCCGGTCGCCATCTGTTGAGGGCCCGGCGCCGCGCGCCGTCCTTCGAGGCGTCGCGGCAGCGCGGTTCAATGCGCGTGCGCCTCGCCGGCCGCCTCGCCGCCGTGCGCCGGGCCTTTGGTGCCCATCGCCTCGACCTGCAGCTCGACCTCGACCTCGCCGGCCTTCTCGAAGGTCAACGTCACCGGTACCATTTCGCCTTCGCGCAGCGGCGCCTTCAGCCCCATCAGCATCAGATGGAGCGATCCCGGCGCGAGCGCCGCCGTGCCGCCGGCGGGGATCTCCACCCCGTCCTCGACCCGGCGCATCGTCATCACGCCGTCCGTCACGGACATGCGGTGGACCTCCACGGTCTCGGCGCGCGCGGAGCGGGCGGAGACGAGGCGATCGGCCTGCGGCCCCGCGTTCGACATCGCCAGATAGCCGGCACCGGTGCGCGCGCCCGGCGGCGTCGCCCGGCTCCAGGGATGCTCGATCTCGATCGCGCCGACCTTGAAGCCGTGCGCCGCGGCCGGCCCGGCAAGAGCGGCGAGGAGCAGGCCGGCGGCGAAGAGACGGGAGAGGCGGGAAGAGGCGGTCATGGGCGAGATCCTGGAGGAAGGGGGAAAGCGCGGGTGCCGACCGCGCGTCGGCTGGGGCAATGAGCGGCGAGGCGGATGCGCGCCGTTCGGTAGCACATCGAGGCTCATGCGGGCTCGCGTCGGTCGGGACCGGCACCGCCAAAATGCGCCACCGCCCGGTCGATCGCCAGCATGGCGAGGAGCGAGGCGCCCATCAGCGGGAAGATCAGCCCGCCGACGGCGAGGAGCGCCACGAGGCCGCGCAGCACGCGGGGATCGCGCGGCATCGGCGGCACGCCCATCGCCCGCGCCGGCCGGCGCTTCCACCACATGATGGCCGCCGACACCGCGAGGAGGACGTTGGCAAGGCACGCGGCGAGGAGGACGAGCTGGTTGGCGAGCCCGTATTGCTGGCCGAGATGGACGTTGATGCCCCATTCGAGGGCCCGGCCCATCGGCCCGTAGTCGGCGTAGCTCATGTCGAGCAGCGGCTCGCCCGTATAGGCGTCGAGATGGACGACGCGCTGCGCGGCGAGATCGTCGGGATAGACCGATCCGGTGTAGACGCCGGTGGGGCCGGCCGGCAGGTTCACCGCATAGCCGCCGTGGAGACCGAGCGCGTCGAAGCGCGCCACCGCGCGGTCGATGCCGACGAAGGGTGTGGGCGCGGCGGGCGCGCTGTCCGGCATTGCCTCGCCATGCGATCCGTGGGCGCCGTGCGAGCCGTGAGAGGTGCCGGAGGTCGGAACCTGCGCCTGCGCCAGCGACCACGAGGTCGATCCGTCCTCGGCGAGCTTGCGGCCGGACATCGGCACGTCGACGCGCACGCCCGCGGGATAGCCGAAGTTCGAGCCGTTGGCCCATTGGTTCACCTGCCCGCCCCAGACCTGCGACCACGGCATGCCGGTGATCGCCAGGAAGACGAGGATGCCCCCGGCGCCGAGGCCCGTGACGGCATGCAGATCGCGCCAGAAGACGCGCGTTCGCGCCGTGCCGCGCACCGTGACGACGCCGCCCGTGCGCCCGCGCGGCCACCAGAGGTAGATCCCGGTGAGAACGAGGAGGATCGCCCAGCCGGCGGCGATCTCGATGACCCCGCGCGCCACCGGGCCGAAGAAGGACAGGCTGTGCAGCGAGCGCACCAGCCACATCACCGTGCCGCGATCGGGCAGCGAGCCGAGCACGCGGCCGTCCTGGGGATCGACATAGACGGCGAGCCGCTCGCCGTCGGCCGCCTTCACGGTGATCTCGGCCGACGCGCCGGGACCGGCGGGGGTGGTGAACTTGACCGCCGTTCCCGGCCGGGCGGCAAGCGCCGAGGCGATCATCGCGGAGGGCGCGACGCCGGGCGCGCCCTCGGTGATCGCGACGCGCTTGAGATCGGCATGGACCACCGCCTCGATCTCGTCCCGGAAGAGATAGAGCGCGCCCGTGAGCGACAGCGTGACGAGGAAGGGCAGCACGAAGAGGCCGGCATAGAAGTGCCAGCGCCAGACGGCGCGGTAGAGATCGGCGGCGGCGGCGGGCGGGCGCGCCGTGCGGGCCGCGGGCGGCAGGGTGAGATCGGACATGCGGGCGGGCTTCCGGACGAAGAGGGGCGCGAGCCCGCCCCGGCCGCGACGGCGGCTGTGGGGAGCGGGCGATCGGATCTCCGCCGGCGCGGCGAAGACGGGAAACGGGGGAGAGGTCGCGATGCAAGGGTGGCCGGGATGCCGCAAGAGCGTTGCGAACATGGGCCTCGGCGACGGTCGGCGACAGGTCGACCCGGACGGACCGATGTCAGTGACTTCGAGGTCGAGAGGCTGGCGGACGCGAGGTAAGGACCGGCGCGACGACGGCGCCCTCAGGCGCGGGCGGGCGGTCCGCGGGTGTTGCGGGGCGTCTCGACGGCGCCCGACCCCACGCCCTCGAAGAGCACGAAGGGGGTCTCGAGAACCAGCGGCCGGCGCTCGAGGCGCGAGAGCGGCGTCGGCGGCGGCGCGAGCGGCCCGCCGAACATGGTGCAACCCAGCGTGCAGCAGTCCGAAAGGGCCGAAGAATGGCCGCCGGGCTTCGAGGGCGCGTGGGTCGTGCCGTCGGCGCCGGGGCTGCAGAGGACGTTGCCGAACTGGTCGCGCGGCATGATCTCGGCATGGGCCCCGAGCGAAAGGCCGAGGAGCGACGCCTGAACGAGGAACAGGAGGGCGACGAGACGCCCCATCCATCCGGTCGCTCCGCTGCGCCATGCCGTCACGATCGGGTGTCTCCGGTTCGGGGGTCGCTGCCCACATACCATGAGGCCCGCGCCTTGCCTACGCCGGACGTCGTCGCATCCGTCGCGCTACGCCGGGCGGGATGCGCTCGGCGGGCGGCGGGCCGATCTCACCGGGGATGCGCAGCGATCGCCGACGACGGCTCCGAAAGGCCGGGCGGAAGGCCGTAGGTCTCGCAGGCCGTGTCGTGGAATAGCTGCCGCTGCGCCCCCTCCGGCAGGTCCGCCACCATCGTCTTGAAGCCGCGATAGAGCGTGTCGAAATCGACGCAGAGGCTGTCGACCGGGAAGTTGCTGGCGAACATCGCCCGCTCCGGGCCGAAGATCGCGATCGCCTCGCGCACGATCCAGCGATTGTCCTCCACCGTCCAGGGCACGCCCGGCCGGCCGAAGCCGGAGATCTTCACGCGGGTGTTCTCGGCCTCCGCGATGCGGGCGAGACCGCGGCGCCAAGCGGCGAGGCCCTCCTCGCTGCGGTCGGAGGGAAGGCAGAGATGGTTGAGGACGATCGTCGTGTCCGGGAAGTCGAGCGCCAGCCGGCGTGCCTCCTCGGCGTTCCACCAGGGCGTCTGCAGGTCGAAGCGCAGCCCGAGCGGGGCGAGGCGCGCGAAGCCCCGCCGCCAGCGCTCGTCCGACATCAGCGTGCGCAGGGTGCCGACCTCGCCGGGCGAGGGCGGGCCGCCGGGCTTGTGGCGCACCGAGCGCACCAGCGGCGCGGCGGCGTAGGTTCCGAGGAGATCGGCGGCGTCCTCGCGGTCGAGCCAGGCCTGCGCCACCACCGCGTTCGGCCAGCCGTGCTCGCGCGCGAGGCCCTCGGCGTAGCGTAGCTCGCCGACGGGGTCCGTGGGATCCCACTCCGTCTCGACATAGACGGTGGCGACGACGTGGTGACCCCGCGTCAGCTCGCGGTATTCCGGCGGCAGGAAGGGGCGCCGGATGGCCGCATAGTCGCCGTAGCGGAAGGGGATGATCCCGGCCTCGGTGAGCCACGGGTGGTGGTTGCGCACGGGGTCCCAGAAGTGCTGGTGGGCATCGACCACCGGCCCCTCGTAGAGGCGTGGCGCCTCGCCGCTCATCGTGCCGTTCCTGCGGCGGGGCCGCGCCCGCCGCCGAGGTCGATGAGGAGGGTCGCCGCGACGTAGAGCGCGGCGGAGGCGGCGAAGAAGGCGAGGACGCTGCCGTAGGACTGGCCGGACAGGTCGAGGATCGCACCGATGAGGATGGGGATGACGATGCCCGAGATCGATCCCGCGCAATTCATCGCGCCGCCGACGAAGCCGACCTTGTCGGCCGGCGCCAGCACCGGCGGGAAGCTCCAGTAGAGGCTGCCCCAGAGGAGGAAGAACGCGGTGACCGACAGCAGCGCCACGGCGTGGACGGGATCGGCGATGCGCGGCAGCACGAGGAGCGACAGCGCCGCTACGAGACCCGAGAGCGACAGCATGGTCTTGGCGACGCGGCCGCGATCGTAGCCGCGGTTGACGAGGGCGTCGGCGAGGAAGCCGCCGGCGAGCGAACCCGCGGCGCCGCAGAGGAAGATCGCGAAGGTGGCGTAGCCCATCGCCTTCAGGTCCATGCCACGCGCCGCCGAGAGGTAGCTCGGGCCCCAAGTGATCAGCCCGAAGAACACGGTGGCCCAGCCGAAGCGGCCGATGCAGAGGGCCGCGAGCGAGCGGCGCGAGAGATGGGTGGGCGCCGCCGCCGCCGCAGAGCCGGCCGGGCCGGCATCGCGGATATGGGCGCGTTCGGCCTCGTTGACGCCGGTATGCAGCTCCGGCCGGTCGCGCAGGTACCACCAGGAGAGAAGGCCCATGGCGACCGTGACGAGGCCGGCGACGAGGAAGGCGATGCGCCAGGAGCCGAGCGTCAGGATGAGCCAGGAGATGAGGATGCCGCCGATGGCGGCGCCGAGCGGGCCGCCGCAATCCATGATCACCGCGCCTCGGCCGCGCTCGCCCGGCGCGAGCCAGGCGGCGTTCAGCTTGCCGCCGGCGGGAAACAGCGGCGCCTCGGCCGCGCCCAGGCCGACGCGGGTGAGGAGCAGCGAGATGCCGCCGGTGGCGAGCGCGGCGAGCGACTGGAACAGCCCCCAGAGAACGGTGCCGGCGGTGACCATGACGCGCGGCCCGAACCGGTCGATCATCCAGCCGGAGGGAAGCTGCAGCAGCGCGTAGCTCCAGAAGAAGGACGACAGCACGAGGCCCTGCATCGTCGCGGAGAGCTCGAACTCCTTCGCGATGGTGGGCATGGCGATCGACAGGGCGACGCGGTCCACGAGATTGATCACGACGAGCGCGAAGATGACGACGAAGATGCGCCAGCGCACCCCGGTCGCCGGTCCCGCCGGACGCGCGAAAGCTGTCGATGTCATGCCTGTTCCTCCCCAGGACGGGACCGGCGCTCCCCGCGCGGGCCCCGGCGGCGGACCGATGCTCTTCCCGCATCGCCCCTTCACCGCGCGCCACGGATGTCCGTCGCGCGAAAACTAAGGTTAGCTTCGCTCGCCGCGGGCGACCAATCATGATTTGCTATGGGCCGATGCCGATCGGGCATCGGTCGATTCGCAAGGGTGCCGACGACGAATGGAGACGGGCGAGGCGCTGATGCGGCGCGTCAAGTCGAGCCAGCTGGTGCTGCTGCTGGCACTCGCCGAGCACGGCAGCCTGCGGCGCGCCGCCGAGGCCGCCGGCGCCACCCAGCCGGCGGCGACCCGGCTGCTGCACGACCTGGAGGCGGCGGTCGGCCACACGCTGTTCGAGCGCCACCCGCGCGGCCTTCGGGCGAACGCGATGGGCGAGGTGATGATCCGCCACGCGCGCTCGGTGCGCGCCGAGCTCGACCGTATGATGGGCGAGATCGCGGCGCTGTCGTCGGGCTATGCGGGCACGCTGCGCATCGGCGCCATTCCAAGCGCCGTGCCGTTTCTCGTCGCCCATACGGTGGCGCGGCTGAAGCGGCGCCACCCGCGCCTGCGGGTCTTCGTGGAGGTTGCCACGAGCAATCTCCTGATGGCCTCGCTGGCGCAGGGCAGCCTGGATCTGGCGCTCGGGCGCGTTCTCGACGCCGACAGCCTGCCCGGCTTCGCGGTGCACGGCACGGTGGACGAGGATCTCGTCGCCTGTTGCCGGCGCGGCCATCCGCTGCTCGCGCGCGGCACGCGGGCGAGCTGGGCGGAGCTGTCGCGCTGGCCCTGGGTGGCGCTGCCCGAGGGCTCGCCGATGCGCCAGATCCTCGCCGGCGCCTTTCGCGGCGGCGGCACGCAGGAGCCCGACGATCTCACCGAGACCGCCTCCTTCCTCCTCGTGATCTCGCTCCTCATCCAGGGCGACGCGTTGTCGCTGCTGCCGCGCGACGTGCTGCACAGCACGTTCGGCCAGCCCTTCATCGAGGCGCTGCCGGTGGAGCCCTATCCGCGCATGGGGCCCTACGCGATCCTCACGCGGCGCGACCGGGACGGCGATCCCGCGGTGCGGCTCTTCCTCGAGACGCTCGGTCTCGTCCTGTCGGAGCGTGCGCTCGGGGCGTTCGAGCCGGGTGCGGACGGGCCGGGCTCGGACGAACCGGGCGCGGTGCCTTGAGCGCGCCCGGCCCGTCGGTCTTGCCGTCTCCCCGTCAGGCGGCTTGGGCGCGGCGCCGCACGGCGAGGCCTGCGGGCATCGCGTCGCCATGCGCCTCGAGCATCTCGTTCACCATCGCGCGGATGTCGCGGATCGAGAGGACGCTCGCGGTGTTGCGGTCGAGCACGGCCGCCCGGTGAACCTGCTCGCGGTCGCCCTCCAGCGCCGCCTTGACGGTGAGGTCCTGCACGAAGACGTGCGGCGCGCAGTAGCCGGCGAGCTCGGGCGGCAGGTCGCCGACATGGCAGGGGCGCAACCCGTTGCCGTCGACGAGGATCGGCACCTCGACGCAGGACCCGTCCGGCAGGTTGGTGATCAGCCCGGTGTTGCGCACGTTGCCGTAGATGACGCGCGCCTCGCCCGTCACCATGGCGTGGATGATCAGCGAGCCGTATTCGACGCTGCGCTCGATTGGGAAGGGCTCGCCGGCCAGAAGCTTGCGCCGCGTCTCGGCGTAGCGGCGCAGGTTGCGCTCGGAGCGGCGCACGTATTCGTCCACCGGCACGTCGTAGTGGGCGATCTCCTTCTCGGAGCGCAGGAAGTGCGGCGTGTACTCGGCGTTGTGCTCGGAGGATTCGGAGATGAAGCGCCCGAAGACGCGCATCAGCTCGAAGCGCACCTTGTCCTTGGCGACGATGGCAGGATCCTCCATCGCCGCGCGCAGCCGCGGATAGGCGTCCTCGGCGCCGACGCGCAGCTTGAGGAACCACGTCATGTGGTTGACGCCCGCGCAGTCGTAGGAGAGCGCCTCCACCGGCACGCCGAGATAGGAGGCGAGATCCCGCGCCGTGTTCTGGACGTTGTGGCAGAGGCCGACGACCTTCTGGTCGGGATAGGCCTCGTAGACGGCCTGCGTCAGGATGCTCATCGGGTTGGTGTAGTTGAGGAGCAGCGCGTCCGGGCAGAGCTCGCGCATGTCGGCGACGAGCGCGGTCATGAAGGGGATGGTGCGCAGACCCCGGAAGATGCCGCCGATGCCGAGCGTGTCGGCGATGGTCTGCTTCAGGCCGTACTTGCGGGGAATGTCGAAGTCGAGGAGCGTCGCCTCGTGCATCCCGATCTGCACCATGTTGATGACGAAGTCGGCGCCCTCCAGCGCCGCGCGCCGGTCGGCGTGCAGCTCGATGCCAGGGCTCGCCTTGAACTGCGCGGCGGTCCAGCGCGCCATCATGCCGGCGGTCTCGAGGCGCTCGGCGTCGATGTCGTGCAGCGCGATGGTGACGTCGCGAAGCGCGTCGAAGTCGAGAATGTCGGTGAGGAGGTTCTTCACGAACACGACGCTGCCGGCGCCGATCATGGTGACCTTGAACATGGCGTTTTCCTTGTCGATGCAGGCCTTGGGGGCGGCCCTGAGATGCGAAGCATTGGGAAGGGGGAGGGCGCTATTTCAGGCCGGTGCCGGCGATGCCCTGAATGAGCTGGCGCTGGAAGAAGGCGAAGATCACCAGCATCGGCACGAGCGAGAGGAGCGCGATCGACATGATGCTGTTCCACTCGACATTGTACTGACCCTTGAGCAAGTTCAGGCCGAGCTGCACCGTGTACAAGTCCTGGTCGGTGAGGACGATGAGCGGCAGCACGAAGTCGTTCCAGCGCCACATGAAGGTGAAGATGATCAGCACCGCGATGATCGGGCGCGACAGCGGCAGCACCACGCGGCGGAAGATCTGGAACTCCGAGGCCCCGTCGAGGCGCGCGGCTTCCAGAAGCTCGTCGGGAATGCCGAGCATGAACTGGCGCACCATGAAGATGCCGAAGGCCTCGGCCGCGCGCGGCAGGATCACGCCCCAGTAGCTGTTGAGGAGGTTGATGTCGGCGAGCAACAGGAAGAGCGGCACGATGATGACCTGGATCGGGATCATCAGCGCGCTGATCACCGCGAGAAACAGGATGTCGCGCCCGGCGAAGCGGAACTTGGCGAAGGCGTAGCCGCAGAGGAGGTTGAGGCTGACGGTGATGACCACCGCCACCACCGCGATCACCGTGGAGTTCCAGGCCCAGGAGAGGAAGGGCATGGCGTCGAGCGCGGCGCGGAAGTTCCCCCAGACCCAGCCGGTGGGAGCGAGGCTCGTCTCGCCGCTGAAGATCTCGTTCGCGGGACGGATAGCGGTGGCGAACATCCAGTAGACGGGAAACAGCATCACCGCCGCGCCGGCCGCGAGCAGCAGCCAGAGGCCGACCCGTTCCATCTTGTGGCGGGTCGCGCCCGTGGTGGAAACGATCATGGAAGCCTCCCTCAGATGAACTGTTCGGTGCGCCGGTTCACGCGCCACTGGATGAGCGTGAAGACGAGCACGAGAAGGAAGAGGACGACGCCCATGGCGCTGGCGTAGCCCATTTCCGAGGTCACGAAGGCGGCCTGGTAGATGTACTGGACGAGCATCGTGGTGGAGAAGCCGGGACCGCCGCCCGTCATCACGAAGATGAGGTCGAAGACCTGGAAGGAATGAATGACGTTGAGGATGAGCAGCAGGAAGGTGGTCGGGCGCAGCAGCGGCCAGGTGACGAAGCGGAACTGCTGCCAGCGCGAGGCGCCGTCGATGCGCGCCGCCTCGTAGTAGCTCGGCGAGATCGACTGCAGCGCCGCCAGATACACCACCATGCAGAAGCCGATGCGGGTCCACAGCGTGGTGACGATGATCGAGGGCAGGGCCCATTGCGTGGTGGAGAGCCAGGCCACGGGCCTGATGCCGACGCGGCCGAGGATGGTGTTCACCACGCCGTAATTGTCGTTGAACAACCAGGCTGCGATCACGGCCGTTGCGACGCTCGAAATCACCACCGGCAGGAAGAAGGCGCTGCGCAGCAGCGTGCGCGCGAAGAGCTCGCGGTTGAGGCCGATCGCGACGGCAAGGCCGATCGCGAGGCTGGTCGGCACCGTGGCCAGCGAATAGAGCACGGTGTTGCCGAGCGCCTGCCAGAATTGCCGGTCTTCCAGAAGCCGTGTGTAGTTGTCGACGCCAGTGTAGAGCGGCGTGTCGATCAGCGACCATTCGTGGAAGCTTATGAAGAAGGCGTAGAACAGCGGAAAGAAGATGAAGACGCTGAACAGGACGAGGTTCGGCGCGATGAAGGCGTAAGCCGTGGCGCGCGCCTTGAAGCGCTGCCAGCGCGCGGCCCCGCGCCCTGCGGAGCGGACCGCGGTCCGCTCCCGATCGATGGTGATGGCCTGCGTCATCGACGCGCCTCCCGATGGATAAGGGGTGGGATCCCGGCCTCAGCCGACGAGGACGCGATCGACGTCGGCCGCGATCGTCTCGGCGGTCTCCTCGGGCGACTGGCCGGAGGTGAAGGCGAGATCGAGCTGGTCGGCGAAGCGCGGGTTGAAGCGGCCCCAGGTCGGGCGCGTCACCGTCTTCACGAGATGCTCGGGCACGGTCTTCGTCATCTCCACGAAGACGCGCATTTCCTCGGGGCGAAGCTTGTAGTCGATGCCCGCATCGACCAGCGAGCGGCGCACGGGGAGGAACTGTGCGCTGTCGACGAAGTCGCGCATGTTGGCCTCGTCGGTGAGGAAGCGCAGGAAGGCGGCGGCCGCCTCCGGGTTCTTGGCGTCGCGCGAGACGGCGACGCAGGTGCCGCCGAGATCGTCGGCCATCGCCTTGTCGCGCGGCAGGTAGGTGACGCCCCACTTGAAGCGGCTGGCCTGAGCCTCGACGAAGGGGATCTGCCAGTTGCCGTTCAGCATCATCGGGATGGTGCCGTTGACGAAGAGGTTCTGGATGCGCTCCGAGCTCTTCAGCGAGGTCGAGGGCGGCACGAGGCCCTCCTTGAACCAGCTCTGCGTCCAGCGAATGGTCTCGATGCCCTCGGGCGAGTTGATCGCCGAGGCCGTGAGGTCGTCGTTCAGGAGCCGGCCGCCGTGCTGGTAGAGATAGACGAGCCACCGGTGCACGGCGCCGTTCTGCCAGGCCATGGCGAAGGGATAGCTGCCGAGCTGGCGCTCCTTCAGGAGCCGGGCGTTGTCGATGAACTGGCCCCACGTCCAGGCGGCATCGAGGCTGCCGGGGATGGCGATGCCCGCCTGATCCAGCAGGTCGGCATTGTAGTAGAGCGCGAACGTGTCGGTGTGGTGGGGCAGCGCGTAAGCGGCCCCGTCCAGCGTCACCGCACTCCAGACGGCGGGCGTGAAGGCCTCGCCCGCACCCGCTTCGAGATAGGGCGAGAGGTCGATCGCCGCCTTGCCGGAGGCGTAGCGCCCGACCTGCTGGTAGGTGACGCGGAAGAGGTCGGGCGCCTGTCGGCCGGCGAGACGCGTGTCGATCTGCTGGTAGAACTGGCCGAAGGGCATGACGTCGAGGCGGATCGTGGTGCCGGGATTGGCCGCCTGATAACGCGCGATCGCGGCATTGTAGGCGGCGACCTCGGCGTCGCTGCCCCAGACCGCGAGCGTCAGCTCGGTGGCCTGCGCGAGTGCCGGCCGGGCGAGCGTACCGGCGGCAAGGCCGGCACCCAGCGCCAAGCCGGATTTCAGAATGCTGCGTCGATCGATGAGTTGGGTCATGCGGCTTCCTCCCGAAGCGTTTTCGAAGATGTCGGACGTTCCCCGCGGCCCCTTCCCAAGGCGGCGGAGACCGGGTCGTCTCAAGGGGGCGGGTCGCCCGGCTCCTGCCCGCCGCACGACCCGCGCACGAGAAGGCGCACGGGCAGGCGATGGGTCTCGGCCATCGGGCTCCCGGCCTCGATGGCGCGGATGAGGACCTCCGCGGCCAGCCGCCCGAGGGTGCCGCGCGGGCTGTCGACGCTGGTCAGCGGCGGCGCGGTGAAGCCGCCGACCGCGAGGCCGTCGAACCCCACCACCGCGAAGTCGCGGGGCACGAGAAGGCCGCGCTCACGCAGCCGCGCGAGCGCGCCGACGGCGAGCTGGTCGTTGTAGACGAAGGCCGCGGTGGCCGGCTCGCCCTCAGTCGCCAGCAGCCGCTCGGCGCCCGTCGCGCCGCCCGCCATGGAATTCTCGGTGACGACCACGAGCGCGGGGTCGAAGGCGAGCCCGGCTTCGGCGAGCGCGCGCCGGTAGCCGTCGATGCGGCTCATGCCGTTCGCGGCCGGGCGCAGCCGCTCGGTGACGTGGCCGATGCGCCGGTGCCCGAGCGCGACGAGGTGGCGCGTCGCCAGATGCCCGCCCGCTTCGAGATCGACGCTGATGCTGGAGATCGCGGGGTCTGGGCTCTGCTCCTGCAGCACCGCCACGGCGAGGCCGCGCGCCTGTAGGAGCCGCAGTTCGGGCGAGGCGCAGTTCTCGTGTCCGGCGACGATGATGCCGTCGCAGGCCGCCCCCTGCAGGAGGGACGAAGCGCGGAACCCGTCGCCCTCTCGGATCGGCATCACGGTGACGGCGTAGCCGCGCTCGCGCGCCGCTTCCTGAGCGGCGTTCACGACGTCGGAGAAATATGGGTTGTCGAGCGTCGGAAGCACGAGCGCGATCAGCTTGGTGCGGCGCTGGCGCAGCGATCGGGCGGCGTGGTTCGGCGTGTAGCCGAGCCGGGCGGCGGCGGCGATCACCTTCTCCCGTGTTTCCGCCGAGATCCGGGTGATGCCGGCCTTGCCGTTGAGAACCTGCGAGACGGTGGTCTGCGAGACGTCGGCCAGACGCGCGACGTCGGCGCTCGTGGGAGCACGGGATCCGTCAGCCTGGGTTCGAGATCTCGTCATGTCGCGCTGCAACACTGCTAATACGTATTAGCAAAGGTAAGTCGAGATGATCGTTCCTGTCAACCGGAGTTCGACGCACGGTTTGCGGGGTCGCCAGAGCGAGTGCCGTGGTGGGGCGTGCAACGGAAGTCACCGCTCCCGGCACGGAGCACATCCGCGGTCGGGACCTTGGCCGCCACACCGGGAACCTCCGGGAGCCGACGAGGCTTCAACCCATCGCGAGGATGACGCGTCCGATCCCGATCTCGCCGTCGCCGTCCGTGAACCCCGAAGTCGGATCTGCCGCCCATGCTCTACATCGTGGACAATGCCATCCCCATCCTGGCCGCAACGCTGGCCGGCCTCCTGTTCGGGCTGGGCTGGTGGACGGTGTTTCGCGGCTCGCATCCGTCGCCGGTGCCCAGTGCGGCGTTCGCGCTCCTGGCCGTCGTCGCCGAGTTCTGGCTTGCCTCGATCCTTGCGGGGGCGCTGATCCTCGCCCCGCCCGAGGCGCCCGCCTCCGTGATGGCCATCGCCACGCCGATCGTCATCTGGATCGGCTTCATCCTACCGGCCTTCGCGGTGTCGCTCGGCCGGCGACGGGCCGGCGCGGGCGCGATTCTCGTCGAGGCCGGGCATTGGCTGGGCGTGATGCTGCTGCAGGCCGTGGTGCTGAAGAGCGTCGGGCTGGTGCCGCCCGCGGCGTGAGGGAGCCCGGTTCGCTCGCGGCAGGGGGGAACCGGCGCTCGTGACTCCCGCAGGGGAGATCCTGTATGAACGCGGGCAGGACCGAAGATGTGCGAGATCGCGTCCGGGCTTCGGGCGTCCGGCTCCGGCGCCTTCGATCGCCGGCGTTGCAGTGGAGTCGTGGTGGTCGAGACAACTGGAAACCCCGACGTCGAAGTGTCGCTGGTCGTGCCGATGTACAATGAGGGCGAGGGCTGCCTCGAGTTTCTGGCGACGGTCGATGCGCTGCTGGCGTCCTGTGCCGCCTCGCACGAGATCATCTGCATCAACGACGGAAGCTCGGACGACACGCTCGCGAAGCTCAAGATCGCGCGGGTCTCCCGGCCGAACGTGAAGATCGTCAACCTGTCCCGCAACTTCGGCAAGGAGGCCGCCCTGACGGCGGGTCTCGACCTCGCGAGGGGCCGCGCGGTGATCCCGATCGACGCCGACTTCCAGGATCCGCCCGAACTCATCGACACGATGCTGCGGCGCTGGCGGGAGGGCGCGCAGGTGGTGCTCGCCCGGCGCACCGACCGCTCGGCCGACACGATGCTGAAGCGGACGACTTCGGCGGGGTTCTACAAGGCGTTCGGCCGGTTGACCCGCCTCGACATGACGCCCGATGTCGGTGACTTCCGGCTGATGGATCGCGTCGTCGTGGAGGCGCTGAAGCAGCTGCCGGAGCGCTCGCGCTTCATGAAGGGCCTGTTCGCCTGGGTCGGCTTCCGGCAGGTGACGATCGACTACGTGCGCGCCACCCGGCGCGCGGGAACGACGAGCTTCAACTATTTCAAGCTGTGGCAGTTCGCGCTCGACGGCTTCTTCTCGTTCAGCTCGCTGCCGCTGAAGATCTGGTCCTATTTCGGCTTCGGGATCAGCGCGCTAGCCGCGGTCTACATGCTGTTCCTGATCGTGCGCACGATCGTCGAGGGCGGCGACACGCCGGGTTACGCCTCGCTGATGTGTGTCATCCTGTTTTCCAACGGCATCATCCTCATCAGTCTCGGCGTCATCGGCGAGTATCTGGCGCGGGTATTCACGGAGGTGAAGCGCCGTCCCCTCTATCTCGTGAACGAGATGGAGGGGTTCGAGACGCCGGAGATCGCTCGTTCCGATCGGCGCGAACGAGTGGAAACCGCATGACGACCCTCGCCGGAAACCCGGCGCCCCGCCCCGGAACTGAGCGGCTTCGCGAGATCGGCGTCTTCCTGGTGGTCGGCGGGGCGGCCTCGCTCGTGCATCTGGCGATCGCCGTGCTGCTGGTCGAGATCGCGGCTCTGAGACCCTGGCAGGCCAATATCGGCGCCTTCCTCTGCGCCCTGCCGGTCAGCTATCTCGGCCATTCCTACCTGACCTTCACGGCGCGCCGAAACGGCCGGGCGTCGGCGGTCTCGCGCGCCACCCTCTCGCGCTTCACCCTTCTGGCGCTGGTCGGCTTCAGCCTCAACCAGGCCAGCGTCGTCGTCTTCGCCGAGATTCTCGGGCTGCCGTTTCGCGCCGTAATGCTCGCCACGATCGTGGCGATCGCGGCGCTGCAGTTCGTCCTCGGCAAGCTCTGGGCCTTCAACGGCGCGCGGAGCGCCACCTCGCCGAACGGCGACGCCGCCGCGCTTCGCCCGGACGCGCCCTAGCCGGCGCCGGCGGGGCGCATGTCGACCACGTCCTTGCGGAAGAAATCCATGATGATGCGGACGATCCAGTTCGTGTTCTCGCCGCGCTCGTGGAGGCCGGGGGGCCATTCCTGTCCGCCGACGATTTGCAGCTTCGGCGGCTGCGTGAAGACCATGGTGCGCCCGGTGTCCGATCCCGAGGCCCAGGTGGCGGCGCGGGCGGCGAGCGCCCGGTCGTAGTCGGCATAGTCGGCGCGAAGCCGAGCGGCGTTCGGGGTCGTCGCGAGCATCGTGGCGGCGAGAAGCGCGACGAGCGTGACGGAGCCGCGGCCCGCGCCATCGCCCATTCGCGCCGGGAGCAGCAGCGAGGCCACCCGCGCGAGGGCGAGGATGCCGAGCACGAACAGGCATTCGCGCATGGTGGAATGGCGCTGGCAGCAGGGAGCGCCGAACTGGTAATAGCTGGCAAGCAGCGAGGCGAAGGCCCCGCCGAACAGACCGGCGACGAGAGCAAGCGCTTCCAACAGCCGGATGCGCGAGCGCGTCGCGAGTGTGCGGAACAGCGCGAGCGCACCGACGAAGAGCGCGATCCGCGCCATGAACATGCCGGTGATCCAGACAGCGTCGCGCCCTTCGCCCGTCCACCCTGTTACTTCCTGCGGAAAACGGAGAAGCGCCTGCACGAGACTGCCGGCTAGATCGTGGGTGTCCGCTCCTGCGACGTTCTCGTTCGTGATCCTCAAGCGTCCTCGAACGATGAAACCGAAGACCGAGAGGCTGGCGACGATCGGGGCGGCCAGAAGTCCACAGATCCGAAGAAAGCTTCGTTCATCTCGGTTCCGCCGATTCGTCGCGACGACGAATACGAGGAAAGAAACGGAGAAGGCGAAGACAACCATCGCGCCCATCTCGTTCGAGAAGGCTGCTACGACGAGCGCGACGGGAACGGCGATTCCGATCGCGGGGCCGTCGCCATCATGACCGACGATCCAAAGCGTCGCGAAGGCGAGGGCCGCAATGGCTGGCATGTAGGCAAAAGAGCCCTGAGGCCAGTAGAAAGCCTCGCCGACCTCTTGGCTGTTGAGGAAGAGGACGAGCGTCGTAAGGGCTAGAAACAGGAGCGGCAAGCCGACCGGAACGCGCCGGCGCCACAGCTGCCAAACGGCAGGAAGCACCATCGCGCCGATGAGGACGAGCCAAGCGAAGCCCAGGAAGCGCGTCATTCCTTGTTGCCCCGTCGCTTCCACCCAACGGGCATAGACGTATAGAAGTGCCTCGGAGACCGGCCTGAAACTCAAGTTCAGCAGTCGATCGATGAAGGCCTGCGCTCCGCCCACTCGTAGGTCGAAGATCGTGTCGTATTCGTCCAGCTGCCATTTTCCGAGGGGCACAAGCCCTGCGAACAATGCGATGACCACGAGTGGCACGCCCATCGCCGCGACCACAAAGAGGGACGACGGGCTGGATGGCGCTCCGGATAGAAGCGCTACCTGCGAGGTTGCAACGGCCGTTCCCGCAGAAGCGACATGCTCGCGGCCAAGTGAAGGGGGCGTCTGCTCCATGAGGATCCAGTCGTCGTTGGCGGGAAAGGGCTGCTGATGACCGTCGAGTCTCGGCAAGTACACGTTTCGACGGGGTCGAGGCCGGTCCTATCAAAGGAAGCGGGCATCGTCCATTGCAGCGCGCGCGCAGCTAGGGCGAGTGCCGTCAGCCGGAATTCGTGGCACGACACGGCCGCGAGAACCGAAAAGCCTGCCGTCCGGCCACGACATCCTCACGACAGGCCGATCGAGATCGCGCCGGCGGCGACGGCGATGCAGGCGAGGAGGCGGCGCCAGCTGAGCGCTTCGCTCAGAAACGCCGAGCCGAGCAGCGCGGCGAAGACGACGCTGGTCTCGCGAAGGGCGGTCACCGGGCCGGCCGGCCCGAGGGCGAAGGCGGCGATCACCAGCCCGTAGGCGGCGAGCGAGACGAAGCCGCCGACGGCCGCCTTCCAGGTCTCGCGCGAGCGCAGATCGATTGCGAGCCGCCCGCGCGCGACCCAGACGGCCAGTGGCAGAAGCGTGCCGAACAGAAGGCAGATCCACGCCGTGTAGGCGAGCGGGTCGCCTGCCGTGCGCACCCCGAGGGCATCCACGGTGGCGTAGACCGCGACGATCGCGCCGGTCCCCGTCGCCCAGAGCAGCGAGACGGCGGAGATCCGGCCGCGGCCTCCCGTCAGCCCGAGAATGCCGAAGACGATCAGCGCGATGCCCGCGACGGAGGCGGAGGACAAGGTCTGCCCGACGACGAGGAAGCCGCCGAGCGACACGAGAACGGGCACCGTGCCGCGCACCACCGGATAGACCTGGCCGAGGTCGCCGTGCCGGTAGGCTGCGACGAGAAACAGGCTGTAGGCCACCTGCAGCGCGCTGGAGAGGCCGATGAACGGCCAGGCGCCCATCGGCGGCAGCGGCAGCACGAGCGCGAAGGGCAGCGCCACCGGAACCATCGCCAGGCTCATCACCATGACGACCTGAAGGCGATCGGCGCTGGAGCGCAGGAACGCGTTCCAGGTCGCATGCGCGAGCGCGGCCGACAGGGCGAGCGCGACGACGAGCGGGCTCATGGTCGCGTGGCATTGGCGAAGATCGACGCGACGCCGCCGCGAAGTCCGGCCAGCGCGTCGGCGGTCGCGCCGATCTCGGCCAGAAGCGTCGCGCCCTCGAACAGGATGAAGAGGCTCGCGGCCACGCAGCGCGCCCTTTCCCGGCCGAAATCGTCCGCGACGATCGCCTCGAGCCGCCGGCGGAAGGCGCTCTTCTGCTCGATGACGGCTCCCAGCACGGGATGGCCGGGCGTGCCGAACTCGGCGAGCGCATGGGCGAAGGCGCAGCCGCGGAAATCCTCTCGCGCGAACCAGCGCCCGTACCAGCCGACGATCGCCTCGATCCGGCCGGACGCCGAATCGGCCGCTGCGGTCAGGCGGTCGAGCCGATCGTCGAAGCGGGCGGCGCGGTGGCGCAACACCTCGACGATCAGCCCGTCCTTGCCGGGGAAGTGGCGATACATCGTCATCTTCGCGACCCCGGCTTCGACGATGATCCGATCGATGCCCGTCGCGTGGTAGCCGTCCCGGCGAAACAGCCGGTCGGCGGTCTCGACGATCTGCTGCCGCTTGTCCGGTGCGGGCGTGATAGACGGCATGGCAAGCTCCAAGGGATGAGACAGGTCTGTCTCATTTGATGCGGGCCTGTGCTGATACGCAAGTCGATATCGCTTCGTTTGGCCGGCATGTCCGTATCGCCTGCCCCATCGGACGTTGACGGCGGGGCGCATGCGCCTAGGCTGCCGCATCGGCAGGCGTGGGAACGTCCGTTTCGCAGCCATGCGGCACGGGCGGGAGCCGGTCTCGGGGAGAATCCATTGAAGAAGCTGATCAACGATCCGCTGGCCGTCGTCGACGAGATGCTGGCGGGATTGACATACGCCCATCCGGAACTCGCACGACTCGAAGGCGAGCGCGTGGTCGTGCGCGCCGACATCGACGCGTTTCGCATGAGCGGGCGCGTCGCGCTGGTCTCGGGCGGCGGCTCGGGGCACGAGCCCGCCCATGCCGGCTATGTCGGCGAGGGCCTGCTGACGGCCGCGGTCTGCGGCGACGTGTTCACCTCGCCCTCCACCGATGCCGTGCTCGCCGCGATCCGCGCCGTGACGGGGGAGGCGGGCACGCTGCTGATCGTCAAGAACTACACCGGCGACCGGCTGAACTTCGGTCTGGCGGCCGAGATCGCCCGCTCCGAGGGCCTCGCGGTCGAGATGGTGGTCGTGGCCGACGACGTGGCGCTCGAAGCCGGCCCCGAAACCGCCGGGCGCCGCGGCATCGCGGGCACCGTTCTCGTGCACAAGGTGGCCGGCGCGGCGGCGGCCGGCGGCGCCTCGCTCGAAGAGGTCAAGGCCATGGCCACCCAGGCGATCGCCGCCGTCGCCAGCATGGGCGTGGCGCTCTCGGCCTGCACGGTGCCGGCCGCGGGCAAGCCGGGCTTCACGCTCGGTGACGACGAGATCGAGCTCGGCCTCGGCATCCACGGCGAGCCCGGCGTGCGCCGCATGCCGATGCGGCCGGTGCGCGAACTCGTCGAGACCATCCTCCAGCGCATCGCCGGGGAACTGCCGCTGGCGCGCGGCGATCGGATCGCGGTGCTCGTCAACAATCTCGGCGCGACGCCCGCCATGGAAATCTCGATCGCCGCGGCCGGCGTGGTCGAAGCCGCGCGGGCGCGGGGCTTCGCGGTGGAGCGGGTCTGGGCGGGCACGTTCCTCACCGCGCTCGACATGGCCGGCTGCTCGGTCTCGGTGATGCGGCTCGGCGACGCGCTTCTGGCGCATCTCGATGCGCCAGCCTCCGCGCCCGCCTGGCCGGGACGCGGCGCCGGGCCGCTCGGTGGCGCACCCGCGATGATCGCGCAGGCGCAACAACCCGCCGCGGTGCCGGTGCCTGGCGACGGCGCGGCGATCGTCGCCGCCGTGCGGGCGGCGGCGCAGGCCCTCGTCGCCGAGGAAGCGCGGCTGACCGATCTCGACGGGCGGGTCGGCGACGGCGATCTCGGGCTCAATCTCGCGCGCGGCGCCTGCGACGTGCTCGCCGGCATCGACGCCTACGGTAGCGCAAATGCCGCCTCGATCCTGCGGTTCCTCTCGGCGACGCTGCGCAAGAGCGTCGGCGGCACGTCCGGCGCGCTCTATGCGGCGGGCCTCCTGCGCGCCGCACGCGAGCTCGACGGGATCGAAACGCCAGCGGCGCGGGACTGGTCCGCCGCCCTCGCGAGCGGCACGAAGGCGATCGCCACGCTCGGCGATGCCCGGCTCGGCGACCGCACGATGCTGGATGCGCTGCTGCCGGCCGCCGAGACCCTCGCGGCGCATGTCGGCGAATCGGGAGCGCTCGACGCCGCGCTGGAGGCCGCACGCCGCGGCACTGCGGCGACCGCCGCGATCGCCTCGCGGCGCGGACGCTCGAGCTATCTCGGCGAGCGCGCGATCGGCACGCCCGATCCCGGCGCCGAGGCGGTTCTCGTCTGGCTCGGCGCCCTTCGCGACGCGCTCGCCGGGGCGGATCGGTAGAGGCCGCCTCCGGCGGGCCCGCAAGCGTCAGATGTCGAAGTTGCGCGGCAGGATCACGAGGTCGCGGATCGCCACGTTGCGCGGCCGTGTCAGCATGAAGAGTACGGCCTCGGCCACCTCCACCGGCTCGATCAGGGCGCCGTTGGCGATGGCGCGCTTCAGGTTCTCGGGCGGCCAGTCCTTGACCAGCGGCGTCACCACCGGGCCCGGCGCGACCGCGCCGACGCGCACGTCGTGCTTGGCCACCTGCCGGCGCGTGGCATGGACGAAGGCCTGCACCGCGTGCTTGGAGGCCGAGTAGATCGGCTCCCACGGAATGGCCTGATGGCCGGCCACCGAACTCGTGACGATCACGTCGCCGGTGCCGCGGGAGATCATGTGCGGCAGCACCGCATGGACACCCCGAAACACGGCGTTGACGTTGAGGTTCAGCATCCGGTCGAAGGCGGCGGGATCGCCGTCCACGAGGTCGCCGCCGACATAGGAGCCGGCATTGGCGTGGAAGATGTCGAGCTGGCCGGCCTCCTTGAGGATTTGCGGCAGCATGCCGGCGACTTCGGTCGGATCGGTGATGTCGATCCGCAGCGCCCGCGCGCCGGTGCCGAGATCGGCCACCGCCTTGGCGAGTCCGTCTTCGTCCCTGTCGACGACGAAGACCGTCGCGCCGGCCCCCAGCATCGTCCGCGCGCATTCGAGCCCGATGCCCGATGCGCCCCCTGTGATCGCCGCGACCTTGCCGGTCAGTTCGTTGGCCATGGTTGGTCCTCCCTCGTTGCTTCCTGGATGCTCAGCGCGTGAGATAGCCGCCGTCGATCGCCAGCACCGCGCCGGTGACGTAGCTCGCGGCCGGCGAGCATAGGAAGAGCGCGGCGTTCGCCACCTCCTCCACCGTGCCGTAGCGGCCCATCGGCGTCATCTGCCGCCAGATCGGATCCCAGTCGGGATTGGCGAAACCGCCGCGCGACATGTCGGTGTCGATATAGCCGGGCGCCACCGCGTTGACGCGCACGCCCCGCGCCGCGAACTCGCTGGCAAGGCTCTTCGTCATCATGTGCACCGCCGCCTTCGAGGCGTTGTAGGCGGCCTGGTTCTGCGGAACGTTGGAGGCGAGCCCGGAGATCGAGCCGACGTTGAGGATCACGCCCGATCCTTGCGCCGTGAACGCCGGCAAGGCGGCGCGCGAGAAGCGGAAGACCTGCGCGACGTTGGTGGCGAGGATCGCCTCCAGCCGCTCGTCGTCGAAATCCTCGGTGTCGCCGTGCCGGGCGATGCCGGCATTGTTGACGAGGATGTCGATCCGTCCGTAGCGCTCGATCGTGTGGCGCACCAGTCGCTCGGGGGTGGCCGGGTCGGTGGCGTCGGCCGAGACGAAATCGAACTCGGCCCCGGCGGCGCGCAGCTGCGCCTCGCCCTCGGGATGATCGCGGCGCGCGGTGATCACGCATTTCGCGCCCGCTTCGCCGAAGATCTCCGCGATGCCGAGGCCGATGCCCCGGTTGCCGCCGGTGATCAGCGCCACCTGTCCGTCCAGTCTGAATTGGCCGAGCGTCATGGTTTCTCCTTCCGCCGGGCCCCGATCGGGCCGGCTTGCCTGTCTCGAACACCGCCGTGCCGTCAGGGCATGGCCGGATCATCCCCTGCCGCCGGCAGATCGGCCGGCACGACATCCTCGTTGAAGCGCTGGCTCTCCAGCGAGAGATAGCGCTGGTGCATCATGCAGGCCGCGCCGAAGGCCGAGCCGAAGGCGGCGTTCTCGTTCACCACGATCAAGGGCAGCGGGAAGCTCGGCTCCTGAATCTCGGCGAGATGAAGGGCCACGCGCGCCGCCACCAGCGGATAGAGCAGCGCGACGGAGCCGCCGAGCACGATGCGGTCGGGATCGACGATGCGGCAGGCCTGCACGAGGCCGAAGGCCAACGCCTTCGCCCAGGTCTCGCCGATCGCGACGGCGGCCGGGGCGCGGTGCTCGACGTCGGCGAGAAACTGCTCGAAGCTCGGATCGGAGCGCGGCGAGAGGGCACGGTAGGCCGAGAGGATCGCCTCCCGCCCGATCACCTGCTCCAGGCTGCGCTCGCCGCCCGCCTCATAGGGAATGCGCAGGTGGCCGATCTCGCCCGCCAGCCCGTTGCCGCCGCGAAACAGCGTGCCGTCGACGACGATGCCGCCGCCGATGCCGCTCTCCATCACCAGAAACAGCGTCACGCCCCCCCGCGGCGCGCCGCGCATGTAGGTGTCGCCGATCGCGAAGGCGTTGGCGTCGTTCTGCGCCAGCACGGGAACGCCGGACGGGAGGGCGCCGCGCAGACGCTCGGCGGGATGCACGTCCCGCCAGCCGAGCAGCGGGGCGATGCGGATGAAGCCGGTCTTGTCCATCTGCGCGGGAACCGACACGCCCACCCCCTCGCAGCGCGCCCAGCGCTCCGGTGCGAGGCGCCCGGTGGCCCAACGGCCGGCCAGCGCGAAGGCCTCGTCGAGCGGGATCGAGGGCCCGTCATAGGGCTCGATGCCCCGGTCGACGACGTTGCCGGCCAAATCCAGCTCGACGAAGCCGAGATGCTCGACGCCGATCTCAATGCCCACAAAAACCGCGGCGTCGGGCACGAGTTCGAGGAGGATGCCGGGTCGGCCCGCGCGCTGGGCCGCGCCGCCGGCCCGCGCCACCGCCACCTCGCGCACGAGGCCGCCGGCGGTGAGGCCGGCGACGATGTGGCCGGAGGAGGACCGGTTGAGGCGAAGCTCGCGCGCCAGATCGGCGCGGCTGAGGCGGCCGGACCGGTAGAGCGCACTGAGCGCGGCCACCTCGTTGCCGAGGCGGATGCGGCGCGGCGTGCTGGCGATGGAGCCCGGATCGAGCAAGAGGGACACTCCGGAACGGATGGCAGGGCGAGGCGTCCCCCGCCGCTTCGGCAGCCGGGGGCACGGCAGGCGTACCGCGCGGCTCGCAGCATTGGGCCGTACCCTGGACGGCAGAGCGTCCGCCTTCAAGGCCGGGCGTTGGTCTCGCGCCGGCGCGCCGCCTCCTCGCGCTTCAGATCGATGAAGGCCTTGGCATGCCGGGCGAGCGGCACGTTGTCGGTCCAGGTGTCGCGCCAGATCGCGCAGGCGAGCGACAGCGCCTCGTCCACCACCGCGCTGGAGAAGGATTCGAACGTGATGTTGCGGGCATAGTCGATGTCGAGCAGGGCGTCGAAGATGCGGTCGAAGTCGATCACGCCGTCGCCGAGATATCCCCGGTTGCTCTCGCCGATGTGGAAATAGCCGATCCTGTCGCCGGCGAGGCGGATGGCGGCGGCGGGATTGGCCTCCTCGATGTTCATGTGGAACGTGTCGAGATGGAGCGTCACGGCGGCCGAGCCGGTCGCCTCGATGAAGGCGAGCCCCTGCGCGGCCGTGTTGAGGAGGTTGGTCTCGAAGCGGTTGACCACCTCCAGCACGAGGTCCACCCCGGCGGCCTCGGCGATCTCGGCGGTGCGCGCGATGGCGGCGACCGAGTTCTGCCGGCCGCGCTCTGTCGGCATCGTCGAATATTTGGTGTGGGCGGAATAGAGGATGCCGCCGAGCGTCTTGCCGCCGACGTCGCGCACCGCCTTCACGGCGTCGGCGAGCAGCGCCTCGCCGGCCCGCACCGTTGCCGCGTCCTCGCTCGACACATCGGCCGAGACCGGCAGGCCCATCGTCACGGCGATCTCGACGTCGAGCGACTGCGCCTTGCGGGCGAGACGATCGAGATCGAAGCGCTCGGGGCGCAGATAGGCGAACTCGATCAGCCGGTAGCCGCAGTCGGCCGACTGTTCGAGCGCCGTCTCCAGCGCGTCCTGCGTTCCGCCGCCGGTCCAGACGAACGAATGAATGCCCAAGCGCCTCATGACCGAATCTCTCCCGCAGTCCCATATTGTTGTTATGGGCAACAAAATAGTGAGCGTGATCTTCTGTCAAGTCGTCGTAGATCATCGGACGATGCGATGCAGCAAACCCTCGGACTGCACCGCAATAGAAACGGGCGATTTCGCCCTGCCGTCACGTTGATGCCAAGCGCGACGGACCCTCCGATCCCGCAAGTCTGCGGCTGACGCGAGATAATTTGAAGCTCGTCGCAACAAATGTTGTGCAGGTCTTGAAACTGCGTTAGCGTTCGGTCGGAGCAGGGTTCGGCGGAGACGAAGCGGGTCCGCTCCCAAGAAGACCGCGTGCCGTTGCTGCAGAGCGGAAGACATCGCCGGCCTGACATCATTCATTCTGGGAGGACTGAACATGAAGCATGGATTGGGAACGGGTCTGCTCGCGCTGACGATCGCGCTGATGGGCGGCGTCGGGTCGGCGAGGGCCGACTTCTGGTCGGAGGCCGGCGCCAAGTTCAAGGGCGTTACCCTGCATGGCGTCACCGAGAGCACGCCCCCCTCGAACTACGTCAAGGACGTGCTGGCCAAGCAGTTCGAGGAGAAAACCGGCATCAAGGTCGAGCTGGAGACCACCTCCTGGGACCAGATGTACGACAAGGCGATCAAGGACATGGAGGCCAAGACCGGCATCTATGACATGGTCTATATCGAGCAGGACATCGTCTACGCCTATCTGCAGCGCAACTTCCTCACCGACATCACCAAGACGCTGGCGGACGACCCTTCGCTGAAGGCGCCGACCTTCGACGAGAAGAACTTCACGACCTTCGCCAACGACTTCCGCGGCACCGGCGATCACTTGTTCGGCGTGCCGATGGAAGCCTTCATCAAGATCTACCTCTACCGAACCGACCTCTTCAACGATCCCGCGATCAAGGAGGCCTTCAAGAAGGAGACCGGCAAGGATCTGGCGCCGGCCAAGACCCACGAGGACTACACTGAGATCGCGGAGTTCTTCACCAAGTACGGCAAGGACAAGGGCCAGGAGCTCTGGGGCACGACCTCGCAGGCCCATACCGGCCATCCCGCCTCTTGGTACGAATATGTCGAGTCGGTGGCGCCGACCTTCGGCGTCTACAATTGGGGCATCGACGCCGACAAGAACTACGCCGCCAGCGTCGCCAACGGCGGCACGATGAACAGCGACAAGGCCAAGGCGGCGCTGAAGTACTTCCTGCATCTGCGCGACATCGCGCCGCCGGAATCGGCCTCCAGCACCTGGTCGGAGGTGGCGACGACGTTCGCCGCCGGCCGCGCCGCGCAGGGCCTCGTCTACGGCGAGAACGCCGCCTGGATCGCCTCCGACGCCTCGAAGTCGAAGGTCGTCGGGAATGTCGGCGTCGCGCTGCCGCCGCTCTCGGACGGCGTCATGGCGGATGCGGAATCGGGCAAGGGCTATATCGGCTACTACGACGGCGGCGCCTTCGGCGTGCCCGTCTCCGCCAAGAACCAGGAGGCCGCGCTCCTGTTCCTCCAGTATATCGGGCAGGACTCGGTGCAGTCCGACTGGGCCGTCGCCGCGCCGCGCATCACCAACACCGCCACCTACGACGACCCGAAGGTGACGGAGATGGATGCCAAGCTCGGCGGCTACTACACGATGCTGAAGAACGACGGCAAGCTCTTCGCCGGCGCACCGAAATATCCGTTCCATGCGCAGGTCCGCGAGACCGTGGCGCCGATCTTCTACCGGATCCTCACCGGCGAGGTCGACCCGGACGAGGGGCTGGACGAGATGGCGACGGCCGCCGAGGGCGAGCTGACCAACCTCGGCTACCGCAAGTAGGAGCCGGCGCGGGCCGCCGCCTTCGCGCCCAGCGGCCCGCGCGCTTCCACCCCCGAGCCGGGCATCACGCCCATCCGTGTACCGTAGCCTTCTGGGAGGGTGGCTTCCATGCGCTCGAACAAGGTCGGCTGGCTGTTGCTGGCGCCGACGCTCGTCATTCTCGCGACCTTCGGCATCGTGCCCTTCTTCTACGTGCTCTACGTCGCGTTCCACCAATGGAACCCGTTCGGCGCCAGCCCCTTCATGGCGTTCAACGGCGCCAGCAACTTCCGGCGCCTCGTCTTCGACGCCGAGTTCCTGCGCTCCATCTGGTACACGCTGAAATTCGCCTTCTTCGCCGTCTTCAGCGAGATCGTGATCGGCTACCTGCTGGCGCAGCTCTTCATGCGCGAGTTTCCCGGCCGCGGCTTCTTCCGGACCATCCACACGCTGCCGCTCATCGTGGCGCCGATCGTGGTGGGCTCGGTCTGGCGGCTGATGACGACGCCCTCGATCGGCATCATCCCGTATTATCTCAACGCCTGGTTCGGCTACGAGATGAACATCGGGCGCGACGCCAACGCCGCCTTCATCCTCACCGTCATCATGGACATCTGGCACTGGACGCCGCTGGTGACGCTGACGCTGCTCGCCGCGCTCGCCTCGCTGCCCAAGGAGCCCTTCGAGCAGGCGCAGATCGACGGCGCCAGCCGCCTGCAGATCTTCTGGCACATCACGCTGCCGATGATCCGGCCGGCGATCCTCGCCACCGTCTTCATCCGCCTGATGGACGCGCTGCGCACCGTCGACGAGGTGTGGATGCTGACCGGCGGCGGCCCGGGCGCGGCCACCCGCTACATCGGCCTGCACATCTGGAAGGTCGTCTTCCCGAAGACCGACTACGGCTACGGCTCGGCCATCTCGGTGGTCGTCCTCTACCTCACGCTGGTCATGTGCTGGCTGCTCTACGTCGCGCTCGTCGCGCCCCGCGCCCGCAAGAGGAGCCTGTGATGCAAAAGGAACGCCCGCTCTTCAACGTCGTGCTCTGGGTGCTGCTCAGCGTGCTCACGCTGTTCCCGATCTACTGGCTCTTCGTGATCTCGGTGAAGCCGGCGGTGGATCTCTTCACCACGCCCAGCCTCTTCCTCGATACCGCCTACTGGACCAACTATTCCAACGTTCTCGGCAACGAGACGCTACGCCGCTACATGCTGAACTCGGTGATCATCTCCAGCGGCAACGCGCTGCTCTGCACGACGCTCGCCTTCATGGCCTGCTACGCGCTGTCGCGCTACGATCTCGGCGGCAAGGAGAACATCTTCTTCTGGACCATCACCAACCGCATGGCGCCGGCCGCGGTGTTCCTGCTGCCGTTCTTCCTCCTGTTCACGCAGGTCTTCGCGATCGGCGACTTCAAGCTCTACGACACGCGTATCGGGATGATCCTTCTCTACTGCACGTTCAACCTGCCCTTCGCGATCTGGACGCTGCGCCCGACCATCGACGGCATTCCCAAGGAGCTCGACGAGGCCGCGACGGTGGACGGCGCCTCGACCTGGACGCTGATCCGCGAGGTGGTGTTCCCGCTCGCCCGGCCGGGCCTCGCGGTGACGCTGATCCTCACCTGGGTCTTCGCCTGGAACGAGTTCCTGCTCGCGGCGACGCTGACCAGCTTCAACGCGCGCACCATCACCACCGGCCTTTCGGAATACGTCACCACCACCGGCACCGAATGGGGCACGATGGCCTCGATCGCCATCATCACGCTGATCCCCGCGCTCGTCGTCTTCGCGGTGGTGCAGCGCCATATCGTGGCCGGCCTGACCTTCGGCGCGGTGAAGGAGTAGAGCGATGGATCATCCCGTGGATCTCGACGCCGCCGACGAGGAACTCGCCCTCGCGGCCCGCCGCCCGGCCCCCGAGGGCTTCCTGCCGATCGTCACCAACTGGTTCGACCGGCTGTTCATGGGCATCTACCTCTTCGTGGCGCTGGAGCTTCTCTGGATGCGCTTCCTCGAAGCCACGATCCCGCTCACCGTCTGCCACGTCCTGGCGCTGGCGCTCGGCGTCCTCATCGTCTGGAAGGGCTGATCGCCCCCGCCGCCTTCCCCGCCATCGGGAAGCGACGCCGCCGCCACGCCAGAATCCCCCGCATCCGGGCGCCTCTCCGCGCGAGCGCCCGGTCTCTCCAAGCCGCATCGGAAGAGTTCCCCTCATGGCACAGGTCATCGTCAAGGGCATCGTCAAGCGCTACGGCAGCGCGCAGGTCATCCACGGCGTCGACGTCGACATCGCCGACGGCGAGTTCGTGGTGCTCGTCGGCCCGTCCGGCTGCGGCAAGTCCACGCTTCTGCGGATGATCGCCGGGCTGGAGGCGATCTCGGCCGGCACGATCTCGATCGGCGGGCGGGTGGTCAACGACGTCCTGCCCAAGGACCGCGACATCGCCATGGTGTTCCAGTCCTACGCGCTCTATCCGCACAAGACGGTCGCCGAGAACATGGGCTTCTCGCTGAAGATCAAGGGCGCGCCGAAATCCGAGATCGCCGCCAAGGTGAACAAGGCCGCCGGGATCCTCGATCTCGGCAAGCTCCTCGACCGCTACCCGAAGCAACTCTCCGGCGGCCAGCGCCAGCGCGTCGCCATGGGCCGCGCCATCGTGCGCGACCCCGCCGTGTTCCTCTTCGACGAGCCGCTGTCCAATCTCGACGCCAAGCTGCGCGTCGCCATGCGGGTGGAGATCAAGGAACTGCACCAGCGCCTTCGCACCACCATCGTCTACGTCACGCACGACCAGATCGAGGCGATGACCATGGCCGACAAGATCGTGGTGATGCGCGACGGGCGCGTCGAGCAGATCGGCCCTCCGCTGGAGCTCTACGACCGGCCCAACACGGTCTTCGTCGCCGGCTTCATCGGTTCGCCCGCGATGAACTTCGTCAAGGGCCGCATCGAGGCGCGCGACGGGCGGAGCGTCTTCGTCTCCGACGGCGGCGCCGTGCTGCCGGTGGACGAGGTGCGCGCCGAGCCGGGTCGCCCGGTGATCTACGGCATCCGGCCCGAGCATATCGACATCGGCCCCGGCGGCGTGCCGGCGCGCGTCTCGGTGCTGGAGCCGACGGGCTCTGAGACGCAGGTCTTCGCCCGCATCGGCGACGATTCGATCGACGCCGTGGTGAAGGATCGCATCTCGGTGCGCCCGGGCGAGGAGGTGTCGTTCCGCATCGACCCGCGCCGCGCCCATCTCTTCGACCGCGAGACCACGAAGCGGCTCTGAAGGAGGGCGGTGCGATGGACTTCCAGGGACAGCGCGTCGTCGTCACCGGCGCGGGCAAGGGCATAGGCCGCGCCACGGCGATCATGCTGGCGCGCCGCGGCGCGAGCGTCGTCGCGCTCACCCGCTCCGCAAGCGATCTCGCGACGCTGGAGGCCGAGACCGGCTGCCGGGGCATCGCCGTGGATCTCGCCGACGCCGAGGCGACGCGCGCGGCGGCTCTCGAAGCCCTGCCGGCCGACCTCCTCGTCAACTGCGCCGGCACCACGGAGCTGGAATCCTTCCTCGACGTGACCGTCGAGAATTTCGATCTCCTCCATGCCGTCAACACGCGCGCGCCGATGATCGTGGCGCAGGAATTTTCTCGCGAACTCGTGGCGTCGGGCCGAAAGGGCGCGATCGTCAACGTGTCGAGCTGCGCCGCCTTCGTCGGCATTCCCGACCATGCCGCCTATTGCGCCTCGAAGGCCGGGCTCGACGGGCTGACGCGCGTCATGGCGAAAGAACTCGGCCCCAAAGGCATCCGCGTCAACGGCGTGCACCCGACGGTGACGCTGACGCCGATGGCGTTGAAGGCGTGGAGCGACCCGGCCAAGGCTGCCGGCATGATGGCGCGCATTCCGCTCGGGCGCTTCGCCGAGCCCGACGACATCGCCGAGGTCATCCTCTTCCTCCTTTCGGACGCCGCCCGCATGGTGCATGGCCTGTCGATGCCCGTCGACGGCGGCTACATGATCGCCTGATGCGCGGCGCCGGAGGGGCCAATCGGGCGCTCGTCCTCGATCTCGGCGGCGGGTCGGCGCGGGCCATGCTGGCCGAGTGCGGCGAGGGCGGGGCGATCGCGCTCACCGAACTCCACCGCTTCTCGGGCTACGAGACGCGCGTGGTGGACGGCCCGGCCTGGGATCTCGATGCGCTCTTTGGGGGCGTCGAGGCGGGGCTCGCGGCCGCGGCCGCGGCCGGCAGAATCGGCTCGATCGGCGTCGACGGCTGGGGCGTCGACTTCGCGCTGCTGGGGGCGGACGGGCGTCCGCTCGAAACCCCGCGCACCCATCGCCATCCGCGCGGCCTCGACGGCTTCGAGGCGCTGCGGGCCCATCACGAATTGATCGCCGCGCGCACCGGCGCGCAGCCGCTGCCGATCGTCAGCGTCTTTCACCTCGTGGACTGGGCCCGTTGCAACCGCGACGCAGCGGCGGGCGTGCGCCAGTTCCTGATGATCGCCGATCTGGTCGCCCACCATCTCACCGGGGTCGCCGCCTGCGAGCGCACGCTGGCGCGCACCGCCGGGCTCGTCGATCTCGCGACCGGCGATTGGGATCGCGAGATCCTGGCGCTCACGGGCCTGCCCGCTGCAGCCTTCGGCCGTCTCGTGCCGGCCGGGACCATACTCGGACCCCTCGCACCGGAGCTCGCCGCGCGCACCGGTCTCGGCCCCGTGCCGGTGATCGCGGTCGCGGCGCACGACACGGCGAGCGCGGCCTTGGCGCTGGCTCCCGGCGATGACGAGGCCTTCCTCGTCGCGGGCTCGTGGAACCTCGTCGGTGCCGAGGTGCCGGACGGGGCGATTTCGACGCAAGCGCGCGCGGCCGGCTTCGGGCTGGAGGGCGGCGTCGAGGGGCGGGGGCTTCTCCTGCGCTCGCTGCCCGGCATGCATCTCCTGCGCCGGCTGCGCGCGGCATGGGCGCGGCGCCACGGCGCCGACATCGACTTCCCGCGCTGGTCCGCGCTGGCGCTCGCCGCGCCCCCGGCCGCCCTCGTGCCCGACCTTTCGCGCACCGCCTTTCTCGATCCGCCCGACCTTCTCGCCGCGCTACACGCCGAATGCCCCGGCCTGTCGCAGGATGAGCCCGGCCCCCTGGCGCGCGCGCTCTACGAGGGGCTCGGCCGCGAGGTCGCCGGCGCTCTCGATACGCTGGAAACCTGTCTCGGCCGACGGTTTTGCGCCGTCCGGCTCGGCGGCGGCGGCGCGCAGGATGCCGCCTTCTGCACGCTGGTCGCGAGCGCCGCGCGGCGCCCCGTGCTCGCCGGCCCGGTGGAGGCGAGCGCGCTCGGCAACGCGCTCGTGCAGTTCGCCGCGCTCGGCCGCTTTCCCTCGATCGAGGCCGGCCGCCGCGCGCTCGCCGCACGCCTTCCCATTCGCCGCTTCGAGCCGGCCCCCGAGGAGCATCTGGCATGACCGACGACATTCCCGCGCTGAAACAGGCGATCTGCGACATCGGCCGCCGCGCCTGGGACAAGGGCATGGGCGCGGCCAACGACGGCAACGTCACGGTGCTGCTCGGCGACGGCACGCTGCTCTGCACGCCCACGAACACCTCCAAGGGCTTCATGACGCCCGACATGATCTGCCGCATCGACCGCACGGGCGCGCCGGTGGAGGAGAGCCGCTGGAAGCCCTCGTCGGAAACGCGCATGCATCTCTGCGTCTACGAGGCGCGCGACGACGTGCGCGCCGTCGTGCATGCCCATCCCGTCTACGCCACGGTGCACGCGATCTGCGGCAAGCCGCTGACCCAGCAGATCATGCCGGAATCCACGATGTTTCTCGGCGAGGTGCCGCTGACGCCCTACGGCCTGCCCTCGACGGACGAACTCTCGGACGCGATCCGCCCCTATCTCGCGCGCCACGACGCGCTGCTTCTCCAGAACCACGGCGCGCTCACCTGCGGCCACGACCTGCAGTCGGCCTGGTTCAAGATGGAGGCGCTCGACTACTACGCCAAGGTCGTCTTCCTCGCCTCGCAATATGGCGGCGCGCACGAGTTCGACCCGTACGAGGTCGACCGCCTCGTCGCCCTCAAGAACCAGCGGTTCCCCGCGCCGGGCCGCCATCCCTTCATCGACCGCTGACAGATCAGGAGTTCGCCATGTTTTCCCAGAAGCTCAGATTGGACGGACGCGTCGCCGTGGTCACCGGCGGCGGGCGCGGCATCGGCCTCGCCATCGGCGAGGCGCTGGCCGAGTTCGGCGCCCGCATCGTCATCGCCGACATCGACGCCGAGATCGCCGAGGCCGGCCGCGAGGCGCTGCGCGCCAAGGGCTTTGAAGCCAGCGCGCACGTCCTCGACGTGACGAAGCCGCAGGAGGTGGAGGCCTTCGCGCGGCGCGTGGTGGAGGCGGAGGGCCGCGTCCACATCCTCGTCGCCAATGCCGGCATCGCCCTCTCGGGCGTCGCCGCCGAGGACACCGAGGACGAGCGCTGGCTGCAGGTCAACGACGTCAACTACAACGGCGTCTTCTGGTGCAACCGCGCCTTCGGCCGCCACATGCTGGGGGCCGGCGGCGGAGCCATCGTCAACATCGGCTCGATGTCGGGCTACATCTCCAACCGGCCGCAGAAGCAGACCTACTACAACGCCTCGAAGGCCGCCGTGCACCAGATGACCTCCTCGCTCGCCGCCGAATGGGCCGACCGGGGCGTGCGGGTCAACGCCGTCGCGCCAACCTACATCGAGACCGAGATGACGCGCTACCGCGACGGCAACGACGGCATGCTCGACGTCTGGCTGCGCGACACGCCGATGCATCGCATGGGCCAGCCCCACGAGATCGCCTCGGTGGTGCACTTCCTCGCCTCCGACGCCTCCAGCCTGATGACCGGCACCACCGTCCTCGCCGACGCCGGCTTCACCTGCTGGTAGGCGACGCGGCTCGCGGTTCGCGAGGCGGGGCGGAGCGGGGAAGCGCGAGGCCACTCTCGCGCCGCCCGGCCCCGCGCGCTATCGAGGGCAGGCCGCGCACACGCACCCGCGCGGCGCCAGAGCCAGGACGAGATGCCATGACCGATCCCGCCAGCCGCACCGCGCCCGAGACCGCGAGAGAGAAGACCGAGCGGCTGAAGGCGGCGCGACAGGAGGCCGAGAGCGCCAAGACGGCGCGGATCGAGCGCGACACGCGAAAGGCGCTCGCGCGCCGCAAGATCCTCGGCGACGCCAAGACCTGACGCGTCGCGCCGCGCTTTTCGCGCTCCCCATCGACCTGCACCCTCGGCCCGCGGGTGTCCTGCGACGCAGTTCGACGGCCATGCGCCGCCGGTGATGATGCGGGCATGTCCTCCAACGAGGTGGAGGCAAGTTGGGTCATTTTGTCGCGCGTAAAAATAGGCTATCGGGAACGCGCCGCAACGCTCGAGGAGACGCGTCGATGCCATCATCGGTCATATCCGTGGAACAGGGGCTCGAGGCGGCCGGCGTCGGGCGGTTCCAGCGGCGACTCTTCGTGATCTTCGGGCTCGTCTGGGCCGCCGACGCGATGCAGGTGCTGGCCATCGGCTTCTCCGCGCCCTCGATCGCCGCGAGCTTCGGCATCACCGTGCGCCAGGCGCTGGAGACGGGGACGCTGTTCTTCGTGGGCATGCTGATCGGCGCCTTCGTCTTCGGCCGTCTCGCCGACCACATCGGCCGGCGCCCCGTGCTGCTGATCGCCATCCTCATCGACGCCGTGTTCGGCATCGCCTCGGCCTTCGCGCCGGATTTCGGCTGGCTGCTGGCGCTGCGCCTCCTCACCGGCATCGGCGTCGGCGCGACGCTGCCGGTGGACTACACGATGATGGCCGAGTTCCTGCCCGCCGGCCGGCGCGGCCGCTGGCTGGTGCTGCTCGAATCCTTCTGGGCCGTCGGCACCATCTGTCTCGCGCTCCTCGCCCTCGCCGCGGGCTCGCAAGGCGGCGAGGCGTGGCGCACGATCTTCTTCTTCACCGGCCTGCCCGCGCTCGTCGGCATCGTGCTGCGCCTCTCCATTCCCGAATCGCCCTTCTACCTTGCCAAGCAGGGCCGGGCGGAGGAGGCGCGCGCCGTGCTGCAGCGGGTGGCGACGGCCAACGGCTCGGCGGCCGTCATCGGCACGCTGCGGCCGGAGCCGAAGGTCAGGACGTCGATGACGGCGCTGTTCTCGCCGCTGCTGCGCCGCCGCTCCACCTTCATTCTCATCGCCTGGCTGTTGATCTCGATCTCCTACTACGGCGTCTTCGTCTACCTGCCGGTGCGGCTCGCCTCCGAGGGGTTCGGCTTCCTGCGCGGCCAGACCTTCCTCGTGCTGGTGGCCCTCGTGCAGCTTCCCGGCTTCGCGCTCGCCGCCTATGGGGTTGAGGCCTGGGGCCGCAAGCCGACGCTGATCGGCTTCCTGCTTCTCAGCGCCGCCGGCTGCCTTCTCTTCAGCCTCGGTTCGAGCGCCGCGGTCGTCGTCGGCGCGACGCTCCTGATGAGCTTCGCGCTGCTCGGCACCTGGGGCGCGATCTATGCCTTCACGCCGGAGCTCTACCCGACGAACCTTCGCGCCAGCGGCATGGGCGCGGCCGGTGCGATGGCGCGCGTCGGCGGGCTGCTCGCGCCCTCGATCATCGCGCCCGTCATGGCCACGAACTTCGTGCTGGCCCTCGCGGTGATCTCCGGCGTCCTCGCGGCTGCCGCCCTCTGCGTGTGGCGCGTGGACGTCGAATCCCGCCAACTCGCGCTGGACTAGCGGACGCACCAACGCACCAGCACCGCACGCGGACGGGCACCCGTGCCGACGACCTCGCAAGGTCGTCGGGCGGGATCGCCCGCGCGTGCGGTTTCGCGCGATCGCCATCGACTCGTCCCCGAAGGCTCGCCTCACTGGCGAAGCGCTGAGGCGGCGCGCGATTGCGCGCGACTTGTCATCGAGAAGGCAGACTGACGATCCTTCAACGGAAGGGGCCTCGGCGCATTGACCCCGCGTCCGAGATCCGCTTAGATCCTTATTGGAGAATGTATTATTTAATTATGTAATACGGGGTCGCCGCATGACGCACTGGATGACTGCAAGCCTGATGGCGGCCACCTCCGCCCTCTCCCTTCCGGCCCTCGCGGCCGAGCCCGTGCGCGGCGGGATCATCGACGTCGCCACGATCGGCGAGCCGCCGACGCTGGATCCGATGGCCTCCACCGCCGATCTCGTCGGCATCGTCTCGCAGCACATCTTCGAGACGCTCTACACGTTCGGCGCGGACTGGAGCGTCGTGCCGCTTCTGGCCGAAAGCCTGCCCGAGGTCGGCGAGGACGGGCGCGTCTACACGATCAAGCTGCGCCAGGGCATCACCTTCCACGACGGATCCACGATGGATTCGGCCGACGTGCTGGCCTCGCTGAAGCGCTGGCAGAGCGTCGCCTCGCGCGGTCAGCAGGCTGCCAAGATCATCGCCTCGATCGAGGCGCCGGACGCCTCGACGATCCGCATCGCCCTGACCGAGCCCTATGCGCCGCTCCTGTCGCTGCTGGCCTTCAACAACGCCGCCGCGGTGGTGCTGCCCGAAGAGAACATGGCGGCGCCCATGGAAAAGGTCGTCGGCACCGGGCCCTACAGGCTGAAGGAGCGCAAGCCCGACCAGTACATCCAGCTGGCGCGCTTCGAGAATTATCGCCCGCGCGAGGACGCCTCCAACGGCTATGGCGGCGCGCGGCACCAGTATCTCGACGAGATCCGCTTCGTGCCGGTGCCCGATCCCAACACGCGTGTCGAGGGCGCCGTCGCCGGGCAGTTCGCCTATGTCGATTCCATTCCCGTCGAGTCGGTGGGGCGCCTCTCCTCCGGCAAGTCCGAGGCGGTGACGCTGAAGCCCTTCGGCTGGCCCGTGTTCATCATGAACACCAAGGAGGGCCTGATGTCGGACGTCGCCAAGCGGCGCGCCGTCCTCACCGCCCTCAACCCCGAGGACATGCTGATCGCCGGCTTCGGCACCGCCGACTTCTACGCGGTGGACGGCGCGCTCTATCCGGAAGGCTACGGCTGGCACACGCAGGAGGGCACCTCCGCCTACGGGATCGGCGATCCCGAGAAGGCCGCCGAGGCCTTGAAGGCGGCGGGCTACGACGGCACCACGTCGCTGCGCATCCTCACCAGCCGCCAGTACGAGTTCCACTACAAGATGGCCGAGGTCGCCGCCGAGTATCTGAAGCTCGCCGGCTTCCCAGTGCAGCTCGACGTCGTCGACTGGGCGACGCTGACGCAGCGCCGCCAGGATCCCAAGCTCTGGGACATCTACATCACCCACTCGCCCTTCCTGCCCGAGCCCTCGCTCATCGGCGTCATGCAGGATACCTCGCCCGGCTGGTGGACGAGCCCGGCCAAGACCGAGGCGCTCAAGGCGTTCAACTCGGAGGCCGACCCGGCTCGGCGCGCCGCGCTCTTCGCGGGCGTGCAGAAGGTCTTCTACGACGAGGTGCCGGCCTTCAAGGTCGGCGACTTCAACGCCGTCGCCGCCAAGCTGCCGGCGCTCGAAGGCGTGACGCCGGCGCCCTGGCCCTATTTCTGGAACGCCTCGCTGGCGAAGTAAGGCCGACGCCGCCCGGCCGGACGCGGAAAACGATTCCCGCGTCCGGCCCCCGCCGCCCGCCTCCGGACGTCTGAACCCATGATCCGCACCATCGCCCATCGCCTCGTCGGCATGATCGTCGTCATGCTCATCGTCGTCACCATCGTCTTCGTGATCGTTCGCGTCACGCCGGGCGATCCGGCCGCCGTGATGCTCGGGCCCGACGCCAACGCCGCCGACATCGCGGCCCTGCGCACCCAGCTCGGCCTCGACCGGCCGATGCTCGTGCAATACGGCCAATACGTCTTCGACGTGCTGCGCGGCGATTTCGGTCAGTCGATCTTCCTCGGCCAGCCCGTGCTCTCGGCGCTGGCGGACCGGGCCGAGCCGACCTTCTTCCTCACGCTCTTCGCGCTCGCCATCGCGGTCGCCATCGCCCTGCCGATCGGCATCCTCTCGGCCTATCGCCGCGGCTCGTTCTTCGATCAGGCTGCGACGACGATCGCCATGCTCGCCGCCAGCATCCCGAGCTTCTGGCTGGGGCTCCTGATGATCCAGGTCTTCGCGGTGAGGTTCGGCTGGTTCCCGACCTCGGGCTATGGCGGGCCGGGCACGACGCTCGCCGAGCGCCTGCACCATCTCGTGCTGCCCGCCTTCGCGCTCGGCATCGTCTCCTCGGCGCTGATCATCCGCTTCACCCGCGCCTCGATGCTCGACGTGCTCGGCGACGACTACGTGCGCACCGCGCGCTCCAAGGGCATGAGCGAGCGCCGCGTCGTGTTGCGCCACGCGCTGAAGAACGCGCTGATCCCGATCCTGACGATCGTCGGGCTGACGGCGGCCCTCCTCATCTCCGGCGCGGTGGTGACGGAAACCGTGTTCTCGCTGCCGGGCGTCGGCAATCTCGTCGTCAACGCCGTGCTGCGGCGCGACTATCCGGTGATCCAGGGCGCGCTGCTCGTGGTGGCCGGGCTCTACGTCCTCATCAATTTCGGGATCGACATGCTCTACATCCTCGTCGATCCCCGGGTGCGCACCTGATGGCCGCCGCCGCGATGGCCGCGCCGGGCAGCGCCGGCGGGCAGTTCTTCGGCGCGCTGCTGCGGAGCAAGGCCGTGGTCGCCGGGCTCGTGGTGCTCGCGGCGATCCTGATCCTCGCGATCTTCGCGCCGATGCTCTCGCCCTATTCGCCCTCGAAGCTCTCGCTCGCCAACCGGCTGAAGCCGCCCTCCGGGGTCAATCTTCTCGGCACCGACGATTTCGGGCGCGACGTCTTCACGCGTGCGGCGATCGCGGGGCGGCTGTCGCTCGTCGTCGGGCTGTCGGTGGTGGCGGTGTCCTGCGTTCTCGGCGTCACGCTCGGGCTTCTCGCCGGCTTCTTCCGCCGGCTCGACGCGCCGCTTGCCCGGCTGATCGACGCGATGATGGCCTTTCCCGACATTCTCCTCGCCATCTCGCTCGTCGCCGCGCTCGGCCCCTCGGTGGTCAACGTCGTGATCGCGCTCGGCATCGTCTACGCGCCGCGCCTCGCCCGCGTGGTGCGGGCCTCGACGCTGGTGATCCGCGAGCTGCCCTATGTCGAGGCGGCGCGGGCTCTCGGCGTCTCGACCCCGCGCATCCTCGTGCGCCACGTCCTGCGCAACCTTCTCTCGCCAATCCTCGTGCAGGGCACCTTCATCTTCGCCAGCGCCATGCTGGCCGAGGCCGGGCTGTCGTTCCTCGGCGTCGGCGTCTCGCCGAGCGTGCCCACCTGGGGCACGATGATCGCGCAGGGGCGCCAGTATCTCGATCAGGCCCCCTGGATCCTCTTCTTCCCCGGCCTTGCCATCGTTCTCGCCGTCCTCTCGCTGCAGCTCGTCGGCGACGGGCTGCGCGATCTCCTCGACCCACGCCTTGCCAAGGATATCTGATCCGTGGAAACCGAAGCCATCCTCATCCGCAACGTGCGCCCCGTCGGCTTCACGCCGGGCGCCGCGCCCGCAGCCGCCACCGACATCCTGGTCGGCGCCGACGGCCGCATCCGCTCCGTCGGGCCCGCGCTCCCGCCCACGCCGGGCGCGCGCATCGTCGAGGGCGGCGGCGCCTACGTCTCGCCCGGCTGGACCGACCTCCACGCCCATGTCTGGCACGGCGGCACCGACATCTCGATCCGCCCGAAGCTCGCGGGGATGCAGCGCGGCGTCACCACGATCGTCGATGCCGGCTCGGCCGGCGAAGCGACCTTCCACGGGTTTCGCGAATATATCATCGAGCCCGCCGACGAGCGCATCCTCGCCTTTCTCAACATCGGTTCGATCGGGCTCGTCGCCTGCAACCGCGTCAGCGAACTCATCGACATCCGCTCGATCGACATCGACCGCACGATCGCGGTGGTGGAGGCCAACCGCGATCTCATCGTCGGCATCAAGTGCCGGGCGAGCCACGTCATCCTCGGCTCGTGGGGCATCACACCGGTGAAGGTGGCCAAGAAGGTCGCCAAGATCCTGAAGCTGCCGATGATGATCCATGTCGGGGAGCCGCCGCCGACCTACGACGAGGTGCTGGAACTCTTGCGCCCCGGCGACATCATCACTCATTGTTTCAACGGCAAGGCCGGCGGCTCGATCGTCGAGGACGAGGATCTCTGGGACCTCGTGACGAAATGCGCCGATCAGGGCATCCGCCTCGACGTCGGCCACGGCGGGGCGTCCTTCTCGTTCAAGGTGGCGGAGATCGCCATCCAGCGCGGCCTCCTGCCGTTCTCGATCTCCACCGACCTCCACGACCACTCGCTGAACGGCCCGGTCTGGGACATGGCCACCACCATGTCGAAGCTGCTGTCGGTCGGCATGCCCTTCGAGGCGGTGGTGACGGCCTCGACCACGGCGCCGATGTCGGCGGTGAAACTGGCGACCGACGATCTCCTCGGGATCGGGAAGGTGGCCGAGCTCACCGTCTTCGATCTCGTCGACAGCGATCTCTCGGTGCGCGACAGCCAGGGCGCCACGGCCAAGCTCCACAAGATGTTCGAGCCGCGCTGGGCGGTGCGGGGTGCCCAGCTCGTGCGCGCTTCCCGGCACATGCCCAAGGAGGGCACGGCGAGCGTCTGCACCTGCGGGGCGCACGGATGACGGCGGCGGCGGGCGGTCTCGGCGGGGGCGGCGGCGGCGGGGCGACGGCGGGGCTCGCGCCGGACGTCGTGCTCTCGGTGCGCGATCTCCGGACGCATTTCGTCTCTCGCCGCCAGACCGCCAGATCCGTCGACGGCGTGACCTTCGATCTCAAGCGGGGCGAGACGGTGGCGGTGGTCGGCGAGTCCGGCTCCGGCAAGTCGGTCACCAGCCTGTCGATCATGCGCCTCCTCGCCGATCCCGGCCGCATCGTGGCGGGCGAGATCCTCCACCGCGACCGCAAGGGCGTGGTGCGCGATCTCGCCAGGGCGAGCGCGCGCGAGATGCGCGGGCTGCGCGGCACCGAGATCGCGATGATCTTCCAGGAGCCGATGACGAGCCTCAACCCGCTCTTCACGGTGGGCGACCAGATCGCCGAGATGATCCTGCTGCACGAGCGCATCGACCGGCGCGCGGCGCTGGAACGGGCCGGCGACATGCTCGAACTCGTCGAGATTCCCGCCGCGCGCCGCCGCCTCCACGACTATCCTCATCATATGTCGGGCGGCATGCGCCAGCGCGTGATGATCGCGCTGGCGCTCGCCAACACGCCCTCGCTCCTCATCGCCGACGAGCCGACCACGGCGCTCGACGTCACCATCCAGGCGCAGATCCTCGATCTCCTGCGCCGGCTGCAGCGCGAGATGGGCATGAGCATCCTCTTCATCACCCACAATCTCGGCGTCGTCGCCGAGATCGCCCGCGAAGTGGTGGTGATGTATGCGGGGCGCGTCGTCGAGCAGGCTCCGGTGCGCGACCTCTTCGCGCGGCCGCGCCATCCCTATACCGAGGGGCTTCTGGCCTGCACGCCGAACGCCTCGCGCGACATCGGCGCCGACGGAGCGCGCCGCCCGCTGCTGCCCATCCCCGGCAGCGTGCCGCCGATCACCGCGCTGCCGCCGGGCTGCACCTACGCGCCGCGCTGCGCCTACGCCGCGCCGGCCTGCACCAGCACAGTGCCGCCGCTCTTCACCGTCGCCCCGGCCCATCTCAGCCGCTGCCTGAGGACCGAACTCCTATGAGCGCCGCCGAGACCCTGCCGGCCGCCGCCGCCGACATCCTCCTGTCCGTCGAGAACCTCACGACGCATTTCCCCCTCGCGCACGGCACGGTGCGCGCGGTGGACGGCGTGTCCTTCACCGTCCGGCGCGGCAGCATCGTCGGCCTCGTCGGCGAATCGGGATCGGGCAAGACCACGGTCGGCCGCTCCATCCTGCGGCTGATCGAGCCGACCGGCGGGCGCGCGATGTTCGAGGGGCGCAACCTCATGGAGCTTTCGCCCAAGGAGATGCGCGCCTATCGCCGCCGCCTGCAGATCATCTTCCAGGATCCCTATTCCTCGCTGAACCCGCGCATGCGGGTGGGCGCGATCCTCGCCGAAGCGCTGGACACGCACGGGCTCGCCCAGGGCGCGCGCCGCGCGCCGCGCATCGCCGAACTGCTGACCCGCGTCGGCCTCGCGCCCGACCATGCCAAGCGCTTTCCCCACGAGTTCTCCGGCGGCCAGCGCCAGCGCATCGGCATCGCGCGGGCGCTCGCCGTCGAGCCCGACCTCGTCGTCGCCGACGAGCCGGTCTCCGCGCTTGACGTCTCCGTGCAGGCGCAGATTCTCAACCTGATGCAGGATCTCCAGCGCGAGTTCGGCCTCACCATGCTGTTCATCGCCCACGACCTCTCGGTGGTGGAATATCTCTGCGACGAGGTGGTGGTGATGTATCTCGGCAAGGTCATGGAGCGCGGCCCGAGCCGCGCGGTCTATGCCCGGCCGCGCCATCCCTACACCAAGGCGCTCATCGCTACGGCGCCGGTGCCGGACCCGACGCTGACGCGCGAGCGCATCGTGCTCAAGGGCGACATTCCCAGCCCGATGAACCCGCCGTCCGGCTGCGTCTTCCGCACGCGCTGCCCGGAGGCGGCCGAGATCTGCGCCGCCACCGTGCCGCCGGAGGAGGCGGTCGGGCCCGGCCATTTCACCGCCTGCCTGCGCCAGGGCGAACTGACCGCCGCCGGCCGTCTCTGAGCCGCTTCGGCGCCCGCCTATTCCCGATTTCATATCTTCCGGAACTGCCGCCCATGTCCACGACCCTTCCGGCCCGCGCCGGTCTCGCCGCCCCCTACGAGCGGCTCGCCGCGCTCGGCATCGTCCTGCCGCCGGCGCCGCCGCCGATCGCCAATTTCGTCACGCATGTCGTGGAGGGCCGGGTTCTCTATCTGTCGGGGCAGGGGCCGCGCGAGGCCGACGGAACCCTTCATACGGGCAAGGTCGGGTCGCAGGTCTCGGTGGCCGAGGCCTACGGCCATGCCCGCCTCACCGGGATCAACCTCCTTTCGGTGATGCAGGAGGCGCTTGGCGATCTCGGCCGCGTCCGGCGCATCGTCAAGCTCCTCGGCATGGTCAATGCCGACGCCGATTTCGACGATCACCCCTCGATCATCAACGGCTGCTCGGACCTGATGATCGCCGTGTTCGGCGAGGCCGGTCGCCACGCCCGCTCGGCGGTCGGCTTCGGCTCGCTGCCGGGGCGCATCACCGTCGAGATCGAGGCGATCGTGGCGATCGACTGAGCGGCGCCGTGCGACTTTCCCCTCCGGCCCCGTCAGCCCTGCCCGCCCCAGCCGAGGCGCGCCTCGATGCGCCGCGCCGACAGGCGGACCGCTTCGGCGTAGCGCTCTCGCGCCTCCGCCACCTTGAAGTCGGGCAGCACCACCGAGACGGTGGCCGCGCAGGCGCCCTTCCGGTCGAGAATGGGCGCGGCGACGCAGGCCACCGAATAGGCGGACTCGCCCGCCTGGATCGACAGCCGCTCGCTCAGCGCCTCGGCCGAACGGATCGCCAGCGTCTCGGGGTTGAGCTCGGCGCGGCCCGTGGGCGAGGCCTTGGAGCAGCGGCGGAAGATCTCGACGCGTTCGGCCTGCGGCAGGTGGCCGACGAGCAGCCGCCCCGAGGCCACCCAGTTGAGCGGCACGCGCGAGCCGACGCGCGAGGTGACCTGAAAATGGTCGCGCCCCTCCGCCATCGCGAGCACCACCATCATGTCCTCGTCGCGCCCGCAGATCTGGATGGTCTCGCCGAGCTCGCGGTTGAGATCGAGCATCTCCTCCTTGGCGATCGCCATCAGGTCGATGGAGCGCTCGTAGGCCAGCCCGTAATGGTAGAGCCGGGGGCCCAGCCACACCGTGCCGTCCTCGCCGCGCTGCAGCAGGCCCTTGTCCACGAGATCGTCGACGATCGTGTAGACGGTGGAGAGCGGCGCCTTCACCGAATGGGCGAGGTCGTAGGCCGTCGCCGGGCGACCGGTGTCGCGCAACTGGTCGAAGATCTGCAAAGCCCGGTCGATGCCGCTGACGCGCGAACGCCGTGCCACCTCCGGCGCGCCCCCCGCCTCGTCCTCCCGCACCGGGGCGATCGCCGCTCCTGCCATGGTCATTCCATCCGATCGAAGCCCGCTCATCCGGCCCGATCATACCGTTCCGACGCCGCGGGCGAAACCGTCCGGGCCTCACGCAAGGATCTTGCCCCATGAGCGACGACATCCGCCTCCAGATGGGCCTTCGCCCGATCATCAACGTGTCCGGCACGATGACCTCGCTCGGCGCCTCCATCGTGGTGCCGCAGGCCGTGGAGGCCATCGCCGCGGCGCTGCCGCAGTTCATCGAGATCGGCGACCTGCAGCGGCTCGCGAGCCGCACGATCGCCCGGTTGACCGGGGGGGAAGCCGGCTTCGTCACGGCCTCCTGCGCCGGCGCCATCACGCTGGCGGTGGCCGGCACGATGACGGGCGACGACCTCGCCGCGATCGAGCGCCTGCCGGAGACGGGGCGCCTCGCGCGCGACGAGGTGCTGATCCAGGCCGGACACATGGTCGGCTATGGCGCGCCGGTGGAGCAGGGCATCCGCCTCTGCGGCGCCAAGGCGGTGCGCGTCGGCCAGGCGACGAGCGCGGAAGCCTACCAGATGGCCGGCGCCATCACCGCGCGCACCGCCGCGGCGATGTTCGTCGTCTCGCACCACACCGTGCAGTACGGGCAGATGGGCCTCGCCGAATTCATAGAGGTCGCCCATGCCCACGGCGTGCCGGTAATTGTCGACGCGGCGTCGGAATACGACCTGCGCGGCTTCCTCGCCGCCGGCGCCGACCTCGCGCTCTACTCCTCGCACAAGTTCCTGGGCGGCCCGACCGGGGGCATCGTCGCCGGACGGCGCGATCTCGTGCGCGCCGCCTATCTCCAGAACGGCGGCGTCGGCCGCGGCATGAAGGTCGGCAAGGAGGGGATCGTCGGCACGATCGCGGCGCTCGAAGCCTGGGAGACGCGCGATCACGCCGGCATTCGCGCCCGCGAGAGCGCGGCGCTCGATCTCTGGCAGACGACGCTCACCGGCTTTGCCGGCGTCGACCCGGTGATCGACCCCGACCCGACGCACAATCCGCTCGACCGCCTCAAGGTCCACGTCAAGCCGGCGGAGGCCCACATCACCGCCTGGGATCTCGCCGACGCGCTGGCGCGCCACGAGCGTCAGCCGATCATCGTGCGGGATCACGAGGTCGAGCACGGCTACTTCTATCTCGACCCCTGCAACCTCCATCCGGGCCAGGCCGAGATCGTGGCGGAGCGCCTGCGCGAGGAGCTCGAGACCGCCCGGCGCTCCAACGACGTGATCGCCAGCGACTTCGCGGAGCGCCGCAAGCGCCGCGCCGTCAACCGCTGGCCCGACTGAGCCTCGCCGGCCCGAGGAGCGCACCGAGGGCCTCGATCACGCCGTCGCCCATCTGCGCCACGTTGAAGCGCATCATGGCGTCGGCGCTCTCGCTCGCGCTGAAGACGTTGCCGGGGGCGAGCACGATGCCGCGCTCCAGTGCCGCGCGGGCAAGCTCGACGGAACTGCACCCCTCCGGCAGGTGGCACCAGAGCGAGAAGCCGCCGCGCGGGATCGTCCAGGGCTCGATGCCGAGGGGCGCGAGCGCGGCGATGGCCGCCTTGCGTTGCCGGGCAAGCCGCTGGCGGAGCTGCGCCATGTGCCGGCGGTACCCGCCTTCGCCGAGCACGGTCTCGACGACCCCCGCCGCGAGCGGACCGACGCTGCCGAAGCTCGTGGCGACCTGCAGATCGACCAGCCCCTCGATCCAGTCGCGGCGCCCCGCGACGTAGCCGCAGCGCACGGAGGCCGAGAGCGTCTTCGAGAAGCTGCCGATCCGCACGACGCGGTCCAGCCCGTCGAGGACCGCGAGCCGGGGCGAGGGCTCGGGCTCGAAATCGGCAAGAATGTCGTCCTCGACGACGATCATCTCGCCGGCGCCTGCGATCGTCAGCACGCGGTGCGCGGCCTGCGCCGAGAGCGTGCCGCCGGTCGGATTGTGGATCGCCGAGTTCGTGACGTAGAGACGGGGGCGATGGGCCGCGACCGCCTCTGCGAAGGCCGCGAGGTCCGGCCCCTGCGGCGTCCGGGGCACGCCGACGACGAGCACGCGGTGCGCGCGCAGCAGCGCCTGGAAGTTGAAGTAGCAGGGATCGTCCACGAGCACGGTGTCGCCGGCGCGCAGGAAGAGGCGGCAGAGGAGGTCGAGGGCCTGCGTGCCCGACGAGGTGAGAAGGATCTGGCCGGCCGCCACATCCATCCCCTCGGCCGCGAACTGGCGCGCCAGGAGCCGCCGCAGCGCCGGCGAGCCCTGGGTCGATCCGTAGTCCGCCAGCAGGCCGTCGTCGGCCCGCGCCATGGTGCGAAGGGCACGCCGAACGGCCTCGTGCGGCATCCAGTCGGCCGGCAGCCAGCCGCAGCCGGGGCGCTGGACGCCGGCCTCCGCATCCAGCGACTGCCGGGACACCCAGAGCGGATCGATCGCCCGTTCGCGCCGCGGCTCGATCTCGGCGAGCGTCAGCGGCGGCAACGGGCCCGCGACGGTGAAGCCCGAGCCGGGGCGTGAGCGGATCAGCCCCTCGGCCACGAGCCGCGCATAGGCCTCCACCACCGTCGAGGGCGAGACGACCATCTCGCGGGCGAAGGCGCGAACGGAGGGCAGCCTGTCGCCGACGCCGAGCGCGCGCCGGGCCATGCGCCGTCGGATCTCCTCCATCAACGCCTCGGTGCGCGTCGCCGGCGGGTTCGCCTTGTCCGAAGATGCCATCAACCGTTCGGATCCTCCGGCCCATACAGATCGGCGCAACCGTAACGAACCGTGCCTGTCCTCGCCAGCCGCCGGCCGCTACGAAGCCGGGCAGAAACCGGAAAGGCTCGGGATATGGATCGAACCCGCGCGGGATGGGGCAGCGGCCTCCTCGGCGTCGTCATCTTCAGCGGCTCGCTGCCGGCCACCCGCGTCGCCGTGGGCGGCTTCACGCCGCTCTTCCTCACCTCGGCGCGCGCGGTGATCGCGGCGCTTCTCGGCGCGGCGCTGCTGGCCGTGCTGCGACAGGCGCGGCCCGCGCGCGCCGATCTCCTGCCGCTCGCGGTGGTGGCGCTCGGCGTGGTGGTCGGCTTTCCGCTGCTCACCGCGCTCGCGCTGCGCCACGTCACCTCGGCCCATTCGATCGTCTTCATCGGCCTGCTGCCGCTGGCGACCGCGCTGTTCGGGGTTCTGCGCGGCGGCGAGCGCCCAAAACCCGCCTTCTGGCTGTTCTCGATCCTCGGCGCCGGGGCGGTCGCCGGCTTCGCCCTCGGCCAAGGCGGCGGCTCTTCGCGGACGGGCGACGCCCTGATGGTGGCCGCGATTCTCCTCTGCGGCCTCGGCTACGCGGAAGGCGGCACGCTCGCCCGGCGTCTCGGCGGCTGGCAGGTGATCTCCTGGGCGCTGCTCCTGGCGCTCCCCGCGATGGCGGCGGTCGCGCTCGCGACGCTGCCCGCCACGTGGAGCGCCGTCACCGCCTCGCAATGGCTGGGGCTCGCCTACGTCTCGGTCTTCTCGATGCTCGTCGGCTTCGTGTTCTGGTATCGCGGGCTCGCGCTCGGCGGCATCGCGGGCGTCGGCCAGTTGCAACTGCTCCAGCCCTTCTTCGGGCTTGCCCTCGCGGCCCTCCTCTTGGGCGAGCCGGTGGCGGGATCGATGCTCGGCGTCACCGCGCTCGTGGTGCTCTGCGTCTTCGGCGCCAGGCGCTTCGCTGGACGGCCTTGAGCCCGTCCGGCGAAGCGGGGGGAGCGCCTCCGGCCCTGCGCTGCCGCGGGCCGAAGGCAGGTGTTCGGCGGCTTCAGGCCGCGCGATAGCGCTCCAGCCAGTGCGCGTAGGGCGCGGGCAGCGTCCAGGCGGCCTTGTCGAGCCCAAGTTCGGTCGCCGCGCGGTAGGGCCAGTGCGGGTCGGCGAGGAGCGGGCGGCCGAGCGACACGAGATCGACCTTGTCCTCGGCGATCAGCGCCTCGGCCTGCTTGGGCTGGCTGACGAACCAGCTCGTGGTGGCCGGCAGGCCGGTCTCGCGGCGCACGCGCTCAGTGGTCTCTGCCATGAAAGCCGGGCCCCACGGGATCTCCGCGGTCGGCGTGGAGAAGCCGATGCTCACGTCGATGAGGTCGAGCCCGCCCTGCTGGAAGCGGCGGACCATCTCGATGCCCTCGTCCAGATCGTTCGACCCGTCGAACTCGGTCACGCCGAAGCGCGCGGTTAGCGGCAGGTTCTCCGGCCAGACCTCGCGCACGGCGGCCAGCGTCTCGAGAAGGAAACGACCGCGCCCGTCGAGATCGCCGCCATAGGCGTCTTCACGCTTGTTGGACCAGGTCGAGAAGAAGCTCTGCGCGAGATAGCCGTGGGCGAAGTGCAGCTCCAGCCATTCGAAGCCGGCCGCGCGGGCGCGGCGGGCGGCCGCCACGAAGTCGGCCTTCACGCGATCGATGTCGGCGAGCTCCATGGCGCGCGGAACCTTCGGCAGGTTGGCGCCGAAGGCGACGGCCGAGGGAGCGATCGTGTCCCAGCCGCGCGGGTCGCCCGCGGCGATGTGGTCGTCGCCCTCCCAGGGGCGGTTGGCGCTTGCCTTGCGGCCGGCATGGCCGATCTGGATGCCCGGCACGGCGCCCGCCGCCTTGATCGCCGCGACGGCCCTCTTCCAGGCCTCGGCCTGCGCATCGTTCCAGAGGCCGGCGCAGCCCGGCGTGATGCGGCCCTCCGGCGACACGGCGGTCGCCTCGGCGATCACGAGGCTCGCGCCGCCGCGCGCCAGACCGGCGAGATGGACGAGGTGCCAGTCGTTGATCACCCCGTCCTCGGCCGAATACTGGCACATGGGCGAGACGACGATGCGGTTTCGCAACTCCGCATCCTTCAACCGGAAGGGCGTGAACAGGGATGACATGTCAGACTCCTGACGAGAAGCGGCCCGAGCGGCTGCCTCGTATTCGATCGTTCGAAAATAGTCGAACATTGAGCCTCCGGCAAGGGCATGCTAGTTGTGGCGCATGCGGGCCATTCGACACCCCCCGATCGACGAGATCGCGCTGACGCAGGTGCTCTACGCACTGAGCGATCCCGTGCGCCTCGGCGTCGTGCGCCAGCTGGCGCGCGAGGGTGAGGCGACGTGCGGGGCGCTCGACCATGGCCGTCCGAAATCGAGCATGTCGCACCATTTCCGGGTGTTGCGCGAGGCCGGCCTCGTGCGCACGCGCACCGACGGCGCCGCCCACATGAACGAGCTGCGGCGCGGCGAGATCGACGCGCGGTTTCCCGGCCTGCTGCAGGCGGTGCTCGCCGCCGGCGCCATCACCGACGATGCGGCGCGCGACGACCCGGCGCCTCAGCGCCCGGTCCAGAGCTCCAGCGCGCGATAGGCCGCGCCCACCAGTCCTGCATCGTCGCCGAGCTGGGCCGCGACGATCTCGGGAACGGCGTGGCCGGGCAGCAGGCGCTCGCGCATGCCGCGCCGGATATCGGCCAGCATCAGGTCGAGCGCCTTCGACACGCCGCCGCCCATCACGATCCGCTCGGGCGCATAGAGGTGCTGGACGTTGACGAAGCCCGCGGCGAGCCACGCCGCCTCTTCGCGCAGGACTTGGCCGGCGACGGGGCAGCGGTCCCGCGCGGCCTGCGTCACGTCCTCGCCGGTGGCGGGGCGGGCGCCCGCGAGGGTGGCGAGGCGCGAGGCGGGCTCCAGCGTAACGGCCGCTTGCGCCGCGCGCGCCAGCGCGGTGCCCGAGGCGACCGCCTCCCAGCAGCCCTGGTGGCCGCAGGAGCAGGGGGCCGAGCGGTCGGTGATGCGGGTGTGACCGACCTCGCCCGCCAGCCCGCGATGGCCGCGGATCAGCCGATTCTCCAGGACGATGCCGCCGCCGATGCCGGTGCTGACGGTGACGTAGGCGAAGTTGGCGAGGCCCCGGCCGCCGCCCGAGCGCCACTCGCCGAGCGCCGCGATCTTGGCGTCGTTCTCGAGGACTGTCGGCAGGCCCGTCCTAGCCTCGACGATGTCGCTCAAGGGGATGTCGGTCCAGCCGGGCAGGGCGGGAATGTCCAGCACCGTGCCGCGGGCGGCGTCGAAGGCGCCGGGAATGCCGATGCCCACCGCGCGGGTGCGGGGCGAGCGCACGCCCGCGATCAGCGCCTCCATCTGCGCGACGACGCCGGCGACCCCGCCGGCCCGGTCGGTCGGCGCGGTGCGCCGCTCTAGGATGGTGCCGTCGCGCTCGATCGCGGCGGCCCGCACCTGCGTTCCCCCGAGGTCGATGCCGATGAAGGAGGCGTCGGGCATGACTGTGCCTTCCTGTCCGAAACGGACGGTGCCGATGTCAGGCGGTGACCTTGGTGGTGCGCTGCGGCGTTCCGATCCCCTCGGGAACCGTTCGGCGCGCGACGGCGATGTTGAGGTGCTGCAGGGCGAGGATCATGGCGGCCGCGGCGCCGAGGCCGCGGGCCTGACGCAGTGCCACCGTGACGACGCCGGGGATCGCCTCCGCGCCCGAGGCGTCGAAGACGACGACGCGGCAGCCGGCTTCCGCCGGTGCGCGAGCCAACGCCGCGACGCTCAAGGCATCCGGGCCGGCGCTGCGGAACAGGAGGATGCCGAGGCCCGGCCGCAGCATCTCGAACGGGCCGTGGCGGAACTGGCCGCCTTCGAAGCCAATCGTCGGCACGCGGGCGAGTTCCATCATCGAGAGAGCCGCGCTCTCGGCGACGCCCGCCATCGCGTGACGCCCGGCGAAGACATAGACGTGCGACCCGGCCAGCGCCGCGTCGGCGGCGGCGATCGCGGCGGGGTCGCTCGTGTGCGCAAGGGCCGCCCGAAGCTCGGGCTGCGGCGCGCCGAGCGCTTCGAGCACGGCGCCGTGCATTGCCAGCGTCAGCGCGATCGAGCGCGAGGCGGCGAAGGCGCGCTCCGTGCCGCCTGCGGCGACGATCACGCCGCGAACGCTGCGCGCCAGCGTGCTTTCGGGCTCCAAGGTCAGGCCGAAGCGCTCTTCCCGACCCGCGGGAATGGAGAGAATATCGCGAATCTCGCCGGACTCGCCGGACTGCGAGACGACGAGCGCGGTGCGCGGGGTGTCGGGCAGGGGTGAGAGCAGCGCTTCGGAAGCGTTGAGGGCGCGCGCGTCCAGCCCGAGATCCCGGTAGAGCGGCTCTACGATGCGATTGACGTGGTGCGACCCGCCCATGGCGTAGAGGACGAGCCGCCCGGTGCGGCGCGCGCTTTCGGCGATCCTCGCCGCGCCCGGGCCGGCCCTTTCGATCGTCGCGATCGCGTCGGGCCCCTGACGCCGCATTTCGTCGAGCATCAGGTCGAGGCCGGGATGGTGCGTCATGGAAGCTCCGTTCGTTCGATGGAGGAATGAGAGGCCGAGAGGTCGCTTCGGTCGGTCCGCGCCGCCGACGGAATGCGCGTCCCGGTCACGGTAGTGCCCTCGGTTGCACCCCGGCGCCGGGCGGCGCATGGAAGGAGGGCGACGCGCGCCCGCATCACCCGAGCCGAACCTTGACCGAACAGAGCGACGAGAAGACCGAAGACCGGCGCGCCGATCCGCCCACCGTGGCCGACGTGGCGGCCTTGGCCAAAGTATCGCGCGCCGTGGTGTCGCGCGCCCTCTCGGCCTCGCCGCGCCCGGTCTCGGCCGACAAGCGCGCGCGGGTGCTGCAGGCCGCCGAGGCGCTCGGCTACCGCCCGAACCTGCTCGCCCGGAGCCTCACCACCAAGCGGGTCAACCTCGTCGCGGTGGTCGTCAACCACATCCACGACCTCTCCGATCTCGACCTCTTCGACCGCCTGCTCGGCGAGATCCAGGGCGTCGGCAAGCAGGTGCTGCTCCTGAAGGTCGGCTCGGTCGACCGGGTGGAGGAGTTCCTGCGCGACGGCGTCGCGCACCATGTCGACGCGGCGCTCGTCTGGTCCGACTTCGCGGATGCGGCGACGGTGCGGCGCATGTTCCGCTCCGACGCCGTGGTGATGATGAACGGCCGGCATGACGCCCTGTCGCCGGCGGTGGTGCCACAGGAGGCTGCGGGGATCGGCGAGGCCGTGACGAGCGCCGCGGGCCAGGGCGTGCGCCGCGCCGCGCTCGTCACCGGCCGCGCCTCCTCGCGCATCGAGGAGGCGCGGGTCGCCTCCTATCGCCAGGCTTTCGAAGCCAACGCCATCGCGCTCGTCGAGGTGTTGCAGGGCGACTATTCCTATGCGAGCGGGCGCGCGGCGTCGGACGCCTTCCTGCGGGACGAGGCACCCGACGCGGTGTTCTGCACCTCGGACGCGATGGCGATGGGCGTCCTCGACGGCTGCCGCGCGCTGTTTCCCGGCAACCGCCCGACGCGCTTTCGCCTCTACGGCTTCGACAATCTCAGCCTCACCGACACCGACGCCTATCCGATCAGCTCGATCGGCTTCGACAAGGCTGAGTTCGTCGATCATATCCTGCGCTTCGTCGTCGATCCCGAGCGTTTCGTGCCGGGCTCGCCGCCCGTCGGCGTGCCCACCCGCTTCGTCCCGCGCGCCACCGGCTGAAGGGCGCCGGCCGGGCGCGGAAGGCTCGAAGCTTCGGCGCTACCAGAGCGGGTTCAGCTTCGGCGGGTTGGCGTTCTCGCCCCACCACTTCTTGTAGTTCGCCTCGTAGGCGCCCGACTGGATGTAGTCGGAGACGAACATGTCGAGCCAGCGCACGAAGGCCGGGTCGCCCTTGGCCACCGCGATGCCGATCGGGTCGTTGGAGTAGAGCTCGGGCAGGGTGACGAGCTGGTCGTTCTGGGTCGCGAGATAGTCGACCAGCGAGGAATCCTCGACCGCCGCCACCACGCGGCGCTGCTGCAGCTGCAAGACGCCGTCGGGTGCGAAATTGTCGACATAGACGATCTCGGCGCCCGGCGCCTCGCGCTTGAGGAAGGCCTCGCCCGTGGTGCCGCGCCCGACCACCACGCTCTTGCCCGCGAGATCGGCGAGCGAGGTGATGCCGGCGTCGCGCTGCACGACGACGCGCAGGCCCGCCCGGTTGTAGGGGATCGAGAAGTCGACGGTCTTGGCGCGCTCCAGCGTCGCCGAGGTGTTGGCGACCACGATGTCGAGCTGGCCCGAGACGAGCATGGAGATGCGCGCGTCGCCCGAGACGTCGGTGAGTTCGACGGGCACGCCGAGCTTCTCGGCGAGGCGGTTGGCGACGTCCACGTCGTAGCCGACGGGATTGTTCTGCGGGTCGCGGAAGCCGATCGGCTCGCCGCCGAGCGAGACGCCGATGCGCACGCTGCCGCGCGAGCGGATGTCGTCGATCATGCCGGCGGAGGCCGGCAGGGCGGCGCCGGCAACGAGCGCGAGCGCGGCGATGGCAGTCAGTAGGCGCTTCATGGTGTTCCCTCTCTCCTCGGTTTCAAAGCGTCGTCGCGGGCCGAAGCTCGGGCTCGGCCATGCCGTCCGTCCAGAGCCAGTAGCTGATCTCGCCCTCGCATCGGAAGTTCACCACCTCGTGCTGCCCGTGCGCGTCCACCGCGTGGATCACGACGCCGGCGAGGAACCCCTCGCGAAGCTCGGCGAGCTCCTCGGCCGCCAGCCGCACGGCGTCGTGCAGCGTATGGCCGAGCCGCAGGGCGAGCACGATCGTGCGCGCGGTGCCGCAGCGCATCGTCATCTCGCCGGTATGCGTGCAGGCCGCGGCGCCGAAGCGGCTGTCGGCGTAGAAGCCGGCGCCGGGAATGGGCGAATCACCGAGACGGCCGGGATATTTCCAGGCCCAGCCCGAGGTCGAGGTCGCCGCGTGGATGCCCGCATCACGGTCGGCGCTGAGGAAGACCGTGGTGTCGCGCACCCGCTCGGGATCGGTGATGGTGCGGCTGAGCGGCACGAGCGGGATGTCGGGAAAGCGCGCGAGATCCTCGGGCGAGAGTTCGCGCTGGAGGCGCTCCCACCAGACGCGGCGGCTGTCGTCCAGCAGCGTCTCGTCGTGGGGAAAGCCGATCTCGGTGGCGAAGCGCCGCGCCCCGTCGCCGGTGAGCATGACGTGCGGCAGGCGGCGCATCACCTCGAGCGCCAGCTTCGAGACGGGCAGCGTGTCGGGCACGGCGCCCACCGCGCCGACCTCGCGGGTGGTGCCGTCCATCACGCCGGCGTCGAACTCCATTCGGCCGATCATGTTGGGCCAGCCGCCATGGCCGACGCTGCGCACCTTGGTCTCGCGCTCCACGAGGCCGATGCCCTCCACCATGGCGTCGAGGCTGGGCATTCCGCCGCGCAGGCGGTCCACACTGGTGGCGAAGCCCGGCCAGGCCTCGGCGTTGGCGAGAAGCAGCATGCTTCAGTCCCTGTGCATCTTGGAGAGGAATTGCGCGATGCGCGGGTTGGCGAGGCCCCCGGCGGGGCTGAAGAACTCCGCCGCCGGCAGGTCCACGAGCAGGCGCCCGGCGTCGAGGAAGACGATCCGGTCGGAGATGCGACGGGCGAACTCGATCTCGTGGGTGACGAAGAGCATGGTGGTGCCGGTCTTCGCGAGTTCGGCGAGGATCGCCAGCACCTCGGCGGTCATCTCGGGATCGAGCGCGCTCGTCACCTCGTCGAGCAGCAGGTAGCGCGGCTCCATGGCGAGCGCGCGGGCAAGGCCGACGCGCTGGCGCTGGCCGCCCGAAAGCTGCGCGGGATAGGCGTCGGCGCGCGGCGCGAGACCGACCGAGGCGAGGATCTCGCGTGCCTTGGCTTCCGCCTCGCGCCGCGGGCGCTTCAGCACCTCGACCGGCGCCAGCATGACGTTCTCGACTGCCGTCATGTGCGGGTAGAGGTTGAAGAGCTGGAACACGGTGCCCGAGCGCTTGCGCGCCTCGGCGAGTTCCTTGGGCTTGGAGACGTCGAACCCGTCCACCGTGATGCGCCCGCCGTCGAGCCGCTCCAGCCCGTTGATGCAGCGGATCAGCGTCGACTTGCCCGAGCCCGAGGTGCCGAGCACCGAGACGACCTCGCCGGGCCGGATCGCGAGGTCCACCCCGCCCAGCACGGTGGCGGCGCCGAAGACCTTTCGCACGTTCTCCACGGTCAGCATGTCAGAGCCCCCGCCAGGAATTGTGGGCGCGCAGCCGCGTCTCGAGGCGCGCGCCGAGATGGGCGACGAGCTTCGCCGCGCCATAGTAGAGAAGCCCGACGACGCTCCAGACCACGAAGGGCTTGAGCGTGCGAAGGTTCAGGATGTTGCCGACCTTGGTGAGGTCGGTGATGCCGATCACCGAGATGAGCGAGGTCACCTGCAGCTGGTTGACGAGAAGGGCGATCAGCGGCCCGATGCCGAAGGCGATCGCCTGCGGCCCGACCACGCGGCGCAGCACCTGCCAGCGCGTGAGGCCGAAGACCCGCGCCGCCTCGATCTGATCGCGCCCCACCGCCTCGATGCCGGAGACGGCGATCACGAAGACGAAGGCGGCGGTGTTGAGTGAGAGCGTGATGAGCGCGGCCTCGACGGGCGTGACGTTGATCCGCGCGAAGGCCGGCAGGCCGAAGAACACGAGGAAGAGCTGCACCAGCACCGGCGAGTTCTTCAGGAGCTCGGCGAGAAGCGTCAGTCCCTGCGAGAGCACGGGCACGCGGTAGAAGCGCGCCACTGCCCAGAGCGTGCCGAGCACGAGACCGATCGCCGAGGTCGCGAGGAACAGCCCGAGGCTGACGCCGAGCCCCTGCGCGAGGAGGATCAGATCGTAGGACGTGAACTCGGTGTAGCGCATCAGGCGACGTCCTGCGCCATGCCGTGGTTCAGGCGTCGGTGCAGGAGATTGACGCCGACCGAGACGGCCCAGGTGAGCAGGGCATAGGCGACGAGCAGCACCGCATAGACCTCGAAGGGCCGGAAGGTGTCGGAGGCGACGATGCGCCCGGTTCCCGTCAGCTCGTTCAGCGTGATGGCGGAGAGGATCGAGGAGGTGAGGATGAGGTTGACCAGCACCGAGCCGAGCGGGCGGACCGCCGTGCGCAGCGCGATCGGCAGCACGATGCGGGTGAAGATCACCCGGCGCGGCAAGCCGCTGACCTCGGCAGCCTCCAGAATGCCGGGCTCGATGGCAAGAATGCCCGAACGGATGGCGTCGGAGGCAAAGGCGCCGCCCGAGACCGAGAGCGCGACGACGCCTGTCGTGAAGGCGTCGATGTAGAGGCCGATCTCCGGCAGCCCGTAATAGAGGAAGAACAGCTGCACGAGGAACGGCACGTTCCGGAAGAGGTCGACATAGGCATAGGCGAGAGCCCGGAGCCAGCGCGACGAGGAGGTGCGGGCGATGGCAATGAGCGCGCCGAGCACCGTGCTGCCGACGATGGCGAGCACGCAGACTTCCGCCGACAGGAAGGCGCCTCGCCAGAGGACGCCAGAGTGGGGCAACAGCACCGACAGATCCAGCTGCACGTCCCCGATCCCCTCATGAAACCGATTTCAGTCTGGGATCGTGCGGCGGTTCTTGTCAAGCGCGGATCGACGCGTTCGAACGGGTTCGGTGGTTGCCACGCCAAGCCTGGGTGCGCCGGCTGGCTTCGCGTGCTCATGCCGTCGTTTGGGCTGGAGGACAGGCTCAGGCGGTCCCACCCCAAGAGAGTTCGGGCATCGACGCGGGCCCACCGTCGCGAGGAGCCGTGCCCTGGCTCCGTATCGCGGACCCCGTTGCCATCCCGGCCGCGGCGCTCCGAACCTTCCTCGTGCCGGAAGGCGCCGGCAAGGCCCGGCCGCGGCGTCGCGCGTCAGGGTTTGTCGAGCCCCCGCATCCGTGCGGGGTCCGCTCCCGCAGAAAGTGCCGTGTCGTTCCGGCCGCCGCCGGAGCGCAGCAGATCGATGATGTGGCGGCCCGAGCCGCGCACATGCGTTTCGATGGCGCGCGCCGCGCCGTCCGCGTCCTGACGCTTCAGACAGGCGATCAGCTCGCGGTGCTCGGCCTGCCGCGCCGCATAGCGCGAGCGCCCGATCGCCATGTCCCGGCTGATCGTGCTCAGCGTCCTGCGATGGCGGTGCCAGAGCTCGACCGCGTTGCGATTGTAGTGCCGGTCGTAGACGACGAGATGGAAGGCGTCGTCGAGCTGGCTGTAGCGATCGTGCCGCTCGAAGCCGAGCGCTTCGATCTCGTCCTGGATCTCCTCCATGCGGCCGATCTCGGCATCGGTCGCGTAGTCGCTGAACCAGCGCACGAGATAGGGTTCGATAAGCGCGTTGATCTCGTACATGTCGCGCACGAAGCCCTCGTCGATCGGGCGCACGCGGGCGCCCCGGTTGGGCTCGATCACCACGAAGCCCTCGCCCCGCAGCTGCTGCAGCGCCTCGCGCACGGGGTTGGTGCTCGTGCCGTAGCGGGCCGCGAGCTCGCTCACCTTGAGCCGCGCGCCCGCCGGAATGCGGCCGGCCAGCATGTCGGCGAGCAGCCGGTCGTAGATGCGGCTCGACGCCGCCGGCGTCAGCGCTTCGCTCTCGGTGTCCGGTGAAGACCGGAGGGCCAGACGTTCGGGAGACATATTTCTTCACACATTCCGTTTGACAGATAATGTACGATCTGTTCGTTATGATGGCAATTGCTCTCCGAAGAGAGCCGGCATGAAACCAGGAGACACTGCGCAAAGCAGGCTCCGACGGGAGGAAGAGCGATGACGTCTGTTGTTCGGCGAAGCCTGTCCTGGCATTGGGCCCTCGTTTCGACGCTCGCGCTGACGCTGGGCTCCCCGGCGCTCGCGGCCGACTACCGCCAGGCGCCGATGCTCGACGCCAAGGTCGCCGACGGCAGCCTGCCCGCCGTGGCCGAGCGCCTGCCGCAGGCGCCCTTCGTGGAGACGCTGATCGACGGTCCCGGCCGCTACGGCGGCAATCTGCGCACCACGATTCTCGGCGGCGGCGACCAGTACAACATCACCCGCACCATCGCGAACGAGACCCTCGTGCGCTGGACGCCGGACTGGACGAAGGTCGTTCCGTCCATTGCCGAGAGCGTCGACGCCTCGCCCGACGCCAAGACCTTCACCTTCAAGCTGCGCAAGGGCATGCGCTGGTCGGACGGCGCGCCCTTCACCGCCGACGACATCCTGTTCTGGTACGAGGACGTGTTCTCGAACCCGGCCCTGACCCCGTCGAAGAACCAGACCTTCACGGTCGCCGGCAAGCCTGCCGTGGTCGAGAAGATCGACGACGAGACCGTCGTCTTCCGCTTCGAGAGCCCCTACGGCCTGTTCCTGCAGCAGCTGGCCTACGGGCAGGGCCATGCTCCGATCATCTATCCCAAGCACTACCTCTCGCAGTTCCACGAAAAGTATAACAAGGAGGGCATCCCCGCCCTTCTGGCGAAGAACCCCTCGGTCGGCGACTGGGTCTCGCTGTTCAACTCGAAGGTCTCGCCGAACTTCCAGCCGGTCTACTGGCAGAACCTGGAGCTTCCCACGCTCAACCCCTGGGTTCTGACCGTGCCCTATGCCGACCAGGACCGCGTGGTGGCGAGCCGCAATCCCTACTACTGGAAGGTCGATCCCGCAGGAAACCAGCTGCCCTATCTCGACGGGATCACCTGGGCCAAGCTCGACGACGTCCAGCTCATGCTCCTGCGCGCGACCAGCGGCGAGCTGGACTACGCCTTCCGCCACATCAACAACTCGACCTACAAGTCGGTGCTCTACGATGCCCAGGAGCAGGGGCACTACCGTCTGATGGACGTCGCCGACCTGCCGGCCAACGACGCGACGCTGATCCTGAACCTCAACGTGCAGGACCCCGTCAAGAACAAGCTCTTCAACACCAAGGACTTCCGCATCGCGCTGAGCCACGCGATCAACCGGCAGGACATCATCGACCTCGTCTATGTCGGGCAGGGCTCGCCGGCGCAGGTCGGCCCGCTGCCCGAGCACGAGCTCTACAACCAGCGCCTCTCCGACCAGTACGTCGCCTACGATCCCGAACAGTCCAAGGCGATCTTCGACCGGATCGGCCTCGACCAGAAGGACGCGCAGGGCTTCCGGCTCGGGCCCGACGGCAAGCGCCTGACGATCACCTTCATGGTCGCCGACGTCTTCGGCCTGTCCTACCCCGACATCATGCAGATGGTGCAGCAATACGCGGCCGAGGTCGGGCTCGACATCCAGATCCGCACCACCGACCGCGCCCGCCTCAACTCCATGTGGTACGCCAACGAGCAGGACGCCTACATCTGGAATTGCGTGGGCGGGCGCGCCGAAGCCTATACCGACGTGCGCTGCTACATGCCCTTCCAGAAGGCCGACATCTTCTTCGCCTCGAAATGGGCCGACTGGTACGCCGACCATTCCAAGGGCGAGGAGCCGCCGGCGCCCGTGAGGGAACAGATGGCGCTCTACGACAAGGTCAACGAGGCGGTGACCGACGAGGCGCGGCTCGCGGCCATGAAGGTCTTCCTGGAGAAGGCGGCCGACAATTTCTACACGATCGGCATCTCGCGCCCGATGCCGAAATATGCGCTGATCAACCGCGACATCAAGAACGTCGTCGAGCCGATCCCGATCACCGGCAATCTCTGGCACCCCGCCCCGACGCTGACCCAGTGGTACTTCGACCGGCCGGCGCCGTGAGGCGCTGAGCGCGCCGCGGCTGCCCGGCGGGCGGCAGTCGCCCCCGCGAATGTCGGTCCACTCTCGAACAACGGTAAGGACACCGGGATGCTCCGCTTCATCCTGCGACGCGTCGCGTACATGGTTCCCACCCTGTTCGCGGTCTCGATCGTCGCCTTCGTCATCATCCAGCTGCCGCCCGGCGACTACCTGACGACGCTCATGGCCGACTGGGCCAGCGGCGGCGGCGCGGTGGAGATGGGCACGGTCGAGGTGCTGCGCGAGCGCTACGGCCTGGATCAGCCGATCTGGATCCAGTATTTCTACTGGATCTCCGGCATCGTGACGCGCGGCGACTTCGGCATCTCGTTCGAGTTGAACCGGCCGGTCACCGACGTCATCTGGGGCCGGCTCGGCTACACGTTCCTGATCTCCTTCTGCACGCTCCTGTTCATCTGGGCGCTGGCGCTGCCGATCGGCATCTACTCGGCGGTGCGGCAATATTCGATCGGCGACTACGTCGCGACCTTCTTCGGCTTTCTCGGCCTCGCCATCCCGAACTTCCTGCTGGCGCTCGTGCTCATGTACGTCACCGTCAGCTATTTCGGCACGAGCGTCGGCGGGCTCTTCTCGCCCGCCATGGTCGACGCGCCCTGGAGCCTGATGAAGTTCGCCGACTTCCTCGCCCATGTCTGGCTGCCGATCCTGGTGGTGGGCACGGCGGGCCTCGCCTCGCTGATCCGCATCATGCGCGCCAACCTCCTCGACGAGTTGCACAAGCCCTACGTCACCACCGCCCGCGCCAAGGGCGTCTCGGAGTTCCGGCTGCTCCTCAAGTATCCGGTGCGCGTCGCGCTCAACCCGCTGATCTCGACGCTCGGCTGGATCCTGCCGGCGCTCGTCTCGGGCGAGATCATCGTCTCAGTGGTGCTCAGCCTGCCGACCACCGGGCCGATGCTGCTGCGCGCGCTGCTGGCGCAGGACATGTATCTCGCCGGCTCGATCATCCTGATGGTGAGCGTCCTGACGCTGGTCGGGACGCTGGTCTCCGACATCCTCCTCGCCATCGCCGACCCGAGGATCCGCTTCCAATGAGCGACATCGCGACCACCCTCGGCGAACCGATCGCCCCGCAGCCCTCGCCGCTCGAGACCGGCCGTCGCGATCTCGCCGTCGCCGGCCAGTGGACGCTGTTCTGGCTGAAGTTCCGGCGCCACAAGCTGGCCGTCGTCAGCCTCGTCGTGGTGGCGCTCCTTTATCTCGTCGCGCTCTTCGCCGACTTCATCGCGCCCTTCGACCCGAACGCGGCCAACGCGCGCTACACCTACGCGCCGCCGCAGGGCATCGGGCTGTTCCTGCCGGACGGGGAGGGGACGCGCTTCGCCCCGCATGCCGCCGGCCTCAAGATGGAGATCGACCGCGTCGCCATGCGCCGCGTCTTCCAGGCCGACCCCGAGAACCCGGTGCGCGTCGGCTTCTTCGTGCCCTCCGCGCCCTACAAGCTCGCCGGCCTCGTGCCGATGCAGCGCAAGCTGATCGGCTCGCTGGAGCCGGGCAAGCCGTTCTACCTTCTCGGCGCCGACCGGCTCGGGCGCGACATCTTCAGCCGCGTCGTCTACGGGGCGCGCATCTCGCTTTCGATCGGCCTCGTCGGCGTCGCCATGAGCCTCGTGCTCGGCGTCGTCCTCGGCGGCATCTCCGGCTATTACGGCGGGGCGATCGACACCGCGATCCAGCGCGTCATCGAGTTCCTGCGCTCGGTGCCCACCATTCCGCTGTGGATGGGCCTGGCCGCCGCGGTGCCGCTGAACTGGCCGCCGGTGCGCACCTATTTCATGATCACGCTGATCATCTCGCTGATCGGCTGGACGAGTCTCGCACGCGAAGTGCGCGGCCGCTTCCTCAGCCTTCGCACCGAGGACTTCGTCCTCGCCGCGCGGCTCGACGGGGCCTCAGAGGCTCGCGTCATCCTGCGGCACATGGTGCCCTCCTTCGCCAGCCACATCATCTCGGTGATGACGCTCGCCATCCCCACCATGATCCTGGCGGAAACCTCGCTCTCCTTTCTCGGCATCGGGCTGCAGCCGCCGATCGTCTCCTGGGGCGTGCTGCTGCAGGAGGCGCAGAACATCCGCGCCGTCAGCCAGGCGCCCTGGCTCCTCTTCGTTCCCGGCGGCGCGGTGGTGATCGCGGTGCTCGCCCTCAACTTCCTGGGAGACGGGTTGCGCGACGCCGCCGACCCCTACAGCCGATGACCGACACCCCCGACGCCGCAATCGCCCCCGACGCTGCCGCCATCCCCGAGCTCGTCCTCGAGGTGCGCGATCTCCAGACCCATTTCGAGAACCGCACGGGCGTCCTCAAGGCCGTGGACGGCGTCAGCTTCGACGTGCGCCGCGGACGCACGCTCGCGGTGGTCGGCGAGTCCGGCTCGGGCAAGAGCGTCACCGCGCGCTCGATCCTCCAGATCGTCGATCGACCGGGGCGGATCGTGGGCGGCTCGATGCGGCTTCACCGCCAGGACGGGACGAGCGTCGACCTCGCCGCGCTCGACCCACGCGGGCGCGAGATCCGCGCCGTGCGCGGGCGCGAGATCGCGATGATCTTCCAGGAGCCGATGTCCTCGCTCTCGCCGGTCCACACGATCGGCAACCAGATCGAGGAGGCGCTCGGCGTCCATCTGCGGCTGTCGGGCGCCGAGGCGCGGCGGCGCGCGGTCGAGCTTCTCAGTCAAGTCGAGATTCCCAACGCCGCCGCGGCGGCCGACCGCTACACGTTCGAGTTCTCCGGCGGCATGCGCCAGCGCGCCATGATCGCGATGGCGCTCGCCTGCAATCCGTCCATGCTGATCGCCGACGAGCCGACCACGGCGCTCGACGTGACCACGCAGGCCGAGATCCTCGACCTCATCGCCAAGCTGCAGCGCGAGCACGGCATGGGCGTCCTCTTCATCACGCACGACATGGGCGTCGTCGCCGAGATCGCCGACGAGGTGGCGGTGATGCACGCGGGCCGGCTGGTCGAGACCGGGCCGACCGACGGCATCTTCCACGCGCCGCGCGCCGACTACACGCGGATGCTGATCCGCTCGGCGCGCAAGCTCGAGCAGAAGGCCGAGATCCGCCTCGACCGCCCCGCGAGAACCGCGCCGGCCGCGCCGTTGATCGAGGTGCGCTCGCTCTCCATGACCTTCGGCAAGGGGCCGACGCCGCTGCGCGCGGTGGACGACGTCTCGCTCGCGGTGGCGCCCGGCGAGACGCTCGGCATCGTCGGCGAGTCGGGATCGGGCAAGACGACGATGGGGCGCTGCCTCCTGCGCGTCTACGAGCCGTCCTCGGGCTCGATCGACTATCGCCGGGCCGACGGCTCGATCACCGATCTCGTCACGGCCGACCGGCGCACGCTGAAGGACTGCCGGCGCGAGATCCGGATGATCTTCCAGGACCCGGTCTCCTCGCTCAACCCGCGCATGACGGTCGCCCAGATCGTCGGCGAGCCGCTCTACGTCAACGGCATCGCCAAGGGTCGCGAGCTCGACGAGCGGGTGTCGGCGCTGCTCGCGCAGGTCGGGCTGGAACCCGCCTGGCGCGAGCGCTATCCGCACGCCTTCTCGGGCGGGCAGCGCCAGCGCATCGTGATCGCGCGCGCCATCGCGCTGAAGCCCCGCCTCATCGTCGCCGACGAGGCGACGGCCGCCCTCGACGTGTCGCTGCGCGCCCAGATGCTCGACCTCCTGATCCGGTTGCAGGACGAGCTCGACCTCTCCTACGTCTTCATCAGCCACGACATCGGGGTGATCCGCTACATGTGCGACCGCGTCGCCGTGATGTATCGCGGCCGCATCGTCGAGACCGGCCCGACCGACCAGGTCTGCGACGACCCGCAGCACGGCTACACCAAGGCGCTGCTCTCGGCCATTCCACGCCCCGACCCGCGCGAGCGCCGCCTCCACACCCGCTTCCGCTACACCGCCTGAAAGACGTCGCATGAAGATCCAGGACATCAAGGTCATCGTGACCTGCCCGGGCCGCAACTTCGTGACCGTGAAGATCGTCACGGACGAGGGGCTCACCGGCATCGGCGACGCCACGCTGAACGGGCGCGAGCTCGCTGTCGTCGCCTACCTGGAGGAGCACGTGATCCCCTGCCTCCTCGGGCGCGATCCCGCCCGCATCGAGGACGTCTGGCAGTATCTCTATCGCGGCGCCTACTGGCGGCGCGGGCCGGTCACCATGGCGGCGATCGCGGGCATCGACACCGCGCTCTGGGACATCAAGGCCAAGGCGGCGGGGATGCCGCTCTACGATCTGCTCGGCGGCGCCTCGCGCGAGCACGTGCTGTGCTACGGCCACGCGCAGGGCACCACGATCGAGGAGACGGTCGAGGCCGTCGGCCGGCGCCAGGCCGAGGGCTATCGGGCGATCCGCTCCCAGTCCGGCATTCCCGGCCTGCCGAACGTCTACGGCACCGGCGCCTTCTCGCTCTCGACCAGCGCCGCGACCGACGCGCTGCCGCGCGAGGAGGCCTGGGACACCGCGAAATATCTCGTCCACACGCCGAAGCTCTTCGCGGCGCTGCGCGACGCCTACGGCTTCGACCTCCATCTCCTGCACGATGCCCACCACCGCCTGACGCCGATCGAGGCCGCGCGCCTCGGCAAGGATCTCGAGCCCCACCGCCTCTTCTGGCTGGAGGACGCGGTGGCCGCCGAGCATCAGGAAAGCTTTCGCCTCATCCGCCGGCACACCGTGACGCCGCTGGCGGTGGGCGAGGTGTTCAACACGATCTGGGACGCACGGCTCCTCATTGAGGAGCAGCTCGTCGACTACATCCGCACCACCGCCGTGCATGCGGGCGGGCCGACGGCGCTGCGCCGGATCATGGATTTCGCCGCCGTCTACGGCGTTCGCACGGGCTGCCACGGGGCGATGGACATGTCGCCGGTGTGTCTCGGCGCCAACCTCCATCTCGACCTCTGGGCGCCGAACTTCGGCATCCAGGAATATTCCGGCTACACCGACGCCACGCACGAGGTCTTTCCGCATGCCTGGAGCTTCGCCGACGGCCTTCTCCACCCCGGCGACCGGCCGGGCCACGGGGTCGAGATCGACGAGACGCTCGCGGCCCGCTACCCCTACGAGCGCGCCTACCTGCCCGTGAACCGTCTCGCCGACGGCACGCTCTGGCACTGGTAGCCCACCCCCTTTCCTTGTCCCCGCTTCGAGGCACCGCCCATGAAGATCGTCGCCGTGCGTCCGTTTCCCGTCTGGGTCGGCACGCGTAACCAGCTCCTCGTCAAGATCGAGACCGACGAGGGCGTCTTCGGATGGGGCGAGTCCGGCCTGTCCAGCCGCGAAAAGGCGGTGGCGGGCGCGATCGAGCACTACGCGCAGTTCCTCGTCGGGCGCGATCCCATGCGGATCGGCGCGCTCTGGCAGGAAATGTACCGCTCGCAGTATTTCGAGGGCGGGCGCGTCCTCACCGCCGCCATGTCGGCGATCGACATCGCGCTCCACGACATCAAGGGCAAGGCGCTCGGCGTGCCCGTCTACGATCTTCTCGGGGGCAAGCAGCGCGACCACGTGCCGACCTTCGCCACCACGGCCGCCGCGCCCGGCGAGGCGATGATCGAGCAGGCGCGCGAGCTCATGGACGCCGGCTGGGACTGCATCCGCTTCATGTCGGCCGGGCAAGAAAGCCCCGACCGCCTCGACCCGCGTCGCTCGCTGGCCGAGACGGCAAGCTGGATGGTGCGGGCACGCGAGGCGCTCGGCACCGAGGTGGCGCTCGGCATCGACTACCACCATCGTCTCAGCGTCGCCGAGGCCGCCTCCTTCTGCCAGCGCATGCCCATGGGAACGCTCGACTTCCTGGAGGAGCCGATCCGCGACGAGACCCCCGCCGCCTACGAGGCGCTGCGCCGCCTCACCGACATTCCCTTCGCCATCGGCGAGGAGTTCGCCTCGAAATGGCAGTTCCTGCCCTTCATCGAGCGCGACATCCACCAGTTCAACCGGATCGACGTCTGCAATGTCGGCGGGCTGACGGAGGCGATGAAGGTGGCCGGCTGGAGCGAGGCGCATTACGTCGACCTTATGCCGCACAATCCGCTCGGCCCCGTCTGCACGGCGGCGACCATTCACCTCGCGGCGGCGGTGCCGAACTTTGCCTGGCTGGAGACGCGCTCCTCGCCCGTCGAGCGGCATCTGGGCTTCGATTCCAGCGAGATCTTCCCGGTGCAGCCGCGGTTGGAGGGCGCGGTCTATCCGGTCTCCGACGCGCCCGGTCTCGGAATCGAGGTGGACGAGAAGGCGCTGACGCGCGAGCCCTTCCGCTTCTGGGAGGCGCCCCATCTCAAGCGACCCGACGGCTCCGTCACCAACTGGTAGCAGGGTTCCTCGAATTGCGGCGCCGGGTCGCGAAGCGGGCGACAGCCGCCGATCCCACCGGATCGGCTCCGCGTCAGCTTTCGGTGGCATCCTGTCCTGGCATCGTGTCCTCCCAGATGATGCGTCGACCCGGCCCGCTCGGTCCTCCCCCGAGCGGGTCTTCTCGTCGAATAAGATGCCTCGTTCGCCGGGGCGTCTCTCCGAGATCGGCCCCAAGGCGACGCTGACGCCGCGCGTCCCTTCCCATCTTGCGACATAACGTCTTGCGCGAGGCGATCACCCTCGGAACGGGTGTCGAGACGGCGCGCGATGCGGCATGTTCGCGCCGAATTCGGAAGCCGAGGGAGAGCGCGAAATGCATCAGGTCCGTCAGCATGCGATCGCCGCGTTGTCCGCACTCTTCCTGGCCACCGCCGCCGCTGGCGCACAGGAGCCGGTGACCCTCACCTTCGCCGCGCACTACACCGATGCCGAGATGGCGCCGCTCACCGCCTGCTTCCGGCGCTACGAGAGCGAGACCCCCGGGGTCCGCATCGCCTATCGCCAGACCCCGATCGCCGACTTCATGCAGAACGTCATGACCTCGCGGATCTCGGGCGCGAGCCCCGACATCTACAACGTCTATTCGATCTGGGGAAAACGCCTCGTCGACAACGCCATCCTCGCCGAGCCGCCGCGCGAGATCGCCGATTTCATCGCCGACGGCTTCGAGGCGAGCACGGTCCAGTCGGCGGTGGTGGACGATCGGCTCTGGGGCATTCCTGCCGAAGTCGCCGTCTACATGCTGATCTACAACAAGCAGCTCTTCGCCGAGGCGGGGATCGCCGAGCCGCCGAAGGACTGGGCCGGCGTGATGGACGCTGCCGGCAAGATCGCCAAGCGCGACGCCCTCGGGCGCGTCGAGGTCGCCGGCTACGCGTTCGGGCCGAGCGTCGCCAACGCCGCGCATCCGTTCCGCACGCTGCTCTTCTCGAAGGGCTCGCAGATCCTCACCGACGATCTTGCGGGAACGCACCTCACCGAGCCCGCCGCCGTCGAGGTGCTGGAGGGGCAGGCGCGCCTGTTCCGCGACGGCCTGACCAGCGCCTCGCACCAGATCCGCGACTTCCCGGCCGGGCGCATCGGCATGATCATCGGCGCCAACTGGATGAAGCAGCTGATGCGCGAGGGCCTCGGCGACAAGCTCGACGCCGTGGTCGGCGTCGCGCCGATCCCCGGCTGGCCGGACTGGAAGACCTATCAGTATTCCTTCTATCAGGCGGTGGACGCCAACAGCCCCCATCCCGCCGAGGCGTGGACCTTCCTGCGCTGGCTGAACACGCCGGCTGCCGCAGGTCAGCGCTCCTGCGTCGGCGACATGCTGGTGTCGCTCGGCAGCCTCACGGCCAACAAGGCCGATCTCGCGGCGTCCGAGGCGGAGTTCGGCGACGCGTTCAGCCGGCCCTTCGTCGATGCGCTACGCTCGGGCCGCGCGTTGAGCGACCCGAACATCGCGCAGACCGCCGAAATGGACCGGGTCCTGCGCACCGCGATCGAGGAGGCCTGGCTCGGCCGCCTCGCGCCGGCCGATGCGCTCGCGAAGGCAGACCGCGAGATCACCGACCTCCTGGCCCTGCCGCAGTGATCGTCGCGTCGCCCATGGCCCACCACCCCGCCGCATGACGCTCGGACGCCGGCTCGCGCCGTATCTCTTCCTCGCGCCGACGCTCGTTGCGGGCCTCGTCTTCTTCGTGCTGCCGCTGGCCCTGTCGCTGGGTTTGAGCTTCACGACCTGGAACTCGCTCGCGCCGCCGCGCTTCGTTGGGCTCGCGAACTACCGCTATCTCCTCTCCCGCGATCCGCTGTTCTTCCTCAGCCTTCGCAACACCGCCGCCTTCGTCGGGGCGACGATCGCGGTCGGGGTGCCGCTGGCGCTGGCCTTCGCACTCGCCTTCCGGCGCAGCCGGTTCCAGCGTGTCTGGCGCAGCGCCTTCTGGCTGCCGATGGTCACCAACGTCGTCGCGGTCGCCTATATCTGGCAGTTCCTGCTCGCCGACCCCTATGGCCTCGTGAACCGCCTCCTCGGAGCGCTCGGGCTCGCCGGCCCCGCCTGGCTCGCCGATCCCGGCTACGCCATGGCGGCGCTCGTCGTGGTCTTCGTCTGGTTCCATGTCGGGCAGGACATGATGCTGCTCGCCTCCGGCCTCGACGCCGTCGACGAGCGCTGCGAGGAGGCGGCCGAGATGGACGGTGCCGGCCGTTGGCGCGTGCTCTGGTACGTGACGCTGCCGCTCCTGAAGCCGACGATCCTCCTCATCGTCATGAGCAACATGATCAAGGGCATCGGCTATTTCGCCCTCATGCTGGTGCTGACGGACGGGGGGCCGGTGAACAGCACCAACGTCGCGGCGCTGCATCTCTACAACATGGCCTTTGCGGACCTGCGCCTCGGCATGGCGTCGGCGGGCGCCTACGTCCTGCTCGCTCTCGTCTTCGCGATCGCGCTCGTGCTCCTGCGCGCGATGCGCCGGGGCGGGCTGGAGGCATGGTGATGCAGCCCGTCGCCTCCGCTCCCTCCCTGGCTGCCCCCCTGGCCGACGCCTCGCCCGTTGCCCCGTCGGTGCCACGCCGACGCCGATCCTCGCCCTGGCGCTGGGCCGGGTTCGCGGTGCTTTTCGTCGGCGCCGCGATCATGGTGGTGCCGTTTCTCGACCTTCTGCTGGGGGCGCTGCGCACGCCCGCCGAGCGCCTGATGCGCCCGCCCGGCTACTGGCCGGCGACGCCGGTCTGGCAGAACTTCGCGGACGTCTTCGCGCGCTATCCGCTCGCCCTCTGGATCTTCAACAGCGTCGTCGTCACGGTGGCGATCACCGTGCTGCAGGTCGCCACCAGCGTCACCGCCGGCTACGCGCTGGCGAAGTTCCGCTTCCGCGGCCGCGATCTTCTCCTGCGCTTCGTGATCGTGGCGCAGCTCTTCCCTTTCTTCCTGTTCCTGATCCCGCTCGTCTTCATCCTGCGCTACTGGCCGCTCCTCGGCGGCAACGACCTTTTCGGCCATGGCGGCACCGGGCTGCTCGGCACCTACGCCGCGCTGATCCTGCCCTTCTCGGTCTCCTGGTACGGGGTGTTCCTGATGCGCCAGTTCCTGGTGGGCGTGCCCGACGATCTCATCGAGGCCGCCCGCATGGATGGCGCCGGCGAGCTCCGCATCCTCTGGTCGATCGTGCTGCCGATCGTGCGCCCGGCCGCCGCGACGCTCGCGCTCTTCGTCTTCGTCTACCACTGGAACGAGGTCGCCTGGACGCTGACGGTCACCCAGAGCGCGCCGGACCTCCAGACCGCGCCGATCGGCATCTACATGGTGCGCGGCGCCTTCGACACCGAGGCCCAGCAGTCGCTGCAGCAGGCGATGATCCTCGTCACCATCGCGCCGGTGATCGCGGTCTTCCTGGCGCTGCAACGCTTCTACGTCAGCGCCGTCGCCGGGCCGTCACGGCGCGTTGGCTGACCCCGCCACCTCGCGCTCCAGACTCCAGGCGACATGCAGCGCCTCGGGCTCGCGGTAGAGCGGATAGAGCGGCCCGACCGTGCGATCGACGGCCTCGATGTCGAGAAGCGGTGGACGGCCGCCGAGCCGCTCCAGCGCCTCCGGCGTCAGGCGGATGGGGCGAAGCGTCTCGCTCGGCTCGCCGAAGCGCACGAGGTCGCTGCCGCGCTCGATGAGGCGGCGCGTGTTGCGCTCGCCGATCCGGTAGTAGCTCATCGTCTCCACCTCGAGGCCGGGCACGATGACCTTCGCCACCCCGACGCTGCCGTCCCGCGGCGAGCCGTCGACCACCAGCACGTCGAAGCCTGCCGCCTCCAGCGCCTCCGCCGCGAAGCGTCCGCGCTCGCGCGTCGTCGGCAGGGCGGTGGCGGGCAGCTCGGTGAAGGGCTTCATCGTGCGCCGGGCATAGACGGTCCGCTCGAGGGTCGCCCGCAGGTCCGCCGCCTCGCGCGTCGCCCAGTCGCGCATGGCTGTGAAGGCCCGGCTCTCGCCGTCGACGAGGCTCGGCATGGCACCCTGCAGGAAGGCCTCGACGAACCCGTCCGGCGCGACGCTGCGCGGCTCGCTCATGCGCCCGTGCGCGTAGGTCTTGCGAACCCGCGCCGAGCAGAACTCCAGCAGCGCCTTGCGCAGCGCAACGCTGCGGTCGGGATCGCAGGCCTCGCCGCAGGCCGAGAGCATGATGGGCGTGCGCGGCCCGAAACCCAGCCGGTCCCAGCCCACGACATAGACGTTGGCGAGGCCGAACGCGTCGCTCGCGAATTTCGGCAGCACGTCGATCCCCACCTCGTCGAGATGGCGCAGCAGCTCGCGCGTCGGCGGGTCGAGATCGGCGGGGTCGATGTCGAGCACCTCGCCCCGGTCGAGCGCCCGGAAGCCCAAGCCGTTGCCGTCGCGCTGCAGGAGTTCGAGCAGCCCGTGCCCGACCGCCCATTCGAGATCGGGGCCGGCGCCGAGCCCGTTGGTGATGAGCGTGGTGAAGGGCCGGTAGCCGGCGGGCAACTCGAACACGTCGGTGGCGGCGACGTCCATCGGCACGAGGACCGGCTCGCCGGTGGCGCGGCGCCGGGCCTCGATCCAGGCGAGCTCCGTGTCGTGCGTGACCGGGCTGCCGGCCGGCAGGCACAGCGTGAAGGGATCGACGATGCCGCGCGCGCCCCGTTCGCTTCGCAGCGCGCGGTAGGAGCCGATCCAGCGCGGCTCCTCCATCAGCCGCAGGGTCGGCAGGATCGCCTCGGCGATCTCCGCGAAAGCGCCGATCAGCGCGGTCTCGTCGTCGAAGCCGTAGCCATAGCCCGACGGCAGATTGCCGGGCAGGGCGGCGGCGTCGTCGAGAAACAGCGCGACCTTCCACGCCTTGACGCCGGTGCGGTCGAGTCCGTCGAGCGGAAAGCCGACGAACCGGCCCTTCGGAAGGGCCGCACGATAGGCTTGCGCGGCCGGCGGAAGCGGCGGGAGATCGGCCATGGACCCTCGGGTTTTCCGTTCTTCGATGCGGCTTGATGTAGCGGCGCCTCGGCATTCGTCGCATCGCGCGGGGGCGCCAAACCGTCGCGGGCCGAACGATCTCGTCGAAGCGTCGGCGATGCCGGGCCGAACCCTTGCGTCGCATGGCCGCCGCGCGGTTCGGCGCCATGTAGCGGACATGACGCTCCGCCCGCTTCTGGACCCGCAACTGATCTATCTGGAGCCCGCCGTGCGCGCCTACGCGCGAGGCCGCGAGATCCTCGCGCGCTTCCCGCAAGCCCGGCAGGTCGAGATCGACAGCCACTGGCGCAACCCCGAACTCTACCGCGCCGCCGCCGCCGCCGAGGACTGGCTCAAGCTGAAGCGCGACGTCCTCGTGCTCGGCGTCAAGAAGGGGATGACGCTGCGCCCGAATGGCCGCAGCGCCGACTTCATCGCGCCGTCCTCCTCGAACGGCTGCGCGATGGCCTGCTCCTACTGCTACGTGCCGCGGCGCAAGGGCTACGCCAATCCCGTCAGCGTCTTCGTCAACGTCGACGACATCGTCCGCTCGCTCGAGCGCCATGCCGCCAGGCTCGGACCCAAGACCGAGCCCAACACGGTCGATCCCGCGGCCTGGGTCTACGATCTCGGCGAGAACGGCGATCTTTCGGTCGATGCGACGATCTCCCGCAACGTCGAGGATCTCGTCGCCGCCTTTCGGGCGATCCCGAACGCCAAGGCATCCTTCGCCACCAAATGGGTCAATCGCGATCTCCTCGCCTACGAGCCGCAGGGCCGGACCCGCGTCCGCTTCTCGCTGATGCCGGCGGAGATGGCGAAGGTCGTCGACATCCGCACCTCGCCGATGGCCGAGCGCATCGCCGCCGTCAACGACTTCGTCGCCGCCGGCTACGAGGTGCATGTGAACTTCAGCCCGGTGATCGTCCACGAGGGCTGGGAGGCGGAGTGGCGTCGGCTCTTCCAGGAGATCGACGACGTGCTGACGCCGGCCGCCAAGGCGCAGCTCAAGTGCGAGGTCATCATGCTCACGCACAACGAGGCGCTGCACGACGTCAATCTCGCCTGGCACCCGAAGGGCGAGGACGAGCTGTGGCGTCCCGACCTGCAGGAACGCAAGGTCAGCGAGGGCGGCATGGTCAACCTTCGCTACAAGGTCGCCTGGAAGCGCCGGTGGCTGGACCAGCTTCTAGGATGGATGGCGCAGACCATGCCCTACTGCACCGTCCGCTACGCCTTCTGAAGACGCCGCGTCACTTGGGCGGTGAGGTGCGCGGGCGTGCCGGGCGGCGACGGGCCGTTCCCTCGCGAGAGCTGCGGTTCGGCTTCGTCGCGTCGATCGCGACCGATCCCGCATGGAGGATCCGTCGCGGCCATGCCGCGGTGCGTCTCAGAGCTCGTCGGCGGGCACTTCGACGGCCGGCATCTCGTCGCCGGGCGTCTCGCCGTCGGGGGTCTCCAGGGCGGGCGGCTCGTCCGGGCCTTTCAGCATCGTGCCGTTGATCGCGACCGAGCCGTCGCCGGCGGAGACCACCACCCATTCGAGACGACCGCCGTCCTTGGGTCGCGACAGACCCTTGGCGAACTGCAGCATGCCGACGGCCTGATGCAGGTTGGGATCGCTTGCGGCGGCGCCCTGAAGCGTCGCGATCGCCGTGTCGAGTCCGCCGACGTCGATCGCCATCGTCGAGACGGGCAGCCCGGACGCGAGCGAGACCTCGCCGCTGAAGGCGACGTCGAGATCGCGCGAGCGGATGCGGCTCGGCTTGATCCGCACGCGGATGCGTTCCGGGGCGAAGGCCGCCTGAACGTCGGCCTGCACCTGCGGCGTCAGCGGCGGATCGCTCGCGAAGTCGGCCTTTTCGAGCGCCATCTCCAGCGGCGTGGCGAGATCGACGCCCGAAACGGCGACGCCGAGTTCGACGAGATCCGGCGTGAGGGATGCGCCCCAGGCCGGCATCATCGGCGTCGTCACCGCGAGGCCCCGCAGCGCCACGTCCATGTCGAAGGACGCGTCCGCGGCGATGCCGCTGAGGTGAACCGTCTGGCTGGCCTCGCCGATGCCGAACTCGCCGTAGAGCGAGGCGACCTTGACGTCGCGGGCGGACGCGGTGCCATCGAGGCTCGACCAGAGCGGCAGGACGGAGCGGAGCCTGTCCTTCAGCGCCATCCCGAAGGGGCCGGCGAGCGTGCCCTTGGCGTCGCGTTCGAGATCGGCGGCGTTCGACAGGACGAGCGCGTAGAGATCGAGAATCGGGCGCGTGCGCGCCGCCTTCAAGGAGCCGCGGGTCTCCACCCCTTTGGCGCCCATCTCGAAGCCGAACGAGGAGGGCGGGGCGCCTTCCTCCACCGGGAACCGGACGGTGGTCGTCTGCGACACGGCGTCGTAGACCTGCGTGAACGCGACGTCGGCTCCGCCGTCCGCGGCCGGCGTCGCGGCGACCGTCAACCGCGTCGCGCCGATCGTGGCGACGCTGTCCGAGACGGCGTCGTTCGAGCGGTTGGTGGTGGTGCCGACTTGCGCCTCGGCGGAGAGGAACGTGGCGAGGGCGGGCGAATAGACGCCCTTGAACAGCTGCGAGCCTTGCGAATACTCGAAGCGCTGCGTCTGCCCTTCCACGTCGAAGGCGCCGGAGACCACGACGGGATCCCGCGTGAAGACGTTCCACGTCCCGTCGTCACGCTCGCTGACGACCAGCGACAGGGGCGCGAACGAAACGGGCGTCCCGGCAAGGTCGGACAGCACGGCGGCGGGATCGAGGACGATCCGGTGACCGTGGGGATCGGGTTCGATCCGCAGCAGCTTCTTCTCGAACGGCACGCCGGTGAGATAGGCGGTGAGCGCGGTCTGGAGCGAGGCCGCTTCCTCGATCGTACCGGCCGACGCCGGCGCCGGCTGCATGGATCCGTCCTGCGCGAGGACCGGACCGGCGGGCAGCCAGGCGAGCCAGAGAGCCAGTGCCGACGCCTTGAAACGATGATGCATGCGGTGTCCCCCTCGAGGTCCTGTCACGGGTCGCCCGAGCGGCGACGCGGGTCCGCGCCTCCCGGGGCGCACGCTGCGTGTGTCCTGGCGGCTGAAGGAGACGTATCACGGCTTTCGCAGTGAAATCACCTGTCGTGCACGGCCGCGACGGAGGAGGGGTGGGATTTTCAGGACAGCCCTTGGGGGCTTCGGACGGAAAGGGCCTTTCGGGGTCGGAGCGTTCGAGAGGGAAGGCGAGGTCGGCAAGGCTTGCCGCCGCGACGTGAAAAGCCGACCCGAGATCGCAGCGCGTCTCGGATCGGCTTCGTTGCTGGCGGGAGATCGATGGAACGGCCGGGAAGACGATCGGCGAGAGGGCCGAACCACCCAGCCAGACCCTGTGCCTGATATCAGGCGCTCATCTTCTCGAAGCCATCGCCATCCAGCATGAGATCCATGCCCTGGCCGCCCTGGCTCGCCTGGTTGCGAACCGGGGATGCGGCAGGCTTGCGCCCGGCATGGGCGGCGCCGAAGGCCTGGACCTTCGCCTGCAGCGCCTGGACGCTGGCCTGGCGCGGCGACGCGGCGGCCACGGTGGCGAAGCCCTGCTCGAGCTTGAAGTAGCCGGCCTTGTCGGCGAGGCGTCCTGCCTCGGTAGACAGCTCTCCGGCCGTCGTCGACATCTCGTTGGCCGCGCCCGCGTTGGACTGCGTCACCTGGTCGAGCTGCTGGATCGCCAGATTGATCTGCTCGATGCCGACCGACTGCTCGCGGCACGCCGCCGAGATCTCCGCCACGAGCTCCGAGGTGCGCTGAATGTCCGGCACGAGCGCCGTCAGCATCTGGCCGGCCTCTTCCGACGAGATCAGCGTGCGCGCCGAGAGTTCGCCGATTTCCTGCGCCGCCGTCGCCGAGCGCTCGGCCAGCTTGCGCACTTCCGAGGCGACGACCGCGAAGCCCTTGCCGTGCTGGCCGGCGCGCGCCGCCTCGATCGCCGCGTTGAGCGCGAGAAGGTCGGTCTGGCGGGCGATCTCCTGGACGACCGAGATCTTCTCGGCGATGACGCGCATGGCCTCGACGGAATGGGCCACGGCGACGCCGGTCCGCTCGGCGGAGAGGCTAGCCTGCGCGGCGATCTTCTCGGTGGTCGAGGCGTTGTCGGCGTTCTGGCGCACGTTGGCGGTCATCTCCTCCACCGCCGCCGAGGCCTCTTCGGAGGCTGCGGCCTGCTGGGTCGAGCCGGAGGAGAGCTGGTTGGCGGTGTCGGCCGAGCGCTGGGAGCCGGCGGCCACCTGCGAGGACGAGGCGAGGATCTCGGACACGATCTCGTTCAGCTTGAGGCGCATCTGGCAGATCGTCGTCAGCAGCTCGCCGATCTCGTCCTTGCGGGAATGGATGATCCGCTCCGAGATGTCGCCGGTGCCCACCTTGCGGGCGTGGTGCATGGCGAGGTTCAGGCCCTTCGACAGCGAGATGGCGAGCCAGGTCGCGGCGCCGGCGCCGATGGCGAGAGCGGCCGCGACAAGAGCCATCAGCACGTTGCGTGTCGAGACCTGCCCATCGTGCACTTCGTCCGAGATCCGCTTCGCCACGGTCTGTTCGTAGGCGAGGAGACTCTTGGTCTGCTCGACCAGCGACTGCAACTGAGGGCGAACGACGGTTCTGAGATGCCCGATCGTCTGGGCGATGATCGCGGGGTCGGAGGACTCGAGCCTCGTCATCACGTCGGCCGCCGCCGTACGGTAGACGGCCCAGGCGTCGATGACGGCGGTTGCCTTGGCGATCACGTCGGTGTCGGCAGGGTCGATCAGGTTGCGGTAGGTCTTGAAGTCCTCGACGTTGTGATCGATCTCGCGCATCGTCTCGGCATGCATCTGCGTGCGTTGATCGGTCTCGGACAGGAAGGTCATGGCGTTCAGCGAGCGCCCGATCTGTTCGGCTTGAGCCCAGATTTCACCCAGGCGCAGCGACTGGGAGAAAGGTCGCTCGACGAACGACACCATGCTCTTGTCGGCGGCTTCGAGGCTCGCGATGCCGTAATAGCCGGCCGTGCCCGACAGGATCAGCACCGACGAAAAAGATAAGGCAATCTTGGTCTTCAATTTCATGGCTGACACCTTCGAGGCCGTTCGCAATCCAGGAATGTATTAGGCCGAAAGAATGAAGATTATATGCGCAGAACTGCGCCAATGCTCTCTTAACGCGAGTGACACGCGATTGCGCCGCAGGTGTTTTGTCAGTTTGAAGGACTGTCTGCAGAGAAAATAGTTTGTATTGCATATGGTTTACTACACCAAGAGGTTACGCGTCTAGCGCGCAATGCAACCTTTGGGCTTGTCGTGGCAACTCCAGCATATGGTTCATGCGTCGTTGTTCGATTGGCGCAGACGAGTTTTTCGGTTCTTTCCGGCAGCGCGATCCGCTCGTCGCGGCGTCGATGGCTTCTTTGGAGGCCAAGACCCACATCGCCCGGCATGGCATGGCATGGCAGGGCAGGGCGGCCGTCATCGCGCGATCACGCGTCGGCTGCCTCCGGTCAAAGTCCGAGCGGACGCATCTCCCGGACGAGATCGATCAGCAGCCGAAGCCCGACGGGCACATGGCGCCGGCTCGAATAGTAGATGTGGTAGCCGGGCCCGGTGACCGCCCAGTCCTCGAGCACGAACGAAGCGGCGCCCGCCTCGACGAGCGGACGGATGGCCGGCTCGGGGCCGTACATCAGCCCGGCGCCGCCGGCGACGAGCGGCAGCGCGGTTCGCGTGTCGTCCGTGGTGATCGTTCCCGGAACGTCGATCGCCAGTTCCTCGCCGTCCCGCTCGAACTCCCAGCGATAGATGCGGTCGTCGCCGAGCCGCACCTTCAGGCAGCGATGCCGGAGAAGGTCGCTCGGATGAAGAGGAACCCCGAAGGTGGAGAGGTAGGAGGGCGAGGCCGCGACCGTCCAGCGGATGTCGGCGGAGAGGCGCTGCGCCACCATGTCCTCCGGCACGGTTCCGCCGTAGCGAATGCCGGCGTCGAACCCGTGCTCGATGACGTCCATCATCCGGTTGGTCGCGGAGATGTCGAGTTCGACCTCGGGGTAGCGATCGACGAAGGTCGGCAGGACGGGGCCGAGCAGCAGCGGCGCGGCATCGCCCACGACGTTCAGGCGGATGCGGCCGGCCGGCGCGTCCCTAAACCGGCTGAGGCCGTCGGCGGCGCGCGTGATGGCCTCGAAGGGATCCTGGATCTCGTGGAGCAGCGCCTCGCCGGCGGCCGTCAGGGTGACGCTGCGGTTGGTGCGGTTGAGCAGCCGGATTCCCAGTCGGGCTTCGAGCCCCTTCAGCGAATGGCTGAGCGCCGAGGCGCTGACCTCGAGTTCCAGACCGGCCCGCCGGAAGCTGCGATGGCGGGCGATCGCCAGGAAGTAGGTGAAGTCGGCGAGGTCCGAGCGGCTGAACTTCATGGCGGCCTCTGCCTGGCGTGGATCGTCTCGCTCGAACGCACTATCCCCATCAGACGATGCAGAATGTTCAACATCCCGTGAGTTCGGACGAGAGTTCCCCTCCATGTTCCCGCTGGACGAGGCGGAAAATCGGACGAATCGAACAATTGGCCGGCCACCCTCGGGGGTGTCATGATGACCATCGCTCATCATGGCATGAACGGATCCGCACCTAATCCAGGGCGCCCCTGCGATCTATCTGGTGGATACGCGTCGTGATCCGTCTGCCCCGGCGGAAGGATCGTGCTGCGGCACCCGTGAATCGGAGACCATCATGCAGAGCCCCGGCAACCTGGAACTGAACCGGCGTGGTCTTCTCGTCGGGGCCTCGGCATCCACCTTCGTGATGACCCTGCCCTCCGTTGCGACGAGCCAGACCGTGCCCCCGAACCCGACATCGCCCCCCGTCGTTTCCCCGATCTCCTTCCGCGTGAACGGCGAGGCGCGGGCTCTGGATCTCGACCTGCGCACGACGCTGCTCGATGCGCTGCGTGAGCACCTGCACCTGACCGGCACCAAGAAGGGCTGCGACCACGGCCAGTGCGGCGCCTGCACCGTGATGGTCAACGGCCAGCGCATGGTCTCCTGCCTGTCGCTCGCCGCGATGCACGAGGGCGACGAGATCACCACGATCGAGGGCCTCGGCACGCCCGACCGGATGCATCCGATGCAGGACGCCTTCCTCAAGCACGACGGCTACCAGTGCGGCTACTGCACGCCCGGCCAGATCGTCTCGGCCGTCGCCGTGCTCGCCGAGGTGAAGGCCGGCATTCCCAGCCACGTCACCGCCGATCTCGCCGCCGCCCCCGAAGCCTCGAACGCCGAACTGCGCGAGCGCATGAGCGGCAATCTCTGCCGCTGCGGCGCCTATTCCAACATCGCCGAGGCGATGACCGAGGTTGCCGGGAGGCCCGCATGAAGTCCTTCACCTTCGAGCGCGCGACCTCGCCCGCCGACGCCGCCGAGGCCGCGGCCGCCAAGCCCGGCGCCAAGTTCATCGCGGGCGGCACCAACCTTCTCGACCTGATGAAGCTGCAGATCGAGACGCCGCAGCATCTCATCGACGTCAACGGCTTGAGCCTCGACACGATCGAGCCGACCGAGGACGGGGGTCTGCGCATCGGCGCGCTCGTGCGCAACACCGATCTCGCCAGCGACGAGCGCGTGAAGCGCGACTACGCCGTGCTGACGCGGGCGATCGTCGCCGGCGCCTCGGGCCAGTTGCGCAACCGCGCGACGACGGCCGGCAACCTCCTGCAGCGCACGCGCTGCCCGTATTTCTACGACACCAACATGGCCTGCAACAAACGCCAGCCGGGCTCCGGCTGCTCGGCGATCGAGGGCTATTCGCGCCAGCTCGGGGTCGTCGGCGTCAGCGAGGCCTGCATCGCGACCAACCCGTCCGACATGAACGTCGCGCTGCGCGTGCTCGACGCCGTCGTCGAGACGGTGAAGCCGGACGGCGCGACGCGGGCGATCGCCATCGCCGACTTCCACCGCCTGCCCGGCGACACGCCCCATGTCGAGACGGCGCTGGAGCCGGGCGAGCTGATCACCGCGGTGACGGTGCCCAAGCCCCTCGGCGGTCGCCACATCTATCGCAAGGTGCGCGACCGCGCATCCTACGCCTTCGCGCTCGTCTCGGTGGCGGCGGTGGTGCAGCCGGACGGCACGGGGCGCTTTGCGGTGGGCGGCGTGGCACCCAAGCCGTGGCGCGTCGCCGAAGCCGACGCCGAGATGGCGCGCGGCGCGAAGGCGGCGGCGGGCCGGCTGCTGGCCGATGCCCGGCCGAGCGAGCACAACGCGTTCAAGGTTCCGCTGGTCGAGCGCACGCTCGGCGCGGTGATGGCGCAGGCGAGGATCTGATCCCATGAAGTTCGACACACCCGCCACCACCAACCCGATCGACCGGATGACGATCGTCGGCCAGCCCTACGAGCGCATCGAGGGCCCGCTCAAGGTGACCGGTACGGCGACCTACGCCTACGAATGGAAGGACCTGCCCGCCGGCGTCGCCTATGGCTACGTCCTCGGCGCCGCGATCGGCAAGGGACGGATCGCCTCGATCGACGCGCAGGATGCCCTGCGGGCACCCGGCGTCCTCGCCGTCGTGACCCACGAGAATGCCGGGCCGCTGGGTAAGGGTGCCTTCTACGTCCAGCGCTTCCTCGCCGCGCCCGAGGTCGATCATTACGGCCAGGCGGTCGCGGTGGTGGTCGCCGAGAGCTTCGAGGGCGCTCGCGCCGCCGCGGCGCTGGTTCGCGTCCGCTACGTCCGAGAGGCCGGCGCGTTCGATCTCGCCGCCCAGCTGGAGAGCGCGCCGGTCGCGCCGCAGGCCGAGTTCGGCGGCCCACCGGAAACCGCGGTCGGCGATTTCGACGCCGCCTTCGCCGCTGCGCCCGTGCAGATCGACGAGACCTACGAGACGCCCGACCAGGCCCATGCGATGATGGAGCCACACGCGACGATCGCCTGGTGGGACGGCGACCAGCTGACGTGCCGCACCTCCATCCAGCAGATGAACTGGGGTCTCCGCGACCTCGCCCAGACGCTCGGCATCCCGAAGGAGACCATCCATCTGCAGTCGCCCTATATCGGCGGCGGCTTCGGCGGAAAGGGAACCGTCCAGTCCGATCTGGTGATGGCGGCGCTCGCGGCCAGGGCCGTGCGCCGGCCGGTCAAGGTGGCGCTGACGCGGCCCCTGATGTTCAACAACACGATCCATCGTCCGGCGACGATCCAGCGCATCCGCATCGGCGCGACGCGCGACGGCGCGATCACCGCCATCGGCCACGAGAACTGGAACGGCAACCTGCCGGGCGGGCGAACCGAACCCTCGACGCTCTCGACGCGCGCGATCTATGCCGGCGCGAACCGCATGACGCGCAACCGCCTCGCGGTTCTCGACCTCGCGGAAGGCAACGCCATGCGGGCGCCCGGCGAAGCACCGGGCCTGATGGCGCTGGAGATCGCCATGGACGAGATGGCCGAAAAGCTTGGCATGGACCCGGTGGAGTTCCGCATCCGCAACGACACGCAGGTCGATCCCGAGAAGCCGGAGCGGCCGTTTTCCGTGCGCAACTTCGTGGAATGCCTGCGCACCGGCGCCGAGCGGTTCGGCTGGGGCGACCGCAAGGCGACGCCCGGAGCCATGCGTGAGGGCGACCTTCTCGTCGGCATGGGCATGGCCGGCGCCATCCGCGGCGGGCCGATCAGCAAGGCCGGCGCGCGGGCGCGGCTCGATCGCGACGGCATCGTGACGATCGAGACCGACATGACCGACATCGGCACGGGCTCCTACACGATCGTGGCGCAGACCGCGGCCGAGATGATGGGGGTCGGCATCGACCGGATCGCCGTCAGGCTCGGCGACTCCCGCTTTCCGGAGACGCCAGGCTCCGGCGGGCAGCAGGGCGCGGCCTCGGCCACGGCCGGCGTCTATGCGGCCTGCGTGAAACTGCGCGAGGCCGTGGCGCAGCAGCTCGGCTTCAACTCCGCCGAGGTCGTCTTCGCCGAGGGCGAGGTGCGGTCGGGCAACCGCGCGGTGCCGCTCGGCCAGGCGGCCGCGGCGGGCGACCTCACCGTCGAGGACGTGATGGAGTTCGGCGACCTGTCGAAGCGATACGCCCTGCAGACGTTCGGCGCCCATTTCGCCGAGGTGGCCGTGGATGCCTATACCGGGGAGATCCGCGTGCGCCGCATGCTGGCGGTCTGCGCGGCCGGTCGCATCCTCAACGCCATGACGGCGCGCAGCCAGATCATCGGCGGCATGGTGATGGGGGTCGGCGCCGCGCTGATGGAGGAGATGGCCGTCGACAAGCGGCTCGGCTTCTTCGTCAACCACGACCTCGCCGGCTACGAGGTTCCCGTGCATGCCGACATCCCGCATCTCGACGCGATCTTCCTCGACGAGGTCGATCCGACGATCTCGCCGCTGAAGGCCAAGGGCGTCGGCGAACTCGGCCTCACCGGCGTCGCGCCGGCGGTGGCGAACGCCGTCTACAACGCCACCGGCATCCGGGTGCGCCGCTATCCCGTCACCCTCGACAAGATGCTCGACCGCCTGCCGGCACTGGTCTGAGGCAGGGCCCGGCTCGAAGCGTTCGGAGCCGGCGCCGCCAAGTCGATGGTTCGTTTCGAAGCGCTCGGCGAGAAGCCGAGCGTCATCTGCACATGAAGAAGGAAGGCGACGACCATGTTGGTCTCGATCGTTTACGACAGCGGCTACGGCCATACGGCGAAGCAGGCTCAGGCCGTCGCCGAGGGCGTCTCCCGGTTTCCGGGCGCGAAGGCGGAACTGATCCCCGTCGGCGCCGGGCCCGTTCCCTGGGAGACGCTGGAGCGCAGCGACGCCATCATCTTCGGTTCGCCGACCTATAACGGGTCGCTCAGCGCCAAGCTGAAGCAGGTCTTCGAGGACTCCACGAAGGCGGCCTGGAACGATCTGAAGTGGCGCGACAAGGTGGCGGCCGGATTCACGAACTCGGGGGCCCAGAACGGCGACAAGCTCAACACGCTGACCTCCATGGCCCTCTTCGCCGCCCAGCACGCGATGATCTGGGTCGGTCTCGACCTGAAGCCCGGCAACAGCGGCAGCCGATCCAGCGTCCACGACCTCAATCGTCTGGGAAGCTGGCTCGGGGCGATGGCGCAGTCCAACATCGACGAAGGGCCCGACGTCGCGCCGATCGAGAGCGACCTGAAGACCGCCGCCCATCTCGGCCAACGCGTCGCCGAGGTCGCCGACCGATTGGCACGCGGCAGGGCCGTTGCGACGACCGAAGTGGTGGCGAGCGTCTAGCACCGCATTCGAAGCCGCCGTGACGCGATGTCATGGCGGCCGACCAGGCGGCGCGACCGCGTCTTCTCCGGCATGCCCGCGACGTCGCCGCCGGGGGCGCATCCGACGTTCTGGCGGCGGGCCCCGAGCCTTCGCGCCGTCTTGCCGGCGAGGGGGAAGCGCTCCGGTCCCGCCCCGCAGGCGGCCCGTTCCGTTGGTTCAGGCGGCGGCGCTGACGCCGATCGGAGGGCCCGAGACCCGGTGCGCCCAACTGACCTGATTGCGCCCGTTCTGCTTGGCCTCGTAGAGGGCCGCGTCGGCCTCGCGGGTCGCCGCCTCGAGATGGCCGATGACGGGCGCCATCTCGCTGACGCCGACGCTCACCGTCACCCTGATCGCCAAACCGTTCGGCAGGGTGAAGGGCTCGCTCTCGATCGAGCTCCGCAACCGTTCGGCGACGACGGCGAGCTCGCCGGCCTCCGTTTGCGGCAGGACCGCCAGGAACTCCTCGCCCCCCCAGCGGGCAAGGATGTCGCCGACGCGCAGGGCCTCGCGCACGCGGCTCGCGAAGGCGACGAGCACCGCGTCGCCCGCCTGGTGGCCGTGGGTGTCGTTGATCATCTTGAAATGGTCGATGTCGGCGAGCAGGACGCCGGAGGAGCCATACGGCGCCACCATCGGCTTCAACTGGGCGAGAGCGGCCTGCAGGCCGCGCCGGTTGACGAGTCCGGTCAGCGGATCCGTGTCGGCCAGGCGTTCGATGGTCAGAACCGCGCGCTCGTTCGCCATGGCGATGTAGCCGAAATAGATGAGGATCCCCGACGCCTGATCGAGGATCATCGACATCATCGAGCTTTCGGAGGTGTTCATCGGCAGATCGGTGGCGACCAGCATGCCGAGGGTCAGCAGCAGCATCAGGGCGTAGGAGCCGAGCGACGCCGCCACGATATAGGCCGACCACAGGCGTTGCTCGCGCGAACGCCGCACGGCCTCGTACGCGCCCGCCGCGGCATAGGCTCCGCAAAGTGCGAAGATCGATGCGAGCGCGATGCGCATGGGCATGCCGACGAGGACCGTCGCGGCGTAGACGGTGCCCGGCAGCAGCGTGGCGCACCCGACCGTGACCAGCGAGATCTTGCGGCCGTTGAACAGCCGGAGCCCGCTCCAGGAGAGCGTCAGGCTGGCGGCGAAGAACAGGTAGACGATCCAGGCCTCGCCGAACGTCAGCCATCGGTTGGGCGGTATGGACGACATGATCGCCGATCCGATCGTGGATGTCAGAATGGCGCCGATCCAGTGCCAGAGGCACGTCTCCCCAGGCCGCCGCAACGCCACGATCGCGAACACGACGAAATAGGCGCCACGACCCAGTGCGCTCGAGATGTAGAGGGTTTCCAGGTCTAGTTGCATCGCGCGCTCACCGCCTCGATCGCCCAATGTCGCGACATCCCGATGGCGGATGGGATGCGGGAATTTCAGTGCGGCGCGTTTTCGCTTGCCGCCTTATCAGGGTTTCGGAATTGCATCAGAAACTTCAACGGATTGAAGGTTATCGTGTATCTGGAACCACTAAAACATAGGTTCGTGAAGTGAGCATTAACGAATGCGGTCCCCGCATGGCCGCATGGCGCTGGCTGCGACGGGATTTGGTTCGAATAAAATATTGGCTGGAATTAATCGAATTCTGACGATGTGAGTATCATTGTCGAAGTAGGCGCCATCGATTGTGCTTCAAGTGCGACGTGGCTGGTGAGTATTACTATAACATAAAGATAAGTCATCATGATCATTCGCCGCTCGATCCTTGAAGTCTGCTCGGCTCTGTTCGCCGTGGCGGCTTCGGCCTCCCTCGCGTCCGCCGCCGACGTCGTCGCGTCCGCTTCGGAAGACGTCGTCGCGCCGGCTCCCTCCCTGGAAGCGCCGCTGACGGGATTGCGGGCCGGCGACTGGCTGGTGCGCGCACGGGTCGCCGCGCTGCTGCCGGTGGACGAGACGTCCACGGTCGGGCTGATCGGCGGCCGGATCGTGACGCCGGAGATGGTGATTCCCGACGTGCTGATCTCCTATTTCCTCACCGATCACATTTCGGTCGAAGGCCAGGCCGGCGTCGTGCGCACGCGCCCCCGGATCGTCGATTCGGCGATCGGCGATCTCGACATCGGCACCATCTGGAGCGCAGCCGCGGCCGCGTCCGTTCAGTACCATTTCCTTCCCGAGGCGCGCTTCAACCCCTATGTCGGCGTCGGCGCCAGCTACTCCCATGCCTTCTCGATCAAGCCGGGAGAGCGCGTCTCGGACTTCGACGTGAAGCCGCAGGTCAGCCTCATCGTGCAGGCCGGCGCGGACTACCAGATCTCGCAAAACTGGTTCGCCAACGCGGCCGCCAAATACATGCTCGTTCCCGAGACCGTCTACGAGGGTGGGGGGGCGACGTTCACCTCGGATGCCGACATGGTCTTCGTCGGCGCCGGCATCGGCTACCGCTTCTAGACGACGCGGCCTTCGGGGCGGGCCCGAGCGCTCACGGGGTGATGGCGGGCTTTCTCCAGACGGGAAGCGGCGATCTCGCGGCGCCCGTGCCCGAACCGTACGGGGCGCTGATCGTCGCCTGCAAGTAGGAGCGCGAGGCAGGGACTGATCGACGGGGCGGGATCGGCAGGGCGGCGTCCGTCATTCGGCCGACATGGCGTCGCCCTAAGGACAGCGGCATCTCCAACGAGGACCGATGTCCATGAAACGTCTTCTCGCGTCGCTTGTTCTCGTCTTCGCATTCTGCGGTGCGTCCGCGGGCCAGGAAAGCCGGGTCGACCAGATCCTCGATCGTCTCCTCCACGCCAACGCGCATCGCGACCACGTGATGGTCGTCGCGCATCGCGGGAGCTGGTGGAAGGACGGCGAGATCGTCGAGGCGGAAAACTCCATCGCCTCCATCGAGCGATCCGTCTCGCTCGGCGTCGAGATGGTCGAACTCGACGTCCAGAAGACCGCCGACGGCCGCTTCGTCATGCTGCATGACGAGACGTTGGATCGTACCACGTCCTGCAAGGGGCCCGTAGTGGAGAAGACGCTGGCCGAACTCGGCGCTTGTCGCCTCGTCGTTGAGGGAACGGGACGGCAGACGAGCGAGACCGTTCCGACGCTCGAACAGGTCTACGACGCCGTCCGGGGGCGTATCCTCCTCAACATCGACATCAAGCTCGGCGTCGAGGAACTCGCCGAGGTCGTTCGCATCGCGCGCGGCATGGGGATCGACCGGCAGATCGTCACCAAGGCGCGGACCGGCAAGCCGGCGGAGATCGAGGCGGCGAAGGCGACGCTGCGGCGCATCGAGGCCGATGCCGTCTTCATGCCCATTCTCGACGATCGCGACGTCACCGGCATCGAGCAGATCCGCGCGACCTACGAGGCCTTCCGGCCCGAGGCGATCGAGGTTCTCAACCGCTGGCCGGCGGGGGCTCCGTTGACGGCGGACGGCGGGCTGAACTTCGCCCCCGAAGCCAAGGCGCTCGCAGTCGCCCATGATACGCATCTCTGGGTGAACACGCTATTCCAGGGGGCGAAGGCCAATCTGGCGGGCGGGCGCGGCGATCCTCTGGCGGTCGGCCCGGGGGCGACGGACGACGGATGGGGGTTCTGGGTCCGTGCCGGCGCGACGATGCTTCAGACCGACGAGCCGGAAGCGCTCGTCGCGTATCTGCAGTCGATCGGCGCCCGCAAACCCTACGAGTAGGTCTCGTTTCGGCGCCATCGGCGAGATGCACCATGCAAGGACGACGGTCGCGAGTTCGCTGGCGGTTCGCCTGCGCATGCGGCCCACGCTCGTCATCGGTCGCAAAGGGCGAGACGATCGCCGTGTTCCGAGAAGGACGTCGCGCGTCAAGACACAGGTCATCAGTAGAACTGATTATATGGCATCCAAATGCCGCATTTGTGACTTGATGTTGCCGTGTTGCAATCATGAGTAACTTTATCATATTTTAGAAACGTTCTTCGTTGAAGCGAAGACGGGCGCTCTCGTATGGCGGGAGACGGTAGAACCTGCAGGCGAACGGCCTGCGACCCGGAGAGCTCCCCATGCCGACGCGCAAGATCGCATCGTTCCATCCCTTCTTCGTGGGCGTGTCGCTCGTCGCGTTGACGTCCAGCTCCGCTCTCGGGCAGGAACCGCGTCGTACGCCAACACCAAGCCAAGCGGTGCAGGCCGAGCGTCGTGCGAGTTCGCCGGGCACCGTGGTGCTCGACACGGTGGTGGTGGAAGGGGCGGGAGGCGAGGGCGGTCCGCCGGCGACCGGCACCGTCGGGCAGCCGCCCGCACCCTATGCGGGTGGGCAGGTCGGCTCCGGCGCGCGCCTCGGCGCGCTCGGCAACCGCTCGATCCTGGAGACGCCCTTCAACGTCACGAGCTTCACCGAAAAGCTGATCCGTGACCAGCAGGCCCGCTCGCTCGCCGACGTCGTCCTGAACGACCCGTCCGTGCGCAACGACGCGCCGGCCTTCTCGGAGCGCGACAGCTTCTTCATTCGCGGCTTCTCGGTGGTCAATCTCGACACCGCCTATGACGGGCTCTTCTACATCGCCAATCCGCGCCGCCACTTCCTCGAAGGCATCGAGCGCGTCGAGATCCTCAAAGGCCCGACGGCGCTCCTCAACGGCGGCGTCGGGCGGGTCGGCGGCACGATCAACCTCGTGCCGAAGCGCGCCGGCGACGCGCCGCTGGCGCGCCTCACCACGACCTATCTCAGCGACTCGCAGATCTGGCCGCATTTCGACGTCGGCCGCCGTTTCGGGCCGACGGGCGAGTGGGGCATTCGCGTCAACGGCTCCTATCGCGAGGGCGACACCGCGCTGGAGCGCAACGAGAACGAGGTGGTGGTGGGTGCGCTCGGTGCCGACTATCGCGGCGAGCGGGTGCGGGCCTCGATCGATCTCAACCATTCCGACCAGAAGATCCAGGCGCCGACCTCGCTGTTCAACGCGGCGGCGCCCGGCGTTCCCATCCCGAGCGCCCCGAACGGCGACGTCAACACCTCGAACTCGTTCGAGTTCATCGACTCCGACTACAACATGGCCGCCGGCCGCATCGAGTTCGACATTCTCGACAACACCACGATCTACGCCGCCGCCGGCACCAGCCGCTACCGCGAGGACTTCCTCACCAGCTCCTACACGATCGGCGACAGCCGCATTCGCAACGCCCGCGTCGGCGACGCGCAGATCGACTTCGGCTTCAACCCGCAGGAGATCGAGGGCCGCTCCGGCGAGATCGGCCTGCGCTCCACCTTCGACACCGGCCCGATCGGCCATCAGGTCAACGTCGCCGCGTCGAGCGCACGCAACGAGAACAATCGCGGCGAGTTCAACCCGCGCAACCTGCGCTTCCCCTCCTACACCACGAACATCTACGATCCCGTGCTCTTCACGGGCACGCCGCCGAGCCTTGACGGCCTGCCGCGAGCGAGCAATCTCATTCCCTTCGCCGACATTCTCGCCAACAGCCTGGCCGTTTCCGACACCCTGTCCTTCGGCGAGGACCGCTTCCTGCTGACGCTCGGCGGGCGCTACCAGGAAATCCGCTCGCGCGGCTTCAACACGCGTCCGGGCATCGCCACCGCGCCGGTCGGCGACATCAACTACTTCTACGAGGACTCGCGCCTCAGCCCCGCGGTCGGCGCCGTGGTGCGCCTCACCGACCATTTCTCGGTCTACGGCAACTACATCGAGTCGCTCACCGAAGGTCCAACCGCGCCCTCGACCGCGCTGAACGCCAACACCGTCTTCGCGCCGATCGTGAGCGAGCAGAAGGAGGTCGGCGTCAAGTACGACTTCGGTACGTTCGGCTTCACGACGTCGCTGTTCGAGATCGAGCAGCCGAGCGGCTTCACCAACCCGGCCTCGCGCCTCTTCTCGGTGGACGGGCTGCAGACCAACCAGGGCATCGAGATCAGCGTGTTCGGCGAGGTTACCGACAATCTGCGCCTGCTCGGCGGCGTCACCTTCATCGACGCGGAACTGACGCGCACGCTCGGCGGGCGCTTCGACGGCAACAGCGCACCCGGCGTTCCCAAGACCGCCTTCAACATCTATGGCGAATACGACCTGCCCTGGATCGCCCCCGGCCTCACCGCCACGGGCCGCGTGATCTACACCAGCGGCACGCGCTACGACCAGGCCAACACGCAGCGCGTGGACGACTGGACGCGGGTCGACATCGGCGCGCGCTACGGCTTCGTCGGCCCCTACGACAAGCCGGTCGAGATCAAGGCCAATATCGAGAACCTGTTCGACGAGAACTACTGGGCCTCGTCGGCCCGCGGGTTCCTGGCGGCCGGCGCGCCCCGGACCTTCATGCTCTCGACCTCGATCGAGTTCTGAAGACGCCTCACGGCGAGGCGCGATCCGCCTCGCCGTCCGATCGCCCGATAGCCAAACGCACCGCCCGAAGCGAATGTCGGGCGGTGCGCTTTCGCGTTCGCCCTCCCGGCCTTACGAAGCCTTCGCGCCTTCAGCGCCAGAAGACGCAGACGGGGCGCTCGTCGATGCGCACGACCTGCATCTCCATGTCGTAGATCGCCCGCAGCGCCTCCGGGGTCACGATCTCGTCCGGCGTCCCGTCGCGCACCACCGCTCCCTCGCGCATGGCGACGATGCGGTCGCAATAGCTGGCGGCGAAGTTGATGTCGTGGAGCACCACCACCACGGTCTTGCCGAGATCGTCGGCGGCGCGGCGCATGATCTGCATCATCGCGACGGCGTGGCGCATGTCGAGATTGTTCAGCGGTTCGTCGAGAAGGATGGCGTCGGTGTCCTGCGCCAGCACCATGGCCACGAAGGCGCGCTGGCGCTGCCCGCCCGACAGCTCGTCGAGGAAGCGGTCGCGATAGGCCTCGAGCCCGAGAAACCCGACCGCGCGCTCGATCGGCTCGCGGTCGGCTGCTGTGAGGCGACCCTTGGAATGCGGATAGCGCCCGAAGGCGACGAGATCGGCGACGGTGAGGCGGGCGGCGAGCGCGTTGTCCTGCCGCAGCACCGAGATGCGGCGCGCCAGCACGTCGCCCGGCGTCGCCGCGACGTCCATCCCGTCGACGAGGACGCGGCCGGCATCGGCCTTCATCAGCCGGCTCATCACCGAGAGCAGCGTCGACTTGCCGGCGCCGTTCGGCCCGACGATGGCGGTGACGCCGCCCGTCGGCAGGGTCAGCGTCACGCCGTTCACCACCGTCTGCGGGCCGTAGCGCTTGGTGACGGCCTGGATGTCGATCATCGGTTGAGACCCCGGACGAGGAGGACGAGGAAGACGAGGCCGCCGACGAACTCGATGACGATCGACAGCGCGGTGTCGAAGCGGAAGACCCGTTCCAAGACGAACTGGCCGCCGACCAGCGCGAGGATCGCGATGAGTGCCGCCGCCGGCAGCACCGCGGCGTGGCGGTGCGAGCGGACCGCGAGATAGGCGAGATTGGCGACGAGCAGCCCGAAGAAGGTCACCGGTCCGACGAGCGCCGTCGAGATCGACACGAGCAGCGACACGAGAACGAGCGCGATCGTCACCTCGCGGCGATGGTCGAGCCCGAGATTGATCGACGCCTCGCGCCCGAGGCCGAGCACGTCGAGCCGCCCGGTGCGCCGGGCAAGGAAGGCGAGGATCGCGACGATCGCCGCGCTCGACACGGCGAGGAGCGAGCCGTCCACCGCATTGAACGAGGCGAACATCCGGTCCTGCAGCACCACGAACTCGTTGGGGTCGATCAGCCGCTGGAGCAGCCCCGAGATCGAGCGGAACAGGGTGCCGAAGACGAGGCCGACGAGGACGAGGAGATAGAGCGAGCCGAGGCCGCCGGAGAAGAGCCAGCGATAGAGCAGCGTCGAGAGGCCGACCATGACGGCCACCTCCACCGCGAAGACGAGGCGGGGATCGAGCGTGGAGGTCGCGGCCGCGCCGAGGCCGAAGACGAGAAGCGTCTGGATCAGCGCGTAGAGCGCGTCGAAGCCCATGATCGAGGGCGTCAGGATGCGGTTGGCGGTCACCGTCTGGAAGAGGACGGTGGAGACCGCGATCGCCGTGCCGACGAGCACCATGGCGAGAACCTTGGTGCCACGGAAGGCCAGCACGAAGCTCCAGCTGCCGCGCGCGCCGACGGTGAGGAAGAGCGTTACCGCCACGAGGCAGGCGAACGCCAGCCCGGCGATGACGAAGCGTTCGCGCCGCCGCCGCGCCTCAGGCGACACGGGCGCGCCGGTTGAGGAGGAGCGCGAGGAAGACGGCGCTGCCGACGACGCCGAACACCGTACCGACCGGGATCTCGTAGGGGGGGCGGATCACACGGCCGATGAGGTCGCAGGCGAGCACCAGCGCGGCGCCGAGCGCGGCGACCCAAGGCAGGGTGCGGCGCATGTTGTCGCCCGCGAAGAGGCTGACGACGTTGGGCACCACAAGGCCGAGAAAGGGAATGATGCCGACCGTCGAGACGACGCTCGCCGTCACCAGCGAAACGATCACGAGGCCGACCACCATCAGCCGGCGATAGTCGAGCCCGAGATTGGTGGTGAAGTCCTCGCCCATGCCGGCCACGGTGAAGCGGTCGGCGGCGACATAGGCGGCGAGCGCCAGCGCGAACGCGATCCAGAGGAGTTCGTATCGTCCGCGCAGCACCACCGAGAAGTCGGCGGTGGTCCAGGCGGCGAGCGCCTGCATGAGGTCGTAGCGATAGGCGAGGAAGGTGGTGACGGCCGAGAGGACGCCGCCGAGCATCAGCCCGACCAGCGGCACCACGAGGGGCGAGCGCAGCGGCACGCGCGCGAGAATGCGCAGGAAGAGCGCCGTGCCCGCCAGGGCGAAGCCGGCGGAGACGAGCATGCGCGTCAGGATCGAGGCCTCGGGGAGGAGCAGCGTCGCGGCCAGCATGCCGAGGCTCGCCGATTCCACGGTGCCGGCGGTGGAGGGTTCGACGAAGCGGTTGCGCGTCAGCATTTGCATGAGGAGCCCTGCGACGGCGAGCGACACGCCGGCGAGGATCAGCGCCAGCGTGCGCGGCACGCGGCTCGCCCAGAGGATCTCGAAGGCGCGGGCGCTCGATGCTGGATCGAGGAGCGCGGCGGGCGTCACTTCGCTCACCCCGACGAAGAGGCTGGCGACGGCGAGGGCGCAGATCGCGAGCGCAGCGAGAAGGCGAATCGGCATGGAGCGGGCGGGCCGTCAGTTCGCGGGTTTGCCGGCCATCGCCGCGGCCAGCTGATCGACGCTCGCCTGCAGGGCGCTCAGGCCACCGCCGACGAGATACCAGTTGGCGGAATCGAGCTGGACGACCTGCCCCTTCTGCCAGGCCTTGGTCCGGCGCACCAGTTCGTTGTCGAGAAGGGCGGCGGCGCTGCCCTGGCCGATCGCCGCGTCGCGGTCGATCACGAAGAGCCAGTCCGGGTCGGTCTCGAGGATGTATTCGTTCGAGACGGCCTCGCCGTGGATGGCGCTCGCAAGCTTTGGGTCGGCCGGCGCCACGCCGAACTCGGAATGCAGCACGCCGAAGCGCGAGCCCGGGCCATAGGCGCTGAGGCGGTTGCCCGTGGCCATCACGATCAGCCCCGTTCCCGCCTTTGCGGTCTCGGCCCGCAGGGCTTCGATCGAGCCGTCGAGCCGGGCGAGCTTCGCTTCCGCTTCCTCGTCCTTGCCGAAGAGGCGGGCGAGGGTGCGAATGTTGCGCTCGGCGCTGCCGATCGTGTCGGCGGGGTCGAGCGTCAGGTCGATCACCGGAGCGATGCGCGAGAGCGCCTCGTACTGCGGTGCGGAGCGGCTGGCGACGATCACGAGATCGGGCTGCAGCGCGTTCACGGCTTCGAAGTCGGGCTCGAAGAGCGAGCCGATCTTCGGCGTCGCGGCGTCGGCATATTGGGCGAGCGAGGCGGGCATGGCGATCACCGGCACGCCCGCGACGGGGATGCCGAGCGCGTCCAGCGTGTCGAGCGAGGCGAGGTCGAAGGTGGCGACGGTCTTCGGTGGGGCCGCGAGTTCGGTGACGCCCTGCGCATGCTCGACGTGGATCGGCTCGGCCCGTGCGGGTGCGATCACGGCGAGACCGAGGAGGAGGGCGGCGGCGAGACGGAGAGCGGCGTTCGGCATGGCGACGGGTTCCGGTGAGAGGGCGTAAGCGTTCGGGGCGGAGTGGCGGCCCGTCAGGTCCAGTCGAACCGCAGCGTCTCGCGGAACGCGAAGCGTTCGATGTGGACGGCGACGACGTCCTTCAACTGCGCGAGTGCCTCCTCGTCGGGGGCGGAGAGGGCGACGGTCAGGGTTTCCGCGTCGGCGGCCAGCCGGGCCTCGCCGACCGTCAGCACGATCCGGCCGTCCGTCGGCGTGAATTCGGTCTCGAACTTGTGAGCCCAGTGCTTGCAGAGCTGCTGGAGATAGCGCGAGGCGTGGGCCGTGGCGACGACGGCGCGGGTGTCGGGCATGCGGTCATCCTGCTGATCGGCGGCCGAGGCGGCCGCTCGGTTGGGGTCATCCGGTTTGCGTCAGGCCGTGGCCCGGACGCGAGGCGCAGCTTCGTGCGGGCGGGCGGCCGTGACGGTGCGCAGCTTCGACAGGTCGTCCGCCAGCACGGTGTAGCAGGCGTCGCCGAACCATTCGAGCGAGCCCTCGGCCTCCGGCTCCAGCGTGCGCAGGAACGGGGCGTAGTCGAAGACGCCCTCGAACAGCGCGGTCATGCCCTCGCGCCGACCGGCGGCGGCATAGACGTTGGCCGGCTCGAACACGGCGAGATCGGCGCGCCCGCGCACGTTCTTGAGGTGGTAATAGTCGATATGCCCGGCCAGCGTCGCATGGGCCTCTCCCGGATCGTCGCCGCCTTCCCAGACATGCAGCACGTCGAAATTGACCTTCAGCGCCGGGTGATCGACCTCGGCGAGAAGGCGCAGCAGCGAGGCCGTGGTGTCGGCGAGCGTGCCGGGATGCGTCTCCACGAGAAGCCGCAGGCCATGGCCCGCCAGCACCCCTGCGGCGTGGCGAAGCCGTCGCACGACATGCGCGCGCTCCTCCGGCGAGGTGGCCGCGCTGCCCTTGGCCCCGGCGAAGGTGCGAAGGCGCGGCGCGCGCCACCGCGCCGCCAGGGCGCAGAGTTCGGCCGTGCGCCTCTCGAACACGTCGTCGGGGGCGTCGAGGGCCAGGTAGTCGCTGATCATCGGCACGCGCAAGCCGCGGGCGGCCAGTCCGTCGGCGTCGAGGCCGGGTCCGAGGTTGCGCGCGTGGATACCCCAGAGCTCGATACCGTCGAACCCGTTGGCCGCCGCGAAGCCGGCGATCTCACGCAGCGACACGAGATGGTGCCGGAAGCTGATGGTGCAGAGCGAGACCTTCATGCCGGCATCCTTTCGCGCGCGGGCACGCCCTCGCCGAGGCTCGGGCGGGCAGTCCGCCACGCCTCGAAGGCGGCGTCGAGCCGGCGCTTGATCGAAAATTCCAGCGCGTCGAGCGCGTCGAGCCGAGCGAGAATCGATGCGATCTCGGCGCGCTCCCGCGTCTTGGCAAGCTTCAGGACGGCGTAGTGCAGGGCCGTCAGCCCCTCCACCAGCCGCTCGATCTCGTCGCAGATCGCCTCGAACCCGGCATGCGGCCAGCGCAGCGCCCGCCAGAAGAAGGCGAAGCCATGTTCGTAGGCCCATTTGCGGATGGTGACGACCGGCAGTTCGCGCAGGGCCTCGCCGACGTCGCCGAGATCGAGCCCGCCGCGCTCGTCGGCATGGGCGCCGACGATGGCGCGCACCGCGTCGATCAGCGGATTGGCGTCGGGGCGAAAGCACGCCGCGAAGAAGGCGGCGAGATCGGCATCCCGCGGCGGGCGGGCAAGCGAGGGATCGTAGCGGTAGCCGCCGGCGACGCTCGGCTGGTGGATGGCATGCAGCAGCTTGTCACGCTCGATCCGCCCTTCCCAGCGAAAGTCGGGGTCGCACACCTGCCAGAGGGCGGGATCGTCCGTCAGCTCCACCAGCAGGTAGTGCGGGAAGGGGTTCTGGTTGAACTTGTTCTCGCGCTCCGGCAGGTGGAACATGTCGAGCATCACCATCACGCACTCATCCGGCGCGCGACGGGCGAGGATGCCGAGAAGCGCCGCGACGTTCTCCTCCTTCGAGCGCGAATGGTCGTACCAGGCGTCGAGCGGCACGCCGTAGAGCCGCTCGAACCAGTAGCGGAAGGACTCGTGGTCGGTCGTATCCGAGTGGTAGGCGAGCCGGAATTCCTCGGTGATCGTGAACTCGGCGTCCCAGACGAGGGCGTAGAACGGGCGGTGGTCGATCCCCTCAGCCTTCAGCCCATGGCAGACGCAGCTGACGAAGCAGTGGATCTTGAGGTCGTAGGGCATCTCCCCGTGCACGCCCTCGGGCGAGGCTTCCGGCACGGTCGGCTCGGCCGCCGGTTCGCCGTCGTCCGGCGCCAGCAGCGCGGCGAGATCGGCGACGGTGGCGACGTCCTGCCGGGCGATCGCCTCTTCGGGAATCGCCAGCCCGTGGGTGAGCTCCAGCGCGAGGATGAGCTGCAGCAGCTGCACGGAATCGAGATAGAGGTCCTCGTTCAGCCGCGCCTGCGGCCCGAAGCCGTCGAGATGGGCGTGGCGCATCTCCTCGCGCAGGATGGTGCCGATGGCCTCGACGACGGCCATGCGGTTCATGGCCGGGCCTCCGTCGTCTCGCCGTTCGAATAGCGCTCGGCCACCTCGCGGCGCGAGATCTTGCCGTTGGCCTGGCGCGGAAGGACGGCGACCTGCACGGCCTCGCCGGGCACCTGATGGCCCGCCAGCCAACGGCGGCACCACTCCTGCAGGTCGCGCGGCGGCACCGGAGCCTCGGCGCTGAAGAGAAGCGTCACCCGCTCGCCGGCGAAGGCGTCGGGCCGCGCGAAGGCCACGGCATCGGTGACGCCGGGCATCGCCATCACGACGTCTTCCACTTCGCGCGGATAGACGTTGAGGCCGGAGACGTTGATCGTGTCGTCCATGCGCGACAGGAAGACCAGCATGCCGTCGGGGTCGAGATAGCCGAGATCGGCGGTGCGGACCGTGCCGGCCTCGCCCTCCACCACGATCTCCGCCGGCTCCTCGGCGCTCGCGCCGGCACGCACGACGTGATGCGGCAGCGGGCGGCCGATCGCGTCGGTTTGGCGCAAGTCCGGGTTGACCGCGATGCAGCCGGCTTCCGAGCAGCCGTACTGCTGGAAGAGATGCTCGACGCGCGCGCGGATCGCCGCGAACCAAGGACCGGGCAGGAGCGTGCCGGAGGTCATCGCCGCATGGATGCGCTCGCCCTCGGGCAGAAGGCGCGCCAGCGTGTGCAGCATGGCGGGCGAGGTGTAGAGGAGCGGGCGCTCGATCTCGGCGAGCCGGCGCAGCAGGTATCGCGGATTGGTGGGATCGACCACCACCGGCGCCCGGCCGCGGCGCAGCCCCGCGAAGACCCCGCAGATCAGGCCGTAGGAATGGGTGATCGGGCAGGCGACGACGGGCGTCATCGTGTCCGGCTCGGGGAAGGCCGCGACGTAACTCTCGATCTCGCGCTCCACCGCACTCCAGCGCCGCGCGATGCATTTGGGCTCGCCCGTGGTGCCCGAACTCATCTGCAGGAGTTCGCCCTCGCCGGGCACGGGAGGCGCGGCGCCCTCGACCGGTTCGCCTTCGGTCGTGTCGAGGAACAGGCGGTGGCAGCCGGCGCGCTCGGCGAGGCGGCGCGCGCCCTCGTCCGGCAGCGCCGGATGGATCGGCAGCAGCGTCGCGCCGAGTCGGCGCGCCGCGAGGATGAAGGCGAGGCTCTCGGTGGTGTCTCGGAAACGCGCGGCGACGCGCTCGCCGCTGCCGCCGGCAAGGCGGGCTTCCTGGCTGACCCGAAGAACGGCCGCGTCCATCTCGTCGGCCGAAAGCGTGCGTGCGTCGATCTCGATCATGGGGGCTCCGGAAGGCAGGGTCATGGGCAGAGTGGGTTGGGCACGAGGAGGCCGCCCGCCGTGCCCGGCAGGCCGAGCTTGCGCGACAGGAGCGGCTCGACCTTGAGGGTCGGCGCGTCCAGCCCGAGCCGGGCCAGCCGATCCTCCAGCCCGTGCTCGCGGGCATGGCGGCGAAGGCGGGCGCCGAGCCCGTGCCAGAAGCCCGCCTCGTCCAGTCCGTAGGCGAGGCGCAGGGCGTGCGTGACCTCGCAGAGGTTGAAGACGAAGAGGCTGTCGGTCACGAGTTCGGCGAGGACGGCCGGCGAGCGCATCGCGTGGAACCGGTCGTCCACCGGGCCGGCATGGGCGGGGTCGATCGCGCCGAAATCCGGCACCCCGGCGGGATCGGCCACGAAATCCACGCCGTATTCGGCGCTCTCGTGGAAGTCGCGCAGGATCACCCGCTCCGGCCAGCCGCCGCGATGCACGAGGATCATGTTCTGCCCGTGCGCCTCCAGCGCGATGCCGTGGGCGACGAGGAGATGCCAGACCGGCAGCACCGCGACCTCGACGAGGCGATCGAGCCAGGCGTCGAGGCCATGGCGCGCGATCCAGGGCGCGGCGAAGGGCGCGCCGTCGGGCTCCACCGCCGTCAGCGCGTTGAAGGGCACGGCGGCCTCGCCGGGCGCCAGCCGGGGGCTCTCGCGCCAGATCGCCGCGAGCTCGCCCCGCAGCGGTCCGTCGCGGTCGGCGAGCACGGCGGCATATTCCGGCAGGAGATCCAGCCGGTAGCGCCCGCGCAGCAGTGGATCGCCCGCGACGACCGCCGCCAGCCAGCGCGAGAGGGCCGGCGCGGTCAGCACGAAATGGGGATCGAGCGTGCGCAGGCTCGACGTGCTGACGACGTGGAGCGCGAGCTTGACGCTGGCGGCCGCGGGATCGTCGCAATCGTGCAGCGTGCGCAGCGACTGGCTGGCGCGGTAGCACGCGCCGGCAGGGCCGAGCGCGACGGCGCGCCCGTCGGCGAGCCAGAGCGCCAGCGGGCTGCTCTGGAGGTAGTGCCACTGCCAGGGATGGACGGGCAGCAACGCATGGGTCTCCGGCGAATGGCCGGCCTCGCGAAGGCGCGCATTCAGCACGTCCAGCGCATCGCCGAGTTCGCGCCGTCCGACGTCGGCGTCCGCCTCGGGGAGCGCGAGGGCGACCGCGTCGCGCCGGATCGCCAGCCATTCCAGGCGGAACGGCCGGGCCGCCTCGGGCCCGTAGAGCCGGTGGTCATCCAAGGTGAAGCCGGTGCGCGCCTTGAAGCAGGGGTGATAGGGGTGGCCCTCGTCCAGCGCCGCGTCGAGCGCGGCGAAGGGCAGGGCGCGGCGCTCGGATGCGGCGACGTTCGCCGCGTTCCAGCGGCAGAGCTCGACCGTCTGCCGCAGTTCCGCCCCAAGCTGCGCCAGGCGTTCCGGCGTGGCTGGAATCGCGTCGACGAGCGCCGCGAGATCGGCGGCCCGCCATCGCCCGTCCGTCCCCGCCGTCTCGATCGTCGCGGGTTCGAGGCGTGGGCGCGCGAAGGGGCCGATCGTGCCGGTGGCACGGAAGCACCGAGCGCCGAGCCGCCATCGCAGCCGGCCGGGCGCGCCAGCATCGGGCGCGTCGCGATGCGCGATGCCCTCGAACAGGAGAGCTTCGCTGAGCTGGCGCAGGACGCGCTCTTCCGGCTGCCCGCTGATCTCAAGAGGCAGCGGCACGGGGCGTCTCGTGGCGGCCCGAGGCGAAGGGCGCCAGCGGGTTCGGCATGTCGATGTAGAGGCCGGCCTCCGCGCCCGCATCCAGCTCGTCGCGGCCGGCGAGGCGGATGCGCAGGTTCGCCTTCGTGCAGAGCGTGGCGCCGTCGAGGACCGAGCGGGCGAAGGCGCGTCCCGTGCCGGTCATGCGCCGCGCCATCGCCTCCAGCCGGGCGGCGAGGTCGGCGACGAGCACGGCCTCGCCGATCACCCCGTCATGGCCCATGCGGGCGACCACGGAGAAGATCTGGTTCACCACGAGATAGTAGGCGAGGCGCCGTCGGATCTCGCCGTCCTCGAAATAAAGCGAGGGGATGGACGCGGTTTCCGGGGCATGGCGCAGGAGTGCGGGCCGGAACGCCTCGGACAGGTAGAAGCCCTGGTTGTCGCGGTAGAAGCTGCGCCGCGGCCAGCCGGCCGCGACGTCGAGAAGGGCGTTCTGCTGGTGCGCCTCGAGCGCGATGCCGTGCGCCTCGTAGAGCGCGACGACGGGCTCCAGCATGCAGTCGAGATAGCGGGCGAACCAGCGGCGCGCCGTGCCGGCGAGATCGCCGCCACTGGGCGCGAGCCCGCGGAGCAGCGCTTCGAGCCGCGAGGGGCGGCCGGGAAGCGCCTCGGCGGTGAGGGCGGCGAGCGTGGCGATCCCTCGTTCCGCCCCGCCGCGGAACGGGTTCTCGCGGAACACCGTCTCGAAGCCGCTCTCCGCGCGCCCCTCGCAGCGCAGCGCCAGATAGGCGGGATCGGCGAGGATGCGGAAGTCGGGATGGCGCTCCGCGAAGCCCGAGCGCGCGATCAGCCTTGCCATGGCGACCCCGGCCTCGAGTTCGGCGAAGCGGTTGACGCGCAGCGAGTTGGTGAGGGTGACCGGCAGCGAGAACTTCGCCATCCACGGGCCGTCTTCCGCGTAGACCGTGCGCAAGGAGGAGGTGGCGGTGAAGCGGCGGCCGAAGGCGCCGAGCGGGCGCACGTGCCCGGCCCGCACCATCGCCTCGACATGGGGCTCCAGCATCAGCGCCTCGGCCTGCAACGGGTGCATCGGCACGGCGATCTCGTGGGCTTCGAGCGCCAGCGCGGCGCGATCGACCCCGAGGAGGTCGAGCGCGATCGCCGGGGCGGGGCGGGCGGCGACCGAGCCCTGGCGCACCCGCGCCGCATCCACCGCGAAGACCGCAAGCTGGAAGGTTCCGGCCTCCTCGGGTCCGTAGGCGCGCGCCTGCCAGGCTGTCAGTCCCTGCCGGCTCTTGGGGGTGGGATGCAGCCAGTGACCGAAGACGAGCGAGCGTTCGGCCCCGATGAAGCTCGTGTCGTCGCTCGGCGCAGCGCTCGCGAGTTCCAGTTGGCGCGCGGTCTCGCGATAGCTGTCGAGAACGCGGCCGAGGAGCTCGAGCTCGCGTGCGCGGACTGTCTCGTCCGCGCCGGTCTCGACGCTCGCGTAGGCCTCGCGGAGAAGCACCGCGACCGCGTCCATCGGCGCCGCAGGCCGCCAGCGGGGCTCGTGCAGGTGGCGGGTCCAGATCGCCCCGAAGCGCTGCGCGCCGCAGAGCGACGGGGATGCGATCTCGGCGCGGATGGCGGCGCGCTGCGCACGCAGGCTCCATTCCACGCAGCGCGCCGGCGGCCCGTCCGACACGGCGTGATGCACCCGGATGCCCGCATCGATCTCCCGCAGGTATCCGTTCGCGAAGCTGGCGAACGCGGCGGCCTCGGCAAGGCTCTGTGGTGACGGCTGCATGCGACGGAACCCAACCCGAACCCCGAAACGGCGGTCCACGACGATGAAAGCTGATAAACGCACTCAACTTTAACCGCAACCGGCAATCCCGCGGTCACGCGATTGCGACTGGAACCGCGGTCGCGACGCGCCGACCCTCTCGGACTGGGTCGGACGCCTTATCGAGCAACGGCCGCCGTGCCGATCGCGGCAGTGAGCATGCGATCGAGCCTCGTCCGCTCAGGCGTCTTTCATGCGTTGGCGCGGGTGCAAGGGTGCTCCGGGCTCGCGCGCCACTCCTTCACCATCTGCCGCCGGTTCCGGCGGTACCGCTCCTCCAGCACGTCCGCACGAACGACGTGATCGCTTCGGAAGACGACGTAAGCGCCGCTCGTCTCGCACCAGGCGGCGACGCTGCGATCGGCCTCGGCGAGGCCGAGCATGATCGGCCAGACGACCCGCTCCGAGACGGCGTCGCCCTCGCGATAGGCGATCTTCATCTTGCGCTGTTCGCGCAGGGCCCGGCGACATTGCTCCATGTCCAGGCCTTCGGCGGATCGTCTCGTGCCGTTGCCGACGTAGAAGCTGCTGTCGTCGAGCGCCGAGCGCATCTCCGGCGCGAGCACGCCGTCGATCTTGGCCAGCGCGTTGCGGATGGCATGGGCGAGGGCGGCATCCGGCTGGCGCGCGACCCATTGTGCGCCCACCACGAGGGCATGCAGCTCTTCTTCGGTGAACGAGAGGGGCGGCAGCAGGAAACCGGGTCGCAGAACGTAGCCGACGCCCGCCTGCGCGTCGATGTCGGCACCCATCGCCTGCAGGAGGGCGATGTCGCGGCGGATGGTGCGCAGCGACACGTCGGCCTCGGCCGCCAGGACGGCGCCCGAGACGACCCCGCGATGTCGCCGCAGGTTCTGCAGAAGGTCGAAGAGGCGGTGGCTGCGGGACATCGGCTATCCGATCGCGACGACGGCCTTGCCGCGCAGCTTTCTCCCTTTTTCGAGATCGCCGATCAAGGCGATGGCCTGCGTCAGCGGAACGATCTCGGCGATGGGAAGGCGGAACGTCCCCTCGGCTGCCGCCGTGGCGAGCGCGTCCAGCAGGTCGGCACGCGGCGTCGCGACGATCGGCTTCATCCGGCGGTCGAACAGCGCGCGTACGAACCGCGCCGGCGTCGGGTCCACGGTGGTGAAGGTGCCGCCCTTGCGAAGCATGGCGAGGCCGACCGCCGTCGGGATCGTCGCAGCCGCGTCGAACACGACGTCGAAGGCGCCGCGGAACTTCGCGGGATCGGTGACCCGGTAGTCGCTGACCTCGTGCATCCCGAGCGAGCGGGCCCGCTCCATCGCCTCCGCCCCGCAGCTGCCGGACACGCGGGCGCCGCGCGAGATCGCGATCCGCACGGCCGCCTCGCCCACCGCGCCGCCGCAGCCGTTGACGAAGACATGCTGGCCGGCTGCCAGCCGGGCCTTGTCGACGAGGCCGTTCCAGGCGGTGACGCCGGGCGTGGCGAGGCAGGCTGCATCCTCGAAGGACACGCCGTCCGGCTTCCGGACGAGTGCGACCTCTCTAGCGATCGCCACTTCGCCGAGCGCGCCGGCCTGCTTGAACCTCGCCATCCCGAACACCGCGTCGCCGACCGCGAAGCGCGTCACGCCGGCGCCGACCGCGACGACCGTCCCCGAGAGGTCCATGCCCATGGCACGCGGAAAGGAACGTCCCGTCACGATCTTCATCGCGCCGGCGCGCATCTTCCAGTCGATCGGGTTGATCGCGGCGAATCGGACGGCGACGGAAACCTCGCCCTTCCCCGGCGTTTCGGGCACGAACGCCTCCAGCCGCATGACCTCGGGTCCGCCATAGGCGTGATATTGAATGCGCTTCATCTCGGGCTCTTTTCGAAGAGGGGCGAGGGGACCTTAGATCCCAGTGGTGCCAATTTCTGTCACCATGGGTCTGGCCTCCCGACCGATGGTGCGGGCCCGCCTCGCTGGGGCGCGCCCGCTTCATTCGGCAGCGTCGCTCGCCGAACGGACACGATCAGCCAACAATCTTTCGACTGCGTGTCGTTCTTCCTGCACTTCGTCTTTTGGTTGCAATGAGTCCGCAGGATGCCAACGGTAGACGGCCGGTCTCCATGCGGCCTCCGGCGCTCCCATCTTATTCTAGCCAAGCAATCCTGATTGAACGCTGCAATTGGCGACCACGGTGCCAAGGGTCCAGATATTCGTTCGACATCGACGGTAAGGTTACCGACGGTTAGGATGGGTAGGCCAGCAAATCGTACGTCCAAAAATCTCGAATTCGGTCTTAGTGAGATGGATGCCATCGTCTGCTGGCTGGTGATCGAGGTGTGAACCATCATCGCCGTCCGAGATGGATGCTTTCTGATCTCTTTGTTTGTGAATCGATAAGTCTTACATGCTACAAAGCACTCGTCAGATTTGTTTCGGCGATGGTGGTCATGCATTGCGCCGAAGGTGGGAAGTTGGTCTTGACCGAAGAAGCGCGAAGAGCCGTCTAAGATGACACTCGCTACGGAAATCCGAGCCGCTCCGCAGGCACAAGGCTACTTTGCCCACCGCATCGAAGGCGCGCGACAGATCGAGCAGTTGAACGAAGCCGAAGGTCTGGCGATCCGGCTCGAGGCGATGGCCGGGCGCATGGAGATCGCCGGCGCCAAGAAGGAGCTTCTTTGCCTGTGGCACACCCGGGCGAACGAGGGCTTCCGAACCGTCCCGAAGTTCGAGGCGGACCTCGTCAGCATCCGCTTCATCACGCAAGGGTGCCTGCTTCGGCGCAACCCCCGCGAGACGTTCATCGGACAGCCCAGCCGCGCCATTCTGGTGGGGTTCGGCGAAATGCGCGAGGAACAGGCGTCGAGGGCGTTCGAGTCTCTCGGCGGCACGATCAGCCGCGA
>NZ_JACIEK010000011.1 GCF_014196835.1 Aureimonas pseudogalii
ACACGGCAAAAACCCAAAAGCTCGCCGTTCGCCAAATCCCCCAAGGGAACCCAGCACAAAAGCATCTCGCGATACCCTCGTGAAATCTCGCCAACCAACTCCAAAGGCGCAAAACCGAGCCGCAAACGCTCAAACCCCAGGTGAAACCCAGACCCTGAACCCGCAGCTCAATCAACCAGGGAACAAATCCCCGCAGCGCCAACGCCGTCGTCGATGAAAGGGCTTATACGGCTGGAGGCGAATCACCGTCAACAAGAAAATGCGATGCCTGCGCGTTTTCTTCTGCCCGCCTCGTTTTCCCTGCCGTGTTCCTGCTGGCATTCGGCGGTGCCGCCTCCTTCTTCCCAGCTGTCTTCGGCACCATCCTGGGGACCGAAGCGGTGGCACTCCTCCCCCGGTTGACAGGCGTGGGCTCCATCCGCTCTATCGTGCATTCCCGCCGGGATGTGGCCGAATGGCGACACCCCCTGCCTGTTCGGGCACCGGGACCGGACGTCGTCGCGATTTGGCCGCATGGCCGGCCGAGACCCGCCGGCAAACGGACGGGACGGGAATGAACCACGAGCGCCACGCCAAGCCCGACTTCGGAAACCAGCCCGCTCTGGTGGCCGATCGTCGCCGCAAGCCGGACCGGCGCCAGGTCTCGGCGCGCTGGCTGGCGGGAACGCTGCTCACCGGCGTGACCTCGACCGCGATGATGGGCATCGCGTTGTCGGCGGCCCATGACGGGCATCGAACGCTTTCGGCGCCGGCCATTGCCAACACCCTGCAGGCCGCCTCCGGCGACCTGACCGAGCGGGGCGAGCGGGTCTTCGCGACCGCCATCCCCATCGAGCGCAACCGCTCCACGATCGAGGTGCCGACCATCCTGCGCGAGGGCGGGCGCGAGGTGGTGAAGAGCCTGCCCTTCGCCTATGCCTCGATGCTGCTCGGGGCGCGCCATCCCGCGTCCGGCTCCTATCCCGCCTTCGACGCGATGAGCGTGTTCGGCGACGACGACGACGCCGACGAGGCGCCCCCCGCGGAGAACGGCCAGATCTACGGCGCCAAGGTCGAGGGCGACGTGAAGCTCGCGGTGGAGGCGTTCGACCTCGCCGGCACGACGCTCGACGATTTCGCGGACATCGGCACCAAGGAAGCCGAGCAGTTGGTGCGCGCGGCCTCGCCGCGCCTCGACCAGGCGCCGGTGCGCGTCGCCGCCATCCAGCCCTTCGACGCCACGCGCTTCGGCGGCCTCGGCGATCCGCAGGTCTATCTGCCCGGCGCCGCGTTCCGCGTGATCCAGGAGAACGTCTCGGTCTCGGCGGCCGAGGTCGCGGCCTCGCGGGCCACGCGCTACGGCGAGGAGATCGTGCCGTTTCGCGAGGATCGCCCGATCGGCGAGGCGCTGGAGGAGAGCGGCCACGCCGACGCCGCAGCGCCCGCGACGGCGCTCGCAAACCTTCTCGGCCGCGACGAAATGGGCGCCGGCGAGGTGCTGCGACTAGGGCTCGAACCGCTGGAGGACGGCGGCTCTCGCATCGTGCGCGTGTCCGCCTATCGCGGCGAGCGCCACCTCGCCACCGCCGCGCTCAGCGACGACGGGCGCTTCACGCGCGGGCCCGAGCCGGCGCTCAGCCGCTCCGTCGCCGAGGCCTTCGACGAGAACGCCACCGAGGCGCCGCTGCGCCCCTCGATGCCCACCGTCTACGACGGCGTCTGGCAGGCGGGCCTCGCCTACGGGCTCGACGACCGGCTGTGCCGACGCCTGGTGAAGATCCTCGCGCCCGACGTCGACTACCAGGCGCGCCTCGACCCCACCGACCGCCTGACGCTGCTCTATTCGCTGGAGGACGGGCAGGACAAGGCGAGCGACCAGTCGCAGATCCTCTATGTCGAGGCGAGCTTCGGCGGCACCACGAAGCGCTACTACCGCTTCTTCACCGACGACGACGACCAGACCGACTATTACGACGAGGCCGGGCGTAGCGCCCGCCAGTTCCTGCTGCGCAATCCCGTGCCGAACGGACGCTTCACCTCGCCCTTCGGCTCACGGCGCCATCCGATCCTCGGCTATGCCCGCATGCACTGGGGGGTGGACTGGGCGGCGCCGCGTGGCACGCCGATCCTGGCGTCGGGCGCGGGCGTCGTGGAGCGCGCCGGCTGGTCCACCGGCAACGGCCAGCAGACGCTGATCCGCCATGCCAACGGCTACGAGACCTCCTATTCGCACCAGAGCGTGATCGCCAAGGGCGTGACCGCCGGCGCGCGGGTGCGCCAGGGCCAGATCATCGGCTATGTCGGCTCCACCGGCCTCTCCACCGGCAACCACCTGCACTACGAGGTCTCGGTGAACGGCACGCGCGTCGACCCGCTGCGCATCCGCTTGCCGACGGGGCGCCAGTTGCAGGGCGAGCAGCTCGAGGCCTTCGACCGCGAGCGCCAGCGCATCGACAACCTCCTGAAGGAGAGCGTCGAGGAGATGAAGGTGGCCGGGCGCTAGACGCCTTTGCAGAACGCCGGCAGGTGTGGCCTCTTCGTCGCGCCCTTTCGGATGAAGCGAAGGCGCAACGCACGTCCGACGAACCGACATTCGCGGGACGTGCGCCTCGGGCGGCACCGCCGCCCGACCGCCGCGTCAGGCCTTCGGGCGGATCGCCGACTGCGAGCGCCAGAGGTCGATGCCGCCCTCGCTCGCGTGCCCGTCGATCTCGGCGAGTTCCTCGGCCGTGAAATCGGTCCTCTTCAACGCGTCGAGCGAGGAATCCAGCTGCTCCACCGTGCGCGCGCCGATCAGCGCCGAGGTCACCCGGTCATTTCGCAGCACCCAGGCGATCGCCATCTGGGCGAGCGACTGGCCGCGCCGCTTCGCGATGGCGTCGAGCGCGCGGATGCGGGCGAGATTGTCCTCGCTGACGAGATCGGCGGAGAAGGATTTGCCCTTCGAGGCGCGCGAACCCTCGGGCACGCCGCCGAGATACTTGTTCGACAGCAACCCCTGCGCCAGCGGCGAGAAGGCGATGCAGCCGACGCCGAGTTCGGTGAGCGTGTCGAGGAGGCCGTCCTCCGTCCAGCGGTTGAGCATGGAATAGGAGGGCTGGTGGATAAGCATCGGCGTGCCCATCGCCTTCAAGATCCCGTGCGCCTGGCGCGTCAGCTCCGGCGAATAGGAGGAGACGCCGACATAGAGCGCTTTGCCCGAGCGCACGATGTGGTCGAGCGCGCCCATCGTCTCCTCGATCGGCGTGCGCGGGTCCGGGCGGTGGTGGTAGAAGATGTCGACATAGTCGAGCCCCATGCGCTTGAGGCTCTGATCGAGGCTGGCGACGAGATACTTGCGCGAGCCGAGATTGCCGTAGGGACCGGGCCACATGTCCCAGCCCGCCTTCGACGAGATCAGCAGCTCGTCGCGATAGGGCCGGAAGTCGAGATCCATCCAGCGGCCGAAATTCTCCTCCGCCGAGCCGTAGGGCGGCCCGTAATTGTTGGCGAGATCGAAATGGGTCACGCCCCGGTCGAAGGCGCGCCGGAGGATGGCGCGGCCGGTCTCGAACACGTCGGTGCCACCGAAATTCTGCCACAACCCGAGCGAGATCGCCGGCAGGTCGAGCCCCGAGCGCCCGCAGCGGCGGTAGGGCATCTCGCCGTAGCGGTTGTCGGCGGCGGTATAGGGCATGGGATTCCTCCACGAATCGTTCGGCTTGATGACGAACTCGCGGAACTTAGACCGCGACGACGCGGAGGGAAGCGGCCTGCGCCGCGTCCCATCACCGACAGTAGAGCGAACCGTTGGAGCGGGCGGCGATGTCGAGGTGGAAATGCGTGCCGTGGTCGCTGTCGGTGCCCGGCCCCAGCACCGTCTTGAAGGGCCCGCAGGCGCCGCGACGGATCGCGGCCGTGAAGCGGTCTTCCGCCGAGCCGGGCGCCTGCGCCTCCACCGTCAGCGAGCGACCGTCGGAGAGGTCGAGCGCGGCGATGTCGATGGCGCTGCCGCGCGAATGTTCGGAGATCTTGGACTCGCTCGCCCGCGCCCGGCAGACATAGGTCGAGGCCTGCGAGATCGCCTTCACGCTGACGCCGGGAAGCTCGGTCTTGGCCGCCGGCACCACGCTGTCGCTCGTCCAGATGTCGAGCGCCAGCGCCGTGCGGCAGAGGAATTGCGTGCCCGGCGCGATCGTGACGCCCGAAGAGAGCTTCGTCAGCGACACCGGGCGCAGCACGCCGCAATCGCCGTCGGCGACGGTCTCGCCGACCGTGAAGACGGCGCCGCGCGCCTTGAGTTCGCCCTCGCAGGCCATGGCGTCCTCGACCGCGGCGGCCGCTTCCACCGTCTCGGCCGGGGTCACCTCCATCGCCGGCGTCTCCGGCGCGCTCGGCTCGGGGCTGGTGCGGGCCTTTTCGGGCACGACATAGGCGGGCTGGGGGACGGCGGGCTGGAGCGCCGGGGTCGCCTCGGGCGCGTCTTCGGGCGCGGGGGTCGCCGCGTCGGCAGCGGGGGCCTCGGGCGGAGCCGGCGATGGCGTCGGCAGCGGCGCGGCCGGAGCCTCGGTGGGCGCCTCGGCCGGGGGCGGCGTCGCGTCGCCGGGTGCGGCCGGGCGGGCTTCGGGCAAGGGTCCGTCCGCCGGCAGGGCGGCGGGCCCGGTCGGCGCCGCGGTAGGATCCAGCGCCGGCTCGGGTGTCGGCGGCTCTGGCTGGGCAGCGGGCGCCTCCGGCGAGGCCGTGGGCACGGGAATGTTGGCCTGCGCGTAGGCGGCCGCGGGCAGCGCCGCGCCGAGAAGCAGGATCGCGAGCGGCAGGGCGCGGGAGGGTGTCATGAGGATGCTATTCCGTGAACTCGACGACGACGCCCGGCTTCACCAGCTTGGCGAGTTCGTTCGCGTCCCAATTGGTGAGGCGCACGCAGCCGTGGCTGTTGGACTTGCCGATCTTCGAGGGCTCGGGCGTCCCGTGGATGCCGTAGGTCGGCTTCGAAAGCGCGATCCAGATCGTGCCCACCGGCCCGTTGGGGCCGGGCGGGATCGTCAGGATCTTGTCGTTGTCGCCCTGCTTGAAGTTGATCTTCGGATTGTAGGTGTAGTTCGGATCGAAGGCGATGCGCGCCACCTCCACCGTGCCGGAGGGCGAGGGCGTCGAGGTCGAGCCGATCGAGGACGGGTAGGCGGCGACGAGGCGGCCGGTGGCGTCGTAGGCCCGCACCTGCTCGCGCCCCTTGTCGGCGACGATGCGCGCCACCTCGGCGCCGGTGACGTTCTCGCCCACCGCCATCACCTTGATGCGCGTGCCCGGCCGGTTGAAGTCGGCGCCGGGATTGATCTCCTTGAGATAGTCCTCGTCCATGTGGAAGCGCTCGGCCAGCATCTCGGTGACCCGCGTGTAGGACATCGCCGGCAGCATCGCCTTGTGCGCGTAGTCCTCGGGGATCGAGGCGACGTAGGGCCCGCCGAGATCCTCGTTGGTGATCTCGTAGGTCGCGATCGCCGGGCCGCCGGTGACGTCTAGCTCCTCGACCAGCGACTGCGCGTTGGTAGCGTCGATCGTGCGCCCGGTCATCTCGGTGTAGGCGGCCACGGCCTTGTCGACATTGCCGCCGAGCCGCCCGTCGATGACGCCCGGCGAGATGCCGGCGCGGTCGAGCAGCACCTGCAGCGCGGCGATCTCGGTCTTGGCGTTCCGGCCCTTGGGGCCGGAGATGCGGGGCGCGGGATGGCTCTCGCGCAGCGTCGTGCCCTCGGGCGCGCCGCCGATCGAAGGCGTGTAGCCGTCGAGGCCGCCGAAATCGGGATTCGGCAGGCCGGACCCTTGCGAGGCCTGCTGCGAGCCGGGCAGAGGCAACGGCTCAGCTTCGACCGGCACGTCGGCGAAGCCGCCGGAGGCAGCATCGGGAAGGCCGTATTCGACGCCGGGCGGCACCTCGCCGGCACGACCTTCGAGCACGCCGCCACGCGAGGCCCCGCGATCGCGCGGCGCCCGCGGCTGCGGGCGCTCCACGGCGATGACGCGGCCATAGGCATCGACCGTGACGATGTTGCCGTTGTCGTCGACGAAGCTCTCGGTGCCCGGACCATAGTCCTCGTAATAGGGGTCGAACCCCTGCGCCGACGCCTCGAGAGGTCCGGCGCCCGCCACGCAGAGCGCCAGAAGGCTCATTGCCCAGACCGTCTTCATCGCCTCGTTCCCTCGTCTCGCGGTTCGCCCGAGACCGTCATGCGCAGGCAAGCGCGCCGGTTTTGCGGCCATGCTGGCGTGCCAATGGTTAACGGATCGCAAATGAACCGGGTGTGAAGATGGAGCTTCGTCCTCTCCGCTCCGTTCAGAGCATCGAAAGCGGCCTCTTGCGCGCCGGCGGCGGGAAGGCGGCGTCGATCTCCGCGAGATCCTGCGGCGTCAGCACGAGATCGGCGGCGGCGGCATTCTCGATCACATGCGCCGTCGTGCCGGCCTTGGGGATGGCGAAGACGTTGGCCCGGCGGACGGCGAAGGCGAGCGCGACCTGCGCGGGACTGACGCCGTGCCTCCGGCCGACCGCGGCCAGCGCGGGATCGCGCAAAAGCGTCCCGCCCTGCCCGACCGGCGAGTAGGCCATCGCCGCCACACCCTTGCCTTCGAGCCAGGGCAGGAGGTCGAACTCCACGCCGCGCTCGCCGGGATGGTAGAGGATCTGGTTCACCGCGCAGCGCTCGCCGCCCTCGATCGCGACAAGCTCCTCCATGTCGTCGACGTCGAAATTGGAGACGCCCCAGCGCGCGATCTTGCCCGCGGCCAGAAGATCGTCGAAGCCGCGCAGCGTCTCGGCCAGCGGATGGCGGCCCCGCCAATGCAGGAGATAGAGGTCGAGCCGCTCGACGCCGAGGCGGCGCAGGCTCGCCTCGCAGGCCGCTATCGTCCCTTGCCGCGAGGCGTTCGAGGGCGCGACCTTCGACACGAGGAAGACCTCGTCACGCCGCCCGGCGACGGCCTCGCCTACCAGCGTCTCTGAGGCGCCGTCGCCGTAGATCTCGGCGGTGTCGAGAAGCGTCATGCCGCGCTCGATGCCCGCACGCAGCGCCGCGATCTCCTCGTCCCGGCGGCGTGGGGCGTCGCCCATCATCCAGGTGCCCTGGCCGAGAACCGGCAGCGACGTGCCGTCCGCGAGTCGAAGGTTGCGCATGGGAAAGCTCCTGTCGTTGCCACCAAGCGCCAGCGGGGTCCGGCGCGTCGCACACGATCGGGAACGCCCGCAGCGTCCATCCGTTTCCATCGGGAATGCAACGCGCAACAGGAGTTCAGCCCCATGTCTTCCACCCTTGGAACCGGCGCCTCCACCGAAATGGAGCTCGGAGCCGACGTCATCGAGGCGAGCCGCGTCAACGGCACGCGCGTCTACAACACGGACGGCGACAATCTCGGCCACATCCACGACATCGTCATCGGCAAGCGCGATGGGCGCGTGCGCTACGCGATCATGTCGTTCGGCGGCTTCCTCGGCATCGGCGAGGACTACCATCCGCTGCCGTGGGAGGTGCTGAAATACGACGAGCGTCAGGGCGGCTACGTCGTCGGCATCACGATCGACCAGTTGAAGGAGGCGCCCCGCTACGGTGCCACTGCACAGCCCGACTGGCTCGACCCCGCCTATGGACGCCGCATCAACGACTATTACGGCGTCGCCTACTACTGACCGGCGAGAGGCCGGACGAAAAAGGGGGTGGCTCACGAGAGCCGCCCCCTTTCGTTTTACGTCAAATTCGCCGCCGTCAGGCCGCGACGCGCTCGCCGTCGGCGGCGGTCTTCGAACCCGCCACGTAGAAGGTGAGATGCTCGGTGCCACCCGAGATCTTCACGTGGCTCTCGTCCTTCACCTGACCGAGCAGGATGCGCTCGGCCAGAGGATCCTGCACCTCGCGCTGGATCACGCGCTTCAAGGGCCGCGCGCCGTAGGCGGGGTCGTAGCCGCGCTCGGCCAGCCAGTCGCGCGCGGTGGCGTCGAGGTCGAGCACGATCTTGCGGTCTTCGAGCAGCGCCTCCAGGCGCTTGAGCTGGATGTCGACGATCGCGCCCATCTCCGAGCGCTTCAGCCGGTGGAAGAGGACGATCTCGTCCACCCGGTTGAGGAACTCCGGCCGGAAGGCCGAACGCACCACCTCCATCACCTGCGGGCGCACCGCGTCGACGTCCTGATCGTCGGTCAGGGTCGTCAGGTATTCCGAGCCGAGATTGGAGGTCAGCACGATCAGCGTGTTGCGGAAGTCGACCGTGCGCCCCTGCCCGTCCGTCAGGCGCCCGTCGTCGAGCACCTGCAGCAGCACGTTGAAGACGTCCGGATGCGCCTTTTCGATCTCGTCGAAGAGGATCACCTGATAGGGCCGGCGGCGCACGGCTTCCGTCAGCACGCCGCCCTCCTCGTAGCCGACATAGCCGGGAGGCGCCCCGATCAGACGGGCGACCGAGTGCTTCTCCATGAACTCCGACATGTCGAGCCGCACCAGCGCGGTCTCCTCGTCGAAGAGGAAGCTCGCCAGCGCCTTGGTCAGCTCGGTCTTGCCGACGCCGGTGGGGCCGAGGAAGATGAAGGAGCCGATGGGCCGGTTGGGATCCTGCAGCCCGGCCCGCGCCCGCCGCACCGCCTTCGACACGGCCTGCACCGCCTCGCCCTGCCCGACGACGCGTCTAGCGAGCGCGTCCTCCATCGACAGCAGCTTCTCGCGCTCGCCCTGCATCATCCGGTCGACGGGAATACCGGTCCAGCGCGAGACGACCTGCGCCACGTGGTCGGGCGTTACGGTCTCCTCGACCATCGAGGCCTTGCCGTCGCCGGCCTCCGCCGCGCCGAGCTCGCGCTCCAGCTGCGGGATCTCGCCATAGGCGAGCTCGCCGGCGCGCTGGAACTCGCCCTTGCGCTGGGCGATGGCGAGGTCGTTGCGCGCCTCGTCCAGCCGCTTCTTGAGATCGGCGGCCAGACCCAGCTTCGACTTCTCGGCCTGCCACGAGGCCGTGAGCTTGGCCGAATCCTCCTCCAGATTGGCGAGCTCGGTCTCCAGCCGCTCCAGCCGCGAGCGCGAGCCGTCGTCGTGCTCCTTTTTCAACGCTTCGCGCTCGATCTTCAGCTGCACCACGCGCCGGTCGATCTCGTCGAGCGCCTCGGGCTTGGAATCCACGGCCATGCGCAGGCGCGCGGCGCCCTCGTCCACGAGGTCGATCGCCTTGTCGGGCAGGAAGCGGTCGGTGATGTAGCGGTTGGAGAGCTGCGCGGCGGCGACGAGCGCCGAATCGGAGATGCGCACCTTGTGGTGCTGCTCGTACTTCTCCTTCAGGCCGCGCAGGATCGAGATCGTGTCGGCCACCGTCGGCTCCGACACGAACACCGGCTGGAAGCGCCGGGCCAGCGCGGGATCCTTCTCGACATGCTTGCGATACTCGTCGAGCGTGGTGGCGCCGACGCAGTGCAGCTCGCCGCGCGCGAGCGCCGGCTTCAGCAGGTTGGAGGCGTCCATCGCCCCCTCGCCCTTGCCCGCGCCCACCAGCGTGTGCATCTCGTCGATGAAGAGGATGATGCCGCCGTCCGCCGCCGTCACCTCGGAGAGCACCGCCTTCAGCCGCTCCTCGAACTCACCGCGATACTTGGCGCCGGCGATGAGCGCGCCCATGTCGAGCGCCATCAGCTGCTTGTCGCGCAAGCTCTCCGGCACGTCGCCGTTGACGAGGCGCAGCGCCAGACCTTCGGCGATCGCGGTCTTGCCGACGCCGGGCTCGCCGATCAGCACGGGATTGTTCTTCGTGCGGCGCGACAGGACCTGGATCGTGCGGCGGATCTCGTCGTCGCGCCCGATCACCGGGTCGAGCTTGCCCTCGCGCGCGTCCTTGGTCAGGTCGCGGGCGTATTTCTTCAAGGCGTCGTAGCCCTGCTCGGCGGAGGCACTGTCGGCCGTGCGGCCCTTGCGGATCGCCTCGATCGCCCCGTTCAGCGCCTGCGGCGTGACGCCGGCGCGCGCGAGGATGTCGGCCGTCCTGGCCGACTTCTCCATCGCCAGCGCGAGGAGCAGCCGCTCTACCGTGACGAAGCTGTCGCCGGCCTTCTTGGCAATTTCCTCGGCGGTGGCGAAGACCTTGGCGGTCGGGGCCGCCAGATAGATCTGCCCGTTGCCGCCCGAGACCTTCGGCAGCGCGTCGAGCGCGGCCTCGACGCCGAGGCGCACGTCCTGCGGGCGTCCGCCGGCGCGCTCGATCAGGCCGGACGCCAGGCCCTCGTTGTCGTCCACGAGCACCTTCAACAGATGCTCGGGCAGGAATTGCTGGTGGTCGCGGGCCATCGCCTGCGTCTGCGCGGCCTGGATGAAGCCGCGGACCCGCTCGGTGTAGCGTTCCATGTCCATTGTCGTCGCGTCTCCTGGTCGGTGAATCACCCGGTGGCCGGCATGATCGCCTCGGTGGGGAGTCGGTCGCCGTTCCGGCCGACCGCTGACGAGAATATGGGAAGCGGCGGCGGGGCGTGAAAGACCGGGCCGGCACTCACCCGGCAAATTCTCTCGCGCAGCAAGCAAAGCACTGGCGATGCTGTTGGCATCGCACTCGATCGCCAACTCCCGTGCAACTTAGCAAGCTCTTAAAAGATGCATGCTAGAAGAAGTGCGTCGATGCCCGTTCGGCTGGCGTGGGGGACCGCATGAGACTGACCATTTTTCGCAAGCTGCTGGCCCTGATCGTCGTGACGTCTTGCATCGTCACCGCCGGCTTCGTCTTCGAGTTGAAGAAATCCGAGACGAACATGCTGGCGGAGCGTCGGCTGCTGATCCAGTCGCAGGTCGACAGCGCTCTGACGATGCTCGCCTATTTCGGCCAGCAGGCCGAGATCGGGCTGCTGACGCTCGACGATGCGCAGGACCGCGCCCGCACGACGCTGCGCGGCCTGCGCTACGGGCCGGCCGCCGACTATCTCTTCGCCCTCGACGAGGCCGGCACCTTCGCCGTCCATCCGCGCAAGGAGCTGGAGGGAACGAACGGGCTGGAGCGGACGGACGCGAACGGCGTCGCCTACGTGAAGGAAATGCTCGCCGTCTCGGACGCCGGCGGCTTCGTCTCCTACGTCTTCCCCCGCCTCGGCAGCGACGTTCAATCGCAGAAGATCAGCTACGCCAAGTCCTTCGCCCCCTGGAAGTGGACGATCGGCACCGGCGTCTACATCGACGACCTCGAAGCGCAGATGTGGCGCGAGGCCGGGACGGTGGCGATGATGCTCGGCGCGATCCTCCTGGTTCTCGGCGGCGGCGGCTTCTGGCTCGGCCGGCACATCGGCCGGGGCATGACGCAGACCGTGGCGCTGGCCGAGGCCATCGGCAACGGCGACCTGTCGCATCGCCTGAGCGTGACCTCGCGTGACGAGATCGGCGACCTGCATCGCGCGATGTCGACGATGGCGGAGCGGCTGTCGGACATCGTCTCGTCGGTGCGCGCCTCCGCCGGACACGTCCTGTCCGGCTCGGCCCAGTCCGCCAACACCGCCGGCCAGCTCTCCTCGGGCTCGACGCAACAAGCCGCAGCCTCGGAAGAAGCCTCGGCCGCGGTGGAGGAGATGACCGCGAACGTGCGCCAGAACGCCGACAATGCCGGCACCACCGAGAAGATCGCGAACCAGGCGAGCCTGAACGCCGAGCGCACGGGCGTCGCCGTCGCGAAGTCGGTGGAGGCGATGCGCGTCATCGCCCAGAAGATCCAGGTGGTGCAGGAGATCGCCCGGCAGACCGATCTCCTGGCGCTGAACGCGGCGATCGAGGCGGCGCGCGCCGGCCCGCACGGCAAGGGCTTCGCGGTGGTGGCCTCGGAGGTGCGCAAGCTCGCGGAACGCTCGCAGCATGCGGCACAGGAAATCGGCGCGCTGTCGGGCGAGACGCTCAAAGCTTCGGAAGAGGCGGGGCGCATGCTGACCGCGCTGGTGCCCGACATCCAGCGAACCTCGGAGCTCGTGTCCGAGATCTCGGCGGCGTGCCGCGAGCAGTCGGTGGGCATCGACCAGATCAACCAGGCGATCCAGCAACTCGACCAGGTCACGCAGTCGAACGCCGGCGCAGCCAACCAGATGTCGGCCACCGCCGAAGAGCTGTCGGCGGAGGCCGGACGTCTCGAGGAGCGGGCCGGATTCTTCCGCCTGACGGACGGCGAGCGCGCCGTGGCGCTTGCCGCCGAGCAACAGGAGATCGCCCGCATGCAGGCCGGCGCCGCGCCGCAGCCCGCCGACGTGCGCGGCCTCCAGGCGACGGCGGCCCGCTTCGCCGCCGCTCACCGTCCCGCCCCCAAGGCCGCCGCACCGGGTGCCCGCTTCGATATGTCGCTCGGCGACGGCGGCGACTTCGAGCGTATGAGCCACTGAAGGCCCGCGGCCGGCACGCCGGCCGCATCGCCGATCCGCGCGTCAGGCGTCGCGAAGCGCCAGGCCCGGCAGCGCCACCTCGACGCGGGTGCCGCCGCCGGTGCGGGGCTCGATGCGCGGCGCGCCGCCGAACTGGCCGGCCAGCCGGGTGACGAGCTTCTGGCCGATGCCGCGCGTCGCAGGCGCCTGCGGCCCGGGCATGCCGCACCCGTCGTCCTCGACGCAGAGATGGGGCACGCGCTCGGCGCCGAGCACCAGCCGAACCACGATGCGCCCGCCCCCCTCCCCGCTCGCGACATCCCGCCCCGCAAAGGCATGCTTGGCGGCATTCGTGGCGATCTCGTTGGCGAGGATCGCGAGGTGAATGGCGTCGCGACTGTCGACCAGAAGCGGCTCGAGCCGGGTCTCGATCTCCACGCCGCGCTCGTCGCCGATCGTGGCGCGCAGGTCCGCCATCACGCTCTCGACGATCTCGTCGGCGCGCACCGTGGCGAGGTCGGCCTCCAGGCGAAGCCGGCGCTGGGCGTTGGCGATGGTGGCGACGCGCGCCTGCGCGGCGCGCAGATGGCTGCGAACCGCCTCGTCGCTCGTGCCAGAGACCTGCAGCCCGAGCATCGCCGACACCATCGCCAGATTGTTGCCGACGCGGTGGTTGACCTCCTGCAGCAGAAGCTCGACCCGCGCCCGCTCGCCTTCCGCCCGCTCCTTTTCGCTCACCGCCTCGGCCCGCGCCGCGTCCGCCTCGCGGGTGCGGCGCTCCACCGTGGCCTCGAGGTCGCCGTTGAGCCGGGCGAGCCGCCCGCGCAGCGTTTCCGACAGCGCGAACTGGCGCTTCGTCAGCTGCAGCGTCGCCGCCACGAGAACGAGCGTCGCGAAGGCGGCGAGCGCGATGGCGCCGGTGGAGAGCGAGTTCCAGCGTTCCAGCTCGGCCTCGCGTTCGAGAAGCTCGGCATCCTCGCCTTCCAGGATGCGCGTCACCATGGTGCGCATGTCGTCCATCGCGGTCTTGCCCGCGGCGGCCGAGACGAGCGCCACCGCGTCGGCCCGCCGGTTCTCGCGCACGAGAGCGATGGTGCGCGCCAGTTCGTCCAGCTTGTCGCCGAGACGGCCGGCGATCCCCGCGACACGCTGCGCCTGCGCGCGATCGGCGCGCGTCGCGGCCTCGAGCTGCCGGAGATCCTCCGAGATGAGCGACACCGCGCGTTCGTAGGGCGCGAGAAACTTCGGATCGCCGGTGAGAAGATAGCCGCGCTGTCCGGTCTCGGCCTCCTGGATGCGGGTGAGGAAGGTCAGCGCCGCCGACTGCACCACCGAGGTCTCGCGCAGCCGCTCGACGCCGCCGCGCGCCTTGAGGTTCGACCACAGCGCCAGCCCCACCACCAGCACCAGAAGGATGCCGACGAGCGTCGCGAGCAGCCCCGTCACCGGGAGAAGCGGTCCGTCCTCCCTCGCCTTCGCGACCCGTTCCATGCGCCGACCTTCCGATGCGTTCACGAGGGGCAATCTAGCGCCGCCGGGGCGGGGAGCGAGCGCCGCGCCGCAAACATGGCGTGAGCAGCAGAGGACGCTCCGGGTCACCGCGTGCCCGACGCAGGCGCCCGCCATGCGAAGACCCCCGGCGGATCCTGTCCGCCGGGGGCCATTGTCGAGGCGCGAAGGACGGGCCTTCGGCCGGCTCAGGCCTCAGTTGGCCGGAGGCGTCGGCAGTTCGCCCGGCGCCGGGGGCGCCAGGGGGGCCGGCGGGACGGACGGCATGGTCAGCTGCGGGATCTTGTCCGTCAGCGGCTTGGCCGCGGCGAGGCAGGCCTGCATCGGCTCGTCGCCGCACTCGATGCGGATGCCGGCATCGCGGCCCATGCGGATCTCGACGCCCTTGCCGATCGGCGGCGGGGGCGGCGGGCCGCGATGGTCGCCCGGACGCGGTCCCATTCCGGGGCCGGGAGGCGGGGGCGGCACGTCGCCCGGCGCCGGCGGCCGGTCGGCGCCGGGAGCGGGGGCCGCAACGCCGGCGGGGGCGAGCGGCGCGGGGGCAGACTGCGCGGACGCGTACGAGGTCAGCCCGATGGCGAGGGCTGCCGCGACGAGGGTTGGCTTCAACATGGAAACGATCCTTGCGGGAGGGGCAGATCCGGAGCCTGTACGGACCTGATGAGACGCCGTGGTTCGCGCGCTTTCGCGGGAACCCAGAGGGGCGTAAGCTGTCCGGCTCCTCTTCGCCGCAGAAGCGGCGTCGGGGAACCGAACCGGATGAGGAAAACCGGTGCTCGGCGAACCGAGGTCAGTTGATGGGGAGCGGACCGGCGGAACGCGGGTCCCCGTCTGGGCCACGATCGGGGCCGGGACCGAAGCCGGGGCCATGGCCGTGGTGCGGCGGCGGCGGGTCCAGTTCGTCGATGCGCTGGTCGGCATGGCGAAGAGCGGCGGCATGGAGGAAGCCGTCGTCGAAGCGGCCCTGCACCGTGACGGTCTCGCCCGCCGTGACGAGCCCGCCGCCCTCGCCGGCGCGTCCGGTCTCGACCAGCGCGCGCGAGGTGCCGTCGCTCACCACGAACTTGTTGCCGTAGATCTGTTCGACCTGGCCGGTGATGCCGACCGAGGACGCTTCCGCAAGTTGCCCGATCGGCGTGGAAACCAGCGCGGTGTCGAAGCTTGCCGCCTCGTGGCGCGTGGCACTCCAGGCCGCGGCGCCGCCGGCGAAGCCGAGGGCGAGAAGTGCGAGGGCGCCGGCGCCCAGCACCGCGTTGCGCGGACGCGGACGGTGCGGCTTGGGATGGGGGCCGGGGCCGTGCCCGGGGGCGGCGTGCGCGGGGGTCGGGGTGATGGGGTCGGAATGCTCGGTCATGATGGTCACCGTCGGGGTTTCGATGACGCGATCTCTAGCCCCCGGCGGCCCATGGCAGACTGAACGGGCACGTTCAGATTGGGTTCAGCCGCCGCGCGGCCGCCCGCCTCTGGACGGCCCCCTCCCCGAACGCGTCGTCAGACCCCGTGGCTCCGATCGTAGGCGTTGCGCGCCGGCGGCCGCCAGCCGTCCGGCCGGCGCTCGGGCCGGTAGATCTCGACCTCCAGCGGATGGCAACGCGCCGCGTCGGACGAATGCGTGGCCGAGCAGTCGCCGCCCGGGCAGGCCGAGAGGCAGCCGAGGAGATCGATCTCGGCGAAGAATTCGAGATGGTCGCCCGGCCGCACCGGGCTCGCCTTCATGAAGTACTGGCCGGTGTCGCGCGTGAAGCCGGTGCACATGAAGACGTTGAGGACGTCGTGGACGAGATGCTCCACCGCCTGCGGCGCGAGCCCGGCATGGCGCGCGAGGGCCCGCGTCAGGTTGGAATGGCAGCAGTGATGATAGAGGTCGCCGCCCGACAGGAGGGCATGGGTGTAGGGGTCGCAGCGCGTGCCGATGACGTCGTGCACCGAGCCGCCGAAGGCGTCGAACCCGTACCAGCCGAGCGTGTCGTCGGTGATCGTCGCCATCGGCCGAAGATAGGGAAACGACGAGAAGAGCTGGTCGCCGGCGCCCAGATGCGTGCCGTTGAGGGCCCGGGTCTTGCCGCTGTAGAAGCGTTCCTCGATATCGTGGGCGTTGAAGAGGTTGAGATCGCCGACCTGCGGCCCCTCCACCGAGACGATGCGGAAGACATGCCCCGCCGGCACCGTCCAGCTGCCGCCCTCGCGCGGCGCGATCCGCAGCCGCTCCACGAGTTCCATCCCGCCGCGCGCCGCGCGGTAGGCTGCGAGATCGGGCCGCGGCAGCGTCTCCACGGGATAGCAGACCACCGGCGCGACCTGCCGGCGGGCCTCGGCATCCGCCGGCGCGGCGGTCGCGGTCTGGGGTCTCATGGGTCGTCTCCCGGAACTGAAGGCCGCCCGCGGCGGCGTCGGTCAGCCCATAAAGCGGAACCGCCGACGGAGAAAGACCTGGGCCCCCTGGCCGGTCTCAGTCCGGCAACGCCGCCTCGATCGCCTCGATCAGCTGCCGGGTCGCCTCGGCGCGAACCTCGTTGGGAGTGTTGCGGTTGGCCAGGACGACGATGCCGAGCTTCTCGCCGGGCACGAGCGCCACATAGGAGCCGAAGCCGCCGGTGCCGCCGGTCTTGTTGAGGAACACGCCCTTCGAAGCGGGCGCCAGCGGCGGGTCCAGCCGCCGCACGGGCTGCACCGTCAGCGCCATCGCGCTCGAATTGCCGGCCTTCAGCCGTTCGGCATCCACCGGCCAGGGATACTGCTCCCAGACGAGGTCCTGGACGAAGGGCTGCGTCTCGAAGACGCCGGTGCGCGTTCTCGCCAGCGCCGCCGAGATCTCGTCCGGCACTTCCACCGTGCCGAGATGGGCCGCGAGGAACCGCGTCATGTCCTCGACGCTCGACTTCACGCCGTAGGCTTCGGCGTCGAGTACGCCGGGATTGACCCGGACCGGGCGGTTCGCGTCCTTCGTATAGCCGAAGGCGTAGCGGTCGGCCGCCTCGGCCGGCACTTTGATGAAGGTGCTCGCGAGGCCGAGCGGCTCGAACAGCCTCTCCCGCGCGAGTTCTGGATAGGGCTGGCCGAAGCGTTCGGCGGTGATCTGCCCGAGGAGACCGATGCTGACGTTGGAATAGGAGCGCGACGCGTTCGGATCGCCGGTCGGCTGGAACGTGCGTAGATAGGCCGTCAGCGGCGCGCCGGCGTCGCCGACCGAATCGGGCACCTGCAGCGGCAGGCCTCCCGTGGTGTGCGTGGCGAGATTGAGGAGCGTGATCGCGTCGAAGGCCGAACCGCTCAAGGCGGGACGGTGGTTCGACACGCTGTCACCCAGCGACAGGAGCCCGCGCTCCTCCGCCAGCGCCGCGAGCGCGACGTTGAACAGCTTGCTCACCGAGCCGAGCTCGAAGATCGTCCGAACCGTGACGGGCGCGTGGGTGGCGCGCACCGCCTCGCCCGCCGTGTAGAAGAACGTCTCGCCGTCGATCGTGGCGCCGACCGCGAGACCGGGAATGTCGTGGGCCGCCACCACGGGACCGAAGACCTTCGCCGCGATCGCCCGGAACTGGTCGGGCGTGAGCGCGGCTGCGGGCGCGATGCCCGCGACGGCGGCGATCGCGGCGGATGCGATGAGGGAACGGATCAAGGGAGCCTCGTGTGCTTCATGGTCGCGGGACTTAAGACGGGGCAATATGGCGATCGAGCGTCGAGCCCCGCCGCGCCGCACCGCGGCCGATGCGGGAAAGCCTCTTGGCAAGGCGGCGCGCCGATGATCTGCCAGAAGGCGCCGTTCGCCGCGCGAGGAGCGACGGGCCCAAGCGAACAGGGAATCGCCGACGATGAACCAGCCGCCCTGCGACCAGACCGATTCCGCCCTCCTGCGAAGCCTCTTCGCGGCGGCGCTCGCGAGCGCCATGCCGGCCGGGCGCTTCGCGGGCCGGCTGCCGCCCCCGCCGCGCGGGCGCACGATCGTGCTCGGCGCCGGCAAGGCCGCGGCCTCGATGGCGGCGGCGTTCGAGGCCGCGCTCGATGAAGCCGGTTGGCCCGGCCGCTGCGAGGGGATCGTCGTCACCCGCTACGGGCACCGCGTGCCCACCCGCCACGTCGAGGTGGTGGAGGCCGCCCATCCCGTGCCCGACGGGGCGGGCCAGGACGCGGCGCGCCGCATCCTGGCGCTGGCGCACGGCGCGGGGCCGGACGATCTCGTGGTGGCGCTCGTCTCCGGCGGGGCCTCCTCGCTGCTCTCGCTGCCCGCCGCCGGCGTCACGCTCGCCGACAAGCAGGCGCTGAACCGGGCGCTGCTGCGCTCGGGCGCGCCGATCCACGAGATGAACGCCGTGCGCAAGGCGCTCTCGGCGATCAAGGGCGGGCGCCTGCTCGAGGCGGCCCGGCCGGCCGAGGTCGTGACCTACGTCATCTCCGACGTGCCCGGCGACGACGTGGGCGTGATCGGCTCCGGCCCGACCGTTCCCGACCAGACCGATCCCGGCGCGGTCGAGGCGATCCTGCGGCGCTACGGCCTCTCGCCCGAGGACCGCGTCCGGCGGGCGATGGAGGCGAACCGTCTTCCGCCCGCCAGCGACGACGCCGCGCCGGCCCGAATCGAGATGCTGGCGACGCCGCGGATGGCGCTGGAGGCGGCGGCCGAGGCGGCGCGCGTCGCCGGCTGGGAACCGGTGATCCTCGGCGATGCGTTCGAGGGCGAGGCGGTGGAGGTCGGACGGGCGCATGCGCGGCTGGCGCTGGATCTCGCGCCCGCGCGGCCCACGGTGCTGCTGTCGGGCGGCGAGACCACGGTGACGATGTCGGGCTCGGGCCGGGGCGGGCGCAACGGCGAGTATCTCCTGGCGCTGGCGCTGGCGCTCCGCGGGCGCGCCGGCATTTCGGGCATCGCCTGCGACACCGACGGCATCGACGGGTCGCAAAGCAATGCCGGCGCCTGGTTCGACGCAGATCTTCCGGCCGACGCCCGCGCCGCCGGCGTCGATCTCGCCGACCATCTGGCGCGCCACGACAGCTTCACCGCCTTCGAGCGCCTCGGCCGGCTGGTGACCACCGGCCCGACCTTCACCAACGTCAACGACTTCCGCGCGATCCTCGTGCGGCCCTGACGCCGGGGCCCTTCGACGCCGAAGGGGCGAGGGCGTCAGCGCAGGTGCGCGACCCGCAGCCCGAACCGTTTCTGCGGCCGCTCCGCATAGCGGACGGCCGTCTGCGACCAGTCCATTCCCGCGCCGTAATGCGGGTCGCCCTCGCGGATCATCGCCGCGTAGCGATCGAGGAAGCGCGCGGTGTCACCGGGGTGCTCGACGCCGCCGCTCGCCTTGCGCGTGAGCGATTCGTGGTGGAAGGCGACGACGCCTCCGACATAGGTCGAGGCGAGCCCTTGCTCCCCGATCCGCAGGCAGAGATCGGTGTCGTTGAAGCCGATCGCCAGCGTCTCGTCGAAGCCGCCGACCGCCTCGAAGGCCGGCAGCGAGACCGCCATCAGTGCCGCGGTCACCGCGCTGAAGTCCCGCGTGACGACGAGCGAGCTCATGGGCCCGGGCAAGCGCGGGCCGCCCTGCGGGCCAACCGACTCCTCGAAGCGGGAGACGTGGTCGGCCGGCCCCGTCAGCCCGACCACCACGCCGGCATGCTGGATGCGCCGATCCGGGTAGAGGAGACAGCATCCGGTGACGCCGACGTCGCCCCAGGAGAACGGCTCGATCATCCGGTCGAGCCAGTCCTCGGTGATCAGCTCGATGTCGTTGTTCATCAGGACGACGTGGCTGTAGCCCCGCCCCGACACGTGATCGCGGATCGCGGCGTTGTTGATCGCCGAATAGTTCCACGGGCCGACATGCGGCACCACCGAGATACGCCCCGCCGCCTGCGCCTCGCTGAGAAACCGCAGCGTCGCGGGGTCGTCGCTCTGGTGGTCGATGACGAAGATGTCGGCCGGGGTGCGGTTGGCGCTGGCGCGCGCTTCGATCGAGGCCAGGCACTGGCGCAGGATCTCGTGGCCGTTCTTCGTCGGGATGACCAATGCGACACGCGCGCCCGGTGGCAGCGGCGGGCGGATCTCGAGTTCGTTGAAGTTGACGCCGGGGCCGACCTCGAAGGCGGGCCATGGCGTGCGGCGCGCGAGGAAGGCGCGCACGGCCTCGCTCGTGTTGCGGTAGACGTCGTCCCGGGCGGCATGGCCGAGGCTCGCCTCGTGCGTGCGCCAGAAATACAGCAGCAGCGGGATCTGCACCACCACGCGGGCCTCGCCGACGCAGCGCAGGAAGAATTCGACGTCGTGGGAGACCTTGAGCCGCTCGTCGAGACCGCCGACACCCAGCGCCAGCGAGCGCCGGACGAAGATCGGATGCACGATGTAGGGGTGGCTGAGATAGTAGCGAAGGTCGAAGCGGCCGCGCGTCTCGATCTGCCGCACCACCCGCATCTCGGCGTCGGTGATCGCCTCGTCGGCGAAGACGATGTCGGCGTCCTCCGCCGCGCTGGCCGCGTGGAACGCCTCGACGAGATGGCGCTCCAGCCGGTCGTCGTGATCCACGACGAGCACGAAATCGCCGGTCGCCGCCCGGATGCCCGCATTCGTGGCGGCGGCGGCGCCGACATTCTCGGGAAGGGCGAGGATGCGGGCCTGGGGCATCGCCTGCGTCGCCTCGCCGAGCGCCCACGCCTGCTCCTCCTGTGGGCCGTCGAGGACGAAGATCGCCTCGAAGCCGGCATCCGTCTGGTTCGCGAGGCTCTCGACCAGCTGCGCGAGCCAGTCGAGCGGCGTGCGGAAGACCGGCACGACGATCGTCAGCGAGGCCGGCCGGCCCGTGGCCGCCGCGCAGAGGCGCGCGATGATCTCGCGATTGACGATCGAGGTCCGCCGAAGAACCCGGTCCACCCCCTCCTCCATCTCGCGGCGCTCCGACCAGACGGACGGGTTCATCGCCTCGACCGCGCGTCGGCGCAGTTCGGCCCATCCGCGGTGGCGGAGATCGGATCGAAGCGAGCGCAGGTCCTCGCCGAGCCTCATGGGCCGCCGCGTGCGCTGGCCGAGCCAGGACCGCAGGCGCCGGGCCCGCCAGAGCGTCGTCGAGGCGCGCTGCAGCATGGCGGGCCCGAGCGCGATCTGCGGCACGCCAGCGACGCTGAGCGTCAGCACGGGCCGGCGCTCGTCGCCAAGCAGGACGAAGAAGAAATCGATGCCCGACCGCCGGGGCTGGACCGTGACGCGGATGCGACGCTGCTCGTCGCCGAACTCGGCGCGAAGGCGCGCCGAGACGGCCGCCTCGCTCAGTGGCATCTCGATCGACAGCCGATGCAGCCCGTAGGACGGCTCGTTCGGAAACCCCTCCAGCACGAAGTCGAGATCCTCGAACCGCGTGTCGTAGAGGGTGACATCGCCCTCGCGTCGACCTTCGTTGCGGTCGGCGAGCGGGCGCAGGGTGAGGGGAACCGGATACATCGTCATTCCATCGGGCCGCTCGGCACGGGGAGCGGCCGGTTCGTCGGTTCGCTTCCTAGCAGCCGAGCATCGCGGGTCAAAGCGGGGGGCGGATGCCTTCCCGGCCGATCTGCCGGCGGGCACGGCCGCCTATTGCGCGGGGCCGGCGTCGATGCGCACCCGCAGGATCGCGTAGGGTGGGCGCTGGAGATCGCGGCCCTCGTTGTATTCGGGGCGCCGGTTCACCTGCGCACCGGAGACGTAGAGCCAGCCGTCAGCGGTGATGGCGATCGTGTCGGCCCACACGAGGCGCGGGTCGGTGCGGACGATGGTGATCGTGCCGTCCTCGTCGCGCCGGCCGACCGCATTCAACTCCTGCATCGCCAGATAGACGCGGCCCTCGGCATCGCAGCCGAGGCCGCCGGTGAAGCCCTTCTCGCCGAGATCCTCGACGCCGGCGGCAACGGCCGCGTCGCTCGCCGTCTCGTCCAGGAGATCGGCGGTGGCGACGGCGTAGAGATGGCGTCCCATCAGCGGCGCGTAATAGAGGCGTGCGCCGTCGGGGCTGAGCGCGATGCCGTTGGCGCCGCCCTGTACGCCTTGCGCCGGCGCGCCGGGCGCACGGCGCGTCATCACCGGCCGTCCCTCGACGATCTTGAGAACGCCGGGCTGCGACTGCGTGCTCGCATGGCCGTGGAGCCGGCGCGCGACGCGGCCCGTTTCGAGATCGACGGCGAGGATCGCGCCGCGGCCGTCCTGCCCTTGGTCGGTGACGAAGGCCTGCGCGCGCCCATCCTTCGTGTCGACGCGCAGGTCGTTGAGCGAGGAGGTCGGCACGATGCCGGAACTCAAGGGGATCGTGCGGTCGATGCGGTCGCTCGCCAGATCGATCCGCACGAGCTTCGCCCCGCCCGGCGCGGGCGGACCGCTGCCGTTCGGCAGGCCGGCGTCGAGCAGCCAGAGACCGCCGTCCGTGTCGAAGACGCCGTTGGTCACGTGGAGGAGACGCCCTTGCGCCTCGGCCGCGTCGGCGGCGTTGGTCGCGAGATCGGGATAGGGCGCGACGCGTCCGTCCGCGAAGACCTCGCCCACCGTGTAGGGCTCCGTCCCGGTGAAGCGCGGCATCATCACGAAGACGCGGCCGCCGGGCGAGATCGCGAGGCCGGTCGGGGTGGAGGGCGCGTCGGCCAACAGCGCGAGTTCCATCGCCGGGCCGGCTGCGGCGGGCGAGGCACGGGCGGCCAGCGCGGCGTCACTAAGCGCCGGCGCGGGGCTCGGCGAGCCCGGCGTCTGCGCCCGCGCCCCGCGCGCTAGCGGCAGGGCGGCGAGACCGGCGAGGGCTCCGGCGAGAAGGCGGCGGCGGTGCATGGGCGATGTCCTTTTGCGAAATAGGCGGGAGGGGCGGCGTCGGAGCCTGCTAGCGGGTCTCGATCGCGAGGCCGGCGACGTCGAGGTCGAGGGCGAGGACCCGCTCGCCCTCCGCCACGAAGAGGCGGCGCCCGTCCGGCCCGCCGAAGGCGACGTTGCCGGTGGCGGTCGCCGTCGCGAGGCGCCCGAGGCGGCGCCCGTCGGCGGCGTGGATGCGGATGCCGTCTTGAGATGCGACGTAGACCCGCCCGTCGCGGTCGACCGCGAGCCCGTCGGGCACGCCGGCTTCGAGCGCGGCGAAGACGCGGCCCGGCCCGACCCGGCGGGCGTCCTCGATCTCGAAGGCCATGACGGCGCGCCCGCCCTCGGGATTGGGCCCGCCGCCGCTCTCCGAGACGTAGAGCGTGCGCCCGTCCGGCGAGAAGACGAGGCCATTCGGCTGGTCGATCGCCTCGATCATCGCCTCCAGCGCGCCGGTCGCGGGGTCGATGCGGTAGATCCGGCGCGCCGCCTGCTCGGGCTCGGCGACGATCCCCTCGTCGGGCTGGGTGATGCCGTAGACGGGATCGGTGAACCAGATCGCGCCGTCGGGCGCGAGCGCGGCGTCGTTCGGCGAGTTCAGCCGGAGCCCCTCGAAGCGCTCGGCGAGGACGGTGAGCGTGCCGTCGGTCTCCTGCCGCACGACCCGCCGGCCCCGGTGCTCGCAGGTGACCAGCCGACCTTCGGCGTCGAGCACGTTGCCGTTGGCGTTGTTCGAGGGATCGCGGAACGGGCGCACGGCCCCGTCCTCGCCCACCACGGCCATGCGGTTGCGCTTCACGTCGGAGAAGACGAGACCGCCGAGCGCCGGCGCCCAGCAGACGCCCTCGCACCAGAGCCCGCCCTCGTGGATCGTGCGCCAGGCTGCGTCCGGCCGCACGATCGCGGCCATCTCGGGATCGTCCACCCGGACGATCGACGCGGCGGACGAGACGCTCGGGCGCGCGAGCGCGCCGAGGGGCAGCGCGGCGAGCGTGGCGAGAACGGCGCGGCGGGACATCGTCATGGGCGGTCTCTCGTCGGGGTCGGCGGCGAACGGCGATTGGGGCGTCACGCCTCTCTGTCGGGCGAACGCAGGAAGCGGCGGCGAGTTCGCCGGCATCGAACCCAAGTTCGTGAGCGACGACGGGACGCCTCGCCGCCCCGTTCCGTCGGCCTGCCGGTCGCTCCCGAGCACAGGACTCTGGCAATCTCCACGAACAGGCGACCAAGCATGTCATTATACCAGTTGACGTGTGCCGGAGAGCGCGGGATAAGAAGCGCGCGGGTTGGAGCTGGGAGGCGGCCCGCGGCCGAGGGCGCGACGTGCGGACCGCATGAGGCGGCGCGCAGCCCCTCGAGTCGACGCGATCCGGGAGGACCTCGATGTTCAAGACGTTTCTGACGACCACGGCCGTTGCCGCCGTGCTGGCGTTCGCCGCGCCGCTCTCGGCCTCGGCCGCCGACCTGATGGCGATCATGACGCCCAGCCACGACAATCCGTTCTTCAAGGCGGAGTCGGAAGGCGCGGCGGCGAAGGCCAAGGAGCTCGGCTTCGAGACGCTGATCCTCGTCCACGACGACGACGCCAACAAGCAAAGCCAGATGTTCGACACTGCCATCGCGCGCGGCGCCAAGGCGATCGTCCTCGACAATGCGGGCGCGGCCGCCACCACCGCCGCGGTGCAGAAGGCCAAGGACGCGGGCATCCCGACCTTCCTCATCGATCGCGAGATCAACGAGACCGGCATCGCCGTGTCGCAGATCGTCTCGAACAACTATCAGGGCGCCCAGCTCGGCGCCGAGGAGTTCGTCAAGCTGATGGGCGAGACCGGCCCCTATGCCGAGCTCGTGGGCCGCGAGGCCGACACCAATGCCGGCATCCGCTCGGGCGGCTACCACGACGTGATCGACCAGTATCCGGACCTGAAGCTCGTCGCCAAGCAGTCGGCCAACTGGAGCCAGACCGAGGCCTTCGAGAAGATGCAGACGATCCTGCAGGCCAATCCCGAGATCAAGGGCGTGATCTCGGGCAACGACACGATGGCGATGGGCGCATGGGCGGCGCTGGAAGCCGCCGGCCGCAAGGACGTGATCGTGGTCGGCTTCGACGGCTCCAACGACGTGCGCGACAGCATCAAGGCCGGCGGCATCAAGGCCACCGTGCTGCAGCCCGCCTACCGTCAGGCGCAGCTCGCGGTGGAGCAGGCCAAGGCCTATCTCGACACCGGCAAGACCGGGGCGGAAGAGAAGCAGCTGATGGACTGCATCCTCATCAACGCCGACAACGCGGCCAAGCTGGAAACCTTCGCGCTGAAGGATTGAGGCCGTCTCGCTCCCCGGCAGACCGCGCGGGAGCGAGCCTGACTTTCGGGATGGTCGGCTCGCTCGTTCGCGCCGGCCGTCTCCGCCTCGCGAGCCGGAGGCGACGAAGCGCCAGGCGGGCGGGTCGCCCCCGCCGGCCTCGCACGATCCCCCTGCCGGCCCGCCCACCTGGCGCGACCCATCCAACCCATCGAGCGACCCGGCCATGCCCCAGCCTCTTCGATCCCCAGCCCTGGCGCTCGCGCTCCTTGCTCTCGCGCTGCCTGCCTGCAAGTTCGTCGACACGGCCGAGCTTGCCGCCCGGCGCCAAGCCGCCGCCGCGCCCACCGCCTCGGCCTCGGGCACCGCGCTCTACGGCGCCAAGGTCGTGCCCTACATTCTCGAGAAGGCTGCGCCCTACGGCGCCATCCGCGACGCCGTGAAGGCCGGTCTGCCGACGGCGGGCGAAGAGTTCGGCTACCGCGAGGTCAAGGAGGGCGAGCCCTTCAACTTCCTCGCCCGCGTCACCGGCACGATCGTCTCCGCCGACACCAAGTCGCGCGCCGCGACGGCGCTCGTCGACACCGACGGCGACGGCACCGGCGACGTCACGATCCAGCTCGGCCCCGTCATCAAGGGCACCTCGCTGCGCGACGCCCTGCCCTTCGTCACCTTCACCAGCTACGCCAACCAGATCGAGTTCGCCGACGTCGCCAAGGCCTTCAACAATCAAGCCTTCGACACCGCGCTGAAGGACCTGCCGCGCGACGCGCTGGCCGGCCAGAGCGTCGAGGCGGTCGGCGCGTTCACGCTGAAGAGCGCCGGCGACAAGGTGCTGCTGACGCCGGTCTCGGTGAAGCTCGGAGCCGGCGCGTGAGCGAGGCGCCCCATCCCGACGCCGCCGGCGACATCGTCCTCTCCGTGCGCGGGGCGACGAAGGTCTATCCGGGCACGCAGGCGCTGAAAGGCGTCGACTTCGACGTGCGGCGCGGCGCGGTCAACGTGCTCGTCGGCGAAAACGGCGCCGGCAAGTCGACGCTGATGAAGATCATCGCCGGCGTCGAGCAGCCGACCACGGGCGAGGTGATCCTCGACGGCCGGCCGATCGCCCTGCCCTCCACGGCCGCCGCGCGGGCGGCCGGCATCGGCATCGTGTTCCAAGAGCTCAACCTCTTCCCGAACATGACGATCGCCGAGAACATCTTCATCGGCCGCGAGACGACGCGCGCCGGGATCGACATCGACATGGACGCCCAGCGCCGCGTCGCCGGCGATCTCCTCCGGCGCCTCGAACACGTCAATTCGCCCGACACGCTCGTCGGGGACCTGCGCATCGGCGAGCAGCAGATCGTCGAGATCGCCAAGGCCCTGGCGCAGGACACGCGCATCCTCATCATGGACGAGCCGACCTCGGCGCTCTCGGCGGCCGAAGTCGACATCCTCTTCCGCGTCATCGGCGAGCTGAAGGCGCAAGGCGTCGCCATCGTCTACATCTCGCACCGGCTGGAGGAGCTGGTGCGCATCGGCGACTTCATCACCGTGCTGCGCGACGGGCGCATCACCGGTTCGCGCGCCATGACCGACGTCGACGTGCCCTGGATCGTGCGCGCCATGATCGGCGCCTCCTCCAAGGACTTCGCCAAGACCGTCCACCACGAATTCGGCGGCGAAGTGCTGCGCGTCGAGGACATGACCCTGCCGCGCAAGGCCGGGGGCTTCGCGGTGGACCACGTGTCCCTGTCGCTCAAGCGCGGCGAGATCGTCGGCATCTACGGGTTGATGGGCGCCGGGCGCACCGAGCTTCTCTCCTGCATCATGGGCCGCGAGGACGCCGCCACCGGCGCGGTCGTGCTCGACGGCCAGCCGCTCAAGGACCGCACGGTGCACGGGCGCATATCCAAGGGCATCGCGCTGATCCCCGAGGACCGCAAGGCGGAAGGGCTCGTGCAGATCCTCTCCGTCACCGAGAACATGAGCCTGTCGTCGCTGAAGAGCTTCACGACGCTCTTCCATCTCGACGTCGGACGCGAGCGCCGCTCCGTCGCCGACTTCGTCAAGCGCCTTGCGGTGAAGGTCGCTGGGCTGGAGAGCCCGGTCTCCTCGCTCTCGGGCGGCAACCAGCAGAAGATCGTGATCGGCAAGGCGCTGATGACCGGGCCGAAGGTGCTCCTGATGGACGAGCCGAGCCGCGGCATCGACATCGGCGCCAAGGCCGAGGTCTTCCGCGTCATGCGCACGCTCGCCACCGAGGGCCTCGGCATCCTCTTCGTCACCTCCGACCTCGAGGAGGTGATGGAGCTGTCGGACCGCATCATCGTCATGTCGAACGGCCGCGTCACCGGCGACCTGCCGCGCGCCGACGCCACCGAGGAGCATGTCGTCGCCCTCTCCGCGGCCGGCCACGCCCCCCGCACCCATCTTCCCGCCAGCGCGGAGACCCTCCCATGACCCTCGCTCCCGCCGCCGCGCCCGCCGCGCGCCAGGAGGTCTCGCCCGCCCTCGTCCTTTTGAAGGCGCGCACCTTCATCGCGCTCATCGCGGTGGTCGCCTTCTTCTCCTTCGCGGCGCCGAACTTCCTGTCGACGGCCAATCTCGTGATCATGGCCGAACACGTCGCGCTCAACGCCTTTCTCGCCATCGGCATGACCTTCGTCATCGTCACCGGCGGCATCGACCTCTCGGTCGGCTCCATCGTCGGCCTCTGCGGCATGGTGGCGGGCTGGCTGGTGCTGAACGGCGTCGAGATCGGCTTTCTCGGCCAGACCGTGTTCTTCAACACTGCCGAGATCGTGGGCATCACGCTCCTCGTCGGCGTGCTGGTCGGGGTCGTCAACGGGCTCCTGATCACCCGGCTCAACGTCGCGCCCTTCATCGCCACGCTCGGCACGCTCTACGTCGCGCGGGGGCTCGCCCTCCTCTCTTCGGACGGCGCCACCTTCCCGAACCTTCGCGGCTCGGCGGAATGGGGCACGCAGACGTTTCCGCTGATCGGCGCCGGCACCGTTCTCGGCGTGCCCGTGTCGATCGTGACGCTGGTCGTGGTGGGGCTCGGCGCCGCCTATCTCGCCGCGCGCACCCCGCTCGGGCGCCACATCTACGCGGTCGGCGGCAACGAGCGCGCCGCGGCGCTGTCCGGCATCCGGGTCAACCGGACGAAGATGTTCGTCTACATGTTCTCCGGCTTCTGCGCCGCGATCGTCGGCCTCATCGTCGCCTCGCAGCTCGTCGCCTCCCATCCCGCCACCGGCGAGACCTTCGAGCTCAACGCCATCGCCGCGGCGGTGCTCGGCGGCACCTCGATGTCGGGCGGGCGCGGTCGGATCGGCGGCACGATCATCGGGGCCTTCGTCATCGGCATCCTGTCGGACGGGCTGGTGATGATGGGCGTCTCGTCCTTCTGGCAGACCGTGATCAAGGGTCTCGTGATCATCGCCGCCGTGGTGGTCGACCAGTTCCAGCAGCGCCTGCAGCAGCGCATCGCCCTCCAGCGCCAGGCGGCGCTGGGTCGTTGAACCCGCCCAATTCCGGTCGGAATTGTCGCCTGCGCAATTGCGACCGGAATGGTCGCCCGGGCGATCGCGACGGGGATCGTCGCGCTCCGTCCTCCACCCCAGCCTTCGCATTCCAGAGAAAGAAGCAGCCATGACCAAGATCGCCCTGTTCGGGGCCGGCGGCAAGATGGGCTACCGGCTCTCCTCCAACCTCAAGGGCTCGCGTTTCGAGGTCGCGCATGTCGAGCTCAGCCCCGCGGGGCGGGAGCGCCTGAAGACCGGCCTCGGCTTCGACTGCGTGCCGGCGAGCGACGCGCTCGACGGCGCCGAGGTGGTGGTGCTCGCGGTGCCCGACACGGCGATCGGCAAGGTCGCCGCCGGCATCGAGGCGGATCTGAAGCCCGGCACGATCGTCGTGGTGCTCGACGCCGCCGCCCCGTTTGCCGGCCACCTGCCGGTGCGCCCCGACCTCACCTATTTCGTCACCCATCCCTGCCATCCGCCGATCTTCAACGACGAGACCGACCCGGCCGCCAAGCGCGACTTCTTCGGCGGCGTCGCCGCCAAGCAGCACATCGTCTCCTCGCTGATGCAGGGGCCGGAAGAGCACTACGCGCTCGGCGAGGAGGTCGCCAAGGTGATCTGGGCGCCGGTCATGCGCTCGCACCGCATCACGGTGGAGCAGATGGCGCTTCTGGAACCCGGCCTGTCGGAGACGGTCTGCGCCTCGCTGCTCGACGTGATGCGCGAAGCGATGGACGAGGTGGTCCGACGCGGCGTACCGAAGGAAGCGGCCCGCGACTTCCTGCTCGGCCACATGAACGTCCTCGGCGCCGTGATCTTCGAGGAGACGCCCGGCGTCTTCTCCGACGCCTGCAACAAGGCGATCGAGTTCGGCAAGCCGGCGCTGATGAAGGACGACTGGAAGCGCGTCTTCGAGCCGAAGGAGCTCGCCGATTCCATCCAGCGCATCACCTGACGGCGCGCCCCCTTCCCGTCGCCCCGGCCGATCCGGGGGCGGCGGGCGACATCGATGTTTCACGGAGTGACGGCATGACGACCCTCGGCGGCGCCCTCATCGGCTGCGGCTTCTTCGCGGTGAACCAGATGCACGCCTGGGGGCAGGTGCCCGGCGCGGCGATTACCGCGATCTGCGACCGCGACCCCGCGCGGCTCCAGGCGGTGGGCGATGCGTTCGGCATCGCCGCGCGCTACGCCGACGCCGAGACCATGCTGCGCGAGGTCCGGCCGGACTTCGTGGACATCGCCACGACGGCGCAGAGCCACCGGGCGCTCGTGGAACTCGCCGCCTCGCTGAAGATCCCCGCCATCTGCCAGAAGCCCTTCGCGCCCACCATGGCCGACGCGCGCGCGATGGTGGAAGCCTGCGAGAGCGCGGGCGTGCCGCTGATGGTGCACGAGAACTTCCGCTGGCAGAGCGCGATCCTCGCGGTGAAGCGCGTGCTGGACGAGGGCACGATCGGCACGCCCTTCTTCGGCCGCGTGTCGTTCCGCTCACGCTACGACGTGTTTTCCGGCCAACCCTATCTCGCCGAGGGCGAGCGCTTCATCGTCGAGGATCTCGGCATCCACGCGCTCGACGTCGCCCGCTTCCTGTTCGGCAATGCCTCCGCGATCACCGCGCGCACGGCCCGCGTCAATCCGGCGATCCGCGGCGAGGACGTCGCGACCATGCTGCTCGCGCATGCGGGCGCGATGACGAGCGTCGTCGACTGCTCCTATGCGACGCTGAACGAGGAAGAGCTGTTTCCCCAGACGCTGGTCGAGATCGACGGCGACGCCGGCTCGCTGCGGCTGGGAGCCGGCTATCGGCTGAGTGTCACCACGAGCGCCGGTGCGCGCCACGAGGACGTCTCGCCCGAGCTTCTCCCCTGGGCCTCGCGCCCCTGGCACAACATCCAGGAGAGCGTCCTCCTCATCCAGCGGCATTTCGTCGACTGCCTGCGCGAAGGGCGCACACCCGACACGTCCGGCGCCGACAACCTCAAGACCCTGGCGCTGGTCGAGGCCGCCTATCGCTCCGCCGCAACCGGGCGCACCATCGATCCCGCCCGCGAGCTCTGACGAGAATGGACGCCGCCACCCGCTTCAAGCTTACCGGCACGGCCGAGCTGCCGCCCGCCGTCCGGCGCCTCGCCGCGGGCGACCTCATGGTCGATCTCGTCGCCGGCGGCCTTCGTGCCCTGTGCTGGCGCGGCGTCGAGGTGCTGCGCTCGGTCGCCTATGTCGTGATCGACCGCGACTGGGGCACCTATGCGCCCGAGATCGAGGATCTCGCGGTGGAGGAAAGCGAAGCCGGCTTCGCGGTGCGCTACCGCGCGGCCTGCCATGCCGCGGACGGCGCGACGCTGCGCTTCACTGCCGAGATCGTCGCCGACGCGGCGGGTCGTCTCACGTTTGCGGTGGAGGCGGTGCCCGACGCCGCCTTCGAGACCAACCGCTGCGGCTTCTGCATCCTTCATCCCGTAGAGGCGCTCGCCGGCCGCCCGGCCGCCGTCACCCATGTCGACGGGAGCGTGGAACGCTCGCGCTTTCCCGATCTCATCGAGCCCTGGCAGCCCTTCCAGAACATGCGCGCCATCGCCCACGAGGTCGCGGCGGGCGTCGTCGCCACCTGCAAGATGGAGGGCGACACGTTCGAGATGGAGGACCAGCGCGCCTGGTCCGACGCCTCCTACAAGACCTATGTTCGCCCGCTCGCGCTCCCCTGGCCCTACAAGCTGCCGGCCGGAGAGACAAACCGGCAGCGCGTGGTGCTGGAGATCGCGGGCACGGCGTCGGCAACGCCGGCCGCACGCCGCACGACGGCCAACGATGATCCCGTCGCCGTCACGCTCGACGAGGCCGCCGGTCCGCCGATGCCGCGCTTCGGCGTCGCCGTCGCGCCGGACGAGGTCGAGGCCGCGCTCAAAGCCCTGCCGCATCTTCGCGCCCTCGCGCCCCGGCACCTCCTGCTCCACTTCGATCCCGTGGCCGGCCACGGCGCCCGTGAACTCGCCGCCCTCGCCCGCCTCGCCGACGCGCTGCCCGAGGCCGCGATCCACCTCGAATGCGTGGTCCCCGGCGTCGATGATCCCGCCGACGAGCTGCCTATGCTCGCCGCGCTCGTTCGCGCGAGCGGCCTTCGCCTCGATGCCGTCGTCGTCGGCCCCTCCGTGGACCGGCAATCGACGCCGCCCGGCAGCGACTGGCCGCCCTGCCCGCCGCTGGAGGATGTCTATCGCGCCGCTCGCGCCGCCTTTCCCGGCGTGGCGCTCGGCGGCGGCATGTTCAGCTATTTCACCGAGCTCAACCGCAAGCACGTGCCGATCGAGGGTCTCGACTTCGTCACCCACGCCACCTGCCCGATCGTCCACGCCGCCGACGACCTTTCGGTGATGCAGACGCTGGAGGCCCTGCCCTTCGTCACCCGCTCGGCGCGCGCCATCATCGGGCCCAAGCCCTACCATCTCGGCCCCACCACGATCGGCATGCGGCAGAACCCCTACGGCTCGCGCACCATGGCGAACCTCGAGGGCCGCCGCATCGCCATGACCGGCGACGACCCGCGCCAGCGCGGCCTCTTCGCCGCAAGCTGGCTCGTCGGCATGGCCGCCCGGCTGGCAGGGAGCGACGTCGCGGTGTGGACGGGCGCCGCCTTCGCCGGGCCGCGCGGCCTTCTCGCCGGCGACGGCGTGGTGCCGCAGTTTCACGTGGGCCGCGCGCTCGCTGCCCTGTCGGGCCGCCCGCGCCTCGCCGTCGTCTCCGGCGACCGAACCCGCATCGACGGCTTCGCGGCGCGGCGCGGCGACGGCGCGGCCGAACTCTGGCTCGCCAACCTCACCGACGAGAAGCAGACGGCGCAACTCGGCGACGCTTGGGCGGGTGCCGCATTGTCCGTGCTCGACGCCGCCAGCTTCGAGGCCGCGGAAGCCGGCTCGATACCTTCGCCGCGGCCCGCCCCTGCCCGCCTTGCGCTCGGCCCCTACGCCGTCGCCCGGCTGGTGCAATGAGAGCCCTCGAACGCCGTCATTCGCGCGCCTCAGCCGGCGTGCACGTAGAGCGCGCGCGAGCGTTCGAGATGGCGCACCATCGCCGCCTCCGCTCCTCCTGGGTCGCGGGCGCGGATCGCGGCCACGATCTCCTCGTGCTCGACCAGCGTCAGGTTCTCCTTGCCGGTCCAGATCAGCATCTCCGTGTGATACTGCTTCAGCCAGCCGAGCATGGATTCGGCCACCGCCTCGAAGATCGGGTTGCCGGGAATGGCGGCGATGCGCTGGTGGAAGCGCATGTCGGCGGCGATGAAGGTCTCGGCCTGGCCGAGCGCCGCGCGCTGCGCGAGGAGAAGCGCTTCCAGCGCCGCGACGTCCGCCTCGCTCGCCCGCGCCGCCGCCTGCACGACGAGGCCGCGCTCGAAGAAGATGCGGGCCTCCTTCAGGTGGTCGAGCGCGGCCGGCGAGGTCTGCAGCATGATCTCGGCGGCGGCGTCCACCTGCCCGAAGAGCGAGCGCGGCGTCATCGCCAGCACGCGGGCGCGCTCGCCATGCGAGATCGCGAGGAGCCCGATCTGGCTCAGCGCCTGCATGGCCTCGCGGATCGCGGGCCGCCCGACGCCGAAGCGCTCCATCAACTCGCGCTCGGAGGGCATCGCGTCGCCCGGCTTCAAGTCGCCGGCGGTGATCATCGCCCTCAACCGCGCGAAGACCTCGGCCGAGAGCTTGCGGCGGACGATGGGTTCGGCGGGAGCGGACATGAGGTCGGGGTCTCCGAAAGAGCCAGGAGACGGGAACCGCAGCCGTGCGTCCGTCCGCTTGGTATGCTGACAATACCAGAGAAGCCGGACCGTTCGATAGACCCGCGCACGCCGGGGAAGGACAGATAGGATGCGGGACGAAATCGTCGTCACCTACCGGATCGAGACGACCGGCAGCGTCGAGACACTGGCGGAGAAGATCGCCAGCGACCAGTCCACCGGCACGTTCACGCCGCTCCCCGGCGAGACGCCGGCGCTGAAGGCGCGCGTCGGGGCGCGCGTCCTGGGGGTGCGCGATCTCGGCACCACCGCGGAAGCCGGCTTCGGGCGCGAGGCCGCCGGCAGCGACGAGCCGTACCGCGTCGGCGAGGCCGACATCGCCTATCCGATCGAAGCCGTCGGCGTCGATCTCGCGGCGTTGATGACGATCGCGATCAACGGCGTCTACGCCATCAAGGGCTTCACGGGCATCCGCGTCACCGGTCTCGCACTGCCGTCGGCCTTCGGAACCCGCTATCCCGGCCCGCAATTCGGCACCGAGGGCACCTTCGCGCTCACCGGCGTGCCGCGCGACCGGCCGATCATCGGCACGATCGTCAAGCCGGCGCTGGGGCTTCGCCCCGACGAGTCGGCCGCGATGATCCGCGAACTCGCGGAGGCCGGCGTCGATTTCGTCAAGGACGACGAGAAGCTGATGAGCCCGGCCTATTCGAGCCTGGAGGCCCGCGTGAAGGCGGTGATGCCGGCGATCCTCGACCACGAGCAGCGCACCGGCAAGAAGGTGATGATGGCCTTCGGCATCACCGCCGCCGATCCCGACGAGATGATGCGCAACCACGACATCGTGCTGGCGGCCGGCGGCAATGCGGCGGTGGTCAACATCAACTCGATCGGCATGGGCGCCATGCTGTTCCTGCGCAAGCGCTCGGGGCTGGCGCTGCACGCCCATCGCAACGGCTGGGACATCCTCACCCGGCATCCCGCGCTCGGGCTCGATTTTTCCGTCTACGAGACGATCTGGCGGCTGCTCGGCGTCGACCAGTTCCAGATCAACGGCATATCAGCCAAATACTGGGAATCGGACGCTTCCTTCGCGCGCTCCTATGCCGCGCTGCAGCGCCCGCTGCCGCCGCTCGCCGAGCGCCCGCTGCCCGTGGTCTGCTCGGGCCAGTGGGGCGGGCAGGCGCCGGAAACCATCCGCGTCACCGGCGGCTCCACCGACCTCCTCTATCTTTGCGGCGGCGGCGTCGTCAGCCATCCCGGCGGCCCCGGCGCGGGGGTACGCGCGGTGCGCCAAGCCTGGGAGGCGGCGCGCGCCGGCATCCCGCTCGAAACCTACGCCCGCGAGCATCCCGAACTCGCCGCCTCGCTGGCGAAGTTCGGCCCCGCCCCCGCTCCCGCCGAAGGCCCTGCCCCGACCGAAAGCATCACCCGATGACGACGCCGCTCCTTCTCGCCTTCTACGGCGACGACCTCACCGGCTCCACCGACGTGATGGAATCGCTGGCGCTGAGCGGCGTCGAGACCGTGCTCTTTCTCGACCGGCCGAGCGAGGCGCAGCGCCGTCGCTTTGCCGGCGTGCAGGCGCTCGGCATCGCCGGCACCAGCCGCTCCGAGACGCCGGACTGGATGGACCGGCATCTCGCGCCCATGTTCGCATGGCTGGCGGAGCAGGGCGCCGAGCACGTCCACTACAAGGTGTGCTCGACCTTCGATTCCTCGCCCGAGATCGGCAATATCGGGCGCGCGATCGAGCTCGGGCGCGCCGCCTTCGGGGGCCGACCGGTGCCGATCGTCGTCGGCGCGCCGCAGCTGAAGCGCTACACCGCCTTCGGCGAGCTCTTCGCTGCCTTCCGCGGCGAGGTCTTCCGCATCGACCGGCATCCAGTGATGAGCCGGCATCCGGTGACGCCGATGCACGAGGCGGATCTGCGGCGCCATCTCGGCGCGCAGACCGCGCTCGCGATCGCGCTCGTCGATGGCCGGGCGATGGGCGAGGAGGCCGATGCCGCCGCCGACGCCGCGCTGGCGGGCGATCCCGGCGCGATCCTCCTCGACGTTCTCGACGCGCGCACGCAAACCGCCGCCGGGCGCCAGCTCGCTCGTCTCGCCGATCGCGGCTGCCGCTTCGTGGTCGGCTCGTCCGGCGTCGAATACGCGCTGACGCAAGGCTGGGCGGCGGCGGGCTGCATCGCCGGCACCGCGAGGTTCACGCCGCTGCCGCCGGTGGCGCGCCTCGCCGTCGTCTCGGGCAGCTGCTCACCCACCACCGAGCGCCAGATCCGCGAGGCCGAGGCGCAGGGGTTCGACGCGCTGGCCTTCGATCCCCGCGGCTTCGTCGCGGGCGACACGGCCGCGATCGCGGCCTTGCAGGCGGACGCGCTCGCACAGCTCGCCGAGGGCCGCTCGCTGATCGTCCACACCGCGCTCGGGCCGTCGAGCGATCTCGGCGAGGCCCTCTCCGGCCAGGACGGAGCGCGCCACGCCATCGCGCGCGGCCTCGGCCGCCTCCAGGCGCGCCTCGTCGCCGAGGCGGGCCTCGGGCGGGCGGTGATCGCGGGGGGCGACACGTCGAGCCACGCGCTGCGCGAACTCGCCGTGCACGCGCTGACGCCGCGCCTGCCGCTGGCGCAGACGCCGGGCTCGCCGGTCTGCCTCGCCCATAGCGACGACCCCGCCTTCGACGGGCTGGAGATCGCGCTGAAGGGCGGGCAGGTCGGGCACGACGACTATTTCGTGCGGCTTCGCGACGGCATCGCCTGACGAGCGGTGCCTCTGGACGCGGGAGGCCGGGCGGCTAGTTGGCAGCGCAGAAATCCCCGAGAGGAAGCGCCCGCCGATGACCGTCCAGCCCGAATTCGAGCTCTATTCCTTCTGGCGCACCTCGGCGACCTACCGCGTGCGCGTCGCCCTGAACCTCAAGGGTCTGACGGCGCGCGAGCGCGACGTCGACCTGATCAAGGGCGAGCAGCGCGACCCCGAGTTCCTGAAGCTCAGCCCGATGGGCGCGATCCCCGCGCTGGTGGAGCCCGGCCATCCCGCGATGACGCAGTCGACGGCGATCCTCGAATATCTCGACGAGATCGCCCCCGAGCCGCCGCTCCTGCCGGCCGATCCGCGCGGGCGGGCGCGGGTGCGTTCGATCGCCGCGATGCTCGCCGCCGACACCCACCCCCTCATCACGCCGCGCGTGCGCGGCTATCTGACGAAGGAGGCTGGCTTCGACGACGCGGCCTGGAAACGCTGGCAGATCCAGTGGTTCACCACGGGCCTCCAGGCGGTGGAGGCCCGCCTCGCCGCCGAGGCAGAGACGGGCGACTTCTGCCACGGCGACCGGGTCACCCTCGCCGACATCTGCCTCGCCAGCATTCCCGCGGTCATGAAGATCTTCGCGATCGAGGTGGCGGACATTCCGACGATCGACCGGATCATGGCGCGCTGCGAGGCGATCGAGGCCTTCGCCGCCGCCGATCCCTACCGGCAGGCGGGTGCGCCAAGCCGTTGATCGCGTTCGACTTCCGCATGTTCGGGGAGCGGACGGGCTAAAATAAATCGGCGGACGGCTTGCCACGGCGGCGGCGAAAGCGCATATCAGGGCAGTCGATAGACGGCCGGACAGTTTGGCCCTCCGCTGCATCATTGGCAGCGATAGCTCATCTCGTTTCTTCCTGATGCTTCGATGACAACGGGACGCAAGTCTGCGGCCTGATAGAACTTTGATATGTAGAAAGGTATCCCATGGCTACGGGAACCGTTAAGTGGTTTAATGCGGACAAGGGCTTTGGCTTCATTGCTCCGGACAATGGCGGCCAGGACGCCTTCGTTCATATCAGCGCCGTCGAACGGGCTGGCATGAGCAACCTGCAGGACGGACAGAAGATCTCGTACGAGCTCGTCTCCGACCGCAAGACCGGCAAGATGTCGGCCGACAACCTTAAGGCTCTCTGAGCCCAAAGGGGATCCTCGGATCCCCCGGTCAAGCCTCCCGCAAGGCCGGCTTGATACACGAATTTGCTCCCGCGACGCTGACCACGGATGTACTGGCAGTTCAGCGACGGAGCGATGTGCGACGGGCCCGCTTGAAAAAGCGCCTGTCGCCCCGCGAACCCCGCGCTCTCACGAGTGGCGGGGTTTTTCGCGTTATGATCGAAGTGGTGGAGAACGGTTGTCTCCTGCAGGTCGAAGCAGATCGAACCGCTCGAAACCCAGTCTGACCCGATGAGCCCAATTGGCCCAGACGAACCCGATTGGAAGGAGCGTGACATGGCCGTCGTTCATCGTGTCGCCCGCGACGACACGCACCGCTTTTCCAAGACACCGGTGGCCGAGATCCGACTTCTCGCCGGCCTCGGCGTCGAGGGCGACGCGCATCTGGGCGAGCGGGTTCAGCATCGATCACGCGTCGCGGTGGACCCGGAGCAACCCAACCTGCGGCAGGTGCATCTCCTGTCGCTCGAACGGCTGGAAGACCTCGCCGCCGCAGGGTTCGACGTGGCACCTGCCGCGCTCGGCGAGAACGTCCTGACCGCCGGCGTGGATCTTCTCGCGCTGCCGCTCGACACGCGCCTGCGGCTCGGCGACGAGGCGGTGGTCCGGGTCACCGGGTTGCGGAACCCCTGCGCGCAGATCGAGCGCTTTCGCCCCGGTCTCCTGGCGAGGCTCGTCGGGCGCGACGACGAGGGACGCGTGATCCTGCAGGCGGGCATCATGGCGGTGGTGGAAACGTCCGGCACCGTGAGACCGGGCGACCCGATCGTCGTCGATCGCCCCGCCCCGCCGCACCGGCGCCTCGAGCGGGTGTGACGCGACACCGTTGCTCAAGCCGCAAGCTCGTCCTCGCCGTCGCCCTCCCGCGGGGACTGTGACGGCGCAGGCGAGACGGCCCGGGCGAGACGGTGGGCGAAGGGCTGGCGACGCCGCGGTCGAGCATCTCGCCGCCGTGCTCAGATGCCGAACGCCACCCCGTCCTTGCGATGGTCGGACGAACCGACGAGAACACCGCGCTCGCGGTCGATATAGATCGACTGGCAGCCGCCGAGCGGCTCGCCGGCCCATTGCGTCGCGTGGCCGCGCGCTTCGAGATCGGCGCGCACGTCGTCCCCGATCGTCGTCTCCAGCGTCAGCACGCCCCCGTGGTGGAAGGAGCGCGGCGCCTCGTTGGCCAGCTGCGGGTCGAGGCCGAGATCGAGCATCTGCGACAGGAGATGAGCGTGGCCCGTCGCCTGATACTGCCCGCCCATCACGCCGAAGGGCATCACCGCCTGCCCCCCCTTCGTCAGGAGGCCGGGAATGATCGTGTGGAAGGGCAGCTTGCCGCCGGCCACCGCGTTCGGATGGCCTTGCGCGAGCGAGAAGCCGGCGCCCCGGTTCTGCAGGAGAACGCCGCTCCGTGCAGCGAAGATACCGCTGCCGAAGGGGAAGAAGATCGAGTTGATCAGCGACACCGCGTTGCGCTCGGTGTCGACGACGCTCACCGTCACGGTGTCGCGATGCGTCGGCCCGAGCCAGGGCGCCGCGGGGCCGGCGCGGTCCATCGCGAGCCCCTCGCGGATCTTCGCGACGAAGCGCTCGTCCAGAAGCGCGGCCACGTCGATCTCGTCGTGGCGGGGGTCGCAAATGAGGGCGTCGCGCATCGCGTAGCCGCGCTTCGTCGCCTCGGCGAGAACGTGGATCCGGTCGGCTTCGCCGAGCGCGGCGAAGTCGAACCCGTCGAGAATGCGGGTGATGAGAAGCGCCGCCAGCCCCTGGCCGTTCGGCGGGCATTCGAGGAGCTCGTGCCCCTTGTAGGCGGCGCCGATCGCATTGGTTTCGAACGCGTGGTAGCCCGCGAAATCGGCGAGGTCGTGGAGGCCGCCCTCCGCGCGCAGGGTCGCCACCATGTCCTCGGCCACCGCGCCCTCGTAGAAGGCGGCGCGGCCCTCGCGGGCGATGCGCCGCAGCGTCGCGGCGAGCGCCGGCTGCGCGAAGCGCTCGCCGACCTCCGGCGCGCGGCCTCGCGCCAGGAAATGCGCCTTCGCCGGCGCGTGGCGGGCGACGCGCCCCGCGAACAGGGCCCAGTCGAAGGCGACGCGCGGGGTGATGCAGAAGCCGGCCTCCGCCGCCTCGATGGCGGGGCGCAGCACGCGCTCCAGCCCGAGCCGCCCATGCGCCGCGACGAGGCGGCACCAAGCGTCCACAGCGCCGGGCACGGTGACGGCATGGGCGCTGTCGTCGGCGATGGCGGTGAGGCCGTGCTCGACGAAATAGGGGAGATGCGCGGCCTGCGGCGCCGGGCCGGAGCCGTTGGTGGCGACCGGCGTGCCGCCCTCGTTCGCGACGATCGCGAAACAGTCGCCGCCGATGCCGGTCATCAGCGGGTCGATCACCGACTGCAGCGCCACCGCCGCGATCGCCGCCTCCACGGCATGCCCGCCCTCGCGCAGTACGTCCACCGCGGCGAGCGTCGCGAGGGGATGCGAGGTCGCGGCCATCGCGCGGTCGGACAAAGCGACGGAACGGCCCGGCTTCTGAAAATCACGGCTGATCATCGCTCAACTCCCTCGGCATGGCCCCCTTCGCATCGCCGGCTCCGACCGGACGGTCAAGCGCAAACCGCGGGGGCGTCAGCCCGCTCGCACATCCGGGAGGGCCGATCCCGCCGCCGCCTCCCGCTCTGCCCGGCGCACGGCGGCGACCACGCCGTCGATCACGGGCAGACCGAATCGCTCGGCGTAGATCCCGGCGAGATCGGCCATGCCGGCGCAGCCGAGCACGATCGCGTCGGGCCGGTCCTCGGCGAGCGCGCGGCCGATCTCGGCGGCGACCTTCTCGCGCGCCGCGCTGCCCTCCTCTTCGAGATCGAGCACGGCGACGTCGGAGGCTCGCACGCGGGCGCAGGTCTCGCCGAGGCCATAGGCCGCGACGTTGGCGGCGATCACGGGCACCGAGACCGCCAGCGTCGTGACCACCGAGAAGCGCCCATGCGCGGCGGCCGCGCGCATCGCGGCCTCGCCGATGCCGAGGACGGGCTTGGCGGTCAGCGCGCGGGCGCGGGCGAGCCCGGTGTCGTCGAAGCAGGCGATGACGAAGGCGTCCGCCTCGCCCTCGTGCGCCCCGATCAGCGCCAGCAGCCCCGGCACCGCCGCCTCGCCGTCGGCCTCGCCCTGGATGGAAGCCGGGCCGGCCGTGTTGGTGAGGGCGAGGATCCGCGTGCCCGCCCCGGCCGCGGCTTGCGCCGCGGCGGCAATCTTGTCGGTCATCGAGGCGGTGGCGTTGGGATTGACGAAGAGAAGGCGCATGGGGTCCGAACGGGATCGAGGGTCGGGCAAGGCGGCTTCGTCAGAGCGTGCCCTTGCCGGCGTCCGAGGCGCCGCGAAGGCGGCGGCGGCGCAACAAAAGCCCGGTGCCGAGCGTCAGCCCGATGACGACGAAGGAGACGGCGGTGGTGAGCGTGCCCAGCGCATAGATCGCGGGCGTGGTGACGGTGGTGGTCAGGCCCTGCAGTTCCAGCGGCAGCGTGTTGGGCCCGCCCACCGCCTGGGAGGTGCGGGCGATCTCGTCCCACGAAAGCGTGAAGCCGAACAGGGCGACGCCGACGAGATAGGGCATGATGATCGGCAGCACGACATGGCGGAAGGTCTGCCAGGGCGAGGCGCCGAGATCGCGTGCCGCCTCCTCGTAGGCGGGGTCGAAGCGGTTGAACACGGCGAACATCACGAGGAGCCCGAAGGGCAGCGTCCATGTGAGATGGGCGCCGAGCGCCGAGGTGAAGAGCCCCATGGACGACTGGAAGCCGGCAGGCCCCAGGCCATAGGCCTTCACGAAGTCGTCGAAGAGGCGGAACTCGAGCGCGATGCCGAGCGACACCACGATCGAGGGCAGGATGAGGGAGGCGATGGCCGTGTAGAAGACGAGCGTCGAGCCGACGAAGCGACGGCGGAAGGCGAGACCCGCCAGCACCGAGATGACGACGGTGAGCACCGTCACCACCAGCCCCAGCCGGAACGAGCGCCCGAACGCCGCCCAGACGTCGACGACGCCGAGCCCGCCCCAGAGCACCCCGAACCAGTGCGTCGAGACGCCGTTCATCGGGAAGGTCAACCCGCCCTCCGGCCCCTGGAACGAGAGGATGAGGACGGTGAGCGTCGGCCCGTAGAGGAACAGGACGAAGAGGGCGAAGAAGCCGGCCAACACGTAGAACGTGGGCGTACGCGCGTCGGACATCTCAAAGCTCCTTGCGGATGTCGACGACGCGCGTCAGCGCGAAGATGATGAGCAGAACGGTGGCGAGCAGCACCACCGAATTGGCGGCGGCCACGGGAAACTGCAGGTAGCTGATCTCGGTCTGGATGGTCTTGCCGACCGAGGCGATCTGCTGGCCGCCCATCAGCCCGACCGTGATGAAGTCGCCCATCACGATGGTGATCACGAAGATCGAGCCGATGGCGATGCCGGTCTTCGACAGCGGCACGATGACGTTCCACAGGATCTGCCAGCCCGACGCGCCGCCGTCGCGCGCCGCCTCGATCAGCGAGCGGTCGATGCGCAGCATCGAATTGTAGATCGGCACCACCATGAAGAAGGTGAAGAGGTGCACGAAGGTCAGCGTCACCGAGAAGGACGAGTAGAGCAGCCACTCGATCGGCTGGTCGATCAGACCCGCGCCCATCAGCGTCTGGTTCACCAGCCCCGAGCGCCCGAGCAGCGGGATCCACGAGATCATGCGGATGACGTTGGAGGTCCAGAACGGGATGGTGCAGACGAGGAAGAGCGCCGACTGGATCTCCTTCGAGCGCACCTCGAAGGCCAGGAAATAGGCGATCGTGAAGCCGACGCCGAGCGTCAGCGCCCAGACCATGGCGCAGAAGCCGAGCGTCGAGAGATAGGTGCGGAAGGTCGTGCACAGGGTCGGCAGCCGCACGATGCAGCGGTCGAACACGTCGAGATAGTTCTGGATCTCGAAGGCCGGCTGGATCTGATAATTCTCGTAGGTCCAGAAGCTCACCATCACGATGAAGACGAGCGGCACCACGAGAAAGACGAGGAACACCAGCATCATCGGCGCCACCTGAAGGTAGGGCGCGAGGCCGGGACGGTCGGAAGCGGCCATCGGGACTCCAGCAAGGCTTGGGGCGGGCGTGGCAAGGCGGGGCTGCCGCCCCGGTCCCCGCCCGGGAATGAATTCCCGGACCCTTCTTTTCATGTGTCGATCATGGGTGAGGGCCAGCGGCCCTCCCCCATGATCGAAAGACGAGGAGTGGGTTCCAAGGGGCTTCAAGCCCCTTGGCAGGGGTGCAGGGGACGGCCGTCCCCTGCATGGCGTCACGTGCGCGTCAGGCCGCGACGAACTCGTTCCACTTGCGGATCATGTAGGCGTCCTCGTCCATCACCGCGTTCCAGCAGGCGACGGCGCCCATGCGCTGCGCGAAGGAGCCGCCGTCGCGGGTGGCGCCCTTGAGGGCGATGGTCTGGCCCTGTGGGGCCTTGATGTCCTGTTCGGCCGGCGCGCCCTCCATCCAGTAGGCCCACTCAAAGGGCTCCATGGACTTCTGCGCGGTGGAGAGGACGCCGGAATAATAGCCCTGGCGGTTGAGGAAGGCGCCGGCCCAGCCGGACTGGAACCAGTTGACGAACTCGTAGGCGGCGTCGAGCTTGGGGCCCTCCAGCGTGGCGGGCAGCGCGAAGCCGCTGGCCCAGGCGCGGTAGCCCTCCTTCAGGGGCTGGAACACGCAGTCGATGCCCTTGGCGCGCACGGCGGTAACGGCGGGCGACCACATGGACTGGATCACGGTCTCGCCGGAGGCCATGAGATTGACGCTCTCGTTGAAGTCCGACCAGAGGGCGCGGAACTGACCGGCCTGCTTGGCCTCGATCAGCGCGTCGATCGTCATGTCGATCTCGTCGCGGGTCATGTTGCCCTTGTCGGGATACTTGTACTTGCCGGTGGCCTCGATCGCCATCGCGGCATCCATGATGCCGATCGAGGGGATGTTGAGGATCGAGGCCTTGCCCTTGAACTCGGGGTTCAGGAGTTCGGCCCAGCTGTCGATCGGGCGCTTGATGAGGTCGGGGCGGATGCCCAGCGTGTCGGCGTTGTAGGTGGTGGGGATCAGCGAGATCCACTCGGTCGGGGTGGCCGAGAACTCCTTGGACTTGTTGCCGGCGAGGTAGAGCACCTTCCAGGGCGCGGTGCCCTGGCCGCCGATCGCCTTGCCGTCGATCTCGCCCTTGGTGAAGACGGTGGTGATCTCGTCGAATTCCTTGATGCGCTTGGCGTCCATGCCCATCAGGTTGCCGGTCGGCACGAACTTCTTCAGCGCGAAATATTCGGTGTCGACGATGTCGAACGTGTTGGGCTGGGTGATGATGCGCTTGGTCACCTCATCGGTGGTGACGGGGATGTACTCGATGGTGATGCCGAGATCCTCCTTCACCTTGTCGGCGATCTCCTTCGACTGGTTCACGGCGGTGCCAAGATAGCGAAGGGTCTTGGCCTCCTGGGCGCGGGCCGAGGAGATGGAGGGGAAGCCGGTGACGGCGGCGCCGCCGACGAAGGCGACGCCGGCCGCGGCGGTGCCGGTCTTCAGGAAGGCGCGGCGGCTGAGGCCGGCGGTCTCGGGAGCGGGCTGTTTGGTGTCGGTCATGGAATGCGTCTCCTTGGCAAGGGCGGGAAGGCGGAAAGTCTCAGGCGGCGGCCAGGGCGTATTCGTCGGCGCGCGCCCAGTGGATGGGGCGGCTCTCGCCGAGCTCGGTGGGGGCGCGGGCGTAGTCCTCCTCGGGGATCACGGCGGTGATCTCGCCGGCTTCGCCGGCCGCCATCACGACGGTGACGGTGGCGCCGCCATATTCGACGCCGCGCACCTCGCCGCTCATCGTGCGCGCCGCCTCGCCCCCGGTGCCGAGGCGCACGCGGTCGGCGCGCACCGTGACGGGGCGTCCGTCCAGCGTCAGCACGTTGTGGCCGCCCATGAAGCGGGCGACGAAGGCGGTGGCGGGGCGGTGGAATACGTCCTGCGGGGTGCCGGCCTGTTCGATGCGGCCATCCTTCATGATGACCACGAGGTCGGCGAGGGCCATCGCCTCGTCCTGCCCGTGGGTGACGTGGAGGAAGGAGATGCCGAGCTCGCGCTGCAGGCGCTTCAGCTCGGTGCGCACCTTGAGGCGCAGGAACGGATCGAGCGCCGAGAGCGGCTCGTCGAGGAGGAGGATGCCGGGATCGGTGACCAGCGCCCGCGCGAGCGCCACGCGCTGCTGCTGGCCGCCGGAGAGCTGCGCGGGCATGCGCGTCTCGAACTTGCCGAGATCGACGAGCTCCATCACCTGCCGCGCCTTGGCGTAGCGCTCGGCCTTCGGCGCGCCCTTCATCTTCAAGGAGAAGGCGATGTTGTCGAGGACGGTGAGATGTGGGAACAGCGCGTAGGACTGGAACATCATCGCCGTGCCGCGCCGCGCCGGCACGAGGTTGGTGATGTTGGCGTTGCCGAGGAGGATGTCGCCGCCCGACGCCGTCTCGTGGCCGGCGACCATGCGCAGCGTCGAGGACTTGCCGCAGCCGGACGGGCCGAGGAAGCAGCAATAGGTGCCCTGGGGAATGCGCAGGTCGATGGCGTCCACGGCCGTGGTCGGGCCGTAGCGCTTGGTGAGCTTCACGAGTTCGAGCTGTCCGCCGGCCACGAGCGATCCTTTGGGAAGGAGGTCTGTCCTCCCCCTCTATGCACGGCGCGTGCCAAGTCGGCGCGTCGTGCCGTAGAGCCGGCCGTGACTGACGTGCAGCCCCTCAACCATCTGGGCTTCCGAAGCCCTCAACCTGCCGTCGCCTCATTTTGAGGCAGGCAAGGGCCTCGATTGTGTACAATCCTTGCGCCCACACCGCTTGGTGCCCGCGTCCCGATCTGCGACACTGAACCCACGATGTCCCAGCCCCCACCGCCGAACCTCGCCGCCTCCGCTCAGCCGTCGGCCAGAACGACGTGGGAGACGATTCATGCGAGCCTGCACGAGGCGATCGTGCGGCACCGGATCGACCCCGGCGCCAAGCTCGTCGAGGACGAGATCGCCGGACATTTCGGCGTCAGCCGCACCATCGTGCGCGCCGCGCTGCAGGCCCTGGCGCGCGAGGGCGTGGTGGAGATCCGGCGCAACCGCGGCGCCAGCGTCGCGCGGCCGAGCCCGGATGAGGCGCGCGGCATCTTCGAGGCACGCGCGCTGGTGGAGCCCCATCTCGTGCGCCTGGCCGCCGCGCGCATCACGGGGGCGGACGTGGCGGCGCTCGAAGCCTGCCTCCTGCGCGAGCACGCGGCGCTGCGCGACGACCGCCCGCAGGAAGCCGTCCATCGCTCCGCCGAGTTCCACCGGATCATCGCGGGCATTGCCGGGCACGAGGTTCTCGAACGCATCCTCGCCGACCTCCTGTCGCGGTCCTCGCTCGTGGTGGCACTCTACTGGCGGCGACCGGAGACCTTGTGCGAAAGCGTCGCGCATCACGATCTGGTGGCGGCACTGGAGCGCCGGGACGGAGCGCGGGCGGCGGCGTCCATGGAGGCGCATCTCGCGGCGCTGCTGGACGGCCTCGACTTCCGCGAGCCCGCCCCCCCGCGCTTCAGCCTTGCCGAGGCGCTATCCTCCACCGCGGCGCCCTGACTGACGTCCCGCGAGGATACACACACGACTTCGTGATGACCGGCAGTAGATCGGAGAAGAGTGGGCGCTTTCGTCCGGCCTCCGAAGCATGAACCACCTTGGAGGAAATGCGATCGAACCGATCGGCTGCCGTTTTATGGCGGGACGACTGGACAAGGCGCGCGGCATGCTGTGCAACAGCGCAACGCCCCGCATTCAAGGGCGCCGACATTTCTGGGAGGAACCATGTCGCACATCCTGAAGGGGCTCGTCGCCTCGCTCGGCGCGCTCGCCGCCGTCGCCTTCGCCCCGGCCGCTCTCGCGCAGGACTATCCCACGCAGCCCATCACCGTCGTGGTGCCCTTCTCGGCGGGCGGCCCGACCGACACCGTGGCCCGCCTCGTGGCGCAGGTCATGTCGAAGGATCTCGGCCAGCAGGTGCTGGTGCAGAATGTCGGCGGCGCCGGCGGCACGCTCGGCGCGGGCCAGGTGGCGAACGCCAAGCCCGACGGCTACACGCTGCTTCTCCACCACATCGGCATGTCCACCGCGCCGACCCTCTACCGCAACCTCGCCTTCGATCCGCTGAAGGCCTTCGCGCCGATCGGCCTGATCACCGCCGTGCCGATGACCATCGTGGCGCGCAAGGACTTCGAGCCCGCCGACGCCAAGACCCTCCTCACCTATCTCAAGGAGAAGGGCGCGGACACGACCTACGCCCATGCCGGCATCGGCTCGGCCTCGCATCTCTGCGGCATGCTGCTGCAGGAGGCGGCGGGCGTGCAGATGATCACCGTGCCCTACCAGGGCGCCGCACCGGCGATGACCGACATCATCGGCGGCCAGGTCGATCTCCTCTGCGACCAGACCACCAACACCACCAACCAGATCAAGGCCGGCGAAGTGAAGGCCTACGCCGTGACGACGCCGACCCGCGTCGCCTCGCTGCCGGACCTGCCGACGACGAAGGAGGTCGGACTCGACAAGCTGGACATCGGCGTCTGGCACGGGCTCTACGCGCCCGCCGGCACCGATCCCGCGATCGTCGCCAAGCTCGAGGCCTCGCTGCAGAAGGCGCTCGTCGACGAGACCGTGAAGTCCCGCTTCGCCGAGCTCGGCACCGCGCCGGTCACGGCCAGCGAGGCGACGCCGGCCGCGCTCACCGCGGAACTGACCTCGCAGATCGAGCTCTGGCGCCCGATCATCCAGGCCGCCGGCACCTACGCCGACTGAACGGGCGACGCCGCACCGGCAGGCGAGGCCGATCCACGGCTTCGCCTGCCGGCAAGACCGCGGGCCGACGCCGCGGCGGTCGGTTCCAAGAGCCTTTGGGGGAAGGTGACGCATGCAGGGATCAAGGGAAGCCATCGGGCCCGCCGGAATGGGAGCCGGGCCGGGCCCGGCGCCGAAGGCCGGCGACGTGCGCTCGCGGCGCGACGTGATCGCGGGGGCGATCTTCATCGCCATCGCGCTCGCCTTCGGCCTGGAAGCGTCCACCTATCCGCTCGGCACGGCGCTGCGCATGGGGCCGGGCTTCATGCCGCTGTTCCTCGCGGTGCTGCTGGCCGTCTTCGGCGCGATCGTGCTCGGCACCAGCCTCAAGCGCCACGAGACGATCAGCCCCACCCCCATCCCGTGGAAGGCCATCGGCCTCGTCTGCGCCGCGCTCGCCGTCTTCGGCGAGTTCGGCCTCGCGCTCGGTCTCGTGCCCGTGGTCGTCGTCTGCACCTTCACCGTGGCGCTGGCCTCCGCCAAGAACTCGCCCCTCGCCGCGCTCGCGATCGCGCTCAGCCTGGCGGCGCTCTGCTGGCTGATCTTCAAGGTCGGGCTGAACGTCTCGCTGCCGACCTTCGGCACCCTCTTCTCCTCCTGACGGGCGCCCGATGGACCTCCTCTCCAATCTCGCCCTCGGCTTCGAGACGGCGCTGACGCTGACCAACCTGTTCTGGTGCTTCGTGGGCGTGCTTCTCGGCACGCTCGTTGGCGTGCTGCCCGGCATCGGCCCGACGGCGACGATCGCCATGCTCCTGCCGATCACCTTCACCTTCGCGCCCGTCACCTCGCTCATCATGCTTTCGGGCATCTACTACGGCGCGCAATACGGCGGCTCCACCACCGCCATCCTGATCAACCTGCCCGGCGAATCCTCCTCGGCCGTCACCGCGATCGACGGTTACCAGATGGCGCGCAAGGGCCGCGCCGGACCGGCGCTCGCAACGGCCGCGCTCGGCTCGTTCTTCGCGGGATCGGTGGCGACGATGCTGCTCGCCGTCGCGGCGCCGCCGCTGGCGCGCGTCGCGCTGCAGTTCGGCGCGCCCGAATATTTCGCGCTCATCGTGCTCGGCCTCCTCGTCTCCATCTCGCTCGCCCACGGCTCGGTGGTGAAGGCGCTGGCGATGATCTGCCTCGGGCTGTTGCTCGGCACCGTGGGGCAGGACATCTACACCGGCACGCCGCGCTTCACCTTCGGCCAGCTTGAACTCTACCAGGGCATCAACTTCGTCTCGATCGCGGTGGGCGTCTTCGGCGTCGCCGAGATCTTCCGCAACCTGGAGAACGAGAACGACCGCGAGGTCATGGTGAAGAAGGTCACCAACCTCTGGCTGACGAAGGAAGATTTCAAGCGCATCGCCGCCCCCGTGGTGCGCGGCACGGTGCTCGGCTCGATCCTCGGCGTGCTGCCGGGCGGCGGCCACGTCCTCTCCTCCTTCGCCTCCTATTCGCTGGAAAAGAACCTCTCGAAGAACCCGCAGGAGTTCGGCCACGGCGCCATCGAGGGCGTCGCCGGGCCGGAATCGGCCAACAACGCGGCGGCGCAGACCTCCTTCATCCCGCTGCTGACGCTCGGCATCCCCGCCCATCCCGTGATGGCGCTCATCGTCGGCGCCTTCATCCTCCAGGGCATCACGCCGGGCCCGAACGTCATCAACACGCAGCCCGCCCTCTTCTGGGGCATCATCGCCTCGATGTGGATCGGCAACGTCCTCCTCGTCATCCTCAACCTGCCGCTGATCGGGCTCTGGGTGAAGATGCTGACCATCCCCTACCGGGTGCTCTTCCCCGCCATCGTGCTGTTCGCCGCCATCGGCTGCTACTCGATCAACAACAACCCGTTCGACGTCTACGCCATCGGCGTCTTCGGGGTGCTCGGCTACGTGCTGATCCGCCTCGGCTGCGAGCCGGCGCCGCTGCTGCTCGGCTTCGTGCTCGGGCCGCTCCTGGAGGAGCATCTGCGCCGCGCCATGATCATCTCGCGCGGCGACCCGTCGATCTTCGTCACTCGGCCGATCTCGGCGACGCTCCTGGCGCTGGGTCTCGCCGCCGTGATCGCCGCCGCGCTGCCGAGCATCCGGCGCAAGCGCAAGGTCGTCTTCGTGGAGGACGATTGATCCCGGAGGGGGGCCCGTCTCGCACGGGCTCTTGACGCCGCGCCGCGCTTGGTCGCCTCTTGGCGAATGGCACAGGAAATCGAGCGCAAGTTCCATGTGACGAGCGACGACTGGCGGGCGCTCGCCGACGCCGGCACGCGGATCCGCCAGTTCTACCTCGCCTCGCGCGAGGGGCTCACGGTGCGCGTGCGCCGGCGCGAGGGCCGGCCCGCGGTGCTGACGCTGAAGACCGGCAGCGGCCTCTCGCGCGGCGAGTTCGAATACGACATTCCCGATGCCGACGCCGACGCGCTCGAGGCCGCCCATCTCGGCACGGTGATCGAGAAGCGCCGCCATCTCGTGCCGTTGGGAAGCCTGACGATCGAGGTCGACGTCTTCGCCGGCCCCTTCGCGCCGCTCGTCACCGCCGAGATCGAGCTGCCGGCGGCCGACCACGCAGTGACGCTGCCAAGCTGGATCGGCCGCGAGGTGACCGACGATCCGCGCTACGGCAACGGCGCGATGGCGCTCGCCGGCGCCCCGCCGCCGGCCTGATCGCGTTCACCGACGACGTTTGCCGACCGCCCTCGCGTCCTCGCGGTCCGGTCACTCCGCCATCGTGCCGGCCTGCGGCACCACCGACTCGCTTCGACCCCCGTTCCGATCCCGCACCGCGGCAGCCCGGAAACGGTCGTGCGGCCGGCGTACGGTCGATCGCGCCCGCGGTCGGAGAGCCGCCGCGCGGATCGTCGGGGGCGACGATCGCGTCCCGGTCGCGGCACCCCGCGGCAACCCCCGCTTGCGCCGGCATCTCGCTCCGCGCGGCGCGCAGGGCTGCACTGCGCCGGTCCTGCCTTGGCAGCGCGGCGGGCCTCCGCTATAGCGCCGCCCTTCGTCCCGCCCGCTCCCCGATCCGCCCTCGTCGGCGCAAGCGGGCGTCTGCCTGCCTCTCATGCCCTGCAAGGTCGAGCCCCCATGTCCCGCCTCTTTCCCGGCCTCGATTTCGGCACCACTAATTCCACGCTCGCACTCTGCGCCCCCGGCGGCGCGCCGGAGCTTCTGGCGGTGGAGGACGAGCACCGCACCATCCCCTCCGCGCTGTTCTTCAGCCTGGAGGACGGGCGCACCTATTTCGGACGTCAGGCCGTCTTCGAGTATGTCGATGGCGCCGAGGGGCGCTTCATGCGGGCCCTGAAAAGCATTCTCGGCACCTCGCTGATGAAGGAGACGACGCAGGTCGGGCGCGAGCGCATGACCTTCGAGGATCTCGTCGGGCGCTTCCTCTCCAACCTTCGGCGCCGCCTCGAACGCGAGGCGGAGAGCCATGGGGTGGACACCGATTCGATCGTGCTCGGCCGCCCCGTGCGCTTCGTCGACGAAAGCGACGAGGCCGATGCGGCCGCGCAGGGCCAGCTCGAATCGGCGGCGCGCGCGCAAGGCTTCCGCCACATCGAGTTCCAGTACGAGCCGGTGGCGGCGGCGCTCTACTACGAATCCACCGTCGATCGCGAACAGCTCGCCATGGTGGTGGACATCGGCGGCGGCACGTCGGACTTCTCGATCCTGCGCCTGTCGCCGGAGCGCGCCCGCGCGCCCGACCGGTCCGGCGACATTCTCGGCACCACGGGCGTCCATGTCGGCGGCACCGATTTCGACCGGCTGCTGAACATCGCCAAGATGCAGCCGCTGCTTGGCCTCGGCAGCGCCACCGCCGACGGCAAGCGGCGGATGCCCGTCTGGTACTTCAACGACATGGCGACCTGGCACCGCATCAACACGCTCTACACCGCGAAGATCCTCGCCGACATCCGCGCCCTGAAGAAGGAGGCGGGCGAGCCCGCCAAGCTCGGCGCGATGGAGCACATGCTCCTCCACCGCTCCGGCCACCGGCTCGCCGGCGCGGTGGAGCGCGCCAAGATCGCGCTCTCGAACGAGGCCGCCGTGCCGATCGCGCTGCACGAGCCGGGCTTGGCACTCGACGCGCTGGCGACCCGCGAGGAGTTCGAGGGCGCGACCACTGAGCTCGTCTCTCGCATCGAAGGCTCGATCGAGGCGGCGCTGCGCCTCGCCGGCGTCGCCTCGGGCGAGATCGAGACGGTGATCCTCACCGGCGGTGGCGCGCAGGTGCCGGCGGTGAAGAGCGCCGCGACGAAGCGCTTTCCGGACGCGCGGATCGCGCTCTCGGACGCGTTCGGCTCCGTCGGCCTCGGCCTCGGCCTCGACGCCGCCCGCCGCTTCGGCTGAACGGGCGCCCCCCCGATCCGCGATGCTTGGCGGCGAGCGCGATCCCGGCTATCCCCGAGGTCCCTCACCCGACCCTCCCGGAGCCCCCCACATGACCGCCCTCACCCTCGACACCGCCCGGCGCCTCGTCGCCGCCGCCTTCGCCAAGGGCGAAGCGCTGAAGCTGAAACCGCTGACGGTGGCCGTGCTCGACGCCGGCGGCGCGCTGATCGCGTTGGAGCGCCAGGACGGCGCGGCGCCGCTGCGGCCCGACATCGCCATCGGCAAGGCCAACGGCGCGGTGAAGATGGGCATGGGCTCGCGGGCGCTCGGTGCGCGCGCCGAGCAACAGGCCTATTTCATCCAGTCGATGAACGCGCTCTGCGGCGGCTCGCTCGTGCCGGTGCCCGGCGGCGTGCTCGTTCGCTCGAACGGCGCGATCGTCGGCGCGGTCGGCATCACCGGCGACACGTCGGACAACGACGAGGCGGCGGCGGTGGCCGCGATCGAGAGCGTCGGCCTCACCCCCGACGCCGGCTGAGCGGCGCGCCGGTCCCACGCATGGAAACGCCCCCGCCCTTGTTCCGGGCGGCGCGGGGAACGACATGCAGGAGAGGCCCACCACCGCAGGTCGCCTTGCCTTGCGCCCCTTGATGGCCGGCGCGAATCATGGCCTCTGCGGGGGTGACACCTTTGGGATCGACCGATGAGTTTCCTGTCCACGCCCGGCCTGCCGGACACCGAGACCGCCGCCGCCGCCCGCCCGCAACGCGTGGGCGAGCTGAGCGTGCTGCCGGTGTTCTTCGACCTGAAGGGCCGGCGCGTCGCCATGGCGGGGGGCGGCGACGGCGCGGCGTGGAAGGCCGAGCTCCTCGCCGCCGCCGGCGCGCTCGTCGATCTCTACGAGCCCGCGGAGGGCCTCGGTGAGGAGATGCGCACCGTCCTCGCCATGAGCTTCGCGGGCGGGCGCATCACCCACCACGACCGCCCCTGGGCGCTCGACGTCTTCGCCGGCGCCGCGCTCGCCGTCGCGGACTGCGAGACGATGGCCGACGCGCAGGCCTTCTTCTGCGCCGCGCGCAGTGCGGGCGTTCCCGTCAACGTCATCGACAAGCCCACCTTCTGCCAATTCCGCTTCGGCACCATCGTCAACCGCTCGCCCGTCGTCGTCGGCATCTCCACCGACGGCGCCGCGCCGATCCTCGGCCAGGCCATTCGCCGGCGCATCGAGACGCTGCTGCCCGCGACGTTGACGGGCTGGGCGAAGCTCGCCGCGAAGGTCCGCGCCGAGGTGATGGAGCGCCTCGAGCCGGGCCCGCTGCGCCGCGCCTTCTGGGAGCGCTTCTCCGACGAGGCCTTCACCCGCAAGGCTCCCGACGAGGCCGCGGAAGCCGACGCCCGGCGCTTCGTCTCCGATCTCGTCGCCGCCCCACAGGCGGGCGGGCGCGTCACGCTGGTGGGCGCCGGCCCCGGCGAGGCCGAGCTTCTGACGCTGAAGGCGGTGCGCGCGCTGCAGGCCGCCGACGTCATCCTCTTCGACGACCTCGTCTCCGACGACATCCTCGAACTCGCCCGGCGCGAGGCCAAGCGCATGCTGGTGGGAAAGCGCGCCTCGCGCGACTCGTGCCGCCAGGAGGACATCAACCGCACGATGGTGCAGTTCGCGCGGGCCGGAAAGCACGTGGTGCGGCTCAAATCGGGCGACGTCTCGGTGTTCGGGCGCTCGGGCGAGGAGATCGCCGAGCTGAAACGCGCGGGCATTCCCGTGCGCATCGTGCCCGGCATCACCGCGGCCTCGGCGCTCGCGGCGGGCTTCGGCGTGTCGCTGACGCATCGCGACCGGGCGCAGCAGGTGCGCTTCGTCACCGGGCATTCGAAGAAGGGGGATCTGCCCGACGACATGAACTGGGCGACGCTCGCCGACGACCGGGCCACCACGATCTTCTACATGGGCGGGCGCATGGCGCCGCGCATCTCGGCCATGCTGATCGCGCACGGGCTGCCGGGCGAGACGCCCGTGGCGGTCGCCGCCAACATCTCGCGGGACGACGAGACGCGGGCCGTCGGCCGTCTCGCCGATCTCGGCGCGATCGTCGAGCGCATCGGCGTCGACCGGCCGATCCTCATCGGGGTGGGCCGCGTCTTCGCCGACTGCGAGGCGAGCGTCGTCGAAGGCTTCGAGCCCGCAGAGGGCACCCCGGCTGGCGAAACCTCGCGGCTTCGGGCAAAGGCCTCCTGACAGCGCGGCGCATACGCGCCGGCAGATGGGAGACACGCGCCATGACCGAAAGCCTCACCCTGGCGGCGCTCGCCGACGCGCTCCTCACCGAGGAAGGCGCGACGCGCCGCATCGTCGCCATCGCGGGATCGCCGGGCTCGGGCAAGTCCACCGCCGCCGAATCCCTGAAGGCGCGGCTGAACGCGCGCCGCCCCGGCGTCGCCGACATTCTGCCGATGGACGGCTATCACTTCGACGACGCCGTCCTGAACGCGCGCGGCGACCGCCCGCGCAAGGGCGCGCCCCACACGTTCGATCTCGACGGCTTCCGCGCCATGCTGGAGCGGCTGCGCCTGGACACCGGCCGCGACGTGGCGGTGCCCGTCTTCGACCGCTCGGTCGAGATCGCGCGGGCGGGCGGGCGCATCATCGAGGCCACCACGCGCATCATCCTCGCGGAGGGCAACTACCTGCTCCTCGACGCGCCCGGCTGGCGCGACCTCGCCCCGCTCTTCGATCTCACGGTCATGGTCGAGGCGCGCGAGGAGCTGCTGATCGAGCGCCTGACCGAGCGCTGGCTCAGCTTCGGCTACGAGCCGGAGGCGCTGATCGAGAAGCTGGAGGGCAACGACCTGCCCAACATGCGGCTGGTGCTGAAGAACAGCCGCCCGGCCGACGTCGCGCTGCGCAGCGACGGCGGGCGCTGACGCGACGGGACCGCAAGGCAGGCCGCGAAGGGATTTCATGCCCCGAATCCATGTCACCGGCGCCGCCGGATCGGGCGTCACCACCCTCGGGAAGGCCTTGGCGAACACCCTCGACCTGCCGCATGTCGACACCGACGACGTCTTCTGGATGCCGACCGATCCGCCCTTCGGGGTGAAGCGTCCGGCGGGCGAACGGATCGACCTCCTCTCGGATTGGCTCAAGTCCCGGCCAGCTTGGGTCTGGTCGGGTTGCGCGCGGCCATGGGCCGAGGCGCTCGAACCGCTCCAGGATCTCGTCGTCTTCCTGACGCTCGACCCGGCGCTGCGCATGGCGAGGCTGCGCCGACGCGAAAGCCGGCGCTTCGGCCCACGCATCGCGCCGGGGGGCGACATGGCCGGCCCGAGCGCGGCGTTCCTCGCCTGGGCAGCGGCCTACGACACGGCCGGCGACGAGCAGCGAAGCCGTGCCGCTCACGAGGCCTGGCTGTCCACCCGGCCCGTTCCCGTGCTTCGCCTCTCGTCGGCGGAACCGGTGGCGAGGCTGGTGGCCGAGGTCCGGTCGGTGCTGCAGGCGCGGCGACCACCGTCCGCCGCCCCGGCCGCCGACTGACGACGGCACGCTCTTTCGCCCGCAGTTGGTGTTGCCCCAATTCCTCCTGCGACCCGATCCCGGCCGCGAGAGCAAGTCGCAGTGACCGATGGCGAAGGCGTCCGATCGGCAGCTGGCCCAAGCTGTTCGGCGATTGACGCCGCGGCTCCCCTCCCCCACACGGGGAAGGAGAACGATTCGAGGGAGGAACGATGTCCACCGTGAGAGACGACAGGGGCGGCTCGGCCGCCGATCTATTTCCCGCCGGCAGGCTCGGCCGGCCGGAGGTTCGCGAACTGCCCGCCGCACCCGCCAAGACCGGCCGGCTGATCGGGCCGGGCATCGTGGCGGCCGGCGTCGGCCTCTCCTCGGGCGAGTTCATCCTCTACCCCTACATCGCCAGCCAGGTCGGCATGGCCTTCGTCTGGGCGGCGCTCCTCGGCGTCACCACGCAGTTCTTCCTCAACATGGAGATCGAGCGCTACACGCTCGCCACCGGCGAGACGGTGCTCACCGGCTTCAGCCGCTTCTGGCCGCACTGGGGCCTCGTCTTCGCGGTCATGACCTGCTTCGCCAATCTCTGGCCGGGCTGGGTCACCAGCTCGGCGACGATGCTCTCCTACATCGTGGGCGGCGAGCCGCGCTGGATCGCGGTCGGCATGCTCGTCGCCATCGGCCTCATCCTCACCCTCGCGCCCGTGGTCTACGTGATCCTCGAGCGCCTGCAGATGGTGAAGGTCGCGGCGGTCGGCCTCCTCATCGTGATCGCCGCCTTCTTCGTGATCACCGCCGAGGACTGGGCGGCGCTGCCGCAGATCGCCACCACCGCCACCGTGCCGACCGAGCTCGGCTTCGCGCTGCTCCTCGGGGCGCTGGCGTTCGCGGGCGCGGGCGGCGGGCAGAACCTCTGCCAGTCCAACTGGATCCGCGACAAGGGCTTCGGCATGGGGAAATACGTGCCGCGCATCACCAGCCCCGTCACCGGCGCGCCGGAAGCGGCGCCCTCCACCGGCTTCGTGTTCGAACCGACGGCCGAGAACATGGCGCGGTGGCGCCGCTGGTGGCACTTCGCGAATTTCGAGCAGCTCGTCACCTTCGTGCTCATCACCTTCGTGACCATCACCTTCACCTCGCTCCTCGCCTACGCCACGGTCTACGGCGAGGAGGGGCTCGCGAACTCGGTCGCCTTCGTGCAGCGCGAGGGGCAGGTCTTGAGCGAGCGGGTCGGCTCGTGGTTCGGCATCCTGTTCTGGTTCATCGGCGCCTTCTCGCTGTTCGGCGCGGCCACCGGCATCGTCGACTACACGGCGCGTCTCGTCGCCGACGTGCTGCGCACCTCCTACCTCAAGGGCCAGAACGAGAGCCGGCTCTACTTCGTCACGGTCTGGACCCTCGTGACGATCGGCATCGTGGTGCTCTTCGCCGGCCTCGCGCAGCCCCTGGTGCTGCTCGTCATCTCGGCCTGCGTCGGCGGTCTCATGATGTTCCTGTACTCGTTCCTGCTGATCCGCCTGAACCGCACCTTCCTGGTGCCGCAACTGCGACCCGGCGCCTTGCGGGTGGGCACGCTCATTTGGGCCTTCCTCCTGTTCGGCATCCTGTCGGGCATCACGGTGGTGCAGCAGGCGCCCAAGCTCTGGGGCGCCGGCTGAACAGGGACGGCTGAACCCGGACCGCTGAAACGAAGAGGCCGGCCCGCTCGATGAGAGCGGGCCGGCCTTTCTCATGAGGCAAGGCGCCTTGCGGTCAGCGCATCACGGGCATCGAGAACTCGGCGCCCGACTTGATGCCGGAGGGCCAGCGGCTCGTCACCGTCTTGGTGCGGGTCCAGAACTTGATCGAGTCCGGCCCGTGCTGGTTGAGGTCGCCGAAGGAGGACTTCTTCCAGCCGCCGAAGGAATGGTAGGCCAGGGGCGTGGGGATCGGCACGTTGATGCCGATCATGCCGATGTTGATGCGGGAGGCGAAGTCGCGGGCCGCGTCGCCGTCGCGGGTGTAGATCGCGACGCCGTTGCCGTACTCGTGGCGCATCGGCAGGGCGATGGCGTCCTCGTAACTGGCGGCGCGCACCACCGAGAGCACCGGGCCGAAGATCTCTTCCCGGTAGATCGCCATGTCCGGCGTCACGTGATCGAAGAGGCAGGAGCCGACGAAGAAGCCGTCCTCGTAGCCCTGCATCCTGAAGGAGCGCCCGTCCACCGCGAGCGTCGCGCCCTCCTCGATGCCCTTCTCGACGAGGCCGAGGATCTTCTGCTGCGCGGCCTTGGTCACCACCGGGCCGTAGTCGGCGCTCGCGTCCGTGGCCGGGCCGATCTTCAGCGCCTCGACCTTCGGGATGAGCTTGGCCATCAGCGCGTCGGCCGTCGCCTCGCCCACGGGCACCGCCACCGAGATCGCCATGCAGCGCTCGCCGGCCGAGCCGTAGCCGGCGCCGATCAGCGCGTCGGCGGCCTGGTCGAGATCGGCGTCGGGCATGATGATCATGTGGTTCTTGGCACCGCCGAAGCACTGGGCGCGTTTTCCGCGCGCGGTCGCCTCGGCGTAGACGTAGGACGCGATCGGCGTGGAGCCGACGAAGCTCACCGCGCCGATGTCGGGATGCTGGAGGATGCCGTCGACGCTCGACTTGTCGCCGTTGACGACCTGGAGCACGCCCTTCGGGAGACCCGCCTCCATCATCAGCTCGGCGAGGCGCATCGGCACCGAGGGGTCGCGCTCGGAGGGCTTGAGGATGAAGGCGTTGCCGCAGGCGATGGCCGGCGCGAACATCCACATCGGGATCATCGCCGGGAAGTTGAACGGCGTGATGCCGGCGCCGATGCCCACCGGCTGACGGATCGAGTACATGTCGATGCCCGGACCCGCGCCTTCCGTGAACTCGCCCTTCATGAGGTGCGGGATGCCGATCACGAACTCGCAGACCTCGAGGCCGCGCACGATGTCGCCCTTGGAATCCTCGACCGTCTTGCCGTGTTCGGAGGAGAGGAGTTCCGCGAGCTCCTGCATGTGGGCGTTCAGAAGCTCCACGAACTTGATGAAGACGCGGGCGCGGCGCTGCGGGTTGGTGGCGGCCCAGCCGGGCTGAGCGGCCTTCGCGGCGTCCACCGCGCGCTGCAGCTCGGCCTCGGAGGCCAGCGCAAGCTTCGCCGTCACTTGGCCGGTGGCGGGGTTGAAGATGTCGGCGGTGCGTCCGCTCGTGCCGGCGACGCGCGCGCCGTCGATGAAGTGACCGATCTCGTTCATGGCCGTTCCTCCCGTTCGTGTGGCCCCAGAGATGCGCCGGGGTGGGACTTGAAATCAAGCGGCATCCCCGCGCATCCATTGTGCGTGGAATGATGTGAGGAACGGCCATGAACTGGGACGACGTGCGCATCTTTCTCGCCGTGGCGCGGGCCGGGCAGATTCTGGCGGCCTCGCGGCGCCTCGGACTCAACCACGCGACGGTGGGGCGCCGGCTCGACGCGCTGGAGGCGGCGATGGGCGTCGCGCTCTTCACACGGCGCCCGAGCGGCTGCGAGCCGACGCGCGAGGGCGCGGCGTTCCTCGCCGGCGCCGAGCGGATGGAGGCGGAGATGGCCGACGCCCTGTCGCTGGCGGCGGGCGCCGACGCCGCGCTGACGGGCACCGTGCGGATCGGCGCGCCCGACGGGTTCGGCACGGCGTTCCTGGCGCCGCGGCTGAAGGGGCTCGCAGAGCGCCATCCCGGCCTGCGGCTGCAGCTCGTGCCGGTGCCGCGCGCCTTTTCGATCTCGCGGCGCGAGGCCGACATCGCCATCACCGTGGAGCGCCCGGCCGAAGGGCGGCTGGTGGCGCGCCGGCTCGTCGCCTACGCGCTCGGGCTCTATGCCTCACGGGACTATCTCGCCGCGCACGGCACGCCGCGAAGCGTCGGCGATCTCGCCCGCCACCGGCTGGTCGGCGCGGTGGAGGATCTCCACTACAGCGCCTCGCTGCAATACACCGCCGAGATCACCCCGGACTGGCAGAGCCGCTTCGAGATCGCCTCGGCGCTCGGGCAGACCGAGGCGGTGGCGGCGGGCGCCGGGATCGGCATCCTCCACGTCTTCATCGCGGCGCATCGGCCGGGGCTGGTGCGGGTGCTGCCGGGGGCCGAGATCCGGCGGGAATACTGGCTGGTGATCCACGAGAGCGCGCGGGCGCTGGCGCCGATCCGCGCGGCGGCCGACTTCATCGCCGAGACGGTGGAGCGCGAGCGCGCGCTCTTCGGCTGAAAGCCGCGAGCTGTCGCTCCTGCCGAAACGCAGAAGAGGGCGGCCGGAGCCACCCTCTCATGGAATGTCGGGACGTCCGATCGCTCAGAACAGGAAGTCGTCGACGTCGTCGGCGGGCGGGGGCGGCGCGGCGTTCACCACGGCCGACGGCAGGACGGTGAGGCCCATGGCGCGGAACGAGGCCTCGAAGATCGCGCGCTCCTCGGCCATCGTGTACTGCGCGGCGAGCAGCCCGTAGAGGCGCAGGCCCTCCTCCGCCGACATCGCCTCGTCGGGCAGCCCGGCGAGGAGCTGGCGCAGGATCGCGATGGTCTGGCGCATCAGGCCGCAGCCCTCGACATGCGGCGTCATCAGCGCGGTGATCGCCTCGACCTTGGCGCCGAGGCCGCGGGCGTTCACCGAGGCCTCGCGCAGCGTGTCGAGGCATTCGGCGTCGATGCGCTGCAGGATGCCCGTCGCCTCGGCGAACTGCGAGGCGATCTCGCCCTCGGCCGAGCCGATCTTCGGCAGGATCGCGCCTTCGAGCTCGCGCGTCGCGCTGACCGCGACCTCGATGCCCTCGCGCACGAGGTCGGCCTGCGCCTTGGCGAGCGAGGCCTGCTCGCGGATCTCGCGGGCGATGTAGCCGATCGTCTCGTCGCCCGAGTCGACATGGGCGGCGCGCACCGCGGCGTTGAAGCCGGCGAGCCGCAGCGTGTGCTCGAGCGCGGCGAGCTCGTCGGTCATCTCGATGAGCGGGCCGGCCGCCTCGACGCATTCGCGCAGCGAATGGTCGAGATGCTGGCGATCGACCTCGTCGCGCGAGAAGCGCGCGCGCACCTTGCCCGCCTCGCGCTCCAGCACCGCGATGGCGCTTTGGCCGGCACCGTCGGAATCGTCGGAGAAGAGCTGGCCGAGCAACCGGTCGCTCGCCGCGATCTCGCCGGCGATGATCTCCAGATTGCCGTGGAGATCGCCCATCTTGGTCTCGTAGAGCGTCGTCAGGCTCTCGATCTGCGCGATCTCGAGCTCGACGATGCGGCGCAGCGCCAGGTTGCGCGCGGTGCCCTCGAGCGGGGCGCCGTCATGGGAGAGCTGGCCGGTCTCGGCGATGAGGAAGAGGCGTTCGAGATTGCCGAGCGTGTGTTCGAGGCGCTGGCGGGCGATGTCGTGGAACTGCAGGCCCATCACCAGCCCGCCGACGGCGTCGCGGATGGCGGAGAAGGAGCGGTGCGCCTCGGCGCGCGTGGTGGCGACGGCGTCGCGCTCCTGGGCGAGGCTGCGGCCGAGCGTGCGGAACTGGAAGGCGAGGCTCGGCTCGCCGAGCATCGCCTTGGCGCCGACGCGCGCGTCGATGGCGCGGCTCTCGCCGATATGGCCGGCGAGCAGGCGCACCCGCTCGTCGAGCGCGCGGGCCACGCTCTGGCCGGAGCCGACGAGTTCGTGCACGTGCTGGGTGAAGGGCACGAGCACGTCGCGCGCCTGCGTCATGCCCTCGACATGGGTGCGCGCCACCAGCACCACGTAGTCGAGGAGGCGGAACACCAACGCCACGGCGGTGGAGCCGGCGGCCGCCGTCGACACGCCGTCGGCGAGGGTGCGCAGCACGCTGGAGCGCTCGATCGCCAGTTCTTCCAGCGAGGCGGCGGAGGTCGCGGCGGTGCCGAGCAGGCTCTCGACGCGGTCCGCCTCGGGCGAGGTGACCACCTCGGTGGAGCGCCGGATGCAGTCGCGCACGGCGCCGATGCGCCGGTGCAGCAGCTGCAGATCCTCGCCCGCCCCGAGATAGACCGCCTCGGAGGAGACGTTCCACTGGTGGATCTGCGCGAGCGTGCGGCGCAACGCCTCGAAGCCGTCGGGCAAGCCGGCCTGGGCGAACGTGCTGGAGGGAAGCAGGGTCGTCATGGGGATCACCGGCCTTGCGCCGCGCGCTGCGCGGTCTTGGGGAACTGGTCGTGGGCGAAGCGGACGATCTCGGCGGGGATGCGGTCGAGGGCGATCTCCTGCGCCACGGCGCCGGCCTTCATCGCCTCCTTCGGCATGCCGTAGACGATGCAGGTCGCCTCGTCCTGGCCGATCGTGTGGGCGCCGGTCTGGCGCAGTTCCAGCATGCCCTTGGCGCCGTCGTCGCCCATGCCGGTCATGATGATGCCGAGCGCGTTGGCGCCGGCCGAGCGCGCCGCCGAGCGGAACAGGACGTCCACCGAGGGGCGGTGGCGGGTGACGAGCGGACCGTCGCGCACCTCGACGTGATACTGCGCGCCCGAGCGCTGCAGCAGCAGGTGGTGGTTGCCCGGCGCGATGAGCGCCAGGCCCGGCATCAGCCGGTCGCCGGTCACCGCCTCGCGCACCTCGATGCGGCAGAGCCCGTCGAGGCGCTTGGCGAAGGCGGAGGTGAAGCCGGCGGGCATGTGCTGTACGATGGCGATGCCCGGGCAGTCCACGGGCAGCGGCTCGAGGATGCGCCGCAGCGCCTCGGTGCCGCCGGTGGAGGCGCCGATCACCACGACCTTGTCGGTGGTGCGGTCGATCGGGCGCCCGCTGGACGGCGGCAGCACGGCGTCGGCGGTGAGCTTCTCCTGCGGCGCGCTGGAGGCGGAGGGCCGGCGCACCCGCACGGTGGCCTGCGCGGCGGCGCGCACGGCGTCGCAGATGCGGGTGCGCGCCTCCATCAGGAACTGCGGCGTGCCGACCTTGGGCTTGGCGATGATCTCGACGGCGCCCGCCTCCAGCGCCTGCAGCGCCATCTTCGAGCCGGCCTCGGCGAGCGAGGAGCAGATGATCACCGGGATCGGGCGCTGGCTCATCAGCTTCTGCACGAAGGTGATGCCGTCCATGCGGGGCATCTCGATGTCGCAGATGATGACGTCCGGCACCTCCTCGCGCAGCCGTTCGGCGGCGAAGTAGGGATTGGAGGCGGTGGCGGCGACCTCCATGTCCGGCTCGGCGGAAATGATCTCGGACAGGACCTGACGCACGCTGGCGCTGTCGTCGACCAGCAGGACACGGATGGTCTTCATGGGGTCAGTCCTCCAGCCGTTCGTAGATGTTCCCGCGGATGAGGCGTAGCGGCAGCTTGCCCGAGCGCGTCGTGTCGGAATGCCCGAGGATGAGGAGACCGCCCGGCCGCAGATGCCGGCAGAGCTTGGCGACGACGTCGTGCTGCACCTGCGGCTCGAAGTAGATGAGGACGTTGCGCAGGAAGATGATGTCCATCTTCGTCTTCACGCGGTACTCGGCATGCATCAGATTGATCTGGCCGAAGGTGACGCGGCCGCGCAGCTCCGGCGAGACGCGCACCGCGTCGGAGTCGGGATCGCGCGAGCGCAGGAGATAGCGCTCCTGCAGCGCCGCCGGCACCGGCGCCACGTCCTCGGTGCGGTAGATCGCCTCGCGCGCCGCCGTCAGGATCTTCACCGAGATGTCGGTGGCGAGGATCTGCCAGTCCCACTGGCGCGACTGGGAGGCGACAGCGTCGAGCACCATCGCCAGCGTGTAGACCTCCTGGCCCGACGAGCAGGCCGCGCTCCAGGCGCGCAGGGTGCGCCCGTCGCCGTTCTGAACGAGGCGCTTCAGCTCGGCCTCGTTCAGGTGGTCGAAATGGGCGCGCTCGCGAAAGAACGAGGTCTCGTTCGTCACCACCGTGTCGACGAAGGACTGCATTTCCTGCGCGGCGCCCGCGGGGGTTTGCAGCAGGCGCAGGTAGCTCTCGAAGTCGGGGAGCCCGGTGACCTGCAGCCGGCGACGCAGCCGCGTCTCGAGCATGGTCTTCTTGATGCGCGAGAGCGAGACGCCGCAGCTCGTGTAGACGAGCCGCACGAGGACGTCGAACGTCTGGTCGGAGAGCTCCACCCGCGTCCACTGGGGAATAGCGTCGGAGGGGGCCGAGACCGGCGGCTTGAGGGCTGCGGAGACCTGGGCCATGAGGCTTACGCCGCGCGCGCAGGCGCGGCGCCGTCGAGGCGCCCGAACAGCTGCTCGATGCGCAGCAGCGTCAGGAACGCCTCCTTGCGCCGGCCGAGCCCCTGCATGAAGTCGTTGTTCCAGGTCTCGCCGACATGCGGCGGGGCTTCGAGCGTCTGGTCGGAGAGGTCGGCCACCTCGTGCACGGCGTCGGCGATGACGGCCACCGTGTGGTGGCGGGCGTCGGCCTCGAACTCGAGCACCACGATGCGGGTGTCGGGGCCGATCTCGCGATGCTCGCTCGCGGCCATCGCCAGCTTGGCCTTGAGATCGACCACCGGCACGCCGACGCCGCGCACGTCGATCATGCCGAGAAGGCTCGCCGGCGCGTTGGCCATCGGCTGTATGGGCTTGTAGTCGAGGACCTCGCGCACCTGCCGCACGTTCACCGCGAAGTCGCCCGAGCCGAGCTGGAAGGTGAGCATCTCGCTGCCCTCGTCCGGATCGGCCTCGGCGGAGGGTTGGAAGTGTTGGCTCATGATCGGTCCCCGGAACGGCGAAGGGTTGGGAAGGCGTGGGACGAAGGGTGGACGGTCTGGGCGCCAAGAGGGCCCGAAGGCGCGCCGTCAGGCGTCGTCGAGCAGGCGCTCGACGTCGAGGAGCACCACGAAGCGGTCGCCCTGGCGCACCACGCCCTCGAGATAGCGGCTCGGCCAGCGCGAGCCGTATTCGGGCATCGCCGACACGTCGCTCTCGCGCACGTGGATCACCTCGTAGACCGCGTCGGTCTTGATCGCGACCTGGAAGGTCTCGCCGGCGGCGGTGGAGACCTCCGACACGATCACCCGGCTCGTCGGGGTGTCGTCGGCCCGCGCCATGCCGAAGCGGGCGCGAAGATCGACGAGCGGCAGCACGTTGCCGCGCACGTTGATGAGGCCGGGCGCGAAGGGCGGCGCGTTGGGAATGCGCGTCATCGGCGGCGGATCGAGCACCTCGTGCACGAGCGCCACCTTCAGCCCGAAGAGGTCGTCGCCGAGCGCGACCGTGAGGTAGTCCTCGAGGGAGGTGTCGGTGGTTTCGATGGCGAGCGACATGGGAATCGGACCTTCAGGCTGCGACGCGGGCGTCGAGGCGCGGCTGGGCCGCGTGCCGGGCGAGCGGATTGACGTCGAGGATGAGCGCGACGGAGCCGTCGCCGAGGATGGTGGAGCCGACGAGGCCGGGCGTGCGGGCGTGCAGCGGCGACAGCGGCTTGATCACCGTCTGGTGCTGGCCGACCACCTGGTCCACCACGACGCCGAGCTTGCCGGTGTCGCTCTCGGTGACCACCACGATCGTGCCGCGGTTCGGCGTGCCGAAGACGTCGTCCATCCACAGGAGCGGCACAAGCGTGCCGCGGATGTCGACGAAGTTGCGCCCTGCCGAGGCGCGCGATTCCACCGCCGAGAGCTCGACGCATTCCTCGACGCTGGTGAGCGGCAGGATGCACTGGGTCTCGCCGACGGCGACCTGCAGCCCGTCGATGATGGCGAGGGTGAGCGGCAGGCGCAGCGTGAAGCGCGTGCCCTCGCCCGGCCGGGTGTCGATGTCGATCGAGCCGTGCAGCTCGTTGATCGTGCGCTTGACGACGTCCATGCCGACGCCGCGGCCCGAGAGGTTGGAGACGGCCGCCGCGGTGGAGAGACCGGGATGGAAGATCAGCTCGTCGATCTCCCGGTCGGTCGGCACGGTGCCCTCGGCAACGATGCCGGAGGCGATCGCCTTCTCGAGGATGCGCTCGCGGTTGAGCCCGGCGCCGTCGTCGTCGATGGTGATCACCACCTCGGTGCCGGCCTGGCGGGCGCCGAGGCGCAGCGAGCCGCGCTTGGACTTGCCGGCGCTCGCGCGGCGCTCGGCCGATTCGATGCCGTGGTCGATCGAGTTGCGGATGATGTGGACGAGCGGGTCGCCGAGACGGTCGAGCACGGTCTTGTCGAGCTCGGTCTCCTCGCCGGTGAAGGTGAGGTCGATCTCCTTGCCGAGGTCGGAGGAGAGATCGCGCACGACGCGCCGGTAGCGACCGAAGAGCTGCTCGATCGGCACCATGCGCATGCCCATCGCGCTATCGCGCAGATCGGCCGACAAGCGCTCGATCTCCTCGGCCACCGTGGTGAGCACGGGATCGTGGCGGTTGCGGGCGAGCGCCGAGAGGCGGGCCTGCGCGATCACCAGTTCGCCCACCTGGTCGAGCAGCATGTCGAGGCGCGAGGCGGAGACGCGCACATGGGCTTCGGCGCGCGCGTCCTGGCCCTTGGCCTCGGGCGCCTCGGCCTTCGCGGCGTCGGCCTTCGCGGCGGCGGGCTTGGGGGCCTCGGCCTTCAGCGCGGCGGCGACGACGGCCGGAGCGGCGGCAACCGGAGCGGGGGCGGCAGCGGCAGCCGGAGCGGGGGCCACTGAGGCGTCCGCGTCGATCTCCTCGATCACCACGGCGTCGGGGCCGTCGACGAAGATGAACACGTCGTCGATCGCCGAGCGCGGCGCGGCGGTGTCGAGCAGGATCGTCCAGCCGAGATGGAGGTCGGTGGGAACGAGATCCTCGATCGGGGGAAGCTGCGAGACGTCGGCGGCGACCGTGAGGGGGCCGAGGTCGCGCAGCTCGTCGAGCAGCGCCAGCGGGTTGGTTCCGAAGGCGAGCGCCGAGCGCTCGAGGCGCAGTGCGATGCGGAAGCGGCGCGCCATCGCCGAGACGGGGGGCGCGGCGGCGGGCTGGGCGGCGGCGGGCGACGAGCCGGCGGCGGCCGGTGCGCCGTCCACCTCGGCGATCAGCGCCTTGGCGAGCCGGGTGCTCTCGGCGGAATGGTCGCCGTCGGCCTCGAACAGCAGCTTGCGGATCTGGTCGGCCGACTGGAGAAGCAGCGAGACGAGCGCCGGGGTCACCGGAGCGTGGTCCTGGCGCACCTTCTCGAAGGCGTTTTCGAGCTCGTGGGCGAAGGCGGCCATCGCGGGCGGGCCGAACATGCCGCCCGACCCCTTCAGGGTGTGCAGCGCGCGGAACGTCGTGTTGACGAGCTCGCGGTCGTTCGGGCGCTTCTCGAGATCGAGGAGCGCGGCCTCGAGCTGCTCCAGGAGGTCGCGCGCCTCGTTGAGGAAGGTCTCGATGATGTCGCCGCCCATCATGATCAGGCCCCGATCAGCTTGTTGACGACGGCGACCAGCTTGGCCTGGTCGAACGGCTTGACGATCCAGCCGGTGGCGCCAGCGGCCTTGCCTTCCATCTTCTTCGTCTCGTCCGACTCGGTGGTCAGCATGACGATCGGGATGCCGGCATGCTGGGGCATCTCGCGCACCTTGCGGATCATGCCGATGCCGTCGAGATTGGGCATGTTCAGATCGGTGATGATGAGCTGGTACTTGTTCTGGTCCAGCTTGGTGATCGCATCGGCGCCGTCGACGGCGGTGTCGGGGGCATAGCCTGCGCTCTCGAGCGTGAAGGAGACCATCTGCCTCACGCTGGCGGAGTCATCGACGCAAAGTACGGATTTCGCCACGGACTTCACCTTTCTGGATTCGGGGAAGAAAAGAAGACGGGGGGGAGAGGCGGCAGGCCGGCGGTCAGGACACGGCCGGAAGGGGGGCGCCGCAGCGCTCGAACAAAGCGCGGACCGCCTCCGAGGCGGTGGCGGTGAGCCGGCGGCCGGAGGCCGCGAGCGAGACGTCGAGCGACAGGAGAAGCTGCACGAAGCCGACGTCGGCGGCGCCGACGCCGCCCATGTCGAGATGCAGCACGCCATCGACCGTTTCGCCGGCGGCACGCATGAGATCCTCCCGCAGGACGACCAGTCCCGACAGGTCGTAGGATCCGTCGAGCACGAGATGGGCAGCAGGTGAGGTCATGGATCGGGTTTCCGTCACATCGATTGGATCGCACACTGGCCCAAACAGATTGCGGCGCGGTTAAAGCTGCGAAGTTTAAACGACGGAACTGGCAAGTCTCTTGCCGCCGCACCGCCGGGGCGACAAGTCGTGCTATAGAAGAACGCCGCGCCGCATCCGGTCCGCCCGTCGGCGCGACCTTGCGTTGCAACGAGCGACGGACGGTGCCCGCCCCGCGGCAGCCGACCCGCCGGCGTTTTCCGTTCGTTATGCTTACCAGTCTTTCTCGTGGCAGCCGGCATCAAGTAGAGCTTGCGCCTGGTTCCACCTCGATACCGACGTTCTAACTAAATTTTATAAGTTAGAAGTCTAAATGGCGGAACTGCCGGAGAGATCGGTCGATCCGCCCCCGTTGCCGGGCGTGCCGCGACGATCCCTCCGAAGCCCACCCGTCCAGCCACGTGGCACCGGCGCCGCGTCCTTCGGAGACGTCATGTCCGCGATCCAGAATCTCGCCCTCTCGCGAAAGCTCATGCTGGCCTTCGCCGTCATGGTCTGTGCCACGGCCGGCTTGGGCGGCCTCGTCGTCCATGAGCTCGGCGCGATCGACACGGTCCGCGAGGCCGGCCGCACGGCCACCGCCCGCCTCGACGCGCTCTCCGTGCTCGGCGAGCGTCTGGCGGCGCGCGAGACCGCGGCGGCGGCGGTGCTGCGCCCGGCGGCCGATCCCGAAGCGGCGGCGCGCCTCGCCGGTGCCAACGCCGCGGTCGCCCGTGCCCTGGCCGAGCTTCCGGCGGAGGGCGTCGACGCCACCGAGACGTCGCGCCTCGCCCGTCTCGGCACGCTCGACGCCGACTACCGCGGCGAGACCGATGACATCGCCCGCCGGCTCGCCGCGCCGCAGACCCGCGCCGAGGCCGAAAAGGCACTCGCCGCCTCCCGCGGACAGGCGGCGATGCTCTCGCTCACCGGGGCGTTGGCCGAGACGGCGCGCGCCGAGCGGCAAGCCGCCTCCACGGCCATCGACGTCGCCTACGGCCGGCTCCCGTCGATCGTGATCGCCTGCGTCCTCGGCTCGCTGGCCCTCGCCGGCCTTCTCTGCCTCCTGCTCGTTCGCGGCATCGCGGCCCCCGTGCGCCACGTGGCCGAAGCGCTGACGAAGCTTTCGGCGGGCGACGCCGACGTGACGCTGAAGATGCTCGGCCGGCGCGACGAGATCGGCAGGATGGCCGCCGCGCTCGACGTCTTCCGCCAGAACCTCCTCGCCAACCGCTCGCTCGAGGCCGAGGCCGCCAAGGTCCATGCCGCCAGCCTCGCAGAGCACGCCCGCGCCGAGGACGAGCGCGAGAGCATCGCCGCCGACCAAGCGCTGGTGGTGGACGCCCTCGAGGAAGCGCTGACGCGCATGTCGTCGGGCGACCTCACCGCCCGCATCTCCACCCCCTTCCCCGGCCGCTACGCTCGCCTCGGCGACGAGTTCAACAAGGCCGCCGCGCATCTCCACGACATGGTCGGGCGCGTCGCCGCCTCGGTCTCCTCGATCGCCAACGGCACGAACGAGATCGGCCACGCCTCGGACGACCTGTCGCGCCGCACCGAGCAGCAGGCCGCCAGCCTCGACAAGACCGCCTCGGCGCTCGGCGAGATCACCGCCACCGTCAAGCACTCGGCCGAGAACGCCGCCTCGGTCGCCTCCTCCGTCGCCACCGCCCGCCAGGACACCGAGCGCTCGGGCGAGGTGATGCTCGAGGCGGTGGCGGCGATGACCGCGATCCAGAAGTCCTCGCAGCAGATCGCCCGCATCATCGGCGTGATCGACGAGATCGCCTTCCAGACCAACCTCCTCGCCCTCAATGCCGGCGTCGAGGCGGCGCGGGCGGGCGATGCCGGTCGCGGCTTCGCGGTGGTGGCGCTCGAGGTGCGGGCGCTCGCCCAGCGCTCCTCGGAGGCCGCCAAGGAGATCAAGACGCTGATCGGCGCCTCCTCCACGCAGGTCGGCAACGGCGTCGACCTCGTCAACCGCTCCGGCGAGGTGCTCACCCGCATCGCCGCTCAGGTCACCCAGATCGACGCCCTGGTGCAGGAGATCGCCGGCTCGGCGCGCGAGCAGTCGATCGGCATCGCCGACGTCAACGACGCCGTCAACAAGATGGACCGCGTCACCCAGCAGAACGCCGCGATGGTGGAGGAGACCACCGCCGCGACCCTCTCGCTGCGCACCGAGACCGAGGAACTCGGCCGCCTCGTCGCCAGCTTCCGCGTCGACACGACCGACCTCGCGGTACAGCAACTTCGCGGCGTCGCGGCCGTGATGAAGACGCCGGCGGCGAGCGCGCCCCGCGCTGCCGTCCCGTCCCCCGTCCAGGCACACGCCCCGACCTCGCCGATCGCCGCCCCGCGTGCGAGCGCGGCCGCGGCTCCCGCAACCGCCGCCGCCGAAGAGCTCGGCTGGGAGGAGTTCTGATGTCCGGTCTGCCGCAAGCCCCCGCGCAAGACGATCTCGTGGTGTCCCTGCCGCCCGAGATCCTGGCGATGATGGCCTCCTACGAGACGCCCGCCGCCGATGAGGCGGCCGTCGATGAAACCACCCTCGACGAGGCCTCGAACGGCGAGTCCCCTGCCGCGACCCTGTCCGCCGACCAGCCTTCGAGCTTCGGCTCCGAAGCCGGCGATCTCGATGCTTCCGCCGACGCCGACGCCGACGCGGGACCAACGGGCGACGAGGCCGGAGCGCCCCTCCCCGCCTCCATCGTCTCGGGCGAGGCCGGCGAGACGCTGACGCTCGCGCCCGTTCTCGACATCACCGCCGCCGCGGCGCTCCACGCCGAGCTTCTCGCCCGGCGCGGCGCCCCGCTCGGCCTCGATGCGGCCGAGGTGCGCCGCCTCGGGGGCCAGTGCCTGCAGCTGCTCGTCTCGGCTCGCAAGACCTGGGAAGCGGACGGGCTGGCGCTGACCCTCACCGCGACGTCGCCGGCCTTCGAGCGCGATCTCGCGCTTCTGGGCTGCAGCGCCGCCGACCTGACCCAGAGCGAGGCCGCGTGATGACGAAGACCATCCTGACGATCGACGATTCGCGCACGATGCGCGAGCTGCTGCGCGCCGCGCTCGACAAGGCCGGCTTCCACGTCATCCAGGCCGAGGACGGCCTGCACGGGCTGGAGGTGCTGCGCGCCTCCGAGCCCGACGTGATCATCACCGACATCAACATGCCCCGCATGAACGGGCTGGAGTTCATCGAGGCGGTGCGCGTCGACGAGACGCGCCGCGCCATCCCGATCATCGTGCTCACCACCGAGAGCGACGCCGCCAAGAAGGACCGCGCCCGCAAGGCCGGCGCCACCGGCTGGATCGTCAAGCCCTTCGACCCGGTGAAGCTCGTCTCCGCCATCAACCGCGTCGTCGCCTGAAGGACCTGCCGATCATGAGCGCTTTGGACGAGATCCGCGTCGTCTTCTTCCAGGAATGCGACGAACAGCTCCAGGAGCTGGAGGACGGCCTCACCGCGATGAGCGAAGGCCAGACCGACGACGACACCGTGAACCGCGTCTTTCGCGCGGTGCATTCGATCAAGGGGGGCGCGGGCGCCTTCGACCTGACCAAGCTCGTCAAGTTCGCCCACGTCTTCGAGACCGTGCTCGACGAGGTGCGCTCGCACCGGCTCGTCGCCGGCGACGCCGTGATGCCGGTGATGCTGCGCTCGGCCGACCATCTGCGCGACATGGTGGCTGCGGGCCGCGACGGCGCGGAAGGCGACCTCGCGCGCTCGAAGGAGCTGATCGACGAGCTGGAGGCGCTGATCGGCGGCCCGAAGGGCGGCCATGACGACGAGGAGGGCGCCGACGAGGACGGCGGCATGGCGCTCGCCGATTTCGAGTTCACGCCGGTGGCGGTGGACTGGTCGGCCATGGGCCTCGACACCGGCTTCGACGGGGGCTTCGGTGCAGGAGCCGCGCCGGCGCTCGGCGAGGACGGCCCGGCCGTGCGCATCGCCTTCAAGCCGCATCGCGACCTCTATGCCAAGGCCAACGAGGCGACGGTGCTGCTGCGCGAGGTCTCCGCGCTCGGCGAGGCGACGATCGCCTGCGACACGTCCGAGGTTCCGCTCCTCGACACGATCGACCCGGAGGGCGCCTATCTCTCCTTCGCGATCGACCTCGACGGCGACGAGGTGAGCGAGGCCAAGGTTCGCGAGATCTTCGAATTCGCCGAATGGGACTGCGACCTCACGGTCACCGCCCGTGCCGGCGCGATGCCCGAGATCGACCTCGCCGCGCTCGGCGACGCCGGCGGCATCTCGGTGGCCGACCTCCTGGCGCGCCTGCAGAACGAGATCGTGACGGAGGGCGACGCGCCCGCGAGCGACGCGGCGCCCCCCTCCCCTGCCCCAACCCCGACCAAGGCGCCTGCCCCCGCCCCGGCCGAGAAGGCCGAGCCCGGCGAAAAGTCGGAGAAGGCCGAGGGCGAGAGCGCGGCCAAGGCCGAGGCGCCGGCCGCCGTCATCCGCGTCGAGCTGCACCGCGTCGACAAGCTGATCGATCTCGTCGGCGAACTCGTGACGACGCAGACCATGCTCGCCCAGAAGGTCGAGGAGGCCGGCCTCCCGACGGGCTCCGAGGTCGTCTCCTCGATCGAGGAGCTCGACCGGCTGACCCGCACCCTGCAGGACAGCGTGATGGCGGTGCGCGCCCAGCCCGTGAAGTCGGTGTTCCAGCGCATGCCGCGCCTCGTGCGCGAGGTGGCGGCCGCCACCGGCAAGAAGGTCGCCTTCGTCTCGAAGGGCGAGAACACCGAGGTCGACAAGACCGTGGTGGAGCGCCTCTCCGACCCGCTCACCCACATGATCCGCAACGCCATCGACCACGGGCTCGAGAAGCCCGAGGACCGCGTCGCCAAGGGTAAGCCGGCCGAGGGCACGGTGACCCTCTCGGCCGCACACCGCTCGGGCCGCATCATCATCGAGATCTCCGACGACGGCGCCGGCATCAACCGGCCGAAGGTCAAGCAGATCGCCATCGACAAGGGCCTCATCGCCGCCGACGCCATCCTCTCCGACGAGGAGACCGACCAGCTGGTGATGCTGCCGGGCTTCTCCACCGCCACCACCGTCTCGGCGATCTCGGGCCGGGGCGTCGGCATGGACGTCGTGAAGCAGTCGATCGAGGCGCTCGGCGGGCGTCTCGCCATCGCCTCGCGGCCGGGGCTCGGCTCCTCCTTCACCATGAGCCTGCCCCTGACGCTCGCCGTCCTCGACGGGATGATCGTCAAGGTCGGCGAGGAGACGCTGGTGGTGCCGCTCTCGGCCATCGTCTTCACCTTCCGCCCGCAGGCCGAGGAGCTGCAGGCGCTCGGGCACGGGCGCACCGTCCACGTGCGCGACGCCATCGTGCCGCTGATCGACGTCGGCGTGGAGCTCGGCTTCCGCGCCGAGCCGGCCGACCCGCTGACCTCCGTCGCCATTCTCGTCGACGTCGACAACAACCGGCGCATCGCGCTTCTCGTCGACGAGATCCGCGGCCAGCGGCAGGTGGTCATCAAGAGCCTCGAGAAGAACTACCGACCGGTGGCCGGCATCTCGGCGGCGACGATCTCGGGCGAGGGGCGCGTCGCGCTCATCGTCGACGTCGACGCCATGGCCGGCGAGCGCACGCTCGACGGCTTCATCTTCGGCATCGAACAGGTCGCGGCGGAGTAGAGACCCATGTCCCAGACGGTTCGCAAGAGCACCACACAGGGCACCGAGATGGTGGCCTTCCGCGTCGGCCCGCAGGAGTTCTGCGTCGACATCAAGGCGGTCCGCGAGATCCGGGGCTGGACCCCGGCCACCACGCTGCCGCACGCGCCGCACTATATTCTCGGCGTCATCAACCTGCGCGGCACCGTGCTGCCGGTGGTCAACCTCGCCGCCCGGCTCGGCCTGCCCGTGGATCCCCCGACGCCGCGCCACGTCATCGTGGTGGTGGCGGCCGAGGACCAGGTCTTCGGGCTCCTCGTCGACGCCGTCTCCGACATCCTCTCCGTCAGCCCCGAGCTGATGCAGGGCGCGCCGGACCTGGCGCAGGACTCGGCCAAGGCCTTCGTCTCGGCGGTGGTGGCGATCGAGGACCGGATGATCGCCCGCATCATGCCCGAGCGCATGCTGCCCGAGCGGATGCGCCTGTCGTGACCGCCGCGGCGGCGGCCAGCCGTCCGGCCGCCGCCGACGATGGCGGGCTGTCGCCGGCCGCGTTCGAGCGCATCGCCGGGATCATCCGGGCGGAGGCCGGCATCCATCTCGACGACGCCAAGGCCTCGCTCGTCTACGCGCGCCTCGTGAAGCGACTGAAGGCGCTGGGGATGACCTCGTTCGAGCGCTATTGCGACCTCGTGCAGTCGGCGGCGGGCGCGGTGGAGCGCCCGCTCATGGTCGAGGCGCTGACCACGAACTACACGTTCTTCCTGCGCGAGCCGCACCATTTCGAGCATTTCGCAGAGACCGCCCTGCCCGGGCTCGCGGCGCGCGCGGCGGCGGGCGGGCGGGTGCGGATCTGGAGCGCCGGCTGCTCGATGGGGCACGAGACCTATTCCATCGCCCTGCGCCTTCTCGAGCGGATGCCCGACGCCGGGCGTCACGACATCCGCATCCTCGCCACCGACATCGACCGCAACGTGCTGGCGACGGCGCGCGCCGGGCGCTACGACGCGGCCACCCTGAAGGTGCTGACGCCGGCCGATCTCGACCGCGGCTTCCGCGCGGCGGGACCGGACCTCTTCGAGGTGCGCCCCGAACTGCGCGAACTCGTCGCCTTCCACGAGCTCAACCTCCTGTCGGACTGGCCGATGCGCGGCACGTTCGACGTCGTGTTCTTCCGCAACGTCGCGATCTATTTCGACCAGGGCGTGCGCGAGGCGATCTGGCTGCGCATGGCCGAGCGGATGCCGGCGGGCGGCTGGCTCTATGTCGGCCATTCCGAGCGCATCACGGGCGAGCCCGCCGCGCTCTTCTCGCACGCGGCCAACACCACCTACCGACGGCTCGCCGGATGAGTCCGACGCGCGTTCTCATCATCGACGATTCGCCGACCATGCGACTTCTCATCGGCAGGGCGCTGCGCGAGGCCGGCGACATCGAGATCGTGGGTGAGGCCGGAGACGCGTTCGAGGCCCGCAAGCAGATCAAGATGCTCGATCCCGACGTGGTGACGCTCGACGTCGAGATGCCGGGCATGCGGGGGATCGACTTTCTCGAGAAGATCATGCGGCTTCGCCCGATGCCCGTGGTGATGGTCTCCAGCCAGACCGGGCCGGGCACCTCGGCGGCGATCGAGGCGCTCGCCATCGGCGCCTTCGACTGCTTCGCCAAGCCGCGCCGCGCCAACGACGACGCCTTCAACGCCCTCGCCGGCACGGTGCGTCTCGCCGCCCAGTCGCGGCACAGGCTGGCGGCCGTCTCGGCCCGGCGCAACGACGCGCTCGCGGCCCCGCCAAAGCGCACCGGCGCCGCCAGCGCTGGCACGGCGCACGCACCGGGCCGCCGGCGGCCCGCCGCGATCGGCATCGGCGCCTCCACCGGCGGCATCGAGGCGCTGACGGCGCTCTTCGCCGACTGGCCGCCGGACTGCCCGCCCACCTTCGTCGTGCAGCACCTGCCCGCCGGCTTCACCCGCGGCTTCGCCCAGCGCCTCGCCCGGTCCTCGCCGGTGCGGGTCGTGGAGGCCGAGGACGGCATGCCGATCGAGACGGGCACCGTGTATCTGGCGCCGGGCGGCATCCGCCACCTGATGGTGGTCGGCGCCTCGCCCGTCTGCTCGCTGGTGGAGGCCGCGCCCGTCAGCGGTCATCGCCCCTCCGTCGACGTTCTCCTCCATTCGCTCGCCCGCCGTTTCGGAAAATCCACCCTCGGGATCGTTTTGACGGGCATGGGAAGCGATGGAGCACACGGTGCTTTGGAGATTCGTAAGAGTGGAGGGTGGACAATAGGCCAGAACGAACAGTCCTCCCTGGTCTATGGGATGCCGAAAGCCGCCTTCAACTTGGGCGCGATCGACGAACAACTCGCTCTCGAAAGCATTTCAAACGCCGCCTTTGGCGCCTGAACCTGAAAGAACAGCCATGTCGCTGACCAAGCAAACGATCAAGATCCTGATCGTCGACGACCAGACCACGAGCCGGCTGCTCATGCGGGACGCGCTCCAGCAGATCGGCTTCGCCAACATTCCCTTCGCCAAGGACGGCGAAGAGGCGTTGAAGATGATGATGTCGAGCCCCGCCCACATCGTCATCTCCGACTACAACATGCCCAAGCTCAACGGGCTGCAGCTGCTGCAGGCGATCCGCACCTTCCCCGCGACGCGCATCACGCCCTTCATCCTGCTCACCGGCTCGGGAGACCGCACGGTGCTGCAGCAGGCGGTGAAGCTCGGGGTCAACAACTACCTGCCCAAGCCCGTGCAGCCGGCGGCCCTGCAGAAGGCGATCCAGGCGGTCACCGGCAACATTCAATGAGCACAGTGCAGGCGGAGACCCGGGTCCATGTCGGAGAGGGCGAGACGCGCATCGAAAGCGACGCGCATCTCGTGCTGACCACCGTTCTGGGCTCGTGCGTGGCCGCCTGCATCTTCGATCGCACGGCCCGCACCGGGGGCATGAACCACTTCCTGCTTTCGGGCGAGGGCGGCACCGGGGCGGGCGCGGCCGAGCGCTACGGCGCCTTCCTCATGGAGGTGCTGGTGAACGGGCTGCTGGCGCGCGGCGCCAAGCGCGGACGCCTCGAGGCCAAGCTCTTCGGGGGGTCGCGCATCGGCGCGACGCGCGGCGACATCGGCGAGGCCAACGCCACCTTCGCCAAGGGCTTCCTGGCGATGGAGAACATCCCGCTCCTCGGCGGCAGCCTCGGCGGCACGAGCGCGCGGCGCGTCGAGTTCTGGCCGACGAGCGGGCGGGCCCGCCAGATCGCGCTCGCCAACGAGCCGCCGCCCCCGGCGCCGCCGCCGCGCCCGGCGCTCGCCGACCTCGGCGAGGTCGAGTTCTTCTAGAGTTCGCCGCCGGACCGGAGATCTCCTCCCCCCGGCCGCCCGCCCGTCTTTTCGCGGTTCGCGCACGCCGGGCTCCATTCCCGGCGCGCGCGAACCCATCTCATTCTCCACCCGCCGCCGGAGACGACCCCATGAGCGATGACGCCCTGCCCGCAACCACCCCCGGCCAGCTTCTGGAGCGGATCAGCGCCGAGCTCGCCCGTCAGGCCGACGCCGTGCGCTCGCTGCACGCCCTGACGGACGGCGCCGAGACACCGGAGGCGGTGCGGCTCGCGCAGACGATCGACACGGCCTCGCAGGTTCTCGACGAGATCGCCGGCCTGCTCGGGGCTCTCGCGCCGCCCCCCGGCGCCGCGCCGGACGCGCCGATGCGCGATCCCGCGCCGCTTGCCGAAAACGTGCGTCTCTCCGAGCTGCGGCGCACGCTGTTCGATCCCGGCGCCGAGGCGGCCCCGGACACGGACGGCGACCTCGATCTCTTCTGACGCGGGGACCTACGCGGCATTTTCGATGGAGATCGGGGCGGGAAGGTTCCATGGGGGACCGATCCATCGTCCTTTCGCGGTGTGTCTGATGCCGATCCGCAACAGGCAATCGATCACGTTATATTTCTTCGATCACGTTATGCTGCGCTGCGAGAGAACGGCGTATGCGGGTCGTGAGTCGGGAAACCATGCCTCCCCTTTTAATGATCAGTATTCCCAACTATTTCCGGTCGCGCCACGCCTCCCTTCCACGGCCCTCCCCTTCCGCGCGTCTCCGGGCGGGTCCGGGACGTCGACAAGGCCGCATTCGTCCGTGCTGCACTGAAATGACGGCGTCCGGTGCGGCCGATACGGCGCCGTATCGGCCGCACCGGGAGGAGATCCTTCGGTCCGCCGCCGTGCGGACAGCAGACCATCGTCCGCCCGCCATCTTACGAAGGATAGTGTTCGACGCGAGCGGTTCATCTTTCGTAAACCTTGAGATCCCGGGCTCGGTCGTCCCATTCCCGCGAGGCGGCCGCGTCGCCCGCAGCGAAGACGCCGCTCTACTACGGGTCAGCCAATAGATCGGGAATTCGGCGGCACGTGCCTCGCGTTCGCGCTCTGTAACGTGTGGGGCAAGCCGTCTCGGGTTGCGATTGCGGCCCCTGAACCCTTGCTCTACCGCTCGCACCCAATTGCTCTCCCCGTCGGTGCGTTCCCATGGTCAAGATCTCGACATTGCTGCGCCAGACCGAAGTGACGGCGGTCGGCGACCTCCCCGTCGGCGGGGGGGCGAAGCGGGCCATCGACGTGACGATCGCCCTTCTCGCGCTGATCGTTCTCAGCCCGCTGATGCTGATGATCGTGGTCCTGATGAAGCTGACCGATCCCGGTCCGGTGTTCTTCGGCCACAAGCGCGTCGGCTTCGAGGGGCGGCATTTCCACTGCTTCAAGTTCCGCTCGATGGCGACCAACTCGGCCGAGCTGCTGCAGCGCCTGCTGCAGAGCGACCCGGTGGCCCGTGCCGAGTGGGAGACGAGCCAGAAGCTGCGCAACGATCCGCGCGTCACGCGTCTCGGCCGCATCCTGCGCGAGACCTCGCTCGACGAGCTGCCGCAGCTCTTCAACGTGCTGAAGGGCGACATGAGCCTCGTCGGCCCGCGCCCGATCGTCGACGAGGAGATCTACCGCTACTCGCACCGCTTCTCGGCCTACAAGCGCGTGCGCCCCGGCGTCACCGGCATGTGGCAGGTGAACGGGCGCTCCGACGCCACCTACGCCTCGCGGGTGAAGTTCGACACGTTCTACGTGCGCAACTGGTCGGTGCCGCTCGACCTCGCCATTCTGTTCAAGACCGTGGGCGTGGTGCTGCGCCGCAACGGCAGCTGCTGAGCCGCCGCCCCAGCCCATCGCCGAATGTCGAGACCATCACGCCGTCCGGTTTCGCCGGACGGCGTTTCCATGGGGGCGATGGCGGCGCAGCCTGGGCGCGGCGCTGCCATCCCGCCTGCGGTCTCGCCACCGGGTAGCGACTGGCGTAAGGGCGGAGGCGAGCCCCGTCGCCCTCCCGTTTCCCGCGAGTTGCCATGTCCCCTCTCCTCGACACGCTCCTCCAGGCGGCCCTTGCGGCCGGCGCGGTGATCCTGCACCACTACGAGGCCGGCACCCCCGCGACCGCCAAGGCCGACGGCTCGCCGGTCACGGAGGCCGACCGCGAGGCGGAGGCCGTCATTCTCGCGGCGCTGCGCCGCTTCGATCCCGCCATCCCGGTGGTGGCCGAGGAGGAAGCGGAGGCCGGGCGCCTGCCGACGGCGGAGTCCACGCGCTTCTTCCTGGTCGATCCGCTCGACGGGACCCGCGAATTCGTCGGGCGCAACGGCGACTTCACGGTCAACATCGCGTTGATCGAGGACGGCGTGCCGGTCGCCGGGATCGTCTTCGCGCCGGTCTGCGGGCGCCTCTTCCTCGGCGAGGCCGGCCGGGCCTTCGAAACCGCGGTGGAAGGCGGACACGCCGGGCCGCTGCACCCGATCGCCGTGCGCACTGCACCCGCCCGGCCCGTCGCCGTCGCCTCGCGCTCGCACCCGACGCCCGAGACGAGCGCCTGGCTCGCAAGCCACGCGATCACGCAGACGGTGTCGCGCGGATCCTCGCTGAAGTTCTGTCTCCTCGCAGCAGGCGAGGCCGACGTCTATCCCCGCCTCGGCCGGACCATGGAATGGGACACGGCGGCGGGCGACGCGGTGCTGCGCGCGGCCGGCGGGCGCGTGGTGACGCTCGACGGCGCGCCGCTGCGCTACGGCAAGCGCCGCCAGTTGGACGAGGCCGACTACGCCAATCCGCATTTCCTGGCCTTCGGCGATCCAGCCGGCGAACGCTGGCTCGCCCCGACGCCGGCGAGCGCGGCCGCCGTCTAGCATTCGCCCGATCCGAGCGACCTCGCCGCTCGCGGTGCCTCGCTTCCTCACCGTGCGGCGACGCCCCTGCGCTTCGCCGGGAAACGCTCTAGTCTCTTCGCACCCGGTCGCCTTCAAGGACGCGCATCCCGTGACACACCCTCGCCCCGCCCCCGTGCCGCAGCCGCCCCGGTTCCGATGAGCGATCCCGCCACCGCCGCTCCGTTTCGCCTCGCCATCTCCGCCTCGCGTGGGCCGGAGATCGAGGGGCGGGTTCTCTCCGGCCGCGTCGCCGCCGGAGACCGGCTCGTCGCCGCCACCTCCGGGCGCACCGCGGGCGTCACGTCGCTGCGCAACGGCGCCGGTGAACCGCTCGACGCCGCGCAGGTCGGCGACCACGTGGTTCTCGGTCTCGACGACGCCTGGAGCCTCACACCCGGCGATCTCGTCGCCGGCGCCGATCGGCGGCCGGCGGTGGCCGATCAGGTGGCGGCCGACATCGACTGGCGGGGCGAGGGACCGCTGATCCCCGGCCGCAACCTCTCCTTCACGGTGGGCGCGCAGACGGCGACGGGCAGCGTCACCGAGATCCGCCACCGCATCGACCCGCGGAGCGGCCAAGCCCTGGCCGGCAAGATCGTCGGCACCGGGGAGACGGCGCGGGTCAACCTCACCTTCGCCCGCGCCCTCGCCTTCGACCCGTTCACCGAGAACGAGGCGACCGGCGCGCTGACCATCCGCGCGCTCAGTGGCGACGCGATCCTCGGCACGGGGCGCATCGCCTTCGGGCTGCGGCGCGCCACCAACATCCATTGGCAGGCGGTGGACATCGACCGGGCGGCGCGGGCCGAGATCAAGGGGCAGGTGCCGGTCTGCCTTTGGTTCACGGGATTGTCGGGCGCCGGCAAGTCGGCGATCGCCAACGCGCTCGAGCGTGCGCTGTTTTCCGTGGGGCGCCACACCTATCTGCTCGACGGCGACAACGTGCGCCACGGGCTGAACCGCGACCTCGGCTTCACCGAGGCCGACCGGGTGGAGAACATCCGCCGCGTGGCGGAGACGGCGCGGCTGATGCTCGACGCCGGGCTGATCGTTCTCGCGTCCTTCATCTCGCCCTTCCGGGCCGACCGGGCGATGGCGCGCGCGCTGATGGGCGAGGGCGAGTTCGTGGAGATCTTCGTCGACACGCCGCTGGCCGTGGCCGAGGCGCGCGATCCCAAGGGGCTCTATCGCCGCGCCCGGGCCGGCGAGATCCGCAATTTCACGGGGCTGGACAGCCCCTACGAGCCGCCGCTTTCGCCCGAGATCCGCCTGGCGACGGGCGGCTCGACGCCGGAGGCGCTGGCCGAAGAGGTTCTCGCCTATCTCGCGTCTCGCGGGACGCTGCGCTAGGCGCGGGGGCCGGCGCTTCCGGGATCGCCGGGTGGATGCGTCTTCGCCGGCAGGCGGCGAGACCGGACGGGCTTGGGCGCCCCCCCGCTCGGGTTGCGCCTAGAACAGGACGACGCTGGCCAGCGCGGCCCAGAGGACCGAGGAAATGCCGAGGCCGAGAAGGATGCCGCGGGCTGGGCGCAGCCGATCGTCGCGCCGACGAACGCCGCGGAACTCGGCGCGGGGCGCCACCAGACTGATGATGGCAGGAGAAGCGTTGCGGGCCATGGGAAGTCTCCTTGCTGTGTCCGCACCGGGCGAACCCAATGCCTAACGGATCGTGACAGTGCAGAACCGTCACCTTCGACGTTCATCTGTAGTCAAGCCGGGTTTCCGAACAGTTCCCCGCAGCCGAGACTTGCATTTCGAAGCCGGATTTGCCGTGATACTTCGGTCAATGGTGAACGAGAGGTCGTCCGACTTGCTTCAATTTGTATGAACCAAAATCGACAGGCGAGAGAAATCGGTAAGGATACCGGAGCATGGCTTGCCTCCGGTCGGCATCTTGCCTATCGGTTGCAGTGCGAAAGACAGAAGGATCACGGGCCTGCCGCCCGCCGTGCGAACGGCCATGTGCGAGGGGTCCGTGGGCAGGAGCCGAGCCAGCCGGATGAAGAACGCCATCGTCTTTGGAGGGGCCGGGTTCATCGGAACCCATCTCCTGCGCCGCCTCGCCGCCACCGGCGAATACGGCCGCCTCGTCAGCGTCGACATGGCGCCCCCGGCCGAGCCCGTCGAGGGCGTCGACTACCACTCGCACGACCTGCGCCGCCCCGTGCCCGACAGCGTCGGCACCGACTTCGCGCAAGCCTACAATCTCGCCGCGGTGCACCGCACGCCCGGTCACGAACCGCACGAATATTACGAGACGAATGTCGGCGGCGCCGTCGAGATCTGCGACTTCGCCCGCCGGAACGGCGTTCCCGTCCTGGTCTTCACCTCTTCGATCGCGATCTACGGGCCGGGCGAGGACCTGAAAAGCGAGACCACGAACCCGACGCCGACCTCCGACTACGGCCGCTCCAAGCTGCTGGCCGAGAGGGTGCACCGCGAGTGGCAGGCGAGCGGCGAGGGCCGGCGCCTCGTGGTGGCGCGGCCCGCCGTGATCTTCGGCAAGGGCGAGCGTGGCAACTTCACCCGCCTCGCGGCCACGCTGCGCAAGGGCGTGTTCGTCTATCCCGGCCGCAAGGACACGATCAAGAGCTGCGGCTATGTGGGCGAGCTCGTGGAAACGATGCGCTTCGCGGTGGCCCGCGAGGAGCCGAGCATCCTCTACAATTTCTGCTATCCGCACGCCTACACGATCGAGGAGATCTGCCAGGCCTTCGAGCGGGTGGCGCAGCTGCCCGCCCCGCGCGGGCTCATTCCGCAGAGCCTGATGAACGGCGCGGCGATGCCCTTCGAAATGCTCGACAAGGTGGGTCTTCGCAACTCCATCAACCGCGAGCGGATCGCCAAGCTGGTGCTCTCGACCCGCGTGGAGCCGGGTTGGCTGAACGCCGCCGGCTACCGCTTCGACACCGATCTCGACGAGGCGATCCGCCGCTGGAAGGCCGACAACCGCGCCGGCGAACTGGTGTGACCGGTAGCGCCGCCGCCCTGCCGCGGCGTGGGCTCGCGTCGGCCGGCCTCGCGGTTTCGTTCCGTGGATCGTTCCCGACCTCCCGCGAATGCGGCGCCCCACGAGGGCTCATCCACCATCGTCACCGGCCCGGCGGCCGGCCAAACCCGCCGGCGACGCCCGTCGCAGGACAGGACTTCAAGGTGATCTCATGCGCATTACGATGATCGGCAGCGGCTATGTGGGCCTCGTCTCGGGAACCTGCTTCGCCGATTTCGGCCACGACGTGATCTGCGTCGACAAGGACGAGGCCAAGATCCGGGCGCTGGAGGAGGGCAAGATCCCGATCTTCGAGCCCGGGCTCGACGCGATCGTGGCGCAGAACCGGCGCTCGGGGCGCCTCACCTTCACCACCGATCTCTCAAGCGGCCTCACGGAGGCCGACGTCGTCTTCATCGCGGTCGGAACACCCTCGCGCCGCGGCGACGGCCATGCCGATCTCTCCTACGTCTATGCCGCGGCGCGCGAGATCGCCCTCGGCGTCAAGGGCTTCACGGTGGTGGTCACCAAGTCCACCGTGCCGGTGGGCACGGGCGACGAGATCGAGCGCATCATGCGTGAGACCAATCCGGAGGCCGACATCGCGGTGGTCTCCAACCCCGAGTTCCTGCGCGAGGGCGCCGCGATCGAGGACTTCCGCCGGCCCGACCGCATCGTGGTGGGCCTCTCGGACGAGCGCGCGCGCGAGGTGATGGAGGAGGTCTACCGGCCGCTCTACCTCAACCGCTCGCCGCTGCTCTTCACGACGCGCCGCACGTCGGAGCTCATCAAGTATGCCGGCAACGCCTTTCTCGCCATGAAGATCACCTTCATCAACGAGATGGCCGATCTCTGCGAGAGCGTCGGCGCCGACGTGCAGGAGGTGGCGCGCGGCATCGGGCTCGACAATCGCATCGGCTCGAAGTTCCTCCATGCCGGCCCCGGCTATGGCGGCTCGTGCTTTCCGAAGGACACGCTGGCCCTCGTCAAGACCGCGCAGGACCACGGCTCGCCCGTGCGCCTCATCGAGACCACCGTCGCGATCAACGACACGCGCAAGCGCGCCATGGCCCGCAAGGTGATCGCGGCCTTCGGCGGCGACGTGCGCGGCAAGACGATCGCCATCCTCGGCCTGACCTTCAAGCCCAACACCGACGACATGCGCGATTCGCCCGCGATCTCGATCATCCAGGCGCTGCGCGACGCGGGGGCGCAGGTCTCGGCCTACGACCCCGAGGGGATCGAGAACGCCCGCCCCATGCTGGAGGGCGTCACCTTCGGCACCGGCCCCTACGACATCGCGGAAGGGGCCGACGCGCTCGTCATCGTGACCGAGTGGAACGCCTTCCGCGCCCTCGACTTCCGCCGCCTCGCGGGCGTGATGCGCACGCCGCTGCTCGTGGATCTGCGCAACGTCTACAGCCGCGACGAGGTGGCGCCCTACGGCTTCGGCTATCTCGGCATCGGCCGCCCGCTGGAGGACGATCTCGGGGTGCTCGCCTCGCCGGAGACCCGGCGCGCCGGCTGACGGATCTGGCCGGTCGAGACGACGTTCGATCCGCTGCCGCGCGTGCCGGATCGCGCCGTCAGGGCAGAGCGAGCGCGAACCCCAGAAGCAGCGCGATCTCGGTGAGTTGCTGGGCGGCGCCGAGCGTGTCGCCGGTCTGGCCGCCGAGACGGCGCATCAGGATGCCCGCCAGCCGAAACAGCACGAGAAGCGCGAACGCGAGGCCGAGAAACGCCGCGCCCACGCCCCGCACCGCCGCGGCTTCGAGGCTCGCCCCCTCCCCCGCTGCCAGCACGCCCGCCGCTGCCCCCGTCAGCACGGCGAGCGCCGCGCCGAGAAGCGCCGCGCGGCGCCCAGCGGCCGGTCCCGGTCGCCCCACGCGGTCGGCGAGCCCGCCGCGATCGGCCGTCGGCAGCGCCGACCAGAGCCAGGCCATCGCCCCGCGACTGGCGGCCGCCGCGCCCAGCATCGCCAGCGCTCCCACGGTCGGCTGGCGTACTGCAAGATCGGCAACGAGCGTGATCCGCAGGAGGAGCGAGCCCATCAGCGCCAGCGCGCCATAGGTGCCGATGCGGCTGTCCTTCATGATGGCGAGCGCGGCCTCGGCGTCGCGGTGGCCGAACAGCCCGTCGGCGGTGTCGCCGAGCCCGTCCTCGTGCAGCGCCCCGGTCAAGGCCACCAGCGTGAGCACCGCAAAGGCGGCGGCCGCCAGAGGATCCAGCCCGAGCCGGCAGAGGACGATGAGGAGGCCGGCCGGCAGCAGGGCGGCCACCAGCCCGGCCACGGGAAACGCCGGGGCATCGCGCCCGAGTGGGTACGGCCCGCCGGCAAAGGCGCGCGCGGCCGGCGGCAGCCGGGTGAGAAAGGCGGTGGCCCGCAAGACGGAATGGAGGAACGCGATCATCGCGCGACCATGCCCGAGCCCGCGCGATTCGTCGCCATCGCGAGCGGGAGCGACGAACGAGGGCCCCGCGAAGCCGGCCCCGTCGCCATGCACCTCGGTTTGCGCCGGCCCGGCTTTCTTCCTATGACGCGGAACACTCCCGCGGCTCGCGTCGCGAAACCCTTCGAGAGACGTGCCCCATGTCCGCCACCGGCCTGCCCTTCGACGATATTCGCGCGCTCATCGCCTCCATGCCCGGCCCGGATGTGCGTGCGCGCCACGACGCCCGCCACCGGCAGGAGGAGTTGACGAAGCCCTCGGGCAGCCTCGGCCGGCTGGAGGAAATCGCCGAATGGATGGCGGCCTGGCAGGGGCGCGCGCCCAGCGTCGACCGGCCGGTGGTGGCGGTGTTCGCCGGCAATCATGGCGTGGCGGCGCGCGGCGTCTCGGCCTATCCCTCGTCGGTGACGCAGGCGATGGTGGAGAATTTCGCTGCGGGGGGCGCGGCGATCAACCAGCTCTGCGCCACCTTCGACCTCGGCCTCAAGGTCTTCGACCTCGCGCTCGACTATCCCACCGGCGACATCAGCCGCGAGGCCGCGCTCTCTGAAAAGGACTGCGCGGCGACCATGGCCTTCGGCATGGAGTGCCTCGCCGGCGAGCCCGATCTCCTGTGCATCGGCGAGATGGGCATCGGCAACACGGCGGTGGCCGCCGCGATCTTCGCCGCGCTCTTCGGCGGCACGGCGGCCGAGTGGACGGGCGCCGGCACCGGCCACGACGCCGCCGGCATCCGCGCCAAGGCCGCGGTCGTGCAGGAGGCGCTCGATCTCCACGCGCCGCATCTCGGCGATCCGCTGGAGGTGCTGCGGCGCCTCGGCGGGCGCGAGATCGCGGCGATGGCGGGCGCGATCCTCGCGGCGCGCCAGCAGCGCGTGCCGGTGATCGTCGACGGGTTCGTGGCGACCGCCGCCGCCGCCGTTCTCTTCGCCATGGATCGCTCCGCCCTCGACCATTGCCTGTTCGGCCACGTCTCGGCCGAGACCGGCCACCAGCGTGCCCTTCAGGCGATGGGCAAGGTGCCCGTGCTGGCGCTCGGCATGCGGCTCGGCGAGGGCACGGGCGCGGCCATGGCCGCGGCGGTGGTGAAGGCGGCGGTCGCCTGCCACACGGGCATGGCGACGTTCACGCAAGCCGGCGTCGCCGGCCCGGCCTGAGCGTCGTCCGTCTCCACGCGTCGTCAGAGCACGGCGACGAGGACCACGGCCAGGACGCTCGCCGCCAGCAGCGTGTCGCCGACGCATCCGAACAGCGCGAGTGCGTCCGCGATGTCACCCGTGCCGGCCTCACGCCGGCCGGCCGCGTTGAGCATCGGCGCGTCCACCACGAGTTCGCCGTAGCGCCGGGGCCCGCCGAGCGCGAGGCCGAGCGCGCCGGCCATCGCGCCCTCCGGCCAGCCGGCATTGGGCGAGCGGTGGTGCGGCGCGTCGCGGCGGGCGGCATGGAGAGCCCCGCGGGCGGCGGTACGGCCTCGCCGCAGGAGGGCGGCGAGCGCGAAGAGCCCGGCCGTCAACCGCGCCGCCGGCCAGTTGGCGAGATCGTCGAGCCGCGCGGCGCCATAGCCGAACTCGCGATAGCGCGCGTCGAGGTGCCCGATCATCGAGTCGGCGGTGTTCAGCATCTTGTAGGCCATCAGGCCGGGCAGGCCGAAGAGCACGAGGAAGAGCCAGGGCGCGACGACGCCGTCGGAGGCGTTCTCGGCGAGGCTCTCGATCGCGGCGCGTCCGACCCCGGCGGCGTCGAGCGACTGTGGGTCCCGCCCGACGATCATCGACACGGCGCGGCGCCCCGCTTCGACGCCGCCCGTCTCCAGGGCGACGGCCACCCGGCGCACGTGATCCGCGAGGCTCTTCTGCGCCAGCAGCACCGAGGCGACCACCGCCTCGGCGGCAAGCCCCGCAGGCCCGAGCCCACGTAAACCCACCTCGATTGCGAACCCCAGCCCGGCGGCAAGCGCCAAGAGCGCGAGGATCGCGGCAATGCCCGAGGCCTTGCGCCACCGGGGCGGCCATTGCGGCCGGTTGAGACCGCGCTCCGTGGCGGCGATGGCCCAGCCGAAGCCGACCACGGGATGGGGCAGCCGCCGCCAGAGCCAGTCGGGATCGCCGACGAGCCGGTCGATCAGCGTGGCGCCGAGCAGCACGACCGCGCTCAACGGACTCTCTCCCCCTGGGTCCTTCGCGCCTCGGCCATCCCCTCGCACAGCGCCCGCGTCAGCCGCGCGGCCTCGCCCTCGTTCCGCACCGAACCGAGCCGCAGCCAGTCGGTGCGCAGCGAAAAGGGTCGCGTCAGGATGTGGCGGTGTGCCAGCGCCTCGAACAGCGCGCCGGCCAAGGGCGCCTCGACCAGCGCGAAGAGCGCGGCGTCCCCCGTCGGCTTCAACCCGCCCGCGCGGATCGCCGTGCGCGTCAGCGCGGCGCGGCTGGCGATGCCCTCTCGCAATCCCTCGACCAGAGCGTCGTCCGCCATCCAGCGCGCGGCGATCGCCAGCGCCGGGCCCGACACCGCCCAGGGGCCGAGCCGCTCGTCGAGGCGCGCGGCGAGATCGGGCGTCGTCAGCGCGAAGCCGAGCCGCAAGCCCGCCAGCCCGAAGAACTTGCCGAAGGAGCGCAGCACTGCGAGCCCTGGCCGGCCGGCGTCGGCCGCCAAGGTTTCACGTGTGTCGGCGTCCATGAAGGCCTCGTCCACGACGAGGTGACCGCCGGCGGCGGCGAGCCGGTCCGCCAGCGTCAAAAGCTCAGCGCGCAAGAAGCGGCGGCCGTCGGGGTTGTTGGGGTTGGCGAGAACGGCGAGGCGGATGTCCGGCGTGAGGTCGGCAAGGGTCGAAACCGTCCGCACCTCGTGGCCGGCGGCGCGCAACGCCCTCTCGTGCTCGGCATAGGTCGGCGCCAGAACGGCGGCGGGGCCGGGCGGCAGGAGATGCGGCAGCAGCGAGATCAGCGCCTGGCTGCCGGGCGCGGCGACGAGGCCGGCCTCGCCGGGGGCGGCGTAGAAGCGCCGGGCGGCCTTGCTCGCCGCGCCTTCGAGCGCGGCTTCCGGCAGACGCGTCCACGTCTCGGGGTCGAGCGCTGGCAGCGGCGGAGCCACCGGATTGATGCCGGTGGAGAGGTCCAGCCAGTCGGCCCGCACGCCGCCATAGCGCGCGATCGCGGCATCCAGCGCCCCGCCGTGACGGCGCGCCGCGTTCATGCCGCCCCCCGGTCGACGACGTGGAGGAACGAGCCGGCGACACGCCCGCGTGCGAGGCCCATCGCGCCGAGATCAGCACCGAGCGCGTCGCGCGCTGCGAACAGCCGGTCGGCCTCGCCCTCGCGCAGGACAGTCGCATAGTGGAACTCGTGCGCCGTCAGCGGATGGGCCCAGGGCGAGGCTTCGAGCGGGCTGAGGCGGCGATAGCCGAGATGACGGCGGCGCAGGCGAAACGAGGTCGCGAGCGGCAGGAGGCCGAGCATCGCGTGCGTCTTCCCGTCCGCATCCTCCAGCGTCTCGCCGAGCGCCATGTAGCCGCCGCACTCGCCATAGATCCGCGCGCCGCGCACGGCCGCCGCATGAACCCCGGCGCGAAAACCCGCCGCGTCGGCGAGACGCCCGGCATGCAGCTCGGGATAGCCGCCGGGCAGGAACACCGCGTCGGCATCCGGTGCCGGGCCCTCGTCGGCGAGCGGCGAGAAGAAGGAAAGCTCCGCTCCCGCCGCCTGCCAGCCGTCGAGGAGATGGGGATAGGCGAACGCAAACGCGACGTCGCGGGCCACCGCGATGCGCTGACCGAGAGGCGTGAGCGGCGTAGCGGCAGGCGAGCCGGTGCCTTGCGTGCCTGAAAGGTCGGCGTCGGCGCGACCGGGCCCCGCCAGCAGCCGCATCAGCAGCGCCTCGTCGAGCCCCTCGCCGATCCCATCCGCCGCACGCTCGAGAAAGGCCTCCAGCCCCTCGGTTTCACCAGCTTGCACGAGGCCGAGATGGCGCTCGGGCAATGCGAGATCGGCCCGCGCCGGCAGCGCCACGAGCACGGGTAGGCCGAGCGGCTCCAGCGCAGCTCGCAGCATCGCCTCATGCCGTGCGCTGCCGACACGGTTGAGGATCAAGCCGCCGAGCACGACATCCGCGCGGTGGTCGCGAAAGCCGCGCACGAGGGCGGCCACCGAGTGCGACTGGCGCGCGCAGTCGATCACCAGCACCACCGGCAGGCCCAGCAGCACGGCCAGATCGGCCGCCGAACCGGTGCCGTCGGCGGCGCCGTCGAAGAGGCCCATCATGCCCTCCACCACCAGCGGCCGGTCGCCGCTGCCGGCGAGGCGGCGGAGCAGCGCCGGCCGCATCGCCCACGGGTCGAGATTGACGCTGGACCGTCCGCTTGCCGCCGCGTGGAAGGCGGGATCGATATAGTCCGGCCCGGCCTTCGCCGGGGCGACCTCGACGCCGCGCCGCGCCAGCCAGCGCAGCAGCGCCAGCGTCGCCAGCGTCTTGCCGCTGCCGGAATGCGGCGCGGCGAGCAGGAAGCCGGGGCGGGCGTGGGACGGGGGGGGGGCGGGACGATCGGACATGAGCCCGGCGCTTTTCGCACGAAGCCGCGCGGCCTATAAGCCCCCATGGGCTTCAATCTCGGCAGGCGGCGGCAGGGCGGCGACGGCAAGCGCGAAGGGGAGACCCTTCGCCGTGGCTGGACCACGGGCGCCTGCGCCACCGCCGCCACGAAGGCCGCGCTCACCGCCCTCCTCACCGGTGAATTTCCCGATCCCGTCGAGATCACGCTGCCGAAGGGCGAGCGCCCCGCCTTCCCGCTCGCCCGCACGCGGCTGACGCAAAGCGAAGCCTTCGCGGCGATCGTCAAGGATGCGGGCGACGATCCCGACGTGACGCATCTCGCCGAGATCAGCGTCACCGTGCGCCTCGGAAAAGCCGGCTCGGGTGTCATCTTCCGCGCCGGCGAGGGTGTCGGCACCGTTACGCTTCCCGGCCTGCCGATCCCAACGGGCGAGCCCGCGATCAACCCGGTGCCGCGCGCGCTGATGTGTGCCGTGGTCGACGACGTTTGTCGGCTAACAAACTCAGCGTCGGACGTCGAGATTACGGTCGGTGTCGCCGATGGCGTAGCCTTGGCAGAGAAGACCTGGAACGGCCGGCTCGGCATCGTCGGCGGTCTGTCGATCCTCGGGACCACCGGCATCGTCCATCCCTTCTCCTGTGCCGCCTGGATCCACTCCATTCATCGCGGCATCGACGTGGCGCGTGCGAGCGGCCTTCGCCGCGTCGTCGGCGCCACCGGCTCCAGCAGCGAGGACGCCGCGCGCCGGCTCTATCCCGACCTGCCGACGGTCGCCTATCTCGACATGGGCGACTTTGCCGGAGGGCTCCTCAAGTACCTCCGTGTCCACCCCGTGCCAGCACTGACGATCGCCGGGGGCTTCGCCAAGCTGACGAAGCTCGCGGCGGGCTCGCTCGACCTCCATTCCGGCCGCAGTCAGGTGGACTTCGCTTTCCTCCTGCGGCTCGTCGCCGAGATCGACGCCGGCGCGGCCGAACGGCTGGCGCCGGCCATCCTCGGCGCCAACACGGCGAAGGCGGTGCTCGACCTCTGCACGGCGGGGGGGCTGGACCTGCCGGCCCTCGTGGCCGCGCGCGCTCTTGCCACCGTGCGCGAGACCCTGCGCGAAGCGCCCGTGGCCGCCGAGATCGTCGTCACCGACCGGTCTGGCGCGGTGATCGCCCATGTGCGGGAGGAGCCGTGACGGGCGAGGCGATCCTGCTTCTCGGCGGCACGTCGGAGGCGACGATCCTGGCGCAGCGCATCGCGCGGGAGCGGCCGGGCGACCGGCTGGTGGTCTCGCTTGCCGGACGCACGCTCGCGCCGGATCGCGGCGAAGGCGAGACGCGGATCGGCGGCTTCGGCGGCGCGGCGGGGCTCGCGGCGTTTCTCGTGACCGAGCGCATGACCCGGCTCGTGGACGCAACGCATCCCTTCGCCGCCGGCATCTCGCGCAATGCGGTCGCAGCGGCGACGCGGGTGGACATCCCCCTGCTCACGCTACTGCGGCCGCCCTGGACCCGGGCACCTGATGAACACTGGATCGAGGTCGCCTGTCTCAAGGCCGCGTGCGACGCGCTGCCGGCGGGCGCTCGGCCCTTCCTGGCACTGGGGCGCCAGCACATCGCGCCCTTCCGCCACCGGCCGGACCTCGCGCCGGTGCTGCGCATGGTGGACCCGCCCACCGAGCCCCTGCCCTTCGCGGCCAAGCTGGTGATCGGCCGACCCGGTCAGAGCGTGGAGGCGGAAGCCGCGCTCCTGTGCGAGCACGCCGTCACGCATCTCGTCTCGCGCAATTCCGGCGGCGCCCGCTCCCACGCCAAGATCGCGGCAGCACGGCTCCTCGGCATCCCCGTGGTGATGATCGCCCGCCCGCCCGAACCTGCGGGCCCCTTGGCGCGCGGCGTGGACGAGGTGATGGCGTGGCTCGCCGGCTAAACACCATCCGGCCGAGTGCGGATCAGTCCGCCGCCTTCGCCGTCTTGCGTGCGTTCGGCCGCAGAATATGGGGATGCGCGGCGTCGTAGAGCTTGGAATCGACGAAGCCCTCCGCCGCAAGCCCCCGGCCGACCAGAACCAGCGCGGTGCGCGTGAGCTTGGCCTCGCGCACGAGCCGGGCGATCGTGGAGAGCGTGCCGCGGATGAAGCTCTCGTCCGGCCAGCCGACGCGGTAGGCGACCACCACCGGGCAGTCCGGTCCGTAGGCGGGGATGGGCGAAAGCTCGCGCTCGATATGGGCGAGGTTGCGGATCGAGAGGTGGATCGCCAGCGTCGCGCCGCTCTGCCCGAGCGTCGCGAGATCCTCGCCCTCGGGCATGCCGGAGGATTTCATCGAGGTGCGCGTCACCACCACGGTCTGACAGACCTCGGGCACGGTGAGTTCGAGCTTCAGCGCGGCGGCGGCCGCCGCGAAGGCGGGCACGCCGGGCGTCACGTCGTAGGGAATGCCGAGCGCGTCGAGCCGGCGCATCTGCTCGGCCGTGGCGCCGTAGATCGACGGGTCGCCGGAATGGACGCGGGCCACGTCGAGGCCGGCTTCGTGGGCGGCCGCCATCTCCGCGATGATCTCGTCGAGATGCATCGGCGCGGTGTCGAGGACGCGCGCGCTTTTCGGTGCGGTGCGAACGATCTCCTCCGGCACCAGTGAGCCGGCAAAGAGACAGACCGGACAGCGCTCGATGAGACGCAGGCCCCGCAGCGTGATGAGATCGGCCGCGCCGGGGCCGGCGCCGATGAAATGGACGGTCATGCGGCGTCTTCCGTGGAGGCGGGGGCAATCCCAGTGCCGGGCTTGGCGGCGTAGCCGCGCGGCGTGTAGGCGAAGCGGCGCCCCTCGCCGGTGGTGACGACGCGCGTGTTGGTGGAGCCGACGACGACGACGGTCAGCATGTCGACCTCGTCGACGTCGAGGCGTCCCAGTTCCACGATGCGTACCCGCTCGCCCTCGCGGCCGAGATTGGTCGCGAGGATCACCGGCGTCTCCGGCGCGCGATGGCGCAGGAGCACGTCGCGGGCGAACGCCAGCTGGGTGCGGCGCTTCATCGACACCGGATTGTAGAAGGCGATGACGAAATCGCCCGCGGCGGCCGCCTCGACGCGGCGCACGATGTCGGGCCACGGCGTCAGAAGGTCGGAGAGCGAGATCGTGCAGAAGTCGTGGCCGAGCGGGGCGCCGGCGCGGGCGGCCGCGCCTTGCAGCGCGGAGATGCCGGGCGAAACCTCGATCTCGATGCGCCGCGCGCTGTCCGACAGGTCGCCGCGATCGAGAAGCTCGAAGACGAGCGTCGCCATGGCGTAGATGCCGGCATCGCCCGAACAGACGAGGGCGACGGTGCGCCCCTCGCCGGCGAGTTCCATCGCATGGCGCACCCGGCGCTCCTCCGCGCCGAGGTCGAAATCGTGGCGCGCCTTGCCCGCCGCGAGGGGACCGAGGAGATCGAGATAGAGCGAATAGCCGACGAGGTCGGTGGCCTCCGTCACCATCGCCGAAACCTCGGGCGAACGCCACGCCGCGCCGCCCGGCCCGATGCCGACGACGAAGAGGCGCCCGCGCGCACGGCCGATGGTGGCGGGGTCGAGAGGCCGCGGCGCCTCCGCCAGAGCGGCCGTGGCGCGGGCCGATTTGCGCTTGGGGGTCAGGAGAGCGCCGGCCGGGCCGACGGCGGCGAGCGCCGCGCCCTCCGACACGCCATGGCAGCCGGTCTCGCGGAAGACGATCTCGGAGGGGTTGGCGAGGCGCGGCGCCTGGCACTCCAGCGTGGCGGCGTCGAAGAAGCGGGCGGGCACGCCGAAATGGGCGGCAACCGCATGCACCGCCGGCTCGTCTGCCTTCAGGTCGATCGAGGCGACGGCGGCGAGGCTCGACGGGCTGACGCCGGCCTCATGCAGCACGCTTTCCGCCAGGGCGATCGCCTCGGCCGGCTCGGTGCCGCGCTCGGTGCCGACCCCGAGCACCAGCGTCTTCGGGCGGTAGAGGAGTTCGAGCGGCCGGGGCGTGCGCGCCTCGCTCGTGGCGCTGAGGGTGACGCGGCCGTCGTCGGAGACGGGAATGCGCGAGCCCGCGAGCCAGTCCGCCGCGCCCTCGATCCAGGCGAATTCGCCGGCCACCAGTTCGGCCATCACCGCCTTGGCGTCGTCGGGATTTTCGAGATGCCAACCTTCGGGCGGCTCGTCGAGCGCCACGCCGAAGCGCAGGTCCCCCGCCGTGGTGACGGCGGCGACGCCCCCGGTGAGCGCGGCGCAGCGGCGGGCGAGGTCGTTGGCGCCGTGGTGGCCGCCGAGCAGCGGCACGGCCGCCGAGCCGTCCTCGGCCAGCACCACCACGGGCGGTTCCGCCTGCTTGTCGGCGAGGAGCGGCGCGAGGATGCGGATGAGCGCGCCCGCCGCCACCATCGCGACGATCGGGCGCCCGGCGAGGAAGAGCGCGCGGATGTGCTCGGCGGCGCCGTCGAAGAGGATGTCCGCCTCCGGCACGCGGGCGCGGGCGCCATGGATCTCGGCGCCGAGGCCCTCCGCCAGACGGCGCGCGAGCGGCAGGGCGGCCGGGGAGAGAAGCAGCAGGACGGGTCTGGTCATCGGCCGGGCTCGGCGGGCGCGAGGGGGCCGAGAATGGCCGGCTCGGCGCCGCGATAGAGGAGGACGAGGGCGAAGTAGGGCGCGGCGTCGCCGGTCTCGGCGAGCGGCAGGATGCGCTCGCCCGGCAACGAGACGCGCTCGGCATAGACGGCTTGGCCCGTCAGCCCCATCGAGGCGATCAGCGTCTTTACACGGCCGAAATGGCGCCCGAGCTTGAGGATCGCGACGCTGTCCGCCGCCTCGATCCGCGCTCGCAGCGCCTCGTCCGGCAGCGTCGCCGGGAGGATTGTCACCGCGTCGTGCCGCGCGCTCAAGGGGCGGCGGATCGCAGCCGCGCCGGCCATCACCGAGGAGATGCCGGGCACGATCGTCGTCTCGTATCGCGCGGCGAGGCGGGAGAACAAGTAGAGGAACGAGCCGTAGAAGAACGGGTCACCCTCGCAGAGCACGGCGACGTCGAAGCCGGCTTCGAGTTCGGCCGCGATGGCATGGGCGGCGGTGTCGTAGGCGGCCTGCCCCGGCGCGCGGTCGGTGGACATCTCCAGGGGAATGGCGATCTCGCGCTGGCCGCCGGGCAGATGCGGCGCGGCGATGGTGCGGGCAAAGCTCGTGCCGCCCGCCGCCAACGGGTAGGCGATCACCGGAACCGCGCGCAGCAGCCGGTGCGCCTTGAGCGTCAGGAGTTCGGGGTCACCCGGCCCGAGGCCGAGCCCGTAGAGGCGCCCGCTCACGGCAGCTGCGCCTTCGTCAGGTGCCAATGGGTCACCGGCATGGCCGGACGCCAGCCGCGATAGGGGCCGACCGGCTCGGCGCGACTGACGCCGACGCGCAGCAATTCGCCGCCGTGCACCTCGTGCAGCGCCAGAAGGATCGCCTCCGATTCCAGCGTCACGGCATGAGCGACGAGCCGCCCGCCGGGCTTCAACGCGTTGAAGGCGGCGACGAAGAGGCCGTCGGTCAGCCCGCCGCCAAGGAACACGGCGTCGGGCGCCTCCAGACCCTGAAGCGCCGCGGGTGCGCGGCCGTCACGGATGTCGATGCCATGGGTGCCCAGCCGGAAGGCGTTCTCGGCAATCATGGCGCGGCGCTCGGCCACCGGCTCGATCGCGACCGCGCGGGTGCCCGGCGCGGCGCGCAGCCATTCCACGGAGATCGAGCCCGAGCCGGCCCCGACGTCCCAGAGAAGGAGGCCGGGCGCCGGCTCCAGCGCGGCGATCGCGAGCGCGCGGAGCACGCGCTTGGTCATCTTGCCGTCGTGGCGGAAGGCCTCGTCCGGCAGGCCTCCGGTGCGGGCGAACTCGCGCGTTTCGGGATCGGCGCGGCATTCGACGGCAACGAGGTTGAGCGCCGCGATGCCGCCGAGGTCGAACGATCCGGCTTCGGCATCGCGCACGCGCTCGGCAGCGCCGCCGCAATGTTCAAGAACGGTGAGCCGGCTTTTCCCATAACCCCGGTCGGCGATGAGCCGCGCGATCGCGGCGGGCGAGGCGCCGTCCTCCGACAGGACGAGCCAGCGGGCGCGATCGGCGATCTCGGGGTTGAGCGCTGCGACGGGCCGGCCGTGGACGGTGAGGCAGCGCAGGTCTTCCAGCGACCAGCCGAGGCGGGCGGCGGCCAGCGCAAAGGCGGAGGGCGCGGGCAGGACGACGGCTTCGCCGGGCGCCAGGATCGAGCGCAGCCAGCGCGCCGGGCCGAACCAGGAGGGATCGCCGGTGGCGAGCATGGCGGCGGGCCGACCGCGGGCAGCGAGAATGTCGGCGGCCGAATCGGCGAAGGGCGAGCGCCATGCGATGCGCTCGGCCGGGTGATCGTCGGGCAGCATGGCGAGATGGCGCGCGCCGCCGAAGACGATCTTGGCGCGGCCGAGCGCCGCCGCCTGCTCGGGCGTCAGCGTTGCGAGGCCACCGTCGCCGACGCCGACGACGTGGAGCCAGGCGCCGCTCATGCGACGCCGCCGCGAAGGCCGGCGGCGAGTGCGTTGACGGCGGCCGAGGCCAGGGCGCTGCCGCCGCGCCGGCCGCGCAGCGTCACGAAGGGCACGCCGCGCGGATTGGCCTCGAGTTCGGCCTTGGATTCGGCAGCGCCAACGAATCCGACGGGCAGGCCGAGGATCACGGCCGGGCGCGGCGCGCCCTCGTCCAGCCGCTCCAGAAGGCGGAAGAGCGCGGTCGGCGCGTTGCCGATCGCCACCACCGCCCCGGCGAGATCGCCGGTCCAGAGATCGACCTGTGCGGCCGAGCGCGTCGTGCCAGCCGCTTGAGCCTGCTCGCTGACGCCGGCTTCGTTCAGGCGGCAGATCACGGCGTTGTTCGCCGGCAGATGCCGGACGATGATGCCGTGGCGCACCATCTCGGCATCGACGAGGATCGGCGCGCCGGCCGCGAGCGCTGAGGCCCCGGCCGCGACGGCGCCGGGCGACATCACGAGATCGGCGAGGATGTCGACCATGCCGCAGGCGTGGACGAGGCGGATGGCGAGCGCCCGCTCGGGCTCGGCGAGGTCCGCCAGAGCGGCGCCCCCCTCGCGGCGAATCGCTTCGAAGCTCGCGTCGTAGATGCCTTGCGGATCGCGCAGGTAGGGGAGCGGCTTGGATGTGAGCGGCACGGGGTCAGGCGACATGGCGCAGCCCTCAGCGCCGCTTCATCGAGCGGGGCCCCAGCGGGTGGTCGGCATGGGGATAGGGGTGGTGCGTGTGCCCGTGGTCGCCGTGGCCGTGGCCGTGGCCGTGGCCGTGAGCATGCGCGTCCCCATGCGAATGGGAATGACCGTGACCTGCCGGCTCATTTCCGTGCGCGTGCGCCGCTTCGTGCGAATGGATGTGGGGATGCGGGTTATCGTGAGCATGGGGGTGGGCGTGGTCATGGCCGTGCGAATGCGCATGGTCGCCATGGTCATGCGTATTCGCCTCGGAGGCATGTTCGTGACCGTGCCGGGCGGAATGCCCCTGCCCGCCCGCCACGTGCGAGTGTCCATGAGACGCACCCTCCGCCGCGTGGTCGTGCCCCTCCATCGCCGCAGCCTTGCAGGCACCGATGCAGGTTCCCTCGCAGAAGCGGCAGTCGGCGGTCGTGCCGATGCCCTCGACATGGTGGTGATGGCTCTCCTGCGGCAGGCCGACCTCCACCTCGAAGCCCAGCACCTGCTCGCGGTACTTGCACATCTGGCAGTTCATGTTGTTCGTGCCCTCGATCGTCTCGCGCAGACGATCGACGAAGGTCTCCACCACGAGGTCGTGGGCGCCGAGATAGCCGGCTTTCAGGAAGCGGATCTCGGGATGGCGCGCGGCCACCGCGTCGGTGGCGTCGAAGATGCGGCGAACCAGGATGCCGGTGAAGAGGAAATAGGGGAAGACGACGATACGCCGGTAGCCGAGGCGCGAGGCGTGCTCGAGGCCGGGATCGACGAGCGGGAAGGTGACGCCGGAATAGGCGGTCTCGCCCCAGCCGAAGCCGAGCCCCTCCCAGAGCATGCGCATGACCTTGGCGACGTTGGAATTGGCGTCAGGGTCCGAGGCCCCGCGGCCCACCACCACGAGCATCGTGTCGTGCAGCGCCTCGCCGTCGCGCCAGCCATCGTCCCGCAGGCACTCGCGGATGCGCTCGCCGGCGGCGCGGATCATCTTGGGGTCGATGCCGAGTTCGCGCCCGTAGGTCACGGGTAGGCCGTTGGCGGCCGAATAGGTGTTGAGGACGGAGGGAATGTCGTTCTTGGCGTGGCCGGCGGCAAACAGCATGCCCGGCAGCGCCATCACCTCGCGCGCGCCCTCCGACCGCAGCTTGTCGAGACCTTCGCGGATGATCGGCTTGGCGAATTCCAGATAGCCGTATTCGACGCGCCAGTCCGGCAGGCGCCGGGCGATCTTCTCGGAGAGGCCGCGAAACTCGTCCACCGCCCCCTGGTCGCGGCTGCCATGGCCGCACAGCATCAAGGCCTTCATCGCATCGTCTCCTCGTCTTCGCCGGAGGAGGCGCCGCGGGCGTGGAGCCCGGCAGCGACGCGATCCGACAGTTTTCGCGTGCCACCCCCGGTTTGGGTCGGCGCATCGCAAAATCCGGTGTCGAGCCCGTGAGGGCACCGTCAGTTGAGCGGCCTCCATGACGGGAATGCGCCGGCAGGTCAAATCACGGGACGCAGTGACGCCGTCCGGTGCGCGGGCGCCCGCCGGTCACGAGGGCTCGAACGCCGCGAGGATCGGGCACGGCCCCGCCGACCCCGCGCCGCATTCGCGCGTCAGGCGTGACAGGGCCTCGCGCGCGGCCTTCATCTTCGCGATCTCGGCGTCCAGCGCCGCGATCCGCCCGGCGGCGAGCTCGCGGGCGCGGGCGCGGTCGTCTGTGGCGTCGAGGGCGAGAAGCTCGGCGATCTCCTCCAGCGTGAACCCCGCCGCCTTGGCGGAGCGGATGAAGCGCAGGCGGCGGACGGCTTCCTCGCCATAGCGCCTGATGCCGCCGCCGGACCCGCCGCCTTCCGGGCGTGTGGGCGTCTCCAAGAGACCGCGCCGTTGATAGTAGCGCACCGTCTCGACGCCGACCTCGCCCTCGCGCGCCAGCCCTGCAATCGTCCATTCCCGCATCGCTTGACTCCGTACCAGGGTACGGACCCCATATGGGGAGCAGTTCGCCCATCAACGAGACGAGAAAGCTGCTTCCATGTCGTCCGCAGCCGAGCCCCGCCACGCCGTGCTCTACCGCATGGTGACCGACACGCATGTCTGCCCCTACGGGCTGAAGGCCCGCGATCTCCTCCGGCGGCAGGGCTACGCGGTGGAGGACCGTTGGCTGACGACACGCGAGGCGACCGACGCCTTCAAGGCCGAGCACGACGTGAAGACGACGCCGCAGACCTTCATCGACGGTCGGCGGATCGGCGGCTACGACGACGTGCGCCGCCACTTCGGAAAGGCGGTCGCCGACCCGAAGGCCACCAGCTACAGGCCGGTGGCGGCGCTGTTCGCGATCACGGCCCTGATGGCACTGGCCGCGAGCCATGCGGTCGATGGCACCGCCTTGACGCCGCGCGCGGCCGAGTGGTTCGTGGCCTTCAGCATGGTGGTGCTGGCGCTCCTAAAGCTGCAGAACGTCGAGAGCTTCGCCACCATGTTCCTGAACTACGATCTCCTGGCGAAGCGCTGGGTGCCCTATTCCTACCTCTACCCCTTCGCCGAGGGGCTGGCGGGCCTCCTGATGATCGCCGGCGTGCTGAACTGGATCTCGGTTCCGGTGGCGCTGTTCGTCGGCACGGTGGGCGCGGTGTCGGTGTTCAAGGCCGTCTATCTCGACAGGCGCGAGCTGAAATGTGCCTGCGTCGGCGGCGCGAGCAACGTGCCGCTCGGCTTCGTGTCGCTGACAGAGAACCTGATGATGGTCGCCATGGCGCTGTGGATGGCGGTCAAGGTCTGGGGGCCGGCGGCCGGCCCCATGTGAGGCCACGACCTCGCGAGAAAAGCCGCCTCGGACCGGGGCGCCAAGCCAGTGAACCCGTCCAATTCGTAACATCACGCCCACTTGATCGGGGCTTCGGAAAGTGCCAATTCCCTCCTCGCTCCGCCGGCCCTCCCGCCGCGCGGGGCATCTCAAAACGGACCTCACCGACCCCATGCCCAGCGACAGTCACCCTCGATTGACGTCGCCGCGCGCGTGTCTTGCCGGACGCCGCCTCCCGCGCATCGCCTGACGCGCCGTGGGGTCGCCTTCCGCCGGACTCCGCACGCGGCGATCCACGGAGACGACCCATGCAAGACCTTCTCGATCGCGATCGGCTCGCGAGCCATGACCGCTCGGGCGACCTCGGCGCCCTCCATGTCGCCGACATCGCCGTCCATCTCGACGCGCTCTCGCCGGCGGAGGCCGCGCTCGCCGTGTCCCGCCTGCCGCTGGAGCGCGCCGCGGCGGTTCTCGACCATCCCTCCTTGGCCGACCCCACGGGGCTCCTGGCCGCGCTGGAGCCCTCCGCCGCCGCCGCGATCCTCGACGCGATGGCGGCCGACCGTCTGGCCGATCTCTTCCGCGACATGGAGGAGCCGCCGCGCAAGCGCTTGACCGCGCTGCTGACGCCGGAGGCGCGCGCCATCGTCGCAGCGCTGCTCGTGCATCCCGTCCACAGCGCGGGCGCACTGATGACCACCGAGTTCGTCAGCGTTCCCGCCAGCTGGAGCGTGGGCGAAACGCTGCGCCACATCCGCGAGGTCGAGAGCGAGCGCGAGACGATCTACGCGATCTACGTGCTCGATCCCGTCTCCCATCGGCTTCAGCGCTCGGTGTCGCTGCGCCGCCTGATCTCGGGCGACCCGGAAGCGCCCGTCGGCTCGGTGGCGCGCTTCGAGCGGCCCGTCACGGTGCTGCCGCAGGTCGATCGCGAGGAGGTGGCCCGCCTCATCTCGAAATACGACCTTCTCGCCATCCCCGTGGTGGACGAGAAGAACCACATGCTCGGCATCGTCACGGTGGACGACGTCATCGACGCGATGACGGAGGAGACCACGGAGGACGTGCACAAGTTCGGCGGCATGGAGGCGCTGGACGAGCCCTACACGCGCATCGGCTTTCTCGACATGCTGCAGAAGCGCGCCGGCTGGCTCGCCGTGCTCTTCCTGTCGGAGATGCTGACGGCAAGCGCCATGCAGCATTTCGAGGACGAGCTGGAAAAGGCCGTCGTGCTGACGCTCTTCATTCCGCTCATCATGAGCTCGGGCGGCAATTCGGGGTCGCAGGCGACCTCGCTCATCATCCGCGCGCTGGCGCTCGGCGAATTGCAGCTGAAGGACTGGTGGCGCGTGGCGCTGCGTGAGGCGCCGACGGGCCTCGCGCTCGGCAGCTTCCTCGGCGTCATCGGCATCGCCCGCATCGCGCTGTGGCAGCAAACGGGGATCTACGACTACGGGCCGCACTGGCCGCTGGTGGCGCTGACCGTCGGCCTAGCGCTCGTGGCGATCGTCACCTTCGGCTCGCTTGCGGGCTCGATGCTGCCCTTCGCGCTGAAGCGTCTCGGCTTCGACCCGGCGAGCGCCTCGGCGCCGTTCGTGGCGACGCTCGTCGACGTCTCCGGCCTCGTCATCTACTTCTCGGTGGCGACGCTGGTGCTAAGCGGCACGCTGCTCTGAGCCCATCCGGGAGGCCGAAATCTCGACCTCCCGGATCGCCCGTCTCAGGCGGGGATGCGATCGACCGTGCCGGTGTTCTCGGCGGCGATGCCGTTCTCGGCGTGGCGGAACTTCGACAGCGCCTCGTAGACCTGCAGCCGGGCCCGCATCACCGAGCCGAGCGGACGGTGTGCGGCCAGGCCATGGGCGGGACGGAAGGTCATCACGTCGTCGAAATAGCGCCGGCGGGCGTCGCTATAGGCGTCCTGCGCGGGCACGCGCAGCGTCGCGACGGTGCGGTAGGGGCTTTCCTCGGTCGGCCAGTCGACCGAGGCGTCCTCGATCGACTGCGTCTCGGCGTTCGTCCAGAGCTGCACGCGCAGTTCGAACACCGCCTCCTGGGCCCGCAGATAATCCACCGCCGCGTGGCGGAAGCCGTCCTCGTCGTCCTTCGGGTCGAGCGTCCAGTCCTTCAGCGCGAGCTGCGCCGGAGCCACCGGAAACAGCCCGAACTTGGCGACATGTTCGCCGTAGCGCAGCGGCGCCTGGCTGAAATAGGGCTCGGCGAGCGGGTGCGAGAAGGGATGGCCGAAGAAGTCGGCCTTTGCGCTTTCGGTGCCGAAGGCGTTCAGCACGGTGTTGACGCCGCGCATCGCGGCCGAGACCGCGCTCTTGAAGCCCTCGGGCATCGGCGTCGCCGTGCCGATCATCTTGCCGTCGCGCAGGAACCCCTTCGCGGTGCCGGAGGGAAAGGTCGTGCCGGTGGCGAGCACGAAGTCCTGCGTCTCGGCATCGTGGCCGGGCAGCTTCTCGCCGGCGACGCCGAAGACCTTCAGGGACACGCCGCGATGGGTGGAGACGCGGTCGCCGAGCGTCTCGCCCGGTCCCTGCGCGAAGCGCAGGGCGACGTCGAACGTGCCGCCTGCCGCGAACAACCCTTGCGCCAGTTCCGGCGGCAGCGCCGGCGAGACCGCGAGCGTGCCGAGCGCGCAGGCGCTGCTCTTGGCGTGGCTGGCGCGCACCGCATGGCCGTCGCGCTTCTCCACGGTCTGGCTGGATTTCGTCATTCCGTCGATGATCCCGCGGATCGTCGCCTGCTCGTCCGGCTCGGGCGTCTCGATCTCGGGGGCGTAGCGAAGCGGCGTCATGGCGGATCCTTTCCCAGGAAGGGGCAGCGGGCGACCGATCGTCGGCGCCGCCTTTGGAGAGGAAAAGCGACCGGACCGGCCGTCCGTTCCCGCGCAAGACGATAGCGCGCCAACGACTTGGGCCCTCGGGCAGATCCCGCCGCGCCGCCGGGAAGCTCTCGCTCGACGCGTGGCGCTTGCGCGGCATGCGCGCCGCGGCCTATGCCCGGTCGTCCCCGCCGCCGGATTGCAGCCCATGTCGCCCGAAACGATCTTCCTCCTGCTCGTCGGGGCCGCCTTCCTCGCCGGCTTCGTCGACGCGATCGCCGGGGGCGGCGGCATGATCACCGTGCCCGCCCTCCTCATCGGCGGGCTCGATCCGCTCACCGCGCTCGGCACCAACAAGCTGCAGTCGCTCTTCGGCTCGGGATCGGCGACGATCTCCTATGCCCGCAAGGGGCACGTCCATCTGCGCTCGCTGCTCCCGGCCGCCGCGCTGTCCTTCGCCGGCGCCGTGGCCGGCGCGCTGCTCGCGGCCAACCTGCCGCTCGAGTTCCTGCGAACGCTCCTGCCCTTCCTCCTCATCGCCATCGCCGTCTATTTCGCGGTGAAGCCCGGCCTGTCGGACATCGACCGCGAGCGCCGCATCTCGCCGCGCAGCTTCGCGCTCTTCCTCGTGCCGCTGGTCGGCGCCTATGACGGGCTGTTCGGACCGGGCACAGGCTCCTTCTTCATGCTCGCCTTCGTGGGCCTCGCGGGCTACGGCGTGTTGAAGGCCACCGCCCACACCAAGCTTCTGAACTTCGCCTCCAATGTCGGCGGCTTCGCGGTCTTCGCGGCCGTCGGCTCGATCCACTGGAAGCTCGGCCTCGCCATGGGGGTGGCGCAGTTCCTCGGCGCCCGGCTCGGCGCGGCCTCGGCCATGCGCTTCGGGGCACGGCTCATCCGCCCGCTTCTCGTCACCGTCTGCATCGCGCTCGCCGTGAAGCTCCTGTGGTCGTGAGCCGCACGCCCGCCCTGATGCTGCAGGGCACGGGCTCGGACGTGGGAAAAAGCGTCCTCGTCGCCGGGCTCTGCCGGCTCTTCGCCGACCAGGGCTTGCGGGTGCGCCCGTTCAAGCCGCAGAACATGTCGAACAATGCCGCCGTCGCCGCCATTCCCGGCAGCGACGAGTGGGGCGAGATCGGCCGCGCGCAGTGGCTGCAGGCGCTGGCCTGCCGCGTGCCGCCCACCGTCCACATGAACCCGGTGCTCCTCAAGCCGCAGTCCGAGACGGGCTCGCAGATCGTGGTGCAGGGCCGCGTCGCCGGCGCCGCGCGGGGCCGCGACTACCAGCGCCTCAAGCCGGCGCTCCTCGCCCGCGTCCTCGAGAGCTTCGAGCATGTCTGCGCCGACGCCGATCTCGTGATCGTGGAGGGCGCGGGCTCGCCCGCCGAGATCAACCTTCGCGCCGGCGACATCGCCAACATGGGCTTTGCCACCGCGGCGCGCGTGCCCGTGCTGCTCGTCGGCGACATCGACCGCGGCGGCGTCATCGCCTCGCTCGTCGGCACCCACGCGATCCTGCCCCCCGAGGACCGCGCCCCGATCGCGGGCTTCCTCGTCAACAAGTTCCGCGGCGACGTGTCGCTCTTCGACGAAGGGCTGGCGGCCGTCACGCGCTTCACCGGCTGGCCCTCCTTCGGCGTCGTGCCCTGGCTTGCCGGAGCCGCGCGGCTGCCGGCCGAGGATTCCGTGGCGCTGGAGCGCCTGTCGCGTCAGCCCGCTCGGGCGGGAGACGTGGTGGTCGCCGTGCCGCGGCTGGAGCGCATCGCCAATTTCGACGATCTCGACCCCCTCCTCCATCATCCCGGCGTCACGGTCGTCTTCGTGGCGCCGGGCGAGCGGCTGCCCGAGCGCGCCGATCTCGTGCTGATCCCCGGCTCGAAATCCACGATCGCCGATCTCCTTGCCCTTCGCCGCAACGGTTGGGACCGCGATCTCGCCGCCCACCATGCACGCGGCGGGCGCGTCCTCGGCCTCTGCGGCGGCTACCAGATGCTCGGCCGGCGCATCCGCGACCCCGAGGGCGCGGACGGCGAGATCCGGGAAGCCGAAGGGCTGGGGCTCCTCGACGTCGAGACGGTGATGGCGGGCGAGAAGACCGTGCGCCCCGTCGCCGCCCGCTCGCCCGAGGGCGACCCGATCGAAGCCTACGAGATCCACATGGGCGCGACCGACGGCCCCGACCGCGCCCGGCCGCTGGCGCTGATCGACGGCCGCCCGGAGGGCGCCACCAGCGCGGACGGGAGCGTCGCCGGCACCTATCTGCACGGGCTCTTCACCGCCGACCGCTGGCGCGCGCACTTCCTCGCCAATCTCGGCCTCACCGACGCCGGCAGCCGCTACGGCGACGGCGTGGAGGCCGCGCTTGACGAGATCGCGGCGGATCTCGCCCGCACGCTCGACACGCCCGCGATGCTGCGGCTGGCGCGCACGCGCTGAGCGAATGGTCCCCATCAAGGGATCCTCCGGCTTCGCTTACGAAAGTTTCATTGGCCGCCTTCTATCGGGCCCCTAGAGTTGTGTTGGTGCACAAGGAGCCCCGTATGGACCGCACCCGACCGCTTGCCGACACGCCGCTCGGCTACGGCCTCGTCAGCCGCACGCTGCACTGGGGCATGGCGCTGCTCTTCGTCTGGCAGTTCGCGAGCGCGATCCTACGCGTCGTCGCCGAGGACACGGCCGTCGAGGGTTTCTTCTGGAACACACACTACTCGGTCGGCTTCACGCTCTGGTTGCTCGTGCTCCTGCGCGGCGCCTGGGGCCTCGCCAATCTTCGCCGCCGCCCGGCCCACGAGGGGCCGCCGCTGCAGGCGCGCGCCGCCACCGCCGGCCATCTCGTGCTCTACGCGCTGATGATCGTGGTGCCGACCCTCGCCATCCTTCGCGCCGCCGGCAACGGGCGCGGCCTCACCGTCTACGGACTGCAGCTCGTGGCGCCCGGCGGCGAGCCGAACCCGACCCTCACCGCCCCCGCCAATCTCGCGCACGGCTTCCTCGGCTGGACGCTGCTCGTCCTCATCGCCGGCCATGTCGCGATGGCGCTCCATCACGGCCTCGTACGCCGCGACGGAACGCTCACCCGCATGACGCGCGGCCCCGACGCGCGGTCGCTGCCGGCGGAGTGACGCCTCAGCCGGCGTCCGCCTCGTCCTCGCCCGCCGCATAGGCCGCGAAATGCTCGGCATAGTCCTTGTGCCAGCGCGACAGCGGCGGCCGGTTGTCGATGATGTCGCCCGCCGCCCAGCGCATGCGTCGCTCGTCCAGCCGGCGCGGCGTGTCGTTGTCGGGGCAGAGGATGTAGAAGTCGCCGGCCTCCAGCCGCTCCATCATGAAGTCCACCGTCTCCTCCGCCGTCCAGGCCCCCGCCGGCTTTTCCGTGCGGCTCCCCTTCGTCAGCCCCGTCCACACGAAGCCGGGAATGAGCAGCGCCGCCTCGACCTGCGCGCCCTGCGTGTTGCGCAGCTCGTGCTGCAGCGCCTCGGTGAACACCTTCACGCCTGCCTTCGAGACGTTGTAGGCGGGGTCGCCCGGCGGCGTCGTGATGCCCTGCTTCGATCCCGTGTTGACGATCAGCCCGGGCTCGCCATGCGCCAGCATCGAAGGTCCGAAGACCCGCGTGCCGTTGATGATGCCGCCGAGATTGATCGACAGCACCGCGTCCCAGTTCGTCTGGTCCCCGAAGATCGACGAGCCCGGCTGGATGCCGGCATTGTTCATGAGCACATGCACCTTGCCGAACGTCTCGGCGATGTGCGCCGCCGTCTTCTCCAGCCCCGCCCGGTCGCTGACGTCGCACGCCGCCGCCAGCACCTGATCCGGCCCGTCCGCCAGGGCCTCCAACTCGGCGAGCGCCGCCGCCAGATCCTCAATCCGCCGATCCACGATCGCCACCCTCAACCCGGCCCGCACGAAGCGCTTCGCCGCCGCCAGCCCGATGCCGGACGCGCCTCCCATCACGACGGCCGTGTGCAGCGGGGCGATGGCGGGATGATGCATGACAGGTCTCCTCGGTGAGTTCCCAGCGCACATAGCAACCCCCCGCGCCATTTCGAGCCGAGGGTGGCGGGTGGCATGGCGGGGCTGCCGCCCCGGTCCCCGCCCTGGGGCTGACACCCCCGGACCCCCGCTTGCTTTATCGATGATCGGGGCGGGCCAGCGGCCCACCCCGATCATCGACGAAGTGATGGGGATCCAAGGGCTTCAGGCCCTTGGCGGGGTCTGGGGCAGAGCCCCCGTCTTCCCCACCCGCCGCCCGCGGATTGACTCGGCCCCGGGGGTGGCTATCCTGCGCGGTGGATGGTCCCGCGTCGCGACTTGCGTGCGCGGGCTAAGAGGGAATGCGAAGGGCCGACTTAAACCAAGGGCCCGGATCGCAGCCGACCCCGCGACTGTAGAGCGGCGAGGTTCCTCCACCCGGCGGCGACGCGCCACCGGGAAACGCCACTGGGTTCGCCCGGGAAGGCAGGAGACGACCGACGACCCGCGAGCCAGGAGACCTGCCATCCCTTTGAGAGGCGGCCAGCCCGGCCGCCGCCACGGAGGTTGAGCCCATGAATGCGACGCGCCCCACGGCCGTTTCGCCGGACGCCCTGTCGTCCCCATCCGACACATCCCTGTCCACGCGCCTTCTCGGTGCGGCCACGGCCTTCGCGCTCGGCGCGTTCTTCGTCTGGGGCGCCGGCTTCGCCGGGGCCGAGACGCTGCACGACACCGCACACGACGCCCGCCACGCGATGGGCCTGCCCTGCCACTAGGCGCTTGACGCTGCCCGGCGTTGAGCGCTCCGCCGCTGCGGCGGTGGGCGTCTTCGCCGGGATCGAACGCCCGAGCGTTCGCCGCCTTGGCTGCCTGCTCCGCGCTTCGTGCGCGAGGATGCCCCCCTGGCCGTTCGGTCGGCGGGTCGTCCCTCGCGTTCGCGTGCGAGTGGAGAGGCGAGCGGCGGCTCGGCAGGATGGACAGGCAGAGCCCTTCCCGGTCGCGGCTTCCCTTCAGAGGAAGCGCGTCGGAGAGAGCCCGTTTCACACAGGATGGAAACGACGATGATCGTCAGGACGATTTTGGCCGCGCTGCTGGCCGGCATGCTCGCGGGGCTAGCGGTGACGTCGGTCCAGCATTGGAAGACGACGCCGCTGATCGTCGCGGCCGAGGTCTACGAGGACGGCGGCACCGTCGATCACGACCACGCGGCGGGTCTGCCCGCGCTCGTCTCGCCCGCCGCGGCCCATACGGCGGCCCACGGCGCGAACGAGGAAGCGGCGGGCACGACGCTGGTGGCGAGCCGGCTTCTCGGAACGGCGATGGCCAACATGGTGCTCGGAGCGGGCTTTGCGCTGGTGCTGGCGGCCGCGAGCCTTGGTCTCGGCCAGCCGGTGACGCTGCGCAACGGCGCGCTCTGGGGCCTCGCGGGGTTCGCGGTGGTCTCGCTCGCCCCGGCGCTCGGCCTGCCGCCGGAACTGCCGGCGATGCCGGCGGGGGATCTCGCCGCACGCCAACTCTGGTGGGCGCTGACGGTGGGGGCCACGGCGATCGGCCTCGGCCTCGCGGTCTTCGCCGCGCGGCCGGCCCTCAAGCTCGCGGGCGGCGTATTGATGATCCTGCCGCTCTTCTCTACCGCGCCGCACCCGGCCGATCTCGCGAGCCCGATCCCGCCGACGCTGGCGGCCGAGTTCGCGGTGGCCTCGCTCGCCGTCTCCGCCCTCATGTGGGTGGCGATCGGCCTGGCGCTCGGCTTCGCGCTGGAGCGCACGCGCCGCGCCGCCGTGCTCGCGCCGGCGTGACGGGCGGCGGAACGCATTTCGTCCTCGGCGGCGCGCGCTCGGGCAAGAGCGCGCTCGCCGAAGGGCTGGTCGCGGCGAGCGGCCTTGCGCCGGTCTATCTCGCCACGGGTCAGGCCTTCGACGAGGAGATGCGCGCGCGGATCGACGAGCACCGCGAGCGCCGCCCGCTCCCGTGGCGCACGGTGGAGGCGCCGCTCGATCTCGTGCACGCCATCGAGCGGGAGGCGAGCCCTGATACGGCGATCCTCGTCGACTGCCTGACGCTCTGGGTCACCAACCTCATGCTGGCGGACCGCGACGTAGGGGCGGAGGGCGAACGCCTCGCCGCCCGCATCGCCGCCGGCCTGCCCGGCCTTGTGGTCCTCGTCTCCAACGAGGTCGGGCTCTCCATCGTGCCGGAAAACCGGATGGCGCGCGATTTCCGCGACCAGGCCGGCCGGCTCCACCAACGTATCGCCGCGGCCTGCGACGAGGTCACCTTCGTCGCCGCCGGCCTGCCCCTCAAGCTCAAGGGCTGAAAGCTCATGTCCCAAACCCTCTCCAAGATCCCCGTCACCGTCGTCACCGGCTTTCTCGGCGCCGGCAAGACCACCCTCATCCGCCACCTTCTGGAAAACGCGGGCGGCCGGCGCATCGCGCTCGTCATCAACGAGTTCGGTGATCTCGGCGTCGACGGCGACATCCTCGCCGGCTGCGGCGTGGAAACCTGCCGCGAAGAGGACGTGGTGGAGCTGACGAACGGCTGCATCTGCTGCACCGTCGCCGACGATTTCGTGCCGACCATGCGCATGCTGCTGGAGCGCCGCGACCGGCTCGACCACATCGTGATCGAGACCTCGGGCCTCGCCCTGCCGCAACCGCTGGTGGCCGCCTTCAACTGGCCGGAGGTGAAGACCGGCGCCACCGTCGACGGCGTGGTGACGGTGATCGACGCCGAGGCGGTGGCCGCCGGACGCTTCGCGGCGGACGAGGACAAGGTGCGGGCGCAGCGCGCCGCCGACCCCAGCCTCGACCACGACGACCCGCTGGAGGAGCTGTTCGAGGACCAGATCCGCGCCGCCGACCTTCTCGTGCTCACCAAGACAGACCTGATCGACGCCGCGGCGCTCGCTCGCGTGAAGGCCGAGATCGAGACCGCCGCCGGCCGTCCGCTCGGCATCGTCACCGCCGACAAGGGCCGGCTGCCGGCCGACGTGCTGCTGGGTCTCACTGCGGGCACCGAGGATCTCATCCACGCCCGCCGCTCGCATCACGAGATCGAGCACGAGGGCGGCGAGATGCACGACCACGACGATTTCGAAAGCGTGGTCGCGACGGCCGGCGAGATCGCCGACGTCGAGGCCTTCACGGCCGGCCTGCGCGAGATCGTGGCGGCGCACGGCATTCTGCGGCTGAAGGGCTTCGCGGCGGTGCAGGGCAAGCCGATGCGCCTCCTGGTGCAGGCCGTCGGCGGGCGGATCGAGACCTATTTCGACCGACCCTTCCGGCCCGGCGAGGCGCGGGCGACGAAGCTGGTGGCGATCGGCCTGCACGACGCCATCGAGGACGGGGAGGCCGCGATCCTCGCCGGCATTGCGGCGCTCGGGACCGGGCCCCAGGTGCAGGCGGCCGAATAGCCATGCACCTCCTCGCCGCCCAGCGCGGAACGATCGCGGAGGGCGGCGAGGCCGTGGATCTCGCGCAGTCGCCGGGCGAGATCCTCGTGCTCTCGGCCGCCGACACCGAGCTTGCGGCGATCGCGCTGGCGGCGGGGCGGCTCGGATTCGGAGCGGGCGAGATCCGCCTCGCCAACCTCCTGCGCCTCGGCCACCCGATGTCGGTCGACACCTATCTCGCCCGCATGGGCACTGCGGCGAAGCTCGTGGTGATCCGGCTGCTCGGCGGCGAGCGCTACTGGCCCTATGGCTGCGAGGCGATGCTCGCGGGCGCGCGAACCCACGGCTTCGCGCTGACGATCCTGCCCGGCGACGACCGCCCCGACCCCGGCCTCGACCGCTTCTCCACCCTCCCTATTGAAGACCGCGACCGGCTCTGGGGGTTTTTGCGCGAGGGCGGGGCGGAGAATGCCGAGGGCTTTCTTCGGGGCTGCCGCGCGATCGTCGCGGGCCGCGCGGTGCCGGGCGCGGCGCGGCCCATCGCCAAGGCGGGACTGCTTTTCCGAGGTGAGGCGAATGACGAAGGAGCGCCCTCCCCGCGCCCCTCCGTCGCGATCGTCTTCTACCGGGCGCTCGTGCAGAGCGGGCAGACCGAGGCGGTGGAGGCGCTGGCGAAGGCGATCGAGCGGGCGGGATGCCGGGCGCGGGCCTTCTTCGTCTCCAGCCTGAAGGATGCCGACAGCATCGCCCTGCTGCGCGCCGCCTTCGCCGTCGATCCACCGGCCGTGGTGGTCAACCTCACGGGCTTCGCGGTCTCGGCCCCCGGTGCGCCGCACCGGCCGACGGTGCTCGACGAAGGGGGCGCGGTGGTGCTGCAGGCGGTGCTCGCCGGCGGCAGCGAAGCGGCCTGGGCGGCGTCCTCGCAGGGACTTTCGGGCCGCGACCTCGCGATGAACGTCGCGCTGCCCGAGGTGGACGGGCGCGTACTCGGCCGCGCGATCGCCTTCAAGTCGGCCGGCGAGTGGAACGCGCTCTGCGAGATCGACATCGTCTCGCACCGACCGGAGGCGAGCCGCGTGCGCTTCGTCGCCGAGTTGGCCCATGCCTGGGCGCGGCTGCGCGGCAAGCCGCCGGCGGAGCGCCGCGTCGCGATCCTGCTGGCCAACTATCCCAACCGCGACGGGCGGCTCGGCAACGGCGTCGGGCTCGACACGCCCGCCGGCACGGTGCGCGTGTTGCAGGCGATGCGGGAGGCCGGCTACGCGGTCGCCGGCTTCCCCGAGACCGGCAACGCGCTGATCGAGCATCTGATGGCCGGGCCGACCAATGCAGGCACGCGCGCCCGAACGATCCGCGAGACGCTGTCGATGGATGGCTACCGCGCCTTCTTCGAGATCCTGCCGGCGCCCGTGCGCGAGGCCGTCACGGCGCGCTGGGGGGCCCCGGACGGCGATCCGTTCTTCGATCCCGCCCACGGCTTCGCCCTGCCGCTGGCGCGCTTCGGCCACGTGATGGTCGGCATCCAGCCGGCGCGCGGCTACAACATCGACCCCAAGGCCACCTACCACGCGCCGGACCTCGTGCCGCCGCACAATTATCTCGCGCTCTACGCGTTTCTCCGGCGCGAGTTCGCGGCCGACGCGCTGATCCACATGGGCAAGCACGGCAATCTCGAATGGCTGCCGGGCAAGGCGCTGGCGCTCTCGGAAGGCTGCTTTCCCGAGGCGGTGCTTGGGGCCATGCCCCATCTCTATCCGTTCATCGTCAACGATCCCGGCGAGGGGAGCCAAGCCAAGCGCCGCACGTCGGCCGTCATCGTCGATCACCTCACCCCGCCGCTGACGCGCGCCGAGAGCTACGGCCCCTTGCGCGATCTCGAACGGCTGGTGGACGAGTATTACGAGGCGGCCGGCGGTGACCCGCGCCGCACGGCGCTTCTCAAGGGCCGCATCCTCGAGCTCGTGACCACCGCCGGCTTGGCGCGGGATGCCGGCATCGACCCGACCGATCTCGGCGACGCCGCGCTGGAGCGGCTCGACGCCTGGCTCTGCGACCTCAAGGAGATGCAGATTCGCGACGGGTTGCATGTCTTCGGCCTCGCGCCCGAGGGTCGGCTGCTGACCGACCTGACGGTGGCGCTCGCCCGCCTGCCGCGCGGACTGGAGCCCAGCGAGGCCTCGATCCTGCGGGCGCTGGCGGAGGATCTCGGGATGGCCGACTTCGACCCCCTCGCCTGCGACATGGCGGCGCCGTGGACGGGCCCCCGCCCCCATGTTCTCCACAGCCTCTCCACCGATCTCTGGCGCAGCGCTGGCGACAGTGTGGAGCGGTTGGAACTCCTGGCGGCCGGCCTCGTCGCCGGCGAGATCCCTTCCGATCCCGCATGGGTTTCCACAGCCACCGTCCTCGCTGACGTCGAGGCGAAGCTGCGGCCCTCGATCACCGCGTCCGGCCCCGCCGAGATCGCTGGGCTGCTGGCGGGCCTCGACGGGCGCTTCGTGCCCCCCGGCCCCTCCGGCGCGCCGACCCGCGGGCGGCCCGACGTGCTGCCCACGGGGCGCAACTTCTTCTCGGTCGACACGCGCGCCGTGCCGACGGAGGCCGCGTGGACGCTGGGGCGCAAGTCGGCCGAGCTTCTCGTCACCCGCCACTTGCAGGACCACGGCGACTGGCCGCGCGCGGTCGGGCTCACCTGCTGGGGCACCGCCAACATGCGCACCGGCGGCGACGACATCGCGCAAGCCCTGGCGCTGATCGGCGTCAAGCCCGTGTGGGACCGCGCGTCGGGCCGCGTCACCGGCTTCGAGATCCTCACCCCCGCCGCGCTCGGGCGTCCGCGCGTCGACGTCACCTTGCGCATTTCCGGCTTCTTCCGCGACGCCTTTCCCGACCAGATCGCCCTGTTCGACCGGGCGGTGCGGGCGGTCGGTACACTGGAGGAGGACGAAGGCGACAACCCGATCGCCGCGCGCATGGCGCAGGAGCGCGCCGGCCTCGAAGCCGAAGGCGCGGCGGCTGCGGACGCAGCGCTTACGGCCGGGCACCGGGTCTTCGGCGCCAAGCCCGGCGCCTACGGCGCGGGGCTGCAGGCGCTGATCGACGAGGGCGGCTGGGAGAACCGCTCGGATCTGGCGGAAAGCTTCCTCGTCTGGGGCGCCTATGCCTATGGCGCGGACACCGAGGGCAGTTCGGAGCGCGCCGCCTTCGAGCGCCGGCTCGGGCGGCTCGACGCCGTCGTGCAGAACCAGGACAACCGCGAGCACGATCTTCTCGATTCCGACGACTACTACCAGTTCGAGGGCGGCATGAGCGCGGCGGTGGAGCTTCTGTCAGGCCACGCCCCCGCCGCCTATCACAACGACCATTCGCGCCCCGAGCGCCCGGTGATCCGCACGCTGCGCGAGGAGATCGCCCGCGTCGTGCGCGCCCGCGTCGTCAACCCGAAATGGATCGCGGGCGTCCTGCGCCACGGCTACAAGGGCGCCTTCGAGATCGCAGCGACGGTGGACTATCTCTTCGCCTTCGCCGCGACGACGGATGCGGTCGCCTCGCACCAGTTCGACCTCGTCCACGCCGCCTTCGTGGAGGACGAGACCGTGGCCGGCTTCATGCGCGCCAACAACCCGGCCGCCTTCGCGGAGATGCAGGCGCGCTTCGCCGAGGCTGCGCGACGCGGGCTCTGGCATCCCCGCTCGAATTCCGCTGCAATGGCGCCCCCGGGAGAACGGATCGAATCATGAGCGAAAAATCGCCCCTCGTCGCCGCCATGAGCGAAGCCGAGCTCGACGCACGCCACGCCGAGAAGATGAAGAAGAAGAAGGCGGCGCGCGACAAGATCCTGGCGACGAAGACCGAGACGAAGGGCCTCGTCATCGTCCACACCGGCAAGGGCAAGGGCAAGTCGACGGCTGCCTTCGGTCTCGTCTTCCGCGCGCTCGGCAACGGCATGAAGGTCGGCATCGTGCAGTTCGTGAAGGGCAAGTGGGAAACCGGCGAGCGCCGGGCGCTCGACCGCTTCCCCGGCGAGGTGACGATTACCGCAATGGGCGACGGCTTCACCTGGGAGACGCAGGACCGCCAGCGCGACATCGAGGCCGCCCGTGCCGCCTGGGAGCGCGCCAAGGCGATGATATTGGACGAGGAACACGAGATGGTGGTGCTCGACGAGCTCAACATCGTGCTGCGCTACGACTATCTCGACGTCGCCGAGATCGTCGGCTTTCTGCGCGACCACAAGCCGGCCATGAAGCACGTCGTCGTCACCGGCCGCAACGCCAAGGAGGAGTTGATCGAGTTCGCCGATCTCGTCACCGAGATGGAGATGGTGAAGCACCCGTTCCGCTCCGGCATAAAGGCGCAGCGCGGCATCGAGTTCTAAAGGCCGAGGCGGCGGCGAACCACCGCCTCGGCGTCGCTCTGTCTCAGGAAACGAGCGAGCGCACCCGGCTCTTGAACTGCCCGAGGCGGGTCTGCTGCAGTTCGAGGTCGGGCACATAGCCGCGGAAGTCGGTGACCTTCGGGGGGTGCTGCGTCGAGCGCGTCGGCGGTGCCCAGAGGACGGAGAGCCCGTCCGGCGTGATGAGGCGCGCCAGCCGGGGAGGCAGCGCCCGGAAGACGCGCTCCTCGAAGCGCACGAGCGCGGGCTTGCCGCGCAGCGCCGGCTTCTCGATGCACCACCACGAGAAGACGGCGATCGCGGCCGCGAAGGGCATGGTCAGCGCGAAGTTCAGGAGCCAGTTCTGCTCGTCGCCGAGGAGAGCGGCCACCGCCTGCTGGATCGGGAAGCCGTAGAGGAAGAGGCCGTAGGAATAGTCGCCCGACAGCAGCAGCTTGGCACGCGGCGGGTTCGAAAGACCAAGGAACACCGTGATGTAGGCGAGCGGCAGCGAGACGAGATAGTCGCCGCGCGGCACGAGCAGCAGCGTCACCGTGGCGAGGAGCGCGGCGGCGAAGAGCGCGGGATGCCAGGGCACGAGCGAGCGGAACTGGAAGAGAAGGATGCCCGCCAGGAAGCTCGCGACGAGGATCATGCCGGGCACGATCGGCGTCCAGGCGGGCTGCGCGAGCGCCATCCAGGCGAGGATGCCGAGTTGCCCCACGGCAAGCGCCAGAAGCAGAAGGCCACGCCGGGTGAACAGGCCGAACAGCGCCAGCAGCCCGAGCGCCAGATAGCATTTCAGCTCGTAGGGAATGGTCCAGAGCTGGCCGTTAACGGTGGCCGGCAGCGGATTGTCGAGGAAGACGCCCGGCAGCGTGAAGTGGATCTCGCCGAGAATGTTGAGGAAGTAGACGTAGAACTCGTGTGCCGTGAAATACTCGGACAGCGGCAGCGCCGTGAACAGCGGACCGAGTAGCAGCGCCGACAGCGTCACCTCCACCGCGAGCGCGGGCACGATGCGCATGATGCGCAGCCCCGCGAAGCTGACGAGCGTCGCCGAGCGCACCAGGCTGCCGGCGACGAGGAAGCCGCTAAGCGCGAAAAACATCGGCAGGATGAGCGCCGCGACGCCCCGCGCCGGCGTCTCGAAGAAGGCCTGCGCCGCATCGCGTCCGTAGGAGACGTTGATCGTGTGCTGCAGGATCACCGCGGCCGCGAGCCCCAGCCGCATATAGTCGAAGCCGGCGGGACGATTGTCGGCCAGCTTCAGCTTGCCCTCGAGACTCGGCATCGCAGCTCTCTCATTCGTTCGGCGGGGAGGTCCCCCTTCGTCGCGCCCCGGCCCCTGGCCTCATTGGTGCGACGCGCCCCTCTTCGCAGCGATCTATAGTCTGTAAGGCTGAGCGTTCCAATCGCCCCTCTTCGCCGAGCGCGGTGGAAGGGGCCGCCGACGTCGGCCCCTTCGCCCTGGAGCCTTTCCAGTGAAAGCCGGGCCGACTTTCATACGGCGGACGATGCGACAGACGAAAGCCGAGAACGGATTCGGCGGGCCCATGTTCACCGCATCGACTCTCTCAGCCGCCGTGGAGCTTCAGCGCCGGACCCTTGGCCGGCGAGATCATGTCGGCGGCGATGGCGACGCTGCCGCGCAGGAGCCCGAGCACCCGCCACTGATGCTGGCGTTGCAGCGCGTGGTAGGCGGCCGTTGCGAACTGCCCGTGGATGAGCAGGTCGTCGTGCCCGCCGAAGCCGATGCGCCCCACGGTTCCGGCAGCGGCGAGCGAGACGATGCGGCCCTTGTCGTCGTAGCGGAAGGGCTCCACCGGATCGCCCTTCGCCACGATCGGCAGCGTCTCGGCGAGATAGGAGGCCTGCTGGCTGGCGGCCTGGGCCGTGGGCGGGAGCGGGCGCTCGCTGCCGGGGGCCTTCAGGGAGGCGGCGTCGCCGAACACGAAGACCCGCTCGTCGGCCTGCGAGCGAAGGGTGGTGTCGACGGGAATGCGGCCCTTCTCGTCGGTGCCGAGGCCGAGATCGGCGAGCGAGGGGGCGCCGACGAGGCCGGCGGCCCAGACCACGAGATCGGCAGGCCAGCTCTTGCCCCGCGCGTCGCTCACCTCGCCGGGCGCGACCTGCGACACCTCGACGGAGGTGATCGTGTCGATCTCGAGCGCGGCGAGCCGCTCCAGGAGTTTCGCGCGCAGATCCGCGTCGACCCCCGGCATGATCTCCGGCGCCCCCTCCAGCAGCGTGATGCCGAGCAGCCGCGGCTGCCGGCCGTTCTCGCCACCGTCGAAGAAAGCCCGCTCGGAGCGGCGCAGATGCGCGGCGAGCTCCGTGCCCGTCGCGCCCGAGCCGACGATCACGACCTCCGCTGGGCGCCGCGTCTCGCGCGCCGCGATCATCGCGGCGGCGAAGCGGGCGCGGAACCGGTCGGCGTCGTCCTTGGTGTCGAGCCGGATCGCGTGTTCGGCGACGCCCGGCGTGCCGGCATCGGGCACGACGCCGCCAAGCGCCACCACGCACCAGTCGTAGGCGATCTCGCGCGGGGGCGCGACGACGCGCCCGTCGCGGTCGCGGATGGCATCAAGGCGCACGCGGCGCGCGGCGAGGTCGAGCCCGGTCACCGAGCCCTGCTCGAAGCGGAAGCTCCGCAGGCTCGCCAGCAGGTAGAAGGAGAGTTCCGCGAGCGAGGAGGAGATTGTGCCGGCGGCGAACTCGTGCAGCCGCGGCTTCCAGAGATGCGTCGGCTCGCGGTCGACGAGCACGATTTCCAGATCGCCCCGCCCGCCCAGCTGGGCGGCGAGCTCCAGGCCGCCGGAGCCCCCGCCGAGGATCACCACACGGGGGCGGTCCCCCGGCTGCGACGGGGTGGCGACGGCATGGGATGTGCTCATCGTCTCGGATCTCCTTCGAGGTTCGGGGCGGGCGGGAGATGGGCCCCGCGGGCGCCCCATCCCAAGACGATCAGGAGCCGAAGGTTCCCATCAGGCCGGTGAGCCCGACCACGATGAGGTAGAAGGCGACGATGTAGTTGAGAAGGCGCGGCATCAGGAGGATGAGGACGCCCGCGACCAGCGCCACGAGGGGCTGCACGGTGATGATTTCCATGGGAGACGCTCCGAAGAGAGGGGGACGGGCCGGGCTTGGGTCAGCCCATATACCAGCCGTGGCTCGGCACGATGGACTGGCCGGTGAGGGCGTTGGAGCGGAAGCTCGCGAGAAACAGCGCGACGTCGGCGACGTCGGCGAGCGTCGTGAACTCGCCGTCGACGGTGCGCCCGAGCATGACGTTGCGCACCACCTCGTCCTCGGAGATGCCGAGATCGCGGGCCTGCTCGGGGATCTGCTTCTCGACGAGTGGCGTGCGCACGAAGCCGGGGCAGATGATGTTGGCACGCACCCCGTGGCGGCCGCCCTCCTTGGCCATGGTGCGGCAAAGGCCGAGGATGCCGTGCTTGGCCGCGACATAGGCGCTCTTGAGGGGCGAGGCCTCGTGGCTGTGGACCGAGCCCATGTAGACGAGCGAGCCGGACTTCTGCGGGTAGAAATGGCGGATGCAGGCCTTGGTGAGGAGGAACGAGCCGCCGAGATGGATGTCCACCACCTTGCGGAACTCGGCATAGGGGAAGTCCTCGACGGGGTGGACGATCTGGATGCCGGCATTGGCGACCATCACGTCGAGCCGGCCGAAGGCGGCGACCGTCTCCTCGACGCCGCGCTCCACCGCCGCCTCGTCGGCGACGTCCATGCAGACAGTCAGCGACCGGCCGCCCGCAGCCTCGATCTCGGCGGCGACGCGGCTGGCGGCGGTCTCGTCGAGATCGGCGACCGCGACGGCGCAGCCCTCGCCGGCATAGCGCAGCGCAATGGCGCGCCCGATGCCCGAGCCCGCACCCGTGACGACGGCCACCCGGTCCTGAAGCTGCATGACGGCGGTCCCTCTCCTCAAGGCCGCTGCGCGGCCGAACGCGCCCATGATAGGCGGCGCACCGGGAGAGGAAAGGGTCTTGGAAGCCCGGCGTCGCGCCCGCACCCGCCCGGCGGCCGGTTTTTTCTCGCGAGCGCGAGCGGGGAACCCTATAAGGCGCGGCAGCAGACGACAGGCGCGAGGCAAGACATGACGGCCAGGGTGATCGACGGCAAGGCGGCGGCGACCGGCGTGATCGAGCGGGCGAAGACGGCCGGGGCGGCGCTGGCGGCGAAGACGGGCGTGCGGCCAGGCCTCGCCGTGGTGCTCGTGGGCGAGGACGCGGCGAGCCAGGTCTATGTCGCCAACAAGGGCCGCACGGCGGAGGCCTGCGGCTTCCACTCGGTGACGCATCGCCTGCCCACTGACACGACCGAGGCCGACCTTCTCGCGGTCATCGACCAGCTGAACGCCGATCCCGCGATCCACGGCATCCTGCAGCAGCTGCCGCTGCCGCGCGGCCTCGATGCCAACCGCGTGGTCGGGCGCATCGATCCCGACAAGGACGTGGACGGCCTGACCCTCGTGAATGCCGGGCGCCTCGCCAGCGGCATGGCGGGGGAGGCCTTCGTGCCCTGCACGCCCGCCGGCTGCATGGTGCTGATCCGACAGGTGCTGGGCGAGAGCCTCGCCGGCAAGTCCGCCGTGGTGGTGGGGCGCTCCAACCTCGTAGGCAAGCCGATGGCGCAGCTTCTGCTGCTCGCCGACGCCACGGTGACGATCGCCCATTCGCGCACGGGGGATCTGGCCCGCGTCTGCCGCGAGGCCGACATTCTCGTCGCCGCCGTCGGCCGGCCGGAAATGCTCGGCGCCGACTGCATCAAGCCCGGCGCCGTGGTGATCGACGTCGGCATCAACCGGATCGCCGCGCCGGAACGGGGCGAGGGAAAGACGCGCCTCGTCGGCGACGTCGACTTCGCGGCGGCCTCGGAACTGGCGAGCGCGATCACGCCGGTGCCCGGCGGCGTCGGCCCGATGACCATCGCCATGCTGATGGCCAACACGGTCTCGGCAGCCTATCGCGCCGCAGGCGAAGCGCCGCCGCGCTTCTGACCTTCGGTTCGACGAGATCGGCCAGGAACGAAAACGGCGGCCGAAGCCGCCGTTTCCTCCATTCGGACCGAGCGCCTCAGGCGTCCTTCGAGCTTTCGTCGGGCACGCCGGGCTTGGCGTCCACTGCCGGCTCGACTGCTGCCGGCGCCGCCTTCGGGCCGCCCTTCGAGACGCCGACCATGGCCGGGCGCAGCACGCGCTCGCCAATGGCGTAACCGTCCTGCACCACCTGCAGCACGGTGTTGTTGGGCACCTCGGTGTTCGGCACTTCGAACATCGCCTGATGGAAGTTCGGATCGAAGCGGCCGCCCTGCGGCTGCAGCTTCCGCACGCCGTGGCGCTCCATCGTGGAGAGCATCGAGCGGCCTGTGATCTCGACGCCCTCGACCAACGCCTTGAAGCCGGCGTCGCCGCTGTCGCGCGCGCCCTCGGGCAGCGCCTGGAGCGTGCGGTCGAGATTGTCGGAGACGGCGAGCATGTCGCGCGCGAAGTTCGTCACCGCGAAGGTGCGGGCGTCCTTGATCTCGCGCTCGGTGCGCCGGCGCAGGTTCTCCATGTCGGCCGCGAGCCTCAGCAGGCGGTCCTTCACGTCGGCATTCTCGGCTTCGAGCTCGGCGATCCGCGCGCGGTCGCCCGCGCCGGCATCCGCCCCGGCCCAGCCGAAGGTCTCGGCGTCCTCGGCGGCGAAACGGTCATCGGCGCTCTTGGGCGACACGCGGTCGCCCGCCGTCATGCCGGCCGAGCCGCCGCCCTTGAAATAGGCCGCACCCTCGCCGGCCGGGCGCGGCTGCGCGGCAGCTTCGGCGGTGTCGGTGGCGGGAGCCGCGTCGTGCTTGTCGGTTTCGCTCGTCATCGAAGGGCGCTCCTGGCGGTCGGTCATGAGAAGATGGGGCGCGCCGCCCGGGGAACCCTTCGAGCGCGCGCACCCTCCCGGAAAAGGGGTGTCGTCGGTGCGGGATATCGAATGGGCGGCGCTGGAAATCAAGGCGCGCGGAAGACGAGCCCCGCTCAAGTCGCGGATCGCGGCCCCGCCGAGGCGAGGCCGGTCAGGGCCGGCGCGTGGCGCTGCCGCCGGCAAGCAGCCGCGAGACGAGGCGGGCGGTGTAGTCCACCATCGGCACGATGCGCCGGTAGTTCAGCCGCGTCGGCCCGATGACGCCGACGGCGCCGACGATCCGCTCGTCGGAATCGGAATAGGGTGCGATCACCATCGAGGAACCCGACATCGAGAACAGCTTGTTCTCCGAGCCGATGAAGATGCGCACGCCGTTGCCCGCTTCCGTGAGGTCGATCAGGTCCATGATCGAGCTCTTGGTCTCCAGATCGTCGAAGAGATGACGCAGGCGTTCCAGATCCTGCGCCGCCGTGACGCTTTCGAGGAGATTGGCGCGCCCGCGAACGATGAGGCGCGAGGGCTGGCCGGCGCCGGCGCCCGACCAGACCGCGAGACCCGCGTCCACCATGGTGCGCGAGAGCGCGTCGAGCGCGCGGGCGGTGTCCTCCTTCAGCGCCTCGACGCGCTCTCGCGCCTCGCGGAGCGTGCGCCCCACCACATGGGCGTTGAGGAAGTTGGAGGCCTCCACCAGCTGCGAGGCGGTGGTGCCGGGCGCGAGTTCGAGGACGCGGTTCTCCACCTCGCCGTTCTCGCCCACCAGAACCACGAGGGCGCGCTCGGGATCGAGCCGCACGAACTCGATGTGCTTCAGACGGATGTCGCTCTTGGCGGCGAGCACGATGCCCGCGCCGCGCGACAGGCCGGAGAGGAGCTGCGAGGCCTCGGTGAGCAGCGTCTCGACGGGGCGCCGGTCGCCGAGATCGCGCACCTTCTCCTCGATCTCGGCGCGTTCGCGCTCGGCGATGTCGCCGACTTCGAGAAAGGCGTCGACGAAGAAGCGCAACCCGATCTCGGTCGGCAGCCGGCCGGCGCTGACATGGGGGGCGTAGATCAGGCCGAGCGCCTCGAGATCGGCCATGACGTTGCGGATCGAGGCCGGCGAGAGCGCCGAGGTGAGCAGGCGCGACAGGTTGCGCGAGCCCACCGGCTCGCCGGAATCCAGATAGGTGTCGACGATGAGGCGGAAGACCTCGCGCGAGCGCTCGTCGAGCGCCAGCCCGGTGTCGAGACGGGCACTGATGAGATCCTTGGCGGGGGGCACGAGGCTGAGCTTCATGCCCCAGACTATAGGCGGCGGCGCATCGGCGGCCTAGAGGGAGACCGCTTTGGTCGCAACCCCTTGACCGGAATTTCCACCTCGCCCGCGCGCTCCGTCCGCAAATCGATTCCGCTTCGCGGCGCGATGCGCTAGAAGGCCGCTTCGCGCGCCGGACGGCGCCTCCCCCGGCGCCCGTGCGGGCGCCCAGAGCCTTGAACACGTCAGGACCCTCATGCGGCCTTCCCAACGCCAGAACGACGAACTGCGCCCGGTCTCGCTGGAGCGCGCGGTGTCGCGCCATGCCGAGGGCTCGTGCCTCGTGAAGTTCGGCGAGACGCACGTGCTCTGCACGGCGAGCCTCGAGGAGCGCGTGCCCGGCTGGCTGAAGAATTCCGGCAAGGGCTGGGTCACTGCCGAATACGGCATGCTGCCGCGCGCCACCGGCGAGCGCATGCGCCGCGAGGCGGCCTCGGGCAAGCAGTCCGGCCGCACGCAGGAGATCCAGCGCCTGATCGGCCGCTCGCTTCGCGCCGTGGTCGATCTCGGCGCGCTCGGCGAGCGCCAGATCACGGTGGACTGCGACGTGATCCAGGCCGACGGCGGCACCCGCACCGCCGCCATCACCGGTGCCTTCGTGGCGCTCTCGGACTGCCTCGCCTGGATGGAATCACGCGGCATGGTGGTGCGCGCCAAGGTGCTGAAGGACCATGTCGCCGCGATTTCCTGCGGCATCTCCAAGGGCACGGCGGTGCTCGACCTCGACTATCTCGAGGATTCCGCCGCCGAGACCGACGCCAATTTCGTGATGACGGGCCGCGGCGGCATCGTCGAGATCCAGGGCACGGCCGAGGGCGAGCCCTTCGCTGAAGCGCAGCTCAACGAGCTGCTGTCGCTCGCCAAGGCCGGCATCGCCGATCTCGTGGAGCGCCAGCGCGCGGTGCTCGCCGGCTGACGCCGGCCGTTTCGACAGGCCACCGCCGGGACCCGATCCCGGCGGTGGCACACTCCAGCCAGCCGGCCCACATTGCGAGCGGCAGATGCCCGCGCGAGGGCGACGAGGATCGCTTGCCATGACCGACGCCACGACGCCTACCCTTCCCCGCCTCGACCCCGCCGGCGGGCCGCTTCTCGTCGCCAGCCACAATGGCGGCAAGATCGCCGAATTCCGCGAGCTTCTCGGGCCCCTCGGCTTCACCGTCGTGTCGGCCGCGGAGAAGGCCCTGCCCGAGCCCGACGAGACCGGCACGAGTTTCGAGGAGAACGCCGCGCTGAAGGCGCTCGCCGCCGCCCGCGCCACGGGCCTGCCGGCGCTCTCCGACGATTCCGGCCTCGTGGTGGATGCGCTCGGCGGCGATCCCGGCATCTATTCGGCGCGATGGGCTGGGCCGGAGAAGGACTTCTCCATGGCGATGCGCACGATCGAGGAGCTGCTCCAGACGAAGGGCGCCACCGCCCCGGCGGCGCGCAGCGCCCGCTTCGTCGCCGTGCTCTGTCTCGCGCAAGCTGACGGCACCACGCATCTCTTCCGCGACGAGGTGGAGGGCACCATCGTCTGGCCGCCGCGCGGCACGCTCGGCTTCGGCTACGACCCCTGCTTCCTGCCCGAGGGCGAGACGCGCACCTTCGGCGAGATGCCGTCCGACGAGAAGCACGGCTGGGTGCCCGGCCAGGATCACGCGCTCTCGCACCGCGCCCGCGCCTTCCGCCTCTTCGCGCGCGAAGCGCTCGGCATCTCGTGAACGTCGCCCTCCGCCCGCTCTCCAACATCCGGCCGTTCACGCCGCCGGCGGGCGATCCCGGCTTCGGCGTCTACGTCCATTGGCCGTTCTGCGCGGCCAAGTGCCCCTATTGCGACTTCAACAGCCATGTCCGCCACCAGCCGGTGGATCAGGCGCGCTACGTCGCCGCCTTCCGGCGCGAGCTCGCCACACAGGCCGCCCGCTCGCGCGGCGAGCGCGTCACCTCGATCTTCCTCGGCGGCGGCACGCCCTCGCTGATGGAGCCCGCCACCGTGGCGGCGATCCTCGACGAGATCGCCGCCTTGTGGACCGTCGCCGAGGGCGCCGAGATCACGCTGGAGGCCAACCCCTCCTCGGTCGAGGCCGAGCGCTTCCGCGGCTATCGCGCCGCCGGCGTCAACCGCGTCTCGCTCGGCGTGCAGGCGCTGAACGACGCGGACCTGCGCCGTCTCGGACGCCTTCACGACACCAATCAGGCGCTCGGGGCCATTCGCCTCGCCCGCGAGATCTTCCCGCGCCTTTCCTTCGACCTCATCTACGCCCGCCCCGGCCAGGACGTCGCCGCCTGGGAACGCGAGATCGGCGAGGCCATCGATCTCGCCGCCGACCACCTGTCGCTCTACCAACTCACCATCGAGGAGGGCACGCCCTTCCACGCGCTCCACCGCGCCGGCAAGCTGATCGTGCCCGACGGCGAGCTCTCCGCCGACCTCTACGAGGCGACGCAAGCCATCACCCGCGCCCACGGCCTGCCCGCCTACGAGATCTCCAACCACGCCGCCCCCGGCGCCGAGTCGCGCCACAACCTCACCTACTGGCGCTACGGCCTCTATGCCGGCGTCGGCCCCGGCGCCCATGCCCGCCTTCTGGGCGAGGGCGGCGCCCGCCACGCCGTCGCCAACGAGCGGCATCCCGAGACCTGGCTCCAGATGGTCGAGGACTGGGACGCCGGCTTCACCGAGGACACCCCGCTTGAGCCGCACGAGCAGGCCGACGAGCTCATGCTCATGGGCCTTCGCCTCGTGGAAGGCATCGACCTCAAGCGCTGGCGGTCCCTCGCCGGCCGCGACCTCGACCCCGAAGTGGAAGCCGACCTCACCGGCCACGGCATGATCGAACGCCTCGGCCCCGACCGCATCCGCGCCACCCCCGCCGGAATGCTCGTGCTCGACGCCGTGGTCGCGGACCTCGCATGAGCGCGGCGGGCGTGAGCGATGTGAGGCGGGGCTGCCGCCCCGGTCCCCGCTCGGGGCCTGACGCCCCGAAGCCCCCGCTTTTCTTCTATCCATCCTCGGGGCGGGCCAGCGGCCCACCCCGGGATCGGAAACCAGAGACGGGGTTCCGAGGGCCTCAGGCCCTTGGCGGGGCCGGGGGCAGCGCCCCCGTCTTGCCTGCATGACCGCGATCGCGGCGTTCGCGCTGGCCGCGGTGCTGGAGATCGCGGCGTGCTTCGCGGTGTGGGCGGTGGTGCGATCGGGTGCCGGCGTCTGGTGGCTGGCGCCCGCGATGGCGGGGCTCGCGGGTTTCGCCTGGCTGCTGACGCAGGTCGAGGCGAGCCATGCCGGTCGCACCTTCGCAGCCTATGGCGCGGTCTACATCGCGGCCTCGCTCGGCTGGCTCTGGGCGGTGGAGGGCGTGCGGCCCGACCGATACGACGCGATCGGCGCGGCGCTTTGCCTCCTGGGCGCGGCGGTGATCCTCTGGGCTCCACGGAGCGTGGCATGAGCGACGAGGGCGAGGATCCGATGGACCACGAGGTCGAGGACGAAGGCGCGCCCGAGCCGAGCGCCGCGTCGTTCACGCTGCGCGGCACGGCGTTTTCGGCGCACAAGCCCGAGCCCGGGCTCTATCTCGTGGCGACGCCGATCGGCAACCTCGCGGACATCACGGTGCGGGCGCTCGACGTCATCGCTTCCGCCGACCGGCTGGCCTGCGAGGACACGCGCGTCACCGCGAAGCTCTTGGCGCGCTACGGCATCCGGCGGCGGATGACGCCCTATCACGAGCACAATGCAAAGGAGGCGGGCGAGGCGCTGCTCGCCGATCTCGACGCCGGCCTTTCGGTGGCGCTTGTGTCGGACGCGGGCACGCCGATGGTCTCCGACCCCGGCTTCCGGCTCGGCGAGGAGGCGATCGCGCACGGGATCCCCGTGTATCCGATCCCCGGCGCCTCGGCGCCGCTCGCCGCGCTCCTCGCCTCCGGCCTGCCGTCCGACGCCTTCTTCTTCGCCGGCTTCCCTCCGCCCAAGGAGACGGCACGGCGCCAGCGGTTCCAGGCGCTGGCGCGGGTGCCGGGCACGCTGATCTTCTTCGAGGCGCCGCATCGCATCGCCGAGAGCCTCGCCGACATGGCCGATGTCTTCGGGCCCCGCCCGGCGGCGGTGTGCCGCGAGCTGACGAAGGCCTACGAGACGATCTATCGCGGGCCCCTGCCCGATCTCGCGACACGCTTCGCGGCCATGGAGCGGGTACGCGGCGAGATCGTCGTCTGCGTCGGCCCGCCGGCGGAAGCGGCGGACAGCGCACCGGCTGACGTCGATGCGATTCTCAGAGGTCTGCTCGCCGAGATGAAGCCGGCAAAGGCCGCGCAGGAGGCGGTGAAGCTGACGGGGCTTTCGCGCCGCGATCTCTACCAGCGCGCGCTGCAGTTGAAATCGGGCGCCTGAGCCCGACACTGTCCGGGCGAGCGGGAGCGGAGGGCGACGCATGGCGAGGATGACGGACGGCGGACCGGACGCAAGGCGCCAAGAGCTGGCGAAGCGCCGCGAAGGCTTTGCGCGGGGTCATCGCGGCGAGACGCTGGCCGCTTGGGCGCTGCGGCTGAAGGGCTATCGCATCCTCGCGGTGCGCCACCGAACGAAGCTCGGCGAGATCGACCTCGTGGCGCGGCGGGGCGACACGGTGGCGATCGTCGAGGTGAAGGCGCGCGCGACGGTGGAGCAGGCGATGGACGCCGTGACGCCGGCCGCGCAGCGCCGCATCGAGGCGGCGGCCGATCTCTGGCTCGCCCGCCAGCGTGACTACGCGCGCCTCTCGCTGCGCTTCGACATCGTCGCCGTCGTGCCGCGCCGCTGGCCGGTGCATGTGAAGGACGCGTGGCGGGCGCGGTGATCTCCGGCGCCCGCCGCCATCGTCAGACGCCGGCGGCGCCGCGCGCGGGAGCCTTCGGGGCGAGCGTCTTCGGCGCCGGCGCTGGGGCGGCGGGGGCGGCAGCCACCGGAGCGGACTTCGCGGCGAGCTCGGGCGTCATCACCTCGCGGGTGGTCTTTCCGTAGATCTGCCGCTCGATCGTGCTGGCGAGACCGCGGGCGAGCGCGCGGTCGACGCGGGCCCGGTCCTGCGCCGCCGAGATGACGGCGCCGGCGATGCCGTTGATCGCGCCCGCATCCAGCGTGACGGTGTTGAAGCGGGTGATCTCGCGTCCGTCCTCGCCGCGCAGCACGCCGAGGGCCGAGAGTCGGTTGGCGTCGCCCACGAGGAGGGACGCCAGCGGGTTCTTGTAGTGGACGTCGGTGAGCGTGACGTCGAGCGTCGCGGGCTTGCCCTCGTGCGCGCCGACGAGCTGCGAGGGCAGCGTCTGGCGGGCGAGCGACAGGAGATCGGTGTCGGCCTTCAGCGTCGGCGCGGCGCTCACCTCGACGCGGCGGATCGCCAGCGGGCCGGTGGTGTCGACGAGCGGCTTGGCGCAGCCGGAGAGGAGCGCCGCGAGGCCGAGCGTCGCGACAATGGTTCTAAGCACTTATCATTCCTTGCATTTCTGGTCCTGCGAGGTCTTCGCCTAGCCGATGGCCTCGCGGATCGACAGCGCTGGCGCGCTCGATCCCCGTGTCCACCCTGACGTTTGCGTGATCTTGCGACACAACCCATGGATGGTGTTGCACCCCGGCCACGAAACCCTTCCCCGTGGACTCGGCCCCCGAACCCCGCTACCTCGCGGGGACTTACCGGAACGTCTTCGAGGAAGCCGCCATGTCGCTGAAGGTCGCGGTCCAGATGGACCATGTGTCGGGCATCACCATCCAGGGCGACTCGACGTTCGCCCTCTCCTTCGAGGCGCAGCGGCGCGGGCACGAACTCTTCCACTACACGCCCGACCGGCTCTCGTTGCGAGACGGCGTCGCCACCGCGCGGGTGGAGACGATGGTGCTCACCGAGGACCAGGGCCGGCACTTCACGCTGGGCGAACCGACAAAGGTGGACCTCTCGACGATGGACGTGGTGCTGCTGCGGCAGGATCCGCCCTTCGACATGAACTACATCACCTCGACGCACATCCTCGAGCGCATCCACCCCAAGACCCTGGTGGTCAACGACCCCGCCTGGGTGCGCAACATGCCCGAGAAGATCTTCGTCACCGAATTCGCCGACCTGATGCCGGAGACGATCATCACCAAGGACCCGGCCGAGGTCGCGGCCTTCCGCGCCGAGTTCGGCGAGATCGTGATGAAGCCGCTCTACGGCAACGGCGGCGCCGGCGTCTTCCACCTGACGAAGGAGGACCGCAACCTTTCCTCCTTCATGGAGACCTTCGCGCTCCTCTTCCGCGAGCCCTTCATCGTGCAGCGCTACCTGAAGGACGTGAGGAAGGGCGACAAGCGCGTCATTCTCATCGACGGCGAGCCGGTGGGCGCGATCAACCGCGTGCCCTCCGAGACCGACGCGCGCTCCAACATGCATGTGGGCGGGCGCGCCGAGGCGACCGAACTGACGACCCGCGAGCGCGAGATCTGCGAGCGCATCGGCCCGACGCTGAAGGAGCGTGGCCAGGTCTTCGTCGGCATCGACGTGATCGGCGACTATCTCACCGAGATCAACGTGACCTCGCCCACCGGCATCCGCGAGGTCAAGCGCTTCGGCGGCGCCGACATCGCGGCCCTGTTCTGGGACGCGGTGGAAGCCAAGCTCTGAGCCATCGGACTTGCCTGAACGCGCGATGAACGCCGCATTCCGTTTTCGTTGGGGCGCGCCGCGCTAGGTTCCCCCATCGACGCCTTCACCCCTGTCGGACGGTGCCTTCCCGTGACCACGCTCTCCCGCTTCCGCCTCCTCGCCCTCGCCGCCGCGATGCTCGCGCCCGCAATGGCCGAGGCCGCCACCGCCATCGCGACCACCAACGTGAACCTTCGCGCCGGCCCCTCCACCGCCTATCCGCCGGTGAACGTCGTGCGCGGCGGCGAGGACGTCGAGGTCTACGGCTGCCTTTCCAACCGCTCCTGGTGCGACGTCGACTTCTACGGCCAGCGCGGCTGGATGTCGTCGAACTACCTCGCCTTCGTGCGCGGCGGGCGGCGCTACACGGGGCCGGAGGTCGTCGGCTATCTCGGCGCGCCGGTGGTGGGCTATTCCTTCGGCCGCTACTGGGACGACCATTACCGCGGCCGCGACTTCTACCGCGACCGCCGCCGCTGGGACGGGGTCTACGGCCCCCGCATCTTCGACGGCCCGCCGCCGCGCCGCGAGGTGCGCGACCGCTATGACGACCGGCGCCGCTTCGAGGATCGCCGCCGCGACGACCGGGCCGACCGGTTCGAGCGCGACCGCGACCGGTTCGAGGGCCGGCGCGACCGGGACCGCTTCGAGGACGGCCCGCCGCGCCGCTGGCGTGAGGGCGGGCGCCCCGAGCCGCTCGGCCGCGTCGACGACTACGGCAGCGACGGCTACTGAGCGCTCCGCATTTTCGAGCACAGACGATCGGGGCGGCTGATGAGGGCCGCCCTTTTCTTGTCGAAGGTCGCGTTTTCGCCGAAATTTGTTCGCGCCCTGTTCTTGTCTCCAACGGCCGTGCGCGATAGGTTCGCACCAGCGGGGCGTGTGCCCGAGGGGTGCGGAGTTCGTCGATGATCGCTCGCGTGAGGACGGTCGCCTTCCAGGGCGTCGACGCCAACCCGGTGGACGTCCAGGTGATGATCGCGCCCGGCAAGATGGGCATGCAGATCGTCGGCCTCGCCGATAAGGCGGTGGCCGAGAGCCGCGAGCGCGTGCAGTCGGCGCTGCACGCCTCCGGCCTGTCGATGCCGCCGAAGCGCGTGACCGTGAACCTCGCGCCGGCCGACCTGCCGAAGGAGGGCTCGCATTACGACCTGCCGATCGCGCTGGGGTTGATGGCCGCGCTCGGCGCGCTGCCGGCCGAGGCGCTGTCGCGCTTCGCGGTGCTGGGCGAGCTCTCGCTCGACGGCATGGTCGCGCCGGTCGCGGGGGTGCTGCCGGCGGCGATGGCCGCCAACGCGCTCGGCCTCGGGCTGATCTGCCCGGACGCCTGCGGACCCGAGGCGGCTTGGGCGAGCGGCGAGATGGAGATCGTCGCGGCGCGCTCGCTCATCCAGATCTGCAACCATTTTCGCGGCACGCAGCTTCTCGCGCGTCCCGCCCCGGCGGTGCAGGCGGCGCCCGGCGACCTGCCGGATCTCGCGGAGATCAAGGGCCAGACGGTGGCCAAGCGCGCGCTGGAGGTGGCCGCCGCCGGCGGGCACAACCTCTTGAAGGTGTGCTACATAAACTCCATCGATTCGATGGAGTACGCCGGATGCCCAAAGCCTTCTCCTACATCCGTTTCAGCACCCCGGATCAGGCGCGGGGGGACTCGCTGCGTCGCCAGCTTACGGCCGCTCGTGCATGGTGCGAGGCGCGCGGCCTAGAACTCGACGACAGCCTTCGTGACCTTGGCATTTCCGCCTACAAAGGCGCGAACCGGGATGTCGGCGCGCTCCGGTCGTTCCTTGCCTTGGTCGAGGCAGGCAAGGTTCCGCGAGACTCCTTTCTCATCGTCGAATCCTTGGACCGCCTGTCCCGCGAGGCCGTCCTGGATGCCGCGGCGAGGCTCTTCGACCTGATCCGCGCAGGCGTGATCGTCGTCACCCTCTCCGATGGGCAGGTCTACTCCGAAGAGCGCCTGCGGACGGACTGGACGCCGCTGATAGTGTCCATCGCGGTCATGGCTCGCGCCCACGAAGAGTCCCGGATCAAAGGGGAACGCGTCGGGGCGGCATGGGCCGCCAAGAAGGCTGCCGCCCGTGAGGAGGGCCGTCCCCTCACCTCGCGTTGTCCCGAATGGATCGCGATCGAGGGCGGGCGGTTCGTCGTTCGAGAGGATCGCGCGGAGATCGTGCGGACGATCTTCCAATGGGCGATCGAGGGCTATGGGCGAAGGCAGATCGTCGCCAAGCTCAACGGGGCGGGCACGCCGACGTGGCGAGGCGGCGTCGGGTGGCAAATATCAACGGTCGGGAAGATTCTGACTGGCCGTCTTGTTCTCGGTGAGTACCAGCCTCACGTCGGCAGCAGCCGGGCCGGGACCCGTCAGCCTTCTGGAGACCCGATCATCGGTTACTACCCGCCGATCGTCGACGAAGACACCTACTGGCGCGCCCAACAGGCATCGCAGGGACGCCGCGTCGCCGCTGGTCGACGCGGAAGGGGCGTTGCCCACCTCCTCCTCGGCCTCGGCCGTTGCACGCGTTGCGGCGGGGCCATGCACCTCGTCAACAAAGGTGCCATGCCGAAAGGCGGGAGCTACTTCGTATGCTCGGTGGCAGCTCGGAAGGCTGGCTGTGAGAACGATGGCCGCTGGCGGGTTGACCATATCGAGTCCCGCCTCCTCCGGGGACTCGCTTACCTTGATGCCGGAGCCATCCTGAATGGCGCGCAGCCGACCACCGAGGCGGATCGCGTGTCGCTCCTTGCCGCCCGGCTTGCCGAAATCGAGGTAGGCCGTGGACGCCTCCTCGCGCTGGTGGAGGACGGCGAAGAGGGAGCAGTCGATCGTTACCGGGCGCTCGGTGGCGAAGCCAAGACGATCAGGCGCGAACTCGCAGAGGCCACGAAGGCAGCCGCGGCAGTCGCCGCCGACCCAGGACTCAAGGCTCGGCTCGGCGAGGCCGTCGATCTGTCGAGGGCGATGAACGAGGCCGACGGGGACGACCGTCACGCGATCCGGACGCGCCTCGCCGAGCAGCTCCGCCAAATTGTCGCCGAGGTGAGCTTCGATCCCGCGATCGGGGTTCTTGCGATCTTGACCCCGCGACCCGGTCTTCCTGCCGATCAGGTTCCGTCGATCGTCGGAGCGTCGAAGATGGCGGCATGGCGCCTGTGGCTCAACGACGACTCCGACCCGGCCGGCCTCGCCGGGGTCGAGGACATGCCTCGTCCCGACGAAGATGCGAAAGCCCTCCGTATCCTTGCAAAGTTGCGGGGACGGCGAGCGTCGGCGTAGCCGGCGCGAACCGTCCGATCCCGGCAACGCCCCTGCGGGGGCGTGAGACCCTCCTGGGAAGGTTGGAGCTGGTCCGAAGGACCGGGAGGGGATCAGGCAGCCGCCCGCTCGTCGGACCTCTCTTCGACCGCGTCCGCCACCATCACGGACCTCGTCCGACGCGGCGTCGGCGGGATCGCCCGCCATTCGGCATGCAGCCGCAGCGCAGCCCGCAGGTCCGACCGGACCCCCGTCGAGAGCTTCGCGAATCCTTCGACGGCCTCAAGCATCGCCAGTTCGGCAGCGAGGTCGGCAAGGATTCGACCTCCGAGCAGCCGACGCGCCCGACCGAGTTGGGTGCGTCGATTTCGAAGGGTCTGCCCGACCACCCCCTTCGCTCGAAGCCACGTCGAGAACCCCGGCTCCAGTGCCGGCACCGTCTCGCCCCTGTCGCGCGCCATGATCACGCGGCCGATCGCTTCGGCGAGGCCGGAAGGGACCGCGTTGGCGATCATCTGGTCAACGTTCCTCAGTCGGCCGCCAGCGGACCAGTCCCAGCCCGCCGGGAACCCTTGCAGACGCGATGCCTGTTCCCGCGTCAGGCATGGGACCGAACCGGCCGGCGCGATGTCGTCGCGGTGCGGGGCGGACAGGTAGCGTGGCCCCGGCGGTTCCGCCGAAGTCCGGACGATGGCAGGGCACGGCTCATCTACGCTGCGGACGCCGCGTCCGCCGCCGAACGGTCTGACGTAGAGGGCGCCAAGTGCGAGCAAGGCCCGGTCAGCGGCCGAGAGGTCGGCATTCGCAGGCAGCGGGCGTCGTGTCGATTCGCGGATGGTCGGCATCGGACCGTCCGAACTCCAGAGCCGCCGCTTACCCGCATGCCGCGGATGGGCATGGACGACTTCCCCGACCTCGCCGCCTAGAACGTCGCGGATCGTCGTCGGCCTGTCGCTCGCCGCGGCACGGATCGAGGAGGCGAGGAATCCGTCCGCCTCCCCCAGCCTCCCCACCACGATCAGACGTCGGCGACTCTGGCCGACCCCATAGCGGCTCGCGCAGACCACGGCCTCCGACAGACCATAGCCTGCCCGGACGAGCAGTTCCCGCGCTGTCGCCCATGCGGCGGACTTAGCGGCTTGCGGCACGTTCTCCATAAGCACCCATCGCGGTCGCGCGACAACGACGACCATGGCGAACGCCACCATCAGGGATGCCCGCTCGCCCTCGACGCGGCGCCCCGCGGCGGAGAAATCCTGGCAAGGCGGTCCACCGCAGATGAGCTCGGGACGTAGCGCAGCCACGGCCGGCGCGACCGCCAGGAGATCGCCGATGTCGGCCACTTCGGCATGATCGCCGAGGTTCGCGCGGTAGACCGCAACCGCCTCCGGCCAAACGTCGATCGCGCGGGCCACCTCGCAACCGGCGCGGCCCAGCCCGAGCGAGAGACCGCCCGCACCGCAGAAAAGCTCGACTGTCCGCAACGTCGCCCGCCTCACCATACCTAACAACTCAGGTACGGTCGTAGCCAACGGAATGGGAGCGGACCTTGCGTTCGACTGGACCCGTCCCGCCCCCGTTTACCACAGCCCCGGCGCGCCTTCGGCGCTACGTGACGGCGCGGCGCGCCGGGGCTGCTCCGCCTTCGGCTACGATCCCGGCTCGCGGGACTGGAAAACAGGGACGGCCCTACCCGCCGAGCAGCGCCCCGGTCCGTCCGTCTAGCGACGGCCGTGCCGCCGCTCCCCGGCCGCGTTCCCGCCGGCGACGTCGATCACGCTCGACGGGGAGTCCGCCGGCACCGACCATCGGAGTTCCGACCTCACGAGGAATGCCGATGCCCCGCGCAACCACCCCGACCGCCACCGCCCTCCTGGCCCTCGTCCTCGCCGCCGGGACGACCGTCCCGGCCCCGGCAGCGAACTACCTCTACCGCGCCCGCCCTGTCGCGATCGCGGCGCCCGCGCCGTCTCTGCCCGCCGGGGCCGTCCAGTCGGGACCCGACGTGCTGCTCCCGCCGCCGGTCACGGCGGACAGTTCCCGCCCCGCCGTCGCCGGCGCCACGTACCGCACGACCCGGCCCATGGCGGTGATCGGCGCAGAGATTATCGCGGACAGGCCGACGAACATCCTGTCGGTCAACGGGCGCACGTACTACGTCTGCTACATCCCGACGCGCAGCCTTCCGGCCTGCCTCCGCGATGTCGTCGTGAACGCCGACCCAGCCGTGACGGCCTACGAGCGGGACGGCTACCTGTACTACTCGTCGCCCGCCGGCTTCGCCTTCACCCCGGCGAGCGCGGAGGAGCGGGCGTTCCTCGTCCGCTTCGATTTCCGGCAAGTCGTTCCAGGCTGACCGCCGCCTTCCGGAAACCGCTTGCGCCTTGCCGACCCAGCGCAAGAGGATTGTGAAAGGCCGAACCCGTTGCGCCGTCGGTGCCCGCCCGAGCCTTCCCCAAACGGCCGTTTGCGAAAGGCCCCTCCCATGCTCCTCGGCTACGCCCGCGTCTCGACCAGTGACGATCAGTCCACTACCGCCCAGGCCTGCGCGCTGCGCGACGCCGGATGCGATCGCGTGTTTGAGGAGGTCGCGTCGGGCGGGCGCTGGGACCGCCCAGAGCTTCATCGGCTGCTCGACCACCTGCGCCCCGGCGATACCCTCGTCACCTGGAAGCTCGATCGCCTGTCGAGGTCCCTCCGCGACGCATTGACGATCATGGAGCGGGTCGAGTCCGCGGGGGCGGGATTCCGCAGCCTGACCGAGGCCATCGACACCACGACCCCAGCCGGACGGATGATGTCACACATGGTCGCGGCATTCGCAGAGTTCGAGAGGTCGCTTATCCGCGAGCGCACCGCGGCCGGTCTCCGACAAGCTCGGATCGAAGGCCGGGTCGGCGGGCGTCGGAGCAAGCTTTCCGCCCGCCAGCGCGAGGAGATCGCCGAGAGCGTGTTGTCAGGCCGGAAAACGGCGGCCGACATGGCGAGGCTCTACCAGGTGAGCCAGCCAACCGTTTCCCGAATCATCGCCAAGGCACGGCCGCACTGAACCGCCGCTATCGACCCCTCGGAGCCGTTTGGCGCCCTTTCAGCTTGCGCCGTTAGCGGACGTTCCGTCTGAACGCCGAACTGAACCTGCTCGTCTCTAATTTTCAGTCCTTTGGGAATAAGCGCCGTTCCTGAACGTCTTCCGTCGGCCAATCGCGGCCGAACCGAAGGACACCGAGCCATGAAGACCCTTTTCGCAGCCATCGCCATTCTTTCCGCCGGGGCTTCGACCGCGCTTGCGGGTCCCGCCGGCGACATGGCGAAGGCGCATATCGAAGCAATCGCCAAGGGCGATAGCGCCGCGGTCACCGCCGCCTATGCGCCGTCCGCAACGCTTCACTGGGTCGGCGGTCCGCTCGATGGCACCTACACGGGCCCCGAGATCGCCGCGACCTGGGCAAAGTTCGCCAAGGCGCAGACCGGCCTCAAGGCCACCGTCGTCGAGATGCGCGAGAGCATGAACCCGAAGGGCGCCACCGTCGTCGCCGATGTCGTCTTCGCCAACGACAACAAGATCCCGGTGCGCTACGTCATGCTGTTCCGGGACGGCAAGCTCACCGACGAGATCTGGCAGATCGACCCAACGCTGGCGAAGTAAGGCATGTCCACCGACGAGATCGCGGCGCGGATCGAACCGCTCATTCCGGGCCTGAGGCGCTATGCCTATGGGCTGGTGCGCGATGGCGACGCCGCCGACGATCTCGTCCAGGACTGCCTGGAGCGTGCCGTCGGGCGCTGGCACCTGCGCCGGCCCGACGGCGACCTGCGCGCCTGGCTGTTCGCCATCCTGCGCAACCTCCACCTCTCGGGCCTGCGCCAGCACAAGCGGCGTGGGCCTCACGTGGCGCTCGACGAGATGGCCTCGCCGCCGGCGGTGGACGGCGACCAGGACGGCCGCGCCGGGCTCCGCGACGTCCTAGCTGGGCTCGATGCGCTGAGTGAAGAGCACCGCACAGTCCTCCTTCTCGTCGGGGTCGAAGACATGAGCTACGACGAGGCGGCGCGGGTGATCGGGCTGCCGGTCGGCACGGTCATGTCGCGCCTATCGCGGGCGCGCGAGAAGCTGCGCGCCATCCTGGAGACCGGGATTCGCGCGCCCTTGAGGAGAGTCAAATGAGCCGCAGGGACACGCCCGTCGGCGAGGACGACCTGCAAGCCTATGTGGACGGACGGCTTGAGGCCGAGCGGCTGTCCGCAGTCGAGGCCTATCTCACGGAGCGACCGGAGATCGCCGCGGCCCTCGATCGCGACCGCGAGATCGCCCGGGCACTGCGCGAACGGCTTGCCTTCAAGGCCGGGGAGCCGATCCCGGCGCGGTTACGCATCGCCAACATCCGCGAGGCCCGGCGCGGTCGGTTTGCTGTCACGCGTCTGCGCATCGCGGCTGTCATGGGCTGGCTGATCCTCGGCAGCGCCGGCGGGTGGCTGGCGAACGACGTCCTGCGCGTGCCGCCGCAGATGCCTCGTGTGGCGGTCATGGCCGACGAGGCGATTGCGGCGCATCGCACCTTCGTGGTCGAGGTGGTCCATCCCGTCGAAGTGCGGGCCGACGAGGAGGCACATCTCCTGCAATGGCTATCGAAGCGGCTGGGAACGCGGCTGTCGGCTCCGGACCTGACAGGGCTCGGCTATCGGCTGATGGGCGGGCGCCTCCTGCCTGCGGGCGTGGGTCCCGCCGCGATGCTGATGTACGACGACGACCAGGGCACGCGGCTGACGCTGTTCATCAAGACCGACGAGAAGGACGAGACGTCGTTCCAGTTCGTCGAGGAGAACGGCGTCTCAGCCTTCTTCTGGCGCGACGCCGGCCTTGGCTACGTCGTGTCGGCCGAGGCGCCGCGCGAACGGTTGATGCAGGTGGCGACGGCCATCTACGACAGCCTGAACCGCCCCGCCCCGGGCATCTCCGGCGGTACGCTGTGACGCTCGATCAGCTTCGCATCTTCGTTGCCGTTGCCGAACGCGAGCACGTGACGGAGGCGGCGAAGTCGCTGAACCTCACGCAGTCGGCGACGAGCGCCGCCATCGCCGCGCTGGAGGAGCGCCACGACATCAGGCTGTTCGACCGCGTGGGGCGGAGGATCGAACTCACCGAGGCGGGGCGCCTGTTCCTGCCCGAGGCCCGCGCGGTGCTTGCGCGGGCCGAGGATGCCGGCCTCATGCTTTCCGAACTTGCCGGACTGAAGCGGGGTCGTCTCCGCATCGTCGCCAGCCAGACGGTGGCGAACCACTGGTTGCCGCCGGTGCTCGCGGGCTTCAAGGCTCGCCATCCCGGCATCGAACTTCGGCTGAGCATCGCCAACACGGCGCGCACGGCCGAGGCGGTGCTGGATGGCACGGCCGATCTCGGCTTCGTGGAGGACGAGCTCGGCGATGTCCGACTCGGCACGCAACGCGTCGCCGATGATCGACTGATGCTGGTCGCGGCATCAGGGCACAGAGGCTCCAGGTCTCCCGTCGCGGCCGGGGATCTTGCATCGGCGCGCTGGGTGCTTCGCGAACGGGGCTCGGGCACCCGCGCGATCCTCGAAGGTGCGCTCGAAGCCTTCGGTGTCGATCTCACCGCGCTGTCGGTCGAACTCGAACTGCCCTCGAACGAGGCCGTGCGCGCGGCGATTGAGGCGGGCGCCGGCGTCGGGATCCTCCCCGCCGTGGTCGCGGATGCAGGCCTTCGCACGGGGACACTGGTGGCGCTACCCTTCGACCTGCCGTCGCGCGGGTTCCATTCGGTGTTGGCGAGGGACCGTCACCCGAGCCGCGCCGTCGCCGCCTTTCTCGCCGAGCTGCCGACGATCGAGGTGCCGCCGGCGTGATCGATGGATCGACCACGTCCAGACGACATTCAGTCGACGCGATCGTCGAGCGTCTCGCGGCGCTGCCTGAAAAGGCCAACCTGTTCAACCCCTATGCCGGGTTCGACGCGGAGATTGAGGACGCTGACGCGCCAGCCATCCGCCGTCGCAATCTCGGGCGTTATCTCGCCGCGATGGCGGATCGCGGCGTCAATGACCTCTGGCTCGGCGAAGCACCCTCGCGCTTTGGAGCGCGTCGGACAGGTGTGCCGTTCACGGGCGACGGGCGGCTCGCCGACCTGTCGGAGCGGCTCGGCCTCGATCCGCCGCTGGCGCGGGCGACCCGCGGGACCCTGCCGACACTGGAGTCTGGAACCTCCCGGGAGATCTGGAACGCGGTGCCCGACCCGCTGCCGTTGTTCTGGAACGCGGTGCTCTTCCATCCCCATCGCGGCGTTCTGCCCTTGCGCAACCGGACGCCGACGCGGACCGAGATCGCCGAACATCGGAAGGTGCTGGAGATGATCGTCGCGATCTTCGCGCCGCGCCGAATCCTCTGCATCGGCCGGGTGGCACAGCGTGCGGCGGACGGGCTCGGTATCCCCGCCACCTACGTGCGCCACCCCGCCCAGGGCGGCGCCGTCCGGTTCCGGGCCGGCGTCACCGCCTTCCTCAACAAGCAACCGCCGGCGGCTGCTTTTCCTTCTCTCAATCGGCCTTGAGGCAGGGCGAGACGAAGAGATCGCCCCTCCAGGCACCGCGCACCGTCCTCGTGCCGACGATCACCCAAAGCACTGCCAGCACCGCGACGAGCACCGCACCGAAGACCTGGATGGCAGCGATCGGCAGGAGGGTGCCGAGCTTCAGCGTGGCCACGGCATAGACACCAAGGGGGAACGTGTAGCCCCACCAGCCGATGTTGAAGGGAAGGCCATCGCGCAGGTAGCGCAGCGTCACGAGCACGGCCATCGCCAGCCACCAGAGCCCATAGCCCCAGAGAAGCAGCCCGCCGAAGAGGCCGAGCCCTTCCGCAAAGGCGCCGAAGCGCTCCAGACCGTTGGCGGAAAGGATCGCGGGGGCCGCGCCGCCCAGCGTCATCAGCCCGAGCGAACCGGTGCCGATCGGCCCGAGCGCCAGCCAGCTCGACGCTGCCATGTTGGCGTGCGGCAGCTTGTGGACGGCCATGCGCAGTAGGAGCACGACGAGGATGCTGAGCGCGATCGGCACCGACAGCGCCCAGAGCGCATATGAGAGGGTCAACACCACGAGCTGGGAATGCGGATCGACGAGATGCGGCGCGAGCAGTCCCCCGGAGACGGCCGCGACTTCGGCCGCGACCACCGGCAGGAGCCAGACCGCCGTCATCTGGTCGATCGAGTGGCTCTGCCGGGTGAACATCATGAAGGGGATGGCAACCCCGCAGGCTGCTGCCATCGCGACGTCGATCCACCAGAGCGTCTCTGCGATCCTGAGCGCGACCTCACCATAGCGCGGCAGGCCGAAGATCAGGAAGCCGTTGACGATGGTGGCGAGGCCCATCGGGATGCAGCCGAAGAACATTGACACGACGGAATGGCCGAAGATGCGCTTAGCCCCGTCGAAGAAGAAGATCCAGCGGGCGGCATAGAGGCCGGCGAAGAGCGTGAACAGCGCGATGTTGAACATCCAGAGGCCCTCGGCCACCGGATGCAGCATCGGCACGTCTGCCTGGAACTGCGACAGCGCGATTGCCAGGATCCCGGTGCCCATCGTGGCGGCGAACCAGTTCGGGGTGAACTGGCGCACGACCTCCCGCGGGCTGTCGAGGCGTGACAGCGGTTGGAGGCCGAGGGTGACGGCACGCATCTGTTCGAAGGTCATCGGCGGGGTCCTTATCCTGCCGGGACCATGCACAACGGCGATCGTTCGATCCAACGCGTTGTTTTGGTCATTCCGATCGATGGAGGCGATGGATGCTTCAGGCGCCTCGCCCCGAATAAATGTTGCCGCCACGGGAATGAAAGGCGTCCGCACGCGTCTTCTTGCCGACCCCGTACTTCGAGGACCCTGTGAATCCATGCTGAAGACGCTTCTCCTGACCCTGGCCTTCGCCGGGGCGTCACTCTCCTCGGCAGAGGCGCAGGACGCGCCCGCTCATCAGCACTCGCCGATGGTGCCGGCCACGCCCGACGGTTCACACTATGCCGAAGCGACCGCCGAGGCGATGGAGAGGATGCACGCCGGCATGATGTCGGCTCAGGTGACCGGCGATCCCGAGCACGACTTCCTGTCCCAGATGATCCCGCATCACCAGGGCGCGATCGACATGGCCAAGGCCGTCCTCGGCTCGACCGGGGACCCGGCGATCCGCAACCTCGCGCAGTCCATCATCACCGAACAGACCTACGAGATCGCGCTGATGCGCTCGATGCTCGCCGCATCCGCCGACAAACCAAAGCCCGTTCCGGAGACAACCCCATGACCCGCACCGCCATCCTCGCCGCCGCGCTCCTCGTCTCGACGTCGGCCTTCGCGCTGCCTGCCGCGTCAGACCGCGTCTACACCGCCGACCAGAACTCCAACACGGTCTCGGTCATCGACCCCGTCGCGAACAAGCTGTTGGGCCAGATCCGGCTCGGCAATCCGCGCCCGGACGTTCTGAGCCCCCTCTACAAGGGCGAGGTCAACGTTCATGGCCTCGGCTTCTCGCCGGACCACAAGACGCTTGTCGTCGTCTCGACGGTGACAAACTCCGTCACCTTCATCAACACGGCGACCAATGTCGTGAAGGGCACGACCTATGTCGGGCGCAACCCGCACGAGGCCTTCTTCACGCCGGACGGGACGGAAGTCTGGGCGACGGTGCGCGGTGAGGACTATCTGTCGGTGATTGATGCCGCGACCTTCAAGGAGACGGGCAGCATCCCGACGACAAGCGGTCCGGGCATGACCAAGTTCTCACGCGACGGCAAGCTCGCCTTCGTCGCCAACTCGTTCAACCCGGTGCTCGAGGTCTTCGACGTCGCGAGCCATGCGCTGGTGAAGCGGATCCCGGTCGTCTCGCCATTCGTGCCCTTCGTACAGGTGAGCCCTGACGGCAGCGACGTCTGGCTGACGCACAAGGACGTCGGCAAGGTCACGCGCGTCGATGCCAAGACGCTCGAGGTGAAGGAGGTGATCGACAGCGGACCGATCTCCAACCATCTCGGCTTCGGCACGGTGGACGGCGCGACGCTGGTCTACGTCACGATCGGCGGCGAGAACGTCGTGAAGGTCTACAAGCCCGGCGAGAAGACGCAGCTCGTCGCAACCATCCCCGTCGGCGCATTGCCGCACGGCATCTGGGGATCGGAGGACGGCAGCCGGATCTTCGTCGGGCTCGAGAACGGCGACAAGGTCGACGTGATCGACACGGCCGAGCAGAAGGTCGTCGCGGAAATCCCGATCGGACAGGCCCCGCAGGCCCTCGTATTCGTGCCGGGCGCGGTTCCCGAGGGCGCGGGCACCGAAAACCTCGTGCCGTTGAAGGCGGGTCCAGAGAACCTGACGCTATCGCTGAAGGCACCCGAGGGCGCGGACGGTTCCGGCATGGTCGTCTCGCGCAATCTCGGGCTCGTCGATACGATCGACGTCAGCGTCGCCAAGCTGAAGCCGATGACCGAATACGGCGTGTTCTTCGAAGGGCAAACCGAGCCCGTCGTGGTGCTGAAGACCAACGACAAGGGAGTCGGCATGGCCTCCAGCATCGGCCCGGTGCGCACGATCGGCGCCCCGGGGGAGCCGACGGCGGGCAAGGAGCCGGGGCTGGTCGTGGTCGAGGGTCTGAAGGGCACGGCCAGCCCGGTCCTCGCCAGCCGCTAGAGACGCTTGGGTCCAAAATCGCCATGCTCGGCGCGAGCAACAGTCCGCGCCGAATTGGCTTGGTGGCATGTTCGCTGCGTGTGGCGCTGTCTTTGGGGCCGATCGATTGGACTCAAATTTGGACGTCGCCGAACCCGTCGGGAGCAACTGAATGTCAGCTACCTACGAGTAGCAGCAGTAAGCGGACGGGCGGAAAACCACCCGCTGCGGCGTTCACCGAATGCCTTGATCAGAAACCCAGCGTGGGCGCGCGCGAGCAGATCACCAGCTTGCGTGCACCGCGCGTCATGGCGACATACAGGTGTCGGGCATCCATCTTGTCCGCCGACAGGATCACCGCGACGTCGGCCTCCAGCCCCTTCAGGAGCAAGGTGCTCCCAACCGCTCGGTTCGGTAGTTCCCTGCCGAGTTGGCGATGCTCTTCGCGCATTCGGACGCAGGCAGCGCGAAACCCGTCGGCATCGGTGGATTGACGGAGTGCCTGCATGCACGCCCGATGAACGGCCGGACGGTAGACCCTGACGCCCGACTGAGCGTTGATCTCCGACAGGAGTGCGAGGACCCGGCTGTGGCACCGATCGTCCTCGAACGCCATCGCGGCAGACTCGGCACCGTTAGCCTCCTTCCGCGCACGTCCACCCCGAAGCACCTGAACCCGTCGGACGAAGTCCTTGCCCCCGACGTTGTTCATGACGCTCTCGGCGAAGTCCACGATCACCTCGAGCGCGTTCGGTGCCGACAGGTCGAGCCGCTGCGAGAACATGACGAGGTCCTGGAGGTCGACGGCTTCGACGGTCACCGCGCCGGGTGTCTGGCTGGCGAACGCTCGTTGCGAGGCCGGATTGGTGCTCTCGCCGATGATGAGCACGTTGCCGCCCGCGACGGGGGACTTGGTGAGGCAGGCGCGCAGTTGGGATGGGTGGTCGCTTCCCGACCCGTCGAGCCGCACCCAGGTGACGTTCGGCCCGTTCCTCACATCAACGCGGCCGCCAGTTTCCAGGGTCCCGCGAACCTCCAGGAGCCAAGCGCCGAGATCGTGCGCTCCCGCGTTGATCCAGCGCCATGGGGTGTCCAGGGTCTCCGCCACCGGAAACGTCGCGAGGACGTCGCCGACCCAGTCCGCCATGCAGTCGATCTTGCCGAAGTTGAAGATCGCCTGCATCGGGTCGCCCAGCACCGCAGTCGGAACGAGAGCCGCGATCCCTGCGACGGTGGCATGCTGGAGGCAGGAGCAGTCCTGGTACTCGTCGACGATCAGCCTGTCGTAGCTGGCCCGGATCACGTCGTCGACATGCCCGGCGGCAAGCAGCCCGGCCGCAGCTCTCCTCGCCTCCGGATAGTCGGGACGTGCCGCCTCGACGATCGCCGGGTCATGGCCCGAACGCGCGGGGAACGTCGATATGAGCCTCATCGCCCACCCGTCGATCGTCGACAGCCTGTAGGCCCGACGGGAGACCCCCGACCGCTCAAGCCTGCGGCGAAGTGCTGCGACGCCCGCGTGCGTGTGCGTGAGAACAAGGATCGGCAACGGCCGGGCATGGCGGAGCAACGCCGTGGCGATCAGTTCGGTCTTGCCGCACCCCGCGGGTGCGACGACCGAACCGCGCTCAATCGACAAAAGGTCCATGAGCCTTAGACTCCGTCGATCCATTTGAACGCATCGATTACGACCTTGGTCAACTGAGCGTCGGCCGTCCTGAGGTTCGGCCCCACTACGTCATGAGCCGCGTCTTCCATAGCGGTGATTTGCTTGAACCAGCCCCCCTTCTTCGCGGCGGACGCCAGCGCACCCCGCTCGTCGAGGCCCAGCCCGCCGAAGGCAATCAAGTTACGTAGATGCTCTAGTCCGTGTCTCCCTGCCGAAGTCGATTTGATGTGCTGATCGACGAGATCGGCCTCCTTCATCGCGACTGCGCTCTCCAGCAGAGCGCCAACCGCCGCGTCGCCGAGGCCGAGGAACAGTTCGTCCTCAACAGCATGGCCAGCCCGCCAAGCGAACACCTCGCCGCCCTGAGCGAGGAACGCGCCCTCCTCGGGTCCAGACGGCCTGTCGCTATCCCGAAGGACGGCGGTGCGATAGCCCATGGCGATGAACGCTGAGGCGCGCGCGAAGGTGTTGCTTCCGCCACCGTCCACCAAGCCGACACCATGGGCGGTCAAAGATGGATAGCCGTGATCCGTCCGGTAGCGATCGATGCCCCGGACGAACCCGACCTCCGTCGCTCCCTCGCAGACCAGCACCGACCGCGACAGGAGCGCGTCGGGCGCGAGCCGCACGGCACCCTGCACGTCGCCCGCGACCGAGACCCGAACGATCGAGACCTCTCCGGACGAGGTGCGTCGGACGACCTGGAGCTGATGCGTCGTGAGTTCCTTGACCGCGACCGGCGAGTGGGTCGTTAGGAAGGCTTGGAGCGGCGGAACCTGCTCCTTCGACCCCAGTTCCGAGAGTAGGCGGTGGATGCGGTGCGGCTCCAGTCCGTGCTCGAGTTCGTCCACCAGGATCATGGATGCTTGTTCGGCGACGAGCCTCTGCAAGCCGACGACCAGAAGACGGGACGAGCCAAGCCCAAGGCCCTGGAGGGGGACCCCGTCGGAATCGTGCAGCGACACGGTCCCGCTGCGGATGTCCATCGATCGCGGGTCGAGCATTGCCGTGACCCCAGTGCCCACCGGCACCCCCAGCCGATCTGACAGGCCCTGGACGGACTGGAGCGCCGAGGCGAGGTCCTTCGCGGCCTCCTCGCCGAACGTGGTCCGGGCGTCGCGTGCTGCCCGGCTCAGCACGGAAGACACATCGACCTTCTCGTCGGAAACCTTGCTGAGGACCGATCCGCGACGCCAGCCGAGATTATGGCCGCCGGCTCCCGCCAGCCGAGTCGGCGCGATGCGTGTCCTGTCGCCCCAGGACAGGTTCTTGGTCAGCCCTAGTCGGGACGCGCGGTCCGAGACCAGCGACCACTGAGGCTCGAGGTCCTCGCCGATCCGCATCTCGACGGTGATCACGGTCTCGAGGCCCTGCCCCGGCTCGTCCTCCAGCAGGCCGACCGTACGGTCGAAGCCGCGCAGGAACTGGCCGTAGGACTCCAGCGCCATGAGGTTTCCGTCCAATGCCCCCAACGTGGCGGAGATCACGATCTCGCGCCCGCAGTCGAGCAGGTGGAAGTCGGCATCCCCGATCTGTGGGGCCCTGCGCGCACCGAGGCATAGGTCGATCGCTTCTAGGACGGTCGACTTCCCGCTGTCGCCGGGACCGACGAGGCAGTTGATGCCTTCTTCCGGAAGCCATTCGAGCGAGCGAATCCCTCGGAAGTTCTGCACGCTCAGTTTTCTGATGCGGGTCATGTCGCGGGGCGCTCCATGCTGGCCGAATGGATGCCGACCACGTCATGGAGGAATCACTTACGCCAAGCGGGTCCGATTGTCAGTCGCCGCTAAGTTCACTCGTCCATGTACGTGCTCTCGAACGCCAACCTCGCGTTCCCCGACGAGGTGGTGACGCCGGTGATGGCGCACGAGGTCTTCGACCGGACGGGGGCGGCCCCGGACAGGCTGAACCCTTGGCCCCGGTACTCCCCCCGGACTTCGTATGGCGCAGGCGCGCAGCCCTTCTTGTAGACGAAGGCGGTCCCGCGGATCGGCACCGACCTCGGGTCCAGGCTCCACGGCCGGCCGCGGTAGAGCACCGTCCCCGGCTTCACGGTCCCGGCGATCGAGGCCTTTGGCTTCGCGTACACGATCACACCCTTCCCGGCGTCGACGATCATCTCGGACCCGTTGTGGTCGTATGGCAGGCCGTCGAGCGAGTTCAGGGAGACCACCTCGGCCTTTGTCGACGAGGACGGCGTCGGCTCCTCCTCCCCGCCGCCCAGCGCCGCCATGATCGCGCGATCGAAGGCGGCGCGCTCGGCCTTGGTCAGGCCCGCCACCTTCATTCCGGTGCCGACTCGACGTTCGAGCTGCGGCCCGGAGAAGAAGGGATACGCAGGAACCCCCAGGCTCGCGACCGCCTGCCCATCGACGTTGGCGGCGGTGATGTCGAGCGCGGCGCACTCCGCCAGCTTCTCCACGGTTGCCGTCCTGTTGAGGGACCCGTAGCACGTCTCGACCGCCTCGGCGGCGCCGCTGATCCCGCTCTCCCCGTAGATGCCGCGGAAGGCGGCTGCACCCCGCTCCGCCCCCGCCGAGACCGACCGCGACAGATCGGGACCGGCCATCGCGGCGGGCGACAGGGTGAGCATGGCGGCGATGGTCAGGACGCTGGCGGCTAGACGCATGAGGACTCCGTCGATCGTGGAGCCGTCACCCTGGCACGATCGAGGAAACCTTCGGTTGCCAAAGCTACTCGCATTCTCACGGATCCACGCCGAAACGCGGAGCTTCGAGAGTTCGGAACTCTCGAATAAGACGCTTCGAGTTTCGAAACGTTCTCGATCGATGCAGGATCGACGACCGAGCGGATAGTTCGAGAGTCCCGAACTATCGAACGACCACACGAAGCCGGATGGTTCGACGGTTCGGGACTCTCGAACTAAGGCGACCTTCGACGGTTCGGGAGTTTCGAACCGAATGTTTCGACTTTCGAAGCGTTTTGCGACTTCGGCGTCCGGCCATGTGACACGCCGTTTCCTGGAAATCGCCAGACCATACAGGCGCTTACCCGGCGCGAAAGCCGTCTTCGCCGAAATGCCTTTATTAGTTAGGGAGGGTCTTTGGGTAGGGCCGTTAGGAGCGGAGCGACGGTCGGCCCGTCTTCGGCCGACGCAGTCGGACGCTTGACGGAGGTCCGTCCGGACCTGACCCTTTAACGCATCGACCCGGCCACATGGGATTGCAGTCCCGGCCGGGTCATGGATGCGTTTCAATGGAGGTGACGATGCGCGATCGAGCCGCACCCGTCAAGACATGAGCATTGCGCCGGAGGCCTTCGAGTGGCTTCGCGCGCAGGCATACGAGCGCTGGGGCATGATGCCCCAAGCCGAGCGTCAGGCCGGGGAAATCGCCGCCTGGTGTCGGTCGGCCCTCCTCCGCTGGCGCGAGGGGCGGCCGGACGGAGTCGATCTCTCCGACGCTCAGATCCGGACGACGGCGGAGGGCGTCGCGCGCTTCATGGTCCAGCGGTTCGGCCAGAAGCGTGCCCGTCCGGCGCCGCGGACGACAGCCGAGGGACGCGCCGTGGAGAAGCTGATCATCAGCGCCGTCGTTCCCGACTACCTTGAGGAGATTGGACGACCGGTGACCGCCAAGGCCGTCGCGCAGCACCTCGACGTGAGCGAGCGCAAGGCATCGCGCGCGCTGGCGACGGGCCGGGGCGCTCCGAAGCGCGACGCCCGCGTGGCCGCGCTGGACGGGCACGGCCGTATCCTCCACGAGATCGCAGCGGCCCTCCTCCCCGTCGATGGCTTCTGCGTCCTTCGCGCGAGCGACATCGCGGCTCGTCTGTGGTCGGACCCGGCGGAGACGGATGCCGCCCGTCGCAAGCGGCGGGAGAGGCTCCTGAAGGCGTTCGCGCCGCTTGCGCTGCTGTCGTTCCACGTCGTTGCCAAGGGCGACCTCTTGGCCCTGCGGCGGGGCCGCAAGTGGACGCCCGAGGATGCGGCCGCTCGCTTGGCAGCCGCGGCCGAGAAGCCCGGCCGCGTCGCGCCTCTCCCCGTCCCGCGGGACAAGGGCCTCTTCTGGGAGTCCGTCGAGGTCAGGGGCCTGATAGCTACGCTCCGCGTCTCCCTCAGGGGCGGCGACCGTCCCGACGTGTTCGAGGACTTCCTCGCGATCCAGCGCCTCGTCCATGACGGACGCGCGATCATGGGCATCTACCACTTCGCCCATCGGATCAGCGGCAGCATCAACCACTGGTGCAATGACCTTCCGGACTTCTTCGCCCGGGCCGCCGTCGGGAATTGGGGCATCCGAACGGAGGCAACCGTCAGCCATGCACTCGGCGAGCTCGGGCGCCGGATTACGATGCTGGAGGAAGACGGACGCTGGGGACGTTCCGCGTTTGACACGGTGCAGACCCTGCTCTCGTTCGAGTCGCGGGGCGTGCCCTTCATCGAATGCTTCGATGACGATGCGCGCGCCCGGATCAAGGCATTCCAAGCGATCGTCGACGTATCGGACGGCGATTGCTGGATCGACGGCAGCACCGCGCTCGAACTGTGCGAGCGGCTCGCCCGCGAGGAGCGGGAGGGAACTTGGTCCGCGGACTCTTGGATCAAGTACGGCGCGCCGTTCTAGGGGCATCGTCTGCGCCTGATCGGCCCAAGCGCGAGGCATCCGCGACTGGGTCCCGCTGGCGACGGACGACGCGATCAGGTCCGCCCTTGCCGATGCCGCCTTGATGATCCTCGCCACGGACGCGCCCGGCGCCGCGCAGATCATGTCCGCCCTCGCCGCCGCCTTCCCCGGCCGAGGCGGGGTGCCAGGGACCGTTCGCGCCCGCTGCCGATCGGGGTCCCTGCTGCCGACCCTCATCAAGCCCAGGCGGACGACGGGCGAAACCTGATCGAAAAAAGTTCGCGAGGCCGGGAACATTCTCGATTTTGGCGACCTCATACCTTTGAGACCGTCCTGCCGTGTCGGTCGGGACACCGTGCGTCGCCGAGATCGGCGGTGCCGTCCGCCTTGACGAATCCTTGCCGCGGCCAGGACCGCCGCGGTTCGAATCCTTGCGAGTCCTTGCGCCGCCCGGATCGAGTCCTTGTATTCGCTCCGCCAAAAGATTCGATTGAAAGTATTCGAAACGTATTGAGTGCCTTCAGCCGCGCAATTGTAGGACACGTCCGCGACCCGATACACCAGAGTTCCTGCATGGACGGTCACTCTACCCAAGATAGAGCTTCACATAAACTTCGGATGAAGTAACTAGAACTTTACGTATGTTCAATTTTGCTGATAGAGGTGGTTGACGCCCCGTATTGCTCTGCGTCATGTTGTGTGTGTCATCACATGACGGAGAGCGCGACGACGATGATCGAGACGACGACCCAGACCCCACGCCGCTGCGGCGCATTGCCGATCGGCGACCGCGCGATGACCGACGCGGAGCGCTCCCGCCGCTACCGTCGCAGGCACTCCACGACCCGCCTCCTGCGGCTCCCGGCGGACCCGGCCGACTGGCTCACCGCCTTGGCCGACCGTCTTGGCGTCGATCCAGGCTCGGTGCTGACCGAGGCGCTTGAGGCTCGGGCATACGTCATCGACCATGCGCCGTGGGTGCTGGAAGACGCGCAGGCGGTGCGGGAGATCGTGGAACGGGGCGGAGCCTGATCCCCGTCCTCCACCCGACCGCTCGCGGCAGGAGCGGCCCAATGGGGGACGGCCAAGACGGCACCCTCGCGACAACCAACAACTGGAGACCAGCATGACCGAGCAGCAGGCCATCACCGAGGTCGAGGACCTCACGCAGGCCATCAGGGATGGCGTCGACTACGGTGCCGTGAACGTCCGCAACACCGCCGTGCAGCTCCGCGAGTTCTACGGCGTCGACGACGCGATCACGGACGAGGAGATCGAGGCGGCGCATGTCGAGGCGATGCGCGCGGACTTCGGTCCGGTGCTGGTCTTCACGCGAGGCGACTACCGCGTCATCGTCGCAGTGAAGATCGGCTACCTCGGCATGATCGAGGACGAGGAGGTCATCCTCCAGGCCGCGCGGGACCTAACGGAGGAAGGTGGCGAGGCCGTCAACCTGGAGCGCGTTTCAGGCCGCGAGGAGGGAGACGACATCCTGCGCGCCTTCCGGATGCCGGAAGGCGCCTACGTCGGCGACGAGACTGACGCGCGACTCGTCCAGCGCTTCGGCGACGATGTCGCACGCTATCGGATCGTGACGCAGTGTCGGACCGCCGAGGCTGCCTGACACCGACCCCGGCAGGCTAAGGCCCGCCGCCCTCCACCAAGCCGCCGGGGATCACCGGCGCCGCAGCGGGACGCGGAGTCCCGGAGAGACACCCCATGGACATCGAGAAAGATTTGACGCCCTCGCGCGAGGGCGATCGGCCGCCCTATGCCGACAGGTGGCACACCCTGTCCGACTGGATGCGTGTGAACATGCGCTCCAAGGACCCGCGCTACTGGACCGCCGAATTTCCCCACGAGGTCACCGGGACCGAGATCGAAGGCGCCGCAGGCGTGCCGAGGGGGTGGACGGTCCAGCTCTTCGTGATCGACAGCGACGATGAGGTCCGCGCCGAGGTGCGCGCTTTCTTCTTCGCGCCCGATCGCTCCGTCACGGTCTCGGTCATGCAGATGCCTGACGACGTCGCGGCACGGAAGGACCTCTACCGTCGATACGTCTGGGAGTCGCGGGACCTCGCTGCCGAGATGTGGGAGCGGCGCGAGGCAGCCTGACGACCCCCCGGCGGGCTACGGCCCGCCGCCCTCCACCAAGCCGCCGCCAACCCGCGCGGCGCCTTGGTGGGGAGCGGTATCCCCCGGAGAGACCCATGGACATCGATGAAATGACAACGCGCCCGCGCGATGACGAGGGCGTGCCTGGCGACGCTTTGGACCTCGCCACCGTAGGCCAGAAGTCCGGTACGGCCGCGGCCCCGATGCGACCCGCCATGCCCCCCTTCGACCACTCCCGATACGAGATTCGGGAGGCCACGCTGGGCGGCATGACCATCCAGGTCTACCAGCGCCCCGCCCGCTTTGACGGGCGGCTACAATGGTGGTCCGAGGTGTACTGGAGAGGGCACCGTCTCTGGATCGACATCGACGGCCCGGAGATGACGAGGGAGGCTGTGGAGACCGCTGCTCGCGAGCGTGCCGACAGTCTCCGCGAGGTCGTTTACGCGGTCTCCGAGGTAGTGACGAAGGAGGTCTTTTCGGCCTACTTGGCGGCCAAGACGAGCCTCGAGATCGCTCGTTTTGACCGCAATGCCGATCCGACCTGGACTGCGCTGCCCGACGAGATCGCGGAGCCGCGCGCATGAGACTCCCCGCCAGCCTCCGTGCAATCGAGGCAGGCAAACGCTTGCCCGTCATCTGGGATGTGAACCTCCCCGGGAAGACCGACCGCCACGCCGTCGTCGGTGCCGCCTGGGCCGAGATCGAGGTCGGCGGATTCGTCGTCGCGGCCGAGATCGAGCCGTCGCGCACCTCGTCAGGCTACGAGTGGACCATCGTCGGCGTGTCGGACGACATCCTGCTCCACGGCATCGCCGCGACCTTGGACGACGCCCAGGCATGCGCTGCGGTTGCCGCGGTTGCCGTCCTGGCCGACATCGCCGCCACTTCCTGACCTAGACGCCGTCGCCGACCGCCCGCACGCTGGTCTCCTGACTCACGGGAGACCCCTCATGTTGCCGACGACCGTCCTCCTCGCCCTCCGCCGCCGAACGGCGTTGCGCCGCCTCCTCAGCCTCGCCGGGTATCTCGGCGGGGTTGCCGCCATTGTCTACGGCGTCCTGCTCTTCAATGCCGGGGCTGCCTTGAGCGACGACACGCTCGCGTCTGGCTACTGGCTGACCGGCGCTATCATCGCAATGTTCGGGACCCATGAGGTCCGCCAAGCGATCCGAACCGCCCGCAAGCCCGATCCGATCGAATCTTGACCTTCCTGGACGCCGTTCCTCCACACCTCTACGGCATACCTGTCTGGGGGCGCTCATGCCCAAGCGCGTGGCGTCGCCTGCTGCGCAGGCGAGGCAGCTACCCTCGGCCAAGATGCCGCGTCGAGAGGTCGGAACGGCCGCAGGGGCGGCCAAGAGAACGACAGGAGATCAGGCGATGCGGTACGACTTCTCGATGGTGGCAGGCATCCGTAATCCGCTTCTCCGTGCGCTCGCCGCAATGCTGATCGTCGCCAGTCCGGTCCTTGTTGCCTTCGCCGCCCTCGGCGGCTTTGCACTCCTGTGGAGCCTGTCGGTCATCCACGGTATCTGACGAACAAGGGGACCCGATCGGGTCCCCTTCGCATTCGTTACGCCGCCGACGCGTCAGGCTTCTTGGCGTTGCCCGTGGCCCGCAGCGGGGTTCCGGCCTTTGCCCCTGCCTTGTCGTCGCCAGGCTTGTCTTTCCCCTTGCCCCCGGCCCCTCCCATTTTCGGGAGGTGGCGGTGCCCGCCGACCACCCCGCCGATGACGGTGGACCCGGCTTCGCCCTCGCCCCAAGACGGGACGGAGAACCCAAGGAACTGCCCGACGCGCTCGGGTGCCGTCAGGATCATGCGGTAGCTCCAGAGCACCAGGTGCCATTGGACGTAGACCATGACCCCGACCGACACGACCACGCCCGTCGCGCCGAGGGTGAACCCGACCTGACCCGCATTGAAAGCCAAGTTGTAGCTCGACAGGAACACGTTCAGGAGCGTGACCGTCATCATGTGCGCGGCGACGAAGCCCGCGACCGTCACGACGGGGCGGAGCATCACCGAGATCAGCAGAGAGGCGTAGCCCTGAAGCTGGGCCTTGCCGACGAAGTCCGGCTCGTCGATCCGAACATGCGCAAAGGCCCAGGCAACGACGGCGATGGCTGCGACGAGCACCTCGAGCGCCCATGCCGAGAACGCGAAGAACATGAACAAGAACGGCACCAGCGGCAGCACGTAGACCATGATGGCGCCGCCGAGCCACGCCAGCCCGATCAGGGTCCATCCGGGGACCATGACGAAGTCGAGCAGCCCTTGCCCGGCACCGAGCGCAAAGGCGCTGCCGCCGTAGGCCGCGAGCGCCGTCGCGAACGCAACCTGGCCTCCGACCATCAGCCGGTTGCCAAGCGTCATAAGATCGCCCACGGGATCGGGCCTGAACCCCTCGTACCCCGTGAGGAAGTCGGCAACCGGCGTCGTGACCGAGCCGAGCAGCGTCGCAAAGACGTTCCCGGCACCCGCCGCCTCGCCCGTCAATGCCTCGCCGGAAGCCAGCGTCGTCGCGACGGATTCACGACGGAGCTGGGAGTCGATCAGGGCGAGTGCCGTTCCCACGGGACCCGCCAAGCCCTCCCACGACGCGGGATCGGGAGCCGTCCGGACCGGACGTTCCGCCACGGCCTCCGACGCGGCGAGGGACGAGTGCGCGAGCACCCGGTAGTAGCTCCCCAGCGCGAGGAATCCGCGCTCGCTGACGTCGCGCACGACCTCCTCGCGCAGGCCCGTGTCGTCACCGGTCGACAGAGAGGCGGCGATCTCGGAGAGGCCCCGATCGTACCGATTCCCGGCTTCGCGCAGCGCGGACTCGACCTGCGCACGGAGCAGGCCGCGGGATTGGTAGACGGTCTCGATGTCCGGCCCTGTCAGATGCGCCCCGGCATCCGAAGCAGTCTTGACCGCATCCGCCAGCTTCTCGGCGAAGGGCATGGCCCGGACAGCGCCGATGACCGTGGCGACGGCCTGTCGCCTCGCTTCCCCGAACTCACCCTTCGCGAACCCCTCAGCCGTCGTCAGGGTCAAGCTGCCGCAGGCCGGACCCCATGACCAGGCATAGCCGGCCGTCCGCTCGGGTTGGTCCTCGCCCCATGGCCACCAGGACTCCTCCGCAGGCGAGACGATCGGCGAGCCGCCGGGATCGGGCAGGCGCGCCGCACCTTCTCCCTCGATCACGCGCCACTCTCGCGCCGTCGCGTAGGTTCGCGCGCAGACCTCCGACTCGGCAACGGCGAGGACGAGGTCCCGGCCGGACGCGGAGACCGGCGAAAGGGGATGCCCGTCCTTCAAGGTGAACCCGACCGCGGCCGAGGCGCCCGCGTTCGCGATCTGGATGCCGGGTGCCACGACGAAGTCCCGGAGGACGTAGTGGACGGCCGACAGGCTGCCGAGCGGGATCAGCATCCCGAACCCGAGAACCACCCGAAGCATCGCGAAGACGCTGGACGACTTCTCGGGCACGGGTTCGCCAGTCCGCGCCGCCTGCACGATCAGGGACAGGATGGCGTAGGCGAGGTACGCCGTCGCGATCAGCACAAGCGAAGACGACAGGGAGCGCATGACCACCGCGAACGCGGTGTCGTCCCCGTCGAGCGGCAGCAGCGTGGTTGCCACCTTCCATGCGACGTCCGTATCGCTCGGGGTGGCGAGGAGGTCGGCGAAGGTCACGACCGGCTCTCCTCGAGTTCGGGGAGCAGGGCCAGGTCGGCGAACAGCGCGGCGTCGCGAGGCATCATCCGACCGACCAGCGACGGCAGCACGTCGTCCGAGATCGCCCCGTCCCGGACGGCCGATAGGAGAGCCGCGCCGGCTACGACTTTGCGCCTCGTATCGTCCCGCCGCTCGGCATCCCGTAGCGTTGTCGTCGCCGCCGCGAGGCTCGCTTCCAGCCGCGCCCGCTTCTGTTTGAGCTTCGTCAGGTCCACCATCGTTCCGTCCCCTCATCACGCCGGTCGACCAACGCCGCCGGCGGAATCCCATCGCGCGGAGCGGCGAGTCCTTCCGCGTCGAATGAGCCGCCGACCAGTTTTTCAAGGTTTCGCGCGGCCCGGAGGTGCCCAACGTGGAGCGCCTGACAACGATGGTGAGTGCGGAGGTTGCGTCGAGCAAATCGGCGCCAGACCCTCGTGAGAGGGGAAACCGAAATCCTGGAAGGCGCGGTTATGCGATCTCGTTGAGATCGCCGCGGCCTGCGGCGCTGGCCTCCCCGTCGTCGCCGAGGAGAGACCGCATGCCGACCGTCCTTCGTCAGATCGCCGAGGCCTCGCGTGCAGCCTGGGACCACGCCTCGGCTATCCTCCTCGCCGCGCGGCTGGAGGGCGTGTCCCGTGCCGATCATGACGCGATCGCCGATTTCGCCGACGAGCAGCGCGACCGTTGGATACGCGCTGACGATCGCGCCCGACGCGAGGATGACCGGCTTCGCGCGCTCGAGAACGAGCCAAGCTACTTCGGTGCCACCGGCGGAAGCTGGTGGAGTGACGACGGCCGGGACCCGTTCGCCGAGCCGGACGACCTCGCGTGACTTCGCTCCCGGCTCACGAGGCGCTGTTCCACATGAGCGCGAAGATCGTTCAGCGAAGCCGCGGGAAGAGCGCCGTCGCCGCCGCCGCATACCGCGCCGGGGCGCGTCTGACCGATGCCCGGACGGGCAGCACCTGGGACTACTCGCGCAAGCGCCACGTACTGGATTCCTTCATGACGGGTCCGGCCGACGCGCCCGCCTGGGCGCTGGACCGCGAGACGCTTTGGAGCCGCGTGGAACTGGCCGAGGTCCGCAAGAACTCGCAGACCGCACGCGAGATCGAAATCTCGATCCCCCGGGACCTCCAGCCCGCCGCGTGGCGGGCCTTCTTGGCAGACGTAGCGCGCCCCTACGTCGAGGCCGGAGCCGTGGTCGATACGTGCATCCACGTCCCGCCCGCCGGCGACAACGGGATCAACGCGCATGCCCATCTCCTGATGACCTGCCGCCGGCTCGACCCTGCCAGCCCGACCGGATTCGCCAAGACTCGGAACGATGCCCTTGCCGCGATCTTCGAGAGCGGCGGGCGTCGCGGCGGCACTCGAGGCGATGCTCTCATGGCCGAGCGCGAGCGCGTCGCCGTCGTGGTGAACTCCTACCTCCGCGCCGCCGGCTCGCGACGCCGCGCCGATCATCGCTCCTACCAGGCGCGCGGCGACCCCCGTGCACCTGAGCCGAAGATGGGCGAGCAGCGCGTCGCGGCCGTCCGGAGACGACGGAAACACGATCGCCGATCAGCAGTCGTGACCGGCCTTCGCGAAACCCGAAAACTCGAAAACGAACTCATCGAAACGGAGAAACAAATGGCCTTGTCAGCACGCGGATTCGCCCGCGCCCCCGACCGCAAGAAGGCACTGCACCAGCAGGACTACAAGCTCGGACTCCTCAAGGATCGCTTCCCCGACGCAGTTCTCCCGCCCGGCACCGCCGACTCCCTGTACCTCGTCGATGCCAAGGACCCGCGGAAGGTCCGCGTCCTCCTTCGCGACGGCGGCTGGGTCGAGAGCGACGACGAGTCCGGCACCGTTTCCCTTTGGGGGCCGCGCAGCGCGCCCGCCACCGCCCTCGCGAACGCGATCGCCGAGTCCACCGGCTACGGCGTCGACCGCGTCGAGCGCACCGCCTCCGCCGGGAGGCCCGGCAAAACCCGCCGGAAATCAGCAGTTTCCGAGGACGAGTCGATCTCGATCGCGGACAAATGGCGCCGCCGCGGCTTCGCGGACGTGACGGAAAGTCCCGCCGGGGTCCGCGTCGGGGTTGGCGGCCGTTCCAACCTCCTCGATTCCGGTGATCACGTAGACCTCTTCGGCCCGGTTTCGGACGAGTCCTTGCGCGCCCTCGCGTCCAAAGCGGCCGAGGACTGGGGCGGCAGCCTGACGCTCGACGGCCCATGGCCTGAAGAAGCAACCGGCCGGCTCTGGCTGGAATGCCAGCGCCAGGGCATCGACCTCGTCGGCTACGAGCCGTCACCCGCCGTCGCGGCAGCATGGGCGGCAGAGAGCGGTTCCATTGCCGACACGGCAACGAAACTTCGCGCCGTGCGGTCGGAGACCCGGGAAGCCGACTTGCTCCTGTCGGCGGCATCGGGCGACGTCGCCGCGCTTCGCCGCCTCGATCCCGATCTCCGAGCGTTCGTACAGGGCCACATGGACGACGATCAGCGGTCGGAACTCGCTCGCGCCGACCGCGAGGAGGTCACGGCCTCCCTCCCGGCCTTCCGGAAGCTGGGCCGCGCCGAACTCGATCGCGATCCGAACGCGGCAACCGTCGTTGCGCAGCCCGAGCCGAAGGCCCCGTCCGACGAGTACGAGCGGCGCCCGACGTGACCGCCGTCGCCGCCATTCTCGAATCCCGCCGGGACGCGAACGCGCTCCGGCGGTACATCCGCGAGCGCGCCGCCGGCAGGGGCGCGACCGAGTGGGTCGTCTATGATGGCTCCTTGGGCGCGTGGCTTGCCGCCGACGAAGTGACGGCCACGACGTCCGGCCGCGCGTGGCGCCGCGTCCGCAGGCCGTCCGAGCCATGGTGCTCTGTCCTTGGTCGCGACCTCAGCATCGCGGCCGACGACGAACTTCAGGCGACATTCGCGACGATCGAGCCGGACGACCTCAGCGCGTGGCGATGCCTGCACATCGCCGCCGACCGCTCCCCGTCCGGATGCCTGGCCGAATGGCGGGCACGCGGCCGGCGCCTCCTCGCCGCCGTGTCGAGCGAACCCGTCGAGGCGGGCGGAACCTTGGCCGGGCGGTTCGCCGCGAGAGGGACGGGCAAGCGGAGCCTCGCGGCCGTCTGACGCGGCGGGCGTGCGTGCCACGTCGCAAGGATTCGTCGGGGTAGGAAAGTGCCACCCCGTCCGCTCGATGCGACGAGATGGCTCGCAGGAAGGCCGTTTTAAGCGCTTCGACCCCTTGGGTGGGCTTGGACACCACCCGAACCGTCTTCGCCGCTCCTGTCGAACGCCGACACGTAGGAGGAGGCCCGCAAGGACGGAATACCCCTGCCGGGGCCATGGAGTGCGGCGTCGGGGGTGGTCGGTCCCGCGACCGCCTTCGGCTGTCGCTCCTGCGGCTACCCCGGGGACCGCTCGCCGCACGCGAGACTCCCGCGCCGTCCGCCGAGGGGCGGTCGCCATGCTCGGCGCTCCGGTACTCTGACTCTCAGTTGGCATCCTTCAGCGTGACGGCATCCGCGATGCGGCGATCGTCAGCGAGGCCACGAGGACGACGCCGACGCATGCGAGGACTGCCAGGAGACCTAGGGTCGCCGACGGACCCGCGTAGGAGATCATGGCGGCGCCGGCCGTCGGCGCGATCGCCTGCGCCATCTGCGCCGGCCGTGCGAGCCGTCCCATCATCGTCGGGTACGCCTCCGGACCGAACAGCGCCAAAGGCACGGTACCGCGGGCGATCGAGAGGATGCCGTTCCCGGCGCCGTAGAGGACGACGGCCACCGCTACGGCCGATGTCTCGAATGCGAGGAGGCACAATCCGACGGCGATGAGGACGACAGCCGCACGCAGCGTCCAAAGTGGGTGGTGCCGCTCGCGACCGGCCATCTCCAAAAGACGCGCTCCGACCTGCGCCGGCCCGACCATCGCGCCGAGCGTGACGGCCGCCGCCAACGTCTCGCCGCGCGCTTGCAGGAGCGTCAGGAGATGGACCGAGACGAGGCCCATGATCGCGCCCGAGACGACGAGCAGCGCGGCCAGCACGAGGAACGTGCGATCCCCGGTCGGGACACCAAGTCCATCGCTGCCAGGTCCGCTCCTCGTGACCGTCGATGGCGGCACCCGCGGGATGAACCGCAATGCCAGCGGCAGGGACACGAGGAGATGGAGGGCGGCATAGACCAAGCATGTCGCCCGCCATCCGAGATGGTCGACGAGGAGCGCCGACAAGGGCCAGCAGACCGTGCTGGCGAACCCGCCCCAGAGAGTCAGGGTGGTGATGGCGGAACGGGCGTCGGAACCGTAGAGGCGGCCGAGCGTCGCGAAGGCCGGATCGTAGAGGCCCATGCCCATGCCAAGCCCCATCGCCAGCCAGCCCGCGAGGAACGTCGGCAGGTTCGCGGCCGACCCGAGGACGGCGAGGCCGGACGCGAGTAGCACCGCCCCGCTCGCGAGGACCGCCCGCCCGCCGGCCCGCCCGATCGTCGCGCCGATCCACGGCGAGGCTGCCGCGGATACGAGCAGGCCGACCGTCAGACCCCCGATGATCCACGGCAAGGGCCATCCGGTGTCCGTGGCGATCGGGAGGGCGAGGACGGCCGGCAGGTAGTACGAGGACCCCCACGCGAGGATCTCGAAGACGCCGAGTGCCGGGATGACCTGCCACCGCGGTCTCACGACACGACCGGAAGCCAGACCCATAGCGCCACGAGCGCCGCGAGCAGGACCGGCGGCGTCAACACGAGGCCGACCTTCATGTACTGGCCCCATGTGATCGTCTGCCCCTTGCCCGCGAGGACGTGGAGCCAGAGCAGCGTCGCGAGCGAGCCGATCGGCGTGAACTTCGGTCCGAGGTCGTTGCCAACGACGTTGGCGTAGACCATGAGCTCGCGGGTCAACGGGTCGAGCGTGGCGCGGTCGATGGCAAGCGCCCCGACGAGGGTGGCTGGCATGTTGTTCATGACGGAGGCGAGCGCCGCCACGACAAAGCCTGTGCCGATCGTGGCGACGAAGGTGCCCTGCTGGCCGAGCCAGACGAGGACCCCGGCGGCGATGTCGGTCAGCCCGGCGTTCCCGAGGCCATAGACCACGAGATACATGCCGATCGAGAAGAGCACGATCTGCCACGGTGCCTCGCGCAGCACCTTGGCGGGCGGCACGACGGCACCATGACCGCCCGCGAACCATCGCCCGGCGACCGCCATCAGGATGACGGCAGCCGCGCCGGTCACGAACGAGATCGGCACGCCGAGCGGTCCGGTGACGAAGTAGGCGACGAGCAGGAGGCCAAGCAGCGGGAAGGCGGCGCGGAACACCTGGCGGTCCTTGATGGCGTGTCCCGGGTCCTCCAGCGCTGACGTGTCGTAGCGCTCGGGAATGTCCCGTCGGAAGTAGGTCCAGAGGACGAGCAGGGTCGCCCCGAGCGACACGAGGTTCACCGGGACCATGACCGCGGCGTAGCGTCCGAAGGAAACGTCGAAGAAGTTCGCCGTCACGATGTTCACGAGGTTCGACACGACGAGGGGAAGCGACATCGCGTCGGCAACGAAGCCGCAGGCGACGACGAAGGCGAGCGCCCCGGCCGGAGGGAAGTTCAGGCGCAGGAGGATCGCGAGGACGATCGGTGTTAGGAGCAACGCGGCGCCGTCGTTCGCGAAGACCGCAGCGATGGCCGCGCCAAGGACCACGACGAGGGGGAACAGCCGTCGCCCGTCGCCGCCGCCCCACCGTGCGACGTGAAGAGCGGCCCAGGCGAAGAACCCGGCCTCGTCGAGGATCAGCGAGATGACGATCAGCGCGACGAAGGTGAATGTCGCGTCCCAGACGATGTCCCAGACCGTGGCGATGTCCGCCCAGTCGACGACGCCGGTCGCGAGCGCGACGACGGCGCCGCCGAGCGCCGACCAGCCGATGCCAAGTCCGCGCGGCTGCCAGATGACGAGGACGAGGGTGGCGACGAAGATCGCGAGGGCGAGCATGGGATGTCCGGATGCGGGAGGGTCAGATGGCGCGCAGGTTGACGCGCTTCGAAAGCTCCTCGGCGCTCTCGACGCGTTCGGAGTAGCGGTCCGTCAGATAGGACGACCGGCCGCGTACGAGGTGGGTGAACTTCGCCAGTTCCTCGCAGACGTCGACGACCCGGCCGTAGAGGGCGGAGGGCTTCATGCGCCCGGCCTCGTCGAACTCGAGGAAGGCCTTCGGGACCGACGACTGGTTCGGGATCGTCACCATGCGCATCCAGCGTCCGAGGATTCGCATCTGGTTCACGGCGTTGAACGACTGCGAGCCTCCCGACACCTCCATGACGGCGAGCGTCTTGCCCTGCGTCGGCCGAACGCTTCCGACCGCCAGCGGAATCCAATCGATCTGCGCCTTCATGATCCCGGTCATCGCCCCGTGACGCTCTGGACTGACCCAGACCATGCCCTCCGACCATTCCGCCAGGTCGCGCAGCTCCTTGACCTTCGGATGGTCCGGCTTGGCCCCGTCGGGTAGCGGCAGTCCCCGCGGGTCGAAGGTGCGCACCTCGCAGCCGAACCAGCGAAGCAGGCGCCCGGCCTCCTCGGACAGGAGCCGGGAGAAGGACCGTTCCCGGATCGAGCCGTAGAGGACGAGGATGCGCGGCGGATGCGTCGGCCCGCCAGGCAGGCCGAGCGCCTCGACGTCGATCGGGAGAAGCGCGGACGGATCGACGCTCGGCAGGTCGGTGGAGACGGGATCGGTCATTCGGACGCGCCCGGCGCCGCGACCGTCTCGCCGTCCTCCTTGGTGAAGGTGTGGACTGGACGATCGAGGAGCGGGAGCACAGCCTCGGACGGGCGACAGAGCCTCACGCCCTTCTCCGTCACGACGATCGGCCGATTGATGAGGATCGGGTGCGCCATCATCGCGTCGAGCAGTTCCTCGTCCGAGAGGGCTGGATCGCCCAGCCCGAGTTCGGCATAGGGCGTGCCCTTCTCCCGCAGGAGTTCGCGGGGCCTCATGCCCATCGCGTCGAGAAGTTCGGCCAAGGTCTCCCGGCTCGGCGGGGTCTTCAGGTACTCGATGACCACAGGCTCCTCGCCGGACTGGCGGATCATCTCCAGCGTGTTGCGCGACGTCCCGCAGGCGGGGTTGTGGTAGATCGTGACGGGCATGGACACCTCAGGCGACATCGGGACGCGGGAAGGACGCGCCTTCGAGCTGGCCGATCTCGCGCACCTTGGCCGTCAGGCTCGACCTCTCCAGGGAGACGAGCGGCAGCGCGGTAAAGGCGGAGACCCGGTTTTTCATGAAGCGGAACGCCTGGGTGAAGGCGGCGCGCTTCCAGATGTCGCCGCGCGTCTCGTGGCTCGGGTCCTCGATGCCCCAGTGCCCGGTGACGGGTTGGCCCGGCCAGACCGGGCAGGATTCGCCCGCGGCTTGGTCGCAGACAGTGAAGACGAAGTCCATGACGGGAGCGCCGGGCACGGCGTACTCGTCCCACGACTTCGACCGCATGCCGTCGGTCGGGTAGCCGAGTTCCTGAAGAACCTCCAGCGCCATCGGGTTGACCTCGCCTTTCGGCTGGCTTCCTGCGGAAAAGGCGTTGAACATCCCGCCGCCATCCTTGCGCAGGATGCTCTCGGCGAGGATCGAGCGGGCGGAGTTGCCCGTGCAGAGGAAGAGGACGTTGAAGGGACGGGCGGCGCTCATGAGCAGGTCTCCGACGTGCAGGCGGGAAAGAGGTTGGCGAGGTCGCCGCAGATCTCGAGATTCCCCGAACAGCAGTCCTCGGTCAGGAAGGCGAGGAGTTGGCGCATGTCGTCGTAGCTCGCCGCGTAGAGGATGCGGCGCCCGTCGCGCCATGACCGCAGGAGCTTCGCGCGCTCCAGCGTCGCGAGGTGGAAGCTCATCCGCGTCGGCGGGATGGAAAGGGCATCGGCGATCTCGCCCGACGGCATGCCGTTCGGACCCGCGCGGACCAGCATCCGGAACGCCGCAAGACGGTCGGCATGGGCAAGGGCGGCGAGTGCAGAAACGGCTGAGTCATCGTTCATGCCTGCGACTATGCAAGCATCCTTGTAGTATTCAAGTGCGTTTCGGCAGACCTGGCAAAACTCCGCAGAAGCGCGCTTGTTTTATGTATCATACAATGCTGATGAGCGGGCCGCCGGGATCGGGCAAGTCGATGCTGGCGGCGCGCCTGCCCTCGATCCTGCCGGCTCTCTCGCCGCGCGAGCTGCTCGAGGTCTCGATGATCGCCTCGATCGCGGGCGAGCTCTCCGACGGCCGCCTGTCGGACCGCCGGCCGTTTCGCGCGCCGCATCATTCCGCCTCGATGGCGGCGATGGTGGGCGGCGGTCATAAGGCGCGGCCGGGCGAGGTCTCGCTCGCCCATCGCGGCATCCTCTTCCTCGACGAGTTTCCCGAATTCGCGCCGGCCGTCCTCGATTCGCTGCGCCAGCCGCTGGAGGGGGGCGAATGCGTCATCGCGCGCGCCAACCACCGCGTCACCTATCCCGCGCGGTTCCAGCTCGTCGCGGCCATGAACCCCTGCCGCTGTGGCATGGCGGGCGAGCCCGGCCACGTCTGCGCGCGGGGGGCACGCTGCGTCTCCGACTACCAGGCCCGCATCTCCGGCCCGCTGATGGACCGCATCGACCTGCGCGTCGAGGTGCCCGCCGTCACCGCCTTCGACCTGATGCAGCCCGCGCCGGCCGAGACTTCGGCGACGGTGCGCGCCCGCGTCACGGCCGCGCGCGAGCGCCAGAGCCGGCGCTTCGCCGCGCTCGACCTTCCCCCCGACACGCTGAACGCGCAGATGCCGGCCGCCCTCGTCGAGACCGTGGCCGCGCTCGATGCCGCCGGCGCGCGGCTCTTGCGCGAGGCCGCCGAGCAGATGAAGTTCTCGGCACGCGCCTATCACCGCATCCTCAAGGTGGCCCGCACCCTCGCCGATCTCGCTGGCGCAGACGAAGTCGGCCGCCCCCACCTCGCCGAAGCCATCGCCTATCGCGCCGTCACCGAGCGTCGCCAGAACGCGGCGTGAGGGCGGGCGCCGCCCGACGATCGGTCGCGCAGCCAGCCTTCCGATGGTCTCGATTCCTTCAACGGATGCATTTCGATCGAAGACGCAGCCGGTTTGTTTCACCGACGTTTCGGGCCGCATCCGTCGCCTCGATCAACGACGACATCATCATGTCAATAATTTTAATAGTCAGTCATTTCAAAAATAAGATAATTATACTTTCAAAAACTTGAAAAGAGGATCAATTTTATCCGCAGAATCATTGAATCTTTATTCAGTCGATTATCTATCCTCGCGTCGATCGAGATATTGGATTGTCTTCAGATCATATCTCGTTGTGAAATGACTCCACGCAGGACGCGTCTCATGAAAAAATCCAGAAGCATTGCAACAGTCTTGGCGGCGACCGGCATTCTGTGTCTTGCTGGATGTGTCAGCGCGACACAATATGCGACGATGGCAGAGGCTTTGAATGGCAGCCCCGCGCTCCGGCGTGAGGCCGTCGATCAATGCGTCCGGTCCGATCGCTCGACGGCGCAGCATCAAGATTTCCTGCGCAAATTGATGAACCTCACACCGGGCAGCCCGGTGGTTCGGATCTCGTGCGAGCGAGCGGTCAAGGCGGTCGCGTCGGGCAGGCTCACCTACGCCGACTATCGAAACAAACTGCGGGGACAGACGAGCCCGAAGGTCGTCCGCGTCCTCCAGGGTCGCTGAACGGCCGGTGCGGACTTGGCGATGTCCGCACCATCCCGAAAGGACGAAGCGCTGCGGTATCGACGCCGCCCCACCTCGCGCGGCTCTGCATCGGCGGCCTGTCTCGTCGTCTGCCTGACTGCGACAGGCGGCGCGGCGATGTCGGCGGATGCGAGGCGCCCGACATGATCGACGCTTGCGCGAAAGGCATCATGCACCACCAATTGACGCGCGGACGAATGCAGCCGGCCGAACGAACGGGCGACGGCCGAGCCGATCGCATGTCAAAAGCCTTCAGGCCATCGCGCAAGGCGGCATGACCGGCGAGAGAACCGCCCCGTCGAGATCTCGCCCGGCGGTCGCTCCCGGGCGTGTCACTCCCGATAGGGAATGCGGTATCCGTGCGCGGCCAGCCATTCGATCGCGGCCTTGGGCTCGTCGGTCTGGATCAGGGTGGCGCCGTGTTCGGCCCAGAAGCCGTAGACCTCGCCGGGCAGACCGGCGCGGATCGCCATCTCGTCGCCGCGTCCGCCCGAGCGAAGGCCGTTGGTCTTGTCGTCATAGAGCGTGTTGATCCAGAGATGGACGTCGTGACGAACCGCCAGGGCGCGCGCCGGCATCGCGAAGAACAGGCCGCCATCCGGCGTCAGGGGCTGGCCCGCCTCGTGGGTGTTGCGCAGTTCCATCGCCTGGGGGCGCAGGTCCAGGGCCGCCCGCCGCATCGGCTCGAGATCGCTCGACACCGCGTCGCTGAGTTGGGGCATGAACTGGCCCTGCGGCCCCATCGCGCTCAAGACCGCGCGCGCCGCCTCGAACTGCTCGGGCTTGTCGACATAGGCCTTGGCCACGATCTGCTCGCTCATGCCGAGTTCGCGGGCCATGGCCGTCATCGCCGCCAGACTCTCGACGCCGAGCTTGCTGTCGAGATTGACCATGATCCGGCCCTTGGCCGCCTCCAGAAAGGCCCGGAGCGTCGGCACGCCCTCGCCGGTGATCGCCCCGGTTCCCTCGACGACGAGACGGCAGTCGCCGAGCTGCGCCAGGGTCTGCTGCGCGACCTCGCCCTTGCAGGTCGTGGTGCGGTCCAGCGTCTCGTCGTGAAGAATGACGAACTCGCCGTCGCGGGTGCGCTGGATGTCGGCCTCCACGATCTCGACGCCGAGATCGATCGCCCGTTGCAGCGAGGAGAGCGAGTTTTCCGCGAGACGGATCTCGCCGCCCTCCATCCAGCCGCCGCGATGGGCGGCCACCATGACGTGCCCGCGCCACGCGTTGGCGTCGCGGAAGCGTTCGACGATCGCGGCGGCGCGACCGTCTTCGGCTCGGGAGGCAGGCGCACCGAGGATCGCCAACAGGGTCGTGGCCAGGAAGAAGACGGAACGAGACAAGACGGGACACTCCGATCGAAGGATCGGAGCGTTCTAGCAGCGGCTTATGACAGACGATTGCGCGGGGATCGCCCTTCCGGCCTCGTAGCGACCGGGGCGGGAGACGGCGGAACGGACGCTTGCCGTCTGGGGCACCGCCCTGCATTCCCATGCCGGAGCACCGGCAGAGCGATGCGGGATCGAGCGAGCCGTCCGGCCCTCGAAGCCCCTACCCCAGGATCTCGCGCACGCCGGGCAGGTCCATCAGCGAGCCTTGAGGCCGCGGGCCGATCTGGGTGATGATGTGGGCGGCGGCGATGGCGCCGAGGCGGGCGCTCGCCTCGTGCGGCAGGCGGGCCGTGTAGCCGCGCAGGAAGCCGCTGGCGAAGAGGTCGCCGGCGCCCGTCGTGTCCACCAGTTCGGCGACGGGGGTGGCGGGCACGGCCTGATGGTCGGCGCCGGTCACCACGACGCAGCCTTCGGGCCCTCGCGTCACCACGGCGAGGCGCGGAGCGTCCTCGCCGATGCGATGCAGCGCCTCCTCCAGAACCTGCGTCTCGTAGAGCGCCAGCGCCTCGGCCTCGTTGGCGAAGACGATGTCGACCGTGCCCGAGCGCATGAGATCGAGGAATTCGGCGCGGTAGCGGTGGACGCAGAACGCGTCCGACAGCGTCATCGCCACCTGCCGCCCGTTGGCGTGCGCGATCTCGGCGGCCTTGAGGATGGCGTCCTTGGCGAGCGGGGGATCCCAGAGATAGCCCTCGAAATAGGTGACGGCGGCCGCGGCCACCACCGCCTCGTCGATGTCGTCCGGCGAAAGCTCGACGCAGGCGCCGAGATAGGTGTTCATCGAGCGCTCGCCGTCCGGCGTCACCAGGATCATCGAACGCGCGGTGGGCGGGTCGCCGGCGAGCGGCGCGGTGGCGTAGTGCACGCCGAGCGCGGTGATGTCGTGGGCGAAGATGCGGCCGAGCTCGTCGTCACTGACCTTGCCGAAATAGGCGCCACGCCCGCCGAGCGAGACGAGGCCCGCCACCGTGTTGCCGGCCGAGCCGCCGGACATCTCGATCGCCGGGCCCATGCCGGCGTAGATCGCCAGCGCCCGTTCGGCATCGACGAGCGTCATCGCGCCCTTCTCGATGCCGGCCCGGACGAGGAACGCGTCGTCGGTGCGGGAGATGATGTCGACGATGGCGTTGCCGATCGTCAGAACGTCGTAGCGGGGCATGGGCGCGGGAACTCTTCGGATGGGGGCGGCGGGGGATGGGGCGGCAGGGAGCGGCCCTTCCGCATAGCCCGCCCGCCTCCTCGCGCCAAGCGGGCGCGTCCATTGCCGCGCTGCGGCGCGCGCCCCATCTCGTTGCCACGCACAACGCGAGGCCGCTCTCGATGATTCTCACCTCCGCCGCCCTCGGCCTCCGCGATCTTCTCTCCGCGCCCTTCCGCGCCGTGCTTTGGAAGTCGCTCGGGCTCACCGCGCTGGTGCTGGTGGCGCTGTGGTTCGCGGTGCGCTGGCTCTTCCAGTCGGAGCTGATCCCCTTCTTCGCCCGGTTCGCGCCGGACATGCCGGCCTGGCTCGACAATGCCGAGGGCTTCGCGGCCTTCGCGGCGGGGCTGATCCTGGCGCTGCTCCTCGCCTTCCTCATCGCGCCCGTCAGCGCGGTCGTCGCCGGCTTCTTCCTCGACGACGCGGCCGAGGTGGTGGAGCGCGAGAGCTATCCCGAGAGCCCGGTCGGCCGCGAGCTGCCGCTGGCGCGCAGCCTCGTGCTGTCGCTGCGCTTCTTCGGCATCGTCATCCTCGGCAATCTCCTCGCCTTCGCGCTGCTCCTCGTGCCGGTGGTCAACGTCGCCGCCTTCTTCGTGATCAACGGCTACCTGCTCGGGCGCGAATATTTCGAGTTCGCGGCGCTGCGCTATCGCAGCGAGGCCGACGCCAAGGCGCTGCGCGCCCGCTACGGCACCACCATCTTCCTCGCCGGCCTCGTGCTCGCGGCGTTCCTCGCCGTTCCCGTCCTCAACCTGCTGACGCCGCTCTTCGCGGCCGCCACCATGGTGCATCTCCACCAGCGCATCGCCCGGCGCGAAGGGGGCTTGGCCAGTCTCAGCGCGCCGGCGACGCCGACGCTCCCGGCGGCAGCGGCTGTGGACCGGGCCCGCTGACGGGCAGCGCCACCAGCGGCGCCGGCACGTCGGTGGTCTTCTCGTCGGCGCGGCAGAGATCGGCGATGATGCAGGCCTCGCAGTCGGGCTTGCGTGCCTTGCAGACATAGCGCCCGTGCAGGATCAGCCAGTGATGGGCGTGGCGCAGGAATCCCGCCGGGATGATGCGCAGGAACGCCTCCTCCACCGCTTCCGGCGTCTTGCCCGGCGCGATCTTCAACCGGTTGCCGATGCGGAAGATGTGCGTGTCGACGGCCAGCGTCTCTTCGCCGAAGGCGGTGTTCAGCACCACGTTGGCGGTCTTGCGGCCGACGCCCGGCAGCGCCTCCAGCGCCGCGCGCGTCTGCGGCACCTCGCCGCCATGCTCGCGCATCAGCCGTTCCGCCAGCGCCGCGACGTTCTTCGCCTTGTTGCGGTAGAGGCCGATCGTGCGGATGGCCTCGCGGATCGCCTCCTCCCCCAGCGCGGCCATCGCCTGCGGCGTGTCGGCGAGCGAAAAGAGAACCCGCGTCGCGCGGTTGACGCCGGAATCGGTGGCCTGCGCCGACAGCACCACGGCGACGAGCAGCGTGAAGGCATCCCTGTGCTCGAGCTCGGGCTGGGGTTCGGGCCGCTGCACGGCGAAGCGCCGGAAGATCTCGGCGATCGCTTCCGGCGTATAGGGGATCTTCGGCGGCCGGGCGGCGACCTTGCGCCGCGCCGCCTTCGCGACGGCCTCCGCCTTCGTTTTCGCGCCTGACTTTGGGGGCTTTCCAGCCGTATCATTTGCCTGGGAGGGCGTCGATCGTCCGGCGGCGCGCTTTGGCCTCGCGCCGACGCCGGGCGTCTCGGCGACGCGGCCCCCCGTTCCCTGCAGCGAGGCTTCGGGCGACGGCGCCGCTGGCTGCGGTGATTTGGCCCGGCGAGGCGGTTTGGCGGGGGGCGGATTTTCTGTCATCTTCGGCCTGTCGCGATCTCTCGGGGTCCGCTTCTAGAGCATTTCCAGTGAAAGCCGAGTTGGCTTTCACTGGAAATGCGGCAAACAAAGACTTTGAGCCCATCCGGTGAACCCGTGTCGCCGGATGGGCTCAAAGTCTTGCACGTCGGTGCGCTCGGGGCGTACGGCGCCGAGGGCGACGGGCCCGCAAGACCCGGTCCGCGACGGGCCTCCTCGGGCGATCCGTTGCCGGCGCGGCGGACCCCGCTCGCATCGAGCGCCGGCCGAAGGGGAGACACCGCCGCATGGACAGCGCCCACGAGGTCTGCAACGACGCGCCGCTCTTCGAGGCGATGCTGACGCCCTACCGCTCGCTCTCGCGACGCGGCTTCAACGTCACGATGGGGCTGGTGGGACTCGTGTCGCTCGGCTCCGGCATCGCCTTCGTCGCCAACGGCGCCTGGCCCGTGGTCGGCTTCTTCGGCCTCGACGTCCTGCTGCTGTGGGTGGCGCTGCGCGCCTCCAACGCCTCGGGCCGGGCGCGCGAGGAGGTGCGGGTGTCGCGCACCGAGCTCGCCATTCGCAAGGTCTCGCCGCGCGGGGCCGTGCGGGCCGTGCGTTACAATCCGAGCTGGACCCGCTTCCTCGTGCGTCGCCACGAGGAGATCGGCGTCACGCACATGAGCGTCGTCGGCGAGGGCCGCATCACGCAGATCGGCGCCTTCCTCAACCCCGACGACCGCGAGACCTTCGCCGCCGCCTTTTCGCGCGCGCTGGCCGACGCCAAGCGGGGTTGAGGGCGGCGAGCGCCGTTCAATCGTCTGCAAGCGCGAGCAAATCCTACAGGACGATCGCGCGCTCTGCCGTCAGACGAAGGGAACACTCGGAGGAGAAAACGAGCCGTCCTTCCGTGGCTTCGAACAAGGCGAAGATCCGGCCGCACTCGGCGTCACGGAACAGGATCCAGGCGCGTTGCGCGTCTCGCAGGGTTTGAAAGGCGGCCGGTGCGATGAGCGAGGCGGCGAACGTCTCGTCGCGCCTCTTCGCCACGATGACCGCCTTCGCATAGGTCTCGTTGAGAATTCGGTCCCAGGCCGCTGCTTCGCGTCCGTTGCAGTCGGCGATCACCAGTTCGGCGGGCTTGTCCGCAGACGTCGTCAGGCAAAGCGTCGCGACGGTGCCGATGCAACCGCCCGGCGCGGTCGCGGGGCTCGTTGCGGCCGCCTGCGTCAGGCAGCCCTGGATCGTTTCGACGTCCTGCGGCTGCAGTACGCCGAATTCGGCAACCGGCTCGGCGAAGGCCGCCGATGCCGACCACAGGAGGGCGAGGACAAAACTCGACACGGATCGAAGGACGGACGTCGTGATCATCCTCGATCGATCTCAGTGGAAGCTGGTGTACGCCTGATCTCGCGGTCGGCCTCCCCTGCCCCAATCGGAACGGACGCAGGTTTTGCATGCATGTGCCGTTGGCGACGGACAGGTCAGAAGGCACGCCGCCCCGACGGGTTCACCCCTCCGGATCTTGTCGCAGGCTGATCGCACGCCGGGCGGTCTCCTCCAGATGGCAGCTCGCGGCCACGGGCGAGCGGATCGTGCCGCCGCGCCAGAGCTGGTAGAGGCGATCGCACTCGGCGTCACGGAACGCGATCCAGGCGCGCTGCGCAACCTTCAGCGAGTCCGCGGCACCGGGCGACGCGCCGTCGGCGAGGTCGTCGTCGGCCTGTCGCGCCCCCGCGAGTGCGGCAGCGTAGCGCGTGTTGAGGAGCCGATCCCAGGCCGCCGTTTCGCGCGTCGTGCAGTCGACGATGCCGGGCGTCGTCGCGCCGTCGGGCGTCGCCGACTGGCAGCGGTTGGAGATCACTGCGATGCAGGTCTCGGGTCGATCCTTCGCGCCGGCGAGACAGGCTTCGATCTCGGCGAGATCGGCGGCTTGCGCCGGCGCGGGATCGAGCGCGCGGGCCGGTGCGGGCAGGAGGGCCCCGGCGAGGAGGGCGAGCAGGGCAAAGCTTGAACGCATGAGAAACATCCCGGCACCGGAAAGGGCGGTCGATGACGACGACCTCGTCGAAGGACGCGCGAAGCCCTCGCGCTAGGAAAACGGCCACGCCCCGAACTGCCCGCCATCGTCGCCGGCGATCAGGGCGCGACGATGGCGGCATGGGAACGCCTGCGCCATCGCCCCCATGCCGGGGCAGGCGCCGGGCCGGTCCACCCCGCTTGGCACCCCGGCCGCGATCTGACACAAGCCGGCCATGGAACACGCCGCGCTGCCGCTTCGCCACGTTCTCCTCGCGATCGCCGTGGTGGCGGTGTGGGGCTCCAATTTCGTGGTGATCCGCGTCGGGCTGGACCATCTGCCGCCGCTGCTCTTCGCCGCCCTGCGCTTTCTCTTCGCCTGCCTGCCCGGCATTTTCCTCGTAGCCCGGCCGCGCGTCTCCTGGCGCAGCCTCGCCGGCTACGGGCTGCTCATCGGCTCCGGCCAGTTCGGGCTGCTCTTCGTCGCCATGCGCTCGGAGATCACGCCGGGCCTCGCCTCGCTGGTGATCCAGATGCAGGTCTTCTTCACGATCGGGCTGGCGGTGGCGCTCAACGGCGAGCGGGTGCGCCTCTACCAGGGCGCCGCCCTCGCGCTCGGCGCCGCCGGCATCGGCGTCATCGCCGCCCATGTCGACGCCGTCACCACGCCGCTCGGTCTCGCCCTCGTGCTGACGGCCGCGCTCTCCTGGGCGGGGGGCAACATCGTCGCCAAGCGCTCCGGCGTCACCGACATGCTGCCCTTCGTGATCTGGGCGAGCCTCTTCTCGGCTCCGCCGCTCTTCGCGCTCTCCTTCGCGCTGGAGGGCTGGGGCGCGATGTCGGCCGGGCTGGCGCAGGCCGACGCCGCCACCTGGGCCGCCGTTGCGTGGCAGACGGTCGGCAACACGCTCTTCGGCTATTCCGCCTGGGGCTTCCTCCTCTCGCGCCACCCCGCCGCCACGATCACGCCGATGGCACTGCTCGTGCCCGTCTTCGGCATGGCCGCCTCCTTCCTCTGGCTCGGCGAGCCGCTGCCGCTCTGGAAGCTCGGCGCCGCGCTCCTCGTGATGGCGGGGCTCGCGGTGGGCCTCCTGACGCCCGCCTGGCAACGGCGCGCGGCGGCCCATCGCTAGAAGCGACGCTTCGGCGAACACGGGGGCACCCGATCGGCTCCGGGTGCCGGGTTGCCGCATGGTCCGAACGTGAACGCCGACACGGGCTTTCACCGGACATGCTCCAGGGGACCGGTCTCGTCCCGAAAACGGGTGGCGGCGTCGGGACTGCGGGTCCATTCTCGCACCAACGGGAGATCGCCATGACCCTTCACGCCGCCCTGTCCATGCCCAACTCCACGCCCAGCGATCCGCCGGGCTTCGCCGCCGTCGAGCCGGACGGCGAGGACTACGCGCTCGTGCGGCGCACGGTGGAGTTCATCTCCGGCGCCTATCGCGAGCAGCCGACTCTTCCCGCCCTCGCCGCCGCGCTGGGTGTGCCGGAAGCGCGGTTGGAGGCGGTGTTCCGGCGCTGGGCGTGCCTCAGCCCCAAGGCCTTTCTCCAGGCCGTCACCATCGACCATGCGCGCCGGCTTCTCTCGCAGGGGCTGCCGCTCCTCGACACGGCCCTGGAGGTCGGGCTCTCCGGCCCCTCGCGGCTGCACGACCTCTTCGTCAAGCACGAGGCGATGAGCCCCGGCGTCCACAAGGCGCGCGGCGAGGGGCTCGCGCTCGGCTACGGCTTCGCGGAAGGCCCGTTCGGGCGCACGCTCGCCGTGTGGACCGAGCGCGGCCTCGCGGGCCTCGCCTTCAGCGACGAGGAGCGCGGAGGCGACGAGCATGCGCTGGCCGACATGCTCGGCCGCTGGCCGCGGGCCGCGACCCTTCGCGACGATGCCGGCGCCGCTTCGCGCGTGGCGCGCGTCTTCCGGCCGGACGCCTGGCGCGCCGACGCGCCGCTGCGCATCGTCCTCATCGGCACCGATTTCGAGATCCGCGTCTGGGAGCGGCTGCTCGCCATTCCGATGGGGCGCGCCACCCACTATTCGGCGATCGCCGGCGAGATCGGCTCGCCGAAGGCCTCGCGCGCGGTGGGCGCGGCGGTGGGGCGCAATCCTCTCTCCTTCGTCGTGCCCTGCCACCGCGTCGTCGGCAAGTCGGGGGCGCTGACCGGCTATCATTGGGGGCTGACGCGCAAGCGCGCCATGCTCGGCTGGGAGTTCGCCCGCACCGGTTGAGCTTGGGCGGCATCGGACCGGATGGGCTCACCGCAAGCCCAAGAGAGCATGCCCAGCAAAAGCCGGATCGGCTGTCGCCCAAACCCTACGTCGCAGGAAGACATGGGGCCGTCGCCCGCCGATCGCCGCGATCCGCCATTCGGAATTGGCGCGCCGATCGCCGCAGCCGGGAACGGTCCCTCGGGCACCGCCCTTTGGCTGAGATCCGGCGCGGTGGCCGGCGACGGGCGGGGTGACGGATGGCGACACGACGGACGAAGGCACGAGACGCGTCGGTGGCCGATGGCGGGGAGACGATCCCGTCGGCCAGCCGAAGGCGTGGCATCGCATCCGGTCCCGAAGCAGCCCGGCCCTCCTCCCCCGGAGAGGCCGACGCGCTGAGCGGGGCCGAGGTGGAAGAAGCCTTCCGGCGCCTGCGGGCGCACATGCCCGGCCGCACCGCCACGGCCAAGGGCCCGAAGGACCAGCCCGATCCGTTCCGGTCGGCGGTGTCCTGCCTCCTCTCGGCGCAGAGCCGCGACCACAACACGGCCGCCGCCGCCGACAACCTCTTCGCTCTGGCGCAGACGCCGGACGCCATGCTGGCGCTGACCGAGCGGGAAATCGCCGATGCCATCCGGCCGTGCGGCCTCTACAACATGAAGGCGCGCAATCTCCGCCGCTTCTGTACCGCGCTGATCGAGGAGCACGACCGCGTGGTGCCGCGCGACCGGGCGGGTCTGATGGCGCTTCCGGGGATCGGGCGCAAATGCGCCGACATCGTCATGAGCTTCGCCTTCGACGAGGACGTGATCGCGGTCGACACCCACGTCGACCGCGTCTGCAACCGCACCGGCATCACGGCGGCCCGCACCGCCGACAAGACCGCCGAGCAGTTGGAGCGCCGCGCCCCCGAATGGGCCCGTCGCGACGGCCATTTCTGGCTGATCCAGTTCGGCAAGGCCGTCTGCCACGCCCGCCGGCCGGCCTGCGAGACCTGCTTTCTCAACGATCTCTGCCGCTGGTTCTCGGCGACCTCGCGTGAGCCGGCCTGACGCGTCGCGGTCAGAATGCGCCCGGCCTCGCAGCGGCGACGGATGCTGCCCGAGGTCTGCGGGGCGGACGCCGGATGGCGCCGCCCCCGCTCCTGTCGCAACCCGCTAAGCCGATTGCGGGATGATGCCGATCATCTCGTCCTCGCTCGGCTGCTTCGCCGGCTTCAGCTTCAGCGCCTGCTCCGGCTCGACGTGGCGGGCGCGCGACCTCGGCTCCAGCGTCACCGTCTCGCCGGTGTCCAGCGAACGCTCGACGGCCGCGAGCACGCGCATGTCGAGGAGCCCCTCCTCGCCGTCGGCCTCCGGGGAGCGGTCGTCGAGGATGCATTGCGAGAAATACTGGGTCTCGTTGCCGAACTGCTCGACCGGGCCGAAGCTGCGCTCCTTCTCGCCGGCGTCCGTCTTCTCGACATAGGTGATGCCGATCTTCGGACCGAACATGAAGCAAGGCGAGGCGTGGATGCTCGCTTTGGTGCCGACGAGGTCGAACGACTCCGAGGCCGCGGTCGCGTAGCTCACGGTGAACTGCGCCAGACGCTCGCCCGGAAAGCGCAGGGTCACGGCGACCGTATCGTGAAAGTCGAAGCCGCGTCTCGGCGTCTTGGTGCCAACGGCGTGCACCGCGATCGGCTCCTGGCCGAAGAGGTTGCGCACGGCGTTCAGCGGATAGGTGCCCATGTCCGGCACCGGACCACCCCAGTAGCCGTTGTGGCCGCGCGAGTTCTTCTCGCTGACGTTCTGGGCGAAGGTCGAGATGAACGTCCGCAATTGGCCGAACTCACCGTTGCGGGCGCGGGTGATCATCTCGACCGTGCCGGGCTCGTGGTGCAGACGGTAGGCGATCATCAGCTTGGCGCCGCCCTTGCGCTGCGCCGCGAGGATCGCCTCGGCCTCCTCGACGCTGGATGCCATCGGCTTCTCGAGCAGCACGTGGATGCCCGCCTCGAGCGCGGGAACGGCATATTCGAGATGCAGGAAGTTGGGCGTGGCGACGTAGACCGCGTCGATCTCGCCCGAGGCCAGAAGCTCGCCATATTGCTCGTAGCGCCAGGCCTTGATGCCGTAGAGCTTGGCGAGCTTGTCGGCCTTCAGCGGATCGCCGGTGACGAGCGCCGCCAATTCGGAATTGTCGGTGCGGGCGACGCCCGGCATGAAGGCCTGCTGCGAGATCTGTCCGCCCGCGACGACGGCGTAGCGAATCTTCTTGTGGTGTCCGAACATGCTGACTTCCGTTTGAATATCGTCTTGCGATGCGGGTGCAAGGCAGCGACCGGCCGGAATGTTCCCGGCGGGATGGACGTGCGCCCCTTGCCTTGGGCATACCGGGCATGGAACACGAAGGCCGTCGTCTCGCCTCGCCCTTCGACGACGACGGCATTTTTGGGCTCTCGTGCTGCGCTGACGTCGGGAGGCGCCGGCGACCGGTTTCGTCTCGGCGGGAGGGCCCGCCCAGGCGCGCCAGACCCGAACCGCCACGTTCGGCACCGGCAGGCCCAAGGGGATAAGGAACGCCTGAGAATGGACAGTGTCGCATCCGCTCCGCCGAAGGCCCGGACCTACATGGCGGTTCTCGTCGTCCTCGGGATCTCCCATCTCCTGAACGACCTGATCCAGTCGCTGATCCCCGCGATCTATCCGATCATCCGCGAGAGCTATTCGCTGGACTTCCAGCAGATCGGGCTCATCACCCTCACCTTCCAGATCGCCGGCTCGCTGCTGCAGCCGCTCGTCGGCTTCTACACCGACCGCCGTCCCGCGCCCTATTCGCCGGTCATCGGCATGGTGTTCACGCTATCCGGGCTCGCCGGTCTCGCCTTCGCGTCGAGCTACGCGTTCATCCTGTGCGCCGTGGCGCTGATCGGCATCGGATCCTCGATCTTCCACCCGGAGGCGACGCGCATGGCACGCTATGCCGCGGGCGGCCGGCAGGGGTTGGCGCAGGGCATCTTCCAGGTCGGCGGCCAGGCGGGCGGCGCGCTCGGTCCGGTCTCGGCAGCCTTCGTCATCGTGCCGATGGGGCAGCCGAGCCTCGCCTGGTTCACGGCCGCCGCGATGGCGGCGATGCTGCTCCTCGCCTGGATCGGCCGGCAGCAGGCGGCGATCAGCCACCACTTCGCGGCGCTGCGCAAGGCCGCCGCGGGCCATGGGACAGACCGCCGCCGGCACGGGACGGCGACGATCGCGGTCGGGCTCGTGGTGCTGACGCTCCTGATGTTCTCGAAGAACGCCTATGGCGAGAGCTTCCGCTCCTTCTACACGTTCTACCTGATCGAGCGGTTCGGGCTCTCCATCCCGGCCTCGCAGATGATGCTGTTCATCTTCCTGCTGGCGGCGGCGGTGGGCGCCCTCGTCGGCGGGATCGTCGGCGACCGGATCGGCCGCTACCGGGTGATCTGGATCTCGGTGCTCGGGCCGCTGCCGCTGACCCTCGCCTTGCCCTATGCCGACCTGTTCTGGACGGGCGTCCTCACCGTCTCGATCAATCTCGTCATGGCGAGCGCCTTCGCCTCCATCCTGCTCTACGCGATGGAGCTTCTGCCCAACCGGATCGGCCTCGTCGGTGGGTTGTTCTACGGACTGAACTTCGGCCTCGGCGGCATCGCAGCGGCGATCCTCGGGGGCCTCGCCGACAGCTACGGTATCGAGACCGTCTACCGCCTCTGCTCGTTCCTTCCGCTCGCCGGCCTGCTCGCCTGGTTCCTGCCACGGCTCGACGAGGGCCGGCGGCCGATCGCCGCCAAGCCCTGAAAGTTCGTGCGGCGCCGCAGCAGCGCCGTCGCCCGCCCGGGACGGCTCCGGCCTCAGTTGCTCGCGGGGGTGCTGCCTTCGGCGGCGACGCCCCGGTTCTCGAACACCGTCTTCGCCACCGGGACGGCCGACATGGCGTTCGGCCATCCAGTGTAGAAGGCGAGATGCGTGATGACCTCGGCGACCTCGGGGCGCGTCAGGCCGTTCGCCATGCCCCGGTCCATGTGGAAGGCGAGTTGGTCGGCCTGCCCGGCGGCGATCAGCGCCGACATCGTGACGAGGCTTCGATCACGCGGCGCGAGCTCGGGGCGGCGCCAGAGGTCGTCGAAGAGAACGCCGTTCGTGTAGGACGCCAGAGCGGGCGCCACGGGGCCGACCGCCGCCTCGACGCTCGCCGCGCGCTCCCGCTCGCTCACGGCATCCAAGGGAAGCGGCGCGGCGCCGACGGCGGCGAGTTGCTCGGAGCCGATGCCGCGCGTCTCGAACACTTCCTTCGCCACGGGGACGGCCGACATGGCGTTCGGCCAGCCCGAGTAGAAGGCGAGATGCGTGATGATCTCCGTCAGCTCGGTCGGCTTCACGCCATTGTCCAGCGCCCGGCCGAAATGCCCGGCCATCTGCCGCACGTGGCCGCCGGCAACGAGCGCCGAGACCGTCACGAGGCTGCGGTCGCGCGGCGCGAGGTCGGGCCGCGCCCAGACGCTGCCGAACAGCACCTCGTCGGTGTAGTCCGCGAGCGCGGGAACCGTCTCGCGAACCACCGGGGGCGCGACGCGGGGGAAGGTTCGGTTGCGGTCCTCGGCCATGGCGGAGCTCGACAGAGCGAGGGTGGCGACGGTTGCGGCGACGAGTTTCATGGGATGTCTCCAGGGCTTCGTGCTGGGCGAACACGCGGCAGGGATGCGGCGTCCGTCCCGATCGTTTAGAAACATAGGAGAGGCTCCGTCGGGCGATTACCCACGGTGGACGGCATGCTGCCATGAGCGGGAGTGATCAATGCCGGGTCCGGGGTCGCCGATCGGTTCGAGAAAGGACTCTGTTGACTCGATTGCCATGGGTCGGAGCCCAAGCCTGCGAGGGACAGCGAGGGGACCGAGCCGTTCGGTCATGATCCAAGCTCATAATTCCATCCCGTCTCCTGGCCCTAATCCGCACAAACCGCAGCGCCTAGGTTCCGCTTCATGAGCCGCCGCAGAGCGTGGCGGCGCCGGCCCTGATGGATCCTTTCGATCTGCGGGCGGAGATGACGATGGAGCGGCAAGATGCAAAAGCGCACTCTGGGAACGAGCGGGCTTGAGGTTTCGGCTCTGGGCTTGGGCTGCATGGGGCTGAACTTCGGCTAAGGCCATGCCCTGGCGAAGGAAGACGGGATCACCCTCATCCGGCAGGCGGTCGAGCGCGGCGTCACCTTCTTCGACACGGCCGAGGTCTACGGTCCCCATACCAACGAGGAGATGGCGAGGCGCTGCGGCCCGTTCGCGACCAGGTGGTGATCGCGACGAAGTTCGGCTTCGACATCCGGGACGGCAAGTCGGCCGGGCTCGACAGCCGGCCCGAGCAGATCCGCAAGGTCGCCGACGCCTCGCTGAAGCGCCTCGGCGTCGAGGTGATCGACCTGTTCTACCAGCACCGGGTGGACACCAAAGTGCCGATCGAAGACGTCGCCGGCACGGTGAAGGAGCTGATCGAGGCCGGCAAGGTCAAGCATTTCGGCCTCTCGGAGCCCGGCGCCGCGACGGTGCGCCGGGCGCATGCGGTGCAGAGCGTCGCGGCGCTGCAGAACGAGTATTCGCTTTGGACCCGCGGCCCAGAGACCAACGGCATCCTCCAGGCCTGCGAGGAGCTCGGCATCGGCTTCGTTCCCTACAGCCCGCTCGGCAAGGGCTTCCTGACGGGCGCGATGGGCAAGGACACGCAGCTCGCCGCCGGCGACTTCCGCGCCGCCCTGCCGCGCTTCACGCCGGAGGCGCTGGAGAAGAACCAGGCGCTGGTCGATCTCCTGAAGCGGATCGCGACGGAGAAGAGCGCCACCCCCGCGCAGATCGCCCTTGATCGGCCCCCACTGAATGGTCCGGTTGGAAAGTTAGTTCAGGGTTGGTCTCTGCGCTAGCGGTAGCTTGGCCGGCGAAGCGGGTCTGGTCAGC
>NZ_JACIEK010000012.1 GCF_014196835.1 Aureimonas pseudogalii
GCGACATTCGGCGCTAACCTTCATCAGCCCGCTTCAGTTCGAGAGACAAGCCGCGTAATATCGAAACCGCTCTCCACTTTCCCGGGGTAAGTCCACTTCGGCGTTCCAATGGCCAGAGCGTTGATCGCCCAAGCGGGCGAGACGCGGCGACCGATGATGCGCTCCCCTTCGTCGGTCTGGAGCCGATAGACGCGCGTCGACTCGTCCGGAAGCCGCTTCCAAATCGGCAGCAGCAGCCCCGCGACCATGTGGAAGATCGAGTCCGTGAACTCCGGCACTTCGGCCAGTTCGGCTTCCCAGGCGGCGGCGAAGGCGGTGCGGTCAGCCTCCATCCAGTGACTCTCGGCGAGCGCGCCGAGCGGCATGCCAAGTGCTTCCATCGGCCGGACGAGGCGGATCCGGCGCTCGATCTCGCCATCGTCGAGCATCAGCGAGGGCGCGGCCGTTTGCACGGCGGCCCGGCACGATCGCTCGTTGACGAGCAGCCGGGCGTGACGCTCGCCAAGCCGAGACAGCGCCTCTTCGACTGTCACCGGCCGGTTCCGGCGGCGCTCCGTGATGGCGAGCAGTCGCGTTTCGGCGCAGGTGCGTGGATGGGTGTAGATCGTCTGCCGATCCGTGACGGTGAAGCTCTCTGCCGTCAGCGTCTCCAGCCCGGCGTCGAAGATGCCGGCCGCGACCGCGCCCTCGATCTTGGCGGCGAGCAGTTGTTCAAAGGCGGTGAAGAGAACGCCCTGAAGCTCGATTGTGAGCGCCAGCAGGCGGTTGAGGAAGGTGGTGATCGGGGGCAGTTCGTCCTTGATGCCGCCGGAGCGATCCATCAGTTCCAGCCCGGTCGCCGCTTCGAAACGCTCGAGCGAGCAGCCCTCGATCTTGCCGCGGATCAGCAGCAGGTAGAGCTGGCGCAGCGCGGCGCGGGCATAGGGGCTTTCCAGATTGTCCTCCGGCCGGAACAGCCCCTGACCGCCGGTCTGCCGCGACCCGCGCGTGATCGCGCCGAGCGTGTCGAGCCGCCGGGCGATCGTGGAGAGGAAGCGCTTTTCCGCCTTCACGTCGGTCGCGATCGGGCGAAAGAGCGGCGGCTGGGCCTGATTGGTTCGGTGGGTGCGGCCGAGCCCCTGGATCGCGGAATCGGCCTTCCAGCCGGGCTCCAGCAGATAGTGGACACGCAGCCGCCGGTTCCGCGCCGACAGTTCGGCGTGGTAGGAGCGGCCGGTGCCGCCGGCGTCCGAGAACACCAGCACGCGCTTGGCGTCGTCCATAAAGGCGGCCGTCTCGGCAAGATTGGCGGACGCCGCCCGGTTCTCGACCGCCAGCCGGTCGTACCCGCCCGAGCCGGATTTGCGCACGATGCGGCGCGAGCGGCCGGTGACTTCGGCCACGACCTCCGTGCCGAAGTGCTGGACGATCTCGTCGAGCGCGCCCGGCACGGGATCGAGCGAGGCCAGCCGCTCGATCAGGTCGTCGCGCCGCCGGACGGCCTCGCGGCTCTCGACCGGCTGGCCGTCGCGGAAGACGGGCCGCGAGAACAGGTTGCCCTCGGCATCGGTGTAGGGCTCGTAGAGCTGCACCGGGAAGGAATGCTGGAGATAGGTGAGCACGTATTCGCGCGGCGTGATGTCGACGCGAACGTCGTTCCACTCCTCGGTCGGGATCTCGGCGAGCCGGCGTTCGGTCAGCGCCTCGCCGGTCGAGACGATCTGCACGACGGCGGCGTGTCCGGCGGCCAGATCCGCCTCGATCGAGCGGATCAGCGTCACCGTCTTCATGCCGGTGAGGAGATGGCCGAAGAAGCGCTGCTTGGTGCTTTCGAAGGCCGAGCGGGCGGCGGACTTCGCCTGCCGGTTCAGCGTGCCGGACGCGCCGGTGATGTTCGCCGCCTGCATCGCGGCGTCCAGATGGTTGTGGATGACGGCGAAGGCGTCGGCATAGGCGTCGTAGATGCGGCGTTGCTCATCCGTCAGCGCGTGCTCGACCAGCTCGTATTCGACGCCGTCGAACGACAGCGAGCGGGCGGTGTAGAGACCGAGCGCGCGCAGGTCCCGCGCCAGCACCTCCATCGCCGCGACGCCCCCGTCCTCGATCGCGGTGACGAATTCCGCGCGGGTCGCGAAGGGAAAGTCCTCGCCGCCCCAGAGGCCGAGGCGCTGCGCATAGGCGAGATTGTGGACGCTGGTCGCGCCGGTCGCCGAGACATAGACGATGCGCGCGTTCGGCAGCGCGTGCTGAAGGCGCAGGCCCGCACGTCCCTGCTGCGAGGGGGCGACATCGCCGCGCTCGCCCTTGCCGCCGGCGGCGTTCTGCATGGCATGGCTCTCGTCGAAGACGATCACTCCGTCGAAGTCGGAGCCCAGCCATTCCACGATCTGCCTGACGCGGGAAAGCTTCTCCCCGCGGTCGTCGGAGCGCAGCGTGGCATAGGTGGTGAAAAGAAAGCCCTCGGGCAGCGTGATCGGCCGCCCTTGCGCGAATCGCGACAGCGGGGTGACCAGCAACCGCTCCAGCCCGAGCGCGGCGACATCCCGCTGGGCGTCCTCGATCAGCTTGTCGGACTTGGAAATCCAGACCGCCTTGCGCCGTCCCTGCAGCCAGTTGTCGAGGATGATGGCGGCGGACTCGCGTCCCTTGCCGACGCCGGTGCCGTCGCCGATCATGAAGCCCTGACGGAAGCGCACGGCGTTCGCGGCGTCGTCGGATGCGGCGGAAACGAGGTCGAGCGTCTCGTCCACGATCCAGGACCCGGCGAGATGGGCGGCATGCGCCTCGCCGGCATAGATCACGGTTTCCAGTTGCGCCTCCGACAGGCGGGCGAGGATGTCCTTCGGCAGGGTCGGGCGATAGCCGGGCCGGGGCGGCGCCACCGACGCCATGGCAGCGGACTGCACGAGCGTCGTCGGGTGCGGCTGCGCACCGGGAATGCGGATCGACTGCAATCCGTAGGTCTCGTAGATCGCATCGGTGAGGTTCGCACCATCGGGAGGCGTCCAGTCGACCGTCTCGTACGCGAGCGGTACGCCCTCGACGTCCAGCGCCGCGTGCTGCAGCCGGCGAGTGTTGGCGACCGGGCGGGTCGAGCGGCTCCGCAGCCAAGAGGTCACACCGCGCGGCGCGGCCGTCGCCGCGACCGGCACCGCTGGCAGCAAGACAGGCCGACGCGGCGGCACGTTCGCCTCGATCCAGCCGAGCAGCGTGGCGGCGTCGGGTGCCCTGCCTGGCGAGACCGGAAAGTTCGTCGGATCGTCGGCGGGCACCTTGTCGACGACGGTGAGCCGCGTCGGGAAGGTCGTGCCGTGCTTCGCGTAGACCGAACCGGCGATCGTCGCGGTGAACACCACGCGACCGCTGGCCTGAAGCCCGGCGAAGGCGTCGCGCCAGTCCGGCATGTCGGGACCGACGTTCGCGCCGGTGATCGCGACGAGGCGTCCGCCCTCGGCGAGACGCGCAAGCGCCGAGGCGATATGGCGGAAGCCCGCATCCTGTACGCGGCCGGAGACATTCGCCATCGCCGAGAAAGGCGGGTTCATCAGCACCACGGAGGGCACCGCCGAGGACCCGAGATGATCGTCGATCTGCGCGGCGTCGAAGCGGGTGACCGTCAAGGCCGGAAAGAGCGCGGCGAGCAGGCCGGCGCGCGTGTCCGCCAGTTCGTTGAGGATCAGCGACGCTCCGGCCGTCTCGGCGAGGATGGCGAGCAGGCCGGTGCCGGCGGATGGCTCCAGCACCCGGTCGGCGGGCGTGATCGCGGCCGCGGTCAGTGCCGCGAGCCCGAGCGGCAACGGCGTCGAGAACTGCTGGAACGTCTGGCTCTCCTCCGAGCGACGGGTGTGCGTCGGCAGAAGCGCCAGCACTTTCGCCAAGACGGAGAGCCGTGCAACCGGAGACGCGGCTTTGCGGAACAGCGCCGTTCCGTATTTGCGCAGGAACAGGACCGTCGCGACCTCGCCCGCCTCGTAGGCGGCCTTCCAGTCCCAGATACCGGTCGCGTCGAATGCGCCGAAGGCGCTCTCCATCGCCGCGCGCAGGGCTGCGGCATCGACGGCGTCACCCCGTTCGAGGCGGGGCAGGATCTGGCGGGCGGCGGCGAGGATGGGCGCTGCCGGATCGGGGCCAAGCGAAGCCGGTGCGACCGGCGCGGTGACGGGCAACATGACGTTCATGGGGGAACCTCGGGAGAGCTGAGACAGGACGAGCCCCGCCGACGCTCTCTCTCGATCCGCCGGGGCTCACCCCCTTCCGGCCCCACTCGGGCTCTCATCGGCCCGGCAAAGGAAAAGCGCGCCACCTTCGCGGCGGCGCGCTGGACAGAAACGGGCTGAACTCAGTTGATCGCGCCGAAGATCGCGCGCGATTCCGGGTGGTCGACCGCGAAGGCGTAGAGGCGCGCATAGGCGTTTGCCATGCGCTCGGAGCGATCCCGGAACGACAAATGAGAGAAGGCGAACAGCGTCGCGATGATGCCGGCGGCGTCTGCCGACACCTCGCCCTCGTAGTCGTTGGTCGTGCAGTGGATGCGGAACCGACCCTCTGACGCCGGGCGGAGATACAGCGGCGCGCCATCCTGTTCGAGGAACTCCCAGAACCCGCCGCCATAGTCGGGGCTGAGCCTGTCCAGGAAATGATAGACGGTGTGCTCGCCGACGATCAGCAGCGACAGGCCGAACAGGGCCGGCAGGAAATCCATGCGCCGCTCCTCGGGGACGGGGGTGGCAGCGAGTGGCGCGTTCGCGGTGACGGAAGTGGAGGCGGTCATCGAGGTTCTCCGGGGGAGCGGGAGGGATCGGGAGCCGCGCGGCGCTCTCTCGACCCGCACCGGCTCGTCCCCGTTCCGGCCCGCCTCTCACTCTCACGCCGTATGGCGGCGCGGACGCCGCGTTGAAGTGGACCGCCGGACAATCTAAACGCCGCAGCGCCATCGCCCGTCACTTGGAAAGGGATCGACCGTGGAGGTTTCCGTCGCCGACGCGAAGGCGCAACTCACCGAACTCGTGCGCCTCGCCGAAGCGGGCGAGCACGTCGTGCTGACACGGCACGGGCGCCCGGCGGTGACGCTCGTGCCGGTGGAGCGGATCGTCTCGCCGCCCGAGCGCCGCGCGCTGTTGGAAGAACTGCGTCGCGTCGCTTCCGCTAAGGCGAAGCCCGGCATGAGTGCCGCGCGCAGCCAGGATGATCTCTACCGCGAGGACGGTCTGCCGCGATGATCGTCGTGGACACGTCGGCGCTGATGGCGATCCTGCTCGGTGAGCGGGAGGCTGATGCCTGCATGACCATGCTCGAGAAGACCCGCTCCCTGACGATCTCGACGGCGACGGCGGCCGAGGCGTTGATCGTGGCGAATCGCCGTGGTGTCGGCGCGGAAATGCAGCGCCTTTCGACGGGCTCGATTTCGGGTTCGAGGCACCGTCTCAGCACGAAGCGCAACGCGTGGCAGAGGCCTATGCCCGCTGGGGCAAGGGTGTGCATTCGACGGGCCTGAACTTCGGCGACTGCTTTGCCTATTCGCTGGCGATGTCGTTCGACGTACCGCTCCTCTTCGTCGGCGACGCCTTCGCCCGGACGGATGTGCGCTCGGCGCTTTAGGCCGAAACATAGCCTGCAGACGACGTAGATTACACCCGCACCTTCACCTCGCTCCGCAGCGCAGATGAGATCGCGGCCGCGCCGTTCGTCGATAGGGTGCGGCAGTTCGTGCCGGTAGGCGGCCGGTTTTCTGAAGTCTCTTCCGGAGTCATCCGTTTGATCTATGGGCAAGGACGGCACGCCTTTTGATTCCATACGCGCGTAGGTCCTGGTCGCCGAGTACCGGGCTCAGCCAAATCCGGCCGAAATCCATGCTTGCGGCACGAGCGCCTGTCCGCGCCATTCTTCGATCAATTTAACGCCAGGCAAATCCCCCCAGATATCCTCGTCTGCGTGATCCAAGACGATAATCTGGAGACGTGACTTCGCTGCTATGACCTCAGCGCCCAAAAGTGCGAAGATCTTTCTCACAGCAACCACGTCCTGATCCCTCCACACAATGAGGTCCGGTGCGTCGTTGCCGGCGGCCCGTTTTGGAAAATAAACTTGGCTGGGCTGATCAAAAATCAGGAGACCGGGGACGGGATGATGAGGCTCGGCAAGAAAGTAGTGTTGAAGAGCGAGCATCAGCGCGACGTGATAGGCGAGCCAATTGGCACCGCTGCCGATCTCCCAGAGGTAGTCTTCTCGCGTACCGCGGGTCACCTTGACGGTAAGGTCGTCGATCAACAATCTGATTGGCGCCTCGGGCCACTCCGCGTCAAGCTGAGGAACCAGCCGATTGGCGTGGTGAGCAACCTGATTTAGGGCGTTGAAAAGCTTGCGCTGAATGTCGGCCTCAGAAATCGTCCTTTGCAGCGTCGCGATATCGGCCAGCAGCGTAGCAATTTCTTGCCGCAAGTCTGACGATTGGTCCGCGCGATCGTAGAGATGGAGCGCTTGTTCCAATCGGCCGAGGAAGCGTTCGAGCCGATCGAAGCGATTGACCTCATCTCGAGCGGCGTCCGAGTCCTGTTCGAGCGTCGAGATCTCGCTACGCACCTCGTTCAGTTCGGAGAGTACTGCTTCGGCGGCGCCGCGCTGGCGCAGGATTTCTTTGTCGAGGGTGTTGGACAGGGCCGGGTGTGTCCGAAGCCTGATTTCCAAACCGTCGAGACTGTCGCAAAGGGCCAAAATTTTCTCGCGGCCGCCGTCCCCGAGAGCGACCAAGGGGTCGAGGGATTCGTCGGCCAAATCTCGCAGCCACGTTGATAGGCCCAAACGGTCACGTTGGATGCGCATGGCGTCTCCATACGCCTCGCTGCTCTCAACCAGACGGCGCAGTTCGTTCAGCCGCTGACGATGCTCTGTTAGGCGCGAGGCAAGTTCGGTTTCCAGCGCTCGAAGGATATCCAGACGCGTAAGCACGACATCAATGCCGGCTAGGCTTGGTCGAGCCAGGCTGGAATTGCTGTTCGAAATCCGCCGAAGCATGTCGACGACGTCGATCCAGTCTTTCGGCACTTCTATGGAGGGATCGACTAGGCCGAGTTCTACCGCCTGCCGCAGCCACGCCTCCGCCTCGGCCCGCCAAGCGTCAGTCGCTGACATGATCGCGCGAAGCTCAGCCTCCTTTCGGCGGAGATTGCGCTGAAGTCGGTCGATCTCGAACCGTGCCTGGAGAGTTTTTGCGTTCACCGCGCCCAGCACATACGGGAAGATGGTCTTCAGTTTCTCCCGATGTTCCGTGGTGTCGGCTTTGAAGAACATTACGTCGGGGTTCGCGACTACGTTCTGAGGTTGGAATGTGAAGGCCATAAGGTCACGGAAGCTTGGCCTCTGCTTAAATCCGTTCTCTGTCCCCGGTTCGAAGTCGAGGTCTGTCAGGCCTGCGAGGCGATTCATCGCACGCTTGACGGTATCGACATTGGTTGTCTTTTCGGTGATGGTCTCTGGGATTTCGACCTCGGTGCCTTCCAGCAGCACCATGTCGCCTGTGCTTTGTTGGTCGCCCGGCTCGCGTCGCGCCAAGAGTTTCTGGCCCTCCAGCGTATCGATTAGAATGCCGAACCAGTTGCAGTTTTCCCGGATCACGCCCACCGGGATCGCGCACTTGTCCGAGCCCAGACAGTAATCGATGATCGGGACAACGGCGGATTTCCCTGTCTTCGACGCTCCGCTGATGACGTTGACGACGCCAGGCTCGAACGTGACCACCCGCGGCACCGTACCATTGCGCGGCCAAAGGATCAGTTTTCGAAGCTGGAAGTACATCTAAAACTCCACACGCAACAGGTTGGCCACTTGGGCAGTCCCCAGCTTCGAAAACCAGAAGCCTAATTTCTCCGAGGCCGGTCCAACGTGCTTGACGCGCTCCGGGAGCACCAGCTTCTTCGGTTTTGGTTCTGGCGTGTTCGCTCTCAAGGTCGCATCCTTGTAGTCCACCGATAGAAGGCGCCCGCTCACACCTACAGCGACAGACTGCAACGTCAGCGAGCGCAGCAGGAGCGCCCGCTCATGGACGGCTAGGAGCTGTTCTCGTTCCTTTCCTAGTTTGGCCGCAAAGAGGGCCAGCCCGGAGGGCCGGTTTGTCGAGGTCACGATGTCGAGCGTCGCGCGATGCAGGATGATCGGAAGCAAAAGAAACGCCAGGGCGAATGGCACCGGGCGTTCGTCCTCAGCCTGAAAGCCTTGGCCAAACCGCCACAATGCAAACGCCCCGAGTCCCGGATTCTGGACTATCGCGAGGTCGCTGAGCGGCGGGCGCGATTGACCGATCTCAGTCAAGTTGCCGGCCCCAGCAGGGTCTTATAGTCAGGGTGCCAGCCGAGCCTCAGTCCGTGGGCGAGGGCGTTGAACGATCCGTGAACGAAATGACCGGGGACCACCCGGCCGTCGAGGGGAGGCTGCAACTGAGCGCAGCGCCTGTAGACGATTCTACCGCGCACCGTTGCAGGGTGCCCAGCCTGCACGTCTTGGACCTCAGCGCTGACGTGCTCATAGCGACTGACAAGATCATCGTCCCAGTCGCTGAGGTTCTTCTCAAAGATCAGCCCGCTTTCGCCCCAAATGGAGATGTCGGCGAGAGTCCTAAGGTAGTCACTGACGGCTCGAACGCACGCTTCGTCTCCGACCTCAATAAACTCCAACTGACGGACAAAGGCCGGGCGGTCGGCAATCAACTGCTCGACAGCCTCAAATGGTGGCTGGTCAGTGAATGATGCAAGCAATCCTGGCAAATTGTTCTTTTGAACAAACGCCCGTTGCTCGGCCCTAAAAGAATCGGCATTCAAGATGGCGGGCTTGCCGGCCCTTATCAGCCTGTCCGCCGCCTCCTTCGCTGCGCCGATCGCGCGTTCACATACCAGGTCGAGGATGAGCGGGGACACGGTAGGCTTGAAGATCGCGCGGATTGGCTCAACGGGATCTGCATCGACGCTGATGATTGTGAGATTCTTGACCAACGCCGTGCGATAAGCCGCATCTGCGGTGAGGAAAGTCTGGACGTCGACGTCGCAGGCTGGAGGCGCTTTCAGCTTGCCGTGGGCCTTGACGAGATTGGCAAGCAGCGCCTCGACTTCGTCGTCCGTCTTCGCATCGTTCAGCGCGGTTGCGAATCCGCCCGCCTTTACGGGCGTGACATAGAGCCGGAACCGGCTGGTCGTCGGATCAATTTCGCCAGCCGCCATGAAGCTTAGCCAGTTAGCCAGTGACTTCCACAAGTCGGTAGCCCAATCAGACAGCGGATTCTGCTTCAGTGCGCTCTTGCTTTGCTCAAGGATGACTTCGCCGCCTGCGAGATGAACGGCCACATCGTCGAGATGCTCGAGAGAAACGGAGGCGCCGTCCGGCGCGTTTAGCAGGTGAAAGCAAAGACGGACGGGTTGCAGCGCATAGCCGAGGTATTGGCCAGCGGCACTATGTTTGCCCGTTTGCGTCATCGCATTCATTGCCCAGCCCCAACCCTCCCGAGTCACAGTCTCGATGAGAAAACAGGAGGATAGTGGTGCAGATTCGCGTTGCTTACAATCGGCCCCCACGCAGGGGGCCCAAAAGCTCGTCGAGCTTACACACGATGTTTTCCCTACCGCCAAGCCGTCGCCTGAGCGTAACCGCCTTGGAGGGAGGCTCAGTCGCCCGACTCCAGAGGCCCGAAGAAGATGCTGGGCTTCGTCCCTGCACCGCCGCCGAACAGGCGAACCGGCACGGTGCGCAACTCGATGCTAAGGGTCGTGCAAACGGTTTCGAAGTCGGAAAAAACGGCCTCTTATCAGTCGCGGTCGGAGCCGATCTTGTGGAACCAGTCGCGGGCAGTGTCGCGGGCGACCGCGTTCAGCTCGACGATGAGATAGGCGGATTTCGATGATCTCAGGCATGATCGATCTCCCCGGCATCGAGGCGCTCGCTCAACCAGCGGACGGCATCGACCGAGGCGAGGATACGCCCGGTGCCGAGATCGAGAAGATGCGCGCCGCCGCCGATCGCATCCGGTTCGGAGCGATCGGGGATACGCGCGTAAGCGAAGCCTCAGAGGCCGCCGAGGCCGAAGAGCCGGGCGCAATGGAGGGCGAAGCGGATGACGCCGTCCGGATTGCCGCCGTCCTCGTCGCGGATCCATAGCGTCGAAGGCCCGTGATCCGGCTCTATCGAAAGGCGGAAGGCGCGTGGGAGCGGCACGGCGCGCGTGTCGTCTCCGGACAGCGCGACATAGGCATCGAGCGCGCGGGCGGCGTTGGCAGGACTGCCGACGTGGAGCAGGCAGGAAAAGCGGATGTGGGAATTGGCCACGACAGGCTCTGGAAACGAAAGCGGCCCGGCGCTGCAAGGCGACCGGGCCGGAAGAGAAGGAATGATGCGGAAGCCGGTGCGAGCGGCGGGTGTCGCCCGCGCCGACGGCGTTGGCAGGCGCTCAGGCGGCGCGGCGCCCTTCGATCGTGTCGGCTGCGGCCTCGTCGGCCGAGACCTCCTCGATGCGGGCGCGGCTGTAGCGGTTCCTCGCCAGCCAAAGCTCGGCCGCCTCGCGGCTTTCGGCGAGATGGAGAAGCTCGGCATCGTGACCGATTTCCTGAAGGACGCGGATCGCGCCGAGCGGCGGATGCTCGGCGATCTCGAAGCGAAGATCGTTGTCGAGCGGGAAGGTGCGCGACACCGTGACGATGATGACGCTGCCGTCGCCGAAGTCGCCCTCGTGCAGCGTGAATGATGGCGGCGAGACGTAGGTCGGGCGCTCCCGTGCGGGCTGCTTGCGCGTGAGACGGCCGATGCCGTTGCGCTGCCGCCAGGCGGCGAGCTTCTTCGCGAAGCGGGCGGCCGGGGCATGCCGTCGAAGTAGCGCACGAGTGCGCCGAGCGGCGCGGCGTCGAAGATCAGATGGGCGGACATGGATGGGCTCCTTGGAAAACGGGAAGCGCCCGGCGATCCATGGGACGGCCGGGCGCGGATCGAGATGAAGGATGGAGAAAGCCGGGGCGCGAGCCGGCCCCGGCCTGCGGTCACTCCGCTGCGACGGCGTGGACGAACTCGTCCCCGTCGTTGGCGGCCGGATCGTCGCCGATCGCGGGCTCGTCGCCCATGTTGGCGAGGAAGGCCGGCAGCACGTCGGCCTCGCCTTCCGCGCCAGTGCCCTCGGTTTCGATCGCCGCATCTGCCGCGATCCGCTCGTCGCCGAGATTGGCCAGGCGCAGCGGTTCGGGCAGCCAGCCGCTGTCGGCCAGCAGGCGCTCGGCCTCCTTGGCCATGTCGCCCTTCTTCAGGTGATCGATGAGCTGCGCGGCCCGCTCGCCCGCGCCCTCACGCACCGCCTCGACAATGCGGGCCTTGGTGACGGTGCCGAGATAGTTGCGCACCGTCGGCCGCCAGCCGGCCTCCACCATGTCGAGCCCGGTCGCCCGCGCCAGCCGGTCGGCCTCGGCGAGGCGCACCCGCAGGCCTTGCTCCGAGACCCCGCTGCCACCGAACGGGTTCGGCTTCTGATAGAGCGCGTTGACGCCGTAGCTGACGCAGTGCGCGAGGAGCGCCATGCGGCTGGCCTCGTCGAGCGCGGCGAGCCAGTCCCAGAGCGCTTCGTCGTCCTCCGGAAGGTCGGCCTTCCAACCCTCGTGCCGCTCGTCCACCGACCGCGCCGAGGCGCTGTCCTTCAGATCGTCGGCCTGGACGGCCAAGTAGACCTCGCGGACGCTGGCCTCGATCGCTCCGGTGGTCGAGCCCAGGCCGAAGGTGTCCCGGACGAGCTTGTGCAACAGCGCGGTCATCGCGACATGCGGGTTGCCCGCCACGGCGTCGCGAAGCGCCAGCGTCCGGTGGGCGGTCAGCTCGGAGAGCAGCCGGTCGGGGAGCGGCCTGATGCCGTCTTCCTCCTCCGGCTCGGGTTGAACCACCGGCGCGCCGCCGACCGTGACGACGGCGCGCTGGACGATCGGCGCGAAGGCCGCCTCGCCATCCCGCAACTCGGCGCTGTCACTGGCCGAGGAGACCGCGCGATCGTCCGCGTCCGCCACGGCCGGCGCCTCGTCCTCGGGACGGACATAGCCGCGATCGACCACCAGCGAGCCGTCGCTGCCGATCGAGACAAAGACCCCGGCGCGCGCGATCTCGGCCGGATCGTACTGGACGGGGCGCTCGTCGAAGGCGGCCAGCGCCGTCTCGATCTCTCCGAGCCGTTCGTCCACGTCGTCGGGCAGCTCGGGTGCGTCTTGGTACTCGGCTTCCAACCGCTCCAGTTCGGCGTTGAGCGCGTCGACCGTCGCCTGCTCCTCGTCGGTGAGATCGACTTGCGGCCCGACCAGATCGCGCAGGCCCTGATTGACGCCATAGGGCAGGCTGATGGCCGCCTCGATCCACTTCCAGCCCTCGCCGGCGATCTCGTCGGCGATCACCCTCAGCCGGTCGGCCGCGAGCCGGTCGAGGAGTGCGGCATCCTGCAGCCAGCCGCCGTCGTCGGACTCGAACAGGTCGCGCAGCACCACGCCCCCTTCGGTCTCGTAGGCCTCGATCCCGACGAACCGCGCCCGCTTGTCGGATGCCCGCACCGCGGTCTCGGTCAGCATCCGCCGGACCTGCCAAGGCTCTCGGCCGTAGGACTTCTTGATGGCCTCCCAGACCTGTTCCTGCCGCGCATGGTCCGGCGAGACCGTGAAGGCCATGAGCTGCTCCAGCGTCATGCCGTCCTCGGCGTAGAGATCGAGCAGCACCGGTGACACCGCAGCCAGCCGCAGCCGCTGCTTCACCACGTTGACGCCGACGAAGAAGGCGGCGGCGATACCTTCCTCGGTCATGCCCTTGTCGCGCATCGCCTGGAAGGCGCGATACTGGTCCAGCGGATGCAGCGGCGCGCGCTCGATGTTCTCTGCCAGCGACACCTCGTCGATCAGGACGCCGCTCGCGGCATCCGACACGACGCACGGCACCGGGGCGGTCTTGTTCAGGCGCTTCTGCTTCACCAACAGTTCCAGCGCGAGGTAGCGGCGCCCGCCCGCCGGCACCTCGAACATGCCGGTCTCTGCCCCCTCGGCGTCGAGGACGGCCCGGACATGCAGCGACTGGATCAGGCCGCGCCGGGCAATGGATGCGGCCATCTCCTCGATCGAGACGCCGGCCTTCACCCGCCGGACGTTGGACTGTGAAAGCACCAGCTTGTTGAAAGGAATGTCGCGCGCGGACGCGAGGGTGATCTTCTGAACGGCTGTCGCCATGTTCCGTACTCCGCGACGGGCGCCGAGAGCCACTCTCTCGACCCAAAACCCGTCACGAAGCGAAGCGCCGCCCTCTTCCTCTAAACCGCTGCCGCCAAGGGTGATGGATCGCGCTGCCGCGCCTCCAATCGCACGCCCAGCGAAGAAAGCACTTTCATGACGGTCATAAACTCGGGGTTTCCGCCGGCATCAAGGGAGCGGTAAAGACTTTCCCGCGCGAGGCCGGTTTCGCGAGCGACTTGGCTCATTCCTCGATCCCGGGCTATGGCACCCAGAGCATCGATGATCTGCGCGGCATCGCCCGAGGTCAGAGCGGCGTTCAGCGTCTCGATCGTTGCCGCTGATTGGGGCGCAATCTGAGGCTCGATGTTGCGATCTGCGCCAGCCCCGGTTGAAACATCGTGATCGAGCAGGCTCGCCTGTGGATCAGATTCGACAAGTGACCATTCCTGCGATGTCGCCCGTTCCCTCAGATCGGCGCGAAAGGCGGGATCGCAGCGCTGTATGAAGTCACGATACTGATCGACGGTCTTGACGTTAACGGCCAGTTTGTCGGGCACGTTGAAGAGTACGGAAATCTTGCCCTCCTGCACGAGGCGCAGAACGTTCAGCACCGTACCAGGGCTTTTGCCATCCCAGATCATCAGGCCGAAATCGGCCTCACGCGCCATCTCCCGATCCTTGGCGGCGTAGAACTGAAAGCCTTTCGTTCCTTTGGGAACATCGACATGATGCGTGGTCCACGATCCAAGATTGTTGCGCGGGGCATCGCCCGAACAGAAGACGGTCACGTTGGAGTAATGGGCGTCTAAAAAATGCTTCTGAACGGCCTTGTCGGCACCGTTCGCATCTCCGACGATGACCTGATGGTGGCTGGCGATGACATTGTCGAGGCGCTTCTTAACCTCGATCGGTAAACGGGAAACGTGTCGCGACCCTCCGATGAAGATAGTATTCATTGGTTGCTCCGGGTTTTGGTGATGGTCAGGGCGCGCACGACGGCTGCCTGACCAGGATCGATCAGAACCTCCGTGATTGCGTTCATCGTCGTGCCCGAGCGGAAGAGATCATCGAAAAGTAAAATCTTGCGGCCGCGCGTCTGCACTTTGTCGATGGCGTAAAGTCCCCTGACATGCTCCTTGCGCTCGTCTGGATCGGTGATGTTCTTGAGTTGGCCCGTCGGGCGGGTTGTGGCTATGCAAGACAGAACGGGTACACCCAGAATTTTGGCTATTCCCTCAGCTAGAACGATTACGGGCTGTAGAGCGCGTTGATGTGATGGCGGAACGGGAACAATGCAGTCGAACTTTTCACGATGACGAGACAGGTAGTTGGCCGTGGTTTCGATAATGGGATCGGCGGCTGAACGATCTGCCTTGTTTTTGAGGCGATAGAGACATTCCGCGATCTCAGGCCGAACCGTATCGAATTGCATATGACCGAATTCATTATAGCCGGTCGGTGTGCTGCTCGTCGTATGAAGATCGAGCGCAACACCGGACTTCCACAGACCAGCTATTTTGGTCGGATTGATAGCAACGATCGCCATTCGCCGGCTCCTTTTGCTCACTGTGACCCATGGGCTACAAATAAGCAAGGCTAGCGAATGGCTTCAAGCGATCATGGCTTGAAGGCGCGAAGCCGGAGATACGGAAGGACGCATCTCCGGCTTCGCGGATTTCAGGCGGCGCGGTCGAGCAGCTTCTTTGCCTTTGCCTCCATGTCGAGGCGGGCGTCCTGGTGCGGCTTGTCGCGCGCGATGGCGGTGATGCCCTGCACGAAATCGAAGATGCTCTCGGGCGGGCGGCCTTCCTCGGCCAGCACCGTTTCGATGATCCTGGCGTATCCGCCTTGGAGAAGTTGCGCCGCCGCAGGAAGTCGGTGCGGTCCTCATCGGTACGCGCGACAATCCGTTCCCGCGCCGCCTTGATGCCGTTGACGAACGGCATCGGCGACGAGTTGGCGAAGTTCATGAGGGCGGGCGCGGCCTCGTGCGCGAAGCGATTGGCGGCGTATTTGGAATGCCGGATCGAGATTTCCTCGAAGTCCTCGACGCCCCAGAGGTTTCGATTCTGGCACACGGCGCGCAGGTAGAAGCTCGCCATGCCGAGCGTCTTGGCCCCGACCTCGGAATTCCAGGCGTAGAAGCCACGGAAGAACAGATCGGGCGAGCCGTCCGGCAGTCGCCCCGCCTCGATCGGGTTCAGATCGTCGACCAAGAACAGAAAGACATCGCGATCCGAGGCGTAGAGCGTGGTCGTGGCCGTGGTGATGTCGACACGCGGATTGTAGATGCCGGTCGACCAGTCGAGCACGCCAGGCACCTTCCAGCGGGTATCGCCCGTGCCGTTACCGGCGATGCGCTGCACGGCTTCCACCAGTTCATGGTCGTAGATGCGGCCGTAGTCCGGCCCGGTGACGGCGCGCAGCTCGGTGCGGCCGTCCTCGGTCTCGAAGGTCTTGATCTGCTCGGCGCGATTGGACGTCAGGCCGAATTGCAGGTTGATGGCGGCGAGCGGCGCGGGTAGCTGGCGCAGATAGGCGGCGGGAGCGCCGACCTGGGCGGCGAGCTGGCCGAAGCTCCAGTGCGTCGGCGCGACCGGGGCGTCGGCGCCGGGCAGGATCAGCGACAGCCGCTCGGGATCGTTGCGGCTCGCCTCGACATGGATGAGGGCGCTTTCGACGATGCGGGTGCGACTGCGATCGGCGCGGTCGCGCACCGAGCGCGCGAGGTCCGACAGCGACAGGAAGCGCTCGTCCGCCGGCCGCGAGAACCATTCCGACGATACGCGGCCGATCCTCTGGCCGCGCGACACATCCACCTTGTAGCCGCCGCTCGTATCGCGGCGCGCATCGAGAACCTGGGTCATGGGAGATCTCCATGACGGGCGCCGAGAGCCTCTCTCTCGAACCTGACCCGTCACGGAGCGAAGCGGCATTCCCTCGCTCTATTGGAGACGGGTCAGCCCTGATGCTGGACCCAGACCGGTCACTTGACCGATCAATCCTCAACCAGTTCCTCGTCGGCGTCGGCGTCGGCGTCGGCGTCGGCGTCGGCGTCGGCGTCGTCGCTCGTCAGCGCGGAAGCCTGAACCTCCGTGCCATAAGCCTTCCGGAACGTCCGCCCCACACGACCATCTCTTCGTCCAGCCGACCGATGAGCTTCCGCCAGTTTTCAGTGTGTCGGGGTTCGACGCCCTGCACATCGACGATCGGCTGACCGTCGTCTCCGATGACCGATGTCAGGTCGCCGAAAGTCTCCTCCGCTGCCAGCATAGCCGCGCCGAAAGCATTGAGGGCGTTATGATAGCGGTCGATCGGCGTATCACCTGGCCGCTTCGCCTTCATCTTCCCGCGGGGCGGGAAATCGTTGCGGAGATAGATGTCGCTGACGGTCTGGTCGGCAGAGTCGTCAGAAAGCCGCTTTACCTCGCCGTCCTCATCGACAGCGCGGGGCGGCGAACCCTCTTCGTAATCGCGCAGCGCCAACCGAACTGGAACACGCCGTGGATCGAGCGGCGCATGGTGTCAGTTCATGGAGTTCGGCGGGTTTACGCCGAGAATTGACTATCGGCAATCTGAATATTTCGATCGTTAAAATAGATACTTCTTGATTCTAATCAGATGAATAGCCGCAGACATGCTTACGTATATAGGCGCCGGGAGCGTTTGAGACTGTCAGCGAGGGCGGAGGCTACGGCTGGGCATTCGCTTTCGACAAGATTGGCGACACCAATACGCACTGCCGGCTTGCTTTTAATGCGGAACACCTCGCCTGCCTGAATAGACCAGCCACGAGATAGCATGGCCTGAACAACATCGCCTTCTCGCTCGACGGGAACCCAGACGTGCAGGCCGGATGAGCCGAATGCTTCGATGCCGTTGGAGGCAAGCTGCTCGATCAGGGATCGACGACGTGCCTCGTAGCTGCGCGCTGCGGCCCTCATGAGAGCGGTGGTTTCGGGTGCTGACCACATCTCATAGGCGAGACGCTGGAGTATATGGCTGACCCACCGTGGGCCTAGCGCTTGCTGATCCCGGACCCGGGCGATGGTTACGCTGTCACCGGCAGCCAAGGCGAGCCGAAGATCAGGCCCGAGGAACTTAGAAACCGATCGGATCGTCATCCAAGGCCGCTTCTCCGGATCGGAGGGTGCGGAACTGACCGGCAACGCACCGGACACTTCGCCAGCGTGATCGTCTTCCAATAGGAGAACGCCTGGATTCACATCGAGAACTTGACCAAGTTCGGCAGCTCGATCAGCTGTCATCCGCCTGCCACTCGGATTTTGCGCGCGCGGTGTCAGCACGACTGCGCAGGCGCCTTTTTTCACGGCGTCTGACAATGAGTCGGGTCGAACGCCATCCTCGTCCATCTGCAACGCGATGATCGGAAATTCCATCGCCCGAAGCAGGTGCAATACGGAAACGTAACCGGGATCCTCCACGGCCACCGCACTTTCGGGAGATAGGCGAGCACGCAATGCCCGTTCGATCGCATCGATCGATCCGGAGATGACCGCGATCTCGGTCGCCGGCAAACCATCGGCGACGAAGCGTGAGCGTCCGAAGGAAACGAGACGCTCCTCGTCGTCAGCCATCTCGTACCCGCCAGGGGCGTGCGCAAGGTGGCCAAGATAGGCATCGAGCCGTGGCAGGAATTGTGGATCGACGTTGCCAGACGCCAGGTCTCTTACGTCCAAGGGATGGCTTACGCTTTCACTCGGTATCAACGCTACGCGCGAGCCTTGCCGGCCAGCTCCTATGATCAGCCCTGCGTCACGAAGCCTTGAGTATGCCGAGGTTACCGTATTTCGATTCACGCCCAGCCGATCCGCGACTTCGCGAACAGGCGGCAATTGCTCGCCCGCTTCAATCTGACCTTGGCGAATCGCAATCTCCAGATTGCGGGCGATCTCAGCCGATGTCCGCCCTTCCAGTATGTCCATCTTCGCTCCTCGACAACACATTCCAAGCGCTTTGCTCAATCAATTGGCATAGGTCAATTTTGTTGACGTCGTCTCTACGCCTCTTTGCGCTGTGATGCGAGCCTAGAGCAGAAAACGATTTGTAACGCGGCCTGTCCCACCCTGACCGCGGGTGATTCCTATGGAATATAAGTACCTAAACGCCCGGTCAAAAGGTGCTTTCGCCGGTTGCGGTATGTCGCTCGCCCGCTGTCAAACCGACTGGCTGAGCGGTCTCCATTACCTACGAGGTCGCAGCAGGGATACTTTTCCCATCAGCTTATGTGGACATGGCCCTTCAGTTTTGGCATGGGCCATTTTGCCATGATGCTTATGCCATTAAGCGAGTCGCGGGCTTCCCTCGGCGATCGTGAAGTCTAGCGAGGCCAATGAGCAGAAGGCAGGAGGGTATGAACCATGGATGCAAGTCTGATTGGATATGACCACCACGACGAGCCGTCACAGTCGCGGCAGTTGCTTCTTCGGATCAGCGAGAGCTGGAACACGCGAGCCAAGGTTCGCCGAGAGGCGCTTGATCTCACATTCGAGCCAGCACGGGACGATTTTCTCGAAACCCTGCTCCCATTCCATCAGCACCCACTTTATCAAGCGTTGAGCGAATGCGACCGGCAGCGCATCCTGTCGTGCGGCTGGCTGATCTACAACGACAAGACGGTTGCCATCGAAACTGCCATCGTCACACCGAGTTGCAACGACGCTCTCGAAGGACGCATTCCTGGCTTGGAAGGCGGGCTGATGCGAAAGCTGGTCTGCGAGACGCTGGTGGATGAGGCCTATCATCTCCTGCTGGTCGAGAATGCCAGCCGCATCACACGGCATTATCGCGGATTGGGCGACATTCGCATTCCGACCTTCAACCTCGTTCGCTTCATGGAAGAAGCGAAAGCCGGCTGCTCCGAGGGCTGGCAGCGCACGCTTGTTCAGTTGGCTACCTCCGTCGTGTCGGAAATCTTCGTCAGCGACTATCTGCATCAGCTATCCGACTGCCATACGATCCAGACACTGAACCGCGCCACCGTTGCCGCGCACCGTCACGATGAACTGGCTCACAGCAAGGTCTTCACCGGCCTCGCCGAAACCTTCTATCCCGCCTTGGATCGCAAACAGCAGGCATTCTTCGCCGAGGTTCTGCCCAAACCGATCGAGTGGTTCGCCGACATGGAGTTGGACATCTGGGATGACGTCTTAGCGCAATTGGGCATTGTGCAGGGTCGGACGATCGTTGCCGACTGCCGCCCGATGAATGCCAATGCTGTCCGGCGGGTCGATTATTCAGGCGTCGTGAATCTCGGGCGCAACATCGGCGTCTTCGACACGATGAACGGGCGGGATAGTTTCGGACTTCTGGGAATCGCAGCCTGAAGCCTCGCTGAAATGCTGGAGACGATATCATGATCGCCAATGTCCAGGCAGACTATATGCTCCCGATCTATGCCTGCATCCTATGCGAATATGTATATGATGAAAAAATGGGTTTACCTGAAGAAGGTATTCCTCCCGGCACCGCATGGAAAGATATCCCAGAAGACTGGTGCTGCCCGGATTGCGGCGCCACGAAGCATGATTTCGTGGTCAAGGATTACTGAAATCGCGGCAGAGCCTCCGGAGGCGGAAGATCTATCTCGTGGCATTGCGATGCCGCCCGCCATCCATCGGGCGGGATCGATCTACGGAATCCATATGACCATGCAATTCGATATTATAATCGTAGGCGGCGGCCACGGGGGTGCCCACACCGCAGTCGCGTTGAGGCAATCCGGTTTCAAGGGAAGCATCGCGATCCTGACTGCCGAAGCAGATGCGCCCTACGAACGACCACCGCTGTCCAAGGAGTATCTCGCAGGTCGCAAGCCGTTCGAACGACTCCTGATCCGTCCCCCGGAATTCTGGGCGGACCGTGCTGTAACACTCCGCACTCACGAGCGTGTCGTCGCGATCGACGCGGCGAGGAGACAGGTCACCACCGAAAGCGGTGTCAATTTCGGATACGGTGATCTCGTATGGGCCGCAGGCGGCGAAGCGCGACGCTTAAGCTGCGGTGGTCACGACCTAGATGGGGTTCATACGGTTCGGACCAGAGCGGATGTTGACCGGCTGCACCGGGACATGGCGATCAGCGAACGGGTGATCATTGCCGGAGGTGGCTATATCGGCCTCGAAACGGCGGCAACCCTTACCGGGTTGGGGAAGCAGGTCACCGTCATTGAAGCCAGTCCGCGCCTTCTGTCGCGTGTCGCCGGGCCATCTATTTCGCGGTTCGTAGAACGCGAGCATCGCTCCAACGGCATCGATGTCCGACTTTCGAGTGTGATTGATCGTGTCGAGGGAGTTGCCGGGCGGGCATGTCGCGTTGTGCTGGCGGATGGCGAGTCGTTGTCAGCCGATCTCGTGATCGTCGGCATCGGCATCGATCCGGTAGTCGAGCCGCTTCGCATAGTCGGTGCGGCCACCGGAAATGGCGTGATCGTTGACGAACTCGGAATGACGATGCTTCCCAATATCCATGCGATAGGCGACTGCGCGCTTCAGCCCCATCCTTTCGCATCGGGTCGCTTGATCCGGATCGAGTCGGTGCAGAACGCCGTCGAGATGTCGGGAACCGTCGCGAGGGCGCTCTGCGGTGAGGCTCCTGTTGCCCGTAGTGTTCCATGGTTCTGGTCGCACCAGAACGACCTGCGGCTCCAAACGATCGGCTTCGCGCTCGACCACGACAGAGAGGTGATCCATGGCAACATGGCGGATGGGCGCTTTTCTGTCGCCTATGTGCGAGACGACCATGTGATTGCGATCGACTGCGTCAATGATCCCAGGTCCTTCGTGGAGGCTCGCTCACTATTCTCGGCGCCAACTGAAAATCAACGACTCGATCAGCGCTTCCTGATCAGCACATCGGAGACGACCAGCACAGAGAGATAGAGGGGTTAGTCACCTCCGATCGGCAGTGTAGATCTGTTCTTGACCTCCAATCGTTCCGCCGGAGAAGAGACAGATCAAAGGGTTTCCGTCGAACTTGCCAAAGAGATCGATCAATTCGGCGCCTTTACTCTTGGACCTTTCAAGAACGATCCCGCATTGCGCGTCGCGCGCAACCGGGAGCAGGGCTAAATCAATCGGAGATGTTCGCAGGGCTGTGAGAAGCGCTTCGATGATGGCTATCAAAACGCTTGGGGTTATTTCTGCCAAGTCCGCAAGGGAGATCTCGTCAGCGACGTTATCAGTATCGATTGCTGGATCTGTGTCCGGACATTTCGATCGCCTCTCCTCGCGCAGCAACGTGAATGAAACGTCACGCGCTCGAGTCAGACAGTCGAGCGCCTCACGAGCGTGTGCGATGAACCCCTGACCGGAAGCGGTTACCTGAACCCCGCCGCTGCTCCGCACGAAGATCTTGACGTCCAGCATCGCCTCCAGATCCCGAATGCGTCGGCTGACGGAGGAGGGGCGAACCCCGAGCGCCCCGGCCGCGCGCCGGAAACTGCCATGGTCGGCGGCAGCGAGTGCGCAGCGGAGATGGCGTAGCTCGATGGTCACATGCGGTCCGGGCGCATCTTCTCGATCACCACCATTTCGGCGCGGCCCTCGGCAGCCGTCCGCCGAAGAACGTCGTTCATTCGCTCAACGGCTCCCGCTGCTGCCGTGGGTAGCGAACGACCCTCTCCCAGAGCGCCGATCATGAAGGCCGTCAGCAGGTCACCCGTCCCGGCAGGCCGGATGTCCAGACGGCGCGACCGAAGGAAGGTCATGCCGTCCGGCTCACAAACGACCGTCGTCAGTTCGTCGGCCCGTTCGCCGACGAAGTGGCAACCTGTCACAACGGCGCGCGGGCAGCCAGCCACTACCAGACGAGAACGGGCACCCGCGAGGTCCTCTCGCGTCGCGATCGACCTTCCCGTCAGCAGTTCCAGTTCGAACTGGTTCGGCGTGACAATGTCGGCGGCCGGCACAAGGCGGCCAGCGAATACCTCAAGGATGCCGTTGGCGACATAGACGCCGGTATCGCTGTCGCCCATTACGGGATCGCAGACATAGGTGAGCTTCGGGTTGTGTGCCTTCGCGCGTGCCACGAAATCCGCAACAACCTCGGCGATCGCCGCCGATCCGAGATAGCCGGTTACGAGGAACGAGGCTTCCTCGATGATCCCACGCTCCTCGACGCCGAGCAGCAGGTCGGCGACGAGCGCGGCATCGAGCACCTGCCCGCGCATGGTCGGATAGTGCGGGTGGTTCGACAGAAGCGTGGTCGGCACAGCCGCGACCTCGATGCCCGCCGCCTGCATCGGAAAGACCGCAGCGCTGTTGCCGACATGACCGTGGACGACCTGGCTCTGGATCGAGATCACCTTCATGGCGCATCTTTTCGCAGGCGAAGCTGCCAGGAACAGGCAGGCAGGATGAAACGCTTTGTCGGGCGGCGCATTCTCCTCACCGTTCGATCGGATGAGAGGCGGTGAGGCGTGCAACAGATCCACGGATACCCGCTTCGTCGACCGATCCGGCACGAACGCCGTTCAACACGGCGAGGATCAACGTCCCGACCTCTTCGAACTGCGAGATCCCGAAGCCGCGCGAAGTCGCGGCAGGCGTACCTACGCGGATACCCGACGGGCGTGCCGGCGGATGCAGGTCGAAGGGAATGGCGTTCTTGTTCACGGTCAGCCCGACACGCTCCAAAGCTTCGGCCGCGGTGCGGCCGTCGATGCCGAAAGGCGTCACGTCCACGAGCAGCAGATGGCAATCGGTACCGCCGGTGACCAGGCGCAGGCCGCCCTCCTGAAGCACGCTGCCGAGCGCCTGCGCATTGTCGATGACTTGCGCAGAGTAGCGTCGGAAGTCGGCGCCCAGCGCCTCGCCGAAGGCAACCGCCTTTGCGGCGACGACGTGCATCAGAGGCCCCCCCTGGATCCCCGGGAATACCGCCTTATCGACGCGGCGCCCGATTTCCTCGTCGTTTGAGAGAATGATGCCACCGCGGGGACCGCGCAGCGTCTTGTGCGTTGTCGAGGTCACGACATGGGCATGCGGAACGGGGCTGGGATAGAGGTCCGCTACGATCAGGCCGGCATAGTGGGCGATATCGGCCACGAGGAAAGCGCCGACCTCATCGGCAATGGCGCGAGCACGAGCGAAGTCGATGCGTCTTGCATAGGCCGATCCTCCCACGAGGATCAGCTTCGGCCGCGTCTGCCGCGCGATCCTGGCGAGATCGTCATAGTCGATGTGTTCGTCGTCGCGCCGCACCTGGTAGGTCACGGCCTTGAACCAGCGGCCCGACACGGTGACGGGCGAGCCGTGGGTCAGGTGGCCGCCGCAGGCCAGATCGAGGCCGAGAATCGTATCGCCCGGCTGCAGGAGCGCGAAGAAGACCGCGAGATTGGCACTCGCACCGCTATGCGGCTGAACATTCGCCCAGACGGCGTCGAACAGCCGGCGAACGCGGTCGATCGCCAATTGCTCGATTCGGTCCGACGGGCCGCACCCCCCATAGTAGCGGCGTTCCGGATAGCCCTCGGCATATTTGTCGGTGAAGACGGAGCCTTGCGCTGCGCGAACCGCACGGCTGGCGATGTTCTCCGAGGCGATCAGTTCGATGCCGTCATGCTGCCGGGCCTCCTCAGCCTCGATGGCCATCAGCACTTCGAGGTCGCCAGCAAGCGAGTGAAGATCGAGCGCAGTTTCGACCATGGGTACGGCTGACGTCATCGCAAATCCTTCGATATACTTTAGGCAATCGGGGCGGGTGGCGTGCCATCGAGGCGCGGGCTCCAGTCCTCGACGGTTCGGGTGGAAAGGCGGTGTTCCGCGAGACGCCGCCAGCTTTCCGGCAGTCCTGGCAAGGCGGCCATGCCGGTCAGTTCGCCGCGATCGAGCGGGGCGACGTAGAGGAGGTGCCACAGGCGGTGGAGTGACCAGCCGGGCAGGCGCCGGTCGAGGAGCAGGAGGGTATCACCCGGTGAGACCAAGCCATCCTCCAGAACGCGATAGTACCAGCCGGTGCGCCCGGTCGTCTGGACGCGCCGCGCCATGTCGGCGACGCCGAAGCGATGATTGAGCTTCCAGCAGGGCTGCCGGCCCTGCGAGACCTCGATCACCGCGGAGCCGAGCCGGAAGACGTCGCCGATCGCGACCGTTTCTTCGGTCAGGCCGAGGGTCGACAGATTCTCGCCGAACGCACCCGGCGCGGCGAGCACGTCGCGCGTCCCGATCTCCCTCAGCCACTTGGCGTAGTGCTCGAACGGATAATGATGGACAGCTTTGTCGGGGCCGCCATGGCGCTTTCGGTCGCCTTGCGCGTCGCCGGAGAAGCCGTCGCGGCGCAAGCGAACCGGGGCTTGCACGGGTCGCTTGTCGATACCGCTCGGTATGCGCGTTGGACCGAACGGGCTGATATCGCCGACGAGAAGCGCGCCCAAGACAGTCTTCATGGCACGCGTAGGTCGCCGAGCCATTCGGCGAACATCGCGCGGCCAGCGTCCCGCAGGCGAAGCCCATGGCGCTCGGCGTCTGCCCTCAAGGCTCGCGGATCGACGCCGACGGCCGCCAGTTCGTGAGCATGCCCGATCAGCCAGCGTTCGAAACCGGCCGCGGCATCGACTTCCGGGTGGAACTGCACACCCATCACGTTGCGTCCGTGCGCGAAGGCCTGGTTAGCGCAGACCGCCGTCTCCGCAAGGCGGTCTGCGCCATCGGGAATGTCGAACATGTCGCCATGCCAGTGCAGCACCGGCACATCCTTGAGATGACGCAGGACGAACGCTTCGCCTCCCGTGGTCAGGTCCAGGGGAGCGAAGCCGATCTCCTTGGTGCCCGTCGGGCGAACCTTGGCGCCGAGCGCGGCAGCGATCAGCTGGGCGCCGAGGCAGATGCCGAAGGTCGGGCGATCCGCCGCAAGCCGGGTTCGCAGGAAATCAAGCTCGTCGGCGAGGAACGGATAGGTCTCGGTCTCATAGACCCCGACCGGGCCGCCGAGCACGATCACAAGCTCCGTCTTCACCGGTTCCAAGGTCCAGATCTCGTGGACGCCGATGTCGTAGTAGTGGACCTTGTAGCCGGCGGCCGCGAGCACCGCCTCGAAGGACCCGAGATCCTCGAACGCCACATGGCGCAGCGCCACCGCCGTCTTCAGCATCAGCGCGACTCCAGCGCCGAGAGGTCGGCTCCGTGGTTGATGTGATAGGCGGCACCATCGATCACGAGAGCCGGGACGGAGCGCACGCCTGCCGCCTTCGCTTCCGCGACACGAGCCGGAGCCTCGCCGAGGTGGACGCTCTCCACCTCGTAGCGGCTAAGGTCCAAGGCGCCGGCGACGTGCTGCTCCGCATCGACACAGACCGGGCAGCCCGCGTGATAGAAGATCGCTTTGGTCATGATGATCGTCCTTTGGATTGTCGGCGGGAACGATCTATGGCCTACGTTGGTCGTGGCTGGTATGGATGTGCCGGTTTCGAGAATAGAGCTAGGCCGGTCGATGCTGGAGATCGCGTTCGAGTTGGACGAGCACTCAGCGGCGCCGGTCTTCCTCCAACTCAGCCGGGCCATCATTGCGGCGATCGACGCCGGCCGACTGGAGCCGGGCCGAAAGTTGCCCGGCACGCGGGCGCTGGCCGTGTCTTTGAAGATCCACCGCAACACGGTCGATGCCGCCTATCACGAGGCGGTCATGCAGGGCTGGCTCGTCGCCGAGCCATCGCGCGGCACCTTCGTCGCTCGCGATCTGCCGGCGATGCCGACCGCCGGTTCGATCCATCCCGGTCCTGCAGCGGAAAAAGGTCGGGTTCGAAGCACGGTCTCTCTGCCGACGTGCGGTGGGCCACCGATGCTGTTCTTCTCGGACGGCGCGCCCGACGCGAGGCTGCTGCCGCGGGCGGAACTGGCAAGGGCCTTCAGGCGCGCGCTGACGACGCCGGAGTTCCTACGCGCCTCGGGCTATGGCGACCCCCGCGGCGCACTTGCACTGCGGGAGGCGCTCTGTGAGCATCTCTCGGCGGAACGCGGCCTTGCGCTGGCGCCCGCCGACATCCTCGTGACACGCGGCAGTCAGATGGCGCTGTTTCTGGCCGCCGGCGCATTGCTCGAGCGGGACGAGGTGATCGCAGTGGAAGAGCCGGGCTATCCGCTTGCCGTCACCGCTTTCCGTGCGGCGGGCGCGCGGGTCGTGGGCGTTCCCGTCGACGCCGACGGATTGTCGGTCGAGCATCTCGAGCGCTTGGCGGTATCCGAGCAGAAGCTGCGTGCCGTCTACGTCACGCCGCACCACCAATATCCGACGACGGTGACGATGGGCGCCGGGCGCCGGATCCGTCTGCTGGACGTGGCGCGTCGTCACGGTCTGACGATCGTCGAGGACGACTACGATCACGAGTATCGCTTCGACGGCAAGCCGGTTCTGCCGCTCGCCTCGCGCGCAGGTGACGTGCCGGTCCTCTATGTCGGATCCCTGTCCAAGGTGCTCGCGCCGGGCATACGCCTTGGCTACGCGACGGGACCGGTCGACCTGCTCCAACGCATGGCCGACGATCGTCAGGCGATCGACCGCCAGGGAGACGTGCCACTGGAGCACGCCGTCGCGATTCTCCTGCGGGAAGGTGACCTCGGCCGCCATGCTCGCAAGACGCGGAGAATCTATCAGGCCCGGCGTGATCTCTTGGCGCGCTCGTTGACGAGCAAGCTCGGCGCTTACCTCGATTTTGCGATCCCGCCGGGTGGTCTCGCGCTGTGGACGCGATTGCTACCCGGGCTCGACGCTGAACGATGGAGCCACGAAGCACGGCGTCACGGTTTGGCTGTCACGCCTGCGATGTCGCAATGCCTTGACCTCGTGCGTGCCCCGCAAGCCTTTCGGCTAGGCTTTGCGAGCCTTGACGACGTTGAAACGAGCCGAGCTGTCGAAATCCTCGCAATGACGATGCCATAACGTATGGGAAAAGCATCTTCGATGGCAGGTGTCTCAACCTCTACACTCCTGGTTCGAGAACATCCTCCGAAACAGGCGGTCGGATCGTACGATGCATTCTGTGGTGAGCACGACAGGCTTTGCCTCGCTCACCGGATCGCTGATCGTTTGATCGCATCCTCATCGATTTCCACGTCACCTCCACCAGCGCGAATCCGGAAGGGACCTGTCATTCGAGAATCTGACCTCTGCCAGTTTGTCTCCACAGGTGGCCGTTGTCTCCACAGGCGCCGACTCATGTCTCCAATAGCGTATCGGGCAAAAGGTGAGACGGCAGCGGAAGTGGGGCCGTAAACGCTACCGTATCCGAAAGCCGCCGTGAGCTAGCGTTCCGCTGGAGACAATATGGAGACAAGCCGCATCCTCACAGGATATGTCTCCAGAAAAGATCCCGCAGGGATCCTCATATATGATTGAATTTATACGTAAAATTTGGAGCGGGCGATGGGATTCGAACCCACGACCCCAACCTTGGCAAGGTTGTGCTCTACCACTGAGCTACGCCCGCCCGCTCCCCGCTGGCGTCGCCGTGTGGCGTGCGCTGCGGATGAGCGGCTTATCGCCGATTCGGATTTAGATTGCAACAGGGAAAAGACGGTCGATGCGTCGGTTCGTCGTTCCCTCTGCCGCGGAGGAGGGGCGGGCGCCGCGACGCCGCGGAGCGGGAGGCGTCGGGCGCGCCATCCGGGTCCGGCTTGACGATCGGGCGGCCTGCGCGCCATGGAGGCGGGGAACGATCCGAGGGGCTTGCAAGGCCGGCAGGGAGAGGACGACATGATGGACGGCGATCGCGACGCGCCCTTCTCGCATCCCGACGCGGCGATGGCGGCGCTCGCGCCCGAACTCGCCGCCTTCCTCGATGCCGCCGGCTTGACCACGCGCACGCTGGCGCACGAGGCGGTGCACACGGTGGAGGAATCGCGCGCACTGCGCGGGCGCATCACCGGCGCGCACACGAAGAACCTGTTCCTGAAGGACAAGAAGAGCCGGCTCTTCCTCGTGGTCGCCGAGGAGGGCACGGCGGTGGATCTGAAGACCCTGCACGGGCGCATCGGCGGGCAGGGCCGCCTCTCCTTTGCCGGCCCCGACCAAATGCGAACCCATCTCGGCGTCGAGCCGGGCTCGGTGACCGCCTTCGGCACGCTGAACGACCGCGACGGCGCGGTGCGGCTCGTCCTTGATGCCGCGCTGATGGCGTCCGATATCTGGAACTGCCACCCGCTGACGAACCGGGCCACCACCTCGATCGCCCGCGACGATCTCATGCGCTTCTTCGCCGCCACCGGGCACGAGCCGCTGGTCGCGGTACTGGAGGCGACGACCGCAGACGAACCTTCGAACGGATCAATCCGATGAGTGACAATCCCTACGGTGCCGGCCTCGGCGGCGGCTACGGACGGCAGACCACCACCGGCGCCGCGGCTCCGGCCGCCGCTCCCGCAGGCATGCCGGGCATGGGCGCCCCCACGGCCGCGCCGGCCCCGGGCGATCTCGTGAAGGACACGACCACGGCGAACTTCTCGGCCGACGTGGTGCGCGAATCGCGCAGACAGCCGGTGCTCGTGGATTTCTGGGCGCCGTGGTGCGGCCCCTGCAAGCAGCTGACGCCGATCCTCGAGCGCGCGGTGCAGGCCGCCGGCGGGCGCGTCAAGCTCGTGAAGATGAACATCGACGAGCATCCCTCCATCGCCGGCCAGCTCGGCGTCCAGTCGATCCCGGCCGTCTTCGCCTTCGTCGACGGGCAGCCGGTGGACGGATTCATGGGCGCGCTGCCCGAGAGCGAGGTCAAGGCCTTCATCGACCGGCTGACCGCGGGCGTCGCGGCCCCGGGCGGCGATCCCGTGGCCGAGGCGTTGGCGCAGGCGCGCGAGGCGCTGGGCGCGGGCGATCTCGCAGGCGCCGCGCAGATCTTCGGCGCCGTGCTGCAGCACGATCCCGAAAGCGCCCCGGCCGCCGCGGGTCTTGCCGAATGCTACCTCGCGGCCGGCGACACGGAGCGCGCGAAATCGGTGGTGGATCAGGTGTCGCCGGCCATGCTCGACGACGCCGCCTTCGCCACCGTGAAGACGCGGCTGAAGCTCGCCGAGGAACTGGCGGGGCTCGGCGACGCCGCCACGCTGCAGGCGCGCCTCGAGGGCGATCCCGACGACCACCAGGCGCGCTACGATCTGGCGCTCATCGCGCAGGCGCGCGGCGAGCGCGACACGGCGGCCGGCCATCTCCTCGAGATCATCCGCCGCGACCGCGCCTTCGACGACGACGGCGCCCGGCGCAAGCTCGTGGAGTTCTTCGAGGTCTGGGGGCCGATGGACCCGGCCACGAAGGAGGGCCGCCGCAAGCTCTCCTCGCTGCTCTTTCGCTAGGGCGGTTCCCGCCGTGCTGCCGTCGCGCGGCGCGGCCCATGCGGGACGAGGCGGGCCGGGGCAGCGATCCTCGATCCGGGCCGCGACGCCGTTTCGCGGCGTCGCATCCCCTTGAGTTCGTCGGGTGCCGCGCCAGTTCCGGTGGACGCCAAGGGGAGACATGCAGTGGTTCAGGCCGGAAACGTCAACTATCGCCGCGAGGACGATCTGCCGGACGTGGTGGCGGTCTTTCCGCTGACCGGCGCGTTGCTGCTGCCGGGCGGGCAGATGCCGCTCAACATCTTCGAGCCCCGCTATCTCGCGATGATCGACGAGGCGATGGGCGGCTCGCGCGTCGTCGGAATGATCCAGCCCCGGCTCGACGGTGCGGTGCGCGCCGACGACGAGCCGGAACTCTGCGCCGTCGGGTGCCTCGGGCGCATCACCTCGCTCACCGAGACCGGCGACGGGCGCTATCTCCTGAACCTCCAGGGCATCGTGCGGTTTCGCGTGCTCGAGGAACTGGATGACGATCTGCCCTACCGGACGTGCCGGGTGGCGCCCTTCGCGGGCGATCTCGAGCTCGGCGAAGGCGCGGACGAGGTGGACCGAGACGCGCTGCTTAAGGCCTTCCGGCAGTATCTCGACGCCAACCAGCTGGAGGCGGACTGGGACAGCGTGGTGAAGGCCTCCAACGAGACGCTCGTCAACGCGCTGTCGATGATGTCGCCCTACGGGGCCGCCGAGAAGCAGGCGCTTCTGGAGGCGCCCGACCTCAAGACCCGCGCTGCGACGCTCGTCGCCATCACCGAGATCTCGCTGGCGCGCGAGAGCTCCGAGGACGGTGGCCCGCAGATCCTGCAATAGGCGGACGCTCGCGGGCGGCTCCTCGGCTAGGCGCACGCGGGCCCTAACCCGGTCGGCAGCTCGTTCGGACCTTGGACCGGAACCGCAGGGCTTTGGACCAGAACCGTTCCGAGGCCAGGTCGGAGATCCGCCGAGCCCGGACCGTGCCCAACCCGAAAACCCACTGGACGAGAACGAGACGATGACCGACGAGACGACCCGACCGCGACCCGACCCCAAGCTGCTGGAGCTTCTCGTCTGTCCGCTGACGAAGACGGTGCTGCGCTACGATCCCGAGCGCGCCGAACTCGTATCGGTCGCCGCCAAACTCGCCTATCCCATCCGCGACGGCATCCCGATCATGCTGCCATCGGAAGCGCGCGAGTTGGACTGAGGCGGGGCACTGCGACGCCGACGCTCGCTCCTCATGGGGCGGGCAACGGCGACACGCTGGACGCGCCCGTGCTGTCAGCGAGGCAGGCTGTGGCTGCTCCGACTCAAGTGAAGTCGGGGGGCGGTCGTGCCAAGAGCGATTTCGGCGGCCACGGGTCGGGGAGGGCGCACCTTTCGAGCCTGACCCTCGTCGCTGTCCGGCGATGGAGCGCGTCCGCAAAGACTAGGGACGGTCGCGACGTGCACGTCTCACACCGCCGGGTTCAGATGCCCATGCCGTCGCGCACGTCGGTCGGGTCCACCGGGCGGTTTTCGGTCTCGGCCGGCACCATCAGCCGGCGCAGGAGCGGGCGCAGCGTGAAGTCGAGGACGCCGAGGATCACGGCCTTCCAGAGCGCCAGTCCGAGGATCAGCGCGAGGATCGCCATGCCGATGGCCGCCGCGCCGCGGAACAGCGTGACGCCACGCGCGCGCGCGGGATCGGCGGCGAGCGAGGGACCGAGCCATTCCGCGCGGAACCGCTCGGTCGCGGTGCGCGGCGGCAGCGTTGCGGTGGCCGAGGCGCTGGCCGGAAGAGCAGCCACCTCCGGCTCGGGCTCGCGCGGCACGCTGGTGACGACGCCGAGCGCCACCGTCTCGTTCGTCAGCTGGTCGATGAGGATGAAGGCGCCGAGCTCGCGGCTCTCGGCATAGGTGGTGGAGACCGGCGGCCGGTCGAAGGCGAGCGTGATGCGGCCGATCTCGTTCATCAGAAGCGCGTTGGCGGGGCGCGGCTCGTAGGAATGGATGTCGACGGCCTCGTTGAGCGCGCGCACGTTGGCGGGCGTCTGCGCGGAGCCTATCCGCGCCACGAAGCGCCCGCCCGCGACGAGCGGCCGCTCCACCATCCAGAGGATCTCGGCCTCCACCAGCTTGTGCGCAGCGATGGGATCGTCGACGCGCACGATGACGTCGCCGCGCGAGGCGTCGATCTCGTCGTTGAGCGTCAGCGTCACCGCCTCGCCGTCGCCGGCCTGATCGACCTCGCCGCCGGGCCCGTAGACGGCGCGCACGGTGGAGCGCTGGCGGCTCGGCAGCGAGAGCACGCTGTCGCCCTTGGCGATGCGCCCGCCGGCGATCGTGCCGCAGAAGCCGCGGAAGTCGAGATTGGGGCGGTTGACCCACTGCACCGGCAGGCGGAAGCGGCTCGAGCCCGCCTGCAACGTCGTCGGCTGGACGCTCTCCAGCGTCTCGATCAGGGTCGCACCGCGATACCAGGGCGTGTTGGCCGAGCGCGTGATGAGGTTGTCGCCGTTCTTGGCCGAGAGCGGGATGTAGGTGACCTCGGTGAAGCCGAGCTGGCCGCGGATGGCCTCGTAGCCGGCGACGATGTCGTCGAAGGTCGTCTGGTCGAAATCGACCAGATCCATCTTGTTGATCGCCACCACCACCGACTTGATGCCGACCATCGAGGTGATGAAGGAATGGCGGCGCGTCTGCGGAAGGATGCCCTTGCGCGCGTCGACGAGGATCACGGCGAGCTCGGCCTGGGAGGCGCCGGTCGCCATGTTGCGCGTGTACTGCTCGTGGCCGGGCGTGTCGGCGATGATGAAGGCGCGGTGCGCGGTCGAGAAGTAGCGGTAGGCGACGTCGATCGTGATCCCCTGCTCGCGCTCGGCCGTCAGCCCGTCGACGAGGAGCGCGAAGTCGAGATCCTCGCCCGTGGTGCCGAACTTGCGCGAATCGCGCTTCAGCGCGTCCATCTGGTCGTCGAACACCGAGTTGGTGTCGAAGAGCAGGCGCCCGATCAGCGTCGACTTACCGTCGTCCACCGAGCCGCAGGTGATGAAGCGCAGGAGCGAGGCCTTCGGCGCGGCGATGGCGGGCGCGTCGGGGATCGGGACGGCGGCCGGTGCGGGCTCCGAAACGGGAGCGACGAGGGCCGCCTCCAGCGGCGCCACGGCTTCGTCGGGCGCGGGGCCGGCGAAGATTTCCGCCTCGCGGATGGCAGCAGGGTTGGTGGTGGCCGCCAGCACGGCGTCGCCCTCGGGCTCGTGCGCGACGTCGAGATCGCGGGAAGCGTCGGTCCGGGTCGTGGCGGACATCAGAAATACCCTTCCTGCTTCTTCTCTTCCATCGAGGCGCCGCCGTCGCGGTCGATCACCCGGCCCTCCCGCTCCGAGGAGCGCGAGGAGCGCATCTCGGCGATGATCTCGGGCAGCGTCGCGGCATCGGAGCGCACCGCGCCGGTCAGCGGATAGTCGCCGAGCGTGCGGAAGCGCACCAGCATCTCCTCGACCTCCTCGCCCGGCAGCAGCTTCATCCGGTCGTCGTCGCGCATGATCAGCGTGCCGTCGCGCCGCACCACGGGGCGGGGCTTGGCGAAGTAGAGCGGCACCACCGGCACGTTTTCGAGCGCGATGTAGTCCCAGACGTCGGCCTCGGTCCAGTTGGACAAGGGGAAGACGCGGAAGCTCTCGCCCTGGCGCTTGCGGGTGTTGAAGAGGTGCCAGGGCTCGGGGCGCTGGTTCTTGGGCTCCCAGCGGTGCTCGGCCGAGCGCAGCGAGAAGACGCGCTCCTTGGCGCGGCTCTTCTCCTCGTCGCGCCGCGCGCCGCCGAAGGCCGCGTCGAACTTGTGAATGTTCAGCGCCTGCTTGAGCGCCTCGGTCTTCATCACGTCGGTGTGGACGCGCGAGCCGGAATCGAAGGGGTTGATGCCCGCCTTCAGCCCTTCCTGGTTGGTGTGGACGATGAGGTCGAGGCCATATTCGCGCGCGATGCGGTCTCGGAACTCGATCATCTCCCGGAACTTCCAGGTCGTGTCGACATGCATGAGCGGGAAGGGCAGCTTGCCCGGCGCGAAGGCCTTCATCGCCAGATGCAGCATGACGGCCGAATCCTTGCCGATCGAATAGAGCATCACCGGGTTCTCGGCGGTGGCCGCCACCTCGCGGATGATGAAGATCGACTCGGCTTCCAGCCGCTGCAGATGGGTCATCGGTGTCATGGGGATCTCTGGAACCTCCGGCCCGTCGCGCTCTCGAAGCGCGTCCGGCGTCGCATGGAAAGCGCCCGGCGACGAGGCCGGGCGAAAGAAAATTAGGACGGGATGGTCTCGAAGGCGCTGTCGCCCGGCGCCGGGCCGCCGTCCTCGGCGCGCACCGGCTGGCCCTCGCCGTCGACATGCAGCCCGCATTCGCGGCGCGTCTCCTCCTCCCACCACCAGCGGCCGGCGCGCTCGACCTCGCCGGGGCGGATCGCCCGCGTGCAGGGGGCGCAGCCGATGGAGAGGAAGCCCTGCGCGTGAAGCTCGTTGACGGGAACCGCGTTCTCCTCGGTGAAGAGGCGGATCTCGTCGCGCGTCCAGTCGAAGAGCGGATTGGCCTTCACCACCTGCCGCGCGCCGTCGAAGGAGACGAAGTCCAGCCGCTCGCGGTTGGCCGACTGGTCGCGGCGAAGGCCGGTGATCCAGAGCGCAGCACCATCGAGGGCGCGCGCCAGCGGCTCGACCTTGCGCACGCCGCAGCAGGCCTTGCGCATCTCCGGCGCGAAATAGAGCCCGTTGATGCCCTGGTCGTCGATCAGCTCTTCCAGCGCCTCGGCCTGCGGGTACTTGGCCTTGATGCGGCGCCCGTAGGTCTCCTCGGTCTTCTGCCAGAGCGCGTAGGTCTCGGGAAACAGGCGGCCGGTGTCGAGCGTCACCACATTGATCGGCAGCGCGTTGCGGAAGATCAGATGGGTGATCATCTGGTCCTCGATGCCGAGCGAGGTGGTGAAGACAATGCGACCGGGCACCTCGGCGACGAGGCGCTGCAGACGCTCCAGCGGCGTCAGCGCCGCGAAGGCCTCGTTCAGGTCCGCGGCGATGGTCTCGAGCGTCCGGTCCATGGGGTCAGGTCCCCCGCGCCGCGGCGAGGCGCTTCTGCAGGATGCTCGCATCCTCGCCGTAGCCGGTCTGGTAGTGGTCGTGGACGATGGACCGGGCCTTCACCCACTGCCCGGCGGGCTGGCGCGCGGCCATCTCGGCGGGCACGGCCACCTCGTCGAAGCCGCAGGCGAGCGCCTCGGCGAACTGGTCGGCGATCAGCGGCCCGCTGGCGCGCAGCGTGCCCGAAAAGCCGGCACGGCGCAGGCGCTTGGCGAGCGACAGCCCACGCCCGTCCGAGAAGGAGGGAAAGCCGATCGAGATCAGCGCCACCGCGCCGAGATAGGGCTCCACCGCCGAGACCGGCGTGTCGTTGGCGACATGCAGGCCGAGCGGCGCGTTGCGCCGGTCGGCGATGGCCTGATCGATCACGGTGAGCGGCACGATCACGGCGCCGGGATGCAGCGACAGCGCGGCCCCGTCCTCGATCCGCTCGAAGGCGTCGTCCTTCGGGCCGGTTGCGTCCACGAGCAGCGTCATGCCGGCTCTCCGACGCGGGCGACATAGGCGGTGAAGCCCTGCTTGAAGGGCTCGAGGCCGGTGCGGCGCACGGTTTCGATGAACTCCTCGCCGGCCTGCCGCTCGCTCATGTAGACGGCCACCAGCGCCTCCACGGCGCCGGGCACCTGGTCGCCGTCGATGCCGGGGCCGACGCGCTCGCCGAGCGCCGCGTGCTCGGAGGCGTCGCCCCCCACCGTGATCTGGTAGTTCTCGCGGCCGGACTTCTCCAAGCCGAGAATGCCGATATGGCCGACATGGTGGTGGCCGCAGGCGTTGATGCAGCCGGAGATCTTGATCTGCAGGGGCCCGAGCTCGCGTTGGCGCTCCTCCGAGGCGAAGGTCGCGGCGATGTCCTGCGCGATGTTGATCGAGCGGGCGGTGGCGAGCGCGCAATAGTCGAGGCCGGGGCAGGCGATGATGTCGGTGACGAGCCCGGCATTGGCGGTGGCGAGCCCCGCCGCCTTCAGCGCGGCGTAGACGGCCGGCACGTCGTCCTGGCGCACATGCGGCAGCACGAGGTTCTGCACGTGCGTGACGCGCAGCTCGTCGAACGAGAAGCGCTCGGCGATGTCGGCGAAGGCGCGCATCTGGTCATGGCTCATGTCGCCGGGCACGCCGCCGATCGGCTTCAGCGAGACGGTGAGCGCGACGTAGCCGGGCTGGCGATGGGCGAAGCCGTTCTGCTCCACGAAGCGGTCGAGCTCGGGGTCGGCAGCGCGGGCCCTGGCCAAGACGTCGGAGGTGTCGGGCAGCGTCTCGTAGGCGGGCGGCGCGAAGTAGCGCGCGATCCGCTCGACCTCTTCGGCCGGCGCGTTGACGGTCGGCCCGTTCAGCTGGGCGTATTCGTGCTCGACGCGGGCGGTGAACTCGTCGGTGCCGATCTCGTGGACGAGGATCTTCACCCGCGCCTTGTACTTGTTGTCGCGCCGCCCTTCGGCATTGTAGACGCGCATCACGGCTTCGAGATAGGCGAGGAGCTCGCCCTTGGGCAGGAAGTCGCGGATCACCTTGCCCACCATCGGCGTGCGCCCGAGGCCGCCGCCGACGATCACCTCGTAGCCGACCTCGTCCGTCTCGGGATGGCGCAGGATGCGCAGGCCGATGTCGTGCACCTTGATCGCCGCGCGGTCGTGCTCAGCGCCGGTGACGGCGATCTTGAACTTGCGCGGCAGCCAGGAGAATTCCGGGTGGAGGCTCGACCACTGGCGGATCAACTCGCCCGTCGGACGCGGGTCTTCCACCTCGTCGGCGGCGACGCCCGCGAACTGGTCGGCCGTGACGTTGCGGATGCAGTTGCCGGAGGTCTGGATGCAGTGCATCTCGACGTCTGCCAGGAGATCGAGGATCTCCGGCACATCCTTCAGCTTCGGCCAGTTGTACTGGAGGTTCTGGCGCGTGGTGAAATGCGCGTAGCCCTTGTCGAACGTCTTGGCGATGTGCGCCATCTGGCGCAGCTGCTTCGAGTTCAGCGTGCCGTAGGGCACGGCGACGCGCAGCATGTAGGCGTGGAGCTGGAGATAGAGCCCGTTCTTCAGTCGCAGCGGCTTGAACTCGTCATCGGACAGCGAGCCGTCGAGGCGCCGTTCCACCTGGTCGCGGAACTGGGCCACCCGCTCGCGCACGAAGCGCTCGTCGAACTCGTCGTAGCGATACATCTCGTCCTCCTGGCGCGTCGCACGGGATCCCGGCGCCGCTGGGGCGGGGCGGGGAGGGCGCGTCCGCCGCTCCTCACCCCCGCATCGTCAAAAATCGGCCTGCTTGCCGTACTGCGTCAGGACCGTCGGGCCCTTCTGGCGGATCGCCTCGCGAAAGTGCGAGGCCACCGGAAAGCCGTCGGCCGCCCGCTCCACCGGCACGAGATAGGGGTCGACGATCCGGTTGGCCTTGAAGCCCGCGCGGCCCTCCTCCTCCATCCAGGCGGCGGTCTCGGCGTCGTCGGCAATGAGCGCAGCGTGCGGATCGAAGCTCCAGCCCGCGCGCGTCAAAAACACCACCTCGCCGTCGAGAAGGTCGTTGGCGGTCATGATGACGGGGAGCTTCGGCCCCTTCACCTTGGCATTCGCCTTGACGTCGCTGACCATCGTGCGTTCGGTTCCCTGTCTCGAATGGCACGCGCCATGCGCTCGTGCCGACGCCTACGGCCCGGACGCTGGTCCGGACGCTGCGGGCGTTTGTATCGGTTCTAGATAGGCAAAGGCCAGAGCGGTTGCACCGCCGCCCGTTCCAAAGGCCCCGCCCTCAGCGGATAAATTTGCTCCGGCACCCCGTCCCCCGCGCAAACCTAGGGGGCGCGTGCCGCTCAGATCGCCTCGCCCTGCAGCAGGCGCGGCGAGGGGCCGCCGGTCAGTCCCGCCGCCTGCCGGATGAAATGGGCCTTGGCGAAGGGCGCGCGATCGACGAGCGACAGGCCGAAGGTGCGCAGGCCCCGCAGCAGCGGATTGTCGTTGGAGAAGAGCCGGTTGAGGAGGTCGGTGGTGACGCCCATCTGCACCGTGTCGAAGCGGCGCCAGCGGCTGTAGGTCTCCAAGACGTCGAGCGCGCCGATGTCGCGGCCGAGGCGTGCGGCCTCGACCACGACCTCGGCGAGCGCCGCGGCGTCCTTGAAGCCGAGATTGAGGCCCTGGCCGGCGATCGGGTGGATGCCGTGCGCGGCATCGCCCGCCAGCGCCACGCGCGGGCGCACGAAGTCCCGCGCGATGGTGAGCCCGAGCGGGAAGGCGCGCGGGCGCCCCTCCACTTCGAGGCGGCCGAGCTTCAGGCCGAAGCGCTGCTCGAGCTCGAGCTCGAACACCATGTCGTCGGCCCGCAGCAGCCGCTCGGCGTCGGCGGTGGATTCGGTCCAGACGAGCGAGGAGCGGTTGCCCTTCAGCGGAAGGATGGCGAAGGGGCCGGCGGGCAGGAAATGTTCCTCGGCGCGGCCCTCGTGCGGGCGCTCGTGGCGCACGGTCACGACGATGCCGGACTGGCCGTAGTCCTGGTGCACGGTGCGGATGCCCGCCATGTCGCGGATCGCCGACTTCACGCCGTCGGCGGCCACGAGCAGGCGCGTCTCGACACTCTCGGCCCCCAGGTGCACGAGAAGGCCGGCGGGGCGCTCCTCGATCGCGGTGACGGCGGTGCCTGAGCGCACGTCTATGCCGAGTTCGAGCGCGCGCCGGCGCAGCGCGCCGTTCAGCGCCACGTTCGGCACCATGCGCGCGAAGGGCTCGCCCGCCTGCGGCTCGCCGCCGAAGGTGAGGAACACCGGGCGCACGGGGTCGGCGGTGCGCGAATCCGTGACGATCATCTCGCGGATCGGCTCGGCCTCGCCGGCGATCTCCGGCCAGACGCCGAGTTCGCCGAGCATGCGCACCGCGGCGGCCGCCACGGCCGAGGCGCGGGTGTCGCGCTCCCAGACGCCGTCGGGCGCCGCGTCCACCACCACGACCTCCAGGCCCGGCGCGGCCTGCTTGATCGCGACGGCCACCGACAGGCCGACATAGCCGGCCCCGGCGACGACGATGTCGGGACGCGAGGGGTCGGCGCGCGCGGGGGAGCCGTCGAGATCGTCGGGCGGGGAGATGGCGGACATGGGGCGGGTTCCTCTCGTCGAGGGGAGACTTAAGGCTGCGGGGGACGGTCGGCAACGGGCGGCACCGCGCCGGCGTTGACCGCGCGGCGGCGACCTGCTGCAACGCGCTCTCCTCCCAGCGTGCCGGGCACGAGAGATCGGGCACCAGGGATTAGGAAAGAGCGGACATGAACGACAGCGTCGCCAGCCTCATCCGCACGCTCGATCTCGAGCGTATCGAGGAGAACCTCTATCGCGGCAACAGCCCCGACGTCGGCTGGCAGCGCATCTTCGGCGGGCAGGTGATCGCGCAGGCGCTGGTGGCCGCGCAGCGCACCGTGCCGGAGGATCGCCCGGTGCACTCGCTGCACGGCTATTTCGTGCGGCCGGGCGATCCGCGCGTGCCGGTGATCTACGAGGTGCGGCGCATCCGCGACGGCGGCTCCTTCACCACGCGCATCGTGGTGGCGATCCAGCACGGCGCGGCGATCTTCACGCTCTCGGCCTCGTTCCAGCGGGAGGAGGAGGGGCTCGACCATCAGGTGGAGATGCCGGGCGTGCCCGGCCCGGACGAGCTGCCCTCGGGCGAGGCGCTGACGCGCGAGATCCTGGCGCGCGCGCCCGAAGCGATCCGGCGCTACTGGACGCGGCCGCGCCCGATCGAGTTCCGGCCCGTCTCGACCGAGCATTATTTCACGCAGGAGAAACTGCCGCCGCGCCAGCACATCTGGGTGCGCGTCCTCGGCGAGATCGGCGACGAGCCGGCGCTGAACGCCGCGGTGCTGGCCTATCTCTCGGACATGACGCTGCTCGACACCTCGCTCTTCGCGCACGGCCTCTCGGTGTTCGACGCCGGCATCCAGGCGGCGAGCCTCGACCACGCCATGTGGTTCCACCGGCCGGTGCGCGTCACCGACTGGCTGCTCTATGCGCAGGACAGCCCGTCGTCCTCGGGCGGGCGCGGCCTGACGCGCGGTTCGCTCTTCACGAGGGCGGGCGTGCTCGTCGCCTCGGTGGCGCAGGAAGGGCTGATCCGACCCCGGCGCTGACACGAATCTGCCATCTTTCCTGCCGGAAAGATGATCATCTGCCGAAAACTTGAGCAGCAGGCTTCGATATTCCCGGCCAAGGCTGTTCAGCCGGCGGGCATGTCGGCCCTTTGCGCCGCACCATTCGGGTCGGTGGCGCCGCTCTTCGCCCAATTGGCACGCATCTTGGTTATAACAAGCTTGCTCCCGGTCGGCATGCCGCCGCCGGGTCCTTGTTTGGTCGGACGCCCGCGGGGGGTGGTTCGTTCGCTACGGGTTCGAGGTGCACATGAAAATCGTGATGGCCATCATCAAGCCATTCAAGCTGGACGAGGTGCGCGAAGCGCTGACCGGCGTCGGGATCCAGGGTCTGACCGTGACCGAGGTCAAGGGCTACGGGCGCCAGAAGGGCCACACCGAGATCTACCGCGGCACCGAATACGCGGTCTCGTTCCTGCCCAAGCTGAAGATCGAGGTGGCCGTCGCCGCCGACATGGTCGACCGCGCGGTGGACGTCATCGCCGCGGCGGCCAAGACCGGCCAGATCGGCGACGGCAAGATCTTCGTGTTCGGCATCGAACAGGCCGTGCGCATCCGCACCGGTGAAACCGACTCGAACGCGCTCTGAGGGGATACGACATCATCATGCGTCTCTTGAAGATTCCGACCCTGGCCCTCGCCGCGAACGCCCTGTTCGCCGCGCTCGCCTTCGCGCAGGACACCGGCATCGCGCCGGCGCCCGAAGCCGTTCCGGCCGACGTCGCCGCCGTGGTGGCCGACGCAATGGACAAGGGCGACGTCGCCTGGATGCTCGTCTCCACGGCGCTCGTCCTGTTCATGATCATCCCCGGCCTCGCGCTGTTCTACGGCGGCCTGGTGCGCGCCAAGAACATGCTGTCGGTGCTCATGCAGTGCACCATGATCACCGCCGTGGTGATCATCATCTACACGCTCTACGGCTACTCGATGGCCTTCGGCGGCTCCACCAGCCCGTATTGGGGCGGCCTCGCGAAGGTCTTCCTCTCGGGCGTCGACGCCTCGTCGATGTCGGCGACCTTCACCAAGGGCGTGGTGATCCCGGAATACGTGTTCATCGCCTTCCAGATGACCTTCGCCTGCATCACGCCGGCGCTGATCGTCGGCGCCTTCGCCGAGCGCATCAAGTTCTCGGCGGTGGTGCTGTTCACCATCCTCTGGGTGACCTTCGCCTACTTCCCGATCGCGCACATGGTGTGGGACGCCAACGGCCTGATCTACGGCTGGGGCGCGCTCGACTTCGCCGGCGGCACGGTCGTCCACATCAACGCCGGCATCGCGGCGCTCATCGGCTCGTTCATGGTCGGCAAGCGCCAGGGCCTCGGCCGCGACAACATGGCCCCGCACTCGATGACGCTGACCATGGTCGGCGCCTCGATCCTCTGGGTCGGCTGGTTCGGCTTCAACGCCGGCTCCAACCTCGAGGCCAATGGCGGCGCCGCGCTCGCCATGATGAACACCTTCACCGCCACGGCCGGCGCCATCGTCGCCTGGGCGCTCATCGAGACCTTCGCCCGCGGCAAGGCCTCGATGCTGGGCGCGGCCTCCGGCCTCGTCGCCGGCCTCGTCGCCGTGACGCCGGCGGCGGGAACGGTGGGCCCGGTCGGCGCCATCGTGCTCGGCGCCATCGCCTCGGCGGTCTGCTACTTCTTCGTGGCGGTGGTGAAGCCGAAGTTCGGCTACGACGACTCGCTCGACGTCTTCGGCATCCACGGCGTCGGCGGCATCATCGGGGCGGTCGGCACCGGCATCTTCACCGCGCCCTCGCTCGGCGGCACGGGCGCGGCGGCCGGCGCGGAATACGCCATGGCCGCCCAGACCGTCACTCAGGTCTGGGGCATCGGCGTCACCGTCGTCTGGACCGCGATCGTCGCCGTGGTCGCCTACAAGATCGTCGATCTGGTGGTCGGCCTGCGGCCGAGCGTCGAGGCCGAGCGCGAAGGTCTCGACCTCACCTCGCACGGCGAGGTCGCCTACCACTCCTGATCCCTCGGGACTACTCGCGAACCGGAACGGCAGGCGGAGCGATCCGCCTGCCGTTTCTCGTTTCGGGTGCGGCCGCCGTCAGCCGTGCGGAGCCGCCTCGGGGCGAAGGTCCGCGTAGCGCTCGGGATGGCGCTCGAACAGGGCGCGCACGTAGGAGCAGGCCGGCACCACCTTGCGACCCGTCTCGCGGGCATGGGCCACCGCCCGCTCCACCAGCGCCTCGGCGATGCCGCGGCCGCGCAGCGAGGTCGGCACGAACGTGTGGTCGAAGACGAGCGCCTCGCCCCGCCCGGCCGGGGAGTAGGTGAGCTCGGCTTGCTCAGGGCCCTCGCCGAAGGTAAAGCGGCCACGGCCCGGTCCCGCTTCCTCGTGAACGATCTCCATCGCGCCATCCTCCTGTGGTGCGGGCCCGTGCGGCCCTTCGGCGCAAGACGTGGGCGCGGAGCAAGCGTTCCGCAATCACTTTGCGGCCGCGGATTTGCCGCCCTCCGGACCTTCATCCCTGCCCGTTTCTCTCCAGCCGCTCGCTACCGTCGCGACCTTCACCACTCGCTCCACTGCCCTCGGGGCCCGGCCGAAGGCCAAGCTGCCGGCAGGGTTAATGCCGCCTTAACCCGCCCTCGCTTAACCTTCGCTCCAAGGGGATCGGACCCCCACGGCACCGTCGGGCACGGCGCCGCGGCGGACGATTCGGGAAGGGCGGACGCCGGGATCCGCCCGCAAGGTTTCAGGGCTCAAGGGCATGACGATGGCATCGATCGACGCGAGGCACGAATCGACGGGCGCGCTCCGGCGCCCTGCGCGCAGGGCGCTCGGCGCTGCGCTCGTGGCGGGCGCGGTGTGGCTGGGGGTGGCCTTCGCCACCTGGACGATCGACGATCCCTCGCTGAGCTATGCCAACGGCAACGCGGTGCGCAATCTCGCGGGCGGCGCCGGGGCGGTCGCGGCCGATCTCGGCATGCAGGTCTTCGGCCTCGCCTGCGTGCTGCTGCCGCTCGTCCTCGCCATTCGCGGCATCCTGATGCTCGTCGGGCGCCGCGTCGGGCGCTCGGGCAGCCGCGCCTGGTGGGCGCTCGGCGGTCTGGTGCTCGCCTCGGCGGCGCTCGGCTCGCTGGAGGCCCCCGCCGGTTGGCCGCTGCCCATCGGCCTCGGCGGCATCGCCGGCGACGTCGTCCTGAAGGTTCCCGCAATCGTCACCGGCGCCTACCCGACGGGCGCGCTCGGGATGATCCTCGCCGTGCTCTTCGCGCTGCCTGCCGCCTGGTGCCTCCTCACCGGCGCCGGCCTCGTCGGCCGCGTGCCCGAGACGCTTGCGCCGGGTGAGCACGGCGCGCCCGGTGAGCGCGAGCGCTTCGCGAGCGACGACGAGGAGGACGAGCGCGAGGGCCGGTTCCAGCTTCTGGCAGGCGTCGCCGGGCACTGGGCCTATGCCGCCCGCTCGGCCGTGACGCGCCGGGTCGGCGATTTCGCCGAGATGCGCCGGCGCCGGGCCGATCCCTTCGCGCACCGCGAATGGGACGCCGAGGCGCCGCTGCTGCCGCCCGCGCCCGAGCCGCGGCTGCGCGATCCCCAGCGCGGCGCTCCCGCCGCCGCCGCCGCCGCCGTGCGCGAGGTCCGCGTGGTGCAGCCGCCCTATTTCGACGATGCCTTCGGCGAGGTCGATCCCGACGAGGCCGGTGATTTCGTGATGCCGGCCCCGGCCGCGCGCACTGCCGCCTCCGCGGCCGCCTTCGCCGCGACGGGAACCGCCGCCGGCGCGGCGATGCCAGCCCTTGAAGCGCCCGAGCCGCAGGCGGCGCGCCGCACCGTCGACACCAGCCGCGCCACGGTGCGCCACGGGCGCTCCGACTGGAACGGCTCCTACAAGGTGTCGCAGCGCGACGCCCGCCAGGCGGCGAAGGGCGGCGAGCCGCATCCGGACGACCGCGACGATCCGCGCTTCGACGACGAGACCGACGGCGAGATCGATCAGGCCGGTCCCTTCGGCGCGCGCGAGACGTTCGACGAGCCCCGCGCCTTCGAGGCCGACACCGATGCCGACGCCTACGAGGACGACGTGCGCGAGGATTGGCACGACGAGGCGGACGAGCGCGAGCGCACCGCCGATCTCGGCGACGAGACCCTGCCGACGCTGGAGGAGCGGATCGCCGCCGAGGCCGACGAGTCCGCGCTCGACATGGCCGGCGAGCGCCGCGAGCCCGCCGACGAGCCGGAGGCGAACGGCGGCTGGCGCGGCTTCCTCGCCAACAACATCGTGGCCTTTCCCGGCCTGAAGCGCGCCGCGCGCCCCGAGCCCGAGCCGGTACGCGCTCCCGTGCTGCCGCGCCCGGCCGCGCCGCCCGCCCGCCCGCAGCCGAGCGACGCACGCCCCACGGCGCCCCTTCGCCCGCAGGCCGCGCCGGTGCGCGTCGTTAGCGCCGCGTCCGGCGACGGCGTCTCGCGCCAGTCCTCGCGCGCCCGTCTCGCCGAGCTCGGCAACCCCGAGATGAACGCGCGCTTCGAGCTGCCGCCGATCGACCTCCTGTCGCCGCCGCGCCCGCGCACCCGCGACAATTCGCTGACGCCCGAGATCCTTCAGGAGAACGCGCGGCTGCTCGAAGGCGTGCTCGACGATTTCGGCGTGAAGGGCGAGATCATCGAGGTGCGGCCCGGCCCGGTGGTGACGCTCTACGAGCTGGAGCCCGCGCCCGGCATCAAGTCGAGCCGCGTCATCGGCCTTGCCGACGACATCGCCCGCTCGATGTCGGCGATCGCGGCGCGCGTCGCCGTCATTCCCGGCAAGAACGCCATCGGCATCGAACTGCCGAACCAGCGCCGCGAGACCGTCTACTTCCGCGAAATGCTGGCCTCCGAGACCTTCACCGGCACCAAGGCCAAGCTGGCGCTGGCGCTCGGCAAGACGATCGGCGGCGAGGCCGTGATCGCCGATCTCGCCAAGATGCCGCATCTCCTCGTCGCCGGCACCACGGGCTCGGGCAAGTCGGTGTCGATCAACACGATGATCCTGTCGCTCCTCTACCGGATGACCCCGGCTGAGTGCCGGATGATCATGATCGACCCCAAGATGCTGGAGCTCTCGATCTACGACGGCATCCCGCACCTTCTCTCGCCGGTCGTCACCGACCCGAAGAAGGCCGTGGTGGCGCTGAAATGGACGGTCCGCGAGATGGAGGACCGCTACCGCAAGATGTCGAAGGTGGGCGTTCGCAACATCGACGGCTTCAACGCGCGCGTCGCCGGCGCCATCGAGCGCGGCGAGACGATCTCGCGCACGGTGCAGACGGGCTTCGACCGCGAGAGCGGCGAGCCGATCTTCGAGTCCGAGGAGTTCGACCTCGCGCCGCTGCCCTACATCGTCGTCATCATCGACGAGATGGCCGACCTGATGATGGTCGCAGGTAAGGACATCGAGGGCACGGTGCAGCGCCTCGCGCAGATGGCGCGCGCCGCCGGCATCCACGTCATCATGGCGACGCAGCGCCCCTCGGTCGACGTCATCACCGGCACGATCAAGGCCAACTTCCCGACCCGCATCTCCTTCCAGGTGACCTCGAAGATCGATAGCCGCACCATCCTGCAGGAGCAGGGCGCCGAGCAGCTGCTCGGCATGGGCGACATGCTCTTCATGGCCGGCGGCGGGCGTATCCAGCGCGTCCACGGTCCCTTCGTCGACGACGCCGAGGTCGAGGAGGTGGTGCGCCATCTCAAGTCGCAGGGCGTGCCCGACTATCTCGACGCGATCCTCGAGGACGAGGACGAGGAGGGCGGTGCACCCGGCAAGGACGGCGGGGCCAAGGACGGCGGCGGCATGGACGAATCGGCCGACCTCTACGACCAGGCGGTGGCCGTGGTGCTGCGCGACGGCAAGGCCTCGACCTCCTACGTCCAGCGCCGGCTGCAGATCGGCTACAACCGCGCGGCCTCGATCATCGAGCGCATGGAGCGCGAGGGCATCGTCGGCCCCGCCAACCACGCCGGCAAGCGCGAGATCCTGGTGCCGACCGACAACGCCTGAGCGACGCCCGTGTCCGGCGCCGGAGCCGGACACGATCTCGCGATGGGTTTGCGAGGCCGAGACCGGCGCCCCATTTCGAGATGGACGACGTCGGCGTCGCAATGATGCCGGATCGGCCCGCTAGGCTCGATGCCGACGAACGAGACGATCGGACCGCCGTGTCGGCGACGAGCCGCCACGGTTTTCCGCGAACGAGGATCGACCATGACGACCATCCCCCGTGCTTTCCGCACCACTCTTCGCGCCGGGTTGGCCGTGCTCGCCCTCGCCGGGCCGCTCGCGGTCGCCGTCGCGCCTGTCGCGGCCCAGGCCCAGGAGGCTGCAACCGCCCAGAAGGTCGCCGACCACTTCTCCAACGTGAAGTCGATGAGCGGCAATTTCGTGCAGTTCGACGCCGCCGGCAACCAGACCGAGGGCACGTTCTCGATGGAGCGGCCCGGCAAGATCCGCTTCGACTACAAGGGCTCGCCGGTGCGCGTCATCGCCGACGGCTCCCAGGTCGCGGTGAACAACCGCAAGCTCAACACCTGGGACCTCTATCCCCTGTCGAAGACGCCGCTGAAGCTGCTGCTCGACCAGCGCATCGACCTTTCGGCCGCCAACATCCAGTCGGTGAAGCAGACCTCGGATCTCACCACCATCGTGATGGGCGACAAGTCGGTCTTCGGCAATTCGCGCATCACCATGATGTTCGACCCCGCCACCTACGACCTGCGCCAGTGGACGATCCGCGATGCGCAGGGCAAGGACACGACCGTGATGGTCTATGACGTGAAGAGCGGCGGCTCGATCGACAACGACCTGTTCAGCATCCCCTACCAGCAGATCGCCGCCGGACAGACCGGCAAGCGCTGAGCGCGCGACGCCGAACGGGTGACGCGGGGCAAGGCGGCGTTCCGCCTTGCCCCGCGCTGCCCCGCGTCAGGCCCATCGAGGAGCGCAGACGCCGCGCGGCGAGCGACGGCCAGCGCCTGCCTCCGGCGACGAAGCCGCGGGCGCCCAGCCTTGCAAGGCCCCTGCGGCTCCCGGCCCCGCGACCGCCCGCAGATCGCGACCGCCCATCCCAGGATCTCCATGTTCCACCTCGTCTTCGCGCTGCCGAGCCTCTATGTCCTCGCACGGTTCGTCTGGCCGCTGAGCGCGCCGTTCGCCATCAAGCTCGCGCTCGCCGTGCTGATTCTCGGCGCCTCGCAGTTCCACCTCTGGAACCGCCTGTCCTCCGGCTCGGTCTTTGCGCCCGAGTTTCCCCGCGCGCTGATTCTCCTCTTCAACGGCGCGTTCGGGGCCATCCTGCTGCTCGCCCTGATGCAGATCGCCCTCGATCTCGCGGCTCTCGTCGTGCTGGCGGTGCGGCGCAGCCCCTGGCTCATACCGGACGGCTTGCGCGTCGCTGCCGGGGTCGCCGCGATCGCTCTGGCGGCGCTCGGCGTCTTCCAGGCGACGCGCGTTCCCGAGCTCAAGGACGTCGAGATCGCCATCCGCGGGCTGCCGCCGCAGTTCGACGGATACCGGCTGCTGCAGCTCACCGACCTCCACATCACCCGCCTGTTTCCCGCGTCCTGGACGCGCAGCGTGGTGGAGCGCTCCAACGATCTCGGCGTCGACCTGATCGTGGTGACCGGCGACCTCATCGACGGGACGCTCGACATGCGCCGCGCCGACGTCGAGCCGCTGCGCGGGCTCCGCGCGCCGGACGGGGTCTGGGTGATCCCCGGCAACCACGAGTACTTCTTCGGCTACGAGGCATGGATGCGCCATTTCGCGGAGCTCGGCATGCATCCGCTCGCCAACGGGCACACGGTGCTGCGGCGGGGCGAGGGCGCCCTCGTGCTCGCCGGCGTCACCGACGTCTCGGCCGCCGAGACCGGCGATCCCGGACCCGACCTCGGGGCCGCGCTCGCCGGCGCACCAGCGGGAGCGCCCGTCCTGCTGCTCGACCACCAGCCGCGCAACGCGGCGGAGGCGGCCGCGCGCGGCGTCGCGCTGCAGCTTTCCGGTCACACCCATGGCGGGATGATCCTCGGGCTCGACCGCATCTTCGCGCTCGCCAACAACGGCTTCGTCTCCGGTCGATATCCGGTCGGCGACATGGTGCTCTACGTCAGCAACGGCACCGCCCTCTGGCCGGGCTTCGCGCTGCGTCTCGGGCGCCCGTCCGAGCTGACCCGCATCACGCTGCGCGCCGCGCCCTGACGCCGGCTCGGAGAGGCGGGTTCGCAGGGTCCGCAAGGCCGGCCGGCTCGTTTCTCGACAACCGATCCCCGCCATGGGCGTTGTGATGGAAAGGTTCGCCCGCCGACCGGAGCTTCAGCCATGCCCACCCGCCTTCTCCTCCTCGCCGCCGCGCTCGCGCTGCTGACGGGCTGCGTCACGAGCGATCCCGCGGAGCGGCGGGCGCGCGACGAGGCGACCTGCTCCAGCTACGGCTTCCGCAAGGGCACGGACGGGTTTGCCGCGTGCCTGCAGCGCATCGACCTCGCCCGCGCGCTCGACCGGCGCCAGCGCCTCTACGACGATCTCGGCTATCCCGGCGGCGTGGTGCCGGGCGCCGGCTACGGACGGGTCTGGTAGGGGCACTCCGGCAGTTCGCGTCGCCGGTCCGTCGTCAGCGCTCGAAGAAGTCGAGGAGCGCGTCCAGCGTCTCCTCCGGCGCCTCCTCCACGAGGAAGTGTCCGGCGTCGATCGCGCGGCCCTCGACGTCGCCTGCCCAGTCGCGCCAGATGGCCAGCGGATCGCCCGAGGCGGCCGGCGTTCCGTCCGAACCCCATAGGACGAGCATCGGGCAGGCGATGCGCCCGCCCGATGCTCTCGTCGCCTCGTCGTCGGCCCGGTCCTGCGTCGCGCCGGCACGGTAGTCTTCGCAGGCCCCGTGCACGGCGCCGGGACGCGAGAAGCACTTGCGGTATTCGGCCAGCGCCTGCGAGCCGAAGGGCGCGGTGGAGCGGCCCTTGGTCCAGCTCGCTAGCGTGTGGTCGAGGTAGAACACCGGGTCGGCCGAGATCAGGCGCTCGGGCAGGGGGTTCGGCTGTGCCAGGAAGGCCCAGTGGTAGGACGAGACCATGCGCGCGGCATCCACCCGGTCCCACATCTCGCCGGTGGGAATGATGTCGAGCAGCGCCAGACGCTCCACGGCGTCCGGGTGATCCAGCGCCATGCGGTAGGCGACGCGCCCGCCGCGGTCGTGGCCGGCGAGGCGGAAGCGCGCGTGCCCGAGCCCGCGCATGATCGCGATCATGTCGGCGCCCATGCGGCGCTTGGTGTAGCCCTCGCCGCCGGTGGAGTCGGGGATCGAGGAATGGCCGTAGCCGCGAAGGTCGGCCGCCACCACGGTGAAGCGCTCGGCCAGACGCTCCGCGATGCCCGCCCACATGGCCGAGGTCTGCGGATAGCCGTGGAGCAGCAGCAGCGGCTCGCCCGTGCCCGCGATGCGGCAGAAGATCTCGGCGCCGTCGCCGGCGAGGGTTCGCGTCTCGAAGCCTTCGAACATGGTGGCGTCTGGTCTCCCCTCGGGCGAGCGTCCCGTCCGCGTCGCCCGTCCTCCAACGCGGGGGCGATCGATCCGTTGCCAGGCGCGCCGGCTCTTTCCACGCGCACGGGCTGCAGCAGTTTGGATGCAGCAGGGGAGGGAGAAAGGCGAGACATGATCGACGGGATCGACCATTTCGTGCTGACGGTCGCCGATCTGGAGGCGACGCTCGGCTTCTACGAGCGCACGCTCGGCATGCGCCGGCACATCGAGGAGGGGCGGCCCGCGGCGCTCCTCTTCGGCGGGCAGAAGATCAACGTGCACGCCGCCGACCACACCTTCGAGCCGAAGGCGCGACGTCCGACGCCCGGCGCCGCGGATTTCTGTTTGGTGATGCGCCATCCGCTGCGTGAAATCGTCGAGCGGCTCGGGCATGCGGGCGTCGCCGTCGAGCTCGGACCGGTCGAGCGCACCGGCGCGCGCGGCCCGATGCTCTCGGTCTACTTCCGCGATCCCGACGGCAATCTGGTGGAAGTCTCGCGCTACGAGTGAGAGCGCTGCCGCTGGCCTTGTGGGGAGGGAAGGCTTCGCCTAACCCGGTCGGCGACCCCTGCCAGCGCTTCGAAAGCCGCCATGCCCTTCACGATCGCCACCTGGAACATCAACTCGGTGCGTCTGCGCCTGCCGATCGTGGAGACCTTCCTCCGGCGCTTCGAGCCCGACATCCTGTGCCTGCAGGAGACCAAGTGTCCGAACGACCTGTTTCCGCACGCCGCCTTCGAGGCGATCGGCTACCCGCATGTCGCGATCCACGGGCAGAAGGGCTATCACGGCGTCGCGACGATCTCGAAACTTCCCTTCGACGACGTGGTGCGCCAGGATTTCTGCGCGGTCGGCGACGCGCGTCACCTCTCGGTGCGAGTGGAGGCGGGAGAAAAGCGCATCCGCATCCACAATCTCTACGTTCCCGCCGGCGGCGACGAGCCCGACCCGGCGGTCAACCCGAAGTTCCGCCACAAGCTCGACTTCCTCGAGGAGATGCGGGCGATGCGCGCCTCGGGCGAGCCCGGCGTTTCCTCGATCCTCGTCGGCGATCTCAACATCGCGCCCTTCGAGGCCGACGTCTGGTCGCACAAGCAGCTCCTCAAGGTCGTCTCGCACACGCCGGTGGAGACCGAGGGCATGATCCGCGTCATCACTGAGGGCGGCTGGGCCGACCTGATGCGACACGCCATCCCCGTGCCCGAGAAGCTCTACACCTGGTGGAGCTACCGCGCGAAGGATTGGGACGCCGCCGACAAGGGCCGCCGGCTCGACCATGTCTGGGGCTCGGGCGATCTCGTCGCGGATCTGCGAGGGATCGAGGTGCTGCGCGAGGCTCGCGGCTGGGAGCGCCCATCCGACCACGTGCCGGTGATCGCCCGCTTCGATCTCTAGAGTCTTTCCCGTGGAAGCCGGGTCGGCCTCCACGCCCGGACGATGCACCGAGACAGGGCTCTAGCCGGCCGGATCGGTTGGCGGCGGATCGGCTGGCGGTGACCCGGCAATGCCCGGACGGGCGAGGAAGGCGAGGAGCTCCGCGGCGAGTTCGTCCGGGGCCTCCTCGGCCATGTGGTGGCCGCAGTCGAGGCCGCGGCCCGTCAGCGTGCGCGCCCACGGCTGCCACACGGCCAGGACGTCGCCATGGAGGCTCTCGAGATCGTCGCGCCGCGACCAGAGGACGTGGACGGGCGCCTCGACGCGCCGCCCGAGGGCACGGTCCTCCTCGTCGTGGCGCCGGTCGATGCCGAGCCCGGCGCGGTAGTCCTCCAGCATCCCGTGCACCACGGCGGGATCGCGCGTCGCGTCGCGGAAGTCGCGGTGGTTTTCCTCGCCCATCGCCTCCGGCGTCCCGGCGTACCAGCGGTCGGGATCGGCGAGGATCGCGCGCTCGGGCCTCTCCGGCTGGGCGAAGAAGAACCAGTGCCACCAAGCCGCGGCGAAGCGCGCGTCGCAGCGCTCCAGCGCCTCGACGATCGGCACGGCGTCGAGAACCGCCAGATGCGTGATGCGGCCGGGATGGTCCATCGCCATACGGAAGGCGGTGTAGGCGCCGCGATCGTGGCCGACGACGGCGAAGCGCTCGAAGCCGAGCGCCGCCATCAGCTCGACGCCGTCCCGCGCCTTTTCGCGCTTCGACGACAGGCGATGGTCCGGCGTGTCGGTCGGTTGCGAGGATCGCCCGAAACCGCGCAGGTCCGGGCAGACGACGTGATGATGCCGCGCCAGAAGCGGCGCGACGCGCCACCAGGTCGTGTGGGTGCGGGGGTGTCCGTGCAGGAGGAGAACCGGTGGTCCGTTGCCTGCGTGCCGCACGCGCAGCCGCGCGCCCGAGACGTCGCGCTCTTCGAGATGGAAATCCTCGAACATGGTCGAACGCTCCTCGGACGATGCAGGGCTCAGGCCCCGTTCGGCGTCTCGTCCTCGTCGTCCTCGAACACGTCGGACAGCGCCAGGATGCGGGCGCTCATGTCGAGGAACTCGGCGCGGATCTGCTCGTGGAGGGCGAGCGCGATGTCGGGATATTCCTGCAGCATGCGCCGGAACAGCGGGCGCGAGACGCGGATGAGGTCGCAGTCGGTGGCGGTGACGGCGGAGGTCGGGCGCCGCGTGTCGGCCATCAGCGCCATCTCGCCGAGCAGCGTGCCGCGCCCGAGCGTTCTCGCCACCGTGCGCTCGGTGCCCTCGCCGAGCACGAGATGCACTTCGCCCGACGCGATCACGAAGCCGGCGTCGGCCCGCGCCTCGGCCCGGAACAGGATCTCGCCCTGGCGCAGGAAGCGATGCTCGGCGCCGAAGGCGAGAAGGCGCAGCTGGTCGCGCGTCAGGTTCCGGAACAGGGAGACGTCGCCGAGAACCTCCATGTCGCTTTCGAGGCTCATGCCGGGTCGTTCATCCTTCGCTCAACGCCTGACCGAACCGCTTGAAAGCCCGTACGCCGCCGGGTGGCGACGCGACGGAGGGGTCGTGTTCTCCCGTGATCGCAAGAAACGCGGCGAACCGAAAGCCTTTTCGCGGTCGCCAGCGGGTCGGCGCGCTGGAAACCCATCAAATGCGACCGACGCGTTTCCGCTCTGCCACACGGCCGGGGCGGACACCTCTCAGGGCATCAGCTTGTAGCCGCCCGATTCGGTGACGATCAGCCGCGCGTTGGAGGGCTCGGGCTCGATCTTCTGGCGCAGGCGGTAGACATGGGTTTCCAGCGTGTGGGTGGTGACGCCGGAATTGTAGCCCCACACCTCCTCGAGCAGCACGTCGCGCGTCACCACGCGCCGGTCGGCCCGGTAGAGGTAGCGGATGATCGCCGTCTCCTTCTCGGTCAGCCGGATCTTGCCGCCCTTGTCGTCGATCAGCACCTTCTGGCTCGGCTTGAACACGTAGGGGCCGACCTGGAAGGTGGCGTCCTCGCTCTGCTCGTGCTGGCGCAACTGGGCGCGGATGCGCGCGAGCAGCACTGCGAAGCGGAAGGGTTTGGTGACGTAGTCGTTGGCGCCCGCCTCCAGCCCGAGGATCGTGTCGGCATCGGCGTCCTGGCCGGTGAGGATGATGACGGGAGCCTTGAAGCCGGACTTGCGCAGCAACTTCACGGCCTCGCGCCCGTCCATGTCGGGCAGGCCGACATCCATGATCACGAGATCGACGATGCCGGTGCGCGCGGCGTTGATGCCCTTGGTGGCGGTGGGCTCCTGCGAGACGACGAACTCTTCATGCAGCGACAGCTGCTCGACGAGGGTGGTGCGCAGATCGTCGTCGTCGTCGACGACCAGAATGCTACGTGCGCTCATGCATGGGTCCCGTGCTAGGGGCGACGGCGACCGGCCGACGCGGCGAGGACGCGAGGGCCCAACCTGAAACAATTTGTGAGCGGCATGTCGGTTTTTCCAGTCTTGAATCCTCGAAAAATGCGGTTCGGCCCCGAAATCGTCGTGCGCGCCTCGCCGCTCGACCCGCGTCGCGGCGTTCTCGTCGCCGGCCCGCTACGCCTGCCCTGCGCGCTCGGGCGCTCCGGAATCGGCTGGCGCAAGCGCGAGGGCGACGGGCGCACGCCCTTGGCCTCGATGGCAGTGCTCTCCGGCTTCTGGCGGCCGGGCCGGGCGCGGCCCGCCGGCTGCCCGCTGCCGCTGAAGCCCATTCGCGGCCGCGACGGCTGGTGCGACGCGCCGGGGCACGCCGCCTACAACCGCCCGGTGCGCCTGCCCTTTCCCGCCAGCACCGAGGCGATGCGGCGCGCGGATCGGCTCTACGACGTGGTGGTGGTGCTCGACTGGAACGTCCGGCGCCGGATGCGCGGGGCGGGCAGCGCGATCTTCCTCCATGTGGCGAAGGCCGGCTACGCGCCGACGGAAGGGTGCATCGCCGTCTCGCGCCGCGACATGGAGCGCCTCGCGCCGCTGCTGCGACCGGGCGTGCGGATCGACGTCCGCCGCTAAAAGCCGGAAGGCAGCGTTTCTCCGGTCGCGGCGTCGCACCGGGGAACCCGCATCGCTCCCCTGCGATTGTACCGGCATCGCCGCTGCACTCTTCTGGCCTGCATCGCGCGACGCCACAGGATGGATGACCATGGATCGCAGCGAGCTTCAGTCCAAACCCCGCGTCGAACCCTACGAGCACCCGACGGGCGGCTGGGGCTCGGTGAAGTCGCTGGCGACGAAGAGCATCGCGGAAGGGCTGGCGGTCTCGACGATCTGGAACACTTTGTTCAAGCAGAACAAGGCCGACGGCTTCATGTGCGTCTCCTGTTCGTGGGCCAAGCCCGCCGACAGCCACGCCTTCGAGTTCTGCGAGAACGGCGCCAAGGCGACGATCTGGGAGCAGACCAAGAAACGCACCGACAAGGACTTCTTCGCCCGCCACCGCGTCAGCGAACTCCTGAGCTGGACCGACTACGAGCTGGAGAAGAACGGGCGCCTCACCTCGCCGCTGCGCTACGACGCCTCGCTCGACCAGTACGTTCCCGTGACTTGGGAGAGCGCCTTCGCCGAGATCGGGCGCGAGCTGCAGGCGCTCGATCCCAAATCCACCATCTTCTACGCCTCGGGCCGCGCCTCGCTCGAGACCACCTTCATGTACCAGCTGCTGGCGCGCATCTACGGCCACGCCAACCTGCCGGATTCCTCCAACATGTGCCACGAGTCGACATCGGTCGGCCTGCCGCTGTCGATCGGCTCGCCGGTCGGCACGATCCAGCACGAGGATTTCGAGCAGTCGGACATGATGCTCTTCTTCGGGCACAACACCGGCACCAACGCGCCGCGCCTGCTGCACCCGTTGCAGGAGGCGAGGAAGCGCGGCGTTCCCGTCTACACGTTCAACCCGATCGAGGAACGCGGGCTGATGCGGTTCAAGAACCCGCAGGCGCCCACCGAGATGCTCTCCCCCGACGAGGGGACGAAGATGTCGACGGACTATTTCCAGGTGCGCTGCGGCGGCGACATCGCCGCGATCACCGGCATCGCCAAGGCGGTGTTCGCGCTCGACGACGCGGCGCGCGAGGCGGGCCGCGAGCGGGTGCTCGACACCGCCTTCATCAAGGAGCACTGCCACGGGTTCGAGGCGTTCGAGCGTTTCGTGCGGGCCGCCGAGTGGGATGAGATCACCCGCGTCGCGGGCCTCCCGCAGGGCGATCTCGAAGAGGTCGGTCGCGTCTACGCCCGTTCCAAGGCCGTCATGGCGCATTACGGCATGGGCCTCACTCAGCACCGGCACGGCGTGGAGAACGTGCAGATGCTGGTGAACCTCCTCCTCATGCGCGGCAATATCGGCAAGCCCGGCGCCGGCATCTCGCCGATCCGCGGGCATTCCAACGTTCAAGGACAGCGCACGGTCGGGATGACCGAGAAGCCCGAGCTCGCGCCGCTCGACAAGTTCGCCGAGTTCTACGGCTTCGAGCCGCCGCGCGAGAAGGGCATGGCGACGGTGGAAGCCTGCGAGGGCATCATCGACGGCTCGGTGAAGGCCTTCATCGGCCTTGGCGGCAATTTCTCGCGGGCGGTCCCCGAGACCGCCAAGATCGAGGAGGCGTGGCGCCGGCTGCGGCTGCACGTGCAGATCTCCACCAAGCTCAACCGCAACCACCTGCTGCCGGGCGAGGTCACCTACATCCTGCCCTGCCTCGGCCGCATCGAGCGCGACACGCAGGCGACCGGCGACCAGACGGTGTCGATCGAGGACTCCACCGCCTGCATCCATGGCTCCAAGGGCTGGCGCCCGCCGGCCTCGCCCGAACTCCTGTCGGAGACGAAGATCGTCGCAGAGCTCGCCAAGGCGACAGTGGCGGGCAAGAGCACCATTCCCTGGGACGACTGGGTGGCCGACTATTCGCGCGTTCGCGACGAGATCGAGCGCTGCTATCCCCAGTATTTCAAGGATTTCAACGCGCGCTTCCTGCAGCCCGGCGGCTTCCACCGCGACCTGCCGGCCTGCCGGCGCGATTGGAAGACCGAGAGCGGCAAGGCCAACTTCCTGCTGCCCGAGGACGGGTTCGACGTCGATCCCGACATCAGCGTCGAGGGCCACGACGTCTTCAAGCTGATGACGCTGCGCTCCAACGACCAGTTCAACACCACGGTCTACGGCTACGACGACCGGCTGCGGGGCATCTCGGGCTCGCGCGAGATCCTGCTGATGAACAAGGACGACATGGAGCGCATGGGCCTGCGCGATCAGGACTTCGTCGACGTCGAGACCCATGCCGACGACGGCGTGGAGCGACGCGTCGAAGGGCTTCGGGTCCACTCCTACAAGCTGCCGAAGGGCAATGTCGGCGGCTACTATCCCGAGCTCAACAAGCTCATCCCGCTCTGGCACCACGAGAAGCAGGCGCATGTGCCGGCTGCGAAATCCGTGCCGATCCGCGTCGTGCGTGCCATCCCGCAGGCGGTGGCGGCGGAGTAGCGGGGAGAGCAATCGAGCAATCGAGCGAGCGACGGGCGGGCTTTCCCGCACCGTTCGTTCGGTGCACCGAGAGGCAAGTCCGCTTGAGGCTTGCCTCCCGGTGCGGGGTCGGTCGATGCGGCTAAACTTGCCGATGCATCGTCCGGTGTCGCCGCGTCAGGCCGTCCGGCGCCAGCCGAGAGCGAGGAGCCCGGCGGCGATCATCAGCGTGCCGCCGGTGCGGTTCACCGCGCGGCGGACACGGGGCTGGCGAATGCGCTGGCGCGCGGCGAAGGCGAGGCCCGCATAGAGGCTGGCATTGATCGTCGCGAGCACGAGGAACGTCGCCTCGAAGACGATCATCTGCGGCGCGAGCGGTGCGGAGGCGTCGAGGAACTGCGGCAGGAAGGCGACGAAGAAGACGAGGCTCTTGGGGTTCAGCGCCGTCACCGCATAGGTGTGGAGGAAGATCCGTAGCGCGCTGGTCTCCTCGCGGGGATCCTCTTCCGGCCGTGCATCCTCCGCCACGGGAGCGCGCCAGAGCTTGAGGCCGAGATAGACGAGATAGGCCGCGCCGAGCCATTTCAGCGTGGTGAAGAGGACCGCCGAGGTCGCGAGCAGGGCGCCGAGCCCGAGCATCGAGGCGGTCATGGCCGTGAAGTCGCCGAGCGCGACGCCGGCCACCGAAGCGCGCGCGACCCGGCGCCCGTGGGTCAGCGCATGGGAGACGACGAGGAGGATCGTCGGGCCGGGAATGGCGAGAAGCACCGCCGAGGCGGCGGTGAAGGCGAGCCAATGTTCGATCGTCATGGAATGTCTCCGCTTCGGGAGGCCGAGCGATCCACAGGGCGCCGCGCGCCGCAAGAGAGAAAATGACCGTGCGGGCCGGCCGCGCGAAGGCGGAGCAAGCGCGACAAGTGGCCGTGCCGATCGCGTCCGGTCAGGCTTGCGCCTTCGCGTCAGCGCGGCGGCACCCCGCGCCAGCGCCAGACGGTGGTGCGCTTGATCTCTGCATCCTCCAGGGCCCGCGTCACCGGCACCTCGTAGACGGCGAGGGCCTCGACATGGCCGCGCGGCAGGTAGGCCCGGCCGGGATCGCCGACGAGGATCGTGGTTCCCGCCGCGGTCAGCGCATCGAACCAGGGTGTCAGGCGCTCCGCGAAGGCCCGGTCGTAGAACACGTCGCCGGCCAGAAGCACGTCCGCCGCGACCGGCTCGCCGACGAGGTCGGCGGAGCCGACGTCGAGCGAGACGCCGTTGGCGGCGGCGTTGAGGCGGGCGGCCGCCAGCGCGAAGGGATCAACGTCCACGGCCCGAACCTCGGCGGCGCCCACGAACACGGCCGCGATGGCGACGAGACCGGACCCGGAGGCGAAGTCGAGGACGCGCCGCCCGCGCACCTCGCCGGGATGGTCGAGCACGTAGCGCGCGAGCCCCTGGCCGCCGGCCCAGGCGAAGGCCCAGAAGGGCGGCGGCAGGCCGATCTCGGCGAGCTCCTCTTCCGTGCGGAGCCAGAGGTCGTGCGCCTCGTCGGCGAGATGGAGCGCGATCTCGGGCACGTGCGGCGGCTTTCCCAGCGCCGTGTTGGCGCGCACGAAGGCGGTTCGCCGGGCAAGCTCCACCTGTCGATCGCCCAGTCCGGCCGTGTCGTCGGAAGAGCGAAATGCTTCCGCCGGCGGGGCGACATGACCGAAGGGTAAGGCGTCGCTCATCTGCGGTTCAGCTTCGAGATCATAGGGTGACCTTATCAAAGGCCGTGCAGGGCATGGCCGACGTGCAAGAGGATCATCTCCATGAAGAAGTCCATCCTGACGGCGCTCGCCTTCACCCTCCTCGTCTCGCCCTTCGCGGGGATCACCGAGGCCTCGGCACAGAGCCGCCCCGAAATCCGCCGCGAGCTGCGCGAGGATCGTCGCGAGGTCCGAGAGGGACGCCGCGAGGTTCGGCGCGACCGTCGCGAGCTGCAGCGGGACCGGCGTGAGCTACGCCGCGACCGACGCGACGCCCGCCGCCCGGCCTGGCTGCGCAACGGCGGACGCTACGAGCGCGGCGGCGCGTATGTGTCGAATTACCGGCGCTATGGCCTGCGCGCGCCCGGCCGCGGGCAGCGCTGGGTGCGCTACGGCAACGACTACATCCTCATCACCGCGGCGACGGGACTGATCGGGGCGATCATCGCCGGGAGCCGCTGAGCGCCTGCCGCCCAGGTCTGCTTTCGCGACATGCAAGAAAGGCGGCGCCCCGCGGCGCCGCCCTCGATCGTTCCTGTCCTCGCATCAAGCTTCTAAGCCTCAGGAGGCGTCCTTCAACCGCTTGCTCTTGCCCTGCAGCTCGTCGATCAGCTTGGAGGCGTCGGCCTTGTTGAGCTCGGGGTCGAACGGATGGTCGGTCTCCTCGCAGAGCGTCTGGAGATAGGAGGCCTGCGCGCCCGTCATCGGCTCGCCGCCGGTGGTCCAGGTGTCCGGGTCCTTCTCGGCATTGGAGGGGGCCTCGACCTTGGGGTTCTCGCTCATCATTTCGTCCACTCCGCAAACCAACTTCGTTTCTGGAATGTTCTCACCGCTTGCCGGTTCCCGCGAGGGCTGCGACATCGAGGCCGCCGATCTCGCAGATCGCCGCGAACTCGGCCTCGCCCACCGGCTGCACCGAGAGGCGCGAGTTCGTCACCAGCACCATGTCCTTCAGTCGCGGCTCGCTCTTGCAGGCGTCGAGCGTCACCGGGCGGGGCATGTCCATCACCGCGCGGATGTCGACGCACTCCCAGCGCGGGTCGTCGGCGGTGGAATCGGGATGGGCGAGGCCGCAGACCTCGACGATCCCGACCACCGCCTTGCCCTCGTTGGAATGGTAGAAGAAGCCGCGCTCGCCGAGCACCATCGCGCGCATGAAGTTGCGCGCCTGGTAGTTGCGCACGCCCGACCATTCGGTGCCGTCCGCGCCGCAGGCCTTCTGCTGCTCGAAGGACCATTTGAAGGGTTCGGACTTGAAGAGCCAGAAGGCCATCGGGCGCCGCCCTCCTCAGGCGTTGGCGGGGTTGTTGACCGTCCAGTTCCAACGCCGCACGGTGACGCTGCCGAAGAGGCCGGCCTTCGCATAGGGGTCGGCATCGGCAATGGCGCGCGCGGCCTCCGGGCTCTCGGCCTCGACCACGAGAAGGCTGCCCGTGGGCTTGCCCTCGTCGTCGAGAAAGGGGCCGGCGAAGCGCAGCGTCGGGCCCAGCGCCTTCAGATGCTCCAGATGCACGGCGCGTGTGTCGGCGCGCAGGGGGCCGGCGTCGGGGCGGTCTTCGCAGAGGAGGGCGTAGAGCATGGGGTCGATCCTTCGTCTTCGGTTGGATGGTGCGGCGCCTATGCAGCGGCGCGGGGGATCAGTCGAACTCGCGCCTGAGCGGACGCGCCAGAAGCGCCTCCACCACCTCGCGCGGGGCCTGACGGCCCGCCAGCAGCGCCGCGACGCTCTCGATGATCGGCGCCTCGATGCCGCGCTCGCCGGCGAGGCGCGCGGCGACGGCGGCGGAGGGAACGCCCTCGGCGAGCTTGAGGCCGGAGAGATCGTCGCCCCGGCCGAGCGCCGCGCCATAGGCGAAGTTGCGCGACTGCGTGCCCGAGCAGGTGAGCACGAGATCGCCGAGCCCGGAGAGGCCCATCAGCGTCTCCGGCCGGGCGCCGAGCGCCTCGCCGAGCCGGCGCAGCTCCACGAAGCCGCGGGTGACGAGCGCCGCGCCGGCGGAGGCGCCGAGGCCGAGGCCGGCGGCCGCGCCGGAGGCGATGGCGAGGACGTTCTTCAGCGCGCCGCCGGCCTCGACGCCGAGAACGTCGGTGCCGGCATAGATGCGGAAGGCGGCGGCCGAGAGATCGCGGGCCAGCGCGTCGGCGAGGCTCGCGTCCGTGCTGGCGAGCGTCACGGCGGTCGGCAGGCCGCGCGCGACGTCGGCGGCGAAGCTCGGGCCGGAGAGCACGGCGACGGGATGGCCCGGCAGTTCGGCCGATGCCACGTCGGAGGCGAAGAGCCCGCTCGCCTGCTCGATGCCCTTGGCGCAGAGCACGAGCGGCACGCCGGCGGGCAGCACGCCGCGCAGCGCGACGCAGATCGCGCGCAGCGTCTGCGCGGGCACCACGAGGAGCACGAGGCGGGCGTCGGCGACGGCGTGCCGAAGATCCGCCGTCGCTTCGAGCGTCGCGGGCAGCGCGATGCCCGGCAGATAGCGCGGATTCTCATGGCCTCGGTTGATCGCCTCCACCGTCGCGGTGTCGCGGGCGTAGAGGCGCACGGTCTCGCCGTCGCGGCTCTTCAAGGTGGCGAGCGCGGTGCCCCAGGCGCCGCCGCCGATCACGGCGATCGTCATGGCCGGTTGTCCCTCATGCCTTCGCACCGCGCTTGCCGAAGCCGACGAGCGGCGCGGCGCCGCCGTCGAGTGGCCAGCGCGGGCGCACCGGCACGGTGAGAGGATCGACGAGCCCGGCCTCCAGGCGCTCGAGGCCGGCATAGGCGATCATCGCGGCGTTGTCGGTGCAGAGCGCGGTCGGCGGCGAGACGAGGCGCACGCCGTGGCGGGCGGCGAGTTCCGCCAGCGCGGCGCGAATGGCGCCATTCGCCGCGACGCCGCCGGCCACCGCCAGCACGGGGTCTGCGAGGTCGGGGAGCTCGCGCCGGAAGCGCGACAGCGCCAGGTCGACGCGGTCGCGCACCGCCTCGGCCGCGGCGGCCTGGAAGCCGGCGCAGAGATCGGCGACGTCCGCCTCACGCAGCGGGGCGTTGGCCTGCGCGGCCTGCCGCACGGCGGTCTTGAGGCCGGAAAAGGAGAAGTCGAGGCGCTTCTCGCCGCGAAGCGGGCGCGGCAGCGCAAAGCGGCGGGGATCGCCGCGCGCCGCCATCCGCTCCACCGCGGGGCCGCCGGGATGGGGCAGTTCGAGGAGCTTGGCGGTCTTGTCGAAGGCCTCGCCGAGCGCGTCGTCGATCGTCGTGCCCCAGCGCTCGTAGCGCCCGAGGCCGGAGACGAGGAGGATCTGCGTGTGGCCGCCGGAGACGAGGAGGAGGAGATAGGGGTAGGCGAGCGCGTCGGTGAGGCGCGGCGTCAGCGCGTGACCTTCGAGATGGTTGACCCCGACGAAGGGCAGGCCGCGCGCCGCGGCGATCGCCTTGCTCGTCATCGCGCCGACGATGAGCCCGCCGACGAGGCCGGGACCGACCGTCGCGGCCACCGCCGAAATGCCGGAGAGATCGACGCCGGCCTCATGAAGCGCGGCCCGCACGATGCCGCCGATCGCCTCGGCATGGGCCCGGGCCGCGATCTCCGGCACGACACCGCCGAAGGCCGCGTGCTCCTCGATCTGGCTGAGGATCACGTTGGAAAGAATGAGCGGGCGCCCGTCGGCGTCCCGCCCGACGACGCTCGCCGCCGTCTCGTCGCAGCTCGTCTCGATGCCGAGAACGAGCGGGGTGTCGCGGGAGGGGGGGGCTGGGGACAAGGGCGGATCGCTTCCGGGCCGGCGGGAGATGTCCCGCCGACATAGAGCCTGCCGCGCCGCCGCGCCACTCCCCCACGCGTCCCGCGCCGATCCGGCGGCCGGCGCGGCGTGGGCGTCCCGCGTCACATCGGCGGCACGACGCCCTGCGAACCGACCACGATGTTGCCGGTGCTCAAGCTTCCGTCCGCCGCCTTCTGCGCGGGCACGAACACGGGAACGCCGGCTTTCAGATCGGCTGCCGTCGCATCCGCGAAGGTCACCACGGGAATGTTCGGCGGCAGCGTCACCTGCTTGGAGCCGGTCGGGTAGGTCAATGTCAGCTCGCGCCCCGAGACGCTCTCCACCGCGTTGGAGACGGTGGCGTTGGTCATGGTCGAGTTCGGCTGGAGATCCCAGGGGTAGCTGCCCTCGCCCGCGCCCTTCATGGCGGCGGGGAAGATCAGCACTTCGAGCGCGCCGGCCTTGCCGCCCTCGCCGGGCAGCGAGGCGACGCCGACATAGTCGCCGGGCTTGATGTCGGCGGCCGCCGCCGCGCGCACGGCGCGCACGCCGACGTCGGGCTTCATCTGGATCGTCACGGCCGGGCCTTCGCGCGAGGTGACGGTGAGCGTGTCGCCGGCGACGGCGGCGATCGTGCCGCGCACGCGCACGGGCTGGGCGTCCTGCGCGAGGGCCGGCACGGCGGCGGCGAGCGCGAGCGCGCCGGCGAGGAGGGCGGGGGCGAGGAAGGATTGAGCGAGGAAGGGCTGGCGCATGGGACGTCTCTGGTCGGGCGGCGCGGGGTCGCGCGAGGCCACTTGGATCGCGCGACAGGCAACTGCGATCACGTCGGTTTGATGGCCGCCGCGCCGTCTGGGCGCCATGGCACCGTGCGGCCCTTTCGCCGGCGGGCCGTGGCTTTGCCCAAATCGCCCGCATGGGTGTAGGAAGGCCGCGCCCGCCGCCCTCCCTTGCGGGCGCCCGACGAAAGGCCCCCATGACGCGCTCCTCCCTCGTCCGCATCGGCACCCGCGGCAGCCGCCTGGCGCTCGCGCAGGCGGAGGAGGTCCGCGCCCGGCTGATGGCCGCGCTCGGCCTCGAGGAGGCGGCGTTCGAGATCGTGGTGCTCTCCACCGCCGGCGACCGGATCCAGGACCGGGCGCTCGCCGAGGTCGGCGGCAAGGGCCTGTTCACGCAGGAGATCGAGGAGGCGCTGCTCGACGGGCGCATCGATCTCGCCGTGCATTCCTCCAAGGACATGGCGACGGCGGTGCCCGACGGACTGGCGCTCACCGCCTATCTGGAGCGCGAGGACGTGCGCGACGTCTTCATCGGGCGCCGGGTGCGCGCGATTGCCGACCTGCCGCAGGGGGCGCGCGTCGGCTCGGCCTCGCTGCGGCGCCAGGCGCTGTTGCGCCGCATGCGGCCCGATCTCGACCTCGCGATCTTCCGCGGCAACGTGCAGACCCGCCTCGCCAAGCTGGAGCGGGGCGAGGTCGAGGGCACGCTGCTGGCGCTGGCCGGGCTGAAGCGGCTCGGCATCCCGGAGGTCGCGACCGAGATCCTCGACATCGCGCGCTTTCCGCCGGCGCCGGGGCAGGGGGCGATCTGCGTGCAGTCGCGGCGCGGCGACGCCCGCACCGACGCGATGGCCGCCGCGATCGACCACCGCGACACGCACGAGGTGCTCGTCGCCGAGCGCGCCTTCCTCGCCGTCCTCGACGGCTCCTGCCGCACTCCCATCGCCGCGCATGGCACGCTCACCGGCGACACGTTCTCCTTCCACGGCATGATCCTCTCGCCGGACGGGCGGCAGGTGCACGAGACGCGGGTGGCCGGCAGCCGGGCCGATGCGCGGCCGCTCGCCGAGGACGCCGCGACCCGCCTCGTGAGCGAGGCCGGTGCCGCCTTCTTCCGCGCCTGGGCGAAATAGCCGGGCGATGGCGCGGGTCCTCGTCGTCCGCGAGGCCGGCAGCGCGCGCGAGACCGCCGAGGCGCTCGCCCGCCGCGGCCACGCCGCGCTGCTGCTGCCGCTGCAGGAGATTCGACGCCTCGACCCCGCGCCGCCTGCGGGCGAGGTCGCGGGCGTCGTCGCCACCAGCCGCCACGCCGTTCCCTGGCTGGCGGCGCATCGCGCGGCGCTGCAGGGGCCGGCCTTCGCCGTGGGGGCGGCGACGGCGGCGCATCTCGTCGCGGCCGGTTTCGCGGACGTGCGAACGGGAAGCGGCACGGCGGCCTCGCTGCCCGCGCTGCTCGCGGCCGAGCGGGCGTCGCGGCCCTTCCTCTACGCCGCGGGGCGGGTCCGCCGCCGCGATCTCGAAGCCGGCTGCGGCGCGGATGGACCTGCGCTCCTCGTGGTGGAGGTCTACGACGCCGCGCCGCGCCGTCCCACCCGCGAGGAGGCCGAGGCGGCCTTGTCGGGCGGGCCGCCCGACGCGGCGCTGCTTCTCTCGGGCGAGCAGGCCGAGGCCTTCGCCGCGCTTGTCGAACAATGGCCGGATCTCCTGCCGCCGGCCCTGCCGCTCCATTGCCTCTCCGCCGCGGTGGCCGCGCGCCTGCCCGCAGTGCGGCGACAGCACGCGCAGGTCGCGTCCGGCGGCGATCTCCCGGCGCTTCTCGACGGGATCGGCGAGCCGTGACGACGCGGGTTGCCCGCGTCGTCCTCGCCGCCGCTCAGCGCCCCGTCGTCGCGGAATCGTCCATGAGCGCGTCGGGCCGGCTGATCTGAACGGCGGTCATCGAGGTCTGGCTCGCGAGTTCCTTCGCGCCGAGCCGCTTCAGCATGTCGCGGTAGCTCGGATGCATGCCGCCGTCGACATAGCTCATCGGCGTGCCGCCGCGTCCCTCCGAGAGGAGGGTCTGAAGCGTCTTCGCGTCCTCGGCGCGCTTGGCCGCGACCTCGGGCGCGACGCGCGTCTCCAGCGGCGGGCAGGCGCTGGCCGGCTCGATCGGCTGGCCGTCGCGGCGGCGGGAATCGAAGACGTATCGCCCGCCGCAGGCCGCGACGTCCGGCTCGCGCCGCGTCACCTCGAAGATGTCGTAGCCCTGTTTCAGGTTGCGCCAGAAGGCGATGTTCGGGTCCGCGCGGTGGCGCGCCATGTTCTCGGCCGTCATGCGGAACGGGAAGGCCTGCACCTGAAAGTCGCCCTGGCCGAGCGCGAAGGCCTTCTCGGCCTCGGCATAGACCTCGCCGACGCCCGCGTCGGTCATCGCGAAGCAGCCGGCCGAGGAGCAGGCGCCGTGCACCATCAGCGAATCGCCCTTGTAGCCGAGCGAGCGCTCCAGCGGATTGGGGTAGTTCAGGTTGAAGGAGCGGTGATACCGGGAGTTCGGGTTCATCTGCGTCTGCGCGACGCGGTAGAAGCCCTCGGGCGCCTGCCGGTCGCCGGCCGTCTTCTTCGGTCCGAGCTTGCCCGACCAGCGGCAGAGCGGGTGGGTCTTCTGCAGCGCGTAGCGCCCGTCCGCGCCGAGCGTCCAGACTTCCAGCTCGCTCTCCTCCTTGAAGATGCGCACGAGGATCGACCCGGCGGGCCGCACCTTCACGTCGGAATAGGCGGGAAAGAGATCCTTGTAGGTCGATTCGCTCATCGACACGCATCCGCCGACCACGAGGAGCCCCGTGACGGCCGCGGCAAGGGCCATGGCACGTGAAACGCTCCGTGCGGCGCGCGCTGGGTTGTCTCTCTGCATGTCGCTCCGAAGCGCTGGATGACGGATGTCGCGGAATTGTCCGCGGCGGGCCTGACCCGGACGTGACCTGCCGAGAGGAAGGCGACGCGCGTCCCCGCCATCAGGCGTTCCGATCCGGCGGAAGTGAGGCGCTTGGCGCTCAATGCGCCTCGTGCAGGCAGGTCCCGTGGTCGCCGAGCACCTCGATCACCCGGCAGCCGGCGACAGAGTGGTGGGTGCAATCCGCCATCCGCGCGACCTCCCGCCGCAGCGCCGTCAGCCGGGCGATCTTGTGGTCGATGTCGGCGAGATGCGCCGCCGCGATCCGGTCGGCGCTCTCGCACGGGCGGTCCGGCTCGCCGGCGAGCGCCAGGAGCTCGCGGATCGGACCGATCTCGAAGCCGAGCTCGCGGGCATGCCGGATGAAGCGCAGGCGCCGCAGGTCGCCGGCGTCGTAGAGCCGGCGGTTGCCCTGCGTGCGCGGCGGCGAGGGCAGGAGGCCGATCTCCTCGTAGTAGCGGATGGTCGGCACCTTGATGCCGCTCGCCCGCGACGCCTCGCCGATGGGAACGCCCTTGGTCATCTTTTCCACTTGCTCCTCTAGCCGCTGGAGGAACTAGACCTTGCCGGAAGCGAGACGCAAGGAGAGCGCGATGAGCGCGGTGACGAACGAGAGCCGATACCGGGTGACCGGGATGGACTGCGCGGCCTGCGGCAACAAGGTCGACACCGCCATCCGGCGGCTCGCGGGCGTCGAGGACGTCGCCGTGTCCGTCGCGGCGGGATCGGTCCGCGTCCGCCATGGCGAGGGCTTCGACGACGCGAGCGTGATCCGGCAGGTCCGCAATCTCGGCTACGGCGCCGAGCCGGGCGGGGTCGCGGCGCCGACACCCGGCGGCGGCGAGCACGCCGGACAGAAACATGCCGATCCCGGCGAGGCCGGCCTGCCGTGGTGGCGCACGCGAAAGGCGCGGCTGACGGTGGCCTGCGGCGCGGCGCTCGTCGCGGCCTTCGTGCTTGGCCATCTCGCACCCTCGCTCGAGCGTCCGGCCTTCCTCGCCGCGCTCGCGGTCGGGCTCGTCCCCGTCGCCCGGCGCGCCGTCACGGCCGCGCGCTTCGGCACGCCCTTCTCGATCGAGACGCTGATGTCGATCGCCGCGATCGGCGCCGTCGTCATCGGGGCCGAGGAGGAGGCCGCGACGGTCGTGCTTCTCTTCCTCGTCGGCGAGATGCTGGAGGGCGTCGCCGCCGGCCGCGCGCGGGCGAGCATCCAGGGCCTCGCCGCCCTCGTGCCGAAGACGGCGCTCCTCGAGAAAGATGGACAGACGAGCGAGGTCCCCGCAGACAGCCTCGCCGTCGGCGCCGCCATCCTCGTGCGCCCGGGCGACCGCATCCCCGCCGACGGCACGCTCACAGAGGGCACGGGCGAGGTCGACGAGGCGCCGGTGACGGGCGAGAGCGTGCCGAAGCGCAAGGGCGTCGGTGATCCCGTCTTCGCGGGCACGGTGAACGGCGGTTCGGTGCTGCGGGTGACGGTCACGGCGGCCGCCACCGACAACATGATCGCGCGCGTCGTGCGGCTGGTCGAGGAGGCGCAGGAATCGAAGTCGCCGACCGAGCGCTTCATCGACCGCTTCTCGAAGGTCTACACGCCCGCGGTGCTCGCAGTCGGCGCACTCGTGGCCGTCGTCCCGCCGCTCGTCTTCGGTGGGGACTGGGGCGAGTGGATCTACAAGGGCCTCGCCATCCTGCTGATCGGCTGCCCCTGCGCACTCGTTATCTCGACGCCCGCGGCCATCGCCGCCGGGCTCTCGGCGGGGGCCCGCCGCGGTCTTCTGATGAAGGGCGGCGCGGTGCTGGAGACGCTGGGCAAGATCACCGCCATCGCCTTCGACAAGACGGGAACGCTCACCGCAGGCAGGCCCGTGGTCACCGACATCGTGGCGGTCAGCCGATCGGCCGCGCAGGTCCTGTCGCTGGCGGCTGCCCTCGAGCGGGGGTCGAGCCATCCGCTGGCCGCCGCGATCCTCGAGCGGGCGAAGGCCGACAAGGTGCCGACCCCGCCCTCGTTCGACGCAAACGCGGTGGCCGGTGAAGGCATCGAGGGCGGCGTCGGCGGCGAGCGGGTGTTCCTCGGATCACCGCAGGCCGCCGCCCGGCGCGCGACCCTGTCCGCAGACGAGAAGGACGCGATCGCGGCCCTGAACGCCGCCGGCAAGACGGTGTCGGTCGTCGTGGTCGGGGGGGCCGTCGCCGGCTTCCTCGCCCTGCGCGACGAGGCGCGGCCGGACGCCGTGGAGGGTCTCGCCCGCCTGACGGCATCGGGCATCCGCACGCTCATGCTGACGGGCGACAACCGGCGCACCGCAGAGGCGGTCGCCGCCGGACTGGGGATCGAGGCGCGCGCCGAGCTCCTGCCCGACGACAAGCAGCGCATCGTGCGCGAGCTTCAGCGCGAAGGCTTCACCGTTGCGAAGGTCGGCGACGGCATCAACGACGCGCCGGCGCTGGCGGCGGCCGACATCGGCATCGCCATGGGCGGGGGCACCGACGTCGCGCTGGAGACGGCCGACGCCGCCGCCCTGCATGGGCGGGTGCGGGACATTCCCGACATGATCGCGCTCTCTTTGAGCGTGATGGGCAACATCCGCACCAACATCGCACTCGCCCTCGGCCTCAAGGCGGTGTTCCTGGTCACCACGATCGCCGGGATCACCGGTCTCTGGCCGGCGATCCTCGCCGACACCGGCGCCACCGTCCTCGTCACCGCCAACGCCATGCGGCTCCTCGGCTGGCAGCCGCGCTGACGCCGGTCCTGCGGTCCTTGCGAGGGGGACGGCGGAGGACGGTAGCCGGCCAACGAAAAGTTGACCGCGCGATTGGATGGCGCAGGCCGCTCCGGCGAGGCGGCGTCATCATCGAGTCAGGTCTTTCGCCCATACTCGCGGCATGGAAACGTTTCTCGCCGATCTCGCCGACACGATGAGGGCCCATCAGGCCTGGGCCGGACCGCTCGTCGCCCTGATCTCGTTCGGCGAATCGCTGGTGCTGGTCGGGCTGCTCATTCCCGCCACCGCCGTGATGCTGGTGATCGGCGGGCTCGTCGGGTCCGGCGTGATCGAGCCGGTTCCCGTCCTCGTCGGCGCCGTGGTCGGCGCCATCCTCGGCGACGTCGTGTCCTACGGCCTCGGGCGCTGGCTCGGCCCGGGCATCGTCCACCGCAAGCCGCTGCGCCGCTATCGCCATGCGGTGGCCAAGACCCGGCTGTTCTTCCGCCGCTACGGCTTCGCGGCGGTGGTCATCGGCCGCTTCCTCGGCCCGATCCGATCCACGGTTCCGCTGGTGGCCGGCATGATGGCGATGAACCACACGCGCTTCCAGATCGCCAACGTCCTCTCCGCGGTGCTCTGGGCGCCCCTGATGCTGGCGCCCGGCTGGATCGGGGCGCGCGGCATGGCGCAGATGGACTGGCTCGGCGGTGGTCACATGCTGGCGGTGCTGGCCTTCGTGCTCGTCGCCACGGGCGTCGGGACCGCCCTCTTCGGCAAGCATCTGGCGCGCCGCGCCAAGCCACGCCGGCCACGGCCCGCGGTGCACACGCCTTCCTGAGGCGAGGATCCGGTCGGGCGCTTCGGGCGTGACCGCGGCGACACGCCGGGCCAGCGGGAACGCGGCTCGCCGCGATGGGCGGGCGAATCCGTTCGACAGGGCGGGTCGGGTCCGCCAAGGTCGCGCCGTCCCTTCGTGCCGGAACCGACCGCATGCCCAAGCCCGATCTCGCGGCAACCCGCGCCCGTCTTCGCAAGGCGCGGATGCTGCGCCGGTCCCGGCGGGTCTGGGTGTCGAGGGCGGCGTGGCGGCCCCGGCTGGTGTTCTGGGCCGGCGCTCTCGCCATCGGGCTGGTCAGCGTCGCCTTCGCCTTCCTCGCCGACGAGGCGCAGCATGCCTTCGCCGCGCTTCGCCAGCCTGGGGGCTTCGGCTTCGCGGCGACATGGCTGCTGCCGCCCGCCGGCTTCGCGCTGTCGGCCTTCCTGGCGCTGACCTTCTTTCCCAATTCGCAGGGCAGCGGCATTCCGCAGGCGATCGCCGCACGCCATCTCGACGAGGCTGCCGATCGCGGCCTCCTCCTGTCGCTGCGCATCGCGGCGGGCAAGATCGCCCTGACCCTTCTCGGCCTTCTCTGCGGCGCCTCGATCGGCCGCGAGGGCCCGACCGTCCAGGTCGGCGCGGCCATCATGCTGGCGGCCGGGCGCCTCGGCGGCATGGCGCAGGCGCGCGGGCTGATCCTCGCGGGCTCGGCCGCCGGCATCGCGGCGGCCTTCAACACGCCGCTCGCTGGCATCGTCTTCGCGATCGAGGAGATGGGCCGGGCCTACGAGGCGCGCACCAACGGGCTGGTGCTCTCGGCCGTGGTGCTGGCCGGCCTCGCCTCGCTCGGGCTCACCGGCAACTACACCTATTTCGGCGAGAGCGAGGCGGCGGCGGGCTCCGCGATCGACTGGGTGCTCGTGGTCGCCTGCGGCATTCTCGGCGGCGCCCTCGGCGCTCTCTTCAGCGCCGCGGCGCTGCGCCTCCTGCGCCGGCTCAAGCGCTGGACGGTCGGCCGCCCGCGGGCGCGCGTCGTCGGCGCGGCGGCGCTCTGCGGGCTCCTCGTGGCGGCGATCGGCTGGGCCTCGAACGGCGCCACCTACGGCACCGGCTACGAGCAGGCGCGCGCGGCCATCGAGGGCACGCCGCTGCCGCCCCTCTTCTTTGCCGAGAAGTTCGCCGCCAGCCTCGTCTCGATGGTCTCGGGCATTCCCGGCGGCATCTTCGCGCCCTCGCTGGCGGTCGGCGCCGGCCTCGGCTCGACGATCGGGCTCGTGCTCGGCGCCGGGTCAGGGCTCGCGGCGACGCTCGGCATGGCCGGCTATTTCGCGGGCGTCGTGCAGGCGCCGATGACCGCCTTCGTCATCATTCTCGAGATGACCGGCAACCAGGGCAACGTCATCCCCCTGATGCTCGCCGCGCTGCTCGGCTTCGGCACCGCGCGCCTCGTCTCGGGCGAGGCGCTCTACCACAGCCTGTCGCGCAATTTCGTCGCCGACGTGCTGCGCGCCCGGCGCGCCGAGGCCCGGCACACGGGTCTCTAGACTCTCACCCCCCGAAGGCGAGGCGCAGGCCGAGCGCGGCCATCACCGCGGCGATGGCGATTTCGAGGATCTGCCAGGCGCGGGCCCGCGCGAAGATCGGGCGCAGCCAGCGCGCCCCGAAGCCGAGCGCGAAGAAGAACAGGAACGAGGCGAGTACCGCTCCGGCGCCGAAGGCGGCGGGATGGTCCTGGCGCGTCGACACGGTGCCGATCAACACCACGGTGTCGAGATAGACGTGCGGATTGGCGAAGGTGAGCACCAGCGCGGTTCCCACCGCCGCGCGGAGCGGGCGGGCCGCCGCGCCCGCCTCGGGCACGAGACGCTCGGGCGCGCCGAAGGCGGCGAGGAGCGAGCGCGCGGCATAGGCGAGGAGAAACGCCGCGCCGCCCCAGCGCAGCGCCGGCGCCATCCACGGCAGCGCGGCCGAGACCGTGGCGAGGCTGGTGACGCCGACGGCGATGAGCAGCGCGTCGGAGAGGGCGCAGACGAGGCAGACGGCGAAGACGTGCTCGCCGCGCAGGCCCTGGCGCAGCACGAAGGCGTTCTGCGCGCCGATGGCGAGGATCAGCGACAGGCCGAGGAGAAGGCCGGCGAGGAAGCTGGGGCCGGCAGAGGTGAGGGCGGACATGGCGCGGCTCCATGAGGGTGATGCCGCCGTGCTAGCGGGCTCGGGCGATGCAGCGAAGCTTGTTTTCCTTCCGCCCATGAAGCAACGCTTCATCCATGTGGGACTACGCCCTTCTTCGAGCCCTGGCCGAGGTGATCGCGGAGGGCAGCTTCGAGCGCGCGGCGCGCCGGTTGGGCCTCACCCCCTCGGCGGTGTCGCAGCGCGTGAAGCTTTTGGAGGAGCGCACCGGCACGGCGCTGGTGGTGCGTGGCCAGCCCTGCCGGGCGACGGAGGCCGGGCGGCGTCTCTGCCGGCACGCCGGCGAGGTGGCGCTGCTCGAAGGGGGCCTGCGGGCCGATCTCGGCGCCCTCGTGCCGCAGGGACCACGGCCGACGATCCGCATCGCCGTCAACGCCGACAGTCTGGCGACGTGGTTCCTGCCGGCGCTGGCGGGGATCGAGGATCGGCTCTTCGACCTCGTCGTCGACGACGAGGAGCACACCACCGAGCGGCTGCGGCGCGGCGAGGTGATGGCCGCGGTGGCGACGACGCCGGGGCCGGTGGCGGGCTGCTCCAGCCGGCCGCTCGGCAGCCTCGTCTACGAGGCGAGCGCCAGCCCCGCCTTCGCGGCGCGCTGGTTCGCCGATGGCGTCACCCCGCAGGCGCTAGGCCAGGCGCCCTCGCTGCTCTTCGACGCCAAGGACCGGCTGCAGGACCGTTGGATCGAGAGCTTGTTCGGCGAGGCCCCGCCGCGCCCGGTGCACCGCGTTCCCTCCTCGCAAGGCTTCGTCGACGCGGCGCTCGCCGGGCTCGGCTGGGGCCTGAACCCGCGCGCGCTCGCCGGCCCCCACGTGGCGGCAGGCCGGCTGATGGCGCTGGCGGGTGGACACAGCCTCGCGGTGCCGCTCTTCTGGCACTGGAGCCGGGCGGTGGGGCCGGCGCTGAAGCCGCTCACCGACGCGGTGACGCGGGAGGCGCGCCGCGGGCTCGCCCGGTGAAGCGACCGGTTGACGACGCGAGCGAGGGGAGGGCGTGCATCGCCCGGTCGGGCCGGTCGGCCTAACCCAGCACAGCGTCCGGGGCGAACCGCGGACTTGCCTTCCAGAATTGTTACTTTATAACATGCATCCACAAGGGCAGGGGCCGCGTATCCGCCGCGCCCATGGCGCGCCGCGCCGCCGCGCCCAGCACGGGATCTTCGGGAATGCCGCATCCGCAGGGCGACGCATCGAGGCAGTGTGGGGGGCCGCCGACCCCGCCGGTTCCGCCGGCGTTGAAGGCCTCGGCGCTGCGCGGCTCGGCCTGGCAGCGCCTCGCCGCCGTGGCGCTGCCCGTCGCCTGCCTGTGGATCGCCGTCGCCCTCGCGCTGGATCTCTTCGCATGATCGAGGCGACGCCTGCCGTGCGGCTCGAGGATCTCACCGTCTCCTATCGGCGCCGGCCGGCGGTCCATGGCGTCACCGGCGCCTTTCCGGCGCAGTCGCTCACCGCGATCGTCGGTCCGAACGGCGCCGGCAAGTCGACGCTGCTCAAGGCCGTCATGGGCCTCCTGCCGGCGGCCGGCGGGCGCATCCATCTCGACGGCATCCATCGCCGCGACATCGCCTACCTGCCGCAGGCGAGCGAGCTCGACCGCTCCTTCCCCGTCAGCGTCGCCGATCTCGTCTCGCTCGGCGCCTGGCGCCAGGCCGGCGCCTTCGGGCGCGTCAGTGGGCGGGCGCTGGAGCGGGTGCGCGAGGCGATCGAGGCGGTCGGGCTCGGGGGCTACGAGGGGCGCGTCATCGGCACGCTGTCGGGCGGCCAGCTGCAGCGCGCGCTCTTCGCACGCGTCCTCGTGCAGGACGCGCGGCTGATCCTCGTCGACGAGCCCTTCACGGCCATCGACACGCGCACCGTCGCCGATCTCATGGCGCTCGTGCGCCGCTGGCATGGCGAGCGGCGCACGGTGATCGCGGTGCTGCACGATCTCGACCTCGTGCGCGAGCATTTTCCGCAGACGCTGCTGGTGGCGCGCGAGTGCGTCGCCTGGGGGCCGACGGGCGAGGTGCTGACGCCCGAGCGGCTGCGCCAGGCGCGCATGCTCAGCCAATCCTGGTTCGACGATCCCGGCCTCGGTGCGCCGCACGAGAGGAGCGCGGCGTGACGCTTCTCCACACCGCCTACGAGATCGTGCTCGCCCCTTTCGTAAGCTACGGCTTCATGCGCCGGGCGCTCGCCGGCTGCCTGTCGCTCGCCTTCGGCGCCTGCCCGCTCGGGGTGCTGCTGGTGCTGCGCCGCATGAGCCTCGTCGGCGACGCGATGAGCCATGCGATCCTGCCGGGGGCGGCGGTGGGCTTCCTCCTCGCCGGCTTCTCGCTCGTGGCGATGACGATCGGCGGGCTGATGACAGGCCTTGCCGTCGCCGTGCTCGCGGGGCTGGTCTCGCGCTTCACGCCCCTACGCGAGGATGCGAGCTTCGCCGCCTTCTACCTCTCCTCGCTCGGCCTCGGCGTGCTCCTCGTCTCGGTGCACGGCTCCAGCATCGACCTGCTGCACGTCCTCTTCGGCACGGTGCTGGCGCTCGACGATCCCGCCGTGCTGCTGATGGCCGCGATCTCGACGCTGACGATGGCCGCGCTCGCGGTCCTCTACCGGCCGCTCATCGCCGAATGCCTCGATCCCGGCTTCCTGCGCTCGGTCGGCGGCGGCGGGGGCACCGTCCACATGCTGTTCGTGACGCTGGTGGTGCTCAACCTCGTCGGCGGCTTCCAGGCGCTGGGAACGCTGATGGTGGTCGGCATCATGATGCTGCCCGCCGCGGCCTCGCGCTTCTGGGCCGAGACGGTGCCGGGACAGATGGGGGTCTCGGCCGCCATCGGCCTCGTGGCCTCGCTGGTCGGGCTCCTCGTCTCCTACCACGGGGACCTGCCGGCCTCGCCCGCGATCATCCTCTCGGCGAGCGCGGCCTATGCCGTCTCCGTGCTCTTCGGCCGCTTCGACAGCATCGCGGCGCGCGTCCTTCGCCGTCCGCACGCCGCCCATCCCGCCTCGCAGTGAAGTGAAAGGATCTCCCATGCGCCTCGTCACGACGTCCCTCGCCCTCCTTCTGGCCGGAACCGCCCTGACCTTCGGCTCGGCGGCACGTGCCGAGGACCCGGTTCCCGTGGTGGCCTCCTTCTCGATCCTCGGCGACATGGTGCGCGAGATCGGCGGCGAGCACGTCGCGGTGACGACGCTCGTCGGCCCCGACGGCGACGCCCATGTCTACGAGCCGACGCCGTCGGACGCGCGGGCCGTGGGGTCGGCCAAGCTCCTCGTCGTCAACGGGCTGCATTTCGAGGGCTGGCTGCCGCGCCTCACCGAGACCGCCGGCTTCAAGGGCCGCGAGGTCGTGGCCACCGCCGGGATCGAGCCCCTGGCCTTCGCCGCCGAGGCGGAGGGCCACGACGCGCATGAGGATCACGACGCGCACGAAGACCATGCCGAAGCCGCGGATGCCCACGAGGGCCACGACCACGGCGTCGAGGATCCCCATGCCTGGCAGAGCCTCGCCAACGGCGCCGTCTATGCCGAGAACATCGTGAAGGGCCTTTCCGAGGCCGATCCCGCCCACGCCGCCGACTACCGCGCCAAGGGCGACGCCTACATCGCCGAGATCCGGGCGATGGACGCGCGCGTTCGCGCCGAGCTCGGTGCCATTCCCGAGGCGCGGCGCAAGGTCGTCACCTCGCACGACGCCTTCGGCTATTTCGCCAGGGCCTACGGCATCGACTTCGTGGCGCCCGAGGGCGTCTCCACCGAGAGCGAGGCCTCGGCCGCCGACGTCGCCGGCATCATCGACCAGATCCGGCGCGAAGGCATCACCGCGGTCTTCGTCGAGAACGTCAGCAATCCCCGGCTGATCCAGCGCATCGTCGCGGAGACCGAGGCCAAGGTCGGCGGCACGCTCTATTCCGACGCGCTGTCGGGCCCGGACGGCCCGGCCGCGACCTATCTCGGCATGTTCGAGAACAATGTCGGCCAGATCGTCGCGGCGCTGAAGACGAGCTGACCCTATATGAGGCATGACCGGGCGCCGACCGGCCCCGCCGGCACCCGGCCGCGCGCGACGAGAGGAGGCACGCAGCATGACCGCCAAGACGATCCGCAATCACGAGCTCGTCTATGCGGCGCTGCAGGCGTCGGACGCGCCGATGTCGGCCTACGATCTCCTGACCGCCCTGCAGGGCCAGGGGATCAACGCGCCGCTCACGATCTACCGGGCGCTCGACCGGCTGCAGCGCGAGGGGCGCATCCACAAGCTCAACTCGGTGAAGGCCTACGTCGCCTGCGCCCATCCCGGCCACGGTTCGAGCTCCACCGTCTTCGCCATCTGCCGCGACTGCGGCAGCGCCGAGGAGCTCGTGCAGCCCGAGGCGGTGGCGGCGCTGCGCCGCGAGGGCGAGCATCACGGCTTCACCGCCGACGAGGCGTCGATCGAGCTGCAGGGCACCTGCTTCACCTGCCGCGAGCGCGCGGCGGGCCCGCAGGGCTGATCAGCCTGCGGCGCGCCTGCGGCTCTCGCACTCCGCCGCCTGCGCTGCGATCCAGGCCAGCGCCGCCTCGCCCGGCATCGCCCGGCCGTAGAGGAAACCCTGGCCGACCTGGCAGCCGAGCGCCCGCAGCGCGGTCTCCTGCTGCACCGTCTCGATGCCCTCGGCGACCGTTTCGAGATCGAGGTCGTTGCCGAGATGGATCATCGCCCGCGTGATCGCGGCGTCGTGGCGGTTCGCCGGAAAGTCGCGCACGAAGGAGCGGTCGATCTTCAGCGTCGTCAGGGCGAAACGCTGCAGCGTGCTGAGCGAGGCGTAGCCGGTGCCGAAATCGTCGAGGGCGACGCGCACGCCGAGCTCGCGCAGCTGGCGCAGGCGAAGGTGCGAGGAATCGTCGTCGTGGAGGGCGATCGATTCGGTGACCTCGATCTCGAGGCGCGCGGGATCGAGGCTCCAGCGGCGCAGCGCCTCGTCGATGCGCCGCACGAGATCCCGGTCGCGGAACTGCCCCGGAAACAGGTTGATCGCCATGCGCACGTCGCCGTGCCCGGCGTCGCGCCAGAGCGCCATCTGCCGGCAGGCCTCGTCCAGCACCCACCAGCCGACCGGCAGCGCCAGCGTGCTCGTCTCCACCGCCGGCAGGAAGGCGCCGGGAAGCACCAGACCGCGCACCGGATGCTGCCAGCGGATCAGCGCCTCCATGCCCACCGTCGAGCCGTCGGCGAGCGAGACCTGCGGCTGGTAGTGCAGCCGCAGGTCGCCGTTCCGCAGGGCGCCGAGCAGCTCGTCGCGCAGCACCCGGCGGGCGAGAGAGTGGCTGCGCATCGCCGGCTCGAACAGCCGGGCCATGCCGCCGCCCGCCTTCTTCACCCGATGCAGCGCGAAATCGGCGCTCGCCAGAAGCTCCTCGGCGTCGCGTCCGTGCTCGGGGGCGAGCGCGGCGCCGACGCTGACGCCGAGCTGGCACACGTGGCCGTCGATCTCGAAGGGGAGCGCGAAGGCCTCCATCACCCGCGCGGTGGCGGCGCCGGCGGCGACGGCGTCGCGCACCTGCGGCAGGAACAGCGCGAACGTGTCGCCGCCGAGCCGCGCCGAGACGACCGAACCGTCGAGGGCCTTGGGAAGCCGTACGGCGACGGCCTGCAGCAGCGCGTCCCCGACCTCGTAGCCGAGGCTGTCGTTGATCTCCTTGAACCCGTCGAGATCGGCCACGAGGACGCCGGCCGCCTCGCCTGCCTTCAGCCATGCGCCGATTTCGTCCTCGAGGGCGGAGCGGTTGAGGAGGCCGGTCAGCGTGTCCTGGCTGGCGCGACGCAGGAGGCGCGCGTCGCGCTCGCGCCGCTCGGTGATGTCGCGGATGATGGCGCCGATGCCGATGCCGCGCTCGCCGTGCCAGACCGAGAGCGTCATCTCCACGGGAAATTCCGTGCCGTCGCGCTTCAGCGCCGTGACCTCCACCGTGCGGCCGGCCAGCCGGGGATGGTTCGAGGCGATGGCGCGGCCGAAACCCGCCCCGTGCGCGGCGCGCAGGCGCTCGGGAATGATGAGATCGACGGGCTGGCCGATCATCTCGCGCGCGCCGTAGCCGAAGAGGGCCGAGGCGGCGGCGTTGACGAAGGCGATGCGGCCCTGGCCGTCGAGCGAGAGGAGCGTCAGCGCTGTGGCGTCCGCGAACTCCGTCACCGTCGAGCGGACGAACTCGGTGCGCCGAAGCTCCATCTGTCGGACCACCATCGCGGCCAGACGCGACAACGCCCGCCGCCGCGCCTGCGAGGGCCGGCGGCGGGGCGCCGTGTCGAGGACGCAGAGGGCGCCGAGCCGGTAGCCGTCGGAGGCGATGAGCGGAGCGCCGACATAGAAGCGCGCGAAGGGCTCGCCCGTCACGAGCGGGCTGGCGGCGAAGCGCGGGTCGGCGCGGGCGTCCTCGACGCAGAACACCTCGTCGCCGCGGATCGTCTCGCCGCAGAACGAGCCCGCGCGCGGCGCCTGGCAGGCGCCGACGCCATGATGGGCCTTGAACCACTGCCGGTCGTCCTCGACGAGGCTGACCAGCGCGATCGGCGCCTGAAACAGTTCCGCCGCCAGACGCGCGATGTCGTCGAAGCGGTCTTCTGGCTCGGTTCCGCCGATCTCGAACGCGGCCAGAGAGGCCTGGCGGCGACGCTCGACGGTTTCGTCGGTCTGGAGCGCGGCGACCCGAGTCATGGACCGTTCTCCACGGGGATTATTGATACCGGTTGGTACCCTTCATCATCGGCTTATCGTGTTGCGGAAGCTTTAAGCCGTGGAAAAAATTACGGTCTCGTCGCATCCGAACCACGAGAGACCCGGCCGCTTCCGGGGGGGCGGCTCGGGCTGGACGGGGCATGCTCTCCCCCGCCGGCGTCTCGCCCCCTGCCGGCGCCTTACCGCGGCAGGTCCGGGAGGACAGGCGCGTCGATGGCGCGGGGCCGGCGCTCGCCGTCGATCGCCACGAAGGTGAAGCGGCCGCGCGTCACCTGCTCGGTGTCCTCGCTCTCGCGCGAGCGCCGCCAGGCCTCCACCGCGATCTGCATGGAGGTGCGCCCGACCGCGATCACCTCGGCATAGAGGCTCACCTCGTCGCCGACATAGACCGGCTTCAGGAACTGCATGGCGTCGATGGCGATCGTGGCGCAGCGACCGCGGGCCCGGCGCGCCGCCGCGGCGCCGGCCGCCAGATCCATCTGCGCCAGCACCCAGCCGCCGAAGATGTCGCCGGCCGGATTGGTGTCGGCCGGCATCGCGATCGTGCGGATCGTCGGCGTGTTGCGCTCCGGTCGCCGCGTCTCGTCGCCCATGTCCATCTCCTTCGTTTCCCGCTGCCGGCGACGCTCGTCCTCGGCCGCCCGCTTCGACCATGATGACGACACGCGAAGGCCGCGCGAAGCCTGCGCCGGGCGCGTGGCGGTGGAAATGGCGGGCGGATCATTCTACATGGGCGGGAGGACGGAGACGGAGCGGTCCGTCGCCGGCGGGAGTTGCAGGGTCGATGCTGACGATGAAGGGCAAGTACGGTCTGAAGGCCATGCTTCACCTGGCCACGGTGCCCGAGGGCAGCCGGGCCCTGTCGGAAGAGATCGCGACGGCCCATTCGATCTCGAAGAAGTTTCTGGACACGATCCTCGGCGACCTGCGCACCGCCGGCATGGTGCATGCCCGCAAGGGGCGCGGCGGCGGCTACGCGTTGGCCCGGCCGGCGAGCGAGATCCGCGTCGGCCACGTCCTGCGCGTCCTCGACGGGCCGCTGGCGCCCATCCCCTGCGCCAGTCGCACCGCCTACCGGCGCTGCGACGACTGCCGCGACGAGCGTAGCTGTTCGGTGCGCCGGCTGATGCTGGAGGTGCGCAACGCCATTTCCGCGGTGCTCGACGACAAGACGCTCGCCGAGGTGGCCTTTGCCTCCGAGGGGATCGACATCGAGTTCCGCGAGCTCGTCGCGGCGCCCTGATCCGCCTCGTCGCGCGCTTCCCGGCGCGATCGACGGATGCTCGTTCTCCATCAATCTAGATATTGAGTATTTTTTGTTTTCCCGCGCTCGCCGGTGCCCGCTAGGTTCGGCACCATGACGGACGAGCGAGGCACACGCGCGATGATCGAGACCCTGATCGTTCCCGGCCTGAACGGATCGCCCCCGGGCCATTGGCAGCATCACTGGGCGCTGGAGGATGCCGGCGCCGATCTCGTGGAGCAGGAGAACTTCGCCGAGCCGCGGCTCACCGACTGGCTGCATGCGCTGGAGGCGGGGATCGCGGCGTGCCGGCCGGGCGTCATTCTCGTCGCTCACAGCCTCGGCTGCGCGCTCGTCGCCGCCCTCGCGCGGCGCCCGGCCGCCTCGCATGTCGGCGGCGCGCTGCTGGTGGCGCCGGCCGACGTGCCGGCGCTCAGTGAACGTCATCCGAGCGTGCGCTCGTTCGAGGGCGCCGGAGCCGTGCCGCTGCCCTTCGCCTCGATCCTCGTCGCCAGCCGCAACGATCCGTTCATGGGCTTCGAGGCGGCCGAGCGGCAGGCCGCGGCCTGGGGATCGGCGCTGTTCGACCTCGGCCCGGCCGGGCACGTCAACATCGCCAGCGGCTACGGCTTCTGGCCGGATGCGCCGACGCTGGCCGACGGGCTGCGGGGGCGGCCCGTGACGCCGGCGCAGACGCCCCGCCGGCGCTGGGCCCGCGACATCCGCTCCGAAGCGGCTCCGGCCGCCGGCGCTTCCGCCCATTGAGGACGGCGCGCCGCGAACGGCGGCGTCAGTCCGCCGTCGCCTCGCCCGCCCGCCGGGCCGAGGCCGTGCGCCGCGACGTCGGGCGCTCGCCCAGCGCGTCCAGCGCGTCCGGGTTGGCGCGGCCCCAGGCGTAGAGCATCTCCACCGGCTCCACGAAGCGGCGGCCGAGATCGCTGAGGCGATACTCCACCGCCGGCGGCACCGTGCCCTCGACATGCCGGGTGAGGAGCCCGCTCGTCTCCATGTCGCGCAGCGTCTGCGTCAGCATCTTCTTGGAAATGCCGGGCAGGCTGCGCAGCAGCACGCCCGTGCGCGCCCGGCCGGCATGACGGGCGCTCAGCGTGTGCAGCACCATGCTCGTCCATTTGGTGGCGAAGAGTTCGACCACGCGACGCGGCGCACAATCCTCGCGCCAGTCGGCTTCCGGGGTTCCAGGCTTCATCGGGTGGGCACCTCCGGGTGACTATGTCCCTGTTCGGTTCCGTCTAGCGCGATCGCTCGGCTCTGCCTAGCTCCCGGGCAACGGACAGACATGGAGAGCGACATGACGAAGACGGCACTGGTGGTGGGATCGAGCGGCATCGTGGGCAGCGCGACCGCGGCGCGGCTTCTGAGCGACGGCTGGGAGGTGCTGGGCCTCGCGCGCCGGCCCACTGATCAGGCGAGGGTGCGCCCCGTGGCGGCCGACCTGCAGGACGCCGCCGCCACGGCGCGCGCGCTGGAGGGGCTCACGCCCGACGCGGTGTTCGTCACCACCTGGCTGCGCCAGCAGAGCGAGGCCGAGAACATCCGCGTCAACGCCGCGATGGTGCGCAACCTCCTCGACGGCCTGCGCCCGGCGGCGAGCGTGCGCCACGTCGCGCTCGTCACCGGCCTCAAGCACTATCTCGGACCGTTCGAGGCCTATGGGAAGGGCGTGCTGCCGCAGACCCCGTTCCGCGAGACGCAGGGGCGGCTCGACGTCGACAATTTCTACTATGCGCAGGAGGACGAGGTCTTCGCGGCCGCCGCGCGCGACGGCTTCACCTGGAGCGTGCACCGCCCGCACACGGTGATCGGCAAGGCGGTTGGCAACGCCATGAACATGGGCACGACGCTCGCGGTCTACGCCACGCTCTGCCGCGAGACCGGCCGGCCCTTCCGCTTTCCCGGCTCCGCGGCGCAGTGGAACGGGCTGACCGACATGACCGACGCGCGCCAGCTGGCGCGCCAGCTCGTCTGGGCCGCGACGACGCCGGCGGCGGCCAACGAGGCCTTCAACGTCGTCAACGGCGACGTCTTCCGCTGGAGCTGGATGTGGGGCCGCATCGCCGAATGGTTCGGCCTCGAGCCCGCGCCCTTCGACGGCACCGTCGTGCCGCTGGAGGAGCAGATGCGGGGCGACGCGCCGCTCTGGCGCGAGATCGCCGCGCGCGAGGGGCTGGCGGAGCCCGATCTCGATCGTCTCGCCTCGCCCTGGCACACCGACGCCGATCTCGGCCGGCCGATCGAGGTGGTCACCGATATGGGCAAGAGCCGGCGCCTCGGCTTCCTCGACTACCAGGCGACCGACGACGCCTTCTTCGACCTCTTCGCCGAGCTGCGGGCCGACCGGCTGATCCCGTGATCCCTGGGACTCGAACGGTCCGAGCCCGGCGGCGCGGCCGAACCATGGGCCTCGGGACACCGCCGGTGCGAAGATGATCACAAGATCGCCAGCATGGGAAAACGATGGGTTGCTGGGGAACGGACGGTCCGCGACCTCATTATCCCAGCATGTCCAACGGAGCTTCTGGCTCGGAAGATGGAAAGATTTGCCATGAAGAAGATCATTCTCGCCGCGTTTCTCACGACCGCCGCCATCCCTGCCGCCTACGCGCAGACCGCCACGACCACCGAGCCCGGCGCCACCACGACGGCACCGTCCGGCACGATGGCCCCCGGCGGCGCGATGTCGGGCTCCACGATGAACGATGCGGCGCCAGCCACCACTGCCGCGACGACGCCGGCCACCCCCTCGATGGACGGTCCCTTCGTGACGGTCGCCGAAGCCGGCATCCAGCGTGTGTCCGACATTCAGGGCGAGGACGTCTACAGCGCGAACGGCGAAGACATCGGTGAGGTCAACGACGTGCTGATCGGACCCGATGGCCAGGTGGCCGCGGTGATCGTGGGCGTCGGCGGCTTCCTTGGCATCGGCGAAAAGGACGTCGCGGTCTCGATGGCCGCGCTGAAGCTGCCGGCAGACCTCGACGCCGACGTGACGGCCTCGACCACGGCCGACACGGCGGCCGGAACGGGCACGGCGACCACCGGTACCGCAACGACCGGTGCGATGGCCCCGGCATCCGGCACGATGGCCACCGACACGACGGCGATGGCGCCCGCCTCGGGCACGGCAACGACGGGCACCGCAGCCGGCACGCAGGTCGCCTCGGCTGAAGAGATGGCCAATCGCATCGTTCTGGACGTGACCCGCGAGCAGCTGCAGCAGGCGCCGGCCTATGAGGGCAACGCCCGTCAGGTCGCGCAGTAATCTCACGGCAGTGCGTTACCGACTCGTAGGAGTTGGCGAGACGGACGTTGGAAGTGGAAAGGGAGACGCCTCGGCGTCTCCCTTTTTCGCGTTGAAGTGCCCATTCGCGGGGCACATTCCCCCGAGATGTTCGCGTCGAGCGATCCCGAAATGGGTCGCCGCAGAATCCAGTGTTATGCCGCGGTTTCCTGGCCGCCGCGGGCCGCCGTCCTCGGCGAGCTCGACCCTTCGGCTGGTCGTCCCGTCGAAACGTTGGGGTCAGCGCCCCGTGGCCGTCTGCAGCGACCCGCCGAGGCTGGCGGCGGTCTCCTCGACCTGCCTCGCCAGCCGCTCCCGTGCGCCCGCGTCCACGGCCGCGGCAGGCAGGTTGACCGTGGCGGAGATCGCCGAGCCGACGCCCTGCGCCGTGCCGATCGCCGCGGCACCGATCGTCTCGCCGAGGCCGAGGCGCGAATCCGAGACGCGGTCGCCGGCGATCAGGCGCCGCCCGATCGACTGGACGACGTCGGCACTCTCGGCGAACTTCGTGTGGTTGAGACCGTCGCCGGCGCGAACGCCCGTGAGATCGACGACGTCGATGCCGCGCCGCTCGAAGGTCGCCTGCACCTCGGGCTTCGTCAGGTCGACGGCGCCGAGGCGCTGCACGCCGCCGGCGAGGCGCCGGGAGACGAGAAGCGCGCGATCGTCCTTGGAGGTGAAGATGGTGATGCGCGAGCGCTCCGGCCCGATCTCGTCGAGCTGCTCCTGAAACACGTCGACGTCGAGATCGGGCGAGGCGAGGATGACGTTGGTGAGCTTCGCCGGCAGCCGGCCGCGGCGGATCGCCGTCTGCCGCAGCGCCTCCATGGTCAGCCAGCTGCCCATCGAATGCGCCATCACGGTGATCTCGCCGACATCGGGCCGCGCCGCGGTGTCCTCGATGATGCGCTCCAGGCTGTCGCGCGAGTAGTTCGCGGATTCGCGGTCGTAGAGATAGCCGAAGATCGAGCCCTGCGAGGGCCAGGTGAAGAGGATGGGCGCGGCGTTGACGCCGGTGTCGTGGCTGATCTGCGCGAAGCGGAACACCGCCTCCTCGTAGGTCGAGTTGAAGCCATGGACGAAGATCAGCACCCGGCGCTTGGGGCCGGCGACGCGCTGGTACCAGTCCTCCGCGCCCTTCGCCTCGATCGGGGCGATCTTCAACGCCACGAACTCGCGCGCGGGGTCGCCGGGATTGCGGCGGGGGTAGATCACCGCGCCGGGGCGGCGCACGGCGTCCGGCGGGATCGACACCACGATGTTCTCGACCGAGAGGCCGGGACCGCGCTCGCCCGAGAAGACGACGCCGGGCACCGGCGAGGGCGCGCGCGTCGTCGCCACCAGCATGTCGACGAGATGGGCGCCGGGCACGGTGGCGCCCACCGTCTGCAGCGTGGCGTAGGGCCGCGCGGCGCAGCCCGCGAGACCGGGGACGAGGAGGGTGAGCGCGGCGGCGACGGCCGAGCGGCGCGGGAACGACGTCGTCAAGGCTCGACCTCTGCAACACGTGGGGAAGCGATGCCCGCAGCCATACCGGGAATGCGCGGATTTTGCGACCGTCGGCGGTCGGCTCGTTCATCCGTCTTCAGCCCACTGGCGATGTCGTGGTCCGTCCGTCAGGCGCGCGACTGCAACGCGCGCCGCAGCGCCTCGGTCCGTGCGGCGTCGAAGCGCTGCGCCACCGGCGTTGCCGACGCGCTGACGTCGAACCCGTGGAAGGCGCCGGGCACGACCACGAGTTCGGCGGGAATGCCGGCCTTGATGAGGCGACTGGCATAGACGACGCTCTCCTCGAAGAAGAGGTCGATCGAGCCGACGCCGACGAAGGCCGGCGGCAGGCCCGCCATGTCTTCGAGGCGCGCCGGCACGGCGGCCGAGGGCACGGCCGATCCCCCCGGCTCGGTGCCGAGGAACGCGCCCCAGGCGAAGCGGTTGGCCGCGGCGGTCCAGCCGATCGTGCCGATCGGGAAGGCCGGCATGCGGGTCGAGCCGGTGCGGTCGTCGAGCATGGGATAGACGAGAAGCTGGAAGGCGATCGGCAACTTCGGGGACTGGCGCGCGGCGATGGCCAGCAGCGAGGCGTGCCCGCCGCCGGCGCTCTCGCCCATCACCACGACGCGCGCCGGATCGACGCCGAGAGCGCCGGCCTGCGCGTGTAGCCAGCTGAGCGCGGCGTAGGTGTCTGCGATCGACCCGCGCCAGGTCGTCTCCGGGGCCAGACGGTACTCGACGCTGACCACCAGGCAGTCGAGCCGGCGCGCCAGCGCTTGCATCACGGGAAGCGAGGCGCGGGCCGAGCCCGCGACGAAGCCGCCGCCATGCAGGTGGAGGATGGCGGGCCGCGTGCCGCCGCCGCGCGGCGGCGGGCTTCGTTCATTGATCACGTAGACCGCCACGTCGGGGTGCTCGCCGCCCACCGGCACGCTTTCCCGCCGCACGGGAACGTCCGGCAGGGGCTGGCCGCCCAAGGCCTCCATCGTCCGGCGCACCATCGGCAGGGTCTCGCGTGTCAGGTCCGATCCCGGTCCCGCCATCGCCTGGATCGCCCGCGCCTCGGGCCGCAGGTCGGGGTCCACGAACCAGAGGGGATCGGCGCTCGCCGGCGCGTCGGCGGCGGTCTTGGCGAGGGCGGAGCCCGACACCATCGCGGCGAGAGCTCCGGCCGCGAATTGTCGGCGCGTCATGCGTTTCACGGGAGGATCGCTTTCTCGAAGGACGGGCCGCGGCTTTCCCTATCTGCAGGCGAAGCGCGGCGGGTCAATGGCGGGTTCGGGCGCTCGCTCCGGCCGGGGATCGGAACACGCGCGAATGCGCCGAAAGCCGACGTCGCCGCGCGTCGAGGCTGGCAGGTGGCGAGCGGCCGCGATGCAACGTCGCGAGCCGAGTGCGGCGGTTCCGCCTTACGCCTCGATGCGGGCGAGGAGGGCACCGGCGTCGAGGGCGGCGCCAGCTGCAGCCGCCTGCCGCAGCGTACCGGCGCGGTGGGCGAGAACGGGCGTCTCCATCTTCATCGCCTCCATCGTCGCCACGAGATCTCCCGCCGCGACACGTGCGCCCTCCGCCGCCTTCCAGGCCTGCAGCGTGCCGGAGACGGGCGCCGCCAGCGCCTCGTCGGCTTGCGTCGGCACCGGGCCCGCGGTGCTGGCCATCGGTGCCGTTCCCATGCCGAGGCCTCGCAGGAAGTCCCTCGGCAGCGCGATCTCGCGGCGCCGTCCGTCGATCTCGATGGCACCACGCAGCAGGCCTTCGTCGCCCACGCGCTCGGGCCGCGGGGCCGCCTCGGGCATTCCCGCGAAATCGGTCTCGATCCACCGTGTATGGACGCGCAAGCCCTCCTCGCCCCGGAAGTCGGCGGTCTCGATCGCGGCGCGGTGGAAGGGCAGTACGGTGGCGACGCCCTCGATCCGGAATTCGGCGAGCGCGCGCCGGGCCCGCGCCAAGGCCTCCTCGCGCGTCGCGCCGGTGACGACGAGCTTGGCCATCATCGAATCGAACAGGCCGGACACCACCGAGCCCGCGGTGACGCCGCTGTCGAGGCGGATGCCGGGGCCGGAGGGCGGATCGAAGCGGGTGATGCGGCCGGGGGTCGGCAGGAAGCCGCGGCCGGGATCCTCGGCGTTGACGCGGAACTCGATCGAATGGCCGCGCGGCGCCGGCGTCTCGCGCAGCGTCAGCGGCAGGCCGTCGGCGATGCGGAACTGCTCGCGCACGAGATCGAGGCCGGTGGTCTCCTCGGTCACGGGATGCTCCACCTGAAGGCGCGTGTTGACCTCGAGGAAGGAGATCGAGCCGTCCGCGCCCAGCAGGAACTCCACCGTGCCCGCGCCGCTGTAGCCGGCCTCCCGGCAGATGGCGCGGGCGGCCTCGTGGATGCGCTCGCGCTGATCGTCGCTCAGGAACGGCGCGGGTGCCTCCTCGACGAGCTTCTGGTTGCGCCGCTGCAGCGAGCAGTCCCGCGTGCCGACCACCACGACATGGCCGTGCCGGTCGGCCAGCACCTGCGCCTCGACATGGCGGGGCCGGTCGAGGAAGCGCTCCACGAAGCATTCGCCGCGCCCGAAGGCCGCCACCGCCTCGCGCACGGCGGAGGCGTAGAGCTCCGGGATCTCCTCCAGCGTGCGCGCCACCTTGAGCCCGCGGCCGCCGCCACCGAAGGCCGCCTTGATCGCCACCGGCAAGCCATGGACGCGGGCGAAGGCCAGCACCTCGCCGGCGTTCGACACCGGGCCGTCGCTGCCGGGAACGAGCGGCGCGCCGACCTTTGCGGCGATGCGGCGCGCCTCCACCTTGTCGCCGAGCGCGTCGATGACATGCGGGTCCGGCCCGATCCAGGTGAGGCCCGCCGCGGCGACGGCACGCGCGAATTCGGCGCGCTCCGAGAGAAAGCCGTAGCCGGGATGCACGGCGTCGGCGCCCGAGCGCCGGGCGATGGCGACGATCTTGTCGATGTCGAGATAGGTCTCGGCGGGGCGTCGCCCCGCCAGCCCGTAGGCCTCGTCGGCCATGGAGACGAAGAGCGCGTCGGCGTCGGCATCGGCGTAGACGGCGACGCTGGCGAGCCCGTGGTCGCGGCAGGCGCGCACGATGCGCACGGCGATCTCGCCCCGGTTGGCGATCAGAACCTTCTTCATGCGCGGAACTCCGGGGAGGCCGAGGGGGCAGGCGCGCCCGGCGCGATTTCGGCGAAGCGCGTGACGGGCCGGAAGCGGATGCGGGCGCCGACCGGGATCTGCGCTGCGAGATCGAGATGATGTCCGGCGACGCTCGCGATCACCGGATACCCGCCGGTCAGCGGGTGGTCGGCGAGGAAGAGCACGGGCTGGCCGCTATGCGGCACCTGGATGGCGCCCGTGGCGGTGCCTTCGCTCGGCAGTTCCGCGGCGTCGATCCGCTCCAGCGGCTCGGCGCCGAGAAGGCGCATGCCGACGCGGTTGGACTGGGGCGTCACCTCCCAGAGCTGGTCGGCGAGGGCCGCGACGCCGCGCGCGGTGAACCAGTCGGTGCGCGGGCCCATCACGACGTCGAGCGTCACGGTGTCGCCGGCCGCGGGCAGGGCGCGCGGCGCGGTCTCGTCCAGCGAGACGGCCGGTCCCCCTGCCGGAGCCGGCCGCGCGGGGAGCACCGCGCCCGCCGTCACCGGCTCGGGCCCGATCCTGGCGAGCGTGTCGGTGGCGGCGCTGGCGAGCACCGGCGCCACCGCGAAGCCGCCGCGCACCGCGAGATAGGCGCGCACGCCCGTCGGCGGATGGCCGATCTCCACGGCGTCGCCGGGTTCGAGCGCCACCGGGCGGTAAGGCTCGGCGGAAAAGGCGCGGCCCGTCGCGTCGCGCACGCGGATGGGGCAGGGGGCGCCGGCGAGCGCCACCGTCAGGCGGCCGAACGTTTCGAAGCGGAAGCCCCCGAGCGTGATCTCCAGGCCGGGCGTGCCCGCGGGGTTGCCCACCGCCCGGTTGGCGGCGCGCAGCGCCTCGCGGTCGAGCGCGCCCGAGACCGAGACGCCCTGCGCGGTCTGGCCGGGCCGGCCGAGATCCTGGAACAGCGCCGGCATCGGCGCGGCGAGAACTCGCAGACCGAGCGAGGGGGGCTCGGTCGGCAGGGTTGCCGGCGCGGCCCGCTTCGGCGCCGCGCGAATCACCCGGGCGCCCGGCGCGTCCGCATCGACGAAGCGCACCCGCGTTCCCGGTTGGAGCAGCGCGGGCGGGTCGCGTGCCAGATCCCACATGGCGAGCGGGGTGACGCCGATGATCTGCCAGCCGCCCGGGCTCGCCTGCGGATAGATGCCGCTGAACGCGCCGGCCAGCGCCACGGCGCCGGCGGGAATGCGGGTGCGCGGGCTCCGGCGGCGCGGCACGTGCAGCGCGGGATCGCCGCCGACGAGATAGCCGAAGCCCGGCGCGAAGCCGGTGAAGGCCACGGTGAACGCGCTCGCCGTGTGGCGCGCGACCACCTCCTCGCGCGTGAGGCCGGTCAGCGCCGCGACGTCGCCGAGATCTTCGCCGTCGTAATGCACGGGGATCTCGACCTGCCGGTCGGAGGGCTCCGGAGCGCTCCCGAGCGAGCGGGCGCGAAGGTCGGCGGCGAGCGCGGCGGGATCGAGCACGCCGGGCGTCCAGCGGATCATCAGCGTGCGCGCCGCCGGCACCACCTCTTCGATGCCGGGGAGCGGGCCGGCTTGGAGCGAGGCGAACAGCGCCAGGGTCTCGCCGAGATCGGCGAGTTCCACGAGAAGCGTGTTCAGGCTGACCGGCAGGAAGCGCATGCGGCAGCTCAGGCGCGAGGGGCGGCGGGCGGAGCGTCGGATGCGGGTGCAAAGGCGCGCAGCGCGACGCCGCCCTCCTCCAGCGCCCGGCGCAGCGCGCGCGCGATCTCCACCGCACCCGGACTGTCGCCGTGGACGCAGATCGACTGCGCCTCGACGCGCACGGTCGTGCCGTCGATCGCCTCCAGCACGCCCTCGCGGGCGAGCCGGAGCATGCGCTCCGCCACGCGCCCGGGATCGTGCAACACGGCGCCGGGCTCGCGGCGCGAGACGAGCGCGCCCGCCGGCGTGTAGGCGCGGTCGGCGAAGGCCTCCGCGACGACCGCGAGGCCCTGCCCCCGCGCGAGATCGACCAGCGGCGAGCCGGCCAGCGCCATCAGCGTCAGCGACGGATCGGCCGCCTGGATGCCGGCGATCACGTCGCGGCCCTGGCGGGCGTCCGCGGCGATGCGGTTGTAGAGGGCGCCGTGCGGCTTGACGTAGGAGACGCGCGTTCCGGCGGCGCGGGCCAGCGCCTGAAGCGCGCCGATCTGGTAGACGACGTCGGCCACGAGATCGGCCGAGGCGACGTCCATGTCGCGCCGGCCGAAGCCGACGCGGTCGGGATAGGAGACGTGGGCGCCGACCGCGACGCCGCGCTCCGCCGCAGCCTGGAGCGTGCGCAGGATGCCCGCGGGGTCGCCGGCATGGAAACCGCAGGCGACGTTGGCGGAGGTGACGAGCGCCAGCATCGCCGCGTCGTCGCCCATCGCCCAGGCACCATACCCTTCGCCGAGATCGCTGTTCAGATCGATGACGGACATGGCTGGGGTCTCCTCACGGGCTCGGACAGGCGAAGATGGGCTTGATCGACCGATAGCCCATTGCCGTGCCGCATGCGACGGGAGGATGGCCCGCTCGTTCGCCGCGGGGGAAGTCGCTTCGCGGTGGATTTGCCGTCGATCGCGCGCAGCGCCGTCCACGCCTCGAGGCTCTTGGGACAAGACGGCACAGAGCGAGGTCGCCGACCGCCACGATCGGCGCCGGAGGGGCGAGGGGCCGAGATCATTCGGAGAAAGCCAACGGCACGCGGCCGGTGGGTCGATGACGCGACCCTGCGAAACGACCCCCCATCGTCGGGAACCGCGGGTGCCATCAAAATCCGCGTGTTCCCGCGCCCTGGTCGTCTCGATCCGGCTTGTTCACGGCCCGCCATCGAGCGGCAACCGTGTCGTTGCGGGTGGCGCCGCGACGGACGCGTTCCAGCTTGAAGCCTCACCGTCCGCCAGGCCCTATCCGCCCGTTCGGTTTCGGCAGCACGAGGAGTGAGATGGCTTGGACGTTCGATCAAGCGCAGGGCGTCGCCTGTATGACGTGCCGATCAACCCTCGACGCTCACTCGGTTCTTTTCGTCACGCATGACGAGGACGATCATTCCTGGGAGCTCGATGACGGGGCTCCGGTCGATCCGGCGAGCGTCCTCGTGGCGGCGTGGTCCGAGGTCGCCCCGCGGTATCCCGATCTCGAGGAGATCGCCAGCCTTCCGCCGAGCAAATCGGCCACGCGCGTCGCCGCGGGCGAGCCTTGGCGGAAGCCACGGGACGAGGGAGCCCGAGAAGCGTAGGGCGGGTGGCGCATCACGTCGCGGACGTTCCGCTCGTTGGTGGCGACGCAGGTTCGCTCGCTGGCGGTCATCCCGATCGACCGCTGCCGGCATCCGGATCGACCGATGGAGTGGCAGCGCTGGTTCGGGCATCCGGATCAGGACACGATGGCGCGTGAGGAGATGGCGGCCGGCGAACATCTGCTGGAAACGGCGACGCACTACGAGATCGCGGACGGGGAGTATCTGCGGGAGGCGGCGCTTGCCACGGACGAAATGATCCACGAAATCGACCGACATTCGGGGCAACATCTCTGGCCGAAATCTCCGGTCTGACGTCCCGGAAACACCCCGATCTGGCAAAACGGCCAGCGCCGGATGATTTCGCGCTCTGGAAGCCATGCTGTGTGGGGATCGAATGGTGGGCGTGACAGGGATTGAACCTGTGACCCCTACGATGTCAACGTAGTGCTCTCCCGCTGAGCTACACGCCCATTCGATGAAGGCGGATAGACCATACCGGGCGCGGGGGGTCAAGTGATTCCACGCGCCTTTTTCGGTCCTCCGCCAGAGCGTCAGGCGGCGTCCTGGAGCATCTTGCCGACCTCGTCCACGAGCTCGCGCAGGTGGAAGGGCTTCGACAGGATCTTGGCGTCCTTCGGGGCCTTGGAATCGGGATTGAGCGCCACGGCCGCGAAGCCGGTGATGAACATCACCTTGAGGTCGGGATCGAGCTCGGTGGCGCGGCGCGCCAGCTCGATGCCGTCCATCTCGGGCATCACGATGTCGGTGAGGAGCAGCGAGAAGGGCTCCTCGCGCAGGCGCTCGTAGGCCGAGCCGCCATTGTCGTAGGCGGTCACCTCGTAGCCGGCCTTCTCCAGCGCCTTGGCCAGGAACCGGCGCATGTCGTTGTCGTCTTCCGCGAGGAGAATCTTGTACATCCGTCAGCACCTGTCCGCCGGACCGGAGCCCGTCCCGATCCTATCCTTGTTCGACATGATCCTTTTATCAGATTGCTTAAACAAGGGCTAAATGGAATGTTCGAGCGGGAAAGGCGGCCTAGATTCCCTCCCGGATGGTCAAGTTTTCGGAACGAACGAATTTGCCAAGCGCGATACCGAGCCTGGAGACGGCAGCCGGGCCCAGTCCCGCCTTCGAGATCGTGGAGCCCGCGCGCCAGACCCTGCCCTTCGTCTTCTCCTCGCCCCACAGCGGCCGCTGCTACCCGAGCGCCTTCCTGAAGGCCTCGCGCCTCGGCGCCTCGGCCATCCGCCGGTCGGAGGATCTCTTCGTCGACCAGCTCTTCGACTTCGTGCCCTCGCTCGGCGCGCCGATGATCGCCGCGCGGTTTCCGCGCTGCTATCTCGACGTCAACCGCGAGCCCTACGAGCTCGATCCCGCGATGTTCGCGGGCCCGCTGCCGGACTGCGCCAATTCCGCCTCGATCCGCGTCGCCGGCGGCCTCGGCACGATCCCGCGCATCGTCGCCGAGCGCGAGGAGATCTACCGCGAGAAGCTGCCCGTCGAGGAGGTCGCCGTTCGCATCGAGGGCCTCTACCTGCCGTTCCACGCGGCGCTGGAGGCGCTGATCGAGGAGACGCGCCGTCGCTTCGGCTTCGCGATCCTCGTGGACTGCCATTCCATGCCCTCCTCGGTGCGGGTGCTGCCGGGCGGGCGCCGGGCCGACATCGTGGTGGGCGACCGGTTCGGCACGAGCGCGGCGCCCCACTTCGTGGCGATGGCGACGCAGCGCCTCGGCGCCCTCGGCTTCGAGGTGACCCGCAACAAGCCCTATGCGGGCGGCTTCATCACCGAGCGCTACGGGCGTCCGCGCCGGGGCGTCCATGCCATCCAGCTGGAGATCAACCGCGCCCTCTATGCCGACGAGCAGAACTTCCTGCCGCATGCCGGCTTCGAGGCGATGCGCGAGAGGCTCTGGTCCTTCGTGGCGCTCTTCGCGGCCGAGGTGGACGCCGCGCTCGATCGTCCCGCCGCCGCCGAGTGACGGCCGTCGCAGGGGCGACGCCGACCGATGGCCTTCCGCCCCTATCGCGTGCATAAGGCCGAAGCCCCGAACGCCAATCGGAACCCTCATGATGATGCTTCCCGACGTCGACTTCCTGTTCCATCTCGCCGACGTCGCGGCGGCGCAGACGCTTCCGCGCTTCCGCTCGCGGCTCGTCGTCGACAACAAGCCCAAGGAAGGCTTCACCTTCGATCCCGTGACCGAGGCCGACCGCGAGGCCGAGAAGGCGATCCGCGCGGCGATCGGCCAGCGCTTCCCCGATCACGCCATTCTCGGCGAGGAGTTCGGGCGCTCCGGCGAGGGCGATCTCCTGTGGGTGATCGATCCCGTGGACGGCACCCGGCCCTTCATCTGCGGCGTGCCGGTCTGGGGCACGCTGATCGGGCTGACGGTTCGCGGCAAGGCCGAGTTCGGCATCATGAGCCAGCCCTTCACGGGCGAGCGCTTCTACGCAACGCCCGAGGGCGGCTACGGCGAGGGGCCGCACACCGGCCGCTACGCGCTGGCCGTGCGCGACGTCGGCGGGCTGGAAAACGCGACGCTCTTCTCCTCGGCGCCCGAGCTCTTCCGGGGCGGCCTCAAGGATCGCTTCCAGACGCTGGTGGACGCGGTGCGCCTCACCCGCTTCGGCTGCGACTGCTACGCCTTCGCGATGCTGGCGGCCGGCCATGTCGATCTCTGCGTCGAGCCGGGCCTGCAGCCCTACGACATCGTGGCGCTGACGCCGCTGGTGGAGCGGGCGGGCGGCGTCGTCACCACCTTCTCGGGCGACCGGCCGGAAGAGGGCGGCGACGTGATCGCCGCGGCGACGCCGCAGCTGCACGAGGCGGCGCTGCGCCTTCTCAACGGCTGAGGCGCAAGCGCCGCGTTCAAGGCGCGGCGATCGTCTCGCTCTCGGCCGCTCTTGCCTGCGTCGGCGTCTCCTCGGCTTCCCGTCGCGGCAGGCTCGATCCGACGAAGCTCTCGATCGCCGCGAGCACCGGTTCGCGAAACCGGTCGGCCTCCTGCAGCAGTTCGTGGCGGGCGCCGGGCACGCCCAGATGATGGCCGGTGCGCATGCGCCAAGCCAGGCGCGCGCTGGCACCGCTCGGCACCACGCGGTCCGCGCCGGCGGTGATCACCAGCGTCGGCAGCGCCATGGCCGCGATCGTGTCGGAGCGCTCGAAGCGCCGGGCGGTGCGCAGCATCGCGCGCAACCATGAGGCCGAGAACGAGTGCACCACGAGGTTCGGCGCGGCGGCCTCGATCGCGCGGTTGCGAAGGAAGCGCCGGGCGTCGTGGGTGAGAGGATTGCCGGCGAGCGTGGTGCCGGGGCCGGCGCGCGCGGCGCGGCGAACGGGCAGATGGCCGAGGCCCGCGACGTGGAGAAGCCCGGCGGCCGCGGCGTAGAACCGGTGGAGACCGGCCGAGCCCGGCAGCGCGACGAGCGGCGCGGTGAGCACGAGACGCTCGACCTGCGGCTCCAGCAGAGGCATGGCGGCAAGGGCGACGAGACCGCCCATCGAATGGGCGACCACGGCATGGGGGCCGGGGCAGCGCACCCACGCGACCTCGCGCAGGAAGCGGTCGAGATCCTCCACCAGAAGCCCGAACCGCGGCAGATGCCCGACCGAGGCGAAGCGCGACAGGCGGCCGGAGCCGCCCTGGCCGCGCCAGTCGAACGTCGCCACGCAGAAGCCGCGCGCAGAGAGATCGCGCATCGTCTCGAAATACTTTTCGAGCGCCTCGTTGCGACCCTGCAGGAGGGTGATCGTGCCGCGCGCCGGCCCGGTGGCGGGCACGACCGCGCAGCGAAGGCGCGCGCCATCGCCCGTCTCCAGCCAGGAAAGCGCGAGGCCATCCGGCGGCGGGTTGTCGTCGGTGGCGACGAAGCTCGGTTCGGGGTCGATGCTCAAGGCCAGCCCTTCGCTCTCGCGCCGGCCCTCGCAGGGGGGCGATCCCCCCGACGCGCCCGCCGGATCGCTTGAAGCACGTCCTAGCGCAGCCGGTGGGCGGTTTGAAGGTGGATGTCGAACGGGTTGAGGCCGGAAGCCCTGAACGGACTTCCGGCCTCGAACGACCACAGCAGAAGGGACGGGACGCTGCGGCCGTCTTCGTGAGCCGGCGAGGAGGCCGGCGATGAGCGAGGTCGGGAACCCTCTTCGAGGTTCCCGACCCCAAGCGGCTGCGACGGAAGGGACGGGACGCCGCAGCCGTTGGGTGGGAAGGGCGACGCCGGTGGCGCGCCCTTCGATTCGTCGGGAGCCCTTAGCCCCCGTATCCGTGCCGGCCGCCCTCGCGGAAGCGGTCGTAGTCGCGGGCGCCGCGCTCCCAGCCGATGCGCTCGGAGCCGAGAATGTCGCCGTCGCGGGCATCGAGCGCCACGCGGATCACCGCGCCGTTGGGCCGCACCGCGGTGGCGACGTAGCGATCGCGGCGCAGACGGATGTCGCGGATTTCGACGAAGCCCGAGCGGCGCAGGATGCGCGCGATCCGCCGCTCCGGCAGCACGTCGCGGAACGCCTCCCGGTGCGGCCCGCCATGCTCCCAGCGGTCGGCATCCAGCCGCCCGTCGCGCTCGACATGGACGGCGCCGCGCTCGCGCCAATCGGCCTGCGCCGGCAGGGCCACGGCAGCGAGGCCGAGCGAGAGAAGAAGCGCAGAGAGGACCGACTTCATGGCGAGACCTTCCGGGGTCGAGACCCCCTTTCGAGCGACCGGCGAGGCGCCTCGTCGCTCTTCATGTCGCCACCATGGGGCCCGCGAGGTGAACGGAAGCGGAAGGCGTCGTTCATCTTCGGTTCACGGGCGAGAATCCGCCGCGGTCGCAAGTTTCGCGGGCAAAAAGCGAAGCGTCGGAAGGGGTTAAGCCGCCGTAAAATTTCTGCGGGAAAAATCTTGAAGCCGATTTCGCCGGCTCCCATCTCATTCCCAGCGGCCGCCGAAACGGGGCCGCCGGCCATCGGGCCCTCGCCGCCTCGTGCGGGAGAAACGTCCGGTCGCCACCGTCGCAAACCCTGTTGCTTCCTATGGAGAACGACCATGCGTCAGTACGACTTCGCCCCCCTCTATCGCTCCACCGTCGGTTTCGACCGCCTCTTCTCGATGCTCGACACGCTGGGCTCGGGTGAGAACGCGCAGAGCTATCCGCCCTACAACATCGAGCGCACCGGCGAGAACGCCTACCGCATCACCATGGCGGTCGCGGGCTTCTCGGATACCGAACTCTCGATCGAGTCGCGCGAGAACGGTCTCACCGTGAAGGGCGAGAAGGCCGAGGAGACGGCCGAGGGCTCCGAGTTCCTCTATCGCGGCATCGCGGGGCGCGCCTTCGAGCGCCGCTTCCAGCTGGCCGAGCATGTCGAGGTGCGCGGCGCCAGCCTGAAGAACGGCCTGCTGCACATCGACCTCGTGCGCGTCATTCCCGAGGCGCTGAAGCCCCGCAAGATCGAGATCGCGACGGCCAACGCCAACGCGCGGTCGATCGAGGCCACCGCCGCCTGAGGCGAGCCTTCGGCTCGAACTTGAGCGACCAAACGAGAACGGCGCCCCTCGGGGCGCCGTTTTTTGCGTCTGGCTTATGAGCGCAAAGCTCAGGCGATGGCGGCCGCGAAGCGCTCGACGTCGCCCGGCTCGGTCGACCAGCTGGTGACCAGGCGGATCAGCTGCTCGTTCTCGCCGATCAGCGTCGGGCTGCCATGCGGCGGGTTCCAGTCGTAGAACACCGCGCCCTCGGCCCGCAGCTTGGCCGCGGTCGCCGTCTCGACGATGGCGAAGACCTCGTTGGTGCGCGTGTTCCAGGCCTCGCGCGCATGGGTGGAGCGGCGGATGCCCTCGCGCAGCGCGTCGGCCATGGCGTTGGAATGGGCGGCGAGCTTCAGCCACAGGCCGTCGCCGAGATAGGCGGTGAACTGCGCCGCGACGAAGCGCGTCTTGGAGAAGAGCTGGGCGCCGCGCTTGCGGATATAGGGAAACTGGCGGGCCTTCTCGGGGTCGAAGAAGACCACGGCCTCGGCGCACCAGCAGCCGTTCTTCGTGGCGCCGAAGGAGAGGATGTCGACGCCCGCGCGCCAGGTCATGTCGGCGGGCGAGGCGTTGGAGGCGACGAGCGCGTTGGCGAAGCGCGCGCCGTCCATGTGCAGCGACAGGCCGCGCTCGTGAGCGATGTCCGCAATCGCCCCGATCTCGCCCACCGTGTAGAGCGTGCCCGCCTCGCCCGGCTGCGACACGGTGACCGCCATCGGCTGGCCCGCATGGATGAAGTCGGGCCGGAACCGCGCCAGCTCGCGCTTCAGATTATAGGGGTCGATCAGCCCGTTGGCGCCGTCCACCGGCGCCATGCGCGCCCCGTGGGTGAAGAATTCCGGCGCGCCGCACTCGTCCTCGATGACATGCGCCTCGCGGTGGCAGAGCACCACGCCGCCGGGCCGGTTGACCGCGGCGAAGGCCAGCGAGTTGGCGGCGGTGCCGGTGCCCACGAAGAACACGGCGACCTCGCGCTCGAAGATCTCGTCGAAGCGGCGCTCCACCGCCTTGTCGAGTTCGCTGGCGCCATAGGCGGCCGCCATGCCCGAGGCATTGGCGGCGAGCGCGTCGTTAATCGCCGGGTGGACGCCGGACCAGTTGTCGGAAGCAAAGATCATCGCCGCTGACTATCGCCTCGCCGCGCCACGAACAAGAGACCCGGGCGACGTGTCGCCCCGCGGCGGCTTCAACTCGCGGGCGCCAGAGGTTAGAACGGATCTTGCCGGGCGTGCCCAAGTCTGCGATAAGTGCGATGATAGGTCAGTAGTGCTGCCCTAAATTGTCCGCCGGATGCCGGTGGACGACGGGTGGCACGGGCAATGCCCCTCGCGCGTTCGCGTGAACGACGGGTCATGCCGGACCGGTGACGATCGGCCCTTGCGGCGCGGAAGGTCCCTTCGGGCCGGCCGTGCCCTTCGGGCTGCGAGGAAGGGGGGTCGGTCCATGGTGGGACGGCGCCCCCGCGAAACGAGGGAGACCGCCGTGATGACGAACGAGACGCCATCCATCATCGAGGACGCCGCCGCGACCCGCGCGAACGCCCCGATCGCCGCGGTCAAACCCCGCACCTTGCCGAAGGCGCAAGGCCTCTACGACCCGCGCCGCGAGCACGATGCCTGCGGCGTCGGCTTCATCGCGCATATGAAGAACCAGAAGTCGCACTCGATCGTCGAGAAGGGGCTTCAGATCCTGGAGAACCTGACGCATCGCGGCGCCGTCGGCGCCGATCCGCTGATGGGCGACGGCGCGGGCATGCTCGTGCAGATCCCGCACGAGTTCCTTAAGGCCGAGATGGCGGCCCAGGGCGTCGACCTGCCGGCCGCCGGCCAGTACGGCGTCGGCTTCGTCTTCATGCCGCAGGACGAGGCGCGTCGCCTCCACTTCAAGGAGCTCTTCGAGAAGGCCGCCGCCGAGGAGGGTCAGACCGTGCTCGGCTGGCGCGACGTGCCCGTCGACAACGCCTCCCTCTCGAAGGCCCCGGAGATCATGGCGACCGAGCCGGTGCACCGGCAGGTCTTCATCGCGCGCGCCCCTTCGGTGGAGAGCGACGACGATTTCGAGCGCAAGCTCTTCATCATCCGCAAGGTCGTGTCGAACCGCGTCTACGCCGAGGCCGCGGGTGAGGAATCCGACTTCTACGTCGTGTCGCTCTCCTCGCGCACCCTCGTCTACAAGGGCATGTTCCTCGCCTACCAGGTGGGCGCCTACTACCGCGACCTGAAGGACCCGCGCTTCGAGACGGCGCTTGCCCTCGTGCACCAGCGCTTCTCCACCAACACCTTCCCCTCGTGGAAGCTCGCCCATCCCTACCGGATGGTCGCCCATAACGGCGAGATCAACACGCTGCGCGGCAACGTCAACTGGATGGCGGCGCGTCAGGCCTCGGTGGATTCGGAGCTCTTCGGCAACGACATCTCGAAGCTCTGGCCGATCTCCTACGAGGGCCAGTCCGACACCGCCTGCTTCGACAACGCGCTCGAATTCCTGTGCGAGGGCGGCTACCCGCTGGCGCACGCGATGATGATGCTGATCCCCGAGGCGTGGTCCGGCAACAAGGAGATGAGCCCGGAGCGGCGCGCCTTCTATGAGTACCACGCCGCGCTGATGGAGCCCTGGGACGGGCCGGCCGCGGTGTGCTTCACCGATGGGCGCCAGATCGGCGCGACGCTCGACCGCAACGGCTTGCGGCCGGCGCGCTACGTCGTGACCGACGACGACCTCGTGATCCTCGCCTCCGAGGCCGGCACGCTGCCGGTGCCCGAGGAGCGCATCGTCAAGAAGTGGCGCCTGCAGCCGGGCAAGATGCTGCTCATCGACCTGGAAAAGGGGCGCATCGTCTCCGACGAGGAGATCAAGGGCGAGATCGCCTCGGCCAATCCCTACAAGGACTGGCTGAAGTCGACGCAGCTCATCCTCGAGGACCTGAAGCCCGTGGCACCGCGCGCCTCGCGCGCCGACGTGTCGCTGCTCGATCGCCAGCAGGTCTTCGGCTACACGCAGGAGGACACGCGCATCCTGATGGCGCCGATGGCCACCACCGGCCAGGAGGCCATCGGCTCGATGGGCACGGACACGCCGATCTCGGCGATGTCGGAGAAGTCGAAGCTCCTCTACACCTATTTCAAGCAGAACTTCGCGCAGGTCACCAACCCGCCGATCGACCCGATCCGCGAGGAACTCGTCATGAGCCTCGTGTCGTTCATCGGGCCGCGCCCCAACATCTTCGACCTCGAAGGCACCTCGCGCCGCAAGCGGCTGGAGGTGCGCCAGCCCATCCTGACGAACGGCGACCTCGAGAAGATCCGCACCATCGGCCACACCGAGGACCGGTTCGACACCAAGACGATCGACACGACCTATCCCGTGGTGCAGGGCGCCGAGGGCATGGCCGGGGCGCTGGAGCGCCTGTGCGAGCGCGCCGAGGCGGCGGTGGTTGGCGGCTACAACATCATCATCCTGTCGGACCGGCAGGTCGGGCCGGACCGCATCCCGATCCCGGCGCTGCTCGCCTGCGCGGCCGTGCACCACCATCTCATCCGCAAGGGCCTTCGCACCGCGGCGGGCCTCGTGGTGGAATCGGGCGAGCCGCGCGAGGTGCATCACTTCGCCTGTCTCGCCGGCTACGGCGCCGAGGCGATCAATCCGTATCTGGCCTTCGACACGCTGCTCGGCATGCACGCGCGCGGCGACTTCCCGCCCGAGGTGGACGCCAAGGAGCTGGTCTCGCGCTTCATCAAGTCGGTGGGCAAGGGGCTGCTCAAGGTCATGTCCAAGATGGGCATCTCGACCTACCAGTCCTATTGCGGCGCGCAGATCTTCGACGCGATCGGCCTGCAGTCCGGTTTCGTCGAGCGCTACTTCTTCGGCACCTCGACGACGATCGAGGGCGTCGGGCTGGACGAGATCGCCCGCGAGACGGTGGAGCGCCACACGCTCGCCTTCTCCGACGATCCTGTGCTCGCCCGCTCGCTCGAGGTCGGCGGCGAATACGCCTATCGCATGCGCGGCGAGGCCCATATCTGGTCGCCCGACGCGGTGGCGACGCTGCAGCACGCGGTGCGTCTGGAATCCTACGAGAAGTACCGCGAATACGCCGCGCTGGTGAACCAGTCCGACGTCGCCAACTCTTCGATCCGCGGTCTGTTCAAGATCAAGATGGCGGACGAGCTGGGTCTCCAGCCCGTGCCGCTCGACGAGGTGGAGTCGGCCGCCACGATCGTGCGCCGCTTCTCCACCGGCGCCATGAGCTTCGGCTCGATCTCGCGCGAGGCGCACGCGACGCTCGCCGTCGCGATGAACCGGATCGGCGGCAAGTCCAACACCGGCGAGGGTGGCGAGGAGCCCGACCGCTACCTGAAGCTCGTGGACGGCACGGCCAACCCCGAGCGCTCGGCGATCAAGCAGGTGGCCTCCGGCCGCTTCGGCGTGACGACAGAGTATCTCGTCAACGCCGACATGCTGCAGATCAAGGTCGCGCAGGGCGCCAAGCCCGGCGAGGGCGGGCAATTGCCCGGCCACAAGGTGGACGCGACCATCGCCAAGACCCGGCACTCGACGCCGGGCGTCGGCCTGATCTCACCCCCGCCCCACCACGACATCTATTCGATCGAGGATCTGGCGCAGCTGATCTTCGACCTGAAGAACGTCAACCCGGAAGCCGCGATCTCGGTGAAGCTGGTGTCGGAGGTCGGCGTCGGAACGGTGGCGGCGGGCGTCGCCAAGGCGCGCGCCGACCACATCATCGTGTCCGGCTACGACGGGGGCACCGGCGCCTCGCCGCTGACCTCGATCAAGCACGCAGGCTCGCCCTGGGAGATGGGTCTCGCCGAGACGCAGCAGACGCTGGTGCTGAACGGGCTTCGCTCGCGCATCGCGCTGCAGGTCGACGGGGGCCTGCGCACGGGCCGCGACGTCGTGATCGGCGCGCTGCTCGGCGCCGACGAGTTCGGCTTCTCCACCGGCCCGCTCATCGCGGCCGGCTGCATCATGATGCGCAAGTGCCACCTCAACACCTGCCCCGTCGGCGTCGCCACGCAGGACCCGGTGCTGCGCAAGCGCTTCAAGGGCACGCCCGAGCACGTCATCAACTTCTTCTTCTTCATCGCCGAAGAGGTTCGCGAGATCATGGCGGCCATGGGCGTGCGCACGCTCGCCGAGCTCGTCGGGCGCTCCGAGCGTCTCGACAAGCGCGAGATGATCGAGCACTGGAAGGCGCGCGGGCTCGACTTCACGAGGATGTTCTACAAGCCCGAGGCGGCGCACGAGGAGACGCTCTGGACGCAGCGCCAGAAGCATCCGATCGACGACGTGCTCGACCGCAAGCTCATCGCCGAGGCGATGCCGGCGCTGGAAACGCGCCAGAGCGTGACGATCGAGACCGCCATCTCCAACGTCGACCGTTCGGCGGGGGCCATGCTCTCGGGCGAGGTGGCCAAGCGCTACGGCATGAAGGGCCTCGCCGACGACACGATCCGCGTGCTCCTCACCGGCACGGCCGGGCAGAGCTTCGGCGCGTTCCTCTCGCGCGGCATCACCTTCGAGCTGGTGGGCGACGGCAACGACTATGTCGGCAAGGGCCTCTCGGGCGGCAAGCTGATCGTGCGGCCGCGCGAGAACACCCGCATCGTGCCGGAGGAGTCGATCATCATCGGCAACACCGTGCTCTACGGCGCGATCTCCGGCGAGTGCTACTTCCGGGGCGTGGCGGGCGAGCGCTTCGCGGTGCGCAACTCCGGCGCCGTCGCGGTGGTGGAGGGCGTCGGCGACCACGGCTGCGAGTACATGACCGGCGGCGTCGTCGTCATCCTCGGGCATACGGGGCGCAACTTCGCGGCCGGCATGTCCGGCGGCATCGCCTATGTCTACGATCCCGAAGGCAATTTCGCGGATCGCTGCAACATGGCGATGGTGGAGCTCGAGCCGGTGCCGGAGGAGGACGACCTTCTCGAGAAGCTGCACCATCACGGCGGTGACCTCCAGCACAAGGGGCGGGTGGACGTCTCCTCCAACATGACCGGCCACGACGACGAGCGGCTCTACCAGCTGATCTCCAACCATCTCCACTACACCGGCTCGGCCCGGGCCAAGGAGATGCTGGACAACTGGGAGGCCTACCGGCCGAAATTCGTGAAGGTCATGCCGGTGGAGTACCGCCGCGCGCTGCTCGAGATGGAGCGCATGCGTATGGGCATCGCCGCGGAGTAGCCGGCGATGCCGAAGCTCCGGCCGCGGGCGGCGGCGCTCGCGGTTCTCGTCGCCGTCGCCATGCCCGTCGCCGCCTGGTGGATCGGCGGGCAGTGGCATGGGGCCAGCGCGGTCGCGGGTCTGGCGCTCGGGCTCTGCGTCTACAACTGGCGCGTGATCCTGCACTGGGCTCCATGGTGGTCGATTGACGAATGGCCTCCCTCTTCGGCCGCGCACGTCTATATCGCACGACAGAAGCCGCGACCGGTGTCGCGGTCTGATCATTCGGGAGACGTTCGCATGGCCGATCTCAAGCTCTGGGGCTTCAACGGCTCCACCTATGTGCGCACGGTGCGCATGCTGCTCGCCGAGAAGGGCGTCACCGACTACGAGCAGGATCCCGTGAACGTTCTGGCCGGCGAGCCGCACAGCCCCGAGCACCTCGCGCGCCATCCCTTCGGCAAGGTGCCGGTGATCGAGCACGCGGGCTTTCGCGTCATCGAGACGGCGGCGATCACGCGCTACCTGAACTCCGCCCTCCAGGGCCGCGACCTCGTGCCGGCCGAGCCGCGCGATGTCGCGCGCATGGACATGGTGATCTCGATCATCGACAGCTACGGCTACGGGCCGATCCTCGGCGGCGTCGTCGCCTACCATCTCTTTCCCGAATTCGTCGGCGGCAAGGACGAGACGGCCCATCACGAGGGCATCGCCAAGGGCAAGCAGGTTCTCGGCGAAATCATGAAGATCAAGGGCGACTCGCCCTTCCTCGCCGGCGACGAGCTTTCCATCGCCGATCTCTACCTCGCGCCGCTGATCACCTATGTCGCGATGACCCCGCACAAGGACGAGTTCCTCGCACTGCCGGGCATGAGCGACTGGTGGAGCCGCGTCTCGGCGCTCGATAGCTTCAAGACCACCGCCGCCTGACCGATCGTCCCGCCCGACGGTGGCGCTTGCAGCCTCGCGCAAAATAGGGCAGTAATGCTGTCGCATCTTGCCGACGATTGAGGTCGCCGGCGGGAGCGCGAGCCTGCGGCAGGCGGCGTGCAGTTTGGACGCGTTCTATTCCCGTGCGGTTTCGTGTAGGAGGTTTTGCAAGGCTCGGCGCGGGTCGATATCCCGCCGGGCCTTTTCGCTGCGACCACGCTGGGTGGACGGGCAGCGACAGTTCGGAAGATGGAGGGGCACATGGGCAAGGTCACGGGCTTTCTCGAGATCGATCGGCAGACCGCGAAATATCAGCCGGCATCCGACCGCATCCGCCATTTCCGCGAGTTCACCCTGCCGATGTCCGACGAGGAGGTCGGCAAGCAGGCGGCGCGCTGCATGGATTGCGGCATTCCCTACTGCCACGGCCCGACCGGCTGCCCGATCCACAACCAGATCCCCGACTGGAACGATCTCGTCTATGCCGGCGACTGGGAAACCGCCGTCCGCAACCTGCATTCCACCAACAACTTCCCCGAGTTCACCGGGCGCATATGCCCCGCGCCTTGCGAGGAGGCCTGCACGCTGAACCTCGAAGACGCGCCGGTCGCCATCAAGACGGTGGAGCAGGCGCTGGCCGACAAGGCCTACAAGCTCGGCCTCGTGAAGCCGCAGCCCGCGAGCGTCCAGTCCGGCAAGCGCGTGGCGGTGATCGGCTCGGGCCCCGCCGGCATGGCTGCGGCCCAGCAGCTCGGCCGCGCCGGCCATGCGGTGGACGTGTTCGAGCGCGAGTCGCGCCCCGGCGGCCTGCTGCGCTACGGCATTCCCGACTTCAAGATGGAGAAGCACTGGATCGACAAGCGCGTCGAGCAGATGCGCGGCGAGGGCGTTACCTTCCATTGCGGCGTCGAAATCGGTCGCGACCGCAAGATCGCCGATCTCCAGGCCGAATACGACGCGGTGCTGTATTGCGGCGGCGCCGAGCGCCCGCGCGACGCCGGCATTCCCAACAACGGGCTCGCCGGCATCCACGAGGCCATGCCCTATCTCGTGCAGCAGAACCGGCGCGTCGGCGGCGAGGCCGTGCAGAGCCGCGGCTGGGCGGGGCCCGAGATCTGGGCCGGCGGCAAGCACGTGGTGGTGGTCGGCGGCGGCGACACGGCGTCCGACTGCGTCGGCACGGCGTTCCGCCAGGGCGCCGTGAAGGTGACGCAGCTCGACATCCGCCCGCAGCCGCCCAAGACCGAGAACAAGCTCGAGGTCTGGCCCTACTGGGCCACCAAGATGCGCACGTCCTCCAGCCAAGCCGAGGGCGCGGTGCGCGAGTTCCAGGTGGCGACGCTCGAGTTCGTCGGAGAGGACGGCGTGCTCACCGGCGTCAAATGCGCCGAGGTCGACGAGCGTCGCAAGCCCATTCCCGGCACGGAATTCGTCATCAAGGCCGATCTCGCCTTCACCGCCATCGGCTTCGCCGGCCCCATGACCGACGGCCTCATGGCCGATGCCGGCGCAGCGTTGGCGACGAAGGCCGACAATCGCGGCAACGTCGCGGTGGCCGCCGACGACCAGTCCTATCGCAGCTCGATGGAGAAGCTGTACGTGGCTGGCGACGTGCGTCGCGGGCAGTCTCTGGTGGTCTGGGCGATCCGCGAGGGCCGGCAGGCCGCGCGCTCGATCGATCTCGACCTGATGGGCGCGACCACGCTGCCGCGCTGATCGGGCAATTCCTGGGGGAATGCGATGCAAGGCGGCCGGTGGCCGCCTTCGTCATGTCGGGATGGGATCGACGGAAGACGCTTGCGTCGCGCCGCCTGGAAACGGCGGCCGATCCCGCCGCCTCAGTTTGCAGGGGGAGCCGGCGAAGGAGCGGGTTCCGGCGCCGCCGCGGCGGTCGGATCGAGACCTGCGGATCCGCGCAAGGCCTCCGGCACGATCGGCGCAGCGGCGGGCGCTGCCGAAACCGCCCCACCGCGCCCCGTCCAGTTGAAATGGTCGGCGCGCCCTTCGGTCGGCGCTGCGGGCACGCCCTCCACCAGCAGCCGGCGCCCGGCCTGCGCGGCATCCGCTGCGAGCGCAGGCGACACGCCGCCGAGAAGCTGGTCGCCGCCGTCGAGGCGGGGGTCGGCGAAGGAGATGGGGGGCGTCGCGACGGCGCTGGCCGCCACCGATGGCAGATCGGCCGGCGAGAGAGGCTGCGGGCCGAGCGTCGCCACCAGATCGTCGGCACCGAGCCCGAGAAGCTTGGTCACCGGCTTCTCGACGAAATAGGCGAGCTTCTCCTGCCCCGCGGGCGTCAGCGTGATGCCGTCGGAATTGCGCAGGCGCACGGTCTGCCCGGCGGTGTCGGGGCCGGACGAGGTGAAGGCGCCGTCGGCGTCGGTGAAGCCGCCCCAGACGTCGACGAACTCGCCGCCGACGCGCAGCGCCGCCGTGCGGTAGAGGTCGTTGAGATAGACCATGTCCTCGCTGGCGCGGTCGGACTGGAAGGCGGGCATGCCGACCCAGACGAGCGGCACGCCCTTGTCCTTCACCCCCGTCGCCAGCGCCTCCACCCGCGCCGTGTAGCGGGTCGCCCATTCGGGGGTGCGCAGCGCCAGCGTCTCGCCGCCGTCGCGCAGGCCCTGCCGGTCGTTGGCGCCGAGCATCACCACCACGAGCGCGGGCTTGGTCTCGTCGATGACGGCGGAAATCTCGGCCGGCCAATCGTAGTGATCGTCGCGCACGAGCCCGGACGAGCCGTTGGCGCGCGACACCACCCGCAGGTCGGGGCTCGCCGCGACGGCCTCTTCCAGGCCCTTGCCGAGCGATCCCGCCATGAAGTCGCCGATCACCAGCACGGTGCGGGCGTCGAGCGTCTTCTCCACCGGCTCTGCAATGCCCGCGGCAGCGACGCCCGCCGCGGCGGCTGCCGACCCCGCGACGGCCCGGCGCGCGGCGGCGTTGCGGGCCGGCCGCTTGGCGACGGCCGCGGGCGCCTTGCGGCGGACCTTGCGCACCTTCGGCGCCGGGCCCGGGGCGGCCTCGTAGCCGCGCGGCGGAGCGGCCTGGCGGGGACTTCCGAACAGCATGTCGAGAATGCCGCGGCGCTGCTGCGCCTGCGCGGGCGTCGCCGGCAGGGCGGCTGGCAACGCCAGGGCAAGGGCCAGCGAGAGCGACAGAAGGCGCGTGCTCCGGTGCGATCGGTCGGTCCGTGCCCTCATGCCGTCCCCCCTCATGTGCTCATTGCCTGCGAAGCAGGTCGAGCAAGGCCTTGGAGGCGTTGCCGTCTTCCTCGACGCCGGAGCGGCGCTGATAGGCCGTGATCGCCGTCTTCGAGCTCTCGCCGATCTTGCCGTCGATCTTGCCGTCGTACAATCCGTGCTGCGTCAGGCGCTGCTGCACCTCGTAGCGCTCGGGCATCGAGAGCGGCGTGTAGCCGCGCGGCCAGCCCTGCGCAAAGTCGCCGCCGCCGGCGATGCGGTCGGCGAGGTGTCCCACCGCGAGGGCGTATTTGTCGGCGTTGTTGTAGCGCTTGATGACGTAGAAGTTCTTCATCATCAGGAAGGCCGGACCGTTCGGGCCGGCCGGCATCACGAGATTGGCGCTGTCGCCGCCGCCGGCGAAGCCCCGGCCGTTGGGGCGGCGGAAGCCGAGCGTCTCCCACTGCGCCAGGGTCTTCTTGGCGCCCTTGAGGCTGGCGGCCCCGGCAGGCGCCACCACCTCGTAGCCCCAGGTCTTGCCAGACTGCCAGCCGTTCTTCTTCAGAAGGTTGGCGGCGGTGGCGAGCGCGTCGGGCACCGAGCGCCAGATGTCGGGATGACCGTTGCCGTCCATGTCCACGGCATAGGCCTGGTAGCTCGTCGGAATGAACTGCGTGTGGCCCATGGCGCCGGCCCAGGAGCCCGTGAGCCCCTCCGGCGTGACGTGGCCCGCCTGCACGATCTTCAAGGCGGCGATCAGCTGCTGGCGGGCGAACTTGGCGCGCTTGGGATCCATGTAGGCGAGCGTCGCCAAGGCCTGCGGCACGCTCTTCATCACGTCCTGGCGCTCGAGGATGCGCCCGTAATTGGATTCCATCGACCAGATCGCGAGCAGCACGTCGCGGTCGACGCCGAAGCGGGCCTCGATGCGGTCGAGCCAGGGCTTCAGCTGCGCCTCGGCCTGCCGGCCGTCGCGCACCGAATCCTCGTTCACCCGGTTGTCGAGATAGTCCCAGATCGTGTCGCGGAACTCGGGCTGGAAGCGGGCCTTGCGGATGACGTCGGGATCGGGCTCGCTGACGCCTGCGAACACCCGCTCGTAGACGCGCGGGCTGACCCCGGCCGCGACGGCGGTCTTCTCGAAACCGGCGATCCAGCGCTGGAAGCCGGCATCGGCGGCGGCGGGCGAGGCGAGGGCGAACGTCAGCCCGAGGGCGAAGCTGGCGCCGGCAAGGCGCGCGAGCGGGGTGGTGATCGGTCCAGGCATGGGTGTCCTCCGGAAGCGCGGATCGTCGTCGAACCTCGAGTCTATCGTCAGGATGTGAACGCTTCCTTTACCACGTCGAAACGACGCGCGCCGCCCTCGACAGTTCCTTATTCTTTTCCACTTTTTCAGGCGAAATCGCGGCGTTGTGCGGGGCGGTCGACAGATGACGCCTTGTTGACCTATTGCTAGCGCCGATCGATCGTCAGGAAGGATGAGTGCATGCGCAAGGTCAGGAAAGCCGTATTTCCGGTCGCAGGTCTGGGAACACGGTTCCTCCCCGCGACGAAGGCGATTCCGAAGGAGATGCTGACGGTGGTCGACCGTCCGGTCATCCAGTACGTGGTGGACGAGGCCCGGCAGGCGGGCATCGAGCACCTGATCTTCGTGACCGGCCGCAACAAGGGCGTCATCGAGGACTATTTCGACATCCAGGTCGAACTGGTGAGCACGCTCTCGGAGCGCGGCAAGAAGGCCGAGCTCGACCTTCTCGACGAGATGCAGCCCAAGGCCGGCACCGCCAGCTTCACCCGCCAGCAGGCCCCGCTCGGGCTCGGCCATGCCGTGTGGTGCGCGCGCGAACTCGTCGGCCCCGAGCCCTTCGCGCTGCTTCTGCCCGACATGATCATGCAGTCCGAGCAGGGCTGCCTGAAGAAGATGGTCGAGCTCTACGAGCAGACCGGCGGCAACGTCATCTCGGTGGAGCAGTGCGACCCCGCCGAGACCAACAAATACGGCATCGTCGGCAAGGGCGCGGCGGTCGGCGACGGCTTCAAGATCGACGGCATGGTGGAGAAGCCCAAGCCCGAGGAGGCGCCCTCGAACTACTTCATCTCCGGGCGCTACATCCTGCAGCCGGAGATCTTCAACATCCTGTCGACGCAGGAAAAGGGCGCCGGCAACGAGATCCAGCTCACCGACGGCATGCTGAAACTGGCGCAGAACCAGGATTTCTTCGCCTATCCCTTCGCCGGCCGCACCTTCGACTGCGGCTCGAAGGAGGGCTTCATCCAGGCCAACGTCGCCTTCGCGCTCTGGCGCCACGACATTCGCGGCAAGGTGTTCGACAATCTGCGCGAGCTGATGGAGACCGTCGAGCCGATGGATCGCCGCGGTCCGGCCCGCACCGCCGCCGAGTAGCCCGCGCGCCACCCGGCGAAACCGACGAAAGGGCGCCGGCGACGGCGCCCTATTTCGTGTCTCGGCGTCGCGCCGGCGTCAGTTCTGCAGGCGCACGCCCAACCGCACCGTGTTGGCGTCGTAGTCGCGCGCCGAGCCGGCGGCGTCGAACCGGTCGTAGCGGTAGCGCGCGAGCAGCGCGAGCTGCCGGTTGAGATGGTAGGTGAGACCCGTCTCGGCGGCATAGAGGCGCTCGCGGGCGCCGATCTCGCGTCTCCGGACGCCCGCCACGACCTGGCTTTCCCAGTCGAGCCGCGCGGTGGCGCGGTGGCGCACGCCCACCGTGCCCTGATAGAGCGTCGCGGTGTCGAGGCCGCTGGAATCGGGCTCGAAGAAGGTGGAGGCGCCGAGCACCACGTCCGTGCCCCGACGCGGCGACCAGGTGAGCGCGGCGTCGAGCGTCGGGCTGCCCGCCTGCGCGAAGGCGTCGTCGTCCGGCAGGTTCCAGGCATAGCCCGCCGCCACCTCGCCGCGCAGCTTCTCGCCGAAGTCGAGCGCCAGTCCGGCCTTCAGCGCGGGGATGACGCTGTCGCGGCTGAGGCCGAGCCCCGACACCTCGTCGAACAGGCGGCGCCCGACGCTGAAGGTGACGAAGGGGCTGAGCGTCGACGTCAGGTCGTAGCCGCCGCGAAGGCCGGCCGTGTAGGTGGTGAAGCTGTCGCCCGGCGTGAAGCGGCCGGGCGCGAAGCCGCCGTCCGCGGCGAGGCCCGGCGAGAAGACCCCGTCGGTGCGGTCCTCGCGCACCGCCTGCAGCGTCAGCGCGGCGTTGATCAACCCGACATTGCGCGAGAGCTCGGCGCCCGCCGAATAGGCGAGGACGTCCTGCTGGTTGGCGGCGGTCTGGCTGTCGCCGGTGAGGAATCCGTCGTCGCGGCTGAAGGCCAGCGCCCCGCGCAGCGTCGCCGTCCATTCGTCGGCGAGGTCGAGGCGCAGGCGCCCGTCGAGGTCGATCCGGGGCTCCTCCTCGACCGGACCGGAGAAGTTGCGTCGGTAGACGGCGCTGGCGTTGATCTCGGCGGCGTGGCGCGACCAGTCGGAGACGGCGCGGCCGGTGAGGGTGGTCTGCGAGAAGGCGCCCCGCACCCCGTCGAGCGAATTGGTGAGATTGTCGGAGACGCCGAGGCTCTGTTCCAGCGCGGTGAAGACGCGAAACGAGCCGACGCGCGTGCCGACCGGGCCGAACGGATCGTCCGGCGAGACCGCCAGCACGCGGCCGAGCGTCTCGAAGCCGGTGTTCAGGCGGCGCAGGCCGACATCGTCGAGGGCGGGGCTGCGCACCGGTCCGACCGCGCGAAACAGCTGCGCTCGCTCGGTGCGGTCCGTCGGGTCGGCAAGGGGGTCGGCAAGGGGATCGGCAAGGGGATCGATCCGGTCGCCCACGGCATGGGCCCGGCCGCCGCGCGGCGCGGGCCGCTCGGCTGCTACGCCCACGGGCTCGTCCGGCAGGTTCTCGCGGCGCGAACGGTCCGGTCCGGCGAAGAGATCCACCGCGGGGGTCTCGACGAGATCGGTCGGGGTGGCCGTGGCCGTGGCCGCGGCCTCGCCGGGCGAGCGCAGCGGGGCTTCGCGCAAGTCGCCGCCGAGCGTGCGGCTGGTGGTGGAGCGAAGACGGCCGAGCGGCTCGCCGAAGCGTCCGTCGCTTCGCGCCGCCGGCGCCGCGCGGTCGCCGGCCGGCGCGTCGGTGTCGGTTCGAAGCTCGAAGCCGTCCGAGAAGCGCGGCGGCTCGGCGATCGTGGCGGCCGATGCGGCCGGCGGGACACGAGACGCCGGCTCCTGGGCGGCTGCGGCCGGAATGACGAGCGCCAGCGCGCAGGTGGCCCCGGCCAGCCCGGCCGATCTCTTCCACGCGTTTCGAACCATCGCCATCGGTCTCGCCGTTCCCCATGCGAATCGCGACGTCTCGCACGCCGGCTCCCTACCGAAACCTAAACTTTCATGGTTAACGGAAGCTTGAGGTCGGCGACCCCGCTGGGATTGCGGGTCGGATGACGTGCCGTTCGCAACGCAGGACACGCCGCCAACGCTGGTCAGCCGCGGCGTCCGGCGCTAGAGCATGAAGCGATGAGCGCCCGACCCGTTTCCCCCGCCTCGCCCTTCGCACCTGCCGCCACCGCCGGCAGCCTCTCGGCGATCCGTACCGTCACCACCGAGGCGGCGGCCCTGCAGGCTCTCGCCGAGGCTCTCGCCGGCCCGATGGGCGAGGCCTTCGAGCGGGCCCTGGCCTCCATCTCGGCGGTGACCGGCCGGCTCGTGGTCACCGGCATCGGCAAGAGCGGCCATATCGGCTCGAAGATCGCGGCGACCTTCGCCTCCACCGGCACGCCCGCCTTCTTCGTGCATCCCGTCGAGGCCAACCACGGCGATCTCGGCATGATCGGGGCAGGCGACGCCGTTCTCGCCATGTCGTGGTCGGGCGAGTCGGCGGAGCTGCAGGGCATCGTCGCCTACACCCGGCGCTTCCGCATTCCGCTGATCGCGATCACCTCGCGCGAGACCTCGGCGCTGGCACGCGAAGCCGACGAGCGGCTGATCCTGCCGCGCGTCGAGGAGGCCTGCCCGCACGGGCTGGCCCCGACCTCCTCCACCACGATGCAGCTGGCGCTCGGCGACGCGCTCGCCGTGGCGCTGCTCGAGCGCAAAGGCTTCACGCCCGGCGACTTCCGGGTGTTCCATCCCGGCGGCCAGCTCGGCGCGAGCCTTCGCCATGTCGGCGATCTCATGCATCGCGGCGAGGCGATGCCCTTGGTGGCCACGGGCACGCCGATGTCGGAGGCGATCCTGGCGATCTCGCGCAAGGGCTTCGGCTGCGTCGCGGTGGTGGACGGGCCCGGCCGGCTGCTCGGCATCGTCACCGACGGCGACCTGCGCCGCCACCTTTCGGGCGATCTCCTGGCGCGCACCGTGGACGAGGTGATGACCCACGCGCCCAAGACCATCCGTCCCGACACGCTGGCGGGAACGGCGCTGGACATGCTGAACTCCGCCAACATCACAGCGCTGATGGTGGTGGAGGACGGGATGCCCGTCGGCATCATCCATCTGCACGACCTCCTGCGCATCGGCGTCGCCTGACGCCCATCGCCTCGTCCCGCCGGATCTTCAGCCGTCAGTCGATCCAGCCGCGCAACTCGCGCCGCACCATGTGCTCGATCACGTCCATGCCCGGCTCGGAATCGTTGAGGCAGGGAATGTGGGCAAACTTCTCGCCGCCACCGTGCAGGAAGATCTCGCCGGCCTCGCCCGCGATCTCCTCCAGCGTCTCCAGGCAGTCGGAGACGAAGCCGGGATTGAGCACCGCGATGCGCTTCACGCCTCTCGCGGCCAGGGCTTCCACCGTCTTGTCGGTGTAGGGTTGCAGCCATTCCTCCGGCCCGAAACGCGACTGGAAGGTGGTCATCAGCCGCCCCTTCGGCCAGCCGAGGCGCTCGTCGAGGAGGCGCGAGGTCTTCTGGCAATGGCAGTGGTAGGGATCGCCCTTGCGGAAGTAGCTCTGCGGAATGCCGTGATAGGAGGCGATAACGTGCTCGGGCTCGAAGTCGAGCGTGGCGAGATGCGTCTCGATCGAACGCGCTAGCGCGTCGATATAGACGGGCTCGTCGTGATAGGCGGGCACGGTGCGCGCCGCCGGCATCCAGCGCTGCGCCTGCAGATGCTCGAAGAACTTGTCGTTCACCGTCGCCGTGGTCGAGGCCGCGTATTGCGGGTAGAGCGGGAAGCAGAGGATGCGCTCGCAGCCTTGGCTCATCAGCGCGTCCATGCGCTCGGCGATCGAAGGCTGGCCGTAGCGCATCGCCCAGTCGACGACGACGCTCGCCTCGCCGGCCATTCGCCCCGCCAGCTTCTCGCCCTGCGCACGGGTGAAGGTGCGCAAGGGGCTCTCGTTGCGCTCGTGATTCCAGATTTCCGCGTAGGCCTTGCCGGACTTCGTCGGCCGCGTGTTGAGGACGATGCCGTAGAGGATCGGGAACCAGGCCGCGCGGGGCCATTCGATGACGCGCTTGTCCGACAGGAACTCCCGCAGGTAACGCCGCATCGGCTTGTAGCTGGTGCCGTCGGGGGTGCCGAGATTGACGAGGAGGACGCCGACCTTCTTGGCGCGAACCCGCGGATGCGCGTCCGGCAACGGTCCGACCGCGGTGCTGTGGGCGATGTCGGCGTGGGCGTTCATGGGCGGCTTCCGGTTCGAAGGCGTGGCGGGCGGGCGGCGCGGCAGGGGCCGAACGCCGAACGGCGGCCCGTGTCGGAGCCGCCGCTAGTTCATATGGAGTAAGGACGCGCTTGCGCCATGCGGCGGGTCGGCGCGAGCCGCAACGCCTTTGTGCCGACAGGGTCAGGCGCTGGCTGGATCAGGCGCGGCGGCTGAACTCGAAGCGGCTGCCGGCGGAGTTGACGCAGGCGAGCCGGTCCGCCGCCATCTGGTTGCAGGTCACCGACACCTGCTCGTTGCGCGACTTGGAGCGGTAGATGATGCTGGCCTGCGTCGGATTGGTCTTGGTGTAGTTGCCGTCGGCGAGCGTCGCGCCGGTGCCGGTCTCGCGCGAGGTGAAGCGGCCGCCCGCGAAGGTCGCGGTGTAGGCGACGGGGCCGCCGATCGACGACCAGTTTCCCTCGATGCCGGCCGGCGGCTGGGCGAGGGCGACCGCCTGGGGCTGTTGCTGCATCTGGCAGCCGGCGAGCGCGAGGCCGAGGCCGGCGATCGAGACGAGGAGGAGAGGGCGACGCATCGGGGTGAAATTCCTCGAGGAAGAACAGATGATTCGAATTTTAAAGGATTTCCAGCGGGGAGTCATGACCACGCGCCGGCCGTCGGCGGCTCGTGCACCGGTTCTTCACCTCTCCCGCGGGCCGCGTGCGAAGACCGATCGCCCTACAGCATCGGCCCGATCGCGTTGTCGGCCCGCCGGGCGGCGATCACCGAATGGATCGAACCGATCGTCTCGATCGAGCGGATGCGTCCGTCGCTGGTGAAGCCGAACCAGTACATGGTGGTGCCGGTGACGAGCGAGCCGTTCTGCTCGTCCTCGCGCGTCCAGTCGCAGCGACTGGCGGCCTCGTCTCCCTCGACGATCGTGCCGCGCGGCTTGTAGGAAATGTAGGTCGCGCGCTTCAAGAGTTCGTTGAGGAAGGCCTTGGCCTCTTCCTCGCCGTTCAGCCGGTACTCGCCCTCCATCCGGTCGAACCATGCGGCGTCGATGATGCCGGCATTGTTCTTGTTGGAGAACACGGCGCCCGGCGCGAAGTAGCGCGCAATGGTGCCGGACGTGCCCGACATCACCGCATCCATGATTTCCTTGACCACCGCCCGTCGTCTTTGGGCATCTGTCGAGAACTCGCCCATATCGTGGTCGCTCCTGTAAGCGCATCAAGCACTTGCCACTCAGATGGTAGCGCGGAGCGTCGCAATGACCAGCGTCCGGAGAAAAAGCCGCGGCATGCCGCAGCCTTTTCCCTATGTTTTATCCGTCGTCTGCTATCGGACGAGGATGTTTCGGAACTGCCAGGGGTCTTTTTCGTCGAGATCCTCCGGGAAGAGGCCGGGACGGTCGGTCAGCGGCGTCCAGTCGGTGTAGTAGCCCTTCACCGGACCCAGATAGGGACGCTGGATCTCGAGGCAGCGCCGATAGTCCATCTCGTCGGCCTCGACGATGCCGGCTTCGGGGTTTTCCAGCGCCCAGACCATGCCGGCCAGAACCGCCGAGGTCACCTGAAGGCCGGTGGCGTTCTGGTAGGGCGCGATGCGCCGCGTCTCTTCGAGCGAGAGCTGCGAGCCGTACCAGTAGGCGTTCTTCTCGTGGCCGTAGAGCAGCACGCCGAGCTCGTCGATTCCCTCCACCAGCTCGTTCTCATCGAGCACGTGATGCTCGGGCTGGATCTTGCCGGCGGCGCCGAACAATTCGTGCAGCGAGAGCACCGCGTCGTTGGCCGGGTGGTAGGCGTAGTGGCAGGTCGGACGATAGGTGACCTCGTCCTCCTTGTTGCGATGGGTGAAGAAGTCGGCGATCGAGATGGATTCGTTGTGCGTGACGAGGAAGCCGTACTGGGCGCCGGGCGTCGGGCACCACGAGCGCACGCGCGTGTTGGCGCCGGGCTGCTCCAGATAGATCGCGGCCTGGCAGCCCTTCTTGTGCTCCTTGGCGTTCTTGGGCATCCACTTCTCGTGCGTGCCCCAGCCGAGCTCGGCCGGCTGCATGCCCTCCGACAGGAAGCCCTCCACCGACCAGGTGTTCCAGAAGACGTTCATGGGCTTGGGACGGGCGGCGACCTGCGTGTCGCGCTCGGCGATGTGGATGCCCTTGACGCCCACCTTCTTCATCAGCTTGGCCCAGCCCTCGCGGTCGTCCGCACTCGGCTCCTCGAAATCGAGGCCGGTGTCGCGGGCGATGTCGACAAGCGCCTGCTTGACGAACCAGGAGACCATGCCGGGATTGGCGCCGCAGGTGGAGACCGCCGTGGTGCCGCCGGGATTCTTGCGCTTTTCCTTGCGCAGCGTCTCGCGCAGCGCATAGTTCGTGCGCTCGGCGTTCGACATGTTCTCGTCGAAGTAGAAGCCGAGCCAGGGCTCCACCACCGTGTCGATGTAGAGCACGCCGAGCTCGCGGCACATGCGCATGAGATCCACCGAGCCGGTGTCCACCGAAAGGTTGACGAGGAAGCCCTGGCCCTGCCCTTCCGTGAGGAGCGGCTTCAGGAGATCCTCATAGTTGGCGCGGGTGACGGCCTCCTGCACGAAACGGATGCCGCGCTCGTCGAGGAGGTGGCGATCGGTGTCGCGCGGGTCGATCACGGTCATGCGCGACTTGTCGAACCGGAAATGCCGCTCGATCAGGGGCAGCGTTCCTCGGCCGATCGAGCCGAAGCCGATCATGACGACCGGACCGGTGATCTCGGCGTGGACCGGATGGTTCTCGTGCGACATGCGGCTGTCCCTTTCGTTTCGAACTCTTGTCTCAAGGGCCGGGCTAGAGCAGAACGCTGTCAAATAAAAGGGAAAAGCGGCCGCGCCGCTCGCCGCCGGGCCACGTGGACGCGCGGATCCCGCCCCGTCTCATCCGGGCCGCCGCCTCATCCGGGCCGCCGCCGCCCGCCGTCGCGAAAGGCGCCCACCGCCGATGGAACTGCCGCGCCTGCTTCGCTCCGCCGTGGACGCCGTGCTCGAGGGCGTGCCGACCGCCGATCTCGCCCGCGCCGGCGAGGCGCTGTCGCGGCGCTACCGGGCCGAGACGCGCGACGGGCGCCTGCATCTCTCCGACGATCTCTTCGCCAAGGCCTATCTCGCCGCCCGCCTTCCCGCCACCTTCGCCGCGCTCGCCGCCGCGATGGCCGAACTGGAAGACGCCCTGCCGGACTTCGCGCCTTCGAGCCTCCTCGACGTCGGCGCCGGTCCGGGCACCGCGCTCTGGGCCGCGACCGAGCGCTGGCCCGCGATGGCGGCGGCGACGCTGCTCGAAGCCAGCCGCCCGATCCGCGCGATGGGCGAGCGACTGGGGGCGGGGGCCTTCGCCTTCGCGCCGGACTGGCGCGAGGGCACCGTCGCCGCCGATCTCGCCGCCGCCCCGGCGGCCGATCTGGTGGTGCTTTCCTACGTCCTCGACGAGCTCGACCCCGCCGCGCTGCCGGCGCTCGTCGGGGCGCTTTGGGCGCGCACGCGCGGCGTGCTCCTCGTGGTGGAGCCTGGCACGCCCGCCGGCTGGCGGCGCATCCTCGCCGTTCGCGAGCGGCTCCTCGCGCTCGGCGCCGCCATCGCCGCCCCTTGCGCCCACGAAGCGCCGTGCCCCGTCCAGGCGCCGGACTGGTGCCATTTCGCACGGCGGGTGGCGCGCACGCGGGTGCACCTGCGCACCAAGGAAGCCGTGGTGCCCTTCGAGGACGAGAAGTTCATCTACCTCGCGGCCACGCGCATGGTCGTGCCGGCGCGGCGCGCCCGCATCCTCGCGCCGCCGCGCGCCGGTAGCGGCAAGGTCGCGCTCAAGCTTTGCCGCCCCGACGGCACGCTGGAGGAGGCGCTGGTGACCAAGCGCGAGGGCGAGCGGTTTCGGGCGGCGCGGCGGGCCGATTGGGGCGATGCGTTGGGGTGAGCGGGCGGTTCAGCGGAACTCGACGCGGATCAGGTGCGAATGCAGTTGCAGCCGCTGGTCGTTCGACAGGATCACGTCGCATCCCGAATGGAGCGCGCATGCGACGTGGATGGCGTCGGGCGTGCGCAGACCCAAGGTGGCTCGCAGCCTGGCCGCTTCGACGAAGGCAGGCAAATCCACCGGAATCGTCGTGAAGGCGCCGGATATCTCGATCAGCGAGCGATAGGCTGCCACCTCCTCGTCGGCGGCGCGTCGGAGAGGGTGGACGAGGACCTCGCAGAGGGTGAACTCGGAGGTGAAGGCCTCGAAGGCCCGCTCGACGATAATGCGCCGAAAGGTCTGAGACACTTCCTCCAAACCCTCGACGCCTTCGAGAAGGTAGATGAAGACGTTCGTATCGACAGAGACGCGGCGGGCCGTGAGGGCCGAGATCAATTCCATTCCTCGCGGAGCGCATCGACATGGCCGTCGATTTCTGTGGTCGTGCGGAACGAGCCGCCACGACCGAGCCACGGCCCGATGTCGGTCCCGCCAGAGCCAGTGGGTTGCAGCGCGGGCACACGAAGACGAAGGCCGCGCCCTTCCAGCTCGACCTCCACGGCATCGCCGGCCGCAAGGCCGAGGACGCGGCGCATGTCGTCGGGCAGCACGAGATGCCCCTCCTCGGTCAATCTGAGAACCGTCATGATCAGCCCCGAACGTCGCTCTTGCAGGATCTCGCGCGGTGCCGGCAGCCTATATGATGCAACCTGCCCGCGCGAGATCAGTCCATCGCCTCCAGCTCGTCGATGAAGCCGGAGATCACCGAGAGGCCCTTGTGCCAGAAGGCGGGGTCGGAGGCGTCGAGGCCGAAGGGGGCGAGAAGCTCGGAATGGTGCTTGGTGCCGCCGGCTTCCAGCATCGCGAAATACTTCTCGCCGAAGCCGGCCTCGGCGTTCTGGTAGACCGCGTAGAGCGAGTTCACGAGGCAGTCGCCGAAGGCGTAGGCGTAGACGTAGAAGGGTGAGTGCACGAAGTGCGGCACGTAGGACCAGAAGCTCTCGTAGCCCGGCCCCAGATGCACCGAGGACCCGAGCGAGCGGCCCTGCACCTCCACCCAGATCTCGCCGATCCGCTCGGCCGTCAGTTCGCCCCGGCGCCGCTCCAGGTGTAGCTCGCGCTCGAAGAGATAGAAGGCGATCTGGCGGATCACCGTGTTGATCATGTCCTCGACCTTCGAGGCGAGCAGCATCTTGCGCTCCGCCGTGTCCTTGGCGGCCTCCAGCAGCGAGCGGAAGGTCAGCATCTCGCCGAACACCGAGGCGGTCTCGGCGAGCGTCAGCGGCGTCGAGGCCATGAGCGCGCCCTGCGGCGCGGCCAGCACCTGGTGCACGCCGTGGCCGAGCTCGTGCGCGAGCGTCATCACGTCGCGCGGCTTGCCGAGATAGTTGAGCAGCACGTAGGGGTGCGCGGAGGGTACGGTCGGGTGCGCGAAGGCGCCCGGCGCCTTGCCGGGGCGAACGCCAGCGTCGATCCAGCGCTCGGTGAAGAAGCGGTCGGCGATCTCGGCCATGTCGGGCGCGAAGCCCCGATAGGCCGAGATCACGATGGCGCGCGCCTCCTCCCAGGGGATGACGCGGCGCGAGGCGCCCGGCAGCGGCGCGTTGCGGTCGTAGAATTCCAGCGTCTCCAGCCCCAGCCAGCGCGCCTTCAGCTTGTAGTAGCGATGCGAGATCGAGGGGTAGGCGTCGGCGACGGCCGAGGCCAGCGCATCCACCACCTCGCGCTCGACGCGGTTGGCGAGATGGCGGGAATCGGCGACGTCGGCAAAGCCGCGCCAGCGGTCGGAGATCTCCTTGTCCTTGGCCAGCGTGTTGGTGAGCAGCGTGAAGGTGCGAAGGTTCGCCGAGAACACGGCCGCCAGCGCCTCGGCGCCTTTGCGCCGGCGCTCGCGGTCGGGATCCTGCAGGAGGTTCAGCGTCTCCTCCAGCGCCAGGGTCTCGCCGTCCACCTCGAAGCGCAGCGAGGTCATGGTCTCGTCGAAGAGCCGGTTCCAGGCGCCGTGCCCGGTCACCGACTTCTCGTGGAACAGCTCCTCGACGCGGTCCTCGAGCTGGTAGGGCTTGTCGAGGCGAAGGTCGACCAGCCACGGCCGGTAGCGCGCGAGCGCCGGGTCTGCGGCGATGCAGGCGTCCATCGCCGCGTCGTCGATCCGGTTGAGCTCGAGCGGGAAGAACAGGAGCGCCGAGGAGATGTCGGTGACGCGGGCCTGGATGTCGCCGTAGAACTTGGCGTGCGCGGGGCTGGACGTGTCCGCCGAATAGACGAGGCCGGCGAAGGAGACGAGGCGGCCGAGCAGCTCCTCGATCGCCTCGAACTCGACCACGGCCTCGGCGAGGCCGCTCGCCCCGCCCTGCGCGGCCGCCGCCGCCAACGTGCCGCGCCAGCGCGCGGCGAAGGCGGTGGCCCGCGCCTGCGAAGACCGGAGGTCGGCCTCGATCTCGGGTGCGTCGATCGCGGGATAGAGATCCCCGAGGTTCCATTCGGGAAGCACGCCGAGATCGTCCTCTCGGGAGCGGGCGGCGGACGGTGCGGTCATGGCGGTCCTCGTCGGGCGAATGCGGGCGGCACGGGATGGGCGAATGATTCACCGCTCCCGTGGCAGACTTATGCCGATGCGCCCCAAAAGCGAACCCGAGAAGGCCGCCGCCTTCACCCTCTTCGTCGTCGACGACGACCCGATCCAGCGCCGCCTCGTCTCGGCGGTGGCCGAGCGCATGGGCGCGCGCGTCGTGGAGGCAGGCAGCGTCGGCGAGGCCTGGCAGCGGCTCGGCGAGCCCGCGGCCGCCGGTTTCGCCGTGCTCGTGCTCGATCTTCTGCTGCCGGACGGCCACGGCCTCGACCTGCTGCGGCGCCTGCAGGCCGCCGGCTCCGGCCTGCCCGTGGTGGTGCAGACGGCGCGCGCCGGGCTCGACACGGTGGTGGAGGCGATGCGGGCCGGGGCCTGCGACTTCCTCGTCAAGCCGGCCTCGCCCGCGAGGATCGCGGCGGCGATCGAGGCGGCACGTGTCCTGCCGTTCGCCGAGGCGTCCACCGCCCTGCCGGCCCGGCCCCGCGCGAGCGGCGCGATGGGCGAGGCGCTGCATCTGGCCGAGCGCGCCGCCCGATCCGCCATCCCCGTGCTGCTCTTCGGCGAGACCGGAACCGGCAAGGAATGGCTGGCGCGCCGCATCGTCGAGGCCGGCCCGCGCGCCGGGCGCCCCTTCGTCGCCGTCAATTGCGGGGCGCTGCCGCGCGAGCTCGCCGAGAGCCTCCTCTTCGGCCACGAGCGCGGCGCCTTCACCGGCGCGACGCAGCGCCAGCCCGGCCGCTTCATGGAGGCCGACGGCGGCACGCTCTTTCTCGACGAGGTGGGCGATCTCGCGCCCGAGGTGCAAGTGAAGCTGCTGCGGGCGCTGCAGGAGGGCGAGATCGATCCCGTCGGCGCGGCGCAGCCGGTGCGCACCGACGTGCGCATCATCGCGGCGACGCATCGCGATCTCGAGCGCGAGGTCGCGGAGGGGCGCTTTCGCGAGGATCTGTTCTACCGGCTGCACGTCTTTCCCATCCGCGTGCCGCCGCTGAAGGATCGGCGCGGCGAGATCGCGGGCCTTGCCGAAGTCTTCGCCGCCCGCTTCTCGGCCGGCGCCAAGCGCCTGACGCCGGCGGCCCGGCGCCATCTCGAGGCGGCGGACTGGCCCGGCAACATCCGCCAGCTCGAGAACAGCGTCCACCGCGCGGTGGTGCTCAGCGAGGGCGAGCGGCTCGATCTCGCCGCCTTCGGCGCAGCCGGGCCGGGCGAGGAGCGCGAGGACGAAGACGACGTGGCCGCCCTCGGCCGGTCGCCGCTCCCGCCCTCCGAGGCGAACGGTCCTGCTCCCGGCTATCGATTTTCGCCGGTGGCGGCGGACGGGCGTCCGATGACCCTCGCCGAGGTCGAGCGGGAGACGATCGCGGCGGCGATCGCGCTGCATGACGGCCGGCTTTCGGCGGCGGCGCGCCATCTCGGCATCGGCCGCACCACCCTCTACCGCAAGCTCCGGGACGGGCGAATCGACGGGCCGGACTGACCCGCGCCGGCGCGCCTGCCACGGCGCCATCGATCCGTCGACGCCATTTTCATTGCCCGTTAACCATTAACCCGTGTAGTAGCGAAGAAATTGGACAAGTGTCATCGTGATGCCGCACTCATTGCCGATGGAACTCTGACGATCAGAGCCTCAGCGATCGACGATCGGGGACGCGCACCGTCGACACCGGGTACCGGGGGAATCAGCCGCATGTCCTTTTGGACCCAATGCGTATCGCGCCGCGTCGCCGCACGAGCCGCGATTCTTCTCGCCGGCCTCGTCGCCCTGGCGAGCGCGACGGCCGCACAGGCCGAGACGCGCACGCTCAAGCTCTACCACGTGCATCTCCAGGAAAAGACGGAGATCACCTACAAGCGCGACGGCAAGTTCCTGCCGGACGGCCTGAAGAAGGCCAACTGGGCGCTGCGCGACTGGCGCGAGAGCAAGCCCACGAACATGGATCCCAAGCTGCTCGACCTCATGTGGGAGGCCTACCGGCAATCGGGATCGCGCGGCTACATCCACGTCATCGGCGGCTATCGCTCGCCCGGCACCAATTCCATGCTGCGCTCGCGCTCGTCCGGCGTCGCCGGCACCAGCCTGCACATGTCCGGCAAGGCCGTGGACTTCTTCCTGCCCGACGTGCCGCTGAAGAAGGTGCGCGACATCGGCCTTCGCATGCAACTCGGCGGCGTCGGCTACTATCCGCGTTCGGGCTCGCCCTTCGTGCATTTCGACACCGGCAAGGGCCGCTACTGGCCGCGCATGAGCCGCTCCGAGCTCGCGCAGGTCTTCCCGAAGGGCAACACGATCCATCTGCCCGCCGACGGCAAGCCGCTGCCGGGCTACGAGACCGCGATGGCCTCCTACAACAAGCGCAAGGGCTCCAACGACATCCAGATCGCGTCCTCGTCGGGTCGCTCCGGCGGCGGCAAGTCGCTTCTGGCGATGATCTTCGGCGGCGGTGCCGACGAGGCCGAGGACGAGGCCGAGGCGACGTCCGCCCCGGTGGGTCGCACCAAGTCGGCCCCGGCCGTTCGAGACCCGGAGCCCGAAGTTCAGGTCGCCGCGGTCCGCGTGCCGCGGGCCTCGCCGCCCGTGCCGGCCGGCGTGCCCGCCGCCGTCGCCATGTCCGACCGCAACGCCTTCGACAGCTCGGCGCCGCCGGCCCGCGCGCCGCTCACCGCCCCGGCGGAGCTGCCGACCGTCGCCGACACGCAGATCGCGGCGCTGACGCCGACGCGTGTTCCCGTTCCCACCGCCGCGCCGGGCCGCCCCGCCGCCACCGGTTCGCCGGTGCCCCAGACGCTCGACGAGACGCTCGTCGCCGCGCTCGAGGAAGAGGCGCCGCCCGCCGCGCCCGGCCAGCTCGCCTATGCCGTTCCCACCCCGCGCGAGCGGCCGCCCTTCGAGGCCGTGCTGCGCGGCGAGCAGAGCGCCCTGCCGACACCGCGCATGATTGCCAGCGCCGACGACGAGGGACTGACCCCGGAGGCCATCATCGCCGCGGCCATGCCCGACGCCGAGCCCGTGCTGGTGACCGAGACCCGAAGCGAGGCCGCGCCGCTGCGCTCGACCTCGGCCGTGTCCGAAATCGCCGCCGCGATGGTCAAGCCCGTCCCTGCCCACGCGGCCGAGAAGCCGATGATCGTGGCCGCCCTCGATCGGCCGATGGCGCCGGTGCTCGCGGCCCTGCCGGCTGCGAGGGCGGCCCTGCCGTCCGCCGTTCCCCTGCCGGCCGCCGCCGTGCGGCGCAGCGCGGCCGCGAAGGGCGGGCGCGTCGTCGGCGACGAGGTCGCCCGTGCCGCTGCACGCCCGGCGCCGCGTCCGGCTGGCGTGAACGACGCCGCGATCGCGCGGCGCATCGAGATCGCCACGCTCATCACCAATCCCGAGCGCCGCGCCGTCGAGACCCGCATGGGGCGGCCCGTCGCCGACACGCTCATCGGCAACCTGCCGGCGGCGGTCTTCGCGCGGGGCTTCTCCTCGAAGGGCGGCGCACCGTCCGGGCCGCAGCATTTCGAGGGCAAGGCCGTGAACTTCCTTCCGGTGCACAAACTGGACTGACGCACGGTCGCCACTCGCTCGGAAAATGCAGGAAGCCCGCGACGGATGTCGCGGGCTTCCTGCATTTCGGGGCCTGCCCTGACGCCTGCCATGACGCCCGCCGAGCGGGGCGAAGCGAAGTCGCCATGGACCCCGCGCCTCGGATTTCGTGCTGGAGGGCAATCCGCATGGTGATTGCAGTACTCATCAGACAAAACGGGCCCGCTCCGCCAAGCGGGTCTTCCGAAGGCTCGCCATCTGCACCAGATTTTTAATGAAACGAAATCGTTCTATAGTTGTGAGGGCAGAGCGAAGCCGACGACATCTGGCGGGGATGGCAAGTCACCGGTCTGATCCTGTGGAGGCCCCTCATCAACTTTTCATTTCTGCGTGCATCACCCAATCTGACCCAATTGAAACTTGACAGGAATGGGCAGGTCGCGGAAGACGATCGCCGTTAACATTTGGTTTCGATTAACATTTGTTGTAGGAACGCTCCGCAGGCGCAAGCCGCTCCCGACCTATGGGGTTCATGGGGCACGCGCATCCCGCAGACGTCATGACGCACAGGAAGGCCAGGATGACGGAATCGATCGAGGATCGCGGCACGCCCGAGGTGACGAAGGACGTGCTCATGGAACTGACGGCGGACGTGGTTGCCGCCTATGTCGGCAACAATTCCCTGCCGGTCGCCGATCTGCCCTCTCTCATCATGGACGTCTTTGCCGCGCTCGGTCGCACCGGCATCGAGACGGTCCGCGCCGCGCCCGCCGAGAAGCCGAAGCCTGCGGTTTCCGTTCGCAAGTCCGTGACCGACGACTACGTCGTCTGCCTCGAGGACGGCAAGCGGTTCAAGTCGCTGAAGCGCCATCTGATGACGCATTACGATCTCACGCCCGAAGCCTATCGCGAGAAGTGGGATCTGCCGGCGGACTATCCGATGGTCGCCCCGAGCTATGCGGCGGCCCGCTCCCGTCTCGCCAAGGAGATGGGTCTCGGCCACCGCCGTCGCCGCGCCCGCTGACATCGTCAACCCCGCCGATTTTTCTCGCTCACTATGACGGGGAGAGCATGGATCGGCGAGATGACCTGTCGGAACGCTCGTCCTGCCGCGATTGCTCGATCGGCTTCGGCGCGAGATGCCGTCCTTGTCGCGCAAGTGTCTGCCAACCGAGGGATCGAGGTTGAATGATGCATCCGCCGGCCGCCGTCGCCTGTCGCCGGCCTCGGCTCGCGCGGCCGTGATCCCGCTTGCGACGACGCACCTTCGCCGCCTCATACGGTCTTCGTTTCATCTGACGCGCTCGATCTTGGAACGATAGGCCGGACGAGCGGCGCCCTGCGGTGTCGTTCACGTCTTCCTCCGGCGGGCAGGGGGATGCGCCGGTCCAACCATCGGCGCTCGGCGGGGGGCCTTGGACCCTGCGACCCCGCATCCCCACTCCGTCCGATCCGTCCTTGGCGTTACTCGCGGCGTTTCAGCGGAACGATGCCGCCTTCGTCATTGTCGGGCATCGCGCCGGCCTCGGTGTCCGTCAGCACGTTCGCCTGCGCTTCCGCATGAGAGTCGGGGTCGGGCGAGTCCTTGGCGCCCACCAGCGTGTCGGACACGCGCGGCGTCTCGCCGCCCGCCGGCACCCGGTCCGTCTCGTCGGCGGAACGGCGGGAGAACACCTGATCGGTCGGCTTCGTCATCGTCACGCCTCCTCGACGTCGTGGGCGCTGAACTCGGCGAAGGCTTTGCGGATCAAGGTCCGCTTGCCCTCGTCCTCGATGTCGACGGAGACCTCGATCGCGCCGTTCAAGGCGGCGTCGTGGCGCGTCCCGGGGCTCGGCGCGCCAGCGGCGGTGTCGGAGCCCGCCGTCTCCTCGCCGGCGGTGTTCTCCCGCCCGGCGGCGGCGACGAAGATGTCCGTCCGCTCGATCCCGTGCTCCTGCACCAGGCGTTCGATCGTCATCTCCGCTTCGCGTCTCGTCTCGAACTGCGCCGTCAGCGTCGTGCCCATGATGCCTCGTCCTCGTTGGTCGTCGTCGAATCAACGCGCGAGCCGCCCGAAGGAGCCATTCGAGCGTCGATCGTCCCGCCGCCGGCCCTGCGAGCGAGAAGACCAGCAAACCCTTCGGCCTTCGCCGGTCGCAGGCATTCGTTCCCGAACCGTTGGCCTGCTACGAAAACAGGCGTGCTGCATTCAGGGTTCGGCAATTTCGCGGTGCCACGCTGGGGAAAGAGACGAACCGGAACCCTTGCGATGACCGCCCCTTGCGAAGGATGCCACAGCGGCGTCAAGCTCGACTTCGACTTCTCCATGGCGTTCCAGCCGATCTACGATGTCGGGCGCGAGCGGGTCTGGGGCTACGAGGCGCTGATCCGTGGCACCGGCGGCGAGGGCGCCTACGCGATGCTGTCGCGCGTGTCGGCCGAGCAGCGCTACCGCTTCGACCAGGCCTGCCGGGTGAAGGCGATCGAGCTGGCCGCCCGCCTCTTCCCCGCCGACGGCGACCTGAAGCTCTCCATCAACTTCATGCCCAACGCCGTCTACGAGCCCGCGGCCTGCCTTCGCGCCACCCTGGCCGCCGCCAACCGGCACGGCTTCCCGAAATCGGCGATCATGTTCGAGTTCACCGAGGACGAGGAGGTCAGCGACCCCACGCACCTCACCCGCATCATCACCGAATACCGCAAGCACGGCTTCGTCACCGCGATCGACGATTTCGGCGCCGGCCATGCCGGCCTCGGGCTTCTCGTCGAGTTCCAGCCCGACCTCATCAAGATCGACATGAAGATCGTTCGCGGCATCGACACCAGCCGGGCGCGCCAGGCAGTGGTGGCGGGTATCGTCGGCATCGCCCGCACCCTCGACATCACGGTCCTCGCCGAAGGCATCGAGACGCAGGAGGAGTTTTTCGTGCTGAAGGCGGCCGGCATCCGCCTCTTCCAGGGCTACTGGTTCGCCCGCCCCGCCTTCGAGGCGCTGCCCTCCATCGGCGTCATGCTCCCGCCGGTCGTCCGGGACCACGGCGCCGCAGCGCCGCGCTGAACGCGGGCGCGAACCCGGCCGACGGCCGCCCGGCGCACCGTTGCCGGACTTGCCGGCACGATGGCGCCGCGCAGCAAGGGAACCGCTCTGCGCTATTCATCGATGCTTAACCTCGTTTCATCGTGAATCGTTCGTCATGGGCGTGCGAGGTTCCCGTTGCGGACGACGTGCGTTGAACGTTCGGGGTTCGGTCTCGGGAAGAGCGGCATGGTCGATCAGCACAGAGAAGCCGAACGGATCGGGGTTCTCCTCGACCTCGCGATCCTCGACACGCCGGCGGAACGCGAGTTCAATGCTCTTGCCTCCCTCGCGCACCGCCTCTTCGGCACGATGGCCTCCTCGTTCACCCTGATCGACCGCGACCGGCAGTGGTTCAAGGCGCATGTCGGCATGCCCGCCTCGCAGACGGCGCGCGAGCCCGCCCTCTGCAACTGGGTGGTCGAGAACGAACGCGCCCTCGTGCTGCCGGACGCGGCCTGCGACCCGCGCTTCGCCTCCAGCCCGCTCGTGTGCGGCGGTCCCAAGATCCGCTTCTACGCCGGGGTGCCCGTCTCGGCCCGCTCGACGGCGGGCGTCGACGTTCCCGTGGGAACGCTCTGCGTCATCGACGACGCGCCGCGCGAGATTCAGGGCGGCGAGCTCGAGGCGCTGCAGGAGCTGGCCTGCATCGCCGAGGCGCTGCTCGAGGCGCGGATGACGGCGCGGCGGGCCATCGAAGTGGCGCAGGCCAAGGAGCAGGCCAACCAGGGGCTGGCGCGCGAGCGGCGCCTGTTCAAGCAGGCCGAGCGCATCGCCGACATGGGGTCGTGGCGGCTGACGCTGGCCGACGACAGCTTGGAATGGTCGGACGGCGTCCATGCCATCCACGACGTGCCGCCGGGATGCGGGCCCTCGCTCGCCGACGCTCTCGCGTTCTATCCGGAAGCCGACCGCCAGCGGCTGGCCGGGACGCTGGCCGCCAGCATCGCGAGCGGCGAGTCCTTCGAAGCCGAGGCGGACTTCGTGACCGCGAGGGGCCGATCGAAGCGTGTCCGCTGCCTGGGCGACGTCGAGACGGTCGGCGGACAAGCCGTCGCCGTCGTCGGGGTCCTCCAGGACATCACCGACCGGCACCGGATGGAGCAGGAGCTCATCCGCATCAGCCGCACCGACGATCTCACGGGGCTCGCCAACCGGGCCGAGTTCCACCGGGTCCTCGACGCGCGGCTGAGCGCGGCGGACCTCTCCGGCGAGGATCTCGCCGTTCTCCTGATCGACCTCGACGGCTTCAAGGCGGTGAACGACAATCTCGGGCATGCGGCGGGCGACGAAGCCCTGCGCCGGATCGGCGAGCGTCTCCGTTCGTGGTGCCGTCGAGACGGCTTCGCCGCTCGCCTCGGCGGCGACGAATTCGCGGTGATCGTGCCGGACATGAAGGACCCCGCGGCGTTCCCGCAGAGGATGGACCGGCTGCTGGCGGACCTCTGCGTCTGGATCGGGGAACCCGGACGCATCCTGCCCGTCAGCGGCACCGTCGGCTGCGCCTGGGCGAGCGACGCGCCGCGGGGCCGCGAGACCCTGATGAAATGCGCCGACGTGGCCCTCTACGCCGCGAAACGGTCCCGAAAGGGAACAGCCTGCACCTACGAGCCGCCGGCTGTCCTCGCGGCGGCGTCCTGACGAAGCCGGGCGCGCCGCCCGGGCCGAGCGTCTTGCGAGGGGCCTGCCCTCGCGCTTCGGCCCAGCCCCGAACGGACGGGGCCGGTCACGGCTGAACGGCTCGGAAGCGGGCGCTTTCCGACCCGTTGGCTGACGCCCTGCTCGATCGCGTTTCGCCGCGACGCGCGGGTCTGCAGGGATGCAGCCGCTATCCGCCATCCGGCGGCCCGCACCGGAGGTCTCCCGATGCGGCGACGGGTGCAGTTTCGGGCGAAAACACCCGTTCGACCGGTTCGGTGCCGCATCGGCGGCAGACGCCGGCCGCTGCGAAAGGGCCGCGGCGGCGGCTCAGACCATGCCGAGCGCCTGCAGGTAGAGATCGAGGATCGCCTCCTGCTCGGCCCGCTCGTCGCGGTCCTGCTTGCGCAGCGACACCACCTTGCGCAGCACCTTCACGTCGTAGCCTAGTCCCCCTGCGGCAGAAACGTCTTCCGTAAGTCATACTTACTAAACGGAGAGGCTTGAGCGCAGATCAGGCGGCGCTCACCTCGAATGAGCCCTAGCCGCCTGATCTGCGCTCAAGCCTTGTTTCAGTGAGGCGCTTCTTTGGACCCCGACGAAGGAGGGGCTTGTAGAGCCCACAAAGAGTCCATCCTCCCTGCTATTCGCAATCGTGATAGGCGATGACCAAAGTAGTCGCTGGCAATTCAACCGGGCGGATCAGACTCTGGCGGCACGTACTGCCATGAGTCAGAGATGGCGTGTGTCACGCGGAAACCGGGGCCCATCGACTCCGTCTTCCCAAGAAACACAATACCCCTTGCCTCAAGAACGCGACGTACCGCTTCGAGGCTTGAAAGGCTTAAGCCGCGACCTCCTGCTTCCAATTTATGGATCGTGCGGATGCTCAGTTTTGCCTCCTTCGCGAGGTCGTCCTGAGAAAGGGACAACATAAATCTCGCGGCTTTGAGAAGGTGTGGCTCGACTAGCATTCGTGTGAGGATCAGAGCTAGCCAAGCCTTGTCAACAATTCCGATTTTCTGCATTTTTGTGCATATAATCGGAAGAAAATTGCATAAATTATGCGGACCTGATAAGAGGGCTCGTGCGGTTGCAGCTTTCTGGCGATTCGCGCGGTCTCCAATTTTCAACGGATGGCGCCCCAATGCAGACGAATGACGGTTGGGACTCTGACCCAGTGCACCAGCACATGCAGGCCTCGCGCGACTTTCGGACGGAACGACGGGAAAGAGACGCGGCACGCGATCTCGCTGCTTCAAAGGGGTACATATTCCCTACAGCCGACGACCTTCTCCGAGGCAGCTCATTCTTTGGGGCTGAGCTGGATCTGGACATGGCTCACTTTTGGTTCCTCCTGCGAAGGCACCTCATCGAGAATGGGTATCAAAATACCAGTCCGGAGCTATTGGAAGCTTTGGAACGAGCTAAGACAACAACGGACGTCGAGGATGTCCGCATCGTCGAGCAAATCCTTGCAAACCTTGCCGGCGACGAGGCAGGCGCCTTCCGCGAGGAGCGCCTCCGGTGCCGTCTCTACCTCGGTGCGCTCGGCGATTCCGGTGCCGCGCTAGAGCTGGCCATGGACGCCTTGGGTGCTGCATATCGTCAAGAATGGCATATGGTCGGGGACGGGAGCCTCCCTGTATGGAGATCGCTGGGCTGGCTGGCACAGGCGGCAACCAGCCGCTCCCGCCAGAACCTCGCGCCCGGAGCTGCCATCGCCTCTATGTTGCCGCCGGATGATCGCGTCGTCTCGATCGCCCACGACCTAAGAACGCGCGTGGAACGGTGCTTGCTCGAACTTAATGCTGTCGGCGAATGACGGTTAGGCATCTTCCGCCATCCCCTTCGCTCGATGTTGATCTCGGCTCGCGCCGCTGTGGCAGTTGTCCCGGGAAAATCTCTAACTCGCTGTCGTTCCGCTAGAGCGAGCCGATTATCCCGGCTCCCGGCTAAAGGGGAGCGGCTCTCAATGGCATCATCGCTCTCGAACGTTACGTGCGGAGGCCTTTAATGGCAGATAGGTTTGCTGCCCCTCTCTCCTCCGGTGAGATCACCGTCCTGCGAGATCGGCATCCCATTCACGAGCTCATCACCTTCGGGTACTCAATGCTTGAGGATCGACTTCAACGCATGCGTGAAGGCCTCGCTCACGAGCGAAGCCGCTTTCTCCTCGACATGATCGCCGAAGCCAGCAGGACCGATCATCCGCATCTCGTGGACTCGCCTCTCGCGGAGCTCCTGCTGGACGCTGACGAAACCCTGAAATGGACCGTGCTGACCTACCTCGCAGCCTCGGGATACCGCCCGGCTCAGATTGAGCTTTCCAGTCGCTGCGCTGCCGAGGGCTACCTCGTGGCGTCCTTACGGGACGCCGTTCGGGGGAGGACGCTCGACGTCGCCGGTCGCCGCCTTCTCACGCGCGCGCTCAACGACGCCGAATGGATGGTGGGCTATGCCGCGGGCTGGGGCGCCATTGCGAACGGGGCCAGAAGCCGTAACCGCCGCGAGGACAGCTCGCTCACCGACCATGCAAAGGATTTGGGGGTGGAGGTGATCTCCGGCCTCTGGGCCGCCGTTGCAACAGACGCTCGGGACGATGGATATCGGGAAGGATACGCGACGGCTTCCGATGGCGCGGACAGCAGTGCCAAGGTTGCTTGCGCAGCCTTGGCACAGGCATTTGAGGTCGGGCGGGGCGAGGAAGCTCCATCGCGTGTCGTGATTTCTCATTCGACGTTGCCGCCGCAGGAGCGACGGGCGTCGGGCGTTGGCGACATCGTCGGCAAGACCCTGCCGCTCGTGACAACGCACTTGCTGACCCAGAAGCGTCGTGATCTCCGCGACGCGCATCCACATGCGGCCGAGTTGATCGAACGAATCCTGGGGGACCTCCGTGAAGGGCACGCCGTATCCTTCCGGCCCACGCTTCTGGTCGGCGCTCCGGGAACCGGCAAGAGCCGCCTCTGCCGCGACCTTCTCGACACCTTCGGCATTCCGTTCGCGCCCATCGACGCCGGGACGACAATGGACCATGGCCTGACTGGCTCCGCGCGGCGTTGGTCGGGAGCCTATCCATCCGTTCCCGTAAGGCTGTGGGTTCAGCACAAGGTCGCGAACCCAGGCGTTCTGGTCGATGAGCTCGAGAAGGCCGGCCGCTCGTCTGCCGGGTCGGTGCACGATCCCCTTCTCTCGCTTCTGGAACCGATCTCGGCCGAACGGTGGCGCGACCTCTACCTCGACACCGAGGTCGACGCGTCGAAGCTCAACTGGCTCTTCACAGCGAACTCAACCTCATCGATCCCCGGTCCGCTTCTGAGCCGCCTTCGGGTTTGCAGGGTTCCGTTGCCCTCCCTCCAGCACGTGCCTGCCCTCGCCAATCGCATCCGGCTCGACCTGCTTCGGGAGAGATCGTTGGCCCCAGCCATGGAGCCGGCATTCGACGCCGAAGAGCTGACGGCGCTGTCGACTGCGTTCGGGGCGCAGGGCAGCCTCCGCGACCTCAAGCGATACGTCGAGGGCGTCCTCGACGCCCGTATGCATACAACCCTGCGGAACTGAGCACCGTGATGAGCGATGATCCCGTTTGGCGAGTGCATCTAGGCCGACAATGGACTGAACAGTTCCAGGGACGTCCCTTCGGGTTCGCCGTGGGAGATGGTTGGGCCGAACTCCTGCGGACGGTCTTTCGGCGGGTCGATGCCGTGCTCGAGGACGATGAACGGGAGTTCTTCGCTTGGTCCGACATCAAGGAAAAGTTCGGTGCCGTCCGCATGACGCACAACGGAGGCGATCACGTGGATGCCATCGTGGACTGGGCCGAGGAGGCATCGAAGCGGATCTGCGACCGATGTGGCCGCGATGGGCGCATGGACTTACCCCGGGAAAGTGGAGAGCGGTTTCGATATTACGCGGCTTGTCTCTCGAACTGAAGCGGGCTGATGAAGGTTAGCGCCGAATGTCGC
>NZ_JACIEK010000013.1 GCF_014196835.1 Aureimonas pseudogalii
CGACATTCGGCGCTAACCTTCATCAGCCCGCTTCAGTTCGAGAGACAAGCCGCGTAATATCGAAACCGCTCTCCACTTTCCCGGGGTAAGTCCATCACGGACATGGACCGTTTCGGTCGATGGGCGGGCTCCACGCAGCTCGGACGGGGACCTCGTGAGTTTCCCGACCTCGGCGATCGGATCGAACCGTTGCGCCGCGACAGCGCCGTCTTCAGATCATCATGGGAGCGGCAATCGGCGTCTTGTCTGGATCCGCGCGTCGTCGTGGCCGTTGCCCTTGCTCCCGCGCCGACCGTCCGGGCGTTCACCCCGAAAAGCCTCGCCGGCATCACGGTTCCCGTGACCCTGATGGTGGGTGAAGACGACCGGGAAGCGCCGATGGCGCCGTGCGCCGCCTGGCTGAACGAGCAACTGCCGAAGAGCGAACTTCACTCGCTCGGCCGGGATGTCGGGCACTACACGCTTCTCTGTGGCGGAACGCGGGAGGGACGAGACCGCGAACCGGAGATCTGGATCGACGCTCCGGGCGTTGATCGTCAGGCTGTCCACCGTCGAGCCGTCGGGCTCGCCCTTGCGGCGATCATGGCAGATCTTCCGGCGATGATGGTCCGTTGAACCATGCCGTTCGAACGCTTGCTGACGCGAAGGATGGATGGTTCTTGGTCGGGCAGGATTGGAGAAGCAGCTTATCGGAAGCGGGCATCGCAGCTGTTCGGCTAGGTCAACAAACGAGCTTCGCCGGATATGCGGATCGAGCTTCCGGGCGTCGAGGGAATGACCGCTCCGATGCGAGATCGCGTTCCCATGTCTTCTCCCTGCACGATCTCGATCGCTCCGCCGTGCGGCCAGTCGAGGTCTCTCAAGTACCCGCCCAGAGCCGCACTTGCCGCTCCGGTCGCCGGATCTTCGTACACCCCGCCGGAGGCAAAGGGATTGCGGGTATGGAACAGGTTCGGCGTCTTGGCATAGGCGAGGAGGATCGTGATCCAGCCTTCCCTCAACATGAGGGTGCGCCCTGCGTCCAGATCATACCGCATCGAGGCGAGCGCGATACGGGAGTTCAGGGCGAGTACGAAATGGTCCGCTCCGCCGTGGGCCAAAGCCGGCGGGATATCGAGGTTCAGATTCGATGGCGTGTAGCCGAATAGGTCCAGCACCTCTTCGGTGAGCTCGTCGGAGGGGCGCGTGCTATGTGTCGGCGGAGATTGTAGGGTCGCGACCAAAGCATCCCCTCGTCGCTGCCCTTCGACTGTGATCCGGGTTTGATTCAGAGCTAACGCGAAGACGCCTGGCCCTTCTCGCATGGTGAGTGCAGCGCCCAAGGCGATGGTGGCGTGGCCGCAGAAGGGAACTTCCGATTCCGGCGAGAAATAGCGCACCCGCCAGTCCGGACCGGACCGGACGGCGAAGACCGTTTCTGAGTAGCCGATTTCGCTGGCGATGCGGTGCATGTCCGTATCGCTCGGAAACGCGTCCGCGATCAGAACACCGGCGGGGTTGCCACCCGCGCCATTCTCAGAAAATGCCGAGATACGCAAAACTTCCAATGCCGCCTCCTAGACGCCTTCCCTCCCGAGAACGTTAGCAGGCCAAGGGAGACAGCTTGGGGTGTGGAACAAAGGCGAAACCCACGCAAGTGTGTCCGGTCAGCTTTCGCAGGCCCGATTCAGTGATCACCTGAGACCGGACGAGCGCCCTGTTCCCCAAGGTAGGTGAGAGCTTCTACAGCGAGCCGGCTAAACCGCTGCTGACGCTGGTTGCCGATAACTCGCCCTGTCCGCACGACATGCTGTTTCCCGCCTGCAATCGCGGTCTCTACGAGCGGGCGGGATACCCGAACCATCCGAACTGCCAGGACAATCTGCTCAAAAAACTCCGGCTTGCCTGCATCATGGTGCCGGTCGTTCCCGACCCGGTGAGCCCGTTTCAACGATCCGAGCCCCAGCCGGACGGGCATCTGGAGGTGCTGGCTTCGGATAACCCACCACGCGGAAACGTGCCCCGGCGGGCGGACCGAGACCTTCTCCTCGTCGTCACCGGCTGCTCCGTCCACTACCATCCGACGATCGGCGATCGGTCGCGGGCATCAGGCTCGAAATTGCGGCGAACGGCCAATGACCGGATTCGAGACCGCCGATCGCTGCTGAGAATGCCTTGAACGGGTCGAAAGTGGCCATGAACTTGCAACTGGGGCGGCAGGAAAGCGCCTTTTCGTCAAGGAAGGGCGCTCTGATAGCCGTCGAAGCGGAAGCTTGATCAGGGACGTGGAAAACGACCGATCCGGCGCTCGAGGAAGGCGTCGGCATAGGTGCAATGTCGCTCGGTGATCTCCTCGACGAAGGGGGAACTGCCGATTCAGCGATACGTGTCGCCGTTTCCAACCAGGAGCACGCCCCCTTTGGCGTCGTCGACACGGGTCCGGTCCTGGAAGACGCCTCGGCAGAGCTCCGGCATTGCCGCCGCCCCATAGATCCGATCGACCAGCTCGCCATCGATCTTTACCTCCCGCGTCGGGCCTGGCGAACGCAGATGCGCCCGAAAAGGCGGCGCAAAAGCCGAAACCCGGCTTGCCGGCGAGCCTGACGCGCAGAACCCGGCGCCTCGATGCAGCGACGATCGAGGCATCGGCCACCGTCGCGCGGTGGGCGTCAATGAGCACGGGCCCGGGAAGCGGCGGCTCGTCAGGCCACCCTTTGGAAAGTCGAGACGCGTCAGTACCAGACGGTGCGGTTGCTATCGCTCAAGGACCGGTTGACGCCTTGCTGCTCCGACATGCCGCTGCGCGCCCGTGTCTGCGGCATGTCCCTTTCGGCGAAGCTGTTGGCATCCCCGAGCTTGCCGACCTTGACCGCTTGAGCTCCGGCGCCACCCTGCGTCACCAGGATGTCGGACAGGTAACTCGGCGCTTTCGCGCCGACGAACGAGACCGTCCCCGTGTAGCCCGTGACGTTGAGATTGGTATAGCCCTTGCCCTTGAGGGCCGAGCAGAGCTGCCCGGCGAACGGCGCCTGGCCCTCGACCCGCCGCAGGGTGTGCTTGCCCCACTCGGTGTTTCCGCCGACATAGCCCCCCCAGCACACGAGCGCCCGCAGATCCTTGAAGTTTTTGGGAAGCTTGTAGCCGGCCAGTTCGGAGGCCACCTCGCTTGCCGTCTTGTAGGCGGTCTTATTGCCGCCAAAGAACCCTTTCACCGTCCCGACGATCTGCGACCCGCCACCGTATCGCCCGTGCGCGAAGATGTAGAGGATGTCGCCGCTACCGATCGACGACAGATCGACCTTGGTTCCGTGCAGGAACACTTTCGCGACCTGGCTGTAATGGTCTGCCCCATGCTTCAGCTCCTCGTCGTCGAAGGGGAGGTAGATGTAGAACATGACAAGGGCTCCGCTCGCGAGGACGATCCGGTCGGATCGACAGCCATGTAATGGAAAAATCGTTACCGGTCTCCGTCGAAGAAGGATCAGTTTGCGATATGACGCTGCGTCGCGAGGGCGGTTTCCTTCGCGACGGCGCGACTGGCTCCGCAAGACGCCTGTTAGGCTTCGACAGGGTGATGCCCATTCTGGCGATAGGATTGACTTCGAGGCCGAGTGGCCCGTTCGACGTCTCATGGTCGATCGTGCAAGCAGGTCTCATCGAAGTCGGATCGACGGGAGCCACCGAGGCGCAAACGCCTCTCCCTCCTCTCCGCTGCCTCGGTGCTGACCGGCGGCATGACGCAGCCCGCACCGAGCGCCGAAGACCTCAATGCGGATCGGTTCGATCCGCACGGACGCACGCCCTGCAAGCGAGAGGCGTACGAGACGGGACGCCTGCGATTCAAATTCCAGTCGAGCTTCAGCAGGCTGGCTTGGACCCCCAAGCAACGCGTGAACACGCCTGCAACTGGGCGGCACGAAGAAGGCGCCTTTCCGTCAAGGAAAGGCGCCTCTGATGGCCGTCGAGGCGGAAGCTCGATCAGGGACATGGAAAGCGACCGATCCGGCGCTCGAGAAAACGGTAGAGCTCAGCCGAATAGACCGTTCCCATAGCGATCAGCGCCATGCCGGCGCCCTGCGAGAACGCGAGGCCCAAGCTGGTCGGTTACATCATGCTGAGCATGGCGACCACGCCACCCAGCAGAAGGGTTGTAACGTATGTTCCCATGCGAATCCCCTGAACAAGCGTGGCGGAGGTTGAGGTTTCTGGATCGAGCTTAGCGCCCATCGGTTTCGCCATCATCGACGCCGGAGTCATGGTCGTGATCCGTCGTTCAAGTCGAAGCCGACGGGACGTCGACGTAGGGGATCACACCGTAGGTTGCGGATCGCCGGATCTGGTTCTCTCGGCCTCTGCGATCAGGGCCAGCGCACGCGGGAGCCAACGTTCGACCTCCACTTGCAAGAGGCCCATGGGTCGGGCTGGCTCCTTCAGGATCGATGTAAGCCTGGAATCCAGGGCGACTTCTTGCTGGATCTCCTCCTCGAACGCCGGCGGAACAGTCATGGGACGAGCGCCATAGGGCTCGACGGTCCCCTTCCAGATTCCGGAGACGAAGACGTCGCCGGACGAGTCAGAGGCCTTTCTGGCGCCATCCCAATTTTCCTCCGCAACCGCTTCCGCGCAGGCGTCCGCGAGGCTTTCAGCGTTGATGACCTGATGGCGAAAGACGGGAAGCCGATAGATCGTTTCGATCGTATCGGTCTGCATGGCGGGATCTCCTTTGAACGTGGCGAAGCGATCAGGGTCGGTTCATCAGCCTGGCTTTGGGCGGCGGTCGCTGTGGCAAGCCAATCCGGCGTCGGCATTCGTTCATCGCAAGGCGGATGCATTCGTTTCCGTCCTCGTGCCGGAACTGCATCCAGAAATCACGGCGTTCCTCATGGGTCTGGCCAATGCCGGCGAGGCGTTCGAACTGGCCGACGGTCGTGTTCTCGCGCTCGATGCGCGCGGCGGTTTCGGGATCGAGAGGGGAAGCGTCGGGAATATGGCTCATGCCGCGATCGCTTCGGGTTCGTCGGGAAGCGCCGGCATGTTGTGAACGAGCGCGCCGATCGCGGCGTAGAGCAGCGCGTCGTCGGCGATCCTCAGGGACGAGAGGCAATGTCGCGCGCCGTCGATCCGCCATGCTTTCGATGGTCCGACCGCGACCATCGGACCGCAGATGACGAGCGAGCAATAGGCGTCGATCTCGCATTCGCGCGCATCGATGACGGTCACACCGGCTTCGATCGCTGCCGGGATGAGCTGTTCGAGCATTGCCATCGAGAACCCGGACCACGACGTGCTGGCCGTCTCGGTCGGGCAGCCGAGGCTCGCTCGTTGGCTCGGCCCGATCTGAAGCAGCACGTCGGGCTGCTGGATGTGGTCCAGGATCTCCGGATACACGAGGGGGAAGCGTGTGGGGTCCAGAGGCATGTCGATCTTCATCGACGAGCCGGGAAAGCCTCGCTCTCCTCCAAAGCCCGTCACACGGGCTCCCTTGCCTCTCCCTCTCATCGTGCGCCGCGGCCGTCGGGCGCCATCGTCGGGTCCGGATCAGCGGATGCGGTCTGCGGCCCCGATGTGATGGGGCACCGGCTGGTTTCGCAGGCGGGTCTTCAAACCATGGTGGCGGCGTCGAGGGGGCGACGGTTGAAGTCGTCGAACTGGACTCTGGTTATCGTCATGCGCCCTTCCGACTCGGCAGGGAACTTCCGGTGCGATCCCAACCGATGTCGGTGTGGGGGAAGTCGTCGCCCTTGAACGCGAGACGGGCTCGATTGCCGCGCGCGCAAGCGTAGGCGAAGCAATCGCCCATGTTGAGCTTGGCGGGGTGTCCGACGAACTTGCCGAAGCGGGTAGCGGCATCGATCGCCTTCTCGGTGATATCGCCGCTGATGCGAAGCTCGCTCGCCTCCATGTCTGAGATGAACCCGTCGACCATCTGTCGGGCGGTCGCGATGTCGTCGGGCGACGTCGGCCCCTGCCCGGTGCGAGCGCGTGACATGCGTCCCGCGATGGACAGGACCGCCTCGAAGCGGGCGACGGCCGATACGTAGAAAGGGCCAGCGTCATGCTCGAGGCGATCGAGGAGGGCTTCCCCGTCCGCTTCTTCGACGAGAATGGCGACCATGACAGAGGCATCGATGAAGAGGCTCACTGATCGCCCCACATGTCGTCGGTTTCTGCCTTGTGGTCGCCAGGCGCGTACGGACCGGCGGCTTTGGCCATAGCCAAGGTTTTCGCCAAGCGTTGACGAATTGGAAGTTGCGCGCGAGCCTCATCGACACTGCGCTTGAGAGAGGCACGCACGGCCTCGGCCTTGGTGGAAGCCTTGGTCAGGCGCTTGAGCTCATCCGCAAGCGCGTCGACCTCGGCGTCCTTGATGTAGAGGGCCATTGGAATATCCCTGGTGCATATTCGAATATGTATGATTGGATATTTTGAAGCAAGCGTGAGATGGCGCAGACGCATGCCGCGCGAACCTGCTCCATGTCCTTGATCGACGATCTGGCCCAATTGCCGGAGCGGCGGACATGGACGGTTCGCGTGTCGGCCATCTGCGCCAGACGCCGGATGGTCGCCAGATCCTCGTCGCTTGCCCGGCCGAACACCTCGATGTCGACCCAATGGCCGCCGCTCCCGACATGGCTGTCGCGAAGGCGATGGTGGGACGAGGTATAGAAGCTCTCGTTGGGCTCGTTCAGCCGCACCTGAGACGTGAGGATCAGGAAGCCCGATCCGATGCTTCCGCAGAAGGCGAACTTGTCGGCGGGGATCGTCTTGGGGCCGCCTCCGACCTTCACGCCGCCGATCTGCCGGAACGCCTCGTCGAAGCTCGCCGGGTTGGGCGTCATCCGCGGTTTGATCTCCCGGTGGAAGCGCCGGGGCGGACGTTCGGGATCGAGATGGCCGACATCGATCTGATGGAACGGATCGAGAAGGTAGGAGGGATCGCCGGGATAGGGGGCAGTCACGCCAGAGAACGCGCAGGAGCTGGTGCATGTTGTCGCCATGGCTCCAGAGCCGACGACGAGCCTCACGCCGCTTGGCGGCGCGCTGGTCGCGCTCGCACTGCTGAGCGCGCGGCCAGCTTTCGTGCCGCCGCGCCATCTCCGTTTCGACGTCGTGCTGTGTCTCGCGGATCAGCTTCGCGAACAGCGGAAGCTTCTCACACTTCTGGCGCTGCGAGCACATGAAGGCGGCTCGCTTGCGCGGGGTCTCGGTGTAGCCCTCGACCAGGGCCATCGTTTGAAGCGCATGGGTGAGCCTCCTACGGCTTGCTGTGACGGTGTGAGGGGAAGAGAGCCGCGGTGGCTTGTCCAGGCCCGCGCGGGTCATGCGGCGGCTGCCCGGCGGCTCTTGATGAGAGCTGCGATGACGATGACGGTCTCGTGGTCGAGCCCGTTCAATTCCAAGGAGGAGCCTCGGCGATCTCCCGCTGCGTGCGCCCGCTCGCCTCCACCAGACGAACGGCCTCAGCTTCGAACTCCTTGCCGAACCGACGATGCGGCTTGCCCATGAAATGCTCCTCTTTCCTTCAAAAGAGCTCTCCACTTTCGCGGGGTAAGTCCACAGGGCGTGTGCCCCGGCTGCGAGGATGACGGACAGGCGGTCGCCGCCAGCACCGCCTACGTCAAGCTACCCGCGACGACGCCTGCCACGACCACGAGAGCAGGACGTCGGCCTTGGCTTATGGCCACGCCCATGATCGCCATGTTGCTGGGTCCCAGGGCGTGCCGTCGCCAGACGGTAGGCACCGTAGACGACAAGCAATTGGTTCACGACATCGGCCGTTGAGATCACCTGCGGATAGATAGGTCCTGACGAGGAACGGGCAGAGTTAGAGGTTCCGGCGCATAACGGAGTTGAGGTAGCGCTGATCCTCGATTTCGTAATTCGTCTCGCCAGCCTTCTGGAAGGCCTGACGCTCGTAGAAGGCGACCGCACCATGGTTCTCTGCGTTCACAGCGAGCCAGACGCCGGCATGCCCGCTGGACCGGGCATGTACCAGACCCGCTTGAAGAAGGGCGACCCCCTTGCCGCTCCCTTGATGACGTGGCTGAACGTAGAGGGTCGAAATCTCCACGTTCGAACAGCCTGCCACGGGTGCCGACGCTTCCACCACCAGTTCGATCATGCCGTCGATGCCCACGACATTCTGCGACACGAGAATGGTGCGTCGCGGGTCTGCCAGGCGATCGCGAAGGCGATCGATGGTGAACTCGTTGAGCGCATGGTCGGCGAAGAAGCCGTTGATGCCCTCCCGGATGTAGGTCGCCAGTCACACCTCGATCGACAGAGCAGCCAAGCTGGATGCATCGGACACCGTGGCGTCCCGGATCATTATCTTCACAGCCATGCTTCCTGAACGCCTGCTTCTCGTCATGACCCTGTAGGTTGATGCCTACCTATCAACTAAGGAACAGAAAGCCGTCGCCGCGAGAACCCTCAACGACTCAGCCCGGTCGAATACCGCTCGAAGACGTCGCCAACAAAACCAGCATGCATTAGAGTTGAACCGGGCCACCGAATAAGGTCAGGCCACAGCGGCGGCACCAGAGCATGCGGAGGATGATGACGTTGGGTGTAGTATTGGCCGGCGAACGCCAAAATCCTGCCTGGGTCGCCGTCTTCAGACGAGCAAGGTTTCACCGCGTTCAGTCTTTTGCAATAGGCCCGTAGTAGCTTGCCATTTGGATCGGTAGAATCCGGTCTTCGGCGGTCTCTTCCGCTGTGACGCACTTCAACGAGGATACGATCTCCTCGCCATAATTGGCATAGGGGATCTGAATCGAGCAGAGCCAAGGTGCGATCCAGGCATTGAGCGGGCTGCCGTCGATGCTGATCAGTGAACAGGCCTCAGGAATTTCGATCCCGCGCTCTCGTGCCCTACGGTGAACGCCGTAGGCAATCTGATCGCTGAGGCAGAAGAGCGCGTCATGCACCGGACCAGCTTCGAAGATGCGATGGGCCGCATCGTAGCCGACGTCGAGATGTGAAGTGCCCTCACCCATTTCGTGGCGAACCGTACGCGGATCTACGCCGAGTTCGGCAAGACGATCGGCGAAGCCTGCGACGCGCGCCTTCGCCGCTGGAGAAGAATGGACTGGCAACACGACGCCAAGTCTTTGCCTCTTATCAGAGACAAAGCATTCGGCGACAGCCGCGCCAGCAGCCCTGTCGTCGATGCCGACGAAGGCGCCAACACCGTGGGGTGAGCGGCGTGTCACGAAGACCAATGGCGCGCGTTCGTGACAGAGCTTGGAGAGGACCCTGCTCGGCACGGCTGCCACCAACACGAACCCACATACCAACTGCGAGCGCATCGCCTCAAGATATTCGTCCTGAAGATCGGCCCGGTCGTGCGTATCGCAAAGAATCATTACGTAGCCGGCATTGCGCAGCGCCGCTTCCGTGGATGATGCGATCGTCGCCATCACCGGATTGTCGAGATTGGCGACCAGCATGGCGACGACCTGCGACTGGCGCGTGCGCAGCGCCCGGCCGACGGAATTGGGCCGGTAGCCGACCTCCTCGACGGCCCGAAGCACGCGCGCCACGGTTTCGGGCGAGGCGCGCCGCGTCTCGCCGTTGACGATGCGCGAGACCGTGGAAACGGAGACGCCGGCACGCTCGGCCACGGTTGCCAGGGATATGTCCAGAATCGCCGTCCATTCCAAATCGAGGGCCTGTTGGTAAGGGCACGGTTGTTTCATCGCCCTCCCATCTTGTCGAGGCCGAAAGATAGTCGTTGACTTGCTTGGCAAACGTTTGCCAAAATATTTTCAGGACGAACCAAGACGCCAACGACAAGTGTTGCGACCGCCTGCACGGTGCGGCCCGGCGCGACCAGACACCGCGGCCAACGCGGGTCATCGGGAGGAGATCGAACCCATGCGTGTTTTCACGCCGCTTCTGCTTGCGCTCATGACGACCACGACGGGGGTGGCCTGCGTCCAGGCGGCCGACACCACGGTTCGGATGACTTGGTACTCGGACGGCAACGAAGGCCAGGTCATGGCCGACCTGCTGTCACGCTTCGAGGCGGCCAATCCCGATATCGACGTCGTCCTCGACGAGGTGCCGTTCAAGGCGATCAACGAGACCCTGCCGGTGCAGCTGGCCTCCGGTCAGGGGCCGGACATCGCGCGTGTCGTCGACATGGGCGGCCTCTCCCGCTTCGCCCTCGACCTGCGGCCCTATCTCAACGACGCGGCCTATTGGGAGGCCAATTTCGGGCCCTTCCTCGAATGGATGCGCCCGGCCGGGGACACGCAGTCGATCCCGGGCTTCATGACCCAGCTCACCGTCACCGGCGCCTACGTCAACAAGACCCTGTTCGAGCAGGCCGGCATCGCGATGCCCGGCGACAAGGCGACCTGGGAGGATTGGGCGACGGCCGCGAGTGCCGTGGCCAAGGCCGCCGAGGTGCCCTTCCCCATCGCGCTCGACCGCTCGGGCCACCGCTTCTACGGCCTCGCCCTGTCGCAGGGGACAGAGGTCTTCGACGCCGCCGGCGCGCCCGTGGTGGTGGACGACGGCTTCAAGCGCGCGGCCCAGCTCGTCTACGACTGGCACCAGTCGGGCGTGATGTCGAAGGAGCTCTGGGGCTCGGTCGCGGGCACCGCCTATCGCGGCGCCAACGAGGAGTTCAAGAACGCGCAGGTCGTCCTCTACCTCTCGGGCTCCTGGCAGGCCAACCAGTTCGACAAGACGATCGGCGACGCCTTCGACTGGGTCGCCGTGCCCAACCCCTGCGGCGTCGGCGGCTGCTCGAGCATGCCGGGCGGCGCGGGGCTCGTCGCCTTCAAGTCGACCAAGAACCCGGAAGCCGTGGCGCGGGTCATGGACTATCTCGCCAGCGAACCGGTGCTGGCCGAGTTCTATTCGCGTTCGCTCTTCGTGCCCGGCCATCTCGGACTGGCCCAGAAGGGGGTCGAGTATCCGAGCGCCGGGCCGCAGGCCGCAGCCGCCCTCAAGGTCTTCACCGCGAGCGCCAGCGCGATCGCGCCGCTCGCCTACAAGGTGCAGGGCTACACCAACAGCCGCATCGTCTTCAACGCGGTGATCAGCCGGCTGGGTCAGGCCATTTCGGGCGAGACGAGCTTGGAGGATGCCTATGGGCGGATCCCGACCGAGGTCGCCCAGCAGATCGCCGAACGCAACAAGAAGTAAGGCGGGACCCCGATGTCGACGGTCCGCCCCCCTCAAGCAGACGGCGCGCGGCGACGCGCCGCCGCCGCCCTCCGGGGCGCCGTCGCGCCGGTTGCCGCCCTCGCCCATGCCCTCGTCGACAAGCCCATGCGCTGGATCCAGACCCGCATCGGCGCGCGGCGCATGGCCTACGTGTTCCTGCTGCCGAACTTCCTGCTCTTCGGCCTCTTCGTCTTCCTGCCGATCGCCATCAACGTCGTCTTCTCGGTGACAGGCGGAACCGCGCTGTTTCCCGCCGATCGCCCCTATGTCGGCCTCGGCCAGTACGAATATCTCCTCGACTGCGGCTCCTATCTCGATCCCAACAGCTGCCGCGAGGACCATTTCTGGCGCGGCGTCTCCAACACGCTGCGCTTCGTCGCTTTCCAGGTGACGAGCATGGTGCTCTTCGCCCTCGTCACGGCGCTCGTCCTCAACATGAAGATTCGCGCCCGCGGCTTCTTCCGGGCGGTCTACTTCTTCCCCGTGCTGCTGTCGCCCGTCGTGGTGGCGCTGATCTGGAAGTGGATCCTGCAGCGCGACGGCCTGCTCAACGCGGCGCTCACCACGATGGGCGGGGAAAAGATCCTCTTCTTCATCGATCCCGGCTGGGCCATGTTCTGGGCGGTCTTCGTGTCGGTCTGGGCCCATATGGGCTTCTACACGCTGATCCTGCTGGCCGGGCTGCAGGCCATTCCCGCCGATCTCTACGAGGCGGCCGAGATGGACGCGACGCCGCGCTGGCGCATTCTCACCCGCATCACCCTACCGCTGCTCTGGCCCAACATGATCGTCGTGATCGTGCTCGCCCTCATCAAGGGCGTCCAGACCTTCGACGAGGTCTTCGTGCTCACCGGCGGCGGACCGGGCACGGCGACGCTGATGATCGTCCAGTACATCTACGAGACCGCCTTCGCCAACCAGGTGCAGAATTTCGGGCTCGCGGCCGCCGCCTCGGTGGTGCTCGGCGTGGTGCTCTTCGCGCTGACCATGCTCCAGCTTCTCGCAACCCGTCGCAAGGAGGCCTGACATGGCTGCGGGAAAGCTTCGCACCCTCCTTACCTCGCGCCGCGGCGGCGCCGGTGCGCCGATGCACTGGACCGACGTCGCGGCCTACGCCTATCTCGCACTCGGCGTGGTGCTGATGTTCGGGCCGGTGGCCTGGCTCGTGCTCTCGTCCTTCAAGACGCAGAGCGCGCTCCTGGAATTTCCGCCCTCGCTGCTGCCCACGGCGCAGGTCGAGGTGAGCGTCGCCGGCCAGCCCAATCCGCTCCCGCTGTTTCGGGTGCGCATGCCCGACGGCACCAGCCGCGAGCTCGTGCAGATCCGACGCGTCGGCCTCGTCGCGCAGATGGCCGACCCCGCCGATCCCACCCAGATCGTCCGTGTGCCCGTCGCCGAGCGCGAGCCGGTGCGGCGCACCGCCTTCGCGGTGTCGAACTACACCGAGCCGCTCGAGCGCTTCGCGTTCCTGCGCTACCTCTCCAACTCGCTGTTCGTCACCGTGGTGGCGACGGTCCTGACGCTGATCGTCAATTCGATGGCCGCCTATGCGCTGGCGGTCTACGAATTTCGCGGCAAGAACGCAGCCATGCTGGCGGTGATCGGCACCTTGATGATCCCGATCACCATCATCCTGGTGCCGGTCTATCTCGTGGTCACCCAGCTTGGGCTCGTCAACTCGCTCTGGGCGGTGATCCTGCCGGGCGCGGCGACGCCGACGGGCGTGTTTCTCCTGCGCCAGTACATGCTGACCCTACCGAAGGACCTGATCGAGGCGGCGCGCATGGACAAGGCCTCGGAATGGCAAATCTACCGGCGCATCGTCCTGCCGCTGTCGCTGCCGGCGCTGGCGGTGCTTGCGATCTTCTCGATCATGTGGCGCTGGAACGAGTTCCTCTGGCCGCTGGCGGTGCTGACCAAGACCGAGTCCTACACGCTGCAGATCGGCCTCGCCGCCTTCCAGGGCGAGCTGCAGACCCAGTGGCACTATCTCCTGGCGATGACCGTCGTCACGCTCGTTCCCGTTTCCCTCGTCTTCGTCTTCCTCCAGCGCTTCATCACCACGGGCATCGGCTCGACGGGCATGAAGTGAGCGACCGGACCCCACCCCATGGCTGACCTGAAGATCATCGGTGCCCGAAAGTCGTTCGGCGCGGTCGACGTGCTGCACGGCATCGACCTCGACGTGAAGGACGGCGAGTTCGTCGTCTTCGTCGGACCCTCCGGCTGCGGAAAGTCGACGCTGCTGCGCGTCATCGCCGGGCTGGAGCCGGTCTCGGCGGGCGAGATCGAGATCGATGGCGTGCGCGTCACCGACCGGCCCGCCTCCGAACGCGGGCTCGCCATGGTGTTCCAGTCCTACGCGCTCTATCCCCACATGAGCGTGCGCGAGAACATGGGCTTTGCCTTGGAGAACATGGGGCTGCCCAAGGCCGAGATCACCTCCCGCGTGGACCGGGCGGCCGCCATGCTGCGCCTCACGGACTATCTCGATCGCAAGCCCAAGGCCCTGTCGGGCGGGCAACGGCAGCGCGTGGCGATCGGCCGCTCGATCGTGCGCGATCCCAAGATCTTCCTGTTCGACGAGCCGCTGTCCAATCTCGACGCCGAACTGCGCGTCGCCACCCGCAAGGAACTCGCCGCCCTCCACGCCGAGATCGGCGGCACGATGATCTACGTGACCCACGACCAGGTGGAGGCGATGACGCTCGCCGACCGGATCGTGGTGTTGCGCGCCGGGCGCATCGAGCAGGTCGGCACGCCGCTCGATCTCTACAACCGGCCCGCCAACGTCTTCGTGGCCGGCTTCATCGGTTCGCCGCAGATGAACCTTTTGCCCGCCACCGTGCGCGCCACCGGCGCCGCGCTCCGCCTCGATGTCGGCGGCACGCCGATCGAACTGCCCGCCGCCCTCGCGCCCGGCGTCGTCGAGGGCGCACGCCTGACGCTCGGCATCCGTCCCGAGCACATCGCGGTCGATCCCTCCGGCGGCGGCGACCTCTCGCTCCATGTCGATCTCGTCGAGCAGCTCGGCGGCGAGACCTTCTTCTACGCCACCGCGCCCGGCCTGCCGCAGATGACGCTGCGCCTCGACGGGCAGGCCGCCATCCGCCGCGGTGACGCGGCCTCGATCCGCTTCGAGCCCCGGCACATCCATCTGTTCAACGAGGACGGCGCGGCCTTCGCCCGTCCCTGATCCACCGGAGATCTCCCGATGAAAGCCCTGACCCACGGTCGCCTGCGCGGCCGAGACGGCGACGCCTTGCTCTTCGATCTCGGCACCGGCGGCGAGCCGATGGCGACGCTGCGTGTCGCCATCCTGGAAGACGATATCGGCCGCGTGACGCTGAAGCGTCCGGACGGCTACCGGCTGGACCGGGGCTGGCAGATCGCGCCGGGCGGGCTGGAGCCGAGCTTCGAAGGCCGGGCGCGCGACGACGAGACCGGTTTTGCCCATCCCGCGACGCAGATCGAGGAGGGCGAGGGCGTCGTCACGCTGCGCAGCGCCGGGCTCAGCGCCGAGGTGCGTCTGCATCCGTTCGGCATCGACTGGCGCCGGGCCGGCGAGGACACGCCCTTCCTGCGCGACCGCCCGACGCAGGCCTATCTCCTGTCGCGCAAGACCGGCGCGCTCACCCACGCCATGGCGCGATCTAAGGACGATCGTCACTACGGGCTCGGCGACAAGGCTGGCCCGCTCGACCGCACCGGGCGCCGCTTCGCCATCGACGCAGTGGACCCCTGCGGCTTCGACGCCGAGCTGTCCGATCCGCTCTACAAGATGCTGCCGTTCTTCATCGTCGACGGCGCCGCAGGCGCGCACGGCATCTTCTACGACAACCTCGCCAAGGCCGTCGTCGATCTCGGCTGCACCGTCGACAACTATCACAACCTCTTCCGCTTCTACGCGGCCGAGGACGGCGATCTCGACTACTACGTCCTTGCCGGACCGACGGTGCCCGCGGTGACGCGGCGTTTCTCCTGGCTGACGGGCGGGCAGGCCTTCGCACCGCGCTGGTCGCTCGGCTTCGGCATGACGACGATGACGATCGCCGACGCGCCCGACGCGGACGCCCGCATCTCGGCCTTCATCGAGGATTGCCGCCGGCACCGCATCCGCTGCGACAGCTTCCATTTCGGCTCGGGCTACACCTCGATCAACGGTCGCCGCTACGCCTTCAACTGGAACCGCGACAAGTTCCCCGACCCCGCCGCCACCATGCAGCGGCTGAAGGAGGCCGGCATGCAGCCGGTCACGAACCTCAAGCCCTGCCTGCTCGACGACCATCCGCGGCTTCACGAGGTGCAGGCGGCGGGCGGGCTAGTCATGGACGGCGATACCGGGACGCCGGCGATCGCGCAGTTCTGGGACGGGCTCGGCTTCCACCTCGACTTCACCAGCCCCGGCGGACGGGCCTGGTGGGCGAACGGGCTGCGGACCGCGCTGCTCGACTATGGCGTCGCCTCGATCTGGAACGACAACAACGAATACGAGATCTGGGACGAGGACGCCGTCTGCGAGGGCGACGGGCGGCCCTTCCCGCAGAGCCTCGCCCGCCCGGCGCAGGCGCTGCTGATGAACAAGCTGGCCTTCGAGACGCAGAGAGCGCACGCGCCGGACAAGCGCCCCTACGTCATCACGCGGGGCGGCGGCGCGGGGATCTCGCGCTATGGCCAGACCTGGACGGGCGACAACGAGACCGCTTGGAAGACCCTGCGCTACAACCTCGCCCAAGGGCTGAACATGAGCCTGTCGGGCTATTACAGCACCGGCCACGACGTCGGCGGCTTTCACGGCCCGGTGCCGACGCCGGAGCTCTTCTGCCGCTTCGTCGAGTTCTGCGCGCTCTGGCCGCGCATGGTGATGAACTCCTGGAAGGACGACGGCACGGTCAACACGCCGTGGATGCACCCGGAGGTCCTTGACGAGGTGCGTGGCGCGATCGATCTGCGCCATCGCCTGATCCCCTATCTCTACACCCAGATGTGGCAGGCCGCCAAGGACGACACGCCGCCCATCCGGCCGCTTCACTGGGACTTCTCCGAGGACGACACGGCTCGTCGAATCGACGACGCCTTCATGCTGGGACCGAACCTCCTCGTCGCGCCCGTCCTGGAAGAGGGCGCGGCGAGCCGAACGCTTTATCTTCCCCGTCACCCCGGCGGCTGGTACGATTGGCACGCTGGACATCACCATGAAGGAGGCGGTTTCGTCACCGTCGCCGCGCCGCTCGGGCACCTTCCGGTCTTCGCGCGGGCGGGTTCGATCGTGCCCATCGACGACGGCGGTGAGACGAAGATCCGCGTTTTCGCCTCGGCCGCGACCAACGGCCTCGGATATCTCTATGTCGACGATGGGGAAACTGCGGACTGGTGTCGAAGTGGTGAGGTCGTGACCTTCCGGCTGCGACCCGAGGCGGGTGGCGCTGTGCTCGAAGCCGCGTTCTCGCAGTCTTTGAATGGGATCGTCGTCATTGCCTCTGGTGCGACACCCCTTCGACTTGCGACACCCGGCTTGGCCATGCAGGATACGGCTCGCTGAGTCCTGCATGGCCAAGGTGCCGTCCGGCCGATACGATGTGCATTGGCGATGGCGGCACCTTTTATTTCTTGAGCCGGGCATTTGCTAGAACAGGCCCTGACCCAACCACTCGACCGTCTCCGAACCGGCGCTTTAAGTTCGAAAGCGGCATTCGCCCGAACTGAATCGTTGAGGGTTTTTCTCAACGACGGCTTTCTGATCCGAGAGGATGGCGAACAGGAGGTCGAAGGCTTTGTCGGTGGATCTTCGCATGCGTGTTCTGGCGGCGATCTCGGCGGGAATATCGGGCCGCCAAGCGGCGCAGCGGATTGGGGTCAGCGCCGCCAGTGCCAGCCGTTGGCGCAACCTGGAACAGGCGAAAGGGGATGTTCGTCCCAAGGCAAGGCGGCGACCGCCGTTCCGGTCAGACCGGGGGACGTGCGGGAGAGATCCTGAGGCTCGACGAGGCCAAACCCGACATCTCGATCGACGAGTTGCGGACAGCCCTAGCGGCTACATGCTTGTCGCCAAGACGAGATGACTGCGGTTCGAGCGCGTTCTTCAGAATCAACGCCGCGTCGTCATCGGACAACGATCTGCTGCACAGAACGCTTGTTTTTGGAACACGAACACGTATCCCGGTCGCTGCATTCGTCCTGAGTGTCCGTTGCTCAACAAGCCATCCGAGGATGGGCGCACAGTGCAGACAGATGAACGTCCCGGATCGTTCGCGCAGAAAGATCGGTTTTTCTGAGGTGTGCAATCCAGTCGCCGAGGTCGTCGGACGAGATCTTGCGAAGATCGTCATATCCAAGATGCGCTGCCAGATGACCCAACGCCCGGCCCCATCGCTTTCTCGTTGAGGCCGCATTTGAGCCGCCGTCGCGCATGCATCAAACTGCTCTGCAATCCGCAGCGCGTCGTCCTTCATGGAGTTGCCGGGAACGCCACCCGGAAACGTCTCATCCATCGGCGGAAACCGCATCGACGCCGGATCCGGCGAGTGGTCCCCTTCGAACGCAATCGACACACGCTTGATCTCTCCGTCACGGAAGGCTCGAGCGACACTCAGCTCGAAATCATCGACGTAATCCGGATGGATGGTGATGCCGTGCTTTCGTAGACGAGGTTCGATCTCAGCACTAAAGACAACACGGAAGTCCTCACGGACGGTCGGATCGCTCCACTTGTCCACCCGATCCGCGGCGAACTGAGTTCGGAATGGGGAGGCGAACGGCGACCATCTCGCTTTCCCTCGTTACCTGCGATCGATCGATAGAACTCTCCTGCAAGCGCCGCGATCTTTCGGGGTGTCGGACGGAGAAGTCCGACACGCAGGTTTCGCCAGCGCGCTTCCAACGTAGCAAGCGCCTCGGCATGCAGTCGCCGGGCTTCGTCTACATCTTTTGTACGCAGAAACGACTTTTCGATCTGGCGACCGACAATGGTGACGAGATCGAAGGGTAATCTTTTCCGGAGATAATAGACGCCGGTCTTCGGATGTTTCCAAGGTTGCCCCATCGACAGGGCCATCGCGTGTGTACCACCCGCGTGTACCACCAAGCGATTACGGAATCTTAAGACGCAAGACTTATATCACAATCAAAGACTTAATAGTGGTGTGGCGGAGAGGGAGGGATTTGAACCCCCGATGCCCTTGCAGGCATGCCGCATTTCGAGTGCGGTGCATTCAACCACTCTGCCACCTCTCCGTCCGGCGGATCCGGCGAACCGGCTTCCTGTCTGAACGATCATTCCACGGCGTGGTCGGCGTCTCATCGACGCGTGGGCTCTCTACAAACACCCGGCCCTCCTGACAAGGGGCAATCGTCATCGTGTCGTCATCTCCCCGCTCGAACCCGCCTCACCTGCCCCTCCCGAACTTCTGTCGCCGCAGGTGCGCCGACGCGTATCGCACAGGTCGATCCCTCATCCGCAACACGGTTGCGCATCGCGGGCAGAAGCCGAACGCCGCCCTTCATCGTGATCGGCGGCGACCGGCGCTTCTCCCATGCCGACGTGGGAGGTCGGCATGGCCGGGGCTGGCCGGGGCCTCACCGGTTCTGGTCGTTTCTTCTTGGAAGCCGCGTTTCGTGGCGCAACCCACACCGAGGGGAACGGCAGCAGCTCGTTGCGCTCGATGGGGCGACCGCAAGCGGCGGACGGGGTTCCGCAAACGCTCGATGGACACGGAGCCGGGACGAGAGGCAAGCAACGACCGGTCCGGTGGCACCGTGGGACGCGACGACCGGCGCCGCCGATGGCTCGGCCATCGCGGCGATCCCGGCGACATCGGGTGGCATCGGCATCTCGCCCATGCCCCGGCGGCGATCTCGAGCGTCGCCCGGCGGCCACCATCGGCCCCCGGCGACCTCTTGGCGAAGCCCCCGGTGACACCTTGACGAAATCGAGGATTCCCGCTACGGCCACCCGGTCCCGGATGGTGCGCGTCTCGTGCCGGCCCGGGATGGAACCGCAAGAACCACAAGAAGACGGCCCGATCCCACCCTTGGGACGAGAGCCGGACCGAGAAGGTGAAATCCATGTTCGCAGTGATCAAGACCGGCGGCAAGCAGTACCGCGTCGCCGCCAACGACGAATTCGAGATCGAGCGCCTGCCGGGCGTCGCGGGAGACCAGGTCTCCTTCGCCGAAGTGCTGATGGTCGGCTCCACGATCGGCGCGCCCTTCGTGGCCGGCGCCACCGTGGTGGGCGAGATCGTCGAGCAGACCCGCGGCAAGAAGGTCATCTCCTTCAAGAAGCGTCGCCGGCAGAACTCCAAGCGCACCCGCGGCCACCGCCAGGACCTGACGCTGATCCGCATCAGCGAGATCCTCACCGACGGCAAGGCACCGAGCGAGCGCACGGCCGCCTCGAACGACGCCCCGGCCGCGCAGGCCGCCACGGCTCAGACGCCCGCCGAGACCGCGACCGATGCCGGAACGGGCGACGTTGCGGCCGCGAAGAAGCCACGCGCGGCGAAGAAGAAGGCCGACGGCGAGACCGCCTGACGCCCATTCGGCTCGAACGGACCGGCACCCGGAACCGGGCGCCGTCTCTCGAAGGCCGGCGGACCTGCAATCGAATTCACGGGGCGGCGCTCCGGTGGCCTTCGAGCCCCGCGCCGACCCCGACAGACAATCAGGAGACTGACAGATGGCACACAAAAAGGCAGGCGGTTCCTCCCGCAACGGTCGCGATTCCGAGTCCAAGCGCCTCGGCGTGAAGAAGTTCGGCGGCGAGAACGTGATCTCCGGCAACATCCTCGTGCGTCAGCGCGGCACGCGCTGGCACCCCGGCGTGAACGTCGGCATCGGCCGCGACCACACCCTCTTCGCGACCTCCGAGGGCGTCGTGACCTTCCAGAAGAGGGCGCAGGGTCGAACCTACATTTCCGTCATGCCGAAGGCAGAAGCCGCCGAGTGACCGGTCGCTTCAGAGCGCCGGCGTCCCAACGACCCGGCCTCTGACCCCGACGGATCGTCGGCTTCGAGGAACGAACCGGGGAGATGGGCCGCCATCTCCCCGTTTTTTCGTTTCCGCCCGAGCCGAAGGTCCGATCCGATGACATGCGACGATGCCAGCACGCTCGACGAAGACGAGTGTTCCCTCTCCACGCGCCGCCTCCGGCTTCGCCCGGCGGTGCTGGCGGACGCCCCGGCGATCGCCCGATACGCCAACGACCGGCAGATCGCGGAGATGACCTCGCGCATTCCCCATCCCTACACGCTGGGGAATGCCGAGGCCTTCCTCAGCGGCGTCGAGGACGAGTTGATCCTGGCGCTGACGCGCCGTGCGGACGGCGCCTTTCTCGGGCTCGCCTCGTTGCAGGCGCTCGAAGAGGACGGCGCGGTCGAGCTCGGCTACTGGATCGGCCGGCCTTTCTGGGGGCAGGGCTTCGCCACGGAGGCCGCGCAGGCGGTGATCGACCATGCCTTCGCCACGCTCGGCATGGCCGTGGTGGAGGTTCGCTGCCGGGTCGTCAACGGAGCCTCGCGGCGGGTCATCCGCAAGTGCGGCTTCGCCTATTGCGGCACCGGCCTCTCGACTTCGCTGGTCAGCGGGCGGGTCGCCAGCGAGACCTATCGGATGGATCGGCGTTGCTGGGAATCGCTGAAGAGTTGGAGCACCAGCCGATGACACGGCGTCTCGCTGCCCTCGCCATCCTGGCGGTGGCCGGGCTTGCAGTGGCCGGCTCGGCGCGGGCCGCTGCGCCGTTCGATCTTGCGGACTTCTTCGCGGGGTCGTCGCAAAGCGCCGGCGAGGTGCGAACGCTCCTCGTCTTCCGCGAGGCCTTTACCGCCACCTTCACCGGTCGGCGCGACGGCGAGCGGCTCCGGCTCGACGAGCGCTTCGCCTTCCGCGACGGCGCGCGGCTGCAGCGCTGGGATCTGACGCAGCGGGGCGCCGAGATCTCCGGAACGGTGGAAACCGAGCTTGGCGACGGCACGCTCGCCGCGCCCGTCCCGGTGGCGGGAACGCGCACGCCCATTGGCGCGGTGCTGACCTACCGAGGGCATGCGCCGGGCGGCGGCGCCACGCTCTTCGGTTTCCGCCACGAGATGACGGCAAACACCGACGGCACGGTCTCGAACCACGTGAGCGTCACGAAGTTCGGGCTGCCTGTGGCGACGTCCGACGTCACCTTTGCCAAGTCCGCCGCGGCGCTTGCCGCGCATTTGCCGCGCCCGTGAGGCGCGACCCCATTTCGTCCCGGCGCCGTCGGCGCTAGGAACGAGCGAACCTCAGTATTCTGGAAGCGTCCGCGGGGCGTCTTTGACCCGAAAGCCAACGCCATGAAGTTTCTCGACAAGGTCAAGGTCTATGTCCGCTCCGGCGACGGGGGGGCCGGCGCGGTGTCGTTCCGGCGCGAGAAGTTCATCGAGTTCGGCGGCCCGGACGGCGGCGACGGCGGGCGTGGCGGCGACGTCTTCATCGAGGCGGTGTCGGGCCTCAACACGCTGATCGACTATCGCTACCAGCAGCACTTCAAGGCCAAGACCGGCATGCACGGCATGGGCCGCAACCGCACCGGCGGCAAGGGCGACGACGTCACGCTGAAGGTGCCGGTGGGCACGCAGGTCTTCTCGGAGGACGAGGAGACGCTGATCTGCGACCTGACGGAGATCGGCCAGGTGTTCCGCATCGCCGCCGGCGGCAATGGCGGCTTCGGCAACTGGCAGTTCAAGTCCTCGGTCAACCAGGCGCCGCGCCGGGCCAATCCCGGCTTGGAGGGCGAGGAGCTGACGATCTGGCTGCAGCTGAAGCTCATCGCCGACGCCGGGCTGGTGGGCAAGCCCAATGCCGGCAAGTCGACCTTCCTCGCCTCGGTCACCGCCGCGCGCCCGAAGATCGCCGACTATCCGTTCACCACGCTCTATCCCAATCTCGGCGTCGCGACGGTCGATAGCCACGAGTTCGTCATCGCCGACATTCCCGGCCTCATCGAGGGGGCGCACGAGGGCGTCGGCATCGGCGACCGGTTCCTCGGCCATGTCGAGCGCACGCGCGTGCTCCTGCATCTCGTCTCGGCGGTGGAGGAGGACGTCGCCCTCGCCTACACCACGGTGCGCCGCGAACTCGAACTCTACGATCCCGAGCTGATCGAGAAGCCCGAGATCGTCGCGCTCTCCCAGATCGACACGGTGGACGACGAGACCCGGCGCGACAAGCTGGACCAGTTGGCAGAGGCTTCCGGCGTCAAGCCGCTGGCGCTGTCGGCCGTCACCAAGCACGGCATGCCGGAGGCGCTGCGGCGCCTGCGGCGGGAGATCGCCGGCATGGAGGACACTGCCGCCGAGGATCTCGCGGCCGACGACCGCCGCCGCTTCGGGGCGTCGCTGAAGGAAGAGGACTGGCGGGGATGACGGGTCTGAAAACCGGCGCCGAGGCGCTCGGGGCGGCGAAGCGTATCGTCGTCAAGATCGGATCGGCGCTGCTCGTCGATCCCGCCACGGGCCTGCGCCGCGACTGGCTGGGCTCGCTCGCCGCCGACGTCGCGATGCTGCATGCGCGCGGCGGCGAGGTGATGATCGTCTCGTCGGGCGCGATCGCGCTCGGCCGCTCGATCCTGCGCCTTCCCCCCGTCGGCCTGAAGCTGGAAGAGAGCCAGGCGGCCGCCGCGGTCGGGCAGATCGCGCTGGCGCGCGCCTATAGCGAGGCGCTCGGCGCCCACGGCATCGAGGCCGGGCAGGTGCTGCTCACGCTCGGCGACACCGAGGAGCGCCGCCGCTATCTCAACGCGCGCGCGACGGTGGGCACGCTCATCCATTTCGGCGCCGTGCCGGTGATCAACGAGAACGACACGGTGGCCACCGCCGAGATCCGCTACGGCGACAACGATCGCCTCGCGGCGCGCGTCGCCACCATGATGTCGACCGACCTTCTCGTGCTCCTCTCCGACATCGACGGGCTCTACACGGCGCCGCCGGCCCGCGATCCCGCGGCCGAGCACATTCCTCTCGTGGAGGCGATCACGCCCCCGATCGAGGCGATGGCCGGGGGCGCGGCCTCCATCCTGTCGCGGGGCGGCATGAAGACCAAGATCGATGCCGGCAAGATCGCCACGGCCGCCGGCACCGCGATGATCATCACCGCGGGCGACCGGATGAACCCGCTCGCCGCCATCGCGCGGGGCGAGCGGGCCACGCTGTTCCAGGCGTCGAGCGACCCCGTGCGCTCGCGCAAGCGCTGGATCGCCGGCCATCTCGACGCCTCCGGCCGGCTGACGGTGGATGCCGGCGCGGTGCAGGCGCTGCAGGCCGGCCGCAGCCTGCTCGCGGCGGGCGTGCGCGCGGTGGACGGCGACTTCCGGCGCGGCGACACGATCCTCGTCCTCGACGAGGCCGGCCACGAGATCGCCCGCGGGCTCATCGCCTACGATGCCGCCGAGGCGCGGGAGGTGGCGGGGCTTCGTTCCGACGCGATCGAGGCCAGGCTCGGCGTCGGCGCGCGCACGGCGATGATCCACCGCGACGATCTGGCGATGTCGCGCCAATGGGACGAGATGGCGGAGCCGAACGATGCAGGGTGACACGCAGGACGTCGACGCGCTGATGCGCGACATGGGCGAGCGCTCCACCGCTGCCGCACGCCACCTCGCGCAGGCGGACGCGGCCACGAAGGACCGCGCGCTCCTCGCCATGGCCGACGCCGTCGAGGCGGCATTGCCCGCGATCCTCGCCGGCAATGCCGAGGACGTGGCCGACGCCGAACGCGCCGGCCTCTCCGCCGCCACGCTGGATCGCCTGCGGCTCGACGCGGCGCGCGTCGCCGGGGTCGCCGCCAGCCTTCGCGCCATCGCCGCGCTGGCCGACCCCGTGGGCGCGGTGGCGGAAGAGTGGACGCGCCCCAACGGCCTGCGCATCCGGCGGGTGCGCACGCCCATCGGCGTGATCGGCGTCGTCTACGAGAGCCGGCCGAACGTCACCGCCGACGCCGGCGCGCTGTGCCTCAAGGCCGGCAACGCGGTGATCCTGCGTGGCGGCTCGGACGCGCGCCGCTCCTCGGCCGCGATCCACCGGGCGCTCATGGCCGGGCTCGAAGCCGCCGGCCTGCCGGCGGACGCCATCCAGTTCGTGCCGACGGCCGACCGCGCGGCGGTGGGCGCCATGCTCACCGGGCTCGATGGTGCGATCGACGTGATCGTGCCGCGCGGCGGGCGCTCGCTCGTGGAGCGCGTGCAGCGCGACGCGCGCGTACCCGTCTTCGCCCATCTTGAGGGCCTCTGCCACCTCTACATCGACGGCGCGGCGGATCTGGCCATGGCCCGCGCCCTCGCGGTGAACGCCAAGATGCGCCGCACCGGGGTCTGCGGCGCGGCCGAGACGCTGCTCGTCGACGAGGCGGTGGCAGCGACGCATCTCGTCCCGATCCTCGACGATCTCGCGGCGGCCGGCTGCGAGATCCGCGGCACGCTCGCGGTGCGTGCGCTCTATCCCGCCGCCCTGGAGGCCACAGACGAGGATTTCCGCACCGAGTATCTCGACGCGATCCTCTCGGTGGCGCTCGTTCCCGGCGTCGAAGGCGCGCTCGCGCATATCGCGCGCTACTCCTCGCATCACACCGAGGCCGTGGTCACTGAGGACGACGCCGTCGCCGACCGCTTCTTCCGCGCGGTGGATTCGGCGATCCTCCTCCACAACGCCTCCACCCAGTTCGCCGACGGCGGCGAGTTCGGCTTCGGCGGCGAGATCGGCATCGCCACCGGCAAGATGCACGCGCGCGGGCCGGTGGGCGTCGAACAGCTGACGACCTTCAACTACCGCATTTCCGGATCGGGCCAGACCCGCCCGTGACCCACGCCCTCCACCCGGCCCCCCCGCTGCGGCCGGCGGATCTCCGCCTGCCGCACACCGAGCGCGGCCTTCGCATCGGCCTGTTCGGCGGCTCGTTCAACCCGCCGCACGAGGGGCATCTTCTCGTCGCCGAGACGGCGCTGCAACGGCTGCGGCTCGACCGCGTATGGTGGATGGTGACGCCGGGAAACCCCTTGAAGGACCACGGCAACCTCAAGCCGCTGGCCGAGCGCGTGGCGCTGTCGCGCCGGCTGGTGCGCGATCCCCGCATCCTCGTCACCGCGCTCGAGGCGGTGCACCAGATCCGCTACACCGCCGACACGGTGGCGCTGCTGCGCCGGCGCAAGCCCGACGTGCGCTTCGTCTGGCTGATGGGCGCCGACAGTCTCGCCGGCTTCCACCGCTGGCAGTCCTGGCGCACGATCGCCCGGCAGGTGCCGCTGGCCGTGATCGACCGGCCGGGCGCGACGCTCTCGCTTCTCTCCTCGCCCGCCGCGCGGGCGCTCGGGCGCTTCCGCCTGGCGGAAGCCGACGCGCCGCTCCTGGCGCTCAGCGATCCGCCGGCCTGGGTCTTCCTGCACGGGCCGCGCTCGCCCCTCTCCTCGACGCTGCTGCGCGAGCGTGGCACACCGACCGAACCGACCGACCGCGCGGAGGCGCCGTCTTGAATCCGTCACCGAACCTTGCCACTTTACTTGTGTCGGGCACAGTCCAGCCAGACTTGCGCCTGCAACCCGAAAGGAACAGTTACCTGAACCCCGCCGCTGAACTGACGAACGATCGCATCCCCGCCTCGTCCGACGCCGCCGCCGACCCCGTTTCCACGCCGCCCGCATCCGCGCGCTCCGCCATCGACACCGTGACCGCCAGCCTCGACGATTCGAAGGCCGAAGAGGTGATCGCCATCGACCTTCGCGGGCGCTCCGCACTCGCCGACCACATGGTGATCGCGTCCGGGCGCTCGCACCGCCACGTCTCGGCGGTCGCCGACCACGTGCTGCGCGACCTCAAGGCGGCCGGCCACGGCAACGCCAAGGTCGAAGGCCTGCAGAACGGCGATTGGGTGCTGATCGACACCGGCGACATCATCATCCACATCTTCCGCCCGGAAGTCCGCTCCTTCTACAACATCGAGAAGATGTGGACCGTGGCGGACGGCGGAGACGCGAAGGTCCACTAGGATGGCGCGTCGTCGCCGGGCGCGGGACGCGCGCTCAGGCGCGCCTCGCCTCCCGGCGGCGCAGCCGTGAGGCTGCGCATCGCCGCGGTCGGGCGGATGAAGGCGGGGCCGGAACAGGATCTTGCCGGTCGCTATCTCGACCGCCTGAAGAAGAGCGGCGCGCCGCTCGGACTCGACTTCGCGGGCGTCGTCGAACTCGCCGAGTCCCGGCATGCCGGCGTCATGGAACGCAAGCGCGACGAGGCGGAGCGGCTCGTCGCTGCACTGCCGGAGGGCTGTCGGCTCGTGGTGCTCGACGAGACCGGGCGCACCCCTTCCTCCGATGAGTTCGCTGGGGATCTCGCCCGCTGGCGAGACGAGGGCCTGCGCGATCTCGCCCTCGTGATCGGCGGCCCCGACGGGCTGGCGCCCGAGATGCGGCAGGGCGCGCTTGCCACGATCGCCTTCGGCCGCCTCACCTTCCCTCACCAGATCGTGCGCATTCTCCTCGCCGAACAACTCTACCGTGCCGCCACGATCCTCGCCGGCCATCCCTACCACCGCTCCTGACACACGAACGCCTTGCGGCGCTTCGTTGCAGGGCCGCAACGGCGGCGCGAAAACCGAGAGCGGGAGCCTGGCGACCTTCCTCCTGCCGTTTTGACGCCGCGGGATGGCGCGGTCGGTCCGCGTGAAGCGACCGGACGATCGACATGGTTGATCGAATCTTAAGGTCCGCCCCGCTACCGTCGGTTTGATACGGCCGACCAGAGGACGAACGCTTGCCGCAGGCCCTCCCCCCCGCTTTCCCCGCGCGACGGCTCGGTGCCGCCCGCGGCCTCGTGCTGGCGCTCGCGCTGGCGGCGGGCGGATCAGCGGCAGCGGCGCGTGATGGGGAACCGCCGAGCGGCGAGGCGCCGGTGCGCGAGGCCTCGATCACCGAGCGCACCACCGGGACGCCCGCCTCCGACGCCACCGATGCTGCCACGAGCATCGCCCTCATCGCGCAGCGCGCCCGCACGCAGGCCGAGCTGCAGCGCATCGGCGCGGCGATCGATCTGTCGAAATCCACCGCCGACCGGCTGGCCGCCGAGGTCGCGGCGCTCGCCGCCGACCGTGAGCGCATTCGCGCCGCCATGGTCGATGCCGCCGCGGAACAGCGCAAGGCCTCGGTCGCCATCGCCGGTAGTGAGGCCCGCATCGGCTCGCTCGCCGACGAGGAAACCCGCATCAAGGCCTCGCTGCGCGAGCGGCGCGGCCTTCTCGCCGAGGTGCTCGGCGCGCTCGAACGCATGGGCCGCAAGCCGCCGCCGGCGCTGCTCGTCAAGCCCGGCGATGCGCTGGGCTCGGTGCGCAGCGCCATTCTCCTCGGCGCCGTGGTGCCGGAGATCCGCGATCAGACGCAGGCCCTCGCCGCCGATCTCGACCGCCTGGTGACCGTGAAGACGCAACTCGCCGGCGAGAAGGAGAGCTTCGCCTCCGCGCTCGCCAAGGGGCGCGAGGACGAGGAACGGCTGCGGCTGCTCTTCGCCGAAAAGGAAAAGCTGGAGGCGGACGGGCGCGGGCGCATCGGCGAAGAGAGCCGGCGCGCCGCCGAGCTCGCCTCGCAGGCCACAACGCTGCAGGAGCTCATCGCCTCGCTGGAGGCCGAGACGCAGCGCACCCGCGCCGCCGAGGAGCGCGAACGGCTGGCGACGATCCGCGCCGCCGAGGAGGCGCGCCAAAGGGCCGCGGCCGAGGCCGAACTCGCCGCGCGCACGCCCGAGGCCGCCCCGCCGCCCGCGACCGCGGCCACGCCGCCGGACGCCGCGCCGCTGACGGCGCCTGCGACGAATGAGACGCCGAGCTACGACATCGCTCAACTTCGGCGTGAGATGGCGCGGATGGAGCCCGCCGCCGCATTTTCGACATTGAAGGGGAGCCTGATTCGTCCGGTCGCGGGTCAGGAAACCAGCCGCTTCGGACAGTCCGACGGGATCGGTCGGGCAGCCTCGGGCGTCCTCATCGCCGCGCGGCCCGGCGACACGGTGACGGCCCCTGCGGAAGGTCAGATCCTCTATTCCGGTCCGTTCCGCTCCTATGGGCAGCTCTTGATCCTGAACGCGGGCGATGGCTATCATATCGTTCTGGCCGGAATGAGCCGGATCGACGTTTCGGTCGGGCAGTTCGTGCTATCGGGTGAACCGGTGGCCGTGATGGGAGCGACGCGGATCGCCAGTTCGGCGGGTGCGGGCGTCGCCAAGACCGACCCTTCGCTCTACGTGGAATTTCGCAAGGACGGGAAACCGGTCGATCCGCAGCCCTGGTGGACGGATGGATCATCTGGAAGGACGAGGAATGATACGTAAGCTCTCCATTCTCTTCGCCGGGGCGCTTCTGGGTGCCACGGCGATGACGAGCCTCGTCGGCCCGCACACCGGCGTCGCCAATGCCGCGGGATCGGACACCTACCGTCAGCTTGCGATCTTCGGAGACGTGTTCGAGCGCGTGCGCGCCCAATATGTCGACGTGCCCGACGATCAGAAACTGATCGAGACCGCGATCAACGGCATGCTGACCTCGCTCGATCCGCATTCGAGCTACATGAACGCCAAGGAAACGGCGGACATGCGCACGGAAACGCGCGGCGAGTTCGGCGGCCTCGGCATCGAGGTCACGATGGAGAACGAGCTCGTCAAGGTGATCTCGCCCTTCGACGGCACCCCCGCCGACAAGGCCGGCGTGCTGGCGGGCGATCTCATCGCCGAGATCAACGGCGAGCAGGTGAAGGGGCTGACCCTCGCCGAGGCCGTCGAGAAGATGAAGGGCGAGATCGGCTCCTCCGTCGATCTGACCATCATCCGCACCGGCGCCACGCAGCCCGTGCGCCTGTCGATCGAGCGCGCCGAGATCAAGGTGCCCTCGGTCCGCCACACCGTCGAGAACGACGTCGGCTACATCAAGCTGCTGCGCTTCAACGAGCAGACGACGTCGGGCATGGAAGAGGCCATCGCCGACATCAAGACCAAGATCCCCGAGGACAAGCTGAAGGGCTTCGTGCTGGATCTGCGCCGCAACCCCGGCGGCCTGCTCGACGAGGCCGTCAGCGTTTCCGACGCCTTCCTGCAGAACGGCGAGATCGTCTCCACCCGCGGCCGCAACGCCGAGGAGACGCGCCGCTACAACGCCCGCACGGGCGACGACATCGACGGCAAGCCGCTGGTGGTGCTCGTCAATGGCGGTTCGGCCTCGGCCTCCGAGATCGTCGCCGGCGCCCTGCAGGACCAGCGCCGCGCCACGGTGGTGGGCTCGCGCTCCTTCGGCAAGGGATCGGTGCAGACCATCATCCCGCTCGGCGCCAACGGCGCGTTGCGCCTGACGACGGCGCTCTACTACACGCCCGCCGGCACCTCGATCCAGGGTCGCGGCATCAAGCCCGACATCGAGGTCGAGCAGCCGCTGCCCGAGGAGATCAAGGCGCAGATGGGCCTCAAGGCCGACGAGGACGTCAAGCTCGGCGAGTCCTCGCTGCGTGGGCACATCCAGGGCGTCGAAGAGGGCGACGAGGGCTCGGGCTCGCTCGACTACGTGCCGCCAGAGGCCAAGGACGACCTGCAGATGCAGTACGCGCTCGATCTCCTGCGCGGCGTGAAGACCAACGCGGCCTTCCCGCCCAAGCAGGACTCGGCTTCGATCGCCAACTGACGGATCGAGAAGGCGCAGAAACCGGCACCGAACGAATAGGGGCTCCGATCGCCAGATCGGGGCTCCTCTTCGTTCGGGAAAAGCCCCGATCCAGTTCGCTGTCCTACACAGGAGGCATGCATGACGAGCTGTACCGCCCTCTCGGCCAGAACCTGACCTCGACGTCGCCGCGCGATCACCGTCGATGGCGTACGGCCGGCGTCGCCGCGATGCTCGTTGCAGGGCTCGCCGGCGGCTCAGCCTTCGCGGTGCTCGGGCAGCCGGATTTCACACCGCCCGCCCGCCAGGCCGCGCCGGTTGAGGCCCTGGCACCGTCCCGCGTCGCCGCAGCGGAGGGCCCCGGCCCGCAGATCGTGCGCATGGAGGAGAGCGGCGGGGTCACCATCACCGGTGGCGACGGCGTGCCACGGGTCGACGGCACCACCAATCCCTACACCGGCTCGATCCGCGTGCTCGAACCCGGCTCGCTGCGCCAGCCGCAGGCCTTCGCCCACCTGCCCGACCAGGCCCTGATCGAGCCGAGCGACGAAGGTCCGCTGCCGATCCGCTCGGGCGACGGCCGGCGCCCGCTCGACGTCTACGCCGGCACCTCGAACGGCACGCTCGGCACCCGCATCGCGATCGTCGTCGGCGGCCTCGGCATCAGCCAGACCGGAACGCAGCAGGCGGTGGAGCGGCTCCCCGCCGGCGTCACGCTGGGCTTTGCCGCCAGCGGCAACAGCCTCGACCGCTGGATGCAGACGGCCCGGCGCAACGGCCACGAGCTTCTGCTACAGGCGCCGCTGGAGCCCTTCGGCTACCCCGACGTCTCGCCGGGCGAGCACACGCTTACCGTCGCCGACGCCGCGGCCCGGCGTTTCGAGGCACTCGACTGGTCGCTCGGGCGGCTGACCAACTATGTCGGCGTGATGAACTACATGGGCGCGCGTTTCAACGCCGAGACCAAAGCCCTTGAGCCCTTCCTCGGCGAATTGAACCGCCGCGGCCTTCTCTATCTCGACGACGGCACCTCCGCGCGCTCGCAGGCCCGCGACGTCGCCACCGCCGGTGGCACGCCCTTCGCCTCCGCCGACCTCGTGCTCGACGACGATCGCAATCCGCAGGCCATCGCGCGCCAGCTCGACGCGCTCGAACGCGTCGCCCGCGCCCGCGGCACAGCGGTGGGCGTCGCCAGCGCCTTCGACGTCACGGTCGCCGCCATCGCGGCCTGGGCCGATGGCGCCGCGGCTCGCGGCATCGAGATCGTCCCGGTCTCGGCGCTCGCCTTCGACCCGGAAACCAAGGGCTGACGGCCGAACACACGCGCGTCGTTTAATCCGGGTAAACGCCGTCTCCAGCGTTTCGTCGGCGTCCGCGATCCTCTACCGTTTGCAGGGCAACACGGAGATCCCCGCGCGATGACCCCTGCCGCCCCCTCGGCTTCCCTGCCCTACCGCCCTTGCGTCGGCATCCTGGTTCTGAACGCCGAGGGCCGCGTCTTCGTCGGCCGCCGCATCGCCGAGCCCAACGGCGAGATGGAGGGCGCCGAGAAGCTCTGGCAGATGCCGCAGGGCGGCATCGACACCGATGAGAACCCGCGTCTCGCCGCCGAGCGCGAGCTCTTCGAGGAAACCGGCATGCGCTCGGTCGCGCTGCTCGCCGAGACGAAGGACTGGCTGACCTACGACCTTCCTGCAGACCTCGTCGGCATCGCCCTCAAGGGCCGGTTTCGCGGCCAGCGCCAGAAATGGTTCGCCTTCCGCTTTTCCGGAACGGACGCGGAGATTGCCATCGATCCCCCGCCGGGCGGCCATTCCGCCGAATTCGACGCCTTCGCCTGGAAGAGCATGGACGAGGTCCTCGATCTCGTCGTTCCCTTCAAACGGCCGGTCTACGAGGCCGTGATCGCCGAGTTCCGGCATCTCGAGACGGCGTCGTGAGCTTTTCCGCCACCGGCGAGACGCAGTTTCGCGAGACGACCCCCGGCGAACTCGCGCTCATCGAGACGATCCACGCCAGCGCCTTCGGGCGCGAGGAGGAAGCGCGCCTGCCACAGGCGATCATCGAAGCCGGACACGACGTCATCTCGGTGGTGGCCGCTCAGGGCGACTACCTCATCGCGCATGCCCTGTTCAGCGCCCTGGAGGGCGCAGAGCGCGCCCTGGCGCTCGGTCCCGTCGCGGTGGTGCCCGACCACCAGGGCGAGGGCGCCGGCACACGCCTCGTGCGCTACGGACTGGATCTCGCCCGCGAGCGCGGCTGGCGCAGCGTCTTCGTTCTCGGCGACCCCGCCTTCTACAAGCGTCTCGGCTTTCGGCGGGATCTGGCACTCGGCGCCGTCGTGCCGTGGGCCGGCCCCTCGTTCCAGGCGCTGGAACTCGTTCCAGGCAGCCTCGCCGGCTGGTCCGGCCTGCTGCGCTATCCCGCCGCGTTCGGCCAGGGCGACGCGGACTGATCGTTCGACGACGGATCGGAGGCCAATGTGCGGGCACTCCGACTCAAGGCTTGCCGCCACCTCATCGCTCTTCGAAAGACGCGACCGCCGCAGCGACGGAGGCATTGGCCTCGAAGCGTTCCGGCTGAAAGCAACTGTTGTTGCCCCCGATTGATCGGACAGGATCAGACGGATTGCCGGGACGCGATGAACTCACGCGGTGAGAGATAGCCGAGCCCCTTGTGCGGGTGAACGGTATTGTAGTGTTCGAACCAGATCGGCAGCGTGTCGATGACGGTTCGAGCGTTTGGAAGGGACGAGACGCGGACGTAGTCGCGTTTGATGGTGCGAACGAAGGCCTCGGCCATGCCGTTGGATTGCGGGCTCTGCACGGGCGTGGTTCTGGGCTCCAGGCCGATGTCGCGTGCCAGGCGCTTGGTCTCGCCGGCGATGTAGCCCGAGCCGTTGTCGGTGAGCCATTCGATCGTCTGTGGCAGGCGGTTCACGCGGCCGAAGCGCGCCTCGACGGCGAGGAGCATGAGGTTCTGGACGTCCTCGCCCTTGATGCCTTCGGTGGTGGCGACGAAGCCGATGCTCTCGCGGTCGCAGCAGTCCAGCGCGAAGGCCACGCGGACCTTCTCGCCGTTGTCGCAGCCGACCTCGAACCCGTCCGAGCACCAGCGCAGGTTCGAGCGCTCGATGGCCACGCGCCCATCGTGACGTCGCCCGTCGGGATTGCCGGCGTGGCGTTGGAGAAGAAGGCCGTGCGCCTTCATCACACGGTAGACGCGCTTGTGGTTGGGAAGCGGCGTGCCGGCGGCCCGTGCCTTGCGGCAGAGGACGGCATGGACACGCCTGTAGCCATAAGTCGGCATGTCGGCGATCACCGTCTTGATCGCTGAGACGAGATCGTCGTCGGGCAGCGGCGGTCAGCCGAGCCGCCGATGCGAACGTCCCGCCATGCGCTCCGCTATGTTGGATCGGGCGACGTCGAGCACCGTGCAGACGGCGCTCACCGCGAACCGTCCTTGGGCCACGACAGCGAGCGCAACAGCGCTTTTTTTGGGCCCGCGGCGGCCTCGACGTTCGACGCCAACGGTCGTCTCAACCTTGAGGATCTCGGTCTCCAGCGTCTTCTTGCCCAGAAGGCGATGCAACTCGCGGATCTGCGCCTGGAGAGCGCGATACTCCGAGGCCGCGACGACCTCCTCCTGCGCTCGCGTGGCGACCAGAGCGCCTTGCGAAGCCAGCTTGCGCCAGCGGAAGAGCTGGTTCGGCGCAACGCCATGACGATGCGCCACCAGGCTCACCGTCACGTCGGCCTCGTAAGTTTCCTGGACGATCGACAGCTTCTCGGCCGTCGACCACGATCGACGACGCTCGGGACCGGGCAGAACCTCTGCCTTCGGATAGGAACCAGTCATAGACACAACACTACTCCTAACCCTTGCGGGAGTGGGAGATCGTGTCCGGGTCATTCGGGGGGCTATTTCAGGTTCAGGTCCTGTCTTCCGCGGAGGTGGACGATGGGACGGCCATACAGCGACGATCTGCGTGAGCGCGTTCTGAAGGAGGCGGAGCGGTCTTCGGCTCGGCGCGCTGCGGTCCGGTTTGGGATCGGCGCAGCGACGGCGGTGCGTTGGGCGGCACGCGCCAGACTTGGCGAACGTTCGGCTCAGCCTGGGGGCGGTCGACGGGATTCGCGCCTGGACGCCCATGCCGAGTTCGTCGAGACGATGATTCGGGATCGCAAGGACATCACGCTGGACGAGATGGTGGAGCGCCGGGCCACCGAACGTGATCTGCATCTGAGCCGCTCGGCGCTGAGCGCTTGGCTCCGTCGGCAGGGCTGGACGTTCGGACCACCATCGAGGCGGCGAGGACGAGCCCTCTGCTTCCTGCCGCCCGACTCGCCCGACTTCAACCCGATCGAGAACGCCTTCGCCAAGCTCAAGGCTCTGCTGCGCGCCAGAGCTGAGCGCACCGTCGATGCGCTGTGGCGGGCCGTCGGCGACATCGTCCCGGTCTTCACGCCCGCAGAATGCACCAACTGCTTCCACGCCGCAGGATACGATGCAACGTGAACCGGATCTGCTCTAGGATCGGCCCGGCATGGGCGCGACAAGCCAATGGGCGCCACGTGCAAAAGAGGTTCGTCGTTCGCCCGGGCTATTCGAGCAACCGCGTTTCACGGCGTACCTATCGGGGAACCCGTTCGCGCCTCGACCCGCGACGGGCATCGTTGCAGATGCCGACCGCCATTCCACGCCGTTCCGCGGAACACGGAACAAGGCGTGCTTCATCAATTGCCGGCAGCACAGCATCGCCGTCGCGGCGACCCGGAGGCCTGCGCGACCCGTCTACGATCGAACGCCGTCCTCGCAGACCCCGCCCATGATCAGGCGGCGAGCGCGGCCTTGGCGTTGCGCAAATCGGCGAGCCGCTGCTCCGCGCGAGACTTGACCACCGAGTCGGTGGCGTCCGCGACGTCTTCCTCGCTGTCTCGGATCTTCTGGTCGAGATCGGCCATGTCGATGTCCTCGACCGGCGTCGCGTGCTCGGCGAGCAGCGTGAAGCCTTCGCGGTTGATGTCGGCGAAGCCGCCCTGCACGTAGATCCGCTTCTCGCCGCCGCCGGCGAGCGTGGCGTGGACGATGCCGGGCTTCAGCGTCGTCATCAGCGGGGCATGTCCCGCCATGACGGTGAAATAGCCCTCGGAGCCGGGCGCGACCACGGCCATGACCTGTTCCGTAAGGAGCAGGCGTTCGGGGGACACCAGTTCGAACTTGAAGCCGTCAGCCACGATGGTCCTGCCTTCCGCGCTCCTCGATACGGAGCTTTGCCTGAAGCGCGGCCTCGAAATGGGCGACCGCGATCTCGAACTTGTCGCGGCAGCCGGGATTGCAGAACCCGACCACCGCGTTGCGATAGAGCGTCAGCGAGTCGCCCGCGATCGGCTTGCCCGACCAGGGGCAAGTCTCGTTCACCGCGTCGGCGATCGCCAGATCGGCCATCTCAGGCGGCCTGCGCCGCCATCTTCTGCGCCTTCTCGACGGCCATCTCGATGGAGCCGACCATGTAGAAGGCGGCCTCGGGAAGGTGGTCGTACTCGCCCTCGACGAGGCCCTTGAACGACTTGATCGTGTCCTCCAGCGGCACCAGCTGACCGGGCGAGCCGGTGAAGACCTCGGCGACGAAGAAGGGTTGGCTGAGGAAGCGCTCGACCTTGCGGGCGCGCGCCACCGTCAGCTTGTCCTCTTCCGACAGCTCGTCCATCCCAAGAATGGCGATGATGTCCTGCAGCGACTTGTAGCGCTGGAGGATCTGCTGGACCTGATTGGCCACGTTGTAGTGCTCCTCGCCGACGATGAGCGGCGAGAGCATGCGCGAGGTCGAGTCCAGCGGATCCACGGCCGGGTAGATGCCCTTCTCGGAGATCGCGCGGTTGAGAACCGTACGAGCGTCCAGGTGGGCGAAGGACGTCGCGGGGGCCGGATCGGTCAGATCGTCGGCTGGCACGTAGATCGCTTGCACCGAGGTGATCGAGCCCTTGTGGGTGGTGGTGATGCGCTCCTGCATCTGGCCCATGTCGGTGGCGAGCGTCGGCTGGTAGCCGACGGCCGAGGGAATGCGGCCAAGAAGCGCCGACACCTCGGCGCCCGCCTGCGTGAAGCGGAAGATGTTGTCGACGAAGAAGAGCACGTCCTGGCCCTGATCGCGGAAGTTCTCCGCGATGGTGAGACCGGTCAGCGCGACGCGGGCGCGGGCGCCCGGCGGCTCGTTCATCTGGCCGTAGACGAGGGCCGCCTTGGAGCCGGCGGTCGAACCGCCGTTCTCGTGCGGGTCCTTGTTCACGCCGGACTCGATCATCTCGTGATAGAGATCGTTGCCCTCGCGCGTGCGCTCGCCGACGCCGGCGAACACCGAGTAGCCGCCATGGGCCTTCGCGACGTTGTTGATCAGCTCCTGGATCAGCACGGTCTTGCCGACGCCGGCGCCGCCGAACAGGCCGACCTTTCCGCCGCGCGCGTAGGGCGCGAGCAGGTCGATCACCTTGATGCCGGTGACGAGGATCTGCGATTCCGGGTTCTGGTCGATATAGGCGGGGGCCGGCTGATGGATGCCGCGCTTCTGCGTATGCTCGATCGGGCCGACCTCGTCGATCGGCTCGCCGATGACGTTCATGATGCGGCCGAGCGTCCCGTCGCCCACCGGCACGGTGATTGGGCTGCCGGTGTCGGTCACCGGCTGGCCGCGCACCAGACCTTCGGTCAGGTCCATCGCGATGGTGCGAACCGTGTTCTCGCCGAGATGCTGCGCGACTTCGAGAACGAGGCGGTTGCCGTTGTTCTGCGTCTCCAGCGCGTTGAGGATCTCGGGCAGATGGCCCTCGAACTCGACGTCGACGACGGCGCCGATCACTTGGGCGACGCGGCCCATCGCGCCGTTGCTGTTCAATGTGTCAGCCATCGAGGCCTCCTCTTCAATCGTCTGGGTCGGCGCGTCCGGGCATCGAATGCCTCCCGCACCATCGGTCGCTCGTCTGCAGTCGCCCTCGGCGGAGGGCGGATCGTCCGGTCTAGAGCGCCTCGGCGCCGGCGATGATCTCTATCAGTTCGGTCGTGATCTGCGCCTGCCGCTGGCGGTTGTAGGATATCGACAGCTTGTTGATCATGTCGCCGGCGTTGCGCGTCGCGTTGTCCATCGCGCTCATGCGCGCGCCCTGCTCCGATGCGCCGTTCTCGAGCAGCGCGCGGAAGATCTGGATCTTGATGTTGCGCGGAATGAGATCGGCGAGGATCGTCTCGGGTTCCGGCTCGTATTCGTAGAGCGCGTTGTTCGCGTCCGTCGGGGCAGCGTTCTCGGCGGCGGTCGGCACGTCGGCGGGAATGATGCGCTGCGCGGTCGGGCGCTGCGTGATGACGTTCTCGAAGGCCGAGTAGAAGATCGTCGCCACGTCGAACTCGCCGGCAGCGAAGAGATCCATCACCGTGTCGGCGACGATTTCTGCATTGCCGAAACCGATACCCTTGCCGGCGTTCAGATCCATCCGCACCACGATCTTGTCACCGAGGTCGCGCCGCATCAGATCCGTGCCCTTCTTGCCGACCGAGACGATCTTGACCGTCTTGCCGTCGGCCTCGAGCCGGCGGACATGCTCGCGCACGAGACGCACGATCTGCCCGTTGAAGCCGCCGCAGAGGCCGCGGTCGGAGGTGAAGACCACGAGGAGATGCGTCTGGTCGCGGCCCGTGCCGGTCATCAGCGGCAGGGCCTCGCCCTCTTCCATCGCACCGGCGATGTTGGCGAGGACCGAGGCCATCCGCTCGGAATAGGGGCGCGCCGCCTCGGCCGCATCCTGGGCGCGGCGAAGCTTCGCCGCCGCCACCATCTGCATGGCCTTGGTGATCTTCTGCGTCGCCTTCACCGAAGCGATGCGGTTTCTCAGATCCTTGAGCGAAGCCATGGGTCTGGTCGGTCTCCTGCGTGGCCGCGGCCGAGTTCGGTGGCGAAGTCGCTCGCCCTGGTAAGTCGCCCGCCCTTAGGCGAACGACTTGGCGTAGGCGTCGAGAGCGGCCTTGAGCTTGGCGCGCGTGTCGTCCGACAGCTGCTTCTCGGTGGCGATCGTCTCCAGCACCGCCTTGTGCTCGGTGCGCAGCGACGAGAGGAGCCCCTCCTCGAACCGACCGACGTCGGAGACCTTGAGCTTGTCGAGATAGCCCTGCGTGCCCGCGAAGATCACGGCGACCTGCTCTTCCGTCTTCAGCGGCGAGAACTGCGGCTGCTTCAGGAGTTCGGTCAGGCGCGCGCCGCGGTTGAGGAGGCGCTGCGTCGAGGCATCGAGATCACTGCCGAACTGCGCGAAGGCCGCCATCTCGCGATACTGCGCGAGTTCGCCCTTGATCGAGCCGGCCACCTGCTTCATCGCCTTGATCTGCGCGGCCGAGCCGACGCGCGAGACGGAGAGGCCGACGTTCACCGCCGGGCGAATGCCCTGGTAGAACAGGTTGGTCTCGAGGAAGATCTGGCCGTCGGTGATCGAGATCACGTTCGTCGGGATGTAGGCCGACACGTCGTTGGCCTGCGTCTCGATGACCGGCAGCGCCGTCAGCGAGCCGCCGCCGAGGGCGTCGTTGAGCTTGGCGGCGCGCTCGAGCAGGCGCGAATGCAGGTAGAACACGTCGCCCGGATAGGCCTCGCGGCCCGGCGGACGGCGCAGCAGCAGAGACATCTGACGATAGGAGACGGCCTGCTTGGACAGATCGTCATAACCGATCACGGCGTGCATGCCGTTGTCGCGGAAATACTCGCCGATGGCGCAGCCCGCGAAGGGCGCGATGTACTGCATGGGCGCCGGATCGGAAGCGGTGGCGGCGATCACGACCGAATAGGCCATCGCGCCGCGCTCTTCGAGCGTGCGGACGAACTGCGCGACGGTCGAGCGCTTCTGCCCGATCGCGACGTAGATGCAGTAGAGCTTTTCCTTGTCGTTGCCCGCGTCGTGCGCCGGCTTCTGATTGAGGAACGTGTCGAGCAGGATCGCGGTCTTGCCGGTCTGGCGATCGCCGATCACCAGCTCGCGCTGACCGCGGCCGACCGGGATGAGCGCGTCGATCGCCTTGAGGCCGGTCGACATCGGCTCGTGCACGGACTTGCGAGGGATGATGCCGGGAGCCTTCACGTCGACGCGGCGGCGCTCGGTCGACTCGATCGGGCCCTTGCCGTCGATCGGGTTGCCGAGACCGTCGACCACGCGTCCGAGAAGGCCCATGCCGACGGGAACGTCCACGATCGCGCCGGTGCGGCGCACCGTGTCGCCCTCGCCGATCTCGCGATCGGAGCCGAAGATCACGACGCCGACATTGTCGGACTCGAGGTTCAGCGCCATGCCACGCACGCCGCCGGGGAACTCGACCATCTCGCCGGCCTGGCAATTGTCGAGACCGTAGACGCGGGCGATACCGTCGCCGACCGAGAGAACCGTACCGACCTCGGAGACTTCCGCCTCGTTGCCGAAGTTCTTGATCTGGTTCTTGAGGATTGCGGAAATTTCCGCGGCCCGGATGTCCATCAGCCGACCTCTTTCAGCGCAAGCTTAAGGGATGAGAGTTTCGTGCGAAGCGACGTGTCGATCTGGCGCGAGCCGATGCGGACCACGAGGCCGCCGAGGATCGAGGGGTCGACGCTTTCGCGCAGGGTGATTGTCTTGCCCGACGAAGCCGAGAGCACCTGGCCGAGCTCGCGGCGCTGTTCGTCGCTCAACGGGTGGGCGCTCGTGACCTCGGCCTCGACTTCGCCGCGATGCGCGGCGGCCATCTGGCGGAAACCGCGAATGATCGCCGGCAGCGCGAAGAGGCGGCGGTTCGACGCCACGACCTTGAGGAAGTTGCCGACGAGCGGCAGCGGGCGAACCTCGGCCACGACCGCCGTGATGGCGCGCAACTGATCCTCGGAGGTGAAGGCCGGGCTTTCGACGAGCCGCCGGAAGTCGGCGTTGTCGTCGATCAGGCGCTGAAACTCCGCGAGTTCCGCTTCGGTCGTCTCGATCGAACCGTCATCGCGAGCCAGTTCGAAGAGGGACAGGGCGTAGCGTTCTGCGACTCCGGAGACCGGAGAGGATGACTTTGCCACGGACGATCGCTTCTCTTCAGGCTTCGTTCAAGGGCCCCGTCACGGCAGATCCGCAACACCTCGAAGCTGGTCAAAAAAAAGGCCGCGGACCCGAGGAAACTGCCCATCGCCGCGCCGGAATGAAGGTCGTCTAGCACAGCGTTTCCGGCGCGACAACAGAGGTTTCCGCGCTCGTCCCGCCCTGACACAAGCGTCTCGTGAAGCCTTCTTTCAGGCCTGCACGAGCCCGAAGGCCGGGGCGAGGCACGCGGCGGCCAGTGCGAGATGCAGGAGCAGGAGACACCAGTTGGCGATCGTCGAGGCCTCGTCGGAGAGAATCGACACGAGCCGGCCGAACGCCACGAAGAGCCAGGCCGAGCCGAGCATGATCTGCAGCAGCGGCTGGTCGTAGAAGAACAGCATCACGAGGCCCGAGCCGAGCGGGAACCCCGCGAGCATCGCCCGCACCTCGGAGAGTCCGGCGATGGAGGGCCCGACCGGTCCAAGATGCAGCATCCGCAGCATCAGTCGGGGCGCGAACAGCGCCGCGAGACCGTAGAGAAGGCTCGCCACGCCGGCCATGAAGGGCAGGAGATCGGGCAGCGTCTCGGGAAAGGTGAACTGCATCGGCGGGCGCTCTCGAACAGGCAGGCGGCGGCACCGGGGCCGCACACGGGATCGTCGGCCGGCCTTACAGGAATTCGCACGGGGCCGCAAAAGCCGTGCAAAACCCAAGGCGAAGATCCGTTGGCGGCGCAGGCACCCATGACGGCGACGGGTTGAGTCGCCACCCTGCGACGGCGGGGGCACGATGGGACCGATCGCCGTCGATCCGTTCACATTGATTTGAGATCGGCGACCTGCCGGCGATCGCGCATCAGAGGAAGCTCTGCGGATCGACGTCGATCTGCACCTGCACGCTGCCGCGCGGGCGCGGCGCCCGTGCCGTCATCTCCCGCAGGAAAGACTGGATCGCCGCGCCGCGCCCGCCCTGCACGAGCAGCCGAAAGCGGTGGCGCCCGCGCAGGACGCCGAGCGGCGCCTCGGCGGGCCCGAGCACCTCGATGCCCTCCGCATCGGGGGCGGCGAGCCGCAGCTGACGCCCGTGTTCCTCGGCCTCGCGCCGCGTGTCGGCCGAGACGATGAGCGCTGCGAGCCGACCGAAGGGCGGCAGCCCGGCCCGCTCGCGCTCCATCGTCTCTCGTTCGTAGAAACGCTCGGGATCGCCCGCCTCGATCGCCCGCATCACCGGGTGCTCGGGGCAGTAGGTCTGGATCAGGCCTCGGCTGGCGCGTCCCGTGCGCCCGGCCCGGCCCGTCACCTGATGCAGCAGCTGGAAGGTGCGCTCGGCGGCGCGCGGGTCGCCGTTGGCGAGGCCGAGATCGGCGTCGATCGCGCCGACCAGCGTCATCAAGGGAAAATGGTGGCCCTTGGCCACTAGCTGCGTGCCGATGACGATGTCGGCCTCCCCTTCCGCCACCGCGTCGAGTTCGCGCCGCAGCCGGCGCGCGCCGCCCGGCAGATCGGAGGAGAGAAGGATGGTGCGGGCCGCCGGAAAGCGCTCCAGCATCTCCTCGGCGATGCGCTCGACGCCCGGCCCGCAGGCGGCGAGATGGTCGAGCGTGCCGCAGGCGGGACACGCCCCGGGCCGGCGCTCGGCATGGCCGCAATGGTGGCATTGCAGCGTGCCGCGCAGCCGGTGATCGACGAGCCAGGTCGAGCATTGCGGGCACTGGAAGCGATGGCCGCAGACGCGGCAGAGCGTCAACGGCGCGTAGCCGCGACGGTTGAGGAAGAGCAGCGCCTGCTCGCCGCGCGCCACCGTCTCCTCGATCGCCGTGAGCAGCACCGGGGAGACGAAGGAGCCGCGCGCCGGCGGATGGCGGCGCATGTCGACGAGGCTGAGCGTTGGCAGCGCGGCGGCGGCGTAGCGCGCATCCAGCGTCACGTGGGAATAGCGACCGGAGCGCGCGTTGACGCGGGTTTCCAGCGAGGGCGTGGCGGAGGCGAGAATGGCGGGAAAGCCGCCGCCGCGCGCACGCACCACCGCCATGTCGCGGGCGTGGTAGAAGGTGCGGTCCTCCTGCTTGTAGGCGGGGTCGTGCTCCTCGTCGACCACCACGAGCCCGAGCTTGGCGAAGGGCAGGAACAGCGCCGAGCGCGCGCCGGCGACCACCCGCACCCGCCCCTCCGCCACCTGCCGCCACACCCGCTCGCGGGTGCGCGGCGCGACGTCGGAATGCCATTGCGCGGGCGGCGCGCCGAAGCGCGCTTCGAAGCGGTCGATGAAGGACTGCGTCAACGCGATCTCGGGCAGGAGGATCAGCACCTGCCGTCCCGCGTCCAGCGCGCGCGCCACCGCCTCGAAATAGACCTCCGTCTTGCCCGAGCCGGTGACGCCCTCGAGGAGGCTGACGGAGAAGCCGCCGGCCTCCACCCGCGCGGCGAGCTCGGCCGCTGCCGCGCCCTGATTCGGGCTGAGGTCGGCGCGCGCGTGGGCGGTGTCGGGCGCCGGCACCACCGGGTGCGGTGGCAGGCGCACCGGATCGAACGCGCCGGCGCGGATCAGCCCGTCCACCACCGACGCCGTGACGCCCGCCGCACCCGCCAGACCCGAACGCGTCCAGTCCTCGCCTCCCGCAGCGGTCTCGACGACGCGCAGGCGCGCCGGGGTCATCCGCTCCGGCCGTCCACCGGTCAGCCGCAACCCGTCGATCATCGGCTCGGGATCGAAGGCCACGGGGGCGCGCAGTGCCATGCGCACCACCAGTCCCGGCGGCGAGAGCGTGTAGTCGGCCACCCAGTCGACGAAGCGGCGCATCGGGCCGTCGAGCGGCGGACAGTCGAAGACGTGGGTGATCTCGCGCAGCTTGCGTGCGTCCACGACGTCGCTCTCGCCCTCCCAAACGACGCCGGCCACTTGCCGAGGCCCGAGCGGCACCTGCACGATCGAGCCGGGCTCGACGTGCATGCCTTCGGGAACGCGGTAGGAATAGGGCCGCTCGCTCGGCACCGGCACGAGCACCGGCACCACGCGCCCGGCCTCGGCGCCGGGCCGGCGGGCCGGCGGCACGTCGCCGAAGAGGAGGCGGGAGGAGGCTCCCGCGGGCGTGGCTTTGGTCAAATGCGTCTCGGGCTGGATGGCATGCGATCGACCGGCAGGCGGCGAGCGCGCAGGTCGGCAGGGTTCCGTCCTTAGATGGGATCGCCGGCCGCTGCAAAACACCCGGTGGGTGCGAGAGGCGGCGCGGCGGGCTCCAAGACTCCGCCATGCGGACGGGAAGCGCCAAGCCTATCGCCGCCCGCCCGCGTTCCGCTACCCTCGCCGTGCCGCCCGAGAGACCGGCTCCGGCGCCCGTCCAACGGAGACCCCCATCATGACGACACCCCTCCCCTCCGCCGACGCCAAGGTCGCTCTCGTGGTCGGCGGCGGCAGCGGCCTCGGCGCTGCGGCCGCCCGTGCGCTCGCCACCGAGGGCTTCCGCGTCGCCATCTTCTCGTCGTCGGGCCGGGGCGAGGCGCTGGCGGCCGAGCTTGGGGGCTTCGGGATGACCGGCTCCAACCTCGTTCCCGCCGATCTCGAACGCTTCGTCGCCGGTGCGCTCGATCGCTTCGGGCGGATCGACGCCGTGGTCTCCTCGGCCGGTCACGGGCCGAAGGGGCCGGTGCTGGACATCACCGACGAGGACTGGCACCGCGCGATGGAGTTCTACCTCCTCAACGTCGTGCGCATCGCCCGTCTGGTCACGCCGATCATGCAGGGCGCAGGCCGGGGCGGATCGTTCGTCAACGTCTCCACCTACGCGGCCTTCGAGCCGGAAGCCGACTTCCCGACCTCCGGCGTCTTCCGCGCGGGCCTCGCCTCCTTCGCCAAGCTTTTCGCCGACCAATACGGCGCGGAAGGGCTGCGGATGAACAACGTCCTGCCCGGCTTCATCGACAGCCTGCCCAAAAAGGAAGAGCGGCGCGGTCGTATTCCCATGGGCCGATACGGCCGAGCGGACGAGGTGGCCGACCTCATCGCCTTCCTCGCGGGAGATCGCAGCACCTACATCACCGGCCAGAACATCCGCATCGACGGCGGCATCACGCGCTCGGTCTGACCTAACCCACGCATGACGAGACAAGACCTCTAATGAAGAAGGGGCAGCTCGCGAGAGCCGCCCCTTCTTCAGATCCGACAGACGCCCCGATTCAGGCGCGCTGGAAATGGCTTTCGAGGAAGTAGAGCGACTTGTCGATGCCGCGGGCCACCTCGGTGAAGAGATCGGCGGTCAGGTCGTCGCCGGCTTCGTCCGACTCGGACACCGCCTCGCGCAGCGCGCCGCCCCACTTTGCGTAGTTGTCGGCGAGGCGCTTCAGGTGATCCATCGAATCCACCATGTCGAGCGGATAGGGATCGAGGATCGAGGCCTCGGCCGAAGCCTGCACCGTGCCGCGAGCCTGCCCGCCCAGCGCCGTCAGGCGCTCCGCGATCGTGTCGACATAGCCCTCGGCCTCTTCGTGCAGACGGTCGAAGAGCAGGTGCACGCCGATGAAGTTGGAGCCCTTGACGTTCCAATGCGCCTGCTTGGCGGAGTAGCTGAGGTCGATCGACGAGGCGAGATGAACCTGGAGCAGTTCGATCATCGAGGCCCTCAGGTTCTCGTTCATCGAGTTCTTGGTGGGATGGATCTGGGTCTTGCCCTGCTTCGACATCGAAGGCTCCTGCGAAAATTCCGTGCGGGGGCCGGCGCTCACGCCGCACCGGCATCATGACGGAAGAAGTGCGGAGACGCCCGTTGGTTCCGGGGGCTCCCCTGTCTTTCGCGAGGAAGCGACGCCCTGTCGCCCCACGTCAGCTATGAGCTGGCTTCATGCCCATCTGCGCCTTGTCGCCCCAGACCGCGCGAACGGCGCGGTCGCGTCCGCAGCCCATGCGGTAGCGGTTGTAGTGGTCGGGGTTCTTGCGCGCGTAGTCCTGGTGGTAGTCCTCGCCCGGATAGAAGGTCGCGGCGGGCAGGATCTTCGTGGCGACGTCCTGCTCGAGATCGGCAGCCACCGCCGTCTTGCTGGCCTTCACGGCCTTGCGCTGTGTCTCGTCCATCGGGAAGATCGCGGTGCGATAGGAATCGCCGCGATCGCAGAACTGGCCGCCCGCATCGGTCGGGTCGATCGAATGCCAATAGGCCGAGAGCAACTGGTCGTAGGAGATGACAGCGGGGTCGAACGTCACCTTCACGGCCTCGTAATGGCCGGTGCGCTCGGTCACCACGTCCTGATAGGTGGGGTTGGCCAGCGTGCCGCCGATATAGCCGGAGGTGGTGGAGGTCACGCCCTCGACCCGGTCGAGATCGGTCTCCATCGACCAGAAGCAGCCGCCGGCGAAGATCGCCTCATCGGCCTGCGCGGCCACGGGCGCGAGCGATGCCAAGAGGCCGAGCGCCACGACGCCCGGCTGGAGGAATGAGGATCGCATCATCGAACAAGCTCCGTCGTCTTCGTGCTGCCCCTTATACGAGGCGGGCATCGCGGCGGATGCAAGGCGTGCCGACGAAACGATCGCGCGAAAGCCTCAGACCCGGCGCTCGACCATCATCTTCTTGATTTCGGCGATGGCCTTGGCGGGGTTCAGGCCCTTGGGGCAGGTCTGCGTGCAGTTCATGATCGTGTGGCAGCGATAGAGGCGGAACGGGTCCTCCAACTGGTCCAGCCGGTCGCCGGTCGCCTCGTCTCTGGAGTCGATCAGCCAGCGATAGGCCTGCAGCAGCACGGCGGGGCCGAGATAGCGGTCGCCGTTCCACCAGTAGCTCGGGCACGAGGTCTGGCAGCAGAAGCAGAGGATGCACTCGTAGAGCCCGTCGAGCTTCTCGCGGTCGGCATGGCTCTGGCGCCATTCCTTCTCGGGCTCGGGCGTCTCGGTCTGCAGCCAGGGCTCGATGGAACGCAGCTGCGCGTAGGGCACGGTGAGATCGGGCACGAGGTCCTTGATCACCGGCATGTGCGGCAGCGGATAGACCTTCACCGCACCCTTCACCTCGTCCATGCCCTTGGTGCAGGCGAGCGTGTTGGAGCCGTCGATGTTCATGGCGCAGGAGCCGCAGATGCCCTCGCGGCAGGAACGGCGCAGCGTCAGCGTCGAATCGACGTTGTTCTTGATCCAGAGCAGCGCGTCGAGCACCATCGGGCCGCAATCGTCGGTGTCGACGTAGAACGTGTCGACCGTCGGGTTCTGTCCGTCGTCGGGCGACCAGCGGTAGATGCCGAACTCGCGCACGGTCTTGGCCCCCGCCGGCTTCGGCCAGATCTTGCCCTTGCCGATCACGGAGTTCTTGGGAAGGCTGAGTTCCACCATCTGCGGGGTCCCTGCGAAGATGCGTCTTTAGAATGGGGCTAAACCGAAACCCGATGCGGCGCAACATGGCGAACCCGCGCGGGCGGGGTTCAACCGATTGTAAGCTCGCGCCGGACTTGCGCGGCATCGTCGCACCCCGCCCGGCGTCGGCGGGCTCGAGCTCGGTTCACGGCTGAACGATCACCGGAAAGCGCCCGAAGCGCTCGCGCTTCTCGTCCTCGGCGGCGATCTCCTCCTCGACCCCGGCGCGCGTACCCGCCGCCGCCAGCCCGGTCTCCTCCGCGTGGCGCGCGGCGTCGCGCAGCGTCCGACCAAGCGTCGTCGGCACGCCCATCGCCTCGATGCGCTTCAACTCGGCCTCGACGATCCCCGCGGCGTGGCCCTTCGGACGCACGTCGTGAATGTGCACGGCCAACACCCGGCCGGGATGGCGCTCCACAGCCGCGGCATAGACGCTGGCGTCCTTCTGGCCGCTGTCGCCGATCAGCACGAAGCGCAAGTTCGGATAATCGGCCAGCAACTTGTCGATCATCACGTCCTTGTGGCCGCGATGGCGCCGCAGCAGCCAGCCGAGCGCGTCGTCCGAGAGCGAGCGCAGCAGCATCGGCCCGAGCGGAATGGCCTTCTGCGCCATGAAGCGCTCGAAAATGTCGGAGAGGTTGCGCGGGCTGGAGGAGACGTAGAAGACCGGGTTCGTCTCCGGCCCGGCCTCGCCCGCGCAGAGCGCCTGGTAGAAGCGCGAGACGCCGGGAAAGGCGGCACGCGCCTCTGGCGAGTTGGCGGTGACGATGCGCCAGTGCCGCAGCATCTTGAAGGCGCCGGTGTGGATGATCGTGTCGTCGATGTCGGAGATGATTCCAAAGCGCGCGCGCGGCGAGACGAGGCGCGCCTGGCCTTCCACCCGCACTGCGTCGAACCGGTAGCCCGCCGCCGTCTCGAGGGTGAAGTCGATCGGCGCCCACGGGCCGTCGGCCTCCGCCGCGGCGAACCCCTCCACCTCGACCCGGAAATAGCCGTTGGTGTCGCTCACCGCCTCGCCGGAGCGGCCGAGCCCGCGCCAAGCGATGCGCGCGCCGCCGATCTCGTCGGTCTCGTAGCGCTTGAAGGTCAGCCAGAGATTGCGGATCACCGAATTGGAATGGGGCGCGTCGAAGACGCCCTCATCCTCCAGCACCCGGCCCAGCATGGTCAGTTTGCCGCCGGCGACAAACCCGGGATAAACGACGAGCGTCGGCCGCTCGGTCAAGCGCAGCGCCTGCTTGGCGGCGAAGCGCAGGATGCGGCTGCGCTTGAGGAGTTTGCGGCCGAACGTGCGCAGCGGTTCCGGTTTCATCCGATCGCAAATAGCAAAGCCGACAGGGATGGGAAAGACATCGCGCCCCATGAGAAAAGGGCGACTTCTCCGGGAAGCCGCCCTTGGGTCACTCGTGCCGACCGACCCTGCGCCGGATCAATACACCCGCTTCTTCGGCTGGATGTACTCGATCTCGTTCGACATCGTGTAGGTATGCACCGGGCGGTCCTCCAGCGTCACGGTCTTGGCCACCGTGTCGGCGAAGGAGAGCGTGTGCTTCATCCAGTTGGCGTCGTCGCGATCGGGGAAGTCCTCACGGGCATGGGCGCCGCGCGATTCCTGCCGGGCGAGCGCCGAGTCCATCGTCACCACCGCCTGTGCGATGAGATTGTCATATTCGAGCGTCTCGATGAGATCGGTGTTCCAGATCAGCGAGCGGTCGGTGACACGTACGTCATCGGAGCCCTGCCAGACCTGGTGGATCTTCTGGTGGCCCTCCTCCAGAATCTCGCCGGTGCGGAACACCGCACAGTTGGACTGCATGGTGCGCTGCATGTTGTCGCGAAGCTCGGCCGTGCCGGTGGAGCCCTTGGCGTAGCGGAAGCGGTCGAGGCGCGCGAGCGAGTTCTCGCCGGCGTCCTTCGGCATCGGCGCGTGGCCCTCGCCCGCCGTCACCGTCTCGGCGCAGCGCAGGCCCGCCGCGCGGCCGAACACCACGAGATCGATCAGCGAGTTGGAGCCGAGCCGGTTGGCGCCGTGGACGGACACGCAGGCCGCCTCGCCCACCGCCATCAGGCCGGGCACCACCGTGTCGGCATTGCCGTTCTGCTTGGTCAGAACCTCGCCGTGATAGTTCGTGGGGATGCCGCCCATGTTGTAGTGGACGGTCGGCAGAACCGGGATCGGCTCCTTGGTCACGTCGACGCCGGCGAAGATGCGCGCGGACTCGGAGATGCCGGGCAGGCGCTCGTGCAGGATCTTCGGGTCCAGATGGTCGAGATGCAGGAAGATGTGGTCCTTGCCCTTGCCGACGCCCCGCCCGTCGCGGATCTCCATCGTCATCGAGCGCGAGACGACGTCACGCGAGGCGAGATCCTTGGCGGACGGTGCGTAGCGCTCCATGAAGCGCTCCCCTTCCGAATTGGTGAGGTAGCCTCCCTCGCCGCGTGCGCCCTCGGTGATGAGGCAGCCCGCGCCGTAGATGCCGGTCGGGTGGAACTGCACGAACTCCATGTCCTGCAGCGGCAGGCCGGCGCGCAGCACCATGGCGTTGCCGTCGCCGGTGCAGGTGTGGGCCGAGGTGGCCGAGAAATAGGCGCGGCCGTAGCCGCCGGTGGCGAGAATCGTCTTCTTGGCCTGAAAGCGGTGGATCGAGCCGTCGTCCATGTTGAGCGCCACGACGCCGCGGCAGGCGCCGTCCTCGTCCATGATCAGGTCGATCGCGAAATACTCGATGAAGAATTCCGACGAGTAGCGCAGCGACTGACCGTAGAGCGTGTGCAGGATGGCGTGGCCGGTGCGGTCGGCGGCGGCGCAGGTGCGCTGCGCCGGCGGGCCGTTGCCGAAGTCGGTGGTCATGCCGCCGAAGGGGCGCTGGTAGATCTTGCCGTCCACGGTGCGCGAGAAGGGCACGCCGAAATGCTCGAGCTCGTAGACGGCCTTCGGCGCCTCGCGCACCAGATATTCGATGGCGTCCTGGTCGCCCAACCAGTCCGACCCCTTCACGGTGTCGTACATGTGCCAGCGCCAGTTGTCCTCGCCCATGTTGCCGAGCGAGGCGGCGACGCCGCCCTGCGCGGCCACCGTGTGCGAGCGGGTCGGAAAGACCTTGGTGATGCAGGCGGTCTTCAGGCCGGCCTGCGCCGCGCCGAGCGTGGCGCGAAGGCCGGCGCCCCCGGCGCCCACCACGACGACGTCGAACGTGTGGTCGACGAACTGGTAGGCTTTCCCGTTCTGGGCGGGACCGGTCTGCGAGGCCGTGCGATGGGGCTGGGCAGTGGCCATGATCTTCAGGCTCCGAAGCTCATCTTGACGATCGCGAAGACGCAGGCCGCGGCGACGAGGATCGCGAAGAAATTGTTGGCGATGGCGAGCGCGACGCGGGCTCCGCCATGGACGTAGTCCTCGATGATCGTCTGCATGCCGAGCCGCATGTGGATCGTCGCGGCGATCACCACCAGCGCCATCACGAGGCCGACGATCGGGTTGGCGAAGGCCGCCCGGACCGCGTCGTAGGGCTCGTCGTGCAGCGCCACCAGCAGCACCACGAAGAACGAGATGAGGAAGAGGTTGGCGACGGCGGTGAGCCGCTGCATCCAGAAATGGCCGGTGCCCTCGCGGGCGGAACCCAGGCCCCGGACGCGGCCGAGCGGCGTTCTCATGTCCATGACGGACCTCCTCAGAAGACGATGACGGCGAGCCAGAGCAGCACTGTGCCGATGAGCGAGGCGACCAGCGTGCCGATGGCTAACTTGGTGGAGGTCTCCTTCTCCAGCCCCGTGCCGGTATCCCACACGAGATGGCGGATGCCGCCGGCCATGTGGTGCAGCAGTGCCCAGGAATAGCCGAAGAGGATCAGCCGCCCGATGATCGAGCCGAAGAAGCCCGACGCGTAGGAGAAGGCGACCGGGCCGCTCGCCGCCGCCACCAGCCACCAGACCACGAGCGCGGTGCCGACATAGAGCGCAGCTCCGGTGATGCGGTGGAGGATCGACATCGCCATGGTCGGCCGGAAGCGGTAGACCGTGAGATGCGGCGACAGCGGTCGGGCGGATTTGATCTCGGACAAGGACGACTCCCCAAGCGGTCGCGAATCGATGCCGCCACGAAGCGGCTCGTCGTGCTGCAGCGCGGCTGGAAGCCCTCTAAAAGACCTCTCCGCCCCGCGAAATCAAGCGTCGGACCCGGCCTTTCCGCGGCGCGCCCGGCCCAAACCGATTGAATGGCGTTTGGCCGCAGCCCGAACGCGCGGAATTACCGGTCGATGAAGCGGATCACGTAGCTCGACCAGTCGGCCGGCCCGGCCACCTTCTCGTAGAGATGGCGCCCCGAGCCGCCGTTGCGCGGCGCATGCAGCACGAGCCGCGACCAGCCCCGCGCGTCCGCCTCGTCGGCGAGGAGATCCACCATCGCCTTGGCGATGCCCTTGCGCCGGTGCCGCTGGTCCACGAACACGTGGTCCGCCAGCCCGGCCCGCATCCCCGTCCAGGGGTCCGGCAGGTCGTAGAAGACGAGGAACGCCACGAGCTCGCCGTTCAGCCGCGCCCCGAGAATTTCGCCCGTGCGGTCCTGCAGCAGCTGCTCGGCATAATAGGTATCCGGCGCCCCCGGCGCACCCCGGAACATCGCCTGATTGTAGGCCGCGAGCAGCGGCGCCAACTCGCGCGCGTCGCGCAGGCGCAGGGCGCCGATCTCGATGTCGGGAACGGTTGCAGGCAGGCTCATGCTCGACCATCTGGGCCGGACCGCCTGCCGCGTCAAGCGCGGGCAGCGGGTGTGGAGGCGGGGCTGCCGCCCCGGGCCCCGCCCGGGAACGAGTTCCCGGACCCTTCCCTTCATTTGTCAGTCTCCGGGATGGGCCAGCGGCCCGTCCCGGAGACTGAAACGCGAGAGGGGTTCCAAGGGCCTCAGGCCCTTGGCAGGGTCCGGGGCAGAGCCCCGGTCTTCCTACCGCCACTCGCGGATGTCGACGAACCGCCCGGCCACCGCCGCGGCCGCCGCCATGGCGGGCGAGACGAGGTGGGTGCGGCCCTTGAAGCCCTGGCGGCCTTCGAAGTTGCGGTTCGAGGTGGAGGCGCAGCGCTCCTCGGGCTTGAGGCGGTCCTCGTTCATGCCGAGGCACATGGAGCAGCCGGGCTCGCGCCAGTCGAAGCCGGCGTCGAGGAAGATGCGGTCGAGCCCCTCGGCTTCGGCCTGCGCCTTCACGAGGCCGGAGCCCGGCACGATCATCGCCGAGACGGTGTCGGCCACCTTGCGGCCTTCCACCACCGCGGCGACGGCGCGCAGATCCTCGATGCGCCCGTTGGTGCAGGAGCCGATGAAGACGCGGTCGATCGCGATGTCGGTCATCTTGGTGCCGGGGGTGAGGCCCATGTAGTCGAGGGCGCGCTTCTTGGTCTCGCGCTTGGCCTCGTCGGCGATCGCGTCGGGATCGGGCACCACGCCCTGCACGGAGACGACGTCCTCGGGCGAGGAGCCCCAGGAGACGATGGGCGGCAGGGCGGCGGCGTCGAGGCGCACGATCTTGTCGTAATGAGCGCCCTCGTCGGAGGCGAGCGTGCGCCAGTAGGAGACGGCCTGCTCGAAGGAGGCGCCCTTCGGCGCGCGCGGCTTGTCGGCGATGTAGGCGAAGGTCGTGTCGTCGGGCGCGATGAGGCCGGCGCGGGCACCGCCTTCGATGCTCATGTTGCAGATGGTCATGCGGCCCTCCATCGAGAGCGCGCGGATGGCCTCGCCGGCATATTCGATGACGTAGCCGGTGCCGCCGGCCGTGCCGATCTCGCCGATGATCGCGAGGATGATGTCCTTGGCGGTGACGCCGGGCGGCAGCTGCCCGTTCACCTCCACCAGCATGTTCTTGGCCTTCTGCTGGATCAGCGTCTGCGTCGCCAGCACGTGCTCGACCTCGGAAGTGCCGATGCCGTGCGCGAGCGCGCCGAAGGCGCCGTGCGTGGAGGTGTGGCTGTCGCCGCAGACGATCGTCATGCCCGGCAGGGTGAAGCCCTGCTCGGGGCCGATGATGTGGACGATGCCCTGGCGCCGGTCGATCTCGTCGAAATACTCGACGCCGAACTCGGCGGCGTTCTTGGCGAGCGTCTCGACCTGCAGCCGGCTCTCGTCGTTGTGGATGCCGCCGCGACGGTCATAGGTCGGCACGTTGTGATCGACCACGGCGAGCGTGCGCGCGGGGTGGCGCACCCGGCGTCCGGCGACGCGCAGACCCTCGAAGGCCTGCGGGCTCGTCACCTCGTGCACCAGATGGCGGTCGATATAGAGGAGGCTGGCGCCGTTCTCGTCGGTCTCGACCATGTGGTCGTCCCAGATCTTGTCGTAGATCGTGCGCGGCTTTGCGGTGGCGGTCATCGGAAGGGTCCTGACGGATGGATCGGGCCGGCCGGCGCGCGGCCGCCCAAGACGGAACGAAGAAGGGAAGGAGGCGTCGTCGGCCGCGGGGCCGCAGGGCGTCAGCGCCGAAGGTGGACGGCCGAGATCTGCCGGTAGAAGAAGCGGCCGGGCATGCGCGCGCGATCCTCCACCGGGGAGAACCCCAGCGTGGTCGGCAGGCGGGCAGGACGGGCGGCGTTTCCTGGCATGGTTCCAAAATACGCTGCCGGTTCGTCCTTGGCAACGACCCTCGCGAACGGAGCCGCCGTCACGCGGCGCGGCGAAGGCGCCGCTCCAGGGCGCGCACACCGAGCGACAACGAGACGGTCATCAGCAGGTAGAGATAGGCCACCACCGAATAGGTCTCGAAGAACCGGAAGGAGCCGGAGGCGTAGACCTTGCCCATCTGCGTGACGTCGGCGACGCCGAGCACCGAGACGAGCGAGGAATCCTTCACCATGGCCACGAGGTCGTTGCCGAGCGGCGGCAGCACGGTGCGGATCGCTTGGGGCAGGATCACGAGGCGAAATCGCTGGAGCGGCCCGAGGCCGAGGGCCTTGGCCGCCTCCACCTGACCCGCCGGCACCGCCTCGATGCCGGCGCGCAGGATCTCGGCGACGAAGGCCGAATAGGCGACGACGAGCGCGATCACCGCGCGCGCCAGCAGCGAGACGTCGCGCACCATCAGCATGTCCACGAGGCCGGCGTCGCGCAGCGGCGTCGCCAGCCAGTTCCAGCCCGCGACGAGGCCGGGCGCGCCGGCAAACGCGATCCAGAACAGGAGCACGAGCACCGGCACGCCGCGCACGATCTCGACATAGAGCCGCGCCGCATTGCGCGCGAACCGGTGGCGCGAGCGCCCGGCCAGCGCCACGAGAAGGCCGAGCGCCAGCGCGCCGCCAAAGGCGATGGCGGTGACGAGGACGGTGGTGCCGAGACCCACGGAGAGGATGCGCAGCGTCTGCCGGAGCCCGGCGTCCCCGAGGATCGCCGCGCCGGCGCCGAGCGCCAGAGCGCCGAGCGCGACCAGCCACCACGGGAAGTCGGGCGCGCGGAGCCTCGCGCGGAGCCCGGGCGACCCGGCGCCGAGAGGGGTCCCGCTCACTCGCCGAGCTTCGTGTCCAGGAACCATTTCTTCGTCAGCGCCTCGAAGGTGCCGTCCACCTTCAGCGCGGTGATCGCGGCGTTCACAGGCGCCACGAGGTCGGATCCCCTGGCGAAGACGAAGCCGAAATCCTCAGTGCCGAGCGGCTGGCCGACGAGCTTCAGCGCGCCGCCGGAGGCCGCGACGTATCCCGCTCCCGCGGTGCCGTCGGTGAGCACGAGATCGACGTCGCCGGTGCGCAGCGCCTGCACCTGCGCCCCGAAGGTCTCGAAGAGCTTGATGCGCGGGTTCTGCTCGTTGCCGTCCAGCACCTCGTTCACCGCGACGTAGAAGGGCGTCGTGCCGCTCTGCGCGCCCACCAGCGCGTCCGGCAGCGCCTTGAACGAGGCGGCGTCGGCGAAGCGCGCCTCGTCGGCACGCACCAGCATCACCATCTGCGAGCGCATGTAGGGATCGGAGAAATCGACGCGCGTCTTGCGGTCGTCGCGGATGGTGATGCCGGTCATGCCGATGTCGTACTGGCCGCCGGCCACCGCCTCGATCATCGCGTCCCACGAGGCGTTGGCGTAGGTGACCTGAAAATTCAGCCGCAGGGCGATCTCGTTCATCGCGTCGTATTCCCAGCCCACCGCATCGCCGGTCTTGGGGTCGAGATATTGCAGCGGCGGATAGGCGTTCTCGGTCACCACCGTGACGGCGCGCCCGCCGAGATCGGGCAGCGCGGTCTGCGCGAGGGCGGGGCCGGCGCAGGAAAGCGCGAGGGCGGCGAGGAGAAGCGTGCGGCGGTTCATGGGGCGGCGTTCCGTAAGGTCGGGTCGGCCCGAGCCTGTCACGCGCCCGCCCGCCTTGCCAAGCACGGGCCTTGCGCTTTTCGCGCCCGGAGCGAAACGAACGCCCGCCTCTAGACCTTCAGGCCCACCGCGTCCTGCTCCTCGGCCACCACCTCGGTGACGCTCTCGGGCGCCGCCGCCCCTTGTGTCTGGCGTGCATAGCGCTGCGCCAGCGCCGCGCAGGCGAAGAGCTGGATCTGGTGGAACAGCATCAGCGGCAGCACCACGAGCGCCATGGCGTGGCCGGCGAAGAGGATGCCCGCCATCGGGATGCCCGTTGCCATACTCTTCTTCGAGCCGCAGAAGACCACGGCGATCTCGTCGGACTTCGCGAATTTCAGCCGGCGCGCCGCGAAGGTGGTGGCCGCCAGCACGATCGCGAGGATGACCATGTCGAAGGCGACGACGGTGGCGAGGTCGCCGAGGCCGAGCTGCGTCCAGACGCCGGCGACCATGCCTTCCGAGAAGGCGGCATAGACCACGAGCAGGATCGAGCCGCGATCGACCACCTGCGTCAGCGGCCTGTGGCGCGCCAGCCAGCCGCCGATGAGCGGGCGGGCACACTGGCCGAGCGCGAAGGGCACGAGGATCTGCACGGCGATCTTCTCGATCGCGTCGAACGAGAAGGCGCCGCCCTGTGAACTCGCCACCAGCAGCACCAGCGCCGGGGTGACGACGACGCCGAGAAGGTTCGACACCGAGGCGCTGGTGAGCGCCGCCGGCACGTTGCCCCCCGCGATCGAGGTGAAGGCGATCGAGGACTGCACGGTGGAGGGCAGGAGGCAGACGTAGAGCAGCCCCAGTGCCAGCTCGGGCGGCAGCACGTGGTTCGCCAGCGGCGCCATCGCGAGGCCGACCAGCGGGAAGAAGGCGAAGGTGAAGAGGAACACCAGCCCCTGCAGGCGCCAGTGCAAGAGGCCCTGCCACACCGCCTGCGGCGAGATGCGCGCGCCGTAGAGGAAGAACAGCAGCGCGATGGCGCCGTAGGTGATCCCGTCGAAGGCCTCGGCCACTTGCCCACGCGCCGGCACCACCGCCGCCACGGCGATCGTCGCGAGGAGCATCAGGAGGAAGCGATCGACGGGAACGCGGCGAAGGGCGGATCGAAGGGACATGGGGCGGGCCGGAACGGTTCGGGACACTGGTCGTCGCGTCATCGATACACAAGGAGGTCCGGTGTGCATACCTCCGGGCGCCTGCCGATCCCGCCGGTCTGCCCTGCGCGCTCCGCGCGGCTCAGGTGCGCGCTCCGCGCGGCTTAGGCCGGCTTGGTGGCCCCGATCGAGAGGGCGAGCGGGATGCCGGCGACGCCCGGCGGCAGCGCGAAGAGATCCTCGCCGGCCTCCACCATGCCGGGAAAGGCTTGCCATGCCAGCCGGTCGTGCTCCCGCAGAAAGTCGAGCCGCAGCCCCGCGGCCAGCAGCGCGCCGACGACCACCCCGACGGGGTGGATCCATTCGTAGTTGCGCGTCGCCGTCAGCTTGCGGGCGTCGCCTGTGTAGGTCTCCTCCTCGTCGAAGACGAGCGGCCGGTCTTCGGGCGTGCGTGCGTCGTAGGTCACCACCAGACGGCCCTCGACGAGATCGCACTGGTTCATCATGGGATGGCCTTCGAGGAGGTAGAGCCGCCCGCCCGGCCGCAGCACGGCGGCCACGACGCGCGCCCAGGCCGCGATGTCGGGCAGCCAGTTGATCGCGCCCCAGGTGACGAAGGCGAGATCGTAGCGCTCCCCGAGCGCTTCGGGCGCGTCGTAGATCGAGGCCTCGACGAAGCGCGCCTGCGTCCCCGCGCGGGCCGCGAAGTCGCGCGCCGCCGCGAGCGCTGTGGGCGAGAAGTCGAGCCCGGTGACGGAGCGCGCGCCCAGATGCTTGAGCGACAGCGTGTCGAGGCCGATGTGGCATTGCAGATGCACCACGTCGAGGCCGGCGACGTCGCCGATCTCGTCCGCCTCGATTGCGTGCAGCGACGAGCCGCCGGCCAGAACCTTGGCGATGCGATAGGAGCCCGTCGTGTCGGTGGCGTGCAGCGCGGCACGCTCGTTCCAGTTGGCGAGGTTGGCGGCGAAGAAGGCTTGCGTGTCGCTCATCTCATGCTCTCCTTGTCGAATCTGCGGACGGGGAAACCCGAGCGCCGCGATGTCTGCCATGCGTTCAGCATCAGGCATCGCGCCCCTTCTCCTCCGGACCCACGCTGAGCACTTCGCGCCAGACCATGAGTTTGATGACGGGTTCCTGAACGTATTGATCCCGCACTGTTCGGCTTTGCCTGAACGTTGCCGAGAACACGAACGAGAACACGCATATGATTGTCATGTAAAAAACTATAAAAATAGATATTAATATTGATATTTCAACTACTGTATTCAAAAGGCTGTCTAATCTCGGATCATACGCGAGGAAACCGTAAATCGTTAGAACAAGAAATGTCAGCGCGGATGCCGTAAGCGCCCGAAGGACCTGCCTTTTCGTCAGCATGCTGCACCATCTGCCTCGGCCGTTTGAAAGTTTCACGCCTATGGAGAACCGCCCGCCGACCGCACGGCAAGACAGCGCATGGCCCGAAACGAAAAAAGGCGACCCGGAGGCCGCCTTTCCAACATCTCGCGGGAAACCGGAGCCTTACTCGGCGGCGGTCTTGGCGGCCTTCGCGGCGGCCTTGTCGGCCTCGGCCTTCTGGCGGGCCTCGGCGGCCACGCCGCGGGCGTCGTCGTTCAGCTTGCGGGCGCGCACGTTGGTGGCCTCGACGATGCGGGCCGACTTGCCGCGACGATCGCGCAGGTAATAGAGCTTGGCGCGGCGAACGCGGCCGCGACGCACGACCTCGACCGATTCCAGCATCGGCGAGTACATCGGGAAGACGCGCTCGACGCCCTCGCCGTAGGAGATCTTGCGGACGGTGAAGTTCTCCTGGATGCCGCCGCCGCAGCGCGCGATGCACACGCCCTCGTAGGCCTGCACGCGGGTGCGGGTGCCCTCGGTGACGCGCACGTTGACGCGCAGCGTGTCGCCCGGCGAGAAGGCCGGCAGCGTGCGGATGGCGGCGATGCGGGCGACCTCTTGGGCGTCCAGTTCCTTGATGATGTCCATGGCAGAGCCTCAATTCGTTGCATGCCGGCGAGCCGGTCATGGCCGTGTCTGATACGGTCAAGTTATTCTGAGGAAATCGAGGCGGCTGTTACACGAGGATGACGGTTCTGTCGAGATCGCGCCCCGTGCTTTTTTGGCCGGCCGCGACGCCCCCGACCCCTCCTTACCGCAGCGCAGCAGACCCAGGCGATCCCCGGCCCTTCCCGCAACGGGCGGCGTCGCCTATGCCGGATCAGCCATCCGCCAGACGCCGCGGGCCCACCGCTCCGACCGGCGCCCCGAAAGCTCAGCCGCCTCGCCCATGACGATCACCGCCATCGCCTTCCTCTTCGCCGCCGGCTTCCTCGCCGGCGCCATCAATGCCGTCGCCGGCGGCGGCACCTTCCTCACCTTCGGCGCACTGACGCTGGTCGGCGTGCCGCCGATCTCGGCCAACGCCACCTCCTCGATCACCCAGTTTCCCGGCTACGTCACCTCGACGCTCGCCTACTGGACGGACATCCGCCGCATGTGGCGCGGCGCGCTGGTGCTCGCCGGCGTCTCGGTGGCCGGCTCGCTCGTCGGCGCGCTCGTGCTCCTGTCGCTCGACAATCCGCAGTTCCAGGGGCTGGTGCCCTGGCTGCTGGTCGCCGCCACCGCGCTCTTCGCCGCCGGCCCGTGGTTGAAGCCCAAACCCCGGCACGAGGCGGACGCCGCACGCGGGCGCAGCCTCGCGAGCCCCCTCCTCCAGTTCCTCACCGCCATCTACGGCGGCTTCTTCGGCGCGGGCATGGGCATCATGATGCTGGCGACGCTGGGGCTCACCGAGAGCGACGACTACCACCGCCTCAACGCCCTGAAGAACATGCTGGCGACGGTGATCGCCATGGTCGCCATCGTCGTCTTCGTTTCGGGTGGCGTCGTGGCGTGGCCGCAGGCGCTCGCGATGATCCCGGGCGTCGCGCTCGGCGGCTATGCCGGCGTCTGGATCGCGCGGCGCGTGCCGGCGCTCGCCGTGCGCCTCGTCGTCATCGCCGTGGGTTCGGCGCTTGCGGCCTATTATTTCTGGCGCAACGCGGCGGGCTGAGGCGCGCGAGGCGAGGCGATGGCTCCCTCACCCTTGTTTGTGACGGGCCGGACCCTTCATTGCGGTTGAGACGACGAGAAGACGCGAGGCCCGCCATCCCGGCCGGCTTCGCCACGAGGGGCGGCCGACGTGACGACGACGATCCTGGCGGCCCTGACCGCCCTCCTTCTGCTCGCCACCGGACTGTCGTTCCTGCGCGTCGCCCATGGTTTCGTGCGCATCTTCTCGTTTCCGCGCCTGCAGTTCCTCGCCGCCGCGCTCGTGCTTCTAGCCGTGGCGCTCGCTTTCCTGCCGCCAAGCGGCTGGCGCTGGTTCACGCTCCTCGGGCTGATCGTGGTGATCGGCGTGCAGTCGGCCTGCATCGCGCAGTTCCTCCCCGTTCGGCCCAAACAGTCCGTGCGCTTCGAGGGCGATCCGAACGGGCCGGACACGGTCTCGATCCTCTCGGCCAACATCAAGCAGTCCAACCGCAACTATGCCGCGGCGCTGCGTCTGGCGGAGGGCGCCGACGCCGATCTCGCGCTGTTCATGGAGACCGACCAGGCCTGGGTCGACGCGCTGGAGCCGCTCGCCACGCGCTATCCGCATGTCGTGCGCCATCCCCTCGAAAACGCCTACGGCATGGTGCTGTTCTCGAAGCTGGCGCTTTCGAGCATCGATTCGGACTATCTCGTGATGGAGGGCGTGCCCTCCATCGTTGCCACGGTGCGCCTTCGCGACGGCCAGCGCTTCCGGCTCTTCTGTGTCCATCCCGAGCCGCCGGTGCCCCACATCGATTCGCTCGGGCGCGACGCCGAACTCGTGAAGGTCGCCGCGCTCGTCACCTCGCAGGCGCTGCCGGCGGTCGTCACCGGCGATCTCAACGACGTCGCCTGGTCCAATACGACGCGTCTCTTCCAGCGCCTGTCGCGCCTTCTCGACCCGCGCGTCGGACGCGGCTTCTTCAACACGTTCGACGCGCGCTTCGTCTTCCTGCGCTGGCCGCTCGACCATCTCTTCCACGACGTGCGCTTCCGGCTGGTCGAGATGAAGCGCCTGCCCGCGGGGGGCTCGGACCACTTCCCGATGTATTTCAAACTCGGTCTGGCACGCGGTCCCGGCGAGGCCGAGATGCCCGACGAGGCCGACGAGGCCGACCGCGAGGAGGCGCGCGAGATCGTGGCCGAGGCCAAGCAGCTCGACCGCGACCCGATCGGCGTCGATTGGGAGAGTTGAGGCGCGCCGCGCCGCGGATCGACGCCGGGTAGCATCCGGCGGCCGTCTCGTCCTATAGGAGACGACCGTCGCCCAACCGATCGCGCCCGCCATGACGCATCCCATCCCCTTCGCCCGCATGAACGGCCTCGGCAACGAGATCCTCGTCGCGGATCTCCGCGGCACGCCGGCTCGCATCTCGCCGGAGGCGGCGCGCGCCCTCGCCGCGCGGCCCGAGACGCATTTCGACCAGATCATGGCGATCCACGATCCCCGCACGCCCGGCACCCATTCGCTGATCCGCATCCTCAACGCCGACGGCTCGGAGGCCGGCGCCTGCGGCAACGGCACGCGCTGCGTGGTGCAGGCGCTGGCAGGCGAGACCGGCCTCACCGCGTTCACGTTCGAGACCAGGGCCGGGCTTCTCGAGGCCTTCGAGCGCGAGGACGGCCTCGTCACCGTCGACATGGGGCCGCCCCGCTTCGGCTGGCGGGAGATCCCGCTCGCCGAGGAGTTCGCCGACACCCGCGCGATCGAGCTGCAGATCGGCCCGATCGACGCCCCGGTGCTGCATTCGCCCTCCGTCGCCTCGATGGGCAATCCGCACGCGATCTTCTGGGTCGAGGATGACGTCTGGGCCTACGCGCTCGACCGGTTCGGGCCGATCCTCGAGAACCATCCGATCTTTCCCGACCGCGCCAACATCTCGATCGCCTGCGTCACGGCCCCGGACGCGATGACGATCCGCACCTGGGAGCGCGGCGCCGGCTTGACCCGCGCCTGCGGCTCGGCGGCCTGCGCGGCGGCCGTCTCGGGCGCCCGCACCCGGCGCACCGGCCGCCGCGTCACCGTCACCGTGCCCGGCGGCGATCTCCTGATCGACTGGCGCGAGAGCGACGACCACGTGCTGATGACCGGGCCGGCCGAGTGGGAATGGTCGGGCACGCTCGACCCCGCGACCGGCGACTTCGCCCGCGACCCCGAGCCGACCACCGCCGAGATCGCCTCTTGACGGCCGACCCCGCCCCGACGCTCGAGATCGTCTCCTTCGGCTGCCGCCTCAACACCTACGAGGCCGAGGTGATGCGCCGCGAGGCGGGCGCCGCGGGCCTCGGGAGCGACGGGCGCCGCACCGTCCTTGTCAACACCTGCGCCGTGACGGCCGAGGCGGTGCGACAGGCGCGCCAGGCCGTGCGCCGGGCCCGGCGCGACGATCCCGGGGCACGCATCCTCGTCACCGGCTGCGCCGCGCAGACCGAAGGGCCGAGCTTCGCCGCCATGCCCGAGGTCGACGCCGTGATCGGCAACGACGACAAGCTGCACGCGCGCGCCTATCGCGATCTGCCGACCTGGAGCGTCGAGCCGCACGAGAAGCTGCGCGTCAACGACATCATGAGCGTGCGCGAGACCGCCGGCCACATGGTGGACGCCATCGAGGGCCGGGCGCGGGCCATCGTGCAGGTTCAGACCGGCTGCGACCATCGCTGCACCTTCTGCATCATCCCGTTCGGGCGCGGCAATTCGCGCTCGGTGCCGGCCGGCCCGGTGGTCGATCAGGTGCGCCGCCTCGTCGATCTCGGCTATCGCGAGGTGGTGCTGTCCGGCGTCGACCTCACGAGCTGGGGCCATGATCTGCCGGGCGCCCCGCGCCTCGGAGCGCTCGTGCAGTCGATCCTGCGCCTCGTGCCCGCGCTCGAACGCCTGCGTCTTTCCTCGATCGATTCGGTGGAGGTGGACGGCGCGCTGATGGAGGCGATCGCCGGCGAGCGGCGCGTCATGCCGCATCTCCACCTCTCGCTGCAGGCCGGCGACGACCTGATCCTCAAGCGGATGAAGCGGCGCCACACGCGGGTCGACGCCGTGCGCATCGCCGCCGCCATCCGGGCGCGCCGCCCCGACATCGTCTTCGGCGCCGATCTCATCGCGGGCTTCCCGACCGAGACCGACGCGATGGCAGAGAACACGCTGGCGCTGATCGAGGATTGCGGGCTGACGCATCTCCACGTCTTCCCCTTCAGCCCGCGCGAGGGCACGCCCGCCGCGCGCATGCCGCAGGTGCCTGTCTCCGTCGCGAAGGCGCGGGCCGCAACGCTGCGCGAGCGCGGCGAGCGCGCCCTCGACCGGCACCGCCGCCGGCTCGCCGGCACGCGCCAGCGCCTCCTCGTGGAGCGCGGCGGGCGGGCGCGCACCGAAGACTTCACGCTCGCGGCGATCGGCTTCGGCCTCCCCGGCGAGATCGTGGACGCTATTCTCCATCTCGACGGGGCCGGCGCCCTCCAGGCCCGCCCCCTTTCTGCCACGCCTTCCGGCGCGGCCTGACCCTCTCGACCCCGGACGCGCCTTCCGGCGCGGCCCGACCCTCTCGAACGGAAAAGCACACCCCAGATGAGCGAACAAAAGGGCTTCTTCCGCCGCATCTTCTCGTTCGGAGCGAAGGAGGAGGATCGCAAGACCGACGAAACCGGCCTGCCACGCGTCAACGACGCCACCGGCCAGCGCCCCGACGCGACCGCCGCCGAGATCCACCAGCCGGCCGCCGCCTCCACCGAGACCGACGCCGAGGCCGGCGCCAGCGCCGCCGAGCCGGCGGGCGGCGGCATCACGCCGCTGACGCCCCGTGACGCAGGCGACGCTTCCAGCGTCGAGGCTGAAAAAAAAACTCTGAAATAGAGCCGGAGGCGGGGGCAGCCGCCGCCGAGCCCTCGCCCTTCGTGCCGGCCGCGGAGACCCTCGTCCCGCCCGCGCCGGCCTCCGCGGAAGCCGCGCCGGACACGGCCGCCCCCGCCGACACGAGCTTCCTCGACCGCCCGGTGACGGACGCGCCGCTCGCCGACGAGCCGATCACCGCCGCCGAGACCGACCCCGCGCTCGCCTTCCTCGACGAGCCCGACGTGCCCGTAGCCGAGCCGGACGCCGACTTCTCCTGGCTCGATGCCCCGGCGGAGGACGACGCGGACCAGCCGGCCGCCCCGCCTGCATCTCCCTTCACGCCCGAGCCCGCGACGCCATCGCCAGCCGCGGTCATGACGCCGGCCGAAGCCGAGATCGTCGGAGCCGATGGCGGCGTCTCACCGGAATTGCCCTCCCCGCTCGCCCCGATCCCGCCCGCCCTGGCACCGCGAGAGGCGCCGGATGCCGCGGCGGCGCCCGACGAGGACGACGACGACCGCGACGCCTTCTCCTGGCTCGACGCGCCGCTGCCGCCCGAGCCCGGCGAAACGGCGCGTGCCCCCATTCCCGGCCGCGCGGCGGCGGAGGGCGAGGGCTGGGCGCTGCGCGAGGCACGCGCCGACGCCGTGCTCGCCGCCGAGCCGCGCAAGCCCTTCTTCCAGCGCCTGCGCGAGGGGCTCTCGCGCTCCTCCAACCAGTTGTCGGGCCAGATCACCGCGCTCTTCACCAAGCGCCGGCTCGACGAGGAGACGCTGCAGCAGTTCGAGGACGTGCTGATCCAGGCCGATCTCGGCGTCGAGACGGCGATGCGCATCACCGACCGCCTGTCGGACGGGCGCTTCGGCAAGGAGATCACGGGCGACGCGGTGCGCCAGATCCTCGCCGAGGAGGTGGAGCGGGCGCTCGCCCCCGTCGCGCTGCCGCTCGAACTCGACCTGTCGGTGAAGCCGCACGTCATCCTCGTCGTCGGCGTCAACGGCACCGGCAAGACCACCACGATCGGCAAACTGACGGCCAAGCTCGTGCGCGGCGGCTTGAGCGTGACCCTCGGCGCAGGCGACACGTTCCGCGCCGCGGCCGTGGAGCAGCTGAAGATCTGGGGCGAGCGCACGGGATCGCCCGTGGTCGCGCGCGCCATCGGCGCCGATGCCGCGGGCCTCGCCTTCGAGGCCTATGACGAGGCCGTGCGCAACGGGTCCGACGTCCTCATCATCGACACCGCCGGCCGGCTGCAGAACCGCGCCGAGCTGATGGACGAGCTCGCCAAGATCGTGCGCGTCCTCCAGAAGCGCGAGCCCGACGCGCCGCACACGGTGCTGCAGACGCTCGACGCCACGACGGGGCAGAACGCGCTTTCCCAGGTCGAGATCTTCCGCAACGTCGCGGGGGTCAACGGCCTCGTGATGACCAAGCTCGACGGCACGGCGCGCGGCGGCATCCTCGTCGCCATCGCCGCCAAGCACAAGCTGCCGGTCTTCTTCGTCGGCGTCGGCGAGGGGATCGACGATCTCGAGCCCTTCAAGGCGCGCGACTTCGCCGAGGCCATCGCGGGCCGCGCCGGCACCGCCTGACATCCGCCGCATCGCAGACCTAAGCGATGCGCCCATCCGATCCCGCCCGAGGGGCTTTGACGCTCATGTCCGACCGCATCATCGAAAAGGCCCCGAACGCGCCGGGCAAGCGGGAGTTCAACCCGCTCCTGAAGTTCGCGCTGGAACTCGGGCCGCTCGTGGTCTTCTTCTTCGCCAATTCGCGCGGCGCCTGGCTGGCGGAGCGCTTTCCCGCGCTCGGTGAACTCGGCGGCCCACTCTTCATCGCCACCGCGCTGTTCATGGCCGCCACCGTCGTGGCGCTCACGGTCTCCTGGTCGATGACGCGCACCCTCCCCATCATGCCGCTCGTCTCCGGCGTCTTCGTGGTGGTCTTCGGCTTCCTGACGCTCTGGCTGCAGAACGAGACCTTCATCAAGATGAAGCCGACGATCGTGAACGGGCTCTTCGCGGCGATCCTTCTCGGGGGCCTCGCCCTCGGCAAGCCGCTGCTCGGCTACGTCTTCGACCAGGCGTTCAAGCTCGACGACGACGGCTGGCGCAAGCTCACCTTCCGCTGGGGCCTCTTCTTCGTGGTGCTGGCGGTGCTGAACGAGGTGGTCTGGCGCAACTTCTCGACCGACGCCTGGGCCGCCTTCAAGGTCTGGGGCACGATGCCCATCACCATGGGCTTCATGCTGCTGCAGATCCCGCTTCTGAAGCGCCACGCCACCGAGCCGCTCTTCGACAAGAAACCGTGATCGCGACGGGAGAGCGCCCTCGGCGATTGCGGCCGGCGGCAAACTCCCCAGATGCGGGTCTCCCGGCGCATCGCGCCTTCCCGGAGACAGACCCCCGATGATCGACGCCCAGAAGCTTCTCGACCAGTTCCTCGGCACCGGCCACGGCCGCCCCGGCGGCACGCCGGGATATGGCGGGGGGCGCACGCCCTCGTCGAACCCGCTCGGCGGCGGGCTCGGCGGACTCGTCGGGCAGGTGCTGGGCGGCTCGTCGGGCCGGGGCGGCTCCGGCGGCGGCATCGGCGGGCTCGTCGGCCAGGTGCTCGGCGGCTCGCGCGGCGGCTCGGGGGGCTTGGGCGGCAGCCTCGGGGGCGGCTTGGCCGGCAAGGCGATCGGCGGAGCGCTCGCCGGCGGCCTCGCCTCGCAGATCCTGCGCGGCAAGGCGACGCGTGGCCTCGGCGGCTCGGCGCTGAAGCTCGGCGGCCTCGCGCTCGTGGCGGGCCTCGGCTACAAGGCCTGGACCAACTATCAGGCGCAGCAGCAGGCCGCCGCCGGCGGCCAGCTCGCCGGCCCCACCGGCAGCGCCCTGCCCCGGCCGATCGCGGCGGGCGAGATCCCAGAGGCGGCCGGCACGCCCTTCCACCCCGCCGCGCACGAGGCGGACGCGCGCGCCCGGCTGCTCCTCTCGGCGATGATCGCAGCGGCCAAGGCCGACGGCCATATTGACGCCGCCGAGCAGGAGCGCATCTTCGGCAAGATCGACGATCTCGACCTCGAATCCGACGAGAAGGGCCTCCTCATGGACGAGATGCGCCGTCCGCTCTCGATCGACGATCTCGTGGCCGGCGTCACCTCGCCCGAGGTCGGCGTCGAAGTCTACACGGCCTCGGTGCTGGCGATCGACGCCGACCAGCCGGCCGAGCGCGCCTATCTCGACATGCTGGCCGCGCGGCTCAACCTGCCGGCCGAGCTCGTCGCCGAGATCCGCCGCACCGCCGACGAGGCCACGGCCGGCTGATCCCAGCCCATCCGACGTCGCCCGGTCGTCGCCTTCGCGCCGCCGCCGGGCGGCTCCGAGCTTTCAGAACTCGTCGGTCGCCAGCATCCGCCCGTCCGGCATCCGGTCGCCGACGTCGCCCGCCGGATTGCCGAAGGGCACCGGCGGCGCGCCGTCCTCGGCCTCGCGGTCGTGGTTCAGCGCCCAGTGGACGGAGGGGAAGGCGAGGTCGTTCCAGGGGATCTCGTGCCACTCGAAGAGCCGCACCTCCAGGCTCTCCACCCCCGCCTCGATGCGGGGATCGGCGAGCGCGGCGCGGAAGATCAGCTGTACCTGGCTGATGCGCGGCACCGAATAGACCGCGAGCAGCCGCTCGATCGCGAGATCGGCGCCCGCCTCCTCGCGCGCCTCGCGCCGCGCGCCCTCCTCCGGCGTCTCGTTCAGCTCCATATAGCCGGCGGGGATCGTCCAGAAGCCGCGCCGCGGCTCGATGGCGCGCCGGCAGAGCAGCACGCGTCCCTCGTGCCGGACCACCGATCCCACCACGATCTTGGGGTTCTCGTAGGCGACGAAGCCGCAATGGTCGCAGACCTTGTGGGCGACGCCGTCGCCTTCGGGAATGCGGAGCGAGAAGGAAGGGGTCTTGTCCATCGAGGGCTAGATGGGCGGGCGATCCGCGGCGGCGACGGGCCGGCGGCAAAAAGGCGGGCCCGCCGCTCGCGTCAGCGTGCCGGCGCCACGGCTCCGCGCAGCGCCGGCAGCAGGCCCTGGCTCACCGCCTGCGGCGTCAGCGGCCCCGTCTGCTTCCAGAGGATCGTGCCCGCCGGCGAGACGAGGAAGGTCTCGGGCACCCCGTAGACGCCCCAGTCGATGGTGGCGCGCCCCGCCGGATCGACGCCCACCGCCGCATAGGGATTGCCGAGGCCGGCGAGGAAGTCGCGCGCGTTTTCCGGCTTGTCCTTGTAGTTCAGCCCGACGATCTCCAACCCGGTGGCGCGCACCGCGGGGTCTCGCGACAGTGCGAGCAGCATCGGATGCTCGTCGCGGCAGGGCACGCACCAGGAGGCGAAGACGTTGACGAGGCGCGGCCGCCCGTCGCCGCCCGTCGCCATGGCGAGCCCCGGTACGGGCGCCCCGTCCGGCCCACGGAGCCCCTCCAGCGCCGGAAGCACGGTGGCGGGCGCGGGCTGGCCGATCAGCGCGGAAGGGAGCGTCTGCGGGTCGTGGCCGGAGGCGAGCTGGTAGAGGAAGAGCCCGGCGAGCAGCGCGAAGACCCCGACCGGCACGAAGGCGAGCTTCGAGCGCCGCCGCGGCGCCGCGGCAGGCTCGCCGGCGGGCGAATCCGGCGCACTCACGGGCGCGCCGTCCCCGGCCGCGCCCGTGAGCCCGAGGCTTCCAGCTCGGCGAGCCGCGCCTTGACGCGGCGGGCGTCGCGCATCGTAAAGGCCACCAGCCCGCCGAGCACGAGCGCGGCCATGCCGTAGGCGCTGGCGACGAAGAGGGCGTAGTCGGCCTGCATCAGACGACGCTCAGGGCCTGGCGGCGGGCGAGACTGAGGCACCGCCGGCGGCGGATCTCGGTGCGCATCGCCGTCAGGTGCAGCGCGAAGAAGAGGGCCGTGAAGCCGGCGGCGCACAGGAACAGCGGCCCGAGATAGGCCGCGGGCATGGCGGGGCCGCCGAGGCGCAGGACGCTCGCGGGCTGGTGCAGCGTGTTCCACCAGTCCACCGAGAACTTGATGATCGGGATCACCACGAAGCCGACGAGCACGAAGATCGCGGCCATGCGCCCGCCCCGCTGCGGCTCCTCGAAGGCGCGCGTCAGCGCAATCAGCCCGAGATACATGAGGAAGAGAACGAAGACCGAGGTGAGCCGCGCGTCCCAGACCCACCACGTGCCCCACATCGGCCGGCCCCAGACCGAGCCGGTGAAGAGGCAAAGGAAGGTGAACACCGCGCCGATCGGCGCGGCCGTGCGGATCGCGACCTCGGCGATCGGATGGCGCCAGACGAGAAGCCCGAGCGCCGAGGCGCTCATCACCGTCCACACCATCATCGACAGCCAGGCGAAGGGCACGTGGATGAAAAGGATGCGCACGGTGATGCCCTGCTGGTAGTCCTCCGGCGCCTGCAGCGCGTAGAGCAGCCCGAAGCCGAGCAGCGCCAGCGCCACCACCCAGACCCACGGCACGAGCTGGCCGGTGAGCTCGAGAAAGCGCGTGGGGTTGGCCAGAAGCGCGAAGCGCGAGGGGCGGGCGGCGGTGTCGCTCATGGGGCGTCTCGCTCGGGTGGTTTCGCCATGGTCTAGAACGAGTTGGCGAGGGCGTCCATGCGGAGGCCCCTCAAGTTTGCGTCGGTGCCGCCCCGCCCGACCGCCCGCCGATCCACAGCGCCATGCCGATCGAGGCCGGCATCACCGGCTCGAAGCCGAACTTCGCGTAGAGATGGCGCGCCTCGCCGTCGGCGATCAGGCTGACATAGGCCGACGGCGGCGCGGTCTCGCGCAGCCAGTCCATGAGATCGCCGAAGATGCGCTTGCCGAGGCCCTGCCCCTGGTGCGCCGGCTCCACCGCCATGTCGACGATCTGGAAGAAGCAGCCGCCGTCGCCGATCACCCGGCCCATCGCCACGGCCCGCCCCTCGCAGCGAACGACGACGCCGTGGCAGGTGCCGGGCAGGCCGCGCTCGGCCGCCTCGGGCGTCTTGGCGCTGAGGCCGGAGACGGCGCGCAGCCGGCGATAGTCCTCGACGCTGGGCGTCTCGGCGGAAAAGGCGTAGCGGGCGGGATCGAAGGGCATGGGGCGAGGTCCGTGCGCGGGTCAGTCGGTGGAAAGGCGGAGCGCCGCCGCGGCGGCGAAGGTGCCAAGGAGGCCGTAGACGAGCGTCAGCGCGGCGAGGATGAGGAAGGGCGCGCGAAAGGGCGCGGCGTCGTTCACCGCGCCGAACGTCGCGGCGACGCCGAAGATGAGGACGGGCAGCGCCAGCGGAAGCACCAGCACCGAGACGAGCACCCCGCCGCGCGGCAAGGCCGCCGCCACCGCCGCGCCCACCGCGCCGATGAGGACGATGGCGGGCGTGCCGACCAGCAGCGTCAGCGCGGTGGCCCCGAGCGCGCGCGGCTCCACCGAAAGGAGCAGGCCGAGGAGCGGCGAGGCCACGACCAGCGGGAGGCAGGCGGCGCACCAGAGCGCCGCGGCCTTGGCGAGCACCACGAGCGGCAGCGCCAGCGGCCCGGCGAGGTAGAGGTCGAGGGTGCCGTCGTCGCGGTCGGCCTGGAACAATCGGTCGAGCGTGAGGAGCGTCGCCAGCAGCGCGCCGATCCAGAGGATCGCCGGCCCGATGCGCCGTAAGAGCGCCAGATCCGGCCCGACGCCGAAGGGAATGGTGGCGACGACGGCGAGGAAGAACACGATGCCGACGAGGCCGCCGCCCGAGGCCAAGAGCTGCAGCCGGAGATCGCGCAGGAAGAGCGCGCGCATCACCAGAGCTCGTCCCAGCCGCCGCCGGGCGCCGCCGCGGCCGCCTCCCCGACGCCGGCCGGTCGCAGCGCCTCCAGCCGCAGTTCCTGCGGCGCCTCCAGCGCGAGCGGTTGGTGCGTCGCGGCGATCACGATGCCGCCGGTGCACTGGCGCTCGCGGCAGAGCGCGGCGAAGCGCGCCTGCGCGCGCTCGTCCAGCGCCGCCGTCGGCTCGTCGAGGATCCACACCGGCCGCTCGCTCACCAGAAGCCGCGCCATCGCCGCCCGCCGCCCCTGCCCGGCCGAGAGGACGCCCGCCGGCAGGTCGCCGGCCGCGCCGAGATCCACCGCCGCGAGCGCCTCGCGCACGCCGAGCCCTGTGTCGCCAAGAAACCGCCGCCAGAAGCCGAGTTCCTCGGCCACGCTGCGTCCCGCCTTCAGCGAGTTGCGATGGCCGAGATAATGCGCGACCTCCGCCACGCGCCGCGCCGGCTCGCCGTCCGCCGCCACGGCGCCCTCGACGCTCACCTCGCCCGCCAGCGGCGGCAGCAGCCCCGCGAGCGTGCGCAGCAGCGTCGACTTGCCCGCCCCGTTCGCCCCCGTCACCAGAAGCGCCGAGCCGGGGCCCAGCACGAGGTCGAGCGGGGGCACCACGAGCCGCCCGCCTCGCCCCGCCGCCAGCCCTCTCAAACGCAGCGTGATCAACGGCCCCGGCTCCTCGGCATCCATTCCCCCGCGTTCTGTCGCGTGGGGCGGACGTTGGCAAGACGGGGCTTCGCCCTCGACCCACCAAGGGCCTCGAGGCCCTTGGATCCCCTCTCGTGTTTCGATGACCGGGGAGGGCCGGCGGCCCTCCCCGGTCATCGACAAATGAAAGCGGGGGTCCGGGGGCGTCGGCCCTCGGGCGGGGTTCGGGGCGGCAGCCCCGCCTCCCCACGCCCGAACGTACGCGGAACTTGGCGCGAGGCGGGATTTGCGGGTGCGGGGGCCTTTATAGCGATTACAAACTTGCCTATAAGGCGGCCAACCACTCCAGCGACCGGCGTGGAGTCATCAGCGCCGATCTCAAGTGGCCTGCCTCCGTGGCGGGTCCCGGGGCGGACGGGCGGAAATGGTCGTACCCGCATCTTCCAACGTGCCCGCGTCTCGCGGGTGCGGCGGTCGTTCGCCTTTCGGACATGTCATGGTTCGAGAAGGAACGAGAGCCCCAATGTCCCACCCCGATAGCTTCAAGAGCCGCAAGACGCTTCACGTCGACGGCAAGCCCTACGTCTATTTCGACCTGAAGGAAGCCGAGAAGAACGGCCTCGCGGGCGCCTCGCGCCTGCCCTTCTCGATGAAGGTGATCCTCGAGAACCTGCTTCGCAACGAGGACGACCGCACCGTCAAGGCCGACGACATCCGCGCCGTGGTGAAGTGGCTCGACGACAAGGGCAAGGCCGGCCACGAGATCGCCTACCGCCCGGCGCGCGTCCTGATGCAGGATTTCACGGGCGTGCCCGCCGTGGTGGATCTCGCCGCGATGCGCGACGCCACCGAGCAGCTCGGCGCCGACCCCAAGAAGGTCAATCCGCTGGTGCCCGTCGATCTCGTGATCGACCACTCGGTGATGGTCGACTATTTCGGCCAGAAGGATTCGTTCGAGAAGAACGTCGAGGTCGAGTACGACCGCAACGGCGAGCGCTACACGTTCCTGCGCTGGGGTTCGGAAGCCTTCCAGAACTTCCGCGTCGTGCCGCCCGGCACCGGCATCTGCCATCAGGTGAACCTCGAGTACCTGTCGCAGACCGTCTGGACCAAGCAGGAGAACGGCGAGACGATCGCCTACCCGGACACGCTGGTCGGCACCGATTCGCACACCACCATGGTCAACGGCCTGTCGGTGCTCGGCTGGGGCGTCGGCGGCATCGAGGCCGAGGCTGCGATGCTGGGACAGCCGATCTCGATGCTGATCCCCGAGGTCATCGGCTTCCGCGTCGACGGCAAGCTGCCCGAGGGCACCACCGCGACCGACCTCGTGCTCACCGTCACCGAGATGCTGCGCAAGAAGGGCGTCGTCGGCAAGTTCGTCGAGTTCTACGGTCCGGGCCTCGCCAACCTCACGCTGGAAGATCAGGCGACGATCGCCAACATGGCGCCCGAATACGGCGCCACCTGCGGCTTCTTCCCGGTCGACAAGGACACCCTCGCCTATCTCGAGGCGACCGGCCGCGACAAGCACCGCATCGCGCTGGTGGAGGCCTACGCCAAGGCGCAGGGCATGTTCTTCGACGCGGCCTCGCAGGAGCCCGTCTTCACCGACACGCTGCAGCTCGACCTCGCCACCGTCGTGCCCTCGCTCGCCGGCCCCAAGCGCCCGCAGGACCGCGTCGCGCTGACCGAGGCCGCCGCCAAGTTCCGCATCGCGCTGACCGAGCTGCAGGGCGGGCGCAAGAAGAGCGAGCTGCCCTCCTCGGTGGGCGATTCCCGCTTCATGGACGAGGGCGCCGTGCCCCCGCACAAGACGCCCGACACCGTGCGCCACGCCGTCCAGGGCCGCGACCACGGCATCTCCGACGGCGACGTGGTGATCGCCGCGATCACCTCCTGCACCAACACCTCGAACCCCAACGTGCTGGTCGCCGCCGGTCTCGTCGCCCGCAAGGCGCACGCCCTCGGCCTCAAGGTGAAGCCCTGGGTCAAGACCTCGCTGGCGCCGGGATCTCAGGTCGTCACCGAATATCTGGAAAAGGCCGACCTCCAGAAGGATCTGGACGCGATGGGGTTCAACCTCGTTGGCTACGGCTGCACCACCTGCATCGGCAATTCCGGCCCGCTCTCGGAGGAGATCTCCGAGGCGATCAACGCCAACGACCTCGTGGCCTGCTCGGTGCTCTCGGGCAACCGCAACTTCGAGGGCCGCGTGAACCCGGACGTGCGGGCGAACTACCTCGCTTCGCCCCCGCTCGTGGTGGCCTACGCCATCGCCGGCTCGATGTTCGTCGACATCACCACCGAGCCTCTCGGCCAGGACCAGAACGGGGTGGACGTCTTCCTCAAGGACATCTGGCCGACGACGCAGGAGATCGCCGAGATCGTCCGCAAGACGGTGACGCGCGATCTCTTCGAGAGCCGCTATTCCGACGTCTTCAAGGGCGACGAGCACTGGCGCAAGATCGCGGTCTCGGGCGGCCTGACCTACGACTGGGACGACCGCTCCACCTACGTGCAGAACCCGCCCTATTTCGAGGGCATGACGATGACGCCGGAGCCCGTCACCGACGTCCACGGCGCGCGCATCCTGTCGCTCTTCCTCGATTCGATCACCACCGACCACATCTCCCCGGCCGGCTCGATCAAGAAGAACGGCCCGGCGGGCGACTACCTCGTCTCGCATCAGGTGCGCCCGATCGACTTCAACTCCTACGGCGCGCGTCGCGGCAATCATGAAGTGATGATGCGCGGCACCTTCGCCAACATCCGCATCAAGAACCAGATGCTGGACGGCATCGAAGGCGGCATGACCAAGCACTTCCCGGATGGCGAGGTGATGCCGATCTACGACGCGGCGATGAAGTATCAGGCCGAGAGCGTGCCGCTGGTGGTCTTCGCTGGCCGCGAATACGGCACCGGCTCCTCGCGCGACTGGGCGGCCAAGGGCACCGTGCTCCTCGGCGTTCGCGCCGTGATCGCGCAGTCCTTCGAGCGCATCCACCGCTCCAATCTCGTGGGCATGGGCGTCGTGCCCTTCGTCTTCGAGGAGGGCACCTCCTGGCAGACGCTGGGCCTCAAGGGCGACGAGACCGTCACCATCGAGGGCCTGACGACGGTCAAGCCGCGCCAGACGATGAACGCGGTGATCACCCGCGCAAACGGCGAGGTGCTGACCGTGCCGCTGCTCTGCCGCATCGATACGCTGGACGAACTCGAATACTTCAAGAACGGCGGCATCCTGCACTACGTGCTGCGCCAGCTCGCGGCCTGACGGGCGGCCGCCTTCCGCATCCGCCCGGGACGACGCACCTCGCGCCGTCCCGGGTCTTTTCAACGAAGGACTGTCGCCCGGTTGCGGGCGGCGGTCCTTTTTGCGTCCTGCGCGCCTCCGGCCCCATGGCTTCACCCCCAAGTGAACCCCGCGGCATCGATCGCGCTGTTGGGATCGCGCCGATCTGTGCCATGTCCTTCCTGACGATCCCGCTGCGGCTCGAACTGACCGAAGGAGCGAGCGCCCCCGTGCCGAAGTCCGCCCACCCAGCGCTGTCGTTTCTCTTCGCCGCTCTCACGGCCGGGCTCGCCCTCGCACCGGCACGGGCGGACGACGCCAAGGCGACGAGCGCGGGCGTTCGCGGCGTCGTCGAGCTGTTCACCAGCCAGGGCTGCGCCTCCTGCCCGCCGGCCGAGGCGATGCTGGCGCGCTACGCGGCGGCCGGCACCGGCATCGTCGCCCTTGCCTATCATGTCGACTACTGGGACTATATCGGCTGGCAGGACACGCTGGGCTCGCGCCGCAACGTCGAGCGCCAGAAGGACTACGTGAAGGGCCTGCGCCTCGGCGCCCTCGCCACGCCCCAGGCCGTGGTCAACGGCGCGGCGGCGGTGCCGGGCGGCGACGCGGCAGCCATCGAGGCGCGTCTCGCCGCCGAGCCGATCCCCACCGGCCCCGCCGCCCCCGAGGTGCGCCTCGCGCGCGAGGGCGACACGCTCCACATCTTCGCCCGCCTCGGCGAAGGCGACCGCGACGCCAGCCCGCGCGTCCTCATCCTCGTCACCTACGTCGCGGAGGCGCGCACCGAGGTGCTGCGCGGCGAGAACAAGGGCCAGCGCCTCGTCAGCACCCACGCCGTGCGCGACTGGCGGGTGGTCGGCACGCTGACGGGCGAGCCGATGCGCGTCGACATGCCGATCGGCCTCCTCGCCGATCCCGACGGCTTGCGCAGCGGCGGCGCCGCCCTCCTGCAGACGGTCGGCAGCCACGACCGTCCGGGCCGCATCCTCGCCGCCGCCGCGATCGACTTCTGAGCGCCTCCCCTCGCGATCGCCCTTCCCCTCGGCGGCTGCGTTGCATCGCGCCGTGTGCATCCCATCTTGATGACAGATTGACGATGCACTCTGGCGGCGGCACGCTGGGAGGCCTCGGGCGAACATCGCCCGGACCCCGTGCCGCCGGGAAGGGGAAACCGATTGACCGAAACGACGAACGAGCGGTCCGCCACCCTCATCGATCTGGCCGAGATCCGGGGCGCCGCCTCGCTGCCCGTCGTCTCCTTCGACCGGCACGAGCTCGGCGCGATCCTGCGGGTCTACGGGCGCATGGTGGCGGCCGGCGAATGGCGCGACTACGCCATCGACACGCTGCGCGACCGCGCGGTGTTCTCGATCTTCCGCCGCTTCAGCGAGATGCCGCTCTACCGTGTCGAGAAGACGCCGAAGCTGGCCCGCAAGCAGGGCGCCTTCAGCGTGGTCGCCGCCGGTGGCCTCGTGATGAAGCGCGGACAGGATCTCTCCCAGGTGCTGCGCGTCTTCGACAAGGCGCTGAAGCTCGTCGACGACTGAGGCCGCCTTTGCAGACCGGCCGCCCCGCCTTCGCTTTCGCCCCGCTTCAGGTTTCGCTTTCGATCCGACGGGATTTCGTTTAGCACGGGTGGCGTCGGGGGAGATGGGGCCATGCTGTCGGAGCGCCAGCTGCAGATCGTCGAGCGGGCGCGCACCGAGGGCAAGGTGCTGGTCGACCAGCTCGCCGCGCTCTACGAGGTCAGCGTGCAGACGATCCGCAAGGATCTGAACGAGCTCTGCGACGAGCGCCTCCTCTCGCGCATCCATGGCGGCGCCGTGATCGGCGCGGGCGCCGAGAATGTCGGATACGACGCGCGCCGCACCATCGCCGCAGCCGAGAAGACCGCGATCGGGCGGGCCGCCGCCGATCTCGTGCCGCACCGCTCCTCGCTCTTCATCAACATCGGCACCACCACGGAAGCGGCCGCGCACGCCCTGCAGCGCCATGCAGGGCTGATGGTGATCACCAATAATCTCAACGTCGCCAGCGCCTTGCGGGCCAACCCGCAGATGGAGGTGATCATCGCCGGCGGCGTCATCCGCCACACCGACGGGGGCATCGTCGGCGAGGCCGCGATCGACTTCATCACCCAGTTCAAGGTCGATTTCGCCATCATCGGCGTCTCCGCCATCGACCCCGACGGCTCGCTGCTCGACTTCGACTATCGCGAGGTGCGCGTCGCGCAGGCGATCATCGCCAATGCCCGGCACGTCATCCTCGTCTCCGATTCGTCGAAGTTCGAGCGCACCGCCCCCGTGCGCATCGCCCATCTCGACCAGATCGACACGTTCGTCACCGATCGCTGCCCCTCGCCCGAGATCCGCCAGCTCTGCACCGACAAGGGCGTGCGCCTCGTCGAGACCGCCTGAGCGCCGACGCCCGCGGGAAATCCGCGGACGGTTCGTGAGCGCGATTGACTTTCGTTTCGGTTCGTTTCTAATGCCGGCAGTTTCGGATGAGACGGCATAATGCTGCAATGCGAAACGTGGGTGGGACCATGCAGCGCTTCGACGTCTTCGTGATCGGGGGTGGGATCAACGGCTGCGGCATCGCGCGCGACGCCGCCGGACGCGGCTACAGCGTGGGTCTTGCCGAGCGCGGCGATCTCGGCGGCGGCACCTCGTCCTGGTCCACCAAGCTGATCCATGGCGGCCTGCGCTATCTCGAGCATTACGAGTTTCGTCTGGTGCGCGAGGCGCTGCGCGAGCGCGAGGTGCTCTGGGCCATCGCTCCGCACATCATCCGCCCCTTACGCTTCGTGCTGCCCTATCATTCCGGCCTTCGCCCGGCCTGGCTGCTGCGCGTCGGGCTCTTCCTCTACGATCATCTCGGCGGTCGAAAGCGCCTGGAGGCGACCCGCACCGTCGATCTCGCCGGGCCGCTCGGCGCACCGCTGAAGCCGGAATTCGTTAGGGGTTTCGAATATTCCGACGCGCGCGTCGACGACACGCGCCTCGTGGTGCTGAACGCGCGCGACGCGGCCAACCGCGGCGCCGCCATCCATGTCGGCACCGAGGTGACGGAGGCGCGCCGCGAGGCGGGCGGCTGGCTCGTGACGTTGCGCGAGCGGGCCACCGGCGCCACCGCCCAGGTCGGCGCGCGCTTCCTCGTCAACGCCGCCGGCCCCTGGGTCGACCGGGTGATCCAGGGCGCGCTCGGGCGCAACGAGGCTGGCAACATCCGCCTCGTGCAGGGCTCGCACATCGTGATGCGCAAGCTCTTCGACCACGACCGCGCCTACATCTTCCAGAACGCCGACAACCGCATCATCTTCGCCATCCCCTACGAGGGCGACTACACGCTGGTGGGCACCACCGACCAGGATTTCGAGGGCGACCCCTCGAAGGTCGCGATCACCGAGGGCGAGATCGACTATCTCCTCAAGGCCGCCGGCGAGTATTTCGCCGCGCCGCTCCGCCGCGAGGACATCGTCTGGACCTTCTCGGGTGTGCGCCCGCTCTTCGACGACCACGCCTCGAAGGCGCAGGAAGCGACGCGCGACTACGTGCTGAAGGTCGAGGGCGATCTCGGCGAGGCCGGCGTCCTCAACATCTTCGGCGGCAAGATCACCACCTATCGCAAGCTCGCCGAGGACGCGATCGAGGCGATCGGCGCGGCGATCGGCCCGCGCGGCGCCAGCTGGACGGGCACCGCGCCGCTGCCCGGCGGCGACTTTCCGGTGGACGGCGTCAAGGCGCTGGAAACGCGCCTGCGCGCCCTCGTTCCCTCGATCGGTGACGCCGCTGCCGCCCGCATGGTGCGCGCCTACGGCACCGACGCGATCACGATGGCGGAGGCCGGCCGGGGCGATCTGGGCCGCGATTTCGGCCATGGGCTCGCCGAGCGCGAGGTCGACTGGATGATCGCGCACGAATGGGCACGCTCGGCCGACGACGTTCTGTGGCGCCGCTCCAAGCTCGGCATTCGCTTCTCGCCAGCCGAGACGGCGACGCTCGAAGCCTATGTCGCCGGGCATGTGGCGCGGCAGGGCATCGCCGCGGAATAGCCGCTGCCGTCTCGGGAGGATGGCCGTGGACAGAAGACGAAGACGGGGAGGGTTCGGTGCTGGAATTGACGGGAGTCGGCAAGACGGTGGGCGCGCAGGCGGAGATCGCCGACGTGACGCTCCGGCTGGAGCGCGGCTCGCTCAACGTGCTGCTCGGGCCGACGCTCGCCGGCAAGACCAGCCTGATGCGGCTGATGGCCGGCCTCGACAAGCCGACGAGCGGGCGCATCGCCATGGACGGCGCCGACGTCACGGGCCTGCCCGTCCAGAAGCGCAACGTCGCGATGGTCTACCAGCAGTTCATCAACTACCCCGCGATGACCGTCTACGAGAACATCGCCTCGCCGCTGCGCGTCGCCGGCCGGCCGAAGGCCGAGATCGAGGCCGCCGTCGCCCGCGCCGCCAAGCTGATGCGCCTCGAGCCCTATCTGCAGCGCACGCCGCTGAACCTCTCGGGCGGCCAGCAGCAGCGCACCGCGCTCGCCCGCGCCCTCGTGAAGAACGCCGACCTCGTGCTCCTCGACGAGCCGCTCGCCAATCTCGACTACAAGCTGCGAGAGGAACTGCGCGAGGAACTGCCGCGCATCTTCGCGGCCTCCGGCGCGATCTTCGTCTACGCCACCACCGAGCCGACCGAGGCGCTGCTGCTCGGCGGCAACACGGCGACGCTCGCGCAAGGCCGCGTCACCCAGTTCGGCCGCACCACGGACGTCTACCGCCGCCCGGCGGACCTTGCGACCGCCCGCATCTTCTCCGACCCGCCGCTCAACGTCCTCGCGATGCAAGCGGCAAACGGGCGTCTCGTCTCGCCGCTCGGGATCGACGTCGCGGCCCCCGGCCTGCCCGAGGGCCCCTGCTCGGTCGGCATCCGGCCGCATCACCTTCGCCCCGGCGAGGGCGCCCCTGGCGCCGGGCGCTTTACCGCCACCGTAGTGGTGGCCGAGGTCACGGGCTCGCAGACCTTCGTCCATGCCGATCTCGGGCCGACGCGCATCGTGGCGCTGCTGCCGGGCATCCGCCGGATGGAGCGCGGCGACGCGATCCCGCTTCATTTCGATCCCGCCGCGATGCTCGTCTTCGACGCCGAAGGCCGCGCCGCCGCACCCGCCCTCGCGCACGCGGCCTGAGGAGAGCCCGATGGCCCGCATTCGCCTCGACCACATCCGCCACGCCTACACGCCGGAGCTGGCGCGCGCCGGCAACTATGCCCTGCGCGAGATCGACCATGCGTTCGAGGACGGCGGCGCCTATGCGCTGCTCGGCCCCTCCGGCTGCGGCAAGACCACGCTCCTCAACATCATTTCGGGGCTGCTGACCCCTTCCGAAGGGCACATCCGCTTCGGCGAGCGCGACGTGACGATGCTGGCGCCCGAACAGCGCAACATCGCGCAGGTCTTCCAGTTTCCGGTGATCTACGACACGATGACCGTGGCGCAGAACCTCGCCTTCCCGCTTCGCAACCGCCGGGTGCCCGAGCCCGAGATCGCCGCCCGCGTGCGCGAGATGCTCGGCCGCATCGGGCTGGAGGCCAAGGCCGACCGCAAGGCCCGCGGCCTCACCGCCGACGAGAAGCAGAAGATCTCGCTCGGCCGCGGCCTCGTGCGCTCCGACGTCAACGCCATCCTCTTCGACGAGCCGCTGACGGTCATCGACCCCCACATGAAATGGGTGCTGCGCTCGCTCCTGAAGGAACTCCACCGCGAGTTCCGCATGACCATGGTCTACGTCACGCACGACCAGACCGAGGCGCTCACCTTCGCCGAGAAGGTGGTGGTGATGTATGACGGCGAGGTCGTGCAGATCGGCACGCCGGAAGAGCTGTTCGAGCGCCCGCGCCACACGTTCGTCGGCTATTTCATCGGCTCGCCCGGCATGAACGTCATGGACTGCCGCGTCGAGGACGGCGCGGCGCTCATTGGCGGCGAGCGCATCCCCACCCGCAACGCCCGCGCGCCCTCCGGCGCCGGCAAGCTGGAGCTCGGCATCCGCCCCGAATTCGTGCGCCTCGTCACGCGCGGCACGCCGGGCTCGCTGCCCGTCACCATCGACAAGGTCGAGGACATCGGCTCCGAGCGCATCGTGCGCGCCCGGCTCGGCGGCGAGAAGCTGGCCGCCCTCGTGCCCGAAGGCCAGGGCCTGCCGGCGGACGCCGCCGTCACCTTCGACGCGGCCGCCGTCAACCTCTACGCCGACAGCTGGCTCATCGAGGAAAGGGCCTGATCCCATGGAGAAGACCTGGAACAACAAGGCCTGGTTCATGGTCCTGCCAGTGCTGGTTCTCGTCGGCTTCTCGGCGGTGATCCCGCTGATGACCGTCGTCAACTATTCGGTGCAGGACACGTTCGGCAACAACGACTTCTTCTGGGCCGGCACGGAGTGGTTCACCGAGATCCTGCACTCCCCGCGCTTCCACGACGCGCTGATCCGCAACCTCGCCTTCTCCGCCATCATCCTCGCCATCGAGATCCCGCTCGGCATCCTCGTGGCGCTCGCCATGCCCAAGAAGGGCATCTGGGTGCCCGTCTGCCTCGTGCTGATGGCGCTGCCGCTGCTCATTCCCTGGAACGTGGTGGGCACGATCTGGCAGGTCTTCGGGCGCACCGACATCGGCCTCCTCGGCCACACGATGGCGGCGCTCGGGCTCGACTACAATTACGTGCAGGATCCCGTCGACGCCTGGGTGACGGTGATCGTCATGGACGTCTGGCACTGGACGAGCCTCGTGGTGCTCCTCTGCTACGCCGGCCTCGTGTCGATCCCCGACGCCTTCTACCAGGCGGCCAAGATCGACGGCGCCTCGCGCTGGGCGGTGTTCCGCTACATCCAGCTGCCGAAGATGGGCCGTGTGCTCCTCATCGCCGTGCTGCTGCGCTTCATGGACAGCTTCATGATCTACACCGAGCCCTTCGTGGTCACCGGCGGCGGTCCCGGCAATTCCACGACCTTCCTGTCGATCGATCTCGTCAAGGTGGCGGTCGGCCAGTTCGACGTCGGCCCGGCGGCGGCGATGAGCCTCGTCTACTTCCTCATCATCCTCCTGATGTCGTGGATCTTCTACACCGTGATGACCAACGCCGGCACCGACCGCCGCGACGAGGGAGCGGGACATTGAGCGCCACCGTCTCTCCCCGCCTCACAGACACCGCCGGCACGCTGCCGCCGGCCCTCCAGTCGCAGGACGCGCTGAAGGCGCGCGCCCGCCAGGCCTCCGGGCGCTTCCGCCCGAAGGCGCTGATCCCGATCGTCTACATCCTGTTCCTTCTCCTGCCGATCTACTGGCTGGTGAACATGAGCTTCAAGACGAACGAGGAGATCGTCTCGGCCTTCACGCTCTGGCCGGCGGCGCCGACGCTCCAGAACTACCGGACGATCTTCACCGACCCGTCCTGGTACAACGGCTACATCAACTCCATCATCTACGTCGTGATGAACATGGTGATCTCGGTCTCGGCGGCGCTGCCGGCGGCCTACGCCTTCTCGCGCTACCGGTTCCTCGGCGACAAGCATCTGTTCTTCTGGCTGCTGACCAACCGCATGGCGCCGCCCGCCGTGTTCGTGCTGCCCTTCTTCCAGCTCTACTCGGCCTTCGGCCTCATCGACACGCATATCGCGGTGGCGCTGGCGCACTGCCTCTTCAACGTGCCGCTGGCGGTGTGGATTCTCGAAGGCTTCATGTCGGGCGTGCCGAAGGAGATCGACGAGACCGCCTATATCGACGGCTACTCGTTCCCGCGCTTCTTCTTCAAGATCTTCACCCCGCTCATCGCGTCGGGCATCGGCGTCGCCGCCTTCTTCTGCTTCATGTTCTCCTGGGTCGAGCTTCTCATCGCGCGCACGCTGACGGTGACCGACGCCAAGCCGATCTCGGCGATCATGACCCGCACCGTCTCGGCCTCCGGCATGGACTGGGGGGTGCTGGCCGCCGCCGGGGCGCTGACCATCATCCCCGGCGCGATCGTCATCTGGTTCGTGCGAAATTACATCGCCAAGGGCTTTGCCCTGGGGAGGGTCTGATGGATCGTCCGAGCCCGTTCCTGCGCAACACCACCGCCAAGGGCTTTGCCCTCGGGAGGGTCTGATGAACTTCACCTGGATGGCCTGGACCTGGCCGACCGCCGCCTTCTTCCTGGCGATCCTCGGGCTGCTCGTGATGATGAGCGTCTGGGAGGCCGCCTCGCCAGGCGGGCATCCGCGCCACGGCATCCTGCGCTTCGAGACGACGCGCGGCGACCGCCTGTTCGTGTCGCTGCTCGGCTCGGCCTTCCTCTGCCTCGGCTCGCTCTTCTTCTTCGAGGACGCCTCGCTCTGGCCCGCCCTCGCCCTCTGCCTCGTCTACGCGGGGCTGGTCTTCCGCTTCGTCTAGAAGCGGCCTTTCGAGCCCTCCCCGCGCGTCGCCGGTCGCGCGGGGAGGGAACGTCGCCCTCCGGCATCGACCGTTTCTGGGAGGAAACCCACCATGAAGACGCCCACCATGAAGACGCGATGCATGATGTCGGCCGCGGGGCTGGCGATCGCGCTCGCCAGCGGCCCCGCTTGGGCCGACATGACCGCTGCCAAGGCCTTTCTGGACAAGGACATCGGCGAGCTCTCCAGCCTCAGCCGCGCCGACCAGGAAAAGGAGATGCAGTGGTTCATCGATGCCGCGAAGCCCTTCGCCGGCATGGAGATCAAGGTCGTCTCCGAGAACATCACCACGCACGACTATGAATCGAAGGTGCTGGCCAAGGCCTTCTCCGACATCACCGGCATCAAGCTGACGCACGACATCATCGGCGAAGGCGACGTGATCGAAAAGCTGCAGACGCAGATGCAGTCGGGCGAGAACATCTACGACGCCTATGTCAACGATAGCGACCTGATCGGCACCCACTGGCGCTACAACCAGGTTCGCAACCTCACCGACTGGATGGCCGGCGAGGGCAAGGACGTGACGTCGCCGACGCTCGACATCGCCGACTTCATCGGCACCAGCTTCACCACCGCGCCCGACAAGAAGCTCTACCAGCTGCCCGACCAGCAGTTCGCCAACCTCTACTGGTTCCGGTACGACTGGTTCAACGACGAGAAGAACAAGGCCGACTTCAAGGCCGAGTACGGCTACGACCTCGGCGTGCCCGTCAACTGGTCGGCCTACGAGGACATCGCCAAGTTCTTCACCGGCCGCGAGATCGACGGGAAGAAGGTCTATGGCCACATGGACTACGGCAAGAAGGACCCCTCGCTCGGCTGGCGCTTCACCGACGCCTGGCTGTCGATGGCCGGCAACGGCGACAAGGGCCTGCCGAACGGCCTGCCGGTCGATGAATGGGGCATCCGCGTCAACGCGCAGTCGCAGCCCGTCGGCTCGTGCGTGGCGCGCGGCGGCGACACCAACGGCCCGGCCGCGGTCTACTCCATCGAGAAGTATCTCGAATGGCTGAAGGCCTACGCGCCGCCGGCCGCCCAGGGCATGACCTTCTCCGAATCCGGCCCCGTGCCGGCGCAGGGCGAGGTCGCGCAGCAGATCTTCTGGTACACGGCCTTCACCGCCGACGCCGTGAAGAAGGGCCTGCCCGTGGTCAACGAGGACGGCACGCCCAAGTGGCGCATGGCCCCCTCGCCGCACGGCGTCTACTGGCAGGAGGGCATGAAGCTCGGCTACCAGGACGTCGGCTCGTGGACCCTGATGCAGTCCACCCCGACCGAGCGCGCCAAGGCCGCCTGGCTCTACGCGCAGTTCGTGACGTCGAAGACCGTGGATGTGAAGAAGAGCCACATGGGCCTCACCTTCGTTCGCGAATCGACGATCCGCGACAAGAGCTTCACCGAGCGGGCCAAGGATCTCGGCGGTCTCGTCGAGTTCTACCGCTCGCCGGCCCGCGCGCAGTGGTCGCCGACCGGCACCAACGTGCCCGATTATCCGAAGCTCGCGCAGCTCTGGTGGCAGGCGATCGGCGATGCCGCCGCCGGCAACAAGACCCCGCAGGAGGCGATGGATTCGCTCTGCGCCGAGCAGGAGAAGGTGATGGCCCGCCTCGAGCGCGCCGGCATCCAGGGCGACAAGGGCCCGAAGCTCAACGAGGAGCACGACCTCGACTACTGGGTCGCCGAGGCCAAGAAGGAAGGCACGATCGCGCCCCAGCCGAAGAAGGCCGAGGAGAAGGAAAAGCCGATCACCATCAACTACGACGAGCTGGTGAAGAGCTGGGCGGACGCCGCCCCGGCCGGTGCGACGCCGGTCTCCGCGACGCCGGCCAAGTAGGGCCGCATCGCCTGCAAGACGGGGAGAGAGCCGGGCCCGTCCCGGCTCTCTTCGTATCCGCCCCCATCACCGCCATCCAGAAAGACGTCGCCGCCATGTCGGGATACGTGCTCGCCATCGACCAGGGAACGACCTCGTCCCGCGCCATCGTCTTCGACGATTCCACCCGCATCGTCGGCGTCGGGCAGCAGGAGTTCCCGCAGATCCTGCCGCGCCCGGGCTGGGTGGAGCATGATCCCGAGGAGATCTGGCGCTCGGTGCTCGCCACCGCCAAGGCCGCGCTCGCCGACGCCTCGCTCTCGGCCCGCGACATCGCGGCCATCGGCATCACCAACCAGCGCGAGACGACCGTTCTGTGGGACCGCGAGACCGGCGAGCCCGTCCACAACGCCATCGTCTGGCAGGACCGGCGCACCGCCGAGATCTGCCGGAGGCTAAGCGAAGACGGCGCCGAGGCGGTGATCCGGGAAAAGACCGGCCTCGTGATCGACCCCTATTTCGCGGGCACCAAGATCGCCTGGATCCTCGACAACGTGTCGGGTGCCCGCGCACGCGCCGAGGCCGGCAAGCTCGCCTTCGGCACGATCGACACGTTCCTGCTCTGGCGCCTCACGGGCGGGCGCGTCCACGCCACCGACGCCACCAACGCCTCGCGCACCATGCTCTTCGACACCGGCGCGAACGAGTGGGACGACGAGCTGCTGCGTCTGCTGCGCGTTCCCGCCTCGCTCCTGCCCGAAGTGCGCGACTGCGCCGCCGATTTCGGGTTGAGCGATCCCGCCCATTTCGGTGGGGCGATCCGGATATGCGGCATCGCGGGAGACCAGCACGCCGCGACGCTCGGCAATGCCTGCTTCGAGCCGGGCATGCTGAAGGCGACCTACGGCACCGGCTGCTTCGCGGTGCTGAACACCGGACCTGAGCGCGTCGCCTCGAACAACCGCCTGCTCTCGACGGTCGCCTACCGCCTCGACGGCAAGACCACCTACGCGCTGGAAGGCTCGATCTTCATCGCCGGGGCCGCGGTGCAGTGGCTGCGCGACGGGCTGAAGATCGTGGCGCAGGCCGCCGAGACCGGGCCGATGGCGGAGCGCGCCGACGAGACCCAGGACGTCTATCTCGTGCCCGCCTTCACCGGGCTCGGCGCGCCCTGGTGGGACGCCGACGCGCGCGGCGCGATCTACGGCCTCACCCGCGCGACCGGGCCGGACGAGATCGCCCGCGCCGCGCTGGAGGCCGTCTGCTTCCAGACCGCCGACCTCCTGTCGGCCATGCGCCGCGACTGGCCGGGCGCCGCCGACACGGTGCTGCGGGTCGACGGCGGCATGGTGGCGAGCGACTGGACGATGCAGCGTCTCGCCGATCTCCTCGACGCGCCGGTGGACCGGCCGACCGTCCTCGAGACCACCGCGCTCGGCGCGGCGTGGCTCGCCGGGCGCCAGAGCGGCGTCTGGCCCGACGCCGCCGGCTTCACCGCCCGCTGGCGGCTGGAGCGGCGCTTCGAGCCGGGCATGGACGCGGTGACGCGCGGCCGCAAGCTCGCCGGCTGGAGCCGCGCCGTGCGCCGGACCTTGAGCGACACCGTTCCGGGTTGAGCCGGTGGGGAAGGCGAGCGAGATCGGCGGCCCCTTCGCGGGGGCGCCCGGCCCCGCGAAATGCTCTATGAGGGACGGCACGCCCCACGTCCCGAGATCGCCCGCATGGCCCGTCCCGACATCGTCCGCCGCATCGACCTCGTGACGCTGCAGCTCTTCGCATTCGTCTGCGAGGAGGAGCATCTGACGCGCGCCGCCGAGCGCGCGGGAATCGCGCCCTCGGCGCTGTCGAAGCGCCTCGCGGAGCTCGAAAGCGTGCTCGGCACCGATCTCTTCGTGCGCCATGCCCGCGGCATGAGCCCGACGGCGGCCGGCGATTCGCTGCTGCATCACGCCCGCTCGATCCTGCGCAGCGTCGACAAGATGGGCGCCGAGCTCGCCGACCACGCGCAGGGGCTGCTCGGCCATGTCCGCATCCTCGCCAACATCTCCTCGATCGTGGAGTTCCTGCCCGACGACCTCTCCGAGTTCTGCCGGGCCAACGCGCGAGTGCGCATCGAGCTGGAGGAGCGCACAAGCGCCGCCGTGGTGAAGGGCATCGAGGAGGGCGTCGGCGACATCGGGCTCTGCGTCTCCACCACCGACAGCCGCGATCTCGCGGCGGCGCCCTACCGGCGCGACCGGCTGGTGCTGGCGGTGCGGCGCGACCATCCGCTGGCGGCGCGCGCCGAGATCGGCTTCACGGAGACGCTCGACTACGAGCATATCGGCCTGCACCAGGACAGCGCCATCTATCGCCGCTCGGCGGTGGAGGCGGCGCTTGCCGGGCGCGACGTGAAGCTGCGCATCCACGTGCCCGGCTTCGACGCGGTGCTGCGCATGGTGGAGAGCGGGCTCGGCGTCGGGCTGATCCCCGACCGCGCCTTTGCCGTCATCGCCGGGGGGATGCAGCTCGCGGCGATCCCGCTCACGGACGGCTGGGCGCATCGCGAGTTGAAGCTCGTGTCGCGCGATCCCGCGGCCCTGCCGCAGGCCTGCCGGCTCTTGCGCGCCCATCTTCTTGAACCCCGAGGTTCACGCTCCGCGAACGAGGCTTGACGGGAGACGACTGGACTGGCGCGCCGCCGCCGCCGCAGGATCGCGCAAAGGACGGCCGGCCGGCGACGCCCCAATGGGAGGCGCCCGGCCGATGGGAGGAGACGCCCGATGACCCGACGCCCGGCTTGCCACGCATGAGCGCGGCCCCTTCCTCTCCCATGCCGGCGGCGGGGCCGCTTGCGGGACTCCGCGTTCTGGAGATCGGCCATTTCGTCGCCGCGCCCTTCTGCACGCGGCTCCTCGCCGATCTCGGCGCCGACGTCGTGAAGGTCGAGCCGCTCGGCGGCGATCCCGTGCGCCAGTGGGGCGAGCAGCGCGACGGCCACTCCCCCTGGTGGTCGATGCACGCGCGCAACAAGCGCTGCATCGCGCTGGATCTCAAGAACCCGCGCGCCGTCGCGCTCGTGCTCGACCTCGTGAAGGACATGGACGCGCTGGTCGAGAACTTCCGCCCCGGCCAGCTAGACCGCTTCGGCCTGAGCGAGGCCGCGCTCCATGCGGCGCGGCCGGACCTCGCGATCGCCCGCATCTCCGGCTTCGGGCAGGACGGGCCCTATCGCGACCGCGCCTCGTTCGGCGTCATCGGCGAGGCGATGGGGGGCCTGCGCCACCTCACCAACCATCCGCCGGAGGAGACCGACCTGCCGCCCTCGCGCGTCGGCATCTCGATCGGCGATTCCATTGCCGGCCTCTACGGCGCCTTCGGGCTGCTCGCCACGCTCTGGCAGCGCGACCGGGCGGGCGGCACGAAGCAGGCCTACACGCTCGACGTCGCGCTCACCGAGGCGATGCTCTCGATGATGGAGGGCACGCTCCCCGAATACGGCGTCTTCGGCACGATCCGTCAGCCGCAGGGCTCGCGCATCCAGACGGCGGCGCCGACCAACGCCTATCCGACGCGCGACGGGCAGTGGCTACTCGTCGCCGCCAATTCCGACCCGCTGTTCCGGCGCCTCGCGCGCGTTCTCGGCCGGCCCGAACTTGCCGACGATCCGCGCTTCGCGGGCAATCCCGCGCGCCTCGCCAATGTCGGCGAGCTCGACGCCCTCATCGCCGCGTGGACGCGCGCGCACGACGCGGCCGAGGCCGACGCCATCCTGCAGGCCGCCGACATCCCCTCGACACTCTGCTTCACCGCCGCCGATATCGCCGCCGATCCGCAATACCGGGCGCGCGGCATGGTGCGCGAGGTCGAGGATCCCCTGCTCGGGCCGGTGCTGCAGGCCGGCATCGTGCCGCACGTGCCGGAAGACCCCGGCGCCGTGCGCTGGGCCGGCCCTTCGATCGGCGCCCATACCGACGAGGTGCTGGCGCAGGCCGGCCTCTCCCCCGAGACCATCGCCGAACTGCGCGCGGAGGGCACCATCCGATGACCCCCGTCTCCCCCCTGTCCCCGCCCCATGACGTCGAGATCGTCGAGGTCGGCCCGCGCGACGGCTTCCAGCCGATCGGGCCGTTCATCCCGACGAGCGCCAAGATCGAGTTCGTGCGCCGGCTCAAAGCCACGGGCTTGCGGCGCGTCGAGATCGGCTCCTTCGTCAGCGCCGCCGCACTGCCGCAGATGGCCGACACGCCGGCGGTGCTCGATGCCGTTCGCGGCGAGCCGGGGCTTCTCGCGCAGGTGCTGGTGCCGACCGAACGCCGCGGGCGGGAGGCGGTGGCCGCGCGCGCGCCGATGATCGCCTACGTGCTCTCGGTCTCGCCCGCGCACAACCGCAACAACGTGCGCCGTTCGCCCGAGGACTCGGCCGCCGACTACGAGCGGTTGCTGGCTGGCATTCCCGACGAGACGCCGGTGCGGCTGAATCTGGCCACCGCCTTCGACTGCCCCTTCGACGGACGGGTGGAGCCGGCTGCCGTGATGGTCCTCCTCGACCGCCTCGTGCCGCTGCGCGCCGGCGTCGAGATCTGCCTTTGCGACACCACCGGGCGCGCCGTGCCCGACCAGATGCGCCGCCTCTTCGGCGAGGCCACCGCGCGGTTTCCGGGCGTGCGGCACTGGGCGATGCACGCGCACGACACCTACGGGCTCGGCCTTGCCAACGTCTTCGCGGCTTACGAGGAAGGCGTGCGGGTGTTCGACGGAGCCTTTGCCGGGCTCGGCGGCTGCCCCTTCGCGCCCGGCGCCACCGGCAACGTCGCGAGCGAGGATCTCGCGTGGATGTTCGAGCGCATGGGCGTTTCCACCGGCATCGATGTCGCCGCGCTCGCCGATCTCGCCGACGAAGCGGCGGCGCTGCCCGGCGCGCAGCCAGGCGGGCGGGCGCGGGCGGTACTCCGGGCCCGTCCGGACGCCTGCGCGGCCTGAGCACGATCGCCCTGTTCGCGAGCGGGAAACGTCCGTTGCGGGCAAACGCATGTCATGCCAAGTCAGGCGGGCTTAGGTTCGATGGAAACGACGTCTCGGGAGGACGGCCATGCAGAGACTTCGCGCGGACCGCGCCGGAGAGGACAGATCGTTGGCAGTTTTCATCGGCCAACGCATGCGGACGGAACGGGACTTCGGCCATGCTGACCGTGGTCGCTGAGAACGGCCGCACGGTGGCGGGCGCGGCACCGGCCTCGGAGGCGATCGGCCTCGCGGGCGTCGAGATCGCGTTCCGCCTCGCCGACGGGCGGCGCTTCGAGGCGGTGGCGCCCACCGATCTCGTGGTTCGCGAAGGCGAGTTCGTGGCGATCGTCGGCCCCACCGGCTGCGGCAAGTCCACCCTCCTCAACGCCGCCGCGGGCCTCCTGAAGCCGACCTCCGGCACGGTGCGCATCTTCGGCAGGACGCTGACGGGGCTGAACGGCGAGGCCGGCTACCTCTTCCAGCAGGATTCGCTGATGCCCTGGAAGAGCGTGGTCGACAACGTCGCCATCGCGCTCACCGTCTCGGGCACGCCCCGGCGCGAAGCGCGGGAGCGCGCCATGGGCTGGCTGGAGCGCGTCGGGCTCGCCGCCTTCGCCGACCGCTACCCGCACATGCTCTCGGGCGGCCAGCGCAAGCGCGTCGGCCTCGCGCAGGTGCTGATCCGCAATCCCCGCCTCCTGCTGATGGACGAGCCCTTCGGCCCGCTCGACGCGCAGACCCGCGTCATCATGGGCGACCTGCTGCTCGAACTCTGGTCGGCCGAGCGCAAGGCGGTGATGTTCGTCACCCACGATCTCGAAGAGGCCATCGCCCTCTCCGACCGCGTCGTCATCATGTCGGCCGGGCCGAAGGCGCGCGTCATCGGCGACTACGCGATCCCCATCCCCCGCCCGCGCGCCATCGCGGACGTGCGCCTCGACCCGCATTTCCACGACATCCACCGCGAGATCTGGAACGCCCTCAAGGAAGAGGTCGTGAAGGGCTATCGCCAGAGCAACGGGCTCGCGCCATGAAGAGGTCGACGCTTCTCCTCCTCCAGATCTCGGTGGCCGTGGTGGTGCTGGTGTTCTGGCACCTCGCCACCGCCACCTCGCTCTTCGGCGACCCGAAAAACGCCCAGTTCTTCTTCGCCCAGCCGATCGCGGTGGCGACACGCATCGTCGAATGGTTCGTCAGCGGCACCATCTGGTACCATCTCGGCATCACGCTCCTGGAATCGACGCTGGCCTTCGTCATCGGCTCGGCGGCGGGCGTCGCCATCGGCTTCTGGTTCGCCCGCAAGCCGCTGCTCGCCATGGTCTTCGACCCCTACGTGAAGGCCGCCAACGCGCTGCCGCGCGTGGTGCTGGCGCCGATCTTCGCGCTCTGGCTCGGCCTCGGCATCTGGTCGAAGGTGGCGCTCGGCATCACGCTCGTGTTCTTCATCGTCTTCTTCAACGTCTACCAGGGCGTGAAGGAGGTGAACCAGACCGTGCTCTCCAACGCCCGCATGCTGGGCATGAGCGAGCGCCAGCTCCTGCGCCACATCTACCTGCCCTCGGCGCTTTCCTGGATGTTTTCCTCGCTCCACACAGCCGTCGGCTTTGCCGTGGTCGGCGCGGTGGTGGGCGAATATCTCGGCTCCTCGGCCGGGCTCGGCTATCTCATCCAGCAGGCCGAGGGCGTCTTCGACGTCACCGGCGTCTTCGCCGGCATGTTCGTGCTGATGGGCTTCGTGCTGGTGATCGACGCGCTGGTGACATTGGTCGAGGACCGGCTCCTCGTCTGGCGCCCGCAGGCCCAGGTCGCCGCGACCTGACTTCAGACAACAACGACGAAACAAGCGTCTCGGGAGGACGACCATCATGAACCGCAGAGACTTCCTCGCAACCAGTGCCGCCGCCGCCGCCCTCACCGCGCTCGCCGCCCGCCTGCCGGCCTACGCGCAGGAGGCGGGTGCCGCGATCGAGAAGCCCTCGCTGACGCTCGGCGTCGGCGGCAAGCCGCTGCTCTACTATCTGCCGCTGACGATCGCCGAGACCAAGGGCTTCTTCGAGGAAGAGGGCCTCACCGTCGCGATCAACGATTTCGGCGGCGGCGCCAAGTCGCTGCAGGCGCTCGTCGGCGGCTCGATCGACGTCGTCACCGGCGCCTACGAGCACACGCTGCGCATGCAGCAGAAGGGCCAGGACATCCGCGCCGTCTGCGATCTCGGCCGCTTCCCGGGCATCACCATCGCGGTGAAGAAGGATCTCGCCGGCGAGATCAAGAGCATTGCCGACCTCAAGGGCCGCGCCATGGGCGTCACGGCGCCCGGCTCCTCCACCGCCCTCATGCTGCAATACGCGATGGTGAAGGCCGGGCTGCAGCCGGGCGACGTGTCGCTCGTCGGCATCGGCGGCGGCACGAGCGCGGTGGCGGCGGTGAAGCGCGGCGAGATCGCCGGCCTCTCGCATCTCGACCCCGTGACCTCGCGCCTCGAACAGGACGGCGACATCGCGGTGCTGCTGGACACCCGCACCGAGGAGGGCACGCGCGCCCTCTTCGGCGGCACCAACCCGGCCGCCACCGTCTATCTGCGGCAGGACTTCATCGAGGCCAATCCGGTGACGACGCAGCGCATCGTCAACGCCTTCCTGAAGTCGCTGACGTTCCTGCAGACCGCGACGCCCGACGAGGTCGCCGACGCCGTGCCGGCCGACTATCATTTCGGCGACCGCGAATTCTACAAGACCGCCTTCGAGAAGGCCCGGCCGATGTATTCGCCGGACGGCATGATCACGCAGGACGGCTTCGCCTCCATGCTCTCCATGCTCGGCACGCTGGAGCCGGCCGAGTTCGCGAGCGCCGACATCGCCTTCGACCGCACCTTCGACCCGCGCTTCGTTCAGGCCGCGCGGATCTGACCGAGGACGCCCAGCGGCCGACGCGCCCGGCCGCCGGCGCACCATCGACACGCCGTGGGCCGGGGGAACGCTGCCGCGGCGTCTCCTCCGAAGGTTCCGCCATGCGCCTCCATCGTCGTCATGTCCTCGCCGCGCTCGCGGCCGGTCTCTGCACGCCCGGCGCGGTGCTCGCCGAGCCGCAGGAGCCGCGCTGGATCCGCGAGGACTACGCGGCGGCGCGGCGCGGCTTCGAGACCCGGCTCCTGCGGCGCGGCCCCGCGCCCGGCGACGCGCCGCCGCTGGAGGCACCACCGGGCGTTCGCGCGATCTCCTATCGGTCGGACGGGCTCGACCTCGTCGCCTGGGTGTCGCAGACCGGCGATCCCGCCAGGCTCCGTCCCGGCATCCTCGTGCTGCACGGCGGCAACGCGCTGTGGCCCGGCCATTGGGACATCGCGCGCCCCTTTGCGGAGGCCGGCTTTGTGGCGCTGATGCCGGCGGTGCGGGCCGAGAACGGCCTGCCCGGCGCCTTCTCGGGCTTCTACGACGAGACCGCCGACGTCGTGGCGGCGGCCGAGACGCTGCGCGCGCTGCCCGGCGTCGATCCCGCTCGCCTCTTCGTCGCCGGCCACAGCGTCGGCGGCACGCTGACGCTGCTCGCCGCCCTCGCCTCGCCGCTGTTTCGCGGCGCCGCCTCGTTTTCCGGCAATCCGGATGCGGCCGCCTTCTTCCGCCATTTTACCGAGGATTTGCGCTTCGACCCCGGCCGCCCGGCCGAGTTCGAGATGCGCTCGGCCGCCTGCTTCGCCGCGAATTTCCGCTGCCCGGTGCTGATGCTGCGCGCCGGCACGGAGACGCGCTCGGACGCAGCAAACCGGCTTACGGTCTCGCGCGCCGCGAGCGCCGGCTTGCGGGTCGAGCGCGGGGTCATCGAGGGCGATCATTCCTCGGCGCTGCCGGGCGAGATCGTGGAGAGCCTGCGCTTCTTCGCGGCGCTGTGACGCCCGGCTTCGCTTGACATCCTGCGGGGGGTGCGCGGTATTCGCCGGGTGCACGGCGTCGGGAGAACGCCGACCGGGAGGGGTTCGATGCAGCACACCATGCAGGCCGAAAGGCGCGTCGACGCGCCCGCGCGATCATCGGCCTTCGCGCTTCGGTGCCCACCCGACATACGAATTCACACCCCGTCGAGGGAGCGACAGGCATGACCATGAAGACGATCCAGGGACCCGGCATCTTTCTCGCGCAGTTCGCGGGCGACGCGGCGCCGTTCAATTCGCTCGACGCGATCTGCGGCTGGGCAGCCGGGCACGGCTACAAGGGCGTGCAGATCCCGACCTGGGACGCCCGGCTCTTCGACCTGAAGCGCGCCTCCGAATCCAAGGACTATTGCGACGAGATCGCCGGCACGGCCGCCGCCCACGGGCTGGCGATCACCGAGCTTTCGACGCATCTGCAGGGGCAGCTCGTCGCCGTCCATCCCGCCTATAACCTCGCCTTCGACGGCTTCGCGGCGCCCGAGGTGCGCGGCGACCCGGCCGCCCGGCAGGCCTGGGCGGTGGATCAGGTGAAGCGCGCGCTCACCGCCTCGCGCCATCTCGGCCTGCGGGCGCACGCCACCTTCTCGGGCGCGCTCGCCTGGCCCTACGTCTACCCCTGGCCGCAGCGCCCGGCCGGCCTCGTCGAGGCCGCCTTCGACGAGCTGGCCCGGCGCTGGCGCCCGATCCTCGACCATGCCGAGGAGATGGGCGTCGACGTCGCCTACGAGATCCATCCCGGCGAGGACCTGCACGACGGCGTCTCCTACGAGATGTTCCTCGAGCGCGTCGGTGGCCACGCCCGCGCCAACCTCCTCTACGACCCCTCGCATTTCGTGCTCCAGGGGCTCGACTACCTCGCCTATATCGACATCTACGCGGATCGCATCCGAGCTTTCCACGCCAAGGACGCCGAGTTCAACCCGACGGGGCGCCAGGGCGTCTACGGCGGCTTCCAGTCCTGGGAGAACCGGGCCGGGCGCTTCCGCTCGCTCGGCGACGGGCAGGTGGATTTCGGCGGCGTGTTCTCCAAGCTCACGCAGGCCGGCTTCGACGGCTGGGCCGTGCTCGAATGGGAATGCGCGATCAAGCATCCCGAGCAGGGCGCGGCCGAAGGGGCGCCCTTCATCGCCGCCCACATCATCCAGACCACCGAGCGCGCCTTCGACGATTTCGCGGGCGCCGGCACCGACGACGCCGCGAACCGGCGGATGCTCGGGCTGTCCGACCGCTGAACGAGGAACCACCGACATGACCATCGAAGCCAGCCGCGACGCCCATACGGGCGGTCGCATCCGCCTCGGCATGGTGGGCGGCGGCCAGGGCGCCTTCATCGGCGCCGTCCACCGCATCGCCGCCCGGCTCGACGACCGCTACACGCTGGTGGCGGGCGCCCTCTCCTCCGATCCCGCGCGGGCCCACGCCTCGGCCGTCGACCTGGGGCTCGACCCGGCGCGGGCCTACGACAGTTTCGCCGCGATGGCGGAAGCCGAGGCGAAGCGGCCGGACGGCATCGAGGCGGTGTCGATCGTGACGCCGAACCACATGCATGCGCCCGCCGCCAAGGCCTTTCTCGAGGCCGGCATCCACGTCATCTGCGACAAGCCGCTGTCGCTGACGGTCGCCGAGGCCGAGGAGCTCGTAGCGCTGCAGCGCCGAACGGGGCGCATCTTCGCGGTGACGCACAACTACACGGGCTATCCGCTGGTGCGTCAGGCGCGGGCGATGGTGGCGGCCGGCGAACTCGGCAAGCTGCGCCTCGTGCAGGTGGAGTATCCGCAGGACTGGCTGGCCGAGCGCGCCGAGGAGTCCGGCTCCAAGCAGGCGGAATGGCGCACCGACCCGGCGCGCTCGGGCGCCGGCGGCTGCATCGGCGACATCGGCACCCACGCTTATAATCTCGCAGGCTTCGTCACCGGCCTTCGCGCCCGCTCGCTCCTCGCCGACCTCACGACCTTCGTGGAGGGGCGCCGGCTCGACGACGACGTGCAGATCCTCCTGCGATACGAAGGCGGCGCCAAGGGCATGCTCTGGGCGAGCCAGGTCGCGGTCGGCCACGAGAACGGGCTGAAGCTGCGGGTCTACGGCGAGACCGGCGGGCTCGAATGGGTGCAGGCCGAGCCGAACCGGATGGAGTTCACCAGGCTCGGGCAGCCCAGGCAGATCCTCACCCGCAACGGCGCGGGCGCCTGGGACGAGGCAACGCGCGTCTCGCGCATTCCCGGCGGGCACCCGGAGGGATATCTCGAAGCCTTCGCCACGATCTACGGCGAGGTCGCCGGCGCCATCGTCGCGGCGCGCACCGGCGCGGCGGTCGACCCGCAGGCCACCTTCCCGACCGTCGAGGACGGGCTGGACGGCATGCGCTTCATCGAGGCCGCCGTCGCCTCGTCCAGGGCGGGCAACGTCTGGACGGATCTGGCGCCCTCGAATTGAGCCACGAGAGGCCGGCTCCGCGGGCCGGCCTCTCGCCCTCTCAGAGTTCGCGCAGCACCGGCGCGGCCTTCTGGCCGAGCACGCGCCAAGTGCCGGCGAGGCCGAAGCCGACGGTAAGCAGCAGCGAGGCGACCAGCGTCGCCAGAGCCACCACCGGATCGAACTGGAAGGGCAGGCTCATGATGCGGGCGACGACGTACCAGGAGGCCAGCGCCCCCGCCGCCACCGCGAAGACCGCCGTCACCGCGCCGAGCGAGAGATACTCGATCACATAGGCGCGGATCAGCGTGGCGCGCGTCGCGCCGAGCGTCTTCAACACCACCGCGTCGTGCACCCGCGCCCGGTTGCCGGCCGCGAGCGCGCCCGACAGCACCAGCACCGAGGCGACGAGCGCAACGGAAGCGGCCGCCCGGATGGCGAGCGCCAGCTGCCCGATCAGCGCGTTCACGGCGTCGAGCGCGTCCTTCACCCGCACCGTGGTGACGGCGGGATAATCGTTGGAGATGCCGCGCAGCACGCCGCGCTCCACCGCCGCGTCGTCGCCGGGGGTCTCCAGCGTCGCCAGCCAGGCGTGCGGCGCGCCGCGGAAGGTGGCGGGCGAGAAGACCATCACGAAGTTGATCGACATTGATTCCCACTCCACCACGCGGAAGTTGGCGATGCGCGCGGTGATGTTGCGGCCGAGAATGTTGACGGTGAGCGTGTCGCCGATCTTCAGGCCGAGTTCGCCGCCCTCCTTGGCCGAGAAGGAGACGAGCGGCTCGCCGTCATAGTCCGGTGCCCACCACTGGCCCTCGGTAAGGGTGGCGTTCTCCGGCGCGCTGGCGGAATAGGTGACGCCGCGATCGCCGCGCAGCACCCAGGCGCCCTCCGGCGGCACGGTGAGCTTGCCGACGTCGACGCCGTTGAGCTGCACGATGCGCCCGCGCAGCATCGGCGCGGCGTCGAGCGTCGAGCCCGGCGCCAGCGCCGCGATGCGCTCGCGGAACGGCTCGATCTCGCCGGACTGGATGTCGACGAAGAAGAAGCTCGGCGCACGCGCCGCGATGCCGGTGCCGATCTCGCTGCGAAGGTTGGTGTCGATCGTCGCGAGGGTCACCAGCAGCGTCAGCCCGAGGCCGAGCGACAGCACCACGGCCGAGGTCAGCGCCCCCGGCCGGTGGATGTTGCCGATGGCAAGGCGCAGCGGCGTCGAGCGCACGCGCGGCAGCCGCGCCGCGCCCTTGCGGATCGCGAAGGCGACGAGCCGCAGCACGATGAAGGCGACGGCGGTGGCGGCGAGGAACACGGCCGCGACGCCCTTGTCGCTCGCCATCACCAGCGCCAGCCCGGCGATGGCGACGGCGAGGACCAGCGCCGCGCCGGCATAGGTCCAGCGAAGGCGCAGCGAGCCCGGCTGCTCGTTCGCCCGGAACAGGGCGGTGGCCGCGACGTCCCGGGTGCGCCCGAGCGGCAGGATCGCGAAGGCGAGCGCTGTCAGGTAGCCGAAGAGCGCGGCGATGAGGAGCGCGCCGGGATAGACCGAGGCATGGGCGGCGACGGGAATGTAGGCTTCGAGGAAGCGCGCGGTGGCGAAGGGCGCAAGCGCCCCGAGAACGAGGCCGAGCGCGATGCCGACGGTGGCGAGAATGAGGATCTGCAGGAGATAGATCGTCACCACGAAGGAGCCGCCGGCGCCGAGACTCTTGAAGGTGGCGATGACGCTCCGCTTGGCGTCGAGATAGGCCGACACCGCGTTGGCGACGCCGACGCCCCCGACGATGAGCGCGGTGAGGCCGACGAGGGTGAGGAACTGCGAGAAGCGCTCGATGTTGCGCTGCAGCGAGGGCGCCGCCTCCGCCGCGTCGCGGATGCTCCAGCCGGCCTGCGGGAAGCGGGCGTTGGCTTCCGTCTCCACCGCGGCGGGATCGCGCGCGGGCTCCGTGAAGCGGACCTTGTAGTCGTATTCGACGAGCGAGCCCGGCTGCACCAGCGCGGTGGCGTCGAGCGCCTGGAGCGAGACCATCATGCGGGGCGCGAAGATGAACCCATCCGACAGGACGTCGGGCTCGCGGTCGAGGACGCCGCGGATCTCGATCTCGGCGGTGCCGAGCCGGACGATCGCGCCCGCCGCCAAGCCCAGGCGATCGAGGAACTCGGGCGCCACCACGGCGCCGAAGCGCCCGTCACGTTCGGCCAGCAGCGTCGCCAGCGGCTCGGCCGGCGTCGTGGCGGCCGCGCCATAGAGCGGATAGGCGGCGGGGTCGACCGCCTTCACCTCGGTCAGCGTCTGGTTGGAGCCGTCGGGCAGGCGCGCCATGGAGCGCAGCGAGCCGCTTTCGGCGACCGTGCCGAGGCCGGCGAGATAGGCGCGCTCGTCGGGGCTGGCCCGGCGCTGGTTGAGCCCGAAGCGCATGTCGCCGCCGAGAATCGTGCGGCCCTCGCGCTCGATGCCGCCGGTCATCATCTGCGAGACGGAGTTGACCGCCGCGATCGAGGCGACGCCGAGCGTCAGGCAGGCGAGGAAGATCGCGAAGCCCGAGAGCCCGCCGCGCATCTCGCGCAGGGCGAAGCGCAACGCGAGGCGCAGATCCTGCAGCCGCCCGCGCTCCGCCGGCGACGCGGCGCCGACGCCGGCGGCGGCGTTCTCGACAGCCGCGCTCACGCGGGCAGCCCGAGCGGGGCGTGGATCTCGCCCGAGCGCACGGCGACCTCGCGCCCGCAGCGCGCGGCGAGCGCGGGATCGTGGGTCACCAGCACGAGCGTCATCCCCCGGCGGCGCTGCTCGGCGAAGAGGAGGTCGGCGACCTGCCGGCCGGTCTCGCCGTCGAGATTGCCGGTGGGCTCGTCGGCGATGAGGATGGCGGGCTCGGGCGCCAGTGCGCGGGCGAGCGCCACGCGCTGCTGCTCGCCGCCCGAAAGCTCGCCCGGATAGTGCGAGACGCGGGGCCCGAGGCCGACGGCGCCGAGCTCCCGCTCGGCCCGCGCGAAGGCGTCGCGATGGCCGGCGAGCTCCAGCGGCACCGCGACGTTCTCGAGCGCGGTCATGTTGGGAATGAGGTGGAAGGACTGGAAGACGATGCCGACATGGCGACCGCGAAAGGCGGCGAGGCGATCCTCCGAAAGGCCGCCGAGATCCTGTCCGGCGATCTCGACGAGGCCCTCGTCGGCCCGCTCCAGGCCCGCGAGCACCATCAGCAGCGTCGACTTGCCCGAGCCCGAGGGCCCGACGATGCCGACCGATTCGCCGCGGGCGACGTCGAGATCGACGCCCTTGAGGACATGGACCGCGCTGCGGCCGGACCCGAGCGTCAGATGAACCTTTCGTAATCGGATCGCAGGTTCTGCCACGTCGGTCGCCTTCCTATATCCATGCGGACGGGCGACGCGCCGGACCGGGCGTCTTCGCAAACGAAGATCGACCGCCGGCAGCGTCATGCCGCAGTGCAGGGATATGGGTGGATGATCGCGCGGTTCCAATCGCTTCTCCTCTTCGTGACGATGGGTCTCGCCTTCGCGAGCGCGCCGGCGCGAGCGCAAGACGCGCCGGCGGCTCCGCCGGAGGTGGTGGCCTTCGGCGACAGCTTGTCGGCGGGCTACGGCGTCGGCCCCGGCGAGAGCTTTCCCGAGCAGCTCGGCGCGGCGCTCGGGGCGGCGGGGGTGGCGGCCAACGTCGTCAATGCCGGCGTCTCCGGCGACACGACGACGGGGGGTCTGGCGCGGCTCGACTGGTCGGTGCCGGAAAGCGCCGCGGTGGTGATCGTGGAGCTCGGCGCCAACGACGCGCTGCGCGGGATTCCCCCCGAGACGACGCGCCGCAATCTCGACGCCATCCTCGCCAAGCTGACGGCGCGGGCCAACACGAAGGTAATCCTTGCGGGCATGCTGGCGCCGCCCAACATGGGGCCGGACTACGCGCAGAGCTTCGATCCGATCTACGGCGAGTTGGCGAAGACTTACCGAGTGCCGCTCTACCCGTTCTTTCTCGACGGCGTCGCCACCGTCGAGGGCATGAACCAGGCCGACTACATGCATCCCAACGCGCGGGGCGTCGCCGTCATCGTGGAGCGCATGCTGCCGCTGGTGAAGACGGCGCTCGGCGCGGGCTGACGTTTGGCGCGAAGCCGGCGTCGCTCAGGTGGCGCGGTGGCGCAGGTCGATCCCGGCCTCGATGGCCAGACGATAGACGCCGCGGCAGGCGGCCATCGCGATGCGCCATACCCGTTCCTCCGCCGCCTCGCGCGCGGCCGACGCCTCGCTGGGTGCGCAGCAGAGCCGGGCGACCACCTCGCCGCCCTCCGTGGTCAGGGCCGCACCGTGGCGGCGCGCGATGCGCAGCATGCGGGAATTGTCTCCCTGGCAGTGCAGCACGAGATGCGCGGCACCCCGGTTGGCGGCGGCGTCGACGAGGCTGGCAAAGAGCCGCGAGCCCGCGCCCTGCCCGCGCCAGTCGGCCTCGATGCTGAAGGCCATCTCGGCTTCGACGCAGGACGGACCGAAGAACCGGAGTTCGCCGAGGCCTCGCAGCACGCCGTCGACGAAGAGGCCGCGGGCGTGCGCATTCGGGTCGGCGACGGTGCGGGCGTAGCGCTCCACGAAGGCCGCGCCCACCGAGCCCGCGAAGCGCTGCCGCCGGCTCGCCGTGTCGAGCCGCAGGAGATGGGCCGCGACATCCGCGCGATCCCCCACGCGCAGGGCACGCACCAGCCCGAGAGCGGGCGAGGAGCCGGACGCATGGGCGGCAACGAACTGCATCGGGGCGGGCATCTCCACGGGGAATCGGCGACCGGGGCTCGAGCCCCGGTCGTCCCGGACTGTAATTGTGCAGCGCGGCAACGAGTACGGATCTTCTGTGCATGGCACCCATGCGTCATCTTGAAGTCAGCTTGGCGTGGTGAACATGTGGGGCGACAGACACTGGGGTCGCAGAGCTTTTCGGAAGGCTCAACGGGCTGGACGAAGCGACGCGCTCCCGATCGGGAAGGACGTCTCATGCCGCGACTGTTCACCGCTCTCGAGATTCCGCGCGACGCGGCTCTCCCGCTCTCGTTCCTGCGCGGCGGCCTGCCGAGCGCCCGCTGGATCGACGCCGAACACTACCACCTGACGCTGCGCTTCCTCGGCGACGTCGACGCGCCCACCGCCGACGAGATCGTCGCGGCGCTCGACCGGGTGGCGCGCGCGCCCTTCTCGCTCTCGCTGCGCGGCGTCGGGGCCTTTGGCTCGAAGAAGCCGCATTCGGTCTATGCCGGCGTCGAGCCCTCGACGGCGCTCGATCAGCTGCAGGGCGACATCGACCGCTCGATGAAGCGGCTCGGCCTACCCTGCGACGCCCGCAAGTTCGTGCCGCACGTGACGCTGGCGCGGCTGCGCCAGCCGAAAGTCGAGGAGGTGGCGCGCTACCTCGCGGGGCGCGGCGACTTCCGCACGCCGAGCTTCACGGTGGGGCGCTTCGTCCTCTACTCCTCGCGCGACTCGGTGGGCGGCGGGCCTTACGTTCTGGAAGAGGCCTTCGCGCTGCGTGCCCCGCGTACCGGCGGCGTGCCGATCGGGGCGGCGTTCGCCGGCGCCGAACGCTGAACGGCTGGACCGGACCTTTGAACGCCGCCGATCCCGCGCCATATGGGACGGCGGAACGACAGAGGAGAGGACCGATGAGCGGGGAACGCGAGACATCGACGGCGAGCGACCCGCTGGGCATCGGCGATGCGCCGGGCATGATCGACCCGCTGGACGAAGGCCCGCCGAAAGCCGCCGCCGGCGCGGTGTTCGCGGGGCGCACGCGCGAGACGCTGGTGGGCGAGGTGCTGCTGCCCGGCGACGAAGAGAAGCAGCAGCGGCAGGAGAAGCGCGTGCGCCGCGGCTTCTTCGGCACGCTGAAGCGGGCCGCGCGCTACATCCCGTTCTCGCAGGACGTCGTCGCCTCCTACCATTGCGCACTCGACCCGCGCACGCCCGCGAGCTCGCGCGGCATCCTCCTCGCCGCGCTCGCCTATTTCGTGCTGCCCTTCGACGTGGTGCCGGACTTCATCGTCGGCCTCGGCTTCACCGACGACGCCGCGGTGCTGCTCGCGGCGCTGACGGCGGTGCGCTCCAACATCCGCCCGGAGCACTACGAGAAGGCGCGCGAGACGCTGGCCGAGGACGAGGAGACCGAAGCCGCGCGCTGACGGGATCGCATCGGCATGCGCTTCTCGTGCCGATGCGTCCGCGACGAGACCGCCAAGCGCTAGACGGTCACGGCGTCGCGACGGGGGCTTTCCCCCGTGTTCGCAACAAACTCTCGCCTCATTTTATCGATTGTTCGGAGGCACTTCGGGGCCGCCGTGACCGGGCGCCCGCGGGTTCGCGGCGTTTGACGCGGCGGATCGCGGCATGCGGATCGGTACGGATCGCACGAGAAAATTCGGGGTTCGTTTACCCTGTGGAAAGAGCTCCTCGCTCACTCTGCGGCTTCGAACCGGCGAGGAAACCGGACGCCTCGGCCGCGAGCCGGGCGCCTCGGCGGCCATACGACTGACGACGAAGCGGGAGCTGAACTCCATGAAATACGTCCTGACGGCGGCGATGGCGATGCTGGTGCTTTCGAGTGCGACCGTGGCGGCCCAGACCCCGACCCGTCTCAACCAGTTCAACGACTGGGGCACCTATTCCTACGACGCCAACGGCGCCAAGGTCTGCTACGTGCTGACGACGCCCAAGACCATGCAGCCGAGCTCGGTCGACCATGGCGACATCTTCTTTCTGGTGACCCAGAAGGGCAAGGCCGCGACCTACGAGCCCCAGGTGGTCATGGGCTACCCGATGAAGGACGGCTCGAAGGTGGTGGTGACCATCGACGGCCGGGCCTTCTCGATGTTCACCCGCGGCGAGAGCGCCTGGATGGAGAACGCCGCCGAGGAGCCGCAGATCGTGGCGGCGCTGCGCAACGGCAAGGCGATGAAGGTGGACGCCACCTCGCAGCGCGGCACAGCCACCAACTACACCTACTCGCTGGCCGGCGTGACGGCGGCGCTGAACTCGATCAAGACCTGCAAATAGCTGCTTCGCCCATGGAAGTGACGAAGGCGCCGGCCGCCCCGCCGGCGCCTTCGTCCGTTCGGTGGCACGCGGAATATGCGGCTCGGCGAGCGTCCGCCGCGGCGTGACTTGCGATTTTTCCGGTTTCGGCCCATTTGAAGGCCATCCGAACGAAATCGCCACTCTCGACGACGCGCCCCGGCGTGACGCCCGTGCCGCAGGATCTCTCCCATGAGCGCGACGATCGACCTGACCTCCGCCGACGCCCGCCCCCGCCCCTCGGCCCCGGCACCCGCGCCGGCCAAGCGCTCGCTGCTCGGCCTGTCGCGCGAAGCGCTGGGCGCCGCGCTGGTGGAGGCCGGCGTGCCCGCGCGCCAGGCGAAGATGCGGGTGCAGCAGCTCTGGCACTGGCTCTACGTGCGCGGCGTCTCCGACATCTCGGAGATGGCGAACGTCTCGCGCGACCTTCGCACCCTTCTCGACGAGAAGTTCGAGATCGCCCGGCCGGAGATTGTGGAAGAGCAGATCTCGGTGGACGGCACGCGCAAGTGGCTGTTCCGCTTTCCCGCGCGGGGCGCCGGGCGCCCGGTGGAGATCGAGACCGTCTACATTCCCGAGGAGGGGCGCGGCACGCTCTGCGTCTCCTCCCAGGTCGGCTGCACGCTGACCTGCACCTTCTGCCACACCGGCACGCAGCGCCTCGTGCGCAATCTGGAGCCCGGCGAGATCGTCAGCCAGCTCCTCACCGCGCGCGCCCGGCTCGGCGACTTTCCCGACGCGGCGACGCCGCAGGGCGCCATCGTGCCGAGCGAGGGGCGCCTCGTCTCCAACGTCGTGATGATGGGCATGGGCGAGCCCCTCTACAATTACGACAACGTGAAGTCGGCATTGGGCGTGGTTTCCGACGGCGACGGGCTGGCCCTGTCGCGCCGCCGCATCACGCTGTCGACCTCGGGCGTCGTGCCGATGATCCCGCGCACCGGCGAGGAGATGGGCGTGATGCTCGCGATCTCGCTCCATGCGGTGACCGACGAGCTGCGCGACGTGCTCGTGCCCATCAACAAGAAGTATCCGCTGAATGAGCTGATGGCGGCCTGCCGCGCCTATCCCGGCCTCTCCAACGCCCGGCGCATCACCTTCGAATACGTGATGCTGAAGGGCGTCAACGACAGCCTCGCGGACGCGCGCCAGCTCGTGCGGCTGCTGCATGGCATTCCCGCCAAGATCAACCTCATCCCCTTCAACCCCTGGCCCGGCACCGACTACGAGTGCTCGGACTGGGACCAGATCGAGCGTTTCGCCGAACTCGTGAACCAGGCCGGCTACGCCTCGCCGATCCGCACCCCGCGCGGGCGCGACATCTTCGCCGCCTGCGGCCAGCTGAAGTCCGAGAGCGAGCGCATGAAGAAGGGCGACCGGCTGGCGATGGAGGCGGCGATCGCGGTCTGAGCGGAGCCCTCTCCCCTCACCGCCGCACGCTCCCATGGTCACGGCCCTCCGCTTTCTCGTCGTCATTCCCATCGGCTTCGTGCTGGCCTGCGCCGCCGCGGCCTTCGCGCTGCTCTGGCCCTTCCTCGACTGGCCGCCCGGCGCCTCGCAGGATCCGTTCCTCATGGTGCAGCTGGTGCTCGGCTTCACCGCGCAGGCCGCGCAGGTGGGCTCGACGGCGCTGGTGCCCTGGGGCCTGTTCATGGGGCTGAGCGAGAGCCTCGGGTGGCGCTCGCTCCTCCTTCACATGGGCGCCGGCCTCGTCGCGGGCTTTGCGGCGATGCGCCTTCTGCCGGGCGGACCGGTGACCGAGACCAGCCTGCAGACGGCCTTCGCGGTGGCCGGCCTCTCCTTCGCGCTCGTCTACTGGCTCGTCGCGGGCCGGGGCGCCGGGCGCTGGCGGCGGTCGCGCCGCACCGCTGCGCCGCCCACCGCCCCCCCCCCGCCTGATCCCGTCCCGAACGCAATCCCCTCCCCCGAAAGGTCCGCCCCATGTCCCGCCGCCCCATCAATCCGCGCGACGCCGCCGAGGCGATGTTCAAGCCGGCCAAGCCCGCGCCCGCCGGCCGCACGGCCGAGCCGGCGCGCGTTCCCGGCACGAGGGAGAGCGTGACGCTGCGCGTCGAGGCGGACGTGCTCGAGCATTTCCAGGCCGACGGGCCGGGCTGGCAGGACCGCATGACCGCCGCGTTGCGCGCCGCCGCCGGGCTCTGATTCCGGATGCTTCCGGCGGCCGCTTGCCGCGAGGCGGCGGCGGCTTAGGTGGCCCCCGATGATCGTGATCCACCATCTGAACAATTCCCGCTCGCAGCGCGTGCTCTGGCTGCTCGAAGAGCTCGGCCTTCCCTACGAGGTGAAGCGCTACGAGCGGCTGAAGACGATGCAGGCGCCGCCCGAGCTGAAGGCGGTGCACCCGCTCGGCAAGTCGCCGATCCTCACCGAGGGCGAGCGGACGATCGCCGAGACCGGCGCGATCGTGACCTACATTCTCGAGACGCATGGCGCGGGGCGGCTGGTGCCGGAGCGGGGCACGCCCGACTACTGGGACTACCAGCATTTCCTGCACTATGCCGAGGGCTCGGCCATGCCGCCGCTCTTCCTCAAGCTCATCCTCTCGCGCATGCCGCAGGAGGCGCCGTTCTTCGCCAAGCCCATTCTGAAAGCGGCGGTGAAGGCGGTGAACGAGCGGCTGCTGGGGCCGCAGCTGGAGACTCATCTCGATCATTGGGACCGATCGCTCGCCGCCACCGGCTGGTTCGCGGGCGCGGACTTTTCGGCCGCCGACGTGATGATGAGCTTTCCGCTGGAGGCGGTGGGCTCGCGCCTCGGCTTTGGCCTGCGCTCGAACATTCCGGCCTTTCTCGCGCGCATCCATGCGCGCCCGGCCTACAGGGAAGCGCTCTCGCGCGGCGGCCCCTACGCCTACGCCTGAGGGTTCAGCGCCACGCGACGAGGATGGCGCCGCCGGCGATCATCGCGACGCCCGCCCAGTTGGCAGGGCCGAGGCGCTCGGCCAGGAACGTCGCGCCGAAGACGGCCACGAGCACCACCGAGAGCTTGTCGATCGGCGCCACCTGCGCGGCCTGCCCGAGTTGCAGCGCCCGATAGTAGCAGAGCCACGAGGCGCCGGTGGCGAGCCCCGAGAGCATGAGGAAGAGAAGCGCGCGGCCCGGCAGTGCCGCCGGGCTCTGCCACTGGCCCTTCGCCGTGACGATGGCGGCGACCAGCGCCAGGATCACCAGCGTGCGGATCAGCGTCGCGTAGTCCGAGGCGATGCCTGACACGCCGACCTTGCCGAAGATCGCGGTGAGCGCGGCGAAGGCGGCCGAGGCGAGCGCCCAGCCGAGCCAGCCCATCAGACGCGGGCCATCAGGATGTTGATCGCGAAGGCCGAGAAGACGCTGGCGAAGACCCAGTCGATCAGCCGCATCACCTTCGGCCGCCGCTTCAGCGCGAGCGCGATCTTGTCCGCCGCCACGATCATCGCGATCGAGATCGGCACCGCGATGGCGATGAAGTAGACGCCGAGGAAGAAGAACTTCTGCGAGGCGTGCGGATCGTCGGCACCCACGAAGACCGGCAGGAAGGTGACGAAGAACAGGATGATCTTCGGGTTGAGGAGATTGATCCCGACCCCGGTCAGCCAGTTCGCGCGGAGCGACTGGCGCCCGCCCGCCTCGCGCTCGAGGCTGAGGGAGGAGCCCTTGCGGATCGCCTGCACCGCCAGCCAGGCGAGATAGGCCGCGCCCGCGAGCTTCAGCGCAAGGAACGCCTCGGGCGAGGCCGCCACCAGCGCCGAGAGCCCCACCGCGGCGAGCGTCGTGTGCACGAGAACGCCCGCGCAGGCACCGAACATCGCCGCCAGACCCGCCGCGCGTCCCTGCGACAGCGTTCGGCCGAGAAACAGCGTCATGTCAGGGCCCGGCGTGATCGTCAGCACGAGGGCGGCGAGTGTGAAGCCGAGAAGCGCGGGGGCGGCGGGCAGGAAATCCATGGGCGTATCCGGCGGCGGGGACCGACCGGCGACGGCCGGTCTTGCGGTCTTCCCTTGCATAATCCCATCCGCGGGCGGGCGCCACCGCCCGGCAAGCAGCGAGACGGCGCGCACTATACGGATTTGTCAGCCCGGCATCATCGGCCCGCAATGTGGGCGCGCTAGGGAAGGCCGCGATCGGCGCAGCACGACGGAGCGGCATCTCATGACCTCGGCCATTCTGCCCCAAGCCGCCGGCCCGCGGCTGCAACCCTCGCGCCGCGCGCTCGCGCAGATCCGCATACGTGCCGTGCGGGCGCCCGCGGAAGCCGGGCGCGACATGGCCCGGCGCCCGGTGCGGTTCCTCGTCTCCGCGATCCTCGTGGCCAGCTTCGTGTTCACCGCGCTCCCCGCGATCGACCTCTCCGTCTCCTCGTGGTTCGCCGGAGCGGACGGCGGCTTCCCGCTCTCGCAGGACCGGGCGCTGCTGGGCTTACGCGACGCCAACCGCCTGGTGCCGCAGATCCTTCTGCCCCTGCTCGCCGGTCTTCTCGCGGCCGAGGCCTGCCGGCCCGGCGCGATGCGGGGGCTGCGCCCGCATCAGGCGCTGTACGTGCTGCTCGTCTACGCCTTGGGGAGCGGGGCGATCGTGCAGGGGCTGAAGGCGCTGGTCGGGCGCGCGCGGCCGAAGGACGTTCTGGCGTTCGGCGGCGACAGCCTCTTTACCGCGCCGTGGCAGATCGCCGGCGAATGCATGCGAAACTGTTCGTTTCCCTCCGGCGAGGCGGGGTCGGGCATGGCGCTGCTGGCGCTGGCCATGCTGCTGCCGCCGGCCCGGCGACGCGCAGGCGTCGCGCTGCTCGCCGTTCCTGCGATCGCCGTCTCGCTCAACCGCGTCGCCTTCGGCTCGCACTTCCTCTCCGACGTGGTGATGTCGTGGCTGCTCGTCGGGCTGGTGCTGGCAAGCCTCCATCGCGTGGCGGAGCACCACGGCGCGGCGTTCGACCAGGCGTTTGCGGACGGCGCGCGGGTGCTGCGCGCGTGGCTCTCGCGGCGCAGAATTCGGGCCTGATCGGCGCGCACGGGGTTTTCGCGGCGCCGTCCCATGCTGTAGAGCGGAACAGATCTCCTCCAGCCTCGGATCCTCGCAGCATGGCTCTTCCCCGCGACGTCAAGAAGGTCGTCCTCGCCTATTCCGGCGGTCTCGACACCTCGATCATCCTCAAGTGGCTGCAGACCGAGCTCGGCGCCGAGGTGGTCACCTTCACCGCCGATCTCGGCCAGGGCGAGGAGCTGGAGCCGGCACGTCGCAAGGCCGAGATGATGGGGATCAAGGAGATCCACATCGAGGACGTGCGCGAGGAGTTCTGCCGCGACTTCGTGTTTCCGATGTTCCGCGCCAACGCCGTCTACGAGGGCACCTATCTCCTCGGCACCTCGATCGCCCGCCCGCTCATCTCCAAGCGCCTCGTCGAGATCGCCCGCGAGTGCGGCGCCGACGCCATCGCCCACGGCGCGACCGGCAAGGGCAACGACCAGGTGCGCTTCGAGCTCTCGGCCTATGCGCTGAACCCCGACATCAAGGTGATCGCGCCCTGGCGCGAATGGGAATTCAAGTCGCGCACCGACCTTCTCGACTTCGCCGAGAAGAACCAGATCCCGGTGGCCAAGGACAAGCGCGGCGAGGCGCCCTTCTCGGTCGACGCCAACCTCCTGCACTCGTCCTCGGAAGGCAAGGTGCTCGAAGACCCCGCCGAGGAAGCGCCCGCTTACGTCTTCCAGCGCACGGTGAGCCCGGAGGAGGCGCCGGACGTCGCGACGACGATCACGATCGGCTTCGCCAAGGGCGACCCGGTGTCGATCGACGGCGCGGCGATGGCGCCGCACGAGCTTCTGGCGCGGCTCAACGATCTCGGCCGCGACAACGGCATCGGCCGGCTCGACCTCGTGGAGAACCGCTTCGTCGGCATGAAGTCGCGCGGCATCTACGAGACCCCCGGCGGCACGATCCTCTTGGCCGCGCACCGCGCCATCGAGAGCATCACGCTCGATCGGGGCGCCGCGCATCTCAAGGACGAGCTGATGCCGCGCTATGCCGAGATGATCTACAACGGCTTCTGGTTCTCGCCGGAGCGCCTGATGCTGCAGGCCGCCATCGACAAGAGCCAGGAGCATGTCGAGGGCACGGTCCGCCTCAAGCTCTACAAGGGCAACGTGATCGTCGTCGGGCGCGAGTCCGACAAGTCGCTCTATTCCGACGCGCTCGTCACCTTCGAGGACGATCACGGCGCCTACGACCAGAAGGACGCGGCGGGCTTCATCCGCCTCAACGCGCTGCGCCTGCGCACGCTCGCCAAGCGCCAGGGGCTCTGATCGAAGCGCATCGGTTGACGGCGGGGCGCGGGCCTCCAGTTGCGGGGGCAACCCGACCTTGGAGCCCCGCACCATGCCCCCTCGCCCGATGCACGCCCACGGCCGCTACGATTATTCGGCGCTGCCGGACCGGCTGGTCTTCGATTGGCCGGGCGGCCACCGGCTCGCGGTCTACGTGGCGCTCAACGTCGAGACCTTCCGCTTCGGCAGCGGCGAGGGCGCGGCGCTGGCGCCCAAACCCGCCGGGCTCGACGTGCTCAACCACGGCTGGCGCGACTGGGGCAACCGCGTCGGCGTCTGGCGCCTGCGCGATCTCGCCGACGAGCTCTCGCTGCCGCTGGCGGTGCTCCTGAACTCCGACGTCTACGAGGACTGCCCGGGCCTTGCCGAGGCGTTTCGCGCCCGCGGCGACGAGATCGTCGGCCATGGCCGCACCAACGCCGAGCGGCAGGGCGATCTCGACGAGGCGGGCGAGCGGGCGCTGATCCGCGAGGCGAGCGAGGCCTATCGCCGGCACGAGGGGCGGCTGCCCGGCGGCTGGCTCGGGCCCTGGATCTCGGAGAGCCCCACGACGCCCGACCTTCTGGAGGAGGAGGGCTACCGCTACCTTCTCGACTGGTGCCACGACGACCAGCCGGTGGCGATGCGCACCCGCTCCGGGTCGGGCATCCTGTCGATTCCCTACAGCCACGAGATCAACGACATCCCGACCGTCACGACGCGGCTCGCGAGCGCCGAGGCGTTCGCCGACATGATCGTCGCCGAGTTCGACGAGCGGCTCGCGGCGTCGGTGAAGGCGCCGAGCGTGATGAGCGTCGCACTGCATCCCTACATCGTCGGCCAGCCCCACCGGCTGCGAGCGCTGCGCCGGGCGCTGTGGCACATCACGGAGCACCGCGACCGGATCTGGCTGACGCGGCCGGGAGAGATCGCACAGGCCTTCGCCGCCCTGTGACTCGGGCGAGGCCGCATGCTGGAGCGGTCCGCCCTACACATCGAGGGCCGGCGTTCCCATTTGAAGGGAAAGACAGGATGGTTTCCTTATGATCCCCTATTCCGTGCTGGACCTCTCCCCCATTCCCGAAGGCGGCACCGCGGCGGACGCGCTCGCCAACACCGTGGCGCTGGCGCAGGCGGCCGAGCGGGCCGGCTACAACCGCTTCTGGCTCGCCGAACACCACAACATGACGGGCATCGCGAGCGCCGCCACGTCGATCGTCATCGGACAGGTCGCCACCCACACGCGCACGATCCGTGTCGGCTCCGGCGGCATCATGCTGCCGAACCATGCCCCACTGGTGATCGCCGAGCAGTTCGGCACGTTGGCGACGCTGTTTCCGGGGCGCATCGACCTCGGTCTCGGGCGCGCGCCCGGCTCCGACATGATGACGGCGCGCGCTCTTCGCCGCTCGCTCGACAATTCCGACAACTTCCCGTCCGACGTGATGGAACTCCTCGCCTATTTTGCCGACGCCGCGCCCGGCCAGCGGCTGCGCGCCGTGCCCGGCGAGGGAACGCACGTGCCCGTCTGGATCCTCGGCTCCAGCCTCTACGGCGCGCAGCTCGCGGCCCATTTCGGCCTGCCCTACGCCTTTGCCTCGCATTTCGCGCCGGCGGCCCTCGACGACGCGGTGGAGGTCTACCGCACCACCTTCCGCCCCTCCGAATATCTCGCCGAGCCCTACTTCATGCTGGCGGCCAACGTCTTCGCCGCCGAGACCGACGAGGCGGCGCGACGGCTCCAGTCGTCGATGCAGCAGGCCTTCGCGCGGCTGCGCTCGGGTCATCCCGGCCCATTGCCGCGCCCCGTCGACGACATCGACGCGGTGCTGAATGCGGGCGAGCGCGCAATGGTGGACGAGGCGATGCGGGTCTCCGCCGTCGGCTCTCCCGCACGCGTCGAAGCCGATCTTTCACGCCTGATCGAGCGCTACCGGCCGGACGAGATGATCCTCACGGGACAGATCCACGATCCCGCCGCGCGCATCGCGTCCTTCGAGATCGCGGCGCGGGCGATGGATCGCCTGGCAAACGGGCGCGAGGCGATCGCGGCCGAGTAGCGTCAGGTCGGTCTCAGCCGACGACCCGCTCGCGCGGGGTGTCGGCGGGCGGCGAGAGGAGATCGATCGGCGCGATGATGTCGGCGTCGTTGGTCAAGTTGGAGCGCAACCGGGCCAGCACGCCCGCCATCGCCACCATCTCCGGCTTCGTCACGCCGCGGGTGGCATGACGGTAGATCTGGTCGAAGAGCGGCGCGAGGCTGTTCATGATGTCGAAGGCCGCGTCGGTGGGCTCGATCAGCTTGGCCCGGCGGTCGCTGGAGTCCACCGTGCGCCGGATCAGGCCACGCCCTTCCAGACGGTCGAGATAGGCCGACAGCGTCATCGGCTCGACGCCCATGCGCTCGGCCAGCGCCGCCTGGCGCGACCCGCGGAAGCGGATGACGTTGCCGAGCGCGCGGATCTCGCCGGGCGTGAGGCCGAGGCCGTTTTCCGCCACCGTGCGCTCGAAATACTGCCGCCAAAGGCGCGACGTATCGGTGAGGAGGAAACCGAACGTATTACCCGAAGTGAGTTCTGACACGTCTGTTCCCGCCTATAGACCGCTCGCAGCGGATCCGACCTCGATATTGACGCGCGAAAAAAATCCGACCGTTCGGACGGGACTAGCGTATCACGGGACGAGGGGAAAGTCCTTTCCCCTACAGTAGCGTGATCATGATACAAGTGTGGCGCAATCTTGATACATAGCGACGACCCGATGGAACAACTCATGCTGGAAAACCACATCGCCGCCTTCGATCGGCGCTTCGCTTTCGCCTCGGCGACGGCCCTGCCGGAGATCGTCGCGATCGGGCCCGCCGACTTCGCGGACGCCTTCGACCGCGCGATGGCAGAGGAGCTCGCCGAGGTCGAGGCCATCGCGAACGCGCCGGGCGAGCCCGGCTTCGACGACACGATCCTGGCGCTCGAGCGCTCGGGGCGGACGCTCTCGCGCGTCGCCTCCCTCTTCTACGCGCTTGCCGGCGCCGAGACGAGCGACGCGCTGCAGGCGGTGGAGCGCGAGGTCTCGCCGAAGCTCTCGCGCCACGGCTCGGCGATCTCGCTCAACCCGGCGCTGTTCGCCCGCATCGACGCGCTGCACGAGCGCCGCGCGGCGCTGGCGCTGACGCCGGAGCAATTGCGGCTGCTGGAGCGCGTGCATGGAGGCTTCCTGCGCTCCGGCGCCCGGCTCCAAGGCCCCCATCGCGAGCGCTTCGCCGACCTCAACGCGCGCCTCGCCGAACTCGGCACGCGCTTCTCGCAGAACGTCCTCGCCGACGAGCGCGCCTATGCGCGCCCCGTGGCGAGGGCCGATCTCGCGGGCCTGCCCGCGTTCCTCGTCTCGGCGATGGCGGACGCGGCCTCGGAGCGCGGACTCGAAGACCATGCGGTGACGCTGTCGCGCTCGGTCATCGTGCCCTTCCTGCAGTTCTGCCCCGACAAGGCGCTGCGCGCGGAGGTCTTCACGGCCTGGTCGCGGCGGGGCGAGAACGAGGGGCCGACCGACAACCGGCCGGTGCTTGCGGAAATCCTGCGGCTGCGGGCCGAGAAGGCTCGGCTTCTCGGCTTCGTAAGCTTTGCCGACTACAAGCTCGACGACACGATGGCCAAGACGCCGGATGCGGTGGAGACACTGCTGCGCGGCGTTTGGGAGAAGGCGCGCGAGCGGGCCGAGGCCGACGCCGGCGTGCTCGCCCGGCTCGCGGCGGAAGCGGGCGACGACGCTCCGCTCGGGCCCGCCGACTGGCGCTACTACGCCGAGAAGCGGCGGCGCGCCGAGTTCGCGATCGACGAGAGCGCGCTGAAATCCTACTTCCAGCTCGACCGGATGATCGAGGCGGCCTTCGACGTCGCGACGCGCCTCTTCGGCCTGCGCTTCCGCGCGCTGCCCGAAGCCGTCGCCTGGCACCCGGACGCGCGCGTCTGGCAGGTGCTTGACGCCGACGGCGCGCCGCGCGGCCTCTTCGTCGGTGATTACTTCGCCCGCTCCTCGAAGCGCTCGGGCGCCTGGATGAGCGCGCTGCGCTCGCAGCACAAGCTCGACGGCGGCCAGCGGCCGGTGATCTACAACGTCTGCAACTTTGCCAAGCCCGCCGCGGGCGAGCCGGCGCTCCTCTCGGTGGACGACGCCAAGACGCTGTTCCACGAGTTCGGCCATGCGCTGCACGGCCTCCTCTCGAACGTCACCTATCCTTCGCTCGCCGGCACGGCCGTCGCGCGCGACTTCGTGGAGCTGCCCTCGCAGCTCTTCGAGCACTGGCTCACCGTTCCCGCCATCCTCAAGGCGCACGCGCTTCATGCCGAGACGGGCGAGCCGCTGCCGCAGGCCGAGGTCGCCAAGCTGAAGGCGGCCGCGACCTTCGACGCAGGGTTCGCCACGGTGGAGTTCACCTCCTCGGCGCTGGTCGACATCGTGCTGCACCGCCAGGGCGAGGCGCCCGCGGACCCGGCAGCGCGCGAGGCCGAGATCCTCGCCAGCCTCGGCATGCCCGCCGCCATCACGATGCGGCACCGCTCGCCTCACTTCGCCCATATCTTCTCGGGCGACGGCTATTCGGCGGGCTACTATTCCTACATGTGGTCGGAGGTGCTCGACGCCGACGCCTTCGAAGCCTTCGAGGAGACGGGCGACGCCTTCGACCCCGCCACCGCCCGACGGCTGCGCGAGAACGTCTATGCCGCCGGCAATTCCGCCGACCCGGCCGGGCTCTACGCGGCCTTCCGCGGCCGGGCGCCGGACCCGCAGGCGATGATGCGCAAGCGCGGCTTCGCGGCCTGAGCGGGCAAGGTCGGCCGAGACGCCTTTCGCTTTTGCGAAAAATCCGCTAAGGAGCGGCCCAATGACGCGACGTCCCTGGGCCGTTTCCTTCGGAAACGTGCCTTTTTACGCGTTCCAACTCCTTCCGGTGGCCCCCAATGAAGCTTCGCAACATCGCGATCATCGCGCACGTCGACCATGGCAAGACGACGCTGGTCGACAAGCTCCTCGCCCAGTCGGGCTCGTTCCGCGAGAACCAGCGCCAGGAAGAGCGCGCGATGGACTCCAACGACCTCGAGAAGGAACGCGGCATCACGATCCTCGCCAAGGCCACCTCGGTCGAGTGGAAGGGCGTGCGCGTCAACATCGTCGACACCCCCGGCCACGCCGACTTCGGCGGCGAGGTGGAGCGCATCCTCAACATGGTGGACGGCGCGGTGATCCTCGTCGACGCCTCCGAGGGGCCGATGCCGCAGACCAAGTTCGTGCTCGGCAAGGCGCTGAAGGTCGGCCTGAAGCCCATCGTCGCGATCAACAAGATCGACCGCCCCGACGAGCGTCACGAGGAAGTGCTGAACGAGATCTTCGATCTCTTCGCCAATCTCGACGCCACCGACGAGCAGCTCGACTTCCCCGTGCTCTACGGGTCGGGCCGCGGCGGCTGGATGGCCACCACGCCGGACGGCTCGCGCGAGGACGGCCTCGAGCCGCTCTTCGACCTCATCCTCAAGCACGTTCCCGAACCCGACACCGCCGGCAAGGACGAGCCCTTCAAGATGATCGGCACGATCCTCGAGGCCAACCCCTTCCTCGGCCGCCTCATCACCGGACGCATCCAGTCCGGCTCGATCAAGCCGAACCAGGCCGTGAAGGTGCTGCACGGCGACGGCACGATCCTCGAGACCGGCCGCATCTCCAAGATCCTCGCCTTCCGCGGCCTCGAGCGCACCCCGCTCGAATACGCCGAGGCCGGCGACATCGTCGCCATCGCGGGCCTTCAGAAGGGCACGGTCGCCGACACGTTCTGCGACCCTGCCGTCTCCGAGCCGCTCGTCGCCCAGCCGATCGACCCGCCGACCGTCACCATGTCCTTCATCGTCAACGATTCGCCGCTTGCCGGCACCGAGGGCGACAAGGTGACCAGCCGTGTCATCCGCGACCGCCTGTTCAAGGAGGCCGAAGGCAACGTCGCGCTGAAGATCGAGGAGTCGGAAGACAAGGATTCCTTCTACGTCTCCGGTCGCGGCGAGCTGCAGCTCGCCGTGCTCATCGAGACCATGCGCCGCGAGGGCTTCGAGATCGGCGTCTCGCGCCCGCGTGTCGTCATGCAGAAGGACGAGGCCACCGGCGAGACGCTGGAGCCGATCGAAGAGGTCGTGATCGACGTCGACGAGGAGCATTCGGGCGTCGTCGTTCAGAAGATGAGCGAGCGCAAGGCCGAGATGATCGAGCTGCGCCCCTCCGGCGGCGGTCGCCAGCGCCTCGTCTTCCACGCGCCGACCCGCGGTCTCATCGGCTACCAGTCGGAACTCCTCACCGACACGCGCGGCACGGCGATCATGAACCGCCTGTTCCACTCCTACCAGCCCTACAAGGGCCAGCTCGCGGGCCGCAACAACGGCGTGCTGATCTCGTCCGAGGACGGTGAGTCGGTGGCCTACGCCATGTTCAACCTGGAAGACCGCGGCCCGATGGTGATCGACCCCGGCGTCAAGGTCTACCAGGGCATGATCATCGGCATCCACACGCGCGACAACGATCTCGAAGTGAACGTCCTCAAGGGCAAGAAGCTCACCAACATGCGCGCCTCCGGCAAGGACGAGGCCGTCAAGCTGACGCCGCCGATCCGCATGACGCTCGACCGCGCGCTCTCCTGGATCCAGGACGACGAGCTCGTCGAGGTGACGCCGAAGACCATCCGCCTGCGCAAGCTCTATCTCGATTCCAACGAGCGCAAGCGCTTCGAGAAGAGCCGCAAGGTCGCCTGATCGCGGCCGTTCCGCGACGGCACGGGCATTGGAGAGGGCGGGCGCTTCGGGGCCCGCCCTTTTTCGTGTCCGCGCCCCCGCTTGGCATCGGGCCGGTGCCTTCCCACCTCTCGCCAATGCGCAAGACGGCTGGCGGGCGGCAATTTCGGCGCGCCTGAACGGGAGAGACGAGAATGGGACTTCTATCGGGACTGCTCGGCCTTGCGAGCGACGTCGACACCGGCGCGCTCGCCCGCGAGTTGGAGCCGATCCTCCTGCCCGACGAGACCATCGAGGTCGCCTTCCAGGTGCTGCGCGACCAGATGGTCTTCACCGACCGCCGGGTGGTCCTCATCGACAAGCAGGGCATGACCGGACGCAAACGCGCCTACCATTCGATCCCCTACCGCGCGATCACGATGTTCTCGGTCGAGACCGCCGGCTCGTTCGACACCGATGCCGAACTGCGGATCTGGGTCGCCGGCCAGACCCAGCCCTTCCTGCAGAACCTCTCGCGCGGCACCAACCTCGCGGGCATCCAGAAGGCGCTCGCGAGCGGCGTCCTGCGACGCTAGGGCATCGCGGCGGGCGGGCGCGCCGATGTGAACCATCCCCGTGGAAAGGCGCGGGCGTGCGTTGTGCCGCACGCCCGATCTCGCTAATGCGACGTGATGATCGATCTTCTCACCTTCTTCGCGCCACATTTTGTTCGCAGCCGCGGATCGAATGAGCGCGGTCAGGGTTAACGCTTCATGAAGACGATCGCCGCCGAGATCCGCCTCGCCGAGACCCGTGATGCCGCCGCGCTCGCGCCGGTGCATGCGGCCTCTTGGCAGGCGGCCTATGGGGGGCTCATTCCGCATCGTTCGCTCTCGCGAATGCTGGAACGGCGCGGCGCGCCCTGGTGGCGGCAGGCCATCGTCAACCGCGCCACCATCCTCGTCGTCGAATATGGCGGCGAGATCGTCGGCTACGCCACGATCGGCCGCAACCGGACACACGCCCTGACTGTCGAAGGCGAGATCTACGAGATCTACCTGCGGCCCGAGTTCCAGGGCATAGGCTTCGGGCGTCGGCTCTTCGACAGCGCCCGGACGCTTCTGCGGGCGCGCGGCCTCAAGGGTCTCGCCGTCTGGGCGCTGGAAGACAACGACAACGCGCTGCGCTTCTACGAGGCCTGCGGTGGCGTCGACATCGCCACGGGCTCGGAAAACTTCGAAGGCCGGATTCTGCGCAAGGTGGCCTTCACCTTCTCCTGAGGAGCGCCGAAGCGCACTCTGCCGCCCGGACGGTGTCGACGTCCACGCAGCGGACTCGTCCCGCATTGCCTCACCTTCGCCGAACGGCTAGGAACGCGAGACGGACATCGGAGAACTCCATGCGCATCGACGCCATCGCCCGGGGCAAGAACCCGCCGGAAGACATCAACGTCATCATCGAAGTGCCGGTCGGCGGTCACCCGATCAAGTACGAGATGGACAAGGAGGCCGGCGCGCTCTTCGTCGACCGCTTCCTCTACACGCCGATGACCTATCCCGGCAATTACGGCTTCGTGCCGCACACGCTCTCGGACGACGGCGACCCGATCGACGTGCTGGTGTGCTCGACGCGTCCGCTGTTTCCCGGTTGCGTCATCAACTGCCGCCCGATCGGCGTCCTCATGATGGAGGACAACAAGGGTCTGGACGAGAAGGTGATCGCGGTCCCCTCGCCCGAGCTGACGCAGCGCTACACCAACGTGCACGAGCACACCGATCTGCCGGACATCACGCTCAAGCAGATCGAGCATTTCTTCGAGCACTACAAGGATCTGGAGCCCGGCAAGTGGGTGAAGATCGGCGGCTGGCACGGCTCGGCCAAGGCCAAGGACCTGATCCGCGAGGCCGTGGTGCGCTTCGACAACGCCAAGGAGTCGGAGAAGAACCCGACGCCGGTGGGTCAGGAAAACGCCTGAGCCGACGTGGCTTCGTTCCAAAGACCTTGAACGGGCGGGGATCGGGGGATCCTCGCCCGTTCGGCGTCGGAGGCATGTTCGCCGAAGACCGGCGTCAGGGCTGCCTTGCCAGCCAGAGCGTTCCCAGCCGGCGCGTCGCGTCGCCGGCACGCCCGACGAGGCCGGGTCGATCGACGCCGCAGCGAAAGCCCGCCGCCTCCTCGTCGGCGACGCGCGTCGCTGTCGTGCGCGCCGCCGCGCCGGCCTCGCCGTCCACCAGCGCGACCACGCAACCGGGTCGCTCCGGCGTTCCCGGTTTCAGCACCACGATCCATTGCATCGCCGGGTCGGCCCCCTCCGCGGCAAAGCCATAGCGAAGGAGCGCGGCCACCGGACGCTCGCCGAGAAGCCGCCAGTCGAGCGTGCGCGACAAGCGTGCGGCTTTCGGCAAAGGTGACGGAAAACCCGCGGGCGCCCCGAGGGCGACACGGCGATCATCCTCCGATCCCGCCAGGAAGACGTCGGTACCAACCAGCCCCGAACAGCGCAGCACCGACGCGTCGCCCGGCAGGGGATCGGCGACGCAGAAATGCGGCAGAAGCGGCGACGCCGCGCCCGAAAGAGCCGCCCCATCGAAGGCTTTCGCCGCCGGGACCGTTGCGCTCAAGACTGAAAACACGACGAAAAGCGAAGCCGACATGGATGTGAGGCTAGCGTCCCTTCACGCAGGCGCAAGCACCTTCGCCTCTCCTAGTAGATTGCACCGAGCGGGATGTCGCTCGGCCGTCCGCGTTGGCCGGAGCGGCACGAGGCGTCGTTCCCATCATCGTCTTCCGCGGTGAGACGAACGACGCGGCCCGTCAATCGCCGTCAGAGGCCGGCGCGATAGACGGCGGGAATGGCGTAGATGTAGATCAACTGCTGCAGGAAGAAGATGATCAACAACACCACGAGAGGCGACAGGTCGAGGCCGCCGAGATTGGGGAGCACGCGCCGGATCGGCCGGTAGAGCGGCTCCGTCATACGGGACAGAATGTCGGTGATCGTGCGCACGAACTGGTTGCGGTAGTCGAGAATGTTGAACGCGAGGAGCCAGGACAGGATCGCCGACGCGATGATGATCCACCACGCCATGTTGAGGACAAGGAGAACGACTTGAATGACGGCGAGCATGGGCGGGGATCGGCCTTCTGAAAAGATTGCAGCGGTACCGGATGGCGCGCTGCCGGAGCGTTGAGTCTCGCCGAGCGAGATGGGGATTTTGCTAACGAAAGCCAACCGAATTCGTCTTGAAGGGCATGATGTTGGTAAAACGCCGGGAACCGCCGTCCGCCATCGCTTGACAGCCTCATCCCTCCCGACGTACATCCACCGCACTGGTGAGGGGCTGTAGCTCAGTTGGGAGAGCGCGTCGTTCGCAATGACGAGGTCAGCGGTTCGATCCCGCTCAGCTCCACCAGATCTCCCATCGCCACAGGTTATCCGGTCGCGTTTTCGCGGGCGATCCACCCAATGCGAAGACATTGCCGAATGACCTCCGACCGACAATGAACGGACGAGTTCGGGCTGGCGGAGCGTCGTGGGCGTCGGGCGACTCGGTCGCAAGCCGAGTGCGACAGTCTTAGGATCGTTTTTCAACGACTGTTGATAGCCATTCGGTCGTTGGCGGGGATCACGGATGAGTCCGTACAGCGCTAGCAGCTTTGATATCCCAAGCCGTTCCCTACGGCGACGAGGTCAGACGGTTTTGCGGCCGTTCGAAGCATTGGCGTGGATCGCCTTGCGACGACGGCCACTCCAATTCACCGCCCCCCCAGCCGATCTCTGAATGATCGTTAAGGCTTCGCCGAACGTCCGAGCGATTGGCCCTTCATTCCGTAAGGCCAGCGGTCGCGCCCGAGAACGGATCCGAAGATGATGGATCGAAGTCGGTGAGAGTTTGGCGGACGCAGGCTGCGTTCGGGCGCGAGGCGCGTTGCGACGGGGTGGGGAGCGAAAAACGATCGGCCCGCCGTCCTCCTTCGACATCGACGACCGGACTCGCTGCCTGTTTCAAAGACGGATCGGAGGTCGCGCCACACACCCATTCCGTTGCGATGCGAGAGCCGGGTTACGAAGGCGACGCGTCCGGCTCGACGTCAATACGCTTGCGCATGCAGGAGGACGGCGCCGGCTACGTCGGGCGGCGGTCCGGTTCGGATTCACGCGAGTGGGAATCCTGCTTTTCTTTCCATTTCTCGAATCTTGTCAGTTTCGCACCGGATTTTGATAGCTGATCGATCAAGGCGTTGCGTGGTGCAGATGGCCGGTGCAGAGGGAC
>NZ_JACIEK010000014.1 GCF_014196835.1 Aureimonas pseudogalii
ACCTGCCGAAGCTTGGCAACGATCTCTTCAGGCTTGTGCTTCTTTTGCGGCATTCCTGGCATCCTCCAAAGGCTCGAAAGCCTACTTCAGGGAGGGCCACTTTTCAGGGGGCAGACCACCGGGTTGGTATCGATCTTTCCCAGCCGAACGGAATGTTCAAAGATGGGATGGAGCGTGGACATGGTCCGCGCCGCGACGCCCTCGCCGCCTGTGGTCGCGCCGCCTCGGCTGCCGGGGCGGGGTTTCGACGTCTTGCCGGCGGCGATATCGGCCTGCGCGCCTTCGATGTCGCCAAGCTTCAGAGCGGCAATCGGACGCTTGCCCAGTAGCGGCTTGATGTGGACCTCGATCCGGCTGCGGTCCATCGCCAGCGTCGAAGCCTTGATCGGACGCCGGCTGCGCCCGATGATTCGTCCGGCTTCAGCCTCGGTCAGATACCAGTCGCAAACCTCAGCAACTGTGAAGCCCCTTACTTTCCGATCGGGCGATTCCATCGGATCAAGACCTTTGGATACGGCGACGAGTTTTTCGTGCGCGAGACGGCGAGCCTCTTCAACGGTCATCAGGCCGTACCGTCCAATCACGGCACGCTTTGGCTTGCCCTCTGGTGTCCGGTACTGAATGACGAAGCTCTTCAGACCGGATGGCATGACCTGTACGCCGAAGCCGCGAAGCTCGCGATCCCAAGCGAAAGTCTCCCGAACCCTGAGTCCAACACCCACTGGTTTCGGAGTTTCCAGGCCATCCACGAAGCGCTTCGTCAGCTTTTCCATAGCCATGTCAGAACCTACCGGATTGTCGCTTAGATTTTCTTCTTCTACCAAGTTTCTAAGCAGGCTCCGAGCGTTCGAAAGCGAATCGTAGCGTATGACAGAGGGGAGTCGACAGTCAGAAATCCGACTATGCTCATGTTTTCAACAGTATAATACAAAGGTAGCGCAATGACGGATACAGTAGCGAAGGGCCGTCGCACACCCTGCCAAGGTTGGGGTCGTGGGTTCGAATCCCATCGCCCGCTCCAAATTTTCCTTACTGTTAAGACAAGCCAAGCAGTCGATTGCTTGGGCTGTTATGGGTCGAGCGCTCACTTGCCGAGTGATCCCGTTGGCAGATCGCGGCGTGCGAAGCGTTCTCTTGGTGACCTGCCACGACGGCGGGGTTTCGTCGCATCGCTGTGGAAGCGCTGCTGCGCCTCGGCGATGCGGGTCGGCGAAGGTCGTGGTCGACCGTAAGGAAACCCCGCAAACCCCCCGCGCGAATTCTGCCGCGCCGCACAAGATTGTCGGGGGCCGGCTCTTGCCTCGTTTTGCGCCGTGGTTAGAGTTTGGGCCATGGAGCCCAGCTCGCTTGCCGTTCTGATCATCGACGAGAACCGGGCGCGGGCCACCATCATCGAGGATGGGCTGCGCGAGGCGGGGCATGCGCGCGTCCACGTCGTCACGGGCATGCAGGGACTGGTGCGCGAGATCGAGGCCTTCGCGCCCGACGTCATCGTGGTGGATCTCGAAAACCCCAATCGCGACCGGCTAGAGGCGTTCTTTCAGGTCTCGCGCTCGGTGCGCCGCCCCATCGCCATGTTCGTCGATCGCTCCGACGCCGCCTCGATGGAGGCCGCCATCGACGCCGGCGTCTCGGCCTATGTGGTGGACGGGCTGAAGAAGGAGCGGGTCAAGTCGATCCTCGACATGGCGATCCTGCGCTTCGGCGCCTATTCGCGCCTCACCCGCGAGCTCGACGAGGCCCGCACGGAACTGGCCGACCGCAAGGTGATCGAGAAGGCCAAGGGCCTGATGATGCGCATGCGCGGCCTTTCGGAGGAGGAGGCCTACCGCCTCATGCGCCAGACCGCGATGAACGAGAAGAAGAAGCTCGTCGAGATCGCCCGCTCGGTGGTCACCGCCGCGGCGCTTCTCGGTGGGCCGGGAGACGGACGATGAGCGGGACGCCCACCATCCGCGCGGGCTTCATCCCGCTCCTCGACGCGGCCGTGCTCGTCGCCGCCGCGGCCTGCGGCTTCGACCGGAGCGAGGGCGTGCGGCTGGAGTTGGTGCGCGAGGTCTCCTGGTCGAACATCCGCGACCGCCTCGCCTTCCGCCAGTTCGACGTGGCGCACATGCTGGGGCCAATGGCGGTGGCCTCGCAGCTCGGGCTCGGCTCCAACCCCTATCCGGTGATCGCCCCCTTCTCGCTCGGGCGCGGCGGCAACGCCATCACGCTCTCCACCGCCCTCTTCGCGGCAATGCGCGAGGCCGCGGGCGAGGACGACCGCGACGAGGCCGCCGCGCACGGCCGCGCGCTGGCGCGGGTCGTGGCGGCGCGCCGGCTGGCCGGCCGGCCGCCGCTCGTCTTCGCGATGACCTATCCCTTCTCCTCGCACAATTACGAGTTCCGCTTCTGGATGGCGGAGGCCGGCATCGACCCCGACCGCGACGTCACGATGTGCGTGGTGCCGCCGCCGATGACGGCCGATGCGCTGAAGGCGGGGGCCATCGACGGGTTCTGCGTCAACGCGCCGTGGAACGCCCTGGCGGTCTCGCAAGGGATCGGCCGCATCGTCGCGGTGAAGGCCGACATCTGGCCGGGTTCGCCCGAAAAGGTGCTGGGGCTGCGGCCCGACTGGTGGGTCGCCCATCGCGAGACGGGCGAGCGGCTGCTGGTGGCGCTCGATGCGAGCGCCCGCTGGTGCGACGAGCCGGGCAACCGGCGCGAACTGGCGGAAATTTTGGCGAGCCCGGAGCATGTCGGCGGCGATGCCGGGGTGATCGAGCATCTCCTCGCGGGGGCTCTGCCCGTCGATCCCGACGGCACGCGGCGCGAGATCCCCGACTATCTCGCCTTCCATGCCGGCGAGGCCAACGTGCCCTGGCGAACCCAGGCGCTCTGGGTCTACGCGCAGATGGCGCGCTGGGGGCAGGTGCCGCTCGATCCCGCCCTGGCCGAGCGGGCCGCCGCCGCGTTCCGGCCCGACCTCTACCGCTCGGTCTTCGCACCGCGCGGCGTCGCCCTGCCTGATGCCGACGCCGGTGCCGGCGACGGCGAGGCGGGCCCGGGCGGGAGAAGCCGCTTCGACCCCGCGTCGATCGCCGCCTATGTCGAGGGGTTCGCGGTGCGCGCCCGGCCCGGCACGGCGGGAGCTCCACGCGACGACGAATAGGCTCCAGCGACCCTTCGTCGCGGCGGTGGCGCATATTCGTGCAGCGTGATGCTTCGGGCGACAGCAGGCTTTCGCTATTTGGAACCGTTGTAGAACCGGCCTTTTTCGGTCTTCTGCCTCAAATAGCGGCATGCTGCATTGCCGCACATTTGGCCTTTCCAAACCGCGTCCCGTGAGGCTGTATAGACCCGAGCCCGTCAAGGACGACCGGGCTCATCCGAGCGCCTCTTCGAGACGGCCGCTCTCACCAGACATCGACGTCGCGTGACCTTCATGACGATCCCGGCTCCGGGACCGGCTCACAGGGACCGCGGCGTTTTTTCGTTTTCCGAGCCCCTTCCACCGTCGCCTCCGAGGTCTTCCCCATGTCCGACATCGTCCGCCTCAGCCGCCGCCGCTTCCTGCAGAACTCGGCCGCGACCGCCGGAACGGCCGCCTTGTTCTCGGCGGTCTCGGCGAGCTTTGCCGGCGGCGTCTTCGCGCAAGGCACGGGCCCCGAGACGACGAAGGCGGTGCTCGGCTTCATCGCGCTCACCGACGCCGCACCGCTCATCGTCGCCAAGGAGAAGGGCTATTTCGCCCAGCACGGCATGCCCGACGTCGAGGTGGTCAAGCAGTCGTCCTGGGGCACGACGCGCGACAATCTCGTGCTCGGTTCGGACGGCTCGGGCATCGACGGCGCCCATATCCTGACGCCGATGCCCTACCTGATGAGCGCCGGCAAGATCACCCAGAACGGCCAGCCGCTGCCGATGGCGATCCTCGCCCGGCTCAATCTCGACGGCCAGGGCATCTCGATCGGCAAGGCCTACGGCGCGCTCAAGGTCGGGCTCGACGCCTCCGTGCTGAAGGAGAGCTTCGCGCAGAAGAAGGCGGCGGGAACGCCGGCCAAGATCGCGATGACCTTTCCCGGCGGCACGCACGATCTCTGGATCCGCTACTGGCTTGCCGCCGGCGGCATCGACCCCGACACCGACGTCGAGACCATCGTGGTGCCGCCGCCCCAGATGGTCGCCAACATGAAGGTCGGCACGATGGACGCGTTCTGCGTCGGCGAGCCGTGGAACGCGCAGCTCGTCGAGCAGGGCATCGGCACCACCGCCCTCACCACGGGCGAACTCTGGGCCAAGCACCCCGAGAAGTCCTTCGCCATGCGGGCCGACTGGGTGGAGAAGAACCCGAAGGCGACCGTCGCGCTGCTCATGGCCGTGCAGGAGGCCGCGCAATGGGCCGACGACATGGCCAACAAGGACGAGCTCGCCGAGATCCTGGGCAAGCGCGCCTGGTTCAACGTCAAGCCCGCCGACATCGGCCCGCGCATGAAGGGCACGATCGACTACGGCGACGGGCGCGTGGTGGAGGCCTCGCCGCATTTCATGAAGTTCTGGCGGGACGACGCGTCCTACCCGTTCAAGAGCCACGACGCCTGGTTCCTCACCGAGGACATGCGCTGGGGCAAGCTGGAGGCGACCACCGACGTCAAGGCGATGGTCGACAAGGTGAACCGCGAGGATCTCTGGCGCGAAGCCGCCAAGGCTCTCAGTGTCGCTGCGATCCCCGCGTCCACCTCGCGAGGCCCCGAGACCTTCTTCGACGGCAAGGTCTTCGACCCCGCAGACCCCGCCGCCTATCTTGCGAGCCTCGCGATCACCCGCATCGCCTGACACGGCGCCGCCCGCGCGCCCCGAGACCGGAGCCTTTCCATGTCCCAGACCGTGATCAAGACATCGGCCGCCGTCGTCGCCCTGCCGCGGGCCGGCGCGAGCGCGGTGGTGCCGCTGCGGCCCGCCGGGCCCGACCGCCGGGCGCAGGGCGCGCGCATCCTGCGCTCGCTCGCCGACAATCTCGTGCCCCCGCTCATCGCGCTCGTCGCCCTGCTCGGGCTCTGGGAGGCGCTGTGCTCGGGACCCGGCTCGGCCCTGCCGCCGCCGAGCCAGGTCGTCACCGACACCTGGGAGCTGATCGCCCATCCGTTCTACCGCAACGGCGGAAACGACGTCGGCCTCGGCTGGCAGATCTGGGCGAGCCTGCAGCGCGTCGCGATGGGCTACGCGATCGCGGTGGTGGTCGGCATCGCGCTCGGCGTCCTCGTCGGCCAGTCGAATCTCGCCATGCGCGGCCTCGACCCGATCTTCCAGGTGCTGCGCACCGTGCCGCCGCTCGCCTGGCTGCCGCTCTCGCTCGCCGCCTTCCAGGACGGCCAGCCCTCGGCGATCTTCGTGATCTTCATCACCGCCGTCTGGCCGATCATCATCAACACGGCGGTGGGCGTTCGCAACATCCCGCAGGACTACCGCAACGTCGCCAAGGTGCTTCGCCTCAACGGCTTCGAGTTCTTCACCAAGGTGATGATCCCTGCCGCGGCTCCTTACATCTTCACGGGGCTTCGCATCGGCGTCGGGCTCTCGTGGCTGGCGATCGTGGCGGCCGAGATGCTCATCGGGGGCGTCGGCATCGGCTTCTTCATCTGGGACGCGTGGAACTCCTCGCTGATCTCCGACATCATCCTCGCCCTCGTCTATGTCGGCATCGTCGGCTTCGTGCTCGACCGCATCGTCGCCGCGGTCGGCAAGGCCGTCACCCGCGGCACCTCCGCCGGCTGACGGCCCCCCTGCCAGCATCTCTGCCCGCCCGCCCCCTGCCAGCCAGACGAGGAGACGCGACATGATCGCCAAGCCGTTCCTTTCCATCGAAGGCGTCACGATGCGCTTCTCACGCGGCGGCGCCACCACCGAGGTGCTGAAGGACGTCGACCTGACGCTCACGAAAGGCGAATACGTCTCGATCATCGGCCATTCCGGCTGCGGGAAGTCGACGCTCCTCAACATCGTCGCCGGCCTGACGCAGGCCACCAAAGGCGTGGTGCTGCTGGAAGACAAGGTGGTGGACGCCCCCGGCCCCGACCGCGGCGTCGTCTTCCAGAACCACTCGCTCCTGCCCTGGCTCACCGTCTACGAGAACGTCGCGCTCGCCGTTGACAAGGTGTTCGGCCGGACCAAGACGGCGGCTGAGCGCCGCGAATGGGTGATGAAGAATCTCGAGCTGGTTCATATGGGCCACGCCCGGGACCGTCGCCCCTCCGAGATCTCGGGCGGCATGAAGCAGCGCGTCGGCATCGCCCGGGCGCTGGCGATGGAGCCCAAGATCCTTCTCCTCGACGAGCCCTTCGGCGCGCTCGACGCCCTCACCCGCGCCCATCTGCAGGACCAGGTCATGCAGATCCAGGCCGATCTCGGCACCACCGTGATGATGATCACCCACGACGTGGACGAGGCCGTGCTTCTCTCGGACCGGATCGTGATGCTGACGAACGGCCCCTCGGCCGGCATCGGCGAGATCCTTCCCGTTCCCCTCGCCCGCCCGCGCGACCGCATCAAGCTGGCCGCCGACCCGACCTATCTCAAGTGCCGCCAGGCGGTGCTGAAGTTCCTCTACGAGCGCAACCGCTTCGTCGAAGCGGCCTGACCAGACAAGCCATCGTCTCTCCTTCGGGGAGACGAGTCCCGGCAGGGGAACGAGGGCGCCTTCCGCCACCGTCGCAGACCCTCATCCGGCCGCTTCGCGTCCACCTTCCCCCCCGAGGGGAGAAGAACGGCGCCCTTCCTTTCGACGATCCTGAAGGACCCGAACATGCCCGAGAAACTCGTCGTCGTCGGCAACGGCATGGCCCCCGGCCGGATGCTGGAACACCTCTTCGAAAAGGCCCCCGGCCGCTACGAGGTGACGATCTTCAACGCCGAGCCGCGGGTCAACTACGACCGCATCATGCTCTCGCCCGTGCTCTCGGGCGAAAAGTCCTTCGACGACATCGTGATCCACGGCGACGGCTGGTACGAGCGCCACGGCGTCACCCTCTACAAGGGTCATCGCATCGTCGCGATCGACCGCGAGGCCAAGACCGTCACCTCCGATCACGGCGTCACCGCGCCCTACGACCGGCTCGTCATCGCCACCGGCTCGACGCCCTTCATCCCGCCGGTGCCGGGCAAGGATCTCGCCGGCGTCCTCGCCTATCGCGATCTCGACGACGTCGACGCGATGATCCTCGCCGCGCAGGCCAAGGCCAAGGCGGTGGTGATCGGCGGCGGCCTGCTCGGCCTCGAAGCTGCCGCGGGCCTTCGCGCGCAGGGGCTGGAGGTCACCGTCCTCCACCTGATGCCGACGCTGATGGAGCGCCAGCTCGATCCCGCCGCCGGCTTCCTCCTCCAGCGCGCATTGGAAAAGCGCGGCATCGAGGTCGTCACCGGGGCCAACACCAAGGCGATCCTCGGCGAGAGCCGCGTCGAGGGCGTGGAACTCGCCGACGGCCGCGTCATCCCGGCCTCGCTCGTGGTGATGGCGGTGGGCATCCGGCCCTCGTCGGGGCTGGCGAAGGATTCGGGCCTCGCGGTCGGACGCGGCATCCATGTCGATGAACACATGGTGACCTCCGATCCCGCGATCCTCGCGCTCGGCGAATGCGTCGAGGTGGACGGTCGCGTCTACGGCCTCGTGGCGCCGCTCTACCAGATGGCCGAAATCGCCGCGCGCCATCTTGCCGGCGAAGAGGGCCAGGGCTTCCGCCATTCCGACACGCCGACGAAGCTGAAGGTCACGGGCATCGACCTCTATTCGGTGGGCGACTTCGCGGAGGCGCCGGGGCGCGAGGAGATCGTGCTGCGCGACGCCTCGGCGGGCGTCTACAAGCGGCTCGTCCTCCAGGACAACAGGATCCTCGGGGCCGTGCTCTACGGCGAGACGGCGGACGGCGGCTGGTTCGGCGACCTGATGAAGAAGGGGTCCGACATCGCCGCGATGCGCGACACGCTCATCTTCGGCCAGAGCTACCAGGGAGGGTCCCCGCTGGACCCTATGGCGGCCGTTGCAGCCTTGGCCGATGACGCCGAGATCTGTGGCTGCAACGGCGTCTGCAAGGGCAAGATCACCGGGGCCATCGTTGCCAAGGGCCTGACCAGCCTCGACGAGGTGCGCGCCCACACCAAGGCGTCGTCGTCCTGCGGCACCTGCACCGGGCTCGTCGAGCAGCTGATGAGCCTGACGATCGGCGAGGCGTTCAATCCGAACGCGGTGAAGCCGATGTGCCCCTGCACGACGCTCGGCCACGGCGACGTGCGCCGGCTCATCGTCGCCAAGGGGCTGAAGTCGATCCCCGCCGTGATGCAGGAGCTGGAGTGGAAGACCTCCTGCGGCTGCGCCAAGTGCCGCCCGGCGCTGAACTACTATCTCCTCGCCGACTGGCCGGGCGAATACGTGGACGACAAGCAGTCGCGCTACATCAACGAGCGCGTGCACGCCAACATTCAGAAGGACGGCACCTATTCGGTGGTGCCGCGCATGTGGGGCGGCATGACCACCTCGCAGGAGCTGCGCGCCATCGCCGACGTCGTCGACAAGTTCGCCATTCCCGCCGTGAAATGCACCGGCGGCCAGCGCATCGACATGCTCGGCGTGAAGAAGGAGGACCTCCCCGCCGTCTGGGCCGACCTCAACGCCGCCGGCATGGTCTCGGGCGCCGCCTATGCCAAGGGCCTTCGCACGGTGAAGACCTGCGTCGGCACCGACTGGTGCCGCTTCGGGACGCAGGATTCCACCGGGCTCGGCATCCGCATCGAGAAGTTCATGTGGGGCTCGTGGACGCCCGCCAAGGTCAAGATGGCGGTGTCCGGCTGCCCGCGAAACTGCGCCGAGGCGACCTGCAAGGACGTCGGCGTGATCTGCGTCGATTCGGGCTACGACATCCATTTCGCGGGCGCCGCCGGCCTCGACATCAAGGGCACGGAGGTTCTCTGCCACGTCGACACCGAGGACGAGGCGCTGGAGGTCATCGTCGCGCTGACTCAAGCGTACCGCGAGCAGGGCCACTATCTCGAGCGTATGTACAAGTGGCTGAAGCGCGTCGGCATGGCCTCGATCCAGGCCGCGGTGGTCGCGGACGTCGAGCGGCGCCGAGCTTACTTCGAGCGCTTCGTCCATTCGCAGCGCTTCTCGCAGAGCGACCCCTGGGCCGCGCGCGCCAGCGGCGAGGTCGCCGCCCACGAGTTCCGGCCGATGGCCGTGATCGAACCCTTCCGCGAGGCCGCCGAATGACCGAGACCTGGACCCCGATCGGCAACCTCGCCGACATTCCCCGCCGCGGCGCACGCTGCGTCGGCTCGCCGCTCGGGCGCATCGCGGTGTTCCGCACGGCCGAGGACGAGGTCTTCGCGACCGAAGACCGCTGCCCCCACAAGGGCGGGCCGCTCTCGCAGGGCATCGTCCATGGCGGCTTCGTCACCTGCCCGCTGCACGCCCAGGTGATCGCGCTCGACACCGGCCTCGTCGAGGGGCCGGACGAGGGCCGCGTGCGCACCTTTCCGGTGCGCGTCGATCCCGTGACCAAGTCGCTGGAGATCCTCGTCGAGCGCCAGCCCGCCTTCTCGCTCGCGGCGGAATAGCGGATGGAAGCCGCCGCCGCCCCCAAAGCCACCCGCACCACCTGCCCCTATTGCGGCGTCGGCTGCGGCGTGCTGGCGACGCCGCACGTCGAGGGCTCGGTGGGAATCGCCGGCGACGACGCGCATCCGGCCAATTTCGGGCGCCTCTGCTCGAAGGGCTCGGCGCTCGCCGAGACGCTCAAACCCGACCGGCGACTGCTTCATCCCAGCCTCCACGGCGCCCGCGTCTCGTGGGACGCCGCGCTCGATCTCGTGGCGACACGCTTCGGCGCGGCGGTGCGCGAGCATGGGCCCGATTCGGTGGCGCTCTACGTCTCCGGCCAGATGCTGACGGAAGACTATTACGTCGCCAACAAGTGGATGAAGGGGTTCCTCGGCACCGCCAACATCGACACCAACTCGCGCCTCTGCATGGCCTCGTCGGTGGCCGGCCACAAGCGCTCCTTCGGCTCCGACACGGTGCCCGGCACCTACGAGGATCTGGAGGAGGCCGACCTTCTCGTCCTCGTCGGCGCCAATCTCGCCTGGTGCCACCCGGTGCTCTGGCAGCGGGTGGCCGCGGCCAAAGCCCTGCGGCCGGGGATGCGCATCGTCGTGGTGGACCCGCGCGAGACCGCAACAGTGGCGGGCGCCGACCTGCATCTGCCCGTGCGCGCGGACGGCGACGTGCCGCTCTTCCTCGGGGTGCTCGCGCATCTCGAAGCCGCCGGCGCCCTCGACCACGCCTATGCGGCCCAGCATCTGAACGGGCTGGACGCGGCGCTCGACGCCGCCCGGCCCTACGGCGATCTCGCACATCTCGCGAAGGCCACCGGCGTCGAGGCCGAGCGCCTAGTAGACTTCCTCGCGCTCTTCGCGGCGACCGACAAGGTCGTCACCGTCTACAGCCAGGGCGTGAACCAGTCGTCGGTCGGTACCGACAAGGTCTCCGCCATCCTCAACTGCCATCTCGCCACGGGGCGCATCGGGCGGCCGGGCGCGGGGCCGTTCTCGGTCACCGGCCAGCCCAACGCGATGGGCGGGCGCGAGGTCGGGGGCCTCGCCAACCAGCTCGCCGCGCATCTCGACCTCGCCGACCCCGCGCATCGCGCCCTCGTGCAAGGCTTCTGGAACGCGCCCACCATGGCCGCGACGCCCGGCCTCAAGGCGGTGGACCTCTTCGAGGCCCTCGGTGACGGGCGGATCCGCGCGCTCTGGATCATCGGCACCAATCCGGTGGATTCGCTGCCCGACGCCGACCGCGTGCGCGCGGCGCTGAAGGCCTGCCCCTTCGTGGTGGTGTCGGACATCGTCGCCGACACCGACACGATGCCCTTCGCCCATCTGGCGCTGCCGGCCTGCGGCTGGGGCGAGAAGGACGGCACGGTGACGAATTCGGAGCGCCGCATCTCGCGCCAGCGCGCCTTCCTGCCCGCGCCCGGCGAGGCGCGGCCGGACTGGTGGGCACTAAAGGAGGTGGCCCGCCGCATGGGCTTTGCCGGCTTCGACTATGGGAGCGCCGCCGCGATCTTCCGCGAACACGCCGCGCTCTCGGCCCACGAGAACGAGGGCCGTCGCGACTTCGACATCGGCGGCCTCGCCGATCTCGGCGACCTCGCCTACGAGCAGCTGGCGCCGGTGCGCTGGCCGATCCGGCGCGACGGCACGGGGACTGAGCGCTTCTTCGCCGATGGCGGCTTCTTCACGCCGGACGGCCGCGCGCAGCTGGTGCCTGTCACCGACCGCTCCACGCCCGTGACGACGCCCGAGCACCCCTTCCTCCTCAACACCGGACGCATCCGCGACCAGTGGCACACGATGACGCGCACCGGGCGCTCGCCTCGCCTCTCGGCCCATCTCGCCGAGCCCTTCTGCGAGATCCATCCGGACGACGCGGCCGCCCATGGCATCACCGAGGCCGATCTCGTGGAGATCGCCAGCGAGCACGGCGCGGCGATCCTGCGCGCGCTCGTCACCCCGCGCGTCGCCCGCGGCTCGCTGTTCGCCCCGATGCACTGGACCGAGCAGTTCGCGTCCAAGGCCCGCGTCAACGCACTGGTGCCCCCTCGCGTCGATCCCGTCTCCGGCCAGCCGGCCTCGAAGGCCGCCGCCGTGTCGCTCAAGCGGCTGGACGCCGCGTGGCACGGCTTCGCGGTGTCGAGCGAGGAGCCCGACCCCTGCGGTGCCGACTACTGGGCGAGCGCCCGCGCCCCTGGCGGCTGGCGGCTGGAGCTGGCGGGTCTCTCGCGGCCTCTCGATCCCAACACCTTCGCGCGCACGGTGCTGCGCCTGCCAGCAGGGGCCGAGATCCTCTCCTATGGCGACGGGGCCGGCCACCGCCGCCTCGCGGCCTTCGCCGGGCCGCGTTTTCTCGGCGCGCTCTGGATGTCGCCGGAGCCCGTCGCGGTGTCGCGCGCCTATGCGGTCTCGTGCCTCGGCGGCGCGGTGGCGGAATCGGCGACGCGCTTTCGCGTTCTCGCCGGCCGCGCCGGGGCGGACCGGCCCGATCCCGGCGCGCTCGTCTGCTCCTGCTTCGGCGTCGGGACCGACGACATCCGGCGCGCCGTCGCCGCGCCCGGCTGCCGCAGCGTCGCGGCGGTGGGCGAGGCCTTGAAGGCCGGCACGAATTGCGGCTCCTGCCGCAGCGAAATTCAGGGATTGATCGATGAAGCCCGTGTTCCCGAACCGTCCTGAAACCGCCGCCGCCCGTCCGCAGCGGGTGGGCGAGTTGAGCGTGCTGCCGGTGTTCTTCGACCTGAAGGGCCGGCGCGTCGCCATGGCGGGGGGCGGCGACGGCGCGGCGTGGAAGGCCGAGCTCCTCGCCGCCGCCGGCGCGCTCGTCGATCTCTACGAGCCCGCGGAGAGCCTCAGTGAGGAAATGCGCACCGTCCTCGCGATGACCTTCGCCGGCGGGCGCATCACCCACCACCACCGCCCCTGGGCGCTCGACGTCTTCGCCGGCGCCGCGCTCGCGGTGGCCGACTGCGAGACGACCGCGGGCGCGCAGGCCTTCTTCTGCGCCGCGCGCAGTGCGGGCGTTCCCGTCAACGTCATCGACAAGCCCGCCTTCTGCAGTTTTCGCTTCGGCACCATCGTCAACCGCTCGCCCGTCGTCGTCGGCATCTCCACCGACGGCGCCGCGCCGATCCTCGGCCAGGCCATCCGCCGGCGCATCGAGACGCTGCTGCCCGCGACGTTGACGGGCTGGGCGAAGCTCGCCGCGAAGGTCCGCGCCGAGGTGATGGAGCGCCTCGAGCCGGGCCCGCTGCGCCGCGCCTTCTGGGAACGCTTCTCCGACGAGGCCTTCACCCGCAAGGCCCCGGACGAGGCCGCGGAAGCCGACGCCCGGCGCTTCGTCTCCGATCTCGTCGCCGCCCCACAGGCGGGCGGGCGCGTCACGCTGGTCGGCGCCGGCCCCGGCGAGGCCGAGCTTCTGACGCTGAAGGCGGTGCGCGCGCTGCAGGCCGCCGACGTCATCCTCTTCGACGACCTCGTCTCCGACGACATTCTGGAGCTCGCCCGGCGCGAGGCCAAGCGCATGCTGGTGGGCAAGCGCGCCTCGCGCGACTCGTGCCGTCAGGAGGATATCAACCGCACGATGGTGCAGTTCGCGCGGGCCGGAAAGCACGTGGTGCGGCTGAAGTCCGGCGACGTCTCCGTCTTCGGACGATCCGGCGAGGAGATCGCCGAGCTGAAGCGCGCGGGCATTCCCGTGCGCATCGTGCCCGGCATCACCGCGGCCTCGGCGCTGGCGGCGGGCTTCGGCGTGTCGCTGACGCATCGCGACCGGGCCCAGCAGGTGCGCTTCGTCACCGGGCATTCCAAGAAGGGGGATCTGCCCGACGACCTGAACTGGGCGACGCTCGCCGACGACCGGGCCACCACGATCTTCTACATGGGCGGGCGCATGGCGCCGCGCATCTCGGCCATGCTGATCGCGCACGGGCTGCCGGGCGAGACGCCCGTGGCGGTCGCCGCCAACATCTCGCGCGACGACGAGACGCGCGCCGTGGGCCGTCTCGCCGATCTCGGCGCGATCGTCGAGCGCATCGGCGTCGACCGGCCGATCCTCATCGGGGTGGGGCGCGTCTTCGCCGACTGCGAGGCCGAGGCGCTCGCCGGTTTCGAGCCCGGCCAAGGCACCGCCGCTGGCGAAACCTCGCGGCTTCGGGCAAAGGCCTCCTGACCCCCCCGGCGCCGGCCGCGGGCGTCGCGCGCAAGACTTCAGAGGCCCTGCAGGCCAGCGCGTCAGGGTGGCCGAGCCCGCGCTTCCGGACTATGATGGACGCAGGCGTGTGCTGCGTGCGCCGGGGGCTTTCGCCCCAAACCGACGGAGACCGGTGAAACCGCGATCCGAGGACTGCAGATCCATGACCGACCCCCGCCCCACGAGCGCTGTGCCCGCTCGCCCGATCTCGCGCCTGCGCGCCTTCCTCGCGAACGCCGCCGCCGGCGGCATCGTGCTGATGGCGGCCGCGGCGCTCGCGCTCGCGGTCGCCAACTCGCCCCTCGCGCCCGCCTATTTCGGCGCGCTCCACGCCACCCTCGGCGGCCTGTCGCTGCTGCACTGGATCAACGACGCCCTGATGGCGGCGTTCTTCCTGATGGTCGGGCTCGAGATCAAGCGCGAGGTGCTGACGGGACAGCTCGCGACCTGGCCGCAGCGCGTGCTGCCCGGCCTCGCCGCGCTCGGCGGCATGGCCGCGCCCGCGCTCGTCTATCTCGCCTTCAACGCCGGATCGCCGGAGACACTGCGCGGCTGGGCCATTCCCGCCGCCACCGACATCGCCTTCGCGCTCGGCGTGCTGTCGCTGCTCGGCCCCCGCGTGCCCCTGTCGCTGAAGGTCTTCCTCACCGCGCTCGCCATCATCGACGACCTCGGCGCCGTCGTCATCATCGCGCTGTTCTACACGGCCGACCTCGACCTTCCCGCGCTCGGCGGTGCCGCGCTCGTGGTCGCCGGGCTCGTCGCGATGAACCGCATCGGCGTGCATCGCCTCGCCGCCTATCTCGTGCCGGGCGTCCTCCTCTGGGTGCTCGTGTTCGCGTCGGGCATCCATGCGACGCTCGCCGGCGTCGTGCTCGCGCTGACGATCCCGCTCGGGCTCGACCGGCGAACCGGCGACTCCTCGCTCATTCGCCTCGAACATGCCATCCAGCCCGGCGTCGCCTTCCTGATCGTGCCGATCTTCGGTTTCGCCAATGCCGGCGTTTCCTTTGCCGGCTTCACGCCGGCCGCGCTTCTCGATCCCGTGCCGCTCGGCATCGCCGCCGGGCTGTTTCTCGGCAAGCAGGCGGGCGTCTTCGGCCTGTCCTGGCTCGCCATCCGCTCCGGACGGGCGACGCTTCCGGAGGGCGCGACGTGGCGCCAGTTCTACGGCGTGGCGCTGCTCTGCGGCATCGGCTTCACGATGAGCCTCTTCATCGGGCTCCTCGCCTTCCCGACCTCGCCGATCCTGCAGGACGAGGTGAAGCTCGGCGTCATCATGGGGTCGGTGCTCTCCGGGCTCGCGGGGACGCTCGTGCTTCTCACCTCGCCGCGAACGCGAGCCGTCTGACACCCAGCCCCGCCTGCGCACTGGCTTCGGCAAGCGCACAGGCGGGGTCAGCGACGCCGCTCGTTCAGTTCAACACGCGCTGCAGGCGCCGGCGCGCCTCGTAGGTCTCACGCGCCGCGCCCACCGCCGGGCGCTCCGAAACCTCAGGCACGGCGACGTCCCACCACGTGCCGCCCGCCTCCGTCGTCACGAGCGGATGGGTGTCGATCACGACGACCGTCGTGCGGTCCTCGCCCGCGGTGTCGCGCAGCGCCGCTTCCAGCTCCGCGATCGAGGCGACCTTGCGGGCGCGCGCGCCCATAGCCCCCGCATGGGCGGCGAAATCGATGGCGGGCGCCACCACCTGCCGGCAGTCCTCCAGAAGATTGTTGAAACTCGCGCCGCCGCAGGCCCGCTGCAGCCGGTTGATGCAGCCATAGCCTCGATTGTCGAGGACGACGATCGTGAGCTTCAACCCCAGCATCACCGAGGTCGCGATCTCGGAGTTCATCATCATGTAGGAGCCGTCGCCCACCATCACGACGACGTCGGCTTCCGGCCGCGCCATCTTGACGCCGAGCCCCCCGGCGATCTCGTAGCCCATGCAGGAGAAGCCGTATTCCATGTGATAGCCGCCCGGCCGGGTCGGCGCCCACAGCTTGTCGAGCTCGCCCGGCAGGCCACCGGCCGCGCACACCACCACCGTGTCGTCGGTGCCGCGCGCCCGCGCCACCGCGCCGATCACCTGCGCGTCCGAGGGCAGCTCGGCATTGCCGGGCGCGAGCGCGGCGCCCGCCGCCTCGAACCAGCGCGCGCGCTCGTCCCGCGTCCGCGTCGCCTGCCCGGCGTCGGCCCGCCAGTCGCCGAGCCCGGCGGAGAGAAGCTCCAGCCCGACGCGGGCGTCGGCCACCAGCGGCACGCCGCCATGCTTGGCGGCGTCGAAGGGCGTGACGTTCAGCCCGAGGATCGACAGGCCCTCGCCCTGGAAGAGCGACCACGAGCCGGTGGTGAAGTCCTGCAGCCGCGTGCCGACGGCGAGCACCAGATCGGCGTCGGCCGCGAGGGCGTTCGCCGCCGAGGTGCCGGTGACGCCGACCGCGCCGAGCGAGAAGTCGTGGCGCTCGTCGATCGCCGACTTGCCGGCCTGCGTCACCGCCACGGGCACGCCGTGCCGCTCGGCAAAGGCTTGGAGCGCCTCGCACGCCTGCGAATAGAGCACGCCGCCGCCCGCCACGATCATCGGCTTCCTCGCGGCGCGGATCAGCGCCAGCGCATGGGCGAGTTCGTCCTCGTCGGGCCGCGGCCGGCGCACGCCCCAGACGCGCTCGTGGAACAGGGCGGCCGGGAAGTCGTAGGCCTCGGCCTGCACGTCCTGGCAGAGCGAGAGCGTCACCGGCCCGCAATCCACGGGGTCGGTCAGCACCTGCATGGTGCGGGCGAGCGCGGGGATCAGCTGCTCGGGCCGCTGGATGCGGTCATAGTAGCGCGACACCGGGCGGAAGCAGTCGGAGGCGGTCGCCGTGCCGTCGCCGAAATCCTCGATCTGCTGCAGCACGGGGTCGGGCAGCCGGCTGGCGAAGACGTCGCCGGGCAGGAACAGCACCGGCAGCCGGTTCACGTGCGCGACGCCCGCCGCCGTCACCATGTTGAGCGCGCCCGGCCCGATCGAGGTGGTGCAGGCCATGAAGCGCCGGCGGAAGCTCGCCTTGGCGAATGCGATGGCAGCATGCGCCATGCCCTGCTCGTTATGGGCGCGCCACGTCGGGAACTCCTCCTGCACCGCCTGCAGCGCCTCGCCGAGCCCGGCGACGTTGCCATGGCCGAAGATCGCCCAGCAGCCCGCGAAGATCGGCAGCGTCTCGCCATCGACCACCGTCTTCTGCGCCATCATGAAGCGCACCAGCGCCTGCGCCGTGGTCAGCCGGATCGTGGATCCCGTCATCTCTCAACTCCCCTTGCCGCCCGCGGCGCGCGCCGGCGTTTCCTTCCCTCGCTCGCTGCCCGCCGAGCGGCAGCGTCGCGTCGTCATAGCTCGATCCAGCGCCGCTCGGCATGCGAGCGCGCCATGGCCGCCACCGCCGCCTCGATGGCGAGCCCGTCCGCGAAGTCGACGATCCGCGCCGGCCGTCCGTCGATGGCGGCGAGGATCTCGTGCGCCTCGATCACCTTGAGGTCGTTGAAGCCCAGCCCGTGGCCGGGCGCCGGCAGGAAGTGACCGTAGGGCTCGTGCGCAGGGCCCGCCAGCACGGTGCGGAACCCCTCGCGGCGCGGATCGTCCTCGCGCGTGAAGAGCTGAAACTCGTTCATCCGCTCCTGGTCGAAGGCGATCGTCCCCTTCGAGCCGAAGAGCTGCAGCGCGATGCGCCCCTTGCGGCCCCAGGCCGCGCGGTTGGCGACGAGCAGCCCGGAAGCCCCGCTCGCGAAGCGCAGCAGGGCCATGGCGATCTCGTGCGTCTCCACCGGCCGCCCCTCGCGCGCGGCATAGGGCTTGGCCTGCTCGGCCATCACGGCGGCGAGCGGCCCGGCGAGGCGCCCGAGCAGCGACAGCGGATGCACGGCGAAATCGTCGAGCGCGCCATGCCCCGAGCGCGCCTCGTTCTTGAAGGCGAAGGGCGCGTCGGGATCGCCCATGAAATCCTCGTCCATCTCGACGCGGACATGGTTGAGATCGCCGATCGCCCCCTCGCGCACCAGCGCCTCGATGGCGCGGATCGCCGGGTTCTGGATGTAGTTGTAGCCGAGCGCTGCGATGCGGCCCGAGCGCCCGGCGGCATCGAGCATCGCCTGCGCATCCGCCATCGTCGTTGCCATCGGCTTCTCGCACCAGACGTGCCGGCCGGCCGCCAGCGCCGCGCAGGCCATCTCGGCATGGAACGGATTGGGCGCGGCGATCGAGACGATCTCCACCGCGGGATCGTGAATCACGGCGCGCCAATCGTCCGTCGCGGCCTCGAAGCCCCACTCGGCCGCGCATCGGCGCGCCCGGCCCACATCGACGTCGGCGAGATGGCGCAGCACCGGGCGCCGCGTCTCCCCGAAGGTCGCAGCCACCGCGTTCCAGGCCAGCGCGTGGCACTTGCCCATGAAGCCCGTGCCGACGAGGCCGATGCCGATCGTGTCCTTTGTCATGGCGCAGCAGTCACGAGGGAGCGAATGGAACGGATGATCCGAAAGATGATAGGATGAAATCGGTATTCCCTGCGGCGGAGTCCTGTCAAGCTGCGGTGACCCAGCCGCGACGAGAGGGCGGCGACGGCGGGCGGACGATCGGCTAGGAGACGGCGATGAACACACGAGACGACAGGCGCGCCGCCCCCACGGCCCCGCCCGAGAGCTTCGCGGCGCTGCGCGAACGTCTGGCGGGCGGCGGCGTGCGCCTGTCGAAGCGGCTGACGCAGGTCGCGTCCTTCGCCCTCGCCCAGCCCGACGAGATCGCGCTCGGTACGGTGGCGAGCATCGCCGAGAAGGCGGGCGTCCAGCCCTCGACGCTGGTGCGCTTCAGCCAGACGCTCGGCTTTGCCGGCTTCTCCGACCTTCAGGCGCTGTTTCGCGCGCGGCTGCGCAACCATGTGTCGAACTACGACGAGCGCCTCCTGTCGCTGCGCGCGCGCGGCGGCGAGGCCCCGGCGTCGGCCGTGCTCTTCGACGGGTTCTGCGAGGCCGCGACCCGATCCGTCGCCGCCGTCCACGACCGGATCGATCTCGCCGACGTCGATCGCGCCGCGCGCATCCTCGCCTCGGCCGAGACCCTCTATCTCATCGGCCAGCGCCGGTCCTTTCCCGTCACCGCCTACATGAGCTACGCGCTCGGCAAGCTCGGCATCCGCAACGTCCTCATCGGCTCGGCCGCCGGCACCGACGCCGAGACCGTCTCCTTCGCCGGCCCGCGCGACGCCGCGCTCGCCATCTCGTTCGCGCCCTACGCCTCCACCACGCTGGCGCTGGCCGCCCAAGCGGCGGCGCAGGGCACGCCGCTCGTCGCCGTAACCGACAGCCCGTTCAGCCCGCTCGTCGCGGAAGGGCGGCTCTGGTTCGAGCTGGTGGAGGCCGACTTCCAGGGCTTCCGCTCGCTGGCCGCGAGCATGGCCTTCGCGATGACGCTGGCCGTGGCGGTGGCCGACGAGCGGCGGCGACGGGGCGCCCCCGGCTCTACTCCGCAAGATGGAATGCCAGTTCCAGATTGACCAGATTTGAACCACATGCTTCATATCGCGGCGAATTGAGAGGGAGAGAGGCATGACCCACGCGCTCGACGTCGTCACGATCGGCCGCTGCTCGGTGGATCTCTACGGCCAGCAGATCGGCTCGCGCCTCGAGGACATCGCGACCTTTGCCAAATCCGTGGGCGGCTGCCCTGCCAACATCGCCATCGGCACCGCCCGGCTCGGCCTGAAATCGGCGCTGATCACCCGCGTCGGCGCCGAGCAGATGGGCGGCTTCGTCAGGGAGCAGCTGGCGCGCGAGGGCGTCGAGACACGCGGCGTCGCGGTGGATCCCGAGCGGCTGACGGCGCTGGTTCTCCTGGCGGTGGAGGACGAGGGCGTCTCGCCGATGATCTTCTACCGCTCCGACTGCGCCGACATGGCGCTCTCAGAGGCGGACGTTTCGGAAGAGCTCGTCGCCTCGGCCCGCGCCGTGGTGGTCACCGGCACGCATTTCTCGCGCGAATCGACCGCCGAGGCGCAGCGCAAGGCCATCCGCATCGCCAAGGCGAACGGCGGCAAGGTCGTCTTCGACGTCGACTACCGGCCGAACCTCTGGGGCCTCGCCGGCCACGCCGCCGGCTTCGAGCGCTACGTGAAGTCCGACGCCGTGTCGCAGAAGCTCATGGCGATCCTGCCCGACTGCGACCTCGTGGTCGGCACCGAGGAGGAGATGATGATCGCCGGCGGGATCGACGATCCGCTGGCGGCGCTGAAGGCGATCCGCGCGGTCTCGGGTGCGACGCTGGTGCTGAAGCGCGGCGCCATGGGCTGCATCGTCTTCGACGGGCCGATCGCCTCGCTCGACGACGGGATCGCCGGGCGCGGCTTCCCGATCGAGGTGTTCAACGTGCTCGGCGCCGGCGACGCCTTCATGTCGGGCCTTCTTGCCGGCTGGCTGCGCGGCCTCTCGCACGGCGAATGCGCGACCATGGCCAATGCCTGCGGCGCCTTCGCAGTGTCGCGCCTCCTCTGCTCGCCGGAATACCCGACCGAGGCGGAGCTCGACGCCTTCCTCGCCAAGTCCGAGGTGACGCGGCGCCTTCGCGAGGACGCCGAGCTCAACCACATCCACTGGGCGACGACGCGCCGGCCCGCGCCCGATCGGCTGATGGCGCTCGCCTGCGACCACCGCTCGCAGATCGAGGAGATCGCCGACGCCGCCGGCGTGCCGCGCACCCACATCGAGGATTTCAAGTTACTGACGGTGGAGGCCGCGGCGCGCGTCGCCGGGGGGCGGCCGGGCTTCGGCATGCTGCTCGACTCCATCTACGGCCGCAAGGCGCTCTACCGCGCCGCCCACCACAAGTTCTGGATCGGCCGGCCGGTGGAGCAGCCCGGCTCGCGCCCGCTCGACTTCGACCATCTGCCCGATCTCGGCAGCCATCTCGTGGAATGGCCGGTGGACCACGTGGTGAAGTGCCTCTGCTTCTACCACCCGGACGACTCGGCCGATCTCAAGGCCCGCCAGGAGCGCGAGCTGCTGCGCCTCGCCGACGCCGCGCGCACCGTCGGGCGCGAGCTTCTGGTCGAGATCATCGCCGGCAAGCACGGGGCCCTCGATGACGACACGGTGGCGAGCGTCGTGCAGCGCGTCTACGATCTCGGCATCCGGCCCGACTGGTGGAAGCTCGAACCGCAGCGCGACGCCCGGGCCTGGCGCCGCATCGAGGCGGTGATCGCCCGCGAGGATCCCTATTGCCGCGGCATCGTGCTGCTCGGGCTCGATGCGCCCGCGGCCGAGCTGGAAGCGGCCTTCCGCGCCGTCGCCGCGGTGCCGATGGTCAAGGGATTTGCGGTCGGGCGCACGATCTTCGCCGACGCCGCGCGCCGGTGGTTCACCGGCGCCATCGACGACGAAGCGGCGATCGCCGACATGGCGGCGCGCTTTGCCGCCCTCGTCGACGCGTGGCAAGGCGCGGGTGCCGCGCCCGTCGCCGCCTGATCCGCCATTCATGGGAGAGACGACAATGATTCGCATCGGCGCCAATCCGATCTGCTGGTCCAACGACGACAAGCAGGAGATCGGCGGCGACATCAGCCTCGAGCAGTGCTTGGCCGAGGCCTCTTCCATTGGCATCGAGGGCATGGAGCTCGGCAACAAGTTTCCGCGCGAGCCCGCTGCGTTGAAGGCCAAGCTCGGCGAGTACGGCATGGCCTTCGTCGGCGGGTGGTACTCGACCTTCCTTCTGGAGCGCGACGCCGAGGCCGAGATGGAGGCCGCGCGCGAGCACGTCGCGCTGGTGAAGGGCGCGGGCACGGACGTCTTCATCGTCTGCGAGTGCACGCGCACCGTGCACGGCGACGAGGCCGCGCCGCTGGCGAGCCGTCCGGTGATGAGCGAGGCCGAGTGGGCGCGCTTCCTGCCGCGCCTCACGCGCTTTGCCGAACTGCTCGCGGCCGAGGGCCTTCGCATCGCCTACCACCACCACATGGGCACGGTGATCCAGACCGGCGCCGAGATCGACCGGATGATGGCGGGCACCGGCTCGGCCTTCACGCTGCTGCTCGACACCGGCCACGCCACCTGGGGCGGCGCCGACCCGGCCGATCTCGCCCGGCGCTACCGCGAGCGGATCGTCCACGTCCACGTCAAGGACGTGCGCCCGGCGGTGGCCCGCCAGTCGGAGGCGGAAGGCTGGTCCTTCCTCACCTCGGTGCTCGCCGGCGTCTACACGGTGCCCGGCGACGGCTCGATCGACTACGCCGCCGTGCTGCGCCAGCTGCCGGACTATCGCGGCTGGATCGTGATCGAGGCCGAGCAGGATCCCGAGAAGGCCCATCCCGCGACCTACGTGAAGATGGGCTACCGCCACCTCGTGCGCGTTCTCGCCGAGACCGGCCTGCGAGCCTGAAAGGAACCCTCATGCGCTCGACGCTTCACGTGAAACCCACCGCGGCGGCGGGGCGCGTCCACGACGTGACGCCGGCGAGCGCCGGCTGGACCTATGTCGGCTTCGCGCTGCATCGCCTGGAGCCCGGCGAGACCATCACGGGCGGCGAGGCGGGGCGCGAGGCCTGCATCGTGCTGGTGTCGGGCACCGCGTCGATCACCGCCGGGGAGGAGGATTTCGGCCCGGTCGGGCGCCGCACCTCGCCCTTCGAAGGCAAGCCCGCCTCGGTCTACGTACCCGCCGGCATGGCCTGGACGGCGCGCGCCGAGACCGCGATCGAACTCGCCGTCTGCACCGCGCCGGGCGTCGAGCGGGCGCGGGCCCCGCGGCTCATCGGCGAGGACGACGTCGGGCAGGAGGTGCGCGGGCGCGGCGCCAACGTGCGCCACGTCACCAACATCCTGCCCGAGACCGCCGACGCCGACGGGCTGCTCGTGGTGGAGGTGATCACGCCCGCCGGCAACACCTCCTCCTACCCGCCGCACAAGCACGACCGGGACGACCTGCCGCGCGAGTCGCTTCTGGAGGAGACCTACTACCACCGCCTGAACCCGGCGCAGGGCTTCGCCTTCCAGCGCGTCTACACCGACCGCGAGGCGGACGGGCGCCGCCGCATCGACGAAGCGATGGCGGTGGAGGACGGCGACGTGACGCTGGTGCCCGAAGGCTACCACCCCTGCGCCACCGTCCACGGCTACGACCTCTACTACCTCAACGTCATGGCCGGCCCGCACCGAACCTGGAAGTTCCACAACGCCCCCGAACACGAGTGGCTGCTGAAGGGCTGAGCGGGTGGGGCGCGCCGAACGGCGGGCCGGCATTGACCCCCTCCGAGCTATTTCTGATCGGCTGGGGATAAGCGAGCGCAGAAACCCCATTGCGGGCAATCGATCACTCGTGCGGTATGGTGAGCGAACACCCCTTCAACGCGAGAGGCGGTCCGCTTGAGTCTGTCACGTGCTCTGATCGCAGCGACGATCATGCTCTGGTCCCAGCCATCAGCGCTCGCTCAGGAACGTGATATCTCGCGACCGATGCAGACCTTGCAGGCCAACGTGGTCGCACTGGTGTTGACTCGACTCAACGCAAATGGGGTCGATCAACGGCTGGCGTTCGAAATCCAGCTGGAAACACCGCATCCCGTCCCATCGTCCCTCGCCGACATCAAGACCATGCCAGCTGACTTGCAGGAAGCGATCCTCGAAGTCTGCTCGAATTTGATGATGCCGATGGTTCAGAGTGCTAATGAGGTAGGCGGGTTTCCGGATGTCAGCGGCGTTCGCATCACGTTGCGGAGCAAGCCTACGGCAGCCGGTACCGGCACGTATCAAACATTGATTTTTCCACAGGAGCGCGGCTGCCAGTTTGGCTGGTAGGTCGTTCGCTTTCCACCCGGTCGTGCCAACCGGCGTCGAGGAAGCGGACGTCCGGAAGCGGGCTATCCGATTTCGACCGAGGCTGTGTCAAAACTCGGTCCGTCAGCTACCCTTACAGAATACTGTTTCAGTCCCAGCGGACCCGATTGGCTACGTGCAGCTGTAGCGCGATCTTGAGAGCAGATTAGGGCTCCCCAAAGTGGTCAACAGCGGCCGATAGGGTCTCGATGTGGATTCGCTTTCTAATGACAATTTCGGAGAACGAGTTTTTACACAGCCTCGACCCGTGCCGGTCGTTCAGGCAGGCTGGGCTGGTCTCCCGAATGCGGACGCCGTTCATCTCATCACGTCTTAGGCCGACCGCGCTTTCGGCCGGACGAGCCATGCGACGGGTCGAGAGTAGACGATGGCGTGGACCGCAGCGTAAATGACGACTCCCCCCAACATATAGAGGAACCATGTGCCGAAGTCCGGCAGCCCGTTGAAACGGTAGTAGTCGAACGCCAGCTTGGCGACGAATTCGAAGACCGTAGCGGAGACCGCGCTCGTCAGGACGAGAAGCCAATACTCCGATCGCGTCGGTCGGCGGCCAAGATGCCTGACGACGTAGGCGAAGGCGCTTGTCGCCGCGACGATCATCACTGCGAACGACAGTACCCATTCACCTGTGAAATCCTTTGTGGCCGAAACCCATTGAGCGAGCGCGTAGAGTGGGATGTAAACGGCGAAGTAGCGAACAAGGAACGGTCCGATGTCGTGCAGCGACATCAGGTTGGAGGGTGCCGCAGCGGGTGGACCAAGTCGCGCCTGCTTGGCTTCTATCTGCTCCAGGGTTCGTTTTCCGAAACCACCTCTTCGGAAGAAGACCATGTTGCCGACCATGCCCTTCAACAGCGGAAAGCCGATCATGATGAGGATCGCCGTTGTATCGAGACCTTCGTCTTGCGTGGATTGAATTACGAGCGAAGCGAGCGTGAAGTCGATGACCAGCACAATGATCGAGCCGACCGCGACGAGCGACCAGTATTCTCGGGAGGTCGGGAGCCGAACCTTGTCTTTAAGGAACCGAAGGTAGGTGAACAGCGCCGCCGTGATCAACGCGCCGATGCTGAGATCGGATGGCCGGAACTCGTAGAACACGGCGATGATCGTTGCGCTCACGAAAATGAGTCCCAGCACCCCGACATAAGCGAGCGCGTAGTAGAGACCGTATCGCAGGACATCTTTCACAGACATGCTAGTGTGCTTTCCCAACGCCATGACTGACTGTGTAGGAAGATCATAACGTCGGGCTAGATGTCGAGTGACCTTGGAACTCTAGCGTCCGGTAAGGTTATCCCCACGGCAGAAGCGGACGGTCTGCAATCCACCCCCGCCCTTCGACTGATGGCGCCGCGCACGGTCCATCAGCCGGCCACACATTCGATCGCCGCGCCGCAGGAAGGCGGACCGCCCCGCCCTAGCTTTCTTCTCCCAGGGTCAGGCCCCGCGCGATGGCACGGCGGGCCGGCGAGAGCGACGGAGACGACGATGAGCGAGACGAACGACAGGGCGGGGATCACGCGGCGGGGCCTCGCGGGCTTTGCCGCCGGGGCGGGGCTGGTGGCGGTGTCCGCCGGCACGGCGCAGGCGCAGGGCACGCCGACGGGTCAAACGCCCCAAGCGTCCCCGCCGCCGACCGGGCCGGCCAAGAGCGACCCGCGCACGAAATATCCGCAGCCGCCCTTCGAGCGCCAGGAGCAGCCCTTTCCGGGTCTGGCCTCGAAGATGAACCCGCGCCCCGACCATGGCGAGGAGAGCTATCGCGGCTCGGGACGCCTGACCGGCCGCAAGGCGCTGATCACCGGCGGCGATTCGGGGATGGGGCGCGCCGCGGCCATCGCCTATGCCCGCGAGGGCGCCGACGTCGCCATCTCCTACCTGCCGGACGAGGAGCCCGACGCACGCGAGGTGATCGCCCTCGTCGAGCGCGAGGGGCGCATCGCCCTGGCGCTGCCCGGCGACATCAGAGACGAGGCGACCTGCCGGCGCATCGTCGCCGAGACCGTCCAGCGCCTCGGCGGGCTCGACATCCTCGTCAACAACGCCTCGCGCCAGCAGCAGCGCCAGAGCCTCGCCGAGATCACCTCGGAGGATTTCGACGCGACGATGAAGACCAACGTCTACGCGATGTTCTGGCTGACCAAGGCCGCGCTCGAACACATGGACGCAGGGTCCGCGATCATCCAGACGACCTCCGAGCAGGCCTACGACCCCTCCGCCAATCTCGTCGACTACGCGCTGACCAAGGCGGCGGAAATGAACTTCACCAAGTCGCTCGCCAAGCAGCTCGGCCCGAAGGGCATCCGCGTCAACGGCGTCGCGCCCGGCCCGATCTGGACGCCGCTGCAGGTGGCCGGGGGCGCCACGCAGATCGATCTCGTGGCCTTTGGCGGAAAGACGCCGCTCGGGCGCCCCGGCCAGCCCGCCGAGCTCGCCTCGATCTACGTGCAGCTCGCGGCGGCCGACGCCAGCTACGCCACCGGCCAGATCTACGGCGCGGCGGGCGGGAATGGCCAGCCCTGAAGGTCGGCTGCGACGAGGCGGATGCGCTTCGCCGCTGGACGGCGGGATGGAGAGGAGATCGGCACGGCCCGACTCTCTCGGCGGGACGCGCGACGTATCTCTCCTGCGCGCCGACGCCTCACGCCGACCCCGCAAACCATGAAAGGCCGGCCTCGCGGGAGGCCGGCCTTTCGCGTTCATCACCACGGCTGGGCTCGGGTCTTCGATCACGGGCCGGCCCGTGATCGAAGACCACGGCGCGTCACGTGCCGACGTGGCGATCAGGCCGAGAGCACGTCCTTCGAGGCGACGGTGGAATCGGCGTTCAGCCGGTAGACCACGGGCACGCCGGTGGCGAGCTCCTGCACCACGATCTCCTCGCCCGTCAGCCCGTCCAGCGCCATGATGAGCGCGCGCAGCGAGTTGCCGTGGGCCGCCACGATCACCGTGCCGCCGGCCAGCACCTTCGGCTGGATCTTGTGGATGTAGTAGGGCCAGACGCGGGCGCCGGTGTCCTTCAGCGACTCGCCGCCGGGAGGGGGCACGTCGTAGGAGCGGCGCCAGATGTGCACCTGCTCCTCGCCCCACTTGGCGCGCGCGTCGTCCTTGTTGAGGCCCGAGAGGTCGCCGTAGTCGCGCTCGTTCAGCGCGGCGTCGCGGATCGTCTCCAGACCCTCCTGCCCGAGTTCGGTCAGCATCAGCGAGAGCGTGCGCTGCGCGCGCGACAGGACGCTGGTGAAGGCGAGGTCGAAGTGAAGCCCCGCCGCCTTGAGACGCTGCCCGGCGGCCTTGGCCTCCTCGACGCCCTTCTCGGTCAGGTCGGGATCGCGCCAGCCGGTGAAGAGGTTCTTCAGGTTCCAGTCGCTCTGGCCGTGGCGGACGAGGACGAGGGTTCGGGACATCGGGCACTCCTGCGGGGGTGAAAGGGACGGACGATCGGATCAGCGCGCGAGGCCGAGGACGTCGCGCATGGAATAGAGGCCGGGCGGCTGGGAGCGCGCCCAGAGCGCCGCGCGCACGGCGCCGCGCGCGAAGATCGCGCGGTCGTCGGCGCGGTGCGTCAGCTCGATGCGCTCGCCCTCGCCGGCGAGGACCACCGTGTGGTCGCCGACCACCGAGCCGCCGCGCAGCGTCGCGAAGCCGATGGCGCCGGGCGGCCGCGCGCCGGTGTGCCCGTCGCGCACGCGCACCGCCTGCGTCGCGAGGTCGATGCCGCGCCCGGCGGCGGCGGCCTCGCCGAGAAGCAGCGCCGTGCCCGAGGGCGCGTCGACCTTGTGGCGATGGTGCATCTCGAGGATCTCGAGATCGAAGGCGTCGGGGCCGAGCGCCTTTGCCGCCTGCTCCACGAGCACGGCGAGGAGATTGACGCCGAGGCTCATGTTGCCGGACTGGACGATCCGCGCCCCGCCCGCTGCCGCCGCCGCGATCGCCGCGTGGTCGGCGGCGCCGAGGCCGGTGGTGCCGACCACGTGGACGAGGCCGAGCCGCGCGGCTACCGCCGCCACCGCGACGGACGAGGCCGGCGCCGTGAAGTCGAGCACCCCGTCGGCGTCTTTCAAAGCGGCGTCGAGATCCCCGGTGATGGCGACGCCGAAATGGCCGGCACCGGCGAGCTCGCCGCAATCGGTGCCGAGCGCGATCGAGCCGGCCCGCTCCACGGCGGCGGAGACGCGCGCCCCCGGCGTTTCCGCCACGACCTTTGCCAGCGCGCGGCCCATGCGCCCGGCGGCGCCGAGGATCACCAGCTTTATCGCATCCATCGCCCGTTCCTCCTCGTGTTCAGTCCGCCGCCTGCGGAATCGTATCCCCAACGGCTTCGTCCGCCGCGCCGCCGCCGGCCTGCAGCCCGTGGAAGCGGGCGTAGAGCCCGTTCGGCCGGCGCACCAGCTCGGCATGGCTGCCGCGCTCGGCGATGCGGCCGCGGTCCACCACGAGGATCTGGTCGGCGTTCACGACGGTCGAGAGGCGGTGCGCCACCACGATCACCGTGCGCTCCTTCATCGCCGCCTCCAGCGCCCGCTGCACCAGGATTTCGGAGCGCGTGTCGAGCGCCGAGGTCGCCTCGTCGAGAAGAAGGATCGGCGCATCGCGCAGGAGCGCGCGCGCGATCGACAGGCGCTGGCGCTGGCCGCCCGAGAGCGTCACGCCGTTCTCGCCCACGGGCGTGTCGTAACCGAGCGGCTGGGCGAGGATGAACTCCTCGGCCTGCGCCCGCCGAGCCGCCTCCTCCACCGCGGCATCGTCGGCCTCGGGCCGGCCGAAGCGGATGTTGTCGCGGATCGATCCCTCGAACAGCGTCGGGTGCTGCGGCACGTAGGCGATCTGCCCGCGAAGCGAGGCCTTGGTGACGCCGGCGACGTCCTGCCCGTCGATGAGGATGCGCCCGCTTTCCACGTCGTAGAAGCGCTCGAGCAGCGCCACGACCGTGGACTTGCCGCCGCCCGAGGCGCCGATCAGCGCCGTGGTGCGGCCGGCCTCGGCGGTGAACGAGACGCCGCGCAGCACGGGCTCGCCGGGATGGTAGCCGAAGACCACCTCCTCGAAGCGGATCTCGCCGCGGGGCACCACCAGCGCCTTCGCGCCGGGCGCGTCGGCCTGGCGCGGGGTCTCGTCGAGGATCTCGTAGATCATCGCGGCGTTGACGAGCGCGCGCTCCAGCTGCACCTGCAGCTTGGCGAGGCGCCGGGCGGGGTCGTAGGCGAGAAGCAGCGCGGTGATGAAGGCGAACATGGCGCCCGGCGAATAGCCGTAGGCGATGGCGCGGTAGCCCGACCATGCGATGACGGCGGCGACCGCGAGGCCCGCCACCGTCTCGGTGATCGGCCCGGAGCGCTCGGTGATCACGGCGATGCGGTTGGAGCGCTCTTCCGCCGCCTGGATCAGCACTTCCGTGCGCTCGCGCAGCAGGCGCTCCATGGTGAAGGCCTTCACCACCTGGATGCCCTGCGCCGTCTCCTGCATGGAGCCGAGCACCCGCGCGTTGAGGTCGATCGACTGGCGCGTCGCCTTGCGCAGCTTCTTGGAGAGCCCCGAGATCATGATGGCGATCGGCGGCCCGGCCAGCAGCGCGATCAGCGAGAGCACCCAGTCCTGCCAGATCATCGCGAAGATGAGGAAGATCAGCGTCAGGAGATCGCGCGCCAGCGAGGTGACCGTGAGGTTCAGCGTGTCGCGCACGCCCGAGACGTTCTGGTTGATGCGCGCGGCGAGCTGGGCCGAGCGGTTCTCGCCGAAGAAATCGACCGAGAGGTCGGTGAGATGGGCGAACAGCCGGCGCTGGTAGCGCGCCACCACGTCGTTGCCGATGCGCGCCAGGATGACGCCCTGCCCGTAGGTGGCGAGGCCCCGGATGAGGAAGGAGAGGAACACCGCGAAGGGCAGCGTGAACAGGACGGCCCGGTCGCCCTCGACGAAGATCCGGTCGATCACGTCGCGCATGATCCAGGCGAGGAAGGCGGTGGAGAGCGCTACGAGCACGAGGCAGACCACGGCCACGGCATAGCCGCGGATGTGCTCGCGCCCGTTCTCGGCGATGATCCGCTTGAGGAGCGCGATCGCCTGTCCGCGATCGCGCTCGTCGGACAGGGACAGGCTCTTCTTCGTCAAGGATCCGCCGGGGTTCGCGAGGTGCCCGCTCTATAGCGGCTCGCGGCGCCCGCCGCTACCGCCCACGATCTCCCGTCTGCCCGGCGGGGCGTCGTCAGCGTGACCAGCGCCGGTGCGCGGTCTCCAGCGCGTAGAGATGCGGGCGGCGCGCGAAGGCGGCGAGGCCCGCGAGCGCGGCGAGCGGCAGCGTCACGCTGAAGAGCGGAATGCCGCGCATCAACTCGCGGTGCGGGGCCTTGTCCTCGAAGGCCTCGCGCATCGCGGCCGGATCGACCAGCGCGGCGATGCGGCCGAAGACGCCGCCGGCGATGTAGACGCCGCCCCGCGCCATGAAGACGAGCGCGAGATCGCCGGCGACGCGCGCCAGGATCACCGCGAAGAGTTGCACCGCCTCGTGCGCCGCCGGGTCCGCGCCCTTCGCGGCGGCCTCGCTCACCTCGGCCGGCAGGGTCAGCGTCGCGCTCGCGCCGTCTGCCGCGGCGATGGCATGGTAGAGGTTGACGAGGCCGCGACCGCAGAGGACCTGCTCGCCCGACACCCGGCCCTCCAGCGTTTCGAGATGCGGCCAGATCGCGCGCTCGCGCTCCGTCCGGGGGCCGAGATCCATGTGGCCGCCCTCGCCCGGCACGGGGATCCAGCGGTCGCGCGAGCGGATGAGCCCCGCGACGCCGAGCCCGGTGCCCGGCCCCATCACCACGCGGCTGGCGCCCTCCAGCACCGTGCCGCCGCCGATCGGGTCGCGCCCGCTCTCGGGCAGCGCGGAGACGGCGAGCGCCTGCGCCTCGAAATCGTTGAGGATGAGCACGTCCTCGAACCCGAGATCGGCGATGAGGGCGTGGGGCCGCACCACCCAGGGGCTGTTGGTGAGCTCGATCTCCTCGCCGTCCACCGGGCCGGCGATGGCGAGCACCGCAGTCTTCGGCCTGATCGCGGTATGGGCGAAGACCACGGCCTCGATCGCGTCGTCGATGTTGGGATAGTCGGCGGTCGGCACCACCGGAAACACGATGGGCTCGCCGGCGGCATCGGCGAGGAGCGCGAAGCGCGCGTTCGTGCCCCCGATGTCGCCGACGAGAATGGGAAAGGCGAGGGAATCGATGTGTTCGAGCTTCTTGGCCATGCGTCACCGGATCGGGTGTGGGGATCGGGCGGGGGCCGCTCGATGGCCAGCCTTAGCACCGCCCGCCCGCCGGCAAAAGCGCCGCGCCGGGGGGCGGGGCGAAGGCGGGCCGCCGCTCAGCCGGCCGGGCGGAAGCGCGGCATCGGCAGGGCGCCGCCGTCCTCGCCGGCCTCGGCGCCGGCGGGCTCGGGAGCTTGCGCGCGAGCGGGCGGCGGCGGCAGACGGGCGGGCGCGGGCGGCGACGCGTCGAAGGCGGTGGCAGCCGGCACGGCAACGGGCGCCGGGCGCGCGGCGGCGGGCGTGCCGCCCGCGGCGTCCGGCTGCTTCAGCACCGCCGAGCAGGCCTTCGGCAGCGCCGTCATGAAGATCGGCGGCGGCTTCTTGTAGGGCTTGGCCGAGGGCTTGGGCGGCTGCAGCGCCACGTCGAACCACCAGTCTAGCTTGTCGCAGCCGTCGCCCTTGCCGGTGGATTCCTGCGGCTCGCAATTGGGCGAGCCCGGCTGGCAGACGAGGCGCACGTGGAAATGATAGTCGTGGCCGAACATCGGCCGCACCTTGTTGAGCCAGCCGCGGTCGCGCCCGGCGGTCTTGCAGAGCTGCTCCTTGATGCCGGGATGCACGAAGATGCGCTGCACCTCGGGCTCCTCGGCCGCCGTGCGGATGAGCTTCAGCATCTCCGGGCGCCAGCGCTTGAGATCGATGTGGCGCGTCGTCTTGTCGATGACCGAGGGCAGCGGCATCGTATCGCGCTCTTCGCGGCTGAGGCGGCGGTTCGGCATCTCGGTCAGGTAGATGTCGGCGTCGAGGCCGATCTGGTGCGAGGCGTGGCCGTCCTTCATCGGGCCGCCGCGCGGCTGCGCCATGTCGCCGAACAGGAGCCCGCGCCAGTTCGCCTGCGCCGCCGCATCGCGCGACAGGCGCTGGAGGAAGGCGATCATCGTGGGATGGGCATAGGCGCGATCGCGCGAGGGCTTCATCACCTGCCAGGTCGGCCCGTCCTTCGGCATTTCCATGCCCCCGGCGAGACACCCCTTGGAATAGAAGCCGATGCTCTGGGGCGGGGCGGCGGAGGGCGCGGTCTCGGCCGAGAACAGATCCTTGGCCGGCGTCTGCGCGAGAGCGGGCCCCGCGAGGCCCGTCAGCGCCACACTCAGGAGCGCCGCGCCCGCGAGGCGCCGCGCCGTCCGTCCCGCCCGTGCCGTTCCTCGCATCGCTCTCGCCCTCAAGCTGCCCGTCCGTGCACGAAAGCCGGAGAGTTCGGCCGAAACTAAGGCCGCCGGGTGGCTCGAAGCTTGCGCGGGACCGGAAGCCCTCGCCTTCAGACCGGCTGCGCCGCCCCCGTCTCGGCCGAGGCGTAGAGCGCGTCGAGCACCCGCTGGTTCTTGACCGAATCCTCGAGGCTGAAGAGGGTCTCGCCCGAGCCCGCCACCGCGCGCGCGAAGGCTTCGGCCTGCAGGCGATACTGGTCGGCGGCGCCGAAGCGCAGGGTCTCGGTGTGCCCGTGCGACTGGTCGTGGCAATGCACGGCGGCCTGCCGGTAGGAACCGGCGTTGAAGGCGCCGTCCACCTCGATGAAGCCTTCGGTCCCGTGGAAGGCCATGGTCTGGCGCGCCGCCATCTGGGTGGAGACGTAGAAGGAGAGGTGGAAGGCGCCGAAATCGACGTCGCAATCGGCGAAGATGTCGGTGCCGAACGTCTCGTCGCGCTCGATGCGGGCGCGCGCCGAAACGGCCTCGGCCCCTGTCGCGAGGCGCGTCGTCACCACCGGGTAGACGCCGATGTCGGGCAGCGCGCCGCCGCCGAGCTCGATCTGGTTGCGCATGTTGGCGGGGTCGACATTGTGGTAGGCGAAGGCGCCCTGAACGTGGCGCAGGCGCCCGATGCGCCCCTCCGCGATCCATCGGCGCACCTGCTCCCATTGCGGGTGGTAGCGCACCATGAAGGCCTCCGCGACCTGGACGCCCGCCGCGTCGCGCGCCTCGATCAGCGGCTGGATGTCGTCCGCCTTCAGCGCCAGCGGCTTCTCGACCAGCACGTGCTTGCCGGCCTTCACCGCCCGCAGCGCCCATTCCAGATGCTGCGAGGTCGGCAGCGGCACGTAGACCGCGTCGACCTCGCGGTCCTCCAGCAGCGCCTCGTAGGAGCCGAAGGCCTCGCGCGCGCCGAAATGGGCGGCGAGCCCCTCGGCGCGGTCGCGGTCGCGGCTGGCGATCGCCTGCAGCCGGCAGCCTTCGGCCTTCAGGATGGCCGGTATCATCTGCTCGCGGGCGATCTTCGCGCCCGACAGGATGCCCCAACGCAGCATGGCTCGTTCCCTCCCCCTGTTTCGTTTCGTCTCGCGCTCAGGCGCGCAGCGTGCCGCCCGTCGCCTTTTCCACCGCCGCGACGATGCGTGCGCTCAAAGCTTCCAGATCCTCGTCGGTGAGCGTGCGCTCGGCCGGGTTCAGCGTCACCTCGATCGCCACCGACTTGGCGCCCTCGCCAAGCGACGCGCCGGTGAAGACGTCGAACACCCGCACCTCGCTCACCAGCTTGCGGTCGGCGCCTTCCGCGGCGCGCACGATCTTCATGGCATCGACCTCCGCGCCCACCACGAAGGCGAAGTCGCGCCGCACCGGCTGGAAGGGCGAGAGGGCGAGCACCGGCTTGGTGCGCGTCGCCTTGCGCTTGGGCTCCGGCGCCTCGTCGAGGAAGACCTCGAACCCGGCATAGGCGCCGGTGACGCCGAGCCTCTTCAGCGTGCGCGGATGGAACTCGCCATATTCGGCGAGCACGGTCTTCGGTCCGAGCTTGATCTTCCCCGAGCGGCCGGGATGGTACCAGTCGCTCGCCGGGGCCTCGAACTGCAGCCGGTCCACCGGCACGCCGGCCGCCTCCAGCGCGGCGATCGCGTCGGCCTTGGCGTCGAAGACGCCGACCGGCGCGGCGTTGCCGGCCCAGTCGCGGCCCGCGCCGCCATGGCCGGCGGTGGCGCGGCGAACGCCGGCCGCCGCGCGCCGCTGGCCCGCGGGCTCGGGCGAGCGGTAGAGCGCGGCCACCTCGAACAGCGCGGTGTCGCCCTGTCCGCGCTGCGCGTTGCGATGGGCGGCCAGGATCAGGTTCGGCAGCAGCGAGGGCCGCATGTCCGAGAGGTCGGCGGCGATCGGGTTCTCCAAGCGCAGCGCATCGCTGCCGCCGCCGAAGGCGCTCGCCGCCTCGTGCGACACGAAGGAATAGGTCACGGCCTCGGCCATGCCCCGCGCCGCGAGCGCCCGGCGCGCCGCGCGGTCGCGGATCTGCGCGTTGGTCAGGATACGCCCGCCGACGCCCGCCAGCGCCGGCAGCGGCTGCGGCTCGATCCGGTCGACGCCGACGAGGCGCATGACCTCCTCCACGAGATCGGCCTTTCCGTCGATGTCCGGGCGCCAGGAGGGCACTGTCACCTCGGCGCTCTCGAGGCCCGCCTCCACGGCGAAGCCGAGGCGCGTCAGGATGCGGGCCTGCCTTTCGGGCTCGACCTCGAGGCCGGTCAGGCGCTTCACCTCCGCGAAGGGCAGGCTCAGGCGCTTGGGGGTGACGGGCTTCATGCTCTGAACGCGCGCGCGCGTCGGCTCGCCGCCGCAGAGCTCCAGGATCAGCGCTGTCGCGAGATCGAGGCCGGGCTCGTCGAAGGCGGGATCGACGCCGCGCTCGAAGCGGTAGCGCGCGTCGGTGATGATGCCGAGCGCGCGGCCGGCGCGGGCGATGGCGATCGGCTCCCAAAGCGCCGATTCCACGAGGACGTCGGTGGTGCCCTCGTCGCAGCCCGAGGCCTCGCCGCCCATGATGCCGGCGATCGACTCGACGCCGTTGTCGTCGGCGATGACGCAGGTCCCCTCCGGCAGCGCGTAGGTCTTGCCGTCGAGCGCCACGATCTCCTCGCCGGCCCGCGCCCCGCGCACATGGAGCGCGCCCGCGACCTTGGCGGCGTCGAAGACATGAAGCGGGCGGCCGCGATCGAAGGTCAGGTAGTTGGTGACGTCGACGAGCGCGTTGATCGGGCGAAGACCGATGGCGGCGAGGCGCTTCTGCATCCAGGCCGGCGAGGGGCCGTTCGTCACGCCGCGCACGAGGCGCAGCGCGAATCCCTGGCAGACCGGGCTCTCGACCTCGACCGCGACGGGGCACTCGCCCTCGCCCTCGATCGGCGCGACGGGCGGCGTCTTCAGCGTGCCGAGGCCGGCGGCGGCGAGATCCCGGGCGATGCCGTGAATGCCGGTGGCGTCCGGCCGGTTCGGCGTCAGGCCGATCTCGATCACGGGGTCGGCGAGATCGGCGTAGTCGGCGAAGGCGGTGCCGACGGGCGCATCCTCGGGCAGGTCGATGATGCCGTTGTGCTCGTCGGAGAGCTCCAGCTCGCGCTCCGAGCACATCATGCCGTGGCTCTCGACGCCGCGGATCTTGCCGACGCCGAGCGTCACGTCGAGGCCGGGCACGTAGGTGCCGGGCAGGCCGAGGACGCCGACGAGCCCGGCGCGTGCGTTCGGCGCGCCGCAGACGACCTGCAACGGCTTGCCTCCGTTGACGGCCGGGCCGGCATCGACGGTGAGCACCTGCAGCTTGTCGGCGTCGGGATGGCGCGTGGCGGTGAGGACGCGGGCGATGGTGAAGGGGCGCATCGCCGCCTTGTCGTCGATCGCCTCGACCTCGAGCCCGAGCGAGGTCAGCTTCTCGGCGATCTCGGCGATCTCGGCATCGGTGTCGAGATGGTCCTTCAGCCAGGACAGGGTGAATTTCATGGGAGGTCTCGATCGGTTGGAAGCGAAGCGGCTTCGCAAGGGCAGGCGGCGAGGCGGGCGCCTCAGGTTCGGTCGGTGACGTCGGCGGCGGCGCGTCGCACGAGACCGCTCGCATGGACGAAGCGGTAGACCGAGAGCGCAACGAGCGCGAAGACGAGGTTGAGCAGAAGCACCGTGCCGAGCGTCTGCACGCTGTCGAAGGCGAACTTGGCGATCACGGTCGGCAGAAGGATGCCCACGGCCAGCGAGGCGAGCGTCGCGGGCGTTCCCGGGAGGTAGGCATAGAGCGCCGCGAAGATCGCCACGGTGACGAGCGCCAGCACGTAATGCGCGGGCGCCGCGGCGATGGAGGCGAAGTCGATCGACAGGAACAGCCAGCCGAAGAAGGCTACGGCGAGCGTCCCCACCATGGCGCCCGCGATCACGGACACCGCCTCCACCAGGGTGAAGCGGGCGATACCGGCGGCGGTTCGGGCCATGGGACGAGGTCTCCTCGGGACAGGGAATGGAAGGGCCGGGCGGGGCTCGCGGCTGTGATGCCCGCCTTTGGCGCGGGGGTCAAATGCCCGCGATCTCCGGCGGTTCCGGGCGGCGCCTCGCAGCGGCTTGCCTCTTCAGCCCGCGCGGGTGCGCAGGTCCTCCATGAAGCCGCGACGCACGAGATCGGCGGAGTCGCCGACGCGCAGCGAGCCGGGATAGCGCAGCGACAGCGCGTCGGTGAAGGCGCCGGAGGCGGCGATCTCGCGGTAGAAGACGCCGCCGCCGAAATGCTCGCCCTCCGCCACCAGCCGCGCGAACTCCTCCACCGAGGCGGCGGAGAACTTGTAGTGCAGCAGCACGGCGTTGACGGCGGCGAAGTTGCGCACGAGCGGCAGCGGCCCGTGGATCGAGGCGCCGTTCTCCTGCGTGGCGTCGTCGACGAAGATCACCGGAAACTTGGTGAGACGGATGGCATTGCCGAAGAGGCGGGTGCGCGGTCCCCCGCGCACCGCCATGCAGAACTTCTCGGGCGCGATCTCGTAGCCGTCGCCGTCGACGAGCGGCGAGACCTCCAGCGGATGGCGGTGGCGCGCGGGGTCGAACACGGCGTCCCGCAGGGGGCCGTCCGGATAGAGGTCGAGCATCGGCGCGAGGCAGCGCTTCAGCCCGGCGCGTTCGAGATCGCCGATGAAGTCGCAAAGGCCCCGCGTCTCGCTGCCGGGGAAAAGGAGGAACTCGTCGGCGTCGACGTTGAGATACCAGCGCCCGCGCCCGTAGCGCGTGAACAGCGCGTCGCGCCAGACCCGCCCGAACACCGCCGCGCCATAGGTGACGTTGGAGACGAAGAGATCGACGTCGCCCTGGCCCCGCAGGAACTCGGCGGTGCCGTCGTCGGAGCGGTCGTCCACGAAGACGAAGCGGGTGACGCCGAGCCGGCGGTAGTGATCGAGAAAGGCGCCGAGATAGGCGCGCGAGTTGCGCACGGTGCAGACGAGCGCGAGATCCCCCGCCCCAAGCGGACGTTCGGGCGTCACCGGCGTCAGGTCCACGCCCTCCGCAGGCTTGGCCCGGCGGCGGTAGCGGCGCTCGCGAAGGGCCAACGCCCACCGGCGCCAGAGCGGCAGGCGCCGCATCGCCGCCCAGTCCGCGGGGTCGGCGACGGGATAGCGGAACGTGCGGCCCACGAGCGGCCCTGTCAGGCGCCGAGGCCGCCGAACAGCGTCGGCACGTCGAGCGGGCGGAACCCGTAATGCTCGATCCAGCGGATGTCGGCGTCGAAGAAGGCGCGAAGGTCCGGCATGCCGTATTTCAGCATGGCGATGCGGTCGATGCCCATGCCCCAGGCGAAGCCCTGATAGACGTCGGGGTCGAGCCCGACGCCGCGCAGCACGTTGGGATGCACCATGCCGCAGCCGAGGATCTCCATCCAGTCGCTGCCTTCGCCGAAGCGCACCTCCGAGCCGGAGCGGTCGCACTGGATGTCGACCTCCATTGAGGGCTCGGTGAAGGGGAAGTAGGACGGCCGAAAGCGCATGTTCAGCGAGGGCACCTCGAAGAAGGCCTTGCAGAACTCGGTGAGCACCCACTTCATGTTGGCGATGTTGGCCGTGGTGTCGACCACCAGCCCCTCGACCTGATGGAACATCGGCGTGTGCGTGGCGTCGGAATCCTGCCGGTAGGTCTTGCCGGGAATGACGATGCGGATCGGCGGCTTCTGCGTCTCCATCGTGCGGATCTGCACGGGCGAGGTGTGGGTGCGCAGCAGCTTGCGTTCTCCATCGGCACCCGGCTTCAGGAAGAACGTGTCGTGCATCTCGCGCGCCGGATGCCCGTCGGGGAAGTTCAGCGCCGTAAAATTGTAGCGGTCGGTCTCGATGTCCGGCCCTTCCGCGATGCGGAAGCCCATGTCGGCAAAGATCGCGGTGATCTCGTCGATCACCTGGCTGATCGGGTGGATGCGCCCGCGCGACACCGGCGAGGGGCGAATGGGGAGCGTCACGTCGAGCCGCTCGGCGGTGAGCCGCGCCTCGATGGCGGCGTCGGCCAGCGCCTCGCGCCGGGCGAGGAGCGCGGCCTGCACCCGGTCGCGAAGGCCGTTCAGCGCGGGGCCCGCGTCGCGGCGCTCCTCCGGGTTCATCTTGCCGAGTCCCTTGAGGCGCTCGGAGATCTCCCCCTTCTTGCCGAGCGCGGCGAGGCGCACGGCTTCGAGCGTCGCCTCGTCGGCGGCCGCCTCGATCTCTTGGAGGAAACGGGTCTCGATGTCGGCGAGATCGCTCATCGGATCACCCTCATGCTCGTGAAACGGTGGATGCGGCGGGCGCCAAGCCCGGCCGGACAGGCGGCCTGTCTATCGCGGCGCGCCGCGGTTGGAAAGACGAAGGCTCCGTGAACGGAAAAAGGCCCGCTCCCCCGGACAGGGAACGGGCCTTCGGTCTCTCGAACCCGAGACGGTTCGCGAACTTAAGCCGCGATCTTCTCGCCGACGGCGCGAGCGTGCGCGGTCTCGCTCTGGTCCTTGATGTAGCCGAGCGCGGCCTTGGACTGCTCGACGAGGGCGGCGAAGGCCTCCGGCTCGTGGATCGCGATGTCCGACATGACCTTGCGATCGACCTCGATGCCGGCCTTCGACAGGCCGTCGATGAAGCGGGCGTAGGTGAAGCCGTGCTCGCGCACGGCGGCGTTGATGCGCTGGATCCACAGGGCGCGGAAGTTGCGCTTCTTGACGCGGCGGTCGCGCGTGGCGAACTGCTTCGACCGGTCGACCGCGGCCTTGGCGGCGCGGATGGTGTTCTTGCGGCGGCCGTAGAAGCCCTTGGCGGCCTTCAGAACCTTCTTATGCTTGGCATGGGACGTAACGCCCCGCTTGACACGTGCCATGGTAGTCGCTCCTTAAATCTTGAGACCGAACCGCTCAGCGGTTGTAGGGCATGTAGACCTTGACGATCTTCGCATCGGCGTCGGACAGGATCATCGATCCCCGCGCGTTGCGAAGGAAGTCGTTGGAGCGCTTGATCATGCCGTGGCGCTTGCCCGCCGCACCCGCCTTGACCTTGCCGGAGGCGGTCATGCGGAAGCGCTTCTTGGCGCTGGCTTTCGTCTTCATCTTGGGCATTTTGCTCTCCTAGGCTTTAGGATCGCGAACGGCCGGGCAGCCTCCCTCGCGGGCGGTGCGGCACTCCATCGAAGGGCTCGAAGGGTCGCGACAGCATTAGAACCGGCACGGCATGCCCTGCCGGCCGGTTCGTATGGACGAGGGCTCGCTTAGACCATCCGCGCGCCGCTGGCAAGCCGCGCCGCGGCCACCATCTGCCGGGGAGAGACCCTCGCCGGCCAACCTGCGGACACGAAAAAGGGCGGCCGAGCCGCCCTCTTCGCATCCCGGAGGATCGTCGGCGCTCAGCCCTTGGGGGCGAGCACCATCATCATCTGGCGGCCTTCGAGCTTGGGCTCGGCCTCGACCTTGGAGATCTCGGCCGTCTCCTCGCGCACGCGGTTGAGAAGCTGCATGCCGAGTTCCTGGTGCGCCATCTCGCGACCACGGAAGCGCAGGGTCAGCTTGACCTTGTCGCCCTCTTCGAAGAAGCGACGCACGGCCTTCATCTTCGTCTCGTAGTCGTGGTCATCGATGTTCGGACGCATCTTGATCTCCTTGACCTCGATGATCTTCTGTCGGCGACGGGCTTCGGCGGCCTTCTTCTGGCCCTCGTATTTCAGCTTGCCGAGATCGAGGATCTTGCAGACCGGCGGGTTCGCGGTCGGCACGATCTCGACGAGGTCGAGTCCGGCCTCCTCGGCGAGGGCGAGCGCCTCGGAGGTGTTGATGGCGCCCCGGTTGTGGCCGTCGGTGTCGATCAGCTGAACCTGGGGAACCCGGATGTCCCGGTTGGAGCGCGGCCCCTCCTTCTGGGCCGGCGGCGCGCGAAATGGTCTGCGAATGGTCGTTGTCTCCGGCTGTTGACGGGCGGCTGCGGGGTCTCAAATCAGAACGAGCCGCACGAGGTTTCGTCGCATCCCAATGCGAAGAACACCCTGTCGGTCGTGAATGCTTTTTCGCATATAGCATGGCGCAGCCCCGATTTCACGTTGCCAGCGCCAGAAAAAGTAGCAAGGCGAACGCCAGAAAAATGGCGGGGTCGCCCCCAGCCCCTCCCCCGCCTCGACGATGGAACCCCTGCCGATGACCGCCGACACCGCCTCGATCCTGCGCGACGCCGCCCTTCCCCATCCGATCGCCCATCTTGCCGTCGCTGGCCCCGCGCCCACCGTCGTCTGGCTCGGCGGCTACCGCTCGGACATGCGGGGCGCGAAGGCCGAACGGCTGGCCGCCGGAGCCGGCCGCGGCACCTACGGCTTCCTGCGCTTCGACTATTCCGGCCACGGGGAATCGGGCGGCGCCTTCGAGGACGGCACGATCTCGCGCTGGAGCGAGGATGCGGGCGCCGCGATCGAGGCGCTGGCGCCGGGGCCGCTGATCCTCGTCGGCTCGTCGATGGGCGCCTGGATCGCGCTCCGGCTGACGGCCTGGCTGCGGGCGCGCGGCGAGGGCGAGCGCCTGAAGGGCCTGCTGCTCCTCGCCCCCGCGCCCGACTTCACCGGGCGGCTGGTGGAGCCTTCCCTCACCGCCGAGGAGCGCGCATGCCTCGAGCGCGAAGGCCGGATCCTGCGTCCCTCGCCCTATGGCGAGCCGACGCTCTACACGCGCGCGCTCATCGAGGACGGTGCCGCCGTCGCCGTGATGGACCGCCCGATCGAGACCGGCTGCCCCGTGCGCATCATCCAGGGCATGGAGGACGCCGAGGTCCCCTTCGCCCACGCGCTCGAACTCGTCTCGCACCTGCCGGCCGACGGGGTGACGCTGACGCTGGTGCGCGACGGCGACCATCGCCTGTCGCGCGAAGAGGACCTCCTGCGCATGGAGCGCGCGCTCGGCGAACTGCTGGCCGCGGCGCGCGGCTAGAGCCTCCGCCGTGAAGGCCGAGCCGGCTTTCGCGTGCGGACACGACGGCAAACGGGAGCCTGGAGCCGGTGGTCAGCCCTGAGGGATCGCTCCGCCGGCAATCGTGACGATGCTGTGACGTTTCGGGCACAGCCATGCGACACCGCCCACGCAAGCGGTGGAAAAAAGAGCAAGATTCGCTGCAAGACCCTCTGGACGCCGATCCCGTGCGCTCCACATCGCCCACGCATTTTCGGCCGAAGCTGGCTTGGGGGCGGTGCTGCGCCGCCGCGACGACGAAATCCTGCGATTGACAGGTTTTCGCGCTGCACCCACGATGGGTCCAGGCGAGGGACGGCTCGCCTAACCGACGGAGATCAGACATGATTTTTCGGCGCGTGTTCGGCGCAACGCTCTTGGCTTGCCTTTTTTTCGGATCCCTTGGCGGACCCGCTTCCGCGACGGGGCTCGGCACCATGCCGCTCGGCGCGGCCACCAAACAACCCTTCGGCCACTATTCGCTGTGCCGCCGCGATCCCGAGCAATGCCGCGTCGAACCCGGTCCTGCCGCCTCGCCCGCCGCGCTCGATCTGCCCTTGATGCGCCTCGTCGCCGGCATCAACCGTGACGTCAACCGCTCGATCGCCCCGGAATCGGACCAGGCGCTCTACGGCGTCGAGGAGCGCTGGACCCTGCCGACGCTCTCGCGCGGCGACTGCGAGGACTACGCGCTGCTGAAGCGCCGGCGCCTGCACGATGCCGGCGTTCCCTATGGCGATCTCCTGATGACGGTGGTGCGCAAACGCGACGGCACCGGCCACGCCATCCTGACGCTGCGCACGCAGGCCGGCGACTTCGTGCTCGACAATCTCGACGATCGCGTGCGGCCCTGGGCCGAGGTGCCCTATCGCTTCATCAAGCGCCAGTCGTCCACCGATCCCGCCCGCTGGGTGGAGATCGAGACCGACGCCGAGCCGATCGTCAGCGCTCTGTCGCGCTGAGGCCGAAGCGCTTCAACTCTCGTCGTCGGGCTCGCTCGGTGGACGGTCGGTCTCGGGCCCCGGCAGCACGTAGGAGCCCTTCAGCCAGCGATTGAGATCCACCGCCTTGCAGCGCGGCGAGCAGAAGGGAAAGCTCTCGCGATCGGACACCCGCCCGCATTCGGGGCAGCGGCGCCGGGGGCGAAGCGGGACGACGCTGGCGCTCAACGTCGCGTCAGCCCGGCAGCGGCGCGTGTGCGCCGATCGGGGGAACCGCGAAGCCTTCGCCGGCGAGCAGCGACAGGGTCTCGTAGAGCGGCAGACCGACGATGCCGGTGTAGGAGCCCGTGAGCTTCACCACGAAGGCGCCGGCCCGGCCCTGGATGGCGTAGCCGCCGGCCTTGCCCTGCCATTCGCCGGACGCGACGTAGCGTTCGATGTCCTCGCGCGACAGACGCTTGAAGCGCACCCGGCTCTCCACCAGCCGCTCGCGCGTCTTGCCGCCGGGCGTCACCACGCAGATTCCGGTGTAGACGCGGTGCGTGCGGCCGGAGAGGATGCGAAGGTTGGCCACCGCGTCGTCCGCGATCTCGGCCTTCGGCATGACCTCGCGCCCCACCGCCACCACCGTATCGGCCCCGAGCGTCCAGCGCCCCTCGGTCTCGCCGCGGGCGCGCAGCGTCTCGAAGGCGGCCATCGCCTTCAGCCGCGCCAGGCGCTTGGCCAGCGCCCGCGGCGTCTCGGCCCGCTGCGGCGTCTCGTCGACGTCGGTCGGCAGCAGGCGCTCGGGCTCGATGCCCACCTGCTGCAGGAGTTCGAGGCGCCGAGGCGAGGCGGATGCGAGGACGAGCGCGCTCGCCGGCTTCATAAGGAGCGCCGCCGTTACTTGAAGCGGTAGGTGATGCGGCCCTTCGTCAGGTCGTAGGGCGTCATCTCCACGAGCACCTTGTCGCCGGTGAGCACGCGGATGCGATTCTTGCGCATGCGGCCCGCGGTGTGGGCGATGATCTCGTGTTCGTTCTCGAGCTTGATGCGGAAGGTCGCGTTGGGCAGGAGTTCGGTGACGACTCCCGGGAACTCGAGAACTTCTTCTTTCGCCATGCGTCTACGGAACCTCGAAAAGACAGGGGCCCGGGACATGACGTCCGGGACCACCTCGAAAAAACAGCGTCCCGGACGTGAGGTCCGGGACCGCGGGGGGAACGGGTCAGGCGTCGGACGGCAAGCCGGCCGCGCACGCGCCTCAAAACGTGAATTCCCGCCCTAAATCGGCGTTCGCCCACCAAAATGCAAGCACTTCCCGCGCCGGGCGTCCGGAGCCCGGCTTTCAGCTCGAGATGCGCTCGACGTCGGCGCCGCAGGCGACGAGCTTCTCCTCCAGCCGCTCGAAGCCGCGGTCGAGATGGTAGACCCGGTTCACCGTGGTCTCGCCCTCGGCGACGAGCCCGGCGATGACGAGCGAGACCGAGGCGCGAAGGTCGGTCGCCATGACGGGCGCGCCGACGAGCCGCGGCACGCCCTCGATCCGCGCCATCTGGCCCGAGAGCGAGATCTTCGCGCCGAGACGGGCCAGTTCCTGCACGTGCATGAAGCGGTTCTCGAAGATCGTCTCGGTGATGTGCGAGACGCCGTCCGAGCGCGTCATCAGCGCCATGAACTGCGCCTGGAGATCGGTCGGGAAGCCGGGGAACGGGTCGGTGACGACGTCCACCGGGCGGATGCCATTGCCGTTGCGCTGGATGCGCATGCCATGCGGCGTGTCGGTGACGGAGGCGCCGGCGTCCCGCAGCGCGGTGAGCGCGGTCTGCAGCAGGTCGGAGCGCGTGCCTTCCAGCGTCACGTCGCCGCCCGCCATCGCCACGGCCATGGCGTAGGTGCCGGTCTCGATGCGGTCCGGCAGCACGCGGTGGCGCGCGCCGGAGAGCGCGGTGACGCCCTCGATCGTGATCGTGGAGGTGCCGGCGCCCGTGATGCGCGCGCCCATGGCGTTGAGGCACTGCGCGAGGTCGGCGACCTCGGGCTCGCGCGCCGCATTTTCGAGCACCGTCTCGCCCTTGGCGAGCGAGGCCGCCATCATCAGGACGTGCGTGGCGCCGACGGAGACCTTCGGGAAGGTGTAGCGGTTGCCGACGAGCCCGCCCTTGGCCTCGGCCACGATGTAGCCGGCGTCGATGTCGATCGTGGCGCCGAGCGCCTGCAGGCCCTCGATGAAGAGATCCACCGGCCGCGTGCCGATGGCGCAGCCGCCCGGCAGCGAGACGCGCGCCTTGTGCATGCGCGCGAGCAGCGGCCCGATCACCCAGAACGAGGCGCGCATCTTGGAGACGAGCTCGTAGGGCGCGGTGGTGTCGACGATGGTGCGGGCGGTGAAGTGGATGGTGCGGCCCGAACCGGCGTTCGTGGCGAGGCGCTTGCCCGAGACCGTGTAGTCGACGCCGTGATTGCCGAGGATGCGGATGAGCTGCTCGACGTCGGCCAGATGCGGCACGTTCTCGAGCGTCAGCGTGTCGTCGGTGAGAAGCGCGGCGATCATCAGCGGCAGGGCGGCGTTCTTGGCGCCCGAGATCGGGATCGTGCCGTTGAGGGCGTTGCCGCCGCGAATGCGAATGCGATCCATGAAGGGGCCTTGCTGATGTCGCCGAGGAGGTCGAACCCCGCGGCGCGGCGCGCCGTCCGGTCGGCCGGGGCGGGAAAGTCCGTCTCCTACACGAGGCAAGGGAGACGATCAAATCGGCGGCTTCGCCCCTTCTCTCCCCTGGGTCTCCGGTCCCGTTCCGCGCGCCTTCAGTGCGGGCGCAGCAGTACATCGAGCCCGAACACCACCATCGCGGCGAGCGCGATCTTCCAGAAGTCGCCGCGCCGGCGAAGGCCGGGCACGCCGAAGGGCCGCCAGATCTGCGCCGCCATGAGCGCGATCATCAGGATCGAGAAGAGCTTGTTCATCCCCCTTCCCCTACAGCATCGCGGACCCGCGCCAAGCGCCTTTCTGGCGCGAAAAGACCCGGACGGTATCCGCCGTCCGGGTCTCTCCAAGATGCGATGCGGGGGATGGGGCGGGAGGGGTCAGCCCATCTTCGGCATCAGCACCGAGCCGATGACGTGGACGACGCCGTTCGACTGCTTGACGTCGGGGGTCTGGATCGTGGCGCCGTGGCCGGCGCGGTCGATCACCACGAGCTTGCGGCCGTCGAGCTTCACGGTCAGCGGCTCGCCCTCGACGGTCTTCAGATGCACCTCGCCGCCGCCGGCCTTGGCCTCGCGCATCAGGCGGGCGGCCGAATAGTCGCCGGCCACGACGTGGTAGGTGAGGATGCCCGTCAGCTTCGCCTTGTTCTCGGGCTTCACCAGCGTCGCGACCGTGCCCTTGGGCAGCTTGTCGAAGGCGCGGTTGGTGGGCGCGAAGACGGTGAACGGGCCTTTGGAGCCCAGCGTCTCGACAAGGCCGGCGGCCTTCACGGCGGCCACCAGCGTCGTCAGGTTCGGCGCTTCCGGCGCGTTCTCGGCGATCGTCTTGTTGGCATACATCGGCGCGCCGCCGACCATCACGGGGCCCTTGGCGAAGGCGGCGGACGAGGCGGCGAGCGATCCGGCGAGGACGAGGGCGAGGCTGAGCGAGGACGAGCGATTCATCGGGCATCTCCGGTTCGAGCTGCCCGAGGAGCCGGGCAGGATCGAGGGGAGCTACGAGCGGCCCGAGCGGCGCGGATGCAGGCGCCCAACGTTATTTTCAAGTTTTTGTGAGCGCCGGCCAAAAAATCGCCTTGAAACGACCGTCCGATCCCACCGCTCGGCGGCTTGGCGTCAGTCGACCGGTGCTGGTCAGACCGAGCGCAGCAGACCCTGCCCGACCACGGGGCCGGTGGGCTGGCCCGTCGGCGAGCCGCCGGCCGGCTCCATCGACACGGCGAGCGCGGCGTCCGGCGCGCTCATCATCCCCATGTCGTCCATGTGGCCGGAGCGAAGGTCGATGCGCAGCGGGCGCGCGGCGTCGAGAAGCCCGAGCGAGATCGGCGTGCCGCCGGCCGGCACCAGCCAGAGTTCGGGCACGACGCCGCCGGCGGCGTCCACCCGGATGGGAACGAGCATCGCCTGGCCCGTGCCGGCATCGATCACCGCCGTAAACAGGGGGAGCCCGTCGGCCGCCGCGATCGAGGCGGTCATCATCGGTGACGCGTGCGTTGGCGCCTGCGCGATCACGGCGAGGCCGACGAGGCTGGCGAGCGCCACCGCGGAGGCGCCGACCGCCAGCCATTGCCAGAGCGCCGAGACGAGGCGGCGGCCGGGGACGGCGGGCGCGGCGATGGGTGCGGACGCGCCATGCGGCAGCTCGGCCTCGATGGCGCGCCACAGGCCGGCCGGCGGCTCGACAGGCGCGAGGGTCGCGGCGAGCGGTGCCAGATGCGCCGTCCAGCCGTCCACCTCGGCGGCGAAGGCCGCGTCCTCGCGCATGCGCCGCTCCGCCGCGCGCCGCTCGCGCGCGGAGAGAACGCCCAGCGCGTATTCCGCCGCCAGCGCCTCGTCGTCCCGCTCGCCCGTCGCGCTCATGATCCCAGGCATCCCTTCAACCGGATCAGGCCGCGCCTGATCGTGCTCTTCATGGTTCCGAGCGGCACCCCTTCCCGGGCCGCGACGTCCTCGTATGTGACGCCGCCGAAGAAGGCGGCGACGATGGAGCCGCGCGTGCGCGCGTCCAGCGTCTCCAGGCAGCGCCGGAGCGCCCGCGCCTCATCGTCGGCCTCGAGCCGCGACAGTGCGTCCGGCGCTTCGTCGGCGAGCGTCTCGGCGTCCTCCATTGAGGCCCCAGCGCGCCGGGGCCCGAGCGCGCGCAACCGGTCGATGGCGCGGTTGCGGGCGATCGTGGCGAGCCACGTCACCGGGCTGGCGCGCGCCGGATCGTAGCGATCGGCCCGGTTCCAGACGGTGACGTAGACATCCTGCAGCACGTCCTCGGCCTCTTCCCTGTCGTGCAAGATACGCAGGATGATCCCGAATAGTTTCGCGGAGGTGAGGTCGTAGACCTCGCGCAGCGCCTCGCGCTGCCCGCGCGCCACGGCACCGAGCCGCATCGCCAGATGATCGCGTCGATCGGCTGCACTCATCGGGGGCGCGTTTCCATCGGTGACCGGGCCGGACCGTCCGGCGCGCCACCCGAACAAGCCCGGCCGGCGATTGTCAACCGCAGGACGAGCCTTCGCCACCGGTTCCATCGGCGGCTGCGGCAAGTTGGCGGGAACCCCGCGCCCGCCTGCCGGCTTGATGCAGAAGATCCCCTCCTCTCAAGTCCGCGAGCCCCACCCCATGAGCCCCATCCGAATCGAGCACGAGACCCGTCCCGTGCAGATCCTCTTCCACGACACGGTGATCGCCTCCACCACGGAAGCGCTGATGTTGCACGAGGGCTCCTATCCGCCGGTCTACTACATTCCCCGGGACCACGTGGAGATGGCCTTCCTCCAGGAGAGCGAGCGCCGCACCACCTGCCCGCACAAGGGTGAAGCGCGTTACTGGTCGATCTCGGCCGGCGGCTACGGCGCGGAGAACGCCGTCTGGGCCTACGACCAGCCCAAGGAAGGCGCGGCCGAGATCGCCGGCCACCTCGCCTTCTATCCCGACAAGGTGCGCATCGCCGTCGAGGGCGACGCCTGAGGGCGATGCCTCCGCCTTTCGCAGCGAGCCTTGCCCATCATGGGCGAAAGCCCGTTGATAATGAGACCGAACGGAACGGAAGCCCCGGTCGCATGTTCTTGCGGCATAGGGACACAACGCTTCTCGGAACCATTCACATGCGCAAGCTTCTGCTTCTCTCCGCCGTCTCGGCCTTCCTCGCCGGCCCGGCGCTCGCCCAGACCACGGTCATCACCACCACCGAGCCCTCCTCCGACGCCGAGCGCGCCACGGGCACGCTGGCGGGCACCGGCACCGGGGCGGTGGCCGGCGCGCTGGTGGGCGGGCCGGTCGGAGCCGTGGTCGGCGGCGTCGCGGGCGCGGTGATCGGCGGTGCGGCCTCGGCGCCCGACGACGTGCGCCAATACGTCGTGGCGAACCCGACCTCGCCCGTCATCGTCGAGGGTCAGATCGTCAACGGCTATGAGGTGCCGAACACGGTGACGCTGGCGCCCGTGCCCTCGAACCCGGAATACGAGTACTTCTACGCCGACGGCAATCGCCCGGTGATCGTCTCGAAGGCCGATCGCCGCGTGATCTACTACACCGAGTAGGCCGAGAGACCGGTCGGGCTGGCCCGACCGACCCGACGTCCGGCGCCGTCATGTCTTCCGACAGGGCGGCGTCGTCGTATCGAAAGCCCGTATCCCGGCGTCGGCGGTCGCTGTGCCGTCCTTCAGCGGTCGCTGTGGCCGAGACTGCGCTCGGGGTCCATGCGGTCGCGCACCCGGCGCTTCAGCACCTTGGCCTCGGGAAATCCGCCGTCCGTCACCCGATCCCAGATGACGTCGTCGCCGTAGCGGATCTCGAAGATGCCGCCGGTGCCGGGCACCAGCGCCACTTCGCCGAGATCGGTGCCGAAGGTGGAGAGAAGCTCCTGCGCCAGCCAGGCCGAGCGCAACAGCCACTGGCACTGCGTGCAGAAGCGGATGGTGACGCGCGGCGCCGAAAGGCCCGTCTCGTTCGGTTCGGTCATGGCGAGGGGTTCGGTCATGGGGTGGGCTTCCGGCGGCGTGACGGAGTGGCGTGAGAGGCGGCCCGTCGGAGCCGCATGACGGATCGGCTCGCCCCTTGTCTGCCCGTCCCGCGCCGCAGGCAAGAGCTGGCCCACGCGCGCGAAAGACGATCGCGCCCGCCTTGCCGAACGGTAGCGCGCTATTTATATCCGCCTCATGCCAACGCTCGATCCCCAGCTCAAGGCCGAGTTCACGGACGCCCTCGTGCAGACCGGGCGCAAGCTGCGCACGCGCTTCAACGCGGAGGTGGTGCGCCATGGCCTCACCTATCCCCGCGCCCGCGCGCTCGCCGTGCTGGCGCGCCGCCAGCCGCTGCGCCAGAGCGAGCTGGCGATCGAGCTGGAGCTGGAGGGGCCGACCGTGGTGCGCCTTCTCGACGGCATGGAGCGGATCGGGCTGGTGAAGCGCCAGGGCGTCGCCGGCGACCGGCGCGCCAAGGCCGTCGCGCTCACCGCCCACGGGCGCCGACAGGCCGAGACGGTGGCCGCGATCTCCTCGCGCATCCGCGATGTCATCCTGGCGCGCAGCGCCGGCGCCGACGTGGCGGTGGCGCTCGGGGTGCTCCGCTTGATCGGCGATGCCATCGACCTGGACTTCCGCGACGCCGATCCGGGCGAAGCAGGGTCGCTGGTCGAGACGCCGCTGGCCGGGAGCGACGGCGATGCTTGAGGAACGGCCCGACCACGAGAGCGCGAAGACGCCAGCCGGCGCCTCGTTGAGCGCGCAGGTCGGCGGCGCCGCGCCCGCCGACACGATGGCGGACGGCTCGCCCGCCCCCTCCGGTCGCCGCCGCGGCCAGCCGATGCCGGCGCCCGCGCCCTTCGTGCCCAAGCCCGTCTGGCTCGCCGCGCTCTACGTCTTCGCCTCCACCGCGATCGCGATGACGCAGGGGCTCGGGCTGAACCTCATCACCGCCAATCTCTACCAGATCCAGGGGCCGCTCGGCGCCACGCTGAACGAGACGGTCTGGCTCTCGGCCGCCTATCTCGCGCCGAACGTCAGCCTGACGCTGCTCCTCACCAAGGTGCGCGCTCAGTTCGGCCTGCGCGCCTTCGCGACCTGGGCGATCGTCGCCTTCGTGGCCGTCACCTCGCTGCATCTCTTCGTCGACGACATCCAGTCGGCGATCGTGGTGCGCTTCTTCGCGGGCGTCGCGGCCTCGCCCATGTCCTCGCTCGCCTTCCTCTACATGCTGGAATCCTTCCCGCCCGAGCGCAAGATGACGGTGGGCGTGTCGCTGGCGATGACCAACCTGTCGATCGTGGTGCCGCTGTCGCGGCTGGTGTCGCCGAGCCTTCTCGATCTCGGCGACTGGAACGGCCTGTTCCTGCTCGAGACCGCGCTCGCGCTCGTCTCCTTCGCGCTCATCAAGCTGCTGCCGCTCAACTCGCCGCCAAAGACGCCGGTGATCGAGCCGATGGACGTCGTGAACTACGCCTTCATCGCGGTGGGCCTCGGCTCCACCGCGGTGGTCGCCACCGTCGGCCCCTTCTATTGGTGGTTCGAGGCGCCCTGGATCGGCGGGCTGCTGGCGATCGGCGTCGCCTGCCTCACCGTGGCCGTGGTGGTGGAGCTCAACCGTGCCAACCCGCTGATCGACATTCGCTGGATCACCTCGAAGGAGATCCTACACTTCGCGGGAACGCTGCTGCTCTTCCGCCTGCTCCTTTCCGAACAGGCGAGCGGGGCCACCGGCTTCTTCCAGGTGCTGGGGCTGAAGAACGAGCAGATGACGACGCTCTACCTCGTGATGCTCGGCTCGGGGCTCGCCGCCGGGCTCTTCTGCGTCTGCTTCGTGCGGCCGGGCCGGGCCCCCTACATCCACATCCTCGCCCTCTCCTGCCTCATCGCGGGCTCGCTGATGGACGCGCGCGCCACCGTGCTGACGCGGCCCGAACAGATGTATCTCAGCCAGGGGCTGATCTCGGCGGCCGGCGTTCTGTTCCTGCCGCCGGCCATGGCGATCGGCTTCGCCTCGGCGATGAAGAAGGGGATGAATTACATCCTCTCCTTCCTCATCGTCTTCCTCACCACCCAGTCGCTCGGCGGCGCGGTCGGCTCGGCGATCTTCCGCACCTTCGTGACGGTGCGCGAGAAGTTCCATTCGAGCCAGATCGCGGAGAGCGTAGTGCTCTCCGATCCGATCGTCGCCGCGCGCATCGCCCAGCTCGGCGCGGCTTACGCCCGCGTGCTGCCGGACGCCGCGCTTCGACAGGCCGAGGGGCTGGCGCTGCTGGGCACGCAGGCCACCACCCAGGCCAACGTCCTCGCCTACAACGACGCCTTCCTGGCGGTCGCCGTGCTCGCCTCGATCGGCCTCGCCGCGCTCCTCGTCCACCTCACGGTCCTCCACATGAGGGCTTGGCGCGCCGCCCGGCGTCCGGCCGCCGCCGCCGCATGATTTTGCCCGCTTCGCAGGTTCCCCGATGACGATCTTCCGCTCAGCTTCCACCTATGTCGCCCTCGCCGTCGGCCTCGCCGGCGTCGCGCTCATCCTCTACGCCTGGCGCCTGCCGCCCTTCGCCACCAGCGTCGAGACCACCAACGACGCCTTCGTGCGTGGGCAGGTGACGGTGATCTCGCCGCAGCTCGCGGGCTATGTCGCCGAGGTGCCGGTGCAGGACTACCAGAGCGTCGAGGAGGGTCAGCTCATCGCGCGCATCGACGACCGCATCTTCGCCCAGAAGGTGGCGCAGGCGCGCGCCACGCTGGCCGGCCAGAAAGCGCAGCTCGCCAACTCGCAGCAGGGGCGCCGATCGGGCGAAGCCAAGGTCGCGGCCGCCGGGGCGGCGGTGGCGAGCGCCCAGTCGGCCTTCGACACGTCGGAGGCCAACTACGCCCGCATTGCGCCGCTCGCCCGCCAGGGCTACGTGCCCGGCAGCGATCTCGACGTGGCCACCCGCACCCGCGACCAGGCGGCCGCCGCGCTCGACCAGTCCAAAGCCTCGCTCGAGGTCTCGCGCCAGGACCTGCAGACCGTGATCGTCGCGCGCCAGTCGCTCGAAGCGGCGGTGGAGGGCGCGGAGGCCGCGGTGAAGCTCGCCGAGATCGATCTCGCCAACACCCGCGTCACCGCGCCGAAGGCCGGCCGGCTCGGCGAGATCGGCGTCAAGCTCGGCCAGTACGTGCAGGCGGGCACGCAGCTTACCAGCCTCGTTCCTTCGGCGGTCTGGGTGGTCGCCAACTTCAAGGAGACGCAGCTGCCGGGCATGAGCATCGGCCAGCCCGTGCATTTCAGCGTCGACGCGCTGGGCGGGCGCCAACTCACCGGCCGGGTCGAGCGCTTCGCCCCCGCCACCGGCTCGGAATTCGCGGTGCTGAAGCCCGACAACGCCACCGGCAATTTCACCAAGGTCGCCCAGCGTATTCCCGTGCGCATCGCCATCGACCCCGGACAGGCTGACATCGCCGAGCTGTCGCCGGGCATGTCGGTGGTGGTGCGCCTCGACACCGCCTCGGCGGGAACGCAAGCCAGCGCCGAAACCGAGGCGCCCGCCGCCGCGCCCCATGCGGCCCCGACAGCCGCCGGCGCCACACCGTAAAGCCGAAACCTACTAGCGCCTCTGGTAGGTTCCGGGCTCGCGCGAATGGTCGGGTTCCCTTAGAAGGAAGGTCGGGACAGAGCCGGACGGAAATTCCATGAGCATCGATCCATGCGCGCCGCAGCCCCGCGCCCCTCGAAGGGCGCTGGAGCTGGGCTGCGTCCCGGGCGCGGCGACGGCGGCGCGATGAGCGAACTCGACGGCTCCGCCCGGACCGAGGCGCTGTGCTCCTTCGACGTGATCGACACGCAGGCCGAAGCGGCCTTCGACGATCTGGCGGCGCTCGCCGCCAAGGTCTGCCGCATGCCGATGGCCTCGATTAGCCTGATCGACGGGCAGCGGCAATGGTTCAAGTCGCAGATCGGCCTCGGCTGCACCGAAACCCCGCTCGACGTGTCGATCTGCGCCCGTATCCTCGACCGGGGCGGGGTCGTCGTGGTGCCCGATCTCACCGCCGACGAGCGCTTCGCCGACCTGCGGCGCGGCACCGAGGCCGGCCCCTTGCGCTTCTTCGCCGGCTGCCCCCTCGTCACGCGCGACGGCGTGGCGATCGGCGCCTTGACGGTGCTCGACGTCGCGCCCCACGCGCAAGGCCTCGACGACACGCAGCGGCTGACGCTCGAGGTGCTCGCCCGGCAGGTGATGCACCTCTTGGAAGGCCGGCGCCTGCTGCGCGAGCGCAACGAGAGCGACCAGCAGTTCCGCGTCCTCACCGATTCCATGCCGCAGATGATCTGGACGACGCGGCCGGACGGATTCCACGACTTCTACAACGAGCGTTGGTACGAGTTCACCGGCGTGCCGCGGGGCTCCACCGACGGCGAGGCGTGGAACGGGATGTTCCATCCCGACGACCGCGAGCGGGCCTTCGCGCTCTGGCGCCGGTCGCTGGCGACCGGGGAGCTCTACGAGATCGAGTACCGGCTGCGCCATCGCGACGGCGACTATCGCTGGGTGCTCGGGCGCGCCGCGCCGCTGCGCGACGACGAGGGCCGGATCCTGCGCTGGTTCGGCACCTGCACCGACATCGACACGCTGAAGCATGCCGAGGCGGCGCTCGCCGAGAGCGAGGCGCGCTTCCGCACGCTCATCGAGGTGGCGCCGCAGGTCGTCTGGTTCGCCGGGCCGGACGGCGCGATGACCTATACCAGCCCGCACTGGTTCGAGTTCACCGGGCTCGGCCCCGCCGACACGGCGGGCGAGGGCTGGATGAGCGTCGTGCAGGACGACCAGCGCGCGGGCGTGGCCGCCGCCTGGGGCGCGGCGCTGGCAGGCGGCCACCCGTTCGAGATGGAGATGCCCTTCCGGCGCCGCGACGGCAGCTACCGCTGGATGCTGGTGCGCGCCCAGCCGATCCGCGACGCGGCCGGCGTCGTCCGGCGCTGGGCCGGCATCAGCCTCGACATCCACGAGCGCCGGCAGGCGGAGGAGGCGGCCGATCTCCTGGCGCGCGAGCTCGCCCACCGCATCAAGAACATCTTCGCCGTGGTCGGCAGCCTCGTCTCCACCTCGGCGCGGCGCGATCCCGCGCTGCGTCCCTATGCCGACGGGCTGCGCCAGCGGCTCGCCACCCTGGCGCTGGCGCACGACTACGTGCGGCCCCATTCCGCGGCTTCGCGGTCGCAGCCGATCGCCACCACGGTGCACGGCCTGCTCTCGACCCTTCTCGACGCCTACCGCACCGAGAGCGGCGACTGGCGCTTCACGGTCTCGGGGCCCGACGGGCCGATCGGCGCACGCGCCGCCACGGCGCTGGCGCTCATCATCCACGAGCACGCCACGAACGCGATGAAATACGGCGCCCTGTCGAACGAGGAGGGCCGCATCCACATCGAGACGCGGCCGGGCGAGGGACGCTTCGAGATCGACTGGCACGAGACCGGCGGGCCGCCCGTCGAAGGGCCGCCGGCCCGCCAGGGCTTCGGCACGCTCCTGGCCGAGCGCAGCGCCTCGGGCCAGCTCGGCGGCGAGATGCGGCACGAATGGCATGAAGACGGACTGCGCTCGGTGCTGGCGGTTCCGCTCGCCGCGTTGCACGACTGAGTTGCGCCGGCGCGAGGCCGGGGGCATGAGGCAGAGGACACGAGGCGGACGATCGCCCGGCGCGGGCCGGGGTGACGCGGAGGACGATTTCGAGACGATGACCCGGCCGACACGCGACCATCGCCAGCTCCACCAGCTCATCTCCGGCCTCACCGACGGAATCGTGCTCATCGATCTCGACGAGACGATCCTCTGGGCCAACCGGGCCGCGATCGACATGCACGGCGTCGGCCGGCTCGCCGATCTCGGCCGCGATCTCGACGACTACCGCGAACGCTTCCGTCTCGCGCGGCGCGACAAGAGCCCGCTCATCGAAGGCGACATCGCCATCGACCGCCTGCTGCGCGGCGAGAAGAGCGAGCCCGTTCTGGTCGAGGTGGTGCCCGCCGACGATCCGGACGACCTGCGCATCCACTCGATCCGCTTCCAGCTGATCACCGACGACGACGGCGAGCCCGACTATCTGGTGATGGTGGTGGAGGACGAGACGGCCCGCATCGAGGCCGAGGACCGGTTCGAGAGCGCCTTCAACGCCAACCCGGCACCCGCCATCATCTGCCGGCTCAAGGATCTGCGTTTCGTGCGCGTCAACCGCGGCTTCACCGAGATGACGGGCTTCGAGCGCCGGGACGTGGTGGGGCGCTCGGCCTACGAGCTCGACATTCTCGCGGGCTCGGCCGACCGCGAGCAGGCGATCGAGCGTCTGCGGGCCGGCGAGACCATTCCCCAGACCGAGGCGGACCTCGCGCTGCCGGGCGGCGAGCACAAGCGCGTCCTCGTCGCCGGGCAGCCGATCGACATCGCCGACGAGCCCTCGATGCTCTTCACCTTCGCCGACCTCGAGCCGCGACGCCAGGCCGAGCGCTCGCTGCGCCAGAGCGAGGAGCGCTTCGCCAAGGCGTTCCGCCTCTCGCCGGCGGCCACCGCCATCGTGCGGCTCGATCCGTTTGGCTTCATCGAGGTGAACGACGCCTTCGCCGATCTCCTCGGTCGCCCGAAGGAGGAGATCCTCGGCGAGGGCAGCGGCCTTCTCGACGGCGGCCCCTCCGCCACCTCGCGCATCGCCGCCGCGCTGGCCCATTCGCCGAGCCTCAGCGATCTCGAAGTGTCGCTGAAATCGGGCAAGGGCGGGCGCGTCGAGGCGCTGCTCTCGGCCGAGCGCATTCTCATCGGGAGCGAGGACTGCGCCCTCTGCGCTCTGCAGGACGTCACCGAGCGCAAGCGCACCGAGGCCGAGCTCGTCACCGCCATCGAGACGGTGATGTCGGACACGTCCTGGTTCAGCCGGCGCATCGTCGAGAAGCTCGCCTCGCTGCGCCAGCCGCAGGACGCCGCGCCCCCCTCCTCCGATCTCGGCGACCTGTCGGAGCGCGAGCGCGAGGTGCTCGGCCTGATCTGCCAGGGGCTCGGCGACAAGGAGATGGCCGCCGCGCTGCACCTGTCGCCCCACACCGTGCGCAACCACGTCGCCTCGCTCTACCGCAAGATCGGGGTGACGCGCCGCAGCGCGGCCATCGTCTGGGCGCGCGAACGCAGCTTCCCTGCCCGCGCCGGGTCGCCCGTGCCGCCGCGCCGCGAGAGCTGATCTTGCGCCCCTTCGATCGTCAGCCGCGCCGGATCGGCAGGAAGCGCGTCGCGTCGGGAACCGCGAGCGGGCGCGGCAGCTCGACGGTCAGGTTGTAGCGCTCCTCGTCGCCGACCTCGCGCCAGAAGCGGAGGCGCACGCCGCGCTCCTCGCCGGAGAAGGGCTCGAGCGCGGCGATCCGGGTGAGCGTCCCGGCAGGTGCGGCCCAGCCGAGCGCGGCGAAGGCCGCCCCGAGCGCTCCCGCCGCATCCGCCGCCGCGCGCCCCGCCGTGCCGGGGTCGAGGAGGTTCAGCTTCATGCGGATCTCGCGCAGCGCTTCGCTGCCGCCCGGCCCTTCGGACGCCGGGGACTGCGCCGCGCCGCGCAGCATCGCGAAGACCGTGGTGGCCGGCCGTCCCGCCGCGGATGCCGGATAGGCGCGCCGGCCGGCGCATTCGCCGCGCCCACCGCCGACGAGGCTCCCGGTCCAGCGCCCCAGCGGCCAGCCGGCGGCACGCAGCCGCTCGCAGATCGCTTCGGGTTCCCCCCGCACGCCGCGCCGGAACGCCGGGCGCATGGTCCCGAGCGCCAGATCCCGGCTCCAGCTCGGCGCGGCGACGACCCCGACCGGCGCGGGAGCCGTCGAGACGGGCGCGGGCGCAACCGGCAGCACGGTGGCGGGCCGAACGGTGGCCGACAGAACGGCGACGCCGCGCCCGCCCGGCGCCGCGTCGCCCATGCGCGTCAGCGCGAAGGCGAGCCCGAGCCCGGCCACGGCGACCAGCCCGGCCAGACGCGCCACCGTTCCGGCGATCTCGCCATTCCAGAACGGGGCCAGGGATGGGAACACGGGGTTTTCCGCAAGCTGCGAGAGCGAATCAGGTCGCGGTACTTAAGGATAGAATCCGTCCTCCATTTGACCATGCCCGTCCCTGCATGCCCGTCACTGCATGCAGAGCCGTCGCTCGTCAGCGTCGGGGAAGGAGGAGATCGGGCCGGCGCTCCCGCGTGAGGCGCTCCGCCTCGGCCCGGCGCCAGCGCGCCACCGCGCCATGGTCGCCCGAGCGCAGCACTGCGGGGATCTCGCGCCCCTCCCACACCGATGGGCGCGTGTAGTGCGGGTGTTCCAGGAGCCCGCCCTCGAAGCTCTCCGCCTCGCCCGAGAGCGCGTTGCCCATGACGCCGGGGAGCAGGCGCACGGCGGCGTCGAGTAACACCAGCGCCGCCATCTCGCCGCCCGACAGGATGTAGTCGCCGATCGACACTTCGAGGAGCCCGCGGCCCTCGATCACCCGCTCGTCCACCCCCTCGAACCGACCGCAGACGACGACGACGCCCTCGCCCGCGGCGAGCTCGCGCACGAAACCTTGCGTCAGCGGGCGCCCGCGCGGGCTCATGAGGAGGCGCGGGCGCGCGTCGCCCTCGGGCACGGCGGCGTCGATGGCGCTGGCCAGCACGTCGGCCCGCAGCACCATGCCCGGCGAGCCGCCGGCCGGCGTGTCGTCGACGAGGCGATGGCGCCCCTCGCCGTGCTCGCGGATGTTGAACGTTTCGAGCCGCCAGTCGCCGCGCTCCAGCGCCCGGCCCGCCAGCGAGACGCCGAGCGGCCCCGGAAACATCTCGGGGTACAGCGTCAGGAGCGTGGCGTGGAACGGCATCGCGGACCGCTCTTCGCTCAGCGGAAGGGCTCGACCGAGGCGACCTCGACGAGCTTCAGCTCCGAGCTCTTGGCGTCGACGCTCTTCAGCGCCTCGCGCCAGGTCGCGACATGGGCGCTGTCGCCATGCGCCTTCAGCGTCTCGCGGCTCTCCCATTCCTCGTAGATCCGCACGAGGCCGGGCTCGGTGAGGTCGGCGGCGAAGGAATAGACGATGCAGCCCTCTTCCTCGCGCGTCGCCGCGATCACGGCGCGCGCGGCATCGCGCAGCGAGGCGAGGCCGATTTCGGTGAGCTGGAGCGTTCCGGCGACGATGATCATGACGTCTCTCCCGATGACAGGCGGCCCGAGCGGGCGGCCAAGCGCGTCGTCGCAGCGATTAGCCGTCCACGGCCCTCGTGGCAACGCGGCAAGCGCGACGGGCGGGGCCTCGAGCCACGCATTGTCCGGTCGTGGAAGCCGATCCGGCTTTCACGGGAAATGCCCTAGCTCGACGCACCGTCCTCGTCGCTCTCCTCGCCCTCGCGCGCCTCCACCGTGCCCTCCAGCCCGGCGGCCACCGGCTCGACGAGGATGAAGCCGAGATCGAGGTCGATCTCGGGCACGGCGATCTCGGTGAAGGGGATCATCACGCTCGGGCCCGCCTCCGGCGCGATCTCGAGAATGTCGCCGGCGCCGAAGTCGTGGAAGGCCACGACCTCGCCGATCACCGCGCCCGTGGTGAGGCGGGCGACGAGCCCCACGAGATCGGCCTGATAGAACTCCTCCTCGCCCTCGGCCGGCAGCTTCGAGCGATCGACGAAGAGCTCGGTGCCGTTGAGGCGCTCGGCGTGGTTGCGATCCGCGACCTCGGCGAAGCGCACCACCACGACGTTCTTCTGCGCCCGCGCCGAGACCACGGTGAAGACGGTGCCTTTGGAATCTCGCAGCGGCCCGTAGGCGCCGAGATCCTCGGGGTCGGCGGTGAAGGACTGGACGCGCACCTCGCCCTTGATGCCATGGGCACCGCCGATGGTGCCGAGGAGGACGGGTTCGGGAGCGGAAACGGGATCGGACACGGGGGCGGGAACAGTCTCGAAGGGAGCTCGGAAAAGGGCGGCGGCGCGAGGCGCGTGCCCGTTCTGTGCGGCCCCCGTCGGCGCGCGTCAAGCCGGTCTCGCCCCGCTCCGGCCTCCGCTCGCCCCGCCGGACGGCTCAGGACGCGGGAAGCGCGCCGCGCCGATCGCCGGTCGTGGCATAGTGGCGGCGCTTGGCCTCGTACATGCGAAGATCGGCGCGCTTCACGGTCTCCTCCAGCCGCTCGCCCGCGCGCAGCGTCGCCGTGCCCATCGAGAGCGACAGGCGTTCGCCGGGATGGAACTGCGAGTTGATGACGCAGAGATCGTCGATCGTCTGCAGCAGCGCCGCCGCCTCCGCCGCGCCGGCATGGGGCATGAGCACCGCGAACTCGTCGCCGCCGATGCGCGCGGCGTGCCAGGGCAGGCGCACGGCCTCGGCGAAGACCTCGCCGGCGCGGCGCAGCAGCGTGTCGCCCGCAGCGTGTCCGAGCTGGTCGTTCAGGCCCTTCAGGCCGTTGAGATCGGCCACGAGCACGCTGACGGTTTCGAGCTTACGCCGCTCCAGCCGGTTCATCTCGTCGGCGTAGAAGGAGCGGTTGTAGAGCTTGGTGAGGACGTCGTGCTTGCCGAGATATTCGAGATAGGCCTCGGCCTTCTTGCGCGCGGTGATGTCGGTGAGCGCCACCTGAACGAGCGACCAGTCGTGCTCGTGGCCGGGAAGCACGTGGAACTGCATGACGAAATGCATCTCCTCGCCGTCGAGCGAGTAGTTGACGACCTCGCGGGTCTGCGTCAGACGCCCGTTCCAGAGATCGATCAGCTCCTCGCGGAAGGGCGGGGCGAGGCGGTCGCGGAAGATCTCCGGCAGCGAGGCCAGAAGCGTCGCGAGGTCCGGTGCGCCGAAGACGGTGAGCGTCTGCCGGTTGACGTCGATGACCCGGACCTCGCTCATGCAGCGCGTCAGGAACTCGGGATGGACCTCGAGAAAGGTGCGGAAGTCGGTGACGCCGCTGGCGCGCACCTCCGCCAGGAGGGCGTGGATTTGCGAGAAGTCCTCGACCCAGATCGACACCGGCGAGTGCTCGAACAGAAACCGGGCGTGGGCCTCGCTCACCGCGGCCCGGCGCCGCGCGGCCTCGCGCTCGCTGACGTCCTCGGTCACCACGAGCACCCGGCTCCAATCCGCCTCGAAGCCCGGCAGGATGCGGCCCTTCAGCTGGATGTCGAGGGCGCGGCCGGTGAGCGTGTGGTTCACGGCCTGGCTGGTGAATCCGGTGGAACCGGACCAGAGCTGGACGAGCTCGTCGCGGTGGTTCTCGAGCATCACGCCGGCGAAGACGTCGCCGAGGCGGGCGACGAGTTCGCCGGTGTCCGCGGCCTCGAACAGGGCGAGCGTGCGGGGATTGACGTCGAGGATGCGGATCGCCCCGGCGGAGCGGCGCACCTGCGAGGGATCGGCGGCGAGGAAGGCTTCGAGATCCTCGACCCCGGCGCGGCGCCACTCGTCCATCAGCGCGCGGATGGCGCTCCAGTCCTCGAGCCAGAGCGGCACCGGGGCGAGCGCGAACATATCGAAGCCGTATGCGTCGGCGGTGCCTCCGAAGGGGCCGGTCGCCGGGCCGGCGAGGTCGCGTTGCATCGAAGAACCCCCGCTGCACCGGCAGACCGGTGGACACGAAAACGGCGCGCCGATCCCGGGAGGGACCGACGCGCCGCGAAGACTACGACGAAAGCGTAAAATCTTCGTCTTACTCGGAGGCAGGAGCCTCGTCCGCTGCGGCGGCCGGCGCGTTCGCCTCGGCGGCGGCCTTCTCGGCGGCGGCGGCGGCGTCTTCCTCGCGCTGCTTGCGCTCGGCCTCGCGCTCCTGCGCCTTCTTGCCGGGCAGGCCCTTCGTCAGGTTCGACTTCACCGGGCGGTTGGCGATGCCGGCCTTGTCGAGGAAGCGCAGCACGCGGTCGGTGGGCTGGGCGCCCTCGCCGAGCCAATGCTTGATGCGGTCGTCCTTCAGCGTGACGCGCTCGGCGTCCTTCGGCAGCATCGGGTTCCAGGAGCCGACGGTCTCGACGAAGCGGCCGTCGCGGGGCGAGCGGGCGTCGGCGACGACGATGTGGTAGTAGGGACGCTTCTTGGAGCCGGCACGGGCGAGGCGCATCTTCAGGGGCATGGGGTCGTTCCTTTGGTTCTTGTGATCCCGGCGTCTTCTTGGAGGGTCGCCGTGGTCGGTGGATGTATCGAGGTGACGAGAGCCGACGAGCCGACGCTATTTCTTCTTGCCCGGCAGGCCGGAAAAGCCGCCGCCGGGGAGACCGGGAAGCCCCTTGCCGAGGGGGGGCAAGCCGGGCGGCAGGCCGCCACGGCCGCCGGCGCCGCCCATGGCCTTCGCCATCTCCTCGAGCTGGCGCGGGTCCATCTTCGAGAGGTCGGGCATGCCGCCCATGCCCCCAGCGAGGCCGGGCGGCATGCCCATCTTGGCGCCGAGGCCGCCCATGAGCTTGCCCATGATGCCGGCGCCCTTGCCGCCCTTGCCCGACATCGACTTCATCATGTCCGCCATCTGGCGGTGCATCTTGAGAAGCTTGTTGATGTCGGCGGAATCGGTGCCCGAGCCCGCCGCGATGCGCTTCTTGCGCGAGTGCTTGAGGGCGTCGGGGTTGGCGCGCTCCCATTTCGTCATCGAGGAGATGATGGCGAGCTGGCGCTTGAGCAGCTTGTCGTCCATGCCGGCGGCCGAGATCTGGTCCTTCATCTTGGCCATGCCGGGCATCATGCCCATGACGCCGCCCATGCCGCCCATGCGCTGCATCTGGGCGATCTGGTCGGCGAGGTCGTTCAGGTCGAACTTGCCGGCCTGCATCTTCTTGGCCATCGCGGCCGCCTTGTCGGCGTCGATGGTCTCGGCGGCGCGCTCCACGAGCGAGACGATGTCGCCCATGCCGAGGATGCGGTCGGCGATGCGCGAGGGATGGAAATCCTCCAGCGCGTCCATCTTCTCGCCGGTGCCGAGGAGCTTGATCGGCTTGCCGGTGACGGCGCGCATCGACAGCGCGGCACCGCCGCGCCCGTCGCCGTCGACGCGGGTGAGCACGATGCCGGTGATGCCGACGCGCTCGTCGAAGGAGCGCGCGAGATTGACCGCGTCCTGGCCGGTCAGGCTGTCGGCGACGAGCAGGATCTCGTGCGGTCGCGTCGCCGCCTTGATCTCGGCCATCTCGGCCATCAGCGGCTCGTCGATATGGGTGCGGCCGGCCGTGTCGAGGATGAGCACGTCGTAGCCGCCGAGCTTGGCGGCCTGGGCGGCGCGCGCGGCGATCTCGACCGGGCCCTGGCCGGCGATGATGGGCAGCGTCGCGACCTTGGTCTGCTCGCCGAGAATGCGCAGCTGCTCCTGCGCGGCCGGGCGACGCGTGTCGAGCGAGGCCATGAGGACGCGCTTCTTCTGGCGCTCCGTCATCCGCTTGGCGATCTTGGCCGAAGTGGTCGTCTTGCCCGAGCCCTGCAGGCCGACCATCATCACGGTGACGGGGGCGGGCGCGTTGAGGTCGATCGCCACCTGGTCGGAGCCCAGCGTCGCCACGAGCTCGTCGTGGACGATCTTGACCACCATCTGGCCGGGCTTGATCGACTTGACGATCTCGGCGCCCACCGCCTTCTCGCGCACCCGGTCGGTGAAGGAGCGCACCACCTCGAGCGAGACGTCGGCCTCGAGCAGGGCGCGGCGCACCTCGCGCAGCGCCGCCGCCACGTCGGCATCCGACAGCGAGCCCCGGCCGGTGAGGCCGTTCAGGATGGACCCGAGGCGGTCCTGAAGGGATTCGAACATCGCGACACCTTTTCCATTCGCCGACCGGAACGACCCGGAACCCGAGAATGGGGACGAATCGCGGCCGATCCAACCCGACGAACCACCAAACGGAAACGCATCCGCGGGCGAAACTCGCTGGCGGATGGGAACCTCCCTGCGGCTCGGCGAAGCGAGGGACAGGGTCGGCGGTTTGCAGAACGGAACGAACGCAAGATTTGAGGCGCGTTAAAGCCCGATCGCCGGGCGCAAGTCAACCCTGCGCTGCCGGCCTCTCCCTACCCAGGCCGGCGCTGGCGGACCCTCGGCAGCCCGCGCGTCACTCACCCGCAAGGCGCCGGGCTCGATCGGCCCGAAGTGCCCGCCCCACGGCCTCGACATCGGCCGTCGCACGGGGCGACGCCCAAGCTTGCGCGAAACCATCGTGAATTCCTTAAGCTTCTGCTGATAAACATCGGGTCTACCCCTTCGTCTTGGCCCCGAGGACCCATCAGCCTGCCATGAAGATCCTCCGCTTTCCCCTTCCTCCCGCGGACCGCGCCCTGCGCGCGGGCGCCGCGTGGATCGAGACCGGCCTGCCCGCCGCTCGGGGATCGGCGGGCTTCGGGCTGGCCGGTCTCGATCCGCGCGGCGCCCATGGCTTCGGGCAGGGCCTGTCGGACGCGGAGGAGGAGGTCCGGCGGCTGCTCTGGGCGCTCACCGTGCTGCAGCGCCCCAGCCTCGAACGCTTAGTGGCCCATCATCCGACGGCGCGCGACGTGCTCGCCGCCTTCCGCAGCACCGTCCCGTTCGGCGCCGACGAGCGGCACGTCTGAGCCGAGCGCCGGGTGACCGGCCAGTCCCTCGCATCCCGTCGTTTCGGCCCGGAGCCCTCGCCCGACGGTCGATCGCTCCTGCCGCCCGCCGACGGAGCGGCCGCCGACGCTACCGCCTTGCGCGACTCGACTCACGGCCGGGATCGGGCTATGAGAACGATCGTTCGCTCTCGCTCGACGCGCGCCGGACCGGAGATTTTCCTTGTCGCTGCTGCCCGCCTTCCCCGATCCCTCCGCGGCGCCCAGTGCAGGCGACCGCCGCCGCCAGCACGTGCTGCGGGCGGCCCGCGCCTGCTTCTCGCGCCACGGGTTCCACGGCGCCTCGATGGGACGGATCTGCGCCGAGGCGGCGATGAGCCCCGGCGCGCTCTACCGCTACTTTCCCTCCAAGGACGCCATCATCGAGGCGATCGCCGAGGAGGAGCGCGTCGGCGCGCAGGCCTGCATGGCCGCGATGGCCGGCCCCGGCCCGCTGGTAGAACGCATGACGGCGGTCGCGATGGACTATCTGAGAGGCGCGCGCGACCCCGAGAGCGGCGGCCTGATGGTCGAGATCTGCTCGGAATCGCTGCGCAACACGGCCGTCGGGATGCGCTTCCACGAGATCGAAGGCGAGGTGCGCTCGACGTTCCGCGAGGCGCTTCTCGCCGCGCAGGCGAGCGGCGAGATCGCCGCCGATCTCGATCTCGACGCGGTGATGACGATCATCTTCGGCATCGGCGACGGCCTGCTCCTGCGCCTGCAACTGCAGCCCGACTTCGATCTCGAGCGCATCGCGCCATATCTGCGAAGCGTCCTCGTCGGCCTGCTGCGGCCCACGGCCCCATGACCGCACCGACCGCACATTCCATGACCTCCGCCCCGCTCGCGCCGCGCCGCGCCCGCTCGTTCGTCCCGCGCCCCGCCGCGCCCTCCTTCCGGAATTCGGCCATGTCCTCCCGCTTGTGCCTCGGCGCGCTCCTCGTGCCGCTCCTTCTCGCCGCACCGGCCCTTGCGGCGGATGCCGCCGCCCCGACGACCGCGGCGCCGCAGCCGCCGAGCCTCACCGTGGTGTCGGCGAACCGGCGCGAGATCGTCTCGCAGGTGGTCCTCACCGGCACGCTGAGCCCACGCGAGACCGTGATGGTCGGCGCCGACGTCGACGGCCTTCGCATCGAGGAGCTGCTCGTCGACGAGGGCGACCTCGTGAAGCGCGGCGACGTGCTGGCGCGTCTCGCCACCGACCTCGTGGACGTCGATCTCGCGCGGGCCGAGACGCAGATCGCGCGGGCCGAGGCGGGCATCACGCAGGCCGGCGCGCTCGTCGACGAGGCGGCCTCGGCCGCCACGGAGGCCGGCACCGCGCTCCAGCGCACGCGCTCGCTGAACGAGAAGGGCATCGTCGGCCAGGACATTCTCGACACCCGCGTCTCGGCGGCGGCGGCCGCCAACGCGCGTCTCGCTTCGGCGCGCCAAGGCGTGGCGCTGGCCGAGGCCGACCGGGCGAGCGCCGAGGCCGAGCGCCGCCAGCTGGCGCTGCGCCGCTCCAAGGCCGAGATCAAGGCGCCGACCGACGGGCTGGTGCTCGCGCGGGTCGCGCGGCTCGGCGCCGTGGTCTCCACCGCCGGCGGCGGCCTCTTCGAGATCGCGCGCGACGCGCTGGTCGAGCTCGACGCCGAGGTGTCGGAAAGCGCGCTGGGCGCCCTCGACGTCGGGCAGGTCGCCGTGGTCACGGCCGCCGACGGATCCGACGTCGAAGGCCGCGTGCGGCTCGTCTCGCCGAAGGTCGATCCGGCGACGCGGCTCGGCCGGGTGAAGATCGCGCTGCCGCCCTCCCCGGGCCTGCGCACCGGCGCCTTCGCGCGCGCCGTGGTGGAGACGAAGCGCTCCACCGGCGTGGTGCTGCCGCGCACCGCCGTGGTCGCCGACGGGGCGAAGGCGAGCGTCCAGGTGGTGGCGGACGGGATCGTGAAGACGCGGCCCGTCACGCTCGGCATCGCCGCGGGCAGCGACGTGGAAATCCTCACCGGCGTCGACGAGGGCGAGAGCGTGGTGTCGCTCGCCGGCACCTTCGTGCGCGACGGCGACCGCGTCACCCCCGTGCCGGCCGCGCCGGCGCTCACCGCGGAGGCCGCGCGATGAACTGGAACATCTCCGCCTGGGCGATCCGCAATCCGGTGCCGCCCATCCTCCTCTTCGTGGTGCTGGTGGCGCTCGGCATCGTCTCCTTCTTGACGCTGCCGATCACCCGCTTTCCCAATATCGACGTGCCCGTGATCTCCGTCACGGTGCTGGAATCGGGCGCCGCGCCCGCCGAGCTCGAGACGCAGGTCACCAAGAAGGTCGAGGATGCCATCGCCGGCGTCACCGGCGTCAAGCACATCACCTCCACCGTCACCGACGGGCAGTCGGTGACCGCCGCCGAGTTCCGCCTGGAGGTGAACACCGACCGCGCGCTGAACGACGTCAAGGACGCGGTCGCCAAGATCCGCTCCGACCTGCCGCGCACGATCGAGGAGCCGATCGTCCAGCGCATCGAGGTCGAGAACCAGTCGATCGTCACCTATGCGGCCTCCTCGCCGGGGCTCACTCCCGAGCAGCTCTCCTGGTTCGTCGACGACACGGTGGTGCGCGCGCTGCAGGGCCTCAAGGGCGTCGGGCGCGTCGAGCGCATGGGCGGCGTGTCGCGCGAGGTACAGGTGCGCCTCGACCCCGACCGGCTCGGCGCGCTCGGCATCACCGCGGCCGACGTCAACGCGCAGCTGCGCGCCACCAACGTGGATCTCTCCGGCGGTCGCGGCGAGTTCGGCGGGCAGGAGCAGGCGATCCGCACCCTCTCCTCGGCGCCAACCGTCTCCGGCCTCGCGGCCACCCGCATCGCGCTGCCCGGCGGGCGGCAGGTGCGGCTGGAAGAGCTTGGCACGGTGATCGACGCCTACGAGGAGCCGCGCTCCTTCGCCCGGCTCGACGGCGAACCCGTGGTTGCCTTCTCGATCTACCGCGCCAAGGGGGCCAGCGACACCACCGTCGCCGATCTCGCGGCGGGGCGGGTCGAGGAACTGGGGCGAGCCCATCCCGACGTGCGCTTCTCGCGCATCGACGACAGCGTCACCTACACCTACGGCAATTTCGAATCGGCGATGGAGACGCTCGGCGAGGGCGCGTTCCTCGCCGTGGTGGTGGTGCTCCTCTTCCTGCGCGACTGGCGCGCCACGCTGGTGGCCGCAATCACCCTGCCGCTCGCCGCCATTCCCACCTTCTGGGCGATGAGCCTGATGGGCTTCTCGCTCAACCTCATCAGCCTTCTCGCCATCACGCTGGTGACGGGCATTCTCGTCGACGACGCCATCGTCGAGATCGAGAACATCGAGCGCCACATCGGCATGGGCAAGCCGCCCTACCAGGCCTCGATCGACGCGGCCGACGAGATCGGCCTCGCGGTGATCGCCATCACGCTGACGATCATCGCGGTGTTCGCGCCGGTCTCCTTCATGGGCGGCGTCGCCGGCCAGTATTTCAAGCAGTTCGGCCTCACAGTGGCGATGGCGGTGTTCTTCTCGCTCCTCGTGGCGCGGCTGGTGACGCCGATGCTGGCGGCCTATTTCTTCCGCCGGCACCGTCACGAGGGGCCGGGCTTCCGCCGGCTGCTCGGCCGCTATGTGCTGATCCTCGCGCCGCTCGCGGGCCTTGCGGTCGGCGCGCTCTTCGCGCTCGCGGCGCTGCCGGGCGCGGCGACGACGAACGGGCTCGCCAACGTCCTGCGCCCGCTCGCGGCCGAGCTGCCGCCAGTCTCGTTCGATCAGGCGGGCGAGGCGGGAATGGCGATCGCGATCGGGGCGGCGATCGTCGCGGTGCTCTTCGCCTACATCAACCGTCCGCACCCGGCCGAGCAGCGCGACGGGCCGCTGATGCGCGCCTATACCGGCTTTCTCGGGTTCACCGTGCGCTTCCGCTGGGTGACGCTGGCGGCGGGCATCGGGCTCTTCGTGCTGTCGATCCAGGCGATCGGCCTCCTGCCCACCGGCTTCATTCCCAAGGAAGACGCCTCGCGCATCGTGGTCTCGGTGGAACTGCCGCCGGGCTCGACGCTGGAGACGACGCGCGCCGTCACCGACCGGGCGGCGGCCAGCCTTCGCGAGCTGCCGGAGGTGCGTTCGGTGCTGGTGATCGGCGGCTCCTCGCCCACCGGCACGCTGGAGGTGCGCCGCGCCGCGATGACGGTGAACCTGACACGCAAGTTCGAGCGCACGCGCACGCAAGGCGATCTCGAGCCGATCGTCACGGCCAAGCTCGCCGAGATTCCCGATCTTCGCTCCTACTTCGTCAACGACCGGGGCGACCGCGAACTCTCCGTCGGCATTCTCGGCGCAGACGGCGCCGCGGTGTCGGAAGCCGCGGCGGCGCTGGAATCGGAGATGCGGCGCGATCCGATCTTCGCCAACCCCTCGGCCATGGCCTCCTTCGCCCGGCCGGAGATCCGCATCCGGCCACGGCTCGACGAGGCCGCCGATCTCGGCATCGCGCCGGAAGCCATCTCGCAGACCGTGCGCGTCGCCACGATCGGCGACGCCGACGCCAATCTCGCCAAGTTCAACGTCGGCACGCGGCAGGTGCCGATCCGCGTCCAGCTGGAGGAGACCGCGCGCGAGGATCTGGAGGCGATCCGCAGCCTTCGCGTCGGCACCGCGAGCGGCGCCTCGGTGCCGCTCGACGCGGTGGCCGAGATCGGCTTCGGCCAGGGGCCTTCGACGATCGACCGCTACGACCGCGAGCGCCTCGTCAAGGTCGGCACCGCGATGGCGCCGGGGCACGAGATCGGCGAGGGCTCGCAGCACATCATGGCCGGCGAGGCGGTGAAGAGCTTCCCCGCGGGCGTGCGCATCCAGGAGGTCGGCGACGCCGAGATCCAGGCCGAGGTCTTCACCGGCTTCGCGTCGGCGATGGGCGCGGGCATCATGATGGTGCTGGTGGTGCTGATCCTGCTCTTCGGCTCGGTGTTCCTGCCCATCACCATCCTCGCCTCGCTGCCGCTCTCGGTCGGCGGCGTGGTGGGCGCGCTGCTGATCACGCAGAACGCCGTGTCGATGCCGGTGGTGATCGGCATCCTCATGCTGATGGGCATCGTCACGAAGAACTCGATCATGCTCGTGGACTTCGCGGTGGAGCAGGAGAAACACGGCATGCCGCAGCGCGAGGCGATCATCGACGCCGGTCGCAAGCGGGCGCGCCCGATCATCATGACGACGCTGGCGATGGCGGCGGGCATGGTGCCGGCGGCGATGGCGTCGGGCGAGGGCGGCGAGTTCCGCGCGCCGATGGCGATCGCGGTGATCGGCGGCCTTCTCGTCTCCACCGTCCTGTCGCTGGTCTTCATCCCCTCGCTCTACACGCTGATGGACGATCTCGGCCATCTCGTGGGGCGGATCTTCGGGCGGCTGGTGAAGCCGAACCGGGCCGACGACGGGGCGGGCCACCACGGGCATGGCGGTCATGGCGAGACGCGGGATCCCGCGCCGGCCGCTCCGGAGGCGGATGAACTCTCGTGGAAGCGCGTCACCGAGTTTCCCTCGCGCGGCGCCTCGACGATGCGGCCGGCCGCCGAATAGAGGCGGCACATGGACCGACGTCCGGATACGAAAACGGCGCCTGCGAAGGGCGCCTTTTCTACGATGTCGTGGAGAGCGGCATGGAGGCCGGCCTCAGAAGGGGTAGGCACGCCGGCGAAGAAGGCCCTGGTCGATCTCGCGCTGGCGACGCTCGAGGTCGACGAGCGAGGTGGCTTCGTTGAGGTATGCGTGGGCACGATCGTCCTCGCGGACGGGGCGGAGGGCACTGCGAATGCGGCTGGTGAAGCTCATGTTGTATCTCCTTGAATGACCTCAATATGCGCTCACCCTTCCTTTGCTGCAACGCACCATAACGAATGGGAGCGATGCGCCCAACGCATGATCCCGACGCGAAAGCCACGAAGGCCAGCCCCGAACAAGCCAGCGTTTCTAGTGTCGGGTCGGGCCTCGCCATGTTGGGCCCGGAGGATCCCGCGTGCGGGCGCCGCCGGCGCTGGACCCCGCGCCCGGGTTCGTGCGAGGACGAGGACATGACGCAGCCGCGAATCTGGACCGATGCCGAGGCCGAGCGCCGCTTCTGGGCGCTGATGGGCCGCTACGAGGCCGTGCGGGCTCAAGGCTCGCCAGCGCCGCGGCTCCTCGCCTCGCTGTCGCTCGCGGGCCTTCGCGGCCGGCTGGCGATCATCCGCTCGCGCCGCATCGAGGCGCAGGCGCAGGCCCTCGTGAACCGCTACACGGTGGCCGCCGCCCCCGCGAGCACGCCCGTGACGATGCCGATCGCCGTTGCCGCCGCGGAACCCGCGTCCAGTCGCGCCCGTTCGGCGCTTCTCATCGCCGCGACGCTGGCCAATGACGGCACCGCCAAGGTGTCCGCCGCCGAGCGCGCCGCGCCGCAGGGCTGACGGGTCCCGGCCCCTCCCCCGGCGCCCATCCTCAAGCGCCGGTTTCCTCCCGCACCACGTTCTGCGACAGCGCTTCCACGGCACGAGTTTCCCCGGGATCGGCGCCCTCGATCCGCGCGCGCTGCCCGGCGATGCCCGCGGCGAGGTGGTCGAGGAGGACGCGCACCCGCGCGGCGCCCCGCAGGTCCGGATGCGTCAGCAGCCAGAGATCGGCGGCGAACTCCGGCTCGGGCGCCCCGAGGCGCCGAAGCGCCGGCCGGGCGTCGCCGACGAAGCAGGGCAGATGCGCGAGCCCGAGCCCGGCCTCCACGGCCTGCGCCAGCGCCAGCACGCTGTCGACGCGCAGCCCGACCCGCTCCGGCGGCATGCGGGCCGCCAGCCAGCGCGCCACCTTCATGCTGCCAAGGCCCTCGCCGAGCGACAGCCAGTCCTGCGCCAGAAGCGCCGCCTCGTCCGGCACGGCGCCGGGGAACGCGTCGCGCCGCCCGTAGAGCGCCCAGGCGATGCGCGCGGCCTTGCGCCCGACCAGCGTCTCCGGCGGCCGGTCGGCGGCGCGGATGGCGACGTCGGCATCCCTTCGCGACAGGTTGGCGGCGGGATTGCCGACGACGATCTCCAGACGCACGCTCGGGCAGGCCGCGCGAAAGCTCGCCAAGAGCGGCAGCAGGAGATGCATGAGCAGCGAATCGTTGGTGGCGACGCGCACCTCGCCATGCGGCAGCGGCGCCTGCCCCGCCAGCCGACGCGTCACGGCGCCGACATCCTCGCCCATCCGCCGGGCGAGCTGCGCCAGATCCTCGCCCGCGCCGGTGGCGAGCAGCGCCGCGCCGTGGCGCTCGAAGAGCGGGCAGCCGACGGCGGCCTCGATCGCGCGTAGCCGCCGGAACACGGTGGAATGGGCAAGGCCCAGCCGCAGGGCGGCCGCCGGCAGTGTGCCGGCCTCCGCCACCGCGCCGATCAGGCGCAGATCGTCCCAGGCGAGCGCGGCGAAGGGATCGGGCATCGACTCTGTCCTCGCGGCGCGGTGCGCGAAAGCAATCGAGATACGCTTCCTGCAATGGCAGCATTGCATAGACGCAATCATCCGAGAGGTGCAATCCGGGGGTCGTGCCGCTTATGTGGGGTGGAGCGAACAGCCGAACCCGGAGCCTTCCCATGACCCACGGCATCCACCACGTCACCGCGATCGCCGGCCCGGCGAGCCGCAACGTCCGCTTCTACACGAGGACGCTCGGCCTGCGCCTCGTGAAGCAGACCGTCAATTTCGACGATCCCGGCACCTGGCACCTCTACTATGGCGACGAGGCCGGCGCGCCCGGCACGATCCTCACCTTCTTCCCCTGGGAGCACGTGGCGCCCGGGCGCCTCGGCGTCGGCGAGACGCAGGAGACCGTGTTCCGCGTGCCCGAGGGGGCGATCGGCTTCTGGACGCATCGCTTCCTCGCGCATGGCGTCGCCCACGAGGCGCTGGAGAAGCGGTTCGGCGAGACGGTGGTGGCCTTCCGCGATCCCGACGGCATGCGGCTCGCCCTCGTCGCCGTGCCCGGAGCCGAGCGCGAGCCGGGTTTCGCGTCCGGCGACGTTCCGGCCGAGCACGCGATCCGCGGCTTCCATTCGGTGAGCCTCCTCGTTGAGGACGCCGCGCCGACCGGCGCGGTGCTCGCCGACGTGCTGGGCTTTGCCGAGGCGGCCCGCGAGGACACGACGGTGCGCTATCGCACGAGCACCGACGGGGTCGGAGGCACGGTCGATCTTCGCGCCGTTGGCGGCTTCCTCAAACCCCGGCCGGGCGGCGGCTCGGTGCATCACGTGGCCTTCCGCGCCGCTGACGACGTGGCGCAGGCCGCGATGGTGGAGCGGCTCAAGGAGAATCACGGCATCGGCACCACCGAGCAGAAGGACCGCAACTACTTCCGCTCGGTCTATTTCCGGGAGCCCGGCCACGTGCTCTTCGAGATCGCCACCGACGCGCCGGGCTTTGCCGCCGACGAGCCGACCGCCGCGCTCGGCACCCAACTCAAGCTGCCGGCCTTCCTCGAAGGGCAGCGCGAGCGCATCGCCGCCGTCCTGCCCGATCTCGGGCTGGGCGCGGCCTGACGCCCGAACGAACGGGGCGGCGGGGCTCGCTCCGCCGCCACCCAACACACCGCCGAAGGAGCCCGCCATGAGCAACTCGCTTTCCCACGTCCATCGCCTCGTCCCCGCGAGCGGCGAGACCGCACGTCCGCCGCTTCTCCTCCTGCATGGCACGGGCGGCGACGAGGCCGATCTCCTGCCGCTCGGCGACATGGTGGCGCCCGGCGCGGCCCTCCTGTCGCCGCGGGGCCAGGTCCTGGAAAACGGTATGCCGCGCTTCTTCCGGCGTCTGGCCGAGGGCGTCTTCGACGAGGCGGACGTCGTCGCCCGGGCGGGCGACCTCGCCGCCTTCGTGGCCGAGGCCCGCGCGGCCTACGATCTTCCCGCCCCGGTGGCGCTCGGCTTCTCCAACGGCGCCAACATCGCCGGCGCCCTGCTCTGGCTCCACCCCGAAACGCTCGCCGGCGCGGTGCTGCTGCGCGCCATGATGCCGCTCGGCACGCCGCCCGCCGCGGACCTACGGGGCAAGCCGGTGCTCATCCTGTCGGGCGCCGCCGACCCGATCGTGCCCGCGGAGAACGCCGAACGCCTCGCGAGCGCCCTGCGCGCGGCGGGCGCCAATGTGGATCATCGCATCCTGCCGGGCGGCCACGGCCTCGGCCAGGCCGATCTGACGCTCGCCCGCGACTGGCTGGCGGCGCTCTGAGGCCGCGTCCGGCCCCCGCCGGCTAGAACCCGCCGGCCGGCGCGCCGCCGATCCAGACTCCTCGAAGCTCCAGCGCATCGTCGAGCCAGACCATGTCGGCGCGCGAGCCGGGCAGCAGCCGGCCGTAGCGGGGCGCGAGGCTGAGAAATTCGGCGGCGTGCAGCGAGGCCATCTGCAGCGCCTCGGGCAGGGGCACGCCGAGGACGCGCACGAGATACTGCACGGCGCCGATCATCGTGAGGTCGGAGCCCGCCAGCGTCCCGTCGTCGAGCGTCAGCCGGCCGTTCTCGCGGGTCGCGCGCCGGCCGGAAAGCACGAAGACGTCGTCGGGCGAGCCGACGGTGGGCATCGCGTCGGTGATGGCGATCATCCGCCGGCGCCCTCGCTTGGCGGCGAGCGCGGTGCGCAGGGCGGCCGGGTGCACGTGGTGCCCGTCGGGGATGAAGCCGCACCAGACGCTCTCGCTCTCCAGCGCCGCGCCGACGAGGCCGGGCGTGCGGTGGCCGAGCTGGCTCATGGCGTTGAAGAGATGGGTGACGCAGGTCGCGCCCGCTGCGAAGGCGGCGTTGGCCGTGTCGAAATCGGCGTCCGAATGGCCGATCGAGACGTGGATGCCGCTTGCCGCCAGCGCCGCGATCTGGGCGGGCGGCACCGTCTCGGCGGCGACGGTGAGGAGGAGCGGGCGCACGGTCGTGGCCTGAAGCGCGGCGAGGTCGCCCTCGCCCATCGACCGGATCAGGGCGGGGTCGTGCGCGCCCTTGCGGGCGACCGAGAGGAACGGCCCCTCGACATGGATGCCGAGACAGCCGGGAACGCCTTCGGCCACGGCCCGCGTCGCCGCCTCGATCGCGGCGAAGGTGACGGCGGGCCGGTCGGTGATGACGGTCGGCAGCAGCGCGGTGGAGCCGAAGCGCGCATGCGCGGCGCAGATTGCCCGAATGCCCTCGACGCTCGGGTTCTCGTTGAGGAGGACGCCGCCGCCGCCATTGACCTGGATGTCGACGAAGCCGGGCGCGAGGAGCCCGCCGGCCAGCCGGCGGATCTCGAGCCCGGCCGGCAGCGCCTCCGGCGGGACGACCGCCTCCACCGCGCCGTCGCGGATGACGAGGGCATGCCCCTCGATGCGGCGTTCGCCGTCGAAGAGCGCGGGGCCGAGAAGGGCGTAGGCGTCCATCAGAGCGTCTCCGTCACCTTCTTCAAGCCGCGCGGCACGTCGGGATCGTGGCCCCGCTCGCGCGACAAGGTCTCGACGAAGCCGTAGAAGGCGGCGAGCATGGCGAGCGGCTCGGTGAGCGGATGGCGGGTGCGCGCGTGCGGCAGCATTGTACCGTGCCCGGCCGCGCCCACCGTGAAGAGCGCCGCGCCCGAACCCGCGACGCGCGCCGCGATGGCGTCCAGCCCGGCGCGGCCCGCGTCGTCCGGCATGAAGGCGAGGATCGGGAAGCCCGGCTCCACCAGCGACACCGGCCCGTGCAGCACCTCCGCGCCGGAATAGGCCTCGGCGTGGAGCACGGAAGTCTCCTTGCATTTCAGCGCCGCTTCGCTCGCCACCGCGAAGCCGGGGCCGCGCCCGAGCGTGAAGAGCGAGCGGGCGCCCGCGAAGGCCGGCAGAGCGGCGCTCCAGTCCGGCCGCGGCAGCGTTTCCAGTTCGTCCGGCAGGGCTTCGAGCGCGGTCTTCAAGGCGGCGTCGCCGGTCCAGGCGGCGAGGATCGCGAGCCCGGCGGCGACGGAGGAGACGAAGCTCTTGGTGGCCGCCACCGAGCGCTCGGGGCCGGCCTGGAGCGGCAAAACCGCGTGCGCGGCGGCGGCGAGCGGCGAGCCCTCGGCATTGACGAGCGCGAAGGTCTCCGCCCCGCCCTCGCGCGCCGCCGCCAGCAGCGCCACGATGTCGGGGCTGCGGCCGGACTGCGAGATCGCCAGGGCCGCCTGACCTTCGAGCCGCAGGCGCGCGCCGTAGACCGAGACGATCGAGGGCCCGAGCGAGGCGACGGGCCGGCCGGTGGTGATCTCGCAGGCGTATTTGACGTAGGTCGCCGCGTGGTCGGAGGAGCCGCGCGCCACGGTGACGAGCACGGCAGGGTCGAGCGCTCGCAGCCGCGCGCCGATGGCGGCGATCGCGGCGTCTTGCGCCAAGAGGCGGCGGAGGGCGGCCGGGATCTCGTCGATCTCGCGGCGCATTAGGCTGTGTTCGGTCACGCGGGGCCTCGTTCGGACAGGGCGAGTTCAGCGACGAAGTCGTAGGCGTCGCCGCGATAGAGCGATCGGGTGAATTCCACGGGGCGGCCCGCGGCGTCGAAGGAGACGCGCACGATGGCGAGCGCCGCGGTGCCCTCGGCGAGGCCGAGAAGACCGGCATCGTCGGGGCCGAGATTCTGCGCGGTGAGGCGCTGCAGCGCGCGCACCGGGCGGTGGCCGGCGGCTTCCATCGCGTCGTAGAGCGAGGCGCCGACCGCCGCGGGATCGGGCAGGATGGCGACGGGGATGCAGGCGCGCTCGATCGCCATGGCGAGGCCGTCGGCGCGTCGTAGTCGGTGCAGCCGCGCCACGCTCTCGCCGGGCGAGAGCGCCAGCTGCATGGCCTCGGCCGGCGCGGCGCGCTCGATCCGCCGGACGATCCAGTCCGAAGTGGTGCGCCGGCCGCGCGTCGCCATGTCCTCGGTGAAGGAGGTGAGGTTGGAGAGGCCCTGCTGCACCTTGCGCGAGGGCGCGGAGACGAAGGTGCCGGAGCCGTGGCGCTGCTCCACCACGCCCTCGGCGGCCAGCCCTTCGAGCGCCTTGCGCACCGTCACACGTGAAACGCCGACGCTCAGCGCCATCTCGCGCTCGGGCGGCAGCGCATCGGCGGGCTTCAGCCGGCCGTCGGCCACGGCACCGCGGATCATCGCCTGGAGCCGCAGGTAGAGCGGGCCGCCGCCCAGCGGCAGGGCGGCGGCGTGGAAGAGCGAGGCCGTCATGCCACGGCCTGCGAGGTCGAAGACCGGAGCGCCGTCGCCGGCAGGAGCGAGCGGGCGAGCGCCAGCGCGCCCTCCATCGCATCGCCGGCGGGCTGCACCACGAGTGCAGCGAGATCGGCGGCGATGCGCGGCCGGTAGCGCGGCGCGAGGCCGCCGAGAAGCGCCAGACGCGGCACGCCGAGAGCGAGGCAGCGGCGCAACATCGGCTCGATCACGCCAAGCCCTTCCTCGACGAGCGCGAGCGCCACGGCGTCGCCGGCTTCGGCATGGTGCCAGACGAGGGGCGAAAAGCCGCCGAAGTCGCGCGGCAGGGCGGTCTTGGCGAATTCGGCGATCGCGCTCGGCTCGTCGCCGAAGGCCGCGAGCAACGCGGCAGGCAGACCTTCTCGCGCCAGCACGCCGTCATGGGCAAGGAGCGCGGCGGCGAGCGCCCGGCGTCCGAGATCGGCGCCGCTGCCGACGTCGGAGACCATCATGCCCCAGCCGCCGAGAAGCCGGGTCTCGCCTCCATGCGTCAGGGCATAAGCCGTGCCGGTGCCGAGAATGGCGACCGCACCCTCGCCTTCGGGAAAGGCGCCGCAGCAGGCGGTGGCCGCGTCGGTCTCCACCGCATGGGCGGCAAAGGGCAGCGGCTGCGCATGCAGGGCCGCGGCGACGGAGGGGACGTTGGCGCCGGCCAGGCCAAGCCCCGTGACGCAGCGGGCGAGATCTCGGGCCCCGAGACCGCCGGCCTCCAGCGCCGCAATGGCGGTGTCGAGGATCGAAGCAAGGGCGGTCTCGACGCCGGTGAAGACGTTGGTGGCGCCGCCCGTCACCTCGCCGAGGAGACGTCCGTCTTGGTCGCGCACGCGGGCCCGGCACCCCGTACCGCCGCCGTCCACCCCGATGAGAAGGAGATCTCGCATGGTGCCACTCCGATCCCGCCGACCATACCAACCTAAACCGGCGAGACAAGTCCACCGCTGCGATTGTGCGATCGGACCCCGTGACGCCGGTGCAAATGACAGTTTTGGTTGGGTTCAGACCCCTTCGGGTTGGCTATGAGCTGCTTCAGATCGCGATAGTCGCCATTCCAATCCGCCTCGCCTGCATCTTTTTGCTGCAACGCAAAAAGTGTTGAAAAAATTAACAGCGGGTCTGGACGAATGGCATTAAGGTGGTAACGTCCACACGACAAATCATTCCGGTCCGCTGGGCTGTGGGCGAAGGGAGGCTTGGGAATGAAGACGAACGATCCCGCGCCCGAGCGCGCCACCGAACGGCTCGACCCCGCCGCGCACGGCATCGACCAGCGCCCGACGACCGACGTCCTGGCGCTGCTTCTCACCGGCCAGCAGCGTGCGCTGCGGGCCGTGGACGCGGCCTTGCCGGCGCTGGCGCAAGCCGTCGATCTCGCCGTGGCGCGTCTCGCCCGTGGCGGTCGCCTCGTCTATCTCGCCGCCGGCAGCCCGGCGCTGATCGCGCTCGCCGACGCGCTGGAGATCCCGCAGACCTACGGCGAGCCGCCCGAGCGCTTCCTCGCGATCCTCGCCGGCGGGCGGGGCATCGTCGACGATTTCGCGGGCGGACCGGAAGACGATGCCGACGCCGCCCGGCGCGACGTCGCGGCCGCGGCAATCGGCGAGGCCGACTGCGTGGTGGCGATCTCCGCCAGCGGCTCCACCCCTTACGTCGTGGCCGGACTCGAGGCGGCGCGCGCCGCCGGCGCGGCCTGCATCGCCGTCGCCAACAATGCGGGCGCCCCGCTCTTCGGCCATGCCGACGTCGCCGTCCTCCTCGACACCGGCGCCGAGATCGTCGCCGGCTCCACCCGCATGGGCGCCGGCACCGCGCAGAAGGCGGCGCTGAACATGCTCTCCACCGCGGTCGCCATCCGCCGCGGCCATGTGCATGACGGGCAGATGGTGGCGGTTCGCGCCGACAACGCCAAGCTGGTGGCCCGCGCCACCGCGATGATCGCCCACACCGCCGGCGTCGATCGCGATGTCGCAGCGCAGGCGCTCGGCGCCGGTGGCGGCGACGTGAAGGCCGCTGTGCTTCTGGCCGCCGGTGCGAGCGATCCCGCCGACGCCGCGCGCCGGCTGGCGGCGAGCGACGGCCATCTACGGCCGGCGCTGGCCGCGCTTCGACCCGACCCTTCCGCCCGCACCCCTGCCGGGGCGCAATGACCGCCCTCTCATCGGCTCCCATCCGGGGGCGAGACTCCAGAAGGACTTTGGCATGACCCGAGCTTTCCTCCGCGCCACCACCGGTCTCGCCGCGCTCGCGGCCTTCGTCCCGGCGGCCTTCGCGCAGACGACCCTCACCATCGAGAGCTGGCGCAACGACGATCTCTCCATCTGGCAGGAGAAGATCATCCCCGCCTTCGAGGCCGAGCATCCCGACATCAAGGTGACCTTCGCGCCCTCCGCGCCCACCGAATACAACTCCGCCCTCTCGGCCAAGCTCGACGCGGGCTCGGCCGGCGATCTCGTCGCCTGCCGCCCGTTCGACGCCTCGCTGGCGCTGTTCAAGAAGGGCCAGCTCGCCGACCTCACGGGGCTCTCGGGCCTCGAGAACTTCTCGCCCATCGCCAAGACGGCCTGGTCGAGCGACGACGGCCAGCAGACCTTCTGCGTGCCGATGGCCGCGGTGCTGCACGGCTTCATGTACAACAAGGCAGCCTTCACGGAGCTCGGGGTCGAGCCGCCGACCACGGAGGCCGAGTTCTTCGCGCTCCTCGACAAGATCAAGGCGGACGGGCGCTACGTGCCGCTGGCCATGGGCACCAAGGACCAGTGGGAAGCCGCCACGATGGGCTACCAGAACATCGGCCCGACCTACTGGAAGGGCGAGGCCGGCCGCGAGGCGCTGGTCGCCGGCACGGAGAAGCTCACCGATCCGGAATGGGTGAAGCCCTACGAGACGCTCGCCAAATGGGCCGACTACATGGGCGAGGGCTACCAGGCGCAGACCTATCCCGACAGCCAGAACCTCTTCACCCTCGGGCGCGCGGCGATCTACCCGGCCGGCTCGTGGGAGATCGCGACCTTCGAGCAGCAGGCCGATTTCGAGATCGGCGCCTTCAAGCCGCCGGTGCTCGCCGCCGGCGACAAGTGCTACATTTCCGACCACCCGGACATCGCGCTCGGCCTCAACGCCGCCTCGAAGAACGCGGACGCCGCCAAGACCTTCCTCACCTGGGTGGCTTCGCCCGAGTTCGCGGCGATCTACGGCAACGAGGCGCCGGGCTTCTTCCCGCTCAACGACAAGCCGGTGGAGCTGACCAATGCGCTCGCCAAGGACATCGTGTCGTGGCGCAACGACTGCGAGCGCACGATCCGCTCGACCTACCAGATCCTGTCGCGCGGCACGCCGAACCTCGAGAACGAGACGTGGGCGGAATCGGCCAACGTCATGAACAAGACCGACACGCCGGCAGTGGCCGCCGAGAAGCTGCAGAAGGGCCTCGACAGCTGGTACAAGCCCGGCCAGGCGAACTGAACGGCCGACGCGAGACCTGAAAGCCGCGCCGTCTCCCCCTTCCCGGGAGGCGGCCGCGCCCCGGACGAGGCCCGTGCTCCGGCCGGAGATCGAACCGCGCTCGGGGCCTGTCCTTCGGTCCCGTCCGAACGCGCGTCGCACACGGCTTGGGCCCGAACCCGGCGTCGGTCGACCTCGACGTCGCGGCAGGAATTCCGGCTCGGCGCCGGGACGACGAAGGTTCGCAGGCCCGTTGCCGCCGCAGCGTGCCGGCTCTTCGGTTCAAGCCGCCCGCCGGCACCCGACCGCCGGGATGGGGCCATCGCCCGCCCGGTCATGACAGCCGTTTCGAGGACATTCCATGGACGACGCCCCGGACGCTCCCGCCCCCGCCCGCCGGCGCTGGCACATCGCGGTGTTCCTGGCGCCGGCGCTTCTCGTCTACGGGGTGATCATGCTGGTGCCGCTGGCGCAGACTCTCTGGCTCGGGCTGCAGAACCTGCGTGATGGCGAAGCGGTCTTCGTCGGGCTCGACAATGTCCGCACCCTCTTCGGCGACCCCCGCTATGCCGACGGGTTCTGGAACGCGCTGCACAATAATTTCGTCTTCTTCCTCTTCCACATCCTCGTGCAGAACCCCGTCGGCATCGCGCTCGCCGCGCTCCTCTCGGTGCCACGGCTTCGCGGCGTCGCACTCTACCGCACGGCGCTGTTCCTGCCGACCATCCTCTCCTTCGTGGTGGTCGGCTTCATCTGGAAGCTGATCCTCTCGCCGCTCTGGGGCGTCGCGCCGATGATGCTGGGCTCGGTGGGCCTGCGCTCGCTCTTCGCGCCCTATCTCGGGCAGGAGGCCTATGCGCTGGCGACGGTGTCGCTCGTCTCGGTCTGGCAGTTCGTCGGCATTCCCATGATGCTGATCTACGCGGCGCTGATCTCCATTCCGAACGAGATCATCGAGGCCGCCGAATGCGACGGGATCACCGGCTTCAAGCAGTTCTTCAAGATCAAGCTGCCGCTGATCCTGCCGACGATCGGGCTCACCGCCATCCTCACCTTCGTCGGCAATTTCAACGCCTTCGACCTCGTCTACACGATGCAGGGGGCGCTGGCCGGGCCGAACTTATCCACCGACATCCTCGGCACCTATCTCTACCGCATCTTCTTCGGCTTCCAGCTGCAGCAGGGCGACCGCTACATGGGCGCCACCGTCGCCACCGCGATGTTCCTGATCATCCTCACGGGCGTCGCCTTCTATCTCTTCGTGATCCAGCGGCGGCTGCGCCGCTACCAGATGTGAGGCGGCTGCGATGACCTCTCCCGCGAAGGCCGCCTCGCCGGCGAAGGCTCCCGTGCAGCGCCTGCGCATGGGGCTCGTGCACGCCGCGCTCGTTATCTACACGCTGGTCGCCGTGCTGCCGGTGATCCTCGTCGTCATGAACTCGTTCAAGACGCGCAAGGCGATCTTCGCCTCGCCCCTGACGCCGCCGCTGCCCGGCACGTTCTCGCTCAACGGCTACATGACGGTGGCGACGCAGGGCGACTTCCTCTCCTATTTCGGCAACAGCTTGACGGTGACGCTGGCGACCCTGTTCTTCGTGCTGCTCTTCGGCGCGATGGCCGCCTTCGCCCTGTCGGAATACCGCTTCCGGCTCAACACCGCGCTCGGCCTGACGCTGGCGCTCGGCATCATGGTGCCGATCCGGCTCGGCACGGTGGCGATCCTGCAGATGATGGTGGCCGCCGGCCTCGTGAACACGCTGACGGCGCTGATCCTCGTCTACACCGCGCAGGGGCTGCCGCTCGCGGTGTTCATCCTCTCCGAGTTCATGCGCGGCGTCTCGGACGACCTGAAGAACGCGGGCCGCATCGACGGCCTCTCGGAATACCGCGTCTTCTTCGTGCTGGTGCTGCCGCTGGTGCGCCCGGCGCTCGCCACCGTCGCGGTGTTCACGATGATCCCGATCTGGAACGATCTCTGGTTCCCGCTGATCCTGGCGCCCGGCGAGGCCACCAAGACCGTGACGCTCGGCGCGCAGCTCTTCCTCGGGCAATACGTCACCAACTGGGAGGCGGTGCTCGCCGCCCTGTCGCTGGCGATCCTGCCGATCCTCGTGCTCTACGCCCTGTTCTCGCGCCAGCTCATCGCCGGCATCACCGCCGGAGCCGTGAAATGACCGCCGCCCCCACCGCCGGGCCGATCCGCGTCTTCGCCTACGGGCTGGGGCAGATGGGCCTCTCCCACGCCCTCGCCTACCATCGCAATCCCGGCTTCGAGATCGTAGCTCTCGGCAACCGCTCGCCGGTGGCGCTGCCGGGCGAGCTCGCCGCCTATCCCTTCACCGGGGATTTCGAGGCGGGGCTGGCCGGCAAGCCCGATCTCGTCGCCATCTCCACCTACACCGACAGCCACGCCGACCTCGCCATCCGCGCGATGGAGGCCGGCGCCCACGTCTTCGTCGAGAAGCCGCTGGCGGCGACGGTGGAGGACGCGGAACGCGTCGTGGAGACCGCCCGGCGTCTCGGCCGGAAGCTCGTCGTCGGCTACATCCTGCGCCATCATCCGTCCTGGGTGGAGTTCGTCAGCCGCGCCCGCGCGCTCGGCGGCCCCTACGTCTTCCGCATGAACCTCAACCAGCAGTCCTCCGGCCCGGCCTGGGAGATCCACAAGGCGCTGATGCGGTCGACCTCGCCGGTGGTCGACTGCGGCGTCCACTATCTCGACGTGATGCTGCAGATCACCGACGCCGCGCCCGTGGAAGTGCGCGGCATGGGGCTGCGTCTCTCGCCCGAGATCGCCGAGACCCAAGTCAATTACGGCCATCTCCAGGTGCTCTTCGCCGACGGCTCGCTCGGCTGGTACGAGGCGGGCTGGGGGCCGATGATCTCCGAGACCGCCTTCTTCGTGAAGGACGTGATGAGCCCCAACGGCTCGGTCTCGATCGTGATGGACGAGGGCGCACGCTCGGCCGACATCGACACGCACACCAAGACCGCGACGATCCGTATCCACGGCGCGGCACTCACCGCCGACGGGAGCTTCGCAGCGCCCGACGAACTCGTCTCGATGGCGGGCGAGCCCGGTCATCAGGCGCTCTGCGAGCGCGAGCAGCAGTTCGTGCTCGATGCCATCCGCGGCGACCACGACCTCGAGCGCCACATGAGCGACGCCGTGCGCTCGCTCGCCGTGGTGCTCGCCGCCGACCGCTCGATGCGCGAGCGCCGGATCGTGACGCTGTGACCGCCCTGCCCTTCTCCCGGAGCCCGACCCGCCCGTGAAATCCCTGCGCCTCCTCGACATCCGCAAGACCTTCGGCGAGATCGACGTGCTTAAGGGCGTCGATCTCGACGTCGAGGAGGGCGAGTTCGTCGTCTTCGTCGGCCCGTCCGGCTGCGGCAAGTCCACGCTCATGCGCATCATCGCTGGGCTGGAGACGCAGACCTCGGGCTCCGTCGAGATCGCCGGGCGCAACGTCGACGCCGCGGTGCCCGCCAAGCGCGGCATCGCCATGGTGTTCCAGTCCTACGCGCTCTATCCGCACCTCACCGTCGCCGGCAACATGACGCTGGCGCTGAAGGAGGACGGCGTCGGAAAAGACGAGCGCGAGCGGCGGGTGGAAAAGGCCGCCGCGCTCCTGCAGCTCTCGGCGCTCCTCAAGCGACGCCCGGCCGAGCTCTCGGGTGGCCAGCGCCAGCGCGTGGCGATCGGGCGCGCCATCGTGCGCGAGCCCCGTCTGTTCCTTTTCGACGAACCCCTCTCCAATCTCGACGCGGCGCTGCGGGTCAACACGCGCCTCGAGATCGCCAAGCTGCATCGCACGCTGAAGGCGACGATGATCTACGTGACCCACGACCAGATCGAGGCGATGACGCTCGCCGACAAGATCGTGGTGCTGAACGCCGGCGTCGTGCAGCAGGTCGGCCGCCCCATCGACCTCTACAACCGCCCCGACAATCTCTTCGTCGCCGGCTTCATCGGCTCGCCGAAGATGAACTTCCTCACCGGCGAGTTCGCCCGCGCCGAGAATGCCACGACGATCGGCATCCGGCCCGAGCACATCCGCGTCTCCACCGAAGGCGGTCTCTGGCAGGGCACGGTGCGCCATGCCGAACATCTGGGCTCCGACACCTATCTCTACGTAGCCTTGCCGGGGGGGAGCGAGGTGACCGTGCGCATTCCCGAGGAGAGCCCGATCGCGGTCGACAGCACCGTGCATCTGACGCCGCTGCCCGGCCGCATCCACCGCTTCGACGAGGCCGGCCACGCGATCCGCGCCTGATCGGAACCGACGATAAGCCGGCAAATAGAGGCGCTAGAGAGCGCGCAGCCCATTGCGAAAGCGGCGCGCATTGGCGACGTAGTGCTCGGCGGAGCGCCGCAGCCCCTCGATCGCAGCCGCATCCAGGGCCCGCACGACCTTGGCGGGCACGCCGAGGATCAGCGAGCCATCGGGGAACGTCTTGCCCTCGGTCACCAGTGCTCCGGCGCCGACGAGGCAGTCGCGCCCGATGCGCGCGCCGTTCAGCACGGTGGCGCCCATGCCGATCAGCGAGTTCGCCCCGATCGTGCAGCCATGGACGATGGCGCGGTGGCCGATCGTGCAGCCCTCGCCGATGACCAGCGGAAAGCCGGCATCGGCATGCAGCACGGCGCCATCCTGAATGTTGCTGCGCGCGCCCACCACGATGTCCTCGACGTCGCCGCGCAGCACCGCGCCGAACCAGATGCCGACCTCCGCGCCCAGCCGTACCCGTCCGACGACATGGGCATCCGGCGCCACGAAGACGCGGCCATCCGCCGGCAGCTGGGGCTCGTGCTCGTCCAGCGCATAAACAGGCATGTCCGTTTCCCCCTCCTCGCCTCGAAGGCCGTGAGGGTAAAGGTCGGTCGTGATCCCGCCAAGAGCCCCGCGGCGATGCGACGACCGCCGGACGCGAGATGGAAACATCAAGGCGGCCGAGCCTCGGCGAGCGTCCGGTCTGCACCGCACCCCGCCGCGATCCTCGCACATCAAGGATGTGCAGCGCCCGCACCGTGCCGTGGCAATCCGCGGTCCGGCCGCCCTGCATCGCCCGCCCAAAGGCGACGCGGCAACGAGCCCCTCGCACCAAACCCCACGACGTGGCAGGACTGACGCCATGACAGAACCCGCCTCCCTCACCCCGCCCACGCTCGACGATCTCGGATGGGACGCGTTCTTCGCCGATCAGCTCGGCCCGGAGGACGAAGGGCTTGCACGGGGCCGCGTCTCGGCGGTCCATCGTACGCGCGTGGCGCTGCTGACGCCTTCGGGGCCGCTCGCCCTCGCCCTGCCGCCGCGTCTCGGCACCGGCGACTTCGCGGTCGGCGACTGGGTTCTGGCCGAGCCGGGCACCGGCGTGTTGCGCCGCCGCCTTGGGCGCCGGTCGGTGCTGCAGCGGCGCACCGAGGGCGCCGCCACGCTGCAGCCGGCGGCGGCCAATATCGACACGCTCTTCGTGGTCACCTCCTGCAACGCCGACTTCAACCCGGCGCGGCTGGAGCGCTATCTGGCGCTCGCCAACCAGGGCGACGCCCATCCCGTGCTGCTCCTGACCAAGGCCGATCTCGCCGACGATCCCGCCCGCTATCGCCGCGAGGCAGAGGCGCTGCAGAGCGGACTCGCCGTGGTGGCCGTGAACGGGCGCGAGCGCGCGGCGGCGCTCGAAGCGCTCGCCCCCTGGTGCGGGCCGGGGCGCACCGTCGCCCTCGTCGGCTCCTCGGGGGTCGGCAAGTCGACGCTGGTCAACGTGCTCGCCGGCGCCGACGCCGCCCAGCAGGAGACCGGCGACGTGCGCGAGAGCGACGCCAAGGGCCGCCACACCACCACCGCCCGCTCGCTGCACAGGATGGCGGCGGGCGGCTGGGTGATCGACACGCCGGGCATGCGCACCCTTCATGTCAGCGACGCCGCGGAGGGCATCGAGCGGCTCTTCTCGGACATCACCGACCTCGCGCCGCTCTGCCGCTTCCGCGACTGTACCCATGCGCACGAGCCCGGCTGCGCCGTGCGGGCGGCGGTGGCCGACGGCACGCTCGACCCCGAACGCCTCGTGCGCTGGCGCAAGCTCGTGGACGAGAACGACCAGAACACGCCCGCGGCGCCGCGCCCCGGATCGAGCCCGGCCGGTCGCGGCCGCCGCCGCTAGGGCCGCGGGCGAAACGGACGGAGGCTGCCGAGCGGCCCCCCTTGGACCCGACACCTTGGCTCGAGGCCGTCGGGCGCCATCGATCTGTGGCCGCGTCGCCTCACGTCGCCGCATCCCGCGACGCTCGGCGACCGGCGTCAGCTTCGCGCCACCGTGATGACGGCTCCATGGGGCCAACCCAGCGGAGTTCGACCCTCATGAGCCAGCGATACAGACCCAACGAAGCCACCTGCCCGATCGACATCGAACTCCTGGCGCTGCTGCTGCGCTCCAGCGAGGCGCGCGTCGAGGAAATCGTGGCCGGCCATTCCGAAGCCCAGCGTGCCGCGCTCGCCGCCTTCTGCTTTCAGCGCAGCCACATGCGCCGGCTCGGCCTCGTGGTCGCCACGCAGTGCTCGCGCGAGATCCTCTGGAAGACCGCCGGCTTCGTCGGCGAGGTCCTGTTCGACCAGTCGCGCGACCGTGCCAGCTTCGAGATCGACGCGCCGGCCTCCACGCGGCGCCGCGTCACCCTCGCCCGCGTCGCCTGAGATCGCCGCAGACAAAGGGGGGCGTGGCCTGCTGACGACGACGCCGGATCGGCGCCGGACGCCGGTCCCGTCCTCGCCGACCGTTCAGGCCGCAAGCGCAGGCTGCACCGCCGCAAAGCGCACGTTGAGCCGCAGGCCCGGCGCGTTGTCGCCGACCTCGATGCACGCCTCGTGCAGGTCCGCGATCGCCGCCACCATCGCCAGGCCGAGGCCGGTGCCCGGCGTCGAGCGGCTGCGGTCCAGCCGGTAGAGCCGGCGGAAGATGCGCTCGCGCTCGGCTTCGGGCACGCCCGGACCGTCGTCGGCCACCACGAGGCGCCACCCCGCCGCGTCCGGCTCCAGCGCGACCGCGATGCGGCCGGGCGCCGGCACATGCGCGATGGCGTTCTCCACGAGATTGGCGAGAAGCTGCGTCAGGAGATCGCCGTCGCCCTCGACGAAGGCGCCGGGCGCGATCGTCGCCGTCCAGCCGTGGCCGGCCTCGTCCGCGACGTCGCCATAGACCTCGCAGACCTTCGCGACGAGGGCGGAGAGATCGAGCGTGCGAAAGCGCGCCCGCCGCGCGCCCGCCTCGACCTGCGCGATGCGCAGGAGCGCATGGAAGGTCTCGATGATCCCGTCGGCTTCCGCGATCGCGGCCTCGATCGAGGCCGCGAAGGCCTCAGGCTCGGGGGGCCGGCGCAGCATGGTGTCGAGCCGCTGGCGAAGGCGGGCGAGCGGGGTGCGCAGGTCGTGCGCGATGTCGTTGGAGACCTGGCGCAGACTGTCCATCAGCGTCTCGATGCGCGCCAGCATCCGATTGATGTCGGCCGAGAGATGGTCGATCTCGTCGCGCCGCCGCGTCACGGGCAGACGCAGGTCGAAGCGTCCGGCGACGATCCGCCGGGTGATCCCCGCCACGATTTCGACGCGACGCGCGGGCCCGCGTGCCACGAGATAGCCCATGCCGATGGCGAGCAGCGCGATCGCGCCGGCGCCGTAGACGAGGCAGGCGAGGATGATCTCGCGCGTCTCGTGCAGGATGTGCGAGTTGCGCCCGGCCAGCACCCGGAACGGCCCGATCGCATCTCCGAACGAGAACAGGCGCACCTCGCCGTCGCTGTTGGTGGCGGCGGCGTCCATCAACTCCTGGCTTCGGCGCACCGTCGCCTCGTCCATCCGCCCCTCGAACCAGCCGTCGCGAAACAGCGAAGCGGGAATGTTACCATCAACGAAGGCGCCGTCGGCATCCAGAAGCAGGAAGAAGCTGTCGCCCGGCGCCCCTTCCGAATGCTCGTGGACGGCATGGCGCAGCTCTGCCGCACCGCCGCCCGCGAAGGCCGAGTGGAACGCGGCGATGTCGTGACGGATCTCCCTCTCCGACACGCCGCGGATCTCGGCGCTGGCGATCACGAAGGTCGTTCCGAGAATGAGCACCGCGCCGACGACGAAGAGCAGCGTGTAGGCGGCCGCGACACGAAAATGCGAGGTGCGGAACGGCGCGAGCGCGCCCCCCTCGCCGCCGCCCAGCCGTTTCGGCGGCAGGCCATCGCCGTCGTCGATGGGCGCCTCGTCACGCATCGATGAGATAACCCGAGCCGCGTACGGTGCGGATCAGCTCGGTGGCGAAGGGCCGGTCGACCTTGGCCCGAAGCCGGCTTACATGGGTTTCCACGACGTTGGTCTTGGGGTCGAAATGGAAGTCCCAGACGCGCTCCAGCAGCATGGTGCGGGTGAGCACCCGGCCGCGGTTGCGCATCATGTATTCGAGGAGCCGAAACTCGCGCGGCTGCAGGTCGATCGGCTGGCCGCCGCGGGTGGCAACGCGCGACAGGAGGTTCAGCTTGAGATCGCCGACCACGAGGACCGTCTCCTCGCGCCGCGCGGGCGCCCGCCGCATCAGCGCGTTCAGCCGCGCCAGAAGTTCCGAAAAGGCGAAGGGCTTCAAGAGATAGTCGTCGGCGCCCGCCTCCAGCCCCTCGACGCGGTCGTCCACCCCGCCGAGCGCGGTGAGAAACAGGATCGGCGCGTCGCGTCCGGCCGAGCGCAGCGCCCGCACCAGCGACAACCCGTCGAGGACGGGGAGCATCCGGTCCACGACCAGCGCGTCGTAGGTCCGCGTGCAGGCGAGTTCCAGCCCGGTCGAGCCGTCGAGCGCATGGTCGATCTCGTGACCTTCTTCACGCAGCCCCGTCAGGACGTAGTGCGCGGTGGACGCGTCGTCCTCGATGAGAAGAACCTTCATGACCCCCGCCCGTTCGCCGTGCCCCGTTCCTTACAGGACAGGGCGTGGGCGGGCGAGGCGTTCCGGGGCTCTCGCTCGACGATGCACGGCAAACTCCGGAAGAAAGGCCGGCACCGCGACACGAACGGGGCGCGCATCCGGGGCGGCACCGTGGTTCGACGGCCGTTCGCCTCACCCCGCCAGCATGGCACGCGACGCGGCATCGAAAAACGACCCACGGTGTCGCCCGTGTCCGGAGAAGGCCGGCGTCCCGCGGCGGCCGCCGGGCCATCAGCCCATCGCCCCGCCACGCTTCGATCGCCCAGCACCCCCAACGTCGATCGCAGCGTCGGCACCCGGCGATCGACCATTGCAGGCTCAGCTCGGGGCAGCGTCGCTCGCTTCCCGGTCTGCCGCGTCCACGATCGACGCCGTCTCGACCACCGTGGCGAAATCAGCTTCGAGATGGGCCATCGTCACCTCGAAGATCACGCGAGCCGAAAAGTCCGCCTCCGGCAGATCGAAGCCGATGACGGCGTCCCGGACGACCGTCATCGCAAACCCGAGATCGGCACCTGCGCGCACCGTCGAATTGACGCAGAACCCGGCGACGGCGCCGGTGACGATCAGAACAGCCGAGCGCCTTGTGCGGATGAACCGTCTTGTCATGCTCGAACTCGATTGCCAGCGTGTCGATGACGGTTCGATCGCCTGGGCGAGACGAGGGTCGTGTCCCGCGAGGTGGTGTAGGAAGCGGCTCCCCTGAGGTGGCCATCGCCAATCTTCGGTAGGGTTCGGACTGCGAACCTGAACCTGGAGCCGAAGATGGCGATGACCGATGCGAAGAAGACGCTTCTGAAGCTGATCGAGCAAGAGGCGGACGTCGATCTTGTCCGCGAGATGCTGGCCTTTGCGGCCGACCGGATGATGGAACTGGAGATCGAGGTGCGAACGGGCGCGAACCCGGGCGTTCGCATGCCGGAGCGGACCAACCACCGCAACGGCCACCGCGAGCGGGCATGGGACACGCGGGCCGGTCGGATCGAACTGGCGATCCCGTAGCTGAGGAAAGGGTCCTACTTCCCGAGCTTCCTGGAACCGCGGCGCATGCCCGAGAAGGCCTTGGCGGCGGTGATCCCAGCCAAATGCGAGCATTTGGCAGAGAAGCCTACGTTCACGGCGTCTCGACGCGGTCGGTGGACGATTTGGTCAAGGCGATGGGTGCCGGCGGGGTCTCCAAGAGCGAGGTGAGCCGCTTGGCCGGCGAGATCGACGAGCGCGTGAACGCGTGAACGCGTTCCTCTCCTGGCCGATCGAAGGCGAATGGCCCTATCTCTGGATCGACGCCACCTACCTGAAGGAGCGAGACGGTGGGCGCATCGTCTCCACCGCCACCATAGTCGCCGTCGGCGTCAACACGGACGGACGGCGCGAGGTGCTGGGCGTCGCGACCGGCCCATCGGAGGCGGAGGTCTTCTGGAAGGGCTTCCTGCGCTCGCTGGCAGACCGGGGCCTGCGCGGTGTGAAGCTCGTCGTCGCGGACGATCACAAGGGTCTGCGAGCGGCAGCGGCCAAGGTTTTCGCCGCCCCCATCAGCGCTGCCGCGTGGGGCTGTTGAAGAAGTCGGCGTTTGAAGCGTCGCGGGGGGCGAAAGGAAGGCCTTCCCGGTGCGAGCTCGGCGGCGCCTTTTACCAAACACG
>NZ_JACIEK010000015.1 GCF_014196835.1 Aureimonas pseudogalii
AACCGGCCCTCAGTGATCTCGACCGACAAGAACCCGGCCTACAACGAGGCGATCGCCTCGTTGCGGCGAGAGGGGCGGCTCGCCGCGACCTGCCAGCACCGGCAGGTGAAATATCTGAACAACCGCCTCGAGTCCGACCACGGCAAGCTGAAGCAGCGGATCCGCCCAGTGCGTGGCTTCCAGTCTCAGAAAACGGCGCACAACGCCATTCGGGGCTTCGAGACGATGCGGATGTTCCGGAAGGGGCAATTCCGCTCGATGGTCGACAGCCTGGCCGGTGGATCGGAGGCCCGCTTCATCGGACGGCTGTTCCAGGTGTTCGTCGCCTGAAAATGGAACAGAACGGGATCACTGCGACCTGATTGGCTATTCGCAACGGAGCCTCCGTGTCGATCTGGGTGGATCGCGCGGAACCGTCGGCATTCCAGGTCGAGACGCCTTGACTGGTACGGGCCCCGTTGGCCGTCGTGGAGGTAACGGTCCGGTTGACGCTCCCGCTGGCATCGACCGTCGTGACCTGGTTCGTCTTGAGCTCAAAGACCCCGTCGCCGTCGGCGTCGCGATGGACGATTTCCGTGTTGCCGTCCGCGCTGAGGGTTGTAATGGTCCGGCTTCGAAGGGAGTTGTCACCATTGCTGGTCGAGCTTGTGGTGACGATGCTCCCGTCCGCCTTGCGCGCAATGACCTCGTCGACGATCATATCCGTGTCGCCATCGCCGTCGAGATCGGAGACCGTCTTCTTGCCCGTGCCATCCGCCCGGTAGGTGGTCACCATCTGACCGATCTTGTGAGCGGTCGTCGTCCCCATACCGGCGTATTCGGTCAGCGTTTCGGTTCGCGTGCCGTTGCCGGCAACCGTCGTCGCCACTGTCCGGGTAGCGTTAGCGCTGCCGTCGCCATCGAGATCCGCCCGGATGGTCTGGCTCAGGCCGTTCGCGCTCGTCGTCGTGGTCGAGCTAGCCCGCGTCGAGCCATCGGGGTTCAGTCCCTTGATCTCAAGCGTGAGGCTGCCGTCGCTTGCCTTCGTGCGGGTTTCGACGCTGTCGAAGGCCCCGGAGCCATCGGCGTCGCGACTGACGGTGACGACCTTCTTATCCGCGCTGGTCTTCGTGACCTCTCGACTTTCGAGGATCGTGCCCGATCCGTCGTAGAAGGACTGGGTCAGCGTCCGCTCTCCCGAGGACGCGACGCTCATCGTCTCGTTCAGGACGCTGTCGCGGACACCGTCTCCATCATCGTCGGTCGAGACCGTCCTGGTCAGGCCGTTCGCGCTGACGGTCGAGGTGACGGCTTCGGCCATGCCCCCGTTTTCGTTGAAGGTGGTGTTGACGATGGTCGTCGAACCGTCGGCATTGGTGGAGACCGTCTGCTTCACGTTATGACCATCGGACGCATACGCAAGGACGACGTCCGCCGCCGCTCCCGTCGTGCCGTTGGTCCGGGTGAATGCGGTCGTGCCCTGTATGGCGGAACCATCCGACAGCCGCACCGTCTGGTTGTCGGTAACGAGACCGATCGACGTGATGCCCAATTCGGTCAACGTCTTGAGTGACGTGGTTCCGTTGCCGTTGGTCACCATGACCTTGAACAAGCCGAAATCCGTGTCGCCGGAATCAAGCTTGCCGTTGCGGTTGGTGTCGAAGGCGTTGCGCAAAGCCTCCATGTCGGACGTCGCCGTCGCGTCCCAGAACGTGAAGTCGATCTCATGCGCTAGATCGATCCGTCCATCGTTGCCCGCGTCGCGCACCAGGATCCCGTCACCGGCGCCCGCCCAGGCTGTGCGATGCTTCGAACCGTCACCAGCTAGGTCGAAGTACTGGTTTGAGCTGCGGAGATCGGAAATTTCGACGCCGTCACCGTCAAGGTCGAGCAGGATCGGCTTACTTCTGCTTGTATTCGCCGTGGAGTCTTCGGTGGCGTCGCTTCCGGGTACGAGACCGCCGCCTTGCCGGCTGGTCAGGCCGCTCCCCCCCGATGAGCCAGAGGAGTTGCCGCTGGATCCTGTAGATCCCTCGTCTCTGAAAGTTGTCCCATTGTACTGCTGAGTAGCAGTCGAGTCTTCAAACGCACTGCTGCCTGGTACGATTCCCCGGTTTGGTGTGCTAACGATGCCGTTAGTGGAACCTACGCCAATTGCACCACCCTGCACCGGCGAAGGTCCAAGGCTAGGAAGAGAAGTAGCGGGGCCTTCGACTACGTGAACTTGCTGCCCGCTATAGATTCGATCGATATTTTCTACGCGGTTGACAGCGCCGATTGCTGTCGCAGTCGTACCATAGTTTGCCGCAATTTGCGAGAGTGTATCTCCGGGCTGCACTGTGTAATTCAATGACGCATTATGTACGCGCACGCCGTTGGCGACGTAGGTGTGAAAGCCTTCAACCTCAATGTTGTAACTCTGCCAACCATCGACGGCAACGGGAGCAATTGCTGCGTTCCCGGCCGCCACACTGTAGCATTCGGCCCGCTCGAACAAATGCGCACGGTCTTGAGAATAACTGATACTCTCAGCGTATACTTGTTTTATTTCTCCAGACGCCAGCACGACCGTCGCTTGGCCTTCGGCGATCATTGCCTCGATCGGCGGGAATTCACCGAACTGATCGAGAAAATGATGCCCAGGCGTCGATACGAGTTCGCGCGCCTTACCCCCTTCGTCCCATGAAAGTCGCACCCACTCGGTCGTTACATTGTGGAAGATCCGCATGATCCGTCGAGGATGAAGCGCACCCCGACCTTGATTGACAGTTGGATCAAAAGCGAGAACATGATCACCAATATTAAGTTGAGCTATTGGCCTAAATGAGTTATCGGCAATCTGAACAACTGTTGATCCCGGAAAACACATCGGATCGGTTGTATTCAAAGCGCGCATCTGGTCTAGTGCTTGACGCCCGTTCACAACCTCAGTCTGTACAGCTCCTTGTCGGGTGACCGTGCCGTCCAGACCTTGAACAAATTGCTCTGTTCTGAGCGTGCTGGATTTTGAATATTCCCCTCCGACTACGTAACTTGCCTGTATACTTACTGTTCCGTCCGGGTTGGTGAAGCTATTCGTAACTGTTTGTGACGATCTAGCTTGATTTGACAGTCGAGATTGAATAGCTTGGCTATAGTTTGGTTCAGGCTTCGTAGATGTTGGGATTGTAGAAGCAGTAAAGTAAGCACCGAACTCTGCTAGATCGGTAACCCCTGCACCAGCTTGAATAGTTGTGGAAGCATCATTATTGAATGTAACAGAGCCTGTAAGCGGGCTAGCGGTGCCCGTTGGAACGCCAAAGCCTACCCCAGCGGTCTTCGTCCACCCCCACCCGGTGTCTGGGTCGTATGTAAATCCTGTTGTCGCACTGGTTGCAATTCCGGCCGAGCGTTGTGCCAAAACTCCCGCGCTAAACCCTCCTCTTGACGTAATGCCCGCGTACACCCCTACGGTACCAATTTGCCCGTAGAGGCCGCCTTCGTCGATTAGTTCTGATCAGTATTGTTATTTGGCATTGTTATCTCCTGTATATCTTTTCTCGGACGTCGCGCCAGATTATGTATTCAACACCAGTACCTTTGATGCCTTTTACAATGTTCTTTGATTCGTTTTTAATGAGCCAATCAATAAAAAAACTTAGAGATGCGCTAATTGGGCCGAACAAAAAGAATAATATTGTAATAATTCCGTATAAGCTGCAGTAAAACCTTACGTTTGACGGATAATTTGTGCTAATTATAGAAAATACGTATGGAATCGATGAGGATGCAATTATAAACAATGCGACTGAGAGTAGCGAAATTGTCCTAGGAATCATAGTATCACCGTTTGTATCATTCCGTGTTGGTGCTTCTTTGTAGATGATGAATTCAGCTTTGGAATTTAATAACATAATTACCGCCATAGGGCTGTAACCCGAGGCGCTTCATGAACTTGTCTGTCTGGGCTGGATGGATACCTGAAGTGACGTGCACGTTCAGTTCGTGTGCTCCGTTGGCCTTTGCCCAATCGATGAACAATCGCATCAGCTTGAGCGCAATACGCCCACCCAGTACGGTCCTGCGAAGCTTGCCTGAAACATAAATGAAATAGTTGGTCGCGATGGGACAACCCGTTCCGAGGAAATAGTCGCCGATCTCGGCACCCATGACCCCGACGATCTCACCCTTCCGCTCGACTATTACCCCAAGAGTTGTGTCCGGCCTAGTAAGCAGTCTCTCGTAGGCGCGCACGAACTTCGCTTCAGAGAACGGAATGTACCCATATCGGCTTTCAGCATGGAACTCGCGGCCGATCTCGATTGCCCGAAGGATGCCTTCACGTGTCGTAATCCGTACGATCCGTAACTTCGACGTTAGCAGTCCATCTGCCTCCAACGTTTCACTGGAGGTTGCTGCTGTGCTTAAATCAACATGACCAAGAGTGGTTGTTGTACCATTCATTGATGCTTCTTTATCTACAAGAGGGCTCATATTTTTAACGAAACCGCATGATTTGCACGAAATGTATTGAAATACATACCGACCCCGTTTAGCGGTTGGTCGAATGGTCTCCAAGACCTCTTAAACATCAGTCCGTCTGCCCGACCTTTCATTATTCACTGGCTCTGACAAGAATTGCTCATATCTGCGACCTTCAGTGGCCTTATCATCAGGTCCAACGTTAGATTTTTCGTTCGAAAGCAGGCCATCGTGAGTCACCATCCGAGATCCCCTCATTCTGTGAATTAACGTGGCAAGAGGGTGCATTTCTTACCAAAAGCCAGATAAGATCAATTTTCGCAGTAACTTATATTTCGATATTTGGCTCAGTCAATTAAAACAATGGCGATTGGAACTTATTTTGCTAATAATGCGTTATTATCACTCTTGCGATGAAACATATTATTTGTTCTACTTCGTATTTCGTGATAAAAGTTTAGCAGAATGGGTGGTACGAAGGCTGTGAAACTTCGCCACCGTGCCGTCGCGTGGATTGGACGGCTCTGTTGCAAAGATCCGAAAGCAGTGAAAGCCTGTGGCTCTGAAGACGGCGGACAGCGAGGGCTCGAGCATGAGTTTGGCGTTCAAGGGCCGGCACTTCGCCTCCGACATCATCCTGCTCTGCATGCGCTGGTACTGCCGCTACGCACTCAGCTACCGCGACCTCGAGGAGATGATGGCCGAGCGCGGCCTCTCCGTCGATCACACCACGATCTACCGTTGGGTCCAGCACGACGCCCCCGAGCTCGACCGACGCGTCCAGTGGTGCAGGAACCGCAACAGCGGCAGATGGTACGTCGACGAGACCTATTTGAAGGTCCGGGGTGAGTGGATGTACCTCTATCGCGCGATCGGTGACCGAGGTGAGACGCTCGATTTCCAACTGTCGCAGAAGCAGACAACGAAGGCGGCCAAACGCTTCCTCGTCAAGGCTTTGAACCGGTCGCCGCATAACCGACCATTGGTGATTTCGACCGACAAGAACCCGGCCTACAACGAGGCGATCGCCTCGCTGCAGCGAGAGGGGCGACTCGCCGCGAGCTGTCAGCACCGACAGGTGAAATATCTGAACAACCGCCTGGAGTCCGACCACGGCAAGCTGAAGCAGCGGATCCGCCCCGTACGGGGCTTCCAGTCTCAGAAAACCGCCCACAACGCCATTCGGGGCTTCGAGACGATGCGGATGTTCTGGAAGGGGCAGTTCCGCTCGATGGTCGACAGCTTGGCCGGTGGATCGGAGGCCCGCTTCATCGGACGGCTGTTCCAGGTGTTCGTCGCCTGAAAATGGAACAGAACGGGATCATTGCGGCCCGATCGGCTATTCGCAACGGAGCCCCTAAATCTACACGGAACCGCGCTGATTGGTTGCTTGCAGCGGTTGAACTCAGTCCAGCCCCACTTGAAGCCCGCTACGGCGTCACTTGATCCTGTGCCTTCGCCGCATCTCTCGCCCGCTGGATCGTCAGGCGACTGACGGCAAACTCGCGAGCAAGCGCGGAGATCGAAGCCCCCTCCCCCAGCCGATCGCGAACAACGCGCTTCTGCTCAGCCGACAGCTTGGCGGGGCGCCCCAGCACCCTGCCTTGCTCCTTCGCCCGGATCAGTCCGGCGTGCGTGCGCTCGATCAGGAGATCACGTTCGAACTCGGCGACCGCGTTGATGACGCTCATGGTCATCCGGCCCGTCGAACTCGTCAGATCGACGCCGCCCAGCGCCAGGCAGTGAACCTTGACGCCCATCTCGGCAAGCAGCTCGACGGTGGCGCGGACGTCCATGGCGTTGCGCCCAAGGCGGTCCATCTTCGTGACGACGAGAATGTCCCCCTCCTCCATCCGATCGAGGAGCTTGCGGAAACCCTCTCGGTCTTTCGCCGCGAGCGAGCCGGACACGGTTTCGGAAACGACGCGACGGACCTGGACCTCGAAACCGGCCGCCCGGATCTCGCCGATCTGGTTGTCGGTGGTCTGGCCGTTCGTGGAGACGCGAACGTAGGCAAAAAGGCGGGACATTCGGGCTCAAACCTGCTCGGAAACGTATCAAAACTATAGCGCATGCGCGATACACGCAGGAGCTATTTTTCGTGCAGGCTCAGCCGACCCTGCGCTAAACCGATCGTTTGAGTGCAGGTCACTCGGCTGCGGGAGGCCATGGTGCCTTCCCTTAACGTCTGGTGGGAGAACGCATCTGTTTCGTGCTATGCACCATTGCCCCGTTCTGGCATAGGGAATGTCATCCCGCTTTGCAGTCGCATAGCGTAGCTAAGGGTTCCGACCATGCCGGCAGCCAAGGGCAAGATCGTCGAAGGCGGGCGGGTTATCCTGCCAGCGGCGTTTCGCAAGTCGATGGGGTTGCAGAAGGGCGACACCGTACTGATCGAACTGCACGGTGAGGAGGTTCGCATCCGCCCTGCCCGCTCTGCGTTGCGGCGTCTGCAGGAGAAGCTGCGTGACTATGCACCCGAATCGGGATCGGTGGCGGACGAGCTGATCGCCGAGCGGCGTCAGGAAGCGACGAAGGAGTAGCTGATGGCCTGCGTCCTCGATGCGTCCGCCGTTCTCTGTCTGCTCTTTTCCGAGAAAGGGTCCGATAAGGTCGAAGCCCGGCTCGGTGACGCCAGCATGTCCGTCGTCAACTACACCGAGGTTCTCTCCAAGCTGATCGATCGTGGCCTGGGTGCAGACGAGGCGGTGCAGGATCTGTCCGATCTCGACATCGCGATCGTCCCCGTGGGTCAGGAGGTCGCCGAGGAGGCGGCCCGTCTGCGCTCCCTGTCGAAGGACGTCGGTCTTTCGCTGGGGGATCGGTTCTGCCTCGCACTCGCCAAGAACCTGGGCGCGCCAGCCCTCACGAACGATCGGGCCTGGAAGGAGATTGCAAAGGCCGCCGGCGTTAAGGTCGAGCTCGTGCGCTGAATCGGGTTATGAGGACGGAGGAACACAAGCCAGTGGCCGGCGATCAGCCCTTCCTGACGGATCTCTTCGGTGTGCCCTCGCCCTCCCCACGCGCGCTTGCCGAGACCCGTCGGCCCACGCCTTCACGACACATCGTGGGAAGTGCTCTGGCCCAAAGGAAAGCCTTGGAGCTGGACGCCTCCTTGGTCGAACGCCTGGAGGCGACCGGACGGTATCGTGTCCTTCGCAAGCTCGAGCCCCGCCCCGTCATGCCGGAGCTCTGGCCGCCGGCGGACCGTCAGCCGGGATCCTGGCCGCGGCTCGGCATCATCCTCGACACCGAGACGACAGGTCTTGACCACGCCACGCATGACGTCATCGAGCTTGGCATGGTCGCCTTCACCTATGACGAGACCGGCGTGCGGGATGTCGTGGGTGTCTTCTCAGCCCTGCAGGAGCCCTCACACGCGATCAGTGCCGAGATCACCCGGATCACCGGCATCACGGGCGAGATGGTCGCCGGACAGCGGTTCGACCTCGATGCCATACAGCGCTTCATTGAGGACGCCGATCTCTTGATCGCACATAACGCCCGTTTCGACCGGCCCTTCTGTGAAAAGCTCACACCGGGCTTTGACGTGAAGCCGTGGGCCTGCTCCGTGTCGGAGGTGGACTGGGTCGGGCTCGGGTTCGAGGGCACGAAGTTGGTGTATCTCGTGAGTCAGTGCGGCGCGTTTCACAACGGCCACCGCGCCGTCGATGATTGCCATGCCCTCCTCGAGGTTCTTTCGCATCCGGCGCGAACGCAGGCACCGGCAGCCTTTCAGCAGTTGCTGGCGTCCTCGCTTCAGACGCGTTTGCGCATCCACGCCATCGGCTCGCCCTTCCACACCAAGGATGCCTTAAAGGCGCGTGGGTATCGCTGGAGTGACGGCACGGGCGGCAAGTCAAAATGCTGGTGGCGTGAGGTTGCGGAGGACGTCTACGACGACGAGGTCTGCTTCCTGGAAGAAGAGATCTATGCTGGCAGCATGAACGCCTATGTGGAGAGCCTGACAGCCTGCGAGCGATTCAAGGCGTAGCTGTAGGGCGTCTTAGCGTAGATTGGGGGCACTCTTGAGCCCGCTCGACGTGGATCGGCGGGAAGTCAGCTTTGCGCCCATCTAAGCCGTCCAAGTTAATCCCGCGCGATCCTGAAACCTGCCGTTCGTGAACGAAGCCCCGAACGGCAGTCGAAACAACTGGCATTGGGACGAAGCCGTCATTCCGAAACAGCTTGCTGAACGGCGGCTTTTGTCACCAGCGGACATTCGCGTACCCGGCCTGTGACGATCCCCTTCCGATGGACATCATCCTTGCCGGCTGTAGGTGCGATGATCCGCATCGACCTACGCCTCCGTACACTTGTCGGATGTATCGCCCCGCGCTTATAGTTTGACGGGATGTGACAGCGGGGGCTGTGCCAGTTAAGCCGAAAGCGCCGAGATCTGTCGTTAGAGACTGAAAACCTTGAGAACGACGAAGATGCCTGGCCATCGATCGATGACGCCCGCCCTTCCGAAGAAGGCGGCCCTATCGCGCGCAAGGGCTTCAACTATCAGGACGAGATCGCCGTCGGCTTCGTGCTGGAGATGTTGGACAACCCCCAGCTGGTGAAGATCCATTTTGAGACCCATGACGATCTGGTGCTCGTCTGGGCTAACGGCGCGCCGCCCCTAGTCGCTGAGTTTGTGCAGGTTAAAGGTGCCGAAGCGGACAAACTCTGGTCCGTCGCGGACCTTTGCCTGCGCAAGAAGCAGGCTGTCGGATCGTCGATCTTTGAGAAGTCTCTGGATCGCGACCAGCACGAAGAGACCGCGTGCTTCAGGATCGTCACCCTACGTCCGGTGGTTTCCGCTCTGACACCGCTAACCTACAAGCGGGGAAACGAAGCGCGGGCCATAGATTGCGACGAGATGGTCGCCCTTAAAGCGGACCTTGATGGAAGAATGCCCAACGTCGTGTCGAAACGGGGCAATGGGACCGGTTACTGGCTGGACAACTGCCAGTGGGACGCTCGCCACGACGAGGTGGCCGTCAAGACGCACAACAGGATGCGGCTCTTCGAGATCATGCAAGCCGCCGGAAGCCTACTTCTGCTAGAGCATATCGACATCCTACTTGATGAGCTGCGCAAGCTGGTGAAGACGGCCGGCGATGCGAAGTGGAAGCCGGATAAGGCCAAGAAAATTCTCACCCGCAAGGCCTTCTTGACCATGTGGGACGCGTGCCTGGCCAAGCTGAAGGACGACGCCGCTCAGCCTTCGGGCGGCAAGCTAATCGAGAAGATGAGTAGCGCCTCCCTCACAGGAACGGTGGTAGCCATGGCCGTCGATATGCGGCTTGATTACGCCCGCTCCGTACGGACTTCGCGCTACATGCAGCCGGATGAAGCCAGTCAGCTTCAGGGGCGCGTCAAATCCGAGGTCCAGAACCTTAGTGCCAAACGCGCGGCCGGGACCCTCGATCTCGACGGTCCCGCCTTCCACGCGCTCTGCGTCGATCGGATGGATGCGATCAACGCTTCCCTGCCGGCGGACCAAGGCGACCGGTCCGCCTTCCTCAAGGGCTGCATGTACGACATCGCTGACCGGTGTCTTTTGCGCTTCGATCGGACGGGGTTGTGAAGTCTCTGTCGCGCCTCGGAACTCGTCCCGCTAGCCTCCCGCTGGCAGCCGACGACATCCTCGAATTTCACGCCGCACGGTTGCTGCTGCTCATGCATGTCTGCGGGACGGCGGGCCGGATCGATGGTCTAACCAAGATGGCCAAGCTCGACTTCTTCACCCGCTACCCGGACTTCTTCGATGCTGCGCGGGCGGCGACCGAACCCGATGCACAGTCCGCGCCCTTCGACCGTTCGGACGCCATCGAGTCCACGATGGTGCGGCATCACTACGGTCCTTGGGACAAGCGCTATTATCAGGTCCTCGCCCATCTTGAGGCGCGACGATTGATCACCGTGTCGAAGGTCAAAAATTCCTACCAGATCGCGCTGTCAACCGAGGGCGCGGAAAAGGCCAAGGCTCTCGCCAAACGCCCGTCCTTCGCCACGCTCATTGAGCGCCAGAGGGCCGTAAAGAAGGTCTTTGGTGGCAAGTCAGGAACCTTCCTAAAAACACTCATCTACCAGCTTTTCGACGAAGAGGTCGGTAAACGGCCCCTAGGACAAGTCATCACCAAATGAGCGCATCTTTCCTCTCAATCCGAACCCTGGAACGTCGGCTGGCGACCGGAAACGTTGAGTCGCTCACTTTTAAACCCGGCGTCAATGTCTTCGTCGGACGACCGAATACCGGTAAGACAAAGTGGCTGCAGACGCTCGATTTCCTGCTCGGCGACACCGGAGCCAACCCCTACGAGCAGAGCAACGAGGAAGGGCTCGCCGCGAAATATGATGCGGCCGCCGCGACGCTCTGCATCGCCGACGAGACGTTCCGGATCGAGCGCCGCTGGCGGGAGACCGGTGCCAAAGGGAAGGTCTTCGTCGACGACGAAGGCATGCTTGTGAGGGATTTCCAGCACTGGCTCATGGAGAAGCTGGGCATCCCGCTGCTGAACTTTCCCAGAGGCAACCCGATGTCCGGCCAGACTTGGCCGGAGCTCAGCTTCCGCACCCTGTTGCGGCACATCTTCCGCCAGCAGCGCTTCTGGAGCGGTCTCGTCGATCAACAGGCTGACACCGAGCAGCACGCCAGTCTGTTGCTCTTCCTCGGCCTAGCCGAACGCATCTACAGTGAGGACTACGGCAAGCTCGTGAATTTGAAGCTCAAGTCGATGCGGTTGAGAGCACGCCGTGAGCAGTATAGCGAGACCCTTAACGATCTAGCCAGCGGTCTCCTCGACTCGGAGGACGCCCCCCTTGGCGTGAATGAGGCCACCGTCACCGCTGCCATGAAACGGCTTCGGGACACTGTCGAGCGCCTGCATACCCGGAGGGGCGAAGTCCTGGCGGCGGCCAGCAACATCAGTCTTCCCGCATCCGATCGCTCGCGCGTCACCGAGCTTGGCCATGCGCGGGCTGCGGCACTCGAAGAGGTGACGGCGGCGCGCCAGAAGCGACAGGGAGCCGAGGACAGGCTGGCCGAGGTCCGGCGATACCGCGCGGACCTCGCGGCCGAGATCGAACGAATGGGTCGGGTCGCCGACGCCAGCCAGTTGCTCGCCGATCTGAAAGTCACCCACTGCCCGGCCTGCGACCAAGGGATCATCCCCTATCTTAAGCCTGACCACTGCTTCGTCTGCCACCAGCATTTGCCCGAGGAGCCGGAGATCTCCGGGCTCGGCGAGGTTCGGCTCCGCTTCGAGCAGGATCGGCTGAACGCCGAACTGCTCGAAGCGGAGGAGCTCATCTCCGTTCTTGAGCGCGACGTTGACAAACAGACAGAGGCTTCGCGGGCCGCCGATGAAAAGCTGCGAACAATTGAGGTCGAGCTCGCGCCCGCCCGTCGCGCCGTAGCTGCCGTCGCCCAAGCCGATGTGAGCGCGATTGATGTGGCTCTGGGCAAGGCGGCGGAGCGGCAACGCCAGATGGACCGGGTGGCCGCAGCGCTCGAGTTGGGCAAGAGCCTGACTGAACAGGTCCAGGCCCTCGAAGACGAGATCAATCCGCTTCAGGAGAAGGTTGACGAGGCCAACCGATCCGTCGACTTCAACGCCGCCGCTCAGAAACTCGAAGACGGGATGAACGCCTACCTCGCCGCCCTCAATGCGCAGCGGCCGGAGACTTGGAAGCATAGCCCGGTTGAGGTCGATATCTCCAGGTCCACCAACAGCTTCCGGGTCGGGCGCAAGCGCTGGCAGAGCGCCCTCGGCGGCACGGACTCCCTCTACTTCCTAATGGCCTACCAGTACGGGCTGCTCTCGCTAAGCCCCGTCCCCGGCATGCACTACCCGGGACTGTCCATCATCGACGTTCCGGGCGAGTTCTCAGGCGAAGAGGTCAAGGACAGCGAGAACTTCATTGTGCAGCCCTTCATCGACCTCCTCGCCGAGGAGGCGTTCGAGGGCGCTCAGTTGATCATCACGGGTGCCTCTTTCGAGGGTCTCAAGGGCGTCCACGTTCAGAAGCAGACCCACGTTCACGTGGCACGATAAAAAGTCCGACTGACAAGGGGCGGGCTTATAACTTCTGTACGGAAGCTCGAGGCTTTTAAGCTGATAGCCGCCGAAGAAAAAGCGAAAGGCCTACTTTGATCGGAAGCTGCCGCTTGCCAGCAGTGTTCAACGACGGCTGCTTTCTCCTGTCGAGCTTCCGATAGCAGACGGACCGCTTTCGGCCCTGAGCGTCTTAACGAATGAGTATCCAGCACCGTTCGTCCGGCAGCACCCTCCTGATCGGCCATTTGGGCCAAGCGCTTAATGGATGATCTGGATTTGACGATGATGACGATCGCGCGTCGGGTCGGCGTATCCAGAGCCACGCTCTATCGCCGGCTGAACGCCAAGAAGTAACTTCGCGGCGCTCAGCGTTCATATGCTTGCGAGTCGGTCATGAATGGAAGGATGCGGAACTCATCGAGCCCGCCCCTCCCCTCGCTTTAGGTATCAGCGCAGCGTGCTGGGCCGTTCCAATGCACAAGGCTCATCCCACTGTCCTTCCGGGCGGATCGTTCGAACAGGGTCGTTCCCGATGCGGACCGCATCCGAGAAGGGTTCGACGTCCTCTTCCATCTCGATCAGAGACCAGCTCGCCAGTTCGAAGGTCTCGCCTTCATTGCGGATTTTGAAGCCAAAGTGTAGCCAGAAGTCCAGAACGTCCTCGCTCGCATGGCCGTAGAGCTTGGTGTAGCCCTTCGCGCGGCACAGATCGACCGCGGCCCGGACGAGTTCGAATGCGATGCGTGACGTTCGAAACTCCTTTCGAACCGCAAGGCGCTCCATCTTGGCGAACTCACCGAAGAAGCGGATGCGGATGCAGCCGGCGGGTTCATGCTTCTTGCTGTAAAGCAGATGCGTCGCGGCGAAATCGTTGCCGTCGAACTGCTGGGCGTAGGCAAAAGCTTTCTCGCCCATGTAGACCGCTGCGCGAACCACAGCCATCTTGAGGAAGTCGTCCATCCCGTGAACGATCACCAGCCCGGTGCCGTCAGCATTGAGCCCTCGTTCATACCGACGCTTCTCATTGCGCCGATCGGAGCTGTTGGACTCGTTCGCGTTTTCAGAGGCAGCCATTTCTCTCTCCTGTGTGACAACACCGGAGAGGCATCGATCTCTTTCTCGACCATGCCCGCTGGCGAGCACGAATAAGCGTCCATGGTCCCACAAGGGGTCATCGAGGACGGTCCCTCATGGGACAGGCTTATGCAGTTCCCTGTTGGCAGCGCCACCCGTGCAGGATGTCCAGAGCTGCGCTGATGCAGACGTATGGACCGGACCCTGCTTGGAGGTCGGATCTGGCTCGCGAAAGTGCGGCGGTGAGTTCATCGCGGGTGAAGTGCGTATCAGGATCGATCGCCGGAGCTTCTGGAGCGATCTCGTTGATGGCGAACTCGATGTATGTCGCAGCTTCTGGCGAATGAGCGTGGGTCGATTGGACGAAGCTGGCTAGGTAAGACGCCAAGCTCACCCTTTCGAATAGGTCGGGAAATGGCTGTTTGTGCAAGCAGATGACAGACGTATACAACATGGTCAGTGACGGTCTGTCTTGGCGCCGCTTGCGCGTTCGATGACGGAGAGACGCAGTTTGATTTGAAGGAGGTCGTCCAAGCCGCAGCCGTCAGTCCTGGCACCGGCTTGCGGGTCTCGTCCCTGCCACTGTATGGCGAGCTCCACGAGGGAGAGGTCGATCAGCTTTGTTGCGAACGGTATGGAGAGCGAGCTTGCCAGCTCGCGACCACGAGCTAGGATTCGAGCCAGTTCCGTCAACTGGCGCTCCTCCTCGAACGTCACAGCGGGACGGTCTCGAATAAAGCGGCCACGAGAGTGGATCGTGGAGGAATCGCTGTTGTGAACAGATCCATCGTGTTCTCTTCGGTGATTGCCGAAATTTGATGGCTACACAGGCGCGCACGTTCGCGCTGCACCTAGTTCAGACACGGGGGCGTTCGGAATTTTGATACACCTTCCCCACAACGTCGATTGGGATGGGATCAAGGTTCTGATCGCCATCGCCGATCGTCAGAGTTTCCGTCAGGCCGCTCTCGATCTTGGTCGAAGCGTCAACACGTTGCGCGGGATCATCGATCGGCTCGAGGATCAGCTCGGGTTCGCCATTTTTCACCGCCATGCCGAGGGCATCCGGCTGACGTCTGAAGGTCGACGCATTCTTGGATCTGCGCGCCATGTGGCGCAGTCCATGTCGGACCTCATGCAAGTGGCCCAATCGGCGACGGACACGGCGAAGGGATCAGTCCGACTGGCCGTTACGGAAGGGATCGGCACCTTCTGGATCATTCCTCAACTGGTGGACTTTTTGTCGGGGCCTGGGCGCGACATCCAGGTCACGCTGCAATGCGCCTTGAGTGCGGTGGACGTTTTGCGCCTGGAAGCGGACATTTCCATTCAGACGAGGGAGCCGACGTCGTTGGACGTTGGGAAGCACCGTCTGGGATGGGTTCACATGACGCTGTTTGCCGGGCGCTCCTATGTGGAGCGGCATGGTCTTCCCAAGACCCTTGCAGACCTGGCGCACCACAAGATCATCGAGCAGGACATGGGCCTGTTCCCAGGCTATGGCCTCGACCAGGTGTTTTCACGGGAAGCTTCTGAGAAGATGGTGTCCCTTCGCACCAACTTTGCGAGCGCGCATTATTGGGCGGTCGCCAAGGGCGCTGGGATCGGGCTTTTGCCAAATTATGCTGTGGCGATCGGCGGTGATCTCGTGCCCATAGACATCGGCATGAGGATCTCGGTTGAGCTTTGGCTTGCTGTCCATCCGGAGTTGGTCAAAACGGAGCGTCACCAGACAGTTGTTGAGTGGCTGAACCAGTGCTTCTCGTCAGAGACGTACCCGTGGTTTGGTGAGCGGTTCATGGACCCTACGGAGATCCAAGTTTTCCTCAAAGGGTCCTCCCGCCTTCGAACCTACTTCACGGGGTTCACTCCAGTCGGTTCGGTAGAGGCGAGACGGCGTCTGGCCAACCAGGGAAACCCTTAGCGGGAGCCAGGTACCCGTTGGTATCCATGGATACCAACGGGTACCTTTCTGTAGCCTAGACTATGGTATCCTACCTTACGGTAGGCTATGGTACGATAGGATAGGATAGGATAGGATAGGATAGGATAGGATAGGATAGGATAGGATAGGATAGGATAACTTATGATACGGTAAGGTAAGTTATTTTTGAGTACGGTAAGATATGGTTAGATACCTTAACCAAGGCTGGGGTAAGGTACGGTACTCTAAGGTAGCAAAGGCTATCCACGGGTACGGCGGACTACCCGCAGCTAGTCACCAGTCAAACGCCACAACGTTGAGAAAACAGAGGCACCAATGCCGGTCATAACGTTCGCAAACTCCAAGGGTGGTTCAGGCAAGACGACATCGGCGCTGCTGCTGGCGTGCGAGTTGGCGACTGAGCGGCCAGTGACCATCATCGACGCAGATCCTCGTCGTCCCATCACAAAATGGGCGACTCTCCCTGGGAAGCCGGAACGGCTGACTGTGATTTCCAACGAGTCGGAGAAAACCATCCTCGAAGAGATCGAGGAGGCAAGCGCGGTGTCGACCTTTGTGATCGTGGACCTGGAGGGCACGGCATCGCGCCTCATGAGCTATGCGATCTCGCAGTCTGATTTGGTGATCGTCCCCATGAAGGAACAGACGCAGGACGCCACGGCCGCCGTAGACGTCGTGCGAGAAATCCATCGAGACATGAAAGCAGCTCGCCGGAAAATCCCGTACTCAATCCTTTTCACGCAGTCCAAGGTCGTAGCGAAATCACGCACGGCTCGGTTCGTCGCAAGCCAGTTTCGCGAGAACCCCGATTTTCACGTCTTTCAGACAGAAATCTTCGATCGAGATGCGTTCTCGGCGCTGTTCTCGGTGGGGGGGACCGTGAGGACGCTCAGCAAGGACACGGTGCGGACCACCGAGGAGGCCGTAAAAAACGTGCAGAGCTACACCCACGAGGTCGTCAAACGGTTGAAGGACGCCATGGGTATCAAAAACGCGGATGCAGCCTAATGAGTGAGAACGCCAACCAAGGTCGAAGGTCGCTGGATATGGACTTGGGCGCATTCGATCGTCCGGACGTGTCACCGGCCAAGGCTCCCAGCTCGTCGGATGAACAGCGGCGCCGCGTGAACCAGGTTTCGCAATTTCCCAGCCGTGAGCCGGACGCAAAGGGAGATCAGATCAACCTGAAACTCTCATCCGAGGAGAAGGCACGCTTCAAGCGCATGGCTAAGAAGGAGCGTTACAACCACGGTGAGTTTCTCACTGTCCTGATGGACGCTTACGAGAAGAGCCAGTCGTAGGGAGCTTGATGACGGCCGTGAGGAAAGCGATCGTCGGGGCCATCGTCGCTGTCGTTGGATCTGTGCCGGCGCTGGCTGATCCCAACATCGTATCGCGCATCGAGACATACCCTATCGAAGGCAGGGATGCCGACGAGTTGAGGATGGCAATCATCGAAGCTTCCCGCGCGCTGGGCAACGGCGCCCACGGGGCAGCTTCGGCGACGTTTAGGTTCACGCCGCAGCTCAGCTACCTTGAAGTGCGTGAAGGCTGTGTCCTGGATCGCGTCAGCGTACGCCTGGATGCAACTGTGACGCTTCCCGAGTGGGTTTCATCGAGGGGGGCTGACGAGGCGACTGTCGGGGCCTGGCGGCGCTTCGCGCGGTATGTGAAGGCACATGAAGCTCGGCACGAGGCGATCGCAGCCGAGTACCGGCAGATCATGGTGCAGGAGCTTGAGGCGATCGGCGCATCGAGCGACTGCCCGGCTTTGGGCCGGGAAATCGTTGCGGTGGTTGCCGATGTTGAGCGGATGCACGACCAGGCACAGGTCGCTTTCGACCGCGACGAGCGTGATCGATCTTCGCTACTCGGCCGGTGAAGGGGAGGGGAGGGGGGCTTCGGCCCCCTTCTTCACCTTCACCGGAGCGGGCTGTGGCAGTTTGCGCGTACCGCGATCGCCGAGAATGGGATGGTCCTCGAAACCGAAATCGATAGCGTGACGGTAGCGTGACAAGGGCCGTGCGGGTCTGATCGGCCCCGCAAGGCGAGCTCGGATGCCCCGGATCGAGGACGAAAAGCGGTAGCCATACCGCTCCATCGCCCAAAACAGGAGGATCCCAATGAAGAGGAGAAGGGCGGTCCAAACTCGCAGATGCAGGAACAGGAGCACCACAAAGAAGATCAGCCTCGCGTCGAAGATCGCAAGGCGTGGGTTCTTCATCGTGTAACGCCATTCGATCGGCTTTCCGAACAGGCCGTCGTCCTTCTCCATGCTCAGAACCGCCGGACGTTTTCGGTGAAGAGGACGCCGATCAGCTTGCCGGAGTTGAGGCGGACGATGGGTCCGCGCGGTCCCATGTCTTCGATCTCGTTGGCGAGCTGGTCGCCGACTTCGCCAGCACCGGCGTAGAGCCCTTCCTCAAGCCGTGGCTTCGGCCGTCCGATCCCGGCGCCGGTCAGACCGAGAGGAACGATCGTCTGCTCAGTTTGCGAAAGGGTTCGTCCGATCCCGCTGAGGAAGGCGCCAGCGAGCTTTGGAGCATATCGCTGGAGAAGGCGGGCATCGTATTCGGACTTGACCGCCAGCGTGCCCTTGGCGGCGTCGATGGCATAAGCCTCGGCGTCGAGGTTCGTGCCGTCGGGCAGAATGACGCGATCGAACTGAACCACCATGGCCGTCGTTTCGCGGTTCTCTTGGAACGAACCGAGCAAGCGAGAGCCCTTGAGGGGGCCGCGCATGACCTTCGCGACGACGGGACCGGGTGTATCGGTGTCGGACCCGTTGACGATCACGGCATAGGTGATGGAGCCGGCGGTGGCGTAGTAGTCGCCGTTGAAGACCTGTGTGCCCGAACCGTAGTGCTGCCCGGTGTTGACCTGGAGGCGAGGCTCGTCCTCGCTTGGCGCAACCGAAAGGTACGGCAGGGACGTGCCGAGGTCGGCCTGATAGCTCGTGTCCTGGGGAATGGTCTCAACCGGCGAGGCATTGGGCCTCCGCGACGCCTGACGCTCGCGCCGCTGGCGCTGGCGCTGGCGCTGGCGCTGGCGCTGGGGCTGCTCGCGAAGGGTTTCCCGATCGCGGCTGTCAACGTAGTCGCCGACCTCGAGCTGGTCGCCGCGCGTGGAGGCGCTGCTAGGTGAGACGCTTTGTGGCGATCCCGGTGCGCGAACCTGAACGCCGGTGGGACGGCCCTTCGGGTCTTCGTAGAGTTCCTGGTCGATGACGACGGTCTTGACGGACTTGCCGGCCTGCCAAGAGCCGGAGAGCCCGGTGCCCTGTGTACCCATGCGCTTAGCCATGGCGTCGATGCTGGCCCAATCCGTTTGCGGCGGGGGAGGCGCTTGGGTAGGTGCTGCGGCTACGAGCCGGTCGCGATAGACGATCTTCTCCTTCTCCACGACGACGCGCTGGTTTGCCGGGGGTAGCTTTGGCGCGACAACCGGTATCGGCTCCTTGGGAGGATCGATCGGACGGGTCGGTTCGTCGGGTGTAGCAAGGAAGCTCTGGCCAGTCGTCAGCGCTGCTTGCTGGGAGCCCTGCTGGTTGGAGTTCGCAAGCGACTGGCGGTAGTTCTCCGAGTTGGCGAGCTGCTGTCCAGCGGGCGTCGTGTCGATGTTCTGCGGCACGGCAACCATGCGGGAAGACGCCTCGTCGCCTCCACGGGAGAAAACCACGTAGACGGCGCCGGCTAGAAGAGCGGCCATGCCGACACCGGCAACGACCGGCGCCTTGCTGCGGCGCGGTTTAGCACGATTGATCGTGCTGGAGGTGGTGTTGCCGGGCTTCGGATCCGGGTTCACGACCTTCGCGTCTTCGCCGGCTGCGTCTTCGCCGTCGATCCGGGCGTTCTCGTCGCTCATTGGGTGATCCTGACCTTTGTGACTTGGCCGTTGCGGGAGATCAGCGCGACGGGGGCGGGGCGAAGACGATAGGCTTTGATGCCACCCGGCCCTGCGAGGGTCGCGGACCACGACGGAGCCATGAGGGTCTGGTTGGTTCGGATGTAGAGGTTGCCGTTGAAGTGCCACGCGGCGACGTCGCTGTCGTCGGTGGACAGCTTGCGAGCGGTCTTGGGAATATCCGAGCCTTGAACGAAGGCCATCATCAGCTCGTCCGAAGCGGTTTGCTTGGGCTCGCGCGTCTGGACGGCTGGAATGATGGCGTTCGGGCCGCGGCCACCAACGGACAGATCGAGACGGTAGTGCGAACGCGCCTCGTTCGTCTCAAGGTCGATGACGAGAGGCTGATCTTCCTGCACGAGTGAAACAGCGAGGTTGGAGTAGCCGTGGGCGACCAGCGGCGCGACCGCGAGCTGGTTGGAGCCCTCCTGCATCGCGTAGACCTGGAAGGCGTCTTCGCGGCCGACGACGAAGCTGGCGATCGGCCAGGGCGCCCCGGTCTGGTCGAAGAAGGAGACGATCGACACTGTGCCGGGTGAGGTTTCAAGCTGCGGGGTCGGGCCGCGCGTGTCGAGGGAGACGCGAAGGGATTGCGTTAGCGCTTCAGGGCGAACGCCGTTGGGCGGAGCCGCTGCGGCCCGCTGGCTCTCGTTGAGCCGACGACGGTAGTCGCGGATCATGTCGGGGTTCAGCGGGAACTGCTCGCGGAGCGACTGGCCGTAGGCTGTGATCTCTTCCGGCGACAAGGGTCGATCGAGGTCATTGAGGCTGTTCAAGAGGCGGCGCGACTGCGGAGCGGAGGTCTGGCCTTGCGGCAGGGTCATTTCCTGCTGCGAGGACTGCGCTCTGGTGTTGGGCGGAGCCGCTGCACCCTCATCTGCGACGGCCCCATCATCCGTTTCATCACCAGCTTCCTGGTTTTGAAGCACAGGCTCCATCATCACGGGCGACGACGATTGTGCGAATGCGGCCGTCGCCATGAACGTTGCGAAAAGCGTGGGGATCACGGTCGTGCGCGCCATGCTAACCGCCTGCTGCTGCATTGAACTGCGAAATGGCGATGCCATAGGGCGTCTCGTAGGTTGGAAGGCGGGTCAAGCGAACCGTGACCATGTTGGACTGGCCCGAGACTTCGGATGCGGACTGGTAGGTGATGCGGATCGGCATCTGGACGATCCACTCGTACGAACCGCTGGCATTTGTACCTTGCCTGACGATAACGGGCGTTTGGGGCACCGTCGCAAACGAGTTGAAGCGACCGTTCCGAACGAGGTCGAGGGCCTTGGATTTAGAGACAGCATCCACGAACGAGTTCCAGCCGTCAGGTTGGCTGAAGAACTGCTGCGACTCCTGAAACTGAGCGCGGTAGTTGTCGAACGAGTAGGTCAGCGAGTTCGAAACGGCCCTAACCGCGAAGTTGAGGACGTCAGCCGAGGACATATGAGGTCGATCGAGCGGCGTCAGCGGCTGGATCTGGCCGTTGCTCGTGGTCGCGAAGTAGCGTGGCTCCGGGCGCGTCAGGGCGAGGTAGACGGCGGAGCCAACACCAACGCAGGCGACGCCAGTCGCGACGGCGGCGTAGATCGCCATGATCTTGTAGGCAGACTTGTAGGTGCTGGCCCGCATCAGGACGGACTCAGCATTTCCGTAATTGGTGGCGCTCATTGCTGTGATGCCTGGGCCGCGACCTGTGCCGTCCCGCGCGCCGGGTGGGCGGATTTCAGCATGGCGTCCTTAACCTCGCCGAACTCGACCTTACCGCCCTCGGCGGTGGTGTAGATCCAGAACGGCACGCCCTGGACGCCGTTGGCGCGGATCCATTCGACGTTGCGCTGCAAGCCGCGAACGATCTCCGGACTGATGTCTGTTGGCGCCAGCACCTTCAGGCTGCTGGGCGTCGAGGTGGTTTTCGAGAGCTCGTGACTCATGAAGTCGGCGGCGGGGGTCTTGCTCTGGAGCATCGATGCCGCCTCGTACACCGCCTGTTGGCTGCGGATCGGCGCAAGGATGACGCGAAGGTCGATGTCGCCCGCCTGAACCTTCTGTGCCAGCGTGTCGACGGCGACGGCACAATGCGGACAGGTCGGATCGGCGACGAAGTAGATCGCGGGGGCCCCTGGCTTTGGCGTGCCTGCGCTGAACCAGACGCTGAAGTCGGTAGCCTGCTGGAACAGCTCGTCGAACGTTTGTGCCCTAGCCATCGTCAGAGGGGGCGGGGTCGCTCCCGCAGAGGTCGGAGCCGCCTGAGCAACCGGGGAGGTCGCTGGCGCGACCGGTGCTGCCTCCAAGACGACTGGTGGTACGACGGGGACAGGTGAAAGGGCGGCTTGCGGCAAGGAAAGCGCAGCCTGCTGCGATGTCGTGGGCGGCGCCACGCTGCTCTGCAAGGGAGGCAGGTTAGGGGCGGCTGAGGCCGCAAGGCCGGAAATGGCGAGAAGGGCACTCGACAGGTCCTGTCCGCCTGGACCGATCACGTCGCCGATGACCGTGAAGCCTTCGGTGGTCGTCACCGCAATGCGTTGCGAGCTCCCGTCCGTGACCACCCACGACTGCATCGAGCCCAAGGGGATCGCTGGGCGAACATTTTGGTATCGCTTCAAATTTTCTGGAATGGAGGAAGCCGGTCCATAGCCGTCTTGCGCCAGCGCGAAGGGTGTAGCTGCCACGCTACACGCGAGGGCCAGGAGTAACCGTACCATTCGGAGAATGCCCCATGCACGAGGAGATGTGTTAACGATTATTCGGGTGCCTGGCAGGGCGCGTGCATAGCCGATAACTGACGTCTACACCAAAAATATAACGCATTGCAATCGGGGCATTTAATGGAAGTTCAAAGCGTTTCGCGCTGGGATGCAACTCCCATTAAGAGTAAAAACAAATTTAAGGTTGCAATCGCAATTTCTGTCTGCGCAATCGCCTTCTTGATTGCAACGAATGCGTATCTCATATCCACTTTGAATTACGATAAACAGACAAACAATACTTTAGATTTTGCAAATAGTTCTGAAGATGAAAGGTCTTCCCTCAGCCGATCTGTGCCGGAATCAGATGCGAAATTAGTCGAAAATGTGGCACAGCTCGTCATACGCGTTAAGGCTTTAGAGAGCGACAACCAGCGTTTGAGTGCGGAATTAAACAATCTTGTAGATCACGACGGCGTGATCGAACGCTTGGTTACGCACATTCGCGCGCTCCATGCTCAGAGCGAGGCAACCCGCCGGGACGTCGTGGACGCCATGGTAGGCCCGTTGCCCGGCAGCGATCCCGCTTTTGATATGCCAGGGAGCGATCCCGCACTTCCAGTGGAAGCGACGGACCCTCCCTTCTTGAGCAAGGCTAAGCACACGATCGTCACGCCTGTGGCGGCGAAGGTCGAGGTCCAGAAAGAAGCTGTGCCCAAACCCCGAGGCAAAGCCAAGCCGGTCGTACTCGAGGCAGACGAAGGCGCGACGAACTAATGCAGGGTTTCGCCGCTTTCATTCAGCGCGTCAGCGATCTCGTCCCGCCTCTTCAGGCGTTGGCGGTGGCGTTCTGTTTCATCGCCGGCACCATCTTCCTGATCCGCGGCATCCTCGTCGCTGCGCAGCACGGTGACACACCGAGCCGCTACGCTTCTGGAGCCCACTCCAAAAACGCCGTGATCGCCCATCTGGTGATCGGCGCATTCCTTCTGGCGCTTCCTTCGGTCGTCGGCGCCTCGCTGGAGACGCTGTTCATGACCTCCACGGCCGCACAGCCGACGGAGATCTTCGCTTACGCGCCTGAAGCCATGCAGACGATGACGAACGAGAACGCTCGGACCATCGTCATCGCGCTTCTGCGCATCGTCCAAATCATCGGCCTGATCGGATTGATCCGGGGCCTTTTTCTTCTCAACGCAGCGCCGGTTCACCCAGGCTCCGGTCTCGTTGGCAAGGGCATCACGCATGTCATCGGTGGCACGCTCGCCATCAACATCGTGGTGTTCGTCGGAATGATCGAAAGCCTGGTCGTAGGGTAAGGGTCTCATGAAGAAGCTTCACGTTCTCGCCGCCAGCGTCGCCATGATCGCGTTCGCTGGCACCGCCAACGCACAGGAAGCCGGTTTCGGCGGCACGATGCAGACCGTTCGCACGGGCTTCCTCGGCCCAATGGGTGATCTGCTCTTGGCAATCGCCTTCATCGCGGGTGTCATCAGCGCGATCGTCGCCATCACCGTTCTCTGGAAGAACAGCCGCAACAACCACGATCCCAACGCTTCGCCGATCGCGGCGTTCAAGTGGGGCGCAGCCGCTGCGGCCCTTCTCGCTCTGCCGGTCTTCATGGGCCTGTCGGTCGACACGTTCTTCGGTGACGGCGGCACGCGCTCGGCGATCGACGGCACTCTCCGCGCGGTCGAGTAGTCCCCTTGTCGCTGCTTGAAGGGTTCGCAGGCTTCCTGAGCCGTTCGGTCTTCCGCAAGTCGCTGGACGGCTACTGCCGTCTGGTGTCGACCGAGAACGAAACGACGTTCGTCTCCGACGACGGAAGCCTTGCGAGCCTCTTCGAGCTCGACGGGTTCAGGTCTTTGCCTGGGCCGCTGGAGATCTCCGAGTCCGTCGAACGGCTTCGGGTCGCGCTGAGTGCTTATCTCGCGCGGCCCGGTCATTCGATCGAGTTCTTTTTCGCGCAATCGCCTGAACTCGGGCACGAAGAGATTGCGAGGGCGATCCGCCAAACCCGGCGGAACGCACAGGACACAGGCCTCGATCTCGAGGATATTCTGGAGGAGCGCCTTGCGCTGCTCCCGCTACGGCTCTCCGGCGAGCGCTGCTACCTGACGCTCTGGTCGCGTCCCTCCCTGATGACACGCACCGAGAATAAGGAAGCCGGCGCTGCCGTCTCCAAACGCCTTCAGGGCTCACCCTCGACCCGGGAGGGGCAGTTTCCCAGCCTTGCCCTGGACAGCCTTCTGACGCGCCACATGAGTGTCTGTGACGCTCTGGTGCGAGAGTTTTCGACCCAAGGGATCGTGCTGGCGCCTTTGACGTCGCATGAAGCTCTTTCCGTCATGCGCGGGGTGCAGAACCCTGCATTTCTACCCAACGGAAAGACGTGGAAGGGAACGCTTCCCGGCGACTACGTGCGCGCTCGGCTTCCTTCCAACGAACGTGAACTGACCAAGGGCGACATCTCCAACATCGTCTGGCCGATCATTGCTCGCCAGGTGATGACCGAACATGGCGAGGTCCTCGATCAATCGACGGTGCGCCTCGGCGACTACGTGTTCTCTGGCTTTGACATCGTGGTCGGCCCAGAGGTCGTGGTCGAGTTCAACCAGCTCATCCGCAGCGTTCTCGAAGGCGAGGAGCGCACGTCCTGGCGCTGCTCGATGGTCGTGGATGCCGGCGGCTTTCAGGGCCAAGTCTTCAAGCAGCAATACGTCAACCTCTTCGCGTGGACGGCGCCGATCTCGAACATGCGGATCAAGAACGCCTTCGAGCGCCTTCGCCGCATCGATGGCGCGGGCGATACGGTGGTGCGCTGGCGCGTCTCCTTTGCCGTCTGGTGCGACAAGGGCGACGAGACGAAGCTTCGTCGCCATGTGGCGATGCTGAGGCGCACGGTGGAGCGCTGGGGCAACTGCCAGACGGATGCGCTAACCGGCGATCCCATGGAATGCGTCATGTCCTCGGCCGTCGGCATTTCGGCCGCCTCCACGGCGCCGGCTGCCTCGGCATCTTTCGCGGAGGCGCTTGCCATGGCTCCGATCGCCCGACCCGCGAGCCCGTGGTCACGCGGCGCGGTCCTGCTTCGCACAAAGGACGGCAAGCTCTGGCCCTACCAGCCGGGCTCGGCCCAACAGCTTTCATGGGTCGATGTCATCGTCGGCACGCCGGGATCGGGCAAGTCGGTTCTCCTGAACACGATCAATCTCGCGGTCGCGCTGAGCCGCCAGTCAGGTCGATCCGACGACAACAACGGTCTCTTGCCGCGCATCTCGATCATCGACATCGGCCCGTCGAGCTCGGGCTTGATCCTCATGATCCGCGATGCCCTGCCGGTGGAGCGGCGGCACGAGGCGGTCTATCACCGCCTTAAGATGGACGGATCGAACGCGCTCAACCCGTTCGATACGCAGCTTTGCCTTCGCTTCCCGCTCGCCCATGAGCGCGCCTTCCTCGTCAACCTCATCTCCCTGATCTGCACGCCCGACGGCGAGGAGAAGGCGTATGACGGCATGGCGCAGGTCGCGGCGGCCGCGATCGACGCGGCCTACCTGCATTTCTCCGACGAAGGGGCCAAGAAGTTCGGCTGGACCGAAAGCCACGAGGTCGACGCGGCTCTGAAGGCGCTTTCCTTTGAAAGCGACAAGCAGACGACGTGGTGGGAGGTCTGCGACTTCCTGGCCGCGAAGGGGAAGCTACATCCGGCTGCGCTGGCGCAGCGCCTTGCGGTGCCGACGCTCTCCGATCTCGTCCTCATGGCGAACGAAGAGACCGTCGCGGAACAGTTCCGCGATATGCGGACCCCGACCGGAGAGACCGTCATGCGCTCTTTCCAGCGCATGGTGACATCGGCAGCGCGTGACTTCCCGATCCTGGCACAGCCCACGCGCTTCGATCTTTCGAACGCGCGCATCATCTCGCTGGATCTGGCGGACGTCGTGACGACTTCCGGGCCGCAGGCCAAGCGTCAGGCCGCCATCATGTATATGGTCGCGCGTCAGGCCACGACCGCCGACTTCTGGCTCGATGCCGACGAGATCCGCGGCAAGACGCTGCACGGCGACTTTGCCGAAGGCGCCCGTGCGCTGCATCTTCGCCGCGTGGAGAACAACCGCCAGATGGCGAAGATGCTGTCGGTGGACGAGTACCATCTGACTGGCGGGCTCGGCATTCGCGATCAGATCGTTCAGGACACGCGCGTCGGCCGTAAGAACGGCGTCCAGATCATACTGGCCTCGCAGCTTCTGGAGGACTTCGACTCGGCCATTCAGGAACTGGCCTCGACGTTCTGGTTCTGCAACGTCCCGACCGAGAAGAGCCGCGACCGGATCTGCCGGGACTACAATCTCGGTCCCTCGATCAAGGATGTCATGCGCGGCTTGACCGGCCCGAGGGGCGACGGCGCCCCGGTCCTGGCAATGATGAAGCTGCGCAGCGGCACCTATGTTCAAGAGCTGGTGAACCAGCCTGGGCCGAACGAACTGTGGGCGCTGTCCACCACGGCCGAGGACGCGGCGCTGCGTCGGATGCTCTACGAGCGTCTCGGCTCCAAGCCGGCGCGGGCGATCCTTGCCAAGCGTTTCCCCAGCGGCTCGGCGCGGGGAACGCTGGAGCGCCGCCTTTCCGATCTGGAAGACCAGGGCACGGCGATCGATAATCGCGCGCGCGAGAACGTCGTCCAGCAGCTTGCAGATGATTTGGTGCGTGAGGTTTCGCGATGAAGGTTCGGGGGATCGCAGGAGCGATCATGGCGTCGATGCTCGTGTCGACGTCGGCGTGGGCGCAAGCGGGCGTCGCCTTGGAAAAGGTGACGTTCGACAAGGAAAATCAGGAGGCCACCAACATCGCACGAGCGATGTATCAGCCGGAGTTCGGCTACGTCTCCGCGCAACGCATCTGGCTGCGAGACCCTGCGGAGGGGGCGATCGACCAGATCGCCGTGAAGATCGGGCAGGGCGTCTCGTGCAGCGAGGATTGCCACGTCGCGGTCCTTTATCACACGGACGGGGAATGGGCCGAGCTGTGGCGGGGCGAGGGCAAGACCTTCGAGCTTGGCCAGATCAACGAGATCACCGGTTTGAAGTCGATCTTCGCCGACAACCGCGAATGGTCCTGGGGCGGAGCGAAGTATGAGCCGAGCCTCTATGGCGGCTATCCACCAAGGCGTCCCGCCAACGAAGCCGAGATGCGTTTGGCGACGGACTGGATCAAGGCGAACTACGCGGACGAGCTTCACAACATCGACGCGCCGCAGATCACGGCGCTCGATGTGAACCTGATGACCGGCGACGAGAAGCTCATCTTCATCTTCGACCTGACCATCTGCGGGAACGATGCCTGTCCGGTTCTCGCGGTCGACAACGGTAAGGTCCTTCAGCAGTTTTCGGCGATCGGGCCTGATGCCGGCATCGCCGATGGGCGCACCGACCAGAACGGCTACCGCCTCATAGAGATCCAGACCGATCAGGACGTGTCTGTGGTGAGCCCGTCCACCGGCGAGGTCGTCCAACACATTCTGGCGCAGGACGTCATCCCGGCCGGGGCAAAGCGCGTGATTGCCGAAGCCCCCGCTGCAACTCAGGTGCCGGAGCTGCCGCAATGAAGATCCTTCGCACGACCCTTCTCGCTGCTGCGCTGCTCGGAACGACAGCACTCGGCTTTGCCAGCACGCAATACGTGAACAATGTCACGGGTGCCGAGTCGGGGGGCAACTACGCCATTTTCAACACGTCCGGCACGACGCGGGCGATGGGGCGGTATCAGTTCCTCCCCAGAACGTTCGCAGGGCTGGGCTACATGAAGCACACCGGCGGCCCGGTCAGGGAATGGTCGAGCTACACGTTCACTGACGAAGCTCGCTCTGCTGGTGTGAACAGCTTGAACGACCTTCGCTACTCGGAAGCTGGCCACCGTCTTCAGGACGCCGGCATGACGCGGTTCACGAACCGGAACCTCAACAGTTTCAGCTCGACGACGCGCGGCGCGATCGGCTCGACCGTAGCGGGGCGTCCTGTCACGACGGATGGCCTCTTGTCAGCGGGGCACTTCCTGGGATCCGGCGGGCTGAACCAGTGGGCTGCGTCCGGCTTCAGCGTCTCCGGTTTGCCCGCGAAAGTCGTAGCCGCCAATGGCGGAAGCGCGGCGAAGCTCAACGAATACCTTCTGAACCGCATGGGCAAACACGCCGGGGAAACCTGGGTGGGCGGCGAGTCCGTCGAGTGGGCAGGCGGCACAGGCGACACCACCAGCTATGCTCAGGACGGCATGTACGACGCCACGGAAGGCTTTCCAGGCTTCGGGTCCAAGCGTCAGGTCGTGATCCAGGAAACCCTACCCTTCCAGGGTCAACGCAAGTCGCTTGGAGGCGGCGCATGATGATGCTCCGGACACTGACGATCGCCGCGATCGTCGCGCTTCCCATCGCCTCCGTACATGCGCAGGATGCCGTTTCCCAGCTCTTCAAAAGCGGGCAGGGCGGCTGTGATAGCGGCGTTGCATCGAAGTTGACGGAGGCAATCCGCGCGGGGATCAATACAGAGGTCAAGCGCGCGGAAGCGGCTTTGAAGATGCCTGCCGGCATCTCGGGCCTCGGGTGCCTGGACGATCTCTTTTCGATCAACCTCGACACGATGATCTCGCTTCCGAACCTTCAGGGCCTCCTGAAGAATGCGATCTCGAACGCCGAGAGTCAGATTTGCTCGATGGCTCAGGAGCAATGGGCGAAGGTCACGGAGCCGCTCACGGCCGCCTTGCAGCTTCCAAGTTTCGACCGGCTCGGCATCCCCGGCTTCAACGGTTCGACCGTGCAGATCGAGTTCACCACTCCGCAGTCAGGCTTCGGTTCGCAGGGCGGGGCACCGAGCTTCTACGAACGCGAGGATCTAGGTGAGGGAACGCAGCTCCGAGACGAGTACAAGCGTATTTACGGGGGGAACGGACAATGAAGCGGCTTGTCGTTCTGGCGGCGCTGGTCGCCTCGTCCACGTCTATGTTCGCCATCGTCCCATCGGCCTACGCGGTGTGTGACGGTTGTGTTGTCAGCGCCGTGAACAACATGAACGCCAATGTGAGCGCCCAAATTCAGGGAACGACGCAGGCGGTTATCGCCGCTCAAACGGCGATTGTGACCGCGCTGGGTCAAAGCACGGCACAGCTTTCGGGCTACGAGACCCGCACGGCGCGCTCGCAGCAGCGCGTCGAAGACGCCGCGCAACAGATCGAGACCATGCGCCAGCGCGACCTCGCGCGCGCGAAAGCCGAAGGCGGTCGATACGATCCTGCGGCATCGGCGTGTACGGATCTATCGGGCATCATCCAGTTCGGTGGTGGTGGGGGCGGATCGCAGGGCGTCGGCGGCAACGATCTCGTCAACTCTTCGAGAAACTGGAGCCGTGGCAACGGCCCTGCTGGTCTACCTGTCACGCAAGGCGGGCTTGCCGTTGCGCAAGTGATCGTTGCGGACCGGGAAGAGCTCCAGGGTCTCGGGGGTTATCTCGATCCGACAACGGATCTTCGTCTCATGCTCGAAGGCCAAACCCTCGACACGACGGACGAGAAAGTCGCGAAGGCGTCAGCCCGTCTGGTGAACAACGTGGTCGATCCCACGCCGGCGAGACCGTTGACGGATGGCGAGAAGAGGACACCGCAGGGCAAGGCGCAACTCGCAGCTCGGCAGATCGATGAAGCCCGGCGATCAGCAGCTCATTCGGTCTTTTCCTACCTTGGCGATCTCGCAGCGCCGACAGGGAGTAGCGGCTTGGTCGATTGGGCCAAGCGAGCTGCGCCTGCTTCCTACTCCAACACGATTGGCGATGCGGTCTCGAACCAACAGGTCATCGACATCTTCGTGCAATCTCGGTTCGCAAACCCGGACTGGCACCAGCAGCTTGCGACGATGGCGCCAGAGGCCGTTTCGCGTGAAATCGCGTTGACCAATGCGCTCAACCTTCATGTGAACTGGATGATGTTCCAGCTTATGAAGCGTGAGGCGGCGGTCAGCGCCACGCATCTGGCCACCGAACTCGACAACCGCGATACATCCGGCACCGCCATCACGACGCGCTTCGAAAGCGCTGCGGCGCAATAGGATGGCCGACAAGTACCAAAGAAGACGCTGGCGGTTCTTTCGAGCGCCAGGTGTCGACCTCGCGTCAAAGGTTGCAAAAGAAGGGTTGGACGGGGCAGCCGAAGGGCTGTCCTCAATGCGTCCGAGAGGCTTCAACCGACGTGGGTTCTTCGGGCGCGACCCGGACGGTGGGATCCAGCGTTTTCGGGACCATTCCTACTCCCTGAGCGATGACCAGATCGAGGCCGCCTTGTTCAATTGGGAGCGCGATCGAGGCATTTTTGTCGTGGTCTGCGTCGGATTGCTTGCAGCGATCCCATTGGCCGCTCTCTACGACGTCCTGACGATTCCGTTCGGTGTAGGTCTCGTCGCCGGCGCAGCCTTCATGGCTGTCAAAGCTTTGGTGGCGGATTTCCGCGCTTGGCAGATCCAGCAAGGTCGGTTTGGAGCGCCTGTCGAGTACCTGAATCACCGCTTGCCCCGGAACATGCAGATCATGGAGAAGGAGCGGTGATGAACCGGCTTTCCGCTGCGCTCGTCTTGTTGCTGTTGTCGGCATCGGCCGCGACCGCGGCTGAAATTAGTCTGGTCGACATTTTCCGTGGCCAGGGCGATCCGCAGACGAACGAGTACCTGAACATGGTGTTCGGGCCTCTGTTCCCCGTTGTCGGCGAGATGGGGGGCCAGTCTGCGACGCTCGTGTCGCGTCTGATTGCAAACTTCAACGTGATCTTCTTCGCGATCGGCCTCTTGCTTCTCGTCTACAACATTATCGTGGGCGTCACGGAAACGGCCCACGACGGCTCGGTCCTGGGGCAGCGCCATTCTTCGCTATGGTCGCCTATCCGGATGATCGTCGCCGCCGCGTGCCTCATCCCGCTTCCGACTGGCTACAACGGCGCGCAACACGCCATCGCCTATGTCGTGAACGCTGGCACGGCGACGGCATCGTTCTTTTGGGACGAGACGGTCGACATCATCGTTCAGGACAGACTTCCCGTCGCAGCACCGGACTATGCGTCTCTTGATGCGCAGTTCCTGCAAGCGGTGTGGCGCATGGAGCTTTGCACGGCCGCATACAACGAAGAGGTCGTTAAAGGCGGGGATCTGCCTGCGATGACGGGAAGTTGGTCAGGACAAGTACCCGATACCTACCAATATTCCATCCCAGACCGGATCGCGGCCTGTGGAAAGATCAGCCTGCCGTCGGCTCCTGCTGGCTTCGAACGGGTCGCCTCGGCGGCTGGCGCGTCCTATGAAACTTGGCATAGCGGCATGAAGGACGCCATCGACGCGACCCTCGACGATTTTACACCCATTGCCAAACTTGTCGCGGCCGCTGCAAGCAAGCGCGAAGCGCTACCGGAACCGCGACGGCTTGGTCTCGATATGCGCGCATGGCGTGTCCGTCATCGAGCGGTAACGAACGCGCTGGTGACGACACTGGAAGAACGAGCGCAGCAGGCGACAAAGGAGTCGCTGGTCAAGACGGGTACGGAGGTCTCGAACGAGCAACTTGCCGCCAATATGAAAAACGGCGGATGGACGCAGGCAGGCTTCTACTACGCAATCGTCTCACGGTTCTCGGCCGATGCGTCAGCCGTGCAGCAGATGATGCCGATTGCTTCGCCCGGTGACGCGATCGGCGCAAGTAGCAACCCTAATGGATCAACGTTCCAAGCCGTTCGATCACAAGTGGGTGGGTGGCTAGGATGGAACCGTGACGAAGATGCGCGAGATTTTCTAGCTGAGGTTCTGAACACGTATAATATCACAGTGAACTGGTGGAACGAGTCTGTTGCTCGATCCAACATTCAGGCGTTTACTAACGAGCGCCAAGCGTATGCGGACACAGCGGGCGAGTTGTCCAGTTGGATGCCATCGCCCAACGGTGTCTTCGATGCCTTCCAGTATCTCGATCCTGCAAACGGCTACAATCAGGATCCCCTTCTGGCCCTAATGACTGTCGGCCGTGTGTTGGCCGTAGCCGCCGGCGCCACGATCGTTCTTCTGGCTGTCGCCGCTGCTTTCCCGCTTGTAGGGGGCGGATCGGTGTTCATTGGGACCGTACTGGGCTGGGTGTTGAGTGGAACAGCCTTCATGGGAGTGTTCATCTCCTACATCCTGCCTTTGGTTCCATCCGTCATTTGGGTGATCTCGATCGGAGCCTTTCTGCTTCTGGTGGTCGAGGCAATCTTTGCCGGCCCCTTATGGGCTATTGCTCACCTTTCCATGGACCGGAACGGCGGCATGGCTGGGCCGAACGCGCGCCGTGGGTATGTCATGCTCCTGGCTCTATTCCTTACGCCTGCGCTAATGCTGATGGGCTTTCTTGCCGGCATGGCGATTTTCCGTGTGCTGGGTACCCTCGTGAACGGGGGCTTCTATTACGCCATGACCGCGGCGCAATCGTTGAGCGCAGACAGCAACTTCGCCATCATGTCGGTGTTCGGCATCTTTGCGGCGCTCATCATGATGACGTTCCTCTACCTTATCCTTCTCGAACGCTCGTTCAGCTTGGCGGCCGAGTTGCCGAGCCGCGTGTTGCGTTGGTTCGACAATGTTGCAGTCGATCTCGACGACGGAACCGCAAACCGCGCGCGCATCGCGGCAGCGGGCGGCGGTGCGACCGCAGCCGGAGGCATGAAAGCCCTGGGAGCACAGTCCAACAGATCGATTGACGACCACGAGAAGCGGGTCCGCCCTGTTCTGCCGAGGAGGCAGCTGAAGAAGAAGGATTAGCGGACAAAAAAAGGGGACTTCAAGCCCCCTTTTTTCATCCATCGTCCTTCACCAGTGGGTGGTGAGGTATCGATATTTCAGAAACCGGCAAATCAAGAAGCTCAACAACCAACTTGCCACGATCAGGGCGAATATTGCGATCTGGTCATCGCTGAACCCATTAAAGCGACCATCCATCATTCCAGAAAACCCGATGAAGATTGCTAGAGCAGGCAGCAATCCGAACCCTACAAAAACCAAGGTGATTGCAGCAGGAAGGAAGGCGACGATCCAGATGGCCCCGAATACCAGGACCCGGAGCCTGTATTCAAAAGCGCTGAGATGCGTGCAGGGACCTCTATGGGGCAACGCCCATCGGATCAGGAATGTTGGCATGTTGCCCTCCATTGAGGTGGATCAGACGACAAAGACCGCAACTGCCGTGGATTAGAACGAAACCAGAACTATAACGTTCCTCTCTTAGATGCAACCTGCGCTAAAGTTTTGGCTCCATGATATTAGACAGGGGGGCAGTATGAGCGGTCTTCACAGCCGCATCCAACGCCGCGTTGTCAAGATCCACTCGTCGCTGATCGACTGCGATGACGACCCGTGGACTTGTGTCCGCTCGATCTCCTGGATAGGCGACGATGCCTCCGACACAGCCGTCGGTCTCGATTTTGCGAGCCGCATCGAACGCGTACGGCAGGGACGATTTTTTGAAGACCTCGAACTCCGACGCGCGCAGGCACATGGGCATGGGTCCAAACGTGTAATTGTGTCTGTTAGGGATCTCGTACCCAGCCCGGTCGTTAGTCCGGTCATAGGCTTCAGGCATACGGTCGAACACGACACGTCCGTCAGGGCCGAAGACCCACAGCGATCTGTTGTCACGCTTGTAGACGCCGGACGTTGCTCCGTACTTCTTTTCGAGGAGCGTCATGAAGCCCTGTGGTGAGATCGGCGTGTCGCTTGGGGGCCGGTACGTGTTGCTGATCCGTACAGCGCGGTTAGCGACGAAGGGGGACCCGAACGTCACCTCCAGAACGTTCTCTGCCTTGATCGGCGCCCCGTAGCTTCTAGGAGGCAACTTGGTTGTGAGCTGGTAGACATACTGGACGTCGAAGCTGGCGCCGGTGTCCGGGTTCACCTCGCGAATGGTGCGCTTTTCCTCAGAAAGCTCACCATCGTAGGCAGCGCGCACGTCGTCCGGTGTCATGCCGAGCTTGATGCCGAGAACGTCCAGCACCGCTCCTTCTGGGAAACCTGCCATCGGCGGATCGTCATTGACCGGCACGATCGTCCCGGCCGACGCGGAGGCAACGATTGCGAGGAGGGAGAAGCCGCAGAGGGCCAGGCGACGGAAGCTTCGCATGTCCGTTCCTTCAGGCGCTGGCGCGTTGGGCGCGTGGGATAAAGCGTCGAGCTTCTTGATCGGTGATCCGGCCTTCATTGACCAGATCCTGCGCCGATCGCCATAGCGGTTTGGCGAGGACGCCCTCGGGCGGGCGGTCCATGAGATCCGAGACGATGCTGGTCCAGGCTGTCACCGGCGTCGACGTAAAGCGGTCGCGAACGTCGTCGTCGAACCGAAGGTATTCTCGCACTGCCACGCGACCGCGAGCATCGCCAGTGCGGATCAAGTGCTGGACGATGACAAGTTGGAGCGAGGTTATGAGATCGAAGGCGCGGCCTTCGCGCTCCTCGGGCGGGAAGACGGAGGCCATACGGCGGAGCGCCTCGGCCACGCTGCCGGCATGGGTGGTGGTGTTCACGAGGTGGCCCGTCAGGCACGCCTCGATCGAGGCGGCCATAGTTTCACGATCGCGGGACTCGCCGACGTTGATGATCTGCGGCGCGCGGCGCATGGCAGAGCGGATGCCGTCGGCAAAGGTCGGGAGGTTTCGACCCTCGCCGATCTCGCTCTGACCGATCAGCGACGCCATGTCGGCGTTCTCGTCCAGAATGTCGGCGTAGGTGAACTCGATAGGCGCCTGGAAGTCGGCGATCTTGATGCCGCGCTTGGCTTCAAGGTGCATCCTGGTGATCGCCGCCATGGTGGTGGACTTGCCCTGTCCGGTGGCGCCGGCGATGACGACGATGCCCGAACGGTGATCGAGCTGGTCGCGAAGTTCTAGCTCGAGCGAAACGCTGTCGAGGGTCGGGGTCTTGTTGGGCAGGCCGCGAAGGGTGATCTCGATCGCGTTCGTGCCGTCGCGCATGATGGGTGTGGCGTTGACGCGGTATCCCTGGCGCGTGCGACGATCCACACGGACCTCGAAGCGAAAATCCAGAGCTCTCCCCTGTCGGAGGATGGAAGCCGCGTCAGTGCCCTTCCAGAGTCGCGAGAGAATGGCCACGACTTCGGCCGACGAGATGTGCTTCTTGGCGCCGAAGTACCATCCGCCGTTAATCTGGACCCGCGGCCTGGCATCGCTCTGCAAGGTGATGTCGGACGCGCCCCGTTCGACCGCGCCGACGGTGAAGGCATCGAACAACTCCTCCCCGCCGGCGTCGTATCGACCGGGCTCCGGATCGAGGACCGCCACATAGGCGGCCTCGGGATCGAAGGGGGTCGTGTCGAACAGCCGTTTGTCGATCATGGGCTTTCGAATTTGCGGGTGACGGGCTTCCACTGCTTGGGATCGCGCACGAAGGTCGCGGCATCGACGATGCGGACCGTGCGCTCGCCGATGAACAGTTCGTTTGGCGCGGACGAGGCGCGTCGCTGGTCCCAGCGAACGGCCAGTTCCTTGATAAGACCGGCGTCGACCAGGCGGCGGTACTCGACCATGCCGAGATAGTCGCGGCGTAGATCGTTCATCGCAGCCTTCAGGGCGTCGTCGGCCATGCCCTCGCCGACTTTCCATCCCTCGGCGAGGTAGGCGTCGAAGATTTTGCGCTCGTCGTCGTCCTGGGGCAGGAACTCGATGTCCGGCTCGTTGGGCTGTTCGAGGGCCATTACGAGGTAGTCGCGCCAGGTGGGGACGACGCCAACGAGGCGGCCGGGCTGTTCGATCCGGTAATACTCGTCGGCCGCCACGCTCTGCGTGCCGGTGTCGTTGATCTGGAGCGCGGACGTGCCGCGTGTCACGATCGGCGGGATGACGAACCCGGCTTCCTTGGGCGTGACGTAGACGACGCGGTTGAAGTTGAAGGCTTCCGAAAGGCGACCGCTCTCGACCTCGAGCTGGCGCATGATGTCGTAGGCGCGGCGATAGTAGCCTGCCTGCGAGGCATAGGCGGTCGCGGCGTCGCGCAGAACCTCGTGCCGGATCTTCTCCACCTCGGTCGTCGCGTATTTGCCCGACCGGGCACGCTTGGAAAACGAGGCGTAGTCGAGAGGAGCTGGGCCCTTGGCCAGGAGGTCGTTGTTGCCGGCAAGGGGAAGGGGACCGCCGGTATGGGCCGGAACGTTGATCTGAATGTCGTCGGCAAGCGTCTTCTCGCTGCCGCCGACTTTGGTGGTCTGGCAGCCGGCGAGCATCGTGGACGCAGCGAGCATGGCGAGGATGACGCGCGCTCTCATAGGGTGACGTCATCCTGATGCGGGACGGGGCTCGACTCGGGCCGCACATAGCGGATGGTCATGACCCGGTTGTTCTGGTCGATGGTAAGGGTGGCCCGGGTGCGCGCCTGTGCGAAGCCCTCGCGGAGAAAGCCGATCGCCGTCAGATCGGCTTGGTTGACGGCGACGACGATAGGGGCGCCGGGCTTCTCCCCGGAGGTCGCGACGCGAAAACCCGTCAGCTTCGCGATGCGCTGGGTGAGGTCCTCGACCGTGCCGTTCCATCGGCTATCGACCAGACGGAACAGCTCCTCGCTCGGATAGTTCGGGACGAGCTGGACGGCGTTGGCGTTGTAGCCAGCGAGCGCCCCGTAGCGCGAGGCGTATTCCTTCTGGTCCTCGGTGAACGAGGTCTGCTGAGCGATGTAGCCGGAAATCCCCGTCAGATCAGGTGGGGGCGCTTTTGCGCATCCCGCGACGGGAAGGCAGAGCGCAACGATGATGCCGATTCCCCGCACGATCGGGCTCCCCCTGAATTAACGATGTCGGTTCTGCATACTCTAACGATTATTTTCCTCAATGAGCTGGCGTAGATCGCGTGTGGCTGTTGCAGTGGAGTCACATGGCTAATCCGTGCAAACCCCAGCTAGGCGCCGGGGCCTATATCGATCCCGCGCGATGTGTTGATCTCGATGGTGGCTTCGCGAATGATTGAGCGTTGCGTGGTCATGGACGCTTCTCGAACCGCAGTGTCGACGGTCGCGACGGTGGCAACGATGCCCGCTCTCTTCTCGTCGGATAGGCCAGGGATCCGATCAACCGCGTCGGGGACGCTCATGCGGGCATTCACCGCTTGGCGCCACTCCTTCACCTCGGAGAACGCCTCCTGTCCCATCGCGCTCACGGCGAGTTCGTGAGCCGGTTCCTTGTCCGTCCGCTTCATGGCTGAAGCCTGGGCGAGGTCCTGCACGACGCCGATGGCCGCGGGAGACAAGGTGGGAAGGGGCGTTGCCATCTCATCCCGCCAAGCGATCTCGGTTTGGCGGATTGCCGGCTCCACGCGCTCTGCGGCCTCGATCGTGTTACGCATGGAGGCCGTGAACAAGGGTACACGCTCCAATGCGAGTTGCCGCTCTGGATCGGGGTTCCCGAACAGAGTCTTGCCTCCTGCCATGGCGCCAAAGGACTGTGGCGACGCTTCGACGTTGGCTAGGATCGCGGCGGCCTGTGAAGGGTTCGAGGCGATCGCCTCCTGAACCTTTGCCACTACGCTTTCCGGCTCCTTCCAGGCATGTCCGGCATGGAGCGTGGCGTCCTGCAGAAACATCGTGACGCTGGGGTGTGTGGCGACAACCTGCGAAACGGTCTGCTCAACCGTCTGCGGCCACTGCGTGATGGCGGGCATGAACGAGGCGGTGACGGCGATCGCGGTTGTGGCGATCACGGGCACTTCAAAGCTGGAAGTGACCGGGACGGTCACGGTGCCGTCGGCTTCGATCGTAGGAGGTATGTCTTTCTTGGGTACGACGACGAGCCCGACTTCGGTGATGATGGTTGGGAAGGGGCTATCCTCCGCCAAGATGGTGCCGACGACGATTTCGCCCGACCGGGCGGTTCTCACAATGAACTCGTCGGGTTTGACGTCCTGAGCCGCGAGGTCTCCGATAGCGATCCGAAGGGCTTCCCGACGGCCGGGATCGACGGCATCCTCTATGAGGTGGCGCATTGCCGGTGCTTTCGGATCATTGAAGGTCTCGACAGACGCTTCGATCATCCGCGTCTTCGTGATGACCGAGAAATCGACTTCATGTCCGACATGGGCGCCAAGCGCCTGGATGAAGGCTTCCTGCGTGCGGCCGTTGCCTTCACGGAACGGATGGACGTAGTTGAGCTCGCCCAGCACTTCGCCAGCGTTTGCGGAGAAGGTCTCGATCGAGGACCCTTTCAAGGCTTCGATGTTTCGGATGGGATCAAGGGCAGCGTTCAACCCCATCTCGATGCGCGAACCGGGCAGAAATGCCTGTCCGGCCTTTGACATCGATCCGATCGGCTCGACACGCTCTCCATCGATCACAGGACGCTGGTTGCGCGTCTGCCCCGCCCATTCGTAGACATCTTGGAAGATATGGTGGTGGATGGCCTTCAGGTGATCGGCGTCGAAAGAACCCCGCGGGCCACGACCTTCGCTCAGTTCGATCTGTCGAAGATCCGTCAGGGCATATTCGGCTACGCGAAGCTCGGCACCTGATCGGATTTCAAACTTGTTTCGCAGGACGTCGTGCCGATCGGCGTCGTCACCCTCGTTGGGATAGGTGTAGGAACCGGCCATGGCGATCAGGCCGGACGAAAGCGAGCAAGGGTCTGCTCGCGTAGTTCATCCATGGTGATCTCGCCGTTGGCATAACGAGCCTTGCCGTCCTCGAGCACCTGGTCGTGAACGTAGCCCTGACGTCGATTGGCAGCTCGCGCTTGGTCGATGGCCTTCAGCCGGCGAGCTCGCTCGGCTTCGCTAATGGCTGGGTTGAGCCGATCGGCTGTCATGGTCGTACTCCTTCTTCCAATTCGAACGCTTGCCCAATTCAGCGGCCTCGGTTCGGTGGGGCTCTACTGCATCGAAGTCGATGCCCCGACACTCCCTGTCTCTCACTCTCGATCCAAAGGATTCAGGGCAATCTAGATGCTGATGTCGGGAGAGGTGTTGATGGTGATGCTCCGTTCACGCTCGATTTCGATCCGCTGCGTGTTCCTGGCTTCCTTCAACGCGACGTCGACCGTGGCGGCAGTCGTCTGGATCTCGCTCGCCTTCTGCGTGCTGATCTCGGGGATGCGGTTCACCGCATCCGGCACCGCGAGGCGTTGATCCAGTTCCTTGCGCCATGCCGTCACCTCGGCGAGGACCTGACGGTTGCTGATCGCCTTCAAAGCGATCTCATGGGCAGGTTCTCGGTCGGGCCGCTTCATGCCGTTGGCAAGAACGAGGGCTTCGACGACCTTCGCAGCTTCAGGCGATAGGGTCGGCATAGGCTTCGCCATGAGGTCTCGCCACTGCGTCTCCGCAGCCATGATGCCGGGCCGAAGAAGGTCGACCGTTTCCCTCACGTTGTTGATCGAGCGGGAGAATACGATGGCCATATCGACGGCCTTTTGACGTGTCGCGTCGGGTCGCATCAGAAGGGTTCGACCACCATTGAGCTCACCATATTGCTGGGGGTTGCTCGCCACCGCATCGAGGACGATACGGCGTTCTGCAAAGTGCGCCGGCAGCGCCGCCTGGACCAAGCCCAAGGCGGCGTCCGGATCGCGCCAAATGATGCTGGCCTGCTTTCGCGCGACGTCCAAAAAGCCAGTGACTTCGGGGTGAGCTTCGAGCGTTCGCGTGACGGCCTGCTCGATCGAAACGGGCCAACGCGTCACAGCCGAGATGAACGGTTGAGGCGCCTCGACCGCTTCGACGATGCGGACCGTATCCGTCGCGCCGGTATCGATCGGACGGACTGGCTGGATCGCTGCCGCGACGGACCTCTCATACTCCTTGAGTGTCGTCGCCTCGATACGATCATGACGGTAGCTCGCGTCGATCGAGCGCACGGTTTCCAGAAGACCGAGTTCCCAGGCCGCGCGCGAGACGGCATGGATCTCGATCCAGTTCTCATGCAGAGCGCGCCTTGTTCCATCAGCCAGATGGTCAAGGCGAGTGTCTTGGAGAACCGCCTGGGCGTCGCGGCCGATCGCGACCACGAGTGTCGGGGGAACGATCGCGGCCACACGCTCGGCATAGCTCGTAAGCTGCGTTGAGGTTCGCATCAGCGTCAGTTCGTTCTCGGCCGATCGGAAGGCAGAGCGACGCGCCAGACCTTCGTGGTTCATGGCGGCCGAATGCTGCTGCACATGATCGAGACGGTGGATGGCGCTGACGAGTTCCGGAGACGGCGCGATCTTGGGATCAGGTGCCTGGTCTGGACGAAGCAGGGTCTCGGGAACGAGGATCCGTTGACCGGCTTCTGGCGAACGAGCGCGGGCCAAAACCTCGGCGGCGAACTGGCGAACGGAATGAAGGACGTCGGCCGGATCGGGAAGACCACGCTCTTCCAGGAACGCCCTGAAGCGCCCTATGAGGCTTTCTGGAACGGGGGAGATCGCCCGCTCAGCCTCGAGAGCCTTTCGCGCTTCCATGTAGTCCTGCGTCGTCCGATAATCGATCGACGTGTCTTTCAGCTTATCGGTCGCAAGACGCTCCATTGCCTCAGTGACGGTCGCGAGCTTGGGGGCGCCGGGACGAGTGAAGGACTCCAACGGAACGTGCATCGTCACCTCCTCGCGGTGCCGCGAAAGTGCAACGTAGGTGAGCTGCGCATCCATCATTCCGCCGGCAACGATATGCACGCGATCGTGCGTCGAACCCTGCGATTTGTGGATGGTCGTGGCGTAGCCATGATCGATGTTGATGTACCCGCCGGGGGCGACCGGGACGGCTTGCTTGCGCTCTGGTACCGCGACGAACATCGTGCCGTTCTCGAACCGATCGACAGTTCCGATGCTGCCGTTTCGGATCGAGAGTTGCCGGTCGTTGTCGAGGAAGATGACGCGATCACCAACGGCGAACTCGCGTTGTCCGCGAGCCGTCATCATCGTGCGCTCGTCAGCAAGACCACCCTCGGCCTGAATAGCTGCGCGAGCGAGCTGATTGAGGACGCGAACGTCGACATTGGTATGGGCCAACATGACGACGTCGACATTGGCGCGCCAGTCGATATGCCAACCTTCGATCGCTGCCGTAAGGGCGTCGGCTCTCCGATCGTGAGGTCGGAAGGTATCGTTTCCGTGGTAGATGTTGAGCGCGGACTTGGCATCGCCGGCGCCGAAGTGAACGCTGGCTTCGGCATGGTCCGAACGCTCCTGGCGACGAACTTCGGTGAGTTCGACGTAGCCGACTTCATTCGCGATCGAGCGGAAGGCAGCGCCCGCTTCGATCGGCTGAAGCTGGCGAGCATCACCGACGAGGATGACCTTGGCGCCGAACTTGTCGAGCTCCGCCACGACGCGCGCCATTTGCGCCGATGCGACCATGCCGGCTTCATCGATCACGAACACGCTGCCGGGCGCGAGACGGTCGTAGCCCTTGCTCCAGGCATTCTCCCAAGACGCCAGAGTGCGGCTTTCGATGCCGGAGGAAACTTGCAGGTTGTCGGCAGCCTTACCGGCCAAAGCGGCACCGACGACGGTCGCGCCTTCGGCGGTATAGACCTCGTTCACTGCCCGCAGGACGGTCGACTTGCCAGCGCCGGCAATGCCGACCATAGACGAAAGCCCGGTTTCAAGGGTTAGACGATCGACGGCCGAGCGCTGCTCGGCCGTATAGGCAAATCCTTGAGTTTCCTGCGCGAGTCCAATGGCGATTTCCTTGCGCTCGGGATCGACGGCAAACGACACATCGGCGGAACGTCGTTCGACGGACGCTATCATGGCCGCTTCGCGTTCCAGCACGATCGTCGTCGTGAAGCGTTCACGCTGAACGATGCGGTCCGTCTCGGGATCGTGGATCTGCGCCTGGATCGTTACGAGCTCAGGAAGCGCACCGACGCGACGATGAAGCGAGGCAAAGTCGTCGCCTTCACCGGCATAACGATGAATGAAACGAGCGACATCACGGGTGTCGAACGTCGACTGTTCGCGGGTGATTTGCTCGAGAACGAGTGACGGATTGGCGACGAGCGCCTGGAAGTTTCTCGAGCGAGCTGCAAGGTCGGCTTGGACGTGGATATCAGGTTCGCGAACGGCGCCGATATGGTGGACAATACCGTGGTGCGTCGTCGGCTCGATGTCGATGATGCCGCGATCCCTGAACGAACGATGATCGACTGAAATATCAAGACCGGCTTCGGCGAGAGCGACGTTGACGGCGCCCGCCCAAGCTTCACGGTTGGCGTAGAGCTCACGCTTCGATCCGGCCCACTTCGTGTAGGCGATCGCACCCCTATCCGAACGGATCGCGATGCCCTCGGCGTCGAGTTGAGCGATCGTCTTCGGGCCGAACCCGATCTCTGTTAGGGGGCGCACGGTGGCCATGATATGGGCGTGCGGATTATGCAGGCGGTCCTCGGGCGCATGGTAGGCCCAATCCACGACCTTGCCCTTCTCGGTGTAGTTCACCCGGACGAAATCGCGGATCAGTTCGATGTTCTGCGCCTCGGTCAGCTCGCGAGGAAGCGCGACGATCAGGTCTGTCGCGTAGAGAGCATCGCCGCGCTTCTCACCCGTTTCGACCGTGTTCCAGAGGGCTTGGGATGCCGTGACGGCTGAGGCTCCAACGAGATGGGCCGTCTCGGGATCGGTGAAGCCAAGTTTTTGGCGGATCCAGTCAGGTGCGTCGGATGGAATTGCGAGTTCGGAGTGGACGCCACCCTGCTTGCCGGAGAAATCGTTGATGATCCCGGTCAGTTCGCAGGTCATCACGACGGCATGGCGGTACGCAGCGGCCGCGACGGCCGATCGTCCGCTCCCTCCTGTGACCGCAGATTGGCGAAAGCTATAGATCGCCACCAGACCATTCCGACCAATCGTCGCTCGGCAGCGACACTAGGAGGGTCCTATCGCCTCTGTTGCGAAACGCAACAGCTAAGTGCGCAGACTGCCAAAACAGCCTGATGCTCGTGCGGTCGCTATGCGACCACATCTTCGAGCAGGGTCGCTTCGCTCCCGATGGCCAGCATGGGAGTGAGTGGGACGGCAGGTTGCGTACGCATGGCCTGGAGACAGATCACCGCCGTCGACCACGGTCATGAGAAAAACTTGGCATCGGTGCTGGCTTATGATGGATGGGAACGTGCCGAGTAGAACGCATTCGAACACGAAAGGGGACAAGTAAGATGGCCAGACCCAAAGCGAACAACGAAGGGTCGCAATCGCGATCGGCCGTTCTGAGAAAACAGATGGATGATCTGAAGGCTGAGCTTCGACAAGTCGAAGTCGCCGAGGAAGCAGCCTTTGGAAAGATGGCGCGTAAGGCGGGCCTCTTCGAGCTGAATGTTCCTGACAAGGATCTGCGTGAGGCGGTCGCGTCGATGGTCGCGACGTTTCGCGGAAACGCGGGTCAGAAAGACGACACCGCTAAGAGACCGCAAACGGAAACTCCTTGAAGGGATAGCGGCGATGCAAAGGGCTCTACGAAGAGCGGAAGCATGGCCCGCGGCAGACGCTCGACGCAAAGACGCTCATGAGAAGATCGGCCTTGGAGGTTTGGTGGTGAAAGCCGGACTGCGAGAAGCGGATAAGGCGTTCATCCTGGGCGTCCTCGTGGATGCCGCATCGCGTATGTCGGACGGCGAGTATCGAGCTCGTATGACGGATCTCGGCAGAAGGAATTTCGGGCAATGATACGCAGGGAACCGGTGCCAACCGTATGGTGGGCATTCGCAGCGTTGGGGGTCGGGTTTGTCGGAACGGTCATAGCATGGGGATGGCTGTTCGCAGGCAAGTCCTGGATGGTGAGTTCAGGACAGATCATGTACCTGAGCCCATCGAATGCGACCTACTGCCTTTGGCCATGGGACGTTCTCGACTGCCGCCGAATGTTCAGCCTGAACGGCTACGCCAACATGCGGAAAATCACATCCTATCAATCAATCACGTTCGCGCCTCTGCTCACAGGCTTGACTGTCTTCAGTGTCGGTTTCTGGCAGCGCTGGCTTCGCCAGAAGGAAAGAATCATCCTCGCGGGCCCGACCGTCTCCGATTTCAAGGGCCTCGTCGCGGCCAGCAAAGCCGAGCTGGGCAATGGCGGTCTGCCTATGTACGGCGAGTGGTCCCTTGGGGACCGGCGTGCTTTGAATGGGATGATCGTTTTTGGTGCCCAGGGTAGCGGCAAAACCAACCTGTTACGCCACCTGCTCCAGTCCGTGACGGACGCCGGTGATCGCAAGATCGTCTACGGGTACAAGTCGCACGTATATGCGCTGATGCCATGCGAGCTTGCAACAGCACAGGACACTGGCGGCGAGGGTGCCCTCATCAACCCAGCGGACAAGCGTTCATGGGCTTGGGACATTTCAAGCGATTGTCGAACGCGGGCCGACTGCATCAACCTTGCAAAGCACCTTATCAAGAATCCAGAGTACGAGTACTTTGAGAAAGCGGGCCAAGGTGTCGCCGCCGTCGTCATCATCATGCTTCATACGCTCAAGCCGGGCGTTTGGACATGGCGGGATTTATTCGACGCGTTCACGGCTCCGAAGGAGCAACTCGCAGAGTGGGCGAGTGAGTACCATCCGACCTCATTGATCTATATCGAGGTCGACGATCGCCAGTGGAACAGCACGCGCACCGGCATCCAGAACGCGATCAATAATTTCGAACTCCTGGCCATCGCCTGGGGAGATCAGAAGGGTAAGAAGCTTTTCTCGATTCATCGGTTCATGCAGGGGACTGGGCTCCCCAAGACCGTCGTGCTCGGTCATAGCGGACGCTTCGACGAGCTATCGGGTTCATGGATCGCGGCGTTCTTCACGATCGCGGCAAAGTCGGTTTTCCACGAGAACTTCAAGCAGCCGGATGGACAGCGCACATGGTTCTTCCTCGACGAGTTTGCGCGTCTGGCGAAGATCGACGGTATCGAAGAGCTGGTGAGCGCAGGGCGCGAGCGCGGTGCGCCTGTGGTCCTTGGCTTGCAGGATTTCCACGCAGTCGAGAAGGTGTACGGTCCCGAGGCGTTCAAGACGTGGATGTCTTCGATCCAGACGAAGGTCATCTGTCGAACGGAGCCTGGAGAGACTGCATCCTGGCTGATGCGTATTCTCGGATCGACGCGGATCAAGGAACTCAGAACCAAGCCTTCGCAGAATGGGGGCACGACGCGAGAATGGCATGAGTACGAGGACAACGCCCTGCGTGACTCTGAAATGTCCTCAGAGCTTTTTTTGGTCGAGAACGTTGGGACTTGGGTCGTAGTCCTTGGCTACGGCCGGGATATGTATCGCGTCCTAGTCCCGTTTGTCGACCGCACCGAATTGCGCGAAGGGTATGTCGAAGCGGAATGGATCAAGGAGAAGCCGGCACCCAAGCCCATTCCGGAGGCGGCTGAATAGTCGTCTCACGGAGCGAACGCATTAAGATGCAACGGCCGCGCAAGCGGCCGTTTTTTGTGCCCAACAGGCGCGCTTGTCCAGCGCGACCGGCGGTATCGGGCATGCGCTTTTGTGCGCCGGCACAGGTTCGCCTTTCGGTGAACCGTCCTGCCCTTGGAAACGGCTATGGGTGGCGTGAGCTAGGTCGAGAAGGGGCTGAAATTTCGCCCTTCTTCGGTCACGAGCCTTTCACGACCCGCAAAGCGGGTCGTGTCCGTTACTCCTATAAGAGAGTATATTGGGGTTTGGTTTTTGGGTGACATTCGTGTCCTACCCTGGAATCCAGGGATCACGCCCGCGAAGGGCCGAAGGAGCGCTCCCGGCGTTTCTGCAAGCCACCGGGCGAGGCCCTTGGCGGACTCGAAGAATGGCGCTGCGAGCTCAGTGACGATGATCGTCAGGCCGATGTGCATCCCGTTGCGGTTCGTGCGGACCTTCGTCTCGATGTAGCCCCAACGAACGAGGTCGGTGAGGTAGCGCCTGATGGTGCGCGTTGAACGCGCCATGATGTTGCCAGCGGTGCCTGTTGTGATGGTCGTCTCTCGCCCTTTGCCGCAACGTGCGCGCAGCACCTGCAAGAACGCCTTGGCGTTTGGCGTCAGGCGATCATCGCGTGCAGCGGTGGTCGCCATAGCGGGTGCGTACTGACGGCTCTCGTTGGGGCTGGGACGCAGCGAACGAGGGCAGGATGCCTTCGGCTTCCTTGGCGCATTGGGTTCGCGTGGAGGCGTGCCGACGAGCCGCTGAGGCGATGTCGGTGGAGCGCCGATCGCGGCCGATCGGCGTGTCGCCTCGGCGAGCGAGATCAGTCCGGCGGAACGGTCGCGCCAGATCGCCGCCCGCGCCAGGAAATCAGGGTGCGGAGGGGCGATCTGTTGCGCGTCGGACGCGAACAGGTCGGGCGTTGATACCGCGCTCTGTGTCCAGGCGTGGCTCAGCGTTCGCACGCTCGGGGACGTGCGGGATCGTTCTGCCAAGGAACCTCACTCTGCGCAGATGGCAAAGCTTTCCCGTGGCGAGTTCATCGCATTTTCGATTGACGATTTTGGCGTGAGGCTGTAGGGTTCAAGCGCTTACTTTGAAGGTCCTACAGCCCCGTCGCGATGATCTCGCGGTGGGGCTTTGTCTTATGCGCGATCTCTCGTGTTGGGATTGTCGTTCAGGGGTGAAGCCGAAGGCGCCCCCCCGGTGTTCTGCTCGACACGGAGCCGCTCGAGCAACGCCTGAAGGGCGGTGCTTTGGCTGGCGTAACCGTGCTGGATCTGAAAACGCCGCAGGATCTGCATATGTTCTTCGCGAACGAAGAACTGGCGGCCGCGTTCGCCCGCGGCTTTCCGGCGTTCGACATGCTCGAGGACGCGCTGCGTGGTATCGCTACGCTGGGGCAAATTCTGAAACTCCCCTTCTCGTTTAAGTTAAACGCCCTGATTCTGAGCGATCGATTAACCAACTTAGACACGTAAAATCGGAGTGCGTGAAGGGGAACAGTCGTTTTTTGGGTGCTGGCAGGCAATCGAATCGGCAGAACTAGGCGCAATTATCGACGATGACGACTGATTGGGGTAGTGCGGAATCAATCTTACGGGTCGAACGTAGCCTATTAAAAGAGGCTGCATTTATCTTCCTTCAAAGCCCTATAAGACAATGATTTCAACGCTCTATGAGCGTTGGGCGGTTTAAGCGAAGCTTTTGCGAAGCAGGAGCGAGCGATCAGCGCCGGTTGCAGCCGGCGAGCATCGTAAAACGATGAAAAAGCGAGCCCGGAGGCTCGCTGTTTTCGTCTTCAGAGCTTGTTGAAGAGGTTCGCGACCACATCCACGGTGTACTGGCGGGCATCGCCCTCGCCGTAGGAGGTCTGTGCGACTCGGGCCTCGACGTAGACCGTATCGCCCTTTGCGATGTTCTCTTCGATCCACTTGCGCTGGTTTTCCTCGAAAACCGTGACCGGAACCCAGTCGGTGCGCTCCCGGCGCTGACCATCTTCACCGGTCCAGGAGCGGTTGGTGGCGATCGAGACCTTGATGCAGCCGTTGAAGACGTTGATGGAGCCGACGTTGCCGAGAATGGTGAGGCGGTTGACCGAGCGCATGGGGTTCTCCTGTGGTGCGCGTTTCGATGCCCTCGCCAGCCCGCGCCTGGCGTCGCGCGAGCAACCTGAATTGCGGAGGGTCCGCCCCGCAGGGGTGGAAACCGTCATTCGGGTTGCGCGCATAGCGACCCAAGCGGGCAAGAACGGGCATCTTCGGAAACGGGCATCAGGGAGGCCCTTGGTCGGGTTCGTGGTAGCCTCTCTTCGGGCTCACATCGGCCTGGTACGTCGTTTGCCTGCATGGTGCCTCCAAGTCCCTGCGCGGGCCGCGGCGGGATGTCAGCGATGCTTACATGGGGTCCGGTCGCGGTTTTCGAGTTCGCGCCGTGGCGGAATGAAGGGGCCGGGAAGGGCCAGGGCTGATTGTGGCCAGCCGCTCAGGTGGCGGGTCGTGACGATGGGTGACCGCTTCGCTGGGATGTGGTTGCTCGGCCGTCATAGGCTGGATCGAAATGTGCGGCCTTCGGATTGCTGATCGTTGGCGCCGGCTGTGACCGGCGCACTGAAGGGCTCGCGGGGGCGAGACCTTAAGCGGCCCGAACCGGTCGATCCGGTCGGGTCGCTGTGCGGCCAATAGAAAGAAGCGGGCGAAGCCCGCTCCTTTCTAATCGTCGCGGCCGACAGGGACGAACCGGATCTCCTGAGCGGTGATGTTGATGCCGGTCTCTTCGTAGAGGTTCTCCAGAACGTCGTAGAGACGATCCAGCTCGGGGAGCGGGATGCGGGTGGTGATCGGCATGTTGTCGTTGAGCGGGAGCCAGCGCCCGAAGGGCGCGATGCGGAACTCGTCCGTGGCATTGTCGATGACCAGATGGTCGCCGAGGTGGACGGGTGCGTCGTTGAACGCTGCCATGTCGAAGGCGAGGGTGGCTTCCATGAGGTCATCGGAGATCGCCTCGCGTGCGGCGTCGTTCTTGGCCTCGTCGAAGGCGCGCTGTGCCTTGACGACGGTGGAAATGGTGTTGGTGATCGTCTGCAACTGCTCGATCGCCCTCGTATGGTAGTCGCGTGCGACGGGATGATGCGTGAACATCAGCGAGGTGGAGATGAACCGGCTGGCGAAGGCCACGGTGTCGCGCAGCTTTTCGTAATCGTTCAAGGTCATGTCGTAACTCCTTCATTTGGATGACGGAGTTCGCCCACACTGTAGTCCTGAGTGGTCAAGGACCGCGCGCGCGGCCGCCAGCGGCGGCGAGCGGGGGTGCCGATTTTCTCGATGCGCAGCGTCGTGAAAATTGGGGGGACCGCGATGTCCTTGAGGACGGAGGGACGGGTGTAGAATACCCGAAGTCAGAGAGAGATAGCCCCGACCCCGAAGGGGGCGGGACCGCATGGATGGCGCCCGGTGTTTCCGGTGGGCTGAGGTTTGGCCTCGAGCTGGCGCGCATGTCGAAGCCTTCGTCTCTCCCGGCTTTTTGGGGCCGAGCCCGCGAAGCGGGAGAGGCTTGGCGAGGCAAAGCCGAGCGCGTGAGATGGGGTAATCGGTCGCCGCCGCTTTCCAACGTCGCTAGGCTTCCGGTGTTCTCATTCAACACGGAGCCGAACATGCGCAAGGTGGTGGGTCTCGACGTTTCTCTCGAAAAGACGGCGGTTTGCGTCCTCGATCGCGACGGCACCCTGGTTTGGCAGGGCAAGGTGGGCAGCGAGCCCGGCCCGCTCATCGACAAGCTGAACCTCTGGAAGGCCGATCTCGATCTCGTCGGTCTCGAAGCATGTCCGCTGTCGGAATGGCTGCACCATCATCTGACAGACGCTGGGTTCCCGGTGGTCTGCGTCGAGACGCGCCATGCAGAGCGCTTCCTGTCGACCCGGCCCGTGAAGACCGATCGCAACGATGCGCGGGGGCTCGCCGAGATGATGCGCGTCGGGCACTACCGGGCCGTTCATGTGAAGTCGATCGAGGCGCAGATGGTGCGAACCGTCCTCCAGGCGCGCCGCCAGATCGTCGCCGCGCTGATGCAGATCCAGGGTACGATCCGCGGCTTGCTACGAATGCACGGTCTGAAGATGGGTGAGGTCCACCGGTGCAAGTTCGGCGATCGCGTTCGCGAGCTCGTCGCTGAGAAGCCTATGCTGGGAGCCGCCATCGATCCGCTCCTCCGTTCGGCCGAGGTCATGGCGACGGAGCGCAAAGCGATCGACCGACGCCTCGAACAGGCAGCACGTCGCGACGACGTGTGCCTTCGGCTGATGACCATTCCCGGCGTAGGCCCGATCACCAGCCTGGCGTTCCGCGCCACAGTCGATGATCCGGCACGGTTCAGCGCGTCGAAGAGCGTCGGCGCTCTGATGGGCCTGACGCCTCGCGTCTACCAGTCCGGCGAAACGGATCGATCCGGACACATCTCGAAGGCGGGCGACGACATGATGCGTCACCTTCTCTACGAGGCAGCCTCGGCGCTGATGACGCGCGTGCGCAAGCCGTCGAAGCTGAAGGCATGGGGCGTGGCGGTCGCGCGACGACGCGGCGCGAAACGCGCCCGTGTCGCGGTGGCCCGCAAGCTCGCGGTGATCATGCATCGAATGTGGATCGCCGGGACAAGGTTTGAGACCGGGGTGGAGGCGAAGACGCCGGCGGCCGCATAAGAGCAGCGGCACCAGCCTTCTAGCCACCATCCTGTCAGACCCGATCCTGGACGACGGGGACGGTCAGTCCGTCACGATCCCGGCGACGTCTCTTCCGAGATAAGCGCGCGCTGTGAGATTGGACGACCGAAGCCCCTCGAACCCCATCATGGGGCGGCCTGACGGCCAGACCCCGTACAGAAGCACGATCCAGGAACGTGGCCCATAAAGGGAAGCGACCCGCAGCCGAATGGCTTGCGGCGGCGATCGGACGCGCCTACCGGCAAGTTTCGACCCTTGTGAGACGTTGGACGCCTTCATAGACTGCTCGAAAGCAGACGCTTGGAAGCCTGTAAGCCAACGCCAAACCGTGTGGGTTTGATATTGTACCAATCTACTATTCTGAACATGGCCTACGTCGGAGGTTACATTCTGATCCCATTCTTGGCGGCGCTTGTGACAAAGTATCAGTTCAAGCAGCGTAAGGTGTGGCACATCGCCTTTTTGTCGTACTTGGCCATTCCAATCGTCAATTTCGCCATCTACGCCTCGGTTCCAGAAGAAATGATCACCAATTCGCTGACACATTATCGTGGGAACGAATGGATTCCGCCCAGTGATCATATCATCGACGTCGCGTTTTTCGTTGTGATGATGGCAGTTCCTGTGACGCTGGCAACTCTCCAGGTGCGAATGTCGAAGTCCTGTAAGGAGGTCTAGCGTCTGTTTGTCCTTTGGGACTGTGCCTAACCGGACGGTCGTCTTTCCACCCATCTTTCGCGTTGGCAGACGGTCAGCTTTCGACCCCATCATGACGTAGGATGGCATCGCCAGACCTACCAAGAGCAGTCGTTCCGCGAAGCCGCGTTGACACGTATGCCCGACCGCTGACAAGTTCGGGACTGGCAGGTGCCGCCAGCCGCTCGCATCCACATGGATATGGTGAAGGCACCGAGATATGACCGTCACCGGATAGTCCGCCCGGCAATGGATCGGCAATGCGAGCCCCGACGACCCGTTGCCGGCGCGAGGACCTGTCATGCCGACAATCGACCAAGCCAAGTCAATGGCCAAGCGGCTGCGATCCGCATTGGCTACTAAGGAGATCGACGTCTCCCACGCCACCAGCCTCGAACTCGTCGCAGTGGAGCTCGGGTACCGCGACTGGAACACCGCCTCGGCGGTTCTCGAGCCCGAGCGACTAGGTCCGGTTTTGTTCGAGCAGGCGATCCCGATCCTGCGCATTTTCGACGTTCCGAAGGCACGGGAGTTCTATTGCGGTTTTCTCGGCTTCGGCGTGACGATGGAGCACCGCCACGAGCCGGGGCTGCCCCTCTACATGGCGATCGAACGGGCAGGCCTTGAGCTTCATCTCAGCGAGCACCACGGCGATGCCAGTCCTGGCTCCACGGCTTTCGTTTGGACCAGGGGCATCCAGGCCTACCATGCCGAATTGACTGGCAAAGCGTATGGATACGGACGTCCTGCGATCGAGCGATTGCCCTGGGGCGACCAGCTCCAGGTCCATGACCCGTTCGGAAACCGCGTCAGGTTCTGCGAACGGCGAACGTAGGTCTGCGAAAGTCGATAGCGGCGCGTTCGAAAGGTAACTGCGATCGTCCGCCCGCTCTCGACCCCATAAAGACATGCGATGGCCGATATCCACCACTTGGAAGCGGACGTTCCTTTAGGCGGCTTCCCTGAGCAAGCCTTCAGCGAAGGTCTGTCCGCGCTCACAAAGAACCCGATGGCTAGCCGCATCAATGTTCGAACCACAGACCACGAGCGCCACTCGCTTTCCAGCTAAACGAGCGCGAAGCGGACCAAGCGCGCCAGCCAACGCGGCAGCGGCTGCGGGCTCTACGGCTAAACGGGCTTGCTCTTGCATGACGACGAGGGCCGCGCAGATTTCATCATCAGAAACCGTAACCACGTCATCGACATAATGAGCGATCAGCGACAGGCTGAACGGGAGCGACATCGGTGGAGCGAGGCTGTCGGCAATCGTATCCGTTCGGTCGAGTGAAACCGGTCCGCTCGCGGCGAGACCCCGTGAGACCGCATCGGCGCCTAGCGGTTCTACCCCGTAAACCGCACACTTCGGGTTCACTAGTTTCACAGCCGCGGCAACGCCGCTGATCAGGCCCCCGCCGCCGACCGCGACGACGACTGCATCAAGCTCGTGGACGTCTTCCATGACCTCAAGACCCACGCCCGCGGTTCCCAAAGTGGTGTTCATTCCCTCGAACGGGTGGATGAACGAAAGGCCTTCCTCGCGCACTAGCCGTTCGGCTTCGGAGAAGGTCGCCGCGCCTGGTGGCATCAGGACGACCTCTGCTCCTTCGTCTCGAGCCTGTCTGATGCGAAAGGGGTTGGCCGTAGACTGCATGACGACCTTCGCATTCACGCCCTGTTGCCGAGCGGCCCATGCCACCGCGATAGCATGGTTGCCGGCACTCGCTGCCGTCACGCCGTGTCGCCTTTCCTCTGATGTCAGCGACTGCATGACCGAAAGAGCCCCGCGAGCCTTGAACGTACCCGTATGCTGGAAGGCCTCAAGCTTCAGATAGAGCCTTGCATGATCAAGCGTTCGCTGCAGCGAAGGCGACACTAATTCCACGGACGGCGTACGAAGGATCGAGGTTGAAAGATCTCGATGCCGCGACCGGATCTGAGTGAGTGATATGTCTTGCGGATTGGCCATAGGGCTTTCCACCTTCCTCAGGCTCCAAGCGTGCAATGGCAGTTTGGCTCAATTTTCGTCCGAAAGCTGCCAGTCTCTTTTCCACCCAGTGACGTCTTTCCACTAAGGCAGCCCAGTCCGTGCCGCATCCGTTCACCGGGTTGCAGCGACGAGGCCGAAGACAGCAGCCGCCAGCGCTAGAACGATGCGGACCCAGTGCACGGCGAGCCAGGCATCGAGCTGGCCCGGAACATCATCGACCGCGATGGCGCCCTGGTTGAACGTTGCATTGATCGGGAAGAAGTAGGCGACTGTCAGACCGAGAAGTACGGCGATGCATCCCAGTGCGGCAAGCCACAGATTGCGGATGCTGGCATCCCCCCATGACAAGACGATTGAACCGACGAGACCGAAGATCGTCGGCCCGACCACAAGCGGGATCGTGCGGACGATGAGGCCACTGTTCGCCGCGAACCATGTGAGAAAGTCAGCGGGAGGTAAGCTCCGCCAGAAGGGGCCGAGGATCAGGGCGATCGCGAGCATCACGCCTGCAAAGGCGGCCGAACCGACGACGGCGAGGATCTGAAACGGGAGGATCATGGAGCCACCTTCCAATGGATCGAGATTGACACTATGATGTCAACCTACATTTCGACATCATGATGTCAAATTGAAAAGCCGAGTTTCATCGATGCCCGACAGATCTCATTCCGCTGAGGCGTTGACGGAACTCGTCTTGACGCTCTTCCGCGTTAATAACGCGACGCTGGTTTGGGGTGATAGACTGGTCCAGCCATTCGGGCTGACGAGTGCGCGTTGGCAGATTATGGGCGCCATCGCCTATGCCGAACGGCCCCGGACCGTGGCTTGGCTTGCCCGCGACCTCGGCGCTAATAGGCAGAACGTCCAGCGGATCGTGAACGAGCTGGAGAAGGACGGGCTGGCAGGCTTCGTACCTAACCCTCACCACAAGCGGGCGCAGCTCGTGGTTCTGACCCCGTCGGGGAGGCAGGCTTACGAAAGAGCAGTCGAGGTCTGGTACCCCGCCGCCGACGAGCTGGCGAAGGAGCTCAAAAAGGAGGACTTGGCGACAGCCCTGCACGTCCTCAATACCCTCCGTGGCAAGCTGGGCGCGGGCAACGACGGGGAGGACGAGGCGGTTATTTAACCGGCGACGATCAGGAAGGTGAACCGACGTCCGTTTCGCCTGAGAGTTCGGAGCCCGGAGAATGCGACGGGATCGTTGCGACATCCGGTGGCAGAAGCCGTTAGCCAATCGTGTGACTCCGACCCGCAAGGACGATCACAGCTTTGGGCGGGTTCGCCCAAAGCTGCCGCTTTTAGATGTGGGTATGCGCCTTGACGGACTCAGCCTAGATGCCGAAGGTCACGAGGCCACGATCATCGATCGTCCATGCCGGGTTCCAAGCGATCTCCCATGCATAGCCATCTGGATCGGCGACATAGCCGCGAAAGCCGCCATGGGGTGGCGCGTCGGCCTTGCGCAGAAGCGTTCCTCCCGCCCCGACGAGACGCTGCACGACCAGGTCGACATCAGCCTGGTCGGCAACGTTGTGAGCGAGGGCGAACGCCCCGGGAGCCGGCTGGCTCGGACGCTGTATATCCTCGTCAAGACCCGGATTTGCCCAAGTTCCCAGCACGAAGCCGTTCATCTGGTAGAAGGCGATATCGTCGTTCTCGAAGACCGGAGCCCAACCGAAGCCGTCGGCATAGAACTGCCGAGATCGTGCAAGCGAAGCAACGCCGAGAGTGATGACCGAAATCTGTTGCTGCATGTTCCAAGCCCCATGGTTCGCCCGAGCGTGGTCGCTTCGGACGTTCGAGGTCTTGGGCCGTCACCATAGCGACGGAAGGACCCGCTTTCGCGGGGGCCGGGCCAACCGCACCGACCTAACCTGTTTCAGACGTTGAGGGTGCTGCACGCTTTTGCGGCTGCCATCAAGCGGTCGAATGTCAGCTCGACGGGCATGACGTCCAAGAGCGGACGGACCTCTTTCCACCCATTTTCCCCATTGGCGGACGTCGCCAGATTGGCGCTTGACGATCAAGGACCGATTACAGAAGTGATCGTGACCCGAAGGGACGAGACCCCTTCGGGGGCTCGGGTCGCGCAGCGACTAGAGCCCGGCCCGAAGGGTCACGCCCGGACCTTGCTGCGCTGGCTGAATCACTGCGAGAAAGCTGCGGCGACGACGATCTTCTGGATCGCCTTCTCTTCCCGGGCCGACAGCTTGAGGGCCTTTTCTGCCCGATCGTAGCGAACGGTGGCTTTGGGCAGGGTCATGTACTCCACGGGCTCCCAGCCCATGCGTTTGCTGGCGGTGTTGTCGAGGTGGTAGCCGCTGATGTCGATGGCACCGCACTCGGCGAGCTTGCGAGGTGAGGGTTTGGCCCGGAATGCCTTCCAGCAATCCTGACTGGCGCCGTTGAGGCCGCCCATGCCGGACTGCTCATAGGTTTTCTGGAAGATGGCGACACCTCGCTGTGCGCCTTTGCGGGCCTCGGAGAGGCTATCGGCTTCTGCGGTTTGGACGCCGACGAGGGTTGCTGCTGCGAGGATGACCAAGAGGGTGTTTTTGCGCATGGACGATTTCCGCGATGGCTGAATTGGCAAACGACTGTCGGTGGCCAATGGTATCGCGGATCCCAGCGGAGTGTGGAGCTTTGCTCTGGGTGAGCGCGCATAAAAAGGGGGGCGCAAGGCCCCCTTGGGATGCTGGTGTCGAAGAGGTGTTAGTCGAAACGCTCGATCTTGGCAGACCCGGATGCCATCAACGGTTTCATGGCGGCGGCGATCTTGGCGAGGAAACCTTTGCTGAAGGAGCCTCGGACCTCGACGTTTGGGTTGTAGTAGTAGGATCGCTCGGCAATGTCGTAATTGTATTCCGACACGAGGATCCACGCCTGTTTCCATTCTCGTAGACCGGCACGTCGTATCTCGAGCAATGGGATTTCGAGGGCGGTCTGGTCCGATCGTGGCGGTTCGCCAGAGATGGCCAGCAGCACGAGGTTCGTGACGTTACGGCCCGGAATGGCGAGGAGAAGGCAAACCGGGCGCTCGGACTTTCGGCCCTCGGTCTCGCCTCGATCCCGCTGCCATCCGAATAGATAGGAATAGGGGATGATCGACCCTGACTTGGGAACGTCAGTCATGGGACTCGTTCCCTTCCGCGATCAATCGATCCAGTTCGGGGAGGATCATGGCAGCGAGGTCAGGCGGTGTTTCTCCAGCGCCGTAGACCATCCGCGGGTCGGACTGCGCTTTCATCGCCGCGAAATCATCGTAGGTCATGAGGACGTAGCGCGGCTTGCGGTGTTGAGTGATGGCGACGGGCTGGCGATCAGCGGCCATGGTCACGGTTTTGATGTCGCGAAGCAGTTCGACGGTTGAGAACTTCTGCATGAACGCCTCCTTTGGATAAGTCGTAATATACAAACATTCCGATTTTTCATCAAGCGGAGCGCGCTTGGTTTGGTCGAGTCTGGCGATTTCGCATCACAATGTTCCCGGCGCTTGGTTAGGTTCGAGACATTGCGCCGACGGTGGTTGGAGGCGACAGCCTCCAACTTGGTCGGGCGTTTCGTGTTGGGCGGGGCCTAGTCGATGGCGCGAAAGATCGTGCGGGCCTCGGGGTGATCGAGGGCGAACTCCCGCAGGCGGTGGAAGGCATCCGCCATGAGGTCGGTGGGGTCGTCGAAGGACAGGCTGGAGAAGGCGAGAAGGCAGGCGATGATGCCGGCGGCGTCGGTTGACACGATGCCTTCGAAGCCGTTGCCGTGCCACTGGATACCGATCCGGCCCTCGCCGTCATGGCGCATGTAGAGCGGCTTGCCGTCGAGCTCGAGGAAGTCCCATAGGCCGCCGCGATACTCGGGGCTGAGCTGACCCATGACGTTGTAGATGGTAGCCTCGCCGGCGACCATGCGGCGGGGTCCGAAGAGTGCGGGCAGAAAGGTCATGCGCCGGCTGTCGGCCACGATGCTGGCGGCCTGCGGACGGTTCGGGATGGCGGTGGCGGTCGCTTCGGACATGGGGATCTCCAGAAGGTGTGAGGATCGGCCCGACGTCTCTCTCTGGTCTGACGGGCTCGCCCGTCACGCCCTTCCTCGAACTCTGGTGGCGGCTGCGGCTGTCGGCCAGTGACGACACGAGAAGGAGGCTTACGCCTCCGCCTCCTTCGCCGCGGCCTCGGCGAGGAGCTTCTCGAGGTTGCGGAGGGTCTCGGCGCGCTCGCGCTTGGTGAGGAGGCAATGCGCCAGCTCGGCGCGGTGTTCAGCGATGTCGAAGTAGATGTCGTAGGTCATTGTGCTGCTCCTTCGTTGATGACGAAGGAAGGGCACGGGTAAGGGTGAAGAGGGTCAGGGATCGCGGCACGCGACCGGCGGAGTCGGCGATGGGGGAGCCGATTTTCTCGTCGCGAAGCGGCGTGAAAATTGGGGGAACCATCGTCCTTGACGATCGAGACCGTCCCGTATCATGGGCAGTCATCAGGGAGGAAAGGGTAGGTATGGCGCTGGTTGGCAACCCGCGCCGCCTCGCGGCGCCGCAGGGGACTGCAACGACCGAGAGCTTCAGGCGGCCGCGGCCTGATCTGCCTGATCGACCAGCGCCTGTTCACTTTTTCGCTTCTCGAAAGTGGTCTTGATCGATGTCCAATCGATCATCGCGGTCATTCTGTCGGCTTTGCTGACGGGCTCGACCGGGTTGCCATCGATGTCGTGACGCATGGCGTCCGGCTGGGCGACGGCGAACAGATAGGACCGGCTGCGAACGTATTTTCGGATCGCGCGACTGACGTCGGACCACTTGGCGTCGGGCTTCATGCGCGCCTTGATCTCGGCGCCGATCCCGATCGCGAAGGGTCGCATGATCCCGTCGGTGCTGTCTGGCAGAACCGCAATCGGCGCGATCAGGAACAGGTTGATGGTTTTGGCGACTTCGACGTTGTGAGCGGTGGCGTTGATCGGACCACGCTTCTTGGTCCAGAGAGCGGGGGGCTTGGGGGCCGTGTCGGTCATCGCGTCCTCGAATATGGATTGCGGTCCCGCAGACCAGCACTGGTCGCCGCCGGCGTATGCCGCTTGTATCAATCCGCGGCGCGCAAGTCAGCGCGGTCCTGTGCCCGTGGCGGGCATTTTAAGATAGGGACGGCCGACAAGGAAAGGAGGCTCACGCCTCCGCCTCCTTCGCCTCGACTTCGAGGACGGCGAGGCGCTTCAGGCTCTCCCAGCGCTCGCGCTTGGTGAGGAAGCAGGAAGCCAGCTCGGCGCGCAGTTCAGCGATTTCGGCGAAGATGTCGTAGATCATGGGAAGCTCCTTCGTTGGATAGGAGATCCGGCCACGGGTAAGGGCGAAGGGGGTCAGGGATCGCCGTGAGGCGACCGGCGGCGCCGGCGATGGGGGAGCCGAAATGCGCAGCATTTTGGGGGGACCATCGTCCTTGACGCCCGAGGCCGTCCCGTATGATGCCGCCTATTCAGGGAGGGAAAGGTCCAGCTTGGCGCTGGTCGGCACCCCGCGCCGCCTTGCGGCGCCAAGAGGGGCTGGCTTAACGGCCGCCCTGGAACAGGAAGGTGAAGCGATAGGGCATGGACTCACGGGCACCATTCCGCGCTGTCCTATCGGGGCTCGCTCTAGTCAGGGTCAGTTGACCGTCGGCGACCGGAACGGGTGCTCCGAGCGTCAGGTCCAGAACCTTTTCCCATCCGCCGCCGATCACCGTGACACGCACGATCAGCCGTCCAGCATGGACGCATTGGACGTCGACGGGGCAACGGCTGTCCTCAACGACGCGATCGGGACGCACGCGCGGGCCATCGGCATAGGCCGTTTGGCCCAAGCCAACGGGCCCTTCGATCGGCTGGGCCAGAGCGACGTTGGTGAGGCAGCATAGAGCTGAAGCTGTGAGAGATAGGTTCACGCCGATGTCCGTGGCGGCGGTCGAGGAAGGCCGCTGGGCGAGGTGACAAGCCCGCCGAAGCGGGCTTGTCGTTCAGCCGAGACGGCTGACGGCGATGATGATGCCGACGCCGGCAGCCACGATGGTCGCGATCCAGACGGTTTGCCGGGTGATGGCAGCCTGAATGTCGGCGTTGGCCTTATGCAGGTCGGCACCGAGCTTGTGCATGTCGGCACTGCTTTTGGCGATGATGCGGTCAACGTTCTCGGTGGATGCCATGTCTTTCTCCGCCTCGTCGTAAGCCTCACCAAACGCCTTGGCGAGGGGGCTGGCCTTGTCTGCTGCGATTCCGGCTTCGACCAGAGCGTCAGCGATCTTGAGCCGGTCGATCTTCATGGCTGTCTCCTTTCCAATCTAGGGGTTGAACCTTGCGGAGCCAATCCCCGCAGACACCCGACCAGCCGTTGCGGAGCCGAGCAGCATCCTCGTCAGAGGACCGGAACGCAGTGGAGGACTGCCCATCGGGCAGTTGCGCGAGGGTTCGTTGCGGCTAGGGTCGTCTGCTTCATGGGATGGCTCGGCCGAGGTCGGCGACGATGTGGAGGGGCGCCAGTGAGACCGGCTCACCGCGCTAGGCTCTGGATCGGATCGAGCGGCGGACGATGGGCCTTGCCACCCGTCGCGGCGTGGGATGGATAGGCGATCGCAGGACGGGAGCGTGCATGGCCGCTGGCAAGGTGAAACCGGAGCTCGTTGGAAGGCTGCGATACGCGGCGGAGACGGCGCCGCCGGAGGTCTCGGCCCTGCTGCTGGAAGCGGCGGAGGAGGTCGTGGATCTGCGTCGACGGGTTGGAGACGCGGAAGAGGTGGATGCGACCGACGAGGAGTTGGAGCTTCTGATGATGCGAGCGGTTGGAAGCGCCTGATTGCCTGCGTGAGGGATCGTGACCCGGAGGGACGAGACCCTTCGGGGGCTCGGGTCGCGCAGCGACTAGAGCCCGGCCCGAAGGGTCACGCCCTGATCATGCCGGGTCGGGTCGAGCGGGATGTGGTCCTAGAGGATGCTGAGGATCACGACGGCCACGGTCAGCACGCCGATCGCGCCGATCATGCCGAAGGTCTGGATACGGGTCCGGGCTTTCGTGGTTCGAACCATGGACTCGAACTCGGCGATCTGCATCTTGGCGCTTGCGAGGACACGCTGGCTTTCGGCATGGTCCCTCATCATCGTGTCCGAGGGGGCGTTCGGTCGGCTTTTGATGGCGGTCAGGATTTCCGCTTTGTCCTGCGGGTTGTGGATCATGTCCTCCAACTCCTCTAGGCCCCTTTTCAAGATTTGAAGGGGCCTTTCGACACCAACAGGATCGCCGTTCAACCGAATGAGATTGTCGAGAAGGGCGATCTGGTCGGCAACATCGATGGTTGCCTTCACGTAGGCCATGCGATCGCGTTTGTAGTCCTGTAGACCAACCTCGATGGCGTGGCTCATCTGGGCGATGGTCGAGAGGATGTCCGAACCGTTGGTGGCCGATGGATTGCTCAAAGTGGTCTCAGCGAGCGCGGTGTCTGAATGGCCGAGGTAGTATGAAACGATGGTGGTAGGGCGCAAGCCTCACGTCTGCGCGTGAGCGCCAGGTGAGGCTAGGGGTTGCCACTAGGCGAACGGTCTTACGCGTTCAATCGCCGGGGCCGTGACCTACTCTGATCCCCCGTGGATGACAGCGAGATGCAGGATCATGACGGCGATCTGATCGGCAACCCTATCGGTGGGTCGAATGCTACGGACACGAGCATCGACGCGAACATCACGACAGCGCTGGACGATCGCCGAGCGAGCTGCACATCCATTGGCATGTGCAACCTTTACAGCCTGACCAAGGGTCAATCGGCCATTCTGGAATTCACCCGTGCGGCGGTGGATCGAACGGGCAACCTGCCCCCGTTACCGGACATCTTCCCCGACACCGCGGCGCCGATCGTCAGAATGAGCGAGGGCGAGCGCGAACTGACGATGGCGCGCTGGGGCATGCCATCGCCCGCGTTCGCGCTGAAGGGCAAGAAGGTGGATGGTGGCGTCACGAACATCCGCAACACCAAGAGCCCACACTGGCGGCGCTGGCTGGGTCCCGAGCATCGTTGCCTCGTGCCGATGACGAGCTTGAGCGAGTACGACACGGTGGAGGGCAAGAAGGTGCCGGCGTGGTTCGCGGCGAGCGACGATCGACCATTGATGGTGTTCGCGGGGATCTGGACGAACTGGACGTCGACGCGAAAGGTGAAGGAGGGGGAGGTGAGTGCCGATCTCTACGGCTTCCTGACGACGGAGCCGAATGCGGTTGTTGCACCGATCCATCCCAAGGCCATGCCGGTGATCCTGACGACGGCTGAAGAGATGGAGATCTGGCTGGAGGCGCCGTGGGCCGAGGCTGCGGCGTTGCAGCGTCCCTTGCCGGACGATGGCCTCTGCATCGTGGCGAAGGGGGCGAGACGGGATGGCGCTGATGATGGACGGTGAGGAAGTCTACCGGGCCAGGTTGGCGGAGTGTCTTGCGGCGGCCGAGGCGACGACGTTGCCACAGGTGAAGGAGCGTCATCTGACGGCGGCTGCGTCCTGGCAGACGCTTTTGGATACGGTGATGGAACGCAAGGCCAACGTCGCCGCTCTTCAAAGATCGAGGATGCGGCATCAGGCGGAGGACACTGCGTTGAGCGAGACCGAATACGAAATTCCCGATACCGCGGTGGATGCGATCGAAGATGGGACGCCGGTGATGAAGGCGTTCCGTCAGTCAACGGGACGATCGCAGCACGATGTCGCCGTGGAGGCCGGCATCACCGAGGACCGGCTTGCGGAGATTGAGCAAGGATCGACGGCACATGCCGACGAACTGGCGAGGATTTCCAATGCGCTCGGAGTTCCGGCAGACCTGCTGGTAGACGAGTAGTTCAGTCCAGCCTTCGCCAATGCGGCCAGCTTAGCAGTGGATACGAGGGCGTCAGCCCTCCCGCCCCGCGTCAGCGGGGCTTCTTCCCGTACTCGATGCTGGCCTCGACCTCGGCCACGAGGGGGATAGCGACTTTACGCGAAAGGTGAACTTGCCGTTGTTGGCAAGGCTCCGAGTGATCCGGCTGAGGAAGGCGCGGAGGCGTCGGCCGGTGCGGGCAAGGAAGTTGATTGTGGTCTTCATGGGTCTGCTCGTTTGGGTTCTGCGTTGTTCGCAGGGATTGACCAGCGGAGCGGACTGGCGCTGGAACCCGAAGGGCCGCAGCGCAGCGGAGGGCACGGGCGTGGCTGAGATTTGGTGCCGAAGGCACGTGCGCGAGGAGGCCGTCAGGCCGGGGAAATTTCTAGCTCGACCGTGTTGGAGGGGTCGGGCCGCTCTGCAAAATCCCGGTAGCGAACGATGCTGAGCCCGAAGAGCTGGCCTGGGCGCAACGGTTATTCGGCGGCACTGGTCGGTGCCGGAGTTCCGATGGTGAAGTGCCAGTGCCATGGGCGAAGAGACGTCCGCCAGAACGGGGCCTTGAACGAACGTGACATCGACGACGCGCTGGCGGATGCGGAGGACGCCGTGACGTCCGATCGGAGCCGCGTCGACGATCTGAGCCCTGCGCAGCTCGATGCGATCGCGTTCCCGCTGCGCTACCTTCGGCTTGCGAACAAGCTTGGTGCGGAGGGATCATATCCGGGCTTTGCCGAGCTGACGGCCCAGGTCGGGCGGGAAAAGCCGCAGCGAGCGGATTTAGCCGCGATGGAGAAAGAGGACATCGAGGCATCGGAAGCTGAAGACGTCCGACGCCTCGAGGCGGAGGATGCGTCTCAGGCTGCGATGCTGGGTTCGTCGCCAAACTTGTAGTTGACCAAGCTCAGCGCGGTCGCGATGACGGAAGCGCGCTGGCGTGGTTCTACGTCGAATAGGAAAATCCTGGCCCTGTCATCCACGAGGCCGGAAGCGTCGAAGTCCTCGCGGGGCTTCTGAAGCTGCTCCATCAGATCGGCGACGGTCCAATCACGTCCGCGTCCGACCGAAAGCGTCAGGATCGCCTGCGCCAGCAGTTCCACAGCGCATTTGACGAAGAAGTTTTGTTCCTCGTGGGGAGCCGGTATCGAGGCCGCGACGGCTCGTGCTGCCGGAAGATCCTGGGCGTAGGGCAAAGGTGCTGGCATGATCCGTTCTACCTTTCGTGACCGATCGGGATGCCATTTGGGTTGAAAGCCAGCTAAGGAGCAAGACGAAATTCTGGAGAGTGAGGTCCAGTCTCCTGCGCCGATCGAGGCTGCGTCGGCTCAGTAGCCGAGGAAGGCCAGAAGGTCGCCGGCATCGATGGCGTCGATTTCCTTGCCGGTGAACTCGTAGAACTCGCCGATCGTGGCGTCATGCAAGTCCATGATACGTTGCGCCGCTGGCAGATCGAGGATGATGGCGTCCTCGGTCCCGCGCAGCTCGAATGCGTCGTCGGCAGTGAAGCGCATATCAGGGCTCCCGGTCGTTGGTGGCGGCTTCGTCGCGGTGGATGATGATATATTGCGCGATGGCCAGGACGTTTTCCATCTCGCCTCGTGGAGCATCGAAGAACCGTTCGACCAAGGGACCACCTCGCAGGAGATCGCGATCGAAGCGGTGTTTGTGGAGGGTGGTTTCGGTGAGGAGGTCGCGTTCCGTCCAGCCTTCGGGCTTTCGGCGTGAGAGGTTGGCGATGCTGATTGCGACGAGCTCGGCCGCCAGGGGCTCGATGGATGTGAGCGAGGCGTCCCAGGTGGAAACGATGGATCTTGCATCGAGGAGCGCCGTGGCGCTCGGCAGATCGACCAAGCTGTCTCCTTGGGGTGAGCGCGGACGGCGAGGGCTACCGTTCGAGCCCCTTGGAATAGTCCGCCTTTGACTGCCCGAGGCGATAGAGCCGGCTGTCGCAGCGTGCCCAGGTAGGCGGACTGGCTGTGTCGATTTCCATCACAGGCGAGGAGTTGGCGAAGGCCATGTCCTCGAACTTGGGATGGCCGATCATGAAGCCGAACAACTGGTGACGGCCGAAGAACTCCTCGTACCGCATAGGGCGAAGTTCCCATAAGTGGACGATCGGCGCTGCCGCCAGCTCGTCAGCCGCGGGGGGCGGCCCGATCACCTTCTCCATGGTCATGGCTGAGAACCCGCCGTGACCACCTGGGACGGCCTTCCGGGCTTCCGGGGGCGATAGTGAGCCTGCATGAGGATGGGGTCGCGCAGCGCGGCCCGGCACACCATGCCGACCGTTGCCGGGATCGTCGCGCCCGCCTTGTAGCCGTTCCAGGTGCTGAGGCCGATGCCGAGAAATTCTGCCGCCTCCTGGTTCGACAGGCCAATCTCGGCCTGCCAGTTCACCAGTTGCGCCGTCGTCATGCCCTGCTGCTCCTCGTAGAGCTTGCGGAGGTGGATGGCGTCGATCGCCAGGTCTCCGTCCGGGTCCTCCCAGAACAGGGACGTGCCGCCGTAGCCGACCTGGACTTCGAAAAAGGTCTTGGGGTCCATCAAAGGAGCGAGGATCGGGCCGCCGGTCTTGATCCATCCGCCGAGGTTCACGCTGCTGGAAGAGCCATCGCTCCAATCGATGCCAACGGTTGGCCAGCCCCTTGGGGAGGGAGCGACGGTCAAAATGCGAGGAAGTGCATTGGTCATGTTCGGAGCTTTCAGAAAATGGGGAAGCGGGGATTGATGCGGTTCCACTCCGCGGCGATCTCGGCGCGATGGGCCTCGATCCACGGCATCACCTGCTTTCGGGCGGTCGCCGGCAGCGTTCCCTCTTGGACGGTCAGGGTCTCGATCAGGACGAGCGCTTCGAAGTCCGGTGAGATGATGTGGAAGTGGTAGGGCAGGTGATCGTTGGCGTAGACGCGGACGATGATACTGCCGACCTGGTAGAGCTTGCCCATGGCACCCCCGTTTCGGATGCCTGAAACGTAGTCCAGTAAAGGGACTATGTAAACTGTTATGGCTGATATTTGGACTAGGTTTCTCAGCGCTACATGCGCTTTGCGATGAAGCGTTGCTCCTCGCCCAGGGCGTTGGCGTAGATCGCCATGGTCTCGACCGCGGCGTGGCCCATCCGTCCCGTGTTCGAACTGCTCGATGTCCTGACGGAGATGAAGGGTTTTCCGACGTCTGGTCATATCGACGGCTCCTTTGGTGCCGGAGAACAAAGAAAAGGCCGCCCGAAGGCGGCCTTGGCGGGAGAAGATGGGGGGCATCAGCCCCCCACTCGCATCACCTTGATGCCGAGCTTCTTGGCCTTGTCGGCGAGGTTCTCGGTGATGCCGGTGCCGGGGGTGACGATGACGCCCTGGGGGATTTGCTCGAGCATCTGGTCGTTGCGCTTGAAGGGAGCGGAGCGGCCGAAATTCCAGTCGGGCTTGAAGGCGACTGCGGGGACTTTGCGGTTAGCCGCCCATTTGGCGGCGATCAGTTCCGCGCCCGTCGGGCTGCCACCGTGCATTAGAACCATGTCGGGGTAGCGCTTCTGGACCGCATCGAGGGTCTTCCAGATCGTCTCGTGGTCGTTGTAGTCGGCGCCGCCGGCGAAGGCGATCTTGGTGCCGGTCGGGCAGTGCAGCTCGTTTTCGGACCGGGCCTTGGCGGCGAGGAAGTCGCGCGACTGGATCATGGCGCTGGTGACGTTGGCGTGGGAGACCTTGGAGCCGGTGCGGGGGAGCCAGGGCGATCCGGTCATCACCTCGTAGTGCTCGGCGGCGAGGTCGCGCATGGCCTCGAAGGCGTTGCGGGCTTCGGTGAAGGCGGTGCCCTCGTCCAGGAGCTTCTCCAGCTCAACGGAGCGGATCTCCGAGCCGTCCTGCTCGCGCTGGGCGTCGCGCATCTTCATGGTGGTGTCGTCGAGACGCTTGTTGGTGTGGGTCAGCCGGCGGTGGAAGGAGTTGACGAGGCTCCAGAGCATTTCCTCCAGGTCGCCTTCGAGGCGGGTGTCGTGGAAGATGTCGGCCATGCCGGTCATGACGTCGCGGATCTTGTAGGAGAGGTCGTCGCCGTCGGGCAGGGGGCGGTAGTCGCGGTCGCCGTCAGCCGTGAGGCCGTAGAGCTGGATTTCCTCGAGGAGGTGAGCGGTGGGGCTGGTGGAGGAGCTGGTGTAGCGGGTCATGGCGCTGATCCTTTGCTGGGGCGGCTCTTGGCCGGGATGGCGCGATGAAAGATCGGGAGTGGCGGCCCGGAACCCCTTGGGGCGGTGCCTGAGCGCCGAGGCAAGCAAGGGCTATCTTGTCCCGCGAGGAGACCGCTTGCGGTCGGGGAAGATAGTCCGCGGCGCAGCCTTGAAGGGACGACAGAGGGCGGCTCTCCGCCCGACTCTCCCGATCCATCGCTCCAGACATCCCTGCCCAAGAGCTGATCCCTGCATGGAGATGCCTCTGGCCAGACCCGGCCAGCGCCTCAAGCTAGGGCCGCGTAGTCCTCGGCGGCAGACCCCAGCTCCGCCACAAGGCGCGTGCGCAACGCTTCCGCGCCCCATGCACTGAGATCGTCGTTGAAGTCTCCAAGAACCGGCACGATCTCGCGCACGGTGATCGACCTTCCAGCCTCTTCCAGCCGCTGGAACAACTGGTGAAGGGCTCGCTCGCCCGCCTCGTCGTTATCCCGGCAGACCCACAGTTCCTCCACGATCGTCGGCACCTCGAACAGGGAGAGATGCGTGGCCGTGAGACAGGCGGCCAAGGGGAGCCTCGGCAGAGCGGTGCCGATGGACAGCATCGTCTCGACCCCCTCGCCGCACGCGAGGATGCGCCCCGCCTCTCCGAACCGCACGGCGTGGCCGAGAAGATCTCCCATGACGCGCTTCGGACTGGTCATGTCCGCGACTGCACCTCGCTCGACATCCAGCCAAGTGCGGGCTACACCCGTCGTAAGGCCCGCATTATCCGTAATTGCAGCCAATAGGGCAGGCAATTCAATAGCTTGCCCTGTCTCGACGCTCATTGCATAACATTTGTTATGGAACCTCAGCGCGGGTCCGAACCGCTCAATGTCGCGATTTCTAAGATAGCGCTGTGCCGGCGAACCGTGAAACGGCTTGGCGCTTGAAATCAGCCTCTGCGCCTTCTCACGTCGACTGACATCAGCCTGACGCGGTTCGGGAGCCGTCTGCTGCGCCTTGGCACGAATGATGTCGGGCTTGCCCAAGAAGCTCCTCGCCTCTTGCATGACCTCCGCGAATGTCGCGGCATGGCTGACGTGGGGAATGAGATCAAGGAGGTCGCCCCGCTCCCCCGTGGCATAGTCCCGCCACTTGCCCGCGCGTTGCGCGCCGTTGGTATGGAGGCAAATCGCAAGGCTGGCCCCCTTGGCGCCGTTCACGTCCCCGATCTGCCAGTAGTTTCCCGCGTGCCGTCCCTGCGGCAGATACGCCTTGCAGAAGCTCAGCGCATAGTCGCCCAACTGGCGCGAGATGTCGGTCGCCGTCTCCATCGCATTAAAACCCCTGAAGCGTTCCACCCGGTAGGAAACCGGAGGGCTCGATGCCCCCGGCTCTCTCAAAGCCGACTGATCGGCTACGCAGCCAGCTTCTGGCTCTCGCTCTCCGCCTGCGGGTAGCTCTCCACCAGACGAGTCAAGGTTTCGACGTTCCCCTGAAGAGGAACGAAGACCCGCGTCTTCCACTGGATGATCTCGGTCGTGCATCCGACCTGCTTCAGGTGTTTCAGGTGCGATTGATCGTACCCTACAACCTCAATTCGGTAAGCATCCATAACGCGCGAGCGCCGGACAACGAGACCTTCCACGAGGTTGACGGCGGCGTTCTTGACCATGACCGCCTCGCTGATCTCCTCCGGCGTGAGCTTCACCGAACAGTTCAGGCCGAGCTTCGCATAGACCGTATTCAGGTCTTCGGCCGACACGAGGCGTCCGACGACGCGCTCGCCTTGATCGGACTGAAGGCGGTAGACGCGGGTGTTGTCCTGCGGGAGCTTGTCCCAGATGGGCAGGAGAAGGCCGGAAATGACGGTGATGCGCGACACCTCGAACTCCGGCACCGCATCGACTTCCCGATGCCACGCAGCTTCGAACGTCATGTCGTCGACCGGCTTCCAGTTCGACGCGGCCATCTCGAGCTCCAGCATGTTCTCCGCGTGCATCGGGCGGATCAAGCGCACCCGCTCGATCGGGGCGCCGTCTTCCGTCATAAGCGAGTAGGTCGGCACTTCGACGGCCGCGCGGCCCGACTGCTCGTTCACGAGAAGGCGGGCGTCGCGCGTGTCGCGCAGCATGGCCTGGACGTCCGCCAGCGTGCGGGGACGGTTGCGCTGGGTTTCCTCGACCGTCAGGGCGAGGGTCTTGGCGCCCGACGGCGCGGTGTAGATCGCGTTGCGCTCCACGATCCGGAAGCTCTCGGCTCGCAGGGTTTCCAACCCGGCGTCGAAGGTGCCGCTGGCGATGGCGCTCTCAAGAATGCCGTCGAGGATGCCGGTGAAGGTATCGAACACGGCGTCCTGCATCTCGATCGTGAGCGCCAGGCAGCGGTTGAGGAAGCGCGAGATCGGCGGCAGCTCTTCGCGGAGCGTGCCGTTGTCCGTGAGCTCGAGCCCGGTCATCTCCTCGAACCGCTTGAGGGAGATCGCCTCGATCTTGCCGCGAACCACCGCACCGTAGAACTGGCGCAGCGCGGCACGCGCGTAGCTGCTTTCCAGATTGTCCTCGGGCCGGAACATGCCCTGACCGCCGGTCTGGCGCTGGCCGCGCGTGATGGCGCCGAGCGTGTCGAGGCGACGCGCGATCGTGGACAGGAAGCGCTTCTGGCCCTTCACGTCGGATGCCACGGGCCGGAACAGCGGCGGCTGGGCCTGATTGGTGCGATGGGTGCGGCCAAGGCCCTGGATGGCATTGTCGGCCCGCCAGCCCGGCTCCGCGAGGTAGTGGACGCGAAGGCGCTGGTTCCGGGCGTTGAGGTCGGCGTGGTAGGAGCGCCCCGTGCCGCCCGCATCCGAGAAGATCAGGATGCGCTTCTTGTCGTCCATGAACGCCTGCGTCTCCGTGAGGTTGGAGGACGCGGGTCGGTTCTGGACCTTCAGCTTGCCGTCGCTATGCTTGACGATGCGGCGTGAGCGGCCCGTCACCTCGGCCACTTGCGTCGTGCCGAAGTGCCAGAGGATCTGGTCGAGAAGGCCCTGCACCGGTGCGAGGCTGCCGAGATGCTCGATCATGGCGTCGCGCTTCTCGACGGCTTCACGGCACAGGACGATGTTGCCGTCCGCATCGATGACAGGTTTGGAATATTCGTTGCCGTCGGCGTCGGTGAAGGGCTCGTAGAGCTGCACCGGGAATGAGTGGACAAGGTAGTCCATGACGTACTCGCGCGGCGTCACGTCCACCTGGATGTCGTTCCAGTCGGACGCCGGGATCTCCGCCAGACGGCGCTCCATCAGCGCCTCGCTGGTCGACACGATCTGGATGACGGAGGAGCGGCCTTCATCGAGGTCGGCCTGGATTGCCGGGAGGAGGCTCGGGCAGGTCATCGCACCGATCAGGTGCATGAAGAAGCGCTGCTTGTTGGACTCGAAGGCCGAGCGCGCGGCGGACTTGGCGTTGCGGTTGAGCGACTTGCCGTTGTCGCCGGTGACGCCCGACGCCTGCAAGGCGGCCTCGAGGTTCTGGTGGATGATCTGGAAGGCGCCGGCATAGCTGTCGTAGATCCCGCGCTGGGCGGGGGTCAGATCGTGGACGAGCATGTCGTACTCGACGCCCTCATAGGAGACGGAGCGGGCGATGTAGAAGCCAAGGGCCTTGAGGTCGCGGGAGATGACCTCCATGGCGGCGATGCCGCCCTGCTCCATCGCGCCGACGAAAGCGCCGCGGTCCTTGAACGGAAGGTCGCCGGTGCCCCACAGGCCAAGGCGCGCGGCATAGGCGAGGTTGGAAACCTCGGTCGCGCCCGTCGCCGAGACGTAGACGATGCGAGCGTTCGGAAGGCGGTTCTGAAGGTCGAGACCGGCCTTGCCCTGCTGCGAGGGCTTTACGTCGCCGCGGTCGGATTTGCCCCCGGCAGCGTTCGCCATGGCGTGCGCCTCGTCGAACGGGATCACACCGTCGAAATCGTCGCCAAGCCACTTCACGATCTGATCGAGACGGCTCGCCTTGTCGCCGCGCTCGGCCGAGCGCAGCGTCGCGTAGGTGATGAAGAGGATGCCGCTCTCCATGCGGATCTCGGCGCCCTGACGGAAGCGAGACAAGGGCACGATGTCGGACGCGGCGCCGCCAAGGGCAGTCCAGTCGCGCTGGGCGTCCTCGATCAGCTTATCGGACTTCGACAGCCAGACGGCCTTGCGGCGCCCCTGGAGCCAGTTGTCCATGATGATGCCGGCGACCTGGCGGCCCTTGCCGCAGCCGGTGCCATCGCCAAGGAAGAACCCGCGGCGCACCTGGAAGGCCGCCGGATCGTCGTCGCGTGCGGCGACAAGCGTGCCGTGGTCGGGGTGAAGGGTGTAGCGACCCTTGAGGAAGGTGGAATGCGCCTCGCCGGCATAGATGACGGTTTCGAGCTGGGCGTCCGAAAGGAGACCGTCGCGAACCACGGCAACCGGAAGGACGGGCCGGTAAGAGGGAACGGGAGGGGCGACGGACGCCATGGCGGCCGACTGGACGAGCGTCGTCACATGCGGCTGCCCGCCCTCGATCGCGATCGACTGCACCTCGTAGTTCTCATAGAGCGAGGCGGTCAGGGCGGCCTGGCTCGGCGCCCACGCGCGCGGAAGGTAGGAGACTTCCCCGGTGTCGACGCCATCGAGCTTGTGCCGGGACTGAGACAGCGCGAGCTCGCGCGTCTCGGCACGGGCGCGCTCGCGGATCGCGGCAAGGCTCTCCACGACGGTCGAGGTCGAAGGGCGGCAAGCGACCGGCGTGATGGCGATCGGCGCCGAGCGGCGCGCGGGGCAGGCGCTCTGCACGAGCTGAAGAAGTTCGCTCGAGGACGACACGAGCGGATGGAGCCCCACGAAGCGCGAAGCGTCTTCGGCGGGGATCTTGTCGAAGACGGTCAGGCGCGTTTCGATCGTGGTGCCGTGCGCGGCGTAGACCTTGCCGGCGATCGCCGCGGAGAACACGACGCGGCCGATCCCCTGCAACTCCTCGAACGCCTCGCGCCAGGAGCCGGTCGGCGAGAAGCTTTCGCCGGTGATCGTCACCAGACGGCCTTCGGGCGCGAGGCGCATGAGGGCGCTGCGGACGTGCTTGTAGGTCGCGGCCTTGTAGCGCCCCTCGACCTTCGGCGAAGCCGAGAAGGGCGGGTTCATGATGACCACGGAGGGCACGATCGCGGCCGGAAGACGATCATGGATCGTCGCGGCGTCCAACTGCGTCACGGCCTTGGTTTCGAAGATACGCCGCAGGAGCTGCACTCGCAGCTCGGCATACTCGTTCAGCGCCAGCGAGGCGCCGGCGATACGGGCGAAGACCGCGAGCATTCCGGTGCCGGCAGAGGGCTCCATCGCGAGGTCGCCATCATGGATGCCGGCGGCCTCGGCTGCGACGAACGAAAGCGGCAGGGGCGTGGAGAACTGCTGAAGGGCCTGGCCCTCTTCGGAGCGGCGGGTCTGCGTGCCGACCAGACCGGCAAGGCGATCGAGCATGGCGAGGAAGGCCGAAGCCGACCCGGCCTGACGGCGCATGGCGGCGCCGTACTTGCCCACGAACAGGATCTGCGCGACCTCGGCCGCCTCGTAGGCATCCTTCCAGACCCAGGCGCCGTCAGCGTCAGAAGCGCCGAAGGCTGCTTCCATGACGGAGCGTAGAGCCTTGTTGTCGAGCTTCTTGCCGCTTTCCAGCATCTTCAGAAGGACGCTGGCGGCCTGGAATACGGCACGGGCGGGCTCGACCTTGATGGCGGGCGCGAACGAGGCAGTGCGATCGAAGAGGTTCATGGACGAGCTCCAACGGTTCAGGGTTGGCCTCCTCACGCTCTCTCTCGATCCGCGGAAGGCTTGCCTTCCCGGCCCGAACTCTTACTCTGAATACGCGTCTTCGTTCTCAGAACTCTAGTAATGTTTATAGATCCTAATATAGCCTCCACTATCCAAAATTTAGGATTTGAAATCTGCTTATTCATTCCGCCACGTTGCACCTTCAACAATTCTTACAACAGATTTATTCATATACAAGTTTGATACTCATATTGAACGAAAGTCATAAGTCACTCTTTACTTACAATTATGTATTCCCTTCAACACGTTCAGGTCGTGTTTTTCCTTAACGCTACGTAATTTACTGGCATTCTGTGCGGGTTATTAAGGCAACGATACCGCTACACCGCGGAGCAAGATGATAGGACTTGTCCCCCTATCGATGAAGGGTATTCAGAATGGCAAAATTTTTCGGCAGTACCGCCAACGATACGTACGTAGGCACGACAACTAGCGACGCTATTTTTGGCAGTGGAGGAAACGATAACCTCGATGGAGCCGGGGGCAATGATCAGATTTACGGAGGAGATGGTAATGACACCCTCTACGGGGGTTCTGGGGACGATATTCTGGCTGGTGATACCCTAAGCCCGAGTTCGCCCGAGGTCGGTTCAAATATCGTCTATGGCGGTGACGGGAACGATCAAATATACACTGGCGTACTTGGAGATACCATGTACGGCGAGAACGGTGACGATACATTCATCGTACAGGGAACTTCAGGTGCCGCTATATTTGACGGCGGTTCAGGGTTCGACAGTATCTTGATCCAAGACTTCAACGGCTTCAATCCGGCATCATCAGGGCGCGCTGTCCTCTATGTCGATAGCATAAACAGCATCGAGCAGATTGCTAATGTAAGCGGCCGCGGCGCTGATATCATCAATCTCAGTGGAGATCTGAATCTAAGCGGTACCACTCTGATTAATATTACACAGATCCGCGGCGGCAATGATGCCGATAATATCACCGGCAACATCATTCTTGATAGTTCAACTCGCACGTACCGCGGCGCAATTATTCAGGGTTTTGGTGGCAACGACACAATTACCGGCTCTCAACTGAACGACACCCTAACTGGCGATGACGGGAATGATACCGTGTCGGGGGGTGCCGGAGACGACTTTGTGTCGGGCGGCAACGGCCAAGACATTCTTATCGGTGGCCTTGGTGTAGATCAGCTTTTCGGCGGTGCGGGTAACGACACCTTAGCCGGGCAAGGCGGCAACGACCAGCTTACCGGCGACGCAGGTGCAGACCTCTTCTACTTTAATCTCAGCGGCGGTCAGGACACGATCACCGACTTCCAGAACGGAATCGACAAGATCGGGGTTGGCGGGGATATTACCAGCATCAAAGTGTTTGAGTTCCAAGGCTCAGCTGCGCTTGAGCTGACTTCCGGCTCAACAGCCACGGCGACCTATGTGAGGCTTCTAGGCGTTTCTGTTTCTCAGATCGATGGTAGCGATTTCGTTTTCGGTTGAGGCCAACCTTAGACCTTGCGAAGCGGGGGGGCCGTCGAACGGATCCCCCCGCCCCAATGAGGATTTCAAAAAGCTAGCCCATAGATAAGCGTTTCATATCGCCCACTTGCCGCTCAGAATAACCACTCCACTGGTGAGTCTGATAGGCGGCGGTTGAGGCATAGTCTTCGACTTGGATAACCTCTCCCGCCCCTACATATTGTTGATGCAGCTTGGCCGCTTGGTTACCGGTCACAGTCAACGAAGTGCCGTCCGCAAAGGCGAGGTGCCCGTTAACGCCCGACGCAATGTCTAGCGTTAGCCGGTCGCTTGAGCCTTTAAATGAGACGACAACGTTGCCCTTCTCGTGACTGACTATGACGTCGCTGACGCTGTAACCACCAATGGTCACGTCGACGTCGAAGTCGGCTTGAACTTGATCTCGACCATCGCCCTTTTTGAAGGCGATCGTTGAGTTGGTGCCAGTCAGTACGATGCGGTCGTCGCCTGTTCCGCCGGTGACCGTCGAGTAGGATCCCACCTGAACGACGTCGTCACCTTCTCCGGCGTCAACGACCCCATGCCCGGCCGTTCCGCCGTTTGTGGAGCGGTCAGCCACGATGATCGTGTCGTTGCCACGTCCCCCATCAATCGTTGAATTGCCCATCGTGACTACGACATCGTCGCCGTCTCCCGCATCGACCGATGCGTAGTCATACACGCGAATGTCGTCACTGCCGGCGCCCCCGTCCACCGTCATGTAGCCATAGCCGCGAACGCGGTCGCTGCCGGCACCGGCGCTGACGGTGGAGTTGCCGTAGGTCGAGATGCTGTCATCGCCATCGCCTCCCGCAACAGAGGCATAGGCGTATGTACTAATTTGATCGTCGCCTAAGCCACCTGCGGCCTTGGCATAGTCGTAGGTCTGAATGACGTCATCACCCTCGTCGCCCGTGATGTTGCCATAATTATGAACCTCAACATAGTCGTTACCGCGGCCACCACGAACCGTGGCATAGTCCAGTGCGAACACAACATCGTCACCGTCGCCGCCCTCGACATTGGCATAGTGACCGGCCATCACAAAGTCGCGCCCACGACCGCCGCTTACGCTAGCATAGTCACCCACCACCACCACATCATCGCCATCGCCGGCGTTGACTTTCGTATAGTCGCCAGCGAAGACGAGATCTCGGCCACTACTGCCGTTGATCGTGATGCCGTTCAGCAAGGCGACGATGATGTTGGAGGCGGAATTTTTATGGGCCGCACCCAGTATTGTCAGGACAGTCGAAGACGGCGAGTTGGGGCCGGAAGAAATTGGTACGGTGCCGGGTGAAGGCGACATAGCCCGCAGCAGCGTGAGGGCGGAGTTGTTGACGGATGAGATCGTACTCAACAGGGCCTCCCTGGACGGGGTAGTTGCAGATTGCCGGAGAACATAGCCGGGACTTTGCTGGAAGAATTCAGAACGCCGGGTTTCATTGCGATCCTCTTTGCGTAAGGTCGATGCCTTCATGGCGACCGCACGCGCGGACGGAGGAAATATCATTTTTCCACAACCATTGTGTGTCGCATATCTAACTACAGCATTAACGCCCGCCGAAGTTGTTGTTTAGTGATGCTCAAAATTATGGAAAGGAAGGAAACATTATAATATTGGCTTTTAGACCGTCAAGATCCAATTAGCCGCTGACGTACCGATTTGCTTCGTTCTGTGGCGGACCGCCTTTAGATCAGAACGACGGGCAAATCTGCGATCCTGGTCGTGTAGCGTGGCGATCGATGGTCCGCCTTCAGGCCCCATGAGCCTTTGAAGCCTTCGGTCGCCAGCACCATGGTCTTCTTCCCGAACCGGTCGTTGACGGCATCGAGGGCCTTCATGAGGCTGGCGCTGCGCGGCCGATCGGGTTCGAACAGGAGCCGGGGCGCGTCCTCGGCTCGAATGAGATCGTCGAGGATGATCCCGGCCTTGGTGTAGCCGTGACCGTTACCGGACGGATCGCCTTTCCAGCCAGAGCGGATGCAACGCATCGCGGCGCCTACGAGATCGAAGGTGTCGGCCGACATTGGCTTCATGATGGCCGAGCGTGAGGCGGAATGCTGCGGGCGGTCGGGCTTGTGCTGGTTGGTGTGGAAGAAGGCGGTGATAGTGCCCGCGACCAGGCCATGGGAGCGAAGCTTCTCGGCCGCGCGCGTGGCGTGAGCGGTGACAGCTTGGGCCAGCGTGTCGAAGGTCATCATGGGCTCGCCTGCGGAGCGGGTGACGGCCATGCCTTTGCGCTGCGGCGCGACTTCCTCCAGATCGAGGCAGGGAATGCCGCGCAGTTCCGCGACCAGGCGTTCGAGAACGACGGTGCCGAGCTTGCGCGCTAAAGGCAGCGGCATGTCGCGAAGCTGCGAGGCCCATTCGATGCCCTGCGACACGAGCTTGCCCTCGGTCGCGGAACCGACACCCCACACCTCGCCGACGGGTACACGAGCAAGGACGTAATCGGCGACCTTCTGTTCGGTGAGATCGCAGACCCCGGCGAACAGCGGGTTCTTCTTGGCAGCGAAGTTGGCGAGCTTGGCTAGTGTCTTTGTTGGGCCGATCCCGACGCACGTCGGGATGCCGGTGCGCTCGCGCACCTCGGCCCGCATGTCGGCGGCCTGCTTCACCATTCGATCGCCAAAGCCGGAGAGATCCACGAAGGTCTCGTCGATCGAGTAGTTCTCGAGCCTGGGCGAGAAGTCGTGGAGGACCGCCACGACGCGCCGGCTCATGTCGCCGTAGAGCGTGTAGTTCGAGCTCATGACGCGGATCGAGTGGGCGCGGATCTTGTCGCGGATCTTGAAGGCGGGATCACCCATCTTGATCCCGAGCGCCTTGGCTTCCTCGGAGCGCGCAACGGCGCAACCGTCGTTGTTGGACAGAACGATGACGGGCACGCCGCGAAGGCGAAGGTCGAAGACTCGTTCGCACGAGACGTAGAAATTGTTGCAGTCGATCAGCGCGATCGGAACGACCATGGCGGTTCAATCGATCGGGAGCCGGCGTGCAACGCCGGCGAGGATGCCCCAAATCTCGGTGTCTTCCGTGACCCGGATCGGTCGATAAGAGGTGTCGGGTGAGGACGGATCGAGGAAATAGATGCCATCACGCTTGGCGAGCTTCTTCAGCGTGACCTGGCCGTCCACGACGGCAAGGACGACACGTCCGAGCCGCTTCTTTCCCGCCCGGTCGATCGCAATCAGATCACCGTCGAGGATGCCTTCGTTGACAAGGCTGTTGCCGGACACTCTCCACCAGAAGGTCGAACTTTCGCGACGAACGATCCATGCGATGGGATCGATGCTTTCCTCGAGATCATCACCGGCGGGCGAGGGAAAGCCGGCGGGAACGCAGATCGGCGCGAGCCGGTATTCGCGGGGCGGCAGGTCTGCGACTTTCACAGGTGTGAGGGTCGGAAGTGCGAGCATGACGAGTACAGACCATAAACATTTCAGGTCCATAAGGAGGACATAATTCCTAACCGTCAAGGTGGTGAGCACAAAGAGCGAACGTTTGAGGCAAGCTGTCCCCATCCCGGCGCTGTGCTGTGGATAACACGCCGTTAAGCCAAATGGGCGCAAGGTGGATCTGGGCATCCCTTCGTGTGTTTGAGTCAGGGGTCGCGAAAGGGGACAGTTTTTCGAGCTGTCCCCTTTGCTTTTGGAGACAGACGATGGCGTCACAGCCCGCCCAAGAGGCAAGCCGAGCGATGAAGTTGGCCGCGCGTCAGGTGTTGGGACGCGCGGGGACGCTTCGCGTGGCCAACGACAATCCGAGATGGATCATGGCCAAGCTGCTTGAGCTTGATGAAGCCGATCATATGCGACGGGTGGAACTGGCGCGTGCCGGGTGACAAACGTGCGCTGATGCCGGCGCGCTAGGCTGAGCGGACAAAAAAAGGGGACGGCCGAGTGGCCATCCCCTTTTGTCTATCTGCGCCAACCGATGAAGGAGCTGGGCGCGTCGTCGGGCAGTTCTTCGTGACGATCGAGGTCGATCACGAAGCCGAACTTCCCGATGTCGTAGGTCTCGGACGGGATCAGGAAGCGGCGCCGCTCCCGCTGTTTATCGCCGAGGGTCGCAACGACCTCGGTAAAACCGGGTCGTTCGGCCGAGAAGATGGCGGACGACACGATCCAGTCGTCGGCGTGCTTGGCATGGAAGGCTCGGCGGTCCTTCTGGTGGGACTCGCCGGGTGCAAGTGTCGTACCATAGAGCGCTTCGTAGGCGTCGGGCTGGCTGTTGCGGATGGTCTTGCGCGCGTCCTTGCGCTCGAGAGCCGTGAACAAGTCACCGAACGTGAGTGCGACCACGGCCCATGCCGCGTCTTCCTCGTACCATCCATCCCTAGCGCGGAGCGCCGGTGGAATGATCTTGTTGACGTCGGGTTCGACGTGAAAGCCACCATGGCCGGAGGTCGAGTAGGCGGCGATGCCTGGACCATAGGTCTCGGCATGCTGCGCCGTGCCCCAAGGCGTCTCTCGGCGCGATATCTCGATCTGGCGTCCAAGGGCAGCTCTCTCGCGCTTATGGCGCAGGGCTTCTTCCACATGCGCTTCGAAGGCGTCCTTGCCGGCGACGTCGCCGCGATGCGAGAAGAAGTTGTTGCGGTTCCAGTCCGAGAAGTGACCTTGGAGGCACCAGCCCATGGCGACGAAGAACCCACCGCCGGGCTTGGGAACCATGGCATAGGCATGGTCCCCATACCGTGCGGCGACGAGCTTGTCGGCCGTGAGGCCGTACTCGGCGAAAAGGGCGCTCATGCGGCTTCCTCCGCCTCTTCGGCTTCCGGCTCGGTAACGTCCTCGAGGACGGCGTTCGCGTAGTTGCTCGCTGCGGCCCATTTCTCGGCGGCGTCGCGATTGGCGGCCAGATGAAGAAGCTCTCGCCGCCCTTTGGCAAGGACGCGCACGCTGCCCGGTGTCGGGCGGCGTTGAACGTCGAAACGGAGCGATGTGTCGAGACCGTAGCGGTGAACGTAGGCGAGAGGCTCGTCCACCAACTCGCCCTTCCGGATCGAGAGCGTCGGGCGACGTCCATGCCCAACTTCCACTTCCACTGTGATCAGGACGCCCGAGTAGTTCTCCATCTCCCAGCGCGTTAGCTTTCGGTTGAACCGGGCGTGGGGCCTTGGTTGTCCGTTGGACACGAGGATGGTGGCGCCGAGCGGCGCGGTCTTGAAGAGGGTTGAGATCGACATGAGGAGTTCCCGATGGGCCTGAAACAGAAACGCCGCCGGGGTCAGCCGGCGGCGTGATGGGACGGAGGTGAAGGCGCTCGGGCTACTCGGCCGCGACGGCGAAGTGGTCGGTCTCGGGATCGTAGCCCTCGTTCTGGAAAAACAGGGCGTCCTCGTCCTCGTGATCCTCGTCGTCGCCGCTTTCCATCAGGAAGGCGGGAAGTGCCACGACGTTGGCCTCGGCAGCGGCGTCCCCGGAGGACCCCTCATTGCTGCCCCCGGGTGCGAGGAGCGGCGTCTCGGCGGAGGCGAGCGGCGCCTCGACCTTCCCGCCGAAGGCCATGCCGACAGGGAGCCAGGTAGCGGTGCGCGCGGCAGCATCGACCGGGATTCCGAGGCGCTGACGGCCCTCGGCGCTGAACGCCAGTTCCATCGTCTTGGCGAAGTCGGCCTTCTTGCCCCCGGAGTGGTCGTGCGCCCACTGGTGATCGACGGTCTCGCGCGCGGTTTCGAGGAGCATGTCCTTCTTCACCCGCACGAAGTAGTTGGCCGCCGTCGGGCGCCAGTTCTGGTCCACCGCGATCTCCATGCGAGCGCCCGCCGCCTCGATCGCCTGGATGGCGTGGCTGTCCGTGGAGAGCTGTTGCTGCACGCCGTGCGCGGTCGCAAAGGCGAACAGGGCCTGCTTCTCCGAAGTGGACAGCGCGCACAGAGCGCCGAACTGCTCGGCGACGGGCCGTGTCATCCATTCGAGCCGAAGGTTGGCCTTCAGCGCCTCGAGGATCTTCTCCGACACGGTGCCGGTGCGGTGCGCAGCGGAGGTGTGGGTCTGCGCCTGGGTGATGCTGACGTCGATCGGCTTTCGGCTGTAGCCGATCCCAAAAGCCGACTGGCACATGGAGAACAGCATCAGATCGAATGCTACCTCGAAATCGCTGGCGAGATGGGCCTGGAAGATCTGGTGGCGGATCGCCTGAAGGTCGGCGACCAGCGCGGCCGACATGGACGGTCCCGCTTCGGTCTCGTCCTTTTCGCGTGCCGGCTTGAAGTTGCGAGGCGCGGTGAAGCGCACGGCGGGCTGCGTGATAGCGGCGACCGGCGTGGCGGTTTCATCCTCGTCCTGGTCGTCGGATGCCTCGGCGTCGTGATCCGCGTTAGCGGATCCCTCGTCGGTCGTGGCTGCGACCAACTCGATCGCGGTAAGGCGTGCGGCTTCGCGCTGGGCGGTGGCCGCGGCTTCCTTCTCCTTGCTGAGAGCGACGAGGGCAGGCATGTCCTCGCGGCGGACCATGCCGGCCTCGATCATCAGATCGCCGTGGTGGCCAACGGTCACGAAGACGCCGGCGAGGGCCATCAAGTCGGGAGCGTAGACCGGGTGCGCCATCGCCTCGATCTCGGCATAGCGCTCCTCCAAGGCGGCCAACTCGGCGTGTTCCTCTTCGGTGAGATCGTCGGCGTTCTCGAACGCGCTGATGCGATCGGTGAGCCCGTCGAACTCTTCGGCAACCTCATCCGGCAGCTCGGCCGCCTCTGCGTAGATGCGACCCATCTGGTCCTTGGTCTCGTAGGACATCTCGTGAGCCGTCTCGACCCACTTCCACAGCGCGCGCAACGGCAGTGCTGTTTCTTCCAGACGCTGCGAGGCAAGCTCGTGCAGCAAAGCCACGTCATCGAGGAACGTTTCGTCGTTGGACGAGAAAAGGTCCTGCGTGATCGGACCGCCCGCTTCGACGTAGCGTTCCAGCCCGACGAAACGGGCGAGCTTGGAGGTCGCGGACACGCGCGTCTCGTTCATGAGACGCTTCACGGTGTTCGGAAACTGAGAGGCGTTCCAGCCGGTCGCCTGTGGCTCGGCTTTGGTCCAGACCTCCATCTGGCGCTCATGGCTGTCCGAAAGCGTGAAAGCCATCAGGGCTTCCTGGGTGATGCGGCCTTCGCGGTAGAGGGCGAGGATCTGCGGCGCGACAGCCGCCAGCTTCATGCGTTTGCGCACATGCAGGATGGTGACGCCGAAACGCTCGGCCACCTCATCCTCGGTCCTGCCCTGCTCGATCAGGGCAGCGAACGCTTCGAACTCGTCGGCCGGGTGCATCGCGGCCCGCATCACGTTCTCGACCAGCGAGAGTTCAGCGGCGTCCTTGGCGTCCTTCACGACGCAACCGATCTTGGCGTCGGCCTCGATCGCGCCCTCCGTGGCGAGGTCCTGCAGGGCGGTCAGACGGCGACCGCCGGCGTAGACGTAGAAGAAGCCGTCCTTGCCATCGTAGGCGGACAGGTTCTGCATCACGCCATGGGCGCGGATGGATGCCTTCAGCTCATCGTGCGAGGCGGTGGACGCGGCGGTCTTGCGCGCGTTCTCGGGGGCAATGCGCAGGGTGTTCAGGGCAAGCTTGCGAACGGAAGCGGTGGTCATCGGTCGATCTCCATCGAGGTCGACGAGCGGGGAAAGCCTCTCTCTCCCCTTCTAGCCCGTCATTCGGGCTTCCCTTCCTCTCCCTCTCCGATGTCCGACCCTGCATTCACAGGTCCAAATGATCTAGAACTGTCCGTCGTGATTGGGTGGAAGAACGAACCCGCTTCCGCGGGAAAGGCGGCGGCTTCTTCGTCGGAGGACTGATGCGAGCGCGCTGCGCTGATTGAGCGTCGCCCTGTGCGGGCGGACGATCCCGGCTCCTTCACCCGAACGGAGCCTTTCCATGACGACCTCCATCATTCCCGCCGGCTCGGTCAGTCCGTTGCGTCAGCGCCTGATCGCCGACATGACGATGCGCCGCTTCTCGGCCGAGACGCAGCGCAACTACCTGCGCGACGTCGGACGTCTCGCCTCGTTTCTCGGGCGCTCACCCGACACGGCCAGCGTTGAAGACCTGCGCCGCTTCCAGATCGCGCTTCAGGAGGCCGGTCTCGGCGTGCCGACGATGAACGCCATCGTCTCGGCCCTGCGCTTCTTCTTCGTCCACACGATCGACAGGCCTGATCTCGCCCGCAAGCTGGTGCGGCTACGATATCCCCGCAGCCTGCCCGATGTCCTGAGCCCGGACGAGGTCCGCCGGCTGCTCGGCGCCACCGTCTGCCTGAAGCACCTGGCGGCGCTCTCGGTCGCCTACGGGGCGGGGCTGCGCGCCGCCGAGGTCGCGAGCCTGAAGGTTGGCGACGTCGACTCCACCCGGATGCTTCTGCGCGTCGAGCGCGGCAAGGGCGGGCGCGACCGCAACGCCATGCTGTCCGCCGACCTTCTCGCTCTTCTGCGCGAGTGGTGGGTCGAGGGACACCGGCAGGGCATCCTTCACCGTGAGGGTTGGCTGTTTCCCGGCCAGAGCTGGGATCGGCCGATCTCGACACGGCAGATCCATCGCATTGTGGTCCAGGCGGCGCGGGCGGCTGAGATCTCCAAGCGCGTCGGGCCGCATACGCTGCGCCATTCCTTCGCCACGCACCTGCTCGAGGACGGCGTCGACATTCGCGTCATCCAGGTCCTGCTCGGCCACGCCAAGCTCGACACCACCGCGCTCTACGCCAAGGTCGCCGTGCGCACGGTGCGGGCCGTCGTCAGCCCGCTCGATCGCCTCGCCCTGTTCCACCACGGGGAGGCTTCGCCCGGCTGAGCCGATGGGCGCCTCGATCGAGGTCGCCGACATCCTGCGCGTCGCCGGACCTGCGTTCCGGACGAGCCGCGCCGGACACCTGAGCCTGGCCGAACTCAAGGTCATGTCGGCGATCGAGGCTTGCCGCACCGCCGCTCTCGGCGGCCATGTCGAGGGCTGCGACGACTGCGGCCACCTGCGGATCGCCTACAACTCCTGCCGCAACCGGCACTGCCCAAGGTGCCAGGGCGCGGCGGCACGCGACTGGCTGACCGAGCGCCAGGCGGACCTGCTGCCGGTCGGATACTTCCACGTCGTCTTCACGCTGCCCGCCGAGATCGGGGCTGTGGCTTTCCAGAACAAGGCTGCCGTCTACGACCTCCTGTTCCGCGCCTCGACGCAGACGATGACGACGATCGCCGCCGACCCAAGGCACCTCGGCGCCCGCATCGGCCTCACCGCCGTGCTCCACACCTGGGGCTCGGCGATGACCCATCATCCCCACGTCCACATGATCGTGCCCGGCGGCGGCCTCTCGCCGGACGGAACACGCTGGATCGCCTCGCGCCTCGACTTCCTGCTGCCGGTGCGGGTGCTCGGGGCCCTGTTCCGCCGTCTCTTCCTCGAAGGGCTTGTCGCCTTGCACGCCGGCGGCAAGCTCGCCTTCCACGGAACGCTCGCGCACCTCGCCGATCCCCGAGCCTTCGCCCGTCATCTCGCCCCGGTGCGCGCCAAGCGCTGGGTCGTCTACGCCAAGCCGCCCTTCGCGGGGCCGCAGGCCGTTCTGGCCTACCTGTCGCGCTACACCCACCGCGTCGCCATCTCGTCCCGGCGCATCACCGCCTTCGACGGCCGCGCCGTCACCGCACACTGACGCTGGAGGCGGGCGAGTTCATCCGCCGCTTCCTGCTCCACGTCCTGCCCCGCGGCTTCCATCGCATCCGACACTACGGCTTCCTCACAGGGCCGAACCGCAAGGAGAAGCTCGATCGCATCCGCGTGCGGCTCGGTACGCCGCCCGCGCCCGGGCCCGCCACCACGGCACCGGACAAAGACGAGCCGCCCGCCTTCCGCCCGACCTGTCCGTGCTGCGGCGGCTCCATGAGCGTCGTCGGCATCTTCCTGCGCTGGCGGCAACCGCGAGGACCGCCGCCGCATCCGCCACCGCGCCGGGAGTGTTCGCCATGACCCGGCATGGCACGACACCGCCACCTGCTCGGGACCACGTGCTTCGGGGCGCAATCCTGTGCGGCCCTATGACGAGAGAAGGTGTTCGACGGAGTCCACGCGGCCGCTCCACCCCCGTCTCGGTGCCGTCACCTGGTCCCAAACGGCAGGGCAGCGATCCGCATTGTGTGCCGTCCGGCAGCGAGCGCACCTTGCCCCTGCACCGCCGTCAGGCGAAAACTCCATAGACCACCGACCGGCATCCCGCGGGTTCGTTCTTCCGCGACTTTCGTACGCCTCCCGGCGCCCGAAACCCTTCAGGTAAGGCGACCGTCAGCTTTTGAATGGGATATACGTTGAACCGGTCGTTGGGCGTAGGTCGAGACCGGACGGCGTACTCCTAACTGCCCACTCCCAAGACGGTTATCGATCTGTCCTGCAAGCGGTCTCGCGCTCCCGTGGATCAGCGATGTACTTGCTGGAGCCATCATCCGAGCATCGGTCGATCCACTCGTTTGCGACAAAGCCGGACCTCACAATGAGACCGACGCCACCCGCAACGGCGATCGCGAGAACGAGTAGACCGAATTTGAAAGGGCGACGCAGCAAGACGCTATTCCAGCTAGAAATGCTGCTTCAGGCACCCGGGGGTGTTGCACCTCATCCAGCCGTAGAGCGGTTCGCGGTACCATGCTGTGATCGTTCCAGCAGAGCACAGCGTGCACTGCAAAGTCATCTCGAAAGGGACGCGACCTTCGCGCTCACGCTCGAAACGCACCTGAAGGGCATCTGCCTTCTCCATGGCTTCGAGTACTCGATTGTCGATCGGGTTTGGTCGGGTCTGTTCCATTGAACGCTGTCTAACACGGGTTAGTAGAGCCCGTCCCCTTATGTCCCCTTTTGGGTTTGGCCCCGAAGCGGCACCAATGGCTTGGAAGGGTCGAAAGCGTACGGACTGCTTCAGGGCGTCCGCTTCCTCGTCGCCGATCGGCGCGACCGAGTGGTTTCTTGCCATCCGCGTTGAAACGAACCTTGACGGCTTTTGCTCTGATTGCCGACACTGAAGCCATCCAGGGCTAGGAGCTGCCGTGACGGCCTCATTGACGGACCGCCTGACATCCGACCTTGATGGCGATCTTCGGTTCATAGCTCGTGAGGCTCATTCGGTTCGCTTCCACGAAGCATGGGCGTTGGGGCTGGATCAACACCGTGTTCGACTGATCGATGAAACCCGGCAGCGGGCAGGCTCCTTCAAATATCGTGGTGCGTCGCTGGCCGTTCGCAACGCCAGCGCCGGGATCGTAGCGTCCGGCTCCGGCAACTTTCCAATCGCAATCGGATGCGCTGCAGCGCGAGCTGGATGCCTAGCTGTGATTACGATGCCGGAAGACGCACCGGCTTCAAAGCGCGATATGGCGCAGCGGTCCGGTGCCGAAGTAATCTTCGCCCCGCGTTCCACCTTCACGCAAACCGCAGCAGCCGAAGCCGATGCTAGGGGGTGGCGACTCGTTCACCCGTTCCGCAGCCCGGAGATGCTGATCGGAAGCTGCAGCCTCGGTTTGGAGATGGCGGATGCGGTCGCAAAACATGGATCGTCGGACGACGCCATCGTCGTAGCCTGCGGCGGTGGCGGCTTGGCGGCAGGCATTGTCCTGGGGCTGCGAATGCGTGGCATCGCAAACCAGGTTTATGTGGTGGAGCCTGCGTCCTATCCGAGCCTCGAAGCCGCACTCACGGCATCGCATCCGATCGAGATCGTACCGTCCAGCACGACGATCTGCGACGCCTTGCGTGTATCCACGATCGGGGACTTGGCGTTCGAAGTCCTGTCGGACGACGCTATCACCCCCCTTGCAGTATCAGACGAATGGGTGGAAGCGGCGACGAACATCTTGCTTGAGACTTGCGGCGTGATGGCGGAGCCGAGCGGAGCCATCGCCTTGGCGGCATCGATAAGCGGGCGGATCCCTGCCACTCATCAACAGTCGTGGGTCGTCGTCTGTGGCGGGAACAGGTAGATGGCTGCTTTCAACCAATACGGTCATTTCAGATCATGCGAGGTTAGACTGCAAAGGGTCGATAGCAGATGGACCGCTTTCGAGTGTCCGCTTCCCCGGCGCCGATCAGCTCGCTTGGGTGGATTGCGGTCTGGCCGGTTCCGGGCGTGAACCGCAAGTAAGCTGACGTTCCACCTGGGTTTGGTGCGTCTTTTTCCCTGATCGATACAGGAGAAGCATAAGCCGGAGCAGATGGCTGATGCTCACGGTGGCACCAAGCTCAAGCGAAGAGGTCTTGCTCCATCTCAAATGTCTGGACACCCGTGCCAATGCGAACAGCGGATGACCGAGCAGAAGTTGCGGCGGTGGAAGTGCGGCTCCTTGTCGGCGATCACGTCCGCCTTGACGTTGCCGAAGGTCGTTTCTGGCTTGTGCTTGACGCCATCGTAAAAGGCTTGGATGATGTCCTCCTTGAAGGCGGCGGTGCGCGGAAAGTCCCGGACCACGCTCTCCCGCTCCGTATCGGTGTACTCGTTGTAAGTCAGGCCAAGGACGTCCATCTCGACGCCGGCAGTGACAAGCGCAACGACCGGATGCATGTGGACCGGAACACCCGGCGTCGTGTGCAGGGCGATCGCCGTCCAGACAGTGTACGCGTCCGCTTCCGACACGCCGTGGCTCCGAAGGAAGTCACGGGCTGCGTGCGCCCCATCCACCTCAAAGCGTTCGTTCGGGCTCGAGTGGCTCGGCATCAAGCCGACGTCATGGAACATCGCGCCCGCGTAAAGGAGCTCGCGGTCGAAGCTGAGGCCGCGGTGAACTCCGGCTAAAGCGCCGAAATGGAAGACACGGCTCGAGTGATTGAAGAGAAGCTCGGTTTCGGTGTCCCGGACGAACTCGGTAACCGCTCGAGCGAGCTTGCTGTCGGGGATGGCGGCGGCGGGTTCAATGGTGCTGGGCATGGCCTCGGGACTCCGTTGGACGACAATGACAGCGGTAGCACCGACAGGCCATGGCGTGATCCGACGCATTCCTGCTAATCCTGCCAAAGAGCGGCATAGACGGACACGGGCACATGGCGGCACGATTGATTGGGATCCTAGCGGTCGACGGCGTCCAGATGCTTGATGTCTCAGGCCCTGCCGACGTCTTCGCAGAGGCCAACAAGCAGGCGGGACGGAGCGAGTATGACATCCAAGTTCTTGCCACCACCCCAGGCATGATCCGGTCATCGTCCGGCATGCGCATCCTGCCGGACACCGTTCTTGAGGACGAGCCGGACCGGAAATTCCACACCTTCCTCGTTGCAGGTGCTCCCCATCTCGGCGGACGGGTGCAGGACGCCACAATACTCGAAGGGCTTCGCGCAGCCGTCCGTGGCACGAAACGGTACGGCTCCGTTTGCACCGGTGCCTTTCTCTTAGCGCAGGCAGGCCTTCTGAACGGCCGTCGTGCAACGACGCATTGGGCGCTGGCCGATCGCTTTGCCGAAGCCTTCCCGGACGTGCGGCTCGAAGTCGACGCCATCCACGTCCGCGACGGGAAGATAAGGACGTCTGCCGGGGTCACTGCGGGTCTCGATCTTGCGCTGGCGTTGGTGAAGGAAGACCTCGGCGCGGAGCTTGCAAGGGAGGTCGCAAGTCAGCTCGTCATGTACTTTCGCCGCCCCGGCGGACAACTCCAATACAGCCGAAAGCGGAAGGGGAGTCCGGCCGGACGTTCAGCGTTGCAGGACGTGCAGCGTTGGGTAATTGCCCATCTGGAGGCGGACCACAGCGTTGCCAATCTCGCCGACCGGGCAGGCATCAGCCTTCGGCACTTCGCTCGGTTGTTCCGCGAGGAGGTAGGCGAAGCACCTTCGGCCTGGGTCGAAAGCGTCAGGGTGGAGGCGGCCCGCCGGCTTCTGGAGGATGGGCAGCCGCCGAAGCTCGCCGGGGCGCGATGCGGTTTTGGTGACGTAGAGACCTTCCGCAGGGCGTTCACGCGACGCGTAGGCGTCTCTCCGGCCGCATACCGCGGACAGCACCATCACGCTATTGACCGAGATCTGGTGGAAGGGAGTTCATGTGTTGCATAAGTTGCGGAAACTGATGACACAGCTCCGGCGCTACTGATGGAAGCAGGGGACTGTGACCGACAACATGGTGCCTCTGCGTCTCATACGCGTTCGCATAAGCTATGTCGGCTATCTGGACGCGCCGATTCCTGAACAATGGTCTTCTGTGGGTCGAGGCTGTGTCAAAACTCGGTAGCTGATGGGCTCGATGAGGCGAACCGTATGCAGGTGTAAGACGACGGGGCAGCGTGCTCAGGTCCGGATGGC
>NZ_JACIEK010000016.1 GCF_014196835.1 Aureimonas pseudogalii
AGCCAGTCCATCAAGGTCGTGGCCGGTCGTTGGGGGTTCGTTCACATGAGCGACTTCACCAAGCGGTTTCGCCAGCGCTTCGGGCATGTTCCCAGCGAAACGCAGTGGAAGTCGAAGATCGCCGCCAGCCGCCCGCAGTGAGCGCGTCGCGGGCGCCGGAGCCGACATCAGCCGAGGATGGCGGGCGCGGGGCGCCCCGGCAGTTATCCCTGTAGATCATGGCAGCCGAGGTCGAGCCGGACCTTGCGCTGCTGCTCGGTCTCCACGCCCTCGCCCGTCATCGCAAGACCGTAGCCCCCGCAGAGCGCCACCACGGCCTCGACCACGGCAGTCGATGCGCTTCTCCGTCGACGTCGCCGACGAAGCCCGCTCGATCTCGATGCGGGTCAGCGGCAGCCGCCGCACCGGCGACAGCGAGGAGAACCCGGTTCCGAAATCGTCGAGCGCGATGCCGACGCCGAGCTCGCGCAGCCGCACGAGCGAGCGATGCGTGCCGTCGAGATCCGAGAGGACGGCGGTTTCGGTGATCTCGAACTCAGCCGCGCGGCCGGTAGCCTCGGCTTCCGCGCCGCCGTCCACTTCTCGGTGCAGGTCAAGCGCCCGTGCGGCTGCTCGCCGGCGCATCGGCGGGAGGCCCGGCATCGCTTGCTGATCCCCGGCAAGGCCTGACGCCTCGGCGCCGGCGGCACCTCAACCGAGGGGAAGGCCGGCCGCGCGGCGCGCGATGCGCCAGCCCATGACGATGGCCGGGCCGATCGTCGTCCCGGGGCCGGGATAGGTGCCGCGGAACATCGAGGCGGCGTCGTTGCCGCAGGCGTAGAGGCCGGGAATGGGACGGGCGTCGGCGGTGAGGACTTCGCCGTGCTCGCCGGTCTTCAACCCGCCGCTGCCCGCCAGATCGACGGGCACCACGCGCAGCGCGTAGAAGGGCGGACGCTCCATCGTGCCGAGGCAGGGATTGCCGCCCCGGCTCGCATCGCCGTTGAAGCGGTTGACCACCGAGCCGCCGCGGCCGTAGTCGCGATCCTCGCCGTTCAGCGCGAAGCGGTTGTTCGCGGCGATGCTGGCTTCGAGCCCGGCGGCGTCGATGCCCACGGCCCGCGCCAGTTCGGCGGGCGTGTCGGCGCGGGTCAGGTAGTTCCGTCGCAGGAGGCGCCGCAGGCCGCGGCCGCCGGGCATCACCAGTCCGAGGCCGTAGCGACGGATGAAGGGGTCGTCGACGATCAGCCAGGCTTCCGACAGGCCTGCCTCGATCATGCCCCGGCAGAAGTCGTGATAGCTGCCGGCTTCGTTGACGAAACGCCGGCCATCCCGGCCCACCGCGATCAGGCCGGGTTTGGCGCGGTCGAGGATGATGTGAGGCCAGACGGCGGCGGTCCCGTCCGCCTGTTTCAGAAGGGAGCAGGGCATCCACAGTCCGGCGCTGTCGCCGCCATCGTCCACGCTCGCATCGAGGCGCGCGGTGGCGGCCGCGATGCCGTCTCCGGTGTTGGCGGCGGGGGCCTGGCTGAGATCGGCGATCTCCGGCGGGAAAAGGCGCGCCCGCAGCTCCCTGTTCCAGCCGATGCCGCCCGTCGCCAGCACGACGCCGCGTCTGGCACGGACCCGTCGCTCGCCCCCCGGCGTGCGAACCACGGCCCCGACGACCTCGTGTCCTTCCAGGATGAAATCGGCGAGCGGGCTTTCGAACCAGACGGGCACTTGGCGTTGGCGCAGGCTGTAGAAGAGCTGCGCCACCAGCGCGTTGCCCATCAGCAGCCGCGTTCCGCGCTTGTGGGTGAGCCGGTCGCGAAGATAGGGCAGCACCACCTTCAGCGTGCCGCGAAGGTTGGCAAGGCTCGCGAGCGGCGACAGAAGCATGCCGAGTTCGGCCCGGCCGACCATCATGCCGCCGAGGCCCATGAACACGGCGCCGGGCGGGCGGATGCGGCGGAAGTCGCCGCCGAGCCGGCGTCCGTCGAACGGGACCGGCGCCAGCGCCCGGCCACCATAGGCTGCGCCCGGTGCGTCCAGATAGTCGGGATGGGCGGTCGCGGCGACGAAGCGCACGTCGGAATGGGCTTCGAGATCGCCGATCGCCGCATCGCCGGAGGCCAGGAAGGCGCAGCGAAGATCGTCGCCGCCGCGATTGCCCACCACGTGCCGCAGGAACGCGGCGGCCTCCTCGACGCGGTCGGGCACGCCGGCCCGGACCGACAAGGCGGTGCCGGGCACCCAGGCGGTTCCCCCGGACGTCGACGTGGTGCCGCCGACCATCTCCGTCTTCTCGCAAAGCAGCACCGACAGCCCGTTGATCGCGCCCGAAAGCGCCGCGCTCATGCCGCCGGCGCCGGCCCCGAACACCAAGAGATCGACCTCTTCGTCAAAAACGTCCATCGCCGGCCCGTCCGTTTCCATGCCACCGGAAAATGCCACAGACGTCTCCAAATGGAAGAGGTTTCCATTGTAGAATGATGTTCCATTCAACCGTGTATGGTGTTGACGTCTTGGATCTCGACGGTGGACACAGTTTGGACGATCGGTTGCCTCCATCCGGCCGAGCCGGACGTCGAGACCGCCGATGGAAGACGCGCCGGTCCGGGCGAACGGTCGTGAGCGAGATCGATTTGGGGCTGGAGCCAAGTCGGGGTCGCCGACCAGGAGCTCGACGGATCGAAGACCGCGCGCGACCGTTCGCGGCGAAGCGGAGCAGAGCATTCGGTTGCGGCGCGGTGGCGGCGGTGCCGACCATGGGATGGAAGCGGAAGGGGCGTGGGGCCAGTCATGAGGCGTGAGAAGGGATCTGCGAGCCGGGATGGCGCGGCGGCCGTCGCGATCGTCGACGCCGGCGTGATCGGCCGCCCGCATGTCGAGGTCCTCGCGCACCGGCCCGGCCTGCGCCTCGCTGCCATGGTGGACCCGAAGCCCGCGGCCGGGCGCCTCGCCAAGGCCGAGAGCCCCGCATCGACGCCCGAACGCGTCGGGTTGGCCGGTGAGACCGGCGTTCCCACTGCGGGCGGGCCGCTCCGCATCGACCTCGCTCGCGAGATCGATCGTCTGCGCCATGTCGTCGGCGAGATCGCCCGCGTGCCGACCACGATCGCCCAGACGCGCCGCGGATCGCCCGCACAGGCCACCGCGTGAGCAGCGTTCTCGAAAAGGCCCTCGCTCTCGTCGAACGGCTCGCGGAGCAACCCGGCGGACTGTCGATCTCGGCGCTCGCGGCGGCCACCGACCAGCCCGCCAGCGGCGTGCATCGCACGTTGCAGGAACTCGCCCGGCTCGGCTACGTGCGCCAGCACCAGACCGGCGGCGACTACGGCCTGACCATCAAGCTGCCGGCGATGGGACTGACGTTCCTCGGCCGCTCCGGCATCACCGACGTCGCCCAGCCGGTGCTCGCCGCGCTCGCCGCCGAATGCCGCGAGCTCGTGCGGCTCTCGGTGATCGACGGCGAGGATCTCGTCTGGGTGGCGGTGGCGCAGGGCGCGACCGGCGGTCTGCGCTACGATCCCGGCCAGGAACAGGGCGTCGTCGTCCATCTGGCGAGCTCTGCCGGCGGCAGAGCCTGGCTTTCCACCCTGAGCGACGAGGACGCGCTGCTCAAGGTCGGCGTGCAGGGGCTCGTGCGGCAGGCCGAGGGACAGGGATACAACGCGTCGCAAAGCCTTCCTCTGCTGCTGAAGCAACTGACGGAGGCCCGGTCGCGAGGCTACGCCACCGCCGTCGACAGCTACATCGCCGGCATGGCCGCGATGGCGGTGCCGGTGCGCGGCCCATTCGGCGGACCGGTCCTCGGCTGCCTCTCGATCGCCGGTCCCGCCGTGCGGATGACCGCGGAGAGGATGGACGAACTCGCGCCCCGCCTGCGGCAGGCCGCGGAAGATCTCGGCGCGGCGGCGGCGGGGTCGAGGATGCTGCGCGCGAACGCCCGGACGCCGGACGAGACGGCGCGGCGCGCGCGCCGATGAACGGGATCGGCCGAAACCGGCGCCATGCGGGAACGCCGCGCCGCGCCGGGGGCGAGCTCAATGGGCGGGAATGCCCGCCGGCGTCTGCCGGGTCTGCGTCGCCAGCCGGATCGGCGCGTTCGCCGCGCCGAGGCCTCGGTAGCCGCGGCGCTCCACGATCTCGATGAAGAAGCCCCCGTCGAGCGCCTTCAGATAGATCTGGAAATACTCGCCGCCCTCGTCCCGGTCGTAGAGAATGCCGGTCTGGCGCATGATCTCCAGCGTCTCGGGCGCGATGTCGAACCGGGCGTCGAGGTCGTCGTAGTAGTTCTGCGGAATGGGCAGCAGCGCCACCCCGTTCGAGGCCAGGGTGCGGACGGTCGCGAAGATGTCGAGACTGCGAAAGGCGACGTGCTGGACGCCGGGACCGACGAACTGCGAGACGAAGCGCGCCGAAAGAGTGCGCGTCGATTGCGAGCCGTTGAGAACGATGCGCAGGCTGGCATCCTCGTTCTCCAGCACCTGGCTGAGCACGAGGCCGCCGGGATCGGGCACCTCCAGCGGCGGCAGCGGCGTGAGGTCGAAGATCGAGCGGTAGAACAGCGTCCACGACAAGATGTCCTCGAAGCGCACGGTCTGCGCGACGTGGTCGACGGCCACCAGCCCCGCACTCCCGCTCTCGCCCCCGTTCGCCGTCAGCTCGAAATCCGCTGCCCATTGCGGGCCGAGCGCGTCTTCCTCCGGCACGAGATAAAGGAGGCTCCCGCCAACGCCGCGGATCGTGGCGAACTCACGCTCGCCCGGTCCCACCGGCTGGCGGAAGGGCGAGGCCAGCAACCCTTGCGAACGCGCGAAGGCCTCGTCGGCATCGGCCATGCGCAGGCCGAGTGCGCAGACATTCGTGCCGTGGACCACGTAGGACGAATGCGCGAACCCCTCCGTCTCCGTGTTGATCACGACGCGCAGATCCCCTTGCGCGTAGAGTTCGACGTCCTTGGTGCGGTGGCGGCCGGCATGGTGGAAGCCGATCGCCTCCAGAAGGGTGGCGAGGGACGGGCCGGACGCGGCGTCGGTCGCGAACTCGACGAAGGAGACGCCGCTCGTGCGGGCGGGCGGGGGCAGGGGGGTCGCCTCGGACGGCCCCTTCATCGCCCGGCCCTCGGCCTTGAGGCGGTCCATGACGTAGATCAGCGACCGGCGACCGTCCACGGCGGTCTGACGCGGCGAGCCGGCGCGGAACTGGTCGTTGAAGATCTCCAGCGAATAGTAGCCGTCGTAGCCCGTCGCCTCGACGGCGGCCATGAAGTCCGACACCGGCAGGTCGCCCTGGCCGGGCATGTTGCGGTAGTGCCGGCTCCAGGACAGGAGATCGAGGTCGAGCCGGGGCGCGTCCGCGATCTGGACGATGAAGATCTTCTCGCGCGGGATGGAGCGGATCGACTGCGAATCGATGCCGCGCGACAACGAATGGAAGCTGTCGAGGATCAGGCCGATGCGGGGATGATCGGCGCGCCGCACGATCTCCCAGGCGTCGCGGTGGTCGTTGACGAAGCGGCCCCAGGCCAGCGCCTCGTAGCCGACGCGCACGTTCGCCGCTGCTGCGATCTCGCCGAGTTCGGCCAGATCCTCGGCCGCCCGGTCGATGCCGCCGAGCGCCAGCGGCGAGAGCGAAGAGCAGATGAGGATGAGATCGGTGCCGAGCTCGTTCATCGTTTCGAACTTGCGCTTCGCCCGGTCGAACGCCCGGGTGCGCTGCGGCTCCGGCAGGCCCTCGAAATCGCGGAACGGCTGGAAGAGGGAAATCTCGAGCCCGGCGTCGCGCACCATGCGCCCGACGTCCCGCGCGCTCCGGTCGGAGGCCAGGAAGTCGTTCTCGAAGATTTCCACCGCGCCGAAGCCCGCCGCGGCGATGGCCGCGAGCTTCTCGGCGAGGTCGCCCGAGATCGAGACGGTGGCGATCGAGGTCTTCATGGGCAAACTCCATCGACGAGGAGGGGTGTGATGCGGCGTGTCGCGGCGAAAGAGGCGCGCCCGCTCACGCGACGGCGTCCGGGTTCTTGAGGATCAGCTTGGCCTTGGCGAACCGCCCCCGGTCGATGTCCTCGAAGGCGGCGGCGCCGTCCTCCAGCGGCCGTTCCTCGATCCAGTTCAGCGGCCCCAGGCGGTTCGACGCCAGAAGCGCGACGGTCTCGCGGAAGTCCGGCATGGAATAGCAGTAGGATCCGGCGAAGGCGATCTCGGCCAGCGTCAGGCGGCGCATGTCGACGCCCTCCGATCCCGGCATCAGGCCCATATGGACGATCGCGCCGCCGCGGCGCACCATTCGAAACGCGGCCTCGCGCGTCGCCCTCGCGCCGACGGCGTCGAAGACGAGATCGATCGATCCCGGCGCCGGGCCGTCCGGTCCGCCGGGATCGTAGGCGCGGATCGCGGCGTTCGCGGCTCGGGCGGTGTCGCGGCGTCCGGCGTGAACCTCGCCGAGGTGAACCACCCCCGCGCCCTGCAGCGCTGCGATCAGGGCCGTCGCGAGGCCGATCGCCCCGCCGCCCAGCACCGCGACCGCGAGGGCCGAGAGCGGGCGATGCGACAGCCGGGTTCCGATCCGCACGGCGTGATAGGCGACGGCGACCGGCTCGGCGAGGCAGGCCGCGGCGAAATCCAGCCCGTCTGGAATGGGCACGAGACTGCCGTCGGGCACCCGCACCTTGCGCGCGAAGCCGCCGCGATGGGGCGGCAGGCCGATGACGCCCTGTTCCTCGCAGAGTTGCGGCCGGCCGGAGAGACACGCGTCGCAGGTGCCGCAGGTGACGAGCGGGTTGACGGCGACGCGGGCGCCCGCCAGCGGCCCGGTCTCCACGACGCCGGCGATCTCGTGGCCCATGACGAGCGGCGGCACGCGGCGCGGATCGTCGCCGTGATAGCCGTGCAGGTCGGACCCGCAGATGCCGCAGGCGGCGACCCGGACGATCGACGAACCGGGCTCGGCGCGGGGCTCGTCGACGTCTCGCAGCTCCAGGTGGCGCTTGCCGAGATAGACCAGTGCCTTCATCCCGCCGACCTCTCTGCCAATCCCTCGACGCGCGCCGGCAAACTCGATCGGCGCACCGTCCGATCTCGGCTCCCGCGCCCTGCGAGCCCGGCGTCGGCTATTCCGGGAGCGGCCCGATATGGTCGAAGCGCAGGCCGCGGGTCGTTCGTCCGGGCGCGGGTGGAGCGAGGGCGAAGCCGTAACGCTCGGCCATCTTCACGATATGGGTTCCCAGCTCTTCCATCGCGCCGGCGAGATCCCCCGTCTCCAGCCGGCCGATGATGACGTAATGCTCCTCGTTCGCCTGCTCGCGCGTCGGCAGGGCCGAGCGATGGGCGCGCAGCGCGGCGACCTTGCCGCTGATCAGCCGGTAGGCGTTGACGAGGTAGGGGTTGCCGCAATGGTCGATCGCCGCCTCGTGAAATTCCGTATCGGCGCTGGCGCTGCGCATCATGTCGCCCGAGGCCAGCGCGTCGCGGATGCTGTCGGCGGCCAGACGCATCGCGGCGATGGTCTGCGCGCCGCTGCGCTCCATCGCGAGGCGCAGGGCGTCGAGTTCGATCATGCGGCGAAACTCGCAGATGTTCTCGGTGTCCTCGGGGGTCGGCAGGAACACGAAACTGCCGCGCTGCGGGCGGATGTCGATCAGCCCCTGCTGTTCCAGCGCCGCGAAGGCCTCGCGCACCGGGCTTCGGCTGACGCCCAGCGTGCTCGCCAGCTTGTCTTCCGACAGCGCGTCCCCGAGTTCGAATTCGCCGTCGAGGATCGCGCGGCGCAGACGCTCGGCCACCCGCAGCCCCAGGGAACCCCGTTGTCTCGAACTCAAAGCGCCGCGCCTCCTTCACATCGAGCCGCCCGCTCGCGGGTCGAACGGTTTTCCGGCCTGGAGCCGGGCGGTCATCCCGCGGATGCCGGCCGGTGCCAGACTATCGCCTCGGCCGGCCCCGCTCAACATCGACCGCTCGCGGCGCCGCCGCCGCCTGACCTCGGCGCATCGAGAAACCGCCGCGTCGCCGCCATGGCCTTTTCGGCGCGCGCCCCGAAGCTCAGCGCGGCGTCGCCCGCATGGGGCGTTTCCACGCTGATCGTGATGTCGGGCCCAAGAACCGACATCAGCTCATCGAGCCACAGCCCGCCTTCGCCCGGCATCAGGCGCCCGCCGCGCGCTTCCGCGATGCAGGCGGCGTCGCTTGCCGGCGGCTCGGCCGGCGCGTCGCAGAGCTGGAGATAGAGCACCCGGTCGCGGTCCAGCGTCCGGACGTCGTCCGGCCGGCCGCCGGAACGCGACAGGTGCAGCGCATCGATGAGGATGCCGACATTCGAGCGGCCGGCGGCCTCCACGAGCCGCTTGGCGTCGGCGAGCGTCGACATGGCGCGCCAGCGCGTCAGCTCGATGGCCAGGGTGACGGCATAGCCGGCGGCGACGTCGGCGATGCCGGCGAGCCGGTCCGCCGCGCGGGCGAGGTCCGCGTCGTCGCTGGTGATCTGCATCATCGGCATGCCGAGTTCGGCCGCCGTCTCGATCGCCGGCGCCCAGTGCCGGACGTCGGTGTCCGGCAGAAGGGTCAGAAGCTCGGCGTCGAACAGCGAGATGCCCTCGTTCGCGGTGGCGGCCTTGATCCGGCGGATCAGCGCGGCGTCGCCGAGGATGGGATGCGCGAGATCCACCCCGTTGGGCGCCACGAGGCGAAGGCTCGTGGCGTCGTATCCGGCGGCGGCGGCGACGCGGATCTGTTCCTCGGGCGGGCAGCCCTGGACGGTCAGGTAGGCGAGCGACAGGCGATGGGCGCGGTGCATCCGGGCCTCAATAGGTCGCGCGTCCGCCGGACACGTCGAACACGGCCCCGGTCGAGAACGAGCATTCCTCCGACGCCAGCCAGGCGACGAGCGAGGCGACCTCCGAGGCCTTGCCGAGGCGACCGACCGGGATCTTGGCGGTGACGAAGGCGCGGAACTCGGGCGTCAGCTGGTTCAGCATCTCCGTCTCGATCGCGGCGGGCGCGACGCAGTTCACCCGGATCTCGGTGTTCGCCAGCTCCCGGCCGACCGATTTCGTCAGGCCGATCACCCCGGCCTTCGACGCCGAATAGGCGACGGCATTGGGGTTGCCCTCCTTGCCGGCGATCGAGGCGATGTTGACGATGCGCCCGTAGCCCGTCTTCAGCATCTCGCGCACGCCGGCCTGGCAGCAGTGGAAGACCGCGTCGAGATTGAGCGCCATCACGAAGCGCCAGCCCTCGAAGGGATAGCTGGCGAAGGCTTCCACCGGCCCGTTGTGGCCGGCGCTGTTGACGAGGATGCCGAGCGGGCCGAACTCCTGGACGACCTCCGTCATCGCCGCGTCGACCGAGGCGCGGTCGGTGACGTCGACGCCGTAGCCGCGGGCCCGCGGCAGTCGGGCGGCGGCGTCGCGCGCGCGCGCGGCGTCGAGATCCCAGATCGCCACGGTGTGGCCCTGCGCCGCCAGTCGCTCGGCGATGGGGAACCCCAGACCACCGGCGCCTCCCGTGACGATGGCCACGCGCGCCTGTTCCGGTGTCGTCATGGTCTGCTTCCTCCCGCTTCGTCGGCGCTCGAGGGCGGACTTGACAACCGCTCGAACTAACATTCTAGTATTCTACGGTAAGGGTCGCCTTCGATCCTTGTCAAGCGACCGCCGGCCGCAAGGCGCCCCTCGCAACATTCGGAGAGTCGGGTTTGGGACTGAAGGGATCCGCGTTTCTGGCCATCTGGCACGACATCGCTGCAGGGGCGCATGGCGACTATGTCGAATGGCACACGCGCGAGCACATGCCCGAACGGCTCTCCATTCCCGGCTTTCGAACCGGCAAGCGCCTGCATGCGCCCGGCTCCGCGCGCCATGTGTTCGGCACGATCTATGCCGGCGACGGCGTCGATGTCTTCCAGTCCCCCGCCTATCTCGCACGCCTGAACGACCCCACCGCCTGGACCACCGCGGTCGCGCCGAGCTTCCGGAACTTCCTGCGCGTCGCCTGCGAGCGCATCGCCTTTGCCGGGCGAGGGGACGGCGGCAGCATGGCGACCCTTCGCTTCGACTTTTCCGGCGCCGAGCCGGAGGCGAGACTGCGGGCCGCGGCGTCCACGCTGGTTCGCGACGTGCTGGCGTTCCCTTCCGTCTGCTCGGTGCATCTGGGCGTCGCCCGCGCCAAGGTCTCCGGCGTCCGCACGCGCGAGACGGAGCTGCGCGAGGCCATGTCCGAGCGGGGCTTCGACGTGGTGCTTCTCGTGGAGGGCAGCGCCCGTCCCGGTCTGGAGGCGGCGATGCCGGGCATCTTCGAGCTCTGCGCGGCGACGGGCGCCCTCGGTGTTCCCGTCGCCGCGATCTACGAGACCGCCTACACGCTGACGGCGCAGGACATGGAAGCGCCCGACACGGCAGCATCCGGCATGGGGGCGCAGGGATGACGCGCATCCTCGTCACCGGCGGCGGCGGTTTTCTCGGCGGCTGGATCTCCAAGCTGCTCATCGAGGGCGGGCACGAGGTCCGCATCTTCGACCGCGGAAGCGAGCGCCGCGTGGTGCGGGAGGTCGTGGGCGGGGCGGCGGACGATCTGGACTGGGTCGAGGGCGACGTCATGGACGGCGCGGCTGTGACGCACGCGGCGGAGGGATGCGCTGCGATCGTCCATCTGGCCGCGCTTCTGACGCCGGCCTGCGCCGCCGACCCGGTGCGGGGCGCCGAGGTCAACCTGATCGGCACGCTGAACGTCTTCGAGGCCGCGAAGGCGCGGGGCATCCGGCGCATCGCCTATGCGAGCAGCGCCGCCGTGTTCGGTCCCGACGACGGCGAGCATCCCCGGCCGGTGACGATGTACGGCGCCTTCAAGCTCGCAGGCGAGGGCTGCGCGCGTGCCTACTGGCACGATGCGGGGATCGCCAGCGTCGGGCTGCGCCCCACGGTGGTCTACGGGCCGGGCCGCGAGATCGGGTTGACGGCCGGGCCGACGCTGGCCTGCCGCGAGGCGGTGGCGGGGCGCCCCTACGTCATCGGCTATACAGGGCGTCAGGATCTCGTCTTCGCCGGCGACGTCGCCGCCGCCTTCGCGGCCGCCGCTACGCGGAACCTGGAGGGCGCGCATGCCGTGTCGCTCGGCGGAAGCGTCGTGGACGTGCCCGACATCGTCGCCGCGATCGAGGCCGAGGTGCCGGGCGCCGTCATCGGCTTCGAGGGCCCGGCCGTTCCCATGGCGTCGAACATCGCAGGGGCGGGCGATGCGACGATCCTCGGCCTCGCGCCGCGAACCACGCTGCGCGATGGCATCGCGCGGACGGTGGCGCATTATCGCCGCGTGGCGGGGGAGGCCTGAATGTCGCGCCGTCATTCCATCGGCGTCGCTGCCGGCGACAGTCCTGCCATCCGGAGAAAGCTAGGGCGCGAGGTAGCGCAGGATCATTTCCGTCATCGTTTCCAGACGTTTCTCGACGGCCGCGTCGGCGAGGAGGTCTCGCCCGAAGAGGATCTTCAGCGTGTGGCGGTTGGACACGTAGGTGAAGCCGAGCGCGGAGATCGAGATGTAGAGGTCGAGCGCATCGACGTCGGCGCGAAATGTGCCGGAGGCGACGCCCCGAGCCAGGATGGCCTCGACCTTGGCGAGCACGGGGCGGTTCAGCCCGGACATGTCGCCGGCGGTGCGCAGATGCGAGGCGCCGTGCAGGTTCTCGGTGTTGATCATCCGCACGAAGGCGGGATGGTCGATGTAGTAGCGGAAGGTGAAGGCGACGAGGGTGGCGATCGCGCCGCAGGGGTCGTCGAGGTCGAGGTCCAGCCGGTCCTCGGCGTCGCGGATGCCGGCGTAGATGTCCTGCAGAGCGGCGCGGTAGAGATCCTCCTTGCTGTCGAAATAGTGGTAGACCATCGCCTTGTTGCTGCTCGCCCGGGCCGCGATCCGGTCCACCCGCGCGCCGCCGATGCCGTAGGTGGAGAATTCGAGAATGGCGGAGTCGAGCAGCGCCCGGCGACGTCGCAGCGGCGCACGCTCGCCCGCGTCGGGCCCGATGCCGATCCGGTTCTCGTCGTCGACCCGCGCCATGCTCGTTCCCTCGATGCCCGTCCCGTCGGCGGTCCGTCTTCGCCGGTCATGACGTTTTCGACAAGGCGTCACGGTGTCGTTGACTTCAACCAACCGGTTGGTTAGCTTTTTTACCAGCATCGCATGAGGATCGGCAAGGGAGGACTTGCCGCTCTTTCGACAACCGCCCCGTCGGGGGTGCATCGGTCACAGTCTGGGAGGACAAGCATGTTCAAGGTTTCATTGTCGCGCGTCGCGGCGCTCGCGCTCGTCGCAGGTCTCGGCTTCGCCGGCACCGTCTCGAACGCGGCGGCGCAGACGCTGGAGAAGATCAAGGAAGCCGGCGTCATGCGCGTCGGCGTCATGGGCGAGCAGGCGCCCTGGGGCTCGATCGACGCGAGCGGGCAGAACATCGGCTACGACGTTGACGTCGCCCAGCTGATGGCCAAGGAGCTCGGCGTGAAGGTCGAGTTCGTGGCGAACGCCGTCGCCGCCCGCATCCCGAACCTTCTGACCAACAAGGTCGACGTTCAGATGGCGGTGATGGGCATGTATCCCGACCGCGCCAAGGTCGTGCAGTTCTCCAAGCCCTATGCCGGCCTGAAGATCATTCTCCTGTCCAGCGCCAAGAACAAGATCGAGACGATCGAGGACGCGCGAAACCTGCGCATCGGCGTGCCGCGCGGCGCCGCGCAGGACAAGGCGATCACCGCGCTTCTCGGCGACTCCCCGAACATCCGGCGCTTCGACGACGACAGCTCCAACATCCAGGCGCTGGTCTCCGGCCAGGTCGACGCGATCGGCGGAAATACGACCTACAAGATCAATCTCGACCGCGCCGCGCCCGGCAACGACTTCGAGCAGAAGCTGGTCTTCAACGAGCAGTGGATGGGCGCCACGACCCGGCCGGGCGATGCCGAGATGAACGGCTGGCTCAACGCCTTCATCGACAAGATCAAGGCGAACGGCGAACTGCAGAAGATCAGCGAGAAGTGGCTGGACGCGCCGCTCCCGACCTTCCCCGAGAGCCTCGAAGGCGTGCCGTTCGCCGCCAAGTGATCTCGGCTCGGTCCCGCCGGCCGACCTAGCCGGCGGGACCGATGCCTTGAGACCCTCGGAAAAGCCGTCAGGGGTGCGGGATCGCCTCCGTCGATCGTGATCCTGCCGGTCGAAGACGGGGTGACCGGAAGTGCGGCGACGCTCGATGCGATCCCGCTGCCGGCTTCCGTCCATCAAGACTCCACCAAGAGACCGTCAGTGGAGAAGCGGCGCCGGCTCCCGGTCGATCGTCACTGCGCAGGCCGCGGTTGCCGCGTCCCCCCTGCCGGAACGGGCGGCCGCCGTCCGGCGCCGTCGTGCGATCGCCTTTCCCGCCTCCCGTCCTTCGAGAAGAGACATGCGCACCATCTTCGTTCTGAACGGCCCCAACCTCAATCTTCTGGGCGAGCGCGAGCCGGACATCTACGGCCACACGACGCTCGCCGACATTCGCCGGTGGTGCGAGAGCGACGCCGAGGAGCTGGGGCTCGCGATCGACTTCCGGCAGTCGAATTTCGAGGGTGAGATCATCGAGGCGATCCACGCGGCTCGCAAGGACGCGGCGGGGATCATCATCAACCCGGCCGCCTACACCTTCACCTCGATCGCCATTCTCGATGCTTTGAAGACCTTCAACGGACCCAAGATCGAGCTGCACATCTCCAACGTCCACCAGCGCGAGGAGATTTACCACAAGTCCCTCGTCTCGAAGACCGCCACCGCTGTCATGGCGGGCTTCGGCGCCTACGGCTACCGGCTGGCGCTGCGGGCCATGGCGGAGATGACCCGTTGACCGCGATCGCCGTTCTCGGCGCCGGGCTCATCGGCCGCGAACATGCCGAACTGGTAGCCTCGCACGCCTCCGCCTCGCTCGCGGCCATCGCCGATCCGTCGCCGCAGGCACAGGCTTTGGCGGCCCGCCTCTGCGTGCCCCACTATCGCGACTACGAGACGATGCTGGACGAGGTGCGCCCCGCGGGCGCGATCATCGCCCTGCCGAACCATCTTCATGCGCCGGCGGCGCTGGCCTGCATCGCGCGCGGCATCGCCTGCCTCGTCGAGAAGCCGGTGGCCGACGATCTCGCCGCGGCCCGGCGCCTGGCGGAGGCTGCCGAGAGAGCCGACGTCCCGGTCCTCGTCGGTCATCACCGCCGGCACAGTCCCGACATCCACGCCGCCAAGCGCGCGATCGAGGCGGGCGAGCTCGGCGCGGTCGTTGCGGTGAGCGGCATGACGCTGTTCGACAAGCCCGACGGCTATTTCGACGTCGAATGGCGTCGCTCGGTCGGCGGCGGCGTCCTTCTCATCAATCTCATCCACGACATCGACGTGCTGCGCCATCTCGTCGGCGAGATCGAATCCGTGCGCGCCTTCACATCCAACGCCCACCGGGGCCTCGCGGTCGAGGACACCGCGAGCATCGCGATCCGTTTCGTCAACGGGGCGCTCGGCACGTTCGTCATCTCCGACAACGCCGTCAGCCCCTGGGCCTGGGAATACACGTCGGGCCAGGCGCTCTATCACCCTTCGGAGCCCGGCCCCTATCTGTTCCTGTCCGGCCGCAAGGGCGCCCTGTCGGTCTCCGATCTCTATCTCTGGCGCCACGCCAAGGAGAGCGACCACTGGCAGGATCGTCTGGTTCGCGAGTCCCGCAGCGGCGACGGATCGCGCACCTACGTCAACCAGCTCGACCACTTCCTCGCCGTCGTGCAGCGGCAGGCCAAGCCCCTCGTCGACGCGCGCGATGGCATGGCGACGCTCGCCGTCACGCTCGCCGTCGATCGCGCCGCGCAAGAAGACCGCACCGTCACCCTCGCCGAAATGCTGGCGGAAGGCGCCGAGGCTGCATGACCCGAAAACTCGCTCTCTCCTTCCTCACCTGTCTCGGCGCCGCTCCCGAAGAGGCGGTTCGCGCCGCCGCTGCCGCGGGCTACGACCATGTGGGTCTGCGTATGCTGCCCGCCGCCCCCAACGGCCTGGCGTTCCCGCTGATGGACGATCCCGGCCGGGTGCGCGATCTCGCCGCCCTGATGAAGGACGAAGGCATCTCGGTCTTCGACATGGAGATCGTGCGCATCGGCCCGACCTTCGAAGTCGAGCCGCTCCGGCCCTTCCTCGACTGCACCGCGCGCCTCGGGGCCAAGACGATCCTCGTCGCCGGCGACGATCCGGACGAAGCCCGGCTGACCGCCTCCTACGTCGCCTTCTGCGAGGCCGCGGCCCGGTTCGGGCTCACCGCCGATCTCGAGTTCATGCCGCAGTCGGACCTGCGCGATCTCGCGGCGGCACTTCGGGTGCTGCGTGCCGCCGGGCAGCCGAACCAGGGCGTCATCGTCGATGCCCTGCACGTCTCGCGCGCCGGCGTCTCGCCCGCCGAGATCGCGGCGATCCCGCCCCAATGGCTGCATTACGCGCAGATCTGCGACGCGCCGGCGGCGGTTCCCACGGGCCGAGACGCGCTGAACTTCACGGCGCGCCACGATCGCCTGCTGCCGGGCGAGGGGGGCATCGATCTCGCCGCCATCTTCGCGGCGCTGCCGTCCGACCTCCCCGTCGCGGTGGAGATCCCGAACGACCGGCAGTCGGCGGGCCATTCGCCGGCGCAATGGGCAAAGCGGGCGCGGGATGCCAGCCTTGCCGTCTTGAGCGAGAAACGGGCGGAGCGGGTCGCATGAACATCCCCAGCAAGATCGTCCGCGGCGAAGCCATTCCCGCCCTCGGCCTCGGCACGTTCGAGCTCACGGGGCCGGACGGAGAGACCGCGATCCGCGCCGCCATCGACCTCGGATACCGCCAGATCGACACGGCCATCCGCTACGGCAACGAGCTGGAGGTCGGCCGGGCGATCCGCGCGTCCGGCGTGCCACGGGGCGACTTCTTCGTCACCACCAAGATCTGGTTCGACTCGCTCGATCCCGACGTGGTGCCGCGGCGGGTGGGCGAAAGCCTGGAGCGCCTCGCGCTCGACCAGGTGGACCTCCTTCTCGTGCACTGGCCGACGAAGGACGTGCCGCTCGGTGAGACGCTCGCCGCCTTCGAGGCGGAAAAGGCGAGGGGGCGCACGCGGCTGATCGGCGTCAGCAACTTCACCGTGGCCTTGCTCGACGAGGCGCTGGGTACGCACGGCGCCGATCTCTTCTGCAATCAGGTGGAGTACCACCCGTTCCTGTCGCAGGAGACGCTGCTGGCGCGGATGCGCCGCGCCGACATGCTGCTCAACGCCTATCAGCCGATCGCGCGCGGCAAGGTCTTCCAGTGCGAGCCGCTGAACGAGATCGGGCGCAAATACGGCAAGACGGCGGGCCAGGTGACGCTGCGCTGGCTGGTGCAGCAGGAGGGCGTCGGCGCCATTCCCCGCTCGTCGCGCCCCGAGAACATGCGTGCCAATCTCGACATCTTCGACTTCGAGCTCTTGGCGCAGGACATGGCGGCGATCCATGGGCTGGCGCGGGGCGAACGCTACTCGAGCTTCGACTGGCAGCCCGAATGGGACGACTGAGGCATTTTTTCGTGAAAGCCGTGTCGGCTTTCACGTCCGGACGACGCGGCAACCATGGTAAACCGGGAGGACGACCATGACACTCGATTTCAGCGTGGTGACCGACGCCTGGTACAGCCTGCTGATGGGCGTGCTCGGCACGTTGTTCCTCGCCGCCTCCGGCATGGTCATCGCCATGGTCGTGGGGGTGCTCGGCGTCGTCGTGCTGCGCGCGCAGATGCGCATTCCCAGCCTCTTGATCAACGCCTTCGTCGAGATCATCCGCAACACGCCGTTCCTCGTCCAGATATTCTTCATCTTCTTCGCCCTGCCGCTCGCCGGCATCCGGCTGAACCCGACGATGACGGCGGTGATCGCCCTCGGGCTGAACGGCGGCGCCTACGCGATCGAGATCATCCGCGGCGGCGTGGAGAGCGTGCCGCAGGGCCAGACCGAGGCGGGGCTGGCGCTCGGCCTGCACAAGGGCGAGGTCTTCCGCCTCATCGTGCTGACGCCGGCGCTTCGCGCGATCTATCCCTCGCTGACAAGCCAGTTCATCCTGCTGACGCTGACCACGGCGATCTGCACCTCGATCTCCGCCTACGAGCTCACCTCCGTCGGCCAGCGGATCGAGGCGGAGACGTTCCGCAGCTTCGAGGTCTACTTCACGCTGACCGGCATCTATCTCGTGATCTCCCTGATGACGATGTGGCTTCTGGCGGCCATCGGCCGCTGGGCCTTCAGCTATCCGCAGCGCTGAGGAGACGGCGATGGGCTATCTCGAGTTCTCCTATCTGTTTCAGGGCCTGCTGTGGACGGTGGTGCTGACGGCCATCGGCTTTTCCGGCGGCATCGTCTTCGGTGCGATCGTGGCGCTGATGCGCGTGTCGAAATCGCCGTGGCTGCGCATTCCCGCGATCGGCTGGATCGGCCTGTTCCAGGGCACGCCGCTGCTGATGCAGCTCTTCGTCGCCTATTTCGGCCTGCCGCTGCTCGGCTTCGACCTGCCGGCCTGGGCCGCCGTCGCCATCGCGCTGACCGCGCATGCCTCCGCCTTTCTCGGCGAGATCTGGCGCGGCGCCATCCAGGCTGTGCCGAAGGGGCAGAGCGAGGCCGCCCATGCGCTGGGTCTGCACACGCGCAGTCGGATGATCGACGTGATCGCGCCGCAGGCCTTCAAGCTGTCGCTGCCGGCCACCGTCGGCTTCCTCGTGCAGCTGCTCAAGGGAACGTCGCTTGCGGCCATCGTCGGCTTCATCGAGCTCGCCCGCGCCGGCACCATCGTCTCCAACCAGATCTACCGCCCGATCCTCGTGTTCGGCGTCGTCGGGGCGATGTATTTCGCGATGTGCTGGCCCCTGTCGTTCTACGGCCGGCGGCTGGAGCGGCGCATGTCGGCGGGCTCGGCGCGATGACGGCCGACCCTAGCGACGCGAGAGGCGTCCGGTCGCTCCTTCGGGGAACGCAAAGGGCGGCGACCCGACGGCAGGCTTCGCAGAGTTTCGGCGGGATGCCCCGGCATCCCCGGCCGATCGTATGACGGGAGAACGGACATGACGCAGATGCCAACCACGGATCGCGCGACGCCCGGCGCCGCCGGACCGATGATCGAGATGCGGCAGGTCGAGAAATACTACGGCGCCTTCCATGCGCTGAAGTCGATCGACCTCACCGTCACCAAGGGCGAGAAGATCGTGCTGTGTGGCCCGTCGGGGTCGGGCAAGTCGACGCTCATCCGCTGCATCAACCATCTCGAGACCATCAAGAGCGGCGAGATCGTCGTGGCGGGCCACCGGCTGAACGACAGCCAGAAGGCCGTGGACGCGGTGCGCCAGACGGTCGGCATGGTGTTCCAGCAGTTCAACCTGTTTCCGCACCGCACGGTTCTGGAAAACTGCATCCTGGCGCCGATGCGCGTGCGCAAGTTGTCGCGCGCGGACGCCGAGGCGACGGCGCGCAAGTACCTGGAGCGGGTGCGGATCGGCGATCAGGCGAACAAGTATCCGGCGCAGCTCTCGGGCGGCCAGCAGCAGCGCGTCGCCATCGCCCGCGCCCTGTGCATGGAGCCCAAGGCCATGCTCTTCGACGAGCCGACCTCCGCCCTCGACCCCGAGATGGTGAAGGAGGTGCTCGACACCATGGTGTCGCTCGCCCAGGACGGCATGACGATGATCTGCGTCACCCACGAGATGGGCTTCGCCCATCAGGTCGCCGATCGCGTGATCTTCATGGCCGATGGCCGCATTCTCGAAGAGAACGTTCCCTCGATCTTTTTCAAGTCGCCGCAGCACGAGCGCACTCGCGCGTTCCTCGGCGAGATCCTGCATCACTGAGGCCGGGCGAACGCATCTTGCGACGACGGGAAATGCCTCGACGTCGGCGCGCCCTGCTGGCGTCGGCGGAGAAAGGGTCTCAATCGGCCGAATGGCCGCCTGCCGAGGCGCCCATATCAGGCGGGGCAGCCGATCACCGCGCCGTCGAGAAGGGCGGCGGCGTGCCGAAGCGCCGCGCCCACCGCCTCCGCCATGGGGGGCAGCACCATCCATTCGAGCGTCCAGGCCGCCCCCGAGCGCTCGTTCTCGTGGATCATGGACTGGTGGAGCGTGCCCATCATTCCGGCGTTGAAGCGGGCGAGCGCCACGAGCACCTCGGCGCCGACCGGATTCTGCTTGTGCGCCATGGCGGACGAGCCGCCGCTTCCCGTGAGCGTCACGGTGCCGATCCCCGTCTGTGCCATCAGCGCCAGGTCCTGGCCGAGCTTGCCGAGCGTTCCCGTGACGAGCGCAAGGGCCTGCGCGACGTCGAGGATGCGCGTGCGGTCGGACTGCCAGGGTTCGGCGTCGGCAAGGCCGAGATGCCGTGCGAGCGCCGCGCGCACCGCGCCGGCCTTGCCGCCGAAGCTCGACCCGTCGCCGATCGGCCCGCCCAGCTGGATCGCGAGGCCCTCTCGCAGCGCCGCGAGCCGGGCCGCATGCCCATCGAGCGGCGACGCCCACGTCCGCAGCTTGGCGGCGACCGTGAAGGGGAGGGCGGCCTGCATGCGCGTCTGCGCCATCAGCGCATGGTCGCCTTGATCGGCCGACATCTCGTCGAGGCGCGCGCGGAGGCCCGCCAGACGCGCCTCGACGAGCGGGATCAGCGTCGCCAGTCTCAGCATCAGGGCGGTGTCGATCGCATCCTGGCTGGTGGCACCCAGATGAACCCTGGCGCGGTGCGGCTCGTCCACGGCCTCGCGCAGCTGCCGCACCAGATCGGGCACGACGACGCCGTCGCGCGCGAGACCGGCCGCGAGAGCGGCGAGATCGGGACGGAAGCTCGCCAGCGCCGTCGCGATCGCCGCCGCCGCGTCCCTCTCGATCAGGCCGGCCTCCGCCTCGGCATCTGCGAGGGCGATCTCGAAGCGCACGAGCGCCTCGATCTCGGCCTGCGGCGCGAACAGTGCGGCGATCTCGGCGTCGCCGGCGAGCGAGGACAGAAGCGGCATCCCGATCACGCGCGCTCCAACGCGATGGCGATGCCCTGGCCGACGCCGATGCACATGGTGGCGAGCGCCCGTCGCTGACCCGTCAAGGCGAGTTCCAGCGCTGCCGTGCCCGCGATGCGCGCGCCGGACATGCCGAGCGGGTGGCCGAGGGCGATGGCGCCGCCGTTCGGGTTCACGCGCGCGTCGTCGTCGGCGATGCCGAGATCGCGCAGCGTCGCGAGCCCTTGGGATGCGAAGGCCTCGTTCAGCTCGATCACGTCGAAATCGCCTTGCGTCAGCCTCAGCCGCGCCATCAACTTCTTCGAGGCCGGCGCCGGGCCGAAGCCCATGATGCGGGGCGCAACGCCTGCGGTGGCGCCGCCGAGGATGCGGGCGATCGGCGTCAGGCCGTGGCGGTGGGCGGCCGCTTCCGACGCCACGATCAGCGCCGCCGCGCCGTCGTTGACGCCCGACGCGTTGCCGGCGGTCACTGTGCCGCCCTTACGGAACGGCGTCGGGAGCTTGGCCAGCGCCTCGATCGTCGTCGCGCGCGGGTGCTCGTCCTGCGTGATCACCACCGGGTCACCCTTGCGCTGCGGGATCACCACCGGGACGATCTCCTTCGCCAGCCGGCCATTGCCTTGCGCGGCAGCTGCCTTGTTCTGCGAGCGGACCGCGAAGGCGTCCTGGTCCTCACGCGAGACGCCGAAATCCTCGGCGACGTTCTCGCCGGTCTCCGGCATGGAATCGACGCCGTATTGCGCCTTCATCAGCGGATTGACGAAGCGCCAGCCGATGGTCGTGTCGTGGATCTCGGCCTGCCGCGAGAACGCCGTTTCCGCCTTCGGCATGACGAAGGGCGCGCGCGACATGGACTCGACGCCGCCCGCGATCACCAGCTCCGCCTCGCCGGCCTTGATCGCGCGGGCCGCCGTGATGACCGCGTCCATACCGGATCCGCAGAGCCGGTTCATCGTGGTGCCCGGCACGGTCTCGGGAAGACCGGCGAGCAGCAGCGACATGCGCGCGACGTTGCGGTTGTCCTCGCCGGCCTGGTTGGCGCAGCCGAAGATCACCTCGTCCACTGCGGCGAAATCGACGGAGGGATGGCGCTCCATCAGCGCCTTCAGGGGGATCGCGCCGAGATCGTCGGCGCGCACCGACGACAGCGCGCCGCCGAAACGGCCGATGGGCGTGCGCAGGTAGGCGCAGATGTAGGCCTCAGTCATCTCAAAGCTCCGGAACGAGGAGATCGGCGACGGGACCGGGAACGAGGAGTTCGGCGCCCGTCACGGCTTGCAACTCTTCGACCGACAGGGACGGCAGCTTCTCGCGCAGCACGAAGCGACCGCCCTCGATGTCGATCACCGCAAGGCTCGTATAGACCCGGGTGACGCAGGCGACGCCCGTCAGCGGCAGCGAGCAGCGCTTCACGAGCTTGGGGCGGCCCTCCTTGGTCACGTGGTCGGTGATGACGGCGACGCGCTTGGCGCCGTGGACGAGGTCCATCGCGCCGCCCACCGCCGGAACGCCCTTCGGCCCCGTCGACCAGTTGGCGAGATCGCCGGTCTCGGCCACCTCGTAGGCGCCGAGGATCGCGACATCGAGATGGCCGCCGCGCACCATGGCGAAACTGTCGGCGTGGTGGAAGAAGGCGGTGCCGGGCTTCAGCGTGACGGCCTTCTTGCCGGCGTTGATGAGGTCCCAGTCTTCCTCGCCCAAAGCCGGTGCCTCGCCGAAGCCGAGGATGCCGTTCTCGGTGTGGAAGATCGCCTGCCGACCCGGTGGCTGGAAGCGCGCGACCATCTCGGGGAAGCCGATGCCGAGGTTCACGTAGGCGCCGTCGGCGATGTCCTGCGCGGCGCGCCAGGCGATCTGGGTGGCGGAAAGCTTGGCGCTCATGCGGCCCTCGGAGGATAGACGGCGTTGGCGCGGTTGAGGTCTTCTTCTTGAGCTGGGTTCGCCACCTCGACGAGCCCCTGCACGAAGATGCCGGGCGTGACGACCGCTTCCGGATCGAGGACGCCGGGTTCGACGATCTCGGTCACCTGGACGATCGTGGTCGCCGCGGCCATGGCCATCAGCGGATTGAAGTTGCGCGCCGCCTTGTTGAAGACGAGGTTGCCGAGGGTGTCGCCGCGATGGGCCTTGACCAGCGCGACGTCGGCCTTCAGCCAGAGTTCGCGCACGTAAGGGCGGCCGTCGAACGCCTCCACCGGCTTGCCCTTGGCGAGGTCGGTGCCGAAGCTCGTCGGCGTGTAGAAGGCCGGGATGCCGGCACCGCCGGCCCGGATGCGCTCGGCCAGCGTGCCCTGCGGCACCAGCTCCAGCTCGATCTCGCCCTTGAGATAGCGCTCGGTGAAGACGCGCGGATCGGCCGAGCGCGGGAAGGAGCAGACGAGCTTGCGCACCATGCCCTGCTCGATCAGCGCCGCGAGCCCGACATGGCCGTTGCCCGCGTTGTTGTTGACGACGGTGAGGTCCTTGGGCGAGCCGGTCGCGACGAAGCGGTCGATCAGCGCGTGGATCAGCTCGATCGGCGCGCCGGAGCCGCCGAAGCCGCCGATCATCACGGTCATGCCGTCCCGAATGCCGGATACCGCCTCGGCGAGGCTGGAGATCGTCTTGTCCATGCGGCCCTCACATATCCAGAAAGACGGTTTCGTCGTCGCCCTGCAGCCGGATGTCGAACCGGAAGACGGGGAGCCCGTCGCGCTCGCTCCGCCGGGCGATCAGCGTTCGGCGCCGGTGCGGCTCGGGAATGCGCAGGAGCAGCGGGTCCGCCTCGTTCGCCGCCTCGTCCTCGAAATAGACGCGGGTGTGGAGCCCGATATTGATGCCGCGCGCCACGATCCAGACGCTGATGTGCGGCGCCTGCATCCGGCCGTCGGGATAGGGCACTCGGCCCGGGCGGATCGTCTCGAAGCGGTACGAGCCGTCGGTCTCGGACACGGGCTGGCGGCCCCAACCGGCAAAGGCGGGGTCGGCGGCGCCGCGCGTCTCGGCCGGCGAATTGTGGAGCCCTTGGGCGTCGGCCTGCCAGATCTCGACCAGCGCGTCGCGCACCGGCGAGCCGGCGCCGTCGATCAGCGTGCCTTCCAGCAGGATCCGCTCGCCCTTCGTCTCCGGCCCGACCAGCACGAGGCCGAGATCGGCCTTCCAGACGCCGGTGATCTCGACCCAGTTGGGATTGGTGCCGATATGGACGTAAGGGCCCGCCGTCTGCGAGGCCGATTCCTTCAGGTAGTCGAGGTGCTGGACCATCAATTGCCCTCCATCCGGTTCTCGAACGGGGTCGAGCGGCGGCCGCGAAGCACGATGTCGAACTTGTAGGCGAGCGAGTCCATCGGGATCGTCGCGTTGCGGTCGAGCGCGGCGACGAGTTGCTCGATCGCCGCCCTATCGGGGATCGTCTTCACGATCGGGCACTGCCAGATCATCGGGTCGCCCTCGAAATACATCTGGGTGATCAGGCGCTGCGCGAAGGCATGGCCGAAGATCGAGAAGTGGATATGCGCCGGCCGCCAGTCGTTGACGCCGTTCGGCCAGGGGTAGGCGCCCGGCTTCACCGTGCGAAAGGCGTAGCGCCCGTCCTCGTCCGTGATGCAGCGCCCGCAGCCGCCGAAATTGGGATCGAGCGCGGCGAGATAGCTCTCCTTCTTGTGGCGGTAGCGGCCGCCGGCATTGGCCTGCCAGAACTCGACGAGGGCGCCCGGCACCGGGCGCGCCGCCTCGTCCAGCACCCGGCCGTAGACGACGATGCGCTGGCCGATCGCCTCCGTGCCGTCTTGGGAGAAGTTGCGGATGAGGTCGGCGTCGAGGGGGCCGAGAACGTCGTGCCCGAACACCGGACCGGTTTCCTCGGAGGCGGTGGTGGGAAGCGACAGGAGCGCGTTCTTCGGCGCCCGGAGGATGGAGGTCTTGTAGCTCGGCGTCAGCGCCGGCGGGTGCCATTGCCGATCGCGCTGAAAATAGGAACCGCTCATCGCGCCGCCTCCCCCTTCATCTGAGCCAAGGTCGCCTTGGCGATCTTGATGGCATGATTGGCCGCCGGCACGCCCGCATAGACCGCGACATGCATCAGCGCCTCCGCGATGTCGGCCGGGCTCGCCCCGGTTCGCACGGTCGCCCGCACGTGCATCGCCACCTCCTCGTCCTGCCCGAGCGCCGCGAGCAGCGCGATCGTGACGATCGAGCGCTCGCGCCGCGTGAAGTGATCGCCCGACCAGACCGTGCCCCAGGCGCCTTCGGTGATGAAGCGCTGGAAGGCGCGGTCGAAATCGGTGATCGCGGCGCCCGCGCGCTCGACATGGGCCTCGCCCAGAACCTCGCGGCGAACCGCCATGCCCGCGTCGTATCGCGCCGCCGGTGCCGCCATGGCGCCCGCGACATGCGCCGCGACGAGCTCGGCGACCTCAGTCGGGCGATCGATGCAGGGCAGGTGCCCCGCGCCGGCGATCTCCGCGAAACGGCCGCCGACGATGCCCTCCGCCGTTCGGCGCACGAGATCGGGCGGCGTCGACAGATCCTCCGATCCCGCGATCACCAGCGTCGGCGCGCGGATGGCCGGCAGCTCGGGCGTCAGATCGGCGTCGCGCAGGGCCGCACAGGTGCCGACATAGCCGGCGACGGAGGTGCGTTCCAGCATGGTGCGCCAGCCGGCGACGGTGGCAGGCTCGCTCGAACGGAAGGCGGCGCCGAACCAGCGCTCGACGATCGCCCCTCCGATGGCGCCGAGGCCGCCACCTTCTACCGCGGCAATGCGATCGTTCCAGCTCTCGCGGGTTCCGATCCGGGCCGCCGTGTCCATTAGGACGAGAGCCTCGACGCGCTCGGGATGGCGCGCGGCGAAGGCCTGCGCGATCAGCCCTCCGACCGAGAGCCCCACCGGCACGACGCGCGTCCAGCCGAGCGCGTCCAGAAGCCCGCAAAGATCCGCCAGATGACGCTCGATCGAGTAGGGGGCCGGCGTCGCCTCGCTCAGGCCGTGGCCGCGCAGGTCGTAGAAGAGAAGCTCGTGCGAGGCTCGCAGGCGCTCGGCAACCGCGTCCCAGATCCGCAGATCGCTGCCGAGCGAATTCAGGAACACCAGCCGCGGCCGCCCCGGCGTGCCGTGCATGCGATAGTGGAGGACGATCCCGTTGACGGAATGGAAGGGCATCGGCGCTTGCGAACTCCCAGGGTGCGGCGACGCGGAGTCTAGGAGGCTTGCCTTGCGAACGGAAATGACCGTTTATCCCGTCATCATAACCGCTGAGTTATACGAATGCTGCCCAACGGGATCCGGATGCGCCATCTCACCACGTTCGTGGAGGTGGCTCGACTGAAAAGCTTCGTGAAGGCGGCGGACCTGCTGGCGGTGACGCAGCCCGCGGTCTCCAAGACGGTACGCGAGCTCGAGGACCTCCTGGGCTCTCCCCTCATCGACCGTTCGCGCCGCGCGGTCGCGCTGACGCCCGACGGCGAGATCTTCCTGCGCCATGCCGAGGCGAGCCTCGTGTCGCTGCGGCGCGGCGTCGGCGCGCTTCTCGACGCACGGCTTCCGCAGGCGCCTCCGCTGCGGATCGGCGCGCTGCCCACCGTCTCCGCCCGCCTGCTGCCGCCCGTGCTCCGCGCCTTCATGGCGGCTAGGCTCGGCGCGGTGCCGCGCATCGTCACCGGGCCGAACGCTTACCTCCTCTCGCAGCTGCGGCGCGGCGATCTCGACATCGTCCTCGGGCGCATGGGCGACACCGCGGAGATGGCCGACTTCGCCTTCGAGCGGCTCTATTCCGAGCGGATCGCCTTCGTGGTGCGCCCGGACCACCCGTTGCGCCGCAAGACGCCGCTGGATCTCGCGGGGATCGGCGCCTACGAGGCGCTGATGCCGCCGCCGGGGTCGGCGATCCGGCCGGTGGTGGACCAACTCGTGCTCGCGCTGGGGCTGGCCCGGCCGCAGGCGGTGCTGGAAACCGTGTCGCCTTCCTTCGGCCGGGCCTATGTGCGAAGCAGCGATGCGATCTGGGTGATTTCCGAAGGCGTCGTGGAGCAGGACATCGCCGATGGCATTCTCGCGATCCTGCCGGTGGACACGTCGCTGACGCTCGGGCCCGTGGGCATCACGATGCGACCGGATCGATCGGTGGATCTCGCCAGCGAGACCTTCCTCGCAGAGCTGCGAACCGCCTCATCCCGGCTTCGCGGCGACGGCGACTGACGCGTGGCCTTCCGGGTCTGCGTGGGCAGCCGCGATGGTCCGGCGCTGACGTCAGCGACCGAGGTCGTAGATCGCCGTCGCGACCACCTGGGGACGGTCCCGCCGGGCATCGGGCGCATCGGCCCGGCTGACGAGAAGCGTCAGCTTCGGCTCCTTGCGCGAGCGAAACAGCGTCGACACGATCCCGGTCGAGCGTTCCTCCTCGACGCGGCTCCAGTTCGCCGTGAAGCTCGCCGACCCGACCACCGCCTCGGCCGCCGGCTGCAGATCCTCGCCGCCCCCGCCCGTGACGTGGCACATGGGCAGATCGACGGAGACCACGAGCGCATAGCCGGTCTCGCCGCCGGCTCCGATGCGCCAGTATCGATTGCCCCGCCGCAGGGGTTCCGGCGGCAGAAGGGCCTCGGGCAGGGCCTCGGCCTCCGACACACGCCCGCTGAGATCGATCGCGGCGAGGAACGGCGCAGGATCGTCGATCCAGCTCTGGGGGTCGAGGATCCACGTCTCGCAACCGCGCAACGCGCCTTCCATGCCGGTGCGCAACGGATCGACGGGCGTCGGCCCCTCGGCGACGGCCGGCGGGACGGCGGCAAGCAGCGCCGCGGCTGCAAAGACGAAAAGACGCATCGGTCACCCTTCGATCGGAGGAGGTGCCCGGTCGCATCTCGACACGGCAGGGGCCGTCCTCAGGAATAGGCCGCGTGCCGGCGGGGGAACCGAGGCGACGAGAAAGAGCAGGACGATGCAAAGCCGGCCGCCGAGGGAGCCGCGACGTTCGGACGTCGCATTGCCCCCGGTGAGGATTTCCAACGCCATCGGAGCGAGCGCTGCGGGAACGCGCAGATCGATGCCGCCGAGCGCCACCATCCAGGGTGACGCGACGCTCGCGAGATGCCGGGCGCTGGAATGAGCGGGAATGCCGGCGGCCCCGAGAGCCGAGAGGGCCACGGCGCCGTCCGGCAGGCCGTAGGCCCAACCGATCACGGCGAAGCGATCCGGCACCACGGCGGCTCCGTTCATCGATTGGCCAATCCGCGCGCGGCGCGCTCGGTTCGGATTGCGTCGGCCTCGCGCCCGATCTGATCGCGTAGATCCGCCAGACCCTTTCGCGTGGCGGCATGCACGGCCCCATCGAGCGAAGGATCCGGGTAGCGATCGTCCCAGTCGAGGACGGCATCGATCGTGCGCTGGAGCTCGGGAATGTTCCCAAAGGCCCAGTCGTTCACCTCGGGGCCGATCGTCTCGAAAAGCGACGAGAACAGCGCCGGCTCGCCCGTCGGGTCCTGGGTCGGATCGGCGGTCAAGCGCGAGCGCCAGCGCAGTTGCCCGGCATAGAACCAGAACGTCGCCTCCTCGCCCTTGCCGGACTGGAGAAGCGCCGGCGCTCTCATCATGAGTTCGCTCGGATGGCTCCGTCCCATCGTCTCGGCGCCGGCGGGAAAGGCATGATCCCTAGCGTGTGACGGGATCGCCACCGCGAGAAGAAGCGTTGCGAGGAGGCCGGCGAGACCGGTGCGAGGGACCATGCGAGCCAGCGACCTCTCGTTCGATGTGGAACCGGCGCGTTCCGGTGCTTCCAGAAATGGTCGCCCGGGCACAAATTCAAGCAAGTCTTGCAACCGGCAATCGGCATGGCGCTTCGCCGGCGCTTGGAACGGTGGCCGTCCCACGCTAGAGCGTGGGCGCTCGAAGGATGCGCCGCTCTTGCGGCGCGTCCCGTTCGCTCGGTTCGAGACCGGAGGTTTGCCGTCATGCCCATCCTCGTTCGCGTCGTGCTGGCGCTCGTCGCCGCCGCCATCGTGGGAGGTGGCTTCATGATGTTCGACCGCACGCGCGGGGCCGAATGGACGGTGTCGCCGACTGAGATCGCCGCGGCGCAGGCGGACGGCAAGGCCGGGGTCGAAACCGATCGCGGCTCGGTCACGGTGCTGCCGATCCGATCGGAGACCGCCGACGCGCTGCCGTTCAAATGGGCGCTCGCCGGCATCGGTGCCGGCGCCGTTTGCTTTGCCGCGACACGCCGGCGAACCTCGCGCCGAGGGAAGGCCTCGTGATGCGCTGGACCACCGCAGCCCTCGCCCTGGTCGGCGTGCTCGCCGCGATCCTGCCGGGACGGGCGATGGCCGACCCGGCGGGTGACGAACGCTATCTTCGCCTCGAAGACGCCGAGCGCGTCTACGCGGGCATGGCCGAGTTCGCGCGCATGCAGGGGCCCTTGATCGAGGTCTCGGACCGCCGCGAGCTGCCGGCACTGGCGGAGCGCGGCACGGCGCTGGCGGCGCAGACGTTCGCGGTGGCTGGTGCGCGCGATGCCATGCTCGAAAGGCTCCGCAAAACCCCCGGCGAGGTGCCGGTGGCCTTCGATGCGATCGTTGCCCGGATGCGCGCCGTGGAGGCGGAGTTCGCCTCCCGCTCGCTCGAGGCGCTGCAGGCCGGCGAGGCGGACGCGGTGGCGCATTACGAGGCGCGACCGGATCGTGCGTCCATCGATGCGGTCGGCGATGCCATGGCGGCTCCCGATCTCGCGCGCGAAACCGCGGTGACGGGCCTGCGCGTCAAGTGGATCTACGAGACCCTGCTGACGGGGAACATGGACGAGATGCGCGCCATGACGCCCGCCTTGGTCGAGACGGGGATCCGCGAGGTGCTGGATCGCACGCGCGCCCCCGACGATCCCGAATACGGGGCGCCGCCGCTTCGCAAGGAACTGGTGCGCGAGCAGGCGCGCATGGTCAAGCGCATGGTCCTCTCGCATCTGCCCGAAGCCGACGTCGCGGCGCTCGCGGCCTTCTACGCCAGCGATGTCGGCCGAGCCAAACGTCGCGCGTTGGTCGAGGCCTTCGGCGCCCGCAACGACGAGGATGGCGCCCGCTTCATCCGGCAACTCCTCGAACGGGAACGCAGCCGGACACCGTAGGGAGAGGGGAGGCGGGTCGCCGGCTCGCCGTCACCGCGCCGGCCCCTCGCGCTCGACGAGGCTTGCGCGGCGCAGCGCGAGGCTCGCGAGCGCCGCGGGAACGGCGAGGCCGAAACTGAGGAGGGGAACGAGGAGGGCGTCGCCCCGTAGGAGCGCGAAAGCCAAGCCGAGGCCGGCCCCGCCGACGCTGAGCAACAGGGCCGAGGTCCAGAGCCGCACGGCGCGGGCCGTGAAGCGCGCGAGATCGCCGACCCACCATGCCATGGGCAGCATCAGCAGCCAGGAGAGGAAGCCGGCGCTCGGGGCGTGATGGGGGCCATCGACGAGGGCGGTGATCACGCCGAGCGTGCCGAAGAGCGCCGCCACCGCCGCGAGGATCACGGCCGCGTTCGACCGTCGGTCGCGGCGCAGCCGCTGCCAGTACTCGGCGTCGGTTCGCCGGGAGGCGCTCCGTTTCATCCGCTACGTCCCGCATTCCACCGCGCCGAGGAGCGCCCACGCCTCTACAAAGTCCGGCTCGATGCCGGCTTCCGCCTCGCCGTGCCATTCGAGCGCCAGCACGCCCGACGTCGACGGGCGTTCGGCGCGCATCGTGATGGCGTCGCCCCCCGACCCGCCGCCCTCGCGGGAGACGGCGTAGCGCACGAGGTCGCCGCCGACGCGAACCTGCCGATCGAGCCCGGGCGAGGCCTCGACGCCGGGACGAAGCGAGACCGTCATCTCCCAAGGCTGTCGCAGATCTCGCCAGCCCTCGGGTCGCACGAGAAGACGGTTTTCGGTCTGCCGAACGTCGAAGCCGGCGATGTCGGCGACGAGCCGGCAGGGGCCGGGCGGCGCGATCGTGAGCCGCAGGGTCGTGTCCGGAAACACGAACTCGACGAAGGCGTCGTCCTCGCTCCACCGGATCACGCGGTGCGAGGAGCGCGAGCCGAAATAGGGACCGTCGATCGGATTGCCGCTGAGCGCGTGATGGACGCCCGGTCCCTCGACCCGGTACTCGAACCAGCGACGCGGCGCATCGGTGAGGAAGCCGCGCTCCGACCAGTCCATCACCGACGCGGTGAAGCGCCCGTCCGGCGAGGCTCGGGTCTCACCGGTTCCGACCGGCATCACATGGAGGGCACGCACGAGCGCGGCGACGATGAGAAGCACCGCGAGGCCGGCGAAACCGAGAATTCGTCGCCGGGAGTTCACGAGGAGAACGCCCTGTCGGCGGATCTGCCGTTCGCAACGGTCATCTCGGTGGCCGGTCGAGGCGCGGCACGGTCGCCGGGCCCTCGTCCCACGTCTGCGGGAAGGGGCGCACGGGAACCTCGCCGCCCCGTGGGATCGCGCCGAGATGGCGGTGGACGCAGCCGTAGTCGAGGTCTTCCGGCGCGTAGCGCAACTCGCCCTCGCCGAGCGTCGAACCATCCTCGGCTTCGGCGCGAAGCCGCAGAACCAGAGTGCCGTCGGCCTCCTCGTGCGCCGACCCGATCGAGCCGTCGTCCGCTCGAAGCGGGGTGCACGGGATCGACAGGCTGGCGAGCACGAGACCTGCGGTGGCCCACCCGACGCGGTTCACGAGCGCGTCTCGACGAAAGGCCGCGGATCCCGGGCGCGGGACCACCAACCGCGAAGACGCGGAGCCGCACGGCCCGCCCGCCCTTGCGTCACGTCCCTCGCGTCGTCGGCGAAGCCGCGATGATCCGGCATTCCCGTCATCGCGAGCGCTCCGTCAGAGCCCTCAGCATCTGCACGAATTGCGCTCGCGGGCAGGCCGCGCCGAACTCGTGCAGCACGTCGCCCCCGTCGAAGAGTGCCACGCTGCAGAGCGCATCCGTCGGCCCGGGCGCGTCGATCGGTGCCGGATCCCGCGTCGCCCAGACGGCGTTCGCGGCTGCGATGGCCGCATCTATCTCGCTTGCCGTCAGGTCTCGGCTCGCGTCGTGTTCGATGACGGTCGTCGGCTTGCCATGACGCGTCGCATCGGAAAGGCGCGTGGTCGCCCGGCGGAGGGTGCGAGCGTCCAGATCGACGATGATCCACGTCGCCGTCGGCGACAGGGCGTTTCCGGTGGCGACGAGCGCGCCTCGCCGGGGAAGGTCGCCGGGAAGGGCAAACTGCGCACCGGCGCGATCCGTGCGGAAGGGAGAGACGAGCTTGTGCGGTGCGTAGGCAATGCGCGGCTCGGCGGCGGCGACGCCCGTCCCGGTCGACGAGGCCAGCCAACCGAGGGCGAGCGCCAGCGCGAGCGGACGGACTCGCCCCTCGCGTCTCACGACGGCGGGTCTTGGCGCCGCGCCTCGAAAGGGCGGAGCAGCCCGCCCGAGGAGGCGCGAAGGAGGGGCGCGCTCGCTGGTCCTCATTCCTTCGGCGCCACAAGCTCCCGGCGCGCATAGGCCGCGTGCAGGTATCGCCCGATCAGCTCGGAGAAGGCGTCGACCTTCATGCCCTTCACGCCGAAGGCATCGATCGTCACGGTCCGTCGCCGGCGGTTGACCTTGCTGTAGAACCAGAAGCCGCGCCGCGCGGGAAGCGGAGCCTCCTCGTGCAGCACCAGCTGCAGGGCGAAACGCTGGTTGGCGTAGACCTGATACTGCTCGACGTCCGTCCAGGGAATGGGATCGAGGAACCGCGAGGTTTCCAAGTGCTCGGGCGTCAGAACAAAAAGCGGTGCGCGGCTTCGGCGATGCGAGACGATGGCGATCGCCGCGAAGCCCAGGAAGCCCGTGGCGCCGACGGCGGCGAGGATGGCCTGCGCCCACTCGTCGTGACCGAAGCCGATCTGCGCCGCGGCCGCGACGGCCCCGATCCCGATGATGGCGAAGAAACCGCTGGCGATGCCCATGACCCAGATCATCGGCTTGGCGTTGTCGTAGAGAACGAGCGCCTCGCTGCCGACCGCCGCGGCCGCCGTCTCGAGGCTCTCGCGATACTCGGCATGGGCGCCGCGCGCCCGTGTCAGGAAGTCGAGACTGAGCGCGCGGCAGATCGCGTCCCAGTCGGCGAAGGCCTTGCGCCCGAAGGAGGGCACGCCGGGCTCCGGGCGCCGCGTGGCGTGCGCCAGAACGGGCTCGTCGATGGCGACGCCGAGCGCCTCGATCCGCTGGCTGGTGGGCGGATGGCTGTCGGTCGGGTGGGGCTGCCGGTCCTCGAGATGAGCCGCGGGATCGGGAAAGCCTTCCTCCGCCGTCAGCCGGGCCGTGGCGGCGACGAGGTCGTCTTCGCCGGTCTCCGGTGCCTGGAAGGCGCGTTGCAGGACGAAGGAGACCGCCGGCTCGATGATCGAGCTGCGGATCAGCGCCGACGCGGCGCCCGCCGGCCGGCTGATCAGGCTGCCGTTGCGATCGGCCTCGAACTCGCGCAGGCGGCTCCAATGCGCCACGGCGACGTCGAACTGGCCGATCGCATGAAAGCCGAGGCGTGTGGCGGGTTGCACGACGATCGCGCCGCGGTTGGCTTGATGAAGCGCCTCGAGCGAGCGCCAGAGCGTGGCGTAGATCGGCGTGAACTTGCGGCTGTAGCGCGTGTCGTCGCCGGTGAAATGCGCCAGTTCGTGGCCGATGATGGCCGACACTTCGGCGGTGTCGAGGAGTTCGAGGGCGGGCGCGGGCAGATACAGCGTCCGGCCTTCGAGAAGGCGACCCTCCGGCTCGATGCGAACGGCCCCTTCGGTGACGTAGAACCCTTCCGTCAGACCGACGATGATCGTGTCGGGGAGCGGAGCACCCTGGCGGGCGGCGATCTCGCGTGTGAAGCGCCACAGGCCGGGCGCCTCGTCCTCGCCGACGACGCGGGCCAGCACATCGATCGGCTGCGGCGTGAAGAGATCGAAGACGCGGCGCAGGCTGACCACGGCCATCACCGCACCATAGGCCGCAAGCGCCGCCAGCACGATGCCGGCGCCGGCGAGCTTGATGCCGTTGCCGGAAACCCGCTCCCAGAACCACAGGCTCATCGCCTCGAACGACGTCGCGCAGAAGAGCGCGACCCCGAAACCGAGGACCACTGCGGCCATGAGGACGGGCAGCACCACCCGCAGACGTCCGAAGCTCTCGATCAGCTGGTCGCGCGAGCGCCGCGCCCGCCACCCCGCGACGCGGGCCGCCAGAAGGCCCGAGCCGGTGCCGGCGACGACGAGGAGGCTGGCGCCGATGGTGGCCCAGGCCAGAGGAACGCGCGCCCGCGCGACCGTCAGATCGGTCTCGAGGCTCGCCAGCGCCGTCTCGATCCGCGCGGTGGTCTCGGAGGCCTTGAGCACGGTGACGTCGGTGCCGTCTCCGGGGAAGCGAAGCAAGGCCTCCGGGTCTTCCGCTCCGAACTGGCGCACCTTGCCCAGCCTCTGCCGGAGCCCGTCGACGGAGGCCGTCTCGATCTCCACCATCGAGGCCGCGCGCTGCGCCTGCCACGTGCCGAGGCCCGTCAGCGCCAGCGGCAGGACGAACAGCCACAGAGCGAGACCGAACGGCGGCGAACGACGCCAGAACGGCGAAGGCGGTGACTGCGTGAAGGCCATGAACCACTCCGGTCGTTCGCCCGATCGGTCCCTCGACCGAGCTTCTTTCCATCAAGTCCTCTTCAAAGCAGACCTTATCAACTTTGGCGATTGCCGTTCTGCCATCGGGCGACCGGGGGCTTCATCAGGCTACGAGACGCGCGCCTGCCGGACTTGCGGACTTGCGGACTTGGCGTTCGGGCGTAGCAGCCAGGTCAGCGGTCGCTCGACGATGCGATGAGCGAAGAGGCCGCCGATGCAGCAGGCGAGCGTCGCAGCGGCGACGAAGAGAAGCGCGAAGGGGCCCGTGGCGGTCGGCATCAGCTTGCGCCAGACGATCTGCGCCACCGGCAATGTCAGGACGTGGGTGAGGTAGAGCGCGTAGGACGCATCGCCCAAGGCCTGCAGGCGAGGCAGATGCAAGGGGCCGCGCGCGCGCTCGCGGAACACGAGCCCGGCGACGAGAAGCGCCGATGGCATGCCGCCCGAGGCCACCCGCCATTCCGCCGGCAGGACGAGCGGAAGCCAGAGGAGAAGCGCCGCGCCGAGGAGGGCGACGAGCGTCGAGACGCGTGCGCCGATCACGCGTCCTTTCGTGTAGAGCCGCCCGATCGCGAGGCCCATGGCGAATTCGAGGATGATCGGGTCGCAGTAGAAGCCGGCGATGCCGCCGGGATCGGCGGCCAGCCCGAGCGTCGCGAGCGAGACGAGGACAGCGGTCACCGCAACGAACTGGTGGCGCGCGGGTAGAAGGAGAGCGAGGCCGAAGAGCGCGTAGAACGCCATCTCGTAGTTCAGCGTCCAGCCGATGACGAGGAGCGGGTTGTAGAGCCCGATCGTCGGGTGCGGCCAGGGAACGAAGGCGAGCGACGCGACGAGGTGGTCGATGGAGAGGACGGTCGTGCCGAGGAGGTCGGGCCGCAGGGCCGCGACGTTGGCGAGAACGAGCGTCAGCAGCCAGTAGAGCGGCACGACGCGCACGAGGCGCTTCATCGCGAAGCGCCGCGGCGAGGCGCCCGACGCCCCGCGTGTCGTCGTCCAGATGATGAAGCCGGAGATGACGAAGAAGAGGTCGACGCCCATCTGGCCGGCGTCGAAGCGCGGCAACGCCGCACTCTCTCCCAGCCGTCCCGCCCCGTCCGTCGCGTGGAAAACCACCACCATCAGAGCGGCGACCGCGCGAAGGATCTGCAGGTTGAAGATCATGGCGAAGGCCCTGCCTCGTCTCCGGCCACGACCGCCCGGCAGGTCGGCGAGGGTTTGAAAGTCGCTCCGAGACTGCCACCGATCGGTTAAGCCCTTGCCAATCGGTGGCGGTTTCGCCCGTTCGAGCCGACGTGGAAGCGAGATCCGGTCGTCGGCCTTCGTGCCCCTTTCTCAGCCTTTCACCGCGCCGGCGGTGAGGCCGGCCACGATGTGCTTCTGGGCCGCGAAGAAGACGATGATCGTCGGCAGGATCGTCAGCGTGATGAAGGCGAGCACGAGCTGCCAATTGGTGGAGAACTCGCCCTGGTAGATCATGATGCCGAGCGGCCAGGGAAACTTGTCCTGACTGTTCAGTATGATCAGCGGCATGATGTAGTTGTTCCAGCTGTTGACGAAGGCGACGATGCCGACGGTGGCGAGGATCGGGCGCGACAGCGGCAGCGTCACGTACCAGAAGAAGCGGATGTAGCCGCTGCCGTCGACGAAGGCGGCCTCGAAAAGCTCGCTCGGCACGTTCTTGAAGAAGTTGCGCAGGAGCAGGATGCTCATGCCCAGCCCGAACGCCACCTGCGGCAGCACCACGCCGAGATAGCTGTCGAGAAGCCCGAGGTCGCGGATGCGGATGAAGAGCGGCAGGATCGCCGTCGCGATCGGGAACATCAGCCCGACGAGGAAATAGTTCATGAGGAAGCTCGCCCCGAAGAACTTGATGTGGGCGAGCGTGAAGGCGGCCATGGAGGCCGCGGCGAGGGTCAGCGCGACGGTCAGCGTCGCGATGAACAGCGAGTTGCCGAGCATCTGCCAGTAGCGCCGGCTCGACAGGATGTCCCAGTAGTTCGCCCATTCCCAGGTGGTGGGCAGGCCGAACGGATTGACCCGCAGGTCGCCCAGCGACTTGAAGCCGCCGATCGCCGTGGTCAAGAGCGGCACCAGCACCACCGCCGCCATGATGAAGAGGCTGGCATAGATGTAGAGCCCGGCGACGAAACCCGGCCGGCGCCGGCTGTCCGAATAGGAGGGTTCGGCTTTGTCAGTCATGGCGCATGAAGATCCGTCGATAGCCGAAGGCGATGGTGACGCAGATCACGAAGAGCACGACGCCGATGGCGCTGCCGAACCCGACCTTCATCCGCGTCACGCCGTAGGTGTAGAGGAAGGTGACCATGGTCTGCGTCGAGTTCGACGGCCCGCCGCCGGTGAGCGGCATGATCATGTCGAAGAGCTGCAGCGAGCCGACGATCGAGAAGAAGACCGAGAGGCGGATCGTCGGCGAGAGCAGCGGCAGGGTGATGTTGCGGAACTTCTGCCAGCCCGTCGCGCCGTCGATGTCGGCCGCCTCGTAGAGCGACTTGTCGATCGACTGGAGCCCGGCGATGAACAGCATCATGTGGAAGCCGAAATACTTCCAGATGACCACCGCGAGCACGGCGTAGATGGCGAGGTTCCGGTCGGCGAGGACATAGGGCGTCTCGATGCCGACGAGGTTCGCGACCGAGGCGACGAGCCCGTAGTCGCCGTCGTAGATGAAGCGCCAGATGAGGCCGGCCGCGACGTCGGCGAGGACGTAGGGCAGGAAGAACACCAGCCGGAAGGCCGTGACGCCGGGCATGCGATGCGCGACGAGGGTCGCCAGCCACAGCGCGAGCGGCAGCTGGATTGCCAGCGAGACGAGGATGATGAGGCCGTTGTTGGCGAGAGCGGTGCGGAAGGCGCCGTTCTTGAACAGAACCTCGAAATTGCGCAGCCCGACGAAGGTCTCGGGGTCGCCGTAGCCGCTCCAGTCGAACAGGCTGTACCACGCCGCCTCGCCCATCGGCAGGATGACGAAGAGGGTGAAGAGCAGGAAGGCAGGGGGAAGGAACAGGACGAGCACCGGCAGCACGCCGCCGATGTTGCGGTGGCGCACCGGCGCCTTGCGCGGCCGGGCCGGTTTCGCGCTCGCCGTCGAAGGGCTTCGAGCGTCGAGAGCTGTCACATCCGCCATGGCCGTCTCGTTCCTCGCGACATCGCGTTCGGTCATTGGGGTGGAATGGGGCGGACCGGGAGGCCCGCCCGAGGGGGTGGAATAGGGCGGACCGGAAGGCCCGCCCGGTTCCTCACTGGAGTTCGAAGGCGTCCTGGATCTCCTGCATCGCGGCGTCCGGCTCCATCTGGCCGGAGACCATCTCCACCGTGACGTCGTTCACGACGCGCCCGACGGAGGGGCCGAGATCCTGGTCGAGAAAGAGCTGGTGATAGGGCGAGGCCGTGAGGTCGGCCGCGAAGCCCTTCACGATCGGATCCTTCAACCCTTCGTCCGCGCCCGCCGCCGCGGGGATCAGCATGCCGGTTTCGGCCATCCGTCGCTCCGCTTCTGGGCCGGTGAACCAGCGCACGAAGTCGATCGCTTCCGGCTTGGCATTGCGCGACACCGCCCAGCAGTTCACGCCGCCGAAGGTTTCCGTGCCCTTCGCGGTGCCGCCCGCGACAACGGGGAAGCGGAACGTGCCGATCTCCTCGCGCGGGATGCCCTTGCCATCGGCCGCCGCGGCGGACTGGCGGCCGGCGGAATCGTCGAAGGTGAGCAGCATCGCCGCCCGTCCGTCGCCGAAGAGCGCCAGCGTGTCCTGCCAGCGTGTGCCGAGATAGCCGGGCTGGAAGGGCTCCATGGCGCCGAGCTCGCGCAGCTTGGTCGAGGCCTCGATGAAGGGCGCGGCCGCGAAGCCGCCGTTCTCGCCGGCCTTGGCCGCCGTGAAGGCCTCTTCGCCGCCGATCCGAAGCGCCAGATACGACCAGTAGAAATGGAGCGGCCACTTGTCGCCGCCGCCGCCCGCGATCGGCGTGATGCCGGCGGCCTTCAGCTTCGCCACCGCGCCGGTGAAGTCGTCCCAGGTCTTGATCGCATCGCCGTCGACGCCGGCCTTGGCGAAGAGCGCCTTGTTGTAGAAGAAGCCGACGACGCTCATCTTGAGCGGCACGCAGAGGGTCTTGCCGTCGATCGTGACGCCCGCGACGGAGGCGGGAACGTAGGCGTTGGCCCAGGCGCCGCCATCGGCCTGCATCTTCTCGGTGAGATCCTGCACCGCTCCGGCCTCGGCCTGCGCCTTCAGGACGCCGCCGGACCAGCTGTAGAACAGATCCGGCGCGTCGTCGGACTGGAGCAGCGTCGGCAGCTTCGCCTTGAAGGCCTCGTTCTCGAGGAACTGCAGGTCGATCGTGATGCCGGGATGGGCCGTCTGGTATTCGTCGGCGAGATCGCGCCAGAGCTTGGCGTAGTTCGGGTTCGCCTCGACATGCAGCAGGCGCACGGTCGTGTCGGCGAGGGCGGGGTCGGCGGAAACCGCAAGGCCCGCCGCCAGAAGGCAGCGGGCCAGGATTCCACGCGAGCGTCGCGTTGGGTTGGACTGCGTCATCGGAACCTCCCAGCAGGCTATTTTTATCGCCTTGCGGATTAAATACGGCGGCGTTTGCCTCCTCTGTCAAGACGGCTTTCATGTTGCAGCGCCGAAGACGTCGGTCTTCCGGGTCGTAAGGCGTCTTTACGGCAGCCATTGACAGCGGGTGCTCGAGTCTCCTTATTTCCGCTGTCCGAAATTAAGACGGCTGTGATCATGAAGACGGGTGATCCCGAACTGATGCGCGTGATCAACCGCTTCCACATCCTCGACGTCATCCGGCGGTACGGGCCGATCTCGCGCGTCGAGATCGCCCAGCGCGGCGAGCTGTCCTCCACCACCGTGTCCGCGATCACCGGCGCGCTCGTCGAGGACGGCATCATCCAGCCCGTCCCGGTCGGCGGCATCCACGAGCCGGCGCGCGGCCGGCCCCGCGTCATGCTGGAACTGAACGCGGCCGCCGCGCGCGTCGTCGGCCTGCGCATCGGTCCACACCAGATCGCGGTCGCCGTCACCGATTTTCGCGGCGACGTCCTCGCCCATCTCGACGTTCCCATCCGCGTGCGCCGGCAGTCCGTCGCCACCGTCGCCGATCTCGCCGAGGACGTGGTGCGCCGCGCCGTGGTCGACGCCGGCCTGACGCTGAAGGAGATCGACAGCGTCTGCGCCACCATGCCCGGCATCGTCGAATACGGCATGGGTCGCGTGCGCGTCAGCCCGATCTTCGCCGAGCGCGACGTGTGCTTCGGCGAGGCGCTGGTCTCGCGCCTCGCCGTTCCCGTCGTGGTCGAAAGTGAGGCGAACGCGCTGGCCCTGTCGGAACACTGGTTCGGCGGCTCGCGCGATCTCGGCGATCTCGCCGTCCTCTCGCTCGAACAGGCGATCGGTCTCGGCATCCTGCACGGCGGCCAGCTCTTTCGCGGCGCGCACGGCCTCAGCCACGACATCGGGCGCATGGTGGTCGGCACGCGGCCCGACGGCTCGCTCCTGCGCCTCATCGACGTCGCCTGCGAACAGGCCGTGCTCGACGGGTTGGGCGCCGACCCCTCGATCCGCGACGCCGCCCATGCCGGCCTCGGCCTGCGCCATGCGGTGGAGCGGCTGGCCCGCGCCGATGCCGGGGTGCTGGACCTCGTGGAGCAGGCCGGACGCGCCGTCGGCATCGCGCTCGCCAACGTCGTCGCGCTGTTCTCGCCGCCGCGCGTCCTTCTCGCGGGCTCGCTGCTGCATCTCGGCGCGCCGTTCACCGCGGCCGTCGCGCGAAGCTTCGCCGAGACCGTCGCCGAACCGCTCGGCGAGGTGACCGAGATCCTCGTCGATCCGCCGCGCGACGCCCGCCGCCTCGGCCAGGGCGCCGCCGCCATCGCGCTGTGCGAGCTCTACGGCTCGCCCTGGAGCACCACGGGCCCGGCGCGTCCGGCCTGACCACCCCCCGATCTCTGGAGGATCATCCATGAAACCCGTCGGCATCGGCATCATCGGCTGCGGCAACATCAGCGCCGCCTATCTGAAGGCCGCCAGGAGCTTTCCCATCCTCGACATCCGCGCCTTGAGCGATGCGCGGCCGGAGGCGGCCGAGGCGCGCGCCGCCGAGTTCGGCGGCGTCGCGCGATCCGTCGCCGAGATCCTCGCCGATCCCGAGATCGAGATCGTCCTCAACCTCACCATCCCCGCCGCCCATGTCGACGTCGGGCTGCAGATCATCGAGGCCGGCAAGCACGCCTATTCGGAAAAGCCGCTCGGCATCGACTACCGCGACGCCCGGCGCCTGAGCGATGCCGCGGCGGCGAAGGGGCTTCGCCTCGGCTCGGCGCCCGACACGTTTCTCGGCGGCGCGCATCAGGCGGCGCGGGCCTTCGTCGATGCCGGCCATCTCGGCCAGCCGATCGGCGGCACCGCCTTCTTCATGTGCCCCGGCCACGAGCGCTGGCACCCCGATCCCGGCTTCTACTACAAGCGCGGCGGCGGCCCGATGCTCGACATGGGCCCCTATTACATCACCGACCTCGTCAACCTCCTCGGCCCCGTCGCCCGCGTCGCCGGCCTCTCGCCGGAGCCGCGCCGCGCGCGCACCATCGCGAGCGAGCCGAAGAAGGGCGAGACGATCGAGGTGGAGGTGCCGACCCACGTCGCCGGCGCGATCCAGTTCGCGAACGGCGCGGTGGTCACCATGGCGATGAGCTTCGACGTCGCCGCGCACCGGCATCTGCCGCTGGAGATCTACGGCACGGAGGGCTCGCTCGTCGTGCCCGATCCCAATTATTTCGGCGGCGAGGTGTCGTTCCGGGCGAAGGGCGACACGGACTGGAGCCCGGTCGAGGTGACGCTGCCCTATGCCGACGGCAACCATCGCTCGCTGGGCCTCGCCGACATGGCCGCCGCCATCCGCGCGGATCGGCCCCACCGGGCGAGCGGAGAGCTCGCGCTGCACGTCCTGGAGGTGATGGAGGCCTTCGGCCGCTCCAGCGAGACCGGCCGCTTCGTCGAGATCGAAACCGCGCCGGGGCGTCCGGCGCCGCTCAGTGCCGACGCCCCGCTCGATCGTCTGTGATCCCCACCAATCCGAGGAGAAACGCCATGAAGGAAGCACTGATCGTCTGGGGCGGCTGGAGCGGCCACGAGCCGCAGCAATGCGCCGAGATCGTCGGGCAGATGCTGGAGGAGGAGGGCTTCAAGGTCTTCACCGAGAACACGACCGAGGCCTTCGCGGACCCCTCGATCCGCGAGCTTTCGCTGATCGTCCCGATCATCACCATGGCCAAGATCGAGAAGGAGGAGGTGTCCAACCTGCTCGAGGCGGTGAAGGGCGGCGTCGGGCTCGGCGGCTATCACGGCGGCACCGGCGACGCCTTCCGCGACCAGCCGGAATACCAGTTCATGGTCGGCGGCCAATGGGTCGCCCATCCCGGCGACATCATCGACTACCGCGTGGACGTGACGCGCGCCGACGATCCGGTGATGGCCGGCATCGAGAGCTTCGCCTACCGCTCCGAGCAGTACTACATGCACGTCGACCCCTCGAACGAGGTGCTGGCGACGACGCGTTTTGGCGGCGACCATGCCGAATGGATCGACGGCACGGTGATGCCGGTCGTCTGGAAGCGGCGCTACGGCCGCGGTCGCGTCTTCTATTCCTCGCTCGGCCATGTCGCCTCGGAGTTCCAGGTGCCGCAGATGCGTGCCATCCTCCAGCGCGGGCTGGTCTGGGCCGCGGCCTGACCGGGCCTTTCGAACCGCCGCCCCGGCCGGCGGCGGACTGGCCGCCGACCTGGCCCGCCGCCGCCGCCGCCGCCGCCGCCGGAGCGGATTTTCGGCGACGGTAACCGGGCAGGTCGATGACGAGACGGGCGAGGCGGAGCCTCGCCTCGTCCGCTGCGGTCCGCCAGCCGGGCTCCGTCGAAGATCGCCGATCGGGCTGCGAGATGGCGATCCGTCTCGGCAAGGGTGTATGGCGAGACGGGCGAAGCCCGCGACGGCCGTCCTTCTGCGGCGCGCCGCGGGTACTTCCGGGCGAAAACGTGCCGCCGATCCACCCGGTGCCGCGGCGCGCGGGACGACGATGGGGCCGCCGATCATCCTCTCCCCGACCCCCTTCCCGGATCGTCCCTCGCGTGTGCCGATGTCGAAGACCGGCACCCTCTGACCTGCGGAACACGATGACGGATCGGCTCGGGTCGCGGCGGCCTCCGGCCTTGCTTCGTCGTCTGCAATTTCGCTCGAGGCCGACAGGTGGGGCCGTGTCTGCTAGAGCGACAGGGCGAACGCGCGCCGCGCCCTGCCGCGCCCGCCGAAGCTCGATGTTGCCGCGACCATGAGGCAAGCGCTTCTCGTTTGAGGCAAGCTCGGCGGCATCCCGTTGAGGCCATGAAACCAGCCGAGCCGCCCGACGTCGTAAGCGTCACGCTGGATTGCGCCAGGCTCCTGACCTGCCCACCCGGCGCACCGCAAACCCCGTCCCTCGATGGTTCCGGCCATCTGCGAGGCTTGTCGTTGCGCGCTCGAACGGCAAGGGGCCGCAGGGTCCGGGGCGTCGGCAAGGTCGCGTCGGCGCTACGGATACAACTTTAAAAATAATCCATACTTACAATAAATATAACTTAGTATAGCTTCAGCTTACTGGCTGTTGTTAATAATTAATTAGGCATCAGATTGACGCCGAGGTAAGAAATGGGGCATCTATCGGTAGTTGAAACACGGCAGCCTTTGGCGCCCCACTCTCAAGGTCCCATCCCATGAAAATCTCCATCCTCGCCGGTCTCGTCGTCGCCATGTCCGTCTCGACCGCCTTCGCCGGCGGCAACGGCGCCTACATCACGCAGATCGGCCAGACTCATAAGGCCACCGTCACGCAGAGCGGCACCGGTCAGGCCACCTACATCAGCCAGTCTCACGTTAAGAATACTGCTACATCGACTCAGTCGGATGCTCGCAACTATGCCGATATTAAGCAGAACCAACAAGTTGGTGGCACCCTGAACAAGGTCACCTCGACGCAGAAGGGCCAAGATGCGCGTTTTGAGGCGCATCAGGAAGGCTCGAGCAACACGATCACATCGACGCAGGGCGGCCTGGATAACGTTGCTCGTATCGCTCAGGTCAATACGAAGCAGATCGTTACCAACACCCAGACCGGTAATGGCGGTGTGCTGGAAGCCTGGCAGATTGGCGGCAGCAACGAACTGACGAACAAGGACGAGGGCCAGTTGAATTCTACGTCCAGCATTCAGAACGGCACGGGGAACACGGCGACTGCGACATTCGGAGGTTCTTCTCGGGAGAGCAGGTCGGTTTTCCTTCAGCAGGGCAATAGCAACACGGCTTCCAGCACCCAGAATGCTGCCAATGATACCTCGTGGATCCTGCAGTTTGGTGATAATAACGATGGGACTGTGACGCAGAACTAATCACCGCTTGGTGCGTAAGTTACGTCAGCAGTCGGGGCGGCGGCAATCGCCGTCGCCCCGACTGTCGTCTTGAACCACGGAAAGGCCTATCGATGTCGTTTGGTCGTGCGCTCTCAGTTGCTTTGATGTTCTTCGCTTTGCCGGCCGCTGCGCAGGCCCAGCAGTCTCAAGGAGTCGCAAACTCCCTTGGGGGTGAGGCCGCCATCCTGAATGCCCTGAAGGCTCGCGGCGCGGTGCAGGCGGGAGCGCCTCGATCCCAGACTGGTAATTTCGCGTGGATCTCTCAGACCGGCGACAATAATCGTTCGACGATCATACAGCGTGGTGAGGCGAATGTGGCGATCACTTCCATTCGGGGCTCCGGCAACGAAACGTTTCAGGAGCAGCTGGGTGCGCGGAACCGTTCCTCCATCACGGTTTCCGATGGCGACCATAACAGGGTTCAGACTCATCAGGTCGGGTCGGGGAACTACCTCGGACTGACGCTAAGAAACACTGATAATATGTCTCTGGAATATTCTCAGGTCGATAGTGGCATGAATGCCGCAGAGCAGAATATTGTGATTGACAGCAACGCGCAGACTCCTACAGCAATTGTCATTCAACAGACGAAGCGATAGAGAATTGCCGATCGGTAGTCGCTGGCGACAGGAATTGGACATGCGCATCGTTCTTATGGCGGCTCTCGCCGTGCTCTGCTCCGATGCAGCTTCCGCCGGGAACCTGAAATATCAGCCTCAGAACCCGTCCTTCGGGGGTAGTTCGCTGAACGGGTCCGTCCTGCTGGGGCAGGCGGGCGCGCAGAACAAATATGCCGCCGAAGAAAGCCAGCGCAGCAGTGCTTCGAGCCTGCTGAACCAGACGCCGGCCCAGCGGTTCGCCGCGACCTTTCAGCAGCGGCTGTTGTCGAGCGTCGCCGACAACATCACCGACTCCATTCTAGGGCCGAACGCTCGCGAGTCGGGGCGTTTCCAAATCGATGGAACGACCATTCAGTTCCAGCGTGAAGGTAACAACGTAAACCTTACGATCAATGATGGTGTCAACCAGACGTCAGTCATCGTTCCCGTAAGCTTCTGACCATCTTCGAATTGTAACGATGGGCCAGATAGGGTGACCCGAAGCGGGGATAACCTGATAGGTTGCTTCGAAGGTGCCAGGGAACTTGGATTGATGATGTCTCGTTTTCTTCGTGGAGCCAGTCTGCTCGCGCTCTGCCTCGTCATGTCCGGTTGTGCGACCGATGGCGAAGGGGTGAGCCTCGTGGCGATTGCTCCGAAGGTCAGCAACCTGACCCAGGTCGGACTCAAGCTGCGCGATCTTCCGCCGCCGGCTCAGTCCGTCGATATCGCGATCTACGCGTTTCCGGATTTGACCGGCCAGTACAAGGAAAGCGACACCTCCACCGAGTATTCCCGCGCGGTGACGCAGGGCGCCGGCGCGTTTCTCGTCGATGCTCTGCAGCAGGCGGGCAACGGGCGCTGGTTCAACGTGGTGGAACGGGCGGGCCTGCAGAACCTGCTGCAGGAACGCCAGATCATCGCGACGACGTTGCAGCAATACGATCCGAAGGCCACCGGGCTGCCGCCGCTGCGTTTTGCCGGCATCATCCTGGAAGGCGGGATCGTCGGCTACGACACCAACACCTCGACCGGCGGTGCAGGCGCCAAGTTCCTCGGTGTCGGCGGCGACGCCAAGTATCGCAAGGACGTCATCACGGTCAGCCTGCGCGCCATCTCCGTGCAGACCGGCCTCGTCCTCGACAGCGTGACGACGACGAAGACGATCTATTCCATCGCCCTGCAGGGCGGTGCCTATCGCTACGTCGCGCTCAACGAACTCCTCGAGATCGAGGCGGGTGTCACCCGCAACGAGCCGACCACGATCGGCGTGCGCGAGGCGGTCGAGGTCGGCGTGATGGCACTGATCGTCGATGGTGTCCGCAAGGATCTCTGGCAGTTCCAGGACCGGGCGGCGGGCGAGCGGGTCGTGCAGGCCTTCATCGCCAAGGAAGGACGAGGCTCGCGCCTCGCGCCGTCGCAGGTGGCGGCCGTGAACCCCGTGGTGGCACAGGCGCCGAGCGCTCGCAAACCGACCGCCTCCCAGCAGGCCGCGACGGATCGCGTGCTGGCCGCGAGCAACGAGACGGCCGCGGACACCGCAGCTGCCCGTCGCCGCGCCAACACCGTCGCCGGTGCCGACGAGAACGCGCCCGTGCGCAGAGGCCCGACGGCCGGAAACCTCTGATAGAAGGGTCGATCGACCTCGAACGCTTGCCATCGGGCCGTCGTCCCGATCCATGCGGACGTCATTCGAGACGACTTCGGTATCGGTGACGCCCGGCGTTCAGATGGTCGGAGACGACCCGGACGCCTTTTGCAAGTCTGCGACATTTCAAGCCATGGATGGCCGTCGCGCCGATACCCGATCGGCGCGACGGCACCATCGACGGGAACTCGCGGGTTGGCGGCGGATCGCCTCTGCCTCCCACACCGCTCCCGGGGAGGTCCGGGTGACGGTTCCCGGTCTCGTCCGCCCCTGCGGGTCTGCGAGGCAAGGGCGTACGGGCGCCGGGATACCCCGGGATACCCCATCGAGCGACCCGTTTTCACGGCATCGCGCGCACGGGTCCGTCGGCGGCCGAGGGCCGCTGGCGCACGATCGTTTGGAAGCCGAGTTCCCGTCGGTGGCATCCGCGGACGGTTGTTTCGGCAGCGAGACGCCGCAGGAAGGGCCGCTGCCTGGGGCACGGTGCCTGGGATCCGGAACCGGACGAGGGGATCCGAGATCCGAGGGCTGGTGTCTCGACGACGACGGTCGCGCGGCCCCGCACATCGCTCTGTCGGCCGATGCGGTCGCACGCGCCGCCGTCGCCATGGTCCATGATCACCGTCAACGACCGTCGAGCGCGGCCCTTGCCACCAGCGTCGAGCCCATCGTTCGAGATTTCGGTCTCGCGTCGTCTCTCGAAGACGTCGATGACGTTGCAGCGTCTGCTGCGGTGACGCGCGCTCCTCCGCCGCTGCGGCGAACGCCGCATGCGCCGCCGCGCCTGCCGCAGTCCACTGGACCTTACGCCGGCAAGGGAGCGTCTCGGCGTGACGCCATGATCCCATCGGCCGTCAGGCGAACCGCCGCGCCGACCTCTTGAGTGAGGGCAACCCCGGCCGTCCGTCACGATCGACGAAGTAGCCCGCAACCTTCGAACGAGAACCGACCCTCCCTACGGCACGCTCCCCATCGCGCGGTCGGGCGACATCGTCGGCGGGTGGTGCGAGGCGCGCCACCTTCCACTGCCCGTCGTTCGGCCTTGCGGAGACAAGGCGGACTGTGTTGGCGGGTCGCCGCGACATCTCGCTTCGCTCACCGAGTCCGACGGACAAGGATCAGCTTTACGAGCGATTCAAATTTATTGACAAATCGATATGACGTTACTGTGTCACTCACCGGTTTTCAGTGCGATTTCTCGATGGTCCGTAAAATTCAAGCATTTCTCGCGAGGTTGAATTTATGTGCCTTGCGTAGGGTTCCTATCAGACCGGGGAGCCTTCACATGAAAAACTCAGCACTCTTTCTCTCGATGATGATTGCATCCGTGACCTCTGCCACCGCATCCATGGCATCGGAGGTTCATATCTCGCAGGTCGGCCAGTACGAGAGCGTGAGAGCCGCCGTCATCTCTCAGGTCGGCAACCGGCAGGCGAAGGCCGGCGCCAGAGCCTCGATGATCGACGACTATTCCGCTCGCGCCTATCAGGTGGCCTCGAACGACGAGCCGTCGAGTTCGGATCCGGCATCCGATCGCAACGTCATCTCGATGACGCGGATCGGCACCGGACATACCGCGACGTTGCGGCAGGAAGGACAGTCGAACATCATCCTGCTGACGCAGACCGGCACGAACCAGTCGGTCGAAGGGTTTCAGTCAGGCTCCGAAAACTTCGCCGAAATCTCGCAGGGGCAGAGCGACAATCATGCGTCCTTCACCCAATCTGGAACCGGCAACCACGCCGTCATCGTCCAGAACTGACCGGGCCGGCTGACACGCGGGGGAGCGCTTCCCCTTCGCGGTCGACGATGGCTCGCGGAGGCAAGGGCGACGGCCGCCGATCGGTCTTCGAGCGGGTTGGACGAGGAGGCTTGCGCCGTGCCGCAGCTCCGCTGCCATGGCGACGAGCGGACGATTGGACGAGGTCCGAGACCGATCCGCGCGATCCCGCCCGCCAACTTGCCAGCATCACCGAGCGCGATGCCGTCGATCGGCAGGGCCGCGTTCGCGTCGTTTCCGCACGAGATCTGCGTCCACCGGGTCCGGGAACGAACGTCCCGTTCTCCGCATCGGCGCAAGCGCTCGCTCGCCGCGTTGCGTCGTCATTGCGTGAAAGATCAATCGGGAACCAACCTCGGCAGGGTGCGACAGGGGAAGCGCCGTGACGGCCGGAGCGGTCGCGGGCCCCTCGTTCCACGTTCGTCTGCGTCACGCCCCGTTCGGCTCGCGGCGGTGCCGGGCGATGGCGCCGAGCAAGGTGGCCTCGTGGCGGCGCAAGATCCTGGTGAAGGCCACGTCCCCGCGCAGGGCGCGCGCCAGGACGATGGCGCCCTGGATGCCGCAGACCGTCTCCTCCGCGAGTGGCCTCGCCTGCGAAGGCGGAACGTGGCCGGCTTCGAGGCAACGCGCCAATGCCGAAATCCAGCGGGCGAAATAGCCTCCGATCCTCGCCGAGAAGCGGTCGCCGGAGCTGCCGAGGCCGACCCAGCCGACGAGGCACACCCGCCCGCCGGATCGAAAATAGGTCGTCACCGTCTCGATCATCGTCGTGATCGCCCCCGCCGGGTCGTTGGGCTGCTCCAGGGGCGCGAAGACCGCCGCCGTGAACCAGCGGTCGATGTCGGCGAGAACGGCGTCCATCATCTCCTCCTTGCCGCCGGGAAAGAAGTTGTAGAGGCTGCCTTTGCCGAGGCCCGTCGCCTTCGACAGGATCGCCACGCTCGCGCCCTCGAAGCCATGTTCGCGGAAGGCTTCCGCGAGCGCGGGCAGCGCGTCGGCGCGTTCGGTGAGGATGCGCTTGGCGCTCAGAGGTCGAGATCGCCGAGCGAGGGGTGGTCGTCCGGGCGGCGGCCGAGCGGCCAGCGGAACTGGCGTTCTTCCTCGGTGATCGGGCGATCGTTGATCGAGGCGATCCGGCGCGCCATCAGGCCTGCATCGTCGAACTCCCAGTTCTCGTTGCCGTAGGATCGAAACCAGTTGCCGCTGTCGTCGCGCCACTCGTAGGCAAACCGCACGGCGATCCGCCGGCGATCGTGCGCCCACACCTCCTTGATGAGGCGATAGTCCAGTTCCCGCGACCATTTGCGCGTCAGGAAGGCGACGATCGCCTCGCGACCGCTCAGGAACTCGCCTCGGTTCCGCCAGACGCTGTCGGACGTATAGGCCAGCGACACCGTTTCGGGATTGCGGCTGTTCCAGGCATCCTCGGCCATGCGCGCCTTGAGCGTCGCGGTCTCGAAGGTGAAGGGGGGCACGGGTGGTCGAGACATGGCGGCGCCTGCGAAACAAGTTTGTACCTTTCGGTACAAGAGGGCCGACGCGACGTCAACGCGATCCTGCGGCTCATGCGGCAATGGCCGAGCCGGGAACTTCGGGCGAGGGGGCGTCCGGCCATGAAGCCCGACCCTCCCGTCCGGTATGACGAGCCTTTCGGCGCCGAATGCGCTTGGTGCGGGGGGCTCGCTCCCGAACGCTCTACCGGTCGGCGGCGACCCCGCGGTCGGACCTCTGGACGCGGGATGTCGGCGCCGATGGCGGCAATCCCAGATCGCCGAGGTTCTCCGTGCCGCCGGATTGCAGAGCCGCGCCCGCAGCGTCCGGCCGCGTCCGGCCGCGAGCGGTGTGGCCGCTCGCTCGCCAGGCCGAGGTCTCGCTGTCGTCGCGGTAGAGGAGGCCCGCGCCCTCGCTCGCGACCGGGCCGAAGACGCGAAGATCGATCTCTCCGTCCTCGTCAACCGGCACGATCGCACCGGCGCGTGCGAGGAGCGGTGGGTGGCCGAGCGAGGCGCCGATCGCCACTGCCTGGCCACCCGGATGGGGCGAGCCCTCGTTCCCATCGTGCACGCCGCCGGCATGCTCGGGCAGGTACAGGTTGTGCGTCGCCGCGCGCTCTTCCAGCACCGGGGCGACGAGACGGTCGAGGCTCGGCATGACCCTGTCGTGGACCATGCGGGTCGTGCGGGTCTGCGAGAAAGTCCCGACGGGGTGGCCGCATCGTCGGCTGGTTCTTGGCCGTGGCATCCACGGCATGTCGAGCGTGCCGCCGTCCGTCCAGGAGTTCGTCACCATGCGCGGCCGGAGCGCAGAGCTTGGCGAAGCGGCAGAAGAGTTCCGGCGGCGGCCATGGAAGCCGCCGACGTCATGGATGGTGCTGTCATCGCCGCCAAGGCTCATCTATTCCCATTGCGGCGAGCCCATCGTCACCTGCCCGGAACAGCTCGACGTCGGCAAGCCGGCGGGGAATCGCATCCTTCCGTTCGGTTCGCTCCGTCGGATGGCGCTTCCGACGTCGATCAACCGCGCGATCGCTTTTGGTCGGCCCGCGCGCGTTCAAGTTCGGCGTGACGTCGCAAGACAATCCAGACTTGCAATCGGCCTGCGGCGGCAAATGAATTCCGGCATGATTCGATGGGGATTCGTAAGTCTACAAGATATTAAACCAAGATGATTTCAAGTTTCGGAACAGCTAACCATTCTATTCAGTTTGCATAGTCGTCGCCCCGAATGGGTGCAGGCATCCAGTGCCGGGCGAGCGGCATTCAGGGTGCGAAATATAAGAAGCAGCGCCGCCAGGACGTGTGGATCTGCGTGAGTAATCTGTGCGTCAACGTTCGATCGAGCCAACGAAAGCCAGCATGAGCGAACCTTGTCGCCTGTCCGACCAGCCGAACTCGGCGTTGGAGCCGCTTTCGTTTCAGAAGATCTTCGACATGCTCCCCGTCGGAGCGATGACCTGTAATCTCGACACGTTCGAGATCGACTACGCCAATCCCTATTCCATCGAACTCCTGCATTCGATCCGGGAAACGCTCGGCATCGATCCCAACGAGATCGTCGGCACGTCCATCGACGTCTTCCACAAGAACCCGCTCCACCAACGCTCGCTTCTCTCCAAGTCCGAAAATCTTCCCCACAAGGCGCGGATCCGGTTCGGAGAGGAATGGCTGGACCTCCACATCCATCCGCTCCCCGATTCCACCGGGCGGATCAGCCGGGCATTGCTCGTCTGGGCCATCGCCACGGCGGAGGTCGCCAAGGCGCGCGAGGAGTACCGGCTTCTGCGCATGATCGACAACATGCCCGTCGCCGTGATGACGGTCGATCCGGTTTCCTTCGCCATCACCTATCTGAACGAGACCTCCAAGCGCACGCTCGGGCAGATCGAAACCCTGCTGCCGATCAAGCCGAGCGAACTGCTCGGCGCCTCGATCGACGTTTTCCACAAGAACCCGGCGCACCAGCGCGGGCTGCTCTCCGATCCCGCCAATCTGCCGCATCGCGCCAAGATCAAGCTCGGTCCCGAAGTGCTGGATCTCCAGGTTTCGTCGGTGACGGCAACGGACGGCACCTATCTCGGGCCGATGCTGACATGGTCGGTCATCACCCAGCAGGTGGCGGCCGAGGCCCGCATCCACCAGCTCGCCCATTTCGACACGCTGACGGGCCTTGCCAACCGCAACACCTTCCGCGAGCATCTGGAAGCGAGCCTTCTGAAGCCCGCCGCCCAGGTCGCGCTCCTCTTCATCGATCTCGACGGCTTCAAGTTCGTCAACGATTCCAACGGACATCTCGTGGGCGACAAGCTGCTGCGACGCGTGGCGGATCGTCTGCGCCTGCACTGCGACGCCAGCAATGTCCTGGTGGGGCGCCTCGGCGGCGACGAGTTCGCCATCTCGATCGAAGGCGGCGACGTCGCGGAAGCCAGCCGCCTGTCCCAGGCCCTCATCCGCGAGATCGTCGAACCCTATCAGATCGAAGCCGATCGCCGCCTCTCGATCGGCGCCTCCATCGGCATCGCCGTGTCGCCCGATCACGGCACGACGTCCGAGATGCTTCTGTCGCGCGCCGACATGGCCCTCTACGCTGCCAAGGCCGCCGGCAAGAAGACCTTCCGCGTCTTCTCTCCCGATCTTGAGAAGCGCCTGCACGAGCGGGTTCGTCTCGAGGCCAAATTGCGCCAGGCCTTGGGCGCGATGGACGGGCTGTTCCTGTTCTATCAGCCGATCATCGACATCGCGACCGGGCACACGACGGCACGCGAGGCGCTCATCCGCTGGCATCACGGGGCACGCGGCTGGATCCCGCCGAGCGAGTTCATCCCGATGGCGGAGGACAGCGGCCTGATCGATCAGCTCGGCATCTGGGTTCTCGGTCAGGCCTGCCGCGAGGCCGCGACCTGGACGGACGGCGCCCGCGTCGCCGTCAACGTCTCGGCCAAGCAGCTCGGCAAGGGCGTTCTCGCCCATCACGTGCTCGAAGCCCTCGTGTCGAGCGGCCTCGAACCCGGACGGCTGGAGATCGAGGTCACCGAGAGCGCGCTCCTTTCCAACGAGCTCGACTGTCTTTCGGATCTGAGGCGGGTGCGCGATCTCGGCGTGCGCGTCGCGCTGGACGATTTCGGCACGGGCTTTTCCTCGCTCGCCCATCTCCGGTCGTTTCCCTTCGATAAGATCAAGATCGACGGGTCTTTCGTGCGCGACGCCGTGCACCGCGCCGACTGCGCCGCCATCGTCGGCGTTCTCGCGGATCTGGGAAACCGTCTCGGCGTCACCACCGTCGCCGAAGGGGTGGAGACGCAGGCCCATCTCGATCTCGTCACCGCCGAGGGCTGCACCGAGGTCCAGGGCTACCTCCTCGGCCGCCCCGTTCCCTCGCCAGCCGACGCGGAGGCCGTCGCGCGGCTGAACGCCCGCCCCTCGGCGGACGGCAAGGCCAAGGCCTCCTGACGACATTGCCCTTGCGGCGTCTCCGCGGCTCTGCTGCCACGGCCTAAGGGATCGCCGCCCGAGCGCCGTCCGCCTGTCCTCCCCCTCGATCGCGAGCGAGGGCAGGCTCCACTGATTGACCACGCGGGTCTCGGAAGCGGAGCCCCTGCGGGAGACGAGGCGTTGGCGCGAGCCTACGCTTCGACGTCGCTCGGCCGGTCGTCGTTCGACGGCGTCGAGAGCCCCGCGAGCAGCGCCGGCAGCGCGGCGTAGTCGAGCTTGCCGGTGCCGAGCAGCGGCAGGCGCTCGACGATGCGGACCTGCGAGGGCACCATCAGCTCGCTCGCCCCGCGCGAGCGGGCGAAGGCGGAGAAGTCGGCGCGGGTGGCGGCGGGGTGCTGCGTCAGCAGCACCAGCCGCTCGCCCTTGCGCGGGTCGGGCTCGGCGACGACGGCGGAGGGTGCGCCCGGCCACAAGTCGCCCGCCAGCGCCTCGACCGCGGCGAGCGAGATCATCTCGCCGCCGATCTTGGCGAAGCGCTTGGCCCGCCCCTCGATCCGGACGAAACCGTCGGCGTCGATCGAGACGATGTCGCCGGTGTCGTGCCAGCCGTCCGCCAGCCGTTCGAGATGGCCGGGTCGATCGCTCCTGAGATAGCCGAGCATGACGTTGCCGCCGCGCACATGGAGGCGCCCGCCCGTCTCCACGCCCTCGACCGGTTCCAGTCGATGCTCGATGCCCGGCAGAAGGCGCCCCACCGTGCCCGGCCGGTTGTGCATGGCGGTGTTCAGCGCCAGCACCGGCGAGGCCTCGGTCACGCCGTAGCCCTCGAAGAGGCGGATGCCGAACCGGTCCCCATAGGTCCGGCGCGTCGTGGCCTTCACCGGCTCGGCGCCGGCGAAGACGTAGCGAAGCGACCGAAGATCGTAGGGGTGCGCGGTGCGGGCATAGCCGGCAAGGAACGTGTCGGTGCCGAAGAGGATCGTGGCGTTCGCGGCGTAGATGAGCTCGGGCACGATCCGGTAGTGCAGCGGCGAGGGGTAGAGATAGACGGGAACGCCGGAGACGAGCGGCAGCAGCGTCGCGGCGCTGAGGCCGAAGGAATGGAACATCGGCAGGACGTTGAACACCTTGTCGTGGGCGCCGAAGTCGATGCTCGCGGCGATCTGCGCGATGTTGACGAGGATGTTGCGGTGGCTGAGCACCACGCCCTTCGGCGCGCCTTCCGAGCCGGAGGTGAAGAGGATCGCCGCCGGATCGTCCGCGTCCCGCTTCGCGAGCGGTCGGCTGCGGGCGAGGCGGCCGCGGAGCTTCTCGAGCGTGCCGAGGCTCGCGCGCACGTCCTCCAGCCAGACGAAGACATGGTCCGTGGAGAGCTCGTCCACCAGCGGCTGGAGCTTGGCCCGCTCGACGAAGGCGCGCGAGGAGAGGATGGTGCGGGTTTCGGCCGCGCGGCAGGCCGCGCGGATGTTGGCGGCCCCGGCGGTGAAGTTGATCATCGCCGGCACCTTTCCGGCCGAGACGAGGCCGAGGAAGGTCGCAACCGTGCCGTTGGCGTTCGGCAGCATGAGGCCGAGATGCGGCTCGTTCGGGAACATCAAGGCGAATCGCGCACTGAGAACGCGGGCGGCGGTGAGGAGCGTGCCGTAGGTCATGGCGCCGGTGACGGGATCCTCCAGCGCGAGGCGACCGAGGCCGTCGCGCCGGGCCTGGGCGGTGATCTTTTCGAGGATCGTCAGGTCGGTGCGCTCGGTGCGGAACACGAGGCCCGACATGACGCGGCCGAGCTGCGCGCCGGCCAGCGCGCGGCGGGCGCGCGCCGTGCCGCCCTCCGGCACGCCGATGCGCTCGGGCGGCAGGATGGTCACGCGCACCTTCGGAAAGAGGCTGCGGCGCACTTGGCCGTCGCCGAGCCGCGAGAAGTAGGACCGCTCCAGCCCCTCGATGCGGATCGGAACCACCGGCGCGCCGGTGCGCGCGGCCACCATCGCCGCCCCGTCGTAGAGCTTCATCAGGCTGCCCGTGACGGTGATGCGCCCTTCCGGAAAGATCACCAGCGGCTCGCCGGCCTCGGCTGCCTTGATCAGCGTGCGCGTCGAGATGGGGCGCGAGGGATCGAGCGGCAGGGCGCGCACGAAGCGCAGGAACGGCTTCACCCACGGGCGCGTCGCCGTCACGTGGTCGATCGCGAAGACGGGATCGCGCTCAGTGAGGGCGAGCGCCAGCGGCGCGTCGAGAAAGCTCGCATGGTTCAGCACGAGGATCGGGTTCGGTCCGGCCGCGTCGAGGTTTGCGAGGCCCTCGACCTCCATGCGATGGAAGATGCGGAAATACAGGGAGGCGGCATCGCGCACCGGGTTGGTGGGCAGCTTCCGAAGCATCAGCACGGCTGCGCCAAGGTTGAGGAGCGCCAGCGCGGCGAGGATGCCCGGCAGCGGAAGGCCCGCCGCCTGAACGAGGGCGAGCGCGATGCCGCCCGCCACCATGAAGCCGGCGCTCAGCGCGTTGGCGCCGGCCACCGTGCGCGCGCGGCTCGCAGCCGGGGCCCAGGCCTGGACGGCCGCGAAGGTCGGCACCACCAGAAAGGCACTGGCGAACGCCATGCCGGTGAAGTCGACCAGGGCGCGCGTGGTGCTCGGATCGCCCGACAGCGCGAAGGCGAGGTCGAGGCCGAACCCGGCCATGGCGAGGGCGGCCAAGGGAGCTGGCAGGAGCACGATGCGACCCCGGCAGATCCAGGCCGCGAGACCCGAGCCGATGGCGACGGCGACGGCGAAGAGCGCCAGAACGGCCGACACCATGGCTTCGCTGCCACCGAGCGTTCCCGTGACGATCACCGGCAGCAGCGACAGGAGCACGGCGCCGACCGCCCAGAACCAGGACACCATCAGCGAGGCCGCGAAGACGCGGCGATCCGTGCGCAGCCCCGAGACGAGGCCGGCGGTGGAGCGCAGCACGTTCGGCTCGATGCGAAGCTCCGGCGCGGCCGGGCCGGTGGCCGGGATGCGGCGCGCCGTGAGCCAGCCGGCCACCGCGAGCGCCAGCATCAGGGCGCCGGGCACGACCGGCGAGCCGGCGGCGAGAAGCCCGGCGAGCAGCGTGCCGCCGAGGATCGCGGCGAAGGTCGCCCCTTCCACCCAGGCATTGGCGGTGGGAAGCTCGGACGCCGGCAGGAGGTCGGGCAGGATGCCGTACTTGATCGGGCCGAACAGGGCCGAGCCGACGCCGAAGCCCGCCAGCGCCACCATCATGACGGGGATCGAGCCGAGAAGGAGGCCCGTAGCGCCGAGCGCGGCGACGGCGATCTCGGCGAGCTTCAGCCGCCGGGCGACGAGCGCCTTGTCGTGCCGGTCGGCGAGCTCCCCGCCGAGACCCGACAGGAGCAGGAAGGGCAGGATGAAGATCGCGCCGCACAGCGCCACGAGCGGCGCGGCGCCCTCGGCCGAGACGCGGAAGAGGATCAGGAAGACCAGCGCGTTCTTCAGGAGGTTGTCGTTGAACGCGGTGAGGAACTGCGTCCAGAAGAGCGGCGCGAAGCGCGCTGATAGCACCATGGGAGAGCCCATCGGAGATCCTGTTCGGTCGATCGTTGTCGAAAAACGGCGGTGACGAAGACGCGTCGGATCCCGGGCGCCCTCGTCGTCGGCGCCCGGGAGGTCTGCCGCGTCAGTCGGTGCGGCGCTCGGCGCCCATCAGCAGCTTTTCGGTGCGCGCCTCTTCCAGGCGGTTGAGGAAGCGCGACGCCTCTTCCTCGTCGCGCAGCGTCTTGGTGACGGAGATGGACGTCTGGACGAGCATCAGGGACGCCATGGCGTAGAAGCCCTTGGCCGCGAAGCTCGCTTCCAGCGACCAGATGCCGACCGCCATCATGCCGGCGGCGACGACGAAGCTGGCGATGGTGAAGCTCTTCCAGGCGGCGGACTGCTTAAGGGTGTAGGTCTCGGTCATGATCGGGGTTCTCCAGGTTCGAATGGGGGTCGAAGGGGGGAAGGCGGGAACGGGGCGTTCAGGCGCTCGTCTGGCGGCGACGCTCGTTCAGGCGCTGCAACACGGCGTCGGTGCCGTGGGCGAGGGGCGTCCCGCAGCCGGCTTCGGCGAGCTTGCGCGACAATGCGCCGGGATCGGCGTCGCGGTCCATCTCGTCCAGCGCGAGAGCCACGCCATCGGCCTCGCCCTGGCGCTGGCGAAGCCGCGCGAGCGTCGCTTCCGCGTCGCGAAGGCTCGATCCGATCTCGCCGGGCGCTGACGTCCGCAGGCGTCCCACCCGGCCCGCCGCCTCGGCCAGGCGCTGGCCGCGCCGGAGATCACGCAGCCGGTCCTCGGCATCGGCCACGATGCGGCGAAGGCGTGCGATCTCGGCGGTGAAACTCTCGCTCGCCTGCCGGGCGGCCGCGAGGTCCGCTTCGAGGCGCGCGATGGTCTCGGCGGCTTCCCGTGCGAGGGCATCCTTGCCGGCGTCGAGCGCTGAAACCGCCCGCTCTTCGAGATCGGCGACATGAACCGAAAGGGTCTGCGCCCGCCGGCTTTCCTCGCGCTCCTGCGTCATCGCCACGGCGACGGCGAGGCGTGCGCGCTCCAGCGTCGCGGCGCCGTCGCGGATCTGCTGGCGCAGGATGACATGGGCATCGCGGTCGAGCACCGCTTCGGCCGCTTCGTATCTGTGACCCCGGGCCAGGGCGACGAACTGTTTCCACATGCTGCGAACCTCGCTATGAACATTGTTCAAACGCAATGAACCACGAGAATGAACATCGTTCAAGAAAAAAATGAACGGCGTTCAAAATTTATGGAGTCGGTGATGACGGAGCGAATTGATCGACGCGAGGCGCTGCGGGAGCGGATCCTCTCGGCCGCCGAGGCCCGGATCGTGGCGGGCGGCGTCGCGGTGCTGCGGGCCCGCGACGTGATGGCGGATGCGGGCGCCGCGCTCGGGGGTCTCTACAACGCCTTCGACGATCTCGACGACGTCGTGCTGCACGTCAACTCGCGCACGCTCGACCGGCTGAACGGGGCGCTGAGCGACGCGAGACGCGGCCTCGAAGATCCCGCGCAAGCGTTGCAAGCCTCGGCTCTGGCCTACCTCGCCTTCGCACGGGCCCATCACCCGCTCTGGTCGGCGCTGTTCGACTATCGCTACGCGTTCGATCGCCGAATGCCCGACTGGCTCCTGGCGCAACAGGGCGACCTTCTGGTCCACATCGTCGAGCCCTTGCGAAAGCTCCGCCCCGATTGGGACGAGGACACGCTTCTGCTGCGCGCCCGCATCCTGTTCGGCGCCATTCACGGCGTCGTTTCCACCTCGCTGGAAAAGCGCTTCGTCGGCCTGTCCGCCGACCGGCTGGCGACCGAGATCGGCGCGTTCGTCGACGTCATCGTGGCGGGAACGTTGCACGGCGCGGACGGCGGGGCCTGGGGATCGACAGGGGACTGAACACGGACCATCCGCCTCGGCCTTCGGAGCGCCGAGCCCGCCCGCGATGAAGCTTCGCTCCACGCTCCCGCTGCGAACCCCGGTCGTGCCGCCGCGCCATGGCGCCATGGCAGGCCTCGTCGCCTGCCCCGTCCGCGATGGTCCGACGTTGCCCTGCTGCCGCGGAAGACGACCGCCGGCCGGTTTCCGTCAGGGGTGGCTGGCGAAGTTCGAGCGCCCGCCCCATCTCCGGGCCGAGGCCGGGAGGCCGGCGCCGGTCGGAACGAGGGATCGCCATTGAACCGTCTGGAAGGCCTGCCGCGATGGTTGGCGATCGATGCGCCGCACGAGAGCGTGGCGGCCCTGTTCGCCGCCTTCTGCCATGAGGTCGTGCGCGAGGGCGCTCCGATCCACCGGGTCTCTCTCGGTCTCGAAGGGCTGCATCCCGAAGTGAGCGGCTGGCAGCATATGTGGACGCGCGAAGCCCTGTCGTCGCGCGAGACGGACCGCGCGACGGCGCCGACGTCCCGATCCTACCTTCACAGCCCGACGCGCATCGTCGACGAGACCGGGCGCGCGTTCCGCCGGCGGCTCGACCAGCCCAGTCCCCATCTGCCGCTGCTCGACGAACTGCGGCTCGGCGGGATGACCGACTATGTCATGTACCCGCTGCCCTTCCTCGACCGCAGCCGGACGGCCGTCATCTCCTTCGCCACGGCCGACAGGGACGGCTTCGACGATCGTGTCCTGGCCGAGCTCGAGTTCGCCGTCCGGCTGCTCAGCCCCTACCTGGAACGGCGCGTCCTCCGGCGCATCTCCATGGACCTCCTCGACACCTATGTCGGACCGCACACGGGGCAGCGCATTCTCGAGGGCCACGTGGAGCGCGGCGCCGTCGAGCAGATCGAGGCGGCCATCTGGTTCGCCGATCTTCGCGGCTTCACGGCCCTCTCGGAAACGACCCCGACGAGTCAGGTTCTCGCGATCCTGAACGACTGGTTCGGTATCGCCGGCGAAGTCATCGCCGCCCAGGGCGGCGAGATCCTCAAGTTCATGGGGGATGCCGTCCTCGCGATCTTCCCGACCGCCGCGGATCAGGATCGCCGGACGGCATGCCGACGAGCCATGGCGGCGGCCGAGGAGTTCACCCACAGAACCGACGCCGCCAACGCACGACGAAGGTCACACGGGGCACCGCCGGTCGCGCATGCCCTGGTGCTGGATGTCGGCGAGGTCGCCTACGGCAATGTCGGCGCGGCCCATCGCATGGACTTCACGGTCATCGGCCCCGCAGTCAACCGCGCCAGCCGCCTGTTGCACCTGGCCAAGCGCCTGGAGCGGCCCGTTCTCGTCTCGGACGCCGTCGCTCGCGAACTCGACACCGCGTTGATCGATCTCGGGCATCACGAGCTTCGAGACGTCGCGCTGCCACAACGGGTCTTCGAACCCGGACGCCGAACGTCCGTTTGAGATCCTCGTCCAGGCCAAGGATCGCGGCGGCGCCCGCGGGAACGACATCGTTGAACACGGCCGTGCCTCGTCGCTCCGAGGGCGACCCGCATGACGGCGCGGGAATGGACTGGTCGCAGACGGCCGTCCGCTATGCGGAGCGGCCGCAGAAACGGTTCGGGCTGCGGGTCGCGCACCTGCGCTGACGCCCTCGCCCCTTCGGCGTCGAAGGGCCCCGGCGTCGGGGCCGCACGAGGATCGCGCGGAAGTCGTTGACGTTGGTGAAGGTCGGGCCGGTGGTCACCAGCCGGCCGAGGCGCTCGAAGGCGGTGAAGCTGTCGTGGCGCGCCAGATGGTCGGCGAGATCGACGCCGGCGGCGCGGGCGTCGGCCGGAAGATCGCCGTCGAACCAGGCGCCGGCATTGCTTTGCGACCCGTCGATGCCGTCGGTGTCGCAGGCGATCCCCGAAATGCCGGCGCGCCCGCCGAGCGCCAGCGCCAGCGCCAGCAGATACTCGCCGTTGCGCCCGCCCCGGCCGGAGCCCGACATCGTCACCGTGGTCTCGCCGCCCGACAGCAGCACCGTGGGACGCGCGGGCGCGAGACCCAGCGCCAGCCGCGCATGCGCCCGCCCGACCTCCACCGCCTCGCCCTCGACCGTGTCGCCGAGGATCACCGGTTCCAGGCCGGCGGCACGCGCCGCCTCTGCCGCCGCCTCCAGCGCCATCCGCGGCGTCGCCAGCATCTCGATCCCGGCCGGCCCGGCACCGTCGGCGGCCGGCGCCAGACGGTTCGCCTCCATCGCCCGCCGCGCGCGGTCCTCCAGAGAGAGGCCGTAGCGTTGCAGGATCGCCGCGACCGCGCCGGGATCGGTCTGGTCGGGAACGGTCGGGCCGGAGCCGATCACGGCCGGGTCGTCGCCGGGCACGTCGGAGATGACGTAGGTCACGACGGCGGCAGGCCGAGCGGCCTCGAGCAGGCGCCCGCCCTTGATCGCCGAGAGCGCCTTGCGCACGGCGTTCATCTCGTGGATCGGCGCGCCCGAGCGCAGCAGCGCCCGGTTCAGCGCCTGCTTGTCGGCGAGCGTGACGCCAGCGGCGGGCAGCGAGAGCAGCGAGGACGCGCCGCCGGAGACGAGCGCCACCATGAGATCGTCCGGCCCCGCGCCGTGCGCCAGCGCCAGGATGCGGCGCGCCGCGTCCTCGCCCGCCTGGTCGGGCACGGGATGGGCGGCCTCCACCACCTCGACGTGGCGGGTGGGCAGTCGTATCGGAACGTGTCGTACTTCTGTGCGAGATGGAACAGGGCGAAGTTCATCGAGCCCATGTTTAGCGAGGCGACCTCGGGCTTGAAGGTCGCGGCGGGCAGGACACGCTCCTCGACCTTCATGAAGGGGCTGCCGCCGGTGGTGATGTTGATCACCGCGTCGATCGCCGCCTTCACCGTCGGCAGGAACCTGGCGAAGCCCTGCGGGCTCTGGTCGGGCCGACCGTTCTCGGGGTTGCGGGCGTGCAGATGCAGGATCGACGCGCCCGCCTTCGCCGCGGCGACGTCCTCCGCGCTCACCATGCGGCGCAGCGACACCTTCTCCAGGTAGCGCGTTTCCATGTCCTCGTAGGCAACGCCGACCTGGTCTGCCCGGTCGCGGATCACCTTCTCCATGCGCGGACCCGCGACGATGCCCGGCAGCACGGCGTTGACGCGGATGTTGGAGGGGCCGAGCTCCTTTGGCGAGGCTCCGGGTGAAGCCGATGACGCCGAACTTCGAGGCCGAATAGGGCGAGCGATAGGCGTATCCATGCCGCCCGGCCGAGGACGACAGGTTGACGATCGAACCGCCGCCCGCCGCCCGCAGATGCGGCACGGCGAGGCGGGTGCAGAGGAACTGCCCGGTGAGCCCGATGTCGAGGCAGCGGCGCCAGTCGTCCGGCGCGATCTCCTCGACGCCGCCGGTCGGCCCGGCGATTCCGGCACTGTTGACGAGCGCGTCGAGCCCGCCGAGGGCGGCGAGCGCGACGTCGAAGAAGCGGGCGACCTCGTCCTCGCGCGAGACGTCGGCGAGGGCGACCGTGACGCCCGGCAGTTCCGCGGCCGCCGCATCGAGCGCGGCCTGCGACACGTCGCAGAGCGCGACGCGGCACCCCTGACCATGAAGCAGGCGGGCGGTCGCGAGCCCGATGCCGCCGGCGCCCGCCGTGACGACGACGCGCTGGCCCGCGAGGCCGGAGAGGAGGTTGGGCGGGGTAAAGGGCATGGCGGTCTGGGACACGATCGTTCAGTTCCTGCGTTCGCGAAGGGCGAGGACGGCGGCGAGGTCCACGCAGCCGAAGAAGAGGGCGCGGAAGGCGTAGGGCAGCGTCGTTCCGGCCAGCAGCGTCTGGAGCGCCGTCAGCAGCAGCGCGCCGCCGACCATGCCGAGAAAATGCCCGCGTCCGCCGGTGATGAGGGCGCCGCCGACCACGACGACGGCGATCGAGGGCAGGAGGTAGTCGTCGCCCATGCCCAGACTGGCCTGACCGGAGAAGCCGGTGAGGAGGATGCCGACGAGGGCGGCGCACACCGCCGAGAGAACGTAGACGCCGACGATGACGCGTCCGGTCCGGATGCCGGACAGGCGCGCGGCTTCGAGGCTGTTTCCCACGGCATAGACGCGCCGGCCGAAGGCGGTGCGCCCGAGGAGCCGCGTGCCGGCGACGAGGAAGAGAAGCAGCAGCGCGAGCACCGGCGTCATGCCTGCGATCTTGCTCGTCATCGGTCAGCGCAGGCCCGGCGAGGCGAAGCCCGAAGGCGTGCCGCCCGAATAGAGGAGCGCGATGCCCTGGAGGATGCCGTTCGCCGCGAGCGTCACCGCGATGGGCGAGAGGCCGAGAGCGACGACGCCGAGCCCGTTGAGGAGACCGATGAGGGCGGCGAGCGCGAAAACCGTGGGGACGGCATAGAGGAGCGCGGCGTCCGAACCCTGGACGAGACCGGCGAGAAGAATGCCGGAGAGGCCGATCGTCCAGGGCACCGAGAGGTCGAGCCCGCCGGTGAGGATCACCGAGCCCTGCCCGAGTGCGAGGATGATGAGAAAGGTCGAGAGGACGAGGAGCGAGTTCCAGAAGCCCCCGTTCAGAAGCGTGTTGCCGAGAACCACCTGCGTCGCGACCAGCACGACGAGGAGACAGACACAAGCGGGCACGGCGTAGCGCAGCGCCGCGGCATGGCGCTGGAGGAAGCCAGGCTCGGGCAGCGCGTCGCCCGGCGCGCGCACACGCCCTCGCGACGCGACGAAGGCGAGTTTTCGGTCGGCGCCGGGGCGCTGCGAGACATGGGTGCCCGCCCGACGTGCCCGGATGGCACCACGAAGCGTCCGCAGGCGGTCGGCGAGGACGGAATGGCGCGACAGCGAACCGAGAAGCACCGCGGCGAGCAGCACGCCGCCCTCGGCGATGGTGGAGAAGTAGGCGGAGACGTTCAGCGCGAGAAGGATGTTGACGACGATCATCAGCACGAAGGCGCCGAAGATCGTTCCCACCCGTCCGCCCTTGCCGCCGCCGAGCTGCGTTCCGCCGATGACGACGGCCGCGAACATCGAGAGCAGCAGCGAGTTGCCGACGAGCGGATCGCCGGATCCGGTCTGCGCGCTGACGAAGACGCCGGCCAGCCCGTAGAAGCCGCCCGCCAGCACGTAGGCGCCGAAGCGCACCAGCGGAACCCGCACGCCGGTCGCCGCCGCCGAGGCGGGATTGCTGCCGAGCGCGTAGAGCGCGACGCCGAAGGCGGTCTTCTTCAGCCAGAGCCAGAACAGGGCGGCGGCGCCAGAAGCACGAGCGAGGCCGGCAGGAGTTCGGGAACGGCATCACCCATGTAGAGGGCGCCGAGCGAGGGGAGATGAAGCCGCCGGGGTGCGACAGCACGAGAAGCGTCAGCCCCTGCACGATGAACATGGTCGACAGCGTCACCACGATGGGCTGGAGCCGCAGCACGGCGACGAAGAACCCGCTGAAGGCGCCGACCGCCATGCCGGTGCCGATGCCAATGAGCGTCCAGAGGGCGACCGAGGCCTCCATGCCGGCCGGGTCCATCCGGCTTGCGAGGACGGCGTTGACGAGTGAGATCACCGCGCCGGCGGAGAGGTCGAAGCCGCCGGAGAGAACGACGAGCGTCTGGCCCATGGCCGCGAGGGCGAGGGCGGTGCCGCCGCTCGCCTGGAAGCTGACGTCGAAATAGCTGAGCGGTCCCGGGCTGATCGCGTCGACGAGGAGAAACAGGGCGACGAAGACGAGAAGCGCCACGATCGGGCGCGGTTGCGCGCCAGCCAGCGCAGCGGCACGGACGCCCCGCCGGCCCAGCGCGCGCGAAGGGCGTTCGCGGTCTTCGAGCTTCGAAGAATGTTCGGGCAACGAGCATCGGAGATCCACGAGCGGCGTCGCGGTTTCCCTTCAGATGGGCAATGCCTTCGGCCGCGACGCGGTCGATCGAGATTTGGGCGTTCCAATGTCGGAGCGATGAGCTAGAAGTTGACGCGTTGCCTCCAGTTTCGAGTTCCCCTTGTCCGCTTTCGCTCCCCAGCCGTCCCTTGCAGGCCTTCGCTCGCGCCTCCCGGTTCGGCGGGCCGCGATGCTCTGTGCTCTTCTCCTCGCCTGCGGGCCCCTGAAGGCCGACCCGCTGACGCTGACGGACATGAACGGGCGCGTCGTCACCCTGCCCGGGCTTCCGGAGCGCATCGTCACGCTTCCCCTGCCGGCGGCTCCGACGCTGATCGCGCTCGATCGCTCGGCGCGCCGCCTCGTCGGCATTCAGCCGATCGCCCGATCGATCCTCACCGAGGGGCCGCTCGGGCGTCTGTTTCCCGAACTCGCCCGAACCGACGGCGGGTTCCTGCGTTCGGGCGCCTCGGCCTTCATGCCGAATGTCGAGGCCTTGCTGGCCCTGGAGCCCGACCTGGTCGTGCAGCGCGGCGAACTCGGACACGCGATCGTCGAGCCGCTGGAAGCGGCCGGCCTTCCTCTGCTTCTCGTCAGCTATGGCGACGAAGCGCGCAGCCTCGCCAATATCCGGCTTCTCGGCCAAGGGATCGGGCAGTCTGCGCGCGCCGAAGGCTTCGTCGCCTGGCGCGCCGAGACTGCCGAGCGCCTGCGCGCACGCGCGCAAGGCGGCGAGCCGCCCGGCGTCCTGTTCCTGTCTCGCTCGGCCGGCGGCTACACCACGACGGGAGGCAACACGCCGACCGACCACGCCATCCGCACGGCGGGCGGGCGCAACGTCGCGGTCGAGCTTCCCGGCTCGACGCAGGTCGGCCCCGAGCAGCTCCTGCTCTGGGACCCGCAGGTGATCGTGCTCAACAGCGGCGATCCCGACCTCACCCCGGCGTCCTTCGCGGCCGACCCGATCCTCGCCGGTCTGTCGGCGGTGGAGGGTGCGCGCGTCTACAAGGCCCCCACCGGTGGCTACCGGCTGGAGCCGCCCGGCCCCGAGAACCCGCTCTTCTGGATTTGGCTCGGCGCGGTGCTTCGTCCCGGCGCGGCAGAGACGCTCGATCTTCGCGCCGAGTTCCGCGCCGGCTTCGCGCGGCTCTACGGCGCCGAGCCCGCCGACGACGAGATCGACGCGATGCTGCAATCGGTCGCGAACCGGGACGGCGAGGCCTATCGCGCCCTCGCGGGCGCACCGTGATGCTCTCGGCCGACCAGCCTGCGGCTGCGGCGGTGCGCGGGCGTTCGGCCCTGGGGGTGTTCGCGCTCCTCCTGCTCCTCGTCGGCTTCCTGTCGATCTGCGTCGGACGCTTCCCGGTCTCCCCCGGCACCGCGTTCGCGATTCTCGGCTCGGCCTGGCAGGACGGGACGGGCGGCTGGACGCGGATGCAGGAGACCGTCGTCCTCCATGTCCGCCTGCCTCGCGTGCTGCTCGCGGCGCTGTGCGGCGGCGGTCTGTCGCTGTGCGGTGCGGCCTTGCAGGGCGTGTTCCGCAATCCGCTCGTCTCGCCCCACATTCTCGGCGTCTCGTCGGGCGCGAGCTTCGGGGGCGCGCTGGCGATCCTGCTGGGTGTCGGCGGCATCGCGATGATCGGCTCGGCCTTCGCCTTCGGCATCGGGGCCCTCGTGCTCGTCGGCCTTCTCTCCAGGGCCGGCGGGGGGACGGACACGGTCGGCGTGGTGCTGACGGGCGTCGTGGTGGCGGCCCTCTTCAGTGCGCTCGTCTCGCTGCTCATCGTGCTGGCCGATCCCGAGACGTCGCTGCCGGGCATCGTCTTCTGGCTGATGGGCAGCTTCGCCGCCGCCACCGACGCCAAGCTCGCGCTGGCCGCCCCCGCGCTTCTCGCGGGCGGGGCGCTGCTTCTCGTCATGCGCTTTCGCATCAACGTCCTGTCGCTGGGCGAGGACGAGGCCCGCTCGCTCGGACTTCCCGTGGAGCGTGACCGCTGGGTCGTATTCCTGGCGGTGGCGCTGGTGGAGGCCACCGTCGTCTCGTTCGCCGGCGTCATCGGCTGGGTCGGGCTGGTGGTTCCCCATGCCGCGCGCTTTCTCGTGGGGCCCGACCACCGCCTGCTCCTGCCGGCCTCGACGCTTCTGGGCGCGGCCTATCTCGTCGCGATCGACACATTGGCCCGCACGCTCACCGCCGCCGAGATCCCGCTCGGCGTCCTCACGGCGCTGGTCGGCGCCCCCGTCTTCGCCCTCGTGCTGATCCGCCGGCAGAGGCAGGAGGCGCGATGATGCGCCTCGCGGGAGCCGGGGTGCGGCGCGGCGAGCGCTGGATCTTCCGCAAGCTCGACCTCGAACTCATCCCCGGTCGCAGCCTCGCCGTCCTCGGGCCGAACGGACGCGGCAAGACCACGCTGATCCGCGCGGTCATGGGTCTCGTGCCTCTGCGCGAGGGAGAGCGCACCGCGCCTCGCGTCATCGGCTACGTTCCGCAGTCGCCGGCCGCCCCTGTCGGCTACCGCGTCGAGGATTTCGTGGTGATGGGTCGCGCGGCCCGGCTCGGGCTCTTCGGCTCGCCGGGACGGGCGGACCAGGCCGCTGCCGCCGAGGCGCTGGAGACGGTGGGCGCCGCCCCTTGGGCGAAGCGCCCGGTTGATCGACTGTCGGGGGGCGAGCGCCAGCTCGTGGCGCTGGCCCGCGCCCTCGCCACCGGCTCGCCCCTTCTCGTGCTCGACGAGCCCATGTCGGCTCTCGATCTCGCCAACCAGGCACGGCTCCTCAAGGTTCTCGACGCGCTTCGCGCCGGCGGGCGTCATGCCATCCTGTTCAGCACGCATGCTCCCGAACACGCGCTCGTCGCAGCGGACGAAGCACTCCTGATGATGGGAACAGAAGAACGTTCGATCGGCCCGGTCGGCGAGGTGCTTTCGGAAGTCAACCTTTCTAATCTCTACAACCTGACGATCCGTCGTGCGTGTCTTTTCGAAGAAACGGGGCGGCCGGTCGAGGCGATCGTCCCTATTTTCTAGCGATAGTTGCGTTGCTCCCGCGACGAATCGCGAACGGATACTGCAAACCACTGTTGCTGGTTCGGCACAATGAGGCTCGATCCAACCGAGAAAACATGACTGTCGCTTTCATGTTTTAGCGTGTGGTCGTATGTCCCATTGTCGCCATCTTTTGGACTTGGTTCATGATCTCCTCGCGTCTCTGCCTGTCGTCCGCGATCGCTCTCCTCCCGTTCGCGCAGGCCGTGGCCGCCGAGGAGCGCACGGTCGTGCTGGATACGGTCGTGGTGGACGGGGAGGGCGCGCCGGCCGAGGGCGCTGGCGCGAAGGGCTATGCGAGCGGGCGCACGCGAGGATATCAGCCTGTCACCACCTCGCTCGGGCTGGGAACGGACGCCTCGATCCTCGACATCCCGCAAGCCGTCGCCGTGGTTTCGCAGGAGGTGCTGAACGACCAGCAGTCCCGTTCGCTCGAGGAGGTTCTCTGGAACGTCTCGGGCGTGACGCAGACCAACTCGCTCGGCGGCACGCAGGACGCCTTCCTGCGTCGCGGCTTCGGCGACAATCGCGACGGCGGCGTCTTGACCGACGGGTTGAAGACCGCGCTGCCGCGCTCGTTCAACGCCACCACCGAGCGCGTCGAAGTGCTGAAGGGCCCGTCCTCGGCCCTCTACGGCATCCTCGATCCCGGCGGCCTGATCAACGTGGTGACGAAGAAGCCGCAATATGATTTCTCGGGCCGGGTCGAGGCCTGGCTGACGAGCTTCGGCGGGGGCGGTGCCTCCAGCGACGTCACCGGCCCGGTCGGCCAGACCGGCCTCGCCTATCGCCTCGTCACCGAATACGAGGACACCGACTATTGGCGCAACTTCGGCGAGATCGAGCGCAAGCTTCTCGCCCCTTCCTTCGCCTACGAGACCGACACGACGCGGATCGACGTCTCGTACATGCAGGAGTCCTATTCGGTCCCCTTCGACCGCGGCACGATCTTCGACCTGACCTCCAATCGGGCGGTGGACGTCGATCCGAAGACGCGCTTCGACGAACTCTACAACGCCACGGACGGCTCGTCCGACCTCGCGACCGCCGCGTTGACGCATGAGTTGAACGAAGATTGGACGCTGCGGGTGAACTACGCCTACAGCGACAACACCTATTACGACAACCAGGCCCGCGTCACCGCCTACAACGCGGCGACCGGCATCCTGACCCGGCGTGCCGACGCCACACAGAATTCGCAGATCGAGCAGCATTCGATGCGAGCCGACACGGTGGGCCGGGTGACGACGGGCGATGTCGAGCACGAACTGCTCTTCGGCGCCTCGTTCGACGATTCCGACCTGCTGCGGACGAACCTCATCCGCGGCCCGACCAGCCGCCGCTTCAACATCAAGGACCCCGTCTACGGTCTCCTGCCGACCAGCAACGCGGTGTCGGCGGTGGACAGCGACCAGACCGAGAGAACCCGAACGTACTCCTTCTACGGACAGGACTCGCTGCATCTCGGCGAGCGGTGGATCCTCATCGGCGGACTTCGCTACCAGCAATACGAGCAGACGGCCGGCAAGGGACGGCCGTTCCTTCTCAACACGGACCAGTCGGATGGCGAGTTCGCGCCCCGCGCCGGACTCGTCTACAAGGTCCGGCCGGATCTGTCCGTCTACGCGAACTGGAGCCGTTCCTTCAAACCGAACTCCTCGATCGCCAGCGAGATCGGCGCCTTGCCGGCCGAAACCGGCGAATCCTACGAAGCCGGCGTGAAATACCAGCTGGCGACCGGCATCACCGCGACCGCCGCCCTCTACACCATCGACAAGGAAAACGTTCTCTACAGCGAGATCGTCAACGGCGAGACCCGCACGACCACAGCGGGCGCCGTCGGCTCGCGCGGCTTCGAGTTCGATCTCGCCGGTCAGGTGACGGACGAGCTCGACCTCATCGCCACCTACGCCTACACCGATGCCAGGGTGAAGGAGGATCCCGTGCTCGACGGCAAGCGGCTCACCAACGTCGCCGGGCATTCGGGCTCGCTGTTCCTCGCCTACGACTTTTCGAGCTTCGTCGATCTCGGAACGCTGCGAGCGGGCATCGGCGGCCGGTATGTCGGCAAGCGTCCCGGCAACGCCGCGAACACGTTCGACCTGCCGGACTACACGGTTCTCGACGCGTTCGTGTCCTACGCCGTGCCGGTGCGCGACCAGACGCTGACCTTGCAGCTCAACGTCAAGAACCTCGCGGACGAGGTCTATTACGCATCGTCGATCGGCACCAACAATCTCGGCGTCGAAATCGGCGAGCCGCTGGAAGCCGTCTTCACCGCTCGCGTCGACTTCTGATCGGTCGAAGACGAAGCCGAGCGAACTCGCCTCGGTCCGTCGTTCGGTGAAGATTCATTGCGCCTATCGGCGTCGGATGTTTGCGCCGCTCTGATGATCGCTTCCAGGCCTCCGACGAGCCTCCGGCGACCGCGGCGCTTGCTTTTCCCGACATGCATCACGGACGTGTCCATACGAGCCGGACATCGCCGGCGAACGGACAAATCGAAAGAGCCCTTCCGCCCGGGGCGAAGGAGCTCTCTCTTGCTCGGTCTGCCGGGTGAGGCAAGACGAACGGGCCGCCGGTGAGAGCGGGCCGCGCGGGCGTCGCGGAAGAGGGACGCCTCAGGCGACGAGGAAGTCGTCGGCCATCAGGCCCAGGCCCTTGCCGATCTCGGCGAACTTCACGGCAGCGACACCACCGATGCCGTCCGCGTCGTAGAACAACCCGCCGCTCGATGCGTCGTAGAGGATGCGATCACCCGCATCCAGCGCGACAGTTCCCCTGACGAAGCTGCCGGGATCGAGAGTCCCGGCGGTCAGCGCCGTGAAGACGGACCGCGAGAGCTCGACCGTGTCGTCGCGCACGTTGTAGTCCTTGATCACGTCGACGTTGCCGGAGCTGAGCGCGGTCGAGAAGACGAAGACGTCCTGGCCGGAGCCGCCGGTCAGCGCGTCCTTGCCGAGGCCGCCGTCCAGCCGGTCGTTGCCGCCGCCGCCCTGAAGCGTATTGGCCGCGCCGTTGCCGACAAGCTCGTTGTTGAAGTCGTTGCCCTTGAGCGTGACGGACGACGTTCCGATGCCCACGAGGCGCTCGACATGGCTGTCGACGGCGAGGGTGAAGCTCGCCTTCGCCAGGATCGTGTCGACGCCTTCTCCCGAAAGCTCGATGACCCGGTCCTTGGAGGAATCGACGGTATAGGTATCGTCGCCCTTGCCCCCTGTCATCAGATCACCGCCGCTCAGGCCGTCGATCGTGTCGTTGCCCGCGCCCCCGATCAGCGTGTCGGCGCCGCTGGTGCCGGTGATCGAGCGCCCGGCTTGCGGCGCGGCGGGCTGGATGGTCAGCTCGAAGCTCTGCGGCCCGCTCAACAGGCTGGTCGGATCCTTGACCTGATACTGGAAGACCGTCTTGCCGGAGAAGCCGGCGGTCGGCGTATAGGTGAAGCTTCCGTCGCCGTTCAGGGTCAGGCCGGATACGGGCGAGACCAGCTGATAGGTCAGGCCCGTGTTCGAGTCCGGGTCGGAGCCTGCGGGCAGGGCGCCCGTCAGCACCTTGTCCTGCTGGCCGGTCGCGGCGTTGCCCGTCGTCGCGGCCACCGGCGCATCCGCCACCGGCGCGATCGTGATGTCGAAGCCTTGGACCGCGCTGAGAAGGCCGGACGCATCCTTGACCTGGTACTGGAAGCCCACGGTGCCGTTGGCGTTGGCCGCCGGCGTGTAGGTGAAGCTGCCGGAGGGGTCGAGCACGAAGCCGCTCAGCGATCCGACCTGCACATAGCTGATCGCCTCGCCTGCGTCCGGATCGCTGCCGGCGGGAAGGCGTCCGGTCAGAACGGTGTCCTCCGTTCCGGCCGCCGCGTTGCCGGTCGTGGCGGCGCGGGGCGCGTCGGCGACCGGCGTCAGGGTAAAGGTGAAATCGGTCGGCGCGCTCGTCAGGCCGCCCGCGTCCTTGACCCGGTACTGGAATGAGACCTGGCCCGCGAAATCGGCTGCCGGCGTGTAGACGAAGCTTCCCGAAGGATCGAGCGCGAGACCGCTTAGCGGCGAGACCAGCTCGTAGCTGAGGGCGCCCGGTCCGTCGGGATCGCTGCCGGCCGGCAACGCGCCGCGGATCTGCGTATCCTCGGCGCCCGTGGCGGCATTGCCCGTCGTCGCTGCGAGCGGCGGGCGACCGGGAACGGAGCCGCCGTTCTCGAAGGTGAAGTCGCTGGCGTCGAGCGCCGCCGCACCCGGAGCCCGTTTCACGGTGAAGGTCTCGGAGACGCCTGCGTCCTGCACCGTCCAGGTGTTGTTGACGCCCGCCGTCAGCGTCGCGCCGGACCCGTAGCCCGACAGGACGATGCGGTCGCCGGCCGCCGTGCCCTGGCCGTCGAAGTCCTCGATCACGTCGCCGGCGGCCCCGCCCTTGCGCAGGACGAAGACGTCGTTGCCGGCACCGCCGTAAAGCTGGTCCGCCCCGCCGCCGCCGTCCAGCGTGTCGTCGCCCTCCAGGCCGCGCAGCCGGTTCGCGGCGGCATTGCCGATGATCTGATTGGCCCCGGCGTTGCCGTCGCCGTCGATGACCGCAGAGCCCGACAGCGTGAGGTTCTCGAGATTGGCCCCGAGCACATAGCTCAAGGACGAAACGACGGTGTCCTTGCCGGCGTCCGCCGTCTCGATCACCACGTCGCCGGTGCTCTCGACGACGTAGGTGTCGTCGCCCAGGCCGCCCCGCATCTCGTCGGCGCCCCCCTTGCCGTCCAGGACGTTGTTTCCGGCATTGCCGATCAGCACGTTTCGCACCGAATTGCCGGTGGCGTCGATCGCGGACGGTCCGGTGAGGGTGAGGTTCTCCACCTCGTCGGCCAGGGTGTGACTGACCTGCGAGATGACGAGATCCGTGCCCCCGAGCCCACCGTTCTGCTTCTCGACGATCGTGTCGCCGAGATGATCGACGTAGTAGGTGTCGTTGCCGTCGCCGCCCTTCATCGTGTCGGCTCCGGCTCCGCCGTCCAGCGTGTCGGCGCCGCCCAGCCCCTCGAGCTCGTTGCCCAGCGCGTTGCCGGTCAGCCGGTTGTCGAGGGCATTGCCGGTGGCGCGCACCCCCGTGCCGACGAGAACGAGGTTCTCGACGTTGGCGGCGAGGGTCAGGTTGAGGGTGGAGATGATCGTGTCGTTGCCGGCGTTCGCGGCCTCCGCCACCGTGTCGCCGGTGTGGTTGACGTAGTAGGTGTCGTCGCCGCCGAGCCCGGCGAAGCTATTGGCGCCGCTCGTCCCGTAGAACGTGTCGTTTCCGGCCGTACCTGCCTCCTGATAGTTCGGGATGGAGAGCGTACCGGCGTCCATGCCGGTGATCGAGTTGCCGGTCGCCACGGTTCTGCTCGGCCCGCCATCGTCGTTGGTCGGCTCCTCGCGGATGCCGTAGCGCGCGTTCACAGCGCCGCTGGAGGAAATCGTATTGTCGAGGACCTTCGTGCCGAGAGAATAGACGGTCGTCCCGGTCACGGTGTCGGTGCGCAGGCGGATGTTCACCTCGTCATAGGTGCCGTCCGCCTCCTGCGAGTTGTCGTGGATCGTGTTGCCCTTGATCGTGGTGTCGGCCGAGCCCTCGACTCTCACGCCCTGGCGCAGGTTCCCGTAGATGTCGACCCCGCTGACCGTGACGCCGCTGGCCAGCTTGATGAGCATGCCTTCCTTGGCGTTGCCATGGTAGGATCCGCCTTCGACCGTGATGTTGCGCACGGGAGGCAGAGTCGTTCCGTCGTCGGGCAGGATGTCGCCGCGCTGGACCGTGAGGCCGGCGGAGCCGTTGTCGCGTGCCTCGTTGTTTCGCAGGACGAGGTCCTGCGTCATGTTCTGCAGGTTGAAGCCGTGCCGGTCGTTGTCATAGGCGACGTTGTTGGCATAGAGCCCGCCGAACACCGCGTCGGCCACGAAGCCGTCGAGCCCGTTGCCGTGCGAGACCGAGTTCGTCACCACCATATTGGTGACGATCTCGTGCGGGTTGATGCCGTAGGCCGTGCAGTTCTTCGCCTCGACGTTGTCCAGCGTGATGTTGGACTGCGTCTTGCCGCTGTCTTCCTTGATGCCGCAGATGAAGCCGGCCTGATGCCCCGTGTTGTTCTCGCGGTTGCCGTCGATGGTCAGGCCCTTGATGGTGACGTTGTCCACCGTCTCCAGCGCCGTGCGGACGATGCCGTTGATCCGCGCGTCGAAATGATCGGCCAGCTTGATGACCGTCTGGCCCATGCCCGCGCCGGACAGCGTCATGTTGGACGACAGTTCGATCGGCCCCTTCGACGGATTGCCGGGGTCGCCGCGCACGAGATACGTGCCGGCGGGCATCTCGATCGTTCCGCCCTGCGCGTCGTCGCATGCCTGGATCGCCCTCTGGATGGCGGCCGTGTCATCCGTGACGCCATCGCCTTTGGCTCCGAAAGCCCGAACATTGAATACGTTCATGCTGATCTCCTAAGCCTGCGACAGCGCGCAATACGTCCTTGCCTTCGAACTCGCAGACCCTAATGCGTGGCGCGAAGCCTCACATTGATGCGAATCAATCAGTTGGGTCCGGACCGTCGTCGAAAAATGTTGCACAACGGCAACGATCGCACCGTCGAAGGCGCATGACGCAACCTTGCAAGAGCACGCACGATCCTCGACCGCAGAAGGGTTCGGCTCTTAAACCGTCGTTGCGACGAACGGCAATTTAAATGCTGAAGGATAGATCTGTCATATTTCGGTCAACCTTGGCGCAACTTTCATGTCGTCTTATGGGCTGGCAGTATCGCGGAAGAGAGAGCAATCCGGAGCCATCGAATGTCCGGTTGTGCTGTCGAGGGGGCGGCAGCCGGGGGATCGGGCTTGCTTTCCGGTCGGCCTGTGGAAGGGGTCAAAACTCGATCGTCTGGAGGCGTCGAGACGGCATGCCGGTCCACGTAACGATCGGTGATCTTTTGTCCGGCGCTTGGGGTTCGCGCCGGACCATCTGTAGCGTGTGCTGAAACGGCGTTCCCGGAACGATCGATTTCAGATGAGTACGAGAGGCGACCGTCCGTCGGCATTCCACCGCCGGACACAGCCGTCCGCAGTCATTTCACGGGAAAGCGCGGGAAACCTCTGGTTTCGGTCGCGCCGTCCGATGCCAACCACGCAAGCCGAGAAGACAGAGCCGAACGGCCTGTCGCGCACACTCCGCTTTCCGCTTTATCGACTGGAGACCGAATGACCTTCAATTCCGATCACTTCGACTTGACCAACTGGAAGCTGACGCTGCCGGTGGATGCCGGCAACGGCTTCGGCGGCACGGCCGTCGAGGTCAAGAAACTCGTCGGCTACGAGGGGAACCACTTCTACGATGCGGCCGACGGCGCCATGGTGTTTCGCGCCGACGTCGCCGGTGCGACGACGAGCGGGTCGAAATATGCCCGTTCCGAGCTCCGCGAGATGCAAGGGTCCGATCGGGCCGCCTGGACGCTCGCCGAAGGGGGGACGATGACGGCGACCTTGAAGGTCGACGCCGTGCCCGTGCGCAGCGACGGGTCCGAGGGCCGCGTCGTGATCGGGCAGATCCACGGCGAGGACGAGGAGCTCGTGCGCCTCTATTGGGAAATGGCCTGCCCCCATTAGGTGGCCCGGTTCAAATCTAATGCATGGTGGGCTTTTCGGCGACGTTTGAGGTGGCCGGCGAAGCGGGTTGGGGTGGCGCAGCCGGCCACGGCACCGCAGCGGGTGCTGGCGGGCGGTAGCCGAGCGAGGAGTGTGGGCGGCGCGTGTTGTAGTGCTGGCGCCAACTCTCGATGACGATGCGGGCCTCGGCGAGGCTGTAGAAGATCTCGCCGTTCAGAAGCTCGTCGCGAAGCTTCGAGTTGAAGCTTTCGCAGTAGCCGTTCTCCCATGGGCTGCCAGGCTCGATGAAGGCGGTCTGGGCGCCAACCGCCGTGATCCACTCGCGAACAGCCTTGGCGACGAACTCCGGGCCATTGTCTGACCGAACATGCCCCGGCACACCGCGCAGGATGAAGAGATCGGACAGGACATCGATGACGTCCGTGGACTTGAGCTTCCGGTCGATCCGGATGGCGATGCATTCCCGGGTGAACTCGTCGATCACGTCGGCGAGAAACGCGCAGCGTTTGTCGCCAGGCATTCGGAACTTCCGCCCGTTGTGGGTGCGATCCTCGACGAAGTCGTAAGACCAGACGTGGTTGGGATATTCTGGCCGGCGCCGGATGCACGAGCCGTCGTTCAGCCAGAGCCGGCCTCTCTTGGGCTGCCTGGCCGGCACCTTCAGACCTTCCTGGCGCCAGATCCGTTCGACGCGCTTCAGGTTGACCAACCAGCCAGCCGCTTTCAGCAGGGCCGTGATCCTCCGCCTTTCGGCGATTGCCAGCAATCGCCTGTCGGCCAAGGGGATACCCATAGCGGCCATATTGCGTGGCGAGTTCGACAATGTCGGTTCTCAGCGCCGCATCGTCGGCTCGCCCCGTCGGTACCTTGCGCTGTGTGGATCGGTGCTGCCCCAGGACCCGACACGCCAGCCGCTCCGACACGTTGAACCTCTTCATGACGTGGTCGATGCATTGGCGACGGCGGGCGGGGCTCACCAGTTTCCCGAGGCGG
>NZ_JACIEK010000017.1 GCF_014196835.1 Aureimonas pseudogalii
GGCCATCAGGAGCTTTCGACATAGTCGTACTCATAGGCGGATGCCTATGCCTTATCGGCTATGCCACCTGTCCGGTCAAAACGGGGTGCGCTCCAGTATCCAAAACGAAGGGTGCCATTCTGGAAACACTCGGACTCCCATCCTCCGCCTCGCCCGAGCTTGATATAGAAGGCATTCTTGGGTCTGATCGTCATCTCGGTATCTCTTGAAACCTCGCCGCTAGGCCATGGAGCGACTGGGTTGCCGGTCATTCTCTGTGTCACGGTAGCAAGGCAAGGACGGTAGCGAAGCTAAGGAATGAACGATCGAGGAGCGAACGAAATGAAGAAATCGGCTTTTCGGTCTTCGCTCGATCGGATCGCGGCTTTGCCTGTGCGACGGCGGGAGAAGATCGAAGCCAGCGCAGTGACGGTTCTGAAGGACCTGAACCTTGGCCAACATTCGCAAAGCCTCGCACCGACCCCCGCACGAGCGCGCGACGATCGCCCTATCGCATTATCAAGCAAAAGCCGGGCGCAGGAGGACTCATCGCGGCGTCCAACGCGGAGAGAGAGCTAGGCTTCCATGCCGATCAAGCGGGAGCTACGCGGCTTCTATCCCATCGATTGGCGAGAGTTGTCCCACTCGATCCGGTTCCGGCGTGCCAAGGGCTCGTGCGAGCATTGCGGACGTCCCCATGCCCAGCTCGTCTGCGTCCTCGGCGACGGCCGCTGGTTCGACACCGACCTTGTAACGTGGCGCGACGGTAAGGGACGGCGTCTTCGAACCAATTTGCCGGCACCGGCGGATCTTCCGGAAGCCTTCGGGCACCGCTGGACGCTCGTTCGCCTCGCCTGTGCCCACCTGAACCACGATATCGCCGACAACGCGGCTTCCAATCTGGCAGCCCTCTGCCAACGCTGCCACATGATCCACGACCGGCCCCACCATCTGACACGGCGGCGTGTCACCTATCTCATGCGGCGCGCGATCGGTGATCTGTTCGACGGTTTGTACCGGTAGGCCAATCTGTACGGCTCACGACGTCGCCTTGCGGGGACGACCACCCTTTCGGCCATTCTCACGAGCGGCAGCGGCCTTTGCCACCGAGCGCGTCCGGCCTGCCTTCCCCGCGATGTACGCTGCCGTTCCGAACACACCCCCCATCAGGCCGGGAATGGTGAAGTCGACGTCCAACCGGTCCCACCGGAGCGCATAGCCATGCTCGATCTCGACGCTCGCCAGTTCGTCGTCCGTGGCGTTCTCCAGATCCTGCAACGTACGCGCCGGCAGCATGAACGTGGCACCGTTTGCAAAGTCGATCACGAGCCGACCTGAGCTGGGATCGAAACGGGCCGCTGTTGCCTCAGGGGCCGCAGTTCTGAGCTTTTCCCCACGCTCACGAGCGGCATCGATTTCGGCATCCGAGAGTTCATACACCATGGATCTCCCTCCATCGCTCCAGCAGCACCGTCTGGTTCTCGACCACGATCCCATAGGCCCGGCGGACTTCGGCCCGGTTCATGCCGCGTGTCCAGACAATCATCGGACGCCCTTCCGGCCCCAGAAGATCGATCTTCGCCATGCCGTCGCCCACGACGTGAACATGAGCCGGCGGATGATCGTCCTTGTAGATCCGGACTGATAGCCCGAGAGAACGCAGCACTGTAACCATGCGATCATATAAACCCATCATGATGGGTTTTCAACGAGTGGTGAGCGTAAGGGCCACCCCGACCGGAGCCCTCCATAGCGAAGGGAGGAGCGGCCCGGATCGCAGCCGCCCCCGTCGTCAGCTCAGGCGGCGACCCGCCGCTCGATCTCCGTGAGGAACGGCAGGTTGATCTGCCGGTAGAGCGGCAGTCGGCTGCGGACTTGGTCGTGAAGCGTGGGGCTCGGCTGCCGATCCGTGCGGATTAGCTACAGAACCTGGCCGGCATAGAACTGATCCTCGCCACACGACCTGGCGGGATCGATGATCCAGTTCTCAAGAGCCTCTACCAGCGCACCGTCTTCCCGTCGGTATTCGGGACGTCCGTCGTCCGGATCGATACCAAGGTTCCGACAGGCCATGCGATAGGCGGGCGTGTTCCAGCTGAAGCGCGGAGCATCCATGATTTCGCGAAAGAGGGGGAACGCGTCCCGGATCGCCTGACGCTCGGCACGCGGCGTCAGGGGCAGGGCAAGAATTTCCGGCAGCCCGGCGAGCAGGACGCATCGCATGGCGAACACATGCACCTCTCCCGCGTCCTCCAGCTCGAACACCGCCATGTCGCTGCCACGCGAACCCGCGATCGCTTCCAGGCCATCCTGATAAATGCGTTCCGGCAGAGCCTCCACATAGGCGCGTACCGTGATCGGCCCGCTGTTCGACCGCTCATGCAGGCGCCAGCTTTCGATCTGCCATTCGCCCGTCGCCGGATCGCGGCTCGCCCGATGCCGGCTCGACACCCAGCGCTGCCAGCCCGGACCCTGTTCCTCGTTCATGCCATCCTCCGTTGGAACACGGGACATCGTAGGTTGCAGATCCACGATATGCCAAGCGTACGGATTGTGCGGTACGCAGGACCTGACGGCCGTGGCGGAACTGCTCTCGTGCCGATCAGCGGCTACCGCTCGTACCCGCCGCGATCCCGATCCCTGTCGCGCTCGCGCTCCTGCTCGCGACTGCGTTCCCGCTCTTCCGGCGTGATCTGGCGAGCCTGCAACTCCGCCAGGCGCTCTTCGATCGATCGCTTGCGAACGGGCTCCGCGCCGGTCTCCCGCTCCTGTGACGGTTCGCGCTCCCTGGGGCCTTCCACGCGCTCACTAAGCGCCTCGATGCGCTCGGTAACGCTGAGCTTCGGCCTGTCGTCATTACGCCCCTCGGTGGGCCCTACATCGCGCGTTCTCAGCGCATCGAGACGCTGGGCAAGGGTCGGCCGCTCGCCTTCGCTTTCCTGCGCGCGTCCCATCGCCTGATCCCGCCCTGTCACCTCCGCGCGCTCTGGCGCCGGCATCGCTCGCTCACCCGCCGTGCGCTCGGCGGCGACCCGCTCCTGTGCCCGCGCCTCGAGGGCGGCGATGCGATCGGCAACCGACACGCGCTCGCTGGTAGGAACAGGCAGCGGTGGCTCACGAGCCGCTTCCCGGTCTTCGCGCATCTCCCGCACGAGGCGAGCCGTGTGGCTTTCCTTCGGGCCTTCCCGCTCGGCCGCGTCCGGCACGCGAATGGCCTGCCCCTCGCCCCCAAACAGCCGCTCCGCGCTTTCCATGCGCCGCCCCTCGACCTCGATCCCGCGACGCGTCGCGTAGTCCAGCGTCGTTTCCTTGGTGTTGGCGTGGCTGAGCCCGGTCACGAGTGCCTTCATGTCGGCGAAGTCGTCGCGGCCGACATGGAGCTGCACGCCGTCACGGTGACGGGTCATTGCGACATAGGCGAGATGACTGTCCATGCCGCCCGACGCCAGCACGTAGGACCGGTCCACGGTCGCCCCCTGGCTCTTGTGGATCGTCGTCGCGTAGCCGTGGTCGAACTTGTCGTACTCGGCGACCGGCACGGTCACGACGCGCCCCTTATCCTGCGCCTCCTGTCCCGGCCCCTGCGCCCCGTCCAGCCGGACGACGATCTCGCCGTCCCTGATCGCGCCGACGGTTCCCAGCATGCCGTTCTTCACCCCGAGATCCCGGTCGTTCTCCAGAAACAGGAACCGGTCGCCGATCGCGAAGACCCGCTCGCCGTCGTTCGTCCGGTAGGCGCGCTCATTCTCCAGCTCGCCGCGCTCTCGGCGCTCGTCCCGGATCGTCTCGTTCAGCTCGCGCACGTCAGCGCGCCGATGGGTCAGCACGAGCTGCGAGGCCTCCGGCTTCGCGTCGTGGTCCCGCATGACCGCGGCGACGATCGCGCCGCGTGCCGCCTCGCGTGTTTCCTCGAACCGGATGGCGCCATGCCCCTCATAGGCCGACAGCCCCTCGCTGACGCGCAAACGCGCGAAGTCATGGCTCGCCTCGCGCTGCCATCCTTCGCGCTGCCGGCGGACCTCCTCCAGCTCGGCAAAGCCGATATGCTCGGTGACGGCCCGGAAGGCCGCGCCCGCCTGGATCGGCTGCAGCTGCTGCGGATCGCCGACGAGCACGAGCTTCGCCCCGGCGCGGTCCGTCTCCTCGATGAAGCGGGCGAGCTGGCGCGACGAGACCATGCCCGCCTCGTCGATCACGAACACATCGCCTTTGCTCAACTGCCCACGTCCGTTCGCCCAGCCATATTCCCACGAGGCGAGCGTACGCGATGCAATCCCCGAACTCTCCTCCAGCCCCTCCGCCGCCTTACCAGCGAGCGCAGCGCCATGGACGCGGTAGCCCTGTGCCTCCCACGCCTCTCGCGCGCTCGTCAGCATCGTCGACTTGCCCGCCCCCGCCAGCCCGACCACCGCCGCGCATCGCTCTTCGCCGGTGACATGACGAACCGCCTCTCGCTGCTCCTCGGCCAACCAGGTCCGCGCTGCGAACGAGCGCTCGACATGCCGCCCCTCGACGCCGTGCCCGCCGCTCTCCGCCATGCGAACAGCGCGATCGACCATGCCGGCTTCCAGCTCGATCATTTCACGCGTCGAATAGCGTGCCAGTTCGGTGGCGTGCCCGTGTCGGTCCTGCGCCTCGCAGCGAAGCTCCACCAGCTCACCGCTCGCCATCACCTGCGCAAAGGCGTTCTGGAACTCCTGGGGATCGTCGATCGCACGATGCAACGCACGCGCCACGTCATGCCGATCGAACACGCTCTTCTCGCCGGTCACGAGATCGAGAACCTGCTCCGGCTTCTCACGGATCGACTGAACGTTCTGCCGGGCCGCGTCCTCTTCGAGACGAACCCGCGACACGTCCATGCCGCGCCGCTGCATCTCGGTCGCATGCACGCCCATGTGCTGCGTCGGCGCAATCTCCAGACCGCGCGCTTCGTGCGAGCGGTGATCGATCCGCTCATGGTGACCAGCTCGGGCCAGATGCTCGTTGGCGTGGTGCTCCCACGCCTGTCGCAGATCACGAAGCTGCATGTGCGAGGTCGGCAACCCTTCCGCCAGAAGCCGCGCATTGCGCCACTCGAACTGTGTCTTGTCGCCGAGCCCGGAAGACGTGACCTCCCTCGTCGTCATCAGGATGTGCGCATGATGATTACGAATGTCGGTTTCGCCCGAAGGCGAATGGATAGCGAAATCGACCGCCGCGCCGTAGCGGTCCGCGAGATCCTGCGAGAACGATCGCGCCAGATCGATCCGCTGTTCCGGTGTTAGCTCGTGCGGAAGCGCGACCTCGAACTCGCGGGCGACTCGGGCGTCCACCCGCTTCTCCGATCGCTCCACCGCATTCCACAACACGGACCGGTCAAGTGCCCATGCAGCATCGACACCAGCGGGCAACACGATCTCCGCATGTTCGATGCCGGATTTGGATCGGAAGTCGTGAACCCGTCCATCTGATGCGTTCACCAGCCGCTCGCCGGATCGATACGCTGCCGCTGCGACGGCACTACGTCCGGAGGAACGCGAGATCGGCTTCATCGAGCAGTGATAGATCGCCAATGGTCAAGCGGCTCCACGGAACGGCGGAAGCGGCGCGAGCGACTTCCCAATCGTCGGCAACGTGCCGCAGACCGGCTTGTCCCGCAAGCCGTAAGTGCGCTCTTACAACATTCTGACGAATGATTGTTGCGATCTGCAGCGTTTGAATTTGAACGGTTGGGATGGAGTTTGAGGGGTATGAGGAAGATGGGATGGAAGGGAGATGCGGGAGGAGAAGGATATGGAACTGATGGTGGTGAGGAGTGATGAGAATATGGAATGGTGACATGATGGAAGATGGCTGGAGTTTGAATGAGATTTGAGGAGATATTTGAAAGGATAGAACGGTGTTGTGAAACGAAAGCGGTTGGGTAAAGGAGGATGGAGGGGTTTCTCAAAAAGGGGGTGTGAGTCTTGGCGAAGCTGTCGATCGAGGAGCGGATTGCACAACTGGAAGCGCGTAAGCGGGCGTTGAAAGCAAGGCTGACGAAACATGATCGGGCGAAGGACACGAGACGCAAGGTGCTTCTTGGCGCGCTCGTGCTTCAGCAGCTGGAAGGGAACCGTGACGCGGAATTCAGACAGCGACTGGCTAGCTGGCTGAAGGGCGAGCTGCCGGGCTTCCTGACGCGCGAAGAGGACAGGAACCTGTTTCCGGAATTCATCACGCGCACAGTGAACACGTCTGGAGATGGGTCGGGCGGTTCCGCACCGGCGTCATCCGATCCGGAAACGCCATCGGCTTCCGACGAAAATGGCCGGGAAGGAAGCAGCGGCAGCGACGACGGACACGGTTCTCACTCGAACTGAAAGCCGTATCCATGTCGGACACGACCGAGAAAACCTTTTGGGAGAAGCGCACCGAGCCGACGATGATCGGCGCGACGCTCAGCTACTTTCTGCTTCCGCTGTATGCCCTCGTCTATCTGTCCGGGCGAAGCCGCGAGATGCAGGAGGCGCTGAACGAGCCCTATCGACGCTGGCTCTATGACTTTCTCGGCTGGATCGCGCCGATCGTCGAAGGCCGGTACCAGATTCCGCTCATACCGATCTACCGGTACTGGGCGTTCGGTCAGGGTGCCTGGATCGCGCTTGCCATCCCGCCCTTCCTGATCGCCGGGTTTCTTTGGTTCGTCGGCTTCAACATCATCACCGCCTTCTCCCGGCCGCCGATGTCGACCTCACACGGCTCGGGACGCTTCGCCACCAAGGCCGAACAGAAGCGCTTCCTGCGGGGATCGCGAACCGCTCTTCTCGTCGGCGCGTCAGCCAAGCGCGGCTTCTTCCATTACGACGGTCCCGAACACCTCCTGACCCTCGCACCGACGCGATCGGGCAAGGGCGCCTCGGTCATCATCCCGAACCTGCTCCATGCCGAGCGCAGCGTCATCGTCATCGACCCCAAGGGGGAGAACGTCCAGGTCACAGCGCGCCATCGCAAAACCTTCGGACACGTTCACGTCCTCGACCCCTTTAACGTCAGCGGTCAGGCCAACGCGTCCTTCAATCCGTTGGCCGGTCTGGATGCAGCCAATCCCGACTTCGTGGACGACGCCGCGACGCTGGCGGCGGCCCTCGTCGTCACGCCGCCTCAGTCCCGCGACCAGCACTTCGACGACGGCGCCCGATCGCTGCTGCGCGGTCTCATCATGCTGGTGGCCGCCGTCGAGATACCGGACCGACGCAACCTCGTGACGCTGCGCGACTACCTCACCTATCCCAGGGAGAAGTTCGCCGGGCTTCTGGAGATCATGGCCGAGATGACGGAGGCCGATGGCGCCATTGCCGCTGCGGCCAACGTGTTTCGCTCCAAGAACGACCGCGAGGCCGCCGCCATCCTCTCCACCGCGCAGGAGCAGACGAGCTTCCTCGACAGCCCCCAGCTGCGCGCCTCCCTCAAGACCTCGTCCTTCGAGTTCGGCGACCTGAAGACCGGGATCGCCTCCGTCTTCATCGTCCTGCCGCAGTCGCGCCTGGCCTCGCACGGGCGATGGGTGCGCCTGCTCGTCACTCGCGCGCTTCAGGACATCGAGCGGACGCGCGTGAAGCCCAAGGCTCCCGTCCTGTTCCTGCTCGACGAGTTCGCCTCCGTGGGCGACATGCCCGCCATCAAGACCGCCTTCGGCCTCATGGCCGGCTATGGCCTTCAGCTCTGGGCCTTCCTCCAGAACTGGGGCCAGCTCGAAGAGCTGTACGGCAAGGGCGCCCACACCTTCGTCGCCAATGCCGGCGTCTTCCAGACCTTCAACACCAACGACGAGCTGACCGCCCGCTACGTCTCCAACCTCTCCGGCGATACCACGCGAGCGGAGACCGCCGATCGATCGCGCTCGATCGGCGGCAAGCTCCTCACCCCGGAAGAGGTCATGCACCTCGGGCCGAACACCATCTTCCTCAAGCTCAAGGGCGTCCGGCCCTTCTTCGTCCGGAAAGTCCAGTACTGGACCCATCGACGGTTCAAGGGGCTGCACGATGCGTCGGATTTCAACTAGGACCGCCGCCACAAGGGAGATCCACCAGAGGGGCGACCATGCGAGCACCTGAGCGCCTGGATCACGATCTCGGTCGATGCCTTCGGCGCCTTCGCCAGGCACGAGACATCCCTCTCGCGACGTTCGCACAACGCATCGGCGTGAGCTGCGCCGACGCAGAAGCCTACGAAAATGGAACTCGCCCCATCCCGGTACGGGTTCTGCGACGCGCGGCCGACGTTCTGGGCGTGTCCGTGACCGATCTGTTCCGAGTTGATGCGGTGTACGACGCAGAGGTGTCCTCGACCGTTCATTAGATGGACGCTCGAATGCAGCGCGCGGAACTCAATAGAGCGCTCGATTGCAGCGTCACGGACCGCTTGCAGGAGCACAAACCCCGCACCCGTTTGCCGATGAGCGGGTATTACATACATCACCCAGAGACAGGCATGCGGGCCATCCCAAGAGCAAAAAGCCGTCCCGACGATCTCCGTTTCACACAGGAGATACAAAGCTTGGGTCCCATCAAGCAGTGGGGTGCCGGCGTCTCGCTACGCCTCTCAACCGGCATGTATGATAAGCCGGAATTATGTTTTCTCGAGATCCTAGTTGGCACCATAATTTTCGTGCATTGGCCTGCATTAGGATGGTGTCGTCGCAACGAGCACCGCGACGCCCGAAGGGACTTATGGACCGAGAAACGAACATCGTTGGAGCGCTTTCTCTCGTTTTGAGTGACGAGATCAAGAAGGCTGTGAACGAGGTCGTGGGAGCATCGGGGGAAACTGCCGCAGCTATCATCATGCTTGGTCCCAATGGAGGGCTTTCAGCTGGTGAGGTCGCGCAAGCACTAGCGATCACGCCTAGTGGAGTTGCCCGTCTGATCGACCGATTGGCAAATGATGGTCTTGTCGTTCGTAGATCCGGATTGGACCAGAGAGTCGTCGTTCTTGAGCTGACTATCGAAGGGCAACGATTACGGTCACTCGCGTTAGCGGCGAGAGAACGAGTGATAAAGAGATGCTTGCATGGTATCAGCGAATACGAGCTTAAGAATGCTTCGCCGATACTAGAGAGAATGATAAAGAATTTATTGGTTGATCAAAAATACTGCTACCGTTTTTGTAGAATGTGCGACGAAGGCGCGTGCGACCCGGATTGCCCAGTAGAAGAACACAAAAAATCATTCGTTGCTGACGACTGACCCAAATTCTGCTTTTCCGGTTTTGTAAGCCGCTGCAAAATAGGGCAGGCCATTGTCAAGGAACAGAGCCCAAAAGGCCGTCAGAATTTTCTTTGTGTGAGTCAAACAAATTTCGATCTCAGGCTTTTAGCGACTGAGCAGGGGCGCTTTGCCTCATCCAGCACTCGGTCGAATGAGGTTTGAAATGCCGTGCCCATTCTCCTCCAAAGCCGACATTCAAATTCCTTCCAACGCGGATATCCTCAAGACCTGGATGCGCAAGGACATCCCCTGCGTTCCGGGAAAAAGAGAGTTTTCCTCGGGACGCTACTTCATCGCTGAAATCCATGATCCCCGATCCATGACTGAAGCCTACGAACGTTTCGTACTGGCGCTGCAACGGCGCGAAACAGTTGCCGGCCTCTTCGTGATCTCCGAACAGGTATCCCTCGGCCACGAGGCATCAGCGAGTGACCAATTCCGGCAATGTGCCGAACTCATGCGTGAGATCTCTGATTTGCCGCCCGAAGCCCTCGCAAATGGCGGCCGTCTTGGCAAAACGGTTGAACTCGACTGCCCGGTAACAGGCGTCAGTCGCAGCTTCGACGACTTTGACGCGGTTGCCTTCGTGCCCCGATCACTGGATGAGAGCGATCCGCTTTATGATCCCATGATGGGAGCGCCAGTTTCTTGCATCAATTTCAGTTCCGATATCTACGCGTTTGCGATGTTCACCCGAGACATTGCCCTGCGCTTGAAAAAATCAGAGGTTTCGAACCTTGGTGCAGATGATCGCCGGGAGGTTTTCGCATATGCATCTAAGCAGTGGCAAATATTCGCTCGTGCAACAATCCGCAATTATATATCGATCACAAATATTCAAAAATGCCCTGTCTCATTATCAGATGATGACAGCGTTTGGAACGCCAACCATCAGGATCCTGCTTTCGCCGAGAACCATAAACAACAGTATGCTCACCATATGCCGCTTCTATATGCACCCCGCATCGTCACTGCTTGGGAACAATTTTTTGAAACAGGTTACATTGAGAACCAATCGGTGGAAACTATCACACCTTTTGGCTTCTCATCATCGTTGCAGTACGAGCAGGGGCTGCGGCTATGATTTGGTCTAAAACAGACAGGATCTCCGAAAAGCAAGATGATAGTTTTGGGATCGTTTTCATTAACTTGGGTTCGCTGTTAGCACAGATAGTCCAAATTGCGGGTTTCCCAACTCTACTTGCCTTAGCATTGTCACGCTTTGGCTACCCTTCGTGGGTCATCGGAGCCATTCTCGCATCGCAATGGTTGGTTGTTCTGCTTCTGGCACCCTTCGTACCAAAGCTGATGACGCGGTTTGGCGTTCGACTGGCTGCACAACTGGGATCAGCTCTTTCTGTCGTGGCTGTGCTTCTTCTCTTGATTCCCAATTCCGCGATCGTTTCAGGTCTGTCCGCCATCATGATGGGCGCTGGATTGACCGTTCGATGGGTCGTTTGTGACACCTGGATCGTTCAGTCGGTTCACGAGAAGGCTCGCGGCCGTGCGATCGGCATCCATGAGACTTTGATGGGACTGGGTTTGGCGGTCGGTCCCTTCATAACCATGCTGAGCAATGGCAACGAGACAGCAGCTGTAGCGATTTATAGCGCCATCCTTATCGCGTCGATAGTTTGCTTTTTTCGAGGCTCCATCGTGCCTGAAGGCGACATTGATGAGGCCAGTGGAATTTCTGGACAAATTAAGCAGGTATTTTGGATCCTACCGCTGGCATTGCTTGCGGCGCTTGCTGCCGGATACGTTGAAACGTCTATGGTATCCCTGATGCCTCTTTATCTCTTGAATTTCGAATATCCTGAAACCAACGCTCTTACTCTACTTAGCATATTTGGTCTTGGCGGCACCATACTCCAAGCTCCACTCGGTTGGATCGCCGATCGCTGGAGTTTTCGAGCTGCGCAGCTTTTATGTGTGGCCCTGATTATTATAGGTGGGACATCCATCATCACCCTGATTAACCTGCCGTGGGCAATCGCTGTTATCCTCTTTGTATGGGGGGGGTGCGTCGGAGGACTGAATACCCTCGCGGTGATCGAGGCAGGTTCGACGCTTCGACCGGAGTTGTCCGGCACGGGCATGGCAATGATCGCGTCAAGCTACACGCTAGGCGGTGTCATTGGGCCGGTTGTTTCTGGCGCTACCTTGAGTCATGGAAATGGTCATGGACCCATTATCGTGATCGTCGGTCTGATGGTTGCGTACAGTTTGACTCTCACTCTCTCACGCCGAAAGCGCTTTTGCGAGCCTCCGCAGAGCGCTGCTCCGCTATAGAACGGAACTGATAATTCTAATTCACCCGCTGGTCGGGGGCTCACGATCCGACGAATGCGTGTCCTGGCTTGCGACGACCGCCGGATTGGCGCAGAGATTTCTCGAGGCGTGGCAGAGCGGTCGATTGCGGGCGGCTCGCTCCTTCCGGAGTAGGCTCCGATGCCTCGGCATCTCACGGGTTCGAATCCCGTCGCCTCCCCTTTTCTGAAATCCTACGCTGATCGAATTTCACTCCCCTTTCTAACGAGTTGAAACGCATAGCGTACATTTCCAGACATCCGAGGATTGGTCTCCAAGAAGGCGGACCCGACGCTCATATCGCCCGGTGCTGCTTTCCAGTTTTCTACGGCGAGATGGAAGGCGTGTTCGGCTGTGGGCCAAAGACCAGCACCTTGAAGACCACGGATGGCCAAGACGCGTACCTCACGATCTCCGCTGTTGCCAGCGATCCTGCCGGGTTCGTGGAAGGGCGAGAGCGTGGGCGCGGCAAGCGTCAATTTTGGGCAGGAGCTCCAGCCGGGACCGCCTCGCCAGTCCATCGAGTTCACCTATGCCATCATGCCCGTGCGCCTCACGGGACCGGGGAGCAGCTTCGCCTGGCCCGGTATCCTTGCGATTTTCGTCCCCAACCCGCTGAAACCCGACAGGCCGGATGCGGGCACCCTCTCGTCGAACGGAGCGCTGCCGGCGCTGCACCTGACCCTCGACGTCACGCGGGTCCAGTTCTCCGATATGCTACCCTTCCTCGATGCCGAGCGGCTCAAGGAGTTCCACTTCACAGTGGAGGACCGTCGCGACGATGGCCATTGGCCGCTTCGCAGCTGGGGCATGGGGACGAGAGCGCCCGAGGCACCGCAGGATAGCCCTCCAAACGGGTGAGAGCGCCCACCCATGAAACGCCGCGTTCCGCCTTTCGCGGACATTTAACGGTCCCCCGTCATCCTGAAGCCAGTGAACGGAGAAGGACCGGATGTCGAAGCAGGCGATGATCGGGGTCCTCGTCTATGGTCTTGCGATCAACCTCGTCGCCTACGCCGCGATGGTGATGGACAAGGCCAAAGCGGAAAACCGTGTCCGGCGCATTCCCGAGGCGACGCTTCTCAGGCTGGCTTTTCTGGGCGGCAGTATCGGAACTGTCATTGCCCAGCAGACCATCCGTCACAAGACGCGCAAGGAGCCGTTCCGATCGAGGCTCATCGGCATCCTCCTGCTCCAGATCGTGGTGCTCATCGCACTGACGGTCGCGCTGATCGTGGCCGGTTCGCCCGAGGCGCTGTGGCGGCGTCTCACCTTGTGAGACCCATGGCGTCCGCTTGGGGTGAGAGCGTCACGGTCCCAGCCACCGCCGATCGACAAGGGAACGGCCGGGAAGAGCGGGCAAGCGAAGGCGATCATGGGGTGCGAGCCGATGGCGAAGTTGACGAGGATCGCGCTGGAGGGCCGCTGAGCGGCGTCAGATTGTTGGCACGATCCTTGCCCCTATCCTACTCGAAAGCCCTCCACGGGGCGCGAAGCGGCCTGTGACCGCAAATCCGAGCGCAGCGGAGGAAGAGATGATTTGGGTTTGGTTTTTGGATGACAGAAGTGTCACCCCTTGTCTCAAGGGATCAAAGACCGCCTCGAACGGCCGAAACTCCGCCTTCGGCGTCTCGGCCAGCCAGCGGGCGAGCCCCCTCGCCTCCTCGTAGAACGGCGCGACGAGGGCTGTGAGCTTCACGGTGAGACCGAGATGCATGCCGCGGCCTGAGCGCAGGATCTCCAGCTCGACATAGCCGAAGCGCACGAGGTCGACGAGGTAACGCCGGATGGTGCGCGTCGAGCGCGCCATGATGTTGCCGGCGGTGCCCTTGGTGATGCTCGTGACGCGGCCCTTGCCGCAGCGCGCCCTGAGCACCTGGAGGAAGGCCTTGGCGTTCGGCGTCAGGCGGTCGTCGCGCGCCGCCGTGGTCGCCATGGCTTGCGCATACTGGCGGCTGTCGTTCGGCGAGGAGCGCTCATGGCGCGGCCGGGCGATGGGAGGCCGCGGCGCACCCGCTCTGCCCTGCAGAGCTACACCGGATGACGGCTTCGCCGGCACGGCGCCGATCGCGGCCGAGCGGCGCTGCGCCTCGGCGACCGAAATCAGCCCGGCGCGTTGCTCGCGCCAGATCTCGGCGCGCGCCGCAAAGTCCGGGTGCGGAGCCTCGGACACGCCCTGCACGAGGGCAAAGAGGTCCGTTCCGGCGTCCGCGCCTGTTTCCAGGGCGCGCGTCGGCACGGGCACGCGTCGAGGCGTGCGGGATCGTTCGTCCGTCATGGTCCCTTCCTTGCGCGAGGCAAAGCAAGGCCGTGGCGGGAAGCCGCGTTTTCATTTGACGATGAGGACGGAGAAGGCTAAATCAAAGGACAGCGACGTACCTTTGAAACAGGCTCCAGGCGGCTCCCGCTTCGGGGCCTTTTTCTTTGCGTTATCGCGTCTCCTGGTGATTAAGCGGTGCCCACATCAGACGGCGCGCTGAGGAAGCGCTGCGGCGTCTGCAGGTGCAAAAGTAGCAAGGTCTATCCGGGCGATGATCGCCCGTATGACCTCAGACCGGGAAGCGAACCCACATTCGCGTTTCACCTTGTCGAGAGCTGCGATCTCATCCTGATGAAGGACCGCTTCAATCGGTGTCAGCCCCTCGGCGCGCCGACGCGCACGAATGCGGGCATTGTCCTGGGCTCGGCTTCGTAATTCAGGCATGACACGACTCACTCGGGATGCACCTAGGTGCGAGACTAGGTGACTCAGGGAGGCAACGCCATCCCATGTTGGGCTTCATTGCAAAGCTACGGGCAAGCCTCAGCATTCATATCGACCACTTATGCTATCTGGTAGCTACCAAGATTTTTATATGGTAGCTATCGGATATCCAATCTCTGCGTGCGACGTGTAGCCATCCAACACGTCAATTTTAGCTGGTAGCTATCAGTTATCGTCTATATGCTTTTTGTTTTGTGACCATTCCGAGGAGGCGACGATGCCTGTCATCGCATTTGCAAACCCCAAAGGGGGGGCAGGGAAAACCACTTCAGCGCTGCTGCTTGCGACCGAACTCGCCTCAAAAGGAGCGCAGGTAACTGTGATCGACGCAGACCCGGAGCGATGGATTTCTCAATGGGGAAAGCTTCCAGGCAAGCCTGAAACCGTCACGATCATCTCCGACGTTAGCGAGGACACGGTGGTCGACCTGATTGAGGCTGCCGAATTAACGGCGCAGTTCGTCATCGTGGACCTCGAAGGTACGGCGAGTCTGATGGTCTCAAACGCGATTGGCATGGCTGATCTCGTCGTCATACCTATCCAAGGCTCATCAATGGACGCGCGAGGGGGCGCCAAAACCATTAAGCTGATAAGAAACCAAGAGAAAATGTCTCGTCGCAAAATCACGCATGCGGTCGTTCTGACACGGACCAGTGCTGCGATCACGTCGCGAGCTCTTAAAAATGTTTCGCAACAGCTTCAGGCTGGCGGTATAGATATATTCAAGACGGCTATCGTTGAACGCGCAGCTTTTCGTGACCTGTTCGACTACGGCGGAACACTGAGTACGCTTGATCCTGCGCTGACAAGCAATCTTGATAAGGCAATGCAGAACGCTCGTGAGTTCTCCGGTGAGATCATTGCCCGACTAAAGGCGGCGGTTGCTGCGAAAGCGGCTGCATAATGACCATGAAGGAACGTGCCCCTCTAGGTTTTGGCGATGAGTTGGACAGTTTCGATCCTTTAACTTGGACAAACCCGAAGGCCCCAAGCGATAAGCTCAAAGCTGCTGACACAAGGAAGGCGGCTGAAGCGGCTGGTTTTCGTAGCCGTGAACCTCATGAAGAGACCGCTCAAACGCCAAAAATGCAGCGCCGTCGACGAACGGGTCGAAACGTCCAATTCAACATTAAGACGAAACAAGAGGTCATCGACGCCTTCGTCGCGGTCGCTGACTTAAAAGGGTGGGGGATTGGCGAGACGTTTGAAAAGGCAACGGAGCTGCTTATCCAACAGCATAAATCAGCATCCAAATAGGATATCTGATAGCTACCAGATACCGTATTCGCGTTCGTCGAGCCTGTTTGCCATTGGTGGCAGAATACTCTTGAACGAACTATCGAAGCCACTACTGACGATTGGGATGGATGTCCTGCATTCTGTGAGCCATTCCGGTTCGGCAGAGCTGATATTCTGCATTCTGGGTAGATTCCTGCCTGTAAGCTTTGGGGTGAGACTTAAGACAAGCAGCCACTATCTGATGACGTCGGTCTGACGCACCGTGGAGATGCCGATTGGGCGGGATGATGCAGATTGCCGACCTTCGCGAAACTGCGGAGCACTGCGATGCGGTTGCCCATCGTATCTGGAATGCCTGGTGGCGAAGCAAGGGAACCGGTCCGTTACATTCGAGAACGGGTAGCTGAGAACCTCATCTCGGCGAGCATTCCTTCCGCAGTGGTCGCATACGTGAATGGGCGATCTGTCGGCACACCGTCCGTGATCGAAAGCGATCTGGAGGAGCGATACGACCTATCGCCTTGGGTTGCTGCGGTCTGGGCGGATCAAGGTAACTGTCCGGTGAGCGCTGGGCTCAGTTGAGGACGCAGCATTTCTTGTACTTTTTGCCTGAACTGCAGGGGCATGGGTCGTTGCGGCCGACCTTGCCGAAGCTTGAGATCGGGGCGTGGACGCCGGTGGCGTTGGCGAGGTGCCATGCGTTGAGGGCGAGGACCCAGCGCGGGATAAGATCGGGCGCGGTGTCGTCGAAGGCGTGGACGGCTTCCTTCGGCAGGGTGCCCTCGTCGCGGGCGATGGCGACGAGTTGGAGAAGCCCGGCGAGGGCGACGCGGGCCTCTTCGTCTCCGCTGGCATCGATCGCGGACCAGCTCGACGGCTTCAAGTCGACAGCGCGGCCGAAGCCATCGGCCCACAGTTCCCACAGGACCTCGTCGGACCGCGGATCTTCGTCGAGGACCGGCGTGTAGGTCGGCTTGGCGACGGCGAGGCCCTTGGCGACGACATTGTAGTGCTCCATCACTGCGCCGATTGTCGCCTGGGCGTGGCCCATGTCATCTAACACGGGTTGGCTTTCCTCGTCATCGTCACGGCTCCAGACCTGCGGCAGCCACTGGCTCGGGACGACGAGGTCGGGACAAACGAGGAGACCGGCGAGGTAGCCGTCGAGTTCGCTGACGAGCATTGGTCCGTCGTCGTCGGGTAGGTTGAGAAGCAGGCGGTCAAGCTTGCGCAGGCGCGGGGGAAGTCGGGACATCGGGTCTGGCGTTCCAGGGCAGGAGTTCGTCGATCCAGCGAGCCGGATGATCGTGGATCCGGGCAAGGACATCGCGTATGCTCTTAGCCGACAGACGCATGCTTGCATGCGCCGCCGATAGCCGAGTATGTCTTAGGCATTGTTAACGAGAGTGTCGGGCGAAAACCCATCGGCTTCGAAGGGATGAAAGTCCTCCTGCACGCGCCGTGGTCCAATACGTCGAGCGGTAGTGCGCGACAACGCGGCCCGGCATCGCAACTGATAGTCGTGAGATTCACCTCGTCATGTTGGCTCCACGACCTTAGCGCCGCTTAGCGCGATGACGATGGTGCCGAAGCCGTGCTTGTCGGTGGTCAGAACTTTGCGTCCTTCGAACACCGCGATCAACGGCCCCGGCGGCGGTCCCAAGTGAGGCAGGCTTCAATAGGTTCTCCGTTCAAATTGATAGCGGCTTCTACCTAATCCACTAGATGAAGGCGATCAGATGCTGCGCTGCAGGCGTAATCCGACTGTGAATGGAATTTGATCACCGGAGCAAAACAAACAGGCTTGCATGTTTTGATAAGGGGTTCATTCTCTCTTTTATCGGAGAATGATCGTGCAACGAACCCAAGATCAGAAAAGTGCCGACACTCGTCGCCTCCTCATGGAAGCGACCATTCGTCTTCTGCTGCGGCATGGGTTCTCGCGACTGACGACGCCGGACATCTCGCTTGAAGCCGGGGTCTCGCGAGGAGCGCTGACGCATCATTTTACGTCGAAGGAGGAGCTGATCGCTTCGGCGCTGGAGTTCCAACTCCGGCTGGTCATCGTCGAGATGAAGTCCTTCGTCGAAGATTCGATCGATCGGCTCAATCCCTCTGATCTCGTGGTCGACTACCTGTGGAACCTGATGACCGATGGCCTTTACTACACGACGCTCGAGTATTTGCCGGAACTGCGCCATAACCCCGGCTTCAAAGCCCGAATGATCCCGGTGGTCAGGGAGTTCCATCTCGCACTTGACGAGGTCTGGTCGACCTTGGCCCAGCCGGAGGGCATCGGTCCCGACCGCGCCCGCGTGATGCTGAACGCCACGATGTGCCTTATTCGGGGCATGGTGCAGCAGACCATCGTGCGCGACGACGCCGACTACTTCCGCGAGATTCTCGCCTTCTGGAAGGCGAGCCTTCGCACGCTGCTGCATCAGGGCATGCCGCCCGTCTCCGCAAAGCCCACTTCCCAGACCGCAGGACAAGATTTCCCGTGACCGCCATTCTTCTGAAGAACGCCCGCATCGTCGACGGAACGCAGGACCGCCCCTCCGACGCCGTCGATGTCCTCGTCGAGGGCCATTACGTGCGCGAGGTCGGCTCGGCGCTCGCCTCCGGCACCGCCACGGTCGTCGATCTCGGTGGCCGGACGCTGATGCCCGGCCTCGTCGACTGCCACGTCCACGTCATCGCCTCGACGCCCGATCTCGGCGCCAACGCCGAACTGCCCAACTCGCTGGTCGCGCTGCGCGCCGCCGGCATCATGAACGCCATGCTGATGCGCGGCTTCACCACGGTGCGCGACCTCGGCGGCGCCGACCACGGCCTCGTTCAAGCGGTGGAGGAGGGCGCGATTGCGGGGCCGCGGCTCGTGATCTGCGGCAAGGCGCTGTCGCAGACCGGCGGGCACACCGACTATCGCGGCCGCAACCATTCGCGCTCGGTCGCCTACTACAAGGACAGGCTGGGCACGCTCGGCCGGGTCTGCGACGGCGTCGACGAGGTGCGCCGGGCCTGCCGCGAGGAGATCAAGGCCGGCGCACAGTTCATCAAGCTGATGGCCAATGGCGGCGTCTCCTCGCCGACCGATCCGATCGCCTTCCTCGGCTTCTCGCGCGACGAGATCCTGGCCGCGGTGGAGGAGGCCGGCAACGCGCAGACCTATGTCGCGGCGCATCTCTACACCGACGAGGCGATCCGCCGAGCTCTCGAATGCGGCGTCGTGTCGATCGAGCACGGCAATCTCGTGACGGCGCAGACGGCCGCGCTGATCAAAGAGAAGGGCGCCTTCGTGGTGCCGACCAACGTCACCTTCCATCGTCTGGCCAAGGACGGCGCCGGGCTCGGCCTGCCGCCCGAGTCCGTCGCCAAGATCGAGGACGTGCGGGGCGCCGGGCTGGACGCGCTCACCATCCTGCACGAGGCGGGGGTGACGATGGGCTACGGCTCCGATCTCCTGGGCGAGATGCATGCCTTCCAGTCCGACGAGTTCGTGCTGCGCGGCGAACGCCTGCCGGCGATGGACGTGATCCGCTCGGCGCTCGGCGATGCCGCCCGGATCGTCGGCATGGAGGGTCTCGTCGGCACGCTCGCGCCCGGCGCCTTCGCCGATCTCGTGGTGGTCGACGGCGATCCGTTGGCCGACCTCTCGCTGCTGACCGGCCAAGGCCGCCACATGCCGCTCATCATCAAGGACGGCGCGGTCGTCAAGCAGTCCGAGCGCTTCTGATTCTCGCGGCGCCGGCCGCTTCTCATCCCTCCCGAACAAGGTGACAGACATGAAGCTCGACAGACGTCAGGCCCTGCAGATGATGGCCGCCGGAACGCTCGCGGCGGCGATGCCGCGGACCGCGCTCGCACAGGGCGCCGAGTACCGGATCGGGGCGCTTTGCCCGATCACCGGGGCCGGCTCGACCTTCGGCACCGGCATGCAGAAGATGATCGTGGCCGCCGCCGCCGAGATCAACGCTGCCGGCGGCGCAGCCGGCCGCACCCTCACGGTGTTCCAGGACGACACGCAGACCCAGCCGCAGGCCGCGGTGCTGGCTGCCAAGAAGCTCCTCGAGGTCAACGAGGTTCAGGCGATCCTCGGCACCTGGTCGTCGGGCGTCTCGCTGGCGGTGATTCCGCTGTGCAACGATGCCGGCGCCATTCTGATGAACACCTCGGGCGCCCCGGCGCTCTCGGTGGCTCCGGCCAACGCCAAGCATCTTTCCTACCGGTTCCAGGCGACCAACGACCGCTTCGGCCGCGCCTTTGCCGAGATCGCCAAGCGCGAGGGCTTCAAGAAGCCGGCGACGATGGCCTTCAACAACGCCTCCGGCATCGGCAACACCGAGGGCTTCGCCAAGGCCTGGAAGGCGGACGGGGGCACGGTCGAGAAGGTCGTCGTCTACGAGCCGAACCAGCCGAGCTACCGCTCCGAACTGCAGAGCGTGCTCGACGGCGAGCCGGACGTCATCGTCATGGGCTCCTACGTTGCCGACACCGCGATCATCCTGCGCGAGTGGTTCCAGAGCGGCGCGACGAACAAGTTCATCATTCCCCGCTGGGCCTTCAACGTCGACACGGTCGCCACGCTCGGTCCCGAGGTCATGGCCAACGTCATCACGGTCGAGAGTGTCGCCAACGAAAGCTCGCCCGCCTTCGCCGCCTTCGACGCGCTCTATCGCAAGGAGATGGGCGAGCCCGGCACGGCCAACAACTACGCGGCGATGACCTACGACATGACGGTGCTGCTCGCACTCGCCATCGAGGCCGCCGGCCCCGGTGCCGACAACGCCGCGATCAATGCCAAGATCGTCGAAGTCTCAGGACCGGACGGCGAGGTCGTGACCTCGTTCGCGGCCGGCCGCGACGCGCTGAAGGCCGGCAAGTCGATCAACTACGACGGCGCCTCCTCCGTCCTCGATCTCGACGCGTTCGGTGACGTGACGCCGGATTTCGGCGCCTTCTTCTTCGAGGGCGACGCCTTCCAGCGCCGGTACGTCGTCCAGATCTGACGACGCCCCCGAAGCGCGTGTCGGCCCGTCGCCAGACGGCCGGCACGCGTCCGCCCTCGCCGCCGTTCCGGCCTCCTCCATCCTGTCTGCGGGATCCATGACCAGCTTCTTCGATCTGCTCCTGTCCGGGCTGATGTCCGGCCTGGTGATCGGGCTCGGCGCGCTCGCCGTCACGCTCGTCTTCGGTGTCGCCCGCTTTCCCAACGCAGCGACGGGCGACGTCATGTCGCTCAGCGCCTATGCGGCGCTCGCCGCGGCGGGGGCGACCGGTTCGATGGTCCTCGGGGGCGCCGGCGCGCTTCTCGCCGGCATTCTCCTCAACGTCGCGCTCTACCTCCTCGTCTTCCGCAAGCTCGCCGACCGCCGCCCGGTGATGTCGCTGCTCGCCTCGATCGGCGTCGGCTTCATGGTCCGCGCCGGCCTCGGCCTCGTCTACGGGCAGCAGCCGCAGGTGTTCCGGATGCCTTTGACGCGCCCGATGATGCTCTTCGACATGCGGATCCAGCCGACAGATCTGAAGCTCGCCGGTGTCACGATCGTCACGCTCGTCGCGGTCTTCCTCATCCTCGAGAAGACGTCGATAGGCCGGCGCATGCGCGCCGTCTCGGCCGACCCCTCGCTCGCGCGTGTCTCCGGCATCGATCCCGTGCGCGTCATGCTCGCCCTCTGGGCGCTCGCCGGCGCCGTGTCGGCGATGGCCGGCCTCATTCTCGGCATGAAGACGGTGGTGACGCCCGACATGGGCTGGAACATGCTGCTGCCGTCCTTCGCCGCGGCCGTTCTCGGCGGCATCGGCCATCCGCTCGGCGCCGTGGTGGCGGGCGTGCTGCTCGGCGTGGTGCAGGAGCTCGCCACCCCGTTCGTCGGCTTCACCTACAAGATCGCGGTCGCCTTCGCCGTCCTCATGCTCGTTCTTCTCGTGAGACCTCGCGGCCTGTTCGGCCGCCAGGATGGAGCCCGCTGATGGAAGCCTATGTCCTCGCCGTCGCGATCTTCGTCGCGATCTACGCCCTGTTGACGCTCGGCCTCAACCTTCAGTACGGGCTCACCGGCCTCACCAATTTCGGCCTCGTCGGCTTCTTCGCCATCGGCGCCTATGCCTCCGCCATTCTCTCGACGATGGGCTATCCCATCCTGCTGGGCTTCGCGGCGGGCATGCTAATTTCGGTCGCCGCCGCCTGGCCGATCGGGCTCATCGCACTGCGGCTCCGCGACGACTATTTCGCCATCGCCACGCTCGGCTTCTCGGAGGTGGTGCGCGTGGCGATCATCAGCGAGGGGGAGCTGACGGCCGGCGTGCAGGGCATTCCCGGCATTCCCCGCCTCTTCGCCTTCGCCGAGGCGCGCACCGCCCAGCCGCTGCTCGTGCTCGGCACGCTGCTTCTGGTCAATCTCGCGGTGGTGCTGGCCATGCGCCGCATCGTGCGCTCGCCCTTCGGCCGCATCATCGGCGCGATCCGAGACAACGAGGAGGCGGTGAGCGCCCTCGGCAAGGATCCCGCCCGCTTCAAGACGCAGGTGCTGATGGTCGGCGCGGCCCTCTCGGCGCTCGGCGGCAGCTTCTATGCCCATTACGTCGGCTACGTCACGCCCGACCAGTTCATCCCCCTCGTCACCTTCCAGATCTGGATGGCGATGATCCTCGGCGGCGCCGGCAAGATCTCCGGCGCGGTGATCGGCACGCTCGTGCTCATGCTGCTCCTCGAAGGCTCCCGCTTCCTGCCGGACGTCCTGCCCTTCGTCTCCGGCGCGGCGATGGCCGAGATCCGCATCTTCGCGGTGGGCTTCGCCCTCGTCCTCTTCACCCTCTACCGCCCGCAGGGCCTCATGGGAGACTTCACCAAGCGATGAGTCTCGACGTCCGCCATCTCGTCAAATCCTACGGTGCCGTGCGCGTCACCGACGACGTCACCTTCAGCGTGCCAGCCGGCGATCTCGTGGGGCTGATCGGACCCAACGGCGCCGGCAAGTCCACGCTGTTCTCGATCGTCACCGGCTTCCTCGACGCCGATGCCGGCGAGGTCTCGTTCGACGGTCGGCCGCTGCACCGCGTGTCGGCCAGCGAACGGGCGCGGCGCGGGCTGGTGCGCACCTTCCAGGTGCCGCGCGAGTTCTCCCATCTCAGCGTGCGCGAGAACCTGATGGCCGCTGCGCCGGCCCAAGCCGGCGAGACGCTCAGTTCGCTGTTCCTCGCCCCCGGCCGCGTCCGGCGCGAGGAGGCCGCGCTGCGCGAGAAGGTCGACGGGCTTCTCGGTTTCCTGAACCTCGCGCGCGTCGCCGAGGTTTCGGCGGGCCAGCTCTCGGGCGGCCAGAAGAAGCTGGTGGAACTCGGCCGGGCCCTGATGACGGGCGCGCGCACCATCCTTCTCGACGAGCCCTTCGCCGGGGTCAATCCGGTGCTGATCGAGGAGATTTCGGAGCGGGTTCGCGAGCTCAACGCGCAAGGCATCGGCTTCCTCGTCATCGAACACGATCTCGGCGCCCTCTCGCGCCTCGTCACCACGCTGCACGTGATGGACCGCGGGCGGCTCATCGCCAGCGGCCCGCCGGCCAAGGTGCTCGCCGATCCGCTCGTGCGCGAAGCCTATCTCGGAGGTCTGTCATGAGCCTGCTCGCGATCGAGGCCCTCACGGGGGGCTATTCCGAGGTCGACATCCTCAACGGCATCGACGTCGCCGTCGATGCCGGACAGGTCGTCACCATCGCCGGCACCAACGGCGCCGGAAAGTCGACCTTGGCCAAGGCCGTGGTCGGCCTGCTGCCACGCGTCGGCGGGCGTATTCTTCTGGAGGGCGCCGTTCTCGCCTCGATTCCCGCCGAGAAGCGCGCAAGTCTCGGCGTCGGCTACGTGCCGCAGGTCGCCAACGTCTTCGCGCCGCTGACCGTCACCGAGAACCTCGAGGTGGTGGAGGGCGTCCGGGATCGGAAGGCCCGGATTGCGGAACTCTTCGCTCTGTTCCCAGCGCTGGCCGAGCGTCGCAAGGCGCGGGCGGGAAGCCTGTCGGGCGGCGAGCGCCAGCAGCTCGCCTTCGCCCGCGCGCTGATGACGCGCCCGCGGCTCGTCGTCCTCGACGAGCCGACGGCGGCGCTGTCGCCCGCCCTCGTCGAGGACAGCTTCCGGCGCATCGCCGGGCTGGCCAGGGAGGGCACGGCGGTGCTTCTCATCGAGCAGCGCGCTCGACAAGCTCTGGCGATCTCGGATGTCGGCTACATCCTCGACATCGGCAGGGTGGCGTTGAAGGGACCGGCCCGTGCGCTTCTCGACGACGAGCGCGCCGCCAGCCTCTATCTCGGTCAGGCCCATTAAGGCCTTCACGACGGTTCCGCTTCATATGCTGAAAGGCACAACCCGCCCAACGGCCTTTCGGCCTGTGGGGAGCAGCAATTTTATTGGGGCAGCGACGAGCCGATGATATTGTCCGGTCGGCTCCCAGCGCTCGACCAAGAAGGTGTCCAGTTCGAAGGCTTTCCTTTAAGCCGGAGCACTTCCCACGACACGTCGCGAAGGCGTGGGCCGACGGGTCTCAGCAAGCGCGCGTGGGGTGGGCGAGGGCACGCCGAAGAGATCCGTCAGGAAGGGCTGATACCGTCCATTGGTTTGTCTTCCTCCATCCTCATAACCCGCTTCAGCGAATGACCTCGACCTTCACGCCGGCGGCCTTCGCAATCTCCTTCCAGGCGCGATCGCTCGTGAGGGCTGGCACACCCAGGTTCTTGGCGAGTGCGAGGCAGAACCGATCCCCCAGCGACAGGCCGACGTCCTTCGACAGGGATCGCAGACGGGCCGCCTCCTCGGCGACCTCCTGACCCACGGGGACGATCGCGATGTCGAGATCGGACAGATCCTGAACCGCCTCGTCTGCACCCAGGCCCCGATCGATCAGCTTGGATAGAACCTCGGTGTAGTTGACGACGGACATGCTGGCGTCACCGAGCCGGGCTTCGACCTTGTCGGAGCCTTTCTCGGAAAAGAGCAGACAGAGAACGGCGGACGCATCGAGGACGCAGGCCATCAGCTACTCCTTCGTCGCTTCCTGACGCCGCTCGGCGATCAGCTCATCCGCCACCGATCCCAATTCAGGTGCATAGTCACGCAGCTTCTCCTGAAGACGCCGCAACGCAGAGCGGGCGGGGCGGATGCGAATCTCTTCGCCATGCAGTTCCATCAGAACGGTATCGCCCTTCTGCAACCCCATCGACTTGCGAAACGCTGCCGGCAGAATAACCCGCCCGCCTTCGACGATCTTGCCCTTGGCTGCCGGCATGGCGAGAACCCTTAGCTGCGCTATATGACTGCAAAGCAGAATGACATACTTTATGCCAGAAAGGCGTAATGGTGCATAGACCGAAGCACACGCGCTCTCCTACCAGACGTCAAGTGTAGGCTCCATGGCCTCCCGCAGCCGAGTGACATGCTCTCAAATGATCGGTTTAGCGCAGGGTCGGCCACGGCTGCTCGTAAACTATCTACCGCTGGTATCGCGCATGCGCTATAAATTCGGCACGTTTCCGAGCAGGCTTGAGCCCGAATGTCCCGACTTTTTGCCTACGTTCGCGTCTCCACGAACGGCCAAACCACCGACAACCAGATCGGCGAGATCCGGGCGGCTGGTTTCGAGGTCCAGGTCCGTCGGGTCGTTTCCGAAACCGTCTCCGGTTCGCTCGCCGCCAAAGATCGCGAGGGCTTCCGCAAGCTCCTCGATCGGATGGAGGAGGGGGACATCCTCGTCGTCACGAAAATGGACCGTCTCGGGCGCAACGCCATGGACGTGCGGGCCACGGTCGAGCTACTCGCCGAGATGGGCGTCAAGGTTCACTGCCTGGCGCTGGGCGGCGTCGACCTGACGAGCTCGACCGGCCGCATGACCATGAGCGTCATCAACGCCGTCGCCGAGTTTGAACGCGATCTCCTGATCGAGCGCACGCACGCCGGACTGATCCGGGCGACGGAGCAGGGCAAGGTGCTCGGCCGCCCTGCCAAGCTGTCGGCGGAGCAGAAGCGCGTCGTTCGCGAGCGCCTGGGGGAGGGGACCTCGATCTCGGCGCTGGCTCGAGAGTTCGCAGTCAGTCGATTGACGATCCAGCGGGCGAGAGATGGAGCCCCAACCGCGATAGAACCCGACGGATAGAGCACCCATTGAGCATAAAGTGGAGGATCCGAGCGACCTTTCGAGCGAAGCGATTTCAGGTCTTTAGATGGCGCATATATCGGGCGCTATATGGTTGACCGAACTGGAAAGCGACCGAGCCTGGAACCGGCACACGTTTTGCTGCTTCGTCTCTCATCGAACGAATGGAGATGGGCTACTTCCGGGCGTCCGCTCCCTCCAACGCCCGAGACCGGACGGGGTGGAAAAGAGACGATCGGCTTTTCGCCGCAACGTAGTGGAAGCCGCCATTTCGGTCTTAGCGAACATGGCGAGGCCACGTTGCGCGGGAGAGTGTGAGCCTCTCCCGCTCCCCTGCGGAATCCATACGAGTTAATTTCGTATGATTGCCGCGTAGGAAGGGCAACGCGGCAATCGCTTGTCTTGGATAGAAACCAGGCGGCCTTACGCGTAGTAGTCGGGTGCCTTCTTGAAGGTCGGCCAAGCGTCCGGGTCGTGACCGGTGACGACCGTCGCGCCGACCTTCTCGGCAAACGCGCGCAGCTTCTGAACGGAGCGAACGGTATCGACCGTGGAGGCCAGGAAGCCCGGCAGCGCCTTCTCGTCCCAATGGTCGAGCGTATAGGCGGCGTCGATCGTCAGGAGCATGGGATTGGACTGCGGCAAGCGCACGAGGAACGACTGGTGACCCGGCGCGTGGCCCGGCGAGAAGATCGTGATGAGCGTGCCATCGCCATAGACGTCGTAATGATCGTCCGCCTCGCCGTTGAGGAACTGCCATTTCAAACCGGGCTTGTCGAAATCCTTGCGGATGTAGCCGCCCCCTGCGAACCAATCCGGCGTGAAGGCATATTCGTATTCGGTGCGCTGGACGATATGGGTGGCGTTGGGAAAACGCCCGATCGCGCCGGTGTGGTCAAGATGGAGATGCGACTGGGCGACATAGCGCACGTCGGCCGGGTCGAAGCCCAGCGACTTGATCTGGTCGACGCAGCCCTGGTCCTTCTCCAGCACCGGCCAATACACGTCGCAGATGCCGCCCCAATGTCCGCGCGGGTCGCTCGCCACCTCGATGGCGTTGCCGCCGTCGATGATCGTGTGTCCCTTGGGGTGAGTGATGAGGAAGAAGGGCACGGGGATTTCATAATCCGCGCCGTCGCCCTGGTTCATCTTGATATTGTGAACCTTGCACTTCAGAGTTCCCGACTGAAGCATATAAAGCCTGATGTCCGTCATTGGTTTCCTCCTCTGGATAGCTGCTGGGCCTGGTCGAGATCGGGCCGCGGGTCAAAAGGCTTCGGTGTAGAGGCGCAGCGCGTCGGCCTCCGTGACCTCGACCGGATTGTTCACGAGAAGCCGCGTCTGCTTCATCGCATCCGTGGCCAGACGTGGCAGGCTGTCTTGCGAAACGCCTGCGTCGCGCAGGCGGCGTGGCGCGCCGCTCTCGTCCATCAAGGCTTGCATCGCGGCGACGAAGGCGTCGGAGCGCGTCAACGTATCTCCGGTTCCCGGAACGCCGATCACGTCGGCCAGCTCGGCATAGAGCGGCGCGGCCGCGGCGGCGTTGAAGCGCAGCACCGGCCCCAGCATCAGCGCGTTAGAAAGCCCGTGCGGGATGTGGTAGTGGCCGCCCAGCGGGTAGGCTAGTGCATGGACAGCCGCCACCGGCGAGTTGGCGAAGGCTTGGCCCGCCAGCATGGCGCCGAGCAGCATGGCCTCGCGCGCCTCGCGGTTCGAGCCGTCGCGGCAGGCCGCCACGAGGTTGGTCCCCAGCAGTCGCAGCGCTTCGCGCGCCAAGGCGTCGGAAAGCGGGTTCTTCTTGTGCCGGCCCGTATAGGCCTCGATCGCATGGACCATGGCATCGATGCCGGTGGCCGCCGTATGGATCGCCGGCAGGCCCACGGTCAGCTCACCGTCAAGCACCACGTAGTCGGCGTAGAGCTGGGGAGAGACGACGCCCATCTTGGTGGTCTCGCCGGTGGTCAGAATGGAGATGTTCGTGACCTCCGACCCCGTGCCAGCCGTGGTCGGCACCAGGACCAAGGGCAGGCGCGAGCCCGTGACCTTGCCGATGCCGTAGAGTTCGCTCAAAGGCTGCTCGGACACGGTAAGAACGGCCGCGAGCTTGGCCACGTCCAGCGAGGAGCCGCCGCCAAGACCCACAACGATGTCGCAACCCCCGGCTTTGGCGCGCGCCACGGCGTCGAGCAGAACGGCCTCCGGTGGATCGGCCACCACGGCGTCGAAGACCGTGACGGTGAAGCCGGAGGCTTTAAGATCGGCCGTGATCGGGGCGATGAGCCCAGCCTTCACCAACCCGGCGTCGGTGACGAGCAGCAGGCGCCGCGCCGCGAACCGCTCGGCCAGACGCTGGCCAAGACGCTGCGCGCCCGACCATTCGACCTGAATGGCCGGCACGGTGCGAAATTCGAAACTCTCGATGGTCATGAACTACCTCCCAACCATAGGCCAAGCGCCTTCCCAGCTAGTTTGGGGCTGAGACGAGCGCGCGCCCGAAGCAAGCGATGCCGGTCCGGTGCGTCTCAGCGCAGAGCCGAGCACCAGTATTTGACCTCGAGATATTCCTCGATGCCGTGATGGGAGCCTTCCCGCCCGAGGCCGGACTGCTTGACGCCGCCGAATGGGGCGACCTCATTGGAGATCAGGCCCGTGTTGTGGCCGACCATGCCGTATTCCAGCGCCTCGGCCACGCGCCACGCTCGCTTGGCGTTCTCGGTGTAGAAGTAGGAGGCAAGACCGAACTCGGTGTCGTTCGCGAGCGCGATCACCTCTTCCTCGGTTTCGAAGCGGAAGAGCGGGGCGACCGGGCCGAAGGTTTCCTCGCGCGCGAGGCGCATGTCGGATGTCGCGCCTGCCAGCACGGTCGGCTCGAAAAACAGTCCGCCCAACGCATGGCGCTGGCCGCCGGTGACAAGACGAGCGCCCTTGGCGAGGGCATCCGCCAGATGGCTTTCGACCTTCTCCACCGCCGCCTCGTCGATCAAAGGGCCGATCTGGACGCCGGGCTCCGTGCCGCGCCCGACGGGAAGCGCCGCCACCTTGGCTGCCAGCTTCTCGGCGAAGGCGTCAAACACGCCAGCCTGGACATAGAGCCGATTGGCGCAAACGCAGGTCTGGCCGGCATTGCGGTATTTGGAGGCAATCGCCCCCTCCACTGCGGCGTCGAGATCGGCGTCGTCGAAGACGATGAAGGGCGCGTTGCCACCGAGTTCCAGGGACAGTCGCTTGATGGTGGGCGCGCACTCGGCCATCAAAGTGCGCCCGACCTCCGTCGAGCCTGTAAAGGACAGCTTGCGCACCACGTCGCTGCCAGTCAGCACACCGCCGACGGTGCGCGCCTCGCCTGTCACGATCTGAAGAACGCCGGCAGGAATGCCGGCCTCCTTCGCTAGAACGCCCAGCGCCAGCGCGGTCAACGGCGTCTGCTCGGCGGGCTTGACGATCATGACGCAGCCTGCTGCCAAGGCCGGGGCGGCCTTGCGGGTGATCATGGCGGCAGGAAAGTTCCAGGGCGTGATGGCCGCGCATACGCCGACCGGCTGCTTCAACACCACCAGCCGCTTGTCGGCCTGCGGTGCAGGAATGACCTCGCCGTAGACACGCTTGGCCTCTTCCGCAAACCACTCGATGAAGGACGCGGCATAAAGAACCTCGCCTCTCGCCTCAGCCAGCGGCTTGCCCTGTTCGGCCGTCATGAGCGCGGCGAGATCGTCGGCATGGGCGACGATCAGCTCGAACCAGCGACGCAGAATCTTGGCTCGCTCCTGCGCGGCGAGCCCCGACCACGACTTGAAGGCCCGGCGCGCCGCCTCGACCGCCTGCTCGACCTCCGCCGCAGCGAGCGAGGGAACGCGCGCGATCAACGAACCATCGGCCGGGTCGTGAATTCCGATCGTTGCGCCGCTGGAGGCGGTCGACCAAATCCCATCGATCAGGCAAGATTCACGCAGAAGCTCGGGGAAGCGAAGCTGAACCAAAGGAACCCCCTGCCAACGAAGCCTCTTAGTTCATTTAGTTGAACTAAGTTCCGTACCATGAACCGAGATTGTTCCTCTCAATAGGAAATGTCAATTCCATGTCGGAGTTGTTCGAACCCCGAACGGCCGGTGCCACACCGGCGCTTCGCCGCGCGATCGAGGTGCTCGATCTCTTGGAAAGCACGTCGGAACCGCTCGCGGCGGTTGATATCGCGCGCGAACTGGGCCTGCCGAAAAGCTCGGCCCATGGCCTTATCGCGACCATGATGGAGTTCAATCTGGTGGTTCGTGGCGCCGACGGGCGGTTTCGGCTCGGGCCCAGACTGATGCGCTGGGCGAGCGGCTTTCTTAGTCAGACCAATCTCACCGGCGAATTCCAGCGCTATTTAACCGGCGAAACCAATCTCAACGCTCACACGATCACTTTGACGATTCTGGACGGACGGGAGGTGGTCTATGTCGCGTGCCGGGACAGCGGCGATCCGCTCGGCCTCACCTTTCGTATCGGAATGCGCCTGCCTGCGCCCTACACGGCGACCGGCAAGGCGCTTCTGGCCGCAATGCCGGCTGGCGACCTCGATCGTTTGTTCGCCGACCCGAAGAACTGGCCCGCGCCCTTGACGCCGCTGGGTGTCGGCTCGCTCAATCAGTTGCGCCAGGAACTCGATCTCGTGCGTCGGCGCGGCTACTCGATTGATGATGGGCAAGTCCGCGAGGGCATGATCTGCCTGGGCGCGTCGATCCAAGACCATTCCGGCTGCGCTATCGCCGGCATCGCCGTCAGTCTCATCCGCAATCAGGCGAGTACCCATACTCTGGATAAGCTTGGAGCCGACATTCGAACCGCAGCCGACGCCATCGCACGCCGACTCGGCAATTGACCCTCATACGAATGCCCAAGGTCGGCGACATGCTCGTCAAATCCAGCGTGTCGGGCTCTGTTGCGAATAGCCCATCGGGCCGCAATGATCCCGTTCTGTTCCAATCTCAGGCGACGAACACCTGAAACAGCCGTCCGATGAAGCGGGCCTCAGATCCGCCGGCGAGGCTGTCGACCATCGAGCGGAATTGCCCCTTCCGGAACATCCGCATCGTCTCGAAGCCGCGGATAGCGTTGTGAGCCGTCTTCTGGGATTGAAAGCCACGCACAGGTCGGATCCGCTGTTTGAGCTTCCCATGATCGGACTCGAGCCGATTGTTCAGGTATTTGATCTGCCGGTGCTGACAGGTCGCCGCGAGCCGCCCTTCTCGCCGTAGTGAAGCGATCGCTTCGTTGTAGGCCGGGTTCTTGTCTGTCGAAATCACCGAAGGCCTGTTATGCGGCGACCGGTTCAATGCCTTGACGAGGAAGCGTTTGGCCGCCTTTGTCGTCCGTTTTTGCGACAGCTGGAAGTCCAGCGTTTCGCCCCGATCGCCGATCGCGCGGTAGAGGTACATCCACTCACCCCGGACCTTCACGTAGGTCTCATCGACGTACCAGCTGCCGCTATTGCGGTTCCGGCACCACTGGACGCGGCGGTCCAGCTCGGGGGCGTAGTGCTGGACCCAGCGGTAGATCGTGGTGTGATCGACCGATAGGCCGCGCTCGGCCATCATCTCCTCGAGGTCGCGGTAGCTCAGCGCGTAGCGGCAGTACCAGCGCATGCACAGGAGGATGATGTCGGGAGCGAAGTGCCGGCCCTTGAACGCCAAACTCATGCCCGAGCCCTCGCTGTCCGCCGTCTTCAGAGCTACAGGCTCTCACTGCCTTCGCATCTTTGCAACAGAGCCAAGCGATCGCCTGGGGGAGGGGGCCTCGATCTCCGCGCTGGCTCGAGAATTCGTGGTCAGCCGTCTGACGATTCAACGGGCGCGGGACGGAGCAGTACCCGCGACGCTACCTGATGGGTAGCTTTGCTCGCGGCTAGGCTCAATCGTTAGGGACCGCTTTGTGCCCTTTGTTACCATCCTATGCGACGGACCGAGACCCCGAAAGCCGACGTTTGGGAGATGCTATCCGATCCACGCCTCGAGGCGTCATCTTTGCAAGATACACACGAACTCGCCCGATAGTTCAGAAAATCAACTCGCCAAGTAAGAAACCAAGCTTTTCGAACGGGAGTGCCGTATGATCGACCTATGTCGAACGCCCTAAGAGTTGCCCAGGGAACATTCGGTCGCGTCGCGCTCCTGGATATGGATCGTCCCCTTGTGCGTCATGCCCATCCGCATTGCCACGTGCTCCTAAAGGTAGAAGGCGCGGACACCAAGTTTTGGGTCCGCGACGATCTTGTTCCGTTGACGAGCGAAAGCGCCGTCCTCGTCAATGCCTGGGAGTCGCATGCCTACGCGCATGATCCACGTCGCCCGCCGACCATTATTTTAGCACTCTACATCGAGCCGCGGTGGCTCGCAGAATTTAGACCGAATTGGACCGCAAGCGGCAGACCAGGCTTCTTCGCCGAGGCGGTCGGCACAATTACACCTCGCATCCGCGCGCTTGCCGACACGATGGCCCGTACCATGGTTTCCGAGCCGGAAGCCCAACATCTGCACGAAATCCTCCTGTCCGACTTGATGATTGCGGTCATCGAGCGCTTCACCCCATGGCGCGACTCGGCCGTCTCGCTGCGGGATCTGGGGCGGGGGCTGAGCGTCGACCGGCGGATCCGGGCCGTCGCCGCCCGAATCGACGAAGATCCAGGCGCGGTGGGGCATATCGACGACCTGATCACGGCCACGACCGTCTCGCGCGCTCAATTCTACCGTCTGTTCGAAGCCTCCTTCGGCGTTTCGCCAAGGGTTTATCTAAACGCAGCCCGGCTAGAGCGTGCCGTCCGGGCGGTGTCTGACAGCGACGCCAGCCTTTCGGTGATCGGCGAAAGTCTCGGTTTTTCCGTTCCCTCGCATTTTTCTCGCTTCTTCCACGATCACGCAGGCTCCTCGCCCTCGGTATTTCGTGCGGTAACGCGCTGCACGCGCGATCTTGAGACACCTCGGTAAGCATTGATACCCGGCGGGATCGCAAGGCGAGAACGCCACTCCTAGGCTGCTCTTTGGTTTGGCGCTCTCGACAGTCGAGAGCTCCGGGAGGAGACCAGGACATGACCGCCATACCGCGATCGAGCGGCTGGACGGGTCGTTCGGTGCCGCGCGTCGAGGACGCGGCGCTGCTGACGGGCCGTGGCCAATACGTGGACGATCTTCCGATCGCAGTGGGCACGCTGCACGCGGCAATCTTGCGCTCGCCGCACGCGCACGCCAATCTGCGCCGCATTGACTCGACGAAGGCGCTCGCGCTGCCCGGCGTCGTCTGCGTCCTCACAGGTGAAGACGTGCGTCGCTTGTCGCGCTCGATGACCGTCGGGGTGAAGGCCGACGTCGAGGCTTGGCCGATTGCAATGGACCGGGTGCGCTACGTCGGCGAGCCGGTGGCCGTGATCGTGGCGGCCGATCGTTATCTTGCTGAGGACGGGGCTGATCTCGTCGAGGTCGAATACGAGACCTTGGCCGCCGTGGTGGATCCGCAGGCCGCCACCGAGATGGATGCGCCGACGCTCCACCCAACGCTTGGTGGCAATGTCATCAACGAGCGCCGGTTTCAATACGGTGAACCGGCTGCAGCCTTCGAGAACGCCACGCGTCGTGTGGGCGTCACGATAAGCTACCCCCGCAACTCAGGCACGCCGATCGAGACCTACGGCGTTGTCGCGTCCTACGCTCCCGGCGAGGACGCCTACGACGTCACCGCCAATTTTCAGGGACCCTTCTCAATCCATGCTGTGATCGCTCGCGCCCTCGGAGTGCCTGGCAACCGGATGCGCCTGCGCACGCCACCCGATTCCGGTGGCTCATTCGGCATCAAGCAGGGTGTGTTTCCCTACGTCATTTTGATGGCTCTAGCCGCGCGCGTCGCCAATCGGCCGGTCAAGTGGATCGAGGACCGGCTCGAGCACCTGTCGGCCTCCGTATCGGCCACGAACCGGGTCACCACTCTGGAGGCAGCCGTTGAGGCGGACGGACGGGTCACGGCGCTACGCTGGGACCAACTCGAAGACTGTGGTGCGCATCTACGTGCGCCTGAGCCGGCCACGCTCTACCGCATGCACGGCAACATGACAGGCGCCTACGCCATTCGCCATGTCGCCATCCGCAACCGGATCGTCCTCACCAACAAGACCCCGACCGGCCTCAACAGAGGGTTTGGCGGCCCGCAGATGTATTTTGCGCTTGAGCGGCTGATGCAGCGCATCGCGATCGAACTCGAACTCGATCCCCTCGACGTCATCTCCCGCAATCTTGTTCCCGCCGGTGCTTTTCCCTACCGCACCGCCACCGGTGCCCTGCTGGACAGCGGCGACTACCAGGCGGCCATGGCAAGGGCGATCGAGGAGGGCGGGCTGGCCGACCTTCTCGAAACGCGCCGGGCGGCCCGCGAGCAAGGACGGCTCTACGGCATCGGCTACACGGCCGCGGTCGAGCCGAGCGTCTCCAACATGGGCTACATCACCGCCGTCCTGTCTCCCGCCGCGCGCCGCAAGGCCGGGCCGAAGAGCGGCGCGCAGGCCACCGCCACGATTGCGATCGATCCGCTTGGCGCCGTGTCGGTCAAGGTCGCCTCCGTGCCGCAGGGGCAGGGGCACCGCACCGTGCTCGCTCAGGTCGTTGCCGACGTGCTGGGCCTCGATCCCGGCGCCATCCGGGTCCTCGCCGACGTCGACACGGCACGCGACGCGTGGTCCATCGCCTCGGGCAATTATTCGAGCCGCTTCGCGCCCGCGGTCGCGGGCGCTGCCAAGCTCGCGGCCGATCGGATTGCCGCGAAGCTGAAGCGTGTGGCCGCCGGCCAGCTAAACGTGACGGCGGACGAGGTGGAGCTATCGGACGGTCGCGCCTATGCGCGCAGCAACACGCAGAACGCCGTCTCTTTCGCGCGCGTCGCCGCCGCGGCGCACTGGGCCCCGGGCACGCTGCCCGACGACGTCGATCAGACGATCCGCGAGACCGTGTTCTGGACCCCGGAACAGTTGATCGCGCCAGACGACGAGGACTTGGTCAATTCCTCGCTCTGCCATGGCTTCATCTTCGACTTCTGCGGCGTCGAGGTGGACCGGCTCACCGGCGCCGTGCGCATCGACCGATACGTGACGATGCACGATTGCGGCCGGATCCTGCATCCCGGCATGGTGGCCGGGCAGGTGACGGGTGGTTTCGCCCATGCGGTCGGCGCGGCGCTGTTGGAGGAATATGCCTACGGTCCGGACGGCAGCTTCCTGTCCGGGACGCTGGCCGACTACCTGATCCCGACGGTCATGGAAGTCCCCGAGCCGATCATTCTCCATTACGAAAGCCCGTCGCCCTTCACCCCCCTCGGGGCGAAGGGGGTGGGTGAGGGTAACTGCATGTCGACCCCCGTCTGCCTCGCCAATGCGGTGGCGGATGCCTGCGGTTTCGACGACGTAACGCTTCCGCTCGTTCCCGCGCGCCTCGCCGACCGTCTCGCATCCGAAGAGAAGCCGTCTCGCGACGCACCCAAGACGGTTCGCGAGCCCGCCAAGCCCGGCGAGCGCAAGCTGACGGGCGAAGGCTCGGCGCTCGTCGCGGCGCCCCGGCAGGCCGTCTGGGACATGCTGCTCGATCCCCGAACGCTCGAGGCGGTGATCCCCGGCGCGCATGGCGTGCGCAAGGTGTCGCCCACGCGCTTTCTCGCCGACGTCACGCTCGGCGTCGGTCCGGTGAAGGGGCGCTACCGTGCCGAGATCGAACTGACTGATCTGAACGAGCCCGAGGCCGTCACCCTTTCGGGAGGAACCGACGGCGCCCTCGGCTTCGGCCGTGGCTCGGGACGGATCACGCTGGTCGAAACCGCGACGAACCAGACCACGCTCCACTACGCCTACGAGGCCGTGATCGGCGGCAAGGTGGCTTCCGTCGGCGGTCGCCTGCTCGACGGGGCGGCACGCGTCGTGATCGGGCAGTTCTTCAAGTCGCTCGCCAGCCACGCCGGCGGCGGAAGGGGATCGGCGACCGGCATCCTGTCGCGCCTGCGCGGCTGGTTCGGGAGGGGCGCATGAAGCCGGCGCCCTTCGATTTCGTTCGCGCCGAGACGCTGGCCGAGGCGCTCGAAACGCTGGCCCGGTCGGGCGAGGACGGTCGTGTGCTGGCGGGCGGGCAGAGCTTCGTGCCGATGTTGAACATGCGCCTGGCGCGTCCCGGCGTCCTCGTCGACATCATGGGTGTTGCGGAACTACGAGGACTCGACGTCGCGAAAGGCGTCCTGCGCGTCGGCTCAGGCGTCCGGCAGGTCGAACTGGCGCGTTGGCCCGATCTCGACACCCGGCTCCCGCTACTGGCCGCCGCCATCCCCTATATCGGACATGTGCAGACGCGGTCGCGCGGAACGGTGTGCGGCTCGCTGGCGCATGCCGATCCCAGCGCCGAGCTCCCCCTCGCGCTGATCGCCTTGGAGGGCGAGATCCATCTGCGAACGAAGAAGGCGCGCAGAACCGTCGTGGCGCGCGACTTCTTTCTCGGCATGATGGCGACCGCGCTGCAGCCCGGCGAAATGATCGAAGCGGTGTCCTTTCCGCTGCGGCGTGCGGGCGAAGGCTTTGGCTTCCGTGAAGTGGCGCGGCGCCATGGCGACTACGCCGTGGTGGCCTGCGCGGCGGTGGCCGGTCCGAGCGGCATTCGCCTGGCGGTAGGCGGGGTCGGCGACGTGCCGGCGCTCCGAAGTATGCCCGATCCCGCGAGCGGCGATCTGGAGGATGCTCTGAACGACTTCGCCTGGGCGCTCGATGCCCGCGAGGATCTCCATGCCACCCCGCGCTACCGGCGCGAACTCGTGCGCCGTCTCGGACGCGAAGCCATCGAGGAGGCGATGAGATGCCGAAGCTGACGAAGGCCGAACGTCATGCCGTCCACTTCACCCTGAACGGACGACCCGTCGAGGCATGGGCGGAACCGCGCACCCTGCTGACGGACGTTCTGCGCCATGGCCTGGGCGCGACCGGCACGCATGTCGGCTGCGAGCACGGCGTCTGCGGTGCATGCACGGTCGAGATCGACGGTGAACCCGCCCGCGCCTGCCTCGTTCTGGCGGGACAGATGGACGGCCAACAGGTCCGCACGGTCGAGGGGCTGGAGCCGGAGGCCGGACGCCTGTCGGTGCTTCAGGAGGCGTTCCGCCGTCATCACGGGCTCCAGTGCGGCTTCTGTACGGCAGGCATTCTCATCACCCTGGATCTTCTCTTCCGGGCCCGTCCGGACGCCGACGAGGCGCAGATCCGCGATCACCTGTCGGGCCATCTTTGCCGCTGTACCGGCTACGCGCCGATCATGCGGGCCGCTCTGGACGCCCGAGATCGGCTCAACCCAGCACGACGGGAGGAAACGCATGCTTGACCTGGGAACGAGCTTTCTGGCGAGCGTCGAGCGCGATCCGCATGCGCTGGCGATCGTGGATGGCGCGACGCGCCTGACCTACGCCGAATGGCTGGCACGGATCGCCGCGCTGGCACAGGGGCTGACGGATGCAGGCCTTCGACCGGGCGAGCGCGTTCTGACCCTTCTGCAGAACCGCTGGGAGAACGCGACTCTCCATTGGGCCTGCCAGTTCGCAGGCCTCGTCATCACCCCCCTCAACTGGCGCGCCAAGTCCGACGAGGTCGACTATGCGCTGGAGGATTCCGAGGCACGGCTCCTCGTCTACGAACCGGTCTCCCTCGACGCCGTGCAGGCCAGCGTCCGGGCGAAGGACGTGATGCGGTGGCCTATCGAGGCGAAGGACCGCGGCGCAAGCGTTGCCGGGCTCATGGCGGAGGGAGCCGACGCCTTCGAGCCGCGCGCGTCGGCCGGGGACTGGTCGCTGATGCTCTACACCTCGGGCACCACGTCTCGCCCCAAGGGCGTGCCGCGACGCCATCACGCCGAGCGTGCCGGTGCGCTCGCCCATGTCGCCCAGAACCTCTATCGGCACGGCGAACGTACGCTCGGCGTCATGCCGCTCTACCACACGATGGGCGTCCGCTCGCTTCTCTCCACCTCGCTGATCGGCGGTGCGTTCGTCTGCCTTCCGCGCTTCGACGTGGAAGGCGCGCTGAGGGCGATCGAGGAGAACGCGATCACCAATCTCTATCTGGTGCCGACGCTCTACCACGACATCGTACACCATCCGTCCTTTGCGCCCGACCGCGTCCGCAGCGTTACCAAGCTCGGCTTCGCGGGCGCCTCGATGACCGATGGCCTCATGCGCCACCTCGGCAAGAGCTTCCAGCCGGACCTCTTCGTCAACCATTACGGCTCGTCCGAAGTCTATACGTTCACGATCGACCAAAGGGCCGCCGACAAGCCGGGATCGGCAGGCAGGGCTGGCATCAACCAGATGGTTCGGGTCGTGACGCTTGGAGAGCGCGACGCCTCCAGGCGCGCAGCACCGCGCGAGGAGGGCGAGATCGCCGTCCTCCTCAAGGGGGACGAAAGCTTCGAGGGCTATTGGAAGAGGCCGGAGGCTGACGCGAAGGCGATCCGCGACGGCTGGTACTTCACGGGGGACACCGGCTTCTTCGACGAGGACGGCGACCTGTTCGTCACCGGGCGAACCGACGACATGATCATCACCGGCGGCGAGAACGTCTCGCCGGTCGAGATCGAGAGCTGCCTGTCGCTCCATCCCGCCGTCGACGAGGTGGCCGTCGTCGGCCTTCCCGACGAGCGCTGGGGCAAGGTCGTCACCGCCTTCGTGAAGCGTTCGGGCCCGGTGAGCGAGACCGAACTCGACGAGCACTGCAAACGCTCCGGCCTCGCGAATTTCCGGCGCCCACGCGCCTACGTCTTCGTCAACGCCATTCCGAAGAGCCCCGTCGGCAAGCTCCTGCGGCGCCTTCTAGTGGCCGGGGACTACGAACCCGAAGCCGTCGCTCCCGCCCGCGTCGGCGCCTAACATTCCCCCGGAAGGATCCAGAACCATGAGCGAACCACATCGCTTCGACCATCCGCAGCTTCACGCCCTCGACGGCTTCAAGGTGACGATCGACCCGTCTGGCGAGCGCGCCGACATCGTGCTCGAACGCGCCCCCTATAACGTCGTGTCGATGGCCGCGCGCGACCAGTTGCGCCTCGCCTTCGAAGCCCTCGACGCGGACCCGCGCGTGCGCGTGATCGTCCTGTCGGGCGCGGGCCAGCACTTCTCCTCGGGCGGCGACATCCGGGGCTTCCTCGAAGCCAGCCCCGAACATGTCTCCAAGCTCGCCTGGAACGTGGCGGCCCCGGCGCGCTGCGACAAGCCGGTGATCGCGATGAACCGCGGCTACTGCTTCGGGGTAGGCTTCGAACTGTCGCTCGCCTGCGACTTCCGTCTGGCCTCCGAGACGACGCTCTACGCCCTTCCCGAACAGAAGCTCGGCCAGATCCCCGGATCAGGCGGCTCCGCGCGCCTGCAGAAGATCGTCGGTGTCACGCGCACCAAGGATATCGTGATGCGCTCCCGGCGCATTTCCGGACAGCAGGCCCTTGACTGGGGCATCGCCACGGAATGCCATGCCGACGACGCGCTTGAGGCAGCCGTCGCCGCGCTCGTCGACGAGTTGCGCGGCTTCTCGCCGCTCGCCCAGCGCACGGCCAAGAAGCTCCTCAACGACAGCGACGACGCGCTTCTGACGACCGCCATCGAGCTGGAGGGGCTAAACTACTCGCGTCTTCGCATGTCTGAGGACTTCCGCGAGGGCGTCGAAGCCTTCCACGCCAAGCGCAAGCCGACCTTCCGGGGCGCCTGAGGCGGCGGAGGCCCGCGTTCGGCCTCGATCCACCGATTGCGAACCAGTGCTGCGCCTCCGTCCCGGTCTCCGGAGCGGACTGGCAGAGGCGTGTCCGATTTTATCAACACCGGCATCTAAGACCGGCTTTCGTGGAGGAAACCATCATGTCGACGAACGATCCGGCCGATCGGCTTGCACCAGAGCCGCCCACCCGGCGCCAGATCATCACGGCCGCCTCGGCGTCCCTGTTCGGCTGGGGTCTCGACCTCTTCGACCTCTTCATCCTCCTCTACGTCGCGCCGATCGTCGGGCGCCTGTTCTTCCCGTCGGAACAGCCGATGCTGTCGCTGGCGGGCGCCTACGCATCCTTCGCGGTCACGCTTCTAGTGCGCCCGCTCGGCTCGGCGATCTTCGGCTCCTACGCCGATCGCTTCGGGCGCAAGCGGGCCCTGATGGTCGCAGTCACGGGCGTCGGCATCTCGACCGCGATTTTCGGCCTCCTGCCCACGGTCGGGCAGATCGGCTGGCTCGCCACTGCGCTGTTTCTGTTCTTCCGCCTCATACAGGGCATCTTCGTCGGCGGCGTCGTCGCGTCCTCCCATACGATCGGGACGGAAACGGTCCCGGAGCGCTGGCGCGGGTTCATGTCCGGGGCGATCGGCGGCGGCGGTTCGGCCGTCGGCGGCCTCTTGGCCTCGCTCGTCTTCTTCGTTGTCTCGCTTCTATTCCCCGGAGACGCTTTCGCCGAAACCGGTTGGCGCGTGATGTTCTTTTCGGGTCTCCTGACCTCGGTGATCGGCCTCGTCATCTTCCGGAACCTTGAGGAATCGCCGCTGTTCAAGCAGCTGCAGGCAAGGAAGGCCTCGACGAGGGCGACCGCACAAAGGGAGGCCTCTCCTGTCAGGACGCTGTTCTCGCGTCCGCAGCTCAACGGCTTTCTGCTGACCCTGCTTCTGTCGTTCGGCGGCGGCTCGGCCTACTATCTGACGTCGGGCTATCTTCCCACCTTCTACAACGTCGTGAACGGGGTTCCCGGACCATCCGCGTCGCTCATGCTGATCTTCGCCAATTTGGGTGCCGCATTGGGCGCCTGCGGCGGGGGTGAACTCAGCCAGCGCGTCGGCCGCCGCCCGGCCTTCATCGGGATGGGGATCGTTCGGCTCGTAGCGTTCCCGCTGCTCTTCCTTCTCATGGGAGGCGCCACAGGGCTCTGGACGATCGCCCTCTGTGGTTTTGCTCTGTCGTTCCTGGCCAATGCCAGCTACGGCCCGCTCCTGATCTATCTGAACGAGCGCTTTCCAACCGCGATCCGCGCGACCGGGACGGGCTTGTCCTGGAACATCGGCTTCGCGCTCGGCGGCATTCTGCCTACCTTCGTGTCCCTCGCGGCGGGCGGTCCGTCCGGAATTCCGACGACCCTGGCCATCTTCACGGTCGCCGTCACGCTCGTCTATCTTCTCGGCGCCTTCCTTACGCAGGAGACGCGGGGCAATCTGGAACGGCTGTAGCGGTCCCGTGATCTACCGGAGCCATGGTTGGATGGAGCGAAGACCCATGGTTCGGGACGTCAAGTTCATCCGGATCGACGGCGCCCGGATCGAACTGCGCAAGGTTGCGGGCGCCGGGACGCCGATCCTGCTTCTCCACGAGGCGCTTGGTTCCCTCTCACTCTGGGACACGTTTCCCGAGCGCCTCGCGGCGGCGACGGGTCATCCCGTGATCGTCTGGTCCCGTCAGGGCTTCGGACGATCCGACCCGTTGCCCGAACCGCCGGGCACGGACTTTCTCGAACGGGCCGCAGACCAGACCCTCGCGCTCATGCATGCTTTGGGCATTGATGAAGCGCATCTTTACGGACACAGCGACGGCACTGCGATCGCCCTCCTCGTCGCCGCGAGCGCTCCCGAGCGCGTTAAAAGCCTCGTTCTGGAAGCACCACACGTGACGGTGGAGCCTGGTGCGCTCCAAGCGATCGAACGGATGCGCGAGCGGTTCGACACTGGCGATCTACGCGAACGACTCGCACGGCACCATGATAATCCAGACGCCGTCTTCTGGAACTGGGCCGGGATCTGGCTGAACCCGCACTTCCGGGACTGGTCGATCGAGGGCAGCCTCCAAGCGGTTCGCGCTCCGACCTTGTTGTTTCATGGTCAGGACGACACCTATTTTAGCATCGACCAGATGAGGCGGATCGAGGCCCTTGTCTCCTCAGCGAAGGCCATCATCATTGCCGATTGCGGTCATTCTCCCTTCCGAGAGCGACCGGACCTTGTGGTGACAGCTGTGACACGGCATGTTTTAGCGGCCGGCGCAGAGAGTTCTCCGTCGCGATGAGAGCACGTTCGGAAGGATGCCCGATTGCATCGATAGGCTCGAATGCAGCCAATAGGGTGACATACCGCTTGTCGATGCACTGAACACCAGAGCTTATCTCGCCCATTGTTCAGTCGGCAGATTTCGAGCATGCGTTCGGCCAGGCCGCCGGGCGGTATGGCGCTCCAGCGTCAGGCCGTGATGCTGCATGATCCTCAGCAGAGATCCCTTTTGTTCCAATTTCAAGCGCCGGACACCTGGAACAGCCGTCGAATGAATCGCGCTTCCGATCCGCCGGCGAGACTGTCGTCCATCAAGCGAAACTGACCATCCAAACATCCGCACGATCTCAGACGGCTCTGTTACAAAGTTTTTGGCGTGTAGAAACCTGTGCTACTGCTTCCAGCCATCGACCGGCAACTGCGTCTAAAACTTGGCTCTACGGATTGGTTGGACCTACAACAACTGGCTCAATCGAATGCGGACAGGTCTCGGTCTGGACGGATTTTCTAACGTTCCAGCACCCGAAGAATCTTTGCAACATAGCCGGCCGTCGCATAACCAAAACGCTCTTCACTAATGCAAAGCAACTCCACCTTGCCGCCCATCTTGAGATTGCCAAGCGCATCCTGAAGGCCCTCGGAATCAAGCTTCAAAATCTTTGGCGTTGTGGACAAAGTCGAGATCGTCGATCAGTTCGAAATTAGCGACACCAGCTTTCGCGCGAGCGGGTGGGATGAATAGGTTCAACCGTAACCCATGCTTCCCATCGCGTTGAAGCCGTCCACGATGATGTTCCAGATCTTACCGGACACGGTGATGCCGGACAGCGGCAGGCAGGCTTAGATCAGACCTTTCTCGAAGCGATGGGACTTATTATTCGCGCAGCCGGGGCGGAGCGCTCGGGGTGCCGCCAACGTCGCGGTAGACGGCTGCGACATTCTCCTTCGTAACGGCAAGTCCGGGAATGACGATCCACGGAGGCACGGATCGGCCCGTCAGCGACAGGATCGCCGCTGATGCTGCGGTGAGCCCTTGTTCGAAAGGACGCTGCGCTGCGACACCGCGCAGAAGCCGGCCTTCGATGAGGGCTCGCGCTGCGGCGCTGCCGAGATCCACGGTCGTCATCGACGGCGTCGGTCGGCAGGTGGCCAGGACCGGCAAAGCCGCAACAGCCGGCTCGTCCCAGACGATGAAAAAACCGTCCGGTACGGTGCCGCATTCAAGATAGGCGGACACGGCTTCGCCGGCCCGGCCGGGTGCTTCGAACTTGATGTGGTCGAGGTGGATGTCCGGGCGCTCTCGCCGCATCCATTTGCAGAAGGCGATGTCGCGCTGGGCCGTCGCGAAGTAGTCGACATTGTAGGCGGCGACGCAGACGCGGCCTTCGCGCGGCATATGGGGGGCCAGCAGTTGCGCGGCGATCTGCCCGAGGCGGAAGTTGTCGGCGGAGATGGCGCTCACATAGTCGCGGTCCGGCAGGAGGCCGGAGGGGACGTTGTCGAGGAGGACGAGGCGGATGCCGGCGGCGGACAGACGGCGAAACGCATCCGCGACGGCCGTGCCGCCAACGGGAATAGCAATCACCGCGTCCGGGCGTGCCGTGATCAGCCGCTCGACGGCCGCGACCTGCAAGTCCGGCCGATAGTCGCAATCGATGATGTCGGCCAGATGCGCCTCCGCTTGCGCCAAGCGCGTCCCGATGCCGGCGATCTGGCGCTGCGACCAGTCCGAGGCCTGGGTGTGCAGGAGCACCGCAATCCTGAACCCGCACATCGCCGCCTCGGCGCAGACCTCCGGCGTGAGCCGCGCGAGCTCGGAACCGGCGGGACGCTCGCCATGGGGGCCGAGGCCAGTTTCCGCGGGGACGACGGCCTCCTCCATGTGCGTCATGAGCGGTTCGCCTCCAGCCTCGTCACCTCGGTCGTTTGAAGCGTCGGGTTCGATCTTGCAGCATCTCGGCTCATGAGTCGCCATCGACCGAACGCTTCGATTGCGCCAGAGAGACGATCGTTCGCGGATGGAGAAGCGGCGTTCCGGTCGTGATCCAGTCCTCCACAAAGCCGGGAGCGAAGAGCTCCCGCGCCACGATCGAGGCCGCGCCGACGAGGCCGGCCGAGCGGCCCATGCGCGAGCGCGCGATCGTCAGGTCCCGACTCGCCAGGGGATGGGCGTGACGGTAAACGCCCTCGCGAATGGCGGCGAGGCAAATATCGCCGGTCTCGGCGAGGTCCCCGCCGACCACGAGGGTTGCAGGATTCAAGAGATTGACGAGGCTGGCGAGGACCGTTCCGATCGCCTGTCCCGCCTTTGCCAGAAGATCGGCCGAAAAAGGATCGCCGAGGCGTGCTGCGGTGCCGATGTCCGCGATCTCCACGGCGCCGGTGCGCGCAAGCGTGGCGGCGAGCGCAGGGCTGCGGCCGTCCTCGGCGGCGCGTCGCCCCTCCGCGGCAACGGCCGTACAGCCCGCGACGGTTTGCAGGCATCCGACATTCCCGCAGCCGCAGACAAGCATGTGCTCGTTGCCGGCGTAGACATGGCCTATCTGCCCCGCAATCCCCTGCGCGCCGCGCAGGAGGCGCCCGTCCGCCACGATCCCCGCCTCGATGCTCGTGCCAAGATGAACGAACAGCATTTGTGCGCCCTGTTCGGGCGCAAGGGTGGTCGTCTCGCCGAGGGTCGCGGTCTGCACGGCGCTTCGCACGAAGGCGGACGCGTGAAAGCGCAAGGCGAGGCGCTCGACGAGCCTCGCCTCGTTCCAGCTCGGAAAGGTGGTGAACCGAGGCACCGCAAGCTCGGCTTCCGCTCCGAAATCGACGGCGCCTGGCACGCCGAGCGCAAAGCCCCACAAGGGGGCGGGGCTGTCGGCTAGCGCCCACTGGAACAAGGCCGCCAAGCGATCGAACAGGACATGACCCGCCGGGTTCGTCTCGATACCCTCGTAATGCTCGATCAGGAGCCGGCCGGAGAGATCGGCGAGCCCGATGCCGATCGTGCTGCCGTCGAGATTGGCGACGAGGAGGCGGCCGGCTTCGGCGCGAAATCGCACGAGGCGGGGCGCGCGCCCGCCGATCGAGCGTCCCGTGCCGCCCTCCTCGACGAGGCCGAAACCGGACAAGGTCGCTAGCCGGTCGGCGACGACGGCGCGGCCGAGATGCGCCTCCCGTTCGAGATCGAGGCGGGTCGCCGAGCCGTTGGCGCGTAGGATGGAGAGAATCGACACCAGACTCTGACGTTCTGCTTCGAGAGCGCGCATGCGTTCCGCTCCGAGGGGGGGCGGTGCGTCCACAGGTCGAGGGGATACAATAGCGGCCCGTTGGTTCGGCAAGGGAGTGACTCCTTCTCACGAGCCAACATGCCGGGGCGGAGGAGGCCATGCAACCCGTTTTGATGCCCATCGACAGATTGGAGTTGACTTCTGCATTTTATCGACATAACAATTGCGCAAGACACCAAAAGTGTCGTCATCTGTCGGGAGGGACGGTATGGCCGCTTGGAAAATGGCGTATCACGCCAATTGCTGGGGTCCGCTCGGCGGCGATGCCGTCGGCGTGACCTCGATCGGACGGCTCGCCTACCGCACGTTCGGCGACATGGAGCGCGCCGCTCGCGAGATCGCGGCGGCCGGATACGAGGGCATCGAGTTCTTCGACGGCAACGTGCTGGACGATGCCGGCGAGCCATCCGAAGATGTTCGCCGCATCCTGTCCGCGACCGGTCTCGATCTCGTCGCCGTCTATTCCGGCGCCAATTTCATCTTCGCCGACATTCTCGACGAGGAACTCGGCCGCATCGAGCGCGCGGCGAAGGCCGCCCGGTCGCTCGGTGCAGAGCATCTCGTGGTCGGCGGCGGAGCGAGGCGGCTGGCGGGCGTTCGCGACGGAGACTACGATGCCCTGGCGGCCGGTCTCGACAAGGTCGTGGCGCTGGCCGAGCGGCATGGGCTGGCCGCCCACTACCATCCCCATCTCTCCACCATCGTCGAGACGCCGGATCAGGTGGCGCGCATCTTCGAGACGACTGCGATCGGCTTCTGCCCGGACACGGCGCATCTCGCAGCCGCCGGCGGCGACCCGGCCGCGCTCGTGCGCGCGCACGCCGCCCGGATTTCCTACGTCCATCTCAAGGGCTGGCAGCGCGAACCTTTCGCCTTCACGCCCGTCGGTGAGGGCGACTGCGACAATGGCGCGGTGATCCGCGCGCTGAAGGAGATCGGCTACGAGGGCTGGGTCTGCAACGAGCTGGACGCATGGGCCGATCCGGCGGCCGGGGCGCGGGAGAGCCTCGACTTCGTGAGGGCAGAGGCCGCCAAGGCCTGACAATCCGGCTCGAAGAGGCCGGCCGACAATTTCATTCTGGGAGGAGACTACCTATGCGCATCACCCTGCTTCTGCGCTCGACGGCGCTGGCTGCCACTCTGGCATTGTCCGTCGTGCCGTCCGTCCATGCGGCCGACCCGGCGCAGGCCCTGGCAGACGTCGGCAAGACCGTCCTCAGCGTCGGCCCGAACGGGGAGAAGCCCGAGCCCGCCTCGGCGGTCTCGCTGACGGACGCGGAACTCGCCGAGATCAAGGGCATGAACGCCAAGGCCGCGATCGTCATGCACTATGCCGGCAACGACTGGAGCCAGGCGCAGATCGAGGGCCTCAAGTCGCAGTTCGAGAAGATGGGCATATCGGTCGTCGCCGTAACCGATGCCGGCTTCAAGCCCGACAAGCAGGTCGCCGACATCGAGACGGTGATGGCGCAGAAGCCGAACATCATCGTCTCCATCCCGACCGATCCGACCGCGACGGCGGCGGCCTACAAGGCGGCGGGGGAGGCGGGCGCCAAGCTCGTCTTCATGGACAACGTGCCGGCCGGCTTCAAGGCGGGCACCGACTACGTCTCGTCCGTCTCGGCCGACAATTACGGCAACGGCGTCGCGACCGCCCATCTCCTCGCCCAGGCGCTCGGCGGCAAGGGCGATGTCGGACTGGTCTTCCACGCGGCCGACTTCTTCGTGACCAAGCAGCGCTACGACGCGGTGAAGAAGACGCTCGCCGAAAACTATCCCGACATCAAGGTCGTCGCCGAACAGGGCATCGGCGGACCGGACTTCGCCGGCGACGCCGAGAAGGCGGCGGGCGCGCTGCTTGTCTCCAACCCCTCCATCAAGGGCATCTGGGCGGTCTGGGACGTGCCGGCCGAAGGCGTCGTCAACGCCGCGCTGAACAACGGCCGCGACGATCTCGTGATCGTCAACTGCGACCTCGGCGAGAACGCGGCGATCAACATGGCGGGCGACGGCCCGATCAAGGGCCTTTCCGCCCAGCGGCCCTTCGACCAGGGCGTGACCGAAGCCATGCTCGCCGGCTACGGCCTCCTGAACAAGCCGGCGCCGGCCTATGTCGCGCTGCCCGCTCTGCCGGTGACAAAGGCCAATCTCGCCGAGGCCTGGAGCCAGGTCTACCACAAGCCGGTCACCGACAAGATTAAGCAGAGCATGGAGTAGGCCCATCCGCCGGCGCCGCCCCTCCTTCGAAGAGGGCGCGGCGTCCGCGACAAGCTCGGGGTGCGGGCGCTTCGATCGGCGCGACCGCTTGCGAGACTTCGCGCGTCCTGACGGACGATGACCAGATTTCGATCGATGCCGACGACGGTCTCCCCGTCGCATCCCTGTCGCCCGCATCCCCGTCGCCACGATCCGTCCGGAAGGTCTCGTCCATGAGCCCCTCGTCCTCGATCCCCGATGCCGTGCGCATGCGCGGCGTGTCCAAGCATTTCGGCGGCGTGCGCGCGCTGGACGGCGTCGATCTCGACGTCCGGCCGGGCGAGGTCCATGCGCTGCTCGGCGAGAACGGCGCGGGCAAGTCCACCATCCTCAAGATCCTGCGCGGCGTGCAGCCGCCGAGCGCCGGGACGGTGGAGATCGGCGGCGTGGCGATGACGAGCTTCTCGGCCGAGGCGGCCCGCCGGCTCGGCGTCTCCATGGCCTTCCAGGAGATGAGCCTCGTCCCGACGCTCACCGTCGCGCAGAACGTCTTCCTCAACCGCGAGATCCGGTCCGGCGCCTTTCTCGACGATCGCGCGGCGGTGGAGGAGGCACGCCGCCTTTTCGCGCGCATGGGCGTCGCTGTCGATCCCCTCGCCAAAGTCTCCGACATTCCCGCCGGCCATCGCCAGTTGACCGAGATCGTCAAGGCGACCTCCGCGCCCTGCAAGGTCCTCGTCCTCGACGAGCCGACCACCGCTCTCTCGGGCAACGAGGTCGAGCGCCTCTTCGACTACGTGCGCCAACTGAAATCCGAGGGCGTCGCCGTCGTCTACGTCTCGCACCGGATGGACGAGATCTTCCGCATCGCCGACCGGGCGACCGTCCTGCGTGACGGGCGCCATATCGTCACGGCGCCGCTCGCCGAGTTCACGCTGGATTCGATGATCGCCCACATCATCGGGCGGCGCTCGCGCGGCTTCTCCGACGTCGTGCGCGAGACCGCCGAGGTCGGCGAGGCGCTGCTCGAGGTGCGCGGCCTCGTCGGCGAGGGCAAGCCCGCGGGCGTCGACCTGACGCTCCACCGCGGCGAGGTCGTCGGCATCGCGGGCCTTCTGGGGAGCGGGCGCTCGTCGCTGGCTCGGGTGCTCGCCGGCGTCGCGCCGTCGAAGGCCGGCGAGATCCGCGTCGGCGGCCGTGCCGTCGCGATCGGCAAGCCCTCCGACGCGATCGCCGCCGGCATCGCGCTCGTGCCCGAAGACCGGGCGCGCCAGGGCTTCGTCGCCTTCCACACGGTGGAGAGCAACATCGCCCTGCCGAACCTCGCGAGCCTGTCGCGCGGCGGCCTCGTGGACGGGGTCAAGGCCGCGCGGCTCGCCGACGCGTCGATCGAGCGCCTGCGCATCAAGACGGACGGCCGCCGGGCGCCGGTGCGCTCGCTCTCCGGCGGCAACGCGCAGAAGGTCGTCATCGCCAAATGGCTCGCCACCGAGCCGGACATCCTCATTCTCGACGAGCCGACTGCGGGCATCGACATCGGCTCGAAATCCGAGATCGTGACGCTGATCCGGAATCTCGCCAGGTCGGGCAAGGCGATCCTCGTGCTCTCTTCCGAACTCCAGGAACTGCTCGCTGCCTGCGACCGCATCCTCGTCATGTCCGAGGGGCGCATCGTCAGCGAAGTCTCGCGCCACGACCTCGACCCCGGCACCGAGGCGGGCGAGGTCGACGCGCTCCTCCACGCCGAGCAGACCCTGAACACCCTGATGCAACAAACCCGGTCGCAAGCGCCGAGGGAGATGGCCCGATGAGCGAATCCAGCCAAGCGCCGAAGACGGCACCTTCACGGTTCGCCGACTGGCGCGACTACATCATCTACATCGGCTTCGTGGCGATCTTCCTGATCTTCGCCGCGACGCTCGGCGACAAGGGCTTCCTCGACCCGAACAACCTTCTCAACATCATCCGCCAGACCGCGATCATCGCGATCGTCGCGGTGTCCATGACCTTCGTTCTCGGTACCGCCGAGATCGATCTGTCCGTCGGCGCGGTGGCCGGTCTCGCCTCGGTCGCGACCGCCATGGGGATCGACCAGTTCGGCATTCCCGGCGGTATTCTCTACGGGCTCGGGACGGGCCTCGTCTGCGGCGCGATGAACGGCTGGCTCACCACCTCCGTCGGCATCCCGTCCTTCCTGACGACGCTCGCCATGATGGGCATCGCGCGGGGCGTGGCGATGTGGATCTCAGGCACGGCCGCGATCCCGATCCTCTCGAAGCCCTACATCTCGATCTTCGGCGCGGGCAATCTCGGTCCCGTTCCGAGCCTTCTTCTCTGGGTCGCCGCGGCCGGCATCCTCGGCCATGTCGTCCTGCGCCGCACGACGTTCGGGCGCCGGGTGCTGGCGACGGGCGGCAACGAGACCTCCGCGCGCTATTCCGGCATCGATACGTCCTCGGTGAAGTTCAAGGTCCTCCTGATCTCCTCGCTCGCGGCGGCCCTTGCCGGAATGCTCTATGCCGGCCGCCTGCGGTCCGGGCGGTTCCAGTTCGGCGAAGGCGACGAACTCTCGGTCATCGCGGCCGCCGTGCTCGGCGGCACCAGCCTCTTCGGGGGCGCGGGCACCGTCGTTGGCTCGATCATGGGCGCGCTGATGATCGGGCTCATCAACAACGGCCTCGTGCTGATGGGGCTGGAATTCTCGCAGCAGCTCATCGCCCGCGGCGCGATCATCATTCTCGCGGTCGCCATCAGCCAGGCGCGACGGCGCTGAGAACAAAGGACAAGCCGATGACCGACACCGTCTTCGACCCGCACCAGCGCGCCACGATCGAGGCCGCCATGGCCCGCATCATTCCCTCCGACGACGGGACGCCCGGCGCCCGCGAGGCCGGCTGCATCGACTTTCTGGAGCGCTACCTCTCCGGCCTCGACTTCATCTTCGCCAAGCCGGACGGCTCCGGCTTCGAGGTGCTGGAGGGCCGTTTCGCCGAGGCCTGGATGCGTCGCATCGAGATCATGCGCGGCAAGTATGCCGACGGCATCCGCGATCTCGACGCGCGGGCGCGGCAGCGTTTCGCCGCACCCTTCCAGGACCTCTCCCCCGCGGATCAGGACGACGTCCTGAGGGCTCTCGAGGCGGACGGCTCGGGTGCCGCGACGACGCTCGCCGTCTCCGACGGCCTCGCCGGCCCGCTCGGGGAGCCGGCCCTTCAGCAGACCTCGACCGAGGTCGATCTCGACTTCTTTCCCCTTCTCGTCACCCACACCCGCCAGGGCTTCTACGCCGACCCGATCTACGGCGGAAACCGTGACGCGATGGGGTGGAAGGTCATCGGCTTTCCCGGCCCCGCCTCGCTGAAGGAGGTGCAAGAGGGCCGCTACACGACGCTGCAATGGTTCGCCGAAGGCGAGGCGGAGAAGGTGAAGGAGTTCCACGATGGTCTCTAGGAACAAGCCGACACGGACTGACGTCGTCGTCATCGGCGCGGGCGCCTCCGGGGCCGCCGCCGCCAAGGTCCTCTGCGAGGCGGGCGTGCGCGTCGTCGCGTTGGAGAAGGGTCCGTGGCGCCAGAAGGAGAGCTTCAGCGGCGACGAGCTCGCCAACATCAACCGCTACAATCTTTGGCCGGACCCGATGCTCAACCCGCGCACCTGGCGCGAGAGCGCGGCCGACGAGGCGCGCGTCGATCTCTTCTGCCCGGTGCCCCAGATGGTCGGCGGTGGCACGGTCCACTGGCAGGGCTGGCTGCCGCGCTTCACGCCGAACGACTTCCGGCTGCGCACGGTCGCGGGCGATCTGCCCGGCGCCTCGCTCGCCGACTGGCCAATCACCTACGACGAGCTCGAACCCTACTACCAGAAGGTCGAATGGGCCTTCGGCGTCTCCGGCGAGGCGGGCGCCAACCGCTACGAGGGCCCGCGCTCCGGCGGCTACCCCTGTCCGCCCATGCCGATGTCGCGCTACGCCCAGAAGTTCCACGAGGGTTGCTCGGCGCTCGGCTGGAACGCCTTCCCGACGCCGCAGGCCGCGCTCTCGCGGCCCTTCAACGGTCGCAGGGCGACCGTCGTCAGCGCCTTCGCGCAGCAGCACGGCGATCCCACCGGCACGCGCTCGTCCGCGCTCAACGTGTTCGTGCCCGATGCCGTGGCGACGGGACACTACGACCTGCGCCCGGACTCTTACGTGCGCGAACTCGTCCTCGACGGTGCCGGCCGCATCCGGGCCGCCGTCTACGAGGATGCCGATGGCGAGGTCTTCGAGCAGGCGGCCGATCTCTTCATCCTCGCCTGCGGCGCGGTGGAGACGGCGCGGCTGATGCTCCTGTCGCGCTCGGGACGCTTTCCGAACGGGCTCGCCAACGGCTCCGATCTCGTCGGGCGCAACGTCACCTTCCACGAATATTCCGCCGCCGTCGGCACCTACGAGGACCCTGTCTATGCCTGGGCGGGCGGCGGCTATGTCAGCGCCTCGACCTTCGAGCACTACGAGCACGACGACGCCCGCGGCTTCGTCTCGGGTGGGCACATCGCGGTGGCCGGCGTCGGCATTCCGCTGCCGATCAACTGGCGCCTGCCGGGCGCGCCGTCCTGGGGCGCGGAGGCCAAGCGCATCGACCGCGAAGAGTTCAGCCACAGCCTGGCGATCGCGATGGTGCTGCACGACATGCCCCAGCACGACAACCGCATCGATCTCGACGACGAGGTGCGGGACGCCTGGGGCCTTCCGGTGGCGCGCGTCACCTTGAAGCCCCATGCCAACGATCTGGCGCAGGGGCGCTACCTGATCGACCGCGGCGCCGACATCCTGCAGGCCAGCGGCGCGAAGTCGATCACGAAGGTCTATGCGGATCGCGTGACCGGCAACTGCTCGCATCAGCACGGGACGGCCCGTATGGGCGACGATCCGAGCCTGTCGGTCCTCAACCGCTGGTGCCGGGCCCACGAGGTGGACAATCTCTACGTCGTCGACGGCTCGCCCTTCCCGACCGGCACCGGCGCCAATCCTACCCTGACCATCATGGCGAACGCCTGGCGCGTAGCTGAAAAAATTATTGCGGAGCGCGGGCGCTGATGAATATGATGAGAAAGGTGCGTGGGAGGACGGCAATAGGCTACAGCACACCGAAAGCGGACCTACCAATTCCCAACCCGTTCGGTCTCAGGCGGCAGACGAAGCGGACGCTCGGAAGCGGTCCATCCGCTTTCGCCCCGGCCATTCTCAAAACACCCTCGTTTACGAGAACGCTTGCGCCGTCTTGCTAGCCGTTCTCAATCGGGACGGTTGCGGGCTAAGCGTACGGTTCCGAACCTCCTTTAGCCGCCTCTGGATGTAGGGAGATAGGCGCGAACGAACTCGATAGCCGCTATGGTCTTTTTTGCATGGTTCATAGCACGGCGGTACAGTTTGACTGGAAATCAACGACGATCCTGAACCAACTGCATCGATGGTTCATCGAAGGCATACCTAAAACGGATCTGCATCACATGCTCTGCGAATCGGCGGGTATCCCGGGCGATCTTCCTGATCTATTCCGCAACCGCTTGTGCGCCGACTTCAACGATGTCCTCCTCGCTCATCCCGGCCCGCCAATGCGGGAAGCAAACCTGTTGAGCTCGGGGGAGGCCGATCTCGCGCAAGTAGGACCGGATGGCGCGAAAGGCCTGGAACTCGCAACCCGCCCATACGAACGTATCAGGCGGCATCCCGGGCGTGGCGCGCACGGCCTCGTCGAGCAAAGACGTCGTTCCGGGAGAGCGGCCATTGCGATGCAGCCAGCGAAGCTCGACGCCGCCGGGTGCCGCAAGGGTCTGTTCCTCTTGCGCGTCCTCGACCTCGATCATCGCGACGCCGCCGACATGAGGAGGAAGCGCTTCCAGAATCCGCGCGATGCCCGGCAACCCCGTCTCGTCGCCCGCTAGAAGGTAATGGGACGCGGGCCTTAGACCATGGGCGGCGGGGCCGAGGATGCCGACGATGTCGCCAACCCTGGCTGACCGCACCCATTCGATTCCAGGCCCGCCGCCGTGGGGATGCAGGACGAAGTCGATGGCCATCGTGCCGGCCACGGGATCTACGGTTCGGATCGTATAGACACGCGAGCCGATCGTTTGTCGCCCGCCGGGCCAGAGGATGCCGCCATCGTCGTCGAGCCGCGGCCATTCGGGATCGCCGGCATCCTTGGGCGAGAACAGAAGACGGGCATGCAACTGATCCAGCGGAGCAAATCGCCATAGGTCCTCGCCCGTGAAGGAGACGCGCCTCATGCGGGGCGTGACGTCGCGGACATTAGCCACCGTCAGAACTCTGAGATCGGGGGGAAGCGTCGGGCCGACGACATCGCCCTGCCATTCGATCGAGAGAGTCTCGGACCGCGCGTTGAAGGTGATCAGCCCTGTCAGTGAATGCCGAACGCGATTGAGACCGACGGCGGTCTCCGCCTCGACCCGCAGGTCCAGGGACCCGTCGCCGGGCACCATCCAGGCCGTGCCGAAGGGTGACGTCGCGACGAAGCCGTTCTCGTCGGGGCGCACCTGCATGTCGTGCGCGGCCAGCGCCTCAACGAGTATGTCGGTGAAGACGGCGACACGCGGAAACGCGATATGGCTGGAAGCGCGGAGCGTCACAGCTGGTCGTCTCGCAGACTGACCCAGCATGGCGTCTCGATCCCGATGGTCAGGAAGCGCTCGTTCAAAGCCGCCAACGTGCCGGCGGGATCGATTTGGGCACATCGGTCGGGGTGGGCCCATTTCGCGACCAGTTCGACGAACAGGATGTTCAGCGGCGGCACCGTGACCAGTCCGGTCCAGATGCCGTGCACGCGCTTCTGCCGGACCATCTCCAAGATCGAGAGCGCGGGTCGTTCGGCAAGGAGCCGGAGCCCTTGCCTTGCGGTCTCGACGGGAAGACCCGGCGCAATGGCCGGGCGGATTTTGATCGAGAATCCGCCGCCCGAAGCGATGTAGAGGCCGGGAGCCTCTGCGATCAGCTGCTCGGCGGAGATCTGCTGGAACCATGGGGAGGTCACGGCGTCAAGCGAGCGCCCGCCGCCTTGGGCCAGCAAGGTGCCCCAGACGATCTTGCCGGCTGCCCAGCAGCAATCCGCGTAAGTTGACTGGACCTCCAGATAGGTCTTGACCGGTTCGGCGCCTTCGAGACACCGCCCCACGGCGGAAAGCCGATCCGCGAAGAAGGACAGATAGACTTCCGCCTGCTCCTCACGTCCCAGGATGCGGCCCCAGAACCGCATCAGGTTCGACAGGTCGTCGCCATGCCCCTTGTCGTCCCCATTGGTCACAGCGCTGCCGAAGACGACGGGAATGCCCAGCGACTCCAGCCGTTGGACGAAAAGATCGTCGCCGCCATCGGCATAGGCGCTTGCGACCACGAGGTCCGGCTGAAGCGCGATCACGGCTTCGAGGGATACGCTGCCCGGCTCCAGCTTGCCGACGACCGCGATGGAGTGACCAGCCTGATGTTCGTAGGCCTGTCGAAGCGCGTCGCTATCGATCCGGTCCACCGCCGCCCAACCCACGATGAGCTTTGCCGGCTCCGGGTGGATGACGCCCATGGTCAAGACGTCGCGCGCTTCCAAAAGCACGATACGGGAGGGCCGCCCGACGAGGGCGACATGCCTTCCGATCATGTCGGTGACGGTGAACGAAGAGCCCGCCGCCCGCACTTCCGGTGCCGCGATGGCGGCAGCCGCGCCCGCTAAAAAGGCGCGACGATCAATGCCCATGCCCCACTTCACCATATCTTCCGCAGCCCGCCGAGGATCTGCCGCTCGCTGCCGAACTGACAGTACATGTTGAAGGAGCAGCTCGAATAGTAGTCTTCGTCGAAGAGGTTCTTCACGTCGAGCGTCGCGATGGTGCCCGCCAGCTTCGGATCCGCGCTTCCCAGATCGTAGCGCATCGAGAGATCGACCAGAGTATATCCGTCGGCTTTCACCCGATTGGCATCGTCGGCAAAACTCGACCCGACGAAACGCAGGCCGGCACCGAACTGCAACCCTTCCAAGGCCGTGCGGTCGAATGTGTAGTTCGCCCAGAGCGATCCGAAATGGTTCGGCACGGCCTGCGGGCGTTTGCCCCGCGCATCCGTCACGGAGGTCTGCGTGACCTCCGTGTCCAGAAGAGTCAGCGCGGCGATGATCTCCAGATTGTCGGTGGCGTTGCCGCGCGCCTCGAACTCCAGGCCGCGCGAACGGATCTCTCCCGTCTGGATATTAAAGCCGGGCGCGGAACCGGGTGTCAGGACGTTCTCCTGGCGGATGTCGAAGGCCGACACTGTGAACAGCGCATCGAGGAACGTCGGCTCGTATTTGATGCCGATCTCGAACTGCTCCGCTTCGGTCGGGTCGAACGCGGTGCCGGTTGCATTGACCCCGACCACCGGCTCGAAGGATGTCGCATAGCTCGCATAAGGCGCGATGCCGGTGTCGAAGAGGTAGAGAAGGCCCGCCCGGTATGTGGTCGCTTGCGACGACTGGTCCGCTTCGACGTTCGTGAGACGGTTGATCGTGTCCTGGCCGGTCCAGTCGTGCCGGATGCCCAGAAGCCCGCGCCAGTTGCCGAGGGCGATCTGGTCCTGAAGGTAGGTCCCCGTCTGATCGATTTTCTGCCGCGTATCGATGATGCCGAGGAAGGGGCCTGGATCCACGCCATATCGCGGGTTGACCACGTCGAGACCGGGAACGGCGGCAAAGCCGTAGCGCCAGTCGCTGTCGAAGGCCTGCGTATCGATCCCCGCCAGGAGCTCGTGGCGCAAGAGTCCGGTGTCGAAGCGCAGCAGAGCCTCGTTGTTCGTCGCCAGGCCGTCGGTGTGCTCGTCGGATCGGAACGCTGCTCGTGGCAGGATGCCGTCGGCACCCAGCGGGGCGACGAACTGGATGGCGTTCACATCCGTCGAAACGTCGGCATAGCGAAGCTTCGAGCGGACCTCGACCGTTTCGTTGAAACGGTGCTCGAACCGATAACCGATCATCCCCTGCTCGCGTTCGAAGCCCTCGAAGCCGGCATCGCCCACATTGAGGTCGCGGTTCAGATAGGGGCGATAGGCCTGCGGGGCAAGGAACCCGGGATAGAGCGAATTGAAGTAGCCGCCCTCCGGGTCCTTCTGGTAGCTGCCGAGGACGGTCAGCCGCGTGTCGGCGTCCGGCTCCCAGGCAATGGCAGGGGCGATCGCCAGGCGCTCCTCCTCCACGCCGTCGTAGCGCGTGTCGGCGCGTCGGCCGATCGCCGACAGACTGTACTGCCAGACCGCGGCCTCGTCGAAGGCGCCCTGCGTCGTGTATCCAGACTGGACGCGACGATGCGTGCCACCTTCCAGCCGCACCTCGTTATACGGCGTTCCGCTCGGCATGCGGCTGACCTGATTGACGAGGCCGCCGGGGCTGACCTGTCCATAAAGCAAGGCCGCCGGACCCTTCAGGACATCGACCCGATCCAGAAGGAACGGATCGACCTGGAACTGGCCGAAGCCCTGACCGCGCGGCAGCCTCAACCCATCGAGGAAGTTGACGTAGCTCGTCGATGTGCCGAAACCGCCGAAGCCACGCAAGAACACCGCATCGTAGCGCGTGGTGGCATCGGGATCGGAGAGAACGCCGGCGGTGTAGCGCAGGGCATTGCCGACGGTCTGAGGGTTCTGGTCGTCCAACTGCTTGCGGGTGACGGTCGAGACCGACTGCGGCGTTTCGATCACCGGCGTATCGGTTCTCGTCGTCGAAACGCTCCGCTTGGCAAGAATACGGCCGGAGCGTCCATCGGCGGTGACCCCGTCGGCGCTTCCTTCGATCACGATGGTGTCCAGAACGATCGGTTCCTGAGCGGCGGCTGGTCCAGACAGTAGAACCATCGGCGCGGCCGCCATCAACAAGGCTAGGCAGCAGGATGTCTTCATCGACGCGAGGCCCCTCGAACCGTATGTCACGCCCGCTTGGAAACGAGCCGGCTCCCCCGAGCCGTCGATCCGTATCACCATATCGGGACGATGCCGTCCAGTTTTATTCTTGACTTCAATCATCAAGTTTTTCGCTGTCGATCCTCATGCTCTTCTTTGATGTCGTTCCAATCTGGGATACGTCGCCTTCGGAGCGTCCTGAAAGAAACAGTCCGCCCGCCGGGGATCACGTCTATGCCACCCATGGACCGCACAGAACCCGCGTCTCCCGGCGCGTCTCGAAGCTCGGCCTCAGGACAAGGACAAGGACAAGGACAAGGTCGATTGCCCGAAAGCGAAACGATCTCGAAGACCGGCCTGACGCGGGGCGGACGGCCGTCGAAGAAAGCCGCCGAAGCGCTGGATCTTCGAATTCTCTCCGAGGCAACGCGGCTGTTTGCGGCCAACGGCTTCGCGGCGACGTCCATGGAGCAGGTCGTATCGGCTTGCGGCGCCGGAAAGGATACGATCTATCGACGATATGCGAGCAAGACCGCCCTGTTCCAGGCGGTGCTCGACCACTTGCGCCGACATGCCGTCGAACGGCTGGAGGCGGCGACACCGGCGGAAGGCCCGCCCCTGGACAGACTGTCGAGCTTTGCCCGGCAGCTCCTGTCGATCAACCTGGATCCCCAGCTTCTGGCGCTGCACCGCATCTCCTACGGCGAGTTGATCGTGTTTGGTTGCGCCCCGAAGCTGGCGACGGCCGACGACCCCATCCTGCAGCGCTTCACGGCCTTGGTCTCGGCAGCCCAGGAAGCGGGAGACATGGCACCGGGCGACGCCGCCTTCATCGCCGACCAGCTCCTCTATGCCATTGCCGTGAAGCCAACACTCGCTGCCATGCTAGACCCGCACGCATTTAGAGATGAAGGTCAAAGTACCTTATATTTCCAACGCGCTTGGCAATTGTTTATGCAGGGAGCGTCGATCTAAACGTACACTACACCGGAATCTTCAACATCAATTTGCTTTATCATGGTAAAAATTGTCTAGATTTATGTAAAAACTTATTCTGCGTTGAATGAAATTTCACTGCTTCTGGTGACCTCCGAGACCGGCATTCCGTCCGTATGACTGGTAAAGGACATTATCAGATATAGATTTTCAACATGCTCGGTCGATGCGTAGCCGCTTTGCGCCCTTCCGAGACGTAGGAGCGGACAGCAGCCAACCCGGGAAGCGGACGTTCGCTCAGCGCCAGAGTTCAATGCTCAACCGACGGCTCGGAGCAGATCACCTGTCTTCTCGTAACCGATCCTGCGCATTCGCGAGCCCTTCTCAAACAGTTCGGTCGACCGAACGATGTCCAGCGGTTTGGAGTAGAGGTAGCCTTGCACTTCACCGCAGCCGATCTCTCGGAGAACTGCCGCCTGCGAAGCCGTCTCGACGCCTTCGGCGATCGTGCGAATGCCAAGCCCACGGGCTAAAACAACCACGGAGCGGAGCACAGCCATCGAATGCCGACTCTCGGGAATGTCGGTCACGAAGCTCCGGTCGATCTTGATCTTGGCAATCGGAAAGCGGTGCAGATAGCCGAGCGAGGAGTAGCCGGTGCCGAAGTCGTCGAGCGCGAAGCTCACCCCGAGAGCCAAAAGCTCGTCGAAGATGCCGGACAGGCGATGGTTCTCGCCGACGAAGGCCGACTCGGTGATTTCGAGTTCCAGCCGTTGAGGATCGAGTCCGGACGATGCCAAAGCCGAATGCACCGCCCCGACGATGTCGCCGGATAGGAACTGGAGGGGCGAGACATTCACGGCGATCTTGATCGCCTCCGGCCAGTGCAACGCGTCTTGGCAGGCTTGGTGAAGGACCCAGGCTCCGAGCTTGTGGATCATCCCGGTCTCCTCCGCGACCGGAATGAAATCGGCCGGGGACACGAAGCCGCGTTCGGGATGACGCCAGCGGATCAGCGCTTCCGCGCCGGTCCAGGCGTCGTCCTGGAGGGAGGCCTGCGGCTGGTAGGCCAGTTCGAACGCTCCGATTTCGAGCGCTTGTGCGAGATCGCGTTCCAGCGCGAGCCGTTCGAGGCGCGCCGTATCCATGGAGAGATCGAACTCGACCACCGGACCGGCCGCCGTTCGCTTTGCCTGATAGAGCGCGACGTCGGATTGGCGGCGCAGGACGGACGGATCAATGCCACCGTCGTTGGCGGTCGCGATGCCGACGCAGGTCCCGATTGAGACGCGGTGTCCGTTCACCTCGTAGACGCGGCTAACTTCCTGGACGATGCGTTCGGCAAGACGCCGGGCGCGGTCGCCATCCGTCGATCGGACGAGGACCAGGAACTCGTCGCCCCCGATCCGGAAGACCGCTGCATCGCTCGGGAGGACGCTAGTGGCACGACGGGCGGTTTCCACGAGGACGGCATCCCCCGTCGCATGACCCAACGCATCGTTGACGCCCTTGAACCGATCGAGGTCGAAAGCCAGCAAGGCGACCGGAGAGTTGCCGGCCGCGAGTTCGTCAAGTTTTGCTTCCAACGCTCGGCGATTGGGAAGCCCGGTCAGGCTGTCATGGAAGGCGGCGAAGCGAAGTTGCTCCTGAGCCGTCTCTCGATCCGTCACGTCGTGCAGCAGGAGACTGGCATAGCGTAGACGCCGGCCTTCACCGCCGCCGCGCCGCCTGTCCTCCAGCCAGAACGGCGAGACCGTGTATTCGAGGACGCACGCGTCGTCTTTGCCCGTCAGCTTGACGGTACGTCGAACGGGGGGGCGGCCGGTCGCAACATCGTCCAACTCGCTCATCGCCTCTTCGATCGCTTGTACGAGGGCAGTCGGCAGATCGGCCAGTTCCCCGACACGATCGGTCCGGGGCAGGTCGAGCAGACGTCGCGCGACCTCGTTGATCCGCTTAATCACGCCCTGTTCATCGACGATCACGATGGCGTCGAACCCATCGTCGACGACCCGCTCCAGAAGCCGCGCCATGTTACGGCTTTCGACCCGCGACACCCAAAGTCGAAACTGGCGAAGGTCGAACTCCCGCACGAGGCTCCAGAGCGTGATCGCCCCGATCGCGAGCTGAAGTTCGGCCGTTTCAGCCATCACGGCGCGTTCGATATAGAGCCAGGCCGCGGCCCCTTCGATCGCGACCGAAGCTCCAGCGAGGGCGAGCACGCTTCGGCGAAGCGGATTGCGCACCACGAGCCAGCCGCCGGACACCAGAAGGAGAAGTGCCATCGGAAGCGGCGGTCGCCATGATGTCAGCGCCCGCTCCTGCATCAGCGACTCCGTCGCGAGCGCGATGACAGTCGATCCCGACACGATGCCTGCTCTTGGGACAGGGAACAGGTCGTGCAGCTCGATCGCCGTCGCGCCGACGATCAGCGTCTTTCCAGCTAGCAGGCCCTTTGCGATGCGCCCGCCGACGAGATCCACATAGGAGATGCGTGGGATCGAGGCGGCGGCGATCCCGTGGTCGATCCCGAAGTCCCCGCCGATCTCCTGGCGCCCAGCAAGAACCGCGGGCATGGAGATTATCGTCTCACCGTCCACGTCCATGGAAAGTGGAAAGCGTCGAACGCGCCCGTCGGCATCGATCGGGACGTTGATCGAGGCCGGCCAAGACACCGCGAGCAGCGAGGGGATCGGCAGGGACGGCAGCGTCGTCCCCGAAGCCGCATCGTACTGGACGAAAGCCGCCAGGAACGTCTCGAGCCCGGTCGTGCCAAGGGCTTCGGCGAACGCTTCATCGTCATCGCCGTTCGCACGCGAAGAAAAGTCGACGTCGAAGGCAACCCGTCTCGCGCCGGCCTCCGCCGCAGCCTTCAAGAAGGCGGCATGGAGGCGGCGCGGCCATGGCCATACGCCGACCTCCGCCAGACTCTTGGCGTCGATGTCGACGAGGACGATCTCCCCGGACGCCGGGCGCTGTAGCCACGAGTATCGGACGTCGGACAGTTGTGTGTCCAACAACCTGGCACCGCCGGACACGTACGCGCCGACAAGGCAGGTCGCCAAGATCAGAAGGGTGACAAGCTGCCCGATCCACGTTGCCATCTGGCTCGAAGACCGATTGTCGGTGTCCAAACTCACCATCCCGGTCGCTCTCCTGTCGGTGTCCGCCAGCGCGCCTAGTGCCGCCTACTTTTTGCCACCCCCATTGCCGTTCCCGTTCCCGTTCCCGTTGTTGCCTTTGCCGTTCCCGCCACCGTTGTCGCCGGTCGGCCCGCCGTTGCCGTTCCCATTTCCGTTGTTGCCGTTTCCGTTCCCACCGCCGTTGTCGCCGGCGGGTCCTCCGTTTCCGTTCCCGTTGTTGCCTTTGCCGTTGCCACCGCCGTTGTCGCCGGTCGGCCCGCCATTGCCGTTTCCGTTCCCATTGTTGCCGCCGTTGTCGCCGGCGGGGCCGCCGTTTCCGTTTCCGTTTCCGTTGTTGCCGTTGCCGTTCCCGGCGCCGTTGTCGCCGGTGGGTCCGCCATTACCGTTTCCGTTGTTGGCGTTGCCGTTCCCGCCGCCGTTGCCTCCAGCGGACCCGCCGTTGCCGTTCCCGCCACCGTTGTCGCCGGTAGGCCCGCCGTTGCCATTCCCGCTCCCACCGCTGTTGCCGCCGCTGGGCCCACCGTTGCCATTGTTCCCGTTTCCGTTCCCGCCACCGTGGTCGCTGGTGGGTCCACCGTTTCCATTGGTCGCGTTCTCGTTGCCGCCACTGGACCCAGCGTTGCCGTTCCCGCTGTTGCCGTGGCCGCCGCCGGTATTGCCGACGGACCCGCCGTCGCCGTTGCTGCCGGGACCGCCGTTGCCGCCGCTTTCGTTACCCTTCGGGCCCTTGTCCGTTTCGGACCCCGAGCCTCCGTTGTTACCCGAAGAATTAAAACCACCGGCCGCCTTCGCCGAACCCGCGGCTTCTGAACCGCCTGCATTGGTTTCGGCGGTGGTGTTGCCGAGCGACGAACGATCACGCCCGTTGGAATCGCCACCGCCATAGCCGGCGAAACCAGATGCGGCGGAAGATCGAGATGTGGAGACGCTGGCACCACCATTGGTCGAAGCAGCCGCGTCGGTGCCGACCGACTGGGAGGTTGAGCCCTGCGTCTCGGCCGCTTGTGCCTCCCGGAAGCTGCTCAACGCCTGCCCTAAGGGAGCAACGCTGGGCGCAGACGGTTTTCCGGGCGTGACGTCCGGGGCATCCACGCCGGCCGTCCGTAAGCCGGGCGCGGCGGCGGACACGCTGGCGCGCTGGCCGGCTGCGACACCCGCCGTCTCACCGGTCTTCAAATCGCGCACCTGAACGAGCCCGCGACTGACGCCGATCTTCGTATCGGTCTTCGAGACGTTGATCGTGAAGGCCGTTCCCTTGACGACGGCCGCCATGAAGGGGGTCTGGACGGAGAAGTGTGGCGAGGCCCTCTTCTCGATGTCGAACTCGATGCTGCCGACCTGCTGCACCACCTCGGTCTTGGAACTGAAGAAGCCTTTCGGCCGCACCACCGCGACGCTCCCTGGGCCCAACGTCATGACGTTGTTCTCGCTGGAGAGACGGATGCGTCCCGACTTCGCGGTGGCGATCGTCAGCCCTTCGGGGATCATCATGCCGGAGGTCAGAACGCTGCGCTTCTCCGCCGTCTCGATCGTCCAGGCCGTGCCGCTGACGCGATCGACCCGCCAGTCGCGTGCCCACCCGACGTCGGCCTGAACGAGCGCAACCAGCGAAAGGGCGAGGACGTGGAGACGTGCGGACATGAGATCTGCCTAGCTTCGGTCCCCTTAGGATGACGCAGGAACGGTTACAGGTGCCTAACCGCAGGGATCGAATTTGCCGCGACTAGAGGAAAATAGACAATCCTGTTCGGTATCTCCGGTCGCACGTTCAGACCGTCCCTATGCACGAAGGCCGTATCGTCACGGAAGTGATTGGACGCTGGTGCACCTGCTTCTCTTTAGGAAGTGGTCAAACGTTTGAGGCCGGCCCACCCCATCGAGCCGGTCGAGCAGTGCTACAACTTCACGCGGAGCAGCCACAACAACGCTGCGACCCTGATCGGGCAGGGCGGGGTGATCGTTCGGTAGGGCGCTTTGCTAGCCAGCATAATGGCCGATTGCTTCGCCTGAGATCAAAACGACCCGCAGACACCGCCAGCCCTATGTGCCTATGCCCACTTTGTTGCCGTCGCCCCCGAAGACGGACTGGAAGCTTTCCACCCAACCAAGTCGGCGATCAACCATCGATGTTGGGTCGTTTGCGGAACGGCCGTTATCTGCGAACGCTACGCAGAAGCGGACAGGCAACTTTCGGCCCAAGGCGGCATCGAAAGTCGCTTCTGGGTTTGGATGAAAGTGGCCTGTCCGCCTTCTGGTGCCCAATACGAACGCCCGACGAGGAGCTAGACCACCGACGCGTGATGATCTTCGCCACGGCCCCGTAAGCGGCATCGACTCGTTAACCCCGGTAGGCCGCGAGGCTCAGTCCAGCGCGGCGGCGACGGCGTCGAAGAAGATCAGCGGGTCGATCGGCTCCTTGCCGGTCGGCTTGGGCTGGGCACCGAATGTGACGATGACGACGTTCTTCGCCGGGTTGATGTAGATGTTCTGCCCTTGGATGCCGATCGCGGCATATGCGCCGTCGGCGATCGAGGGCGTAGTCCAGCCTGTCCACCACATGTAGCCGTAGTCCAGTTTCGAGCCGTCCTTCAACAGGGTCGGTCGCGAAGCCTCTTTGGTCCAGCCGTCTGGCAGGATCGAGGTGCCGCCGATCTTGCCCTCGTTCAGGAAAAACAGGCCGAAGCGGCCGTAGTCGCGCAAGGTGGCGCTGATGCCGCTTCCGCCGATCTCATGCCCGTCCGGGGAATCAAGCCACCAGCTGGCGTCGGCCTCCATGCCGAACGGCACCCAGATCTTCTCCGAGAGGTAGTCGGCCAGCGGTTTCTTGATCGCCCCGCGCACGATTTCGCTCAGCACCTGAGTCTCCCCGGTGCTGTAATTGTTCACCGTTCCAGGCTCGGCGGCGCGCGGAAGGCTGGCCATCAGCTTCATCGCCGAGCCGGGCACCTGCGACATTTGAGACTTCAGGAGCGCCCGTCGGTCGGAGGCGGGGTCGGTATATGTCTCGTTCCACCGAACACCGGAGGACATCATCAGCACATCGCGTACGCTCGTGCCGTCATACGCGCTGCCCTTCAGCGCTGGCACATAATCGGCGACCGAGGCGTCGAGGCCGGCGAGCAGGCCTTCCTTGATGGCGATGGCAGCGAGTGTCGAGGTGATCGATTTTGCCACCGACATTGACATCCAGCGCGTTTTATCAGTGTTGCCGCGCTGGTAGGTCTCATAGGCGACTTCGCCGTCCTTCAGCACGAGAAGTGCGGTGATGCTGTCGAGCGCCATGAAGTCGTAGAGATCGTTTTTCTTTCCTTCGACCTCGAAGGTGACGTTGCCGAGCGGCTTGTCGGACTTTGGCAACGGCAGCACGGTACCGCCGGCCCTGATCGCCCGTGTGGGAAACAGCCGATCGATGTTCCGAAAGGTCGCCACGGCATCGTCGGGCAACAGCGTGCCGTCGTAGATGTCCTCGACCTTGCCGATCTTCTCGGCGGCATGGACATCGTCTGAATCCGCGGCGGAAGCCGGTGTGAGGACGGCCAGCGCCGCAACTGCGGCAAGCCATCCGCTCAGCAGGTGGGATCGTCCAGTGAAAGCAAAAGAGCTGATGGGGGCCGACATGATCAAGTCTCCTCGTTGCAGGCGGCATAGTGCCCGTCGGGACGGCTGGAGCAAGCGAGTATTGGTGATTCAGCGGTGACCTGGAACGCGAGCGTGCGTATCGGACCCGGCAACGCCCTACTGGCTTGGCGTGTGGAAGGGCAGCCTCTTAGCCCCCATGCCAGGAAGCGGACGGTCCGCTTTCGGCCCAACAATCCCTTCTAGAGATCGAGGAGTTTCAGGACCGGAGTCCTCAAAATCATGGAATCAAACGGACGAGAGAAAATGACTGTCCACGGTCACCTCCTCGGTGCGAACCTCGCGGACGATGACACCAAGGCCCCGTTCCTTCAGCAGCTGACATAGGAGTTCGCCGTCCACGAGATCGATGGCGGGCGCGCCATCGCGCGTCGCCTCACGCCGTGCGTCTGCCGTGAAGCTGCCCGTCGTGATGATCAGGCCCTTGTCGGCACGACCCTGCATGGCGCCCCGGAAATCCCTCACCACGGGCGATGAGACTGCTCCCGCATAGCGCTTGCACTGAAACAGAACCTGAAACGAGATCAGGTTCATGCGCAGGACACCGACCCCGTCGATCCCGCCGTCGCCCGACTTCCCGGTGACCTCGACCTTCACGAAGCCGCTCTCACGCAGAAGCCGCTGGCAGAGCCGCTCGAAGGCGGAAGGGTCCATGGCCTTCAACGCCGCCAACAGCTGATCCCGCCAGTCGGTCACCTCCTCGGTCGTGACGCCGTCGTCGGACGATGCCTCGACCGGTGGCACCTCTTCCGCGGCATTGGCCTCGGCCGCAGCCTTCCGCCGAGCCTGGTACTCGCGCATGGCGTTCGCAACGCGCTCGCGAACGATCCCGTCGCCGCCGGCAAGAGCCTTGCGTCCGTCCTCGGTCAGAACCCAGACGCCGCGACGTTCATTGGCGAGCAAGCCGGCCTCTTTCAGGTAGCTCCGAGACCATGCGATCTTGTTGGGAATGATCGGCGTGCCGCTCTTCTCGTGCGCGACGGCCAGATCCTCGTCCGTGAACGCGAATTCGTCGATCAGCTTCTGCTCGATCTCCTCGATCGAGGCCGAACCGCCAAGCGCGTCCAGAAGCCGGATGATCGGGAGGTAGAAATCATCCTTTTTGAGCTGGTTGGCGATCATGCCCCGGTTCCGCCAGCCCGAACCTTTTCCCGCTTCCTTCCAGACGCTGTACGTGGCTCCATCGCATAGGGCCGGATCAGGACCGAAGCCGGGATCTGGAGTTCGTCATGAAGCCGGTTCGCGACGGCCATGGTCAGACCCCGTTTGCGGTTCAAGAACTCCGACAAGCGCGATTTTGAGCCAAACACCGGTGCGAGGGTCTCGCGTGAAATGCGGCGATCGGCCATGACCATCTTCACCGCGTCCACGGCATCGGGCGCCTCGATCGGCCACGTTTTCGCTTCATAAGCCTCGATCAGCGAGGACAAGACGTCGAAGCGATCGGCGTCCGCGGTGCCCAGCTCGGGCTCATGGACGAAATATTGCTCCACCTCGGCCAAGGCCCAATCGTAGTCGGCTTCGGTGCGGATCGGGCGGATATCCATCAGACGGTCTCCGGATTGATGCGGTCGTACTCGGCATGGGTTCCC
>NZ_JACIEK010000018.1:0-5225 GCF_014196835.1 Aureimonas pseudogalii
GGCCATCAGGAGCTTTCGACATAGTCGTACTCATAGGCGGATGCCTATGCCTTATCGGCTATGCCACCTGTCCGGTCAAAACGGGGTGCGCTCCATCATCTCGATCTCGGACCATCCAAGCGTCGTATTGCAACAGTGTCATATGCAAATGAGCCAATCATTCCAATAAAAGATGCATATTATGAACAACTGGCACATCACTATGATAGGTATAGGACGTAGTCAAACCACCATGGTCGCTAACCTTCGACCCAGCTACGAAAGCAGAATGCAAAGAAACATCAGTTGTATATGTCTTTAAGATTTCTTTAGTACTAAACGACCTGTCGTATTTTGTATTTGAAAATGCACCAGAGTCGTCCTTTTTTTGCGTTGTGCCGCCCGGAAAGTTTGTATGGTCCAAGTAGGACTTTTCTTCTTCCATCACTGAATGAACATTAAAGTCTCCAGTTAGACACGATAAGTTTCTTTTATTTGCCGCCTCCATCAATGCCTTGAAGATATTCGGGTCTTTCGACATATGGTCTGGGCCAGGCATGTGTATTGACCCAATACTGATTGATTTAAAGTCATTACCATCGTTAAAAAAAGGGTTCAACGCGCTTTCGATAGTAATCATAACACCATCCCTGTACCACTCAGGTGCATTTAGACCTGAACTATATCTCTTCTCATGTGAAAATACTGGACCCGACGGCTCATTAGATTTCGAGTCCACGAAATGCACGTTCCTGTTTCCAGAATTAGAGACATTGTAATTGGTTAAACAATGTCTTTTTCGGAGGTTTTTTGATAAACAAACCTCGTTATGCTTATTAAGGGCCTTGATAGCATCTATCTTGTCTTTTTCAATATATTTCGATATCTCATCTTTGTAGGAAAGCAGATCAGATGTTACTATTTTGTCATGCCCGGGAACACTATGAAAGAATACTATGTTTTCCGCGTTGTGCGCACCTCCTCCGCAGTTTATGAAGCCAACCTCAAAGGTTCGCAACGGAAACGTATCTGAAAGCTGGGTACTAAGATCGTATCGTAGTATGTCAGTTGCGAATATATTAACCTTTACTTCAAGTAAAAACCCAACATAAATATCTGATGTAGTGTCTAACGATTTACTATAAAGATTCTCAGCGACTGCTTTGCAAATGTCTTTACTCACTACAGTTTTGGCATATCCAAAATTTTGAATATTCCAATGATAGACAATGATATTTGGTTCAGGCAAAAATCCATCCTATGGATATAATCGTCGGGAGCGACATTCACAAAGATTTGTTACGAAAAGCCGATTGCATCAACCATATAAGAACATGCTTCTCCCGAAATGCTTTTTAGCATAATCTCGACCTTATTTAGTCCTAAGTTTATAAAGTCACAGTAGTTGCTAGAACTAAAATCTTGATGCCGGAGTGTTATCAGAAGAATATTGTCCTCACCCTCAGACTGGTATTGGGTAGTTATAAACCGATCTGAAAGTTTGTAGTCGTTTACTTTTATACTCATAACACACGCTGTCTTTCCTCCGATCCAGTGTTTTATCTGAAAGCCGAGCGAGGGTCTGCTGTCTGATAGTTTGAAAAACAACGCAATTTTTGCGTGCTCATCACCTTCGAGTAAACACTCATATGTGGATGAAAACCCAATAGTTTCAACTAACAAGTCATTTGTGTCTGAGATAATTCTTCCGTTGCTCTTATTTTCATTTACTGAGCAAGGACGAGGCTTTCGGAAACCCACTACAGCCGAACGAGTTGATAGCGGTTCAAGGGCGAGTTTTGCCAAGTCAAGCGGGCTCGATACACATTCAAGAGGACCATAGTTGTCCATAGTTGCGTAAAACTTCTTGGAACCATCCTCTTTTGTTTGCCCATCCAAGTGATCCCGCAATCCATGCGAAGCAACGGTATAGTCTATATCATGACGAATGGATATAGTATCTCCAGCCCTATCAAATACCTTCTTTCTCAAAGTCCAAGTAGCGGTTGAGGTAAAGTCAATACCAAACAAAGATAAATCAGAGGGAGGATGAATGTTCGAGTCGTCTGCAAGTAAACTAATTATTGTCGGAGGTAAAACCAGCTCACCAATCTCATTACAATTTTTATATTGAACTATATTCCACGGGTACTCTTGGCCCCATACCCAGATCGGGTACATAGAGGTTGCATCCAAACTTGCGTAACAACCCCAGTCCTTAATGGACATCGATGCTGCGCTAGAAAATTGAGTGCCACTCTGCTTCGAATTTCCTGATAGATCTGATTTTGAATGGTCCGATCCCCAACTATGGCGACCCTCAAGAGTCACTACTGCCATAGGGGTGATTTGATATCCACCTGATATCGAACCGCCAAGCTCGGTGCTTTTAGAGTTCCCATGTGAACTCGTATGTTGTCGAGTGACTTCTATGCCTGACGATATATTTTTCGTCTGATTTATATCCACCGATACATTTAGCGTCTTTGGACTGTAGTCCACAAGTGTCGTATTAAAAGCTGTTAAACACCCATTCAGTCTTGAACTAGTCTTAATAATGGCCGGGTAACGATCATAATTAGATGACGTGCTTGGCGTTAATGAAAACTCGAATTCTGGCTGAATAGTGACCCGAAATACGCATTCGACGATGTATCCATCACTAGCTACCAAATTACGCGTATCGATATAACGCTTCACCTCGTATTGCGACCAGACTTTGCCTACGATAACACCATGGTAGCTCAGATCATGCGTCTCAAAATGAGTGTTTAGATCCCGAGGAATAATCATTCACTTAGTCCTATAGCAAATAAGGTAGTTTACATACACATTCTTTGGTCGTGTTTCTGCACTAGTCCTCGCTCCATCGCTGAATTCGTGCGTAATACTTTCCTTCTGCTTCCAGTTTTGTCCGCTCGCGATCCCGCCGTCTTGGCCAGGAAACATCCAGTACTTATGAGCATGCGCTTGAAAAGCGTCGAGCTGCACCGAACCAATCCGTCGGCCGACAACAGTTCGATCCCGGGCGTCAAATCTCGCATCTCCATCTGGATCCCTCGCCCCCCCCTCTTTCTCCAAACCTCTCAGAAACATTCCCTGGAAGTCGGGTATGTAAAACTTATGCCCATCGGAAGAACGGCCGTAGGCATCTCCGATGACGGCATAGAGTTCGCTATATTTCTCCTTTTCAACCAGCTCACCGTCACATACCAACCATCCAGCCGGCTTCGAATACCCATTCCCTGCGAAGGCTGTAATCATTCCAACGAAACTCATGACCTGTTCCTTTCGGCACTTGTAATGAAAACAATTGTCTAGTCTTATACGTTACGCACTAAAACCAATGACTAAACATTCTAAAGGCGATTAGACACAATATAAAGAATTAACACGCCACCGGACCATCTCTGATCCACTTTGATCGACTACCTCCTCTATTAAAGGATCTATGCCCATGGAGATTCAGTCGGCATCTCGATTCAACGCTCTAACATGATATTTAAATGGCTAGAAAGGTATCGATAACGAGATCCGTCCGCCGATTGCCTGGGTTTCCTCGCGTTCCAGATCCATCGTTCCCATGGCCTGCAAGGCCCAGCCTTGTTCCCCTGCCAGGGTGAACCTGGCCTCGATCGTGCCGAACAGGCCGTCTCCGATCGCATCGCTGCCGTTGGCGGAGGACAGGCCGATGCTGCCCCCGATTTGCGGTGCGAGGGTCAAGCCGTTCGGCATGGTCAGGAGGTAGCCAACCGTGAGGCCGGAGCTGAAGCGAAGATCGTCTTCCGTGAACCCCTGCACGGCCACTGAGGCAGCGGAACCCGAGACGTCGTAGTCGTCCACGTCTTCCGTGAGGTAGGTCAGCTTAAGGTTCGGCCGCAGCGTCCAGGCGCCATCGCTCATGATGCCTTCGAGCTTGGTGGTGGCCATCAGGCGCGTGGTGCCAAAACTTCCCTCGAAATCACCGAGATCGACCGTATTCCAGCTCTGCCCGTAGAGAAGGCTGGCGTCGAGATAAAGGCTCGGCGACAGGGCGAACGAGGCGTAGGGACCGACAAGAACCCCGGTGCCCTCGACGGACGTTCCCTGGCCCGGATCCGTCATGCGGTCGGAATGGATGGCAACACCGACGAGGAGGCTGTCCGATACGAGGTAGTCGGCGCCTGCCGACAGAAGCGCAAACGTGCCCCAGCCGTTGTCGTCGCCCGTACCGGTCTCGATGGCGAGGGGATCGTCGCTTCGAGCCGGGGAACTCCCCTGTTTGTGGGCCATGAGGGTGCCGTCGAACCAGACGTTGAAGAGCGGCATGGGGGTGCCGGCATAAGCCGGATCGTCGGCTCTGCGGGCGGCATCGAGCTGCGCCGTGCTGGTGGCGACGGTCACGCCCATGCCGTTGCCGTTCGGGACGATGTCGAGGCTCACGCGCTCCCTCGCCTGGCTCGCGAGGCGTCGTTCCACGAGACCCGGCGCCGCGACATGGTTCGACAGAAGAATTTGGCGAGCGCCGACGAAGTCGCGCACCGCGCGATCCGCCTTGTCCGCGACGGCCTTGTGATCCACTACCACGGCGTAAGACACGGTGCCGGTGTTGGAGATCCCCAGCGCGCTGGTCAGGGTGAAGTCGATCGTGGCGGTACCGACGAACAACGGGTTCGGCGTGAATTTCAGATAGAAGCCTCGCGGCCTCACTACCCCCAACGCGGCGACCTCGCCCTCGATGATCTGCGCTGTGCCGGCATTGGCCGGGTTCACGCCAACGATGTCGGCCTGGACGAAGGGGCCGCCCGTCGCTCCCGCGTTCAGGTAGACATTGGGCGGCGCTTCGCCCGGAGCGACCGTGACCGCCTTGTCGACGACGGCCACCGCCTGCGTCTGGACCCGGAGCGTGTAGGATGCCGCGTTCGTGGCGCCGGTGCCGTCCGTCATCGCGATCGAGAACCTGTAGTCGCCTTCGGTGCCGGTCTGCAGCGGGCCGTTGAGCTCGCCGGTCGAGATGTTGAGCACCAGTCCGTCCGGCAGGGCACCGGAGGAGAGGCTGAAGATCCGCGTTCCCGTTCCTCCCTGGGCCGTGATCGGCTGGCGATAGGCTTCGCCCGCCATGGCCTCGGGCAGAGCGCCCGACGGAGGCGTGAAGCTGAAAACGGCAGCGGCGGCGGCGTTGACCGTGATGCTGACGGTGGCGGGCGCGGACGTGCCGGCGGTGTTGGTGGCGGTGTAGGTGAAGCTGTCGGAGCCGGAATAGCCGG
>NZ_JACIEK010000018.1:5322-16063 GCF_014196835.1 Aureimonas pseudogalii
GGAGATCGCGGCGCCGCCGTCCGAGGCGGGCGCGGTGAAGGCGACGCTGGCCTGCGCGTCGCCGGCGCTGGCCGTGCCGATCGTCGGTGCGCCGGGCACGGCGGCGTTGACCGTGATGCTGACGGTGGCGGGCGCGGACGTGCCGGCGGTGTTGGTGGCGGTGTAGGTGAAGCTGTCGGAGCCGGAATAGCCGGCGGCGGGCGTGTAGGTGATGGACGTGCCCGACGCCGTGGCGGTGCCGTGGGCGGCCTGGCTTGCCACCGCGACGGAGGCGGCGGTGCCGCCCGAGAGGGCGAGCGTGACGGCATTGGCCGAGGAGTTGGCGGCGACGTTCGCGACGGCATTGCCGGCGACCGGAGCGGCGAGCGCGGCCACGGGCGTTGCCGTGCCGGATGCGGCCGAGGCGGGACCGGTGCCGGCGCTGTTGGTCGCCGTCACGGTGAACGTGTAGCTCGTGCCGTTGGCGAGGCCCGCGACCGTGATCGGGGATGACGAGCCCGTACCGGTCAAGCCGCCGGGCGATGAGGTGGCGGTGTAGCTGGAGATCGCGGCGCCGCCGTCCGAGGCGGGCGCGGTGAAGGCGACGCTGGCCTGCGCGTCGCCGGCGCTGGCCGTGCCGATCGTCGGTGCGCCGGGCGCAAAGGTAGCGGATGTTGAGGAGCAGGTAATGGTAACGGACGGAAGAGCTGATGACACTCGTATTGATACGAAGAGCCCCGAAGTGCGCAAGCTAGAAGACGAAACAGTAAAGCTCTTGCCACCACCTGCCCCGGCGATGTTTCCAATATGGTCGTAATAGATCGACGATATGGTATAGTCTCGGAAATTGACTCTTCCGGTAGACGTTGGATTGCCGCCGACATCGGATCCATCATCAGTAAAAGATACCTGAAGTTCTTCGCCAAATTGAAAACTCGATGCTAGGAATCTCTGTGTGTATGATCCACTAACGACACGGTTCAGTGCTGCACATGACGATGATAAAGCGGCGTTCGCGCTTGTTATAAAAAGAAGAAACATAGTCACTGCTAGTGCGGAACTTTTTATATAAGAATATATACAATGATAGACGCATTTTCCGAGGCATTTAATACTATTGAAGCTTGGCATATTGATAGTACGATCGCTCATCGGTCTCACATAGCTATTCCATAGCGATCCTAGCTGTCTTGTGCCATGTCTCCCAGGAGCATTAATCGATAAGCTAAGCTGCACTGTGGAACGATGCTCTTCCTACAGCGTGATGAGGCGTGCAGCCGCGTCTGCAGGTGATTCTAATCTGAAGCGAGGGTCCTATCCCACGTCGCTTGAAGCCAGCTCAAATATTGTCTTGGAAACGACCGTTTTCGTTACAAATCGTTAGAAATGTAAGAGCCCAACCCGAAAAGAGTTGAGCGGTTTCAGTAGGTTGTGATTCCATCAGGTTGCGAGACTTGGTGGAGCCGATCATGCCTTGGACTGAAACCGCCCGGCGCGACTATGCGCGCCGAGGGAAGCGCTATTCAAGTGACCTCAACGATCGGGAGTGGGCACTGATCTCGCCATTCCTCCCCGAGCCGCGGCCGATTGGCCGTCCCCGGACAACGGATCTTCGCGAAGTCGTCAATGCCATCCTCTATCTCGCGTCGAGCGGCTGCGCCTGGTCGCTGCTGCCGGCTCTGTTGCAAATCCTCGAAGGCAGTGAGAGCCTGTGTCTCGAAGACGGCGGACAGCGAGGGCTCGGGCATGAGTTTGGCGTTCAAGGGCCGGCATTTCGCTCCCGATATCATCCTGCTCTGCATGCGCTGGTACTGCCGCTATGCGCTGAGCTACCGCGACCTCGAGGAGATGATGGCCGAACGCGGCCTCTCGGTCGATCACACCACGATCTACCGTTGGGTCCAGCACGACGCCCCCGAACTCGACCGACGCGTCCAGTGGTGCCGGGATCGTAACAGCGGCAGCTGGTACGTCGATGAGACCTACGTGAAGGTCCGGGGTGAGTGGATGTACCTCTACCGCGCGATCGGCGATCGGGGCGAAACGCTGGACTTCCAGCTGTCGCAAAAACGGACGACAAAGGCGGCCAAACGCTTCCTCGTCAAAGCTTTGAACCGGTCGCCGCATAACCGGCCTTCGGTGATCTCGACGGACAAGAACCCGGCCTACAACGAGGCGATCGCTTCACTACGGCGAGAGGGACGGCTCGCGGCGAGCTGCCAGCACCGGCAGATCAAATACCTGAACAATCGGCTCGAGTCCGACCATGGCAAGCTCAAGCAGCGGATCCGCCCGGTGCGGGGCTTCCAGTCTCAGAAAACGGCGCACAACGCCATTCGCGGCTTCGAGACGATGCGGATGTTCCGGAAGGGGCAATTCCGCTCGATGGTGGACAGCCTCGCCGGCGGATCTGAGGCCCGCTTCATCGGACGGCTGTTTCAGGTGTTCGTCGCCTGAAATTGGAACAGAACGGGATCATTGCGGCCCGATGGGCTATTCGCAACAGAGCCGGTTCGACGACCAGCTCGATCTTGATCCGGCCCACCTGGTGTTCATCGACGAAACAGGACTATCGACAAAGATGGCCCGCCTGCGCGGCCGGGCGCCTCGCGGCGAGCGCTGCCGGGCCGGCATTCCCCACGGCCACTGGAAGACGACGACCTTCACCGGTGCCCTGCGACTGACCGGAATGACCGCGCCGATGGTCCTTGACGGCGCCATGAACGGCATCGCCTTCCGAGCCTACGTCGAACAGGTGCTCGTGCCGACGCTCGCGCCGGGCGACATCGTGGTCATGGATAACCTGCCGGCGCATAAGGCCGAAGGCGTCCGCCTCGCGATCGAGCAGGCCGGCGCAGAGTTGCTCTACCTGCCGCCCTACAGTCCTGACTTCAACCCGATCGAAATGGCCTTCTCCAAGCTCAAGGCGGTAATGAGATCAAAGGGAGAAAGGACAGTCGACGGGCTGTGGGATGCCGTAGGCGCCGTCATCCCACTCTTCAAACCAGACGAATGCGCCAACTACTTCGCCGCTGCCGGCTATGAACCGGATTAAGCCGGATGTGCTCTAGGCCCTATTGTAGTCTTTAAGAGCTGGTGAGGTCCCTCGTTTTGGCTCAGCGTTGGCGGACGGTAGAATGAAATTCTAGGCGTCTAAAACTTTGCAACAGAGCCGCCAAGACCGTGCAGGATTGGATCACGGCCGTTGGATCAAAGACCACTTATATCGCCCCAGGCAGCCCATGGGAGAACGGCTATGTCGAGAGCTTCAACGCTCGGCTCCGCGACGAACTCCTCGACGGCGAGATCTTCTACAGCCTGCGCGAGGCGCAGATCGTCATCGAAAGCTGGCGGCGTCACTACAACACGATCCGGCCGCATGGATCGATCGGCTGCAGGCGCCTCCTACAGAACATGCTGTCTAACCATATCACAAAACCCGATCATAAGTAACAGAAGATATTGCTTATCACATTAAATTGATAGCGGACGCATGGCGCATAGCTTATGATAAACATTAAGGGAGACGTAACCCATTTTTAGTGTTTAACCCAATAACAGAAACCGAAGCAAATTATATAGTTGCATATACATATGGATATTAAAAGAAAATCGCTTATGCGCTTGGTCGGATCATCGAAATCAAAACAACAGTTCGCTTGTAATTTTCTCTACGCCGTATTGGTGGCGTATAGCTTTATTTTTTATACTTTAGTGAGCGCAGCAGAATATCAAGACGGTTTTGCAGATACAACTCGGATTAAGACCGTTGTCGGATCAGACGTTTATAGCTTTAAGCGCGATGCTATGTGGGGGCTCAGTAAGTCTGGGCATAATATTCGTCCAAACGAGACCTTGATTCTAGACATTGGCGAGTATTTACAATTTGACAGCGTATTTTTTCCCAGTCTTACTAGCTCCCCGTGTGCCGCAATTGTTTTTTTTGGCATATCAAACAATGGTGGACGACTTGTTGAGTCGAAAGTCACGTATAATGATTTCGTTACCGCTTCCGATACGCTTCCAAATGACGGCCATTCAAAACTAGTCCAATCCGCTTTGACTTCGGATCCGTTTTTCGAAGAGCACTACCTATACAATCCGCGTTTTAGCGATAATACAATTTCAAAAGAAGTCATTGTTGCTACCGTTCTGGCTCAACCGTACTCACGTATTGAAGGCGCCATTGACGTTCGAGCATCCTTCACTGTATATAAAAATAGCACTGCTACAATCACCATAACCACCACTAGAGCCTGTCTCAAAAACGGCGCTTGGCCAATAATCGACTCCGCCGTGCGTTATTTATCCGAATCGAAGGAATAATTCTCTTGCCGTACCTTCTGACCGACGAAGAAATTGTGCGACTCGCGGCTCTTAAAAATCTCGTCACGGGTGCAACGACAACCGACCCTGATGGCTGGTGGGACGGATCAGGGTATCGCGGTAATTATTATAAACTTTACGACTACATGGCGCTAATCCAGACGAATAGCTCAGGTCAGCTTGAGCAAGGCGTTGACCGTGGATCGTATGCTTGGTTAAACGGCGCATCTAAAGTCAACAAGGGTGACGGAAGTTACGGAGACTTTATCCGAGCTTGGACTGCTGAGCAGTACAAAATACGGACAGGAGATTACATGTCTCCATCTAACGGAGCATTGCAAAACGCATCGAATGCCATTGCACTCAACGTTACCAACCAAGCACTTAGCGGAATTTTTCCTGATCTGCAAACTATCGGTGCAAACGATGCTGGTGGCGTGATCGGCGCCATTTTTGCTGATAAATCAGATTTTGCGCCGTGGTCGGGGACCATACTATTCCTCGGACTCGGTAATTCGGATTTTTATGCAAAATATATTTTAGATGAAAAAAACGCGCAATACGATTTTCTAGCTTTGGTTGAGTCGGCCCGCGCTGGATTATCCTATGCACAAGGTTCAGTTACCCAAGAAAAAATAGTAGATGCACTTGCAGAACTTGTGGGCACCCTCTTTAATAACGGCTTAGGGGTTGGAGGTACTCTTTCACTTATAAATACTGCTTTTGCTGCAGGGATTGATTCGCTGAATAGCGCCAATGCAGCGCCAACCATCGGCGTATTTCAACTTCTCAAAAGCAATATCATTATCGGCCGACTCGCAGAGGATGATCAGCTAATATCAACTTCAGAGTTTGATATTATCCATGGCGGAAGTGGCGATGACACAGTCACTCTTGGATCCCAGGGATCCGATATTGCGTACGGCGGGACTGGTAAAGACATAATAATTTACAATGATGTCGACGGTGTAAGTGTATACTACAGATCGCTACCTGGCGGCAAAGACGGGTTCGTAGTTCATAAGAATCTATTTTTACGCGACTCATTTTCAAACTTTGAACGGTTAAGATTAGGAAATGGTGATGACAAGTTAATCGGCTCCATCGGGCTCGAGAAAATTGACATGGGCGGCGGCGACGATACCTTATCGCTTTCTACCCGAAGTGCGGTCGAAGTGAAGCTCGGCGCTGGCAGGGATGTCGTCAACCTCAGCGGAGTTGGTTTGTATACGGACGCCGATGCGGACGATCGCATGTATGCGTACGGCGGGCTGATCAAACTCACTGGAGCCGCGCAGATCGTCGTGAAAGGCGAACAAGAGACCAATTGGACATCCGGCCAGATGGGCCTTGTTCAATATGGTTTCAATAAAACGAACGAACTTGTCATCAAAGATCGCTTCGATAATTATGCTTTCATTTCTGACGGACAAAGAGCGAATTACAATCATAATGCTGATGAACGTCCATTTGGGTTGCATCTCGTTCGGGTAAATTGGGAAGCGGAAACACTTGCAAACCTCATATCGCAAGATAGGGGCGCAAACATCTTGGAGTCGTGGCGTACGATTCTCGGTGATTATATGAAGGCGATGACTGGGTATTCCGCTTGGCAAGGTGTAGATCCGCTTGTATTCGATCTTGATGGTGACGGTATCGAGATCGCGGGGCTATCGTCAACTTCCCCATCGTTCGACCTGAATGGCGACGGTTTTGCCGAAAAGGCGTCTTGGGTCTCAGAAGACGACGGCTTCCTAACCCTTGATCGGAACCAAGACGGCGCCGTCAGTGGAGTAGGCGAGCTGTTCGGTGGGCCGCGTCGGGTTGGACCCGTCGATCTTAATGGTGACGGTTTATTGACACCGGATGAAAAGTTCATCTCAGGTTTCGCTGATCTGGCATCAATGGACGAGAACGCGGACGGCAAAGTCGATCGTATTGACGAAGGTTTTTCCAAGCTAAAAATTTGGCAGGACCTTAACAGCGATGGCGTCTCAACGGCGAATGAACTCCGTTCATTAATTGAACTAGGAATTTATTCTATATCTCTGTCAAACACACAAGTTGAGAACAGAGTTGCTGGAGGTTCCATCCAAGCCACTGGAACATTTACTCGTGCTGATGGAGGCCAAGGCGTAATTGCGGACGTTAGCCTGCTTGTCGACAACTTCCAAACAACATATCTCGGCGACAAGTCCGTTTCCGCAGACATCGCTAAGCTGCCGAACATAAAGGGTCATGGGTCGCTTACCGATCTCCATGTAGCTTTGACTGCTAGCAATGGCTTGGAACAAACAGTTGAAGCTACGTTGGCTACGTTCAAGATTACAACACTATCTGACCTTCGCTCCGCCATAGTCCCGATCGTTCGCGGTTGGATGGACGCGCAACGACCGGCAATCTTACGTACATACGCTGATGTTCCCATTCTTTTGGAAAGCGGCAATGATGGAGATGCCGTCGTCGACTACGCCTATCGTGTCGTCGAGAGCGGTCGTGAGTTTTGGCGAACCGCGAAAAATTCGGTCGTAAAGGACGACGACGGCAACCCGATCCCCTATCCGCAACTCACCGACTTCGAACGTGCAGCGGCGGGAACAGCGCGTCATTGGTCCAGTTTGACGACGTTTCAGCAGGAATTCATTGAACGTTTCTCTGGCGAGGAGTTAGCTTTAGAATTTGTGCCGAAAGACCCCGCCGCTGGCCTGCGCGTGATTCAAGAAACGTACGGTAAGGCCAACGAGTTCTTGGACTTGATAGCGGTTCGCTTCGCACTTCAATCCGAAGACGGGCTCGACTATGGTTTGAAATATGACTCGGTCACCGATCAATTCGCCAGCGCGACAGATCGACAGCTAGTGCCGTTCTTTACCAGAGTGTTGACAGACGCCGCTCAGCGCGACAATCCATCAAAATACATTAAAGAATTCAATGAAATATATCAGGTCATTATCGGCGATTATAATGTCGAAAGTGACGATATTTCTATTACCTACGGTTTTGTTTACGCCAATATCATCGGCGCTCTTGGAGATATCGTAATCGGCATTGACGCCGCATCAATTGCTGAAATATTTGAAGTACCGGCCGAGCGTTTGGTTCGGGACTACGATGCCGATATAGCTGGTACTTCGAAAGACGATTTGATATTTCTCGGCGGAAGGGACCAAACTGCCTCTGGTGGAGCCGGGAGCGATACCTACATCGTTGGCAAGGTATTTGGTCATGACATAGTTTGGGATCATGAGGCTGCACTCGGCGGAACACCGGATTATCTTCGGTTTGCAAATTGGAACTCCAACGACTTCATCGTACGTCGAGCCGGGTTGGATGTTGTCTTCGAGCTTCGTCAAACTGGGGAGACCATAACAGTCAAAAACCAGTTTGAAGGTATCTTGCCCGGCGGCGGATTGGTCCAGGGAGACCTGTCAGAATCATGGGGTATCGATCACTTCTTTTTTGCCAATGGCGAGACGTGGACCATCAACGAACTCGCTTGGAAAATTGCTCCTCAATTTCGTACGGATGGAGCTGACGAAATCATTGGAACGCCCGATCGTGATGTCCTAGATGGAGGGCTCGGGAACGACTACCTAGAGGGGGGTAACGATGTCGATATCTACCTCTTTGGGCGCAACTACGGTCTTGATGTCATTTATGAGAATATGAGAGACGCAGCATTCTCAACAACTAATTTAGATTTTGATATTGTAGCGTTTGGGCCAGGAGTTACGCTAGCGAACTTGCTGTTCAGTCAGCCGATTGGAACTAACGATCTGTTGATCAAGGTGAGCGGCACCACGGACGAGCTGCTGATCCGCAGCCAGGACTCAGCTGCTTACACCGGTGTTCTTGGGACGCTCTGGCTAAACCGGATTGAGTATTTCCGTTTTGATGATGGCACGGAAGTTACGTTTAAAGAGATAAACGAGCTAGCGCTCAAACAAGCCTTTTCCAACAGTAATGATACGATTATAGGCTTCACGTCGGATGATGTGATAGACGGTGGTGCTGGCGACGACATGATGTCCGGCGTCAACGGGAACGATACGTATCTGTTCGGTCGAGGTGATGGACGAGATACAGTGTACGACGATACCCAGAACATTATTTCGGGAATGCAGGACGTCCTTCGTTTTAAGCAAGGGGTCAACGTTTCGGACGTAGTGTTTTATCGTAATGGCGGTAGTTATGATTTACTTGCGACTATCAGGGGAACCCAAGATACGATCACAGTTAAAGACTTTTATAAGTTTGCCGAAACAGGCGTGTACGGTGCTATCAATCTCAGTCTGATCGAGAAATTCGAATGGTCCGATGGGACCAGCATGGATTGGCAGACACTTATTCGTAGCGTGATATCGTCTTCCAAAACAATCGACGGTGACATGATTTACGGATCGCACTTCGACGATACGATTGATGGCGGAGCCGGTGACGATCTGCTTTCTGGTAGAGACGGTAATGATACGTATGTATTTGGATTTGGCTACGGCCGTGACGTTATAACGGAGGGTCGAACTTCAATCTACTCAGGCGCTGAAGACACCATTCAGTTCGCTTCTGACGTCCAACGGGGGGATGTCACATTCACTCGTGGCTTAAACACTGCCAATCTGATTATTACCTTAAGCGACGGCTCCACCTTAACGATTAGGGACAACTTCAATGTCGTTCAGGGGATCGGTAGTTATGAGTTCGAGCGTATTGAAAGATTTAAGTTTGCTGATGGCACCGTCCTAACGTTGGGTGACATACAGGCGATTCTGCTAACGGCAACCGGTGGCAACGACACGATCGAAGCGTTTAATCTAGCCGAGACCCTCAATGGGGGAGCGGGCGATGATCTTCTGATCGGACATGACGGTGATGACACCTACGTGTTTGATCGCGGGTTTGGTCGTGATCGTATTGTCGACTACGAAAAATCGATATTGTCCAGCGTAGATGGCGACCGAATTCTCTTTGCCGCGTCGGTTAAGCCTGAAGATATTGAGGTTATAGAACATACGTCTGATTATTCGCTCGTTCTCCGGATCCGTGGAACGCTCGATACGCTGACGATTCAAGGTCAGAATGATTATACGACTATAAATTATCGGCCTTATGAAATAGAGAACTTTGAGTTTGCGGACGGAACTGTTCTGACAGCGGGTGACATGCGTCGACGCTTCCTCGCTACCGCTGCGACGAGCGGAAACGATACGATCAGGGGTTTTTGGACGAACGATACGATTGTCGGTGGCGTCGGCGACGACTTGCTTCAAGGTGGTGATGGGGCCGACACGTACATTTGGAAACGTGGTGATGGCAACGATACCATCGATGACAATGTTCGTTATGTTACATACAGTTCTCAGGATACCCTTGTCATTGAGGTTCAGGACCCTGATAGAGATGTTTTGGTCAAGCGATCGGATTATGATCTAGTTTTGACGATTGGGGTGGAGCAAATAACGATAAAGGGCTATTTTAACCAATCTGGTTTTAAGGCTATTGAGGCGCTCCGATTTGCGGATGGTTCCAGTTGGAACGAAAGTGACATCCAGGCTAAGCTAAAAAATCCAAGTTTTGCAATTATTCGAGGAACAACGGGCGACGACATCCTCGCTGGTAACAATGAAAATAACGTTATAATTGGATATTCAGGGAACGACATACTTCAGGGTTATGAGGGAAAAGACGAGCTAGATGGCGGCGAGGGCGCCGACACAGCGAGTTATTCCGAGAAGACGGCGGCGGTTCATATCGGTTTGAGTGGTGGTACAAATGCTGTCGTTACTGTCGGTGGCATTAGTGAAGACGTGGTTCGAAACATCGAAAATCTCATCGGTGGCTCTGGAAATGACGTATTCACTGGTAATGCGTCGGACAATCGTTTTGTCGGTGGGCTGGGGAACGACCTTCTAAAGGGCGGTGGAGGTTCTGATACCTACCGCTACGACGTCGGCGATGGCGACGACATAATTGTGGATGGTGATACGTCGGGTACAGACAGCATTCAGTTCGGCTCTACAATTCGTCCGGGTGAGGTCTTAGTTTCCAGATCTGTAACAAATGCTGCTGATCTTGTATTGACATTTGCTAATCGCGCTGGCTCAGTCTCGGTTATCGGGCATTTCTCATTAGAAGGCGATAAAACCGGAATCGAGCGGATCGTATTCGCTGATGGTACGATTTGGAACCGTACGGTAATTCTGACACGCCTGAGCGATTATGGCAGCACCGCTTCGATCGAAGGAACGGGTTCCAACGACTCTCTGCTTGGTACAGGTAACAGCGATACCATCCGGGGCGGCTTGGGCGATGACATACTCGACGGCAAGTCCAAAGGTGACATCTACCTCTACGCTCGCGGCGATGGTCACGATACGATCATCGAGGCCATGTCCTACGACAGCACCGTCGATATGCTCGTGCTCGAAGGCATCAATCC
>NZ_JACIEK010000018.1:16161-60978 GCF_014196835.1 Aureimonas pseudogalii
GTGACGCTCAAAGACGGCGTGGGAACCAGCAACGGACGCGGCGTCGAACAGGTCGTCTTCGCCGACGGAACCGTCTGGTCCCAGGCCGACCTGCGAGGCAAGGTCCTCACGGCGGCCTCGACGAGCGGCAACGACACGATCAGCGGCTTCCTCAACGCCGACACGATCCGGGGCGGTGGTGGCAATGACATGATCAGCGGTGGCGACGGCACCGACACCTACCTCTACGCTCGCGGCGATGGTCACGATACGATCATCGAGGCCATGTCCTACGACAGCACCGTCGACAAGCTCGTGCTCGAAGGCATCAATCCCGACGCCATCAGTCTCACCCGCAGCGGCGAGGCCGTCACACTGGTGATCGCCGAAAGCGCACCAGGCGCCGGAAACGGCGGGTCGGTGACGCTCAAAGACGGCGTGGGAACCAGCAACGGACGCGGCGTCGAACAGGTCGTCTTCGCCGACGGAACCGTCTGGTCCCAGGCCGACCTGCGAATGAAGATCGCAAATGTACCTGTCGATCAAACGCTGCGCGGCACGGCGGGCAGCGACACTCTCAGCGGAACCCTGGGTAACGACGTGTTCGAGACAGGAACCGGCAACGATACCCTTCAAGGCGGAACCGGGTCTGACACCTATGTCTACAGCCGCGGCGACGGAAGCGACTACATCGATGACGCGTCGGGATCGACGACCGAAGTCGACACCCTGCGCTTCAAGAACCTCAACGCGTCCGACATCAGTCTCGCCCGGACCGGCGTCCATCTCTACGTGACCGTTATCGCCACCGGTGAGGTGATCACACTGGATGACCAGTTCTACAGCGCTACCGCCAACTGGGGTATCGACCGGTTCGAGTTCGCAGACGGTTCCAGCTGGAACCGCACCGAGATACAGGCGGCGGTTGGTCGGCAACCTGCTCTTGCAGGAACGGACGGTGACGACACGCTGACGGGCACCAGCGGGGCCGACGTCATCAACGGCCTGGCCGGCAACGACGCCCTGAAGGGTCTGGGCGGGGTAGACACGATCGATGGTGGTGCGGGCACCGACACGGCCGACTACTCCGACAAGACCACGGCGGTCGTGGCGACGCTGAACGGGGCGACCAACGCCAACGTCACCGTCGGAGGCGCCGCCGAAGACACGATCCGCAACATCGAGAACCTCACGGGCGGATCGGCTGCCGATACCCTCGCCGGTGACGGCCTCGCCAACGTCCTCACCGGCAATGCCGGCAACGACAGTCTCTCGGGCGGCTCGGGGAACGACACGCTCCTCGGAGGCGCGGGAGCCGATCGGCTGGATGGCGGCGCGGGAACCGACGTCGTCTCCTATGCCGGCTCCTCTGCTGGCATCACGGTGCGGCTCTGGGACACCGGAGCGGGCGGTCATGCGCAGGGCGACACGTATATCGACGTCGAAGGTGCGATCGGTTCGTCCTACGACGATCTGATCTCGGGTCAGGACCATATCGGCGAGGCGATCAGGGGCGGCGCGGGGAACGACCAGCTCTACGGCTTCGGCGGGAACGACACGCTCGAGGGCGAAGCCGGCGACGACTTCCTGCAGGGTGGCTTCGGCGACGACAGCCTGCTCGGCGGCGACGGAGACGATGCACTGAATGCCTATGACGGCAACGACGTGCAGACCGGCGGTGCGGGCAACGACACGTTCGCGTTCGACCCCGACTTCGGAAAGGACGTCGTCACCGACTTCGTGGCCGGCGCCGGGTCCGTCGACGTCATCCAGTTCGACAGCTCGATCCTCGCGACCTATGCGGCGGTCGCGGCGGCGGCGACGCAGGTCGGATCCGACACGCTGATCACGGTCGACGCGGCCAACACGCTGACCCTGAAGAACGTCGCCCTCGCCAGCCTCCACGCAGACGACTTCCGCTTCGTCTGATCACGACGGCGGAGAGCCGGCACGATGAACCTTTGGATCTGAATCCCCCATGACACCCGCTTCCAACGGCTCGTCGTCCGAGCTCTCCGCTGCCCTTCGCTCCTGCCGCGGCGCCTTCATCGGCGTCGGGGCGATGAGCGGCATGCTGAACGTCCTCGCCCTCACCGGGTCGTTCTACATGCTGCAGGTCTACGACCGCGTCATTCCCAGCCGCAGCGTCTCGACGCTCATCGGCCTGTCGATCATCGTCGGCTTTCTCTTCGTCTTCCAGGGCGTCCTGGATGCGCTGCGCATGCGGGTCCTCAGCTGGAGCGCCGCGGTGGTCGACGAACGCGTCGGTCGCCGCGTCTTCGACATCTCGAGCCAGCTTCCGCTGAAGATGCGCGCCTCCGGCGACGGGTCGCAGGCCCAGCGCGACCTCGACCAGATCCGCGGCTATCTCTCGAGCGTCGGGCCCACCGCCTTCTTCGACATGCCCTGGATGCCCCTCTATCTCGGCATCTGCTTTCTCTTCCATTTCTGGATCGGCATGCTGGCGACCGTCGGCGCCCTCGTCCTCTGCGCCCTGACGTTTCTCACCGAGCGTCTGACCGTCGGTCCGGCCAAGGAGGCCTCGAAGGCCGCGGTGGAGCGCAACATCCTCTCCGAGGCCAGTCGCCGCAATGCCGAGGTCCTTCAGGCGATGGGCTTCGCGGGACGCGTCGCCAACCGCTGGGAGACGGCCAACGCCCGTCTCCTCGGCAGCCAGCGCCGCGTCGGCAACGTCGCGGGCAGCCTCGGCAGCGCCTCGAAGATCTGCCGCATGATCCTCCAGTCCGCCATCCTCGCGCTCGGCGCCTGGCTGGTCATCCACGGCGAGGCCTCCGGCGGCATCATGATCGCCAGCTCGATCATGATGTCTCGCGCCCTTGCCCCCGTGGAACTCGCGATCGGCAGCTGGAAGGGCTTCGTCGGGGCCCGCCAGAGCTGGTCCCGCCTGAACAGGCTGATGGCCGCCATGCCCGAGCGCAGCGAGACGCTCACCCTTCCCGCCCCGAAGGCGAAGCTCACGGTCGAGGCGGTCAGTGTGGCGCCGCCCGGCGAGCAGCGTCTGTCCGTCACCGACGCCACCTTCGAGCTCACCGCCGGCCAGGCGCTCGGCGTCATCGGCCCGAGCGCCTCCGGCAAATCCTCGCTCGCCCGCGCCCTGGTCGGCGTCTGGCCGACCCTGCGCGGCAAGGTGCGCCTCGACGGCGCGCCGCTCGACCGCTGGTCGCCCGAAGCCCTCGGTCCCCATATCGGCTACCTGCCGCAGGACATCGAACTCTTCGCCGGTACGATCTCGGAGAACATCGGGCGCTTCGAGGAGAGCCCGGACGCCTCCGCCATCATCGCGGCGGCCCAGGCCGCCGGCGTCCACGAGATGATCCTGCGTCTTTCCGACGGCTACGAGACGCAGGTCGGCGAGAGCGGCACCGTTCTCTCGGCGGGACAGCGCCAGCGCATCGCGCTCGCGCGCGCCCTCTACCGCGATCCCTTCCTCGTCGTGCTCGACGAGCCGAACTCCAACCTCGATGCCGAGGGCGAGGCGGCGCTGACGGAAGCCATTCTCTCGATCCGGGCCCGGGGCGGCATCGCCGTGGTGGTCGCCCATCGACCAAGTGCGCTCTCGGGCGTCGATCACGTCCTCGCCATGGCCAACGGCCGGGTCCAGGCCTTCGGCCCGAAGGAGGAGGTGCTCGGCAAGGTTCTCCAGCGCCCGGCCGTCGCCGGCGGGCTTCGCGTCATGCCGTCCCTCGAAGGAAAGGCCTCCTGACATGGCGAACCCGTCCCCCGCCCATCGCGCCATCCGCCGCAACCTTCTCGCCGGCCTCACCATGGTCGGTGTCCTCAGCGTCGGTGCCGGCGGCTGGGCCGCCACGACCTCGCTGTCCGGCGCCGTCATCGCCAGCGGCACGCTCGTCGTGAACAGCTACGTGAAGAAGGTCCAGCATCCGACGGGCGGCATCGTCGCCGAGGTCCGCGTCCTCAACGGCAGCCATGTCGAGGCCGGCGACGTCCTCGTGCGTCTCGACGCGACGCAGACACAGGCGAACCTTGCGATCGTCGACAAGCGGCTGAACGAGCTGCAGGCGCGCGAGGCGCGGCTCGTCACCGAGCGCGACGCCGGATCGCAGATCGCCTTCGGACAGAGCTTCACGGCAGGGGCGGCGGATCCGGCGATCGTGAGGATCGTCTCGGGCGAGCGGCGCCTCTTCGAGGCCCGCCGGAGCTTCCGGGCGGGACAGATCGCCCAGCTCGGCGAGCGCGCCGCGCAGCTCTCGCAGGAGATCGAGGGGCTGGAGGCGCAGGTCGTCGGCAAGGACCGCGAGACCACCCTGATCCAGCAGGAGCTCGCCGGCGTCCAGCAGCTTCTGGCGCAGGGCCTGATGCAGGTGACCCGGGTCAACAGCCTCGAGCGCGAGGCGGCGCGCCTCACCAGCGAGCGCGGGGCGCTCATCGCCTCCATCGCACAGGCAAGGGGCCGCATCGCCGAGACGCGGCTGCAGGTGATCCAGGTCGACGAGACCCTGCAGCAGGAGGTCGCCAACGAGCTCCGGGAGGTCGAGGGATCGATCGGCGAGTTCGAGGAACGGCGCGTCGCCGCGCTCGACCAGTTGAAGCGCATCGACATCCGGGCGCCGCAGGCCGGGATCGTGCACGAACTTGCCGTCCACACTGCGGACGCGGTGATCGCGCCCGGCGAGGCGGTCATGCTGATCGTGCCGGCGGCCGACAAGCTGGAGGCCGAGATCCGGATCGCGCCGCAGGACATCGATCAGCTCACGATCGGCCAGGGCGTTCGCCTGCGCTTCTCGGCCTTCGACCAGGGAACGACGCCGGAGGTGACGGGCACCATCGAGCGCATCGGCGCCGATCTCACCCACGAGCCGCAGACCGGCCTGTCCTACTACACGGTGCGCGCCGCGATCGGCGCCGACGAGGCGGCCAGGCTCGGTGCCGTGAAGCTCGTCCCCGGCATGCCGGTCGAGGCCTTCGTCAAGACCGGAGATCGCACGGCCCTGTCCTACGTCATCAAACCGCTTCGCGACCAGTTCGAACGGGCGTTCCGCGAGGGGTGACCCTTCGGCACGAGAGAACGAGGTGATAGGCTGCGGTTGCGTCGAGCGGACCGGCGCGAGAACCGGAGGGCTCGGCGATGGCGTCAGGCGATCCCGAGATCGAGGTGTCGCCCCTGTCGGGGACCGTGACGCGCGATGGGGTGACGGTGGAGCTCGCCATCTACCGGATGGCGGGAGCGAACGAGGGCTGGACGCTCGAGGTCGTCGACGCCACGAACACGTCCACCGTCTGGGACGATCGCTTCGAGACGGACGACGAGGCCTCTGCCGAGTTCCAGCGCTGTCTCGACGAGGAGGGGATCGAGCTGCTTCTCGCCGGCGACGTCGCGCCCTCCTTGCACTGATCGGGCCCCGGACAGGCTAACGATCGCTCAGGGCCGACCCGCGAAGCAGGAAGCCAGCTGCGGTCTCGTCGCCTTCGCGATGGCGTCACGATCGGCAAAGCCCGGCTGCAGAAGGTGGCAACCGCTCGGCGATGCACGTCCCCACGCGACGGCGGCTCAGAACGGCAAGTCCCACTTCCAGCGGTCCTCGAGAGGAAGCTTCCTGCGAAGCGCGAGCCGACGTTCCTGCCAACCCGGAGCCGTCGGGGTTGAACGCGTCGTCGGCGGTTCAGCCACGGACGTGGCAGCACCGGACCGGTGCGTCCCAGCCTTGCTCCCGTCGTCGCCCCGCTCTGCAGTCCCGGCGTTCGAAGCCTTCCTCGATCCCGGTCCGGCAGGGCCCGATGCGCCAGGCTTCGAACGGCCAGACACGCCGGACCGGCTGATCGCGTCCGCAAGTTCGACATCCGGGGAAGCCGCTCTCGGCTCGACGCGTGCCTCGAGGATCCGTCCCCGTAAGCCGCTTTCGGAAACGGTTTCGATCTCGCTGGCACGTGACGGCCCGGCGGTGTGGTTCGCCGGCGCCTCCGCCCGTTCACGGGCCAGGGCGAGCTCTCGCATCTGTCGGCCTGCGGTGCCCGTCCAGATCGAGGGCGGGGTCGCGGTGGATGGCCGCGAGCGGCGCTTGTGCTCGACGACAAAAGTGTTCGGAGGGCGCTTCATGGAGGTCCGTCAGGAAGGGAATGGTACGCAGGCTGCAGCACCGGAGCAATCTCGGGCCAACGCTGCCAGCACTGTGCCACCGCGCCCATGCCCTCGCAACCGCGGTTGCAGGGCCTGACGCAATTGCCGGTTGGCTTCCCCGCATTCCTGTGCGAACCCCGGGCTCAGTTTGAAGCGGAGAGCCATTGAATGAGATCGCAGACGGCCGAGACGGTAGAGATCCTGGAGCAGACGGCGGAGATCACGGCTGCCTATGTCAGCAACAATCATCTGCCCCGCGAGGAGATCGCAGGTCTGATCGCTGTCATCCATGCCACGCTGGGCACGCTCGGGAAGCAGCCCGAGGCGGCGCCCGCACCCGACGAGCCGCTCGTTCCCGCCGTGCCGATCCGCAAATCGGTGACCCCCGACTACTTGATCTGCCTGGAAGACGGAAAGTCGTTCAAGTCGCTGAAGCGCCACCTGATGACGCATTACGACCTGACGCCGGACGCCTATCGCCGGAAATGGGGTCTCCCGGCCGACTATCCGATGGTGGCCGCCAGCTATGCCGCCAGGCGCTCGGAACTCGCACGATCCATCGGCCTTGGCCGCAAGGCAATGACGATCGAGGACGGCTCGACGGACGAAGGCTAGGTAGACGTCACCCAGCTCCGGGACGGCGAGCGCCGCCCGGTTTCGTCCGGATGGTTCACAACGGTTCGGTCTGGCTTGGTTCGTCCGAAACCCCTGACTGCACCAGTGGAAGGGTGGTTTCGAACGGCATACTCAAAACAAACCACACACCGATCGGCTCGACCGGGTGGATTCCGGTTTGTCGGCTTCGGGCTTGGACTTGCGAGAAGCGGACCCTCCTGAACCCTAGTTCGCACTCTCTCGAACTCTGGCAAAAGTGTTGCATCATTCCCTTCACCGAGCGGTCAACGTCCTTCCAACGGCTTCTCGCCAGCGATTGACCCGATCGAGCCGCTCCGTCATCTCCATGGAGGGCTCGAACCTCGTGTCGAGCCGCCATCGCTCGCTGAACTCCCGTTGGCCGGGCCAGACGCCCGCGCGGTAGCCTGCCAGCCACGCCGCGCCCAGGGCCGTCGTCTCCATGACGACGGGACGCTCGACCGTCACGTCGAGGAGGTCCGCCAGCCTCTGCATGGTCCAGTCGCTCGCGACCATTCCACCGTCCACCCTGAGGCTCCGCGGCGCCCCGGATGGCCAGTCCTTGGCTATGGCGTCGATGAGGTCGACAGTCTGGTAGCAGACCGACTCCAGGGCGGCCCGCGCAATCTCGCGTGCCGTCGTGCCGCGCGTGATCCCGAAGATCGCCCCGCGGGCGTCAGGATCCCACCAAGGAGCTCCGAGCCCGGTGAAGGCCGGGACGAAAAAGACGCCCTGGTCCTGATCGGCGGCAGCGGCGAGCGTTCCGGACTGCTCCGAACGGTCGATGATGCCGAGACCGTCCCGAAGCCACTGCACGACGGCGCCCGCGATGAAGATCGATCCTTCGAGCGCGTATGTCGGACGGCCGTCGATCTGGTAGGCGATCGTCGTCAGGAGACGGTTCTGCGAGGCGACGAACCGATCGCCCGTGTTCACCATCGCGAAGCAGCCGGTCCCGTAGGTGGACTTGATCATGCCCGGCTCGAAGCAGGCCTGCCCGACCGTTGCAGCCTGCTGGTCGCCTGCCACCCCGCGGATCGCGATCGGGGCGCCGAACAGGTCGGGATCCGTCTCGCCGAAGTCGGCGGCACTGTCCCTGACCTCGGGCAGGAGCGACCGAGGAACGTCGAAGAGCCGGAGAAGGTCGTCGTCCCACGAACCCTTCCGGATGTCGTAGAGCAGGGTGCGGGAAGCGTTGGTGGCGTCGGTCGCGTGCACGCGACCACCCGTCAGCCGCCACAGCAGGAAAGTGTCGACCGTTCCGAATGCGAGCCTTCCTTCCTTGGCGCGGGCTCGCGCACCCTCGACGTTGTCCAGGATCCACGCGATCTTCGTCGCCGAGAAATAGGGGTCGAGCAACAGGCCGGTCTTCTCCGAGACCATCGGCTCCAGCCCGTCGTCGTTCAGCGCCCGGCACCGTTCGGCGGTCCGGCGGTCCTGCCAGACGATCGCGGCATGGATCGGGACACCGCTCTGCCGGTCCCAGACGATCGTGGTCTCCCGCTGATTGGTGATCCCGATGGCCGCTATGTCCGACGCCGAAAGACCGGACGTTGCAATCGCGTAGCGACAGGCCTCGACCACCGTGCGCCAGAGGTCCTCGGGGTCGTGCTCGACCCATCCGGACTTCGGAAAACTCTGCGCGAACTCCTGCTGGCCGAGTCCGATGACGCCGCACGAAGCGTCGAAGACGACCGCCCGGGACGACGTGGTGCCCTGATCGATGGCGAGGATGTAAGACGACACGCGGCGCCTCCTTTCGAACTCGGGACTAGGGTCGGGGCCGGACGGGAGCCGTCGCGAGATGGGCGACGAGGAAGTCGTCCAAATCGGCGGCGGCGTTCGCGGTGATCCTCAGGCCCATCTTCGTGCGCCGCCACAGGACGTCGTCTGCACTCCGCGCCCACTCGTGATCGGCGAGGTAGCGGACCTCCGCCTCGGTGAGGCCATGACCGAAGTCCCGGCCGAGGTCCTGCTCGATCAAGGCCGAACCGAGGATGGCCCTGGCCCTCGAGCCGTAGAGGCGAACCAGCCGTCTGGCCGCCGGGGCCGGCATGAACGGGTACTCGGAGCGGATCGCCCGCACCAGTTCGTCGAACCCCTCGGGAGGGAAGTCGCCGCCGGGAAGGGACGACGCCGCAGTCCATCGGGGGCCTCGCTTGCCAAGGGCTTCCTCGACTTTCTCCAGAACGCTCTCGGCAAGCCTGCGGTAGGTCGTGATCTTGCCGCCGAAGATGTTGACCACCTTCGCCTCGCCGCTGCCGCCTTCCATCTTGAGGACGTAGTCGCGCGTGGCCTCCTGGGCGCTTGATGCCCCGTCGTCGAAGAGCGGTCTCACGCCCGAGTAGGTCCAGACGATGTCGTCCCTACGGATCGGTCGCTCGAAGTACTCGCCGGCGGCGGAGAGAAGGTATTCGATCTCGTGGTCCGTGACTTTGACGGCGCCGGGATCACCCTCGTAGTCGCGGTCCGTCGTGCCGATGAGGGTGAAGTCATCCTCGTAGGGGATCGCGAAGATGATCCGCCCGTCGGCGTTCTGGAAAATGTAGCAGCGGTCGTGCTCGAAGAGCTTGTGGACGACGATGTGCGAGCCTTGGACGAGACGCACGTTCCGGGCGTCGTTCCGCCCGAGCGGGCCACGGATGACCTCGTCGACCCATGGCCCCGAGGCGTTCACGACCATGCGTGCGCGCACCTCCTCGGTGCTGTCTTCGCCCTTGAGGGTCGCGACCCAGTCGCCGCCGTCGCGGCACAGCGATGCGACGGCCGTCCGGGTGCGGACCTCGGCGCCGCGATCGGCGGCGTCGCGTGCGTTCAGGGCGACCAGGCGGGAGTCCATGACCCAGCAGTCAGAGTACTCGAAGGCCTTCGAGAAGCCTTCCTTCAGGGGTCGTCCCGCCTCATCCGACCGGAGGTCGAGGGTGCGGGTGGGCGGAAGGATCTTCCGGCCTCCGAGATGGTCGTAGAGGAACAGGCCGAGGCGCAGCAGCCACGCCGGGCGAAGGCCCCGATGATGCGGCAGCACGAACCGCAGGGGCCAAATGACGTGCGGGGCCATCCTAAGGAGGACCTCGCGCTCGGCCAAGGATTCGCGCACGAGGCGGAACTCGCGGTGCTCGAGGTACCGGAGCCCGCCGTGGATCAGCTTCGTCGACCACGAGGACGTGCCCGAGGCGAGATCGGCCTTCTCGGCGAGGAGCACCTTGAAGCCGCGGCCAGCGGCGTCGCGGGCAATGCCGCATCCGTTGATGCCGCCGCCCACCACCAGTATGTCGAAGGAGGTCATGTCTGCCTGTTTGCGAAGGCGCGGGGCGGCGCTCCGTCCGGCGCCCGACACCGACAAGCGGGTCGAGCCCTGGGCTCGGCGACAGGTCCCACATGGGAAGGAACGGAAAGAAGGGCGCCGGTTGCGCTGGGAGCCGGACCCCGTGGCTTCGGATCAGCCCCGGGGCAGGATCTCCGAGACCTTTGCGGCCAAGGCGCGCCCAAGGGACGCGTTGTTGTCGGCCGTGAAGTGGATGCCGTCCACGCCCGCCGTCGTGACGACGCTGCCCGCCTCGAAGAAGTCGACCTTCATGAAGTTGGCGAGGGCGCGGTACTGGCTTGCCAACGCTGCCGACTTCTCGTGCCCGCCCTCAAACATGCCTTGGAACCAGGGATCGGGCATGGCGGCGAACGGCGGGGGCGAGACAACGAGGACTTTCGGCGCGGGATAGACGGTCCCGACCCCGCCTCCGGAGGTCAGCACCTGCACAACAAGCTTCTGCATGCCGACCGCGATCTCGTAGGGCGTGCGGTGGTAGAAGCTCTTGGTGTCGTTCGTGCCGAGCATGATGGTCACGAGATCGAGCGGCAGGTGGCTGGCGAGGGCCGCTGGCAGGTAGGCAGAGCCGTTGAGGCGCGGGTCGACGGGATCGTCGATCGACGTGGTGCGGGCGCTGAGGCCCTCCTCGATGATCTCGTAGCCATCGCCGAGCTCAGCGGCCATGACGCCCGTGTAGCGTTCTGCCCAGGGAAAGCGGGTGGTCGGGGCGCCCTCGGGCGTCGCGACCCAACCCCAGGTCAGAGAGTCACCGAAACAAAGGATGCGCTTCTTGTCCATGGATGGATCTCCCTGTCAGTGGGTGCTGCTGCGCACGCCGTAGAAGACGGCGGCGAGAAGGATGATGAGGCCCTGCACGGCAAGCTTGCCGGGTTCCTGGACGCCGAGCGTCGTCAGGACGACGAAGAGGAGGGCGAAGGACAGGACGCCGAAGAACGGCCCCCACACGCCGGCGCCGCGTCCGAAGATCACGCCGCCGAGGATGGTCGCGGCGATCGAGTTCATGACGAGCTCGGGACCGAAGCGCACGCTGCCTACCGCGATCGACGCGGTCTGGACGAGGCCGGCCACGGCCGCGAGGAACCCCGCCATGACGTGCGCGATCACGACCGTGCGCTCGACGGGCACCCCCGCAAAGTGCGCCGAGACCGGATTGCTTCCGATGGAGGCGACGAAGCGGCCGAACACGGTCTTGGCCAGGAGCACGCTCATGCCAACGGCGAGGGCGAACCAGAAGACCAGCGGGGCCGGAACGCCGAGGACGCGGGCGTTGTAGACGTTGCGGAGCACCATGGGCACGTTGCCCGGCGGCTTGCCGTTGGCGAGGTATTCGACGAGGCCGATGAGGACGATGCTGACCGCGAGTGTGACGATCACGGCGGAGGCGCGGCGCTTGCCGATCAGAAGGCCGTTGACCGTGCCGACGACAAGCCCGACGCCGAGGCAGAGGGCGACGAGGAGGAGGGGGTTCCACGCCCCGAACGAGCCGGACGAGATCAGGTAGTTCACGAGGAGGATCACGCCGCCGGCGGACAGGTCGATCGAGCGCGTCGAGATGACGAGGAGCTGCCCGAGGACGACGATGCCGAGCGGCGCGACCTGCCGGGCGAAGGTCGCCAGGATGTTCGGGTTCATCATCGCCGGCTTCAGCACCCAGAGGGTCGCGAGGAGAACGGCGAAGACGACGTAGGAGGGCGGGATCCGGGTCAGGACGCGGAAGGAAGGGCGTGCTCGCGTCGTCATCTCAGAGACCGATGGACTTGCGAGGCTGGATGGAGATGACGGCAAGGAGGATCAGTCCCTTCACTGCGGTCTGGACGAAGGCCGAGAGGTTGAGGAGATTCATGCCGTTGGCGAGGAGCGCCAGGAGAACGGTGCCGATCACGGTGCCCTGGAGGCTGCCGACGCCGCCGGCGAGTTGGGTGCCGCCGAGCGCGACGGCGGTGATCGAGTCGACGGCGTATTGCGTGCCGATGTTCGGATCGCCCGACGCGATGCGTCCCGCGAGGAAGAGGCCGGCCAGCGCGGCGAAGACCGAGCAGGCGACGAAAGCGAGGATCGTGTTGCGGCGGTCCGGAATGCCGAACGAGTGCGCGGTGTCGCCGCCGCCGATGGCGAAGAGATGCAGGCCGAAGCGCGAGCCGTGGAGGAGCTTCCATCCAAGCCCGATCGCCAGCACCACCCAGAAGACGGGCATGGGCACGCCGAAGACCTCTTCCCTGACCAGCGTCGTCACGATCTCCGGGATCGTGCCGCCGGCGACGGGTCGGACGAACAGGGTGATGCCCTGGATGATGCCCGTCACCGACAGGGTCGCGATGATCGGGTGGACGTTCAGGCGAACGACCGTCACCCCGTTCACGAGGCCGACGAGGACGGCCGCGGCGAAGGCCCCGGGGATGGTCGCCCAGGGCGAGGCGTCCAAGGACACGATGGCCGTCGTCAGGCTGATCATCGAGCCGACGGACAGGTCGAGGCCCCTGACGAGCACCACGAGCATCTGACCGATCGAGACGAGGAGGAGCGGCGCGGCCTGGGCGGCCAGGTTGAAGAGGTTCTGGGGCGACAGGAAGTCGTCGGCCATGAGGGCGAGCCCGACGATCCCCGCCAGGCCGACGCCGAGCGGAAGGATCCAAAGGCCGTGGCGGGAGTAGCGTCCGGAGAGCCGGTCGGCGAGATGGGCCAAGGTCGTCGTTCCCTTATCGATCGGTGCGGTGTAGGGCCGCTTCGAGGATCGCGTGCTCGCTGGCCCCGGCCGCCGGCATCTCGCCGACGATCGTCTTGTCGTGGACGACGTAGAGACGGTCGCAGAGGCCGATGAGCTCGAGGGTCTCGCGGGAGAGGACCAGGGCCGCGCCACCCCGGTCGGTGAAGTCGCGCAGGAGCCGATACATCTCTGCCTTCGCGCCGACGTCGACGCCGCGTGTCGGCTCTTCCACGAGGAGGATGTCGGACCCGAGCGCGAGGTAGCGCCCGAACATCGCCTTCTGCTGGTTGCCGCCGGACAGCGAGCCGACGGCAGCCGCGGGCGAGGCGACCTTGATCGCCATCGACCGGATGGTCTCCGCGACCTTGTCCCGGTAGCCCTTCGCGACGTTCAGCCCCGACCTCTGTCCGTGCAGGCCGATCGCCACGTTGTGGGCGACGGACAGGTCGAGGAAGAGACCCTCGTCCTTGCGGTCCTCCGGCACGAAACCGACCCCGAGCGACTGCAAGTGGCGCACGCCCGAGTTCTTCGAGACAGGCAGGTCGATCCGTTGTCCCTTCACCTCGACGGCACCGGCGAACGGATGGTGCTGCCCGATGGTCGAACGGATGAGCTCGCGCTGGCCCTGCCCTTCGAGACCGGCGAGCGCGACGATCTCGCCACGGTGGAGCTTCAGGTTGACCGGCTGGGATGTCTCTGTCAGGCGGATGCCATCCAGCGTGAGGACGACGGTCGGATCCCGGCGCGTGGCCCGAGGCGGGAAGAGTTCGGACAGCTCGCGCCCGACCATCATCGCGATCAACTGCTTGGGCGATACCGACGCGATCGGCACGGTCTCGACGTTGCGGCCGTCCTTGAGGACGGAGACCGTATCGCAGACGCGGAAGATCTCCTCCATGCGGTGCGAGATGTAGACGATGCCTTTGCCCCGTGCCTTCAGGGCAAGGATGTGGCGGTTGAGGATCTTGACGTCGGCGGCGTTCAGGGCGGCCGTCGGCTCGTCGAGGATCACCACGTCGGCGTCGGCGGTGATGCCACGCCCGATCTCGACGAACTGGCGCTCGGCGATCGTCAGGCTGCCGACGAGGCGACGCGGGTCGAGATCGAGGTCAAGCTGCCGGAGCGTCTCGGTGGCCTTGCGCTCCATCAGCTTCTTGTCGACGCCGCCGAGCCTTCCCCGAGGTTCACGACCGAGAAAGAGGTTCTCTGCGATCGTAAGGTTCGGCAGGAGCGAAAGCTCCTGGAACACGGTGGAGATCCCAGCGTCGAGCGCCTCGCGTGGCGAGGCGAAGCTGATCGGAGTGCCGTTCCTCCGGATCTCGCCGGACGTCGGGTGCACCACGCCGGCGAGGATCTTCATGAGGGTCGACTTGCCGGCACCGTTCTCGCCCATCAGGGCGTGGACGGTGCCGGGACGAAGCTCGAACGACACGTCCCGCAGCGCATTGATGCTGCCGTAGGTCTTCGAGATCGACGTCATCGAGACGAGAGGAGCTGCGGTCATCGTGCGCTCGCGACTGTAGGGCAGGTGGTGAAGGGGACGGAGCATCAATGCCCCGTCCCCATGTCCCAGACCCAGGGAGGAACGGATCAGGGGTTGCCGTAGTAGGACTTCAGCTCTTCCTCGGTGAGGCTCGAGGGGAACCAAGCGTTCGCCGACAGATCCTTGCGATAGGCGGCCTTGGCCTTGTCGATGCCCCAGCCTTCCGGCTCGTAGACGTAGCGCTTGTGAAGCGGCTTGCCTTCGAGGAGCGCAACAGCGGCACGGACACCAGCCGCGCCCTGTTCAGGGCCGTACTCTGGAGCGATGGAGTCGATACCGGACTCGATCCACTGGCCGAAGAAGCCGTTGTTGCCCTCGCCGGTGATTGGCGGGATCGGCGTGCCGTACTGGGTGAACACGTCCATGCAGGCGCGGCTCATGTCGGCACCGGACGACCAGATGCCATCCACCTGGGGGTCGTTGAGGTAAAAGGCCTCGCAGACCTGCTTGCCAGTGTCGTACTGCCACTTGCCCGCGTCCTCGGCGACAATCTTGATGTCGGTGCCCTTGAGGGCTTCGAGGAGGCCGGCGTATCGGTTGATGTCCTCAGGATGGGCGGGATAGCCGCGCAGCACCCAGATGTTGCCCTTGCCGCCGAGCTTCTTGACGAGGAAGTCGCCCATCACCTTGCCGAAGTGCTGGCCGCCGCCCTGGATGTCGACGGTGTACTTGTCGGTCTCGGTCAGGCCCGTGTGGACGATGACGGGAATGCCGGCGGCGACCGCCTTGGCGATGCCGGCGTCTGCCGAGGTCGGGGTGACCGGGGTCACGATGATCGCGTCGACCTTCTGCGCGATGAGGTCCTCGATGTCGGCAATCTGCTTGGACTGGCTGAGGTTCGCGTCGAGGAGGATGAACTGTCCGACCCGGGAGTCCTTCTTGGCCGCGGACTCCGCCTCGTGCGACATCTGGACTGTCCAGGTGTTGGCGTTCACCCCGAAGTGGCTCATGCCGATTTTCCAGGGGCCGTCCTTCTTGAACGCATCCGCCGCAACCATCTGGTCGTCGCCCGGACGCGGCGTCACGCCGTTCATCAGGTTGACCTCCTGCGCACTCGCGGAGCTGACGACCGCGGTGGTCGCAAGCAGGAGGCCGAGGCCAAGGTTCATCAGTGTTCTGCGCATAGCTGTCCTCCCGACGGCGCCGCGATGGGTGCCGATGCCAAAAACCCGGTTCGAGACGGTGCAGGTGCAATCGGGCGCGTCTTCGCGGCCCTGCTCCGGCAGGCTCGACGTTTGATGCTGTTGATGTGGAAGACGCCCTCCAGCGCCTTCGAACTCCCAGGTCGGTTGCGTCCGACTTGGCGTGAAACTGCCCGTGAAGAAAAAGCTTGTCAACACTTATTCAGAATGAATGAATGTCTCGGGCTTGCGACGTGTTGTGGAGCGATCCAAAGACTGACGCACCCGGGCCCGGTCGGCTCCCCTACCAACGAGGCCAGCGATGAAGTCGGTACTCTGCTTCGGCGACTCCAACACGCATGCCCAGGTCCCCGGTGCCGGACCCCTCGAGCGCTACGCACGCGAGGCAAGGTGGCCCGGCGTGCTCCAACGTCAGCTCGGCCAGGAATGGTACGTGATCGAGGAGGGTCTGAGCGGACGGACAACCGTGCACGACGACCCCATCGAGGGCGCCCACAAGAACGGACGGACATACCTGAAGCCCTGCTTGCAGAGCCACGCCACGCTCAACCTCGTCATCCTCATGCTCGGGACCAACGACCTGAAGATCCGCTTTAACAAGCCCCCCTCCGAGGTCGCCATGGGCATCGGTTGCCTCGTCTACGACATCAGGGAACTGGCTCCGGGCCCCGGCGGCACTGTGCCTGAGATCATGATCGTAGCGCCGCCGCCCATGCTCGACGACATCGGGGAGTGGCAGCCGATCTTCGACGGCGCGCAGGCGAAGTCGCATCACCTCGCGCTTCAGTTCGAGATCATGGCGGACTCGCTCGGCGTCCACTTCTTCGACGCCGGGTCGGTCTGCGAATGCGATCCCGGAGATGGCTTCCACATCGGCGCCGAGGCACATGAGGCCCTTGGCCTTGCACTTGCCGATGAGGTCAAGGCGATCGGCTGGATCGAATGACACCACTCACGATGCCCATCGGCCGTGTGCCCTACTTCCTGCAATCGATGAGGTCCGACCGTGCCTGACATGAGGTTCGCTCCCCCCAACCCGCTGCGCATCGCCGATCGCGCCAGCGGCCTGAACGCGCCGAGCGTGCGGAGCTACAACGAGCGGCTCGTCCTGTCCCTGCTTCTCCAGAGCGAAGGGACGACGCGGCTCGAGATCGGCCAGAAGACGGGGCTGTCGGCGCAGACGGTCTCGGTGATCGTGCGATCACTCGAGCAGGAGAGCCTCGTCGCGAAGGGCGAGGCGCAGCGCGGGCGGATGGGCCCGCCGACGATCCCGATGATCCTCAACCCCGAAGGCGCTTTCTCAGTGGGCGTCAGCTTCGGGACGAGCGGTGCGGATGTGGTGGTCATCGATTTCGTCGGGAGCGTCCGGTTCCACAAGGCTCATCGCTACGAGGATCTGCGGGGCGAGGACGAGACGCCGATGCGCGCTGCCATCGAGGAAGCGATCCGCTCCGTCGATCCCGCCGTGCGCGGCCGCATCGCAGGCGTCGGACTCGCGGTGCCGGACGAGGCGCTCGTTGGGCCGGGAATCCGCAAGGCTCTTGGTGACGACCTGGCGGATGCGCAGGCTGACCTCGAGAGCGCTCTGGGGTTGCCCGTGTTCATGCAAAACGACGTCACGGCCGCGGCCGGGGGCGAAAGCCTCTTCGGCGTCACCCGGCACATCCCCGACTTCGCTTTCTTCTATCTTGGGTCCCGCCTCCACAGGCGGCTTGTCCTCAACCATCAGATCCACAGCGGCGTCGCCGCCGACGTGGAGGGAGGCCTCCTCGAACTCAGCGACGCGCTGTCTCGGTCGAATGGATCGTCTCCAGCCGACCGCGATGGCATCGAGAAGACTTGGCGAGACAGGTGCCGAAGCCGCATCGTCGACCAGGTCTCGGTGCTCTTGAACTTTGTCAGTGTCCCCTCGCTGGTCCTGTCGACCTACGCTCCGCCGCTGACTACGTCACCCTTGATCCTGGAACTCGCCGAGGCTCTTCCGGGAATCGCGGTTTTGGCGGGAAAGAACGCGGCGGCACCGAAAGCCTGGGGCGCCGCCAGCCTCCCCTATCACTCCCGCTTCATGGTCCAGTGAGGCAGACGAACGGCTGCTTTCAAGAACAACGAAAAATTCTCAGCAACGGCTCAGTTGGGTCGAGGCTGTGTCAAAACGGCTCTGTTGCAAAGTGGCGAAGGCAGTGTGAGCCTACCACGGTGAAGCCGGCAGTCAGCGAGGGCAAGGCATGAGTTTGGCGTTCAAGGGCCGGCACTTCACCCCCGACATCCTCCTCCTCTGCATGCGCTGGTACTGCCGCTACGCCCTGAGCTACCGCGACCTCGAGGAGATGATGGCCGAGCGCGGCCTCTCGGTCGATCACACCACGATCTACCGATGGGTTCAGCACTATGCGCCCGAGCTCGACCGGCGTGTCCAGTGGTGCCGGAACCGTAACGGCGGCAGCTGGTATGTCGACGAAACCTACGTGAAGGTGCGCGGCGAATGGATGTATCTCTACCGGGCCATCGGTGACCAAGGTGAGACGCTCGACTTCCAGCTATCGCAGAAGCGCACGACGAAAGCCGCCAAACGCTTCCTCGTCAAGGCTTTGAACCGGTCGCCGCACAACCGGCCCTCAGTGATCTCGACCGACAAGAACCCGGCCTACAACGAGGCGATCGCCTCGTTGCGGCGAGAGGGGCGGCTCGCCGCGACCTGCCATCACCGGCAGGTGAAATATCTGAACAACCGCCTCGAGTCCGACCATGGCAAGCTGAAGCAGCGGATCCGCCCCGTGCGTGGCTTCCAGTCGCAAAAGACAGCGCACAACGCCATTCGCGGCTTTGAGACGATGCGGATGTTTCGGAAGGGCCAGTTCCGCTCGATGGTCGACAGTCTGGCCGGTGGATCGGAAGCGCGCTTCATCGGACGGCTGTTCCAGGTGTTCGTCGCCTGAAAATGGAACAGAACGGGATCATTACGGCCCGGTCCGCTATTCGCAACGGAGCCCTCTGTGGTCTACCTGTTCCGGCTCATATCGAGGCGGCGGCGAAAATTCATCCCTACAACAAGCGAGTTTTCCTCGCCCCGTATTGGGACGCCATTTTCGCGCAGGACGCTGAGCGCAAGCAGGACCGGCAAGAGGCCGAGGCGACCGGCAGGGTTATGGCTGAAACTTACACCCGGCTTGGCTATCAGATTGTTGAGCTTCCGTTGGCGAGCATCGAGCAGCGCGCTGACTTCATGGCCGACAGCCTGCGAGCGGTGTGAAGCAGACTGGAGTCGTCGCCGAAATCCTAAAATGCACGACGTATCAAAGGGTGCAGACTATTCCTCAAACGCAGTCAGCCATTTTCCAAGCAGTCGATCGAGCTGGCTTCGTTCCGTCTCACTCAGCACTTCTGTCAAATGCTGTTGGTTGGCAACGTGCTCACCGACGATCCTATCAATCAAGGCGAACCCTTCGGCAGTCAGGCCAACGACCGAACCGCGCCCGTCGTCAGGATCACGCGCGCGACCAACGAGCCCGGCCATCTCCAGCCGATCAATCCGGTTGGTCATCGTGCCGGAGGTCACCATTGTCCATTCCATCAAGGCTGAAGGGCTCAGCGCGTAGGGTGGACCGGATCGGCGCAACGTCGCGAGCATGTCGAAACTCGCCGCATTGAGTCCGTGGGTCGTGATGACCTTATCCATGCCGAGGCCGAGATGGGCGGAGAGCCGCTTCAGCCGACCGATCGTGCCCATGGGGGCGACATCGAGGTCCGGGCGCTCGCGGCGCCATTGGTCGAGAATGCGGTCCACCTGATCCATGATGAGAGTCTAGCGTCCAGATATCTTGACATCAAGCTTTAATCAGATACCTTGACGTCAAGATAGATAGGGATGCGTAGCATGTGGAAAGATCGTGTTCTGACAGCCGCCGTGCCGATGATCTGGGGCAGCACCTACATCGTCACCACCGAAATGCTCCAGCCGGGTTACCCGCTCACGGTCGCCATGTTGCGGGCCCTTCCGGCCGGATTGATCCTGCTTCTCGTGGTACGGCGTCTGCCGCCCGCCGAATGGCTCGTGCGCATCGTCATCCTCGGCGGCCTCAACTTCACGCTGTTCTGGGCCGCGCTCTTCGTTGCCGCTTACCGGCTGCCTGGCGGGCTTGCAGCCACCCTCGGCGCATCCCAGCCTCTGATCGTGCTCTTTCTCGCACGATCCATGCTCGGAACACGCTTGCAGACGTCAGCCCTCGTTGCCGCGCTGGCCGGCATTGTCGGTGTCGCTCTCCTGATCCTTGGACAGCAAACCGACCTTGATCCCATCGGCGTCGCGGCTGCCTTGACGGGCGCTATTTCGATGGGTGCGGGCACGGTTCTGACGCGCAAATGGCAGCCGCCAGTCTCGGCGCTGACCTTCGCCGCCTGGCAGTTGACGGCGGGCGGACTGCTCCTTCTGCCGATTGCCCTGTTCTTCGAACCTGGCTTTCCCATGCCCTCCACGCTCAACCTCGCCGGCCTCGTGTGGCTAGGCCTTATCGGGGCGGCACTGACCTACTTCTACTGGTTTCGAGGGATCGCCCGGCTTGGCCCTGCGGCCGTCGCTGCCTTCGGCTTCCTCAGCCCGCTGACGGCCGTCCTGCTCGGCTGGGCCGTTCTCGGGCAGGCCCTGAGTCTGACCCAGATCCTCGGCGCGACAATTGTCATTCTCAGCGTGTGGCTGGCCCAGCGCGCCGGGCGGCACGAGCTGGTCTCTTCAGCACATCAAGCTGCCAGAGCGTGAAACCCATCATCGTCCGATCAACGTTGCTTAAAGCCTGAGCATGAATACGCCGCGAAAATCCTAACATTCGCGACAAAATTGGCGGTGCTGATTTCTCAAGGGAAATTCTGTCGCAAAAATCAGGCGCAAAAGTCAGATTTTTGCGCCTGATTTTTGCGACAAAGCGCGCTGATAGCAAGCGACCGTTACCGTCGCTCATGCACTTGATGGGTGATCACAGAGGTGGCCGCCAGCTTGAGGCGACCGAAGATAACGCTGGCGTGAGAGTTGCGATGTCGATAATTCGACCATGCTCTCCGCTGCCGGCGATATCGACCTTTCCCTCTACGTCCTCGTCGCGGTCGTGTCCTTCTTCGCCTCCTTCATCGGCGGCGTGACCGGATACGGCACGGGGCTGCTCCTGCCTCCCATTCTCCTGCCGATCGTCGGACCTCAATATGTCGTTCCGATCGTCAGCTTGTCGGCTCTTTTGACGAACGGCAGCCGGGTCGCGGCCTTCCGGGCGGATCTGGATGCCGGAAAGGCCGCGCTCGTCACGGCCGTCGCCCTGCCGACCTGCCTCGTCGGAGCCTACGGCTACACGCGCCTATCGGGCGCAGGCGTGTCGGTTCTCCTCGGAACGGTGCTCGTCCTTCTCGTTCCGCTACGGCGATGGCTGAAGCGCCGTCATGGTCATCTCGGCCGAAACGGATTGGCCGCAGTCGGTGCGGGATACGGCCTTCTGACGGGCGGAACGTCCGGCGCAGGCGTCGTCCTCCTCTCGCTGCTTCTGGCGGCGGGGTTGCAGGGCTCGGCCGTGATCGCGACGGATGCCGGCATCTCCCTCCTGCTCGGCATTGCCAAGGTGCTGGTGTTCCAATCCGCCGGAGCTTTGCCTCTCTCCGCCTGGCTCATGGCAGGCCTGATCGGGTTTGCCGCGCTGCCCGGACCCTTCCTTGCCAAGCGCATGACGCGGACACTGACCCATCGAACCCATGCCGTCATTCTCGATGGTGTCGTCGTCTTCGGAGGCGGCCTGCTCCTTCTCCAGGGGCTACGGTCGTTGCACTGACGGTATTGCCCCTTTATCGCCTCGACGCCCGGCACCGAAGTGGATTCAGGACCTCAATTGAAGATTGTGAGAGGCCCACAATCCCCATCGGCGACGAAGGTGGCGAGAAGGTTGGCGCTCTGCGTGGAACTGGCGTTCTCCGCAAAGTCGTGGACGATACCGGGCGGCTCGAACCATGTTTGTCCAGCCGAGTAGGTCTCAACTTTTGCTCCCGCGAGTTGCGAGCGGATGGCTCCGCTGAGAACATAGGCCGTCACCGAACCGGGATGCCGATGCTCAGGTGTGAAAGCACTCGGTGGGAAGTAGACGAGTGCCGTGGTAATCGACTTCCCCGCGACATCGGGCAGAGGGGTGCAGGCAACCGGCGTCACGACGGTCGCAGGACGCGCAAGCGGCCCCATCTCGGCGTGTTCCATCATTCGCACGGGTTCAGCCAACCAAGCGCGCAGCGGCATGCGAACCATTGCCGCGCCTGCCAGGAGAGCAACGCCGATCAATGCCCCCGCGACCAACGGAAGGCTCTGCGAGGCGCGTGCGCCAAGGCAAAACGGAGAGTTCATGTCCTCGTCTCCGCGGAGCGCCATGCGGCCGACCAACCCCATTGCCGTTTCGCCCTCTCGCTCGAAACAGCGCCGTCGTCCTCCGCAATATTGTAAAGGCCGTTCTCGCCCATCTCTGCGGCGAGGACAGCCGCATAGGCCGCGGCATCGACATGAACGGGAGCAGCCCCGGCTGCGGTATCGAACCCTGTTCCCGGTCCGTAGAGCCGGCCGTAGCGGAGCACTAAGCCTTCGAGCGGCCCGCCTAGAATCTGACGCTCCAGGCTCGCCACGCCACGAGCGGAAACGCCGGCACGTCCTGGTGCGTCAAGAGCGAGAGCGTCGTCTTCGCGATGTGGCAACGAACCATCGGCGTAGGCGAAAGCCACGCTCTGCGCGACGATCCGCCGGGCGCCAGCCTCAATCGCCGCGGCGATGAGGTTGCGTGTGCCCTCATGGCGGATGCGGGCGTTGCGAGCCGTCGCATTCTCCATGAGCGTCGGATCAAGACCCGGGGGAAGGTCGGTCAGTTGGTGGATGACGACGGTCGGCTTCGCAGCGACAGTGACCCTGCAAAGCTCCTCAGCATCGAAGACATCGGCGACCACAGGCTCAGCACCAAGGGCAGCCAGTGCCTCGCGCCTTCCGGCCTTGCGCGTAAGCCCGACGACACGCCACCCCTTCGATCGAAGCATCGGTACGAGCCGATGTCCCAGAACGCCGGACGCACCTGCCAGAAAGACCGTCCTTTGCATATCGCTCTCTTTCCTGATCGGCTATGAAGAGTCTCATAGCACTGACAACATATAAGAGCACTGACAATGAGCGCAAGCGAAGGACCTGAAACGCCTCCTGCAGCCGGAGTCGGAAAACGAGGTGACGACGGATATCTCGGCTATCTGCTGCGCCAGGCAGCGGCAGCTTACAGGCTCCGACTGGATCGCGCATTCGCCGACCTTGGCGTTACGCCCCCTCAGTTCGCCGTGATGACGATGTTGAAGGCTTATCCTGGCCAGTCGAACGCCGACATCGCCCGTGTGGCTCTACTGACGCCACAGACCACCAGCGTCATCATCGCCAACCTAGAACGCGCCGGCCATATCGAGCGGCGCGCTCACGAGGTACATGGGCGTATTCTTCAGATCGACCTGACGCCATCGGGGCACAGTCTCCTCCAAGCCTGCCGCGCTCGCGTCCAAGCGGTGGAGACGGAACTCGCCGAGAGTTTCAATGAGAACGATATGGATGCACTGCGCCGGTCGCTTGTCGCCATCGCAAAAATGAACACGACTTAGCATCCGCTTTGTCCCTCGTCAGTTCTGAACCAAACAGCTTCCAAACCACCCATTTGAGCCCTCGACGTTTTCGCGAAGATCAGGATTTTCGCTACAAGACCCCTATCCGGACGAAGCCGCTTCAGTTTCGTCATGGTGCGGCGGACGAAGGGCAACGATCGCAATTGCGATCAACCCTGCGCCGACGGCGGCAACCCATGCCGGACTGGCAGGGTAAACGCCCGCAACAAGCGCGGAAGCTCCGGCGACGCCGAGGTTCATGGTGCTCCCGGCCAGCGCCATCAGCGCGCCCCTGCGGGAAGGTGAAAGCTGTGCGATATGGGTTTGCAGACCAGGGGCACCTAAGCCGCCGAGAACTGCCCAGATTGCCAGAGCCAGCAGAATGGGAACCGGCCCGAGTGCGTCGAAGACATAGGTGACAACGATCGCCGCCAGCACGAACACCAGCGCGATCCGCATCAGGGCGCGGCCGCTTCCGATCCGCGCCAGCGCAACCGGCATGGCAAAGTTGCCGGCCAGTGTGAGAATGCCGAAGGCGGCATAGATCATGCCGACCGTCGCCGTATCCCAGTCATAGAGGGAGCGAAGCCGCTCACCGACGAGGGCGAAGCAGCCGATGGCACCGCCGAGACCGGCTGCCATGGCGATCAGGCTTCCCAACGCGCCAGGCACGAAGAGCGGTCCTGCCGCTTCGGCGATATCCATGTTCGGCTGACTGTTCGGCCTGCGAGCCGCCCGCAGCGACGGAAGGCCGATCAGCATCACGATCAAAGCGAGCCCCCCGATCGCGCCGAACGCAAAGCGCCACGACCAGAACTCTGCCGAGATCGAGCCGATTCCGGGGCTGAGGATGATGCCGAACGTCAGGCCGGATGTGACGAAGGCGATGGCTTTGGCCGCTCCCCTCTCGCCAAGGTCGCCGGCCATCGCCATGGCGATGCCAAGCATCCCGCCACTGGCAGCACCGGTCAGGATGCGTGTTGCAATTCCGATCTCGAAGCTGGGAACGAGGGACGTGGCAAACGATGCCAGGCCGAACACAAGGGTTGCAGGCACGAGCACGGCGAGACGGCCGTATCGATCGGAGATCCCGCCAAGGATCGGAGCCATGAAGGCCAACGGCAAGCTGTAGGCGGTGATGAAGAGGGCAATGCGCTCGGGAGGAACCGAAAGGTCAGCGCCGATCGGTGTGAGAATCGGTCCCAGCAGAAATTCGTCCGCTCCGACGAGGAAGGCGATCAGAAAGAGAAATATCAGGCGTAGCATGGTTTGGGTCGTTCCTTTCGTGATGGAGCGAAAGGGACTCCCTGAACATGGCGAGGCGGCCGAGGACCGCCTCTCGCCGTGCATCGAGATCGGCACGCAGCCGGTCGATATGCTCCAGTTTCTCCAGCAGTTGAGGAATGCCGCCCTCGCACGGGCCTGCCCCCTCATCGGAGAGGCAGGCTGCCATGGCGCGGACCTCGCGTGTGGAAAATCCAGTCGCGATGAGATCGCGAATACGGCCCGCCCGGCGCAGGTCGGCTTCGCTATAGCTGCGATAGCCGTTCTCCGAGCGGCGAGCGTCCATGAGGCGCGCCTTCTCGTAGTGCCGCAACATACGCTCCGAAATTCCGAGCTTGTTGGCCGCTTCCTTGATCTGCATCTCGATCCCTTTCCACACCGGCCTAACACCTTGACATTAGTGTCAATGTCAAGGACAGCCTTCAAGGAGGATTGGCGGTCGCGAAAGTCCCAAGTTTTCTTGATATGTTCCCCAACTTCTGCAATGCAGCAAAATCCGGAAACTTACGACAAGACCTCATTCGAGATGGTTTGCCGGTTATGGAAGACACGGATCGCCAGAACGACGCCAGCGATCAGGACGGCAACCCCGGCGGCTTCCATTTCGGTCGGCCATCGAGCATGGACGATAAGCCCGCCGATGACGCCGAAGGCGGTTTCCGAGACGATCAGCTGCGCGCCCAGCGCCACCGGCAGGTTTCGGGAGGCGACATTCCATGCCCATACGCCGCAGACGGTCGCCATCAGCGCGAGCGAGACACCCCAAAGATAGAGGGAGCCGGCTGCATCCCATCCGAACCCGAGCTTGGGAAGCTGAAAGAGCCCCAACGCTGCCCCGATCGGGAAGAAAGCGAGCATCTGGACACCTCCTCCGACCAGGATAAGCCCGGACCACACGCCCGAGGGCATGTCAGGCCGGATGGCGAGCGCCGCCTGATTGGCGACCGCAAACCAGACCCATAGCGCCACGGCACCAAGCGCCAGTGGAATGCCGATCCAAAGCGAGCGGACGGAAGCCAGATTTTCGGCCGTGAAGGCCGTACCATTCACCAGGGCTAGGCCGACCACCACCAGCATAAGCGGCAGCATCAGGAATCGCCATGGGAGCGAATCCTGACGCCGGTTGCCGACGATCGGGACCAGGCCGAGAAAAGCCGGGGCGATGACCGGCCCGCAAAAGATTGCGGCTCCCGTTACCGTCAGAAAATAGCCGACATATCCGATGAAGGCCAAGCCGAGTGCCGCTCGCCAGTTCGGCACCGTAAGATATTGCCTAACGTCTCTTGCTGAAAACAGAATGCCGAGACCGACCAGACCGGAGACGACATGGCGGATGAGAGCAAAATCGAAGGTGGAATAGTCACCAATGATGAAGGGGACGATGAAGTTGAGCGAGAAGGCGAAGGCCGCAAAGAGTGCGGCGAAGACGCCAATGGTGAATTGCTTGTTCATGCGAGGGCGGACCTGACAGTTTTAACGAAAGAGCTGTTGCCGATGCCTCGTTCCCAAGCTCCATTTCATCGATCTTCGGTAAGCTTAATCCTTCCATTCCGTCTCTTCGACGCCTAAGTCTGGGAACCGGCTTTCGGAAAATAGAAACATGAACTGGAATGATGTCCGATATTTCCTCGCCGTTACGCGCCATGGTGGCCTGACCGGCGCGGCACGAGAGATGAAGGCCAGTCCTTCCACGGTGGCGCGCAGGGTCGAAACCTTGGAGGCGGCGCTACGAACCCGGCTGTTCGAACGCAAGCCCGATGGCTACGAATTGACGGAAGCGGGCAGAGCCATGGTCGAAAAGGCTACGGCGATAGAAGCCGCCATGCATGAGTTGGAAGATGGTTTCTGCGGACAGGACGGCCACGTTTCGGGAACAGTGCGGATCGTCACCGTCGATACCCTCGCGCACCATCTCCTGATGCCGAACTTGCCCGTTCTTCAAGAAGCTTATCCCGATCTCGCGTTGGGAATTGCGGTCAACGCAACGTCCTTCGCCCAGCTTCCCTACAGAGAGTCGGACATCGGCCTTCGTCTCTGCCGGCCCGAGCAGGGAAATTTCGTGGTGCGGCGGATCGGAACGATCGGCTTCGGCCTCTATGCGTCGAAGGACTACCTTGCTCGCCACCCTGTTCGGGAAGATCAATTGCCGATCGCGGGTCATCGCCTCATTACATGGGGCGACCCGCTGTCTTTCCTTGCCTTGCCAAAAACGCTGCGGTCATGGGTCGAAAGCGGCATTGCTAATCTGACCGTCGATTCCATGCAGGCGCAGTTGCTCGCCATGAAAGCGGGCAACGGCCTCGGCGTGTTGCCGTGTATTCTTGCGGATGAAGAGGAACAGCTTGTAAGGCTCAGGCCCGATCTTTGCCAACAGGAAGAAGCGATCTGGCTTGTCGTTTCCGAAGCGGTTCGGGACATGAGGCGCATTCGCGTCGTCTGCGATTTCCTCGAAACCATCGTGAAACAGGGACAGCTCGCCCTTTCTGGACAAGCTAGGTGATTCGATGGATTCGCAAATATCCCGATTTTTGTTCGATATGTTATCTCGATTTTTGCAGTGCTGCAAAATCAGGACATTCGCGACAGACAGTCCCGTTTTCGGTAGCTAGAGGAGCTGCCCCTTCCCCTGCTCAATGATCAATTGCGGTTCACCATCCGAGGTCTGGCGATGTGAGCGGCCGTGTTCGTTGATCGTCGCTTTGATCTGGCGGCGCAGGTTCGAGAAGCTCTCGAACTTGACCACATCGACCGGCGTATCGAAGCGAATTGAAATCTGTCGGTGATTGGCCGGGCCGGAAAGGCCGATGATCCGCCCGGTGAAAGGCTGACCAAGATAGCGGCCCCGCACCCGATCGCTCAGGGCCAGTTCGGGAGATGCGTTGCGCAGAACCAACCGGGCGTGGAGCGTGTTCCAATCCTTTGCGCCGTGCTGTCTGGCTATCAGTTCCAACGCCTGCGCATGGCTCGTCGCAGTTCCTTGCGCCTGAAGCGCCGCGCGCAGGGCTTTGGCCTGCGCTTTTGCATCATCAATGGTCATCTGCCTTTCTCCGCATCGACGTCCGGCGCGTCAGCGGGGTGCAGGACATGGCGCCCGATCATCACGGCGAGCATGAGAATGCTCGCGTCCGCCATCGGAAAGGCCAGCCAGATGGCCGACACCCCGAAACCGACAGAAAGTGTCAGTATGAGCAAGGGTGTCAGAAACCAAGGCTTCACCAGAGTTAATGCCGCAGTCCGCCCCGGTTGACCAAGAGCTTGGAAATAGAGCGCCAAGACAAGGACCGGGCCAGATGATGAGTAAAGTAGCATCACAGGCCGCAGTATCTCCGCGACGGCGGCGATCACGGCGGGGTCATCGCTGAACCAACTGCCGAGGGTGGTTCCCGCAAAGACGCCGACCAACATCACCGACAGGCACCAAAGGAAAGCGGCCCCCATCGCCAGCCGTAACGTGGCCAGCGCCCGGTCATTCCTTCCCGCACCAGCATTGTTGCCGGCAATGCTTTGTGTGGCCAGCGCAATTGCCATCTGCGGCATAAAGGAAAATCCTAAAAGCCGCGTCACTACGCCATAAGCGGCAATCAAGGCGTCATATTCTGGGCCGGCAGAAGACCGCAGGGACAGAATCACGATACTGGCGACCACGGCGATGCCGATGAAACTGAGGCACAGCGGCAGGCCCAGCCGAACGATCTGTGACCACGCCCCTAGCCAGCTTTGCGAGCGCAGAACGGACAGTGGCAGCAGCCCCTTTGTATGTCCCCTCACGCCGACCACCAGCGCCAACCCGAGGGCTTGGGCCGCGACCGTGCCGAGGGCCGAACCCGAAATCCCCAGGCCAAGCACCACGATCCCCAACCAGTTCGCGCCGATATTGAACAGGTTGACCAGCACGGACAGGGCGGCAATCAAGCTAGCCCTCCCCTCGTTGCGCAGGGCATCGGCATGGACGCCAAGCATCAACTGTGCTGGCGCGCCGAGAATGATGATCCGCAGATAATCCTGCGCCAATCCGGCGAGCTTGGGATTACTTGCAGCCATAGAATCGACAAGCGCAGGGCCGACCACCGCCCATAGTGCCACAAGACCAACCGAAATCGCCAGCACCAGCCCATGCGCCTCGGCAAAGACGCGCCCGGCGGCTACGCGATCCCCGGCACCCAGATACCGAGCCATCAGGCTCGACATGCCGCCGCCCGCCAAGGTCGTCAGCGCCGAAAGCACCATGGCCGCCGGAAAGGCCAAGCTCACCGCCGCGAGCGCGTCGGACCCGATGAAGTGGCCGACGAAAATCCCATCGACAACATTAAGAACTCCGCCCATCGACATGACCACGGCCATAGGAAGGGCGTTTGACAGAAACAGTCGCCCGATAGGGGCGGCCAGAAAAGGGTTAACCTTTTGGACAGCGTGCCGCGCAGACATCGCTCACTCCTCTTGAGACGCATTTCAAGGTGGAATGGGGGCCTGCATTGCCCACCGCGCGAAATGCTTCGAGGGTGAGGTGTCTTGTCTATCCGGGCTTCACCGTGGCTTGCGCCGCAGGCGGCAGGTGCCGGAACCTTGGTCGCCAGACATAGGGGATGGGAGTTACCCGGTCAATTGAGCTGCTGTCGCAAATGTCCCGATTTTTGTTCGATATGTTATCTCGATTTTTGCAGTGCTGCAAAATCAGGATATTCGCTACAGCGGCGCGGTATCTTTCGACCCGTCGCGGTCATTCTTCGGCAAAGCTTATGTGCCGGGAAGCAGACATTCGCTCCTGTAGTAGTTTCGGCGCATTGCCCCTCTGAACGAGCATGAGGTGTTCCTTGCTCGATTTGGTAAGAATTTGCGAACTAGGGTCGCCGTAGCGCGACACCATTAGCTCTGGGTGCCTCTATGATCGCTATAAAATCAATGGCTGCACTCACGGTAGTCGCCCTTACGATCGGCGTAGCCGCATACATCCGCAAAGAGGAACCGCCTCAGGATCGCATCCAGCGACATGCAGAAGCGATCATAGCGAGCCCACGCTGGGCACGCGCGCAGATAGAGGCATCGTTGTCGGTATGTATCAATTACAGTCCAGAGGCATCAGCATCAGTTAAGAGCGCTGTTGCCGATATGCTTGAAGTTGTCGTTACCGCATACGCTGCTGGTGATGATATGAACGATATAACAGCCCGTGCAAAAGAAACGAGTTCGGTGGTCCGAGGCAAGCTCACCCACCAGCAAGGAGAGCAAGTCCTGCTATACATGCGTTCTGCCAACGATGCCGAGGTATCAAGCTGTTTGTACGACCAGCTAGAGGCAAGGCTCCGCGAGGCGCAAAGCTGATAGGCGGCGCTTATAGGAAACGGGCTGCTATCGATCCAATAAGGTCATTTCACAACCGCCAAGAATGCCCCTTAACCGGACATTGAGTAGGCTATTGTCTGACGCGGTGCGGGATAGGTGGGCTGTAAAACCGCTTGCAATGATGGCCCCCTTGGCGGGGTTTGACGCTTGGAATGCTGACCCCTGCTGAGCTGTTTTAGGCTCCCTCCGATGGCCCTGCTGGGCGTGCCGGAGGTTCGAGTGGGGAATGATCGACGTGGACTTGATAGGACGGATCCGGCGGGCCTTTCACGAGGAGCGTAGCGGCATCAAGACGATTGCCCGTGAGTTCGGGGTATCGCGCACGACGGTGCGCAAGGTGGTTCGCTCGAACGAGACGGAGTTCCGCTACGAGCGATCGGTGCAGCCGGCGCCCCGGCTCGGAGCTTTTGTCGGGGAGCTGACGGCGATCCTGGAAGCGGAGGCGGCGCTTCCGCGGCGCGAGCGGCGCTCGACGCAGCGCTTGTTCGAGGAGCTTCGCGGCCGCGGCTACGAGGGAGCGCACGACAGCGTGCATCGGTTTGCTCGGGCTTGGCGGCAGGAACGGGCCCGGCTTCCGGCCAAGGCCTATGTGCCGATGAGCTTTGCGCCGGGCGAGGCGTACCAGTTCGACTGGAGCCACGAGACGATCACGCTTCAGGGTCTGCCGCTGACGGTGAAGGTGGCGCACATGCGTTTGGCGCACAGCCGGATGCCGTTCGTACGGGCCTACTTCCGCGAGACGCAGGAACTGGTGTTCGACGCGCACGACCAGGCCTTCACCTTTTATGGCGGGGTCTGCCGACGCGGGATCTACGACAACATGAAGACGGCGGTGGAGACGATCTTCGTGGGCAAGGCGCGCCAGTACAACCGGCGCTTTTTGCAGATGTGCTCGCACCACCTGATCGAGCCGGTGGCCTGCACGCCGGCGGCGGGCTGGGAGAAGGGACAGGTCGAGAACCAGGTGGGGAACCTTCGCGACCATCTGTTCCGGCCCAAGCCGAAGGTGGCCAGCCTTGAGGAGCTGAACCGCTGGCTGGCCGATCAGTGCGTCGCCCATGCCCGGCGCACCCGGCATCCCGAACAGAAGGAGCGCAGCGTCTGGGAAGTGTTCCAGGCGGAGAAGGCGTCGCTGATGGCGCTGCGCGCGCCCTTTGACGGCTTCGTCGAGAAGGCAGTGCGCGCCAGCACGACCTGCCTCGTGATGGCGGACCACAACCGCTACAGCGTGGATGCTCGGGCCGCGGGACAAACGGTTCTGGTGCGCAGCTACGCCGAGCGGATCGTGGTGCTGTTCGACAACGAGATCGTGGCCGAGCATCCGCGGCAGTACCGTCGCAACCAGGTCGTCTACGACCCTTGGCACTACCTGCCGGTGCTGGTGCGCAAGCCGGGCGCGCTTCGGAATGGCGCGCCCTTCAAGAACTGGGACCTGCCGCCGGCGCTGGCCGGGGTCCGCGTCGGCCTGAAGCGTCACGAAGATGGCGACCGGCAGTTCGTGAAGGTGCTCGGGGCGGTGCTGGACCATGGGCTGGAGGCCGTGGAAGCGGCCTGTGCCGAGGCGCTGGAGGCCGGGCTCTGCCACGGTGATGTGATTCTGACGGTTCTGGCCCGCCAACGTCAGGAGCCGACACGCCTTTCGATCGAGATCCCGGAGGCTTTGACGCTCAAGGCGCCGCCGGTCGCCGATTGCGCCCGTTACGACAGCTTGCGGAGGGTTGCGTGATGGAGCGTCATGACCTTCTGGACGCGATGGAGGAGTTGAAGCTGCACGGCATGCGGGCCAGCTTCGACGAGATCACCGGAAAGGGCTTGGCCCGACGCGACGAACTGTATCCGCTGCTTGCCAGCCTTCTGCGCGCTGAGCAGAACCATCGTCACGCTCGCTCCATCGTTTACCGGATCTCGAGCGCCAAGTTCCCGGTGTTGAAGGATCTCGACGCCTTTCGCTTTGCTGAGACCCCGGTCGACGAGCCCAAAGTGCGCGAGATCGCCAGCGGCGCCTTTCTGGAAGCCAAGCGCAACGCCATCTTCATCGGTGGCACGGGCACCGGCAAAACCCATCTGGCGATCGCGGTCGCCAGCGCCGTGGTGCGCTCGCATGCTCGAGGCCGGTTCTACAACCTCGTCGACTTGGTGAACCAGCTTGAGCGCGAGAAGGCGGCGGGACGGGGCGGACGACTGGCCGAGACGCTTCTGCGCTACGACCTCGTGGTGATCGACGAACTGGGCTACCTGCCGTTCAGCCAGGCTGGGGGCCAGTTGCTCTTCCACCTGATCTCCAAGCTCTACGAGCACACCTCGCTGGTGATCACCACGAACTTGGCCTTCGCCGATTGGCCGCAGGTGTTTGGCGACGCCAAGATGACCACGGCCATGCTCGACCGTCTCACCCACCACTGCGACATCGTCGAGACCGGCAACACGAGCTGGCGCTTCAAGAACCGAAGCTGACCCCGCCCGACGTCCCCGACAACCGCACCGCGACATGCTGAGGGCCCCGATCGGGGCCCTCGGCATGTCGCGGCCAACCTTCAACGAAAGGGGCCAGCATTCGGCGCGAAAAGGGGGCCAGCATTCCAAGCGATTTGACACCCACAACGCCATTCGGGGCTTCGAGACGATGCGAATGTTCCGGAAGGGGCAGTTCCGCTCGATGGTCGACAGCCTCGCCGACGGATCGGAGGCCCGCTTCATCGGACGGCTGTTCCAGGTGTTCGTCGCCTGAAAATGGAACAGAAAGGGATCAGCGCGGCCGGATCGGATATTCGCAACGGAGCCCGGCGAAGGCACAGGATCAAGAGACGCCGTAGCGGGCTACAAGTGGGGCTGGACTGAGTTCAACCGCTGCAAGCGACCCTTCCAAGTCCTCCATCGCGATGCACGCCGCGGTCGAAAGCGGTCGTTCGAGCCATGCCCTATTCCGGCAGGGCCGACCGGATGGCCGATCCGGCCAGCCGCGCGCTCGCCAGGAGTTGGTCGTGGGTGTGGCCGTTGCGAGCCTTGGCGGACAGGCCGAACATGGTCGTCGCCACGAAGTCCGTCATGACCGCCGCTTCCTCAAGATGGCGCTGCGCGACGTGGTCCTGGATCTGCGCTTCCACGGCCATGTTGTAGGCAAGGGCTGCCTCCCGGGCGTCCGCATCGTTGCAACGTGTCCCTTCGACGACGAGACAACCAGTGGCCTTTGGGTCGTCGGAATAGTAACGGGCTGCCGCCTCCAACAGCGCCGCAAGGTTGTCGGCCACGGAGCGGTCCTGCCTCAGGATATCCGCAAGGGGGATCGCTCCAGCACCCGCGTACCGCTCGAGGACCCTCGCGTAGAGACCCTGCTTGCTGCCGAAGGCCGAATAGAAGCTCGGCGGATTGATGCCGAGAGCGTCGGTCACATCCGCCACGCTGACGGCGTCGTAGCCTCGGGAATGGAACAGACCCTCGGCCGTCGCGACAGCCTGTTCCGGATCGAAGCGGCGTGGGCGACCGCGCGGGCGAGGTCTTTTTGTATCAGACACTACGTAATCCGTTGACTGATCAAGATTTCCAATTTATGTATCACACACTACATTAAGTCTCAAGGATGCGAACATGACGACGTTTGAAGGCAAGACGGTCCTGGTTCTGGGTGGAAGCCGGGGAATCGGCGCCGCCATCGTTCGGCGCTTCGCAGCCGATGGTGCGGCCGTCACCTTCACATATGCCGGATCGCAGGAGGCGGCCGAGAGCTTGGCCGCAGAGACCGGGAGCAAGAGCGTCCGCACCGACAGTGCCGACCGGGACGCAGTGATCGCGACCGTGCGCGCGAGCGGACCGCTCGACGTTCTCGTCGTGAACTCCGGCTTTGCGATCTTCGGCGACGCGCTCGATCAGGACCCTGACGAAATCGATCGGCTCTTCCGGGTCAACGTGCATGCGCCCTACCACGCCTCGGTCGAAGCCGCGAGGCAGATGCCGGAGGGTGGACGGATTGTCGTGATCGGTTCGGTGAACGGCGACCGTATGCCGGTACCCGGCATGGCATCCTATGCGCTGAGCAAATCGGCTCTCCAAGGTCTGGCACGCGGACTGGCACGAGACTTCGGTCCGCGCGGCATCACCATCAACGTCGTGCAGCCCAGACCCATCGACACCGACGCCAATCCGGCGGACGGGCCGATGCGGGATCTGATGCACAGCTTCATGGCCCTCAAGCGTCACGGACGGCCCGAAGAGGTCGCCGCCATGGTGGCATGGCTTTCGGGACCGGAAGCGGGCTTCGTGACGGGAGCCATGCACACGATCGATGGCGCATTCGGCGCCTGAATCGAGCGGATTGCCCCTTCCGGAACATCCGCATCGTCTCGAAGCCGCGCATGGGCGTTGTGGGCGGTTTTCTCAGACTGGAACCCGCGCACAGGCCGGATCCGCTGCTTCAGCTTGCCGTGGTCGAACTCGGAGCCGATTGTTTAGGTATTTGGCCTGCCGGTGCTGGCATGTCGCAGCGAGCCGCTCTTGTCGTCGCAACAAGGCGATCGCTTGGTTGTAGGCCGGGTTCTTGCCCGTCGAGATCACTGATGGCCGGTTGTGCGGCGAACGGTTCAAAGCCTTTATGAGAAGGCGTTTGGCTGCTTCTGTCGTACGCTTCTGCGACAACTGGAAGTCGAGCGTCTCGCCTTGATCGCCGATCGCGCGGTATAGCTACATCCATTCGCCACGGACCTTCCGTAAAGTCTCGTCGACATGCCAGCTGCGGTTGTTGCGATCCCTGCACCACTGGAAGCGACGGTCGAGCTTGGGAGCGTAGAGCTGGACCCAGCGGAGATGATGGTGTGGTCCACCGAGAGACCGCGTCCGGCCATCATTTTTTCAAGGGCGCGATAGCTCAGGGCGTAGAGGCAGTACCAGCGCATGCAAAGCAGGATGATGTCGGGGCTAAGTGTCGGCTTTTGAACGCTGCGCTTACGCATCACCTCATTTGCAGCTGTCAAGGCCAAAGCGTGCACCCTCATCGGCGACCTGCAACGGAGCGGTCGAGGTGGTACCACGGCATAGGCGTGCACCAGTCCTTGTGTGCCGGAACGAGTCGCCGTTCGAGAGGTGCCCTCTCGACGCAGTCTGGAGACGAATTGGCCAGCCGGCTCTGTTGCAGACCGCCGATCAGGCCTCAGTTTTGCAACGACGACATTCAGCCTTTGGTTGGTTTAGATACCGCAGCCAGGCGCCTTTGCAGCGTGCCTCGTGAAGGTGACAGAATGACAGCGACGCCTCCGAGCGCCAGGACCGATCCGGCGAGCATCTTGATGTCGACTTGGTCGCCCGTGAAGACGATCCCAAGGCCGACCGTCATGATCGGCATAAGCAGCGTCAGCGGAGCAACGAGGTTGACGTCGTAGAGTTGTAGCAGACGATAATAGCCCGTATGCGCCACGATCGTTACGACGACCGCCGAGAAGGCGATGGCTGCCGCGACAGGCCACCCGCCGTTCGCGATATGGGTCACCGGCGCAGCCTCTGTCAGACCCGAAATGATCGCCAAGGGCAGGAGGGAGATCAGGCTGACCCATGCCTGCAACTGCAGGGGTGCGATCCTCGGCATTCCCTTCATCAACACCGAACCCAGGGACAGCGCGAATGCCGATGCCAGGACGAAGCTGGCGCCCAGGGAAGGGACGAGTCCTCCTGGTGTCCACATCACCGTGATCACGCCGGCGAATGCGATCGCAGTCCCCAGGACGCGTCGTCGCGACATGCGTTCTTTCAACAGCCACACCGAGAGAACGGCGGTCGCGGGGATGCCAAACTGCACGACGATCGCCGCCGTGGAGGGCGATGCATATTGCAGGCCTAGAAACAGAAGGCCGAAATGACCGGCTCCCATCAAACCCCCGACGGCGACCATGCGACCGAACGGTCTGGGAATGGGCACGAGGAACCGATGCAGGAGGATCGCCACGACGGCAAACCGAAGGAATGCGTACAACAACGGCGGGGTGCCGAGATCGGCGATGACGATCCGTCCCACGACGACGTTCACGGCCCAGATGAAGCAGATGCCGATCAAGGTGATCAAATCGAGAGGTGACATCGGCCCCATCAAACCAGTTGCGCAGCGTCACTTGATATATCATATTTCCATCGACCTTCAACGAAGAGCGATGCCGATGACGATCAATGTTCGAGAGCACAGGGATGTCGAGCTTCGACGCCGCGCGGAGCGCGTCATTCCCGGCGGGATGTCGGGGCACCTGAACGTCAAGGGCCTGCCTGAGGGCTACCCGCAGTACTTTCGAAGCGGCGACGGCTGTCGCCTGACCGACGTCGATGGCCGGATCTATCTCGACTTCATGTGCAGCTGGGGGCCGAACATCCTCGGTCACCGTCATCCCGAGGTGGAAGCTGCCGTCCGCACGCAACTGGATCTTGGCGACTGTCTGAATGGGCCGACGCCGCATCTGGTCGATCTGGCGGAGTGTTTCGTCGATCTCTTGCCGGGCGCGCACTGGGCCATGTTCCAAAAGAACGGCACGGACGCGACGACGACCTGCGTGACCCTTGCACGAGCTCGCACCAAGCGCCGCAAGGTTCTCGTCGCCGCCGGCGCCTACCACGGCGCCGTTCCATGGTGTTCGCCCTCTCTGATCGGCGTGACGGCCGAAGATCGCGCCCATATCGACACCTACGTCTACAACGACATCGAAAGCCTGGAGGCGGCGGCGAAAGCTGCGAGCGGCGACCTTGCCGCCGTCATCGTCTCACCGTTCAGGCATGATTTCGGGGTCGAGCAGGAACTGCCGACACCGGAGTTCGCGTCCCGCGTCCGCAGCCTCTGCGACGAAGCGGATGCCGCCCTGATCCTCGACGAGGTACGATGCGGTTTTCGCCTTTCGATGAAGGGAAGCTGGAGCGTGCTCGGCATCGAGCCGGACCTCTCCTCCTGGAGCAAGGCCATCGCGAACGGCTATCCACTTGCAGCCGTCACCGGCACGGACGCCTATCGCGAGGCGGCGTCGCAGATCTACGTGACGGGCTCCTTCTGGTGCGGGGGCGCAGCCATGGCAGCAGCCGTCGCGACACTTCGCATCCTCAAGCGAGAGGACGGACCGGAGAAGATGCGTTCGGTCGGCCAGCGGTTCCGCGACGGGATCGACGCGCAGGCCGAACGGCATGGTGTGATACTGCGCAACAGCGGCCCTCCGCAGATGCCGCTCATCCTGTTCCAGGACGATCCGGACTATGCCAAAGGCGCACGCTTCACGCAGGAAACGCTCGCCCGTGGCGTCTACCTCCATTACAAGCACAACATGTTCCTCAGCCTTGCCCACACCGAAGCCGACATCGATGAGGCGTTGAGGGCAACCGACGCGGCTCTCGGCGTGGTGGCACGGGAGTTCGGCTGAACGTTGCGGCCGTCCCACCCACGGCGTCGATGTGCCCCCTGCCGTAGCCAGCCGCTCTGGCGCATTGTAGAGCGGCAACGGGCGGGGAGTCGTGACACGCAATGCCGGACGTAGAAATGATGGGTCTCGCGCCTGTGGGAGGCGCGAGCCTGAGCGACCAGATCTATCAGCAGATCCGCTCTCAATTGATGAGCGGTCAACTCCCACCGCATCAACGCCTGCGAATACGTGACCTCGCTGCAGGGCTCGGGACCAGCGAGACGCCGGTTCGGGAAGCCATCTTCCAACTCGTGCGAGACGGCGCTCTCGAACTGAAGGCGCGCCACTACATTCGCGTCAGGGGTCTCACCCTTCCCGAATATATCGAGAACCGAGACATTCGCCTCCTTCTCGAGCCGTTGGCAGGCGAGCGTGCCCTCGCCCATGTAGATGGCGCAGCCCTCGAAGCCCTGACCGAAACGCACGCTCATCTGACCGCGGCAGAAGCCGAGGGTAAATGGCGCGAGGCCATCAACGCGAACTACGAGTTCCATTTCGGTTTATATCGGCTTTCCGGAATGCCGCACCTCATCGAAGTGCTGGAAAGGCTTTGGTTGCGACTGGGGCCGATGCTGAACCATCTCTATCCTCACGGAAAACCGACCTATGCAGGCCGGCATCAGCATGAAAACATCCTGGATGCGCTCCGGCGAGGCGATCGAACCGATCTGGCCGCTTCGATACGCGACGACATGCTGGAGGGCGGACGCGGTTTTGTCATTCGGCTGGAGGAGCTGTCGCGAGCCGGCCTCCTCAACACCGACGGCGACTGAAGACGGCACCAGCATAGAATTTAAGCAGATAATCTTTGCGATTGATTTAGCGGCATTATTGTCTTGACAATTGCCCAGCAGCAGATTTGATATATCGTGTATCAAACAGGATAGGTGCTCGCGATGTCGATCGGAACGTTCCTGAAATCAAACCTCTCTGCTCTCGCCATTTGTGCGGCGACGCTGGCATCCCCCAGCGTCGCCGGGTCGGCGCAAGCGGCCGAAGGGGCCCTGGTCGTTGCCCGAAACATGGATATCAACTCGCTCGATCCCGCCCGTGCGTTCTGCGACACCTGTCAGATCTACCTATCGGCCGTCTATGAGACCCTTCTGACGCTGGGAGACGACAACAAGACCTTGGTGCCGAAGCTGGCGACGGCATGGTCCGCCAATGCCGACCAGACGGAATTTACCTTCGATCTCTCTCCGAACGCAGTCTTCGCCGACGGCTCTCCCGTAACGTCGGCGGACGTCGCCTGGTCCTTACAGAGATTGAAGAACATCAAGGGTGATCCGTCCTTCCTCATGGATTCCGTTGCGTCGATCGACACACCGAGCGCGAAGAAGGTCGTCATCTCGACCAAGGAGCCCAACTCAGAATTTCTTGGTATCCTCGCGGCGTCCTACGCCGGCATTCTGAACAAGAGACTCGCCGAAGCGAACGGAGCGAGCGCAGGCGAGGACGCGGCGACGGTGGACACGGCCGACAACTGGTTCTTCGCCAACTCCGCCGGAAGCGGCCCCTACACGCTCAGCTCTTATCGGGCCGACGACGAACTCCGCTTCGCCGCCAATCCGAACTACTGGGGCACCAAGCCGGCCATGCCGGAAGTGATCATCAAGCAGACCGCCGACGCCGTCGCACAGGCGCAGATGCTGGAATCGGGTGCGGCCGACGTCGCCATGCAGATCGATCCCGATACGGCCGCGTCGTACTCGAACGCCGAGATCGTGATCTCGGCCGTCCCGTCCTTCAACTTTCTCTACCTCGCCCTCAGCCCCGCCGCGAAAGCCAACACGACCCCGCTGACCAAGCCGATCCGCCAAGCCATCGCCGCAGCCATCGACTATTCCGCGATGATCGACTTCACCGTCGGCGGCAAGGGCAAGTTCCAGCCCGCCCCCATTCCGAACGGTTTCCCCGGGACCATGGATCTGCCGGAACCAAAGGAAGATATCGCCAAGGCCAAGGCCCTCCTGGCCGAAGCCGGCGTACCCGACGGGTTCACCATCGAGGCGCACTATCCCGCCGTGAACGCCTATGGCGTCGACATCTCGTTGATGATGCAGAAGGTCCAGCAGGATCTTGCCCGCATCGGCGTGACGCTCAATCTCACCCCTACGACCTTTGCCGTCTGGCGCGAGGAAGTGTCGGGCGACGGCATTCCTCTCACGGCCGTCTACTACGCGCCGGACTATTTCGGCTCCGCTCAGTACGTGCAGTATTTCGCCATGATCGAAGGTCAGCCCTGGGGCAAGCGCGCCGGCGCCGGTGCCGTCGATGGCGTCGCCAATCCGAAGGAAGCCGAACTGCTGAAGGAGGCTATGTCGTCGTCCGGGGAAAAGAACGAGGCCGCCTTCAGGGCGATCGCGCTGGAGATGATCGAGGACAAGGTCATCATTCCCCTCGTCAGCCCCGATCTCGTTCTGGCGGCTCGCAAGGGCGTCGAAGGCGTGCGCTACAGCGCTTGCTGCAACCTGGCCCTCGACAAGCTGAGGCGCGAGTAAGGGCGGTCGGCGACAGCGAGGACGACGCCCATGTCCGGAACCATCCTTCGACGACTGCTGATGATGCCGCTCCTCGTCTTCGGCATCATCACCGTCGCATTCCTCCTGTCGCAGTTCACCAAGGGCGATCCGCTCGCCTCTCTCATCGGCGAGCGCCAGATGAACAATCCGGTGATCGTTGCTGCAGCCAAGGCGAAATGGGGTCTCGATCGATCACTGCCCGAGCGTTACGCCATCTATGTCGGCCGTCTTCTGACGGGCGACATGGGCACCTCGTTCCGCACGAGGCAGCCCGTGGCGAGCGATCTCGCGCAGCGCCTGCCGGCAACGGTGGAACTCGTCATCGCAGCGGTGATCGTCGGCGCCGTGTCGGGGATCGGGCTCGGTGTTCTCGCCGCCAAGCACCGCGACACGTGGATCGACACGCTGATCCGAACCTTTGCGTTGGCGGGATCGTCGGTTCCGATGTTCTGGCTCGGCCTCCTCGCGCTCTTTGTCTTCTCGTCGAAGCTCGGTCTCCTGCCGGGGCCTGGCCGCCTCGATACACGCAGCGTCGCACCTCACTTCGTCACCGGTTTCTTCACGATCGATGCCCTTCTGGAGCGCGACCTCGCGAAGTTCCGCGAAGCGCTGGCCCATCTCGTACTCCCGGCCTGCGTCCTCGGCTGGACCGTCACCGGCATCGTCGCCCGTCTGGTCCGTGCCGCCATGCTCGACGTGATGCACCAGGACTTCATCCTGGCCGCGCGAGCCAAGGGTGCCGGAGAATGGCGTGTCCTGCTCAACCACGGCCTGCGCAACGCCTTGATCCCGACGCTGACGATCCTCGGCTTCACCTTCGCCTATCTCATCACCGGAGCCGTCCTCACGGAAACGATCTTCGCCTGGCCTGGGATCGGCTCCTACGCCGTCGACGCCGCACGCTCGCTCGACCATCCCGCGATCATCGGCGTCACCATCGTCGGCGGCCTCTCGTTCCTGATCGCCAATCTCGTGACCGACATCGCTTATGCGGCCGTCGATCCTCGCGTGCGGATCGGTGGGCGATGACCGTCCTCCCGACCCTGACGGTCCGTTCCGTCGACGCGCCCCCCGCCTCGAACCGCTCATGGCGCCCGATCTGGCTGCGCGGTCCGGTGCTTGTCGGCCTGCTGGTCCTGGTGTCGTGGATCATCGTCGCGATCACCATCGATCTGTGGTCGCCCTATGATCCCGTAGCCCTGGCCGGGCGTCGCTTGCAGGCCCCGAGCCTGCAACACTGGCTGGGTACGGACGCGCTTGGCCGTGACGTGCTGATCCGGACTCTCTACGGCGCAAGGTTCTCCCTGCCGATCGCGGTCTGCGTGCTGGTGATCGCCGTCGCGATCGGTTGCTGCCTCGGAGCGATCGCCGGCTTCTTCGGGGGCATCGTCGACGGGATGATCATGCGGCTCGCCGACATCACCCTGTCGTTTCCCCCGATGCTGCTCGCCATGGCGATCGCCGCCTCGCTCGGCCCCGGCCTCCTGAACGCCGGGCTGGCAATGGTCATCGTGTGGTGGCCCGTCTACTCGCGTCTGATGCGGGCGCAGGTGATCTCGGTCCGCGAACTCGACCACGTCGAAGCTGCGGTCGCCGGAGGCGCTTCGCCAGCCCGCGTTCTCACCAAGCATATCGTCCCGCTCTGCTGGAGCCCCATCCTCGTCAATGCAACGATCGACGTCGGGCAGGTCATCCTCCTCGTTGCCGGCCTCAGCTTCATCGGCCTCGGCGCCAAGCCGCCGACGCCCGAATGGGGCCAAATGATCTCGGAAGGCGCCTCGAGCTTCTACAGCTGGTGGATCGCGACCGGTCCGGGCGTCGCCATCCTCTCACTGTCGCTTGCCTTCAGCTTCATCGGCGACGGTATTCGCGATCTCTTGGATCCTCGGAGCAACGCATCGTGACCGATCCCATGCTTCTCGACGTTCGCGGCCTTCGGATCGTGCTGCGGCAGAGGGACCGCGACGTCGTCGCCGTCAGCAACGTCGATCTGGAGGTCGGCCGGGGAGAGATCCTCGGCCTCGTGGGCGAGTCCGGCTCCGGCAAGAGTCTCTCTATGCTGGCTGCCCTCGGATTGCTTCCCCGTTCGGCCAAGGTCGATGGATCGGTGCGTCTCGCCGGGCAGGAACTCATCGGCCTCCGCGAGCGGGACATGCGGCGGATCCGCGGCAAGCGCATCGGCATGATCTTCCAAGATCCGATGACGGCGCTCGATCCCGTCATGACGGTCGGTGCGCAGATCGTCGAGACGATCCGGCTTCACGAACCGGATCTCTCGCGCCGTGCCGCGCGGCGCCGGGCCGTCGACCTTCTCGGACAGGTGGCCATCGCTTCCCCCGAGCAGCGGCTCGACCAATACCCGCACGAGTTTTCCGGCGGCATGCGTCAGCGCGTGGTGATCGCCATGGCCATCGCCAACGACCCGGAGCTTCTGATCGCCGACGAGCCGACGACGGCGCTCGACGTCACCATTCAGGCGCAGATCGTCGAGCTTCTCGACCGTCTGCGGCACGAGCGCCGCCTCGGCCTCGTCCTCATCACACACGATCTCGGCCTCGTCGCGGGTCTGGCCGACCGCGTGACGATCCTCTACTCCGGACGCATCGTCGAACGCGGTCCGGTATTGGACGTCTTCGCGGAGCCTCGGCATCCCTACACGCGAGGGCTTCTCAAGGCGATGCCGTCCTCGGACGAGACGCTGGATCGGCTCGTCGCCATCGAGGGAACACCTCCATCGCCTGCCGGGAGGCCGAGCGGATGCGCCTTCCATCCCCGTTGCCCGATGGCGATCGATCCCTGCGTCTCGGATGAACCAAGCTTCCGCTGGTTTGGCGCCGGCATGGCAGCTTGCCATCGCGCCCATGAACTCGAACCTCATCGGCAAGAGGTCGTCCATGCTCGCTGATCCCCGGCATCGCGATCCGGCTGCGATCGGGACCGAACCGGTCCTATCGGTCAGCCACCTCACCGTCGCCTTCCCGATCCGGAAGGGACTGATCGTCCGGCGGGAGGTCGGCGCCGTACAGGCCGTGTCCGACGTGTCGTTTCGACTCGAACGAGGCGAGACGCTCGGTCTGGTCGGCGAATCCGGATGCGGAAAGTCGACGCTGGCGCGGACCGTCATTCGGCTTCTCGCGCCGACATCCGGTGACATCCGGTTCAAGGGGTGCAACATCGCGGCCCTTTCGGCAGCCGAGATGCGCCCCTATCGGCAGCATCTCCAGATCGTCTTCCAGAACCCCTATGCTTCGCTCCATCCGCGCATGACCGCGGGCGAGATCGTCGCAGAGCCGCTTCGGGGACTCGGGATCGAGGTCGCCGAGCAACATCGTCGTATCGACGAAGCGTTTCAGCGTGTCGGACTGGCGAAGGAGCATCGAGATCGATTCCCCTTCGCGTTCTCCGGTGGCCAGAGGCAGCGGATCGGAATCGCACGCGCCCTTGTTCTCAAACCGGATGTGATCATCCTCGACGAGCCGGTCTCGGCGCTCGACGTTTCGATCCAGGCTGGCGTCCTCAACCTCCTGAAGGATCTGCAGGAGGAACTCGGACTTTCCTATCTCTTCATCGCGCACAATCTGTCGGTCGTGCGCCACATCTCCGACCGTGTGGCTGTGATGTATCTGGGAAAGATCGTCGAGTCGGCCCGGCGAGACGACCTCTATGCCCGCCCGCTGCATCCCTACACTGCGGCACTGCTTTCCGCAGCGCCGCTCGGCGATCCGGTGCGCGAACGCAAGCGATCCCGCATCGTGCTTCAGGGCGACGTTCCGAGCCCGGCGTCGCCGCCGTCCGGCTGCCGGTTCAGGACGCGTTGTCCCCGTGCGAAAGCGCTCTGTGCCGAAGCCGAGCCGCCAGAGGTGGAACGGGCACCGGGACATCTCGTCGCATGCCATTTTCCGCTCGAGACTTGAGATGCGGACGCGTCTAACACGTCATGGCCGCGCTGCCCGCTGTCGATACCGATGGTTCCGCCGCATATGTGGAACGGCCTGGTTTGAAGGATGATCGCCGCAACCGCTCCGACACGCCGGACTTCATCACGGCGTGGTCGATGCATTGGCAACGCCGGGGGGCTCACCAGTCTCTCAGATCGCGCCTTCCTTCGGGATCAACTCCTCCAGGGTCAGATCGGAGATAGCCTTGCGCAGCCGCTCATTCTCCTTCTCCAGATCCTTCAGGCGGCAGGCTTCCACAACGTCGCCGCCTTCGATCGAGATGGCGAACTCGTCGCCGCCGAGGCGCCCCACCAGCACGTTGCTGGCGTCGCAGTGCAGGCGCAGCCGATCCGCCACGCGCCGCAGCAGCTTGTCTCCCAGAAGGTGACCGTTGGAATCGTTGACGAACTTGAAGCCGTCGAGATCGATGAACAGGAGTGCGACCTGGGCGGCGGGTTTCAGAAGGCTCGCTTCCAGACGTTCGCGGAAGGTGTTGCGGTTGGCAAGGCCGGTCAGCGTGTCGAAATGGGCGAGCTGGTGGATGCGCGCTTCGGCCGCCACCTGCTGCGTGATGACCGACCACGTCAGCATCGGTCCGAGATAGCTGCCGTCCGTTCCCGTCACCGGCGAGACCTGGAGATCAAGCACTTCGGGACCGGGCTTGATCTTGGCCCGATGCGGCAGGTTGGCGGGATCGGAGAGCAGCCCGCGCTGGTGCGCCGGGCTCTTGTGGAAGACGTCGATCGAGGCGCCGAGCAGTTCGCTCGGCTTGATCGGAAGAAGGGTCTCGATCTGCCCGAGCGTGCGCTTGGAGGTCTCGTTCAGATAGGTGATGGCGAAGGAAACCGGATCGACCGTCATCACGGCGACAGGCATGTTGTCGATCATGCGCAGGAGCCGATACTCCTCGCGCGCCTTGGCGACCTCGGCCGTGGCGATGGCCCAGACGAGAAGCGCCCGGCTGATCCGCCCGGTGGAATCGGGAAGCGGGTGGATGTGGTGGTCCAGCCATTCCTCCCCGAACCGGATCCGCGCCTTGTGCGGGAGGTTTTCGGACTTGGCGAGGAGCGAGCGCTGATGGAGCGGGTTCTTGTTCAGCGCTGGCACGGGAGTTCGCAGTCAGCCGACTGACGATCCAGCGAGCGCGAGACCGAGCCGCACCTACTGGTCTGCCCCCTGAAAAGTGGCCCTCCCTGAAGTAGGCTTTCGAGCCTTTGGAGGATGCCAGGAATGCCGCAAAAGAAGCACAAGCCTGAAGAG
>NZ_JACIEK010000019.1 GCF_014196835.1 Aureimonas pseudogalii
CGACATTCGGCGCTAACCTTCATCAGCCCGCTTCAGTTCGAGAGACAAGCCGCGTAATATCGAAACCGCTCTCCACTTTCCCGGGGTAAGTCCACGTCGACTTCATCGATGCCTACAACTTCGCTCGCCGGCTCAAGACGCTGAAGGGCCTCACCCCGTACGAGTTCATATGCAAAAAGTGGACATCAGAACCGGAAAGATTCAAGCTCGATCCAATCCATCAAATGCCGGGACTGAACACCTAGGCTACGGCTCAGAATGGGATTTCGTCGTCCATGTCGCTCGACGGACGTCCGCCGCCCGATCCGCCGTTCCCACCGCCGCCGCCGTAACCGCCCCGCGAACCGCCACCGCCACCAGCGCGTCCGCCGCCACCGCCGCCGCGATCGAAGCCACCGCCGCCGCCGCCACCACCCTCATAAGACCCGCCGCCGCCCTCGCCGCCTCGGCCGCCGAGCATCTGCAACTCGCCCCGGAAGCGCTGGAGCACGACCTCCGTCGCGTATTTCTTCTGACCGGACTGGTCGTCCCATGAGCGCGTCTGCAGCTGGCCCTCGATATAGACCGTCGAGCCCTTCTTCAGGTACTGCTCAGCGACCTTCACAAGGTTCTCGTTGAAGATGACGACGTTGTGCCACTCGGTCTTCTCCTTGCGCTCGCCGGACGCCTTGTCCCGCCAGCTCTCGGAGGTCGCGATGCGCAGGTTGACGACGGCATCGCCGGAGTTGAGGCGGCGGATCTCCGGGTCGGCACCGAGATTGCCGACGAGGATCACCTTGTTCACGCTGCCAGCCATGGTCGTCTCCTTGCGTATCTCTCGTTGGCGCGAACCCTATGCGCCGATCAGCGTCGCGAAAAGCGGCAACGCGCGGGTTTCCCCAAGTGATGCGGAACCGATTGCCTGCCGCCATCGATCGGCGATATAGAACAAAGGCGGAACGACGTCGAGTCGCTTGCGATGCGGTCGGACGCTCCTTTGATTATTGCGTTCATCTCCCGATATGGAGACGAACGATCAGACAGAGCCGGCGGCACCATGAAGAACGTGATTTCCATCCGCGGCGCGCGCGAGCACAACCTCAAGAACGTCGATCTCGACTTGCCGCGGGACAAGCTGATCGTGATGACCGGCCTGTCCGGCTCCGGCAAATCGTCGCTGGCCTTCGACACGATCTACGCCGAAGGCCAGCGACGCTACGTCGAAAGCCTTTCGGCCTACGCGCGCCAGTTCCTGGAGATGATGCAGAAGCCGGACGTCGACCAGATCGACGGTCTGTCTCCGGCGATCTCGATCGAGCAGAAGACGACCTCGAAGAACCCGCGCTCGACGGTGGGCACGGTCACCGAGATCTACGACTATCTCCGTCTTCTCTTCGCGCGCGTCGGCGTACCCTATTCGCCCGCCACCGGTCTTCCGATCGAGAGCCAGACCGTCTCGCAGATGGTCGACCGCGTTCTGGCGCTGGAGGAAGGAACCCGTCTCTACCTGCTTGCCCCGATGATCCGCGGGCGCAAGGGCGAGTACCGCAAGGAACTGGCCGAGCTTCAGAAAAAAGGCTTCCAGCGCGTTCGCATCGACGGCACGTTCCACGACATCGCGGACGCGCCGGCGCTCGACAAGAAGTTCAAGCACGACATCGACGTGGTGGTGGACCGCATCGTGGTGCGCGGCGACATGAAGGCGCGGCTCGCCGACTCTTTGGAGACGGCGCTTGGCCTCGCGGACGGTCTCGCCGTCGCAGAATATGCCGATGGCGTGGACGAGAACGGCAAGCCGAAACAGCTCATCTTCTCCGAGAAGTTTGCCTGCCCCGTCTCCGGCTTCACGATCCCCGAGATCGAGCCGCGTCTTTTCTCCTTCAACAACCCATTCGGCGCCTGCCCCCGTTGCGACGGGCTCGGCGCGCAGCAGCAGATCGATCCCAAGCTCATCGTGCCCGACGAGACGCGCACGCTGAAAGGCGGTGCGATTGCGCCCTGGGCGAAGTCGACCTCGCCCTATTACGGGCAGACGCTGGATGCACTCGGCCGCAAATACGGCTTCAAACAGACGGACCGCTGGTCGGTGCTTTCGGACGCCGCGAAGGACGCGATCCTCAACGGCACCGGCAAGACCGCCATCGAGTTCAAGTACAATGATGGCCTGCGGTCGTACTCGACCACGAAGACCTTCGAGGGCATCGTTCCCAATCTCGATCGTCGCTGGAAGGAGACGGACTCGGCCTGGTCGCGCGAGGAGATCGAGCGCTACATGTCGGCGACGCCCTGCCCGGCCTGCGCCGGATATCGGCTGAAGCCGGAGGCACTGGCCGTGAAGATCGACGGCTGCCACATCGGACAGGTCACCGAACTCTCGATCCGCAACGCGCGCGACTGGTTCGAGGACCTGCCCGAGCGCCTGACGCAGAAGCAGAACGAGATCGCCGTCCGCATTCTCAAGGAGATCCGCGAGCGGTTGCGTTTCCTCAACGATGTCGGCCTCGAATACCTGACGCTGTCTCGCGCCTCCGGCACCCTGTCGGGCGGCGAGTCGCAGCGCATTCGTCTGGCGTCGCAGATCGGCTCCGGCCTCACCGGCGTGCTCTACGTTCTCGACGAGCCTTCGATCGGCCTGCATCAGCGCGACAACGAACGCCTGCTCGTGACGTTGAAACACCTGCGGGACATCGGCAACACGGTGATTGTGGTAGAGCACGACGAGGACGCGATCATGGCGGCCGACCATGTCGTTGACATCGGCCCGGCCGCCGGCGTCCATGGCGGCCAGGTGATCGCCTCCGGCACGCCGCAGGAAATCCTGGCGAACCCCGCTTCGCTGACCGGGCGCTACCTCTCCGGCGACCTCGGCGTGGCCCTGCCGGCCAAGCGCCGCAAGCCCGAGAAGGGCAAGGCGATCAAAGTCGTCGGCGCGCGCGGCAACAATTTGAAGAACGTCACGGCCGAAGTGCCGATGGGCATCTTCACCTGCGTCACCGGGGTGTCCGGCGGCGGCAAGTCGACCTTCCTCATCGAGACCCTGTTCAAAGCGGCATCCCGGCGCATTTCCGGCGCTCGCGAGCTGCCAGCCGACCATGACCGTGTGGAGGGGCTGGAACTGCTCGATAAGGTCATCGACATCGACCAGTCGCCGATCGGGCGAACGCCGCGTTCCAATCCTGCGACCTACACTGGCGCCTTCACGCCGATCCGCGACTGGTTCGCCGGCCTGCCGGAATCGAAGGCGCGCGGCTACCAGCCGGGGCGCTTCTCCTTCAACGTGAAGGGCGGACGCTGCGAAGCCTGCCAGGGCGACGGCGTCATCAAGATCGAGATGCACTTCCTGCCGGACGTCTACGTCACCTGCGACGTCTGCCACGGCAAGCGCTACAATCGCGAGACGCTCGAGGTCACCTTCAAGGAGAAGTCGATCGCCGACGTGCTCGACATGACCGTCGAGGAAGGCGTCGAGTTCTTTGCCGCGGTGCCGGCCGTGCGCGACAAGCTGGTGACGCTGAACGAGGTCGGGCTCGGCTACGTCAAGGTCGGGCAGCAGGCCAACACGCTGTCGGGAGGCGAGGCGCAGCGCGTCAAGCTCGCCAAGGAGCTTTCACGGCGCGCGACCGGCCGCACCCTCTACATTCTCGACGAGCCGACCACCGGCCTGCATTTCCACGACGTCGCCAAGCTTCTCGAGGTGCTGCACGAGCTGGTGGACCAGGGCAACACGGTGGTGGTGATCGAGCACAATCTCGAAGTCATCAAGACCGCCGACTGGGTGATCGACATCGGGCCGGAAGGTGGCGACGGTGGTGGCGAGATCGTGGCCGTCGGCACACCGGAGCAGGTCGCGAAGTCGGAGCGTTCGTGGACCGGGCGGTTCCTGAAGGATCTTCTGCAGCGGCGGCCGCAGCCCAAGGCGCAGGCCGCGGAATGACGTCACGCGGCACGATCCGAACCGGCATCGGCGGGTGGAACTACGACGACTGGCGCGGCAGCTTCTACCCCGACAAGCTGCCGAAGACCCGTGAGCTCGAATACGCGGCGTCGAAGCTCACCGCCATCGAGGTGAACGGCACCTTCTACCGCTCGCAGTCTCCTGCGACCTACGCCAAATGGGCGTCGGAGGTCCCGGACGGGTTCGTCTTCTCGCTCAAGGCACCGCGCTATTGCGTCAACCGCAAGGTGCTGGCCGAAGGTGCCGAGTCGATGGAGAAGTTCGCGCGTTCGGGCATCGTGGAACTCGGCGGCCATCTGGGGCCGGTCCTCTGGCAGCTGGCGGCGACGAAGCGGTTCGAGCCCGACGACTTCCGTTCGTTTCTTGCCCAGATGCCGAAAACCGTGGATGGCGTGGGGCTTCGACATGTCGTGGAGCTTAGACATGAAAGCTTCGCGACCCGCGAGGCGGTGGCGCTCTGCCGCGAGGCGGGCGTCTCCATCGTCTACGCTCATAGCGCCAACTATCCCGAGATGGCCGACGTCACCGCCGATTTTATCTATGCCCGCCTGCAAAGCGGCCATGCCGAGATCGAGACCGGCTACCCGCCGGAAGACCTCGACGAATGGGCAAGGCGAGCGGTCGAGTGGTCCGAGGGCCACTATCCGGACGATCTGCCCCGGATCGATCCGGATGCCGGTGTGGACGGGAAGGCGCGCGACGTCTTTGCGTTCTTCATCCGCGAGGGAAAGGTGCGGGCGCCACACGCGGCGATGGCCATGATGGAGCGGATCCGCCATCGGCTCGGCTAAGCAAACAGCTCCGCCAGCACCCGAGGGATGAGGCCGGGCAGATCCTCGGCGATGAGACCCGGCCCGAAATACTCGGCGGCGCGGCCATGGATCCACACGCCCGCGCAGGCGGCCTCGAAGGCGGGAACGCCTTGCGCCAGTTGCGCCGCCACGATGCCCGAGAGGACGTCTCCCGAACCCGCCGTCGCCAGCCACGGTGTTCCCACGGCGTTGATCGCCGCTCGCCCGTCCGGCGAGGCAATCACGGTGTCGGCTCCTTTCATCACCAAGACGGCGCCGCTGCGGACCGCCGCTCGCCGGGCACGCTCAAACTTGGGAAGATCGACGAGCGTCGCGAGATCCGGGAAAAGGCGTGCGAACTCGCCCTCGTGCGGCGTGAGCACAAGCTTCGGATCGCCGTCCGCTGGGTCGAGCTCGAACAGAAGGTTCGGTTTATCAGCGAAAGACGTGATGCCGTCGGCATCGAGCACGAGCCGGCGTCCCGCCCGCAGGATGAGGCTGACGAAGGAGCAAGCGCGCGGCCCGATCCCGAACCCCGGCCCGAGTACGAAAGCGTTGCGGCGCGAATCTTGGAGAAGCGCATCGACCTCGCCGTCGCCGCCGCAGCTCTTCAGCATCACGGCAGTGAGATGCGCAGCGTTCACGAGCACCGCGGAAGGGGGCGACGCGACCGTGACGAGCCCTGCCCCGGCTCGCAGCGCCGCAGTGGCCGACAGTCGGGCTGCGCCGGTCTGCGTCGCTCCGCCCGAGAAGACGGTGGCATGCCCTCGGTCGAACTTGTGGCCGCTCGATCCGGGGCGCGATAGCTGGCTCAGCCAAAGCGGCGGCTCGTTGGCGAAGAGCGACGGACGACCCGCCACCGCCTCGTCGAGTGCCGCGTCGGGCAGGCCGATCGACGCCACGTGAACCGTGCCGCAGAGGGCGCGTCCTGGCATCAGCAGGTGGCCGGGCTTGCGGCGCTCGAAGGTGATGCAGACATCGGCCTTCACCGCCACACCAAGGACCGCGCCGCTGTCGGCCGACACGCCGCTGGGAATGTCGATCGACAGAACCGGAACCCGTGAGTCGTTCAGACGGTTGACGGCGTCCGCGACCTCGCCATCGAGCGTCCGCGACAGGCCGGCTCCGAACAGGCCGTCGACCACGAAATCGTAAGGGGCGGGATCGAAGAAAGCGATCGGACGAGCCGCTGCGTCGGCCGCGACGGCATAGACCTCGGCGCTCCAGCCTCCTTCGATCAGATCTGCGGCCGCGACGCGGGCATCCGCGCCGTTGTTGCCGGGACCGGCGAGGACGGCGATCCGCTGCATCGGCGGGGCATGCTGCCGGACGGCAGCTGCGACCGCGCGTCCGGCGGCCGCCACGAGTTCTCCGAACGACCGACCGTCCCGAACGGCGGCGCGGTCGGCCACCGCCATCTCCTGCGAATCGAACAGGCGTAAATGCCGAGACGTCAGGCGTTCTCTGCTCATATTTCGATCAGTCCGCTGCGAGTTTGATCATGCAATGCCCGTCTTCGCGCCGGGACGGGATGGATTGCCTGTGGCAAAGTTCCCGTCGTTTCGATAGACACGAGCCAGAATGCATGTGGACCGCAACCTCGCCGGGAACAGGTCCGATGCGCAAGTCTGTCCGGCCCGATCGGCTGAGCCTGATACGGTGCGGGATGCCGGATCCGCAGGGATCGTCCGTGGGAGGCTGAAAGCGTTGAAGAAGGTCGAGGCAATCATCAAGCCGTTCAAGCTCGATGAGGTCAAGGAAGCCCTCCAGGACGTCGGGCTCCAGGGCATCACCGTCATCGAAGCGAAGGGCTTCGGGCGTCAGAAGGGCCATACGGAGCTCTATCGCGGCGCCGAATACGTCGTCGACTTCCTTCCCAAGGTGAAGATCGAGATCGTGCTGGCCGACGAGGCCGTGGCCGCCGCCGTGGAGGCGATCCGCAAGGCCGCCCAGACAGGCCGTATCGGCGACGGCAAGATCTTCGTGTCCAACATCGAGGAAGCCGTCCGCATCCGCACCGGCGAGGCCGGCGTCGACGCCATCTGAGCGTCGCGCGCTGCGTCTTCTCGTCCGCCAACCAGTCGTCCAATCAGGAAACACCCTCATGACTTCGGCCAACGACATTCTGAAGCAGATCAAGGACAACGACGTCAAATTCGTCGACCTGCGCTTCACCGACCCCAAGGGCAAGCTGCAGCACGTGACCATGGACATCACCATGGTGGACGAGGATCTGTTCTCCGAAGGCACGATGTTCGACGGCTCGTCGATCGGCGGCTGGAAGGCGATCAACGAGTCCGACATGATCCTCATGCCGGATCCCGAGACCGCGCATATGGACCCGTTCTTCGCGCAGTCGACGATGGTCATCATCTGCGACATTCTCGATCCCGTTTCGGGCGAGAGCTACAACCGCGACCCGCGCGGCACCGCCAAGAAGGCCGAAGCCTACCTCAACCAGTCCGGCATCGGCGACACCGCCTATTTCGGCCCCGAGGCCGAGTTCTTCATCTTCGACGACGTGCGCTACAAGGCCGACCCCTACAACACGGGCTTCAAGCTCGACTCGACCGAGTTGCCCTCGAACGACGACGCCGAGTACGAGACCGGCAATCTCGGCCATCGTCCGCGCGTGAAGGGCGGCTACTTCCCGGTGCCGCCGATCGACAGCTGCCAGGACATGCGCTCGGAAATGCTGACCGTGATGGCCGAAATGGGCGTCGCCGTCGAGAAGCACCACCACGAAGTGGCCGCCGCGCAGCATGAGCTCGGCGTCAAGTTCGACACGCTCGTGAAGAACGCCGACAACATGCAGATCTACAAGTATGTGACGCATCAGGTCGCCAACGCCTACGGCAAGACGGCGACCTTTATGCCGAAGCCGATCTTCGGCGACAACGGCTCGGGCATGCACGTCCACCAGTCGATCTGGAAGGGCGGCAAGCCGACCTTCGCAGGCAACGAGTATGCCGGTCTCTCCGAGAACGCGCTGTACTACATCGGCGGCATCATCAAGCACGCGAAGGCCCTGAACGCCTTCACCAACCCGTCGACGAACTCGTTCAAGCGTCTGGTTCCCGGCTATGAGGCGCCCGTGCTGCTCGCCTATTCGGCACGCAACCGCTCGGCCTCCTGCCGCATCCCGATCGGCCAGTCGCCGAAGGCCAAACGCATCGAGGTCCGCTTCCCCGACGCGATGGCGAACCCCTACCTCGCGTTTGCCGCCATGCTGATGGCCGGCCTCGACGGCATCAAGAACAAGATCCATCCGGGCTCCGCCATGGACAAGGATCTCTACGACCTGCCACCGGAAGAGCTGAAGCAGATCCCGACCGTCTGCCGGTCGCTGCGCGAGGCACTCGAGAGCCTCGATGCCGACCGCGAGTTCCTGAAGGCGGGTGGCGTCTTCGACGACGATCAGATCGACGCCTTCATCGAACTCAAGATGGTCGAGGTGCTGCGCTTCGAGATGACGCCGCATCCGGTCGAGTTCGATATGTACTACTCGGCTTGACCTGAGCCCCATACGAGCATCGAAGGGCCCCTCGCGGGCCCTTCTGTCTATGTGAAACCGTTCAGGAGCTGCGCCGCAGCCCGAAGACCGCTCGGTTTCGGCCGGCCATGGAAAGGGCTTCCCGCATGAGCATCGCCCTTCCGTGCCTGCAGGAGACCGTCAGCGAGATCACCGAAGAGCTCCGCGGCCGGACGGACAGGGGCGAGGTTGCGACCTACATTCCCGAACTCGCGCGGGTCGATTCCGCTTCGTTTGGCATCGCCGTGGTCGATGGCAGCGGTCAAGTCGCAGTGGGCGGCGACGCGGACGTCCCCTTCTCGATCCAGAGTATTTCCAAGGTCTTCACGCTGACGCTGGCGCTCGGTATGGCTGGTGATCGCCTCTGGCAGCGCGTCGGACGCGAGCCCTCCGGCAGTCGCTTCAACTCGATCATCCAGTTGGAAAACGAGCGCGGCATTCCGCGCAATCCCTTTATCAATGCCGGCGCCATCGCCGTCACCGATCTCATTCTCTCGGGACACCAGCCCCGCGAGGCGCTTGGCGAGATCCTACGTTTCATGCAGTTCCTCGCCGACGACCCGACGATCAAGATCGATGCGGCCGTGGCGGCGTCCGAGCTGCGGACCGGCCACCGCAACAGCGCCCTCGCCCATTACATGAAATCCTTCGGCGTACTCGACAACCCCGTCGATCATACGCTCGGCGTCTACTTCCACCACTGCGCCATCGCAATGTCATGCCGCCAGCTCGCGATGGCCAGCCGGTTTCTCGCCCATCTCGGACGCAATCCAGCGACGGGTTTCTCTGTGGTGCAGCCGGAGCGAGCCCGACGTATCAACGCCGTCATGCTCACCTGTGGCCACTACGACGGATCCGGCGATTTCGCCTATCGAGTCGGTCTCCCCGGCAAGAGCGGAGTGGGCGGCGGCATTCTTGCCATCGCACCAGGCAAGGCGTCGATCACCGTGTGGTCGCCTGGGCTCGACGAGTCCGGCAACTCGCGTCTGGGCCGCATCGCACTCGAAATGCTGGCGAAACGGCTTGACTTATCGATCTTCGGTGTCTGAAGGCCGACTTCGATCTCCGACGCCGATCAGGACTTTTTCGCAGTGTCCTCGTCGATCGCTGCCTGATGGTACCAGCTGTCGAAGGCCTCGCTGCAAACCTGCGTCGGAACGGGTGATCGCTCGATGGAGCGATCTCGGCCGGAAACCGACAGTTGCCGGTTGGGGAATGGAATGATCACCGCGCTTTGCGGATAAGCGTTCGTCAGCATGGGAGCGATCTTTCGAACTCATGAACCTCTATCGACCTCACATAAGATCGTGCCGCCAAAATACAGCTGGCGCCATCCTTATTTCGATGGTGCGGGGCACAACTTAACCATCCGCATCGCTCTTAGGGAAATAATTGGCGAAATTGCGTCAGTGTCGCTGCCCTATTTCCCGGATACTTGCTACATAACTATAGAAAATGCGTAGAAAGGATACGGTTGCTTCTAATGCCTAAAATATTGGCATAAACGCATATTTTTTGGGCACCTAGCGGGCGTGAGAGTGAGCAGAAGCGTTCTTCGCTGAACTTAGAAGGAACCTTCCGCCCTTGAGCATCAGGCGCTTCCCACCCTGCAGGCCCCGGTTGCTGCGTTCGGCCGCATTTGGCATGCGGAATGCATATCATCGCGTAGCTGACCTTGATCGGCCCGGTGCGTGCACCGGACGATCGACCACACTATCGGCTCGACAGAGGGTGACATATGACGAAGTTCAAACTCGAGTACATCTGGCTCGACGGCTACACGCCGGTTCCCAATCTCCGCGGCAAGACGCAGATCAAGGAATTCGCCGAGTTTCCGACGCTCGACCAGCTGCCGCTCTGGGGCTTCGACGGCAGTTCGACGATGCAGGCCGAAGGCCGCAGCTCCGACTGCGTGCTGAAGCCTGTCGCCCTCTATCCGGATCCCGTGCGCACCAACGGTGTGCTGGTAATGTGCGAAGTGATGATGCCAGACGGCGTGACGCCGCATGCCTCGAACAAGCGCGCCACGATCCTCGACGACGAAGGCGCCTGGTTCGGCTTCGAGCAGGAGTATTTCTTCTATAAGGATGGCCGTCCGCTCGGCTTCCCGGAGTCCGGCTATCCCGCGCCACAGGGCCCCTACTACACGGGCGTCGGCTATTCCAACGTCGGCGCCGTTGCGCGCGAGATCGTCGAGGAGCATCTCGACATCTGCCTTGCTGCCGGCATCAACCACGAGGGCATCAACGCCGAGGTGGCGAAGGGCCAGTGGGAGTTCCAGGTCTTCGGCAAGGGCTCGAAGCGGGCGGCCGACGAGGTCTGGATGGCGCGCTACCTGCTGCAGCGTCTGACCGAAAGCTACGGCATCGACATCGAATACCATTGCAAGCCGCTCGGCGACACCGACTGGAACGGCTCGGGCATGCACTGCAACTTCTCGACCGCCTACATGCGCGAGACCGGCGGCAAAGAGTATTTCGAGGCGCTGATGGCGGCGTTCGACAAGAACCTCGACGAGCACATCGCGGTCTACGGTCCCGACAATCATTTGCGCCTGACCGGCAAGCATGAGACCGCGCCCTGGAACAAGTTCAGCCATGGCGTGGCGGATCGAGGCGCGTCGATCCGCGTGCCGCACAGCTTCGTCGCCAACGGCTACCGCGGCTATCTGGAAGACCGCCGCCCGAACTCGCAGGGCGACCCCTACCAGATCGCCTCGCAGGTACTGAAGACCGTTTCGGAAGTTCCGACGGGTGCTCAGGCGGCAGTGTCTGCCGCAGCGTAAGCTCGCTCCGCTGGCGCAATTAACGTCAAATGCCTACGGGCTTCGGAGCAATCCGGAGCCCATTTCTATTGTGCAAGCACCCAGTCGAGAGTCTCGCGCCAGTCGATCATGCGGATCGGCGTGCCATGATTGCCGCCGTCGAATCCGACGAAGCGGATCGGGTAGCCCGGCCGCCGCACCCTCACCGCCTCGACGAAGCCTTCCTGCCGGACATAGTCATAAACCTTGTCGCGCGTGCCGTGCGCCACGAGGATCGGCAACATTCGCCCGCGTGGAACGGCGCGGTCGAGCCGCGAGACATCGCTGCTGCCACCGAGAACGATCAGCCCTTCCACGACGTCTGCGACCTTGGGGTCCGCCAGCGCCGTCCAGCATAGCTCGCCGCCCATCGACCCGCAGGCGAGGAGGACGGGCGCCCCCGCGTGTCGCGCCGCCAGCTCCTGGATGAGTGTTCCCGCACGTTGCGCGTCCTCGGCGCCGAGCGTTCCGCCGTCGAATGTCGCGTAGAGGCCCGCGTTGCGAGACGCGAGGTTCTTCAGGCGGTTGAAGTTGCCGCCGAACGTCCAGTCGTTCATGCCGAGACGGCGGTCGCCGTTTCGGCCGTGCACGAAGACGACGACGAAGCGCGGCGCAGAAATTTCTCCGACGCTCGTCCAACGGAGCGGTCCGGCCCGGGTCCCGAATACGTGTTCCTGAAGGGTGCGGTTGGGTTCCAGATCGACATACCGGCGCTGAACGCGGCGTTCGGGGATCTCGTCCCGTCGATCGATGTCCCGAGCTTCATCGTAGGGAACGTCGAGAAAGACCCCGGCTGCGCGGCTGGCGACCGGCTGGGGGTAGGCGAACAGATCGTCCTTAAAGGGCGCGAGCGGGGCAGCCGAGACCGACGACGTCCAAGCGAGGCCCAAGGCCAGAACCGACCGGGCCAGGATGCAGTTCACCAATTCCCGCATCGAATCCTCCCTTACTTCCCCTCGCCGTCCGGCAGGCGATGGCGACCGGAACCTCGCGACGTTGCGGACCTGCCGCAACTCGTCTCTAACCCGACAGGCCGACCTCACCAAGCCACGCTTTTCCGGTGAGAACGCTTGCAGAACATTTTTCGAGCGGATACCCGTTGGGTATGCAGAGATGTCGCCCTTCGAGCCCGTTTGGCGCAGGATTTCGCGTTCATGAGTGACGACCTTTTCAACGGCTCGGCGGCTCGTGCCCGACCGGCCGCCACCCGCAGCGCCCCTCGCGCGGCGCCATCGCCGGCGCGCGAGATCGCGCCCGCCGCCGACTACACGGCGGCCGACATCGAGGTGCTGGAGGGGCTGGAGCCGGTTCGTCGCCGGCCCGGCATGTATATCGGCGGCACCGACGAAAAGGCGCTGCACCATCTCTTCGCCGAGGTGATCGACAACTCGATGGATGAGGCGGTGGCCGGCCATGCCAGCGTCATCGAGGTCGCGCTCGAGACGGGCGGCTTCCTGTCGGTCTCCGACAACGGCCGCGGCATTCCCGTCGATCCGCATCCCAAATACCGCGACAAGTCCGCCCTCGAAGTCATCATGACGACGCTGCACGCCGGCGGGAAGTTCGATTCGAAGGTCTACGAGACCTCGGGCGGCCTGCATGGTGTCGGCGTCTCCGTCGTCAACGCGCTGTCGGACGAGTTGGAGGTCGAGGTCGCACGCAACCGCCGGCTCTATCGCCAGACCTACTCGCGCGGCGTCGCCACATCGACCCTCGTCGAAGTCGGCGACGTACAGAACCGGCGGGGCACGCGGGTCCGGTTCCGGCCGGATCCGAAGATCTTCGGCGCCGATGCCGCCTTCGAGCCGGCGCGGCTCTTCGCCATGGCGCGCTCCAAGGCCTATCTCTTCGGCGGCGTAGAGATCCGCTGGTCGTGCGATCCCTCGACGTTGAAGCCCGGCGACAAGACGCCGGCTCGGTCCAGCTTCCATTTTCCGGGCGGTCTGAAGGACTATCTCGCGGCCTCGCTCGGCGACGAACAGCGCGTGACGCAGCAGATCTTCTCCGGTCGAACCGAGAAGACGTCCGGCCATGGCGCCGTGGAATGGGCGGTGTGCTGGACCGGTGGGGATGGATCGGTCCGCTCCTACTGCAACACGATCCCGACGCCGGAGGGCGGCTCCCACGAAGCCGGACTGCGCGCCGTTCTACTGCGCGGGCTGAAGGCCTTCGCCGAGATCTCGGGCAACAAGAAGGCCGCGTCGATCACCGCTGAGGACGTGATGATCACGGCGTCGGCGATGCTGTCGGTCTTCATCCGCGAGCCCGAGTTCGTCGGCCAGACGAAGGATCGGCTGGCCACCGCCGAGGCGCAACGGATCGTCGAGACGTCCCTACGCGACTCCTTCGACATCTGGCTTGCGTCGTCGCCGCAGGATGCCGCGCGGTTGATCGAATGGGTGGTGGACCGGGCGGACGAACGGCTCCGCCGGCGCCAGGAAAAGGACGTCGGTCGCAAGACCGCGACGCGCAAGCTGCGCCTACCCGGCAAGCTCGCGGACTGTTCGCAGACCGGGGCCGCTGGCGCCGAACTCTTCATCGTCGAAGGAGATTCGGCCGGCGGATCGGCCAAGCAGGCGCGCGACCGCGCCCGTCAGGCGATCCTGCCGTTGCGCGGCAAGATCCTGAACGTCGCCTCGGCCGGTCGCGAGAAGCTGGGGGCGAACCAGCAGCTCTCCGACCTGATCCAGGCGCTCGGCTGCGGCACGCGCGCGAAGTATCGCGAGACGGACCTTCGGTACGAGCGCGTCATCGTGATGACCGACGCCGACGTGGACGGCGCGCACATCGCCTCGCTGCTCATCACCTTCTTCTTCCAGGAAATGCCCGAACTGGTGCGCGGCGGACATCTGTTCCTCGCCGTGCCTCCGCTCTACAAACTGTCGCAGGGCGGCAAGACGATCTACGCCCGAGACGACCGCGACCGGGAGCGCATCGTTGCCCGCGACTTCAAGGGCAAGGGAAAGGTCGAGGTCAGCCGCTTCAAGGGATTGGGCGAGATGCTGCCCTCGCAGCTGAAGGAAACGACCATGGATCCGCGCAAACGCACACTGTTGCGCGTCGCGATGGACGAATCGCCCGAAGCAGGAACGGCCGGAGCCGTGGACGCACTGATGGGAAACAAGCCCGACGCCCGATTCCGTTTCATCCAGGAGCGCGCCGCCTTCGCCGAGGATCTCGACGTTTGAGCACGCTCCCGCCATCACCAGCACAAGGCTCTCGCATGCGGACCACCGCTTTCGTTCTTTCGCTCGCCCTCGGCCTTCCCGTCGCGGCGCCGGCCTTCGCGCAGGAGGCCGCACCGCCGGCCACGACCCTACCCGCACTGGCATCGCCCGAAGCGCCAACCGGGGCTGCACCGTCAGCCACGCCCACGGGGAAGCAGACGGCGCCAGCTACACCGTCAGCTGACACGGCCGAGCGCAATGCCGAGGTGCTGTCGGCGATCGCCAACCTTGCGCCGATGATCGGCGACGTGCAGATCGTCGGCCCCTGGACAGATACAGACCGTCACGGCGTCTGGCGTACGATCATGACGCAGACGACCGGCGAGGCTACTGGCAGCCGGTTCTTCGTCCAGCAACTCGAGGAAAAGGACGGTCGCGCCTCCGTCGCGTCGAGCACCGAAGTCACGGAGATCGCCGCCATCGACGGAGCGATCGTCGGCTATCGCGCCGATCCCCCGGCCGAGGGTCAGGAAAGCAGCCTGACCCTCTTCTTCGACGTGGTCCCGTCCGATGGAGAAGTCGCGCAGACCTACGAGTTGTTCGTCTCGCCGAACGAGCCCTACCGGTTCGGTCCCGCGACGAATTAGTGGGCGCAGGGATGCCGTCGAGCTGTTGGTCGGATCAGGTTTTGGAGAACAAAACTTCGCCGTGCTGGCGGACAGCGTCTTTCATTGAGGACAGCCGTTCCCATATCTTGACGATCGGTTGACATTCTGAATAGCGCGGCCTATCGCCGACTTGCGTGCGTATGGGCTGTTTCCGGCTTCAACCGATCCCCTTCATCGAGAGATCTCGCGTTTTCATGCATTTTTCCGAACTCGGCCTCAGTGCCAAGGTTCTCGCCGCTGTAGAAGCTGCCGGATACACCGAGCCCACGCCGATTCAGGCGCAGGCCATTCCGCATGCGCTCCAGCGCAAGGACGTGCTCGGAATCGCACAGACCGGCACCGGCAAGACGGCGTCGTTCGTGCTACCGATGCTGACGATGCTGGAAACGGGCCGCGCCCGCGCTCGCATGCCCCGCACGCTTATCATCGAGCCGACGCGCGAGCTTGCCGCGCAGGTCGAAGAGTCGTTCGTCAAGTACGGCACGAACCAACGGCTGAACGTGGCTCTGCTCATCGGCGGGGTTTCGTTCGAGGAGCAGAACCGCAAGCTGGAGCGGGGCGTGGATGTTCTCATCGCCACGCCCGGCCGGCTGCTCGACCATTTCGAGCGGGGTCGACTACTGATGACGGGCGTCGAAATCCTCGTCATCGACGAAGCCGACCGAATGCTCGACATGGGGTTCATCCCCGACATTGAGCGGATCTGCAAGATGATCCCGTTCACGCGTCAGACCTTGTTCTTCTCGGCCACCATGCCACCGGAAATCACACGGCTGGCCGATCAGTTCCTGCAGAACCCGGTCCGCGTCGAGGTCGCCAAGGCTTCTTCGACGGCGCTGACGGTGGAACAGAGGCTCGTCGCCACCCGCAAGGAAGACTACGAGAAGCGCGAAACGCTGCGCCGCGTCATCCGAGACCAAGGCGACGAGCTGACGAACTCCATCATCTTCTGCAACAGGAAGCGCGACGTGTCGCTGCTGTTCCGCTCGTTGGAGAAACACGGCTTCTCGGTGGGCGCACTACACGGCGACATGGATCAGCGGGCCCGGACGATGACGCTGCAGGCGTTTCGCGACAACAAGCTGACGCTGCTGGTTGCCTCGGACGTGGCCGCGCGAGGTCTTGACATTCCGATGGTCAGCCACGTCTTCAATTTTGACGTGCCGATCCATGCCGAAGACTACGTTCATCGTATTGGCCGTACCGGTCGCGCTGGGCGATCGGGCAAGTCCTTCACGCTCGTGACGAAGTCCGAGAAGAAATATCTCGACGCGATTGAGTCCTTGATCGGCAAGTCGATCGACTGGCTCGACGGTGACGTTGCGTCGCTTCCTGCGGGAGAAGATCGTCCCGAGGAGGGCGGCGAGCGCCGAGAACCGTCGCGTCGCTCGCCTTCGGCTCGGCGCGGCACGTCGGAACGTGCTCCCTCCGAGCGGCGCTCACGTCGTCGCTCGAGCCAAGCTGTTGAGGATGCGGTCGCCGCGGAAGCGACTGTCGAGCCGGTGGCGATCGAGACTGCGGCTGACGAAACGGTCGAGACTCCGGTCATGGTGCCGGTTGTGGCTGAGCGCCCGCGACGCAGCGAAGCACAGCGGCCGTCGGAGCGTACGCCGCCGCCGATCGTCCGATCCCGCTCGGCGAACGAGCGACGCGGCGGGGGACGTGACGACGCCAGCCCGGTCGGGTTCGGCGATGACGTGCCCGCATTCATGTTGATCAGCACGTCTGCCTGACGTCCTCAGGTCTGAGCAAGGCGATGCGGATTGCCTTACCGGCAGGATAGGTTGCCTAAGACGCGGTTTGAGCGGGCATAGATTTCAGTCGACTGTCTAGCCTCCGCAGAGACTGCGGCAGGCTCGCTCATGCGAACTCACCCGGCGGGACAGTCAGAGTACCATAAGCAGTTGGCATAATCGTTGACGGGGTGTGCCTGCCGCTTCGTTGAAGTAAGCTTTGTCTCGCAACGTCCGGTCAGGACTATCTTGACACATAGGCGTGTGAACCAGCCCCTTCCCCAAATGCCCTTTGCGAAAGAAAGTCGACGGATCGGAATGGGGTCGATGACAGCGAAGAGATCAGATGTGATCTCCTCGTCCATCCGAAATTTCAAGCTATCTGGGAAGCGTAGTTCGAAGCGTCTGCGGGTCGCAGTTCGACCGACTCGCCGCAGCCACAGGCTGACGTCTGGTTCGGGTTGTTGAAGACGAAACCCGAACGTAGTGTGGTCTGCTCGTAATCCATGCGCGTGCCCAGGAGAAAGAGAACGGCTTCCGGCGCGACGAAGACCCGAGCTCCATCCTGCTCGACGACGTCCTCGCCGGGCTTGGCACCGTCAGAGAGACCGATCGTGTACTCCATGCCCGCGCAGCCGCCCTTCTTGACGCCGACACGGATCCCCGTCGAACCATCGCCTTTCGACGCCACAATCTCGCGCACACGGTCTGCCGCGGCTTCGGTGATGGTCATGATCGCAAAACGGCTCATGGTCTCTTTCCTCATCGAGAGGTTCGATCTGTGTTCGACATGGTGACGTTCGGCCAGCCGCGCAAGCGAACCCTCAGCCAGCGACGTTCGGTCAGTACCAGCCGACGGCGACCTGAGCCTCTTCACTCATACGCTCGGGCGTCCAGGGCGGCGTGAAGACCAGTTCGACTTTCACGACCTGAATCCCCTCAACGCTCGCTACCGCGTTCTCGACCCAGCCAGGCATCTCGCCGGCCACCGGGCATCCAGGTGCCGTCAACGTCATCTCGATATCGACGTTCCGGTCGTCATCGATGTCGATCTTATAGATCAGGCCGAGTTCGTAGATGTCGGCAGGAATTTCGGGATCGTAGACCGTCTTCAGCGCCGCGACGATGTCGTCGGTCATCCGACCCAACTCATCGGCCGGAATGGCGGACGCAGCCGCCACGCCGCCTGCCATCGCAACATTGGCCGCGGAAACGCTCGACGCGTCGCTTACGGTGCTGGTGGTCTTCGCATCGGTTTCATCGTGCATGTCGATCATCCTCACGCGAAGAATCGCCTGGCCTTTTCGAGCGCCTCGGCCAGGCTATCGATTTCGGCCATGGTGTTGTACATACCAAAAGAGGCGCGGCATGTGGAGGTCGCGCCAAAGCGCTTGAGAAGCGGCTGCGCGCAATGCGTTCCCGCCCGGACCGCAATCCCCTCGCGATCGATCACCATCGATACGTCGTGCGAATGGATGCCTTCGAGATCGAACGACACGATGGCCCCCTTGCCCGGCGCCTCGCCATAAATCCGCAGGGAGTTCACGGCCCGGAGGCGCTGGTGGGCATAGTCGCGAAGCGCCTCTTCGTGAGCGGCGATCCGGTCCCGGCCGATGCGCTGCATGTAGTCGAGGGAAGCACCCAGTCCGATCGCCTGCACGATCGGCGGCGTACCTGCCTCGAAACGATGGGGAGGCGCGTTGTAGGTGACGTGATCCTCGGTCACCTCCACGATCATCTCGCCGCCACCGTTGAAGGGCTGCATCCGCCCCAGCATCTCACGCTTGCCGTAGAGAACGCCGATTCCGGTCGGCCCGTACATCTTATGACCCGTGAAGACATAGAAGTCACAGTCGAGGTCCCGCACGTCGACAGGCAGGTGAACCGCCCCCTGACTGCCGTCGACGAGCACCGGGATGCCGTGGGCGTGGGCGAGAGCCGCCACCTGCTTCACGGGCACGACCGTTCCGAGAACGTTCGACATATGCGTGACAGCGACGAGCTTGGTGCGGGGAGTGATCGCTCGCTCAAAGTCCTCGATCGAGATCGAACCATCGTCCGCGACCGGCACGAAGACCAGCTTCGCGCCGCGCCGCTCGCGCAGGAAATGCCATGGCACGATGTTGGAATGGTGCTCCATGATCGTGAGGACGATCTCGTCGCCCTCCCCGATTTCCTGCAGGCCGTAGCCATAGGAGACGAGGTTGATCGACTCGGTCGCCGAGCGGGTGAAAACGATCTCTTCGACGCTCTCGGCATTCAGAAAGCCGCGCACGATCTCGCGCGCGGCCTCGAACTCTTCCGTCGCCTTGTTGGAAAGAAAGTGCAGGCCGCGATGAACGTTGGCGTAGTCTTCGGAATAGGCCTTCCGCACGGCTTCGAGCATCGCCAGAGGCTTCTGGGCGGAGGCGCCGTTGTCGAGATAGACCAGCGGCTTGCCGTAGACTTCCTTGGACAGGATGGGGAAATCCCGCCGGATCGCATCGACGTCGTAGATAGTCGACGGCACCATCGCCAGGTTCGCTACAGTCATCACCTGTGTCCTCAATGGTTCGGCTCGGCAGCCGAGGGATCTCGCCGGCTGCCGCATCGGCGGCTGGCCGGGAGAACGCTAGTGGGCCGAAGCCAGCCAAGCGTCGATGCGTGCTTCCAGCGCCTCGATCGCGGGCTCGTATTCCAACTCTTCCACGACTTCGCCGACGAACGCCTTGACGAGCAGCGAACGCGCAAGAGGCTCCGGAATGCCGCGGCTCATCAGATAGAACAGGTGGTCGGCGTTGATCTCGCCAGCCGTCGCGCCGTGTCCGCACTGCACGTCGTCTGCAAAGATCTCGAGCTCCGGCTTCGCCGAGAAATCACCGTCGTCCGAGAGGAGAAGCGTGTTGCAAGCCAGACGTGCATCCGTCTTCTGCGCACCCTTGGCGACCCGGATCATCCCCTGGAAGACTCCGCTGCCCCCGAGAACGACGTTGCGGAAGATCTCGGTCGAGGTCGTGTGTGCGACGTTGTGGTTCAGCGTCGTGGTCACGTCGACATGCTGGCCCGCCTGCAGGAGGTTGACGCCCCGGATCTGGATGTCGGCGCCTTCCCCGACGGTCTGCGCGTGGACCTCCTGGCGGATGATCGCGCCGCCGGCGTTGAGCACGAACAGGCGGAACTTCGCGTCGTCGCGTAGCGTGACGTTGAGCTGTCCCAGATGCGTCTCATCGACGCCCTTCTCCTGAACCACGATCCACAGAACGTCCGATCCCGAACCGAGATCGAGCATGTGGATGGCGGACGACAGGGCACCGGCGGATGCAGGGGGTTGCCGCTCTACGATGACAGCGCGCGAGCGAGCACCAAGCGTCACCGACGAAAAGCTCTGACCACCCGCGCCATCCGGCTGCGCGCGCAACTCGATGGGTTGCTCGACGGAAGCCCCGTCGGCGATCGAGATCGCGGACCCCTTGGCACCGAGCGCGGCGTTGACGACCCGCAGCGTGTCGAACGGGCGATCGAGATGGTTCACCCTTTCGCGCCAATCGAGCGTGTCCTCGACCGTCGCCACGTTCACGCCCGAAGCCACATCGTTGCCGGCGGGTGCCGCCCCGAGATCGACGATCACACTATTCGGCAGGAACGGGGTGAGGTAGCTCGTCGGCGAAGCGTTCTCGCTACCGACCTCGGGGCGACGTCCGAGAAGCGCCCGCAGATCGGTGTAGTGCCAGGCTTCGACACGGCGGCTAGGGAGACCCTCGGCGCGCAGAACAGCGATCGCAGCGTGCTGGCGATCGCCACCGGTAAACATCGCCTCCGCCCGCGCGATCAACCCAGTTTCAGCAGCCGTCCGGGGGGCGATTGTCGCAACCGACATCAGGCCGCCTCGCCGATGATCTGAGCGTATCCCTCGTTCTCGAGCTGTAGCGCGAGATCCTTGGTGCCGGTGCGGATGATGCGGCCTTTGTAAAGAACATGGACCGTATCGGGCACGATGTAGTCGAGAAGGCGCTGGTAGTGAGTGATGACGAGGAACGAGCGCTCCGACGAGCGAAGCGCGTTGACGCCATCGGCGACGATCTTCAGAGCGTCGATATCGAGACCGGAATCAGTCTCGTCGAGCACACAGAGCTTCGGCTCCAGCAGCGCCATCTGCAGGATCTCGGCCCGCTTCTTCTCGCCGCCGGAAAAGCCGACGTTCAGCGGACGCTTGAGCATCGCCATGTCGATCTTCAGATCGGCCGCAGACGCTTTCACACGGCGCAGGAAATCCGGCGTCGTCAGTTCGCCCTCGCCGCGTGCCTTGCGCTGCGAGTTAAGGGCCGTCTTGAGGAAGGTCATCGTCGCGACGCCCGGGATTTCCAGCGGATACTGGAAGGCAAGGAAGACACCGGAGGCCGCCCGCTCGGCGGCGTCCATCTCGAGGATCGACTCGCCGTTATAGAGAATGTCGCCGGCGGTGACCTCGTAGTCCTCGCGGCCCGCGATGACGTAGGAGAGCGTCGACTTGCCGGACCCGTTCGGGCCCATGATCGCTGCGATCTCGCCGTCCTGAACGGTCAGGTCGAGCCCGCGCAGGATCTCGGTCTCGGTGTCGGCAACGCGCGCATGGAGGTTCTTGATTTCAAGCATCTTTGTTCTTCTAACGGTTCGGAGGGCGGTGGCGGGAGCGCTCCCACCCTCCGCGATCAAATGTCGGGAGGCGTCTCGGTTAGCCGACGCTGCCTTCGAGGGAGATGCCGATCAGCTTCTGTGCCTCGACGGCGAACTCCATCGGCAGTTGCTGGATGACGTCCTTGACGAAGCCGTTGACGATCAAAGCCACCGCCTCTTCCTCGGGGATGCCGCGCTGCATGCAGTAGAACAGCTGATCCTCGGAGATCTTCGACGTCGTCGCCTCGTGCTCAAACTGGGCTGTCGCGTTCTTCGCCTCGATGTAAGGCACGGTGTGCGCGCCGCAGTCTTCACCGATCAGAAGCGAGTCGCACTGCGTGAAGTTGCGGGCGTTGGCGGCCTTGCGCATCGCGCTGACCTGGCCGCGATAGGTGTTGTTGGAATGGCCGGCCGAAATACCCTTCGAAATGATGCGGCTCGACGTGTTCTTGCCGATGTGAATCATCTTCGTGCCGCTGTCGATCTGCTGACGGCCGTTCGACACGGCGATCGAATAGAACTCGCCGCGCGAGTTGTCGCCGCGCAGAATGCAGGACGGATACTTCCAAGTGATGGCTGAACCGGTCTCGACCTGAGTCCACGAAATACGCGAGTTGGCGCCGCGACAGTCGCCACGCTTCGTCACGAAGTTGTAGATGCCGCCCTTGCCATCCTTGTCGCCGGGATACCAGTTCTGCACCGTCGAATACTTGATCTCGGCATCGTCGAGCGCCACGAGTTCGACCACCGCTGCATGCAGCTGATTCTCATCGCGCTGAGGCGCCGTGCATCCTTCTAGATACGAGACGTACGATCCCGCGTCGGCAATGATGAGCGTGCGCTCGAACTGGCCGGTGTTGCGCTCGTTGATACGGAAATAAGTCGATAGCTCCATCGGGCAGCGAACGCCCGGCGGCACGTAGACGAACGATCCATCGGTGAAGACGGCCGAATTCATTGTCGCGAAGAAGTTGTCGGAAACCGGCACCACCGATCCCAGGTACTTCTTCACGAGGTCCGGATGCTCCCGGATCGCCTCGGATATCGGCATGAAGATCACGCCGGCCGCCTGCAGTTCCTTCTTGAAGGTCGTCGCGACCGAGACCGAATCAAACACGGCGTCAACGGCCACGCGCCGTTCCGTCACCTCGATGACGTTGCCGTCGTCGTCATGCTGCGGCGCTGCTACAGGCTTCACGACGCCCGCAAGGATCTCCTGCTCCCGCAACGGGATGCCGAGCTTCTCGTAGGTACGCAGGATTTCGGGATCGACTTCGGCCAGCGACGCCGGGCCCGACATCGACTTCGGCGCCGCGTAATAGTGAATGTCCTGAAAGTCGATCTCGGGATAGTCGAGACGGGCCCAAGAAGGGCTCTCCATGGTCTTCCAGCGCTCGAACGCCTTCAGGCGCCAGTCGAGCATCCATTCCGGCTCGTCCTTCTTGGCCGAGATCAAGCGGATCGTGTCTTCGCTCAGACCCTTCGGCGCGACATCCATCTCGATGAGCGTCTCGAAGCCGTATTTGTACTGATCGACGTCGATACGGCGGACCTGATCGATGGTCTCCTGGACTGCGGGCATTTTCTCTCTCCATACTCGCCGGAGTCAAGGTCCGGTGGTCGGGGTCACGAGCAGCCTATAGCGGCAGTTCGTAATCGTTCAAATGGGGGGCACGGCGGAAAAGTTGAAGCCGCCGTGCCAGTTTTCCTCAGGGCCGCGCGATCATGCCGCGTGGGTCGCTTCGGTTTGTCCGGTCATCCGCGCCAATTGCCGGCAGAGGACGTCGGAAAACCGCTGCAACATCTCGTCCGTCGTCGCCGCGCCGAAGCTGACGCGTAGTGAGCCGAGTTCCGGGCGAAGAGGCGCACCGGCCTTCGCCATCGCTTCGAGGACATGGCTGGATCCGACTTTCCCCGAAGAGCAGGCGGAGCCGGCCGACACCGCGAAGCCTTCGAGATCGAGAGCGATCTGCAGAGTTTCGGCGCGCATCTCGGAATGCTGGAACGCGATCGTCTGCGGCAGACGTGGTGCGCCACCGCCGATCAGGATCATCCCCGGCGCTGCCGCGCAAACCGCGGCTTCAAGGCGAAGCCTGCAGGCTTCAAGACGTGGAGCATCGTTGAAACCTTCTCCCGCTGCCGCTGCCGCCGCGCCGAAGGCAGCGATCGACGCCACCGCTTCGGTTCCGGCGCGCTGGCGCGTTTCCTGTGCACCGCCGGTCAACAGGGGAAAAGGACGTCGCTCCGGCGAAGCGAGGACAAATGCGCCGGTGCCGGTCGGTCCGCCGATCTTGTGGGCCGACAGGATCAACGCGTCGGCCGCGAGGTCGCGCGCGGACACAGGAATGCGGCCGACGGCCTGGACGGCATCGACGACGACCAGTGTCTCGGCTTCTCTGGCCGCCGCGATCATCTCCAACGCTGGCTGGATCACCCCGGTTTCGCTGTTGGCAAGTGAAAAGGCCAGAAGCCCGGGCGGCCCTGCCGCAAGCCATGTGCGCAAGGCTTGGAGAACCACCACGCCATGACTGTCGACGGGAAGCCGGGTCACCGAGTTCGGATCGAAGCGACCGCCTTCCCGCAGGCAGGGATGGTCGGTGTCCAGAACGGCCAAGCGCGCGACCGGAATGATGTCGTCGCCACGCTGCCAGTGCGGTGTGAGACAGGTGACGGCGGCCTCGGTGGCGCCACTCGTGAAGACGACGCCTTCCGCCACAGCGTCTACCAAGGTTGCGACGTTCGCACGCGCTCGCTCGAGGAGATGACGTACCGCGCGCCCTTCGCCATGAACCGAAGATGGGTTTCCCGGTCGCTCCAGCGCTGCGACCAGCGCCTCACGGGCCGCAGGCAGAAGCGGCGCCGAGGCGTTGTAGTCGAGATATGTCCTGGCACGCAAAACCGTCATCCCGGAGCTTCGTGGACCCGTCGCCGAAGTCGGCCGATGCGAAAAACGTTGTATTCGGGCAGCCTGACCGACTACATAGCGCACTTGAGGGAAACGCGTAGTTTTGAATCGTTCTAAATCGGAACCTAAGAGGCTGCCTATCCTCCGTCAAGGCGCTGGGCCGGTCTCGGCGCCCTTCCCCCGAGGTTTCAGAAATGCCCGAAGTGATCTTCAACGGCCCGGCCGGACGCCTGGAGGGCCGTTATCAGGCCGCCAAGGAAAAGAACGCGCCGATCGCCATCGTCCTGCATCCGCACCCGCGCTTCGGCGGGACGATGAACAATCAGATCGTCTATCGCCTCTTCTACATGTTCGTGGAGCGTGGCTTCACGACCCTGCGCTTCAACTTCCGCGGCATCGGCCGCAGCCAGGGCGAGTTCGACCACGGATCGGGCGAACTGTCCGACGCCGCGGCGGCGCTCGACTGGATCCAGACGCTGCATCCCGACTCCAAGCACTGCTGGGTCGCGGGCTATTCGTTCGGCTCGTGGATCGGCATGCAGCTTCTGATGCGGCGTCCCGAGATCGAAGGCTTCATGTCGATCGCGCCGCAGCCCAATTCCTACGATTTCTCGTTCCTGGCGCCCTGCCCGTCCTCAGGCCTCATCATCCACGGCGACAAGGACCGCGTGGCGCCGCCGAAGGACGTTCAGGGCCTTGTCGAGAAGCTGAAGCTGCAGAAGGGTATCCTCATCACGCAGCGCACGCTCGCCGGTGCCAATCACTTCTTTACCGAACATTCCGACGAACTGCTGGCGGAATGCTCCGACTATCTCGACCGGCGCCTTGCGGGCGAGCTCTCCGACGTCCGGCCCAAGCGCCTGAAGTAGTTTCCAGCGGGGGCCGCACGAGAGGCGGCTCCCACGCCGCCTCTCCGACCGGACCGATTGCACGATGAGCCGTTTCAAATCCGATTTCCTGCGCGTTCTCGACGAGCGGGGCTTCATCCATCAGGTCTCGGACCCCGAGGGTCTGGACGCTCTCGCCGCGAAGCAGAAAATCACCGGCTACGTCGGGTACGACGCGACCGCGACGTCGATCCATATCGGCAACCTGATTTCCGTCACCATGCTCTACTGGCTGCAGGAGACGGGCCATCAGGCGATCAGCCTGATGGGCGGCGGCACCTCGATGGTCGGCGACCCCTCCTTTCGCGACGATCAGCGGCGGCTGCTGACCACTGAGCAGATCAACGCCAACATCGAAGGCATTCAGCGCGTCTTCGGCAACGTCTTGCGTTACGACGGGCCGAACCCCGCGATCATGGTCAACAATGCCGACTGGTTGCTGAAGCTTAACTACGTCGAGTTTCTGCGCGACGTCGGGCGGCATTTCTCGGTTAACCGCATGCTGACCTTCGATTCGGTGAAGCTGCGCCTCGACCGCGAGCAGTCGCTGTCCTTTCTCGAATTCAACTACATGATCATGCAGGGCTACGACTTCACCGAGCTCAACCGGCGCTACGGCACCGTGTTGCAGATGGGCGGCTCCGACCAGTGGGGCAACATCATCAACGGCGTCGATCTCTCGCACCGCATGGGCGGTCCGCAACTCTATGCGCTCACGACGCCGCTGCTGACGAAATCGAGCGGCGAGAAGATGGGCAAGTCGGCGTCAGGCGCGGTCTGGCTGAACAGCGATCTCTTCAGCCCCTACGATTTCTGGCAATACTGGCGAAACACCGAGGATGCCGACGTCGGCCGCTTCCTCAAGATCTTCACGCGGCTGCCGCTGGACGAGATCGCGCGGCTCGCCGCTCTCTCGGGCTCCGAGATCAACGAAGCGAAGAAGATCCTCGCCACCGAGACGACGGCAATCGTCCATGGCCGGGCCGCCGCGACTCAGGCCGAAGAGACGGCGCGCACCACCTTCGAGGACGGTGCGCTCGCGGAGAACCTGCCGACCCTCGTCCTGTCCGAAGCCGACCTCGACGGCGGGATCGGCATTCTGTCGCTCGTGGTCCGGGCCGGTCTCGCCGCGTCCAACGGCGAGGCGCGCCGGCACGTGGCGGGCGGCGCGATCCGGCTGAACGACCGACCCGTGTCCGACGACCGGCTGACGGTCGACCGTTCGGTTCTCGGCGCCGACGTCGCCAAGCTGTCGCTCGGCAAAAAGCGCCACGTCCTCCTCAAGACAGGCGCCTGACGCGTCGTCGGCTGAAGCCATTCGCTTCGGCCTCAAAGGTTGCGGACGGCACGGGCGTGATGAAGGAGCGCATCGGCTAGCCAGAGCCGGTGAAACCGGCTTTGAATCGTCAGAAGCGATCCCAGTTCGGCGCGAAGGCCGGATCGACCAACCGCTTGCGCTGCGCCGACATGTCGGCGAGCACGCGGCGGTCTTCTTCCGTCAGCTCGAACGAGAAGATGTCGAGGTTTTCGGCGAGCCGATCAGGGTTGGACGTGCGCGGGATCGCCGCCACGCGCGGCTGCTCGATCTCCCACCGCAGCACGACCTGCGCCGGCGTGCGGCCATGGGCACGTGCGATGCCGGCGATGGCCGGATGCCCCATCAGTTCGCCTCCCTGGCCGAGCGGCGAATAGGCGACGAGCGCCATGTCGTTGCGCTCGCAGGCCGCGAGGATGACCTCCTGCGACAGCATCGGGTGATACTCGACCTGATTGCAGACGATCGGCGCGGCCGACATCGCGGCGGCGTCGTCGAGCATGGTGGAGGGAAAGTTGGCGACGCCGATATGGTGCGTCAGTCCCGCGTCCTTCGCCTCGTTCAAGGCGTCGATCGAATCCTCCAGCGGCACGTCGGCGTTCGGCCAGTGAATCAGCAGGAGATCGACCGGCCCGACGCCGAGCGCGTCGATCGCCTGGCGCGCGGACGGAACGAGCGTGTCGCGGCCGATGTCGTCGCGCCAGATCTTCGTGGTCACGAAGAGTTCGCCCCGCTCGATGCCGCTGGCTCGGATCCCTTCGCCCACCTCCCGCTCGTTGCCGTACATGCGGGCCGTGTCGATGTGCCGGTAGCCGACTTCGATCGCGGCGGCGACTATTCGGCTGCACGTGTCGCCGGTCAGCTTGTAGGTGCCCAGGCCGAGAGCCGGAATCCGCGCCCCCGACGCTTCGATCGTCTTCATCTCGCCACCCTTCGTCATCGTTCGCACAAGGCGCCGTACCGGTCGCCTTCACCAGCGGTTTCAGATAGGCGAGATGCCGGGGCGACCAGTGGAGAGTGCGATGCAAGCCGAGACGAGACCCGCAGCGACCCGGCGCATCGAACTGCTCGACATCCTGCGCGGCGTCGCGCTGCTAGCGATGGCAGTGTACCACTTCACATGGGATCTCGAGTTCTTCGGCTACGTCGCGCGCGGCCTGGCCGAACAGGGAGGCTGGCGCCTCTTCGCCCGCGCCATCGCGTCGAGCTTCCTGTTTCTCGTGGGAATCGGTCTGGTGCTCGCTCATGGCCGCGGCATTCGCTGGCGATCGTTCGTCCGGCGTCTGGCGCAGGTCGCGGCAGGCGCCGGAATCATCACGCTCGCCACTTACCTCGCGACGCCGCAGGGGTTCGTCTTCTTCGGCATCCTGCATCAGATCGCCATCGCAAGCGTGCTGGGCCTCGTTGCGCTGCGACTTCCCTTCATCGCGACGTTCGCTCTTGGCATCGCCGTCGTGATGCTGCCCCAACTCGTACAGACGGATCTGACGAACCCGATCTGGCTCGCCTGGATCGGGCTATCGGCGCAGGCGCCGATGTCCAACGATTTCGTTCCCGTTTTCCCGTGGACGGGCGCGGTGCTCGTTGGCATCGCCTTCTCGCAAGCGGCGAACCGGTTCGGTCTCTGGAGCCGGCTGGCGAGCTGGAACGAGCGGTTGTCGCGCCTGCAGCCGTTGGCTCGCCTTGGACGACATTCTCTGCTCTTCTACCTCGTTCACCAACCGCTGCTGTTCGGGCTGGTGTACCTCGCTTCGATGGTAGCCCCGCCGGATCAGACGGCCGCCTTCGCCGAAAGCTGCCGCGCCACCTGCACGGAGTCCCGCGATGCCTCCTATTGCGAACGCTATTGCGGCTGCGTTCAAGACGACCTGTCCGAGCGTGACCTGCTGACGAAGTATTTGACGAATCGACTCGATGAAGCGGGCCGCACGCAGATCGGCGAGTCCGTGACGATGTGCTCGTTCCGGTCCGAACCGTGAACCGCTTCAGCTCGTCGGCGAGATGCCCAGCTCGGCCATTCGAGTGAGACAGGCCTCCTCAGCCTGATCGAGCTCCGACAGCAGGTCGTCGATGTCGCGTCGCTTCTGCTCGAGCTCGGCACGCTTTTCGGCGACGCGACGGATGATGGCGCGAAGCTGCCCCGCCTCGCCCGGCGGCGTACGGTACATGCCCATGATCTCGCGAATTTCCGCGATCGAGAAGCCGAGGCGCTTGCCGCGCAGGATCATCTTCAGAAGCTGGCGATCCGACTGCCGAAACAGGCGCGTACGCCCACGACGAATCGGCGAGATCAGGCCTTCGTCCTCGTAGAATCGGATCGTGCGCGTCGAAATGTCGAACTCGCGGGTCAACTCGGTGATCGTGTAGTGATCGCGCATCCGCCGTCCCGTACTCGACTCGTCCAAATCCCCTCTGACATGACGTCGACAGGACGACATGTCGTACAGGATCAGTGGCTTGCCGCGAAAGCAAGCCCTCCGATCGGAGGATCCGGCATTACGATCTTATGAAAAGTTCTGTTCCCGATCGGACTGGTAAGTTCCGAACTGAGCAGATGGCTGGTGCGGTCGAGAAGACTCGAACTTCCACGGGTTGCCCCACAGCGACCTCAACGCTGCGCGTCTACCAATTCCGCCACGACCGCACGCCGTGTTCCGATCCGAAGATCGGCCGGTCTCTCTCGACCGGTAAAGGCGATCTAACAAACGCCCCGCACCGACACAAGCGATTTCACCAGCTCCCTCGCCGAATTCGCGCAAGCCGCTGTTTGCACTCGGCTTGCTCTTGGCCGCCGCTGTCATCTCGGCGTAAGAAACGCTCTATGGATCCGCTCATCGTCACCTCGCGTCTCGCCACGGACACCGACCGATTCTGGCCAGCCCCGGGATCACCACCCGTCGAGTGGCTGCTGGCGGGCGGGCTGGTGCCCTACCCCGACGCGTTGGCCTTCATGGAGCGTCGCGCCGGGCTGATCGCGGACGGGAAGGCCGCCGAGGCAGTGCTGCTGCTCGAGCACCCGCCGCTCTACACGGCGGGCACGAGCGCCCGTGCCGCCGATCTTCTCGATGCCACGCGATTTCCCGTCTTTGCGGCGGGCCGCGGCGGCGAATATACGTATCACGGTCCCGGGCAGCGGGTGGCCTACGTGATGCTGGATCTCAAACGCCGGCGTCAGGACATCCGCGCCTTCGTCTCGGCCTTGGAACACTGGATCATCGCCGTGCTCGGCGACCATCAGGTGCGCGGCGAGCGCCGGGAGGACCGGGTCGGCGTCTGGGTGCGCAGGCCCGAACGCCCGCCGCTACCGGATGGCACGCCGGCGGAGGACAAGATCGCCGCGATCGGCATTCGTGTCCGGCGTTGGGTCAGCTTCCACGGGATCAGCCTGAACGTCGATCCCGACCTCGATCATTTCGGCGGGATCGTACCCTGTGGCGTGCAGGACCACGGCGTCACCAGCCTAGTCGATCTCGGACTGCCCGTCGGGCTGGACGACGTCGATCTCGTCTTGCGCCGCCGCTTCGCGGAGGTCTTCGGGCCGGTCGGCGACGAGGTTCGAATCACGTTGGGATCGGAAGAGTCATGAACGAACCGACGACTCGAATTCTCGTCGATGCGGACGCGTGTCCCGTGAAGGACGAGGCCCTCGATCTCGCCGGTCGGTTCGCCGTCGAGATGGTGCTCGTGTCGAATGGCGGAATGCGGCCGTCACGTTACCCCGGCGCGCGCATCGTCGTGGTTTCGGCAGGCGCCGACGCCGCCGACGACTGGATCGCGGACGCCGCCGGCCCTGCCGACGTGGTCGTTACCGCCGACATACCGCTGGCCTCGCGCGCCCTGGAGAAAGGTGCCGCCGTGATCGGACCGGACGGGCGGCCGTTCACGCCCGAATCCATCGGCACGGCGCTGTCCATGCGCTCGTTCAATCAGCATCTGCGAGAGACCGGCGAGAGCAAGGGCTACAATCGCCCGTTCGCGCCGCAGGACCGCTCACGCTTTCGAAGCGAACTGGACAGGCTGCTGCGTCGGCTCACGTCCCGCTGAGCGACCGAATGCGCGCATGGGAGAGCGAACCCGTTCTGGCTCGGCATCCGAGCGGGCGAAAAGATCGTATGTGTTCGATGACCGCTCGCAAGCGGCCATGCTTCGAGTTCCACGACTGAAAGGACCGATCGCCATGCGATTGTCCGCGCCTCGCAACGGGCCGCTCATCTACCGCCAACCGCTCTCGACCCGCGTCACCCATTGGGCGTGGGCGGTCTGCCTGTTCTTCCTGCTTCTGTCGGGTCTGCAGATCTTCATGGCACGTCCCGACCTCTACATCGGGCGCCAATCCGGCTTCGAGTTCGACAACAGCTTCCTGTCGATCGGAGCGGCCTACGTCGACGGCAGCATGCGCGGCATCACCGATCTTTTCGGCTGGCGCTTCGACACCACGGGCTGGCTCGGCGCCATCTGGAGCGGCGACAACATCGAGGCCAAGACCTTTCCCGGCTGGATGACGATTCCCTCCTACCGCGATCTCGCGACCGGCCGGATCGTCCATTTCTTCTTCGCCTGGATCCTCGTCGCCACCCTCCTCGTCTGGTTCGGGGCGAGCCTTCTCAACCGACACATGACCCGCGATATCGTGCCGGGTGCAGCCGATCTCCGGGGTCTGGGCTCGGACCTTGCCGACCATGCTCGGCTGCGGCTCCATCACCGCCGCCGATACGGGCCGCTGCAGAAGCTTTCCTATTTCGGGGTTCTGTTCGTCGCGCTTCCCCTGATGATCGCCACGGGGCTGACCATGTCGCCCGGCTTCAACGCGTTCGCGCCCTGGACGCTCGATCTCTTCGGCGGTCGGCAGACGGCTCGCACCATCCACTTCCTTACGATGCTGGCGCTCGTGCTGTTCTTCGTCGTCCATATCGCGATGGTCGTGCTGGCCGGGCCGTTCAATGAGTTGCGTTCCATGATCAGCGGATGGATGCGGATCGAACCCGAGGAGACCGGCCTATGAGATTGCGAATCGATCGCCGGCGATTCCTGACAGGCGCCGCCGTCGCCTCCACCACGGCGCTCGGGGGGTGCTTCGACCCGCTGGTGGCCAACGGCTCGCAAGTTCGTGGTTTCCTCGAGAAAGCCAACGACCTGACCTACCGGGTGCAGCGCCTCATCTTGGGGGCCGACACGCTGGCGCCGGAGTTCGCGGCCAGCGAGATCCGCCAGCCCATGCGGCCGAACGGAACGACGGACCCGCAGGACGACGACTATCGCGCCCTGGTGACGGCCAACTTCGATACCTACCGCCTCACGATCGACGGCGCGGTGTCGAAACCGACGAGCGTCTCGCTTGCGGAATTGCGCAACATGCCGGCGCGAACGCAGATTACCCGGCACGACTGCGTGGAAGGCTGGAGCTGCATCGCCAAATGGACGGGCACGCCGCTCGGGCCCCTGCTCGACGCCGCCGGACCGTCGGCAAGCGCACGCTATGCCGTGTTCTCCTGCTTCGATACGCTGGAGAACGGCTTCACCGGACCGATCCGCTATTACGAGTCGATCGACCTTCATGACGCCCGCCATCCGCAGACGATCCTCGCCTATGGAATGAACGACCAGCCGCTGCCCGTCGCCAACGGCGCGCCGCTGCGCGTGCGAGTGGAGCGGCAGCTCGGCTACAAGATGGCGAAATACATCAGCCGGATCACGCTGGCTGAATCGCTCGATGGGTTCGGCGAAGGCGGCGGCGGCTATTGGGAAGATCGCGGCTACGAGTGGTTCGCCGGGATCTGACGTCGGCCGCAGATCAATCGGCGCCGACGAGAAGCAAGGCGGCCGCGCGCATGTCGGAGAAGCGATTCGTCCGGCGCGCTGCGGCGTCCACATCGTCGCCCCACAGTTCGATGTTCCAGTCCTCGTCGAGATGCGCGAGCGACCAAGCGTCCTCGTCCGTCAGCCGTCCGGCTGCGACCGCCAGCGCCAGGATGAGCGAGCCCGTCAGCGTGGTGATCTGATGGAGGGCGGCGAGACGGAACGCGTCGGTTTCACCGGCGATGTGCTCGCGAAGCGCCGCGACGAACTCGGGCGGTTGCGCGACATACATCACGCCTTCGCCGATGGCGAAACGGCTGCCGGTTTCCGACTCGACCCACGTCGCCAACGGATCCCAGCGCTCGCGCTGGCGTGCCACCAAGCGTTCGGGATCGGCCGCGCGATAGGCGAGGAGATCGGTCTCCGCATAGCGAACCAGATCGTCGCGAACGGGGGTGGGGTTCGGCTCGACGCCGTCGATCACCGTATTGGCGAGGCGCGTCGCCGGCATCGTCGCCGGGTCGATCTCGTCGACCTGCGCCGCCCACTCCTCTGCCAGTGCGGCCGCAAACTGTCGGCTGGGCACGCGCAAGATGGCTCTGGCCGGCGTGCGGACGGCGCGTCCATCGAGACGGATGGCATGAGCGCCCTCCTCCTCCACGACCGTGACCTCCTTGTAGAAGCGCTTCGGCAAGGCAGGACGCATCGGGAGGTTGGACATCGCAAAGGCTCACAACGCGACCGAAGACGAGATCACGTCGCCGGCCTTGGAAAGATCAGACAGATTGGGAAACGAGCGGCACCGCCTCTGGATCCCGCGCCATCCAGGCGTCGAGACGATCGGCGAGGTCACCCACGGTGGAGGCGACGGTGGTGGCTCCCGAGGCGAGGAGCGTCGCAGGATCCTGCGCGCCCCACGACACGCCGAGAGCGTCAGCGCCCGCGGCGCGCGCCATCTGCATGTCGAACACCGCGTCTCCCACAACAATGGTCGCGCTGGGATTGACGCCCATCTCTGCGCAGCATTCCAGCACCATGGCGGGATGTGGCTTGGAGGGGCAGTCGTCGGCGGTGCGAACCACCGGGAAGATGCCCTCCAGCCCATGCGCGTCCACGACGAGGCGTACGCCGCGCCGCGACTTACCGGTCACCATGCCGAGCAGCAAATCGTCCCGCAGCGCCAACCGTCGAAGCAGCGGCTCGATACCGGGAAACAGCCGCTCGGGAAACGTCCCCTCGGCGCGGATCTTGTGGAACTCCTGCCGGTAGAGTTCGACGAGCCCTGGCAGATCGGCCAGCGTCAGCGTCGGCGCGAGCTGATGAATGGCTCGGTCGAGCGAAAGCCCGATGATGCCTTGCGTGGCCGCGAGCTCGGGCTCCGGCAGCCCGGCGGAGACGAAGCAGCGGCGCATCGTCTCGCAGATCAGGCCGAAGCTGTCGGCCAGCGTGCCGTCGCAGTCGAAGAGAACGAGACGCATCGCTCAGTCGTTTTCCTGCGCCTCGTCGAACCCGAAGAGGTTCCACGTCTGCACCATGTGCGGGGGCAGCGGCGCGATCTGATCGATCAGCCGTCCGCCGCCGTTGGGATGCGGAATGATGATGCGGCGTGCGTGCAGATGCAGCTTATTCTGGACGCCGCCCGGAAAATCCCAGTTGGTGTCGTGCTCGAAATATTTGGGGTCGCCGAGAATGGGATGCCCGATATGCAGCGCATGGACGCGCAGCTGGTGCGTGCGCCCCGTGTGCGGCTGCATCTCGACCCACGCGAAGTTCTGGGCCACCTGATCGATCACCCGGTAGTATGACAGAGCGTGGTCGGCACCCTCGTCGCCATGCTTGGCCACCCGCACGCGATCCCCATCGGGCGTCGGTTCCTTGACGAGATAGGTTGAGATGCGCCCCTCGTGCGGCACCGGAACGCCTTTGAGCAGCGCCCAGTAGTGCTTCTGCGTGTCGCGCTCGCGGAACGCCTTGGTCAGCGACACCGCCGCGCCGCGCGTGCGCGCCACCACGAGGATGCCCGACGTGTCTCGATCGAGCCGATGGACGAGCCGCGGCTTCTCGCCCTTCTTGCTCCGCCACGCCTCGAGCATCTTGTCGACGTGCCGCGAAACGCCGGAGCCCCCCTGCACGGCCAGCCCGGCCGGCTTGTTGAAGACGAACACTTTCTCGTCCTCGTAGATCAGCATCTGCGAGAGCACGTCGCCGTCGTGTCGATCGCGAATGGTGTTCGCCGTGAGCGGCGCAACCCGTAGCCGAGCCGAGTCCGCGCCCATCGGCGGGATGCGGATCATCTGCCCCGGCTCAACGCGCGAATCGCTCTTGGCACGTCCGCCGTCGATACGAACCTGGCCCGAGCGCAGCAGCTTCTGGAGGTGCCCGAAACCGAGGCCCGGATAGTGAAGCTTGAACCAGCGGTCCAGCCGCAACCCGGCCTCGTCCGGCTCAACCCTGATCTGTTCGACGGCCGACATGCCCGCTCCTTTTCATCTTCCGCCGGGGATAGCGCATCTAGGCCCTGACCGAAACGTTTTCAGGACGTTCGGTGGCACCTTGCGCGGTCAGCCGAAATGCCGAGCCGCCGCCAAACCGGCAAAAAGCGCGATCATGCCGAGCATCACGCTGGACAGGAGATAAGCCATCGCCGCCAGCGATGCCCCTCGCTCCCAGAGCAGGCTGGTGTCGAGCGTGAAGGACGAGAAGGTCGTGTAGCCGCCGAGAAGGCCGGTCGCCACGAACAGGCGAAGCTCGTTCGACCCGCCGAAACGACGGGCGATCAGTTCGACCGCGACGCCCATGGCGAAGGATCCGGTGACGTTGACGAAGAACGTACCGTACGGCCAGTTCGCGCTAAAGAAGCGTGTTCCCGCGAGAGTTACTCCATAGCGAAGGATGGAGCCGAGCGCGCCACCGAACGCGACGAGCAGGACGTTCAGCATGGGGCTCGCTCTCGCATGGGTTCTACCGGATCAGTCGTGGTCGCGACGGGAACGTCGCGACCGTAGGAGCTCCCACTCCGCCAGCCGCTTTCCGATCGACGCCTCGGCGCCGCGCTCGGTCGGCACGTAGAATCGCTGGCGATCCAACCCTTCGGGAAAATAGTCCTGACCGGAAAAGGCGCCGGGCGCGTCGTGGTCGTAGGCGTACCCGTCGCCGTAGCCCTCTTCCTTCATGAGCTTCGTGGGCGCGTTGAGAATATGCCGGGGCGGCAGCAAGGACCCGTTCTCCTTCGCGGCGCGCATCGCCGCCTTGTAGGCCACGTAGACCGAGTTCGATTTAGGAGCGCTGGCGAGGTAGACGGTGGCTTCCGCAAGCGCCAACTCGCCTTCGGGCGATCCCAGATAGTCGTAGGCGTCCTTTGCGGCGCTCGCGATGACGAGGGCCTGCGGGTCGGCCAAGCCGATGTCTTCCGACGCCATCCGCACCAGCCGACGCCCGAGATAGAGCGGATCCTCACCGGCATCGAGCATACGGCAGAGGTAGTAGAGTGCAGCGTCGGGGTCCGATCCGCGCACCGATTTGTGCAGGGCCGAAATGAGGTTGTAGTGGCCGTCCTGGCCCTTGTCGTAGACCGGCGCACGGCGCTGGACGATCGACTGCAGGGTCGCGGCATCCAGCATTTCGCCGGGCTTGGCGGCCCGCCAGATCTCCTCGGCCAACGTCAGGATGGCGCGTCCGTCGCCGTCCGCCATGCGCAGGAGAACGGCGCGTGCCTCCTCGTCCAAGGGCAAGGCGCGTCCTTCGGCAGCCTCCGCGCGCGCGACGAGAAGCGCGAGGCTCTGGGCGTCGTGGGCCTTGAATGTCAGCACGCGGGCGCGCGACAGCAGGGCCGCGTTCAGTTCGAAGGAAGGGTTCTCCGTCGTCGCACCGACGAGAACGACGGTGCCGTCTTCCAGCACAGGCAGGAAGGAATCCTGCTGGGCCCGGTTGAAGCGATGGATCTCGTCGACGAAGAGCAGCGTCTGCCGCCCGTTCGAGCGGCGAAGGCGCGCCGACTCGAACACCTTCTTTAGGTCCGCGACGCCGGAGAAGATCGCAGAGATCTGCTCGAAGGCGAAATCGACCTCGTTGGCCATCAGACGCGCCACGGTCGTCTTGCCGGTGCCGGGCGGACCCCAGAAGATGGTCGAGCCGAGACTGCCGCCGCTCAACATCCGCGTCAGCACCCCGTCCGGCCCGGTGAGGTGCTCCTGCCCGACCACCTCGGTGAGCGTCTGCGGCCGCAGACGATCGGCCAAGGGGCGCCGATGCCCCACGTCGGTCTCTGGCCGTATCTTCCGCTCCGGTGCCGCGGGGAGCGATCCGAACAGGTCGGCCATGCCGGATCTCCCCGTCAGCGGATCGTCTGGACGAGACGCTGACCGTCCCGATCGACTTCGACCTCCCAGCCCCGCCGACCATCGGAGGCCCGGCGCTCTAGATCGGCGCTCGAGGTAACCTCGCGATCATTAAGCGCCACGATGACATCCTTCGGCCGAAGCCCGAGCCGCATCGCAGGCGATCCCGGCTCGACCGAGGCGATGGCGACGCCGGTCTTCGACTGCGGCATCTCGAGTTCGTCGGCCATGCGCGGCGACAGATTGACGATCGTCGCTCCTGTGAACGGCGTGCTGCCACCGAGTTGACGCTGGTCGCGCGGCGGGTCCTCGGGTGCAGGCATCAGCGGTAGCGTTAGCTCCTCTTCCTGGCCGTCGAGCGCACGAACCTTAAGCACCGCAGGCTTTCCGAACCCTGCGGTAGCCAGACGATAGCCGAGCGAATCGGGGTTCTCCACGGCAAAGCCATTGATCGAGAGCACCACGTCGCCTTCCCGCAAGCCCGCCTCGTCGGCGGGCGCGCCCGAGACGACCGCCTGCACAAGCGCACCTGTCGGCCGATCCAGACCCATGGCGTTCGCGATGTCGGACGTCAGGGGCAGGAAGGTCGCGCCGATGAAGGGGCGTTCGAACGGATGGCCCGCCCGAGAGGCGTCGATGAACGCGCGCACGAGATTGGAGGGAATGGCGAACCCGATGCCGTTGGACCCGCCCGAGCGTGAGAAGATGGCCGTGTTGACGCCGACGAGCTGACCGCGCATGTCGATCAGCGCGCCGCCGGAATTGCCCGGATTGATCGCCGCATCCGTCTGGATGAAGTAGCCGACGTCATTCGATCCGATATGCGTGCGCGCTAGAGCCGAAACGATGCCGTTGGTCACCGTCTGGCCGATGCCGAACGGGTTGCCGATCGCCAATACGAGGTCGCCGATTTCGGTCCGGTCCGAATCGGCAAGTGCGACGCTGTCGAACGGCTCGTCAGCCTCCACTTTCAGGACCGCGAGATCGACCCGAGCATCCCGCTGCAGCACCTTCGCGTCGAACTCGCGTCCGTCAGCGAGGGCCACGCGAATCTCTTCGGCATTCTCGATCACGTGGTTGTTCGTGACGATCAGCCCAGCGGGATCGACGACTACGCCGGACCCGAGCGACGATTCCATCCGCGGTCGCCGGGCGCCGCCCCCGAAGAACTGCTCGAAGAACGGATCGCCCGCGAAGGGACTGCGCCGCTCCACGCGGCGAGCCGCGTAGACGTTGACCACCGACGAGGCCGTCGCCTTCACGAGGGGCGCGAAGGACAGCTTGATCTCCGCCACAGAACCCGGAACGGAGCGTCCCGGTTCGATCGGGAGCGGAACCGGAGCACTTTGCGCATGGGCAACGCCGAAGGCCGCGCTCCATGCCACGCATGCACTCAACGTCATCGCCATCAGCTTGCTCAACGCCGTCTCCATCTTCGATGCATCGCATCGCCAAATCGGGCTCTGGTCAGCGACCGGCAAGTCTTGCGACCTATCTGAAACGAAAAAAGGGCCGTAAGGCCCTTTTCCCTGTCGTCCCCCGTCGCCGATGGATCAGCGCGTCAGAGTAGCCGTTTCCGCTGCCATCGCCGTGGCTTCGGGCAGTTCGGCCGTCGCATAGCTGGCCGTCAGGATTCCGAACGCGAACACCGCGCCCAGGAGAGTCAGCACAGTACGGCGCATCGAGAACTCGCTCGTTGTTGGGAAAGAGCCTCTATTTTCCATAGTATTCGTTTAATCCGTGTAAACTCGCCGCAACGCTGATCGGCGAAAGCCCCCATTCGCCAAGAAAATGCGACAGACAGCTAAAGGTTGCTGCCGCATCGCTGTATTTGGGGTGTTCTCGCCAGTCATCCGATATGACACGTCGCTTTGCCGAAGCGCTATCGCAGATGAGCAACATCTCGCATCATACAGAGATGCCACACGGTCTTCGTTTCGGCAGAAGCGACCCGCTGTAAGCTCGGTGGGCTTCGCAGGTGGGCATAGCTGCAACTCAAGGTGTCACCAGCCCTTCCGCCAGAAGGCTGGACGCCGCAGCATCGATCGCCTCGTCGCCGCTGCGGAAGGCGAGTCCAAGGATTTCTCGCGCCGGCGCCGTCTCCAGACGCTTGGTCCGACCAAGCTCTGCGGCCAACATCCGCGCCGGCGGCGAAACGACCGCGGCCGCTTTCACGGCCCAGGTCGGCAATCGACGACGCGGGACACGACCGGCGAAGGCGGGGTGACCTTCCGCGACCTGACGAGCGATATCGAGAAGTGAACGCTCTTCCGCCGATACGACCAAGCGCCGCCCTGCCGCCTTCGATGCCGTCAACGCCGCGACATGAGCCGCCGCGACGTCGCGCACATCGACGATGCCGAACGTGACGTCCGGCAGGACCGGCAACCGACCGGACATCATCATCGCGATCAGCTGAACCGACGTCCCCATCGTGCGATCGAGCAACGGGCCGAAGACGAGGGATGGGTTGATCGTCGTCAGTTCAGTCCGCGTTCCATCAACCGCCTCCCAAGCGGCGCGCTCGGCGAGGGTCTTCGAAACGGCGTAAGGCGAGATGTCCGAGCTTTCGACGTTCGAGACGTCCGCCTCGCCGAACCAGCGCTCTCCGCGACCAGGGTGACCATAGACGATCGACGCGATCGACGACGTCAACACGACGCGCGAAACGCCCGCGCGAACGGCGGCACCGACCACGCGAACCGTTCCCCCTCGCGCGACGTCGACGAGGCCGAACTTCTCGCGTGGCTGAGACCGCGGAAACGGCGATGCGGTGTGGACGAGCAGATCGCATCCGATCATCGCTTCGTCCCATCCCGCGTCGCTCGTTAGATCCGCGAGGTGGGGCTCGAACAGCGCGGCATCGCCGCCGTGCCGACGCAGCATGCCGCTGACCTCCTCGGCCTTCGCGTCCCTTCGCACCGTCCCACGAACTCGGTAACCCGCCTCGACGAGTTGCAGGACGATGTGTTTCGCGATGAAGCCGGACGCTCCCGTTACCAGTACGCGTGTCGCGTCCAAAGCCGACTCCCCGCCTGTTTCGTTTCACCAATCCATGAACGAAAAAGGGCTCCCGAAGGAGCCCTTTCCGATGCAAGCTGACGGCCAGGGCCGATCAGCCCTCGTCGTTCGTCTCGGCAGCCAGACGCGCACGATCGATCGAACCGCGGGCCTCGACGTCGCGATCGACGAACTCGATCACGGCCATCGGCGCGTTGTCGCCGCGACGGAAACCTGCCTTCAGAACGCGGCAGTAGCCACCCTGGCGCTCCGCATAGCGCGGGCCGAGGGTGTCGAACAGCTTGCGGATAACGGTCTCGTCGCGGACCTGGCTGATCGCCTGACGACGAGCATGAAGATCGCCGCGCTTGCCGAGCGTGATCATCTTTTCCATGATCGGGCGAAGATCCTTCGCCTTCGGCAGGGTCGTCACGATCTGCTCGTGCTCGATCAGCGAAGCAACCATATTGGCGAACATCGCCTTGCGATGCTCATGGGTGCGATTGAGTTTACGTCCGCGGCTACCGTGGCGCATGGGGTGTCTCCTCGTAAAGGTCCGGCGTTTCGCTCGGGGTCGGCATCCTCGCAACCCAGCCACGAAGGCCGGTGCATGTGCCTTTGAATCTTCTTGGTTTTGCGACGACCCGCCACGCGGCGGCGAGCCTTCCTGTCGTCCTCAGTCGAAGGCTGGAAGCCTCAATACTGATCCTCGTAGCGCTTGGCCAGATCGTCGATGTTCTCCGGCGGCCAGGCGTTGACCTCCATGCCGAGGTGGAGACCCATCGAGGCCAGCACTTCCTTGATCTCGTTCAACGACTTGCGTCCGAAGTTCGGGGTGCGAAGCATCTCCGCCTCGGTCTTCTGGATGAGATCGCCGATGTAGACGATGTTGTCGTTCTTCAGGCAGTTCGCCGAACGCACCGACAACTCCAGTTCGTCCACCTTCTTGAGAAGGGCGGGGTTGAAGGCGAGCTCCGCGATATGCTCTTCGGCGCCGCGCACTTCGCGCTGCGGCTCCTCGAAGTTGACGAAGACCGAAAGCTGATCCTGCAGGATGCGCGCAGCGTAGGCCACCGCGTCCTCGCCGCTGATGGACCCATCGGTGACGATGTCCATCGTCAGCTTGTCCTTGTTCAGGTCCTGCCCCTCGCGGGTGTTCTCGACCTTATAGGACACCTTCTTTACCGGCGAGAACAGCGAATCAACCGGGATCAGTCCGATCGGCGCGTCTTCTGCACGGTTCTGGTCGGCAGGCACGTAGCCCTTGCCCGTGTTGACCGTGAACTCCATCCGGATCTCGGCACCCTCGTCGAGCGTGCAGATCTCATGCTCGGGATTCAGGATCTCGATGTCTCCAACGGTCTGGATGTCACCTGCCAGCACGACGCCCGGTCCGGACTTGCGCAAGACCATCCGCTTCGGGCCCTCGCCCTGCATGCCGATCGCGATTTCCTTGATGTTGAGGACGATGTCCGTCACATCCTCGCGCACGCCTGCAATCGAAGAGAACTCATGCAGCACGCCGTCGATCTGGACGGCCGTCACGGCCGCACCCTGAAGCGATGAGAGAAGCACGCGACGCAGCGCATTGCCGAGCGTCAGGCCGAAGCCGCGCTCGAGCGGCTCAGCGATCAGCGACGCCTTCGTCCGGCTGCCGCCATTCTTGAAGACGACCTGGTTGGGCTTGGTGAGGTCTTGCCAGTTGCTAGCGATCATGACGCTTGCCTTTCAGTTACCTCGCCACCATCCAATCGTGGCGATAGGTCTGAGGGAAGGATCGGCTTCCCGAATACGTCGAAAGCCGCGCGACCCGGAGGCTGCGCGGCGCTTTCCAAAAGCGGACGACGTTAAACGCGGCGCTTCTTGCGCGGGCGAACGCCGTTGTGCGGGATCGGCGTCACGTCGCGGATCGACGTGATGGTGAACCCGGCAGCCTGTAGCGCGCGCAGGGCCGATTCGCGACCGGAACCGGGACCGCAGACCTCGACTTCCAGGGTCCGCATGCCATGCTCCTGCGCCTTCTTGGCGGCGTCCTCGGCAGCGATCTGCGCCGCGAATGGGGTCGACTTGCGCGATCCCTTGAAGCCCTGTGCACCGGCGGACGACCAGGCGATCGTGTTGCCCTGCGCGTCGGTGATGGTGATGAGCGTGTTGTTGAAGGACGAATTCACATGGGCAACGCCCGAAATGATGTTCTTCCGCTCGCGACGACGAACGCGTTGCGCTTCCTTGGCCATGTCTCGAATTTCCTTGGATCTCGACACCGCCGTAATTCCGGCGGCTCCACCTGTTCACGCGCGACAGCACGGAACTGGACATTGACTGATACGGTGCAGCGCCGGGCTGCGCCGCCTTACTTCTTCTTGCCGGCGATCGCCTTCGCCGGACCCTTGCGGGTGCGGGCATTTGTATGCGTGCGCTGACCGCGAACCGGCAGACCACGACGATGGCGCAGGCCACGATAGCAGCCAAGATCCATCAAACGCTTAATGTTCATAGACGTCTCGCGGCGAAGGTCGCCCTCGACGCGGTAGTCGCGGTCAATCATCTCGCGGATCTGCAGGACTTCGGCATCCGACAGATCGTTGACGCGGCGATCGGCCGCCAGATTGACCTTCTCCATGATCTCCTGCGCGAAGCGCGGGCCGATCCCGTGGATGTACTGCAGCGCGACGACGACGCGCTTGTTGGTGGGAATGTTGACGCCAGCGATACGGGCCAAGTTCAGTCTCCTTCTGTCGTGGATCCGCCACGACTGAGTTCCATCGAGCGAGCCCATCGCGGGCCTGCTCTCTTCAAACGCCAAGCGGTCGAAGGTCAGCCGGAAAGACCGACGCCTCGACCGCTCGATACTGCGCGAATTGGACCGGTCCTTATAAGATTCCCGGTCGATCTGTCAACCCTCGTCGGATCGAGCGTCAGACGCTCACCTTCTCCCGAAGGATCGCGTCGATCTCGCCGGTCACGGTGTCGATCGGGGCCATGCCGTCGATCGGGCGGGCGATCCCCTTCTTTCGATAGAAAGGCCCAACCGCCGCCGTCAGCTGTCGAAACTCGTCGAGCCGCCGACGGAACACGTCGGGCGTATCGTCCTTGCGAACCGGGAGTCCGGCCTCTTCCGTTTCCCGTGCCCGCTTCTCGATTCGCGAGACGAGCTTCTCCTCGTCGACCTGAAACTCGATCACGGCGTCGAGCGACAGGTCGCGTTCTGCCAGCATACGATCGAGCGCTTCGGCCTGCGCCAACGTCCGAGGAAAGCCATCCAACACGAACCCGCGACGCGCGTCCGCCTGCTCGATCCGTTCGGCGACGATGCCGATCACGATCTCGTCGGACACGAGTTGCCCCGCATCCATAACCTGCTGTGCACGCTTCCCGATTTCCGTCTGGTTGGCCACCGCCTCCCGCAGCATATCGCCGGTGGAAAGCTGCGGAACCCCGTACTTCTGGATGAGACGCTGGGCTTGTGTTCCCTTTCCCGCTCCCGGCGGGCCAAGCAAAATCAATCTCATCGGACTCCTCGTTTTCCTCCGCGCAGCTTCGCCTTCTTGACGAGGCCCTCATACTGATGCGCCAGCAGATGTCCCTGAATCTGCGCAACCGTATCCATCGTGACCGAAACCACGATCAGAAGCGAGGTGCCCCCGAGGTAAAACGGGATGCCGGCAGCTGAAATCAAAATTTCCGGCAGCAGGCAGATCACCACAAGATAGAGAGCACCGACCACCGTGATACGCGTCAATACGTAATCGATGTAATCGGCCGTCCGCTCGCCCGGCCGGATGCCGGGGATGAAGCCGCCATGCTTCTTCAGATTGTCGGCCGTATCCTTTGGATTGAAGACGATGGCCGTGTAGAAGAACGCGAAGAAGCCGATCATCGCGGCATAGAGGATCATGTAGAGCGGCTGGCCGTGACCGAGCGAGGCAATGACGGCGGACGCCCATCCGGGGAGCCGGCTCGTGTCCGAGAAGTTCGCGATCGTCACCGGCAGCAGCAGCAGCGACGAGGCGAAGATGGGCGGGATGACGCCCGCCGTGTTCAGCTTCAACGGAAGGTGCGATGTGTCGCCCTGGAACATGCGGTTGCCGACCTGGCGCTTCGGATACTGGATCAGCAACTTGCGCTGAGCCCGCTCGAAGAAGACGACGCCCGCGATGCAGGCGACCACGACGACGATGACGAGCAGGATGATCGCCGTGGACAGCGCGCCGGTGCGCCCGAGCTCGAGAAGCTGCGCCAGAGCTGACGGCAGATTGGCGGCGATGCCCGCGAAGATGATCAGCGAAATGCCGTTGCCAATGCCGCGCGAGGTGATCTGTTCCCCCAGCCACATCAGGAACATCGTCCCGCCCACCAGCGTGATCACCGTCGAGACGATGAAGAAGGTGCCGGGATTGGTGACAATGTTGCTCGACGACTGCAGCCCTGCCGCAATGCCGTAGGCCTGGACCGTCGCCAGGAGAACCGTGCCGTAGCGCGTGTACTGGTTGATGACCTTACGCCCCTGCTCGCCCTCTTTCTTGAGAGTCTCGAGCGAAGGGATGACGGAGGTCATCAGCTGAATGATGATCGACGCAGAAATGTACGGCATAATGCCGAGCGCGAAGATCGCCATGCGACCGACGGCGCCACCGGCGAACATGTTGAACAGGCCGAGGATACCCGTCGACTGCTGCCGGAACGCCTGCGCCAGCGCTTCCGGGTCGATGCCGGGCATCGGCACGTAGGTGCCGAGCCGATACACGAGAAGCGCACCGAGCGTGAACCAGATGCGTTTCTTCAGATCGGTGGCCTTCGAAAAGGCCGAAAAGTTGAGATTTGCGGCGAGTTGTTCCGCAGCCGATGCCATGTGTGAGATCTCTCCGGGTTGCCCCAGAGCGCGACTCACGGATGGCGTCATGCCACGCCCACGATTCCGCCGCGCTCGTTTCGATTATGTAGAACGATCTCCCGGGGCGAAACACAAGCAAATTCGCCGCCATCCGTCCGCCCATATGAAAACGGCCGCCCCATGAGGCGGCCGTTGGATCATGCGACAATGAGGCGAAGCCTCAGGCTTCCGCGGAAACCGAAGTCGACAGGGTGATCGTGCCACCTGCCTTCTCGATCTTCTCGACGGCGGACTTTGACGCGCCGTCGACGGAGATCGTCAGCCTGCGCGACACCTCGCCGTCGCCGAGCACCCGGACGCCGATCTTCGAGCGACGAACGATGCCGGCGGCCTTCAAAGCCACAGAATCGATCGTGGACGCCGCATCCAGCTTGCCGTCTTCAATGGCCTTCTCGATGCGAGCGAGCGAGACGACGTTGTACTTCTTCGCGAAGATGTTCACGAAGCCACGCTTCGGGAGACGGCGATAGAGCGGCATCTGACCGCCCTCGAAGCCGTTGATCGCGACGCCCGAACGAGCCTTCTGGCCCTTCACGCCGCGTCCGCCCGTCTTGCCCGAACCGGAACCGATACCTCGGCCAAGGCGCTTGCGATAATGCGTGGCGCCGTCCTTGTCGGAAATCTCGTTGAGTTTCATGTCAGCTTCTCCCGGCTCACTGGCCGTCCACGACGCGGACGAGATGGCTGACCTTGGCGATCATGCCACGAACCGAAGGGGTATCCTCCAGCGTCCGCAAGCGGTGCATCTTATTGAGACCGAGGCCGACCAGCGTCTGGCGCTGATCGTTCGGACGGCGGGACGGGCTGCCGATCTGCTCGACGGTGACGGTGCTGCCCGTGGGTGTCTTCTCAGCCATGTCTAGGCTCCTTCGTTCCTACGACCCGATGGATGCAGGGCAGCGTCCGGGACGCGCCCCGCGACGCCATCAGTCTTCCGCGCCGACCAGGTCGCGACGGCGAGCCTGAAGAGTGGAGTACTTCAGACCGCGGCGAGCGGCGACGTCCTTCGGGTGCATCTGCCCCTTGAGAGCGTCGAACGTGGCGCGAATCATATTGTAGGGGTTCGAGGAGCCCAGCGACTTGGCGACGACGTCGTGCATGCCCACCGCCTCGAAGACGGCGCGCATCGGGCCACCTGCGATGATGCCCGTACCAGCCTCTGCCGTGCGCAGGATCACCTTGCCGGCGCCGTGGCGGCCATGCACGTCGTGATGCAGCGTACGACCGTCGCGCAGCGGCACGAAGATGAGATCGCGCTTGGCGGCTTCCGTCGCCTTGCGGATCGCTTCCGGCACTTCGCGCGCCTTGCCGTGACCGAAGCCGACGCGACCCTTGAGGTCGCCGACGACGACGAGTGCGGCGAAGCCGAAGCGACGTCCGCCCTTCACCACCTTGGCGACGCGGTTGATGTGAACGAGTTTGTCGACGAAACCGTCATCACGATCTTCGCGATCGTTTCTTTCGTTGCGAGGCGCCATATCCTATCCTTGTTTTTTTCCGGAGGCGTCTTGGGGATCGATGCCGACGATGCGGCAGCGGGCTTAAAGCACGATACGGCCAGCGGGAAAACCCGCTGCGCCGCATTTCGTGCCTGCAGAAATCGAACGCCGCGCGAAGCGGCGTTGTCATCTCAGAAGTTCAGGCCGCCCTCACGAGCGGAATCGGCCAGGGCCTTGATACGGCCGTGGTAAATGAAAGCACCCCGATCGAACACAACGTCGGTCACGCCGGCGAGCTTCGCGCGCTCGGCTACCAGCTTACCCACCGCGGCAGCAGCGGCCGTATCGGCGCCCGTCTTCAGATCCGTGCGAAGAGACGCATCAAGCGAAGACGCCGCGGCGAGGGTACGCCCTTCGGCATCGTCGATGATCTGCGCATAGATGTTCTTCGACGAGCGGTGGATCGATAGGCGAGGACGACCGTTGGCGACCGCCTTCAGCGAACGGCGGACGCGCGAAGCGCGGCGCCGCAACAATTCCTTCTGGGTAGCCATCTTACTTCTTCTTGCCTTCCTTACGGACGATCTTCTCGCCGGCGTATTTCACGCCCTTGCCCTTGTAAGGCTCGGGGCCGCGATACTCGCGAATCTCCGCCGCCACTTGGCCGACCTGTTGCTTGTCGATGCCGGAAATTACGATTTCAGTGGGCTTGGGCACCACAATCGAGATCCCGTCCGGGATGGGGTAAAGCACGTCGTGGCTGAAACCGAGCGCGAGCTGCAGGTTTTTACCCTGCATCGATGCACGATAACCAACGCCGTTGATCTCGAGACGCTTCTCGAAACCTTTCGTCACGCCGTCGAGAATGTTGACGATCATCGTGCGGGACATGCCCCACTTCGACCGCGCGACCTTCGACTCGTCGCGCGGATCAACCTTGATCGCGCCGTCTTCCATCTTCACGAGGACTTCCTCGTTGACGACGAACGACAACTCGCCCTTCGGACCCTTCGCGTTGACCGTCTGACCGTCAACTGAAGCGGTCACGCCGCTCGGTACGGAGACCGGCTTCTTACCAATACGAGACATCGTAATACCTGTCCGTTAGTCGTGGGACGAACCTCAATGCCACGTCAGAAGACGCGGCAGAGGATCTCGCCACCGACATTCTGTTCACGGGCGGCGTGGTCGGCCATCACACCCTTGGGCGTGGAGAGGACCGAAATGCCGAGGCCGTTGGCGACGTGCGGGATCGTCTTCGCGGAGACGTAGACGCGGCGACCGGGCTTCGAGACGCGGGCGATCTCCTTGATAACGGGAGCGCCCTCGTAGTACTTGAGCTCAATGCTGAACTCGGCCGTACCGTTCTCGAACTTCGTCTCGGTGTAGCCGCGGATGTAGCCTTCGTCCTTGAGGACGTCGAGCACGCGAGCGCGCAGCTTCGAAGCCGGCGTCGCCACCGAGGTCTTGCTCCGCATCGTCGCGTTGCGGATGCGCGTCAGCATATCGCCGAGGGGATCGGAAAGAGCCATCTCGTTATCTCCTTACCAGCTCGACTTGACGATGCCGGGAATCTGACCCGAATTGCCGAGTTCGCGAAGCGCGATACGGCTCATCTTCAGCTTGCGGTAATAAGCCCGCGGACGACCCGTCACCTCGCAACGGTTGCGGATACGGACCTTCGCCGAATTGCGCGGCAGCTCTGCCAGTTGGAGCTGCGCACGGAAGCGCTCCTCCATGCTCGCCGCCTGATCCGTGGTGACCGCCTTCAGCGCAGCACGCTTGGCCGAGAACTTCTCGACCATCTTCGCGCGGCGCTTGTTCTTCTCGATGGCGCTTTTCTTAGCCATGTTCTTTCCTTTTCGCCTGCCGTTACTGGCGGAACGGGAAGTTGAGCGCCTTCAGAAGGGCTCGCGCTTCGTCGTCCGTCTGCGCCGTCGTACACACGATGATGTCCATGCCCCACATCTGATCGACCTTGTCGTAGTTGATCTCGGGGAAGACGATGTGCTCCTTGATGCCCATGGCGAAATTGCCACGACCATCGAAGCTCTTCGGGTTCAGTCCGCGGAAGTCGCGAACGCGCGGGAGCGCGATCTGGACCAGGCGATCGATGAACTCGTACATGCGATCCTTGCGAAGGGTCACCTTCGCACCGATCGGCATGTTCTCACGCACCTTGAAGCCCGCGATCGAATTGCGAGCCTTGGTGATCACCGGCTTCTGGCCGGCGATGAGGGCGAGATCCTCGGCCGCGATCGAGGGCTTCTTCGAGTCGCCGGTGGCCTCGCCGACGCCCATGTTGATCACGACCTTGTCGAGCCGCGGCACCTGCATCTCGTTGGAGTAGTTGAACTCCTCGAGAAGCTGCTTGCGGATCTCGTTGGCGTAGACCGCCTTCAGGCGCGGCGTGTAGTTGGTGCTGGCGTCAGCCATCGATCTGTTCTCCCGAACGCTTGGCGAACCGCACCTTCTTGGCGTTCTCACCCTCACCGACGACCTTGAAACCGACGCGGGTCGGCTTGCCATCCTTCGGGTCGGCGACCGAAAGGTTGGAGAGATGGATCGGGGCCTCCTTGGAGATGATCCCGGCTTCCTGGCTCGCGGACTGGCGCTGGTGACGCTTCACCATATTGACGCCCTGCACCACGGCCCGGTCTTCCTTCGGCATGACCTGGACGACCTTGCCGGTCTGACCCTTGTCCTTGCCTGCGAGCACGACGACGTTGTCGCCCTTCTTGATCTTTTGCATGGGTCCGGTTCCTTACAGCACTTCCGGCGCCAGCGAAATGATCTTCATGTGGTTCCGACCGCGCAGCTCGCGCGGCACGGGACCGAAGATACGGGTGCCGACCGGCTCTTTCTTGTTGTCGATGAGAACGGCGGCGTTACGGTCGAACCGGATCACCGAACCATCGGCGCGACGGATGTCCTTGGCGGTGCGAACCACCACGGCCTTCATCACATCACCCTTCTTCACGCGGCCCCGCGGAATCGCTTCCTTGATCGAGACGACGATGATGTCGCCGACCGAAGCATATTTGCGCTTGGAGCCGCCCAGCACCTTGATGCACATGACACGACGGGCGCCGGAATTGTCCGCCACATCGAGGTTTGTTTGCATCTGAATCATGTCAGGCCGCCTTCACATAACGAGCATCCGGGGAGCGCAGGATCGATGCGCTGCACCCGGAAGATGAGTTCACTGAGCCGCTGCTTGGCTCGCAACGACGATCCAGGTCTTGTCCTTCGAGATCGGCCGCGTCTCCTCGATGGAGACGATGTCGCCGACCTTGTACTGGTTGGATTCGTCGTGCGCCTTGTACTTCTTGGACCGACGGACGGTCTTCTTGAAGAGCGGATGCGTGAAGCGACGCTCCACGAGCACGACGACCGTCTTGTCATTCTTGTCGGAGACCACGGTCCCCTGCAAAACGCGTTTCGGCATATTGTCTACCTTCAGGCCTTGGCCGTGGCCGCCTTCTGGCGGGCGATGGTCTTGATCCGCGCGATGTCGCGACGGATTTCCTTGACACGGGACGTGTTCTCAAGCTGGCCCGTAGCACGTTGGAAGCGCAGATTAAACTGCTCTTTCTTCAATGCACCGAGTTCAGTGGTCAGCTCGTCCTGCGTCTTGGTCGTAAGATCGGAGGCTTTCATGATCCCTCTTCCTTATTCGGCAATGCGCTGGATGAAGCGGGTCCGGATCGGAAGCTTCGCCGCACCGAGGCGAAGAGCCTCGCGCGCAACATCTTCGGCCACGCCGTCGATCTCGAACATGATGCGACCGGGAGCAACGCGAGCCGCCCAATATTCAATCGCGCCCTTGCCCTTACCCATGCGGACTTCGGTCGGCTTCGCGGTGACCGGCAGGTCCGGATAGATCCGGATCCACACGCGCCCCTGGCGCTTCATCTGACGCGTGATCGCGCGGCGGGCCGCCTCGATCTGACGGGCGGTCACCCGCTCCGGCTCCAGGGCCTTCAGGCCGAAGGTGCCGTAGCTGAGGATCGCGCCGGCCTTGGAAGCCCCATGGATGCGTCCCTTGAACGCCTTCCGGAACTTCGTGCGCTTTGGCTGCAACATCGTATTCTACTCCGAAACCTGAGTGTCAGGCGTGCTCACGCTCGCGCTCGCGACGACGATTGTTGCCGCCACCGGAGGCATCGCCCTCGATCGCGCGGCGTTCCGACGCCATGGGATCGTGCTCGAGGATCTCGCCCTTGAAGACCCAGACCTTGACGCCGCACACGCCGTAGGCGGTATGGGCCTCGGCCGTTCCGTAGTCGACATCGGCACGCAGCGTGTGCAACGGCACGCGACCTTCGCGGTACCATTCCATACGCGCGATTTCCGCGCCGCCGAGACGACCGCCGCAATTGATGCGGATGCCTTCCGCGCCAAGGCGCATGGCGGACTGAACGGCGCGCTTCATGGCACGACGGAAGGCGATGCGGCGCTCGAGCTGCTGCGCGATCGACTGCGCGACGAGCGTCGCGTCGGTCTCGGGCTTCCGCACCTCGACGATGTTGATGTGCGTCTCGGCATTCGTCATCGACGCGAGCTTCTTGCGAAGCTTCTCGATGTCGGCACCCTTCTTGCCGATCACGATGCCCGGACGCGCCGAGTGGATCGTGATGCGGCACTTCTTGTGCGGGCGCTCGATGACGACCTTCGAGACGGCAGCCTGCTTCAGCTCGTTGAGGAGATACTTGCGGATCGCAAGATCCTCGTGGAGCAGCTTGCCGTACTCACCGGTGTTGGCGAACCAACGGGAATCCCAGGTGCGGTTGATGCCGAGGCGAAAACCGATCGGATTGATTTTCTGACCCATCAGGCGGCCTCCTCTTCGGCGATTTCGCGCACCACAATCGTCAGATGCGAGAACGGCTTCTCGACGCGGCTGGCGCGACCGCGACCCCGCGCATGGAAGCGCTTCATCGTGATCGACTTGCCGACGTAGGCCTCGACGACGACCAGCGTGTCGACGTCGAGATCGTGATTGTTCTCGGCGTTGGCGATGGCGCTCTCAAGCGTCTTCTTGACGGTCTCGGCGATCCGCTTGCGCGAGAAGGTGAGCTCCGCGAGCGCGCGGTCCACCTTCTTGCCGCGGATCATCTGCGCCACGAGGTTCAGTTTCTGCGGGCTGACGCGGATCGTACGGGCGACTGCTTTCGCCTCGTTGTCCTTCAGCACGCGCTCGGCCTTGGCCTTGCCCATGATTACTTCCTCTTCGCCTTCTTGTCGGCGCCGTGGCCGTAATACGTACGGGTCGGAGAAAACTCGCCGAACTTGTGGCCGACCATGTCCTCGTTGACATTGACCGGGATGTGCTTGTTGCCGTTGTAGACGCCGAACGTAAGCCCGACGAACTGCGGCAGGATCGTGGAACGACGGCTCCAGATCTTGATGACTTCATTGCGTCCGCCAGAGCGGACCTTCTCTGCCTTCTTCAGCAGGTAGCCATCAACGAACGGACCTTTCCAGACTGAACGTGTCATGGAGTGTTTCCCTTACTTCTTGCGCTGATGGCGCGAGCGCATGATGAACTTATCGGTCGACTTGTTCTGGCGAGTCCGCTTGCCCTTCGTCGGCTTGCCCCAAGGCGAGACAGGATGACGACCACCGGACGTACGGCCTTCACCACCACCATGCGGGTGATCGACCGGGTTCATCGCGACACCGCGAACATGCGGGCGCCGACCGAGCCAGACCGAACGACCAGCCTTGCCCAGATTGATGTTGCCGTGATCCGGGTTGGACACGGCGCCGACCGTCGCCAGGCACGCACCCGGCACGAGACGCTGCTCACCCGAGTTCAGGCGCAGGATCGCCATCCCCTGATCGCGACCGACGAGCTGGGCGTAGGCGCCAGCCGACCGGGCGATCTGGCCACCCTTCTCCGGCTTCATCTCCACATTGTGAATGATGGTGCCGACCGGCATCGCCGACAGCGGCATCGCATTGCCCGGCTTCACGTCGATGCCGGTGAGGCCCGACACGACCTTGTCGCCGGCAGCCAGGCGCTGCGGCGCAAGAATGTAGGCGAGTTCGCCGTCCTCGTACTTGACAAGTGCGATGAACGCGGTGCGGTTCGGATCGTACTCGAGGCGCTCGATCGTACCGACCATGTCGAACTTGCGACGCTTGAAGTCGATCGTGCGATATGTGCGCTTGTGACCGCCGCCCTGGTAGCGCGCGGTGATGCGGCCAGTGTTGTTACGGCCGCCCTTCTGAGTCAGGCCTTCGGTCAACTGCTTGACCGGCTTGCCCTTCCAGAGACCGGACCGATCCACGAGAACCAGCTGGCGCTGGCTCGGGGTCACCGGGTTGTAATTCTTCAGTGCCATGATCTTCTATCCTCGCGGCCAGCCGTCAGAGACCGGTGGAGACGTCGATGGACTGGCCCTCGGCCAGCGTCACGATCGCCTTCTTCTGGTCGCTCTGGCGCCCAAGGCGCCCCTTGAACCGGCGAGACTTGCCCTTCCGGTTCAGCGTGTTGACGGCGGTGACCTTGACCCCGAACAACGCCTCGACCGCAGCCTTGATCTGCGGCTTCGTCGCCGTGTCCGGCACGTTGAAGATCACCTGATTGAACTCGGAGACCATCGTCGACTTTTCAGTGACGACCGGGCTCGTGATAACGTCGTAGTGGCGAAGATCGGTCACTTGAAGCGCTCCTCGAGGGCCTCGACCGCCGCCTTCGACAGGACGAGCGTCTGACGGCGCAGGATGTCGTAGACGTTGATGCCCTGGATCGGCAGGACGTCGATGTTCGGGATGTTGCGAGCCGAACGCGAGAAGTTCGCGTCGAGCTGCGCGCCGCCGATGATCAGCGCGTTCGTCAGGCCGAGGTTAACGAACTGCGAGAGCGTCGCCTTCGTCTTTCCGTCCTGCGACACGAGATCGTCGATCACGATGATGCCGCCCGACTTCGCCTTCGACGAGAGCGCGTGCTTCAGCGCGAGAGCGCGGATCTTCTTCGGCAGGTCATGCGCGTGGGACCGCGAGACCGGACCATGGGCCTTGCCGCCGCCGCGGAACTGCGGGGCGCGGGCCGAGCCGTGACGTGCACGACCGGTGCCCTTCTGCTTGTAGAGCTTGGCGCCCGTACGAGCGATCTCGGCGCGGCCGAGCGACTGGTGCGTGCCCTGCTGGCGCTTGGCGAGCTGGTAGCGGACCATGCGCTGGAGGATGTCGGCGCGGGGTTCGAGACCGAAGATCTCGTCCGCCAGCGTCACCGACCCGGCATCGCCACCGGCGAGGGTTGTGATCTTGATGTCCATTATTCCGTTCCCTCGGAAGCGACTTCGGCCTGCGAGCCCGTGTTGGCAGCCTGACGCAGCCCGGCCGGCTTCGGCGCGTTCGCCGGAAGGTCGGACTTCACGGCGTCGCGGATGAGGATCCAGCCACCCTTCGAACCCGGGACGGCACCGCGGATGAGGATGAGGCCCTTGTCGGCGTCCGTGCGGACGACCTCGAGGTTCTGGGTCGTCACGCGGGTCTGGCCCATGTGGCCGGCCATCTTCTTGTTCTTGAAAACCTTGCCGGGATCCTGGCGCTGACCCGTCGAACCGTGCGAGCGGTGCGACACGGACACGCCGTGGGTGGCGCGCAGTCCGCCGAAATTGTGGCGCTTGATGGCGCCGGCGAAGCCCTTGCCGATCGAGGTGCCGGTCACGTCCACCAGCTGACCCGCGACGAAGTGGTCGGCCGTGATCTCGGCGCCGACGTCGACGAGGTTGTCGTCGGAGACGCGAAACTCCGCCATCTTCTTCTTCGGCTCGACCGAAGCCTGGGCGAACACGCCACGCATCGGCTTCGACGTATTCTTCACCTTCGCGACACCGACGCCGAGCTGAAGAGCGGTATATCCGTTCTTCTCCTCGGTGCGATGACCGACAACCTGGAGGTTCTCGACCTTCAAAACCGTGACCGGAACATGTTCGCCCGCATCATTGTAGATGCGGGTCATGCCGACCTTCTGTGCAATCACACCTGAACGCATTCTTCGTTCTTTCTTCAGAGGAACCTTGGGAGTTCTGGCCCCGCCGGTTCTTGTCTGCTCCTTAGAGCTTGATCTCGACGTCGACGCCTGCGGCGAGGTCGAGCTTCATGAGAGCGTCGACCGTCTGCGGCGTCGGATCGACGATGTCGAGCAGACGCTTGTGCGTCCGCATTTCGAACTGTTCGCGCGACTTCTTATCGACGTGCGGCGAGCGGTTCACGGTAAACTTCTCGATGCGCGTCGGCAGCGGGATGGGCCCGCGCACGTTCGCGCCAGTGCGCTTTGCCGTCGAAACGATCTCGCGAGTGGAAGCGTCGAGGACCCGGTGGTCGAACGCCTTCAGGCGGATGCGGATATTCTGGCCGTTCATGGGATTCGTCCTCTCGTCGGAGACATGCCGGAGAGCCGGCGCTTTCCGAACGCTAAACAGTCTTCAGCCAATTCAAACGGACCGCCGTCCCGGCGATCCAACCGCCCCTCTCGGGGCTGCGGGACACGGCGACCAATCCTTGGCCGCCGTGCCGCCGGCTTATTACTCGACGATCGAGCTGACGATGCCGGCGCCGACGGTGCGCCCGCCCTCGCGGATGGCGAAGCGCAGCTTCTCTTCCATCGCGATCGGAACGATCAGCTTGACGTCCATCGTCACGTTGTCGCCCGGCATCACCATCTCGGTGCCCTCGGGAAGCGTCACCACGCCCGTCACGTCCGTCGTGCGGAAATAGAACTGCGGACGGTAGTTCGTGAAGAACGGCGTGTGGCGACCGCCCTCCTCCTTCGTCAGGATGTAGGCCTCGGCCATGAAGCGCGTGTGCGG
>NZ_JACIEK010000020.1 GCF_014196835.1 Aureimonas pseudogalii
GCGACATTCGGCGCTAACCTTCATCAGCCCGCTTCAGTTCGAGAGACAAGCCGCGTAATATCGAAACCGCTCTCCACTTTCCCGGGGTAAGTCCAGTCCAGTTCGGCCATCTCGAGAATTCGAAGCGGATCGCGACCCGCTACGACCGCCCCGCAGTCAACGCTCTCGCCGCCACCGCCCTGATCGCGACGGTGACTTGATCGCTTGGGTGAGTCACCTGCCGAGGTAAAATGAGGTTCAAGCCAATTCAAAGGGCGACAACATCACCCGCGGTTCATCCGATGTATCTTCAGAGCTGAGGGCATCGATAATTGTCGAGCAGCTTTAGTTCGAACGGGTTGCGTGTGCTGGCGGGTGTCAGCTTCAGTGTGAAAGCTCGACCTGCAAGAGAAAAACTCGCCAGGAGCGCATTGCCGTCGACCAACCGACGTGACGCCGCTTGGTTCATCAGACGGAACAAGGCCCACGGCCCCTCTCCCATCGCCATGTTCGTGCCGCCGTCGATCTCAGGCGTCATGGTCAACGCCGCCGGAGCGTTGGAGAGAGCAGGAGGCCATTGTGCGCTGAGCGGAACCGCGGGTCCATGGGCAAAGCGCAAGGTCTGCCCCCCGACGTCGAAGCGCGCCACCTGTGCCTGGGGGTCGAGACTGATCGGCAAGAGTGCGAAGCGGGAGGCAGGTCCATCGCCGCCGGGGAAGAAAGCCTGCGTGATGCCGTCCGACTGTTCGAACGCCCTCAGCGCCGCCGCATCGAGCGACAGATCCTCGGGGCGTCCCGCTCGCCAGGTCCAGGGTCTCGCACTCGTGTCGATGAGGGGCTTGAGATAGGCTTCGCGAAAAGCAGCGATCTGCCCCCGAGGCCCGAAGACCGACTTGAAGTCTTCGAAGGGCGTGTCTTCACTGGCACGTGCGCTGAAGGGGAAGCGGTTCAAGGTCGCCGCTTGGCAGGCGGGCAGGACCGTGGTGTTCCAGACTTCGCGCAGACGTTCGCCGGATGCGCCTTGGATCAGGTCCATCGCCGCCGTCTGCACGCGTTTGAAGAAGGGCTGGAGCGAGGGTGGAAGAGCCGCGACGAGAAGGTCGATCTGTGCCGAGACCGTCTGCGGTTCGGTGCCGAGTTCGAGAACGTTGCCGCCCTCGGCGATATGGTTGAGCTGGCGGTAGAGCGGCTCGAACGCGGCCAGAACGCCGGCGACCTGAGAGGCATTCCCTTCGGAGGCAGCTGTCGCCCGGCGCAGGGGCGCGAACGCTGCGGTCACCACGCGCCCGGGATCAGCAGGTGCGCCGATGCCGAGCGTGGTGGCGGCTGGTGCTACGGCCGCAGCGATCGCGTCTGCGGCGGCGGGCGGGATGGCAGGGGGCGAAAGGTCGGTCTCCTTCGCGATGGCCGACAGAAGGTCGGCGACCGGCGAGGGCGTCGTCACCAACAGGGATAGGAGCTTCGCACCGTCCGCCGCCGTCGGCATGGGCCGCACGGTCAGATCGGACAGGAGCCCATCCCAGAGGCGGATCGTCTCGGCAGAGAAGAGACCCAGCGTCCCCTCGAAGACATCGCTCGATGCGCGCCCTTCGCTTGAGCCGAGCACCCAGGCGTCGCCTTGGATTTCCGCCGCCGCGGCCCGCAGGGCCGGCAGCGACGCACGGTCGAAGGCGCCCGCTGTCGCAAAGCCTGGAAGGCCGTCCCACATCGAGCCGCCATCGAGTCTCGCCAAGGCGAGCGGCCCCGCTGCACCGGCATGGTCGCTCGGCCGCCAAGGCGAAAGCGCCTCGATCTCAGGGCGCGCGCGCGCCACGTCGAGCGCCAATTGCGCCAGCGTATAGGCGGCGATGCGTCGCCGTGCGTCGACGACGAGCGAAGCTTGGACAGGCGACACCGCGACGACGTGGGTTCCGAGCGCGGCGACATGCGCCGCGAACGCGACACGGTCCGCATCGGAAGAGCCGGCCAGCCAGCGTCGAGCCAGCCATGCGCCCGATCGCGGCAGGTCGAGCGTGTCGAGCGGGCGCTCTCCCGACAGCGCGAGGTAGAGTTTCAGCCCTTGATAGAGATCCGGCACGCTGGTGGCCTCGTCCGCTAGCGTCGCCTGGAGCCCTTCCGTCAAATAGGGCACGAAGAGCCGATTGAGCCCCGCCGTATACGCATCCCCGGCGGCGCTTTGCAGCGCGGGCACCTCGGCAATGCGACCGAGGTCTTCGCCGGGTTCGCGTCCTTCGAGGATCCGCAGGCCGTTCAGGATTGGGAGGACGTCGATGAAAGGGGGTAGCCGGGAGCCGAACCGCGAGCTCGACAGGCGATCCTGCATGGCGGCAGCGTCGCTTTCGATCGCAGCCGCATAGGCGGATGCCGCCTGATGGCGGGAGATCCAATGTGCGGACAAACCCAGCGCCAGCAGACCTAGACATGCGGCGGCCGCCATCTGCCAACTCTGCGTGACACGGCGCGCGGTTGTGGACAGGCCACTGCGCAGGGCGTCGCGTGGCGCGAGGGCAGCCAGGAATTCTCGCACGAAGAAGGGGCGTGACAGAGAGGGATCAGGCTCGCCCGGTCGGGGAAGCCCGGAGGGCGCGGCAAAGCTTTCTCCAGCCGCCAAGCCAACGAGATCCATCGCGGAACCTCCCTGTCGCGCCGAGGCGAAGGAGATGCTGCGCAGATAGGGCGGGCGGTCGAACCGGTGCGGGACGGCTAGGATCTGGATGAACGGCGCCACCAGATCCCCGAGCGCGGCGAACTGCTCGGGAAATTCATAGACAAGCGCCCGGCGACGCGCGTCGGGCTCTTCCTGAAGCCGCGGCAGACGCCATTCGGCCGCCCATCGGGCCAGGTCGCCGAACCGTGTTCGGAACCGTTCGGCAGGCGCGAATTCCCGTTCGTCTTCCGATGCGAGGAACGGCATGCCCCAGACAGCCTCGCGCTCGCTGCGATCGGTCGTCTCGAAGAAGGTCGAGAAGCCCAAGAGGCGATCGAGCTTGGAAAAGACGAGATAAACGGGCGGGCGGGCCAGCAACCGCTCGCCGACCTCGTCCAGTCGGCGGCGCAGCGTCTTGGCGAGCGAGCGACGTGCCTCCTCGCCCATCTCGGCAAAGCTTGACGCATCCACGACGAGAACGATTCCACAGGCGGGTTGCCGTCGGCGCAACCGCCGGACGAGATCGAGGAGCCGCAGCCAGACCTGACCGTCTGCCGGCTCGCTTCCCGACCCTGTCAGGCGCCCGGCGAGATCGAGAAAGACGGCGTTCTCGGTGAACACGAAATCGACGTCGTCCGTCGGTCCCCCGGCCCCCTGCGGTGGGCCGAACGGCATGCTGAGATCGGCGTTGAGAAGCAGGGCCGTCTTGCCCGATGCCGTGGGCCCGATGACGAGGTACCACGGCAGGCGAAAGGCGCGCCGCCCGATGCGTCCGCGTCCGCCGTCGCGTCCGAGCCGGGCCAGCGTCTCGTCGGTCTTGCGCCGGATGACGGTCAAGCGACGCTCGACCTCGGAGCGGTGCTGGTTCGCACCGGCATTCGTCTCCGCCTCCTGCTGGCGCAGAGCCGACACCAGGCGCTGGTCGTGCGCCCCCTTGCGCCAACCCAGAAGCACCGCCGCGATGCCCCAGGCCAAAGCGATCGTCAGAAGCAGCGCGAGACGCGGTGTCGTGTCACCGAGGGGACGGACGTCGCCGAAGGCGAGGAGCGGCCCGCCGAACCAGACGAGGGCGGCGACGATGAGGGCCGCGGCGGACATCCAGGTCAGCGGATGGGTGACGAGGTGACGCATGCGCCCGCGGGACGACGACCGGCTCATGGCTGGCTGTCCTTCCAGGCGAGGATACGTCGTGCCACGTCGAGATAGACCGGGTCGGGTCTAGCAGGCGCCAGCGACAACGCAGCGGGACTTTCATGCAGGAATGAAGCCTGGGTTCCGCCACCCGGCAGCGCCGCAGCGGTTTGCTCCAACCATTGGCCAAGCGCTGCCGCGTGACCTTGCGCATCGGGCGAGGCGGCGGCGAGACGAAGCGCAACGGTATCGCGGTCAGCGCCGAGATCGGCGAGATCCCGCGCCAGCCGCGCCGTGAGGTGCGGACCCAGACTGTTGCGCAGGGCGGTCTCGTGGGCCGTGGCGATCTCCCGACGCAGATCGGTGATCGGGAAGGGTCGGAAGAGTATACCGAGCTCGTCCAAGCCATTCAGCCGACCGATGCGATCCGTCGTCTCGGCGACGCGGCTCAGCACGTCGTCGCTGGCATCGCGGGACGACAGCACCGCCGTGTCAAGGCGCGACAGCTGTGTCTCCACCCTTTCGATCCGGCTTTCGGCCCGGTCGAACCCAAGACGCAGCGTCACCGCGCCAAGGAGCGACAGACACACGCAGACGGTCAGGATCAGCACGCCGAAGATGGGACGACGATACCAAGGCGGGCGAGCCATGCCGACGAGACCTGCTTCGCGGATCACCGCGTCTCGCAGCAGGCCCGCCACGAAGAACCCGTGCTCGGCATCGCCCACTTCGATATCGGGCAGCGTGCCGCTGCGCGGCATGGCGTAGCGGGCTGCCAGCTCGGGCAGCAGCGCGTCGATCGTCAACGCGTCCTGCTGGGAACTGGTGAGGTAGACGCCGCGCAGGAAAGCGCCCTTGCGACGACGGATATCGGAGGGAAGGATCGGACGCAGAACCGTATCGACGATCGGATCCATGGCCGCGACCTGCGCGCCGAAGCCGATGAGCCGCCCCCCCCGCAGCGGGTCGTCCACACGGGCCAGCGCATCCAGGAGTCGAGTTCGCGTGGCTTCGACCAAGCTGCGCACGCCGGCATGGAAGGCCTCGACGACATCGGCCGTCTTGGCACCGTCGCGCAGCGACAAGGGGAACGAGAAGCCCCAGGACTGGTGGCGTTCGCCCGGCTCCAGGGCTTCGAATCCTTCGAGGAAGCCCGGTGCGAGATCGATCTTGGTCAGCGCGACATAGACGGGGGGGCGCGATCGAGCCTGCGTTTCGAGCGCAGCGAGACTTGCCGCCAAGCCTTCCCCGATCTCGCGGCGCTCCAGCGCATCGGCAAGCGTCAGATCGGCGGGGCTGACGGCGAGGATGACGCCGTTGATCGGGCAGGCCGGACGAAAGCGTCGAAGGAATGCCGCCAAACGCTCGACCTCGGCCGGGACGCTCGCGATCTCCACGAAGATCGCCTCGGATCCCAGCCACCAGCGGGCCCCCTCCGCCTCCACCGGCGCATCGAGATCGAGGCCCGATCGTTCCAGAAGCTGTGTCTTGCCCATGCCGGGCGGGCCGACGACGACGAAGAGCGGGAGCCGATAGCGCTGGTGCGGCCCGGCCAGGCGGCGCGCGGCCAACGCCGAGCGCCATTCCCGCGCGCCCTCGCGCGCCAGAGGAACCGCAGCCACCACGTCCGGCCGCGCCGGACGCATTCCAAGCAACAAAAGGAGCATCGCCCAGAGGACGACCGGTGCGGCGGTCAGGACGAACCGAACGTCGTCTGCGGCCACGGGAGCTTGGCGCCAGACGACGAGCCCCGCGCCAAGCGCGAGCAACAGGCTGAGGCTCCAGATCGCAATGCGGCGCGGCGTCACGGCGTCGCGTCCTCCGCCGGTATGCGGAACTCCACGCGTCGGTTGCGTGTCCGCCCCTCCGCGGTGGCGTTCGATGCGATGGGCGAACCATCCCCACGGCCCAGAAACGACGTGCGGGAGGGATCGGAGAGGAAGCGCTGAAGCATGGCCGCGGCGGATGCCGCCCGGTCGCGCGAGAGCGTGTCGTTGTTGCGCGTCGGCGAGGCGTTGGCGATCGGCACGTTGTCGGTGTGCCCGATCACGGTGACGCGGCCGGGCTCCGGGTCGAGGGCCGCCGCGATCCGGCGAAGCATCGGCGCTTCGTTCTCGCCGAGGGCGGTGCCGCCCGTCGGGAAGGACGCGCGCAGCAACCGAACCACGATGTCGCCGCCGTCGGCCACCACTTCGAGTTCACCGCTGGCGATGTCCGTCGCGACCGCATCCTGAACGCGTTGCAGCTGGGTCTGAAGTTCGCCCTGCGGCGTGAACGGCTCGGGAACGTCGGGCAGGTTCGGTGCCCCGACGAAGATCGGCATGGCCGGCGACAGGGCGGCGACGCGCTCCGCTGCAGCGTCCACGCGCCAGGACAGGAGCAGTCCAAGGACGACATGGAGGACCACCAGCGCGGCGACGATCGCGGCCGACAGCGCCCAGAACCAGATCATCCGGGCCGGCGGACGATAGGGTGCATCGACTGCCGTGAAGCCCGCCGACAAACGGCGCTCATGCGGCCCACGTAGCCGGCGGATTGTGCGGTACAGCTCGCCGCGCAACCGCGAGAGATGAGCCGGCCCGCCCTCCATCACGCGATACTTGCCGACGAAGCCGATCGACAGGCAGAGTGCCATCAGTTCCAGCGCATCGAGATTCTCCTCGGGCTGCCCATAAAGCTGTCCGAGGAGATCAAAGAAGCGCTCGCCGCCCCACGTCTCCTGATAGAAGGTGCTGACGAGCCCTTTTGCCGGCCAGTCCGACTGCCCGCCCCAGGCGGTGTTCAGGATGATATCGTCGATCGTCGCGCAAAGAGCGTAGCGGGCGACACGAGCGAGCCTTGGCGAGACGCCCCGCGTCATCGCGTGGCTCTCGAAACGCGAGACGTCGTCCATCACGCGCGCCCGGAACTGCCCGACGTCGTCAACCGGAAGACTTTCGTTGAGGCGCGCTGCGAGCCACAGAAGCGGCGATGCGACGGCGACAAGGGGGTTCAGCGCCGCGAGTTCGAAAGCCTGTTCCACATGCGAGTCCGGACCAAGACGGATCGTGGTTGCGAGAGCACCGAACTCGGAGCGCAGCGGGGTGGGCGGGCTGCCGAAAGACCTGTCGGAAGAGAACCCGAAATCCAGTGGGTCTCGCCCATTGCCGGAGAAGCCGAACGGATCCGATTTGTTCGGGCCGTCGAACGATGCGAACTCACTGCTGGGTGCCCCCCATGCCGGAGGGGCGCCCAAGCCCGAACCGCCGACCCGCGATCCGTAGGACGGCTGTTGGGCAGGCGAGTTGGACGGCGCAGCGTAAGGTGAGGAGGGCGAGAGCGGACGCCGGATCGTGGCGTCCGGATCGAACTGCGAGCCCGCTGCCGGATCCGGCGCGAAGGGGTTGGGTGGCCTCATCTGCACGGTTTAGTCCTTCACCGCCCAGAGTTCGAGCTCCAGACCGGGGAAATCCCCGCCCACATGCAGCGCCATGCCGCTCGATGTGGCGAACTGACGCCAAAGCGGCGAGGACCGGTCGAGTTCGCAATAGGCCTTGCCCGTATGATACGGGATCTGCCGCGGTGCGACGGGCAGGCCGCGCAACGGCACGCCTGGCAAGGCCGTATTGACCAGTTCCCGGATCTGCTCGACCGGACCGATCTTCACCTGCCCGACCAGACCGCGCATGAGCACGTCGGCGGGCATGTTGGCCTTCGCCGCGAGAAAGAAGCTGTACTTGGCGAACATGGAGCGCTCCGGGACCTGCGCGACCCTGATCCCGTAGCGATGTTCCGTCAGCGCGATCGCCATCGCTCCCTGGTCGAGAACCGTCGAAAGCGCCTGCCGCAGCGCCGTCACGACGGGCATGAACGTCAGGTGCAGTTGATCGTGACGATAGGCCGGGAACGAGCGTGGCCGTCGCTCGGCGCTGGTGAAGGTCGCAAGCTCCCCCGCCAGCGAAGCGATGGCCGTCAGGACGGTTTCGGGATGGACGACGGACGCGACGGCGAGATGTTCGAACAGCGGCTGCCAGCGATTGACCACCTGCAGCATCAACGTGTCGGTCATGTCCGACGAGGTCCCTGCCCCGCCGCCCGCCACGAGCCGACCGGCAATGGCTTCGCCGCGATGGTTGAGAAGTCCGACCACCTCGTTCAGCAGGGCCGTCAGATACGGAGACACGGCGCAATCGAGAAGCGGCGGCACATAGTTATTGTCGAGAACGACGCTGTTGTCGGAGCGCACCTCGATGATGCGCGCGAGGCCGATATGGTGGAAACCGCTGCGTTCGGCTGTCTCCAGCGTGTAGGACAGGCGCAGCTCACCGACCTGGATGGGCGCGAACGCCGTCTCTCCGGCATTGGCGTCGGGCACGTCCCGTTCCACCACGCGAAAGCGCGTCGTCGATTCGCCGTTCGGGCCCGCTGCTTCGAAACCGCCGGGCTGGCTGATGGGGACGGACAGATAGACGATGCAGTTGCGCGTATTCTCCGGCAGATGCAGCGGCTCGGGATGCGGCGCGTCGTCAGGCAGCACGAAGGGCGTGCCGTCCTCGAACACGCCGCCGGCGCGCTCCACCGCGAACCGTCCGGTGGACAGCAACTCGTGATTGAGCTTCAGCTCAAGCAGCCCCCAGCCGTACCCGCGAAGCCCCGCGGCCCGCCCGCGCACGAGCCGCTCCATGTAACGGGCATCCTGCTGGAAATGCTGGGCACGAATGAACATGCCCTCGGACCAGACGACCCTGTTCGCAAATGCCATGACGTTGCGGTCCCGTTCCTGTTCGCAGTCATCACCACGCGGACGTCCCGCGTGCCGGAAGTTTTCAGTCTCATTCGTCCTGTGGTCCGAGCGTGACCGATTCGCTGTCGATCTTCGCGCGGATCTTGAGGGTCTTCTCGCCCTGCAGCGGAATGATCGCGCGCCATTTCGCCTTCTGGAATTCCTCGAAGCCCACCGTCACGCCGACGGCCAGCGCATCCGGGGCCAGCGGCGCGGAAATGCGCTGCACGTCGCTGGGTGTGAGGAAAAGTTCCTTCTTGCCGAGCAACGTCGCACCCAAGGTCGCCTCGTCCTTCTCCCACAACTCGAAGAAGTTCGCCTCCGTGAAGACATCGGGCGACGACAAGACGTATAGACGAACCGAGATCGGCGACGGCACGCCATCCCGACCCGGATTGACGAGGGGCGAAGCGGTGGCGAGAAAGTCGATCTTGGCTCCGTCGGCCGGCTTCTTGATCTCGATCTCCTTGGCCGGCACAGGGTCTTTTTTAAGAAGGCTGCAGCCTGCCACCGGCAGAATGAGACCGAGCGCAAAGAAAGATCGGCGACTGAAGGTCACGTCACGCACCACCGACCTCGCGGTCGTCGGACAGCGGTGCCGTTGATAGCATCTGCTGAAGGCGTGCGGCCAGTTGGCGCTTCAGTCGATCTGCCGTCCCCGATTCCCAATCGGCGGTCACGTCCTCCAAAGCGGCAAGAACAGCACGGCCCGACAGCCCATCGCACAGGTGGGCAAGGCTTGCGCCCCCGGCCGCAAGCCCCACGGCCGGCTCTACCTGCCGGGACGGATCGACCAGTTCTCGGGCGAACAGCTCGTCGAACTCTTCTTCCAGCCTCGATCCACCGGCCATGGATGCGGGAGCCGCGAACCAGTCGTCGGCGACCAGACTTCCCGGTATCGTATGTGGCGCGGTGGCGGGGGACGCGCCGGTCAGTTCGATGACGACGCACGCATCTCCGAGGCGAAGCACCTGCTTGTCCTGAAGTTCGACCTTGGCGCCGAAGCCGATCGGATCGCTTGCATCGCCGAGGAACGTTCCGTTGGTGGAGAGATCGGTCAGGACGAAGCGGTCGATTTCGCCGTCGATCCGACAATGACGTCCGGACACGACCCGATCGGGATCGGGCAAAACCCAGTCGCAGACAGGCGAGCGGCCGATCAGCAGGCTGCCGGTGTCGAGGCTTCGCGACCGCGCCGCGCCCATCAGTCGTTCCGGTCCTTGAAGGGTCAGGGTGAGACGCATGATCGATGCCGCCCGGCTAGCGCTGTCGGACCGGGGCGCGATGCGGCCGTCCTGGACAGGCTGATGGCCAAAAGAAGAACGTGATGGAGACTGCCGGGCACGTGCGGGACGAGCGTGGACCGAAGACGAGATCGGACGCCGCAAGCGTGTTGGGACGGCGATCATGTCGCCACGTCTACAAGAGCGTTGGCGGACCAGGACAGATGGGTGAGGTAACGCATCGACGAGCGGTCGTGGAGCCGGATCTGCCATTCCGCCTCTTCGGTTGGACGGCTTCGACGCAGGGAACCGGCAGCCTGCGCTCCATCGGACAGAAGTGCGTCCAGGGCCTGCTCGGGACGCCCCTTGTGCGCGCTCTGCGCCGCACGTCCACCCAGCCAATTCGCAAGCGGCGTCGCCGCACCGCTCCAGTCGAACGGGGTGGCGAGGGCGCAGGCTCCGTCGGGCATCAGCACGCGGCCGAACTCGGCCAGCGCCTGCGAGGGATCCGCGACGCAGTCGAGAAGGTTGATCGCCGTGACGAGTGCGAAGCTCGCGTCGACAAACGGCAACGCCAGCGCATCGGCAATCCAGATGTCGCAGCGCGGATGGGCGGGAACGTCGAAGGCGCGTCGTTCGAAATGCAGGCCGCCGCGCCGTCGGTCGTAGGCCACCTGCCCGCCGACCACGGCATCTTGGGCCACACGCGCCAGCGGCACGGACAGGTCGAGCCCGAGCACCAGCTGGTCCGTATGCTCGGCGAGTTCCGCCACGGTGCGCCCCGCCCCACAGCCGAGATCGAGGAGCGGTCCGGGAGGAAGGGATGCCGGGATCCCATCGAGAAGGTGCGCCATGATTCGGGCGGCCTGCCCCGGCTCGACCTGCTCGGCTCCGGCTTCCGCCGGATCGCGATCGGCCCAATGATCCCAACCGTAGGAGGAGACGTGCTGGCGAATCGCGTCAAGCCCGGCACCGGGGCCCGTCGCTTCCGCCAGGAGATCTGCGACGGCAGGCGACAGATCGCGTCGCATCGTCAGGTAGAACAGATTGTCGGACAGATAGCGGGACAGGTCGGGCACCAGCACCGGCAAACCATCGAGGATGGGATAGCGCGAACCGCAAGCGTCGCACTGGAGGATGCCGGCCCGCACATCGTCGTTCCGCTCTTCCTCCACGCAGGTCAGCGTCAGTGGTGCGAGACCGCCCTTCAGGCGACATGCCACGCAGACCGGACGCAAGGATTGAAAATGCCCGAGCCGCATTCAACCACCGATCATGACGGTGGGATAGCCGGGCGGCAGAACCTTCCCGGTGGGACTGGGAACGGGGGCAACGCAGGCAGGATGCATCGTCAGGTCGCCGACCCGAGCCGCGGGCAGGCCGCCGATCATCACCGTCGCCGATCCCTTGGCCAGCATCCCCGGCCCACCCGGAACGCAGCCGGCCAGAAGGCAGGGTTGCGTCATGTCGGACAAACGCGCGGCCGGAAGATTGCCGATGAGGACGTTGGGTTGGCCCTTCACGATGGGAAGCGGCATGGCCGGATGGGGAACAGCCGTCGGCACGGGCGCTGCCGGATGAATGGGCGCATGACAATGTGGTGCGTCCTGCAACACGAGGTCGGTCATTCTGGCAGCTGGAGGCATAGGAGACCTTGGGCAGGCGAACTCTGCCGGAGAAAACGATGTCTGTTTAACGATCTGCCGGTTCAACCGCCAGATGGCTCACGATCCGCTTCCGCGTCGAACCGCTTCTTCAGCCTTAGAACGTTCCATCCCCTCTCCCGCTCGTAGCTCGTCTCGTCCACGAGCGTGCGGACGAAGTGGATGCCGAGCCCACCGACCTTGCGATCCTCCAGTTCTGCGGTCAGATCGGGGTCGGGCGCAAGGAGAGGATCGAAGGCGCGACCGTCGTCGCGTACGGACAGATCAACGCAGCCGGGCGCGACGTCAAGCCCCACCAAGATCTCATGCTGTCCGCCATCGAGATAACCATAGCTCACCGTGTTCGTCAGCAATTCGTCGAGCGCCAGTCCCAGCGCTGCACCGACCGGCTCAGGAACCCCTTCGCGGGCCAGGGTCGCCTCGATACCCGAAACCAGGCCGGCAATGGCAGCAAGATCGTTCATCATCGAAAAATCGTGGGGGGCTTTCCCGCTGGTGGCGCGCAGCGTGAGTCCCACCAACGACACGCCGGGCACCAGCGTCTTGAGGAGACGAGACGCGAGATCGTCCATGCCGAAATCAGGGGTCTCTTTCGCCGGATCGCCCAGCGCCCGCGTGCCGGCGACGAGCCAGAGCACCGATCCGGCCGGCAGTACGCCATCGCTGGAAACGGTCTGCCCGCCGATCGCCCTGACGTGCTGCCCCCGGCCGCCGCCGCTGAACCGCCCGCTTGCGGGATCGAGGGTGAGAAGCGCCAGATCGAAGGCGGTGTCGGCGAACTCCGCCTCGTAGGCCCGCTCCACCAGCATCAGCGTTTCGTCCGTCGGCAGCGACAGGCCAAGCCCGGCTCGCACGAGTTTCTGGAGAGCGGCCGCCCGCATCGCGCCCGACGCGCCGGCGCGCGGAATATGCGCGGCACAGAGCGCCAATAGGCCACCCGGCTGCCAGAACGTATCATAGAAGGAGCAGACATCCGCCGACTCGGCGACCAAACCGGAAAGCTCGAGGTCGCGCCGGTGGGGAAACCGCTGCGGCAGCAACATGCGCGCGACCTCGGCGGCCAGCCGGTCACCGGGCGTCGTCGGATGCGGTTTGATCGATGAAGCGGTCATGAAAACGCATTTGTAAGAGTACTGCCCGATGAGTAGAAGATAGAAATTGCATTGACGAAGCCTTGACGATACCCATCGAGACGCGATTTTTTCGGGATCATGCCATGAACATTACTGAAGTTAGACGAGGCGACCGGCTCGTCGTCGCCCCGGTCGGCCGGCTCGATAGCAATACGGCCCCCCTACTGGACCGTCATCTTTCCGCGGCGATCCAACGCGGCGATACGAGACTGGTGCTCGATCTCGCCGGTATCGATTACGTCAGCAGTACAGGACTATCGGTGTTTTTGTCCGCCGCCAAGAAAATTAAGCCGATCCCGGGCGGTTCGCTTTCTCTTTCGGGTCTCAATAGCCGCATCCGGCTTGTCTTCGAAATGAGTGGCTTTCTACGTCTTTTTCCAATCTTCACCAATGTCGACGAGGCCGTCGCCCAACCCTAACGTAACCTTTCTTTAAGATAAACGCACGAGGTGCACCCGATGCATCCGATCCAAGTTGCGCCATCAAGCCGTTTGGTGCCTTTTGAGACTGAGAGCCAAGTCTTGGTTTTCGGGCAGGCTCGATCCCGACCGCTCGATCGGTGTAGGTCTCGGTCGCAATTTCCGCAGGCTCTCGGATCCTGACGGGTTCTAAGAACGCATGACCGTGGGCCTCGCGTCGAAGGCATCGGGAGATTTCATTGGCTGTCGATCTGCAGGTTCTGGTAGGGCGCCTCAATGCGCCGGCGCGTGCCTCCCTTGAAGCCGCGGTGGGCCTGACCCTCTCGCGGACCCACTATAACGTGGAGATCGAGCACTGGCTGACGAAGCTGGTGGAACCGGCCGACACCGACGCTGCGGCGATCCTGCGCCATTTCGGGATCGACATGGCGCGCTTGCAGACCGATCTCACGCGAGTGCTCGATCGGTTCAAGACCGGCAACAGCCGCGCCCCGTCCCTGGCTCCCAACGTCGTCCGCCTGATGCGGGAAGCGTGGCTCCTGGCATCGCTCGAGTCGGGTGAAGCCAGCGTCCGCAGCGGTCACGTCCTGGCGGCCTTGATGGACGACGATACGCTCTCGGCGGTGGCGCGGGACGCGTCTCGCGAACTGGCCAAGATCAACGGAGAGGATCTGAAGGCGGCGCTCGGGACGATCACCGCCTCCAGCACCGAAGCCCCCGAAGGCGCGGAGCCCACGGGAGAGCCGACACGCCCGAGGGCCGCTGTCGGCGCCGCATCCGCCGCTCTCGACCAATACACGGTGAACCTCACCGCCCGAGCCCGCGAGGGGAAGATCGACCCCGTTCTCGGCCGCGATGCCGAAACACGCCAGATCATCGACATTCTCACACGCCGCCGGCAGAACAATCCGATCCTGACCGGCGAGGCGGGCGTTGGCAAAACGGCGGTCGTCGAGGGATTTGCGCTGAAGATCGCCGCCGGCGACGTTCCGGATGCCCTGAAGGACGTGGAACTCCTTTCGCTCGACCTCGGCTTGCTGCAGGCCGGAGCCGGAATGAAAGGCGAGTTCGAGAACCGTCTGAAGAACGTGATCGAGGGGGTGAAGTCGTCGCCCAAGCCGATCATCATGTTCATCGACGAAGCTCACACCCTGATCGGCGCCGGTGGAGCCGCCGGGCAGAACGATGCAGCCAACCTGCTGAAGCCGGCGCTTGCTCGCGGTGAAATGCGAACCATCGCAGCCACCACTTGGGCCGAATATAAAAAGTACTTCGAGCGCGATCCGGCGCTCACCAGGCGTTTCCAGGTGGTGAAGGTCGAGGAGCCGGGGGACGAAGCGGCCATCGCCATGATGCGCGGTCTCGTGCCGACGCTCGAGCGCCACCATGGAGTGCGCATCCTGTCGGAAGCGGTCGAGGATGCGGTTCGTCTGTCGCGCCGCTACATTCCCAGTCGCCAGCTACCCGACAAGGCCGTCAGCCTTCTCGACACGGCAGCAGGCCGCGTCTCGGTCGCCAGCAACGCGACGCCAGCCGCGATCGAGGATGCCCGGCGTCAGATCCAGATGCTCGACACGGATCTGGCGGTGCTGGGACGCGAGACGCGCATCGGCGCCGACCACGGCGCACGCATGACCGAACTTGAGGAGCGGCGCGAAGCGACGCAGGATCGGCTCGACGCGCTGGAGCGCCAGTTCGAACGTGAGAAGGCGATCGTCGATCGCATGCGCGCCCTGCACGAAACGCTGGGCAGCGAGACGACGGGCGAGGAAGCAGGCGACCCCGCCGTGCTGCGCGAGGAGTTGCGCCAGCTTGGTACAGAGCTGACCCTGCTGCAGGGCGAGCACCCTCTGATGCGGGTGACCGTGGATGCTCAAGCGATCGCCGAGGTCATCGCCAACTGGACCGGCATTCCCGTCGGCCGCATGATCTCGAACGAAATCAAGACGGTGCTCAACCTCAAGCCGAAGCTGGAGGAACGCGTCATCGGCCAGCCGCAGGCTTTGGAGGCCATCGCGGAAACGATCCGCACCTCGCGTGCAAAACTGTCCGACCCGCGCAAGCCGATCGGCGTCTTCCTGATGGTCGGCACGTCCGGCGTCGGCAAGACGGAGACCGCACTGGCCGTGGCGGAACTGCTCTATGGCGGCGAACAGAACCTCACCGTCATCAACATGTCGGAGTTCAAGGAAGAGCATAAGGTTTCCATGCTCGTCGGCTCGCCTCCCGGCTATGTCGGCTATGGCGAAGGCGGCGTGCTGACCGAGGCCGTGAGGCGGCGGCCGTACTCGGTGATCCTGCTCGACGAGGTCGAGAAGGCGCATCCCGGCGTTCAGGACGTCTTCTATCAGGTGTTCGACAAGGGGATGCTGCGGGACGGCGAAGGTCGGGACATCGACTTCAAGAACACCGTGATCATCCTCACGTCGAATGCCGGCACGGATTTGATCCACCGCCTCTGCGCAAATCCGGCCACGCGTCCGAGTCCGGACGAGCTGTCCGAGGCGCTGCGTCCCGAGCTGTTGAAAAGCTTCAAGCCGGCCTTCCTCGGTCGGTGTTCGGTGATCCCCTATTTCCCGCTCGCCGACGACGTGATCCGCCAGATCGTCGACCTGCAGCTCAAGCGGATCGCCAAACGCTTCGCCGAAACCTACAAGTCGCGGCTGCTCTGGGATGCCGAGCTCGTGGCGGCCATCGCAGCGCGGTGCACGGAGGTCGAAAGCGGGGCCCGCAACATCGAGTACATCCTGTCGCGCAGTTTGCTGCCGCAACTGTCGGCGCAGGTCCTCGCTTGGATCGCCAACGATCGCGAGGTGCCGAACGTGCGGATCTCCCTCCATTCCGACGGCAGCTTCAACTTCTCCCCTGCCGACGCGGCGGAGGGGGATACGCTCCCGGTCGAAGAACCGGTCGCGGCCGAATAACCGCGTCGCCCCAACAGTCGTCCACCAAGGAAGCGCATTCATGGCCATCTACCTCAAATACGATCAGATCAAGGGCAACGTCACCGCCGAGGGCTTCAAGGAGTGGATCGAGCTCCAGAGCTTCCAGTGGGGCGTCGGGCGCGGCATCGGCTCGCCGCATGGCAGCGAAGGCGTACGGGAAAGCTCGCAGCCCTCGCTCAGCGAGGTCACCGTGACCAAGAACTTGGATAAAGCGTCGAACGACATCCTGGCGGCGGCCCTTCACGGAAAGCCCGTCAAGGCCGAAGTCGTGTTCACACGCACCAAGGCAGGCGGCGGCGGCGTCGAGGAGTTCCTGCGCTACGAGCTGACCAACACGCTGACGTCCGGTTACTCGGTCTCGTCGGGTGGCGATCGGCCGTCGGAGTCCGTTTCGCTCAACTTCACCAAGGTCATGGTGAAGAACTCCGTCGCGAAGGTCGACAACGCAGGCGAGCCGGTGTCGATGACCTACGATCTGTCCACCGCGAAGAACGCCTGATTCCGGCGCGCGGTTCGACCCTCATGGCATCCTGAAAGGTCTTCATGTCGACGGTTTCCCTGTCGCAGGATCAGCGCTGGCTGCGGCTGCAAACGCCGCTCGGCAAGGATGTCGTCGTGGTCGAGGAAATGGAGGGTCGCGAAGCTTTGTCGCGGCTCTTCTCCTTTCATCTTCGCGGAATGTGCACACCGACCTTCGGCGCCTCGGACCTTCTCGGTCAAGCGGTGAGCCTGACGATGTCGCGCTTCGCCGATGAAACGCGGCTGATCCACGGGATCGTGACGGGGTTTCGTTTCGGCCCGCAGCTCCGCAGCGGCTATCGACGTTGCGCACTCGACATAGAGCCCACTCTCGCAGTGCTTCGTCATTCTTCGAACTACAGAATCTTCCAGGAAAAGAGCGTCGTCGACATCGCGTCGGCGATCCTCGGCGAGCGCGACGTCAACGCTTTCCGGTTCGAAATCGTCGGCACGAAAACGCCTCGCGCCTATTGCGTCCAGTTCGGCGAAACGGATCTCGACTTCATTTGCCGACTGTTCGACGAGGAGGGCTATTTCTTCTTCTTCGAACATACCGACGGTGCGCACACGCTCGTCGTCTGCGACAGCGCGGTGAAGTATGCGAGCGCCTCCGGGCCGGCTTTGCGTCATGTGGAACACAGCATCGAGGGCGAGCGGCTGGTTCAGTCCATCATGCTGCATCGACGGCTTACCGACACCAAGTGGAGTTTCCGGCAGTTCGATTTCGCCGCGCCTTCGACGGCGATCGAGGGGTCGAGCGAGTCCAGCCTGTCGCCGACTCGCGGTTGGGAACATTTCGCCTATGGAGAGGGCGCAGCGCTGAGTGCGCGGCAGAGGGGCGCGGCCACGCGCAACGTGGATGCGGCCGACGCGACGATCGAGGAGATCGAAGGCCAGTCCACGGCAGCCTCGCTCGTTCCCGGTCGAAAATTCTCGATCGAAAGCGACTCGTTTGCGGAAGTGGCGCTTGCGGACGATGCGTCCGTGTCGGGCGAGAGCTTCGTGATATCCGAGATCGAGCACCGGCTGATCGACTCTTCGTTCTTCAACAACAAGGTCGAGGACGACGGAAAGCCGGTCTACTCCAATCGTTTCAAGGCCATTCCCGCGAGCCGGACGGCGCGGCCTGCCATCCACATCGCCAAGCCGCGCGCCCATGGGCCGCAGACGGCGACGGTGGTCGGTCCCTCGAACTCCGAAGTCTACACGGACGCGCATGGCCGCGTTCGCGTTCAGTTCCATTGGGATCGGCTGGGTCAGCACGACGAGCAGAGTTCGTGCTTCATCCGGGTTGCGCAGAGTTGGGCCGGCAAGGGCTGGGGCACGCAGTTCATTCCGAGAGTCGGAATGGAGGTCGTGGTGCATTTCTTGAACGGCGACCCGGACCAGCCGGTCGTGACCGGCGCGCTCTACAACGGCGACTGCACGCCGCCCTTCGCCTTGCCGGGCGAGATGAACAAGAGCGGGTTGCGGACGCGCAGCACGAAGACCGGCGACACGACCACGTTCAACGAACTGTCCTTCGACGACACGAAAGAGAAGGAGCAGGTGCTCTTTCACGCCCAGAAGGATTTCAGGCGTGTCGTGGAGAACGACGATGTCGTCGACATCGGCCACGACCAGACCCGCACGATCAAGAACGACCGCACGACGACCATCGCGGACGGCAACGACACGCTGACCTTGTCCAAAGGCAACCGATCGGAGACACTCTCACAGGGCGACGAAACGCTGACCATCGCTCAGGGCAACCGAACGGCGAGCCTGACGAAGGGCAACGACGCGCTGAAGCTCGGGAGCGGCAACCTTTCGATCGCACTGCAGGGCGGAAACATGACGGTCGAACTGCAGGCGGGCAATCTTTCACAAACCTGCGCCGCCGGTTCTGTCACGATCGAAGCGCTTCGCGGCATCACGTTGAAATGCGGGCAAAGCACCATCGAGGTGACCCCGCAGGGCGTGACGATCAAGGGACCGATGGTCACGACGCAGGCGACGGGCAAAGCCGAACTGTCCGGTCTCCTAGTCGACGTCAAAGGTTCGGGCATGACGCAGATCAATGGCGGCTTGGTGAAGATCAACTGACGATGGCCGTTCCGATCGCCCCCATTCAGAAGATTGGTGCCGCCACCGCGGTCGAGGTCTGCGGTCGTGTCGCCCTGTCGGTCGATGCACAGGCCTACCTGACGCCGAGTCTCTCGCCGCAGGGGTTCCTGACGCTTCTCAATGGAAGCGGACTGTTGACCGATGCCGTGCGCTTCCTGGCCTTCGCCCTGCCGGTGCGCGAAGGCGTGTGGTGGGCCTGCATGGCCGGATCGGCCGTGCCCGGCGCGACTTCGATCGATCCCGACCCGGCCTATCGCGCGGCTCAAGACTGGGTCTACGAGACCACCGACGAGCGACGTTTTCTCTGCCTGCAAGCGGCCGAAAGTGTCCAGTCGGCGACGCCGGGTGCCTATGCCGCTCTCGCGGCGTTCTGGTCCGGTGGCAGCATGGCGCCCCTGGGCCTTCCCGAAGTGTTGCCGGACCCGGTGCTGGCGCCGACCGGCATCGCGGCCTCAATCCTGCTTGCCGTCGCGGCTGGAAACCCGGAGCGGGCGGCATCGTTTTTTCAGGACGTGATCGACCGAGGCATCGATATCGGCAATGGCGGAGACGGGCGCCAGCCGGTCGTATCGCAGTTCCCCAGCAGCAGAGCGTTCAACTGATGTCGCTTCCGTCCGTGATCGATCTGGAGGCCCTGTCCCAGCCAGTCGGCGAAGAGACATCATCGGGCAACGATCCACGCGCCGACGGTTCGGCGCAGTCGCTCTACTACCGCGTCAAGGATGCGCGGGGTTCGGCTCGCGCCGCCGAACGCGGGAATGTCGATGCCGACGCACCGCCTCCCGAAACTTGGGGGGTCGTCCTGCAGAGCGGGCTGGCGCTCCTGTCCGGGCAGGCCAAGGATCTCGAAGTCGCCGCCTGGACGACGGAAGCCCTGGTTCGGCTGGAAGGTTTCCTTGGGCTCCGCGACGGACTGCGCATGCTCACCGTGCTGGTCGACGGATTCTGGGACACGATCCATCCGCTACCCGACGAAGAAGATGGCAACGAGGGCCGGCTGACGGCGGTCGCCGCTCTGAGCGGCGCAGGCGCAGCAGGGACCTTGGCTCAGACGCTGCGCACCCTGCCCATCGTGGGGATCGCCAGGCCCTGTTCGATCTGGAACTACGATCAGGCGATGGAGCTGGAGAAGCTCACGGACCCGGAACGGCGTGCGGCACGTATCGCCGGTGGCGCGGTTTCCCTCGAGGCCTTCCGAGACAGTCTGGCCGAAACGGCCGGGCATGATCTCCACGAGCTTCTAACGACGATCGAGGAGGCGTTGGCGGCACTGGCGGCGCTTGGCACCGCGCTCGACAGGGTCGCCGGCTATGATGCTCCCTCCTTCACGCCACTGCGCGAGCTGCTGGAGCATGTCGCGGGCTCGATCCGCCATTTCGGCGCCGACAAGCTCGCGACGCAGGAGAAGGCCCTCCAGAAGCTGGAAAACGCCGCGTTGCCTCAGGTGTCAAGCACCGCTGCCGCAAAGGACAGCGGCTCAGGCGTGAGCGGCGACGAAGCCTCGTCTCCCGTGCGGGTGTCGGCTTCCGTCCACCGGATCAACGGTTTCGCCAACCGTGAGGAAGCGTTGGACGCGGTGACGCAGTTGGCCCAGTATTTCCGCACGACAGAACCGCAAGCTCCCATTTCCTATACGCTCACCGAGGCCGTTCGCCGTGCGCGAATGTCGTTGCCCGAATTGCTTCAAGAGCTTACAACCGACGCATCGCACATAAGCCGTTTTATTCTTGCCGCGGGCATGCGCATCGAAGGCAAAGAAGAGATTACCCTTACTCAACCCGTCTATTCCACGTCGTCGCCCAGTAGCGAAGACAGTTACAGTGCGAGCAGTTCCGGGTCGAGCGATGGGTGGTAATTACCTTATGACTGGAGAGAAGCATGTCTGAGAGCGTACAGCAGAAGCTAAACCGGGTGCGCAAGCCCCGCGTTCACATCACATACGATGTCGAGACCGAAGGCGCGGCGGTCCGCAAGGAACTGCCCTTCGTGGTCGGCGTGCTCGGCGATTTCGCGGGCAAGTCCTACGAGCCCCAGAAGCCGCTGCGCGATCGCAAGTTCACGCAGATCGACCGCGACAATTTCGACGAGACCCTTCAGCGACTGACGCCGGGCGCGCAGTTCCGCGTCGACAACACGCTCTCCGACGACGGCTCGGAGATCGCCATCGACCTCAAGTTCAAGTCGATGGCCGATTTCGAGCCGGCCGCCGTGGTTCAGCAAGTCGAGCCGCTGCGCAAGCTGATCGAGGCCCGCAACAAGTTGCGCGACCTGATGACGAAGGTCGATCGCTCGGAAGAGCTCGAAAGCCTTCTCGAGGAAGTTCTGAAGAACACGGACCAGATCCAGGCCCTAGCCAGCCAGCTCGGTGCGGATTCCGGTAAGGGAGACGAGTGATGAGCGAGACCCAGCTGAAGTCGGCCACCGGCGCCGAAGCCACGTCCGAGACCGGCAGCCTGCTTGATCAGGCCATCGGCGCGACGCGCAACACGGACGCCAACGAAGTTCAGGACCTTCTGCGCAACCTGACGCAGGAGGCGATGAAGGGAACGGTGACGTTCAACAAGAACCTCGCCGTGACGTTCCAGAAGGCGATCGCCGCGATCGACGATAAGATCTCGAAGCAGCTTTCCGCGATCCTGCACCATCCCGAGTTCCAGGAACTCGAAGGCTCATGGCGCGGGCTGAACTATCTGGTCAAGAACACCGAGACGAGCGCCAACCTGAAGATCCGCCTGCTCAACATCTCCAAGAAGGAGCTGAGCAAGGATCTGGCGAAGGCCGCGGAATTCGATCAGAGCACGATCTTCAAGAAGATCTACGAGAACGAGTTCGGCCTGTCCGGTGGCGAGCCCTACGGCGCGCTGATCGGGAACTACGATTTCGGCCCCGGCGCCGACGACATGGCGACGTTGCAGAGCATGTCGAATGTCGCGGCTGCGTCCTTCTCGCCCTTCGTGGCGGCGGCTGCGCCCCAGATGTTCGGCCTCGACTCCTTCACCGAGCTGTCGAAGCCGCGCGACCTCGAAAAGATCTTCGAGACGCCGGACTACATCAAGTGGCGCTCGTTCCGCGAGAGCGAGGATAGCCGCTTCGTGACGCTCGCCATGCCGCGCGTCCTGTCGCGCCTGCCCTACGGCTCGGCCGGCACGCAGATCGAGGAGTTCGATTTCCAGGAAGCCCCGGTCGATGCCGATGGCCGGACGACGGCGATGACGCCCGATAAGTTCACCTGGACGAATGCCGCCTTCTCGCTCGGCACGCGCCTGACCGATGCCTTCGCCCAGACCGGATGGTGCACCGCCATTCGCGGCGCCGAAGGTGGCGGAAAGGTCGAGAACCTGCCGAGCTTCAGCTTCGTTTCCGACAGCGGCGACACCGACCAGCAATGCCCGACCGAGATCGGCATTACGGACCGGCGCGAGGCGGAACTCTCCAAGCTCGGGTTCCTGCCGATCTGCCATTACAAGAACACCGACTATGCCGTGTTCTTCGGCGCGCAGACGACCCAGAAGCCCAAAAAGTACGACACGCCCGAAGCCACCGCCAACGCGGCCATTTCGGCCCGTCTGCCCTACATCATGGCGACCGGCCGGATCGCGCACTACCTGAAGGTGATGGGCCGGGACAAGGTCGGCTCCTTCCTCGAGGCAAGCGACGCCGAGAGCTGGCTGAACAGCTGGATCAGCAACTACGTGAACGGCAACGCGGCGGCCGGCCAGGAGACGAAGGCACGCTTCCCGCTCGCCGAGGCCAAGGTCACGGTGAAGGAGATTCCGGGTGCGCCCGGCTCCTACAACGCGGTCGCCTATCTGCGTCCCTGGCTGCAGATGGAAGAACTCACCACCTCCATGCGGCTCGTGGCCCGCATTCCGGCGTCGGCCTGACGGGCGGCGCGGCATGCAAGTGAACCTTTCCTCCCCTTCCGAAGGGGAACGGATCGCCGGTATCGTCGCGCCACCGCTCGGGCTTCGGCTGACCGAAGCCCTTTTCGACGAGGACGAAGCGGGCGAGAGCGATCTCGCCCGCTTCGTCGGGAGCGATGATACGGCGGAAGCCCTGCAGCTCTGGTTCGGCGACCGGCTGCAAAATCTTCTGACCCGCACAGGAGGCGGTCTTCGTGCCGCGATCGACCGCGACATCGCCGCGATCGACGACCTCCTGTCGGTGCAGGTCGACGAAATCCTGCACCGTGATGAGTTCCAGGCGCTCGAGGCGTCGTGGCGTGGCCTGGACCATCTGCTGGCCTCTGCCGACAACGACGAACGCGTCGTGGTGCGCATCATGTCAGCCACGTGGGCGGAGTTGGCGCGAGACTTCAACCGCGCGTCGGAATTCGACCGCAGCCTGCTGTTCGAGCGCCTGTACAGCGACGAGTTCGGCATGCCCGGCGGGCTGCCGTACGGACTCGTCCTGTGCGACTACGAGATCCAGCATCGGCACGGCGCGGCGCGCGGCATTCCCGGCGACGACATCTCCACCCTGGCCTCGTTGGCCGGCGTCGCGGCCGCTGCGTTCGCCCCGTGCGTCATCGGTGCGAGCCCTGCCCTTCTCGGCGTCGAAGAGTTCTCCGAACTGTCCTTCGTTCAGGACATCGCCCTCCCCTTCCGCGGCACGGACTACGCTCGCTGGCGTGCCCTTCAGGCCCAGGACGACAGCCGCTTCCTAGCCGTCACAGCGCCGCGCATTCTGCTGCGACGACGCCACGCGGACAGCGGCGCTCGCACCGACGGGTTTCGCTACGAGGAAGGCCGGCATGGCCTGCCCGTCAAGAACTGGCTCTTCGGCAACGGTGTCTATGCGTTCGGCGCCGTTGTCGTCACGTCGTTCCGTGACTGGAGCTGGTTTGCCGACATTCGCGGCACCCGGCAGGATGAGAGCGGCGCGGGCTTGGTCGAGAATCTGCCCAGCGCTCCCTTTTCCACAGGAGAAGCGGAGGCCTATCGCCGGCCGCTCGAAGTGGAGCTGACCGACCGCAAGCAGAAGCAGATGGAGGAAATCGGGCTGATGACCCTCAGTCCATGCCGTTACACGCCAAACTCGGCCTTCCTCGGGGCGCCCTCCCTTCATGCTCCCGCCCACGCGGGAACCGACGTGCGCGCCGCCAACGAACGCATCTCGTCCATGCTCCAATACATCCTCTGCGTCAGCCGCTTCGCCCATTACATCAAGGTCATCGCCCGCGATGTCATGGGGGCATTCACCACGGCCGACGAATTGCAGTCGCGCTTGAGCACGTGGCTTCAGCAATATGTCACCGGCAATGCCGACGCTCCCGAGGAGTTGAAAGCGCAGTATCCGCTGAACAGTTCCCGCGTCGAGATCCGCGAAGTTCCCGGCAAGCCGGGATCCTTTGCTTGCGTGATGCATCTCAAGCCGCATTTCCAGATCGACCAGATGGTGGCTTCGTTCCGTCTCTTCACGGAACTGAATGGCCTTCGCGAGCGCTAGAGCCTCCCATGTCGAACACGCGAGGCCGCCAACCCGTTCGTCTCTCCGTCCTCGACCGCCTTCTGGCCGGTGATGCGGCGGAGGGTTCGCGGGAAACGCTCGCCAGCGTGGCGGCCATACGCAACAGCGTCCGGCGCGACCTAGAGGCGCTATTCAACACGCGTCCCTGCCAGGTTTCCGCGCCGGCTCAGCTCAAGGAGCTCCGGACGTCGCTCCTCACCTATGGGCTCAGCGATCTGCAGACGCGCCCCATGGCGTCGGATGCCCAGCGCGACGCTTTCCGGCGGCAGTTCGAGGACGTGATCCGCCGCTTCGAGCCGAGGCTGCGCGATGTCAGCGTCGAGATGGTCGGCCTTGCCAACACGCTGGATCGGACCTTGCGCTTTCGCATCCGCGGCCTTCTCGTCACCGAAGCCGGCGTTGACACGATCGTCTACGATACGGCGATCGATCCGGCAGCGCGCAACCTTTCGATCACCGGCGTCGAAGCCGGCGGCGCATGATCGGCTGAAGGGGTGCGATGTCCGATAGTTTTCTGACCCACTACAATCGGGAGCTGCTGGCGATCCGGCGCACGGCCGCGGAGTTCGCGGCCGAGCACCCGCGCATCGCCGGTCGCCTTCGTCTGTCGGCCGACGCCGTCGAGGATCCCTCTGTCGGCCGCCTCATCGAGAGCTTCGCCTTTCTGACCGCGCGGGTACGCCAGAAGCTCGACGACGACTTCCCCGAACTGACCGATGCCCTGCTCGGCATGCTCTATCCGCATTACCAGCGGCCGATCCCGTCCATGTCGGTGCTTCAAGTGGAGCCGCCGGCCGACCTGCAGGAGCGCTACCTGATCGAGGCCGGAGCCATGCTGGACACCGAGCCGGTGGAGGGGGAAACGTGCCGGTTCCGTACGGCCTATCCGGTCGAGCTGCATCCCATGCGGCTGGTGGGCGCCAGCCTGGCCAGCCGCCCCTTTCAGGCGCCGATCGTACCGGATGCCGCTGGCGCGGTTTCGTGCCTTCGTCTGACATTGGAGCCGACCTCGGGCGAACGCAGCTTCGCCGACATCGCCCCCGGGCGTGTCCGTCTGTTTCTGCGCGGCCAGCCCTCGCTCACCTATCAACTCTACGAACTGCTTCTGAACGACGCGCTGGCCGTCGCTTTTGCAAATGGTCCAGGCGACACCGACCCCGTCGTCGCCGAGCCGACGGCCCTGCGCCCCGTCGGGTTCGGTTCGGACGAGGGCCTGCTGCTTTATCCCGAGACCGCCCATGCCGGCTATCGCCTGCTGACGGAGTTCTTCGTCTTCCCGGAAAAGTTTCTGTTTGTCGATCTGGACCTGCCGGAGGCCGCGCGTCTCGATCCGGAAGCACGGCGCCTCGAGATCTTCGTCTTTCTCAAGCGTTCGGCATCCTCGATCGAGCGAGCGGTGTCACCGGAGGCTTTCGCACTGGGTTGCACGCCGGTCGTCAACCTCTTCCCACAAGCGGCCGAGCCGATCCGCCTCGACCAAAGGACGAGCGAATACCGCATCGTTCCCGACAGCCGGCGACAGGCTGCCCTCGAAGTCTACAGCATCGACAACGTAGCGATCAGCGGCGGTGGCCGGGAATCGCCACAGCAGGCCCTTCCATTCTACAGTCTCCGACATGCCGACGCCTCGCAGGGCCGAACCGACGATCGCTCGCACGAGGTCTGGTGGCTGGCCAACCAGCGCGAAGGATCTGCCGATCATCCCGGCACGGAAACGCTGATTTCGCTGGTGGATCCCGATTTCGACGCGCGGGCTCTCCCCGACGCCGTGCTCTCGGTCGATACGATGTGCCTCAATCGGGACCTGCCAGAGCGCCTGCCTTTCGGCGGCTCGCAACCGCGGCTTTCCATGGTGAGGCCCTCGCCGGCCATCGCGAAGCTGCGCCTCCTGACCCCTCCGACGCCGACCTTGCGCAATCCCTTCGGTCAGGCAGGACGCTGGAGGTTGATCTCGCATCTTGCGCTCAATCATCTGTCACTGGTCGAAGCCGAAGATGCCAGCGCGATCCGCGAACTCCTGACCCTCTACGACGTGAAGGATTCGGCGGAGACGCGTGCGCTGATCGACGGCGTCCTGTCGGTCTCGGCCAAATTGGGTTCGGCCCGCGTGCGAGGCGTCGATCAAATCGCCTTCTGTCGGGGCGTCGATGTCGAGATCCTCTTCGAGGATGCCAACTTCTCCGGCTCCAGCGTCTTCCTGCTCGCCAGCATTCTCGAGCGCTTTCTCGGGCTCTACGCCTCCGTCAATTCCTTTTCCCGTCTCACCGCCCGCATCAAAGGGCGCACCGGAGTTCTGCGCCAATGGCCAAGTCGCGCCGGCGACCGCGTTCTTCTCTGATCGAGACGCTGGAGCGCAATCCCGACGGGTTCGAGCTGTTTCAGGCGATGCGTCTGGTCGAGCAAATCGTCGCGAAAGAGCGCCAGCGAGCCGGGAAGGCGTCGCCCGACGCGATCGGTCGTGGTGTGGATCCACGCCGAGCCGCCCTGCGCATCGAGGCCTCTTCCAATCTGTCCTTCGCCAGTGGCGAGGTCACGCGCGTGCGCTTTGCGGACGGCGCTCCGGCGCGCCTGACGCAAGCCGTGATCGGTCTGACGGGTGCCGGCGGTGCCATGCCCCATGCCTTCAGCGAGATCGTCCAGACCTCGCTGCGTGAGCGCAATCCGGGCCTGCGCGATTTTCTCGACCTGTTCAACGACCGGTTGGCGGGGCTCTTCTATGAAGCCTTCGCCAAGTATCGGCCGGTGATCGAAGCCGAGCGCTTTCCCTTGACGGGCAAGGCGACGAGTAACGACGCGATACGGGCCGTGCTGGGGCTGGTGCCACCACAGCTGGCTGAGCGGCTCGCGTTGCCCGACAGCGTCATGCTGCACCATGCCGGGCTCCTCGGCCGACAGTCCCGATCTGCCCACGCGGTGGAGAAGGTGCTTTCCAACGCCATCGGCCAGCCGATCCGCATCGAGCAATTCGTCGGCGAATGGTTGCCCATCGCAGCCGCCGAGCGCACGCGCCTCGGGCGGCCAGGCCTCGGCGGCGGCGCGTTTTCCCGCTTGGGTCGGGACGCCGTGGTCGGGCAGAAGAGCTGGAGCGTTCAGGGCCGCGTGAGGTTGCTCGTCGGGCCACTCGACCATGCGCCATTCGAAAGCTTCCTGCCGGGGCAATGGCGTCAGAAGCAGCTCGGCGACCTCGCCGCCTTCTCGCTGGGGCCCGACCTCTCCTTCGTCCAGCGTCTGACGCTGAAGGCCGAGGCGGTGCCGACCCTGCGCATCGGCGGTGCGGCGGAGGCTCTGGGCGCCAGTCGGCTCGGGTGGAACACCTGGGTCGGAACGAGCGGCCCACGCCAATGTGCGGGCGTCGTCGACCTCGCTTCCACGTCCGCGCTCAATCCGCATGCGAAGGGTTCATCATGACCGACTGGGCCTCGGGCTATGTCGCCGACATCGACTATATTCCGGGTTTCTATGCCGAGCAGATGCCGTCGCATCTCGATCTCGCCTGCCTGATCCGCGGCGTCTACCCCCCTCGTCAGGAGAACCAACCCTTTACCTATTGCGAACTTGGCTGCGGGCTTGGCGAGACGGCGTTGACATTGGCCGCCTGCCATCCGGAGGCGGAGATCCACGCCTTCGACTTCAACCCGGCCCATATCGCCTACGCCACGCAAACGGCGCGCTGCGCCGGCTTGTCCAATATCCACTTCGCCGAAAGGTCCTTCGCGGAGTTGGCCAAGAGCGGCGAAGGCGAACTTCCGCTCTTCGACTACGTCACCCTTCACGGGATCTGGACCTGGATCGCGCGTGCGCATCAACTGGAGATCATCGAGATCCTGGCGCGCTTCGTGCGGCCGGGGGGCGTCGTCGCCGTCACCTACAATGCTCTGCCCGGCTGGAGCCGTCAGATGCCGATCCAGCGCCTCCTGTATGATTTCGCGGCGACACAGGACGGACCGAGCGACCGGCGCGTGAACGCGGCCTTGGGGTTCGCCGAAGCCATCCAGCAGGCCGGCTCGATCGCCATCGACGAGGAGTTCGTGAAGTTCCTGTTGAACAAGCGCGAGCTCGGCCTGACCTATCTCGCACATGAATATCTGAACGGCTCCTGGCAACCGGTCTATCATGCCGATCTTGCGGCGGACCTCGCGCACGCCAAGCTTTCCTACGTCGCGAGTGCCACTCTTCTGGAAAACTTCCCGGCCATCTTCTTGTCCGAGGAGCAGCGGCGCCTCGTCGAGGCCGTGCCTGCTGCGATGCGCGAAACGTTGAAGGATCATTTCAATCCCCGCATCTTTCGCCGCGACGTCTTCGTGCGCGGCGCACGCGCCATCGCGCCGTTGCCCAAAGCGAGACTGCTGGAGAGCAAGCGTCTGACCTTGGCGGATGCCAAAGCGCAGCTCGCGCCGAAACTGACATTGCCGAGCGGCGAGATCGAATTCAAATCACCCTTCTACGCCTTCATGGGCGGGGTTCTGACGGAGGGCGACGCGTCGCTCGCAGAGCTTCGGGCCAAGCCGGGCGCACCTCCCTCGCCGAACAACGAGGAAATTCTGGCGGTCGGCATCGAGACGCGCAACGCCATCACGGTTCAGCATCTGCCCACGGCTCACGAACTCGAGCGCCTCCGTTCGGTGAACCTTGCCTTCGTGCGCAATGCCATCGAACACGGCCGACCGTCCATCACCCTGGCAGCCTGCGCGATCCAGAGCGGGCTCCAGATCCCCCTGCTCTCGATGCTGGCCTATGAGGCTCTCGCGACGCAGACGCCGGAGACGGTCGAGGCACTGGCCGCAAGATGCCTGGAACTGCTTCAGTCGCGAGGCGAGCAGTTGCGACGCGACGGGGAGATCATCCAGGACGAGGGCGAGGTGCTGTCCGTGATGCGCCGGAAGGCCGAGTCCATTCTCTCGATCGACCTTCCGGTCTGGCGACGCATCGGTGCCTTCTGAGGCGCGCGAGTCGGTTCTCGCCCTGCCGGAAGGCTGGAATGTTTGGCAGGCCTTGTCGTGCCGAAATGGTGTGAGCGTCCATCGGGCGACAGCCCCGGACGGCCGGATCGCCGTTCTGAAACGCCTCGATCTCGAGACGCCGGATCCGATCGCTCGTCGGAGGTTCGAGCGGGAACAACGGTTCGCGCGGATCCTGAACCATCCGGGGCTGCCCGCCTGGCTCGGCATGGGCGAAGGCTGGCTCGCATTGGAGGTTCTGGCGACGAGCCTGGACGAACGCCGGAACGCGTTTGGTCGGGTCGAGGACGTCGTTGCTCTACTTCGTACGATGGGCCGAACGCTGGCCTATCTTCATGGACGAGGCATCGTCCATCAGGATCTCAAGCCCGCCCACGTCCTGTTTCGCGCAACCGGTCGTGTCGTCTTGATCGATCTTGGCTCGGCCGGCCTGATCGCCGGGGATCCACTGGCAGGGCGGGAGGCCATCGGTTCGCCGGCCTGGGCCGCGCCAGAGCAATGGGCTGGCGCGGCACCGGCCCCCGCCGCCGATCTCTGGTCGCTGGGTTGCATTGGCCTGTGGTTGACCGGCCGGGAAGACCCCGACGACGTGGCGTCGCCACTCGGACCGTTGCTGCAGCAATGTCTTTCCGCCGTACCGGGCCAGCGACCGAGCGCAGCCGGTTTCGTCGAAGCCCTTGAGCCCCCAAGAGCTGAAGCCGCATCCGGCGCGCTACGCCAGTCGAAGAGGAGCGGGCCCTAGGTCGCTCTCGCCTCCGCACGACGGCATCCGTCCCGTGTCCCTGCCCGCATCCCGTATTCTTGTGGTGGAAGACGTTGTCGAGAACCGTGATCTTCTTCGGCGGCGCTTACGGCGCATGCAGTCGACCGACACGGCGGAGGCTGCCGATGGGTTGGAAACTCTGCGACGCATCCGGGACGAGCCATTCGACCTCGTGCTTCTCGATGTGATGTTGCCGGAGCTGTACGGCATCGAGCTTCTGCGGACGCTTCGCGATGGTGGTCGTCTCGGCAAGATGCGGTGGTGATGATCTTGCCCTTCGGCCAGTTCGCCGTCTCCGAGCGGCTTTCGATCGTCTTGATCTCCCACGCGCCGGGCCGCGACTGCCGATTGCGGCCGGAGTTGGGGGGTGCCGTCACCTTGGTACGAGCCTCTCCTCGTTCTTCGATCCTCCGAGGGTCCAAAGAAAGATGCCGTCGTGATCGGCCTGCGGAGTGAGACTGGAAGCCAAGTCCCACCGGGTTCGAGGGCATGATTTGTTCACGGCGCGCGCCTACAGTGTCGGCCATCTTGGACAGGATACAACGCGTGAATAGCCTCAGGGTCAAGATATTCGTGGGCGTCATCGCCATCCTGGCGCTGATGGCCGGCGGCATCATGGCCTATTCTCTACGAGCCGTGCGCACCGCCATGGTAGAGGCGGAGCAACGCTCCGTCGAGAACGTCCTGCAGATGGCCGAACTCGCCATTCGCAGCCAGTATCACCAGCTCCTGTCCGGCAAGGTCGGCGCGATCCAGGGTCGGAAGGAGGCCTTCCGCCAGTTCGGACAGACCGTGCGATCGACCCTCGACACACTCGCGACGCAGGCCAGAAGTGTCGGCACGAGCGACGAGGCGGCGCGCGCCAACGCGCTGGACTGGCTCGGCGCGCTTTCCCCGGTCTCGGGCGAGTACATCTTCGTGTTCGATCGCGAGGGTCGGGCCCTCGTCTACCCCGACAGGGACATGGTGGGGCAGGATCTGTCAGGGTTCCGCGACATTCGAGGGCGCGGCGTCACGCAGACCGCGTGGAGCGACAGCGAACTCTATGGCTCCAGCTTCCTCACCTATTCCTGGCGATCACTGAAAGGCCCAACGACGGAGCAGAAATACGGTCTCTTCGTCCCTTTCCCGCGTTGGGGCTGGATGATCGGCATCGTCGGCGATGTCGCCGATCTCCAGCGCGAGACGGACGTGCAACGCGCCGAACTCGTCGATCGCCTTCGCTCAAGCCTCGGCGTCCTCAAACTGGCAGGACATGGGTTCGTCTTCGTGTTCGACGAAAGCGGACAGTCTGTCGTGGCACCCCAATCGCGCGATGGAGACTGGCTGACGCCATCAGTCCTGACGGACCTGAAAGGCATGGCGTCGGTTGGCGACGAGCCGTCGCGGCTGGCGCCTCTCGCAGCGGCGGGGCCGGATCGCAAGGTCGAGGCGCAGGTTTTCCGCCTGAAGGCGCTCGGCTGGTATGTGGCAGCCGTGGTCTCCTCTGCCGCGCTGGCCAAGCCTGCGCAGGATCTCATCGTCAACCAGGGCTTGGTGTTCGCCGGCGGCATCGTTCTGGCCGCCATCTTGGCTTGGTTCCTCGCGCAGAAGGTCAGCCGACCGCTGGTCGCCCTGACGCATCGCGCTCGTGCCTTGTCGGAAACGGACTTCACACGGCGCTCGCAATTCGTCTCGCCCGACCGACCTGCGACGAGCCGCGACGAGGTCGGCCGTCTCGCCGCTGCCTTTTCCTTCATGGAGGACTCTCTCTATCGCAACGTCCAGACCGTGATGCAGGTGACGCAGGAGCGGGAGCGCATCGAAGGCGAACTGAACATCGCCCGCGACATCCAGCTCGGTCTGCTGCCGAAGATCTTTCCCGCGTTCCCGCATCGGTCCGAAATCGATATTCACGCCGCCCTTGTGTCGGCGAAGGAAGTCGGCGGCGATCTCTACGACTTCTACTTCATCGACGAGCGACACCTCTGCTTCACGATCGGCGACGTCGCGGGCAAAGGCGTGCCGGCGGCGCTGTTCATGGCCATCACCAAGACCCTCATCAAGTCGGCGGCGGATCGCTTCTCCGATCCCTGGCAGATGATGACGGTCGTGAACGAAGCCCTCTCGAGCGACAATCCGAACTCGATCTTCGTGACCAGCCTGATCGGCGTTCTCGACTGCGTCACGGGTGAGATCCGATACGCCAACGGAGGGCACAACCCGCCTCTCATCATCCGCGAAGGCGGCCGGGTGGAATGCCTCCGCTCGATCAGCGGCCCGGCTCTCGGCGTGGTGGAGGGGGTAGACTACGAGCCCCTCGTCATGCGTCTCGCCCCCGGCGAAACGCTTGTCCTCTACACGGACGGCGTGACCGAAGCGATGAACGGGCGCAACGAGCTCTACGAGGACGAGCGCCTCGTGCAACTTCTGGAATTGCAGGACCCCTTCGTACCGGCGCAGATGCTGGTCGAGCGGATCATGGTCGACGTCCAGGCCCATGCTGGCGATACCGCGCAATCAGACGACATCACGCTTGTCGCCCTTCGTTTCCACCAGCAGCCCAAGAGGTCGTCATGATCCGTTCCGTTCGTTTCGGCACCGCCCTTCTCGGCCTCGGCATTCTCGCGGGCTCCAGCGTAGATGCGGCGTCGCAGGCATCGACCGGGATGCACGAGGCCGGCTCCATCACGGCCGCCCCGGCAAGTGTTCGTATCTGGCCATCCGAGCCGTGCCTCAAGCCGGACGGCAGGAAGTGGCGCATCGGCTATTACGAAGGCGGGCAGTACAAGGATTACGAGGTCATCCTCAAATCGACGGTTCGCGGCTTGATGGCGATCGGCTGGATCAAGCCCATGGACCTTCCGGTCGGCAACAATCCCGAGCCCGGCGGCTTCTGGCGCTGGCTTTCCACCAATGCCGTCAGCGACTTCGTCGAGTTTTCCTCCGACGCCTATTACGCGGCTGGCAATTTCGACAAGGAGCGGCGTCCGCAGGTTCGGACCGAGTTGCTCGACCGGTTGAAGACGCGCGGCGACATCGATCTCGTGTTGGCCTTCGGCACCTGGGCCGGTCAGGATCTTTCCACGGACGAGGTGTCGACACCCGTCGTCGTCGCCTCGACCAGCGATCCGATCGGGTCGAAGATCATCAGGAGCGAGACGGACTCGGGTCATGATCACCTCACCGCGAAGGTCGAGCCGCAGCGATACGCCCGGCAGGTGGAATTGTTCAGCGACATCTTCCATTTCAAGAAGCTCGGTCTCGTCTACGAGGACAGTCCGGAGGGGCGCAGCTTCGCGGCCGTCGACGATATCGAGCGCATCGCGAAGGACCGCGGCTTCGAGATCGTTTCCTGCTTCGCGCCCTTCAACAACATTGCGCAGGAGGAGGCCGAGGCGAAGCTCGAGGCCTGCTATGCCGAGATCGCCACCAGGAGCGACGCGGTCTACCTGACCGTCCATCGCGGCCTGACGGGAACGAGCTTGCCCAAGAGCCTTGCACCTCTCATCGAGCACGATCTGCCGACATTCTCGATGGCGGGCGAATCGGAGGTTCGGCTCGGAGCACTGATGAGCGTGGCGCAGTCCGATTTCATCTATGTCGGCCGCTTCCATGCGGAGACGATCGCCCGCATCTTCAACGGCGCGAAGCCAAGAGACCTGCCCCAGGTCTGGCAGGCGCCGGCGAAGATCGCGCTGAACCTCCAGACGGCCGAAGAGATCGGCTACGATCCGTCCGTCGATATTCTCCTCGCCAGCGACGAGATCTTCGGTTCCGGTCTCATGCCACGGACGCCGTAGCGAATATCTCGGCGTCGGGGATCCGCTCGCGTTTCGGGAAGGGTAGAAGCGGCAGTTGGCGCAAAACGCGGCTTACGGTCAGTTCGTGGAAGCGCGTCGTGCGGTCGCCGCTCCCGCGCTCGAACGTGGCGATGGCCCGATCGGCGCCGTTTCGACCCGTCTGAAGGACGTGAAGCGGATAGGCGAGCATCCAGCGCTCGCTCGGCAGGAGGCCGGCCTCCGCCTCCTCCACCACGGCCCGAGCAAAGTGGGCCAGCGACATGGGACCTGCCCAGCCTTCGAGGCCATGACGGATGGCTTGCTCGCGCGCCAAGGCGAGATCCTGCCACGGGAGTCGGCGAGACAGGCGATTCAGACTGCCACGGTTGCACTGCAGGCCCTTCTGAATCGCCGAAGGCGCCATCGCAACCGAGGCGGACACGAGCGGATCGTCGAGATCGCAAAGCTCGTCGTCCGGGAAGTTCGCGCCGGCCGCTCGGCCTTCGATGTAAAGAGACCGGCAGTGCCTGGCGAAAAGCGCTTCGACCGTCCGCCCTTCCAACGCGTCGAAGAATTCGTCGACGCTCGGTGCCGTGGCGAAGCCGAAGCGAATGCGGGCATCCATGAACTGTGAGAACTGCAGGCTTTCCAGATGCCAGAGATCCGGTGTCACCTCGACCCCGGCTCCATCGCACAACCGACGGCCGGTCCAGGTCTTCGCACGCAGGAAGGTGAAGAGCGAGGGATCGCCGGTCATCCGAGCGAGTTCACCGAAGCCCTTGTAGGAATTGACGCCGAGCGGCAGCGCCTGCATGGCCCGGTTGCCGTCGAACATCCAGCGCAGGTAGTGAGCGAGATCCTCGAAGGGTCGAACCGGGGGGCGATGGGTGGCGCGGTCCCCTGCAAAGGTCGGATCGGCGAACATGCGCGTCCAGATCCGCAGCCGGTTCTCCTTACAGCCCGTCGGCTCGCCGGCCTCGAAGGGACTGTTGGCGAAGAGAGCGATGAGGGCTGGCGCCGCATGGAGCGCGAGGTTCAGCGCCTCGACCGCGTCTTCGGCGTCGACGCCGGTCGTGGGACCGTTCTGAGCCTTGGCATCCATGCCGATTTCGTGCCGCCATCCCCGAACGCCGCGCCAGTAGTCGTAGATGGGCTTGGGCGCACGCATGGCCCTGTAGAAGGGTTCGTCGATCAACGTCGCCGGATGCTGGGAGAGATTGGCAACTCCGGCACCCAGTTCGCCGAGCCCCGTCACGAGGTCCGCCAGTTCCTGCTGGACGAGACCGGCGAGGTCGTTGAGGGTCGAGCCTGCCTGCCCGGGCCCGCCGACGACGCCGATGGCGCTCTCGAAGTTGTTGAAGCCGTTGTCGATCGACGAGACGACGTGGGGGCTGCAAACGCCGATCATGCTGCCGCACGCCATGACGGGGATGACCATCTCGCCTCGACTGCGACGCGCCGCGAACAGTCGGGGGAAGAGGTCTCGGCCATCGAAACCCGCCCCCGATGCGAGATCGACGATGGGCATTTCGAGTTCGACGCCGAGGGTCGGGTGCGTACGCATGCTAGGCATTGCTGGAGGCGCCCTTCTGCATCAGCGGCTGTCGGGGATCCCGCGCGATCAAGAAGAAGAGCAGCGTCGAGCCGAGATAGTAGCCCCCGACGACCGCCAGGCCGTCGCTGGTCCCAAGGAAGGTGAACAGGCCGCCCAAGGCGAGCGGACCCACCATCTGACCGAGTTTGTCGGCGGCGCGCTGGATGCCCATGGCGCGTCCCGTGCCCAGTCGCTGAACGCTCGGCAAGCGCAAGGCGAAGCTGGTCTGCGCAGGTCCGCCGAGGCTGCTGGCGAGCCCCAGGAAGAAGACCGAGGCAACGAGCGCGGCGAGGCCGACATCCAAATAGGTGAAGGCGAGCCCGAGCCCTCCGAGCAAGCCTCCCATCACGATGAAAGGCGTCTTGCGCGCATGCCGGTCGACCCAACGGCCGAGCAGCGGAGCGATGTAGATGACCGACAGGCCGTAGATCATCATGATGCGGCCGATATTGCCCTGCTCGATGCCCTGTTGGGAGAGGTAGACGGGCAAAGTATAGAAGAGAAGCCCGACTTGGGCGATCGAGAAGGGCACGACGCTGAGGAGGAGCAGCGCGACGAAGTTGCGGTCCTTGAACAGATCGCCGAGCGCGGAGCCTGACGGCGGCGCCAATGGAACCGGCACCGGTGCCTCGGCGGCTTGTTCGGGGGCCGGGAGCGGGCGACCGAAATAAATGCGCATGAAACCGAATGCGAAGAGGATCGGCGCCAGACCGAGGATCGCTGCAACGGCGAAGACCGACGAGAAGCCGATCTGGTCCGCCAGCATGGCGCCCGTCACGTTGCCGCAGATCTGGCCGGCGAAGATACCTGCGACGAGGTTGGCGACCGCCTGCGTTCGGGTGCGCGGGCTGGACCAGGAGAAGACGTAGCCCTGGATCCCCATCCAGGCCAGGCCGTAGCCCAGCCCGACCACGGCGCGCGAGAGAATGTAGGTCATCGGCCCGATGGCGAGGGTGCCGGCCAGCGCTCCCGCAGCGCAGACGAGCCCACCCAACACGAAGGGCAGATGCCAGCCTCGCCGATCCGTCAGAATGCCAGCGATCAGCGCCGTGACGAGCGCACAGCCCATCTCGGCGGAGATCGGCAGGGCCAGCGTCATGGCTCTGGATAGGCCGAACAGCGGCTCGCTCGTCAGAACGCCCATCTGCAGCGGCACGAAGGACAGAGGCAGCGCCCAGGCGAAGACGAGCAGGAAGGATGCCGGACGGGCGAGAAGATGATGGCCATCCCGGTCTACGGTCGTACCCTCTCCCCCGTGGACCGAGAGCCGGCGCATCAAAATACCGAACAGGACCAACAGCTCGAAACCGAACAAAGCCGAGGTCAGAAGCACCGTGCCGGCGTCGAGCGCGCGACGTCGTACGCCCTGTCCGATCGCCATGTCCGACAGGCTGGCACTCAGGCGCGCTGCGAGACTCGCGCCGTCGGCTGAAAGAATCTGGTAGGTGATCGGCGCGCGGTTGGTCGGGGGCTCGCCTGTGGCATCGAACGCGGCAATGCTGCGCCCCGACGGACCGTCCAGCCTCAGGGACGCGAGTTCGGGAATGTCGGCGGCAAGACGGGCGAACGGCGCGGCATAATCCGACAGACGATCGAGCTTGACGCCCTTGGCAACGAGACCCTGCAGGTCGGTTCCGAAGCGATCCACCGAACGCTGCACGTTCTGCGTCGCCGCTTGGACATAGGCGTCGCGAAAGGTGACGATGTTGCGCCAGGACGATCCACCCTGAACCAGCACCAGGATCAGAGCCGGGATCGCCAGGAGCTTCCAGCGACCGACCGTTCCGTCTGCGCCGATGGGCACCACGAGAGACGCAAGAACGACCGCGATAGCGCCGAGCAGCGTCGCCATGGCCAGAGCGATGATGGCGTCGGCCACGGGTTTTGCCGTCTGCTGCGCAATCGCCTCGGCCGGCACGAGCATGACCAGTGCGCCGGCAAGGCGACCGCCCGCTCCCGATACGGGCAGGACGAAGACATGGGTCCCGTCGAGCGTGGCCGGCGCGAGCGCTCGGTTTGACCCCGTCGACGGCTCGGCGGCCAGCCGTTCCGCGACCAAGGCACCGAGACCTCGCAACAGGCCGTCAGGGGAATTGCTTTCGACGATGGATCCATCCGGCAGCGTGACGACCACGCCGGTGAGGAACGACAGATCCGACCGAATGCCCGCGAGGATTTCGGGCAGGCCGAACATCTGCGAGATCGGTTTGCCGAAACGGAGCGAGTTCTGGATACGGAACGACCAGTCGTGGCCGACGATGCGCACGGCCGTCACGGTTCCATCGAACGCCGTCTTGCGAATGGCGGAGACCGTCAGAACACCCGAAAGCAACTGTGCCAGCACAAGCACCGTCAGCGCCGCCAGTGCGAAACGGAAACGGATGGCTCGACGCGGCGGGCTGCGAGACAATGTCGAGTTCCGTGCGGCAGTCTGCATGCGAAGGTCATTCCTGGTAAGCCGGAAAACGCCGCGGCCGTAAGCGTCAGCAAAGATCGAAGGCCGCACGGCGCCTCCGCTTGTTTCGCGTCCGGACGCGAGGCACCTGCCATTGCAGCGCGGGTGTCCCGGCCAGTCTGCGGGAGTTGCAGCAAACCGATGACATGACGCAGCTGCGTCTTGTCACGCCCGTATCGCTCCTCTATTTGGCGAACCTTACTCGATCCCTCGTGCACATTTTATTACGGCCTTGCCTCAAGATTCTCCAGCACTACGGAGATGATGGACTCTTCGCGCACATTCGCGAACGACCCAAGATTTTGAGTAACGCCGTATTATTTTTTATGATATATTTTCCCACATATATAAAAATAAAATCATAACTTTTCCTTGCGCGATTCGCAGCTTTTCCGGTTGGAACGACACGGCCCTCGTTCTCGGGTTTTGCAGTGCAATAGCATCCTCTACGTCGTTTGCTTCCCGAGCGGCTTCAATAAACGTCCGATCACGTCTATGGGGCGGAACCTTCCTCTGCAATCATGATGAGACGCTCGGCAAAAAACTCCACGATGAGCGCGAAAGGAGGCCATGATAGTAATTCTTCGAATTAGAACTCGGCTCGGAGAACTATAACCTACAGAAGCAGGGACTCACGTTGCCTCCGAATATCACCGGCTTCAAGAGCCGTTGCCGTAGGTCAAACTGCGGCGTTTCTCGCTGCGTCGTTCACATCCTACGCCACCACGAAGGCGTCGAGAATTGCGACGACGCTTTGAGTCAACTCTTCTTGGGTCCAGTCCATCGTCGACGCGACAGGGTCAACCCAACCAGCAAGGCGACGTGCACTTCGGTCTCGTCGGCATGCACAGGTCGCTGTCGGACTGAAATGCGCAGCCGGCTTTTGTAACGGTAAAATTCTTCTGTCGTCAGTGCCAAGCTGGTTCTCATTCAGATTCAGAAGTAGGCCACAAAACATAAAACGTAGATCGCTTTCGGCGACTGCGCAGGAGACCGAAATGATCAATGCTGGACTTGGCACTCAACACTTCTACGATCAGAGTTTTATCAACAAGGATCAGAGGGCCGGCTTCAAGAAGTTTCGGGTGGTAACAGTCCCGAAAGGAACGCTGCTTTTCAAGATGACGGCTGGCGCAGCTGCCGCCAACGACAAGGGAGGCGTCACACCTTGGTGGTCCGCCGTGAAGCCTTTCCTCGATGATAAGGAAGGGGCCCTCGGGCGATTCCAACAGGCGAAAAGCCGGAACATGGACATGTCGGCCATGGTGCGGCTCATGTCCTGCGTCTGCATCGACTGGAACGATCTCGATAACTACGTGCAGGTCGAACTTCTGGACGATGCTCGCATCTTTTGGGGCACTTTCGCTCCCATGCCGAAGTTCAGTCAGGCTTTGTACACGCCGGACTGGACGAACAGCAAGGACACGTTCACCGGTGCGAAGGTGCTGGATCGGGTCAAGAAGATGAAGCAGAAGGAAGCGCTTGCAGGCTTCAAGGTCCCCGATACGCTGGGCGACGGCGAGGCATGGCAGATGTTCATTCCGAACTTGAGGGAAGAGAACATCAAACGATCGTCCGTCCTGTCTGGACACGACATGAGCGTTCTGGCGCACGCCCTCGGCCTCGTCGACCGTCCCGCCTGACGGGGAGCTGCCGTCAAACGCCGTTCAGTCCTGGTTTGGACCGTTGACGGCGGCCGAGCGACGCCACTCCCTTGCGCTACAGCCGTAGGTTTCGCGGAAGGCGCGGCTGAATGTGTCGCTTCGCGCGAAGCCGACGCTGTAAGCAATTTCCGCGATGAGGCGTCGGTCCCGAGGATCCTGCAAGGCTGCGGCAGCCTTGCGCAACCTCAGACTGGTCAGGGCCGCCGTGATGCCGGTCGGGTCGTTGAAGGCACGGTACAAGGTAGCTCGTGAGACGCGCGCCAACATGGCGATCGTGTCAATGTCGAGATCGGGTTCTCGATAGCGCTGTTCAAGAATCCAGCAGATTTCCGTCTTGAGACGCCGTTCCGCCGCATTCATGGACAAGGTGCACAGCTCAGACTTTCCCAGACAAGACAGAAAGGTACCGGTCAGCCTGTCACCAACCACGATGCCGCTGGCATCGTCGATCGTCGCCAGATGCTTGAGGTCATGCAGCACCTGCTGCATGAGAGGTTCGGCGTCCCGGCCCGCCAGGACAAGGCCATGAAGCGTCTCGATGCGTGGCACCAAGCTCTCGATGGTTCCACGCCTGAAGCTCAAGGTGATGACGCGCGCGTTGGTAAAGGATTGATCGAATACCATGCTCATATCGCCGATCAGGACGCTTCCGGCGGCGCCCCGAAAAGTAGAGGCCGACGTCTCTCCATGAAAACGCCCTTCGAGGACAAGGGCCAATGTCACGACGTCGAACCCGTCGGCATCGATCATGGACTGGGTACGCTCGTAGTTCTGACCCGCCATTCGCGTATCCGTAAACTCGAGCGGACCCAATTTGAATGTCCGGGAATGAGAGTAGAACTCCCCGAGCGGACGCTCCGTCCTTAGAATATGGGCATAGCTCGGCCACGGCCGCTCACGCCACACATCGTAACGCTCTTTTGGCTTCACACAGTTCGTTGTAAAATCGATAGAACGCATACAGGCCGATTGAGCGTTAGGGTTGAGTTCCGGCGTCGGCTGGGATTTGGGTCTGGCTCACCGTTTTCCTAGATCGTGCTCGCTCAATTCGATTCCCACGCTGGACGCGGCTTTGGTCTTTCGAATTTGCGAATGCAAAGTCTGATGACGTCAAGCCTCTGGTCATGTTCGACGCAACCTAAGCATGTCAACGCGCACGACGACTGAGGCGACGTCAACCCATCGGTGCACCATCCGGCCGAGACCGATCCCATGTCGCAAACCGGCGTCAGATCTCATTTCGTGCGCGACACGAAGACGCCGTCCCAATCGGGCGCAGGCGGCTCCTGTCGCATGAGCGCGATCCGTTCTTCGTAGAGATCGTAGAGGCCGGCGAGGCGGTCGCCCGCAGTCGCGCGTGCCTCGTGCAGCGCCTCCTCGGCGCCCGCTGGGTCCGCGGCGCGATACCGCTCCAGCAGCCGCGTCTGGGCCGACGCGAGGGTTTCGAACGCCGCGGACGCTCGCAACTGGGCACCCCCCAGAAGCGTGAACACCGGCACCGGCGCGGCGCGGCCCACGACCCGCACGCGGTCGATTTCGAGAAACGCGAGTTCGGGCGCCCCGGCCTGTACCTCGTCGGTGACGAGCACCGAAACGCCGTAGCCCTTCGTCAGTCCCTCGACGCGCGAAGCGAGGTTCACCGTGTCGCCGATCGCGGAATAGGAGAAGCGCTGGGCCGAACCGAGATTGCCGACGCAGGCAGACCCCGCATGAAGGCCGATGCCGACGCGGAGCGGCTTGGAGCGCTCGCGATTGAGCGCGTCGAGCGCCGCGAGCATGTCGAGCGCAGCCAGACATGCCTTGCGCCGGTGATCGGCAATGTCGAGGGGGGCGTTCCAGAACGCCATGATGGCATCGCCCATATATTTGTCGATCGTCGCCTCGGACCGCAGGAGGACGTCCGTCATCGGCGTCAGGAAGTCGTTGAGAAGGCCGGTCAGTTCCTGCGGGTCGAGCGCTTCGCTCATGCCGGTGAAGCCGCGGATGTCGGAAAACAGGACGGTGAGATCGCGGATCTCGCCGCCGAGCCGAAGGGCGCCGGGATGCTCGGCGAGGCGCTCCACCAATGTCGGCGACAGGTAGCGCCCGAACGCCCCGCGCACGAACTGCTTCTCTCGATCGGTGAGGAGGAGCAGCAGCGGCATGACGACGGCGAAGGCCGCCGCCAGAGCGGCGAGCGGCAGGATCGGATCCACAAGGAGTTGCGCGCGCGAGAAGGAGAACCATGAAACGGCGAGCGCGCCGCCGGCGAGCGCCATCGTGGCGAGGGTACAGGCGACTGCGCCGCGCCGGGAGGCAACAAAGAGAAGCAGCAGCCCGCCGGCGAGCGCGAGTGTGGTTTCGGCGCCACGCGCCCAGTCCGGCCGCTGGAGAAACTGACCGCCAACGATCTGGTCGATCATCTCGGCATGAACGTTGACGCCGGGCATCGCGGCATCGACGGGCGTCGCCACGAGATCGCGCAGGCCCACCGCGCTCGTGCCGACGAGCACGATGTGGCCGGCGATCCGCTCGGAGAGCGCCGCGGTCGGCTCGCTGAGGATGTCGGCGGCGGGGATCGTCGCCATCTCAGGCATCTTCGAGAAGTAGACGTTGAACTCGCCCCCCGGCCCCGTCGGCGCATCGAGCGCGCCGGCGCGAACGGCGACGATGGCGGGCGTGCCGGTATCGGCTTCGCCGCTGGCCGAACTCGTGCGCACCACGAACGAGCCCGCGCCCTGTGCGACGCGCAGAGCCTCGAGGCCGAGCGCGGGAAACATCTGCCCCTGCGCGGAGGCGACGAGCGGCAGCGAACGCACGATGCCGTCGCGGCTCGGGGGAAACGAGAAGAAGCCCAGACCGGTGGCGGCCGCCGTCAGCTTCGGCAGGTTCGCGACGCCCCCGGCGAACGGCGGCAGGATGGAGCGCGGATCGGCGCCGCCGAAGGAGAAGCCGGATTTCGCATCGCCGAGCGACGTCCGCGTCTCGTTGGAGATGGCGATGCCCGCGACGACGGGGTGTCGCGAGAAGGCATCCGCCAGAAGCGCATCGTTGTCGGCGGGCACGCCGCCCGGCGGCTGGAAGTCGATGCCGGCCTCACCAAGGGCGCGGGCCACCTCCGACAGCGAGGTGCGATCCGGCTCGGGGAACACCATGTCGAAGGCGATCGCGGCGGCGCCGAGTTCGCCCAGCCGGTCGACCATGCGGGCGAGGACGGCACGCGACCACGGCCACTGCCCGAGCCGGGCGATCGACACCTCGTCGACGTCCACCACGACCACCGACGCCCCGGCCTGCTCACGCGGCAGTGCGCGCTGGTAAGCGTCGAAGACGAGCGGGGTCAGCCGTTCGAGAGGGGTCTGGCCGAAGGCGGCCAGCAGCACCACCGCGGCGAGCACCGGCAGGCCGGCGAGCCAGACGAGGCGAGCCTTGCGGGTGCGGGCGGTTGCACGCCGTGATGTCTTGGAATGTTTCACGAATGTCGCCGCGGGGCTCGCCGGATCGGGATGGGCTGGAATGGAACGCGTCCGTCGTTCCCCGGCCCTAGCCGCCGCCGCCCGGCGAGAGGGAGGACGGCGGCAGGGCGCTCGCGGTTCCCCCGAACACCCCGGTGGCCGACCAGTTGCCGCTCTCCCGCCAGTCGAAACTGCCGATCACGCCCGCGGCGACGCCGCCTCCCGGCAACGAAGCCGGACCATTGACGAAAGCACCGTCGACCCGCAGAGAACCGGCTTCGCTCTGGGTGAAGCGCGCCGGATCCGTGGAACCGGTGCTTCCGGTCCCTGTGAGCGACGCCGCCTGCGTGCGGCCGTCGAACCCCGAGATCGTCAGGTTGCCGGTGCGGCTGCCGAAGTTCCAGCCCATGTCGAGGGTTCCGCGTGCGAGATAGGCATCGCTGCCGTTGCGCACCGTACCGATCGCGCCGCCGGCATAGGTCGCGGTGACGAGGCTCGTCGGCGTCCCCGCCCCCGGCGGTCCGGCCGTCGCGATCTGTCCGTATGTGGCGATATCGCCCGCCACCCAGGAGCCCAGGTGAACGGCGACGCCGCTCTGCGCCGTCGCGCCGTCGCCCAACGCCACCGCCCCGTCGGCACGCGTGCCCCACCAGCCCCATTCGATGAAGTCGCACGCCGAGCAGAGGGCGAAGCCGGACACCTCCGCAACCCGCCCGGACACCATGTAGCTGCCGACGTCGCCGGCCGGCGTCAGGCTTCCCCTCGCCGTGGTCGCCGTCACGCCGCCGGTGGTCGCCACGGCCGCGTATTGCCGATCTCCCACGTAGGCGGACGGCCCGTTGGCGCCGCCGACGCCGACGGCGAGCGTGGACGTGCCGTCTGACCCCTCGACACGGGCGGACCGGAAGGTACCTTCCGCGCCGTTGACACCGGGCGAAAGACCGATGCGCGTCGAAGCCGGGTCCTTCCCGCGCAGCAGGGTTCGAACCGCCCCGCCGGACGTCTCGAAGGACTGGGACAGCGCGGCGTTGAAGCCCTGCAACAATCCTGCGCGCCGGGTGCCGACCGGGGCCTCGCTCTGGAGCGAGGCGACATGGGTGCGCGAGAACGCGGTGTCGGTCGGACTGTTCGACAGCGAACGGTCGGTGAGCGAACGGTCGGCTCCGGGCGTGCCCGACAGGACGAGGTACTCGCCGTCGCTTCCAAAGAAGCCGGCGCCCTGCGGTCCCGCGAGTGTGGCGATGGTTCCCAGATAGGTCGCGGCGGGAACGTCGCCGAAGGCGGACGCTGCGCCCCCGCGCCGAACCGCCTCGATCCCGCTTCCGGAAACAGCACCGACGACGACATTGACGGCGCTGCGCTGGTTCCCTCCGGTCCCATTGATGCCGAGCGTCGTCTGCAGCGCTCTCGCCTGCGACGCGGTGCCGGCGCCTTCGACGACGAGAAGATCGGATCGCAACGTCGTCGAACTCGGCAGGCCGGATGTCGCAAGCGAACTGAAGGGGATCGCGTTTGTCCTGTCGAAGGCCCAGGGGTCGGCTTGCACGGCGTAGCGCCGAACCGCCATGCCGCTGAGGGCCGTCTCCACATTCGTCTCCTGCCCGGTGACGCCATAGAAGGCCCGGCTCGGAAGGGACGAAGCCTCCTGGGTGGCGAGGAGATAGGCGCGGAACTCCTCGCGTCCCACGAAGACGGTTCCGTCCAGCGGCTGTCCGTCGAAAGTGGCGGATGAAGGAAACGCCAGGATCTCCTGCCGTTGCAGAGGCGCCGCGCCGCTGCCGACCGGCGGGCTCTCGAACGCCGGCACGTCGAACGCCAGGCCGCCGACCGTTCCGGTGACGCGGCCGGAGGCGGTGCGCACGTCGGCGCCGGCTCGACCGGCATCGAGGCGAAAGGTTCGGGAATAATTGCCGACGACGCCGGCGGAATTTGCGCCGTAGATCTGCAATGCGTCACCGGGCTCGGGTTGTGCAGGCGGTTGCGGCGCAGGGCCCGGACCCGGATCGGCGGGGGGCTGGGCGGGCGTCTCGACGGGTGGCTGCGGCTGGATCGGCGGCTCCGGCTCGGCGGGCGGTTGCGGCTCGGGGGTGGCCGGTGGCTGCGGCTCGGGCTGGCTCGGCGGCGCGGGCTGCGAGGGCACGGTCGGCTGCGGCTCGGGGGTGGCCGGCGGCTGCGGCTGCGGCTCGGGCTGAGGCGGCTGGGGTGACGGCGGCGTGGCCTGCGCGATCTCGTAGCGGATCGTGTCGAGCGCGGCGAGGACGACGACGTCCTGGTCGGCCGACACGGGATCGACCGGACGGGGCGTCGGGATCGGCGGGGCGATCACCGCGATGCGCTCGGCGGAGTTGGCCTGCGGCACCGGGCTCTGCGCCACCGTGCGATCGACCGGCACGTTGGGCGAGCCGCCGCTGCGGCCCGGCTTGCCCGCGAGCGCCGCCTGGATCTCGTTGGCGGTGCCGGGCGGCGTTCGTGCGGTGGTGGTGGTGCCGTCGCGCGCCACCGTGATCGTGTAGCCGGGACGGTAGACGCGCTCGGTCCGCCCGTTCGGCCGCTCGAGCGTGATCTCGTCGCCGAACACCATGGAGAAGGTCGCCGCCGGTCCGGTGCCGCCGGGGCGGATCGCGATGTCCGCCACCGCGCCGCGAATGCCGACGGTCCCCACCGGCGTATCGATCGCGACGCCCCCGGCCGTCTTCGAGGTTCTGCCGCCCACGAAGCGGAACACGCCGCGCGACAGGGTGGCGGCGACCTGCGCCGAACCCGCCTGCGGATCGTAGACGAACCGGTCGATCGTCAGCGCCGAGTTCGGCCCGACCGTGAAGGCCGTGCCGTCCGCGAGGAGGATCTGCACGAGGCCGTCGCCGCTCGTGTCGATCCGCTCGTTCTGGATGATGTTGTCGCCGATGGCGATCGTGCGCACCGCACGCCCGGGCGGCGTTCCGGTGGCCGACTGGTTCACCGCCGCGGTGACGCCGGCGGTCTGCGCGAGCGCGCCCCCCGCCATCAGGGGAACGAGGCAGGCGGCCGACAGGAGAGCGGTCTTTCCAGGCATGGCGGTTTCCTAGAAGCGTCGCATGACGCCGAGCGAGGCGCTGACGTTGGAAAAGGATCGCAGGTCGTAGTTCGACGACAGGTCCCGATAGCCGACGATCGACTGGATCGACCAACGGTCGTTCACGGGAACCGAGAGGGCGGCCTGGGCGAAGAATTCGTCGTCGCGCTCGGACCGAACGCGGTCGATGATCGGATCGGGATCGTCGTAGCACCGATGGGCGTAGCCGCCCGACAGCGTCGCCGACCAGGGGGCTTCGGTCCACGCGAAGGAGGGAACGAAGGTCTTCGTGACGCCGAGGGTCGCGCCGCCCTCCCACAGGCTGAGGAAGTCTGCGTCGGCGTCGCGCCGCTCGCCGCTGCCGATCGCGAACACCGACAGCGTGTCCGACAGGCGGTGCTCGAGGAGCCCGCTGAGGCTGTAGCGGTCGCCGGTGCGGCTGGAGGCGGTGGGGCGCAGAGCCGAGTCGCGAAACTCCTCGCGCCGGTATTCGGCGCGCAGGAGCCCTTGCGTCGCGGGATCGAAGGTCTTGGCGAGGCTGGTGCCGACACCGCCCGAGACGAGATAGGGATCGGCGTCCAGCATCACGCCGCCGAGAATGGCGTAGACCCCGAGATAGGTGCCCTCGAACCGCCAGCGTCGCAGGTCGAACACCGGCCCGGCCGTCACCTCGCCGAGGATCGTGTCGAGCTCGCGGCGTTCGGCGTAGAGAGCGCCGTAGGACTGCAGATTGACCTCGAACCGGTCGCCCTGCCCCGGCAGTGCGTGGACGTAGCGCAGAGTGCCCGACGCGAAGCCGTTCACGTCGGCCGAACGGATCGCGGCGTCGCCGAGCAGGAAGTCGATGCCGTTGAGATTGACGGTTCGCGACTCGGGGGCGGCGTTCGCGTTGGACTGGTATCGCCCGCCGAGCAGCACCGCGCCGCTCAGCGACTGCAGGCTCGAACGATCCTCGACCGCCGCGAGGAACGGGCGCACGCGCTCGCGAACCTCGTCCGGGGTTTCCGGCGAGCTCAACGCGCCCTCGAGATAAGTGCGCGCCGTGTCGTAGGCGCCGAGTCGGAAGTAGAGGACGCCGAGTTCGAGCTGGAGCCTCGGCAACCCCGGCGCGAAGATCAGCATGCGCTCCAGCGTCGCGATCGCCCCTTCGAGGTCGCCGGCCTCGGCGGAGAGAGCGGCATAGCGGAACGCGGCGTCGAGATCCGAAGGATCCGCGAGCATCTGCGCGAACAGCGCCTGACGCTGCGCCGCGATCCCGGGCAACCGGTCCGCGGACGCCCGTGGCGCGACGTTGACGGAGGAGGCGGACTGGGCAGACGCCGCTCCGGGCCCGAACGGCAGTGCGGTCGATGCCAGCAGCGCGACCAGCGCGGCCGCCCCGTTTCGCCTCCCCACGGGCCAACGGCATGACGAGCTGCGGGACACGCGGCTCCTGGTCCTCACCATCGAACTCGAACTCCAGACTACCCCGACGAACCCTGGCTCACGCCCGGCTTGACCTTAGCATGCGGGAATCGTACCGGGATGGCGTCATCGTGTCGTTACCACCACAATCGGACCGCAAACGATGCGGGCGCGGGACACGCTGCATCGCCTGTGCTGCATTCGAGAGTTCGGTCGGCACTCGCCGCTCGGCCCTCGGCTTCCGAACCGATGGAAGGCTCCCGAGCCCGTATGAGCGTCCCCTCGTCCAACCTCCACCAGCTCCGCTCGCATCCCGCCTTCGCCTCGGTCGACGAGGATGCGCTCGACAGGCTGCGCGAACGGGGGACGGCCTTCGAGTTCGGCGCCTGTCACGTTCTTCTGGCCGAGGGAGAAGCAAGCGACAGCGCGCTGTTTCTCCTCAGCGGACGCGTCGTGGTCGAGGTCCAGACGAACCAGGGCTCGGTGGAACTCGCCCGCATCGACGCCCCGGCCCTCCTTGGAGAGATCGGCGTGTTCGCCGACGTCTCGCGCACGGCGACGGTGCGGTCCCTTTCGGCCGGCGAGGCGCTGCGCCTGCCTCGCGAAGCGCTGGACGAGACGGGGCGCTCGCATCCCGACCTCCTGCGCTATGCGATCGAGCAGCTGGGACGACGTCTGCGCGCTTTCAACCAGGCCATCGGAACCTACACGAACGCCCTCGCCGCGCTGGAAAGTGCTGGCGAGGACGCAGGGATCCTCGACGACCTTCTCAGCCCGCCGGCGGAGCTGACCAACTTCGCTCTGACGTTCCGAAAGCTCGCCGCACAGATCACGCAAGGGCGCGCGCGGCGCCGCGAGATGGCGAACGCGGCCGCCATCCAGCGCTCGATGCTGCCGCAGGGCCCCTTCCTGCCCGGCGAGCCCCGGATCGCCATCGAGGCCGCATTCCGGCCGGCCTCCGACATCGGCGGCGATTTCTTCGACGTGTTCCGGATCGACGAAGGCCACGTCGCCTTCACGGTCGGCGACGTCTCCGGCAAGGGCATTCCCGCTTCGCTGTTCATGGCCATGTGCCAGACGATGATGCGCCATGCCGTGCGCGAGACCGGCGACATGGCGCTGGCCGCGGCGCGCACCAGCGACCTTCTCGATGCCGACAACGAACAGTCGATGTTCGCGACCTTCTTCGGCGGCGTGCTCGACCTCGAGACGGGCGATCTCGCCTTCGTCAATTGCGGCCACAATCCACCGTTCCTGCGGCGGGCCGACGGCTCCACGGAGCGCCTCGGCCAGGAGCTGCCGAACCCCCCGCTGGCGACCTTCAGCCCCGCGTCGTTCACGGCGCGGACGGCGCGGCTGGGTCCGGGCGATCGTCTCGTCGCCTATACCGACGGCATGACGGAGGCTCCGGACCCCACGGGCGAGGAGTTCGGCGAGGAGCGTCTAGCGGCGCTACTCGCCGAGACGGCCGGCCAGCCGGGTGCGGAAGTCGCGGCCCTGCTGATCGAAGCGGTGGACGCCTTCGTGGGAGACGCGCCGCAGTTCGACGACCTCACCTGCCTCTTGGTGGACTTCCGGCCGAACGCAAGTGGCAGCGCCCCGGCGGAACGCGGTGGTTCGAGCGCATGACGGCTCGCCCTGCAGAGAGATCGCCGAGCCCGACGAGACACGTCTGGAACGTTTGCCCCCGCGCCTCCCGCTGGATATGACGCCGACATGACCCGACCCCGCCGTGCCCTTCTCGCATGGGAGTTCGGTGCCGGGCGCACGCATGTTCTGCAGATCCTGGGATTGGCGCGGCATCTGCGCGAGGCCGGGGTCGAATGCCTCGCCGCGCTCTACGAGCCCTCCCTGCGCGACGAGTTCGCCGCGATCGGCGTGCCGGTCATTCAGACCTATGTCTGGCCGGGTCGGCGACGCCTCGCGGCCGGCTGGCACGAGGGCGAAGTCCGGGCCTTCGGCGATGTCCTCGTTCATCTCGGCATGACGTTTCCCGGTGCGCTCGGCGCCGCGCTGACCCATTACGACGGCGTTTTCGCATTGTTCCAGCCGGACGTGGTTCTCGGCGACAACGCGCCCGGGGCGCTCCTGGCGGCGCGCGGCCGGGTGCCGGCCATCGCCTTCGGCACCAACGCGACGCTTCCCCCCGTCCGGGACGGGCGGTTCGCGCTGCGCCCCGACACACAGGCCGAGGCGGCGATGTTCGACGAGCGCGACATCCGCGACGCGCTGAACGTCGAACTCGGCGCGGCCGGGCGCCCATGCCTGTCCGAACTCACCGACCTTCTGCCGGCAGGTTCGATCTATCCCTTCGGTCCGCCCGCCTTCGACACCTATGCCGCTCAGCGCGAGACGCCGGCCTTGCCGCCCTATCTCGCCGGGTTCGAAAGGCCGACGCGCTACGAACGCGGCGAGGGCGTCTTCGCTTATCTCCACGGCTTCGTGCAGGGAGCCAGCGCCATCCTCGACGGACTGAGCGATGCGCAGCGCGCGACGACGCTCTACCTTCCCGGTCTCATGCCGGCCGTCCGCGAGCGGCTCGGCCCGGCCATTCGCGTGTCGGACCGAGCGTTGCCGCAGGCATGGATCCTCAGCGGTCCGCGCTGCGTCCTGCATCATGGTGGCCTGCAGCTCACCACGGCCTGCCTCGCGGCCGGGCGGCCGCAGGTCATCCTGGCCAAGGAACTCGACAACGAGATCGCCGGGCGCTTCGTTGGGGAGCGCGGCCTCGGCTTCGCCTGCCACGTGACGCAGGCCGACGCAGCCTTCGTGCGCGAGGCGGTGCGTGCAGCCCACGACGACGACTTGCTCGCCGCTCGCTGCCGCGAGGCCGCAGCCGAGTTCCTCGTCTGGACGAGGCCGGACCCGACACGCATCGTCGCTGATGCGGCACGACGGCTGCTCCAACGGCCTTGAAGCGTTTCCGGACCGGGTGGGATCAGGCGCAGTATGGTGGTTCGATTTTTGGATCGGTACCGGGAGCTGGCGATCATCGCTCGGTCGGTATCGGGGCACGGCAAAGGTCCGACGACGCTCACCCGCATGTCATATTGCGCGAGCGTCAGATGGCAGGAATCTCGCCGCATTCCCTTTGGCGCATGGGGTGGCTCAGGTCGGCGACCCGGCGACCCGGCGGGTCGTGGGCGGCACTGTCTACGTGATCCGCAACGCGTTGCAGGGCTCCGTTGCGAATAGCCGATCCGGCCGCGCTGATCCAGTTCCATTCCAATTTCAGGCGACGGGCATCTGGAACAGCCGTCCGATGAAGCGGGCCTCCGATCCGCCGGTCAGGCTGTCGACCATAAAGCGGAACCGGCCCTTCCGGAACATCCGCATCGTCTCGAAGCGGCGAATGGCATTGCGAGCCGTCTTCTGTGACTGATGTCTGGGGCGAAGTGCCGGGCCTTTGAACGCCAAACTCAGGTCCAAGCCCCCGCCATCCTGGACTTGCCCCGGGAAAGTGGAGAGCTCTTCTGAAGGAAAGAGGAGCATTTCATGGGCAAGCCGCAGCGCCGGTTCGGGAAGGAGTTTGAAGC
>NZ_JACIEK010000021.1 GCF_014196835.1 Aureimonas pseudogalii
TGAGTCAGTGCGGCGCGTTTCACAACGGCCACCGCGCCGTCGATGATTGCCATGCCCTCCTCGAGGTTCTTTCGCATCCGGCGCGAACGCAGGCAACGGCAGCCTTTCAGCAGTTGCTGGCGTCCTCGCTGCAGACGCGTTTGCGCATCCACGCCATCGGCTCGCCCTTCCACGCCAAGGATGCCCTGAAGGCGCGTGGGTATCGCTGGAGTGACGGCATGGGCGGCAAGCAGAAATGCTGGTGGCGTGAGGTCGCTGAGGACGCCTACGACGACGAGGTCTGCTTCCTGGAAGAGGAAATCTATGGCGGCAGCATGAACGCCTATGTGGAGAGCCTGACAGCCTGCGAGCGGTTCAAGGCTTAAGCATTACAGTTGCGTTTTTCTTTCGATGTGGGCTTGTCGAGCTGCTGCTTGATAGGCTCGTCGCCAGAGGCACCATGCGATGACATCGGCAGGCTGGATGCGTCTTCGCGCCAGACGTGAAGCGATACGGCGGATCTCCTGCACCGACCAGCGGATTAGCGGCGGGCCATAACCTTGCTGGCGAGCCCCCTTTTTATCGGATCGGCCCCGTTGGCTTTCTGGCGGATAGCGGCGAGCATGGCGAAGGCCAGCATGACGAGCGAGACGTGTCGGTGCCAGCCATGCCAGGAACGCGTTTCGTTGTGGTCAAGATCGAGCTCGTTCTTGGCGGTCTCGAAGCTGTCCTCGATCGTCCATCGGTGCCCCTCGATCCGGACCAGCGTTTCCATCGGCGTACGGGCGGGACACCAAGTGGTGAAGAAGGCAAGCTCTCCGTCCGCGAGGTGGCGCCGGATCAAGAGGCCACGCGTTCAGAGACCGGGGGGCGTTCGTCACCTTCGTCCCCATTGAGGTCGGCCAGTTTCAGATAGGCCCAGTCATGAAGCCGCTCGCCCTTCGTGCCCGTACCGGCCGACAAGCGGCGTCATGCGGCGGGACTGAGATCCTTGGCGATCTCGGGTGCTCGACGACATAATCCTGCTCGATGTCGCGCAAGGCATCGGCGTCCCAGCAACCGCGCCCGAGGACCGCCTGTTGTCGCCACGGCCTACGGTCGCCGGCAGCCTCCGCTCGCATCCAGCCGGTCTTGCGTCGCTCCTCGACTAGCAGCCCGTCCAGGAACTGCCCCGCTGATACCGCCACGCGCTCCTGACGAAACAGCGGTCGCATCCGCCCCTTTGCTTCTCGCAACGACGACGCCCAGAGCTCCAGCGTCTCTTCGATCGATGCCACCAATCACCATGACCTCCTCCTCATGGCTCACCATCGATTCAGAACTCAACCGACTATGCAACTGCAATGTTAGTTGGCGGCAAGGTTGGATGCCATACCGTCTCGGTCCGCTAGACCTCACTCCGAGATCCGTCACTGGGCAGCTTGGAACGCGTGGCGCGCGTGTAGGCATTGAGAATCAGTCGTTCCGCGCGGTTGAGATAGGCCTCCAGCATCTTGCTCGCGCCGGCCGGGTCGCCGGATTCGAGCCGCGCCACGATCGCGAGGTTCTCGTTGATGAAAGGGCCATGGAGGAATTCTGGGTCCGGCAGCAGTCCGAAGACCAGACGCAATTCCAAGGCGATCTGCGCGTAGAAGGACGACAGGCGAGGGCTGTCGGCGAGATCCACGATGGCGGCATGGAAGGCGATGTCGGCGCTGCCGACGCCCAGCCAGTTTTCGGCATCCCGGCAGCGGAGGGCGTCCACGACCGCAGCCCGCATGGCCTTCGTACCGGGATGGCGCGGCTGAGCCTGCGCCAGGGTGGAGCACTCCAAAAAGCGGCGCAGCTTGTAGAGATCGATGATCGCCTCGACGCCCGGCGTCGATACGAAGACGCCGCGATGGACCTCGTGGCGCAAAAGGCCCTCCCCGGCCAGGATGCGGAAGACCTCGCGCAGCGTGTTGCGTGAAACCTCCAACTCATCGCTGAGCGCCTGTTCTGACAGATGGCTCCCCGGCTTCAGGACACCCGAAACCACACGCTCGCGAAGCCGGGCGGCCACGGTTTCGGCGAGCGAGCGCAAAGGGTCCGTCGATCCCCCTGCGGGGCGATCGACAATGTCCACAAGTTCGGGCGTCGCGCTCGCCCTGCGGTTCGATCGATCCGCCGTCACACCATTCCTCCATCCTCGACCCGCCGTCAGCCGGCCTCCCCGATCTCCTCTGCCATTGGCTGCAGGATCGACGGCAAGGATCACGAACCAACCGTCCTTGCTCGTCTTCCGGTCGATGTCAACGCAAGCAGGATTGTTCAACAAGCTGGACAGAGTTGTTCTCCGTCGCTAGCCTCGCCGGTGAACGTGGAGCGGGTAGGCGAATGCAAGCCATCGACCTCAACAGCGATCTCGGCGAAAGCTTCGGCGCCTGGACCATTGGCGACGACGCGGCGATGCTCGACATCGTCACCAGCGCCAACGTCGCCTGCGGCTTCCATGCGGGCGATCCCGCCGGCATCCTCGAGACCCTGCGAACGGCTAAGACGCGCGGCGTCGCGGTGGGGGCTCATGTCGGATACCGCGATCTCGCCGGCTTCGGCCGGCGCAACATGGACCTGTCGAGCCAGGAACTCGTCGGCGACGTGATCTACCAGATCGGCGCTCTGCAGGGACTGGCGACGGCTGCCGGCACTCGCGTCACCTACGTCAAGCCGCATGGCGCGCTCTACAACACGATCGCGACCGACCCGCGTCAGGCCGGGGACGTGATCGCCGCCATCCGGGCGGTGGACCCGGCGCTGGCGCTGATGGCGCTGGCCGGTTCGCCCCTGGTGGCGCAGGCCCGGGCCGCCGGCCTCGCCGTCGCCGCAGAGGCCTTCGCCGATCGCGCCTATACCTCGGACGGCCATCTCGTCTCCCGGCGGCAGGCGGGTGCGGTTCTCCACGACCCGGACCTCGTGGCTGAGCGCATGGTGCGCTGGATGCGGGATGGCACGATCGAGACGATCGACGGAACGCCGGCGCGCGTCGAGGCGCAGTCGATCTGCGTCCATGGCGACACGCCGGGCGCCGTGTCGATGGCGCGCCGGGTGCGCGCCCGGCTCGAAGAGTCCGGCTTCGCCGTCCGATCCTTTTCGTCCGAAGCCTGAACGGCGGTGCGATCTGCCCTCCCCGACACGCCTGGCGAAACCGCTCTACGCCTCTTGCCGATGGGACGCGGCGGGCTGCTCGTGGAACTGGCGGATCTCGACGAGACGCTCGCCCTGTTCGATGCCCTGACGCGCGATCCCGTTGCGGGCGTCCGGGAGATCATCCCGGCGGCCCGCACGCTTCTCGTCACGTTCGATCCCTTCGCTCTCTCACAGAACGCGCTGACGGAAGCGCTCGGTGGCCGCATCGGCCAGCGCCCAAACGCCGCCGCAGGGCCTCTTGTCGAGATTCCCGTTGTCTACGACGGAGAGGATCTCGGCAAGGTAGCGGATCTGCTGGGCCTTGGCGTGGAAGAGGTCGTGCATCGACACGAGGCGGCCGACTACGTCGTGGCGTTCACCGGCTTCGCACCGGGTTTCGCCTATCTCGCCGGCGGCGATCCGCGCCTGAACGTGGCGCGCCGAGTCTCGCCCCGAACGCAGGTTCCCGCGGGCGCGGTGGGGCTCGCTGGAGAGTTCAGCGGCATCTATCCCAAGACAAGCCCAGGCGGCTGGCAGCTGATCGGTAGGACGACGCTCGTCCTGTTCGATATCGAGCGCCACCCAGCATCCCTGCTCCAGCCCGGCCATCGCGTCCGGTTCCGTAGCATCGCAGGGGACAAGCCTTACGAGATGGCGACACCCCGACCGGTCGATGCGGTCGCACCTGTGGATGCGCCGAACGCGCTCGAAATTCTGACACTCGCCACGCCCGTCCTTTTCCAGGATCTCGGCCGACCGGGACTTTCCGACCAGGGCATCGGGCGATCGGGAGCCGCCGACCGGGCGAGTTGCCGTGCCGCCAACCGTCTCGTCGGCAATCCCGTCGAGACCGCGGTGCTGGAGATCACGCTCGGGGGCTTCGGCTTTCGCATGCACGGGCGCGGCGTCATGGGCCTTGCGGGGGCGCCGATGCCGATCTCGGTCGTCGGCGCGAACGGTCTCCGGCTCGAGGCCGTCGCCGAGACGCCGCTCGCGCTCGACGATGGTGACGTCGTGTCGCTCGGCTTTCCCGAGACCGGCATGCGCTCCTACCTCGCCCTGCGCGGTGGTTTCGGCGTGACGCCGGTCCTCGGCAGCGCGTCGGCCGATACGCTGGCGCAGATCGGCCCGGCTGCCCTGCGACCGGGCGACGTCGTTCCCATCCTGTCGCGAACGGGAGGCGCGGCGGTGGCGCTCGATCGACGCCCGGTCTCGGCCCTGCCGCGAGCGGGAGACGTCGTGGTCCTCGACGTCGCCATGGGGCCGCGCACCGACTGGTTCACCGAGGAGGCGGTCCGCCAATTCCTCGGCCAAGCCTGGGCCGTCACACCTCAGTCGAGCCGGATCGGCATCCGCCTGGACGGCACGCCCCTCGCCCGCCGGATCGCCGCCGAACTGCCGAGCGAGGCCACCGTCCACGGCGCGATCCAGGTGCCCCCGAGCGGCCTTCCGGTCCTGTTCCTGGCCGACCATCCTCTGACCGGGGGCTACCCGGTCATCGCAGGCGTCGCCGACCACCATCTCGATCTGGCGGCCCAGATCCCCATCGGGGCGCGGATCCGCTTCCAGGCGATCCAGCCCTTCGAGCCCCGTCTCTCGCGAAGGATGATGTGATGAAGACCGTCCTGATCGCCAACCGCGGCGAGATCGCGGTGCGGATCATCCGGGCCTGCCGGGACTACGGGCTCGCCTCCGTCGCTGTCTACGCCGATGCCGATGCCGATGCGCTCTTCGTGTCCATGGCCGACGCGGCGCATGCGCTGAACGGCGTGAGCGCGGCGGACACCTATCTCGACATCGAGAAGCTGATCGCCGCCGCGCGACGCAGCGGCGCGGATGCGGTGCATCCGGGCTACGGCTTCCTGTCGGAGCGTGCGGACTTCGCGAGGGCGGTGATCGCAGCAGGCCTCGTCTGGATCGGCCCCGGCCCGGACGTCATCGAGGCGCTCGGCGACAAGCTCGAGGCGCGGCGCATCGCCCGCAAGGTCGGCGCGCCGCTCGTCGCCGGCAGCGACGGCGCGATCTCGAGCGCCGCCGAAGCGCTCGCCTTCGCACGGACCTTCGGTCTGCCGATCGCCATCAAGGCCGCGCATGGCGGCGGCGGGCGTGGCCTCAAGATCGCCCGCAGGCTCGACGAGGTCGAGGATCAGTTCTCGTCCGCCACCCGCGAGGCGCAGGCCGCCTTCGGCCGGGGCGAATGCTTCGTCGAGCAGTTCCTCGACCGTCCGCGCCACGTCGAGGCACAGATCCTCGCCGACCGCTTCGGCCAAGTCGTGGTGGTGGGAACCCGCGACTGCTCGCTGCAGCGGCGCAACCAGAAGCTCGTTGAGGAGGCGCCAGCCTCGGGTCTGACACCGGATCAGCGGCAGGCCATCCACGAGGCGGCCCGCGCGATCTGCGCCGAGGTTGGCTATGTCGGCGCAGGCACGGTGGAATTTCTCGTGAGCGTCGACGGCGTCGTGTCCTTCCTCGAAGTGAACACACGGCTTCAGGTCGAGCATCCTGTGACGGAGGAGACCACCGGGCTCGATCTCGTCGTGGAACAGTTCCGCATCGCGGAGGGTCTGGCGCTCTCCATCACGCAGACACCTGTGCCACGTGGCCATGCGATCGAGTTCCGCATCAACATGGAGGACGCGGCGCGCGGCTTCCTGCCGGCCGCGGGGGAGGTCACGCGGTTCGCCCCGCCGTCCGGGCCCGGCGTCCGGCTGGATTCGGGCATTGAAGGCCGTGCGATCGTCCCGCCGATGTTCGATTCGTTGGTTGCCAAGCTGATCGTCTGGGGGTCGACGCGAGGTCAGGCGATCGCCCGCGCCCGCCGCGCGCTGGGGGAATTCCACATCGAGGGCGTGCCCTCGGTCCTGCCGTTCCATCGCGCCGTTCTGGGCCATCCCGACTTCGCCGGCGACGAGATCCGCGTCCACACGCGATGGATCGAAACGGACTTCGCGGAAACGCTGGAAGCCGCCGCCCGCCCCGCGCCGGCGTCGGAAGGCTTGATGCGCGTTCATGTCGAGATCGACGGCAAGCGCGTCGAGATCGGGATTCCCGACGCCCTTCTCCAGCGTCTTGGCCAGGCATCGGCGCAAACGCGCGCTGTGCCCCCGCAGGAGGAGCCCGATCGAGGCGCCGTCCGCGTTCCCACGCCCGGCGTTCTCGCCCATTGGAAGGTCGAGGACGGCGCCCTCGTGCGGGAAGGCGAGGTTCTGGCGATGATGGATGTCATGAAGATGGAGACGGCGGTCAGCGCCCCGATCGCCGGTGTCGTCCGGCGTCTTGCGGAAGCCGGATCGTCGCAGGCGGGTGGCGCGGTGATCGCGCGCATATCGCAGACGCACGCCCCTGCCGCGGAGGCAGGGACCGAAGTGGGAACGATGGCATGACCGAGCGAGCGAACGCGGGCCGGCCGATCCTGACGGTCGAAAACCTCGGCGTCCGGTTCGGCACCTCGACCGTGGTCGACGATCTCTCCTTCACGGTGCCCGCCGGCAAGACCGTCGCGGTGGTCGGCGAGTCCGGTTCGGGAAAGTCCGTCACCTCCATGTCCGTGATGCGGCTGGCCGACATGGCGGGAGCCAAGTTCCCCACGGGCCGCATCCTGTTCGATCGTCCATCGGGCGAGATCGACCTCCTGCAACAGTCGCAGAAGCAGATGCGCGGGCTTCGCGGCAAGGAGATCGCCATGATCTTCCAGGAACCGATGACCTCGCTCAACCCGGTCTACACGATCGGCGACCAGATCGGCGAGGTGCTGACCCTGCATGAGGGCATGACGAAGAGCGCGGCGCTCACGGAGGGACGACGCCTTCTCGACATGGTGCGCCTGCCCGATTCCGCCGAACTCCTCGGGCGCTTCCCGCACCAGCTGTCCGGCGGCATGCGCCAGCGCGTCATGATCGCCATGGCGCTCGCCTGCCGCCCCCGCCTTCTCATCGCCGACGAGCCGACCACGGCGCTCGACGTGACGATCCAGGCGCAGATCCTCACCATCATGCGGGATCTGCAGCGGGAACTCGGCATGGCGATGATCTTCATCACCCACGACATGGGCGTCGTCGCCGAGATGGCTGACGACGTCGTCGTGATGTGGAAGGGGAAGAAGGTCGAGGAGGGCCCGGTTCGCGAGATCTTCGCCGCGCCGCGCCATCCCTACACCTGCACGCTGCTGGCCGCCGTGCCGACGCTCGGTAGCATGACGGGCGAGGACCTGCCCAAGCGCATGCCGCTGACCGTTCTCCAGGACGGCGAACCGACGCTCATCGGCTCGGAGCGCATCCAGGACACGGCGCGATACGGCGACGCGCCGCTCTTGTCGGTCAAGGATCTGGTGGTTCGCTTCGACGTGAAGAAGACGTTCTGGGGCGGCGTCACGCACCGCGTCCACGCGGTGGAAGACGTGTCCTTCGACATCCATCCCGGCGAGACGCTGGCGCTGGTCGGAGAGTCGGGCTCGGGAAAGTCCACCATCGGCCGCGCCGTCCAGCAGTTGCAGGCGGCGACGTCGGGTCGGATTTCCTTCGCCGGCCGGCCGCTGAGCGCGATGAGTGCCGCCGAGCGTCACCGCCTGCGGCAGGACGTCCAATACATCTTCCAGGATCCGTTCGCCTCGCTCGACCCACGCAAGTCGGTTGGCTTCTCGATCGCCGAGCCGATCCGCACGCATGGGCTTCTTCATTCGAGCCGCGAGATCGAGACGCGCGTCCACGGCCTGCTCGAACGGGTCGGGCTCCTTCCCGAACACGCCAAACGCTACCCGCACGAGTTTTCCGGCGGCCAGCGCCAGCGCGTCTGCATCGCACGGGCGCTGGCCTGCGACCCCAAGCTGATCATCGCGGACGAAGCCCTGTCGGCGCTCGACGTGTCGATCCAGGCGCAGATCATCAACCTATTCATGGACCTCCAGGCCGAGCGCGGCCTCGCCTACCTGTTCATCAGCCACGACATGGCCGTGGTCGAAAAGATGAGCCACCGTGTGGCGGTTCTCTATCTCGGCCAGATCATGGAACTCGGCAGCCGTCGTCAGGTCTTCGAGACGCCGGGGCACGCCTATACCCGCAAGCTCCTCTCCGCCGTTCCCGTCGCCGATCCCGCTCGGGCGCGCAGCTCGGCGATGATCGAAGGCGAGATCCCCAGTCCCGTGCGCGCCGTCGGCAACGAGCCGGCAATCCTGGCGCGCCGTGAAATCACGCCGGGGCACTTCGTGGCGCAAGGCGCCTGACACGATCCACCGAACCAACCTCAAGAGGGAACACGCAGTGATGAGAACGACGAAAATCCGCGCGGCTCTTCTGGGCCTGTCCGTGGCGGGCCTCGCCCTCGGTACCGCACCGGCGCTGGCCGCGGGCAAGCTGACCGTCTCCTCGCCGCAGGATCCCGGCAGCTGGGATCCCGTCGACACGTTCCTGGTGAACTGGGCGGCCGTCGCCACCAACGTCTTCGACGGCCTTACCTATCGCGGGCCGGACCTCAAGCTCGTTCCCGGTCTTGCCGAATCCTGGGAGGTTCTCGACGAGGGCAAGCGCATCCGCTTCAAGCTGCGGGAAGGCGTGACGTTCCACAATGGCGAGCCGTTCAATGCCGCGGCGGTCAAGTTCACGTTCGAGCGCCTGCTCGGCGAACAGGGTTCCAAGGGCCCCCAACGCTCCAACTACACGGCCATCGACACCGTCGAGATCATCGACGATCACACCGTGGACATGAAGCTGAAGTCGCCTGACCCGGTGCTGCTCACCAAGCTGGCCGGCTACGGCGCGATGATCGTGCCGCCGAAATACATCGCAGAGCAGGGGGAGGACCATTTCAACACGAACCCGGTCGGCACCGGCCCGTTCAAGTTCGTGTCTTACGCGCCCAAGGTCGACATCAAGCTCGCAGCCAACCCCGACTACTGGGGCGGCGCACCGAAGCTGTCGGAGCTCGAATACCGCTTCATCGCGGAACCCTCGACCGCCGTCGCCGAACTGCAGGCGGGCCGCGTCGATATCGTGCTGCCGCCGACGATCCCGGTCGGCATGGTCGAAATCATCCGCGGCGACGCCAATCTCGAACTCGTCTCGGTTCCCGGACCGACGGTCACGGCGCTGCGCTTCAACACGCGCGACGGCGTCACCAAGGACGCGAAGGTGCGCAAGGCGCTGATCATGGCGGTGGATCGCACCACCATCGTGCAGCAGATCCTCGCCGGTCAGGCGAGCGAGATCGCCTCGTTCCAGAGCGCGCTCTCCTTCGGCGACGATCCCGCCCTGAAGCCCCTGCCCTACGATCCGGAAGCGGCCAAGAAGCTCCTGGCCGATGCCGGCGTGTCGGAGGGCACACGCGTCCAGATCGACGTGCGTGGCAACGACCAGACGATGAACGAAGTGGCGCAGGTGATCGCAAGCTACCTGCAGATGGTCGGCATCACCGCCTCCATCCAGCCCTACGAAACCAACGTCCTTCTCAACGACATCATCCCGCAGGGCAAGACCGGCGCGATGTTCCAGCAGAGCTGGGGTGGCTGGACCTTCGACTACGATAACACCGCCTACTCGATGTATCACTCGGGCGAGAAGTGGAACCCGTATGAGAGTGATCCGGCGCTCGACAAGCTCTTGGAATCGCAGCGCTCGCTGACCGATCGCACCGAGCGCGAGCGGATCCTGCGGGAGATCGCGGTGTCCGTCGCCGATCGCGCGCTCGAAATGCCGCTCTACAATTCGAACGCCATCTACGGGGTCAACAAGCGCGTCAAGGGCTTCGTGCCGGCGCCCGACAACCGCACGAAGTTCGACACCGTCTCTGTCGACTGAAGAGCATCCGGCGGGAGGCCCCTTCCGGGGTGGCCTCCCGCCACGACCTCGACCGAACCGACGGCCGCGAGCCGCTCGCGCGCGCGCCCGCTTCCGGAGAACGATCACTTGGCCGGCTTCCTCATCAAACGCGTGCTTCAGGCGATCTTCGTCGTGATCGCCGTTACCCTGCTCGTCTCCTTCGCGATACGTCTCACCGGCGATCCCGCAGTGACGATGTTCCAGGGCGGCGGGTCGATGACGGAAGAGGATCTCGCGCGCATCCGCACGGCGCTCGGCGTCGACAAGCCCTTCCTCACCCAGTATCTTTTGTTCCTCGGGGGTGTGCTGACGCTGGACTTCGGCCGCAGCTTCGCGGGCGGCACGCCCGTCTCGGCGCTACTCGCGCAGGCGATCGGGCCGACACTGCTCCTCGCCTTCCTGTCCATCGCCCTGTCGATCGTGGTGTCCATTCCGCTCGGCATCAAGGCGGCCACCTCACGCGGCCGCTGGAGCGACCAGATGATCCGCATCTTCTCGTTGATCGGCCTGTCGTTTCCGAACTTCTGGCTCGCCACGATGCTGGTGCTGCTCTTCGCCATCACGCTCGGCTGGCTGCCCCCAAGCGGCATGGGCACGTGGCAATCCTACGTCATGCCGGCCTTCACCATGGGCCTCATCCTGACGGCGACGAACGTGCGCCTCGTGCGCACCACCATGCTGGAAACGCTGCACTCGCAGTATGTGATGGTCGCCCGCGCCAAGGGGCTCAGCGAAGCCAAGGTTCTCTACAAACACGCGCTGCGCAACTGCGCGATCCCGCTGATCACCTATTTCGGCATCCAGTTCGGCGGCCTTCTCGGCGGCATCGTCGTGGTGGAGCGCGTGTTCAACTGGCCGGGGCTCGGCACCCTCGCCTTCGATGCCGTCGCCGCCCGAGACTATCCCCTGTTGCAGGGGGTGATCACGGTGCTGGCGCTGCTCATCGTCGCCGTCAACCTTCTCGTCGACATCGCCTACGGCCTCGTCGATCCGCGCGTGCGCACGGAGTAGCTCCCGATGACCAGCCTCACCCGACGCTTCGCCAATCTCGAATTCATCCTCGGCGCGCTGTTGACGGCTGGCATCTGCCTCGCCGTCCTGTTCTCGGACCTGATCTTTCCGGACGCTGGATCGAAGATCAACCTGACGGCGCGGCTCGTGGCACCCTTCGGCAACCCTGCCTTTCCGCTCGGCACCGATCCGCTCGGCCGCGACGTTCTCGCGCGCGTCGTGCAGGGCGGCAAGATCTCGCTCACCGTCGGCCTGCTCTCGGTCGCCGGCTCCGTGGTGGTTGGCGTCTTCATGGGGCTGATCGCCGGCTATTACCGCGGCATCTGGGACATGGTGGTGATGCGCTTTGCCGACGTGCAACTCGCCATGCCCTTCATCCTACTGGCGATCACCTTCATTGCCATCGTCGGCGGCAGCCTGACGAACACCATCCTGCTGCTCATCGCCTCCCAATGGGTGCAGTATGCGCGTCTCGTGCGGGGCTCAGTCCTGTCGCTGCGCGAGCGCGAGTTCGTGCTGTCGGCCCGCGCCATCGGCGTCAGCGACCGCAACATCATCCTACATCATCTCCTGCCCAATCTTGCGGGGCCGGTGATCGTCCTGATGACGCTGAACATCGCCACCAACATCCTGCTCGAATCCTCGCTCACCTTCCTCGGCCTCGGCGTCGATCCGACCATTCCGAGCTGGGGCGGCATGCTGGCTGACGGGCGCACCTACCTCCAGCTCGCCTGGTGGGTGTCGGTATTTCCGGGCCTCGCGATCCTCCTCACCGTGCTTGGGCTCAATCTTCTCGGCGACTGGCTGCGCGACAGCCTCGACCCGACCGGCAGGACGCGCTGACCCGATGACCCAGATCTTCGCCAAGCGTTTCGAACGCAGCCTCGACATGCTGGTGGAACACGCCGTTTCCGGCGCCGCCTTCGAGGCCTGGACCTTCGACGATCCCGAACACCGCCGCGATGCGGAACGTCGTCTCCGCCACAAGGACGTTTCGGCACGCATCCGCAGCGCCTACAAGCCGCTGCTCTTCGCCTTCCTCGAAGACATCGATCTGGCGGGTGTCACCGCGATCGAGGTTCGCTATCCCGTGCATCCGCAGGCACCAGCCAACCGCTTCCGGCTGGAAGCCTATCCGCTCGCGGCGCTGGTCGGCGATCGGCCGATCGCCTTCGTTGCGCGCGCGGACGCGGCGTTCCGCTACGACGTCGCGCTGATGCGCGGCGGCGTGGAAGAGTCGCTGACGATCCCGGCGCCGAACCGCGTTCACATGGACATCGTGGGAGAGACCAACGTTTCGCCGACGGGCTGGGTCCGCGAGGTCGGCGACGCCGAAGGCCGGCGACTGGAGACCGACTACGAGCGCCTGTTACACGACGCGCTCGGAGCGATCGCCGCGCAGGACTGGGGCCGGGACGAGCCCTATTTCGAGGAGCTCAACATCCGCGTCGCCTATCCTGCTGCCGACATGCCCCTGCCCGTCGGCGACGAGACGGTCAGCCTTCGCGAGGCGCTTCACGAGGAGTTCTATTTCAGCCTTCTCGAACTCTTCCAGCAGAAATCCGGACGCCCGCTCGGGGACCGGGGCCTGCGCCCCGGACAGATCGTGCCCGAGATCGTGGCGGGCGACGGCGAGGTCTGCATCCGCGTCGAAACCCGCCCGCTGACCACGGCCTTCGCGGACGGACCGGACCAGGATCTCGACCGAGCGGCTGAACCGCCCGCCGCCCGCCAGATCTCTGCCGTTCTCGCCTCGTTCGGCGGCAAAGGCCTGGGGGCACGCTCGCGCGCCGGGCGCCTCGTCTTCGCACGTCATGTCGTCGGCGGCGACGCGCCGGTGATGATCAGCGGGGGGCAACATCCGAACGAACCGAGCGGCATCGTCGGTGCCCTGCGGGCTGCCGAGCGGCTGGCGCGGCGGCCCGGCGCGCATTTCGTCGCCTCGCCGCTCGAGAACCCCGACGGCTACGCGCTCAGCCAGCGCCTTCGCCGCATCAATCCCCGTCACATGCATCACGCGGCCCGCTACACCGCGCTCGGCGACGATCTCGAATACCGCACACGCGAAACGGCCGGGGCGCATCTCGGCGAGAAGGAGATTCATCTCGAGGCGCAGAGCGCGACCGGCGCCCGGCTCCACGTGAACCTGCACGGCTACCCCTCGCACGAATGGACCCGGCCCCTCTCTGGCTACGTGCCACGCGGCTTCGGCATGTGGACGCTTCCCAAGGGCTTCTTCCTGGTGCTGCGCCATCACGAGGACTGGGCCGAACCGGCGGAGCGGCTGCTTCACCAAGTGACGCGCCGTCTCGGTGCCCTGCCCGGCCTTCTCGACACCAATCGCCGCCAGATCGCGCTCTACGAGATCCACGCCGGCGAGACCGGGTTTCGCATCGTCAACGGCGTCCCCTGCCTGTCCTCGGTGGATGAGCGCCATATCGCGCCAGTGACGCTGATCACCGAGTATCCAGACGAGACGATCTACGGTGCGGACTTCGTCGCCGGGCACACTGCTCAAATGGAGACGGTGCTTGCCGCCTACGAATCATGGCAGGAGATCATGGCTGATCGAACAACCGCGGGGACCGTATAAACGTATGATCCACTCTCAACCCGGCAGGTGTTAGGGCTTAGGGATGGATTGGAGCAACGACCGCATTCGGCTACGTGGTCAGAAAGCCGTAGATCGGCATTCACCTCAGCTTTCTTTAACGTCCGCCACGACGTCCAGTTCGCCAAGATGCGGCGAACCGTAAACGGCCGCTCGTCGCCTACGACATCCATCGTGTCGGAGGCAGGCGCAGCCAAAGCCAGAAGACCGATGACGACGGTGGGAACGCCAAGCCCGGTCAACGCGAGGGCGACGAGAAGGCCGAGGACGAGTGGACTTGCCTCGGGAAAGTGGCTCTTGCGCATGTTGTGTGGTTTTTGGGCGCCGGGACTCTTTCTAACACCGCAGATGACGCGGTGGAGGAAGTATGTCGGAGATATCCATAATGCCTGGCTGCCTTGGCGAAGGAGTCTGGCGGGAAGGGAAGTCGGGGCTGACCATTTCGTTGCAGGGACGCCATGAGGGCGAGCGATGCCCGGAGTGTCAACGACGATCAACGATCGTGCACGGCTACTATGACCGTCATCCAGCCGATTTGCCCGTTGCCGGTCGGTAGGTCCGGCTCGACGTTCGTGTTCGGCGGTATGCCTGTGCGAACGACGGCTGCCAACGACGAACTTTCGCAGAGCGACTGCCGATGCTGATTGCGCCGTCGGCGCAAAGGACCAAGCGTCTCGCACAGGCTCAGGCGAAGATCGGAATTGCTCTCGGCGGCGCTGCAGGGGGCCGCCTCGCGAGCCAACTCGCGATGCCCGTCAGCGGCGACACGATCCTGCGGCTGGTTCGCCGGCTGCCTCAGCCGGCCATGCCGGTACCGGCGGTGATCGGCGTGGATGATTGGGCCATGAGGAAGCGGTTGCGCTACGGAACGATCATCGTGGATCTCGAGCGCCATCGGCCGATCGACCTCTTGCCCGACCGAACGGCAGAACCGGTGATCGACTGGCTTCGTCAAAGGCCTGAGATCAAAGTCGTCGCACGCGATCGTTCGACAGAGTATCGCCGCGCCATCACGACGGGCGCTCCGAGCGCCGTTCAGGTCGCCGACCGCTGGCACCTTCTTTACAACGTGCGGCAGATGGTCGAGCGCTGGACCGCCGGAGCCCATGCGCGTCTGCGGCGACTGCCGATGCTGCCTTTCCCGGAGACGGCAAAGGCGAGCCGCATCAAAACGTTCAGGCGCACCCAAGCGGACGAAACCGTTGCAGCCGACAGCCGAGTCCGGCGCATGGCTCAATATGACGACGTTCGGCGTCGCCATCTCGCCGGCGAGACGGTGATGGCGATCAGCCGTGCCACAGGCCTGTCTCCGACAACCGTGCGTAAGTTTGCCTATGCCGAAGCCTTTCCAGAGCGCGCCGTGCAGCCACCGGGAACCAGCATCATCGACCCGTACCTTTCGATGCTCCAGGCGCGGCTGGCGCAAGGCTGTGAGAACGGCCTGCAGCTCTGGCGCGAATGCCGTGCGCATGGCTACATCGGATCTGTCGGCCAGATCCACCGCTGGCTTCAGGACCATCGAACGGCTCCTTCAAAGCATGCGCCGCTCCGATCCGACGCAGTCCCTCCACAGTGGCGTTCCTGGCAACCTTCGTCCCTTCCATCGCCCAAGCAGCTCGCATGGCTGATCGTCAAAGCGCCTGCGACGCGATCGGCTGAAGAAGCGGCTATCGTCCAGCAGCTTGATCAGGATCACGATGCCGCCATTCTCATCCCCCTCGTTCGCAGCTTCGTCGATCTTGTCCGCCGCGTCGGCACCCGGTCCCGAGACGCTGTCTCCGTCTTTGAAACATGGCTGCTCGACGCGAAGGGGTGCGGCATCCGCCCGCTCGAAACGTTCGCCGCCGGGCTCGAACAGGACGGTGCTGCAGTCCAGGCGGCCCTGCGGACAGGATGGAGCAACGCCCAAGTCGAAGGCCAGGTCAACAAGCTCAAGCTGCTGAAGCGTTCGATGTATGGCCGCGCAAGTCTCGATCTGCTCCGCCGACGGCTGCTCTTGGCACCGTGAAACCACACAACATGCGCAAGAGCCGGGAAAGTGGAGAGCTCTTCTGCAGGAAAGAGGAGCATTCCATGGGCAAGCCGCAGCGCCGGTTTGGCAAGAAGTTTGAGGCGGAGGCCGTTCGTCTGGTGGAGACGAGCGGTCGAACGCAGCGTGAGATCGCCGAGGATCTCGGCATAGGGCTTTCGACGTTGCGCCGTTGGCTCGACAAGCGCCGGGAGCGCGATCTGGAAGCGCCGCCTCCTGAACGTCAGGAGGACTTGGCCGTCGAGGTGAACCGATTGCGACGCGAGAACGAGATCTTGCGGCAAGAGCGCTAGATCCTGAAGCAGGCCGCAACTTTTTTTTTCGCCAAGGAGGGAAGTCGATGAGGTTTCGTTTCATCGACGCGGCGAAGAAAGAGTTCCCCATCCATCGCCTGTGCAAAGTCCTTGGCGTCAGCTCAAGCGGATATTTCGCCTGGCAGGATCGTCCGGCCTGCCAACGCCAGCGCGACGACATGGTGCTGCTGGCGCATGTCCGCTCAGCGTTTGCCGTTTCGAACGGGACCTATGGCAGCCCGCGCATGGTGCATGAACTGCGCGGCAATGGCTTGGCGATCGGGCGGCGGCGCACCGCCCGGCTGATGCGCGAGAACGGGTTGTGTTGTTGCCCCCGAATGATCGGACAGGATCAGAGGGATTGTCGGGACGCGATGAATTCACGCGGTGACAGATAGTCGAGCGCCTTGTACGGGTGAACGGTGTTGTCGTGTTTGAACCAGACCGGCCGTGTGTCGATGACGGTTCGAGCATGCGGAAGGGACGAGACGCGGACGTAGTCGCGCTTGATCGTTCGGACAAAGGCTTCGGCCATGCCGTTGGATTGCGGGCTCAACTCTGGCGTGGTTCTGGGCTCTGGCCCGATATTGCATGCCAGGCGCTTGGTTTCGCCGGCGATGGTGCCCGAGCCGTTGTCGGTGAGCCACTCGATCGTCTGTGGCAGGCGGTTCACGCGGCCGAAGCGGCCCTCCACGACGAGGAGCATGAGGGCCTCGACGTGCTCGCCCTTGATGCCTTCGGTGGTGGCGACGAAGCCGATGCTCTCGCGGTCGCAGCAGTCCAAGGCGTCGCGCAGACCATCCCTACATCAGCAAGATTCTATAATTATTCGCATTCCGAACGGAAGAACGAAGCTTACCTATGCCTCGGACGTGTCTCGCGTCGTGGCTGGCTGAGGAGTAGATCAAGGGGGCAGGATTCGACTATGTCGCGATTGTGCCAGCAGGAAGCCATTCGTCGGTGCTAGTGGACTCGCGTAGGGAGCCGGGCGCGCCAAGTGCCATTGTGCTCGATCATTAGGATCGCGTAGCCGCACGACACCCTCCACAAGAGGACGACACCGCCATTAGATTTGACTATTCAAGCTGACCGACTTCACGCACGGCGTTTTGGGCGACAGGGAAGCGATTTCGATCCCTTTGCTGGCGATAGATTCGCATGTTCCTGTGCATGCGAGGCGCGTTGCTCTTGAACCTCATTCCTTGACCGAAGGCGAGGGGAGGTCCCAGTTCATCTCCTGTTTTTAGTACGAGCGAATATCAATGCCCGCTCCTAAGCTACCAACATAGGCCGATCTCGCGACAGGTGCCCGAACCTCGAGGGATTCCACCGCATCGCCGCATCCCTAAACCTTGGCAACTGCCAAGGTTCTAGACCTCACTCTTCCTGGCGTTTTGCCTTCCAAATCTCAAAGCGTTCCGCGATATGCGGCACCTCTTCCCGTAAGAAAACGCCCCACTCCGAGGCCACGGAGCGCACCGCCGTCAGTTGCATCGTCCCTCGCGTTAGACGGACCTGCGCCAAAAGCTGGCCATCGGCAGCACGTATCTCAAGTGGTTCGTCACTTGGTTCCGGTTGCCCACGCAGGACGGAGAGAGCGACCTGGACCCGCCCATCCGATGACGCATCTCTGACGTCCGCCAGGGTTTGAGAGACCAAAGCCACACGCGCCGGAAATTCTTCGGCTAGCTTGGCCATCTCGACCCATCGGGGTCGTCCCGCTTTGGGCGCACGGCCGATGGCCTCAATCACTTCTTTGGGCAAGGAGCGTAGCACCAAGCGAAAACGCGCTAGCTCTGGATCATCAATGCCGAGAGCCGCACGAATCTCGCGCGCTTTCAGCCCAGCCTGCTCCAATGTGGCGGCAAATCGCGCGCGTTCAATCCACGTCAGATCTTGACGTTCGGCATTTTCAATGCCCTGTGAAACCGCGACCTCAACATCGCTCTTAGCAACGACGATGGCACGTAGTGGCACGCCCAGCTCGCGCGCGGCCCGCCAGCGCCGATGGCCGAAAACGAGCTGGAAGCGGCCGGGCACGTCGGGATGCACGCGTACTTCGGCGGGCACCTTCTGCCCCTCCTGTGCGAAGCGGGCGCGAAACCCCTCGAAATCCGCGTCGTCGTCATCCGGCATCCGGTCGCGGAAATGGGAGGGGTCAACGAGCGACGCGTCGATCTCGCGCGCGCCGCCGGCGTCCACGAGCGCCCGCAGCTGATCGCGCTCCTCGCGCAACTCGGCGATCGAGCGCTGCGTCGCGCCGATCACCGAGGCGCCGACGCGCTGCACCATACCGCCCGCCGGTGGCGTGGCGGGACGCGCGGCGGATGGCGCGCCGCCGGCGGCGGGGGCAGGGGCAAGGGCGTCGCCACCCGCGTTCGCCGCCTCGCCGGCCTGCGCTTTCGCCTCGGCGGCGAAGGAGGCGAAATTGGCCAGAATGGACTTGCGCGGTCCCTTGCTCATGCTCGGCCCCATCCCTGACAGATCAGTTCCAGAATACGCTGGTTCACCGCGTCCATGGACTCGCGCGCGCGCTTCACCGTGCTCGCGCCGACATGGCCGGGCTCCAACTCGTAGAGAGTGCGCTTGGCCAGCCCTGCCGTCTCGATCGCGGCGCTCTCCACGGCGGTGGGGATCAGCACGTCCTCGCCGAACAGCCCGCGCAGCATGGCCACGACGTGGACCTGGCTCTGGTCGTTCGGGTCGTGGCGCGTGATGAGATAGCGCAGGAAGTCTTGGTTGAGATGGGCACCGGCCTCCCGCACCACGCCGATGAGATCGCCCATCATCAGCAGAAACTGGCTCATGGACATGACGTCCAGCATGGCGGGGTGCACGGTGACGATAAGACCGGTGGAGGCGTAGATCGCGCCGAGGGTGAGGAAGCCGAGCGAGGGCGGGGTGTCCAGAAGGACGACGTCGTAATCGTCCTCGACCTCGCCGATGGCGAGCCGCAGCCTCTCGAAGAACATGCCGTCCATGCCGTCGGATCCGCCGGCCAGGGCGCGAGGAGTCTCGTGCTCGTACTCCATCACCTCGATGTTGCCGGGGATCAGGTCGATGCCGGTAAAGTATGTTTCGCGAACGATCTCTCGGATGGGGCGGCGCTCCTCGTCGTAGCGCAACGCGGCATAAATCGTCTCGTTGTGCCCGACGTCCATTTCTGGCTGGAAGCCGAACATGGCCGAGAGCGAAGCCTGCGGGTCGAGATCGATCGCCAGAACGCGAAAGCCGGCGAGCGCGAGATAATGGGCCAGATGCGCGCTCGTGGTGGTCTTGGCGCTGCCGCCCTTGAAATTGGCGATCGACAGGATCTGCAGCCGGTCGCCATCGCGCCGGCGCGGCAAAAAACGCAGCGCTTCCGAAGGCTTAGTCTGGGCGGCGAAGGCGCGCAGTTCGTTGACTTGGGCCAGCGTGTAGGCCCGGTGGTTGTTGTCGAGCCGCGCGGGGGCGGGGCCCTTGCCCTCGATCGACAAGGTCCGCAACGTCGATTCCGGGATCGACGTCAGCTTCGACACCTCGTGGGTCATTAAGAACCGAAGGGTCTTGCGCGCATCCGGCGGATACATCTGCTGGCGGCGTGCCAGCAACTCGGCCGAGAGAATCGCGCCGTGACGCACGACCTTCTCGGCCGGGTCTTCAGAGAGAATCGGGACGGCTGAGGCGTTCATGGGGGGGAAGTAGTCCTTCTGACGGGTGTCGTCCGACTTTTATCGCATAAGCCGTCAAAGAGTAAGGGCGGGATAAGCCTCTGCCGCCCCCGCAGGTCAGCCCGGCGTCAGCCCCAGCGAAATCAACGTTTTAGCAGGGCTCGAGCGGTCTCCATCGCGGCGCCGCCGCCCCATGTCGCGCCTCTTCAATCCCCGCCGGGCCGGTGTCGCGCATAGTGCCGCCGGGCGCTAGGGGTGGTCTTCGCCAAGGGGGTGACGTAACCCTTTCTAGTAACCTACTAGAATCGAGTCTGTCCGATGCTGCGAAGAACCACCACAAAGGCCGTTGCCGCGATACGCGCGCGTCGTCGTGCGGTCGGTCTGCGGTCCACGGAAACGGTTCTCCACGAAAGCGAGATCGCCGCGCTCGACGAGGTGAAGGAGCGTCTGGGCGTACAGTCACGCTCGGACGTGATCCGCGTTCTCATCGCGAAAGCCGATCTCGATCTGCTCACCGAGGCCGATGCCGACCTCCTAAAGACGCAGGAGGCATGAGGCCCATGTCTATCATTCATCGGGAGACGCGATAGCGCAAAGAAAAAGGCCCCGAAGCGGGAGCCGCCGGAGCCTTCATCTGTGTTCGTCGCTGTCCACAGGTCTAGCCCCGACTCCCTTCATCGTCAAGTGAAAACGCGGCTTCCCGCCACGGCCTTGCTTTGCCTCGCGCAAGGAAGGGACCATGACGGACGAACGATCCCGCACGCCTCGACGCGTGCTCGTGCCGACGCGCGCCCTGGAAACAGGCGTGGACGCCGGAACGGACCTCTTTACTCTGGTGCAAGGCGTGTCCGAGGCTCCGCACCCGGACTTCGCGGCCCGGGCCGAGATCTGGCGCGAGCAGCGCGCCGGGCTGATTTCGGTCGCCGAGGCGCAGCGCCGCTCGGCCGCGATCGGCGCCGTGCCGGCGAAGCCGTCATCCGGCGCAGCCAGACAGGGCAGGGACGGCGCGCCGCGGCCCCCCATCGCACGGCCGCGCCATGAGCGCCCCTCGCCGAACGACAGCCGCCAGTACGCGCAATCCATGGCGACCACGGCGGCGCGCGACGATCGCCTGACGCCGAACGCCAAGGCCTTCCTCCAGGTGCTGCGGGCGCGTTGCGGCAAAGGCCGCGTCACGTCGATCACCAAGGGCACCGCCGGCAACATCATGGCCCGCTCGACGCGCACCATCCGGCGCTACCTCGTCGACCTCGTGCGCTTCGGCTATGTCGAGCTCGAGATCCTGCGTTCAGGCCGCGGCATGCATCTCGGCCTCACCGTGAAGCTCACCGCCCTCGTCGCTCCGTTCTACGAGGAGGCGAGGGGGCTCGCCCGTTGGCTGGCCGAGACGCCGAAGGCCGAGTTCCGGCCCTTCGAGGCGGTCTTCGACCCCTCAAGACAAGGGGTGACACTTCTGTCATCCAAAAACCAAACCCAAATCATCTCTTCCTCCGCTACGCTCGGATTTGCGGTCACAGGGCGCTTCGCGCCCCGTGAAAGGCTTTCGAGAGGGATAGGTGCAAGGGTCGTGCCAAAGGCCTGACGCCGCTCAGCGGCCCTCCAGTGCGATCCTCGTCCGCTTCGTCATCGGTTCACACCACGTGATCGCTTTCGCTTGTCCGCTCTTCCAGGCCGTTGCCTCGTCGATCGGCGGAGGACGGGATGATGACGCTCTCATCCCAGGCGACCGCCAGGGGTCTCACGAGGTGAGACGCTTCCACAGCGCCTCGGTGGAACCCGCCACGATCAGCGCGACCGTCACTGTGATGAGCACCACGATCTGGAGCACGAGGATGCCGACCAGCTTTGAGCGGAACGGCTCCTTGCGCGTCTTATGACGCATGGTCTGTTGCGCGATGACGGTTCCGATACTGCCGCCCAAAAACGCCAGATTGAGGAGCGTCGCCTCGGGGATCCGTCGCGTGCCGTTCCTGGCATTGGCTTTGTCGAGCACCATCACGGCGTAGGCGAGGACGTTGATCGTAAGACCATACGCGAGAACCCCGATCACCACCTGGTTCGACATCCGCTCCCTCTCCACTCGTCGCCTCCAGAATGACGGGGGACCGTTAAAGCTCGGCGACAGATGGCAGCCGCGTCGTGAGATCGAACATTCTGACATCCCTGGTCTGCCAGGCACGACGGCGGTTGAACCGTCACTCCACGATACGCTTTCGAGAGTCGATAACCAGTGCCGGCTTCGCGGCGCTGCGGGGCTTCCGAGCGAATGGGCATGTAGGAGGGCCGGGGCTCGGCATGAGGCGGGCTGAGAAATGCCTCTGAACGCGCTTTCCAACGCGCCGTAGTGAAGAGGCCTTTCCCAGATCGCCGGGACGGAGACGGCGGTTGCCGGGATTGGACCCGCCCTCGCCGTCCGCTACGGCGCTATGGGGAGCGCGCGGACGGCGAGGGCTACCGTTCAAGCCCCTTGGAATAGTCCGCCTTGGACTGCCCGAGCCGATAAAGCCGGCTGTCGCAGCGTGCCCAGGTCGGCGGACTGGCCGTGTCGATCTGGCCACAGGCCTGAGCGCGAATGTGCTGCTCCAGCGCCATCATCAGCGACGAGCGCAGCTTCATGTTCTCGGCTTCCTGCGGCGTCGAATCGATCGCGTCCCAAACGCTGGTGAAGGTCTGCTCGCTCATGGCCGGACTTCGTGCACGGCTTTCGTCAAGGCGTCCTCGGCCCACTGATTGAGGCTCTTGCCGGCCAACTCGGCCGCGATCGCGGCCTTGCGGTGGATCTCCGGGCTGACTCGGAACATCACCTTGCCGGAATAGGGCTTCTGGGGCTCCTTGCCGATCCTGGCGCAAGTTTCGAGATAGTCGTCCACGGCCTCGTGGAACGCCGTGCGCAGTTCTTCGACGCTGCCGGCGTGAAAGCCGACGCCATCGCGGATACCGGCGATCTGGCCAAACAGGATGCCGTCCTCGTCGTCGTATTCGACGCGGGCCGAATAGGTCTTGTAGGTGATCACGTTGCTCATGGCTCGATCCCAAGTCTGATCAGGAACGCGCGGGCGGCGCGAACCTGATATCGCTTCGCTTCCTTGGCCGGATGCGGACGATGGAAGCTCTCCAGCTCTCCGTCCTTCTCGAACCGGACACGAGAGCCGTTGCCCTCGATGATCTGGCATCCAACGGCGACGAGCAGCCCTTCGATATCGACCCATTCGAGGGTGCCCGGAACCGGGTCTTTGAAGACGACGGCAAGGGTCTTCTTCTGCCTGCTGTTCATGTCAGAAAATTAGAAAATGCTTGCATATTTTGCAAGCGCAATCATTGCCACATGCGCTCTGCGATGGAGCGCTGCTCCTCGCCCAAGGCGTTGGCGTAGATCGCCGTCGTCTCGATCGCGGCATGGCCCATCCATTTCGACAGCATGTTGAGCGGCACGGCCGCGCCGATCGCCGCAACCCCGTAGCCGTGGCGCAGGCCCTTTGGCGTTGCCTGCGGTCCCTCGATGCCGGCAACGCGCATGACGCCCTTTACGTCGCGCCAGGCTGTGGTGCGGCTCCACTCCCACAGGAGGGGGTCTCCCTGCTTCTTGCGGGCCTCGCGCAGGCCGTGGACGAGATCGAGCGTGTCCGAGGAGGGGCGCCGGCACCGGCACGGCACGGAAGACGCCAAGGCGGCGCTTCTTCAAGGTCTCGAAGACGAGGGCTTGGGCGTCGAGATCGACGCGCCGGACGGTCAACGCTAGCGCCTCGGATATTCGACAGCCTGTGGTGTGCAGGACCTCGCAGAAGGTGCGGACCTCGCGGTCGGCCTTGGTAGCGGCGGCGAGGAAGGACGCGCGCTCGGAGGCAGTGAGATAGAGACGGTGGCCGGCGGGGTCGATCAGGTCGTTCATTCGAAACCGTTAGCCTGCTTTTCCTGGGTTTTGCGGCAGAGGTTGCCGTTCGTAGGCTCAATCTCGATGGCTGGACCCGCCTTTACCTCCTCTGCAGTGATCCTCATCATGCCTTGCATGAACTCAACGTTTTGGTGGTGGAAAGCATATGGCAAAATTTCAGATGCAGGTGGAAACGGCCCATCCCGTCCTTTTCCTGACTGACGATGCATCTGATATTTTGATCCCGGAAGACACGGGAGCATCCTTCGTCACCGTGACCCGTAACTGCCTAACCTTTTGGGTAATGTCTTTTGTCGATGGCGCATCCTGTGTCACGGTTTCGGACCAAGCCTGCGAAGCCGACGGAAGAAAGTTGTTTAGCGGATCCATCGATGCATCAAGCGGCGTTGTTACGCTGACGGACAGCAGCGGTTTTCGCTACCTCAATGTACCAGTTCCATCCGGGCGGGTGGCAATCAGTGTTTACGCCGATGACGATCGAAATCCCGATTGGGTATGGCTTCAGCTCGGAGCCATTCGCGAGATTTGAGGATCGCTGAAAACGGCTCATACCGCTATCATTCTACAGTAAGGCTAGACCATGCGGACCGTGCTCGACGTTCCTGCTAAGACCCTCGACACGTCCGAAATGGCGTTCGTTGCAGAGGTGCGCGAGCACGGCTTTATTCGAACAGAGGTTTCAGGCGACAGAGAGGGACCAGGCTTCTCCTACAGCACGGGATTCTGGGTTACCACCAGCCAGCCCGAGTTCATCATGTTCGGCATGATGGGAGAAGCAGCACATACTGTTTTCTGGGATTTGTACCGTGACGCCCAGGCTCAGGCAGCGCTCTCGTTTGGCAAAAAAACGGATCGGGTTTTTGCCAACTTGCCGGCCTGCATATTTCCCATAGCCAAGCGGTTCTATGCGGATCATCTGGGCTGGAGTCGCTGGTTTTACCGTGGCGATGAGTTCCCTTGTCTGCAAGTGGTATGGCCTGACCGAGAAGGTGTCTTTCCATGGGAAGCAGGCTTCGATCCCGCGTTTTCCGACCGTCAATCGGATCTAACGGAACAGGGTTGGCAAGCTTCACTCGTTGTCTGATGTCCCAGATTGCTGCCACACTTTCGCTCAGAGCCTTGAAACACTTTACAGCCAAAGTGTTTCATAAATTTTTTGTAAGAGCCCAAACATCAAGATGGCTGTCTGCTCGAACCGTCGTGCCGATTGGAGAACCTCCGAGCTTCGACAGGACACGGGCCGACGCTTCATTCTTGGGGTTCACATGAGCCACCAGGCGAACCGAAGGATGCGTCATCTCCATCCAATTCAAAAACAGGCTGACGGCCTCTGTGGCGTACCCTTTCCCCCAAGCTTGGCGGGAAAATGCATAAACCAGCAAGGGATCCGGAGCATCTGCCGGGTGGTAAGCCCCTAAACGCCCTACAAAACCTTCTGAATCTTCGGCGGCCATCATGCCGTATCCACGAAATTTCCATTGCTGGTTGGCACCAACCACACGGTTCGCCACCTCTATCAGGGAGGGTGTCGGCCCCTCATGAAGATAGCGTGTGACCTCGTCATCGCGAGCCAGATCGAGCAGCGCCTTATGATCGGTCTCGTGCAGGCTGCGTAGTTTTAAGCGATGGGAGCTTAGGACAGGAGGCTGTTGCATGACCGGAGTGTACCTCCAGCGAAAGGAAAGCTGAAACAGGACTATCGACGACGAGAACCAGTTTTTGAAACAGAATTATCAATTCTGTTTCATTTTTCCGATTTTGGCGTCTTCTTGTTGTATTTCATGCCCTTGCCGGAAGAGCGGGGTTCGCTGTCATCGAACACACCCGAGATCGCGGCCTCATGCATTCGCGCAGCTTTCCCGGGTTCGGCTTCCACCTGGGTGATCACTGCCATGAAGGCGCCCCGGACGATCTGCTTCTTGCTCGCTGCGGGATGACGTTCACGAACCGCTTCAATAAGATCCTTGGGCTTGATCCCAGGCTGGGCCAGTTCGGTCACCGAAACTGCAATGGCATAGATATCCGGCATCGGGTGCACTCCGTGCGTCATAGAACTGACATGGTCACTTTGCGTAGCCAGCTGTCATTGTCAAATCGAGGGGCAAACCCGGACGGGCGGTGTCCAAGCGTTGGGGCGTCAACCAAGCGTATGAAACACTTTGCTTATGTTATGTTTCAACTGGAGAGCGAGTTCAACAGGTGCAAAACGACAAGATCGGGTAGTTTTCTGCCGGTCCACGATCAGGAAGGCCAACGGCGAAAGCTGCCGTTCGCCTTCTGGCAGGGGGCTCGTTCCGTCCCGCTGTCAGCGGAACGCCTCGCGCCGCTGACGAGCCCAAGCCCCGATGGTCGTCGACTTCAAGCCGGGAAGCGTCACCGGATCCCACGAGCCTGCCAGAATGCGATCCGCATCGTCTGGATGGTCGCGGAAGTAGCGGAACTTCGAGGCGATGGTCCGTCTCATGCCTGACTCCAACGCAGCTTCCACGTCTCGATTGAACAGGTAGAGCGGCTCGGAGCGGTAGGTGATCGGCCTGCCGGAGGCCCAGGGTCAGGCGTGCGGCAAGTTCCTCGCCATCGACGCTTTCCGGCCCGGCAATGCGATGATCCTCCCCGTATCGTTTCTGCTCCAGTAGCAGGATCGCAGCCGATGTGCAATAATCGGCGCTCGTCCAGGCGCTCTGGAGCGGAGACGGTCCGATCGCGGTACTAGAGTTCCCTGTGACCGATGGCGCCGGGCGCGAGAACCTCGGGCGCTGACATGGACGGCGATCTGGAAATCACCCGCACCCGCATCGGCTTGGGCTCGTTGTAGGAGCAGGCGATCCAGATCCGGACCTCGTAGAGCCCGCGGTCGAGCCGAGCGATGCCAATGACGGGATCGAAACCCTTATCGGCACCATTCATGTCGGCGTCCTCGAACACGACCTGGTTCTCGATCGAGGCCTTGGCGGCACAACTGCCGGACCTGGCTTCATCGACGATGAGGCCGAGCGAGTGATCGCCGGCTTCCTTCACGTCAAGGAACCCGGTGAGTTCATAGGCGACCTTCGTGGATCTGGGGAACAGGGAATGGGAGACGTGGTCGTCGAGATGGAAGGTGCTTTCGGGAAGCACGAAGGCGCTGAGGACGTCGCCGGTCTTCTCCAGGGATCGATGGGCCATCGGGTAGGTCCGCGCGACCCAGCCGGGCTGCAGCTTCGTGGCGGCAGCTTGCGTGACGGTTGCCGGCGTGATGGTGGCGCCATCGGCGGGAGGAGCGGAGCTGGTTCCGGATGCGACGGAGCCTGAAGCCGGATCCGAACCGGAGGCCGAGGCAGCGGAAGCGGACGAGGTTGCTGGTGTGGGGGCCGGTGCCGGCGCTTTATCTTTGGGCGCGGTGAGAACGCCGAGCAGCTGGTCGAGCTTGCCGTCGATGGCGTTCATCCGCGTCTCGACGGCCTCGATCCGGGCGTCCGGCGAGGGTGTGGAGGCAGGCGCTGTCTGCCCCGCTGCCGGCACCGGCGTGGGGTTTTGTGCGCTCGCACCCGAAAGGCCGCCGACCATGGTGATGAGGGCTGCAAGGGGGAGGGCTGTGGTGCGAATCATGGCAGGGTCCTGGGCGGGATGGCGTCGGGAAGGGTGCGGGGCGACGCGGGCCGGATCGTTCCGAAGCCGGGCGTCGGGGTGGCCCGCGGCGCGGTGATGGTGGCGGGCCCGATCGCCGTGTTCGGGCCGATGACGGGCGGCACGAAGGGCTTGGGAGCCGAGGGCGAGGGGATCAGCGTCAGACCGGCGGCGGGCCTGGGCGGCGCGGTGCCGGGCGCTGGCGAGGACGCCGCCGGCGTTGCAGATCCTGCCGGTGCCGCGGTCTGGGCTCTAGGAGACGTGTAGCTGCCGCTGCCGGGTGGTGGCGTCGCTCCCGTGGCAGCGGTGTTCGCGGTCGTCGTCGGCGGCGCCGAGCAGGTCGAGGGCGCGATGGCGAGGAGCACGGTGCCCAGACCGGCTCTCAGCACGGCGTGTCGCCAGAGCGGCGCCTCGCGCCAGAGCCGGAGCAGTCCCATCAGCCGACGCGCTCGACGCCGGCGATGAGGTCACCGCTGTCCGATCGCCTCCCTGTCAGGCGGACCTTGCCGGCGCCGGCAGCGCGCGCCTCGATCAAAACTTCGGAGATCTGTCGCTCGATGGCGCGCACGATGTCACGCACACCGCCGGTCGAGGGCGTCTCATCGTTGCGCTGCATGGCGTCGAAGAGGAGTTCGGCATCGATGCCCTCCTCCCCGACGCCGTCCGCGACGGTGAGCCCGTAATCCTCGACGAGCCGCACGATCTGGACGATGGCGACACGGGCCACGTCGAGACCGACGAGCGGACGGAAGGAGAAGACCTGGTCGATGCGCGACAGGACCTCCGGCGGAAACCCGGCTTCGCGCAGCGCGGCCTTCGAGGCGGCGGCCAGCTGGTCGGCATCGGTGATCTCGCGGGCAAGGTCACTAATCCGGTCGGAGGCGGCGTTGGTGGTGAGAACGAAGATGGCGCGACTGGTGGCGATCTTGCGCCCGTCCGAGCCTTCGGTGACGAAGCCGTCGTTCCAGGCGGTGAGAAAGCGCCGCATGATTTCTGGGCTGGCCTTCTCGAACTCGTCGAGGAGAACGAGGCTGGCGGGCTGATCGCGAAGTCCTGCGGTCAGCTGGCCGTAGCTGTCGGATCCCATGTAGCCCTTCGGCGAGCCGAAGAGGGTGGCGGCACCTTCGGGCCGTGAGCAGGTCGACATGTCATGGAACTGGAAGCCGCGACCGAGGGCACTCGCCAGCTGCTTGCCGAGCTCTGTCTTGCCGACGCCGGGAGGACCGGCGAAGCAGAAGACGCCGACCGGCTTCTCGCGGCGTTCCATGGCGAGGCGCCGGCGGATGGTGAGGGTGACGTCGGTGATGACCTGATCCTGACCGATGACCTTCGCTCTCAACGTCTCGGCGAGGGCGGCGGCATCGATGAGTTCGGACGTCTGGGCCGCCCCGACGAGGCTTTCCAGCGCCTGGCGATTGGTGAACCGGTCGAGGATGTCGTTGGCCATGGGCAGTCTCCGGGCGAGGGGAGCGGTGAGGCCGTGCTCGTGGGCAAGGCCGAGGAGGGCGGCGAGGACGAGGGCGCCTGTCATGACGACGAGCACGAGCCCCAGCGCCGGAAACAGCCAGACGGCGAGGAGGATGATCCCGGCGAGCGCGGCGAGCTGTCGAAGCGGAACACGTCCGGTCATCGCAGCCCGATGGGCAAGACCTGTCCGGGCCGGATGACGGGTGTCAGCACGGTGCCTTTGAGGGTCTGGATGCCGACAGTGATGCCGCCGCCGCCATCGTGCAGGCCGGTGATCGCAAGGCCCGGGCTGGGGCCGGTGACGGGAATACCGATGCGGTGGGGAGCCTTGTAGAGATCGAGATCGAGATCGAAGCCGCCCGCCGAGATGCGGATCCGGTCGCCGTCCGCGGCCTGGTCGTCCCAGACCTCGATCCATGCCAGAGCGCTGCGCCCGGCCTCGAGGTCCGCCTTGAGGCTGGCCTGTGCCTTCGGTGGCAAGGCCATGGTGTCGATGGCAGCGTCGCGCTCGCCGGACGCCACGAGAGGCAGCGCGATCATCCCGGCGAAGGTGCTCTCACGCTGTGCCGCCTCGGCTGCGGAGAGGCGATCCGTGCCGTTTCCACCGCTGCCGTTCCCGAAGGTCAGGGTAATGGCTCCCGCGACAAGCGCCACCGTTCCAAGTAGCGCCGCGATCACCGGCTTGCGCCGGCGGGACCATTGGATACGGTTCGGGATCAGGGGTGGGCTCATGTACGGCCTCGTTCGAACGAGCTGGTGTCGAGGGTGGCCTTCATCCCGGGACGGCGGAACCAGAAGGCCTTGCCGCAGCGGATCGGCTTCTGTCCCTTGACGAGGATGAGCTGCTCGTCGCCGCGCAGCGTCAGGATCTCCTCGGGACGGATCAGGCGGCGAGCGACCTCGCCAGTGGAGGAGCCGGCACTGCGACTTGCGCTGCCGAAGAGTTCGTCGCGCCTGTGCGAGGAGCCCGACGAGGTGCTGGTGCCGTGGCTGAGCGCGGTGAACTCGCCGCATTGCCGGGAGATGGCTTCCGCGCTGTCGGGATCGCCGATCGAGGAGAAGACCTTGATCGCGGCGACATCCATCCACTGACGCACGCCCGACTTTCCGTAGACGTCCATCTGCCCGAGCGTCTGGAACATCAGCATCAGGTTGATCTTGAAGCCGCGCCCGGCGTCGCGGGCTTCCTCGAGCATGCGCATGTAGCCAAGGCGGGCGGCCTCATCGACGAGGAAGAGGGTACGCCCGGCGACTTGACCCTTGGCGAGATACAGCTCGTTGAGGAGCGAGCCGATGACGAGACGGGCAAGCTCGGGAAAGTCGTTGAGGGTACCGAGATCGATGCAGAGGAAGACGTCGAGCTTGCCTGAACGCAGCGCGCGGGTCCGGAAGGTCGTCGGCGTGCCGGCGCTGACGATCGCGGCCAGGCTCGGGACGGAGAGCCAGGCGGTGGCGGTGCCGGCCTGGCCGTAGAAGCCGTCGAACTGCTTCTCGGTGATGCCCTTGAGGTTGCCGGCAATCTGGGCCGGGAAGCCGAAGCCGTAGGTCGGTCCCTTGGCGTGGATGTCGGCGAGGTGGTCGAGGAGGAGTGGCCGGGGCAGGGTGAGGAAGCGGCGGACGGTCGTGAGCGTCCGGTCCTCGTCGGCAAGGGTCTCATCGAAAATGACGTCGGCGAGGACCGCAGCGATGAGGGCGGCCGATGTGTCCCGGAAATACTGGTTGCTGGAGGCTTTCTCGGTGGGTGTCTCGCCCATCAGCCAGCTGACGACGCGGCGGATGTCGATGAGGGCGCGATCGGTGGAGGGATCGATCCAGTCGAGAGCGTTGAAGCTGGCGCTGCTGGCATCGCCAGGGCTCAAGCGTACGACGCGTCGCCCTCTCGAGGCCCGCAGCCGGGCGACGCGGTCATGGACCTCGCCCTTGATGTCGAGGACGACGAGGCCGGCCTGCCAGCTGGCGGCGGTGGGGATGACGAGGCTGGCGGTCTTGCCGCCGCCGGAGCCGATGCAGGCGAGGACGTGACCGCTGTCGAGGAGCCCGTCGGTGCGCAGCAGGGGATGCTGGCCGCCTTCCCCCCAGGTGCTTCGGTCGGACGGGTCGAAGCGCGTGGCACCGAGCTTGGTGCCGTCGACGCTGTAGGCTTCGCCGAGGATGATGTCGCCGCTGCCGAGAAGATCGCTTGCCTGGTCCATGCCGAGCCAGTCGGCCTGGCCGTGGGTGCCCGAGCTGGAGCGTTTGACGAGGGGACCGATCCAGACCGACCGTCCGTCGAGGATGCGGTTGGCAGCGTGGATGGCAAAGGCGGCAGCCAGTGCTGCGAGGATGGGTCCCCGATCGAAGGCGAAGACGATGTCGCGGAGCGAAGAGACGCCAAGATAGGGCTGCAGCCGGGCGATCTCGGCCCCCAGAGACCAGAGCACCGACCCGGCGAGGGTGAGACTGGCGAGCGTCACCACGGTTCGGCCGGTGACGGCGGTCCGGCAGAGGATGACGGCAAGTGCGAGTGTGACGAGAGGTCCGAGCGCCCGCCCGAAGCCGGGCGCTGTCTGCCAGAAGGCGGCAAGAACCGCATTGGTGGAGGCCGCCGAGAACCACAGGGCGTCCCCGAGCCAGCGGGTGGCCAGCAAAGCGTAGAGCGGCCAGAGGAGAACGAGGAGCCTGGCGACGGCCCTGGCGAGAGCGAGCGTCATGCGCCTGCGCCCTCATCGGGATCAGGGCGCTTCACCCGTGCGACAGGGACCGGCACGGGAGCCAGAGCGTGTCCTCCCGTTACGACGTCTGCCTGTTGAGCAATCCGGCGGCTGTGATGTCGAGGCCGCCCTCCGAGCGTCTGGCATATCCCCATGCAATGAGTTCGTCGGCGGCATCGGCTTCGAACACAGCGGTTATGCGCTGCCGACGGAGCCTGTCGAGCAGGAAATACGCTTCGGACGGATGTTGCTGAATCCTGTCTGGCACGGTTTGCACTTGGGGATGCTCCTGTTCGACCGGCTCGCCGATCCGCGAGCCGGTCGTGACGACATCATCACCACCTGTTGCCCTTTGATGCAATTGAAGTTGGCCTAAATGCTTGCCTTCACGTGCAAAAATTTGGTCTCAACCGTAAGAAATAATATATACCGCAAATTCGATATACAATATATATTATAAGCATTGATTATTATTACAAGTTGTGGCGCTTGAGCAGGGCGCCGAACCGGCCGTGGCACCGGACGGCTCGAGCGTTGATCAGGCGCAACGCGCCAGCGTGACGGTTCGCCGATAGGGCTCTCCCACGGCCTTCGTGGCGGTACGGATTTGTCTGGCCTGGTGGAAGACCGCGTTGCCGATCTGGCCTGCGGTCCGCGTCATCATGGCTTCGCTGCAGAGGGCTGCGATCTGGAGGCCGAGATCGCGCATGTGGGCACGACCGTAGCAGAAGACGGCGAGTTCGGCGCGCTGGCGTTCGGGCAGGCTCCCGATCGTTTCCGCGGCTTGCTCGTCGCTCACGCGCAGGAGCCGTGCGAGGAGCTCGAGCGGCGCGGGGCATGGGGCTTCGTTGGGCTGATAGCGGTTGGTCATGACGCGGATCCTGAGCAAAAGACCGGTGTAGGCGGTCATGCTGATCCGGCGCTGGCGGTGAGGCGCCGTGGGCCTCGCGCTGTCAGGCATGGCGATCGGCTGACGAGGAAGCCGGGTCTTTCGCTGGTCGCCGCGTCTGGTCCTGCTCGATCGCCAGAATGAGAGCATGGAGGCGATGACGCGACAGCGGGTTGAGACGCTCGATGGACCGCGTCAGTTGAACGTCCGGCAATCGGTCTCTTTCCTGAGGAGACCGTAGGGAAACGTCGGGGTCGCCGGATGAAGGGGCGGGATCGAGCCCTTCGAAGAATGATGCCGGCGAAATGTCGAACCAGCGCGCCAGACGAACCAGCGAGGCGACGGACAGGCGATTGGCGCCCGTTTCGTACTTCTGGATCTGCTGATAGGAGACGTCGAGAATGTTGCCACAGGCTTGCAACGAGAGCCGGTGCTGCCGGCGCAGCTGCTGGAGCCTCGCGCCGAGATGGCGATTGATGGCATCGGCAGACGTCAAAATATCGGCGGTCATCCCACAGCGAGCAAGAAGCAGATCGTTCGGGGCGCCTTCCTCGCGGTGATCACACATGTCGACGCTGATCCCGAAAAGGTCTCGAAAATGCATGAGACCGCGCTGTCGGCGCGTTCTGCCGACGACGAGGCCGTCTTCCATCAGGACGGAGAAGCGCAACCGGAAGAAACCGAAGCGAGAAACCTGAAACGGAACCTACAGAAAGTGTTCAGGTTCGAGGCCAGAGCACGGCTCGAGCCGCGACGGCGCGATCGAGCGCATCGAGCTTTTCCTGCAAAGCATTCGGAATGCTGTGGTCGATCTGATAGCGCGGTCGACCATCCAGAGCGCGTTGAACGCTGGCTTGAAGAGCCCTGTCAGAAAGGGCTTTGGCGAGATCCGACATGCGCTGCCATCCATAGGTCGCTCGGGGAACGAAGACGCTTTGGGTTGACAAGATGTCGCAGCGCCAGAGGTTCCTCCTTAATGTCGAAAAGGCTGGTCTGTCACTGAAAACACCTAAAATGAAACAGAGGTAATCATACTGTTTCATCGATTGCGGTGGCGGTTCGGAGGGGCTGAGAACGGCTTGGTCGGGTCGAAAATTCGCTTTCCCCGCTCGCGTTGCGGGTGCGCTCGGGGTTAGTGAAGCAAGCGCCAGCCACCACCGCCATACGGATCATCGCTGGAACTGCCATGACGCTCCTCCTTACCGCTGCGTTCGCCATGAAGTGCGAGTGTCGCTAGCCGACCTCCAGCGTTCGTCGAAGGTATCGGCAACGAGAGGGGCGAGCGTAGCAGGTGCGACCGGGGTCTGGCCGAGATTGCGGGGCGGCCCCGGGGTATGCTGAAGCCCGACGCCGGTGACGCTCCACTCTGAGGCTGCGAGGTCGGCTGCGTCCTATCCGGCGTGCAAGCTGGATGGATCGGCGATCTTGCGGAGTTTGCGATCCTGGAAGTAGGGCCGTTTGCCGGCGAGGATGGGCCGGGTTCCCTTGAACTTGAGGAACATGCGGTCGTCGCCGAGGTGCATGACCTCCTCGGGCGTCAGGAGCTTGCCGCCGACGGGTTTGCCCTGGTCTGCCGGCTGATGGCGGGCGGTGTCTCCGGAGAGGTCGGAGACGTAGCGGGCGGTGACGGTGTCGTTGACCCTGAAGGCCTGGAAGACGCCGGCATTGGCGGCGAAGGTGTGGGCGCCCTTGCCGTAGACCTCCTCGAGCTGGCCCCAGTTCTGCAGGAAGGCCCAGATCTGGAGACCATAGCCGGCCATGAGGCCGATCGCGGTCTTGATCGCCGGCATGTCGCCGAGCGCAGCGAACTCGTCGAGGACGAAGAGGATCGGCGCCGCCGGTTTGGCTGGTTTGACTTTTGTGCGCTGGATGTCCTGAAGCGCCCGTGTGACGAGAAGGCGGATCCAGCGTCCGTGGCTCTCCATGCGCTCCTGCGGCAGGACGAGATAGACAGTGGCGATGCCGGTCTTGAGGCTGGCGAACTCGAAATCCGAGCGGGTGATGGAGCGCTGGATGGCGGGGCTTTCGAGGAAGTTGGTCTGCTCCTGTGCGGTGGAGAGAATGGCGGCACGCTCCTTGTCGTTCTTGGCCGCGAAGACGTTGGCGACGGAGGTGATCGCGCCGGCGCCGTCCCGTGTCTCCGCCATGATCTGCAGGAGGTGGTCGAAGCGGGCCCTCGGATAGGTCAGGTACTCGCGCAGGGTCACGAGGTTGCGCCGCTCGGGCGGCTCGGCGACGACGACGAGCATGAGGAGGCCGCGCAGGAGCGCCCGTGCGCCCTCGTCGAAATGCGGATTGTCGGCATTGGGGGTGGAGACGATGAGGGCGGCGGCGAGCGTCGCGGCGTCGTCGACGAAGGCATCGTCCTTCGGGTCGAGACCGGCAAGCGGATTGTAGCCCGCGCTGGCGACGCCGTCCTGTCGAAAAGGCGCGAGCACATGGACGGGGCCGAAGCTCTGGCGGTGGCGCGCGGTCACTTCGGCATTCTCGCCCTTGGGGTCGATGACGAGGACGCTGCGCTCGGCGGTCAGAAGGTTCGGAACGATGACGCCGACGCCCTTGCCGGAGCGGGTCGGGGCGACGGTCAGAAGATGCTCGGGTCCGGAGAACCAGTAGGAGGACGAGCCCGGCCCGGCGCCGACGTTCAGGGCGCCCGGCTTGTACCGACGATGAAAGGCTTCCTCGCGCGCCGACGCAAAGCGCCCCGCGCCATGCGGAACGGATGGCGATCCACCGATCAGCATCTGAACGATATCGAGGCCGAGAAGCCAGAGTAGAAGCGCAATGAGGAGGGCGGGCAGGACCAGTGCGGTGTTCAGACCCGGTCCCGCAGTCCAGTAGTCGTAGAGGGCTTGCGGATCGCTGATCCCGACGAGCCCGAGCATCGAGAAGTCCAGGGCGTTCATCGCATCGGCCAAACCTTTCCGGAACGGTGACGAGACCCAGAAGAGGAAGCGTGGGCTCGTGCGTCCGATGAAGGAGAGCGGAAACCAGATCGCAACGATGACGATGGCGACGGTGACGAGCGGCCCGACACTGAAGCGGCGTCCCCAGAAGGTCGGGTTCATTGTCCGGTCTCCGCGTCGGAACCCGGCATTGCCGGCTTGATGAACTCGGGAAACAGCGTGCGGTCGATCGGCCGTGTCAGGAAGCCGGGCAGCTCGCGCGACACCCAGTCCGCCAGCATCCCGGCGAGCTCGCGATCCTCGGGGCGTCCCTGACCGGATCGGCCGCGCTCAATGGCATCGAGCAAAATGGCGCCGAGCAACATCTTGCGGCGTGTGTCGATGGCACGTTCCTGCTTACCGAGGCGCGCCTTCAACGCCTGCTTGCGGGCTTCGAGCTGCGCAATGCGCGCCTCGATCGAGAGTTTGGCCATTCCGTTGCCTTTCCACGTCTCTGACGGGTGGCGCCTAGCGCAGAGCGTGTTCGTACCGCAATCGTACGATGTCCTATTTGTCTGGCATCCAAAGCCGCGCCCAGGCGTTCAGGATGAGGCACCCGGACCGCGAGCAGACTGCGCCAGCAGGATGGTAAGGGCGCACTTTCGAGTAGCGTTGCTACATCGGTGTGCTATGGCGGAGTGACGAACGGGACCGCCGCCTTGGCCATCTATCATTGCTCGATGAAGTCGATCAGCCGGACGGGCGGACGTAGCGCCGTGGCCGCCGCCGCCTATCGATCCGGGACATTGCTGGTCAACGAGCGCGATGGCCTGGTGCACGACTACCGGATGAAGGGCGGCATCGTTCATGCCGAGATCGTCCTGCCCAAGAGCGTCGAGGCGGCGTGGGCGCTGGACCGGTCGCGTTTGTGGAACGCGGCAGAGCAAGCCGAGAAGCGCTGTGACGCCCGGGTGGCGAGAGAGTTCGAGGTGGCGATCCCGCATGAGCTGACGGCAGACCAGCGTGTCGCGCTGGTGCGATCGTTCAGTGCGGGACTTGCGGATCGCTACGGCGTCGCGGTGGACTTCGCGCTGCACGAGCCGCAGGGCAACAGCGACCTTCGCAATGCCCATGCGCATATTCTGATGACGACGCGCGAGATCGGGCCCGACGGGTTCGGGCTGAAATCGATGATCGAGCGCGAGAACCGGGCGCTTCTGCAGGAAGGGCATCCGACATCGACGATGCAGCTGCGCGAGGTTCGCCTTGCGTGGGAGCAAGAGGCGAACACGCATCTGGCGCGTGCCGGTCATGAGGAGCGGATCGACCATCGCTCGCATCGCGATCGCGGTCTGGAGATCGAGCCCTCGCGTCACATGGGCGTGCATGCCACGCAGATGGAGCGGCAGGGCAAGACGATCGACCGGGTCCAGCTGGAGCGCGAGGCGGCGGAACGCAACGCCGCGCTCATTCGCGAACGGCCCGAGCACGTTCTAGAGGTGATCACGGGCGAGAAGAGCGTGTTCGATCGGCACGACGTGGCGCGGGCACTGCACCGGGCGATCGACGACCCCGCGCTGTTCGGCAACGCCTTCGCATCCGTCATGGCGAGCCTTGAGCTGGTGGAGCTGAAAGGCGAGGTCCGGGACGGTCGGGGCAACGTGTCGGAACTGGCGCGGTTCTCGACGCGCGAGATGGTGGCGATCGAGCGCTCGATGGTGGAGGGCGCGGCGCAGCTCACGGTGAGCGGCGGATACGGGGTGGGCCGGGCCGCGGTCGAGCGCGCGATGGCGGCGCGCCCGATGCTCGCCGACGAGCAGCGCGAGGCGATCCGGCACGTGACGGGCGAGGGGCGTCTGGCCGCCGTGATCGGGCGCGCCGGCACGGGCAAGTCGACGATGCTGAACTCGGCGCGAGAGGCGTGGGAAGACGCCGGCTACCGCGTCCATGGCGCGGCGCTGGCGGGCAAGGCGGCGGAAGAGCTGCAGGGCGCCAGCGGCATTCCCTCGCGCACGCTGGCCTCGTGCGAACACGGCTGGGGACGAGATCGCGATCGGCTGGGGCGCGGCGACATTCTGGTGATCGACGAGGCCGGCATGGTGTCGTCGAAGCAGATGGCGCGCTTCGTGGCGGAGGCCGAGCGCTCCGGGGCGAAGCTCGTGCTGGTGGGCGACCCGCAGCAGCTGCAGCCGATCGGGGCCGGGGCGGCGTTCCGCTCGATCGCGGAGCGCACCGGGTTTGCCGATCTGGAAGAGATCCGCCGGCAGCGCGAGCCCTGGCAGCGGGAGGCCTCACAGGACTTCGCCCGGCACCGGATCGGAGCGGGGCTGCAGGCTTACGACGATCGGGGCGCAGTGCGGTTCGAGGGAACCCGCGAGGCAGCGCGGACCCAGCTGGTGCGTGACGTTCTGCAGGACCGCACTGAGCGCCCGGAGGGATCGCGTCTGGTGCTGACCTATCGCAACAGCGACGTGCGGCAGCTGAACGAGGCCATCCGCGGCGAGATCCAGTCGAGGGGCTCGCTGACGGACGAGCTGCGCTATCCGACGAACGAGGGCGAGCGACGGTTTGCGGTGGGCGACCGCCTCTTGTTCCTGGAGAACGATCGCGAGCTCGGGGTGAAGAACGGCATGCTGGGAACGGTGACCGCCGTCGAGCCAGGGCTGATACGCACAAGGCTCGACGGCGTCGGGCGAGACGTGGAGACGCCTCGCACGGTGACAATACCGACGGATCGCTACCAATCCTTCGACCACGGCTACGCGACGACGGTTCACAAGAGCCAAGGCGCCACGGTGGACCGGGCCTTCGTTCTGGCGACGCCGGGCATGGACAGTCATCTCGCCTATGTCGCGATGACGCGGCACCGGGACGAGGCGCGGCTCTATGCGGGGCGTGACGACTTCCGGGACATGAAGAGCCTGCGGGACCAGCTGTCGATCGCGCGCGGCAAGGAAACCACGATGGACTACCTGAAGACGCCGGCGGAGCGCCAGGCGGCCGTCGTGGCGGTGTTCGCCGAGCGGCGCGGGATGGACGGTGGGAGGGCGGACGCGATCCTGGTGGAGCGCGGCCGGGAGGAGACCGGGCGCGAGGCTCAGTCACAGCCTCACCAGAGCCTTCAGGAGCGCATGGCAGGGTTCTATGCGGGTTCGGGGCGTCAGGAGCCGTCAACGCAGCGATCGGGCCTCCAGCGCGCCGAGAGGGGCGAGGACGGCGTGCCGGTGACCAAGGTCAGCGTTGCGGAACGGATCGCGGCGCTGGAGGCGCGGGCCGCCCGCCGAGCGAACCCGGAGCGCGAGCAGGAGCGTGAGCGAGAGCGGCACCAGCGGCATGAGCTGCCCATCTCGCCAATGCCTTCAGCGCGTGACGAGCGGACCGAGGACGCTGGACCGGTGCGCAAGGTGAGCGTGGCCGAGCGGATCGCAGCGCTTGAGGCACGGGCAGCAAGTCGGCCGAAGACCGAACAGGAACTGGACCGCGAGCGCCAGATCGAGCGGGATCGCGAGCGTGGCGGGTATGAGCGGTGAGGCAGGCGGCAGCAGTCGCAGACTTGGCTGCGCCTTGGTGCCAGGACGGACCCGCCCTCGCCGTCCGCTACGGCGCTATGGGAGCGCGCGGTCGGCGAGGGCTACCGTTCGAGTCTCTTTGATCGGACTCTTTGGCGTGAAATAGTAACAACCACCCCTGCTCGTGATGCGTCTTGATCCAGGCAGCCATTCAAGCCGCAGAAACGGCGCGTTCGACCGCCTCGGGTTCCTGCTCGATCACCTTCAACAGCAGGCGTGACGGCATGTCGGGTGTTGAGCGCCCCTGCTCCCAATCCCGCAGACGGCCGATCGTAAACCCATAGCGAGCAGCAAAGGCGCTCTGAGACATGCGTCGGCTCTTGCGTACAGCCTTCACATCGATGGTCGAGGGAATATGAAGGACGTACTCGGTGGGGTTGACGCTGCCTTCGGCGAAGGCAATCGCCTCTTCAAGCCCAGCGGCGATCTTCTCGAAAGCACTCATCGTTTTGTCTCCAGCTTCACGACCTTGGTCCGATAAGCGTCTGCAAGACGCTTCGTCAGAGCCGAAAGGGCGGCGGCTTCGGCATCGCTTATGTTGTCCTTCTCACCCTTGCCGAAAACGGTGAGCAGGAAGACTGGAATATCGGGTCCGGTGTAGAAGTGGACGACGCGAAACCCACCACTTTTGCCTCTTCCACGACCGGCAAACCGGAATTTCCGGCAACCGCCCGTTCCCCGCAGCTCATCACCCGTCAGCGGGTCCGCCCCAACAGCACTCACGATCGCCATGCGAAGCTCTTCCGAGACCCCGGATGCTTTTGCGGCAGAGAGGTATGCAGGTGTCTCGACAACCGTTTGCATCAGCGAAGAATACGGACTGACCGTACTTTTGCAAGGCCCTTATACGGGTCGTCCGTATAATTCTGGAAAGGCGGCGAGTGCTCCCGAGCTAAACGTGCGTCAGCGCCACATCCGCTCGGCGATAGAACGCTGCTCCTCGCCCAAGACGTTGGCATAGATTGCCGTTGTCTCGATCGCGGCATGGCCCATCCATTTCGACAGCATTTTGAGCAGCACGGAACCGATCGCGGTGACCCTGTACATGACCGTACTCGCGACCATCCCAGCACTGGAAAAGAACTCTTGATGAGCGGGCGCCGTCCAGACATGACTATGCTGTATCGCTCGACGGACTGCCGCAGTCGTCGCGGCGTTTGCGTGGTGAACCCGGCCCATCGTGCCTCCTTCCACTCATGCGAAAGGATTGCACCATCAAAGCCTTGGATCGAACATGGACGTGCGGGCTACCGTTGAGCTGTTTGCGGAGATGTGCGAGGGCACCTCGATTTCCGCGCTCGCCGCGAGTTCGCCGTCAGCCGGTTGACGATTCAAAGGGCGCGGGATGAGGCTGTGGCCGGTGGAAGAGCAGGCAACGTTTTGCCCAACGTGCGACCGACACCTCGAGACACCCGCTCGAGGGTCTTGGGGATACGAAAGGAGCAACGGGTTGCCGGAAGTATGACGTCCTCCCGATCTCGGACATGCCTTTTGAAGCGGATGCGCGCGCCCGAAATCCCGTCGCCGCAATCATCCTGCGACCTCAGCATCGTTTCGGCTGACCTTCAGAAGGCTGACAGCTGACCCGCTCAACACCGATGCGGACCGTTGAGGGTTTACCTGGATTTTGCGACCTTTGGGACCGACGGCCAACGCGCCGACAAGCGTCCGAATTTGCGACGACGCCGGTGACGTCGCGCAGCATGTGATGGGATCCCGATGTCGAGTTGGAACCGGCTACTCGGGTGGCGGCCGCTTCGGCCGTTCGAGACGAAAGCCTTTCCGTGACTATCGCGTCTGCCTTGTATATCTGATTTACGAGTATGAAACGGTGAGGATGGCTCGATGAGCAGCAGGTTTCTGATGATCACGCCGGCGGATGGGCAGGAGGTCCTCAGATGCCTCTCGGCGCCCGCGCGCCTGTCCATGCTGGAACTCCTGCATTCCCGCGGCTCGCTCAACGTCAACGAGATCGCGGATACGCTCGGCCTGCCGCAATCCACCACGTCGACCCACCTGAACATGCTGGAGGCGGCAGGGCTCATCCGGACCGAAGTGCAGAAGGCGCGAAAGGGAAGCCAGAAGATCTGCCATCCCATCCACGACGAGATCGTCCTGTCCTTCGCCAACGCCGCCAGACGCGCCGATAAGGCCATCGAGGTGGCGATGCCGGTCGGCCTCTACAGCGGCTTCGAGGTTTCCGCCCCTTGCGGGCTATGCTCCAGCGACGGCATCATCGGCTTTCTCGACAATCCCGACACGTTCCTGTCTCCCGACCGCATGAAGGCCGGACTGCTCTGGTTCACCACGGGCCATGTCGATTACCAGTTTCCGAACAATGCCAGACTCCTAGGCGAAGAGATTCAGGAGCTTGAGGTGATCTTGGAGCTCTCGTCGGAGGTGCCCGGAACCTCCGACAACTGGCCCTCCGACATCACGCTCTCGATCAACGACACGAAGATCGCGGCCTGGACCTCGCCCGGCGACTTCGGCGATCGGCGCGGCAAGTACACGCCCGACTGGTGGAAGCTGCGCGGCAGCCAGTACGGCGTGCTCAAGGACTTCCGCGTCGGCGCAAAAGGCACCTTCGTGGACGGCGTCCAGGTCTCCGATGTCGGGCTCGGCGATCTCGCCCTCTTCGAGCACCGGTCGATCCGGCTTCGCATTGAGGTGGAAGAAAAAGCCGAGCATCCCGGCGGCATCAACATCTTCGGCCGCGGCTTCGGCAATTACGACCAGGACATCGTGCTGCGCCTGACCACCTGAGACGCAGGGTGCGCTATTAGCGCCTGACGCGATCTTCCATTGACGCCGAACCATAGCCATGTATCATACCCACAAAGCGGATATATATCCGTAAAATGGATTGTCTTGGGAGTGACAGATGCAGGCTACCGGAAGCGCCGACAGCGCTCACGTCATCGGAACCGTGGACGCCCGCCTCTACGGCTCGTTCGTGGAGCATCTCGGCCGGGCGGTCTACACCGGCATCTACGAGCCAGATCACCCGACGGCCAATGCCAACGGCATGCGCCAGGACGTCATCGATCTCGTGCGCGAACTCGAGGTGCCGATCGTGCGATATCCCGGCGGGAACTTCGTCTCGGCCTACAATTGGGAAGACGGCATCGGCCCCCGGGAAGACCGCCCGGTGCGCCTCGATCTCGCCTGGCACACGGCGGAATCGAACCAGGTCGGCATCCACGAATTCGCGGATTGGGCGACGGCGGCGAACACGGAGATGATGCTGGCGGTCAACCTCGGCTCGCGCGGCCTCGATGAGGCCCGAGCCCTTCTCGAATACGTCAATCATCCCGGCGGCACCCATTGGTCGGACCTGCGGCGCACGAACGGGCGCGAAGAGCCCTGGAACGTCAAGATGTGGTGCCTCGGCAACGAGATGGACGGACCCTGGCAGATCGGCCAGAAGACCGCCGAGGAATATGGCCGCATCGCCTTCGAAACGGCCAAAGCCATGCGCGCCTTCGACAACTCGCTGGAGCTCGTCGTCTGCGGTTCCTCGACGCCGAACATGCCGACCTATCCCGCCTGGGAAGCCACCGTTCTCGACTACACGTACGATTCCGTCGATTACATCAGCCTGCATATGTATTTCGAGAATCATGCCGGAGACACGGCTCGGTATCTCGCGCAGAACGCCCGCCTCGACGATTATATCCAGACCGTCGCCGGCGTCATCACCTACACTAAGGCCAAGAAGCGCTCCAAGAAGGACATCTACATCAGCTTCGATGAATGGAACGTCTGGTACCATTCGAAGGAAGCCGACAAGACCATCCTGGAAGGGCATGACGGCTGGCCGCATGCACCCGCGCTTCTGGAGGACGTCTACAATTTCGAGGACGTGCTGCAGGTCGGCTGCATCATCAACACGTTCATCCGACGCTGCGATGTCGTAAAGGTCGCCTGCCTGGCGCAGCTCGTGAACGTCATCGCCCCGATCATGACCGTCCCCGGCGGGCCGGCCTGGCGTCAGACGACCTTCTATCCCTATCTCTACGCCTCGAAGTTCGGGCGCGGCAAAGCGCTGCGGCTCGTCGTCGACGTCCCGGCCTATGCGACCGACTTCGCCGAAACGGTTCCCTATCTCGACGTCGCGGCGGTCGAGAGCGACAGCGACGGCGCGCTCACCTTCTTCATCGTCAACCGTCACCCGACGGAGACGATCGATCTCGACCTCTCGGTGCAAGGGTTCGGCGAGCGGCGGGTCGTCGCCGACAAGGTGATCGCCGGGCACGATCTGCGCGCCGTCAACGGCCCCGACGGACAGCCGGTGGAGCCCGCCGACGGCACGGGCGTCGGCGTGACGGACGGCCGTCTCCAGGGCTCGATCGCGCCGCTGAGCTACCGGATGATCCGGCTCGGCGCGTAAAGGCCGAGATACGGCAGGAAAGGGAGACCATGTCGGCTTCGATCGAAATCGCCAACGTCACCAAGCGCTATGCGGCGCTGACGGTGCTCGACGACATCTCGCTGTCCATCGCGGCCGGGGAGTTCGTCGTCTTCCTCGGACCCTCGGGGTGCGGGAAGTCGACGCTGCTGCGGATGATCGCCGGGCTGGAGGACGTGAGCGAAGGCACCATCGCGGTCGACGGCGCGCGCGTCGACGATCGACCGCCCGGCCAGCGGGGCGTCGCCATGGTGTTCCAGTCCTACGCTCTTTATCCGCACATGACGGTCGCCGAAAACATGTCCTTCGGCCTTCAGAACGTGAAGGTTCCGCGGGAGGAGATCGCCCGCCGCGTCCGGTATGCGGCCGAGACGCTGGAGATCGCGCATCTCCTCGATCGCAAGCCGGCCAAGCTTTCCGGCGGCCAGCGTCAGCGCGTCGCGATCGGCCGGGCGATCGTCAAGGAGCCGAAAGCCTTCCTGTTCGACGAGCCCTTGTCCAATCTGGACGCAGCCTTGCGCGGTCGCACGCGGCTGGAACTCGCACAGCTGCACAAGCGGCTGCGCAGCACGATGATCTTCGTCACGCACGACCAGGTCGAGGCGATGACGCTGGCCGACCGGATCGTCGTCATGCACGATCGCAGGATCGAACAGGTCGGCACCCCGATGGAGATCTACCATCGCCCCGCGACCCGTTTCGTCGCCTCCTTCGTCGGCTCGCCGCCTATGAACGTCCTCGCGGTGGACGAACTGGTTTCCGACGCGAAGGGAACCGTCGCACGCCTCGCCGGCATCGGCCCGATCGCCACCGACATCCATCTACCCGAAGACTTCGACGTCAAGGGCGCGGTGCTCGGCATTCGCACCGAAAACGTTCGGATCGCGGGGAAGGACGAGCCCGGGATCGCGCTCGACATCGATATCGTCGAGCGGCTGGGCGATCGCACATTGCTCTACGGCAATCTCTCCAATGGCGAAAAGCTGACGGTGGAGACCGACGGACGAAACCCCGTGAAGGGTGGGGACCGCGTCGAGGTGGTCTTCGACCCTTCGGCGGTGCATATCTTCGATGCGTCCGGCTTGGCCTATCACGCGGATGGTCGTTGAGATGGCCGAAAGCTATAGCCGCAGCCGCTGGACGAACGGGCTCTTCACCCTTCCCTACCTCCTCGTCTTCTCGGCGCTTCTGGTGTTTCCGCTGGGGTGGAGCATCTGGCTGAGTCTTCACAAGGTGGATCTGTTCGGCCCCGGCCGCTTCGTCGGCCTTGCCAACTACGCCCGCGTCCTGTCCGACCCGATCTTCCTCCAGGCGCTCTGGAACACCATCGTCTTCGTCGCGCTGAGTGTTCCAGCCCTCGTCGCGCTCGGCCTCTTTCTCGCCCTGGCGCTCAACCGGACGACCCGCCTCACCGCGTTCCTGCGCGGCGTCTTCTTTTCCTCCTCGGTCCTGTCGGTCACGATCGTCACGCTGCTCTGGCGTTTCGTCTTCATTCCGGGCGACGGGCTTCTGGCGGTGGTCATGCGCCAGATCGGGATCGAGCCAGCGAACTTCCTGTCCACGAGCGGCTGGTCGCTCTTCGCCGTCGGCGTGGCGACCGTCTGGTGGTGCCTCGGCCTGCCGATGATGCTGTTCCTGGCGGCTCTGCAGCAGATCCCGGACGATCTCTACGAGGCCGCCGCCTTGGACAATGCCAGCCCGTGGCGCGTGCTGGTCAAGATCACGCTGCCGTCGATCGCCCGCACGATCATGCTCGTCGCGGTGATTCAGATCGTGCTGCAGTTCCAGCTTTTCGGCCAGGCGCAGCTGATGACCAAGGGCGGGCCCAATGGCACCTCGCGTCCGCTCGTCATGTACATCTACGAGACCGGCTTCGTTCGCTGGGACGTCGGCAAGGGAGCGGCCGCCTCGCAGTTCCTCTTCCTCATCATCCTCTGCGCGGCGCTGATTCAGTACGTTGTATCCATGCGAAAGCAGGAGAGCTGAGATGGCCGCTCCCTCGATGTCGGCTCCCTTATCCGACTCCTCTCCCGTCACGGCGCCGAACCGCACCTTGCTCGGCATCGCCATCGTCCTGGCCATCCTGATGATGGTGCCGCTGCTCTGGCTCGTCGGCCTGTCGATCAAGGACAATGGCGAGCTGATGCTGGGAACGGAAGCGGTCTTCCAGGCGCCCTACACGGTCGTCAACTTCGCCAACATCCTTCGCTCCTCGGCCGTCTTCGGCTGGCTCCTCAACAGCTTCGTGGTGGCGGTCGGACAGACGATCGGCGTCCTCACGCTGTCCTCGCTTGCCGGCTACGCCTTCGCGCGGCTGGAATTTCCGTTCCGGCGGGCGCTCTTCGTCATCGTGCTTTTCGGCCTCGCCGTGCCCGAGCAGGCTGTGATCATCGCCCGCCACCAGATGTTCAACTGGATGAGCCTGCACAACACCTATCTCGGCCTCATGCTGCCGGGCATGTCCTCCGCCTTCGGCGTCTTCCTCATGACGCAGTTCTTCCGGGCGATCCCCAAGGAGATCGACGAGGCGGCGCTGCTCGACAACGCATCGCCGTTCAAGATCTTCTGGAAGATCATGCTGCCGCTGACGTTGCCGGCGCAGGCGACGCTCGGGATCTTCACCTTCCTCCAGGGATGGAACGACTATTGGTGGCCGCTGATCTCCGCCACCAAGCCGGAAATGTACACGGTGACGATCGGCATCGCTTCGACCCAGGTCAACTTCGCACAGAGCGAGGGGCTCGGCTTCTTGGCTGCCCAGGCCGTCTTCGCCAGCCTGCCGGTCCTCATCGTCTACCTCGTCTTCCAACGCAATATCGTCACCGCCGTTTCGGGCGGCGCCGTCAAGTAGTCACGCGAGCGGCCTGGGAGGACTTGGCCGCTTCGGGTCGAACCGGGGCAATCCTGCCCTGAAAGGGAGGGTATATTCCATGCGTAACTGGTTGCTCAGCACCACTGCCGTTCTCGCGATGTCGATCGGCGGCGCCGCGCAGGCGCAGACCACGATCAACCTCCAGCGCTTCTTCGGCGCCTGCGAGGCGGAGTATGGAACGTCGACGGACGTCACCGCCGCCGTCGGCGAATGCGGCATCATGACGTCGCTCGTCAACGCCTTCGAAAAATCCAATCCCGACATCGACGTCGAGGTCGTGACCGTGGAATGGCCGGGCTACGACCAGCTCAACGCCCAGCTCGCCTCGAATGCCGCGCCGGACGTGGTGTCCATGCATTATTCCGTGATCTCGGACTACCAGTCGCGCGGTCTTCTCGACCCGATCGACGAATTTCTCGCCAAGGAAGGCGTCACCCCGGACAAGTTCAGCGACGCGTCCCGCGCCGGCGTCACCCGCGACGGCCAGCTCTTCGGTCTGCCCTTCGACAACTGGACGCTCCTGTTCCACGTCAATCTCAATCTCATGAAGCAGGCCGGGCTCGTCAACGCGGATGGAACGCCGGTCCTGCCGCGATCGACCGACGAGCTTCTCGCACAGGCCAGACAGTTCAAGGAGAAGACGGGGAAGCCCTATCTCATTCAGGGTCTCGGGACCAATGTCGAGAACTACACACGGCTTTTCTACACGTTGCTCCAGCAACAGAATGTCAGCGCCTTCGACGGCGCGACCAAGGCCAATCTCGTCACGCCGGAGGCCAAAGCCGTCGTCGAATTGATGAAGAGCCTGCGCGACGAGGGCCTGACGACGGACGACATCGACTACACGGCGGCCGTCACCGCCTTTCCCCATGGCGATGGCGGCATCGCGGTGAACGGCACCTGGCTGATCGGCGACTACGTCGCGGAATCCGAGAAGAAGGGCTCCCCGCTGGAGAGCGGCTACACCGTCTATCCCGTGCCGCAGCTCTTCCCCGGCCGCGACGCCTCCTATGTCGACGGGCACGGCTGGGTCCTGCCGCACAAGGAGCGCACGCCCGAGCAGGCCGCCGCGATCGGCAAGCTCCTCAAATATCTCTACGAGAACGATTTCCAGTGGGCCCGCACGGGACACCTGCCGGCTGCCAAGGCGGTGTTCGACATGGCGGAGTTCAAGTCGCTGCCGTATCGCGACAACATCGCGAAGATCGCCACGACCGGCCAGCCGCTGCCACCCGAAATCCGCCGGCAGTTCGCCATTCAAAGCATCATCGGCGAGGAAGTCGGAGCGGCCGTCAAAGGCTACAAGTCGACCGACGAGGCCCTCGCCACCGCTCAAACCCGCGTCGACGAAGTGCTGAACGATCTCTGACGCGAGTTCCATAGGACCTCGAGGCCGGATCGCTCGATCTGCGATCCGGCGGACCGTCCAAGCTCTTCGTCGAGCGATGGACGTCCTGATCTCCTTCCGGAGCGAGCCTGCCTCCGGTCGATCAATCCCCGAGCTTCCTCCTCCCCCGGCTCGGGGGGAGAGAGGACGGCGTCGCCGCGCCGTCCTCTCTTCGTTTTCAGGCCAACAGAAGAAATGATGGTTCCTCGTTTTGGTGGACACCTTTGATAAGCCTGTGAAGGCGATGAGGTGTTGAATGACGAAGACGAGGCGGGAGTTATCTCCCGAGTTCAAACGGGAGGCGGTGGCGCTTCTCGACCGCGGCGATCGGCCGTTGATGCAGGTGGCGACGGAGTTGGGCATTTCGCCCTCGATGTTGCGGACCTGGCGCCGGGTGGTTCATGGCGGCCCGCCGCGAGCGAGGTCGGCGACGCCGGGGGTGGCGCCGCTGCCTTCGGCGATGCCCTCACTGGGGGACCAGGCCTCGGAGATCTCGCGGCTGAAGCGTGAGCTCGATCGAACGCGCATGGAGCGCGACGTGCTAAAAAAAGCGATCGGCATCTTCGCGGAGGGGCTCTGTTGCAAAGATTTTTCGGCTGTCGGAAAGTTAGGATTTCTGCGAATCTGCGGCAGCTTCGGAAACCAGCCAATTCCGAAAGTGGGTGACTGTCGATCGCTGCAATGCTTCGGCCGTGCTGACCGCGTAGTAGGCGAAGTTTGTCGGCCACTGGATCGAGATGGGCCGCACGAGACGGCCGGTGCGCAAATCGTCGTCCGCATAGGTGTCTCGCACCAGCGCAAGCCCTTGCCCTGTAGAGGCCGCTTTTACTATCAGATGGTCGTCGGAGAAGGATGGGCCGGAGAGCTGTGCGGAGACCTTCACTCCATGCGCCTCGAACCACAACCGCCAGTCAGCCCGGTCCATGTCATGCAGCAGCGGAAACGCAAGGCAATCGGCCGGGGTTTCGATCACGGCACGCCCATGGAGCAATGACGGGCTGGCAACGACGATCAGCTCCGGCGCGATTAGTGGCACGGCGGCGAGACCGGGGTAATCTCCAAGCCCGTGCCGGATCGCCATATCAACCGGCTCGCGTTTCAGATCGACAACGCGGCTGTCCGTTTCCAACTCGATATCGACATGGGGATGCAGCTTCGTAAAGCGGGGCAAGCGCGGCACCAGCCAGTTGGCGGCGAAGGATGCCATCGTGCTCACCCTGACGCGACGGGTCGATGGTCTTTCCAGTTTGCGCCGTGCATCTTCGATCTGGCGGAACGGCTCGTCCAGCGTGGCGAACAGCGATTGCCCTGCGTCGCTCAACGTCACTCCTGTCGATGTTCGGAGAAACAGTCGGTATCCTGCCAGCTCTTCCAACTCGCGTACGCGCTGGCTGATCGCTCCCGGCGTTAGCGACAGCGTGAGCGCAGCCTCACGCATCCGTCCTGATCGGGCAACGGCGACGAAGGTTTCCAGCAAGGTCAACGGTATGGCCATGACCATGTTTAGCACAGCTAAACATAAGAGGTAGAACCATCGTTTGCCGGACTGCGCGCGCTCACGGAGTGTTCCTCCGAGCAATCCGGAGAATTTCATGAGCGCGAAGCCATCACCCACATCAATTCTGCAATGGACGGTCGTCGCCTTCGGCTTTCTAGCCCTTTCGCTGGCCTTCTCAGCCCGCGCTACGCTCGGCCTCGTCATGCCGATCTGGTCACAGGAATTGGGCTGGTCGCGCAGCTTCGTTTCGGGATCGGCGGCGGCAGCACTGCTGGTCATGGCGGCAGTTGCCCCTTTCGCCGGTCGTCTGGTTGATCGGCATGGCGTGCGAGCAACGCTCGCCCTTGGTTTGTCGCTCGTTGGTATCGGGTGCCTGATCGTCTCCGCGACCAGCAGCGCATA
>NZ_JACIEK010000022.1 GCF_014196835.1 Aureimonas pseudogalii
TCAAGAGAACGATGTATGGCCGAGCCGGCTTCGATCTCCTCCGCGAGCGCGTTCTCGCATCAACCTGACAGCTTCACACAGTTTGCGGGAGAACCCAATTTTGGCGGCTCGCCAACCTGCGCTCGGGCGATCTCGACAGGGTCGAGCGCGTCGCCGCCAGCGACGCGGCGGCCGTCAAGGCGGATGCCGGCCTGACGAGCGAGACGGTGATCGGGCTCGGCTATCAGGCGCTCTACGTCAACCTCGCCAACGGCGCGCAGGCCGACAATCCGCTCGGCAAGGACAAGCGCGTGCGTCAGGCCTTTTCGCTGGCGATCGATCGCGATGCGATCAACCAGGTGATCTACGAGGGCACGCAGGCCGCCGGCAACCAGCCCTTCCTGCCCGAGAGCCCGTGGTTCGACAAGGCCCATCCCGTGCCCGCGCGCGACATCGAGAAGGCCAAGGCCGGCGTCGTCTCGGTCACATGCAGCTTCAGGCCGCCAACGTGCCGGTGACGCTGCAGGCCATGCAAGTGAACCAGGCGATGGTGGCCGAGGCCGGCTTCAACGTCTCGCTGCAGGCGACCCAGTTCACCACGCTTCTGGCCGCCCAGAGATCGGGCGACTTCCAGATCTCGCGCTCCGACTGGTCGGGCCGCCTCGACCCGGACGGCAACGTCGTCTGGCAGTATCTCTACTGGCTCGGCAATCTCCTGCGCGGCGATCTCGGCATCTCGCTGCGCGCCAACCAGCCGGTGACCGACCTCATCCTCGAAAAGCTGCCGGTGACGATCCAGCTCGCGGTGCTGGCGATGATCCTCGCCATGGGCATCGGCCTTCCCGCCGGCATCCTCGCCGCCGTGCACAAGAACTCCGCCCTCGACGTGACAGCCAATCTCGTCGCCCTGTCGGGTCTGTCGGTGCCGAACTTCTGGCTCGGCATCATGCTGATCCCGGAAACGGACTGCTCGCGACCGTCATTCCCGGCGCCTTCGACGCCTGGATGCCGATGCTGCGCGACTACGGCAGGATGAGCGTGCGCGACGTGCTGGAGCCCACGATCTTCCACCTCGCCGAGGGCCATCCGACCCTGGCGCGCGTCTCGGCGACGATCGCGGGACTGGCCGGCTTCTTCGAGACGGAGTGGCCGACCTCGTTCGAGGCCTAGGCGCCCCGCGGCACGGCGCCCGAACCGCTCTCGCTCTTCCGCAACCCCGCGCTCGCGCAGACCTGGCGGCGCATCGCAGAGGCCGCCGACGCGGCCGGCGGGCGCGAGGCCGGCATCGAGGCGGCGCGCGACGCCTTCTATCGCGGCTTCGTCGCCGAGGCGATCGCCGGCTATCTGGCGACGGCGGAGGTGATGGGCGGCAGCGGCGAGCGCCATCGCGCGGTGCTCGGCGCCGACGACCTCGCCGGCTATCGCGCCCATGTCGAGGCGCCGCCGCTCTACGACTCCGCGGGCTGGCGCGTCGCCAAGACGCAGAGCCGGGGCCAGGGGCCAGAGGGGCCAGGGGCCAGGGGCCAGTGCTGCTCCAGTGCCTGGCGCTGCTCAAGGGCTTCGACATCGCCGCCATGGACACGCAGGGAGCCGATTTCGTGCATGTCGTGGCCGAGGCGATGAAGCTGAGCTTCGCCGACCGCGACGTGTATTACGGCGATCCGCGGTTCTGCGACGTGCCGATGGAGCGGCTGCAGTCGGACGCCTACAACGCCGAGCGCCGCCAGCGGATCCGGATGGACCGGGCGTCCACCGAGCTCGGCGCCGGCCGGCTCCAGGCTTCGAGGCGCTGCACGATCGCAGCATGGCGATGCCGAACGCGGAGGGCATGACGGCCGGCGCGGTCTACGAGCCCACCATGTCGCATCTGTCGGAAAAACGCGGCAACACCCGTGCATATCGACGTGATCGACCGCTGAGGCAACATGGTGTCGGCGACGCCATCGGGCGGCTGGCTCCAGTCCTCGCCGATCATTCCCGGCCTCGGCTTCTGCCTGAACTCGCGCGCCCAGATGGTCTGGATGACGCCGGACCTGCCGACCTCGCCGGCGCCCGCGTACCACGCCGCCCCCTCGCTCGCCGTCTCCGCTCATGACCCGGCAAGGAGGCCGATGAGACTTGCATCAAGACGTTGAGCGTTTCGAAAGCGAAGATCGCCTTCGGCTTCGAGAGCGGACGAGAGTACGGCCCTGGCGAAGGTCTACCCCCGGCTCCATGCCGCCCACCCCGCATGCCACGTCCGTTGAGCAGATCGCCCGTGAAGATGCCTCTATATGAGGCATTTCATTGCCCGTTCACCGACACCATATCGATTTACTCCATTTCTTTCAAAGTTTTGGCGGATGGCACGCTGATTGCATGCAAAGTGAGGTCGTCGACCAACTGACCGGAGCTCTCCGATGTCCCTCTTGACCGTCTCGCGCCGCCGCTTCCTCCAGGCGGGGGCCGCCGTGGGTTTGGCGCCGCTCCTACCGTGGGTTGGAGAAGCCCGAGCGGCGGACCTGACGGTCGGCTTCATCTATGTCGGCCCGCGCGACGACTTCGGCTACAACCAGTCCCATGCGCTCGCCGCCGCCGCGCTGAAGGACATGGCGGGGATCACGATCATCGAGGAGGAGAACGTCGCGGAAAGCGACGTCGTGGCGAAGACCATGGAATCGATGATCCAGCTCGACGGCGCCGGGCTGCTCTTCCCCACCTCCTTCGGCTACTACAAGCCCTTCGTGCTGGCTGCGGCCGAGGTCAATCCCGAGGTGCAGTTCCGCCATTGCGGCGGGCTCTGGAGCGAGAGCGATCCGAAGAACGCGGGCTCCTATTTCGGCTATATCGGGCAGGCGCAGTATCTCTCGGGCATCGTCGCCGCGCACCAGACGAAATCGAAGAAGCTCGGCTTCGTCGCGGCCAAGCCCATTCCGCAGGTGCTTCTCAACGTCAATTCCTTCGCGCTCGGCGCGCGCTCGGTCGATCCCTCGATCACGGTCCAGGTCATCTTCACCGGCGACTGGTCGATGCCGGTGAAGGAGGCGGAAGCCGTCAACGCGTTGGTCGATCAGGGCATCGACGTCATCACCTGCCATGTCGACGGGCCGAAGGTGCTGGTGCAGACGGCGGCCGGGCGGGGCTGCTTCGTCACCGGCTATCACACGAGCCAGGCCGAGCTGGCGCCCGACCACTACCTGACGGGCGCCGAGTGGAACTGGGCGCCGATCTACAAGACTTTCATCGACGCCGCGCAGGCGGGAACGCCGCTGCCGAACTTCGTGCGCGGCGGGCTGGAACAGGGCTACGTGAAGACGAGCCCCTACGGCGCCATGGTCGGCGAGGCCGCGCGCAAACAGGCCGATGCGGTGAAGGCCGAGATGATGAAGGGCGGCTTCTCCGTCATCAAGGGGCCGCTGAAGGACAACAAGGGCACCGAGAAGGTCGCGGCCGGCAGCGCCTTCGTCGAGACGGCGATCGAGCTGGAAAGCATGGACTATCTCGTCGAGGGCGTCGTCGGTTCCACGTCCTGACGGGAGCCGGGCCGATGACCGTCCTTTCCTCCCTGCCGGGCGATGCGCCCGCAGCCCGAGGCTTTCGCCTCACCGAAGCCTCGCTCCGGCGGATCGAGGGCTTCCTCCTGCCGGTGCTGGCGATCCTCGCCGGCATGGCGCTCTTCGGCCTCTTCATCGCGCTCGTCGGCAAGTCGCCGGCGGAGCTCTACGGCCTCGTCTGGCGCGGCGGCTTCGGCACGGCCTTCTCGCTGGAAAACACGATGCAGCGGGCCGCGCCCCTTCTCCTCACGGCGCTCTGCGTCGCGCTTCCCGCGCAGCTCGGTCTCGTCGTCATCGGCGGCGAGGGCGCCTTCGTGCTCGGCGGGCTCGCGAGCGCCTGGGCCGGTGCGCATCTAGCGGGTTTCGGCGGCGCAGGCATCCTCCTCATGGCGCTCGTCGGCGCGGGCATGGGAGCGCTCTGGATCGGCATCGCCGGCGCGCTCCGGCATTTTCGCGGCGTCAACGAGACCATCTCCAGCCTTCTCCTCGCCTATCTCGCCATCGCCCTCTTCAACCATGCCGTCGAAGGGCCGCTGCGCGATCCCGCCAGTCTCAACAAGCCTTCCACGGTGCCGATCTCGGCGGATCTGAAGATCGGCGCCATTCCCGGCTTGGACGTCCATTGGGGTTTTCTCGTCGGCTGCCTCGCCTGCGTCCTCGCGGCCTTCGTCGTCGGCCGCACCACGTTCGGCTTCGCCGCGCGGATCGCGGGTGGAAACGCGCGCGCCGCCGCCGTGCAGGGGCTGCCCGTCGGCCGGCTCGTGCTCGCCTTCTCCGCCGCCGGGGGCGCCGCGGCGGGGCTCGCCGGCATGATCGACGTCGCCGCCGTGCAGGGCAGCGCGAACGCCTCCCTCGTTGCGGGCTACGGCTATACCGGCATCCTCGTCGCCTTCCTCGCCCGGCAGAACCCGCTGGCCATCATTCCGATGGCGATCCTCATCGGCGGGATCGAAGCTTCCGGCGGGCTCGTCCAGCGCCGGATGGAATTGCCCGACGCGACCGTCCTCGTGCTGCAGGGCATGCTCTTCGTCGCGATCCTCGTCTCGGAAACGCTGAACGGGCGCCTGCTGCCGCGTTCGCTTCTGAAGGAGACCACGCCATGAGCGGGGACATCGGCCTCTGGGGCGTGCCACTCGCGATCCTCGGCGGCGCGATCCGCGTTTCGACGCCCTTTCTCTTCGTCAGCCTCGGCGAATGCGTGACGGAAAAGAGCGGGCGCATCAATCTCGGGCTCGAAGGCACGCTCGTCTTCGGCGCGATGGCGGGCTACGGCGCGTCCTATCTCTCGGGCTCGCCCTGGATCGGCGTTCTCGCGGCGGGCTTGGCCGGCGTCCTCTTCGGCACCCTCCACGGGCTCCTCTGCTCGCTGAAGGGCGTCAACGACATCGCGGTCGGCATCGCGCTGATGCTGCTTGGCACCGGTCTCGCCTTCTTCTTCGGCAAGCCCTTCATCCAGCCGGCCGCACCCATGCTGCCGGCGATCGACCTCGGCTTCTGGACCGCGAGCCCGCAGCTCGCCTCCGCGCTTCAGATCAACCCGCTCTTCCTCATCGGCATCGCCGCCGCCTTCGCACTCGCCTTCGTGTTCAAGCGCACGAAGATCGGGCTGGTCCTGCGCATGGTCGGCGACAGCGCCGACGCGGCCCGCGCCATGGGCTACGACATCGCCCGCGTGCGCGTCCTCGCCACCGCCTTCGGCGGCTTCATGGCTGGCATCGGCGGGGCCTATCTCTCGCTCTACTATCCCGGCTCCTGGAACGAAGGCATCTCGTCCGGCCAGGGGCTCATCGCCGTCGCGCTCGTCATCTTCGCGCGCTGGAACCCGGTCGCCTGCCTCGTCGCCGCGCTGATCTTCGGCGGCGCGGGCGCGCTCGGGCCGGCGCTCCAGTCGGTCGGCATCAGCCAAGGCTACTACCTCTTCTACGCCGCCCCCTACGTGCTGACGCTTCTCATCCTCGTCCTCACCTCGTCGCCGCGCGGCGCCCTCGACGGCGCGCCGCGCGAGCTTTCCATCACCAAGTAAGGAGCCCTGCCATGAATGGACTGGGTGGTCTCAACAAGTCCGAGAACGGCGTCGTCATCGGCTGCGTGCAGCTGCAGCTGCCGCGCATCGAGACGCGGGCCGACATCGCCGCGCAGACGCGGCGCATCATCGAGATGGTCGGCAAGGCGCGGCGCAATCTCGGCACGATGGATCTCGTCGTCTTTCCCGAATATTCGCTGCATGGGCTCTCGATGGACATCCGCCCCGAAATCCTCTGCCGGATCGACGGGCCGGAGGTCGCGGCCTTCCAGGAGGCCTGCCGCGACAACCGCATCTGGGGCTGCTTCTCCATCATGGAGCTGAACCCCGGCGGCATGCCCTACAACACCGGGCTCGTGATCGACGACGCCGGCACGATCGTCCTCACCTATCGCAAGCTCCACCCCTGGGTGCCCGTCGAGCCCTGGGAGCCCGGCGATCTCGGCATCCCCGTCATCGACGGCCCGAAGGGCGCCAAGCTCGCCCTCATCATCTGCCATGACGGCATGTTCCCCGAGATGGCGCGCGAATGCGCCTACAAGGGCGCCGAGATCATGCTGCGCACCGCCGGCTACACCGCGCCGATCCGCGAGAGCTGGCGCTTCACCAACCAGGCCAACGCCTTCCAGAACCTAATGATCACCGCCAATGTCTGCCTCTGCGGCTCCGACGGCTCGTTCGATTCCATGGGCGAGGGCATGATCGTGAACTTCGACGGCACCGTCATCGCCCACGGCACGACGGGGCGCGCGGACGAGATCATCACCGCCGAGGTCCGGCCCGATCTCGTGCGCGAGGCGCGCCGCGGCTGGGGCGTCGAGAACAACATCTACCAGCTCGGCCATCGCGGCTACGTCGCGGTGAAGGGCGGGGCGCAGGACTGCCCCTACACGTTCATGCAGGACATGGTCGCCGGCACCTACCGCCTGCCCTGGGAGGCCGAGGTGAAGGTCGTCGACGGCACGTCCTGCGGCTTCCCGGGCCCGACGCGCCACTACGGCGATCCTCTTTCCGAAGCTGCGGAGTGACCGGCATGGATGCGCTCGAAACCGCTGCGGCGACAACCGGCACGACCATCGCCTCGCGCCCCTATCGCTGGCCCTATGACGGGAGCCTGCGGCCGGACAACACCGCGATCATCGTCATCGACATGCAGACCGACTTCTGCGGTACGGGCGGCTACGTCGACACGATGGGCTACGATCTCTCCCTTACCCAGGCGCCGATCGAGCCGATCAAGGCGGTGCTGACCGCCCTTCGCGCCAAAGGCTACACGATCATCCACACCCGCGAGGGCCATCGGCCGGACCTCGCCGACCTTCCCGCCAACAAGCGCTGGCGTTCGCGCCAGATGGGGGCGGGCATCGGCGATCCCGGCCCCTGCGGGCGCATCCTCGTGCGCGGCGAACCGGGCTGGGACATCATCCCCGAACTCTACCCGCTGCCCGGCGAGATCGTGATCGACAAGCCGGGCAAGGGCTCGTTCTGCGCGACCGACCTCGAACTGATCCTGAATGCGCGCGGCATCCGCAACATCGCGCTCGCCGGCATCACCACGGACGTCTGCGTGCACACGACGATGCGCGAGGCGAACGATCGCGGCTTCGAGTGCGTGATCCTGGAGGATTGCTGCGGGGCGACCGATCGCGGCAACCACGAGGCCGCGATCAAGATGGTGACGATGCAGGGCGGCGTCTTCGGCGCGGTCGCGACCTCGCGGGACCTCATCGAGGCCGTGGCATGAGCGCGCTCGCCGCATCGCCCTTCGAGCCACCGGCCTCGCCGAAGAAGGGCGGGCTGCCGACGACGCCGCTGCTGGAGGCCGTCGGCCTCACCAAGCGGTTCGGCACGTTCACCGCGCTCGACAATGTGTCGATCCGGCTGATGCCCGGCGAATTCCACGCGCTGCTCGGCGAGAACGGCGCGGGCAAGTCGACGCTGGTGAAGTGCATCCTCGGCTATTACGCGCCCGATGCCGGGGCCGTGCGGCTCGAGGGACGCGAGCGGACGATCGCCAATCCGCGCGACGCGCGGCGCGCCGGCATCGGCATGGTCTACCAGCATTTCACGCTGGTGCCCGCGATGACGGTTCTCGAAAACCTCGTGATGGCACGGGCCGACGTGCCGCCCATCGTCGATTGGAAGGCGGAGCGCCGGGCGCTGCAGGCCTTTATCGCCACCATGCCGCTGAAGGTGCCGCTCGACGTGCCCGTGCATCGCCTGTCCGCCGGCGAGCGGCAGAAGACGGAGATCCTGAAGGAGCTCTATCTCGGCTCGAAGGTCCTCGTCCTCGACGAGCCGACCTCGGTGCTGACGCCGGAGGAGGCGCGCGAGGTGCTGGGATTCCTGCGAGCCCGCGCCATCGAGACCGGCATGAGCGTCCTTCTCATCACCCACAAGTTCTCCGAAGTGACGAGCTTCTGCGACCGCGTCACCGTGCTCCGGCGCGGCGCCCATGTCGGCGGCGGCACGGTGGCGGACCTCTCGACCTCCGACATGGCGCGGATGATGATCGGCGAGCGCAGGCTCGCCCCCGTTCCCGAGCGGCGGGCCTTCGGCCCCTCGGCCGCGATCGTGCTCGACCTGAGCGACGTCTCGGCTGGCGGGTCGGGCCGCGGCGCGATCGCCATCGAGGGGCTGACGGTCCGGGCCGGCGAGATCGTCGGCATCGCCGGAATTTCCGGCAACGGACAGACGGTGCTCGTCGATGTTCTCTCCGGCCAGACGCCGGCCGAGGGCGGACGGATGACCGTCGACGGCGTGCCCTACGACGCGAGCCGGGCCGCGGCGCAGGCGAAGAAGGTGCGCTGCCTGCCCGAGGAGCCGCTGCGCAACGCCTGCGTCGCCCGTATGAGCGTTTCGGACAATCTCGCCTTCCGCACCTTCGACCGCGGCGAGGACGGCCGGCGCCTGCGCCTCGTCGACCGCGCGCGCCAGCGCCGCGAGGCCGACCGGCTGATCGCGGCCTATAGCGTGAAGACGCAAGGGCCCGGCGCGCCAATCGCGACGCTCTCCGGCGGCAACGTGCAGCGCGCGGTGCTGGCGCGCGAGCTGGACGGCGAGACGCGCCTTCTCGTCGTCGCCAATCCCTGTTTCGGCCTCGACTTCGGCGCGGTCGCCGACATCCGGGCTCAGATCCTGGACGCGCGCAATCGCGGCACGGCGGTGCTTCTCCTGTCGGAGGATCTCGACGAAGTGGTCGCCCTCTCCGACCGCATCCTCGTTCTCTTCGAGGGCCGCGTCGTCTTCGAGACGCCGGGCGGGGCCGCCGCCGACACGACCGAGATCGGAACGCACATGGCGGGGCACCACTGATGGCCGCGATCCCCGCCGCGCCCTATCCCTTCGCGCTCGATCCGGAAACCGTCGCGCTGATCGTCATCGACATGCAACGCGATTTCCTGGAGCACGGCGGCTTCGGGGCAAGTCTCGGCAACGACGTGACGCGCCTCCAGGCGATCGTGCCCGCCACCGCGCGGCTGATCCGAGGCTTTCGCGCCGCCGGCCGGCCGGTGATCCACACGCGCGAGTGCCACGCGCCCGACCTTTCGGACTGCTCGCCCGCCAAGCTCGCCCGCGGCAAGCCCGGCCTTCGCATCGGCGACGCCGGCGCCATGGGGCGCATTCTCGTCAAGGGCGAGCCGGGCGCGGAGATCGTGGCCGCGCTCTTTCCCGAGCCGGGCGAGACGGTGATCGACAAGCCCGGCAAGGGGGCCTTCTACGCGACCGAGTTGGGCGACGTGCTGGCGAGGGCCGGCATCACGCAACTCGTCTTTGCCGGCGTCACGACGGAGGTCTGCGTGCAGACGACGATGCGCGAGGCCAACGACCGCGGCTTCGAATGCCTCCTCGCGGAGGACGCGACCGAGAGCTACTTCCCCGAATTCAAGCGGGCCGCGATCGAGATGATCACGGCGCAGGGCGCGATCGTCGGTTGGGCCACGCCCGTCGATGCGGTGCTGGAAGGGCTCGCGGCATGAGCGCGGAGACGACGCTTCGGTTCCCCGGCCTTCTCGCCCATGCCCACGAGACGGCGGACTACGAGCCCTTCAAGCCGGGCGTCGAGATCTGCCACCTGAAGCGCGCCGAGAACGGCGCAGGGCCGGGGCTTGCGCTCCTGCGCTATAAGCCGGGTGCGCGCGTGCCGCTGCACGAGCATGTCGGGCTGGAGACGATCTGCGTCCTCGCCGGCAGCCAGAGCGACGAGGCCGGCACCTACCGCGCGGGCGACGTCGTGGTGAACCGTCCCGGCAGTCGCCACCGCGTCTGGTCGGACGAGGGCTGCACCATCCTCATCTCCTGGGCCGAGCCGGTCCGAATCCTCGAAGACGACTGAGCCCACCCCATGACCGAGCTTCCCATCGTTCTCGATTTCGCGCGCCTGCGCGCAGCCTTCGCCGCCGGCGTGACGCCCGTCGATCTCGTGACGGCCCTTCTTCCCCGCCTCGACGCCGCCGATCCCGCCGTCTTCATCGCGACGATGCCGGCCGACGCGCTTCTGGCGGCGGCGCGCGAGCTGACGGCGCGGGCACCCGAGCCGAACTCGCTTCCGCTCTGGGGCCTGCCCTTCGCGGTGAAGGACAATATCGACGTCGCCGGCCTTCCCACCACCGCCGCCTGTCCCGCCTTCGCCTACGAGCCGGCAGAGGATGCGACCGTCGTCGCACGGCTGAAGGCGGCGGGCGCGCTCGTCGTCGGCAAGACCAATCTCGACCAGTTCGCGACCGGCCTCAACGGCACCCGCTCGCCGCATGGCGCGCCACGCTGCGTCTTCGACGCCGACTACGTGTCCGGCGGTTCCTCCTCCGGCTCCGGCGTCGCGGTCGCCGCCGGCCTCGCCGCCTTCGCGCTCGGCACGGACACGGCGGGATCGGGCCGCGTGCCCGCCGCCTTCAACAACATCGTCGGCATCAAGCCATCGCCGGGCCGCGTGTCCACCTCGGGCGTCGTGCCGGCCTGCCGCTCGATCGACGTCGTCACCGTCTTCGCCACATCGGTCGCCGATGGGCTGGAGGCCCGGCGCGTCATGGACGGGTTCGACGACGCCGACGCCTATTCGCGGGCTCCCGCAACGGTCGCCCTTCCCGCATCGCTCCGCCTCGGCGTTCCCGCCCCGGAGGAGCGCGAGTTCTTCGGCAATGCCGCCTATGCCGCGCTCTACGAGGCCGCCGTCGCCCGCGCCCAAAGCCTCGGCGCGGAGATCGTGCCCTTCGACTACCGGCCCTTCCGCGAGGCGGCGGCGCTTCTCTACGAGGGGCCCTGGGTCGCCGAGCGGTTGCATGCCGTGACGCCCTTCATCGACGCCCATGCGGCCGACATGGACCCGGTCGTGCGCGGCATCGTCGAGGGGGCCCGCGGCATGACGGCGGTCGACGCCTTCGAGGGCCAGTATCGCCTCGCCGCCTTCCGCCGCGCGGCGGATGCCGAATGGGCGAAGGTCGACGCGCTCATCCTGCCGACCTCGCCCGACATCCAGACGGTGGAGGCCATGCGCGTCGATCCCGTGGCGCTCAACGCCCGCTTCGGCCGCTTCACCAATTTCGCGAACTTCTTCGGCTGCGCCGCCATCGCCGTTCCCGCGGGCTTCACGCAAGGCGGGCTTCCCTTCGGCGTCCAGCTCGTCGCGCCGCAGGACACCGACGAGGCGCTCGGCGCCTTCGCGAGCGCGCTACACGCCGCGGCGGGAACCGGGGCCGGGCTCGACCGGAACCTCGTGCTTGCCCCCGTCGCGGCCATGCAAGAGGACCGCATCCTCGTCACCGTCGTCGGCGCGCACCTCACCGGCATGCCGCTGAACGGCGAGCTGACGGAGCTCGGCGGGCGCCTCGTGCGCGAGGGCCGGACCGCCCCCTTCTACCGGCTCTACGCCCTTCCCGGCACCGTGCCGGCCAAGCCCGGCCTCGTGCGCGATCCCGCCTTCGCCGGTCCCGGCATCGCCGTGGAGGTCTGGTCGCTCGATCCCGCCGGGTTCGGGCGCTTCGTCGCCGGCATCCCCCAGCCGCTCGGCATCGGCAAGCTGGCGCTCGACGACGGAAGCGAGGTCTCCGGCTTCGTCTGCGAGCCCTCGGCCATTCGAGGCGCGCTGGAGGTGACCGAGTTCGGCGGCTGGCGCGCCTACGTGGCCGCCCGGACGAAGGCCGCCTGAGAGGCGCAAACGCGCGCGTGTTCGAAACTCCCCGCATCCCGGCGTCACACAGCGGCGGCCGGCGGAAAGGCGGCTCCGTTTCGCCGCCTCGTGCGCTAGAACCCTTCGCATGACCCGCCGACCGACCCCCTCCTCGCCCCCGACCAGGCGCACCTCGGCCGACATGCTGCGCGAGGTTCTCTCCGACCGGATCGTCCACGGCATCCTCCGGCCGGGCGAGCCGCTGGACGAGACGAGCCTGGCGCTCGAGTTCGGCGTCTCGCGCACGCCGATCCGCGAGGCGCTGCGGCAGTTGGAGACGATCGGGCTCGCCGCCTCGCGGCCGCATCGCGGCGCGATCGTCGCCAATCTCGCGCCGGAAGAACTGGCCGAGGCCTTCGTGGTGATGGCCGAACTGGAGGCGCTCTGCGCGCGGCTCTGCGCGGGCTCCATGACGACACCCCAAAAGCTGGCCCTCCAGGCGCTTCACGAGGCGGGTGCGGCCTTCGTCGCCGAGAACGACGTCGACGGGTTCCGCGCCCACAACGAGCGCTTCCACAATGCGATCTACCGGGGATCGGGCAACGGCTTCCTGGAGATGACGACGATCGGGGTCCGCCGCCGGCTCGCCCCGTTCCGCAAGATGCAGTTCGAGCTCGATCGGCGCATCGAGGGCTCGCAGGCCGAACATGGACGAATCGTGCAGGCCATCCTCGACGGCGACGAAGACGCCGGCGCCTCGACCATGCGCGACCACATCCTCATCGTCCGTGGCAAGGTCGAGGAGGTGGTCGCCCAGCCGGACGCCGGTCCGCGCCGCGGCGGACGGCGTTCCGAAATCCCGCCGGAGAATGGCGGGTCGGCGGCGGTCGGCGGCTGACGAGAGTCCGGCGGCTCCCGAGCCGGCGTCAGGCAGCCTGGAACGAGATGGACTTGGCGCCGGTCTGGAGCGTGTCGCGGCCGATGGCGGACAGGCGATCGAGCCCGTCGGTGATGGTGATGAAATGGTTGCCGGCGAGCGGCCCGGCCTTCGAGGCGAAGGCGACGGGACCGTAGGCGATGAGGATCTCGGTCTCCGACACGCCGCCGGGATAGAGGATCACCTGGCCGACCGCCGGGTGGCTCGTGGCGTTCTCGTAGCCGAGGCCGAAATCGTGGGTTCCGAGCGGGATCCAGCAGGCTTCCCCGCTCCAGCGCACGTGGATGATGCGCTCGGCGTAGGGCATCACGGCTTCGAAGGCCGCGACGGTCTTCGGCGCGGCCTCGCGCTCGAAGCGGGCGGGAAAGCGCTGGCCGTCGATCTCGATGATGATGTCGTTCATGCCATAGGTCCTTTCGGGTCAGATGAGGTGGAGGGGCGACGCCGCGCGGACGGCGCTTGAGTTCCCAGGCGCTTCCAAGGATGCAGGAACCGAACGGGCGAAGGAGGAAACGCAATGGATCATACCGGGCATCCCATCACATCCGTCGCGATCTTCTGAGGCTCGAATGTCGGGGGCGACGCCAGCTATGCCGAGGGCGCGACGGCTCTCGGGCGCGCTCTGGCGGTGGCCGGGATCACGGTCGTCTATGGCGGCACCCACAAGGGTCTCATGGGTCATCTCGCCGACGCTGCGCTGGCGGAAGGCGGGCGCGTCCACGGCGTGATCACCCGTCGCCTGCATGATCGCGGCCACGGCCACGAGGGCCTCACCGATCTGGAGATCCTGCCGACGCTGCGCACGCGCAAGAAGCGGATGGCGGATCTCGCCGACGCCTTCGTCGCGCTGCCCGGCGGGATCGGAACGCTCGAGGAGTTCATGGAGGTCTGGACGATGAACCAGCTCGCCGAGATCGACAAGCCGGCCGGGCTTCTCGACACGCGCGGCTTCTTCCAGCCCTTCCTCGGCTTCATCGACCACATGGTCACGGAGAAGTTCCTGCCGCCGGCCCATCGCCATTCCATCGCGGTGGACGCCGATCCCGCCCGTCTGGTCGAGAAGCTCCGGACCTTCGTGCGGGTCGACGTGCCGAAATGGCTCTAGCGATGCGCACGACGCGGCCTCGGCGCTGACGGCGGCCGCGAGCCGCGAGGGATGCGTCCTCACGTTTCGCTGACCCCGGCTCTGCGCCTCGCGATCATCGCGACCGGGCCGCCGCCGTCGGGCCCCTGGTGCTCGGCACCGCCCGAGACGAAGAGTTCGGTCGTGCCGACGAGGCCCGCGAGCACGCCGCGGATGAAGGCGCGGGCATGGCGCGTCGCCGCGAGATCGCTGTCCTCGTCCATCGTGTGGCGGCGGCCGCGCACGAGGCCGGTCCGCGAGGCCTGCGCCTTGGCGAGCACCGCCACGACATCGGCCGACGTGCCGACCCCGAGCCGCTCCATCAGCGCCCGCACGGGCGCGGCGTCGATGGCGTCGCGCATCACCGCGCGACCGATGGCCAGGGGGCCGCGCCAGCGCGGGCTCATGCCGAGAACCAGGATTTCGTGGCCCATCAGCTCGATCCCGGCCGAGGTGCTGGCGCGGGCCGAATAGAGGCTCATGTCGGTGCCGATCCGGCTCGCCTCGGGCACCTCGATTTCGCCGAGAGCACAGGCGACGCCGAGGGCGCTGGCGCCGCGCGAGAAGCTCGCGCTCGGCCGCCGGATGGTCGATGCCGGTCAGGCGGCCGCCGGCGACGATCGTGCGGCCGACCGTTCCTTTGGCTCGCGCCGGATCATCGACGACATCCTGTCCGTGAGTTCCTTCGACCTCTCGATCGAATTCGCATCGGATTCTTTCGAGATGCTGCGCAACCTCGCGCGTTCGGGCGAGGTCATCACCTTTCAGATCGAGGTCGGCTCGGAGGTTTCCTGGCTGGAGCCGGGCCTGATCTCGGTCCCCGTCGCCGACGCCGATCCGACCCATGGCCCGCTCGTTCTCGGCCACCTCCGGGGGCGCACCCTCCCCGTGGCCGCGGCGAAGTTCGTGGAACTGGTCGCCCAGCGCCTCGACGCCAGCCGCCACCTGCCGTCCATTCAGACCGAGACGTGACACGTGACGGGTTCGCGCTCCGACCCTCCTCGAGGGCTCCATTGCCCCCGAACGCCGAGATGGCGGAACGGACATCGCAGTGCACCTTGAGCCAGTCGGTACCGACGTGGGTCCGCTACGCTGGCCGTCCAGCCGGGCGAGATCGACGACATCCTCGCCATCTCGCCGCCTGAGTGGCTGAAGTGGACGAAGGACGGCCGGCCGCAGAGCCTGGGCACGCGGACCGTGAAGCTACGCGGGCGCGAAGAGGCGGTGACGTTCCACGTCTTCGATCCCGGCCTTTCGAGGACGTCCAACACCGCGACCTTGCGTCCGTCTGGCGGAGCGAAGATGCACGGACTGCCGCCGTCGGGCAGGCGCCTGAGCGAAACCTCATGGCGAACAAACCGATGCCTCATCGCGCCGAATCAACGTCAGCCAGTGTGGAGTTGACGGTCGCAAGCAGATCAGGTGGATCGCTCCCGGTCTCGGCATCAGGGTGCCCCGATGAGTTTGCGGTCCGCTAAACCCGAGCCAATGAGCCATCCATCATGCAGGTTACCATGCGCGAGCCAGGAGTAGCCCGGCAGGGTCGACGACGAGCTCCGGGTTTTCTTCTCGCCGGCGACCTTGCTTGCCGCAGAGCGGCTGCGTCCTGAATCGTTTCGTGAGAGATCGGTTACGCCCGCAGTCCCGGCGCTTCCTGACCCGTTCGTTCGACATATTCGGCATAGCCGCCGCCGTAGAGATGCGGGCCTTCCGGCGTCAGTTCCAGCACGCGGTTGGACAGCGCCGCCAGGAAATGACGGTCGTGGCTGACGAACAGCATGGCGCCTTCGAACCGCGACAGCGCCTCGACCAGCATCTGCTTGGTGGCGATGTCGAGATGGTTGGTCGGCTCGTCGAGGACGAGGAAGTTCGGTGGATCGAACAGCATCTTGGCCATCACCAGCCGCGCCTTCTCGCCGCCCGACAAAACGCGGCACTTCTTCTCGATCTCGTCGCCGTAGAAGCCGAAGCAGCCGGCGAGCGAGCGCAGGGGCGCTTGGCCCGCCTGCGGAAACGTGTCTTCCAGCGACTGCAGCACGGTGCGCTCGCCTTCGAGCAGCTCCATCGCATGCTGGGCGAAATAGCCCATCTTGACGCTCGGCCCCCGCGTCACCGTGCCGGAATCGGGCTCCGAGGCGCCGACGATCAGCTTGAGCAGCGTCGACTTGCCCGCGCCGTTCACGCCCATGACGCACCAGCGTTCGCGCCGGCGCACCTGGAAGTCGAGCCCGTCGTAGATGGTTCGGGTCCCGTAGCGCTTGTGCACGCCCTTGACGGTCGCGACGTCCTCGCCCGAGCGCGGCGCCGGCAGGAAGTCGAAGCGCACCGTCTGCTGTCGCTTGGGCGGCTCGACGCGCTCGATCTTGTCGAGCTTCTTGACGCGGCTCTGCACCTGCGCGGCATGGCTGGCGCGCGCCTTGAAGCGCTCGATGAAGGCGACTTCCTTCGCCAGCATCGCCTGCTGGCGCTCGAACTGCGCCTGCTGCTGAACCTCGGCGATCGCGCGCTGCCCGCGATAGAACTCGTAGTCGCCCGAATAGGAGGTCAGCGCGCCGCCGTCGATCTCGATGATCTTGGTCACGATGCGGTTCATGAACTCGCGATCGTGCGACGTCATCAGGACGGCGCCGTCGAAGCCCTCGAGAAAGCCTTCGAGCCAGATCAGGCTTTCGATGTCGAGATGGTTCGACGGCTCGTCGAGGAGCATGATGTCGGGGCGCATCAGCAGGATCTTCGCCAGCGCCACACGCATCTTCCAGCCGCCCGACAGCTTGGCCACGTCGCCGTCCATCATCGCCTGGCTGAAGCCGAGGCCGTCCAGCACTTCGCGGGCACGCCCGTCCAGCGCATAGCCGTCGAGCTCGTCGTAGCGGCCCTGCACCTCGCCGTAGCGGGTGATGATCTCGTCCATCTCGTCGGCGCGAGCCGGGTCGGCCATGGCCGCCTCCAGCTCCGCCATCTCGGCGGCCAGCGCGCTGACCGGCCCGACGCCGTCCATCACCTCGACCACCGCGCTGTGACCGGCCATGTCGCCGACATCCTGGCTGAAATAGCCGATCGTCACGCCGCGATCGACCGAGACCTGACCCTCGTCCGGCAGTTCCTCGCCGGTGATCATGCGAAACAGCGTCGTCTTGCCGGCACCGTTGGGGCCGACGAGGCCGATCTTCTCGCCGCGCTGGAGTGCCGCCGACGCCTCGATGAAGACGATCTGCTTGCCGTTCTGCTTGCCGATGTTCTCGAGGCGGATCATGCGGGAATTCCAGGTCGGCGCGAGGAGGGAGCCGCGTCAAACCATCCCGCATGGTCCCGCGCAAGGGGGCGCTGCATTCTAGGGTCGGTTTTGCCGGCACCTCTTCCGCCAATGCCCTTTTCCACGCGGTCTCGGTCGCCCGATCCGGAGGGCTGTGGGCCGAAAGCCAGCCGGCCTCTCTCGGAAGCCGGAGCAGGAAGGCGACCGCTCTGCCGATGACCCCATCTCGAACCGAACTGTTCCGCAGCCCTTCGCCCCGAAGCGGACATACTCACGAAAAACGATCTTCGAACCGGCGCCTTGGCTCGTCAAGGTCGCGCGCTGTCAGAACTGCTTAAGTATGTCAGACATGCAATCGCCAACCCATACCCAGATTCCAGCAAGATGACTTGTGGGTAGGCTTGTTGATGCAAAGATCAACCGATGATCCAGCACCGATCTTGACACGAATCACCACTCAAATCACTTCTGTAGCGATCACAATTGAGGCGAGCATGAAGACGGCACATTTCGATCTGACGTTGGATGAGACGGTCCGCGCCGTCATCGACCGCAGGTTCGCCGACGACAGGCGGATGAAGGACGTTCCGGGCCGCGCCGGCGTCACGCGGGCGGCCGACCGCATCGCCGCCGCACTCGGCGTCGTGGAGGGGATGGCGCGCCGGACCGTCGGCGCCCCGCGCGACACTGCCCTGCGCGAGCGCGAAGGTTTCGGACGCGCACGCCGCATCGAGGATCGCCTGGCCGCCATGCGCCGCGAGCTCGGAGGCCGGGACTGACCATGGTCGCGAGCCTCGCCGCCGGTTCTCCGCTCTACCTCTACCCGCTGGCGGCGGGCCTTCTCGTCGGCCTCCTCCAGATCGCGCTCTTCTTCGTCGGGCATCTGCCGGTTTCGGATGCGATCGAACACGCGTTCGAGGGCACGCCGCTCAGTGGCGCGTTCGACTGGCTGAACCTCGGTCGCGTCCCGTTCTCGATCCTCCTGATGCTGCTTCTCGTCACGTTCGGCACGATCGGGATCGTCCTGTCGGGCCTGTTGCCCATGCTTCCGACCTGGAGCCTCGCCATCGCAGCCGTGCCCGGCGCGGTTCTGTCGACCAAGGCGATCGGCAACGCGATCGCCCGGGTGATTCCGCGCGACGAGACCTATGCCGTGACGGCCGACGAATTCCTGGGCCTGGAGGGTGCGGTCACGCTCGGACCGCTCGACGACGGGCTGGCCGGCAGCGTCACCGTGCGCGACCGGCACGGCGAGGTCCACACGCTTCGCGCCCGTCCCGCGGACCGGGGAACCGCGATCGAAAAAGGAGCGCGCATCGTGGTGGTCGCGCGCGACGAGACGCACAAGGGCCGCGTCTTCCTGGTCATGCCCTTCCCGGTCTGACACCGCATCCGCAGCATTCGTTTCGAGAGGGTTCCCATGGGTGACAACATGAACGGCATCGTCGAGTTCGCGACATGGGCGGGGATCGCGCTGGTCGTGGTCCTGGCCATCGGCTTCACCCTCTCGCGGCTCTACCGCCGGGCCGAGCGCGACGAGGCGTTCGTGCGCACGGGCGTCGGCGGTCGGAAGGTGGTCAAGGATGGCGGTGCCCTGGTGATCCCGATCCTTCATGCCCTCGCACGGGTCAAGCTCAACACGGTGAAGCTCGCCGTCGACCGGCGCCGCGAGGACGCGCTGATCACGAAGGACCGCATGCGCGTCGATATCCGCGCCGAGTTCTACGTGCGCGTCGACGGGAGCGACGAGGGCATCGCGCTGGCCGCGCAGACGCTCGGCGACCGCGTGAACGAGCCGGCCGCGATCCAGGACCTCGTGGAGGCCAAGCTCGTCGATGCCCTGCGCTCGGTCGCCGCCCTGAACACGCTGGACGAGCTGCACGAGAGCCGCGCCGGCTTCGTGAAGGCCGTGCAGGACGCGGTGGAGACGGACCTGCGCTCCAACGGCCTGGAACTCGAGACCGTCAGCCTCACCGGCCTGGACCAGACGGCGAAGGAATATTTCAACGAGACCAACGCGTTCGACGCGGTGGGTCTGGCTCGTCTGACCGAGATCACCGAGGCCCGGCGCAAGCAGCGCAACGAGATCACCCGGCAGACCGAGGTGGCGATCGCCGAGCAGGATCTCGAGGCCTCGCAGAAGCGCTTCGCGCTGCGCCGCCAGGACGAGGAGGCGCGCCTCAACCAGGAGCGCGACGTCGCGAACAAGGAGGCCGAGACGCGCGCCGAGCGGGCGAGGGCCGAGGAGACCGCCAAGCAGGCCGAGCAGGAGGCCGCGATCGACCGCGAGCGGCTGATCGCCGAGCGCATGGCGGTGGCCAACAAGACCAAGGAGGAGGCCCGCATCGTCTCGGAGCGACAGGTCGAGATCGCCCGCCAGGACAAGGCGGTGGCGATCGCGATGAAGAGCGAGGAGACCTCCCGTGCCGAGGCGCAGGCGCGCGAGGCCGAGGCGCTCTCCGTGGCGGCGGCCGAGAAGGTCCAGACCGCGCGGGACCGCGAGATCGCCGACCGCGCGCGCGTGATCGCCGTGATCCGGGCGCAGGAGCAGGCCGAGGCCGAGGCCGTGTCGGTCACGGTCGGCGCGGATGCCGAGCGCAAGGCCGCCGAGGACCGCGCCGAGGCCATTCTGACCGCGGCCCGCGCCGAGGCGGCCGCCACCAAGATCCGCGCCGAGGCGATCCAGGCGGAGGGCGAGGCGGAGGCCGCCGCGATCCGCGCCAAGAACGAGGCGAACGCGATGATCCCGCCGGCCTTCGTGGAGTTCGAGCTGATGCAGGCGCGCATCCGCATGCTGCCGGAAGCGCTGAAGGCCCTGATGGAGCCGACGAGCCGTATCGAGAGCATCCGTGTCGTGGACACCGCCGGCTTCTCGGCTGGCCGCGGTCATGGCGGCGGCGAACGCGCATCGGGCCCCGGCGACCTGGCCGACCAGCTTCTCCAGTTCTCCGGCAACAAGCCGCTGGTCGACGCCATCCTCGCCGAAGCCGGCTATGCGAACGGCGGCGGCTCGCTCAAGGATCTGATCGCCCCTCCCGCCCCGCCGAGTTCCGGACATCCGAAGCCGGGCAACGGAGCCGCATAGCGGCGTCGGGATGGCGGTTCGGGTATCCACTCATCAAGGCGAGGAAGCGCGTTCGTCGATCGATCGCGTCGGCTCAAGCTGACCAGCCGCTCAGCGGCCCACCTCGCCATGAAAGTCGGATGGGCCGGATAGAACCGATCACGACGCGTTGGCCGACGTCGATGCCGAGCCGATGGGGGTGTCGGCGTCGGCGGATCCTTGCTCGAAGGCGCTGACGAATGGGGCGACTTCCTCTTCGCGTATCGCTTTCGAGAAATAGAACCCTTGTATGAATTCGCAGCCGAGAGCCTGCATCGTCGAGGCTTCGAAATGGGTCTCGATGCCTTCTGCCACGACGTCCATATCCATGGCCCGACCGAGTTGCACGACGGACCGGATGATCGTCTGCGCCGACTTCGTCCGAGACAGGCCCGTGACGAAGGAGCGGTCGATCTTCAACTTGTCGAAGCGGAAATCGATCAGATACTTCAGGCTCGACAATCCCGTTCCGAAATCGTCGAGCGCGATCAGGAACCCCATCTTCCGGATCGTCTCCAGCATCGAATGGGTGTCGGTCGAAGGGTCGAGAAGGAGACCCTCCGTGATCTCGAAGGTGATCCTGTTCGCCTCGACCTTCGTCTCCTGCAGCAGGTCGGCCAGCATCCGCGGCAGATCGGCATGGCAGAACTGTGCCGGCGAAAGGTTGATGGCGACCCCGAGGTCCGGCCAGTCGGCGGCGCTGCGGATGGCCTGTCGAAGCACCCAGTCGCCGAGCGGCAGCATCAGGCCGCTTTCCTCCGCGATCGGTATGAACACGGAGGGCGGCACCGCCCCCATGGTCGGGTGAGTCCAGCGCAGCAATGCCTCGACGCCCGTCACCGCGTTTCGGCGCGACGATATGATCGGCTGGTAGAACAGTTCGAGTTCGTTCCTCTCCAGCGCCTGTCGAAGTTCGACCTCGATCCGGCGCCGTTCTTCGAGCGTCTGCGCCATTTCGTCGTCGAAGAAGACCGTCTGGTTTCGACCCTGCTTCTTGGCCACATAGAGCGCGATGTCGGCGTGCCGCATCAGCTCCTCCGAGGACCTCCCGTGCTGAGGACACTGGGCAAGTCCGAGCGAAGCGGTGACGCGGATCGACGTGCCGTCGATCTCGAAGGGCGCGGAGAAGGCGCAGGCCACGACGCTTGCGAGACGACCGCCCTCGTTCGCAAGGCCCGACCGATGCAGGATCGCGAACTCGTCGCCCCCGAACCGGGCGATCAGACAGTCCCGATCGACGGCGTTTCGCAGGCGCCAGCCGACCTGACGGATCAGCTCGTCGCCGGCGTGATGGCCCATCGTGTCGTTGATGTCCTTGAAGCGATCGATGTCGAGGTAGCCGACGATCGGCCCGTCCGAGCGGCCGATCCCGACCGTCGCAGGACTCATCTCCCGATCGAGCCGCGCGATGAACATCGGACGATTGGGCAGGCCCGACAAGGCGTCGTGCGACGCCTCGAACCTGGCCTCCGCTTCTCGGTTCGCAAGCTCCATGGAAGCGGAGGTCAGGCGTCTCAGCATCCGGGCCGACAACAGCCACATGCCGCAGACGCCGACGAGCAGAAGGGGCAGGACGATCGTCAGCAGAGGCTGGCCCGGCTGGCTCGTCGTCCACGTGAGCCAGCCGCCGCTCTGCCCGTCGTCCGTTTCGAACGGCTGGGAGACGACATTGCCCCCGGACCGGTCCGTGGACGTGAAATGAAGCTTCGGTATGAGAAGCGATCCGCCGACGGCGTCGATGAACTCGGCGTCGATCTGGATGACCGTCACGAGAAGGTACGGCCGGCCGCGAAGCAGCGAGAGGTCGACGTTCGGCACGATGGTGATCGAGGCGATGATCGCCGGCTTGCCGTCGATCAGCGTGATCTTGGCGCCCCATCTGGCGGACTGGAGCGCGCCCTTCAGGAACTTGTATCGGTCCTGCTTGTCCGTGAAGGCGGCCGTGCGGTCGGTCTTCGGCAGATCGGATGCGCCGCGAGCGACCTCGACGACCTCCTTCAGGTCGCTGGAACGGCTTCGATAGGCCGCGGGATCGGCCCGCTCACTGCCTCGAAAGGCATAGATCGGCTGGTCCTGCCCGTCGAGAATGTAGACCTCGTCATGGCCGAAGGTCTCGGTGAAGTAATAGCCGAAATTGGCATCGGCGAAGGCGAGATCGAACCTGTTCGAAACGTGCTCGACGGCATCGTCCCACCATGCGATCGTCTTCTGCTGCTCGAGCGCGCGTTCAACGCTCTGCGAGAGCGCGTTCTCGATGCGCAGACGCTCGGCCTGCAGTTCGGCGCTGTTCGAGCGCAGACCGATGAAGACGACCAACGCGATGAGCACGCAGCCCGATACGGCGATGGCGGCGCCGATGCCGACGGTGAGCCCCCGGAGCGGTCGTTGCGGAGGCGGATGGGTTCTGTCGGACGATTGCATCAGCCGCGCCTCGGTTCGGGGAGACGTTAAGTCATGAGAACTAATCGGGTGTAAACTCATGAGCTTCAAGAGATCGCTTTGGCCTCACTTGAACCTTCGAGGCTTCGACGATCGGCGGCGGCTGGCTCCCGGCACATTCAGCGACCGGACCGGCGGCCGGTCTGCGACACCCACATGGGGAACGACTTGACGACAGCGCCCCTGCCCCCGTCACGGATCTACGAGTTGACGCATCTCTGGGTCACGGAGGCGGTCCGGCGGAGCTACGCCCTGTCCGGCGGCCGCCGGGAACCGACGACCGCGGAGCTCGGCGCCCATCGAGGTCTGATGATGTGCAGACGGCTGGAGCCGTCCAACCTGATCGTTCTGATGTCCTACGTCGACCCGGCGGCGACGCTTCGGCACGACGATGCCCAAGAGGGCGACGACGACGGGGCTCGCGCACTTCTGAAGCTGCTGGCGCTGGCCAACGCGAAGCTGGCCGCGCCGCACGAACTGATGTCCCTGTTCACCCTGGCGAAGCCCTTCACGGCCGGCAACGGCCGGTGCGGACGGGCGCTCTGGCTCTGGCGAGCCGTCCAGGGAAACGAGACGGAGTTGGCCGCCATGATGAGCGCCGGCATGCCGTTCGGCCCGGCCGCGCAGGATCCCGTCGCAGAGCGCAGGACGGTTTGGCACTGAAGGCCGTTCGGTTCCCGAGCGCGGCGCGGCGCCGGCAAGAGCGCCCCGGTCGCCTCGGAGCCGCCGTCAGATCCGGTAGCTGACCCAGACGTTCGGCTCCTCGTAGAGGCCGCACTCCCGTTCGAGATCGACCTGGATCGGTGCGAGGGCTCCCTTCAGGACGTAGGGCGCCGATCGATCGAAACGCCGGCCCATCCAGGTCTCCCAGAACGAAATGGGCTCGTTCACCACCATCGAACGCTCGCACGACCCGATGATGCTGGCGCCCTGGGCGATGTGGCTTCTGAGCCAAGGGTCGTAGACCTCGCCCTTTTCGTTCTTCCAGCCGAGGTAGTCGGACATCGGAACGTAGGGGTTCTGCCACTTCGACGACGGCCGCACCGGCACGACGACGGCATCGAACCCGCGCCGGATCGCCATCGCCTTCAGTTCCCCGATCATGCGCTGCGCATAGCCCTTGCCGCGATGCTCGGAGGCGACGGACACGGCCAGTGCGCCGAGGACGTTCGGCCGCGCGGCGGACGTCCGGGCCCCGGTCTCGACCAGCCAGTCCCAGCCCTCCTGCGGCAAGTCCCCGAGATCTCGCGCGTAGTGGAACGGCACGCAATTGACCAAGGCGACGGGTTCGTCGTCGGACGCGTCGACCAGGCACAGTTGCAGGTCCGCGTGGTCCTCGAGGATCCCGGCGTAGAACTCCCGGTGCGCTCGCGTGTAGCTGAGGAAACCGAACGGCTCCCAGACGACGTCTTCGAGCGCGCTCGCGGCCTGCATCAAGGCCGTGCTGCTCGAACGTGAGCGGACGGACAGATTTTCCTGAACCATAGGCGGCTTCCAACGCGACGAACTTGGATAACGAACTCTTACCTCCTTTTGCTAAGCTTCCCATCCCAATTACACGTTTGACACAGGTATCGCGCTGCGAGGACCGGCTGGTCCGCATGCCCGGCGCGCTGTCGCCGCCGTGAGGGGTTTCGCCATCCCCGCGCTCGTCGCCGCCCTTCGTCTCTCCGCCGCCGCCTTCAAGATCGACGCGTCCCGCCGACGTCCCGGCCGGAGGGCCCGAGCGCGGGCGTCGGTACCGCGTCCGGGCCGCCCGGCCCTGTGGATGGGCGGCTCAGACGTATCGGCGCCAGTCGTGCTCCTGCGTGAAGCCCAGCATCTCCCGGATCTTTCGGTTGGAGAGCGGCGCCTCGTTCGTTCCCATCTCGCGCGTCAGCGGCACGCCCGGACAATGCCGAGCGAGGAACTCCGCCGTCGGCATGTCGGCGGTGATCGTGTCGTTCGTGGCGTTGAAGACCTGGAAGCCCAGACCGTCCGTCTCGATGCAGCGATGGACCATCTGTCCGAGATCGCGCGCGTCGATGTAGCTCCAGGCGTTTCGCTTGCGCGACATCGGGTCGGCCAGGAAGCCGGGGAACATCGCGTATTCGTGCGGCTCGATCACGTTGCCGATCCGCAGCGCGTAGATGTCGGCGCCCGAGCGCATGGCGAAGGCGCGCGCGGTCTTCTCGTTGAGAAGCTTCGACAGGCCGTAGCTGTCCATCGGGTCGCTGTCGTAGCTCTCGTCCAGCGGGAAGGAGTGGAAGTCCTTGTCGCCTTCCGCGAAGCAGACGCCGTAGGTCGTCTCCGAGGAGGCGACGACGATCTTTCTGACGCCGAGCTTCACGGCCGCCTCGATGACGTTGTAGGTGCCGATCACGTTGATGCGGAAGGTCTCGTTGTCCGGCTGGATGAGGACGCGCGGCACGGCCGCGAAATGCACCACCGCGTCGGGCGCGGACGGCATCTGGCCGGCGTCGTAGCCGCTGAAGCCGAAATGGGTCGAGAGCGCGTTGAACATCTGTCCGCCGTCGGCGATGTCGGCATGGAGCGTGTTCACGCCGGGAACGTCGCTCGGCGCGAGATCGACGTTGAGGACGCTGTGCCCCCGGTCGACGAGATACCGCACCGCATGGCGGCCGGCCTTGCCGGATCCGCCGGTGAAGACGATGCGCTTGCTCATGATGATGGTCCCTCCTGGATGCTACGGGCGATCGAGCCGTCCGCACGGACGGCGGCGGGCCGCCTCGATCTATCAGCTTCTCGACCAATGCGGGCGGCCGGCCGGACGCCGTGCACCGTCTTGACGAGGTCTCGGCCCGACTGCTACCAGTGGTCATACCACGGTAAGGTCGCGCCATGAACTCGAAACTATCCATCGTTCGCGACGAGAGCGAGGCCAAGGGCGGCTACGAGCGGGTCGTCGGCTTCCTGCGCGACCAGCTCCTGTCCGGGCAGCTCAAGACGGGCGACTGCCTGCTGCCCGAGCGCGAGTTGGCGGTGCGCCTGAAGGTCAGCCGCCCGGTGCTGCGGGAGGCGCTTCGGGCTCTGGCGATGATCGGCGCGGTCGAGATCCGGCACGGCGTCGGAACCATCGTGAAGCGTCCCGACGTCTCGACGCTCGGCGAGTTCTTCACCTTCGTCCTCGCGCAGCAGGCCGACGTCGTGGACGACATCATGGAGGCCCGCGTCGCGATCGAGCACCATGCGATCCGGCTGGCCTGTCGGCGCGCCACGCAGGCCGATTTCGACCGCATCGCCGACGCCCTCGATCTGATCGTCGAGACGATCCACGAGGCGGAGGCCGGCGGCGTCGCGGACTTCCGGTTCCACGAGGCGATCGTGCGGGCCGCGCATTCGCCGACGCTGGTCAGCATCTACGGCTCGCTCGCCTCCCTGATGATGCGCTCGCATCTCGACCGGCGAGAGAAGATCATCCAGGTCGAGGGGATCGATTCCTTTCTCATCGATCACCACCGGCTGATCTTCTCGGCCGTGGTGTCGCGCGACGCGCCCAAGGCCGACGATCTCCTGACCCGCCATTTCGAGATCGGCGCGGACTTCCGGCGCCGGGCGACCATGCTCGCCACGAGCCCCTCCACGTCCAAGGACCGCGCCGCCGCCAAGGCTGCGGACCGGTCCCCGGCCGCATTCACAGGAAGGCAAGATTCATGAAGATCGTCATCGGCAGCGACCACGCCGGCTTCCCGTTGAAGGCCGACATCGTCCGGGGGCTCGAAGCCGCCGGCCATGCCGTCGAGGACGTCGGGAGCTACGATCCCGACCCCGTCGACTTCCCCGACATCGCCAAGCTGGTCTGCACCAAGGTGCGGGACGGCGCGGCCGAGCGCGGCCTTCTCGTCTGCGGCACCGGCGTCGGCGCGGCCATCGCCGCCAACAAGATCCGGGGCATCCGCGCGGCGGTCTGCCACGACGTCCACTCCGCCCACCAGTCGGTCGAGCACGACGACGTCAACGTCATGTGCATCGGCGCGCAGATCGTCGGCCCCTGGCTCGCCAACGATCTGGTGAGCGCCTTCTTCGCCGCCGAGTTCGATCGCAACGAGGACTTCGTGCGCCGCGTCGAGAAGCTCGCCCGCCTCGAGCAGGCGGACTGACGACCCATCATCCTGGGATCGCTCTGGGAGGAGCTGCGAGCATGACGGACACGACAAAGGGCCGCGTCGGCTTCATCGGCCTCGGCACCATGGGCCGGGAGATGGCCCGCAACCTCATCGAGGCCGGACACGCGCTGACGGTCTACGACGTCGACGCATCCGCCATCGCCGGACTGGTCGGCCAAGGCGCGAGCGCCGCCGGCAGCGTCGGCGAGGCCGCCGCGGACGTCAACATCGTCATCACCATGCTGCCCGATACGCCGCATGTCGAAGAGGTGGTGCGCGGGTCCGGCGGTCTTCTGCAGACGATCCCGCGCGGCGGCCTCTTCGTCGACATGAGCACGATCTCGGCCGATGCGACGCGAAGGCTCGCGGCCGACTTGGCGAGCGCGGGCATCGCGATGCTGGACGCACCGGTCTCCGGCGGCCCTCTCGGCGCCAGGAACGCGGCTCTCTCGATCATGGTCGGCGGCGAGGACGAGGCGGTCGCCCGCGCCCACCCCTATCTCGAAGCCATGGGAACGACGATCTCCCATGTCGGGATCGCCGGCGCCGGGCAGACCGTGAAGCTCTGCAACCAGCTGGTCTGTGGCGTCAACCTCCAGGCGATCTGCGAGGCGCTGGCGCTCGGCCGGGCCTGCGGCGTCGATCTCGACCAGATGCGCAACGTGCTTCTCGGCGGGTCGGCGTCCTCGTGGATGCTCGACAAGCTCGGACCGGCGATGATCGCGGGCGATGCCAGCGCCGGGTTCCGCATCGACCTGATGCTGAAGGATCTGCGGCTGGTCCTGGAGATGGCGCAGTCGCAGGCCGTCCCGCTTCCCGCCACCTCGCTCGTCACCACCCAGTATCTGGATGCGCGTGCCCATGGCGAGGGCTCGAACGGCAACCAGGCCCTATTCAAGGTCTACGACCGGATGAGCGGACAGCGCAGCGGCGCGGTCCTGGACGTCGCGCCGTGACCCTCGACTTCACCGCCATCCTGGCGCGGTGGCAGATGCTGCTCGATGGCTTGCTGCTGACGGTGGAGCTGGCGGCGGTGACGACGCTCACCGGCTTCCTGATCGGCACGATTTGCGCCATCGCGCGCCGGTCGCATCACCGCTGGGCGTCGCGGACGGCCGCGATCTACGTGGAGAGCATCCGCAACACGCCGTTCCTCGTGCAGATCTTCGTCGTCTATTTCGGCCTGTCGAGCCTCGGCTTCTCCTTCTCGGCGATCGCCGTCGCCATCATCGCGCTGACGATCAACGTCGGCGCCTACACGGCCGAGATCATGCGGGCCGGCTTCGATTCCATCCAGCCCGGCCAGTGGGAAGCCGGGGAATGTCTTGGACTGTCGAAGGTGCAGGCCTACTGGCATGTCGGGCTTCGCCCGGCGATGGAGCGCGTCTACCCCTCGCTCACCAGCCAGTTCATCCTTCTCATGCTGGCATCCTCGGTCACCTCGCAGATCTCCGCCGAGGAGCTGACGGCGGCGGCCAACTTCATCCAGTCCGAGACCTACCGCCCCTTCGAGACCTTCGTCGTCGCCGCGCTCCTCTACCTGGCGCTGTCGCTGGTCATGCGGCTGGCCTTCTGGGGGCTCGGGCAGGCGATCTTCCCTCGGCGCCGACGCCTCGGCACCAACCTCTAGGAGCGGGAGCAATGAACACAGCCGTCAATCTCGGTCACCTCCAGTTCCTGCTGGTCGGCACGATGTGGACCGTGATCCTCTCTCTCATGGCGTTCGTCGGCGGAGGCGTCGGCGGCTTCCTCGTGGCGCTCGGGCGGACCGCGCCGATCAAGATCCTGCGGATCGTGGCGGGCGCCTACGTGCAGCTCGTCCAAGGCACGCCGCTCCTGATCATCATGTTCCTCATCTATTTCGGGCTGCCGACACTCGGCGTCTCGATCACGCCGCTGCTCGCCGCCGGCCTGTCGCTGACGATCTACGTCAGCGCCTATCTCGGCGAGATCTGGCGGGGATGCCTCGAGGCCGTGCCGAAGGCGCAATGGGAGGCGGCGGAATGCCTCGCCCTCTCGAAGGTGCAGCGCATGGTCAAGGTGATCCTGCCCCAGGCGGTCCGCATCGCGACGCCCCCGACGGTCGGGTTCTGCGTCCAGATCATCAAGAACACGTCGCTGGCCTCGGTCGTCGGCTTCGTCGAGCTTGCCCGCGCCGGACAGTTGATCAACAACTCGATCTTCGAGCCCTTCCTGATCTACGTCATCGTGGCACTTCTCTACTTTTGCCTCTGCTATCCGGTCTCGGCCTTCAGCCGGCGGCTGGAGAACAGTGGAGCCGCGCGCCTGCACGCCCTGAAGGCCGTCTCCGCGTGACGACGGACCATTCCCGGAGGAAGCCATGCCGATCGTCGTCCTGAAAGACGTGAAGAAGAGCTTCGGCTCGCTTCAGGTGCTGCACGGCGTCTCCTTTTCGGTGGAGAAGGGCGAGGTCGTCGCGCTGATCGGCGCCAGCGGATCGGGCAAGAGCACGGCACTGCGCTGCATGGATCGGCTGGAGACGATCGACAGCGGCGAGATCCACGTCTGCGGTCACCGCGTCGACGATCCCGGTCTCGACCTGCGCAAGCTGCGGCTCGACGTCGGCATCGTCTTCCAGAGCTACAACCTCTTCCCGCACCTGACGATCGAGGAGAACATCGTCCTCGCGCCGCGCTCGGTGAAGAAGCTGGACAAGGCCGCCGCCCGCGAGATCGCGCGCGGCGTCCTGGCCAAGGTCGGGCTGTCGGACAAGGCCGACACCTATCCCGAGCAGCTCTCCGGCGGGCAGCAGCAGCGCGCGGCGATCGCCCGCTCGCTGGCGATGGAACCGCAGGTCATGCTGTTCGACGAGGTGACCTCGGCGCTGGATCCCAAGCTCACCGGCGAGGTGCTGCGGGTGATCGAGGGTCTCGCCGCCAGCGGCATGACGATGATCATGGTCACCCACGAAATGGGGTTTGCCCGGCGCATCGCCGACCAGGTCGTCTTCATGCACAAGGGCCGCATCCACGAGCACGGCTCGGCGTCGATCCTGACCGAGCCCGCGACGGCCGAACTCCGCGACTTCGTCAGCGAGGAACTCTGAAGAGTCCCGCCGCGAACGCGCATCCCATCAACCCGGAGGAAACGACATGACGAGACTGAAGACCCTGACCGCGATCGGCGCCGTCTGTGCCGCCTTGCTGGCCCCGCTCGGCACGGCACTGGCGGACTCCTATTCCGACATCGTCGCCGCCAAGAAGATCCGCATCGCAACCGACATGGCGATCCCGCCCTCCGGCATGCTGGACGAGAACCTGAAGCCGACCGGCTCCGACGTCGAGACCGCGCAGCTACTGGCCAAGGACTGGGGACTGGACCTCGAATTCGTCGCGACCACCGGCGCGACGCGCATCCCCAATCTGCAGACCAACAAGGCCGACATCATCATCTCCACGCTGTCGGTGACCCCGAAGCGGGCCGAGGTCATCGACTTCTCAGTGCCCTATGCCGCGCTCCGCTCGGTGATCGGCGCGCCGAAGGCGGCGGCGATCTCGGGATGGGACGACATCAAGGGACAGGCCGTCACGGTCACCCGCGGCACGACGCAGGACACCGAACTGACCGAGATCGCAGCCGAGCGCGGCTTCACCGTCACCCGCTACGACGACGACGCGACGATGGTGACGGCCGCGGTCAGCGGCCAGGCCAAGATGGTCGCGACGTCCGCGACGCTGGTGAACCAGATCGGCCAGCGCAACGCCGACCTCGCCTTCGAGCCGAAGTTCGACATCCGCATCTTCGACCTCGCCATCGGCATCCGCAAGAACGAGCCGGAACTGAAGGCCAAGCTCGACGAATGGGTGAGCGCGAACCTGAAGAACGGCAAGCTGAACGAGATCTACTCGAAGTACCACGGGTCGCCGCTGCCGCCGGAAATGCTGAAGTAGCGTCGAGCAGACCGGAAGCGTGTCGAACGCTTCCGGTCTCGCGTCCGCCTTCACCGCATGTCTGAAAACGCCGGAATCGTCCCGTTGCCCAAGGGTTGCCGATGATCGCGGGCACGCATCGCGGCGCGGGACCGTTGCTTCCCCGAGCGGAGTTTCGCCGCCGGCCAGAATCGCCGCAATGTTCGGCCACGGACACGGGCGGATGGCGGAGAAACCAAAGGCGGCACGCATGACCTGGCGGTTCGGGTGGTTGGCACTGGCGATGCTCGTCGCCGGCGCAGACGGGGCAAGGGCGGAGGCAGCGAAAGCGCAGACCTGCGCAAAGGAGCGCTTCGAGGATGCGGACAGCCTCGTCTGCACGATCGACCCGGCGGCCTCCGACCTCCGCCTGTTCTGGCGGGACCGGGCGGGCGCGCCCTATCGCCGCTTCGCGGCTTTGTCGCGATCCGTCGAGGCGGACGGCGGCAAACTCGCCTTCGCGATGAATGCCGGCATGTACCAGACCGACTTCTCGCCCGTCGGCCTCTACGTCGAAAACGGCGCGGCGCTGCGGCCGGTCGAGACGACGGTGATCGACGGCCCGCCCGGCCGGGTGCCGAACTTCTATAAGGCGCCGAACGGCGTCTTCTTTCTCGACAGGGCGAGCGCCGGCATCCTGACGACGGAGGCGTTCACGAGGAAGCGACCGGACGTCCGGTTCGCGACGCAGTCGGGACCGATGCTCGTCATCGAGGGACGCCTGCACCCCGCGTTCATTCCCGGCTCGACCGATCGAACCCGGCGCAGCGGCGTCGGCGTCTGCGAAAACGGGCAGGTTCGCTTCGCGATCAGCGAAACGGACGTCAACTTCCACGACTTCGCGCGACTGTTCCGCGATCATCTCGCCTGCCCGAACGCGCTGTTCCTCGATGGCGGCCGGGGCGCCGGGATCTACTCGCCCGCGTTCGATCGCGACGACGTCTCGTGGCACGGCGGATACGGGCCGATGTTCGGGCTGGTGGAGTGACGTCGCGATCTCGGCCGAGGCGGCCCGTCCGCTTCCGAGGTTTCGAAGTGGAGAAGCCGCCGTTCCGCTCTGGGCTCGCACCAAATTCGAGGCCTCGACGGGCGATCCGCCGACGATCGAACGTCCGCTCGAACGCTCCGCGTTGACGCGTTCGTCTGGCCGAAGCCGGGATCGACCGCCTGACACCGGTGCCGCGATCGCGCGCCTCGTCGCCGGACAGGAGGCGCACCCGGGCACCACGCACGAGATCGCCGAGACTATTGGAGATATCGTTCCGCCAGCCGCGCCCAGAGCGCCGCGCCCACCGGCAACGAGGCGTCGGCAAAATCGTATCGGGCATTGTGCAGCATGGCGGAGCCGACGCCATTGCCGAGCCGCAGGAAGGACCCCGGCTTCTTCTCGAGAAAGTAGGCGAAGTCCTCGCTTCCCGGAATGAGGCCGCAGGTCGAGACGGCCTGCGGCCCGACGAGTTCCTCAGCGACCTCGCGCGCGAAGGTCGTCTCGGCGTCGGAATTCACCACCACCGGATAGCCGTGCTGGTAGTCGATCTCGACGCTCGCGTCGTAGCCCGCGACGTGGGACGTCGCCAACCGCCGGATGCGCGTTTCGAGAAGCGCGCGAATGGCGGGGTCGAAGGAGCGCACGCTGAGCAGCATGCGCGCACTGTCGGGAATGACGTTGCTGGCCTCGCCCGCGTGGAAGGCGCCGACCGTGACCACGGCGGTCTGCGTCGGGTCGATGCTGCGCGAGACCACGGTCTGCAGCGCCATGACGAGCGAGCAGGCGACCATCACCGGATCCACCGCCAGATGCGGACGCGAGGCATGGCCGCCCTTGCCGTGAACGGTGAGGACAACCGTGTCGCCCGCCGCCATGATCGGGCCGGACCGGAGGAGGATATGCCCCTCCGGCGCCCCCGGATGATTGTGGAGCCCGAAGATCGCGTCGCAGGGAAAGCGCTCGAACAGCCCGTCGGCGATCATCGCCTTGGCGCCGCTGGGCGCGCCGCCCTCTTCGGCCGGCTGGAACACGAGGTTGAGCGTGCCCGAGAAGCGCCGGGTGCGGGCGAGATACTCGGCCGCGCCCAGCAGCATCGTGGTGTGGCCGTCATGGCCGCAGGCATGCATCACGCCGGGCGTCCGGCTGGCATAGGGCAGGCCCGTCGCCTCGGTGATCGGCAGCGCGTCCATGTCGGCCCGGATCGCGACGCTTCGCGGTCCCGATCCGTTGACGAGGCGCGCCACGACGCCGTGGCCGCCGACGCCCCGCGTCACCTCGTAGCCCCAGCCTTCCAGCTTGTCGGCCACGAAGGCGGCGGTCCGCGTCTCCTCGTAGGACAGTTCGGGATGGGCGTGCAGATGGTGCCGCATCGCCGTCAGGGTCTCGCGCTCGGCCTCGAAATCCTCGAGGCGAGCATAGTCGTTCGATCGGGACATGGATCGTCTTTCGCAAGGGCGCGTACCGGCGTCGAACCGGCGCGCGCGGATCGGATGAAGCGGCTGGCGTTCAAACGAAGCCGCCACCGTTCAGATGAAGCGGCTGAGGAAGGCCCGGGTACGGGGATGGCTGGGGTTGCCGAGGACGTCGCTCGGCCGGCCCTCCTCCACGATGTGGCCCCCGTCCATGAACACGACGCGGTCGGCGGCCTCGCGCGCGAAGCCGATCTCGTGGGTGACCACGATCATCGTCATGCCCTGCCCCGCGAGATCCTTCATCGTCGACAGCACCTCGCCCACCAGCTCGGGATCGAGCGCGGAGGTCGGCTCGTCGAAGAGCATCAGGCGCGGCCGGATCGCCAGCGCCCGCGCGATGGCGACGCGCTGCTGCTGACCGCCGGAGAGCTGGGCGGGATAGCTGTCGGCCTTGGCCGAGAGCCCCACCCGGTCGAGAAGCTGGCGAGCGTGCTCCAGCGCCGCCGCGCGCTTCTCGCCGTGGACGCCGATCGGCGCCTCCACGATGTTCTCGATGGCGGTCATGTGCGGGTAGAGATTGAACTGCTGGAACACCATGCCGATCTTGCGGCGCTGGAGGGTCGTGGCGCGCTCCGACAGCTTGTCGAGCCGGCCGTTGCGCCAGGCGTAGCCGATCTGCTCGCCGTCGACCTCGATCGATCCGCGGTCGATCGCCTCGAGATGGTTGATGCAGCGCAGGAAGGTCGACTTGCCCGACCCCGAGGGCCCGAGGACGACGACCGTCTCGCCGGCGGCGACGTCGAGATCGATGCCGCGCAGCACCTCCAGCCGGTCGAAGGCCTTGTGGACGTTGCGGGCGCGCACGACGGGCTCGGGTGCGGTGTGGGAAAGAGCGCTCATCGGCTGGGCTCCGCGCTGGCGAATGTGGGATCCGCCGCGACGGGCGCCGGGGCGGCCGCCGCCGGGGCCGAGCGCCGCACGCCGCGGGCATAGTAGCGCTCGATGTAGCCCTGGCCGACATTGAGGATCGAGGTGATGAACAGATACCAGATCACCGCCACCATCAGCATCGGCACGATCTCGAAGGTCCGGTTGTAGATCGACTGCACGGAATAGAGGAGGTCGGCCATCGCGATCACGCTGACGAGCGAGGTCGCCTTGATCATGCTGATCAGCTGGTTGCCGGTGGGCGGCACGATGGAGCGCATCGCCTGCGGGATGACGATCCGGCGCAGCGCCCGCGACTTGGTCATGCCGAAGGCGGCGGCGGTCTCGGCCTGCCCCTTGTCCACCGACAGGAGGCCGCCGCGGATGATCTCGGCCATGTAGGCCGCCTCGTTCAGTGCAAGGCCCACGATCGCCGCGGTGATCGGCGTGATGACGTCGTTCGTGTCCCAGCTGCCGAAACTCGGTCCGAACGGAATGCCGATCGAGAGGGTCGGGAAGAGGGTCGAGAGATTGTACCAGAAGATCAGCTGCACCAGCAGCGGCGTGCCGCGGAAGAACCAGATGAAGAGCCCGGCGAGGCCGGTGGCGAGACGATCGCCCGACAGGCGCATCACCGCCAGAACCAGGCCGAGCGCGACGCCGATCAGCATGGCGATCACGGTCAGCCACAGCGTCACGCTGAGGCCCTGCATCACCGTGGGGTCGAAGAACCATTGCGCGACCACGGGCCAGCCGAAATTCTCGTTGCGCGCGACGACCCAGAGCGCGTTGGCGGCGATCGCGAGCACGATCGTCCACAGGACGACGCGGTCCAGCGGAAACGGGCGATGCGCGCCGGCGACGTCCCGCTCGGCGTCGCCCGGCGCAGGCGCAGGCGCGGGGGCGCGACGGGCGCTCATTTGGGCAGGTCTCCGCCGAGATTGATGCCGGGCTCGCGGATCATGTTGTTCTTGAGGCCCCACTTCGTCATGATCGCCGCGTAGGTGCCGTCGGCGATCAGCGCCTTCACGCCGTCGCGCAGCAGCGGCCCGAGCGGCGAGCCCTTCGGCACCACGGCGCCCTGGTAGATGTCCTCGAAACCGTTGGCCGCGCCGATGCCGGCGAGTTCCAGCTGGCCGTTCGCCTGCTCGACGAAATAGGTGAGCGGGGCCTGCGAGGAGAAGAAGGCGTCGGAGCGCTTCGAGCGCACCGCCAGGATCGAGGTCGGCTGGTCGGTGAAGGACTGGACCTCGACGGCCGCCTTGCCGCCCGCCTCGCAGATCCGGCTCTGCGCCTGGATCACCCGCTCGGCCGAGCCGCCCGCCATCACGGCGATGCGCTGGCCGCAGGCGGTGTCGAGCGAGACGATGCCCTTCGGATTGCCCTTCTGCACGCCGAAGACCACGAACTCCTGCACCCAGTCGACGAAGTCGTTCGCGTCCTGGCGCGTCTTGTAGTCGCCGACCGGACCGAAGGCGAACTGGTAGCGGCCGGAATTGACGCCGGCGAGGAGCGCAGGCAGCCCGCCCACCGTCGCATGCTCGATCTCGACGCCCAGAAGCGCGCCGAGCGCGTCGGTGAGATCGGCGCTGGCGCCGGTCATCTCGGTGCCGGTGACGATCTCGTAGGGCGGGAACGAGCCGTTGTTGACGGAGATCATGCGCCCGGCCTGCCGGATCTCCTCGGGCAGGCGGGCGCGCAGCTCCTCGTTCACGGCGGGCTTGGGAACGGCTGTGTCCTCGGCGACGACCTGTCCGGCCCAGAGGACGGACAACAGGGCGGCCGAGGCGGCGAGCTTGCATGTCATGCGTGAAGTTCCTTCTGGCAGGGCGGGCGTGGACGGATCGGTCCGCACGCCGTCTGTGGTGACGAGGGGAAACGTCGGGATCAGGCGGCCTGCGTGCCCGGCGAGGCCATTCGATCACCGAGGGGAAACAGCTCGGCGACCGACAGGAGGCGAGGCAGGATGCCCTGGGCGTGCAGTTCGGCGGCGAAGTCGGCGATCATCGGCGCGTTGGCAGAGAGGCCGCTGCGGTTCCAGTTCGCCGGCAGGTCGCGCGACACGCGCGCCAGCTCATCGAGGATCCACGGCGTGGTGTCGGCATATTTGCGGCGCTTGGCGAGCCAGACGCGCTGCGACTCGTCGACGATCTCGCTCAGTTCGTCGGCGATCCAGGGATGCTCGGCCAGCATCTCGGCCTTCACGCCCAGAAGATGCATGCCCGGAACGTATCCGACCTCGGCGAAATAGCGCGTCTCGGCGTGCCGGAAATCCGTCACGACCTGGCGGAAGCCGGAATCGCGGGCGAAGAAACCGTCGGGCATGAAGGGCGTGAAGACCGCGTCGAGTCCGCCTTCGGCGAGAAGCTCCATCATCGGCCGCTCGCCGGGCGCCGCTTCGATGCGGCCGGGGCGTCCGAAGCCGTCGAGCCGATCGACGACCGGATGAGCCTCCGTCAGCCGGCCGGCGTACCAGCGGGCATCCTCGACCCCGACGCCCTCGCGGCGAAGTGCCGCCCGCGTCCAGGTGTTGCCGGAATCGCGCCAGCCGGTGACGCCGATGCGCTTGCCGGCGAGCTCGGCGAGCGAGCGGAGCGCACTGTCGGCGGTGGTGATGACGCAGCGATGGCGAAAGCCGCGCATGACGAAGTTGGGCAGGCCGACGACGCTCTCGTCGCCCTCGAAGCGAAGTTGGGCGTAGCGGCTGAACGAGATCTCGGCCGCGTCGAAATCCGGGGTCCGGCCGAGATGAGAGACCAGCGTTCCCACCCGCTCGACCCGCAGATCCAGACGACTGGACCGCACGTCTCCGAGCGCCAGGGGTGTCAGATAGTCCCAGTCTCGGACGGCCAGACGAAGGGTGACGGGCATGGTCGGCTCGCTTCGGGTTTGATCTTGATCCGAACGCTAAATGTTCGGATAATTGCGATCAATTCGAATTTAGTACCTGAACATTAATATGAGACAGGCTGATGAGCGAAGTCGCATCTGCTTCCTGGTTTGCCGAAAAGATCGGCAATCGAACCACGAAGGGGATCGCCCAGGAGACCCGCTCGCTCATTCGCGTCGGGGCGCTTCCGATCGGCACCAAGCTGCCGGCCATCCGCGACCTCGCCTTCGTGCTGGGCGTCAGTCCGGCCACGATCTCGCAGGCGTGGAGCGATCTGCGTCGCCAGAAGATCATCGCCGGGCGGGGGCGCAACGGCACCTTCGTCAGCGGCGACAGCTTCGTCGCCCGGCCGGAACGGCTGGCGAGCGCCGGCCATTACGGCCACGGCGTTCTCGATCTGTCGGTCGCCAGCCCCGACGTCGCCCTGCTTCCCCCACTCGGCCAGGCGCTCGAGCACGGCGCCCGGGCGCAGAACCTCAACAGCTACGAGCGCAGCCGCATCCTGCCCGAACTGGAGGACGCCGTTCGTCGAACCTGGCCCTACGATCCCGGCGCCTTCCTCGTCACCAACGGCGGCTACAACGCCGTCTACACGCTGCTGCATGCGCTGGTGAGACCGGGATCGAGCGTGGCGATCGAAGACCCGACGGCGATGCGCCTTCTCGACATTCTCGAAGACCTCGGCGTCGACATCCTGCCGGTCGACTGCGACGCGGACGGGCCGGTTCCCGCGTCTCTCGCCAAGGCCCTCGTGCACAAGCCCGCCGCCTTCCTGTTCCAGCCCCGCCTCCATTCCGTCACCGGGCGGACCGTCGGCGAGGCGAGGCTGGCGGCGCTGGCCGACGTTCTGGAGGGCAGCGCCGCGCTGATCATCGAGGACGACGGCCTCGGCGACGTCTCGGGCTCTGTGCGGCGCACGCTCGGAGCCCGGTTTCCCGATCGCGTGATCCACATCCTGTCCTACTCGAAGACGCTCGGCCCCGATCTCCGGCTCGCGGTCCTGTCGAGTTCGGCTTCGATCGTCGAGCAGATCCAGTCCTACCGCTCGTTCAGCTCGGGCTGGACGAGCCGGCTGCTGCAGGGCGCCGTCGCGTGGCTGCTGCGCGACGGCGAGACGCAGACGCTCATTGAGCGTGCGAGGATCATCTACGGCGAGCGCCGCGACGCTCTCGTGTCCGGTCTCGGGCGAAACGGCATCCGGGTCGAGCCCGGTGACGGACTGTGCGCCTGGGTTCCCGTCGTGTCCGAGTCCTTCGCCCTCGTCACCTTGGCGGCCCGCGGCATCGCGGTCCATCCGGGATCGAAGTTCTCGGTCAGGCCGATGCCTTTCGTTCGCGCCTCGACCGCATGCCTCACCGGCCGGCAGGTCGAAGTGATCGAGGCGCTGACGGTGGCCGGAAAGCGATGATCCGGAATACGGCTTCGAGCCCGCGCTCGCATGCAAGCCGCCGATCGCCCGTCGGTCGTCTCGGGCATCAATGGCGTCTCCGCGACGCAGTCCATCTTCGACGACTGGCCCGCCGCCCAGACCGGGGCGCTGAGCTTTCGGACGCTCGGACTCTCGGGCGACCGGCCTCCACCCCGATATCAAGGCCGCGACGCTGGCGGGTTTTGCGGATGCCAGGTTCGGGGCGACCGACCGCCTGAACCCTGTCCGGGGACTCGGGCCCCGTATGGATCCGCGGCTTTCGCACCCCCGCGGTCGGGCTCGAGGCGGTTGTTAGGGAACCCTATCTGCCGTTGCTGACCGGTCGCCGCGAGCCGCCCTTCTCGCCGCAACGAGGCGATCGCTTCGTTTGAGCCGGGTCCGTGTCCGTCGGGATGACCGAGGGCCGGTTGTGCGGGGAGCGGTTCGAAGGACGAAGAGCAGTCGCCGGCTTGATCAACGCCATCCTTCCCGCCCATCCACCTTGCAGACCGGGAACCGCGCGGCGGACCGGGCGCGAAAAGAAAGATCAAGCTGCACCAGTCCTTCTGATGCGGGCGCTTCTGGCGACGTTCTCGATAAGTTTTACCTGCGTTTCGACGATCGGCTCGCCATCCGCGAGTTGCCGCCGGAAGCCATCGCTTCCCGGCTTTGTCGACAGCGAAGGGAGTGGACCATGTCTGCAATTCGGCCGGATGTCGGGTACGGAGCGGGAACCCTGGAAGCGCAAGGTGCGGTGCTGGCCAACAAGGTCTCGTGGGGCGCCATTCTCGCCGGCGTGACGATCGCGCTGGCGAGTCAGGTGACCCTCGTGCTCGTCGGAGCCGGGATCGGTGCGGCGGCGCTGGACGTCGGCGCGACCGCCGCGAGCGATGGTGGTTCGTCGTCGCTTCCCTTGGGTGCGGCCGCCTGGTCCTTCGGCTCCGTCCTGGTCTCCACCTTCCTCGGCGCCTTCGTCGCGGCGCGAATGTCCGGGCGGACGGCACCCGCCTCGGCTGGCCTGCATGGCTTGACCACTTGGGCGGCGACGACGCTTCTCGTCCTCTATCTGCTGACCACCTCCGTCGGCTCGATCCTCGGCGGCGCCTTCAGCGGGATCACCTCGCTGGTCGGCGGGGTGGGCCGCACGGTGGCGCAGACGGCCGCACCCGCGCTCGCGGATGCCAACCCGCTCGACGCCATCGAAGCCCAGGTGCGTTCGACGGGAAGCGATCCCGAAGCCCTCCAGGCGAATGCCGTGAACGCGATCCGCTCCTACCTGACGGGCGGCGGGGTGGATGCCAGCCAACAGGCCGCGCAGGCGCTCGCCCAAGCCCGCAACATCCCCGTCGATCAGGCGACGCAGCAGGTGACGCAGATCGAGCAGCAGTACCGCGCTGCCGTCGAAACGGCGAAGCGGACGGCGACCGAAGCGGCTGCGGCGACGGCCAGCGTCGTCTCGAAGGCCGCGCTGCTGGCGGCGGCCGCGCTCGTGCTCGGTGCGATCGTCGGATGGCTCGGCGGCCGATCCGGCCGGGTGACCACCACCACGGACTCGCGCCTCTCCGCGGGGACTCCCGGTCGCCTCTGACGCGCTCGATCGCCTCCGACGCCTTCGGCGGTCCAGCGCGGCTGGACCGCCTATCCCCTTTACAGATGAAGACACGCCGATGACCACCATGACGTCGCCCGAGCGCGCGGGCATCCTGCAGGCCGGAGCATCCGCGGCCAGAGACGGAACGCCCCGCAGCCACAACCCCCATCCGGTCGAGAGCGAGGACTGGCTCAACTGGATGGACGGGTTCGACCAGCAGACCGTCTGGCTGGAGCATGGGCGGGGACCCTACGAACCCCAGGCCCATCACCTCCAGGAGGGTCGATGATCGACGCTCCCACCTGCCGGGCCGCCCGCGCCTTTCTCAACTGGACCGCCCGCAACCTCGCCGCCAAGTCCGGCGTGCCGATGTCGAAGATCTTCGATCTCGAACGCAACCGGCCGATCGACGAGCCGGACCGGATCGCTCTCGAGGCGGCATTTCGGACCCATGGCGTCGTCATCGACGACGACGGAACGCGCGCGACGGGCGTTCGGACGGTCACGACGGGCGGAACCCGGCACCACGCGCTCCTCGTTCGACACGCCGTCGAGCCGGCGCTCTTGCCCGGCCGGCCGGACAACGCACCTTCTCCCTGACGCCGGGCGGCTGCCGGATCGGACCGAGCCGCCCGAGACCGCAACGGAGCCCTTCATGGTCGAGACCCTCACCGGACAAAAGGTGGAGCGCCAGCAGCTGCAGCACATCATCGGCGGACTGACCGAGGGCGTCATCCTGATCGATCCCGACCAGACGATCGCCTGGGCCAACGATGCGGCGTTGCGGATGCACGGGGCCGTCGAGATCGGCGACCTCGGCCGCGACGTCGACGAGTACCGCCACCGCTACCAGCTTCGCTATCGGAACAACCACCCGCTGGACCAGGGTGCCTATCCCGCCGATCGCGTCGTCGCCGGCGAGATGTTCACCGACGTCGTGGTCGAGGTCGCCCGCTTCGGAAGCGCCGAACCCGAATGGGTTCACCGGGTCCGCAGCCTCGTCCTCGTGGATGCCGACGGCAACCCCGACTGTCTCGTTCTCATCGTCACCGACGCCACCGACGAGATGCAGGCCATCGAACGCTTCGAGCGGGCCTTCAACGCCAACCCGGCGCCCGCCCTGATCTGCCGCATCTCCGATCTTCGCTTCATCCGCGTGAACCAGGGCTTCATGGACATGACGGGCTACGCCCGGGAGACCGTCGTCGGACGCTCCGTCTACGATCTCGACGTGATGGCGGGCGCCGACAAGCGCGAGATCGGCAAGGAGCGCCTCGCGGCCTGGGCGACCGTGCCGCAGATGGAGGCCAGCCTGCCGCTTCCGGGCGGCGAGACCAAGCTCGTCATCGTCGCCGGGCAGCCGATCGAGATGGGCGACGAGCGCTGCATGCTCTTCACCTTTGCCGACCTCGAACCGCGGCGGAAGGCCGAGAGCGCCCTGCGCAACAGCGAGGAGAAGTTCGCCAAGACCTTCCGCCTCGCGCCCGTCCCGATGAAGGTCTGCACCCTCGACGGGTTCCGCATCCTCGACGTCAACGAGGCGTTCCTGAAGGAAACCGGCTGGTCGATCGAGGAGGTCGTCGGGCGGAGCGCGGCGGAGATCGAGCTGTGGGACACGGACGCGACGCGCCGGCGCCAGGAGCGCGAGCTCGTCGAGACCGGGGGCTTTCGCGGCCACGAGGCCAAGCTGAAGAAGAAGGACGGCTCGATCGCCGACTGCCTCGTCTCGGCCGAGACGATCAAGATCGGCGGCGAGGTCTGCGTCCTCGACGTGTTCCAGGACATCACCGTGCGCAAGACCTCGGAACTGGAGCTCGTGAAGGCCATCGAGGAGGCGCTGAGCGACACCTCGTGGCTGAGCCGCAGCGTCATGGAGAAGCTCGCCAACATGCGCTCGCCGCAACCCGACGGCACGCGGAAGGCCAGCGGCGTCGATCTGACCGACAAGGAACGTCAGGTCCTCGGCTTCATTTCGCAGGGGCTCGACGACGGCGAGATCGCGGGCCTTCTCTTCCTGTCGCGCAACACGGTGCGCAATCACGTCCAGAGGATCTACGCCAAGATCGACGTGCACCGGCGAAGCGAGGCGATCGTCTGGGCGCGCGAGCGCGGCATCGTCGGTTCGCAGACGCAGCAGGAACGCCGTCCGAGGACGAGGTGAGGATCGCCGGGTGGATGGCAAATAGAAGGATCTGCCTCATCCCGACTGATGCAATCGCCACTATGGTCGCGAGGGAGAAGCCTTATCTCTTTCCGGAGGCAGTCCTTCGGCCCTTGGAGCCGAAGGGGTACGGCCCCAACGCAGGGAGATCGAGATGGACAAGGATCGCATCGAAGGCGCCAAGAAGCAGGTCGTCGGCTCCGTCAAGGAAGCGCTCGGCAAGGTGACGGGCAACGACCGGGTCGAAGCCGAGGGTATGGCCGAGAAGACCGAGGGCAAAGTGCAGGGCAAGGTCGGCGAAGGCAAGGACAAGGTCCGGGACGCGCTGAAGTAGACGCCGGGGAACCGGCACCGTCGGCAGCCTTGTGGGCAGTGCCGCGGCAACGGGCGGACCAGCCGCGTGCCCCCGGGCGATCCCAAAGCCCGGAGGTCCGCCTTCGCAACACCTCGATGCAGGCCATGACATGCTGAACCTCTTCCGCAAGACCGGCGACCTCGTCCCGATCTGCGCCGTTCCCGACGGCGGGGCGCTTCCCGCGTTCATGCACGGGGAGACCTGGAAGTTCGTCGGCAAGGTGGCCGACATCGGCGACCAGCTTCTGGAGGCCGATCGATCGACCTTCCGGGCGGTTCTGCGCGAGACCGGATACTACCTCTACGTCCCGATGGATCCCGTCGGCTGATCGTCGACACAAGAGACTGATGGAATTGCAATGAACGAGTTCACCGACCTGACGCCGACCGTGAGGGAGCGAGCCTACTACCTCTGGGTGGAAGCCGGACGCCCTTCGGGTCGGGAACACGAGTTCTGGGCCGCCGCCGCGAACGAGATCGAAGCGGATGGGAACGCCGAGGTCGAACGACAAAATTCCGAACGGATCGTGGCCCGGTAAAACCCCCGCCTCCCTCCGGACGGAGACGATCGACAACGGCCGATCCAACGTCCACGGGCGTTCAGATGCCGAACAGGAAGGATGCGCCCGACGCGATCGGGCGTGAGCGCGCAACCGTGGTGGCGCCCGTCGCTTGAGACCCGAGGCTAGCACCGCACCGCACCGCCCAAGCCTTCCCCGTCGACGCGTCCGATGTCGGGGGATCGCCTCTCGGATCTCCAGCGCCGGGCCGAGCACCGCGTTCTCGACACGCTGCCGGACGAGCGTTTCGGGCTCGGCGCTTGGCGGTGACCACCGGCGGCGCCCTGCCGTCGGCAAGGCTCGACGATGAATGGCGGGGCGACGCTCGCGACGAGGTCGTCGATCCAGGTCGCGAGGATTTTCGGATGGTCGAGATCGTTGCCGGCAAGGTTCTCGGCTCGGCGAGCGTAGAGGGCAAGGCCGTGGCCCGATGCCAAGGCCGAATGGCGAAGAGACGAGGGCCGAGAAGGTCTCATGCGCAGCCCATGAGGCAACACACGAAGCCCAGGACGCAGCCAGGAACCGGGACGTCATCAGTCGCGAAAATGAAGGTAGTGAGCGTCGAACTGCCCAACTCGAGATAGGCCACGCGAGTTCAAGACCTCGATCTGCCCGTTGGTGGTCAGGAGGAGTTCCTGTGACCGCAGCGCCTGGAAAGCGCGATTGATGCTCACGTTCGTCAGTCCCAGGACCTGCCCCGTCAGCTCTTGGGAAAGCGGGAACGGGAACTGGTTTTCTTCGATCAGCCCCACGCCCGTGAAGCGTTGAAACAGTTCGCAGACGAAATGCGCCAATCGTTGCGTCGCATTGAGCTGACCGTTGCGGATGATGGCCGTCCGGTAGAGCGCGGCGTCGATCAACGTCTCGCGCCACAGCGCACCGTTCATGGCGGGCGAGGCATGGCAAACGTGTCTCACGTCGTCATGCGAGACATAGGCCACCCGGCAGCCGGAGATCGATCCGATGAAGTGATCCATCCGCTTCAGATGAAGGCTCATGAGATCAGGCATGTCGCCGGGAATGTAGACCGATTGGATCTGACGATCGCCGGACTGCGTGTAGTTCCAACTTGCCACCATGCCTTCGATCACCAGGCAGCACCGGGATGGCTCGTCGCCTTCGACGACGAACTCGGATCGGGGCGCAATCGTCGAAATCTGCCAGGACAGTCGGTCGAGAAGAGCGAGATCGGCGGTTGGAGCGCACCCCGTTTTGACCGGACAGGTGGCATAGCCGATAAGGCATAGGCATCCGCCTATGAGTACGACTATGTCGAAAGCTCCTGATGGC
>NZ_JACIEK010000023.1 GCF_014196835.1 Aureimonas pseudogalii
ATGGTCACCGCCGTCGAGCGCCGCTTCGGCACGACCAAAGTCCCGCATGCCGTCGAATGGCTGTCAGACAACGGCAGCGCCTATATCGCGAAGGACACCGCCGACACTGCCAGGGCTCTCGGCCTGATTCTGCTCTTCACGCCCGTGCGTAGCCCGGAGTCGAACGGCATGTCCGAGGCCTTCGTCAAAACTCTGAAACGGGACTACGCCAGCATCACCGTCCTGCCCGACGCCGCCACCATCCTCGCCTTGCTCCCCGACTGGATCGAGGATTATTGCGAAGTCCACCCGCACTCAGGCCTGAAGTTCCGCTCGCCTCGCGAGTTCATCAGGCTCAGGGCCTAAACCCAACCGCCGCCTGTCCGGTGAAACGGGGTCCACTCCAGCTGGCAATCGCGCAGGTCACGGCGATTAGGTGGGACGTCCCGCCGAAGAAAGAAGTCCATTTCCCAGACGCGCTCGCATCGAGGAAGGGCGGATCCGGCAGGATTTTGATTTTATCCAGACGCCGAGCGTAACAGAACTGAGCTATGTAAGAGAATCCGCTTGCCAGACCCGCTGCGAACACGCCGGACACAAACCAGAGCACAACTGCCGAGAAGGCGGCAGCTTGTGCAGGCGATTTTTGATAGATGGCACCAGTGAGAACTAGAGAGGCGACGGTGGCGCCGCCGTTGATTAAGGCTGAGGTGCGTATTGCCTCGACACCGAACATGATGACCGATTTGAACGTTTCAAGCTTGAATGAAACAAGCATGTCGTAGGTGCGTCTGACCGCCTCGGCATTCGCATCGTTTGCAACTACGTCAGGCGCTATCGTCTCGCTCTCTTCGGCTGTTACCATCTTGCACGCTCCACGCTCCAAAGCGCTTTCTAAAGTCATCTACCGAAGGCCGATCGTCTGTGCGCCGCTCGTCACAGCTGACGAAATCGATCGCCTCGCTCGGTGATTTCGAACATTGCGCCGGGACGGACAAGGGTGGCCTGCTTCTCCAGGCTTTCCCAGACCGCCAGTACACGCATGAACTGACGATGCATCGGTTTTTGGTAGACGGACTTGCTCAGGAAGAAACCGATCAGGCCAGACGATTTGAAGGCTTGCATCTCCGCCTTATTACGCGTGATGCGCCTATCAGCTGACAAGACGATCCATTCACCATCGTCGCTCAGCGATTTAATCCAGGTCAGATCCTTCACACCTGGGCCAAAATGGTCCCGTATATTGGCGACCTGATGGTCAACGGCGAAGAGTTCCCGAAGAGCACGGGCGAGGTATGGCGAAATACACTCGTCGACCATGACCTTCACGCGGCGAGCAAATCCTCTTCGAAGTGGACGGCATCGCGCACAACGGCCACCGGGACGTCGTAGAGACGAGCGGCGCGGGCTATGCTGCCCTCCGCCTTCGCAGCGTCCGACAAGACCGTTGTTGGTATGCCGAAGCTCGCTGCGATTGGTTGACCGAACGACCGCGTCGGATCGATCACGATCGAGGCCTTGCCCTTGTACGGCCGCCAACGCACGACTGCATCATCCTCAATATCCAGATCCTTGAAGCTTCTCTCGAAAACCTGATTGAAGACGTACTGACGGCTTCTCAGATCGATAAGCTTGGGCTCGTCGCTGCCTTCAAACGTCTGGAGAAAAATCGATCGACCATCCGTTCGAAACCGTTGGGTCGACAGGGGATGATCATCTTCTACGCACTCGCGAGCGCGCTCCAGACAGTTGCGCACTGCGACGAGACCAACCCCTGCCGCTAAGAAAGCCTTGACGAAGCGAAGCTCTACGAGATCGCGAAAGCCGATCTCGAGGTGATCGTTGATCATCGCCAACTGCGGCGTCCAGAGAGGAGGGGAATGCCGACGCTTCTCCTTTGGTCCATGATCGTAGCCCTGCATCCAGCGGCGGATATTCAAGGCCGGAGTGCGCAGCAGACGCGCCGCTTCAACCGCGGTGTAAGAGCCAACGTCTAAGGGAATCGCGGAATGGGTGGCAGCTGCCTGATTCATTGAGACGCAACGTACTCGAAGCTCGAACATCGACAAGACGCAAAAACGCATTGTTGAGATCGCCTGAGGATAGACGATAGCTTCTCGCTGGGCCGCGGTAGGTGCCGGCTCAGGCCCACGAGAGAGAATGGCCTATGGAAGAACCAACTCCACAAGCCTCTTGAGAAGTGCTCCGGTTGCCGCACCTGCCAAGAAGATGCTCGCTGATCCAGCTTTCGCTCTCGCGGCCTGCCATCGGGTAAGAGGCCATTGCGATTGCGGGTAGATCGCGCTGCCTCCCGCATAACCGACAAGGGCTTCGCGGGCCGTCACTTCGAGATGCCGAGCAAGAGTGTTGCTCGCCGCCTGACCGGCAGCGTTGATTTGACTCGATTCACCGAACGCAGCTGCCCCAACGGACCGATCGTTCGCGTACAGAACGAGACCCTTCGTAAAGAAGGCGATTGCATTTGCAGCACGCGGAACTAGCATTTCCGGTCGAAGCGCCTTCGCCCGACAAATCTCCAGAACGTAGGTCCAGCTCTGGTCGACCGCGGCCTTGGTGACATCAGTGAGGTCAGCGAACTCCAGCACGATAGATCGGGAGTTTCCGACTGGACGACCGGCGCGGAGCTCCACCGTTTCGCGCATTACCCGCACCCAGGACTGCTCTATTCGGTACTCAATGTCCGTAACGATCTGACCGTAATCGAGCTTTCGGACGCCTGCCGGCGGTCTTAGGGAGAACCTAGACTTATCCACAAAGCCTCCACACAAGAACCCCATCGGAACCCTGACCCGACAAAGCTCACGTCGATCACTTCGAAGCCAGTGTTTAACTCAGCAAAAACAACTGGTTAGTGGTGAGCGCGGTGGGACTCGAACCCACGACCACATGATTAAAAGTCACGTGCTCTACCAACTGAGCTACGCGCTCTCACCTGCAGCGAGTCATGCTGTGCGATGGCGCGGACCATAGAAAGGGAGTATGGGCCGGTCAACCACAATCGCTCCGCCGGAAACCGGGTGCGGGGCGATGACGCAAGTCGGGAAGCGATCGGGAAGGAGACGCCGCGGGATGATCGAACTGTCCTATACGACGGCGCTCCTCGCCGGCGCGCTGTCGTTTCTGTCGCCCTGCGTTCTGCCGCTCGTTCCTCCCTATCTCTGCTACATGGCCGGCGTTTCGGTCGACGATCTGCGCGGCCAACGGCCGATGCCGGCGCAGGGCTACAGCCGGTTGGTGCTGACGGCGCTGGTCTTCGTGCTCGGCTTCGCGACCGTCTTCGTGGCGCTCGGCGCGGGCGCCTCGACGATCGGGCAGGTGCTTCGGCGCAATCTCGACTGGCTCGGCATTCTCGCCGGCTTAGCGATCATCGTGATGGGCCTCAACTTCCTCGGCGTCTTCCGGGTCGCGTTCCTGTCGCGCGAGGCGCGGATCCGCGCGCCGGATCGACCGCGCTCGATGGGCGGCGCCTATCTCATGGGCCTCGCCTTCGCCTTCGGCTGGACGCCCTGCATCGGGCCCGTGCTCGGCGCGATCCTTGGGCTCGCGGGCACGCGCGCGAGCGTCGGCGAGGGGGCGACGATGTTGGCCTTCTATTCGGCCGGGCTCGGCATTCCCTTCCTGCTCGCGGCGGCCTTCTCGGGTGCCTTCCTGCGCGGCCTCGCCCGGTTCCGCCGGCATTTCGGCGCGGTCGAGAAGGTGATGGGCGGGTTTCTCGTCGTCACCGGCATCCTGTTCCTCACCGGTGGCATGCAGGCGATGTCGTTCTGGCTGCTCGAAACCTTCCCGGCGTTCCAGCGCATTGGATAGGACGGTTGCGCCGGCGGGTTTGCGCCGCTAAGCGCCGGTTCATCGTTCCATCGGGGTGCCGATCCATGTCCAGAACCTGCCTTTCGATCGTGCTGGCCGCCGGCGAGGGCACGCGGATGAAATCCGGCCGCGCTAAGGTGCTGCACGAGGTGGCGGGCCTGCCGATCGTGCTGCATGCCGCGAAGGCGGCGGTGGACGCGGGATCGCAGAAGCTGGCTCTGGTGGTGGGGCGCGACGCCGAGGCCGTGGTCGCGTGCGTGGGCGCGCAGTTTCCGTCGTCCCGTGCCTTCCCTCAGGCGGAGCGGCTGGGAACGGCCCATGCCGTGCTGGCGGCGCGCGCCGCCATTGCGCAAGGCTTCGACGACGTTCTCGTGCTGTTCGGCGACACGCCGCTGGTGAAGCCGGAAACGCTCGTCCGAGCGCGGGCAGAGGTGGCGGCGGGAGCGGCGGTCTGCGTCGTCGGGTTCCGCACCCAGCGCCCCACGGGCTATGGCCGCCTGCTGATGCAGGGTGCCGATCTCGCGGCGATCCGCGAGGAGAAGGACGCGAGCAACGAGGAGCGCCGGGTCGATCTCTGCAACGGCGGGGTGATGGCGTTGGCCGGGAGCGAGGCTCTGGCGCTGCTCGACGAGATCGGAAACGCGAATGCCAAAGGCGAGTTCTACCTGACCGACATCGTCGAGATCGCGCGGGCGCGCGGCCTTGCGGTGCGCGTGGTGGAGGCCGACGAGACCGAGGTGTTGGGGGTCAACACGCGGGTCGAACTCGCGGCCGCGGAAGCGATCTGGCAGGGGCGCCGGCGACGCCAGACGATGCTGGCGGGCGTCACGCTGGTGGCGCCCGACACGGTCTTCTTCGCCCACGACACGCGGATCGAGGCCGATGTCATCGTCGAGCCGAACGTCGTGTTCGGCTCTGGCGTTAGAATCGCCACGGGCGCGGTAATCCATGCGTTCAGCCATCTCGAAGGCGCCGACGTCGGTGCCTGCGCGTCGGTCGGGCCGTTCGCACGGCTGCGGCCGGGAACGCGCCTCGGCGAGGGTGCGAAGGTCGGAAACTTCGTGGAGACGAAGAACGCGGCAGTGGGCGCTGGCGCGAAGGTCAGCCACCTCACCTATCTCGGCGATGCCGTGATCGGCGCGGAAAGCAACATTGGCGCCGGCACGATCACCTGCAACTACGACGGCTACAACAAGTACCGGACGGAGATCGGCGCCTCCGTCTTCATCGGCTCGAACTCCTCGCTCGTGGCTCCCATCCACATTGGCGACGGCGCCTATGTCGGTTCGGGGAGTGTCGTGACCGAGGACGTGCCGCCCGACGCGCTGGCGCTCGGGCGGGCGCGTCAGGTGGTCAAGGCGGGGCGCGGGCGTGAGATCAACGAGCGCAACGCCGCGCGCAAGCGCTCGAAACCGGCCTGAACGCGTCTCGCCTCATGCTTTCTGCGTCGGAAGGCTTCCGTCACCTTCTGCTGGTAGAACCCGGCGACCCCCTGCGCAACGGAGAGTACCCATGTGCGGCATCATCGGCATCATCGGTCGTGAAACCGTGGCCCCGCGTCTGGTGGACGCACTGAAGCGGCTGGAATATCGAGGCTACGATTCCGCCGGCATCGCGACGCTGGAGAACGGGCAACTCGACCGGCGACGCGCCGAGGGCAAGCTGCGCAATCTCGAAGCCCGGCTCGGCGAAGATCCGCTGCCGGGAACGATCGGCATCGGCCACACCCGCTGGGCGACCCATGGCGTGCCCAACGAGGCGAACGCCCACCCCCACGCCACCGCGCGGCTCGCCGTCGTGCACAACGGCATCATCGAGAACTTCCGCGACCTGAAGGCCGACCTCGCCGCCGACGGCTACACGTTCGAGAGCGAGACGGATTCGGAGGTCGTCGCCGTCTACGTCACGCGGCAGATGGACCGTGGCCTCGGTGCGCGCGACGCCGTCTCCTCCACGCTGAAACGGCTGGAGGGTGCGTTCTCCCTTGCGTTCCTCTTCACGGGCGACGAAACGCTGCTCATCGGCGCCCGGCGCGGCAGCCCGCTGGCGATCGGCGAAGGCCGGGGCGAGATGTTCCTCGGCTCCGATGCCATCGCCCTGTCGCCATTCACCGACGCGGTCCGCTACCTCGAAGACGGCGACTGGACGGTGGTGACGCGCGACGGCGCCGAGATCTTCGACGCGCTGGATCGTCCGGTGGAACGTCCGATCCGGCGTTCGGTGGGCAAGGCCTTCTATGTCGACAAGGGCAACCATCGCCACTTCATGCAGAAGGAAATCTACGAGCAGCCGGAAGTGCTGGCGCACACGCTCGGCTCCTTCGTCGACATGACGACCGGGCGCACCCGCCTGCCGCAGGGCCAAGTGCTGGATTTCTCCGGCGTACGCCGGATCGCAATCTCGGCCTGCGGGACCGGCTACTACGCGGCGCTCGTGGGGCGCTACTATTTCGAGCGCTACGCGCGGATCGCCTGCGACCTCGATGTCGCCTCCGAGTTCCGCTACCGCGAAAGTCCGCTCGCCGACGTCGATCTCGCACTCTTCGTCTCACAGTCGGGCGAGACGGCCGACACGCTGGCCTCGCTGCGCTATGCCAAGGAGCAGGGGCTGAAGACGGCCGCGGTCGTCAACGTCCAGGAGTCCACGATCGCCCGCGAGGCGGACGTGGTGTTCCCGACGTTGGCCGGTCCGGAGATCGGCGTGGCCTCGACAAAGGCCTTCACATGCCAGCTCATCGCCTTGGCCGCGTTGGCGATTCGCGCCGGCGTCGATCGCGGCGTGATCGACGGCGAGGGCGAGCTGGAGCTGACCAAGGCGCTCGCCGAGGCGCCGCGCCTCGTCAACGCGGCGCTGCATGCCGAGGGCGCGATCGAGCTTCTGGCGCGGGACATGGCGACCCATCGCCATGCGCTGTTCCTCGGCCGCGGCTTCTCGTATCCGCTGGCCATGGAAGGCGCGCTGAAGCTGAAGGAGATCAGCTACATCCACGCCGAGGGCTATGCGGCCGGCGAACTCAAGCACGGGCCGATCGCCCTGATCGACGAGACGATGCCGGTGGTGGTGATCGCGCCGCACGACCGGGTGTTCGAGAAGACGGTGTCGAACATGCAGGAAGTGGCGGCGCGCGGCGGCAAGATCGTGCTGTTCACCGACGAATCGGGCGCCGCCGCCGGCGCTGTGAAGACGACGCATTCGATCGTGCTGCCGGACATGCCGGAGATCCTGACGCCGATCGTCTATGCCGTGCCGCTGCAGCTGCTGGCCTACCACACGGCCGTGCAGATGGGCACGGACGTCGATCAGCCGCGCAATCTCGCTAAGTCCGTGACCGTCGAATAGCCACTCAGCCCGATCGCAGAAGGCGGATCGCGTCGTCCTTGCCGAAGAGGTAGAGGAGGGCGCGCACCGCCTCGCCCCGCGGCGATTCCAGCTTCGGGTCCGTGGCGAGCAGCAGGCGCGCGTCGTCGCGCGCGATCTCCAGAAGATCGGCATGCGCTTCGAGGTCGGCGATGCGGAAGCTCTGCAGGCCGGACTGACGGGTGCCGAGGAGATCGCCTTCGCCGCGCAGCTTGAGGTCTTCCTCGGCAATGCGGAAGCCGTCCTCGGTCTCGCGCATCACGGCGAGCCGCGCCTTCGCGGTTTCGCCGAGCGGCGCACGGTAGAGGAGGACGCAGGACGAGGCCTTGTCGCCACGCCCCACCCGCCCGCGCAGCTGGTGAAGCTGCGACAGGCCGAAGCGCTCGGCATGCTCGATGACGATGATCGAGGCGTCGGGCACGTCGACGCCGACCTCGATGACGGTGGTGGCGACGACGATGCGGGTGCGGCCGGACTTGAAGTCGGCCATCGCATTGTCCTTCTCGGTGCCGGTCATGCGCCCGTGCACCAGACCGACGCGATCCCCGAAGAACTGCCGCAGCACGTCGGCGCGCTCCTGCGCGGCGGTGAGATCGCTGTTCTCGGTCTCTTCCACCAGCGGGCAGACCCAGTAGAGCTTGTCGCCCTCATCGATGGCGCGCCCGGCGCGCGCGACGATCTCGTCCAGCCGGTCGAACGGCACCGCCACCGTCGCGATCGGCTTGCGCCCGGCCGGCTTGCCGTAGAGGCGCGAGACGTCCATGTCGCCGAAGGCCGCGAGCACCAGCGTGCGGGGAATGGGCGTTGCGGTCATCACGAGGAGGTCGGGCGCCTTGCCCTTTCGGGTGAGCGCCAGGCGCTGGTGCACGCCGAAGCGGTGCTGCTCGTCCACCACGACGAGGCCGAGATCGTGATAGGCGACGTCGTCCTGAAAGAGCGCATGGGTGCCGACGACGATATCCATGTCGCCGTTTGCGATCGCCTCCAGCTTGGCGGCGCGCACCCGGCCGTTGTCGCGCCCGGTCAGGAGCACGATCGTCAGCCCCGCGGCCTCGCAGAAGCGCGACAGGCCGGCGAAGTGTTGGCGCGCGAGGATTTCGGTCGGGGCCAGCAGCGCCGATTGGGCGCCGGACTCCTTGGCCGCCGCCATCGCCAGCAACGCCACCACCGTCTTGCCGGCGCCGACGTCGCCCTGCAGCAGGCGCAGCATCCGGTCGGGCCGCGCCATGTCGGCGTGGATCTCGGTGAGCGCGCCGCGCTGTCCGTCGGTCAGGGTGAAGGGCAGGGCGGCCTCGGCCTTCCGCCGCAGGCCGCCGTCGCCGCCGAGAACGCGACCCGGCTGGCGCTTCGCCCTCTGGCGGGCGAGGGCCAGCGCCATCTGCCCGGCCAGGAACTCGTCATAGGCGAGGCGTCGATAGGCCGGCTTTGCCGGATCGAGGTCGAGCGGATCGGCGGGGTGATGCAGCGCCCGAAGTGCGGCGTCGAAAGGGGGAAACGCCTCGCGCCCGGCGACGCCCGGCTCGATCCATTCGGCCAGCGCCGGCAATCGCTCCAGCGCGCTGTCGATGCCCCGGCGCAGCACCTTGCCCGACAGGCCGGCCGTCATCGGATAGACGGGCTCGATCAACGGGCGGGCGAGGGCCTCCTCCAGCGTGCCCACGAAGTCGGGATGCACCATCTGCGGCCGGCCGTTGAACCACTCGACCTTGCCGGAGACGAGCAGCGTCTCGCCGAGCGGGAACAGCTTCTCGAGCCATTGCGGCTGGGCGCGGAAATAGGTGAGGGCGATCTCGCCGGTGGCGTCCTGCGCCATCACGCGCGCCGGCTGGCTGCGCGCTTCGCGGGACGGCATCACGAACCGATCGATGCGGACCTCCAGCGTCGCGAGCACGCCCTCGGGGGCCGTCGCGATCTCCTCGCGCCGACGTCGGTCCACCACGCCGCTCGGCAGGTGGAACAGAAGATCGCGGACCTTGGCGCCGTCCTCGGCGCCCGGCGGCGCCACCAGCCCGGCGAGGAGCGTGGACACTTTGGGGCCGACGCCGTTGAGCGTCGAGACGGAGGCGAAGAGCGGGTCGAGGGCGGAGGGTCGCATAAGGCTTCGTTTATCGTCTGTTCCCGGCGCGGCAAAGGCTGACAGCCCCTCCGGCGCCGACTATATACCGCAGACGGGAAGGCCGGCGGAACGGCGCTGGTTTTCGGCACGAGCGATCCGTCGTCTCGACACGCCCGGGCGCAACCAGCGGAGAGATCGCGATGACCGGAACCACACGATCGTCGAGCGACCTCGACCCGCGCCGGCGCAAGGCGCTGTTCCGCTCGTGGCACCGGGGCACGCGCGAGATGGATCTGGTGCTCGGACGCTTCGCCGATGCCGAGATCGACAAGCTCGACGACGGCGAGATGGAGATCTTCGAGCTCCTGATGGAAGCGCCCGACCGCGACCTCTTCACCTGGTTGACGGGATCGGCCGAGACCCCGGCGAACTACGACACGCCGGTGTTCCGGCGCATCCGATCCTTCTACGAGCTGCACGGAACCGACGTCGCATGAGCAGTCCTGCCATCCTGAAGAAAGCGCTGGAGAAGGGCGCGGGCCTGCGGATCGGCAACGTCCTCGACGGCTACGAGGCCTTCCTCCTCGCCGACATCGCGCGCCATCGCGGCCGCGACAAGCCGATCGTCTTCGTGATGCGCGACGGCAACCGGATGGGCGAACTGGAAGACGCGCTGCGCTTCGTGGCGCCCGATCTGCCGGTGCTCACCCTGCCGGCCTGGGACTGCCTGCCCTACGACCGCGTCGGCCCCTCCAACGAGGCGGCGGCACGCCGGCTTTCGGCGATGTCGGCGATCGGCGCGCTGCGGCGCGACCCGCACCGCGCGATCATCCTGACCAGCGCCAACGCACTTCTGCAGAAGATGCCGCCGCTGAAGGTGCTCGAAGAGGAGACGATCTCGGCCAAGGTCAGCGGGCGCATCTCGATGGACCACATCGTGCGCGCGCTCCAGCGCGGCGGCTTCGAGCGCGTGACGACAGTGCGCGAGCGCGGCGAGTTCGCGGTGCGCGGCGGCATCCTCGATCTCTTCGCGCCCGGCGACGAAGAGCCGCTGCGGCTCGACTTCTTCGGCGACACGCTGGAATCGATCCGCGCCTTCGATCCCGCCACGCAGCGCACGAGCGGCCAGCGCAAGAGCTTCGAGCTGGCGCCGGTGTCGGAGGTGACGCTGAAGGACGAGACGATCTCGCGCTTCCGCACCAACTACGTGAAGCGGTTCGGCGCGCCCTCGCGCGACGACGCTCTCTACACGTCGATCAGCGACGGACGCCGGTTCTCGGGCATGGAGCACTGGCTGCCGCTCTTCTACGAGACGCTCGACACGCTGTTCGACTACGTCACCGGCTTCCCGGTCGTGCTCGACCATCTCGTGGTCGAGGCGGTGGGCGAGCGTCGCAAGCTGGTGACGGACTATTACGAGGCGCGCCGGCGGGGCGTCGCCGAAAAGAGCGCCGAGGCGGTGCCCTACAATCCGCTGGGACCGCACGAACTCTATCTCGGCGACGACGAACTCGACGGGGCCATCGCCAGCGCCGATCCGATCCGCCTCTCGTCCTACGCGATCACGGATGCGGGCTTCCAGGCCGAGATCGTCAATCTCGACGTGCATCGCGGGCGCAACTTCGCGGCCGAGCGGCAGGCCGGCGACGTCAACGTCTTCGGCGCGGCGGTGGACCACATCTCGCGGTTGCGCGCCGGCGGCAAGCAGGTGGTTCTCGCGGCGTGGTCGGAAGGCTCGCGCGAGCGTCTGACGCAGGTCGTCGAGGAGCACGGGCTCGGCAACGTCAAGCCGGTGGAATCGCTGAAGGCGGCGCTCGAGGTCGGCAAGAACATCGTCGCGACGGTCGTGCTCGGCATTGAGGCCGGCTTCGAGACCGATCGCATGGCGGTGGTCGCCGAGCAGGACATTCTCGGCGATCGCCTCGTGCGGCGTGGCCGGCGCAAGAAACGCGGCTCGGACTTCATCACCGAAGCGACCGGCCTCGACGAGGGCGACATCGTCGTCCATGTCGATCATGGCATCGGGCGGTTCGTCGGCCTGCGCACCATCGAGGCGATGGGCGCGCCGCACGACTGCCTCGAGCTGCGCTATGCCAACGACGACCGGCTGTTCCTGCCGGTCGAGAACATCGAGCTTCTGTCGCGCTATGGCGGCGAGGGCTCGGAGGCGATGCTCGACCGGCTCGGCGGCGGCGCCTGGCAGGCGCGCAAGGCCAAGCTGAAGAAGCGGCTGCTCGACATGGCCGGCGGTCTCATCCGCATCGCGGCCGAACGCGCGACGCGCGGTGCGCCCAAGCTCCTGCCGCCCGACGGGCTCTGGGGCGAGTTCCAGGCGCGCTTCCCCTATGAGGAGACCGAGGACCAGCTGACGGCCATCGATTCCATCGCCGACGATCTGGCGGCCGGGCGGCCGATGGACCGCCTGGTCTGCGGCGACGTCGGCTTCGGCAAGACGGAGGTGGCGCTGCGCGCGGCGTTCATCGCGGCGATGAACGGGCTGCAGGTGGCCGTCGTCGTGCCGACGACGCTGCTGGCGCGCCAGCACTTCAAGACCTTCTCCGAGCGCTTCCGCGGCCTGCCGCTTAACGTGGCGCAGGCTTCGCGCCTCGTCACCGCCAAGGATCTGGCGGCCACGAAGAAGGGCCTGACCGACGCCACGGTGGATATCGTGGTCGGCACCCACGCGCTGCTCGGCAAGGGCGTCACCTTCGGCCGGCTCGGCCTGCTCATCATCGACGAGGAGCAGCATTTCGGCGTGAAGCACAAGGAGCGGCTGAAGGACCTGAAGTCCGACATCCATGTGCTGACCCTTTCTGCGACCCCTATTCCGCGCACGCTTCAGCTGGCGCTGACCGGCGTTCGCGAGCTCTCGCTGATCACGACGCCGCCGGTGGACCGCATGGCCGTGCGCACCTTCGTGGCACCGTTCGATCCGCTGGTTGTGCGCGAGACGCTCTTGCGCGAGCGCTATCGCGGCGGCCAGAGCTTCTACGTTGCGCCGCGGCTGTCGGATCTCGCGGGCATCAAGACCTTTCTCGACGAGCAGGTGCCGGAACTGAAGGTCGCCATCGCCCATGGGCAGATGGCGGCGGGCGAGCTCGACGACATTATGAACGCCTTTTATGAGGGCCAGTACGACGTGCTGCTCTCGACCACGATCGTGGAGTCCGGCCTCGACATTCCCTCGGCCAACACGATGATCGTGCATCGCGCCGACATGTTCGGTCTGGCGCAGCTCTACCAGCTGCGCGGGCGCGTCGGCCGCTCCAAGCAGCGCGCCTATGCGCTGATGACGATCCCCGCCAACAAGACGCCGACCGCCGGGGCCGACCGACGGCTCAAGGTGCTGCAGTCCCTCGACAAGCTCGGCGCCGGCTTCGAACTGGCGAGTCACGATCTCGACCAGCGCGGCGCCGGCAACCTGCTGGGCGACGAGCAGTCCGGTCACATCAAGGAGGTCGGCTTCGAGCTCTACCAGCAGATGCTGGAAGAGGCGGTGGCCGAGATGAAGGGTGTCGAGGTGGAGAGCGACGGCTCGTGGTCGCCGACGATCGCGCTCGGCACGGCGGTGATGATCCCCGAGAGCTACGTGCCCGACCTGCAGCTTCGCATGACACTTTACCGGCGCTTGGCCGACCTGCAGGACGCTCGCGAGATCGACGCGTTCGGCGCCGAGCTGATCGACCGGTTCGGGCCGATGCCGAAGGAGGTGGAGCATCTCCTGAAGGTCGTGTTCATCAAGGCGCTGTGCCGCAAGGCCAACATCGAGAAGCTCGACGCCGGACCGAAGGGCCTCGTCATTAGCTTCCGCGAGAAGAACTTCGCCAATCCCGGCGCGCTCGTGCGCTTCATCGGCGAGCAGGGGCCGGCCGCCAAGATCCGGCCGGATCAGTCGGTGGTTCTGATGCGCGACTGGGAGAAGCCGGAGCAGCGGCTGAACGGCGCCGCCGTGATCGCGACACAGCTCGCCCGCTTCGTCGACGAGGTGCAGAAGAAGGCGGCCTGAACGCCGCCTTCGGCGCGCCTCCTTAGTTCGCGGGGTCGCGCCAGAAGGCGGGCAGGTAATAGCCGGTGATCGGCGTCGCGTCGGGGTGGCGGATGAAGCTCCAGCGCGCCAGCCACTGCTCGCCGATGTAGTAGAGCGGCACCACGTAGTGGCCGCTGATCAGCACCCGGTCGTAGGCATGGACGGCCGAGACGAAGTCCTCGCGCGAGCGGGCCGACACCATGGCGGCGATCATCGCATCGACCGCCGGGCTGGCGACGCCGGCGTAGTTGAACGAGCCCGGCCGATCGCGCGCGGCCGAGCCCCAGCGGTTGAGCTGCTCGGCCCCCGGCGAGAGCGTGCCCGAAAATGCCGAAATCAGCACGTCGTAGTCGAAGGCCGACTTGCGCTTCTGGTACTGTGCGTCGTCCACCTGCCGCACCTTTGCGGTGACGCCGATGCGCGAGAGCGTGCGCGACCAGCCGAGTGCGATCCGCTGCTGCTCGAGCGACTGGACGAGGATTTCGAAGGCGAGGGGCCGCCCTTCGGCATCGACGAGTCGAGAGCCTTCGAAACGGTAGCCGGCGGCCTGGAGAAGCGCGAGCCCCTTGCGCAGGATGGTGCGGTCGCTGCCCGACCCGTCGCTGACCGGCGGCTTCCAGTCTCCGTCGAGCACCGCTGGATCGAGCTGATCGCGATAGGGAGCGAGAAGCGCGCGCTCGCGAGCGTCCTCCGGCAGGCTGAGGCTGGAGAGTTCGGAATTGTCGAAGAAGCCGCCAAGACGGCGATAGGCGCCATAGTAGAGGTTGGCGTTCGCCCATTCGAAGTCGAACAGCATCGCCAGCGCTTCGCGGACCCGCCCATCCGCGAAGGTCTCTCGCCGCGTGTTGAAGAAGAAGGCGGCGAGATTGGCCGGACGCCGGGTCTGGAAGACCTCCTTGATCACGCGACCGTCCGCGACGGCAGGAAAATCGTAGGCGGTGCGCCAGTGGCGCGGGTTGGGCTGCGCGTAGGGATAGACGTAGGTCAGCCCCTTCTTGAACGCCTCGAACTGGGCGTTCTGGTCGCGGTAGTACTCGACGGTGATTTCGTCGTAATTGTCGAGCCCCCGCTTCGTCGGCAGGTCTCTGGCCCAATAGTCCGGGTTGCGGCGATAGACGATGCGTTGTCCCGGCTCCACCCGCTCGATCAGGTAGGGGCCGGAGCCCACCAGCGGCTTGGTCGTGGTGTCGGCGATCGTCTTTTCGGTGAAGTCTCCGGCCGGCAGCACCGGCAGTCCGGCGAGCAGAAGCGGCAGTTCACGGTCGGCTTTCTCGTTGAAGGTGAAGCGGACGCCGCGCTCGCCTGTTTTTTCGACCCTGGCGACCTTCGATAGCCAGTTCGAGTATTGCGGACGCACCGTGCCCTGGACGCGCAGGAGTTCCACCGTCGCCGTCACGTCCTCGGGCCGGATCGGGCGACCGTCCGAGAATTTCGCGCGCGGATCGAGCTGGAATTCGACGAACGTGCGGTCCGCGTCCGTCTCGACGCTTTCGGCGACGAGACCGTAGTAGGTGAACGCTTCGTCGGCGGAGCGCTGCATCAGCGGCTCGAAGACGAGATTGCCGAACTCCGGGTCGGCAAAGATTCCGCGCGCCGTCGTCAGGGCGCCGCGCACGCTGACCGGGTTCAAATTGTCGAAATCGCCGAAGACGCCGTAGACCATGCGGCCGCCCTTCGGGGCCGCCGGATTGGCGTAGGGGAAGTGATCGAAGCCTGCCGGCAAGTTCGGCTCGCCCTGCATCGCGATCCCGTGAGCGGGCGCGGCCTCGGCGCCCGAGACGACGTGCATCGCCATCAGAAGCGCGAAAGAAGCCGCCCCCGCGCTGCGGCGCAAGGCTCGGGACAGGTTGGACGAGGGCATTCGCAGGGTCACTCCATTCGCATTCCCGGCGAAATCTATCGAATCCTCCGGCACTTGCCTACCGCCCGCGGTGCCTCCTCCAGCTTCGCGCAGGTCTTCAAACGGCCGTATTTGCAGAAGACCGCGGAGGTGGTTATGCAGTCGGCGACCCTCGATCAGAGCCGATGCCGTAGAGAAGGATTCCCGTCCCGTGACAAACCGTTTCAAGACCATCGAGCGCACCGCGGCTGTCGTCGGGTTGGCCGCGGTCGCGAGCCTGCTGCCGGTCGCCGGCAGCGCGATGGCGCAGCAGGTGCCCGCCGAATGGTTCAAGGTTTGCTCCCCGCAGGCCGACAACAACATCTGCAACACGCAGTACACGATGATCGCCGACACCCGTCAGCTCATCACGGCGGTGAACCTCATCAACGTGACGGGCAAGGTGAACCAGAAGGTGCTTCAGGCCGTGGTGCCGACGGGCCGCGTCGTGCCGGCCGGCGTGCAGCTGCAGATCGACGAGAACAAGCCACAGACGCTGAACTACTCGGTCTGCTTCCCCGACCGCTGCATCGCCGAGGCCGAGCTTTCCGATGCGCTGATCGCGTCGATGAAGAAGGGCAAGGTTCTGAAGGTCACCTCGGTCAACTTTCAGCGCCAGCCGAACCCGATCAACGTCTCGCTCTCGGGCTTCACGCAGGCCTATGACGGCCCGGCCCGCGCCCAGCCCGAGCTCGCCGAGCGTCAGCAGAAGCTGGACGACGCCCTGAAGAGCCAGGCGGACGCACGTCGCCAGCGCTTCGAGGACGCCCAGAACAAGGCGAAGGCCGAGCCCGCCGCCGCGCAGTAAAGCGCCAGAGCGATAGCGGTGGTGAACGGCGGCTTCGGCCGCCGTTTTCGTTCGGCGCTGCCGGCGGTGTCAGTTTCGACGTTCGCCGCGCAGCTGGTAGGCACCGCCGACCGGGCCGACGAAGATCTCCGCGATCTGCGGGTGGCGCACCGCCTGACCGGACTCGTCGGGAACGAGGTTCTGCTCCGAGACGTAGGCGATGTACTCGCTGTCGGCATTCTCGGCGAACAGATGGTAGAAGGGCTGATCCTTACGCGGCCGAACGTCGGCAGGGATCGACTGATACCACTCCTCGGTGTTGTCGAACTCGGGATCGACGTCGAAGATCACCCCCCTGAACGGGAACAGGCGGTGGCGGACGATCTGCCCGATGAAGAATCGAGCGGTCTGGGATGTGGAAGCGTTCATCCCTTCGATCTACCTCTCCGGCCGTCCGCATCGCAAGACGCCCCGTGCTGCATCGCGATAGACGAGCCGCGTCGCCAGCTCAAACGCCGTCGCGACCGGGGGATATCGACCGGCCATTGCCGAACGGGCGGCGAAAGCCGAGACCGGGACCGGTTCCCTCCCGCATGACCAGACGCCGCAGCGCGCTCGACGACGACAACAGACCGAGGCCGACGTTTCGGAGCGCCTGCACCGGCAGGAACCCGGTGAGGAGCGAGCGGTTCAGCAGATCGACGGCCACGGTGCGCGAGGCGACGTCCGCGCGTCGCCGCGTCTCGTACTCGCGCAGCATGGTCGCCGACCCCGGATCGTCGCGGTGTTGCGCGGCGATCGCGACGAGATCGGCGGCGTCGCGCAGGCCGAGATTGAGGCCTTGTGCGCCGATGGGCGGAAAGACGTGTGCGGCCTCTCCGACGAGCGCCGATCGTTGCCCGCTCATGCGCGCGACCGTCGCTCCGCTCAGCGGAAAGCGCTGGATACCGTCCTCGACCTCGACGGCCCCGAGGATCGAATGCATCCGCTCCTCGACCATGCACGACAGACGACCGCGGTGAACGTCCACCAGGAGGTCCGCAGTCGCGGGCTCCTCGACCCAGACGAGCGAGGAGCGGCGACCGGGCAGGGGCACCTGCGTGAACGGACCGGTGCGGGTGTGGAACTCGGTGGAAGTCGAATGGTGGTCGCGGTCGTGCATGAAGTTCAGCACCACGGCGCTCTGCGGGTAGGCCCACGTCTTGAGGGCGATGGCGGCAGACTGCCGAATCACTGAGTTGCGCCCATCGGCGCCCACTGCGAGATCGGCCCGCACCTCGAGCCCCGCCGACCGGAGCACCACGGCGCCCTGAGTCGGCGTTACATCGAGGATCGGGTCTTCGACCACCGTCAGTCGATCTCCGAGCTGGGCCGCACGCTCCCGCAGCAAGCGCATCAGATCGGCGTTCATCACGTTGACGCCAAACGCGTCGCGCCCGATCTCGCTCGCGCGAAACTCCACGGTCGGCGCCCGCAGCAGCCGGCGCGTGTCGTCGACGAGGCGCATCGTCGTCATGGCTTGTCCGACCGAGCGCAGGTCCGTCCCGAGGCCGAGGCCTTCGATGAAATCGACCGATGGTCCGATCAAGGCCGTGGAGCGTCTGTCGGCGGCGTGGGATGGGGCGAACAGCACGGTGTCGAAGCCGGCCTGCGCGAAGCCGACTGCCGTCGCCCAGCCGGTCAGCCCGCCACCGACGACCGCCACTTCGCGCCTGATCCCGCTCATGTCTTCACTCTCGTGTCATCCATCGGTCACAGACCGACGGCGCCGTGGTCACTCTGGTCTTGCCGTTTCAGATACGGCAACGACAATGGATGGCAATGACGGACCGCCTGCGATACTCACGGAGCGGAACGGGTTCAGGATCAGGCAGGCGACGTGACATCGAATTTCCGGCAGTGGCGGGCCTTCTCCGTCCATCTGCTGACGGCCAGCGGCGCCTTCTGGGCCTTCATGTCCATCATCGCGGCTGCCGACCAGCATTGGGTCCACATGTTCGCGTGGCTAGGCCTCGCGCTGTTCGTGGACGGCATCGACGGGCCGCTCGCCCGGCGCGCGGACGTGAAGACGGTGCTGCCGAACTGGTCCGGCGACATGCTGGACGCCATCATCGATTATTCGACCTACGTGCTGATTCCCGCCTTCGCGCTCTACCAATCCGGCATGATCGGCCGCCCGTGGTCCTTCGTCGCAGCCGGCCTCATCGTCATCACCAGCGCCGTCTACTACGCGGACATGCGCATGAAGACGAAGGACAACTTCTTCCGCGGTTTCCCCGTGACCTGGAACATGGTGGTCTTCACCCTCTTCGCGACCCGGCCCAACGAATGGACGGCGTTCCTCTTCGTGGCCTTCTGCTCGGCCGCCACCTTCCTGCCGATCAAGTTCCTGCACCCCGTGCGCGTCAGCCGGTGGCGCCCGCTCAACCTCGCGATCTTCGCCGTCTGGTCCGTGTGCAGCATCATCGCCCTGCTCGCGAACTTCGAGCCGGCCCCATGGGTGCGGACGGCGATCCTCGTCTCCGGCGTCTACCTCTTCTCGATCGGCGGCATCCTGCAACTCGCCGACCGCATTCGCGGTCGAGGCCCCATCAGCGAACCGAAGGGACATTGAGCATGGCCAACGCAATCGTCGTGGAGCGCCTGGGCGGGCCCGAAGTGCTCGAATGGAAGCCGATGGACAGCCGCGCGCTGGCATCCGGTGAAATCCGCGTCCGCCAGTTCGCCGCCGGGATCAACTTCATCGACGTCTACTTCCGCAACGGCACCTACAAGGCTGCGCAGCTGCCCTTCGTGCCGGGCAAGGAGGGCGTCGGCGAGATCGTCGAGATCGGCCCCGACATCACCGATCTCGGACTTGGCGACCGCGTCGCCTACAACGGCGCCGACGGCGCCTATGCCGAAGAGATCGTGATCGCCGCCGCACTGGTGGCGCGCGTTCCGGACGGGATCTCCAACGAGGTCGCGGCCGCGATCATGCTGAAGGGCATGACGGCCGAGTATCTCCTGCGGCGCACCTTCGCGGTCGGGCCGGGCCATACGATCCTGATCCACGCGGCCGCCGGCGGCGTCGGACTGATCGCGGGGCAGTGGGCCAAGCATCTCGGCGCGACGGTGATCGGCACCGCCGGATCGGCCGAGAAGCGCGCCCTGGCGCTCGAGCACGGCTACGACCACGTCATCAACTACCGGGACGAGGATTTCCCGCGCCGCGTCGCCGAGCTGACCGATGGGCGCAAATGCGACGTCGTCTACGATTCGGTGGGGCAGGACACGTTTCCGGCCAGCCTCGACTGCATCCGGCGCCTCGGCCTCTTCGTCAGCTTCGGGCAGTCGTCCGGCACGATCAAGAATTTCGAGCTGGCTCTCCTCAACCAGAAGGGATCGCTCTTCGCCACCCGGCCGAGCCTGATGGGCTACAACGCCACGAGGGCGGAGTTCGAAGCGTCGGCGGCGGCGCTGTTCGACGTCGTCGGGTCTGGCGCAGTGAAGGTGCGGGTCGATCAGCGCTACGATCTCAAGGATGCCGCGCAGGCGCATCGCGACCTCGAAGCACGCAAGACCACTGGCACGTCGATCCTGACGATCTAAACGACAAGCATGAGCTCGACCGACACCGACGAGCGGGCGGCCAGGCCGGGCGGCGCTTCGATCTTCGACGGCCCGGTCGCGACGGCCGCGAGTCGAGCGGACGGACGCCGCAATCGGAACCTGCAATGGCTGCGCGCCTTCGCGGCGCTCAGCGTGGTGCTCTACCACGCGAGCGTCTATCTCGACCGCTTCGTCGGCGACGACCGCTTCCTGCGCCTGTTCGACGGGCGCTTCGGCCTGCTCGGCGTTGCGATCTTCTTCGCCATCTCCGGTTACCTGATGGCGGAGATCCTGCCGCGAACCGATCCCTGGTCGTTCCTCACGCATCGCGTCGTCCGCATCTATCCGATCTTCCTGATCGTCCTGGGATCGCTGATCGTCGCGCGGGGCAAGTTCGCCGAGTTCGATCTGTGGGCCATGACGCTGGTTCCGGTGGGGGAAGGGCGCATCTACTATCTCGGCGTCGAGTGGACGCTGCTCTTCGAGACGAGTTTCTACGTCTTCCTGTTCGTCTGCTCGCTCATCGGCCTGAAGCGCCATCTCGACGTCGTCGCGCTGATTTGGCTCGGCAGTCTTTCCGTCGCTCCCTTCATAGTTCCGCTCGATCAGACCATCCTGACACCCACAGCCGCGCAGCTGCCGTTCATGGCCGTCAACGCTGCCTTCGCGGGCGGCCTCCTGCTGCCGCGTCTCATTCGTCTGGGGCTGGTGCAGCCGGCCTTGGCGGTGATCGCCGTCGGCTCCATGCTGCTGTCGGGCGCGTTTTCGTTCGGAGGCGACCGCTGGGTCGCCGCCGCGACGGCGGTCTTCCTAGTCGGGTTCGCCGTCGCCTACGATCGTACGTTTCCCGTTCATGATGGGGTCGTCGCTCGCTCGCTCGATCGGTTGGGCGACTGGAGCTACGCCCTTTACCTATGCCACGCGCCCCTGATCATCGGGCTGATGATCTCCCGTCCGCCCATCCCCGCGGAGCTCCTCTGGGTGGCGGGCGTACTCGGACCGCTCTGCGTCGCCATTCCCTACGGAATCATCGACATCCGCCTCTATGCCATCCTGAAGCGGGGCATCGACACGGCGCCCGGACTGGTTCGGATCGCGATCGCCTCGGTCTATGTCGCCGCATTTCTCGCGGTCGCCGGCTTCGCCGCGATCCGGGGAACGGGTGCGACGGCACAGGCCCCCATCGCGCAGCCGGTCGCCGCTCCGCGAGTGCCCTCGACGGAGCCGACCGCACCGACCCTCGTGCCGGTGCCAACGGTGCCCGTCCCGCCACCATTGCGACTGCCGTGACGACCCCTTGCACAAGCCCAACCCCTCGCTTAGAGCGAATGCGCCGGATGGGTGGCCGAGTGGTTTAAGGCAGCGGTCTTGAAAACCGCCGTGCGGGGAACCGTACCGTGAGTTCGAATCTCACCCCATCCGCCAACGACTCCACGATCTCGGTCACGTTTGCGAAGGCCGTGCATGCGCCGGCGGGCGATCGTGTATAGGTGGTGGTTCCCGTTCTCCGTGCGATCGAGTTGCTGATGCCCCGTCTTCCCCAGAACCGTCGGTCCGGGTCTCTCTGGGCCATCGTCACAGCCATCGCGATTCTCGTGGTCCTCTATTTCATGTTCTTCAGCAGCCGCGAGGGGGCGGCGCCGTCCGCCTCGGGTCCGGTGGCGCCGAACGAGACACCAGAGGCGGGATCGCGTGCTCCCGTCCCGTCCGGAGGCGGCGCACCGTCGGGCAACTGAGGCCATCCTCCGGACGTCGGCGATGCGGGAGGTGGCCGACCTCCGCCTCGAGACGCGAACGTCTCGCCGAGCAAGGCGCGCCGTCGACGATCGTTGGTCTGGGGTTCCACGCGATCAAGGACACGCGTGGCGCGTCGGTCACACCCGCTTCCGTAAACGGTGGGAGACGACGTTTTGGCGTGACCGGCGGCATTTTTATCTGTTCGTAATGTTTTTTCGCGAGGAGTAGCGCGTGAGACTCATGCGCCGACCAGTGAAGAGGAACGAACGAATGAAATGGATCGGGGGATCGTTTCGTCGTCCAGCTCAGGTCGCCGCCGTCGTCCTTTGCGCCGCTGCCACGCTGAGCGGCTGCCAGTCCAGTTCCTCGTCGACCCATCAGGGCGAAGAGCTCGCGCCGGAAGGCGACGCTCCGTTCTTCACCTCCGCCATCTTCGGCGTGAAGGCGAGCCCGCGCATGACGCGCTCGAAGGTCGTGCCGAAGGGCGGCGGGCGTGACCAGCTCGGCAAGCCCTATGTCGTGCGGGGCAAGTGGTACTATCCGAAGGAAGAGCCCGGCTACGTGAAAACCGGGACGGCCTCCTGGTACGGCGCCAACTTTCACGGTCGGCTGACCGCGAACGGCGAGATCTACGACATGTATCATCTCTCCGCCGCGCACCCGACCTTTCCGCTGCCATCCTACGCGCGGGTGACCAACCGCAAGAACGGCAGTTCGGTGCTGGTGCGCGTCAACGACCGCGGGCCCTACATGCACGACCGCGTCCTCGACGTGTCGTCGAAGGCAGCCGAGCTTCTGGGGTTCCAGAATGCCGGGGTGGCGGACGTGAAGGTCGAGTATGTCGGGCGGGCGCCCGTCGAAGGCGACGACACGCGGATGCTCATGGCCTCCTATCGCCCCCCGACGGCGCGTGCGGTCGACGACGGGCTCGCATCTGGCGTGATGATCGCCTCGCGGTCCACCAAGTCGCAGTCCATCCTGTCGGCGACCGCCTTCCGGACGCCGTCCAAGGTGCCGTCGCTTCCCGGGGTCAATCCGCGCCCAGCGTCCGTGTCGATCGAGTCGCTCATCGACACCTACGATGTCGGCTCGGCTGCTCCGCCGGCCCGTGTTTCGAAGTCAGCTCTGTCCTATGCACCCGCGGCCGAGCAGGGCGGTTCGGTCGTCGCGCTAGCGGCCATCGTCGCGAATGAGGCGCCGTCACGCCCCTCCAACCGCATCGAAATCGGCGCTCTCGACGACGCCCGTCTCGTGACGGCGATCCGCGATCTCGCCAAGGGTCGGGGCGAACTGAAGGAAGAGCGGGTCGCAGGCGTCCGGTCGTTCTCGCTCGACGTTCAGACCGGCGAAGACGTCGATGGCATGCTGCTGCGTCTTTGGGATGCGGGAGCCGGCAACGCCTTCGTGCTGCGCGACTGATCACGGCTCGCTGGCGGCGTTCATCGCTGCGGCCGATCGCGCGCTCTGATAGAATGGCCGCGACGGGTTGCGCGGGCCGGGCAAGGCGATGATTCTGACGAGGCGAGACTTCTGGGCGACGATGGGCCTGACCGCATGGCTGGTCGCGGCATCGACGGGGCATGGCTTCGCACAGGAGGCAAAGTCCCCCTTCGCGATTGAGACATCGGCCCGCCAGGTGTTCATGATCGACGCCGACACGGGCTCGGTTCTCTACGAGAAGGAAGCCGATACGCCGTTTCCCCCGGCATCGCTCGCCAAGTTGATGACGATCGAGGTCGTTCTCGACGCGCTGGCGACCGGCGAGATTACGTCCGAGACCCCGTATCCGGTGACGAATCACGCTTGGCGCACCGGCGGTGCGCCGTCGCGAACCTCGACCATGTTTGCGGCCGTACGCTCCAGCGTTCCCGTCGATGCGCTCGTGCGGGGGGTGGTGATTCAGGCCGCCAACGACGGGGCGATCGTGCTGGCGGAAGGGCTGGCGGGATCGGAAGAGGCGTTCGCCGCGCGCATGAACGAACGCGCGAAGGCGCTGGGACTGACGAACAGCCATTTCGTCAATCCGACCGGCCTTCCGGCCGAGGGGGCGAATGTATCCGTTCGCGACATGGCGACCCTCGCCCGCCATTTCGCGACGACCTATTCGGACGCGTATCGGCTCTACCGCGAACCGCAGTTCGAGTGGAACAAGATCCTGCAGCGCAATCGCAATCCGCTTCTCGGCCGCGACATCGGCGCGACGGGCATGGCGCTCGGTTTTACCGAGGGGCTCGGCTACTCGATCGTCGGCGTGACCGAGCGGGACGGACGGCGTACGGTTCTGGCGGCTGCCGGCTTCGAGACGGATACGGCCCGGACCACCGAGGCCGTGCGGCTTCTCGCTTGGGCCGAGACGAGCTTCGAACGCCGCACGCTCTTCACCGCCGATACACCGATCGGCACCGCACAGGTGTTCGGCGGGATCGCCTCGACCCTTCCGGTCGTGCTGGGCGGTGACCTTGTCGCCACCGTGCCGGTCGATCCGAGCGTGCTCGGCGCCGCGCTCGTCTACGACGGACCGCTGCGCGCGCCGGTGGCCAAGGGCGACCGCATCGGCCGACTGGATATCCTGATCGACGGCAAGCCCTCGATCTCGCGTCCGTTGCTCGCAGGGAAGGCCGTGGCGGAAGGAACGTTCTCGTCGCGCGCGCTCGACGCCGCGCATGAACTGGCGTTCGGCTGGATCCGAAACCTCTGATGAGCAGTCTTTCGGAAACGGCGGCTCGAGGGCGGTTCATCACCTTCGAAGGGGGCGAGGGCAGCGGGAAGACGACTCAGATCGCGTTGCTGGCGACGCGGCTGCGGGAGGCCGGGCATGAGGTCGTGGCGACCCGCGAGCCCGGCGGTACGCCCGGCGCCAATGCGCTGCGTCACATTATTCTCTCGGGAACCGTCGAGGCGCTCGGCAACGAGATGGAAGCGATCCTCTTCGCAGCGGCGCGGCTCGACCACCTGCAATCGCTGATCCAGCCCGCGCTCGAACGCGGAGCGGTGGTGCTGTGCGACCGGTTCCACGATTCGACGCGGGCTTATCAAGGGTCGCGCCCGGGCGCGGATACGGACTTCCTGAGCGTTCTCGAGACGGCGACGCTCGAAACCGGCCGACCCGATCTGACCTTCGTGCTCGACATTCCCGCCGAAGCCGGGCTCCAGCGGGCTGCGGGAAGGCGCGGGGCCGGCAAGGCCGACCGCTTCGAGAAAGAAGACGTCGCCCTGCACGAGGCGCGCCGCCAAGCCTTTCTCGACATCGCCGCGGACGAGCCCGGGCGCTGCGCGATCGTCGATGCGCGCGGCGACGTCGGCAGCGTGGCGGCGGCCATCGCCGACGCCCTGTCGGCACGTCTGCCCTCGCTGTTGCTCCCAGCGCCGGTCTCGCCGTGACGATCGAGACGCTTCCCGCGCACGACGATCTCGACGACGTTCCGCCGCCATCCGCGACGCTGCGGCTGCGCGGGCGCTCGGTGGAATGGGGCGAACTCGACGATGCCTTCCGGTCGGGCCGCATGCATCATGCCTGGCTGCTGCAGGGGCCGCGCGGCATCGGAAAGGCCAGCACCGCCTTCGCCTTCGCACGCGGCGTTCTGGGCGCAGCGCAGGTCGCGGAGACGGGCGATCCGGCCTTCGACGAGGCGGACCCGACGGTTCGCCAGATCGCGCAGGGAAGCCATCCCAATCTCCTGCATCTCGACCGCCCCCCCGTGGATCGCGGCGAGGGGTTTCGCACGCAGATCACGGTGGACGAGATCCGTCGCCTCAACCAGTTCTTCCGGGCGACGGCGGGCGGCGGCTGGCGCGTGGCGATCGTCGATCCCGCCGACGATCTCAACCGCAGCGCCGCCAACGCTCTCCTGAAGACGCTGGAAGAGCCGCCGGAGCGCTCGATCTTCCTCATCGTCAACCACGCGCCGGGGCGCCTGCTTCCGACCATCCGCTCGCGCTGCCGGGTGCTGCGGTTCACGCCGCTGGCCGATCAGGTGGTGGGCGAGGGGATCGTCGATCTCCTGCCGGCCACCGCGCCGGACGAGATCCACGCGGCCGTCGCGCTGGCGCATGGAAGCCTGCGCGACGCCTTGCTGATGCTCACCAGCGGGGGGCTCGAAGTCGAAACGCAGGCGGCTCGACTGTTCGACCAAGCGACGCCGGACTGGACGGCGATCCAGTCTGTGGCGGATGCGCTGATGCAGAAGGGACGCGAGGCCGCTTGGCTGCTCCTTTGCGAGGCGCTCATGAACAGGCTCGCGACCGAAGCGGCGCGTCGCCTGCAGGCGGGCGACCGCGCCGCAGCCGACGCGATGGCGGGGCTCTGGCAATCGGAGCAAGCCCGATGGCGCGAGGCGGCGGCATTTAATCTCGATCGCAAGCAGACGCTGCTGACCTTCTTCGCGCGGCTTGGCGAGACGCGTTCGCGGCTTGGCACTTGAACGCGACGAGGAAGGTGCGTTGAGGCGGGCGGGCCGATAGGCTATTCCCCGTGCGACCCTTCTCCAGCTTGCAAGACAGTCGACATGGCCGAGCGCTTCTATCTGACGACCGCGATCTCCTATCCGAACGGTCGCCCGCATATCGGTCACGCCTACGAGCTCATCGCCACCGACGTCATCGCCCGCTTCAAGCGGCTCGACGGCTACGACGTCTTGTTCCTCACCGGAACCGACGAACACGGCATCAAGATGCTGCAGACCGCGCGCGCGCTTGGCATCGAGCCGGCGGAACTCGCGGCACGCAATTCCGGCGAGTTCCAAGAGATGGGCCGGCGCGTCGGCAGCTCGAACGACGACTTCATCCGCACCACCGAGGAGCGCCACAAGCGGGCGAGTCAGGAAATCTGGCGGCGGATGGCGGAGGCCGGCCACATCTACAAGGACTCCTATGCCGGCTGGTATTCGGTCCGCGACGAGGCCTATTACGCCGAGGACGAGACGCGGCTGACGGAGGAGGGCGCCCGCGTCGGCCCGCAGGGTACGCCGGTGGAGTGGGTGGAGGAGGAGAGCTACTTCTTCCGCCTGTCGGCCTTCGGCGACAAGCTGATGGCGCATTACGAGGCCCATCCCGATTTCATCGGCCCGGCCGAGCGGCGCAACGAGATCCTGTCCTTCGTTCGCTCGGGCCTGCGCGATCTCTCGATCTCCCGCACCACCTTCGACTGGGGCATTCCCGTGCCGGGCGACGAGCGGCACGTCATGTATGTCTGGGTCGATGCCCTCACGAACTACCTGACGGCGACGGGCTACCTCGAAGACGGCGAGCGCAAGGCCTTCTGGCCGGCCGACCTGCACGTGATCGGCAAGGACATCGTTCGCTTCCACACCGTCTACTGGCCGGCCTTCCTCATGTCGGCGGGCATCGAGTTGCCGAAGCGGGTCTTCGTCCACGGCTTCCTCTTCAACCGCGGGGAGAAGATGTCGAAGTCGGTCGGCAACGTCATCGACCCGCTGGCGCTCATCGACGTCTACGGGCTTGACGCCTTCCGCTATTTCCTCCTGCGCGAGGTGCCGTTCGGCCAGGACGGCAACTATTCGCACGAGGCGATCGTGGCGCGGATGAACTCCGAACTCGCCAACGACCTCGGCAATCTGGCGCAGCGCTCGCTGTCGATGATCGCCAAGAACTGCGAGGGGCGGGTGCCCCAGCCCGGCGAGTTCACTGATGCCGACCACGCCATTCTCGAAGCCAGCGGCGCATTGCTGGAGCGCTGCCGCGCCGCGATCGACCGGCAGGAGTTGCATGGCATGCTGCAGGCGGTGATGGCGGTGGTCTCGGAGACCAACCGCTATTTCGCAGCGCAGGAGCCCTGGGTGCTGCGCAAGACCGACCCGGCGCGGATGGGCACCGTGCTCTACGTGACCGCCGAAGTCGTGCGACGCTTCGCGATCCTGCTTCAGCCGGTGATGCCGGACTCCTGTGCAAAGCTCCTCGACGTCCTGTCGGTGCCCTCGGAGTCCCGATCCTTCATCGAACTGGCGCAGGGCCGCGTGCTCGAGCCGGGTCGCGAACTGCCGGCGCCGACCGGCGTGTTTCCGCGCTTCGTCGAGCCGGAAGCGACGCCGGCATGACGGCGGCGCCGTTCCTCGTCGACAGCCACTGCCATCTCGACTTCGCCAATTTCGACGGTGAGAGTGATGCGCTGATCGCCCGCGCCGGCGAGAACGGCGTTGGTCTCATGGTGACGATCTCCACCTTCGTGGCGAAGCTGCCGACGCTGGTCGTGCTGACGCGGCGCTACGACCAAGTCTATGCCTCGGTCGGCACCCATCCACTCAATGCCGGCGAGGAGCCGGACGTCGCAGTGGAGGAACTGGTTCGTCTCAGCGCGGACGAGAAGGTCGTGGCGATCGGCGAGGCGGGTCTCGATTACTTCTACGACAGGGCACCGCGCGACGTGCAGCAGGCGGTGTTTCGGCGTCACATCGAGGTGGCGCGGCAAACTCAGTTGCCGCTGGTGATCCACGCTCGAGCGGCGGACGACGACATGGAGACGATCCTGCGCGAGGAGACGGCAAAAGGGCCGTTTCCCTTCATCCTGCACTGCTTCTCGTCCGGCCGGGGCCTTGCGATGGCCGGCGTCGAGCTCGGCGGTTTCGTGTCGTTTTCAGGCATCCTGACCTTCAACAAATCCGCCGACCTGCGCGCGATCGCAGCTGACATTCCGATGGATCGCCTGCTCGTCGAGACCGACGCGCCGTATCTCGCGCCGACACCGTTTCGCGGCAAGCGCAACGAACCGGCCTACGTGCGGCACACCGCCGAAACCCTGGCCGGCGTGAAGGGCACCGATCTCGCCGGCATCGCCCAGGCGACGAGCGACAACTTCTTCCGCCTGTTCCGGAAAGTTCCGGATCCCCGCAGATCCGCCTGACCGCCATGACGGATACGCTGCGACTGACCATTCTCGGCTGCGGCTCGTCGCCCGGCGTGCCGCGCATCAACGGCGACTGGGGCGCGTGCGACCCATCCGAGCCGCGCAACCGGCGGACGCGTTGCGCGGCGCTGGTGGAGCGAATCTCGGCGGCGGGACGCACGGTCGTTGCGATCGACTGCGGGCCGGATTTTCGAGAGCAGATGCTGACGGCGGAGGTGCACCACCTCGATGCCGTGCTCGTCACGCATCCGCATGCCGACCACATTCACGGCGTCGACGACATCCGCGGCTTCTATCTCGATACGCATCGGCTGGTCGATCTCTTCGCCGACCGGGACACGTTCGAGCGGCTGTTCGAGGCCTTCGGCTATTGCTTCCGCACGCCGGCAGGAAGCGCCTATCCGCCGATCCTGCGCCACCGGGAGATCTGGCCGGAGACGGCCTTCACGGTCGAGGGCGCCGGCGGTCCGATCGAGATCGAGCCGTTCCGGCAGATCCACGGCCGCATCCACTCGCTCGGCTTCCGCATCGGGCCGTTCGCCTATTGCTCGGACGTCAGCGACTTTCCGGCCGAGGCCCAAGCCCGCATCGCCGGTGCCGAACTGCTGGTCATCGGCGCACTCCAGCATAAGACGCATCCCAGCCATCTGTCGCTTGCTCAAGCCCTGGGGTGGATCGATCGGCTCAGCGTCGGTCGAGCATTGCTGACCCACATGCACACGCCGCTCGACTACGCGACGCTCTGCCGCGACCTGCCCGCGCATATTCGTCCAGCCCATGATGGTCTGCAGATCGAGTTTCCCCTGAACTGACGACGCACGCATCGCGGTCTGCGACCGCGAGCGCTGGACGTTCAGTGGCGAACCCGTAGGGGGCTGCGAAACACCTGCCAAATGCCGAACGTCATCGGTCACTCCACGCCAGCATCCATCATACAATATGTTCCATAATCCATATTATGCCATCTCTGTTGACGGCTTGGCGGAGCGGGCGCCTTGGGCGGCGCAGCACACCCCTCCTCCTATGCCACCAGAGGTATTCGCGCCGTCTCTCTCTCTCGACCCTCGCACAGCCTGTCCATTTGCGAAGATGTGTCGCGATCGTCCAGGGGGCGCGATGGCTGTGAGGCAGCTCTGCGACGGATTGGTCGGCGGCTTGCCCGTGCGTCCGGGTCGCGACACATTGGTTGCGCGCGCACGCCGCACGCTGGAACTCGTGGAGAGCCGTCATGAAGCGAATGGCATGGGCATTCATCGTTGGCATCGCGCTGGCAGCAGGATCAGCGCCCGCGCGCGCCGACGACGCGTCGGACGCGCGCGCGGTGATCTCGGGTCAACTCGATGCCTTCAAGGCGCAGGACGGCGCGCAGGCCTACGGCTTTGCCGCCCCGAACATCCGGCAGATGTTCTCGAGCCCCGAGATCTTCATGACGATGGTCGAGCGCGGGTATCCGCCGGTCTACCGTTCGAGCAACGCGACGTTTGGCCCATTGAAGCCCGAAGGCGCCGGGCTGCGCCAGGAAGTCTTCCTGTCCGACCAGAACGGCCAGAGCTGGATCGCAACTTATACGTTGCAGCGCCAGCCGGACGGCAGCCTCAAGATCACCGGATGTCAGGTCCGCAAGGGCGATGACGTCGGGGCTTGATCGGCCTCAGGCGACCGCGGCCTTGCGTTGGGCTTCGCCCCTGGCCCAGCGCTCAGCCGTGACGGCTGCGAAGTCGGCGAAACGCCCGGCTTCGATCGCCACGCGCATCTCGGCCATGAGCATCTGGTAGTAGGCCAGATTGTTCCAGGTGAGCAGCATACCCGCCAAGGCTTCGTCGGAGCGCACGAGATGATGCAGGTAGGCGCGCGCATAGTCGCGGGTCGCCGGGCAATCCGACGTGTCGTCGAGCGGCCGGGCATCTTCCGCGTGGCGGGCGTTCTTGAGATTGACGCGGCCGTCCCGCGTGAAGGCCAAGCCGTGGCGCCCGGCGCGGGTCGGCATCACGCAGTCGAACATGTCGATCCCGCGCGCAACTGACTGCAGGATGTCATCGGGCGTGCCGACGCCCATCAGGTAGCGTGGCTTGGTTTCGGGCAGGCTCGGCAGCGTCTCGGACAGCGTTTCGAGCATGACCGACTGCGGCTCGCCCACTGCGAGCCCACCGACCGCATATCCCTTGAGAGCCATGGCCGTCAGGCGCTCGGCGGAGCGAATGCGCAGGTCCGGCAGGTCGCCGCCCTGGACGATGCCGAACATCGCCTTGCCCGGCTGCTCGCCGAAGGCGGCGGCGGATCGCTCCGCCCAGCGCAGCGACAACTCCATGGCGCGCTCGATCTCGGCGCGTTCGGCCGGAAGGCGGATGCATTCGTCGAGCTGCATCTGGATGTCGCTGTCGAGAAGCCCCTGGATCTCGATCGAACGCTCGGGCGTCAGCTCGTGGACGGAGCCATCGACATGCGAGCGAAAGGTGACGCCGGTCTCGCTCATCTTGCGAAGGCTGGCCAACGACATGATCTGGAAGCCGCCGGAGTCGGTGAGGATGGGATAGGGCCAGCGCGCGAACTCATGCAGCCCGCCGAGCCGCGCCACGCGCTCGGCGCCGGGTCGCAGCATCAGGTGGTAGGTGTTGCCGAGGATGATGTCCGAGCCGAGATCGCGCACCTGGTCGAGATACATCGCCTTGACCGTGCCCGCAGTGCCCACCGGCATGAAGGCCGGGGTGCGAATCGTGCCGCGCGGCATCGTGATCTCGCCGCGCCGGGCCCCGCCGTCCTGCGCCAGCAGCCGGAACGTGAACTCAGGGCTGCTCATGCGGTGGTGTCCGTGCGTTCGAGAAGCGACGCGTCGCCGTAGGAATAGAAGCGATAGCCGGTGGCGATCGCATGGGCGTAGGCGTCGCGCATCCGATCGAGACCGCAGAAGGCCGAGACGAGCATGAACAGCGTCGAGCGCGGCAGATGGAAATTGGTCATCAGCGCGTCGACGGCTCGGAACCGGTAGCCTGGCGTGATGAAGATGCTCGTCGGCTCGTGGAACGCGCGAAGGATGCCATCGTCGCCGGCCGCACTTTCCAGAAGCCGAAGCGAGGTCGTGCCGACCGCGACGATCCGCCGACCCTCGGCCCGGGCTTGGTTCAGACGCTCGGCCGTCGCCTCGTCGAGCGAGCCGAATTCGGCATGCATCCTGTGAGCCGCCGTGTCCTCGGCCTTTACCGGCAGGAACGTCCCTGCCCCGACATGCAGCGTGAGATACTCGAACGAGACCCCCGCCGCCTCCAGACGAGCCACGAGATCGGGTGTGAAGTGGAGACCTGCCGTCGGTGCCGCGACAGCGCCGTCGTTGCGGGCATAGATCGTCTGATAGTCGCGGCGATCCCGCTCGTCCTCGGCGCGCTTCGAGGCGATGTAGGGCGGCAGCGGCAGATGACCGACCGTCGCCACGGCGCTGTCGAGACGCGGTCCGGATCGATCGAAGGCGAGAACCACCTCGCCGCCTTCGCCCTTTTCGATCACGTCGGCCTCAAGCGTCGCACCGTCCGTCTCGTGGCGCGAGGCGAAGACGATGCGGTCTCCGAGACGGACGCGCTTGGCGGGTCGAAGGAACGCCCGCCAGCGGTCGGCGGCCTCGCGAAGATGCAGCGTCACCTCGATGGACGCGACGCCCTCGCCCTCGCGCTGCCCTTCCCGGCGGCGCTGGCCATCGAGCCGGGCGGGAATGACGCGCGTATCGTTGAAGACGAGCACATCGTCGGGCCGCAACAGGTCCGGCAGATCACGCACATGGTTGTCGACGAGCCGGCCCGCCGCCATGAGATGCAGCAGGCGGGCCGATTCGCGCGGAAGAGCGGGCCGCAGTGCGATCCGCTCTTCCGGAAGCTCGAAGTCGAAGAGATCGACCTGCACGCCGTCAATCGTTCCTAGAGATCGGCGGCGACGCGCAGCGTGGTGATGGAATCGGGATCGCGCACGGGCTCGCCGCGCTTGATCTGATCGATCACCTCCATGCCCTCGACGACCTCGCCCCAGACCGAATATTGCTTGTCGAGCCACGGCGCGCGCTCGAAGCAGATGAAGAACTGAGAGTTGGCCGAGTTCGGATTGGCGGTGCGTGCGGCCGAAACCGTGCCGCGCTTGTGGGACTCGGACGAGAATTCGGCCTTGAGGTCCGGCTTGCTGGAGCCGCCGGTGCCGGTGCCCGTGGGGTCGCCGGTCTGCGCCATGAAGCCGTCGATGACGCGGTGGAAGACCACGCCGTCGTAGAAGTTCTCGCGCGCCAGCTCCTTGACGCGAGCGACGTGGCCGGGCGCCAGATCCGGCCGCAGCTTGATCACCACACGGCCCTTCGTGGTCTCGAGGACGAGCGTGTCTTCCGGGTTCTCGAAGGTCATGACCTTCCTCCTGGCTCTGGAAACGATAGATGGTCCGGACGGGCCGGACCATCGAATGCGCAGTCAATGGCCGAAGGCCGATCGGGTTGCAAGGGTTGAACGGCTTACTGGGCGCCCGGCGCCAGCTTGACGCTCAGCATCTTGTCGGGATCGTCGACCTGACCGTTGTTGCTCTCGCTGCCCTTCTTGATCGCGTCGACGACGTCCATGCCCTTCGAGACCTGCCCGACCACCGTGTACTGGCCGTTCAGGAAGTCGCCGTCCGCCAGCATGATGAAGAACTGCGAGTTGGCGGAGTTGGGGTCGGAGGCCCGCGCCATGCCCACGGTGCCGCGCTTGAAGGGCTCCTTGGAGAACTCGGCCTTGAGGTCGGGACGCTTCGAACCACCGGTACCCGTGCCGGTGGGATCGCCGGTCTGCGCCATGAAGCCTGGGATGACGCGGTGGAAGACCACGCCGTCGTAGAAGCCTTCCTTGGCCAGCGCCTCGATCTGCTCGACATGCTTGGGTGCGAGGTCCGGGCGCAACGCGACGTCGATCTCGCCCTTGTCGGTGGTGATCACCAGCGTGGGCGCCTTGGCCGCCTGGGCAAAGGCTGCGGGTGCGAAAGCAGCCGTCGCCATCGAGGCGGCGAGTCCGAGAACCGCGATCATCTTCATATGGAGAGTCTCCCCGATCGGCTCAGCGCCGACCCAGTTTCGTTTCGAGGGCGTGTGCGACGAGGTCGGGCACGAAGGGCGCGACGTCACCGCCCATTTTGGCGATCTGACGGACCAATGTGGCGGTAATGGGCCTCGTCGCGGGTGTGGCCGGCACGAAGACCGTCTGAATCTGAGGGGCGATCTCGGCGTTCATGCCCGCCATCTGCATCTCGTAGTCGAGGTCGGTTCCATCGCGAATGCCTCGAATCAGCAGCGTCGCGCCCTGCCGTTTCCCCTCCGACACGACGAGATCGTCGAAGAACGTGACCCTCACCCGACCCGCCCAATCCCGACGCGCCTCGACGATCCGTAGTAGCAGAGCGGAGCGCTCTTCGGCGGTGAACAGCGGCGTCTTGCCGGGGTGGACCCCGATCGCGACCACGACGGACCCGGCCATCAGCAGGCTCGCTTCGAGCACGCCGAGATGGCCGTTCGTCGGTGGATCGAAGGAGCCGGGATACAGCGCGACGGGCGACGTTTCCGTTCGGTTCACCACGTTTGGAGGCACCTTCTCAGAGCGAGGGATCGCGAAGTTCGGTTAAGCCTTCCGCCAGATCGAGGCAACACAATGGAGCAGCGAACCGCTGAACCGGACCAAAACGACGCGGACGGTTCAAGTGATCGGAACGAATTCAACAGTGCTTCCGTTGGGATGGCACAATGTCGGAGGTCACAAATGCTCGTTTTCGCTCTTGCGCTTACCATGGTGGCCTCGCTGATCACGGCCACCGCGATCGCTCTTCACAACGAGGCTGAAAAGTCCCGTGCCAAGGTGGTCGCTCGTCATCACCGCATCATGCGTTAAACGCACATCGGGACGTAGACTCTACGTCCCGACTTTCTACTCGGGTTTCAGACCTCCGGTGTCGTGTCGTCTACGTCCGAAACATCATTCTCGACTTCGGCCAGCACCTCTTCGCCCTGATCCGGGATCCGCTCGACCGAAACCACGCGTTCCCCATCGGCCGTATTGAAGATCGTGACACCTTTCGTCGCGCGTCCGGCGATGCGGATTCCTTCGACGGGGACGCGGATCATCTGCCCCCGGTCCGAAATCAGGAGAATCTGATCACCCGGCTCGACGGGGAAGCCCGCAACGAGTTGACCGATGTCTCCCGATCGCGCGATGTCGGTGGCGCGAATGCCCTTTCCGCCGCGACCGCTCGTTCGGAAGTCGTAGGACGAGGAGCGCTTGCCGAAGCCGAACTCACTGAGCGTCAACACAAATTCCTCGCGAGCACCGAGATAGGCGTAACGCTCGGAGTCCAGCGACACGTCCTCTTGAAGGTCCTCGTCGAGCTCTTCGGCGACTTCGCCCTCGACCGCACGGCGCTTGCGCAGGTAATCGGCCCGCTCGGCCGGGGTCGCGTCGACATGGCGCAGAATCGCCATCGAGATGAGCCGATCTCCATCGCCGAGCGCCATGCCGCGAACGCCGATCGAGTTTCGTCCGGCGAAGACGCGGACGTCCGTCGTCGGGAACCGGATGCAGAGACCGGACGACGACACCAGCAGCACGTCGTCCTCTTCCGAGCACGTCGCGACCGCGAGGATCTCGTCCTCCGCCTCTTCCAGCTTCATCGCGATCTTGCCGTTGCGATTGACCTGAAGGAAATCCGACAGCTTGTTGCGGCGGACCGTGCCCTTCGTCGTCGCGAACATGACGTTCAGGTCGCCGGCGACGGCCTCGTCGTTGGGCAGGGGCAGGATCGACGTGATGCGCTCGCCCTTTTCCAGCGGCAGCATGTTGACCAGCGCCTTGCCGCGAGACTGCGGAGTCGCCAGCGGAAGCCGCCAGACCTTCTCCTTGTAGACGATGCCACGCGAGGAGAAGAAAAGGACCGGGGTATGCGTGTTGGCGACGAAGAGACGGGTGACCGAATCCTCCTCACCCTTCAGCGCCATGCCAGAACGCCCCTTCCCGCCCCGTCGCTGGGCCCGGTAGGTGGCGAGCGGCACGCGCTTGATGTAGCCGCCATGGCTGACGGTGACGACCATCTCCTCGCGCGGGATTAGATCCTCGTCGTCCAGATCGGCCGCGCCTTCGAGAAGCTCGGTGCGTCGGGGCGTCGCGAACTCGGCCCGCGCCGCCGCTAGCTCTTCCTTGATGATCTCGCGCATGCGCACGCGCGACGACAGGATCTCCAGATACTCGCGGATCTCCTCGCCGATCTTGTTCAGCTCGTCGGCGATTTCGTCGCGGCCGAGCGCCGTCAGGCGTTGCAGCCGCAGATCGAGAATGGCGCGGGCCTGCGTCTCCGACAGCCGGTAGGTGCCGGCGTCGCTGATGCGATGGCGCGGATCGTCGATCAGCCGGATGAGCGGCGCGACGTCCTTGGCCTCCCACTCGCGCTCCATCAACTGCTCGCGCGCCGAGGTCGGATCCGGCGCGTGGCGGATGAGCTTGATGATCTCGTCGATATTGGCGACGGCGATGGCAAGGCCGACGAGGACATGCGCCCGCTCGCGCGCCTTGCGCAGCAGATACTTGGTGCGGCGCTGGACCACCTCCTCGCGGAAGGCGACGAAGGCCGACAGCATGTCGAGCAGCGTCATCTGCTCGGGGCGGCCACCATTCAGCGCCACCATGTTGGCGCCGAAGGTCGTCTGCAGCGGCGTGAACCGGTAGAGCTGGTTCAGCACGACGTCGGCGGCGGCATCGCGCTTGAGCTCGATGACGACGCGGTAGCCTTCCCGGTCGCTTTCGTCGCGAATGTCGGAAATGCCCTCGATCCGCTTGTCGCGAACGAGATCTGCCATCTTCTCGATCATCGAGGCCTTGTTGACCTGATAGGGAACCTCCGTGATCGCGATCAACTCACGGTCGCCGCGCATCTGCTCGATGGCAACCTTACCCCGCATGAGGATCGACCCACGACCGGTCGCGTAGGCCGACAGGATGCCGGCGCGGCCGATGACGATGCCACCGGTCGGAAAGTCCGGGCCGGGAATGATCTCCATCAACTCGTCGAGCCCGATGGCGGGATTGTCGATGAGTGCGATGCAGCCGTCGATGAGTTCGCCGAGATTGTGCGGCGGGATGTTGGTGGCCATGCCGACGGCAATGCCGCCCGAGCCGTTGAGCAGGAGGTTCGGCACGCGCGCCGGCAGAACCACGGGCTCCTGCTCGCGGCCGTCGTAATTGTCCTGGAAGTCGACCGTTTCCTTGTCGATGTCGGTGAGGATCGCCTCCGACACCTTCTGCAGCCGGCATTCGGTGTAGCGCATGGCCGCCGGCGGATCGCCGTCGATCGAGCCGAAATTGCCTTGCCCGTTGATCAGCGGGGCGCGGAGCGAGAAGTCCTGCGCCATGCGCACGAGTGCGTCGTAGATCGACGCGTCGCCATGCGGGTGGAACTTGCCCATCACCTCACCGACCACGCCGGCGGACTTGCGGAACGATTTGTTCCAGACGAGGCCCATCTCGTGCATTGCGAAGAGCACGCGCCGGTGCACGGGCTTCAATCCGTCGCGCACGTCGGGCAACGCTCGACTGACGATGACGCTCATCGCATAGTCGAGATAGGATCGCTGCATCTCCTCGATGATGGAAACGGGCTCGATCCCGCTCGGGCTCGCCGGCGGCGTAGAATCGTTGGTCGTGTCGGACAAGTCAGGCCATCCCCGTCTGCTGCTGTGATCTTATAGCGCGCCAAGCGCCGAGTTTGCAAATTTCAAATGACGAAAACCATCATTCCGAACAATGGCTTGGGATGGTTTTGAAAGAATGCGACTAGGGATGCCGGTGTTCGCGAGCGGAAAAGCCTTCGACGGGTCTTTGCTCGGCATGGAATCTCTGCAACGACGGCCTGAAGCGCGTAGCCAAATTGATGCGTCACGGCCTCTTCCGATCTCCAACAACCCGTTTCGACGGATGGAACACGTCATGTTCGAAACGCTGCTGAACGGCTTCGTCACCCTCTTCGTCATCATCGATCCGCTGGGGCTGGCGCCGCTGTTTCTGGGGCTGACCGCCGGACTTTCCATGACGGCGCGCCGGCGTCTGGCCTTGAAGGCCTCGCTCATCGCGTTCGCCATTCTGTCGGTCTTCGGACTGGTCGGCCTCGCGGTGCTGCAGGCGCTCGGCATTTCGCTTGGCGCGTTTCGCGTAGCGGGGGGACTGTTCCTATTCTGGATCGCCTTCGAGCTCGTGTTCGAAAAGCGCAAGACCCGTAAGGAGAAGGACGCCCAGACAGCCATGAGCGAGCACGAGGCGTCCGAGATCGCTGCCGTGCCGCTGGCCATCCCGCTGATGGCCGGACCGGGCGCGATCTCGGCCGTCATCCTCCTCTCGGGCGATCTGCCAGGCGTCGCCGGACAGGCTGCCCTTCTTCTGGTGATCGCTGCCGTGCTGCTGGCGACGTACGCCATGCTGGCGATCGCCAACCGCTTCGATCGACTGATCGGCCAGACGGGTCGTGCCGTCATCACACGGCTGCTGGGCGTGCTCCTGGCCGCGCTGGCCGTGCAGTTCGTCGCCGATGGTGTCGGCGCCCTCGTCTCGCAGTGGCATCGATAGACAAGAGCCGCCCTCGCCTTCGCTCGCCTGCCTCTATTTCACGTCGTCGTGATGAATGGGGAGCTGAGATGACCGAGACCCACGCCGAGGACGGCAGCCGCAAAACCGTGCTGGCCGCGATCGGCTCCAATCTGGCGATCGCCGTCACCAAGTTCGTCGCCGCGTTCTTCACGGGATCGGCGAGCATGCTGGCGGAGGGCATCCATTCGCTCGTCGATACGACGAACGAGGGCTTCCTCCTTCTCGGCCTGCACCGCTCGAAACGTCCGGCCGACGCGGTCCACCCGTTCGGCTACGGCACGGAGCTGTATTTCTGGGCCTTCGTCATCGCAATCCTGATCTTCGCGCTCGGATCGGGCTTCTCGCTCTATGACGGGATCGGCAAGATCGTCTCAGGCGAGCGCGAGCCGATCGAGAAGCCGGCGGTCGCGCTCGGCGTGCTCGCGCTCTCCTTCGTGTTCGAAAGCGTCTCCTGGCGCATCGCCTACGGGGAGTTCCAGAAGACGCGACGCGGGCGCGGACTGCTGCAGGACTTCCGCGACATGAAGGACCCCTCGATCTTCATCGTCCTGTGCGAGGACAGCGCGGCGTTGCTGGGCATCCTCATCGCCGCGGGCGGCATCGGCCTATCGCTCGTGACGGGCAACCCACTCTTCGATGCCGCGGGGTCGGTGGTGATCGGCTTCCTGCTCGCGGCCACGGCCTGGGTGCTCGCGGTCGAGGTGAAGGGTCTGCTGATCGGCGAGGCGGCCTCGCCCGACCTCGTCGAAGCCGTGCGGGAGGGGGTCGGGCGACGGCCGGAGATCGCCGGCGTCAACGAGATCCGCACCCTGCATCGCGGACCGAGCGACGTCCTGCTGACGATGAGCGTCGATTTCGAGGACGACATTCTCTCGCAGGACATCGAAGCCGCCATCAGCGAGATCGAAAGCCGCATTCGCCAGCGATTTCCCATCGTCCGCCGCATCTACATCGAGGTGCAGTCGAAGGCCGGGCACCGCTCGGCGGCGCGCCAGCTCGATGCGGCTCCTTCAGCGGAAAGCGACTGAGATCGTCGCGGCACCGGTGGTCGCGGACGCCTTCCCCAACGCCAAGCCAGGATCAGAACGAGTACCTATGGGCTGGCATGTAAACTGTGGGTGTCAAAGGCATTCGCATCGCCGACCTCGCGGTCGAGGCACGACGCTCGGCGATCGAAAATCGACCTTTTAGCGCCCTTCTGAGCCGCCTATCGCTGCGGGTGCGGTAGGGGGGCGCTCGCGGCTCGCCACGGCTCAGAACCCAGCCGACGCCGACTGCATGGACATCGCGTGTGACGACGCCGAGCGCGGCGTTGTGCCTCAAGCGCGCCTTCGACACGACGATGCGGCAGTTCCAATCCGTGAAGCTGCGCGTCGACTGACACGTCTCGTCCGGGGCCGGCAGGCTCCGAAGCCGAACATCGAGGAAATCCGAACACGGTCAGAATCGCAGCTCTTGGCGCCGGGCGCATCGGCAAGATCCGCGCCGCCAGCGTCGCGGCGAACCCCAAGGCGAAGCTCGTCGCCGTGGCCGAGCCCTTCGCCAATGCCGCCCAGCTGGTCGCGGAGGCTTACGGCGCGGAGCCGATGACGGACGCGATGGCGGCCATTGCACGCCCGGACGTCGATGCCGTCGTCATCGGCACGCCGACCGACACGCATGTCGGCTTGATGATGAGGGCCGTCGAACTCGGCAATCTGACCACGCCCATCGGCCGCTTCGGCGGCGTGCTGTCGTCGCTCGGCACGCACATCGCCGGCTAGCAGCGCAGAATACACCGCGCCATCTGGCTTTGAGATCACTGACTGAACGTGTCTATGTTGGTAAACTGCGACGCCTCAACTGCGGAGCGGAAATGTAACGAAACGCAATCTGGAGAAATTGCCTAACCTACTCTTCAGTCATGAAAAAAGGCGCTTGGTTACAAACCGACTAGATGTTTGATCCCGGGCTTTGATGGTGCACTATTTTCCAGCGGATGGAAGGAGGCACTATGGGTCAGGTTCACCATGGGAGCGCCACGACGACTGCGGCAGTCCGTCGAGCGATACAGCATAGTCAAGAGAGCCTGAGGGCACTGGCCAGCCACTACGGCATCAACCAGAAGACGGTCGCAAAGTGGAAGAAGCGGACGTCGACAGCCGACCGCAAGACAGGCCCGTCCGAGCCGAGGTCCACGGTGCTGTCGATTGAAGACGAGGCCGTCATTGTCGCCTTCCGCCGTCATACGCTGCTGCCGCTTGACGATTGCCTCTACGCGCTCCAGCCGACGATCCCGCATCTGACGCGATCATCACTGCATCGCTGTCTCCAGCGCCATGACATCTCAAGGCTGCCCGATGTCCAAGGAGACAAGCCGGTCAAGCAGAGGTTCAAGAGCTATCCGATCCCTTGCCGGCAGGCGATGCGGAGCATCGCCGAGAGGGGCTATTTCCATGTCGACATCGCCGAAGTGCAAACCGTCGAGGGGAAGCTCTATCTCTTTGTAGCGATTGACCGAACGTCTAAGTTTGCCTTTGCCGAGCTTCATCCCAGAGCCACGAAGATGGTAGCGGCGCAGTTTCTGCGCGATCTGATCGCGGCGCTGCCCTACGCCATCCATACGGTGCTCACCGACAATGGCATTCAGTTCACCAATCGAGCTTGTGACCGATATGCCTTCCATCACATCTTCGACCGGGTCTGCGAAGCAAACGGCATTGAGCATCGTCTCACCAAGGTGAAGCATTCGTGGACCAATGGGCAGGTCGAACGGATGAACCGGACGATCAAGGATGCGACCGTCAAGCGCTTTCACTACGACGATCACCCACAACTGCGTCGCCACCTCGTTGGACTTGCCCCGGGAAAGTGGAGAGCTCTTCTGAAGGAAAGAGGAGCATTTCATGGGCAAGCCGCAGCGCCGGTTCGGGAAGGAGTTTGAAGCG
>NZ_JACIEK010000024.1 GCF_014196835.1 Aureimonas pseudogalii
GTCGAGCGCCTCTTTGAGGATCTCGTTCTCCATTGTCTTGCGGCCGAGCAGACGCTCGAGGTCGCGGACCCGCTTCTCCAGATCGCGGACCCTCGGCGTGCCGACGACGTCCTCGTCGGCCTGGACGGCGGCATGTCCGCCCTCCAGCATCCGGCGCTTCCACACAAAGAGCTGCGACGGCGAGACGCCCAACTGACGCGCCACGCAGGACACGCTCATTCCCGGCTGCATCGCCTCCTCAACGAGGCGAACCTTCTCGGCAGTCGACCATCGTCGCCGGCGCTGTACGGAGGTGATCACTTCGACCCGTGAGATCGGGCCGTCTCGAGCTTTCAACATAGTCGTACTCATAGGCGGATGCCTATGCCTTATCGGCTATGCTGCCTGTCCGGTCAAAACGGGGTGCGCTCCACAGAGCCTGCATCAGATAGTCGCCCTCGTATCGATCGGTCCGGAAACTAATTATTAATAAAACAAATTAAGATGAAAACGGGTATATTTAAAGAACGATATCCGCTTATATCTTTATAACGCTTAGGAAGAGATTTTGGTACTGCGTGTCCTTCCGGAAGAAGACAGGTGGCGCTCCGAGCGGCGACTCGACCGTCACCTCGCGGCCGCCGGCGTGAACGTCGCCGGTCCATAGATGCACCCAGTCGGCTTCCTGCGGCAGGTAGAGGCGACGCTGCGTTTCGCCAGCTCGCCAGACTGGCGCGACGAGAAGGTCCGGGCCGTAGAGGTAGCTGTCCTGGATGGCATAGGTTCTGGCGTCGTCGGGAAAATGCAGGAACAGGGGGCGCTGCACCGGCAAGCCGCGCTGCACCGCCTCCTGCGAGAGGTCGCGCAGATAGGGTGCAAGCCGGGCGTAGATGCGTGTCATCCGCGCGAAGTGGGCGAGCACCTGCGGATCTTGGTCGATCTGCAGGTTCTGGCGCGGTCGGTTGCCCTCGTGGGTCCGCATGACCGGCGTGAAGGCGGCCATCTCGGCCCAGCGCATCACGAGTTCGGCCGTGCGCACGTTGCCGAAAAGACTGGTGTAGCCGCCGATGTCAGAGTGATGGTAGGCGTTGCCGAGAAGCCCCGACGAGAGGGCCGCGCATATGACGGTGACGAGCCCGTCGTGGCGCGAGAAGTCGACGCTCTGGTCGCCGCCCCACAGGAGCGGGCAATGGGACTGCACCCCAGTGTAGCCAGCGCGCATGAAGAACAGCGCGTCGCCCGAAAGGCTTCGGCTCGACACCGCGCGCGCGTTCACCTCCGCCCAGAGAACCGGCCAACGGTTGTGCAGGAGCTTGGCGTCGACGCCGTTGGCCAGATGTACGTCGATCGGCAAGTACTCGCCGAAATCGGCCATCCATCCGGAAAGTCCGTAGTCGAGCATGTTGCGCCCGATCACCGTCTCGGCGAACCAAGCAGCGGCCTCAGGATTCGTGAAATCGACGACGCCGCAGTCGAACTCGCCGAAATCCACGAGCGCCGTGCGCCCCATCCCGTCCGTCGCGAGATAGCCTGCCGCCTCCGCTTCGGGAAACTGCGTGCCGTCGTTGCACAGATAGGGATTGACGTAGCCGAGGAAGCGGATGCCCTCTTCGCGCAGGGCCGCGATGCGCGCGCGAAGGTTCGGGTACCGACCCTCGTCGGCCCGCCAGTCCCAGAAGAGCCGCGCGCCGAAGGAGGTGTGGCGCAGTCCCACCCAGTCCTCACACCAGAGGCCGGAAACGCGCACGCCTGCCTCGCGCATGGTCTCTAGCCGCGCGAAGGAGGCCTCGCCGTCCTTCAACCCGACGATCGCCCCCTCCATGACCCAGTCGGGGAGGGGCGGCTGGCGCCCGAAGCGGTTCGACAGAGCCTCGACGAGCTCGAGGAAATCGGGCGCTGCGAAGAACTCGAGGCGTTCCGGAATCGCCCAGACCTCGATCTCGTGAAAGTCGGAGGCGCGGAAGTCGAAGGCGCAATAGGCGCTCGTCTCGACATGCAGCGCGTAGCGGCGCGAGGACAGGAAGGTCGGCTGGGGATAGTTGGTGTTGTGGTAGTCGCCGCCGGCGCGTCCCGCCACGTCGGCTCTGAAGGTGATCTCGCTCGTCTTGTCGCGCCCGACGCCGGGCTCGGAGGTCCAGAGCGGGAAGCGGCGCCCGCGCATGTCGAAATAGGACATCTGCTCGCCGCCGCCCCAGACATGCTCGTCCGCTTCGGCCCAAACGCGCAGCCAGAGGCGATTGATCGAAGCGTCCGGCGCCTCGAAGCGCAGCGCGTTTCCCTCGATGTGGAGACGCAGACGGGCGGGCTCGCCCGGACGGGAGGAAAAGGCGATCCGCCCGGCTTCGATCGCCGCATGCCGCAGGGGACTGCGCTCGACGACGTAGTCCTCGATGTCGAAATTGCCGCGATACATCTCCATGCGCTCTTCGCCGCGCCCGGCGAACAGGCAGGGATCGTCCGCGCGGTGACGCAGGACGAGACGGCCGTCCAGCGTCAGGTCGAAGCCGTCGGCCTCGGCTCGGAGCGCGAGGCCGGCGGGGCGGGGCGGGGACGTGTCGGTCATCGGTGTCTCACGGAATGGTGGCGAGCGCGGCGCGTCAGCCCTTGATCGAGCCGGCGGTGAGGCCGGAGACAACGCGCTCCTGGAAGATCACGATCAGCACGGCCACCGGCACGATGCCGACCACGAGCGCCGCCGAGATGACCGGCCAGGGAAAGGCGAACTCCCCCTGGTAGAGCTGGATGCCCACGGGAAGCGTGCGCAGCGCCGGGTTGGAATTGAACGACAGCGCCAGAAGGAACTCGTCCCAGGCGTTGACGAAGGCGAGGATGCCGGCGGTGAAGACGCCCGGCGCGCAGATCGGAACCACGACCGTGAAGAGGGCGCCGAGCCGGGTGCAGCCATCGATCATAGCTGCGTTCTCGAGATCGAGTGGGATGCCCTCGAAGAAGGAGACGAGGATCAGCGTGCAGACCGGAAGCGACAGCACGGTGTAGGGTAGGATCAGCGCGATCCACGTGTTGAGAAGGCCGAGCACGCGCATGATCTCGAACAGCGGCACCAGAAGCGTGACCAGGGGAAAGGTCGAGACCGCGATGATCAAGGACAGGATGAGGCCGCGATAGGCGAGGTTCAGCCGGGCCAACGCATAGGCCGCCAGCACCGAGACGAGCAACGTCAGCAGCGTCGACAGCAGCGCCACCATGAAGCTGTTGAACAGGAAGAGCAGCAGCGGCTGGTCGGAGAAGGCGAGCGCGTAGTTGGCGAGCGTCGGCGCGTGCGGGAGCCAGGTGATGGGCTGGACGGTCAGCTCGGCTTCGGTCTTCAGCGAGGTGAAGAGAATCCAGAGTGCCGGGAACATCCCGTTGATGATGAGGACACCCGCCGCGATGAGGCGGAGCGGCTTGCCCGAGAACAGGGCGAAGGGCGAGGTTTCGGCGACGGCGCTCATGGGGTCAGCCCTTTCTGCGCAGGAGGCGCAGGTAGACGAAGGTGATGCACATGGAGAAGGCGAACATCACGACGGCGAGGGCCGAGCCGTAGCCGAGATCGAGGAAGGACACGGTGTTCTGATGGATGTACATGGCGAGCGTGATGGTCGAGGTGCCGGGGCCGCCGCCCGTCATCATGTAGGGGATGTCGAAGGTCTGCAGCGCCGTGATGGTGCGGAAGATCAGCGCGATCACGATCGCCGGCTTCAGGAGCGGCAAGGTGATCTCGACGAACTGGCGGATGCGCCCGGCGCCGTCGACGTCCGCCGCCTCGTAGAGCGAGCGTGGGATGGTCTGGAGGCCGGCGAGGATGATCAGCGCCATGAAGGACGAGGTCTTCCAGACGATCGTCAGGCAGATGGCCGCGAACGCCCAATTCGGCGAGTTGAACCAGATGATGCCCTCAAAGCCGAGGCGGTTCAGAACGTCGTTCACGATGCCGTATTCGTAGTGGAAGAACCACGCGAAGATGAGGCCCGCGAAGGATAGAGGGAGCGCCCAGGGGATCAGCAGCGAGAGGCGCACCGGCCAGCGATGGCGGAAGGGAAGATTGGCCAGAAGCGCCATGCCCATTCCCATTCCCAGCGCGCCGGGCACCGTGATCGCCACGATCAGGATCGTGTTCCAGGCGGCATCATGGAAGACCGGGTCCTCCAGCATAAGGACGTAGTTCTCCAGACCGACGAAGCTCGCCGGCAGACCAGAGGTGAGCGACAGGTTCTGGAAGCTCATCCAGATCAGCCGCCCGACCGGGTAGATGATGATCAGCGATAGGAGCAGCGCGGCCGGCGCCAGAAGGAGGACAGCCAGGGTCCTGTCGCTGGGATCGAGCCAGCGCACCCAGCTCGCGGGCTCCTCGTCGGTCTGTTTCATGGTATCCGCCGCCACTAGGGTCACGATTGCCCATCCTCAACGTCGCCGGTTCGGTTTCCCGATCCTTCGCATGCCGTGTTCACGAGGTCGGCGGGACGGGCCCGCCGACCGGACAGTCTCATGGAATGGTGCGTCGGGTTCAGCGCAGGACGCGCCGCAGCCGGCTTTCCATCTCCGCGGCGCCGTCCTCAGGCGACTTGACCCCGGCGAGAACGGAATTCACCGTGGTGCGGATGATTTCGCTGACCTCGTTGTAGCGCGGGGTCACGGGCCGGGCTCGGGCCGTCTCGACGACGGGCAGGGCGTCGGCGAGCCAGGGCGCCGCCGCGGTCACGTCCGCGTCGGTGTAGAGGCCGGCATAGGTCGGCAGCAGCGAGCCGTTGACGGCCATGTATTTCGAGACGTCCGGCCCGCTCAGATATTCGGCGAGCCGCTTGGCCTCCTCCGGGTGCTCGGAATAGGCGGAGACGCCGAACTCCCAGCCGCCGAGGCAAGTCGACTGCTCGCCCCCGCCGAGGGCCGGCAGGCGTGCGACGCCGACCTTGCCGGCCACCGCCGAGTCGGGGCCCTGGAAGTGCTTCCACGCATAGGACCAGTTGACGGCGAAGAGGACCTTGCCGGCCTGGAACTCCTTGCGCGTGTCGTCGGTGGCGACCTCGGAGATGTTCTTCTTGGCGATGCCCTCGTCCACGAAGCTCTTCCAGAGCGCCAGCGAGCGCGTGGCGGCCTCCTTGTCGAAGTCGAGCTTGCCGTCCGAGACGAGCTGCTTGCCCTGGCTCCAGTAGGGGAGGAGGAAGGTGCAGACGGCGCCTTCGATCGCCTTGCCCTGGAAGCTCAGGCCCTGAAGGTCGGCGGCGGCGGCTCCCTCGCCGTCCGAAACCGTCTTGGCGGCGGCGGCCAGCTCCTCCCAGGTCTTGGGCAGGGTGATGCCGTATTTGTCGAGAAGATCCTTGCGGTAATACAGGAACATGGCGTCGGCGAAGGCCGGCAGGGCTACGGTCTCGCCGTTCACCGTGTTCGCTTCGGCGTAGGTCGGCAGATAGGCCGACATGTCCTTGTCGGGGAAGTGCATCGTCCAGCCGGCGGCCGCGTACTGCGCCGGACGGATGACGTCGAGCATCAGGACGTCGAGATTGGGGTCCTTGGCCGACATCACCGTGTTCAGGTACTGGGCCTGCGCATCGGACGTGTTGCCGCCGGTCTCGATCGTCACCGTCACGTCGGGGTTCTGCGCCTCGTAGGCGTCGAGCATCTTGCGCCAGACATCGGGCTGGTGCTGGCTGGAGACGAAGATCTTCAGCTTCGTCTCGGCGAGAGCCGGCGTTGCGGCCATCACGCAGGCGCCGAGCGCCGCGCAGATGAGGGTGTGCATTCGCATGATGGTGTTCCTCCCGTTGAACTGGTTCAGGCGCAGGCTCGCGGACGGCTCAGAGAATGGCCTTTTCGCTCGCCGCATCGAAGAGATGGATTTTCGCCGGATCGACCCCGATCTGGAACGCCTGTCCCGGCTCCAGCCGGACGGTCGGCGGCATCCGGGCGGTCAGCATCACCTCGCCGAGGCCGAAATGCACCAGCGTGTCCGAACCGAGCGGCTCGATCACCTGGGCGGCGACCGACAGCGTCGCGGCCGTGTCCGCCGCCGGCTGGAAATGCTCGGGCCGGATGCCGACGATCACCTCGCGGCCCTCGCCCGCCAAGTGACCCGAAACCAGCGGCAGCGCGTTGCCGTCGCGGAAGACGAGACGGCCCGCTTCCACCCGCGCCCTCGCGAAGTTCATGGCGGGCGAACCGATGAAGCCGCCGACGAAGACGCTTGAGGGACGGTTGTAGACCTCGTCCGGCGTGCCGACCTGCTCGATGTCGCCGCCGCGCAGGATCACGATCCGGTCCGCGAGCGTCATCGCCTCGACCTGATCATGCGTGACGTAGATGATCGTCGTGCCGATGGTCTGATGCAGGCGCTTGATCTCGGTGCGCACCTCGCCGCGCAGCTTGGCGTCGAGGTTGGACAGGGGCTCGTCGAACAGGAAGACCTGCGGACGGCGCACGATCGCGCGCCCCATGGCGACGCGCTGGCGCTGCCCGCCCGACAACTGCCCCGGACGCCGGTCGAGGAGATGCGCGATTCCCAGTATCTTGGCCGCGTCGGCGATGCGCGTCTGAGCCTCTTCCGGGCGGATGCCGCGAACCTTCAGGCTGAACCCCATGTTTTCGCGCACCGTCTTGTGCGGGTAGAGGGCGTAGTCCTGAAACACCATGGCGATGTCGCGCTCGCGCGGCGGCAGAGCGTTGACGACGCGCTCGCCGATGCGAATCCGGCCGTCCGTCACGCTTTCCAGACCCGCGACCATGCGCAGCGTCGTGGACTTGCCGCAGCCGGAGGGGCCGACCAGAACCACGAGCTCGCCATCCGCGATCTCGAGATCGATCCCCTTCACGATCTGAACGGCGCCGTAGCTCTTGTCGAGCTTTTCCAGGCTTACCGATGCCATGCTTCGTCCTCCCCTCGAACCCGGCTCTCGCTCGAAACGCATCGTTCGATCCGGGTCGGCGCATTCGTCCGCCGACCCGCATCCGCGTCGCCGATCGACCTGTCGGACCGGTTCCTCCGGCCGATACTTAGCGCAATGGAAAAATGTATAGCAATGGTGTATCAATTGTGCGATGCGGCATCGCCCGGGCGACCGATCACCGAAACCGCGACACGTAGCGGGCGACGTTGTGGTCGTACCAGGTGTGGGACACCTCCGCGATAACGCCCTCCGCCGTCCAGCTCTTGCGGAAAATATGACAGCTCGACGAGCCGACGGCGGGTTCGAACGCGCTCGGCTTCCAGTCGGGCACGGTTCGCAGGCCGATCTGGTCCTCGACCTTCTCGATGAAGAGGCCGAGACGCATGCGGTAGAAAAGATAGAGCGACTCGGACAGTTCGCCCCGGCCGATGGTTTCGACGTAGCTCCCGTCGAGCCAGATTTCCTCGACCGCCATCGCCCGGCCCGACAGGCGACGCAGCCGGCGGATGCGATGGCCCCAGGCGGAGGGGCCGTAGGCGGAGATGTCGTCCGGCTTGTCGTGGCGGTCGACCTGCAGCACCTCGGCGGTCGGCAGTCCGCCGCCCGCGATCAGTTCGAGGCGGAACATCGCATAGAGGCTCTTGGGATCGCGGACGGCGCGGACGTAGTTTCCCGAGCCCTGGACCCGTTCGAGAAGCCCCCGGATCTGAAGTTCGGCGAGGGCCTTTCGCAGCGTGCCGATAGACGTGCCCATCTGCCCGGCCATGTCGCGCTCCGGCGGAAGCTTCTCGCCCTCCACCAGACGACCCGCCGCGATGTCGCGCACCAGCGTTTCGGTCAGTTGCAGATAGACGGGAAGGCTGCCTCGCACTTGCCTCATCGCTCGACCTTCTTTCGCAAACGCAAATTGATACACCATTGATTTACACCAAGACGGGTGATAGCTCCAGATCACGTTTTGCGATGCGAGGAGGAAATTCATGTCCGTCGTCCCGATCACGTCGGCCGACCTCGACGAGGTGGAGGTTTCCTGGTTCTCGGCGCTCTGTTCCGACGACTATGCCTATCTCGGCGTTCCCGACGCCAGCCTGCGGTCGAGCTTCGAGCACTGCTCGGACATCGCGCGAACCGCCGAGACGCTGGGCTTCCGCAACATCCTGTGTCCGTCCTCCTACCAGGTCGGGCAGGACACGCTGAGCTTCGTCGCCGGCTGCGCGCCGCTGACCGAGCGTATCAACTTCCTCGCCGCGATCCGCTGCGGCGAGATGCAGCCGATCATGCTCGCCAGAACGGTCGCGACGCTCGACCACATGCTGCAGGGCCGGCTGACGCTGAACGTCATCAGCTCCGACTTTCCGGGCGAGGTGGCCGACAGTGCGTTCCGATATCGCCGGAGCCACGAGGTGGTGGAGATCCTGCGCCAGGCCTGGACGCGCGACACGATCGACTTCGAGGGCGAGGTCTACAACTTCCGGAACGTCTCCACCGAGCCGGCCCGCCCCTATCAGCAGAACGGCGGCCCTCTCCTCTACTTCGGCGGCTATTCGCCGGACGCGCTCGAACTCTGCGGCGCGCAGTGCGACGTCTACCTGATGTGGCCGGAAACCCGCGACCAGCTCGCCGAGCGGATGCGCGCCGTGCATGCGAGGGCGCAGGCGCACGGCCGGACGCTGGACTACGGCCTGCGCGTGCATGTGGTCGTGCGCGACACCGAGCAGGAGGCGCGGGACTACGCCGAGCATCTCGTCTCCGAACTCGACGACGAATACGGCCAGCTGATCCGCGACCGCGCCCATGACAGCATCTCGCTCGGCGTCGCGCATCAGGCGCGGGCGCGGGCGCTGGCCGACCAGTTCGGCTATGTCGAGCCGAACCTCTGGACCGGCATCGGCCGGGCGCGATCGGGCTGCGGCGCGGCGCTGGTCGGCTCCACCGACCAGGTGCTCACGACGCTCGAGGACTATCGCCGCATGGGCATCCGGGCCTTCATCCTGTCGGGCTATCCGCATCTCGACGAGGCCCGCCACTTCGGCACGAAGGTGCTGCCGCAGATGCGCACCTGCTCGCTGCCGCACGCGCGCGGCCGGGTGCCCGCCACCACACCGAACACGCCGCTGGGCCTTGGGGAGCGTCACTGATGGAACGTGTCAGACTGGGATCCGATCTCGAGGTCAGCCGTCTCGTCTACGGGCTCTGGCGCCTGGGCGACGACACGGACACCTCGCCCGCCCATGTCGAGGCGAAGATCGAGGCCTGCCTCGCGCAGGGCATCACCACGATGGACCATGCCGACATCTACGGCGGCTACACCGGCGAGGCGATCTTCGGTGCGGCGCTGAAGGCGGCCCCCGCCTTGCGGGACCGCATCGAGATCATCACCAAATGCGGCATCGTCGCGCCCGCCGGTCGCCATGCGGGGGCGCGCGTCAAGCATTACGACACCAGCCGCGCCCACATCACGGCCTCACTGGAGGCTTCGCTGCGCGACATGAACGTCGAGCATGTCGATCTCCTGCTGATCCACAGGCCCGACCCGCTGATCGATCCCGAAGAGACCGGCCGCACGCTGGACGACCTCGTCGCGAGCGGGGTGGTCCGCGCCGTCGGCGTCTCCAACTTCCGGCCTTTCGATCTGTCGCTGCTGCAGTCGGCCATGGCCACCCCGCTCGTCACCAACCAGATCGAGCTCTCGCTCCTCGAGACCGCCGCCTTCGCCAACGGCGACCTCGCCGCGCTGATGGAGCGCCGGCTGCGCCCCATGGCCTGGTCGCCCCTCGGCGGTGGCCGGCTGTTCGGGGAGAATCGAGGCCCGCTGCGCACGCGCCTCGGCGAGCTCGCGGCCGAGGCGGGCGTCGATCCCGGTGCCGTCGCGATCGCCTGGCTCCTCGCCCATCCCGCCGGCATCCTGCCTGTGCTCGGCACCAACTCTCCCGCGCGCATCAACGCGATCTCCGACGCGCTGCGCGTGTCGATCGACCGCCAGACCTGGTTCGAACTCTACACGGCCGCGATCGGCCACGAGGTGGCGTAATGACGATGATGCAAGCCATCCACGAGCCGAGCGAGCATCGCTTCGTTCCCGACGCGCAGAACACGCGCCCCTTGCGCAACGCGCTCGGCGCCTTCACGACGGGCGTCACGGTGGTGACGGCGCGCGGCGATGCCGGCCCGATCGGCATGACGGTCAACAGTTTCGCCTCCGTGTCGCTTGATCCGCCGCTGATCCTGTGGTCGCCCGCCAAGACCTCGTCGCGCCACGGCGTCTTCACCGCCGCCCCGCATTTCGCGGTGCATGTGCTGGGCGTCGACCAGGACGATCTCACCCGCCGCTTCACCCGAGGCGGGATGGGCTTCGACGAGCTCGACTGGCAGGAGAATGCCGAGGGCGTGCCCGTCCTCGCCGGAACGATCGCCCGCTTCGAATGCGCGCGCGCCTCGCTCCACGATGCCGGTGATCACACGATCGTCCTCGGCTGCGTGCTGCGCGCGGCCCATCGCGAGGGCGAACCGCTGTGCTTCTCTCGCGGCGTCTTCGGACGCTTCAGCCACGCCCGTCCCGCCTGACGGGACGAAGGCCCGGGACGCCCGAAACGTCGCCGGCCAGGGCCGGCCACCGTGTCGATCCCCGCGGGTTCGACCGCTCCCGAAGGCAGCGCGAGCCCCCGCGCCCGGAGACGCCACCGAGCCTTTCGGCCGCTCCTGCGCGCGATCGCGAAGGACCCGCGCCACCACGCGAGACTGCCGGGCGCGCGTGCGGCGCCGCGCAAGCCGCCTTTGCCGGCAAAGGCGCAAGGCGCCGCCGGTCCTCTCCCACCCAACACCGCCCGGCCTTCAGGGCCGCGATTGCCGCGACATCCGCCGGGAGGCGGGCCGTCGGGCGCCCTTCGAAGCCAGGCCAGGATCCCATGATGCAGCGTCTTGTCGATCGTCTACCGCCGGGCGGCCGTCGCAGGCGTGCCGAACAGGTGCTGGTGCTGTTTCCAGGGCTCCTCGTCAGCGTCGTGGTGGCGCTCGCGGCCACGTTTCTGTCCGAGCACTACGGCGGCCCGGTCATGCTCTTCGCCCTGCTTCTAGGGATCGCCTTCAATTTCCTGTCGTCCGAGCGGCCCTGCAAGCCCGGAATCGAGATGGCCGCTCGCACGATCCTGCGGTTCGGCGTGGCGCTTCTGGGAGTGCGCATCACCGTGTCGGACGCCTTGATGCTCGGGCCGGCGCCGCTCTTTCTCGCCATCGCCGGCGTGGCGACGACGATCGGCGTCGGGCTTCTGCTCGCGCGGCTCCTGGGCTTCCCTCGCCTGTTCGGCCTGCTGACGGGCGGGGCCGTCGGCATCTGCGGCGCCTCGGCGGCGCTGGCCATCGCATCGGTCCTGCCGCGGCGCGACGGCGTTCGGGAGAGCGACGTCATCTTCACCGTCGTGGTCGTCACGACGCTCTCCACCGTCGCGATGGTGCTCTACCCGATCCTTCTTCAACAGACGTCGCTCGGCGACGCGCGGATGGGCATCTTTCTCGGCGCCACGATCCACGACGTGGCGCAGGTCGTGGGGGCCGGCTTCAGCATCTCGCCCGAGACCGGCGACGCGGCCACGCTGACGAAGCTCCTTCGCGTCGCCATGCTCGTGCCGGTGGTCCTGCTGATCTCCGTCATCGTCTCGCGCGGTCGCAGCGAGGGCCGCGTCGCCGTTCCCGGCTTCCTTGTCGGCTTTGTCGCCCTCGTCGCCGTCAACAGTTTCGGCCTTGTGCCCGCTGCTGCCCAGACCGGCCTTTCCGACGTGTCGCGCTGGGCCCTCGTCACAGCGATCGCGGCGCTCGGAATGAAAACCATGCTCGGCCAAGTCCTGACCGTCGGCCCCCGGGCTCTCCTCCTGATCCTCTTCGAAACGATTTGGATCGCCGGCGTCGGCCTTACGGCCGTTGTCCTATTCTAAATGTTTGGTCCCGGAATTTGATGGTGCGGGTCATGGATGAACCTGGACGGCTCGGCTCTGTTGCAAAGATCCGAAGGCAGTGAGAGCCTGTGTCTCGAAGACGGCGGACAGCGAGGGCTCGGGCATGAGTTTGGCGTTCAAGGGCCGGCATTTCGCTCCCGATATCATCCTGCTCTGCATGCGCTGGTACTGCCGTTATGCGCTGAGCTACCGCGACCTCGCGGAGATGATGGCCGAACGCGGCCTCTCGGTCGATCACACCACGATCTACCGATGGGTCCAGCACTACGCCCCCGAGCTCGACCGACGCGTCCAGTGGTGCCGGGATCGTAACAGCGGAAGCTGGTACGTCGATGAGACCTACGTGAAGGTCCGGGGTGAGTGGATGTACCTCTACCGCGCGATCGGCGATCGGGGCGAAACGCTGGACTTCCAGCTGTCGCAAAAACGGACGACAAAGGCGGCCAAACGCTTCCTCGTCAAGGCTTTGAAGCGGTCGCCACATAACAGGCCTTCGGTGATTTCGACGGACAAGAACCCGGCCTGCAACGAGGCGATCGCTTCAATACGGCGAGAGGGACGGCTCGCGGCGAGCTGCCAGCACCGGCAGATCAAATACCTGAACAATCGGCTCGAGTCCGATCATGGGAAGCTCAAACAGCGGATCCGACCCGTGCGTGGCTTCCAGTCTCAGAAGACCGCCCACAACGCCATTCGGGGCTTCCAGACGATGCGGATGTTCCGGAAGGGGCAGTTCCGCTCGATGGTGGACAGCCTGGCCGGCGGATCGGAAGCGCGCTTCATCGGACGGCTGTTCCAGGTGTTCGTCGCCTGAAATTGGAACAGAACGGGATCATTGCGGCCTGATTGGCTATTCGCAACGGAGCCCGCTTGATGCAAGCTCTGGTGCTGTGGGTTTTTGAACGTTGAATAAAGAAGAGCCGATCAAAGCGTTCCAGTCATCTCCCTCCAGGCGAGGTTCTCGCCGCGACCGGGCTCGCGCACGCCGAAGAACTGGGCCGCGAGCGTCCGGTCGGCGGCATAGAGCTCGATGGAGGTGAGAAGGCCGAAGCGCGTGGGCTTGCGCACCACGAAGGCGTCGCCGACGAGATCTTCGCGAAAGTGCAGCGTAAATCCCGGCTCCATCGCGTTGATCCAAGGACCCATCGCGAGCGCGCTCGTTATCGGCCCGCTGCGGATCTGGATGCCGCCGCGGTTTCCGACGAAGCACATGACCGGCACGCCGGACGCCGCCGAAGCTTCCAGAAGGCGCGTCGTGGCGAGCGTCTCGAGCGGGCGGACATGCGCTTCGTCCATCGCATCGAGCGCGGAGCGGCGGTCAAGGCCATGCCGACGCAGGATCGCGAAGAACTCGTGGATGTCGGCCATCCCGGCTACATCGCGGCGGAAGGCGTCGGGATCGGCTGGTCGGCCAGGGTCGGGCGCGCAGGGGCGCGGCGAGACCGCAAGGGGGGCGCCATCTTCGGAAGCCAAGGCGCCGCGAAGGGTCTCGAAGGCGGCGACGTCGGAGGTCGCGCGCAGATGCACCTTCAGGATCGCGTCGCCCGCGGCATCGAAGACCTGGACGCTGCGGCGCGGACCCGCCTCGTCGGGGATCTCCACCGCGAAGGCATGGCGCCACTGGCCGAGAAAGAGCCGCATGTCGAGCGGCGGGTTGACGACGAGCGCGCTCGAACCCTCGATGGTGATGCCACCGAACTGCCCGACCGTCTCGTGGACGGCCACCTCGTTGCGCATCAGGCTGAGCACCTCGCCGAGCGCCGGCAGGGCTCCCAGAAGCGCCGCCTTTTCGGGCCGCAGCCGCACGACCTCCGACCCGTCGTGGCGCGCGAGCAGCGAGGCTTCGGCAAGACCCAGTTCCTCGGCGAGATCGCGCGGCCGGTTGGAGCGCGCGTAGTAGGGGAGCGGGCGTTCAGGAGCGAGCGGCGTGTCCATCGGGATCCTCTGCGAGCGCCGCGGTCTGCGGCAGAATGAAGGGAATGTGCGCGGGCGGAAGCGCGCCGACGCGAAGGTCGAGCCGGAATACGGACGCGACGAGCGCGTCGGTGAGGACGCTGGCCGGCGGCCCGTCTGCGACCACGGCCCCTTGCGCCAGGACCACGAGCCGGTCGGCGAAGCCTGCCGCGAGGTTGAGATCGTGCAGCACGGCGACGACGCCGCCGCCGGCGCGGGCGAACTCGCGGGCGATCCGCAGCACCGCGATCTGGTGGCGGATGTCGAGGCTGGAGATGGGCTCGTCGAGGAACAGGAAGCAGGCCGGCTCGCCGGTGATGGGCGTGCCGGCCTGGCAGAGAACGCGGGCGAGATGCACACGCTGCTGCTCGCCGCCCGACAGCTCGCCATAGACCCTGGCTCCGAACCCCAAGAGTTCGACGCGCGCCAGCGCTTGCGACACCGCGGCAGCGTCGCCGCCCCGTCCGCCGGCGTCGAGCCCGAGCCGCACGACCTCGGCCACGGTGAAGGGAAAGGACAGCGCCGAACTCTGCGGCAGCACGGCGCGGCGCCGGGCGATCGCGGCGGGCGACAGCCGCGCCATGTCGGCGCCGTCCAGCCACACCCGGCCGGAGGAGGGCGCGATCTCGCCGGTGGCGAGTTTCAGCAGCGTCGACTTGCCGGCCCCGTTCGGGCCGGCGATCACGGTGAGCTCGCCCGCCGCGAAGGCGAGCGCCGTGGGGTGAAGGGCGATACGGCCGCGATAGGCAAGGACGGCGTCGTCGAGGCGGATCATCGCGGGCGCGCTCAAAGACCCGACGCGCCGCGTCGGCGCATCAGGATCCAGAGGAAGACGGGGGCACCGATCGCAGCGGTCAGGATGCCGAGCGGCAGCTCTGCCGGCGCCACGATTGCGCGCGCGGCCATGTCGGCGACGAGCAGCAGCGCGGCGCCGCCGAGCGCGGAGGCCGGCAGGAGATGGCGGTGGTCGGGGCCGATCGACAGGCGCAGGAGATGGGGCACGACGATGCCGACGAAGCCGATCGGCCCAGCGACGGCGACGGCGGCGCCCGTGGCGAGCGCCACGAGAAGGATCGTCAGGCGCTTGAGGCGCTGCACGCGGATGCCGAGATGGAAGGCTTCCGCCTCGCCGAGCACGATGCCGTTGAGGCCGCGCGCGACGATCGGCATCAGCGCGAGGGCGGCGAACATCATCGGCGCGCCGGCAGCGAGCTTGGTCCAGGTCGCGCCGCCGAGCCCGCCAAGACTCCAGAAGGTGAGGTCGCGCAGCTGCGCGTCGTTGCTGCCGTAGACGAGAAGCCCGATGCCGGCGCTGGCGAAGGCACCGAGCGCGATGCCCGCCAGCAGCATGATCGCGACCGAGGACTGTCCGGCACGCGTGCCGATGCGATAGATCAGCAGCGTCGTCGCCAGCCCTCCGCCGAAGGCCGCGACCGGCAGGGCGTAGACGCCGAAGAGCGTGACGAGCGGCGCCAGCACGCCATGCGAGAGAACGATCGTCGCCACTGCCGCGAGCGCGGCGCCGGAGGAGACGCCGACGAGGCCGGGGTCGGCGAGCGGATTGCGGAATAGCCCCTGCATCATCGCGCCGACGGCCCCGAGCGCCGCGCCGACGAGCGCCCCGAGCAGCACGCGCGGCAGCCGAATTTGCCAGACGATCACCGTCTCGGCGAGCGCAGTGTCTTGGCCCCTCGGTCCGGCGGCGAGGATTGCGGCGACCTTTACCGGCGACAGCAGGGCCGGGCCGACGCCGACCGCCACCACCGCGACGGCGAGAAGGCCAGCCCCGAGCGCCAGCAGCACCGCGCGCGCCACGGCGCTGCGATCGCCGGACCGCGTACGGACGGGGGCACGATCCGTCATGCCTGCGACGTCAACGGACAAGGGGGCCGTCGCCTTCGGCGAGTTCGGGATAGAGGCGGGCGGCGAGATCGCGCACGGCATCGGGCGTGCGCGGCCCGAAGCCGAGGAGATAGAGCCCGTCCATGCGGATCACCGCGCCGGCCTGTCCCGCCGGCGTCGCAGCCAATGCAGGCACGCTCAAGGGGTCGGAGAGCGGCGAGCCGGCGCGATCCACCATGAGGATCACGTCGGGCTGCAGCGCGGCCAGCGCCTCGCTCGACAGGATCTTGTAGCCCTCGACCTCGTCGAAGACGTTCGTCGCGCCGGCGAGGCGGATCACCGCGTCGGCGCCGGTGCCGCGTCCGGCGGCGTTCGGGCGGCCGTCCGCCAGCGACAGGATGAAGAGGACACGCCTGCGACGCTCTACCTCGGCAAGCGCCGTCTCCAGCGTCGCGAACTTGGCGGCCATAGCGGTCGCCATCGCCTCGCCCTCCACTAGGCGCCCGACCGCGGAGGCGACGGTGCGGACCTTATCGAGAAGGCTCGGCACGGTGAGGCCGGTCGGCACGTGGCGCACCGGCACGCCCGCGTCATCGATGAGCGTCACCGCCTCTGGCGGACCGGCGCCCTCGTCCATCAGGATGAGGTCCGGCGACAGCGACAGCACGCCTTCGGCCGAGAGCGCGCGCATGTAGCCGACATTGGGCTTGGTCGCCATGACCTCGGGAGGATGGAGGCTGGTCGTATCCACCGCCGCCACGCGGTCGCCCTCGCCCAGCGCATAGAGGATCTCGGTGATCGCACCGCCAATGGAGACGATGCGGCGGGGTAGCTCGTCAGCCTGCGCTCGGCCCGCCGAAAGACCGGCAAGCACGAGCGCGAGGGTAAGAAGGGCGGCGGGGCAAAACGGGCGCATGACGCAAGGATCCAGGCTGGCGCCGCGTCGCGAAGCTCGAGGCAGGGGGCCAAGCGGCGATGGCGGCGAAGGGATGATCGACCTCCCGCTAGCGGCATTGCCCGGTAAGTGTCAAGCAAGCCTCACATGAGAACGCTTCTAATATTGCGACTGGAATGTCTATAAACTGTGACCTTGACAGTAAGAGCCGAACTAATTCTAAAATTCAACTGTTGACTCTTCATCTCCCGATGAAATACCGAACGATAACGCATTCTGCATCTGCTCCGCCGCTCGCATGTCGAGCGCCGTCTGCCGGGTCGTCTTGCGCCGGTTTTTAGCTGCGAGTTCGGGGCTTGAAAGACATGACACCGTCGATACAAGGATGGATGGCGGGCGTCGCCGTGTCGGCTCTGGTCGTGGGCACGTTCGCCGCGCCGATCCCGGCGTTGGCGCAGGTGCTTCCCGATGCCGAGAACGCGGACGCGGACGCGGTGGTGCTCGATCCCGTGGTCGTCCAAGGCGCGCCCGCGCCGGTCTCTGCCGCTAAGACGACCACCACCACGACGACGACGCGCCGCACCATCGACGACAAGCTCGTCGACAGCATCGCCGATCTCGGGCGCAGCGAGGAAGCCGGCGTCACCTTCAACCGCCGCACAAATAGCCTCAACGTGCGCGGATTAGAGGGCTCGCGCGTTCTCACCACGATCGACGGCGTGCGGGTTCCCTATCTCAACGATGCCACGCGCGGCGCCACTGGTGGCGGAAGCTCATTCGACTTCGACACGCTCTCGGCGCTCGATCTCACCCGCGGCACGGCGCCCCTCGCCGGCTCGGGCGCGCTCGGCGGCGTCCTGGCGCTGCGCACGCTCGATCCGGAAGACCTGCTCCTTGGCGGGCGCCGGATCGGCGGCCTGACGAAGAACGGATACGATTCCGTCGATCGCAGCTGGTTCACTAGCAACGCCGCGGCCATGCGCTCGGGCGACACGCTCGTGCTCGTGCAGGGCGGCTATCGCGGCGGCCAGGAGTTCGACTCGATGGGCGACCGGGATGTCCTGGGGGCCGCGCGCACGGCGCCGAATCCGTCCGACACCAAGCAGGGCAACCTCCTCGCCAAGCTCCACCAGTATGTCGAAGGCGGCCACCGCTTCGGTCTCGTCGGCGAGATCTACGATCGCAACGAGGATATCGACGGTCGCACGACGCAGACGGCCACCGGCAACTACCGGGGCAGCCAGTACTTCACCGGCGAGGAGCTGGCCCGGCGCAAGGCGGCGCTGACCTACGATTTCGACGCGCCGGAGCGAGGCACCGGCTGGATCGACGAGGCCAGTGCCACGCTCTACTATCAGGAGGTGGAGCGGCACACGACCGTCGACGCCTATCGCTCGACATCGGTGATCGGCCCGTTCACCCGCGACAACAGCTACGAGGAAGGAACCTACGGGTTCAACGGCTCGGCTTCGGGCGACTACGCGCTGGGCGCGACACGTCACCGGATCACGGTCGGCACCGAACTGCGCTCGGGCACCTCGACGCAGTATTCCGCGGGCGAGGACGGCTGCCCCGCCGGCCCGCCCTACCCGCGCGTCTTCACCGCCTGCAACAACCTCCACACCAACCAGGCCGACACGCCGAAGGTCGACAGCCGGGCGATCGGCTTCTACGCGCAGGACGAGGTGGCACTCCTTGACGAGCGGCTGCGGATCACGCCGGGCCTGCGCTTCGACTGGTACGAGGAGAAGCCGGAGTTGACGCCCGAATACGAGGGCAGCGCGGCCTTCGACGGCAGCCTGCCCGCATCCTCCGGCGACCACGCCCTCTCGCCCAAGCTCCTCGCGGAATACGACCTCCTGCCCGAACTCACCGCCTACGCTCAGTGGGGCATGGGTTTCCGGGCGCCGACGGCGGGCGAGCTCTACTCGCGCTTCGGCGCCGTCGGCACCTATCTGCGCGTTGGCAACGAGGATCTCGATCCCGAGACGAGCCGCGGCTTCGACGTGGGCCTGCGGGCGGGAAACGCTGATCTCGGCGGCCAACTCAACGTCTTCCACACGCGCTATCGCGACTTCATCGACACGGTGACGCTCGCCCCGCCCGGCGGCGAGTACCCGCAGGGCGGCATCACCGGCTACCGGAACATTCCCGACGCCGAGATTGCCGGGGTCGAGGTCGGCGGTCATGTCCGCTTCCTCGAAGGCTGGCAGGCGCGGGCCTCGCTCGCCTATGCGCAGGGGCGCAACCTGACGGACGACACCTATCTCGACTCGGCGTCGCCGCTGACCGCGCTCTTCGGCCTCGGCTACGAGCGGCGGGACTGGGGCAGCGAGGTCACCGCCAAGCTCGCGGCCCGGCGCGACAAGGTCGACGAGGGCTTCGTCGCCCCCGGATACGGCGTCCTCGACGTCACAGCCTGGTACGCGCCAGAGCGCCTGCCGGGCTTCAAGCTGGCCGGCGGCATCTTCAACATTCTCGACAAGACCTACTACGACGCCGTGAACGTGCCCGACAGCCGGACGCAGCCGACGCTCTACTATTCCGAGCCCGGCCGGTCGTTCAAGCTGAACGTCACCTACCAGTTTTAGGGCAAGCCCGACGAGCCGGATCGGCACTCGCGCCCGGACGATGCACCGAAGGAAGCCAGAGCGCGTCTGGAGGATCGGGTTCGAAGGCAGGTTATGAGGCTCCGTTGCGAATAGCCGATCAGGCCACAATGATCCCGTTCTGTTCCAATTTCAGGCGACGAACACCTGGAACAGCCGTCCGATGAAGCGCGCTTCCGATCCGCCGGCCAGGCTGTCGACCATCGAGCGGAACTGCCCCTTCCGGAACATCCGCATCGTCTCGAAGCCCCGAATGGCGTTGTGCGCCGTTTTCTGAGACTGGAAGCCCCGCACCGGGCGGATCCGCTGCTTGAGCTTGCCATGGTCGGACTCGAGGCGGTTGTTCAGGTATTTGACCTCCCGGTGCTGGCAGGTTGCGGCGAGCCGCCCCTCTCGCCGCAACGAGGCGATCGCCTCGTTGTAGGCCGGGTTCTTGTCGGTCGAAATCACTGACGGCCGGTTATGCGGCGACCGGTTCAAAGCCTTGACGAGGAAGCGTCTGGCGGCCTTCGTCGTCCGCTTTTGCGACAGCTGGAAGTCGCGCGTCTCACCTCGGTCACCGATCGCGCGGTAGAGGTACATCCACTCACCGCGCACCTTCCGTCAAGTCTCATCGACGTACCAGCTGCCGCTGTTGCGATCTCGGCACCACTGGACGCGTCGGTCGAGCTCGGGGGCGTAGTGCTGAACCCATCGGTAGATCGTGGTGTGATCGACCGAGAGGCCGCGTTCGGCCATCATCTCCTCGAGATCGCGATAGCTCAGCGCGTAGCGGCAGTACCAGCGCATGCAGAGCAGGATGATGTCGGGAGCGAAGTGCCGGCCCTTGAACGCCAAACTCATGCTCGAGCCCTCGCTGTCCGCCGTCTTCGAGACACAGGCTCTCACTGCCTTCGCATCTTTGCAACAGAGCCCGGCTGGCCGTGACGGCATAGAACACGTCACTGCGTTTCATACGCACTGAGGGCGGTATTATCGTAGCACTTATATGTTGCGCCGTCGATTTATCGTGCTACACATATTCCCATGAAGATCACGTTCGATCAGCCAAAGCGGATGAAGAACATCGCCATCCATGAGGGGTTGGATTTCGCCGACCTCGACATGGCGTTCTTCGCCGGCTCGGTCGTGATCCCGGCGAAGGCTGGCCGCAGCATGGCGATCGGGCCATTCGGCGAAACCATCATCGCGGTCGTGTTCTCGCCACTCGGTTCGGAAGGCATCGCCATCGTCTCGATGCGCCGTGCCAGCCGCAAGGAAAGGAGCTTGTTATGAGCAAGACGCTCAAGATCGCAAAGCCTCTCAGTAACGCCGAGGAAGCCCGCATTCAGCAAATGATTGCCGCCGATCCCGACGCACCGGAGGCGACCGACGCCGAACTCGCGCAGGCCAGGCCGTTCGCCGACGCCTTCCCTGCCCTCGCGGAAAGCATCAAGCGCGCACGCGGCCGCCCGCCCGTCGCCAGCCCACGCCAGCATGTTTCCCTTCGGCTCGATGCCGACGTGATCGCCAAGTTCAAGGCTACCGGCAAGGGCTGGCAGACGCGCATCAACGACGTGCTGAAAGACGCCAAGCTCTAAGGCGCGGGCCATCCGATCGACCCGCCCGTTTCACGCAACATATGCACCGTGCAACGTTATGATCGGCTCTGTTGCAAAGTGCCGAAGGCAGTGTGAGCTTACCACGGTGAAGCCGGCAGCCAGCGAGGGCAAGGCATGAGTTTGGCGTTCAAGGGCCGGCACTTCGCTCCCGACATCATCCTCCTGTGCATGCGCTGGTACTGCCGCTACGCGCTGAGCTATCGCGATATCGAGGAGATGATGGCCGAGCGCGGCCTCTCGGTCGATCACACCACGATCTACCGATGGGTTCAGCACTATGCCCCCGAGCTCGACCGCCGCGTCCAGTGGTGCCGGAACCGCAACAGCGGCAGCTGGTATGTCGACGAGACCTACGTGAAGGTGCGCGGCGAATGGATGTACCTCTACCGCGCCATCGGAGACCACGGCGAGACGCTCGACTTCCAGCTATCGCAAAAGCGGACGACGAAGGCGGCCAAACGCTTCCTCGTCAAGGCTTTGAACCGGTCGCCCCATAACCGACCCTCGGTGATTTCGACGGACAAGAACCCGGCCTACAACGAGGCGATCGCCTCGCTAAGACGAGAAGGTCGGCTCGCGGCGACCTGTCAGCACCGGCAGGTCAAATATCTGAACAATCGGCTCGAGTTCGATCATGGGAAGCTCAAGCAGCGGATCCGCCCCGTGCGAGGCTTTCAATCCCAGAAGACGGCTCACAACGCCATTCGAGGGTTCGAGACGATGCGGATGTTCCGGAAGGGCCAGTTCCGCTCGATGGTCGACAGTCTGGCCGGTGGATCGGAGGCTCGCTTCATTGGAAGGCTGTTTCAGGTGTTCATCGCCTGAAATTAGAACAGAAGGGGATCATTGCGGCCTGATTGGCTATTCGCAACGGAGCCGAAATGGATAGCGATCGAGCGTGGAACCGGCACATATCTCGCTGCTTCGTCTCTCATCGAACAAATGAAGATAGGCCGCTTCCAGGCGTCTGCTCCCCCTCCCGCCCGAGACCGGACGGGGTAGGAACTCGACAGTCCGCTATGGAGCTTAGGTGTACGATAGCGGACGTTGGTCAGCGAGGTTTAGTAGCCACGTCCAGCAACAGGAACCCCGACACGATCGCAACACCCAATGCCGTCAACCCCGACCAAACGTAGGCAGGCGAGAAACCCTCGATCACGAAGGTGAGAACGGGCAACGCTGCCATGGTCACCATAACCGTGTAGGCATCGCACCTCCCGATCCCGACCTGAAGCAGATACAGCGGCGCCAAGACGCCGATGACGGACACGACCAGAAGCGTTGCGGCGAGCCCGCCCGTCCATTCGATAGGCTCGCCTCCACTACCAAGAGTCAGGACGAGCGAGACTGGCAGGATCACGTAAAACCGATGCGCCAGGACCGCTCCGAACCGCCAGCCCCGGTTCAGTAGCGCTCGCGACGACATGGTGATGAGGACGGCACCGATGCCGGCGGCTACGCTTGCACCAAGCCCGATCCAGGCCTGCGGACCGAACGAGGCGAAGCCGCTTCCCTGAAGCGCCGCCAGCGCCAGCACCGCACAGCCCACCAGGATGCCAAGGCACACGATGACGCGAAGGCGCGATGGGCGCTCGCCCGTCGTTGCAAGCGCAATCAGGACCACGATCACCGGACCGATACCGATCTCAACCGCCCCGACGATCGCAGGTTCGATCAGCTTCAGGGCGTAGAAGAAGGTGATGAAGGTTAGCGCCGTCGCGGCGTTCAAGAGAAGAAGCGGACCCCAGGCATGCTCGCCAATGCCGCGCCGCGACATGACCAGAAAGAATGCCGCCGTCAGAGCGAAGCTGAGAAACACGAAGAGATTTGAGGGAACGGCGACCAGCCACGTCCCGTAGGCGACCTTGCCGAGCGCCTGCATGAGAACGGCCAGCACGATCATGGCCCTACCGAACCCCACCGATGACAATCCCCCCATATCCGTCCCCCTGAACACAACAGGACGGCGGGTACGCGATGAGAAGGCCGGAGGGAAGGACGAGGTCCGCTTTCGGCAATCCCGAGCGTCGGTCGGAGGGGCACTAAAGGGTCGAAAGCGGATGGACCGCTTCCGGGCATTTGCTTCCTCTTCCGCCCGAGACCGGACGGGGTGGTTTCAATAGGGCCCGCTATGGGCAGATTAGGCCAGCATTGTTGGGGAGCAGTGCTTCAGGCCTTCGTCGAGGCGGGAAGGGCGAGGAATGCGAGGGCCGTTTTGGTGCTCACGACTGTGGCGAACTCGTCGGAAAGGTCGCTGAGCGCGGCGGCGTGCACCTCGGCGGTTGGGCGCATAACTCCGTCGAGTCCCCGGCGATCAAAGGTGGCCGTCGCATCCTCCACGACAAAGGTCGTGAACCCGAGATTGCCGGCCATGCGAACCGTCGTGGAAACGCAGTGGTTCGTCGTCAGCCCGACGACGATCAATGTGTCGACGCCATCGGCTCGCAGATCCTGTTCCAGGGTTGTACCGATGAAGGCGCTGTTGACCTCCTTCACGTGGATCGGTTCGCCCGATAGCGGCATCGCGTCCGGCATCGGCTCGTGGCCGTTCGTTCCCGCGCAGAAGTATCCCGCAGGTGAGCGCGAGGCGTGGTGGACGTGGCGGACCGGGCGTCCGTCGCGCCGCCAGGCTGCGATCAGCAAGGCGACGTTCCGCTCCGCGTCGGGATTGTTGCGTTGCCCCCAGGCGGGATCGGCAAAGCCGTTCTGCACGTCGATCACCAGGAGGGTCGCGGTTGGGGGGAGCATCGGACTGAACCTTCCAAGAAATCGTCAGACGAGCGGAACGCCATGCTTGGCGCGTCAGGACCCGTGATCGATCAGCGCCTTGCGCTCCGCTCGCGAGCCCAGCATGCGGGCCTTCGCCGCCTCGACGACCGCAGCCGGGGCCGAGCCCGGCAGACCCGCATTGAACGGTGGCGCGGGGGCGTATTCCAGGCAGAGCTGGATCGTCTCAGCCTCCTCACGCCCTAGAAGTTCGGCGACGACCACCAGTCCGAAATCGATGCCCGACGTCACCCCGCCAGCGGTGATCAGGGACCCGTCCCGCACGACGCGCTCGAAAGCCGGGACGGCACCAAAGGCTGGAAGGAAGTCCATCGCGTTCCAATGCGTGGCAGCGCGCTTGCCGACGAGCAGACCGGCTCCGTTGCGAATAGCCGATCCGGCCGCAATGATCCCGTTCTGTTCCATTTTCAGGCGACGAACACCTGGAACAGCCTTCCAATGAAGCGGGCTTCCGATCCGCCGGCGAGGCTGTCGACCATTGAGCGGAATTGCCCCTTCCGGAACATTCGCATCGTTTCGAACCCTCGAATGGCGTTGTGCGCCGTTTTCTGAGACTGGAAGCCCCGCACCGGGCGGATCCGCTGTTTGAGCTTCCCATGATCGGACTCGAGCCGATTGTTCAGGTATTTGATCTGCCGGTGCTGGCAGCTCGCCGCGAGCCGTCCCTCTCGCCGTATTGAAGCGATCGCCTCGTTGTAGGCCGGGTTCTTGTCCGTCGAAATCACCGAAGGCCTGTTATGCGGCGACCGGTTCAAAGCCTTGACGAGGAAGCGTTTGGCCGCCTTCGTCGTCCGCTTTTGCGACAGCTGAAAATCGAGCGTTTCGCCTCGGTCACCGATCGCGCGGTAGAGATACATCCACTCACCCCGGACCTTCACGTAGGTCTCATCGACGTACCAGCTTCCGCTGTTACGATCCCGGCACCACTGGACGCGTCGGTCGAGCTCGGGGGCGTAGTGCTGGACCCATCGGTAGATCGTGGTGTGATCGACCGAGAGGCCGCGTTCGGCCATCATCTCCGCGAGGTCGCGGTAGCTCAGCGCATAACGGCAGTACCAGCGCATGCAGAGCAGGATGATATCGGGAGCGAAATGCCGGCCCTTGAACGCCAAACTCATGCCCGAGCCCTCGCTATCCGCCGCTTCGACAGCGCCAAGCTCTCACTGCGATCTAGATTTTGCAACGGCGCCCAATCCCGAACGGATACACGAGCTGGCCAAGGTTGGTGTCTCCCGTATCAGCCTTGGTCCCGCTCCCTTCATCAGCCTGACGGCCGAGTTGGAGCGCCGCGCAAAAGCTTACGTCCGATCGGCTTAAATTCGCAGTCTCGGCTACAAGGACGGCTAGGCGAAGCATGTTCGAATTATGGAAAGGGTGGAGGGCTGGACCTTCGGGCCTCAGTCTCTGGCCAGTTTGTAAGCAGAGAAGGTAAAGACGACGCCCAGCGTACCGTCGATCCATCGACGTAAACGGCTATAGGCGGAAACCATCTTTGGTGTAGAAAAATTCACAGCTATTAACGTGTAAAAAGCAATTGAGAATGTAATTGTTCCGGCAAGAACGGCAGCTATTGTCCACAAAGGAGCGCCAGGCTCAATTGCAAGAGCGAGAATGGCAACCCAAGTGAGGACCGCTTTTGGGTTGGCTAGATTCAAAAGGCATCCTCGTGTAAAAACTTTGATCGATCTTACTTCAGTTCTTCCCGTTAAATCTGCTGATATTTCATATTTTGAAAATGCAGCAGAGAACGATTTGTACGCGAGATATAATAAGTACAGACATCCAAAAAATCGGATAATATCCAGCACCCCAGCGTAGGCTGACAACAGGGTAGATAGACCAAGAAACGCAAGGATACCCCACACAAGTGCACTGAATGCGATACCAAGTCCGAGCATGATGCCGGCCTTGCGTCCCGATTCCATTGCGGTTCCCATTGTCGCCAACATCGCTGGTCCTGGACTGATGGCCGAGACAGCGTAGGTCGTGTAGGCAAGCATGATGCCTGGCCAGTAGGAATGGATCGAACTCAATTTATATTCCTTTGTTCGAAGACATTTCTAAGCCAGCAGATTTAATCTGCGAGTTTTGAACTCTATCGAGCTGCGATCTATGCTGTCACGTGGTTTCGTCGGTTTCCCTTTTTTCTCTCCCTCTCCCCCTGCTCACACCACCCTGTGCCGACCTCTTACGGTCATTGCGGCGTTGGCTTCTTCGTCATCAGTTCTGGCAGCTTTTTACGAAGCTGCTTTGGAAGCGGACCGGAAGCTTTCCACCCCACCTTGCTGTAGCTGAATCGCGAAAATCACGAGTTGTTTCGCGATTTCGCGCCTGATTTTTCAACGTCGCGGAAAGCCGGTTTTGCGACGTCTGCAAGGTCTTCACCAAGTCGAAACCCACCGGTTCACACTTCGTCCCATCTGGTGTGGTTTGAGTATGCCGTGCGAAACCACCCTTCCGCCGGTGCGGTCAGGGGTTTCGAACGAACCAAACCAGACCGGACCGTTGTGAACCATCCGAACGAAACCGGGCGGCGCTCGCCGTCCCGGAGCTGGGTGACGTCTGCCTAGCCTTCGTCCGTCGAGCCGTCCTCGACCGGCCTGGCCTTGCGACCGAGGCCGAGGGATCGTGCGAGTTCCGAGCGCCTGGCGGCATAGTTGGTGGCGACCATCGGATAGTCGGCCGGGAGACCCCACTTCCGGCGATAGGCCTCCGGCGTCAGGTCGTAATGCGTCATCAGATGACGCTTCAGCGACTTGAACGATTTTCCGTCTTCCAGACAGATCAGGTAGTCCGGGGTCACCGACTTGCGGATCGGGACGGCGGGAACGAGCGGCTCGTCAGGAACGGGCACCGCCTCAGGCTGCTGGCCGAGCGTGCCCAGCGTGGCATGGATGACAGCGATCAGACCGGCGATTTCCTCGCGCGGCAGATGATTGTTGCTGACATAGGCGGCGGTGATCTCCGCCGTCTGTTCCAGGATCTCTACCGTCTCGGCCGTCTGCGATCTCATTCAATGGCTCTCCGCTTCAAACTGAGCCCGGGGTTCGCACAGGAATGCAGGGAAGCCAACCGGCAATGGCGTCAGGTCCTGCAACCGCAGTTGCGAGGGTCAGGGCGCGGTGGCACAGTGCCGGCAGCGTTGGCCCGAGATTGCTCCGGTGCCGCAGCCTGCGTATCATTCCCTTCCTGACGGACCACCATGAAGCGCCCTCTGAAAACCTTTGTCGTCGAGCACAAGCGCCGCTCGCGACCCTCTACCGCGACCCCGCCCTCGATCTGGACGGGCACCGCAGGCCGACAGATGCGCGAGCTCGCTCTGGCCCGTGAACGGGCGGAGGCGTTGGCGAACCCCACCGCCGAGCCGTCACATGCCAGCGAGATCGAGACCGTTTCCGAGAGCGGCTTACGGGGACGGATCCTCGAGGCGCGGGTCGAGCCGAGAGCGCCCTCCCCGGATGTCGAACCTGCCGATGCGATCGACCGCGCCGTCGTGTCGGCCGCATGGGAGTTGGACACAGCGTCGGATGTCGACACACCCGGCTCGCCGAAGGTCTCAAAGGCTGCGCAGGCCGCTCCTCGCGATCGTCGGGACGAAGTGGTGATGCCTCTGTCTGCCCCCGTCACGGCCATCGAGAAGGCGCCGACGACGCGTTCCACCCCGACGGCTTCGGGTTGGCGGGAGCGTCGGCTCGCGCTTCGCCGGAAGCTTCCTCTCAAGGACCGCTGGAAGTGGGACTTGCCGTTCTGAGCCGATGCCGCCGAGCCCTCCGGTTCTCGCGCCGGTTCGCTCGACGCAACCGCAGCCTACCACCTCGTCCTCCCCTGCCGAAGGGTCACCCCTCGCGGAACGCCCGTTCGAACTGATCGCGAAGCGGTTTGATGACGTAGGACAGGGCCGTGCGATCGCCGGTCTTGACGAAGGCCTCGACCGGCATGCCGGGAACGAGCTTCACGGCGCCGAGCCTGGCCGCCTCGTCGGCGCCGATCGCGGCGCGCACCGTGTAGTAGGACAGGCCGGTTTGCGGCTCGTGGGTGAGATCGGCGCCGATGCGCTCGATCGTGCCCGTCACCTCCGGCGTCGTTCCCTGGTCGAAGGCCGAGAAGCGCAGGCGAACGCCCTGGCCGATCGTGAGCTGATCGATGTCCTGCGGCGCGATCCGGATCTCGGCCTCCAGCTTGTCGGCCGCCGGCACGATCAGCATGACGGCCTCGCCGGGCGCGATCACCGCGTCCGCAGTGTGGACGGCAAGTTCGTGCACGATCCCGGCCTGCGGCGCCCGGATGTCGATGCGCTTCAACTGGTCGAGCGCGGCGACGCGCCGTTCCTCGAACTCGCCGATCGATCCCTCGACCTCCCGGAGCTCGTTGGCGACCTCCTGCTGCAGGGTCTCGTCGACCTGGATCACCTGCAGCCGCGTCTCGGCGATGCGGCCCCTTGCCTGTGCGATGGAGGCGATGAGCGCCCCGCGCTCGCTGGTGAGGCGCGCCGCCTCGCGCTCGAGGCTGTTGACCCGGGTCACCTGCATCAGGCCCTGCGCCAGAAGCTGCTGGACGCCGGCGAGCTCCTCGAGGATCAGACTGGTCTCGCGGTCCTTGCCGACGACCTGCGCCTCCAGCCCCTCGATCTCCTGCGCGAGCTGCGCGGCGCGCTCGCCGAGCTGGGCGATCTGTCCCGCCCGGAAGCTCCGGCGGGCCTCGAACAGGCGCCGCTCGCCCGAGACGATCCTCACGATCGCCGGATCCGCCGCCCCTGCCGTGAAGCTCTGTCCGAAGGCGATCTGCGATCCGGCGTCGCGCTCGGTGACGAGCCGCGCCTCGCGCGCCTGCAGCTCGTTCAGCCGCTTGTCGACGATCGCGAGGTTCGCCCGTGTCTGCGTCGCGTCGAGACGCACGAGGACGTCGCCGGCCTCGACATGGCTGCCGTTGAGGACGCGGACCTCGGCGACGATGCCGCCCGTCGGATGCTGGACCTTCTTCACGTAGCTGTTCACGACGAGCGTGCCGCTGGCGATGACGGCGCCCGACAGCGAGGTCGTGGCGGCCCAGCCGCCGGCGCCGAGCGTGAGGACGCCGACCATGACGAGGCCGGCGAGAAGGTTGCGGCGGATGGCACGATGGGCGGGGGACGGGTTCGCCATGTCAGGAGGCCTTTCCTTCGGGGGACGGCATGACGCGAAGCCCGCCGGCGAGGGCCGGGCGCTGGAGAACCTTGCCGAGCACCTCCTCCTTCGGGCCGAAGGCCTGGACCCGGCCGTTGGCCATGGCGAGGACGTGATCGACGCCCGAGAGCGCACTCGGGCGATGGGCAACCACCACGGCGATGCCGCCCCGGGCCCGGATCGCGAGAATGGCCTGCGTCAACGCCGCCTCGCCCTCGGCATCGAGGTTCGAGTTCGGCTCGTCGAGCACGACGAGGAAGGGATCGCGGTAGAGGGCGCGCGCGAGGGCGATGCGCTGGCGCTGTCCCGCCGAAAGCACGGTGCCGCTCTCGCCGACCTGCGTCTCGTAGCCGTCGGAGAGACGCAGGATCATCTCGTGGACGCCGGCGGCCTGGGCTGCCGCAATGATGGCGGAGGCGTCCGGGCTTTCCTCGAAGCGCCCGATGTTCTCCGAGATCGTGCCGGCGAAGAGTTCGATGTCCTGCGGCAGGTAGCCGATATGGGGACCGAGGGCTTCGGGCGACCAGCGGTCGAGCGGAGCGCCGTCGAGGCGCACCTTGCCGCGCAAGGTCGGCCAGACGCCGACCAGGGCGCGGGCGAGCGAGGATTTGCCGGAGGCGCTGGGGCCGATGACGCCGAGCGCCTGGCCGGCGGTGAGCTCGAAGGAGGCGTCGGTGACGGACAGACGCTGCTCGCCGGGCGGCGCCACACTGACCGCCTCGACCGTGAGCTTCGCCTTCGGGGCGGGAAGGGTGAGCGTCTCGCTGCGCCCGGGCATGGCGGCCATCAGCCTGTTCAGGCGGGACCAGCTCTGGCGGGCCCCGACGAAGCCCTTCCAGCTGCCGATCGCGAGTTCCACGGGGGCGAGGGCCCGGGACATCATGATCGAGCTGGCGATCATGATGCCGCCGGAGGCCTCGCCGTGGATGACCAGCCAGGCGCCGAGCGCGAGGATGGCCGACTGGAGGATCATGCGGCAGATCTTCGAGGCGCTGCCGAGGCTGCCCGCGACGTTGCCGACGCGGCGCTGGCTGCCGAGGAGACGGGCGTTGGCCGTCTCCCAGCGGTTGGCGACGCGTCCCGCGAAGCCCATCGCCTGAAGAACCTCGGCATTGCGGCGACTGGCTTCGGAGAGGATGTTGCGCTCCACCGCGGCCTTCGAGGCTTCCTTGGCCGGACCGACGGTCAGGCGCTCGGTGAGAAACGTCAGGGCGCAGAGGACGAGGGCGCCGACGGTCGCCAGCATGCCGATCCAGAAATGGAAGAGAAAGCAGATGCCGAGATAGAGGGGCATCCAGGGCATGTCGAAGAAGGCGGTGGGTCCGACGCTGGAGAGATAGCCGCGGATCTGGTCGAGGTCGCGCTGGGCCTGCGACCCGTCGCCGGAGGCGCGCATCTTCAGCGGAAGCTGGCTCGAGATGTCGAAGATGCGGCGACCGACGCGTTCGTCGATCACCGCGGCGCTCCAGCTGAGAACCCGCATGCGCAGCGCATCCAGGACGCCTTGGAAGACGAAGAGAAAGCCGACGATGATCGACAGGCCAATGAGCGTCGAGACGCTGCGGCTGGGAATGACGCGATCGTAGACCTGCAGCATGTAGAACGACCCGGTGAGGGCGAGGACGTTCAGCATGCCGCTCATCGCCCCGACGCCGACGAAGGCGCCGCGGCAGGAGCGAAGGGCGGCGGAGAGCTCGGACGACGAGCCGTTGGAAGCTGGTGTCATGGGGGATTCAGGTCCAAAGGTTCATCGTGCCGGCTCTCCGCCTTCGTGATCAGACGAAGCGGAAGTCGTCTGCGTGGAGGCTGGCGAGGGCGACGTTCTTCAGGGTCAGCGTGTTGGCCGCGTCGACCGTGATCAGCGTGTCGGATCCGACCTGCGTCGCCGCCGCCGCGACCGCCGCATAGGTCGCGAAGACCGAGCTGTCGAACTGGATGACGTCGACGGACCCGGCGCCCGCCACGAAGTCGGTGACGACGTCCTTTCCGAAGTCGGGGTCGAACGCGAACGTGTCGTTCCCCGCGCCGCCGGTCTGCACGTCGTTGCCGAAGCCGCCCTGCAGGAAGTCGTCGCCGGCTTCGCCCTCGAGCGTGTCGGCGCTGCCAAGTCCCTTCAGGACATCGTTGCCGGCGAGCCCGTTGATGACGTCGGCCCCACTGGTGCCCGTCAGCGTATCGTTGCCTTCGGTTCCAGCAAGAGCAGGCTGTCTACCAACAGCTGCCTGGATCTCAGCGCGGTTCCAGCTGGAACCGTCTGCGAACTCGAACCGGTCGATGCCCCAGTTGGCGGTCGTGCTGTAGAACTGCTCATCCACCGTGATCACTTCTCCAGTCGCGATGACGGTTACGGCGAGATGGACGCCATTCCGGGCGAGGCTGATGTCGGACGCATTGAGGTTCTTGAAGCGCAGGACATCGACTTCGGTCGTGGATCCCGACTCGTCATCGATGAGGTCGCTTCCGTCGCCGCGGCTGTAGACGTAGGTGTCAGACCCGGTTCCACCTCGAAGGGTATCGTTGCCGGTGCCCGTTTCCAAGACGTCGTTGCCCGAGGTGCCGCTGAGAGTGTCGCTGCCCGCCGTGCCGCGCAGCGTTTGGTCAACGGGTACATTTGCGATCTTCAATCGGATGTCGGCCTGGGACCAGGTCGTTCCGTCGGCGAAGACGACCTGTTCAACGCCCTGTCCGTAGTAGGTCTCCGCGCCGTCCCGAAGGGTGATCGCGCCACCGTCGCCGACGCCGGGAGCGCTTTCGGCGATCACCAGTGTGACGGCCTTGCCGCTGCGGGTGAAGCTGACGGCACCGGGGTTGATACCCTCGAGCACGAGCTTGTCGGTGGAGCCCGCGTTGGTTCCTTCGGTGATGGTGTCGCTGCCGTCGCCCCGGGCGTAGACGTAGGTGTCGGAACTGAAGCCGCCGTCGATCGTGTCGTTGCCGCCACCGCCTCGAATGGTGTCTGCGTTGCTGGAGCCGTCGATCGTGTCGTTGCCGCTGGTGGCAGCCTGGGCGATGACACGCGCACGCATCTGCTCCTGCGTCCAGATGGTGCCGTTGTCGAAGACGACGCTCTCGACGCCCTGGCTGTAGTAGGTGTCGATCTGATCGCGCAGCTGGATGGAGCCGCCGTCGGCGGCGCCGGCAGCGGAAGGGGCGATGACCAGGGTGAGGTGGTTGCCGTTACGCACCAGCGAGACGTCCGACGGATTGATGCCGGTGAGGACGAGCTTGTCGGCGGCGCCCGCGTTGGTTCCTTCGGTGATGATGTCGCTGCCGTCGCCTCGGGCGTAGACGTAGGTGTCGTCGCCGCTGCCTCCGCTCAGACTGTCGTTGCCCTGGCCACCGCGAAGGATTTCTGCACCGATACTTCCTTCGATCGCATCGCGACCCGCATTACCTATTCCATAACCGTTCTCGCCAATTTTTAAGGTATCATCACCAACTCCACCTAAAACAATCTCTCCATCTCTGTACAACGAAAACTCATATATTCCATAGTCTAGATTTTTATTAACAACTAGCCATTCGATCACATTATGCAATTCTTTGAACAGACCATTTGCACCTTCGTAGCTTGACTGCCCCTCAAAAATCTTCAGTGCACTTTTAATATCTCTAAGCATATGCGCATCAGAAACCAAATTACCCGTTCTAGTGGCCTCAACCAATTGAACAAAGTCTCTTAACGTGCCTGATACCGTATTATTCACCGCATTATATCTAAATGCCGCAAATGGAATTAGCCAATTATGAGAGTCCGCTGAAACGTTTTGATCAAGCAAGCCCTTCATATAAAGTGATGGTATAAGTTGCGGGACTATTTTCAAAGCAAAAATGTCAACCACGTTCTTAAAAACGTCGTTGATCTGACGAGCGCTTGCAGCATCGATTGCCCTATCGGCCCAGATGTTTTGTCCAAAGTATGCAGCTAGCGCATCAACCTTACGTCCATCAACGAGGGTGCCATATTTATTTACACCCGCAGCCGATGCTCCGGACCATGCAATAAAGACGCCTTCTAGATCTGCATATAATTTATTAAAACCGCCGATACCAAGCGTATCAAGTAATGCATCATATTTCTGAGAAAGAGTTGAATTGATTGAATATGCATAAGAAAATGCATGCATGTTGCCGGACCCCTGCACATCCGCAACATATAATTTTTTTATGTCATTGTTAATTGGCGACGAAATTTGGATTGAAGCAAATTGATTGAGAACAAAAGATACAGATTGCGTCTCATGAACCACTCCGCTTTCAAACGTAACCTTACTAACGGCGTTTACCGGGTTACCGGCATTCTGAAATCTTGCGCTCTGATATTTTGTGTCGACTTCTTTAATGTTAAGATCTTTTAGGTATTTTAGTTCGCCTTGGTCCGTAATGCCATTACTATTTGAGTCATTCCATACCGTTAATTTAGAAAAGACGCTATCGTCTTTGTTGATTACTTTATCCCCATTGGAGTCATAAGCAGAAAGGGCTACAAAGCCAATTTCGCTTTCGTTTCCAAACAACTCAGATACGTCGTCGATCTTGCCGTTTAAATTTTTGTCAAGAGATAGAAGACCATCGCTCGGCTGCACCCATGCTGTACGTTCGGCAAATCCATCTTGATCCAAATCAAAATAGACACTGGAATCAGCTAACTGCGTAAGGGACACACCGTTACCATCAAGATCAATCACGACTGGATCAATCGGGCGTGGCGTAGGTATCGGAGGATTGGGAATTGGGCGAGGTGTTGGTATTGGCACTGGATTGGGATTTGGTCGCGGCGTCGGAATAGGAACAGGCCCAGGAGGCTGAGGATGCTCCGGGTCTGGTGACGGCGCGGTAGGTGGTTCAGCGGGGGGCTGTGGCAATGGTTGATTTGGATTTGGCTCAGGTCTTAAAGGGTCGCCCAAAGGTCCGTTTGGGTTTTTGTCGAAGTATCTTTGAATATCTCCGGCGTCTTTCATATCCAGCTTACTGCTATCGTCGTAAAAGTTTCTCCATGCACCGGGGTTTTTTTGAACTCATTCATTGAATCAAACCAAGGGTTACCTGTATCCTTGGACATCTTGTCAATATATGACTCATCTACATTTGCTGGAATGATTTCAAATTGGCTTATTCCGAGCTGCTGATTCATTTGGCCCAGCAGAAATTGCTTGCTAAGAAAATTAAACAACGCGCTCATATGTCCTCCGGTTTAGTTTTCATAATTCGAATTGATGGAATAATTTCCGTCCAGATAAAGAAAATCTGGCAGAGACGACAGCTTGATAACAACACATTATCATAAATAATGTAGTATTAATTATCATAAGATGTTAAGGACGGTGATTGTGTTTTAGTTTTAGTTCTTATCTTGTTGAAAAAATATATAAACAAAAATATTTAAACATTGAGTGCGCAAGATCTTATTGTTAAAATGCAAAGTAGACGTGTGAATAACAAACGCGTCAACGCCGAACCACCCTTCCCGGTTGCGCATAATATGCATTATTTTTTGCGGCAGAAAAGGGAAATCTATTTATAACGCTTCCAAAAATGTTGTTTTTGAAAATAAGAAACCATAATGATGCAATAATAATATACTGTTTCTGCCTTAATTTCATTCTGGCAAATTATAATGTCCTGCAATAGAAATATAATTGTATATTGGCAGCGGGATAATTTTACATTTCAATACGAGTTTTGCCGTGTTAGATTTTGTCTTTAGTGTCAGGATCCATTGATTTGAGGCGCGCCGTCTGATTCAGGTTCCGTTCGGGGGGACTGGATATGAGCGATCTGTCCTGGCTGACGGACGAGCAGCTGAATCGGCTTCGTCCGTTCTTTCCCATGAGCCACGGCAGACCGCGGGTCGATGACTAGGGTCTGTTAGCGCTTGAGCCAGTCCAGAGCGGCGGCGAGGCATAGGACGCCGAGGAAGCTGGCGGCGGTTTTCTCGTATCGGGTGGCGACGGCGCGCCATTCCTTGAGCCGCGCCCAGAGCCGCTCGACCTTGTTGCGGTTGTTGTAGATCCATTCCGGGCAGGCGACCGGCGCCTCGTGCCGCAGCGGCGGAATGGCGGGACGCGATCCCATGTCCCAGATGTGCTGGCGGAAAGCGTGGCTGGTGTAGCCGCGATCCGCCACGACCCACTCGGGCACATCCGACAGACGATCGAGAAGTGGAACGGCGTGCGGCAGTTCGTGCGCCTGTCCCGGCGCCAGACGAAAGGCGATGGCATGTCCTGCGCCATCGGCCATCACGCAAGCTTTGGTCCCATAGCCTCCACGAGATCGGCCAAGCGCTTCACGATCATCTCGCTCTTTCGCAGATCCCCCTTTCGACTGGCGCCTGCCGCCTTTTGATGGGCTCGGATGTTGGTGCCGTCGAGAAAGGTCATGCCGAACTTGATGCCGTTCTCCTGGACCAGGGCCAGCAGCCTTTCCCAGGCTCCCAGCCGCGACCAGCGGATGAAGGTCTGCGCTGCCATCCACCAGGGTCCGAGTTCAGCCGGCACGGACCGCCACTTCGCCCCATTCTGATGGCGCCAGAGGATGGCCTCGATCGTGCGCCGCAGATGCGGGCTTGGGACCTTGGCATGCGGGCGGCAGATCTCGATCAGCGGCTCCAGCACAGCCCATTGTTGATCCGTCAGCATCTCGCTCTCCATCATCGAAAAAGCGATCGACATAGAGTCGGGAGCAGGCGCTAACAGCGTCCTAGCGGGTTCTCAGCGGCATCATCTTCGTCAACCGCAACGGTCTGCGATGGCGGGGTGCGCCCAGGGACTATGGGCCTGCGATAACGCTTTACAACCGCTGGAAGCGTTGGGGTGAAGCGGACGTCTCCGTCCGAATGATGGAAGGTCTGGTAGCAGCCGGTGCCGATCCTAGGACCGTCATGATCGATGCGACCTATCTGAAGGCCCATCGCACGGTATCGAGCCTCGCGGTCAAAAAGGGGGTCTCGGTCGCCTGATCGGCCGCACCAAAGGCGGCATGAACACCAAGCTTCACACCATTGCTGATACGAACGGCCGCCCGTTGAGCTTCTTTCTGACCGCCGGGCCCGTCAGCGACTACACTGGGGCCGGAGCCTTGCTGGACGATCTGCCCAAGGCGTAGTAGCTTCTCGGAGATCGGGGCTACGACGCCGACTGGTTCCGGGACGCCTTGCAAGCGAATGGCATTAAGCCCTGTATCCCAGGGCGCAAGTCGCGCAACGCGCCGGTGCGCCACGATAAACGCCGCTACCGGCGACGCAACCGCATCGAGATCATGTCGGGCGGCTGAAGGACTGGCGGCGCGTCGCAACCCGCTACGACCGGTGCCCGACTGTCTTCTTCTCCGCCATCGCGCTTGCAGCCACCGTTCTATTCTGGCTCTAAGCTATAAGTCCTGACCCTAACTTAAACTACACTGGGCAGTGGCGTTTCTGGACGATCTGCCCAAAGGCTCAATGGCTGCTGGGTGATCGCGCCTACGACGACGACTGGTTCCAAGACGCCTGGCAAGCAAAGGGCATCAAGCGTTGCATTACAAGGCGTAAGTCGCGCAACGCACCGGTACGCCACGACAAACGCTGCTACCGGCGACGCAACCGCATCGAGGTCGTGTTCGGGCGACTGAAGACCGGCGGGTTGCGACCCGCTACGACCGATGTCCGACCGTCTTCTTCTCCGCCATCGCCCTCGCAGCCACTGTTCTATTTTGGCTCTGAGCTGTGAGTCCTGAAACCAGACCGCTGGCCACGATGAGGTTCGCAATGTCGATCGCCTGAATCAAAGTCACGCGCTCATAGGCGCATGGCAACGGACGATCTGATCGACATCGAGGTGTCGCCCCTCGGGGTCATCACGCTTGGGCACCTTGCTTGGCTCCTTCCGGCGCCGAAGTGCCGGAAAGCTTGTTGTCCCTACGCGACCGCCATCAGGGTCGGGGCTCGGTAAATCCCGCCCCTGACAAGTAGGGCCCAGATCTTGCGCGGCGATCGAACAGCCACGGGTCTGTTTTCACAGGCGGCTAGCGCCACGGTTGTGACCTTGTAGGGCTTACAGGCAGTCAGGGAGGCGGCCTAGAGCGGCAGCTTAGAGCCGCTTGGCTGCTTCAGGATCGAGGTCGCACCGACCATCAGAAGCAAGCGCCGTTGAACGTTGCTTCGCTTTGTGATGCCGCCGAGGCGCTCCTTGCCGCCGCTTACGTGGGCGCTCGGCCGACCTACGGCTACAGGCGCGTCACGGCGCTGCTGAACCGGGAGCTACGCCTGCAGGGGAAGCCGACGGTCAACGCCAAACAAGTACTGCGGATCATGCAGCATCACGGTCTGAGGCTCAAACGCCATACGGCTTAGCGGTCCGGTCGAACCTACGACAGCATCGTCATCGCGCTGCGCTCCAACATCCGCTGGTGCTCGGATCGTCTGGAGATTTACGCCCGCAACCACGGGGTCGTGTGCGTCCTCTTCGTCTTGGATGCCTGCGACCAAGAGGTCATCGCTTCGTCGGCCGTCGCCCATGCAGACATCTCCAGCGAGATGATTCGCGATCTGATGGTGACGGCTGTCGAACGTCGCTTCGGTACCACCAAGGTCCCGCACGGTGTCGAATAGCTATCGGACAACACAGCGCCTACATCGCCAGGGACACCGCCAATACTGCCCGAGCCCTTGGCCTGCGGCTGCTCTTCACGCCTGTCCGCAGCCCGGAATCCAAAGGCATGTCTGAGGCCTTCGTCAAAACCCCGAAATGCGACTACGCTCGCGTCACCATTCTGCCCGACGCCAACACCATCCTGGACTTGCCCCGGGAAAGTGGAGAGCTCTTCTGAAGGAAAGAGGAGCATTTCATGGGCAAGCCGCAGCGCCGGTTCGGGAAGGAGTTT
>NZ_JACIEK010000025.1 GCF_014196835.1 Aureimonas pseudogalii
GACTTCATCGATGCCTACAACTTCGCTCGCCGGCTCAAGACGCTGAAGGGCCTCACCCCGTACGAGTTCATATGCAAAAAGTGGACATCAGAACCAGAAAGATTCAAGCTCGATCCAATCCATCAAATGCCGGGACTGAACACCTAGGTGGGAAAGCTTTTTGAAAGCTTTTACCTCGAGTTCGTTCGGCGCACCATCCGCGGACACGCCGAGCATTGAAAAGCCAAGTGCCTGCAACTCCCGCCGATCGTGGTCTCATCCACTGAGATGGCAAACTTCTCGAAGATCCACCGCACGAGGTCCTTGCGTCGCCAGCGCACGACGCCATGGACCACCGGAACCGGGCCGCTTGCGACGATCGCCGCCAAGGCCCGGCGCTGCTTCTCGTGCAAATTGGAAAGAGTGCCCGGCGCCTTCCCCTTGACGAGGCCCGCCGGACCGCGTTCGTTGAACGGCAGCACCCAATCCTGCCACTTGGAGCGTCCCCCCGCCGGTTCGGGCCGCATCCGTGCGCAAGCCAACCTCGTAGGTCGCCGCCAGCGCCAGAAGACGGTGGGCCCGGTTGGCGCCCTTTGGTCTTCCGCGCCAAACGGCGTAGGCCCGGATCATCAAAGCCGGCCCGCAGCGGAATGGACGTCAAGATCGCAAACCTTCCTTTGTCACCATGGTTCAGGCCAGAATGGCCTTGAAATCTCAGACGATTCACAGTCGTTGGTTGTTCATATACTCCCCCATTGCTCCCTGCCCTCCAGCCGACATTGTATCGAGAAGCCACGCGCATGGTCGCGAGAAAACTGGTCAGGCCAAAAGGGCAAAAATATTTAAGTTCGTGATGCTTACGGTGTATTTTTTCTTTTACAGAGCAAAAGGCTGCGTTATGGTAAGGCCAGTTGGGAGGTAATCGCTTAACATCTCAAGGCCGGTGGAGACTGGGACGCTTTCCCGCCATGTGGTAGATCGTTCGCACTCTTACTCCGTGCTGGTCGGTGCGATGTCAGGAGAGGACGCGGGCTAAGCTGGAGCCCGTCCTGAGGTTCGGTTTTCAAGTTCGTTTTCGCAAAAGGGTGAAATCGCGCCTGCGTGCCGCATCGAGATCCGCGTGGCACTGGTATCTTGGTCAGTCCAAGGCTTGTCTTCTCATCCTTGCACACGGAATCAGACGGGGAAGGACTCGAGAGACCGATGAAGGTGCGGGTCGATCGAAGGTGTTGCCGTTGCGAGAAGCTACGGCCGTGCCGTCAAGGGCGGCAGGCGATTCGGCCCCTTTGAATAGCGCTGGCTGTTCAATCGAACGCCCGCGCTCAGACAGGAAACTTGGTCTTCTTCTACGCAGTAGCCAGACTCTTGAACAAATTGCGCCGCCTATACGCAAGAATTATGCTATATAATTAACGTCTGTAGACGGCGGCGACTGCGAAAAGCCAATACATTATATTTTATGATATAGATTTATATTAAACTGCAGTTAATAAATAAGAATTATTCCGACTGCCGATTGTAAATTCGCAAATTTCTAAAAATAAATAGGATAATTTGCCTCAAGCATTAGCTCTTACAGCAAAATATCCTTCGTTTACAAAACAACGATGCATATGCAGATAAATTCGAAAGCACATATGCAAGTGCGAAGCAGTAATTTATGCAACGCAGCTTACGTGTGCAAATAGCACGAATTGTTGCGATTGTCTGCGCGGCAATTGGGACTGGACTTGAAGACGAGCGTGCTCGGGAGCGCATGCGCGATGACGGAAAGCCGAATGGCGGAAAACTGGGAGGACAAAATGACTTCGGACCAACAATCGGGCGGATTCAACCGACGTGACGTTTTAGGTCTTGCAGCAGGATTGGCGCTGACTCCGCTTATGCCGGCGTTGTCGGGGGCGCAGACAGCTCCCGGCAACTCGCGTCTTTGGTATCGCCATCCGGCCGCCGACTGGAACAGGGCCCTGCCGCTCGGCAACGGAACGCTCGGAGCCATGATTTTCGGGCGCGTAGCACAGGAAAGGATCCAGCTGAACGAAGCGACCTTCTATGCTGGATCGCCCCACACGTATGACTCGCCGGAGGCCCTGGCAGCGTTGCCCGAAGTTCGGCAACTCATCAATGCAGGTCGTTTCAAGGAGGCTCAGGACCACGCCTGGTTCAAAATGACGGGCCGGCCATATAAGCAGATGAGCTACAGCTCTCTTGGCGATCTGTTTTTGAACTTCGTCAGTCCAGCCAAACCGACCGAGTATCGGCGCGAACTGGATATCAGCCAAGCGGTCGCCACAACCACGTTCGGCGTCGGTCGGCGGCGGTTTACGCGCGAAGCCTTTTCATCCTACCCTGATCAAGTGATCGTCATGCGGCTCGAAGCTGAAGCCGGCTTCGTCGATTTCGATATGGTTTACCGGGGACAGCGGGAGGCTAATTATTCTTGGGCTACGCCGGCGACGACGCTGCAAGCGGACGGCGATGTGAACTGGCTGCAGAAGGACGACGTTGGCTCGCCCGGCGATGGCGTCACCATCGTCGTTGACGGCCCGAAGGCTCTTCTGATCACGGGTCGCAATCAAGAACAAATGGGCATCCCCGGCGGTCTCAAGTACGCGATCCGCGTGCAGGCCGTGGGGGACGGGCAGATCGTGGCGAGCGCCGATGGGCTGCGAGTGCGCGGTGCGAAGGGCCTCACTCTCATCATTTCGGCCGCGACGAGCTATGTGAACTTCGCGGATGTCAGCGGCGATCCCGTGGCGATCGTCCGGGAGCGGACAGGGCGGCGGTGAAGAGGTCCTATGCTGACCTCAAGCGCGACCATCTGGTGGACTATCAAAGAATCTTCGGCTCGATGACTCTGGATCTGGGGCACACGCCGGCGGAAGCGCAACCGACCGATCGACGCGTTGCCGTCGGGGAGACGTCAGACGACCCCGCCCTCTTCGCGCTCTACGTGCAATTCGGTCGTTATCTCCTGATCGCCTCCTCGCGCAAGGGAGGCCAGCCAGCCAATCTCCAAGGCATCTGGAACGAAGGCACGAACCCGCCTTGGGGCAGTAAGTTCATGATCAACATCAATACGGAAATGAACTACTGGCACGCCGACGCTTCCGGGTTGAGCGTTTGCGTCGAGCCGCTGCTGCGCATGGTGGAAGATCTGACGATCACCGGCGCCAAGACGGCCCGTACGATGTACGCGGCCAAGGGCTGGGTCGCCCACCACAACACCGACATCTGGCGTGGAAGTGCACCGCTCGATGGGCCTGAATATGGTCTCTGGCCGACCGGGGGTGCCTGGCTTCTCACCACTCTCTGGCTGCATTGGGATTATACGCGAGACCCGCAGGTGTTCACCCGCCTGTACGAGGTTTCCAAGAGTTCTTGCGAGTTTTTCCTCGACGTCCTCGTCGAAGACACGAAGGGCCGCGGTCTCGTGACCTCGCCCTCGCTTTCTCCCGAAAACTGGCATCCCTTCGGATCTTCCCTGTGCGCAGGACCGGCGATGGACCGGCAGATCCTTCGCGATCTCTTCGATGCGACTGTCAAGGCTGGGCGCGCACTCAACCGCGACGAGGACCTCCTGAAGCGTATCGAAGCGGCCCGCCTGCGCCTGCCCGCCGATCGCATCGGTAGCGGCGGACAGCTCCAGGAGTGGATGGAGGACTGGGACCAGCAAGCGCCTGAACAAGATCACCGCCATGTGTCCCATCTCTACGCCGTCTATCCCAGCAGTCAGATCAACGTCCGCGACACGCCGGAGCTTATCAAGGCCGCAAAGGTGAGCCTCAACCGGCGGGGCGACCTTTCCACCGGCTGGGCGACGGCGTGGCGTGCCTGCCTCTGGGCGAGAATGGGCGAAGGCGAGCGTTCTTACAGAGTCCTGAAGGGCTTGATCGGCGCTCAACGGACCTATCCCAACATGTTCGACGCGCATCCGCCGTTTCAGATCGACGGCAACTTCGGCGGAACGGCCGCGATCATCGAGACGATGGTTCAGTCCTGGGGCGACGAGATCCATATTCTCGCCGCACTGCCGAAGGCCTGGCCGTCGGGCGAGATCCGGGGCGTCCACGTGCGCGGTGGCCATGTCGTCGACCTCACCTGGTCCGGCGCACGGCCGACCAGCCTGAAGATCGTTGGCCAGCCGTCGAGCACCGTCGCGGTCCGCAGCAACGGCCAGCGCTTCGAGGCCAAACTCGACGCGGCGGGCCAATACACTCGGCGCTGGTAGCCACGGAAGGGGGATCGTCCGCTGGATTCGGGTGATCCTCCTTCCGGTTTCTCGCATCGGAATCCGATCGGCGTCGCTACTCGCTCAGTGGCGACCAGCTTGCCGCGCAACCTGCGGCAGGATGACGCCGATGATTATTAATTGATGCCGGGCGCGGGAGGCGTTGCGGCTGGGGGGCTACGACCATGGCGAAGACACTCGATACCGCGGGCAGAGGCATCAGCGGCACGGCCGCATCGTTCTCATCTTACGAGACGATTCGGGTCTCGCAGCAGGACCTCACAACAGCCGTCGATCTTCAGATCGAGGGCGGGGGGGTGCTGAACCTCGCGAAGCAACTGAGCGGCCAGCGCGCCGTCAACGTAATGGCGTCCGATACGGGCAACACGTTGACGGGCGGCTCCCTGAACGACCGCCTCTTGGGCGGAGCGGGCAAGGACATCCTCAACGGCGGGAACGGCGACGATTACCTCGCCGGACAATTCAGCGGCATGGATACGGCCGACGACGTCCTGAGCGGCGGGGCCGGGCGGGACGAGATCTACGATTATGGCGGCAGAGTCGCGATCAACGGCGGCACAGGCGACGATCGGATCTTCGTTGGTGGCGACGTGACGGGCGGCGTCGTCGATGGCGGCGCGGACTGGGACGTTCTCGGCTGGAGCGGACGAACGGACATTAGTGGACTGACGATCCGCAACGTCGAGGTTCTGGAAACGGCGGGGGAGAACATCACCGGCACGGCCGCACAGTTCTCCGCTTTCCAACGCATCGTGACCTTCAACGAGCCTACGACCACTCCGACACCGATCACGCTGACCGTGGCCGGCAAGGGGACGCTCGACCTTTCGAAGATTCTCAGTGGACAGCAGGCGGCCACCGTCTTTGCGTCCGATGCAGGTAACACGCTCATCGGGGGATCGAAGAACGACGCACTCTATGGCGGTCTTTCCAAAGACTCGCTCGATGGCGGGGCCGGGGACGACACGCTCGACGGTGGAGAAGGCGATGACACTCTGGACGGCGGAGACGGCGCGGACACCATGATCGGCGGCCTCGGCAGCGACATCTACCATGTCGACCATTCCGGCGACCTCGTGGAAGAAATTGACGGCGAAGGCACCGACACCGTGTACACGTCGGTGAACTTCGCCCTGACCGACGCTCAGAGCATCGAAACGCTGATCGCGACGGCGGGCACGGATCCCTTGGCGCTGGTCGGCAACGGACTGGCCAATCGCATCGTCGGCAACGCAGGCGACAACCGCCTGAACGGCGGCGCCGGCGCCGACCAGCTCGTAGGCGGAACTGGCGACGACACCTATATTGTGGACGATGCCGGGGACGTCGTCGTGGAAGTCAACGGCAGGGGCCTCGACACCGTCGTGACCTCTGTGGACTACAAACTGAGCGATAGCCAGAGCATCGAGGTCGTTCTTGCTGCCAACGGGTCGGCTCCCCTCACGCTTACCGGAAACCGCTTCGACAACAAGATCGTCGGTAACGACGGTGACAATCGTCTCGACGGCGGCGCCGGCGCGGATATCCTCGACGGTGGCGTCGGTGCCGATGTGATGACCGGCGGCAATGATTCGGATACATTCTTCGTCGACAATCTCGGCGACGTGGTGATCGAGCAGCGCGGTATCGGCGGAACCGACAGTGTCCACACGTCGGTCAACTTCCAGATATCCGAGAGTCAAGGTATCGAGGAGTTGTTCGCCGCCACTGGAACAAGCGGCGTCCGACTCGGCGGGAACTCTCTCGCCAACCGTATTGTCGGCAATGAGGGCAACAACATCCTCGATGGTGGTGCCGGAAACGACCAGCTGATCGGTGGTGCCGGGAGCGACAGCTTCGTCTTCTCCACGGTTCTGTCGCGGTCCAACGTCGACGTCATCAAAGATTTTTCGGTCGTGGAGGACACGATCTGGCTCGATCACGACGTTTTCAGTGGTTTTACAGGGTTCGGTGCGCTATCGGCCGACGCCTTTCTGTCGGTTGCAGGCGGTAAGGCGCAAGATGCGTTCGATCGCATCATCTACGACAACCAGACCGGCGATCTCTTCTTCGACGCGGACGGCTCGGGACGCGGAGCCGCCATCAAGTTTGCGGAACTCGACGCCGGTCTCCGGCTGACAGCAGACGACTTCCTGCTGATTTGATCGTTGCGGCGGCATCGTCGAGCCGGGCATCGAGCAGACCGGACGAGGTTCTCTCCACGCGAGCGTCGATCTCGCTGGAGAGTTCCATCGGCTCTGTCGCAAAGTTCTGAAGGCGGTGAAAGCCTGCAACTCCGACGATGGCGGACAGCGCAGGCTCGAACATGAGTTTGACGTTCAAGCGCCGGCATGTCGCCACCGACACCATCCTGCTCTGCAGGCGCCGGTATGGCCGCTACGCGCTGACATGGCGCGACTCCGAGGAACTGGCGGCCTGGATCGGGATCATGCCGAGCGCCTGCTCAAGCGGCGACGAGAAGCGTCTTGGCGGCAGGACGAGGCGCGGCAATGCGAAACCGCCCCACTTCTGGTAGCTGGTGCGACATTCATTTTGAAACAACACGGTGAGGCGTGAAACTGCCGGCTTGGGTCGCCATCGCTGACGGGTCGCAAGCCCTGCAAGGTTGGGATTTTCGCCTTGACTGACAGCGAGAACAGATCCACCGCTCTTGGAGCGACGCGCAGGATCTGGCTCTTCTGGTCGCGGGCCCGGTCAAGCCCCGACGGTGATGACGGCGCCTTGTGAACAACGAGCCGCCCGGCGCTTCACCTCGGGAGGAGCCGGGCAAGATGCCGATGCCGGATGCCCCGAGGATCGACACCTCGATGTCGATCAGACCGCCCTGTATCCTGCGCTTTCGAGCGCGCCCGTTCTAGCGACATTGTGGATCTGATCGTTGGCAACGACCCAGGGCGGCGCTCAAAAGTCGTGCGTATGGTGCCGTCCGACGAAAATGGACGCAGCGTCTACCTCGTAGAACCAAGCCGCTCCCAATATGCGACGGGGCCGATGCGGCTACATCTTCTGCCGTTTGCATCCCAGTCGCCATCATCTTCCAACCCGAATAATGGATCATCAGCCGAAGACGACATAGGGTCATTGAATGTCGATGCCGAAGCGAGGAAACTGCATCGACATTGCAACTGAAACAGATACAAAATTAAATAGGTCGAGTTCATTCTGGCAGAGGAGCGCCGTCTACGATTAGACCCTTTTTCGAAAGGCTCTGCCAAAAACTTGCGGGGATCTCCATCTCGAGCCAGGCGGCGTTGTGTGTAATCTGATCGGCGTTGCGTGCACCGACAACGACCGAGACAACAGCTGGATGCGCTAGCGGGAACTGAAGTGCGGCTGCTTGGATCGGAATTTCGAATTCGCTGGCTGCTTCACGAAGTGCGAGAACGCGACGCAGAATCTCCGGAGGTGCCTCGCCATAGTTGAAACTGTTGTTGCCGGCGAGCACACCCGAATTGAAGGCGCCTGCGACGACGATCCGGGTGCCGTGGCTCAGGCACCGGTCGAGAAGATCGTGGCTATCCTGTTCCAGCAACGTATAACGACCCGCGAGCATGGCCACATCCATATCGCATTCGTCGAGGGTATTTCGCAGCACGTCACATTCGTTGACGCCAATCCCGAAAGCCCGGATCCGCCCGTCTGCCCTGAGCTCGGAAAGGGCACGGAAGCCGCCACCGGCCGTCAACTGCGACCAGTAATGTCCATGACGATCGCCATGCGTCATCGCGCCGATGTCATGGACGTAGAGAATATCGATCATGGCCAAGCCGAGGCGTTGCTGGCTCGCCTCGAAGGATTTCAAGATCGCGTCGTAGGAATAGTCGTAGGCCTGAACGAAGGGTGCCGGGAAGGCGAACCCCTCGTCGGTCTCGCGGTAGACGCGCTCCGGTATCATAAGGCGGCCGACCTTGGTCGAAACCCGAAAGTCGTCTCGCACCCGGTCGTCGAGGAGCGTCCCGAGACGCCGTTCCGAACGGGTGAAGCCATAGAATGGTGCGGTGTCGAAGTAGCGGATGCCAAGGTCCCAAGCAGCTTCGGCTGCGTCCTTGGCTTCCGCCAAGGGCGTTCGTTTGGACAGATGGCCCATCTGCGCACAGCCGAGGCCGAGTACCGAGAGATTGATATCGACGCTCGCAAGCTTCCGCGTGTCCGACGGTTTCATAAAGAACTCGATCAATAGTTTGAAGCGACGTCGGACAAAGCCGACGTCGCGGTTGGTCGGAGAATGAATTCTAGTAGAGTACGTTCTTTGCTTCCGGCTGGTCGATATTGTCTTTTGTCACGACGATGACGCCGGTATCGATTGTCTTCTCGACCTTCTCCTTGCCGAGCAGCTTGCCGATGGTCTGGACGCCGAGTTCGCCCATTTGGAAGGAACCCTGCACCGCAATCGCCGCGAGCGTGCCATCCTTGACAAAGCCCTGCAGATCCTCGTTGCCATCGAAGCCGACGCCCACGACTTTGCCAACCTTGCCGGTCTGAGCCAGCGCGCGGCCCATGCCGATGGCAGTGGGTTCGTTCGCGCCGAAGATGCCCTTGAGGTCGGGATTGGAGGTCAGGATATCGGTGGTCTGGTTCAGCGCCGTCGCCATCTGCGACTGCGAATAGAAGGGGCCGACGATCTCGAGCTTGGAATTGGCCTTGACATAGTCGGTAAATCCACCGACGCGGCCGACTTCCGAGCCGACGCCCGCGACGTAGGACATGATAGCGATCTTGCCTTCGCTGCCGATTTTGTCGATCAGAACCTTCGCGCAGAGCTCACCGGCCTTCCTGTTATCGGTCGCCAGGAACGCTTGGTAGTATTTCTCGCCACTCTCGGCCAGCATGGAGTCGATAAGGACCACAGGGATGCGAGCCTCCCACGCCTTCTTGATCGCGGGGACGAGTGCATCGGGATCCGAAGGGGCAAGGACGATGCCTGCGACCTTCCTGTTGATGGCATTCTCGACCATGTTCACCTGATCGGCGATGGCGGCCTCCGAGGCGGGACCATCGAACGAGATCGTCGTGCCCTCGGGCAGAGAGGCCACGCCGGCATCCGCCCCCTTCTGGACGTTCTGCCAGAACGTGGAGTTGACCGTTTTGACGATGACAGCGATCTCGGCGGCACCTGCCTGAGCGGAAGCCATCACGAATACCGTGGCCGAGGCCACAAGGGTTGCCCGAATTCTGTGCATGATTGTTCTCCCTGAAGGACGAGACGAGTCGGATGGGTTGCCTGTGCCTCCAAAGCCCTCCCGGGAGGCGGGTCGGGCACGTCAGCGGCGATTGCGTATCTGGTCGATCCACACGGTGACCAGGATGACGAGGCCGATGATGATTTGCTGCGTGAAAGCTGAGACACCGTTCATGTTCAGGCCGTTGCGAAGAATCCCGATGACAAAGGCGCCGATGAGCGTGCCCGAGATCGTTCCGACGCCGCCGATGAGCGATGTTCCGCCGATCACCGCGGCGGCAATGGCGTCGAGCTCGTACATCACGCCCTCGTTGGGCTGCGCGGTCACGAGCCGGGACATCAGCACGCAGCCGGTGAGGCCCGCGAGCGCTCCGGAGAGGACGTAGGTGAAGAGCGTCACCCCGGAGACGTGGACACCCGATAGCCGCGCGGCTTCCGAATTCGAGCCGACGGAATAGATGTGGCGGCCCAGCACCGTGCGCTTCAGCATGGTCGCCACCACAATGGCGAGCACGATCATGAGCAGCACCGGATAGGGGATGCCGGGAAAGGTCACGATTGGAAAGCCATCGTCGGCGATCGACTCGATGCGCAGAAGCGATCCGTTGCCGAGCTGCCCGAAGCTTTCGCCGAGGCCGGAGACGGCGCGTGCGCCGGTGATCTGAAGCGCCACGCCACGCGCCACCATCATCATGCCGAGCGTCGCAATGAAGGGCGGCAGCTTCAGCTGGGTCACGGCCAGTCCGTTGATCGCACCGCAAAGCGTTCCGACAAGAATGCCGAGCATCATGCCGATGGGGACGGGCATGCCCCATTCCTTGACCGCCAGCGCCGCCACGACGCCCGCGAGCGCGAGGACCGAGCCGACCGAAAGATCAATGCCGCCCGTGATGATGACGCAAGTCGCACCGATGCCGAGAAGGCCGATCGAGGTGACCTGAAGCGCGATCGTCATTCCGTTGCCAACGCTGAAGAACGCGTTGCTCGTGACCGAAAACACGATCGCCAGGATGACGAGGCTGCCGAGTGCGGCAAACTTCTGGATCAAGTCTTTCTGCTTGTCCGTGAACAGGGGCCGGCCCGTCTTGTCGATTGTGGGATTGCTCATGCGGTCCTCAATGTCTGCCGGGCGCGTAGCCGGATGCGTAGTGCATGATCTCCTCTTGAGAGGACCTTGCCGTTTCCAGGATCTGGGTGATGCGGCCCTCGTGGAAGACCGCGACCCGGTCCGTGAGTCCGAGGATTTCGGGGAGCTCGGAGGAGATCAGGATTATGCCAATTCCGCGCGCCGCGAGCTCGTCCATGATCTTGTAGATCTGGAACTTCGCTCCGATGTCGATCCCGCGCGTCGGCTCGTCGAAGAAGAGGATCCGGGACTGTCGGAACAGCCATTTCCCAATGATGATCTTCTGCTGGTTGCCGCCGGACAAAAGTCGGACGATCTGATGGATGGAAGGGGTTCGGATGTTCAGGAGATCGACGTAGCGTCGCGCCACATTCTCCTCCTTGCCGAAGTCGATGAAGCCGGAGGTGCCGGCGACGTCCCTCATGTTGGCGAGCGACATATTCGCTGCGAGCGACATGCCCACCGCAAGTCCGCTTTTCTTGCGATCTTCGGAAAGGTAGGCCAGTCCCTCGGCGATCGCGTCGCGCGGGGAGCCGATGGCGACCTTGCGACCGCCGATCAGAACCTCGCCGGCATCCAGCGGATCGGCGCCGAAGATGGCGCGCGCGACTTCTGTTCGGCCAGCGCCCATCAGCCCCGCAAAGCCCAGGATCTCGCCGCGCCGAAGCGTGAAGTCGATGTCCGTGAAGGCGCCTTGCCGGGCGAGCCCCTTGACCTCCAGAAGCACCTCTTTGCCCGGGACGCGCGTTGCCTCGGGGAACTTTTCCTCCAGCGATCGGCCAACCATCTCAGCGACGATCTGGTCGATCGTGACGGATGCAAAGTCATGGGTGGAGACGTGTCGCCCGTCCCGCAGCACCGTCACGCGGTCGACGATGCCCGCCATCTCGTCAAGACGATGGGAGATGTAAACGATCCCAACGCCCGAGCGCTTCAGATCTGTGATGACCTTGAAGAGAACGGTTGTCTCGCTCTCGGTAAGAGAAGAGGTCGGCTCGTCCATGATGAGAACTTCGGCGTTCAACGACAGCGCCTTGGCGATCTCCACCATTTGGCACTGGGCGACGGAGAGACTGCGGACGACGGTGTCGGGATCGATCGCGAGCCCGATGCGCCTCAGGAGCAGGGCCGCATCGCGATGAAGCTTGCCACGGTTGACGAAGGGGCCATTGCGCGGCTCGCGCGCCAGAAAGATGTTCTCCGCGACGGATAGGTGTGGAACGAGGTTCAGTTCCTGATGAATGATCGCGATGCCCCGCCGCTCGGACTCCGTCGTCGATTGGAAGCGGCAAGGCGCCCCCTTGTAGACGATCGATCCGGACGTCGGCTGGTACAAACCGCTAATGATTTTCATCAACGTCGACTTGCCGGCGCCGTTCTCGCCGCACACGGCATGCACTTCGCCGATCCGCAGGTCGAATGAAACGTCGTACAAGGCTCGGACGGCGGGAAATTCCTTGGTGATCGACGTCAATTGGAGGATCGTGCGACCCATCTCCACGGGACCGGTCGAGGCCATGTCCACCGGCTTCTGGACAGGAACCGGCTTCTGGACAGGAATAGGCTGCGTCATGAAGATCCTCCCGCCGCCTCGTCACGGCTCCGCATGAAGCCCGACAAGCTCGATCCTGCCGAATCCTGCTCCCTCAGCATTTGGCATTTATAGGCCATCTCAAAATTGGTCAATCCAATTTACGCGGATAGATCAATAATAGACATTTACCAAGATCAGTTTGGTCTTTCTGAACGGAAAAAAGTGCTTTATGGTCAGGCCAATTGGAGAGAAGATGTCAGCCAGTCTCAAGCCGGTGGATGGTCGTCGCCTATACCAACAGGTTGCGGACCAGATCCGTGACCTGATCCGCGTCGGACACTTCCTCCCAAGCGACCGGCTGCCGGCCGAGCGCGACCTTGCCCTTCAGATCGGCGTATCGAGGCCGTCCTTGCGCGAAGGGCTGATTGCACTGGAGATCGAGGGCAGTGTCGAAATTCGCATGGGTTCCGGCGTCTATGTCTGCGCAAGGCCGCCGCAAGCCGATCTTTCGACCAAGCCGATGGGCGAGAGTCCGTCCGAGTTGATGCAGGCGCGTGCGGCGATCGAGGGGTCCGTAGTGGCGCTTGCTGCGGCACGAACGACGCCGGAGGCCATCGTCGAACTGAAGCTCGCCAACGAGGCGATGCGCTCCGCCATCGCGGCCGAACGAAGCCCGCTGGAACCGGATCGTCGCTTCCACAGGACCATCGCCGAACTAACGGGAAATTCCGTCATGGTCCGGCTCGTGACTGAACTGTTCGACGAGCGGCATCAACCGATGAGTGCCCAGATCCAGACACGCTATGAATCGCAGCAGACCTGGATGTCGGCGGTAACCGAACACGCGGCGATCATCCGGGCGCTCGAGGCGGCTCATCCGTTGCTGGCGCAAGCCGCGATGCAGAACCACCTGGAGGCTTCGCGCTTGCGCTGGATCGGCCCATGAGTTCGGGAGCGCTCGCCTCGGAAGGCTGCGCTCCACCCTTCCACGCGCACTCGACATTTCCGTAGCCCGGTCGAGCCGCAAGATTACATCGGATACCGCTCTCGGGAGTTCATTTTGACATCGTCCTCATCCGCTTCGTTCGTTCCGCCAGGCAGCGTGCCCTCCGCGCAGCCTGCGAGCGCCATCCTCCAATTCGGCACGAGCCGATTTCTTCTCGCGCATGCGGACCTCTTCGTCTCGCAGGCGCTCGAGCGCGGGGACGCCATCGGCCGCATCACCGTCGTCCAGACCACCGACAGCGCGGAAAGCGCCCTGCGCGTCGAAGCCTTGTCGCTCGGTCAGCCCTACCCCGTCCACATCCGGGGATTGGTGGGTGAGCGGACGGTCGACGACGTGGTTGAAGGTCGGGCGGTGCTGCGCGCTTACTCGGCCCGCCGGGACTGGAATGCCGTGCGGCGGGAGGCGATGACGGTCGAGGTCATCATTTCCAACACCGGTGACCGCGGCTTCTGCCTCGACCCCGCAGACACCGCCGACAGCGTCGCCGACCGGAGCCGCCCACCGCGCAGCTTCCCGGCCAAGATCGCAGCCCTGTTGCTCGAACGCTTCGAAACCGTCCCGCAGACGTCCCTGTCGCTCTTTCCCTGCGAGCTCGTCAGCGGCAACGGCGACAAGCTACGCACGCTGGTTCGCGATCTCGCGACTGCCTGGAACGCTCCGCCTGCGTTCTTCGACTTTCTCTCCGCGCGTTGCCGCTTCGCTAACAGTCTGGTCGACCGGATCGTGTCCGAACCGCTGCAGCCTGTCGGCGCCGTGGCGGAGCCCTACGCCCTATGGGCAATTGAAGCACAGGAAGGGTTGGTCCTTCCCTGCCGCCATCCCGCCATCGTCGTCACCGACGATCTGGCTCGCTACGAGCAACTGAAGCTCCACATCCTGAATCTCGGCCACACGGTCCTGGCGGATCTCTGGATTTCCGGCGGACGTCCCGCTCGCGAGACGGTTCGAGAGGCCATGGCGGACCCTTCCGTGCGGAGAACGCTAGAAACCGTCTGGGAGAGAGAGGTGGTACCGGTCTTCGCGGCACAAGGGTTGGGGCTGGAGGCCGAACTCTATGTCGAAGAAACCCGGCAGCGCTTCCTCAACCCCTTTCTGGCGCATCGGCTATCCGACATTGCGGGCAATCACGCGGAGAAGAAGGTGCGGCGTCTGCAGCCGATCGTAGAGCGCAGCCTATTGCTCGCCGAACCGATTCACCAGCCCATCTTGACCTCGATGACGAACCGGAGATCGTGACCGGCACCAACGTTGATGCCCTGATCCTTAAGCGCTGGAGACCCGGTCGCGGTTGCCCTGCAGGCAAACGCCGAGGGCGCCGAGGACGCGAACCACATCTGCTTCACCGTGGGTCAAGGCTCCCCCTACGGCTGCAAGCCGACGTCCTCGCTAACGATCGTGACGACAAGCGGTACTGCAATATTCTCTGATCAGCTTCGGATGAACAGGGAACTCCTGATACCGAGCCGTTCACCAATGCCGTTATGATCGACTGACACCCAAGGCGAGGGCCAGCTTGGTGCAGAAGACCGAGTTTCTGGCCGGGTTCAGCCAGTCGGCGTCATCGGCGGTTCGGCCCTCCCATTGGCGGATGCGCAGGGCACCGCTCTCCGGTTTGAAACCGACGAGCGCGCGACGGCCCGCCGTCAGGGAGCCATCGTCGCGTCGCAGTCGGGCTTCGACGACGAAGTCGGTTCCCTTGCTCGGCATGAGCCAGCGTTTGATCTCCGGCGATCGTGCGGCGTCGCGGGGCAGTTTCCCCCGAGCGGCACGGTCCATGACGCCGAGATCGAGCGACGCCCTGGGGTTGGCGATCGTCAGCATCGGCATCAGCCGTGCGACGATGGCCGGCGTAGCGGAGGGCAGTTGGCCGAACTCCGCAGGATCGGAGAAGGGGGCGTTGCGTGGCCCCCACGGGAGGTTCTCCTGCGCATACTGCGCGCTTTCCTTGATCCCGTTCGATTGGGGATCGTCGTCGACGTCTCGGAAATCGGCGATCTCGTCGGCCAGCCGTCGCCCCGTCGCAGCCTCGAGGCCGGCCGCATCCAGAAACGTCTGGAGCATCGCCACGGGGGCCGCATTGAGATCCAGAAGGCCGCCCTGGTCCACCACGCGGATCTCCAGCCGCGCTCCGCGTCCCGTGGCACAGGCGACGGCCCGCCCATCCACCGGAAGCACGGCGACGTCTGGTTTGGGCGATGCCGGCGCCGCGGCCGGCTGCCCGACGGTCGGCGCGTCGCGGCTCTTCCTGCTTGGCGAGGAAAGGACGGCGGGGCGCAGGGCATCGGCGGAAAAGAGCACGGCTCCGTCGACGAGGGCGCCATCCGTCGCCGCCTCGACCCGGTTGACCGTCCGCATCGCGGACAGGCGGGATTTGACGGCAAAGCTGGCCGCGACGGCGATGAAGACCATCACCGCGAGAAGAACGGAGAGCAGAACGAAGCCGGCTTCGCCGTCATCCTCCCGCGCGGGCTCGGGCGCGGCCGTCATCGGGGACCGGCCGGCTTGTCCCTGCCCGCCTCCCCGTCGGGCGGAGCCGGGACGTCGACCGCTTCTGCGGGATTCGTCGAGGACGCCGGATGCACGATAAGCGGGAGAATGCGCCGGACGTCGCCCGGCGGCAGGGATATGTCCAGCGACACGAGCGCCGGTACGCCGCCCGCGACCCAGTCCTTGCGCCAGACCGGCGTCCCGCCCTCGACCGGCCCCGCATAGCGGATCGCCAGCCCGGCGACGTCGTGGAGGAGCACGACGGGCGTGACCGCTCTGGTTTGTTCCCCGCGCGCCTGGGTGCGGCGCTCGACGAGGTCGAGGCGACCCGCCGGACCCGCCTCCAGACCGAGCGTCGTCCGGTTGATCCCCGCGACCTCCAGAACCGGATCGGCGGGCGCGAGAAAGCTCATGGCGGTCGAGCTGCCGACAAAGAGTTCGCTCTCGCTCAACGGCAGGTCCACAACGGCCTCACCCACCGTTCGGCGCAGATGGTCGCGCACGGCGGCGATCTCGGCATCGGCATCGATGCGGGAGGCCACCGGCACCATCCTGCGCACCGAAAACACGCCCTCGCCGATGAAGACGGCGATCAGCGAGAGGAGCGACAGGGCGACGAGAAGCTCCACGAGAGTGAAGCCGGCCTCGCCCTCGTCGTCCTGCGCCGGCCCCCGCAGGTCCGGTGGGCCGAGTTTGCGGCTACTCATCGGCCGACCTTGCGAGGATGAAGCTGGTGAGAAGCGGCGGCCGCGACTTGGTCTCCCCTTTTCGCGACACGCCCACCTCCACGCGGAAGAGGCGCGGCGTGCGCGGGGGCGGGGCAAGACCGGCGCCGTCCGCGGGCGTCGTTTTACGCCACCACGTGAGATCGCCGCTCTCCCCCTCCTGCCGGCCGGCGGAAGCGCTGCTTTCGGCGCGCGCGCCTTCGAGGACATGCTGGGCCAGAGAGAGCTCTGCCTCGCGCGCGGCGGTGGCGCCGAAGGTCTGCGTGGTGCCCGCGAAGGCGCGGATCATCGCGATGCTGACGAGGGCAAGGATCGCGAAGGCGACGAGAACCTCTGCCAAGGCGAAGCCGTCCTGTCCGCCGTCGCCGCTCGCACTCAAGGCCGGTCCTCCCGAACGGACCCGGTCAGCCAGTCTACGACCAGGCTTCGATGCGCTTCTCCCATCCGGACATCGATCCGCCCGCCGGTCGAACGGCCGTCCGGCAGGAAGGCGATGGCCGCACCGCCCCCCGCGGTTCCCCGCCCGGCCGCCTCACGCGCGGTGACGAGATCGAGCACCATCCCTTCGCTCAGCGTCACGGGGTCCGCCCCGTCGCGTCGCCAGCGTCGTTCGGCCGTTTCGAAGGACAGGCTGCGCGCCCGCCCCGAGCGGACGGCGTCGATGCGGGTGCGCTGGAGATCGGCCGCAAGACGGTCGGTCGTCGCAGCGACGAGCCGACCCGGACGCCCGCCCGCCATCGCGAAGCCGCTGGCAGCCGCGACGATCGCGAACAGCGCCAGCACGACCAGCATCTCGACGAGGGTGAAGCCGTCCTGGGTTCCGGCGCGTTCCATCAGCGCATCGCCAGATCGTTGACGGAGAAGATCGCGCTCATGATCGACAGGATCAGCCCGCCGACCACGATGCCGAGAAGGCCGGTGACCAGAGGTGTCATCACCGTGAACAGGCGGTCGATGCGCGTTTTCACCACCTCCTCGTGCAGCTCGGCCGCGCGCATCAGCATGTCCGGCACCCGGTTCACCTCCTCGCCGGTGGCGATCATCTGGAGCGTCAGGGGCGACAGCGTCTGAAGCCCGGACAGGGCGACGGCGAGGCGCGCGCCCTCGGGAATGCGGCGCGCCGCCTCGTCCAACGCCGCGCGAAAGGCGCGGCGTTTGGGCACGAGCCGCGTCGCCGCGATGGCGGTGGGCACGGCGACGTTGGCGCCGAGGAGCGTGCCGAGCGTGCGGCAGATGCGGCCGGCCTCGATGCCGACGAGCACCGGGCCGATCAGCGGCGCGCGCAGGAGCGCCGCCTCGATGAGGGCCGCGAACCGGGGGCGGCGCCACACATAGGCGAGGAGAAGCGCCAGGGCGCCGAGCCCGACGAGGATGGAAAGCCAGTGGTTGGCCAGAAGCGTCTCGACGCCGCGCGTCAGCGCGATGACCCCCGGCGGCTGCACGCCCGGCTGGTCGAACAGCGGCTCCAGCGAGGGCACGAGGACGCCGATGACGAGACCGACGATCCCGAGCGCCATGACGAGGAGAAGGCTCGGATAGATCAGGGCCGAGATCACCGTGCGCCGGATCTCCTCGGCGCGCGTCAGCGAGACCGCGAGATCGCCGAGGACGCGGCCGAGCGTTCCCGTCAGCTCGCCGGCCGCCGTCACCTCCACCACTTCGCGGGGGAAGGCCTTCGGATGTTTGGCGAAGGCGCGCGACAGGGAGAGCCCCGCCAGGACGTCGGCAAGGACGGTCTCCAGGATGGCGGACATCGATTTCGGCGACTGGCGGATCACCAAGCGCAGCGCCCGGTCGATGGTCAGGTCGGCGCCGAGAAGCGTCGCCAGATCCTTGACGACGCTGACGAGATCCGCGCGCTTCACGGCACCGCTGCCGAAGAGGTCGCGCTGCCAGAAGGGCTCCTTCGCCGCGACGGGTTCGAGCCAGAGCACCCGCGCCCCGCCGGCAGAGGCGAGCGTCTTGGCCGCCGCCTGGGTTTCGGCCTCGATGCGGCCGTTGCGCTTCAGCCCACTCCGCTCGACAGCCTCGAAACGATAGACCGTCATGACTCCTCTCCGGCCCCGAGATGGCGCATCATTTCCTCGAGGCTCGTCTCGAAGGCCAGCACCTTTTCAACGCCATGGCCGGCGAGCGAGAGCATGCCGGCGCTGCGCGCAGCCTTGTCGAGCTGCGCCTCGTCCGCGCCACCCGCCACCAGGGCGGAGAACGCACGGTCGAGTTCCAGCCCCTCGGCCACGACGGTCCGCCCGCGATAGCCCGTTCCGCTGCAGGCGGGGCAGCCGACGGGATGCGCCAGCATCACGCGCTCGGCTCCCTTCAGATCCGGCCTGTGTCGCTCCACCACCCGGCGCGCCGCGTCGTCGGCGGGCGCGACGCGCCGGCATTCGAGGCACAGCAGCCGAAGGAGGCGCTGCGCGAGGACGCCGTTCAGGACGGCGGCGAGGAGATAGGGCTCGACGCCCATGTCCACGAGGCGCGTCACCGCGGCGGCGGCCGAGTTGGTGTGAAGGGTCGAGACGACGAGGTGGCCGGTCAGCGCCGCCTGAACCGCGATGCGCGCGGTCTCTCCGTCGCGGATCTCGCCGACCATCACGATGTCCGGGTCCTGGCGCAGGATGGAGCGCAGCGCCGCGGCGAAATCGAGGCCGATGGCGGCATGGGTCTGGACCTGCGTCACGCCGGAAACGCGGTACTCGACGGGATCCTCCACCGTCACGATCTTGGTGCTGCGACTGTTGAGACGCCCCAGCAAGGTGTAGAGAGTCGTGGTCTTGCCAGAGCCGGTCGGGCCCGTGACGAGGAAGATACCATTCGGCCGGTTGGCCATGGCATCGATGCGCGAGGCGAGGTTCGCGGAGAAGCCCAGCGCCTCGTAGCCGCCCTCCTTGCGAGACGTGCCGAGCAGGCGCAGCACCAGCGCCTCGCCATGGGCCGTGGGCAGAACCGAGACGCGCACGTCCACCTCGCGGCCGCGGTCGACGACCTTCATGCGCCCGTCCTGCGGCAGGCGCCGCTCGGCGATGTTCAATTCGGCGAGAATCTTGATGCGGGTCGCGAGGCCCGTATGCACGGCCTTCGCCATCACCTCCGGGCGCACGAGCACACCATCGACGCGAAAGCGTGCGACGAGATCGCTCTCGCCCGGCTCGATGTGGATGTCGGATGCACCGAGTTCGAAGGCCGTGCGGAACAGCATGTTCGCAAGACGAATGATCGGCGCCTGCCGGGCCGCATCCTCGAGCCGTTCCATATCGGAGCCGAGCGGCTCGAAGCCGTCGCCGCCGACGGTCGCCTCCGCGCCCTCCTCGCCGAACAGGCGCCGACACGCCCCCTCGAAGGCACTCGGCCCGATCAGGCAGAACGTCGCGCCGCCCATGGCGTAGGACAGGGAGGAGAGGAGATCGGGATCCAGCGGATCCACGAGGGCCACAACGGACGGCGGTCCCGCGCTGAGCGCCAGCGCGCGCACCCGCCGGCAATAATCGCGCGTCATCCGATCGGCGAGCACGGGTTCCGCCGGCAAGGCTTCCGGCGGAGCGGGAAGAAGGCCGGTATAGTCGGACAGCGCCGCCAGAAGATCTGCTTCGGACATGAGCCCGAGTTCGGAAAGAACGAGCGGCATGGAGGCCAAGGTCTCGAAGGCCGCACGGGCGCGATCGGCGGCGACCGGCTCCAGCCGTCCGCTCGCCACGAGAAACAGGAGGAAGCCCTCCGCGCTCTGCCCCATGTCACTGCGCGTCGCCTCCCGCCGGTCGGCAACCGCAGTTTGAGGGCGCCTCTTCGATCCCCAGACCCACTTCATCCTGTTGTCGAACTCCGGTGAATGCGGTTGCGCAACGGTGCTGGCTCCGTCACCGAGGGAGGGCATCGTCCCGGCGCAGCATGAGAGATTTTCGTCCCTGGCGCAGGACCACGCGCTCGGGCTCGATCGCCGAGACGGTCCAGCCCGCGACGCGGCTGCCGACGCCATGCCACTCGCTCGTTCCCGCGAACATCGCCTTGTAGGCCCCGCCCTCGACGAGAATGCCGGCAAGGTTCGGCACGGCGGCGAGGCGCTCCGGCACCGGGGTCGTCACCTCCGGCAAGACCGGCCCGGAAAGACTGCCGATGCCCTCCACCGCACGGCGCTGCGGATCGAAGGGCGAGGCGGAGAGGAACCCGTCCGTCTGCGGTGGGCGCTCGCGCGACAGGCCCGACAGCCCGGTGGTGGCCGCGACCGTCCCGTCCGCGACCGGCTCCCAGAACCAGGCCGTCGCCGCGAGCGCGGCGGCCGCGGCGAGCATGATCGCCGCCCGTGCGTTCGCAGGGCCGACATGGCGCAAGGACATGGTCATGGCCCTTTCCGAATGAGGGGCACGGCGGACAATGTCGCGGTGCCCGACAGAAGAATTCGGCCATCATCGTCCGGGGCACTGCGAACCGCCAGTTCGTCGACATCCAGGAAGGGCGCGCGCGTCTCGATGTCGGACAGAAATGCATGCAGGGCGCCGTCCGTGGCGGTGAAGCCGAAGCTGATCGCGATCGGCGCGGACGGTGACGAGGCGCGGGAAAGGGGCTGCACGGCATCGATCCGCATCGCGCCAACGGGCGCCGCCGCCTCGATGCGGGCTTGCAGCGCGACAATGGCGCCCGCCTCGTCGTCCGCCGAGAAGAACGGAGCCCCCGGCTTGGACGAGAGGGCGGCCACGGCAGCAACCCGCCCATCGCGGCGGGCCGTGCGCTCGTGCAGGGCGCGCGATGTCGACAGAGCCTCGCGATCCTCGAACCAGCGTTCCACGGGCGCCGCGAGCAGCGGCAGGAGGATCCAGGCGAGAACGCCGAGAAGGGCGATCGCCGCCGTCCGGCGCGCGTGAGCCTTCCAAACGAGCGGGGACGTCATGTCTGGTCTCCCGCCGGGTCCGGTCGGGCCGGCGACTGAATGTCGAAGCGCAGGTGCAGCCTGTCCGTCGTCGGACGGTCCTCGACCGTTGCTTCGACGTTTCGAAAGAGGTCGCTTGAGGAGAGCTCAACCTCGGCCGCGCCGAGATCCGAGCCTTGCAGCGTGACCTCGACCCGCCCGTTCGACCATCGAAAGTCGGACAGGCTCGCGCCGTGCGGCAGGCGGCGCGTCAGTTCGTCCAGAACCGCGACGACCGGGATACGACGTCCCCCGGTTTCGATGAAATCGGCGACGCCCGCCGCAGCCTGCGCCGAGGGCGACAGCCGGGATACGGTGCCGAGATCCTCCAGCGCCTGAGATTGCCGCGCCGCGGCCAGAAAGGGCGTCGAGACGAGAAGTGCGAGCGCGGCTGCGTAAAGAAGCCGCGCGGAAGGCGGCAGGCGGGCGAATGCGCGGCGCAGGCTCGGTTCCCGGATCGCAACGAGATCGACCGGGAGCGGCGCCCCGTCCGCATCGCCAACCGTCAGATGCGTGATCCGGAATCCGCCCTGCCCCAGCGCATCCTCCAACGCCGCGATGCGGGCGCGGGACAGGACGACCTGAGTTATATGGAGGTCACCCGTTTCGCCATCTTGAGCGTCCACGAACCAATCGGCAAGGATCTCGCCAGCGGAGAGCGGCATCAGATTCTCGACATCGTAGCGCAGGATTGCCTCGGCATGCGGCAGCGCGCGCGCAGGAAGGCAGGAATGGCGAACGAGGGCGAGATCGCGCGGCACCGACAGACGTACGGTGCGCCTGCGCACCCTTGCGGTCAGTTCGGCAAGTCGTGCGACCAACGCTTCGCCGGGCTCGCACGCGAGGTCGGCGCCGGGCAAGATTCCGCCGCGACTCGAAAGAGCGCAGGCGATCCGCCCATCATCGTGAAGTACACAAGTGACGGTCGCGGGGCGTTCGGAAAGTGTCGCCCGCAGCCAGTTCGGCACGACGGCGCTCAACTCGCCCAGCCACCAGTTGAACGCGCGGCCGACATGATCCGACAGGCCGGGACGCGGTGCATCCTTGCCATGCTTATGGTTCATCCCGCTCTATGTCCTCCCATCCGCTAAAGCTCATCAAGCCCTGCGGAATGTCAAGCTGATAGCCGGAGGGCCAGCTTTGGCAATAGCAAAAACAAAAAAAATGACAAAATCTGTCAACAACCTCTCCGAGCCACCAATGCAATCCTTGGCTTACTAAGTGTATTGTAGTCTGTCTCTCATACGTATCGGCACTTGGGAATGTCGATGGGAGAGAGTGGGCATGGAGCCGTCGCCGCTTCTTTGTGCGACGATCCTAAGGATCAATTACTATAATGGGAAGTGAAGGGCATTCGGCGTCCGCGGCGGGAGATTTTCCGCGGATCGCGCATGTTGCTATCATCGCACTTGCATTATGCTTGGGTGGATGCGTCGCGCCCGACTTTGCGGAACAAGCTCGATCGGGAAAAGTTCGATCGGGCTTGGAGGCGAGCCAGTCGCTCGGCGATGCGCGCAAGGTCGCAACCCGATCGGGCGCGTATGGTGCGCCGACGCGCGGCCTGCCCGGCGAGGTCGCGCTGATGGACGGCGTCGAACCGCGCCGCCCGCTCTACACGGACGGCGGCGAAACGGTGACGCTGAACCTCGTCGACGTGCCGATCGTGACGGCGGCCAACACGATCTTCACCGAGATCCTCCACGCCGCCTTCATCGTGGCGGACGACGTGACCGGCTCCATCACGCTGCAGACCTCGCGTCCCGTTTCCAAGCAGGCCCTCGTCGACAGCTTCCAGTCGGTTCTCGCGACCAAGGGCCTGTCGATCAGCAAGTCAGGCGAGGTCTACCACATCGCCCCTTCGGCGGACGGCGCACCCGGCGCGGGCCTCTCCTTCGGAGGCCGCGGCAAGATCCAGGTGGGGGCGGGCGCGCGCATCGTGCCGTTGAAGTCCATCTCCGCCGCGGAGATGGAGCGTATCCTTTCTCCCATCGCGCCGTCCGGCGTGCTGCGCGCCGACACCAAACGCAATCTTCTCATCCTGACCGGCACGTCCGAGCAGATCGGGTCCATGGAGGAGGCGATCGAGCTGTTCGACGTCGATTGGATGCGCGGCCAGTCGGCCGCCATCTTCCCGCTCGTCGGCGGCGGCAATCCCGACACCATCGCCAAGCAGATGGAGGAGGTCTTCGGCGGCGCGGAGGGCCCCGCACAGGGAACCGTGCGCTTCGTGCCGAGCCGCGAGTTGAACTCGATCCTCGTGATCGCCGCCAATCCGGTCTATCTCCGGCGGGCGCGCAGCTACATCAGCAAGATGGACTACGTCGCCTCGCTGAATTCGACGCAAAGCTTCGTCTACAAGGTCGAGAACCGGCCGGCCAAGGAACTCGCCGCCATCGTCCAGGGCATGGTGACGGGCGAATCCTCGGCGGCGCCGTCGAATGGCGTCGCGAGCGCCCTGACGCCGGTCGAGGAGCGGATGCAAGGAAGCGGCGGGGGCGCTGCCGACACCTCCGCAGGTGGATTGCAGGCCTCGTCCGCCGCGCTGACGAGCGAGACGTCGTCGTTTTCCGCCGGCAAGATGATGGTGGTGGCGGACGAGCCGAACAACGCGCTGATCATCGTCGCCACAAAGGCGCAGTACGACAAGCTGCTGCCCATCCTGAGTTCCTCCGACCGCATGGCGAATCAGGTTCTGATCGAGGCGGTGATCGCCGAGGTCACGTTGAACGACGAGCTGAAGTTCGGTCTCCGCTGGTTCTTCGAAAACGGCCAGGCCGGCGTCAAGCACCGCACGCTCCTGACCGATGCGGCGAACGGTGCGGTCTCCGCCGTCGCGCCGGGCTTCTCCTATCTCCTGGCGAAGACCGATTTCCAGGTGGTTCTCAACGCCCTCTCCTCCATCACCGACGTCAAGGTGATCTCCTCGCCGACCCTGACCGTGCTCGACAACCGTACGGCCCGCCTTCAGATCGGCGACCAGGTGCCGATCGTCACCCAGACCGCATCCTCCACGACGGCGTCCATCGACGCGCCGATCGTCAACCAGGTCGAGATGAAGGACACCGGCGTGATCCTTTCGGTGACGCCGCGCGTCAACTCCAACGGCCACGTGCTCCTGAACATCGAGCAGGAGGTCAGCGACGTCGTGCGGACCACGTCCTCGGGCATCGACTCGCCGACCATCCGCCAGAGGAAGATCGCGACCACCGTCGTGGTGGAGGACGGGCAAAGCGTGACGCTCGGCGGTCTCGTGCAGGAGTCCACCCAGAAGGGCACCGATGCGGTGCCGGTCCTCGGGCAGATCCCCGTTCTCGGTGCCGCCTTCCGCAGCCGGTCCGACGCCAAGAAGCGCACCGAACTCGTGATCTTCATGCGCCCGCGCGTGATGCGCAACAGCTCGGAGGCCGAGGCGGTGACACGCGAATTCCGCAACAGTCTGTCCCGCCTCGGCCTCGATACGAGCGGCACGACGGCGAACAGGATCCTGCAATGACGCCGTCCTCACAGGGAGCGGGCCGCCAGCGCCGCGCCCGCCGAAGCGACGGCTCCAATGCGGGTTCGAACGTCACCCCGAGTTTCACTGATGGAATGAAGTTGCGACGATGACGATGATTCTCACACGCCTCCGCCGACGCCGCATGAGCGAGAACGTCACCACCAGAGACAAGGTCGAGACGTCTCGATGCGGGGGCGACGCCGGCTTCACCCTCGTGGAGCTTCTCGTGGTTCTTGCCATCATCGCGCTGATCGGCACGCTCGTGGGACCCCGCGTCCTCGGTTACATCGGCACTGCGAAGTCCGACACCGCCGCCACCCAGATCCGCAATCTTTCCAATGCGGTCGAGCTTTTCTATCTCGACGTCGGCGCCTATCCCGACGACGAGGCGCAGTTGAAGGCCTTGCTGGAGCCCTTGAGTGCGGCGGGATGGAACGGCCCTTATCTGAAGACCGCCGCCAGCCTCATCGACCCGTGGGGCCGGACCTATCGTTACAAGAGCGCCGATGGGCAATTCGTCATCTCAACACTCGGCCGCGACGACAAACCCGGCGGCACCGGTGAAGACGCCGATCTGCTCTCCGACACGAGATGAGATGAGATGAGATGAGATGAGATGAGATGAGATGAGATGAGCAAGTCGCATCAAATCGCTCCGACGGAAGCATCATTCTCGCTCGACCGTCATGCGTATCGACCGAAAGAGACGGCGATGACGCACCCTTAGAGTCTGTTGGCGTATGATCCTGCTCAATCTCCGCAAGTCGCTCCTGGGTGATCCCGGCTTCCACGGCGACGTCGTGCAGCGATTGACACGTCGGCTCCGTTGCGAATAACCGTGCACGCCGCGATGATCCCGTTCCGTTCCACTTTCAAGTGACGAACACCTGGAACAGCCCTCCGATGAAGCTCGCTTGCGATCCGGCGGCTAGGCTGTCCAACCATCGAGCGGAACTGGCCCTTCCGGAACGTCCGCATCGTCTCGAACCCGCGGATGGTGTTGTGCGCGGTCTTCGATGACTAGAAGCCAAGCACGGGTCGGATCCGCGGTTTGAGCTTGCCGTCGTCAGCCTCGAGCCGGTTGTTAAGGAACTTCACCTGCCGGTGCTGGCAGGTCGCCGCAAGCCGCCCTTCTCGCCGCAACGAGGCGATCGCTTCGTTGTAGGCCGGGTTCTTTTCGGTCGAGATCACCGATGGCCGATTGTGCCGCGATCGGTTCAAAGCCTTGACGAGGAAGCGTTTGGACGCCCTAGTCGTCCGCTTCTGCGACAGTTGGAAATCGAGCGTCTCGCCTTGATCGCCGATGGCGCAGTAGAGGAGGATGATGTCGGGGCGAAGTGCCGGCCCTTGAACGCCAAACTCATCTCTGGGCTTTCGCTGTCCGCCGCTCTCCGACCTCAAGGCTCTCACTAAGGTCGATATTTTGCAACGGTGCCTTTCCCCATATGCAACGGAACCGTCGACAGCCTCGCCGGCGGATCGGAAGCCCGCTTCGTCGGACGGCTGTTCCAGCTGTTCGTCGTCTGAAAATGGAACAGAACGGGATCGTTGTGGTCTGATCGGCTATTCGCAACGGAGCCCACGATCTTGACGCCTATAAACATCGCGACCGCATCAAGCGATGCTTCTCGACATGGAAGCGCATCCGACGTTTCGCCAGGCGCTACGCTCGGCGCACCCTACACTTCACCGGCTTCGTCCATCTGGCCGCCTCTATGATCTGGCTGAACTGAATGTCGATCCCGACTAGCCCTCGGCACATGGCGACAGGGGAGATGAGCATGAGCAATTCCGGCTTCGGCGAGCAGCGGTTCCCGGCCTTTAAGCCTGATCCACGCCGCGCCCTCGCTCTCGGTGAGTTGCATGCGCGCCCGTTCCCCAGAATCATCGCGCCGCGCCAGGTGATCGCACTGGCGTTTACCATGACCGACGACGGCGAGCGCGATTTCGAGACGCTCAGTGCGCTCTCCACCCGCTGTGGCATCGCGCCTCCGGCATTTGGTGCGCGGGCGCATGTGTTCGCCTTCGGACAGGGCACGCTACGCTGGGAACGGCACAGCGAGTTCTCCACCTATCTTTTCGAGGGGCCAGCGCCAGGGCATATCGCTCAAACCGGCAGTGGGCACCCCTTCGGCGCCGACTTTGCGGCTCCAGGGCCGCTGATCGCCGGCGTGCATCTGGAGATCTGGTCGGCCGAAACAGAGACGGGCATCGGAAACGGATCCACGGGAGCGGCCAACTTCGAAGAAGCGAGCCTGTGCCATTCGACGATGGAGGGCGGGCTCGCGGAGGCGCTGACGGACTTTCGCCAGGATGGCGATGGTCTCACACACATCCTCGTGCTCGACCGCGGCCTCGCTCCGCACCGGGCCGGAGCGCTCGTGTTGCGGCTGGTCGAGATCGAGATCTACCGCACGCTGGCGCTGCTTGGCCTGCCACTTGCGCAGGAGACCGCACCGCGCCTTCGCCGGCTGGAGGCCAAGCTTGCCGATATCACGCGGGAGATGGACCGCGGCAGCGAGGATAGCCGCTCGCTCCTGCACGAGATCACCGCTGCGGCCGCCGAAGTCGAGGCGGGCGTCGCCGCTGTCCTCTACAGGTTCGGCGCCTCGCGCGCCTATGACGAGATCGTGCGTGAGCGCCTTCTGGCGGTCGGCGACACGGCGATGGCGGGTCGCGAAAGTTGGAGCGCCTTCCTGAAGCGGCGGATGGCTCCGGCCATGCGCACCTGCCGCTCTGTCGAGCAGCGGCAGGCCAACCTGTCGGAGAAGCTTGCGCGTGCCGCCAATCTCCTGCGCACGCGAATCGACGTCGAGCTGGAACATCAAAACCGCGATCTGCTCCATCAGATGAACCGCCGCGCCCAGCTCCAGCTGCGACTGCAGCAAACGGTGGAGGGGCTGTCGGTGGCCGCCATCGCCTATTACGTCGTCGGTCTGTTCGGCTATCTCGCCAAAGGCGCCTTCCACGAAGGCGGGCTGGTAGACCCCTCGCTCCTTGTCGCCAGCTTCGTGCCGATCGCCGTCGCCGGGGTCTGGCTGACCGTCCGGCGAATCCGCGGTCAGCACGGCGACACCGACGAACACGTTGCACCGAAGGGCTGACGGTTGTCGATGCCGGGTGGAAATTGGTTCTCCCGCAAACTGTGTGAAGTTGATGGGCCATTTTGGGTGCGGGCGACATATCGCGGGATTGGCAATGAACCCGAGATTCTGCGATGTCCC
>NZ_JACIEK010000026.1 GCF_014196835.1 Aureimonas pseudogalii
TGCAGAGCAGGATGATATCGGGAGCGAAATGCCGGCCCTTGAACGCCAAACTCATGCCCGAGCCCTCGCTGTCCGCCGTCTTCGAGACACAGGCTTTCACTGCCTTCGGATCTTTGCAACAGAGCCGTTTGCCTCGGCTTCTCGCTGGGGGGATACACGGCGCTGTCCATCCTCGGCGCCGTCACGGACATGGATCGTTTCGGTCGATGGGCAGGCTCCTCGCAGCTCGGGCGAGGACCTCGTGAATTTCCCGACCTCGGCAACCGGATCGACCCGTTGCGCCGCGACAGCGCCGTCTTCAGATCCTCGTGGGAGCGCCAATCGGCGTCCTGTCTGGATCCACGCGTCGTCGTGGCCGTTGCCCTTGCTCCGCGCCGACCGTCCGGGCGTTCACCCCGAAAAGCCTCGCCGGCATCGCCACTTCCGTGACCCTGATGGCGGGTGAAGCCGACCAGGAGGCGCCGATGGCGCCGTGCGCCGCCTGGCTGAACGGTCAACTGCCAAAGAGCGAACTTCATTCGCTTGGCCGGGATGTTGGGCACTACACGCTTCTCTGTGGCGGAACGCGGGAGGGACGAGAATGCGAGCCGGAGATCTGGATCGACGCTCCGACCGTCGATCGCCGGGATGTGCACCGTCGAGCTGTCGGTATTGCTCTGGCAGCGATCGGGGCGGATCATCCCGCGATGATGGTCCGGTAAGCCATCCCTTTGGCTCCGCTGCGCGGGAACGGCGACCGTCCGCTTCAAGGACCCAATGGCAGAAGGGGGACGTTGCCCGCAGCTATCGTTCCGGTGAAAGCGTCGTGCTGAGCTTCGAAAGCGCTGCTGTGATTGCGGCCTGGTCAACCTTGTAGAAGACCCAGTTTTTGATGGGCTTCGAGTGAACCAGCTCGGCCTCCGCCAAAATCTTCAGGTGCCCGGTGACAGTCGGCTGCTTCAGCTCGATCTTCCGAACGATTGCCCCCAGACACACCCCATCCTCGATCAAGTCACCGTCCCGTTGTGCTGGGAAATGCGCAGTCGGGTTCAAGAGCCACTGCACGATCAGAAGCCGCTTATCGTTCGACATGGCGCGCAGGAAGGCCAGGCTTGACGGATCAGGCGCCTCCATATAGGTATTCTCCTATATAGTTATTACCCTATTTAGATACCCCGCCGCAGGGGAGAGGGCAATGGTCCATGGCCGCTCGATCCCAGATGCTGCGGGACTTCGCACCCATCGGCGTTCTCAACGGCCTCATCTTCCTTTGTTCGGCATTCTATCCCTCGCAGAGGGGCTGAGCCTGGCGCAGGCGCTGGTCGCTTCGCTCCTGATCTACTCGAGCCCGTTACAAATCCTGTTGGTCCAGAACCTTCAGGACGGTGCTGCCCTGGTTCCCGTCATCCTCGCTCTCAACGCCCGGTTTGCGCTGATGACAGCCAGCCTCATGCCTTACATCGCACCCAGCGGTCGAATGGGACCGGCGGCGTGGATGCATTTGATCGTGCCTTCCATCCTTTCGGTATGCCTCTCGACCTTCCGTCGAGGACACGACGATCCGGTTCGCTACTTCCGCATCATGGGAGCAGGGCTATTTGCCGTCGCCGTAATCGCTACTGCCGTTGGATACCTGGCAACACCCCATGTGCCCGAGAATACGGTCAAGCCGCTCATCACCTTCGCGCTCGCCATACTGTTCGTTGCACTGAACGCGCGCCTTTGGCCCAAGCGTGCCGACGTATCGTCTTTCTGGATCGGGTTGGGGTCGATGCCGGTGCTCCTGTGGCTCTTCGACGGTCTGGCGATCCTCATCGGTCCCTTCCTGATCGGCGCCTTGGTTGTCCTGCACGAACAGCGAGGGATTCTGCGAGAATGAGCGTTTGGACGTTGATCCTGTTTTCGGGCTGAACGGCGCTCCTGTTCCGCGTCCTGCCCATCGCGTTCGGGCGCATCGCGTCGTTGCAGGATACCCGCAGCGTTCTCTACCGGTTCCTGAATTACAGCAGCCAAGCCATGCTCGGCGCGATGTGTTTTACCATGGCCTTCGGCAGGCAGGACATTACGACGCTCATCCACGCGGCCCCTTCCGAGACAATCCTGATCGGCACCCTGCTCGTCACTGCCGGCTTCGTCGTCGTCCGTACCGGATACGTCTTGGCCACGGTCCTATTCGCGACCGGAGCATACGCGCTTTTGCTGCTGCCCTAGGACAGAGGTCGGAAGATGAGCATGGAAAGGTCAAGGCAGGCTGGGGCAGCGGCTTCAACGCCATGATCGCCATCTCGGTCGGGTCGGTCGCCGTGTTCCTCGTGCGTCGTCCTTCCTTCGCGATCGTCCAGCGCTGGGTCATAGAAACAGTGCTCGCAGGGCTTGCCGTGAAGAGGGCGATCGAGGCCCGCCGCACGGCGTTCTCCAAAGAATATCAACCGGGGGAGTCAGACATCCCGTCCCTGGTAGACAGCCGGGTCGTCGGTCCTCATACCGCTCGACGGAGCATTTGGCGCTCGACCGGAGCAGAGCTTCCTCCACAGGCGCCCATCGATCGCCGCGAGGCCCAGCCCGATGCAGAGCATTCCGACACCGTGCTTGGCCTGGAGGGTTTCGCCGAGCATCAGCGCGCCCAGCACGATCGCGCTGACCGGGATCAGGAACGTCACCAGCAGGAGGTTGGTCGCTCCGGCGGAGGCCAGTAGCCGGAAATACAGGACGTAGGCCAAAGCCGTCGAGAGTGCGGCGATGCCAATCATCGCCGCCCATGTCGTCATATGCGGCATGGGAAGCGTCCACGGCCGATCAACGACGAGGACCATGGGCAGAAGCATGATCGCGGAGGCGCTCACCTGTCCGGTCGCCGTCGCCATGGCGGGAATGCCCATGCGTTTGAAGCGGCGGCCGTAGATGCCGGCGAAAGCGTAGGAGAGGGCGGCGCCGAGCACGGCGATCTGCGCCAGGACGTTGGTCCCGAACGTGCCGAGAACGGCGGGACCGATCATCACGACGACGCCGAGGAGACCGAGGAGCACGCCGGCCAGACGTCCACCGGTCATCTTCTCGTCGGTGGTGAGACCATGCGCGACGACGACGGTGAAGAGCGGCGTGGTCGCGTTGAGGATCGAGGCGAGACCCGACGCGATGTGCGTCTGCCCCCAGACGATGAGGCAGAAGGGCACGACGTTGTTCAGGAATCCCATGCCGAAGAAGGCGAGCCAGACGGATCGGTTCTTCGGCATCCGCACGCCGATCGCTCGAAGGACTGCGAGGAGGATGACCGCGGCCAGCGCGACGCGCAGAAAGACGATCGTCAGAGGCGGAAGCTCCCGCACGGCGATGCCCGTGAAGAAGAACGAGCCACCCCAGAGAACCGAGAGCAGGAGGAGCATGCTCCATTCGAGGGGTGTCATCGTCCGATGTGCGTTGGCAGGAAAAGACGATTCGATGGCGGGTCGGCGCATGTGACGGCGGCTCCTGTGAAGATGCCATCAGGCTAGAAAGGCGCCTCCACGTCAGCCACCCGATTTCCTGAAGAAGGTTCCGACGGAATCCGGAAACGCGGTCCCCGTCGAACGCCGCGAACATGCGGAAGCTTCAAGAAATTAGATATCCGGTCATTCCTCGACGATCGGACGCCGCGTAGCCCGTTACAATCAGGCCTACGTTCCCGGACGTTTTCGGTTCTTCGATGCCCGCACCCCGCGTTCCGGTCGCTCGGCTCGCGACGCCGTGTGCAGGAGCTTGCGGAAGCTGGGGCATTCGAGATGGCTGGGCGCGGGGCAGTCGGCGACATGGCGCAACGCATCTCGCAACACCCGCAGATCCCGCATCTGCTGCTGGATTTCGTCGGCCTTGGCATGCAGATCGGTCCGTGGAAGTCGAAGCTCGCCATCCCGTTCGAACATGCCGGCAATCTCGACGAGGGAGAACCCGGCCATGCTGCCGAGCCTGATCAGCGAGAGCTTCACGAGCACGCTCGGATCGAACTGACGCCGCAATCCATGCCGCCCGATCGAGCGGATCAACCCGATATCTTCGTAGTAGCGCAGCGCAGAAGCCGTGACGCCGGAGCGCCGCGCGACCTCGCCGATATCCATCACCATTGCGCTTGACCTCAAGTCGACTTGAATTCGTAGCCTGCGACGGATCGAAGGATTCGGCAAGGAAGCGGCTATGAACGGTATGCGTCTCAACACGAAAAAAGCGCTTTGGCGGGACGGTCGGGCCGTCGCCCTCCTGCTGGCCGCTTCGCTCACGACGATGGCGAACGCAACGATCAGCCCCGCCTTGCCTGGGCTGGAGCGCCTGTTCGCCGCCGATCCGAACGCTGCCATCCTGACACGCCTCCTCGTGCCGGCGCCCTCCTTGAGCGTCGCCCTCGTCGCGCCCTTCGCCGGGCTCCTGGCCGATCGCTTCGGGCGTCGCCCTTTGCTGCTCGCAGGCGTCGTCCTCTTCGCTCTGACCGGTTGCGCCGGCCTCGTCCTGCCCGATCTCACCGCGATCCTCGTGAGCCGCCTCGCTCTCGGGGTCGCGGTGGCGCTGATCATGACGGCGCAGACGGCTCTGATCGGCGACTACTTCGAGGGCACGGCCCGCAGCACCCTGATGGGATGGCAGATCTCGGCGCGCAACTTCGGCGGCTTCCTCTGCATCTCGCTGGCAGGCTGGGTCGCCCAGACCTCGCCGCGCTGGCCTTTCGCCATTTATGCTCTGGCGCTGGCCTTCCTCCCCATGATGCACAAAGCCGTGGTCGAGCCGCTCAAACTGGCGAGCTCTGGAGCTGGGGCCGCCATCCCCGGCACTGCGGATGCGTCCTGGCGCAAGACTTTCCTCGCCCTCGCGCTGCTCCAGGCGCTGACCAACATGCTCTTCTTTCTCGTGCCGACGCAGCTCCCGTTCCTGCTCGACGCACGAGGCTTCGACAGTGCGGCGGCGACCGGCGAGGCGCTCGGTGTCCTGATGCTCGCGGGAGGCGTCGCGGCCCTGTTCTATGCTCGACTGCGCTCGGCGATCGGCTATGCGGGCGTCTTCGCGTTCGGCTACGCCGCGATGGCGAGCGGCTTCCTCTGCCTCGCCCTGTCGCCGGCACTGGCGCTCACCTTTGCCGGAGCGGCTCTGATCGGCACGGGCTATGCAGCGGTCTCGCCCACCTTCGTCGCTCTCGCGCTGCATCTGGCTCCACTCGCGCGGCGGGGTCTGGCGGGCGGCATCCTGACCGCTTCCGTGTTCCTCGGACAGTTCGCATCGCCCCTGGTGAGTACCCCATCCATCGCTCGTGTTGGCTACGATGGCCTGTTCGGGACCGCGGCCGTCGTCCTCGCCGTCATGGCTCTCGTCGCCTTCGTCACGAGCAGGAAGAACATGCCCGCCCTGTGAACATCCGGTAGAAGGTGCCTGCTCGCATGGATCGGCGGCGGTGCTTTAATCCAAAACCTCCGTTTCGGATTGCCCGTCTCATCATTGTGGCCACCTACATCCTATCGGATCGCCGCCCGGACATACTGGCCCTGGATCGCGATCGAGGGCTTGGCTCCGACCGTGTTGGGAAGCGAACTGTCCACCATGGCGGCGGTGGCGTTCACCTCGTAGCTGATCTGCGTGCCCGGCACGAACCGGAGAGACGTGTCGAGGGAATGTCCGGCGATCGCGATCGTCTCGTTTCCATCCGTTCGCGCAAAGGTGAGATGCGAGCGGAGCGCGTCGCCCTTCAGCCGGACCGATGCGGCATGCCCCTCCAGGGTAAAGTCCGCCGCCTTGGCATCGAGGGCAAGCGTCGAGAATTCGCCGGCGAGGCGGACCTGCGAGGCCGCCTGCTCGACCGCGACCGAGACCCCTTCCTTCACGTTCGCCTTCAGCTCGACCCGGCAGTCGGACGGCTCCAGCCAGGACGATGGTCGGGCTTCCACCGTGAGCGTCGTTCCCTCGATCGCCATGCGGCTCGACGTGCGGCAGTCGTAGTAGAACCAGCTCGAATACCAGTGCGCGAACCATCCGGTGCGCTGGCCACTGAGCGTGGCGACGAGCGGTTCGCCCTCGATCGTCGTCAGGTCGATTGAGCTGGCCTCGCCGACGATGCGGATGGCGGTGACGCCGGACACGTCCAGACCCCCGGTCGGCTGGGTGGGTTCGTCCGCCAGCGCGAGCAGGGGGATCGTCATGAGCATGGCGGCGAGCAGTCTGGCGTTCATCGGTCGGCTCCTGTCGAGGGGTTGGTCCGATGAGCGTGACGAACGCCACGCCGATCAGGCGACCTCGATCGCGATGGAGGTCGATCCCGATCGCGATCGAGGGCAAGGATGGGAGCGGCAAGTCCGCCCGACCCGCTGCCCCTTCGAGTTCCGATGATCCTCGTTCCTCTTCCCTTCGTCGTCTCGCTGCTCCTTCTCACCATCCTGGTTCAGGCCGTGCGGCGGGACGAAGAGGGGCTTCGCGCCAACCCTCTCTTCGTCGCGCTGATCGCGGCCTATAGCGTCCAGTCCGTTCTGGTCGGCCTGCGCTGGGGCTACGAGTGGCGCGGGGTCCTGCCGCTGATGTCGCCGCTAGCGGCGCTGATTGCTCCGCTTGCCTGGGCAAGCTTCCGAAGCCTGACGCGAGAGGAACCGGCGGCGATGACTACGCTCTGGCCGCATCTCCTGCCGGCAGCGGCGGTGGTCGCCCTCATGGTTCTGTGGCCCGATCCGGTCGGCGCCGTGATCGTGGCCGTGTTCGCGGGCTACGGTCTTGCCCTTCTCTGGACGGCCCGTCTTGGCCCGAACGGCCTCGTGTCCTCGCGCCTTGACGGCGTCCTGCGATCCCATCGCGCCATGCAGATCACCGGCGTTGCACTTCTGGCCTCTGCTGCGACCGATATCCTCATCGGGCTGGATTTCGCCTGGGGCGGGGGCGCCCATTCGGGAATGCTGGTCGCGCTCGGAAATGTCGTCGCGCTTCTGGTGCAGGGTAAGGCCGCGTCCATTGCCGGCGCTGGGCTCGCCGAGATCGAAGCCGACGATCCGAACGAGAGGCCGGACGCGCCCACCGGCGCCACGAACGAGGACCTGACGACCGCCGCCCTGGTCGAGCGACTGATGCGGGAACAGGAGATCTACCGCGACCTCGACCTGAACCTCGAACGGATCGCCCGCAAGCTTCGCCGTCCCGCGCGCGACGTCTCAAGTGCCATCAATCGCGCCCATGGAATGAGCGTGTCGCAATATGTGAACACCTATCGCGTGAAGCGGGCCCGCCAGCTTCTGAAGGAGACGGCGGACCCGATCACCAAAGTCATGTTCGATGCCGGGTTCGGCACGAAATCGAACTTCAACCGCGAATTCCAGCGGGTGACGGGCATGACGCCGAGTGCCTACCGACGCACAGGTGACGAAGCGTCCGCCGTCGCAGAGCTTTTGGGAGAAGCTACCCTTTGAAAGCGTGATGCTCGACGGACGCTTGATGCTGCCCGATTTCCCCGCGTAGCCATGATTTGAATTGTTGAACCGCTCGCCGGTCACCGGCTCGGGCGACCAGCCGATAATGGCCAAGTTTGATGGGCGCTCTCTCTTCGGACACCGCAGCGAAGTGAACGGCGTGTGAGCATTACGCCTGATCGACCCCATCGACTGCCTGGATGCGGCCGATCGCGAAATCGGCGAAGGCCCGGACCGCCGGGCGCATGAACCGCACAGACGGATAGGCCATGAACAACTCGGTCGGGCGGACCTGCCAGTCCGGGAGAAGACGGACGAGACGGCCGGACGCGAGTTCGTCGGCGACGAGAAGGTGTTGGACGGGACCGGCCGCATGACCGTCGAGGAGCGTCCTGACGATGACATGCGCATCGTTGGTCCGCAGGACGGATCGCACGTCCACATCCGCGTGCGATCCGTTCGAGAGCACGGTCAGGCGGTTCTGCGGCGTGACGGACCGGGGCGTCGTCACCAGCGGGATCTGCGAAAGCCGGTCGAGCGATCCGATGGGGCCGTGCTTTGCGAGATAGGCGGGGCTTGCCACGAGGATCCGGCGCACGAGACCGAGACGCCGGATGACGACATCCTGCGCGTCCGGGCGGCCGTAGGTCAGCGCCATGTCGAGGTTCTCGAATACCAGATCGACGGTCCGGTTTTCCAGAACGAGGTCGACCGTGACGCCGGGATGCTCGACCTGGAACGCCATGAGGATGGGGTGGAGATGCCGGGCGCCGATGCAGGAGGGCGCGTGGACGCGGATCGCCCCCTCGATGCGGCCCGCATCGGCCTGCAGGCCCTCGACCGCCGCGTCGATCGAGGCGAGCGCCGAGCGGCTCGCATCGTAGAGAGCCTGTCCCTCGGGCGTCGGGCGCACGACGCGGGCGGACCGCTCCAGAAGCCGCGCCCGGACGCGGTGTTCGAGATTTGCGATGTGCTTGGACACGGCCGGTTGCGAGAGGGATAGGTCGCGGGCGGCGGCGGTCAGCGAGCCGCGCTCGACGGTCCGGGTGAAGGCACGCAGTGCCGCGGTCAGATCCATGCATCCATTCCAAATGGCTATCTAGGCGATAACAACATAGCCATTGCTTATGAACGCTTGCGCGGGTTTCCTCAAGCGGGACAAAGAGGATGCTCGAAAATGAACAGACGGGTCATGATCTTCGGCGCGCCGCTCCTTCTGGCGGGATGCTCGACCACGACCGGACCATCGCTGGCACCGATGTCCTACGCGCCTCCGGCCCCCACAATCGATCCGGTTCACGCGGCGATATACGCGGCGCAAGAGGGCGAGCCGTTCCCGGTGCCGGCGATCGACCTCTCGCGCATCGTGGACCCGAAGTTCCTGCGTCGCGAAGTGGACTACGGGACCGCCGAGACGCTCGGCACGGTGGTGGTCGATCCGAACGAGCGCTTCGCATGGTATGTGCTCGGCAACGGCCGCGCGGTGCGCTACGGCGTCGGGGTGGGCCGGGTGGAGGCGTTCAACTTCCAGGGCGATGCCACGATCGCCTGGAAGGCGAAGTGGCCAAAATGGACCCCGACGCCCGACATGATCGCCAGGGACCCCGAGCGCTACGGACCGTTGCGCCACGGACTGCCCGGCGGCCCCGGCAACCCGCTCGGCCCCCGCGCCCTATACCTGCATCGTGACGGGCGCGACACGTTCTATCGTCTCCATGGCACGGTGGAGCCCTGGACCATCGGCACGAAGGTCTCGTCCGGCTGCATCCGCCTCTTGAACCAGGACATCATCGACCTCTACGATCGCGTTCGCGACGGAAGCAAAGCCATCGTCCTGCCCATTCGGGGTGAGACCATGGCCTGACACGTCATCGGGCGACACGTCGGGCGGTGTCGGCCACCGGAAACGCCTTCGAAGCACTCGGACATTATCAGGGACAGAAACGATGCCGCATCGTCGATCCGCTCTCCCCGCCACCCTTCTCGTTGTGCTCTCCGCGCTGGTCGCTCTCCCTTCCACCGCGAGGGCAACGGCTCCCGCTGAAAGCTCGGAGCCCGCGCCGCTGGACCGAGCCGTGGTCGGCACGGCGATCGAGGGCATCGCCAGGGAACTGCGCGAGGCCTACGTGTTCCCGGATGTTGGAAATCAAGCCGCGGATGCGATCGAGGGCGATCTGGCGGCCGGTGCTTACGCCAAGGCGAGCGATCCCGCCGAATTCGCCCTTCAACTGACCGAACGGCTCCAAGGGCTCACCAACGACAGTCATGTGAGGGTGATCCATGGCGATCCCTTCGCGAACCGGCCGAAGTCCTCGGCCCCGCAAGGGGCCGGCTTCGAGGTGAAGCGGCTGGATGGCGATGTCGGATACCTTCATCTGGCAAGCTTCGTTCCGCCCGAAGCGTTCAAGCCGGCGGCCGACGCGGCGATGCGCGGCCTTTCGGACACCGCCGCGCTCATCATCGACATGCGCGACAATGGCGGCGGGCATCCCGCTTCCGTCGCCTACCTCGCGAGCTTCTTCCTCGATCCGAGCCGACGCGTTCACATCAACGACCTGATCTGGCGCAATCGCGGAACGACGAGCTTTCGAACGGAAGCGTTCTGGAGTTCGCCAACGCCCGTCAGCTATCTCGGCAAGCCGGTCTACGTGCTGGTCGGGCCGAAGACCTATTCGGCAGGCGAAGAGTTCGCCTACGATCTGCAGATGCTGAAGCGCGCGACCATTGTGGGCGAGACGACGCGCGGAGGAGCCAATCCGGGGGGCCTCAACGAGCTCGGTTCGGATTTCTTCGTCGTCGTGCCGACTGGCAGGGCGGAGAATCCGATCACCGGCGGCAACTGGGGCGGCGTCGGTGTGCGTCCCGATGTCTCGGCTGCATCCGACGTGACGCGAGAGGCGGCCCTGGCTTTGGCGAAGCGCGACAGGAAATCGTAGCGTCCGGCCCCTCGAATGATCCTGCCGCCGGTATTGGATGGGCTGTCCCGGCGCGCGTCTCTGGCCCAACGGCATCGCCGTCGTCAGTGCCGCGCTCTGGGCGATCGAAGGCCTGATGATCTGGGTCCTCGCGAATGCTGATCGACCCCTGACGGTCCTGCTCCACGTCAACGCCTTCGGCATTCTCCTGATGGCGGTTCCGGCGGCTCTGATTTGGCAACCGATCTCGCTCGCGAACGCAGCGTCCTTCCTGCTGCTCGGCCCGATCGTCGTCACGGCGCAATATTGCATCGTGCGCGGCTATGCACTGGCCTCGCTCGCCTTGGTCGGCTCGGTGGACACGTTCTGGCTCGTCTTCGCCGACCTCATTGGCTTCATCGCCTTTGGTGAGGTGCCGACGATCGGCGTCATCGTCGGCTCGCTCGTCATTGCCGGGGGCGGCGTGAGTCTCGCTTTTGCCGATACCGAGCAAAGACCGACGCTGCTCCCTGAAGCTCGCGACAATCGCTTCTAACGAGACATTCTCGCGAGAGCGATTGCCGACAGGTTCACGCGCCTATGGTCGCCTCTCTGCTCACTCTGTTGGCCGATCGCTTCGCGATCTTCGCGACCGTCGCCCGCGAACATCCGAAGGCCTGTTGAACCGCGGTCCAGGACGAGCCACCCTTGAGCATGGCGGCAATGCCGGCATTGCGCCTGGTGTCCTCGGGACGTCCTTTGTAGACCCCGGCCGCCTTTGCCCGCTCCTGACCTTGCGCCTGCCGGCGACGGCGATCCTCGTAGTCCTTGCGGGCGACCGCCGCGAGAACGTCGAGCATCATGCCGTTGACCGCCGCGAACATGCGTCCGGTGAACTCGTCGGCGGGCGCAGCCAGCATCCAGGAGGTCGGAAGATCGAGCGCGACGACGCGGACCTGACGCGCGGACAATTCAGCGCGCAGCATCTCCCAGTCTGTGGAGATCAGGCGGGAGAGACGGTCGACCTGCTCGATCAGAAGCACGTCGCCGGGATGACTGTCGGCGAGAAGGCGAAACAGTTCGGGACGAGCGAGCTTGGCGCCGCTCTCGTTCTCGACGTAATAGGCTGCGACCCGCAGACCGCGCTCCTCAGCGAAAGTGCGCAGCTGATCACGAGCCCGGTTCGCATTCTGGTCACCGGTGGATGCGCGGAGATAGGCACGAACGAACACAAGAACCCGCTATGGTCTGTTTTGCATGGTGCACATCATGGCGGTACAGTTTGGTTTGGTCAAACCGGTTTTTGAACCACCTCTATCGATGGTTCAGTTGAGGCATACCCTTTGTAAACCGCCATGCATGCAAAATATTGCAAAAAGCCCCCGCTTGCGCATGTTATAATATAACATTACACCATGGCTTCCATCGTTCTATGCAGGAGCCCCCATGCGAAAGCTGCCCGTCACCGTCTTGTCCGGGTTCCTCGGAGCAGGGAAGACGACCCTCCTCAACCACGTGCTCGGCAATCGCGAAGGACTGCGCGTCGCCGTGATCGTCAACGACATGAGCGAAGTGAACATCGACGCCGCGCTCGTGCGCGACGGTGGGGCGGACCTCTCGCGCACTGACGAGCGGCTGGTCGAGATGACCAACGGCTGCATCTGCTGCACGCTGCGAGACGATCTTCTGGCCGAGGTTCGCCGCCTCGCCGAGGAGGATCGCTTCGACTATCTCCTCATCGAATCCACAGGCATTTCCGAGCCGCTCCCGGTGGCGGCCACCTTCGAGTTCCGCGACGAGGCGGGGGAGAGCCTGTCGGACGTGGCACGGCTCGACACGATGGTGACGGTCATCGACACAGTCCACCTCCTGCGGGACTACGCTTCGTCCGACTTCCTGCGCGACCGCGGGGAGACGGCGGGCGAAGGCGACGCGCGCACCCTGGTCGACCTCCTCGTTGAGCAGATCGAGTTCGCCGACGTGATCGTCCTCAACAAGGTCTCGGCCGCCAGCCCCGCCCAACGGGACGCGGCCTTGAAGATCATCCGTGCGCTGAATCTCGACGCCCGCATCCTCGAGACCGATTTCGGCGCTGTTCCCCTCGGCGAGGTCCTCGGCACGGGTCTCTTCGATTTCGAGCGCGCCCACGAGCATCCGCTTTGGTACCGCGAGTTGAACGGCTTTGCCGATCATGTGCCTGAGACGGAGGAATACGGCATCCGCTCCTTCGTCTACCGGGCCCGCGCGCCGCTGGACCCGATGCGCTTCCAGGCCTTCGTCCGCGAGGGCTGGCCGGGCGTGATCCGCGCCAAGGGCTTCTTCTGGCTGGCGACGCGCCCCGCCCATGTCGGCGAGATCGCACAGGCCGGGGCGCTGGTGAAGACCGAGAAGCGCGGGCTCTGGTGGGCGTCCGTTCCCCGGTCCAAATGGCCCGAGACGCCCGAATGGCGCCGCCTGATGGAGCCGGTCCTCGATCCCGTCTGGGGCGACCGGCGCCAGGAGATCGTCTTCATCGGCACCGACCCGATGGACGAGGCGGCGATCCGCGCGCGTCTCGACGCCTGCCTCCTCGATGCCACCGCTTTCACGCCGGGCGCCTGGACCGAGCTTCCCGATCCCTTCCCGAACTGGTCGCGGCAGGCGGCCTGACCCTCGCTGCCGGCCCTCGAGGCCGCGTGCGATCGCACCGGCGTCCGCCGCATTTCCCAACCTGAACCGGAGACGACCGATGACCTCACTGTCCCGCCTCGCGCTCGCGCTTGCGAGCTTCGTCGCTTTTCCCGCCACGACCGCCTTCGCCGAAGACGAGCCCCGATCCGAAACCGAATGGCGCCTCTTCGTCGGCGACCACGCCGAAGGGGTGGTGCGCGCCTTCGACGCCGAGACCGGCACCCATGCCGGCACGTTCCGCATCGATAAGACGCCCTCCCTCACACGCAGCGACAGCGGCCGGACGGTGTTCGCCGTCCAGGGCGATGCCGGAAAGGTCGCGGCCATCGCGACCGGCATCGCCCTCGATGATCACGGCGAGCATGCCGACCTCAAGGTGACGGACTCCACGCTTCTGCCCACGGTCCTCACCGGAACCAAGCCCGCCCATATCGTGGAAGGCTCCGGCTCGATCGCCCTCTTCGACGACGGCACGGGCGACGTGACGTTGTTCCGGGAAAGCGAGCTTCTCGACGGTAAGCTCCAGCCGCAGGTGCTGAAGCCGGGCGGCGCCCATCACGGGCTCGCCGCGCCGATGGGCGACTTCCTGGTGGTCTCGGTTCCCGGCAGCGATCCGGAGAAGCCGCGCGTCGGTCTGAAGGTCATCGACCGCGAGGGCAAGCAGGTCGGCGAGACCGTCGCCTGCCCCGGTGTCCACGGGCAGGCACAGTCGGCCCGAACCTTCGTCTTCGGCTGCAAGGACGGCATCGTCGTCGCCGCGCCCGCCAAGGCGATCGGCGGGTCAGTCCTGACGCATGTCTCCACGGCCGATCTCGGCGAGGGCAACGTCTCCACCGTGAAGGGTGGCAAGGCGATGCAGTTCTTCCTCGGCAATTACGGCCCCTCCGCCGTCGTGCTGATCGAGCCCGGCGCCAGCGAGATGTTCCGCAAGATCGACCTGCCGACCCGCCGCGTCGATTTCGCGCTCGATCCGGCCAAGGCGGCCAACGCCTACATCCTCACCGAGGATGGGAACCTCCACCTCCTCGACGTGCTGTCGGGCAAGATCGTGAAGAGCGCGCGGGTGACGGAGTCCTATTCGATGGACGGCCACTGGCGCGATCCCCGCCCGCGTCTCGCCGTCGCAGGCGACCATATCGCGCTGACCGATCCGCGCCACGGCCTCGTGCGGATGATCTCCACCGAGACGCTTGCCGAGGACCGGACGATCCCGGTCGAGGGCATCCCCTACACGATCGTCGCTGTCGGCGGGTCCGGAGCCGTTCACTGACGACCCCGGCCGTACGTTGCCCTGGGTGGCTCCGTTGCGAATAGCCAATCAGGTCGCAGTGATCCCGTTCTGGTCCATTTTCAGGCGACGAGCACCTGGAACAGCCGTCCGATGAAGCGGGCTTCCGATCCACCGGCCAAGCTGTCGACCATCGAGCGGAACTGCCCCTTCCGGAACATCCGCATCGTCTCGAAGCCCCGAATGGCGTTGTGCGCCGTTTTCTGAGACTGGAAGCCACGCACGGGGCGGATCCGCTGCTTGAGCTTGCCGTGGTCGGACTCGAGGCGGTTGTTCAGGTATTTCACCTGTCGGTGCTGACAGGTCGCCGCGAGCCGCCCCTCTCGCCACAGCGAGGCGATCGCCTCGTTGTAGGCCGGGTTCTTGTCCGTCGAGATCACCAATGGTCGGTTATGCGGCGACCGGTTCAAAGCCTTGACGAGGAAGCGCTTGGCGGCCTTCGTCGTCCGCTTCTGCGACAGCTGGAAGTCGAGCGTCTCACCTCGGTCACCGATCGCGCGATAGAGGTACATCCACTCACCCCGGACCTTCAAATAGGTCTCGTCGACGTACCATCTGCCGCTGTTGCGGTTCCTGCACCACTGGACGCGCCGGTCGAGCTCGGGGGCGTAGTGCTGGACCCAGCGGTAGATCGTGGTGTGATCGACCGAGAGGCCGCGCTCGGCCATCATCTCCTCGAGGTCGCGATAGCTCAGCGCATAGCGGCAGTACCAGCGCATGCAGAGCAGGATGATGTCGGGGGCGAAGTGCCGGCCCTTGAACGCCAAACTCATGCTCGAGCCCTCGCTGTCCGCCGTCTTCAGAGCCACAGGCTCTCACCGCCTTCAAGGATTTGCAACAGAGCCCGTACTTGCCGCATCGTCCCAAAATGGGTTGTTTCAGTCCCAACTGAATCCCAAAAGCTCCATAGTCTCTTGTCTTGGCACCCGACCTTCTTGTTCATCCGTTTCAACGGAAGCGGGGAACCTGACATGTACGCCGTCGCGAAGGAGCTCTGTACGGCCAATAGCGGATCGCTCGAAGGAGAGTACCTAGGCCTACCGCCAAGGTAGAGGGTTCGCCAGGCTGATCGCGGTGCGACCGCCCTTCGGCTTCAACGATGCAGACCTCTGATGCGCTCCGGCGAGTTCGCTGAATTGTTCGGCGGCCGTTGGGGCGCACGGAAGAGGCAATTTTATGGTTCGCCTCATTACCCGACTGTAAAGCCGGCCAAGGTCGGTCCTCCCTCGTTCGGACCATGGCTAACAGGCGTGTTTGCAGGTTCAAACGGCTACTCGATCGGCAAAAGCGCTAGTCAACGCAAAACGCCAAGTCCTACTTCATACCATTTTTAAAGGATTGGCCAGTGCCAGCTCACATATCTTTTAACGATAAAGTCAAAGCCCTTGGCTATTCCGTTTCCTTCACAGCGATCGGAATAAAAGGTGGTATTCGTTGGCGTCTTGCGAAGTTTATGGGAAAACAGAGCGGCTTCGAATCATCCAAGTCCGAGGACACGTTCCAAAAAATCGGACCTCTGTCGCCTGGATCGATCATGGGATACATGAGAGCTCAAGAGCAGCACGCCCGTGAAACGGATGTTAGTACCTACACGGATTATCGGAACTATCTCGCCAAGTTTGCGCCCACCAGCGCTACCGGGCCTGTCGCGGCGGGCAATCAGCAGAAGGCCATCCCGGTCGCCAGAAGCGAATGGGATTTGTACCTCGCTCCAGACACGGCGTTCGACCTTACGATGCAAGCCATTTTCAAAGAAAACGACGGCCGGGTCTTGGGTACCAAAACGCATGATGTCAATATTACCCAGCGCAAAGGCCGCTCCCGAGAAAAGGAGATCGTGCAGGTTACTATCCCGTATTCCGCCAGCAAGGCGGTCGTCACCTTCATCAGTAGCGCCAAAGGTGTGATCGACATTAAGCGCATTGAACTGGATGCGGCTGGGCAGGAAATCATTGCCTGGTCGCGAAGCAAGTAGGCTCTCAACGCGGCAATCGACGGTCTGCGTCGATGATTGCTTTCAGGAATCAACAACTACCCTTGATAGAGGAATAGTCGAAGGTAGTTCTATCAGTGGTAGCGCAAAAATTGTATTGTTTGCATTACCAAATAATGAAATGATACGCATAAGAAATTTGTGATTTTAATTACAAAGAATTTACAATTAAAAGTTTTAATATGAATAAGAAATTTGCATTTCTTGTGCACCCGAGGAACAACCCAAAATATGATATGTCCCAACTGTTCTGGAGCCCTCTTGGTCTGATACCTAACCGCGTTTGGTCGGCAGCGTTTCAGCATTTACCTATCCCTCCGATGATAACTGGTCGGATGGCTTACGCAGATAATCCGGATGAGATCGTTGGCACAATTATAACTGTACCGTTGACACCGCACCAGCTTATCAATGGGCCGCGAACGCGTGTGCAAGCCAAACTTAACGCGGCAGTCGATCTCGCTATTGACCAAGGAGCCACTGTAGTTGGGCTCGGCGCTCTGACTGCACCTGCAGCAGGTGGTGGGAAAACGCTTTCGAAGCGTACCGACGTCAGCATCACCAATGGTAACGCTTTCACGGCAGCTATCACGCTGATGGGTGTGGAGAAATTACTTGATCGCATGGGACCGGCTGCATTGGTCGCCTTTGTCGGTGCGACAGGCAGCGTTGGGACCTGCCTTGTACGCTTGTTTTCGCGCAAGCGTTCCGGCCGAGTACTTCTGGTCGCCCGTAACCAGACACGCCTAGAACGGTTGGCAAAGGAAATTTGTTGTGATCATTTGGACGTTAGCACGTCGACGGACATGACGTCCGTACGAGATGCCGATTTGATTGTGCTGCTAACCAGCTCGACAGAGGCATTGCTCCGGAGCGAGCATCTCAAGAAGGGTGCGGTTGTCTTGGACGATACAGTTCCCCGCAATACAAGTCTCGATATTGTTAAGCTGCGTCCCGACGTGACAATTGTAGATGGTGGTCTTGTAGAAATACCCGGCGCTCGTCTCACTGGGCCGATCGGCCTCCCCAGCGGCCTTGCTTACGCCTGCCTTGCGGAAACAATGCTGCTGGCGCTCGATGGGCACGACGGCCACTTTTCGATTGGGACTCCTCACATCGATCAGGCAGAGTATATGATGCAGGCCGCAGTCCGGCATCGTACGATAGGATTCCAGCTTGCTCCATTCCGTTCGTTCGGAAAAGTTATCAAAATCCCGAGAGATGATGCCGCGTTGCTCGCATGCGCCGTATAGTTATCCTTGGGGGCGGCTTTGCAGGCCTGCATGCGTTTAAAGTCGCTGCACGCGGTTTACGCCATCAGATTGCTGCAGGCTTAGTGGAGATCAAACTTGTTTCGCGTGATGAATATCACACCTATCACGGGTGGGCCGGAGAAGTCTTGTCCGGTGAACTTGATATTTCTGCTACTCTCAGTCCTCTCTATCCTATGCTGTGCGAGAGCTTCGTTCTGGGCGAAGCCATGAAGGTGGACTTGGAATTAGCAAGCGTCGAAGCGCAGACACCGAAAGGACGTACCAGCCTAACTTTCGATCATCTCGTTATCGCAACTGGGTCTCGTGATCCGCTCGAGCGAGTACCAGGCGCTACAGAGCATGCTTATCGCGTTAAATATACGAAAGATTTGCAGGCTTGTCGCCGTCGTATCGACTTGCTGACGGAACCGAAAAGCGTCGTCATTCTCGGGGGCGGCCTAGCGGCCGTCGAATCGGCAGCCGCCTTGGCAGAACGTTACGGGCCAGGTGTAGTCTCCATTGTTGCAGGCAGTAGCTTTCCACTTTCGTGTCTTGTGAACTATTTCCCTCGACTTGTAGATCATGCTCATAAAGTTCTCAATCGGCAAGGCGTATCAGTTCTTCCAGCAGTATATGCAGAACGTGTTGAGAAGGACCGCGTATATCTTTCAGACGGTAGTGTTCTGCTTTCAGATCTTACCGTCTTCACGACAGGTATCACGTTTGATCGGATAGACGGTCTTGAGATCCTCCCTGGTAATGCTCTAGGCCAATTATCAGTCGATGCTTGGCAGCGAGTAGAAGGATATGATAATGTTTGGGCCGCGGGTGATATTGCTCTTTCACGTCACCCAGGGGGGAAGAGTTTCTGCCCTTCAGACGCGTTATGGGCCATGCGACAGGGAGATGTGCTTGGAGAGAACATCGCAAGAAGTATTAAATCTCGCCGTTTGCGTCGGTTTACGTTTAAGGGCATGGGACAGGCGGCAGGAATGGGTCGGCGGGAAAGCATATCACAACTCTATGGTCTACAGTTCACAGGCAGAATAGCCTGGTTGCTCCGCGTTAGCTTTTTCGCTTGGCATATGCCATATAGAGGTCATGGTCTGCGTGTTTTTTCTTATCTCTTAGGAGTGGGGCAATCGCCGCGGTGCGGTGACCTTCGACCACCAGCTTCAGAAATCAATGACGATCTTACGCAGAAGTCGGATTGCAATCGTGGTGATGGCGAACGTACACATCGTCAAGCGATACGGTGAGGTGCCACAAGGTCGTCTAAGCCCCGCGGTCTCGCCACAGCCGATGGCTCTTCTCTATTCGGCGTGTTGAGGTCTAGCGCTCCTGATCTGATCTTTTGCCCTGGCTGGTGTTCGATCCCTTGTGGATCACGCTTCTCTTCGGGATCGACCCGGTCGGGCTTTCCCATGATGGGATCGGAATGAGCGAGGCGGCTCGATCTGTTGCGGGTCCTGACCGTGCCATTGGCACGATCGGCTCAAGAGCCCTAGCGAACTTGCCTCGTTCCCGTCCCGCAAGTGACACGTCTCCGCCGGGGCGGATCCTCGAATGCTCTTTCTTTTCCCGAAGGCTTCCTTCCTTCAGGGCCCGCTTATGCGGCGGACCGTGTCCATTGGAACTCGCTTCCATCGACCTAGATGCGGTGAAGGCTGACGGCCAGTCGCCTGGACAGCGCGACCGATGGCCCTTTTCATGCCGCGCCGCCTGGCCAGGTTCACGGCCCAAGCCTTCAGCCAGGACCATTTCTGGACACGGGTCGGAAGCACCGTGGCTGCTTCGAACAGAAGGCCGCGCATCATCGCGTCGCCGCATCGCGAGATGCGCCTGTGTGCGACAATCTGGATGAGACCGCGTATTACCTTATTGAAAAGCGACGATTCACGTCTCATTGAAGGCATAACGATGGCCCGTCTCTATGATAGCCGTAAGCGTATCATCGTAACTGGCGGCGCTGGTTTTCTTGGCTCTCATCTCATGGATCGACTTATATCCCGAGGACATGAGGTAATTTGCATTGATAACTTTTTCACGGGAACGAAAAAAAACATCGAGCATCTGAAGGATAAATGGAATTTTGAGTTCATTCGGCACGATGTTACGTTGCCAATGTCCTACGAAGCGGATGAAATTTATAATTTAGCCTGCCCGGCATCGCCCACTCATTACCAGCATGACCCAATACAAACGACGCGAACTTCCGTTCTTGGCGCGTTAAACATCCTTGATCTCGCTACACGCCTTAAATGCAGGGTCCTGCAAGCCTCGACTAGTGAGATCTACGGTGACCCTGAGATTCATCCGCAAGTCGAGACATATTGGGGCAATGTCAATCCGATCGGACCGCGGTCCTGCTACGATGAAGGGAAACGATGCGCAGAAACGCTCTTTTTCGACTACCGACGGCAATACGGTCTTCGCGTTAAGGTGGCGCGCATCTTCAACACATATGGCACGCGGATGCATCCCGCCGACGGCCGCGTCGTCTCTAACTTCGTGCTGCAAGCACTTCGCGGCGATCCGATCACCATCTTCGGCCAGGGCTCGCAGACACGGTCATTCTGCTATGTCGATGATCTTGTGGAGGGCCTGATCCGCCTAATGGAGTCAGATGAGGGTGTTACGGGGCCAATCAACCTCGGCAATCCCGACGAGTTCACCATCCGCGAACTTGCTGAAATGGTGATTGAGCAGGTCGGCTCCTCGTCAAAAATCGTTTTCGAGCCTCTCCCGCAGGACGATCCACGGCAGCGGCAACCGGACATCTCGCAGGCGAAAGCGCTGCTCGGCTGGGAGCCCAAGGTAAAGCTTCGTGACGGACTAGCGCGGACAATCGAATTTTTTCGGGAATCCATTCTGCCTGGGTACGCCCCCTCTTGAGTCCAGTTTTTCAGCAAACTCGCGAGATGGTGGTCCTGACCCGGACTTTGGCCCAGGCGTCATGAGAGCTCTCGGGCTCTTCTGAGTTGAGCCGCGAACTCGGTCGGGGTCAAGTTTCCCAAGCTCGTATGCGGACGGTGGTGGCTGTAGTCCTCGCGCCAGGCCTCGATCTGGGACCGAGCATCGGTCATAGACAGGAACCAGGAGGCGTTGAGGCATTCCCTGCGCAGGCGGGCATTGAAGACTTCGATGAAGGCGTTATCCGTAGGCCTTCCAGACCTCGAGAAGCCCAGCTCGACCTTGTTCAGGTAGGCCCACTGATCGAGCACCCTACCGGCAAACTCCGGCCGTTGTCCACCCGAATGCTCGTCGGCTTACCGCGAAGGGCAACGAGCCCGTCGAGCTCCTCGGCGACCTGATAGGCCCGGAAGTTCGTCCTCTCACGGGTCGCGAGAGCCCCGCTCGTATGCAGTCGAGGATCGTCAGGATCCGGAACGGCCGATCGTCGAACAACCGGTCCGACACGAAGTCCAACGACCAAACCTCGTTGGCATGCTCCGCCGCAGCCCGACCCACCTGGTACGGCGATGACCGGCGCCGCTTCGGGCTGCGCGGGGTCGTGTTCGTCAACGTGGTGGAAATTGGGTGTCACTGAAGCGGCTCCGTTTCAGGCGGCTGCGGTGGAAAGTCGGACGGTTTCGGGCTTGGTGCTGGCGGCCATGAGTTCGGCCATGGGCTCGGTCTGCATATAGCGGTTCTGCGTCTGCCATTCGTCGTTGGCCTTGAGGAGGACAGCGCCGATGAGGCGGATGATGGAGCCCTCGTTCGGGAAGATGCCGACCACATCAGCGCGCCGCTTCACCTCCTTGTTCAGGCGTTCCAGTGAATTGGTTCGAATGGATCCGGGTTCGGTGCTGGCTGGGGAAGTCCAGATGAGCCAGCACGTCGGTCTCGCTGTCGTCGATGAAGTTGCCGAGCTTGGGGCATTTTCCCTGGAGCTGGTCGGCAACATGGCGCAGCGCCTGGGCCGCGCCGGCGCGGTCGGGCTGGATGAAGGCCTGGCGCAGGGCGGCTGCCGCCATACTCTGCTGCGCCTTGGAGACATAGGACAGGGCGTTGCGCATCCAGTGGACGCGGCAGCGTTGCTAGGAAGCGCTAAACACCCGGCGAATGGCGGCCTTTAGCCCTTCATGGGCATCCGAGATCACGAGCTTCACGCCGGACAGGCCACGGCGCACGAGGCTCTTGAGGAGGGTCGACCAGAAGGTCTCCGCTTCCGACGGCCCGATGTGAAGGCCTACGATCTCGCGCTTGCCGTCCGTGTTGACGGCCACGGCAATTATCGCCGCGACCGAGACGATGCGTCCGCCCTCGCGCTGCTTCAGGTAGGTCGCGTCCAGCCAGAGATAGGGCCAATCGCCGACGAGCGGTCGATCAAGGAAGCCGCCAACGCGCTCGTCGATGTCTTTGCAGAGCTTCGAGACGGTGCTCTTGCCGATCCCCGACAGGCCCATCGCCTGCACCAGATCATCGACCCTGCGGGTGGAGACGCCGCTGATCCAGGCCTCCTCTGCCAAATGCTCGCATTTGGCTGGAATGACGGCGACGAGCGCCTTCTCCGAGAGCTTCCTCGGCTCCAGGAACGGCGGAAAGTAGCTGCCCTGCCGGAGCTTCGGGATCCGAAGCTGCAAGGAGCCGAGCCGGGTGTCGAGCGAGCGGTCCCGATAACCGTTGCGATAGGTCGCCCGTTCCAAGGTCCGTTCGTGACGTCCAGCGCCGATCACACCCTCCACGTCGGCCTCCATGAGGAGTTGCATCACGCTCTCGGCGATCGTCCTCAGGAAATCCCCGTCGCTCGCCTTCGCCAGAAGCTCGGCAAGCGGTAATCTGTCCTCGGTCATCGGGTTCTCCGGTCAGGTTGAAGCTTCGCAACTCCACCTTAGCCAGCCAATCCGGTGGCCACCTCCGTCACGCCGTTTGACGTCCGAATTTCCACCGCCAGCGCGGACACTACCTGCGCGTGCGGATCGACAGCCCTTCTTCGCTGTAGAGCCGGTACACGCGCTTGTGGTTGATCACCCAGTCCTCGCGCTGGAGCAGCAGAGGCAGGCGTCGATACCCGTAGCGGACCCGGCTCGCGGCCAAGCCCTTCAATCACATGCGCAGCACCAGCCAGATAACAACACGAGCTCGCAGCTCAGAGGTACTTTCGGCCTGCCCACCTTCATGCTCCCGGCATCCCCTTTCCCGGTTGCGATCAGCTTACGCAAGAGGCAACGCTGCGCAAGCGATGTCGGCGATGCCGCCGCCAGCATGCCCGATAACAACCGTCTGGAGTCCGACCACGGCAAGCTGAAGCAGCGGGTCCGACCGTTCGGGGCTTCCAGTCTCGGAAAACCGCCCACAACGCCATTCGAGGGTTCGAGACGATGCGGATGTTCCGGAAGGGCCAGTTCCGCTCAATGGTGGACAGCCTGACCGGTGGATCGGAGGCCCGATTTGGACGGCTGTTCCAGGTGTTCGCCGCCTAAAATTAGAACAGAACGGGATCATTGCGGCCGGATCGCCTATTCGCAATGGAGCCGTCCTCGGTATGATTGGCTTCACCAAGTCTCGCAACCTGCTGGAATCACAACCTATTGAAACCGATCAACTCTTTTCGGGTTGGGCCCCCAGATTTCGATGGCAGCTCTGTCGTCCGCGTCCACACACGACTTCGTCAGTACGTCTTCCCAGAAGTGGAAGAGCAGGCGTCCACCCATGCGTTCCCTCGTTGTTCCGGTTGCGCGTGCCACGCGAGGGTAACAGCCGAATCTGCGATTGAACGCCTTCGAGAACGTCGCCGTGCTCCGATAACCCAGAAGATTCGCGATCTCGCTGATCGAGCGATGGTCCTCGGGATGGAACAGGATCGCCCGAGCCGTGTCCAACCGATGTTCCGAGATGACGGCGGCGATCCCCCCGATCGGTGAAAAGGCCCGGTAGAGCGTCGAACGGGTAATGCCAAGTTTCTCGGAAATGGATTTTGGCGACAGATCCGTGGCCGCAAGGTTCTGCTGGATATGGCGTTCCACTCGCCGGCGTATCGCCGACGGCGCGAACGCTTCGTTCGTCTTGGTCCGAAACGTCAGTTCGTCGAGGGCGGAGGCGATCAGCGACAGGGTCGCACGGGTGATCCGCTCGGTTTCATCGACCTGCATCCTCGGCAGATGGCGTGCCATTGCAATCATATGATCGGCAAGAAAGGCAGCACTGGCCGAGCGGAAGACATGACCATGGATGTCGGGGATCGAAGGCATCAGTTTGGCGAGGGCTCGTTGCGGGACGTTGATCATGATCCAACGACTGTTGGTCGACAGACCGACCGAGGGCCGCCCGGTGTCCAAGCCAATCAACTCGCCGTCGCCGAAATCGAAGGGCCTGCCGTCCGCTTCTCCGGCCCATCGTCCTTCTGCGAACACCACGAACACTTGGTTGGCTTCATCCATCTTGCCGCCTCTGACCACCCTGTCGACCCAGGCTGTCGTTGACTGGCCAGCCATGACCACAAGGGGATCAAGTAGCCAAGCGGATGCATCAATTGCAAAGTCGCGTATGTCATGTCCAACGGGAAGGCGGATGCTGTATTGCGGAAGAAGAGCCTGCCATTGCTTGAAGGCTGCGTCCGGCGTGAGCTCTTGGCTGTTCAATCGAACGAATGGGAGACGCTCGCTCGAAGCGCCTTTTTCGGCGTGAGCATCTTTTAGATCTGTGCTCATTGCCCAATGATCCCACTCGGTCGCATAAGGTTTTCCTTGTCAGCCGGTCACGACCGCTACGGGATTGCGATAAGCCGATCTTCCGGACGTGTCATCTGTCCCGACAATCCCAACCTGATTGTTCGCGGCTACGAAGCTATCCAGCTCCTGCGCGCGAACGCTGCAGGGGGTGCCCGTTCCGGCCGTGCCGGCTGCTACAACGGCTGGATTGCCCCGAGCGCCCGAAACCGTAAGCCTCTCGGGCGTCCTGTCAGGATCTTGGCCGTATGGGGGACAACTCGTCATTCCCGTCAGAACGCTTACGGGAATGCCTTAGGGCGGGTAGGAATGCCTACGCGCTCTGCTTTCTTAGCCGTCCTGTCCGGCGGTCAGTCCGGCGGTCAGTAGGGCCATGACCGTTGTTCGGCATGTCGACACCGCCGCATGCGCTCGTATGCTCGTTACTGCGTATCGTCTCGCACCAATGCCTGAAGACGGCCTGCGTATCGCCGATCCAGGCCGACTTCCTGCTGCGCGCCTCGCGAGGCGAGCAGCCGAAGCGGCGGCGGAAGGCATTCGAGAACGTGGATGTGTTGTCGAAACCCAGCGTTTCCGCGATCTCACGGATGCTGCGGTGTTCCTCTGGATGGAAGAGAAGCGCGCAGGCTACATCGAGCCGACGGGTCTGGATGTAGTTGGAAAGGCCGCCTAACGCCGTGAATGCGCGATAGAGCGACGAACGGGGAATGTTGAGGTCTCGCGAGATCGCGTCCGGCACGAGATCGGGGGAAGACAAATTTCGCTCGATGTGACGTTCCACCCGGAGTTGCAGGGCAGGTTGAGTCGATCTCGGGAAGGCGATCGGCAACATCGAATCCTCCGTTTCCCCCATCGCTGCCAGCAGGAGGGAAACGGTGGCAGGTGTCAGTCGCAGGGCCTCCTTGCGAACAAGCGAAGGAAGACAACTCAACAGCGCATTCAGGTGAGACGACAGCAGTCGACTGCCCACTCCGCGCAGCACGGAACCGTGCAGCCAAGAATTACGAAGAAGGGCTTGCGGAAACTTGTCGCGCGGGACGATTATAAAGATGTAGCGTGATGAGTTATTAAGAAGCCGAAAGGGCCGGCTTGTATCCATGCAGATCGTGTCGCCTGCTCCGGCGAACACGGGGCGACCATCGGCTTCGCCGTGCCAGCTTCCGCAGAGGCAATGCTTGAAAAGGATGTGGTCGCAACCGTCGCTCAATTGGAGCGGATCGCGGATCACACGCATCGGCGACAGGTGTCCTTCACCCACGATCAATGTGTCGGCCAGCCATGCTGACAACTCGATCGAAGAATCTTCGGGTGAGAGGCCGTTCAGGTCGATCTGATACTGAGGAAGCGAAGATTTCCAAGTGCAGAGAGCATGCTCAGAGCCCAGTTCTGTACTGCTGATTCTAACGAATTGGAGAGGGGTCTGCATCGGTAGAATTGCGCCTTTTCAACTTAAAGGTGCTGCGTGATACTACCCCAAGTTGAGGCAGCATATGCGGCCTGTCGATGCGTTTCTGCGTAAGAAACTCACGTCGACACAAACCTGATAGGTTGGAGTCAGGTCGTCTTCCAGCACGCGGAAACAGAGCATCCTATTTTGAGACTTTGATACCGGAGTTGGTCTGGCGTCCCGATCCGGTTCGGTCCAATTGATCCGACGTTCGACGTACCGCGCGGCGTCCGACACATTGCCAGTGCGATCATCTCCTTTCCGCACGGAAACAGGAAGGGCGTCAGCGCCTCTCTCGGCGTCATGCGACGCTTCTAGGAGATCGCCATGCCTTGGAAGACCGCTCTCCTGTCTGCCGCCTGCCTCGTTCCCCTGACGACGGCGGGCGCGCTCGCGCAGACCGCCGTCGTCACCGCGGCGGTAAACCAGTCGGCCACCGGAACGCCGCGGATCGCGGCGCAGCGTCAGGCGCTGTTCGCGCAGATGCTCGCGGATCCTTCGGATCTCGACGCCGCGTTCCGCTATGCCGCTCTCTCCGCCGAG
>NZ_JACIEK010000027.1 GCF_014196835.1 Aureimonas pseudogalii
TCGCGGCTGATCGTGCCGCCGAGAGACTCGAACGCCCTCGACGCCTGTTCCTCGCGCATTTCGCCGAACCCCACCAGAATGGCGCGGCTGGGCTGCCCGATGAACGTCTCGCGCGTGTTGCGCCGGAGCAGGCACCCTTGCGTGATGAACCGGATGCTGACGAGATCCGCCTCGTATTTCGGGACGATCCGGTAGCCCTCGCTCGCCCGGGTGTGCCACAGGCAGAGAAGCTCTTTTCTGGCGCCGGCAATCTCCATGCTCCCGGCCATCGCCTCAAGCCGGATCGGCGGCCAATTGGACTCGTTCAACTGCTCGATCTGCCGCGCACCCTCGATGCGATGAGCAAAGTAGGGTTGCTCGTGTGGTTCGGTTCGATTGTCCGTTGCAAGTGTCCTCTTGACGACTCTCGATGGCGACGGAGCCTCATGCCCGGTCGCGCCGAGGTCGGTCACGTCATTTCGTCCAGTGCCAAGACGGTCCTGCCCGCGAGATGGCTTGCCGTGAAGATGCCGCCGGGATGGCGGATGCGGACGGCGCCTGCATTCTCGGCCGTCAGGGCGAGTTGAACGAGTTGGCCGTCACGCCATTCCAGGTCGACCAGAAGGCCGCCGCGCACGCGCACGCCGCAGAAGTGTCCGTGTGCCCAGCGGTCGGGAAGGGCAGGGAGAAGGCGGATCTCGCCGGGCCTGGACTGGACGAGCATCTCGAGTATCCCGGCCGCGCCGCCGAAATTGCCGTCGATCTGGAAGGGGGGATGCGCGTCGAAGAGGTTCGGATAGGTTCGCTCGGGCGATAGAAGCAGCTCCAGAACTTCGTGAGCGCGGTCCGCGCGTGCGAGCCGTGCCCAGAGGTTCAGGCGCCAGCCGATGCCCCAGCCCGTCGCGTCGTCGCCACGCCGCTCCAGCGAGACGGCCGCCGCTGCCGCGAGTTCGGGTGTTTCCAGCAAGTCGATCTGCAGACTCGGATACAAGGCGTAGAGATGGGAGACGTGACGATGCTGCGGCTCCGGCGCCTCCATGTCCCAGTCCTCCAGCCATTCCTGCAACTGGCCGGCTTTACCGATCCGGTCGTCGGGCAGGCGTTCGCGGGCAAGCGCCACCGCGCGACGCCAGTCCGCCTCGATGCCGAGCCGCTCGGAGGCATCGATCGCAGCCGCGAAGAGATCGCGCAAAAGCTGGCTGTCCATGGCCGGCCCTGCGCAGAGCGTCGAGCCGAAGGGATGCGAGTTTTCCGGTGAGAGCGACGGGCAGGTCACGAGCCGATCGGTGCCGGGCAGTTCTATGAGCGTGTCGAGGGTGAAGTCGACCGCGCCCTTGATGAGCGGGAAGATGCGCTCCAGCAGGGCGCGGCTCGGCTGGAAGCGCCAGTGATCGTACAGTTGGGCGCAGAGCCAGACACCGCCCATCGGCCACAGGCCCCATGGCGGCCCGTCGATCGGCCCGGTGGCACGCCAGAGATCGGTGTTGTGATGAAGCACCCAGCCGCTCGCGCCATAATGTGCCTTCGCCATGGCGCGCCCGGTTTCGGTCACGTCCTCGACGAGTTCGATCAAAGGCAGGAACGTTTCCGACAGGTTGGCGGGGTCGGACAGCCAGTAGTTCATCTGGAGATTGATGTTGACCGTGTATTTGCTGTTCCACGGCGGCAGGATCTCGTCGTTCCAGATGCCCTGCAGATTGGCGGGCTGGGTGCCCGGCCGCGAACTCGTGATGGCGAGATAGCGACCGAACCGAACGTAGAGCGCGGCGAGATCGGGATCGTCGCCGCTGGCGAACTCGGCGATGCGCCGATCCGTCGGGATCTGCGTCCGGTCGGGGCCGTCGAGCGAGAGGGACAGGCTGCGGTAGAGCCGGCGATGGTCGGCCAGATGGTCGGCCAGAAGCGTTTCGTAGGGAATGGCTGCCACCTCGTCGAGCCGACGCTGCGTCTCGGCCTCCGGGTCGCCGCCGACGTCGTCGTATCGGCGAAAGCTCGTTCCTGCGTCGATGAGAAGGGTCACCGCATCCGCCTCGCGCACTCGGATCGCCTCTGGGCCCCGGTCGAACAGTCCGCCCTCAGGCAGAACGCGCGCCCGGAATGCGAAGCGCAGCCTGCCGGCGATGCCGTTCTGGGTGCGGTTGCGGCCGAGATATCCGATCGTGTCGTCGCAACGCTCCTCGGCCGCGCCGTTCTGCGGGCTGCTCATCAGAACCGACAATGACAGGGCGCCGGGCTTGGACACCGTCATCCGGCAGACGATGACGTCGTGCACGGCCGTTGCGAATGTGTCGCGATGGAAGCGGACGCCCCGGCACTCGTACCCGGTGGTCGCGATCCCGGTGTCGAGATCGAGCGAGCGACGGTAGTCGCTCGTGGTCAGGTCATGGTTGAATGACAGATGCAGGTCGCCGATCGGCTGATACGAGGTCTGGAGGTCGGGCGAGGCCATGACCTTCTCGTAGGCGAGGCGCTCGGCCTCCGCATAGCGCCCTTCGAGAATCAGCGCCTGGACCCGCCCGATGTTCGCTCCGGCCTCGGGATTGATCGGCTGGTACGGTCCGCCGTTGTAGAACGTGCTCTCGTTGATCTGGAAGCGCTCGCTCCAGGCGCCGCCGAACACCATGGCACCGAGGCGCCCGTTGCCGACGGGAAGGGCTTCGGTCCAGACGGCGGCCGGGCGTTCGTACCAGAGTTCGTCAGTCGTCATGGATGTCGGTCTTTCGCAGGGACATGGAAAACCGGTCGACGCGGCGCGGCCGGTCGAGGGTTCGATCAAAATGGTCGCGGGCGGCAACGACTGGTTGGAGGCGGCTTGAGTCACCGTCTCGTCGCAGCTGAATTCAGCGGATACGCCGTTCCGTTTCGGGATCGAAGAGAAGCGCCTTATCGGAAGCGAAGGCGGTGACGACCGGGCTGCCGGCCCGGATCGTGCGATCGCTCCCGAGATCGAGCGTCAGCGGTTCGCCGTCTCCCTCGCCGAGGCGCACATAGGCGAAGGCGCTGCCGCCGAGATTCTCGACGGCGTCCGCGACCACCCGGACGGACACGTCGCCCGCTGGCGAGAAGGCTTCCGGCCGCAGGCCGAGCACGACCGGCTTGCCGGGCTCGAGACGGGCGTCGATCCGCACCGCGACCGGCGGCGTCTCGAGATCGCGCAGCACGACGCGGACCCCACCCTCGACGCGGGCATCGACGCGCCCGTGCAGAAGGTTCATCCGCGGCGAGCCGATGAAGCCGGCCACGAACATGTTGTCGGGATCGTCGTAGAGGTCCATCGGCGTTCCCGTCTGTTCCACGCGCCCGGCGCGCATGACTACGATCCGGTCGGCCAGCGTCATCGCCTCGACCTGGTCGTGCGTGACGTAGATCATCGTCGCGTCGAGGGTCTTGTGGAGGCTTGCGATCTCCAGCCGCATCTGGACGCGAAGCTCCGCATCGAGATTGGACAAGGGCTCGTCGAAGAGGAAGACGTTCGGATCGCGCACGATGGCCCGGCCGATGGCGACGCGCTGGCGCTGGCCGCCGGACAGCGCGGCGGGCTTGCGAGCGAGAAGCGCCTCGATGCGCAGCCGTGCCGCGGTCCGCGCGACCTTGGCCGCGATCTCCTCCCGCTTCATGCCCGCCATGCGCAGGGGAAAGCCGATGTTGTCGCGCACCGTCAGATGCGGATAGAGCGCGTAGTTCTGGAACACCATGGCGACGCCGCGCTCCGTCGGCGAGGCCTCGTTGACCCGGCGCCCGCCGATCCGCACCTCGCCGCGCGAGATGCTTTCCAGCCCGGCGATCATGCGCAGGAGCGTCGACTTCCCGCAGCCGGACGGACCGACGAACACCGTCAGCAGGCCTTCGTCGAGGTGAAGATCGAGGCCCTCGATGACCTTGGCCGAGCCATACGTCTTGTCGATGCCGCGAAGCTCAATACCGGTCATGACCGAACCTTTCGGCGGGCGAAGCTGGAAGGGGCCGGCGGGTGGAGCCGCGCAGGATGATGTTGCACTCGATCGTGCGGGACCGGATGTCCGGCACCTCGCCGTCGCCGAGACGCGTGGCGACGTAGCCGGCGATCGCCTCCGCGATCAGCGGAAGCGGCTGGGCGACGGCGGTGATGCCGTCGTCGTAGAGGCGGAAGAGGTCGACGTCGTCGAAGCTGACGATGGCGATGTCCTGGGGCGTGCGCAGTCCGTGCTCGCGCAGCCACTCGAGCACGCCGGTCGTCATGCGGTAGTTGGAGGAGAAGATCGCGGTCGGCGGATCCGAAAGGGCCATGAAGCCCTGGAGCGCGTTGTACCCGGCCTCGGTCTTCCAGTCGCCGACGAAGACGTAGGCCGGATCGATCGGGATGTCATGACGGCGCAAGGCCTCCTCGTAGCCCAACCGCCGCTCGACGCCGGTCGAGTCCTTCGGATCCCCCGTCACGAGCGCGATCTTGCGATGGCCGACATCGACGAGATGCCCCACCGCCCGGCTGCTTGCCTTGACGTTGTCGACGAAGACCCGGTCGAGTCGTTCGCCGCGCACGTCGTTGTTGTAGACGACGACAGGAATGCCCTCGTCGTGGAAGGCCGACAGGATGCCTTGCGAGTTGGGCAGGCCCGCCATGACCAGCGCGTCGACGCGCTGCTCCACCAGGAAGTCCAGGGACTGTCGCAGCAGCGAGCCGTCGGTTGCGTGGGAATAGGTCAGAAGCTTCTGCCCGCTCTGGCGCAGGATCTGCGCTAGGTGGTTCAGAAGCGCCGAGTGATACTCGTCGAAGTCCGGCGCCATGAAGCCGACGAGGCCGGTGCGCTCGCCCTTCATGGCTGCGGCCAGCGCGCTGCGGCGGAAGCCGAGCGCCTCGACGGCCCGCTCGATCTCCGCGCGCTTGCCCGCGCGCACGTCCTGCCCGTTGAGATAGCGCGACACGGTCCCGACCGCGACGCCCGCCTGGCGCGCGACGTCGTGGATCGTCGGACGCTTGCGCCGTTCCAGATCCTCGCTCATTCCTTGCCTCCGGACCGATTGCGCGCGTCCATCGCGAAGAAGCGCTGGAAGATGATGAAGGCCAGAAGCGGAGCCGCGATCGTGACGATGGCGGCGACGGCCTGCTGGTCAAGATTGGGCTCGAACGATCCGGCGATGCGGGCGAGAAGCACCGTCAGCGGCAGGTCGCTGCGCAGATAGAGCATCGGCAGCAGCATCGAGTTCCAGCTCCAGAGGAACTGCAGGATGCCGATCGCCGCGATCGGCGTCATCGCGTTCGGCAGAACCACATGCCGGAAGGTCGAGATCGGCGAGCAGCCGTCGATGCGCGACGCCTCGATCAGCTCCTTGGGAAAGTCGGCGAGGAAGTTCTTCACCAGGAAGACCGACCAGGCGAAGGACAGTCCGACATAGGGGATCACCACCGACCAGATGTTGTCGATCATCCCGAGATCGCGCCAGAGCGTGAAGAGCGGAATGACGACGACCTGCTGGGGGAGAACGAAGGAGTTGACGACGACGACGAGGAGAACGCGCCGGCCCGGAAAGGCCAGGAACTGGAAGGCGTAGGCCGCAGCCGGGGCAAGAAGCATGGTGAGGAGCGTGGCGAGACCCGTCAGCGAGAGTGACGTCCAGAAGGCCGAGGCCAGCGGATATGTCGTCCAGACCGACCGCCATGCGTCGAGCGTCAACGTCACCTCGCCGAGGCTCCACCAGCCGCCGGCGGCGATCTCGCCGGGTGGACGCAGCGACGTCATGACGAGGCCGACGAGCGGCACGATCCAGGCGAAGGCGACGAGGCCGACGAGAAGGGGGATCCAGGCGGGCGTGCGGCCGATCATGTCGCCTCCGCCGTGCGCTGGCGCAGGAGCGGAACGGACACGAGGAACACGGCGACGAGCAGCACCACTGTGGCTGCGGCGCCGTAGCCCAATTTGAACTGGAGCATGGACTCTCGATACATGAAGTAGCCGACGGTCTCGGTCGTGCGCGCCGGACCGCCGCCCGTCAGCACGAAAATCATGTCGAAGGCGCGCAGACTGTTCAGGAGATTGATGAACACGGCGACCGTCAGGCCTGGCAGCGACAACGGTACGAGGATGTGACGAATGAGGGAGAGCGGCCGGGCGCCATCGACATGGGCCGCTTCGAAGATGGTCTTCGGGATCGTGCGCACGGCGGCGAAGCACGTCATGAGGGGCAGGCCGACCTGCGTCCAGGCATAGGCGACGACGATGCCGGCCAGCGCGGTGGACGTGTCGCCGAGCCAAGCATGCTGCAAGGCGCCGAGCCCGATGGCACCGAGAATCGCGTTGAGGAGGCCGCCTTCGTCCGGTCGGTAGATGCCGAGCCAGATGAACCCGCTGACCGCTTCCGCGATGCCGTAGGCGCTGAAGATCATCAGGCGGAAGGGAGACGTCGCGCGGGGGGCGAAGGCGCAGAGGATCGCCAGACCCCAACCGATGCCGACCGACAGCGCCGTCGTCGCCAGGGTCCAGATCAGGGTGGCAATGAGCGCTGAGCGGAAGCTCGGATCGGCGGCCAGCGTCGCGTAGTTGCGAAGGCCGATCCAGCGGGGCACGCCGAGACCCCGCGCGTCGTAGAAGGACAGGCGGATCGTCTCCGCGAGAGGGTAGACGACCGAACAGGCGAAGAGCAGGAGCATGGGGACGAGAAGGACGAGGGCAGCGCCCCCGTCCGACCGATACCAGCGCCTTCCGGCGCCGGCCTGCGCCAGCCCCGGCGCGCGCGACGGCGTAGCGGTGGACATTATGGGAGGCTCGCCGCTTTGGCTTCGAGAGCCTGCGTCACCGCGTCGATATTGGCGTCGCTCCTGTCCTGCAGAAAGCGCTGGAGCTGCACGCGGTACTCGTCGGCGAGTTCGCCCGGCAGCGTGTCGCCAAGGACGAACGTCGCGTCGGACCCGGCGACGAAGGCGTTCGAGGCCTGGATCGCGGGTGGATAGATCGAGGGATCGACGAGCTTGGAAGGAGAGGCCAGGCCGCTTTCGGCCAGGATCGTCGCGGCCTCTTTGCCGATCATGAAGTCTAGGAAGGCGTCCGCCGCCTCGGGATTGCCGCCGCTGGCGAGGGAGACCAACTCCTTGCTGTCGATGCTGGCGGCATCGTCGTGGCCGAGGCCCATGGCCGGAAACTGGAACAGGCCGAAGTCGGTCTCGCCGTTCAGCTTGTAGGTCTCCTCGGCGCGGCTGCTGATCCACATGCCGAGCTGCACATAGGCGCTGCTGCGCCGTTGAAGAACCTGATCGGCCGCATTGTCCCAATCGGTGCTCAACATCGTCGCCGGCTCGGCGCAGCAGCCTGCGTCGATGAGCTCGCGCCACTTGCGCAGGGCCGCCTTGACGCGGTCGTCGGTCCAGGCGACCTCGTGCCGGGCGAGGGCGCGCGCGAACTCCGTTCCCTGCATGCGCAGGATTAGCGTCTCGAAGATCTCGGCATGCGCCCAGAACTTGGCGGGAACGGCGAGGGGCGTGACGCCCTTCTCGCGCAGCTTCGCAAAGCTCGCGATCCAGGCGTTCCAATCCTTAGGCGGTGCTTCGATGCCGGCATCCGTCAAGGTCTGCTTGCGGTACCAGATGCCGGAACGGTCGCCATAGGTGTAGGTCAGCCCGTACAGCTTGCCGTCGATCGAGCCGAGCGTGCGCCAGGCGGAATCGAGCGTCTCGCCCCAGCCTTTCGCCTCGTAGGTCTCGTCGAGCGGGCGCAGCAGGCCCGCGTCGGCCAGTTCTGCGCGGAAGGTCGGCCACGTGTTGACGAGGAGGTCGGCGCTTTCGCCGCCCATGAGGGACGTCCGCACGCTGCCCCGCGCATCGCCCGACCACGTCACCACGACCTCGCGAACGGTCACGTCCGGATAGGCCTTCACGAAGGCGGCCTCGATCCGCTTGAAGCTCTCGGCCTCGGACCCCGTCAGCCATTGCAGGACCACAAGCTCACCGGACGGCGCGGCCGATGCCGATCCGCCTGCGCAGCTTGTTGCCACCAGCGCGAGCAAAACGCTTCTGGCAAAGCCTGCTTGCGAGCGAGACACCGAAAACGAAACATCAAAATTCATGAAGGCCGCCTCCCAGTCGGCAAGACAGCTTCCATCTAAATTGAACCGATGTCAACTAAGATGACTCTGCTCTATTCGACATGTTGAGGTCAAGCGCCCCTGAACTGACCTTTTGCCCTGGCTGACGTTCGATCCCTTGCGGATCACGCTTCTCTTCGGGATCGACCCAGTCGGGCCCTCCCATGATGGGATCGGAATGAGCGAGGCGGCTCGATCTGTTGCGCGGGCTCCGTTGCATATGTGGAACGGCCCGGTTTGCAAGGTGACCGTCGCGTCAATCTCCGTCGGACGGTGCAGTCACATGTCCGGCCTGTGAGCGCGGTCCTGGACCGTTGGCCACGATGAGATCCGCCATTTCGTTCGCCTCAATCAAACTGTCGCGCTCGAAGGCGCATTGCAACGGACGGTCTGATCGACATCGAGGTGTCGCCCCTCGGGGTCATCACGCTTGGGCATCTTGCCTGGCTCCTCCCGGCGCCGAAGTGCCGAGAAGCTCTTTGTTCCTACGCAGCGGCCATCGGCGGGCAAACGGCCTTGCCGCGGCATCGAGCCGCTCGCAGAAGGTCTGCCGATGGCAAGCCGAATTGCGACAGGTGAAACGGCGGAGCCGAAGGCGCAACTGGACCGGCCTGCCTTGCCAAGGAAGATCCGCAAGCGTTCGATCGTATCGACCATGGCATGCGGTCGACGGCGTTCCGCAGATCGGACAAGCCACTGGACCAGGCTTCATACGACCGCAGATGACGACGCATTCAGGTTTGTTGACGACCTCGCACACGTGGATCGCGTCTGGAACGAGGGGAAGAAGGCGGCGGGACATCGCAGAATCTCGGGTTCATTGCCAATCCCGCGATATGTCGCCCGCACCCAAAATGGCCCATCAACTTCACACAGTTTGCGGGAGAACCAAAATTCAGTCGGCATTGACACCTGTCCGGCCCAAGGGAGCCACTCCAGGGGCCTGCCTACGTCTCGATGCTGAGTGATCTGCTCGACGACAAGTTGGGCGCCTCCTTGCCGCCGGCGGCCGTCTCGATGTTCCGCGTCATGCTTGACCTCCTCGCCGATCTCGACGAGCGCATCACCGTTCTCGACAAGGAGATCGCCCGGCGCTCCCGCGAGGATGAAGCCGCGCGCCGGTTGATGACCATTCCGGGGATCGGGCCGATCACCGCGACGGCTCTGACGGCCCTGGCACCAGCAGCCGAGACATTCGCCAAAGGGCGCGACTTCGCCGCCTGGCTCGGACTGACGCCGTCGCAGCACTCGACGGGCGGCAAGCAGAAGCTCGGCGCGACTTCGAAGATGGGCGAGCGAACGCTGCGGCGCCTTCTCATCATCGGAGCCAGCGCGGTGATCCTTCAGGCCACGCGGCGCGGGACGGCGAAGGGGATCGTGGCTCGAACAAATGCTGGCACGCAAGCCGCGCATGCTGGTGACGGTGGCGCTGGCCAACAAGATGGCGCGAATCGTCTGGGCCCTTCTGACGAAGGGCGGAACTTACCGAGCTCCGATGGCGGCCGAGGCGTAAGCCGAGGTCGTCGTCAGAGGCCGTCGGGACGCGAGGTCGGTCGAAGGAGGGTATGGCACAACGCTCAGTGAGACGGGGCCGGAAGAACCAGTGGTTTCCACCGTGCCAGCGAGCACGCCGTGGGTGTTTTGGTTCCGGTCCGCGAACTCCCATACGGGCCCGCAGCGACACGCTGCGTCAGAGGCCGGACAGATGGCAGCATCCGACAACGTGCCAACCCGACAGAAACCGCTTGCGTCCAAGGGGGCGTCCACAGATGGAAACCGGACGGTCCACTTTGGATCGTAGGCTTACTTAAGCAGACATCCCTTGTGTCGATCATTGACGTCGTCATGTGCTGCCGCGTAAGCAGGGTGCGACGGTTTCCCCGCGGCGACGAGCCCGGGGGATTAAAAGGGAACACGGTGAGGACGACCCAATCGGGGCCGAAACCGTGGCTGCCCCCGCAACTGTAAGCGGATGCCGATCATCCCCGTGACGCTTCTTGGAGCGTCTCGGCGGGCCGCCGGGTCGCCCCGGCGCCATGCCACTGCGAGAGCCCCCGGGCCGTCGTGGGAAGGCAGATGATCGGTGCGACCTCCGCGAGCCAGGAGACCTGCCGTCAAGCGATCGATCCATTGTCTCGAGCGGGGATGCTCGGAAAGGATGCCCATGACGGCTCTTCGTAGGCACAACCGTGCCGAACCCTTTTCCTTGTCGCCACCCTGCCGGGATCGCGCGCGGCCCTGAGGCTCGCCCGAACGATCCGTCGCGCGCTCGCAGCCGAAGACCCGCCTCCGCGCGGCCTCCGAGGCTCGTCCGCTCACGCACGCTCCCTTTCCCGCACGCTCCCTTCAAGGATACCTTCCATGATCCATGCCCGCATTCCGTCCGCCGTCGCCGGCGCATTCGCGCTCGCGCTGTCCTCCGGCTCGGCGCTCGCCGCACCGACGCAATATCCGCTGACGATGGAGAATTGCGGCACGACACTGACCTTCGCCAAGGCGCCGGAGCGCACCGTCTCGATCGGCCAGTCGACGACCGAGGTCCTCTATCTCCTCGGCCTGTCGAATAGAGTGGCGGGCACCGCCCTCTGGGTCGGCCCCGTGCTGAAGGGCTACGAGGAGGCCAACGCCAAGGTGAAGCGCCTCGCCGACAACGATCCGAGCTTCGAGAGCGTCGTCGCCGAGCGTCCCGATCTCGTCACGACGCAGTTCCAGTGGCAGGTCGGGCCGGAGGGCGTCGTCGCGACGCCCGAGCAGTTCGGGGAGCTCGGCATTCCCGTCTACACCTCGCCCGCCGACTGCATCGGCAAGGACAATTCGAGCGGCGGCGACGGCGTGCGCACCGCGAGCTTCTCCATGGACCTCGTCTACCAGGAGGTCATGGACCTCGCCCGGATCTACGACGTCGAGGACCGCGGGCGGGAGGTCGTCGCCGAGCTGAAGGCTCGCGAGACGGCGGCGAAGGCGAAGATCGCCGGCCTGACGGGCGAGGTCTCGGCCGTGTTCTGGTTCTCCTCGGCCGAACTCGACATCGATCCTTACGTCGCCGGGCGGAGCGGAGCGCCGGGCGCGATCCTGTCGACGCTCGGCGTCAGGAACGTCATCGACAGCCAGGAGGAATGGCCGACGGTCGGCTGGGAGACGATCGCGCGGGCCGATCCGACCGTCATCGTCGCGGGCCGGATGGACCGACGCCGCTTCCCCGCCGACGACATCGCCGTGAAGCTGAAGTTCCTGCACGAGGACCCGGTCGCCAGCCTGATGCCGGCGGTGAAAGAGAACCGGATCGTCGAGATGGATGCGCAGGCGATGAACCCGACGATCCGCACGATCGAGGGCATCGAGGTCCTCGCCGATGCGCTCCAGAAGGCCGGCCTCGCCAAGTGAACGGCACCGCCGCCGTTTCCGCCCGCATCCTCGGCGTCACGGCGGCGACGCTGACGCTTCTTCTCGCCGCGCTGGTCTTCGGCGCGGCGGTGGGGGAAACGCGCATCCCGTTCGAAACGGTCGCGCGGACCGTCGCCAACCGCCTGTGGGACGCCGGCTACGCGCTCGACCCGATCGACGCCGGCATCGTCTGGAACTACCGCCTGTCGCGGGCGGTGGTGGCGGCCGCCTGCGGGGCGGCGCTGGCGGTGTCGGGCGTGGTGCTCCAATCGCTCCTGCGCAACGCGCTGGCCGACCCCTATCTCCTCGGCATCTCGGCAGGGGCATCGAGCGGCGCGGTGTCGGTCGCGATCCTCGGCTTCGGCGGCGGAATGCTGTCTCTGTCCGCAGGCGCGCTTCTCGGGGCGGTCGTCGCCTTCGGGTTCGTCGCGGCGCTTGCGGTCCTCGCCGGTCGCGGGCCAGTCGCGATCATCCTCGCGGGCATCGCCGGGTCGCAGCTCTTCAACGCCCTGACCTCGCTCATTGTCACCAAGTCCGCCAATGCCGAGCAGGCGCGGGGCATCATGTTCTGGCTGCTCGGCAATCTCTCCGGCGTGCGCTGGCCGGACGTCTGGCTCGCCGTGCCGATCGCCGCGGGCGGTCTCGTCGTCTGCCTTCTCCACGCTCGCGCGCTCGACGCCTTCGCCTTCGGGCCGGATGCGGCGGCCTCGCTCGGCGTGCCCGTCCGTCGCGTGCGCGTGGTCCTCATCGGCGCCACCGCCCTGATGACGGCCGTCATGGTCTCGATCGTCGGCTCGATCGGCTTCGTCGGACTCGTCATCCCGCATGCGGCGCGGCTCGTGGTCGGCGTGCGCCACGGCGCGCTCCTGCCTGCATCCGCCCTCATCGGCGCGCTGTTCATGATCGGCGCCGACGTCTTGTCGCGAACGGTGATCCCAGGCCAGGTCCTGCCGATCGGGGTGATGACCGCGCTCGTCGGCGCGCCGGCCTTCGCCCTTATCCTCATCCGCCGCCCGGTGACGCGATGAGAATGGCGGCGATGGATCTCACTTTCAAAGCGGGCGGACGTCCCATCGTCGATCGCGTTTCGCTCGACGTGCATCCGGGCGAGTTCCTGGCGCTGGTCGGTCCGAACGGGTCGGGCAAGACGACGCTGATCTCGATGCTGGCGGGCCTGAAGCGGCCCCATGCCGGAACGACGGCGCTCGACGGCAGGCCGGTCGAGGGCATCGCGCGGCGCGATCTGGCCAAGATGCTCGCGCTCGTCGAGCAGCAGGCCGGGACCGGCGAGCGCCTGACGGCCCGCCATGTGGTCGAGCTCGGACGCACGCCGCATCTGAGGCCCCTGTCGCCTTTGTCGCAGACGGATCATGCGATCGTCGCGGCGGCGCTCGACGCCGTCGACATGACGCCCTTCACTGAGCGGCTATGGCCGTCGCTCTCCGGAGGCGAGCGCCAGCGGCTTCACATCGCCCGCGCCCTTGCGCAGGAACCGCGGATCCTGATCCTCGACGAGCCGACGAACCATCTCGACGTCGAGCACCAGCTCGGCCTTCTCGCGCTGGTGCGCTCGCGCGGCATCACGGTCGTGGCGGCGCTGCACGATCTCAACCATGCCGCCATGTTCGCCGACCGCATCGCCGTCATGGATCACGGCCGTCTCGTCGCACTCGGTGCCCCGGCGAAGGTCCTGACACCGGAACGGATCGCCGAGACCTTCAAGGTCCGCGCCTTCGTCGAAGCGTCGCCGAACGGGCGTTGCCTCATCCGCTACGCCGTCCCCGCGACCAGACCCAAGGATCCAATCCATGAGGCTTCGTAGCGCGTTGATCGCCCTCGTCCTCATGTCGGCGCCGGGCGCTGTCTTGGCGGAGACCGTGGAGGTGAGGATGCTGAACCGCGGCACGAACGGCTCCGTGGTGTTCGAGCCTGATTATGTCGAGTTCGCGCCCGGCGACACGCTTCAGTTTCGCGTCGGACACCGCAGCCACAACGCGGCTTTCATCGAAGGCATGGCACCCGACGGGTTCGAGGGCTTCAAGGGGCAGATCGACGAGGAGATCGCCGTCACGCTCGACCGTCCCGGCTTCTACGGCATCAAGTGCTCACCCCATCTCGGCATGGGCATGGTGACGCTGGTGAAGGTTGGTGAGGCGACGGCGCCTGACGTGTTTATCGACGACGCCCTTCCGGCACGCGTTAGGAAGCGGTTCGGCGAAATCGGCGCGGGGGCAGGCCTGACGCGTCTTGCTCCTTGACGGACGCGGTCCCTCCGCAGGGCAACTTCGATCTCAAGGAGGAGATCCATCGCTGGAACCCTTCTCAGCGTCGCGGGGATCGTCACCTCAGCAAGGGCGGTTTTCGGGCAGGCGAGCATGAGCGTGTCCTACGAACTCGACGCCATCGCTGCGGCCGTCATCGGTGGCGGGAGGTGTGGGCCGCATCAAGGGAACAGTGGATTGGCGTCCTCATCCTCGGCGTGATGACCTTCTGCTTTACGTTTCTCCGGATCGACGCCTCCTATCAGGAGATCGTGAAAAGGATGATCATCGTAGCGGCCATCGTGATCGACCAGCATTGCCAGCGCAAGCGGGCGCGAGGTGAGGCAAGCGCTTTCGGTCGAGACATCCCGTCATGTCAATCAAGGCAACCGACAGTGCCCGTACCGAGCCAAGATTGTGATGGCAATGTAGGGTGGTAAGGCGACAGTCCGCTTCTGGACGAGCTTGGCGGTAAGCTGCCAGCGGGATCGTAGCGAGCTATCCCACAAATGGCGAGGTTTAGGGAAAGCGATAGGGTGCCATTAGCGTGCGGCACATCATGCTTCCCGGATGTACGGGTATTTTGAAGTCGATCTTGCTCGCCGAGTATCTGTCTCTTCCGTAACAGGCAGCAAAAAACCCACTTTCACCACTAGTCGTCAGCGATCCAAAAAGAAAAATGCTTCGTCTTGCTTATTACTTCAAGCCGCTTACGATCGTGACCTTAATGGATCGATTGCACTCTGTCCGGCGGGTCGAAACATGATTGTATATGTCATAATTATTCGGTAACGCTTCGAGCATAGCGAACCGCGATCGGAGAACTTGACATGTGGAATTGTTCTAATTTACTGGCAGCGTCCTGTATGATGCTTGTGACCCTCACCGCCGCAACCGCGCAGAATCGAACCATTCCAGTAAACGACGATCGCGGCGTCAGCGTCGAGGCGCCGGCGGACCCGCAGCGGATCGCCGCCATCTCCTATCTCGCCGTCGATGTCGGGTTGGCGCTCGGGGTCGAGCCGGAGCGCTTCGCCGTCACCTACATGACCAAGGGCCGCGATCCGGACTTCCTGCTCGGCCTGACGAAGGACATGGCGCCGCTCGGCCAGCGCGCCAAGCCCAATCTCGAACTCCTGACAGAGTTCAAGCCCGACCTGATCGTCGCGATGAAGCGCTACTCGATCGGCAACGCACCGGCCTTCGAGGCGGTCGCGCCCTATCTCGCCTACAATATCGAGCGCTACGACGAGAGCTTCCGGGAGGTGGCCGAGCTCGCAAAGGCCTTCGGCCAACCGGAGCGCGGCGAGGCGCTGAACGCCGCCTTCAAGCAGCACCTCGCCGAGACCGTGGCCCGCGTGCCGAAGGACACCCATCCGCGCTTCCAGATCATGTGGGCCGGCGACACGCCGTTCTCCTTCCACACCGAGAACACGGCGGCCTCGATCGTCGCGGCGCTCGGCGGCGACAACATCGTCGGCCCGATGACGCAAGGCGGGCGCTTCGGCATGGAGATGAGCCTTGAGGCGATGCTGGAGAAAGATCCCGAGGTCATCTTCGTCTACGACAGCGGGCCGGACCGCCCCCAGGAGAACAACCCGATCTGGGGCCAGCTTTCGGCCGTGAAGAACGGGCGCGTCCATTATGTCGGCGACCAATGGGTGGAGACCAATGGTCCGATCGCCAGGGAGATCGTGCTGCGCGAGGCGGCGCATTATCTCTACCCAGACACCTTCCCAGCCGTGGACGTCCGGGCGGAGGCCGCCAAGCTCGTTCCTCCCTCCCTCCTCAAATGACCGAACGGCGCCTCGTTGCGCCGACGCGCGCCGAGCTTCGGATGCCGTTTCTGGTCGCCGGCCTCCTCATCGTCGCGGCAGCCGCGATCCTGGGCGGGCTCACCATCGGTACCCGGACGCTGCCGCTCGACACCGCGCTCGGCGCGCTCGTCTCATCGGAAGGCCGCGTCGAGACGGTGCTTGTCTGGACCCTGCGCCTGCCGCGAAGCCTTGCGGCCTTCATGTCGGGCGCGGGGCTCGCGCTGGCGGGCTATCTCCTTCAGACGGTGACGCGCAACCCACTCGCCGGTCCCGGCCTGACTGGCGTTACGGCGGGGGCGGTGACGCCGATCGTCGCCTGCTTCGTGTTCCTGCCGTCCCTGTCCTCCGTCTGGTATCCGATCGTCGGGTTCGTCGGCGGCTTGGTCGCAGCCGCCGTGACCTTCTCGGTCGCCGCCGGACGGATGGCGAGCCCGCTGCACCTGGCGCTCGGGGGTATCAGCGTGTCGCTGTTCCTGAACGCCGTGACGACCTACTGCCTGCTCGTCAGCGGCCCGCAGGTTCCCTCGCTTCTGTTCTGGCTGTCCGGCGGATTGCAGGGCCGGTCCTGGCCGGAGGTCGCGGCCATGGCGCCCTGGGTGGCTATCGGGCTCTGCGGCGCCTTCGCCGCGCGGCGCGTCGTCGGTCTCCTCGCCCTCAGCGATCATGCCGCCGCCGGCATGGGTCTGCACCTCGCCCGCTGGCGGCCGGTTCTCCTGGCTCTCGCCGTTCTGCCGGTCGCAGGCGTCGTACCGGTCGCCGGACCGATCGCCTTCGTCGGCCTCGCCTCGCCGCACATCGCGCGGCTGCTTCGCCCGCCCGGACCCGGATGGACCATGGCGCTGGCGGTGGCGATCGGCGGCTTGACGGTGGTCGTCGCCGACCTCCTCGCCCGAAGCCTTGCGGCCCCGCGGGAGCTACCGATCGGGATCATGACGGCCCTCCTCGGCGGCCCAGTCTTCCTTTACCTCGTCCAGCGCCCAGACGGCTTCGCCGCCAAGGTGGGACGATGAGGCCGGCGAACGATCCCGCCGCCAACCGGCGGGCGCCCGCTTGGCTGCTTCCGGTCTTCCTCGCTCTCGCCGTGACGGCACCCCTCCTCGCCGTCCTGTTCGGCGTTGCCGACCTGCCGGTGTCCGATGTCGCGGCAGTGCTGACCGGGCACGGCGATCCCGAAGCCCGCTCGATCATCCTCGACATCCGCTTGCCTCGCATCGTGACGGGCATGATGGCGGGCGTGCATTTCGCGGTGGCGGGGCTGCTGCTCCAGACGGTCACCCGCAATCCTTTGGCCGATCCCTCGCTCATCGGCGTCTCGCAAGGTGCGACCCTTGCCGTCACCCTGTTCCTCATGATCGCCGTCTACAGCCACGATCCGGGCTCCAACACCGTGGTCGACATGCCGACGGCCTGGATGCCCGCGGTCGGAACGCTCGGCGGACTCGCCGCGGGCGGCGTCATCTACCTCATGGCCTTTCGCCTCGAGCTCGGCCCCTTGCGGCTGACGCTCTGCGGCATCGCCGTCGGCGCCCTTCTCCAGTCCCTGGCGCTCGGGCTCGTGGCGGGCTGGGGTTCGACGCGCGTGGAGGTCCTGCTCGAATGGCTGTCTGGCAGTCTCTATGCGCGGCGCTGGGAGCACGCCCTTTTCCTCGCCCCCTTCACCCTGGCGGGCCTCGCCATCCTGCCGCTCATTCGACGCCCGGTCGAGCTGCTGCGCTTCGACGGCGTCGTCGCCCGCTCGTTCGGGCTGTCGTATCGCCGGCAGTTCTCACTCGTCCTCGTCCTGTCCTGCACCCTTGCCGCAAGCGCCGTCGGCGTCGTCGGCCCGATCGTCTTCGTCGGCCTGATCGTGCCCCATCTCGCCCGCGCACTGGCACGCGGCGAGAGCCGCCTGGTGCTGCCGCTGACGATCGCGCTCGGTGCGAGCGTCGTGACGCTCTGCGACCTCGTCGGCCGCCTCATCGGCCAGGCCGACGAGATCCCGATCGGCGTCGTCACCGCGATCTGCGGCGTCCCCGTTCTGATCGTCCTCCTGCGTCGAACCCCTTGAGGCCGCCCATGCCGCTCGCAGCTTCCGATCTCACCGTCCGCTACGGCCCGCGAACCGCCCTCAGCGGCTTCGGCCTCCAGCTCGAGCCCGGCGAGGTGCGGGCGCTGATCGGCCCGAACGGGTCGGGCAAGAGCACGGCGCTGCAGGCGCTGGCAGGCCTCGTCCGCCCGGCTTCCGGTCGAACGGAGATCGACGGGCGCCCCGTCACCGCCATGAGCCGGCGCGAGGTGGCACGTCATCTCGCCTTCCTGCCGCAGCAGCCCGTCGCCCCCGACGAGATGACGGTCGGCCAGCTCGTGCGCCAGGGACGCTTCGCCCATGTCGGCCTGTTCCGCGCCTACGGGCCGCAGGATGAGGCGGCGATCGCCTGGGCGCTGGACTGCACGGGCCTCTCGAACTTCGCCGAGCGGCGGCTGATCGCCCTGTCCGGCGGCGAGCGCCAGCGCGCCTGGATCTCCGCCGCGCTGGCGCAGGAAGCGCGCATCCTCCTCCTCGACGAGCCGACCTCCTTTCTCGACATCGGCTATCAGGTCGAGGTTCTCGATCTCGTGCATCGCCTGAGCCGGGAGCGCGGGGTCGCGGTGATCATGGCCATTCACGACCTGAATCAGGCTCTGTCGATCGCCGATAGAATAAGCGTTCTCAAAGGCGGCATCTGTGTCTTTGATGGCGAGCCGGATGCGCTCGCGGCCAGCGGCCTGATCGAGCGCGTGTTCCGCGTCCGCGGGCGCTTCGTCGACATCGCCCCCGGCGCGCCGCCGCATTTCGACGTCGACCTCTTGCGGCGCCGCGGTCTCGCATCGACGCCCGCGCAAGGAGCTCAAGCCGCCGGAACGCCATCGCTTTCCCCTTGAGCGGCGGTGAACCGGCGAAGCTCGGCTGTGAAGCGCACCCACAGGAGCAGGCTCGTCGCACCGAAGCCGAGGCAGAGGCCGAACCACACGCCATAGGCGCCCCAAGCGGCGGTGTGGGCGCACAGCGCCATGGCCGGAATGCCGATCAGCCAATAGCCGATCAGCGTGTTCCACAGCCCCGCTTTTGTGTTGCCGAGGCCCCGCAGGAGCCCGACGCAGATGTTCTGCGAACCCTTGAAAAGTTGGTGCGCGATGGCGAACCAAAGGAGCACGGAGGCCATCGCCAGAACCGCTCCGTCCTCCTGGCCGCCGAGGAACGCACCGAGAACCACGTGCGGCGCGAGGACGTAGACGAGGCCGATCGCTCCCATGAGCGCGAGGCTGATCGCCAAAGCCTGATGCGCGATCGGGCCGATCTCGTCCGTCTCGCCCCGGCCGAGAGCGCGGCTGACGAGGATCGAGGTGCCCTGCGACAAGCCGATGTTCACCTGGTAGACGATATAGGCGAGCTGATTGACCACGTTAGACGCTGCCAGCGCCACGGGACCGAAGGTGCCCATGAACAGCGACGCGATCGAGGTGATGGCTGCCTCCGACCCGTAGGTCAGCGCGATCGGCGTGCCCATCCTCGCGATCCGCGCGACCGTCGCCCGTCTGGCGCGCCATCCGTCGAGCACCATAAGCTCGCGCAGCGTCGCATCTCGCCGGATCATGCGAAAGTAGACAAGGAAGGTCCAGACCTGGACCAGCGTTGTGGACAGGCCGATGCCGGCAAGGCCGAGCCTGGGAAGCCCGAGCCAACCGTAGATGAAGACCGCGTTGAGCAGCGCGTTGACGCCGATCGAGACCAGCGTCACGACGAGCAGCGAGCCGGGCCTGCGCATTCCCACAGCGAACTGGCGCAGGACGTTCATCCACACCATCGGCAGCAGCCCCGGCGCGAGCGTCAGCATGATGGGCTGCGCCAGCGCGACCACCGCCGGATCCTGCCCGAGGAGCGGCAGAACATGCCCGAGCGCGACAAGGAACCCGCCCGCCGCAACGCCGACGAGGGTCGCGATCAGGAGCGCCGCGCGGACGAGATCGCGGACTTCCTCGCGCCCCTCGTCGTCGATCCCGACTGAACCGGTCCGCTTTTCGGCACGGCCGACGGCGCCGGCGACGAGATTGCCGACGCCAGTGACCATGCCGACGCACATCGTCCGGAGCTGGTTGTAGAGAAGCAGCCCAAGGCCGCCCGCAGCGACCGCCCCGACGCCGATCAGCCCCATCATCATCAGATCGACCGTCGTCAGCGCCACCTGCGCGAACTGGATACCGGCGATCGGCGCCGAAAGGCTGATGATCTCCCGGTAGCGGAGCGTGGCCCGCGACATCCCGGTCATGTTCCCGTCCGAGCGTGATCGATCATCGCGAGCCGCTGCGACTCCTCGAACGCTGCCAGGAGACGGTTCAGCCGCTGATGCGCTGGCTCGTTCAGGAGACCGCGCTCCAGGAGCCACGCATCGTCGTAGACGGTGTCGAGGTACTTTTCGCCCGCGTCGCAGACAAGCGCGACCATCGTGCTGCCCGGCTCCACGATCGCGAGGCGCTTCAGCGCGATGAAGATCGCAGCGCCCGCGGTGCCGCCGACGAGAAGTCCGGTCCGCCGGGCGATCACCCGGGCCGTTGTGAAGGCGTCCATGTCCGATACGGTCACGCCTTCGTCGATCAGGTCGTGCTCGACGTTCGGGCCAACCGTGAAGCCGGCGGGCGCGCCCGCGCCGGTCTGCCAGTACTTTCCGCCTGGGTTCCCGAAGATGATCGACCCTTTCGGCTCGACGCCGATGCTGGTGACGGCCGATCCGCGCTCGCGCAAGGCCTTGACGGTTCCGCACATGGTGCCGCCCGTCCCCACCGCGCCGATGAGATAGTCGACGTCGCTCGCGAGGTCATCGAGAAGCTCGCCGGCAAGGCTTGCATAGCCCGCATTGTTGTTCGGGTTGTGATGCTGGTCCGGCCAGAAGGCGCCCGTATCGCGCGAGATCTCGCCGGCAATCCGGCGCCGTTCCACGGTGCTCGGCCCCGTTCCGGTGCCCTCGACCATGACGAGGCGGGTTCCCATCGCCTCCCTCGCCCGAAGCTTGTCCTTCGAGGCGTGGCGGTCGACCACGGCCGTGAAGCGGTAGCCCCGTTCGATCGTGACGAGCGCGAGACCCGTCCCCGTGTTGCCCGACGTCGGCTCGACGATGTGTCCGCCGGGCTTCAGGGCGCCGGATCGCTTGGCAGCGAGGACCATCTCGCGGGCCATGCGCACCTTGGTCGATCCAGTTGGGTTGAACTGTTCGAGCTTGAGAAGCAGCCGGCTCCCCGTTCCGGTCCGGGTGAGTTCCATGAGCGGCGTGCGGCCGATGAGATCGGCGGCGCTCGCCGCCACGCGTTCCGTCTTCGAGGCTTCGGCGGTCATCGGTCGTCCCTCCTCCAGAGAAAGCGTCCGCCCTGTTGCGTCAGGACGATCTTGGGCGGCAGCGGCAGTTGGTGGAACTCGCTCTCGTTCTTGTCCATCTGGTAGCCGGCGGTGTTGGAATAGACGAGGAGGTCGCGGGCGCGGGGCGCTGCTGGAAACCCCACCTTGCGCCAAGTCAGGACGTCGTACTCCATGCAGCTTGAGCCGCCGATCGCTGCTTGCACCGGCGTCTGATCCCGCGACGGGCCGCGCTGGATCAGGATCGGGGACGGAAGATACTCGCTACCCTTCCACTGCTCGGACAGGCTCATGCTGAGGCCGGCAACGGTGACGATGCCGTGCTCATCGTTGCGCTTGAAGCCCAGCACCGGAAAGACGCTCATTCCCGCGCCGTCGAGCAACGCCCGGCCCGGCTCGAGGTACAGGTTGATCCCTGCCGCCAAGAGCATGGAGGCCAGGGACCGCCCGTCGAACTCCGTTCGCAGGATGGCATCGAGCATTGCGGCCCCGGTCGGCGCCTGGAAGTATGGTAGAAGCGCTCGAAGCGCTTGCCGGAATGGAATTGGGACGGATCGAGGCCATCCAGGAACGCGCGCCAGTCCGCCTCCTCCACGTAGGAGCAGGCGAAGCCGCCGCCGATCGAGATCGCTGAGACGGGAAAGCCGCGCTCGCGCGCCTCCATGCAGCGCTTCACCAGGGCAGCGGCGAATTCGGCGCGCGGCGCGACCGCATAGCCGTCGAGATGGAATGAGAAGCCCTCCATTGCGATCTGGTCCCGGCTTTCGTCGCAGCGGTCCAGCGCGGCCTGGAGATCGCGCTCGCAAAAGCCGAACCGACTGTGCGGGCTGTTCGGTGGAAGAACGCGCAGCAGGATCCTCAGCGACCGCTCGTCTCCTGCGATGGCGATGGCCCGGTCGAGCTCGTCGAGTGCGTCGATCGCCACCGTGCAGCCATGCCGGGAGGCGAGTCAAAGCAACTCGTCGCTCTTGGCCGCTCCCGTCACGCCGATATCCTCGCCCCGAATGCCGTTGGCAAGGCAATGGGCGAGTTCGGGCACGCTCGCGACGTCGACCGCTTCGCCGAGACGGGCGACCTCGCGCAGCCAGGCGCCCGCCTTGTTGGCCTTCTTGCCGAAGTAGACGCAGCCCGCGACGCCATGGTCGCGCAATGCGTTCTGGAACGAGCCGAGGTTCTCGGCGAACCGACCGGGATGGATCAGGTGGAACGGGCCCGAAACGGTGTGCGCGATGGCGTCGAGGAGTGCCTCGTCCTGCCGCGCCGCGCTGGCCCAAGGCGCCTCGCGAGCCTGAAGAACGGGGGGCATGTCCACAGTTCGATCCTCCGCCCGCGTCCTGCCGAGATCGCGCGGGTCGCCAGGGCATGGGCGACGGGGATGTCGGTGATGATCATGCCGCTCGAGAACGCGAAGACGCGCTCGTCCGACATCGTGCCTACCCGACAGAAACCGCTTGCGCCCAAGGGGGCGTCCACAGATGGAAAGCGGTCGTAGCCTGGGACAGCCGTCGATGTCAGCTTTCCCGGAAAGCGGATGGTTCGTCCCGACGGAAATAGGCGCCCGAAACCGGGCGGCCTTGCTCGGCACAGCGTCGTAGAAGGGATGCATGCTGTTCGACCTTCCCGACCAACCGACCCTCTATGCGGCCCTGCTGGCGCGTGACGAGCGCTACGACGGACAGGCCTTCGTCTGCGTGTCCTCGACCGGCGTCTTCTGCCGCCTGACCTGTCCGGCCCGCAAGCCGAAGCCCAAGAACTGCACCTTCTTCCCAACGATCGAGGACTGCATCGAAGCGGGGTATCGGGCCTGCAAAAGATGCCATCCCTTGCAGGCTGCCGCCTCGGCCGACCCGACCATCAGCGCCCTCCTGCATGCGCTGGACGAGCGGCCCGACCTGCGTTGGTCCGAAGACCACGTGGAACGTCTCGGCTACGACCTGTCCACGGTGCGTCGGAGCTTCCGGCGCCAGTTCGGCATGACCTTTCTTGAAATGGCGCGCCAGCGACGCCTTCGAGAGGGTTTCGAGACACTGGCGGGCGGCGGCAAGGTCATCGAGGCCCAGCAGGATGCGAGCTTCGAGTCCCCGAGCGCCTTCCGTGCCGCCTTCTCCCGGCTGCTGGGATGCGCGCCGGGGGACCTGCGGACTGACAGTCTTCTCAAGGCCACTTGGGTTCCTACACCGCTGGGCGACATGATCGCGGTCGGCAGCCGCCAGCACCTTCACCTCTTGGAGTTCGTGGACCGCAAGGGCCTGCCCGCAGAACTCAGACGCTTGCAGGCGGAAACGAAGGAGCCGGTCGGGATCGGTTCGACGCCACCGACCGAACAGGCGGCAACCGAACTCGCCACCTACTTTGCGGCCCGGTCCGATCGGTTCGAGACACCGCTGGCGCTGTCGGCGAGTGCCTTCACCCGTGAGGTCTGGGACGCGCTTCGCGAGATCCCCGCAGGCGAGACGCGGTCCTACGGCGAGATCGCCCGCCGAATCGGTCGCCCGAGCGCCACGCGGGCGGTGGCGCGGGCGAACGGCGCCAACCAGATCGCCCTCATGATCCCATGCCACCGGGTGATAGGGTCGGACGGTGCGCTGACCGGCTACGGCGGCGGTCTCTGGCGTAAGCAGCGCCTGATCGAGATCGAGCGCCAACTCAAGACCCTCAAGCAGGAGACCGTCCGTTGACCGCCATCATCGCCAAAGCAGACGAGTTCCGACATCTCCACGTCCGGAGCGAGCCGATCGTCCTTTACAACGTCTGGGACGCTGGCAGCGCCGCGGCGGTCGCGCGTTCGGGAGCGAAGGCGATCGCTACGGGAAGCTGGTCGGTCGCCGCGGCGCAGGGTTATGGCGACGGTGAGGAGATGCCGCTGGACGATGTCCTGACCCTGGTGGGACGGATCGTGCGCAGCGTGGACCTGCCCGTCACCGTGGACTTCGAGGGGGGCTACGCCGCCGATCCCGGTCTGGTCACCGTGAACGTCCGGCGACTGCTCGCGCTCGGCGCGGTCGGCCTGAACTTCGAGGACCAGGTCGTGAACGGTTCGGGACTGTATCCCGTTCGCGAGCAGGTCGAGCGACTAAAGGCAGTTCGGCGTGCCGCCGACGAGGCAGGCGTTCGCGCCTTCATCAATGCCAGGACCGACGTGTTCCTGAAGGCGGACCCTGGCAGCGACCACGCCGTCCTTCTGGACGAGGCTCTGTTGCGCGAGAAGGCCTATGCCGAGGCGGGAGCGGACGGGTTCTTCGTGCCCGGCCTCGTTGATCCGTCGCTCCTTCAAACGCTCTGCGAACGGGTAACGTTGCCGATCAACGTCATGGCGTCGGACGAGCCGGAGCGTGTCCGGGAGTTCGCGAGGCTCGGCGTCTCGAGGATCAGCCTGGGGCCTGCGCCGTACGTCGCCATGGCGGCCGAGTTGGAACGCCGTGCGGGGTCCGTCGCGGGTCATCCTTGAGGCAGACGTCACCGACGTCGGATGTCCGCTTCGCGTTCGGTAGCAGTCGGTAATGCCGAAGTCCGCAGCGTCTTGGAAGGGTCGAGGCCGTGTCAAAACTCGGTAGCTGATGGGCTCGATGAGGTGAACCGTATGCAGGTGTAAGACGACGGGGCAGCGTGCTCAGGTCCGGATGGCTTCGATGAGCTTTGCTGTGCCGAACAGGCGGGTCATACGCTTG
>NZ_JACIEK010000028.1 GCF_014196835.1 Aureimonas pseudogalii
CCATCAGGAGCTTTCGACATAGTCGTACTCATAGGCGGATGCCTATGCCTTATCGGCTATGCCACCTGTCCGGTCAAAACGGGGTGCGCTCCACACACATGCAACGAAGCTAAGCGATGAACGATCCGCATGACCTACACCATGTCACTCTGCCTCATTTGACTTCGGGGCTTTAATGCTGCGGATGAACGCTCCGAGATGGGAGAAAAACTCTGCGAAGGTAGGCTCGGTTCGGTGTCGCATGGCGACCTCGGTCAGAAGTTTCAGGCCGATGCAGAATTCCGAAACCTCATCAACAGGAACGATATTGTTGACCCGTGTGCGCTCGATAATGGTCGCCAGATCGTCATGATTTTGAAATTCGAACTGGCAGACCTCCTGTCCGACCGCGTTGCCCCGTTGGTCGGAAATGTGCGTTAGAACCAGTTGATATGTGTGTGGCATCTCGTTGCCTTTCCGATCGCATGTGACCAAATAGGTGATAATGTCATCTAAGAGAAAATTGGGGACATAGTCAACTAGATGATGGACAGTCGAGCAGGTGATGACGCGATCGTTCAGCTTTTAGGCGCGATTGCTCGCCAGTTTCATGGCGAGCTTCGGCAAGCTTCCGAAGGCGACAGCCTGAAGGCAACTCCGTTTCAGCATGAAATCCTCGCCTATATCGGACGACATCCGGGAACCGGCGTCATGGGCCTTTCAGAACTGGCTGGGCGGGATAAGGCGCAGGTGACGCGCATTGTCGGCGAGCTTGAAGCGCTTGGCCTGATCACCCGCGAGCGATCAACAGCCGACCGTCGCGCGACGCGACTGAACCTCACCAACAGGGGAGAACTCCTGTTCCGTCAGATATTGGATAAGCGTGGCAATCTCGCTTCGGCCATGTTGAACGCGCTCGACCCCAACGAGAGGGCCGCACTTCACAGCATGCTCGTAAAAATGCGCTCCGGTTTGGCAGAGGTCGGACACCGATAGCTTGAACGCATACAAGGCGGTTTCAAACGGTCGTCGCAACAGGGTTCGTTTCTGTTTTCTTCGACCATTGGTCAAGGGCTTCGGCAGGGGTCTTCGAGCCGAGAGTTTTGCGCGGCCTGGAAATTGAGCGTTGCGGCAATGGCGGCAAGCGGTCCAGCGGTATGCGCTCAGATCCGTTCCTTCGGGGAAAGTATTGCCGCAGCAATCCGTTCGTATTCTCGTTCGTGCCGCGCTGCCAGGGACTCCGGGGATCACAGAAGTAGATCTCGAGGCCCGTATCGATCTTCAGCGCGGCGTGCTGGGCCATCTCGGCGCCCTGGTCCCAGGTCCATGAACGGCGTAACTCGTCAAGCAACGCTACGACAGGGCGTGCAATGGCATCACGAACAGCCTCGGCACCATGCCCGGCGAGCGCAGGACCGTTATTGGCTCGCGGTCTGTCACCAGGGCCTTCCAGGCGCGGCGGATGCAGCAGCATCGTGAAGCGCGTCGTGCGTTCAACGAGCGTGCCGATCGCCGAGCTCTCCAGCCCCAGGATGAGATCGCCTTCCCAGTGTCCTGGAATGGCCTGGTCGGACGCGTCGGCCGGGCGTTCGCTGATCGTGATTTCGGGGGGAGACAAAGCCCTTGCCTCTTTGACCAACGCGAGCCCGCGGCGTGCGCAACGCCCGGTTCGAAGGCATGCTGTCGGTTCACGCCGGAGCACACCGCGACCCCGGATGAAGAGCGCCCGATAGATGGCTTCGTGGCTGATGCACATCCCCTCATCACCTGGAAAGTCGACGGTGAGACGGTTGGCGATCTGCTCCCGGCTCCAGGCCTTCGCCCATCGTCGGTCCTTGCGCTGGCCATGCCGTCGGTTCTTCCAGGGAACATCAGGGCCGGGAACGGCAACACCCTTCGGCGTCGCGACCATTCCGGCGAGCCGTTCCTCGACATAGATGCGCAAAGCCGTGTTGAGAGCAAGCTTGACGGCTTTCGGCCGCCGACCCGATCGTTCGGCATGCCGTTGGGCGGTCGTCGCTCTAGACTCCAGGCCGCCGCCGCGTGTCGCGGCGTTGCGCCGTAACTCTCGCGAGATCGTCGAGGCGGCCAGACCCAATCGGCGCCCGATCTCCCGCCTCGACAGGCCTTGGACACGAAGAAGCGCAATCTCTTCGCACTCGGCAAACGCCAGATACCGCCCGGACAACGGCTTGACCGACGGCCTCAACATCGCTGGTGGCATGCCGTCCGCCTTTCGGAACCAGCGGGCCCCAACAGGAGCCGACATGCCCGCCGACACAGCAGCATCTTCGCTGCTCATCCCCGTAGCAATACCGGACCAAAACCGTTGGAACTCGGCTCGTGAGGCCAAGGGTGGCCGTTCCGGTGACGGCAATGGCGCTTTTCCCGAAAGATCTGATCTTCTTCTCTTAATGTCCATTGCAACTTCCTTCGTTCAGGTGTTGCGACGATCGATTGATTGGAAGTTGGCTGCCTCGATCCGCGTGGTGAATGAGCCCGGCGGCGGGGCCTCGGACAGCAATGGCGCGGCGGAGGGCCGACAGGACCAACTCCTTGTGCAGGCGATCACTGGTGGCCCAGCCGACGACGCGTCGGGCGAAGAGGTCGATCACGACAGCCAGATACAGCCACCCCTCCCGCGTCCAGACGTAGGAGATGTCCGCGCCCTCGCAGCCGACAGGCGCATCCTGGCATGCGCCGATAGGCCGTTTCTGGTTCGGACCGCTCGCCGCGAAGCCCTCATCCAGGAGGCTCGGCGCGATCGGGAAGGCGGGAAGGCTGTCGGTGGTGCGCTTGAAGCGCCGCTTCTGCCGGGCTTTCATCCCGTTCTGGCGCATCAGGCGGGCAACGCGTCGGCGCCCGATCGGCAAGCCAGCGTCGCGTCGCTCGCGCACCATGCGCGGGCTGCCATACGTCCCCTTCGACACGGCAAAGGCTGCCCGAACAAGAGCGAGCAGCATCAGGTCGGTACGCTGACGGTGACAAGCCGGACGCTCCTTCCAGGCGAAGGAACCGCTCGGACTGAAGCCGAGGACCCTGCATTGGCGCTGGACAGGACCATCCTTCTTCGCCGCGTCGATGAGACGGAACCTCGTCGACTTCCCTCCTTGGCGAAAAAGTCGCGGCACTCTTCGGGATCTCGCGCTCCTGGCGAAGGATCTCGTCGTCCGCTCTCGCAGGCAAACGGATAGGCTACTTCAAGACGGAATCTTCTGTTCAAGATCTGATCTGGGAACAGTCCCCCTGGCCCGTCGACGCGCAGCGGCTGAAGGATGGAAACTCCAGCAAGATGGCTCAGACGATCCAGCCCGTTGAGCGGCTGGATCCGCCTCTGGCGCCCGCAACGGACGGCGTCTCCCTGAACGAGACCGGCGGCACCGGTGGCTTTAGATCTTACGTCGTGCTGGTTCCGGGCATCAAGCTCGGCATCGTTGTCCTGGCCAACCGCAACTATCCCAACGAAGTGCGTGCCGAAGCGACCCGGCGGTTGATCGAAGAGGTCGAGGCCGCTTCTTCGCATTGACGATAGGTGGCCGGATGGAAGCCCTTCCGGCCACAGCTCTCGCCTAGAGACCCAAGCGGCCCGTTCGGTTTCGCCTCCCGAACCGATAGGCACAGGGGAAGCGAACGTCGGTGTCCTCGAGATGCAGGCAGGCCGCTACGAGAAGGTCTGGAGAACTGTCATGAAGGCGTGGCGGTCGCTCTGTCCCTCCGTCAGCCTCACCCGGCTCTCGATGTCCGCGAGGTGATGATCCATCAGGTCCTGCGCCGTGCGGAGGTCGCTGGCCTTCAGGGCGCCGACGATCTGGCGGTGGTGGTCGGCGCCGCAGTCGTCCTGCCCGCCTTCCTCGTAGAGCGACATCACGAGCGACAGCCGGGCGACGATCTTCGACAGCACTTCGGTGAGGACGGGATTGCCCGCGATCTCCGCGAGCGCGATGTGGAACTTGCCGGACAGGACCGTCTTCGACTTCTCGTCGCCGTGGTGGTGAATGCGCTCCTCGTCGTCGGTGAGGCGCCGCAGGTGCTCCAACTGCTCGGGCGTCGCGCGCGCGACGACAAGTTCCAGAAGGAGGCGCTCGATCTTGCGCCGCGCCTCGAACAGGCTCCGGGCCTGTTCGGCGCTGGGCTCCGCCACGAAGGTGCCGCGGTTGCGCTTGCGCTCGAGAAGGTGGTCGCTCTCGAGGACGCCGAGGGATCCGCGCACGACCGTTCGGCTCACCCCGAAATGCTCCGCGATCGCCTCTTCGAGAATCTTGGTTCCCGGCTTGAGCGCGCCCTCCCCGATCGCGGCGGCGAGCGTCGTGCGGATGCGCTCCGAGATGTCGTCGTTGCCGTCCGCGTCGACCGCCGCGCTGCTGGCGGCCGTCGCCTTCCCGCCCTGTCCGCGTGCCTTCTTCATCGTCATCCCATCCCTGGGCCGCCCCACGCGGCGGGCGACCCGCCGGGTCGCCCCGGCCATTCTCTTTCCCAATGTCGCGCAGACGCGCAAGCCCCTATGCCGCCTCGCGCTGGCCGATGGCGGGCGACAGGGCGATGCCGCGCTCGGCGCAGACGGTCTCGATGTGCCGCGCGGACCGGCGGACGAAGCCGATCGCCTCAGCGAAGCCGTAAGGTTGGTTCTCGTAGGTGGGATACCCGTACTGCTCGCGCTCGTAGGTCTCCCAGTCGGGAACCTCGCCGGAGACGACCCGGCGTTCGTAGGCATCGACCATCGCCATGTAGTCGGCGAGTTCCTCGGCGGTCAGGTCGGGATGGGCCGCGCGCCAGACCGGATCGTCGATCTCGATGCACTGTCGGGGATGGGCGGTCCGGCGCTTGTCCTCGCAGGACTGGGCGACCTCGAGCGACAGGTTGAGCGAGGGGTTCGCAGCGGCGAGGATCGACAGGATGGCGCCGAAGTCGACGATGCCCGTGCCGCACGGGCGCGTCTGGAAGTCGAGCCCGCCGGTCGCGCGCCCGACATAGGCATCCTTGACGTGGGTCTGGCGGACATGGGGAGCCAGGCGCCCCGCGGCCCGGACGGGATGCTCCCCGCGCTGGAGGCCGTTCGCCGTGTCGAAGACGACGCCCACGCAGTCCTCGCCGACGGCCTCGATCAGGCGCAGGATCTCGAAGGAGGTGATCTCGTCGTGGGTCTCGATGTTGAGATGGGCGCCATTGGCCCGCGCGGCGGGCGCGAGCCGCCGCAGGACGTTTTCCATGGCACGCAACTGCTCGTCCCAGGTCACGTCCGTGCGGAAGCGGTCGTTGGCGAGGCGGCCACGGTACTGCGCCTTGAAGTTCCCGGGGGACACCCAGAGCTCGCGGCAGCCGATCGCTGCGCCGGCCTCGATCATGCGGGTGAAGCCGGCGATGATGTCGCCGTCGCCGACCGCCCGCAGTTCGGGCGCCTCGGCGCTGCAATAGGGATTGATCTTGCCCACACCGCTTTCGAGGTAGAGACCGAGCGCATCGGCCTTCTCGCGGATCTCCCGCAGGAGGCCGCGGTCGAGCGTCGGGCTCATGTCGAGGACCGTGCTGAAGAAGATCCCGGAGAGGCCGAGGTCCTTCACGTGGTCGAGACTGGCGAGGGGGCCGCGCTTGCGGACTTCGGGCAGCTTCAATCCGTCGATGCCGAGCTTCATTGGGTGTCGTCCTCCATGGGCATGAACGTGGTGCGGCCCGGCGCGAGACCGGCCGCGGGAGTGGAAAGGCGGGGGGCGTCGGGCTCAGGCGACATCGTGGCCCGGCTTGGTCCTGGCTGCGGCCGAACGGTCCTTCGGCGCGAGGCGGGTCTCCAGGACGTGCTGGCCCAGCGAGGCGATGGTCGTCAGCGCGAGGTACCAGATCGAGGCGACGAACAGGAGCTCGATGACCAGGAAGTTTCGGGCGTAGATATGCTGCGCCTGTGTCAGGAGGTCCTGCATGCCGATCACCGACACGATGGCGCTGGCCTTCAGCATCCCGATCGCCTGGTTGCCCGTGGGCGGGACCACGAGGCGGAGCGCCTGGGGCAGCACCACCGTGAGAAAGGCCTGCCGCGACTTCATGCCGAGAGCGGCCGCCGCGTCCCGCTGGCCCCGGTCGACGGACAGGAGCCCGCCGCGCACGATCTCCGCCATGTTCGCGGCCTCGTGCAGGCCGAGGGCGAGGAACCCGGCAAGCGCGGGCGTGACGAGGTCGTTGATGGAGATCGCATGGTCGCCGAAGCCGACCTGCGGGACGAACAGCGCGATGTTGAACCAGAAGAAGACCTGAACGATCAGGGGCACGCCGCGGAACCACCAGACGAAACCCGCGGCGATCGCCTTGAGGACGATGTTGCCGGACGTCGCCATCACGGCCACGAGGCAGCCGAGCGCGATCCCGAACAGCATGGCGCCGAACGTGAGCTGGAGCGTCAGGACCACGCCGGAGAGGATCGAGGGATGGACGAGGTAACGCGGGATCTCTGCCCACTGGACGCTCTGGCTCCGGGCGACCAGGAGGCCGAAGCCGACGAGGAGCGCGAGGGCGAAGCCGCCCGTCGTCACTTGTCCCCAGCGGATGGAGCGTGGCGGCGTGGGGTCCAGGGCGAAGGCCGTGGGGGGCGCGGTCGAGAGGGACATCGCCTCACTCCACGGGCATGCTGGCGGCGTCGTTGACCTTGACCGTCTCCACCGCGAGCGGCCCGAGGCCCCACTTCTCCATGACGGACGCATACGCCCCGCTGTCGACCATCTGCTGCAAGGCGGCGACGACGGTATCGCGAAGCGGCGCGTTGTCCTTGGCGGTCAGCATGCCGAGATAGCCGACGGCGAGACGCACGTCGGGAAGCGCCTCCAGCCCCTTGCCTCTGCCGATCTGGTTCTCGGTTGTGTAGACGCTGGTCGCATAGCCGTTGACCGTCGCGTCCGCCCGCCCCGTGCGGACGGCCTGGAGCACGTCCGGCATCTTCGGGATCGACAGGATCTCGATCGGCGTCGCGCATTTGGCCGAGGCGGCTTCGACCAGGCGGGCCTGGAACGTGCCGACCGGCACGGCGACCTTGCGGCCGCACAGGTCGCCCATGCTCTTGATGCCGAGCGGATTGCCCTTGATCGTCATGATCGTGGTCGCGTCGTACATGTAGTCGATCACGTCGACCTGCTTCGCGAGTTCCGGGTCGTCGTTGATGCCGGAGATCGAGATGTCGAAGCGCTTCGACAGGATGGACGGCACGATCGCCGCGCCCGCGCCGACGTCGGTCATTTCGACCTTTACGCCGAGGATGATGCCGAGCGCGGTCGCGAGGTCGGCGTCGATGCCGATCAGCGACCCGTCGTCGGCGCGGAAGCTGATGGGCGGGGTCAGGTCGGTGGCCACCTTGAGGACACCCGCCGACTTGATCGAGGCCGGCAGGGCATCGACGAGCTTCGGGGTGAGGACCACGCCCGGGAGCTTCGACAGCGCTTCGTCCATCGAGACCACGTCCCCGGCCGCCCCCGCCGTATGCGGCGTGAGCGCGAGGATGATGGCCGTGGCGCCGGCCAGGATGGCATTCCCGTGGATGCGAAAGCCGTTCATGCGAACCTCGTCTCGTTGCGTTGGGACGTGAGCGTCACGAACACGTCTGCAACTCCCGTGCCATTCCGAAGCCGGGAACGGACAAGCCGGGCGGGTCAGGGCACCGCCTCACCGAGACTTTGCCATCACCCAATCTCCGCATAAACTTTCGCATATATTTTCGACACCGCTGCAAAGGTTTTCATCGTCGTGGTCGGTAGCGATGGAAACGCGTTCAGATGAAGGGTGATGCACCTTGCGATGCCTGCAAGGCTGGCGTCTCGTCGCTCGCCGCTTCCCACCCGGCCTTCGACCCGAGCGCATCCGAACTGCCCATAAAACGTTACATCTGCGACGAAATTGTTCAAACTTGTTGCGAATCTTTTTTCGAAAGCCGCACTGAAAGGTTCTGCGATACGTCGTTTGAATATTTTTCTCAAGTATTTTCGAGGGATAGCGATCGTCGTGCTCGAATGACGTCCAACTGGCACGGTGTTTGCTAAAGCGATCGTATGGATACGTTCAACGCACCATCCTCGCTGCAGAACCGGTCTCTCTCCCTTTCGGGGTCGAGAGCGGGGCGTTCGCCGGGATCGCCAATCGAAGCGAGCACCATGCGAGACATCGCCGACACGAAGCAGAGCAAGCGTCTCAGCGTGCGGAGCCTGACCCACAGTTACGGCGCGCAGGACGCCATTCGCGACGTCTCGTTCGACATCGAGGCGGGAGAGATCGTCGCCCTGCTCGGACCCAGCGGTTGCGGCAAGTCCACGGTGCTGCGCGCCGTGGCGGGGCTGATTCAGCCGAAGGCCGGACGCATCGAGCTGGGAGACGAGGACCTCGCAGGCGTCTCCGCCCGCTCGCGGGGCATCGGCATGGTGTTCCAGAACTATGCCCTCTTCCCGCACCTGACAGTCGCGGAGAACGTCGCCTATCCGCTGGCCTGCCAGAAGGTGCCGCGGGCCGAGAGGCGAGCGCGCGTCGAGGAGATGCTGTCGCTCGTCCGGCTCGAGGGTTTCGCGAACCGCCTGCCGCGCGAGCTGTCCGGCGGCCAGCAGCAGCGTGTCGCGGTGGCGCGCGCCATCGCCGGGCGTCCTTCGCTCCTGCTTCTCGACGAACCCTTCGGCGCGTTGGACCGGGCGTTGCGGTTCGATCTTCAGGTCGAACTCCTGCACCTGCAACGCACGCTCGGCATCACGACGCTCATCGTGACGCACGACCAGGAGGAGGCGCAGAGCCTCGCGAGCCGCCTGGTGCTCATGAACAAGGGGCAGGTCGAACAGATCGACACGCCGATGGCGGTCTATGACCGGCCGAGCACGCTCTTCGTCAACACTTTCATCGGCCAGGCCAATCTCCTGCGCGGCAACGTGGTGCGGGTCGATGCGGACCGAACCGAGATCGCTCTTGCCGACGGCCGGGTGCTCCACCTCCCGCGTCGCCTGAACTTCACCCCGGGATCGCCGGTCGCCGTCACCTTCCGCCCGGAGGAGCTCCGGCTTTCGGTGACGGATGGGGACGCGGCGCTGCCCGTGCGCGTCACCGTCTCCGTGCCCTTGGGGCCCTCGCTCGTCCACGACCTCGTCCTCGCCGACGGGACGGGCCTGCGGGCCTCCGAGACGCGAGGGCCGTTCACGCTCCTTCCCGCACCGAGCACGACCCTCTTTGCCACCATCGACACTGCCCGGTGTCACGTCTTTCCGGACGCGCCGGACACCACCGCGTAAGCATTCACCCCAACGAGGTCGACCATGACGCAGGACATCAGCATGAACCGCCGCAGCTTCGGACTGCTCCTTGCCGGCGCCGCGGCCTCCACAGCGCTGCCGCTGCGCGCGCTGGCCGCCGGCGAGACGGCCGTCGCCGCCACCTTCCCCGGCAACTGGGAGGACGGCTATCGCACGATCCTCACGCCGCTCGTCAAGGAGGCGGGCTACGACCTCACGGTCGCCCCCGCCATGGCGCAGGACCAGCTTGCCAAGGTCATGGCGAGCCCCGCGAGCCCGCCCTACGACACGCTCCTCATGTCGCCCGGCCAGATGGCCGTCGCCGTCGAAAACGACATCATCCAGAAGATCGACCCGAGCCGCCTGACGAACTGGGGCATGCTCGATCCCGCCTTCCAGGGCGAGTACGGCCCGACCGTGACCGTCGAGGTCAACGGCATCGCCTACAATCCCGATCTCGTGCCGCGCCCGAAGGGCTACCGCGATCTCTTCGAAAATCCCGCCTACGCGGGGCTGGTGTCGTGGACGGGGGTCGCCTCGAACACCGCCGTCATGGCCTATACCCAGATCGCCCAGATCTTCGGCACGGGCCCGGAGGACATGGACGCCGTGTTCGAGCTGTTCCGCCAGCACCCCGAGCAGCTCAAGGGCGTCGTCGACTCGACCAACCATCAGATGACGCTGTTCCAGCAGGGCGAGATCGCCGTCTTCATGTGCTCGACCGGAAACGTCGCACGGCTGAAGGCGCTCGGCCTCGAGGCCGAGTTCGTCCAGCCCGAGACGGGCTCGCCCGCCGCGCCCGTGAACATCCACCTCACCAAGGGCGCGAAGAACGTCGACGCGGCCTACGCCTACATGGACGCCGCCATTTCGAAGGCCGCGCAGGACAAGCTGAAGATGCCGCCGACGGCGATGTTCCCGACCAACCGCGAGGTCGAGCTGACGCCGGAGATCGCGGCCTTCGTCACCCGCGAGCAGCTTCCGACGCTGGTCTATCCGGACTGGGTCGCGATCAACCGCAACCGCGCCGACTGGATCCGCAAGTTCGACGCCGTGGTCGCGGGCTGAGGCCGGGTCGATGAGGGCGGGCGGTTTTCCCTATGTCGTGCCGATGCTGCTTCTGTCGGTGGCGTTCTTCGCGACGCCGCTCGCCGTCCTCGTCGGCTTCAGCGTCTCCGGCCCCGAAGGCGCGACCCTGTCGAACTTCGGGCGCTTCCTCGGAGACCCGTTCAACTTCCGGGTTCTCGTCAACACCGCCCGGCTCGGCCTCGAGACGGTGATCGGAACGACGCTCCTCGGCGTGCCGATCGCGCTGCTCTACTGGCACAGCGGCCGCACGATGCGGCAGGTGATCGTCTTCCTGACGCTGATCCCCATGCTGACCAGCAACGTCGTGCGCACCTTCGCCTGGATCGTGATCCTCGGGCGCCAGGGGCCGATCAGCGAGGCTCTCGTCGCCTTCGGCCTGACGGGACGGCCGACCAGCCTGATGTTCACCGAGCTCGGCCTCGTGATGGCGATGGTCCAGATCGACCTGCCGCTGATCATCCTGCCACTGGTCGCGATCCTCTCGCGCACGCCGACCCAGTTCAGCGAGGCGGCAGAGGTTTCCGGTGCCGGTCCCTGGCGGATCGTCGCGACGGTGCTCCTGCCCCTCATGCTGCCGGGCCTTCTCGCCGGCTGGATCCTCGTGTTCGCCAGCACCAGCAGTTCCTTCGTGACCCAGGCCGTCATCGGCGGCGCCCGCAACGTCTACGTTCCCCAGCTCATCTACCGCGAGGTCGGCACGCTCTTCGACTGGCCGCTCGCCTCGGCCATCGCCGTGGTGCTGCTCCTCTCGACCGGCTGCCTGCTGGTCGGCATGACGATGATCTCGCGCCACAGGAGGCTGGTCGGCCATGCGTGAACACCGCGGGAACCCCGTTCCGCCGCTTCTGTACAAGGCGTTCGTCTTCGGTTTCGGAAGCCTCTGCCTCGTCTATCTCATCGCCCCGATCGTCATCGCGCTGACGATGTCGTTCACGGCGGGACAGTCGCTGAGATATCCGCCGGAGGGCTTCTCGCTGCGCTGGTACGCGGCGCTTCTCGATCCCGTGCGCTCGGCCACCGAGCATGCCGCCGCGTGGAACTCGCTGAAGATCGCCGGGCTCGCCGTCCTCGGCAGCCTCCTCTTCGCCGTGCCCGCCACGATCGGCATGACGAAGCTGCGTCGCGGCACGGTCGGGGCCATCGAGCCGCTGCTTCTCGCTCCGCTCGTTCTTCCCAGCCTCGTCTACGGCCTCGCCGCGCTGATCGTGGCGAGCTTCGTCGGCATCCAGCCCTCGCTCTGGCTCACCGTCGTCGGCCACGTCGTGGTCTTCGGCCCGCTGATGTACCGGGCGGCGTCCGTCGTCGCGCAGTCGCTCAACCCTTCGCTCGCCGAGGCCTCCACGACGATGGGCGCATCCTGGTTCACCACGCTGCGCCGGGTGACCCTGCCGCTCCTGACGCCGGGGATCCTGGCCGGCGCCTTTCTCGTCTTCATCCAGTCGTTGGACAACGTCTCGGTGTCGCTCTTCCTCGCCGACGCCCGGACCACCGTCCTGCCGCTGCGCATGTTCGCGCTGATCGAGGAGTCGCTCGACGTCCGCGTGGCCGCGATCTCGGGCGTCCTGATCGGGCTGACGCTCATCGTTCTGCTCGTGGCGCGACGCGTCCTGGCCCCGCGCCCGGCCTGAACACGCGTCACGGCAACCCTGAACTCACCTAAGGAAACGACGTCATGACCCTGCATGCGGCCAAGGCCGGGGCCTACCGGATGGGATCCCTTCTCGAAGGATTCGAGCCGGACTTCCACTTCGACGCGCCCCTGCCGCTCCCCGTCGAGGAGTTCGAGGAGCGGCTCCGCCGCATCCGGCGACAGGCGGTCGAGGTGGGGCACGACGCCGTCGTCGTCCATGCGGGAAGCGTCGGCTGGTTCCATGCCTCGAACGCGTATCTGCGCTACATCTGCGACTGGATGCGCGAGGGCGTGCTGATCATCCCGACCGATGCCGACAAGGCGCTGGTGCTTCTGTCCTTCTTCACGCAGTCCGTGCTCCTCCCGCCGGGCGGCGAGCCCGTTCTCGTCGACGAGATCTGGCAAATCGGGCCGATCGGCCGCGAGTACGCAGACCGTCCCGGCGACTCGGTGGTCAAGACAGCCGAGAAATGCGCCGAGATCCTCGGCGATCTCGGGCTCGCCAGGGGACAGATCGGCCGGATCGGCGACCGCACCTCGCTGACGTTCTGGGCGGCACTGGACGAGTTCATGCCGAAGGCGAAGTTCGTCGCCGACAACGCCATCCTCGACCGGATGCAGAAGGTCCGCTCGACCCGGGAGATCGGTCTCTTCCGAGCTGCGGCGCAACTCGTCAGCGTGGGCACGCAGGCCGCCTACCATGTCACGAAGCCGGGCGTGACCGACCACGAGATCTACGCCGCCTTCACCGCCGCGCAGCTTGCCCTCGGCGGCGAGACCGGAGACGGCTACCAGATCGGCATCAACGCCTTCGGCACTCACTGCGGCAAACCCTACGGCCACGTCGTGCGGCCAGGCGACCTCGTGAACCTCTACATCTCCAACGTCACCTATCGCGGCTACACCGCGCAGACCGCACGCATGATCGCTGTCGGAGAGATCACCGAACGACAGGAACAGGTCCTCGCGGCCTGCACCGAAGGAGTGAAGCGCGCCGAGACGCTGATCCGCCCGGGCGCCCTGATGCGCGACGTGAACAACGCGGCCTTCGAGCCGATGATCGAGCACGGCCTGCTGACGTCTCCGGAGGCACGCACCATGCCCTACAACTGGGCGCCGATGCCCGACGGCGGCGCCCGGCTCGTTCCCTACCAATATGTCGAGGACGCCGACTGGGAGGCGCAAGGGCGCAAGCTCATGCACGTCTATCCGGCGACGCAGGGGCCCCACAATCCGAACCTCGGCCATTCCGTCGGCATGGCCGGTGGACAGAACAGCTTCAACATCTCCTCGCACAACTACGACCGAATGGAGGAAGGCATGGTCTTCGTCCTCCACACCCAGTGGCTGGAGCCCCTGTCGGCCGGCTGCAACATCGGCGATCTCTACGTCGTCACCGCGGACGGCTTCGAGAACCTCAGCCGGCACACGCCGCTCGAAACCTTTCGCGTCGCCGCCTGATGCCAGACAAGACCGCCCCCATGTCCCACACCCATTTCGACTTCGCCGCGCTCACCGAGCGCGAACGCTACAAACTGTTGATCGGCACGGTGATCCCCCGGCCCATCGCCCTCGTGACGACGGTCGATGGCGAGGGCCGCCGCAACGCCGGCCCCTTCTCCTTCTTCAACGTCCTGACCCACGACCCGGCGATCGTGGCGATCGGCGTCGAGAACCAGGCGGACCTCAGCTTCAAGGACACGGCGCGTAACATCGACGAGACCAAGGAGTTCACCGTCCACATCGTGGACGACGCCCTCGTCCGTCAGATGGAGGTCTGCGCCATCAAGTTCGGCCCGGAGGTGGACGAGCTGGCCGAGGCTGGACTGGAGACGGCGCCGGGCGTGATGGTCGCCAGCCCGCGCATCCTCGCCGCCCCGGCCGCTCTCGAGTGCCGCCTCCACTCGGTTCTCCGGGTCAGCCCGGCGCGCGAGATCATCCTGGGAGAGGTCGTCGGGCTCTTCGTGCGCAGCGACGCGCTCGATCCTTCGAACCTCCACATCGACCAGCAGGTGATGGATGTCGTCGGCCGGATGGGCGGGTACACCTACGCTCGGACCCGCGACCAGTTCGACATCAAGACCCCGTCGAAGGAGGACTGGGCGGGGCGTTCACGGGAGGCGACCGTCGAGGCGTAGGCCCGACGCACCCGTCGACGGTCTCCCGCCGTCCGCGGATGTACAGATCCGGAGTTCGAACACGCCGTCGAGCGACGTGTCGGGCTGTCCGCTTCCCGACGCTCGTGATGAGAAGCGAACATTCTGGTTTACATCCGGCCTCGCTATTGGAGCGGCCGAAAAAACTGCTCCCAAGCGGCCGATCCATCCGCGAAGACCGAGATAGACTTCTACACTTCTGTACTCTCGGCGAGTGCCGGGGCATCTTCGACATTCACACCAAGATAGCGAACCACACTCTCCGTCTTGGTGTGCCCAAGCAGGATCTGCACGGCCCGAAGGTTGCCGGTTGCCTTGTCGATGATCGAGGCCTTCGTTCGCCGAAGCGAATGGGTAGCGTAAGGCTATGCTGTCCAGCACCCCAAACGCAGAAGAGACCGATGCCCGCGCTCCTGTTCATCAGTCATCCCGAGGTGGTCGTCGATCCCGATAAGCCGGTCGAACGATGGTGCCTGAGCCCGGCGGGAGTGGATCGAATGCGAGCTTTCTCGCAGTCCTCAATTCCCTCGAAAGTCAGATCAATCTGGTCGAGCACTGAGACGAAGGCGATCGAGGCCGCCGGCATTCTGGCCGGAGCTCTCGGTCTCGGAATTGGCATGTCGCGGGACCTCGGCGAAAACGACCGCAGCGCCACCGGCTTTCTTCCCCCAAAGGAGTTCGAAAGCGTGGCGGATGCGTTCTTCGCATTCCCTTCCCAAAGCGTTCGTGGGTGGGAAAGAGCCTTTGACGCGCAGGCCCGTATTCAAAAGGCTGTCGCCCGGATCGCGGGCGACCACGGGGATGGCGACCTTGCCATCGTCGCACACGGAGCGGTTGGCACTCTTCTGTTCTGCGCTTTATCGGGAAAGCCTATCGCCCGCTCCGGCGACCAGCCCTTCCAGGGGCACTACTGGATGGCCGCCCTTCCCACACTGGGCCCGATTGAAGGCTGGACACCGATTGCGCCTCGCATCTGACGGTCTGCTCTTCCGCCAATCCCGCCTAAACCGGACAGTTGCCTCTCCACCCGTCCGGTCTCGTGCGACAAAAGAGGCGGACGCCCTGAAGCGGTCCATCAGTTCTCGACCTGACAAAGTCATAGCTGAGGTTGAAGTGGCTTCCTGAACGCGAACACTGCCTCCTCATTCCTATTGAACCGAATTTTCTTCGCCAAGCCGCTAAGCCGCTTTCGCCAAAAAGCTTCGATCCAGATCCATCAGATGCTCGACCCCGAGCAGCGCCATATCGCGGTGGATCTCTTCCATCAGGATCGCGATCGCCCTTTCGATGCCCGAGAACCCGAAGGCCGATGCCGCATAGAGGAACGGCCTACCGACGAAGACGAAGTCCGCTCCCAGAGCAATCGCCTTCAGCACGTCGGTTCCCCGACGGACACCTCCATCGAGCATGACCGCGGCCCGTCCACCGACCGCCTCCACGACCGCGCCCACGACATCCAGCGGTGCCACCGTCCCGTCGAGCTGGCGACCGCCATGATTGGACACGATAATTCCATCGACACCGCGCTCGAGGGTAGCCAAAGCGTCTTCAGCCCGGATGATCCCCTTCACGACGAGCTTGCCGGGCCAGCGCGCTCGGATCCGTTCGAGATGGGTCCAGTTCAGATGGTCGCGCTTGCCGAAGTCACGCATCACCGAGCGGGCGACGATGGGCGCCCCCCGTGTGGCGTAGGAGTTCTCGAAGTGCGGCACACCGTGGCGCAAGAGAGTGCGCATGAAGGTAGCGCAGGTCCAGCGAGGATGCGACAGTCCCTGCCAAGCCAAAGCCAGGCTCGGGCGGAGCGGCGTCGAGAAGCCGGCGCGGACGTTGTTTTCCCGGTTGGCCAGTGTTGCCGTGTCTACCGTGAGCACGAGCGTGCCGAACCCCGCAGCGATCACGCGGTCGACGAGCGCGTCGATGCGATCGGGCTCGCCGGGAAGATAGGCCTGGAACCAGGACGAGGGCGCGGCCGCGGCGATCTCTTCGAGGGGGATCAGCGAGGATCCGCTCATGATCATCGGAATGCCCGCCGCTTCGGCCGCTCGCGCCAGCACGATATCTCCGCGATAGGCCATCAATGCCGAGATGCCCATGGGCGCGATGCCGAAGGGAGCGGCATACTCCGTTCCCATCAGCATGCGACGCTGGTGCCGCGCCGACACGTCGGTGAGGACCCGCGGACGAAAGCGCAAGCGGCGGAACGAGGCCGCGTTGCCGTCGAGAGACGCGTTCGTTTCGCTGGCCCCGGCGATGTAGCCGTAGAGCGGGCGCGGCAGGATCCGTCGTGCCGGCGCCTCGAAGTCGTCGAGACAAAGGACGTTGCCAAGCGCCCTCGACGGCTTCTGGTCCGTCCGGTTCGGGAAGGCCTCCCGCCGGGTGGCGACGAAGCCACCCGGCGGGGCTCTATGGCTGTCCGTCATCATTCGGCGCTCCTCGGTCTTCTGCGCCCCTTCGCGCCATCTGCAAGCTTGCCGACGGCCGACAAAGGATCGGCAAACGTCGTCGAAAGATACGGCCCCGTCAGTTTTCGCTTTCCTCGAACGCGACGTTTCGCTTCTTCCGGATGGACGGCAGCACCATCATCAGGAGCATGATGCCTGCCACCGCGAGGAGCACGGCGCTGATCGGGCGCTCGAAGAAGACCAGCGGGTCGCCCTGCGAGAGAAGAAGGGCACGACGCAGGTTGGTCTCGAGAAGCGGTCCGAGAACGAAGCCGAGGAGCAGCGGCCCCGGCTCGCACTTCGCTTTGCGCAGGATGTAGCCGAGAATTCCGAAGAGGATCACCAGGGCGACGTCGAAGCCGCGGTTGCTGACGCTGTAGACGCCGATGCAGCAGAACATCAGGATCGCCGGATACATCAGGCGATACGGCACTTTGAGGAGCCGAACCCAGAGGCCGATCAGCGGCAGGTTGATCACCAGAAGCATCGCGTTGCCGAGCCACATGGAGGCGACGAGACCCCAGAAGAGTTCCGGCTGGTTCTGGATGACCCCGGGACCCGGCGTGATGCCGTGAATGGTCATCGCGCCGAGCATCATCGCCATGATCGAGTTCGAGGGAATGCCGAGGGTCAGGAGGGGAATGAACGAGGACTGGGCGCCCGCGTTGTTGGCCGCCTCCGGTCCGGCGACGCCCGCGATCGCGCCCTTGCCGAACGTCTCCGGCGTGCGCGAGATCTTCTTCTCGACCGAGTAGGCGCTGAAGGCGCTGAGGGTCGCGCCACCGCCCGGCAGGACCCCAAGGACCGTACCGACGGCCGTGCCGCGCAGCACGGCGGCCCAGCTCTCCCTGAACTCCTGACGTGTCGGCCAGAGCCGACCGATCGTGCTCTGGAGGATGCCGCGCTGTTCCTTCGATTCCAGGTTCACCGCGATCTCGGCGACGCCGAAGAGGCCAACGGCGATCACGACGAACTCGATGCCATCGTAGAGCTCGGTCGAACCGAAGGTCAGCCGCGTCGAACCGCTGTTGACGTCGATGCCGACCATGCCGAGCAGGAGGCCGAGGCAGACCATGCCGATCGCCTTGATCACCGAGCCATGCGCGAGAACCGTCGCGGCGAGGAGGCCGAAGACGCAGAGAGCGACGTACTCCGCCGGCCCGAACGACAAGGCGAAGGAGGACAGCGTCGGGCCGGCGATGGCCAGCGCGATCGTCGCCACGGTCCCGGCGAAGAAGGACCCGAGGGCCGCGATCGCGAGGGCGGCGCCCGCCCGTCCCTTTCTCGCCATCTGGTACCCGTCGATGGCGGTCACCACCGCGGAGGCTTCGCCCGGCAGGTTGACGAGGATCGCCGTCGTCGAGCCGCCGTACTGAGCGCCGTAGAAGATGCCGGACAGCATGATCAGGGCGGCGAGCGGCGGCAGGAAGAAGGTGATCGGCAGCAGGATCGCCACCGTTGCCGTCGGGCCGATGCCCGGCAGAACGCCGATCAGCGTGCCTAGAAGCGCGCCGATGAAGCAGAAGAGCAGGTTCGTGGGCGTCAGCGCCTCCGAGAACCCGAGCATGAGAAGATCGAAGAACTGCATGGGTTCACATCCAATCGGGGGACGGAGGTCGGGATCAGAAAGGCCAGATCGGCATCTGGACGCCGAGGCCCTCGATGAAGACCAGCGCACCCGCGGCCGTGAGGACGGCCGTGGAGATCGCGATCTCCTTCCAGCGGGACTCCTGGTCGGCAAGGCTGCCGATCACGAGAAGCCAGACGGTCGCCACGACGAAGCCGAGCGTCTCCGATGCCCAGGCGAAGCCGGCGATGGCGACCACCAGGATCACCAACGGCTTGACGTTGACGAGCCCCATCCGCTCCGCCGGCTTCACGACGCCCTTCAACAGCACGAAGATCCCGATCGCGATCAGGAGCCCGCACATCACCCGGGGCAAGAACCCCGGGCCCATCATCGCCGGCGTCCCGAAGGCAAGGCTCCGCCCGGCCCAAAGGCCAAGCGCGCCGATGCCGATCAGGAGGACGCCGGCGAGGAGGTCGGGAAGGTCTCGCTTCCCGGCCACGCTCGCCGAGCGCATCACTGCACCCAGGGCGTCGCCGCCCAGATTTTGCGGAACTCTTCGAGACGGGCCGGCATCTGTGCCTCCCACTCGGCGCCCGGAAGATAGGCGAGCGGCAGGGCGAGCTGCCGGGCCTGCTTCTGGAACTCGGGATCGTCGAGGGTCGCCTTCACCGCTTCGGCGAACTTCGTGGAGATGTCCTCAGATGTCTGGCGAGGCGCCGCGATGCCACGCTCGGAGGTCATGAAGACCGGGTAGCCCTGTTCCGCCGCCGTCGGCACGTCCGGCAACTGCGGCGAGCGCTCCTTGCCGAAGTGGGCGATCATGCGCAGGCCGGACGTGTCGTTGCCGCCGTACTCGCTGATGTTCAGCCCGCCCGCGGTGATCTGCGAGCCCAGAATCGCTGTCCGGGTTTCGCCCGCCCCGTTGAACGGGATGTGGGTGAAGGTCGCGCCTGTGGACGCTCCCAGGAGGATGATCGCGAGATGGTCGTCCGTTCCGACCCCCGAAGAGCCGAACGAGGTCGCGCCCGGGCTCGCCTTCGCAGCTTCCACGAAGTCCTTCAGCGTCTTGATCTCGGATGCGGCGGGAACGATCACGGCCGACGGATCGTCCACGATACGGGCGATCGGCTTGATGTCCTTCGGATCGTATCCGAGCTCACGCTGGACCTGCATCGACAGGAAGCCCGGCGTGTTGATGTAGGAGAACGTGTAGCCGTCGGGGTCGGCCTTTGCGAGGGCTGTATAGGCGATCTCGCCGGAAGCACCCGGACGGTTCTCGATCACGATGTCGGCGCCGAGGTGCTTTTCGAGGAACGGCTCCAGGGCGCGGGCCATCACGTCCGTCGATCCGCCGGGCGCATAGGCGACGATCATCTGGATCGGCCGATCCTTCGGCCACTCGGCGCGGACCGCGCCGGAGGCGACGGCCAGGATGATAGCGGCAAGCATTGCCGTCTTCGTTGCAGACATCGGTGTCCTCCCAGACATAGGTTGGATGCAGCGCCCCGGTGCGCCGCTATTCGGGTTCCGGGTGTCCTCCCATGGCGACCGACAGTCTGGCGGCGCCTTCGAGGAGAATGGGCAGGTGTTCGGCGACGAGGTCGCCGGTGAAGCGGCTCGGCGGGCCGGTCAGCCCGAGCGCGCCGAACAGCTTGCGTCCGTCGCGGAACACGGGGGCGGCAAGGCTGGCGATCTGCGGGTCGCGCTCGCCGCGCGTGCAATGCCATCCCCGGGCGAGGATCTCGGCGGCCAGAGGTTCGGCATCGCCGTCGAAGGCCAGGATCACGCGGCCCGGCGCTCCGCGGTCGAGCGGAAACGCATCCCCGACCCGAGCCGCATGACGGATCGACTGCGGGGAGTCGTGCCGGAAGAGGCAGACCCGCTTGTCGCCCTCGCGGACGTAGAGGGCCGCGCTTTCCTTCGTCCGGTCGCTCAGCTCGGCCAGCAACGGCTCGACGATCGCCGCGGGACGGAAGGTGGATTGATAGATCGCGCCGAGACGCACGAGCTTCGGCCCGAGCCGCCAGCTCGCGTCCTCGTTGCGCAGGAGCATGCTCGACTTGGCGAGCGAACGCGCGATGCGCAGCACCGTCGCCTTGTCGAGCTCGGTGCGACGCGAAAGCTCGCCGAGCGACAGCGATCCGTCGCGCTCCGTAAATGCCTCCAGCAGCGAGACGGCCCGCTCGACGGCGGCGACCCCGTTTGCGTTTCCCGGCATGTGATCCTCCCAAAAGGTGCTAATCGTTGTACTAAGTACAACACCTTTTCAGCTAGTACAATAACTGTTACGCCAGCCTCGTCAACCCTGGGAGGAGGTCGCATGACGATGGACAAGACGGGTCGGGACGACCCGCGAAGCGACGGCGCCCGCTACGCTGTGCTGGTGACCGGAGCGGAGCTGGTCGAGGACGCCAGGACGTTGCTCGCCGACAGCGGCGTGCGGGTGATCTACGCCGACGGGTACGCGTCGTCGGCCGAGCTCGCCGACTTGGCCCGCACGGAAGCGATCGACGGTCTCCTCGTGCGTCAGGGCAAGATCGACGCTGGCGTCATCGGCGCGTCGCCTCGCCTGAAGGTGATCGCCAAGCACGGCAGCGGGGTCGACAACATCGATCTCGCCGCCGCGTCCTCACGCGGCATCCCCGTCCTTCGGGCGCTGGCCGCCAACGCCCAGTCCGTCGCCGAACTCGCGGTGACGCTGTCCATCACACTGATGAAGGACGTCGGGCGCCTCGACGCCGCGGTGAAGGACGGGGAGTGGCCGAAGACGAAATATGTCGGCCGCGATCTCGGCGGTGCCGTCTTCGGCGTCGTCGGCTTCGGCGAGATCGGGCGACGGGCCGCGGCTCTGGCACGCGGCCTCGGCATGCGGCCCCTCGCCTATGACCCGATCGCAGAACCGGGGCTGACTCCGGATGGCACGGTCGTGGTTCGCGAACTGGACGAGGTTCTCCGTCAAGCCGATGTCGTCAGCTTGCATTGCCCTCTGACGGACGAGACCCGTCACCTCATGAACGCCGAGCGTTTGTCGCGCATGAAGCCCGACGCCTTCCTCGTGAACACGGCGCGCGGGGCAGTGGTCGACGAGATCGCCCTCGTGACCGCCCTTCGAGCCGGAACGATCGCGGGCGCTGCTCTCGACAGTTTCGAGGAAGAGCCGCCGCGAGCCGACCATCCGCTGTGGAGCCAGCCGAACGTCTTGGCGACGCCGCACGTCGCAGGAGCAAGCCGCTCGGCCCTTCGCAACATGGCCGTCCAGAGCGCATCCGGGATCATCGGCGTGCTCCAGGGCAAGGGCTACGACGAGCGTTCCTGCGCGAACAAGCCGGGATCGCAGGCGGCCTGACGGCCGATCCGCGTGAACTTGTGACACCAGACAGCAAAGGGAGAGTGGACATGATCGGATTCAGGGTTCTGCCCGTTCGTCGCCGCGTCGACGCGCAGTGGATCGAGAAATACCGTGGGCTTCCTGTCGCGAACGTCAGCGACGTGATGTCCCGCATGACGGCGGGTGGGCCGTCTCTCCAGCCCATGTATTCCGGCGGCCGCATGGTCGGGCCTGCGGTGACCGTCCGGACGCGTCCTGGCGACAACCTGATGGTCCACAAGGCGCTCGACCTCGCCGAGCCCGGGGACGTCGTGGTGGTGGACGCGGGCGGCGATCTCACCAACGCGATCATCGGCGAATTGATGGTGGCTCATGCCGCGCAGCGCGGTCTCGGCGGCATCGTGATCTACGGGGCCATCCGCGACAGTGAGGAACTCGGTGAGGGTAAGTTCCCGGTCTTCGCGTCGGGCGTCACCCATCGCGGGCCCTACAAGGATGGCCCCGGCGAGGTGAACGTCCCGATCGCGATCGAGGGTATGGTGATCGAGCCGGGCGACCTCGTCTGCGGCGACGCGGACGGTTTTCTGGCTGTCCCGTTCGAGCATGTCGCCGAGATCCACGCCGCTGCGTCGAAGAAGCACGAGGCCGAGACGCGGCAGATGGAAAACATCAAGGCTGGCCGCAATGACCGTGCGTGGGTCGATGCCACACTTCAAAAACTGGGTTGTACCGTCGAACTTTAATTCGGCCGGACGGCACCTCGTAGCCAACCGACAACTTGTGCTGTGTCTACGTCAGCCTCTACCTGCATCGTTGAAGCAGACGTATGACCTCGACTTTGGAGAAGGTTGCTTCGAGCGGAAAGCAGTAGATGCGCTTCCGGACCGCAGTCACGAAGAGCGGCTGGTCCGCTGGCGACCCTTCTGCGACGCGCGGTGAATGGATCCGCTTCCTTGGAAGTGGTCATTTGCGGAGACTGTTGCCTGCTTCAGCCTCATGGTAAGACAAACCGTCGAAATGGCAGGCTTGGTCTGGGTAGGCCCAAGCCCTTCCCATCCGGGAAGCTCTGGTCCGGCCTGTGCCGTGATCCCCCGACAGTCCCGGCGCCGTCAGGCGCCATTGGGTCTGTCCGGGTGCCGTTCGACGAGGCTCCTTGACGGACGTTGCAAGGAGTTCTGCCTCATGCCCGTACGCGGTCCCGTCCTCGTTTTTCTTGCCAGTGGCACCCGGGGCAGCGCCGTCGTGCGCGCGGTGGAACGCCGCGGCCATGCCGTCAAAGCATTCGTTCGCACACGGCCAGCCGATAGTTCGAGACCGTCGTCCAGCTTCGTGCTCGGGGATCTGAACGACATGGCAAGTCTCGTCGCTGCAGCGCAAGGCTGTGCGCACGCCGTGCTCCAAGTGCCGACGGGTCCGGAAGCCGTGATGGTTCGGCAGACCGGCAATGCGCTTGACGCGTTTCGCCGAGCTGGCCTGCGGTCGGTCGTCCTCAAGCTTGCAAGCGCCAGCCGTCCGGCACCCTGCGACGAGCCGAGCTTTGCCGCCAACGCGGCGGTCGAGGCGCTGGTGCGCGGGGCGGGTCTACCCTTCGTCATCGTGCGACCGACGATGTACCTCGACAATCTCCTGAAGCCTTCGGCCCGGACGGACATCATCGAGCGTGGAACGTTCTCGCCGCCGGTCGCGGTCGGGCAGCGCATCGCCTGGACGAGCGCCGACGACTGCGCATCGGCTGCGACCCTGCTCCTGGAGCAGGAGCGATATGGCGAGGATCATCGCATTGCCGGGCCGGAAAGCGTCGATGGCGAGGAACTCGCCGCACGCCTGACCCTGGGCCTCGGCAGGCCGATCACCTACCGCGCCGAGCCGCTGGACCTTTTCGAGCGAGACGTGGAAGCCGCGTTGGGGTCGGGCATGGGACGGCGCATCGCCTCGAAGTTCCGCTACTTGCGCGACCATCCAGACGATGCGGATCGCATTCTGGCAGGCTCGCGGGATCCGGTGACGCTTCCCGGCTTGAAGCCGACGACCATCGAGGCTTGGGCTCGTCAACGGCGCGAGGCGTTCCGCTGACAGAGGCATGGAACGGGCATCTTGCCAGAAGCCGAACGGCAGCTTTCGCGGTTCGGCTTCTCGATTGCTGACCGGCAGAAAACCACCGAGTCGAGTCACTGGGCACTAAGCTCAGGACTCATTGATCGGCTCCAGAAGATGACGGTGGCTGCGATGCCGGTGGCGGAGAAGGTGTGGGTGCATCGGTCGTAACGGGTGGCGATACGCCGCCAGTCCTTGAGCTTGGCGAACAGGTTCTCGACCTTGTGGCGCTGTCGGTAGAGGGCCGCGTCGT
>NZ_JACIEK010000029.1 GCF_014196835.1 Aureimonas pseudogalii
GCGCCATCTGGCGCTCGCTCAGAAGAAACAGACCGGCCAACCGAACCTCCGTTCGAAAGCACCACTGAATCAGACTTCAAAGTGAATTTATAGGTCCTGAGCCTAGATGTTTGGTCCCGGAATTTGGTGGTGCGGATCATGGATGAACCTGGACGGCTCTTCTTTCCAGGCTTTGCAGATGGCCTCATAGGGTGTGAGGCCGCGTAGCGTCTTGAGACGACGAGCGTCATGTGGGCCTGCATCTTGGGCACCGTCCGCCCGAAGAAGGTTAAGGGCGCCGGTCTCGCGCTGTCCTGCTGCGGCATCGACTCTATGAAACGGCTTTTGGAGGAGATCTCGGCTCCCGCCGGTCTCAGCGCCCAGGCCGTGTTGATCCTGGATCGTGCTGGCTGAAACATGACGTCCAAGCTCGTCGCGCTCGCCAAAAATCTCGTTGCTCTCCCTGCCGCGTCGCGCGCTCGATCTGAACGCCGTGGAGATGATTTGGCAGTTCATGCGCGACAATAGAATCTCCAGTCGCGTCTTCACCGAAGACGACGACACCGTCGTTCACTGTCGCAAGGCCGGGAACAAGCTTGTCGATCAGGCTTGGAAAATCATCTCCAGCGGCATGCGCGATTGGTCGCTTCGGTTCTGAACAAAGCTCGTTGGCATGAATGCCCTGCAACCAGCGTGGTCGCAGGGCATTCATGCCGCCTAAGTTGAATTAATCAGTTGCTTGCGACGGGCAACGGCGCCGAGAGTGCCGTGATGTCCGGCGCAAAGCCTGCTGCGTTCGAGAACGTCAGGCTGTTGGCACCCTTCTTCAAGGAGACGGTGACCGGCGTTACCTGCACGGTGTTCCAGTCCTTTGCCCGATAGAACGAAGCGGTCTGGGCTGCGCCACCATTGACTTCGACAGTTGCCTGCCGGCTTTCGGCCGAAAGGTAGGCGACATTAATACGGTAGGTGCCGTCCTGCGGCGCATTGATGCCGCCGAAGGTGACCGTTCCACTGTTGCCCCAGCCAGTGCCGACGAAGCTGACCTTCTTACCGCCCGGGCAAGCCGAGCAGTCTCCGAGCGAAGCTGCGCCTGTAACGGTGGTCGTGGCTCCAGCTGCAAACGAGGCCGGCTGAAGGCCGGGCACGGGACCGGGAGCCACGGAGACGGTGCTGACGCGCGAGCCGGCATTCCGATCCAGGGCCTGGAACGATACCACGTTCGGACCTGTCCTCTTCAGGAGGTTGACCACGGAAACGGTGCCACGCCCGCCGCGGCCCGTCGGGGGGAATGCGACATTTGTCGCTTCTCCGTCATTGGTCGTCATGGCCATCACGACCGTATCGGTTCTCTCGTTGACATACTCGATGTCGAGATGCGTTTCGCCCTCGTAGACACCCGCCGTACGGGACGATGTGGCGGGCGCGAGTGTGGCGGTGAAGGTCGGATAGCCAGCGGGCGAGGTTCCTGCCCGAACTGCGGACGGCACGGATGTCGTGTCGGTGCCGCTGACGAGGAACATCATCGTGCCAAATGCCGGAACAGTGGCCTCATAGCGTCCCGAAGCTCGCTCGGCCGGTGTGTTCGCCCACACGTCCTTGACCGACAATGCCCCAGTCGGAAGAAGGCCGAGCTGAGCTGCGGTGAAGGACATCTTGACCGGCTGAAGGTTGGTGTTCAGCAGAACGACGGCACGCTGGCCCTTGCCGGCGAGACGTCGAGCATAGATTTCCTGGCCGACGGCAGGCGTATCGACCCGGATCGGCGGGAGGCCGCGGCTGTCCTGATCGATCTTGATCACTGCCGGATTCGTGAGGATAGCGGAGAACTGCGGCTGCTGAAGCAGCGTCTTCATGTTGTTGCCCATCATCAAGGGCGCACCGCTGACGGCCCAGAGGCTCATGTGAGCGCGACTCTGTACGGGATCGGCGGGGTTGAGATCGACGCCGTCCATCCCGATGACCATCATGTCGGGATCGTTGTAATAGCCGGTGTGCTGTGCTTCCGGATGATAGTTGGCGCGGAAGTTGACCAGCACGTCCTCGGCCGATGCCCGAGCGTTCGATCCCACCGCAAACGTGATGTCGTCGCTCGTTCGCCACATGTTGGAGGCGATGCCGTTGATTCCAGGAGCCCACGTCCAGGGACCCTTGCCGGAGTCGCTGAAGCCGGGCGGTCCGTAGAAGCCCCAATTGCAGATGGAGAGGTAGATGTCGCGCTGCGCCTGGATGACGGCCGACTGGACGGCGAGAGCAATCTTCGAATAGGCCTCCTTTGGACCCAGCCCTTGTCCACGTCCACCGCAGAAGTCGACCTTGATGTAGTCGAAACCGTTGTCCGCGAAGCGCTGGATATCAGGGAAATAGTAGCCTTCGCTTCCGGCGTGCCCGGCGCAGCCGTTGAAGCCGACATCCATGTATGCACCGGCTTTCAGGCCGAGGCTATGAATATAGTTCACGCTCGACTTCAGCGATCCGCCGGTCCACTTCGTCGCATCGATATTCTGCGATCCATCGGATCGGCGACCCTGGCCGATCATCCAGAAGCCGGCGTCGATGTTGACCTGATTGTACTTCGGCGTATTCGGGGGCAGACGCGTGTTGAACTCCTTGATCGCGTTTGCCTGGTCCTTGATGATCGTTTCGGTGATATCCGTTCCGAACGAGTTCCAAGACGCCCAACCCATGGGGGCAGGCGGAACCGCGACATCGACGGCCTGAGCATGCGCCGCATGCAGGAGGCCTGACGCCGTGAGCATGCTGCCGGCAAGAAGCAGCGTCTTCGCCGTCTTGCGGATGGATCGATTCTGCATGGATGTTTCCTCCCCTTTGGCCGCTTGGGAGACGCCATGTCATCATGGTCGTCTCCAAGGCGAATTTTCATTGACCGGTGCCGGATTCGATCGACAAACCTCGCTTCGCCGGCATCGCCGCTTTCGCAAGGGCGACCGAAGCGTGGGCTGAAGGGCGGCGATCCCCTCACGGGTCGCCGCCCGCGGTCTTCGTATTCCGCCTCTTGTTCCTCCAGGAGGCGGAATTTTCTGCGGTCGCTGAGCAAGCCAACGACGCTTGACGCCACTGCCGCCGGGAGGTCCGTGCCTTGCGCGCGACATCGAAAGACGCGCTCGTCTCTGAAGCTCTTCGACACCCATCCTCGACGTCACGTCGTGAATGGACAAGGGAACGTTGACACCTTGCGCCGTGGCATTGCACCACTTCATTGACGTGTCGTTTTTGTTGTTCTGCTTGATGACGTCGGGAAGGGCGTAGATGGCAATGTCGAGCATGCGAGCGGGAATAGGCAAGGCATTCAGCCACTTACCGATCTATGCCGTCGGCGGCGCCTTGGGCTTCTTCAACCTGGCCATGTTCGATTCATGATTGATCCCCGCGCATACTCATCATGGTGGTTGAGGATGACGCCGTTGACTGGATCCACCGCAATGGCGATGATTGCCCTCGGTCCGACGGTCAGACCATGATCGAATCATCGCCGCGTCGCGCCCGCTGAAGACAGGGGGCGGGATGTAGTGGCGCGCCATCATGCAAGACCATCTCGAAAGCGAAGCGCCAGGAGAGCGCCTCGCTTCCAAACGAGCCTACTGGTTTCCTTGACGAACCACGACATCGTTCTCAGCGCCGCCCTGGCGAATATTGATCGCATCGCCGTCCAAGGAGGTCTGGTCGGTTTCGATGGAATTTCCGCTTCCGGACTGGCCGATATCGAGCATGTTGTCGACGCCGTCTTGATCCGAGATGATAATTCCGTCATCGCCCGTTTGGACGACGATAGCCGCGTTCAACATGCCGCCCTGTTTGATGTCGAACTGGTTTCGACTGCCGGACTGATCGACGTTGATGTTACCAAACGTTCCGGTCTGTCGCGATGAAGTCTTGTTGGACGTGCCGTCCTGCAGTACCAACAACGTGTTGCTGGTGCCGACCTGCCCGCCGGCGAGTTCATTGCCCTGGCCGGACTGTCCGATATCCAGCGTATTTTTGCTGCCGTTCTGTACGAAGGTTTTGGCGATCTTGCCGTTGGTCCCGACCTGCGCAATGAAGGCGGTGTTGGCTTCGCCAAACTGGCCCAGGCCGGTCGTGTTGCCGGATGAGCCAACGGCGTTCTGGTTGATCTTCGCGTAGTTACCTTTGCCTTTTTGCGTCGTGGCGATTTTCTGCTGGGTGCCGAGCTGGTCGATGAAGACCTGATTGCTGGGCGACTGAGCGAATGCAGACGAGCCTGACAGTGCGGCCAAGACAGTAGCGAGCGCTAGAATTTTCATATTGGTCCTCCCGTGTATGGCATTTGGGCTGTTCTTCGACAACCGCAACCTGCCTTATTTCGTATAGGTATTGGAAACCATCCTTGTCAAGAAATCATCGTACTGTTCTGATCGCTGAAGTGCAACTAGGCATATTATATATGGAACTGACGATAACATAGGCTTATTCTGGAACCAGGCGGAGACCTCATATCGGCTCTTTTCTTATCGGCGTGTTGAGGTCGAGCGTTCCCGATCTGATGTCTCACCCTGGTTGACGTGATCCCTTGCGGATCACGCTTCTTTTCGGGATCGGTCCGGTTAAGCCTTCCCCTTGATGGGATCGGAATGAGCGAGGCGGCTCGATCTGTTGCGCGTCCTGATGCTGCTATTGGCAGGATCGGCTCGAGAGCCGTAGCGAACTTGCCTCGTTCCTCGTCCTGCAAGGGACACGTCTCTGCCAGGCGGTGAAATAGCCCCCCGAATGACCCGGACACGATCTCCCACTCCCGCAAGGGTTAGGAGTAGTGTTGTGTCTATGACTGGTTCCTATTCGAAGGCAGAGGTTCTTCCCGGTCCCGAGCGTCGTCGATCGTGGTCGACGGCCGAGAAGCTGTCGATCGTCCAGGAAACTTACGAGGCCGACGTGACGGTGAGCTTGGTGGCGCATCGTCATGGCGTTGCGCCGAACCAGCTCTTCCGCTGGCGCAAGTTGGCTTCGCAAGGCGCTCTGGTCGCCACGCGAGCGCAGGAGGAGGTCGTCGCGGCCTCGGAGTATCGCGCTCTCCAGGCGCAGATCCGCGAGTTGCATCGCCTTCTGGGCAAGAAGACGCTGGAGACCGAGATCCTCAAGGTTGAGACGACCGTTGGCGTCGAACGTCGAGGTCGCCGCGGGCCCAAAAAAAGCGCTGTTGCGCTCGCTGTCGTGGCCCAAGGACGGTTCGCGGTGAGCGCCGTCTGCACGGTGCTCGGTGTTGCCCGATCCAACGTCGCCGAGCGTATGGCGGGACGTTCGCATCGGCGGCTCGGCAGACCGCCGCAGCCCGACGCCGAGCTTGTCGCTGCGATCAAGGCGGTGATCGCCGACATGCCGACCTACGGATACAGGCGCGTCCGCGCCATCCTCTGCCGCAAAGCACGGACAACGGGAGAGCCGGCGCCCAATCATAAGCGCGTCTATCGCGTGATGAAGGCGCACGGCCTTCTTCTCCAACGCCACGCCGGCAATCCCGACGGGCGACGTCACGATGGGCGCGTGGCCATCGAGCGCTCGAACCTGCGCTGGTGCTCGGACGGGTTCGAGATCGGCTGCGACAACGGCGAGAAGGTCCGCGTGGCCTTCGCGCTGGACTGCTGCGACCGAGAGAGCATCGGCTTCGTCGCCAATACCGAAGGCATCAAGGGCGAGGACGTCCAGGACCTCATGCTCCTCGCCGTCGAGGCGCGCTTCGGCCGCGTGAACCGCCTGCCACAGACGATCGAATGGCTCACCGACAACGGCTCGGGCTACATCGCCGGCGAGACCAAGCGCCTGGCACGCGACATCGGCCTGGAGCCCAGAACCACGCCCGTCCAGAGCCCGCAATCCAACGGCATGGCCGAGGCCTTCGTTCGCACCATCAAACGCGACTACGTCCGCGTCTCGTCCCTTCCAAACGCTCGAACCGTCATCGACACGCTGCCGATCTGGTTCGAACACTACAATACCATTCACCCGCACAAGGCGCTCGGCTATCTCTCACCGCGCGAGTTCATCGCGTCCCAGCAATCCGTCTGATCCTGTCCGATCATTCGGGGGCAACAACACTATCGGCCGCCGTTGACCACTTTGGGAAGCCCTAATCGACTTTCAAGACCGCGCGATAGCAGCACAAGGCCAACCGGATCCGCTTGGACTGAAACAATATTCTGCAAGGGAAACTGACGGACCGAGTTTTGACACAGCCTCAGTCGAAATCTGACGCCGGTGATGTCAGATCATTGGAACTTGGCTGACGACCGATCTTGCGCCTGCGACCGGAGAATGCTGCAACACACCCTCCCTCTCCCAACGGGAATGAGCCTTGGGTTGAAGTGTCAAGCATGACTGAGAAGGATATGCATGAAGCGAGACACACTGCTTCTCCTGCGCCCCGGTTTCGATGACCCGGCCTACCCTGGTCAACGCTTCTACTGCTGGCATTGCGCGCTTGTGGAAGGCGTCTTGGCATCCTTTCCGGAGTTGTCTGCCGGGTTGGATGTCCACCGCATCGCCTGGCCTCGTCCGAGGTCCAAGGCGATCGAGTTGGCCGGGGAAGCCAACCAGTCTCTTCCGCTCCTCATCTTGGCCGACGGAGCGACGTCCGAACACCAGACAGGCCTTCACGAGGGACGTGCATTCGTCTCGGACAAAGACGGGATCCTCGCGACTTTGTCCGAGCGCCACGGCTTTCCCGATCCTCATCCATGAAGCCAACTTCATACGACCACCGGACGGGGATGATCGCGGCAGAACCGTCCAGGTTGCTTGTAAGCGCCTGCCTTATGGGAAGACCGGTTCGCTACAACGGTTCTGCCAAGACCGTTATGCATCCGCTTCTGGAAAGGTTGAATGACGAAGGGCGGCTGATCGTCGTCTGCCCCGAGCTGTCTGCCGGCTTTAGTGTCCCGCGACCACCCGCGGAAATCACGCATGGGGGCGATGGTGATGCCGTCCTTGCCGGAGCGGCGAGGGTGATCGAGGTGACGGGTGGCGACGTGACAGATCTGTATGTCGCCGGTGCCCATGCTGCGTTGAAGCTCGCGATCGAGAATGGCTGCCGTTTCGCGCTTCTGATCGACGGTAGTCCATCGTGTGGTAGCGGCTTCATTTATGATGGAAGCTTCGGCAGCAAGAAGCACCATGGCTCCGGTGTGACGGCGGCGCTTCTCCGCCAGAATGGCATCGAAGTGTTCGCCGAGACGGAGATCGCGGTGCTCGAACAGAGGCTGTGAACGTCCGCTTCAAGGGACGGTGCTGGAGCTATGGCAGGACGTAGAAGGGTCTAAACCGGCTGGCCGACCGGCCGCCTGCGTCTGAAGGAAATGCGCGCACGAGCATGCGGCTCGCTCCCAGGTCGACGAGAACGGCATGCTGGAAGAGGAAGTCTCCGCCGAGCAGCCCGGTGCCTTCGAACGGGCCAGGGTTCTCACGCATCAAAAAGGCGTTCATGGTGCGTTTGGAACCGCCGAACTCCGTCTCGACCGGAACGAGTTTGCAATCCTCGTCCGGCATGTTCGGATATATCGATCGGCAGGAAACTGCCGACGACGCAGCGTCGATGCGATCGGCGATCACCATCGACATCGAAGCGCCGCTGTCGAGCGACATCCGGTGCCTTTGGCCGGCAATGTCGGCGTCGAGCAGCAGGCCCTCATCCGTTTGGCGGAACGGCACTTCGATCCATCCGTCCTGGCCTTCGAGGACACCAGCCGCCGAGGCCTCGAAGACCGTCAGCGTCGCCGCCTGGTAATCGATCAGGATGCTGCGTCCCTTGAAGAAGCCGAGGCCGATCACCGGTGAGACAGGGGGCTCGGCCGCGCCCATCAGCGTCACGGACCATGGCGTGAACTCGACACCCGTCACATCGCGGAACGTCAGGCCGCCGATGGTCAGCGCGTCGATGACGAAGCGGGCGTTCTCCCGTACGTCACCTGCCATGTTGCTGGATTTCTGCGTTTGGCCGGTGAACCGCGCTCCCCTGATCCGTTCGATCGTCGGCCGCGTCAGGTGCAGGCCCTCGGCCGATCCCGTATCCAGCATCAGGGCGGACGTCGTGCCGTCCAGGTCCAACTCGATCAAAGGCGCGGCGAATGAGTCGAACCGGATGGGAAGCACCAGGTCCGAAGCCCGGGCCGATCCGGTTGCGTCCCCCACGGCGGCGACGATCAGGACGGCGATCATCCAGCTAGGTGCTGTCACGTGCGGCCCTCCAGGCTGGCGCTGCCGCTTGGTAGCCAGCCAAGGCGGCTACCTCAAGAGCGGACGGGAACGACAGCTTCAGGGCGCTTCCAAGACTACCGTCTCGATCGCCAAAAGAACCGACAACCGCGAACTCAGCCAGCAGAAGCCGGGCCGCTGGAGCCGCGGACGACGAGGCGGGTGTCGAGGCATTCGCGGCGCGGGGCGGCGTGCGGGGTGCGGCTGATCTTCATGAGCAAGCGAACCGCCCGTCGCCCGATCTCTTCGATCGGCTGCGAGATGGTCGTCAGGGCGGGATCCGAGAGGGAAGCCTCGGGAACGTCGTCGAAGCCGACGAGGGAGACCTCGCCGGGAACGCAAATGCCTCTGGCTTTCAACCAGGCGAGGGCGATGAGCGCGATGCGGTCCGATTGGGCCAGGATCGCGGTCGGCCGCGCATCGGCGGAGAACAGCGCCTCCATCGCGGCATGAACCGTCGGGTCGTCGCTCAGCGTCTCGAAGACGGGAACGGTCGACGGGTCGATACCGGCTTCGGCGAGGACTTCGCGGTAGCCGGCGAGCCGGTTGCGGGAGGCGTGGTACTCGACCGCCTCGCCCTCTTCCCTCTGCCCGAAGCGGTTGGACGTCGTTTCCATGGCAAGGATCACGAAACGGCGATGGCCGAGATCGACGAGGTGGCGCGCCGCTCGTCGGGCGCCCTCGACATTGTCGATGCCGACGACGGAGAGCGTCTCGTCGTCGCCGCCGAGATCCAGAGCGACGAACGGCAACCGGCGCTCGCGAGAACGCTGGATCAGGCGCTTGGCACCGGTGAGGCAGAACAGGATGAACCCGTCCACCAGCGCGCTTTCCATGCTCCAGGCCAGATCGTCCTCGCCTGCGGCCGAGACCAGGGACAGACCGACGCCTTCGGCCTGGCAGTCTTGCGCGATGGCCGCCATGAGACGACGGGCGAAGGGGTCCTCGAACAGGTACGCCAGAGGCTCCATCGTGGCGACGCCGATGGCATTGGCGCGCCCGGCGCTCAGCATCCGGCCCATGGGGTCGGGGCCGCGATAGCCGATGCCGCGCGCCGTCTCCAGAACGCGCACGCGGACCTCCTCGCGCACGAGCTTGGGGCGGTTGAAGACGTTGGACGCCGTTCCCTTGGAGACACCTGCCGCTTTCGCGAGATCTCCGAGCGTCGGCGGCTTTTCCCCATCGGACTGGCTCACCAGCGAATGCTCCTCTTATCGCCGCGAAAGCTAGCACAGGCTTGAACTGGTTCAAAATCGCTTGACAGCATCGGCGGCGCAGGCAGAATGAACCGGTTCAATCTGGTCTTCGCCGTATTCCGATCGGGAGTTTCAGCCATGACAGCGATCATCGTCTCCCACCGTCCTGCCGATCCCGGCGTCTATCGCTTCGATCTCATCAGCACGCTGAGGGTGGGCTGGCGTGCCATGCGCCGACATCGGGAGGCCCATCGCATACTCGTAGCCTTGTCGCGAAAGCCGCCCCGACTGCTGCGAGACATGGGCATCGACCCCGAACGCCTCTACGAGACCCTGGACGGAACCTTCGACGAGGTGGGACCGGCTCATCTCAGTCGCCTTCTCCGAAGCCATGGTGAGACGTGAAACAGATCGAACGAGATCACCCATGGCGGCGGCTCCGGTCGTTGATCCGCCGATGTCGGTGCACCCACGGCTCGCGCCATCCTTAAAAAACGAGGGCCTCCCGTTCCCGGCGCGACGCTGCCATATGGGAAGCATCCTACTCCGACGCATCAGCCATTGAGACCATTCTCAAACGGCCTCGGAAATTTCTGCGACGCAGTTATGGATACGGGCTCGGCACCAAGAGGCGAACCGCTCGGCCGCAGGCGAAAGCTGCGAGAGATCGCGGGCCACGATCCAGTAGGCGCCATAGGCCATCGTCTGGGGTAACGGACGCAAGAGACGCCCATTGCGCAGATCGTCCTCGACGAACAGAAGGTCGATCAGGGCCGCCCCGTGTCCACGCCGAACAGGATCAAGCAGAAGGCCGAGATCGGAAAAAACAGGGCCCCGCAGACCATCGAGCCGTTTGATGCCGGCCTGATCGAACCATTCCGACCAGGCGCTACGATTTTCCTCGTGAAGCAGGGGGTAATCGAGGAGATCGCAGGGTTGGCGGATGTCGAGACCCGTCTCCACTGCCAGGGGCGATATGATCGGCGTCATCGTCACGTCGACGAGACGAGATGCCTGCGTTCTTGGCCAGGATGTCGCCGACCGGCTCCAGCGAATGGCCATTTCCGCTTCAGACCTGCGAAATCCGCAGAGGCGGGAGTCCGTGTCGATCTGAAGCTCGACGTCGGGGTTGAGGGCCTGAAAGTCCCCCAGCCTGGGTATGAGCCAACAAGCGGCAAAGGACGGCTCCACGCTGATCTTCAAGGGAGCCGGAGCCATCGATCGTGTCAGGTGAGACAGGCAATCGTCGATCTGGTCGAACGACGGTGTCAGAACGTCGAGGAGTTGCCGGCCCTCATCCGTCAGGACCACCGATCGGTGCAGGCGAACGAACAGGCTATGGCCGATGGACCGTTCGAGATCGGCGACCTGGCGGCTGACGGCTGCCTGGGAAACACAAAGTTCGCCCGCGGCATTCTTGATGCTCGACAACCGCCCGGCAGCTTCGAAGCTGCGCAGCGCCGTGAGCGGCATTCGTCCCCGCCGCATTCGCATAACCTCAAGTCATTCGACAAGGCCTTTATGCTCGTTTGAGCGAGGAAGTCACGCTGTCGGACAATCGCCGAAACAGGAGATTGTCACGGTGTCTCGCTTGATCGACGTTCTGAGAGATGTCGCCCGCCTGCTGACGTTTCAGGCTTCAGCCGTTGTCCTTCAGCGCGAAGGCGCCGCCCATGCCGACGACGTAGGCGATGATGACGACGATGATCAGCCAGGAGAAGACGGACTTCCAGATGCGGAAGGCAGAGCGATCAGCGAGAACAGCACCCAGAGCGGTCTTTGCCAGGCGATCCGGAGCATCGCGCCGAAGGCCGCCGCGGCGCGCCCCGGATGGCTCACGAGGCGATCCCCGATCCTTCCCTTCCGGACGCATTTGCATCGGTGATCGCGGACCCGGCGCCGGCATCCTTGCGCAGGAGATCGACGAAGAGCTCCTTGTCGCCATCGCGCGTAAGAAACCCCGGTAGTTCCCGGCGCAGCCAGTCGCCGAGCCGCTTGGTGAACTCGGGGTCGCCAGCGCTTTCCAGCCGGTGCAGCACGAGCGCGCCGAGCAGAACCTTGCGGCGCGTGTCGTGGGTTCGCTCCTGCTTGCCGAGCCGGGCTTTCAGCGTCTTGCGCTGGTTCTCGATTTCGGCGAGCCGCTGCTCGATGGATTTGCGCGCCATGGCATTCCTTCATCTAGGAGCCTGTCCGGGTAACGGGTTCGAGCGGTAGGATCAGCGTTGAGATCCGAGCAGATATGGTCCGGGGGTTTGACGTCAGCGCCTTGCTTTGGCCAACTTCAGGAGGTTGCGGGCGGTGCAGATCATGGCCCATTCGCATCGGACCTGATCGAGCCCACGCAGCAGGAACTGCCGGAAGCCACTGGCCTGCTTGATCTGTCCGAAGACGGGCTCGACGACCTGCTTTCGGAGGCGGTAGCGGCTGCGGCGTCCCGCGCGCTTCAGCCGGTCGGCCATGGCCCTCATCAAGGGTGTCTTCGTCAGTTTGCGCCGCCCCGTCGCATTCGCCTCGCCTCGCCTCGCCTCGCCATGGCGGGCTCGGCCCGGAGCCAGATAGGCCGTGATCCTGCGCTGCTTCAGCGCGGACAGGTTCGCCTCGTTGGCAAAGCCGGCATCGCCCGAGACCTCACGCGGCTTGCGACCGAGGTGAGCGCGGACGTCATCGACGAGCGGCACCAGGGCGCGGGAGTCCGCGGAGTTCGTCACGAGACGATGCGCCACGATGACCTGATGGGCCGCATCGACGGCGATCTGGCCGTTGTAGCCCTGTATGAACCCGTCGCGGGTGGGCAGGATGCGGCTGTCGGGATCGGTGAAGTTGCGCTGTGCCCGGTCGGGGGGTGCCGTCTTCACCGCGCAGGGGCCGCCGCTGCCAGCGCATGCCCGAGGATGCCCGAGGATGCCCGAGGATGCACCGGGACCGCTCTCGTCGTCCGGATTCGGGCGGATCGGCGGCTTCGGCCTCCAGCGCGGCCTTGGCGGCGCGGATCGTCTCCAACCGCCGCTGCTTGTCGGCCATCCAGTCCGGCGTCTCGTCGCCGCGCCGGTTCGTGCCCAACTCCTCATCCTCGGCCGCATCCGCCTTGCGCGCTCGGCCCAGCCAGGCCTCGACCTCGGCGGCCAGCGCCGGCTCGGCCGTCTTCATCCGGCCATAGCTCATCGCCTTGTGACGTGAGGCATTGGCCTTCATCTTGGTCCCGTCGACGGCGACATGGGCGAACTGGACGAGCCCCGCCGCCCGGCACAGGCGCAGCACCTGCACGAACAGATCCGAGAGAGCCACGAGATGGCGCTTGCGAAAGTCGGCGATCGTGCGAAAGTCCGGCCGGTTCAGCCCGGTCACCGCCATCACGTCGACCCGCTCTTCGCAGGCACGGGCGAGTTGACGGGACGAGTACAGGCCCGGCTATAGCCGTAGAGCAGGAGCGCCACCATCATGCCGGGATGGTAGGGAGGATAACCGCGTTCCTCGGTGTAGGTGTCGAGGATGACTGAGAGGTCGAGCACCTCCCGCACCGTGTCGCGCACGAAATGCGCCATGTGCCCGGGCGGCACGAACTCATGCAGCGACGGCGGCAGAAGCCAGCCTTGATCGACATCCCAGGAGCGAAACACCTTGGCCATGAGCGGAGTGAATCACCCTCAGGAACCGCCGTCGAGAGGATTACTCGGACAGGCTCCTAGATGTTTGCATCGATCATCGTTCGCATGCGGAGCGCGGACTCGAGATCGAGCCGACCGCGCACATGGGTGTACACGCGGTCCAGATGGAACGGCGAGGCCTCGACGTATCACGCGAGCGACTGGAAGCAGATGCTGCCCTACGCAACGCGGACCTCATCCGGGAGAAGCCCGAACAGGTCCTGACGATCATCAGCGGCGAGAAGAGCGTGTTCGATCGACACGACGTCGCTCGCACGCTGCACCGCTACATCGACGACGATGCGCAGGCATTCCAGAATGCGTTCGCCACGGTGATGGCGTCGCCTGCGCTTGTGGAGCTTCAGCCGGAGGCGATCGACCGAGAGACGGGCGAGATCGCGCTGGCGCGCTATTCGACACGCGAGATGGTGGCGGTCGAGCGCGGCGTGGCGGATGCGGTGGCGCGGTTGATCGAAGCGCGTTCGCATGGCGTCGATCTGCGCCATGTCGATCGCGCGATGGAGCGCCAGGATGCGGCGATCCGGCGGGGCTCGGGCGATGCCTCAGTGGGGCTGTCGCAGGAGCAGCGTCGAGCGATCGAGCACGTCACGGGGCGCGAGCGGATTGCGGTGGTGGTCGGCTATGCCGGCGCCGGCAAGAGCACGATGCTGGCGGCCGCGCGCGAGGCGTGGGAGGCCGAAGGTTACAGGGTTCACGGCGCGGCCTTGTCGGGCAAGGCTGCGGAGGGACTGGAGGAGAGTTCCGGCATCGCATCGCGTACGCTCTCCTCCTGGGAGATGAGCTGGCAGAACGATCGGCGGTTGCTCGATCGCAGCGCCGTCTTCGTGATCGACGAGGCGGGCATGGTGGGCAGCCGCCAGCTCGCGCGGTTCGTTGCCGAGGCCGAGCAGCAGGGTGCGAAGATCGTGCTGGTCGGCGACCACGAGCAGCTGCAAGCCATCGGCGCTGGCGCTCCCTTTCGGGCGATCGCCGAGCAGATCGGCCATGCCGAATTGTCAGACATTAGACGCCAGCGCGAGGACTGGCAGCGCGAAGCGTCCGTCGCCTTTGCCACGCACCGAACGGGTGAGGGTCTGGCCGCCTACCAGGATCATGGCGCGATCCATCTGGCGGACGGACAGGACGAGGCGCGCGCGGCGATCGTGCGTAGCTACATCGAGGATCGGGAAGCGCATCCGGAGGCAAGCCGGGTCGCGATGGCGCATCGGCGCGTCGACGTGCAGGCGCTGAACGAAGGTATCCGCGCCGCGCTTCAGGACCGGGATCGTCCGGGGCGTCGCGAGGAGGGCGGCGAGCGGACCTTCGAGACGATCAACGGACTGCGTGCCTTTTCGCCCGGCGACCGCATCGTATTTCTGGAGAACAACCGCGATCTCCGCGTGAAGAACGGCATGCTGGGAACGGTGGAGTCCGTCGAGCCGAACGCCATACAAGTGCGGCTCGACGGAAAGGATTGGCGGGCCGATGAAGCCCGTACCGTCATCGTGCCGGTCAAGGATTACCAGGCCATTGACCATGGCTATGCCACCACGATCCACAAGAACCAGGGTGCGACCGACGACCGGAGCTTCGTGCTGGCCTCGGGTACGATGGACCGGCATCTGACTTATGTCGCGATGACGCGGCACCGCGACGGGGTGGAGCTTCATGCCGCCCGTGACGCGTTCATCGACAAGCAGGCGGGGCCGTTCGGGCAGGCGGGGCAAGCCGGTCGACTGGTGGAGCATGGCCCGGCGCCTTACGAGCACCAGGCTGGCAACCGCGGCAGCTACTTCGTCACGCTGGAGGGGACGGGCGGCGAGACGCGCACGACCTGGGGCGTCGATCTCGAGCAAGCGATGGCGCAAGCGGCGCCCGCGATCGGAGCGACGATCGGTCTCGTGCATCAGGGATCGCAGACGGTGCGGCTTCCCGACGGCACCGAGGCGCAGCGCCATTCCTGGTCGGTGCGGGATGCGAACGAGTTGGCCTTGGCCGGGCTCGAGGCCCGCCTGTCGCGATCGGGCGCGAAGGAAACGACGCTCGATTATCCCCGAGACTTCGCGGAACGGCGGGGGATCGCGGAAGCGTTCGGGCTTCGGAACGACATCGAGCTGCCGCGTGCCGAGGCCTCGCGCGTGGAGATGGCGCGTCAGGACCTCGCCATCGATCATGGCGCCGACGGCGGCAGGAGGCGCGGCGGGATCGTCAGGAGCCGCAGCCGGAGCACCGCCGCAGCGCCTTCGACGGACTGAAGCTGTCACGGGGCGCGGCGGTCGAGGGACCTGCTCGCGGGCCGGGACCGGCAGAGGCGGCCCGGGAACTGACGCGCCCGGCCGAGGTCCGCCAGCGCGGCATGTTCGACGGGTTGCGACTCCCGGCCCCGACCCCGCCTGTCGCACGACCGGAAACCATCAGAGCCGAGCAGGATCGTCCAATACAACGCCAAGCCGATCGGCTCAGGCCCCTGTCCGGGTTCGAGCAGGCCGTCGATCGCTATGCGCGGGCTCACCATGCCATCGAGCGTCAGATGCGGGACGGGTTGCCTGTTCTGGAAGGGCAGAGACAGGAACTCCATCAGGCGGGGCTCGTCCTCGACCAGGCGCGGCCCGGGGCGGCGGCGCTGGTGGTCTCGGCCGCGCGGCACGACCCGGAGACGGCCCGCGCCCTGACGGACCTGTCCGGGCGGGAGCGGGTCGGCCAGATCGTCACCGGCATGGACCGCGAGCGCGCGGCGGTGGCGGATCCGAACGTGCGAGCCGATCGGCTGATCGGCTGTTGGCAGGAGCTCCACAAGGAGCGCCAGGCCCTCCCTGGTTGGCGGCACGAGGAGGCACGAAGCAAGGTCGAGGGACAGATGCGCCAGATCGCCGGCGCCATCGAGCGCGACCCACAAGTGGAGTCCATCGTGCGGACCCGCGCGATGGAACTCGGGATCGGCTCGCCGCAGCGCGACCGCAGCATCGCGCTTCAGATGGAGCGCGAGCTGACCCGGGGCCACGGCATCGGGCTTGAGCGGTGAATTGTGGACTGGGATATTTGCACGTACAATATACGCACATCATATGAGAGGAGGAGCGAGCCATGCCCCGCGTCAGCCAGCATCCCAAGGGGGACACGTTCAACTTTCGGGTCGATCCGGCCCTGAAGACCGCCTTCACCCAGGCGACCGAGGCCGAGGACAGACCGGCGGCCCAGGTCCTGCGGGAGTTCATGCGCGACTATGTCGAGCGTCGCAACCGCAAGGCGTTCGAGGTCGAGGCGCGGCGGCAGTCCATCGCCATTGCCGAGCGCGCCCGCGATCCGGACAGCGACGAGGCGCGGTCCCTTCGCGAGCTGGACGCTCTGGTCGATGAGGATCACTTCGCGGATGAGTGGAAGGCATGAAGCGCGGCGATCTCGTGACGATCGCGGTGAACGGCGACTATGGCAAGCCGCGCCCGGCGCTGGTGGTGCAGGACGACGCCTTCGCCGGGCTTCCCTCCGTCACGGTGCTGCAGCTGACCAGCGACGTTCACGACGACCATCTGATCCGCATCACGGTCCAGCCCGACGCCGGCAACGGCCTGCGCAAACCCTCGCAGGTGATGGTCGATCGCGCGATCACCGTGCCACGCGCGAAGGCCGGAGCGGTGTTCGGCGCTCTGGACGCCGGCACCATGGCGAGCGTCGATGCGGCGGTGTTGCGGTTCTTCGGGGTCGCGGGGCGCGCCGCATGACGCCGTTCCAGGAGCCCAAGTCCAAGCTGGAGTTCGGGCCGGAGTTCGAGCCGCAGGTTTCCAATACCGGAGATGACGCTGGCGATCCGGTTGAGGCCTTCGAGACGCTGCGCCAGACGGTCGAGGATCTCGCCGGCGATCTCTCCCGAGAAATGACGACGATCCGCAAGGGCGTGGAAGCGGCCTTCGACCGGATCGAGGCGTTCGGACAGCCCGCCGACTACAGCGCCGATCTTGGCCGCCTCGTCCAGGGCGTGGCAGCGCTCGCAGAGCGGCTGAAGGCCGTCGAGGCCTCGCCGATCCTCAACAACGGTCCCGAGCACTATGCCCGCGCGCTCGAGCGCGGCGGCGAAAGCCTGTTGACGAGCGCCGTGCAGGAGTTCCAGACCGAGGCCCGGGACTTTCAGCGGGGTGCGCGAGATATGGCGAGCCAATTGGCCAGCGCCCGTGAACGTCGGACGCAAAACCGATGGCTTGGGGTTTGCGGCCTTGCCGGCTTTGCCGCCGGCATTCTCGCGATCCTGTTTCTGCCGGCCATCCTGCCAGGCCGGGTCGCGCCCCATGTCGCCAGCGTCGTCATGGCCAAGCCGCCGTGGCAAGCCGGCATGAGCCTCATGAGCTTCGACAGCGCCGCCTCCTGGGATCGCATAGCCGACGCCGATGAGCTGGTTCGGACGAACAAGTCCGAGGTGGCGGGCTGCCGGGCGGCCGCGACCAGAACCGGCAAGGATCAGACATGCACGATCACGGTGGAGCCGTCCCGGAAGTGAGGCTGGGAGGGCTCCGCCATCGCGGCAGACCGGGGATTTACGAAGAGCGTGTCCTGTAGGAATGCGCACGCAGCTTTCGGCGAGGCTGGTCCGGGTTGGATCGAACGAGCGCCACAGGCTTGGCCGTCAGCGCCTGTGCTTTCGCGCTGAGCCGGCGTGCGGCCAGCATGCCTTTGTCGGTCAGAGACAGGAAGAAGCTTCGCCTCGTCGCATACCGGCAACGTGCCGGTGGACCGTGAGCCGGATGGCATTTCGCTGATCGGTCCGGAACGTCTGTCGCAGATGTGCCTCGATGCAGGCTTGGCGTCCTGGCTCCGCGAGAAGGTGTCATGAGGCCCTGGGATCGCTGATCTCTCGATCGCGCTCATGCTTCTGACAGGCCGGTTCATTTCGAGGCACAACAATCAGCTTGTTCCCAAATGTGGAACAAGCTATTTGGTCGGGATGCAAATCCTCTCGAAGCGGGCGCTGCGACAGTTCTGGGACATCCATCCGCAGGCCGAGGCGCCGCTTCGAACCTGGTACGCCCTCGTCGATAAGGCTGAGTGGAACACGCCCAACGAGATCAAGGCGCAGTTCGGAGCCAACGTCGATTTCGTCGCCGACAACCGGGTCATCTTCGACATCGGCGGCAACAAATTCCGCCTGATCGTCCATGTTTCCTATGGGTTTCGCCGCGTCCTGGTGAAATTCGTGGGAACCCATGCCGAGTACGACCGCATCAATCCGGAGACCGTCTGATGGATATCCGCCCGATCCGCACCGAAGCCGACTACGATTGGGCCTTGGCTGAGGTGGAGCAGTATTTCGTCCATGAGCCCGAGCTGGGCACCGCGGACGCCGATCGCTTCGACGTCTTGTCCTCGCTGATCGAAGCTTATGAAGCGAAAACGTGGCCGATCGAGGCGCCCGATGCCGTGGACGCGGTGAAGATGGTCATGGCCGATCGCCATATCTCGCGTGAGACGCTCGCACCGGTGTTCGGCTCGAAATCGCGGTTGTCGGAGTTCTTGAACCGCAAACGGGGTCTGACCATGGCTGTTGCGAATCGGCTTCATGACGAACTTCAGATCCCGGCTTCGATCCTGATCCGGCCCTATGCCATGGAGCCGCGTGCAGCGTCTGGAAGGAAGCGCGAAAAGGTTCGGGCTAGCGGAACCGGGGCATGATCGCCAACCAGCTCAAGAAGGACGATTTCCTACCTTCCTATCATCCGGCTCCTCGACGGGCTCGGGGGCCCGCTTCGAGCGAGGAGATCAAGCGGAAGCTGATCGAGGAGTTCGCCTTCACCGACGAGGATCTGGCCGTCGCTCACGAGAAGAGCGGCACGCCGATCACTCCCATCAAGATCGTCGCTGCCATGGCAAACCATTCCAGTACCCGCACCACGCAGTTCTACGATCGACGCCCGGGCGCGATGACGTTGGACGATGTCGAGCGAGTGCTGATCTAAACGGGTCGTTTCGGTTCGCTCAAAGCGGCCGGTTAGGGAAGGCCGATATGCCCAAGGTGGTCGAGACGCTATTGTACACGCTGAAACCCGGCACCGGCGCCGAGTTCGATCGTATCATGCGTGACATCAGCGTCCCGCTCCATCAACGGATCCGCATGGATGTCGTCGCCTACGGCAACTCCCTTCACGATCCGGATGCGTATTTCCTGATCCGATCCTACGACAGCCTCGAACATCGTCAGGTTTCGCAGGACGCCTTCTATCGAAGCGAGGACTGGCGGGCCGGACCGCGCGCGGCCATCATCGAGCGGATCGCAACGAGCGTGAATGTCGTTGTCGACCTTCCGCCGGACGCCGTGGATGTGGAGCGCACCCCGTTTTGACCGGACAGGTGGCATAGCCGATAAGGCATAGGCATCCGCCTATGAGTACGACTATGTCGAAAGCTCCTGATGG
>NZ_JACIEK010000030.1 GCF_014196835.1 Aureimonas pseudogalii
TCAAGAGAACGATGTATGGCCGAGCCGGCTTCGATCTCCTCCGCGAGCGCGTTCTCGCATCAACCTGACAGCTTCACACAGTTTGCGGGAGAACCGGAACGGGACCCCTTATCGGCGTGCAAAGGGGACCCCTCTGCCGGATGGTGGACACGCCAGGGCCTCATGAGCGCGTAGCCGTAGGCGGAGCGGTCATGAGGCCCTGGCGTGCGGCGGCAGATGGCGGGATCAGAGGCGGTTCTTGAAGCGCCAGCTCTCGTTGCCGGTCTCGACGATGTCGCAGTGATGCGTGAGGCGGTCGAGGAGCGCGGTGGTCATCTTGGCGTCGCCGAAGACCGAAGGCCATTCGCCGAAGGCCAGGTTCGTGGTGACGATCACCGAGGTCTGCTCGTAGAGCCGGCTGATGAGGTGGAACAGGAGCTGTCCGCCGGACTGGGCGAACGGCAGGTAGCCGAGCTCGTCGAGAACTATGAAGTCCATGCGCGAGAGGTAGTCCGCCATGCGACCCTGGCGGCCCGCTCGGGTCTCGGCCTCGAGCTTGTTGACGAGGTCGACGACGTTGAAGAAGCGGCCTCGGGCGCCTGCGCGGATGCAGGCCCTTGCGATGGCGATCGCCAGATGGGTCTTGCCGCTGCCCGTGCCTCCGATCAGGACGGCGTTGCGCTGATGGGCGATGAAGTTGCCCGACACCAGGTCGCGCACCAGCGTCTCGTTGATCGGCGTGCCGTCGAACACGAACTCGTCGACGTCCCGGGCAAGCGGCAGCTTGGAGATGGTGATCTGGTACTTGATCGAGCGCGCCTGCTTCTCGCTGATCTCGGCTTGAAGAAGGTCTCCAACGACGCGGCTCGGCTCGTGCTGGCGCTTCACGGCCGCGGAGATGATCTCGTCGAAGGCTGCCTTCATGCCGTAGAGCTTCAGCTCGCCCATGGCGCCGAGGATCTCGGAGCGTTCCATCACAGTGCTCTCCTGAGGTTGTCGTAACGTGCGCAGTCGGCCACCGGCTCGTGGCGCAGACGCAGCGCGTCCGGGGTCATGATGGTGATCGGGCGCGCGGGCTCGCGAGCCCGCGCCAGGATGTTGAGGATCACGTCGGCGGAGTGGACGCCCTCGCCGAGCGCTTCCAGGCAGGCCGCTTCCACCGCCGGAAGACCGTCGCTCAAGACCGCGGTGAGGATGTCGACCATCTGGCGACCGCCGTCGGGTGATGCGCCCAACTTGCGGCGGACACGCTCCAGCCCCGCCGGCAGAACCCAGTCCTTGAAGGGCGCGCCGTTGCGTAGCGCGCCCGGCTTCTTCGCCAGCACCGGCACGTAATGCCAGGGATCGTAGATCGTCTGCTCGCGCCCGAAGCCACGCGTGTGTTCGCCCACGATCCGACCCTCCTGGCGGATCTCGATCCGATCGGCATAGGCGCGGATCTCCACCGGGCGTCCGACGGCACTGGCCGTGACCGAGTAGCGATTGCTGTCGAAGCGTACGAGGCACGTCTTCGACACGGCGGCCTGCACCCCGTGGAAGCCGTCGAAGTGACCGCGATAGGGCACAAGGCTCCCCCGCTCGGCTTCGAACGCCTCCCACACCGTTCTGTCTCGCAGTTCGGGATGGCGGTGCGCCTTGGCGAAGGCGATCGTCCTGTCGAGCAGCCAGGCGTTCAGCTCCTCGTAGCTCTTCACCCGAAGGCGGGGCGTGAAGAAGCGTTCGCGCACCAGCCCGACCTGGTTCTCGACCTGACCCTTCTCCCAACCCGACGCTGGCGTGCAGGCAACCGGATCGACCAGGTAGTGTCCGCACATCTGAAGGAAGCGCCGGTTATAGGCGCGATCGCGGCCAACGTAGATCGCGTCCACGGCCGTCTTCATGTTGTCGTAGATGCCCCGCGTGCAGGCGCCGCGGAAGAAGGCGAACGCCCGGTCGTGGGCGTCGAACACCATCTCCTGGCTCTCGCGGGGATAGGCTCGGACGAACATCATCCGCGAATGGCACAGGCGAACGTGGGCGACCTTCACCTGCATCGTCGTGCCGTTGATCAGCACGACCTCATGACTCCAATCGAACTGGTAGGCCTCGCCCGGATCAAAGCTCAGCGGCACAAAGGCCGAAGCCGTCACCGAGGCCTGCTCGCGCTGCCACCCTCGAGCGTAGCGGCGGACTGCATCGTAGCCGCCCTCGTAGCCGAGCCCACGCAGGTCCTCGAACAAGCGGATCAGCGTCAGTCGCTCGCGGGACGGGCGCGCCTGGTTGGTCGCCAGCATCCGGTCCAGCTCGGGCGTCCACGCCCCAAGCTTCGGCATCGGCTGCACCGAACGCTCGTAGCTGAACGACGTCTCGTCCGAGCGCAGGACCTTGCGTACCACTTTCCGGGAGACCTTCAGCTCCCGGCAGATCTCCTTGATCTTCTTCCCCTGCACGAGGTGTGCCCGACGGATCTTCGCGATCGTCTCCACGACAAGCATCCCAAACTCGGCCTCCAATCCATATCGGAAGCACTGTGAACCCTCTGCGTCAGAGGGGTCCCGTTTGGACGCCGATCACCCCAAAAACAGGGGCCTTATTCCACGCCGATTCACAGGGACCGTTTCCTACCGTGTTGCTGTTCCATGGCTCAGAAGGCACCTGGTCCGGTTGGATCGACGCGACCGCTGTCAACGGCGGAGCAATTCCAGGCCAGTGCGGCGGAGTAAAAGCAGGCCACGTTGCCGGGAGGGGCGCGACACAGGAAAGGGCCCGATCGGGCCCTTTCCTGTGTCGCGAGGATCGTTTTTTGATCAGGGTTGGGTGATCTCGCCGGTTCGTGGATCGACGGCGTCGGCAGCACTGGCCTGGTTTTGCTCCGCCCTGGCGGCGGCGCGTCTTCGTCCGGCGGATTGCTTGAGGCGGTAGCTGTCGCCGTTCATCGTCAGGATATGGACGTGGTGCGTCAGGCGATCGAGCAGCGCGCCGGTCAGCCGCTCGGACCCCAGGACGCTCGTCCAGTCCTCGATTGGAAGATTGGACGTGATGATCGTCGAGCCGCGCTCGTAGCGCTGCGAGAACACCTCGAACAGAAGCTCGGCACCGGTTGCCGACAGCGGCACGTAGCCGAGTTCATCGACGATCAGCAGCTTCACCGCCTGAAGTTCGCGTTGCTGCTTCAGAAGGCGACGCTCGTCGCGGGCTTCCATGAGCTGGTGGACGAGCGCCGCCGCGGTCGTGAACGCGACGGTGAAGCCCTTCTGACACGCGGCCAGACCGAGCGCCAAGGCCACATGGCTCTTGCCGGTGCCCGAGTTGCCGAGCGCGATGACGTTCTCTCGGCGCAGAATGAACTCGCACCGCGCCAACTCGAGCACCAGCATCTTGTTGAGGCTGGGGATGGCGGTGAAGTCGAACGTGTCGAGGCTTTTGACCGCTGGGAACCGCGCCGCTTTGATCCGCTGCTCGATCGTACGCCGCTCCCTGTCGATCAGCTCCAGCTCAATCAGGCGCAGCAGATAACGGGGATGGTCGACGCCCTCGCGGGCGCATTCGCGGGCGACCTTGTCGTACTCCCGCAGCACCGTCGGCAGCTTCAACTGCTTCAGATGGTGCGCGAGCAGGATCTGCGGCGTACCGCTCGTCGTGCCTGTCGGCATCGCGTTCGTGCCTGTCTTGCCTGCCTGGCCGCTCATGCCGCTTGGCTCTCGACCAGGACGGCGTAGTCGGCGGCCGCGGTCGTCCTGACATCCATCTTCGGCAGGTGCGGATAGCGAGCAAGATCAAGCCGCAGGGGCCGTCGCTCGATCCGCGACAGGGCGATCAGCTTGATCGCATCGAACCCCACCGCGCCAAGCCGGATCGCTTCGCTTGACGCACCTGCCACGACCTCCATCGGCATCGCCTCCATCAGCCGCAAGACCTGGATGAACTCCCGCTTGCCCCGGTTGCCCATGCGGGCTTCGAGAAGATGGCGCAGATGCTGAAAGGCCTCGGGCAGGTCCCAGCCCTGCAACGGTGCGGCCTGGTCGAGAGCGTTCGGCTTCATCTCGATCAGCATCAGGTAGTGCAGCGGGTCGAAGACGAAGGCGCCGCTCGCATAGGACCGCCGGTGCCGGGCGATCTCCTCGCCGGCACACAGGATCACCACCTCGTCGATGAAGCCCTTCACCAGCACGTCGCGGAAGCCGAACGCCGTCGGCACCGAATAGTCGTTGCAACGATAACGAACCAGAGAAGTCGACGAGACCCGGGCAGCCCGCTTCTCGCACGGCTCCAGCGCCACCGCGGGCAGATCCCGGAAGGCGGCTAGATCGGTCACGAGGCGCTTGCCGATCGTCTCGGCATGGCGTCCGGCGATCTCGCCTTGCCGTTGCCGACAACGATCCGCCAGCATCGCGTTCAGATCCTCAAAGCTGGCGGCATGCGGGATCGGCGTCATGAAGTTCGACCGGGCATACTTCACCAGTCCTTCGACCTTGCCCTTGTCGTTCCCCTTGCCGGGCCGTCCGAAGCGGTCCCGGAACAGGTAATGGCTTTGAAGTTCGGTGAAGGCCCTCGTGCGCTCCCGCTTGCCGTCGCCACATATCTTCGCCACCGCGATCTTGGTGTTGTCGTAGAGGATCGACAGCGGCACGCCCCCAAAGAAGGCGAAGGCCGACACGTGCCCGTCGAGGAAGGCCTCCGTCGTCTCCCTCGGATAAGCCTTCACGAACGGCGCATCCGACTGCGGCACGTCCATGCAAAAGAAGTGGATCTTCTGCCGGACCCCGCCGATCACGCCGACGGCCTCGCCGAAGTCCACCTGGGCATGACCCGGTGGATGCGCCAGCGGAACGAAGGTCTCGCGCAGGCGCCCTCGGGCGATCCGCACATGGTCCTTCACCACCGTGTAGCCACCGGCATAGTCGTGCTCGTCACGCAGCCGCTCGAAGATCCGCTTGGCCGTGTGACGCTGCTTCACCGGCGCCACTCCGTCCGCCGCCAGGATCGCATCGATGACCGGGAGCAGCGCTCCCAGCTTCGGCTTGGCGACCGGCTTCGTGCGCGTGTAGCCCGGCGGCAACGAGAACCGGCACATCTTGGAGATCGTCTCGCGGCTCAACCCGAACACCCGGGCCGCATCTCGCTGGCTGTTCTTCTCGATCATCACGAAGTGCCGAACGGCGGCGTAGACTTCCACGGCAAACATTCCCGGCCGTCCCCCGCAAAAGAGAACAGCCTAACCCCTGACCGGATTTTACTCCGCTGCGCTCGCCATCATGACGGCGCTCCCGTGGCCTGGTTTGTCACCGCCGTGCACAGACCGCGATGCACGAGGCGGCGGCGGAGCGGGCTCGCCCGATCCTGACGACTACGCTCGCCATGGCGACCGGAATGGCGCCGGCGGCATTCGGCACCGGAGACGGCGGCTTCCGCGCGCCGATGGAGATCGCGGTGATCGGCGGCCTCGCCGCTTCCACCATCCTGTCGCTCGTCGTGGTGCCGACGCTCCACTGCCTCGTCGCGGATGCTGGCACGCAGTTCGGACGCCTCTGGTCGCGTTTCACCCCTTCCACTAAACACCAGAGAGCCGAAGCGCTGGAGCAAACCTCCTGATGTCGGCACGAACCAGAGCGTGTCGGTCGATCGAGGCACGAGGATGCGATGAACCAGCCGAACGCTATCAAGCTGCCCAGCATTCTGATCGTCGAAGACGATTTCGAGATCGCCCGCATGTTGGCCTCGACGTTGACCGAGGCCAACATGAAGGCCCGCATCGCCGGCGACGGAATCGAGATGGATTCCTGCCTGCATCGCGGAACTTTCGACCTGATCGTCCTCGACGTCATGCTGCCGGGCGAGGACGGGTTCAGCCTCTGTCGCCGGCTTCGCGCCAGCATGACGGTGCCGATCATCATGCTGACCGCCCAGGGCGAGGAGATCGACCGCATCGTCGGACTCGAGATCGGGGCCGACGACTACGTGACGAAGCCGTTCAGTGCCCGGGAGGTGACGGCCCGCATCAAGTCGCTTCTGCGCCGCGCCGCCTATGCGCCCGCCGAACAGGAGGTGCGCAGGCCGCTTCGCTTCGACGGCTGGACGCTCGACCCGCAGCGTCGCCAAGTGCGCGATCCCAGCGGAGCACGCGTTTCGCTCACGACCGCGGAGTTCGACCTCCTCCTTGTCTTCTGCAAGAATCCCGGCCGCATCCTGACGCGTGAGCAGTTGCTTGCCCACACCCACGCGGGTCTTGCTGGCCCCATCCAGCGCAGCATCGACGTCCATGTCGGGCGCTTGCGTCAGAAGATCGAAGCCGATCCCAGCGAGCCGCTTCTCTTGAAGACCGTGCGTTTGGGGGGCTACATGTTCGCAGCGACCGTCGAGCCCGCATGAGGCGCCTGTTGCGGCGTTGGACGCCACACACGATCCGCGCACAGATCAGCCTCATCATCGTCATCGCCTTCGTCTCGGTGGTCTTGACCGGACGCGGCGTCGAGCAACTCAGCCAGAGCGACTACTTCGCGATCCAGGACGGCGATGCGATCATCGAGCGGGCCGAGACGGTTGCGATCCTCTTGCGTCATGCGGACGAAGCCGAGCGTCCCGCGCTCGTCGGCTGGGCGGCAGATCTGCGACTGGATCTAGCGCTGATCGACGACACGGAACTGATCCCCCTGATCACGAAGTCGTCGTCGCCCAGCTTGATCGACACGGTGGGCCTCTGGTTGTTCCCGTCCGACAGAGAAACACCTCCCGGGGGCCAGAGGTTTCTCATCGATGGCCATTCGGCACTGTCTCTTCCAATCGATGGTCGAACGGTCCTGCTCATCCGCAATCTGCCGGACACGTTCAGTACCAACGACTTCATCAGCCCGCTCAGCTACTACGTCCTCGGCTTCCTCACGCTGCTCCTGTTCTTCTCGATTTATGCCGTACGCAGCGTCACCGCCCCGCTGGCGCGGATGTCCGACGAGCTGAACCGCTCCGACGGCGTCAGCGAGGATCGTTCCTTCGCCGAGGCCGGCACCGCCGAGGTCGTCGACCTCGCGCGGGCGTTGAACGGCATGCGCATCCGCATTCGGGAGATGGTCGACACGCGCACCCGCATGCTGCGCAGCGTCAGCCACGATCTTCGCACGCCTTTGACACGGCTGCGGCTGCGCACCGAACGCCTCGACGGAGGCGAGTTGCGCGAGGTCATGTTGGCCGACATCGACCACATCAACGCACTCGTCGAGGAAACGCTCGATTACCTGCGAACCGACGCATCCGGCGAAGAGCTCGAGCGCACCGACATCGCCAGCCTGATGCAGACGATCCAGGCGAACTTCTCCGATGTCGGCTTTGCCGTGACCTATGTCGGGCCTGATCGCCTGATCGCCATGTGCAAGCCGAACGCGTTCATCCGGGCGGTCACCAATCTCTGCGACAACGCCGTCAAGTTCGGGAACCACGCTACGATTTCTCTTTCGCGAGAGGACTCGACCATCCGCGTCGATGTCGCCGACAACGGGCCGGGCATTCCGAGCGACCGACGCCAACTGGTTCTCGAGCCCTTCTTCAAGTTGGATGCTGCCCGCGGCGCCGCCCAGAAAGCAGGTTTAGGCCTTGGCCTTTCGATCGTCGCCGACATCGTCCGGGCCCATGGCGGGCGTCTCGAATTCCATGACAACCGACCCCGCGGACTGATCGTGCGCGTGCTGTTGCCTGCCGCCTGAACTGTCGCAGCTCCAGCGCCTCGAACGTTCACATTTCAACATAAAACAACGCTCATGACGCCTCCCCCAGGCGGTATCGATCGGGAACGGAAGCGGCGTCGATCGTCGCTCCGCCTTCGGACGGGACGGTCATGACGCACATGGGCACCAATCTCCACGGCCTCGACGAGCTCCAGTTGCGGCGCAAGACGACGATCCGGATCGCGGTCCTCCTCTTCGCGCCGCTGGTGATCTTCGGTACCGATGCCGCCCCGGAAGGCAGCGCGTATCGGATGGGAGTCGAGACCTTTGGCTTCTTGCTCGTCTTTGCGGGTATCCTCGGCCGTGCCTGGAGCACGCTCTACATCGGCGGACGAAAGGCGCGGCAGCTCGTCATGGTCGGTCCCTATTCGGTGAGCCGCAACCCCCTCTACGTCTTCGTCGCCGTCGCGGGTCTCGGCGCCCAGACGGGGAGCCTCGTCGTGGCCTGCCTTTTCGTCGCCGGCGCTTACCTGATCTTCGCGCCGGTCGTCCGGCACGAGGAAGGGGCCCTCGACGCGATCTTCGGGTCCGAGTTCGACGCCTATCGCGCGCGGGCCCCCCGCTTCCTGCCGCGTCTCTCGCAGTGGCGCGACGTCGCTCATCTCGAGATCGATCCGAAGCGCTACCGGCAGACCGTCCTCGACGGCTCGATCATGCTGGGCCTCGCGCTCGCGATCGACGCAGCAAACGGACTACGGGCTCTCAGCCCCGCCCTGCCCCTCTTGCCCCTCCCCTGAACCTTCCCGGTCGCCGCGGGCGACGGCTACACGCTTCGACGGCGAGCTCCGCTCCATTTGCCGACGGCCGAAGCCCTTGGGGCCGGCAAGGAAACGGCACGCTTTTCTTAGAGCCCTTTTCCACCGACGGGAATCTCACATGCCCAAGCGCCAGTTCATGCTCGTCGCCTTCATTCCGCTGTCCTTGCTCCCTGGCCCTACCCTGGCCGCGGATACCGGAATGTTCGAGGCACAGGAACGGGAAGCGACGGCCGTTGCATCCGGCGTCGACCTCATCTTCGAGATCGGCGTGAGCGGACAGGTCTCGCCGGAATACGAGGGGTCCGACGAATACTCTGTCTCACCGTTCCCTATCATCGGCTTTGGCTACCTTAACATCCCGGGACTGTTCGAGATCGGCAGCACGGGGCCGGACGAAGGCGGGTTCTCTATCAATCCGTCCTTCAACATGACGGGCGAGCGCAAGGCGGGCGACTTCGACGACCTGAAGGGTCTCGACGACGTCGACGCGACCTACGAAGTCGGCGCCAAGGTCGGCTACGAATGGGGTTACGCGGAGATCTATGGCGAGGCTCGGTACGCGTTCGGCGGTGCGGAGGGCATCGTCGGCGAGCTGGGGGCGAACGCCATCTACCGCCCGACGAAGACGATCGAGTTGAAGGCCGGGCCCTTTGCGACACTGGCCTCCGAGGACTTCACCGAAACCTATTTCGGCGTAACCGCCGCGGAAGCGGATCGCATTGGCTTGCGTCTCGAGGCCTACGATCCAAAGGGTGGTGTGAAGAGCGTCGGCGTCTCGGGTTCGGCCCGCTACGAGTTCCGCAGGGACTGGTTCCTCAACGCAGACGCCTCGTACAGCCAGTTCGTCGGAGACGCCAAGGACTCGCCCATCGTGAAGGCCGGCGACAAGAACCAGTTCACCGTCGGCTTCGGCATCTCGAAGCGCTTCGAGATGGATCTGTTCGACTGATGTGGCACGATCGCACCCGGTGACGAACGGCTGGAGACAGGATGCGACGGCTTCTTCCCGCTATGGTCCTGACCCGTGAAACTGATCCGATTATTGTGAGGAGATTTGCGACAAGTCAAATTTCAGGGCAAGCTCTAGGCCAGAGCATTCTGGCTGGCAAGAATCGCCCATGTTGAAAACGGCTCCGTTGCAAACTTTTGGAGCTCTAAAACCTAGAAAATCCATCTTGGTCTGCATTCGGAGCGGATGCTGATTGGCGATTTCAGATCCTGTTATGACCTTGGAGGGGTGGTGATGACCTTCGCTTTGGCTCGGCGTTGGCGGACGGCAGAATTAAATTCTGGGGGCTCTGTTTCAAATCCTCGAAGGCGGTAAGAGTCTACTGCGTAGAACGCGACGGATGGCGGGGACTTGGACGTGAGTTTGGCGTTCAAAGGCCGGCACTTCGCCCCAGACATCATCCTCCGTTGCATGCGATGGTACGGCCGCTATGCGCTGAGCTACCGCGACCTTGAGGAGATGATGGCCGAGCACGGCCTATCGGTGGACCACACCACGATCTACCGATGGATCCAGCACTACGCGCCCGAGCTCGACCGGCGCGTCCAGTGGTGCCGGAACCGCAACAGTGGCAGCTGGTATGTCGACGCCGAATGGATGTACCTATACCGCGCCATCGGCGATCAGGGTGAGACGCTCGACTTCCAGCTATCGCAGAAGCTCACGACGAAGGCGGCCAAACGCTTCCTCATCAAGGCTTTGAACCGGTCGCCGCACAACCGGCCATCGGCGATCTCGACCGACAAGAACCCGGCCTACAACGAAGCGATCGCCTCGTTGCGGCGAGAAGGGCGGCTCGCCGCCAAATGTCGGCACCGGCAGGTCAAATACCTGAATAATAATCGGCTCAAGTCCGACCACGGCAAGCTGAAGCAGCGGATCCGCCCGGTGCGTGTCTTCCAGTCACAGAAGACGGCTCGCAATGCCATCCGCCGCTTCGAGACGATGCGGATGTTCCGGAAGGGCCAGTTTCGCTCGATGGTCGACAGCCTTGCCGGTGGATCGAAGGCCCGCTTCATCGGACGGCTGTTCCAGGTGTTAGTCGCCTGAAATTGGAACAGAAGGGGATCATTGCGGCCTTGTTGGCTTTTCGCAAGGGAGCCCTTCCGATTCGTCATCCGGCGACTTTGCGGTTCGGGCCGTCGCATCTTTCAGCCGGAGTCCAGTCTGTGGATCGAAGAGGTGAACCTCCTTGGCCAGGATAGACAGCGTTAGGGCGTCGCCGGCGCGTTCTCGGCGCCGCGTGGCCGTGGCGACGCAAACGGAATGGGCACCGAGGCGAGCGACGATGTAGGTCGCGCTACCGGTCGACTCCACCGTCTCGATCACGCCGGAGAGCTCGCCGTCGGCTTTCGCGTCCAGCAAGCACAGATGCTCCGGCCGAAGACCGACGAGAACGGCGCGTCCAGGTTCGAAACGCCGGTCGAGCGCCACGGTGTTTTCGGTGCCATCGATCCGCGCGCTAGTCCCGTCCGGCTCGATGCGGGCGGGCAGGATGTTCATCGCTGGCGAGCCAATGAAGCCGGCGACGAAGGTGTTGGCGGGCCGGTCGTAGAGTTCGAGTGGCGGCCCCTGCTGCTCCACGACGCCGGCGCGTAGCACCACGATGTGGTCGGCCATGGTCATGGCCTCGATCTGGTCGTGGGTGACGTAGACCGAGGTCGCACCCAGCCGGTCGTGCAGCCGGCGGATCTCGCCGCGCATGTGGACGCGAAGGCCTGCGTCGAGGTTGGACAGCGGCTCGTCGAAAAGGAAGACCTTGGGCTCGCGCACGATGGCACGGCCCATGGCGACGCGCTGGCGCTGGCCGCCGGAGAGCTCGCGCGGATACTTTTCGAGGAGGGGCGAGATACCAAGCGTCTTAGCTGCCATGGTCGTCGCGGCCTCGATCGCCTCGCGCGCCATGCGCCGCAGCCGCAACGCGTAGGTCATGTTCTCGGACACGCGCATGTGGGGATAGAGTGCGTAGGACTGGAAGACCATCGCGATGTCGCGCTTGCGCGGCGGCAGACGGGTGACGCTCTCGCCGGCGATGCGGATGTCGCCCGAACTCGCCTGTTCCAAGCCTGCGAGCGTGCGGAGGAGCGTCGACTTCCCGCAGCCGGAAGGGCCGACGAGCGCGACGAAGGTGCCGCGCGGAACGCGCACGTCGATGTCGCGCAGCGCATGGAAAGCGCCGTAATGCTTGTTCAGCCGCTCGATCTCGATCTGATGCGCGCGTGGGTTCGGGGGCTGGTTCATGGGATTGGACCCTTCCATCACTTCAGCGCGCCCGCGGTGAGGCCGCTGACGATGCGTCGCTGGAGAAGCACGAAGACGAGGAGGACCGGCGTCACGTAGACCGTCGCGTAGGCCATGACGGCCGTCCAGTCGTTGGCGTTTGGACCCATGAAGGCCTGCAGGCCGACCGTCGCGGTCTGGTACTCGTCCTTGGCAATGAGCGAGCGGGCATAGACGTACTCTCCGAAGGACTGGAGGAAGACAAGCACCGAGGCGATGAGGATGCCGTTGCGCGCGAGCGGCAGGACGATGCCGAGATAGGCCCTCGGGCGGCTCGCGCCATCGACGAGCGCGGCTTCCTCCAGGTCGCGAGGTACCTGCACGAAGCTCGCGCGGCAAAGGACGATGTAGAGGGGCAGCATCTTGGCGGCCTGGGCGAGGACCACGGACAGGCGTGGCGTGTCGAGTAGACCGATCTGGCTGAACATGACGAAGAGAGGGGTCACCATCAGCGAGGGCGGCAACACCTGCATCATCAGGATCGCAAACAGCGCCGCGTCGATCCACAGGTTGCGCCAGCGTGCGAGAACGTAGGCGCAGCCCGTGCCGAGCGTGACGACGATCGCGGTCGCGCCGCAGGCGATCAGGAGCGAATTGCCGACATACAGGGGCAGCCGCGTGCCGGAGAGGACGCGGCCGATGTTCCACTGCGGATCCTGCGGCCAGAAGGTCGGTGGGTAGCGGAAGATCTCGCTGCCGCTCTTGAACGCGGTTACGTACATCCAGAAAAGCGGAAAGAGGTAGAGCGCGGTGAGCGCGATGCCGACGAGCGTGAGGAAATGGCGGCGCTGCATGGGAAAGCCTTTCATGCCGCCTGCTCGTGGCGCGTCGACCAAGTGTAGAGCGCCGCGACGAAGACGACGAAGACCACCATCACGGCGGCGACGGAGCTGCCGGCGGAGATGTCGTAGACCTGAAAGGACAGCTGCCACGACCAGTACTGGGCGACGTTCGAGGCGTTCGAGGGTCCCCCTTGCGTCAGCGCGGCGACGAGATCGAACTGCTGGAGCGTGAAGATGATGCCGAGCGAAGAGACGGCCGCGAGCGGGGCGCGCATTAGTGGCAGCGTGATGCCGACGAAGCGGCGGAGGGAACCGGCGCCGTCAAGTTCGGCAGCCTCGTAGATGTCGCGGGGGATTGCGGCAAGACCCACCGAAAGCATCAGCATGTTGAAGGGGATGCCGAGCCAGACATTGGCGATGATGACGGCATAGAGTGCATAGGCGGGATCGGAGAGCCAGAAGATACGTTCGTCGATCAGGCCGAGGGAAACGAGCACGTAGTTGACGACGCCCGTGTCGCCCGACAGCAGCCATTTCCAGATCGCGCCGACGACGAGCGCGGGCATGATCCAGCCCGCGAGGAAGAGGCCACGCATCAGCCCCGCGCCGGGAAAGCCCTGCGCGAAGAAAAGTGCGAGCGAGAAGCCGCCGAGAAGCTGGAAGACGACCGAGAGCGAAACGAAAAGTGCCGTGTTGATGATCACCGGCACTGCGAGCGGATCGGCGGCGATGCGCCGGTAGTTGTCGAGCCCGACGAAGGGACGGTCGAGCGTCGCAATGTTGAAGAGGTCCACCTCCTGCAGGGACATGATGCCCGTGTAGACGAGCGGAAACAGGGAGAAGAGCAGGAGGAAGAGAACGGGAAGGAGGACGAGCAGAACGTCGAACCCTCGTCCGTCTCGAATGCTGCCAAGAACTGCGCGCATGGACCGGCTTTTCACCTGTGTTCGGGCTCGTCGGGAGGAGAGGGATGCGCGGCGGCCAGGGAGGGTGGCCGCCGCGCCTGACGGCGTTCAGCGGCCTGGTAGACCGTCGATCGTTGCCTGTGCCGTCTTGAGAGCCGTCGCTGCGTCGCTTTGGTGGGTCAGCGCCGACTGCACTGCGGTGTAGATCGCCTTGGAGATCTTCGACCATTCCGGGCTCGGGCCACGGTTGCGGGCGAACTTCATGCTCTCGTCGAAGGTCTTGAACGCGGCCGCGTACTGGGGATCGGAGACCGAGACCTTCGAGGCGGGCAGATAGCCGAACTCGTTCCAGACGCGGGGCATCTGGGAATACATGTACTCCACGAAACGAAAGGCTTCGGCCGGATGCTCGCTGGCGGCGAGGACGACGTTGTCGCCTTCGCCGAGCGCCGAGGCGCGCGGCGCGCCCGGCTCGGGCAACGGCAGCATCGCCACGCGCCAGTCGAACTTGGCCTCCTTCGACATGCGCGGCAGCTCCCAGGGCCCGGAAATGACCATGGCCGCATTGCCGGCGTTGAAGGTGGCCGTGGAGTCGTACTGGCCGCGGACCAGCGTGTCGGGAGAGGCGAGCTTCTCATCGAGAAGCGTCTGCCAGAACTCCAGTGCCTTGATGCCGCCGGGCGTGTCCAGCTTGTCGTAGTCGCCGCCCGCCATCTGAAGCCAGGGCAGGAACTGGAACGTTCCCTCCTCCGTGCCGACGGCGCTGAAGGCGAGGCCGTAGACGTTGTTGGCGGGATCGTTCAGAGCCTTGGCGGCCTTGTGGAACTCGTCCCAGGTGGTCGGCGGCTTCTCCGGATCGAGGCCCTTGGCCTTGAACATGTCGGCATTGTAGTAGAGCGCGATCGTGTTGGCGCCGCGCGGAACGGCGTAGAGCTTGTCCTCGTAGGTCGCCGCCGACAGCGGGCCGGGATAGATGTCCGCCGGCTTGACGATGCTCGACGCGGCGACCATCGGCGTCAAATCGGTCAGAAGGCCCTTGGATACGAGAAGCGCGATGTCGGGATTGTCGACATAGGTCACGTCGGGTGCCCCGCCGGTCGCCACCGCGCGCGCCAGATCGTTCACGACGTCGGGAAACTGCACGACCTTGACGTTGATCTTGATGTCGGGATTGGCCTTCTCGAACTCGGCGGCCATGGTCTGGTGATAGTCCGGCGGACTGACGGTCCAGACCTCAAGCGTCACGGGCTCGGCCCTGGCCGCGGTCGTGACAAACAGTGCGGCGGCGCCCGCCAAAAGCATCGTCATTCTCGTCATGCGCATGTCCTCCTCCTTGGATGTTAACGATGCGTCGCGGGTGCCACTCCTCCCGGCACAGGTCGATGGGCCCGCAAGCCGCACGAGAGGCCTCAGCCCAACGGCAGAAGGGCCCCGCCGCGGCAGTGCTTCAGATGGTTGAGGGCATGGACCTGCCCCGTCAGCTCCAGCGCGTCGCGATAGACCGGGTCATGCCAGCCTTCGATGTCGATCGAGCCCGACCAGCCGGCGAGCCGCAGTTCCGAGATCACGTCGGTCCAGTTCGTGTCGCCGAAGCCGGGGGTGCGCATGAAGGCGAAGGGCACCTTGCCGAAGATGCCGTGCTCTGCAATCACCTCGCGGCGCACGGTGGCGTCCTTGCCGTGGACGTGGAAGATCTTGCCCGCCCATTTGCGGATCTGAGGTAGTGGATCGATGAGATAGACGAGCTGGTGGCACGGCTCCCATTCGAGGCCGAGATTGTCCTCCGGCACCGCGTCGAACATCAGCTCCCAGGCATCCGGCGTGTGGGCAATGTTCCAGTCGCCGCTCTGCCAGTTGCCTTCCATCGCGCAGTTCTCGAAGGCGAGACGCACGCCCCGGTCCGCGGCCCGCTTCGACAGTTTGCTCCACACCGCCTTGAAGCGCGGCAGGCTGTCCTCGATCGGCTTTCCCCGGACGCGGCCGGTGAAGCCGGCGATCGTGCGGGCTCCGAAGAGATGGGCGTTGTCTATCAGCGCCTCCCAACCCTGCAGGGTCGCCTGATCGAGCTCGCCCGTCTCGAGCGGATTGCCAAACATGCCGAGCGTGTCGACGACCACGTCCCGGCCATCGATCGCCTCGTGGATCTCGGCGGCCAGGCGCGGCAGATCCTTGTCAACGACCTGCCAGAAATACGGCTCGAAACTCTCGAAGCCGTGAGGAACAAGGCGACCGATCTCGGCGGCCGGGTCGGCATCGTTCGCCTTGATCATCGTGCCGATGCGGATGGGGCCGGGGGTCTGGTTCATGGATCAGGTCTCAATCTCGATGCGGCGTCCGGTTCTCGCGCTTTCGATCGCCGAGAGAACCATAGCCAGGGTCGCAAGGTTGGAGGCGCCGTCGGTCTCGGCCGGACGGCCGCTCTCGATCGCCTCGAAGAAGCTGCGCATCACGCCGGCATGGCCGCCGATCGCGGCGTCCGGATCAAGGTCCGGAACGTCGAGGACGCGGGTCGGGCGCAGGAGGTCCCCCGACGCCACGACGCCCGCTGCGGGTTCGACAACGATCTCGGCGGCGATGGCGTCGTGCCCGTCCCAGACGAGGCTACCCTTCGTCCCGACGATCCGCCAGCGACCCTCCCAGGAGGTCTGCAGCCCCTCGGCGCACCAGCTTCCGCGATAGGAGAACAGCGCCCCCGAGCGCATGCGAAAGGCGGCGACGGCGCTCGAACCCTGCTGGAACCAGGACGAGGCCGGGTCCCATTCCTCCGCCATGACGCTCACGGCATCCTCGCCCGAAAGGGCGCGCGCCGCGTCGAAGGCGTGGACGGCCATGTCGAGAAGGAGGATGTGATCCATCTCCTCGCGAAAGCCGCCGAAATGGGGGCCGATGAAGAAGTCGCAGTGAAGGCTCGTCACGGCGCCGACGGCGCCCGAGGCGACGAGGCTTCGGATCCGCCGCACGGGCGCGATGAAGCGACGGTTCTGCACGACGACATGGTGTTTTCCGGCCGCCCGGGCGAGCCCCGCCAGCCGCCGCGCCTCGTCGAGATTGGCCGCCATCGGCTTCTCCGACAGGACATGGCAGCCGCGCGTAAGCGCCGTTTCCACCACCTCGGCGCGGGCTTCGGGAACCACGATATCGAAGACGACATCCGGGTTCGTCGCAGCGAGGACGGCAGTGAGATCCGAGCCGACGGTTGCGGTGGCGAGCGAACGCGATCTCGCCGTTTCGCGAGCCCGGTCTTCGTCGCGATCGACGAGGCCTACGATCTCGACGTCGGATCGCTGGGCGGCGGCATCGAGCCAGACGCGGCTCATGGCTCCACAACCCACGACGACAGCGCGGTGCAGCATTTCTATCCTCCCAAGAGGCCGCCGATCTCAACGTCAAGCTGGCTTCGTAAACGTTTACGATAGTGTTTGCTTGCCGATGCCTTGTCAAGCGCCGGTGCTCGCTTCCTTGCCGGGGATCTCCTATGTTGCCGCCATGCGCTCGGCCGCCCTGTCCGACATCCCCTTCTCGAGACGACCGGCCCGATGCGGATCCACGACCTCGCAAAGCACCTGAACATCTCGATCGGGACCGTGTCCCGCGCGCTGAACGGCAAGCCGGACGTCAACCCGGAGACGCGAAAGCGCGTGCTCGCCGCCGCCCGGGAACTCGGCTACGCGCCGAACCAGTCGGGCCGCTCCTTGCGCAAGGGCACGACCGGCACGGTCGCCTTCGTCGCCGAGACGAGCCCGCAAACGCCGGGCGAGAGCGCGGCCTTCTTCATGACGCTCTATCAGGGCATCCAGTCGGTGACGGACGCAGCGGGCCTCGACCTCATCGTCCTGATGTGCCCGGCGAACCAGGACCCGGAAGCCTTCATGCGCCGCGCGGTCGCCCGCGGCGTGGCGGACGGCTTCATGCTCTCGGCGACGAGGCGGCGCGACCGGCGCATCTCCTTTCTCCGCGAGGAGGGCATTCCCTTCGTCACGCTCGGACGCAGCCTGACGGTGCGTGACGGGGCCTGGGTGGACATCGACTTCCACGCCATCGCGGCCGAAGCCGTCACGCGCCTCGCCGCACTCGGTCGGCGCCGCATCGCCCTTTCGGTCTCGCCCGGCGAGGCGAATTTCGTCTCCGTTTCGATCCAGGGATACCGCACGGCCCTCCGTCGCCTCGGACTTCCCTTCGATCGCTCTCTCATCCTCACAGTTTCGCCCGACACGGCGGGCGGCTTCGTGACAGGGCGCAGCCTCGCGGCCATGGACGAGCCGCCGGACGGGTTGATCCTCGGCAACGACCTCATGGCGGAGGGCCTGTTCCGCGCGCTGCAGGAGGCCGGCCTGCAGCCCGGCCGCGAGATCGCGGTCGTCGGCCAGCGCCGGATCTCGCAGAACGCCTATCTCAACCCCACGCTGGCGAGCTTCGATATGTCGGTCGGGGACATGGGGCAGGGTCTTGCGATCCGCCTGCTACGACAGATCCCCGCCTATGCAGCCGCCGTCGCCGATCTTGCCGCTAGCCCCAGCCTATGCCCCATCCGCTTCGTCGAAGGTGCCAGCATCGGGCTAAGCTGCCAACTGTAGAGGCTCGACAGATGGTTCTGTTGCAAAGTTTCGGCTCCGTTGCGAATATCCGATCCGGCCGCGCTGATCCCTTTCTGTTCCAATTTCAGGCGACGAACACCTGAAACAGCCGTCCGATGAAGCGGGCCTCCGATCCGCCGGCGAGGCTGTCGACCATCGAGCGGAATTGCCCCTTCCGGAACATCCGCATCGTCTCGAAGCCCCGAATGGCGTTGTGGGCCGTTTTCTGAGACTGGAAGCCACGCACGGGGCGGATCCGCTGTTTGAGCTTCCCATGATCGGACTCGAGCCGATTGTTCAGGTATTTGATCTGCCGGTGCTGGCAGCTCGCCGCGAGCCGTCCCTCTCGCCGTAGTGAAGCGATCGCCTCGTTGTAGGCCGGGTTCTTGTCCGTCGAGATCACCGAAGGCCTGTTATGCGGCGACCGGTTCAAAGCCTTGACGAGGAAGCGTTTGGCCGCCTTTGTCGTCCGTTTTTGCGACAGCTGGAAGTCCAGCGTTTCGCCCCGATCGCCGATCGCGCGGTAGAGGTACATCCATTCGCCACGGACCTTCACGTAGGTTTCGTCGACATACCAGCTGCCGCTACTGCGGTTCCGGCACCACTGGACGCGGCGGTCGAGCTCGGGGGCGTAGTGCTGAACCCAGCGGTAGATCGTCGTGTGATCGACCGAGAGGCCGCGTTCGGCCATCATCTCCTCGAGGTCACGGTAGCTCAGGGCGTAGCGGCAGTACCAACGCATGCACAGGAGGATGATGTCGGGGGCGAAGTGCCGGCCCTTGAACGCCAAACTCATGCTCGAGCCCTCGCTGTCCGCCGTCTTCAGAGCCTCAGGCTCTCACTGCCTTCGGATCTTTGCAACAGAGCCTGGTTGATCGGCATGGCGTGCGAGCAACGCTCGCCCTTGGTTTGTCGCTCGTTGGTATCGGGTGCCTGATCGTCTCCGCGACCAGCAGCGCATA
>NZ_JACIEK010000031.1 GCF_014196835.1 Aureimonas pseudogalii
AACGTGACGATGGACGTCAAGCTGATCGTTCCGATCGCGATGGAAGAGAAGCTGCGCTTCGCCATCCGCGAGGGCGGGCGCACCGTCGGCGCCGGTATCGTCAGCTCCATCGTCGAGTAAGCGAGCTGTCGATCATCAACGATGCGAGCGGGCCCTTCGGGGCCCGTTTTCGTTCGAGGGCTCGCGGAGCGACCGACAGATTGGAGGCGTTCTCGCTTGTCCGGTGGGGGGCGCCCGACTAGAAGCGCAGGCAAACGGACGGAAGGATCTCCCATGGCCGCAGACATCGCGCGCGTCTTCATCGGCTTCGACTCCAAGGAGGTCGTGGCCTACCACGTGCTCGCGCAGAGCATCATCGAGCACGCCTCAATGCCCGTGATGTTCTCGCCGATCGTGCTGCCGCACCTCGACGCCACCTTCACACGCGAGCGCAACGCCCTGCAGTCGACCGAGTTCTCGTTCTCCCGTTTTCTCGTGCCCTATCTCAGCGGCTACGAGGGCTGGAGCCTGTTCATGGACTGCGACATGCTGATGCGCGCCGACATCGCCGAGCTCTGGGCGCTGCGCGACGAGAACGCCGCCGTCATGTGCTGCCAGCACGACTACCAGCCGAAGGTCGAGACGAAGTTCCTTGGGCAGGTGCAGACCAAGTACGAGAAGAAGAACTGGTCGAGCGTCATGCTCTTCAACAACGCCCGATGCCGGGCTCTGACGCCGGACTTCGTGAACACCGCGACCGGGCTGCAGCTTCACCAGTTCAAGTGGCTGGAGGACGAGGCCGAGATCGGCTCGCTGCCGCTCTCCTGGAACTGGCTCGTCAACGAATACGACCGTGATCCCGCGGCCAAGAACGTCCACTTCACCGATGGCGGGCCGTATTTCGACGAGTATCGCGGCGACGACTATGCCGACGAGTGGTTCGCGATGCGCGAGCGCATGCTGCACGTGACGCAGCGCGCCGCGAAGGACTGACGCATGGCGCCCGCGCTGCCGCAGGCCGGCGAGACCGACGCTGCCAAGCGCTGGGCCGCCATCTTCGCCGGTTACGAAACCATCGTGCTCGTCGCCAACAGTGATGCGGTGCGGGTGCGCGATCTGGCGAGGCGCTATGGCGCCGGCACGCTCTTCGTCTTCTTCAACAAGGTCTACAAGGTTCTGTCGGAGCCGTTCGACCGTCCGTCGCTGCTGACCGCGCGGTCAAGTGCCGCCGGCGCCAACATTGTCTACCGTCGCGAGACTGCCGATGTCGTGCGTCTCCTGCGCTCGCCGAACTTCCTCGGCATCTGCAATCTGCGCGTCGGATCGCGCGAGCGTTTCAGCCCGGCAGCCGACTTCGCCATTCCGGAGCCGGTCGGCCATCTCGACCTCACGGCCACGCTGAACGGTTTCTACCCTTCCAGCCATGTGGCGACGAGCGGGTTTGCTCTGGCATTGTTCCTTGCCGAATCCCTTCCCGGCCATCGCATCGTCTTGGCCGGCTTCACGGCCCGGCGCTCCACTCGGTGGAAGCTCTTCGCCGACCATGACTGGACCTTCGAGCAGATCGTCCAGCGGCTGCTGCTGCGGGCTGGACGGCTGCAGAGTGCGAACGCCACCGCCGAGGATTGGCTCACGCCGATCACTCGCCGCTTTCCCGAGATCGATCCTGTTTCCATCGGTGCCGCCGCGGCGGAGGTCGTCGCCGAGCGTCTAGAAGGCGCGAACCTCGCGATCGACGATCTTTTGCGCGTGACGCGGCCACAGCGCCGGTTAAACGGATGGCTGAAGGCGCTGAAGCCGAAGACGCGCAAGGCCCGGCTCGCCGAACGGGACGCGCAACCGCCATCTTCGGCATCATAGCGCTTGCAAATCGACGCGGCGCGGACTATTCGGAAGCCCGCTTCGGCGCTGTAGGGGTATAGCTCAGTTGGTAGAGCGGCGGTCTCCAAAACCGCAGGTCGCAGGTTCGAGCCCTGCTGCCCCTGCCATTGCCTCCTTCCTTGAAAAGTCCAGTGGCCCCCTTGTGAATCACTTTGGGTCCGTTTATGTAGTTTTTAACAGACACGTGGCGCGTGGGGCTGGTCAACCAGCTTTTACGTGCCCACTGCCGTGAGCGGTGCATGGCCACTAAGACGAATCCTTTCACGTTCCTCCAGCAGGTTCGGTCCGAAGTCGGCAAGGTCAGCTGGCCGACGCGACGCGAGACGATGATCTCGACGATCATGGTCTTCGTTATGGTCGCCTTTGCGGCGGCCTTCTTCTTCGTGGCGGACCAGCTGCTCGGCTTCCTGGTCGGCTACGTCATGAGCGCCGGACGCTGACCGCACGATATTAGCAGGAAATTCATGACCGCTCGTTGGTACATCGTCCAGGCCTACTCGAACTTCGAGAAGAAGGTCGCCGAGTCGATCGAGGAGCAGGCTCGTCAGAAGGGTCTGTCGGACAAGTTCGAGAAGATTCTCGTGCCGACCGAAAAGTTCGTCGAAGTGCGCCGTGGGCGCAAGGTCGATTCCGAGCGCAAATTCTTTCCGGGCTACGTGCTGGTGAAGGCGGACTTGACCGATCAGGTCTTCTCGATGATCAAGAACACCCCGAAGGTCACGGGGTTTCTGGGGCCCGACAATCGGCCGGTTCCGATTTCCGAGTCCGAGGCCAACCAGATCCTGAGTCAGGTTCAAGATGGGGTCGAGCGTCCCAAGCCGACCGTCTCGTTCGACGTGGGCGAGCAGGTGCGGGTGTCGGACGGTCCGTTCGCCTCGTTCAACGGCATCGTTCAGGAAGTCGATGGCGAGCGCGCCCGCCTCAAGGTCGAGGTTTCCATCTTCGGCCGCGCCACGCCGGTCGATCTCGAATTCGGTCAGGTCGAAAAGGTCTGACCGCCCGGGCGGTCCGCCGCCCGATCCGTGCGGAAGGCGAGGGTGGCTTTTGCCGGCTGCCGGAACCGTACCGCACTCCTGCGACGGCTGCATGTCAGCCAGTGAGCCGGTTCTCCGGCGTAGAATGAAGGCAGAAGCTTATGGCTAAGAAAGTAGCAGGCCAGCTCAAGCTGCAGGTCAAGGCCGGCTCGGCAACTCCGTCGCCGCCGATCGGACCTGCACTCGGTCAGCGCGGCATCAACATCATGGAGTTCTGCAAGGCGTTCAACGCGCAGACCCAGGAGATGGAGAAGGGGTCGCCGGTTCCGGTCGTGATCACCTACTTCGTTGACAAGTCCTTCACCTTCCAGATGAAGACGGCTCCCGTGAGCTTCTTCCTCAAGAAGGCGGCGGGTCTCACCAGCGGCTCGAAGGAACCCGGCAAGATCAAGGCCGGTTCGGTGACCGAAGCGCAGGTGCGCGAGATCGCCGAGAAGAAGATGAAGGATCTGAACGCGAACGACGTGGACGCGGCGATGGCGATGGTGATGGGCTCCGCCCGTTCCATGGGCCTGGAAGTGGTGGGCTGAGACGATGGCGAAGATGGGCAAGCGCATCGGCAAGGCTCGTGAGGGCATCGACCGCGAGAAGCTGTACGATCTTTCCGAGGCCATCAGCCTCCTGAAGGATCGTTCGACCGCCAAGTTCGACGAGACGATTGAAGTCGCGATGAACCTCGGCGTCGATCCGCGTCACGCCGACCAGATGGTCCGCGGCGTGGTGAACCTGCCGAACGGCACGGGCCGTACGGTGCGCGTCGCGGTGTTCGCGCGCGGCGACAAGGCCGAGGAGGCTCGCGCCGCCGGTGCCGATATCGTCGGTGCAGAAGACCTCGTAGAGCAGGTGCAGAACGGTCAGATCGATTTCGATCGCGCCATCGCGACGCCGGACATGATGGGTCTCGTCGGTCGTCTCGGTAAGGTGCTCGGCCCCCGCGGCCTGATGCCGAACCCGCGCGTCGGCACCGTGACCCCGGACGTCGCCGGTGCGGTCAAGGCGTCGAAGGGCGGCGCCGTCGAGTTCCGCGTCGAGAAGGCCGGCATCGTGCATGCCGGCATCGGCAAGGCCTCGTTCGGAGCCGAGGCACTTCTTGAGAACATCCGCGCCTTCGCGGACGCGGTCCAGAAGGCCAAGCCGACCGGTGCCAAGGGCATCTACGTCCAGCGCGTCGCGGTATCCTCGACCATGGGCCCCGGCATCAAGATCGACCCTGCGACGGTTCGTCCGGCGGTCTGAGACTTTCAGCGAAGGATTCCGCGCAGTTACGCTCGGTGCCTTCGACACGATGTTCCGGGGCGCGAAAGCGCCCCGGCGACAGGCGGGATCTTCGGGTTCCGCTTCTCCTGTCCGAGATTGCGGGCGATGGGCCGGTTCCTGCCGGTTCGTCTTAATCGTCCAGCCTGCATGAGACGGGGAAAGATCCGAATTCGTCGATCGAAAGATCGGGACCTTCGGTTCGAACCTCTGAATGCCTTGTGTTGTCTACGGTTCCAGAGCGGATCCAGGGAAGCCAAGGGGACAGGATCCTCGAGCGTCGTCCGCTTCGCCGGGCGGCAAAAGGCAACCGGAGCCTTTCCGCAAGGGATGGCTCCTACTGGAGAGTGGCAGTGGACAGAGCGGAAAAGCGCGAGTTCGTCACGGAGCTCAACGAGACCTTCAAGGTCTCGGGGGCGATCGTGGTGGCACGCTACGCCGGTCTCACCGTCGCGCAGATGAACGACCTCCGGTCGAAGATGCGCGCGCAGGGTGGAACCGTCAAAGTCGCGAAGAACCGCCTCGCCCAAATCGCTCTTCAAGGCACGGACGCCGAAAAGATCTCGGAGCTGTTTCAGGGCCAGACCCTGATCGCATATTCCGCGGATCCGATCGCGGCACCGAAGGTGGCCAACGACTTCGCCAAGGGGAACGACAAGCTCGTGATCCTCGGCGGTGCGATGGGCACCACCGCTCTCGACGCGGAAGGGGTGAAGGCTTTGGCCGCCCTTCCGTCGCTAGACGAACTGCGTGGCAAGTTGCTCGGCATGATTCAGACGCCGGCAACCCGCATCGCAGCCGTCGTGGCCGCGCCCGCAGCTCAGCTTGCGCGCGTGTTCGGGGCATATGCCAAGAAGGACGAAGCGGCCTGAGGCTTGTTCCTCGCTGCATTCAACAAGTTCGAACCAACCAAGGAAAACTACAATGGCTGATCTCGCCAAGATCGTTGACGACCTGTCGAGCCTGACCGTCCTCGAGGCCGCCGAGCTCTCGAAGATGCTCGAAGAGAAGTGGGGCGTCTCCGCCGCCGCTCCTGTCGCCGCGGCTGCCGCCGGCGGTGGCGCACCGGTTGCCGAAGTTGAAGAGAAGACCGAGTTCGACGTGATCCTCGTCGAAGCCGGCGCTCAGAAGATCAACGTCATCAAGGAAGTCCGCGCGATCACGGGCCTCGGCCTTAAGGAAGCCAAGGACCTCGTCGACGGTGCGCCGAAGCCCGTCAAGGAAGGCGTCAACAAGGACGAAGCCGCGAAGATCAAGGACCAGCTCGAGAAGGCTGGCGCGAAGGTCGACGTCAAGTAAGACCGCCGTCCTGGCGTCTTGCTGAACAGAACTGGTGGGCGGGACGGCATTTCGCCGTTCCGCCTTCCGTGCTCGCGGTGGAAGGGTCGAATCACCTTCATCGTCGAGCTTGGTGCGCGTCTTCCGAGAGCCTAGTTCCAGGGCTTTGGGGAGACGCGGACCGGCCGGGAAACCGGCCGTGCCCATCCCGGTCCGTTCGCGGCGGATCCGGTGCGCCTCCCGCGGGAGGACACAACATTCAGCCCTTCGGTCAAGGGCACTGACGAGAGCAAGGAGCGACGATGTCTCAGACGACGACGTTTAGCGGTCGCAGGCGCGTACGCAAGTTCTTCGGGTCGATCCCCGAGGTTGCCGAAATGCCCAACCTGATCGAGGTCCAGAAGGCCTCCTACGATCAGTTCCTCATGGTCGACGAGCCGGAAGGCGGTCGCCCGGACGAGGGCCTCCAGGCCGTCTTCCGCTCCGTCTTCCCGATTTCCGACTTTTCCGGGCATTCGATGCTCGAATTCGTCAAGTACGAGTTCGAGCTGCCGAAGTTCGACGTCGACGAGTGCCGCCAGCGCGACATGACCTTCGCTGCGCCGCTGAAGGTGACGCTGCGCCTCATCGTGTTCGATATCGATGAAGATACCGGCTCCAAGTCCATCAAGGACATCAAGGAGCAGGACGTCTACATGGGCGACATGCCGCTGATGACCTCGAACGGCACGTTCATCGTGAACGGCACCGAGCGCGTCATCGTCTCGCAGATGCACCGTTCGCCGGGCGTGTTCTTCGACCACGACAAGGGCAAGTCGCACTCGTCGGGCAAGCTCCTGTTCGCGGCACGCGTCATTCCGTACCGCGGCTCGTGGCTCGACATCGAGTTCGACGCCAAGGACGTGGTCTATGCGCGCATCGATCGCCGTCGCAAGATCCCCGCGTCGAGCCTTCTGATGGCGCTCGGCATGGACGGCGAGGAGATCCTGTCGACCTTCTACAACATCGTCCAGTTCCAGAAGGAAAAGGGCAAGGACGGCTGGCGTGTGCCGTTCTCGGTCGAGCGCGTGCGCGGCCAGAAGGCGTTGACCGACCTCATCGACGCCGACAGCGGCGAAGTGCTGGTCGAGGCCGGCAAGAAGGTGACGGCGCGTCAGGCCCGGCAGATGAAGGACAAGGGCGTCGTCGCCCTTCGTGCCACCGAGGAGGATCTCTACGGCAACTACCTGGCCGAGGACATCGTCAACTACGGGACGGGCGAGATCTATCTCGAAGCCGGCGACGAGATCGACGAGAAGACGCTGAAGGTCCTGATCGACGCCGGTCACGAGACCATTCAAGTGCTCGACATCGACCACGTCACCGTGGGCGCCTACATTCGCAACACGCTGGCGGTCGACAAGAACGCCTCGCGTCAGGACGCGCTGTTCGACATCTACCGCGTGATGCGTCCCGGCGAGCCGCCGACGATGGAAACCGCCGAGGCGATGTTCCAGTCGCTGTTCTTCGACAGCGAGCGCTACGACCTCTCGGCCGTCGGTCGCGTCAAGATGAACATGCGTCTGGATGTTTCTGCGGAGGACACCGTACGCGTTCTGCGCAAGGAAGACATCCTCGCGGTCGTCAAGACGCTGGTGGACCTGCGCGACGGCAAGGGCGAGATCGACGACATCGACAATCTCGGTAATCGCCGGGTGCGCTCGGTCGGCGAGCTGATGGAGAACCAGTACCGCGTCGGTCTGCTCCGCATGGAGCGGGCGATCAAGGAGCGCATGTCGTCGGTCGAGATCGACACGGTGATGCCGCAGGATCTGATCAACGCCAAGCCGGCGGCGGCGGCGGTGCGCGAGTTCTTCGGTTCCTCGCAGCTCTCGCAGTTCATGGACCAGACGAACCCGCTCTCGGAGATCACCCACAAGCGTCGCCTCTCGGCGCTCGGCCCGGGTGGTCTGACGCGCGAGCGCGCCGGCTTTGAAGTGCGCGACGTGCATCCGACGCATTACGGCCGTATCTGTCCGATCGAGACGCCCGAAGGCCCGAACATTGGTCTCATCAACTCGCTGGCGACCTTCGCGCGCGTCAACAAGTACGGCTTCATCGAGAGCCCCTACCGCAAGGTCGTGGACGGCAAGGTGACGATGGACGTCGTCTACCTTTCGGCCATGGAGGAGGCCAAGCACCACGTGGCGCAGGCTAACGCGGTGCTGACCTCCGAGATGACGTTCGAGGACGATCTCGTGATCTGTCGTCACTCCGGCGACGTGTTCATGACGCCGCGCGAGAACGTCGATCTGATGGACGTCTCGCCGAAGCAGCTCGTTTCGGTGGCGGCGGCGCTGATCCCGTTCCTGGAGAACGACGACGCCAACCGCGCCCTCATGGGCTCGAACATGCAGCGTCAGGCCGTGCCTCTGGTGCGGGCCGAGGCGCCGTTCGTCGGCACCGGCATGGAGCCGATCGTGGCTCGTGACTCCGGTGCCGCCATCGGCGCGCGGCGCACCGGCGTGGTCGATCAGGTGGACGCGACACGTATCGTCATTCGCGCGACGGAAGGTCTCGAGGCCGGCAAGTCAGGCGTCGATATCTACCGTCTGATGAAGTTCCAGCGTTCCAACCAGAACACTTGCATCAACCAGCGTCCTCTGGTGGCGGTGGGCGACCGGGTGCAGAAGGGCGACATCATCGCGGACGGCCCGTCTACGGATCTCGGCGATCTCGCCCTCGGCCGGAACGTGCTCGTCGCGTTCATGCCTTGGAACGGCTACAACTACGAGGACTCCATTCTCCTCTCCGAGCGCATCGTCGCCGACGACGTCTTCACCTCGATCCATATCGAGGAGTTCGAGGTCATGGCGCGCGACACCAAGCTCGGTCCAGAGGAGATCACGCGCGACATTCCAAACGTGTCGGAAGAGGCGCTGAAGAACCTCGACGAAGCCGGCATCGTCTACATTGGCGCGGAAGTGCAGCCGGGCGACATCCTCGTCGGCAAAATCACGCCGAAGGGCGAGAGCCCGATGACGCCGGAGGAGAAGCTTCTCCGCGCGATCTTCGGCGAAAAGGCCTCGGACGTCCGCGACACCTCGAACCGTATGCCTCCGGGCACCTACGGGACGGTGGTCGAGGTGCGCGTGTTCAATCGACACGGCGTCGAGAAGGACGAGCGCGCCATGGCGATCGAGCGTGAGGAGATCGAGCGCCTCGCGAAGGACCGGGACGACGAGCAGGCGATCCTCGACCGCAACGTGTATGGCCGTCTGGTCGAAACGTTGAACGGCAGGACGGGCATCGCCGGCCCGAAGGGGTTCCGCAAGGGCGCCGAGATCTCGCCCGAGCTGATGAACGAGTATCCCCGTTCGCAGTGGTGGATGTTCGCGGTCGAAGACGAGAAGATGCAGGCCGAACTCGAGGATCTGCGCAACGTCTACGACCAGGCCAAGAAGACGCTCGAGCAGCGCTTCATGGACAAGGTCGAGAAGGTGCAGCGCGGAGACGAGCTGCCCCCCGGCGTCATGAAGCAGGTGAAGGTCTTCGTCGCCGTCAAGCGCAAGATCCAGCCCGGCGACAAGATGGCCGGACGCCATGGCAACAAGGGCGTGGTCTCGCGGATCGTGCCGGTGGAGGACATGCCGTTCAACGCGGACGGCACGCATGTCGACATCGTGCTCAACCCGCTGGGCGTGCCCTCGCGCATGAATGTCGGGCAGATCCTCGAGACGCATCTCGGCTGGGCCTGCGCCGGCATGGGCCGGAAGATCGGCGACATGCTGGAAGTCTACCAGAAGTCGCAGGACGCTCAGCCGCTTCGGGCCGAGATCGCCGACATGCTCGGCGACAGCGATCGCAACGAGCGGGTCAAGGACTATGACGACGCCTCGGTGATCACGCTCGCCAAGCAGATGCGCAAGGGTGTGTCGATCGCGACGCCGGTCTTCGACGGCGCGGTCGAGGCCGATATCGTGACGATGCTCGAGAAGGCCGGGCTCAACGGCTCGGGCCAGGTCACGCTCTACGACGGGCGGACCGGCGAACCCTTCGATCGGCAGGTGACGGTCGGCTACATCTACATGCTGAAGCTGCACCATCTGGTGGACGACAAGATCCACGCGCGTTCGATCGGTCCGTACTCGCTCGTTACCCAGCAGCCGTTGGGCGGCAAGGCGCAGTTCGGCGGACAGCGCTTCGGCGAGATGGAGGTGTGGGCGCTCGAAGCCTACGGCGCCGCCTACACGCTGCAGGAAATGCTGACGGTGAAGTCGGATGACGTGGCGGGCCGCACGAAGGTCTACGAATCGATCGTGCGCGGCGACGATGCGTTCGAGTCGGGCATTCCCGAGAGCTTCAACGTCCTCGTCAAGGAAATGCGCTCGCTCGGCCTCGACGTCGATCTGGCGAACTCCGTTGTGGAACTCGCCGATGCGGGATCGCCGCTCGAAGGGCTCCCGAACGCGGCCGAGTAGGGCCGCCTCGCAAACGCCGCCTTGTGCGGCCATGATCGGCGCTCCTGCTTCGGGCGGCGCCGATCAGACGTTGCGGATCATTCTGGCGCCGGCACCGCCCGGCGCGTCTTGGGGGCGCTGATGCCCCAAAAGGAGACAGCACCATGAACCAAGAGGTCATGAATCTCTTCAATCCTCAGGTGCAGGCGCAGACATTCGACAGCATCCGGATCTCGCTCGCGAGCCCCGAGAAAATTCTGTCTTGGTCGTTCGGCGAGATCAAGAAGCCCGAGACCATCAACTACCGGACCTTCAAGCCCGAGCGCGACGGCCTGTTCTGCGCGCGGATCTTTGGCCCGATCAAGGACTACGAGTGCCTGTGCGGCAAGTACAAGCGTATGAAGTACAAGGGTATCATTTGCGAGAAGTGCGGCGTCGAGGTCACTCTCTCGCGCGTGCGGCGCGAGCGTATGGGCCATATCGAGCTGGCCGCGCCGGTCGCTCACATCTGGTTCCTGAAGTCGCTGCCCAGCCGCATCGGCACGCTTCTGGACATGACGCTCAAGGATATCGAGCGCGTTCTCTATTTCGAGAACTACATCGTCACCGAGCCGGGCCTCACCGCCCTGAAGGAGCATCAGCTTCTCTCGGAAGAAGAGTACATGATCGCCGTCGAGGAGTACGGCGAGGATAGCTTCACCGCGCTGATCGGCGCCGAGGCGATCCAGGAACTGCTCGCCTCGATGGAACTCGAGAAGATCGCCGGCGACCTTCGCTCGGACCTCGCGACGACGACGTCCGAGCTGAAGACGAAGAAGCTGATGAAGCGGCTGAAGATCGTCGAGAACTTCCTGGAATCGGGCAACAAGCCCGAGTGGATGATCATGAGCGTCGTTCCGGTGATCCCGCCGGACCTTCGCCCGCTCGTGCCGCTCGACGGCGGTCGCTTCGCGACCTCCGACCTGAACGACCTCTACCGCCGCGTCATCAACCGCAACAACCGCCTGAAGCGGCTGATCGAGTTGCGCGCGCCCGGCATCATCATCCGCAACGAGAAGCGCATGCTTCAGGAGGCGGTGGACGCGCTGTTCGACAATGGTCGCCGCGGGCGCGTCATCACGGGCGCCAACAAGCGTCCGCTGAAGTCTCTGTCGGACATGCTCAAGGGCAAGCAGGGCCGCTTCCGGCAGAACCTGCTCGGCAAGCGCGTCGACTATTCCGGTCGTTCGGTTATCGTGACCGGTCCCGAGCTGAAGCTGCACCAGTGCGGCCTGCCGAAGAAGATGGCGCTCGAGCTGTTCAAGCCGTTCATTTATGCGCGCCTGGACGCCAAGGGCTATTCCTCGACTGTGAAGCAAGCGAAGAAGCTCGTCGAGAAGGAGCGTCCCGAGGTCTGGGACATCCTCGACGAGGTGATCCGCGAGCATCCGGTGCTGCTCAACCGCGCGCCGACGCTTCATCGTCTCGGCATCCAGGCGTTCGAGCCGATCCTCATCGAAGGCAAGGCGATCCAGCTTCACCCGCTGGTCTGCACCGCCTTCAACGCGGATTTCGACGGCGACCAGATGGCGGTGCACGTGCCCCTGTCCATCGAGGCGCAGCTCGAGGCGCGCGTCCTCATGATGTCGACGAATAACATCCTGCATCCGGCCAATGGTCTGCCGATCATCGTGCCGTCGCAGGACATGGTTCTCGGCCTCTACTACCTGTCGATCATGAACGAGAACGAGCCGGGTCAGGGCATGGCCTTCTCCGACCTCGGCGAGCTCGAGCATGCGATCGCCGCGAAGGTCGTGACGCTGCATACGAAGATCAAAGGTCGCGTGCGCTCGATCGACGAGAAGGGCGAGCAGACCTCGAAGATCTACGAGACGACGCCGGGCCGCATGCTCATCGGCCAGTTGCTGCCGCGAAGCCACAAGATCTCCTTCGATATCGCCAACGACTTGATGACGAAGAAGAACATCTCGAAGATGATCGACACCGTCTACCGCCACTGCGGTCAGAAGGACACGGTCATCTTCTGCGACCGCATCATGCAGCTGGGCTTCAAGCACGCCTGCATCGCCGGCATCTCGTTCGGCAAGGACGACATGGTGATCCCGGAGACCAAGCCGCGGATGATCGGCGAGACGCAGGCGCTCGCGAAGGAATACGAGCAGCAGTACAATGACGGCCTGATCACCCAGGGCGAAAAGTACAACAAGGTGGTCGACGCCTGGGCCAAGTGCACGGACAAGATCGCCGACGAGATGATGAGCCGGATTCGTTCGATCGAGTTCGACGAGGAGACCGGCCGTCAGAAGCCGATGAACTCCATCTACATGATGTCGCACTCCGGCGCGCGCGGCTCGCCGACGCAGATGCGCCAGCTCGGCGCCATGCGTGGCTTGATGACGAAGCCTTCGGGCGAGATCATCGAGACGCCGATCATCTCGAACTTCAAGGAGGGCCTGACGGTTCTCGAATACTTCAACTCCACCCACGGCGCCCGCAAGGGTCTCGCGGACACGGCGCTGAAGACCGCCAACTCGGGTTACCTGACACGTCGTCTCGTTGACGTGGCGCAGGACTGCATCATCACGCAGACCGATTGCCAGACGCCCAACGGGCTGACGATGCAGCCCATCGTCGATGCCGGACAGGTGGTGGCGACGCTCGGCCAGCGCATTCTCGGCCGCACCGTGCTGGAGGACATCCTGCATCCGGTGTCAGGCGAGGTGCTGATCGAGGGTGGAAAGACGGTCGAAGAGCCGGATGTCGACGTGATCGAGAAGGCCGGCGTGCAGTCGGTGAAGATCCGTTCAGCGCTGACCTGCGAAGTGCGCACGGGTATCTGTGCGGTCTGCTACGGCCGCGACTTGGCTCGTGGCACGCCGGTGAACATGGGCGAGGCCGTCGGCGTCATCGCGGCGCAGTCGATCGGCGAGCCCGGCACGCAGCTGACCATGCGCACCTTCCACATGGGCGGTACGGCGCAGGTGGTGGACCAGTCGTTCCTCGAAGCGTCCTACGAGGGCACCGTCCAGATCCGCAACCGCAACGTGGTTCGCGACTCCGACGGGCGTCTGGTGGCGATGGGCCGCAACATGGCCATCCTCATCCTCGATCCGGCAGGCAAGGAGCGCGCATCGCATCGCGTCACCTACGGTTCACGCATCTTCGTTGATGACGGTGATCAGGTGCGGCGCGGCCAGCGTATTGCGGAGTGGGATCCTTACACCCGCCCGGTGCTCACCGAGCTCGACGGCATCGTCGAGTTCGAGGATCTGGTCGAGGGCCTGTCGGTCTCCGAGCAGGCGGACGAGTCGACGGGTATCACCAAGCGGCAGGTCATCGACTGGCGGGCCAACCCGCGCGGCGCCGATCTGAAGCCCGCCATGGTCATCCGGACGAAGGACGGCGTGGTCGCCAAGCTCGCACGCGGCACTGATGCCCGTTACTTCCTGTCGGTCGATGCGCTTCTGTCGGTCGAGCCGGGGTCCACGGTTCGCGCTGGCGACGTGCTGTCGCGTATTCCGATGGAGTCGGCCAAGACGAAGGACATCACGGGCGGTCTGCCGCGCGTGGCGGAGCTCTTCGAGGCCCGTCGTCCGAAGGACAACGCGGTCATTGCCGAGATCGACGGCACGATCCGGTTCGGACGCGACTACAAGAACAAGCGTCGCATCATCATCGAGCCGCACGAGGACCTCGTCGAGCCCGTCGAGTACCTGATCCCGAAGGGCAAGCCCTTCCACCTTCAGGAAGGCGACATCATCGAGAAGGGCGACCACATTCTCGACGGCAACCCGGCGCCGCACGACATCCTAGCCATTCGCGGCGTGGAGGCTCTCGCTTCCTACCTCGTGAACGAGATCCAGGAGGTCTACCGTCTGCAGGGCGTTTTGATCAACGACAAGCACATCGAGGTGATCGTTCGCCAGATGCTGCAGAAGGTCGAGATCGTCGAGTCCGGAGACAGCGGCTACATTCCGGGCGACAATGTCGATCGGATCGAGCTGGCGGAGCTGAACGAGAAGCTCGAGGAAGAGGGCAAGAAGCCCGCATCTGGCAATCCGGTGCTGCTCGGCATCACCAAGGCTTCGCTGCAGACGCCGTCCTTCATCTCGGCGGCATCGTTCCAGGAGACCACACGCGTCCTCACCGAAGCGGCGGTGGCCGGCAAGATGGACACGCTGCAGGGCCTGAAGGAGAACGTCATCGTCGGTCGTCTCATTCCCGCCGGTACCGGCGGAATGATGACGCAGGTTCGCCGCATCGCGACGTCTCGCGACGATCTGATCCTCGAAGATCGCCGCAAGGCCTCGAACGTGGCGTCGGCTGATCGCATGCTGACGAAGATGAACGACGCCGCCGAGTAAGGTGGTCGTTGACTTGAGTGGAGGAGGGGCCGTCCGTTTCGGGCGGCCCTTCGTCGTTTCGGGCCACCGCCGAGAGCGCTAAAGCTCGGCGTTTCGTTGTCAAGGCGCCAGCTGATGCCGGGCTTGACGACTCCCGACAGAATCGTTAAACACCGCCCAACAGAGCCGATGTGAGGCAAAGCTTTCCAGAGACGCCTCGTCCCGGACCAGCGCTTCAAACAAGGCTTCGTTCAACGAGACGTACCATTGCTGGCGCATGATCGTGGTTTTGCCCGCGATCCTCTGCTTCGTTCCGGGCAGTCCTCTCACTGAAGAGGTCGACGCCCGGTTTCGCGTATGAGCTATACGGCTCGAATCGTGGCAGGTGCCGATCGTTTCGAACCGAGATTTGAAGAGAAGGAAGGTTGGAATGCCGACCATCAACCAGTTGATCCGGAAGCCGCGCGTTCGTCCGAGCGAGCGCAACACCGTTCCGGCACTCCAGGCCAATCCCCAGAAGCGCGGCGTCTGCACGCGCGTCTACACCACGACGCCGAAGAAGCCGAACTCGGCGCTTCGTAAGGTTGCCAAGGTCCGTCTGGTCAATGGCTTCGAAGTCATCGGCTACATTCCGGGTGAAGGCCATAACCTGCAGGAGCATTCGGTCGTGATGATCCGCGGCGGCCGCGTGAAGGATCTTCCCGGCGTCCGTTATCACATCATTCGCGGCGTCCTCGATACGCAGGGCGTGAAGGACCGCAAGCAGCGTCGTTCGAAGTACGGCGCCAAGCGTCCGAAGTAATCGTCGCCCGTCCGTTTGAGATTTGAGAGACCTATAGATGTCCCGTCGTCACTCTGCCGAAAAGCGCGAGATCAATCCGGATCCGAAGTTCGGCGACCTCATCGTTACCAAGTTCATGAATGCCGTCATGTATGATGGCAAGAAGTCGACCGCCGAGCGGATCGTCTATGGCGCCTTCGACGTCATGACCGAGAAGACCCGGCAGGACGCGATCGGCATCTTCCACACCGCCCTCGACAACGTGGCTCCGCATGTCGAGGTGCGTTCGCGGCGCGTCGGTGGTGCGACGTACCAGGTTCCCGTCGACGTTCGTCCCGAGCGCCGTCAGGCTCTTGCCATCCGCTGGCTCATCACGGCCGCCCGCAACCGCAACGAGACCACGATGGTCGATCGTCTGTCGGGCGAGCTGATGGATGCCGCCAACAACCGCGGCACCGCTGTGAAGAAGCGCGAAGACACGCACCGCATGGCGGAAGCGAACCGCGCCTTCTCGCACTACCGCTGGTAATTCTGGCTTCCTTCGGAAAGGCGACGCCCCATGGCCCGCGAATATAAGATCGAAGACTACCGCAATTTCGGCATCATGGCTCACATCGATGCTGGTAAGACCACGACCACCGAGCGGATCCTTTACTACACCGGCAAGTCCCATAAGATCGGCGAAGTCCATGACGGCGCCGCGACCATGGACTGGATGGAGCAGGAGCAGGAGCGCGGCATCACGATCACGTCCGCCGCGACGACCACGTTCTGGGAAGGTCGCGACGGCAAGAAGCGCCGTTTCAACATCATCGACACGCCCGGCCACGTGGACTTCACGATCGAAGTCGAACGTTCGCTGCGTGTTCTCGACGGTGCGATCGCGCTTCTCGACGCCAATGCCGGCGTCGAGCCGCAGACCGAGACGGTCTGGCGTCAGGCCGACAAGTATCACGTGCCCCGCATGATGTTCGTCAATAAGATGGACAAGACGGGCGCTGATTTCTACCGCTGCGTCGAGATGGTAAAGACCCGTCTCGGTGCGCGTGCGATCGTCGTCCAGCTGCCGGTCGGCGCCGAGAACGAGTTCAAGGGCGTCATCGATCTGATCGAGATGAAGGCCCTGATCTGGCGCGACGAGACGCTCGGCGCGCAATGGGACGTCGTCGAGATCCCGGACGACATGGCCGACAAGGCGGCGGAATACCGCGAGCTGATGATCGAGGCCGCTGTCGAGGTCGACGAGACCGCGATGGAGAACTACCTAAACGGCGAGATGCCGAACAACGAGCAGATCCGTGCGCTTATCCGTAAGGGCACCTGCGACGTCTGGTTCACGCCGATCTTCTGCGGCTCGGCCTTCAAAAACAAGGGCGTGCAGCCCCTGCTCGACGGCGTCGTGGACTTCCTGCCCTCGCCGGTGGACGTGCCCGCGATCAAGGGCATCGATCCGAAGACCGACGCCGAGGTGACGCGCATCTCGTCGGACGAAGAGCCTCTGTCGATGCTCGCCTTCAAGATCATGAACGACCCGTTCGTTGGTTCGCTTACCTTCTGCCGTCTCTACTCCGGCAAGCTCACCAAGGGCACCGGCGTCCAGAACACGGTGAAGGAGAAGAAGGAGCGCATTGGGCGTATGCTCCAGATGCACTCCAATTCGCGTGAAGACGTCGAAGAGGCCTATGCCGGCGACATCGTTGCGCTGGCCGGCCTCAAGGAAGTCACCACGGGCGACACGCTCTGCGATCCGCTGAAGCCGGTGATTCTCGAGCGCATGGAATTCCCCGATCCGGTCATCGAGATCGCGATCGAGCCGAAGACCAAGGGCGACCAGGAGAAGATGGGCCTCGCGCTCAATCGTCTGGCGGCCGAGGATCCGTCCTTCCGCGTCAAGACCGACGAAGAGTCTGGTCAGACGATCATCGCCGGCATGGGCGAGTTGCACCTCGACATTCTCGTCGATCGTATGCGCCGCGAGTTCAAAGTCGAGGCCAACATTGGTGCGCCGCAGGTGGCCTACCGCGAGACGATCACCCGCGGTGCGGATGTGGATTACACCCACAAGAAGCAGACCGGTGGTACCGGTCAGTTCGCACGTATTAAGATCCATATCGAGCCGGGCGAGCCGAGCACAGGCTTCGTGTTCGAATCGAAGGTCATCGGCGGTGCGGTTCCGAAGGAATACGTGCCCGGCGTTCAGAAGGGTATCGCTTCGGTGATGACCTCGGGTCCGCTGGCGGGCTTCCCAATGGTCGACATCAAGGCTGAGCTGCTCGACGGTGCCTACCACGACGTCGATTCGTCGGTCCTCGCCTTCGAAATCGCCTCGCGGGCTGGCTTCCGCGAAGCCATCCAGAAGGCGGGTCCGAAGCTTCTCGAGCCGATCATGAAGGTCGAGGTCGTGACGCCGGAAGACTACGTCGGCGACGTCATCGGCGACTTGAACAGCCGCCGCGGTCAGATTCAGGGCACCGAAGCCCGCGGAATTGCCACTGTGGTGAATGCGATGGTTCCCTTGGCCAACATGTTCGGCTACGTGAACACGCTGCGTTCGATGTCGCAGGGCCGCGCTCAGTACACGATGCAGTTCGATCACTACGAGCAGGTGCCGAACCAGGTCGCGGAAGAGATCCAAAAGAAGTTCGCCTGACGCACGTCTCGCGAAGGCGAAACCCTCGGGCTTCCAGAGCCCAACGAAATTGATGGAGAGCCACGATGGCCAAGAGCAAGTTTGAGCGCAACAAGCCGCATGTGAACATCGGCACGATTGGTCACGTCGACCACGGGAAGACGTCGCTGACGGCGGCGATCACGAAGTACTTCGGCGAGTTCCGCGCGTACGACCAGATCGACGCGGCGCCGGAGGAGAAGGCACGCGGCATCACGATCTCGACGGCGCACGTGGAGTACGAGACGGAGAACCGTCACTACGCCCACGTCGATTGCCCCGGCCACGCCGACTACGTGAAGAACATGATCACGGGCGCAGCGCAGATGGACGGCGCGATCCTGGTGTGCTCGGCGGCCGACGGCCCGATGCCGCAGACCCGCGAGCACATCCTTCTGGCGCGCCAGGTCGGCGTTCCCGCGCTGGTGGTGTTCCTGAACAAGGTGGACCAGGTCGACGACACCGAGCTTCTGGAGCTCGTCGAGCTCGAGGTTCGCGAGCTCCTGTCGATGTACGAGTATCCGGGCGACGACATTCCGATCGTCAAGGGTTCGGCTCTGGCCGCGCTCGAGGATAGCGACAAGACGATCGGCGAGGACGCCGTTCGCGAGCTGATGAAGCAGGTCGACGCCTACATCCCGACGCCGGAGCGTCCGATCAACCTGCCGTTCCTGATGCCGATCGAGGACGTGTTCTCGATCTCGGGCCGCGGCACGGTGGTGAC
>NZ_JACIEK010000032.1 GCF_014196835.1 Aureimonas pseudogalii
GACATTCGGCGCTAACCTTCATCAGCCCGCTTCAGTTCGAGAGACAAGCCGCGTAATATCGAAACCGCTCTCCACTTTCCCGGGGTAAGTCCAGTGGGTGCGGTGCTTGGCCATGGCCTTCATCCTCTGAAAGCTCGACCGCACGGTCAATTACAAGAAACCTCCCTGTCCGGCCCAAGGGGCCCACTCCATCGGCATGCAAGATTTAGATGTCGAATGACACTCCGTGCGCGGCTTCCAGTCTCGGAAGATCACTCACAAGGCTCGCTGGTGCGTCATCGCCTCCATGAACTCATTCTGGCGATCGAGCAGAACCAGACGCGGCGATCAACGCAGGATCCGGCTTCCTCGTCAGCCGGTAGCCATCCTTAACAGGGCAACGCCCGCGGTGGCTCACCGCCAGTGCCCGATCAGCATGACCGCCTACGCCGGCCTTTTGCCGGGAGCCGCATCATGACCAGCCCCGACCAGCCCGACGGAGCCCAATGTCCTGTGCCGCTGGAAATCCTCGCACGGCTCCTGCCCGTGAGCGACGAACAAGCCAGGGAAGCGATCCGAAGGTCGGTCGAGCGCCAGCCCGCCGAACTCGCCATCGTCTGCTACGGTCACTCCCACTTGCGCGATCTCGGCTTTTGGATCGCAGCCTTTGGTAGCGAAGCCATGTTGACGCGGACCGCAGGTCAAGTCGGCTGCGTGGTCTTCCACCAAGCCAGACAGATCAGCACCTCCACAACGGCCATGGGAGGCCATATCCGCGGACCGTCCCGCTGGCGCGTTGCGCTTGAGCAGTTCTGGATCCATCTGTCACCATAGCCAATCAGATGATCAATCCAGAGTTCGTCTCCAAATAATAATACATACTTATAAATATATAAGTATCGAATTATAATTTTCTAAGTTCGCGACTGCGACGTATGTTGGATTCAGACGCAAAACACCAAGCATGTGGGCAAGATCTAATTGCACTGCACGACGGCACGTGGTGATGGTGTTCCCCGATCGGTTCGCTGATCCGCTAACCGATCGAACAGGAGCATCCGAAGTGCAAACCGTTCCAGACAGGGTTCAGCAACGTCCGTGCGAGGCGTATCTCCTGCTCGATAAGCCCCGCCGGCAGCGCATGACCGCTTTGTTCGATGCCGGTGCAGCCGACCGACTCATTGCATGGGGGTATGCCAGGCGGATGGAGGGCGGCCTCGGCATCATAGGCGCCGGATTGCTCAACAGGCAGACGTCGTAACGGGAGGACGGTCTGGCTCCCATGGCGGCCCACATCGCCGCGATCGTCGCCGACGTCGTCTTCGATCGGACTCTCCCGGACGAGGATCGTGCGCTCGCGACCGTCCGCCGCTTTCTCACCATGCCGCGGCCCCTTCTTCACGACCACCTCGCCGACATTCATGCCAAGGGACCGAGCTACGGCTTTGGCTTCGCCGCCCAGATTGCTGGCAACCTCAAGGGCATCACCGAGAAGCAGATCGACGGATTCTATGGCCAGGCCGGCACCGCCATCGCCCGGCTCTTCGTCCCTAGCCTTGCCGCTGTCGTCAGTGCCGGCACCCCCACGACCTTCCGGACCCGCGAGCTACGCTCGGGCAAGCTCGACATCTTCCTCTGCATCGACCTCGGCACCTACAACGACTTTCCCGAGCTCGCCCGTCTCGTCACCGGCTCGTTCCTCAACGAGCTCTATCTCGCCAAGGGTCAGGTCGCCCGGCGCACCCTCTTCCTCGTCGACGAAGCTGCCCGCCTTGGCTACAGGCACATGCTCGAGGACGCCCGCGACGCCGGGCGTGGCTTTCAGATCAACCCGATGCATGTTCCAGACGTTCGGGCAGATGGACGTCTACGGCAGGTCGGGCGTGCGCCGTTGGATGGATGTCGCCGCGATCAAGGTCTTCTCTTCGATCGGCGATCCCGACAGCGCCGAGACCATTTCCCGGCAGTGCGGCGAGTTCACCGCGCTCTCGCAAGGCACCAGCACCTCGTCAGGCTCCTCCCGCGGCGAGGTCGCTCGCCGCATGATCCGCCTGGAGGAAATGTGACGCCGCGCGGCGGCGAGCCGCTCATCCTCGTCAAGGGACAGCCGCATATCCGGTGCGGCAAGGCCTTCTGGTTCCGCCGTCCCGGCATGAAGGCCACCCTTGATGCCAGATCGTTCGAACAAGGTTGCACATGAATCCACCCCTGATCCCAAACCGCATCCTGTGGTCCCGTCGGCGCAAGCCTGTGATCGCGATGCTGCTAGTAACGGGGACACTTGTCGTGGGTGCCTTCATCCTGACCTACCGGAGCGGCAGCGGTGAGGACGGCACGGATCGCCTCTCCGCAGCCGAGGCGGCACAGCGTGAGAACACCTTCGCCGGAATGATCGCGCTGCCTCTCGTGGCGTCCGGCGAACGCGATGCTGCCATCGACAGCATGGCCTTGCCGCCGAAGGCGGCGGCCAGCCTCAAGGCGGACCTCGAGGCCGGTCGCAGCGCTCTGGCATGGATCGAGGTCTGGGACGACCAGGCTGCGGACGGCGACCGGATCCGCATTTCGGCGGGCGGCTTCGCTCTCGATCTCGATCTCTACAAGGCCCCCCACCGCTTCGGCATTCCCGTCACAGGCCCCAGCCCGGGTCTTGCGATCACGGGCCTTCACGATGGCGGTGGCGGCATCACCGTCGGCATCCAGACCCTCAAAGGCACCGTGCTGACGCCTGTCATCCGGCCTGGACAGGTGTTGCCCATCGGGCTGCGATGACCGGACGCGTTTTACTTCGACAGCTGGCCGCCGCCGCAGGGGATCATTCTTCTCGCCGTCTGGCTGTTTTCGGTGCTCGGCATCGTACTCCTCGTTGCGACGAGCGCCCTCATGCTCGCCGCCCTCCTCGGCCTTGCCCACGAGCATGTCCTCACCGCTCCCGTCAGCCAGATCAGCGGCTCCAATTCACCCCATTGCTCGTCGCTCGGCATCCCAGCTCTCCCTCATCGGAAAAGCCAACGACATAGAGTCGGGCTCAGGCGCTAACAGGCGCTAGGCGTCCTGAAGGATTGGATGCTGCGCCCGTAAAGTCAGGTCAATTCGCTTCCGCGAGCAGTGGAGCGCGGGCCGGGTAGCCCGAGATCGCCTCGAAGTTGAAGAAGTGCTGGATGGCGAGAGCCGAGGCGCCGCGCGTCCAGGCCTGATCTTGCCAGTCCACGACGACCGGCGGCATGCCCGCGAAGCAGAGCGGCTCGAGTTCCTCCAGAGCCGGTCCGAAGAACGCCGGTCCGTAGCGAACGGCCTCTCCGCCCATCACGATGATGTCGGGTGCGAAGAAGTTCGCGATCTGCGCGACGTGTCGGCCGAGCCGGCGTCCCGCATCCGCGAGCACACTGACAGCGATCGGATCGCCGGCCGCGGCGGCTGCGGCCAAGGATTCCCCGGCGCCCGGACGACCGCCGCCCGTTTCGCCCCAGATCCGCGCCAGCGCCGGGTCGGAAATATAGGCTTCGAGACACCCCAGGCGTCCGCAGTCGCAGAGCCGCCCATTCGGCTCCGACAGGATGTGGCCGATCTCGCCCGCGCCGCCGGAATGTCCGCGGTAGAGCTTGCCGTCGATCACGATCCCGGCGCAGACGCCGCGCCCCACCGCCACCGCCACCAGGTTCTGCCGCATGCGGCCGGCACCGAAGAGATACTGGGCCAAGGCAAAGGCGCTGACGTCGTTGTCCACCCAGACCGGCGCCGCGACCCGGGCCGCCAGCATTTCGGCGAAGGGAACGTCCTTCCAGCCGAACCGATGCAGGAACCGGCAGGTGCCGGTCTGCGCGTCGATGACGCCGGGCAGGCCGAGGCCGATCCCGATCAAGGGACGGGCTCTGGCGCCCGGATGCTCCAGCAGCCTGCCGACGGCTGCGGCGCAAATTTCGACCACCCTGTCGGGCGTCGGCTCCGACAGGGGCAGTTCGACCGTCGTCAGCGGCTCCGTCGACAGATCCGTCAGGACGCCCAGAACCCGGTCCGCCATCAGCTTGAGGCCGATCGCGACGCGCGCCGCATAGGCGATCTCCACTTCGACGGGGCGCCGGCCGCCGCTGCCGGGAAGCATCTTTCCTTCCACGACCAGGCCTTCGCCGATGAGTTCGGCGGTCACCAGCGTCACGGCCCCCGCGCTCAGGCCCGTCTGGACCGCCAGTTCCGAACGGCTCGACGGCCCGTTTCGTCGGAGCCGGTCGAGCACCAGCCGCCGGTTCAACGCCCGGCTCATGCTCGAGTCCCCCTTCAAACGCATGCCGCATCCTTTTTTTAGGCCTTAAAAATAGCGGTTGAAACTTCTTCGCGAAAGAGGCTACCACTTCTTTCAAGCCTCGAATTAAGTAGGCTGCGAATGGGAGGACGAACTCATGACGGATGTGTGCATTCTCAACAGGCGAACCGTCATCAAGGCGATCGCCGGCGGCGTCGGCATTGCCGCCACGGGCGGTCTCGCGGCTCCCGCGATCGCGCAAGGGGCCGAGATCAGCATCATCGCCAGCGAGACCAACCCCGCCGCCGTCGCGGCGCTGCGGGCCGCGGCGGATGCGTTCAAGAAGCAGGGCGGCGCCACCGTCGTCGTCAACAACATGGACATGGAGGCCAACAAGACCGCCATCCGCAACTATCTCGTGGCGGGCGCCCCGGACCTCTGCTTCTGGTATTCCGGCAATCGGATGCGCGCCTTCGTCGAGCGCGGTCTCTTCGAGGACCTGTCCGACCTCTTCGCCGCGCAGAAATACGCCGACGTCCTCGGGCCGACGGCGGGCTCGGTGACCGTGGACGGCAAGCAGTAGGGCCTGCCCACGGGCGGCACGCTCTGGGGCCTCTTCTACCGGAAGGACGTTTTCGCCGAGCATGGTCTGTCGGTGCCGACGACCTGGGACGAATTTCTGGCCTACGGCGCAAAGTGCAAGGCGGCCGGGCTGACGCCGATCGCCATCGGCACGAAGGAGCAGTGGCCCGCCGCGGGCTGGTTCGACCAGATGAACCTGCGCATCAACGGCCTCGAGAAGCACATGGCCCTTATGAACGGGCAGATGAGCTATCTCGATCCGGCCCTGACGCCGGTCTTCGATCGTTGGCAGGAACTGATCGACGCCGGGTTCTTCACGCCGAACAATACGTCCTTCGGCTGGCAGGAAGCCGGCGCCCTTCTCGCCCAGAAGAAGGCGGGGATGATGAATCTCGGGGCCTTCGTGCGCGCCGCCTTCCGGCCGGAAGAGACCGATCAGCTCGCCTTCGCACCGTTCCCGGTGATCGACCCGGCGGTGGGGCGCTTCGAGGACTTCTCGCTAAACTCCATCCACATCCCGTCGGGCGCGAAGAACAAGCAGGGCGCCAAGGAGTTCCTGGCCTTCTGGTACACGGCCGAGCATCTCGCGCCCTATCTCGAGCCGCAGGGCAACGTGCCGCCGCGCAACGACATGCCGGCGAGCCAGGATCCGCTCGTCAACGCCGCGGTCGACATCCTGAAGAAAACGGACGGCACGGCCCAGTACTACGACCGGGATTCCGATCCGGACATGGCGCAGGCCGGGCTCGCCGGATTTCAGGAGTTCATGGCCAAGCCGGAGCGCCGCGGCGCCATTCAGGCGCGCCTCGAAGGCACGCGCAAGCGGATCTACAAGCTCTAGTCCTGTTGTCCTCCCGGACAAGAAGGGGGGGGCGCAGAGCCCAAGCGACAGGCGCATGGCTCCCCCTCGTTTTCCCAACGACCCTCGTTTCCCCAACGAAAGGCGGTCCGACATGCGGTCTTCCTGGCGCCGCCATCGTGAATGGCTCACTCCGACCTTGCTGATCCTGCCGGCCGTCGTGCTGTTCTTCGTGGTGATCCTGTGGTCCGCCGTCGAGAGCGTCTGGATCAGCTTCCACGAATGGGACGGCTTCGGCCCGATGGTGTGGATCGGTCTCGGCAACTACGTCGAGCTCCTCGACGATCCACAGTTCTACGTCTCGCTGAAGAACAACCTGATCTGGCTCGTCGCGTTCCTGGCGGCGCCGCCCCTCGGCCTGGCGCTGGCACTCCTCCTCAACCAGAAGATCCGCGGCATGCGGCTGATGAAGTCGCTGTTCTTCATCCCGCTCGTGCTCGCCTCGGTGGCAGTCGGCGTCGTCTTCACCTGGGTCTACACGCCCGAACTCGGCCTTCTGTCCCTGGTGTTCCGGGCCTTCGGGGCCACCGCGCCCGCCGTCCTCTCGGACGAGCATTTCGTCACCGTCGCCGTGGTGGTGGCGGCGATCTGGCCGCAGATCGCCTTCTGCATGGTGCTCTACCTCGCCGGGCTGAACAATGTCAGCGAGGAGCAGATCGGCGCGGGCCGAGTCGACGGCGCGAGGGGCTGGCGGATGTTGCGCCATGTCGTCCTGCCGCAGCTGACCCAGGTCACCTTCATCGCCATCGCCGTCACCGTGGTCGGAGCGCTGCGATCCTTCGACATGATCTCGGTGATGACGCAGGGCGGTCCCTTCGGCTCGTCCCAGGTCCTCGCCTATCAAATGTACGAGCAGTCGATCTTCTCCTACCGCTTCGGCTACGGCGCGGCGATCGCCACGGTGCTTCTGGCGATCATGGTCGTGTTCATCGCCTGGTACGTGATGCGCATCGTGCGCTTCGAGGAAAAGGGCGTCTGATGTTCCCGCGACCGATCCCCGAGACCGCGCTCTGGCAGCGCCGCTTCTATGTCGTCGCGGTGCTCGCCGTCCTCGTGTTCTGGCTCTGCCCGCTCTTCGCCATCCTCCTCACCTCGCTGCGCTCGACCACCGACGTGATGAGCGGCAACCTCTGGGGCTGGCCGACCGAGTTCGGGCTCGTCGACAACTACGTCGCCGTGTTCACCCAGACGCCGATGGGCCGCTACTTCCTGAACAGCCTCATCATCACCATCCCCTCGGTGCTTGGCGTTCTCGTGCTGTCGACGCTCGCCGGCTTCGTGCTCGCCCGGTTCCGGTTTCGCGGCAACATGCTGCTCTTCGCGCTCTTCGTCGGCGGCAATTTCCTGCCGCACCAGATCATGATGATCCCCGTGCGCGACCTCATGGTTCGGCTCGGCCTCTACGACACGCAGGCCGCCCTGATCATCTTCCACATCGCCTTCCAGACGGGCTTCGCGACGCTCTTCATGCGCAACTTCATCGCCGCCCTTCCCGACGATCTGTTCCAGGCCGCCAGGGTCGAGGGCGCCTCGCCGTTCCAGACGCTTCTCCATGTCGTCCTGCCCCTGGTGCGACCGGCGATGGCCGCGCTGGCAATCCTCCTCTTCACCTTCATCTGGAACGACTACTTCTGGGCCGTGGTGCTCTCCGTCAGCGACACGGTGAAGCCGGTGACGGCGGGCCTCGCCAATCTTCGCGGCGAATACGTTTCCGCCTGGAACCTGATCTCGGCCGGCACGCTCGTCGTCGCCATTCCCCCGGTGGTCATGTTCTTCCTGATGCAGCGCCACTTCATCGCCGGTCTCACCATGGGCGCGGTCAAGGGATGATGCCGGCTGCCCGCTTCGCCGCATCCGACAATCGCAGAGAGTGCCCGCACCATGCCGAGCCTTGAACTCAAGACCGTCGAGAAGAACTACGGCACCTATCACGCCCTTCGCGGCATCGACCTTCAGGTCGAGGCCGGCGAGTTCATCGTCATGGTCGGGCCCTCGGGATGCGGGAAGTCGACGCTTCTCAAATCCATCGCCGGCCTCGAGTCGATCACCTCGGGCGAGATCTGGATCGGCGGGCGCGACGTGACGCGGGCCGAGCCCGACGAGCGCGGCATCGCCATGGTGTTTCAGTCCTACGCGCTCTATCCGCACATGACCGTCGCCGAGAACATGGGCTTCGGCCTGCGCATGGCCCGGCGCCCGAAGGCGGAGATCGAGGCGGCGGTCGCGCGTGCCGCCGGCATCCTGCGCCTCACGGACCAGCTCGACAAGCGCCCCCGGCAATTGTCCGGCGGACAGCGTCAGCGCGTCGCCATCGGCCGCGCGATCACGCGCTCGCCGAACGTGTTTCTCTTCGACGAGCCCTTGTCCAACCTCGACGCGGCCCTGCGCACGCAGATGCGCGTCGAGCTCTCCGGCCTGCATGCCCAGCTCGGAGCCACCATGGTCTACGTCACCCACGATCAGGTGGAGGCGATGACCATGGCGAGCCGCATCGTCGTCCTCAACAAGGGCGCAATCGAGCAGGTCGGCTCGCCGCTCGAACTCTATCGCAACCCCGACAACCTCTTCGTCGCGAGCTTTCTCGGCGCGCCTTCGATGAACTTCGTCCCCGTCTCGGTGGACTCCGTGGATGGCGACGTCGCCATCGTCTCGGCGGCAGGTCTCTCGCCGCTCGCCGTCGCGCTGGAGCCCGGGCACATGCTCGTCAAGGGCGCTCCGCTGACGCTCGGCATCCGGCCCGAAAGCATCGCCGTGGTGGAAGGCCCGGCGCCGAACGCCACCATCGGCGGCCGCGTGCGCCTCGTCGAGCATCTCGGCCGTGAAACGATCCTCTATGTCGACGGCGGCGCGCTGCGCTGCTCCGGCTCGGAAAGCGGAACCGGCGACCTCGTGGTGCAGCTGGGGCAGGTGACCCCGATCGCACCGGACGCAGGCGTCGGCCTGCTCGTCGATCCCGCCGAGGCCTACCTCTTTCATCCGGACGGCCGACGACTGACGGCGCGCAAATCCGTCATCCAACGCTAGTCGCATCAGGAGACATGCTGTCTTGTCCGCCTTGTCCGCCCCCCATACCGCTTCCCCGATTTCCGTCTGGCGCCCGATCGCGACGGACACGTTTCTCGTCGGCGCGCCGCATTATCCCGAGCATGTCGGCGAAGATTACTGGGAGCGCGACGCCGAGCGCATGGCGGCGGCGGGCTTCAACGTCACGCGCCTCGCCGAGTTCGCCTGGCACATTCTGGAGCCGCGCCAGGGCGTCTTCGACTTCGATCTGTTCGACCGCGCCATCGAGGGGCTCGGCCGGCACGGCGTGAAGACGATCCTCTGCACGCCGACGGCGACGCCGCCGCGCTGGCTGACCGTGGCGCATCCCGAGATCCTGCGCGTCGACGTGACGGGACGCCCGATGAGCCACGGCACGCGCCAGCATTGCGACACCGCCAGCCCGGTCTTCCGCGAGCATTCGCGCCGCATCACGAAGGCGATGGCCGAGCACTACCGCGACAATCCCCACGTCGTCGGGTGGCAGACCGACAACGAACTGAACACCTCGATGCCGGAATCCTATTCCGCAGCGACACTGTCGGAGTTCCAGCATTTCCTCCGAGAGAAGTACGGCTCGATCGAACGGCTGAACGCGGTCTGGGGCGGCGATTTCTGGGCCACCGCCTACGACGACTTCGAGCAGATCGTCCTGCCGATGAACTTCGTCCCTGCCTTTCCGAGCCCCGGGCACGTGCAGGACTACCACCGCTTCCTTGCCTTCGCGACGGCGCGCTTCCAGCACGATCAGGTCGAGATCCTGCGAGCCACGAACCCGGGCTGGTTCGTCTTTCACAATCTCGGCGGCATCCGTGACATCGACTTCCGTGGGCCGTTCTCGACCGATCTGGACTTCGCCGGCTACGACATCTACCCGTTCCTCTACGACGAGTTCTTCCGGCAGGGCTCGCCCGCCAAGGCACAGGCCATCCATCTCGACATCTGCCGGGGTTTCTCAGGAAACTACATCGTGCCGGAGCAGCAGTCCGGCTTCGGCAGCCAGCCCGGCTTCTGCACGCTGACGCCCGAGCCCGGCGAGATGCGCCGCATGGCCCTGTCCTCCGTCGCGCGCGGCGCCGACGGGCTCATGTTCTTCCGCTGGCGTCCGGCCCATTTCGGCGCCGAGATCTACTGGATGGGTCTCGTCGACCACGACGACGTGCCGCGTCATCGCTACGAGGAGGCCAGGCGCTTCGCCGGCGAGATGACGGCGCTGAAGCACAAGATCCTCGGCACGCACGTGCGCATGGATGTCGGGATCGCCGGGTCCGACTTCGACAACCAGGAGGCCCACGGAACCTATCCGATCGGCCTGCCGAGCCCGCAGGACGACGGCATCCAGCTCTATCTCCACTGCTACGATCGCGGTGTCGCCTGCGGCTTCATCCACCCCGAGGACGATCTCTCTCCCCTCAAGGTTCTCTACGTGCCGCATTGGGTGATGTGGAAGGACGACTGGACGAAGCGGATCGAAGCCTTCGCCGAGGCCGGCGGCACGGTCGTCATCGGCGCGCGGACCGGCACCCGCGACGAGAACAACCACGTCATCCGCGAGACCGCGCCCGGTGCGTCGTTGACGCGCCTGACCGGTGTCGTCGTGGAGGATTTCGGGCGGCTCGCCGCGCCGGGCGCCGGCGGGCTGTTCGAGGTCATGTCGCGCTCGGGCGGCCTCGTCCAGCCGCCGAACCGCCCCGCCGAGTCGGCGCGCCGCAAGCGCCGCTTCACCCTCGGCAACCACGAGCTCGAGGCCGGCCATTTCTACGAGAATCTGACGATCGTCGGCGAGGGGGTCGAGGTGCTGGCGACCTGGTCGAACCGCTATGCCGAAGGCCGCCCCATGGCGACGTCGAGGCGTGTCGGAAAGGGACGCGTGGTCTATCTCGGCACCTATCTCACGCCGGAGCTGACGCAGGTTCTCACGGACCGTCTTTTCGCCGACGCCGACGTGACGCCGCTCGTGCCGGATCTGCCCGAAGGCGTCGAGGTCACCATGCGCCAGAACGCCGATCGCCGGCTTCTCTTCGCCCAGAACTGCACGAACGAAGGCCAGACCGTCGCCGGCGTGGCGCCCGGGCGGAACCTTCTCGACGGCGAAAAGCGGCATGCAGGCACGCTTCGCCTCGAACCTTACGGCTGTGCGATCATCGAGATCGGGTAGGCCGTCGAGCTCGGTCCGCGGTCTTGATCGTGAAACCCCTGGGGAAGGGCTCTGCGACCGAAGCGGCCCTGCCGAAGCAGTCGGACGGCGATCGACCCAACAACGACACCGAAGGAGCGGTCGGGACTTCTGCGATGCGGACAAGCCAGCCATGACCCAACGCTCCGCCCCTGCGAAGACCTATCATCAGGTTTCACCGAACCGAAGCTGCCCCGCATTCAGGAAGCAGGTCTTGTTGAAGGCTGCCATGGCAACCGGGTTGGGCAGGCGAACGTCGTCCCTTGTCGGCAGCCCGCCTTGGGCCACGCCGAAACGGCGATCAATCTGGCTGAGGACGGCGAGTACGGCACCCTGCGTTCGGGAGAGGCGATGCAATACGTCCACTTGTTCGCCAAGCGGCGACTTGCGCCGATCTTGGTCGAGTATCTGTAGGTAGTCGATGACGGCCACCGTACCACGCGGTGCCCTTTCGAGATGGTCGGCGATGGTGCCCGCGCTGACGTCGTCGGACGCGCCGATCTCTATGACACCTGTCGACTGCGTCGTCGCCGATCCCGCAATGCCACCACGCAGCCTATCGAATCGCGCTCGCCTGTCGGCCTGCTTGTACTCCAGCGTGAAGAACACCGCTCTACGCCCGCACTGGATTGCCTCCAGGAGAAGTCGCAGCCCCGGCAGCGTCTTGCCCTGGCCGGGACGAGCCTCGATCAGAAGGAGATCGCCCTCGGCAAGGTGCGGGAAAGCCAGGCTTGCGGGTCGACGTCGTTGAGCTTGGCGGTGTTGATGAGCGTCGCCATGGCGGCGGCGCGGTTCGCCCCCGCGCTCGGAGCCGGCGAAGAGCCAAGCCTTGCGACCGAGAGCAAAACCTCTGAGGGGGCGCTCCGCGCGTTGTTCGTGAGACAGATCCGGCCATCGTCGAAGAAGCCGGTAAAGTGCTCCCAGCGTCGCATCATGTCGTCGATCGGCTGGGCGACTTCGGCCACCAGCGGCGCACTGTGTTCCTGGCGAACGCGCAGTCGCTCGGCCGCGTCTCGGCCGTTGATGGTGCGCTCGATCGCGCATAGGGCATCGATGCGCTTCACCGCCTCCAGCGCGATCGGCGAGATCGCCGCGGTCTTGTTCGGCCTCCGCACCTTGGCGGCGATGTCGGCGAGTTGGAAGAACTGCCGGCGCGAATGCGCCCAGCACGACGCCGGCGTGATGGGGCCGGGCGAGCGCGATGTCTCGTAGAGGCCGTTGTAGCCCGCGTAGGCATCGGCTGCAGGATACCCGCCCAGCCCTTCAGATGCCGCTCGGCATGCTCGGCGGTGCGGTCGCGCGAGACGTGGCAGAGAGCCGCCGGCGGAGCGGGACCGCCGAAGGGACGATCGTCGCGCGCATAGGTCCAGATCCGCCCTATGACGGTCTTGCCCTTGGCCAGGATCGGCACGGTGGTGTCGTCGCCGTGCAGACGCTCGGCGGCGAGGACGTGACGTTCGATCAGAGCATGGGGCGGGCGCAGGACGCTCGTGCCGATGCCGACCTTCTCGAACAGGATCGTCGCCAGAAGGTTGGGGCCGAGGAAGCCCCCGGGTGTGACGTGGAATGGTGCGGGTGGCTGGGTGATCCCTCGCAGTCGCGACAGGTGAACTTCTCCCGGACCGTCTGGACGACCTTCCACCGGCGCGGGATCACGCTCCAGCGTCTCGGTGACGTCCTCGCCCAGCTTGCGCAGCCGATTCGAGCCGCAGCACCTGCAGGCGGTCGGGGCCGGCACGACGACGCGCTCGCGGGGACGATGTTCGGGAAACGGCTTGCGACCGCCCCGACGCGGACGCTCGAAGATGGCGATCGTCGTGGTCTTCGCCGCAGCCTCTTCGGCCGCGATCTCGTCCTCGCTCAGAGCTGCCTCGGCGTCATCGAGCTGAAGCTCCAACTGATCGAGAAGGCGAGCCGTGCGCTCGGAGCGGGTGCCGTAGAGCTCTCGGCGGAGCTTCTCGATCTGACGCTTCAGATGGCGATGACGGCCTCGATGCCGGAGGCCTTCGCCTCCGCATGAGCCGCCTCGGCTATGGCATGGGGCGCACCGGTCTCCGCTTCCACGCGAGCGGTACGCTCGGCGAGGATCATCGCGTGCGCCTCGGTCAGGCTGGAGGCAAGATCGGCGACGCAGGGCATGGGCAGGATGGGATCACATCCAGCGCACCGCGCAACCCCGAAACACTGCCCGTCCCCGGAGGACGCGATCAGCCGACCGCGGGCGGACGCCAGGTTCGCTGCGGGTTGCGCCAGTCGATGCCTTCCAGACGATAGCCCATCTGCGCCGGGGTGATCGACGCCACCCCATCAGCGGGTGACGGCCATTGAAAGCGTCCACGCGCCAGCTTCTTCGTGAACGGGCACGCGCCCTCGCCGTCGTGCCAGATCACTTCGAGAAGATCGCCGCGTCGCCCGCGAAACCAGAACAGATGGCCGCTCAGGGGATTGCGCCGGAGCACGACTCTGACCCGAAGCGACAGCCCAGGGAAGCCCTTACGCATGTCGGTATGCCCGGTCGCCAGCCAGACCTGCACGCCGGCAGGGATCGGGATCATCGCATCGCTCTCAGGATGGCGGATGCCAGCATTGGCGGCGTCGAGGGCGGAAACCGCATCCGTCCGCCGTTCGGCAGTTCCACCACCACCATCCGGTCTCGTCATCCTGCACGGCGCAACCAGGAGGCGCCGCGATGACCGCAGGGACGAAGGCCGGTGCCGACACGACCCCATGGCGCTCATTCCGAAACGTCCGCAGCCACGTCCCCAACTGCGAGCGGGAAATCCCGTGACGGCGAGCCGTCGCCGACACGAAGCGAGGAGCCGAAAGGCTCTCCATCATGATCCGGCGCTTCCCGCCCTCGCTCCAACGCCGACGCCGACCCGTCTCAACGATCTCCCAACCGCTCGAAGGCATTGTGCTTATGGCTGTCCATACGCGCAATGTCTTACCCCACCGGTCAGTTCGGAAGGCGCCTCACGCCGGATGCGTACGTTTCGGATTGATCCTGTCTCCGCATCGGAAATTCTTGAATACTTGTTTCTGCTAGGACGGAAACCGTAGGTCTACATGCGTCAGTACAGCCGATGTCTACGTTCGCGTCGCGACGGCGAGATCGGCGAGGTCGAGTTCCTCCTCCACGACGTGGAACGCGTCGTCGCCGATCGTGCCGTCGCGTCGCAGCTCCAGAAGACGCGTGCGCCGCGCCGCCAGTGCCTTGGCGCGCAGTGCCTTTCCCGGCGGGGTCGGGCGCCCGTCGCCCTCGCTCGCCTCCTGCGCCACGCGGCGCTCGAAGGCCAGTTCCTCGCGCAGGATCGCGCCGCTCGGCGTCGTGTCGCCGGCGACGATCGCGAGCCCGGCCTCGGCCGTCGCGATGCGCGCCTGCCGGATCTCGCGCTCCACCGGATCGGCCTCTTCCAAATGCAGCGCCATCACGAGCGGGCGCAGGGTCAACCCTTGAATCACGAGCGTGCCGAGGGTGACGGCGAAGGCGCAGAACAGCAGCATGCCGCGCTCCGGGAAGTCGGCCGGCAGCGCGAGGGCGGTGGCGATCGTCACGATGCCGCGCGTGCCCGCCCAGCCGACGATGAGGCCGGTGCGCCAGTCCGGCAGCGTGGTCCCGTCGATCCGCGGCGCGCCGCTTCGTTTGATCTGCCACCGGCTCCAGAAAGCGGCCGCCAGTGTCCAGACGAGGCGCACGCCGATCACCCCGGCGAGAACGGCGGCGCCGACGATCGTCCAGCGTCCGAGCTCGTCCGCGGGCGCCGCGGCGATCACCGGTCCGAGTTCCAGGCCGATGAGGAGAAAGGCCAGAATGTTGAGCACCACCACCGCGGTCTCCCACACCGCGAAGGACGGGATGCGCAGTCTCGCCGTCTGGTAGGCCGAGGGCAGCCGCGCGAGCGTCATCGCGTAGATCACGATCGTCAGGATCGGCGACATGCCGAGCCACTCGGCCGCCACCCAGACGCCGAAGGTCGAGACGAACTGGAAGATGATGGAGGACGGCGCGTCCTCGATGCGCCGGGTGATCGACCCGACCGCGAAGGCGAGCACCAGCCCGGCGACGACGCTGCCGACCAGCGACAGGAGGAAGGCGGGCGCGATCACCTCCGCCCCGACGCCCCCGCCGGACGCCACCGCCGCCAGCGCGAGCCGGTAGATGAGAAGGGTGGACGCGTCGTTGAGAAGCGCCTCGTTGCGCAGGATCACGGCGACGCGGTGCGGCAGCTTCACGTCGCGCAGCACCGTGGTGGCGGCCACCGCGTCCGGCGGCGCCACGATCGCGCCGATGGCGATCGCCGCGGCCCAGGGAATGGTCGGCACGAGCCAATGGACGACGAGAGTCACCGCCGCCGTCGTCAGGCCGACGGCGATCAGCGCCAGGCTGACCACCGCGCCCCAGTTGCGCTTGAGGTCGCGCAGCGACGTGTCATAAGCGGCATCGAGCAGCACCGGCGCCACGAACAGCGCCAGCACGAGCGACGGTTCGATGGGAAATTTGACGTGGAACGGCGCGAGCGCGATGGCGATCCCGACCAGCGCGAGGAGCACGGGGTAGGGCAGGTGCCATCGCCGCGCCAGGCCGAGCATGAGCACGCCGACCGCCAGCATGGCGAGGATGGTCTCGAACACGATCATGGGCGCTCGCGGGTTGGAATGCGAGCGTGGCACATAGAACCTCCGGCGTCATCGACCATCCTTCGACGATCCCGCTCCGCGACGGGGGCTCTCGCGCAACGATCGACGGCGCCGCGATGGAGGATCGTCACCGCGGCGGCCATCCCGCCGGGGCGGCCCGTGCCGCCATCCCGGGCGTTTCGAAATCGGCGGGCTTCTCGCTCGATTCCTTGACCGGTGGCCGGAGCCGCCAGGCGCAGAGGAGACTGCCGATACCCGCCAAGACGGCGACCCAGCCCCGCGGCCGCGGCGTGTCGTCGGCGAGCAGCCCGACCAGCGCCGAGACGGCGCCCGCGCACTCGGAAAACTCCGACATCGCGCTCGCGATCGAGTTGGCGACGACCAATCCGTTCATCGACACGAAGACGAAGAGCGAGATCAGGAGGCCCCAGAGGCCGCCCCGCCCCATCGATGCGCTCACCGCCAGAACGAGACCGCAGGCCGAGAGGCCCGTGTAGCCGATCTTTGAGCAGCCGCAACCGAAGCGCACCACGAGCCGGACGTTCACGACGTTGGTCGCCATGATGCCGAGGATGCCGACCGCGAACAAAGGCCGTAGTGCAGCGGCGGAACCCGGTGGTCTGTGATGTCGGCGAAGGGCGTGGCGGGGCGTAGGGGGCAGATAGAGGTCGGTGGAGATGGGGGCGAACCCCGTGAGGGCCGCGAGAATGGCGAGAACGCGCAGGCCATGCTCCTGCGCAGCCGGCTCCGCGACATCCGCCACGCCGTGACGGGTCGTCGCCGCGCGAGGGCCGCTGCCCGCCGTGGTGCCTTCATCGGCGATGCCATGTGTCATGTCGCTCTCCACCGCGGGGCGGACGCCGCCGCCCCGCGCGTTCGAGAAGCGGGCGGTCAGTTGCCGGTGGTCGCCAGGAGGGCCGCGGGATAGCGCTCGCCCTCGATCGCGATGGCACGCGCGGCGGTCTCGATGGCCGCGAGGTCGCCGGCGGTCAGGGTGACGTCGGCGGCGCCGAGATTCTCCTCCAGCCGATGCAGCTTGGTGGTGCAGGGGATCGGCACGATCCAGGGCTTCTGGGCCAGAAGCCAGGCGAGGGTGATCCGCCCCCATTGAAATGGTCCGCCCTGCAGTATGGCTTTTGGAGCCTGAAGGAGGACGGACATGGCAAGACGCCCCAAGCCCGAAGAGATC
>NZ_JACIEK010000033.1 GCF_014196835.1 Aureimonas pseudogalii
ACTGGCTTGTGTTCCTCCGTCCTCATAACCCGATTCAGCGCACGAGCTCGACCTTAACGCCGGCGGCCTTTGCAATCTCCTTCCAGGCCCGATCGCTCGTGAGGGCTGGCGCGCCCAGGTTCTTGGCGAGTGCGAGGCAGAACCGATCACCCAGCGACAGGCCGACGTCCTTCGACAGGGAGCGCAGACGGGCCGCCTCCTCGGCGACCTCCTGACCCACAGGGACGATCGCGATGTCGAGATCGGACAGATCCTGCACCGCCTCGTCTGCACCCAGGCCCCGATCGATCAGCTTGGAGAGAACCTCGGTGTAGTTGACGACGGACATGCTGGCGTCACCGAGCCGAGCTTCGACCTTGTCGGACCCTTTCTCGGAAAAGAGCAGACATAGAACGGCGGACGCATCGAGGACGCAGGCCATCGGCTACTCCTTCGTCGCTTCCTGACGCCGCTCGGCGATCAGTTCGTCCGCCACCGATCCGGCTTCAGGTGCATAGTCACGCAGCTTCTCCTGTAGACGCCGCAACGCAGAGCGGGCGGGGCGGATGCGAATCTCTTCGCCATGCAGTTCGATCAGAACGGTGTCGCCCTTCTGCAACCCCATCGACTTGCGAAACACAGCTGGGAGGATAACCCGCCCGCCTTCGACGATCTTGCCCTTGGCTGCCGGCATGGTTGGAACCCTTAGCTACGCTATGCGACTGCAAAGCAGAATGACATACCCTATGCCAGAAAGGCGCAATGGTGCATAGGCCGAAGCAAACGCGTTCTCGTGCCAGACGTTAAGTGTAGGCCCTATGGCCTCCCGCAGCCGAATGACCCGCCCTCAAACGATCGGTTTAGCGCAGGGTCGGTCAAGGCTGCGCGTAAACTAGCTACCGATGGTATCGCGCATGCGCTATAAATTCGAGACGTTTCCGAGCAGGTTTCAGCCCGAATGTCCCGACTTTTTGCTTATGTTCGCGTCTCCACGAACGGCCAGACCACCGACAACCAGATCGGCGAGATCCGCGCGGCCGGTTTCGAGGTTCAGGTCCGGCGCGTCGTTTCCGAAACCGTGTCGGGCTCGCTCGCCGCGAAAGATCGCGAGGGCTTCCGCAAGCTCCTCGATCGGATGGAGGAGGGGGACATTCTCGTCGTCACGAAGATGGACCGCCTCGGGCGCAACGCGATGGACGTGCGGGCCACGGTCGAGCTGCTCGCGCAGATGGGCGTCAAGGTTCACTGCCTGGCGCTGGGCGGCGTCGACCTGACGAGCTCGACGGGCCGCATGACGATGAGCGTCATCAACGCGGTCGCCGAGTTCGAACGCGATCTCCTAATCGAGCGCACCCACGCCGGGCTCGTGCGGGCGAAGGAGCAGGGCAAGGTGCTGGGGCGTCCGGCCAAGCTGTCGGCGGAGCAGAAGCGTGTCGTTCGCGAGAGGCTGGGGGAGGGGGCCTCGATATCAGCGCTGGCTCGAGAGTTCGCAGTCAGTCGTCTGACGATCCAGCGGGCACGCGATGGAGCCCCAACCGCGATAGAACCGGACGGATAGAGCACCCATTGTGGACTTGCCCCGCATTTGTGGAGAGCGTTTTCGGTTCTACGCAGCCCGCTTTTCGAATTGAAGCGGGCTGATGAAGTTGAGCGCCGAATGGCGCCGGACGGGGTTGTAGAAGCCGTCGATGTAGCGGCCGATCGCGGCCGTCGCCTCAGCTCGGTCCTGGAAGGCGGCGCGCCAGACGAGTTCGGCCTTCAGCGTCTTGAAGAAGGTCTCGACCATGGCGTTGTCGTAGCAGTTTCCCTTGCCCGACATCGATATCCGAATGCCGTGCCGGCGCAGTTCGGCTTGGTAGTCCAAGGAGCAGTACTGGCTGCCGCGGTCCGCGTGGTGAACAAGACCGGCAGGCGGACGTCGTAAGATGATGGCTCGGCGCAAGGCTGACAGGGTCAGTTCCTTGTGCAAGCGATCGCCGGTAGCCCAGCCGACGACGCGTCGGGCGAACAGGTCGATGACGACGGCAAGATACAGCCAGCCCTCTCGCGTCCAGACGTAGGAGATGTCCGCACCCCACTTCCGGTTTGGACCGGTCGCCGTAAAGTCCTGGTCCAGGAGGTTTGGCGCAACCGGAAAGGCATGCAGGCTGTCGGTGGTGCGTTTGAACCGTCGCTTCTGCCGTGCCTTCATACCGTTCTCGCGCATCAGGCGGGCAACACGCCGGCGCCCGATCCCTAAGCCGTTGTCGCGGAGTTCGTGCACCATGCGCGGACTGCCATAGGTCTCGTTCGATAGGGCAAAAGCCGAGCGGACATGCGCAAGCAGCATCAGGTCGGTACGCTGACGGTGACAGGCCGGGCGGTCCTTCCAGGCGAAGTAGCCGCTCGGACTGACGCCAAGGACCTTGCACAGGCGCTGGACGGGGAACTCCTTCTTCGCCGCATCGATGAGGCGGAACCTCATCGACTTCCCTCCTTGGCGAAAAAAGTCGCGGCCCGCTTCAGGATCTCGCGCTCCTGACGAAGGATCTCGTTCTCGCGTCGCAGCCGCTTCAACTCGGCCGCCACATCCTCCTGGCGTTCGGGAGGCGGCCCTTCCAGATCTCGCTCCCGGCGCTTGTCCAGCCAGGGCCGCAACGTCGATAGCCCAATGCCGAGGTCCTCGGCGATCTCACGCTGCGTGCGGCCGCTCGTCTCCACCAGACGAACGGCCTCCGCCTCGAACTCCTTGCCGAACCGGCGCTGCGGCTTGACCATGGAATGCTCCTCTTTCCTTCAGAAGAGCTCTCCACTTTCATGGGGCAAGTCCATTGAGCATAAGTTGGAAGATACGAGCGACCTTTCGAGCGAAGCGATTTCGGGCCTTTAGATGGCGCATATATCGGTTGCTATCGGGTTGACCGAACTGGAAAGCGATCGAGCCTGAAACCAGCACTCGTTTTGCTGCTTCGTCTCTCATCGAACGAATGGAGATGGGCTACTTCCGGGGGCTCTGTTGCAAAGTTTTTGGCGTGTAGAAATTTGTCCTACTGCCTCCAATTATCGACCGCCAATCGCGTTCGAAACTTGGCTTCACGGATCGTTTGAAGCTACGACAACTGGCCAAATCGGATGCGGACAGGTCTCGGCGTGGACAGATTTTCTAACTTCCCGACAGCCGAAAAATCTTTGCAACAGAGCCGCTGCCGCTACTGCGGTTCCGGCACCACTGGACGCGGCGGTCGAGCTCGGGGGCGTAGTGCTGGACCCAACGGTAGATCGTGGTGTGATCGACGGAGAGGCCCCGCTCGGCCATCATCTCCTCGAGATCGCGATAGCTCAGCGCGTAGCGGCAGTACCAGCGCATGCACAGGAGGATGATGTCGGGAGCGAAGTGCCGGCCCTTGAACGCCAAACTCATGCTCGAGCCCTCGCTGTCCGCCGTCTTCAGAGCCACAGGCTCTCACTGCCTTCGGATCTTTGCAACAGAGCCACCTCAGATCCGATTGATCATTGGCGGACACCGGATCAAATTTGAAGGCGACGATGGCAGCCGAGTCGAGACGCATCTATCTATTCCGAACGGAACTCGTCGCGAGCGGCAACGGTACGATCGTTTGCGCGGCCCCCGTCGATCTCGTTGTGGCGACCTATGGCGGCGGCGGTCGTCGAGATGACGAGGGTGTGCAGCGCGCATTTGGCGGCAACATCCTCTACCGTAACGATGAAACCGGAGAGTGCTTCGTCGGTGTATGGGGTGCGCGTAACGCCTCGCGTTTTCGTACAGCCCTTCGCCACAAAGCTGCAATCACCATCATCCGCGAGCCGCCACCTGCCAGGTTGGCCTGGTGGAACGCAGCCTGTCCACGTCCGCCGTCCTCCGCTCAGCATGGGCTCAGGTAGCGTATCAGATGAACGACTTGATCGACCCTGACGGCCACCGCCTCTACCTCACCGCCAGCGAACGCGCTGCCTTCCTCGCCGCAGCCGCCAAGGCCGATCGCGAAGTGCGCACCTTCTGCGAGGTGCTGCACACCACGGGCTGCCGGATTTCCGAAGCGCTGGCGCTGACCATGCGGCGGGTCGATCTCGACGCTCGGGTCCTCGTCTTCGAGACCCTGAAGAAGCGTCGTGCCGGCGTCTTTCGCGCCGTGCCGGTGCCAGCGCCCCTCCTCGACACGCTCGATCTCGTTCACGGCCTGCGCGAGGCTCGCAAGAGGCCGGGAGACCCGCTCCTGTGGGAGTGGAGCCGCACCACGGCTTGGCGCGACGTGAAGGGCGTCATGCGCGCCGCCGGCATCGAGGGGCCGCAGGCGACGCCGAAGGGCTTGCGCCACGGCTACGGGGTCGCGGCGATCGGGGCTGCCGTGCCGCTCAACATGCTGTCGAAATGGATGGGCCACGCCGCGATCGAGACGACGGCGATCTATGCCAATGCGCTGGGCGAGGAGCAGCGCTCCATCGCCGAGCGCATGTGGCGCTGAGGCATGCCGTGAAGGCGCTCCAATCAGATTGGCTCTGTTGCAAAGTTTTTTCGTCTGCCGAAAAGTTAGGAAATCTGCGACAAGACCTTATTCGACGCGACTTGCCGGTTAACGCAAAGCAGCCGTCACATGGGTGTGGAGTTCTCTTCACCTCTCAGGTTATGGGCCGTCCGACGCGGAAGCCATGCCTTCTGGCGTTCCATACCGTTCTCAGCGCAATTCCGATCAAGGGAATGAGCAACCACGGCAAGAAGCCCGCGCCAATATTGTCCGTTGCGAGTCCGCCGATCAAGCCGCCCCCTGCCACCGCAAGGTTGAAGATCGTCACGAGAATGGACTGTGCGACATCCGCCTGTTCGCCAGCGGCATCAGCCAGGGCCGTCTGAAGCAAGGTTGGGGCTCCACCGAACGTCATTCCCCAGATCGCTACGCCAGCCAGCACGAGGGTCGACGAGCCATGCGGTATCGCCAGAAGAACTGCAGCGGCAGCGAACGCGACCAGGCTTACCAAGGTAACGCGTCGCAAATGACGATCCACAAGGGCGCCGGTTCCCAGAATCCCTAGAACTGAAGACACTCCGAAGATTAACAAAATCATATCGACGCGCAGGCCGGTGTTGGTCGCGGTAAGAAACGGCGCAACATAAGTGTAGAGGATATTGTGCGCCGATATCCAAGCGAACAGCACGAGCAGAACCGACGGGATACCGGGTATCGTGACGACCTTCCGGACAGGCAGACGTTCCTGCTCCGCCTGTCCGGCGAAATCCGGGACCGAAAGCCGTACCCACATCATCAGCGCCAGCGCGACTGCAGACATGATCCAGAACACGGTTCGCCAATCGGACAAGCCGCCGAGCCAAGCGCCAAGCGGCACTCCGAGGGAAAGCGCGATCGGCTGCCCGACGCCGACGATCGCCATCGCCCGCCCCTGTAGATGCAGCGGCGCAAGTCGCCGGGCGTATCCCGCGACCAGTCCCCAGACGACGCCCGCCGCCATGCCGGCGATAAAGCGCGCGACGAGCGTTAGTCCGAAATGTGCAGATATGGCCGTAAGCGTATTGAAGATCAGGAGTCCGGCTATCGCCAGCAGGAACAACGGGCGGCGGTTCCAATTTCGTGTCGCCGCGATGACGGGAATTGCGGCGACGACCGATCCAAGAGCATAAACCGTCACTGTCTGACCAGCCATAGCCTCGGACACGCTAAGGCCCCTGCTCATCTGAGGCAGCAGGCCGGCTGGCAGGGTCTCTGTCATGATGGCGAGAAATCCTGCCACTGTGAATGCAAGGAGCCGACCAACAGGAAGACGATCTTGGGTCAGTCTCGCTTCTGGAACTCCGCCGGGCGCGTTCTGCGAAACGGTCATGCGGTCATGCCCCGACCAGGAATGAAGCTGCGATATCCTTGGAGCCATGGCCGGAATCTACCGCTCGCTGGAAACGTGCCAATCCGGCTTCGGCCAGATCCGCACGGATGCCGGTGCCCGCGAGGGCTTCCACCACCAGCCGTGCATCCTTCACCCCGTTCTCGATCGAAAAGCTGGTGGAGTAGTCGCCCTCGAGCATCGCGGCAGCCTTGCCTTGGAAGTAGCCGCTATCGAGCGGACCGCCTGTCACGGCGTCGATCACAAGCGCCGGATCAATGCCAAGTGCTTTGGCGATCGAGAGAGTTTCGGCCGTTCCGTGGGTCAAGGCGAAGACGAACGCATTGAGCGCGAGTTTCAGCCTGCTGCTGGCGCCAGGTTTGTCGGACACCCAGATGGTGCGCTGTCCGATGGCATCGAAGACCAACTGAGCAAGGTCACGCCCGTCGTCCGGGCCGGAGGCGAGGATCGTCAGTTTACCTTGCTCGGCAGGCTGGCGTGTTCCCTGAACCGGGGCATCGTAGAGGATGATGCCGTTATCGGCGGCGAAACTGGCGAGCGTGTCGATGGCATCGCCGCCGACGGTACTGAGTTGGAGCCAGGTCGCGCCCTGATGCAATCCGGGCAACGCTGCCGCCATCACGTGGGTCACGGAGGGACCGTCCTTCAGTACCGTGACGATGATGGCGGCATTCCGGGCTGCATCGGCAGGATGATCGAAGGCTTCGACACCATCTGCTGCAAGAGCTTGCGCCCTTCCGAGCGTACGGTTCCAGGCTTGGACCTTGAAGCCTTTCCGGGCGAGATTGCGGGCGACGGCTGCGCCGATGATGCCGGTGCCGAGGACGGCAACGCAGAGGCTGGAACTGATGCCTGTCATGAAAGGCTCCCATTGATATAATGTTGAACGATCGTTCCATAATCGGCCAAAAAGAGGCTGATTATGTCAGCACGGCCAGTGTCTGATCGATGATGGACGCAAGCTTGGCGCGATCCTTTGCCGACGTGGTCTGGGCGAGAACGCGTAGCCCCTGAACAGCGTTGAACACGAAAAGCGCCGAGGCTTCCGGGTCGAGACCGGCTCGGATCTCCCCAGCATCCTGACCGCGGCGGATCGACTCTTCGATGCCGCGCGTCAGAATACTGAAACACTGTCGTACCAGGTCGGCTATTCTCGGATCGCGGCCAGCGATCTCAATCGCCGTGTTGGTAGCGAGGCAACCCCGTTTGTCCGACGCTTCGATATCGCCATCGACGATGGTCTGCAGAAGATCGCGCAATCGGTCGAGGGCGGACCCCTCCATACGGAGTCGATCCACATGCTCTCGTGCTCGCGTCTGGTAGCGGAGCAGCGCTTGCTCGAAAAGCCCGTCCTTGTTCGTATAGGCGGCGTATAGACTTCCCCGTCCGAGGCCCGTTGCATCGACGAGATTTTGCGCTGAAGTGCCCTCGTAGCCATTGCGCCAGAACGTCTCCATCACCGCGTTCAAAACGCGCTCTTCGTCGAACTCTCTCGGGCGTGCCATAGAGGAAGCCTTTATTGAACGAACGTACCATAACCGAGATGGGCAAGAAGTCAACTTCAGCCTGACCGCGCCAGCCTCTTCAGTTGCGACATGATTCTAGGGACCGGAAATCGGTTGGGTCGAGTGGAAGCGGTCAGGTGGTTTAGACTAGAGAGTGGCAGACACGAAGAGTGAGCCGCGCCGGGATTTCCGGAGGCTGGTTGGGTTGAGTCCTACGCGGCGATCGGAAGCCGCGGCGGCTTCGCGGCCATCTCTGCACCCGCAGACGCGCCACGAAAGCTGTCGTAGCGTTCTCGAGTAGACCTTTCTTACCTGCGGAAGCGCTCGCGATAGCTGTTCGGGCTGACATTCATATGGCGCAGAAAGGCGCGCCGCATGGTTTCCGTCGAGCGGAAGCCGCAGCGAGCGGCGGTTCGCGTCACGCTGGCGCCCTCTTCCAGAAGCCGCCTGGCGCCGTCCAAACGGATCAGCTCGACCCCATCGGCAGGGGTGCGGCCCGTACCGATGCGATACCGGCGGCAGAAGGTGCGAAGGCTCATGCCGGCCTGCGCCGCCAGCGTCGTCAGCGTGAGGTCGCGGTCGAGGTGGGCAGCGATCCAGGCGTGAAGGTCCGCAAAGGTCTCGTCCGCTGTTTGGAGCGAAAGCGCCGCACTGAACTGGGCCTGCCCGCCCGGACGTTTCAAAAACACGACGAGCTCTCGCGCGACCGCCAAGGAGAGTGGCCGACCGTGATCTGCCTCGAGCATGGCAAGCGCGAGATCGATCCCCGCCGTGACACCCGCCGAGGTCCAGATCGCGTCATCGCGTATGAAGATGGAGTCCGGCTCGAGCAGCACCGAAGGGTAGCGGGCGCGCATCTCCGCACAGCGACCCCAGTGCGTGACCGCCCGCCGCCCGTCGAGCAGCCCCGCCTCGGCCAGGAGCAGCGCCCCGCTGCACACCGAGGCTATCCGCTCGGCCGACGCTGCGCGTTGCCGTATCCAGTCGATCAACGCCTTGTCGCACCGCGCGGCGTTCACGCCATCGCCGCCGGACACGATCAGGGTTCCCGGCGCGTCCGCATGGGTCGCCGCCGCCTCGGCCCGCAGCACGAGACCCGAACTGGTGACGACATCGCCGCCGAGCGAGACGAGAGCGATCTCATAGAGGTGGGACCCGGTCGCCGCGGTGAGGTCGTTGGCGGTGGCGAAGACCTGCGCCGGCCCCGTCACGTCGAGGATCTGGGCATTGGCGAAGGCGAGGATCTCGACGCGGTGAGGAAGCGAGGACGTGTTTGGCATGAACCGAGCGATGATTGGCGCAATGGCCAAGTCATTCCGCGCTAGGCTCTCTTTCGTCAAGACAGGAACGCACCCATGACCCTTCGCTTCGGCCTCCTCTGCTTTCCCGGCGTCCAGCAGCTAGATCTCACCGGCCCCTACGAGATATTTGCCTCCGCCACGAACTCCACCGTCCATCTCGTCTGGAAGGATTTCCAGCCGGTCCGATCGGCCACCGGCCTGATGCTGATGCCCGACACGACACTGGCCGATGCTCCGGATTTCAATGTCCTGTGCATCCCCGGCGGCGCTGGCGTGAATGCCCTCCTGACGGATGAGACGGTGCTTGCCTTCATCCGCGACAAGGCCGCGAAGGCAAGGTTCGTTACATCGGTCTGCACCGGCTCGCTGGTTCTCGGCAAGGCGGGCCTGCTCGCCGGCAAGCGCGCCGCCACGCACTGGAACGCGATGGACTTCCTTCCGGCCTTCGGTGCCGTCCCGGTTTGGGAGCGCGTCGTGCGGGATGGGTCCCTGATCACCGCGGGCGGCGTCACATCGGGCATCGATTTCGGACTGGTGGTCGTTGCCGAACTTCTGGGCCGTGAGGAAGCCGAGACGATCCAGCTCTCTCTGGAATACGCCCCCGCCCCACCCTTCGATGCCGGGCTGCCGGGCTCGGCCCCGGCTGCGGTCGTCGAGGCGGCGAAGGCCCGCATGCTGGGCTCGCGAGAGGAGCGCAAGGCGCTGATCGATCACGGGTCCTGACGCGCCAAGCATGGCGTTCCGCTCGTCTGACGATTTCTTGGAAGGTTCAGTCCGATGCTCCCCCCGACCGCGACCCTCCTGGTGATCGACGTGCAGAACGGCTTTGCCGATTCCGCCTGGGGGCAACGCAACAATCCCGACGCGGAGCGGAACGTCGCCTTGCTGATCGCAGCCTGGCGGCGCGACGGACGCCCGGTCCGCCATGTCCACCACGCCTCGCGCTCGCCTGCGGGACATTTCTGCATGGGAACGACCGGCCATCAGCCGATGCCCGAAGCCATGCCTTTCTCTGGCGAACCGGTCCACGTGAAGGACGTCAACAGCGCCTTCATCGGCACCACCCTGGAACAGGATCTGCGAGCCGATGGCGTCGACACGTTGATCGTCGTCGGGCTGACGACGAACCACTGCGTTTCCACGACGGTTCGCATGGCCGGCAATCTCGGGTTCACGACGTTCGTCGTCGAGGACGCAACGGCAACTTTTGATCGCCGGGGACTGGACGGAGCTATGCGCACGGCCGCCGAGGTGCATGCCGCTGCGCTCAGCGACCTTTCCGACGAATTCGCCATAGTCGCGAGCACCGAGACGGTCCTCGCATTCCTAGGCTCAGGACCTATTAACCTGCATTGATGTGTGATTCAGTTTGGCTTTCAGAGGAGGTTCTGATGGCCGATCTTTTCCTGCTGAGCGAGCGTCAGATGGCAAGGATCTCGCCGCATTTTCCTTTGGCGCATGGGGTGCCTCGGGTCGACGACCAGCGGGTCGTGAGCGGCATTGGGCTCTGTTACAAAGTTTTTGGCTTGTAGAAATTTGTCCTACTGCCTCCAACCATCGACCGCCAACGGCGTCTGAAACTTGGCTTCACGGATCGTTTGACGCTACGGGAGCTGGCCAAATTGGACGCGGACACGTCTCGGCCTGGACGGATTTTCTAACTTTTCGGCAGACGAAAAATCTTTGCAACAGAGCCAGTCAGACCTCCTGGCCCGGCAGATGCTGGGCGCCCATACGGCTGATGCGCTAGGGCGGGCCGTCTGCCACGCGCACGCGGATGGCAGCGAAGCGGGTTGCAAGCGGGGCCTTTACGCTGCGCCGCCAGGAAAGCTTGCGCCATCGCACGCTTTCCAGCATGGCCTGGGCCGGAACCGAGACGACATCGGGCACATAGTTCTTCCGCGGTCGCCCGCGGTCTTCGACGGCGAAGATCATCGCCACGTCGGACGGGTAGACCTTTTGCGTTCGGGTGATACCGGCCGCCCAGGACAAGTCGCGGTCGCTCAAAGCTTGCCGGAACGGTGCCGACAGGCTGTATCCTGCATCCGCCAGAAGGCAGCCGAAGCGAACACCAGCGGCGCGCAGCCGATCGATCTCCTCGATCGCGATCTCGGGTTTGGTCCTGTAGGTTCTGCGGTGTTCCGGCACACCGGCCCTGGAAAGCCGCGCCTCATCGCCCGCCCAGCTCTCGGGCAGGAACAGCCACAAGCCCACCATGGCCGGCACCTCACGAGAGGCAAGCGTCAGCGATACCAGCATCTGGCAGTTTGCATTCTTGCCCAGCGCGGAAGCATATTGCGGCGCCACGCCGACCGAGTGCGTGCCCTTCTTCGGCAGCGCCGTGTCATCGACGATCAGGAAGGCCTTGTCCCCGCCCAGCATCCCATCGGCCTGACACGCCAGTTCCCGCTCCAGGGGCGCTGCGTCCCATACGCCGGCGCCGACGAAATGGTGCAACTGATCGTAGCCGACGACCCCATCGCGCAGCGCCATCGGCTGAATGTTCTTGCGCTCACCGATCGCGATCAGGCCAGCCACATAGGCAGGGCATTTCCTGGCCCGCGCCTTACGCCCCAGCGCCATCAGGAACGGCGACATCTACCGTTCCAACTTCCCCGCCAACCCGATCCTAGGGTCGCCCTTGTGAGCCGACATCTCAGTAATCACCGGTCAAACGCGCGGGGTATTCCTGCAGAGTTTGCTGCCAAAGTAGCGCTAGAAGGCCCCAAAAAACTTTGCATGCTTTGATTGGGCAGGCATGTAGCCACAGTTCCTTTGGTTGAACAATGAGAACGATTGGAATATTATTCCGTCATGGAATTTATGCACCCTTGCACGAACTTATAAGTCGGCATCATCTGAGCGAAGCTAGCGGCGTCTCGGCAAAATATTATCTGGGGACTTCGCTTCACGACCCTATATAAGAATAGGTTGGCCTAAAAAGATGAATTATTATAAAATTTTCCTGCGTCAGGAAGCGAAGACAACGTCAAACTGTGAGTATGGCTGTGATAGGTAACCTCTTTCGTGCCTTAACAATTTTCATTTTATCTGTCATTTTCCTACCAATATTGGCTTTTTTACTATGGGCTGGGTGGCAAATGTCTGGCCCGATAAGCGATGTCGAAGTACCTATACCCTTACCATCGGTACGGGTAGGCGTTCAGTTGTGGGCTTCTTGGGATTCTGACGGATCGTTCTGGCTAACAGCAGAAAATTCGAACGGCAGCGTTGAACGAAGCTTATGGGAGGACTGGGGTCCGGCACGGAGGAGTAGTTTCTATCTTACAGCCGAAGGGTGGCTCGCGGTACTTGCAATAGGTGAGTTGGTGGCACTTATTGAATTTCCTTCAGATGGCCCCCCAAGATCTGTCGGACTCGAAAAACGTTGGAGAGATAGCTCTGACCCCTCCAAGGAATGGACTTATATTGGTGCAGTAGATGGATTAGGACCTCAGTATTTTATATTACCTACGTCAACGGAGTGTGTCCAAACTTTGGGTAATCTGCCTATGTATAGAAAAGAACATGCCGGAGGGTTTTGTCATACAGATGACATACGTATGCTATCAGACGGTAAAATGGTAGAACCTTAGTTAAATACATTTCAATGTAAATCAATTTGGCGGCTACCGCAATGAAAATGACTCGTATAAGGTTGGCCTACTCCCCGTTTCTTGGAAGGGTTTGAGCTGAAAAATTCGAGTTATTAGCCCACATCCGATCGTTGGACCGCCGGACGCTGCAGTTTTCCGGCTTCGTTACATGCCCCCGACTTTGGACCGCCCGGCTGGAGGATTTCCGGGGTGATTGCTCAGGCGGCTCCGTTGCGAATAGCCGATCAGGCCACAATGATCCCGTTCTGTTCCAATTTCAGGCGGCGAACACCTGGAACAGCCGTCCGATGAAGCGGGCCTCCGATCCACCGGCGAGGCTGTCGACCATCGAGCGGAACTGGCCCTTCCGAAACATCCGCATCGTCTCAAAGCCGCGAATGGCGTTGTGGGCGGTTTTCTGAGACTGTAAGCCCCGCACGGGTCGGATCCGCTGCTTAAGTTTGCCGGGCTCTGTTGCGAAAACTTTTCGTCTGCCGAAAAGTTAGAAAATCCATCCAGGCCGTGACCTGTCCGCGTCCGATTTGGGCAGCTCCCGTAGCTTCAAACGATCCGTGAAGCCAGGTTTCAGACGCCGTTGGCGGTCGATGGTTGGAGGCAGTAGGACAAATTTCTACACGTCAAAAACTTTGCAACAGAGCCGCTCGATCTGTTGCGCGTCCTGACCGGGCGCCGTTACAAAGTCCAGATCGTAGTGTCTGCGCTGGTGGTGGAAATTCGGACGTCAAACCGTGTGACGGATGTGGCCACCGGATAGGCCGGCTTAGGTCGAGTTGCGAGCCTTCAACCTGACCGGAGAACCCGATGACCGAGGACAGACTACCGCTTGCCGCGCTTCTGGCGAAGGTGGGTGACGGCGATTTCCTGAGGACGATCGCCGAGAGCGTGATGCAGCTCCTCATGGAGGCCGATATGGAAGGCATGATCGGTGCCGGACGCCACGAGCGGACCGTGGAGCGGGCGACCTATCGCAACGGCTACCGGGACCGCTCGCTCGACACGCGGCTCGGCTCGTTGCAGCTTCGGTTCCCGAAGCTTCGGCAGGGCAGCTACTTTCCGCCGTTCCTAGAGCCGAGGAAGCTCTCCGAGAAGGCGCTCGTCGCCGTGATTTAGGAGGCCTGGATTAGCGGCGTTTCCGCCCGGAGGGTCGATGATCTGGTGCAGACGATGGGCCTGTCGGGCATCGGCAAGAGCACCGTGTCGAAGCCATGCACCCCTTTCAGCAAATGCAAGCATTTGCTTGTCGGGCGAGGCGACATCGACGAACGCCAGGCTTTTATCCAGCCCGATCGCGCCGGCGCCGCCTAGGCGCTGCAGCATGTTGCCGACCAGCTGCGGGGAAAATGCCCCAAGCTCGGCAACTTCATCGACGACAGCGAGACCGACATGCTGGCTCATCTGGATTTCCCAAGCCAGCATCGCACCCGGATCCATTCGACCAATTCACTGGAGCGCCTGAACAAGGAGGTGAAGCGCCGCGCCGATGTCGTCGGCATCTTTCCGAACGAGGGCTCCATCATCCGCCTCATCGGCGCCGTCCTCCTCGAGGCCAACGACGAATGGCAGACGCAGAACCGTTACATGCAGACTGAGCCCATGGCCGAACTCATGGCCGCCAGCACCAAGCTCGAAACCGTCCGACTTTCCACCGCAGCCGCCTGAAACGGAGCCGCTTCAGTTACACCCAATTTCCACCACGTTGACGGACACGACCGGAACCGCAGTAGCAGCAGCTGGTATGTCGACGAAACCTACGTGAAGGTCCGTGGCGAATGGATGTATCTCTACCGGGCCATCGGTGATCTCGACGGACAAGAACCCGGCCTACAACGAGGCGATCGCCTCGCTGCCGCGAGAGGGGCGGCTCGCGGCGACCTGTCAGCACCGGCAGGTGAAATATCTGAACAACCGCCTGGAGTCCGACCATGGGAAGCTGAAGCAGCGGATCCGCCCCGTGCGTGGCTTCCAGTCGCAAAAGACAGCGAACAACGCCATTCGCGGCTTTGAGACGATGCGGATGTTTCGGAAGGGCCAGTTCCTCTCGATGGTCGACAGCCTCGCCGGTGGATCGGAGGCTCGCTTCATCGGGCGGCTGTTTCAGGTGTTCGTCGCCTGAAATTGGAACAGAAGGGGATCATCGTGGCCCGATCGGCTATTCGCAACGGAGCCGCTATCGCCGAGGCGCAGGGCACCTTTGCAGGAATGGCGTGCGGACCGCGCCGGTCACGAAAAAGCCGCCTGGGATCGCTCCCGGCGGCTCTGCGTCTCTTGCGAGATGTGCGACCTCTTCGTCTCAACTCGCCAGTACATCCGTGGTCGGCTGGGGCTGAAGGCCTTGGAGCGCATCAACCCTGTAAGGGGACGCGCTGCACGAGTGATAAATGGGTGGGCCTGAGCGGCGTTTCAAGATCCTTTGGAAGCGGCTCGTGGCGATGGCGCCCGGTGGCGACGCGTCGATCGGGGCATCCTCAGGTTTTGAGCTCAGAGCGATCGAAACAGCTCACAGACTTGACGAACTCTCGGTTACGTATCATTCTACGATACTAGCAAGGGAAGTGCCGTGATCCGGTCATATCGAGGCAAATACGCGGAGAGCATTGCGCAGGAAGGGAGTCCCAAAGGCTTTCCCACCAATCTCATCCGGCCCGCTTTTCGAAAGATCCAGATGCTATCCTCCGCGTTCAAGCTCGAGGATTTGAAAGTGCCTCCAGGAAATAGGCTTGAGGCGCTTTCAGGCGATCGCGAGGGGCAGCACTCCATTCGGATCAATGACCAGTGGCGGCTCTGCTTCCGCTGGACGGGCACTGACGCGGAAGACGTGGAGATCGTGGACTACCACTAGCCCCCGTTGGCTGGTGCTACGGCAATTGCGCCGGATGAAGAAAGGAAAAGCCATGCTGACGCGCTTGATGCCAGCCATTCACCCGGGAGAGATCCTGCGCGAGGAGTTTCTGGAGCCGCTTGGCATCACGCCTTACGCTCTGGCGGCGGCGCTCGACGTTCCTCGTACCCGCATCGAGCGGCTGGCCCGCGAGGAAACCCCCGTCTCAACGGATACGGCGTTTCGGCTGGCCCGATATTTTGGGACCACCCCTGAGTTCTGGATGAATTTGCAGCTGGCCTACGAGCTTCGCACCGAGGCAGAGGCCATGCGAGAGGTGGTTGAGAAGATCAAGCCTTTGGTCGCCGCGTAAGCGACACAACTCGACTAGGCAGGCTCCATGCTGCGATCAACCCTTGTTTCGATCATAATCGTGATCGCGCAGGTCATACCGCTGCCAGGGCTCACTCAAGATCTGCCTTCGGTCGAGGGTCGGCCCTCTCACTACCGGGTACGGTTTGGCGCAACGATTGGAGAGTTGGAGCCTGTCGCAGGCGAGGTGTTGTGCGCTCGTGATCGAGACTGCGAGATTCTGTTGGCCTTCGTGCCGAAGGTCACGATCCGCCTCCGCGCCGATCCGAACAAAGTGCAGCACGGCTTGGCTAAGATCGACTGTGCAGACCTGCGATGCGTCCTGAGTATGCAGGAGCAGGAGGTTTCCTACAACGCAGAGGTCAACGACCTCCGCATCTCGACCGGACAGAAGGACGATGGGGTCCTCGTCTACCCGGTCTGGCGTCCTCAAAGGGAACTGGGTCGGTTCACGTTCGTCGTTGCCCCATAGGCGAACTGGGGTGGAAGAACGAACCCGCTTCCGCGGGAAGGGCGGCGGCTTCGTCGTCGAGGACTGATGCAAGCGCGCTGCGCTGATTGAGCGTCGCCCTGTGCGGGCGGACGATCCCGGCTCCTTCACCCGAACGGAGCCTTCCCATGACGACCTCCATCATTCCCGCCGGCTCGGTGAGCCCGCTACGCCAGCGCCTGATCGCTGACATGACGATGCGCCGCTTCTCCGCCGAGACGCAGCGCAACTACCTGCGCGACGTCGGGCGTCTCGCCTCGTTCCTCGGACGCTCGCCCGACACGGCCAGCGTTGAAGACCTGCGCCGCTTCCAGATCGCGCTTCAGGAGGCCGGTCTCGGCGTGCCGACAATGAACGCCATCGTCTCGGCCCTGCGCTTCTTCTTCGTCCACACGATCGACCGACCCGATCTCGCCCGCAAGCTGGTGCGGCTGCGCTATCCCCGCAGCCTGCCCGATGTGCTCAGCCCTGATGAGGTGCGTCGCCTGCTTTGTAAAACCGCTTGCAATGATGGCCCCCTTGGCGGGGTTTGACGCTTGGAATGCTGACCCCTGCTGAGCTGTTTTAGGCTCCCTCCGATGGCCCT
>NZ_JACIEK010000034.1 GCF_014196835.1 Aureimonas pseudogalii
GCCATCAGGAGCTTTCGACATAGTCGTACTCATAGGCGGATGCCTATGCCTTATCGGCTATGCCACCTGTCCGGTCAAAACGGGGTGCGCTCCACGCCACTTGCCGAGCAGGTCGTTGCAGCCGCACAGCGGAAGTCGCGTTTCGGGCCATTCCTCGCCGTAGGCGTCAGCCATCACCTGATCGAGGATCTCGCGCAACGTGAGTTCGTAGCGGTGGACCATGGTTTTTGCGCGTTTCACATGCGCCGGTTCTATCTTCTCCTTCAGTCGCGCCTTGAAGCGACGACGCTTTTCGGCTGCCGACAGAAGTCGCAAGCGTGGCCAGCGTGATAGCTGAAGGCCTGCCGCATCGAGGAAGTGACGGTAGTCGATCAAGCTGTCGAACGATGGAATAGCTTCGAGCGAGAACGCTCGTGCGGCGTCCCGAAGTTCGCGGCCGACCCGCAGGCTGTCAGCCATGACGTCCGACAGAGCCGAAGTCCGATTGAAGGCATCCATATAGGCTGGCTGCGTCCAAAGCTCGAGCCTGTGCAGGTTGAGCAGCTTGTCCCTAAGATCAGGAACGGGTGTTCTGAATTGCTCCATGGCGGATGGAAGCGACAGGTGACGGCTGAACTCTGCCGCTAGCTGCGCTTGCTCAATGACCAACGGCGAAAGCATCTCACGCCACCGAAGATCGCTTTCCGTCTGCGCTCGCAAGAGATCGCTCACGCCAGCAATCCGCTCAACATCGAACTCATGTTGCAGGGCGCGTTGCCACGAGGCATCGGGGCGCAACTGATCCAGGGCCGAGCGGAAGGACGTGCGCTCGAGAAAGGACATTCGGTCATGGAAACCGTTCAGCGGTTCGATCGCCTCCCGCGCAAGACGAACTGCTTCGAAGACACTGGACGAAATGGGATTGAAGGGTGAACGCACGAATTCGACTCCTACAACAGCAACGCGGCGCCCCCAACCATCGCCGAGAACATATCATAAACATTTGTGAAGGTTTTGGCCACCTCCTGCGCATATGGCGCTTTGGGCGACGACCCGGACTCATCTAGTCTAAAAGACCGATCCGCGAAACGGAGCGCAGCCAAGGCTTCCGCTTCCCGCCCTTCTTTGCGTCAGCAGCCTTCCGGGAAGGCTCGAAGCTCGGTACCACCAGGGTCATGCCCCGGTATGTTCTGGGTATGCGGTTCGAAACCACCCTTCCACCGGTACGGTCAGGGGTTTCGTACGAACCAAACAAGACCGGACCGTCGTGAACCATCCGAACGAAACCAGGCGGCGCTGGCCGTCCCGGAGCTAGGTGACGTCTACCTAGCCTTCGTCCGTCGGGCCGTCCTCGACCGGCCTGGCATTGCGGCCAAGGCCGAGGGATCGTGCGAGTTCCGAGCGCCTGGCAGCATAGTTGGCGGCCACCATCGGATAGTCGGCCGGGAGACCCCATTTCCGGCGATAGGCCTCCGGCGTCAGGTCGTAATGCGTCATCAGATGACGCTTCAGCGACTTGAACGATTTTCCGTCTTCCAGGCAGATCAGGTAGTCAGGGGTCACCGACTTGCGGATCGGCACGGCCGGGACGAGCGGCTCGTCGGGTGCGGGTGCTGCCTCGGGCTGCTGGCCGAGCGTGCCCAGCGTGGCATGGATGACAGCGATGAGACCTCCGATCTCCTCGCGGGGCAGATGATTGTTGCTGACATAGGCAGCCGTGATCTCCGCCGTCTGTTCCAGGATCTCTACCGTCTCGGCCGTCTGCGATCTCATTCAATGGCTCTCCGCTTCAAACTGAGCCCGGGGTTCGCACAGGAATGCGGGGAAGCCAACCGGCAATTGCGTCAGGTCCTGCAACCGCGGTTGCGAGGGCAAGGGCGCGGTGGCACAGTGCTGGCAGCGTTGGCCCGAGATTGCTCCGGTGCCGCAGCCTGCGTATCATTCCCTTCCTGACGGACCTCCATGAAGCGCCCTCCGAACACTTTTGTCGTCGAGCACAAGCGCCGCTCGCGACCCTCTACCGCGACCCCGCCCTCGATCTGGACGGGCACCGCAGGCCGACAGATGCGTGAGCTCGCTCTGGCCCGTGAACGGGCGGAGGCGTTGGCGAACCCCACCGCCGAGCCGTCACATGCCAGCGAGATCGAGACCGTTTCCGAGAGTGGCTTACGGGGACGGATCCTCGAGGCGCGCGTCGAGCCGAGAGCGTCCTCCCCGGATGTCGAACCTGTCGATGCGATCGACCGGTCCGGCGTGTCTGGCCGTTCGAAGCCTGGCGCATCGCGCCTTGCCGGACCGGGATCGAGGACGGCTTCGAACACCGGGACTGCAGAGCGGGGCGACGACCGGAGCAAGGATCCGACGCGGCGGTCCGGTCCCGCCATGTCCGTGGTTGAACCGCCGACGACGCGTTCGACCCCGACGGCTCCCGGATGGCGGGAACGTCGGCTCGCGCTTCGCAGGAAGCTTCCTCTCGAGGACCGCTGGAAGTGGGACTTGCCGTTCTGAGCCGCCGTCGTATGGGGACGTGCACTGCCGAGCGGTTGCCGCCTTTGGCAGCCGGCCCTTGCCGATCGTGATGCCATCGCGAAGGCGACGAGACCGCAGCGGGCTTCGTGCTTCGCGGGTCGGTCCTAAGCGGTCATCCGCTCGTCCGGGGCCCGATCAGTGCAGAGAGGGCGCGACGTCACCGGCGAGAAGCAGCTCGATCCCCTCCTCGTCGAGACAGCGCTGGAACTCGGCATAGGCCCCGTCGTCCGTCTCGAACCGGTCGTCCCAAACGGTGGACGTGTTCGCGGCGTCGACGACCTCGAGCGTCCAGCCCTCGTCCGCTCCCGCCATCCGGTAGATGGCGAGTTCCACCGTCACCCCATCGCGCGTCACGATCCCCGACAGGGGCGACACCTCGATCTCGGGATCCCCTGACGCCATCGCAGAGCCCTCCGGTTCTCGCGCCGGTCCGCTCGACGCAGACCCAGCTTACCACCTCGTCCTCCCCTACCGGAGGGTCAGCCCTCGCGGAACGCCCGTTCGAACTGGTCGCGAAGCGGCTTGATGACATAGGACAGGGCCGTGCGATCTCCGGTCTTGACGAAGGCCTCGACCGGCATGCCGGGGACGAGCTTCACGGCGCCGAGCCTCGCCGCCTCGTCGGCGCCGATCGCGGCGCGCACCGTGTAGTAGGACAGGCCGGTCTGCGGCTCGTGGGTGAGATCGGCGCCGATGCGTTCGATCGTGCCCGTCACCTCCGGCGTCGTTCCCTGGTCGAACGCCGAGAAGCGCAGGCGAACGTCCTGGCCGATCGTGAGCTGGTCGATGTCCTGCGGCGCGATCCGGATCTCGGCCTCCAGCTTGTCGGCCGCCGGCACGATCAGCATGACGGCCTCGCCGGGTGCGATCACCGCGCCCGCAGTGTGGACGGCGAGTTCGTGCACGATCACGGCCTGGGGCGCCCGGATGTCGATGCGCTCCCCCTGTTCGCCATGGCGGGCGAACCCGCCCCGCCGACCGGGAACCTGGACGTGTCCGGCGTCACCGCCATCCGGATCGTCGGTGAGGCCAGCTCGATCAACCTGACGACGATCGAGAGCGAACCGCTCACAGCCACGTTCAGTGGCCAGTGCACGGGATGGTTCGCCAATTGGTATTCGAGCTGGTTCTACAACGACTGCCGTACGGCGAGCCGTATGGCAATCGAGGGAACGACGCTCACGGTCGAAGCCCGACCATCGTCTTGGCTGGAGCCGTCCGACTGCCGGGTCGAGCTGAAGGCTAACATGAAGGAAGGGATCTCGGTCGCGGTCGAGCAGGCGGCCTCGCAGGTCCGCCTCGCCGGCGAATTCTCGACGCTTGTCCTCAATGCCAAGGCGGCGGCCTTTACCATGGAGGGGCATGCCGCATCGGTCCGGCTGAAGAGCGACGCGCTTCGCTCGCATCTTACCTTCGCGCGAACGGAGAAGAACGAGACGATCGTGATCGCCGCCCATTCCCTTGATACGTCTCTCGCGTTCCCGCCGGGCACGTAGATCAGCTATGAGGCGAGCGCTGCCGCTGCCATGGTGGACAGTTCGCTTCCCAACACCGTCGGAGCGAAGCCCTCGATCGCGATTGAGGGCCAGTACGTCCGAGCGGCGATCCGATAAAATGAAGGAAAGCTGAAGATGCTCTGCGCCTGTCGGTGCAGTTTGCCAATTTTTGCCCCTGATTTGACTATGACAGCTACCTACGCGATGTGGACATGACAGTTCAATGACGCACGGAGTGCACTCAATGCCGGACATCTACGCCATTGCCGCTTCCGTGAACGAATTGGCCCAGCCTGGGATCAAGCCCAAGGATCTCATTGAAGCGGTTCGTGAACGCCATCCAAAAGCGAGCAAGAAGAATATCGTCCGAGGTGCCTTCCTCGCGGTGATAACGCACGCTGACGCCGATCCAGACAAGGTGGCTCAAATGCATGAAACGGCGCTCTCGGCACGGTCCACCGATGACGAGGCGCCGGTTTCCACCAAGGTAGAAAAGCGAAGCCAGAAGAAGCCAAAGGCCGCAAGATGAAGCAGAACCACCACTTCTGTTTCGTCGCTCGCGGTGGCAGTTTTGAGAGAATTCAAACGGAAAGTGGCGGTCTCGACCTAGACCGTCGTCGCGAACCTGCCCTCAATTATTCGCACTGCCTCTTCGGGAGTGGATAGGGTGGTGTCGATCACCAACCGATCCGTGTCCCAAGTCTCGTACTCGCGCGAGCGGACCTCGTTCCATTTGGGGAGCCTCCACCCAGCCACGTCCGACAGGCGCGTTTCCACACGCCGCCGGTGCTCGAGCTCATTGCCGCAGACGCACTCCACCTCCAGCAGGGGCACACCGGCCTCTCGTGCGACCCCCCGCCATCCCTCGCGGCTCTCGCGAACTGGGTTCACGCTGTCGGCAACCACGGAGTTTCCAAGCCGAAGGTTGGACAGGCTGACGGCGAAGGCGACGTGGTAGCCTTCCGCGCCAACCGCGCGCTTGGGCTCGACATGAAGCGCCAAGGCGTTCTCGATCTCTTCGATGCGGACGTAGGCAAAGGCGTTCTTGGCGGCCAAGGCTTTGCATATGGTTGACTTGCCCGTTCCCGGCAACCCTCCGAACACGATCAGCATGTCTCATCGCTCTTGGCACATTTCACCCCACGTTATGGGAAGGCTGTAGCACAAGGTCTGTTTTCGGGCTCGGTCGGCATCATGCCAGGATCGAAACCTGTTGGTCCTGCAGCTGAATATTAATTCGGTTGCAGACCTGCAGTTGTCGACCCCTTTCGCACAGCCATACGGCTAAACAGCGTAGCGAGAAGCAGACGTTCGCTGACGCGCCGATAATAGCAGCGCGTCTCTTGCTCCGGCAGAAATATGCCTCTCGCGCACTTCTCCTAGCGATCGATCAGTTTCATGCCCTGCGGGTTATAGCGTGCACCCTGGACAGGGATACCAGCCAAGATGGCCGCGAGCTTTTGCAGATCGTCAGGGGTTAGCTCGACGGAGGCGCCTCCGACATTCTCCTGAAGACGGCGAAGTTTGGTCGTACCTGGGATTGGCACGATCCAGGGCTTCTGCACCAGCAGCCACGCGAGAGCGACCTGCGCCGGCGTCACGCCCTTGGCCTCTGCAAGCGACCCGACCTGCTCGGCCAACTTCTGGTTCGATACCCGTGCCTCAGCCTGGAAGCGGGGCAGCGAGTTGCGAATATCGCCCTCCGGAAAGCTGGTGCTGGTATCGATCTTGCCCGTCAGGAAACCCTTGCCCAGCGGACTGAACGGCACGAAGCCGATGCCCAGCTCCTCGAGCACCGGAAGGATCTCCGCCTCGGGGTCGCGCGTGAACATCGAGTATTCGCTCTGGAGCGCCGCCACCGGCTGCACGGCATGGGCGCGCCGGATCGTCTGGACGCCCGCCTCCGACAGACCGAAATGCTTGACCTTGCCCTCCGCAATGAGGTCGCGAACCGCACCCGCCACGTCCTCGATCGGCACGTCCGGATCGACGCGGTGTTGGTAGAAGAGATCGATGCGGTCGGTCTTCAATCGTTGTAGCGACTGGTCTGCGACGATACGGATGCGCTCGGGGCGACTGTCGAGCAGGCCCGTGCGCGGACTGCCATCCTTCCAGCCGAACTTGGTCGCGATCGCGACCTGATCGCGGAAGGGAGCAACCGCCTCGCCCAGCATTTCCTCGTTCTCCGCGCCGTAAGCCTCGGCGGTGTCGAAGAATGTCACGCCCAGATCATGGGCGGCGCGGATAAGGGCGACCGCATCACTGCGCCCGGTGGCAGGTCCATAGCCGAACGACAGCCCCATACAGCCGAAGCCGAGGGCGGATACCTGAAGCCCGTTCGTGCCGAGTGAGCGTGTGTCCATCTGTCTTCTTTCGCTGTCATTGTCGGGGTATGCGGTAGAGATGCGGTCAGTAAGCGCCACTGGCGTCCCAGAAATCGCACTTGTGAGCGATCCTGAAGGCTTGATCCCGCGACTTCGGAGCGGGTTGAACCAATTCCATGACATTGTCTCGGGCCGGGTCGTAGCGTGGCCATTCGTCTCCACGCTCGGCCATCCCGGAGGCTTGCGTCCAGTATGTGACCATCGCCTTGGAAAGCCGCTCCTGGAGGGAGTTGAGCTTCACGGTCGTGCCGTCGCCGCCGTGGAAGCCTGGAAAGAGATACGATAGCTCGAACGTATGGGCCGACAGGAGAGGAAACGTCGTCTGCGCGATGTACGAAGGCGCCGTACCATCGGAAAACTCGTAGGCGTAGACGGGCATGTACTGAGACGCCCATCGCGTCATGGCGAGACCTGAGCAGGCGAAGAGGTAGTCCGTCACGGCTGTGGCGTAGATATCCGTAGGGTTCGCGTAGTCCTTGAGCGGATAGGCTTCCACGACCTTCGGCGTCAGTTTCCTGAAGTAGACGCTCATGGCGGAAGCGTAGTCCGACTCCGTCAACGTCGTGCCGACCAGGCTCTCCCGGAACGCCGTGAAGAACGTGCCCTCGTTGCGCGTGTTGCCGTTGATCAGCGTGACGCGGTTGAATCGTCCCGACTTGAAGGCCTCCGAGGGCCGTTCGGGAAACGTGGTCCCGTCGATGATCATCTGGTTGATCAAGAACGGCGTCTGCTCGTCGAGGATCCTCTTGGTAGGCAGTGCACGCATACAGTCGGCGCTGCGCTCGGTACAGCCGACGGCAGCCGCGAAGGCCGATCCGCTCGCTCGGGCATCCGCCAGATCGAAGGGGGCACCGAAGTTTCCGGGGCTCAACGCGACTGCACCACCGCTCATGGCGATCGCATGCTGGAACTTGCCTGCCGATCGGGGTGACGCAACGTGTCCCAGCACCGCGGTTCCTCCTGAGGATTCACCGGAGATCGTTACGTTGCCGGGATCCCCGCCAAAACGCTCGATGTTTCGCTGCACCCAGTCGAGGGCGGCCTGTTGGTCCATGAAGCCGTAGTTGGCGAAGTCATGCCCTTCGTCGTCGATCGCGGGATGCGCGAAAAGTCCGAAGAGGCCGAGGCGGTAGTTGACCGTCACCACGATCGCGCCGCCTTCGACGGCAAGCTTGGAAGCGTCGTAATCCCTGCCCGACCCAACCCAGAGGCTGCCACCGTGTAGCCAGACGAGGACGGGGCGCTTGGCGTCCGGGCGAGCGCCCTGCGCGGCGAAGACGTTCAGGTAGAGGCAGTCCTCCGTACCGCCAGCCCTGCCGAACACGCCAAGATCGGAATTCTGCGCGCAGTCCGACGCGAAGGTCGTTCCCTTGCGCGTGGCGGTCCACGGCTCGGGAGGCTGCGGGGGCCGCCAGCGCAGGTCGCCCACGGGAGGAGCCGCATAGGGTATGCCCAGGTAGGCCATCATGCCTCCTTGCTCGATGCCGCTGACGGGGCCTGCGTCGGTCCGGACATCTCCTGCGGTCGGCGGAGGAAGCGTCGCTTCCTGCGCGGATCCCTCCGGTGCGGTGGGTGCCTCCTGCGCAACGGCGGGTCCGTACATGGCGACGCCGATGGCGGTGGCTGCCAAGAGCATATGGATCGCGCTCTTCATGAAATCATCCTTGATCGAAAGTGGTTGGCCAGCCTTGGCTGGCGGGAGGGCGGGCCGGCGCGGGATGCCGGAGCTCTTGAAGGAAGCGGATGGGGAGCGGCCAGGTCAGGTGCAACCCGTTCAAGGTAACGTTCATTGGCGGCGCAGTAGCGGCTGAAGTGCGGCGAACGTTTCCGACCCCGGGGGGACTGTGGAAGTTGGGTGCTCGGCGTGTCGTGAGAGTATCTAGCCGGCGGGATGCGTGTGCCAGATGGAACGGGCGACGGGAGCGGACGTCACCGTCCCGCCTGACGAGGAAGTCAATCGTTCGGCGCGTAGAGCGGATCCACCGTGATGGCACCGGTGAAGTTCGCCTCCAGGCCCGCCATCGACGCCCAGGAGCCGTTCGGCAAGATGAGGGAGCTTTCGGCAACGGCAGGGTCTTCTCAGGCGAGGCCCATCAGGATCGCGGCGGCGGCAACTCGCTTCATGGCGGTTCTTTCCATTCTATCCCGGATTGGCGACACGCCGGGGACGGGCGAACCGAGCGGTCGATCTGGCGGAGAGGTATTGGACCGGACCGGACTGGATTAGAGGATGATTCAGACATAGACCTATGAGGGGGACACATAAGTCAAGATGCAACTAGGCGGCAAGATGCAGCTAGGCTTTAGGGAACATGGATGGAGCAGCTTGCTGCCACCCATGTTGTGGCTTAGGTGCAACAGTCATGACGCAGTCTTGTGTTGCAGAGACTGAAAGGTTTTGCAATTTCGGACTCAGGACGTCGTCAAGCTGACGCCGCTTCCGACGACCGTTGCGACTGCCGCTCTAAGCGGTTGTCTGGCTCGTCCGTATGGGCCTATGCGGGAGACATAAATGCTGCGGGGCAACGTCGAGGACCTACTCGCCTTCATCGCCGTGGCGCGCGAGCAGAGCTTCACAAAGGCCGCCTCCAAGCTCGGCATGTCCCAGTCCGGCCTCAGCCACGCCATCCGCGGTCTCGAGGAGCGGCTCCGCGTCCGACTGCTGACGAGGACGACGCGCAGCGTCTCGCCGACGACCGAGGGCGAGCGCCTGCTCGAGACGATCGGCCCCCGCTTCGAAGAGATCGAGGTCGAACTCGTCGCGTTGACGGATCTGCGCGACAAGCCGGCCGGCACGATCCGCATCACGGCCGATGACTACGCAATCGACAAGGTGCTCTGGCCCAAGCTGCGCAAGGTCCTGCGCGACCATCCCGACGTCAAGGTCGAGCTCGTCGTCGACTACGGCCTCACCGACATCGTGGCGGAGCGCTTCGACGCCGGGGTGCGTCTCGGCGAGATCGTCTCGCAGGGCATGATCTCGATGCGGATCAGCCCAGACCAACGCATGATCGTAGTTGGTTCCCCGGACTATCTCGCGACTCGCCCAATGCCTAAAACCCCGCAGGACCTGACGTCCCACGACTGCATCAACCTTCGGCTTCCGACTAAAGGCGGCCTTTACGTCTGGGAGTTCGAGAAAGACGATAAGGAGGTTCGCGTACGCGTCGACGGGCAGTTAGTTTTCAACGGGGCCAACCAGATCACGGCTGCGGCCGTCGACGGGTATGGTCTGAGCTTCATCCCCGAGGGGCTCGCCATCGACCATATCGCGTCAGGCCGACTGGTACAGGTCCTGAGCGACTGGTGCCCATCCTATCCGGGCTACCACCTCTGTTACCCCAGCCGCCGCCAAGCCTCCGCCGCGTTCAAGATCGTGCTTGAGGCGCTGCGCGAACGCGGCTAGCTTTCAGGGATCCCGCACATATTATGCAGGTGTGGGTCAGTTGGCTCGCGTCTCGAACACGTCCCTGACGGCTGGGATCCGCTTGTCGCGGGCGACGTCGAGCAGTTCGATCAGCACCTCGTGGTTCGGAGGCAGCCTCGCCCGGCTCGGTTTGTTGGAGTGCAATCCAGACGTTTTATTACCTTGACTAATAACTCCATGCAGTCTGCCGACCCTAATCGGGTCAGGCCGGACCGCCTAGCTTCCCATCACGACAGCCCCCGGACAGACGGTGGCGACAAGCCGTTTCTCCGGATCCTTCCGATCCGCAACGGCGACGACGATGGAGTGGCAAATGCAGAAGCGCATTCTCGGAAATAAGAATGGCCTTGAAGTTTCGGCCCTTGGCTTCGGCTGCATGGGGCTGAACTTCGGCTACGGCCACGCCCTCACGAAGGAGGATGGGATCACCCTTATCCGCCAAGCCGTCGACCGCGGCGTCACCTTCTTCGACACGGCCGAGGTCTACAGCCCCTACACCAACGAGGAGATGGTCGGGGAAGCCCTGCGGCCCGTTCGCGACCAAGTCGTGATCGCGACGAAGTTCGGCTTCAACATCCAGGACGGAAAGTCGGCCGGGCTGGACAGCCGGCCCGAGCAGATCCGGAAGGTTGCCGACGCCTCGCTGAAGCGCCTCGGCGTCGAGGCGATCGATCTCTTCTACCAGCACCGCGTCGACACCAAGGTGCCGATCGAGGACGTCGCCGGGACGGTCAAGGAGCTGATCCAGGCGGGCAAGGTCAAGCATTTCGGTCTGTCGGAGCCCGGCGCCGCCACCGTCCGCCGGGCGCATGCGGTGCAGCCCGTCACGGCTCTCCAGAACGAGTATTCCCTCTGGACCCGCGGTCCCGAGACGAACGGCATCCTCGAGGCCTGCGAGGAGCTCGGCATCGGGCTCGTTCCGTACAGCCCGCTCGGCAAGGGCTTCCTGACGGGAGCGATGGGCAAGGACACCAAGCTCCCCGCGAACGACTTCCGCGCCAACCTTCCGCGCTTCACGCCGGAGGCGCTGGAAAAGAACCAGGCGCTGGTCGATCTCCTGAAGGGGATCGCGGCGGACAAGGGCGCCACCCCCGCGCAGATCGCCCTTGGCTGGCTCCTGGCCAAGAAGCCGTGGATCGTGCCGATCCCGGGGACGACCAAGCTGCATCGGCTGGAAGAGAACCTCGGCGCCGCCGACGTGACCCTGACGTCGGACGATATCCAGAAGATCGAGCAAGCGGCCGCCGCCATCCAGATCGAAGGCGAGCGCTACACGCCCGCCTTGATGGCCACGACGGGCAACTGACGCTTCCTATCTGGACAGCCCCGCGCGACGGGTTCCGCCCGTCGCGCGAGCGGAGAACACCATGACCATTGCCTCGACCCTGCCGGCGCCGGATGCGCGCGTCGACAAACTGACGACAGCCGCGCTTGTCGACACCAACGGCGACCGATCCGCCGTTCGGCCCCAGGAACCCATCGCGTCGGCCACTAAGGGGCATGGACTGCGGGTCCTTGCCATCCTTTCCGCCCTGATGGGGTTCGCCTCCATCTCGACCGACCTTTATCTGCCGGCCATGCCGACCATGGCAACCGCCCTTGGCTCGGATGCAGGAACGATGGAGCTCACCATCTCCGGCTACCTCATCGGCTTCAGCCTGGGCCAGCTCCTGCGGGGACCGCTCGGCGACCGCTACGGGCGCCGCCTTCCCGTCGCCATTGGCCTTGTCCTGTTCGTCATCGGATCCGCCGGCTGCGCCCTCTCGACGGACGTCTGGCACATGGTGGGCTGGCGCGTGGTGCAGGCGGTCGGCGCATGCGCCGGAGTGGTTCTTGCGAGGGCCATGGTACGGGACCTCTACGCCGGCCATCGCGCCGCGCAGATGCTGTCGACGTTGATGACGGTGATGGCGGTCGCTCCGCTTCTTGGCCCCGTCGTCGGCAGCCAGATCCTGGCTGTGTCCTCCTGGCAGGCGATCTTCTGGACGCTGGTCGGCGTTGGCGTCGCCACGCTCGTAGCCCTCTACACCCTTCCGGAGACGCTGCCCGAGGAGCGGCGGAACATGGAACCGCTTGGCCGGGCCATGGCCCGCTACGGCATGCTCCTCCGCCACCCGAGGCTTCTTGGCTACGCCGGGGCCGGAGCGTTCTTCTACGGCGGCGTCTACGCCTACATCGCCGGAACGCCGTTTGCGTACATCACCTACCACCATGTCTCACCCCGGCTCTACGGCATCCTCTTCGCCGCCGGCATCCTCGGGATCATGGCGACCAATGTCGTCAACGCTCGCTTGGTGGGGCGCCTCGGCGGCCTGCGGCTCCTGCGGATCGGCAGCGCGGGCGCCGCCGTTTCCGGCATCCTGCTGGTCACCGACGCAACGACCGGATGGGGTGGCCTGTGGGGCCTGGTGATCCCGCTCTTCGCCTTCGTGTCGATGAACGGCCTGATCGTCGCGAACTCTATCGCGGGCGCAATGGCCGAGTTCCCTGATAGGGCGGGCACCGTTTCGGCCCTTGTCGGCGCCATGCAGTACGGCACGGGCATAGTCGGCTCCGCCATGGTCGGCGTGCTTGCCGACGGCACGCCACGTCCCCTTGGCTACGTCATCGCTTTCGCCGGAGTCGGCGGCATCGTCTGCGCCTGGTTTCTCGTTCCCTCGAAGGAAGAGAACAGCAACGGTTCCGTCCTGTCTCGCCCTGCAATCCCTGCTTCCCCAACCAATTGAGAAAAGACATGAGAACCTACGGATTTGCCGCCACCGACGCAGACGCTCCCCTGCCCCTCAAGCCTTACTCCTTCGAGCGCCGCGCTCCCCGGGAGAACGACGTCGTGATGGAGATCCTCTTCTGCGGCGTCTGCCACTCCGACCTGCATTGGGCGAAGAACGACTGGGGCTGGACGAGCTACCCCGCGGTGATGGGCCACGAGATCGTCGGCCGGGTGATCGAGGTCGGGACGGGCGTGACGCGCTACAAGGTCGGCGACCACGTCGCGGTCGGCTGCATGGTCGACTCCTGCCAGCACTGCGACCAGTGCCGCAAGGGTGAGGAACAGCTCTGCCGCGAGGGCAACACCGGAACCTACGGCGGCGCCGACCGCGTGACAGGCGAGCCCACGAAGGGCGGCTACTCCAAGCACCTCGTGGTGCGCGAGGAGTTCGCGCTGCGCGTTCCGGACGGGCTCGACGTGTCGCGCGTAGCCCCCCTCCTCTGCGCGGGGATCACGACCTACTCGCCGCTTCGCACCTGGCAGGTCGGGCTTGGAAGCCGCGTCGGCGTGATCGGCCTTGGCGGTCTTGGCCACATGGCCGTGAAGCTCGCCTCGGCGATGGGCGCCCACGTCACGGTGATGAGCCGGACGGCCGACAAGGAGGCCGACGCCCACGCCCTCGGGGCGGACGCGCTCCTCATCTCGGCGGACGAAAGCGCGATGGCGTCGGCGGCCTCGTCGTTCGACCTCATCATCGACACCGTCCCGGTGAAGCACGACCTCAACCCCTACCTGCCGCTCCTCGACGTCGACGGGACGCTCGTGATCGTCGGGCAGATCGGACCGATGGCCGAGACCAACACGGTACCCCTTCTGCTAGGGCGGCGCCGGATCGCTGGCTCCCCGATCGGCGGCATCCGGCAGACGCAGGAGATGCTCGACTTCTGCGCCAAGAAGAACGTGCTTCCGGACGTCGAGATGATCCGCATGGACCAGATCAACGAGGCCTACGAGCGCATGGAGCGCTCCGACGTGCGTTACCGCTTCGTCATCGACATGGCTTCACTGAAGCCTGCTGAGGCCGCCTGACCTGAGGCCCGTGCTGTCGTTCTTCCGCGCGGCACGGGTTTCCCATTCCAACGAATGCGAGAACCGACATGGACATCAGCCGGACGCCGGCGTCGTAACGTTCGGCCACGATGTCATGGAGCGTCGCGTCCGCCGACAGCTCCACCTTGATGTCGGGATGGTCGCGCAGGAACACCGCCAGCTTGGGCCACAGCACGTTCTCGACGGCGTGTTCCCCCGCGGTGATCCGAAAGCTGCTCGCCGGTCGCTCGCGATGCTGGCCAAGGGCCGACAGCCCGCCCTGGATCTCGGCCAAGGCCGGGGCGACCACCCGAAGCAGCTCTACGCCGGCGGTGGTGAGGGACACGATCCGGGTGCTGCGCGTGACAAGGCGGATGTCGTAGCGCGTCTCGATCCGACGCATGCCCTGGCTGAGCGCCGACTGCGAGATGCCGAGCCGTGCCGCCGCGCGGGTGAAACTGCTCTCCTCGGCGACCGCGACGAAGGTCAGCAGATCTCCCAGTTCGTCACGTCCCATCCATGGCCCCTCGCCGGCACGTTCCACCACCGTAGAACAGTTATAAACCGGGCTAATAAGATCATGCAGGCTGGCGTGTCTAATCGCAGATGCTTGATTGACCTAAGTTCGACCTATCCGCGGCACCTTCGACGGGACGACGGCGCGACCGGACAGGTTCCGCTTCCGCGTGAAACGCCGGACCTTCGCCGTTCCTCCGGACGCAAGCCGACCCCGACGCCAGAAAGGATTGGAACCGACATGCCAACAACATGTGATTTCGAACTTAATCGGCGGGAGCTGATGGCCGGCACGGTGGCGACCGTCGCCGTCACGTCCTTTCCTGTCTCCGCCCTGGCGCAAGCGAACGCTTCCTCCGAGAGCCCCGTCGTCTCCAAGGTCTCCTTCACGGTCAACGGCGAGCGCCGCGAGCTCGACCTCGACCTGCGGACCACGCTTCTCGACGCCCTGCGCGAGCACCTCAAGCTGTCGGGTACCAAGAAGGGCTGCGACCACGGCCAATGCGGCGCCTGCACGGTGATCGTGGAAGGCAGACGGATGAACTCGTGCCTGTCGCTCGCCGTGATGCACGAGGGCGACGAGATCACGACGATCGAAGGGCTCGGCACGCCAGACAAGCTCCACCCGATGCAGGACGCGTTCGTGAAGCACGATGGCTACCAGTGCGGCTACTGCACGCCCGGCCAGATCGTCTCGGCGGTGGCCGTCCTCGCCGAGGTGAAGGCCGGCATTCCAAGCCACGTCACGGCCGATCTCTCGGTGGCGCCGGAAGCGTCTAACGCCGAGCTTCGCGAGCGCATGAGCGGCAACATCTGCCGCTGCGGCGCCTATTCCAACATCGCCGAAGCGATGACCGAGGTCGCCGGGAGGCCCGCATGAAGTCCTTCACCTACGAGCGCGCGACGTCCCCGGCCGAGGCCGCCAAGGCCGCAAGCGCCAAGCCCGGCGCGAAGTTCATCGCGGGTGGCACGAACCTCCTCGACCTGATGAAGCTCCAGATCGAGACCCCGCAGCACCTCATCGACGTGAACGGGCTGAAGCTCGACACGATCGAGGCCACGAGCGAAGGCGGACTGCGCATCGGGGCGCTTGTGCGCAACACGGATCTGGCGAGCGACGCCCGCATAAAGCGCGATTACGGCGTCCTGACCCGGGCGATCGTCGCTGGAGCGTCCGGTCAGCTCCGCAACCGTGCGACGACAGCAGGCAACCTCCTCCAGCGCACGCGCTGCCCGTATTTCTATGACACGAACATGGCCTGCAACAAACGCCAGCCGGGCTCGGGCTGCTCGGCGCTCGAAGGCTATTCGCGCCAGCTCGGCGTCGTCGGGGTGAGCGATGCCTGCATCGCTACGAACCCCTCTGACATGAACTTCGCGCTTCGCGTGCTCGACGCCACTGTCGAGACGGTGCCCGACACGCCAGCCGCTCCGACACGTTGAACCTCTTCATGACGTGGTCGATGCATTGGCGACGGCGGGCGGGGCTCACCAGTTTCCCGAGGCGG
>NZ_JACIEK010000035.1 GCF_014196835.1 Aureimonas pseudogalii
CACTCAGGCCTGAAGTTCCGCTCGCCTCGTGAGTTCATAAGGCTCAGTGCCTAAACCCAACAGCCGCCTGTCCGGCGAAATGGGGTCCACTCCAGCGGTCGGCAGTTCTGCAACGGCCGTCAGCTTCCGTCCGAGAAGAGCGGAAGGTTCGATGCCTACTGAATTGGTTCGCATTCCATCCTCACTGAGCGCTGACGGATCGGCCACGTCGGCTAGCTATGGGGAAGCTGGGGCCACGATGTCGAGGCTACGACTGGAATGCTTTCGTTGACGCCTGTGAAAGTGGAGACGTCAAGTCCCGACGAGGACGGGTTTCTCGTGTTCGACGACGGACGGTCGATTGCGGTCGCAGTTCACCTTCGGCACGCTCAGAACCTCGACGAGCGGGGTCGTTGGCACGTCGAAGCGGTTTTCGATAGTCTTCGACAGCCGCAAGGAACCTTCGCCGGGATCGACGAGGTGAAAGCCTGGGGTGCGCACCTCGAAAGCATCGAAGGACCGACAGAGATCGGGAAACTGACAATTCGGCGGAAACAGCTGGAATAGGCGAGAGCGCCATGGCAGGCGGGCCGGAGTGCGGGAACGCCGGCTTTCGCTCGGCATCGCCGGGATCGGCGACCTCGCTCGAAACAGACGGGCGAATGGCCGGACGTTCCCGGCGAACACACCCCTCGCTCACGCGTCCGGGCTGCGCCGTCGGAGACGTGCGGCATCGTTCGGACGTTAGGCGATGAGAACGTCAGGATCGAACCGGCTTGCCGCGCCGACATTTCCAAGGAAGGTCGCGCCGGCGTCGGGCTCGGCCTTGCGCCGATTCCCGTCATAGCCGGCGAACGACGTCGTCACGAGAAGGGTTGAAGCGTCCTTACCGACGAAGGGGGGACAGGTGACCTGCCCGGTCGGGAGCCCGATATCGCGCAGCCCCGCCTCGGTCGCCAGGAGTTGCCGTTCGCCATCGATGCGCGCCAGAGCGCTCGCGTAGAACGGCAGATCGTGAACGATCGTCTCGCCGGTGACGAAGCGGTGTTCGAAAAGCCTCCAGGCGGGGATGTCGAACCACCACGCGACGTCGGCATGGGCGTCGTATGTCGTACCCTCGGCGATCTCGCAGCGCGCCGCGTCCAGCGGGCACAACCGTTCGGGATCGACCGTCATGCCCGGGGCCCGCTCAATCCGGTTCCGCGGGGCTCGGCGTGGATGCTCGAAGGCGTGATGTTCGCCGGAGCGGCCTGCATCTCGTTCCCCCAACCCAAACGACGTCGCCCTCGGCGTTCGTCATCGCATCGAACCCGTCCTGCGCCACTCTGGCCGCATCATCCTTCTTCGCCTTGCCGACATCGCTCCCGAGAAGGTCGCCGCGCTGGAAGAACTCGGCCTCGATCGGTCCTGACATCCGGCAGGATACGGTCACGCCGGTCTCCTTCAACTCGTTGCGAAGAACCAAGGAGAAGGAGGTGGGAAACGCATTCGCCCGTTGTCGGCGGCCGGGAGGCATCAGGAATGAAACTCGCGATCGAACCCACGACGAGACGGCGACCGCGCCCTTTTGAACGCATGTCCAATGGGCACCGCCCTTGCCGTGCCACGTCGACGCCATCGCCAATCGATCGTTCGGGGCCAGTCTTCATTCGCATTCGGCTCCGCGGATGCCGAGCGCAGGATCTGAGCCGCGGGAGAAGTCGATTCGTTCGCGACCGGATGCGGCTGCGTCTCCGCATCCGGTCGCATCTGGATCAGACGATCTGGCGCTTCAGGTTTTCGATAAGGAACAGGTGCGCTTCGATCCCGGTGACGCCGACGAGCGAAGCACCGCGAGCCATCGGATCGCTTCCGTTCCGTGCGTAGCGGCGATGGATGGTCAGCAGTTCCCGGTGCCCGGCGATCTGACCGTCGACATACATTCTGTCGAACTCCGGCCCAGTGGCCGCCGTCAGCGTCTCCACGATGGCGACCTGGTCCGGCCGCAGCCCCGCCGAACCGGGCGTGGCGCCGAAGGCTTTGGCGACCGCGGCCTGCTCGGCGATCTCCAGCTTGGCGAACTTCCGCACGGCCGGATTGCTCGCCTTGTGCACGGCCAGCTTGCTGGTCGCGGTCGAGAAGTCGCCGCCCACCAAGGCCGGCAGTTTCGCCGCGTCCGCGGGTGCCGACCGCATCTGGGCGACCGCGGCTCCGGGCAGCAGGCCGACCACGGCCGTCCCGGCGAGCGACGTGATGAGATTGCGTCTGTTCATGGCATTCATGGAGGGGGGCCTTTCGTTGCGGACTTGCGTTCTCGTCGGGTCGGCGGACGTCAGAGGTTGCGCTCGATGGCGCCTTCGATGCGGCCGAGCAGGCCTTCGGTTCCCGACTTCGACGTCTGGCCGGTCTGTGCACCGCCATCGGGACGGGCCGGGGCCAGCGAAGGCTTGCCGCCCATGGGCTCCGACTGCATCGCGGTGAACTCGCCCTTGCCGTCGATGGAGGGACCTGCCGTCCAGCGACCCTCGGGGATCGAGCCGTCGGTCATGTGACCGAAATAGGCGTAGGAGTATTTCCGGTTCTCCTCCGACTGCGGGAAGGAATTGGGGATGGGAAGGTTCATGGCGTTGCCTCCCATGTCCTCGAGTGCGGCCAACCATTGCTGCTGGTGCATCGTGTCGCGGGCGATCATGAAGGACAGCATCTCCTTCATGCCGGGGTCGTCGGTCATGTTGTAGAGGCGCACCGCCAAGGCCCGGCCGGTGCTTTCGGCACAGACGTTGGAATACATGTCGGCCGCGATGTTGCCGGAGGCATAGACGTGCGACATGTCGAACGACACGCCGTTGGCGTCGACCGGCATCGCGGCCAAGCCTGCGGACAGGATGTGACGCATGTCCATGCCGTTCAGAACGGCACCGCCCGCGACGTCGGCCGAGATGTCTTCCTTCAACGAAAGCGGCGCACCTTCGAGGTTCAACGCGACGGCGGTCGCCAGCATCTCGATATGGCCGAGCTCCTCGGTCGCGGTGTTCAACAGCATACTGCATGGCGACCCGGATCTCGCCTTCGACACCGCCGATGGCCTGTTGCAGCGCCTTGGCAAACAGCGGGTTCGGCTTCTCGACACGCACCGGGAACTGGAGCTTGCCATCGGTATAGAACATCAATTCTCTCCTGTTACGCTATGCGCGATGGCAGAAGAAGCAACTCCGTTGTAAGTGTTCCAAATCAAATTGCCAGACGGGCATGAACCGCGGATGTCATCGTCATTCCGACGAACCGGATCGGCACTCTCTGCCCTCGCAACTTGGGCGTCTTATCCAATCTGTGCGAGCGTCAGTCCGCTCACCAGAATGTAGACGGACAAGAAAATATAGAGCTTTAGGCGCCCGAACAGGTTGTCGCCACCGAACATCACCTTCCAGACCCGCATGCCGAACCCGTCATATGAATTCACGCTATCCACGGTCTTGCTTCCTTTTCGACGAGGACGACGCCAGACCTACGGATTTTTTGCTTGTCCTGCGCGGAATAAATACGCGAACGATCTCTCGATATGCAGCCGTCTTGCGACAGGCGCCGTTGAGATCCTCGTACTCCCTTTCCCAAGTGCCGACCGGACGCTTGAGGATATGGACGTCGTCACCGATCATCATCGGATGTCTCCTTCCTTCGATGACTTGAAAGAGGCGGAGGTCTTTGCCAGCGCAGTCGTCAGCCAGAATACGTTTCAGGGCCCGTTCAGCAGCAAAACAGATCAATTCCATGCAACCATAATTTATAGACGCCTACTGATCCAGTAAACTGCTTTAATATGGCCCCTGTTCGGCGGAGCGCACACAATATGACTCGGGAATGCCTGCATGGACCATTCCTGCCAAAACAGCACTCGCCAAGCCGCGGGAGAACGGCTTCGTCAGAGCGTCAACGGCCGTCTGCGCCGAGCTCCTGAACGAGGCGTCGGGCACATTCGAAGGATTGGTGCACCGTCGCAACCCAATATGAGAAAACGGCCAGCTTCCTCGACTTCCTATGCCTCTCCGTCTGTACGGCCTTCGGAGAGACAAGCTGTCGCTGCCTTTCGCTCGTCGAAACGGAGCCATCTGATCAATCGAGGTTCTCGAGGTGACGAACGATCGGGAAGACGAGGCCCTGCAACGGACTCGTCGAGTGGCACCGGGGGTGCTTTTGAGACGAGCAGCACGCCCCCGAGCGCCACGAACGTGATGAACACCCATCCGACGGCACCGAGCGCGAGCGCACGCAAGCCCATGGCGCGCAACTTGCCGATGTCGGTGGCGAGTCCCATGGCGGCGAGCGCCATGGCGAGAAGGACGGAGGCTGCGGGTACGAGGATCTCGCGGGCACTGTCCGGAAGGGCGAGCACGCTGTTGAGAACGACCATGACCATGAAGCCGAACACGAACCAAGGCATGGGCGGGCGCGCGCCGTTGCCGTGGCGGCCGTCCTGCTGACGGTGCTTCCCCTCGCCACATGAGCGCCGCCGCCAACGTTCTGGAGATGCGGGACATCACCGTTCATTTCGGTGGGCGCGGATCTCGTCTTGGGCCGCCGGCACCGCTGACGCGGGCGATGAACGGGGTCGAACTCGCGATCCGCAGAAGCGAGACCGTGGCGCTGGTCGGCGAATCCGGCTGCGGAAAGTCGACGCTGTCCAATGCCATCGTGGGCCTCCAGCCCGCGCAGGCGGGCACGATCCGGGTCGGCGGCGAGGAGGTCGTCGGCGCGAGCCCCCGGCAGTTCCACGCCATCCGCCGCCACGTCCAGATGATCTTCCAGGACCCGGCGCTCTCGCTCGATCCACGCTCCACGATCGGGGCGACGGTCGGCGAGCCGCTTCGCGTGCGCGGGATCGCCGAGGGCAAGGCGCTCGAGGAGCGCGTCGGCGCGCTTCCTTCCCAGGTCTGTCTGCGCCCCGACCATGCCGACCGCTATCCGCACCAGCTCTCCGGTGGCCAGCGCCAGCGGGTGGTGATCGCGCGGGCGCTGGCGCTCGAACCCGATCTCGTGATCTGCGACGAGCCCGTTTCGGCGTTCGACGTCTCCGTGCGCGCCCAGATCCTCAATCTCCTGACCGCGCTCCAGAAGCGGACCGGCGTGTCCTACCTCTTCATGTCGCACGACCTCAGCGTCGTCCGACATATCTGCGATCACGTGGTCGTCATGTATCTCGAGCGCTTCGTCGAGATCGCGCAGCACGACACGTTCCTTGCCTCGCCCAAACACCCCTACAGGCGTGCGCTCATGGCGTGCGTTCCGGAAGCCGACACCGTGGTGCAGCGCGCCGAGCCGCGCTTCGTCCTGACGGGCGAGCTCCAGAGCCCTGCCGACATCCCGTCCGGTTGCGCCTTCCGCACCCGATGCCCGCTGGCGACCGAAATCTGCGTCGGCGTGCCCCCCCCCCGGGGCTGACGCCGCGGCCCGACGGTGCGCTCGTTGCTGCCATCATGCCTGAGACCATCTGCATGACCGACGTCGCGACGCAAACCATTGCCCTTCCCGGCCTCTCGGCGGAGGCGGAGATTCGCGTCGATTGCTGGGGCATTCCCCATATTCGTGCCGAGAACGACGCCGACCTCTTCTTCCTGCAGGGATTCAATGCGGCGCGCGACCGGCTCCGGCAGATCGACCTGTGGCGCAAACGAGGCCTTGGGCTCCTCGCCGCCGACTTCGGCCCGGGCTACCTCGCGCAGGACCATGCGGCCCGCCACTTTCTCTACCGTGGCGACATGAACGCCGAATGGCGTGCCTATGGCGTCGATACGCAGGCGATCTGCGAGGCGGCCCGGCGTCCCACCATGCGCTTTGTGGCCGTGAAGAGCGAGGAGCAGCAGGCATCGGCGCTCGTGTTCCGGACCAGGAACCTTCTGGTTCGCCAGCGCACTCAGCTCATCAACGCCATTCGCGGTCATTTGACCGAGTCTGGCTGGGTCGCGCCGAAAGGGCCTGCGTACGTCTCGATGCTGAATGATCTGCTCGACGACGAGTTGGGCGCCTCCTTGCCGCCGGCGGCAGTCTCGATGTTCCGCGTCATGCTCGACCTCCTCGCCGATCTCGACGAGTGCATCACCGCTCTCGACAAGGAGATCGCCCAGCGCGCCCGCGAACAGGAGACGGCGCGGCGGTTGATGACCATTCCCGGGATCGGGCCGATCACCGCGACGGCGCTGATGGCCCTGGCACCCGCAGCCGAGACGTTCGCCAAAGGGCGCGACTTCGCGGCCTGGCTCGGACTGACGCCGTCGCAGCACTCGACAGGCGGCAAGCAGAAGCTCGGCGCGACCTCGAAGATGGGCGAGCGAACGCTGCGGCGCCTTCTGATCATCGGGGCTAGCGCCGTCATACGGGCCCGCAGCAACAGGCTGCATCAGAGGCCGGACAGATGGCAGCATCCGACATCGTGCCTACCCGACGGAAACCGCTTGCGTCCAAGGGGCGTTCACAGATGAAAAGCTGCCGCGGTAGCCCCACGCCGTCGCTTCAGCCTATGGTGTGCCCACCAACACCGGAGAACGTTTTTGCTGCGTAAAGCTGTTGCCGGTTTGGTTGCGATCGTTGTGGTTCTGGTAGGCGAGCCTGTTATGGCCTGCCGGAGGGGTGCTCCATTCGAACCCTCCGACGTGCAACATGCCAGACGGTCGTCATCGGTCGTATCGAGAACTACCGAATGATACACGATCCGGCCGCTCGGGAGTTTTGGCGTGCGCTAGCTTCCAAGCTCCGTTCTCCATCAGGTTACGGTCCAGAGTTTCAGGAGCTTATCAAGAAGGAACCAGTAAGCTTCCTCTCGGACTATGCCCAATTCGATATTGTGGTGGCTGAGGTTCTGGTGGGAACTGCTGCCACGCGCCTGACCGTTACCGGGAACAACTCGACATACGGTGAATGGGTTTCCCTGCCGGACGAACCCATGCTGATCGCCTTGACGGATGTCCGGTCACCTATGCCCCCATTGCGTGGGACCAGCGGTTACATTCCCCCTGCCCCCGATCCTGATCTGCTGACTGTCTTGCAGGCACCATGCGCAGGACCATTCCTGTTTGAAGTGACCAGCCCACGGACGAAGGCCGTTCGAGCTGCGATCGATGTTGGGTCACGAAGCGGCCGTTAAGAGTCGAACTCTGCCGGATCGTCCGACTTGCCACCTAGGGTCTGTTAGCGCCTGATCCAATCGAGAGCTGCGGCGAGGCAGAGGACGCCGAGGAAGCTGGCGGCGGTCTTCTCGTAGCGGGTGGCTACGGCGCGCCACTCCTTCAGCCGCGCCCACAGGCGCTCGACCCGGTTGCGGTTGTTGTAGATCCAATCCGGGCAGGCGACCAGCGCTTCATGGCGAAGCGGCGGGATGGCCGGTCGGGCACCCATGTTCCAGATGTGCTGGCGGAAGGCATGGCTGGTGTATCCGCGGTCGGCCACGACCCCACTTCGGCACGTCCGGCAGGCGCTCCAGCAGCGGGATGGCGTGCGGCAGTTCGTGGACCTGTCCGAGGGCGAGGTGGAAAGCGATGGCACGCCCCGGCGCCGTCGGCCATCACGAGAGGCCTTTGTGCCGTAGCCGCCACGAGAGCGGCCAAGCGCTTCACGGCCGTCTCGCTCTTTTGCAGATCCCCCTTTCGGCTGGCGCCCGCGGCCTTCTGGTGCGCCCGGGTGTTGGTCCCGTCCAAGAACACCATGCCGAGCCGGATGCCTCGCTCCTGAACCAACGCCAGCAGCTTCTCCCAGACACCGAGCCGCGCCCAGCGGATGAAGGTCTGCGCCGCCATCCACCATGGGCCGAACTCGGCCGGCAGCGATCGCCACTTCGCCCCGTTCTGATGACGCCAGAGGATCGCCTCCACTGTCCGCCGTAGATGTAGGCTCGGCACCTTCGCATGCGGGCGGCACGCTTCGATCAGAGGCTCCAGTTCATCCCATTGCTCGTCGCTCAGCATCGGCACGCTCTCCCTCATCGGAAAAGACAGCGACATAGAGTCGGCTTCAGGCGCTAACAGGCCCTAGTCTCGGGTGGCTCGGCAGAAGGCGTAGGAAGTGTCGGTCGAACGGAACCGGTGGCCGGAGACTACCGGCTGCGTGACAGGTTCCGGAAGGCGGCAGGCGTCGTGCCCGTCCAGGTCTTGAACGCCCTCACGAAGCTGGACTCCGCCTCGAAGCCGATCTCCTGGCCGATGCGCTTCAAGGGCCACCGCGTCGTCGCGAGGAGGCTTTCCGCGCGCCGACGGCGGATGTCGTCCTTGAGAGCCTGGACCGAGGTGCTCTCCTGTTGCAGGCGACGGTGGAGGCTGCGGATCGACATTCGCAGTTCGGTCGCGACGTCGTCGACCCCGACGCTCGACGATCTCTCCAGCACCGCGCGGACCTGCTTCGAAAGGAGGCGGTCACGTTGGTATTGCCTCACCATCAGGACCAGCGGTCGCTTCAGCATGGCAGTCGCGTCGTCTTCGCTGCGTAGGAGTCTGAGGTCGAGATAGGCGGGATCGAACTCGATGCGAGCCGATTCGGCTCCGAAGGAAGGCGAGACGCCGGGAAACAGGTGGCCGTAGCTGCCGGCATGGGCAGGTGCCGGGAACGGAAAGGAGGCCGCCGACATCTGGATGCGAGAGTCCACCAGCCAGCTGGCGATTCCATGGAAGTTGCGCAGGAGGCTCACCGTGCAGAACTCGCGGAACGGGCCGAGATCGCGCCTCTCCTCGATCCTGAGGGTCGCCGCGATCGGTCCGACTTCCAGGTGCAGCGTCACGTCGTCGGCGAGCAGGGCATGGTGCCGGCACCACCGGGACGCGGCGAGGCCGAGATTCGGCGCCGAGAGAGACGCCCGGCACAGCATCCCGTAGCTGCCCCATGGCAGACGTCGCGAGAACCATCCCAGGGCCTCGTCGTCGAGTTCGCGCATGGCATGCCCCGAAAGGGCCTCGAACTGCTCCGCGGTGACGCGTCCGCCGGGAGGACGCTCTCCAACCGATGGAAGCCCCGCCTTGGCGAGCGCCTGCGAGGGATCGATTCCTCGTTTGGCGTAAGCCGCCAAGATGGCCTCGACGAACGCTGTGGGTGTTTCCCTTCGTGGCACCATCCTTATCCCCTGGCCGATTTGGTAAAGAATTCGGCGGACGTTGCCAACGACGGACCTCCTATAGTCGGCCGAACGACGTGGTCCGCCCGGTCGCCGAACTGGCTATGCAGGCGACCACGGCAGGACGGGCGTGGTGGGGCCGAACGGACCCGTGCCCTGTCGACGGCGCCCTTCCGTCCATCCACGGTCGGGTCCGCGCAAAACCGATGGAAAGGGGTCCATGGCGGTCATCGCATCCACGTTGAACATGCAGTCCGATGCAGCATGCGCCAGCGCGGAGGCCATGGGTGCGCTCGTCACCGACCTGCGTGCCACGGTGGAGCGCGTGGGGCGGGGGGGCGGCCCCGGGGCTCGGGAGAAGCACCTGTCCCGCGGCAAGCTCCTGCCGCGAGACCGCATCCGCGCGCTGATCGATCCGTTGTCGCCCTTTCTGGAGATCGGACAGTTGGCGGCGCATGGGATGTACGGCGGCGAGGTTCCCTCGGCGGGCGTCGTCGCCGGGATCGGGCGGGTCGAGGGGCGCGAGTGCATGATCGTTGCCAACGACGCGACGGTGAAGGGCGGAACCTACTTCCCGCTGACCGTCGAGAAGCATCTGCGCGCCCAGGAGATCGCCCAGCAGAACCGCCTTCCCTGCATCTATCTCGTCGACAGCGGCGGCGCGAACCTGCCGAACCAGGACGAGGTGTTCCCGGGGCGCGACCACTTCGGGCGGATCTTCTTCAACCAGGCCAACATGTCCGCCGACGGCATCGCCCAGATCGCCGTCGTGATGGGGTCTTGTACCGCGGGGGGCGCCTACGTCCCGGCCATGTCGGACGAGAGCATCATCGTGCGCAACCAGGGCACCATCTTCCTGGCCGGCCCCCCGTTGGTGAAGGCGGCGACCGGCGAAGTCGTCAGCGCCGAGGACCTCGGCGGAGCCGACACCCACAGCCGGGTGTCGGGCGTGACCGACCACTACGCCGAGACCGACGCCCACGCACTCGGCATCGCCCGTCGCGCCGTCGCGGGCCTGAACCGGCCGAAGCGTCCGGACATCGAATTGCGCAGGCCCGTGGCGCCGCTCTACGCCTCCGAGGAGATGCATTCGGTCGTTCCGGTCGACAGGCGCACCCAGTACGACGTCCGCGAGGTGATCGCACGCCTCGTCGACGGCAGCGAGTTCGACGAGTTCAAGCGGCTTTACGGACAGACGCTCGTCTGCGGCTTCGCCCACATCTGGGGCTACCCCGTGGGGATCGTCGCCAACAACGGCGTGCTGTTCTCCGAAAGTGCCCAAAAGGGGGCCCACTTCATCGAGCTCTGCGCGCAACGCCGGATTCCGCTCGTCTTCCTGCAGAACGTCACCGGCTTCATGGTCGGCCGCAAGTACGAGGCCGGCGGCATCGCCAAGGACGGCGCCAAGATGGTGACCGCCGTCGCGACTGCGGCGGTGCCGAAGTTCACCGTCATCATCGGCGGCAGTTTCGGTGCCGGAAACTACGGCATGTGTGGCCGGGCCTATTCGCCCCGTTTCCTGTGGATGTGGCCGAACGCGCGCATCGGCGTGATGGGCGGGGAGCAGGCGGCATCCGTCCTGGCGAAGGTGAGGCGCGACGGCATCGAGGCCAGGGACGGCAGTTGGTCGCCGGAGGAGGAGGAGGCTTTCAAGACGCCGATCCGCGAGCAATACGAGGTTCAGGGCCATCCCTACTACTCGAGCGCTCGGCTGTGGGACGACGGCGTGATCGATCCCGCGGACACGAGGCGCGTCCTGGGGCTCGGGCTCTCCGCGAGCCTCAACGCTCCCATTCCCGAGAGCCGCTTCGGCCTCTTCCGGATGTGAGGAGACGACGATGACCGCAGAAGCTCTCGTCACGAAGGCCATCGACGAGCGGGGCGTCGCGACCCTCACGCTCGATCGACCCGAGCGCCACAACGCTTTCGACGAGGCGTTGATCTCCGTCTTGACCTCGGCGCTTCGCGATCTCGGTTCCGACCCGTCGATCCGGGCGGTCGTCCTCGCCAGCAACGGGCGAAGCTTCTCGGCCGGGGCGGACCTCGAGTGGATGCGCCGAATGGCCTCGCAGTCCTGGAGCGCGAACCTGGCGGACGCCGCGGCTCTCGGCGAGTTGATGCATACGCTGGACCGCCTGCCGAAGCCGACGGTGGCGCTCGTCCAGGGTGCCGCCTATGGAGGCGGCGTCGGACTGGTCGCGTGTTGCGACGTCGTGGTTTCGTCGACGCGCGCGAGCTTCTGCCTGAGCGAGGTGAAGCTTGGCCTGACCCCGGCGACGATCAGTCCCTACGTGGTCGCGGCGATCGGGCCTCGATGGGCCCGCCGCCTGTTCCAGACGGCCGAATCCCTCAGCGCGGAGCGGGCCCGGGAGATCGGGCTCGTGCACGACGTGGTGCCGGAGGCCGACCTCGCGGCCGCGGCAGAGGCGATCCTGGCGAACATCCTGCAAGGAGCGCCGGGCGCCCAGGCAGAGGCGAAGGATCTGGCGTTCCTGCGCGAGGGAAGACCGATAGGCGCGGATCTGCTTCAGGAGACGCGTGAACGCATCGCCCGTCGCCGGGCATCGGACGAAGGAAGGGAAGGCGTCACGGCCTTCCTGGAAAAACGTGCACCCGCCTGGCGGCAGGGCTGAGGGAGATCGCCGTGTTCCGCAAGATGCTTATCGCCAACCGGGGCGAGATCGCGTGCCGTGTCATCGCGACCGCTCGCCGTCTCGGCATCGCGACGGTCGCCGTCTATTCGGAGGCGGACGCAAACGCGCGCCACGTGCGGTTGGCCGACGAGGCATGGCCGATCGGCCCTGCCCCCGCCCGACAAAGTTACCTCGTCGGCGAAAGGATCCTCGACGTCGCCCGGCGATCCGGGGCGCAGGCGATCCATCCGGGATACGGCTTCCTGTCCGAGAACGCCGAGTTCGCCGAAGGTTGCGAGCGGGCGGGGGTGACCTTCATCGGACCGCCCGCATCCGCGATCCGGGCGATGGGATCCAAGGCCGGCTCCAAGGCGCTGATGGAGCGCTCCGGCGTTCCGCTCGTCCCCGGCTATCACGGCGAGGCACAGGATCTCGAGACGCTGCGCGACGTCGCCGCCAGGATTGGATATCCCGTCCTCATCAAGGCGTCCGCCGGCGGCGGCGGCAAGGGCATGCGTGTCGTTTCGTCCGCCGGCGAGCTCGACGCCGCCGTCGGCGGGGCGAAGCGCGAAGCCCTGGCCTCCTTCGGCGACGACCGCGTCCTGATAGAGAAGTACCTCACGCGCCCGCGCCACATCGAGATCCAGGTCTTCGCGGACACGCAGGGCAACACCGTCTCCCTCTTCGAGCGCGATTGCTCGATCCAACGCCGCCATCAGAAGGTCCTCGAGGAGGCTCCTGCCCCGGGGATGGATCCCGCGCGGCGGAAGGTGATGGGCGAGGCCGCCGTGGCCGCGGCGCGCGCCGTGGGCTACGTGGGCGCCGGCACCGTCGAGTTCATCGTCGAGAACGGCGAGTTCTATTTCATGGAGATGAACACCCGTCTCCAGGTGGAGCATCCGGTGACGGAGATGGTCACCGGCCTCGACCTGGTGGAATGGCAGCTCCGCGTGGCCTCCGGGGAGCCGCTTCCATCGACCAGCGATCGGCTCGCCCTGAAGGGTCATGCCATCGAGGCACGGGTCTACGCGGAGGATCCCGCTCGCGACTACCTTCCCGCGGTCGGCACGCTCGTCCACCTGCGCCAACCGAGGGAAGAGGCGGGCCGGGTACGGGTGGACACGGGCGTGGTCGAGGGCGGCTCGATCACCCCCCATTACGATCCGATGATCGCGAAGTTGGTTGTATGGGGCGAGGACCGTCCGGCAGCCGTGAGGCAACTCGCGGCGGCCCTGGCGCAGTACGAGGTGATCGGCGTCGCGACCAATCTCGACTTGCTCCGCTCGATCGCCGCACATCCTGCGTTCGAGGCCGGCGAACTCGACACCGGCTTCCTCGCCAGGCACGCGGACGATCTCCTTCCGGAGCCGCCGCCCGGTTTGGTCGCGCGCGACCTCGACGCCGTCCTTGCGGCCGCGGCCCTCGACGTCGTGCGCGGCCATCGCGAAGCGGTCACTTCCGGCGCCGCCGCATCCGGGGACCCATGGTCGCCCTGGACCGAGATGGATGCGTGGAGGATGAACGGGGACGGCTATCAGGACCTTCACTTCACGCCCGCGGGCGGATCGACCGTCATGATCCGGGCCCGTCCGCAAGCGGGCGGCAGTTGCGGGCTGGATTTGCCGGGAGGATCCGTCATCGCACGCCTGGTCGAGGACGAGGGGTCGGGAACGGTCCTCGTCCTCGACGGCGTCACCCGCCGGATCGCGCTCGTTCGCCGCGACGCGGACGTGACCGTCGTCATCGAGGGACGGCAGCATGCCTTGACGCGGGAGGACCCCCTCGCCTCGCCCCGGGCCGAGATCACGCGGAACGACCGGGTCCTCGCGCCGATCCCGGGATCCGTGACGAACGTGCTGGTGGCTCCGGGCGACGTGGTGCTGAAGGATGCGGCACTGATCGTCATCGAGGCCATGAAGATGGAGCTCACCCTGAGGGCACCTGCGGACGGCACGGTGGAACACGTCCGCAGAGCCGTCGGGGAAATGGTGGACGAGGGCACGGAACTCGTCACCTTCGTCTCGGGAGAGCCCCCGTGAGCCTTCCGGACAAGGTCCGCGTCGTCGAGGTCGGGCCACGGGACGGCCTCCAAAACGAGTCCGTGTCCGTGCCGGTCGATGTGAGAGTTGGCCTCATCGAGGCGCTTGCCGACGCGGGTTTGTCCAGCATCGAGGTCGGCAGCTTCGTGTCCCCTCGTTGGGTGCCCCAGATGGCCGGGACGGCGGAGGTTCTGTCGGCGCTGCGCCCGAGGCCCGGGGTCGCGTACAGCGTCCTCGTTCCCAACCTCAAGGGCCTCGACGAGGCGCTGGCTGCCGGCGCGCGCGAGATCGCCGTTTTCGGAGCCGCATCGGAAAGTTTCTCCCGCCGGAACATCAACTGCTCCATCGAGGAAAGCCTGGATCGGTTCGCGCCGGTCGCGGAGGGCGCCTTGTCGGCCGGGCTGAAGGTGCGCGGGTACGTGTCCTGCGTGCTGGACTGCCCTTACGAGGGGCCGGTGGCGCCCGAGGCGGCTCTCCGTGTGGCGGAGCGCCTCCTCGCCATGGGATGCTACGAGATCTCGCTCGGCGACACGGTCGGGACGGGAACGCCCGTGCGGGCCCGCAGGCTCGTCGAGACGATCGCCGAGCGTGTTCCGGTCGAGCGCATCGCCCTTCATTTCCACGACACCTACGGCCAGGCGCTCGCGAACCTCTTGGCTTGCCTCGAACTGGGCGTCTCGGTGGTGGACAGCGCGGTCGCCGGGCTCGGAGGCTGCCCGTACGCCCGCGGCGCCGCCGGCAACGTCGCGACCGAGGACCTGCTCTCCATGCTGCACGGGATGGGGATCGAGACCGGGGTCGACATCGGAGCCGTCGTCGAGGTCGCGCGCGCCATCTCGCGCCATCTCGGACGCGAGCCTGCGTCGAAGGTCTCACGGGCCATGGCGGTGACGGAGGTCGCTGTCCCGTGACGTCGACCGGGACCGACATGGAGGCGATCAGTCGACGGGCAGGAGCGAACCCAGCCTGGTCGGACATGCCGGAGGGATCGCGGGCCTGCGACGGCTTCCTCGACCTTCCGGAAGGTCGGCCGTCCACGCGCCATCACCGAGGGGCGGTGATGCGGGAGCGGCTCGAAGCCTCCATGAGGAAGCGTCTGGCCGCCTTCGTCGTATGCTTCCGCGACCGCAGAAAGTCGAGGGGTTCGCCACCGTCACCGATCGCTCGATACAGAGACATCCATTCGCCGTGCGCCTTCACGTAGGTCTCGTCGACCTACCAGCTGTCGCTGCTGCGGCTCCGCTACCACTGGACGCGGCGATCAAGCTCGGGAACGCCATGCTGGACGGAGCGGCAGATCTGGGTGTGATCGACCGCCAAACCGCGCTCGGCCATCATCTCCTCGAGATCGCGATAGCCGAGCGCGTAGGTGCACCACCAGTGCAGGCAAAGGCAGGATGCTTCCGCGAGCGAATTGCCGGCCCCGGAACGCTGCGCTCAATGCTCGGCTCTCCTCACCGCTGCCAAAGCCCGGAGCCCGCGCCCTCATCTGCCACGCAGCCCTCTCCATCAATCCCGTCATCGATGCACTGCACGACGCTCGAGGAAGGAACAGCCCCGGCCTGACGGCCGACGAGTTGCCAAACCGTCATGAAGTGACTGTCAACTGCCACTAAGCTCAGGACTCATTGATCGGCTCCAGATGATGACGGTGGCTGCGATGCCGGTGGCGGAGAAGGTGTGGGCGCATCGGTCGTAACGGGTGGCGATACGCCGCCAGTCCTTGAGCTTGGCGAACAGGTTCTCGACCTTGTGGCGCTGTCGGTAGAGGGCCGCGTCGT
>NZ_JACIEK010000036.1 GCF_014196835.1 Aureimonas pseudogalii
AGCCAGTCCATCAAGGTCGTGGCCGGTCGTTGGGGGTTCGTTCACATGAGCGACTTCACCAAGCGGTTTCGCCAGCGCTTCGGGCATGTTCCCAGTCAGGCGCAGTGGAAGTCGAAGATCGCAGCCAGCCGTCCGCTCACCGAGCCGTAGGGGTGGAAGACGACGGGAGACGGTCCACACGCTACCATCGTTCGACGAGAACGTAGGACCAGCGAGCGTCCCGAGGCTCGACGCCGGGAGGAGCCAGGCGAGGTGCCGAGGCGTGATGTCCCCCGGAGTGGCGACATCTCGATGTCGATCAGCCTGTCCGTTGCGATGCGTGATCGAGCGCGACCGTTCGATTCCAGGCGATCGACGTTGCGGATCTCATCGTGGCCGGCAGTTCAGAACCGCGCTCGCAGGCCGGACATAGGACGGCGATGGACGCGGCGTTTCCCCTTTGCAAACCGGGCCGTTCGGCATCTGCAACGCAGGCAACTCAACGCAGACGCTGTCCTTTTCCGTCGAACAGCCGGGCGTCGCCGGCATCGTAGAACAGCTGCATCCGGGTGCCCTGGGACGGCGCCTGCCCACGTTCGCCTTCCACCACGAGCGGCACGCCGGGTGCGACCTGCCCATAGAACCAACTCGCGCCGCCAAGGAACTCGACGAAGCTCACCGTGAACGGCAGGAAGGGCTCGCCGGGGCGGGCAAGGCGTAGATGCTCGGGCCGAATTCCGAGCGTCACCTCGCCGTCCGCCGCACGCGCAGCCTCGCGAAGCGCCGGGGCGGGAAGGATCTGCCCCGCCACGTCCAGGCCCGCCGAACCGAGGCGAGCGGGAAGGAGGTTCATCTTCGGGCTGCCGATGAAGCCGGCGACGAAGAGGTTGTCGGGATCCTCGTAGAGTTTCGTCGGCGATCCGACCTGTTCGATCCGGCCCGAGCGCAGCACCACGATCTTGTCGGCCAGCGTCATCGCCTCGGTCTGGTCGTGCGTGACGTAAACCATCGTGTTGCCGAGCGCCTTGTGGAGCCGCGCGATCTCGATGCGCATCTCGACGCGCAGCTCCGCGTCGAGATTGGACAAGGGCTCGTCGAAGAGGAAGATGTCGGGATCGCGCACGATCGCCCGGCCGATCGCGACGCGCTGGCGCTGGCCGCCCGAAAGCTGGCCCGGGCGCCGGTCGAGAAGCGGCGTCAGGTGCAGGATCTCGGCGGCCGCCCGCACCTTGGCCTCCACCTCGGCTGCTGGCCGGCGCGCCATCTTCAGGCCGAAGCCCATGTTGCCGGCGACGCTCATGTGCGGATAGAGCGCGTAGGACTGGAACACCATGGCGATGCCGCGCCGCGAGGGGTCGAGGTCGGTCACGTCGCGCTCGCCGATCGCGATCTCGCCCTCGCTGACCTCCTCGAGACCGGCGATGAGGCGAAGCAGCGTGGACTTGCCGCAGCCGGACGGGCCGACGAAGACCACGAACTCGCCGCCCGCGATCGAGAGATCGATACCCTTCAGCACATCGACCGCGCCGAAGGACTTGGCGACGCCGCGAAGCTCGAGGCCCGCGGCCCCGGTTCTAGCGCCCGCGGGGCCTCCCGTGGCGGGACGCGGCGAAACCGCGTTCATCGCGCCCCCTCCTGCCGGACCCAGACGAGCATCTCGCCTTCCGCCCGGTTGTCCCAGGCGTAGTAGGGCACGGCGCGCAAGCTCGCCGCCTCCCGCATGGGCGCCGTGGGCGCATAAAGCGCCGCGCCGTCCGCCCCGATCTCGCGAAGGCCCTGCGTCACCAGCACCGTGGCGCCGCCAAGGTCGCTCGCTTCCTCGCAGCGGAAGGCGCTCTCGGGCGTCAGCAGGACGGAGTTGAGGTGCGCGCCGTTGTCGGCCTCCTCTAGGCAGTAGACCAGCGGCCCGCGCTGCAGGGCGACGCGGCCCTGATCGGCGCCGATCTCGGGACGGGCGTGGAGCCGCTCCACCGGCATGTCGATGTCGAGCTCGACCCGGTCGCCCGCTGCCCAACGGCGGGTGAGCCGAAGGTAGCCCTTCTCCTCATGGGCGCCGACCTCCACCGCCTCGCCGTTGACCGAGACGGCGATCGCCGACGACCAGCCGGGCAGGCGCAGCGACAGGGTCCAGTCGGCTGGCGCCTCCGGCTCGACGGTGAGCGCGACGCGGCCCTCGAACGGATAGCGCGTCTCCTGCCGGATGCGGACCTTCGTGCCGGCGGTCTCGAGATCGGCGACGCCCTCGCAATAAAGGTGGACGGCGATCTCGCGCTCGGCCTCGCCATAGGCGTAGGTGCCGACGGAAGCGACGAGGCGCGCGATGTTGGGCGGGCAGCACGGACAGCGGTGCCAGCGCCAGCGATGGTGCGCGCCGCGGCTTTCCAGCGGGTTGTCGTAGAAGAAGCGCGTGCCGTCGAGCGACAGGCCGACGAGCGCGCCGTTGTAGAGCGCGCGCTCCATCACGTCGCCATAGGCGCGGTCGGGGCCGAGCCCGAGCATGCGGTTGGCCCAGAAGACGAGCGCCACGGCCGCGCAGGTCTCGGCATAGGCGGTCTCGTTGGGCAGGTCGTAGTCGAAGGTCAGGCCCTCGTTGTGAGCGGAGGGGCCGAAGCCGCCGGTGACGTAGAGGTTCTTCTCCGTCAGGTGACCCCAGAGCGCTTCCAGCGCCGGCTTCAGCGTCTCGTCGCCGTATTCGGTCGAGACGTCGGCCATGCCGGAATAGAGATAGGCGGCGCGCACGGCGTGGCCGACGACGTGGCGCTGCGCGCGCACCGGCTCGTGGCTCTGTGTGTAGCGGTGGTCCTCGAAATGGTAGTCCTGCGGATCGCGGCCGCGGGCCCTGGCCTCCTCGTCGAAATAGTGCGGCGCGGCGCCCCGCTCGTCGACGAAGAAGCGGGCGAGGTCGAGATAGCGCCGCTCGCCGGTGGCGCGGGCGAGGCGCACCAGCGCCAGCTCGATCTCGGGATGGCCGCAATAGCCGCGCTTCTGGCCCTCTCCCGGTCCGAAGACGCTCGCGATGTGGTCGGCATAGCCGGCCATGATGTCGAGCAGGCGCCGCTTGCCGGTGGCGTGGAAATAGGCGACCGCGCCCTCCATCATGTGGCCGGCATCGTAGAGCTCGTGGCAGTCGCGAAGGTTGGTCCAGCGCCTGCCGGGCTCGATGCGCTGGTACCAGGAGTTCAGATAGCCGTTCTCGTCCTGCAGCCGCCCATAGGCTTCCACGACCTCGTCGACGCGCGCCTCGAGCGCGGGATCGGGCTTTCGAGAGAGTGCATAGGCCGCCGTCTCGATGCTCTTGCCGAAGTCCGAGTCCCAGAACATCTGCGTGGTGACCGTGTCGTTGCCGGTCTGGAAGGGGATCTTGAGGCCGGGGTTCGGCCGGTCGGGATCGACCTGGTCGAGCATGCCCGCCGCGATGCAGCGGTCGAGGAGCGTGTGCGCCGTGGTGGCGGCGATCGCGTCGATGCGCGGGCCGAAGAAGCCCTCGACGCGGACCTGATGCACGGCGGGCGGGCGGAACTTGGCCTTCGGGCGCGCGGCGTCGCGGGCGAGGAGCGGAGCTTGGACGTTCATGGCGTTCCCTTTGGCGAGGCGGTCGGCGGTCACTTCACGGCTCCTGCGGTGAGGCCGCGGATGTAGAAGCGCTGGAGGGCGAGGAAGAGGAGGAGGCAGGGGATCATCATCACGGTGACGCCCGCCTGCACGGCGCCCCAGTCGACGGCGCCGTAGCGCCCGGAGCGCACGGCCGTCATCAGAACCGGCAGCGTGTACTTCTCCTGGTCGGTCAGGAGCACGAGGGCGGCGAGGAACTCGTTCCAGGCGTTGAGGAAGGCGAAGAGCCCGACCGAGACGATGCCGGGCAGCACGAGCGGCCCCATCACGTAGACGAGCATGCGAAGCCCCTTCACGCCGTCGATCCGCGCGGCCTCCTCGATCTCCTTGGGCACCGCGTCGAAGGCGTTGCGCATCATGAAGACCGAGAAGGGCAACTGCAGCGTCGTGTAGAGGAGCACGAGCCCCGTCAGCGTGTTCTGCAGCCCCAGCTTGGCGAGGATCAGGAAGAGCGGCGTCAGGATCGACTGGAAGGGGATCATGATGGTCGAGAGGATGAGCACGAAAGCGAGGCTCTTCAGGGGAAAGCGGAAGCGCGAGAAGCCGTAGCCCGCGAGCACCGAGACCAGCACCGTGAGCACCGTGGTGCCGAGCGCGACGAAGAGCGAGTTGCCGGCATAGTGGAGAAGGCCGGTGCCGAAGGATTGCAGCCGCCCGTAGCTGTCGAAGGCCAGACCCGTGGTCGGCCAGGGCGGCAGCGGCGCGCCGGCTTGCGAGAGCGGGCGCAGCGAGGCCAGCACCACGACGACGATCGGCGCGAGGAAGAGGGCCGCGACGAGAACGCCGGTGACGTGGAAGAGGACGGCATGGAGCCGGGCGCCCGGCCGCGGCGGGCGCGGGCTCGGGGTGTTGGCTTCAGGCAGGGCATTCGCCGAGGAGACGAGCGTCATCGGGCGTCCTCCCGGTCGCGCAGCAGACGCAGCTGGATCACGCTGAGCACCACGAGGATGGCGAGGAGCACCATCGACAGCGCCGCGCCGTAGCCGAGGCGGAAGGACACGAAGGACTGGCTGAAGATCCAGTAGACCGCCGTGATCGTCCGGTTCTGCGGGCCGCCGGCGAGGATGATGTAGAACTGGTCGAAGGCGAGCATGGAGCCGGAGACGCAGAGGATCAGCGCGAGCGCGAAGGGCCGGCGCACGAGCGGCATCGTGATGTGGCGGAAGCGCTGGAGCATTCCGGCGCCGTCGATGCGCGCGGCCTCGGAATAGTCGGTGGGGATCGCCTGCAGGCCACTCATCAGGATCACCATGTAGAAGCCGGCCATCTTCCAGATCACCATGGCCGTGACCGACCAGAAGGCGGGCTCGAAGATGGCGAGGATGTTGACGCGCCCCTCGGTCAGCCCGATCGCCTCGGCGAGCGCCGAGAAAAGGCCGCTGTCGACGTTGGACAGCCAGGCCCAGAGGAGGCTGGCGGAGGCGAAGCCGATCACCACCGGCAGGAAGAAGACGGTGCGGTAGAGCCCGGCCATGCGGCGCGGCTTCTCCACGAGGAGCGCCAGCGCCATGCCGGCGATCATCAGCCCGGCGGTGGCCGCGAGCGTGTAGCGCAGCGTGAAGAGAAGCGCGTTCCAGAAGTTCCGGTCGCCCCAGAGCGCCTTGTAGTTGGCCAGGCCCACCCAGCGCGTGCGTCCGATCAGCGGCCAGTTGTGCAGCGACATCCAGGCGGTCATCGCGAGCGGCAGGAGGAAGAACACGAGAACGAGGAGAAGCGCGGGCGCGACGTAGAGAAGGCCGGTCCAGTCGCGTCGGCGCCGACGGGGCTTGCGGAGGGGACGCGCCGCGGCGAATGCGAGCGAGCTTTGCGTTGACGGGACCGACATGGCGCGATCGCTTCCGTTGGAGAGAGCCGAAGCGGCGGACGCTTAAGCGTCCGCCGCCGGTTCGCGTCGCTCGCTCAGGGCGCGGTGTCGATGATCGACTGCATGGCGTCCTCGGCCGTCCGGATCGCCGGCTCGATGGAGGCGGCATCGCCGAAGAAGGCGGTGTTCAGCAGGGTGATCCAGGGACCGTTCGCCGAGTTGATGAGGTCGTTGAAGACCGGCGAATAGGGCGTCCGGCCCTTGGCCATGGCGTCGGCTGCGAGGAGATAGCGCGCGTCGAGGCCGGCGAGCGCCTCGCTGGCGAGATCGCCGCGCACCGGCAGCGAGCCGTTTCGGGCGAGCAGCGTCTGGCCTTCCAGCGAATAGGCGTAGTCGAGGAAAGCCTTGATGCCGGCCATCTTGTCGGTGCCCTCGGAGACCACGATGTTGTCGCCGCCGGCAAACGACGACCACTGGCCGTCCTTGCCCGGCAGGTAGGTGACCCCGTAGTCGAGTTCGGGATGTTGCGTGTTGAGCGCGCCGATCGCGAAGGAGCCCGACGGCGTCAGGCCGATCCTGCCGGTGGCGAAGGCGGCGAAGAAGTCGGCGCCGGTGTCGGTCTGCGAGCCCGCGGGCACCAGCCCGTCCTTGGCCATGCCCTGGTAGAAGGCGAGCGCGTCGCGCATCTGCGGCGTATCGAGCGTCGCCTTCTTTCCGTCGTCGGCGAAGATGTCGCCGCCGGACGCCCAGATCAGCGGCGTGAAGGTGAAGATGTTGCAGCCGCCGCAATTGCCCGAGAAGTAGAAGCCCTTCACGTCGCCGCCGAGTGCATTGACCTTTTCGGCGTCCGCGCGGATCTCGGCCCAGGTCGTCGGGCCCTTTTCGGGGTCGAGGCCGGCCTGTTTGAAGAGCGACTTGTTCCAGAGAAGGACGGAGGCGTCGGCCGAGAAGGGCAAGCCATAAATTCTGTCCTCGAACGTCGCCGTGGCGACATGCGCCTTCGAGAGCTGTTCGAAGTAGGGCAGCGACCTGGCGAGGTCGGTGATGTCCTTCAACTGTCCGGCCGCGGCGAAGGCGGGCGTGTAGATGAGGTCGAGCGAGAGCGCGTCGGGCGCCGAGCCTCCGGCCGAGGCGACGGCGTATTTCTGGACGAGCTCGTTGACGGGTACGATCTGGAGTTCGACCTTGTGCTCGTTCTGGCTGGCGTTGAAGGCCTCGACGATCTTCGGCATGAAGGTCGAGCCGTCCGAGCGAACCCAGAGACTGACGGTTTCCGCGCTCGCCGGGGCCGGCAGAGCGATGAGGGTGGCGGCGAGGCCGCCGAGCCCAAGGCACCAGTTTTTCATGTCCGTTCCTCCCAATGTGTGCGCGCCTCTTCGAAGGCGGGCTTCGCCCCATCGTGCGATCCGCCGTTCCTCCCGGCGGTTCGCACGATGCGATCTCACGTCTCGCCGCCGCAGGAGCGGCGCACGACCAGCCGGCAGGGCCGGCGCCGGATGCCCGGTGCCACCGTTCTGCCGTCGATCCCGTCGAGCAGCGTCAGTCCGGCCTCCCGGCCGAGAGCCTTGAATTCCATGTCCACCGAGGTGAGCGGCGGGCGGGTCGCCTCGGCGAAGAGGCCCCAATTGTCGAAGCCGACGACCGCGACGTCTTCGGGCACGCGAAGGCCCTGCAGAGTCAGCGCGTCGATCAGGCCACGCGCGATCTGGTCGTTGCCGCAGAACACGGCGTCCGGCTGCTCGCCTCCGGCCGCGAAGAGCCGCTGGCCGGTCTCGTAGCCGAAGCGCTCCGACCACTCGCCGAGCAGCGCCTCGCCCGGCGGCGCCAGCGAAGCCTCCGCGAGCGCGCGCCGCCAGCCGGCTTCGCGCAGGTGCACGGCGGCGAACCCGCCCGGCCCGGTGACATGCGCGATCCGCCGCCGCCCGAGCGCGACCAGATGCGCCGTCGCCAGATGAGCCCCGCCCTCGTCGTCGGGCACGAAGCCGATGCCGCCCTCCGGGCAGGCGGCGTTGACGTGGACGAGCGGCATATGGAGGGCCGTGAATTGGATCGGCAGCGCGCGATCGATGCGCTTGCCCGCCATCACCAGTCCGTCGACCTGCTTGTCCTCCATCGCCTCCAGATTGAGGCGCGCGCGTTCGGGATCGTCGTCGATGGCGCAGAGGAACACCGACACGCCGCGATCGGCCATCGCCGCGGAAAGACCGGCCGCGACCGGCAGGGTGAAGCGGCCGTAGGTGTCGTTGGTGAGGAGACCCAGCGTGAAGGAACGCTTGTGAACGAGGGCCTTTGCCATCGCGTTCGGCCGGAAGCCGAGGTTGCGCGCGGCATCCTGCACGCGCTGGCGGGTTTCCGGCATCATCCGGCCTCGCTCGTTCAGCGCCTTCGAAGCGGTCGCCACCGAAACGCCGGCCGCCGAGGCGACCTCACGGATCGTGATGCGGGCTCTTCCCGACGCGGACGGCGCTCCCGTATCCGTCATGACGCCTCCCCTCACATCGAGCCCAAAACCGCTGAGAAAAGGATTTCTCAATCTGAGAAACCGTTTTCTCATTTCAACCCAACTCTGTCAAGGCTTGCTGCCATCATGCGCGGAGCACGACGCGCATCCTGTTCCCGGACAACGAAAGAGGATCACTGCGGCCTGATCCGCTATTCGCACATGCAGCCGTCGCTCCAAGCTGCTGAGAGATCAGACATGTCGGCTCTGTAGGTCGACAGCGGACGCGGACACCCCAAAGCGGGTCATCAGTTCTTGAACCCTTTTAGGCCCTTCGAGAAGCGCGGAAGGCGATTCCGAAGGCGGACCACCCATCGGGTATTCGGGTTTGATATTCTGTCCCTATGACACCATTCGCACGCAGGCAGTTTGGGGGGCTCTGTTGCAAAGATGCGAAGGCAGTGAGAGCCTGTGGCTCTGAAGACGGCGGATAGCGCCAAGCTCTCACTGCGATCTGGATCTTGCAATGGCGCCGGTTGCGGCATCGGCCCGGTCGAGGTTTAGGCCGATGAGGCAGCCATCTACATGAGCAACCCGACTGCTGTTCGGGTTCTGGCCTTCATGGCGAGCACTCCTCGACTGTCGGTTGGTTGCAGATGGCTGCACGGGCCTCGATCGCCTTGCAGACGAGATCGTTGATCTGCGACCCCTCGTGGTCTGCCATGACCTGAAGGCGCCAAAACGACTTGCTACGCGCCACGGCTGGGTATTCGACGAGGTTCACGATCGCTCCGTTGCGGGTCATGTGGCGCGTCATCAGGCGGGCGGTGGCACTGTCGCCAACGGCGACCGGAACAATGGCACTGGGCTCGCCCGTCGTGACGAAGCCGTTCTCATGAAGCTGCTGCCTGAGATAGGCGACATTGGCCGCCAAACGCTTACGGCGCACCGCTCCCTCGGGGTCGGAAACGATGGCAAGGGCTTCGAGAACAACTGCGGCCTGGATCGGCGTCATCGCATTAGTGAATGTCTGCGGCCCGCAACACGCGCGCATGGCGGTGCGAAGGCCCCGGTGCTGCGTCGCGACGAAGCCACCGATTGAGGCGAAGGTCTTGGAAAAGGATCCCATCAGGACGTCGACCTTGCCGACCATTCCCTGAACTTCTAGGATCCCTCTTCCCGTCTCGCCCATGCAGCCCAGATCGTGGGCGCAATCCACCAGCAGCGTCGCACCATGCTCGGTACAAATCGCTTGTAGTTCGGCGACGGCGGGGCTGTCGCTGTCCATGGAGAACAGTGTCTCGGTAACGACGAGGATACCGGCGTCCGGCTGAGCCGACCGGATGCGAACGAGGTGTTTGCGAACTGCTTCGTTGGACAAATGCGGAAAGCGGTGCACGGTGGCGCCCGAACAACTCGCGCCCTCCTGAAGGCAGGCATGGGCGAGGAAATCGATGACGATGTGGTCCCCCGGCCGGGCCAGCATCTTCACAATGCCATAGCCTGCCGTCCATCCCGTCGGAAACAGTGTCACTTCGCGGTATTCAAGAAATTTCTCGAAGGCTTGTTCGAGACGCAGAGACATTTCGCATCCGCCCATCAGGCTGGACGAGCCCGCGCTGTGAACGCCAAAGTCTTCGGCGGCTGACTTGACGGATCGAACCAATCTCAAATGGGATGATAGCGAAAGGTAATCCTGACTCGCAAAATTCACGCCTGAGAATGCAACTCCATTCCGGAACACCCCGGAGACGGTAGCGCTGATCTTACCTCTCGAGTACTTTTGATAGGGATCAAGGCCTAAATCACAGCGATCGTCGAACCACTCGGCCACCGGAAGCCAGCGGCGAACAAGGTTGCTTTCGTGGCCTGCATAGTGGTCGTTCACGACCCCATTCAAAACGCGATCCGACGCGAGATTCTCGGCCTGCAAGATGTTCGGCATTACCAAATTCATATCACGCAGTTCCCGCCGGACATTTTCCGTCGGAACGTGGGTAGCAAACGGAACGTGTCGTCGGCTTCACTCGAAGGGGTGAAACGCCTCCGGATTTGATCACCCCCTTGTCGGTGCAACCCCTGTTTCCGTCACCGGCGAGTGCTGCGTGGAGCGGCTCCGTTCGACGATATCGATGACGGAGAAGCGGTATGGTCGCTTGCCTTATGCATGCGGACGATGACGACAGCGGGCTCTGTTGCAAAGTTTCCGGCGTGTAGAAATTTGTCCTACTACCTCCAACCATCGATAGCCAACCGCGTCCGAAACTTGGCTTCACGCATCATTTGAAACTACGACAACTGGCCAAATCGGATGCGGACAGGTCTCGGCCTGAACGGATTTTCTAACTTTCCGGCAGCCGAAGAATCATTGCAACAGAGCCGGTGAGAGGTAGCCCGCATGGTGGCAAGATGGAAATCCGAAACGGTGATTTCGGATTTTAACAGGGTGGCAAGAGCGTCGCCAAGGCGTCGCCGCCGGTGGCCAAACCGGCAGGTTTCGACCTGTTTCAGTCCTTCATCCGCCGTAAGCGAGGCTCTGATAGCTGTCATTGGGCCAGCGCCTCGACAGTCTGCGGTGCGCTGAACTGGTCTCGGCAGGATTGCGGGCTCACGCCCGCGCGCCGGCGGAAATGATGCCGCAACGTATCTGCAGAACCCATGCCGATGGCGGCCGCGATCTTGTCAATGCTGTGACGGCGTTCGACGAGAACCTGGAGATACAAGCCGCCGTGTGTCGAGCGCGGCGAACTACCGAGATGCCGCCAGAGCCATGGTAGACCTTGCTCTAATTCAAACCAGACTGACCTCGACGTTAATAGTCTGAGGAGGCGAGCCGAGCAGCGGAAGACAGTCGAAGACCTTGAACCGCGAAGTCCCGTCAGGCCCACGATTCCACTTCATAATCGCTCACGAAAGCGATCAACCCCGTCTCGATCGTTTTCCAAATCACGCGGAGATCGCGCAGATCCTCCAGCGTGAAGGCACGCGCATGATGCGATGCTGCGCGGAGCCGACCTGCGTCGTGCAACAGCGCCGCCAACGCGGCAGGATCATCGAACCCTGCCTCAAACACCACCTCAAAATGCTCTGGGTTGCTCATGATCCGCGCGTAGTGCGCATAGTCGGCATGGTCGAGGACATCGCCACCGCGCTTCCGCCATGGAGTGGACCCCATTTCGCCGGACAGGCGGCTGTTGGGTTTAGGCACTGAGCCTTATGAACTCACGAGGCGAGCGGAACTTCAGGCCTGAGTGC
>NZ_JACIEK010000037.1 GCF_014196835.1 Aureimonas pseudogalii
CGACAGATCGCCACGCGCCAATACCGCCTCCCTAAAAGGAAGCCTTGAATCACGCCTCAAACAATCTGGGAATCCACTTTGTCAACAGGACCTAGTCACTCTCTTGCGACTGCAAACAGAGCCGGACCATTGGCGGCTGGTTCGAACCGTCGTCCCGCCCGCCGTTGTGATGGCTCGTGATGTCCATTCCGCCCCTCCGCCCGTCCGCGACCTTCAAGGTACCGGACGTTCTTCGCCAGAGTCGGTGCTACGTTCGCCCTTTCTGTCCGGTGTACCCTTTCTGCAATTGACCCATTCGGGATTTAGCACGCCAACGTTCAACAGCAAGTTGCCGATGGCAGCGATCGGACGGACGAGAAGCGATGCGCAAAAGCCCTGAGAAGATAAACGCTGGAGCGTACCCTAGACGTTACAGCGCCAACAACCTGCGCACGAACGATACGGTCTTAGGAGAGCGTGATGCTCCCGGATCGTCCGCCCGAGCACTGAACAGATCTGTGATGTCCACCGCCAAAGCGGCATGGCTTGCCGGGGTGTCCGCGCTGGTATTGGCGGCATGGACGGGGACAGCGTCCGCCCAAAGCGTGACGATTACCGGCGAGGTCGATCCCGGTTCGGCTGTTAGCCCAACCTGGGCGATCTCGCAGTACCTTGCCATCGGCCTTAATGGCAGTGGAACGGTAACGGTCGCGGCGGGCGGCACAGTCAGCAACACCTATGGTTTTATCGGCCGCGTTGCGGGCTCGACGGGCACGGCGACGGTGACGGTGACGGGCACGGGCTCCACCTGGTCGAACGGCGGTTACCTTTTTGTTGGCGAAAGTGGCAACGGCACGCTGACGGTCGCGGCGGGCGGCTCGGTCAGCAACGCCTTTGGTTACATCGGGCTCTACGCCGGCTCGACGGGCACGGCGACGGTGACGGGTGCAGGCTCCACCTGGACGAATGACGGGAACCTCTCTGTTGGCAACGAGGGCAGCGGCACGCTGACGGTCGAGGCGGGCGGTGCGGTCTTCGCCGGCGGGGCTTCGGGAGCGGGAGGCGTGTGGGTCGCACGCAACGCCGGCTCGACGGGCACGGTGATCGTCGGCGCGGCGGCAGGCCAGACGCCGGTATCGGCCGGTCGCATTGCGGCAGCCGAGCTGGCCTTCGGCGCCGGCACCGGCACGCTGGTCTTCAACCACACCGGCAATCCCCACGGCTCGCCGGTGGTCTTCGCGCCGCTGATCACCGGCGCTGGAACGATCAATCATCTGGCCGGCACGACCGTCTTCAACGGTGCGAACACCTACACGGGCGTGACCACGATCTCCGGCGGGATCCTTCGCGTCGGCCACGGCGCGGCCCTGGGCGGCACTTCGGCCGGGACGACCGTCGCGAACGGCGCAGCTCTGGAGGTGACGGGCGGCCTCACCCTTATCGAACCGCTGATCGAACCGCTGACGCTGAGCGGCGGGGGCGTTGCCGACGGCGGCGCGCTTCGCAACCTCTCGGACAACAACACCGTCAGCGGGCCCATCACGCTCGCCGGCGCCAATACGCGCATCAACTCCGATGCCGGCCTGCTCACATTGTCCGGCGGCATCTCTGGGCTCGCCGGCGCCAACCGTGACCTTGTTCTTGGTGGAGCTGGAAACGGCGCGGTCTCCGGCACCATGGGCGGCAATCTCCGCACGTTCCTCAAGGATGGAGCCGGGACCTGGTCACTGACGGGCGTGAACACCTTCGCCGGTGAGGCGATCGTGAATGGCGGGGCGCTGACGGTCGAGGCGGGCGGCACGCTCGGCAGCGGCGAGGGTTTCATCGCCCGCGACTCCGGCTCGACGGGTACGGCGACGGTGACAGGCGCGGGCTCCACCTGGACGAACGGGCAACTTTCTGTTGGCGACGGTGGCAGCGGCTCGCTGACGGTCGCGGCGGGCGGAGCTGTCAGCAACACCAGTGGTTTCCTTGGCTATTTTGCTGGCTCAACAGGCACGGCGACGGTGACGGGCGCGGGCTCGACCTGGACGAACAGCGGAGCCCTCGATGTTGGCCTTGGTGGCAGCGGCACGCTGACGGTCGAGACGGGCGGCTCGGTCAGCAGCGTCTTTGGTTACATCGGCCTCTACGCCGGCTCGACGGGCACTGCGACGGTGACGGGCGTGGGCTCGACCTGGACGAACAGGGGTTCTCTTGAGGTCGGCTACGAGGGCAGCGGCACGCTGACGGTGGCGGCGGGCGGGGCGGTTGTTGAAGGCACAACCGCGGGCCCGGGGACCGTGGCGGTCGCGCGCAATGCCGGCTCGGCGGGCACGGTGAACATCGGCGCGGCGGCCGGTCAGCCGGCGGTCTCGGCCGGTCGCATCGCGGCGGGCAGGCTGGCCTTCGGCACCGGCACCGGCACGCTGGTCTTCAACCACAGCGGCAATCCGGATGGCTCTGCGGCGGTCTTCGCTCCGGTGATCACCGGCGCGGGAACGATCGATCATCTTGCCGGCAGGACCGTCTTCTCCGGCACCAATACGGCCCCGGCCTCCTTCACCGGCACGACGAGCGTGACGGGCGGCACGCTCTCGGTGAACGGCGTCCTCGGCGATCTCAATGGTACGGGCGGCCTGAACCAGGCGCAGGTGACCGTCTCGGGCTCGGGCACGCTCGGCGGAACCGGCACGATCGCGGGCTCGGTGGCGGTGAGTTCGGGGGGCACGCTGTCGGCGGGCAACTCGCCGGGCACGCTGACGGTCAACGGCAACGTGGCGCTGGGTTCCGGCTCGACGGCTCTGTTTGAGCTCGGCACACCCGGCGTCGTCGGTGGGACCGACAACGATCTGGTGCGGGTCGGGGGCAACCTCGCGATCGACACGGGCTCGACGCTGGTCCTTCGCAACTCGGCGCACGCCAACGCGGCGGCGACCAGCGGCATCTACACGCTGTTCGACGTCGCGGGCACGACGAGCGGCACCTTCGGCACGGTCACCAACGGTGGCGCGATCGCGACGGCCGACGTCCGGCAGGCTGCCACCAATCCCGGCGGCGCGCCGTCGCGGTTCGACATCCTCCTCGCCAATGGCGGTCAGGTCGTTCAGGTCTTCGACGGCACCGATCAGACCGCGGATGGAACGGTCGACGGCGGCACCTTCAACAATGCCTGGCGCTCGCAAGTGGGCGTCTTCTCCGGCGCGCCCGGCACCGTCAGCGTCTCGGGCACGCAGAGCTTCGAGGGTCTGCAGTTCACCGTCGGCGGCTATGACGTCACCGGCGGAAGCCTGAACCTTGCGGGCAACGCGACCGGCTCGAACGGGCGCAGCTTCGTCACGGTGGACACGGGCACCACGACCATCGCCTCGACGCTGATTGGAACGGGCGGCCTCTTCAAGCAAGGCGGCGGCACCCTCGTTCTGTCCGCGGCGAACAGCTACACGGGCGGCACGGACCTCGCCCGCGGGACGCTGGCCATCGGAGCCGACGCCTCTCTGGGTGCGGCCTCCTCCGGCCTGATCTTCTCCGGCGGCACGTTGCGCACGACCGGCAGCTTCGCCAGCGCGCGGGACGTCGCCATCACCTCGAGCGGCACGATCTCGACGGACACCGGTGTCGCCACGACCCTGTCCGGCGTGATCTCGGGCGCCGGCTCGCTGACGGCGACCGGCACCGGCACTCTCATCCTGACGGGCGCGAACACTCATCAGGGCGGCACGCGGATCGCCGGCGGCGGCCTGACGCTCGCGACGGGAGGCTCGCTCGCCTCCGGCGTCACCAATGCCGGCATCTTCACGAACGACGGGACCGTCTCGGGCGCCGTCGCCAACAGCGGCACCACGAGCAACACCGGTGCCGTCACCGGCGACGTGACGAACAGCTCGGTCTTCGCCCAGTCGGGTTCGATCGGCGGCAGCGTCGCCAATACGGGCACGTTCACCCAGAGCGCCGGTTCGATCGGCGGCAACGTCACGAACGGCGCCGCCTTCACCCTCTCGGGCGGCACGATCGGCGGCTCCATCGCCAACACCGGCGCATTCACCAGCACCGGGACGGTCACGGCGTCGGGTGGCGTCTCCAACACCGGCACGGGCACCCTCACTGTGACGGGCGGCAGCCTCTCCAGCCTCGCCTCGCTGACCAACGCTTCGTCGGCACCCGTCGGCGTCTCGGTCGCTTCAGGGGCAAGCCTTGCCACGAACGCGCTCGCCGGGACGAACGCGTCGTCGGTGACCGAGGTGAACGGCACCCTGTCCTTCGCCGACGCACCCTATGCCGGCCTCTTCACCGGGGCGGGCCGTATCGAGCAGACGGGCGGCACCTTCACGGCAGCGGCATCCAACACGAGCACCCAGAGCTTCACCGGCGTCTACGATCTCGGCGGCACCATGATCGTCTCCGGCACCTTCGGCGATCTCGGCCAGGCAGGCGGACTGAACGGCGCTCAGGTGAACGTCAACGCCGGCGGTCGGCTCGGCGGAACCGGCACGATCGCCGGCTCGGTGTTCACCAGCGGCGGCACGCTCGGCGGCGGGCTTCGCGTCGCGGGCGACACCACGCTCGGGGCTGGGTCCATCTTGAAGGGCAGTCCCATCATCGGCGGCAACCTCGTCGTCGGCTCGGGTGCTGTCGTCTCGCCGGGCAACTCGCCGGGCACGGTGACGGTGAACGGCAACGTCGCGTTCGCGGCGGGCTCGACCTATCTCGTCGAGACCGTTCCGGGCTCCGGGCTCTCCGACCTCATCGCCGTCGGCGGCACGGCGACGTTGAACGGCGCACAAGTGCGTCACATCGGGCTCGACGGCGCGTATCTGCCGACGCAGACCTACACGATCCTGACGGCACAGGGCGGCGTCAGCGGCCAATTCGCCAGCGCAACGTCGGACTACCTCTTCCTGTCGCCCACGCTCGGCTACGCCGCGAACGCCGTGACGCTCCGTCTCGACCGCAACGACACGCGCTTTGCCAGCGTGGCCACGACCGCCAACCAGCGCGCGGCGGCCACGGGCCTGGAGGGTCTGGGCTTCGCCAACGCGGCCTTCGCCGCGGCAAGCGTGCTCGACGCACCGAACGCCCGCGTCGCCTTCGATCAGCTGTCCGGCGAGGTTCATGCCTCTCAGAAGACCGGACGGCTCGAGGATGTCCGCTTCCTTCGCAACACCGCCATGGAGCGGCTCGATGCCGCCTTCACCGTTCTCGACGAGCAGGGCAGCGATCCCGTCGAGGGTTCGGTGGTGCTTGCCTCGACGGGCATCGAGGCCTGGATCTCGGGCTATGGCTCCTGGGGCGAGACGGATGGCAACGGCAATGCCGCCTCGCTCGATCGCGACATCGGCGGCTTTCTCGTCGGAGCCGACGGCTTCCTCACCGAGACGCTGCGCATCGGCGTCATGGCAGGCTACAGCGAGGCCTCCTACGACGTGGATGCGCGCGGATCTTCGGCCGACGTCGACTCGACCCATGTCAGCCTCTACGCCGGCACCATGCTCGGGGCCGTGGAGCTGAAGGCTGGCGCCTCCTACAGCTTCGACGAGATCCACACCTCCCGCCAGATCGCCTTCGGGACTTTCCGCGATCAGCTGACGGCGAGCTACGACGGCGGCACGGCGCAGGTGTTCGGCGAGGCGAGCTATCGCGTCGACTTAGGCTTCGGCACCTCGATCAGCCCCTTTGCCAATCTGGCCTATGTCAGCCTCGACACGGACGGGTTCAACGAACGGGGCGGCTCAGCAACCTTGCGTTCGAGCGATGATACGACGGAGACGACGTTCTCGACGCTCGGCCTGAAGGGTCAGGCAACGATGCCGATCGGCGGGCTGGCTGTGAACGCCACCGGCATGCTCGGCTGGCGCCATGCCTTCGACGACCGTACGCCGACCGACACGATTGCCTTAATCGCAGGTGGCCCGGCCTTTACCGTCTCGGGCGTGCCGATCGCTGAAGACGCCGCCATCGTCGAACTCGGCCTTGGCATCGACGTCGCGCCGAATGCCACGCTCGGCCTGCACTACGCCGGACAGTTCGCCAACGATGCCACCGACAACGGCGTGCGCGCCACCTTCGAGGTCAAGTTCTGATGCCGAGCACACCACGGATTCTGGCCCAAGCAGTTCTGCTGGCCGCCGGTCTCATCGGACCTCTCGGACAGTATGCAACCGCTCAAGACGCGACAGCACTTCCGGGCGGTGCCAGTTCGCTCACCGAAGCGCATGGCGACTGGACAGTGGCCTGCCAGGTGGCACCGGCATCGGCTGCCCAGCCCGCCCGAAAGGTCTGCGCGCTGTCGCAGCGCCAGGTGAACCAGCAGGGGCAGATGGTGTTTGCCGCCGAGCTTGGGCCATCGGGAGAGGGCGGGGCCACCGGCCTGCTGATCTTGCCGTTCGGCGTTGCCGTTCGCGACGGGGTGATCGTGAAGATCGACGATGTGCAGATGGGAGAGCCCCTCGCGTTCTCGACCTGCCTGCCCGCCGGCTGCATCGTGCCGCTGGACCTCGACGCCGACACGGTGGCGAAGCTCACGGGCGGAAAGGCCGGCATCATCACGGCACCCACTGTGGAGGGCGCTCCGATCGAACTGAGCCTGTCGCTGAACGGGCTCGGCGGGGCTATGGCGCGGGTCACTGAGCTCGAGGGTATCGGCCGCTGAAGAGAACACCGCCGATGGCTCTGTTGCAAAGATTTTGCGGCTGCTGGAAAGTTAGAAAATCCGTCCACGCCGAGACCTGTCCGCATCCGAGTTGGCCAGTTGTCGTAGCTTCAAACGATCTCTGAGGCCAAGTTTCGGACGCGATTGGCGATCGAAACTTGGAGACAGTAGGACAAATTTCTACACGCCAAAAACTTTGCAACAGAGCCGTCGAGCGCGACCTGCATATGGGCCGTTCGGCGCTGAGCGCCTGGCTCCGTCGGCGGAGCTGGACGTTCAAAAAAAGACCGCACACGCACTGGAGCAGGAGCGACCGGACGTCTTAATGCGCCGGCAAGCCTGGTTCGAGGGCCAGATCGACCTGGACCCGGCCAAGCTTGTGTTCATCGACGAGACAGGGCTGAGCACGAAGATGGCGCGCCTTCGGGGTCGCGCGCCGTGTGGCGAGCGCTGCCGATCCGGCGTGCCACACGGTCACTGGAAGACCACGACCTTTACAGGCGCGCTCCGGCTGTCGGGCATGACAGCTCCATTCGTCTATGACGGCGCCATGAACGGTCGGGTGTTCCTAGCCTATGTCGTGCAAGTGCTCGTACCGACGCTTTCGCCCGGTGATGTCGTCATCATGGATAATCTGCCAACTCATAAGATCGATGGCGTTCGGATAGCCATCGAGGCAGCAGGGGCGAGCTTGCGCTTCCTGCCGCCCTACTCACCCGACTTCAACCCGATCGAGAACGCCTTCGCCAAGCTGAAGGCTCTGCTGCGCGCCAGAGGCGAGCGCACCATCGACACCTTATGGCGAGCTGTCGGTGACCTCGTCCCAGCCTTCACGCCAAACGAATGCGCCAACTGCTTCCGGGCCGCAGGATACGATGCAACGTGAACCAGATCTGCTCTAGCGTCTCATAATTCTCTCTCTGCATTTTTTGCAGCGTAAACAAGCAAGTCACCAATCTGTTTGACACCAGATGTTAGGCTCATTGGATTTCCCCTTTACGATATTGGTTTGCTATCCGTCGTTTTCTATCTAGCGCCGCAACAATAATTGTGACAATGTAAGAAAAAGAAGGAAAACAGGCCCAGAAGGCCGCCGATTTTCTATTGTAGTGATCACCAACTGATATTGGCTGAAGAGATGCAATCGTAAAAATAACAATAGGAAAAATGAGCAAAACAATCCCGCGCCCGGGTAATATGTTTCCTCTATTATCTTGCTTGCTAACAAGACTATTAAATATTCCATCGTAAAATATTGAGTGGATTATGGCTGTTAATACTAAAAAGGCGTTTGAAATCAAACTATATAACATAAAGCGGTGTAATTCATGAAGTGTTCGCGGATCCAGGACAAATCCCGTCGCATTTTCATTTGCTAGATTAAACCACTTCCCTCGTAAATCATTATATTCTGTAAAACTATAAAATACATGCTCAACCCAGGTCAACGTCGAATTATCGACTTGAATAAAAACGAATGAAGATAAAATATAAGGCGAAAATGCAAGAAAAAGTACAAACGTCGCTACAGGTATATTTTGTTTTTCATTTCCGACCTGCCGATTAACGACAAATATATACAAAAATATATTTGAAACCGGACCTATAAAATAGCTCAATAATACGTAAAACAAGAAAAATATGATATTGACTAACATCTTAAATTTCCTATTTGGTATCGCGCAAGCAAGCAGTTCCCTGTCGTCTCAGCATGCGTTATTACGTATGAATTAAATTGTCAATATATATTACTTTTCTTATTTTTCCTATGAATAATTACCGGTTTAATTCGTTTGACAAACTTGTTCCGAAAGAAATGAGGGCTAAATATCCAACGCAAGAAAACGGTTGCTTTGCGAAGCGCAGTTGCAAAACCGGGTCGAAAATTGAGTTTGTCGGGCTTCTCTCTATTAGGCGTGCTGATGAGCTCTGTTGCAGAGGTTCTCGGAGCTCTGGAAACGTAGAAAATTCATCGTAATCTGCATTCGAAGCCGATGCTGATTGGTGATTTTCAGGCCCTGCAATGATCTTTGAGCGCTGGTGATGACCCTCGGTTTGGCTCAGCGTTGGCGGCCGGTAGAATGAAATTCTAGGCGGCTCTGTTGCAAAGTTTTTTCGGCTGTCGGAAAGTTAGAAAATCCGTCCACACCGAGACCTGTCCGCATCCGATTTGGCCAGTTGTCGTAGCTTCAAACGATCCGTGAAGCCAAGTTTCGGACGCGATTGGCGGTCGACAATGGGAGGCAGTAGGACAAATTTCTACACACCAAAAACTTTGCAACAGAGCCGTCGTGACGGCCTCAAACAGCGACCGCGCATGAAGCGGAGCAATCGCCTGCAGGCGCAGGCGAGGCGACGTAAGCTCTTGCGGGAATACCGGTGTCATGCCCCATCTGCCAAACGGCGGCAATTTTCCGATTATTATCAAACAAGACGAACAGATAAACACTCGACCAAGCCCTTTCCAAGCGCTCAGAACTGCTTTCTATGCTGGATAGAGCTGCCGTTGCGCGCAACGCTGTTTGGGCTTAGCCTCACGAGGCGAAATCTTGTTTTTGGAGCTTTGCTATGTCCGACCGTCGCTTGTCGTTCAGTGTTCAGCCGTGGCCTGTTTCCCTTATGATCGGCCTTTTCGTGCTGATTTTGACGACTTTGTACCAGTCGTTCTCATGGTCTCAGCCCGTTTGGATGGTAGCGCTTGTGATCGCTGGTATCGGCTTCCTGTCAGCGTGGGTCGCGCAGGTTGCCTATGCCAAATTTTTCGACCGGAGCCGCTAACAACCCTGTTTCTGAAACACTTCGCCTGTAAAGTGTTTGAGCGCGAAGGCCGGTTTCAGGAAGCTGGAGATATCAAACTCGGGCGGTTTCCGGAAAGTCAGCTTACCGTCGGAGAACGGCAGAAAGCTGACGCTCTCACGCGGCCCGCATCCAAGCCAGTATGGTATCGCCTTGCGCAGGTCGGTGAGGGGGCAGGGCTTTCATGCTATACGTCGTTGTTGGACTGATTGGCTATCAGACTGCCAAGGTTTTCCTTCCCATTGTCAGTGCAGGATGTATTAAAGCTGCCGACTTGACGTCGGACAAACCAGGCGGTTGGGCCGGCTGCTACCGAGATGGGGAACGCCGTCTCGTGTTCACACCGGATATGGCAGGTTACCTCGGTGTTCTCACGTGGCTGCTGACTTTGGTCATCTTCATCGTGGCGACAGGACGGTGAGGCAACCTGAGCGGTTGGTCCCGTACGTCCGCTTGCCGGTACGCCTAGGTCCTGTTGACAAAGTGGATTCCCAGATTGTTTGAGGCGTGATTCAAGGCTTCCTTTTAGGGAGGCGGTATTGGCGCGTGGCGATCTGTCG
>NZ_JACIEK010000038.1 GCF_014196835.1 Aureimonas pseudogalii
CGATCTTCCCCTTCGATGAACCGACCCATGCCGACCTCCCCCAGGTGAGATCACAAGTCTAGCTCAAATCAGGGTTTTGACACAGCCTCGGTCGAATGCGGATGGACCGCCTCCGGTCGTCCGCTTTCCCGGCGCCGATCGGCTCGGCTTGGTGGAAAGCCGATGGTGTCGAGGATTGAGCTTGCATGAAAAAGGCGTCTTCCGATTAGGAAAGACGCCCTTTGGAATGGTGGAGAGTTGGATCGATCAGGGACGTGGAAAGCGACCGATCCGGCGCTCGAGGAAACGGAACAGCTCCGCCGAATAGAGCGTGGCCATCGCGGTCAGCAACATGCCGGCGCCTTGGGAGAACGCGAGACCCAAGCTGGTGAGCCACATCATGCTGAGCACGGCGACCACGCCGCCAAGGAGAAGGGTTGCGACGTATGTGCCCATGTGGATCTCCCTGCGAGTGCGCGTGAACGTATGTCCGCTCCATATTCGAGCATAGCGCCGATGGGTTTCTGCATCTTCAACGGGAGGGGCATCGACCCGATCCGTCAAGTTTGAGGGAGCGGCATCCTGTCATCGACCGCCCATCGCTTTGGGAGGCGGGCGCTGCGGCAAACCGATCCGGCGCCGACATTCGTTCATCGCGAGGCGAATGCACTCGTTGCCGTCCTCGTGTCGGAACTGCATCCAGAAATCGCGCCGTTCCTCGTGGGTCTGGCCGATGCCGGCAAGCCGTTCGTACTGGCCGACAGTGGTGTTCTCGCGCTCGATGCGCGCGGCGGTCTCTGGATCGAGGAGCGGGGCGTCGGGAATGCCGGTCATGCCGCGATCGCCTGGGGCTCGCCGCTCGATAGGGGCATGTTGTGAACCGTGGCGCCGATCGCGGCGTAGAGCGGTGCGTAGTCGGTAGTCGTCAAAGACGAGAGCGAGTGGCGCGCGCCATCGATGCGCCATGCCCGCGATGGTCCGACGGCGACCATGGGGCCGCAAACGACGAGCTTGCGGTATGGCTCGATGGGGCATTCTCGCGCATCGATGACGGTGACACCGGCCTCGATCGCCGCGGGCACGAGCTGCTCGATCAAGGCTTGGGAGAAGCCGGACCACGAGGCGCTGGCGGTCTGCGTCGGCACCTCCAGGCTGGCGATATAGCTCGGCCCGATCTGCAACAGAACGTCGGGCTGCTGGATCGCCTCCAGGATATCGGGTCGAACGAGGGGGAAGCGAGTGGGGTCCAAGGGCATATCGATCGCCATCGACGAGCCGGGAAAGCCTCGCTCTCCTCTTGTCAGCCCGTCATACGGGCTCCCCTGTCTTTCGCTCGAGAATAGCAGGCGTCGATCAGCTCATGCTGTCCTGTCGACGCCCTTCATGGCTTTGCGCCTGGCGACGAACTCACGGGCCAGAGGGAGGAAGAACGCCTTGCTGAAGGCACCGAGCGGCGGCATCGGCTCGAGGTAGTAGGAGTGGCCGATGCGTTCAACGTTGTATTCGTCCAGCACGATCCACAGACGAAGGTCGATGTCCAAGCCCGCCCGACGCTTCTCGATCGTTGGAATCTCGGCGGCGAACTGATCTGGGCGCGGCGGCGTCTTCGTGATGGGAAAGAGGTAGAGCAGATCGCCATCCGGCCTTGGAAGGCGGACACCGACGGCGACCTTGCGAGGTTTGTCGGTCTCGATGCGTTTGGCGTCACGGACCCAAAGGTACTCATATCGAATGACGACACCGCTCTTGAACTCGTCGTAGCTCACGGCCGCTCTCCATCGCCTTCCTGCGCGTAGGCTTCGACGGCCGCAGCGAATTCGTCCAGAACATCGACCGGCATCGCCTCGATCGTTCCTGTCATGCGCATGTCAGCGCGCTGCCTGAGGCGGTCGTAGTCCTCGATGTTCATCAGCACCAAGCGCGGCTTGTTACGCTGGGTGATAGCGACCGGGTGTCGGAGCGCCTGGGCAATGATGTCGCCCGATTTGCGAGACAGATCGCTGGTCGAATAGGTGTCCGTGAAATCAGCCATGTCGGCTCCCATAAATTACAGCATTGTTGAACTTTACAGCATTGCTGCTTCTCGAACAACGGTGCTGAGGCGTTTAGACCGAACGGCCTTCGACATCCTCGATCGACGTCCTGGCCCAATTTCCCGACACGCGGGCAATGACAGGCCGGGTGTCGGCCATCTGCGCCAGGCGCTCGATCCGAGCGAGGTCCTCGTCGCTCACCTTGCCGAACACCTCGAGGTCCACCCAATGGCCACTGCGCCCGACGTGACTGTCGCGAAGGCGATGGTTGGACGAGGTGTAGAAGCTCTCGTTGGGCTCAACGAGGCGAACCATGGAATGGAGGATCAGGAAGCCCGATCCGATGTTGCCGCAGAAGATGAACTTGTCGGCCGGGATGGTCTTCGGCCCTCCCCCGACCTTGGACTGGCCGATCTGGCGGAACGCCTCGTCGAAGCTCGCCGGATCCAGGGTGACGCGCGGTTTGATCTCCGGATGGAAGCGCCAGGGCGGACGCTCGGGATCGACCCGCCCGACGTCGATCTTGTGGAACAGATCGAGGAGATAGGTCGGGTCGGCAGGATAGGGGCAGTCGCGCCATAGGGCACGAAGGAGCTGGCGCATGTTGTCGCCATGGCTCCAGAGCTTGCTGCGAGCCTTGCGCCACCTGGCGGCGCGCTCATTGCGCCCTCGCTGCTGGGCGATCGGCCAGCTTTCATGGCACCGCGCCATCTCGGTGTCGACGTCGTGCTGGGTTTCGCGGATCAGCTCCGCGAACAGCGGGAGCTTGTCGCACTTCTGGCGCTGCGAGCGCACGAAGGCCGCTCGCTTGCGTGGGGTCTCGTTGTCGCCTTCGACACGAGGCCATCGATTGAAGCGCATGGGTGAGCCTCCTACGGCTTGCTGTGAGGGTTCTGCGCGGCCTGAAGCCAGAGGCGGAGGTCGCGGCGCATGAAACCGATCGGACCGTTGATCTCTGTGATCGTGGCATCGGATGCGAGGCAGCCCATCTCGCGAAAGCCGACGAGGAAGGCGCGCATCACCTCGAGGTAGAGGGCGCCGCCAATCAGGGCGACATCGCGCAGCGGCTCGCGCGCGGCGTGGTGGAACCCGGCGATCTCGACGCCGGGATGGATGCCGGCGTCGTCGGGCATCGAAGGGAGGCGGGGACGAGGCCATCGCGTCGTCATCCCGCCAGCGATCATGGCGTCGGTCAGGTCGCGGGTCAGGCGCACATCGTAGTCGGCGATCTCGGCGGAAGCCGATCGGAACCCGTAGCGTGCGGACAGGAAGGCTACCTGGGCGAGCGATCCGTTGGGATCGACGCTGCGCAGCGTCTGCCACAGGGGACCGTTGTAGCGCTCGATGGCAGGCATTCGGCCCGCGCCTTCGCGTTTCGTGCCCGAACACGCCATGATCGCCAAGCGCGCGGGCCGCTGCCGGCTCCGCGCCGGAGGAACGGTGCGGTCGAGCAGCGGGAGATGCCATGCGACCTTCAAGGCGCACGTCCTTTCCGAGCGACCTTGGCACTTTCGGCCGCGTTCAGCGCGGCGACGACGGCGTCGATGCCTTTCTGATCGGACGAGGTTTCGATAATGCGCAGCTCGGCCGCGGCCCATCCCTTGTCGCGGTAGTCGTCCCGCTCGGCTTCCACGACCTTCCGGTCGTAGTCGCCGAAGTCGGGGCACCACTGGTTCGAGATCGGGTGCTTCAGGTCGCGGGTGAGAAGCGTGTGATAGGTGCGGGGGGCCACGGTCGGGCTTCCTTTCGTCGGGACGATGCGGAAAGGCGCAGCATCAAGCCGCCGCGGCCTGGCGCGCTTTCACGAGGGCCGCGATGGCGATGACGGTCTCGTGGTCGAGGCCGTTGAGCTCCAGCGAGGACGAGCCGCCTCGGCTCAGGCGGATGCGGCCGAAGACCGTGCCGTCGTGCAGAACGTGGGAGCGACCGTCGTTGTCGCGCGGATCGGACACGCCGGGTCCGGCAACCTCGGCCAGCGCCGCGCTGGCGCGCGCGAGGCGATCGGCGGTTTCGAGGCGGCGGTTTTCGGCCACGATCTGGCGCTGGAAGTCGGGCTCGCACGGCGTCACGACGTTGGCGATCAGCTCGGCCGCGATGTCCGCAAGCGGCTTTGCCGGATCGAAGACATGCGGGGTGCGGCGTCGGATGAAGGGCTGAGGCGCGGCGCGATCGTGAACGACATGGCCACGCACGCGCGGCACGTCCATGCTGGCGACGGCCTGCTTGCCATGGCTCGCGATGCGAAGGCGAAAGCCATCCTCGCGAACGAGGCTGTAGGTGGCGTAGTGGCTGGCGGAGTGCGCTTCCTCGGGGTGAGCCGGCATCCAGGCCTGTCCGGTCTTGGCGGCCAGGGCATCGGCGAGCTGGAAGGCAAAGCTCGTCCACTGCGTCTGGAGGGCGCCGCCTTCGCGTGCGAAGGTTTCGGCGTAGCGCTCGGCAAATCCGATCATCGGGGTCGCTCCCGACGAGCCGGGAAAGCCTCGCTCTCCTCTTGTCAGCCCGTCGTGCGGGCTCCCCTTCCTCTCCCTCTCAGAGCGGCAGTTCAGTCCGGAAAATCGAACCGGATATGACCATGCTCGCGCATCACCGCATTGAACCGTTGGTTGAGCATGTCTGCAAGGGTCTCGGCGTCCTTGAGCGCGTCCAGCGGATCGAGGGTGAGTGCGACCTTGAACGCTTCATGGAGCCAAGGGCTCGTGGTCGGATGGGTCATCAGGGCTGCGATGGAACGGTCGATCGCGGCAAGGTCCGGACCACCGAACAGCGCCTGAAGGTCCCGCTTCTTGTGCTCGTTCATGCTGCCTCCGGTGTGCCAGCGCCGGATGGCGCTGGACGATCGTTTGGTGAGCCTCGTTTCACGCGGCGAGCGCCTTGGGGGCGGCTGTAGCCTGGTCGAGGATCCAGTCCGATGCCTTAGAGGCCATTGATGCGGCGGAGAAGATGGCCTTATTGTCGCCCTTCAGCACCTCGAGCCAGGAGCCGATGTAGTCGGCATGGCGCACGGTGGGCTCGATGTTGTGGGCAGCACAGAGGTAGGCCGCTGCGATCTCGGCCACGAGTTCCTCGCGTGCGTATTTCTGAGTGCCGAACCGGTCGAACTCGCGGTCCAGGCGATGCTTGGCCCCTGTCGCGTGACCGAGCTCGTGGAAAGCCGTCCTGTACCAGTTGATGGGGTCGTTGTAGGCCGCCATGAGGGGGATGGCGATCACGTCGTCGGCGGGGCGATAGAACGCCTTGTCGGGGTGGTTGATGAACCGGACGCCGGATGCGGAGATGGTGCGATCGGCGGCCTCGACGCGCGGAAGATCGCAGCGAAGATCGATGTCCAGCGGGATGATCCCGGTGATGGCCTCGTCCAGCCCGTCGCACTGCGCGACGTTGAAGACGGTGTAGGCTTTCAGGAACGGGACGAGCGACGCATCGCGGCCTTCCTCGGCAGCGCGCGCCTTCTCGCCCTTGGGCGTGTAGGTGCCGGCGCGAACGATCTGCGTGCCCTTCTCGCCCTTGCGTACGCTACCGCCGGCTTCGAGGGCCTGCGGAAAGGTGAGCCAGCGCTGGGTCGGAAAGGCTTATTCCGATCCATGCAGCCACAGAAGCAGGACGTTGATGCCGGAGTAGTTGTTGCCGGTGGTGGCATTGGCCGGGAAGGAGAAGCCAGCCTTTCCGACACCGGACTTCCAGGGCTTGGTCCAGGGCAGGACGCCGCCTTCGAGGTCGCTGACGATCTTGGCGGTCACGGTGTCGTAGATCGAGGCGCGTGTTTCGGTGGAATAGCGGGTCATGTCGAAGATCCTTCGACGGGCCGGAGGCTCCAGTGCCTCTCTCTCGCTCAAAGCCCGTCGCCGGGCTTTCCCTTCCTCTACCTCTTAGTGAGCGATGGTCCAGGGTCGCGGTTTCGACCTATCGTTGAGCTCGGTTTTCACTGCGCTGCAAAATGGTACGGCAGGGTTTTGTAATGACACCAGAAACGTGCGTTCTTTCAATCTGAGCGGCCTATTAGAAGCTCAAGGATGTGACCTATGGTGCCACGAATGAGGGACCATGGGGTCGCGTCGTCCATGTCTCATGCTTTCCGCCTTGGAAAATCACCCGTTGCGGTTGATGATCCTCCGCGAGCTACAACGGCGCATTTTAGTTTGGTTAGCGGTAAGGCTGGTCTAGTATGTCGACTGGGGGACATGAGACAGAGGCGGGAACGTCAGTGACTAAACCGAAGCAGGGTGGTTTCGACCCCTTGGACGTTCACATCGGTTTGCGCATTCGGGCAACCCGGAAAGCGCGCCACATGAGGGTGGACGAAGTCAGGGATCGCCTTGGCAACATTGTCACGTCGCAGCAGCTTCAGAAGTACGAGTCCGGAGCGAACCGCGTCTCGGCCTCGATGATGTTTCGGATCGCCTCCATCCTGGAGGTGCATCCAGGCCATTTCTTCTCGGGCTTGGTTGATCCCAATACCCGCCAGACACTGCCGGAAGTGAACCTTCAAAGCCACAAGCTGCTCCGGCAGCTTGATGGGGTGGATGCGGAGATGGCAGAACTCGTCGGAAAAATTCTGGTGAGGTCAAAACGCATTGCCACGAAGAGCTAAATTTCTCCTGACGCTTGCCCTGACGGGGCTCTTCATCGCGCCCATCGACGCTCGCGCGGACGCGAAGCGGATCGAGGGCGTGGCAACGGTGGTCGACGGCGACACATTGAATTTCGAAGGGTCGGGCGAGCGCGTCCGGCTTTATGGGATCGACGCCCCTGAAAGCAGTCAGACCTGTGACGACGCTTCGGGCAAGCGGTATCTCTGCGGCACGAAGGCCGCTGAGTATCTAGCGGACCTCGTCGGCCGATCAGGCCAGGTGACGTGTTTCTGGAGCGAGCGCGACCGCTACGATCGACCGGTCGCGGAGTGCGTGAAGCCGGACAACACCGTGTTGAATGCCGAAATGGTGCGTGCGGGTTTTGCGATCGTCTTCAAGCGATACCGCGACGGTCGCTACGATCCGGAAGAAGCGCAAGCGAAGGCCGCCCAAAACGGCCTTTGGGCAGGGACGTTCGTTCAGCCAGAAGAGTGGCGCCGCGGCGAGCGTCTGGCCAGCGAACAGGCTTCAACCGGCCAGTCAGCAAATTGCCCGATCAAGGGGAATATCAGCGGTTCCGGGCGGATCTACCATTCACCCGGCCAGGAGAACTACGCCGGGACACAGATCGACGTCGCTCGCGGTGAGCGGTGGTTCTGTTCGGCGGAAGAGGCGAAGGCGGCAGGCTGGAGACCCGCCGGACGCTGAGCGGATCCTCGAACGCGGCCGACCGGGCGAGCGAAGCGTCGGCCCGGTCGGGGACGATCAGAGTGCTCGGATGTCCTCCAGAACGCTGGGGGCGTTCTCGGCTGTTATGTGCCATGCCTTGGCGCCGGTGTTCCATTCGGAACGCCCTTCGATCAGCGGCATCATGTGGTCATGAAGGCGGCCGTGGAAGTGCCACCAGAGGCCGACGTTGCCTTCATCGAAATGGTAGACGATGACCGGGCCGATCGACGTCTCGACACGCTCGCGAGTGTCGGAGACGTGAACCGGGATGATGAAGTTCGGGAGCTTCTCGTAGTCGGCTTGCAGCATGGCAATTTTCCGGTGAGGGTTAGCGGTAGCGGCCAGTGAAGAGGTCGCCCATAGCCTTTGTCGAGCGCCAGGTTAGCCATCGCGACAGCCGATGGTGTGGGCGGTCGTGAATCAGATGGCATCGTTGGCAGAGCGCTCGCAGGTTCGTGGGCGCATTGTTGGAGATGTCCTGATCGAGGTGAGCGCAGGCGAGAACGACGTAGGTGAAGCGCGCCTTGATCTCGGACGGAAGGTTGAAGGGGTTGGGCAGATTGGTGCGAACCGCCCTCCCCTTGTCGTCCCGCCAGCGTTTCGCCTCGTCGTCGTACCAACGGCCATCGGCCAGTTGGCAGACGAGCTGCTTATGTGGACGCCCGCATTGCTCGCACCGCCCCTTGGCGCGGCGGAAGCGGATCGAGTCCGATAGCTGTGGCCAGTCGATCGGATAGAAGCCGCGCATCTCTGGCTTGATCGGCACGGTGAGGTCCGGGGGTTCGGACCGAAGTGGTCCATGGTCGATAGGGTTGACCCTGAGTCTAGCGGAAGGCCGACTCGTCGGCCAAGCGAGAAATGGGTACCGGTAGGGTTGGTGCGTCAGCGATCGTCACCCGAATGGGACGAGACCTGGAAGGGCTCGGGGAGCACGGCTCCTAGAGCGCGGCCCGCAGGGGACGCCCCTTCACGGTTGTCACCGAGCTTGGGTGAGGTTGCCGTCGGCCATGGCTTGCGCCAAAGCGGCGAGCTGCTGGCCTGCTCGGGGGGCTTTCTCATTGATCCGCTGCATACAGGTATTCAGGGACGTTGAGTCCGGTGTTGCCGGCGCCCCGATGCCATCGATACCGGCCATGAAGTCGATGATGGGTGTCAAATCGCTTGGAATGCTGGCCCCCTTTTCGCGCCGAATGCTGGCCCCTTTCGTTGAAGGTTGGCCGCGACATGCCGAGGGTGTCGATGCCGGGTGGAAACTGGTTCTCCCGCAAACTGTGTGAAGCTGTCAGGTTGATGCGAGAACGCGCTCGCGGAGGAGATCGAAGCCGGCTCGGCCATACATCGTTCTCTTGA
>NZ_JACIEK010000039.1:0-2500 GCF_014196835.1 Aureimonas pseudogalii
TCTTTCCATTTCTCGAATCTTGTCAGTTTCGCACCGGATTTTGATAGCTGATCGATCAAGGCGTTGCGTGGTGCAGATGGCCGGTGCAGAGGGACGGGCATGATCGGCTATGCGCGGGTGAGCACGTCGGGGCAGACCGTGTCGATGCAGCGCGAGCAGTTGCGGGCGGCGGGGTGCACGGCGATCTTCGGGGAGACGGCGTCGGGGGCCTCCGGGCACCGGGTGGAGCTGGCGCGGGCGTTGGCGGCGCTGGGCGAGGGGGACGTGCTGGTGGTGACGCGGCTCGACCGCCTGGCGCGCTCGACGCGCGATCTCCTGGAGATCGTGGCGGCGATCGAGGCGCGCGGCGCGCGGCTGCGCTCGCTGGCGGAGGCCTGGGCGGACACGGCGACGCCGGCGGGTCGGCTGATGCTGACAGTGCTGGGGGGCCTGGCGGAGTTCGAGCGCTCGCTGATCCGGGAGCGGACCGCGGAGGGGCGGGCGCGGGCGATGAAGGCGGGACGCCGGTTCGGGCGCCCGCCGCTGCTGACGCCGCCCCAGCGCGAGGAGGCGGTGCGCCTGGCGGGCGAGGAGCGCAGCCACGCCGAGATCGGTCGCATCCTGCGGGTGTCGCGCTCCACCGTGTCGCGCTTCCTGCAGCGCCACCGCGCCGGGCTCTAGAGCATTTTCAGAGAAGGCCGAGTTGGCTTTCAGGTCTGGCGGACGGGAGCGGCGGCCACCGCCCTTCTCGAGGGAGCCGAGGCGAACGTGGATCGGTTTTCGGGAGGCGAGGAGCTGGAACGGGCGCCGGATTGCAGACGCAAAAACGCCCCGGCTTGGTGGAAGCCGGGGCGTTGGAGAGGACGAAGAGAGCCTTGATGCGATTGGCAGACCTGGCAGCGACCGACTTTCCCGCGTCTTAAGACGAAGTATCATGGGCGCTGAGGCGTTTCACGGCCGAGTTCGGAATGGGATCGGGTGCGGCCGCCTCGCTATAACCACCAGGTCGGCCAATTGCATCAGGGGAAGCTGGATTTTTCGAAGAGATGAGAGCGCCGTTCGTCGCTGCCGACATCGCAAGGCGAGGTCGGCGTGATGAACATGGGCGAATGAGAACGATCAAGCCAATCGGGCGATTAGTACCGGTCAGCTTCACGGGTTACCCCGCTTCCACATCCGGCCTATCAACGTGGTCGTCTTCCACGGCCCTGATAGGGAATACTCGTTTCCAGGTGGGTTTCCCGCTTAGATGCCTTCAGCGGTTATCCCGTCCATACATAGCTACCCTGCACTGCGGCTGGCGCCACAACAGGTCCACCAGAGGTATGTCCATCCCGGTCCTCTCGTACTAGGGACAGATCCTGTCAATATTCCTACACCCACGGCAGATAGGGACCGAACTGTCTCACGACGTTCTGAACCCAGCTCACGTACCGCTTTAATTGGCGAACAGCCAAACCCTTGGGACCTGCTCCAGCCCCAGGATGCGATGAGCCGACATCGAGGTGCCAAACAACCCCGTCGATATGGACTCTTGGGGGTCATCAGCCTGTTATCCCCGGCGTACCTTTTATCCGTTGAGCGATGGCCCTTCCACGCGGGACCACCGGATCACTATGACCGACTTTCGTCTCTGCTCGACTTGTCTGTCTCGCAGTCAGGCGGGCTTATGCCATTGCACTCGACGACCGATTTCCGACCGGTCTGAGCCCACCATCGCGCGCCTCCGTTACTCTTTGGGAGGCGACCGCCCCAGTCAAACTACCCACCATACACTGTCCCGGACCCGGATGACGGGCCGCGGTTAGACATCCATGACGATAAGGGTGGTATTTCAAGGATGGCTCCACGCAAGCTAGCGCCCACGCTTCAAAGCCTACCACCTATCCTACACATGCCGACACGAATGCCAGTGTAAAGCTATAGTAAAGGTGCACGGGGTCTTTCCGTCTGACCGCAGGAACCCCGCATCTTCACGGGGAATTCAATTTCACTGAGTCCGCACTGGAGACAGCGGGGAAGTCGTTACGCCATTCGTGCAGGTCGGAACTTACCCGACAAGGAATTTCGCTACCTTAGGACCGTTATAGTTACGGCCGCCGTTTACTGGGGCTTCGATTCAGAGCTTGCACCCCTCCTCTTAACCTTCCAGCACCGGGCAGGCGTCAGACCCTATACGTCGTCTTGCGACTTCGCAGAGCCCTGTGTTTTTGATAAACAGTCGCTACCCCCTGGTCTGTGCCACCTCCATGAACTTGCGTCCAAGGAGGTCACGCTTCTTCCGAAGTTACGCGTGCAATTTGCCGAGTTCCTTCAGTGCGGTTCTCTCAAGCGCCTTGGTATACTCTACCAGTCCACCTGTGTCGGTTTCGGGTACGGTCTATACGGTGGGGCTATTTCCTGGGACCCCTTCGAGGCCATCCCAATCCGATAAGGGATGACAACACACGGGATCCGTCACTCTCCACCAGGCCCACGATTATTAACGTGGTTCCCATCGACTACGCCTTTCGGCCTCGCC
>NZ_JACIEK010000040.1 GCF_014196835.1 Aureimonas pseudogalii
GTGCGGCCCGTAGCCGGCGGGCGCGTCCTTCCACTGCAACCCGTTGCGGATCACGTAGACGATACCGCTCACCACCCGCCGATCATCGACCCTTGAAACCCCGTGCGACAAAGGGAAAAACGGCGATATCCGCGCCATCTGGCGCTCGCTCAGAAGAAACAGACCGGCCAACCGAACCTCCGTTCGAAAGCACCACTGAATCAGACTTCAAAGTGAATTTATAGGTTCTGAGCCTAGGGTCTGTTAGCGCCTGATCCAATCGAGAGCTGCGGCGAGGCAGAGGACGCCGAGGAAGCTTGCTGCGGTCTTCTCGTAGCGGGTGGCTACGGCGCGCCACTCCTTCAGCCGCGCCCACAGGCGCTCGACCCGGTTGCGGTTGTTGTAGATCCAGTCCGGGCAGGCGACCGGCGCTTCATGGCGAAGCGGCGGGATGGCCGGTCGGGCACCCATGTTCCAGATGTGCTGGCGGAAGGTATGGCTGGTGTATCCGCGGTCGGCCACGACCCACTTCGGCACGTCCGGCAGGCGCTCCAGCAGCGGGATGGCGTGCGGCAGTTCGTGGGCCTGTCCAGGGGCGAGGTGGAAAGCGATGGCACGCCCGGCGCCGTCGGCCATCACGCAGGCCTTTGTGCCGTAGCCGCCACGAGAGCGGCCAAGCGCTTCACGGCCGTCTCGCTCTTTTGCAGATCCCCCTTTCGGCTGGCGCCCGCGGCCTTCTGGTGCGCCCGGATGTTGGTCCCGTCCAAGAACACCATGCCGAGCCGGATGCCTCGCTCCTGAACCAACGCCAGCAGCTTCTCCCAGACACCGAGCCGCGCCCAGCGGATGAAGGTCTGCGCCGCCATCCACCATGGGCCGAACTCGGCCGGCAGCGATCGCCACTTCGCCCCGTTCTGATGACGCCAGAGGATCGCCTCCACTGTCCGCCGTAGATGTAGGCTCGGCACCTTCGCATGCGGGCGGCACGCTTCGATCAGAGGCTCCAGTTCATCCCATTGCTCGTCGCTCAGCATCGGCACGCTCTCCCTCATCGGAAAAGACAGCGACATAGAGTCGGCTTCAGGCGCTAACAGGCCCTAGATAGATCGCGTCGCGATGTCGGAGCCGAGTCCGTTGCGCGGCGCGCAGGTCGACCGGCGGAACCTCGGTCCTGACGAGCGCTGCGTGGCATTTCCGATCGACACGACGGTCCCACACCGCCGATTGCGAGGTCAGACATCCGGACATCGCCAGCATGCGGCCAATGCGATGCTCTCGGCAATCGGTATCGACCGGATAGCCTTGAGTGGCTGCGGCTGTTTGAAGAACCGCTGGAAGCAGGATCGGCGGAATCATGTCGTCTCCCCGTGCAAACTGCGATCACGCGGCCGTCGTTCCGACCGCTACCGGCGACGGACCACGACCGCGATGCAATATCCCCGCCGGAGGCAAGGCCCCACGCACCACGAGCGTCAGTATGCCTTCGACACGCTGTCGGTCCGCATGCCCACGACCGGCCAGCATGGGGCATCGTTCTTCAGCTGGATTCTCGAGCTTGGGGAAGCAACGGCTCAATCAGATGTCGCCATCGGATAGTGTTATGGCGCGCTTTGCCACTGACGATCGAGCCGCCGAGCGTCACATGGATGCATCCTGAAGGAGGCACCATGACCCACACCGTTCTCATCACCGGCACGTCCAGCGGACTCGGCCGGGCGACCGCGAAGCTGTTTCAGGCGAAGGGCTGGAACGTCGTCGCCACGATGCGCTCGCCCGATGCGGAAACCCAGCTGACGCAGCTCGACCGGACGCTCGTCACGCATCTCGACGTTCAGGACGAGGCGTCGATCGGATCGGCGATCACGGCCGGGCTCGCGGCGTTCGGGCGCATCGACGCCCTCGTCAACAACGCCGGCTATGGCGCCTACGGCCCGCTGGAGACATTCTCCACCGAGAGGGTTCGCCGGCAGTTCGACACCAACGTCCTCGGCCTGATCGCGACGACACAGGCGCTGTTGCCGCATTTTCGCGCCAACCGCGCCGGCACGATCGTGAACGTCTCGTCGGTCGGCGGCCGGATCGCCTTCCCGCTCGGCACCCTCTACCATGCCACCAAGTTCGCGGTGGAGGGGCTGTCGGAGTCGCTCCAGTACGAGCTCGCCGCGTTCGGCGTTCGCGTGAAGCTGGTCGAGCCGGGCGGCATCAAGACCGATTTCGGCGGCCGCTCGCTCGACTTCGGCAACGATCCGTCGCTGACCGAATATCAGCCGCTGGTGCAGTCGGTGCTGGACGTGCTCGGGCCGATGCTGGCGCAAGGGTCGTCGCCCGAGGCGATCGCCGACATCGTGTTCGCGGCGGCCACGGACACGAGCAGCCGGCTCCGGTTCGAGGCGGGGGCGGATGCGCAGCAGATGCTGGGCATGCGGCGGGCCAGCGACGACGACACCTTCTTCGCCGGGCTCCGGGCGCAGTTCGGCGTCGCCGGCTGATCCGCGAAGGACGACACTGGACGGGCACGGCACCCGCGTGTTCGATGGGAGCCATGACCCTGCCCGTCCATAGCTATGCGCTGGATACGACCTGGCGCACGCTCCTCCACGATCTCGGAATCAACTCGGCCGACGTGCTGCGCCGCGCCGGCCTGCCGGACGACCTTCTGGCGCGGCCGAACGCATCGCTGCCGTCGCCGGACTATTACCGGCTCTGGCAGGCGATCGAGGACATGACCGATGGCCCGCTACCGCTCCGGCTCTGCGAGGTGGCCCGGGCCGAGGTCTTTTCACCGCCGCTGTTCGCGGCGCTGTGCAGTCCCGATCTGGTCACGGCGGCCCGGCGCATCGGCACGTACAAGCGGCTCATCGCGCCGATCCGGCTCGACGCCGCCATGGCGGACGGGCGGCTGACGGTAGAATTCACCTGGCTCGATGCCCCGTTCGTTCCCCCGGACTCGCTCGTCCTCATGGATCTGCTGTTCACGGTGGCGCTGGTCCGCATGGGCACGCGCGAGCCGGTTCGCCCGATCGAGGTCGTGACGACCGTGCCGCCCGCCCGGGTCGATGCCTATGAGGCGTTCCTCGGCGCGCGCATCCGCAGGGGTCACGGACATCGGGTCGTCTTCGCGGGCGCCGATGCCACGCGCCCGTTCCTCACCTCCAACGATGCACTGTGGGCCGCGTTCGAGCCCGACCTGCGTCGGCGCCTCGCCGATCTCGATGGTGCCGCGAGCACCGTCGAGCGGGTTCGCGCGGCGTTGCTGGAGGCCTTGCCCAGCGGCCTCGTCGGCATGGATGCCATCGCCCGGCGACTGGGCGCCGGCAAGCGGACGCTCCAGCGCCGCATCGAAGCGGAGGGCACGAGCTACCAGGCCCTGTTGAACACGACGCGCGAGGCGCTTGCCCGGCATTACCTCGAACGGACCACGCTGCCCCCGACCGAAATCTCCTTTCTCCTGGGCTTCGACGAGCCCAATTCCTTCTTTCGCGCCTTCCGCACATGGACGGGAACGACGCCGGAAGTCGTTCGACGCGGCGGGTCGCTCGCCGCCTGAACGACCCGGCACGATCGCCGGCGCACGGGGGTGCTCGATATGACGGCACTGTTCTGCCGCCTCCTCGGCTGAATAGAATTCCGAGCTTATTCCTCGATCAGCGCTGGAAACGACGACATCTTGCCGGGACTACACCGTCCCCGCTGGCCCGCTTCATCGGCGTCGCGGTCGATCGGCAGATGCGCCGCCCTGCGCCGGCGCATCTGCCGGACGGGCACGAAAGTGTGATTTACGGACGCCAGCCAAGAGCGGAAGAGTGAACGACAGGAGCCGGATCAGCGTGAGGGCCGCACCCAGCGGCAATCATGATCTTCATCGCCATGCAGGAATGTCTCGCCGCAATCCTTTTCCAGTCGATAGGCTTTCGCGGCTCGTTTAGCCGGCCTGCACTCTTCTCTATCAACGCCTCGCGGCCAGCTTCGCGACTGGCCATACATTCCGGCGCTCCGCGTTCATGCCTTCGATCGCCAGCGAACAGATCACCAGACCCGTCATCGTGGACGATGCGATCGGCTTCTCTGGCAAGGTCAATCTCTTTATGGTAAGATTTAATAAAAACAGGAGGCTTGCAAAGCATTCGTCGCTACGCAAGGGATTTTTTTCAGATGATGCCCATGAATATCAAATTCATTTGTTGAATGGTTTTCTGGACGGTGTTTTTTAAATTTATTTTCGGTGTCCTGCCGGAATAAGCTGATGTAGATGTGGGCAATTGCGATCGCAATCGTCGTTGGGCTCGTAATTCTTCTCCGTCGGCCTGCTATAGGCTTTTTGAATGGATGGAAACGGTGACCTCTATGCCAAACGCTCTGCGAGCGACACCGACCCGCCGCCTGTTCCTCACGAGCGGCAGTTCTGCGGCGGGATTTCTGAAACAAAAGTTCAGCGCATCCGGGGGCGGGACCCAGGGGTGGTTTCCGTCACCCGGTCATCAGGACCGAGCTATCGAGATACAGACGCGGCTGATCCGGGATCCCGTGCCCGAGACCGATGACTACAACCTATTCTTTGAGGAACGCCGCGCCCACCGAGCCGAGGATCCCCGTCAGTGCGGATCTTGGCTACCCGACGATCCCTCCGTTTTCAGCGATTTTGCTGCGATCGCGACGTGCTGGCCAGATCTGGATCGAGCCGAATTCTGGGTCGATCCAGATCCCAGTGCGCAGTTGAACCTGCTCATGTTTCTGAATTGGGTCTCTTATCACGGCATGGATACCGGAAAACTGTATTTGGTCCATGGTGAGAAGCGTTGGGGAGAAATGGATGCAACCGCTCCCATGTTGATCGTGCCTGAGGCGCAGTCGGCTGATCCTGCGCTTTTGGCACTTGCACAGACAGCGTGGCGTGCCTTCAGATCTTCGCCATCGCGCTGGCTCGACCTTCTCGACGACGATACGTCGCAACTTCCTTATTTGCGTCGAGCCATCGTTGTTCTGCTGGAAGAACTGCCAGACTCGATCACCGGGCTTGGTCGTTCCGAAATCGAGGTGCTTTCTCTCATCGCCGAGGGCGACGTCACGCCGACTCAGATCCAGATGGCGTTCGCCCGCCGCGAACCGCTAACGCTGGAATATTGGGAGGTGGGCAAGCTTCTCGATACGTTAGCCGATCTTGCCGCGCCCGCCATTCTGGGACTGGAAGGTGGGCCTTTCGACATGGCCAGTCACGACGATGAAAGCCGTATGGTTCAATATGATGAGAGCGGACTGCGGCTGTCGGCATTCGGTGAGGCGTTGCTGGAGGGTACAACGGATTTTGGACATCATGGAGGTATCAACCGTTGGTGGGGAGGCATCCATCTTGGCGAAGAATGCTGGCGATGGGACGCGCAACGACAAACGGTAATTCAGCCGACTTGACGCTCCGAGGTGCCGGATATCACCTGCCTTCGGTCGATGCGGCGAGGTGTTCGAACTGACCGACGGTCGTGTTCTCGCGCTCGATGCGCGCGGCGGTCTCGGGGTCGAGAAGCGGGACGTCGGGAATGTGGCTCATGCTACCATCGCCTGCCCCCCCCGGCGGGCGCCGGTATGTTGTGAACGAGCGCGCCCATCGATGACGGTCACGCCGGCTTCGATCGCCGCCGGGATGAGCTGTTCGAGAATCGCCATCGAAAATCCGGATCAGGACATGCTGGCTCTTTTTTGGTGGGGATTTCGAGGCTTGCGTCGTGGCTCGGCCCGATCTGAAACAAGACGTCGGGCTGCCGGATGCGATCAAGGATCTCTGGGTACACGAGAGGGAAGCGTGGGGGGGCCAGGGCTATGTCGATCTCCGTCGACGAGCCGGGAAAGCCTCGATCTCCTCTTATCAGCCCGTCGCACGAGTTCTCCCACCTTGCCCTCCATGACCCGTCCGGGGTGGATGGGGCGGAAGCACTTCCCTCCCAACCGATATCGATGTGGGGAAAATCAGTGCCTTTGTAGGTGAGCCGGGCGCGGTATCCTTGTATGCAGGCGTAGGCATATCGGTCGCCCAGGTTGAGCTTTGCGGGGTGTCCCACGATCCTGCCGACGCGGGTTGCGGCTTCCAGCGCCTTGTTGCCGATCGTCGACGTGATCGGCGCCTCCGTCGCACCGATCCCTCGATGAAGAGATCCACGGCCTTGCGAGCCTGCTCCATCATTTCAGGTGTCGGCGGCATGTTCGGCTCGCGCTTAGCGGCCATCTCACGCGCGATGACGAGCGAGACTTCCATTCGCATGATGGGCGAAACACGGTACGGGCCGCCGTGGGCCATGATGCGGTCGTAAAGCTCCACGCCGTCGTGTTCGCGCGGAAGGATGGCAACGATGACCGACGCTTCGATGAAGAGCATCAGTCCTCTCCCCAGACCTCGTCCGTGATTTCCTTGTGGTCGCTGGGTGGGTGGAAACTGGCCCCAAGGGCCGATAACGGCGAATGCCTTGCCCGAACGATCTTCACCGTCCGACGGCGATTGACGCGACGGATACCTTGCAAACCGGGCCGTTCCACACTGGAGTGGACCCCATTTCGCCGGACAGGCGGCTGTTGGGTTTAGGCACTGAGCCTTATGAACTCACGAGGCGAGCGGAACTTCAGGCCTGAGT
>NZ_JACIEK010000041.1 GCF_014196835.1 Aureimonas pseudogalii
CACCACGCAACGCCTTGATCGATCAGCTATCAAAATCCGGTGCGAAACTGACAAGATTCGAGAAATGGAAAGAGAGAGATGTGATGCAGTATAAATTATAAGTTAATGGAAATTAATACTTGTTAAAATAAAATCAAGACTTGTCATATGCCAACGGCAAGAAGGTCATTCTCGACGAGCGGTTTTCCACGCGAAGGGCCTTGATCGGAAAAGTTGAACAGGGGGACTTGCCGACTCGCGAGAATTCCCCGACTTCTACGTTCGTGTAAATGTCGTCAAAGGGCGAACGTAAGCTTGACCGTCCGGCCCTCGTCCCTCTCTGCCTTGATGACTTCGGAACGGCCGTCCACGCCACGGCGAACGTCCGAGCGTGTGGCGCGCCATGCCGAGATCCTGTCGACGCAGCTGCTCAGCATGCGCGAGGCGATGTTCGCGCCACGGTCCGGCAAGACGCTGAGGACCTTCACGTCGGGCGAGGCCGGGCGCCTCATCGGCGTGGCCGACGCGTCGCTGCGGCATCTGACCATCGATGGTGTCGGTCCCGTGCCGCAATTTCTCCCCGGGGGGCGGCGCGCCTATACACTCGCGCAGATGAACGAGCTGCGCATCCTTTTCGGCAACCGACCCGCCCGGGACTTCGCCGACTTCGTCCACCGCCGGGAGGTGGGAGACAAGCTCCAGGTCCTGGCGATCGCCAATTTCAAAGGCGGGTCGGCCAAGACCACCACGGCGCTGCACCTCGCCCAGTATCTGGCGCTCCAGGGCTTGCGCGTCCTGGCGATCGACCTCGATCCGCAGGCCTCCCTCACCGGGATGTTCGGCTATCAGCCGGAGTTCGACATCGGCGCGAACGAGACGATCTATGGGGCCTTGCGCTACGACGAGGCGCGGCGGCCGATGCGCGAGGTCGTGCGGTCCACCTATTTCGAAGGCCTGGATCTGGTTCCCGGGAATATCGAGCTGATGGAGTTCGAGCACGAGACGCCGCGCGCCATGCTCGACCGGACGTTGCGCGGTTCCAATCTCTTCTTCCGCCGCATCCGCGCTGCGATCTACGAGGTCGCCGACGACTACGACACTGTCGTGATCGACTGCCCGCCACAGCTCGGTTTTCTCACCGTGGGCGCTCTCAATGCCGCCACCGGCCTGCTCGTCACCATCCATCCGCAGATGGTCGACGTCGCCTCGATGAACCAGTTCCTGCTGATGACCGCGGATCTGCTCGAAGTCGTCGAGGATGCGGGGGGGCAACTCGAGCTCGATTTCATCCGCTATGTCATGACCCGCCACGATCCCAACGACATGCCGGAAACCCAGATCGTGACCCTCCTGCGCTCGCTCTTCGGCGAGGACGTGCTGCAGGCGACGGCCTGCAAGTCCACGGCGATCGCCAATGCCGGTCTCACGAAGCAGACGATCTACGAGGTCGAACGACAGGCCGTCGGCCGAGCCGCCTACGATCGGGCGCTCGGGTCGATGAACGCGGTGAACGCCGAGATCTTCGGCTTGATGGAAAAGGTCTGGGATCGATGAGCAAGCGTTCCCAAAGCATCGCCTCGATGTTCTCCACCCGGGCTCCGGAGACCAAGAGCATCGATCCCGACGCCGCCGGAGCGGCGAAGACGCCGCGTGTGGCGTCGGCGTCCGTGCGGTCGATGCGTGAATCCTTTTCCGGCTTCGAGCGGGAAAACGAGGAGCTGCGCGCGCGCATCGGAAGCGGTGCGATGATCGTCTCGATCGATCCGGCGCTGATCGACCCCTCTCCGGTTCTCGATCGCTTCGAGGACGACGCCGATTCCACCGCCTTCCAGACTCTCTGCCAGGCGATCGAGGAGCGGGGCCAGGAGATTCCGGTTCTCCTGCGCCAGCATCCCTTCGCCCAGGGGCGCTACCAGAGCGCCTATGGCCATCGGCGCATTCGGGCCGCACGCGTCCTCGGCCGACCCGTGCAGGCCATGATCCGCGTCCTCAGCGACGAGGACTTGGTCATCGCCCAGGGGATGGAGAACTCCACACGCGAGGATCTCACCTATATCGAGCGCGCCGTCTTCGCGGCCCAGCTCGAACAGACCGGCCACAGCCGCCACGTCATCGGCCGCTCCCTGGCGATCGACAAGGCCGAACTCTCCAAGCTGATCACCGTGGTTCGCTCGGTTCCGCCCGAGACGATCCGCGCCATCGGCCGGGCGCCGAAGGCCGGGCGAACCCGCTGGGCCAAGCTCGCCGAGGCCATGTCCGACATCTACGTCGTCTCGCAACTGCGCCGGCGGCAGATCCAGCCGGATTTTCAGGCGCTGAAGAGCGACGATCGGTTCGTCGATCTCCTGCGCCTGGCCACCCGGCGCAACACACCCGAGAAGCTCGAACACACGGTTCTCGACGGACGGGGGCGGCGAATCGCCAGCCTGGTGACGACGGGGCGCGACGTTCGGCTAATCATCGATCCCGAACTCGGTCCGTCCTTCGCGCAATATCTCGAAAACCGTCTGCCAGGGCTGGTGAACGGCTATCGCAGCTCGATACTGGGCGAAACGCCGACCGATTCGGTGTTGAGCGAGGGGCCGGGATCGGCCTCTCAAACTCCCCGGCGACCCTGACGCCGAGCTATGCTAAACAAACCGTCAACTCTAAACTCAGAAAGGTCGAGGCAAAAGAAAAGGCTTCCGAACCCGCTCAAGGTCCGAAAGCCCACTCTCATCAAAAAACGTGTGACAGCGTGAGAGTGGGACTTCCCGACATTTCTGTCAAGATCGAGCGTCGTTCGGCGAGTGGATTTCTGCTGCCTGAAACAGGCTCACCGATGGAACCACAGATCGCGACCACGCCCTTCGGAGGGCGCCCCTTCACCCTCGACGACGTCGCCACGCGTCGGCACGCCCGAGAGAGGCCCGCGGGAGCCCGCGTCGGCAAATGGCAGGTCTTCCGATGGATCAGCATCGCCCGCCAGCAGCTGGGCCTCGGTGAGCGCGCCCTTGCGGTGCTCAACGCGCTCCTCTCGTTCCATCCCGAGACTTATCTCGAGGGCGCGCGCCTCGTCGTGTTTCCCTCCAACGAGCAACTGGCGATCCGGGCCTATGGCATGGCGGCATCGACCATGCGGCGCCATCTCGCTAGCCTCGTCGATGCCGGGATCCTGCTGCGTCGCGACAGCCCCAACGGTAAGCGCTATGCCCGCAAGGGACCGGGAGGCGTGATCGATCTCGCCTTCGGCTTCGATCTCTCGCCGCTTCTTGCCCGGGCTCCCGAATTCGAGCAGAGGGCGGCCGAGATCACGGCCGAGAAGGAAGCGCTCTGCCGGGTGCGCGAACGCATCAGCCTCTACCGCCGCGACATCGCCAAGATGATCGCCGCCGGCTTCGAGGCCGAGCTTTCCGTGCCCGCCGCCGCTTCTGCTCCGGACTGGCCGGGTCTCCACCACCGCTTCCGGACGCTCCTCGGCTGCCTTTGTACGCGCCCCGGACGCCTCGAATTGGAAGCCTTGGCCGCCGACCTCGCCGACCTCGCCGACCTCGTGCTCAAATGCTTGGAATGCCACTCGAATTCATCAAAATTGAGCACCAGTGAGTCCCAAAACGAGCACCACATACAAGATTCAAAACAGAATTCTTCTGATCTTGAAATTCGCGAAGAGAAAGAAGGGAAAGAAACGCCGGACATTCCTCCGGGACCCTTGGGCGCCAAGCCATCGCTGCAGCCGCTGTCGCTCGTTCTCGAGGCCTGCCCGGATTTGCAGGATTATGCGCGTGAACCCATTCGCGATTGGCGGGATCTGATCGCTGCAGCCGCGATCGTGCGTCCGATGCTCGGGATCAGCCATGCCGCCTATGAGGATGCTCAACGTGCCATCGGACCGGCCCACGCGGCTGCGCTCGTCGCCGCCATTCTGCAGCGGGGAACCGCCATCCAGTCGCCTGGAGGCTATTTGAGGAGCCTGACGGCGCGTGCATGCCGCAACCAGTTCGGTCTGACCCCTCTTCTCAACGCGCTCGTGCGCAGCCATCACCGGGCGGCACAAGCCCGACAGGAATGATCACCCGACCGTGACGCCATGAAGCGGCACAGATTTCCCGTTTGGAATCAAACAGATCAGCGTATTCATCAAAGAGCTCGCGAGGATTTTCTCACTTTTTGCGACGTTGCCCTTGACCTTCTCCAGCCTCCAGCCGTATAAGCCCTTTCATCGACGACGGCGTTGGCGCTGCGGGGATTTGTTCCCTGGTTGATTGAGCTGCGGGTTCAGGGTCTGGGTT
>NZ_JACIEK010000042.1 GCF_014196835.1 Aureimonas pseudogalii
TTCAAACTCCTTCCCGAACCGGCGCTGCGGCTTGCCCATGAAATGCTCCTCTTTCCTTCAGAAGAGCTCTCCACTTTCCCGGGGCAAGTCCAGCGAGGCTTCGCAACGGAGGCCACGAGACTCCGCTCGCAGTCGAGGGGCGTATGTGTAACAGCGGCTCGAAACCTGGCGGCCACCGCTCAATGTCCCGGCGCAAAACGAATAGTCTATGCTGATCACGGAATTCACGACCAAGAGGTTCAATGCCGTCGACCGTTACGACGCGTGGCGAGCGCGACCCTGGCCGAGCCTGGCTACGCTCATGCGCACCGACCCCCCGGAAGCGCCGTTCTTTTCTCACGCACGAGCTTTCAGGCTTGGGTCGATGGTCGTCAACGATACCCGGATGACCGGACAGACCTATCACCGCATCGCCTCGATGATCCGGGCGGACGGCTTCGACCACATCAGCATCGCGGTGAACCTGAAGGGCCGCTTTCGCGGCGAGACGCCGTTCGGCACCTATGAGGGCAAGGAAAGCAGCGTTCTCATTGGGCATCTCGGGTTACCCTTCACGCAGACGTCGACCAGCGCGCGCTGCGTAACGATCACCATGCCCCGAAGCGTCCTGAAACGCTTTGTTCCGAACGTCGAGTGCCTTCACGGGCTCGTCCTGTCCGGGCCAGCCGCCGCCCCGCTCGTGGATCACATCCCCACCGCACTGGCGCGAGCTCAGGACGGCAGCGAAGATGAAGCCACAATTGAACGGGATCTCATGGCGCATGTCCTCACCTGTCTTGGCGCTGGAGGCGGGTGTCAACTGACGGACGACGGGATTCAGATGTCGTTACGTGCCAAGATCGGCTGGATCATTGACCTAAGGTGCGCCGAGAAGGACTTCGATGTCCGAAAGCTCGCACTCCTCGCCGACACGTCGCGCGCTTCACTCTATCGCGCTTTCTCCGGCTCGCCGGGTCTGGCCGCTCACCTGCGAACGGCGCGCTTGGCCAAGGCGGCTTCGGCCCTACGCGACCCGAATGATCATCGCCAGATCCGAGAGATCGCGGACTCGGTCGGATTCAAGAGAATGGATCATTTCAGCCACGCCTTTCGCGAAGAGTACGGCTGCACCGCGCGCGAATGGCGGTCCACCCCAGGTTGATCCAACTCCTGCGCGGTTTGGATTGGACTTGTCTCGGGAAAGTGGAGAGCGGTTTGGATGTTGCGCGGCCTGCCTTTTGAACTGCCGCGGGCTAATGAAGTCCAACGCTAGAGCAGATCCGGCTTGGATTGAGTCATCCGGGAGTCTGTGATTCACGTTCCGTCTTGTGCGGAGTGGACGATGGTACGGCCCTACAGCGACGATCTGCGTGAGCGCGTTTTGAAGGAGGCCGAGCGGTCATCGGCTCGGCGCGCTGCGGTCCGGTTTGGGATCAGCGCAGCGACCGCGGTGCGTTGGGCGGCACGCGCCCGGATGGGGGAGCGCTCGGCCCGCCCTTGGGGCGGACGGCGAGGCTCGCGCCTGGACGCCCATGCCGGGTTTATTGAGACGATGATCCACGATCGCAGGGACATCACGCTGGACGAGATGGTGGAGCGTCTGGTCGTCGAGCGCGACCTGCATCTGGGCCGTTCAGCGCTGAGCGCCTGGCTCCGTCGGCGGAGCTGGACGTTCAAAAAAAGACCGCACACGCACTGGAGCAGGAGCGACCGGACGTCTTGATGCGCCGGCAAGCCTGGTTCGAGGGCCAGATCGACCTGGACCCGGCCAAGCTTGTGTTCATCGACGAGACAGGGCTGAGCACGAAGATGGCGCGCCTTCGGGGTCGAGCGCCGCGTGGCGAGCGCTGCCGATCCGGCGTGCCACACGGTCACTGGAAGACCACGACCTTTACAGGCGCGCTCCGGCTGTCGGGCATGACAGCTCCATTCGTCTATGGCGGCGCCATGAACGGTCGGGTGTTCCTAGCCTATGTCGTGCAAGTGCTCGTACCAACGCTTTCGCCCGGTGATGTCGTCATCATGGATAATCTGCCAGCTCATAAGATCGATGGCGTTCGGATAGCCATCGAGGCAGCAGGGGCGAGCTTGCGCTTCCTACCGCCCTACTCACCCGACTTCAACCCGATCGAGAACGCCTTCGCCAAGCTGAAGTCTCTGCTGCGCGCCAGAGGCGAGCGCACCATCGACACCTTATGGCGAGCTGTCGGTGACCTCGTCCCAGCCTTCACGCCAAACGAATGCGCCAACTGCTTCCAAGCCGCAGGATACGATGCAACGTGAACCAGATCTGCTCTAAATGGCGCCGGACGGGGTTGTAGAAGCCGTCGCAGTAGAGGCTGATCGCGCTGGTTGCCTCGGCACGGTTCTAGAAGACAGTGCGTGAGACGAGTTCGGCCTTTCGGGTCTTGACGAAGGTCTCGACCATCGTACCCAGCCGACGACGCGTCGGGCGAAGAGGTCGATCACGACAGCCAGATACAGCCACCCCTCCCGCGTCCAGACGTAGGAGATGTCCGCGCCCTCGCAGCCGACAGGCGCATCCTGGCATGCGCCGATAGGCCGTTTCTGGTTCGGACCGCTCGCCGCGAAGCCCTCATCCAGGAGGCTCGGCGCGATCGGGAAGGCGGGAGGGCTGTCGGTGGTGCGCTTGAAGCGCCGCTTCTGCCGCGCCTTCATACCGTTCTCGCGCATCAGGCGGGCAACGCGCCGGCGCCCGATCGGCAAGCCAGCGTCGCGTCGCTCGCGCACCATGCGCGGGCTGCCATACGTCCCCTTCGACACGGCAAAGGCTGCCTGAACAAGAGCGAGCAGCATCAGGTCGGTACGCTGACGGTGACAAGCCGGACGCTCCTTCCAGGCGAAGGGACCGCTCGGACTGACGCCGAGGACCCTGCACAGGCGCTGGACAGGACCATCCTTCTTCGCCGCGTCGATGAGACGGAACCTCGTCGACTTCCTTCCTTCGCGAAAAAGTCGCGGCACTCTTCGGGATCTCGCGCTCCCGGCGAAGGATCTCGTTCTCGCGCTGCAGCCGCTTCATCTCGGTCGCCATGTCCTCTTGGCGCTCGGGAGGCGGCGCTTCCAGATCACGCTCCCGGCGCTTGTCGTGTCAACGGCGCGGCGTCGAAAGCCCGATGCCGAGGTCCTCGCCGACCCCGCTGCGTGCGCCCGCTCGTCCCCACCAGACGAATGGCCTCCGCCTCGAACTTCTTGCCGAACCGGCTGCGGCTTGCCTATAAAATACTCCTCTTTCCGTCAGAGGAGCTCTCCACTTTCCCGGGACAAGTCCACCTTTCTAAAGAGATGGCTGAGCGTCTCAAGGCGCAACCCCAACCATGACACCTTCAAGAGCAACATGCTATCATCGCTTATAAACATAGCTTTCTAATGTGGTTTTCATCGCATTCGGATCAAAGGTATCATGGCGGTATTTACATCGATCGAGCAGTTCTTGGCTGCAAACCCAACCCAATTATCCAATACTAAAAATGAAACATACAATAAACTATTTCGTTTTTTCTGCAGTGGATTCAATTTTGGCGGAAACGAATTTGCGTGCTGGGCATCCATCCAGCAGTTTAAGAAGAATCCCAGTAAACGTCTTTCGATTTTCATTACCGACACGTGGTTGGCCGATGAAGAAATGGCTCCCGCCGACACTACGGACCTCAGTATTCTTTCGACCATCAATAGAGGGTCGCAAGGTTCGTCGTTTTCCGTCGACTCACGAAAAAAACTCTTCGAAAAAACGGATCAGTTGAAATCGGTGAAGACTTGGCATGGTAAAATCAGTAATTACAAAACGTGGAGAACCCTAGCTAGTCTCGAAACTAAAATGTTTGACGGCTTGGAGGGGGCTGTGAGGGAAAACATGATCGAAATTTTCAAAAACGGTGCTTTTGACACGGGTACGGTCATACAAGCTAATTCACACTATGCTGTCTCCCTGCGAAAAGACATTCCCAAGCTTCAGGCTGTCACTTTGCCGACGAACGCAATGGGGCTTTGGTAGGTCGAAGCAGAGTAAGGTTGTGAGCCTAAAAATGCTATCCCTTCAAGTGTATCATGTTTTCAGCTGAGCACGACCTGTTAAATCCGATTTGATGTTTGACCCGGTTCGGCTTTCGGACGAAGGTTCGGATAGCCGGTCTGTTTTTTCTGAGCGAGCGCCAGATGGCGCGGATATCGCCGTTCTTCCCGTTGTCGCACGGCGTCCCGCGGGTCGACGATCGCCGGGG
>NZ_JACIEK010000043.1 GCF_014196835.1 Aureimonas pseudogalii
CTGGTTGATCGGCATGGCGTGCGAGCAACGCTCGCCCTTGGTTTGTCGCTCGTTGGTATCGGGTGCCTGATCGTCTCCGCGACCAGCAGCGCATATGTGTTCCTCTCCGCTTTCAGCGGCCTTTCGGCGCTCGGCTTCGGCATCGTGGCAACGCACGTCGTCTCCACAGCCATTGCGCGCCTGTTCGACCGGAACCGGGGACTTGCGACAGGCATCGCCACGTCAGGCGCAACAGGCGGCCAATTCCTGATCGTGCCACTGATCGCGGCGGTTCTGGCGGTATTCAGCTGGCGGTGGAGCTTCCTCGCCATCGGGGTCGGGTGCCTTGCTCTGGCTCCCCTTCTCTGGTGGACGCTGGCGACGACGGAAGGGGACGATGCGCGAGCCGTCCCGGATCAGGCGGCATCGTCGCTGAAGGCCGATCTCGGTGCCATCGTCCAAAAACCGGCATTTCATGTGCTGTTCTGGAGCTTTGCCCTCTGCGGTTACACAACGGCGGGTGTGATCGAAACGCATTTCCTGCCTTATGCGTCATTCTGCGGTTTCGGCCCGGTTCCGAGCGCCGCCGCCTATGGCGCGCTGTCGGCCGTCAACATGCTCGGCATGATCGGGGCCGGTTGGCTCACCGATCGCATGAACAGGGTCGTGTTGCTCGGCTCGATCTACATCTTGCGGGGGCTGACGTTCCTGATCCTGATGAATGTCGGGGCCAGCTATGAAATGCTGGTCGTGTTTGCCGTCCTGTTCGGCGCGGTGGACTATGCGACGGTTCCCGTCACGGCGAGCCTCGTTGCCAGCCATATCGGCTTGCGCGTCATGGGGCTTGCGATGGGACTGATCTCGGCGGGCCATTCCCTCGGCGCAGCTTTGGGGGCTTGGTCGGGCGGTTACATCTTCGACCTGACCATGCGTTACGATTGGGTCTGGATGATCTCGACCGGGCTTGCTGTCGGGGCTGGCATGATGGTGTTCCTGCTGCGCGATGATCGGCAGGCGCTGGCACATGCCGTTTGAGCTTTCGCAAAAGGGCTCTGTTGCAAATCCTCGAAGGCGGTGAGAGCCTACTGCGCTGAACGCGACGGATGGCGGGGACTTGGGCATGAGTTTGGCGTTCAAGGGCCGGCACTTCGCTCCCGACATCATCCTGCTCTGCATGCGCTGGTACTGCCGCTACGCGCTGAGCTATCGCGATCTCGAGGAGATGATGGCCGAGCGCGGCCTATCGGTGGATCACACCACGATCTACCGCTGGGTCCAGCACAACGCCCCCGAACTCGACCGACGCGTCCAGTGGTGCAGGGATCGCAGCAGCGGCAGCTGGTACGTCGATGAGACCTACGTGAAGGTCCGGGGCGAATGGATGTACCTCTACCGCGCGATCGGTGACCGAGGTGAGACGCTCGACTTCCAGCTATCGCAGAAGCGCACGACGAAGGCCGCCAAACGCTTCCTCGTCAAGGCTTTGAACCGGTCGCCGCACAACCGGCCATCGGTGATCTCGACCGACAAGAACCCGGCCTACAACGAGGCGATCGCCTCGCTGCGGCGAGAGGGGCGGCTCGCCGCGACCTGCCAGCACCGGCAGGTGAAATATCTGAACAACCGCCTTCGAGTCCGACCACGGCAAGCTCAAGCAGCGGATCCGCCCCGTGCGGGGCTTCCAGTATCAGAAGACGGCTCACAACGCCATTCGAGGGTTCGAGACGATGCGGATGTTCCGGAAGGGCCAGTTCCGCTCGATGGTCGACAGCCTGGCCGGTGGATCGGAAGCGCGCTTCATCGGACGGCTCTTCCAGGTGTTCGTCGCCTGAAAATGGAACAGAACGGGATCACTGCGGCCTCGTTGGCGATTTGCAACGGAGCCAGATGGACCGTCTCGGGCGCAACGCCATGGACGTGCGAGCCACCGTCGAGCTTCTCGCCGAGATGGGTGTCAAGGTTCACTGTCTGGCGCTGGGCGGCGTCGACCTGACGAGCTCGACGGGCCGTATGACGATGAGCGTCATCAACGCCGTCGCTGAGTTCGAATGCGATCTCCTGATCGAGCGCACGCACGCCGGACTGATCCGGGCGAAGGAGCAGGGCAAGGTGCTGGGGCGCCCCGCGAAGCTGTCGGCAGAACAGAAGCGCGTCGTTCGTGAGAGGCTGGGGGACGGGGCCTCGATCTCCGCGCTGGCGCGCGAGTTCGAGGTTAGTCGATTGACGATCCAGCGGGCGAGAGATGCAGCGAAGGCACAGGATCAAGTGACGCCGTAGCAGGCTTCAAGTGGGGCTGGACTGAGTTCAACCGCTGCAAGCGACCAATCTGCGCGGTTCCGTGTAGATTTAGGTCCTGTTGACATAGTCCTTGAGCCAAATGCGTGATGCGGCGAGGCAGAGGAAGGCCAGGAAGGACTTTGCAGTCTTGTCGTATCGCGTGGCGATGCGTCGGGCCTGCTTTAGCCGGTTGAACATACGCTCAATGCGATTTCGATCCCGGTACTGACGGAAGTCGCAAGCAGCCGGTGTTCGACGGTTGGCTTTGGGCGGGATCACCGGCATGACGCCTTTCAGAAGCAGGGACTCTCGAACTTCGTCTCCGTCGTAGCCTTTATCGGCGAGCATGAGCCGCGGCTTGCCGACCGGCATGGCCAAAAGGGCGGGAACGGCTCGGTAGTCGGAGGTCTCTCCACCCGTCAGCACAAAGCCAAGAGGGCGTCCCTGACCGTCTGCACGGGCGTGGATCTTCGACGTAAAGCCGCCGCGGCTTCGACCAAAGCCCTGCGTATAGGTCCCCCTTTAGCGCCCGCAGCCTGCGAATGGCCGCGAACGGTGGTGGAATCGATCATATGCTGCCAGTCGTCGGTCAGTCCCAGTTCCACCAGCGTCTCCAGCATGGCGTCCCAGATGCCTTGCTCAGCCCAGCGCCGAAACCGCACATAGACCGAGTTCCACTTGCCATAGCGCTCGTGCATGTCGCGCCACGGGCAGCCGGCGCGCAGGACAAACAGTATTCCATCGAGAAAGCGGCGGTTGTCATGCGACGGGCGTGCCTTGCGGCCTCGCTCGCTCGGCAGAAGCTCGCCGATGACAGCCCATTCCTTGTCCGACAGATCGCCACGCGCCAATACCGCCTCCCTAAAAGGAAGCCTTGAATCACGCCTCAAACAATCTGGGAATCCACTTTGTCAACAGGACCTAG
>NZ_JACIEK010000044.1 GCF_014196835.1 Aureimonas pseudogalii
GATCTCTTCGGGCTTGGGGCGTCTTGCCATGTCCGTCCTCCTTCAGGCTCCAAAAGCCATACTGCAGGGCGGACCATTTCAATGGGGGCGGATCAGCTTTCTAACGACACTTTTGGAGAACGAGTTTTGACACAGCCTCGGTCGATCGCCGATGGACTGCTTCGGGAAGTCCGCTTCTCCTATCGCCTGAGACCGAACGAGGTGGCAAGCGGACGTCAGAGCGTTCGCTGACTGACGTTTTCGGCGAGGCGCACGAGGTACCCATCAGGGTCTTGAACGAGACACTCCCGCTGGCCGCGTTCCTCGTCTCCGATCCGATACCACGCCACGCTTGGATTCTCGAACAGTTGCCAGGAGGCGAGGTAGAGCGAAGCCAAGATCGGGTCGAGCCGATCAACCATGATCTGAAAGTTGACTCCCCGCCCTAGGGGGCGCTCCAACGGGCCCGTCAGCCAACGGCCGTTAGTTTGGCAAACCATGATCTGAGCACGGCCCCGAGCGAGAAACGCAAAACGCGCAGCCGGGCGGTCGTAGGCAACCTCAAAGCCGAGTAGGCCGCACCAAAAGCTGAGGCTGGCATCGGGGTCGAGGACGTCAAGCTCTGGTGTCAGCGCCGCAATACCCCCTTCGGGCATCATGCCCGAACTAGAGGATTGTGCACGAGCCACAGGGTCAGCAAGCGGTTCCATTGGCGTAATCTAACTTGGACGACACAGGTGCGGTCAAGGTCCGCTGTTGATCGCCAGCAGCAGGTCTCCAACCGAATTATCAATTCTGTCTCATATGTGGAACGGCCCGGTTGGCAAGGTAGTCGCCGCGTCATTCGCCGTCGGACGGTGCAGTCATATGTCCGGGCTGTTGGCGCGGTCCCGGACCGCTGACCACGATGAGATTCGCGATGCCGATCGCCGAATCAAATTCACGCGCTCGAAGGCGCACTGAGTCAGACGGTCTGGTCGGCGTCAAGGTGTCGCCCTCGGGTTCATCACGCATTGGCACCTTGCTGTCATCCCGGCATCAGAATGCCGGAGTCCTTCTCATCTACACTCGCGCCATGATCGACGGCGCCTGGTAGACGCCTCCCTTCACGAGCAGCGCCCAGATCGTACGCGCCATCTTGTTGGCCAGCGCCACGGCCGCGATTTTGTAGGGCCGGCGGGCCAGCAGCGAGACGACCCAGGCCGGCAGCTTCACCCCGCGACGAGCCTGCTTCAGGATCGAAGTCGCCCCGACGATCAGCAAGGTGCGCAACTGCTTGTTGCCCTGCTTCGATATCCTGCCGAGCCGTTCCTTGCCGCCGCTCGAATGGGCTCGCGGGGTGATCCCGATCCAGGCCGCCAGATCGCGCCCCGTCGGAAAGGCGCCTGGATCCTGGATCGTTGCCCGGACCGTCGCGGCGATGATCGGTCCAACTCCCGGAATGCTGGTGAGCCGTCGAGCGGTATCGTCGCCCTTCACGGCGGCCACGATCTTCGTGTCGAGCGCCTCAATGCGGCCCGTCAGTCTCTCGATCTGCTCCGCCATCTCCAAAAGCGCTGCCCAAGCCGCAGATGGGAGGCGGGCTTCGTTCTCGTCGCGTAGAATGGCGATGAGCTTGGTGACGCTGGTCATGCCGGTCGCCGCGATGATGCCGAGTTCCGCCATGTGGGCGCGCATCGCATTCGCCGTCTGTGTGCGCTGACGCACAAACAGCTCGCGGGTCTTCAGGGCCATGCCGGCGGCCTGCTCATCCGGAGCCCTGATCGGCACGAAGCGCATGGTGGGTCGCATCACCGCCTCGCAGATCGCCTCGGCGTCCGCCGCATCGGTCTTGTTGCGCTTCACGTACGCTTTGACATAGGCCGCCGGCATCATGCGGACGGTATGGCCGAAGACACCGATCTCATTCGCCCAGTGGTGCGCGCTGGCACACGCCTCGATCCCGACAAGACAGGGTTCAAGGTTAAGGAAGAAGTCCAGCACCTGTGATCGCCGCAGAGCGCGGCGGACAACGACGCGGCCGTCCTCTGCGATGCCGTGGACCTGGAAGACCGACTTGGCCAGGTCCAGTCCGATCGTCGTGATCTTCTTCATGGAACGTCTCCCTGTATATCGTGGCAGCTGCCCGTGCACGATAGGCAACCTCGAAGCTGCCTCGAAGGGCCGTTCCACACCATCAGATTTCGATGGCGGCTCCAGGTAGCCAGAAGCGAAGGACTGTGGACCAAAGGGGTTCCTGAAACGCAGTATGTTCCTTTACAGGCCTCTTACCCCCACCAGAACGATCGACCACACGACGAGCATCAGGAGGCAGAACCCTACCCGATCCACCACTCGCCATGGGCGGTGGACCCTATCGGCTACCACAAAGGCGCCAAGAGAGGCCAAAAACGCGCAAACCGGGAAGAGCGCGTGCACCATCAGTTCTCGTGATGAACTGGCCGCACCCGATGGATCGGTGTCCATAGGCTCGCTGGTGTCGAACGCAAGCAAGTCGCCGAATGGATATGCGACGAGCGCCCCCACCACAACGGGAAGGAGATGGCTCGCCCAACCCCATCTGGAACAAACGCGCGCGGTCGTCAGCGCCGCCAGTGCCGGCACCACTGGTCTGCCCCCTGAAAAGTGGCCCTCCCTGAAGTAGGCTTTCGAGCCTTTGGAGGATGCCAGGAATGCCGCAAAAGAAGTGGACTTACCCCGGGAAAGTGGAGAGCGGTTTCGATATTACGCGGCTTGTCTCTCGAACTGAAGCGGGCTGATGAAGGTTAGCGCCGAATG
>NZ_JACIEK010000045.1 GCF_014196835.1 Aureimonas pseudogalii
AGAGCTTCTCGAACCTGCGCCGCCAGATCAAAGCGACGATCAACGAACACGGCCGCTCACATCGCCAGACCTCGGATGGTGAACCGCAATTGATCGTTGAGCAGGGGAAGGGGCAGTTCCCCTAGCTACCGAAAACGAGACTGTCTGTCGCGAAAATACTGACTTTCGCGACAAGCGTTAGTGGTTCAGATGAGTGGGGATCTTCCAGTCTGCTTCCGGTTCGGCGATAAGCTGGCGTTGGCAAACCGATGATTTTTCCGAAAACGATGGTGTTTTGGGAAAGTGCCTTGAGATCAATCTACGGGCGGCTGCCGGGTGACGCCCGCTCAGGCTCCGAAGGGGCGTGGCTCCCCCTGCCATGCCGTCGTGCGCAGGAATTGTTCCCATGTCAGGCTCTGCGGGTTTGCCTGCCGGCTCCATTCGAGGTCACGGCCCGCACGATAATAGCCGTACTCTACCGCATATTCCGCCATTCCGAGCAACTCCCTGACCAACAAGTCGTTGGCGGCGAAATCGGGGAAATAGCGCAGTAGGCCATCTCGCGTGAAAGCAGACCGATACACCGCTTTCTTGCCCGTAACCTGCGTGAAGGTGTCGATCATCTCCGCAGGTGAAATCATATCTCCGATCACGGGCAGGGATGAGCCAGCGTACCTGTCAGGATTGGACAATATCTCCAACACCGCCGGCCCCGTCGCGCTCGTGGGATCGACGAACGGCGCGCGGAAATCCTCCGGTAAATAGATGGGAAATACCAGATCGTCTCCGTGCATTCGCGGCGTGTAGTATTCGAGCAGGTTCGTGTAGAAAAACGCGAGCATGACGAAAGAGCTGCGCACAGGCAGGCTGCGGATATGCTCCTCGATCCTCGCCTTGTCTGTGAAGTGCGGCGCGAACTTCGTGCCGCCGCTAAGTGCATCAACATTTTCAAGGGTGCTGAAAACGACGTGCTGCACCCCGGCCTCGACCGCGGCATCTGCCATCTCCATGCCGAGTTGAGCCTCATGCGTCTGCGGTGGAGCAATTGGCGGTGTCATCAGGAAGGCCCCGTGCGATCCAGCAAAGGCGTCGATCAAAGCGTTTCTCTGGCCAATTTCCAGCGGAACGCTTCTTAACTCGGCGCCATCGGCGGCAAGGTTCCGCGCTTCTGGCGTGTCCACACGACGGGTCAGCGCCCGTACCCGATAATGCCCGCTACGCAAGAGTGTACGCGCAACGCTGCGCCCTTGCTTGCTCAATGCGCCCACGATGGTGACAAGGGGTTTCTGCTCCGGTTTCATCGCTCTGTCCTTTCGATTGAACAGTGACGCTACACCTCGACATATCTATCCGGTATAACGGTGGAATGAATAGGATAGTTCTGTCCAATGGATAAATCAGATGTCACTCTGGAGCGGATGCGAAGTTTCGTCCGGGTGGCGGAGCGTGGCAGCTTTTCGGCTGTGGCGCGCGAACAGGGCGTCGGCCAGTCCACCGTCACTCGCCACCTTGCCGAGCTTGAAAGCGCCCTCGGGGTCACCTTGCTGAGCCGTACGACGCGCCGGGTCGCGCTTACCGCCGAGGGAGCTCTATATCATCAGCATGCGAGCGCAATCCTAAGGCTGGTGGCTGAGGCGCGCGACGATGTGCGTGACGCCAGCCATCACCTGAGCGGCGGCATCCGCATTTCCTGCACAGCGGCACTCGGCGTCCGCCATGTTACCAAGGCCCTGTTCGCCTTTCAGGACCGGCATCCCGGCATCGTCATTGATCTGGGTCTTTCCGATCAAAGGATTGATCTGGTGAGAGACGCCGTGGACATCGCGATCAGGCTGGGACCGCTTGCCGACAGCACGATGCAACGCAAGGCGATCGGCAACTCGCATCGCATCCTGGTGGCTTCGCGGGCCTATCTTGAGGCGCATGGACACCCGCAGGCACCGGACGACCTGCCAAGGCATCGGGCGATACTGATGAGCAACATTATGGGAAGCGAGACGCTTACCCTTCGTCGCTCCGATGGTCAGACTGCAACCGTATCACTCGATGGACGGCTGCTGGTCGATCACGGCCTTGCTGCGCGGGAGGCATTGATGGAGGGGCGCGGCATCGCATCGGCGCATGTGTGGCTGATCGACGATCTCCTGGCATCGGGCGAGGTGGAGCAGGTGCTGCCGGACTATGCGCCGGAGCCGGTTCCCTTATCCATTCTCATCGTTCCCGGTCGCGCTCGCATCCGTCGCGTCCGCTCCCTGATAGACGCGCTCGCTACCACCTTTTCGACATTGCCAGGCATCAGATAGCTATTGTTAGGTGCAAGCCCCAGCCAGCGTAGGCCGCCAGCCCGTTTTCCCGATTAGGAGCCTCCGATGAGACTGCCTACGCTGGCTGCAGTGAACACCAAAAGCGCCGTAGGCTTTCCCAAAAACTGTTCCCAATCGCTTTTTCCCGAAATGGCCGATCAGAGATGGAGAAATGAGAAGGCGTGCGCATGACCGCTTCGGGGAAGAGGCCATAAGACACGGAACGGCTTTACATGGTCGAAGGCGGTTGGCCTGCCCCCATTAGGTGGCCCGGTTCAAATCTAATGCATGGTGGGCTTTTCGGCGACGTTTGAGGTGGCCGGCGAAGCGGGTTGGGGTGGCG
>NZ_JACIEK010000046.1 GCF_014196835.1 Aureimonas pseudogalii
AGGGCCATCGGAGGGAGCCTAAAACAGCTCAGCAGGGGTCAGCATTCCAAGCGTCAAACCCCGCCAAGGGGGCCATCATTGCAAGCGGTTTTACACCCTAGAGGGCCGTGGCGGGCGCGGCTAGAAAATCAAAATCTACGGCCCCCATGTCTGAAAACAGACGGGAAACAGACGCAGCGCACGAGATGCCTTGAACCCGCAGTTGGTCCACCCATCTCTGCAGCGTGAACAGCGCGGAGGCCGAAAGCCTCTTCGCAGCGGTTGATAGCCGCGACTTTTGCCCTGACCCGGAGATGAGAAATGGCTTCCCTGCCTATCTATTCGACCCTATTCTCGTGCCTGCATGACGAGGCTGAACCCGTAGGTTCCCTTGGACGAGGCACCCATTATTCCGTTTTGCGTAGTGTTGAATGGCTCGACGTAGTGCGCAAGCCGCTTGCGATGCCTCAAGTCCACGACTTCGCGGTGATCTGGGATGAGGATCATGACACCCGCATTATCCCGTTGATCGAGCGCATCTATATAGCTGGCCTACTTTCCCCGGTTCAGTTCATCGGCGAACGCAAGGGCGGCCTTTCCGTCATCGTCGCTGCGAAGTTCTACTACCACGGTAAAGAGGCGGTGCTGGGTGAGTATCGCAGGGCCATAGCTGATATTGCGGCGAACATCAGTTTTGATAGCTGGACATCCGAAGTGGGCATGTTCGATCAACAGCCTGGGTCGGTACAGAATGACACAGTGGGGATTATCAGCGCCGACGAGGGGAAGGTTGAGACCTACCTTCGGAACATCGATAACCTCTGGCAGCTTGGGACGCGCAACTACGAGCCGCGGCGCGACAGCCTTTCTCCAGAATTGTTTCAGCCCGAGCCTTTTCCCTTCCTGCCGACTCCACCGCTCTCGGCGTCGTGAGATAGCCTCTAGCGTTCCCCGACCCGCCTCGCCTTCAAATCGTCAAGCGTGAGATGGGGCGGGCGCAATCCTAGGCGCCGCTCTTCCTGCGCGACCATGATCTCGGCGACGACGCGCTTTGCTCCGGCTGGGAACCGCTCCTCGTTGCCATCCTTGCGAACAACCATCCAGAACAAGCCATCGGCTTGGATGATAGAGAGGACGGGATCGGCCATGCGGGCTCCGAAGGCTGGCGCGGCTCCTCGCCGTCGCTGCCCTCGCATACCCTCGCGATCCTGTGCCGGGCTGCCTCTTCCGATGGCTCAATTCGGGTATGAGAGTGGGAACCGGCACTGTTGGTTCATTCTAGATGCCCTTTGATGAACCTCCGTCCTTGACCGGTTTCGACCCCTTCCAGCCATCCGTGACCTCAGCCGACAATCCCGAAACCTGCGTTCCATTGTCGTTTGGTCCGCGGAAGGCGCATCGCTTGTCGAGGCTTCCGACGTGATGGTGGCGCCATAGACACCCGTACGACCGCATTAAGCCTGATCGCGGCTTACAGAAAGTTATCCACACCCCCACTTGTCACTTGCCGAAAAGCTGAGTCGGTCGTATTTACAAACCAACTCCCCCGGCTGGCTTCGGCCAACGGGCGCACGGCGGGCCAAAAGCCCGCCGTTGCACTATTTGGGTATGAGTTGGGGCTTGGCGAGACTAGATACTCACGTCTATATTGACGGCTTCAACCTCTACTATGGGTTGCTGAAGGTTAATCCGCACAAGTGGCTGAACCTTGAGCGGTTTTGCGATCAGCTTCTGCCCAAAAATAACGTCATTAAGATCTACTACTTCACCGCGAAGGTTGATGCTCGGGCAAACGATCCCGATCAACCGACGCGGCAACAGGCTTATTTGACTGCATTAGGCACTTTGCCGCGAGTTGAAATCGAATACGGCACGTTCATGACCAACGCCGTTTCTCAACCGCTGCTCGCCCTGAATGCTACGGGCAGGTTCATACGCTCTGGTGGTAAGCCAGTTCTCCAGTATCAGCCGAACGGCACTGCGACCAAAGCGTGGGTATTGAAGTCCGAGGAGAAGGGTTCGGACGTGAACCTAGCTGCGTATCTTATGCGCGACGCTTACCAAGGTAATTGCCAGTGCGCTGTGATTGTCTCCAACGATAGTGACCTTCTCACCCCTATCCGAATGGTCAAAGCCGACTGCGGAATGGTCATTGGTCTTGCGCCACCACGTGAGAAGGGCAGTGTGGAGTTGAGGGCTTTGGCGGACTTCAGCGTCCAACCGCGTCCTCACCATCTCACCTCTTCGCAGTTCGCATCTCCGTTGGTCATTGACGGCAACGATTTGCACAAACCGGCCAGTTGGTGACCGTTACCAATCAGCGTAATTGATCTAGCCACCTACTGTGTAGGCTGGCAGGAACGCATGATACTCGGAGTAGCGCGCTGTCCCCTCGGTGTTTCCTGACACCCAAGTCAGAAGCTTGCCGCCTGGATGTTTGTCCCGAAACCAGTTGAGAAAATGAGCTTCGGCATCCGCCAACTCGGAGTACCCCAGTGGAGCGCACCCCGTTTTGACCGGACAGGTGGCATAGCCGATAAGGCATAGGCATCCGCCTATGAGTACGACTATGTCGAAAGCTCCTGATGGC
>NZ_JACIEK010000047.1 GCF_014196835.1 Aureimonas pseudogalii
GCACTCAGGCCTGAAGTTCCGCTCGCCTCGTGAGTTCATCAGGCTCAGTGCCTAAACCCAACCGCCCCCTGTCCGGCGAAATGGGGTCCACTCCACCCAGTTTCTCGTCATCTGGAATGTCCACAAAAGCTTTCTGATCATGCATTTGCACGCCCGCGCCGTTCTGAACGGAGTACGTGAAGGTGACCCTCGGCATTGGCATTCCTCGATCTGTGAGCAGGGTGCGGAGTGTCTGCACCTTACCATCTGGCATTGCCCGCCGCATGTTCTAGGCGTGTACATGAACGAAAAGCGTTGGTCTGCTTTGGGTATGCCGTGCGAAACCAACCTTCCAGCGGTGCGATAACCGGTTTTGTTCGAACCAAACCAGACCGAACCGTTGTGAACCATGCGAACGGAACCGTGCGGCGCTCGCCGTCCCGGAGCTGCGTAACGTCCGCCTAGCCTTCGTCCGTCGAGCCGTCCTCGACCGTCCTCGCCTTGCGACCGAGGCCGATGGATCGCGCGAGTTCCGAACGTTTGGCGGCATAGCTGGCGGCGACCATCGGATAGTCGGCCGGGAGACCCCACTTCCGGCGATAGGCGTCCGGCGTCAGGTCGTAATGCGTCATCAGGTGGCGCTTCAGCGACTTGAACGACTTTCCGTCTTCCAGGCAGATCAGGTAGTCAGGGGTCACCGACTTGCGGATCGGCACGGCCGGGACGAGCGGCTCGTCGGGTGCGGGTGCTGCCTCGGGCTGCTTCCCGAGCGTGCCCAGCGTGGCATGGATGACAGCGATGAGACCTGCGATCTCCTCGCGGGGCAGATGATTGTTGCTGACATAGGCAGCCGTGATCTCTGCCGTCTGTTCCAGGATCTCTACCGTCTCGGCCGTCTGCGATCTCATTCAATGGCTCTCCGCTTCAATCTTAGCCCGGGGTTCGCACAGGAATGCGGGGAAGCCAACCGGCAATTGCGTCAGGTCCTGCAACCACAGTTGCGAGGGTCAGGTCGCGGTGGCACAGTGCCGGCAGCGTTGGCCCGAGATTGCTCCGGTGCCGCAGCCTGCGATGCCATCCCCTTCCTGACGGACCACCATGAAGCGCCCTCCGAACACTTTTGTCGTCGAGCACAAGCGCCGCTCGCGGCCCTCTACCGCGACCCCGCCCTCGATCTGGACGGGCACCGCAGGCCGGCAGATGCGCGAGCTCGCCCTGGTCCATGAGCGGGCGGAGGCGTCGGCGAACCCCACCGCCGAGCCGTCACATGCCAGCGAGATCGAGACCGTTTCCAAGAGGGGCTCACGGGGACGGATCCTCGAGGCAAGCGTCGAGCCGAGACCGGCCTCTCCGGATGTCGAACCTGCCGATGCGATCGACCGCGCCGTCGTGTCGGCCGCATGGGAGTTGGACACAGCGTCGGATGTCGACGCACCCGGCTTGCCGAAGGTCTCAAAGGCTGCGAAGGCCGCTCCTCGCGATCGTCGGGACGAGATGGTGATGCCTTTGTCTGTGCCCGTCACCGCCATCGAGAAGGCGCCGACGACGCGTTCGACCCCGACGGCTCCGGGTTGGCAGGAACGTCGGCTCGCGCTTCGCAGGAAGCTTCCTCTCGAGGACCGCTGGAAGTGGGACTTGCCGTCCTGAGCCGCCGTCGCATGGGGACGTGCCTCGCCGAGCGGTTGCCACCTTCTGCAGCCGGGCTTTGCCGATCGTGACGCCATCGCGAAGGCGACGAGACCGCAGCTGGCTTCCTGCTTCGCGGG
>NZ_JACIEK010000048.1 GCF_014196835.1 Aureimonas pseudogalii
GTGGGGCTGTTGAAGAAGTCGGCGTTTGAAGCGTCGCGGGGGGCGAAAGGAAGGCCTTCCCGGTGCGAGCTCGGCGGCGCCTTTTACCAAACACGCTGGATGGGAAAGGCAGGTTCGGCTTGGGAAGGTGCAAAGGTCCTTGTGGGAAAGCCAGACGATGAGGACTGTCCCGATCAGATCGGTGCGAGCCGCTTTAGATTGATGGCCGCGGCCGTCAGGTAGGCCTGGATCCTCATGTTCGCGAGGCCGCGCCGAACAGCTCGCGCCAGCCCGTGCCAGGTCTTCGCCTCGCCGTGGAAGCCTTCCGAACGCCAGCGATGGCGCTGGTATAGCCGCTTGTCGTCCTCGCCCCATCGCTCGCGGCGTCGCCGGGCGCGTAGCAGGGCTGGATAATCGTGCACGATGACGACGGCCTTGGTGACACGAGAAGGAGAAAGACAGATCGCGGCGAGATCGCACCCGGCGCAGTCGACGGCTTTGGACGCGAAGAACCGTCCATACTGGATCTTCGTTCGATTGGGCTGGAGGATCTGTCCCCGCGGGTACTTCACGTGGTCATGCCGGGCATCATAGCGAAACCGGCGAAGCGGCACCTTGCTGCGGATCGGTTCGGCCTTGGTGGGGATCACCGCCGTGATGCCGCGGCGCTCCAGGCCGCCGAACACCTTGGCATAGGCATAACCGGCATCGGCCGTCGCCACCTTGATCGTTGCGCCGGTTGTGTCGGCAACAGCGTCGAGACGGTTCAGGATCTCCTGCCCTTCGTTGACCTCGCCGGTCGTGATCTCAACGTCGAGGATGACGCCTGAGACATCGTCGACGACCCCATGCTGCTTGTAGGCCGGCTCCAGCCGACGATTGCGTCCGTTGGTCGCCATGCTGGCATCGGGATCTGTCAAACAGACCTTCTTGTATCGACCCGACTTGCGGGACGTCTTCAGGGTCTCGCCAGCCACCCGGGCGACCTCGGTCCCGTCGCCATTCTCGGCTCTCACGGCATCGACGTGGCGGACCGCCAGACTTTCCCAACTGACGTCCGCCCGGATCAAGGACGCATCGACATGAACGACCTCGCCCTTGGCGATCCCGGCCGCAACGCAGGCGGTGACCGTGCGCTTAAAGATCTGGCGGAAGCGCTCGGCACCCCAGCGTTGGCGAATGCGGGTCAGCGAGGAATGATCAGGCAACACCTCGTGTAGCCCAAAGCCGATGAACCAACGGATCGCCAGATGGACCTGCGCTTCGCGCAGAAGACGTCGATCATGGACGATCCCAAGAAGGAAGCCCGCCAGCATCAGGCGCACCGCAACTTCGGGATCGATCCCTGGCCGTCCCGAACCAGGCGAGTAGCATTCCGAGACGGCTTCGCGTAGCCAGGAAAGATCCAGAACGCGGTCGACGCGGACGAGGATGTGGTCGTCTGGAAGGAGGTCTCGCAGCGAGCCGCACATGTACAGCTCGAGCTGATCGCGCTCTTTCCGACCCAGCATCATGGCCTCCGGCAAACCATCGACAGAGGCAGTGAATCAGGTGACGCCCACTTCTTCAACAGCCCC
>NZ_JACIEK010000049.1 GCF_014196835.1 Aureimonas pseudogalii
GGTTCTCCCGCAAACTGTGTGAAGCTGTCAGGTTGATGCGAGAACGCGCTCGCGGAGGAGATCGAAGCCGGCTCGGCCATACATCGTTCTCTTGATCATCTTCAGGCGGCTGATCTGGCCCTCGACAGGGCTGGTCGTCCACGGTGTTTCGATGGCGGCGGCGAGCGCGTCGATGTCGCGATGAAGGTTGGCGGCGAAGCGTGCCAACGGCGTTGCAGCGGCATCGGTGAACCAGGCGGCGAGGCTTTCGGCCGACTGTCTGCGCAGCAGTTTGGTCAAGCGCTCAACCAAGTCCACGACGATGGACAGATCGGGGATCGACCGTCTGAGCCGATCGACGAACCGGCGGTCCTCGTCGGCTAGCTTGTCGAGATCGCATTGCAGAAGTCGTGCGGTGCGCGTTATCGAGGGCGGCCGCCAGCACGGACCGGACAGGCATCGATTCCTGTCGAGCCGGTCGATGCCTTCGCGTCGTCGTCGCGTCGCCCATTCGCGAACGACACGAGGATGAACGCCGGCGCCCTGACGCTGAAGTTCGCGGGCCAGTTCGGCGCCGTTGCGACAGCCTTCGCGCCAGCGCTGCTCGAGATGGTCGCGAAAGGGATCGATAGCGCTCGGCCGCCTGGGCTTCTTCCACCGGGGTGGCCCGCTGCCACGAACCCAGCGTCTGACGGTCTTTCGATCCAAACCTAGAGCCCGCGAGACGCCGGCCTGGCTGCTGCCGGCGGCCAGAAGCCGCTCCATCTCGGCATAGGCTTCGGCTCGCGGCTCGTGGCGCGCCTGGCTCCGACGTTCTGCGGCCGTCGGGGTTCGCATGGCAAGGCGTTCCCGGTGCGCCGCCTCCTGTTCGGACGAACGGATCGCCTCGGCAACCTCCTTGATCCGACGATGATGGGCAGCGACAATCGTCTGGAAGGCGGTCCCGACATTGCAGAGCAGATGCCATCGATCGACCACCTGGCGGGCCATCGGCGCTCCCGCCCGGATGCCTTCGGCAAAGACTTCGGCGCGATCGCGTGCGATCGTCTCGACGGTGGGATGGGCCGCCAGCCAATCCGCGAGCGTACCGGCGTTCCGATCGGGCAAGAGGTCGACGATCTCGTTTCTCTCCAGATCGACGATCATCGTTCCATAGCGCCGCCCGCGGCGCCATGCCCATTCATCGATGCCGATCACCCGTGGCGAGAAAGTCGGCGCCGCCGTGCCGGATCGCACGAGACGCAGCAGCGTGTCGGCGCTGGTCGGCAGCCCAAGCCGGTGCGAGAGCCGTTCGGCGGCCTCGCCGCCGAGGGCAAGTCCCAGCTGGCGCTGGACGTCGCGCAGCCGCTCGGATCGGCGGGCAAACGGCCTTGCCGCGGTATCGAGCCGCTCGCAGAAGGTCTGCCGATGGCAAGCCGAATTGCGACAGGTGAAACGGCGGAGCCGAAGGCGCAACTGGACCGGCCTGCCTTGCC
>NZ_JACIEK010000050.1 GCF_014196835.1 Aureimonas pseudogalii
CAGGAGCTTTCGACATAGTCGTACTCATAGGCGGATGCCTATGCCTTATCGGCTATGCCACCTGTCCGGTCAAAACGGGGTGCGCTCCACAGACCGAGGCCCATGCGGGAGAGATCCTGAGGCTCTACGAGGCCAAGCCCGACATCTCGATCGAGGAGTTGCGGGCGGCCTTGGCCGAAACGGGCGTCGCGGTTGGCTATGGCGGATTGTGGCGCTTCTTCAAACGCCATCGCATCACCGCGAAAAAAAGACAGCGCACGCGGCAGAACAAGCTCGCCCCAACGTGTCGAAGCGCAGGGAGGACTGGTTCCACGGCTAGATCGATCTCGATCCCTCTTGCTGGGTGTTCATCGACGAAACCTGGGCGTCCACGAACATGGCGCGCCGATATGGCCGAGCGCCGAAAGATCAGAGGTTTCGCGCCGCCATCCCGCACGGACACTGGAAGACCACGACCTTCGTCGCCGGGCTTCGCCTGGGCGGGATCGTCGCGCCCTTCGTGCTCGACAGGCCCATCAACCGCGTCGCCTTCGAGACCTATGTCGAGAAGGTGCTCGTTCCCGAATTGAAGCCTGGCGACATCGTCGTGATGGACAACCTGTCCAGCCACAAGGGACCGGCTGTGGCGCGTCTGATCGAGGCCGCCGGCGCGCAGCTCCTTTATCTGCCTCCTTACAGTCCCGACTTCAACCCGATCGAAATGGCCTTCTCCAAGCTGAAGGCGCTCTTGCGAAAAGCCGAAGAGAGGACCGTCGAGGCGCTCTGGAACAGGATCGGCCAGCTCGTCGATGGCTTCAAGCCCGGCGAATGCGCCAACTTCTTCAAAGCCGCCGGACATGACGCAGACTGATCGGATTCCGCTCCAGAGCAAATCCTGCCCGCGTTGAATCAGCGCGGTGTTTGTGATTCAGGTCCTGTCTTCCGCGGAGGTGGACGATGGGACGGCCCTACAGCGACGATCTGCGTGAGCGCGTTCTGAAGGAGGCGGAGCGGTCTTCGGCTCGGCGCCGCTGCGGTCCGGTTTGGGATCGGCGCAGCGACGGCGGTGCGTTGGGCAGCACGTGCCAGACTTGGCGAACGTTCGGCTCAGCCTGGGGGCGGTCGACGGGGTTCGCGCCTGGACGCCCATGCCGAGTTCGTCGAGACGATGATTCGGGATCGCAAGGACATCACGCTGGACGAGATGGTGGAGCGCCTGGCCACCGAACGTGATCTGCATCTGAGCCGCTCGGCGCTGAGCGCTTGGCTCCGTCGGCAGGGCTGGACGTTCGGACCACCATCGAGGCGGCCGGAGCGAGCCTCTGCTTCCTGCCGCCCGACTCGCCCGACTTCAACCCGATCGAGAACGCCTTCGCCAAGCTCAAGGCTCTGCTGCGCGCCAGAGCTGAGCGCA
>NZ_JACIEK010000051.1 GCF_014196835.1 Aureimonas pseudogalii
TGGAGTGGACCCCATTTCGCCGGACAGGGGGCGGTTGGGTTTAGGCACTGAGCCTGATGAACTCACGAGGCGAGCGGAACTTCAGGCCTGAGTGCGGGTGGACCTCGCAATAATCCTCGATCCAGTCGGGAAGCAAGGCGAGGATGGTGGCGGCGTCGGGCAGGACGGTGATGCTGGCGTAGTCCCGTTTCAGAGTTTTGACGAAGGCCTCGGACATTCCGTTCGACTCCGGGCTGCGGACGGGCGTGAAGAGCAGCATCAGGCCGAGGGCCCTGGCAGTGTTGGCGGTGTCCTTGGCGATGTAGGCGCTGCCGTTGTCTGACAGCCATTCGACGGCATGCGGGACCTTGGTCGTGCCGAAGCGGCGCTCGACGGCGGCGACCATGAGGTCGCGCACCATCTCGCCGGAGATGCCGGCATTGGCGACGGCAGACCAGGCGATGATCTCGCGGTCGCAGGCATCCAGAACGAAGAGGATGCGCACGACCTCGCGGTTGCGGGCATGGATCTCCAGATGGTCCGAGCACCAGCGTACGTTCGAGCGCAGCGCGACGACGATGCCGTCATGCGTTCGGCCAGGCCGCCGGGCGGTATGGCGCTCCAGCGTCAAGCCGTGATGCTGCATGATCCTCAGCACCCGCTTGGCATTGACCGTCGGCTGCCCCTCCGCCCGCAGGCGGCGGTTCAGCAGCGCCGTGACGCGCCTGTAGCCGTAAGTCGGCCGAGCGTCGACGATGGCACGGATCGGTGCGAGGAACTCGGCATCCTCGACCTTGCGATACGGCCCTCGCGGCTTCACCGCCCTGCCGCGTCGCTCGTTGATGTGGGAACGAGCGACGTTCAGCGTCAGAGCCACGGCGCTCACCGTGAACCGTCCGTCGGATCGCTCCAGGACAGCAAGGGCGATATCCGTTTTTTTGGGCGGGCGACGTCGAGCGCCTCTTTGAGGATCTCGTTCTCCATCGTCTTGCGGCCGAGCAGACGCTCGAGATCGCGGACGCGCTTCTCCAGATCGCGGACCCTCGACGTGCCGACGACGTCCTCGTCGGCCTGGACGGCGGCATGTCCGCCTTCCAGCATTCGGCGCTTCCAGGCGAAGAGCTGGGAGGGCGAGACGCCTGCCTGCCGCGCCACAAAGGACACGCTCATTCCCGGCCGCATCGCCTCCTCGACGAGGCGGACCTTCTCGGCGGTCGACCATCGCCGCCGGCGCTGCACGGAAGTGATCACTTCAACCCGAGAAAACGGGCCATCAGGAGCTTTCGACATAGTCGTACTCATAGGCGGATGCCTATGCCTTATCGGCTATGCCACCTGTCCGGTCAAAACGGGGTGCGCTCCA
>NZ_JACIEK010000052.1 GCF_014196835.1 Aureimonas pseudogalii
TGATCCGCCCCCATTGAAATGGTCCGCCCTGCAGTATGGCTTTTGGAGCCTGAAGGAGGACGGACATGGCAAGACGCCCCAAGCCCGAAGAGATCGTCGCGAAGCTGCGGCAGGTTGACGTTCTGGTGTCGCAGGGACGCACGGTAGCGGATGCGGTTCGCTCGATCGGCGTCACGGAGGTGACGTACTATCGCTGGCGCAAGGAGTTCGGCGGTCTGAAGGTCGACCAGGTGAAGCGACTGAAGGATCTGGAGACCGAGAACCAGCGGCTGCGGAAGGCGGTGGCCGATCTGACGCTGGACAAGCTGATCCTGGCAGAGGCCGCACGGGGAAACTACTGAGCCCCGCCCGCCGGCGCGTCTGCGTCGAACACGTCACGACCGTGACGAAGCTGTCCGAGCGGCGAGTCTGCCGCGCCCTCGGGCAGCACCGTTCGACACAGCGTCAGGTGCCGCGGGGCCGAGATGACGAAGAGCAGCTCACGGGCGATCTCATCGAACTGGCCCGTCAGTATGGCCGGTATGGGTATCCCCTTGGCCGACAGGCGATTGCTGGCAATCGCCGAAAGGCGGAAGATTGCAGCCCTGCTGCGAGATGCGGGTTGGATCGTCAACGACAAGCGCGTCGAGCGGATCTGGCGACGTGAGGGTCTGAAGGTGCCTGCCAGGCAACCCAAGCGCGGACGGCTCTGGCTGAACGATGGCTCCTGTGTTCGTCTGCGGCCCGAACATCCCAACCACGTCTGGTCCTACGACTTCGTGGAAGACCGGACGCACGATGGACGCAAAATCCGGATGCCTGGCGACAAACGCTGCGCGTTTCTCGCCGACGTGATCGACGAGTTCACGCACGAATGCCTCAGCATCCGGGTCGCTCGCAGGCTCAACTCGACAGATGTCATCGATGTTCTGTCGGGCCTCTTCGTGCTGCGCGGCGTGCTGGGCCACGTTCGATCCGACAACGGGCCGGAGTTCATTGCCAAGGCCGTGCAGGATTGGATCACGGCCGTTGGATCAAAGACCACTTATATCGCCCCAGGCAGCCCATGGGAGAATGGCTATGTCGAGAGCTTCAACGCTCGGCTCCGCGACGAACTCCTCGACGGCGAGATCTTCTACAGCCTGCGCGAGGCGCAGATCGTCATCGAAAG
>NZ_JACIEK010000053.1 GCF_014196835.1 Aureimonas pseudogalii
GGCCTGCGGATGGATGTCCCAGAACTGTCGCAGCGCCCGCTTCGAGAGGATTTGCATCCCGACCAAATAGCTTGTTCCACATTTGGGAACAAGCTATTTGTTGTGCCTCGAAATGAACCGGCCTGTCAGAAGCATGAGCGCGATCGAGAGATCCGCAATCCCAGGGCCTCATGACACCTTCTCGCGGAGCCAGGACGCCAAGCCTGCATCGAGGCACATCTGCGACAGACGTTCCGGACCGATCAGCGAAACGCCATCCGGCTCACGGTCCACCGGCACGTTGCCGGTATGCCAGACGAAGAACATCCGGTCGTAGAGATCAGCCTGCTCGAAACGAGCAACGTAGTCCCTAAGGCTGGCGGCATTGGCCTGCGATTTGATTTGGACGAATGCTCGCTCTCCGGTCGTGGGCAGGAGGAGTTCGAGATCCACCGTCTTTTGCACACGCCCGACGACGCCGATGCGACGCCAACCGCTGGCCGAGAAAATGAGATCGACAAGCAGTTCGAAGTCCTGCCACGTCAGAAGCCGCATGAGACCGATGAGGGCGATCTTCATGGAGTGCTCGGCCTCTTCGGCCGCCGCAAGCTCTGGCGACAGCTCATCATTGAGCTTTCGCACGAGATAGGCTCGTTGTTTGACCTGGCAGATCGTGCCGCGGAACATCTGCACCTTCAGCAGATGGCCCGAAATGCGATCGGAGGACAACGAGATGCCTTTCAGGCTCTCGGTATGCCAGCCATCGACAGTAGCTCGGCGTCGGCTCTTGTCCGCCAAAACCTCGGTAGGTCCCGTTGGCTGGCACCAGTGGAGGAGACCGTTGGCGAAGGTGATGAACAAGGTGGTTTCGTCGGCCTCATAGAAGGCCTGTATCTGCTTCGTGTCGCGGGTCGCCGTACCAACGTCGCCGCGTCGTTTGGCCCAGAACGCTCTGACTTCGCCCCAAGCCCCTGCTTGGCAAAGATCATGGGGCGTCTCGTGGTATCTGGAGTGGACCCCATTTCGCCGGACAGGCGGCTGTTGGGTTTAGGCACTGAGCCTTATGAACTCACGAGGCGAGCGGAACTTCAGGCCTGAGTG